>NZ_FOVZ01000010.1 GCF_900115295.1 Sphingomonas sp. OK281 | reverse complement strand
ACCCGCTATGATCGATGCCCGACGGTCTTCTTCTCCGCTATCGCGCTCGCCGCCACTGTCATCTTCTGGCTCTGATCAACGAGTCCTGAGCCTAGCCAAATCTAGAGCTATATAATGCCATGCCTGACACGACGGACCGTACCGCATCCCCAGAGAACCAGCCCGAGCCGAAAGTGCAGGTATCCCCCGCAATTCCGGCACTGTTCTTGTATGATGCGCCCGAACTTGCTGCATGAGAGGTGGCTCGGCAAATCTGGACAGGCTGTTAAGTGGAGTTTCTGCCTGAAGGCGGCAAGCATGGCTTCCGAACAGGAGATAAGATGACGAAGCGAACACGCCGGAACCACAGCCCGGCCTTCAAGGCCAAGGTGGCCCTGGCTGCCGTGAAGGGCGAGAAGACGCTAGCCGAGCTGGCGCAGCAGTTCGACGTTCTCCCGAACCAGATCACGATCTGGCGCGGCCAGTTGCTAGAAGGCGCAGTGGGGGTTTTCGGGTCGGACGGCCATAGCGAACCGGCGGAGCCTGCGATCGACGTGAAGACGTTGCACGCCAAGATTGGCGAGCTGACGCTGGTGAACGATTTTTTGTTCGGGGCGCTCAACAAAGCAGGACTGTTGCCGAGCGCAAAACGATGATCGAGCGTTCGCATGCATTGCCGGTGACACGGCAAGCGCGGGAACTGGGGATCAGCCGCGGCAGCGTCTACTATCTGCCCAGGCCTACTTCGGCTGCCGACCTCGCGATCATGCGGCGGATCGACACGTTGCACATGGATTTCCCGTTCGCGGGCAGCCGGATGTTGCGCGACCTGCTTGCCGCTGAAGGCGTCAAAGTCGGCCGCCTACACGTCTCCACGCTGATGAAGAAGATGGCGATCGAGGCGATCTACCGGCGACCGAACACGTCGAAACCGGCGCCGGGTCACAAGATCTATCCCTATCTGCTGCGCAAGCTGGCGGTGATGCGGCCCAACCAGGTGTGGGCGACCGACATCACCTACATTCCAATGGCGCGGGGTTTTGTCTATCTGATCGCCATCGTCGACTGGTTCAGCCGGCGGGTGCTCAGCTGGCGGCTGTCGATCACGATGGAAACCGATTTCTGCATCGAAGCTTTGGAGGAAGCGCTAACGCGCTTCGGAGCGCCGGAGATCTTCAATACCGATCAAGGCAGCCAATTTACGAGCATGGCGTTCACCGCCGTCTTGCAGCGCGAGAAGATCGCAATCAGCATGGACGGCCGCGGCGCCTGGCGCGACAACGTGTTCGTCGAGCGCCTCTGGCGCTCCGTGAAATACGAGGAGGTCTACCTGCGGGCCTATGGCTCGGTCAGCGAGGCCCGCGCCTCGATCGGCCTTTATCTGGCCTTCTATAACGGCCGACGGCCGCACTCGTCGCTTGACCGCAGGACGCCCGATCACGTCTACTTCAACCGGCCGCTTCTCGCAGCGGCATGATACCGGCGGACGCTCCACTTAGCAATCGCGCCGAGCTGTTCAAATGAACCGAGCAACCTCTAACTTTTCCACGTCGACGATCAGATCATGACGCCATCCCGTTTTAAGAAGCGCATGGAGGTCCGCGTAAGTTATCGGTGGCGCAGGTCTGTCGACGACGACTGGACGCACGGTGTCATCGCTTTCCGCCACGAAGTTTCCGATCGTTCCGCATTCCTGACGCCTACGTACAAGCGGAAGCCGAGCGCGGCCAAGCGGGAAGAGGACGAGCAGGACCGGATCTACCGGATCTGGGAGATGTTGAGGCGCGGCGCTGCATTCGGTCCACGAATATCTACGAACTAGGGGCGGCGGCGAGGACATACCGGAAACCTACGAGGCAACGACCGACGAGCATCTCGGCGGCCTAAACAACTTCAGTACGCAGTTCTGGCGGATCCAGTCCTGACTTCCCCTAGTGGTCAAGCAGATCGTCGGGAGCGGACCACCCTCCGCACGGCTGCTGATGCGGCGCTGCCGTGCCCCGTGTAGGACAAGCCCCATGAATTCCACTAGCCCTGAGACGCCTGCGGTCCCGGGCGATCACATTGATGTCGGCATCATGTAGGCTCCCTTATCGCTCGGCGTCGGCTCAGACGCCCAGCATCGATTCCAAGCGCGACGCCGGCTGCCCGTATTAGCCTCAACGGTTAGGCAACAACGCTGCGTGCCGATCTTTTATCGCGTGATAAACTGGGCTTTGCAGGACGCTGCTCTCGCTCCAAACGGTATCATGCTTGACCTCAATCGAACCGTTGCTTGCACCGAACTTGGAAGCCACATTTTCGCACATTGCGATCCAGATTGGCTCGATCATCTTTGTATTGCCACCCATTACGGCTTCTGTGGTCCCTAGGAAATCCCAGCGAGAGAAGCGCTCAACCGCGGCTGTTTCAAACACCCAGAGATCCGCCAAGGGAGGCTTGACGTGTGCGCTCCTCAAATCAGCCTGACTCGGCTTAAAGTCGGAAATTCGCCCGATCCAGAATGATCGGCGGCCGGCCAAGAAATGATGCTGATTCACGAAGACAGCGTAATCGCACAGTTTGTCAATCAGCTGCGCCTCGAGCTTTCGAGCATCCTCCGCTGCGTCTACGGCACGATTTTCTACCCAACGAACAATATCATCTATTATATCGTTTGATCGCGATGGATCGCGGCGATTTATACGGTTGCGCGCTTCCCGCAGCTTTTTCCCGTCATTCGTCAAATATATACGTGCGATCTTGCGGATGGCACGATCTTCTGGCGATTCATAATTCCGTTTTAACGTTTGCGCAGTGAACGAGTGGGCGACTGCAGGTATGGGCAGGCCGACACTATCGATGTGTAGGGGAGGCAGCGTGAAACTGGCAAAGTCGTCGAATCCCACCCGTGAGAAAGGCTTAATTTTCGCCACCCCAGTAAACGCTAATGTCGAACGAGTTTTCCAGGTCTTTGCCTCGGGTACAACACTCGCGCCACCATTCTTCAATAGGTCATGCATCATGCCCATCAACCCGGTGCCGTTTGGCAGCACCCGGTTATGCGCGACAGATATGAATACTCGGAAATAGTTAAGGTGCCAAGGGCCAACGCCGTCTCTAACGGGCAGTTCCGAAAAGGTGTCCACGCCTGTTGCTCTCCAAAGCTATAACGTTGGCCGTTGCTGTTCAGATGCTGAACGATGGCATTGCTCAAGACAAGACATAACCGGCAACCAATGAACGCGGGAGGCTGGTCGCTACCCGCAGGCACCCAAGGCCCTAACAAGGAATGGATAGAACCGAGAGTGCCACATGGGGCCAGCAGGGAGCTTACTCGATAACGTCCGCGATCCGTTCGGCTTTGATGACGCTCGCGATCAACCGAACGCCGTCGCGTGAGGCGAAAGGTCGCGCTTAGCGAACTCCGCCTCGATCGGTCCCAGCAGACTTCCGGGAACGTCCTGCATGCACTGGAAGTAGGCCGTCTGCACCTCGTCACGCTGAAGTTCGGGCAAGATTTCCGCGATCAGAGGGTGCGTTTCAGAGAGCTGTTCAGCGTCATTGCGCATCGACACGGGTGCGTGCTCCATGAGAACAAAGGCAAAACAGTGAGACGACGAAGTTAACGTGCCGTCGAACAGCCGCCATTGGATATGTGCGGTCGTGAGCTAAGGGGGAGGCCGAAAACCTCCCCTGCCCGTTACCGTCATTCCGCACGTATATGATGCGGGACAGAGCCAATGCGGTGAACGCTTCCGAAGCGCAGGACAGTCTTTTCGAACAACGCTGGACGTGCGCCTGAGGACTATGAACACCTCGCGCACGCGATCTAAAACGTCGTTTATATAAGTGGCTCTTCTAAGATAACGACTATCCTTTTTGCGAGAGTAGCAGTGCTGAAATTTAAGTTTAAAAGTTTTCGAATAATAGCACCGAACTCTGGCTTGCTTCTAACGTTAATCGTCACGTTCGTTCTGGCCGAGCGCAGCCGTATTCTAATGGTAGTCACAGGGCCTCGGCAACGATATTGCTACAGTTCGATAATTCGCTACAATTACTGCAAATACGGCGCGGACATCTCGATATTCGCGTTGATGCGGCTCACCCGGTATCGGCGTTAATCGGCATCGCAGGATCGTTAGTCCCTCTGTTCGTCGATGGACTTGAACCAGACCATGTCGGCCTGCCAGCCGCGTTCGGCAGCCAGCGATACGAGGCGGTCGCGCCAGTCTGCGCCCCGGGCTCCGAGGGGGGGCGCGACGACCGCTGGGTCGAACGGCGCCCGGCCGGTGATCAGCAGCAGACCGGACCAGCCCTGATGGTCGAGATCAATCTGAAGACGATAAGTGTCGGTACCAAGATCGGTAATCGGCACACCGTTGCGAGAGCTTGCCAGTTGCGCCCGGAACGCGGCGCGATTCGGGATGAGCAAGTCGATCTTGCCGGAGGGTTCTAGGCCAACGAGCGTGAAATCAGTTCTCGGATCCTGAACCGCGACCTTGACGATAGCATTGGCGGCGACGGTGCCGGCATAGGCGGTATCGCCAGCTTGGCGACGCATCTCGAACTTGCGTTGCGCGACCGACAGACGCGTATCGTCCGGCGCGCCGATCTGACGATAGGCGTCGAGTGCCGCGCAGCCCGCCGGAGTGATCGGCGCGACTTCCGAAAAGTCGAGCAACGCACTGTTGCCGCCCTGCGATGCAAGCGCGTGGCTGATCTCGGCCTGCGCGGCCGACGGGTTGCCGGCAACGCCGGTGAGCGCGATCTGTGGCTGATCGCGCCCTTGCGTCACGCTGACGATCCGAAGCCACGTGCAGCTGACCGACGGCAGCGCCGCGGCGACCGCGCTTCGGACGTCGGCGACGCCGTCGATTTCGGGTTTGGCGGCGGCAATCGGCCTTACAGTCGGTGTAGAGCGATCACGAGTGACATAGACAACCGTCGATAACAGCAGGATCAGGGTAACGATCCCCCCGATGATCCACCGGGCGTAGGATGTGGTCGGCGCCGGTGCGGGTATCGGCGTCGCTTCGATCTTCGCGATCTCTGCCAGCACTTCGACCATCGAGCCGAGCCTCTCGGTCGGATCGGCCTTCGTCATCCGGGCGAGCAGCGGCCGTAACACGTCGGGCGCCGGCGACAGGTCCGGGCCCGCTCGCCGCTTGTCGACTGCATCGACCAGCGAACCGCCGAGCCCGACGTCTCGCCCCGCTGCCACTGCCAGGATCACGAGCGCCAAGCTGTAGACGTCGGTCCACGGCCCAAGCCGGCGGTTGAAGTCGCCGAGTTGTTCGGGTGCGACATAGCCAAGCTTGCCCGCGAACCCGTCGCCGACGATCGTCGCGGTGCCGGGGTCGAGATCCTTGGCGATGCCGAAATCGATGATCTTCGCGCGGGCGAGATCGCCGCCGCCGAGCAGGATGTTGTCGGGTGAGATGTCGCGGTGGATCGCGCCGAGTGCATGCGCCGCCTGAAGGCCCGATGCGAGCCGCCGCAGCACCGCCACCAGCGCTTCAGGCGACGCATCCACCGTCTTCAGTACGTCCGACAGGTTGGTGCCGTCGATATACTCGGTGACGATGTAGAGCACGCCGAGCTGCGGCTCCTGCGCGAGCACGCGGTATTGCACCACCGCCTCGTGGTGGAGATGCGTCAGCGTCCGCGCCTCACGGCGGAACAAGGTGATGACGTTCTCGTCGGCGGCGAGCGCGGGCAGCATCACCTTGATCGCGACCCGCTCGTCGGTGATGACGTTAGCGCCCTCGAACACTTCGCCCATACCACCGCGGGCGATGAACCGCTTCACTTCGAAGATATGGTTGAGGACGTCGCCGACCTTGATGCTCTGCGCTGCCGCGCGCGGGGCGATCGGCGCGAGCGTCGGTGGCGCGGACCCGATCCCGGCACCCGCCTCGAAGACGGTGGCCGGGTCAGGCTGGAGCGGCAAGAACACCGTACGGCCGTCGTCGACCGGTCCGCCATCAATGGGCGGGTCCGTCTCGTCGCTCACGAGAAACCACCCGGCACCGGCGAGAGCGACAATAGCGTCGGCTCGCCGGTGCCGACCACGATCACGGTGACGTTGTCGGGGGCGCCGCGCTCTAGGGTCAGCGCGATCAATCGGTCGCGGATCGCGGCCTTGCCGTCGGCTGCGGCGAGCATCGCGGTCAACTCGGGATCGCTCACCTGTCCGGTCAGCCCGTCGCTGCACACCAGGAACACGTCGCCGGCTTCCGCCGCGTCGACCACGACATCGACCTCGAGCGTCGGCGTAACGCCAACCGCGCGTGCCAGGACATGCGCACGCGGGTGCGCTGCAGCCTCATGCGGCTCGAGCAGGCCACGATCGACCAGTTCCTGCACCTGGGTATGATCGCGCGTGAGTTGATAGAGGACCCCGCCGCGCAGCAGATAGGCGCGGCTGTCGCCCACCCAGACCACGCCGAATTGTCCATCGCGGACGAGCAGCGCGGCGACGGTCGTGCCCATCTGCTGCCCGCGTGCCTGCGCCTCTTCCCATATACGCGCATTGCCCGCGTGGATCGCCGCGGCGATCTCCCGGCAGGCCTGGTCGAAATCATCCGGCAGGGCGGCGTCATTCAGCGCCTTCGTCAGGACCTGCGACGCCCAGTCACCGTGCGCATGGCCGCCCATACCGTCGGCGACCGCCCACACGCCATCCGCACCGCGATCGCAAAAGCTGTCCTCGTTGGCGCGACGGACCATGCCGACATGCGACGCGGCAGCGCCCTCGGTGCGCAGCGTGCGGCCGCTCACGATGCCGCCGGAATAGCGGGGGTTAGCATCTTCGGGATAAGCTCAGCCGGATAGGCGTCAAGCCGCTCGCTGGACGCAAATCCCTCGCCGCCCTCCGTCCACCACCGGTTCGACCGGTCCGTCGGGCTCTGGGAGAGGATGAGCATTTTGGCCTGGGCGACCAGCGCATCGGCGGTCCAGCCACCTCCGATAGCATCGTACAGCAACCGCTCGCACGCCTCCGCTGCCGCCGCGTCGGCCGCACCGGTCACCACGATGAATATCGGAAAACGTCGCCCGACCGCATCCTGTGACGCCGCGAGCGCGCCGGATATGCCACCCTCGGCGGCGTCGATGACACATCGCCAGGGCGGTGCGCTGTCGAACCGGGTTTGGAACGCCGGACCATGCACACTCCGCGCGTCGGCCAGCGACGTCGAAAGCCAGGTATCAAGCGCATCCCTCTCGTCCGCATTCCAGCCGCGCGAGACGAAGTCGCCATGCGCGGGCAGCTTGCCGAACAGGCACGTGCGGACCGGAGCGGCACTCATAGCGCACCTGGGCAGCGGAACGACCACAGGCCGCCCCTGCTGAACGGGTTGCGATCGCTCGGCAGGCCGACGAGCAACGTCGCCGAACGACCGCCGTCGCCGAACCGCGCCTTGATCGCCCGCTGCCCGGCATTCTGCTTGTCGGCCTTGTCCATCACCCGGAACAGCGCCCAGGGGCCCTCGGCGTTCCAATGCGCGATCTCAGCGCCGGGCTTGGGCTCGCTGGTCGGGTCGGTCTGCGCCGGGCCGGGGCGATACAGCACCACCGATGCCTCGGGCAGGCCACCGCTGGCGGACCACAGCAGCGGCTTGGCGCCGTTGATCGACGGCGTGAAGCGATAGCGCGTGCCGCCGCTCGCGATCTCGACCATGCCGACATCGCTGCCGAAGCTGGCCACCGAAACCTTGATCGGCAAACCGCCGACGAGCAGATCGCGCAACTGGCCTGCCTTGGCGAACGCCTCCGGGCTCGACGGGTTGAGCGATGCGGTGATCGGGTCCTCGCTGCGCCAGCGCCACACCGGACCGTCGGTCTGCATCAGCGCCTTCAGCCGCGTCTGGACGAAGCCGTCGACGACGCCGCCCATCCCGAACACGCGCAGCGCATCAACCATCGACGCATCCTGCGCGGACGTCGCGAAGAAAGGGTAGTGCTCCTGGGCAACCTCCTGGCACGCCGGCAGGACAGTCTGCGCATAGGCATCCGAGATCGCCCCCTTGGCCGCGCCGATCTGCGCCGAAGCGCCACCGCCGGTCGCGGTCGAGACGAACCCCTGCAACTGCGGCGGGGCGCCCGCCGCGGCGGCCTTGACCGACGCCATCGCCGTCGCCATGCCGGCCTGCGTAGCATCCGCACCACCGCCGCCGCCGACCGACTGCGCCGCCATCACCGCCTGCCCGGCCTCCTTGAGCGCCGCGACGAATTCATCGACCGGTGCCGTTCCGCGTCCGTCCCCGGCATAGTCCTGAAGCGGCTGGAAATACGCGGCGATCTCCTCGCCCGCGTCGATCCCGGACGCGCGGTCGCGGCTCGCCTCCTGGGCGAACCGCCCGACCCGCGATCGGTTCAGGCCATAGCGGGTCGCGCGTGCAAGCCCGGCCTTCGCACCGCCCTCGAAGATGGTGTTCTTGCGCAGTTCGAGCAGCACGCGCTTCAGCGGCGACGGGCTCTTGGTGAACGCGCCGAACGCGACCGGATCACGGAAATACGGACCCGGCTGCAACGTCTTGAGCACGCCTTCCCACGCAGCGATGTAAGCCTTGGCGTAGAGCCCGGCGACACCCGGTCGGACGTTGCTCATCTCGTCGCGCACGCCACCGTTGCCGGCATCTCCGCCCAGCACCCACAGGTCGCGCTTCAGGTCCTGCTGCACGGTCGCAAGCCCGACCATGTACGCGCGCTCATAGCCGGCGCGGGTGAAGAAATACGGGATGCGCGCAGTGAGCACCTGCTTGGGATTGGCGAAGGCGAGCGCATCGCCCTGCGACAGGATGTTCGCCATCTCCCAAGGCGCGCCAGCGCTCGCCGCCTTCTGCCGCAGCACGGCATAGGCACGATCGGCGAGCGACAGCGTCTGTACCGCCGCCCGCGCCTGCGCGACAAGCGCTCCGTCGAGCGGCGGCTTCCGGTTCGGCCAGACGCTCGCCATGTCGGTATCGCCGAGCAGCGCACCGAGATGCTGCGCCAACTGGTCGCGCTCGCCCTGGCTGTCGGCACCCGGATAGACCTGCGTCGCCCAGTCGTTCGTCACCCAAGCGCGCACCGTCTTGGCATCCATCGGGCCCTGCTGGCCGAGCATCAGGTACACTTTGAGCGGTTCATACAGCCGCATCGGATCCGCACCATCGGTGCGCATCGCCGTCTCTAGCCGCAGCAACAGGCGCGGCAGCATCACCCTGCGCAACGCCTCGCGGTACGTCTCCTCCGCCTCGCGGCTGAGGCTCGACTGATACAGCCCGAACGTCATCGCGAGCGGCGGCCCGCCGGCGACGCGCGCAGCGTAACCGCGGGGCAGCGTGCGCAACGCGTTCAGCCCCGGCAACGCCGCACGCAAATCGGCATCGCCGTCACGGACCTGACGGAGATCGACCCCGGCGTCGCGAAGCTGTGCCTCGGCCGCCCCCGCCTTGGTTGCGAGATCCGCCTGAAAACTGCGGTTGCGCGCATAGCTCACGCCCCATGCGACGAGCACCAGCGCGACAGCGATCCCCAACCCCGCGATCGTCCCGATCAACCGACTGCGCATCCGCGCCTTCGCCCGAGGGTCGGTGCTCACCAGCCCAGCCTCGGGGAACATCACCTCGCCGAGCAGCCGGTTAAGGAAATAGGCGCGTCCGCTCGAGCCCGATGCGGCGGCGGGCTGGTCGTAGACCTCCGCCATGCTCGCCATGATCCGATCGAGCGGTGCGCCCTCCTGCAACCCGCTCGTCAGGTAGAAGCCGCGCAGCACGCCGGCGGGCTCGTCTCCGGACACGAACGCACCGTCGAGAAACCGCATCAGCCGCGCCCGCAGCGAGCGCAACTGTGCCGGAAGCCCGAGCATCAGCGCGCGGCGGCGCGGATCGCTCTCGTCGAACAGCCGCTTGGCCTGGCGGTCGGCGATCGCCTGCGCGATTTCGTCGAACGCCTTGGCCAGCGTCTCGGCATTGGCGCGGCCGTCGCCGAAGGTGAGCGTGCTGCCAAGCACCGCCCGCCTGCCCTCGACATCGAGGTCGTCGAAGAATTCGGTGAAGCCCGCCAGCAGATCGGCCTTGGTCAGCACCACATAGACCGGTGCCGCGACCTCCAGCGTCCGTCGCAGCTCGACCAGCCGGCGACGAACGGCGCGCGCGTGCGCGTCGATCTTCGCGCAATCGCTGCGGACGAGTTCGTCGATTCCGATCGCGACCATGACGCCGTTGATCGGCTGGAGTGGCCGGTGTTTCCGCAGCAGCGACAGGAACGCGTTCCACCCCGCGGAATCGACCGCATGATCCGAATCCTGCGTCGTGTAGCGTCCCGCCGTGTCGACCAGCACAGCTTCGTCGGCGAACCAGAAATCGAGGTTGCGCGTGCCGCCGACGCCGCGCACCGCCTGTTCGACGAACGGAAAGCGTAAGCCCGAATTGAGCAAGGCGGTGGTCTTGCCCGATCCCGGCGGGCCAATGATCACGTACCAAGGCTGCTTGTAGAGATAGTCGCGCCGCTTGCCCGCCGCACCCTTCAGCCGCGATAGCGCCTCGGTCATCCGCTGGCCGAGCGCCTTGCCCTCCGCGTCGATCGCGTTGGGACCGGCGAGTTCGGCCGCGATCGCATCCGCCGCACGCCGCGTCCGCCGCCGCCGCAGGAACGCCGCGAGACCCCAGATCAGCGCGACCCCGACGACGCACCCTATGCGCACCCAAAGCGGCCGCATCGCGCTCACGAACAGTGGCAGGCCGAAGCCAAGCAACGCCGCGAGCAGCACCGCACAGGTGATCGTGACCGCCCACCAATTGCTAAAAAAGCGTCGCATCACTGGATATCCTGTCAGTAGCGCCGCGGCACGACGATCTCGACGCGCCGGTTCTGCGACTTGCCTGCCGCACTGTCGTTCAACGCGATCGGCACGGTGTCGCCGAGCCCCTTGGTGGTGACGCGCCCGGTCTCGCTCAGTTCGGTGCGGACGATGTCGCCGACCGTTTCCGCGCGCGCCTGCGACAGTGCCATGTTGTCGGGGAAGGCGAGTGACGCGACCCGGTCGCTGTCGGCATGGCCCTCGACCAGCACGTCGCCCTTCTCGTCCTCGATCGCGCGGCCGATCCGGTGGAACAGCGGCTCGCGCCCCGGCTCCAGCACGTCGGAACCCGATCGGAACAGCTGGCCCACCGTGGTGCGGACGCGCACCGTCTGCGCATCCTCCTCGACCACCACCAGCCCTTCGCGGATCTCGGGTTCGAGGAAGCGCTTCAGCTTGCTCGCCTGCGCGCTGTCCGCGGTGGCGATCGCCCCGCCCGGCCGCGACAAAGTCAGACGCGCCTCGGGCCGGAGCGCGGCGAGCCGCTGGCCGGGCGTGTCGCCGCTCGACATCAGCATCAGCCGCAGCACGATGAACACCAGCAGCAACAGCCCTGCCGCGATCGCCGACGCCAGCGCGATCATGCTCCAGAGGCCGAGCTTGCCGACCGGGGCGGTCTCGCCCCGCCAGCGCGGCGACAGCTCGGTGGCGGACTGCGACCGGACATGCGGCAACGCGCCCTGCAGCCGCGCCATGATCTCGTGTAGTCGGCGGCGGCCATCGGGCATGACCCGGAACCGGCCTTCGAACCCGGCGGCGAGGCAGGCATGGTACAGCTCGATCAGCGCGTAATTGTCGTTCGGCAGGCGCAGCATGTCGTCGACCAGCTGCCAGAACCGGTCGCCGCCGATATTTTCCTGGAAGAACAGCACGACCATCGATCGCCGCGCCCATTCGGCGCCATCGGTACCGATCGCCGGCAAGTTCTGCGCAACGTCGTCGGTAGTGGCGCAGACGGCGTATTTCGCGCGCTGGCGGGTTTCCTCCGAATAATGCGGTGCGATCGCCTGATCGAACCGCGCGATCGCCTGGCTCGCCTGGCGGTGGAACTCGGGCATCGCCAGCCGCACCCGCCCGCTGCGTACGCTCGCGACCAGCGCAAGCACCGGCTCGGCTTCCGCCAGCATGATGTTGCGCACGACTCGCGGCGTCGCCGGCAGCGGCACGTCGTCTTCCGCCAGCCGCGACGGAGCCAGCCCCCCGCCAGCAGACGGCATACCGGTCCGCGACAATGGCGGCGGCGTGCCATAGCCGGGATCGGCAGGCGGAAACCCCGCTGGCCCACCGCCCCCCGCTGATGCGAATGGCGGCGGCGGGAATGACGGCGGCGGCGGCGGCGGCGCGCCCTGCTTCAGGCCCTGAAGCGGCGACGGGCGAAACACGGTCTTGCCGCCATTGCCGTCCTCGACGCTCACCGTGCGGCTCGCTTCACGCACCACAGCTCCATCCGGAGCTGTGGCCAGTCACCCGCGACATGCAGGCCGAGCGCGGGGGCCGTGGCAAAGTCGCGCCAGTCGGGGACGCCGCGATCCAGCTCGAAATAGACATGCCCCGGCAGCACGCGGATCTGCGGCGGCGGTGTCGGGGTATGCCGCAGGGGCACGCCCGGGAGCGCGGAATCGACGATCTGCCGCATCTTCTGGACGGTGCCGATCTTGGCGATCGACGGGAAGATGCTGCGGATTTCCTCAACCGGCGACGCGGCGGATACCGCGAGGTAGAAATAGCCGGTCTGGAACAGGTTGTGATCCGTGATCTTCGAGACGTATGCCCCCGGCCCTGCCTGTTCGAGCGGCAGCTGCACCGCGGACCGGTCGAACATCGCCGACAGCATCGACTGCAACAAATCGATCACCGGCTCAAAACAGGTCTGCGGATTCTCGTGATCGTAGCGCGGCAGCGGTGGCGGCCGGCGTTCGGGGCGGATCAGCGTCGCGAGTTCGCCCGCCATCGCGATGAACGATTCGTACAGCCGCTCGGGATGCACCGTCGGCAGATGCTGGAGATGCGCCAGCACCGGGATCCAGCGGTTTAGCGCCTGCAGCAACAGGAAGCTGACGAACGTGTCAGAGCCGCCATCGGTCGCCTCGACCGCGCGCAACGCGAGTTCCTCGGCGCGCTGGTCGGCACGGCCCCCGATGTCCGCAAGCGCGCCGCGCAACCGCAGCGACGCGGCGATATCGAGCGTCGGCGGAATGAAGCGGTCGTCGAACATCAACCGCCGGTTCTGCACCTCTCGAACGCGCGCAAGGCCGAGCGTGACCCGGCCGTACAGCTGGTCGCGAGTCACGCCGAAGCGCAGATTGGGGCTGCCGAACTCGATCGGCTCGGATGTGCGATCGTCCGAATAGGTATCCGACACTTCCGCCTCCGACACCAGGAACCGTGCTTCGAGCGCACCGCCCTCGGCATCGCGGAACTGGACCGCACCCGATTGCTGCGCTGGCAGCGTGAGCGCGATCACCGCGTCGCGCGAATCCGTGGGCACGTCGAGCGGCGGTGGCGGCGGGAGGTCGTCGGGGATCGAGAACGGCGTCCCGTCGGGCATGACGCCGGACGCGCGGACGACGCCGAACTTGCCCAGAGTCGCTAGATCCTCATCTAGGACCAGTTCGGTCAGACCCCAAGGCCAAGGTCGAACCGAATCGACTCTCGCCCGGATCAAACCATCGATGAACCGATCCTGCGCCTGAAAATGCTGCGGCCGCAGGAACATACCTTCGTGCCAAGCGACACGGTTCTTGCCAGCCAATGATCCGCCCCCGTTTCGTTACGTCAGGGCACACGCTGCGCCACTGGGAAACTCTTGCGGTTATTGCGCCGGCGGGGCTTTCAGACAATAACTTTCTTCGCGTGTGAGGTTTGAAGGCGATCTGGATTGGACGACAGCGACGATGACGACCTATCGTTCGATCCCCGCCGCTGGGGCATCGACCGACCAAGTCCCTCACCTGTACAGTCGGTTACGCCCTCATCCCCGTCGTTCGATCCGCGAAGCTGGACGACGAACGATGCCAAGCCCACCTCAAAGGCCGCCCCCGTGGCCCCGCGCCCCGCACCCTGCCGCGCCGTCTTGTCGCACGTCGGTCCGGCCGTGATGGCGGGGCTTGCGATAGCGTCGGGCGGTGCGGTCCTGGCCATGCTCGATCGCCCGGCGACGACGGCACCGCAACCGGTCGCGGTATCGATTGCACGCTCCGGCACGGTGTCCGCCGGTCGTCGCATCCTCACCGTCGCGGGCGCCGACGCGATCGGCCCGAGCCTCGTCGCAGCCGGCGTCGACACGATCGAAGCCGACGACGCCGCCAGGCGCGCGCGCGGCGTCCTCGGCCCGGGGAGCGACGACGTCCGCCTCGTATTCGATATCAATGCCGGCCATCTCGTCCGGCTCGACGCCACGCGCGAAGACGGTGCGGGGATCGCGTTGGCGCACGGCGGCGACGGCTTTACGCAGCAGACGCTGTCCGCGCACCTCGTCCGGCGGTTGACGATCGTCCGCGGCGAACTCGATGCGCGCGATTTCTACAGCGCGGCGGTCGCGGCGGGGGTCAACGACACGCTCGTCAGCGACTTCGCCAACGCCTTCGCGTTCGACTTCGATCTCCAGCGCGAAGTTGCGCCCGGCGACATCTTCGAGGCAGGCTTCGAACAGCGTTACAGCGCCGCCGGCAACCCGGTCGGCGTGCCGGTTCTCGTCTACGCCTCGCTCGAGACCGCCGCCAAGTCACGCGCGCTCTACCGGTTCGAGACGCCGGACAAAAATGGTGCGACCGGACCCAAATGGTACGATGCCAATGGCCGCAGCACGGTCCGTACGCTGATGCGGACGCCGATCGACGGCGCGCGGATATCGTCACCGTACGGGATGCGCGAACACCCCGTGCTGGGCTTCATGAAACTTCACCGCGGGACCGACTTCGCCGCGCCGACCGGCACGCCGATCTTCGCCTCCGGCGATGCGGTCGTCGAGTTCGCCGGGTTGAAGGGACCGAACGGCAACTTCGTCAAGCTGCGCCACGACAATGGCTGGGAGACGCTCTACCTCCACATGAACCGGATCCTGCCCGGCATCATCGCAGGCGCGCGAATCGTGCAGGGTCGCCAGATCGGCGAGGTCGGCACCACGGGCCGCTCGACTGGCCCGCATCTGCATTACGAAGTCCATATCGACGGCCAGCCGACCGATCCGCTCGCGCTCCAGATGGGCAAGAGCAGCGAGGCGCTGACCGGCGCTGCGCTGAAGGCTTTCGATGCGCTGCGCGACCGCGTCGACGCCCGGCGAAGCACCGCTAACTGACGCTTAGGCTCGTGCGATACGCCGCCGCATGAGCAGGACCATCGGCACCACCAACGCCAGCAGGCTGATCGTCATCGCAACGCTCGCGTTCAGCCCGGCGTCCGATCCGCCCCACAATGCCTTGCCGACCAGATCGTAATCGACCAGCGCGCCGTAGCCACCGATACCCGGATTGGGATCGAGCCCGAGCGCGAGTTGCTCGGCACCATTCCACGCCGCATGCGCGCCGATCGCGCCGGCAAGCCCGCGACCACGCGCCGCCAGCAGTCCGAACAGCAATCCACCAATTAACAGGTTCAGCAGTTCGAGTGGTCCGCGCACGCCGCCCGCCACGTGAAGAAGCGCAAACCCGATCGCCACGACCGGCACCGCGACCCGCCCCCCCCACGCGGTCGCCAGTAGAGGCTGGAGCCAGCCGCGAAAATAGGCTTCCTCCGCGGTGACCTGGACCAGCACGACGACCGCGCCGATCGCAAGCGACACGACCGACAGCGGCGCGCCCGCACCGCGAACGAGCGTTCCGGAGATCGCCGCAAACCCGGCCGCGATCAACAGCCCGGCGAATCCGATCGCCAAACCCTGTGCCAGCCGTGCGCCCGGACCCGTGCCCATCTTCAACGTCGCAATGCCGGTCAGGCGACCGCCGACGATCGCCACCACCAGCAGCGGTACGAAGATCGCCAGCGTGAACACCGTCTCGCCGTCGACCCCATCCGCCCCGATCAGGCCCGTTCCCGCGATCAGCGGGGGCGCCAGACCGACGATCAGCGCGGCCACCACCAAGCCGGCGACCGCCGCGGTCGCCGCTCTCGTGGGAGAGCGCTTCACGGCCCCTGGCGCGGTCATCGCTGGGCGTTGACGATCGGCGGGCGCGTGGGCTGGCTCAGCGGTTGCCCCATCGGTTGCGACAGCATCGTCTTGCTGCCATCGCCGACGAGGAAATAGGGCGCCCAGTAGAACGGATGCGAATAGGTCGGCTGGCGGATCAGGTCGCGTTGCGCATCCTGGAGCGCGCGCCCGATCGTCTTGGTCCGCGCGGCCCCGTAGAAGACCTTGATGAACTCCTCGCTCTCCCGCTCCGCCGACACCTGCCAATAGGTCGCCAGCACCGATCGCGCATTCGCGGTCAGAAACGCGCGGACCAGCCCTTCGAGCGTCGATCCCGACTCCTCCTGTCCCGACCGGCGCGCGAGTTCCTGATCGCGCACGCCGCTCGCGGTATCGCACGCCGACAGCACGACGAGATTCGCGTCGAGATGCAGCCCGGCGATCTCCGAGAAGCTCAGCAGTCCGTCCGACTCCGCATCGCCGAACGACGTGACCAGCGCGGGCGGCGACATCGCGCAGCCCCATTGCCCCTCTTCCAGACCGTGCGTCGCGAAGTGCAGCACCTCATACTGGTCGAGATCGCCGCGTGCCTCGACGCCGGTGTCGCTAAACGCCGCCCCGGTGATCCGCGGCGCGCCCGGCACGCCCAGCGCATCCGCCGCGACGGTCAGTTCGTGATCGCTGATCGGCTTGATCGCCTGCGACAGCGTGCCGAGCTGGCCTGCGCCGACCGTGCAGCCGAAGCCGACCTTGATCATCCGTCCCGCCGCCGCCGGTCCGAACGCGGTCGGGCGATGCTGGCCGAACCCGAGGAACGGGTTGCGCGCGCGCGACGGCGGCAAGGCGCGCGCGACCAGGAACGATCGCGGCGACAGCGCGGTGGAGATCGCGGTGTCCGCCGCGAGAAACGCGGTGCGCGAGAAATCGAACGGTGTCTCGCGCACTGCCGCCTTGTCATAGCGCTTGACCAGCACCCCTGCGGGCAACCGCTCGAGCGGCCCCGACGGATCGACCACGAGCGCGCGCGCCGACGCCAGCACCGGCTCGGCTGGCCCAGCGATCAGGCGGAACAGCGCATATGCCGCCGCATCGTCGAACGGCACGAGCTTGCCCTGCGACAACGCCCCGTCGATCGATCCGCGAACCCGCGACGCCAGCGCATCGATCGCCTGTTTCGATGCGGCATCGGCTGCGACCGCGTAGATATAGGTCTGGTCCGCGCTCACCATCATGCCGTAGATCCGGCGATTGAGCGTCGTCAGCTTCAGGAACACCTCGCCCGGCTTCAGCGCGGCGCGCAGCGCCTCGATCGTGACCGGCTGTTCGTCGACCGTCCGATAGCGCGGGTCGCTGGCGAGCTTCGCCTCGACGTCGAGCAACCGCTGTTCGGCAACAGCGCGCGACGCGCCCAGATCGCTCGACGGGGTTTTCGCGCCGGGCACCGCTACGTCGCTCGCCTTCGCGGAGATCGCGTAGCGAAGCCGCGTGACCTCGCGCTCCAGCTCGCCGCGCTCGCGGACCAGCGCACCGGTCGCCGGATCGGCGGTCACCACCGTCTGCAACTGGCTCACCTGCCGCGCGATCGCCGGCTCGCCGGTCGCCTGGACCGCGCGGAAGAACCGGGCGACCGTATCCGCCTGCGGCTTGGTCGCGGCTTCCTGGACCAGCAGGTCGAGATATTCTTCCATCCCGTTCGAGGTCGCCAGCGTATCGACATCGGCATCGATCATCGCATCGATCGCCTCGGCATATTCGGTCCGCACCGCCGTCCGCGGCGCGCCGGTGCGCGCGAACAGGCTCGCACGCTCCAGTTCGGCCTGCGCGATCGCGGGTTCGGCGCCGGTACCGCCGGTCGCCAGCGCGCCGCGCTTCAGATTGTCGAGCGCGGAGTCGAACGCGTCGAGCGCCGCGCCCGACTTGCCGGCCCGCGCGAGCAGGCGCGCGCGCTGCCGCTCGATCCGTGAGCTCAGCCACAGGATCTGCGACGGGTTGATCCGCTCGTTCTCGAGCGGGCGATACGACCGTGCCGCCGCATCGATCGCGACGCGCGCGCCGGCATCGTCGCCCAGCGCCAGCCGCGCGACGCTGAGTGCCCACTTGGCCTGGATGTCGAGCACCAGCTGCGCAAGGTCGGCGGTATCGGGCACCGCGATCGCGCTGACCGCATCGGCGGGGTTCGAGCGCGGCTGGTTCAGCTGCCGCAGCGTCGCCGGGTCGAGCAGCGGATCCCTAGCGGCAACCGCCGCGCCGGTCGACTGGCCCAGCATCTCGGCGGCTTCGCGGAACGCGTGCCGGTTGATGAGGTCGAGAGCGCGGTACGCATCGCGCTTGCGCGACAGGAACAGCGACCGGTTGGCCGGCGACGCCGCCATGATCGCATCGGCTTCGTCGAAATGCTCCTTCGCCGAATCGTTGAAGCGGATGTTCGAATCGGCCAGCCCCGCTTCGAGCAGCAGTTCGACCCGCATCGCCGGATCGGCGGTGGTCGAGACGCGGCTCAGCGCATCGTTCAACACGCGCGATGCCTCGACATGCAGACCGCGATGGTTGAAGCCGATGCCTTCGCCAAGCGCGGCGGTCGGATCGAAGACACCTTGGGTCGTGGTGGTCGAGGCGACCGCCGATGTCGCACGCCCCGGCACAATCTGCGTGAGATCGATCGTCGACGAAATCGGCCGCATTGCATCGGCGCTAGGTTTTTTCGTGCCCGCCAGAATCGCCACCGCTTCCTCGAGTTGCCCGAGCAGCGACGGTGGCGCATCCGCGATCAGCATCGTCTGGCCGACCGGCCTGTCGATCCGAACCGTCGCGGTCCCCAATGCCCGGTCGTTGCAGCGACTGACCTGGACCGCGCCGGCCGCGATCGTCACTGACGTGGCCGGGCCGCAATCGAGCACGGCATCGATCGGCTTGATCGCCGCGGCGGTGGCCGGAACGATGCGGATGCTGCCGACGGGCCGGCTCGCGGTGACGCCGCGGCAGGTGATCGCATAGGCGCGCGCGAACGGATCGGGCACGGCCGGATCGGACCAGTCGCGCGATGCGACGCAGGGCTCGCCGCTCGGGTTGCGACCAAGGCTGACGACGTCGGGCCGGTCGGGTGCGCGGACCGTCGCGCACGACGTCAGCACCATGGCCACGCTCGCCAGAGCGGCCCCCGCCAGGAGACGCGGGCGCGCCATCGATCGGTTCACTTGCACGACTCCTCGTTGCCGGCCACGCAGCCATCGGTATCGGGTTTCGGAGCCAATGCCGCGAGCCCGGTCAACAATTCCTCGTTCGACCCGCCGACGAGCGGATCGAACGGCACCGTCAGATCGGCGACCGACCCGAACAGATCGGCCTGGCTGGCCGAGAACACCTGCAAGGTCGGCTGGATCACGATCGCGGTGAGACAGCCCGCGCCCGATCCGACGACGCAGCCGTTGATGCGGCTGGCCGAAACGTTGGCGGTCCCAAGCGACACGGCGTTCGGCCCGAGCAGCGCCGCGGCGGTCGAGCCGACGCCGTTGATCGTGCCGAACGCGGCAAACGTATTGGCGGCGGTGGTCGGCCGCAAGCTGAGCGCTGGATTGACCGGCGCGGTCGGCGTACCGCCGAGCACGATGCCGGTGTTGGTGCGCGCGACGCCGGTATTCTGGAACAGCGCATAGTCGCCGTAGCGCACCGTCAGGCTGTGTGCCGAGACCGTCGTCGGTGCGGACGGATCATAAGCGCCGCCGCCGAGATTGGCGTTGTAAAGCGCCGAATTGGCGTTCCCAACCAAGCCTGCGACGACCTGGGTAACCGTCGCGTCGTCGTTCAGCAGATTGAGGAAGCCCGCGCCGAGCCCCACCGCAATCCGGTTGCCGCGCAGATCGAGGTCGGCGGTATCGAACAATAGCCGTCCACCCGCCACGCTTGTCGTCGCGACATGGATCGCGGATGCCGTGTCGGTCTCGGAGGTGCTGGTGCCGCCGAAGCGGAACATCCGCCCCGCGCCCGCCCCACTGACGACACCATCGATCGTCATCCGCCCCGTTCCCAGCACGTCGACCGTGCGACGGCCTGCATCGGCATCGAACGCCAGCGTGCCGATCTCGACCGCGCCATTGCCCTGCCGGAAGGTCAGGGCATCGGCCTCGACCAGCTTGATCTCGGAATCGGACAGTTGGAAGCCGTCGGCCGTGGTGCCGTCGCCTAGCCGCAGCGCGCTGGTATCACCGGTGCGGTTCTCGAACCCGACCGCGGCGGCACGCTGGATACCCGACAGCCGGGCATCGCTGGCCTTGATCGTCAGGCTGGGCCCGGCGATCATCTGACCGAGCGTCGCAATCCCGACCGCATCGATCGTCGCGGCACCGCTCGTCCGGCTCGACGCGAGCGACACGTCGCCACCGCCCGTCACCGACAGCGCGCCACCGGTATCGATCGCGCCCGCCGCCAAGGCGGCCCCCGCCTTCAGACTGGTATCGCCGCCCGCCTTAAGCGCCTGTGCGGTCAACCCGCTGGTCGCGGTCAGCGACAGCGTGCCGCCCGCGGTCGCATCGCCCAGCGTCAACGCATTCCGCGCCTGCACCAGCAACGCGCGGGCCGCACCGAGCCCGCCCGACACCCGGACATCGCTGCCGCCGATCGTCGCACCGCCCGCCGAGGTCGCACCCGCCAACGTCACCGCACGGTCGCCGGTCACGGTGAGATCGCCGCCCGTGCTCACGAGCGTCGCGCCCGCAACGGTGCGTCCTGCGATGTCGCCCGCGGCCTTCAGCGTGAGCGCGCTCGCGGTCGCCGTGTCGAGCCGGATACCGCCGCCGGTCGCGGTAATTGCGCCGACACCCTTCGCGCTGAACTCACTGATCGCTACGGCACCACTCGCTGTGGCCGTTGCCGCGCCGCCGGCGACGAGCCGGGTGATGGCAAGGTCGCCTGCGCGCGCCGTTGCCGTGACGTCGCCCGTATCGGACGTGAGCCCGGAGAGCGTGACCGCCTGCCCGGCAACCGACCCCGCGCCGCTCACCGCATAGGTGCCACCCGAGACGCCGCCGCGTGCATTAACCGTCAGTGCGGCGGCGGTCAGCGCGTCGACTGCGATCCCGCCGGTTCCCGACAGTGTCGCGAGCCCCCCCGCATCGACCCGCCCGATCGACAGGTCGCCGCCGGTCGCGGTCAGCGTGCCGTGGGTCGTCGTAACGCCGGTCAGTGCGATCGACTGCCCGGTCAGCAACGCCGCGCCCGCCGTTGTGAACGTGCCCCCCGTCAAGGCTCCAGCCGCCGCCACGTTGAGCGTATTCGCGGTGAGCGCACCGATCGCAATCGTCCCCGGTGCGGTGATCGTGGCCGCTCCACCCGCCGCAAACCGGTCGATCGAAACACCGTCTCGTCGGGCAGCGGCCGAAACATCGCCGGTATCCGACGTGAGTCCGGCGAGCCTGATCGACTGCCCAGCCACCGAAGCGGCGCCCTTGGCGACATAGCTGCCGCCAGTCACGGCACCCTGCGCATCCACGGCCAGCGCGGCGGCAACAAGGCTGTCGACCGCAATGCCGCCGGTTCCGGTCAGCTTCGCGAGGCCACCCGCATCGACCCGCGCGATCGAGAGATCGCCGCCGGTCGCAGTAGCGGTCAGCGGTCCACGCGTGGTGGTGACCCCGGTCAAAGCGATCGACTGACCGGCCAGCGATGCCGCGCCCGCCGTCGTGAAGTTGCCCCCCGTCAAGGCACCAGCCGCCGCCACGTTGAGCGTATTCGCGGTGAGCGCACCGATCGCAATCGTCCCCGGTGCGGTGATCGTGGCCGCTCCACCCGCCGCAAACCGGTCGATCGAAACACCGTCTCGTCGGGCAGCGGCCGAAACATCGCCGGTATCCGACGTGAGCCCGGCGAGCCTGATCGACTGCCCAGCCACCGAAGCGGCGCCCTTGGCGACATAGCTGCCGCCAGTCACGGCACCCTGCGCATCCACGGCCAGCGCGGCGGCAACAAGGCTGTCGACCGCAATGCCGCCGGTTCCGGTCAGCTTCGCGAGGCCACCCGCATCGACCCGCGCGATCGAGAGATCGCCGCCGGTCGCAGTAGCGGTCAGCGACCCTTGCGAGGTGGTGACCCCGGTCAAAGCGATCGTTTGCCCGTTCAGCGTTGCCGGTCCCGCCATCGTGAAGCCGCCACCCGACAGCGCACCGCCGGCCGTCGCGGTCAGCGTAGTCGCCGTCAGTCCGCCGATCGCGATCGCGCCGGGTGCTGTCAGCGTCGCGGTGCCGTCGGCGGTGACCGTATCGATCGCGATGTCGCCGGCGCGTGCGGCCGCGCTGGTCGAGCCCGCACTGGCGATAAGGCTGGTAAGGGCGATGCTGCCCGCCGTGACACTGTTGTCGCCGGTCGACGCATAGGCGCCGCCTGTCAGAGCGTCCCGCGCGTCAACCGTGAAGGTATCCGCAGTAATCGCTCCGACTCTGATCGCGCCCCCCGCCGCCGACAGCTTCGTCGTCCGCGTCGTAGTCACCGCATCGACCGTCAGATCGCCGGCCGACAGTGCGATCCCGACGTCCTGCGCGCGGATCGTACCGGCCGTGAATGCCGCGTCATGGCCAAACAGCGTCGAGACCGAACGGCTGCCATCGGCCGCAGTCACGATGCCGCCCACCAGCCCGGCATCGATGTCGCCGAGCGTGACCGTTTTGCCGGTGCCCGCGCGCAGGCCCAGAGCACCAGTATTGCGGACCGCGATGCTCGATCCGGCAAGATCGATCGACCCCGCCGCATCGAGCAGCATCGCATTGCTTGCAGCGCCGTTGGGGCTGTTCGCGATCAGCGTCAGGCCGTTCCCACCGCGGATAGCACCCGTCGTCGCGCTGATCGCGATGCGGCCGCCTGCCTCCTGCGTGACCGAACCGCCGAGCGCGACCGTCCCGCCCGTGACCTGATAATTGCCACCGGCAAGGATCGCGCCGGGGGATGCCGCAAGGCCCCCGGCGCCCAGCACGATGTTGCCGCTCGCGGACCCGCTGCCGAGCCACGCGTCGCCGGTCCTCGTGGCAAGGTTTGCATTGCCACCCGAGACCGCGACCGAGTCCACCGACAGGTCGCCGATCGCAGTTGCATCGATCCCGGTGGCGGCGGTCAAATCGCCGGCATCGAGTGTTCCCGAGGTCGCACCGAGCATGATCGCGCCGGTCCCGCTCGCCAGGCTCCCGACCCGCAGCGAGGCGCCGGTCAGGTTGATCGCGCCGGTGCTCTGGATCGCACCACCGGTGATCGCGCCGCCCGAGCTTGCAGCGACCGACAGACCGCGGATGCCGCCGAACGAGAGTCCGGTGGTACCGGACAGCGTGACGGCATCGCTCGCGTTAATCGTGCCGCCGACCGAGACCGCGCCCGATGCACGAAGATCAACCAGCCCGGCCTTGATCCCGTTGCGGACGTTGAGATCGCCGCTGTCCGCGAACAGCTTGACGAGGTTGCTGCCGACATCGATCGACACGACGTCGATCGTGTCCGCGCGCAGCGACACCGGACCGCCCGTCAACACGCCCAGTCGCACCGCGCGCCCGACGTCCAGCGCATAGCCGCCATCGACGCCTGTATTGAGCTGGATCGTCGTTCCCGGCAGGTACCCGGTGACGTCGCCATTGGGGGCGCTGAGCGCGAGGCTGCCACCGGTGCTGGTGATGAACGGTGCGCGGATGTCGCGCGTGGAGGCGATCGTGACGGTGCCGCCTGCGGTCAGGCCGTTGACGATCAGCACATCGGCCGGATTGGTTAGCGTGGTGAGGTTCGCCGTGCCGCTGGCATCGACGCTGTCGAGACGGATCTCTCCGACCGAGGTGACCGCCAAAGTGGATCGCGTATTGATCGCGCCGGTCGCGACCCCGCCGATGCCGTCGGTCGCGGTGAGTGTCACCGGCCCGCGCGCATCGATATGCCCCCCCGCGATCCCGGTCGCGGTGGTGCCGACCGATCGGAGACCGACTGCGTTGGCGTCGATCGTACCGTAATCGATCCGCGCTCCCGACACCGCCACGTCGCCGCTGACCGTCGCGTTACCGAGCGTGATCGCACCATCCACCGCGTCGATCGCCAACCCGCCCGCCGAGACCGACACGTCGCCGAGGCGGATACCCGCTGCGCCGCCGGTGATCGACAGGCCATCGGCCACCAAGATCGTGCCTGCCGTCAGCGCCCCGGTCAGCGGTTGCCCTGCGTTGACTACCAGCGATCGGCCGGTGACGTCGCCGAGCGTGATTGCGTTCGCGCCGCCGTCGATTGTGACCGCGCCCTGCCTTGCCGGACCGCCATTGATCACGCTGTTGGCCGCGAACGCTATTCCGCCGGTCGCCGACAACGCCAGCGACTGCGCCGACCGGCCATCGCTGCCCGATGTCAGCGTCAGTCCGGACGCGCCGGTCAGCGTGCCAGCCGTCGCGGCCACTGAGACAGCGCGTGCCGCCGCCTGGGTGCCGCCGAGCGTCACCGACGCGCCCGTAACACGGTAGTCGCCACTCGCCGTCACCGAGCCCGGCAATCGCACTGCACCGACATTCGCCACGACCGACACAGAGCCGACTGCCGCGCTCAGCGCGCCCGCGATATCGACAGCCCCACCCGTCGAAGTCAGGGCCACGCCCGTATCCCCGCGCACCGACGCGATTGTCAGGTCACCCGCTGCCACCGCGGCGACGGCACCGGCGGTATTGATCGCGCGCGTTGTCAGGCCCGCCGAGGAATTGAGGGTCACCGCCCCGTCGGACGTCAGCGCCCCAGTGACCAGCCCCACGCCGGATAGCGACAAGGGTCCGGTGAGCGTGACATCGCCGAGCGAGAGCGCCGACGTTCGAGTGAGACCGGTGGTTGCAGCGTCGGTACCGACCGCACCGAGCAGGTTGCGTGCGACCACGGTGCCGAGCGCGACGCTGCCCTCGGCGACGCCGGAGCGGATCACGAGGTCCGACTGCGAGCCGGCGCCTCCTCGGAGCGTCGTTCCCGGCGCGAAGGCGATCGCACCGGGCGTCGTCGCCGCGATCGAGAGTTCGAGCGCTTCGCTACCGGTTCCGTCGGCGTTCGCCTGCAAGGTCAGCCGATCGAGCCCGGTTATCCCGCCAGCCCCACCACTGATCTGCACCGCCCCCCTGGCAGCCTGCGTCACCGCACCGGTCGATCCCGACCCGGTCGTGCCCAGCGAGACCGACCCGCCGCTGACCGCATAGCTGCGGCCCGCCGTCACCGCGCCCGAGACGATCGCTGCCGATCCCGCCGCGTCGACGATGATGTCGCTGCTGCCGATGAGGGTCCCCACGGTGACACCGCCGCTGCCCGTCAGCCGCAACATACCGCCGTTCGCGGTGCCACTCGCCACCGTCACCGTGCCGTTGGACGCCGTCGCGCTCAACGCGCCACCGGCGGCCAGCCGAGCGCCGGCGGGCGCGATCGCGGCAATGCTTCCGCTCGTCGCGACGAGCGTGAGATCATCGTTCGTGCTGGTGACGCTATTCAGGTCCAGACTCGCACCGGTCAGCGCCACCGCATTGCCGGCGGTGACCGCGCCCGACGACGTGACCGCGCCGCCCGCCGTTGCCGTCAGAGCGCCGGTCGCTCTCAGCGTGCCGCCAAAGGTCTGCGCGCCACTGGTCACAAAGCTGATGCCGCCGGCGCTGACCGCGCCGTCGAGTGCGATCGATGCCACGGTCGCGGCGGTGGTCCCGATCGTCAGGTTGCCGCCCGCCGTCAGCGAACCGGTCACCGCGACGGCTCCGTCGCGCGCGATCGTGATACCGCTGGTCGTGCCACGGCTCACGATCCCGCCGGATACCGTGGTCGTGCCGCTGCCGTTCATCGCGATGTCGCCGCTTGCATCGATCGCGGCCAGGCGCATCGCGCCTATGCTGTTCAGCGTGATTGCCCCCCCGGATGTCAGCACGCCTGCCGTCAGAGCGTCGCCCGACCGTAGCGACAACGCCGACCGCGTCGTCACGTCGCCAAGATCCAGCGCACCGCCGATCGACAGTCCGTTGGTATAGGCTCCGCCGCCGACCGCCCCGAGCAGGCCACGTCCGGACACGTCGCCGAGCGACACCGCATTGCTCGCCACGCCAACACCGATGCGGACGTCCGACTCGCGGTTGGGTCCGCCCTCGACCGACGATCCCTTGGCAAAGATGATGTTTCCGCCTGACGCGCCGGCGGTCGACAGCGTCATCAGGTCGTTGCCGGCGCCATTCGCGTTCGCGCGCAGCGTCAGTCCAGCGCCACCGGACAGGACCCCATCGGTCGACAGGATCTCGACCACGTCATTCGCAGACTGAACGACCGGCGTTGCGGCGCCCAGCGTGACGCCGGTCCCCGTGACGCGGTAATCATTGCTTGCCGCGACCGCGCCCGCGATGCTGGCAAGGCCACCGGCCTTGACGACGACGTCGCTGCCCGATCGCAACGCACCCGTCAATGCGACCGCACCGTTTGCGGTCAGCGTCACATCGTCGTTCACCGCGCGCCATGCCCCGGCGCCACCGATGCCGGCCACACCGCCGGTTTCCGCCGCGTCGCTGCCGATGGTGACGCCGTTGCCGCTGCGGCCCGCCGACAGCACGATGCCATTGTCACCGTTCGATGCGCTGGTGACGGTCGCATCGACGCTCAGCAGCGAATCGGTGATCGTCCCCTTGGAGGCGAGCGCGAACACGACGTTCCGGCCACTTACCGACCCGGTCACCAGCTGGCTGGTGCCGCCGACCGTCGTTCCCTTGTTCAGCGTAACGGACAGCGGGCTGCCGGGGGCGTAGTTCAGCTTCACGTCGGTCGCGGTGACGAAGGCGACGTCTTGGTTGCCCGCGATCAGCGTGCCGGCCGAGGTGATCTTTGGCGCGACCATGATCAGCCCGCGGTTGCCGTTCGACAGCGTGATTGTTGCGCCGGACTGGACGCGGATATCGCTCGCGATCCCACCGTCCGCCATCAGGCCATAACTGCCGCCGGCGTCGTTGCCCGCCAGGAAATTCGCCTGATCGGGCTTCAGCGTCGTCAGCACCAGCGACCCGGTGTTGATCTTGGCCCCCGATCCCACCAGGATGCCGTTGGGATTGAAGACCCAGACCGCGACGTTCGTGTCGGACTTCAGCGAGCCGAGGATCTGCGTGTTCGCCCCGGATAGGTCGCGGTTGAGCACCGCGATGTTGCGCGACAAGCCCGCCGCCCGACCATCCGTGAACTCCGCCGTCGCCCCGGTCGGCACATTGAAGCCGTTCCAGTCGATCACCGTGCTCGTGGCCTTCAGGTCGACCGATAATGTCGTGCCCGACCGCGTCACGGTCGGATTGCCACCGCCCAGCGACGTCGTCACCGCGGTCACGTCGCTCGGCCTGGGCAGCGTCTGCGCCCATCCAACCGCGGGAATGCAGCCGCTGGCGAGCACGGTGCTGATCGCCAGTGTGCGGCGGATCTGTCGGCGATACGACGGGATGGACATCGAAGGCTCCCCTAAACTCGGTACGGCGCGCGGGTCAGCGCGTCTTGTCGCGGAATTGCGCGGTCAACGACACCAGCACGCGATCGGGCGGCCGATCTTCGTCCAGCTTCGATACCCGGTCGAGCGGATGCGCATACATCACCTCAAGCACCAGATGCCCTGGCAAAGAGAAGCGTGCGCCTCCGCCATAGCTGCGATAGGTGCGCTTCGGCTCGATCGCGTTGCGGTCGAGATTGCGCAGGTAGACATGGTCGTAGAACCCGAACAGCTGCGTGCCGATGTCGGTGATCAGCGGCATCTCGGCGCGGACTTCGCCGCGGCCGCCGACCGCGCGGTCGCCGGTGCTGACACCTGGATCGTAGCCGCGGCCGATGGTGAGATTGCCGACCGAGAACTCTTCGTAATTCAGCAGCGGATCGTTCGTCCATTGCGCCTGGCCCTGGCCGGCAAGGCTGAAGATTGGGCCGACTCCGATCACCGTATCGATCGTCCCGCGCACCACCAGCGCACGCGAATTGCCGTCGATCCGCGACGTCAGGCGGCCGTTTGCAAAGCCGATATCACTCGACCCGAGCACGTCGACGCCCTTGCGGACCTGCAGCGAACTGGCGATCGAAAACGCGGTCGCGCCGTCGTACCGCACGGTGCGATAGTCGCCATCGAGACCGATGAAGCCGATCCGCAGCTTGTCGAGCGTCAACGGCACCGATCCCCCCTCGGTCCGCACCACCGAGCGCTGGTCGACGTAATCGAAGCCCCCGGTCGCGCGCACATTGGTCCGCAACGATCGGACCAGCGGCCGGGCGAGATCGAAGCCGGTGATCAGCGTGTTGGTCCGCAGGTCGAGCGCGCCGAGATCGGGACGCGACCAGGCATAGGTGAAACGGCCGCCCAGCGTCATGCCGTTGCGGTCAAGGCCCGTTATGTGCCCCGCCTGCGCGACGATCTGTTCCTTGAAGTCCGCAGTCGATGACACCCCGACATAGGTGACGTCGGACAGCCCGGTCAGCCCATAGATCTCGGCGCGCGCATAGCCCGTCTCACGCCCGGTCAGCCGGCTGTTCTGGTTCTGTACGTTGGCAACCACCGCGAACCGGCGGAATGCGAGCGACAATTCGCCGATCACCTCGCCCTGTCGCGTTCCCGCCGGACGCAGCGACAACTGCACCTCGAGCCCCGGGATATCGCCGGCCAGCAACAGCAACCGCTCGGCCTTCTTCTCGTTCAGCGGATCGAGCGCCTGGATCTGCGCGATCCGTTCGCGCAGGATCGAGTCATACGGCCCGGCGGACCCACGCACGCGAACTTCGACGATGCGCGCGGTCACGACCTGCAGCTGCAGCGTCCCGCCCGTGATCTCCTGCGCGGGGATCTGTACCGACGCCACCCAACCCGCTCGGCGCAGCGCCGCGTTGGCACGGTCGCGCAGCGCGCAGACAACGCTGATCGACTGCTCGCCCTGCGGCACATCGATGCCGGCGATCGCCGCGGCAATCTCGGGTTGCAACGCGCTGCCGTCCGGCCGGACGAAGCGCAGCGTGGTCAGCGTGACCTTCAGCGACGATGTCTCGAACGGGCAAGCCGGCTGTTCCAGCGCACGGCTCGAATCGACACTGACCGCAGACTCCTGACGCGTGTCAGGCGTCGGCGGCGTCACTTCCTGACGGGACGGCAAAACCACTTGCGCCGCAATGGGTTGCGCAAGAATTGCCCCCCCAGCGGTACCAGCCATCATAAGCACGCATGAACGCCATACTTTCGATGTCATCAATCCCCCGTACGTTGCCGATAACGACGTACGTTTTGCGAACAGACGAACTGCCGCTCCCGTTTGGGGATACGTACACCGCCTGGAAAAGGCCATGCCGACCATGACGCCATTTTCACGTCATGCATAGATCCGATATTGCGGTGATATTTCGAAGACTATGGTTAACCCCTGAGAACCTCCAAAACCTGCTGGAGATTACTCGATTTCGATCTATCATAGTCCTCGTGCGATCGGGATCGTTGCAGGCTGGCCCCACCGTTGCACTGATGTTCTAGCCTGTCGAATTGGGACAATATCCACGACCGGGAGACGGGAACGATGGTGATGTTACGCTCTGGAAGCCGGGGCGAAGACGTCCGAAATCTGCAGGCGCTGTTACGTAGATATGATCCTCAACTGAGCCCCGACGGCGTGTTTGGCCCGCAGACCGAGCGGGCCGTGCGATTGGGCCAGCGGCGCAACGGGCTGTATCCCCCCGATGGCATCGCCGGCCCCATGACGATGGGCGCATTGACCGGCGCCATGACCGGCACCGGGGCGGGCAACGGCTATGCCGGCACTGCGCGCGCCATTCCTTCAGGTACGCCGACCCGCAGCGTCGCAATCCCCGGAACCCGCTCCGCCGCATTCCAGAAGGCGCAGACCGCGGCCAGCCCGGTGGCGGTCGGCAAGGGCGATCCCGGCCCCCTCAAAGCCGCCGTCGAACCCGCCCGCGAACGCGCCCGCACCGGCACGATGCCGCCGGGGGTGACGAAACCGGTCGCGACCATGACCACATCGCGCGCGGGCAGTCGCTTCATCATCGCGCACGAAGCACAACGCGGGGTCAGCAACCTCATCCATCAGCCGGTAGCGGGGTCACTATCGGCCCTGGATATGACATGAAGGATCGCACGCCCGATCAGGTCGAAAGGGACTTGCTGGCCATATTCGTGCCGCGCGAAGCCGCCGCCGCCGCGAAAGGCGCTCGACTGTCCGGCGACGCGGCAGGGCGGTTCGTTCGCGAGAACAAGACGCTCCTCAATCTAAGCGCGACCCAGGAAACCGATCTTCTGGGTCACATCATCGGCCATTACGAGGGGATGGTGAAACGCGCGATCAAGGTCCCGCTGCATCAATACGAGTTCGATGCGATGGTGTCCTACGCGTATAATCCCGGCGGCGGCTGGCGCAAAACGACGAGCCTCGTCAACGAGAACAAGAACCAGGCGGCGATGCTGGAAATCAAACGCCACGTCCGATCGAAAGGCGAAATCATACGAAGCCTAGTCGTACGTCGCGAAGCGGAAAGCCGCATGTTTCTGTATGGAGAATATAAATGATCCGGTCCCGCCTCCCGCTCGCCGTGTCGGTGCTGATGCTTGCTGCGTGCGGCAGCAACGCCAGCGAAGCGTCAACCAATGCCGGCAATGCCACCTCGCCCAGCACCGAAGGGGCACGTGAGGTCGTCGATCAACCTACGAATTCCGGAAGCATCGCATCGATCGCCGCCCCGGCCACCGCGACGGGTTCGCACTATACGGAAGACCAGACCAACGCGACCGGAGTCGCATCACTGCGCCGCGAGCTGATCGCAGCCGCAGCGACGCTGGACGGTCAGCCGATCACCGACGTCAAGGCGGTCGCGCGTTGCCAGACGGTCTTCACCACCAAATCCAATGCCGCTGTCACGGTGCGCTGGAACAAGGTGGGCAATTTTGCAGCAACCGTAGAGCGCGGATCGGCAATGATCCCGATCGATGACGGGGCTGGCGTTCACAATTTCGTGTTACCCGAGGGCGATGGTTTCCGGCGGGTCAACGGTACCATGGGGCATCTCGCCGATGCATGCGAGAGCGGGACATAGACCTTGGATAGTCGTGCATGCGGCGATCCGACATCGGTGAGCTGCGGTCCGGACACGTGACGGCAAAGGTAACGGCAAAGCTATGATCAGGAGCAATTCGCGCGATCCAGCACGTTCGACCGGACCGTGGTCGCAAACCTCGATCGTGCGGTACGCCGGTCGCCTGATGGCGGCGATGCTGGCATGCGTTACGTGGTCGTCCACCGCGTCCGCCGCGTGCGTCTGGACCGACCTCGTCAATGCGAACACGCGCGCCGCCGTCGTCAACCGTACTGCGCCTCGGGTGCACTTCGTACAGGACTCCGGTCCGGGCTGCCCGGGCGCCTCTGCGGCGTGTCAGTTGCGCGCCTATGTCGTGGCCGGCGATGTCGTCCTCGCGGGACCTGCACGGAATGGCTACACCTGTGCAGGCCTTCAGGGACCGCGCGGAACCAGCACGATCGAATGGTTGCCGACGGCCGCGCTGACGATGGCACCGCCCGCCGCGCAGACCCCCTCCGACTGGACGGGCCATTGGTACGCGCCCGAACAGGATATCGTGATCAAGGCGACCGGCGGCGGCATGCTCTCGGTGACGGGGGACGCGACCTGGGGGATGAGCGCCTGGCGCGCGGAGCACGGGAGCGTGCACGTCGGGACGCTCAACGGCGTAACCCGCCCGGTCGGGGGCGTTCTATCCTTCACCGAGGGAGACGATCGCACCATGCCCTACACCAGCGGAGACGAATTCAACTGCAAGATCCGCATGATCCGGCGTGGCCCGTATCTGCTGGTGCGCGACAACGACAATTGCGGCGGCGCGAACGTCAGTTTTTCGGGGTTCTACGTCAGACAGCGGCCCGTGTCGGCCAAACGCGTGGCCCCCTAGCGCCGCGCACCAGCCAGATGCTGACGATCCACGAAAGCGCAACGTGATCCGCTGATCAGGTGCGTCCACGAGCATTTGCGCCTTGCCAATTACGCCCTTGCCGTGGCGTATACCGCGTAACATGATCGACCCGCCGAAACCCGCGCGACCAGACTGCGTGAGGGGTGAACCCAAAGGTCTTCGGCAACGGACTGCCGGACTTCGAATTCGATCCACGGGGATTGTAGATGAGCCTTCATCCTGCGGCGCGCGTCACCGACGTCTTTGGCCATGACGCGACGCTGGCCGGCATCGATACCGGGGTCGTCATCGGCGCATTGCTTGCCGTCGGCATCATTGCAACCGGTGGTCTGACGGCGATCGCCGTTGGTGCTGCGCTCGTGACCATCGGCGCCGGCCGGATGGCAGGAGCGGCAATCGGCAAGACGTTGGACGGCCCGGTGACTGGGCAGCTTCAGACTGGCTCGGCCAACGTCTTCATCAACGCCTTGCCCGCGGCGATGGTCGAACAGGCCACCGGCTTTTGCTCGCAGGACGGGGGAACTGCGCATAGGGTGGCGACCGGGTCCGCCACGGTCTTCATCAACGGAAAACCTGCGGCGCGCGTATCGGAAACGATGGACTGTGGCGCGGTGATCCGCAGCGGCTCGTCCAACGTTTACATCGGCGGATCGAGACTGTTGCCGATCTGCGTTTCGCTTCGCGCAGAACAGGTCAAGCTCGAACGTTTTCGGATCGATGCGCAGGCCGCGAGCGCCGCGTACGAGCCACCCGAGACAAGGACGCCGCCGGAGGGATATCGAAACGCAACGGAGGCAGATTTAGGTCGCCTCCGCTTGACCGCGAAAATGCTAGAACATCCAATTGATCCGAAAACAGGCGAGCAATCGGAATTTCGTGCGGCTGTGTTCATAGACCAGAAGACCGGCTCACCGCTCGTGGCCTACAAAGGCACAACTATGACCAGTGGAGCGGATTGGACGGTGAATGCCGAACAGGGCCTCGGCGACGAGACATTCTACTACAATCATGCCCAATTTATCGCACGGCAGGTTGCAACGTCGCCCTCTGGGGCGGGTGCGCGGCTGACTGGCCATTCTCTGGGCGGCGGTATGGCGTCCGCTGGCGCAACCGCGTCCGGGCTACCCGCCACCACGTTCAATGCTGCCGGTCTTAACGCGAAGACGGTGCCGCACCCGGTCGCCACGAACATCGATGCGGTTTATGTCAAAGGCGAGCCGGTGCGCGGTATTCAATCGCTGCCATTTTCCCCCGACTCTGCCGCGACTAAGGATTGGCCATTGGAGCCCGCCGATCGTGCTCATCAACTAGCAGTCTTGGCACTCATACCGCTTGGTCCGCTTGCGGTCGGTGGAGGATTGGCGATACGTAATCTTCTGCTGCACATGATGACGGCGGTCGACGCCGCTATCGCCCAAAAGCGAGCTGAAACCGAGCGTGCGTTGTCTACGAATGGGTGCTCATGATTCGATTGCTCTCCTGTACTACGCTGATCGGGTTCGCCCTTCTGGCCGCCTGCTCCAAAGAGGACGCCTCCGTGAACAAAGCCGCGATAATGCCGATGCTCGGAGCCGTTATGCATTCCGAGACGGAGGAGGTGTTGCGACTGGCCAAGCAGGGAATTGGTCTGGACGAACGCTATCCCGCGAACCAAGCCACGCCGATGATCATGGCCTCCGGCAGCGACCAATGGCCCGTGGTTGAAATCCTTGTCGACCATGGCGCCAACATATGGGCGCATGACCAGTTCGGAACCACGATGGCACAGATGGCGGTTACGAGCCGTATTCTACCCGGATCGAATGAAGACAAGGCTCGGTTGCGTGTGATCGAAAAGCTCAAGGCGCGCGGTTATCCTTTCCCGCCGCCAAATAGCGAGCAGATACTAGCGCTCGAGAAAGACGGTAAGTGGCCACCGTTGGAGGCGGCACGATGACGCAGGTGCAGGGTATGACGATGGCCTGCCCCGACGGCTGGCTCGATAAATCGATGCTGGTACTCTCGGCCACGAGGCCTGGAGCGAGCGGCGTTTCGCCGAACTTCGTCGTAACGCGCGAACCCATGCCGGAAGATCTACGCGCCCTCGCCGAAGACGCGCTCGACGCCTTCGTCGAGCGGCAGATCGCGCAGATGCGAACGACCTTGCCCAGCCCGGTGAGCGTTGCGCGGCGGCAAGCGGCGGAAGCGTCAGGCTTGCCCGAACTGCGGGTCGACTGGACCGCAGATGGCATTCCACTGACCCAGTGGATTGGGTACAATCAGATTGACAACGGGACGGTCATGATCGCGACTGGAACAGCGGGCAAGGCCGATTTCAGCGCTGTCGAACCTGTCTTTCACGCCATGCTTCGTAGTTTTCGCATCGCATAGCGACGCCGCAAGACCGTCGAGACATCCAACCGGATCACCCGGTCACGGTCGCATATTGCGGATCACCGCCCGTCGACCGACCAATGCGGCGGATCCGACAGCAGTTTCCTCACGCCGTAGCTTGTGCCGACCGTGTGCAGCGTCGCGTTATCGTTGCCGTTGCGTGGCTGGTCGATCGGCTGTGTCGCGCCGGCCGCGTCGACGATCTCGATCGGACCCGACCACGTTATCGTCATGTCGATCGCCAGCCCGGCGATATGGTTCGAGGTCAGCGACGGCTTGAAGCGGATCGCGAACAGCGCGACCATCTCGGCCGCCGCGGCGATCGAGCGGGTGTCGTCGCCGTGATCCCAGATAATGCCCGCCTCGGGCTCGTCGGGAACATCGGCGGGCGCGACCGCGCCGTGCGCAACCTGCCACGCATAGTGCATCAGCCACGCACGGATGCGGTTGCGCCGCGTCGAGGATATCCGCACGATCGTCCCAGCGTTCGCCAGCGCAGTCAGGAACCGAGTTACCTGCGCGGCGAAGGCCGGCGCGAGATCGGCGACCCGGTCGCTGTTGGGAAACCGCGCCTGGTTGCGGCGAAACCAGTCCGCCCCGCTCAGCTTGGCCGCCGCTTCCCGCGCGCGCGCCTGTTCGCGCAGCAGGTCCGAGGGCGATTGCTGCGCGAGCGCGGTCGCCAGATCGCCGCGGCTCGCGCTGCGCCCCATCACCCGCGACGCATAGGTCCGCATCGCGCGGCTGGTCGCACCGTCGAACACGCCATCGGTCCTGAGCGGCGTCATCGCCAGCGTGCTCGCGCGCAGGTTGAGCAGCCGCTGGAGTTCGGCGGTCTGGGCGGGCGTCGCGGCGGGTTCCCTGGCCATGGTCTATTCGATCCGCGCATCGAAGCCGGCGAGCGCTCGCAGCGCCGACCGGTCGCGGTGATGAATCCGCTTTAGCCGGGCGAGCGCCGCATCGGTGCCCGCGCACGTCGCGCGCATCCGCCGATCGAGCTCGGCCGCGCGCGCCGCATCATAGGGCTCCTCGCCCCTGAAATGGTCGCACTGCGTCCGCTTGGCAACGAATGCGCGAACGTCGGCGGGCATTCCCGCCGCCGCGCGTGGGTGCGCGCTGCACCCCGTGGCGAAGATCGCCGCAGCGACAATCCCCGACAGGAGCCGCACCCGCGTCATGCCGCCTCCACCGCCGCGCCGCTGGCTCTGGCGCCCGTGATCGCGCGTTTCACAGGCTCGCGGGCGCGAAAATCGTAGAGGAAGTCGCCGTCCGCGACCCGCATCGTGATCGCCGCCACCCGCTCGCCGCGCATCTGCCGCTCGAGCAGCGCCACCGACATCGCCGGCAGCATTGTGTTGGTCAGGATCGCATCGATCATCCGCCCGCCCGACGCCACTTCGGTACAGCGCGCGACTATGTGATCCACCACCGCCTGATCATAGTCGAGCGCGATATCGTGATTGTCGCGCACCCGCCGGACGATCCGGTCGAGCTGCAGGCCGACGATCCCCGTCAGCATCGCCGGGCTTAGCGGATAATAGGGCAGCACCAGCAACCGGCCGAGCAGCGCAGGCGGAAACACCTTGAGCAATTCGGGCCGCAGCGCGGTCGCGAGGCCCTCGGCCTCGGGCGCCATCTCCTCGTCCTCGGTCAGGCTCATGATCAGGTCGGTTCCGACGTTCGAGGTCAGCAGGATCACCGTGTTGCGGAAATCGATATGCCGCCCCTCGCTGTCGTTCATGAAGCCTTTGTCGAACACCTGGAAGAACATCTCGTGGACGTCGGGGTGCGCCTTCTCGACCTCGTCGAGCAGTACGACCGAATAGGGTCGCCGCCGCACCGCCTCGGTCAGCACGCCACCCTGGCCGTAACCGACATACCCCGCCGGCGCGCCCTTCAGCGTCGAGACGGTATGCGCCTCCTGGAACTCGCTCATGTTGATGACGATCATCGATTCGTCACCGGAGAACAGCAGTTCGGACAATGCGTGCGCGGTCTCGGTCTTGCCGACCCCCGACGGGCCGCAGAGCATGAAGACGCCGACCGGCTTGGACGGGTTGTCGAGCTTGGCGCGGCTGGTCTGGATGCGCTTGGCGATCGCCTCCATCGCGTGATCCTGACCGACCACGCGCGCCTTCAGCTTGTCGGCGACGGTCAGCACGCTGGCGATCTCGTCCTTGACCATCCGCCCGATCGGAATGCCGGTCCAGTCGCCGACCACCGCGGCGATCGCGTCGCCATCGACCACGCCGAACACCATCGGCGCATCGCCCTGCACCGCGCGCATAGCCGCCAGCGCCGCATCGAGCGGATCCGAGGGCGACTCATCGGTCAGCGCGTCGCGGGCCGCGCGCACGGCGTCGAGCGCATCCTTCTCCGCCGCCCATTTCGCCTCGACCGTCTCGACCTCGACGCACGCCGCGACGATCGCCTCGTCGAGTTCGCCCAGCCGATCGTCCTCGCGGTAGCGGCCGGTCGCCTCGCGCTCCACCACACCGCGCTCGACCTCGAGCAGTTCGAGCCGCCGCCGGCGATCCTCGACCGGCGCCGGCGTCGCGTGCTGTGACACCGCCACGCGCGCGCAGGCGGTGTCGAGCAGGCTTACCGCCTTGTCGGGCAACTGCCGCGCGGGAACATAGCGCTGCGACAGCGTCACCGCCGCCGCGACCGCCTCGTCGAGCACCACGACCTCGTGATGCGCCTCCATCATCGGCGCGACCGAACGCAGCATCGCGATCGCGGTATCGATCTCGGGTTCGCCGACATCGACCGTCTGGAAGCGCCGGGTGAGCGCCGGGTCCTTCTCGAAATACTGGCGATATTCGGCATAGGTCGTCGCCGCGATCGTCCGCAGCCGCCCCCGCGCGAGCGCTGGCTTTAGAAGGTTCGCGGCATCGCCGGTGCCCGCCTGCCCGCCCGCGCCGATCAGGCTGTGCGCTTCGTCGATGAACAGGATGACCGGCGTCTCGGACGTCTCGACCTCGTCGATCACCGCGCGCAGGCGCTTCTCGAACTCGCCCTTCACGCCGGCACCCGCCTGCATCAATGCGATGTCGAGCGAGCGCAGCGTCACGCCCTGCAACGCCGGCGGCACGTCGCCGTCGACGATCCGCCGCGCAAAGCCCTCGACCACTGCGGTCTTGCCGACCCCTGCCTCGCCGACCAGGATCGGATTGTTCTGCCGCCGCCGCAACAGCACGTCGACGACCTGACGGATTTCGGCGTCACGTCCGACGATCGCATCGATCTCGCCGTTCCGTGCGCGTGCGGTCAGGTCGATCGAATAAGCGGCGAGCGCTTCGCCGACCTTGCCGCTCGTAGGAGGAGAGCCTGCGCCGTCCTCGCCAGACACCGGCGCCTCGTCAGTCTCCGCCGAGGCGCCGACGATCGTCGCGAAATCCTCACCCAGTCGGTCGGCTTGCACCTTGCGCCATTCGCCGCTGATCGCGAACAGCGCGTTGCGCAGCGTCGGCGTGCGCACCATCGCATACAGCAGATGCCCGCTGCGCACGCGCCCGGCGCCGAACTGCAACGACGCATAGACCCAGCCACGCTCGATCGCTTCCTCGATCTGCGGCGCGAAGTCGGAGATCGCGCTCGCGCCGCGCGGTAGCGAGTCCAGCGCCGCGGTGACGTCGGCGGCAAGGCGCGCATCGTCGATCGCGAACGCGGCGCGGATCGCGGCGACGTCGTTACGCGGATCCTGCAACAGCACATGCACCCAGTGGACCAGCTCGACATACGGATTGCCGCGCATCTTGCAGAAGCTGGTCGCGGTCTCGATCGCCTTCCGCGTCGCGGTGTCGAGGCGGCCGAACAACGCGGTGCGGCTGATCTCGGTCATTACATTTCCCCCGTAGTCGATTGCGCAGTTTGTCTGCGTGATCCCGCGCGGCGCGTAAGCCGAGCGTCGCCGCGCACCCGGTCGCCCTGCCCCGGCGCCAGCCAGCCGGTCCAGCCGAGCCGCGCGCGTCCGTCAAGACGAGCGGGCCGCGCGTGGCGCTCCTCCATCTCGATCATAATATCCCATTCGAGATGGCTCGGCGCGAACGCATCGAGCGCCTCCGAGGCGATCCGAAATCGCTCGCCACCCGGCAGCAACGCCTCGAACTCGCGCAGCGAATTGGCACGCACCACGACGCGGAACGCATCCGACGCGACCCGCACCCGCTGACCGATCATCATGTCGGTGCCGAGCCCACTGAAGCCGCGCCCGAGCCGGCTCTGGTCGTCGCGCTCGACGTCGCGCCAACGCGGCTGATATTCGAGCACGGTGACGCGCTGGCGCAACAGATGGCTGAGCGCATCCTCAATCCCGACCGCACTGCGCCGCGACGCGAACAGCCCGGCGTAATGCAGCCGCGCGCGTGCCGGGAACGCGGCATTCTTCGCCACGCCCTCGCCCGCCCCGGTCAACTGCGCGAGATAGCGCGCGAACCGATCGTCGAGCGGACGATCCGCCTGCGCCGTCGGCTGCGAATCCGCCCAGACCCGGTAGAAGAGCTGCAACATCCGGTTGGCGAGCAGATCGAGCCACCGCCCGAACGGCCGCGTCTTGGCATAGCGGCTTTCGAACACCGCGAACTCCGTCAGATGCGCAGGGAGCGGCCCCATCGGCCCGGTCAGCCCGAGCCAGAAGCCGGACACGCGCGCACGGTCGCCGGTGACATCGACCGAATCCAGAGTCGCATCGGGAAACGCCAGCGTCGGCACCTGTGCCAGATCGGCGATGCTCTGCGACGGGCGCCGCGCATGGCCGATCCGCGGCAGATGCGGCGCGCGCGCCTCCGCCCCGCGCGCGATCGGGAACAACCCGAACCGGCGTGCATCGGCTGCCGCGTCCCGAAGGAAACTCAGATGGTGTGTTGGCGGCCTATCCTCGGCGGCCATTTGGCGAACTCCCCCTCGGTGGCACTGGTGAATTGAGTCTCGGTAAACGCATTGATGCTCGCAAATTCGGCCAGGAAGCGTTCGAGCACCGCGCCGAATAGGAACATCCGGCCCTTGTCGAACGCCGAATCGTCGAGCCTTACGGTGATCCGGTGACCGCGCGCGATCGCCATCCGGTCGAGCCCCGGCACCCGTCGCGCGACCTTGGTCGAATGGATCCCGAGCACGCCGTCGATCTGGCGACGCAACCCGGCATCGTCCTGCCAGCCGTACAGCGCGAGGTGATCGCGCAACACGTGCGGATCGTCGCCATCCTCGGGCGCCAGCGTCATGTAATTGGGGGTCAGATGCCCGATCACGCGCCAAGCCGCATCGCCGAGCCCAAGCGGTGGTCGCGGCCGGGTCGGCGCCCGCAACACCGTGACCGCACGCGCCGGCACCCCCGACACGACGAAGTTCGAATCGCCGCGGAATGTCAGCAACTCGGGAAGCTCGCGGTTGGTGACCAGCGCGCGAACGCCGAGTTCATGGACCTCGTCGAGCCGCGTCGCATCGCCCGGCGCGGTCAGGCTGACCCAGGTTTCGGTGCCGGTATATTCATGCCGTCGCCGCAACCGCTGTTCGCGCGTCGACAGCCGGCGCGGGCGCAGCTGCGTCGTGTAGAACAACGCCTCCTGCCAGTCGTAGAGCAGCGCGCCGAACGCATAGAGCGGCGCGACGGTCCGCGAATCCACCTTGTCGCGCGCATAGGCTTTGACGTCGAGGATCCGGAACACCTCGAAATCGAGCGGCCGCGTCCGATCCGGGACGACGTGATGCTCATGATCGAAGCGCGACACCTGGACGCGGCCGAGCTGCTTCTCGAACAGGTTGATCGCAGGTGTCGCGAACAGTTTGAAGTTGGCGGGTTCGAGCGCGTTGTTCAGCACCGGTGACGAACGCCCGAACAGGATCACGATGTCGCACGCGCGCGGCGACTGTTTGAACGCGCGCGCGAGATCCTTCAGGTCGACGAACAGGAAGCGTTCGGGACAGGCGAAATACTCAGCGAGCAACCGGTAGCCGCGGAAAGATCGCTGCTCGGACGGCAGCAAGGATTCGCTGTCGCCGAACCCGACCTGCTCGGGCTTGGGCAGTCGCACCCAGCCCTCAGGCCCCGCCGCCGCGTCTGCCGACCGGCCGATCACCGCCAAGGTCTCGCCGATGATCTGGCGGTACAGTTCAGCGGGCACCGCTTCCGATCCGGCAAGATAGATCGGCAACGACGCGGGCAGCACGGTCGGCAGGTCGAAGCCACCGGTCGCCTCGAACCGCAACCGCAACCCGGCTTCGGCGCGCACGCCCGTCGCCGAAACGAACGGCGCCACCGCTGCGCGGCTCGAGAGATATTCGACCTGCGTGATCTTCAACGGCCACATCGTCACGTCGTGGCCGGTGCGGAACTGCACCGGCGCGTTGGCGTGGTCCGCGGCGGTCGCGGTCATCTCTGTTCCGCGTGGCACCTTGTAGCCGTCGAGCAGGATCGGATCGCCGTCGCGCGGCTCGAACCCGGCGATGCAGATCGACGGCATCGGCGCGAGATAATGCGGCTGGATCGCGTGAAGCAGATGATGGGTGAATTCGGGGTACTGATCCGCCAGCTTCAGCTGGACGCGCGCGCCGAGGAACGCAACGCCCTCGAGCAATCGCTCCACATAGGGATCGGGATCGGTCGGCGTCTTGAGCCCGAGGCGCCCTGCGACCGCCTCGTGCTCCTGTCCAAACGCCACCGCCTCCTCGCGCAGATACGCGAGTTCGTCATTGTAAAATCGCAGCAGCCGCGGATCGATCCCGCCGCTCATCCGCGCCGCACCTGGAGATTATTCACGGACGTTCACCGCCGTCGTCTCCGCCTCGACCTCGGTACGGAACTTGACCGGCATCAACTGTGCCGCGGACGTGATGTCGCCCTGGATCACGAACGTCAGCGCGTGCGGCTGATCCGGATCCTCGACCGGCTCGACCGTCAGGCTGTCGTGGCGGATCCGCGGCTCGAACACGCGGATCGCCTTCCGCGTCTCCCGCGCGCGGGCCAGCACCGCGCGACGGTTGAGCGTCCGCCCCGCGAGATCGGTCAGCCCGTAGTTCAGCACCGAGGCGCGGACATGCGGATACGCTTCGAGGTCGACCAGCGATTCGAGGTTCGTCGTGTTCAGCAGCCAGGCGAGATCGCGGCGGATCGTCGCGCGTAAAGCGGTTTCGTTGAAGCGTTCGAGCTTGGGCACCGAATAATGCCGGAATTTCTCACGGGCGATATCGGGGGCGTCGTCGCTCATGTCGCGCATCCCCGATATCTCTAGATCGGCAACCAGCTTGTCGAACAGGGTCGGCGTCAGGCGCTGTGTTACGGCCATGACGGATCAGGCGAAGACGAGCGCGCGCAGCGACAACAGGCCGCGCTCGTCGCCGTTCGACAGCGACCAGAGATGCTGCCCGACGCCGACCGATCCCGACGCGTCGTCCTGCCAAGTGGTCGACCGTCCAAGCCATTCGTCAGGATCACCGATCAACTCGGTGCCCGGATAGCGCGCCGGCAACAGCGCGGCAACCGACTGGCCGGTCCGGAACGTGATCTGTACCGGATACCAGATCAGGTCGCGAAGATCCTGGGGGCCTTCGCTCACGATCCGCTCGATCCGATCGAACGCCTGCAACCCGTATCGTCCGCCGATGATCGCCTCGAAACAGGGCCCGAAACGGCCGTCGGTATCGGAGATCCAATCGAACGCTACTCCGTCGAGCGTCCCGGCGGTGTCCGGCGCGACATCGAACGCAGCGTCTCGCGCCGCTTCACCATCCGCGATGCGCCCTTGGCCGAAATGCTGGAGTGCCTCGATCACGCCCTGCACCCAGCCGGACGCTACATGCTGGGTCGCGAGCATTCGACCGGCGAACACGTCGGCGCGCTCGCGCTCCGCGGCGATCGCCTGCCCATACACGACCGACAGCATCTGTGCCTCGGGCGATATCTTGGCCAGCGCGTCGAGTTGAATTCTTGCCTTGTCCCACTCGCCGGCCAGCGCCAGCAGCTGGAACAGGAACATCCGCGCCGACGCATCGCCGGGGGACGACCGAACGACCTCGACGAGCGCGCGTCGCGCACCGTCGAGGTCGCCCGATTTCAGGAGGTGGTCCGCATCGCGCATCATCCGCTCCACGGACGTCTCCTCGATCTTCAAGCTCAACCGGCTTCGTTCTGCCGGATGTCGTAATAGGCCGTGACAACGCCGCCGTCCTTGCCGCCCTGCGCGTTCTGCGCCTGATAGTCGAACGTGACCTTCGCACAGTTGAACGTCACCGATTCCATGATCGAATCGCCGCCCGACGAGCCCGAATTATGGATGTCGGAGACGATGATGTCTTCGAGCTTGATCTTGTAATAGGTCAGCGGATTGGAGCCATCGCCTGCCTTCTGCGAATAGATGACGGCTTCCTTGATGTGCTTGCCCGACGCGCACGCCTTGAAAAGCATCGGCGACGACTTGTCGACCTGCTTCTGAATGCGGATGTCAGAGATCTCTGCCTTGCCCGAGCCGCCGCCGGCGCCGCCGGTGTGGAAAGAGCCCTGCTGGACCGCACCGAAGTCGAACGAGATGATGTCGATCTCGTCCTGGTGGTTCTTCTTGCGCGATTCGCCGTTTACGCCGTCAATCTTCAAGAACAGATCTACTGCCATGATACTTCTCCCACATCATGAAAACCGCCATCGCCACACCTTGCGACGATGGCCAGATTTGGCTCAGCCGGAAGTCTTGGGAAGCCTGGAAACCATGCTGAGTGCGATGTCCATGCCTTCCAGCTGATAGTGCGGCACGAACATGAACTTCCCAAGATAATAGCCCGGATTGCTTTCGTCCGGGATCACGTCGATCGCGGCGTTCTTGAGCGGCAGCCGCGCCTTCGTCTCTTCGCTCGACGTCGATGGTGAGCCGTCGACATATTGCAGGACCCAGTTGTTCAGGTCGCGCTTGAGCTGATCCGCTTCGCGCGTGCCGCCAACCCAGTCGCGCACCATGCATTTCAGGTAATGCGCAAAGCGGCAGCTGGCGAAGATATACGGCAACCGCGCCGACAGATTGGCGTTGGCGGTCGCATCGGCCAGTTCGTAGTTCTTCGGCCGGTGCAGCGTCTGCGCGCCGATGAACGTCGCCTGGTCGGTGTTCTTGCGGTGGATCAGCGCCATCAGCCCCGCGCTCGACAGCTCGGCCTCGCGGCGGTCCGAGATCGCGATCTCGGTCGGGCATTTCAGGTCGATGCCGCCATCGTCGGTCGGGAAGGTCGCGGTCGGCAGATCCTGCACCGTCCCCCCCGATTCGACGCCGCGGATCCGCGTGCACCAGCCATAGGTGGTGAATGCCTCGGTGATCCGCGTTCCCATCGCATAGGCGGCGTTCAGCCAGAGATGCTTGTCGTGCGACCCGGTCGAGCTTTCCTCGAAATCGAACTCGTCCACCGGCTCGGTCTTTGCGCCATATAGCGGCCGGCCGAGGAAGCGTGGCATCGCCAGCGCCATGTAGCGACTGTCCTCCGAAGCTCGGAAGGACCGCCAGGCGGCATAGTCGGTCGCGTCGAACAGCTTGCCGAGATCTCGTGGGTTCGACAGTTCGGTCCAGCTCTCCATGCCGAGCAGCGACGGTGCCGCCGCGGCGATGAACGGCGAATGTGCCGCCGATCCGATCCGTGCGAGCCCCTTCATCACCTCGAGATCCGGCGCACTATGGTCGAACGTGTAGTCGCACACGAACGCGCCGTAGGGCTGACCTCCGAGCTGGCCGAATTCGGACTCGTAGATCTTCTTGAACAGCGGGCTCTGGTCCCACGCGGCGTCGCGGAACTGGCGGAACATCTTGCGACATTCCTCCTTCGACATGTTCATCACACGGATCTTCATGTCCTTGCCCGTCGACGTGTTCATGACGAGATAGTGAAGACCGCGCCACGCCGATTCCAGCTTCTGGAATTCGGGGTCGTGGATGATCGCATTGATCTGTTCGCTGAGCTTGGCGTCGATCGCCGCACGCATCGCATCGACCGTGGCGAACACGTCGCCGCCGATGATCGCCGCATTCGACAGCGCCTGCTGCGCCAGCGTCTGGACGGCCTGCTCGATCCGCGTCTGCCGCGCGGCATCGGCTGGCTTGAACTCCTTTTGCAGAAGCGCCGAAAATTCGTCTAGCGCGACCTCTTCGCCGTGCGGCTGAGATGGGGTCTGCTGAAGCGCTTCTTGCGCCATATCCTCGTTCCAATCCGCTTTGAGTTTATGCGTATGCGGGGTTTGCGCTTATCCGGCGCCGTCGGTCGGCGCATCCGGCGTGACGTCGGCCGCCTCGCGCGCCTTCGCCTGCTTGGCTGCGGACAGTGCGGCGAGAAGGTCGGGATCCTTCAGCACCTTGTCGAGCAGTTCCTGCGCGCCGTTCTTACCGTCCATGTACGACAGCAGATCCTCGAGCTGAGTCCGCGCCTCGAGCAGCTTGGCGAGCGGCTCGACGTTGCGCGCGACCTGGCCCGGCGAGAAATCCTCCATGCTGCGGAACGTTAGGTCGACCGCGAGCTTGCCGTCGCCGCTCAGCGAGTTGTCGACCGCGAACGCAGCGCGCGGCGCGATCGCCTCCATCCGCTGGTCGAAATTGTCCATGTCGAAATCGACGAAGTCGCGCTGGTCGGTCGCCTTGCGCTCGACATGGCTCTTGCCCGACAGATCGGACATCACGCCCATCACGAACGGTAGCTCGACTTTCTGCCGCGCTCCGTAGGTCTCGACCTCATACTCGATATGGACGCGAGGCGCCCTGTTCTCACGAATGAAACGCTGCCCGCTCTTGATCGCCATTCCCCGTCCTTCTTGCTTCAGACTTGCAGCTTTAAAGCTTTGAACCCTCTATTTCGCTCCATGTCGAACGAAAAGGAGTGTCGTTTTTATAGTTTATACGTCTTTACCAACTCGACGCGCCGCCTTCATCCACGCGTGCAAGTAGCACTGTACCGGCATCCGCGACGCTGTTCGGCGCGATGTCCTTGATAATGGCCATGAAATCCATTCCGATCCAGCCACGGACCCGCCGCAGTGCGACCGGTATCGGGCTGGAGGGTTCGCGACGCTGGTAGTAGTCGCTTATCGCATCCAATGCCCGCATCACGTCCTCTCGGCTCTCGACACGACCCGCACCGCCGCCTTTCGTCGACGGTGCACCCACGTCGTCGGTCGCGATCTCGGCCGCATCGGCGACGATCGGTTCGTCAACGCCGGCGTGGGGAGCGACCGCACGTCGAATGGCCGCCAGCGCCTCGAACGTCGGGGTGAAGTTCGTGCCGGTCTGGTCGACCGCCGCCGCCTCGCGGGTCAGGACGGAATCCGCCCGCCGGATCGAGGCCTCGATGCCGTCGAGGCGTCCGAGGACCGCTTCCAGGACGTCGAGCGGGGTGTCGTTGAGCGCTGCCCGGAACAGACCGTAGCCCTCTGCCGAATCTCCATCCCGTGCGAACCGTGCGAAGTCCTCGCCGGAATAGCTCCCCAGGCGAGGGTGCGTCACTAGGACGGTTCGCTGGAGTGGTCCTAGGAATTCCGCGATCCGCGTCAGCGACTCGCACGGCCCCTTCCGTCCCTGGATCCCGTACTCGTCCAACGTAGGGTGCACGCTGTCCCAGTAGCGATCGAAGAGTCCCGCGAGCATCGCACACCCGGTCTCCACGGTCTCCAGCGATCCCGTCTTCGTGCCCGCACGTGCAAGATAGACCGCGAGCCATACGTCCTTCGTGCGCCGGCTCTGGGCTTCGATCAGTCCTACTGTGTCACGCCAGTCCACCGTCTCGGAGACGTCGTCCGCCACGGAAGCGACTTCGAAGGCTTCCTCGATCCGTTGACGCTCGGCGTCATAGGAAAGGTCGGCCCCGGCGGGCGCGTCATCGGAGACGGGTTCGAGAAGATCTTCGACCGTCATTCAGGGCTCCGTGCCAGCATGCTACGTTACACGTGCTTGTTCGATGGGGACAGATCGCAGCCTGCGCGTTACCGAACCAGCTCGGCTTCCACGCGACGGTTGGCGGGATCGGCCGGAGCGTGGCCCGGGAGCGGCACACTGGCGCCGAACCCGCGCGTCACCAGACGCGAGCGATCGACGCCCTGCGATGCCAGGAAGTCCGCAACGGCTTGAGCACGTTGCGCCGAAAGCGACGTGTTGAGCGCCTGGCTGCCTCGCGAGTCCGTGTGACCTTCGATCCGGAAACGCATTCCGATGAGTTCCGGGCGGACAAGCGACTGGGCGAAGACCCGCGCCGACGCGAGACCCTGACGGCTGATCTTTGCGGAATTGAGGTCGAAGCCGATCATCAGGTCGGCGCGGCGCTGCCCAAGGGATTCGATGTTCGCCGCCGCGGTAGCGGTGACGCCGGCGGCACGCGATCCCGCGACCTCCGACCCAGACGGCGCGCGCCAAGCCGGACGACGGCCTGGGCGGGGCGCCTTGACCGTCGACGGACGCACATAGGACGAAGTGGAGACCCGGGCGGATGACGGTTTGCTTGCTGTCACAGCTTCACCCGCCGGACGTGCCAACCGGAAGCCCCGCGTCGCCGGTGCATCTCGCGTTTCCGCGACCGTATCCTCGGTGCTTGCCTCACACTTTCCGGCAAACGTGCAGAGGTAGCCTTCAACGCTGGGAGCGGGCTTCGCCGCGTTCTGCGCCGCCAATGGAGTCGCAGCCGCCATGATGCTGGCTGCCATTACGCTGGCTCTGTGAAACCGCATGCCTAACTCTCCCGAGAAGTCGCGTCCGGATGTGTCTGCGTCAATTCAGGCGTCGGTGTACGAACAATGCTGACGCATCGCAAGGCGCGATGGTTAACAGTCCGAGACGAGATTTGTCGGCTGCCACGACAACTCTTATCGGGCGCCTGCCCTCTTTCATCGTCATCGCCGCAATGGTTCAATGCTCATGAAACGAAGCGATCCTCGCGTGGCGCTGGACTTCGATGCGGCGTCACGTAGGTTGAACTACGTCGGCGAGAGGCCAACGCGGCATGGATTTGGGAAAGCGGCATGAGTGACCAACACTGGCCGGATGCGCTGGGTCGGATAAACACCAGCAACAGCGCTGGCGTATATTATAAAAATTACTCGGATACGGCCGGCGCGAACAGGATCAGCGAGCGAGCTCCTGGTTATAAGGCCAGTCTGAGCATCATGGCTTCGTCCAGAAGAAAGGTTCTGGTCACCCTGAACTTCTTTGCCTTGTCCGGCTACGGCTTTACCCCGACTGCGGGCGAGATGCAGCGAGGCAAGGATACGCTGGTCGATCAGGTCCGGTCGCTGTGGAACCAGCGCAGGTTGAGACTGACATTGTTCGCGCTGGACGAGCGAGGACGGCCTACCGGCGTGTCCCGCAGCCTGGATGTAGAGTTTCGGATCAGATGGACCCGGTCGATGGCGAGCGCCGATTACGTCCTGTGCGTGTACCCGACGCAGAACGATGTTCCCATGGTCCCAGGTAGGACCGACCGGCCGCCGTTCGTCATGTCCGGCGCCTTCACCCAATCGCACAGGATCGAGATGCACATCGCGGCGACCGAGCCGGCGTGGACGTTTAGTCATGAATTCGGTCACTGCATCGGACTGCCCGACGAATACAGCAGCCCCGGTGTCGGCTATTTCAAGCCGGACGGGCGCGAGGGCCTGTTGCTCCAGCGGCCGGACGCCTTCATCCCCGCCAACCGGCAAGGCGGTGTCACTTCAGGCCGCCGCAATCTGGACCTCAGGACGGAGATGAGTACGAACCCAAACAGCAACCTTTTGCCACGACATTTGTGGCCGACCGCGATCGAAGTAAGAAGGCTGGTCAATCGGTTGTCGCAAAGCACCAAATTTGGTGTCGACGTGAACTTTTCGCGATGAAGGACGCACCGGCGATGAAGACCTTCCTGCTGTGCTTGATCGCGCTGACAGCGTGCGGCTCAACTGATGACCGCTCCGACGTAGACCTTCCCAACAACGCGGTACGCCCTGATGCGGCGAGTCCGCGACCGAGCGATGACACGCTCCAAACGTCTGGTACGGCCAGCAGCAGTCTGCCGGCGAAATACGTGAAAGCTCTGTCGTGCAACTTCGACCAGAACCCCATCGCTGCCGTGCAGACCTATCACACGACGGCGGCGGGCCGGGCCGAGCGAGCGCACGACGTGACGCTGCTCAAGGCGCTAGGCTTTACTCGGGAGGCGCGCGACGGTGATTTGATGAGCGTCGGGGGTAAAATCCCGGCACCCTCCGGCCTGAACGTTCTCGGCCTGCCTGTCCGGTCGTTGGAACTCAACGGCATGATCGGCGACGCGAACGCGATGTACGTTACCGTCTTCGACGACGGTGTCACCGTGGACGATGTCGTCAAGGCCGCCCGTCTGAAGATGGATCTCCAATCCTACAGGAAGTACAAGATCCGCCACTACGGCAGAGAGGTTGCCAGCGCCCCCACTACGCAACTCTATCTGGACGACAGAGGCGGCGGCAATGCCAAGCTTGTATGCCAGATCAAGGGTACTCCGGACTGACCAGGCTTGTTGATGGCCCGCGGGGGAAAGCTGCCGGTGTCTGGAGTTTCGTGACCGCATTGATAGCGATCTCGTGCGACAACCTGTGGTGCGTTTCCCTCGCGTAACGTCATCCGAAGTAGTTCGAAACTGCCGCTATCCAAGCTGAGGAACGTTCCCTCCAAAATCAGGCCGCCTCAGATTGCTTGTGACCCAGAGTCCCGACGATACTGATGTACGTCCGAAGCCCGGGGGCGCTCAGTCCGCATTCGGAAATCTTGGGATTGATCCATTCGGCGATGTAGGTATCTATTCGTGCTCCGCCTGCAACGGGCCGTTCGAAAGGCGAGGAAGACCGATGGCTTCGGGCGCTCCATCCCGTTTAACCCAGATGTCTATAGACGTGGGCGACGAACAGGTCGTGCTCGAGCGCATCGACAGCGTCGAGACGCTCAGTCGACCGTTCTCGATTACGGCGGATATCATTTCGCCGCTCGAGATCGACCTGCAGCCTCATCTCGGCAAGCCGACCGCGCTGGCAGTGCTGGAAGACAACCAGGTCGTGCGTCGTTTCCACGGGCTGATAACGTCGGCCGCCTATGACCGCGAGAGCACGAGCGGACATCATTATCGGCTGACGCTGCAGCCCTGGACTTATTTTCTGGCGCAGAACCGCGACATGGCGATCTTCCAGGATCTGACCGTGATCCAGATAATCAAGCAGGTCACCGAAGCCGCGGGCATCTCCGACATCGAGTATTCTCGCCTCTCGCGGACCCGAATTCCGCGCGCCTATTGCGTGCAGTATAGGGAAAGCGACTTTGCGTTCATCTCGCGCCTGATGGAAGAGGAAGGGATCTACTACTTCTTCCGTCACGACGCCGAGCGCCATGTGATGATCCTGTGCGAAGGGCCGAAATGCCACCTCGCCGGCGACCCTGCGGCGCTCGAATTCAACCAGAACGCGGTGTCGGTGTTCGCCTCCGAATCGAAAGAGCGCTTCGCGAAACCCGCGTCGCACCTCCAGACCTGGACCGAGCGCGTCTCGACCGGTGCAGAATCGCGCGTCACCTACCGCGACTTCGACTTTGAATCGCCCGATCAGCCGCTCGCTGCAGTCCACGATGCCGAGGGTTCACACCCGCGCGACGACCGCGAGGTGTTCCACTATCCCGGCCGCTACACGCGCGAGAAGACCGGCCGCGAGGATCAACAAAAGACCGGCCAGGAACGCAGCCAGACCGTCCTGGACGGACTGCGCGCCGGGCGTCGCGTGTTTACCGGCACGTCGCAGGCGGCGGGGCTGGCCTGCGGTACACTTGTAAACGTCACCAAGCATCCGGCGGCGAGGATGAACGCCGCGTACATGGTCACGTCGACCTATCACAGCATCGCCGCGGAGACCTATCGATCTGGCAAGCAGGGCGACGAACTGTCGTTCAACGTCCGCTTCGACGCGATCCCCGCGGACACGACCTATCAGGCGATCCAGTCGACCCCGCGTCCGGTGGTCCAAGGACTCGAATCCGCGGTGGTTACGGGGCCTTCCGGCGAGACGATCTACACCGACGAATATGGCCGGGTGAAGGTCCGCTTCCATTGGGACCGCAAGGATACGCCGGGCGAGAAGTCGACCTGCTGGATCCGCGTGTCGCAGACCGGCGGGCTCGGCAATCTGATCTTGCCGCGCGTCGGCCACGAAGTGCTTGTCGATTTCCTCAACGGCGACCCCGACCGCCCCCTCGTGGTCGGACGCGTGTTCAACAGATCGAACATGCCGGTCTATGCGCTGCCCGCGAACAAGACGCGCGTACTGTGGCGGACGCTCCGCTATGGCCAGGCAGGGGCGTATCCCAATGCTCGGCCGCTCGACACCGGCGCGCCGGGCGCCAACGAGATGCGGTTCGAGGACAAGGGCGGCCAGGAGGAAATCTTCGTCCACGCCGAGCGCGACATGAACACGCGCGTGCGGTTCGACGAAACGCATCACGTCGGCCACAACCAGGGCGAAGTCGTCGGGTACGATCGCACTGCCGAGGTCGGCAACGACGAGACGGTCAGGGTCGTCCACAACCGCAAGACCACGATCGGCGATCACGACAAGCTGATCGTAGGCAAGACTCTGGAGATCAGCGCGACCGACAGCATCCTGCTGAAGGTCGGCCAGTCGCACGTCTTCATCACGCCGACGGGAATCAGCATGACCGCCGACACCGTGTCAATCCACGGCAAGGTGAACGCCATCTTCCGCGGCATGGATACGCTGGTGAAGGCCGGGGCCAATCTGATCCTTAAGGGCGCACAGACGCTCATTAATCCATGACCCGCTGGCCGATCGTGAAACTGACCCAGGCGCGCCAGGTGTTCGTGCTGATGGACGTCGACGAGGATGACCTTCCGCCCGCCGCGGACGATCTCCATGCTGGCTATGACGCGCTGCGTGGCAGCGACGCCCCGGCCGATGCGCTCGACTATATCGCGCACGCGCTACCGCGTCTGGAGGCGGTCGCCTGGGCAGCACGATGCCTGCACGATCATGCCCGCGATCACAGCCTGCCGATCCACGATCAGCTCGCGCTGGATTATGCGATGCGCTGGATCGACGAGCCGAGCGATGCCAATCGTCGCGCAACCCATGCCGCGGCGGAAGCCGCCCGACACCGCAGCCCGGAACGCATGCTGGGGATGGCGGTGTTCTATTCGGGCGGCTCAATCGCGCCGATCCAGGCCGCCCCCGTCCTTGCGCCGTCAGAGGCCTGCCTGCGCTATGCGGCCGGCGCGGTGAAGGCCTCAGCCTATCGCAGCGGCACGCCCGGTACCGCATTGGCCGAGGCACTCGTCCTCGCCGAACAGGTTGCTGAACGCGGGGTCGAGGCGCTGGCAAGACCATGACGCTGACCTTGACGATCGGTAATGTCGCACGGCTCGACAATGGCATGCCGACCGAGTTCGTGCTCAGTCGTCGTGGCGCGGTCGTCGGTCGCGCCGCATCGTGCGACTGGAGCCTGCCCGATCCGCGCAACCACATCTCGTCGCGTCATTTCGAGATCATCTTCGACGGCAGCGGCTATATCCTGACCGATGTCAGCACTAATGGCACGTATCTGAACGGCGCATCCACGCGCCTGCCCGCACCACACCGGCTTGCGCACGGCGACGTGGTGCAGATCGGCCATTACGAGATTGCCGCACGGCTCACGGGCGACGGCGCCTCGACCGCGGCGGAGGCTGCCGCGCTGCCAAAGTCGGCTGAATGGCGTGGCTGGGACGACGGGTTCGCCCAGGCACCCGAGGCTGGGCCCGCGCCCGATCCCTATGGCGCGTCGGGATACGGTGCCGCACAGCATTGGGACAGCACGCCGGCACCGGCGGCGGCCGTATCGAGCGGACGGTGGCAGCCGCAGATCGGTCCTGGCCTCGCACGGCAGGAACCGCATAAGTCGCCGACACCGCTTGCGTCGCCTCACGCCACGGGTGGTGGCTGGCACGCGATGCAGGCCGCGCCCGGCGCGCCGGTCGCCTCGGCCTGGACCGCGCACGTTCCCGCACCCGACCCGGCATCGGACTGGTCGAGTGCAGCCCCTGACCGCCCCGCCGCCCCCTCGCCAGACGACGTCTGGGGTCGGATCGCGGAAGGCAATGTGGTCGATTGGGCGAGAGGCGGGTTCGGCCAGCCGGTCGAGTCAACGTCCGACCCACTCGGCCTGGCGCGTCCCGCGGCACGCGATGCGCTCCCTGTCGCGGCGCCCCAAATGATCCCATCGGGATGGGACGCACCGTCGTCGAGCCCCGCCCCTGCCACTTCCGCACCGTCTGCGCCGCCTGCATTTCAGCCGCGAGAAAACATCGTCGCCTTCCTGACCCAGACTGGCTTGAGTGAGAATCAGGTGACCGACGAGCCCGGCATTGTACTGGCACGAAGCGGCCGCCTGCTGCGTCGGCTCGTCGCTGGGCTGGTCGTCATGGTCGAGGCCCGCGCTCGTGCGAAGGCGCAGTTAGGCGCGGAGATGACCGCTTTCACGCCCGAGGGCAACAACCCGATCAAGTTCGCGCGCTCGCCCGAAGAAGCGATGGCGATGCTGCTCAATCCGCCCCAACGCGGCTTCATGGACGCTGAAAACGCCATCGAAGACGCGTATGTCGATCTGCAATCCCACCAGATGGCGACGATCCGCGCCATGCAGGGCGCCTTGCGGGCGACGCTTGACCGTTTCTCCCCGACCGCGATCCGCGCGCGAGCCGAGTCGAAAGGACTGCTCGAGCGGATACTACCCGGAGCCCGCGACGCGGCGCTATGGCAGGCGTACGAACGAGAGTTCGGCGGCGTCGCGCACGGTTCCGATGAGGCGTTCATGGACGTGTTCGCCAAGGAATTCCGGGAAGCCTACAACGCGCAGGCGAAACGGCCACCACCATGATCATGCCGGATACGCCAAACATATGGACAGCCGTCCAAAATTTCGGTGAAAGGTACATGAGAATCTCTATAATGCAAAACCGGCGCCTTCTTCACGACCGCTCGAACCGTTCCGACGACACATAGTGCAGCTATAATGCCCATCGCGAAGATCCTGTTTCGCAATAGGCTGATGGGTTTCGCCAGTGGACCCAAGCTTGCCTTGAGCACATTTTTTATCGTAGCGTGCCGCCCAACTGAAACATTGGTTTAGACCAGAACCGCCACTAACGTGGTAATTGGAGGGTATATGCCGGATAGACTTCAAGCCTATCGCAATCAGGTTGGTGACTCCGTGGATGCATGGCAAGCAAACGTATGCAATCCGTACATCATCGCGTACAATACTGCCTATCGGAGCTATCAAGATAGTTTTAATAAGCAAAAGGAGAACGATAAAGCGAACGCGGAGCTTTTCGTTTCCATCGCCGCCCTAATTCCAGGATCCATTCTAATGGCGAGCGCGGCCACGGCGTCGCTCCGTGTGGTTGCCAACCGGGCGGCGCTACGTCTGCTCGCCTCCCGCAGCGCGACCCGTACTTTGGCCGTCTACAACGCGGTAGGAGCGAATGCCACGGCGACGTTCGCGATCGGAAAGACGCTGGATATCGTGAAGGACGAGGCCGGGAAGAAAATAAAAGATGCGGTCGTGAAGGCGATGTCCAACAGTCAGGACCTCCTTGCGACCGATCCCATGAACCGGGACAAGCAACTTAATTCCTGGCTCATCAATCACAAGCTGCTTGCCTACGATGCCGCCGCCGCCGTCGAAGAGAGCCGGACGATGAGCGCCGGAGCCAAGGAACAAGCATATGCGCAGTTGCGATCGGCACCGATTGCAAACAGGCCGATCGGAAAACTCGATCCTGCACGCTTAGCGCCAAAGATCGAGCTCGGCTTCTATATGATCTGGCTTTTGGATTCCGATGAACTCGTGACTGAGGTCAGCCCCGCGGGACCATATGGCGACGGCCGTTATAGCAGCGCACCGATACAAAAAATGCCAAGCGACAAGGACTATCCACGAGGAAACGTCGATCGGAGTCGAGGACCGGTACAGTGGGTCGGGGTCACGCGACCAGGCGGTAACGTCGAGGACCGGATCGACACGCTGAACAAGCAATTACGCGGCAAAGCTTTCTATGAGGCGGGGGGGCTATTCGGGAAGAGCGACGCCAACCAGGCACGGGTGAAGGAGGTCGCGGCTGCGGAGCAAGTACTTTCCTGGCTGTCGAACGTGACGCAGCCCTTGGCACCGCTAGGCCTGAGAGCGTGAAAATGCGCGTTTCGTGCATAGTCGCGGCCTGCTCGCTCGCGGTGCTGGCCGGTTGTCATCTAAACGCAGCGAAGCCGCAGTCGAAACCCGACGATGCGATACAGCAGATACGCGAGCAGGTGGAAGGGCAGCGTCAGTGCGCACCGCTATTGTCTGGCACATCTCCCATCGAGTTTAGCGCCGAAGCTCTCGCCGGGCCACGCGTAGACGCTTTGGTGGCCGCTGGCCTTGTACGGCGAGTGCTTCTCGACCGCTCCGACGCGGGAGGCGATCGCCCCCGAGTGCGCATTGAACCTACATCAGCCGGCATGCACGATATATGGTTCCGTCGGCTCGATCCGGCCAGCGAACCTGAACCTATGCTGTGCTACGGTCGGAAACATGTGGTCGCTGTGCGTACCGGTAGGCAAGACGGTGGCTCGGAGACGGGCCCCTCCAAGCCGACTGAGGTCGGCCGATACGACTACCGGATTGTACAGACACCGTCGTGGACGAGTCGTGCAGACGTCCGGGCAGCGTTCCCTTTCTTGGTGAAGGAACTGAACCGCACCCGTACCGCCGAGCAGGCGGCAACGCGGGTAGGAGATCGATGGACGCTCGCGTCCGATACCGGCCCGGACGTGGGCGCTGAACTTGACCTGAGCGAGGGATTCTACCCTTAGCTGGCACGTTCTTGGCTCTGAAGTGCGCCTGAAAAATGATGCGATGGTAGTAACGGCTTGTAGAAGTATCTAATCTAGCCCCGCTAGGTGTGAGCAGCCCCCTTCTGAGCGGTCCATCGACTACGAGAGTCTGGATCAACGAAGGGACGACGAATGCCTGCGAAAAAGCACAAGCCCGAAGAGATCATCGGGAAGCGGCGTAAAGTTGAAATCGTGTTGGGCCAGGGCGGGACGACCGCCGAGGCGTGTCGGCGGATCGCGGTCAGCGAGCAAACCTACTACCGTTGGCGCAAGGATATGGTGGCCTGAAGACGGATCAGGCGCGGCGGATGAAGGATTTGGAGAAGGAGAACCTGCGGCTGCGGCGTGCGATCTCCGACCTGACGCTGGACAAGCTGATCCTGCAGGAGGCGGCACGGGGAAACTTCTAAGCCCCGCGCGGCGTCGACGCTGCATTGACCAAGTGAAAGAGGTGAAGGACGTATCCGAGGGTGACTTGCTGCACCTATTCGTCCGCCAGCGCTACTGATCCGCGCGAAGACCCACTTCCGGCCATTCGCACCGCGATCGGCGCGTCCCAACTTCTGCCGTTCGTTCAGCTTTCGAATATGGCCTTTTTCGGCGTTACGCGTATCCAGAACTGGCGCCGGATCGCCTCCAATGAATCCGAGTTCGACATCGTCTTCACTGCCGAAGACAGCGGAGAAAGCTATGTGTGGAAGACGCTGGTCCAAAAAGAGCCGGACGGCACTTGGGTGATCGCCTGACGCGTTCGGTTATGGCTGGCGGGCATAGTGGATTGCCACAGGCGCTGCGTCTTTCGCCTTTCGCCTGCCTGACACCGACATACTCAAGGCGAGATACAGTCCGGAATCAGGGGCAGTTGGGCCGCGTTCAGGCTATCGCGGACGCGCGCGATCGCTGCCGGGATCGGGTCTTGTTCGCCCATCAGGGCAAAGCTTCCGGTGAGCGCAAACGCACAGTGGCCGTGCACCACGGCGATCAGCGACCGTGTCAGCGCCGCCATGGCATCGTCGTCCTCACGCCCCAACGCGGCAACGATCTCGGCCCGGACGATGCCGGTCAGGGTGCCCCGGACTCTCGCATCGTCGTCGGGCACCGTCATCGATGCAGGCAGCCGATGATCGTAGATCGCCATCCAGAGGTTCGGGTTGCGCTGGGCGAACACGAAATAGCCCGTCACCAGCGCACCGATGCGATCGCTACCGGGGTCCTCCAGAACGGCACGCAGATGCTGCGCCCAGAGCGCGAAAGTACGGGTGTTGATCGCTAGGATCAGCGCGTCGTTGCTGCCGAAGACGTTGTAGACCGTGCCGACCGAATAGCCGATCCGCTTGGCGACCTCCCTGGCGGAAAACCGCGCAAAGCCGTCTTGCGCCATCACCTCGTGCCCGGCGCTCAAGATCAGCGCGTGAAGCTCCTCGCGGGTATGATCTGACCGACGTCCCATCTCAAAGGATCGCTAGCCAAGAAATTGAGCGCCGTCTAATTATTTAATTGTACAGCGCTCAATTTAGGCATACGAACGTTGGTGGGCGGCACGCCGCTCGGGAATTAACATCGCTTTGGCATTTGGCCGGTACGCTGGCGCACGGGGAGTTACATTCATGTCCGCACCTGATCTGTCGCTGCTTGCCAAGCGCCGCTTCGCGCCCCTGTTCGCCGTTCAGTTCCTCGGCGCCTTCAACGACAACGTCCTCAAGTTCGGACTGCTGTTCCTCGCGAATTTCGGTATTTACGCCGCTGCGCCCGCAAAGGCGGAGTTGCTGGCGACCATCGCGACCGGGCTTTTCATCCTGCCGTATTTCCTGCTGTCGGCGCTCGCCGGGCAATTGGCCGACAAGTTCGACAAGGCGGTACTGATCCGCGCGATCAAGGCCGCCGAAGTCGGCATCATGCTGCTCGCGCTTGGCGGTTTCTGGATCCAGTCGATCCCGGTGCTGCTCGCCTGCCTGTTCCTGATGGGCGTTCACTCGACGATCTTCGGCCCCGTCAAATACTCGATCCTGCCGCAGCATCTGGCGCCCAGCGAACTGATGGGCGGCACCGGGCTGATCGAGGCCGGGACCTTCCTGGCGATCCTCTCGGGTCAGTTGCTCGGTGGACTCGTCCCGCCATGGGAAGCGGGGCTGGTCGCGACCGGCGCGGCAATAATAGGCCTCGTCATCAGCCTGGCGGTTCCCTCGGCTCCGGCCGCATCGCCAGGCCTCAGGATCGAACGCAACCTGGTCAAGGGCACGTTGCGGATCCTCGCGGCGGCGCAAGGCGGTCGCGGCGTGTGGCTCTCGATCCTCGGCATCAGCTGGTTCTTCTCGGTCGGCGCGATCCTGTTGTCGGAGTTCGCCCCGTTGGTCAGCGGCACGCTGCACGGCGATGCCAGCGTGGTCACGCTGTTCCTGCTCGTATTCTCGATCAGCGTCTCGATCGGTTCGGTGGCGGTGAACAAGCTGCTGCGCGGCGAGGTCTCTGCACGCTACGTTCCCGCCTCCGCCCTTGCGCTGGCGGCGTTCCTTATCGACCTGTGGATCGCAACGCGCGCGTACGTACCGGCGGCCGCCGTTTCGGATGTCGGTGCGTTCGTCGGCATGCCTGGAAGCTGGCACATCCTGTTCGCGCTGGCCGGGATCGCCTTCGCCGGCGGCATCTTCATCGTGCCCCTCTACGCTATCCTGCAGACGCAAAGCGCCCCCGAGCAGCGCTCGCAGATCATCGCCGCCAACAATATCGTCAACGCCACCGTCACGGTCGTGCTCGTCCTCGTCGTTACGATCCTGCTCGCCACCGGCGCAAGCGTCCCCGGTGTCATCGGCGCGCTGGGGTTCGCAACGCTGGCGATCGCGCTGATCTCGTGCTGGCTGCTGCCCGAGACGGTGTTCAAGGCGCTCATCCGCGGCTTGCTTGTCCTGCTCTACCGCGTCGAGGTCGACGGGCACGAAAACATGCCCCGACCGGGCGACAGTGCGGTGATCGTGGTCAACCACGTGTCCTTCCTCGACGGCCTGCTGCTTGCCGCCTTCCTGCCCGGCAAGCCGACCTTCGCCATCCACAGCCGGATCGCGAAGGCGTGGTGGGTGCGACCGTTCCTGGGCATGTTCGATGCCTTCCCGGTCGATCCGATGAACCCGATGGCGGCGAAGGCGATGGTCAAGGCCGTGCGCGAGGGGCGCACGCTGGTCATCTTCCCCGAAGGTCGCATCACGGTCACCGGCGCGCTGATGAAGGTGTTCGACGGACCCGGCATGGTCGCCGACAAGGCCGATGCACCGATCGTGCCGGTGCGTATCGACGGCGCGCAATTCACGCCGTTCTCGCGGCTGAAGGGCAAGGTTCGAACACGCATGTTTCCGCGGGTCAGCCTGACGATCCTGCCGCCGCGCCGATTTGCCCTGCCTGAGTCGGGCAGCGCACGTGAGCGCCGGGCGATGGCCGGCCGCAAGCTGTACGACGTGATGAGCGAGATGATCTTCGCGACGTCGCACATCAACATGACGCTCTACGAGGCGCTGCTCGAGGCGAAGGACATTCACGGCGCCAACACCCCGATCGTCGAGGATGTGAAGCGCGCGCCGATGACCTATGGCCGCCTCGTCACCGCAAGCCTCGCGTTGGCCAGGCCGATCGCCACGTACACTCGGCCCGGCGAAGCCATCGGCGTGATGTTGCCCAACGTCAGCGCGGTCGTCGTCACCTTCTTCGCGCTGCAGGCGAACGGCCGTGTGCCGGCGATGCTCAACTACACCGCAGGGCTCGCTAATCTGCAGGCCGCCTGCACCGCGGCGCAAATCCGCACGATCCTGACCGCGCGCGCCTTCGTACATCAGGCGAAACTGGGCGATATCGTCAAGGGCCTGGAAGCCGCAGGGATTGGCGTACGCTACCTGGAGGATATCGGCGCGACTGTCGGCGCCGTCGACAAGGTGCGCGCGCTGATCGCGACGCGCTGGGCAGGCCACAGCCATCGCCGCCTCCGCATTACGCCCGATATGCCCGCCGTGATCCTGTTCACCAGCGGCTCGGAAGGTTTGCCCAAGGGGGTCGTGCTGACGCACCGCAACCTCCTGGCCAATTGCCGCCAATTGTCGGCACGCATCGACTTCAACTCGAGCGACGTCGTGCTGAACGCCCTTCCCGTGTTCCACAGTTTTGGACTGACCGGCGGCACGCTGTTGCCGATCCTTTCGGGCGTACGCACGCTGCTCTACCCAAGTCCGTTACACTATCGGATCGTTCCTGCGCTCGCCTACGACGCGAATGCCACGATCCTGTTCGGCACGGATACCTTCCTCTCCGGCTATGCGCGGATGGCGCACGGCTATGACTTTTACTCGCTGCGCTACATCTTCGCTGGCGCCGAACGGGTGCGCGACGAGACGCGCCGGACCTATGCCGACAAGTTCGGCCTGCGCATCCTCGAAGGCTACGGCGCCACGGAGGCGGCCCCGGTCATCGCGGTCAATACGCCGATGCACTTTCAGGCGGGCAGCGTCGGCCGGCTGATGCCGGGGATCGAGGCACGGCTCGCCCCCGTTCCGGGCATCGACGAGGGCGGACGACTGTCGGTACGCGGACCCAACATCATGGCTGGCTATCTCAAGGCCGACGCACCCGGCATACTCCAGCCGCCGGCGGATGGCTGGCACGACACAGGTGATATCGTGACACTCGACGCCAGCGGCTTCGTGGTCATTCGCGGCCGCGCCAAGCGCTTCGCCAAGATCGGCGGTGAGATGGTCTCCCTGCCCGCGGTCGAGGGATATGCGGCGAAGCTCTGGCCTGCCGCGGAGCATGCCGTCGTGACCCGCCCCGATGCGCGCAAGGGAGAGCAACTGGTGCTGTTCACGACCGAACGCGCAGCTACCGCCTCCGCATTGCAGGCTTGGGCGCGCGCCAGCGGGATCGCGGAACTCTCGATGCCGCGCGACCTGCGGATCGTCGACGCGCTGCCGGTACTGGGGACGGGCAAGATCGATTATGTGACCCTCGGCGCGATGGTGGCCGCCCCCGTTCATGCGCCAGGAACGGAATCTGCAAAATGACCATGCCGCTGGCGGCCCGGAAAATTGCCTCATGACCCCGCTGACGATACGCGGGATCGCCAGCTATCTGCCGCGAAACATCGTCCCTTCGACGGCGCTCGACGCGCGGCTCGGCCGAGCGGCAGGCGCGGTAAAGCGGGAGTTCGGTATCGCCGAGCGACGGGTGGCCGATGCCGAGGAAACGACGTCCCGGATGGGTGCGGCCGCAGCCCGTACGGCACTGGAGGCGGCCGGGTGGAAGAACGGCGACTTCGATGTCATCATCGGTGGCTGCGGCGTCATGGAACAGCCGATCCCCTCGACCGCGGTGATGGTGCAGCGCGAACTCGGACTGGGCAGAAGCGGCATCCCGTCGTTCGACGTCAATCAGACCTGCCTGTCGTTCCTGCTGGCGCTCGACATCGCGGCGATGGGGTTCGAGACCGGTCGCTGGCGTCGCGCGCTGCTGTTCTCGAGCGATATCGCGTCGGCCGGACTGGACGACACCTGCGCCAAGACCGCCTGCATCTTCGGCGACGGGGCGGCAGCGGTGTGCATCGAGGCCCAGGGACCGGGAGGGCTCCGCTCACGACGATTCCAGACGTTCGGCGATGGCACCCACCTTGCGACTCTGCGCGCTGGGGGCACGCGGGTGCGGGTCGAGGAGGGCTATGATGCGTTGGTTGAGGGGTCGCGATTCCGCATGGATGCGTTCGGCATCTTCAAGGCGGCCGCCCGCGCGCTGCCCGCGGTGATCGACGGCGCGCTGGCGGACGCCGGTCACGACCGCGCCAGCATCGGCCTCGTCCTGTGTCATCAGGCCAGCGCGCCGGCCGTCGCGCATGTCATGCGGCTGTTTCCCGATGGCGCGCGCAAGGTCGTCGACATCTTCCCGACGCATGGCAACCAGATCGCCGCGTCGATCCCGACTGCGTTGGCGCACGCCATCGCGACGGGTCGTGCGACGCCCGGAACAGACGTGCTGCTGCTCGGTACGGCGGCGGGCGTCAGTGCGGGCGCGATGGTGCTCAGGCTATGACCGGCAAGGTCTTGGTGACCGGTGCCAGCGGCGGCCTCGGGCTGTCGCTGGTGGAGGCGCTGACGCGTGCCGGGCGCTCGGTCACGGCGATCGGCCGCCGCGCGGGCTCCGATCCCAGGCTTCGGGCAACGGGGGTCCGCTATATCCGAGCCGATCTGACGGACCCGGCCGCGGGTGCGGCGCTGTGCGACGGCGTGGAAACCATTTTCCATGCCGCGGCCTTGTCGAGCCCATGGGGCCCTCGGCATGGCTTCGAGCAGGCCAATGTCGCGGCGACGCGTCACCTGCTGGGACATGCCGCACGCGCCAGCGTACGCACCTTCGTCTTCGTGTCGTCGCCATCGATCTACACCCAGATGCAGGATCGGGTCGGGATCACGGACCGTGATCCGCCGGCCCGACGCCCGCTTAACCATTATGCTCGGACGAAGCTGTTGGCGGAACGGCTGGTCCTGGCGGCGGACGGATCAATGCGGACGGTGATCATCCGGCCTCGCGCGATCGTTGGACCCGACGATACGGTGTTGCTGCCACGGCTGATCGAGCTCGTGCGTCGCCGTGCCGTACCGCTGCCGCGCGGAGGGCGCGCACTGGTCGAATTCACCGATGTCGCCGATGTCGTCACCGCGTTGCTGCTGGCCGAGCGTCATGCCGACGCAGCGCATGGCTTGGCGATCAACATCTCGGGCGGACGGCCGGTCAGTGTCCGCGATGTCGCATCCAGCCTTGCTAAGGCGCTAAACCTGGATGGGCGCCGCATGCACGTGCCGATGCCGATCGCGCGCGCCATCGCCCGGACGACGGAGTTCGTCCACGGTGCGCTGCCGGGTCTGGGCGAGCCGCGATTGACGCGGTATTCGCTCGCCACGCTGAGCTATTCGCAAACCTTCGATCTCGATCTCGCGCGGCGGATCCTGCAATGGCAACCGACGCATGACGGCCTTGCGACCTTGTTAGGGAAGGCCAAACGGTGCTGATGAAGCGATCCAGCCTGGAAATCGTCGAGTGCGGCCATTGTCGCCATGCCGAAGCCATGACGCGGCGCGGCGCCACCTGGCGGGGCGTCGACTTCCCGGCGCTGGTCGGCGTGATCCATCACGCGCAGGAGGGCGTCATCCTGTACGACACGGGGTATGACGCCGCCTTCATGGACGCCACACGCGCGCTGCCGGAACGTCTGTATCGGTTGGCGACGCCGGTCACCCTTGCCCCCGGCGAAAGCATCGTCGACCAGCTCGCCACACGCGGCATCCCGGCTGACGCGGTGCGACATATCATCCTGTCGCACTTCCACGGCGACCATGTCGCGGGTCTTCACAACTTCCCACATGCGACATTGCACTGCGCCTGTGCAGGACTGCGCGACCTGCGCGCGCGGAGTCGGTTCGGCAGCGCGCGCCGCGGGCTTCTTCCCGCCCTCGTGCCCGATCGCATCGACCAAGCGGCCTTCTTCGAGGATGCGACGCCGGTCGCGCTCCCAGCCGCGTTTCAACCGTTTGATCGCGGCGCGGACCTGCTGGGCGATGCGTCGTTGCTGGCTGTCGAACTGCCCGGCCATTGTCCTGGACATTGGGGCCTGGCTCTCAGACTCGAGGACGATCGCTACACGCTGCTGGTGGGGGACGCCGCCTGGTCGCTGACAGCGATAGAGCGCAACATGCCGCCGCCGGGGCTGGTCGCACGTCTGCTGGGCGATGCCGCCGTACAACGATCGACCCTCGCCGCGCTCCACCGCCTGCATGGCGGCCGGCCCGACACGCTTCTGCTCCCGTCACATTGCTCGATCGCCGCGCGGCAGGCTGGATTGCAGGCATGATTCCGCGTCACGGGCTGCTGGCTGCCTGGGCCGACACCCGGTGGGCGATGCGGCTGAGCAAGACGGCGCTGGCGCGACGGCGGGCGCGGCTCTGGGCGGAAATGGCCCCGATATTAGCGAAGACGCCGGCCCTGTCCGGGTATGCAGGTCGTTCGTTGCAAAACGTCCCGATCGTGGATGCGGCGGCGATCCGCACCGCGTTCGCGCAATGGAATTCAGCCGGGATCGACCACCATGCCGCCATGGCTGCGGCCGAAGAGGCGGAGCGCGGCGGGGCTGGGATCGTACGCGATGGCATCGCGGTAGGGTTGTCCACAGGCACGAGCGACGTGCGGGGAATGTTTCTCGCGTCCGCGGCCGAACGCGCGCGCTACATCGGGCAAAGCATCGCCCGACTTCTGCCTGTGTCCGCCCCGGTCGTCGGGGCAAGGATAGCCCTGGTCCTCCGCGCCGAAAGCGCGCTGTACCGCGATGTTGCAAACGGACGGTTCGCGTTCCTTCATTTGGCGATCGACCTGGATTCCCACGCGATGAGCGAGGCGCTCGAACGCTTCCGTCCGACCATTCTGATCGCACCACCGCGCGAATTGTCGATGATCGCCGGCGTAGCCCCCCGCTTGCCGACTCTCGCCCGGATCTTTTGGGGCGCGGAGCCGATGGGCGTTCTGGAACGCGCCTGGATCGCCGATCGACTGGGATGCCGACCCGACCCGATCTACCAGGCCACCGAGGGCTTCATCGCCGCGGCCTGCCGGTTCGGCACCCTGCACCTTAACGACGACTCACTCGAAATCGAACTCGAGCCGGTGCCGCTGGTGGATGCCTATCGTCCGATCGTGACCGATCTACGCCGGCACGTGCAGCCGATCGTGCGCGTACGCCTGGACGACATCGTACGGCTGGATCAGCGGGCATGCCGATGCGGCTTTGCCGGCCGCGTCATCGCGCCGGTCGGTGGACGCGTGCAGGACATCTGGACGACGGGTACCGGCTTGCACCTGCCCGAAGCCATCGATCGTCGTTTCGAGGAGGCTGTCGGGCCTGCGGCACGGTGGGAAGTCCAGGGTGGTCCATCGATGGTGACGATCAAAGCACTGGAGCCTCGCGACGGTGAACGGCTGCGGACCGCCGCCCGGTCGCTCAACGCCGACGCGCACATCGACGTCCGGATCATGCGCGACCTCCCCTGCGCACCAAAGCGTCGGCGCGTGACCTGGCGGCCGGACGCATGACGCAGACCGCCCTGATCACCGGCGCCCGCTCGCCGGCGGCCCTCGATCTCGCCCGCGACCTGACGGCTGCGGGACTGGTGGTCCACATGGCCGACAGCAGTCCGGCCCGGATCGCACGCTGGTCGCATACTCCTGCGGCCGTGCACCGCCACGCGTCACCGGTGCAGAATCGCGATCGCTTCCGCCAGGACATCGCGGCTCTGGTCGCGCGACTGCGGCCAGCCATCGTGGTGCCGACATGCGAGGAGATTTTCCACCTTGCCGCCGCGCGTGAGGACGGGATCGAGGTGGGGCCGCTGTTCGCGCCGGATCTGGCGACGCTCGATCGTCTTCACGCGAAGGACAGCTTCAATGCGCTGGCGCTCTCGCTCGGCCTGGACGCGCCCGTCACGACGCTGATCACCTCGCCGCTCGCCGAGACGGGCCCCGCGTTGGACGGCCATGTGCTGAAGGCGTGTTACTCGCGCTTCGGGCTGGCGGCCATGATTGCACCCAGCCGGGCCGCAGCCGCGGCGATTCGTCCGACCAGGGCCCTGCCCTGGGTCCTGCAGGCCCGCGTCGACGGCGTCGAACACAGTTCCTACGCCGTCGTGGTCGGGGGTAGGATCACGGCGTTTTCCGCCTATCGATCGACGCTGAGTCTGAGTGGTGGGGCAGGCTATGCTTTTCGTCCGGCGCCCGACGGCGTTCGCGATCGGCTGCTCGGCGCATCCCGCGCGGTGGCCGGGCATCTCGGCATGACCGGTCAACTTGCGCTCGACGCGATCGACGACGGCACGCGAAGCTGGCTGATCGAATGCAATCCGCGCGCCACAAGCGGTGTTCACCTCATGGCAGGCGTCGGGCATTTGGCGCGCGCAATGCTGGGCTGCGTTTCACGGTCGACGCCCGGCAAGGATGATCGACACCTGTTGCCGATGATGCTCAGCTGGGGTGTGATGGACCAGCTACGGCGGGGGCGTCGTCCGAGGTTGACCGGTCGCGACGTGATCGGCGCGCCGGGCGACCGGATGCCGCTGCTTGGAGCGGTTGCCGATACGATCGGGTTTGCGGTTTCGTCGGTGCGGCACCGCATCTCGCTGACCGGAGCCACGACCCGAGACATCGAATGGAATGGAGACCGCGCGTGAGCCTCGTCGATCCGATGCATCTGGGGTGGCAGATGGCGGCCCTGTCCCGCGACGTGCGACGCCGTCCGGTGCAGCGGGTCGTCGCCGGCGTCCCGGTCGCGCTGTTTCGGAGCAATGGTCGTATCGGCGCGCTGGTCGACCGCTGCCCGCACCGCAATTTTCCGTTGTCGCAAGGTCGCGTGGCCGAGAACGGGCTGACTTGCCCCTACCACGGGTGGCGGTTCGCCGCCGACGGCACGTGCGTCGCGGTCCCCGGTTGCACCCTGGGCGAAGCCGAAGGCCGCAGGCTGTCCGCCAAGCCTGTCGCCGTTTACGAAGCGCATGGCGCGGTGTTCGTGCGGCTGGCGGATACACCGGACGTGCCCGCCGCCCCGACGCTGCGCGCGCCGTTTGGCAGCGATGGGTTCGACCATTTCTGGTGGGATCAAGGCGAATGGCGCGGAACCGCCTTCGATGCGATCGAGAACGTGATGGACCCGTTCCATACCAGCGAGCTGCATCACGGGTTGATTCGCCGACGTGACCGACGACAGCCGGTGACGCTGACCGTCGAGAATTTCGAGCGGGGCATCGAAATGACGATCGATCAATCGCGGCCTGACTCGGGTATAATGTCGCGCCTGCTGGAAGGCGAACGCACCCGAAGCCGAACGCGGTACGACGCCCCGGCCGCGGTGCAGGCCGTGTGGGAGAGCCGGCACGGCCTTACGCTTTGCGTGACGGCCTTCTTCACGCCTGTCGGGAAACACAGTTTCAGGCCGTTCGCGTGCTTCACCACTCCCCGCGGCATCCTCCCAGCCGTCGTCAAACAATGGGGCCTCAAGGCTTTCCTTATGCCGGTGGTGAAGCAGGACCGATCCGCCCTTGCGGCGCAGGCAGAGGTGGTCGCGCGCTTTGGCGCCATGCGTTACGCGCAGGGACCCGGCGATATACTCGGCAACCGTATTCACAGGCTCTATCAGGGAGGTGCCCTGATGCCCGGCATAACGGATCGCCTGGCCGCCGACCTTTAACGATAGGAGCGCCGCGCTTTATCGCACTTTGAGGTTATGAAGATCCATGCTCAGTCCTGGCGATGGCCGGGTCGATCTTGGGTAAAAACGGCAGCTGTTTGACCCCGGCTAGCCAGAGAATTTGCAAACGCTCGATCTGGTGGGATATCGAAGCCGATGACGAGCATACAGGGTGACATGCTCAGCGGCGGTGACCGGAACGCTCAGTTCAAAGCGCTACTGCGCGCCTTTACCGTTTTCTCGCAGCACACGTTACGGCGGCGCCTGCATGACCCACAAGCAGACGCTCAGGGCACCCTTCCCTCCTCCCAAGTTCAGTCGCTCGTTCATCGTTTTGTTCTAGACCTTTAGGCGGACTGCTAGGCTGCTTGATCGGGATCAACATTGGGTTTGATCGGACATTCGCCTAGGCGAGCCTGCCTTACTTCGAGCGATCCCGCTCGGGGTGTCTCGAAGGGGTGCCGGCCGAAGGCGTCCGACACGTGACGCCCGTTTCCTTCAATCGCTGTAGATCGTCGAAATTGACTACGTGCGCGGCATGATCATTGCCCAAAACGAATTGACGGTCGGGTGTACTGCCGACCGGCCAGCCAACGATCCCGCTCCCGCCCTTCATCTCATAACGTGCACATTCTGGGGTGGTCGATTGAACCCGACTCAGCAGATCATTTGCTGCTGCGACGCCAGCGTCCTGGGCCGGGATTCCGATCAGGATGACGACAAGACTGCTGAAGATGGTCACCCCGATCGCAATGGCAGACACTATGACCGACGCCCTAAAACCCGCGCTACGGCCTAGTGCAATCAGCAGCGGGTGAGGCGTTCGCCTTCCGGAAGTGATGCCGAACCTGGTGGCGAACCCCTCCAAAAGGACGCCGCCAATCCAGACGATGGCGAGGTAGACCGGGATGAAGAGGGTCACCAACGCGAGTTTCCAGAGGATCGTTGTCACGATACCGTCGAACCCCTCGACGATCGCCTCCTGCGTCGTGATTGGTAAAGCCTCGGGATCCAAGCCGAGGCGGCCAAGATATGCCTCGCGGTAATGATGGGTGTAATAGTAGAAGAGTCCGAGGAGCAGGCTGATCAGTGTGGCCGTCCCGACCGTTGAGAGAAACGCCACCACGGCCGATCCCGGCCGCCATATGGCGCTTTTGGCCGTCTCGACCGGGACGTTGGTCCGCACTTCGCTGGGAACATCGGTTTTGGCGCGATCGCTTTGCATCTGTGATCTCCCTTATCCCTCCGCGTGGCGTCAGGGCCTTCGTCAGCGATGTATGGCCAGTAGCGACGCGCTTTTCTAAGGTGTAGGTTTTTCAGGTCGGCGACATAGGGCTAGGTCCCTCGTCATCGCAGGTTCGTTGCGCACGACACCACGAACGAACGGCTTTGAGTTAGCTTTCAGCCCGTCGAACAGCGGAGATTGGGGCGCGTATCTGCCTTTCGCGGAACATGAACAAACGGCGACTTATGCCGTTGGAGAGCCCAAAGCGGACGGCGGCTCTCCATTCGACCGTGCTTTTCTGGCGCGACACAAGAGACCCATAGTCGGACGCTTACACCCGCTTAGGGCCTTCCCGGAAGCAGACGTTCATTCATGTTCCGATCTCGCGCTCAAGCTCGCCTCTTCGGCGCTGCCGTAAGGGGCGCGGGCAGGTGCCTGCTCACCTTGATCTCGAGAAGGCTAACCAGTTCTGGCTGCAGGAAAGCATAATCATCCGGTATGTCGAGGCAGATCACGCGCGTGCCTGCCAGAGCCTCTCGGAAGCGTCGCTGCAGCTTGCTCCGATGCGCCTTCTCCATGACGAAAATCAGATCGGCCCATTTGACCAGTTCAGCCGTGAGTGGGTTTTCTGCATCATGGTTCGTCCCGGCAGAGTCTACCTCTAGGTCTTCTCGCCACGAAAACACCTGCTCGGCCGTTGGGCTTCGCAGCTTGTTTTGGCTACACACGAACAGGACCGTTCGGAGGCGTAGGCGACTCAATCCGGCACCTATAAACCGCGCCAGGCGAGTGGGTATGGCGCGACGTCAGCGGAATAGTCGACCTGGAGGACCCGGCGTCGCCGCGGCGGGTGGGCAGGGAGCGATGCGTGGACGATCGACGTAGCATAGAGCCACACGTCGCCGCGCTCGGCCAAGCAGAGCTGCTCACCAGAAATCGCCGCCACGCGCCGAACTTCACCCTCAGGCAAGCGTCCGAGCCGGTGTGAGCCGGCCACGATACGCAACGGTGCGTTACTCGCGTCCACTTGGTCTAGGTGCACGCGCACTGTCACCATCCGTTCGAGGATCTCGAACGGCGGCTCGACCTGGACGAGCCCTGACTTGACCGTCCACGGTCCGAAACCGGGGGCTTCGATCCGCTCCCTGACGACGATCGTGCGGTCCTGATGCCAGCCGAGCGCCCAGTTCCGCCCCGCCGTCTTGTCGAACAGGATCGCACGCACCGGGCGAGCATCGGACCCGATCGCGGTCGCAGCTATGGCACCGATTGGTCCGGAAATCTCAAGCAACGGCTTGAGCAACGGCTCCTCCCCGATCCGCACGCCGGGCGTGTCGATCGGAAGCGCGGTCAAAGCAGCCTCGAGGCGAACAAGCGCAGGTTCGTCCAGCGCCTGCGCGAAGAGTTCTGCCCCGTCCCGGTCGAGGTTAAAATCGGCGGGTCGATCGGATCTCGCAAGCATGCCGATGCAGGTAACCGAGACCGCTGCCGCAGTCGACACCACGACAGCTGCTGACCAGGGTCGCTTGCGCAGCAGTTCGCGCTTACCTCACGTCCAGACGGTGGGCTCCAGAGGGCAGCTGAGTGAAACCGCATCGGCGATCAAGGAAGCGTTCGATTACTGCTGCAGCCGTATAGCTGTGCTGGCTCGGCTTCACGGTCGTGAACGTGCCACCGCCCGCCAACGCAAATGGCAGGAGCAGCTGGTCAGCTAGATATGGGCCAGCGAACGCGTCCGACGCGAGGTAGCCAGCCATGCGGCTCACGGCGGTCTGCGCCACCCTTTCCGCCGACACGCCCAGCTTGCCGAAGCCGCTGACCACCTCGGTCACATGCTCGAACGCCGCTTCCAGGAGTAGGATATTGCCCGGTCCCTGACTCTCGGGGAGTTCCCTGACGGCGAACGCTTCGTCCGGCCAGTCGAGCAGCTTGCGAGCGGTGACGATTTCGCGGTCGGCGACCGCCGGCGGGATCCCCGCGAACATGGCCAACGCCGAACGATCGACCAAAGCGCCCCGCTCCAGGCAGTCGATCGCACGGAGCGGCGCGGGGGTGATGTCCACCTCGATCCGGCCGCCGCCACGCGGATAGAAGCCAGGCCTTACAAGTCGCGCGGTGACGGTCGGCCCCATCCGATCGATGATGGGCAGGAAGCTCTTTGCAATGAAGTCGAACGGTGGCGCGAGCATGTTGTGCGTACCGCCCTCCAGCACGAGCCGCGATGGCCGGTCCGCGAAAACGAGCGGCATCAATACCGTCTGCAACACCAGACCGGTCGATCCCGCAGTGCCAACGGAGAAGTTATATTCCCCCGCAACGACTTGCCCGGGACGAAAAATGATCTCGGACGATCCTACGGTCAGTCCGTCGCACGTCGCACTGCCGACGGTGCAGGCAGCCTCGATCGCGGTGACGTGCTGGCGCATCAACCCGGGCTTCTCTCGTCCGCCGCGCACGTTAGTAATCCGGAAAGGCGTGCCGGTGACGAGCGACAGTGCGCAGGCGTTGCGCACCACCTGCCCCCCGCCCTCGCCTTCGGAGCCGTCGATCTCGATCATGGTCGTTCTTTCCAGTTCGGACGGTGGTGCGCGTCAGCCTTTGACGCACACTACCTGCTTGAGCGTATGCACGATCTCGACGAGATCGGCCTGCGCCGCCATCACCGCCTCGATCGGCTTGTACGCGCGCGGGCTTTCGTCGATCACGCCCTCATCCTTGCGGCATGCGACGCCCTCGGTCGCGGCGACGTGCTCCGCCACCGTCACCTCGCGTTTGGCCTGGGTTCGGCTCATCACTCGCCCGGCGCCATGCGAGCAGCTGTCGAACGACTCCTTGTTGCCAAGCCCGCGAACGATGAACGACTTGGCGCCCATCGAGCCGGGGATGATCCCCATGACGCCGGTCGCAGCGCGCACCGCACCCTTGCGGGTCACGAGCACGTTCTGGCCGAAATGGTTCTCCCGCCCGACATAGTTGTGATGGCAGTTGATCGCTTCCAGCTCCGCATCGAACGGTTTGGCGATGACGCCGCGCATCGCCCGGATCACATTCGTCATCATCATCCGCCGATTGAGCGCTGCATAGTCCTGCGCCCAGCCGACCGCCTCGACATAATCGTCGAAATGGTCGGTGCCCTCGGGAAAGTAGGCCAGATCCTCGTCAGGCAGGTTCAGGAACCACTTGCGCATGTCCTGCTTCGCCAGCTCGATGAAGAACGTGCCGATCGCATTGCCAACGCCGCGCGAGCCCGAGTGAAGCATCACCCAAACCCGCTGTTCGGTATCCAGGCAGACTTCGATGAAGTGGTTGCCGGTGCCGAGCGTACCAAGGTGGACCAAATTGTTGGCCTTGCCCAGCTTCGGATACTTGGCGACGATCTGCCCGAAACGCCCGGCAAGCGTCGCCCACGCCTCGACGATCGCGGCAGGCGGATCCCCCCACGATCCCGGATCACGCTTGCCCATCTTGACGTCGCGGCCGACCGGCACCGCGCGTTCGATCGCGGCGCGGACCCCCTCCAGATTGTCGGGCAGGTCGCTGGCGGTCAGCGATGTCCGCGCCGCCATCATGCCGCAGCCGATATCGACGCCAACCGCTGCGGGGATCACCGCGCCCTTGGTCGCAATGACCGAGCCGATGGTGGCGCCGATACCGACATGCACGTCCGGCATTACTGCAACGTGCTTGAAGACGAACGGCATCCGCGCGGCGCTGGCCAGCTGAGCTCGCGCCTTGTCGTCGACCGGCACGCCGCGCGTCCACATCTTGATCGGTACGCCGCCCTCAACGGTTTGTAAGTCATAGTTGGTGGTCATGGTCGCCTCCGGGACTCTATTACGTCGCGGATTGGGGTGGCTGGCCTATTCCCGCCACCCCGGCCGCTTCGTCGGGCTGTTCGATACCAGTCGACCCGACACCAATCACGTAGCAGACCCCGTGCCAACTGCGCTCCCGCTTCGAGATATCCACCTATCCCGCTGATATATTTCAGCATTCTCTTTTGTCTTCTTTTTGCCCTTCTGCGAACAGCCGTCGATATCCGATCGACTAGGATCGGTTCTTATCTTATGAGATAATCATGAAACCTTTGGTCGTAATCGGATTTCTTGGGTCGACGCTGGACGGCAGCAAGCTGGATGCGTCCCGCTGGAACAAGTGGCGCCCTTCCGTGAGCCTCGTGATGCACGAGGACCTGCGGGTCGATCGCTTCGTGCTCCTGCATGGTACGCCGCACCGCCGCCTGGCGGAGTTCGTCGCGGAGGACATCCGGTCCGTGTCGCCCGAAACACGGGTTGAGCCCTATTTGATCGACTTCGCGGATGCCTGGGACTTTGAGGAGGTTTACGGCAAGCTCCTCGATTTCGTCCGTGCGTCGTCGTTCGATCCGGAGGCGGAGGACTATCTCGTTCATATCACCACCGGCACGCACGTGGCGCAGATCTGCCTGTTTCTGCTGACAGAGGCGCGTTACCTTCCGGGTCGCCTGCTCCAGACGCAGCCGCGGCGAGGCACGGCCGAACCCGTCGGTATCTGGAACGCGATCGACCTCGACCTGTCGCGCTACGACAGCATCGCCACCCGCTTCAGCGTCGCGAGCGCGGAAAGCACATCGTTCCTGAAGTCGGGGATCGAGACGCGAAACCCCACCTTCAACGCGATGATCGACGAGATCGAGCAGGTGGCGACCCGCTCGCGCGCGCCAGTGCTGCTAATGGGTCCGACCGGCGCGGGCAAAAGCCAACTGGGACGGCGTATTTACGACCTCAAACGACTGAAGCATCAGGTGAAGGGCGCGTTCGTCGAAGTGAACTGCGCCACGCTGAAAGGCGACAGCGCGATGTCGGCATTGTTCGGCCACAAGAAAGGGTCCTTTACCGGGGCAGCAGCCGATCGCGCCGGGCTACTGCGTACCGCCGACAAGGGCATGCTGTTCCTCGACGAGATCGGTGAATTAGGTCTCGACGAGCAGGCGATGATCCTGCGCGCGATCGAGGACAAGCGCTTCCTGCCAGTCGGAGCAGACAGCGAGGCCGCATCCGATTTCCAACTGCTCGCCGGCACCAACCGCGATCTGGGCCAAGCCGTCGCCGAAGGACGCTTTCGCGACGACCTGTACGCGCGGCTGAACCTGTGGACGTTCGCGCTACCCGGCCTCGCCGACCGGCGCGAAGACATCGCGCCCAACCTCGACTACGAACTGGACCGTTTCGCCGAACGCGAAGGAACGCGGGTTACTTTCAACAAGGAGGCGCGCGATCGTTACCTCGCGTTCGCAATCCACCCAGACGCGCGCTGGACCGGCAACTTCCGCGATCTCGCGTCCAGCGTGACCCGGATGGCGACGTTCAGCCCCAGCGGGCGGATAGACGCCTCGTGCGTGGAGGCGGAAGTCGTCCGGTTGAAACGGCTATGGTCGATCCATATCGCTGTTGACGACGGGCTTGGGAGCATCGTGCCGACGGGGCGAATGGCCGAACTTGATCCCTTCGATCGTGTGCAGTTGGCTCATGTCGTCAATACCTGCCGCCGCAGCCGCTCGCTGTCGGAAGCAGGACGGATGCTATTCGCCGCGTCGCTGGCAAAGCGGACCTCCTCCAACGATGCCGACAGGCTAAGGAAATACCTTCAGAGGTTCGATCTGACATGGCAAGATTTGCACGAAAGCCTTTAGGGCAACCACTTTCGAATCACGACAAGTGCTTTGCCGCTAACGAATGATCAACTTTGTTCTGGTAATCCCCACGGTAAATCGGCCAACTCAATGGAGGTGAGCATGGGCCACTCTTCAATTGACCCTGCCTTCCAAGAACGCCGGCCTTGGAACGAGGGCCGCCTGTTAGGCGCCAAACGCGCGCTCAAGCAGCAACAGGTGTGGGCCATTCGCTTCTGGTTAGATCAACATAAGCGGTTGCGTGACCGCGCGCTCTTCGACTTCGCGATCGATAGCAAGTTGCGTGGCTGCGACGTGGTCAAGGTTCGAATTGGTGACATAGTATCTGGCGGGCGCATCCGGGATCGAGCGATCATCGTTCAGCAAAAAACTAAGCGACCTGTTCAGTTTGAACTGATGGAAGCTGCCAGGAAGACGATGCGTGCATGGCTGGAACGCCGCGGTGGATCAATCAACGACTACGTCTTTCCAAGCTGTAACGATTATACCGGCCATATGAGCACGCGGCAGTATGCTCGGTTGGTCCACGAATGGGTCGCTGGCATCGGCCTTCAACCTCAGGAATACGGAACGCATTCGCTCCGGCGCACCAAAGCCTCGATCATTTACAAGGCAACGGGCAATCTGCGAGCCGTCCAAATCCTGCTTGGTCATGCGAAGATCGAGAGCACCGTTCGATATCTCGGTGTCGACGTCGAAGACGCCTTGGAGCTTGCGGAACGCACCGAGGTTTAGGCGTGATTCAATGACCCAAACCCGGTCATTCGCGGCCTCTTGTCGGCCCACGACCTTCTGCCATTCATTCATGTTGGCTGCGTAGGAGGTACTAAGCGTCGGCCCTGCCTACTGCCATGCCAGCCTTCTCAAAGAGTATGGCAGAATGAATCTCTGCGCAGGAAACCATTCGAAAGAAACCAAAACACTCGACGGACGATTGCTACGGGACAGCATCATGTGTATTGCCAATGTAGTACACTTGGTGGTGAGGCTATGAGCAAGTTTGTTCGAGTGGCATACATGATGGCCCTGCTGCCCATTCCCGTAGCAGCCAAAGAGGCTGCTCCCACGCCATCTAAAATCGCTGTCGTCGAGCAAGGGCTGACGTCGGCTGTTGTGCTGGCGGGTGCACCGGCACCGCGCCGCACGATCGAAGCGGAGATGCGACGTCTGAATGTGCCTGGGGTCAGCGTTGCCGTTCTGCATGGCGGCGCCGTCGAATGGTCTAAGGGATACGGGATCACGCGAGCAGGTGGCTCAGCCGTAACGCCATCTACGCTGTTCCAGGCTGGCTCGATCAGCAAACCGATCACGGCGCTCGCTGCGTTGCGCCTCGTCCAGCAACACCGCTTGACGCTGGACGAAGATGTGAACGCGCACCTCAAGGGATGGAAGCTGCCGACGCGGCCCGGTGAACAGGTCACGCTGCGCGAATTGCTGTCGCATACGGCGGGAACCACGGTGCATGGCTTCCCCGGCTACGCTGCCGGGGTCCCGGTGCCGAGCGTCGACGACGTGCTTGCCGGCCATGCCCCCGCAAACACAAAACCGGTTATCGTGGATACAAAACCCGGGACGATGTGGCGCTACTCCGGCGGTGGCTACACGGTTATTCAAAAACTGATCGGCGATGTGACGGGCAGACCATTCGCCGAGGTTCTCCAAGACGAGGTGCTTCAGGCCGCCGGCATGACTCGGAGCAGCTTCGCCCAGCCGCTCGACGCCGCTTCACTGGCGACCGCCGCATGGCCGCATGACGGGTCGGGCAAGCCCGTACCCCGCGGCCCACACACTTATCCGGAATTGGCCGCCGCTGGTCTGTGGAGCACGCCAAGTGATTTGCTGCGTTTCACTATCGCCGTGCGAGACAGTGCGCGCGGTGAGAAGGGCAGCATTCTCGATCAATCGCTAGCAATAGCAATGCTGACGCCCGGCAAGGGGGAGTGGGGCCTCGGCCTTGAAGTCCACCCGACCCCTTCCGATCGCGCCTTCGCGCATGGCGGCAGCAACGAGGGATATGAGAACTTCGTGGTCGCCTATACGGGGTCGGGCGACGGGGTGGCGGTCATGACTAACGGTGCCCGGGGAGGCGAGATTGGATCGGAAATTACCCGCAGCGTGGCCGCCGCCTACGGCTGGCCGAGCTACCACAGCATCGAGCGCGCGAGCGTGCCGATCCCGGCCGACATCCGCGCTCGTCTGATCGGAACCTACACCGTCTCCGATCTAGGCTCCTTTTCGATCACCGCGAACGGAACGGGCTTGGCTATCTCACTCAAGGAGGGTGTCAGTGAACCTCTCTATGCCTCGGCACCGGACAGCTACTTCGTCCTTTCAACCGACTTGGTGCTGCGTATGAATGGCGGTGAGCCTAAGGCCACTGGGCGGCTCGTTATGGGATCTTTCGACTGGCCGTTCGCGCGAGAAACGGATGCCAAACCCTGAATTCTGACCTTCCCTATCGGGAACGTTGAACTAGATTCCTTCTCGACACGGATCCTGCTTCGGGCATCATCGGGTTTGGTCAAAGGGGGCCGCCCTGCCCTATTGCCCCCACGACGCAAAAGGCGATGCTTAGGGCATCCTTTCACCTCGCTGAAACCGGCTAGTTGTTCATGTTTCAGGATCGGAAGGTATCGGCCGAACATCCCGAAGAACGAGCATGGTGTTAAGATTGGGCGATCGGCTGAGCGCGAGCTCCTGCAACTTCTTGCTTAGCGTCGACGCGAGGCTGCGGCCGTCCGGCACCTCGACACTACAGGGACGGCGCACCACATCCGGTCGATCATGACCAGCTATGCCAAGACCGACGAGGCCGTCGCCGCCCTCACACCCGAGCAGTTCCGCGTCACTCAACAGAATGGAACCGAGCGTCCCGGCACGGGCCCGCTGCTGAAGAACAAGCAGGCGGGCATCTATGTCGACATCGTTTCGGGCGAGCCGCTGTTCGCCAGCACCGATAAGTATGAGTCCGGCTGCGGATGGCCGAGCTTTACCAAGCCCATCGATGCCGACAGCGTAAACACCAAGCGCGACTGGTCGATGCTCTTACCGCGCACGGAAGTGCGCTCCGCGCGGGGCGACAGCCATCTCGGCCACGTCTTCAAGGATGGTCCGCGAGACCGCGGTGGCTTGCGCTACTGCATCAACTCGGCCGCGCTTCGCTTCGTGGCACGTCCCGACATGGCCGCTCAGGGCTATGGCGGCTATCTCGAGCAGGTTGAGGAGCCACCCGCGACTATACAGCGTGCAGTCCTGGCCGGCGGCTGCTTCTGGGGCATGCAGGACCTGATCCGCAAGCTGCCGGGCGTCGTCTCGACGCGCGTTGGCTATTCGGGCGGCGAGTTGCCGAACCCAACGTACCGCAACCACGGCAACCACGCGGAGGCGATCGAGATTGTCTTCGACCCCGCCCGCACGGACTTCCGCGCGCTGCTCGAATTCTTCTTTCAGATCCACGACCCGACGACGGTGAACCGGCAGGGCAACGACCGCGGCGCGAGCTACCGCTCGGCGATCTTCTACTCCGACGACGTCCAGAAGTCCGTCGCTGAGGATACTATCGCGGACGTCGAAGCCTCGGGGCTCTGGCCGGGCAAGGTCGTGACCGAGCTGTCCCCAGCAGGCGACTTCTGGGAAGCCGAGCCGGAACATCAGGACTATCTCGAGCGCAGACCCAAGGGATACACGTGTCACTTCGTCCGGCCAAAGTGGAAACTGTCACGGCGTACGCCTGCTGCGGGGAGCGAGACCACCTCGGCCTGACTGTAGGCCGACCGGAGCGAGCCTCAACCCGGCGTTAGCAATCCATACATGGCCACTCGTACCCGGATCCCCGCTTTCCGACTTCAGACGCGTGTTCATCGTCAATCGCCGATGATCCGCGACTGTGTGACTAGATAAGGCAGCCTGTCGTTCCGCCCGGCTTTGGGTCGCCCCCTGTTCATCGTTCGAGCGACCTCCTTATCAGCCGACCAGCATGCACCTGACCTTACCTTCGTTCGTTTGTTGGGTCTCACGGGTTAGCCGAGGCAAAGCATGCGAACAGTATCGTTACCGGGCGGCGAACAAATACCTTCACTGGGTCAAGGCACTTGGATGATGGGGGAGCGATCCGATCGCCGGTCGGACGAGATCGCTGCGCTGTGTCTGGGCGTCGATCTCGGCATGACGTTGATCGACACGGCAGAGATGTATGGTGACGGCGCTGCGGAGGAGCTGGTCGGCGAAGCGTTGAGGGACGTTCGCGACAAGCTCTTCCTCGTCAGCAAGGCCTATCCCCAAAACGCGTCCCATGCTCGCCTGCATGCCGCCTGCGAGGCAAGCTTGAAGCGGCTCGGCACCGACAGGCTCGATCTCTACCTGCTTCACTGGCGCGGATCGGTGCCGCTCGGCGAAACGGTCGAGGCGATGGAGGCGCTGCGAACGGCCGGCAAGATCCGCAATGGGGCGTCAGCAATCTCGATACGAGCGACATGGAGGAACTGCTCGCGGCTGGCGGTGACGGCTGCGCGACCAACCAGATCCTCTATAATCTTTCCCGCCGCGGGCCCGAGCATGATCTGCTGCCGTGGCTGGAAACTCGCGGCATTCCGGCCATGGCGTATAGCCCGGTGGAACAGGGCCGCCTTCTCGGCGACCAGACCCTTCGTAGGATCGCTGAGACGGTCGGCGCTACGCCCGCACAGGTCGCTCTCGCCTGGACGCTACGGCGGGGCAACGTGATTGCCATACCCAAGGCGGGCAGCGTCGCACACGTCCGCGAAAACCGTGCTGCTGTCGACCTTATACTGTCCGACGACGACACCGCCGCGCTCGACGCCGCCTTCCCCGCCCCGCGGAGCCGCCGCCCACTCGAGATGCTGTGACCGACATGGCCCTGTTCTTCACCGCCGACACCCATTTCGGCGATCACCGGACGCTCAACATTCATCGCCGCCCTTTCGCAACGGTCGGCGAGATGGACGAGGCGCTCGTCACGAGTTGGAACGCGGTCATCGGCTCCGAAGACGTCGTGTGGCATCTAGGAGACGTAGCACGGCGACCGAGCGACGTGGCGGCATTGCTCTCTCGCCTCAACGGCACCAAGCACCTGATCCGTGGCAACAACGATCCCATTGCGACCGGCGAGGCGGAAGGTTGGGCCAGCGTCGGCGATTATGCCGAACTGACGGAGGGCGAACATTTACTGATCCTCTGCCATTATCCGTTCAGGAGCTGGAATGGCCAGAATCGCCGCACGATCAACCTGCACGGCCACAGTCACGGCAAGCTGAAACCCATGCTCCGCCAGTATGACGTGGGCGTCGATGCCAGGGACTTCCGACCAGTCCGACTGGCCGAACTACTCGTAAGCAAGTTTGCCCCTTTGCTCCCCCCGAGCCATGAGGCCGCATGATCGTGAACGAAGCCTACTGGATTCATATGGCGACGAGCGCCGTCGAGGTCGTAGGCACGGCCATCATCGTCGTGGGGGCGTTCGGAACGCTGGGATCCTTCCTAATCGGGATGGTTAAAGGCACGGCAGACCGGACTACGCTGGTTGCCGACTTCCGGTCGGGTCTCGGCCGGTCGATCCTACTTGGCCTGGAATTCCTGGTGGCCGCTGACATCATCAACACGGTGGCGGTCGAGCCAACGATCGAGAGCCTTCTGGTGCTCGCCGGCATCGTCCTCATCAGGACTTTCCTGAGCTTTTCCCTTGAAGTCGAGATCGACGGGCGTTGGCCTTGGCAGAAGAGACGATCGAACGAGGAAACTTAATGTCTGGAACGCTGACGCGGGCTGATATTCCTCAAATTAGTACTGGCGGCCCAGTTGCGGACACTTAGCCGACTTTGCACATCCCCCACTTGTGGACGTTCGTTAATGTGTGCGCAGTTACGCAAAATACCTCTGCAGACGTACAGCTGCTCCACCGTTTTCTTCGAGCATTTCGCAAACTTGCCACAAAGCCTGCCCCTCTCGCCAAGGCTTTACGTTACCAAGCCATTGCAATCGATATCGTTGCCAACGGCACGATAGACGCAGTCGTGCCGCCGGGAGCGTCGAGCCGTCTAAGCTGACGGTCACGAAAGAGAGCAAGGATTTCGCCCTGCAACGACGCCTTCGCGCCAGCGATCGTGAACGGCTGGGCAACGCTCACCCCGCCGCTGCCATAAACCCTGTCTCCGCTATCCGCTGCATAGAAGCTGCGCCAACCGGCACCGACCGAAACCGGTACCGTGAGCGTCGGGCCGTCCTCCGCGCGCGTGAGCGGAAATGCGGGGGCTATACCGACGATCGTGTAGAAGCCCCCCTGCCCCTTCGTCCGCGTCGTCGCGGCAAAGCGGGGCGCAAGGAATCCCACTACATCTTTGCCGGTGTACAGGAACGTCAGGCTGGCTTCATGGGTCGTGCTCGCCACGCCGTTGGGACTTGCCTTGATGGCATAGGCTGCGGCGGCCGACAGCCCATCGACCGGTCGCCATGCCAGACCGACGATCGTGTTGCTTTCGTACCAACCGCGCGGTCGGGATCTTTCATCGGGGCGGGGCGCGTGAAAGCCGTTTGAGCTTTGCCCTACCAAGAACAGCGTTCCCTGCCCGTCCGCACTGCGCTTCAGCATTGCAGCGCCACCAACTGAGACATGGACCGGAACTCGGTCGAGACCGGCGTCATCGTCGTCATACGCACCTCGTGCGTAATCGCCGTTGCGGACGTCGAACGAGACGATCGGATGAACGCTACCACCGCCGACATCGACCTCAGATAACGTCGCATCCTCGGTGTTGATGAACGGCACGGTCTGCGCCGACGCAAGTGAGGCAGCGATGCACGCGAACGTCGCTGCGACAAACGCCAAGGCTGGTATGGTCACGAGGTGCGTCGCACCATCCACACCGTATCCCCGGCATCGTCGACAACGAAGATCGCGCCGTCGTCGCGCGTCTGCACGCTCACCGGTCGACCATAGACTTCATTAGTCTTCTCGTCTGCAACGAACCCGGTCAGAAACGGCTGCGGCGCGGCCGTCGGCCTTCCGTTTGCAAATGGTACCGCGAGCACGTCATACCCGATGAACGCAGACCTGTTCCACGAGCCATGCCTCGCGACATACGCAATCTGTTGCGCGGCCGGAGTTCCCTGTGCGAACGCCACGCCCAGCGCCGCGGCATGGGGACCAACGGCAACATCAGGCATCAACGTCGTCGCCAGCAGTTCGCGTTTGTCGTTTGCATGACGCGGATCCTGCTTGCCGTAATAGCTGTAGGGCCATCCGTAGAAACCACCATCGCGCACACCGACGAGATAATCCGGCGCAATATCGTCGCCGAGCTGATCGCGTTCGTTGACGGCCGCCCACAGCACGTTCGATCCCGGCGCCCACGCCATACCGACCGGGTTGCGAAGCCCGGATGCATAAAGACGCTCCCGTCCGGTACGAAGATCGACCGCGAGAATTGCCGCCCTGCGTGTTTCCTCGCCCATGCCATGCTCACCGACATTGGACGCCGAGCCAACCGACACGTACAACGTTCGCCCGTCCGGACTGAGCAACAGGTTGCGCGTCCAGTGGTTATTGTAGCCACCCGCGGGCAGCGACACGAGCGGCTGCGACGTTGCGGTTACGCGCGTCTGGCCGGGCGTGAACGGGACGCTGACGACGCCGTCGGTATTGGCGACATACAGGCGACCGTTGGCGTACTGCATGCCGAACGGCTGGTTGAGCCCCTCCATCAGTACGAAACGCTGTTCGGCAACGCCGTTCCGGTTCGCGTCGCGTAGCAAAGTGATACGGTTGGCGCTTAAGCCCGTCGTTTTTGACAGGGCTTGGCCCCGCTGAACGTCCGGCTCGGCGTCCAGCTTCGGCTTCGTACGAGCCTCTGCGACAAGCACGTCGCCATTGGGTAGCAGCAGCGCCTGGCGAGGATAGTCTAGTCCGCCCGCGAATTTGACGACCTCAAAACCTTGCGGCGCCTTTGGCTTACGTCCCTCGGGCCAGCCGATCGTCTTGGGATGGTTGACCACGGACGCAGTCGCATAAGGCTCTGCTTGCGCCTTCAGGCCTACCACTGCCGGTGTTTGCTGTGCGACGGCACCGCTTGTCAGGCTTAAAAGGCTGACGGCTGCGAGAATCGTTTTCATAATGTCTCCCGGATTATGATCGATAAAGTAACCCCCTGACAGTCAAGGATATCCGTGAGGCGGACGACCAAGCGAATTAATTAGGCACCGAGCGACCGGCCTTCGGCGCAACGTCCCATGGCCGGGGAACTGCTTGAAGCACATAAAAATGACAAAAGCTTCACGTTTACCGTGGCACGAAAAGGCTGCCGCGCGTTGTCGCCGTTCCTCTGCGAACGGGATATCATGCCGAAAACACTCACTATTATCGGCATGGGCGCCTGCGGTGTTGCCGCATTCGCCGAAGCTGTAACGCGGCTTAGCTACGATCCGGGCGAAGGTTGGATGATCCACCTGATCGAACGTGACGAAGAGCTTGCGCGGGGATTGGCGTTCGGCACGGAGCAACCCGGGCATCTCCTGAACACGGAATCCCGCCTCATGGGGCTCTACGACCGCGAGCCGGGCGATTTCCGAACCTGGCTGGAAGCGCGGCGCGCGGCATCCGGCTCCCCGATCGATCCCGATTGCGTCGAATACCCGCAGCGCCGCGAATACCGCGTCTACATGCAAGAGGTTCTCGACCGTGCGCTTGTTCAGGCACGGACCACCGGGATCGATGTCCACGTCCACCGCGAAGAAGCTATCGCCATCGAGGGCGATCATGCCGCGGCGACGGTTCGGCTCGCCAACGGGTCGACGATCGGGACGGACGTCGTCCTGTTGACGATCGGCACGCCCGATCCGGATCGGTTCGGCGATCTAAACGGTATGTCCGGCTATTTCGACTCGCCCTATCCCGCCCACCGCATGACCGAAGGGATCGAGCGAGATCAGTCCGTCGTCATCCTCGGCAGCGGCCTCAGCGCGATCGACGCAGTGATGACACTGCTCGACGATGGGCATCGCGGACACATCCACCTGATATCGAAGGAGGGGATGCTTCCGCGCGTCGAAATCCCGGCGCCCGAGACAGGCTATGACCGTCAGCACCTTACACTCGGAAACGTCCATCGGCTGATCCGCGAGCGGGGCAGCGCCTTCTCGGTGGTCGACCTGTTCCGCCTCTTTCGTCTTGACGCCGAGACTGCTGCCGGACGCGCGATCGACTGGCAGGCGGAGGACCGCTACGACGGTGACGCCGAGGCCGCCTTGCTGCACGACATTGCCGCAGCGGAAGCCGCAGACGAACCGTTCCAGCGCATCCTCACCGCCGCGCGGCATGATTCAACGGCGATCTGGAATCTGTTGCGACCGGCCGACCAGAAACGATTCGGGCGCTGGCTGGCGCCGCATTTCGCCGCGGCGCGCTTCGTCACGCCGATGGCGAACGCACGGCGATTGGCGGATGCGATGACGCGCGGACTGCTCAACGTACGCGGGCGGATCGACGAGACCGTTGCCTACGAGAGCGGTACGGGCTTCACTGTCCGGTTCGAGAATGGCGACACGCTCGACACACCGATCGTCGTCAACGCCACGGGCCAGGCCACCGCGCTGGATGAGATGAATGAGACGCTGATCAAGGACCTGCTCGCGAAGGACTGGCTGCAACCGCATCCGGTCGGCGGGGCCATCGCGCACCGGGCGACATGTCGGATCATATCGGCCACGCGCGACGCACCTCGGTTGTACGCGCTCGGCCAATTGCTGAACGGCGAGTTGCGCGACACCAACGCGGTCTGGTTCAACGTCGAATGCGCCGGTCGTGCGGTCGACGATATCCTGCGCCAGCAATGAGCGCGCTCGGTAATATTGCCGCGGCGCTGCTGCCGCTCTACGGCGTGATCCTGCTGGCTTGGGCCATCGGCTCACGCGTGCCCTGGGCAGCGAAGCTGTGTTCAAAGGTGCTCGTCTTCGGCCTCATCCCCTTGCTCGTCATCGACAAGGTGCTCGGCGCGGAACCACGACAGCTGTGGGTGATCCCGCCGCTGATGTTCGTCGTCTCGGCCCTGATGAGCATCCCCGCATACCGGTTGGCCAAGCGGCTCGGCGACGACTTCGACCCCAAACTGCTGTCGGCGTCCTTCTCGTTCTTCAACGTTGCGTTCTTCGGCGTGCCCGTCGGCCAGGCGTTGTTCGGCGAGGTCGGCGTATCGACGGTGATCTGCGCGTATATCGGCAGCGCGCTGTACGGCAACACGATCGGGTATTTCCTCATTGCCCGTACCAAGGAGGGTACGCGCACCGCCGCAACCAAGGCGTTGCGGGTGCCGCTCGTCTATGTCGTCATCGGCTCGATCCTGGCGAAATGGAGCGGTGTGAGGATGCCCGAAGCGGCCGCGCCGATCGTTTCGATCGCTGGCACGCTGGTGTCGGTCCTGGGCATGGCGGTGATCGGCCTCAACCTTGCCGAAACCGGCCGTGAGGACTGGCGGCCAAAGCTGATGACGCGCATCCTCGCGGTCAGGCAGGTCGCCGGGATGATACTGCTCGGCGCGGCGCTGGCACTCGAAGCGGCATTCGTCGGCGTGCTAAGCCCTCGCGACCGTGTGATCGTCGGGCTCGTCGCGCTGTTCCCGATCGCGAGCAACGTGACCCTGTTCGCGACCCTCCTTGACACGAACCGCAAGGCGGCCGCGATCCTCGTCGCGCTGTCTAGCGCCGTATCCCTCGTCTTCGTTCTGCTGGTCGTGGGCGTGTTTCACTCGGTCATGCCGACAAGTTAGTCTCGGTTCCTTGGGCAGCCCGGCTCTCAGCCGATGGCAGCGCCGCAAAACGCTGCCATCGACACGGCGAATCAACAGGCGGTCATGACCGACAGCAGGTCATCCACGTCTCCGACGGCGAACGCGGAGAACTCGTCGCCGATCGCATAGGGAAGCAGGATGCGACGGTCCTGGATCAGCGCACCGCGGCTATAGGTCACGTTCGGCACATAGCCCCCGCGTTGCTCCGCGCTCGGGAACAGCAACGGCGACGCGGTGCGTGCCAGCACCTTTGACGGATCCTCCTTGTCGAGCAGGCAGGCGCCGACGCAATATCCCCGCACCATACCGACACCGTGCGTAAAGACGAGCCAACCCTCGTCTATCTCGATCGGCGAGCCGCAATTGCCCAGTTGCACGAACTCCCACGGATATTTCGGCGCCATGATCGGCGCTCCGGTTTCCCACGTGTAGAGATCGTCCGATCGCAGCAACCAGATGTTCTCGCTGTCCTGCCGCCCCAGCATCACGAACTGATTACCGATCCGCCGCGGGAAGAGCGCCATACCCTTATAGCCCGTCATGGCTCCGGTGAGCGGCCTCATCTCGACACGGCGCAGGTCGACCCCACGCAAAATCTCCTGGCACGCGTCTTTGCCGTCGAACGCGGTGTACGTGCCGATGATGCTGCGAACGCCGTCATGATCGGTGAAGTTGACGAGGCGAAGATCCTCGATGCCTTGGCGCTGGCTAGGCAGCACGGGGAAGATGACGGTTTCGGACGCGTCCTGGCTGTCCTCGCATAGCAGCCGGACCCAACCATCATCCTGGCGTTCGATGCGCGGCGGCACGCCGTGGGCGCTTGGCGGATCGATCACGAGGCGGTCGCCCGGCCCCCATTCACCGGTGCGAAACGTGATCGACGAGATATGCCCCTCGCCGATCCCGCGCAACGACATGACGAAGCGGACAGCACCGGGCACGCTCGGCTCTTCGTCCGTCAGAGAGACGATGCTGGGATTGAACAACGCTGCGGACTCGAACGCATATTCCTGACTGAAATACGCGCCAATCAGGAGGCGCTCGCCGTTGGTGAAATCACGATCGCCCAAATCCTGTCGCATCTCGTCGAAGCGCCGCAACAGCACCTGCTCGACGTTGCGATGACGCTCGCGCATCGGCGTCAGCAACAAGTCGAGCATGCTCGCCCGCATCGTGTCGTCCAGCGCCAGAATGCGGTCTACGACCACCTGGCTGCGTGGCGGGTGGGCCGCCTCGAAAGCCTGAGGATAGCCGAAGCTGAACGGCCTGATCACGGTGCGCGACGGATCGGGTTTCAGTTCAACATCGAGCGTCGCAAAGACTTCGGCAGCGTTCATCGGCGTCGGGCCTTTCAGTTAGCGCGAGAGAACGCTCGCCACAGACTGGTAACGATACCGAACCGGCCACGATCCACACTCGCCGGAAAACTCCGGCGGCAATGATTGATCGCCTTCCCCGGTAGGCAGCAGCAGACGTTCGCTAAAAGATGCCACGATGCCCGAAGTTCGACGATGGCCGCCACGGCAAGGACCCACAGCCAGACGTTGGCGCGCCCTTTCCCGCTCCCTAACTTCGGGCGCCCGTTCATCATCTCGACGTGACAGATTTTCTGCTACAAATTTTATTGGTGCGCGCCCGACTCATTTGCCGTTCCTGGAAGCGTCGCACCGTGGCGACACATCAGCGAAAATGTCGTTTGCGGCACGTCTGCCCGACGAACGGATCGTCGACGATGTTGCGGCAGCGCTAACCGAGCTTCTCATGGCGTAACAGCCGGATATTTTCTTCGGGCCACTGTGCCTCGCGCAACCATGTCGACCTTCACGTCGTTCTGGTGGCGATCCGGTGGTCCTCTGCTGATCATACCGTATTGCTCTGGGAAGACTGGCCTTATGCCGATCGCAAAGACCTCGTGGCCACGACGCCCGCGGTCGTTGAACACCTTACTCCCGAAATGCGGGCACGGCGGATTGCTGCATCCGCGGAATATGAGTCGCAACTCGTTTTCCAGTTTGGCAGTGCCGAGGCAAGATTGAACGAACCGAACGGATCACCGAGGAACGATTCTACCCGCTTCACGCGCTCTGATCGACCTGCCACCGCGGCCTCGCATCTCCCAACCTAAGCAGAGCCATCACCATGACCGAAGTTTCTGTCGTCACCCTGGGCAAGGGACGTCCAGACCATCTCGTCAATGTCGTCCGTGGGCTGATGCGCCAGACGCTGATGCCGAGCGAACTGATCATCGCGGTGATGCAGGACGACCTGTACGACCTTCCCGAGGCGCCGTTCCCCATCCGCCAGATGCAGGTCGTCGCCGACGCCCTTCCGCTCGCCTCCGCACGTAACGTCGCGGCCCGCGCGGCGACCGGCGACGTAGTCGTATTTCTCGACATGGACTGTATCCCGACGCCCACGCTGGTCGCCGACTATGCCGGGTTTCTCGACACGTTCGACGGGCTACTGATGGGCGAGGTCCTGTACCTGCCGGGCGGCGCGACCGATGGCGACTGGCAGTATGACCGGTTCGCCGAGATCGCGGTGAAGCACTCGGACCGTCGCGGTCCGCCGCCCCGGGGTATCGAGATCTGCACAGATTATCGCTGTTTCTGGTCGCTGAACTTCGCGTTGCGAAGGACAACTTTCCTTGATCTCGGCGGCTTCGACGAGCGCTATGTCGGCTATGGCGGCGAGGATACCGATTTCGGCAAGGCGCTCGACGAGGCCGGCGTGCAGATCGCTTGGATCAAGGGCGGTCTCGCCTATCACCAATATCATCCGCACCACATGCCGCCGGTGCATCACTTGGACAGCGTCGTGCGCAATGCCGAGCTGTTCGAGACCAAATGGGGCTATCGGACGATGGGCCATTGGCTTCAGGCCTTTCGCCTGATGGGCCTGATCGACCCCACCCCGGGTCGGCCGATCCGCATCCTGCGCCGCCCTGACGCCGCCGATCTCGCTCTGACCGGGCAGCAGAGCCATCAGCCCTATGCCAATACCGCAACCGTCATTCGCCTGCTCGAAGACCGGCTGGCCGAAAGCGAGAGAGCCGCGGCGGCCGAATGAGGATCGCGGTCCTCTGCCATGTCCGCCAGCCGATCGCCCAACCCTTTGCTGGCGGGATGGAATCGCAATGCTGGCATCTGGCAGCGGGTTTCCAGGCGCGCGGCCACGACGTCGTGCTCTTCGCCTCGGGGGACAGCGATCCGCGGTTCACGATCGATGCCGTGATCACGGAGCATTACGAACGCACCTTCCCAGGCGCCGAGCACCGCGGCTTCGCGCCGCTGATCGCGCATCTCGACGACGGCTATGTCGCTGCCTGCGACCGGATCGCCGCCGGGGGCTTCGACGTGGTGCACAATAACAGCCTGCACCGCTTCCCGCTTGAGCCGGCGCGGACCGCTGCGGTCCCGACCGTCACGTCGCTGCACGTCCCGCCCTATGACGCGCTGCGCTGGTTCGTACACGCCAGTGTCGCGCCGACCCACCGCCTGACGGCCACCTCGGCACACCAACTTGCCGCGTGGTGGCCGGATGGCCCGCCACGCGAAGCCTCGGTCCTCCCCAACGGCATCGATCTCGTCGCATGGCCGTTCGTCGCCCAGGGCAATGGCAGCGCGGTCTGGTGTGGAAGGATGACGCCGGACAAGGCACCCCATCTCGCAGCGCAGGCGGCGCGGATGGCCGGTGTCCCGCTCACGCTGTTTGGACCGATCGAGGATCGCGACTATTGGGACATCGACGTGGCGCCGCTGCTGAACGGCAGCATTCGATATGGCGGGCATCTGAACGCATCGGCGCTGGCATCGGAAATGGGCCGGGCTTCGGTATTCGTGTTCACGCCGTGCTGGGACGAACCCTTCGGCTTGGTCGCGGTCGAGGCGATGGCGTGCGGCCTGCCAGTGGCGGCGTTCGACCGCGGCGCGCTGCGAGAAGTCATCGGCGAGACAGGGTGTTTCGCACCGCCCGGAGATGTTCCGGCACTCGCCGACGCGATCACGGCAGCAATCCGACGCCCCCGCGCCGCGCAACGCGATCGAGTCGAGACGGCCTTCACCCGTGATCGATGGCTCGATCGGTGCGAGGGCCTTTACCGTGACGTGGTCGGTTGCCAACAAGGACAGCGCGCATAATGACCAGCGACCATCTGGGAGAGCAACGCGCACTGCTTACCGCATTATACCGGACGCATGTCGCGTCTGGTTCGCGCTATGCGCTGGTCGACTTTCCGGATCATGCGAACGTCGGCGACAGCGCGATCTGGCTCGGCGAACTCGCCATGCTGCGGGAGATAACGGGGCGCGATCCGTGTTACGTTTCGACCTGGCACGATTTCGATCTCGATGCGTTTCGCGACGCCTGCCCAGACGGGATCCTGTTTCTGCATGGCGGCGGAAACCTTGGCGACATCTGGCCACATCACCAGCGGTTTCGCGAGGACATCCTGGCAAGCGTCCGCGATCGACCGGTCGTGCAGCTACCGCAGTCGATCCTTTTTCGCGAACCGTCGGAGGTCGATCGGTTCGCCGCGCTCGTCGCCGACCATCCGGACTTCGTCCTGTACGTTCGCGATACCCGCAGTCTCGACTTCGCACGCGAGCATCTGGCCTGCCCGTCGCACCTCGCCCCGGACTCGGCGTATGCGCTCGGCGAGCAGTCGCGCGACGCGGCCCAGTGCGACGTACTGATGCTGATGCGCACCGACGACGAACGGCAAGGCTATGCGCTTCCGTCGGCCGATCTGGCGACCGTCGTCGATTGGCTTGAGGATGACGCCGACCTACCGACCGGGGTCGACGCCACGGCACGCGAAGCTCAAGCCGTCGCCCGCGTCGACCGTGGGCTGCGGTTGCTCGCACAAGGCCGGGTTGTCGTGACGGACCGGCTCCACGGCCACATCCTCGCCGACCTGCTCCGTATTCCGCACGTCGTTCTCGACAACGACTACGGCAAGATCGCCGCATATCTCGACGCTAGGCCCGCCCCGGACGCGATCGTGACGAGAGCCTCGACGATCGAACGCGCCATGGTTCTTGCCAAACAGCGCGTCGGCTCGCGGTGACTGCCACCATCGACGTCAGCCTGCTCGTCTGCACGCGCAATCGCGCTAGCTCGCTGGCGGCAACGCTAGAGTCCGTGGAGCGGGCGGCAGCGTATGTCGAGAACACTACCGTGGAAATCGTCCTAGTCGACAATGGCTCGGTCGACAGCACGCCGCAGCAACTGGAGGAATGGCGCGCGCAGCAAACTTTCCCGGTCCACCTCGTCCACGATCCGCAGCCCGGGCTTGCCCGCGCGCGCAACACCGGGCTTGTGCACTGCACTGGGCGGATCATCGCGATGACGGACGACGATTGTGTCCTGCATCAAGACTATTTCGCCGCCGTCCGTGCCGCGTTCGAACGGGCCAGCGAGCCGGCTATCGTCGGCGGTCGCATCCTGCTCGGCAACCCGGCCGATCTCCCCGTCACGATTAAGCTCGAAGACTTTCCCATGGTCGCACCGTCGCACGGGTTTCCTGGCGGGTTCATCATGGGGGCAAATCTGGCGTTCACTGCTGATGTCCTGCGGTTGACGGGATTCTTCGACGAACGGTTCGGAGCCGGCGCGCCCTTCGTGTCCGCGGAGGATACGGATTTCCTGTTTCGTGCAGCGGGCCTCGACGTTGCGGTGCTCTATGACCCGCTGATGGTCGT
>NZ_FOVZ01000007.1 GCF_900115295.1 Sphingomonas sp. OK281 | reverse complement strand
ATCGCGCCGGTCGCGAGCAGTTCGCGCGCCTTCCACACGATCGTCCCCGAACCGGTCCGCTCGCCCTTGTGCCAGCCGTTGAGCATCGGGCCGACCGACAACGCGATCGCCGGAATGTTCACGGTCGCCGCCGCCATGAGGCACGCCGGCGTCGTCTTGTCGCAGCCGATCGTCAGCACGACGCCGTCGAGCGGATAGCCGTAGAGAACCTCGACCAACGCCAGATAGGCGAGGTTGCGGTCGAGCCCGGCGGTCGGGCGCTTGCCGGTCTCCTGGATCGGATGGACCGGGAATTCGAGTGCGATCCCGCCGGCTTCACGGATTCCTTCGCGCAGGCGTTCGGCGAGCACGAGGTGGTGGCGGTTGCACGGGCTCAGGTCGCTGCCGGTTTGCGCAATGCCGATGATCGGCTTGCCCGAGCGCAGTTCCTCAAGGCTCAGCCCGAAGTTCAGATAGCGCTCCAGATAGAGCGCGGTCATGTCGATATTCTCGGGGTTGTCGAACCAGGCGCGGCTGCGGAGTTTGGGCATGTCAGTCATGAGAAGCTTTCTGGAGATTTCAGCGGGGGCGTCAGCGGGCGACCGATACGCGGTAGATCATGCGGTGGTGATAAGGTTTGCCCGGCTCGACCCGCGCCGAGCCGAACGCCGGCTGGTTGGGCGTGTCGGGGAATTTCTGCGGTTCGAGTGCGAGGCCATCGCCCATCCGGTAGACGTGGCCGGACTTGCCGACCAACGTACCATCGAGGAAATTGCCCGAGTAGAATTGCACGCCGGGTTCGGTTGTCAGCACTTCGAGCACGCGGCCCGATGCCGGATCCTCGACGCGTGCGGCGAGACCGGGCTCTGCGCTACCGCCTTTGTCGAGCACGAAATTGTGATCCCAGCCGTGCGCGATGACGATCTGCGGATCGCGGCCGTCGCGAATGCCATCGGACAGCACGCGGCCTTTCGTGAAGTCGAACACGGTACCCGCGACGGGTCTCAGTTCACCGGTCGGGATCAGCGTGGCACTGACGGGCGTGTAGCGCCGCGCCGGGATCGTCAGCCGCTGGCCATATATGCCGGTTGCGGAACCCTCGCCGGCCAGATCGAACAACGCATGATTGGTCAGGTTGACGACCGTCGGGGCATCGCTGGTCGCATCGAAGTCGATCGTCAGCGCGCCTTTGTCGTCGAGCGCATAGGTGACCCTGACCGACAGCGTGCCGGGATACCCCTGGTCGCCCGCCGGACTGATCAGTGTCATGACCACCTTTGCCTGCACGCCATTGGTAACGGACACAATCGACCAGACGTGCTTGTCGAAGCCAACCGTGCCGCCGTGTAACGTGTTGGTCTTGTCGTTGAGCGTGATCTGGTACGGCTTGCCGTCGAGCGTGAAGCGACCGCCGGCGATGCGGTTGGCGTAGCGGCCGATCGTCTGGCCCCAAAAATTGGGTGCGGTGACGTAGCTTGCGGCATCATCATAGCCGAGCGTGATGTCGGCCGACTTGCCGTTGCGGTCGGGTGCGTTGAGCGACTGGAGCGTCGCGCCAAGCGTCATTATGCGTGCGCTGACACCGTTGCTGCCGGTCAGCGTGACGGCTTCGATTGCGGTGCCGTCGGGCAGTGTGCCGAATGCCGCGCGTTTAGCCGTCGCTGCCTCTGCTGCGTGTGCCGAAAGCGCTGCGAGTACGGCCGCCGCAATGATTCCCGACTTTGACATCGACTTCGACCCAAACTTCGACATTGTGCGCATCCCGTCCTTAATCGCCCGACGCCGTTGACGCGCCTTGTATGGCTATATAGTCGGACAATTTAACGATGGGCAAGCCATGCGGGATAAAGTCTGTCGACCTATACGGTAGACCAGTCGCCGACACGGCACGGAGGACGATACTTTATGGCGATGCCGATACAGACGCACAGGCCGGTCGAGGCTGGATCTACATCCACGGCCCCAAGCGGAAGCCCGAGCTATCGATCCGCGCTCACCCTGCTCGCCAGCCTGTTTTTCATGTGGGGTTTCATCACGGTCATCAACAACACGCTGCTGCCGCACCTGCGCAGCGTGTTCGACCTCAGCTATACGCAGACGACGCTGATCGAGAGCGTCTGGTTCATCGCCTATTTCTTTGCCTCGATTCCGTCGGCCAAGCTGATCGAGCGGGTTGGTTACCAGCGCGCGATGGTGTTCGGGCTCGGCCTGATGGCGGTCGGTGCACTGATGATGGTGCCCGCCGCGCGGTTGCCTTCCTACGGCGTGACGCTGGTTGCGCTGTTCGTGATCGCCAGCGGCATTACGCTGCTGCAGGTCGCGGCCAACCCCTATGTGGCCGTCGTCGGTCCGCCCGAAACCGCGTCGTCGCGCCTTAATCTGGTGCAGGCGTTCAACTCGGCAGGGGCTACGCTCGCACCTTTGTTCGGCGGGTATCTGATCCTGGGTCGCTCGACCTCTGGCACCGCGGTTGCCGGATCAACTGCAGTGCTGACGCCCGCCGAGCGGCTGTCCGACGCGCAGTCCGTGGTGCTGCCGTATCTGATCGTCGCGGGCGTGCTGGTGGTGCTGGCCATCGTTATCGCGCGTTTCCCGCTGCCTGCAATGGGCTCAGCGACGCAGCGCTCGGCGAGGGCTGACCGCAAAGGGTTGTCGCTCTGGTCGCACCGCAACCTTGTGCTCGGTATCCCGGCGATCTTCATCTACCTGATCGCCGAAATCGGCGTCGCCAACTTGTTCATCAACTTCGTCAGCCAGCCGCAGATCGGCAATCTGACGCATGAGCAGGCGTCGCACTACCTTTTCATCCTATGGGGCGGGATGATGGTGGGCCGGCTGATCGGGAGCGTCGTAATGCGCACCGTGCCGGCGGAGCGCGTGCTTGCACTGGCGAGCATCGGTGCATTCGTCGTCATGCTAATCGCGACCTTCACCACCGGTCACGTCGCGATGTGGGCGCTGATTTCGGTCGGGCTGTTCCACTCGATCATGTTCCCGACGATCTTCACGCTCGGAATCAAGGGGCTTGGGCCGCTGACCGAAGAGGGTTCGGGGCTACTTATCATGGCGATCGCCGGCGGGGCGCTTGTGATCGTGCAGGGGTGGCTTGCCGACACGTACGGCCTGCAAGCGTCGTTCCTGCTAACGGCCGCGTGCGAGCTCTACATCTTGTTCTACGCGCTCTGGGGCTCGAAGGTCACCGATCCGCTGCCGGACCAGCGCGCCGCCTGAGGGCTGGCCGAATAAGGGATGGGGATGGTGCTTAGCGCGCCATCGCCATTTGCGTATCGTCCAGTGCCAGGTCGACCAACACGCGCATTGCCTCGCTGGCGGCAGGACCATCACCCGCCGCAACCGCATCATACACGCGAACATGGTCGGGAATGGGATTGCGCGGCAGGGCCCGGGCACGCTGTTTGAACTGCGTGGTCCAGTTGACCGCCGCGCCGATGCTTGCGCTCAGCACGATCAGCGTGTCGTTGCGCGTCGCGGTCAGTACCGCGTCATGGAATTCACGATCCGCCGCGCGCCCGGCTTCGGTCGCCAAGGTATGCCGCCGCATCGCCACCAGCGCGTCATTCATCGCCTTGAGATCGCTTCGCTCGCGACGCTCGGCGGCGAGCCTGGCCGCAGCGGGCTCGACGATCGCACGCAATTCGAATAGTCCACGAACGAACGTAATGTCTGGCTCGCCCGCAAAAGCCCATGCCAGCACGTCAGGGTCGAGCAGGTTCCACCGGCTGCGCGGCAGCACCCGCGTACCGATCTTGGGCCGGCTCTCGACAAGTCCCTTGGCCGTCAAGACCTGCACCGCCTCTCGGTATGCGGTGCGCGATACGTCCAGCATCTTCGAAAACTCGACCTCGCCCGACAGCGTATCGCCAGGCGCATATTTCCCCGACAAAATCGCCGTCCCCAGCTTGTGCGCAACCGCACCATGCAACCGCCGACCCGTGCCACGTGGCACCCGGGGGGCCGCTACGCCGTCGCTCACATCCTTATCAATTACGATCTTCGTCATGTCGTTTTGCTCCAGCGATTAGGCCTACCAGCCCAACTTCCATCAAGGAACGACAAACGTTGCCAAACCCCCATGCCGCTTATATGTCCGAGTATAGGGAGAGGCTACAATGTCTGAAGCAACTACATCCACCGGAACCGATCGCGTAAGCTTTCACTCCATCGACGCCGCAACCGGAACCTCGACGGGCGATGCATTCGCCGTGGATGGTCCAGCCGATGTCGCCGCCGTCTGCGCCGCCGCGGATGCCGCATTTGATGCGTACCGCGCCACGACCAATGACGTCCGTGCGGACTTTCTGGAGCGGATCGGCGACGAAATCATCGCGCTCGGTGACGACCTGATCGTCACCGCTATGCGCGAAAGCGGCTTGCCGCGCGCACGACTGGAGGGCGAGCGCGGTCGTACGGTCGGCCAGTTGAAGCTGTTTGCGGGCGTCGTGCGTCATGGCGGCTGGATGGGGCTCCGGATCGATCCGGCACTCCCCGATCGCGCACCGTTACCGCGTCCTGACCTGCGCTTGCGGATGATCCCGCTCGGTCCGGTCGCGGTGTTCGGCGCGAGCAATTTCCCGCTCGCCTTTTCGACCGCTGGTGGCGACACCGCGTCGGCGCTGGCGGCCGGTTGCCCGGTCGTCGTCAAGGGTCACGCTGCGCATCCCGCCACCGGCGCGCTGGTCGCCGGCGCGATCGAGACTGCGGTCGCTGCGTGCGGATTGCCGGCGGGCGTGTTCTCGCATCTGGTAGGCCCGGGCAACGAGCTCGGCAGCGCGCTGGTGCAGGATCCCCGGATTGCCGCGGTCGGTTTCACCGGTTCGCGGGCAGGGGGGCTGGCGCTCGTCACGCTGACACAGGCCCGTGAAGTTCCGATCCCGGTCTATGCCGAGATGTCGAGCATCAACCCCGTCGTGCTGCTGCCCGAAGCCCTGAAGGCGCGTGGCGCGGCGCTCGGTACGGCGTTCGTCGGGTCACTGACGATGGGCGCGGGGCAGTTCTGCACCAACCCTGGCCTCGTGCTCGCGATCGAAGGCGAGGGGCTCGACGCATTCGTGTCCGCTGCCGCAACGGCATTGCCCGAGGCTCCTGCCGCGACGATGCTCACCAGCGGCATCCATGCCGCCTACGAGCAGGGCATCGCCGCCCTTGCCGGCCACGATGCGGTGAACGAGATCGCGCGGGGCAAGGTCGGCGAAGGCGTCGCGCAAGGGCAGGCGGCATTCTTCGAGACGACCGCCGCGCAGTTCCTGAGCGACAAGGCTCTGGGCCTTGAAGTGTTCGGTGCATCGTCGTTGCTGGTGCGCTGCACGAGCGAGGACGAACTTCACGCCGTACTGCGCGCCGCCGAGGGGCAGCTTACCGCGACGATCCAGATGGACAACGCTGATGCCGACATGGCGTCGCGACTGATCCCGCTGCTCGAACGCAAGGCTGGACGTATTCTCGCGAACGGCTGGCCTACCGGTGTCGAGGTCGCCCATGCCATGGTCCATGGCGGTCCGTTCCCGGCGACATCGGACGGCCGCACGACCTCGGTCGGCAGCCTCGCGATCGATCGGTTTCTGCGGCCGGTGTCGTACCAGAACCTGCTGTCCGAACTGCTGCCGGAAGTGTTGCGTGACGGCACGACCGCACCGCGGCTGATCGACGGCGTTCCCGCCAACTGACCTGAAAATATCAGGGGCGAACCGTAACAGCGGCGTCCCGCTTAGGAGAGAAATTGATGACTTTGCGTCTGTTGCAGCATGTTGGCGTCGATGGCACGCGATCGGTGATCGCGGCTACTAACGAGGGAGCGGCGTTCGTCACCGGGGTCGACAGCGTTCGCGCGCTGGCCGAGCGCGCGATTGCCGCCGGTAGCGATCTTGCCGGCGCGGTTGCGGCCTGTGGAACGGGCGCGAGTATCGACATCGCCGCCGAACTCGCCGCGGGCCGCCTGATCTCGCCGATCGATCATGTCGATCCTGCCCACCTGATCATGACCGGCACCGGCCTGACGCATCTCGGATCGGCCGAAGGCCGCGACAAGATGCACCGTGCGGCCGCGGACGCCGAGAAGCAGACCGATTCGATGCGGATGTTCCTCGAAGGCGTCGCGGGCGGCAAGCCGGCAGCGGGGACACGCGGCCAGCAGCCCGAGTGGTTCTACAAGGGCGATGGCTCGGGGTTGGTCGCACCGGGTGCGGCATTCGCGATGCCCGATTTCGCCGAGGATGGCGGCGAAGAGCCCGAGCTTGCCGGGATCTATCTGATCGGTCCGGATGGCACACCGTTCCGCCTTGGCCTGTGCCTTGCCAACGAGTTCAGCGACCACGTCACCGAGCGCCACAACTACCTCTGGCTCGCGCATTCGAAGCTGCGCCAGGCGTCGCTCGGACCCGAATTGCTCGTAGGTACGCCGCCCGACCATATCGAGGGTGCGAGCCGCATCCATCGCGACGGCGAACTCCTGTGGGAAAAGCCGTTTCTGTCGGGCGAGGCAAACATGTCGCACAGCATCGCTAACCTTGAGGCGCATCACTTCAAATATGATCTGTTCCGCCGTCCCGGCGACGTGCACGTCCATTTCTTCGGTACTGCGACGCTGTCGTTCGCTGACGGCGTGACGACACGCGAAGGCGACGTGTTCGAGATCGAGGCTGCGCCGTTCGCGCTCCCCTTGCGCAATACGCTGGCCAAGGCTGCTCCGCAGCCGGTCGTCGTGAAAGCTTTGTGAAGATGACCGCAATCCGCATAGCGGTCGTCGGCATGGGCAAGATCGCGCGAGACCAGCACCTCCCGTCGATTGCAGGCAATCCAGACTTCGAGTTCGTCGCCAGCGTTAGCCCGCGAGATCCGGGCGTCGAGGGTGTCGCCAATTTCAGGTCGCTCGAGACGCTGCTCGCCAACGGTCCGGCGATCGACGCGATCGCGCTGTGCACCCCGCCGCAGGTGCGCCATGAGCTTGCCTCCATGGCGCTTGCCAAGCGTGTGCACGTTTTCCTGGAAAAGCCGCCGGGGGCCACGCTTGCTGAGGTCCATGCGCTCAAAACCCAGGCTACCGAATCGGGAACGACATTGTTCGCGGGCTGGCATTCGCGGTTCGCAGCGGGTGTCGCGCCGGCCAAGGCTTGGCTCACGGACCGCAAGATCGAGCGCGTGTCGATCGTCTGGCGCGAGGACGTCCGCGTCTGGCATCCGGGACAAGCGTGGATCTGGGAGCCGGGTGGGCTCGGCGTGTTCGACCCTGGGATCAACGCACTCTCGATCGCGACCGAGATCCTGCCGCAGCCGTTTTTTCTGACCGCCGCGACACTGTCGACACCCGCTAATCGCGCTGCTCCGATCGCGGCCGATCTGACCTTCCGCAGCACACTAGGAACGCTGATCAGCATGGACCTCGACTGGCGCCAGACAGGCCCGCAGAGCTGGGACATCGTGGTCGAAACCGATGCTGGCACGCTCAGTCTCGCCAAGGGCGGTGCGGTGCTCACCTTGCCGAGTGGCACGGTGCACAATGATGACGAGGAATATCCCGGCCTCTACACGCGCTTCGCCTCGCTGATCCGCGATGGCCGCAGCGAAGTCGACACGACCCCATTTACACTCGTCGCCGACGCGTTTCTGCGCGGCACCCGCACATCGGTGGAGGCTTTCAATGATTGAGGCAAGAATGACCCGGACGCTGAAGGGTCTGGCTACGGCGCTGCTGCTCTCGACCGCAGGCATCGGCACCGCGCAGACCGAAACGCCTACCCCCACGTCGGCGACCACCGGTGCAACCGTGACCGTTCACGCCGACACGCCCGGCCCGACCTATGATCGACGCATCTTCACGCAGTTCGCCGAGCATCTTGGTACCGGCATCTACGGCGGACTTTGGGTCGGCGAGAAGTCAAAGATTCCTAACGTCCGCGGTTTCCGCACTGACGTCGTCACCGCACTTCGCGGCATCGGCGTGCCGGTGGTGCGCTGGCCGGGCGGCTGTTTCGCCGATGAGTATCACTGGCGCGAAGGAATCGGTCCCAAGGCCAAGCGCCCGGTCAAAATCAACACGCACTGGGGCGGCGTGACCGAGCCCAACACGGTCGGTACACACGAGTTCATGGACCTTGCCGGGCAACTGGGTGCCGAGCCCTACATCGCGGGCAATGTCGGCAACGGCACGCCTCAGGAAATGGCAGAATGGGTCGAGTACATGACCTCGCCCGCCGGCGCGCTGGCCGACGAACGCGCGAAGAACGGCCACAAGGCTCCGTGGGCGGTGCCGTATTTCGGCGTCGGAAACGAGCTGTGGGGCTGTGGCGGCAACATGCGCGCCGAATATGCCGCCGACGTCACGCGGCGCTATGCCACCTTCATCAAGGCGCCCAAAGATACGCGCGTGATGAAGATCGCAAGCGGGGCCAACGTGGACGACTACCATTGGACCGAGACGATGGCGCGCGAGCTGATCGGCAAGGTCGATGCGCTTTCTTTGCACTACTACACTATTCCCGGGGGGTGGCCGCCGCGTGCTTCGGCAACGGTATTTGACGAGCGCGGCTGGGCCGAGACGCTGTCCGAGACGCTCAGGATGGACGAGTTGATCACCAAGCATTCGGCGATCATGGACAAGGTCGATCCGAAGAAGACGATGTGGCTCGCAGTTGACGAATGGGGCACCTGGTATGCCGGCGACCCGGGCACGAACCCCGGTTTCCTGCGCCAGCAGAACACGTTGCGCGATGCGCTGGTCACCGCGATCAACCTCAACATCTTCGCCAAGCACGCGGATCGCGTGAAAATGACCGCGATCGCGCAGATGGTGAACGTGTTGCAGGCGATGATCCTGACCGACGGCAACAAGATGGTGCTGACGCCGACCTATCATGTGTTCGCGATGTACAAGCCGTACATGGACGGTACGGTGCTGCCGATCGACATCAAGTCTCCCTGGTACAACAAGGACCAGTGGACGATGCCGTCGGTCAGCGCATCGGCCGTGCGTGGCAAGGACGGCGTGGTGCGGATCGCGCTGTCGAACCTCGATCCGAACAAGCCGACCAGCGTCTCCGCAGCGCTACCGGGCGTGACCGCGCAAGGCGTCACCGGACAGGTGCTGACCGCGCCGACGATGACCGCGCTGAACACCTTCGACGCGCCTAACGCGGTGGCGCCGGCGGCGTTCAACGGTGCAAGGCTGAGTGGCGGCACTCTGTCGGTGACGTTGCCGCCGATGTCGGTGGTGATGCTCGAACTGAAGTGACTATGACGCCCGCCGGAGCAACCGGCGGGCGCACCTACCAGGAGAGAAACGATGGCCGCACCAAGATGGGCGACCGGACTGATCGCGCTGACGCTCACGAGTAGCGTGCTGGCGCAAACTGCCGATGCGCCGCCCGCGCGCGGTGCTCTCAACGCCAGTTTGACCGGCGACATTGCGCCCGTCCACGACCCGGTGATGATCCGCGCAGGCAACACCTACTACGTCTACGGCACCGGGCTTGATGGCCAGATGCTGAGCGCGCGGACGTCGCCCGATCTGGTCCACTGGACGGCGGGCACGCCGCCGCTGTCGCGCCTGCCCGACTGGGCGACCAAGGCGGTGCCGGGCACCAAGGGCATGTGGGCGCCCGACATTTCGCGCAGCGCAGACGGGCGGTACCGGCTCTATTATTCGGTCTCCACCTTCGGCTCGAACCGCTCGGCGATCGGGCTCGCGAGCAGCCCGACGCTCGACCCCAAGGCGCCCGGCTACGGCTGGCGCGACGAGGGGCTGGTGGTGATGTCGACGCCCAAGGACGATTTCAACGCGATCGATCCCAACCATGTCGTCGATGCGCAGGGCCGCGAGTGGCTGTCGCTCGGCAGCTTCTGGACCGGTATCAAGCTGTTCGCGCTGAACCCCAAAAGCGGCAAGCTGCTCGATCCCGCGGCGAAGCCCCACGCGATCGCACGCCGTCCCGCACCCGCCGGCGGCCCGGCCCCGGTCGAGGCGCCGTTCATCATCGGCCATGGCGGCTATTACTGGCTGCTCGCGAGCTACGACTATTGCTGCAAGGGCGTGAACAGCACCTATTACACCGTCGTCGGCCGATCGAAGGCGATCACCGGGCCGTATCTCGGCAAGGACGGCAGCGCGATGATGCAGGGCGGGGGGACGATCTTCCTGCGCGCCGACCTCCAGGAAAAGCAGCGCTATCGCGGCCCCGGCCACCCCGGGGTGATGCACGACACCGACGGCAAGGATTATGTCGTCTACCACGCCTATGATTCCCAGACCAAAGGCACCCCGACGTTGCGCATCGCACCGATCGCTTGGGGTGAGGATGGCTGGCCAGTTGCGGAGAATCGACCATGACGATGGATTTCACACGACGGCTGTTCCTGGCCGGTGCTGGTGCTGCGACCGCTAGCGGTGCGCTCGCCCGGGTCGCAGCCAAGGCTCCGGTGCCGGTCAACCCACTGGTCCGCCAGCGTGCCGACGCGCAGGTCTTCCTGCACACCGACGGCTATTATTACATGACCGGCTCGGTGCCCGTATACGACCGGCTCGTGCTGCGCCGCTCGCGCACACTGGCAGGGCTGTCGACCGCCAACGAGCGCGTGTTGTGGCGGCACGAGAAAACCGGACCGATGTCCGGCTTTCTCTGGGCGCCCGAACTGCACCTGATCGACGGCCGCTGGATCATGTATTTCGCGGCCGGCCCCAGCGGCGGCGGCGAGGATGTGTTCCGCATCCGCACCTTCGCGGTGGTCTGCGACGGACCCGATGCGATGACCGGCAACTGGACCGTGCTCGGTCAGTTGCAGACGCCGTGGGACAGCTTCACGCTCGACTCGACCAGCTTTGTCCATCGCGGGACGCGCTATCTCGCCTGGGCACAGCGCGAGCCGGGGATCGAGACCAATAGCAACCTCTATCTGGCCCCGCTTGCGACCCCGCTGACACTGGCGGCGAAGCCTGCGCGGCTGACAGTGCCGACGCTCGATTGGGAGATCCGCGGCTTCAAAGTCGCCGAGGCGCCTGCGCTGCTGGCGCGCAACGGCAAGCTGTTCATGACCTATTCGGCGAGCGCGACCGACGCGCGATACTGCATGGGTATGCTGACCGCGCGTGACGATGTCGACATCATGGATCCGGCGGCCTGGACGAAATCGCCGCAGCCGGTGTTCAAGTCGTCGCCCGCGCACAAGGTCTTCGGGCCTGGCCACAACAGCTTCACCGTCGACGAGCGCGGCCGCGACATCCTGGTCTATCACGCGCGCGATTATGAGGCGACCAAGGGCGACCCGCTGTTCGATCCCAACCGCCACACCCGCGTCCAGACCTTCACGTACAAGCCAGACGGGACCCCCGATTTCGGCGAACCGGTTGCCAACGGCCCGTTGCGGTGAGCGGCTTCGATCGGCGGACGTTCCTTGCCGCGGGAGCCGCAGTGGTACCCGCGGCCGCGATCGGCGCTGGCGCGAATGCAGGCTCGAAGCTCTTGGCGCCGACACCGCCGATGGGCTGGAACAGCTGGAACAGCTTCGCGACGACGATCACCGAGGCGCAGGCGATCGAGACCGCGACGATCATGGCGGAGAAGCTGCTGCCGTCGGGCTATGATATCTTTACCGTGGATATCCAGTGGTACGAGCCGGGGGCGCAGAGTTACACCTACGCGGCCAAGCCGTCACCGGCGATGGACGGGTACGGCCGATTGGTCCCTGCACCGAACCGGTTCCCGTCGAGCGCCGACGGCAAGGGCTTCCGCCCGCTTGCCGACCGGGTGCACGCGCTCGGCCTGCGGTTCGGCATCCACCTGATGCGCGGCATCCCGCGGCTGGCGGTGGAGCGCAACCTGCCGGTGTTCGGGACGAAATACCGCGCGCGCGACATCGCCGACACCGCCAGCATCTGTGCCTGGAACCCGGACATGTACGGTGTCGACATGCGCAAGCCCGGCGCGCAGGCCTATTACGACAGTGTCTTTACGCTCTACGCGGCCTGGGGCGTCGACCTGGTGAAGATGGACGACATGAGCCGCCCCTATGATGCGCATGCCCCGGAGATCGAGGGCGCGCATGCCGCTATCGTCGCGACAGGGCGGCCGATTATCCTCAGCCTCTCGCCCGGCGAAACGCCGGTTCCCCGCGCCGATCACGTTCGTCGTTTCGCACAGATGTGGCGGATCAGTGATGATTTTTGGGATGAATGGCCGCTGCTCGAAGCACAGTTCACACGGCTGGAAAACTGGAACGCACACCGCGTACCCGGCGGATGGCCTGACGCGGATATGCTCCCGCTCGGGCGCCTCGCGCTCGGCACGCGCGACACCAAGCTCACACCCGACGAACAGCGCACGCTGATGACTCTTTGGTCGATCGCCCGCTCACCGCTGATCATGGGGGGCGACTTGCGCTATCTTGACCACGCAACGCTCGAGCTGCTGACCAATCCCGAAGTGATTGCGGTCAACCAGGCGAGCTACGACAACCAGCCGCATTTTGTCGAAGACGGCATACGCATTTGGTCGGCCCGCGTGCCGCGCACGAACGACCGCTACGTCGCGATGTTCAACACAGACAAAACAAAGAGGATGGTACAGGTAAATCTCGACATTCTCGAGATAGCGGGACAGGTCAGCGTTCGGGATCTCTGGGCCCATCGCGATCTGACCCGCGCATCCGCAACACTGACGGCAGACGTGCCATCGCATGGCGCAATCCTCTATCGACTCACGCCCATGTGAGCCTCTTTGCCGGTTATGCGGGACAAATTAGCGCTTGCATCAACGTCTCGCTGCTTTTAGCGAATGTCCGAGTAATAAAGAGCCGGGAAGACGGCCGGATGGACACGTTAGGGAGAGGCCGCATGGCGATGAAACCGTTGATTCTATGTTCTGCATCGATTGCAGCACTGGTGCTGGGAACGCCGGCCTATGCGCAAGCCATCCCCACTACGCCGCAGGACCGTCCCGACGTGCCGGCGACCGGTACACCCGCCCGAACCGATGCGGCTACCACGCAGGACGTGCCAGCGGCGGACCAAAGCGACGAGGACATCGTCGTCACCGGCGTCCGCGCCAGCATCGTCGGCGCCCTGAACGTACGCAAAGCCTCGACTCAGATCGTCGACTCGATCGTCTCGGAAGACGTCGGTAAATTGCCTGACAACAATGTCGTCGAGGCGCTTCAGCGCGTCACCGGCGTGCAGGTCACCAATCGTACGGGCGGCGAAGCGGCAGCAATCTCGATCCGAGGGCTTCCCGATGCGCTAACCACGCTCAACGGCCGCAACATTTTTACCGCGGCGGGGCAGGCGTTCGCGCTGCAGGACATCTCTGCCAACCTCGTCAAGCAAGTCGACGTCTACAAGACGCGCGCCGCCGAGCAGATCGAGACGGGGCTTGCCGGGCAGATCGACGTCGCCACCCGGCGTCCGTTCGATTTCGACGGGTTTGCGATTTCCGGTCTTGCGCGCGGCATCTACAACGAGCAGGCCGATACCTATAATCCGAACGTCGCGCTGCTGGTCAGCGACCGCTGGCACACTGGCATCGGCGACATCGGCATTCTGGTGAACGGCAGCTACACGCGTACGAAATACCGCGACCAGACAATCACCGCAGGCGCCTTGGTGCCGTTCGCGACGGAAACCCCGCCCGCCGGGTCCGGCCTTGCGCCGCTGGAGCGTATTTTCCCCGGCGCAAATAATCAGAACTGGACGCCGGGACTCGATCGTGGACTGTCGACCGAGCCAGGCTCGACGTTGAACATCAACGGCGTGCAGACGCCCTACTATTTGTCGCGCGATGCGATTTTCAGCTCGGATCTTTACGGTAAGCGTGAGCGCCCCTCGGCGAACATAGCATTGCAATGGTCCCCGAACAGCAGCTCGGTCTATACGGCCGAAGTGTTCTACGCCGGTTTCCGAGGCGAGACGTTCAACAGCTTGCAGTTCAGCTTCGTGGATTTCTGGGCGAACCCCCAGCCGGTCGGGCTGTATGACGGTACCAACCTCGTCAAGACACGTACGGCGAACAGCGTCTACGGCTTCAACAGTGGCGACTATAACGAGTCGAAGACCGACAGTTTTGTCTACGCGTTGAACGGCAAATGGGATGTCGGCTCGCATGGCAAAATCATCGGCGATATCGCTTATCAGACGAGCAAGGTGACCAGCTCGTTCACGGCGATGCGGACAGAGCGCACGGCCAATCAGATCAACGTCGATTTCAATGCCGGCGGTGGCATCCCGTCGTATCACTTCGACAACGACGCCTTGCTGACCGATCCCGCCCAATGGAACATTGCGCAATTCTATGACAACGCGAACCGCGATAAGGGCAGTGCGCTGACGGGGACGCTCGATGGCTATTACGGTTGGGACGAAGGCTTTCTACGCCAGATCAAGGCGGGCTTCCGCTTTGACAATCGCAAGGCCTCGACCTCGGTCCGTACCCAAGACGCAGGCGGGCTGGGGGGGCGGAGCTTGTCCACCTTGCCGTCCGAAGCGTTGTTCACCAATTCCGACTTCTTCGACGGCAAGAGCGACTCGCCGTCGAGCTGGGTGCTGCCAAGCGGCTATTGGTTGCATGACAACGCTGATACGGTGCGCGGTCTCTACGGGCTGAAGACGTCCGACCAGCTGTCCCTGCAACGGGTGTTCGACATCGATGAGACGACGTTGGCTGCGTACATTCAGGCGGATGGCGAAGTCTCGATATTCGGGCGGCCGCTGAAGTTGCAGGCAGGCGTGCGGCACATCACCGTCGATACCGACTATAACTTCTTCGATCGCTACAATAACGGCGCGCAGACGTTCGTGTCGACTGGGTCCCAGCGCTGGCTGCCGAGCTTCACTGCGCGGTATGAGCTTACAGACAAGCTGCGCGTACGATTCAATTACGGTCAGACGCTACGCCGCCCGAGCTTCACTGACATCAATCCGAACTTCAACTTGGTTGGGGACCTGACCAATGTCGGCTACGGCAGCGGAACGGCTGGGACCGCGACACTGAAGCCGACGCATTCGAAGAATTATGACGTCGCGGTCGAGTGGTATTTTGATCGGAATAGCGCCATCTTCGTGACCGGCTTCCGTCGTGAGGTCGACGGGCTGGTCGTGCCGCTGACGGTTCGCGAGACTATCTTGAACAATGGTATCGTAGCCGGCGCTACCAATTCGTTCGCCATCACGCGACCCGTCAACGCTTCGAACGGTGTCCTTAAAGGGGTCGAACTCGGCCTGACGTATTTCCCGGATTACCTGCCGAGCGTACTGAAGGGGCTGGGGTTCCAGGGCAGCTTGACGGTGCTCGATTCCAAGCAGAACATTCCGCTTTCGGATGCGGCTGGCAACATCACGGGCCAGGCGTCGTCGCCGTTCTTTGGTGTGTCGGACCTTTCGTACAATGCGACCTTGGCGTATGACCGTGGTCCGGTCGGCGCGCGTCTGTCGTACATCTGGCGCAAGGCATTCCTGGCGAATAACGAGGCGCGACTGTTTGCCAACCCCATCGGTGTCTGGCGCAATCCGGAGAAGAGCCTTGATCTTCAACTGACCTTGAACGCGACCGATCGCCTCGGTTTCACCTTCGATGCGGTGAACCTCCTCAAGGCGAAACAGCAGACTTACTACAAATTCGAGGATGTCGGCGGTCCGGAGAAGTTTAATCTGGGGACGACGCTTCTCAGCCGTACGTTCGCGGTCGGTGCACGCTATACGTTCAAATGATCGAGGCATACCGATAGGTGGAACGATCGGACGCGTTGACAGACCGATCCTACACCTGGCCGTACGTCTTGAGGCGATCGGGGCAAGCGTGGCGGCACACTCAAGGGGTGTGCCGAGTGCCGCGCTTGACGCCGGAGCGATCGTCCGCGCAAAACTCGGCAGGAATGCGCCTTGGTAGGAGAACCGTGACGCCACCCTGTTTTTCTTAGTCCTATTTTAGCGAGAGTTTTCCGGCCTTGTGAAGCCTTCGGGCAAGGAGCTGGACATGAAAAAATCTAGGTACACAGACGTGCAGATCGCCTTCACGCTGAAGCAGGCGGAAACCGGCACACCGGTGGCCGAAGCCGCCCGCCTGCAAACAGCAGACGGCTGTAATCCCCCAAGTCACGACGTCTATAATGCAGATCAGCCACCAAAAGCGCTTGGCGCAAAGATGAACGAGTGTCTGAAGTTGGAAAGCGGTGAAGCGGACACGAATAGCTGACTATGGGTTCGTGTGACGGCTAATAACAGGCCATCCTCGATCCAGCGACTTCGGCTCCGCCCTTGCGTCTACCCCTGCAACAGCGCAATTCGCTGTCGCAAAGTTGAAGAAAGCGGAGAGCCTGGATGAACGAGATCGCCAACTATACGCCGCCCAGGATCTGGATCTGGGACAAGCAGAGCGGTGGTCGGTTTTCCAGCATCAACCGCCCGATCGCCGGTCCCACGCACGACAAGGAACTACCTATCGGCAAGCACCCGCTCCAGCTCTATTCGCTTGCTACGCCTAACGGTGTGAAGGTGACCGTGATGCTCGAGGAGCTGCTAGCCGCCGGCCATACGGGCGCCGAGTATGATGCCTGGCTGATCAAGATCATGGACGGAGACCAGTTCGGCAGCGGCTTCGTCGACGCAAATCCCAATTCGAAAATCCCGGCAATGGTCGATCGTAGCGGCGCCGATCCGATCCGGGTGTTCGAATCCGGCTCGATCCTTGTCTACCTCGCCGAAAAGTTCGGCGCGTTCCTGCCAACCGATGTCGCCAAGCGCGCCGAAGTGCTGTCGTGGCTGTTCTGGCAGATGGGTGCGGGGCCGATGCTGGGTGGCGGGTTCGGGCATTTCTACGCCTACGCGCCTGTGAAGATTGAATATGCGATCGACCGTTTCTCGATGGAAGTGAAGCGTCAACTCGACGTGCTGGACCGCCGCCTGGGCGAGAGCCAATATGTCGGAGGCGATGAGTATTCGATCGCCGACATGGCGGTATGGCCCTGGTACGGCGCGCTCGTGACGGGCCAGGTCTACGATGCCGCCGAGTTCCTCCAGGTGAATAACTATAAGAATGTCCTGCGCTGGACCGACCTCGTCAATGCGCGGCCGGCGGTCCAGCGCGGGCGGATGGTCAACCGCATCATAGGCGCTCCTGCCAGCCAGCTTCACGAACGCCATGATGCTGGCGACTTCGACACACGAACACAGGACAAGCTTGAAGGGGCAGGGGCGGAAAGCCAGACGCGGTAACGCTGCCAGGGCGGGGGATAGGGCCGACGCGACCTGCTCGTCAGCCGCCCGGGCGGTAGCGACGCACGATATGCCCTTTCAGGTCGTCGGGATAGAAATAGACGGGGCGTAGTTTGCCTTCTGCGTAGCGCTGGGTCTGATCGGCAAAGTGCGGTGACGCCGGGTCGCCGCTTTGACCCCCGGCCATTACGGCCATCGCCTTCACCCGCGGTCCGAACTCGACGACCGCGACGAAGCTGTTGCCGCTGGTGCCGTAATAGCGTTTCGTACCGGGCCAGGGCTTGGCGCCGAACGACGCCAGGCTGCCCCATTGCGCGGAGGTGAAAGGGACCGGGATGGAGGCGCGGACGTCGTCGAAATGCGGCTTTATCGCGTCGTCGAGCCGCTGGAACCGGTTGATCGTCTGCCACGGCGTGCGCCAGTTGCCGAAGTCGCGGGTCAGCCGGTCGACTGCGGCGGAAAGCGCGGCGAACTTTGCGTCATCTGGTACGCGCGTCGCGATGTAATCGGGCACGTTCATGCGCTCGGCCTGCGCGAAGCCGCCGACCTCGCGCCAGAGTTCATCGCCCCAGAATACCGCCAAGCTGGTGGCGGCGGAGTCGTAGCCCCAGCGATGATCCCAGCCCTTCAGCAGCGCAACGGGTGCCGTGAGCGCCTTTCGCCGCGGATCGCCGGCGGGAAGCGCGTCCCATGCGTCAACGAGCCCCGGCAGCAACCGCGCAAAGGCCGGCAGGTAGGAATCGAACGCGGCGGCGCGCAGCGTCTCGGGCGTCCAGCCGCGCTTGCCGGTCAGCAATAGATCGGCATGGACGCCGCGCGCATTACCGCCGACCTGATCCATGTAGCGGGGATAGTCCGCCGGCTTGGGGCTGTCTGGCCCCGCCGCGCTCCACGGCCAATCGTTCGTGTTGTGTGCCCATCCCGTGCGCGGGTTGGCGACGCTCGGCAGGCTGGCGAGCGTATGTAGCCCGTGCCAGTCGGTCGCGGGATCGCTCCCGTCGACCGGACGGGTATAGTCGAACCGGTCGCTGCGGATCGGCATGAACTGCGGCATCAGGAACGCGATCTCGCCCTTGGCGTCGGCGAACAGCGTGTCGTTCGACGAATTCGCCTTGAGCTCGGAGACGGCGATGTAGCTAGCGAGATCGGTCGCTTTTGTGCGCAGGTAGCTTTGTTCGAGCGCGGGGACAGGCTTCCACATCAGCGCGGTCGCGATCCAGCGCCCGGCCTTGATGGCAACGATCGGCCCGTGATGAGTGGCGTACGTGGTGAAGCGGCGCTCGCCCATCGTGCCGTCTGGGCGACGATAGCGCAGCGTGACCGCGTGCGTGACGACCGGGCGGACCTCGCTGCCGTATCGATAGGCATAACGTTCGCGGGTCTGAGTGATCCGCTCGGCAAACTCGTCGACATTATCCACGGTCGCCGACGTATGCATCCATCCCGCCTCGGGGTTGAAGCCCTGATAGACGAAGAACTGACCCCAGGTGCTGGCCCCATAGGCGTTCAGGCCTTCGTCGCTCGTCATCTGCGCTTCGGAGCGAAAATAGAAGCTGGTGTGCGGATTGATCAGCAGCAGCGCGCGGCCGTGCGCGGTCAGGCGGGGCGCGATCGCGATACCGTTCGAGCCTGACGGCTCGCGAGGGATCATACCGCGTTCCTCCGGGGTTGGCGGCGTGGGGTTGCCGTAAAAGGTCTTGAGATCGCTGAGCGATATCCGTTCGATATCGCCGCCGATGCTCCCTTCGGTAAAGCTGAGCGCCATCCAGGGTTCGAAGCGGGTGAGGACGCGGGGCTTGGTCTGCGGATGCGTCGCCAGATAATAGTTCAGCCCGTCCGCCCACGCCTGCATCAGCGACCGCAGCCAGGTCGGGCTGGAAGCATAGTGCGCCTTCAGCTCGACAGGATCGACGAACAGCCGCTGTCGAAGGTCCGCCCAGACCGATACTTCTCCATCCGCTTCCGCGCTACGGCCGAGAGCGGTCAGGTAATTCACTTCGATGCGGGCGAAATCGTCCTCGGCCTGGGCGTAGATCAAACCAAAAATCGCATCGGCATCCGATCGCCCGTGGATGTGCGGGATGCCCCAATCGTCGCGCGTGATCGTGACACGCGTGGCCTGTGACTGCCACCGCGCCAGCTCGGTCGGCGGGGAACTCGGCGCGGTCGTCAGCAGGGCCAACAGGATCGCCGGATTGCGCAAGTGTCGAAGAACCTTATCCATGAGCGAAGAGTAAGGCGGGAACGGGGGAAAGACCATGCGGTGGCTGACGACGATATTGCTTACGACCGCGGCGGTGCTGATTGGGCCCGCGGTCGCGTTGCCCGCGTCTGATAGAGAATCGATCCTGCTGAAGCCTGCGGGCGTTTTCGACGGCGCGGATGGCGTGGTCCATGCCGGCTGGCAGGTGCTCGTCACGGGCGACCGGATCGTCGCCGTCGGGCCCGACCTGGCGCCGCCCGCCGATACGCGCGTCGTCGAACTTGCCGGCGATACGCTGATGCCCGGTATGATCGAGGGTCATGGGCATCTGTTCCTCCACCCCTATAACGAAGCGATCTGGGACGATCAGGTCCTGCATGAGCCGCTCGCGCTGCGCACTGCGCGCGCGGTCGCGAATGCCCAGGCGACGTTGCTCGCCGGCTTCACCAGCGAACGCGATCTTGGCACGGAGGGCGCAGGCTATGCGGATGTCGGACTGAAGGCCGCGATCGATCAGGGTATCGTGCCGGGGCCGCGGCTGTCGGTCGCGACGCGGGCGATTGTGGCGCTGGGCGCATATGGTCCGAAAGGTTTCGAGCCTGGCGTCGCCATCCCCCAGGGCGCTGAGGAAGTGTCGGGGGTCGATCAGATGGTCGCCGCGGTGCGCCGCCAGATCGCGGCGGGCGCGGACTGGGTGAAGCTGTACGCCGACTATCGCTGGCGTCCCGGTGAGGAGAGCCGCGCGACGCTAAGCCTCGCGGAGATAACGGCTGCGGTGGCGGCGGCGCATGATGCGGGGCGACCGGTCGCCGTCCACGCTGCCACCGCCGAGGGTATGCGACGTGCGGTTGCTGCCGGGGTCGATACCATCGAACATGGCTATGGCGGCACGCCCGCGATCTTCGCTGCGATGGTGGCCAAGGACATCGCGCTGTGCCCGACGCTCGCCGCATCGGACGCGACGTCGCGCTACCGCGGCTGGAACGGCAGCGATCCCGTGCCTCCCGCCGTGGCGCTCAGTCGTTCAAGCCTGAAGCTGGCCCTTAAGGCAGGCGTTCCGATCTGCGTCGGCGGCGATGTCGGCGTGTTCCCGCATGGGCAGAACGTGCGGGAGATGGAATTGCTGGTCGGTGCGGGGATGCCCCGTGCGAACGTGTTGATGGCCGCGACCTCGGGCAACGCGCGGTCGCTCCATCTTGCAGACAAGCTGGGTACGGTGAAACCTGGTCTGCTGGCCGACCTGGTTGCAGTATCGGGCGATCCGACCGCGGATATCGTCGCGCTTCGTCGCGTTCGGATGGTCATGAAGGGCGGGACCATTGTCCCGAACTCGTTCATAAGCCAATCATTATCACCCTTTCAATCCGAAGTCAGAAGGTGAATTAGCGTCTGGTTTCAGACACGGACAACTGGACATCGAATGTCAACTTGTGGATCTGCATTGCTTCCGCGACTTCGTTTGTTTGTCGCGGCAAACTGTGGCCACGTAATCAACGGAACGAATCACGTTCCCTGGAATTCTAGGATGATGCCGAAGCCAGGGCTTGGCTCGGTTGATACATTGCCGCAATGAATAGCCATGACAGAAGAAACCAGCGCCAAGCCAACATTCCTCGACCTCGCGTATCGCCCGCACATGAACAAATTTCCGATTGCGGGAAGCGAGTTGAGGGGCATGATGTCCGGAACTGGGTCTGTTTAGGTCTGATCTAGAGCGCGGGTGGGCACGGTCCGTACAAGGTATCGATTTGGGCGGCGTTTTGCTTGAGTGGCTCAAGTCTCGCCTTCGCGCGCAAAGCGTCGGTGACCGCATCCGTGTTCGCCAGTGGTAACGGCACGCGGTTGCCGCGGTTGCAGGTCCATTGCGTACCGTATCGCTGTTGACCAGAGAGCTTGAGCTGGACGCGGTCCGTCAACATTGCAAAGTTGCGCGGATCAATCTCATCTTCTGACGCTAGCGGCGCCATAAGGCGCAAGGCAGTCAGCTGGAAGGCTGGATTGGCATCGGCATGTTGGACAAGCAGCCAAGCCGCGCTGGATGCCGCGTCACCTACCTTTGAACGCTTTGGCCAGCCTTCATGAGCCACCTTGGCAGAAAGCCATGCTGTATTACCTTGATCGCGGTCGTCCAGGGCACGAAGCAGGATGCCTTCGTACACGATCCGTTCAAGCGACGAATAGGCGGCGGTTTCCCCCTCATGGCGCTGGCTTTCGACCCACGCGAAACGCAATGTCTGCTCCCCGAGCGGTCGCGTGCGTAGTTGCTCGGCATAGTCGCCTTGATCGATCACCTGCTGCTCGACGAGCGCGGTCGCACGAATGATACCGAGGGCATATGGCCGGACGCGACCGAGCGCAGCGGAAAACGCTGACCATGTCACATCCGCCGGTATTGGAAGTTGTACGAACTGACGGCATGGTGACGGCCGCGTGTAGACCTCCTTACCAGGATCAAAAGTCTGGCCCATCGTGGCCAGCAGGCCTTTCATCGCCGTACGCGACTGGCTCTCACACTTTTCATTCCACTCCAAAGCAGCGACGAACACCTGCTTGTCTACAGCTGCCGCATCAGCAAACCGCCCGCGTAACCATCGGTAATCGCCGGACTCGACGATGTCGTTGTGCAAGAAAGAGGTGAGGGCGGGTGGGACACCGGGTACACTTTGCGGCGGAGTCCCCGCACTGGCGGAAGCCGATCCGATCAGTACCGCGCTCAAACCGAGTTGGAATGCCCGCACCGATATTCTCCATCCGCCGAAACTTATTGATGCGACCGGCCATGTGAAAAGACAAGCGGCACTGACGTTCAATCTTAACTTCGGCGTGCCGTCGTACATTAACTCGGCCGCGTTCCCCGACTGATCACAACCGATTGGTTGGAGGGTTAAAGTAAAGCTCGCATCGCCATCTTCTTCCAAAATAGGAGTGTTTGCGCGGCAGGTTTCAAGTAATGCACGTCACTAAAGTCGTTCCCTATCAGAGATAGGCTGGTGACCATCGCCAGCTTGTGCACCGCGTTCACCTGGGACCGCTGGTGGCGCTGCTATTGCGCTAAATAATCGATTGTCGAAGATGCTGGGTGCGGCGACGAACTCCCACGTCTTGTTATTCAAAGACCGCTCGACGACGCGTAGCGCCGCCATGCACTGATGTCTGAAGGTGGTAGGCGTGAAATTGCGGCTGAACGTCAGCAACTGGGTCCAGACTTAAGGCTAGCGTCTGCCACGCTCTCCACCGAGTGTCACGAACGCAATAATGCCTGCTATTACTGCTGAAAATGCCGCTAGCAGGGCTGCGGTATGGAACGCCTCGGTTAACTGTACGACCGATGCGGCTACAACGGCACCGGTCAGCGCCGTTGCGATCAAGCCGCCGGTTCGCGCGATCGCACTGTTGAACCCCGATGCGGTGCCGGTGTGGTGATCGTCGACGGACGAAAGAACTGCGGTCGTGAGCGGAGCGACCGCGCCGGCCATCCCGAGCGCTATCATCACCAGACCGGGTAGCACGTTGCTCCAATAGCCGGCCCCCGGGTCGACGGTCGCCATCAGCGTGAAACCGACACCGGTAACGATCGGCCCGATCGTCAGCGGCCAGCGCGGCCCGATCCGCTCGCTCAGTCGTCCGGCAAAGCGCGACGCAATGCCGATCACGATCGAAAAGGGGAGCAACGCGAAACCCGCCTGGGTCGGGGTGTATCCGCCACCGACGATCAACAGAAACGGCAGCAATACCAGCAATCCTCCCAGCGCGCCGTACAGCAGCAGCGTCAGCAAGGTCAGTCCTACGAACGGGGGTGAGGCGAACAGCGTCAGCGGCATCATCGCGCGGTCGCCTAAACGGTGCTCCTGGCCGACGAACGCGACCAGCAGTACGATGCCGATGCCCAAGCCCGCACCGATTTTCGGCGACAGGACATGACCGCTTGACCACAGGGTCAGCGCCCATGTCAGGATGCCGAGCGCGGCGGTTACCAAGATCGCACCGAGCCAATCAAGTGGTTGCTCGCCGGGATCGCTCTCCTCGACATAGCGCAGGGCGACCACGGTCGCTGTCGCCGCGACAGGAAGATTGAGGTAGAAGATCGTCCGCCAGCCCAGCGTGTCGACCAGCCAGCCCCCAAGCGGTGGACCGACGGCGCTGGCGATCGCGCCGGCTGCGGCCCATGTCCCGACCGCTCGCCCCCTCGCTTCGCCTTCGAACGAACTGCCGAGGATCCCCAGGCTGTTAGGCATTAGGATCGCGGCGCCGAGGCCCTGCATTCCGCGCGCTGCCAGCAGGATCGAGAGTGTCGGCGCCAGTGCGCAGCCGATCGAGGCAAGCGCGAACAGGACTGTGCCGAGCACCAGCATGCGCCTGCGGCCGTAATGGTCGCCCGCGGCGCCACCAAGCAGAAGCAGCGCCGATAGCGGCAGTAGATACGCGTTGATGATCCAAGGGAGATCGGACGCTCCACCGCCGAGATCGTTGCCGATCGCGGGAAGCGCGACGTTGGTCACCGATCCGTCGATGAAGGCGAGGCTAGAGGCCAGCATTGTCGCGGCAATGGTCCAGCCTGGGTAGCGGATTGCCTTGGTCGTTGCGCCGTCCGCATGCGCGTCGTCGACCGGCTCCGATGGCGGGAGGGTCATGATTTCGCTCGGCGAAAACAGCACGTCTCATGGTCGTCGACGAGGCCGCAGGCCTGCATCCAGGCGTAGACGATGACCGGACCGACGAACTTGAACCCACGCTGCTTGAGCGCCGCGGACAAGGCTTCGGATGCGGGCGAGCGGGTTAGCGCCTTGGCACCGTCGCCGATTACCGGTGCACCATCAACGAAACTCCAGACGAATCCGCTAAAATCCTCGCCGGCGTCGCGCATCGCGATATAGGCGCGGGCATTGCCAATCGTCGCTGCGATCTTGGCGCGGGAGCGGACGATACCGGCGTTGCCGAGCATCGTCGCGATGTCCCGCTCGCCGAACTGCGCGACAGTGTCAGGATCAAAGCCCGCAAAGGCGGCCCGGAACGCGTCGCGTTTGCGCAAGATCGTAATCCAGGCCAGCCCGGCCTGAAACCCGTCGAGCATAAGCTTTTCCCACAGCGCGCGCGGGTCACGTTCGGGCACGCCCCATTCGGCGTCGTGATACGCCGCAAGCAAAAGGTCGCTCTGCGCCCATCGGCAACGAGATAGCTCGGCGCGGGTCATGCCGGGCAGTGCCGGGTCTTTGCTGTCGATTTGCATACTGGCCGGGACGATGCTCGCTCGGTGCCGGTGTGTCGATGCCGTTCGCCATCGCCGGCGCGGATCAGCTCTTGATGGCGTTAAGCAGTTCGGCGCTGATCCGGTCGAACCGGACCGAATGCTGTTCTCGCCTTTCAAGCCGTCCAGGCAGCTGATCGGCCGCCGAGCGTTGCCGCCCAACGAGATGAACGAATGGGCGAAGTTGGGGAGCGAGGAATGGCGTCTGAATGTCTGCAAGTGGGTCACGGCCGGCGCGCAGAGGATCCACGAGCTGAATACCGCTTGCGCGAGGATCGTCCAATCTCTGATGAAGCGGCGCCAGACTGGAGGCACGATTGATGACACGCAGAACGGACTACGCCGATTTTCTACGGGCACGGCTTAGCTCACGAATTGTGGGGCTTCAGGCGGCTTTCGCTGCGCTCGTCGCCGACCCACCAGCAATCGAAAATAATGTTGAAATCATAATCTTTCCTGATGACGGATTGACACATTACCTACCCATCCGTGTTTTCGCGTTCATGCCGAAGGGTACGGAGCTGCCGGAAGAGAGCGGGATCGATCATTGCAATAGTATGCTAGCCACAATGGCACCGTTGATTACGGAAGAAGAAGCCGGTCGATTCCAGACTTGGGAGGGGGAAGGCGATAGCTGGATGCTAACGCTGAAGCAGCCGGCCGATGGCATCAACGAGGAGGAGCTTCGATCTTGGGTGGCTAATGCCTGGATCGAACTAGACCTTGGTCACTACGGGTGTCGAACGTCGGTTACTATTCATGATGGAGATACTGACGTCATCTCGATACTCTGACATCGAATCGCCACGGGTAGAAGATTATCTGACGGATCGGTTCCTTGAGCAATGGCGGGCGTTGTCTTGGACAGTATAGCAGTTCCTTCCGTACCAGTTCGTACTGGATCGGTCCGCTAATGCCCTGCGCTATTCATCCAGTCTCGATGAACCGGTGTCCGTTTATGAGGAACGGCGATCCGGCTCTAAATGTCACCTATGGGCCTACGTGGCAGAAGAAGTAGTCGGATAGGCAGGAAACGGTCGATATATCACGAACTTATGGCTGCGTTGGCAATACACGGGGCACCGAGGCGCGATACAGGATGCCTATGATCATCCACGCCATCAGGAGCCCATAGGGACGCCAGTCGGCCTCGAAACCGACGAAGATCAGGGTGAGTGCACACAGGGCGCCGGCGTAGCCGAGCGCGCGCATGCGGGGCTTGGAGAATTTAAACGCCGCGGCGTCGTAGAGTTCGGGGTGCTGTTCCGTCACGCGCGCCGCAGCCAGACAGATGCTGCCGTATTTGAGCAGGTTGGGGATGTTCACCGCGAGGAACAGGAAGGTCAATTCCATCGGCAGCAGCAGGCCGACGCAGCCCAGCAGGAACACCGCGATTAGTGCGACATGCGGGGTTTGCCAGCGCGGATGGACGTTGCCAAGTGCGCTGGGGAGCGAGCCGGCGAGGCCCATCGCATACAGGCTGCGGCTGAACATCGCGAACAGCGCGTTGAGCGACTTGCCGATCGACAGCACCGCCGCCAGCACGACGACCGGCGTCGCCGCGGGGCCCATGAAGCGCCGGGCGGCATCGAGGATCGGCGCATCGCTGGTGCCGAGCGCGTCGCCGCCGAGCACGCCGAGCGCGACGAAGCCCACGGCGAGATACAGCAGGGTCGCCGACCCGATCGACAGCGCGATGCCGAGCGGAATGGTGCGGCGACTGTCGGTTACCTCGGCGCCGGCCTCGGTCGCCGCTTCGATGCCGAAGAACAGCCCCATCAGTAACGGCGTCGCGGCGATCATCCCGTGCAGCCCATGCGGGAACAGCGGCTGCAGCCGGGCGACGTCGACCGCGGTCGTCCCGCCCCAGACGACGAATACCGCGAACAAGACCAGCATGCCCGCGAGCAGAATCTTCTGGACACGCGCGGCGATGCCGATCCCGAACAGATTGGTCAACAGCGCGAGCAGCAGCACTGCGAGCATCGTCGGCTTGGTCGGCAGCGGCACGAGCATCGACGCGTATTTGACGAGCACCAGCGCCAGCACCACGATCGCGCCAACATTGGCGACGATCCGCGCCCAGCCGACATAGAAGCCCCAGGCGGGGTGCAGGAACCGCGCTGGCCAGACGAAGGATGCGCCCGACACGGGACAAGCCGAACCGAGGAAGGCGTAGCTGATCGCAATCAGGTACATCGGCAGCGCCGCGAGCAGTGCCGAGAAAAGCATCGCCGGCCCGGCCATCTTCGCTGCAGGAGCGATCGCCGAGAAGATTGATACACCGACCGCCGTGCCTAGCCCGAGCGCGACGACACCCCAGAGATCGATGCCCTTGGCGAGTTTCGCGTCACTCAATGCGGTGCTCCCGCGGCGATGAACGCGCGGAGATCGCGGATCAGTTTGCGCCAGCTGACGTCGTCCGAATAGAAGACGTGGCCGGCCGGATAGCGTTCGTTGCGATAGCGCGCCGGGGCGAGCGAGGACTGCGCGAACAGATAGTCGGCGGCGCCGACGGTGGTGGTGAGGTCGAACAGCCCTGTGCCGATGAACAGGCGTAGGTCTGGCGTTGCCGCCATCGCCTGTTCGAGGCGCGCCATGAAAGGCCAGTCGTTGAACGGCGAGTCGCCTGCGCCGTACCGCCAATTTCCGTCCCCGCGGACGATGACCTTGTAGGTGGCGGCGTCGCTTACGCCGATCGCCGCAAGCTGGCTCAAGACGGCCTTACCGTAGACGTCGGATACCGCCGAGAAAGCATCCGGCCCGACCACTTCGCCCGCGCCGGCAGCGCGAGGCGCGGTGTAGCGCGCGTCGTAGCGGCCGAGTACCCTGCCTTCGGCAAGCAGCAGTTCGACGCGGAACTGCTCCTTCGAAATGCGCAGGTCATGCGCGAGATAATAGGGTTTGGGAATGCCGCTAAGCGCCTCCAGTTTCGTCGCCACCGTGTCGCGCATTGCCGCATTCAAGGCTCGCCCACGATAGAGCGCGTCGAGATAGGTCGGTCCGTACGCTGCTGCTTCGCGTGCGCTGCCCATCGGATCGCACGGGGCGGGGCGCTTGTGGTGATAGCAGGCGATCGCGGCAAGCGTAGGGAGCGATACCGGATAGGTGACGACATTGTCGGGACGTTGCGACGTCTCGATCATGTTGAGCGCTTGACCGAGCAGCACCACGCCGCGCAGCTTAAGCGCTGGATCCTGCGCCCGCAGCGCATCGACCATCGCGGCGGCGCGGATCGTACCATAGCTTTCACCGAGGATGTAGATCGGCGCTGCGGTCCGGCCATGCGATGCGAGCCAGGCGCGCGCAAGTTGCGACACGGCATCGGCATCGCCCGTCACCGACTGATAGAAGTCGCGGTCCGCACCAGCACTCAACGCCGAAAAACCGGTGCCGGGCGGATCGAGGAAGACGAGGTCCGCAAGGTCGAGCGGGGTCTCGGGATTGGCATCGACCGGTGCCGCGGTCGGCAGTACCGCAACAGGATCCTGCGGCACATGCGCGCGCGCAGGGCCCAGCGCCCCCATTTGCAGATAGGCGGACGCCGCGCCCGGACCGCCATTGAAGATGAACATCACCGGGCGATCGGGATCGCCGGCATGACTGTACGAGATGTAGCCGGCGGTCGCGTCGCTGGTCCCCGGCTTGCTGGACACCCGCACCACGCCGACTTCGGCGGCATAGGCGAACGCATGGCCGTGCAGCATGAGCACCTGATCGCGCTTCGCCTTGATTTCGGGGGCGGGCGGTTTCGCCTGAGCCGCAGCCGGCATGGTCCAGCTCGAAACGGCGAGCAGCGTTGCGATCAGGAGGCGTGTCATGTCTATCGCGTGTCCCTCGCCTGTTGATCGCGGTATCGGATCAGCCCATCGGTCAGCGCCTGCAAGCCGTAATCGACATCGGCTGGCGCACGCGCGAAACCGATGCGGATATGGCCGGGTGCGCCGAAATACTCGCCTGGCGCCACGATCACGCCGCAGCGATCGGCCAGCCATTCGGAAAAGCCCACCGTGTCGTCGATCCCGACGAGCCTCGGGAAGGCAATGCAACCGAACGGCGGCAATGCGCCGGCGACCAGGCCCTCGTCGCGCCAATACGCGTGATAGGACTCCACGATCGGCCGCGCGCGGCGCATGATCCCGCTGCGGAAGTCGTCGAACGGCTGCGGGCGCTCAAGCACCAACGCCGCGATCGCGTGCGACAAATTGGAGATGCCGAAGTCGATCTCCTCCGCCAGCGCGCGTATCCGGCCGATCGGCGCGGGCGCGCCGACGATCCAGCCGCACCGCAGCGTGCTTAGCCCATGCGACTTGGTGAGGCTGCTCACGCTGATCAGTGCCGGCGACAGCTGCATCCCCGGGGGTGGGCGTAGCACGGGATCGACATAGTCGCCGTACACCTCGTCGACGATCACATGCACGCCGCGCGCCTCCGCGATCCGGCCGATCGCCGCGAGCGTCTCGGGCGGGATCGCCATGCCGGAGGGATTGTGCAGGTTCGCGAGCACGATCAGCCGCGTCTCGGGCGTCATCGCCGCCGCCACCTCGTCCGGATCGATCGCGAAATCATCGCCGCGTCGTTCGAAGCGATCGACCCCGAAGCCATAGGTCTCGGCGATCTTGTGGAACAGGTCGAAGCCGGGGTTTTCCACGAGCACGCGGTCGCCGGGCTTCAGCAGCGCGCGGTAGATCAGCGACAGTGCGCCCGTGGCGCCCGTCGTGCAGACTACCTGGTCCGCAGGCACCGCATAGCGCCGCGCGAGTTGTTCGACGACGTACGGATTCCCGTTCGCGAATGCGCTGGTGTAGCGCGAGGTGATCGTCTCCGAAAAACCCTCGGCCACGAACTGGCGCAGCAGTTCGATCGGCTCCGGCACCGAACTGTCGAACAGGCTCACCAGCAGGTTGCGCTCGGACCGCACCGTACGGATCACCTTTCGCACCCATTGCGAATAGGAGTCCGTACCGAGCGGCCGGGCGCCGTCGATGCGTGCGGCCTCGGCAACCGAAAGGGCGAGATCAGGGAGCTCCGGCCGGTTCATCGGTGATGTCTTTTTTTACTGGAACGCATGGGGCTATGTCGAGAGGCCGCCCGGCGGTGAGCGCCAGGCAGGGCCATCACTTGAACCTGATCTTCGCGCCGACGTAGAAACGCCGGCCCAGGATGTCGCCATATGCGATCTGCGGATAGGACGGGTCCTTGTCGGTCAGATTGTCGATCCCGAAGCGGACCGCGACCTTGCCCAGATCGACCTGCGCGGAGACGTCGTGGACGATGTTCTTTGCCAGCGTCGGGTTCGGCGTGGTCTCGATCGACACGTTCGAACCCGCATCGGTGCGCCCGTAATATTGCAGCTGGTAGGTCAGGCGCAACGGCCCTTTGGCATAGGCGACGTTGAACCGGCCGACCCATTCCGGCGACAGATACGTATCGTCGGTCCGCACGAACGTTGCACCGGTGACCGAGGTCGTGAGCAGGGTGTTGTGCGTCGCCGTCGCGGTCAACTGCAATCGGCCGAGGTCGCCACCGTGGAACAGGTCGCCAACCCCGAACTGGTAATCCACCATATAGTTTTCGCCGTGATAGCGGACCATGCCGGCATTGAAGGTGGTCGACGTGCCGGTCGCGATCGTGCCGCCCGGGCTGATGCCGTCGCTGGCAGCGAGGCGGGTGAATGCGTTGCACACCGCAGGATCCGGAGCCGCGTTGTCGTAACATGCCGCGGTGAAATCTTCAGTGGTGAACGCCGATAGGCCGTTCTTCAGGTCGATCTCGATCCGGTCGGCGCTGATCGTCAGGCCCGGCACGAAGCGCGGCTGGAGCAGGATCCCATAAGTCCAGGTGTTCGAAATCTCGTTACGCAGTGCGGCATTGCCGCCGCTGGTGACGGTTGCCCGCGCGAAGTTCTCGGAGGGATCCTGGAAGCGGGCGAGGCGGCCCGCTGCGCTCAGTCCGGCGCCGGTGCCATCCGCATCCACGCCGTAGCCGGGATTGGCGGTGAACAGGGCCAGACAGTTGGCGCGCCGCGTCGCGGGGTTCGGGCCGCTGCTGATACGATCGGCGTCGCACGGATCGAACCCCGTCGAATCCAGCCCGCTCGACGAGGGTGCGAGCAACTGCGTCAGCGTCGGTGCGCGGAAGTTGCGGCTGCGCGAGCCCCGCAGCGTGATCCCGTCCAGGACTTCCCAGCGCAGACCGAGGTCCCAGACGTTCTGGTGGCCGGCATAACTGTTGTCGACATAGCGGAACGCGCCCTTGGCCTCGAGCAGCTTGACGAGCGGAAGCTGGAAGTCCTTGCCGATCAGCGGCACGATCACTTCGGCGGAGAATTCGTCGGTATTGTAGCCGCCCGACTGCGCGAGCTGCTGTACCCCGGTGCCGAACAGGCCGAGGCGGTTGGCGTCGAGCGGATCGAAGCGCGCTTGTTCGTCGCGGTGCTCATAGGCCAGGCTGAAGTCGAGCGTGCCGGTCGGCAGCCTGGCCAGCGTGCCGCCGAGCGTCGCGAGCAGATCGACCTGCTCGTTGGTCCAGTTCAGCCCAGCGCGCGTGCTCACGTAATTGCGCGCGGCGGTGCTGACATTGCCGTCGCCGAACGGGTTGATCGGCGCGCAGGCGGCATCGTTGTTGGTCGCGATCGCATCGGCGTTGATGCCGCAGACGATCTGCCCGCCGCTCGACACCGCGTTGATCGCGTTCTGGAACTTCGAATTGACGACCTGCCAGCTGCGCTGCTGCCCTTCGACCCGCGCGTAGCTGCCGCCGACCGACCAGTAGAAATTGCGACTGGCGACATCGAAGTCGCCCTGCGCCGACAGCGCTGCACGGTAGGTGTCGGTGTCGGTCGTCTGGTCGTTGGCTGGCGTGAGGTCGTAGAAATATTTCGACAGGTACAGCGGCGATCCATTCCCAAACGCAGGGTTTGCCGCACCGAGCAGCGTTCTCGCCTGGCTTGTGAGGTAGGGATTGCTCCGGGTGAACGCGATCGGGCCATTGTACGAGCCGGCGTTCAGCGTGGTGTAGCTGTTGCCCTGCGGGATTTCGGTGCCGTTGGTGCGGGCATAGAGCAGCTCGGTCGATATGGTGAGGTGATCGGTGACGTCGTAATGACCCACCACGTTCGCGGTGTAGCGCTCGACGCCCGTCCGCAGGCCAGCCAGCGCCTGGTATTTGAAGCCGTCGCCGCCGGCCGCGAACGGAATGCCCTGCAGCACGCCCGTGTTGTACGGCACGACATTGCCACTGCTGTCGAACTGGAGCGCGTTGCCGCCGCTGCGCGCGAGGAACTGGCTGACCGGCGCTGCGCGCGTGAATATCACGCCGTTGCTGTTGAACGGCCAGAACGCCGCGTTGAAGATCTCCTTGACCGCAGGGATGCCGTCGCTCGGGCCGGTATCGGCGCCGTTGCTCACCGTCAGCCGCCCGAGATTGGAGAGCGGCCGTGCCGAGAACATCAGCGTCGGCGACCTTGAGTAACCGAGGTCGATCGCGACGTTACCGCGGCCGTCGGCGAAGTTGGTGCCGGCGGTCGCGCGCAGGCTGTGCGTGGCGTAGTCGCCGCGGCTGGAAATACCGTTCTGCGCGTCGACCTCCAGGCCGGTGAAGTCCTTCTTGAGGATGTAGTTCACCACGCCGGCGATCGCGTCCGATCCGTACACCGCCGCGCCGCCGCCTTGATACACCTCGACGCGGTCGAGCAGGCCGACCGGAATGATGTTCGCATCGACGAACGCATCGCCGCTGCCGTCGGCCGCGCCGATTCCCGACCCGCTCGTTACCATGCGGCGACCGTTGACGAGCGTCAGCGTGCGGCCGGCACCGAGATTGAACAGGTTCGGCGCCTGATAGCCGGCACCACTCGAATTGCCGCTACCGTCGGCCTGGTTCAGCGTCGGTGCGTTGGAGGGCAGGTTGTTGAGCGCGTCGGCAGCGGTGATGAAGCCGCGATCGGTGATCGACTGCGCGGTGATGACCGAGACCGGCGCGGCGTTGTCGAGCCCGGCGCGACGGATGCGCGATCCGGTCACGACGATGGCCTCACCGTCGCCGACGGAGTCAGCGGTCGGGGTGATCGACTGATCGAGCGGCGACTGCGCATCCTGTGCAAGCACCGGTGCGGCGGTTACCGCGGCGAGCAGTGCCGTCGAGGCCATCAGTCCGCGGACCATCTTGGCGTGTATGGTGTTCATGAAGCCCCCCTTATGTCGTTGCCCAGCGTGCGATCCGCCCCGAACCCGCTCTCGCCTCAACCTGTGGACAGCTTAGCGCGGGCGGGCCGAACTTTTTCGTCGTTGGTGTGGCTGGAAGCGCGCGGTTGAAACAACGAGGTCGTTTTTTTTCAGTATCTGCCGCAAAATTTATGCGCGCTGGCCCAGGAACGCAGCCAAGTCGTGCCCGAATATCCCGGTCTGGCGCGAATCCTGATACATCATGTGGCCGCCGGCATAGCATTTCAGCGTGAAGCGGCTGGCCAGCGCCTTGGGCAGTCCGCCAACCGTGAGCGCGTTGCCGATGCAGCTGTTGAGCGAGTCATATAGCCCTGCTGCGACCCAGACGCGGAGCCTCGGCGCCCTGGTCATGGCGCGCTGGATCCAGGGTTGCGATGCGCTCGGCGGGCCTTCGCCGGCTATCGCGCGGGCGAGCGACTCCTTGGTGATCGGAGACTGATCATACTGCCAGTCGTTGCCAACGCCGGCGTCGGGGGCGTCGATCCCGGCATAGCTGCCCTGGGTGTAGCCCAGCGTCCGGCGGTAATAGTCGAGCACGATCTTGCCGGCGCCGCCTTCGCTTGCCGCGCTGGTCTGCCGCATGTCGAAAATGCCGAGCGTCTTGCCTTCGCTCGCCAACAGACGCATGCGGAATTCGCGGGGCGAAACCCATAGTGTCTTGGCATCGATCGTCTTGGGATCGAGGCCCTGATAGCGCGCCAGACCAGCGACGATCGGGGCGCGCGATGCGTCGTTCAATACGGCAGGGTTGGAAAGGGCGGGGGCGTAGACGGTTTCTGCCCAGTGGCGAACTTCGGCGAGCGTCTTCGCCTCGTCTTTCTGTAGATCGGGGGCCAGCCGGCCGAGCGCGAATGCGGTCGCGGTGCGGTTGACCAGCGAAACGGCGCGGCGGCGATCGCTGCGCGCTTCGTCGCCGAGCGGGATCCCGCCGGAGATCAGCGCCACACCGTCGATGCGAATGCCCTGGTTCACCAGTGCCTCAGCGACGCCCGATGCGCGCCACGTACCGAAGCTCTCGCCGACCAGATTAAGTCCACTCGTCTCGCGGCCATAGGCGACGCGGAAATCGCGGACGAAGCCTGTGACCGAGGCAATATCGGCGTTGGTGCCGTAGAATGCGGCAGCGTGCTCGGGCGTATCCGCGCGGCTGAAACCTGTGCCGACCGGATCGACGAAGACGAGGTCGCTGATGCCGAGCGGGCTCGCGGTATTGTCGACGAGCACGCCGTTCTTGAGAATCCGCGGCCCGACCGCGTGAAATTGCAGCGTCCGCGAGTCCGCCCCCGGTCCGCCGTTCCACACGAAGCTGAGCGGGCGTGCCGAGCGTGTCGGGACGATATATGCGGTGTAGACGATCCGGCCATGTGCTTCGCCCTCAACGTTGCGAACGGGGAGGGTGCCAACGCAGGCGACATACTCGATCCGGCGGCTGCCGATCTGTGCGGAATGGTGGGTCTCGACGGCGTCCACGGCGCAGGTTCGCGGGGCGGCGCGTGCGTTGGAGGTCGCCGCGATGCTCGCCAACAGTATCGCGCACGACAGGCCTGGTTTCAGCATCGATACGTCTCCTCGCAATCTGGTTACGCGGGAATGCGCGGGATTTTTATGCGCAAATGCAAAGGTAGTTCGCAGATCGTGCGTGCAGACGAGAAGCGGCCCCGTCATCGTGGCGCGAAACGGCTAAAACTATGCGCGGCAGTCGGGGTAAGCTCGATGCCGACCGGAAGGGGCATGATGGCGAAAAATGGCGTGACACGGCGTGGTGTGCTGGGCGGCGTACTGGCAGGCGCGGGCGCGTTGCCCCTGGCGGCGAGCGCAGCGGCGAAGGCGGTGACTAAGCCTGCTTCTGGCGCGCTTCCGGATCGCGCGAGCTTCGCGCCGATGCCGGGCGTGTATCTGGATTCGGGCACGATGCACCCGGTGCCGCTCGGCGCGCGTAATGCGGTACGCGCGTATCTCGATCAGCGTGCGACGATGGACGGCCACTATCCGACCGACGAGGTCGAGACGCGCGTGAAGGCGAGTTTCGCGCGCCTGATCAACGCGACGCCCGAGGAAATCGCGTTCGTCCAGAGCACGACAGCCGGCGAGCAGGCGATCATCGATGCGCTCGGTTTCCCGCACGAGAAGCGCCGGATCGTCACCGACACGCTGCACTTTTTCGGCTCGTTCTATCTGTACGAGGAACTGGCAAGGCAGGGCGTTGACGTCGCCTGGATACGACCCCGCGACGCACAAGGCGTTGCGCGGATCGCGATCGACGACATCGAGCGCGCGATTATTCCCGGCACGCAGCTCGTCGCGCTGTCGCTGGCGTCGACCTACAACGGCTTTGAACACGACTTGAAGCGGGTCTGCGAGATCGCGCACGCCAAGGGCGCATTGGTCTATGCCGACATCATCCATGCGGCCGGTACCGTGCCGATCGACGTGCGCGCGACCAACGTCGATTTCGCGGCCTGCGCCAGTTACAAATGGCTGATGGGCGATTTCGGTCTGGGGCTGCTCTATGTCCGCGGCGATCTGCACGACCGGCTGACGCGCACCCGCTTCGGCTATTACCAGCTCGCCGGATTCGCCCCGCACGTCTATCCGTTCGATCCGCCGGTGACGAAGCCCGACTACCCGATCGCCGACGTCACGCCGCGCCCCGACATGGAAGGGCTGTTCGCGGGCGGCACGCATGCCCACACCATCTCGGCGATGCTGGGCTTCTCGCTCGATTACATCCTCGGGATCGGCGTCGACCGGATCGTCGCGCACCGCCAACCCTTGCTCGAGCGCCTGCACCAAGGCCTGGGCGGGCTCGGCTATACCGTCGTCACCCCGCCCGAGAGCCGTACGCCACTCGTCACCTGCGTGCTCGAAGGCGCGCATGCCAAGCTCGCCGACAGGTTGAAGGCGGCGAAGATCCAGATCACGCTGTCGCGCAACCGGTTCCGGGTCAGTCCGTCGGTGTTCAACGACATCGACGATATCGAACGGCTGCTCGCCGCGCTGCCCAAGGCTTGAGCCTGCTTCAGCCCGTATCTTACGAAGGACCCATGCCCATGCGCCGTCTCGCCCTGATCTCGACGCTGCTCGTCGCCGCGGCACCTGCCGCGCTTCATGCCCAGGACGAGGGCAATGCGCCGATGTCACCCGCCTTCCTGCGCGCGATGGACCCGATGGTGCCGCGCGACGCCGTCAGCGAGCGCGTCGTCACGACCAGGCACGTAGTCACGATCGCGGGTCGGAAGCTCGCCTATCGCGCGATCGTCAGCGAACAACCGATGGCGGGACCGGACGGCACGCCGGTCGCGGTCGGTGTCAGCTATGCCTATGTCCTCGACGGCGTGAAGCCGGCCGGACGCCCGGTGATATTCGTGTTCAACGGTGGTCCCGGCGCATCCTCGTCGCCGCTGCACATGCAGGCCTTCGGTCCGCGCCGCATCGTCGGCAAGGGCGATGCCGCGCATTTGGAGGACAACCGCTTCACGCTGCTCGACACCGCCGACCTCGTCTTCATCGATCCGGTCGGCACCGGCGCATCGATGCCGATCAAGGGCAAGGATGCGTCGAGCTATTTCGGTGTGGGCGGCGATGCGCGCGGCGTCTCGTCGATGATCGCGCGCTGGCTCGCCGCCAACGGCCGCACCGGGTCGCCGGTGCTGTTGATCGGGGAGAGCTATGGCACCGCGCGCGCGCTCGCGATCCTCAACGAGGATATGAAGGCCAAGAAACCATTGCCCGACGGCGTCGTGCTGTTGTCGTTGTCGGTTGGCGATAGCGACGGACCGGTGGTCTCCGACGTGGTGCTGTTGCCGACGCTGTCCGCCGTCGCCTGGTATCACGCCGCGATCGATCGCGGCGGGCGGAGCGTTGCGCGGCAGTTCGACGACGCGTTGCATTTCGCCCAGACCGATTATGCCGCCGCGCTTATGCAGGGCGCCGCGTTGCCGGCGGCGGAAAAACACCGTGTTGCCGAGCATCTTTCGACGCTGATCGGCATTCCCGCCGCGACGATCGAGGCCAAGGACCTGCGCATCGAGCGGAGCGATTTCATGCTTGGCCTGCTCGCGGCGAAGGGCTTTCGGACGGGGCAACTCGACGGACGCGCCACCCGATTGATCTCGGAGAGCAAGCTGCGCCCGCCGTTCGACGATCCATCGATGTCACTGGGATCGAACACGGGTGCCGCTGCGTCGGTCGAGACCTATCTCAAGGCTGAGCTCGGTTACGCCGCGCCCAGCCCGTATCGCAGCCTGAACCTCGGGATCAACTTTAAGTGGGACTGGGACAAGGACTATGGCGGCAGCTACCGCGCGATGGCGTTTGCCCCGTATCTGAAGGCGGCGATGGAGGCCAAGCCGGCGCTGCGGGTGTTCGCCGCGGGCGGCTATTATGACATCACCACGCCGGTCTACGCCGGCCAGTTCGCCCTCGAACAGAATGGCGTGGCCGTTGATCGCACCGCGTTCCACCGCTACGCCTCGGGCCATTCGGCGTTCGAGGACGACACCGCGCTGGCGGCCCTAAGCGCAGACCTGCACCAGTTCGTGGCGCAGGTCTTGGCCGGCAGGAAATAGCCGCCCTCAGTACACAAACTCGTCCATCGCATCGTGCGCAGGGCCCGATCCTGCCAGTTTCGGTGTGGGCGCGGGCAGCGTCATCTTCGGCGCGGCAACGAACGGCTTCACGCCGAACGCGGGGTAGATTTCGGACGGGAAATAGATCGTCCCGTCCTTCACCACCATCGATATGCGGTGCAGTTCGCTCAGGTCCTTCGTCGGATCGCCCGGCAACAGGATGAAGTCGGCGATCTTGCCGCGCGCGATCGAACCCAGCTCCTGGTCGCGACCCATATATTGCTCGGGGCCAAGCGTCGCCATTCGCAGTACGTCGGGGATCGGAATGCCGGCCTCGGCATAGATTTCCAGCTCGCGGTGTACCGACAGCCCGGTCTGGTCGTCGGTGCCAGGCAACAACCGGATGCCGCGGTCGTGCAGCAGTTTCAGCGTCTGCTTCACCTTGGCCATCGCACCGTCATATCCTGCGGCATCCGCCGAGCTGGCGATCGGCGCGATCGCCTGACGGCGGCGGCGCTGCAGGCCGATCGGCAGGTGATCGATATACTCGGCCACCGATGGCGAGGCGACACCGTTGCGGCTGAGCATCAGCAACTCCAGCGTCACCGCGGTCGGATCATGCGCAATCCCGCCCGCGACCATCCGATCAATCGTCGCCTGGACGCGCGGCGATGCGAGATCGAGCGTCGCGGTGCGCTTCATCGCGGTCAGCCGCAGCGGCGTACGCGTATCTTCTTTCGGATCGAGCACCCAGCCGAGCATCAGCTGGTTGATGTGCGTCACCTCGTCATACCCCGCGCCGATCATCGCATCGGCATTGGTGAAGGCGGGGATATGCCCCGTCACCGTCAGCCCAAGCGCATGCGCCTCCTTGGCGATGGCGGGCACCCAGGCGGGGTTCATGCTGTTGTAGATCTTGATCTGCCAATAGCCGCGTGCGGCATACCAGCGCACCGCCTCCAGCGCTTTGGCCTCGCTGTCGGCGACGATACCGAGCCGCGCCGAATAGGGACTGCGGCCTTCCAGGAACCCGTCGGGCATGATCCGCGGCCCTGCGACTTCGCCGCTCGCGATCCGGCGCATCAGGTCGGGCAGGAAGGCGTTGTCGTTGCCCATGTCGCGCACCTCGGTGACGCCCGCGGCGATGTAGAGGATAGCGGATTCCAGGCTGATATGCGCGTGCATGTCGTGCAGCCCCGCCATCAGCGTCCCGCCCTGGCCGTCGATCAGCGCTTCGCTCGGCGAAGCCACAGCGTCCAGAGGCTGGATGCCGCTGATCCGACCATTGGCGAACACCACCGAGACCGGCTCGCCGCGCTTGCCGCTGACGGGATCGAATACGCGGACGTTCCGGATGCGAACCGGCGCATCGACAGTGTGCGCGAACCGTTTCTGGAGCGCGGCGTAGCGCTTGGCGGTCAGCTTGGTCGCCAGGTCCGCCAGCGCCGGCACGTCGGCGTCATGCCCTTCGCGGACCACAGCGCCGCCGGTGTCGAGCACGGCGAACAGCGCATTCTTGTCATCGAGCAGGATCAGGTCCGGCGATAGGTCGATGCCGCTGATCGCATAGGCCTGGTACGAGACGTTGCCGATCGTCGCCGGCCCGAGCTTGTCGAGATGCACCTGCCCACCCGGCAACGCGGTCAGTGTCGAGGCCGGAGCCTTGAGCAGAGCGCGCGCGTACAGGCCGAGCGCCCAGGGGCTCGCGGCCTGACCGATATACAGGCCCGTGCCGCGGACCGTCGCGGTGCGTGCACCCATCGAATCACTCCATTCCGCCTTGGTGGCGGTACGCAAGAAGCGTTCGTGGACATCGCCGCCGAAGGTCGCCTTGCCGTCCAGCGTCCAGCTGACGGGCAGGCCATCGGCGCCGAGCTCGATCGCCTCGACCATCGTCGGGCCGCGACCATTGTTCTTCACGTCGTACTGGACCGCGACATGGTTGCCGGTCCGCGCGACGTCGACGAAGCCGACCTTCTCGCCATTGGCGATCACCGACATGCGCTCATGCTGGGCGAAGGCAGGGGCGGCACAGAAACCGGCCAGCAGAGTCGATGCGGCCAGTGCCGAACGAAAAGGGGACAACGACATCAGCGACGCGAACTCCGATAGAGATGAGCGGCGGCGGCAAGGTCCTGCGCCGCATGGCCTAGGGACTTGTAGAGCGTGATGTCGCGGTCGCTGGTGCGGCCGGCGATGCGGCCGAGCAGCACGTCGCCGATCTCGCCGACGATGTGGTCTTCGCCAACGATCCCGGCGGCGCGGGCGACCAGGAACTCGGCGGCGGCATCGCGCGCGGAGGCCGTGCTGTCGGCGATGTAGCGGCTCTTGGCGACCAGCGCGCTGTCGACCTCGACGGGGCCGGGGCCACTCGATCCGATCAGATTGACGTGCGTGCCGGGCTGCACCCAGTCGCCGAAGATCACGGGTTCCGACGCCGCGGTCAGCGTGCAAATCACGTCCGCCGTCCGCGTCGCCGCCTCCAGATCATCGGCCCGCTCCGTGCCGAGATGACGATATTCCTTGGTCAGAGCATCGGCGGTGTCAGGCGATCGGCCCCAGATCAGCACACGCTCGAAGGATCGTACCAAGGGCAGCGCCTTCAGATGCGCGTGCGCCTGGCTGCCGGTGCCGACGATCAGCAACGTCTTCGCATCGGTGCGGGCCAGCGCGTCGGTCGCGACCGCGGTGGCGGCGGCGGTCCGAATATGGGTGATCTCCTCGGCATCCGCGACGGCGACCGGGCGCCCCTCTTCCGGTTCGAACAGGACGACGAGCCCCCGATGACGGCGAAGCCCCGGCCTGTTCGGATCGGCGAAGACGCTGATCGTCTTTGTGCCGAACATGGCATGGTCGCCAAGCGCGCCGGGCATCTGCGCGAACGTGCGTCCTGGCCCCAGCGAGATCATCGTCCGCAGCAATTGCCGCGTCGTGCCCGACGACAAAGCCTGCATCACCTCTCGCACTACCTGAATGCAATCGGGATAGCTCAAGCCGTCGCGAACCGCCTGGCTGTCAAAGATGGCCAGTTCGTCCCGTGTCATCGTCATCCCCCGTGTGCGACCGACGCTCGGTCGTCGCGACGAGCTTATAGCGCCTTTCGCGCAGAAACTTGCCGATTGCGGGCGCCGTACGTAGACTGGGGGTGATATCAATCCACGCGTGACCGGAATGGTGCATAACGATGGCTGACGTACTTGACCGTCTCGATCTGAAAATCCTCGATCGCCTCCAGATCGACGCGTCCGAATCCTCCAGCGAGATCGCCGATCGCGTCGGGCTGTCGCAGTCGCCGTGCTGGCGCCGTATCCAGCGGCTCAAGGAGGAGGGGTATATCAAGGCGCAGGTCGCCGTGCTCGATCGGGAAAAGTTCGGCGAGAGCATGTATATCTTCGCTCAGCTCAAGATGGGTCGTTTGAGCGATGACAATCGCGACCGCTTCATGCGCGCAGTCGACGAGATCCCCGAGATTACCGAAGCGTATACGTTGTTCGGCGAAATGGACGTGATGCTCAAGGTGCTCGCGCCGAGCATGGGCTGGTACCAGAATTTCACTTTCCGCACGCTGCTGCGACTGCCCGGCGTCGAGGACATTCGGTCGATCGCCACGCTCTCCGAGATGAAGTGTACGCACCGTCTGCCGCTGCCGTCGGCTGGCTAGCGCGAGGAGGACGCCGATCTTTTTGCGCGATATCGTCTCGGGGCATAATCAAACAATCGATCGCGCGCATTGCGCATAGGAAATGCAGACCGGGGTCGACGGATCGGCGATGCGCGATGATTTACCCGAGTGACAGGGTTAGACTTGCCGCTTCAGGGAGAGATCATGCCGACTCATCGCACGCTGACGGGCCTTCTCGTGCCGTCGATCCTTCTTCTCGCGGGTGCTGCCCATCCTGCCGTACCGCAGCTGATCATCCACCTCGCGCCCGGTGCGCCGGATGCCGCGCGGCACATCCCCTATGTCGACGTCACGCTGACCGTGCAGGACCTCCACGCCAAGCCCGGCGATGCGCTGTTCGAACTTCCTCTGGTCGCCAATACGGTCGTCACCAGCGGCAAGGACTTGCAGCAACTCGCCTTTGCCGATCGCACCGGGCCGATTGCCGCCATTGTGCAGGACAAGGCCGAGGACGGATCGAATACCACGCGCACCTGGCGCGCGGGTCGCGCCATCGAGGGTGTCGTGACGGTCCGATACCGCGTGCCGATCGATGCTGCGGCACTGCCGCTCGCGCTGCCGCAATATGAGATTCGCACCGAGAACGGCACCTTTTCCGCCGCCGCCAACGCCTTCGTGTTGCTGCCGGCCGACACTACCGCGCGCGTGACGCGTATCGAATGGGATTTTGATGCTTATGGTGCGGGCGGGACAGGGGTTTCCAGTTTCGGCGTCGGCAACGTGGTTGCCAGCGCACCGCTGCCGCCCGCAAAGCTCGGCTCGGTCTATTACATGGGTGGTCGGCCTGGTACCTCTAGCCCGGCGAGCGACGGCTTCTTCGCAGCGTGGCAGGGCATACCGCCGTTCGACATGACGCCGCTGATGACGTGGGGCGGAAAGCTCCACCAGTTTTATGGCAGCTTCTTCGGCTATGCCTCGCCGAGCTTCGGCGTGTTCGGCCGCACCAATACCCGCAACCCTGGCAGCGGCATCGGGCTGACCGACAGTTTCGCCTACACGTTCAACCAGTCGTCGAAACCCGACGACCTCCGCTCGCTGCTCGCACACGAGATGCTGCACAGCTGGGTCAACTCGCTCGATGGGTCGATGGATACCGCCGGCGGCCTTGACCGGTCGTGGTTCGGCGAGGGGCTGGCGGTGCATTACCAGCGTACGCTACCATTCCGCGCCGGTATGATTTCGGCGGCCGACTTCCTCAAGGACCTGAACGAGACCGCGGCTCGCTATTATACCAACATCAAGATCGCCACACCCAATTCGGAGATTCCGGCGGGCTTCTGGCGCGACACGCGCATCCGCGTGCTACCCTATGATCGCGGCTCGCTGTATTTCGAGATGGTCGATGCGCAGATCCGCGTCGCTTCGAAGGGCAAGCGTTCGCTCGACGACATCGTCCGTACCATGCTGACGACCCGACGAAACGGGCAGTCGATGAACGAGGCGCTCTACCGAACGCTGCTAAAAGCCGAGCTCGGCGACAAGGGATCAGCCGATTTCGATGCGATGCTCGCCGGCGGGACGGTGTTGCCGCCTTCCGACGCGTATGGCCCTGGGTTTCGGCGCTTGACCATGCCGCTGCGCCGCTACGACTTGGGCTTCGATATCGCCTCGCTTCAGGCCCGGCCAAAGATCGTTCGCGGCCTGGTCAAGGGCTCGAACGCCGATAAGGCCGGCCTGAAGGAGGGCGACGAAATCCTGAACGGCTTCCCACAGGATGCGCTGCAAGGCGACCAGCAGGCCTATGTGACGCTGGACGTCAAACGCGCTAACCAAACTCTGCACATCCGGTATCAGCCTCGCGGCGAAACAGTGCAGGCGTATCAGTGGGTACCTGCGACGTGACCCATCGGTGCTGATGAGAAATCTCGACGATCGCCGATACACTCACGCCAGGCTCTCAGACTGCGCGACGACCGCGACGCCGTAGATGCCGGGCAACATGCGGTCGAGAACCGCCACGTCGAACGGCGTGTCGAGGTCGAGAGCAGCCGCATCGTCGCCACGTGCGACGCGCGTGACCACATGGTCAAGGTCACCCAGGCCCCGCTCGGCCAGCCCGGCGGTCGCCTCGTTGTCTTCGGCAGGCAGTATCTGTACCCGTGTCAGCCCTGCGCGATCGGCCGGACGACCAGGATATGAAAGCTGCCGGGCAGTGCGAGCGGACGCTTCGTCCCCCTGCCGGCCACCGTGATCTTCCTGCGCCAGTGACAGCTGCCACCGTGCAACTTTAGGTTCGGTAAGCCCGATCCATCGGCCCCCAAATGGGTACAGCGATGGGTATAACCATTCCCGATCGCCATGTTGGCGACGAAAAATCAATACCTTAGCGGATGATGGTCGGGGAGACAGGATTCGAACCTGCGACCCCCTGGTCCCAAACCAGGTGCGCTACCAGCCTGCGCCACTCCCCGACAGTGTTGCGGTTAGGGATACCTGGCCGATTACGCAAGCGCCCTATCGTCGCGATGCCAGGGTGCTGCGAATAAAAGCGCTAATTTCAGTCATTACAGCCCGCCGACTTGCTACGGTCGCCTCGAGATACACCGTGCTTGGCCGATACCCAGGTGCAGTTTCATAATCGGCATCGCGCTCATATGCCCGCAGTCGTTAACACCGACCAATCCCCATCGCTGCTGGGTCACCACGTCATACCGACGCTTCAAACAGGGTTACGGCGAATGTGGTTGATGACGTCCGGCGGTGCGGTCCCGGTCTTTACGACGCGGTATTCTGCGGACCAGCTTCGTGCATTCTGGTCGACCTCTGTCAGTAGCCCCTGAAGCACTGCGACCGCTGCAGCGACATAGCGAGGATCATATTTGGCGTAGACAGCGGTCAAACTTGGCTTTTAGCTGAGTCTACGTACCAGCGCGCAGCAATAAGAGCGCACGTGCCAAGTTCGGAATAGCATCGTGGTTGGCAATGCTGCCGAGCAACGGCTCGCTGCATACAAATCGAGGCCCTTTCGCGACACCATGGCCACAGGATCTTGGACCCATGCGTTCTCATCGAAAGCCCGGTACTTGCATTTATAACGAGCAAGCGTCGTCAACAAGAATATACCGATGCTGAAATGGCCTAAGCGGATTTTATCATTGGAGAGTAAACTCGACGGTTGAACCTTGATAGGGCAACCATCCGGTTGATCGTTTAACGGCGGATAATGGCGCGGTTAAACGCAGAGGTCTGAATGCGTGCGCAAAATCACCACACGTCACATCCACATTGGTTCACGTTGGCATGTCAGTTGCCTATATCACGCGGAGATCGTGCGGGTATTGCTCGCTGCATCTGCGCGTCAAAGGCAGGGTGGGTGCGGAATATAAAGGAGCTTGCCCATTTGCTGTCGAAAATATCCCGAATATATGACAGCTGTCGCAAAAACTGTCTGACTTCTGCGTGTTTAGCAGGAGCGTCTTCATGGCAGCGCATCTCCCGTTCCCGCCGCTGGTCGCCCGCGGCAAGCCCTCGTTCGACAGCTTGAGCGATCCTGCTGCCTTTGCTTGGGAGGTGTTGCGTCGTCGCGCCGACTATCGGCCAAGTGATGATAACGTCGGCGTCAAACATGTGGGAAAAGGTCAGCATCCGATCGAGCTTCTGACCGGGGTTCCGCCCGACCCGCTATGGGGATTGCAGTTTCGCGGAAGATCCCGACCGTTCTGCGAGCGACGCACGGCTCTTCTGGCGCCCGGACCTCGATCCATTGGCAATCGTTGCCCATGCGATACCTACCAGGCGCGGCGACCCCGAGGGTTTTGATCTTATGGCGTTGCCACTCCCGGTCACGCACCTTTCAATACCGTCGTCGGGCGAACAGCTGCTGTTGAGTAAAGGCTCGCGGTCGATCCGACTTAGTATAACGAAAGGAACGCTGCTCGACGGCCCCGTCAGGCTTAGGTATCAGCTCGGCGGCACCGACCGACTGGAGCTCCGGCTGCTGGCGCTGCGCCGGCTTGCGGGGTTTCTGCGAAACCGACGGATACCGGTGGCCCTATACCCGGTCGGCGCAAAGGCCCGACGCTGGATGGATATCATCGCCGTGCTCGATGCGCTGGCCCACGGTTGCCCTCATCGCGCTATCGCGCAAATCCTGTTCAGCGATCGGCTCGTGAACCGAGACTGGACGGGCGGTTCGGACTATCTGCGCACCCGTACCCACCGCTTGGTCTGTGGCGCACGCAAACTCGCAGCCGGCGGCTATATCGATCTGGTCCGCCGCTGAAATACCGACTGCTCCACGCAGTCGCTCAAGAGTCTTCCTTGCGCGATCCGTCGGCTTTGCGATCACTACGGTTGACCATGCGCTGACGCAGCGCACTCAAACCGATGGAACCGGTTCGGCCTGCAAGCCAGTTCTGCAAGAAGCGTTCGCGATCGTCGAGTTTGGCCCCGAACTCCTTGAACAGCCTGTCGAAGCCGCCCGCCAGATTGGGCGGGTCGAGATAGGCGATGTCGCCGCGCCGCTCGTCAGCGAATTGCTCGAAATACATCATTATGATCATGCAGAATTTCGTGTCCGCGCAGTCCATCGCCAAGTCGGGTTGGCCGAAGATGGCGCCGAGAAGCAACGCGAAGGGGTCCGCGTCCGTTGCCTCTGCAAAAGCGAAGAGGCGTTGGTGGGTAAGCGGGCCGCGGCCAGATTCGAACTCCTGGTAGGTGCGCAACGGCATCCCCAGCGCGGTTGCAATGTCACTCGCTGTCATGCCCCGCTTCTTGCGAATCGCACGCAGCGATTGCGTCAGTATCCGCGCGCCGCCGTCGGCTTCGATCGGAGAGTGTTTCATACCAGCGACTCCGTGCGCCAAACCGGTCATGCACCCGCATATCGCCTTCGAGACGCATCGCGAGCCGCGTGCGTTTATTACAATCAAACACGATCTGTCATCAAACCGTTATGGGCGCCACCACCATGTCCTGGGCGATCGCTTGACGGTCGTTCGGCAAGAGTGCGGGGGGCGTGCCGATGCGGCGTGGTCTGGCCGCCGCACGGTCGCCGCCGCACCGCAGAAAACCGGCGAGATGCCGCGAGGCCGTGCCGATTTGGCTCTCCTGCATCGACATGCATCCGTGCCATCACGAAAGATCGTCGCGAAGGGAGACCTGGCGATGCCGGATCGGGTGGAGCGCGCGAAATTCGATGATCTTTATGCGCTGGTGTCAGCCATGCTGGCAGACGGTCGTTACCGCCCTGGCGATCGCATCGGGCTTAAGGACCTGGCGTCGCGGCTTCATGTCAGCGTGACCCCGCTTCGCGAGGTCCTGTCGCGCCTCGTCGGATGCAACATCGTGACGGAACGTCGGTCCGAGGGCTATTATCTGGCACGTTTCGATGCGCGCGATATTGCGGACCTGTACCGCCTCCACTGCGCCTGCATCGAACGAGCCTTGGCTGAGGCTCCAGGGATAACCTTTGCCGTTCGGTCGGGGGATATATGGGACACGCTCTGCGCGATCGTGGAAGCGTCCGGCAACACGATCTTGTCCGACGTGCATCGCTATCTTGATGGGCGTCTCAAACTGATCCGGCGTGCCGAAATTGCCTTGCTGGGCGACACCGAACCCTTTTTGATCGAGCTGCTTCAAACTGTGATCGATCAAGATCTCGATGTTGTCAGAGACAAGATCCGTAAAATCTATGAGCAGCGGATCAGCATGTCGCCCGAGATCGCGCTGTTCCTTGGTCGTAGACAATGAGCGCGTTAAATATATCTCTAATATAGCTTGGATGAGTCTTTCCGATGGCGCGAGATCATTAATGCCACTGCCGAGTCGCAGTGGAAACACAAGCAAGGAAAGGTTGTTATCATGACGAAAGAACCACAATCCGCGCCCAAACTGATCGTGCTGGGCTCTGCACGGCGTCAGACCAAGGGGACGCCGATCGGTGCCCGGCAGGAAACGCTGATGGTCGGCTATTACGACTGACCAAGGCTGCGGCACCGGTCTTTAGGCCGGTGCCGCATAGCGAGGAACCCGCCATGGCGCTCCGATCCGACGATCTTCTCGACTCCCTAGCGCTCGCCGATAGTGTTCATGCCGTCCGATCGTCGGATGGCATCATCTTTCTCGATATCGACCGTGACGCCTATTTCTGCGTGTACGATCCTCGCGATGCCACATGCCACAATCGTGGTCCCATATCCCTGGAGGCGGTACGCAGCCAATTGCTGGAACAAGGCCTCGTGGCCAATGGCCAACAGGATGGGAGCCGCGCTTCGGCGCGACCGATCACGCCGCTCTGGCATGAAGCGCCTGCGGCGGACCTTCGCTCGCCCGACGCCCGGGATATTGCCCGCTTCCTGCGTGCACTAGTCTGCGCCACATGGCGCTTTCGCCGTTCGTCCTTCGCCCAGATGATCGCGCATGCGCAGCGGGATACCGCGCGTGTCCCGCAATTTTCCCCAGCGCCTGCAACCGCCTGCTTCGAGCGCCTTTGCCTCTGGCTGCCGTTCCGCATCCAGTGCCTGTTTCGGTCCTTCTTCCTGCTGCATTTCCTGCGCTGTTACGGGCTGCGCGCCGACTGGATCTTCGGCGTGTCGCTCTTCCCCTTCCACGCGCATTGCTGGCTGGCCGATGGCGATCTTCTGCTGGGCGAACGCATCGGCAAGGTGGAAGGGTTTCAAACGATATTCCTCATCGAGCGCGCCAGCGCATGACCGGCTTCATCGCGTATCGTTGGCGCGTCGAGGATCGGCCTGCCGATCAGTTGGCAGCACGGCTTCGCACGGCGGCCCTCGCCCGGGGTTGGCAGAGTGTCCAGGAACATCGTGGATGGACGGTCCTGGCGGAAGCGCCGCTTGGTCACGCTCGCGAGTATAGTACGGTCGACGATCGCACGGTCGTCATCGGTTCGGTGTTCGATCGTACCGCAACCGAAGAGGGGCGCGTCGCCGACAGTGTCCTTTCGAATAGCGACCAAGACTTCGCCATGCTGTGCGATCACCTGACGACGCGGTGCTGGGGCGCGTATGTGGCGTTGCGGATCGAGCCAAATGACCCGGCCTCTCTCGATATCTTCCGCGATCCCGTCGGCATGCTCGATTGCGTCCTCTGGCAGTGTGAAGCCCTGCAGATCGTCACGTCCATGCCCGAGCCATTCATCGCCCACGCGCCGCCGGTCGGTCTCGCGATCGACTGGCTGCGGGTGGGGGCCCCCCGGCTCGGTCGGCGATGCGCTGCCGCTCGTCGGTGTCGAAGCGGTCCCCCCGGGCACACGATTGACGCTTGCGGGAGATACGCAACGAACGACCCGTCTCTGGGCGCCGGCCATGTTCGTGCGACAGCCCCTACCATCGTCGCCACCGTCTCTGCCCGCCCTCATCGATGCCTGCATCGGCGCCTGGCATTCCTGTACGCGAATCGCGATCGCCGAAGTGTCCGGCGGCCTGGATTCGGCGATCGTCGCCGCGGGCCTCGTCCGGTCGGGTCGCGATGTCGCCGGCTGGTTCCATTATCATGCCATCGACCGCGAGGGCGACGAACGCGTCTATGCGCGAGCCGTCGCCGCGTATCTCGGCTTCCCGGTCCACGAAACCCTCCAAGATCATCGCATCGTTGACGCGGCGCTTATGGCCGACGTGCCGGTGACGCTGCGCCCCAATGTCGCCAGCCTCAGTGTCTTCCACGATCGCGATCTTGCCGCGCGGGGACGGGCGCTGGGCGCCGATACTTTGCTCACCGGCCAGGGCGGCGACGCACTCTTCTTCCAGCCCGCAACGCCGTTGATCGCCGCGGATCTCTGGCGCGATCCACAGCCTTGGCTTTCAAAGGCCGCAACGATCGCCGATCTTGCTGGCTGGACCGGACGATCGATCTGGTCGGTCCTCGGCACGGCCTTGCGCGCGCGCATCGAACCGAGCGCGATCGCCCTTCCGGACTATCGGGTCGATCTCGTGGCCCGCGACATGCCGCACGACGATCATCCGCTGCGCTGGCTCTACGACACCGTCGACCTCGCTCCTGCCAAGCAGCTCCAGATTCTCAATCTCGCCGCCTGTCGGGCGGCGTTTGGCGGATCCTGGTGCGCATCGGCGATGACTGTCCGGCATCCCTTAATGTCGCAACCCCTGCTCGAGCATGTCCTGCCCATCTCTGCGCTCGACCTTACGCAGGGCAGACGCGATCGTGCGATGATCCGGCAGGCCTATGCAGAGCGGCTGCCGCCTATCCTGCTCGAGCGCCGCGGCAAGGGCTGCCTCACGCCGTTCTTCGGCCGAATGCTCGCGGCGAGCATGCCGTTCCTGCGCGATTATCTGATCGGCGGCGTGCTCGATCAGCATCATCTCCTTGACCGCGAGACGCTGGCGATGGTGCTCGACCCCGAGCACGTGATGCGGACGAACTGCTATACCGAGATATTCGTCGTCCTGCTGATGGAGCGCTGGGCACGCGCCTGGTGCGATCGGATCACCGCGATCGACGCCGCGCGCGCCTGACATCACGGACCGGGCCGGCGCGGTGCCTCGAAATGGGAATCGAACCAGGCAAACACGCGCGCATAGGCGTCACGGACATTGGCCGGGCTCATCAGCACATGGTTTTCGCCCCAATAGCTGATCAGTTCGGCATCCTTGCCCTGGCGATAAAGCGCGGAAAACAGCTGCTCGCCTTGCTGGAGCGGCGTGAAGTCCCGGTCGCTCGCCAGGATCAGCATCGGTGTCGTGATGCGGCCGACATGATAGATCGGGCTGTTCGCGACATAGCGCACCGGGTTGGTCCAGGGGCTTGCCTCGAGATGGGGCTGCCCCGTCTCGGTCCAGCCAGCCCAGGGCAGGATGCCCAAGCCATAGCCCGGGTTCATCCGTGCCGTCGGGGCGAACGTCCCCTGGAAACTCGTCAAGTCATAAATGCCGCTCGACACGACGATCGCGTTGAAGCGATCGGTCTCGGTGGCGACCGTGGCTCCTGTATAGCCGCCATAGCTGTGGCCCCATAGACCCAGCCGTGCGGGGTCGGCGTCGCCGCGCGCGATTACCGCGTCGACTGCAGACAGGATTTGCCCTGCGAAGTCGAACGGCGCGGTATCGGTGGGTGCAAGATCGGGCATGCTCGGCAGCAGCACCGCATAGCCATGCCCAACGAGCGCGGGGACATTGGTATAGGTGCGTCCGATCCCCGGATTCCAGAGCGCCGGTGGCGTGTCGCCGTACACCGTGCCCGCATAGGGGATGACGATCAGCGGCGGCCTCCGGCCGGAGGGGGCCGGGGCCGGCAGGTACAGCCAGCTCGTGACAGTCCGTCCACCGGGGAGCCGGTGGCGTACGGGCAGGGGCGCGCGCACCGCCACGTCCGCGAGCGACGCGTTGATCGTCGCGATGGCCAGCGGCGGCCGGTCGGCCGCCACGACGAGCAGATGGGCGATGCCATTGGGCAGTGTTTCGGTGACGATCGCGGTGCTCGTCTGCAAGCTGACGGTTACCGGACGCGCCGCACCGGCCGTGCGAACCACGAACCGACGCGTGTGACGGGTTGGCAGGTCGATCCGTATCCCGTCCGCCGTTCGTCGCCAGCCCAACAGGGGTGCGTTCGGATCCGGCTTTGCCGAACTGGTGCCGAGTGCCATCACGCCGTCCATGCCCGACAGCAAGGGCGGCACGCGGCGCGTCCCTAGGCGCCAGCCACTATCCGCCGTCAGCATGATGGGGGCCGATCCCGGCGCCTGAATGAGCGTCGAGGATGGGCTGGCAATCGCGGCCGTGAGCACTGCGGATCCACGCGGCCCCACTGCATACCAGTCGGCGCGTGTGGCGCCTGCATCCATGCGACCGAATAGGATCGGCGTGGACCCGAGCCAAGCCATAGCGACGGCGTCATACGCGCCCCTGCTCATGATGATCGCAGGCCGGACCCCGGCAAGCGGGACCGGGCGCGACTGGTGCGACCGGACGTCCGCCACCCATGGCTGACCGGTTGACCAGTTTCTATCGCCATGCCGCGCGTAGAAGAGCAGATTGCGCCCGTCGGGCGACCAGATCGGTGGATCGAACGGCAGGTCGCATGCCGCGCAGGGTGTCCAGACATGCCCGTCGGTCATGGCCACGATGCGCAGTCGACGCCGGCGCAGGTCGGCGGACTGCCGAATCGGCGACGTCGTCGTGACGCGGATAATCTCGCTGGGCTCCGTCAACGCAACATGCTGGCCGTCGGGCGACAAGCGCAGCGTCTCGAACGCGCCGCGTGCCAGAAGTTGCGTGTTCCCCGTCACTATATCGAGACGGAGGAGATGCATCGGCGGTGCCGGTGCCGTGATCCCGTCAAACCGCCCGCTGCCGATCGCCGTAACCGTCGACACCCGGCCATCCTGCGCCTGGGCCCAAACACGCGATACCGCTGTCCGGTCCTGCGCGTCGCGCCGCAGGACCCAGGGCGGCGTATCGCCATCATGGGCCAGCATCACGAGCGTATCGTCCGATGCCCAGGCGAGGGTCGGCCGGAAGTCCGAATAGTCAGGTGCGACCGCGAACCAGCGCACCGCCCCGGTGGCCAGGGTCACGATGCCCAGGGTCCAGCGTTGTCCGTCGAGCCGTCCCATCGCCAGCTTCGTGCCGCGCGGCGAAAAGCCGAGCATGACGCTTCCCGCGCCTTGCTCCGGCAGCAAGAGCGGCCTTGCCTTTGCCGGGTGCGCGAGATCGACGATGTAGAGCCGGGCACGCAGCACCTCCATGGCATCGAGGTCGAACCGCGCCGCTGTCTCGAACGGAATTTGCCGTTCGAACACGAGCCAGCGTCCGCCTGGTGCGACCTCGATCCTGCCGAACCCCTCGGTCCGGAGCATGTCGTCGACGCTATAGGGGCGCGCGCCGAGTGGCACCGCGACGCACAGCAGGCACAGCGCCACAAGGCGCCGCATGACGCAGAGTAGAAGCGGGATCATGATTACCAGCGCTTGGTGAGTTGCACCGACACATAGCGCCCGAGCGCATCGGCATTCGCCGCGTCATACCCGACCCCAACCGGGGAATCATAGAAGGGTGGCGGGCGGTCGAACAGGTTCCGCGCGGACAGCGCGATCGCCACGCCCTGCAGCGCGCCGGGTCCGTCGGGCACCGTATAGCCCAGTTGCAGATCGACCGTTTTCCAGGCGTCGATCGGGGTGCCGAGCAGATCGCGGTACGGTGCGACATAGTTAAGGCCAACCAGCGCATCGACCGGGCCGCGGCGCCAGCCAAGGCTCATCCTGCCCCGCAGGTCGACGGGCTGCCCCACGCGATTGATGCGGTCGACCGGGATCGAGGTCGGCGTGACCTGTTCGCGGTAATGCAGCAGGTAGGAGCCATTGCCCGACACGGTGAACGTGTTGGCGCCAGCCGGAAGCGTGTAGCTGGCGGACAGGTCGATCCCGCTCACATCGACCTTGCCGGTGTTGACGAAGCGCGTGTCGACGATCGCGGCGATGCTGGTCGGCGGAAAGCTGTTGCCGCCGGTAAACGCCGGGTCGTTCAGCAGCGCGGTCACGGTGGCGAGATCGGCGGCGTTGGCGATCGGCGAGACGAACCGGACGAACGGCACCAGAGTCTGGTCGGTCAGCGCATTGGCGAAGTTCGCGCTCGCCGGTGTCGCGACCCGCTGGCTGAACACGGTCCGAAACCACGTCGCATTCAGATGCAGGCGGGGGATGGCGACAGGATCGAGGTCGAACCCCGCGGTCCAACTGCGCGCCTTTTCCGGGATCAGATCGGGATTCCCGCCCGAAAGCTGGATCACCGGTACGCTCGTGCCGCCGCGCGACAGGGTCGTGACCGAATATTGTTCCCGGTCCTGAAGCTCGCGCAGGTTCGGTGCGCGGAACGACGTGCCGTAGCTCGTCCGCAGCGTCACGCCCGTCACGGGGATCCAGGAGACACCGACCTTCGGGTTGGTCGTCGTGCCGAAATCGTCATAATGTTCGATCCGCGCCGCCAGCGATACGTCCAGTCGGCGGATCAGGGGCACGGCGTTGGCCGTGCCGATGATCGGCACCTGCATCTCGGCAAAGCCGGCCTCGATCAGTCGCGACGCGCGCACATCGCCGGTCGCCACCGGCAGCGCGCTCGACAGGAGGCTTTCTCCACTCCGCCGGAACGTCTCGCGCCGCACATCCCCGCCGAGCGCGAGCCGGACCATGCCGCCGGGTACGGAGAGGAGCGGACCATCCGCATCGACATGGCCCGTCAGCACCTGGCTGCGCGTGCGCGACCGCGAATAGCCCGCACCGACGAAATCGAGGATCGCGGCGGCGTTACTGCTGCCCGTCCCGTAAGGATTGAAAAAGCCGCTCGTGGCGGTGCTGAACGCGGTGGCGGGATTATCGGGTATCGCGCCCGTCGCTTCGGCGAGCGCGGCGGTATTGACCAGATTGCGCGACTCGTTCAGCTCGCGTTCCTGCGCGAACGCGCCGTAGTTGCGCAGCTTCCAGCTGGATCCAAGATCAACATTGAGCCCGACCGACGTCGCCATCGCCTCGGCATAACCGTGCGTGTCGATGGGGCCGAGTTCCGGCGCCAGCGAATAGGCGATCAGGTCGGACGATGCGCCCGTCGGCGACACGAACCACGGATTGGCGGCCGTGATCTGCACGATCGCCGCCGAGCCCGGCAGCCGCGCATCGAACGACCGGTGCGAATAGCGCGCATCTGCGGTGAGATGGAGCGCGGCGCCGATATCCTGGTCGAGCGTCGCATATAGGCTATGGCGTTCCTGGCGCGGGATGAGATCGGTATCGGTCCGGGAATTCTGGAGATTGGTCGTGCCCGCCAGGAAGTCGCCGGGCGTCAGTGATCGGCCGTCCTGGCCGCCCGGGATGGCGTAGGCCGCTCCGAGCGCGCCCGTCACCGGATTGATACCGAGCACGTTGCCCGGCAAACTGAAGATATAGCGGTGATCAGTCCCGCCAAGACTGCGGGAATCGGTCGAGCGCGCGAACGCCCGGTCGTCGCTCGCCAGCCGACCCGCCCGGTCATATTCATAGGACAGCATGATGCCGCCGGTGGTCCATTGCTTGCCGATCGTCTGATCGAGCTGCACGTCGCGCTTGCCGCCATCCGTCACGCTGCCGAACCGTACCCGGGTCTCCGCCCCTTGGAAACGACGCTTGAGCAGGATGTTGACCACGCCGCCGACCGCGTCGGACCCGTAGATCGCCGATGCGCCATCCATCAGCACCTCGACCCGGTCGAGCGCGCCGGTCGGGATGCTGGTCACGTCGCTGAACGCGCCTTTGGTACCCGACCCCCCGAGCCGCTGGCCGTTGACCAGCACCAGCGTGGCACCCGCCCCCAGGCCGCGCAGATTGACGCCGGTCGCGAACCCGCCATTGCTGCCTGTCGTATCGGCAAAGGCAAGCGCGCTCTGTTCGGTCGCCATACCCCCGAAATTGCCCGGCAATGCCTGCAAGGCTTGCGCGACCGTCGCAAAGCCACGCCTGGCCAGATCCTCACGCGTCAGTCTGTCGACCGGGGGCGAGCCCGCCGCGCCGCCGCGCAGATGCGTACCCGTGACGACGATCTCCTCGCGTGCAGGCTCCTCTGCCGTCGCACGAATCACCCTGGACGACGGGCTCTGGCTTCGCTGTGCGACGCCTTGCCCGGGCGTCGACACCGCACTGGCGCTCGGCTGTCCTGCTGCCGGTGGGCGGTCATGATCGGGTGCAATAACCGGGCGTAGCACGATCATCCGCGGCCCGATCCGGTGCGCCGCGAGCCCGGTTCCGTCGAGCAGGCGGTCGAGCGCCCGGTCCGCCGGCAGCCGGCCATCCAGCCTGGGGGCCTTGCGGCCTGCGATGAGGTCCGTCGAATAGAGCAGTTGCTCGCCCGTCACGGCAGCGAAGGCGACCAGCGCTCGGTGAAGCGGCCCCGCCGCAATTCTGAAGGTGAACGAGGGCGCCCCCGATTGTGCCTGTAGCGGGGACGGCACCGCCGCCAGTAGCAGCAGGGCGGCGGTACCGCCGCGCAGACCGGACCACCGCCCCGTTTGAAAACCCGTCATGCCCCGTGCCCCTTGTCGTTCCGCCGAGTCCCGGCGTGTACCGGGGCTTCGGAACAAGAGACGCGCCGGCATGGTGACGACCCTAACCCGGCGATGGCGATTTTTGCGACGGGCGCTCGATGAGGCGGATCGAACCGTGCGCGTCCCGCTGCGCGTTCAGCGGCAGCAGCGCGGTCGCCGCCGCGATGAAGCTGTCGATATCACCGACATCGAACGTGCCGCTGAGCCGCGCATCGGCATAGCGCGCCGCTTCGAGCCGGACCGGTCTGGGCGTATAGCGGTTCACCTCGACCAGCGCGCGCGCCAGCGTCCAGCCGTCCAGCACGATCCGGCCCTGCGTCCACGCCGTCGCCGTGCCGGCATCCACCGCCCGCACGACAGCGGCCCGATCGGGACGCAGCACAAGCTGCTGCCCCGTTCGGAGTGTTGCCGGTGGCGCGCGCCCGGCGGCGACCCGCACGCTACCCTCGACCAACGTCACGTCGACCGCCCTCCCATCGCGCCGCACGGCGAACTGGGTGCCCGTCGCGAGGACGCCGGTGTCGCCCGCCTCGACGCGGAACGGACGCGCGGTGTCGTGCGCGACCGTGAAATAGGCTTGGCCCCGCTTCAGGATGACGCTCCGCCCATCCGCATCGAAACGCACGACGATGTGCGTGTCGGTGTCGAGCGTGACCTTCGAGCCGTCCTCCAGTGCGACGACGCTTTGCTGACCGACCCCGGTCGCATACGCGTTCGCACTCGGTCGCAGCGCCCAATAGGTCGCGCCGCTGCCGAGCAACAGAAAGACGATCGCGGCCAACGCCGCCAAGGCCGGGCGTAGCGACCAGGACGACGATCGCCGTCTTCCCTTGCGGGACAGCGCGTCCTGCGTTGCGGCCACCATGGCGGGCCGATCGCCCAGGTCGCCCGCGCGTGACCAGAGTTGCTCGACTGCGTCGAACGCTGCTGCGTGCGTCTCGTCACGTTGCCACGCGATAAACTGCTGCAGCGTCTCGTGGGACACTGGCAGCGATTTCAGGCGCGCGAACCACTGCGCTGCCTGCGCCTCGACGGCATCCTCACCGTGCTCATCGGTTCCAGTCATGACCGGCGCCACCTAGCCTCGTAGCCTGCTCGTGCAGAATTCCAGAGCCTTGCCCATCCGCCACTCGACCGTCTTCACCGAAATACCGAGGTGCGCGGCAATCTCCGCGTTCGTCATATGCCGAAAGCGGCTCAAAGCGAAGACGTCTCGGTACAGGTCCGGCATGGCCAGGATAAGACGCTCGAGTTCGAGCCTGGCTTCCTGCTCCAGCAGCCCGGACGACCCCGCCTCCATTGCGAACCCTGATTGCACGATCGACTGGTGATGCCGCGCACGAACCGCCGATCGGCGTTTTCCATCGCGGAACAGGTTGATCGCGGTCTGCGACAGGAAGGCGCGGGGATGGACAATGACCATGGCCGGCTGACGCGCCGCGCGCAGATACGTGTCCTGTACGATGTCCTCCACATCGGCCGGTTGGGCGTGCAGGCGTCGCGTGAGAAACCCGCGCAGCCAGCCCGCGTGAAGACGAAACAGGTCCTCGATCGGTTGGTCACGCTGCGTCCCGATAATTTGCCGACCGATAAAATGCTCGGGTTCGGCCATAATCCGCTCCGTCCCTATCCATCAAGCGGACATCAATATCATATTCGTTTTAACGAATAAACTTATCTCACGAATTCCTTGATGAGGAATTGTGGATATCCGCAGGCTGGTTGGCCTCAATGTGGCCCGGCTCCGTAAGGAAAGGGAGCTTAAGCAGGAGCCTCTCGCCGAGGTTGCTGGCTTTACACAGTCGTATCTGAGCCAGATCGAGAATGGCCGGATCAACCTCACGCTGCTTCGACTGAATGATCTGGCGGAGTGCTTCGAAGTCTCGCCGATCGAATTCTTCAAACATCCCAGTTAGATACTGCTGCGGCAGTCTGATGTTCGTTATGTTCGGCGAAATTCGACGTACCGCCTCGCGCTGACGCGCGACCGCGCTCTATGGCTCGGCCAGGCCTTCGCCACCGAGCCTCGCGACGCGAGTCTCGGCCAGAGGTCGCGATCGCTGGCGCATCCGGGCCGGCCAGGGACCGGCCCGAAGCAGTCGCCCCGCCGGGCGCGGCGGCGGCGTTGGATCGGGCCTCTCCCGGTGGTGCGGGTCCGGGCGGCGCTCCCGGCTAGGTCCGCCACGGCCAGCGGCAACCCCGGCGCCCTGCTTGGGGTGCTCCATTGCATTGCACCCCTTCGGGTGCCGCCGTCCGCTCCTGCGGACCTCTCTGGTCGCATCTTGCCGCCCACCCCCGCTTTCCGGGGAGGCCATGGTGCTTTTGGGGTAGGCAGGAGGATAGTCATGCGTCCGAAACGCGAAAACTGTGCCGTGGGACAGCGCGGACAGCGCCAAGCCCCTACCGACCGCGCCAATCTCTACGACGAGGTGACCGCGCGGATCATCACAGAGCTGGAAGCCGGCCGCTTCCCCTGGGTTCAGCCGTGGAATGTGAGCGCCGGGGCAGGGCCCGGCCCGGGCCTACCGCGCAATGCGTCGACCGCGCGCGCCTATTCGGGCGTCAATATCCTGATCCTGTGGGGTGCCGTCATCGCGCATGGCTGGCCGTCACAATCGTGGCTGACCTTTCGGCAGGCCCAGGAGGCGGGCGGATGCGTACGCAAGGGCGAGCGTGGCACCACCGTCGTATATGCCGACCGCTTTACCCCCGAGGCTGAGAAGGAACGCGCGTCGCGCGACGGTGACGAGGCCAGGGCTATCCCGTTCCTCAAGCGGTTTACCGTCTTCAATGTCGCGCAGTGCGAAGGGCTTCGCGCCGGGCTGGCGTCTGATCCGGCACCCTTGCCCGAGCGCGAGATCGTGCCGGTCGCCGAAGAGCTGATCGCCGCATCGGGTGTCGATTTCCGGATTGGTGGAACGCGGGCTTTTTATGTGCCCTCCCTCGATGTCGTGCAGGTTCCGCCACAGCCTGCCTTCTTCGATCAGGTGAACTATTACCGGACCTGCCTGCACGAACTCACGCACGCCACGGGCCATGCCAGTCGGTTGGCCCGCGACCTGACCAACGGCTTTGGGAGCAAGGACTACGCGCGCGAAGAACTGATCGCCGAGATGGGGTCGGCGTTCCTCTGCGCCGCGCTCGGCATCGTGCCGACCGTCCGCCATGCCGACTATATCGGATCATGGCTCGAGGTGCTGCGCGAAGACAACCGCGCGATCTTCCGCGCCGCCAGTGCCGCGACCAAGGCCGCCGACTGGTTGCTGGCGCGGCACCATGAGGCCCAGGCCGCGGGGCGGGTGGCAGGGCAGAGCGAGAGGATCGGGGCATGATCCTCCTGACCCCCGACGATCGTTTCGCACTGCGCGCCAACGATATGTTCCGCGACGTTTACGACACGAAAGGCGAACGGTTCGACCCGTCACCTGTGTTGAAACTGTTCTCGCCGGTGGGCGCGGCGACGTGGCTGGCGACCGAACTGGGCGAGGATGGCGACACTCTGTTCGGGCTGGCCGATCTCGGCTTCGGCTGCCCGGAACTCGGCTCTTTCAGTTTGGCCGAAATCGCCAGCATACGCTTGCCCTTCGGTCTGTTCATCGAGCGCGACGTGTCGTTCGAAAGCGTCCATCCCCTGACCGTCTGGCTCGAGACCGCACGGCACGCCGGTTCGATCCTGGCAGCGGAATCGCTGTTGCGCCGTCCAGACCAGATCGAGTCTAATCCCGGCCTTTCGCCTGGCGGCGGATGACGCAGGCGTCGAAGCCACCGTCAGGACGTCAACACGCCGGTGCCGCCAACGCACGAGATCGGCAGCACCGGCCCCTCAAATTTCGGCCGCGCGCCGCTGCCAGGATGGCAGCGGCGCGCGGCTTTGATGGCTGCAATCCGATCGTCGTCTTGCGTCTCGGCCGCGTTGTCGGGCAGGCGTCGCGTAAGCCCTCAACCGGGAAGCCCTTGCTGCACCAGCTCGCTCCAGGTTGGCTTCGGTCGCCAACCGGGGCACGATACATTATCCCGGGACGGGCGATGTCGCTGTCGAGATTGCTGCCATCGACGGTCAATATGGCACCTGTCATGCCGTCACCGCGGCCACCGTGCTGGACGGTCACAACATCCCGCACGACGCGTGATAGGTTCTCGTCCTTCGGCGAGAATTCCGACACGATCGCAGTCCACATAGACCCGATCGCGGTGCGCTCCCGGACAACGACGCGGCGCGATCAAGGTTCGCTCACCACAGTCCGGCCGGACGTGACGCCGATCGTGCCGCGGTCACGTCATTCGTACAGCCAGGGTCCGCGGCGTTGGTTGGCGACAGTATGGCGGCGGTGGGGCGGACACGGCAGGCGCCTGCAGCATCGATGCGATTCGCGTGTGGCCGGTCCGTGTGTCGCGCGTGACAGGGGCCTTTGCCAGTCCTTCCTGCATGCTTGGCTGCCGCCCTGAACGGACCTCTCTTTCGGCGGGTCTGGCGGGGTCCGCCGGTCCCGCAACGGCGTCGCCGACCTTCTTCCCCGGCTCGGCTATCCCTCGCCTTCCTCGCGAGACAAGAAGCCCGGCTTTGGCCGTCCTCCGCTGTGCTTCGGCCCTTCGTCCACCCCATCGCGCAGAGGCGATGGGGACCCCCGAACGGGGTGCGGGACCGTCCTCCGCCCGCCTGATCGACCGCCTGTCGAGGCCGCATCGGGCGGCGTCGCACCACATGAAGGAGGTTAACATGGCACAGATTGGCAGCTTCACCCGCGGCGAAAACGGCGTCTACATCGGCGAAATCCGGACACTGACGCTCCGCGTCAAGGCGACGATCCGCCCCTGCGAGCACGACACAGACAAGTCCCCCGACCACCGTGTCAGCGCCAATGGCGTCGAATTCGGGGCGGCCTGGACGAAGTCAGCGCGCGAGACCGGCGCACACTATCTGAGCCTCAAGCTCGACGATCCGTCGTTCCCGGCACCGATCTACGCGACGCTCATCCAAAGCGACGACGGCGAGCACAAGCTCATCTGGTCGCGCTGAATCCGAATGCCCCGCGCGCCGACGCGCGGGGCATTCTTCCCGTTGTGGCTGTGTCGAAAACGGAGGTGCGGGTTTTCGACGCTCCGCAACCGGGGTCGCGCACGCCATCCCCAGGGACGCCGACGGCACGCCGCCGTCGCTTGGAGGTACGCACGATGGACAGCGACGATACGATCGAACGGGCGAACCGCGCCAAACGCGGCTCACCCTTTCTCAACACCGATCAGGCAGCGGCCTATCTCAAGATCTCGAGTCGGCTGCTGAAACGGTTGCGCGTCAAGGGTCAGGGACCGATCTTCCGCCGCCACTGCCGCTTCGTCCAATATCATATTGACGACCTCGACGCCTGGTCGGCGGAGCAGGCGACACGGGAGCTGCAGCATGGCTAAGCGCACCGCCCGTGCGTCCGATGCGCCGCTGTTCGCCTGGGACGACGCCGTGCGCGCAGCGCGCCTGAAGCATCGCAAACGCAGGCGGTGGGTCGTCGTCAGCACCGTCGGGATCGTGACGCTCGGCCTCACGATCGTCGCGCCGCCGCTGCCGCGCCTTGTCTGGAACGCAAGTGGCAGCGCCCCGATCGGACTCTATGCCGTGACCCCCGGCGCACCGGTTAACCGCGGCGACATGGTGATCGCACGGTTGCCTGCGCGGTACCGGATGCTCGCAGCCGTCCGCCATTATCTCCCCGCCAATGTCCCGCTGGTGAAGCATGTCGTGGCCTCTGCCGGGGACGAGATTTGCGCGCTGGGCGAGACCATATTCCTCAACGGGCGCTGGATCGCACAGCGCCGCGTCGTCGACAGACACGGCCGCGCGATGCCGTGGTGGAGCGGCTGTGTTCGCCTCAGGCGACACCAGCTCTTCCTGCTGATGACCGACAATCCAGCGTCGTTCGACGGGCGCTATTTTGGGTCCACCGACGGCGAGGACGTGATCGGGAAGGCGCGCTTGCTATGGGCGCGCTGACCCGGTTCGTCCTTGCCACAGGCACGCTGACAGTCCCACCGGCGCACGCGCACGCGCACGCGCACGCGCACGCGCACGACGTCGATCGCTGGCGGTCCTGTATCGCGTCTGCATCGACCCGGTTCGGCGTGCCGATGCGCTGGATCGAACGTGTCATGCGCGCCGAAAGTGGCGGCAGGACCACGCTCGGTGGCCGGCCGATCCGCAGTCGCGCAGGCGCGATCGGCCTGATGCAGCTCATGCCTGAGACCTGGGCTGAGATGCGCGCTCGGCTCGGTCTTGGTATCGATCCCGACAACCCTTGCGACAATATCCTCGCCGGCACGCTCTATCTGCGGCTGATGTACGACCGGTTCGGCTATCCCGGGCTGTTCGCAGCCTATAACGCCGGGCCACGCCGCTATGCTGCCTATCTCGCCGGTCGGACGGCGTTGCCGCGCGAGACGATCGCCTACCTCGACACGGTCAGTGGGGGCGATCCGCTGCGTTTGGCGCCAACAGCCCTGCCGCCGCCGCCGAGCCTGTTCGCGATCCGTCATGCTGGCTCTGCGGGTCCTGAACCGACGGCAGATGGCGTGTCGCAACCATCGCTCTTCGCGGTTCGGGCTGTCGTGCCATGAGCGCGGGCGGGGGAAGGGCTCGTCTCGGGTCGTCCTATGCTGACGGACGGCCGAGCGGTTCTCAAGACCGGCGGCCCCTTCCAATTTTGCCGCGGAAGGAGCGCGCTGCGCACGTTCCTGTGTGTTGCCAACGCGAGAAAGTCGGTTCCTCCGTCGCCGCTGGCGCGGCGCTTCACTGCGTTTCGCGGCCCTGACAACCGCCCCGCCGCCCGTCTTGCGGAACACGTCCTCGATCGGGGGATGACGAAGAAGAAGGCTATCATGACCATGGTTCATCCCATCTCGGTCGCATCGGATCGCACGATGGCAGCGCTGGTGTCGGCGCTCGACATCGAGTTCGGACGGGGCGCCGGCGCGGCGTTGGCGCATCGCTATTTCGATGCGGAACCGAGCGATTTTCATTGGCAGGCGAGGGTGCAGGAACGCTGGATCGGCACCTATGAAAGTGCGGATGACCACGGACTAGAGCTGTACTGCGTGCGTATTCTCGGCACGTTCAACGGCGTGTTGTTCGTGGCGGTGATGATCGTCGATGGCGATGGAAACGCGCACGACATGACAGGCAAGCAGGCCTTCCGTCGGGCGAATGACGCACGCAGGGCGTTCGCGGATGCGTGATCGGCATGATCGTTCAGGCCGGGATGCGGTGCCGGACAGGCATCGTGTCCCCGCTCTCTTCGCGCGTCGGAAGGCGGTCTGGGAAGGGGGGCGGGGAAAACAAGATAAAGGCACTGTCTCGCGACAGGCCTCAAGTCTTTGTCTGCACATCGTTTTATCGCGAGACATGGGGCTGACGATAGGAGACGCGCGTACGGCGAATGGCCAAATTCAGCCATTTCTGGCCGAAAATTGCGAGACTCTGGTTCCAGATCGAGCATTGTCCTCATGATCGACGATCCGTTCGAACCCCACCTTGGCCGCATGCGCGGCGAGGGCGGCAAGCGTACCGCCAACTATGTCGGTCGCGTCGTCGTCGCAGCCCGACTGGCAGGCGCAAAGACCGGCGTGCAGGGTCGCCGTTTCGATGGCAGTCGGATCGGGCGTGGGGCAAGCGTTGGCCGGCTTCTCTCCAGTCGCGATCGGCTCGCCGGATTCCGGTCGCGCCGCGCGGTGGTCAAGACGCGACTGGTGCGACTGGGCACCAAGGGCATGGCAACGGCGCAGGCTCATCTTCGCTACATCCAGCGCGACGGCGTGACGCGCGACGGCGCGCCTGGCGAACTCTATTCATCCGATCGTGATTCTGCCGACGGCAAGGCGTTCCTCGAACGCTGCAACGGGGATCGTCACCAGTTCCGGTTCATCGTCTCGGCAGAAGATGGCGCGGAATATCCCGACCTCAAACCCTATGTGCGCCGACTGATGACGCAGGTCGAGGTCGACCTCGGGACGAAGCTCGACTGGGTCGCGGTCGATCATTTCAATACCGATCGACCGCATACCCATGTCATGCTGCGCGGGGTCGATGATCGTGGTCAGAATCTCGTCATCGCACGCGAGTATATTGCGCACGGTCTCCGCGAGCGCGCGGCCGAGCTGATCACGCTCGATCTCGGGCCGCGTACCGACCGGGAAATCGAAGAGAGACTGCGCCACGATGTCGGCCAGGAGCGACTGACTGCGATCGACCGCCGCCTGCTTCGGCGCATGGATACCGATCGGATCGCCGTAGCCGCCGACCGTGACCCGTTCCAGCAGTCGATCCAGGCGGGCCGGTTGCGTAGGCTGGAAACGATGGGTCTTGCCGATGATATCGGCGGTGGCCGCTACCGGCTGGCTGACGGTCTGGACGATACGCTGCGCCGTATGGGCGAGCGTGGTGACATCGTCCGCACGATGCAGCGCGAACTCACCCGTCGTCGCTTGGATCGCGCCGGGGTGGATCAAGTGATCACTGGCAGCGACGCACAGCCGATCGTCGGGCGCGTCATCACCCGAGGCTTTTCCGACGAGCATCGCGACCGCCATTATCTGATGGTCGATGGTGTCGATGGCCGCGTCCATTATGTCGATATCGGGTTTGGCGACGCGACCAGTGCGACGCCGGAAGGCTCGATCGTGCGTGTCAGCCCGCGCGAAGCGGCGGCGCGTCAGACCGATCGCACTGTCGCGGCCATCGCGGCGGCGCATGAGGGGCGCTATTCGGTAGACCTGCATCTTCGCCACGATCCATCGGCCACCGAGACCTTTGCGCAAACGCATGTGCGACGGCTCGAGGCGATGCGTCGCTCGGGCGCAGGTGTAAACCGCGAACTGAACGGCACATGGATCATCGCCGCCGATCATGTCGATCGCGCTGAGACCTATGAGCAACGCTTGCTGCGCGACCAGCCGATGGCGATCGAGACTGTGTCCGCGATACCCATCGAACGGCTCGGCCGCATCGATGCCGCAACGTGGCTGGACCGTGAACTCGAATCGGGCATGCCGACGCCGCTCCGCGATGCCGGGTTCGGGCATGAGGTGCGCGCGGTCGTGACGGTCCGTCGGCAGTGGCTGGTGGAGCAGCAATTGGCGGATCGTGATGGTGACGCCGTCAGGCTGCGCGCCAACGCGCTGGCGATCCTCCAGCGGCGCGAGTTGCTGCGCGTGGCCGGGCAGCTTTCCGAGGAGATGGGCAAGACGTTCGTCGAGGCCCGCACTGGCGATACGATCGAGGGGCGGCTGGCACGCCAGGTTGATCTGCTCAGCGGCAAGTTCGCGCTGGTCGAAAAGAGCCGGGAGTTCACGCTCGTGCCGTGGCGACCGGTGCTCGAAAAGCAGTTGGACCACCAGGTGGGCGGCATCATGCGTGCGGACGGGATCAACTGGCGATTTGGTCGTGACCGGGCCGGGCCGGAGATTTCGTGATCGTGCCTGTACATGCGCCGCCGAGGGGATTTGGAACATTGGCTTCAACCCTGTGGCGCACGCCGCTCGATGTATCGCCATCACTGATGCTCTGCGATATGGTGCGAATTGTTTGCCTTAAGGCTGCGGCTGCAACGAGACCGACGTCAGCAGCGAGAATGGGCAAACGTTCTGCCCGCGCCCATCGCGAACAGCTTGGCAGTGATGGTATCCGAGAGGGTGACGGATCGCGGGGATCTACGCGGCGCTCTTGGCCTTTCGCCATTCGCGCAGTGCGTCGTCATAGGCTCGACCTTCCTCTTTCGGCGGCCGCTTCCGTTCGGGTCGCTGAAGGAACGATATTCCGATCGTCAATTGCCGCCGGCTTAAAAGTCGGTTGCCGATGACGATCGATCGTCGAGGCCGATGCTCTTACCGGATATCGGCTCGGCGGGTGGGGGCGTGAAAATCCGCAGGCTTGTCGACGATCCAGTGCAGGAAGCGACTGATATCCGAGCGTGCTTTCAAGACATCGAGGTCCGCAAACGTCGTTGCCAGATCCTGATTCGATACGCTGGCATGGATGATACGGTGACATATCGGATGAACCGGGATGACCTCCGTACCACCCCGGCTTTTTGGGATACGGTGATGCCATTCCACCTTTCGACCCAGGGGCCGCTCGCACAGCCCGCATCGCCCAGTGTCTTCGGCGGCGATCGTCCGCGCCTCCGCCTCCAATAGTCCTGCTATCCGCTTCACACGTCCGCCCATGGTTCGAACATGGGTATCATGGGGAAAAATCAGCAGCGTGAGGAGCTTATTAGATGAAACGTGACGCGTTTCGCCGGAGGATGGTTCACCAGAAGCAAAAGCCCCGGGCCTTATGGCGCAGCATGAACCAATAGAAATGCCTGATGCCGGCATGTGTGTTCACGGGCTGTGTCCAGTCGAAGCGAACGGCAAGAATATCCTCGACGATGGTACGGAGGGCACGTTGGTTCGAGACGAGATACTTGACGTACAGCGCGCCATCGCCAAAGCTGGAGCTCGCCAAAAATCGTGTTTCGTCACCGATTTGGCGGCGCCCGTGATGATGATGGACAACCATCAGACGGGCATAGCGCACCGCAATGCCAAGTCCCGCTGCATGAAACAGAAGATGCGTAATCTCGGCGAAGATGAAAGGGCTCCGGCACCGAACCGTTCGTCGAAGCAACCCGTCAACCGTAGACATCCGTGGTGAAGGCAAGATTTGCCCCCGTGATGACCCCACCCGGAAACCCGCGACGGCGCGACTATGCGATAGCCTTCGAGCTTGATGGTAACGGGGAAATCGGCCGGGTTGCCGAGCAGGATACGGCCGCCGATGATCGTACGTCCACTGGCTTGGCCAAACGCTGTGGAATCGGCGGAGCTGATGCCGAGAGTGTATGGAGCGGACCGGGAAAGCTTAGCGATTGTGCGACGCCGAACAGCCTTAACGAACTGCCATTCTACAGGCGGTGGTGGTGATATACCGTCGAGCGCTTCGTCCGCACGCCCAGCAGGTCGCGAATATATCGAATATCGTATAATATATTTGACACGAATGATGTTTAGTGATGGATTGCTGGGCGACACAAAGTTGGGGCCAGGGATCCATGAAAAATATCGTCGGCGTACGTCGTCACCGTTCCAGCATGACTGCAGTGCTAGCGATGCTGCTATCCTCGGGCGCCTATGCGCAGGTTCTGCCTGCACCGGCACCCGGTGCGGATACACCAGCTGCCGCAAGCGATGACTCCATCGTCGTGACAGGCACTCGCATCCGCCGCCCTGACCTCGCTAGCAACAGCCCGATCACGTCCGTGACGGATCAGGAAATCAAATATCAAGGCGCGGTCAACGTCGAGAGCGTGCTGAACCGCCTGCCGCAGTTCAAGGCGGATGCGAACGAGAACGTCTCGAACGGTTCGGACGGCACGGCCAACATCAACCTTCGCAGCCTTGGGTCAAACCGGACTCTGGTCCTGCTTAATGGCCAGCGGTTGCTGCCCCAGCAGGCGATGGACTTGAACTTCGTGCCGTCGACGCTGATCGACCGTGTCGACGTGGTGACCGGCGGCGCGTCCGCGGTGTACGGATCCGACGCGGTGGCGGGGGTGGTCAACTTCGTGCTGAAGGATCACCTCGACGGGTTGCGGATCGACGCGCAGTCTGGCCTGGGCGTGCACACCAACGACAACAGCGCAGTGCGCGACATCATCACCACGCGAGGCTATGCCAACGCACCGCACCGCGTCGCCGATGGCGGCAAGCAGGATATCAACGCGGCCTACGGCAAGAACTTCGCCGATGGTCGTGGCAACGTCACCGTCTATGGTGGGTATCGCCACACCGATCCGGTATTGCAGGCGAACCGCGACGTTTCGGCGTGCGCGCTGAACCAAGCGGACGATGCTGGCTCCGCTCTGATCTGCGGTGGATCGAGCAACACGCAATACGGCACGTTCACTCCGCTTGGCGGCCCGAATGCTAGCAAGACGCTGACGAACAACATCAACGGTACGCAGACCTGGGTGCCGTATACGTCTGCCTACGCGTATAACTACTCGCCGACCAACTACCTCCAGCGCTCCGACGATCGCTACATCGGCGGCGGATTTGCCAAGTTCGAGATCGCGCCTATCGCCGAAGTCTATGGCAGCTTCATGTATATGAAGGATCACACCTTCTCGCAGGTTGCGCCGTCCGCGCTGTTCCTGGGAACAAGCTTCACTTTGCCCTGCAACAACCCGCTGATGAGCGTGGCGCAACAACAGTCGTTGTGCGGAGCGTCCGCTGGGACCGCAGCGACGCAGGATACGCTGATCGGATACCGGCTCGGTGATGGGCAGTCGCGACGCGACGACCTTCGCCACCAGGATTACCGCTACTCAGCCGGCGTCCGCGGCGACCTCGGCCACGGTTTTCAATATGACGTGAACTATCTGCATTCGCTGGTGAAGTTCAACGAGACGTACATGAACAACGTCGACAACGTGAAGGCGCAGCGCGCGCTCGACGTGGTAAACGTCAACGGCGTGCCGACCTGCCGATCGGTGATCGACGGCAGCGATCCGGCGTGCGTACCCGTCAACGTGTTCCAGCCCAACGCGATCACCGATACGCAGGCGGCCTATCTTTTCTCGGAAAGTAACACCGCGTCGCGCAATGCGCTCACGGTGATCTCCGCGAACGTCAACGGCGATCTTGGCACGTTCGGCATCACCAGCCCATGGGCAAAGCGCGGCGTCAACATCGCGCTGGGCGCCGAGCATCGCCGCGAGACGCTGAACTATACGGCGGATGCGGTCGCCGAACAGGGTGGCGTGACCGACTCGGACGGGCGCATCACCGTCAACGAGGCGTATGGCGAGATCGAAATTCCGGTCCTGCAGGACCTGCCGTTCGCGCATGCACTCACGATCAACGGTGGCCTTCGCTATTCGGCGTATCGCAACGACCAGCAATCGACCGGCCTGAAGTCGAAGTACAACGTCTGGACCTACAAGGGTGAGGCAAGCTGGGCGCCGTCGCAGGATGCGCGTCTTCGCCTCAGCTACAACCGCGCGATCCGCGCACCCAACATCGCCGAACTGTTCGGATCACGGTCCATCGGCAACGTCGCCGCACAGGATCCGTGCTCAGGCGCATCGCCGAGCGCATCGTTCGACGTCTGCCGCCTGACCGGCGTGACGCAGGCGCAATATGGCAGCATCATCGAATGCCCGTCGGACACCTGTTCGGCACAGTATGGCGGCAACGTCGCTCTGAAACCGGAAAAGGCGGATACCTATACGGCGGGTATCGTCCTTACACCGCGCATGGTGCGTAACCTTACGCTGACCGTCGATTATTTCCACGTGAAGGTGAAGGATTATATCAGCTCGGTCGATCCTTCGCTCGCGATCAGCCAGTGCGTGGCCGGCGGCGATCCGTTCTATTGCGCGTTGTTCACGCGCGATCCACGCTCGGGCGCGATCTTCGGCACCAACGGCTATATCGTCTCGACGACGTACAATACCGGTTCACTGACGACCTCCGGAGTAGACATCACCGCCGATTACACGTTCGGCATCGGCGCGCTCGGCAAGCTCAATCTCAATATGGTCGGTGCGCGCCTGATCGAGCAGGCCGCCGAACCGCTGGCGGGTCTTGGCAGCTACGACTGCAAGGGGCTGTACGGTTATACCTGCGGCCAGCCGAACCCGACGTGGCGGCATGCGATGCGGACGACGTGGCAGATGCCGCAGGGGGCGTCGGTATCGGTGGCTTGGCGCCATACCGACTCGGTCAAATTGTCGTCGCTGTCTGACAACACGTTTCTCGCTGGCACGCCGAGCGTCATCAACAAGAAAATCTCGGCATACAACTACATCGATCTGGCAGGCACTGTCGCGGTCGGGGAAGGGCTCCAGCTGCGGGCGGGCGTCAACAACCTTTTCGACAAGGATCCGCCCGCGATCGCGGCGGGCATCCTGTCGTCGTTCGGCAACGGCAATACTTATCCAGGTGTGTACGATACACTCGGACGCACGCTGTTCGTCGGCGCTACGGTGAACTTCTGACGATAACGGGTCGGTCGCGGTGCGGCGACCGGCCCTTGGTTACCGGGATGACGCTATGACCGATCTCGATCGTCGCGACCTGTTGAAGGCAGGCGGCGTGACGGCGTTTGCCGCAATTGCACCGAGTGCACCGGGCATTGCAGCGCGGACTGCCCCGTTGGCGTCGGTCGGCCCTCGCGAGGTCGTGCCGCTTGGCGCGGGATGGCGGTTTCACCTTGGCCATGCGAGCGATCCGATGAGAGATTTCGGTTTCGGCCGGTCGCACGACACATATGGCAAATCGGGCGACATCGGGACGCCGGTCGCCGAGCCGACGTTCGACGACACCGGGTGGCAGGCGGTCACCCTCCCGCACGACTGGGCAGTCGACCTACCGTTCGCGCAATTCGGCCCCGCGGGCAGCGAGGCGGATCGCACGGGTTCGTTCCAAGGGTTCAAGCCGGTCGGGCGGATGTGGCCCGCGACCAGCATCGGCTGGTATCGACGCGTGATCGCGCTGGGCACGGCGGATGCGGGGCGGCGGCTGATGCTGCAGTTCGACGGCGTTGCGCGAAATTGCATCGTGATTCTTAACGGCTTCGTCGTCGGAGCGAACGAGAGCGGCTATGCGCCGTTCGAGATCGACGTCACCGATTTCGCCAAGCCGAGCGAGGACAATATCCTCGTCGTCCGTTGCGACGTCAGCCTGGGCGAGGCATGGTCGTACGAGGGCGCCGGGCTCTACCGCGACGTTCGGCTAGTCAAGACCGCGCCTGCGCATATCCGGCGATGGGGCGCAACCGTGCGGTGTTCGATCGACGCCGCCGGTGCGCACATCCGTGTCGCGACCGAAATCGCGAACAGCGGCAAGGCCTGCGTGCTGCAGGTCCGGTCGACCGTAATCGATCCTGCTGGGAGCGAGGTCGCAGTGCTGCTCGCCGATCCGCTGGACGTCGCGGCGTGGACCGAGACGACGGCTGCGCAACACACGCATATCGCTGCGCCCGCGCTGTGGGGGCTCGAGACACCCCATCTCTACACACTGGTCAGCGAGTTGCTGATCAACGGCATCGTGACTGATCGCGATACGTGCCGGTTCGGCATCCGCACAATCCGGTTCGACGCGTCGCGTGGCTTCTTCCTCAACGGCAAGCCGGTCAAGATCAAGGGCACCTGCAACCATCAGGATCACGCCGGCGTCGGCTTCGCGGTGCCCGACAGCCTGCATGTCTGGCGGCTCGAGCAGCTGAAGGCGATGGGCAGCAACGCCTATCGCTCGACGCATCATTCGCCGTCACCCGCGATCCTCGATGCATGCGACCGGATGGGCCTCCTGTTGATGAACGAGACCCGGCAGATGTCGAGCAACGCTGAAGGGCTGGGGCAACTCGATCGCATGGTGCGGCAGGGGCGCAATCATCCAAGCATCATTCTGTGGAGTATTGGCAACGAAGAAATCCACCGGGGCACTGAAACCGGCGCGCGGATTGCGGAGACGATGAAGCGCAAGGTGTACGAGCTCGATGGGACGCGTCCGGTGACGGAGGCGTTCAACGGCAAGTTCGGGGAGGGGGCGTCGCGCGTGCTCGACGTGATGGGGTGCAATTACTACCTCGACGCGATCGATCCGTACCACGCCGCGCATCTCGACGTGCCGATGATCGGCACCGAGACGGGCAGCACGGTGATGACCCGCGGCGAATATGCACGTGTCGACAAGGCAGGCTTCGTGCCGGCCTATGACCGGGAATTTCCGCGCTGGGCGACGACAGCGGAAACATGGTGGAGCTTCTACGACGCGCGGCCGTTCCTGGCCGGCGGGTTCGTCTGGACCGGCTTCGACTATCGCGGCGAGCCGACACCATTCGAACGCTGGCCCGAGAACGTTTCGAACTTCGGGCAGATGGACTTGTGCGGCTTTCCGAAGGACAATTATCATTATTATCGCGCATGGTGGAGCGGCGAGCCGGTGCTGCACCTGTTTCCGCACTGGAATTGGGCGGGCCGCGAGGACCAGCCGGTCTCGGTCTGGGTGCACAGCAACTGCGATGCGGTCGAGCTGTTCCTGAACGGGCAGAGCCTCGGACGGCAGACGGTGGTGAAGAACACGCATCTCGAATGGCAGGTGGCCTACAGACCTGGGCGAATCGAGGCGTACGGGTATCGCGGCGGCAAGCATGTGATGCACGCGGTGCGCGAGACGACCGACGCGCCGGCGCGGATCGGGCTGTCGAGCGATCGACGGCAATTGGCACCGGGCGAGGTCGCCATAGTCCGCGTGGCGGTCCTCGATGCGAAACGGCGCGAGGTGGCGACCGCGTCCGATCGGGTGACGTTCGCGCTGTCGGGCGATGCAAAGTTGCTGGGGGTCGGCAATGGCGATCCGCGCAGTCGCGAGCCGGATCATGCGATGTCACGTTCTGCGTTCAACGGGCTGTGCATGGCGCTGGTGCAGGCCGGCGACAAGGGGGGGGCCATCCGGCTGGAAGCACGCGGGGATGGGCTTGCATCGGCGATGCTGCCGATGATCGGCATGACCAAGGAGATCTGATGATTGTACGTCGTTCGTCGCGGGCACTCGCGCTGGTTTTGCTGTGCGCGTCCGCAGCGGTTCGGGCTGCCCCCGATGAGGCCGCATTCCGGCGCTCGGTCGGGCTGCGTGCCGCTTGGCAGGATCTGACGCGCGAGGTGGCGTGGCCGGTGCACTGGACCCCGGACGGGCGTCACTTCTCGTACCGCAAGACGGTGGCGGGCGGGTTCGCGTTCGAGACGGTGGACGCGCAGACGCTCGCCAAGTCGCCGGCGTTCGATACGGCCAAGCTTGGGGCGGCACTGGCCGACGCCCGACACGAGGCGGTCGATGCAATGCACCTGCCGTTCGCCGAATTCGACTATGCCGACAATGGCAAGGCGATCGCTTTCTCGATGGACGAGACGCGCTGGCAGTGCGGGATCGTCGCCTATCGTTGCGAGGCCGCCGTCGACCGAACCCGCCCGCGCGGTTTCGGCGTGGTGCGCGATATCTCGGTACCGGCTGAGAATAGTCCCAAGGTATCGCCGGATGGCAAGTGGACGGCGCTCGTGCAGGGCGACAATCTGGTCGTGCGCGAGACCGGCAACGCAGCCGTCGTTCCGTTTAGCGTCGACGGGACGCCAGGCGACTTCTACGATCCGGAGACGCTGCGCTGGTCGCCCGACAGCCGGCACATCATGATCTATCGGGTCAGGCCGGGGTATCAGCGACGGGTATTGCGCGTAGAATCGTCGCCGCGAGATCAGCTTCAGCCGGAGCTGCAGAGCCAGCTCTACCCCAAGCCCGGCGATGCGATCGATCAGGAACAGCCCGTTTTGTTCGACGTCTCGACCCGCCGCCAGACGGTGATCGTCGACGCGCTGTTCCCCAATCCCTACGAACTCTCCGCACCACGCTGGCGCAGCGACGGGCGCAGCGTCGCGTTCGACTATGTCCGGCGTGGGTTCGGGCAAGCGCGAATCGTCGCGGTCGATGCGGAGACCGGCGTTGCGCACGCCGCCGTGACTGAAGATGCAAAGACGTTCGTCTATGCCGATCGCCGATACGCGCACGAAGTCGGCGGTCGCGGCGACGAGATCGTCTGGGCGTCTGAACGCGATGGCTGGAACCACCTGTACCTGATCGACGGCCGCACCGGGAAAGTTAGGAACCGGATCACGACCGGATCATGGGTAGTGCGCGACGTCATCTCCGTCGACGATGCCAAGCGCCAAGTCACCTTCTCCGCAAGCGGCATGAACGCGGGCGAGGACCCGTATTTTCGGCACGTCTACCGGATCGACTTCGACGGCCGGCACCTGACCGCGCTGACTCCGGCGAAGGCCGATCACGACGCTCGCTTCGCCCCAGACGGAAATCTGTACGTCGATACCTATTCGCGCATCGACATGCCGACGATTAGCGAACTGCACCGGGTGAGCGACGGTGCATTGATCGCGACGATCACCACGGGCGATGATGGCGCGCTTCGGGCGGCCGGGTTTCAACCGCCCGAAGCGTTCGTCGCCAAGGGGCGCAACGGCAAGACCGACATTTGGGGCGTCGTCGTTCGTCCGCGCAATTACGATCCGCACAAGCGCTATCCAGTGATCGAGAACATCTATGCCGGGCCGCACGACAGCTTCGTGCCCAAGCAATATTGGCCGTTCGGCTATCATTCTGGTGGCGACAAGGCGATCGGCATGCAGGAGCAGGCAGATCTCGGCTTCATCGTCGTGCAGATCGACGGCATGGGCACCGCCAACCGCTCCAAGGCGTTTCAGGACGTTGCTTGGAAGAACCTCGCCGACTCGGGCTTCCCTGATCGGATCGCGTGGCACCGCGCGCTGGCGGCGAAGGATCCGTCCTACGATGTCAGCCGGGTCGGCATCTACGGCGCGTCGGCAGGCGGCCAGAGCACGTTGAACGCGCTGTTGTTCCACGGCGATTTCTACAAGGTCGGGGTGGCCTATGCCGGGTGCTACGACAACCGCATGGACAAGATCAGCTGGAACGAACAGTGGCTCGGCTGGCCGGTCGACGCGAGCTATGCGGCAGCTTCCGGCGTCGATCATGCCGCGCAACTGACGGGCAAGTTGCTGATGATCGTCGGCGAGCAGGACAGCAACGTCGACCCCGCCTCGACGATGCAGGTCGCCAATGCACTGATCCGCGCGGACAAGGATTTCGAACTGCTGGTGGTGCCGGGCGCCGAGCATAGCGTCGGGCGTTCGACCGGGCCGATCGATTATGTTGCACGGCGGCAGTTCGCGTTTTTCGTACGAAATCTGGCAGGCGACACGCTGCCGGATTGGAATGCTGCGGGATCACCAAGCCGATAGTCGGGCGATCTAGCGCGCTGCGGGGGGCGGGCTTCTGGTCAGCGCATCGAGGTGCATCAACCGCACCACCCAGGGGCTGACCAGCGCGACCAGGCCGCCGGCGATCACCGCGGACCAGCCGATCCTCGAATACACGATCAGGATCGTGTCGGGGCCTGCGTTCTGCCCGCCCGTCGCCTGAGCGATCAGCGCGGCGACGAAGTTGCCCGCCGACGTCGCCAGAAACCACGTGCCCATCATCAGCCCGGTCATGCTGCCGACCGACAGTCGCGTCATCGACGACAGGCCAATCGGCGAGAAGCACAACTCGGCCATCGAGTGCAGCAGGTACAGCAGGATGATGAAGACCGCGGGCGTCAGCGCAGTGCCAGGTGCCACGCCGCCCACGAGCACCAGGAAGCCGAGCCCGACCAGACAGAGACCGATCCCGAACTTGAGCGGGACGGATGGTTCTGCCCTGCGTCGCGCGAGCCACGTCCACAAGCCGGCGAACACCGGCGCGAGCAGGATGATGAAGGCCGAATTTACTGACTGGAAGACGGAGGCCGGCACGGTCCACCCGAACAGCGTCCGATCGACCCGCTGGTCGGTGAAGACGTTGAGCGACGAGCCAGCCTGTTCGAACAGCGCCCAGAACAGCGGGCTGAGCGCGATGAGAAACATCGCCGCGAAGACACGGTCGCGCTCGACCGGGGGCAACGTCCAGACCGATCGATACACGATGTACGCCACGGTCAGCGCGGAGAATGCGACGAGCAGGACACCGACGGCACCCTGCGACCGGATCAGGTACCAGACGACACCGATGGCAACGATCGCCCCCAGATAGATGAACGTCTCGTGCGAACGGCCACGCGACGCGTCACCCGATACGCGCGGCTGTTCCGGCAATGTCCCTACTCCGTTCAGTTCGCGGCGAAACAGGATGAAGATGCCCAGCCCGATCAGCATGCCGACCCCCGCGGCGCCGAACCCGTACGACCAGCCGACGGTCTCACCCAGGATGCCGATGACGATCGGCCCCAGCCACGCACCGGTATTGATCCCCATGTAGAAGATCGAGAAGGCCGGGTCGCGGCGGATGTCGTCGCGCGCATAGAGCTGCCCGACCAGCACCGAAATGTTGGCCTTGAGGAAGCCCGTGCCGATTACGATCGCCGCGAGCCCTAGGTAGAAGCCGTTGAGATACAGCCCCTGCTGCCCGGCCGGACCTTCGAGTAATGCGATCAGCAAATGACCTATCGCGATGAAGATACCGCCCACGAGCACGGCCTTTCGTGCGCCGAGGAAATGGTCGGCGAGATAACCGCCAATCACCGGGGTGAGGTAGATAAGCGACGTGTAGGTGCCGTAGATCGCGAACGCTGAACCGGTCGAAAGCAAGAAATGCTTGGTCAGATAGAAGACCAGAATCGCCCGCATGCCGTAATAGGAAAAACGCTCCCACAATTCGGTGAAGAACAGCAGGAACAGGCCACGCGGATGACCGAGCAGGGTTCGTGCGGCGATGGGCTGTTGATCTACGGGCGCGAAGTTCGCCATATCGTGGTTCCGTGCCTGCTGAAAATGGACCGTGACGCTCAGTTCGGCTGAAGCTGGACGTCCGTCGCCGCCATCGAAAGGGGAACGGTGTATTCACCCCGCTCCATACGGCCGCCCGGAACCGTGTACGGATGACCGCCTGCCGTCGTCGTTTCCAGTGTGATCCGCGCCGCGGGCGTCGTCGACGATGCCGGATCCAACTTCAACGTGACGGCTCCCGTGGCTGTGTCGTACGCGGCGTTGGCGATCTTGCCCGCCGTCAGCGTGATCCACAGTCCGGCAGGGGCGACGAACAGGCGGCTGCGGGCGCCGTCCTTCGGCGCGATCGTAATGACGGTGCCGGAAGCCTGGTTCACGTTGCCGCCGAAGCCGAGCCAGCCGAATGTCGCATCTTTCACCAGATAGCTCGCTGCGGTGACGGCGTGGCCGTAGAACCCCATGCCGTAATCACCGCTGTACGGATCCCATTTCATCATGTCGGGCGCGGAGTGGAACGCCGCCGACGAGAACCCCTGCTGATCGATGTTGGTAATCCCGCCCATCACGCCGCCATATGCGATCCGCAACAGCCGCAGGTCGGACGGATCGGCGCGGTAAGCATCGAGCAATGGCACGGCGTTCAGCGCGGATCCGTAATGGTGGATCTGTCGCTCGATCCGCGGATATTTACCGCCGTACAGGAAATCCCAGTAGCGACGCGCATTACCGTTATAGCCCCAGCTCGGGATCGCCGGATCATAGGCCAGGATCACCTGCCTGGTCTCGTCCGCCTGGGGCTGGTAGCCGAAATAGCGCATCCAGGCATAGACTTCGGGCTGGCCGGTCGAATCCCACGCCATTTCACTGCCGAACGGATAGGTCAGTGTGCGCCAGTGATCGGCGCGCCCCTTCATCAGGCGCTCCATCTCGGTCGCCTCGGTGGTCAGCCCTTCACGCTTCAGGTCCTTCAGGATGTCGACGAACACGTCGCCTTCCATCAATCCGAACTGCGTATAATAGGGCGCGTCGCGCATCATCGCGACGGTGGTCTGATAGGCGTGGTCGAGATACCAGCGCCAGGGATGCGCAGTGACCATGCCAGGATGGTTGCGTGCGACGCGGTAGAGCACCCAGTGGCCGATCGCGACATGCGGATAATTATAGGCGCGGCCGAGATCGCCGGCATCCTTCTTCGACCAGGACGTCCAGCTCTTCCAGTTGGTGGCGGCATCGTAATAGCCGGGATGTTCGACCGGATCGTAATAGAAGATGCTCTTCCGCACCGCGCCGGCATGCTCGCCGTCCGCCACCTGGAGGCGGCCTTCGACGGTCTCGTCGACCAGCCGCTGGAGCTTGGCAACTTCTGCCGGGTCAGGATTGTCGAGCTGCTTGGCCATCGCTGCGACCCAGCCGCCGCCGCCGCCCTCGTCGCTCATGCCCGAGATCCATACGCGAGGATCCTGCGTGACGATCTTCCCGGCTTCGCGGTCATAGGTGAGGATCGCGGGGTTGCGGCCGAACGGATCGGCCTTGTTCTCGTACCATTGCTGCGTCGTGGAGAACCGGCCGAGGTCTGCCATCGCCTGGTCGAGCGGCTTGGTGATGAAATAGCTGACGGTCTGCACGCTGCCATCGGCATAGGTGATCGCGAGGCTCGCGCGCCCCCATCCGCTGCTGCGTACCGCATAGCGCACCCAGCCCTTGGCTCCCGCCACCTTGGTCGCCGTCAGCGCGCCTGCCGGAAGGCTCTCGACCTTGGCGATGCGTTGCGGGCTGCGCAGGAACAGCGAGGCGTCCTGGTCGGTCGGCACCACATAGCCTGGAATGCCGACCGCGACCGGGCGCTTGTTGGCGACCAGCGTGTCCTCGATCGCCGAGATCGACGGCGACGTGACGAAGCGCACGCCGATCGTGCGGCTCTTACCCGGTGCCATCGTGAAGCTGGTCGGCGTGTTCCACTGTTCGCCGGCCTTCGCCCATTCCTTATCGGCGAACCCCTTGCTGGCGATGGTCCAGTCGTAAAACCCTTCGGAGGTCTGACCGCGGGGGCTGCGGTCGGTGAACATATCGGTGTCGCGGGCCCCGCGCACCTCCATGATCGGGCGATAGGCCTCCAGCGGCGTGCCCTTTTCCGGGAGAACCAGCAGGGCAGGGCCTTTGCCGTTCAGCCGCGCGACCTGGAGATAGCCAGCGTCGCGGCCGATATAGGGGTCGACGAAGCTCGCCTGCGCATGCGCCTGTTCGAGATCGCGGTCCGAAATGATGTTGTCGAAGATCATCGGCAGGCCGAGGCCGCCGATCTCGATCGGCTGCGTGCTGGTATTGGTCAGCGTGAAGCGCAGCGCCAGCACGCCGTGATCGTCGATCCAGCGCCGCTCGACCTTGATCGGACTGGCACCCAGCGACGCGGTAATGTCGGCGGCGGCGAGGACCCGCCCGGCCGCGGGTAGGAGCCGGATCGGCTGGCGCCGGTGCGCGGAGGCGAAGTCGGTCCACGCGCCGCCGGGCGTGCGCAGCCGCAGGTTGATGTCGCCGATATGGACATAGCCGTCACCGGCCCGCTCGGCTTCGCGTGCGCCAGGGGTGAAATCGAACGCCGCGTCGCCGGTGGGGGACAGCCGCGACAGCGTCTGCGTGTCCGACCGCAGCGCCAGATCGAAGCTCGACGTACGGATCGGTGTCTCGGCAATCGGCGGATAGACGCGCTTCGCCGGCTGCTGCTCCTGCGCCCGCGCGGCTCCGAGCGTGGGGATCGCGAGCGACGTACCGGCGAGGAGAAGGGCGGCGGCGGTAAGGCTGCGGAAGCGAGTCATGGCGGGGCTCATCGTATCGGAGTGGCGGGCGCAGTGGCAGAGGGCGCAGCGGGGACAGAGGCAGGCGGGGCAGCGGGCGGGGCATCGCGCGGCGGCTCGGCGGGCGCCCCCGGCGGCGGCGAAGGCGATAACGGCAGCAAGGCCGGCGTCGCCTCGTCCAGCAGGTTGCGGGTGAAGTAGTTGCGCAGCTTGCGCCAGAAGAACGGCTGGTAGACCGCGTGCGTGGTGTTGGGCAGCACGACGATATCGACGTCGCGCTTTGCCTGGATCAGCGCCTGGGCGAGCCGGAAACTCTCGGTAATCGGGACATTGTCGTCGATGTCGCCGTGGATCAGCAGCAGCTTGCCCTGCAGGTTGGCCGCGACCGACATGTTCGAATTCCGGTCCCACGTCGCGGTGTCGGCGGTGCCCATCGACACTTCCGGCCACCACGCCTTGTCGAGCCGAAGGTCGTGATTGCCCGAGGACGCGACCGCCACCTTGAAGAAGTTCGGCCGGCGCAGGATGAACCGCGCGGCGTCGTATCCGCCGGCCGACCCGCCGAACACGCCGACCCGGTCGGTATCCATGTAGGGATAGCGAGCGGCCATCTGGCGGATCATCGCGATATGATCGTCGAGGCCGACCTCACCTAGGTTTTGAAAGGCGGGAAGGCGGAATACCTGGCCGCGGCGCGAGGTGCCACGGCCGTCGATCATCACGACGATCGCACCGATCTGCGCGACGCTGTTGCCGCTGGCCATCACAGCGTCGTCCCAGGTGGCCGGGACGTCGGTGGTGGTCGGCCCGGTATAGACATTGTCGATCACCGGATAATGCCGCGTGGGATCGAAGTTCGCAGGACGCAGGATCATACCGTAGAGCGGCGTCTTGCCGTCGGCGGCCACACCGCGGAACGGTTCGGGCGCGGTAAAGCCGCTCGCGAACAATGCGTTGGGGTCGGCATGCGCCAGTTCGGAGACGATGTGTCCGTCGGTGCCGTCGCGGAGCACGGTGCGGGTCGGCACGGTCGGGCTCGACATCCGGTCGAGGATCCATCGACCGTCGTCCGACACCTTGGTATCATGATCGATCGGCTCGGGCGTGAGCAGCCCCGGCTGCGTGCCGTCGAGCGTCACACGGTAGAGCGCGCGGTAATAGGGATTGCGATCATGTTCGCGACCGACCCCGGTGATCAGCAGGCTGTGCGCGTCCTTGGCAACATGATCGACCGACAGCACTTCCCATGCACCGCGGGTCAGCGGGATGCCGCCATCGGGATCGTCGGGACGCACCAGATAAAGCTGCGCCCAGCCGCTGCGTTCGGAGATCGACAGTTCGCCGCCCATGTCTGGGGCGCTCATCAATGCGCTCGACGTGACCGTGACCACGGGCTTGATCGCCTCGCGCGCGACGACATGCGTGGCACCGGTGTTCGGGTCGGCCTGATAGACGACGATCTGTTTATAGCCGCGCTCGGTCCAGCTGATCCGCGGCGTGTTGCCGATCCATTCCATGTCCGGGTCGGCGGGATAGAGGAGGGACTCGCTCGGTATGTCGAGCGGCACGATACTCGCCTTGCGACGACGCAGCGCCTGTTCGACGTCGATCACCATCCGCGTCGCCTGCGGCAGTTTCTCCGCGCCGGCGAGTGGGTAGATGTACGAAAAGCTGCGTGGGTAGAAGCTGCCTGGGGGATTTTCCTGCGTCACCGTCAAGGGATGGACGCCGCGCGTATCGAGCCGCCAGGTTATGATCCGGCGGCTGTCGGGCGACCAGCGCACCGACACCGGCATGACCGGATCCTCGGTGCCCTGTTTCAGGATTTCAGGAAGCGGCGCGATACCGCGCCCATAGGGCTGGTCGCGCGTCCCATCGGTCGTCAGCAGCACTTCGCGCCCGCTCTTCACGTCGATCGCCACCAGGTTGAACGCGCGGTAGACGATGCGGAACCGGCCATCGGGCGAGATCGCGTCGGTGCCGTCCCCGTCGCCGGTCTTCGCCTCCGCCAGCGTTCCCGTACCGTCGAGGGTCCAGCGTTTACCACCCGCGGAGAACGTCATCACCCGCGTCGCCGGGTCATAGTCGAGCCGTTCGAGACCCGGTCGTTCCGCGCTGACCGGCTTGCCGATCGCACGTGTCAGCAGCCCCGCGACGGCGGCAAAGGTGGAGACCGTCTGGGTCTCGCCAGTTGCCGGATCGAGGAACAGGATCGTTGTTTCGCCCGATATCTTGCGGTGAAGCAGGATGCCGCGACCCTCTGCGACGAAGGTCGCGCCGGAATCTCTGTCTGCGATCAGCGTGTCTAGGTTCTCGCGCAGGTAGCGGTCGGCGAGTGCATAGCGCTCGACTATCGACTTTGGCGCGGGGGTCGCGAGGACAGGTTTGGCAACAGTCTTGGCGACGGTCTTCGCGGCGGCTGGAACGCCCGACGTGAACACAGCAAGCGCGCTTCCCAGCAGGAATGCGGCATGGTGTGGCCGTGCCGGATGATGCGCCTGCATTGTTGTCCCCTACGATGCTGTGGAAACTGACGAACGATCAGCAAGGCGTCAATACAAATTATACAGTATATGATTTGGAAGGTTGATAGGTCTGTTTGTACGCTTGCAACATTCACATCTCAGTTTAGTATACGATATTCGGATGGAGATCGACATGCAGGCCACTCGCCGAGAATTGATGATGGGTATCGCGGCGGTAACGCTGCTGCCGGTGGGCGAGGGGTCGTTCGCTCGTGGCGTGGGCGGTGCAATCTTGCCTGCCCGCGCGAAGCCCTTGCCGCTAACCGCGGTACGGCTGCGCCCGTCCGCCTACGCGACCGCGGTCGACGTCAACCGCGCCTATCTGCTGCGGCTGAGCGCGGATCGGCTGATGCACAATTTCATGGTCTATGCCGGCCTGCCCGCCAAGGCGCCGCTATACGGTGGATGGGAAAGCGACACGATCGCCGGCCATACGCTGGGCCATTACATGACCGCACTCGTCAAGATGAACGAGCAGACCGGCGACGCCGAATGCCGAACGCGTGCCGAGTATATCGTCGCCGAACTGGCGCGCGCGCAGGCCAAGCGCGGCACTGGCTATGTCGGCGCGCTCGGCCGCAAGCGTAAGGATGGGACGATCGTCGACGGCGAGGAGATCTTCGCGGAAGTGATGCGCGGTGAGATCAAGTCCGGCGGGTTCGATCTCAACGGGTCGTGGTCGCCGCTTTATACGATGCACAAGGTCTTCGCCGGCCTGCTCGACGTTCACGCGGCATGGGGCAACCCCCAGTCACTCACCGTCGCGACCGGGCTGGGCGACTATTTCGCCCGCGTGTTCGCCGCGTTGAATGACGAGCAGATGCAGGTGCTGCTGAGCTGCGAATATGGCGGCCTCAACGAAAGCTACGCCGAACTGTACGCGCGCACCAACGATCGCAAATGGCTCGTCATCGCCGAGCGGATCTACGATCGCCGGGTGCTCGATCCGCTTGTCGCCGGGCAGGACAAGCTCGCGAACTTCCATGCCAATACGCAGGTGCCCAAGCTGATCGGCCTCGCGCGGATCCATGAGCTGAACGGCAAGCCGGAGCCGGCCAATGCCGCGCGGTATTTCTGGAATACGGTCACCCAGCATCACAGCTATGTGATCGGCGGCAATGCGGACCGCGAGTATTTCTCCGAGCCGGACACGATCGCCGCCCACATCACCGAGCAGACCTGCGAGCATTGCAACAGCTACAATATGCTCAAGCTCACCCAGCAGCTGTATAGCTGGCAGCCGGAGGGCGCGTTCTTCGACTATTACGAGCGCACGCACCTCAACCACATCATGGCCGCGCAGAACCCGCAGAACGCCGGCTTCACCTATATGACGCCGCTGATGACCGGAGCCGATCGCGGCTATTCGACGCCCGACGACGATGCGTTCTGGTGCTGCGTCGGCACTGGCATGGAAAGTCATGCCAAGCACGGCGAGGCGATCTTCTGGGAGGGAGACGGCACGCTGCTGGTCAATCTCTACATCCCGTCGGACGCGAAGTGGAAGACGCGCGGCGCTGATCTGACGCTCGACACCCGCTATCCGTTCGAGCCGGAATCCCGGCTGACGCTGACGGCGCTCGCCAAGCCCGGGCGCTTCCCGATCGCGTTGCGTGTGCCGGAGTGGGCGAACGGGCAGGCGGTGGTGACGGTCAACGGCCAACCGTTCACGCCCGTGATCGCCAAGGGCTATGCGATCGTCGACCGGCGCTGGAAGAAGGGCGACATGGTTGCGATCACGCTGCCGCTCGACCTGCGGATCGAGGCGACGCCGGGTGACGAGAATACCATCGCCGTGCTGCGCGGACCGATGGTGATGGCCGCCGATCTCGGGCCCAACGAGACCAAGTGGGACAGCGCCGACCCGGCGATGGTCGGCGAAAACCTGCTCGCCAACTTCACCCAGACCGACGCGACGCGCGCCACCTATGCGACGCGTGGGGTGATCCGGCCCGCGGACCTCGGCTTCGTGCCATTCTACAGCCAGTATGAACGGCGCAGCGCGGTGTATTTCAAGCGTTTCACCGAGACTGCGTGGAAGAGCGAGGAGACGGCGTTCGTTGCCGAACAGGCCAAGGCGCGCGACATCGCGGGCCGGTCGGTCGACGTGATGCATCTGGGTGAGATGCAGCCGGAGCGCGATCATGGGCTGACGTCCGAGCTGTCCTATCCGGTCAGCTATCGCGGGCGTAACGGGCGCGATGCGCGCTCGGGCGGGTTCATCGAATTCGCAATGAAGACCAAGCCGGGACCGCTGGTACTCCAGGCGACCTATTGGGGCGACGAGCGCGGCCGCGATTTCGATATCCTGGTCGACAACGTCAAGATCACCACCCAGCATCTCGAAGCCGACAAGCCCGGCAAGTTCTTCGACATCGAATATCCGCTGCCGATCGGGCTTACCAAGGGCAAGGCGAGCATCAAGGTGCGCTTCGTGCCGCGCGATCGCTCGACCGCGGGGCCGGTGTTCGGGGTTCGCCTGTTCACGACCAAGCCCGGCAGCGTCGCGTGAGCGAAGATCAGGCGGGCGGCGTTCGCCTGACGCTCGACGAGGTTCGGACGCTGGCGCGGGCGGTGTTGCTCGGCGCCGGGCTGTCGCGCGATCATGCCGTGGCGGTTGCCGAGACGATGGTGGCGGGCGAGCGCGACGGTTGCACGAGCCACGGCATCTACCGGCTGCTGGTCGCGGCCAACAGCATCGCGCGCGGGGTCGTCGCCACCGACGCCGTGCCGGTGGTGAGCGAACCAGCGCGCGCGCTGGTAAAGGTCGATGGCGGCGGCGGGTTCGCGCAGCTCGCGTTCGAGCGGGGGCGGGGTCTACTTGCTGAGAAGGCGCGCAACTACGGGATCGCCGCGATGGCGCTCAACAACGTCGTCCATTTCGCAGCCTTGTGGCCCGAGGTCGAGACGCTGGCGAGCGAGGGACTGGTCGCGCTCGCCTTCACCCCCAGCCATGCCTGGGTCGCGCCGGCGGGGGGCACCGAACCCGTGTTCGGCACCAACCCGATCGCGTTCGGCTGGCCGCGGCCGGGCGGGCATCCGTTCGTGTTCGATTTCGCGACTAGCGCGGTGGCGCGCGGCGAGATCGAGCTGCATCGCCGCGCCGGCAAGCCGGTGCCCGACGACTGGGGCTATGACGCGAACGGCCAGTCGACCACCGACGCCGAGGCGGTGCTGGCGGGTGCGATGCGGACGTTCGGCGGCCACAAGGGATCGGCGTTGGCGGCGATGGTCGAACTGCTCGCCGGGCCGCTGATCGGCGACATGACCAGCCGGGAGTCGATCGCTGCCGACCGGGGCAGGGGTGGATCGCCGATCGGCGGTGAACTGATCGTCGCGATCGATCCCGTCGGTTTCCTCGGCGATGCGGTCACCGAGCATCTGGCGCGCGCGGAGGCGATGTTCGATGCGATCGAGGGGCAGGGTGCGCGCCTGCCGTCGCAGCGCCGCTACGCCGCGCGCGACCGCAGCTTGGCGGACGGCGTGGTAATCGCACCTGCGCTGTACCGAGACATCATGACATTGCCCCAAGGAGAATGACGATGCGGAAACTGGTCCTTGGCCTGGCACTGGCGACCACGACGCTCGGTCCGATCGCGGCCGACGCCGCGCCTGCTGCGACCAGCCCGCTATCGGCGGATAAGCGCTTCGAGGCGCTGTCGAATGCGGAATATACCTGGCGCAGCAGCCAGTCCGGCCCCGATGAGAACAATCCCAAGGGGCGTGCTCGGCTTCCGGACGTCGGCCCCAAGGCGCAGGCCGAGCGGCTGGCGCGCTGGACGCAGGTGTCGCAGCAGCTTGCCGCGATCCCGCTGGCAAGCCTCAGCGCCGCGAACCGGGTCAATTACGCGGTCTATAAGCAGCAGATAGACGCGCTCCTCGCGGCCCAGCGGTATCGTGACTACGAGCGCCCTCTATCGGCCGATACGAGCTTCTGGGGTGACATCTCGGAATCGTCGCGCAGCCCGTTCCGCAGCATCGAGGATTATCGCAACTACGTCGCGATGATGCGCGAGGTGCCGCGCTATTTCGACCAGCAGACCGCCAACATGCGCGCCGGCCTAGCGCGTGGCTTCACGCTGCCGCAGGTCACGCTGAAGGGCCGCGATATCGGCGTGGCGCAGGTCGTCGAGGCCAAGACTGCCGAGGATTCGCCCTTCTACGCCCCGTTCCAGAATTTCCCCTCGACCATTCCCGCGGCCGATCAGGCGTCGCTCGCCGCCGAGGGCAGGGCTGCGATCGAACAGGCGGTGGTGCCGGCGCACGTCAAGCTGCTCGCATTCCTCCGGACTGACTACATCCCGCATGCCCGCCCCGAACTGGCGGCGTACGACCTGCCCGACGGCAAGGCCTATTATCAGTCCAAGATCGCCGAATACACGACGCAGGACCTGACCCCGGACCAGATTCACGCGCTGGGGCTCGTCGAAGTCGCGAAGATCCGGGCGCGGATGGACGGGGTGATGAAGCAAGTCCAGTTCAAGGGCGATCTGCAGGCGTTCTTCAATCATCTGCGGACCGATCCGCAATTCTATCCCAAGACACCGAACGAACTGCTCTACCGCGCGGCGTGGATTGCCAAGACGTTCGACGGCAAGGCGTCGCAGTGGTTCGGGCATATCCCGCGCAGCCGGTTCGCGATCAAGCCGGTGCCGGCCGATATCGCGCCGTTCTATACCGGCGGTCGGGGCGGCCCCGGCATCTATCTGGTCAACACCTGGAACCTGCCGTCGCGGCCCTTCTATTCGCAAATCGCGCTGACGCTTCACGAAAGCGCGCCGGGCCACGCGTTCCAGATGCCGCTCGCCGCCGAGAACACCAACCTGCCGGCGTATCGGCGCGACACCTATCTGTCGGTTTATGGCGAGGGCTGGGCGCTGTATTGCGAGGCGCTCGGCGAGGACATGGGAATGTACGAGACACCCTACGACCTGTTCGGCTATCTGAGTTATCAGGCGTGGCGCGCGGCGCGGCTGGTGGTCGACACCGGCATCCACGCCAAGGGCTGGAGCCGCGAGCAGGCACAGGCCTATCTCCACGACAATACCGCGCTGTCCGATCACGAGATCGAGACCGAGGTGGATCGCTACATCGCATGGCCGGGACAGGCGCTGTCATATTACATGGGCCAGCTCGCGTTCCAGCATGCGCGGGCGAAGGCGCAGACGGCGCTGGGCGCGAAATTCAACATCCGCGCCTTCCACGATGCGATGCTGGAGATGGGCTCGGTGCCGGTGCCGGTGATCGAGGCACGCACCGACCAGCTGATCGCAGCCGGCGGCAAGGGGCCGTATCCCGATGAGGAATAGTGGCTGGCTGGCGGCGGCAGTTTTCGTATCGAGCGTCGTCACCGCGCAGGCGCCCGTTGCCGAGCGTCTGCACAGTCCCGGCAACCCGATCCTCGCCGACGGGCGCTATTACTCGACCGACCCGGCGCCGGTAGTCATCGACGATACGCTGTGGATCCTCGCCGGGCGCGACGAGGCGCCCAAGGACGTCAACGACTTTATCATGAACGAGTGGCAGTTGCTCGCCACCAAGGATCCCAAATCGGGCGACTGGGCGCATTACCCAGCCATCGCACGTCCCGAGGCGGTGTTCGCCTGGGCCGCGCCAGGCCGCGCCTATGCCGGGCAGATCGTCCGCGGCCCCGGCGGGAAGCTGTATCTGTACGCGCCCGTGCTGGAGAAGGACACCGACGCCAAGGACGGCTTCGCGATCGGCGTCGCGGTGGCGGACAGCCCGATCGGGCCTTGGCGCGACGCGCATCCGTCTGGTCCGATCATCTCGCAACGCGTGCCGGTCGCCAACGCCATCCAGAACATCGATCCGACGGTGATGATCGATGACGATGGCCGCGTGTACATCTATTGGGGTACGTTTGGTCAGTTACGTGGGATGGAACTCGAGCGCGACATGATCACGCCAAAGGGTCGGGAGGTCCCGGTCGAGGGTCTGACCGGCTTCTTCGAGGCGCCGTGGATCATGAAGCGCAACGGCACCTATTACATGCTCTATGCCGGCAATCACGCCGGGCCGCGATCGGATTGCACGCCTGCGGTGTACCATGCCTGCATCGCCTATGGCACCGCGCCGTCACCGATGGGGCCGTGGACCTATCGCGGCGTGGTACTGAAACCAGTGTCCTCGACGACCTCGCATTCGGGTGCGGTCGAATTCAAGGGACACTGGTATCTCGCCTATCACACCGCCGACGCAGTGGGCGGCGGGCATTTCCGTCGTAGCGTGGCGCTCGACGAGATGCACTTCGACGACAGCGTCAGCCCGGCGACGATCCTGCCGGTGATGCCGACCCGGCGCCCGCAGCCGGCACTGGCACCCTCGCGCAACCTGGCGCGATCGGCGAGCGCGGCGGCGTCCAACGAACCGATCCCGCTGCAATATTGGATCAAGTCGCTCAACGACGGCATTACCAAGGTCGCCCCGCTGCCGCCCGACATGTGGGGCAGCTGGAGCCCGCGCAATCCGGCGCAGCAATGGATCGAATATCGCTGGGACAAACCGGTGACACTTGACGGCGCACGGATATGGTTCTGGGCGGACCAGCCCGCCGGGTCGGCGATCGGCGTTGCCCCGCCGGCGCGCTGGCATCTGGAATATTGGAGCGGTGGCTGGAAACCGGTGTCGAGCCCGGACGGGTTCGGCACTGCGGTCGGCAGGTTTCAGCCGGCGAGCTTCGCGCCCGTCACCACGCGCTGCCTGCGCGCGGTGTTCGATGCCTCGGGTGCGGGGGGCGAGCATGCTGGGATCGCGGTCGAGGAATGGGAGGCGCTCGGGCCTCGCGCCCAGCCGGTGTTGGTACGCCCGATCGACGCAGCGCCGGTATCGGCCTGCAATTGAGCGCAACGCCCTATCCTCTCCGCCGCCGCCTTCCCTCTCCCGATTGCGAGAAGGAAGGGGTCTGCTCGTGAAACGAGTGGGAGGATAAGGGTGGCGAGTCCTCGACCTTACCCGAACGGCCGATCGATCGAAGGCTGCGGCTCGGTGAACCACTCAGCGCCCGTCTCGGTGACGTGGAAATGATCCTCCAGTCGGATGCCGAACCGGTCCGGCACCACGATCATCGGTTCGTTTGAAAAGCACATGCCCGGCGCGAGTGGCGTCCTATCACCCCGTACGAGATACGCCGGTTCGTGGATCGAGAGGCCGATGCCGTGACCGGTGCGATGCGGCAATCCGGGCAACCGGTAATCGGGTCCGAGCCCGGACTTCTCAAGCACCGTGCGTGCTGCGGCGTCGACGCTCTCGCACCGCACGCCGGGACGCACCGCGGCAAACGCCGCAGCCTGCGCCTCGTGCTCGACGTCCCAAATCGCGCGTTCTTCGTCGCCGACCTTGCCGAAGGCATAGGTGCGGGTGATGTCCGAATGATAGCCGTCCACCCGGCAGCCTGTATCGATCAGCACCAGTTGGTCCTCCTCGAGCAACTGGTCGCCGGGCAGGCCGTGCGGGAATGCGGTAGCGAGGCCGAATTGGACGGCGCAGAAATACGAGCCGGCCGAGCCCAGCGCCCGATGGGCCTCGTTGATGAAGTGGATCACCTCGCTGGTGGCGATGCCGGGCGTCAGGATCCGGGCAGCGCTGCGGTGGACCTCGATCGTCATCGCCTTGGCTTGCGAGAGTAGCGCCAGCTCGGCCGCGCTCTTGATCATCCGGCAACCGTCGATCACGCTCGCACCATTGCCGAGCGAGAGTCCACCGACGCTGCCGAGCGCTGCCGCGGCGCCGTAAGGCAGCAGCGGATCGAGCAGTAGCCGAGCGCCGGGCTTCAGCGCATCGGCGATCAAGGCAGCCGGGCTCTCATCCTCTTCCCAAAGTCGCAACTCCGCAGGAATCGCCAGCGCCGCTTCGAGCGAACCTTGTTCGAACCGTGGGCAGATCATAACGGGATCGCCGGCGACGGGCACCAGCAGCGCTACCAACCGCTCGGTCGCGCCCCAGGGTATGCCCGCGAAATAGAGCAGGCTGTCGCCCGCACCGATCAGCAGCGCATCGGCACCTGCCGCCGCGGTCAGCGCGCGCACCTTGTCCAGGCGAGCCAGTCGCTCGTCTCCAGTGATTTGCAGCACGGGGACAAGCCGAGGCGCCAGTGTCGCCAGCTGTTCGGCCGCGGTGGATCCGCCGATGGTCATTGGGAACTTCCTTTGGTGGCAAAGCGGGACAGCGAAAAGGCAGAGATTGGCACCGGCGGCGCGGTCTCGGTAACTAGCGCAGCTACGATCTGCGCCGTGATCGGCGCCAGCGTAAGGCCCAGATGCTGATGCCCGAAGGCGTAGAACAGATTGGCGCTGGTGCTCGAGCGTCCGATTGCGGGCAAGTAGTCGGGCAGGGTAGGACGCGACCCCATCCACCGGCTGTACGGCCCGGCGATCGGCAGACCAAGGTCTGCGATATGCTTCTCCAGCCGCTGCCATTTGCGCGGATCGGCAGGTGCATCGGGATCGCCCAACTCGACGAAGCTCGCTGCCTGCACGGTATCCGCGTAGCGCGTCACGATCATCGAGCGGTCCTCGAACACCAAAGGCGGCATGTCGGCAGGCCAGCGGTCGGCGCCGACGTTAAGGGACGCGTGGATCGGTGCGCGGATATGATAGCCGCGTTCTGCGATCATCGGCACGCGGTAGCCGAGCGGTTCCAACAGCGCCCGCGACCGAACTCCGGCCGTCACCAGCACCAGATCGGCATCGTGACCGACGAGCCGAATATCGTCGCCGTCGGGCGCGAGCGTTGCCGCTGCGGAGACGATCCGTCCACCGCGGGCAACGAGCGCCGCTTTCAGCGCGACCGCGAGGCGATCCAGGTCGGCGATCTGTCCGCTGCCCGTAAACCGGATCGCGCCCCCGACCGATCGGGTTATCCCGCCGAGGCGCCGCAACAGCGCGTCGTCGGCATCCTCGATCCGGGCGGTGCCAATGTCGGTCCGCGCCCATTTCGCGCGCCCGGCGGCGGCGGTCGCGGCGCTCTCCCACAGGACGAGGTGCCCATCGCGACGAAGCAGGCCTTCGTCACCGATAGTGCGGACCAGATCCTGCCAGGCCGGCATCGCGGCCGCCACCAGCGGTGTCAATGCGGAGGTCCCCGCAGCAAACCGTGCGGGCGTCGAGGCGGCAACGAGCCGCGTCGCGAACGGTAGCCACCGCGCCGCCATCGACAGCGGCAGCGCTAGTGCTCCGCCCATGGAGAACAGGCGGCGCGGCACGGACTTCAGGGCTGCGGGCGACGCCAGCGGTTCGACCTGCTCGACGGCGATATGTCCCGCATTGCCCCATGACGCGGCGCGACCGTCGGGATCGGCATCGAACACCGTCACGGTGAATCCGCGATCGAGCAATGCGATCGCGCTACTCAACCCGATGATTCCGGCGCCGATAATTGCGATCGATCGCACGTCATTCTCCTGTTGCACTGCGGGATCGATTTCGTATACGGTATATATATAAGCAATATTAGAAAGGTCGAGAACGAATGTCTGTCGAATGGAAGGGCGTTTTTCCAGCAGTTACGACGCAGATTCGTGAAGATCTGTCGATCGATCTGGCCGACACGCAGCGGGTCGTCGATGACCTGATCCGTGACGGCGTGACCGGCGTGATCGCGCTCGGGACGGTAGGCGAGAACAACTCGTTTGAATTCGACGAGAAAGTCGAGGTGCTCACCGCGATAGTCGAGGCAGTCGCCGGTCGCGTCCCGGTCGTCACCGGTGTTTCGGAATACGACACGCGTCGCGCCGTTCGGTACGCGCAAGCCGCGGAGAAGGTTGGGGCCGATGGCCTGATGCTGCTGCCGCCAATGGTCTATGTTCCGAAGCCGCACGAACTGGTCGAGCATTTCAAGGGCGTGGCGAACGGCGTTGGCCTGCCGATCATGCTCTATAACAATCCGCCCGCGTACCGCACGCAGATCGACAACGAGGTTCTTGCGGCACTGGTCGACGTGAAGAACATCGTCGCGGTAAAGGAATCCGCGCCCGATACGCGTCGCTTCTCCGACGTCGTCGCCGCGTTCGGCGATCGCTACGTGCTGTTCGCAGGGCTCGACGACGTGGCGCTCGAGGGGCTTTACCTTGGCGCGCAGGGCTGGGTCTCGGGCCTGACCAACGCGTTTCCGCGGGAATCGGTCGAGTTGGTCCGTGCGTTCGAGCGGGGCGATCATGCCAAGGCGATGGAAATCTATCGCTGGTTCATGCCGCTGTTGCATCTCGATGCCGAGCATGACCTGGTCCAGTCGATCAAGCTTGCCGAACAGGTCATGGGCCGAGGTTCGGAGCGTGTCCTGCCGCCGCGCTACCCGCTGGTCGGCGCGCGCCGTGCCGAGGTGATCGCGATGGTAGAGAAGGCTGCAGCCACCCGGCCCGACCTCTCGCCCGCCCTCGCGCCTGCCGTCGCAGCCTGATAGCTACCGGCAATGCGTCACACCTTCTTCTGCATCGACGGCCACACTGCCGGTAATCCCGTCCGCCTCGTCGCGGGCGGGGCCCCCCTGCTGAAAGGGGTGTCCATGTCGGAGCGACGCCAGGATTTCATGGCACGATTCGACTGGATTCGTACCGGCCTGTGTTTCGAGCCACGTGGCCATGACATGATGTCGGGCGGGTTCCTGTATCCGCCGACCCGGCCCGATACCGATATTGGCATCTTGTTCATCGAGACGAGCGGTTGCCTGCCGATGTGCGGACATGGCACGATCGGCATGGTCACCTTTGGCCTCGAACACGGCCTGATCCAGCCTGCCGAGCCGGGCAAGCTGCGGATCGAGGTGCCCGCCGGCGTGATCGACGTCGCCTATGAAACGCAGGGCGACAAGGTCACCGCGGTGCGGATCACCAACGTGCCAGCCTATGTGGCGGCGCGCGGTATCGCAATCGACGTCGCAGGCATCGGCCCGCTGTCGATCGACGTCGCGTACGGCGGCAATTATTACGCGATCGTCGAGCCACAGGGCAATTACACGGGGCTGGACGATCTCGGTGCGGCGCGACTGATCGAACTCAGCGGTCGGGTCCGCGAGGCGGTGCGCAGCGTGTTCGAGCCTGTCCATCCGCTCGATCCAACCATTTGCGGCGTCAGCCACGTATTGTGGGCGGACAAACCCCGCGGCGGGGGCGATGGCGAGGAAGCCGACGGCCGCAACGCGGTGTTCTACGGCGACAAGGCGATCGATCGTTCACCGTGCGGCACGGGCACCTCGGCGCGGCTCGCGCATCTCGCGGATAGCGGGCGCCTGTCGGTCGGCGATCGCTTCGTCCACGAAAGCTATATCGGCAGCCGGTTCATCGGCCGGGTCGAGGCCCAGACAACGCTGGGCGACACGCCCGCGATCATACCCTCGATCGAAGGCTCTGCTATCGCGACAGGATTTAATACGATCTGGATTGATCGTAGCGACACGTTCTGGGAAGGTTTCCAGGTCACGTGAGCCGGCACCTTCGTTCTGGACACGTTCCTCGCATTGGAGCTTTCCGCTGATGGCCATCGTCGTCCGCACGTTGTCAGAACAAGTGTTCGAAATCGTTCGCGAACAGATCGTGACGGGCAAGCTGGTCGGGAATACGCCGATCCGTCAGGACGCTCTGGCAACCGAGCTCGGGGTGAGCAAAATTCCTTTGCGCGAGGCGCTGGCCCGCCTCGAGCAGGAGGGGCTGCTTACCAGCCACGCCAATCGCGGTTATGCGGTCCGGCCGATGTCCGCCCACGAGGCCGACGACATTTTCGCGCTTCGGCTGAGTATCGAGCCGAACGCTGCGGCCTATGCCTCGACCGTCGCCACCGCAAGCGACCATGAGATTGCGAAGGTCGCGTTTGAGGAGCTCGACAGCGCTGCCGGGGAACGACTGGCCGAAGTGGCCATTGCCAATCGAGTGTTTCACACCGCACTGGTGCGTCCGGGCCGACGCCTGCTCACGACCCAGACGGTCGAGCGGCTCGCGATCCTCGCCGAACGCTATGTTGTCGCGCATCTTCAGCCTGCCGGGCGTGAAGATCGCGCGCATCTCGAACACCGCGAGCTCCTCGATACCTGGCTGGCGCGGGACGAGGCCCGGCTGACGACGCTGCTGGCCAGCCACATCGGATCGACGCTGCTCGACCTGCGTGGCCAGTTCGAGTCCAGTTCCGACTGAATCACTTTTTGGGGAGCGTACATGTTTGGACCGCGGAAACCGTTCGGAACGCCGGCGCATCTTCAACAGCATAGTCTGGCCAAGACTCTAAGCTGGCCGCACCTGATCGCCCTTGGGGTCGGCGCGATCGTCGGCACCGGCATCTACACGCTCGTCGGCGTCGGTGCGGAACGCGCTGGTCCCGCGGTGATCCTGGCATTCATTGTGTGCGGCGTCGTGTGTGGGTGCGCAGCACTTGCCTATACCGAGATGGCGACGCTGATCCCGGCGGCGGGCAGTGCCTATACCTTCAGCTACACAGCACTCGGCGAAACCGTCGCGTGGGTGGTCGGATGGAGCTTGATCCTCGAATATTCCCTCGCGTGCTCGACGGTCGCGGTCGGCTGGTCGGGGTATCTCGTCGGTTGGATCCAGGCGGCGGGCATTCACCTACCGGCAGCGCTGCTCGTCGGACCGCATGGCGGGGGGCTGATCAACCTGCCGGCGGTGTTCGTGTCGCTAGCCGTGATGGGTATGCTGATCCTGGGTACACGGCAGAGCGCGACGCTCAACATTGTCCTCGTCGTCATCAAGCTGGTCGCGCTGACGATCTTCGTCGTCTACGCGCTGCCCGCGTTCAAGAGCGGCAATCTGCAACCGTTCATGCCCTACGGCTTCGGCTCGACCGAGATCGGCGGTCACAAGCGCGGGGTTATGGCGGCAGCAGCGATCGTGTTCTTTGCGTTTTACGGGTTCGATGCCGTCGCAACGTCCGCCGAGGAGACCAAGAACCCGAAGCGCGATCTGACGATCGGGATTATCGGTTCGATGCTGGTGTGCACGGTAATCTACATGGCGGTTGCGATCGCCGCGATCGGCGCTTTGCCGTTCACGCAGCTGGCCAATTCGCCCGAGCCGCTTGCGCTCGTGCTGCGCCAGTTGAGCCAGCCGTTCGCAGCGCAGTTAATCGCGCTCGCCGCTGTCATCGCGCTGCCTTCGGTGATCCTGGTGATGATGTACGGGCAGAGCCGCATTTTCTTCGTGATGGCGCGTGATGGCCTTTTGCCGCGACGGCTCGCAACAGTCAGCCCACGGTCCGGCGGTCCGACGATGATCACGCTCCTGACGGGCCTGACGATCGCCGCCGTCGCTGGCTTCTTCCGACTCGACGAGATCGCCGAACTGGCCAATGCGGGCACACTGATCGCATTCATTTCGGTGGGCGTCTGTCTCATCGTGCTGCGCCGGACCGCGCCGGACATGCCTCGCCTGTTTCGTTGCCCGGCCGCGTATCTGGTCGGAGGATTGACGGTAGCCGGATGCTTGTATCTGCTCTCGAGCCTGCCGACCGCGACGCTCGGGCGGTTCGTCATCTGGAACGTCATCGGTCTGGTGATCTACTTCGCATACGGACGACGCAAGAGCGATGCGGGACGTCCGGCACCGCTTGTCACGGCATGAGCGTCAATACCTAAGCTAGTCGGCGCGCGCCGTGCGCCGACTCTTCGTTTCACAGATCTCGGGAGCTCCCGCAATGCGACACTGGGTTGCCACGATTGCGCGCGTTCTGATCGCGGCCTCTGCAGTTTCGGGTGCGACAGCGTCGCCCGCCACCACCGCAAGATTGGAAGGCGTGTGGATTTTTGAGGCGGCGCCAGCCAACCCCGGCGTTACGATGATGGAGCTCGATCGTACCGCCGCGGGGCTGTCTGGGCGGGTAACGACGCAGTGGTACGGTCCGGTCGAGATGATCGATCCGGTGATCGACGGCACCCGCCTGAGCTTTGCCACCCGCAACATTAATGACCGCGCGAACCCCACGCGACGGTGGACGGCTACGCTGGGGCCAAAAGGCATCACGCTCGACGGCAGGATATGGGAGTCGCACGTGGTGCAGGCGGGACGGCGTGGGACGGTCGCCGAACGTCGCGCACGCACGTTCCGGTTCGCCGCCTTGCCGCCGCTCACCAGGCTGGTGCCGGACGGGCTGTCCGCGACACCGCCGATGGGCTGGAGCAGCTGGAACAAGTTCGCCGACCGCATCGACGACAAGACCGTCCGGGCGATGGCCGACGCGATGGTCTCCACCGGGCTGCGCGATGCCGGTTATCGCTACGTCAACATCGACGATGGCTGGCAGGGCGCTCGCGATGCGGCGGGCGTGCTGCAACCTAATGCAAAGTTCCCCGACATGAAGGGGCTCGCCGACTACGTCCATGCGCGCGGGCTGAAGTTCGGGATCTACAGTTCGCCGGGACCGCGGACCTGTGCCGGGTATGAGGGAAGCTACGGCCATGTCGCCCAGGACGCGAAGACCTTCGCGTCCTGGGGTGTCGATTACGTCAAATACGACTTGTGCTCGGGCGAATGGTTCTATGCCGATGCCGATACGGTACGGCGCAGCTATGCCGAGATGGGTGCGGCGTTGCGTGCCACGGGCCGCTCGATTGTCTATTCGCTGTGCGAATATGGTCGGTTCGATGTCGCTGCATGGGGCCGATCGGTCGGCGGGCATCTGTGGCGTACCACCGGCGACATTACCGATACCTACAAGACGATGGCCGAGATCGGCTTCGATCGTAATCCGAAGTTCGGCCATGCTGGACCCGGTGGATGGAACGATCCCGACATGCTCGAACTGGGCAATGGCGGCATGAGCAGTGACGAGTACGTTACGCACATGACGCTGTGGGCGATGTCGGCGGCGCCGTTGATGATGGGCCACGACCTGCGCCAGACGGATGCGGCGACCCGTCGGTTGCTCGAAAATCCTGGCGTGATCGCGATCGATCAGGATCCTGCTGGGGTGCAGGGCAGGGCGGTCCGCAGCGAAGGCGACACGGTGATCTGGTCCAAGCATCTCGCCGACGGCACCGTCGCGCTCGCGCTGTTCAATCGCGCGACGACGCCGACGTCGATTGATCTCCGGCCGATTGACGCGGGCCTGAACATCATCACCGCCATCAGGGATATATGGACGAGTAAGGATATTGCTGCATCGCGTACGCAGTTCGCGGTCCCGGGCCATGGCGCGGTGTTGCTGCGCGTACGCGGGGAAGCTTCCCGCTTATCTAAATCTGGTCAATGATGAGATCGTAATCGGCGCGCGTTCGGCTCTCGACCTTGACGCTTCGATGCAACTACAATCGGTTTCCTCAGGAACAATGCCGAATGGCGTATCTGTCTTGCGCACTTACCCGAACGACAAGGCCTGTCTGCACGACGGCATGGCGCCGCAACACAGTGCTGGCGGCGGCGGCGATGTTGGCAGGGTGTGCGGCGACGACTGCGGTGCCGATGCAGGCGATCCTCCCGCCTTCGCCGAGCCTGAAGCTCGATCCGTTCTACACCCGGTCGCTCGACGTGGACGGTATCCCGGTCAGCAGTTCAGGCGTCGTGCCGGACAGCGCATTGCGCGCGGCGCAGTCGCTGGTGGCGGAGATGCTGGCCAAACGTCCCGATCTTGCCCGGGCATTGGTCGGGCGTCGGCAGCGGATTGTCGTGATGGCCGAGAGCGAGGGCACACTCGACTTGCCCGAGCAGCGTGACTGGAAAAAGCCTGCTGCGGACGATCCCCGCCTGACGCGGTGCGAGCGGAAGCACTACCAGGAGTGGATCGGCCGACTGACCGACCGCGATTATTGGAACGCGCGCGCGCGCGGCATGGGCGGCGAGCTAACCAGCGGTGCGGCAGAGAACCTGCTTGGGGTGCCTGGCACGCGCTATTACGGCGAAAATATTCTGGTCCATGAGTTTTCGCATGCGATCCTCGAAGCAGCAGAAACCGCCGACCCTGCGCTTTATCACGCGGTCGAGCGCGCTTATGCGAACGCCAAGCAGCATGATCTATGGGAGGGCGAATACGGCGAGACCACCGTGCAGGAATATTGGGCAGAGGGAACCCAATTCTGGTTCGAGTCGAACAAGCTGGCGGTCGTCGACGGTGTAAGGATCTTGTCGGCGGCAGATCTGCAACGACATGATTCCTTGCTCTTCGCCGTTCTGAGGCGCGTCTACGGCAACCGTCATCACCTGACCGCCGACATCTTCTGGCAGCATCCCGCACGTGTTCCGCCGGGGACAATCCCGATTAGCACGGCTGCCGACTGCTGAGTGATTGGACGATACTGGATCCGGTGAAGCCCGTCACTCAACCGTCGGAGCATTGGACATGCGAGCGTTGAACGCCTCAATCGCATCGTATTTCAAAGCCAGTGCCTGAGCCTCCATGGCAGCAAGTTCTTTGGGTGTAGAGACCCCCATGAGAGAGATCGGCAGGCCGGCACCTTCCCAGTTAGAATTGGAGAACAAGAAGACCCCATCTTTATGGTCTACGACGTCTCTAGCGAAGGCAAGGGCGCGCAGAAGGGCGCCCAAGGGATCGTCCCCCGGCATGGCGGATATTGAGGGTAACCCCAGATCAGTAATGTGAATAGCCGATAGCCAGCACCCATCGTCCATCTGGACTGGTAGCCATATTCGGAGTTGGCACTCGTGATCGCCATCCGAGCAACGCCGAATAAGGTTGCGAACGAAGTAAGGATTTTCCAGGTCGATATGGTCGACAACGGGGTGAGACAATGGCGTTACTCCGTTTGGGCGGCGTCTGTTTGACTCGTGAACTGAGGTGTAGGCGCCCCGGTTGCGCGACGAGATCAATGCACGCGGCATCATCTCGTCGCGGTATCGGAGGTGGCGAAGTTCGGTCGGTATGACCCTGTCGCGTTAGGTCACGTCGGTGATCCACACGACCGAGCGCGGCGAACGGCCTCTTTGCACGGGCGGGGGAGGCGAATCCTTCGTATTGGCGCCAGCGGCGTCGCTGGCGCCTAAGGTCGCGCCCGGAGCATATTGCACCGTCTCTTCGCCAGACGGGAATTCGCGGATCGGGTCGCCTGTCCGGTTCATCCGTGCGAAATTGGGAATGGCGGTCATTGGCGATCCATCGGCCCAAGTGCCGCGGATGACCGTGACCCCGCCGAGCAGGTCGTCTTCCCAATGCGGCGTCAACGCAGTCGTTGCGAGCGGGATATCGATCCTCGCCTGATCTGTGCGTTCGACATTGTAGACCAGCGGTCCGTAGCGCAGTGCGACCTTGCCGCGGGTTGCCTCGATCCGCGGGTCCCCTTTCACGCGTTGCACCGTCATCGGCAATTCGAACTCGATCCGATCCCCCCTAGCCCAGTCGCGCGTGATGACGGCATAGCCCTTCTCGATCCGAACTGGGACCGTGACGCCGTTCACGGACAGGCGAAGCAAGCCCTTCACCTCTGGCTCTGCGGTATACAGCCGACTGGTCCTGCGATCCGGCACGCGGACGCGGATAGAGAAGTGGCGGCGCTCGCCGGGATTGACCGTGATGGCGACCGCACCCTTCCATGGATAGTCCGTGTCCTGCACCATCTCGACTTGTGTACCGGCGATCTTGCCGACATCGATACGGCTGCCGACGAAGAGATTCACGTACAGTCCGTCGTCGCCTTTAACATACGCCCAGGTTGGCATCATCAACAGCGTCCGTGGGATATTCCCGACGCAGCATGGACAGACATGCCACTTCGCCCGCTCGGTATCGTTCAGGGGGTTGGTATAGGTAAACGTTCGCCCGGCAAGATCGGTCGAACCCAGCAGCGCGTTATACATCGTCTCCTCATAAAGATCGGCGTATTTTGCATCATGGTACGACAGGTTCATCTTATACTGAAAGAAGATTAGCCCGCAGCTCGAGCAGGATTCGCAATAGGCGTCGTTGCGCAGCGCGTAATCCTCGCCGAACCCCTCCGCGGTGTCGCCGCTTCCGACCCCGCCGGTCACGTAGTATTTGCGGTTCACCATGTTGTCCCAAAGCGACATTGCCGCGCTTTGGTAATCCCGATCGCCGGTTTCGGCCGCGATGTCCGCCATCCCCGAATAGAAATACACCGCGCGAACCGCATGGCCGACCGCCTCATATTGTTGTTCGGGGGGCAGGTGGCTCTGATCATACTCGGATCCGCCCTCGCGCGAGTCCAGCAGGAAGCGCGCGAGCGTAATGTAGGCGTCGCCCCGGCCGTCGCCCTCGACATCGTTGACGAAGCGCCCGAACCGGACCAGCGCCTGCTCCATCTCCTGATGCCCGTCAAACCATGCTTTCTTGCTAGGACCCAGGTTCGCGACCCAGCAATCCGCGAGTCTCTTGGCGGCGTTATAGAGCCTGAGATCCCTGCCGTTAGTGAGCGTGTGGTGATTGATCGCGGACTCGATGAAATACCCCGCGACATAGCCTTCGTGATCGCCGCGATGTTCGGGCGACCAGCGCTCCGGCCAATGGGCCCGGTTCGCGAGCGTGTAGGCTGTGTGGAGGTACCCGTCAGGTTCCTGCGCGGCGAGGATGATCGGGATCCAGCGCGTCAGCGTACCGCGCATGCGATCCTGCGCATTGGCCACTTCGGCATCACCCTGCGGGTCGACCATCAGCGCGATGCACATCGACTCGACCGTCTGGTGGACCCATGCGTTTGCGAACACATACCCTTTGTGGCGATCGTGGGGTTCGCCGCGCAACGCCTTGCCCGCTTCTATGAAATTATCGAGTCCGCCTTCGCCGATCTTCAGGTCGGTCCGCTCGCAATAGGCGATGCAATGGGGGATCCAGTTGACGATTAGCGCTTTGGCGCGCGCGTTCCAAAGCGAACTGTGGATCGCGTAGCGGGTGGTATAGACGACGTCGAGCCGCTTGGCGGGCGGTGCCGCAACAGCGTGCAGATGAATCAGCGAGTCAGTCGACTTGCCACGTCCCGCTGCAGCCAGCCGAAGAATATAATCGCCCGGCGCCGACACGGTGGCGCGCGTTACGGGTGAAGTTGCATCGGCAAACGCGACGGTGCCGGGACCGCTCGCTTTGCTCCAGCGGACGATGTCGCCGGGCGCCCGTTGCAGCCAATCTGCCTTGCCCGCGAGATAGGTCTGGCCACCGAGTACCACCGAGCGATCGATCCCGGCCGCGACCACCGGCGCGAAGCTCGGCACCGCGCCGACGCTCCACACGCGCCATTGCAGCACACCGATCGACTTAGCGCCGTCACCGGTAACCTCCAGCCGCAGCTGGTCGGTCGTAACTGGCGCGAAGCTGGTGCGGTTGAAGTGATCAGCGCTCGGTTCGGCGCCCTTCGCATTGCGCACGGGTACGAAAGATGATCCGTCCCAGTACAGAATCCGTACCGACCGAGGCAGCCCGATACCTTGGCCGTCCTGCCACCAATAGACTTCGATTGCGTCGGTCGAAACCGGCTGCGTCCAGCGATATTCGATCGCCTGCGGGTCCGTGCGGGGCCATGTTCCGTACGCGCCATGGGCTGCATCCGCCGAACTCGTCGGCTCTGCACCATTGTTCAAAGCCGCGAAGCTGGTGTCGCCCGAAACATGGGCGCCGCTCGGGATGGCGACCTTGGCCAGGTTGACGCTAGCGACCTTGGCCTTCGCAGGATCAGCCGGTGACGCAGCGAAGCCCTGCACCGCGATTGCCGCCAGCGCTGTTCCGGCACCTGCCTTCAAGATCATGCGGCGGTCGGGCGTTACCTGCTCGGCAGCGCTATCATTCGATTGGGTTGCCGAGTCAGCGACAGGACGATGATGCATAGGGACTTCCTTGAGATCACACGCTGGACGCGCAATCGGCCGGGTAGGGGGCATCCCGGCCGATCACGGATTTCTATACTCGCAACCTGACTTCTAGAAGCGGAAGCGCGCCCCCGCCGTTACCGTGCGGCCCATGGCGCGTACGCCGTTGGGCAAATCGGGATTGATGAAGTAGAAGCTCTTGTCGACCGCGTTGAGCATGTTCTGCGCCTCGATTGTGAAGGTCAGATACTTGATCGGCGTGAGGTTGACCGCGCTGTCCAGCCGTCCCGTCGCCCTCGACGAAATGATGTAGGACTGGTTTACAGCATCGACGGCGGTCTGGTATTCCGACCGCCAGTTATACGCCAGTCGCGCGCTGAACATCGCCGTTTCGTAATAACCGATCAGATTGTAGGACCAGCGTGATGCGAAGGGCGCACGTCGCTTGACCAGATCGTACGCGGTCGGGCCGTCAACGGGCTGAATCGCGGCCTCCACCGGAAGCGAAAGATCGGCCGTGGGGATCCAGGTGGCATTGGCGGTTGCGCCGAAGTTGCGCAGGAAGCCTGGGAGGAAGGTGAAGAAACCGGTCGCCTGGAACTCCAGCCCCTGCGTCTTGCCCGGGCCGGCATTGCGCGTTTTGTAGACGTCGCGGGTATCTCCGAGTTCTGGCACGAACTCGCGCTGGCGAGTGTTATAGATGAAGCCCTTCTGGCTTTTGGAGAAGCCGGTCAGCGAGATGATGCCGCCTTTCCCGAAATACCATTCAAGTGCCAGATTATAGTCGTTGGTCGTCGTCGGGACCAGCGCAGGGTTGCCCGCATACACGGGGGACCCTGGATTACGGTAATCGATCTGCCGCCAGTTGCGTAGATCGAACAGGCTAGGACGCTGCACGTTGTAGCTGTAACTGCCGCGAAGCTGCACCTTGTCCGTGAAGTGAACCGTCGCAAACGCGCTGGGAAGCAGGTCGACGTAATTGCGGTTCACCGCCGTGTCCTGCACCACATCTGGTCCGAAAACACCCGTGGGCTGGCCGGCCGGATTCAGGATCGGAGCGCCGAGCTGCAGGTTCCGGCCCGTTATCGAGCCGTAGGTGTTGACGTATCGCAGACCGACGTTGCCGTCGATCGGGAAAGCCGCCTTGAAAGCATAATCCACGGTGGCGTACGCCGCGAACGTGTTTTCCTTAGACTGGCTGGAATAGACGATATCGTCGGCATTTGGACGATCCGTACCGAACAACGATGCTACGCCAGCATCCCTGCCGATGCCGTCAAGAAATTCCGGATTGTTGGCTGTGATGAACTTTGTCACCGCGGGCCAGTTGTTGTACAGCTGATCGCTGTTCAGCTGTACCCAGGACAGCGGTGAGCCGCCCGGAAGTTCCGGCGTGATCGTAACCGCGCTGACGCCCGGAAGAGCGGATAACAGTGGCTGCCGCACGGGATCGAACCAGCCGGCAAATCGATAGCTGCTGTTATAGCCGTACGTGTTACGCGTCAAACGTGCGCCCAACTTCGCCGATCGGAACAACCCAGTGGAACTCAACTCTTTCCAAAGGTCTGTCTGTGCCGAGAACTGCGTATTTTCTCCCGCGCCAATATTGTCGTTAAGCGATTCCAGCCGGGCAAGGGCGGGGTCCGTCGGCGAGACATTGAAGGCGAAGAACGGACCGTTGCCCTTCACCGCCGGCGAGTCGAAGTCGACTCGTGCCGAGGTCAGGCCGAGATACGTGCCAACATGGCCGTTGGAATAATATTGGTTGTTGCTCCACTGATACTGAGTCGTGAAGTCGATCCTGATGCCGGGAGATTCGAAGTGGGTTTCGAAATTGGTGCGGTACGTATTGGCCTTTCCATCGGATCGGCCGCCGGTGAAACCCGCGTTTACCTTGCCGAAATTTGCGATCGATCCGGTAGCAGTAGGTAGATTGAGGATATCATATCCCAGTAGCGCGCCGCCGGGCGAAACCCGGACATTGCGAAGCGTGTAGTAATCCTCGCGCGTCCGCAGGAAGAGCGAATTGAACTGATCGCTCGACTCCTCGCCGAAATATGACCCCTCTAGAACGAAGCTCAGCTTGCTGCTGGGTCGCCATTGCACCGCTGCGCTAAGCGACTTTTGTTCGCGTTCACCGCTGTTTTCACCATAGGCCGCTCTATAGGGCGTGACCACGGTGTCGCGTTGGCCGGCTGGCAAACTCTGTCGGATCGTACAGGTCGGGCAGCCGACCAGATCGGGCGACTCACTGTAGTTATAGGCTTCCTGGTATTTAGGCTTGCTGTAGGCGCCGTTGATCAGGAACCCCATCTCGCCAATTCCGGTATCGAACCGTTTGGCGACAAGCAGGCTTCCTGAGGGGCTCCACAGCTTGCCCAGTTCGCCATATTGTTCTTTCACGCCACCTGCTACGGTCCAGCCTTTGCGCAGGTCGAGCGGGCGGCGCAGTTCGATGTTGACCGATCCGCCGATGCCGCCTTCGATCTGATCAGCTGTGCGGGTCTTGTAGACTTCGATCGACTTGACCAGTTCTGCGGGAACGCTTTCGAGCGCCAGAGTGCGGCCGGCGCCGCCCGGAAGCGGTGCGGTCGAAGATTCGACACCGTTCACGGTCGTTTGGACACCATCGAGACCGCGAATGTTGTAGCCGTTGGCGCGGCCCTGGCTGCGGGTTACGGTGACGCCTGTTACCCGCGCCATTGCCTCCACGACGTTATTGTCGGGTAGCTTGCCCGCATCTTCCGCGGTCACGACATCGACGATCTGTCGCGCACGATGTTTACGATCGATCGAGTTCTGGACGCTCTGCCGGATACCGGTGACGATGATGTCGCCACCGGCGACAGTTGGGGATCCTTCGATGCGACGAGTATGAGCGGCAACCTTACCAGCGCGCGCCGAGCGGCGCGTCTCCCGCACAGCCTTGCGCTTCGCGCTGCGTTCAGCACGCGTCTGCTTCACTTCGGGGTCGTGTATTTGGCTTGGTATCGGAGCAGCTAGCGCTTCCGTAGCGGCAAGTCCTATAGAAAGCGCCACCATGGCCGAGCCCATCGCGAACAACCTTATCGTTTCACGCTGCAACATGATCTTCCCCCTTAAAATGACCGCGATTCCCCGTATCATATATGGTATACTTTATCTTGTTACGGGTGCTGTCAACTCTTTACTCAGGGTACTATTGGCAAAAAGTGTGGGTCTCACGGCAAGGAGATTGATGTCGGCAAGCGATCGCGGCGCTGTGAACCTCAGCGTTCTTGATGACTCATGAAGCGTTTGTGGCCTGCAGCCGACCATCTTCGCCATCGATACCCGTCGGCCATAACGATGGGCGATCTTGTTCATGATCAGACACCATCCGTACCGCTCGCCGGGACGTCGGGCGCAAACTGATTAGCCGTCTTCCTCCCCATGATTTTACCTTCTTAGCTTCCGTGAATGGTGAAGAACGGCCTGCTCTGCGACGGAATTGGGCCAACAAAACCGCTGGAGACTAATCACTGGCGAGAAGTCGAAGCCCTGTCTGACAAGGCCCTTCCGTTCGACATATCTCTCAAGAACGGCAGCTTCATCTCAATGTTCGCTCTCAAACGCCCTGCCGGCCGGTTCGAGGACCTCGAACTGCACAGGGCGCTTGATTTTTTTCTGCACTCCAACCGCGCCATTTCGGATCCGGCCGCCGGCGACTATGTCGCCGATGCGCTCCTTAACGACGTCGCAGCCGCGCAGCTTGCTATCGATCGCAAAGTCGAAAAGCGCTCGGGCCCGGAGATGCCGGTGCTGGCCCAGCCAAAATCGAAGGGCCCAACTTGCTGAGGTTTGAGGGCGCGCTTTGCGCCCTGCACTCGAACCTCGTTGCAGGGGCGGAGTTCATGAGAAACTGGATCTAACGATGAGTGCCCCATCGCATATCTCCACGGTGTCGAGCTATCGCTGCTCAGTACACTGATGAAGGTAAATTACTCGTTTCTATTTGGTTGGCGCCGATCCCGGTGAACAAGCGGCAAAGTTGCGCCAGTCATCGTTCTGTGGAGGTACCCTTTAGTTTTACGGATATCTCGGCTCGTCTCGCTCGCTGCCGTAAATTAACCGCTGGAGGCTCAGGGAAAGGCCGCGGTGAGGCATTGCAGCGCGGCCGCATAATAGTCGGTCGAAAGCGTATTGGGTGCGCGCATACCGAGCGTGCGACTTACCACTGCGCGTCCGCCGTCGGACAGCGGGTATTCGGCAAACTGCCCCGACACAACGTCGGTCCAGGCAGGGATTTGTTCCGCGGGCATCGATCGCCACCAGGAGCAGATTGGCTCGACCAGCGCGCTCCGGCCCGACACGCTGGCGAACAGCGGAACGCGGATCGCGTCGAAGCCGAACCGTGGCGGCTTGTCCGCGGTGGGTGCAACCGCGCCGGTATTCGATACGTCGATCCAGTCGGTCGGCAGGCGATGCGCGCCGAAGCGGGCGGCGTTTAGCAACGCCTCGCCGTCGGTGATGATCCGCCGCCAGACAGCCGCATTGCTGGTCTTCGCGAACAGGTCGAGCGCCGGCCAGACGTAATAGCAGGGGTTGATCGTCGTGCGTGCCGCAGTTGAGAACCCGTCCAACCCGGGCAACAGCAGCATCCGCCCGCCCACCATCTTAACGAGACGGCTGGCGATAGCATCGACGATCGCTCGCGACCGCGCCGCATAACGGGGCTCGCGCCACCGGTTCGCCGCCTTTGCGAGAGCGTAGGCGATGAGCAGGTCGCCATCGGTCGCGTTGTTGCGATCAGCGACGGGATTGGCCGCGCGCGGATCGTAGCGCCAAACGTAGAGCGCGACGTCCGGCCGGGCGAGTTTAGCTTCGGTCCAGGCAAGAATCTTGTCGAACGCGGCGCGATCGCCCGCCGCCTCCGAAAGCAGCAGACCATAGCTCTGGCCTTCGCTGTGGCTGACGCCGCCATTGCCGTTATCGACGATCCGGCCGTCGTCGGCCATGAACCGCTGTTTGAAGCTTGCCCAGTTCACGCCGTTTGCAGCACCAGTCGCGGGCAGGGCCCGGGGCTCGATTGCCGCGCTCTTCTCGGTAGCGACTGCCCTATCGTCTGGTGAACGCGCCTTGCTGCATCCGGCAATAGCCAGACCGGCCATTCCCGCCATGACGTGTCGACGATCAACGTCCATGCTTCAGTCGTGCCTCCGTATCGCTCCACCACAGGGTGCGTGTCGTTAGGTTGGCCCCGCTGCCCAGCGTATGCAACCAGGCGTCGTACGCCCCTTCCAGCAACGGTCGCAGGGTCTGTTCGGTTGCACCGCCGAGGATCGGCGCCAGCCGACGGGCAAAGCCGGTATGCGTGATCAACAGGCCGTCCTCGGCCAGTTCGAACCGCACTTCGCCGCAGTCATGCTCGCGCCACAACCGGTTGATCGAAGCGGCGAGCGCAGCGATATCCTGCGCGTCGCCGACCGGATGCGCGCCTGCGATCCGTGCGCCGACCGCGCGAAAGAACGCGCGTCGCTGCGCCGTGGTGGCGCCGCCACCGACTTCGGCGATGATGCTTCCCAGCAACAAGGAGGCGGCAGTGGTTTCGGTCGCGTTGTCGGTGGACCATTCACTCATCGCGTTCATTTGGCTCCCCCCAGGGACTGGCGCAATTCGAAAGTCGATCGGTAGTCGTCATAGGTCCCGAACGTGTTGGCGCTGGCCGAAGCACCGATCCGGGTGTTTGGGTTCAGGCGATAGAACAACGATCCGTCCGCCGAAAAGGCGAAACCGGTGTTACTCAGGCTGTCGTAGTAGGAGCGGACGTCCGTGTTCCGCGCCTTCAACGCATCGAGTTCGGCCTGCGCATTCGGATCGGTCGGATAGATCGGCGCACGATCCTGTTCGAAGCTCTGATAGCCCGGCGCGACGCCCAGGCGCCCCTCCCACCGTGTCGAAGTATACGCGTAGCGGATCGGCAGGCTCATGCTGAGGAAGCTCTGCGGGCTGAAATACCCGCCGTGCCCGTAGGTGAAGTAGTTCTGGTTGTTGTCGAACGCCTGCCAGTTGAGGTTGAGACCGCCGGTCAGCGTCGAATGCCCGTCACGGTAGAGAGGCAGATAGCCACCGGCATTCGCCTGGTACCCGCGGTTCTGTCGGACGTTCTCGCCGGTATAGCGATAGCCGGAGACATCGGCGTAGACGCCCGTTCCCTCGTCGTCCCACGACAGCGACGCGCCACCGCCGGTCCGCATGACCTGGCCCCAGCGTTCACCCGTGACAGGATCGCGCGTGCCGGCATAGGACGCGACGCTGTCCGTGACCGGCTCGCGTTTGACCCAGCCTTGCGCCGAAACCGTACGCGAGATCTTGGGCTTGGCGGTGAAGCCCCACGTGACTTCGGTATTATCGAACCCGATCGGCGTCGATCCGACCTCGATCCGGACGCCGGGGCTGTCGTATGATGCCGCGACCGCGACGCCGGACGCATGCTGCGTATCCGCCTGAACGAGTGCGGACGGCAATGCGTTAACGATCCCTTGCGCCTCAGGCGTAGCGTTGCGGCCGAACCGAGCGAGCGCGGAGCCGGTCGGGCGGCCGGAGTCGATCACGACCGGCGTGGCGGAGACGGAGACGCGACCACCGGCGACACCGGTGGAGAGCGTTGCGGTACCCGACAGTTCGCGCAGTTCGCTCAGGCCGGTCTCGCCCGAACGCTCGCGGAAGCCGAGCTTCATTTCCGCACGGGGGCCGGTGTCGTCGCTTAGGCGAGCGATATCGTCGCGTAGACGGATGAGCGTTGCATCGCCACTTGCAACGCCGGCCTGGGGTACGGCGCCGTTCGAGGATGTGTAGCTGCCCGACGAAAAGCCCGTTGGTGCCGGAACACCGGGTGTGCCTGCGCCGTATCCGGGCGCCACGGTGAAGGCCATCGGCGTCGAAGAGCGGCCGGGCTTGGAAGTCGGGATCGGCCCGGCGCTCAATGCAAACGGGTTTGCGGCAACGACTGGCGCCTGTTCGGCTTGGCGGAAGGGATTGCCCGAGCCCATGCTCGCGGCGAACGGGTTGGCACCGCTTAGCGTGGCACCGGTGCCGGAGCGCGCTGCATAGGCTGTTTCGGCGCGGCGCAGATAGCGTTTCGCTGCCCCTCGGTCGCCACGGGCCTGCTCCATCTGACCGGCAGCGGCGTAGATCTCGTAATCGTCTGGATAGGCAGCCAGCGCGCGGTCCACGGTCGCGGTGGCGACGTCGTGGTTGCCGCCTGCGCCTGCGCTGCCGATCAAGCCGATCAGCGCGCCCTTGTCCCGTGGATTTGCGGCGAGCACCATCTGGTAGGTCTGAGCGGCCTGCGACGGCATGTTGCCCGACTGGTACAGCCGACTGAGCGCCCCCAGCACGTCGGCATTGCCTGGCGACGCGGTCCATGCCTGTTGCAGGAGGTCGAATGCCTGCGCGTTCTGGCCTGCGAGCCTCATCCGGTCCGCCTGCGACGACGCGGCAATCCCCTCGAGCCGGGCAATCGCCGGCGCGGCGGACGCGGACCCCGCCGATGCGGTCCGCGCGCGGTCGATGGCGCTGGCGACCGTGGCATCCTGCCCCGTACGAGCCAATACGCGGACGATCGGCTCATAGTCCGCCGTCGCCGGACTTGCGGCCAGCGCGCGCTCGGCAAGCGGGACGGCGCCGGCCTGATCGCCCAGATCGTTCAGACCGCCAGCGATCGACGCGAGCGACGCTGCGCTGAGCGTCGGAGTCATGCCGATCTGGCGCAAGGTTGCGATCGCCTCGCCGCCACGGCCCAGCGCTGCGATCGCCTTGGCACGCGCGACGGCGGCATCGACGGCGATCTGTGCCTCGAACCGGCGAATTGCGGGCGTCTTCTGCGCTTCGGTCAGTCGCGACAGCAACGATGTCGCCTGCGCCTGTCGGCCGCGCTCGTTGTGGAGCATCGCCGCGGCGTACAGTGCGTCGGCGGTACCGATCGTCTGGATTGACTGGATCAGCGCCTCGGCCTCGGGCGTACGGCCCTGCCCGATCATGTACCGCGCATACTCGTAGCGGATCCACGGGTCCGCCGGGTCGAGCATCAGCCCGCGTTGGAACAGGGCATCTGCCTTCGCCGGGTCGCCGTGCGTGGCGGCCTGCAACGCATCGTTGCGCATCACGCGGCTTTCGAGCTGGGCTGCACTGCCGCCGGCGGATCCTGCTTGCCGTGCAAGATCGGCCGAGTCGGCATAGCGACCCTGGCGTTCGTAGATGTCGGCGAGCAACGCCAATGCGGGCCCGCGATCCTTGACGCCGGTACGTGCGAGCGCTTCGGCCTGGGTCTGTGCGCCAGCGACATCGCCGGCCGCGAGCCGCGCGCGGGCGTCGTCGAGCCCGGCGTAGAATTGCGCGGACGCCAAGGCTTCCGACCAGCGCGCCCGGTTGCCGCGTGCCGAAGCGCGCGAGAGGAGTTCGGCGGCCTCAGCGAAGCGCGACTGCCGTAGCCGGACGACGCCGAGGCCACCTGCCGCGTCCACATCGTTGCGGTTGTTGGCCAGCGCCGCCTCGAACTGGCGTTGCGCCTGTACGAGATCGCCCTGTTCTAGCGAACGGAAGCCTGCCGAGCGGGAATCGCCGCCGCGGTCGGATGGCGTCGATACGGAACGACGTGCCGGGGCTGGTACCGAAACCGCACGCGCCGCGGTTGTGGGCGTCGGTGCAGGCCCGGTCATGCCCGCCGGAGCCTGCGCTGGCGCCCTGCTCGGTCGGGCGGCAGGTGCCGGGGCTGGAGCACTCGACGTCGATAAGGCGCGACGGGCTTCCGCGTTCGAGGGATCGATCGCGAGTACGCGGCGATAGGCGGTCCGCGCGAGGTCGGCGCGGCCCCGTGATTGCCAATACCGCCCTTGCTGGACGAGCGCGTCGACACCGGCGACCTGTGCCACCGCAGGTTGGACGAGGAGCGGCGACGCGATGCCCGCGGTCAGCAGCGCGAGCGTGGTGAAGCGCATCATGCCGCGTCCTCCGACCCGAGCCGGCGACGTTGCTGGCGCACCAGCAGCAGGTACAGCGGCCCTGCTAGCAGCAGCGCGATCAGCAGCCCGCTGAGCGCCATCAGCAACGGCCGCTCGCTGAACCACCAGCCGATCCGCATCCACACCGGCAGCGATCCCGACCAATAGGTCTGGCCGACCGCAAAGCTGCGCATGCCCTCGCCGTTGGTCACCGACAGGTCGCCCTGGACCTGCGCGTTGATCCGCTGTTCGGCGAGACCCTGGACCAGTTCGGGCAGGTCGGCGGTATTGGTGCTCATCACCGCCACCACCGTTCGCGCCGCATCATAGGGCGAACGGAAGCTGACGAACCCGTTAAAACGCTCGGACGTGGTCAGGAACGCGTTGGTCTCGCCGACGTCGCTCTCGCCATAAGGCGAGATCAGGCCGAAGACGCGTTCGATCGGATTGCGTTCGACGACCCGCAGGTTGCCGTTCTCGATCCGCACCGGCGCACCGGCGAACAGCGCGGTCGCGCCGGCCGTCCGTGGGATACCGATGACCAGCACGTCATGTCCTTCGAGCCGGTCGCCGTCCGAGGCCTGCGTGACGGTAACGCCCGTCGTCGCGGCACCGGTCGAGTCGCCGAAGCGGCCCATCATTGCCAGGAACGCCTCGACGATACCCAGGTCGGGCGAGGCGGGGACGACGACGACGGTCTCGGTAAGGTCGGGACTGATCGTGAAGGGATAGCCTGCGTTCGCGAAGGTCGCGAGGCTCGGCATCCGCTGCGCATGATAGGCGTGCGTCAGGTCGATCGCGCTGTCCGGGTCGATCGCGACATGGACGTTCTCGGGCAGCGTGCCCTCACACTTCTTCTTGGTGCCCAGGATCAGATTGTAATCGAAGATCAGCTCGTTCTGGCCGAACAGATTGTAGTTCGGCAGTTCGACCTTGGCGCGAGCCTGGCTCGACGATGCGCCGTCCTGGCCGCCGATCAGCGCGTTCCACCACGCCGCGCCGGCGAGCGGCAGCGTCCGCAGATACTGGTTGTTGATCGAGATATCGAGCCGCGACGCGCGCCGATCGAGCCACGACGCCGACGGATAGCGATAGCGCAGGTCGAGCGACGCGCCGCCGCGTGGCCAGAAGAACAGGTCTGGTGCGGTACGGAATGCCGCGGTGAGCGGCCCCGGTGGCAGGCCGACGCCCTGCAGGGCGCGCGGGTCCATGATCTCGCCCAGTTTGACGGCACGGTCGGAGCGGAGCCAGCGGGGTGCGGCGTAGCGCGCATAGGTCGGGATGCGGACACCGTCGAACGACGCGGCGGCGCCACCGATTGTACCGCGGCCCGTGGCGAGCGCCGCAGCGGCGAGCTTCAGTTCGCGCTCGTCGCGGCCCATTACCAGCAGTAGCTGGCCGAAACCGTCTAACGGGTTGCGGATTACCTGTGCCGATGGCCCGGCGATGGTCGGAACGTAGCTGCCGACGCGCATGCCGGGACGCAGGAACACGATCGCATTGCCGCGCGGGATGCGGCCATAGCTCGGCTTGAACGCGAACCCGCGATAGCTGGCCAGCCGTCCGAACCAGGATGCGACACTGGCCGCGGCCTCGAGTTCGCCATTCGACGGCGCCGCGCCGAACACGAACGGCAGGTTGAGCGGCAAATTGTCGGCGCGATCGAAGAATGGCGACGGCAGCCGTGCAAGGTCCGGCCCGAGCGGCAGGCGCTGGATCGTCAGGTCGAGCGCAGAGCGCGTATTGCTGACGTTCGCCCAGAGCGAGCTGTGGAACGGGTCCTCGCAATCACGGGTATAGTGACCGATCAAGCGCAGGTTGAGCTGGTTGTCGCCCGGCAGGAACAGCGCGGGATTGACCGCCATCGTAAGCTGCTGGCCGCCGGCACCGTCGGGCGTCAACCGGACGGTGCGGACGACTTCACCGTTCAGTATCACGACGAACTGGCTGAGATCGGCCAGCAAGGCGGGCGACCAGGCGAGCGCGAGCGTCAGATTGGCGGCGGTGACGACCTCGTTACTGCGAAGGCCGAACGGGATTGCGATCTCGCCGCGGGTACCGGCAAGGCGGATCGCGCTGCGGATCCGCAGGTCGCGCAGTGTGAGGCGCTCCTGGCGGATGCCGCCCGGTGCTTCGGATGCGGACACCGGTACGGTGGGCGCCTGCGCGGCGACCGGCTGCGGTAGGCCGACGCTCATCACCAACGCGGCGGCGGCCAGCGCGGCGGTCGCGGCCTTCAGCCGGGTACGCTCGCGCCGGCGTTCCGCGCGATTGAAGCCGAGCAGGCGCTTCAGCGTGACGAGATCGACCACTAGGATGTCGCGGAGCGAGCGCAGGGTCGACACGGGACGGCGCGGTGCCTCGGGTTCCCAGGCATCGTTGCGGCCCATGACGGCACGGACGAGTTGACGTAATTGAAGCATGTCGAGTTCCAGAAACCGCATGGTGGCCATGTTCTTGTCGACGCGTTGCGTCTGGACGGGGAGCGTGAGGACTTCGTCGCCCATCGGCAGCGCGACGTGGGTAACCTCGCGGTCGGCGAGTATCACGCCGGGGGGCGCGGTGATCGCGAGCCCGCCCATCGAAAGGTCGATCGTCTCCGCATCGACGACGTGGCCATCGGCGAAATAGAGCGTCGCCGGCAACTGGACGGGGATGCGGATATATTCACGGACCTGCCGCGTCTCGCGTGCGACCGACACCGCAGCGAGCAGGATGACGAGGCTGAAGACCGCCCACACTGTGTTCAACACCAGCGTATCGCCCTGGATGTTGAACAGATGCGCGAAGAAGAAGTATTTGACGCACCCGAAGGCGATCCCGAACAATACCAGCGCGATACAGATCAGGTGCGGGCGTGCTGTCGCGGTATCGAAATGCGTCTTGTCGAGCAGCGAGCCCTTGTCGGTGACGTTGAACTTGCCGCCGTGCGGACGGAACAGCGTGACGACGGTCGGCCTGACGAGGTGGAACGCGAGGATCGTCTCGTACACTTCGCCCCAGAACGGCCGGCGATCGCCACCCTGCAACCGCCCACCCGACACCTGCGCGCAATACAGATGCGCAGCGGCGTAGGCGAAGATCATGCCCGCAGACGCATGGATGATGTTCTCGCCAAGGATTAGATACGCCAGTGGGCTGGTCAGGAAGGCGATGCGCGGCAGCGGAAACTGGAAATGCAGCATTGCGTTAAGGTAACAAAACCGCTGCTGAAGGCTGAGACCGCGACCGAACAGCGGATTGTCGATGCGCAGGATCTGCGTCATCCCGCGAGCCCAGCGGATGCGCTGGCCGATGTGCAGCACCAGTCGCTCGGTCGCGAGTCCGGCGGACAGGCGGATGCCGAGATACGCGGTCGACCAGCCCATCCGTTGCAGGCGGAGCGCGGTATGCGCATCCTCCGTGACGGTCTCGAACGCGAACCCGTTGGTGTCGGCAAGCGCCTCGCGGCGGATGATCGCGCACGACCCGCAAAAGAAAGCGGCATCCCACAGATCGTTGCCGCGCTGAACCGCGCCGTAGAACAGGTCGCCCTCGCCCGGCAGATCACGAACCGAGCCCAAATTGCGCTGGACCGGATCGGGCGAATAGAAGTGATGCGGCGTCTGGACGAGCGCCAGTTTCTTGTCGCGCTGGAACCAGCCGACCGTCATCTGCAGGAAGGCGCGCGTCGGGACGTGATCGCAGTCGAAGATCGCGATCAGCGAGCCTTCGGTGTTCGACATCGCTGCGTTGAGGTTGCCCGCCTTCGCGTGGTTGTTGTCTGCGCGCGTGATGTAGCCGCAGCCGACAGACCGCGCGAACGCGCGGAATTCAGGGCGGCGACCGTCGTCTAGCAGGTAGACGTGATAGCGATCGCGCGGGTAATCCATGTCGAGCGCAGCGAGCACGGTCGTCCGCACGATCTCCAGGCTTTCGTTATAGGTCGGGATGTAGACGTCGACGGTCGGCCATTCGTGCGGCTCGCCCTCCGGTTCAACCGACTGGCGATCGAGCGGCCACGCGGTCTGAAGCACGCCGAGCGCGAGGATGATCCACGCATAGAGTTCGGCGAGGTACAGACCCATGCCGAGCACCGTGCCCAGCGCGCTTTCGAATTCGAGCGTCGCGGTGGTCCGCCAGAACAGATAGCGCGTCGATACGACAAGCGACAGCAAGGCGAGCACCAGCGTCCCGCGACGCGACTTCGACCGGCCGAGCACGATCGCGCCAAGGATCGATACGCCCGCGAAGCTCCACTGCGACTTCAGGTCGAGCGGCACCGTCACGACGACCAGCGTCAACAGCGCCGCGACGACGATGCCGAGCGTATCGGCGCGAAACGCCTTGCGGACCGATCCGGGGGTCATTCCGCCGGCTCCGTGGCGGCGACGAGGCCGCATCGCGCCTCGATCGCGATGGTCATTGCGGCGAGATCGGGGAGCACCACGCTCTGCTTGGCGTAGCGCGCGATCAGCTGGAACGACGCCAGCGCCTCGTTCACCGCCTCGTCGCGGCGGACCGTCGCGATCAAATTATCGCCGAACAGGGCGCGCAGGAAGATCTGCGAATGGCGCGACAATTTGCGCGTGTCGTCGACCTGGTTGAGCACGAACACGGTCTGTTCGAGGTCGATCGTCGACGTGCCCGGCTGGACCTTCGCCAACGCCGCGAGCGATGTCGGTTGCGGCACGAGCGTGCACAGGTGCAGCGCGGCGTGCGGCAACAGGCTGGTTTTCAGTGCAAGGTCCGCAGAGGCGACATCGGCGATCACGATCCGCTCGCTATCAAACGGCGACGCGGCCGACCGCGCGATCAGGCGTCCGAACGCGCCGCTCTGGACGGCGGCATAGCCCGACAGCAATTCGACCCCGTCGACGACGATGCCTTCGGTAGTGGCATCCGTCATCGCAGGGATTTCTTGCGCGGGCAGCATCCCGAAGAACAGCTTCAATGCGTCGGCGTGCGTGAAATCGATCGCGGAGACGTCGTGGCCTCGAGCGGCGAGACCAAGGGCGAGACGCGCGGTCAGGAACGTGGTTCCGACGCCGCCGACGGGCGAGTGGCACAAGATCAACGGCATCAGCGGCGCTCCGCATTGTCGTCGGAAAGCCCGGACAGGAACGCTCGCAGGCTACCACCCTGGCGCTGACCGGGCTCGCCGCGTACCGACAAGTCATCGTAATCGCTCAAGAAGTTCTTGGCGGGTGCCCTTTCCTCTGTCGCACGTTCCGCGCGGCCAACGACGCGCTCATCCTCTAGCAATGCCGCAAATAACGGCCACGGCTCGACGTCGGCAATTGGGTCGGCGAACTGGCGATACTGGAAATCACGCTGTCCCAATCTTGCTAATAGTGCCTTGGCATCGGGTCGCATCGAGAACTCCTTGTTTCCGAACCCTCGCCTAAATTGAAGATCAATTGGTTAATACCGGCGGTAATTTTCTTCCAATAGGTGCTATGCACTAGGGCTCAGGACTTGTTGGTGTGCCAGGTACAAGCGGATTCAGGCTCCGTGCGAAGACCCGGTGCGCACACACAAATTGGTCCTCCTAGGGGACTTCACGCCTTCCGATGGGAAGTCGACATGACCTACGACGCAGATCATGAGCTTCGCAATCTGCGGTCGCTGAAAGAGCATTGCGGCGACGGGTCCGCTTCGGTTGGGCCGGACATGAGGTTTCGCTACATCTCGTCGTCCGTAATGAGAATCCTTGGATGGCCAATGGGGTTGGTGATTGGTCGCGCCGTCGCCGATGTGTCGTGGTCGACGACGTGCTGATGATTGGAGCTGCGACTGCGCAACTTCGCGCCGGACTTAATCAGAAGCGCGATCGTCACCATGCGCGTGAAGCATCGAGACGGGACGATCGCGTGGGCCGAGATCACATCCCGGTCCATCGGCGAACCTGTTTCATCGGATCTCGGTGAGCGGGCTGTTGTGATACGGGATGTCACTGAACGCAAGGCATTGCAGGATGTTTTGACCTCTATGGCCATGAAGGACGGTTTGACCGGCCTTGCCAATCGGCGTGCCTTCGACATTGCACTTGCGGGCGCATGGTTGGAGGTACGGTTATCACGAACCCAGATGTCGCTGCTGCTAATCGGCGTGGACTTTTCCAAGGAGTTCAACGACGCCTACGGGCATCAGACCGGGGACGCCTGGTTCCGTGCGATATCGACAGCGCTTCAAGGACTGCCTCTTGCAGCGGGCGACGTCGTAGGGAGGTATGGCGGCGAGGAACTGGCCGTTATCCTACACCGCTCGTGCGCCGCGGAGGCGGTGGAGATGGCAGGGCTGGCGTGCGACGCGGTGCATTGTCTGCAGCTTCCACACAGGCAACCGCCCTACGGCGGATGGGACACTGACAATCAGCATCGGAGCAGCAACGGTCCTTTGGCGGGAAGGTGGGTCCGCAAACATGCCCCACGCCCTTATCGCCTCCGCCGATCGCGCGTTGTACCAAGCCAAGAGCAACGTACGAACCCGGGTATCGACCGGTCTTGTGCTGGGCGCGTCAGCCTAGCCGGCGGTGCAGACCAAAGGGTACTCGCATGCCGAACCTGCTGGATCTTAACGAGGCGACGTGTGGATGCTATTTCGTATCTGGTCGTTTAGCGCGCCAGCATGAAGATGAATGAGTGTCCGATGTTGGCGAGGGCGAAAGCCTCTTGAGCGTCAGCATCTGGGTCCGGCCGGCAGGCATAGGGCAGGGGACTGTTCGCCCAACATCGGTTGTTTAGCGGCAATCCTTATCGGCCTAGCACATGGCCATTACGCAAACAGCGTCGGCGAAATCATGCGTTGGATCGCCGTGTTCTAAGTACACCGCTTACCCCTAAATTACCCAACAGGGTCTTTCTCTTAAATCAGAGTGAGGCATGTGAGTCACGGTACGACCGAGCGGAGATCGACCCAGCGTTCAAACGATAATTACGCGCATCGACGGTAACTACAATGTCTACGGACGGAGTCGATCCGCCGCGTCCCGCCAATGGGCATCTCCACCCACTACGAGCAGGCGCAACGACAGGACCTTCGCGCCCCTGATCGGCACGAGCGCGGTAAGATTTGGCCTAGAAGCCTGAAACCGCACGCGTGTTCGTAGAGTCTTCGCATCACGGCATGCAGAGCTTCGGCGCAGATGATGAGCGGGGCGTCGCAGCGGAGAACGACTGACGCGGAGCAAGGGGTTATCCACGGCAGGTCATCGCGAACGACCGTCTGCGATCAAACCCTGTTGCCCCCCCTGTAGTCCTGATTTGCAACAAACCGACGATTTTATTCCCGCTCCGGTTCCTTCGTTGCACATTAGCAACATCGTTGTCATAAAATTCCATAATCTGTCATCTTGATGTCATCTGACCCTTGCGCCGTTCCTCGGTTGGGGCTGAAAGTAGGTCAGTAAGCAGACCGGAATTATCGGGTGCTTCAAGGGGGTTAGATATGGATATGAAGAGTTTGTTGGGCGCGACGGCGCTGGTCGGTATTCTCGTCACTATTCCCACGATCGCGGGGGCTCAGATCTCGCAGTCTGATCAAACGAGTCCACGGCCAGACCCCACTCAAGTCCCCGATGACGCGAAAAATCCCCTTGCTCCGTCTGCCGATGAGGCTGGTAGCAGCACAAGCGGCGAAATCACGGTCACCGGTTCGCGCATTCGCCGTGACGAATATTCGGTTGCAGAGCCGATCACCGTCATCGGTAAAGAAGAGATAACTCAGGCTGGCTTCAATAGTGCTGCCGACGCACTGCAGAGTAATGCCGTTACGCAAGGGACGTCCCAGATTAACAATGCCTATGGCGGCTTTGTTACCGACGGCGGCACCGGCGCGAATACGTTGGGGCTGCGCGGGCTCGGACCAGCGCGTACGCTTATCCTCCTAAACGGCCGTCGGCTTGCTCCCGGCGGATCACGCGGTTCCGTGTTGGCTGCCGATCTTAACGTTCTGCCGACGGCGATCATCGACCGCATCGAAATTCTGAAGGCCGGCGCCTCTTCGGTGTATGGATCGGACGCTATTGCCGGTGTCGTAAACATTATTACCGATAAGAAGCTGAAAGGCCTTCAGCTCGACCTTCAAACGAACGTTCCACAGGTTGGGGCGGGCATCGATCGCCGTGCCGCTGCGACGTTTGGTGTACAGGCCGACCGCTTGAGCATCATCGGCTCGATCGAATATCGCAAACGTGAAGCATTGGCACGTAATGACGTACCGTTTTTCAAATGCCCGATCGGCGGCTTTCTCGATGGCGAAGGCTCGGCATTCGGTTCAGGCGACAATTTCTCGCCGGATGATCCTAGGGCGTGCTTCACGTTGGACAACGGTGGTGTGACCATCAATACGCTGGGTCTACCAACGCGTAACGCAATCGGTCGGACGAGTGGCGTAGTCGGTCGGTTTAACCGTTTTGTTCCTGCGCCAGGTGTTACGTCCGGTCCGTTTCCCGGTTATCTAGGGGTGGGAACATATGACCGTGACACATTCGATCCCAATCAAGAGAACGAGCCTCTGATTACCGGTGTGAAGACATACACAGGTTATCTGTCCAGCACCTACAAGCTTGATGGTCTGGGTCACGCCGAAATATATGGCGAGCTATTAGGTACCCGCCGAAAGTCGGGATCGCCGCTTTATCGACAACTTTCTCTTGATTATCTTCAGGGCAGTCCGCTGCTTCCAGCAGATATTCGGAATGGTCTTTTCGCCAACCCGACCGTAACTTCCAGCGGTAAGAATGTCGCAGCGCGTGCATTCATCGGTTATGGCCTTACGTCATCGAACCAAACGGTTGATTATGTTCGTGCATCGGGTGGTATTCGGGGTGATTTCTTCTTCCCGAAATGGCGCTACGACGCATATGTCGGTAAATCGTGGAACGATGCCCGATACACGGCGGAGTCGTTCTTGAGCGATCGGCTGGCGAACTCGCTTAATGTTGTTGCGAACGCGAACGGAACGTTTAGTTGCGCTACTGCAGCAGCGAACCCCACGTGCGTAGCGGCACCGGCCCTCAGCGCGGCAGTAATCGGCGGTAATCTGCCGACAGCTTTCCGCAACTATATCGTCGCGAACACCATCGGAAATACGAAATTTCGCGAAACAACGTTCGCCTTCAATATCGACGGTCCACTCTTTGCACTTCCCGGTGGCGACGTTCAGCTATCGTTGGGCGCAGAGTACCGCCGCCAGAAGATCAACGACCAGCCAGATGCCAACTCAATCAGCGGCAATCTTTTTGGTCTTACGGCCGCTACGCCGACCGTGGGTAAGGATAACGTCAAAGAAGGATTTGGCGAAATCTTCGTGCCTCTCCTGGCCGACACGCCATTCTTCTACCGCCTTAATCTGACCGGCTCGGCCCGCTATACGGATTACGCCTCTTACGGATCAGATACGACTTACAAAATCGCCGGTGAATGGGAGCCGTTCCGTGGCTTCGGTTTTCGCGGCAGCTACGGTACGTCTTATCGCGCACCAGCCCTTGCAGAGCAGTATCTCGGCGCAACGACTGGCTTCCTTGGTTCGAATTTGGATCCGTGTAGCGCGCTTCCCGTTGCGGGCGATCAATCGCCAAATCAACAAATCGTCGCGCGTAATTGTGCGGCAATCGGACTGCCAGCAGACTTCGAACAGCGTAGCGGCATTACGACGTTCCGTGTCGGTGGGGCCGAGGCGGGGCTCAGTGCAGAAACGTCAAAGAACCTGACGTTCGGCGCCGTTATCAGCCCTAAGTTGCCTGAAGCACTTGGTTCCATATCGTTGTCGCTCGACTATTTCGACGTGAAGGTCGAAAACGGTGTTTCAGACCTTGACGCCAGCACGATCCTAAACAGGTGCTATTCGGCCGCTAATTTCGATCCGACTGCGGGCTTCTGCCGCTTTGTTACTCGCGATGCCAACCAGGGGCTCTCGGTCGTCAGCAGCTTCGTCAATCTTTCGGAGAATATCGTAAAGGGCTATGAGTTCAACGGCCGATATGCGCACGATCTGTTCGGGGGGCGCTTTATCCTCAACGCAAGCGTTACAAAATATACGGAACAATCGACGCGCCTGTTTCCTGAGGAGTTCTTGACGGACTCGAACGGCATTGTGACGTCGCCCGACTGGACCGGCAACTTTGACGCAACCTATACATCGGGCGCATTTACGGTTCGATACGGTCTCGACTGGATCGACGGCGATCACAGCAAGACGTACAAGTACTTTGCGTATGACAACCTTACTGGCGCTGTTGATCCGGATCTACTTCAGGAATACAAGGATAGCTATTACCTAGAGGCGAATGACTATTTTCTGCACTCTCTGTCCGTTCAATTTAATGTAGAAAGAAAGTATCAGTTCACGGTTGGTGTTCGTAATATGTTCAATAAGGCGCCTCCACGCATTAGCGCTATTGGCTTTACGACGATTGGCAACGCGCCTCTGTATTCGGGGTACGACTATGTTGGTCGCTCGTTCTTTGCGAACGCCAACTTCAAATTCTGATTTGTCTACTCATGATGTGTTGAGAGGGTCTCGAGTAATCGAGGCCCTTTCATTTAGATCGCATAATTGAGGGTTGCATGATGACGCTTCTTGCTCACGGCTTCTTCGGGCGAGCAGGATCGAGATTGTCGACGGAATGCCAGCATGACCCAGGTCGAAAAAAGTGATGGCGGGCCTGCCACTCAGATCGAGCGAGTCGCTGTATTCCGCTCTGTGATGAACAGGATCAAAGGGCTCCATCGCGCCTTCTCAGCCCACGGCATCGAGATCATTGTGATTGACGACGCAATCGACGACTCCAACAGCGTCGATTGCCGAGTATTCATCATCAGCAATGATGACGCGCATATTGATACGGTTTTTGTAATTAGATTATTGTCAAATCTACCTAGAATGCCCGGAATTATTGTCATCGGGAAATCTGAGGATTTCCTGTCTCGGATTTTGGCGCTTGAGGTTGGTGCTGATAGCTATTTGGCTGAAACCGCCAGATCGTTGGAGGTGGTTGCGCAAGCACGAGCGATCATCCGCCGGACCTCATCGGCTTTCGCAGTTGAGCGCGAATTAAGTAGGCCTGCTGTCAAGCTTTCATCCAAAATCAGGTTTAATGATTGGTCTTTTGATGCTGCTTCACTAAAGTTAAGTGCGCCGTCGGGTCAAAACGTATTTATCACCTCGAGCGAAGTGAGGTTGCTAACCCATTTTATTCGATATTCCGGGGTTCCACAGACTCGTGACGAGTTGCACGCTGCTATTAGCAGCGGCAAGGAAAAATACTCTCCTCGATCGATCGATGTTTCGATTTCTCGTTTAAAGCACAAGTTTGTCAACGAGCAAAAGGGCTGTAAACTTATAAGGTCGGTTCGAGGAAAGGGCTACGTGTTCACGGCAATTGTCGAGGCAGTGTAACTAAAGCTCGTTTATGCGGCTTCGGCTGAACGTAAGAAAGTAATGGTATCTGGCGGTTGCGCTTGGCAGAACGGCAGCAAGCACATTTGGCATTCTCAATGCGCTTGTTGTAATTGCCAGGGCTGCAACGGTTAGGCTCGGGCGAGCAGTGTCTAAGCATACTGCCATGTAAAAAGATGAGCTGTGCCCTATGCGAACAACGAACCTTCGCCGCCAGATCGAGTTTAGCCCATGACAAGGTCTCGTGTGATCCGCGGCGCCGAGACAATTACAGTTTTTTCGTTGCTCGGCGGTAACGAGAACGTGGCCACATAGGCACTCGAATGGACGTTTCGCCGTATGCATTCGGTGAGCGCCCCCTGGTATGGCGCGCCCGATGCTACGCGGCTTGCGCGATGGCTTCGGGTCAGGACCCGTTGATCAAAGCCAGAAGACGACGGTGGCAGCGAGGGCGATGGCGGACAAGGAGACCGTCGGACACCTATCGTAGCGGGTCGCAACGCGGCGCCAGTCCTTCAGCCGTCCGAACATGATCTCGATACGGCTACGGCGCCTGTAGCGGCGTTTGTCGTATGTGATGGGCTCGAGCCGAGACCTCCGACATGGGATGCATGGCGGGTGCCCTTGGCCTGCAAGGCATCCCTGAACCAATCGGCGTCGTATCCGCGGTCGCCGAGCAGCCATTGCGCCTCGGGCAGATCGTCCAGCAATGCGACCGCACCGATATGGGCGCTGACCTGTCCGGCGGTCATGAAAAAGCTGAGCGGACGGCCGTTTGCGTCGGTCACGGCATGGAGCTTCGTGTTCATGCCACCGTTGGTGCGGCCAATCAGGCGCGCGAGATTTCCTTTTTAACCCGCCGCTCGATGCCGTGCGTTTCGCGTTCGGATACGTCGCGTCGATCATGACGGTCCTTGGGTCGGCATCAGCGGCAGCCAAGCCCTCCATCATGCGAAGGAACACACCCATCTCACCCCATCGTTTCCAGCTATTGTAGAGCGTCCCTTCGGCAGGCCCAGGACAGGCTTGTGCGGGCCGTAGTCGCTGGATGCATGAAGCCAGCGCAGCCCATTGCGGTTTACGAAAACGATGCCGCTCAACACCCGCCGGTCGTCAACTCGCGGCTTGCCGTGGCTCTTTGGGAAAAATGGCCGCAGGCGTGGCATCTACTCCTCCGTCAGCCAGTACGGGTCGCTCATCCTCAGTCTCCTCACGGAGCCTGAATCAGATCGTGCCTCCCACATCAATGGGTCCTGACCCTCGGATGTCGAAGGCTCGAACTCGTGTAGCGTGGGGCGGTTGCTTGGACCCTAATGCACGAATGTCCGAAGCTGAAGCGGGCAAGGCGTCATGAATGACGGTTCAAGGTTCCTGCCGACCGTATCAGAATGATAGTCCGCGAGCCCGTGCAGAAACGTGAGCCGATCCGCTGCTGTTATGGCTGGGTGACGAAGCGGACCGGCTCCCGGGGAGCAATTAGCATAGCGGGGGGAGATCCGGCTCGGACGACAAGCTGATCTAGTGGAACCGCATCAGCAGGCGCGGCTGCAGCAAACACCTGGATGAGCCGATGTCCTCCGGTTGGAATGAGCGACTTGGGGATGGGTAACGGTTGGCCACCGAGCTCGGCAAGCCAGGCTGGGCGGCCATAGCGGTAAGTGCGTTGAGGGTGAACGACTTGCAGATCAACCGCCCCGGCATATTGACCGAGCACAAGCGGCCGATCGCCCTGAAACAGGATACCATCGCTATCTGCTATTCGAGCAGCTGCCATGTAATAAGACTGGCGAGTAGAGGCCGGAACGTCTGTCACCGTGGTCTGATCGATTGTCAGCGGATCGATGCCGGTCATGCGCTTTAACCGTGCAGCCATCCATTCAATCTTACCGCCGCCTTCTTCATCGATCGCCGCTTCGGCAACGTGGCTGTGACCGACATATATCAGGAGCTTGGCTTTAGGCAGCCGCCGGTGGATCTTCATGAGATTATCCGCTTCGGACTGTTCCCTCGCCTCGATACTTCGGCGACGTGGAACATCCCCGTCGGGCCGTTGCAGGCTATTCTGTTCATAGGAAACGGGCTGATAGCCTATCGCGATCGCGTTACGCAGGAACGCGGCGTAGACCGGATCACGGGTGTAGAAGCCGGTACCAATCCTGGCAAAGCGATCCTGGGCGAGTTGTTCCACAACGGTTGGTTTGCCGCCATAAGGTGGTTCGTTGTCGAACGTCTCTGCCGCAAGCACGGAATAGCCCAAGGGGCGTAACGCCTGCGCGACTCGCCACGCAAAGGCGCGATCGCGCGGGCTGCTGTGCGCTTCGTTTAGAATCACGATTCCCGTGCTTCGTGCGCGACGCACGATTTCCGCAATTGCATCACGTCCTGCTGAGCGGGCGATTGCTTTGTCCCAGTCAGTGTTGGCGGGTGCAGGCGACCGAGACGTGTCGAGCGTTGCGAGATCGAGCTCGTTGGTGACCGTCGAGCTAACCTGTTTCCACATTTGGAACGCGAAATCGTCAGTGCTCTTGCCATGCGTATCGAACGCCAAAGCGGCAAGTTTGTCCGTTGCTTCTAGATAACGACCATTATCGTACGCAGCCATGGCAGTATCTACTGAGCCACTGGGCGGGGGCGTTTGCGCCCAAAGCGGCGTGGCAACGATTGTCGCCAGCCCTATCGCCACTCTCATTCCGCTGTTCCTTATAAACACGATGCCTAGGATGGATCCACTTTCAGCGTCCGTCTAGTCGGCTTCAGTTTGTCTCGACCGCCTCTGCTCCAAAACCGCTTCAAGGAGGTAGAACATAGGCTCATCTCGGTAAACTTCGGGTCAATAGAAAGCGGAAGGGGGGTGAGCGCCGCCTGTTCCATGACGTCTGGTCTCGCAACGACATCTCGGGGGCGATTACCGAGTTGTGATATCGGAAGCCGGCCCACCCGTGCCCGCCCGACGATCGCGCCTTAGCAGAATTCTGCATTTGTTTGCAAAGAATGCCACCTCGCGAAGGTGGCTAGGTCAACGAACACTAGAGGACAGCCGGCAGATCGAGATTTCGTCCGCAACTGTATCGAGAACGAACCAAACTTTGCTTATGCCACTCCTGATGCCAAAAAGCGCCGTATTCCGGACACGATAGCTCGCTCCACTCCTAATCGACCCACTTGCGAGACCGTGACGATGATCGACACCCCTGCCATCGTGATCTGCGTCTCGTGACGTATCGGTTGGAGGTTTACCCTTTTGGAACAATGCTGGCCTGCCTTGCGGGGAGCGTGGCATTTCCGGGAGCTGGATCGGCTCAGGAGATACCTCCGGAGGCACCATCGTCCGCCAAGGACGACATCGTCATCACGGGTCAACGGACCGCCGGTAGCGCGGTTGGTGCTGTAGATCCGACTGCGACCCTGGACCAGGCGGCGATCCAGGCGCTGGGCGCGACCGATCTGAAGACGTTGCTCGAACGCTTGAAAACGCTCACGACGTCGGCCAGCGGCGGGGATCCGGTCTATCTGCTCAATGGCCGACGGATGTCGAGCATGAACGAGCTCTATAGCCTGCCGCAGGAGGCGATGGAGAAGATCGAGGTCTTGCCCGAGTCCGAGGCTGCACGGTTCGGCTTTCCTGCCACCGTTCGCGTAATGAACTTCATTACCAAAAAGAATTTTCGTGCGGTCACGTACCAGCAGGCCACCGGCACCACGACGGAAGGCGGCGGCGAGACGAACTATGTCGAGGTAACCGCCGCCCGCATCGACGGGCCGCGCCGCGCAACGCTGACGATGTCGCATCTGCGGCTCAACCCGATCCTGCAAAGCGAACGGGCGATCGTGCCCGATCCGGACACGCTGTATGCGCTTGGCGGCAACATCACGGGGATAGGCGGGGGAAGTATCGATCCAGCGCTCGACGCTCTGGTCGGTAATCCGGTTACGATCGCCGCGGTGCCGAACGACGCGGCAAGTCGGCGGACTTTGGCGGGATACGTCGCCGGCGCAGGGGTGCCCGCGGTTACCGATGTCGGGCGCTATCGCTCGCTCCAGCAGCGGAACGACAGGATTTCTGTCGACGGCACCGTCGCGGCGCCGATCGGCAAGTCGATGAGCGGATCGCTCAACCTGTCGATGGAAGCGCAGCGGAGCACTGGCCTGAACGGTCTGGCGCCCGCGCTGCTGAGCGTACCGGGAGGGAGCGGCGTACTGCCCTTTGCCAGCGATGTCCTGCTCTACCGCTATCTGCCGGACGCGGTCCTCCGGCAGCGGAACACGAGCCTGACCCTGCACGGTTCTGGCCTGGTGCAGGGCAGTATCCGACGCTGGGGGTGGAACGTAACGACCAGCTACGACCGGGTGCGGGCGCTGGCTCGGTCGCAACAAGGCGTCCCGATCGACGACCTGCAGGCCTCTGTCGATGCGGGCGGCGATCCGCTGGCGATGCTGAGCCCCGAAGCGTCCGCGCTGCGTCAGGACTATCGAAGCCGGACCGTGACGGGCACATTGCTGACGAAGGCGGTCGCGAACGGTCCGCTGGTCAAGCTGCCGGCCGGCGACGCGCAGATCACGCTGTCGGGCGATTACGCACGATCGAGCAGTTCGGGCAGCCTGCCGGGTCTGCAGCAATCGACGCTGGATCTCACGCGCACGACGAAGGGGGCAAGCGTCAACGCGGATCTGCCGATTGCCTCCGCCAATCAGGACGTGCTCGCGTTTCTCGGGCAACTGTCGGTCAACGGCATGATCGGTGTCTCGGACGTATCCGATTACGGTCGGCTGGTCAGTTCTAACTATGGCCTGACATGGTCGCCGGCGCGACCGATCCAGCTGATCGCGTCGGTCAACGACGCGCAGACCCCACCGGCGATCGCGCTGTTGACCAATCCGACGATCACCACGCCGAACACGCCCTTTTTCGACCTCACGACCGGTACGAGTGTGCTCGTCACGACGATCGCCGGCGGCAACCCTGCCTTGGTTCCGGAACGCCGACGGATCGTCACGCTGGGCGTGGCCGTATCACCGATCAAGGCAAAGGATCTGCGGCTTACCGCCAACTATCTCGAAACGCGCATCAGCAATCAGACGGCGACGCTGGGCAGCGCTACCGCGGCATTCCAGACCGCGTTTGCCGACGCGTTTCAGCGCAATGCGGCAGGACAACTCGTCAGTGCCGACCTGAGGCCGGTCAATATCGCGCGCGAACGCGAAAAGAAGATGCAGGTCACGCTCAGCCTGTCGACACCGATCGGTCGTACCCCCCGGCCGCAGCCGCCCGTCGGCACCGCGGCGAAAGACAGCCCGCCGCCTGCTGCGCCCAAGCCCAGGCCGCAAATCTACGTGTCGATGACCACGACGTGGCGGCTCGACGATCGCCTGTCATTGCGGAGCGATCTACCGCCGCTGGACTTGCTGGATGGCGACACGCTGACCGGCACCGGCGGGCGGCCCCGCTGGGAAACCGAACTGAATTTGAGTGGATCGCTCGGAGCTGCGAACATCGGGCTGTACGGCCGGTTGCAGGGCGCGACCCGAATCCGCAGCGACCTGGCGGCGTCGGACCTTCGCTTTTCGGGGCGGACGTGGCTCGTGCCTTACGTATCTTTCAAGGTTGACCAGATCGTCAAACGTCCCTGGGCGAAAACTATGATGCTGCAGTTCACGATCGAGAACCTGTTGAACGATCGGATCAACGTGCGCGATCGGCTCGACCGCGTCCCAAACCGTTTCCAGGCCGCGTACATCGATCCGCTAGGTCGCTCCGTCCGGCTCGGTCTGCGCAAGCTCTTCTGAGACGTGCGCCTCGCGGATTGCGACAAACGGTGGGTAAACGGTGGGTGTTTGACGCGGCTCTAGCTTGTCGGATCGGTTCTTGCGCCTTTAGATGACGATGTGCTTCGACGACCGTCCTCCCGATTGTTGGTTCTTGATCCAGACGATCGCGTTTTGCTGTTTCGCTTCGAGCACAAGAAGGGCGCTCTGATGGGGCAAACCTTCTGGGCTACGCCCGGAGGTGGCCTTGCCGAAGGGGAGGCCTTTGAACAGGCGGCTATCCGCGAGTTGTTTGAGGAAACAGGTGTCGTGGTCGAAACAGCGGGCCGCCAAGTCGCGCAGCGGCTTGCATCCTTCGCACTGCCTACCGGCGAGATGGTTGAAGCCGACGAGCGATATTTCGTTGTTCGGGTCCATCAGCGGACCGTGTCCACCGCCAACTGGACCGAAATGGAGCGTACGGTGATGGCCGTCCACCGGTGGTGGAGCCTAGCGGAACTTGAGGCTACCGCCGAACAGGTCTGGCCGGAAAATCTGTGCCATATGCTCATCGAAACCGGGGAGTGGACCGCGGCCCCCGGTGATTGATCGGTTACGCTATCGCATAAAGACTGGCTTCAGGCCGCAGCGGACATAAACGGATTGCGGAAGTTGGAAGCCCGAAATTCGCGTGGGAATGACCGGTTGTGGGTCAGTAAGTCCAGTCCGCCTCGAGCCAGAAATTGGTTACGCCGGTAGCAAAGCGTTAGCGCAATTTTCACATGGTCGGCTTTCCTTGAGGGCCATTCGCTTGAGCGTAGATACCTTCCGTTCGATGATTTGATTATTTGGGAGGCATCAGTCGACCTGAATTTGCCACCAGGAGCGCAATGATCACTGCGCCGCCGACGACCTCTATAACGGAGAACAGCCAGAAGTCCGGCCATGGCCCTTCGCCCGCTGCGACGAACTGATGAGGATCGCTCGGCAGGAAGCGTACTGGTATCCGTGACCCGACGGGAAACTTCTGCATGGCATCGCAGCCGAGCAGAGAACGATTGAACACCATGCCAAGTCTCTCAAACTGGTATTTGACTAAACATTTGCCCTTGTCGCGGTCGTCCGAACGGCTGACCGTCGCCAGCACGGTTTCTCCTTTCTCAATCACTTGGAGCCTCCTCGTGCGGCGATCCAGCGCAATCTCTCCCGAGACGAGGCCCATCACGAGGAAGATGGTCGGCAGCAAGGCCACTTGAGGGATGCGTCGTCGTTCGGGACGCCAGCCTAGGTCGTGCCGAAGATGATCGCGATACCGACTGACGAACGGTCGCATGGGGATGCGCACGGCTAGAAAGTTGAGCACCAACATCACGCAGAACGCTGGAATGACGGCATAGTAGGCCCAAATCCCCAGTCCCCCGAACAGAAACTCCCAACCCACGGTCAGGCAAGCCATACCCAAAACAGCAAGACTTGCCGTCTTTGCGACGTTTGCGATCGACTGCTGGTTTAATACGGCGCTCTCGAAGTCAGACCGAGGCACCGCGACGCGCTCGCGAGAACCCGGCGGAGCGAAGTAGATCAGATCGTCCTCCTCCTGGAAGTTCCGGGTAAAGGCGTTGCCGAGGGGGTCCGAGGCGTATGGCAATGGTCTGGTTCCATGTACGATCTGGCCGTTCCGCTCGAACGAGCTGTGCCCTTTTCTATAAACTCATCCCAAAGGAAAAGCCGCAACCGTCGTCTGCCGAGCAAGTTTTCTAAAGCCGTCCAGTTCCTCGCCTCACTATCGAGTTTAGATAAAGCCCGAGCATTCTTGAAACCCGTCCAACACCAATATTTCGGGAATGCCCAAGCGCCCCCGCACAACCAACTCGATCACCCATTGACGTTGCTGGTGTTGCGAGGCTGATAGTCGCATGAGCATCGGTCCCATGTCCCTCATCCTCGGTCTGTTCGAGACGCAGATGTTGGTGCTGGCGGCTGCCATTATAATCGGGCGAAACGGGACAGCGCGACGCTCCCTCGGTGCGTTGCTGGCTGTCTTGTGCGGTATACTGACGCCGTTCGCTATCGGTTATGCAGGCTTCTACGATCGCTGGCCGTGGCTTTCGTTCGCACCGTTCGCCGTTCCCCTGGCGATGGGGCCGTTGCTGTACGCGCACCTGAACACCTTGATCTTCGATCGACCGATACCGCGTTGGCACGCCGCATTGCCCTTGGCCCAGTTCGCCTATCAAGCCATCGCCTTCTGCTTGCCACTCGATCTGCGGGGAGCGTTCGACCGGGAGGTTCAACGCCCTTGGCTCGATCCGATCCTGGCGGCGCTGCTGCTCGCGTCGATGATCGGATATGCTGTTGCTGGGCTCCGCGCCCTGCGCCGCCATCGAGGCTGGTTGCTGGCGCGCCGATCAGACCTCGCCGCGGCAAGGCGCGTCCAAGGGGTGCTGGTCGCCTATGCCGCGATCGTGACAGTGCGAACGGGGTACCTGATCGCAGATGCATTGATCGCTCCGCTCTCCTACCTCGATATGTTCGGCTTCTATGTCGTACTGGCTGTCGTCGGCAATTATCTGGCGATCGAGGGCTGGCGGCAGGCGGACACCCGATTGCAGCCGATCGTGGAGCCGATCGAGCGCGACTGGCGGCCGGTCGCGGCCAGATGGATGGACCGGATCGAAGCGCATGAATGGTGGCGCGATCCGGATCTTGATCTTGCTGAACTCGCCCGCAAGCTAGGAACCAATACCGCCTATCTGTCCCGTGGCCTCAACGAGGGGCTGGGGCTAGGATTTGTGGAAGCGATCAATGGTCTTCGCGTCGAGCACGTCGCCGCCCAGCTGCGGGACGGCTCCAATAGCGATATACTGACGCTCGCGATCGATGCCGGTTTCGGGTCGAAAGCGACCTTCAACCGCGTCTTCAAAGATCGGTTCGGCATCACGCCCTCGGCTTATCGCCACGTCTCAACCGACAAAAACAACGCGGATCGCCGGGATTTGCAGCGCAAAGCCTGACTTGCATCGGCATCGGCTCGGGGCATACCTGCTCGGAGCAATACGATGATACACCTCGATCGCCGTCACATTCTGACTGGAGCGTCAGGCCTGATCGCCACTGCCTTCCTACCCGCCCCCGCAAAGGCGACCGGCGAACTGCTGTCATCTGAGGCGATGCGGGCGGACATTGGCATCCTGTCGGACGCCTATGTCAGTCTTCATCCCGGCCTCTACCGCTATCTGACCCCGGCGGGTTTCCAGCAAGAATGCCGGCGGCTCAACCGCTTCGCCAGTACGGCTCGCACCTTGGGGGACTTTTACCTCGCGCTGTCGGTTTTCACCGCCAGCATCCGGTGCGGCCATAGCTTTCCCAATCCCGCCAACCAGTCAAAGGCTGTCTCGTCGGCGCTGTTCGGGAAGCCCGACCGGCTACCCTTCGCCTTCACATGGCAAGACCAGCGCATGATCGTCACTGCCGATCTAGGTAGCGGGCATCATCTGCCGTTCGGAAGCGAGGTCGTCGCGATCGACGGTATCAGCGCACGCAACATACTGGCGAAAATGCTCCCTTATGCCCGCACGGACGGCAGCAACGATGCGCGGAAGGTGGCCGACCTCGGCATACCCGGCGATGCCGGCGAGCCGACATTCGACGTGCTCCGGGCGCTGCTGTTCCCATCGTCGGGCCCCTCGGCCCGTGTCGTGGTGAGAATCGCCGGCAGAGCCGAGGCGATCGCTTGCTCCTCGATCACGGTCGCAGCGCGCGACGCGGCGTTGCGGCATCCCTCCAAGGATTCCCCCTATGGCTGGACGTTCGAGGTGCGCGGCCAGGTCGGCGTCCTGACCATGCCGACTTGGGCTGTCTTCCATGAAAAATGGGATTGGCAGGGCTTCATCGACGCCAGCCTGGATACCGCGGTCGATCGCCAGCTCTTGGGCATCGTTATCGACGTGCGCGATAACGGGGGAGGCCTCGATTGCGGGGCGGCGATCGTCGCCCGCCTGATCGAAGCGCCCCTGGCCGCAGACAGTTATTCCCGCCATGTGCGTTATCGCAAGATACCCGACCGGCTGGCTCCCTACCTCAAGACCTGGGACCGCCATTTCAAGGATTGGGGAGCGTTGGCGATTGGTCCTGACGCGGCCGGCTTCTACACGCTTACCCGTCCCGGCGACGCCTCCGACACCGACACTATCCAGCCCAAGGGTCGCCGGTTCGCCGGGAGAATCGCCGTTCTCATCGGCCCGAAGAACGCGTCGGCCACCTTCGGTTTCGCAGGCCTCATGCAGCGTCAGCGGCTGGGAACGCTGATTGGTGAGCAGACCGGCGGCAACCGCCGTGGCATCAACGGCGGTGCCTTCTTCTTCGTCGGGCTGCCGGCATCAGGTGTCGAGGTCGATCTGCCGCTGATCGCCTATTGGCCTGAAACGCAGCAGCCGGATGCTGGAATCATGCCCGATATCACCGTGTCGGCCCGGATTGCCGATATTCAAGCCGAACGGGATACCGCGCTGACGCGGGCGGTCGTCGTGGTAAGTTGAACGATCAGCCTTCCCGACTGGGATCGAGATACGGGACTTTGCCGCTTAAGCTAATACTATCTCGCGATCGTGATGCCTGGTACCACGTGGCGTAATTAGGAGTTCGCAAGTGAGTAGTGAGGAATGGAAGGCCGGCTTGGCAGTCATCGATCACGAAAAGTTCCAGTCCTTGGAAGACGATGAGCGAAACAGGTTGCTCATATTTATGGCTTCGCATTCGCTTTCAAATTTAGCGGCTTATGAAATACCGAGGCAAGTGGCAGATTACAGCGTCTCAGCATGCGTTCGCTATATGGACGATAGGTCAGTTGATGCCAAATCTATAGCAATCTATCTAAATCATACCGATCCTAATCTCGACTTAAGTGCGCAATATAGTTTTGTCGGTGATGACAAATCTGCTTGCGATACACTAGATATAGTCTGCTTGGCTACAGGGTCGGTGGCAAGAGCGGCCTATTTAGATCAAAGGCTTAGTAATGCCCCTGAACCAGTAATCCTAGCTACCCCCAATGTCACAGTGGAGGCTTTGCACATATTCAGGAGTATGAATAACGCTCTTGATGCCGTAGCTGGTGAACGGCGCGACCATTGCGTTGTACAGCGATGACGGCCGGTGCGCATCCTCGGGGGGGTGCCACGGGTGCGGGGGAGGTTTGCCGCCCGACGCGAGGATGGCAGCATCCTCGGGAGCCTCGGCGACGGTGGCGAGGTCGGCGTCGGTCTGGTCCTGTTGGAATCGAGCACGCGCGTCGATAGCCGGCGCCAGCGTTGCGTCGGTCGCGAACGCGTCGGTCGACACCCAGCTGTCAGCAGGTGTGCCGCCCCAGGTCGAGTCGATAACGCCTACCGTCACGTGTTCGCGCGCGGCGATCTCGCGGGCAAAGAAATAGCCGATCGCCGAGAAGTCGATGGCAGTCGCGGGCGTGGTGGTCGTCCAGTTTGCATCGATATCACGTAGCGGGATGGAGCTGCTCTTGTGTTCGATGCGGAGGAGCCGAACGTGCGGGTCGGTCGCTGCCGCGATCTGCGCAGCGGCATTCCTTAGCGGCTCACCATCGAAGCCCTTGAGCGGGAACTCCATGTTCGACTGGCCCGAGGCGAACCAAACGTCGCCGAGCATTACATCCTGTGCCTGGACCTTCCCCTCTGCTGCGCCTCCATCGACGACAAGGACATAGGGTCCGCCAGCAGCTTCGGGCTTCAACCACGCATCCCATCGGCCGAGTCGGTCGGCGACTGCGATTACGCGTTGGCCATGCAACGACACGGCAACGTTCGCGTCCGCACGCGCCCAGCCCCAGACGTGCAGCGGCCGATCACGCTACAACACGCCGTGGTCGCTGAACAGACGAGGCAGCTTGAGCTGTGCGGCCGCAGGTGACGTTGCGGTGGCAGCGAGGAGGGCGGTGTAGAGCAGAAGCTTCATGATCGGCATTATCCCTGACGTGCGGCGCTGACCGTCGCGATGTCTTTGCCACAGAATATCATCCAAGAAGCGCATGACCAGTTGGCATGCAGCCAGCAGTCCCATCTGCTATTATGCGGTGGCAACGACGAGGCGTTTCGCAAATCTGACATGCGCATTGGCGCTGCGAACGGTCTTCAGCTTCGAGGTAACCGACGCTAGAAGGCAGCGAGGAGAGCCGGTTATGACGATTCACGCCAAGGTCGAGGAAACCGGCCCGGTCGATGCGGCCCAGTTCGCAGACGAAATCGCGACGCGTGACCGGCCCATCGTGCTGCGCGGTCAGGCGAGACGGTGGACCGCCGTTGCGGCAGGGCTCCGCTCCGACGAGGCACTAGTCGATTACATGAAGGCGATGGACCGCGGACGTCCGGCCGAAGTGCTGATCGGTCCCCCGGAAATCGATGGTCGATTCTTCTACGATGCGTCGATGCAGGCCTGCAATTTCCAAAAGCGGTTCGGCTCGCTCAGCGGACTTCTCGACAAGCTGCTGTCGCTTCGTGGGGAAAAGGAGCCCGTTGCGCTATATGCCGGCGCTGCCGCCGCGGACGATCACCTGTCCGCTTGGATCGCAGGCAATCCCCTGTCGTTCGAGTTGCCGGGTGCCAAGCCGAGGATATGGGTCGGCAATCGTACGCATGTCGCTACGCATTTCGACGAGGCGAGCAATGTCGCGGTGGTCGTGGCGGGTCGGCGACGTTTCACGCTGTTCCCGCCCGAACAGGTCGGTAACCTCTATGTCGGCCCGTTCCACTTCACGATTGCGGGGCCGCCAGTCAGCATGGTGGATCTCGAAGATCCGGACCTCGAACGCTATCCCAAATTCGCAGACGCTATGGGCCACGGGCTCGTTGCCGATCTCGACCCTGGCGATGCGCTCTTCATTCCGCCGATCTGGTGGCATAGCGTCAAGGCGACCGCCGCGTTCAACGTGATGGTCAATTACTGGTGGGCCGAGCCGCATGCGCTCTCGCCGATGGGCGCGCTGAGCCACGCCGTCCTCGCAATCCGCGATCTCGCGCCAGCCCAGCGCTTGGCATGGCGTCGCTGGTTCGAGCATTATGTATTCGACGACACGGCGTCGGACGCCGGCGATCACCTGCCAGCGCATGCCCTGGGCGTGCTCGCGCCGCCGTCCGAACTACGAAATGCCCGGTTTACGGCACAGATCGCCGACGCCCTACGTCCGCCGTCAATGCCTGCGGCGCGCAAACCCAGCTGAAGCGCATTGTCAGCGAGGGTGCCGTCAGGATGACCCAGCCTGCGAGTTCGGCGCAACCGAGGTTGCGCCGACAGGTCGCTACTGCGATTTCCCGGTAACGACGGTCTGGGGTACGAGCGTGATGAAGCGATCCGACTGCGCGACGTTCCATCCGCGCAGCGTCAGCGCGGCCGCCGTCTGGCCGGTGGCTTTGGGATAGCGGATGTCGATGCGCTTCTCCTCTCCGGGCAGGAGCGCGACGTAATTGTCGCTGTAGAATGCGGGCAGGACGCGTTTGCCCTGTGCATCGACCAGCGTCAGCTTGGCGTTCAGTGCCGGAACCGCGGTTCGATTGGTCAGCGTCACCGTCACGACGTTGTCCTCGCCGTCGACCGCCTGCGCCGCGACGGAGCCGGTCAGGGCAACGCTCTGCAGCGTATTCAGCATCCGGTAAGCGGCTTCGTCTTTTCCGCGCCAGTAGAAGTTGTCGGCGACCGTCTTGCCCGCCGGGTCTATCAATTCGAGCTTGACCAGGAGCATTGGGTTGGACGCGAACAGGCGATCGAGCGGGACCGCTGCGAGCGGCGTCGCCATGTTCGCACCCGCATCGACTCGGTCTTCGCGCGTGAAGAGTTCGGCGTTGTCGAGCCCGACGACACGCGTGCGGACTCGCAATCCCGGTTGCGCCTCGCGGGTCGTATTGAGAACGACCAGCTCGTTGCCCGGTAGGTTGAGCTGGACGTGAAGTGGTTCCGCGGCCTTCTTCGCACCGTAATAGGAGGCCTGGGTGTCATAGTCCCAGCTGTAGATCTGCCACGTGTTGGACGGCCATGCAGGATGCGTCATCCACAACAGTCGACCCGAGTTCTTGGTCCACAAATGACCGAGAAACCCTTCGTACATCGCCTTGTGCGTCTCGAGGTTCATCATCTGCGACTTGCGCTCGAAATCGGCGAAGCTGGTACCGGGCCCGAACATGGTGTCGAGCGTGGTCATGAACGTCTTGGTGTCGCCGTTCCCCGCAAAATGCCAGTCGTGATAGGCCAGCGTGTCGCTGAGCGGCCAGGTTTCGCTATCGGGCATGTTGGCCCGTACAGATTCGAGCGTCGAGAGCGACGGCGTTCCCGTCTCGACGGAGAAGCCGGTGGCGAGGCCGGTGAAATAACCGACTGGCGGACGATAGTTATACGGCCCCGACCCCTGCAGGTTGACGACGTTGGAACTTCCTGTGAACCACCGCGTGCCATCCTCGCGCGCGATCAGGTCGTCGAGGCCTTCGTTCAACGCCGGGTAGGGCACCCCCTCGTTGCGGCCGAACCACAGGATAATCGACGGGTGATTGCGGTAGCGGCGAACCACGTCGTCGGCGTTCTTCAGGAACAGTGCCGGATCTTCCGGTTCGACCTGGAAATTCTGGGTCGATTGCCAGAAGTCGTTGAGGATCATCATGCCGTTTTCATCGGCCAGGTCGTAGAATTCCTCTTCTGTATTGTTGCCCATCCAGTTGCGGATGACGTTCATGTGCGCCTCTTTCTGGAGACGGAAATAGGGCGCGAGTCGGGCTCGTCCGATGCGCTTCATCGCATCGTCCATGCCCCAGTTGCCCCCGCGCGCGGCGATCTGCACGCCGTTCACGCGGATCGTCAGATGCGGCTCGGGCATCGTCACCTTGACCTGGGTCACGGCCGGAGAACGCTCGCCCTGCGGCGTCAGCGATTCCGCCCAGCCGTTGGGGGACTGCTTGATGGCCTGATGGCGAACATCGATCAGGCGCTCGCCGCGCAGGCTGCCATTTGTGAGCTGGAGGTTGACCCGGCGCAGGGCCCCCGCCGCATCGAACAGCGACAGGTCGTAGCTGACTTCGCGAATACCGAACTTGTCAGTGCGCGTATCCGAGAGCTGGCCGTCGGCCAGCGCTTCCAGCGACAGTTGATAGAGAGCCTGCTCGCCATAGCCGTTCGGCCACCAGAGTTTTGGATTGGCGACGTGAAGCTGCGCGAACTCCTTAGGGTTGAAGACGACCTTCGTCTCACCGGGCGGCGCGATGACCGTCTTCTCCACTCGGACGCCGCCAAACGCTGCCCGCACGGTGACGCTTGCGGCTGTCGCACCAGCGTTCTCGACCGGTACGGTGATGTAGACGTCAGCGCTGTCCGTACGCGGCAGAGGCAGGTCGGTGACAACATGCGGATCGAGCAGCCGGACGGTCCCATGCGCGAGCAGTTCCACGGGCCGCCACAGCCCCGTGTTACGGTCCCGAATACCCGGTATCCAGTCCCAGCCTTCGGTTGCGACGAAGGTTGGGCCATCGATGGCAAGCTGCCCCCCGTTCTCGCCGACGCCGCCGCTGATCGACTGCTCGTGCGGAATGCCGGGGTGCGGTGGCGGTGAGACGCGGACCGCGACGACATTCTCGCCGGCGACCGGGACGAGGTCGAACTGGCCGCGGATGAAGGCGCCGTGGGTGTCGCCAAGCTTGCGGCCGTTCGCCCAGACGTCAGCGGCATAGTTGATCCCACCGAAAACCAATGTCAGGCGCTTGCCCGCGGCGGCTGCCGGCACCGTAAAGCTGGTGCGGTACCAATAGTCCTGCCGTGCAAGGCTCTCGGGAATCTCGAGGTTGTTGAGCCCGTAATATGGATCGGGATAGACGCCGCGGTCGACCAGCGTCGTGAGGACGGTTCCCGGCACGGTCGCCTCGCGCCACGTGCCGGTGGCATGTCCCGGACGCGACAGGGTGGCGGCATCCTCACGGACCTCGGGGGCTGCGGCGAGCTGCCAGCCGTTGACCAACCAGCGGCCGTCGCTTTCGCGCGCCAGTCCCGTCGGGGGCAGGGGCAAGTGTATGATCGGGGCCGTAGTCGCGCTCACGCGGGCCTTCGGCAAGGTCCAGGCATCCTGCTGCTGGGTAAGGCCGATATTGGCCTGCTTTTGAAATGGCCAGCCGACGCCGACCTGCCAGAATTGCACGAGGTCGAAATCCGGCCGCGCGCGGATCGCGGCCGTGATCTCGCTGGCGCTAAGCGCCGCGCCGTTAAACTGCGCCGCGACCAGCGATCCGCCGAAATGGCGAAGCGCTTTAGCGCCGTTCGTCACTGGTGCCACGGCTAGGTGGGAGACGACTTCGCTCGGGTGGTTCGCGACGGAGGCGACGACGCGACCATCGACATAGAGGGTCAGTGTCCGTCCGTTCGCCACAGCGGCGACATGTGTCCACTTGCCCGCGGCCAACGTCGGTCCGCCGGTTACCCGGGTCGCTCCGTCCACGGCGGTTGCATGCCCATTGGTAAGGTCGAGGCAGCGACAGGTTTTCAGCGGATTACCGACGGCCAGCAGCAAACCGTCCGCCCCGGCTTCGCTTGGGCGAACCCAAGTGGACAGCGCCCAGGGGGTATTGGATTGGACGGCTGCGTCGGCGCCGGTCAGATCACGCTCCACCCCGGTCCCGCCTTCTAGGATGGCAACATTGTAGGGGCCGGCATTCGCGATCGCCGGCCGCATGGGCGGCACCACAGCTTGGGCGGCCAGCGAGGAGGAAAATGCGGCACCGAGCAGCAGGGCGGCTGTTAGTGGCAACGATCGCATGGATAGACCTCTCCTGAGTTCCTGGCTCGATAATCTACCGGCCGGTTGGTTCTTATGTTCGTCGTGCCAGACCTTGGGTCGGTTAGGCGTCCCCAGTCCACAGTCGTGCAGCGCCGCGCACGCCTGAAGCGTCGCCCCAGCGCGCGGGCACGATACGACCCTCCCATAGGTCCGAGAAGGCATAGCGGCGGACGATGGACGGAAGTTCTTCATAGATCTCGGCGACGTTCGACATGCCTCCGCCCAATACGACGACCTCGGGGTCCAGCAGGTTGGCAACCATGGCCAGTACGCGTCCCAGCCGATCGATATACGCATCCAGTGCAGCTTGGGCGGCGGGATTCCCGGCGCGGGCGGCTGCAACGATCTCGGGAGCGCTGAGCGACAGACCGTGTTCTGTCCTGGCGGCGCGCGCGAAACCCGTGCCGGAAACCCAGCTTTCGATACATCCCGTCAGGCCGCACCAGCATGGCGGCGGAGACAGTTCGTCGCTGCGCGGCCAGGGTAGAGGTAAGTGGCCAATCTCGCCGGCAATGCCGTGGGCGCCGTCGAGACACGCACCCGAGAGTGCGATGCCGCCACCGACGCCCGTACCTATCACCAGCGCGAACACGCTGCGCGCACCGGTCGCTGCGCCATCGGTGGCCTCGGACAGCGCGAGGCAGTTCGCGTCGTTGACTAGCCGCACCGGTCGGCCGAGAACAGAAGTGAGGTCTTCGGAGAACGATCGACCGTTCAGATAAAGAGAGTTGCTGTTGCGCATCACGCCGGTACGTGGCGACGGCGATCCGGGTGCGCCGATGCCGACGGTACATGCCGTGCCCCCCGCGATGTCGGCAGCCACGACGAACTCGGCGATCGCAGCTACCGCGGTATCATACGTGCCGGGATTGGGAACCCGCTGCTGCCAAAGCGTCTCACCGTCTGCACCTAGCAAGACGGCTTCGATCTTGGTGCCACCAAAGTCGATACCTAAAGCCGGTACAGATGCTGGCTGCGGCTCGATAGCCCGAGCAGCGAAACTGTTTTGCAAGGCAATACTCCCCTCTTTACTGGCGTGACCGTTGCTCGGCCATCCTCAACCAAGCATGCCAGCGATCGTTATAAACGCAAATTGATTTTGTTATTGACCCGATCCACCGGACGATTAAACACGCGATGTCGAGACAACGGAAAGTTGCGACTGGCAGGCAGGAGAGGGTGGGGCGATGAGTCGCCGATCGGCTCGATCTTAGCATGCTAAAACGTTCGCCAGTTCCTGGCGATTTCGGGTGCTGAGGGAGACGGTCGAAATGTTGCGTGCACGTTCCAAGAATATGTTGATGGTCGCGGCTTCCGTGACGGCGCTGGTGAGTAGCGGCACCGCACTCGCTCAGCAAACGTCTACGACGCAAGGGGTGCTGCAGAACGCACCTACCGATCAAGCCGCATCGCCGTCGGCGGCTGCTGCCGATCAGACAAGCGAAGCTCAGAACCCGACCACGCCCGCGAGCGACGCGGCTGCTGAAACGCAGGACATCGTCGTTACCGGTATTCGCGGATCGCAGCAGCGCGCGGTCAACCTCAAGCGCGACGCCGCGTCGGTCACCGACTCCATCTCGGCCGAAGACATCGGCAAGCTGCCCGATGTGACGATCTCGGACTCGCTCCAGCGTATCCCCGGCGTGCAGATCCGCCGTGATGCCGGGGAGGGCGCGGCAATCAACATTCGTGGCCTGCCGCAGGTTACGACGTTGCTCAACGGCGAGGCTTACCTCGGTGCTCAGTCGATCACGACGATCCAACCGAACTTCAACGATATCCCGTCGCAACTGTTTGCGGGCGCGGACGTCATCAAGTCGAGCACGGCCGACCTGCTCAACGCTGGCATCACCGGTACGGTCAACTTGCGTACGCGCCGCCCGTTTGATCTGAAGAAGGGCTTCACCGTCGCTGCCGCTGCCGAGGGCGCGTATGGCGACAAGACCAAGGAGTTCGATCCGAACCTGAACGGCCTGTTTGGTTTCCACGGCGAGCGGTTCGGCTTCCTGGTGTCGGGCGCCTATTCGAACGTGCACCTGTCGAATTCGCACAACGGCATCCAGGAAGGGTACGGCGCAGCGCTGCACAACGAGCAGTTCAACACGACCGCCAACCCGACCGGTGACGTCAATCTCAGCAACGGCTTCTCGCCATCGAACCGGCCAAAGGGTACGATCGTCGGTACCGGCCGCGACGTGAACGGCGACGGCGATGCGAACGACGCCTTCATCGTCCCGCAAGGCTTCACCGCCTGGGACAAAGTCAACCAGCGCGAGCGGATTGGGATCAATGCTTCGGCGCAGTGGGAGATCAGTGACGCACTGACGCTGAATGCCGACGCATTCTTCACGCGCCAGAACGAGAACGACCGCACCGCCGGCATTCAGATGCAGAACGTCAACTGGCAGGCTGGTGAATTCGTCCCGGGTCAGTCGCGCAATACCGGCTCGACCGTCTCGCTCAGCAACGGTGGTGTGACACGCGATTATGATCTGAATACGACGCAGGTCTATAATTACGACCTCGGCAATTTCGATTCCTATGCGCAGAACGACAAGTTCAAGTCGCAGTCGCAGAACTACAATGCCGAGCTGAAGTACGACAATGGCGGCCGGTTCAAGGCCAGCCTGCGCGGCGTCTACGGTAAGGCCTATTCGAATTACGACCAAAGCTATCTGCAGTTCAGCCCGTCCAACGGCGCGCAGTGGCAGCCTGGCGGGATCGGCCATTATCCGACCGGCGACGTCGCGTTCAATCCGGGTGGCTATGCCGTCAACACGATCGCCGGTACGGCCTCGTTGCCGGCAACCGTGGATTTCACCGGCAACCAGCCAGTGTTTACGCTCCCGGCGCAGCTGACGAACGCGCTCGGCAACATCGACAGCTACGCGATGAAGACGACGTCGTCGGAAGGAAATTACCGCCGCAAGGGCGACTTGAAGCTGATCCGCGGCGACGTCTCGTACGAGGCCAACGACAATGTAAGCCTGAGCGCCGGTGGCCGGTACAGCGAGCGCTCGGTCGACGATTTTGAATTCGATCGCGCAGCACCGCTGTATGCGGGTCAAGCGTCGCAGCCAGGCGGTTGCCTGGTCAAGTGGAAGGCGTTCGACGTGCCGCTCAACGATGCCTCCTGCTATGCGGGTACGGGCACGTTCGGGACGGCGAACTTCAGGCCTTACACATCGGGAGTCGTTCGCAAGGCCAGCGATCCGATCTTCAACGGCCAGGTCAAGCAGTTCAACCTGCCGGGTGCCGGCCTGCCGCCGATCTACGTGCTCGATCCCAAGGTCATGGATAACGCGCTGGCCTTCCAGAACAGCTTCTATCCGGGCAATGTCGAGGTGCAGAATCCGGGTGCGTCGTTCAATGTCGGCGTGAAGCAGATCTCGGGCTATGCGCAGCTCAACGTCAAGGGCGATGTGTTCGGTATTCCCGTGTCCGGTAATGCCGGCCTCAAGGTCATCAACACCAGGCTCGACATCACGCAGTTCGTGACGGGTTCGCCGCGCCCTTACGGCGTTGCCAACACGGTCAACGGGACGGTGGAAACCAAGCGGAGCTTCACGGACCTGCTGCCGGCGTTCAACCTCGCGTTCAGCTTCGCCGACAATTTGAAGCTGCGCCTCGCTTACTCCAAGACGATGACGCTGCTGGATCTCAACCAATGGGGTGGCGGGCTCAATCCGAATTACGCGATCGACACGAGCAACCCGGGATCGCCCGTCTTCCGCGTCACCGGCGGCAGTTCGAACGGCAATCCGCAGCTGGATCCCTGGCGCGCCACGAACGTCGAAGGCTCGCTCGAATACTATATCGGACGCAGCAGCCTGCTGAGCGTGGGTGCCTTCTACATCGACGTCGCCAGCTTCATCCAGTCTGGCAACATTGTGCGAACCGACCTGCCGGACAACGACGGCGTGGTTCGCAACCGGACCGTGTCGATCAGCACCCCGGTTCAGGGTGACGGTGGTACGCTCAAGGGTGTCGAAGCGGGTGCCAAGCTGTCGTTCAACGACTTCGGCTTTATTCCGACGGTGCTCTCCAACTTCGGTATAGATGCGAACATCACCTATTCGCCGTCCGATTCAGGCGCGGTCGATTTGAAGGGCGACTCGATTCCGTTTCAGGACAATTCGAAGATCCAGACCAACCTGGCCGGCTTCTATCAGGACAACCACTTCCAGGCTCGTGTCGCCTGGAATTATCGTTCGAAGCGCGCGGTCCAGCAGGACTTTGGCGGAATCCAAGGCCTCGAACTGTATCAGCAGCCGACGAACTACATCGATGCGTCTATCAGTTACGACTTCACGCCAAATCTGACGCTGTACGCGCAAGGATCGAACCTGACCGGTGAGTATGAAAAATACTATCTCACCTTCCCGGATGAGAAAGCGTACAACAACATCTATGAACGCCGGTTCATGGCTGGCGCACGTTTCAAGTTCTGATCTGCGGGTAAGAATCGCGAACTCCCGCCATCCCGTCTTTGAGGTGGCGGACGTTTGCGCGCTTACGTACAGGATGAGGAATTGATCGTGACCGATGGAGCAGAATTAACGCGGGGCCGGGGACCGCTGCGCTCGATCGTGATCGTCGGCGGTGGCACGGCGGGATGGATGGCAGCGACGCTCCTAGCGCGCCGGCTCGATCGTCAATCCGTGACAATCACGGTCGTCGAGTCGAGCGACATCCGCACAGTCGGCGTCGGCGAGGCGACCGTCCCGGGTATTCGCGATTTTTTCCGCGAGATCGGCGTTACCGAGCAGGAGGTGATGGCCGCCACGCAGGGCACGGTGAAGCTCGGCATCGAGTTCGTCGACTGGAAGCGCGAGGGCGAGCGGTTCTTCCATCCGTTCGGCCTGTATGGGATGCGGTCGCGGGGCGTGGCGTTCCATCAATATTGGCGCAAGATGAACGCGGCAGGGCACCCCACGCCGCTCTCGGACTTCTGTCTCGCCACCGCCCTTGCTGAGCGCAACCTCTTCATGCCGCCGACCGACAGTCCGGTGCACGACCTCCTGTTCTTCGACTGGGCGGTCCATTTTGACGCTGGTTTGTTTGCCCGGTTCTTGGCGAAAAAGGCGGCTGAATGGGGCGTCCGGCAGGTCGATGCTACGATCACCGATGTCCGCGTCGATCCCGCTACGGGGTTCGTAGCAGGAGTCGATACCCAGTGCGGCAAGCCGATCGACGGCGACTTGTTCATCGATTGCTCGGGCTTTCGGTCGTTGTTGCTCGGCGACGCACTCGGCGTACCGTACGAGGATTGGACCAGCCTTCTGCCTTGCGATCGCGCCGTCGCGATGCCGTGCGAACGTGCCGGGCCGCTGTCTCCCTATACGCGCAGCACCGCGCTGGCCGCCGGGTGGCAATGGCGGATCCCGCTGCAGCACCGGGTCGGCAACGGCTATGTCTATGCCAGCCGTAATATTTCGGATGACGAGGCGGTCGCCACGCTGAAAGGCCGGCTCGAAAGCGAAGCGCTGGCCGAGCCGAACATGATCCGCTTTCGCACCGGTCGTCGCGCTGCATTCTGGAAAGGTAATTGCGTGGCGCTTGGGTTGGCCGCCGGGTTCATGGAGCCGCTCGAATCGACCAGCATCACGCTTATCCAGACCGGAATCGAGAAGCTTCTCGCCCTGCTCCCCGATCGCGGGTTCGATCCGGCTCTGGCCGAGGAATATAATCGGACAACCGGCCTCGAATATGTCCGCATCCGCGACTTTCTGATCCTGCATTATTTTGCGAATGACCGGCAAGATCAGCCGATGTGGGATCGGTGTCGAGACACCGCGCTGCCCGAGGGACTGGCGCACAAGCTGAGATTGTTCAAGGCGCGTGGTCACCTCGTCCGGTATGAATGGGAGTCCTTCCAGGATCCGAGCTGGCTTTCCATGTATGCTGGTTTCGGCATCGACGCCGCGGCACATGATCCGCTGGCAGATCATTTCTCTGTTTCAGATCTCGAGGCAGCGTTCGAACGGATGAAGGGTTCGATACGTGACGCCGTTGCGCTTGCCGAACCGCACGAGACGTTTCTCAAGTCCTTTGCCCCCGCAACGGCTCTTCCGGCATTCCAGGCGATGAGCCTTGCGGCGAATGGATAGGCCCTCGAATTTCAACGTTTCTGGAAAAGCGACGAGCGGCAGCGTTACCGCGGACGACCGATCTGTCAGGCTTGGGCCGAGTCTGTCGGGCACGAACCTGGAACGTGCAGGTGACTATAATCAGCGCGTCGTAACGCAGATCATTCGGCGCAATCCGGACATCACGCGAAACGAAATCGCGGTGATGACCAATTTGACCCCGCCGACGATCGCTAACATCGTAGGGCGATTATTCGAGACCGAGCTGGTGATCGATGCCGGACGACGCCTGGGCGGTCGAGGGCAACCGGCGACCCGCCTCCAGATAAATCCGGAAGGGGGTTATGCCATCGGCCTCAACATCGATCGCGATCATGTTACGTTGGTATCGCTTGATCTCGCTGGCACGGTGCGCTCTCGATTTACCCGGCAGATTGCATTCGCATCGCCCGACGACGTCGTACGGGTCGTCGAAAAAGGGATCGCGGCGATCGTTGGTACCGATGCGATACGCTTGGATCGGGTCCTAGGGATGGGCGTGGCACTTCCCGACGACCTTGGGCGTGTCGACCTGCCGCATCGCCCGCCCGGGTACGAGCAGTGGAGCGACGTCGATATCCAGGCGATGCTCGCACCTATCGTCCCCTGGTCGATCCACATCGACAACGATGCTGCTGCAGCGGCCATCGGCGAGGCCCAGTTCGGCGACGGGCACCACGCGAACTTCTTCTATCTTCTCATCAGCGCGGGGCTTGGCGGTGGAGTCGTGATCGACGGCGCTTATTACCGCGGCGCAAACGCCCGCGGCGGGGAAATCGGGTTCCTGCCGCTCGCCAGTGATCCAACCAAGGTGCTCCAGGATGTCGTCTCCCTGTCGGCATTGTCGAGCTATCTGGAGACTGCAGGACTAGACCCGGCGGGCATGGATCCCACGCAACCGTTTCCCGCAGCGTTCAAGCCGCATGTCGCCGCTTGGCTCGAGGACGCATCGGACGCGCTTTTTCCAGCGCTGACGGCTGTGAACTGCCTAGTCAATCCGGCGATTGTGCTCTTTGGGGGGCGGCTGCCGGACGATATTCTCGATCAGCTCGCTACCGATACCTACCGAAAACTGCGAACGGCAGCACCCAATATCCCTATAATTGCGCCGATCGCTCGGGCGAGCCTCTCGCGAGATAGTCCGGCAATAGGCGCCGCGATCCTGCCTTTTCTCGACCGCATCCTGCCGTCGGACGGGATTCTCATCAAGACGCAATCTGCTTAGCCAAGCGAAGGATCAGACGGATTGCTTTAGAAAGGAAATGCTTTTCAAGAAGCTGACGCATCTAACTGTACTTGCATTTCTGCCGTTCGCGGTCGGCGTCGCGAGCGCGCAGGATCAGTTTGTCGATCCGAACAGGCTGCGTCCTTCGTTGGACCCAAATCGCAAGGCCAATGGGTTGGCATGAACGCCGCAGATGGGATGGAACAGCTGAAACAAGTTCGGCTGCAACATCGATGTGAAGACGGTGCGTCGTATCGCCGACACCAAGGCAACGAATGGAATGCGCGATGCGGGTACGAGTATGTCGTCATACACGACTGCTGGCACGGCGAACGCGATGCCAACGGTTTCAATACCGAAAGTCGAGAGAAGTTTCCGTCGGGCATGAAGGCACTGGCCAATTACGTCCATGCTCGCGGACTCAAATTCGAGATATACTCCGATGCCGGCGCCAAGATTGTGGTCGCAAGCCCGGCAGCCTTGGACATGAGTATCAGGACGCGCTCACATACGCCCGGTGGGGCGTTGACTACCTAAGGTATGACTGGTGCTCGACTGGCACGTTGAATGCTGAACGCGCCTACGCTCTCATGTCGATGCCCTCAAAGCCACGGGGCGACCTGTGCTTCTGGCGATGTGCGAATGGGGCAATAATCGCCTGTGGGAATGGGGCAAGAAAATCGGCAACTCGTGGCGCACGACCAGCGATATTCGTGATGCCTAGAAGGGGCGGGACAAATGGTCGATCGGTATGGTCGACATCGTAGACGCGAACGAGCCGCTCTATCCGTATGCCGGGCCTGAGCACTGGAACGATGCCGACATGCTCGAGGTCGGCAACGGCGGACCGTCCGATACCGAGTATCGCTCGCATTTCAGTCTGTGGGCTATGATGACCTCACCGCTGATTGCCGGCAACGATATTAGCAATATGAGCGCAGCGACGCGTAACATCTTGTTGAACAAGGAGGTAATCGTGGTCAACCAGGATCCATTGGGTCAGCAAGGTCGTCGTTTACGCGATGATGGCGATCTAGAGGTCTGGTCGAAGCCGTTGAGTGATGGAAGCCGGGCCGTGATACTGTTCAATCGCTCCGAAAGCCCTGCCAAGATCGCGGTCAATTGGCCGGAAATAGGTCTGACCCCCTCGGTACGTGCAGACGTACGCGACGTGTTGAGCCATCGGTCGATAGGCAGGATTTCTGATCGATACGCCGCACTGGTACCGGCGCATGGGGTGGTTATGGTCAAGGTAACCCCCTGATCGCGCCACCGGTTTCAATACGCGTTGCGGGTCAGACAAACGCCGGATGGGAGTTTGTATCAAACCTCCCGTTCGAGGGGTAGCGTTAAGCCCAGCAGCAAAGCCGTCACTTTGCCATTTCATCAGCGTTGCTGTGCAGTTGCGAACCATGAATGAATGTCTGAACTTGGGAAGCGCAAGAATGACGCTGAGCGTCCGCTTCTGGGTCGTCGCTAGCGCGGATCGGTCGGCGGTCTACCGCGGCGGTGGTCTCGGCTAGCCTAGTCGCGTCGAACCTGTATGCCGGTAATCAGGTCGCTAACGGAGTTGATGATGGATTTGGTGTCCAGGCGGACAATGCTTGCTGCCCCGTGCCTCGGGACGCTCGCCATAACCGTGGCGGCAGGTGCGGCAACCGCGAAGACGCCCGGCACCCTTGCCAACTTGCCGACTTGGATGGACCTGGCGTCCGTACCGGGCGCGAGCTGGGCAATGCTGGACGGCTCCGGCGCAATCTCGTCCGGTGCGGTCGGATACGCAAAGGCTAATACGGTACTTGCGACACCCGAAACTCTGTTTGAAGCGGCATCGCTGTCCAAGGTGGTTCTGGCGGTCGCGGTCCATGACATGGTGCGGGAGGGCTCGATCGACCTGGATCGACCGGTGGCCGAGCATGTCGCGTTCACCGAAGATGCCGCGACGCGATCGATCACGCCTCGACACCTGCTCTCTCACTCTAGCGGCCTGCCCAATTGGCGCGATGAAGCGGGCGAGCCGCTAACAAGCGCATTCGCTCCCGGCACTCGGTTCCGCTACTCCGGGGAGGGTTTCGTCCTGCTAGGCCGGTTGGTCGAGGCAGTTTCGGGCCAGACCGCTACGCAGGTGGTCGAGACGCGGGTCCTGCGACCGGCAAGAATGGGCCGAAGCACCTATGGATGGGTGCGGGAAGCCCAGCCCGCGGTCGCTTGGGCGCACGACGGTGGTGGTGGTGTACTCGTCGACAAAGGCCCGGCAGGCTACGTGATGCGCCGCGACGCTGGCTCGCCAAAGCCGGTTGATCGCTGGACGCTAGCCGACCGGGAGAAGGCGGCGATCGCACTTGGCAAGCCGGCGATGCCAATATTCATGATGCCCAACATGGCCGCCGGATTGTGGACCACGGCCAGCGACTATGCGCGGTTCCTGGCTTTTGCGCAGCGCTACCCGGCGCTTTCGACGAGGACCACTCGGGTGAAGGGAACGCTCGACTGGGGCCTGGGCTGGGGAATGGAGAGTGGCGGCGAGCGGCGTTTTGCTTGGCACTGGGGTGCTAACGACGGCGTCGCGAACCTGTTCGTCGTGGACCTCGCGTCTGGCGCGGCGGTCGTGGTCCTCACCAACGGCGACGCTGGGCGCAAAGTCTACGAGCGTGCTGCCCGCACTGTCTTTGCACGCGAGTTCGATGCGTTTGCATGGCTGCAATGACCTTGACCGGCTCATTGGGATCCGTTCACGATATTTGGGTAGCCGTTTAGGGTCGCAGCCCTGTCTCTCAGTGTCTCGCAGCCCATTCCGGCTATAGGTGTACATGAACGGGCGTCCACTTCGGAGCTATGAACGAGAAGCCTTCAGTAGCCGGATGTGGGTTCAGCCCCCCGAATAGGCATAGTGTTGCGCGATCTATGCGGTCGCCCTAAGACCAAATCGCTGCGAAAAACGGCGGTCTGGTTGAGACCACCGCCGCGCACACGCCGGTCAATCGCCGGTCAGCGGCTCCACTGATGTCGATGCGGGCACGCCCGCTGGAACAAGGAGCGCGGACAAATGCGAGAAGACGTCACTATCGTCGGAGCAGGGCTAGGCGGCTTGGTGCTTGCCGGTATCTTACATCGGCACGGAATCAAGATCGCCGTGTACGAAGGGGAAGCGTCGGCGGATGCGCGGGGTCAGGGCGGGCTGCTCGACCTTCACGAGCACAGCGGACAGCGGGCTCTGCACGATCTGAGCCTTTACGAACCATTTCTGACGCTGGTGCGGCCGGGCGAGGACGCAAAGCGGATCGTGGACTATCAGGCCACGGTGCTGCTTGACCGTCCGGGCAATCCTGCCTCGGCCCGGCCGGAGGTTGATCGCGGTGAGCTACGCCGGTTGCTACTGGACGCGTTGCCGCAGTGTGTCGTGCGGTGGGGGCATAAGGTTACTTCGGTGCGCACGACGGGGCGCAGTCGCCATACGGTGGCGTTCGCGGACGGTTCGGCGGTAGAGACAACGCTGCTGGTCGGTGCGGACGGCGCATGGTCGCGGGTGCGCCCGCTCCTTACCGATATTGGCCCAGCTTACACCGGCACCAGCTTCCTCGAGCTGCATCTCGCCGCCGACGACCCGCGCGCGCATGCTGCTGCGGCGGTGATCGGCTCGGGTACGCTGATGGCTGTGGCGCCCGGCCAGGGGATCCTGGCGCACCGCAACGCCGACGGCAGCATCCACACCTATGTCGCAGTAAACCGGCCCGAGGGTTGGGCAAGCGCGGACGTGCTGACCGCGTCCTCGCGCGTGGCGGCTCTGTTCGACGGCTGGGCGCCGACACTTCGCGCGCTCATCGCAAACACCGACGGGGTGCCTATCATCCGTCCCATCTATGCGCTGCCCTCGTTGCTCACATGGCGGCGGGCGCCAGGGGTGACACTGCTCGGCGACGCGGCGCACCTCATGTCACCGTTCGCCGGCGAGGGTGCCAACCTAGCCATGCTCGATGGCGCCGAACTCGCGCAGGTCTTGATAAGCCATTCTGATGGCGATGAAGTGGCCCTGTCAGCCTATGAGAATAAGCTGTTCGCGCGCAGCTATCCGGTCGCGCACCTCAGCGCCAGCAACCTTGCGCGTTTCTTTGGGCGGGACGCGCCGATGAGCGTAGTGGACCTCTTCGCGACCCGACGAACGGATCTCTGGTTTTCGCGAGCGCTGATCCCGCCATGAACGGCTGCTAATGGGTCTGGTTGGCAGCCGTAGGGCAGGGGCCCCTTCACCCAGTTTCTGCCGTTCGAGAAGCAATCCGAGCTGCTGAAAACCGGACATTGCCGACGCTAGCAACGCAAGATAGCGTCTCGCGATATGGACCTTTCTCCTTTGGAACATCGCGGTCCTGGCGGCCGGCATCTATTGCATAGGGAAAGCGGTCATCGACCTCCGCGCACGGAGGTATGCGTGGGGCATCATTGGCCTGTTGAACGCAGTAGTGTTCTTGGTGACGCCGATCCAGACGCACGCCGTTAAGGTCGACCTGCCTGTGGCGGGATCATAGCCGCTTCCGCGCAGAATTAGGTCATTCAGGATGGCTGTGGCGCTTCCTGATTGCGGACGTTCAGCGGGCGGATTAGCTACCGCTCATGCGAACTGCCCTGAACGCGCCTTTTGAGGCTCTGGATGATGCCGAGCGAGCGTTTGTAGCCAAGGTCCGAGAGCATGGGTGGTTCGATACCGCAGTGTTTGGCGACACCGAAGGGCCGGGGTTCTCGTTTACCACGGGGCTGTGGGCGAACGCCGGTCAGCCAGAATTGATCATGTTCGGTATGAAGCGTGAGATCGCCCATGACGTGTTCTGGGAGTTGTTCCGAGAAGCTAAGGCGGGGTCGCCACTGCCGGTAGGCGAGCCAACCGATAGAGCGTTTGAAAACCTTCTTGCCTATGCCTTTCCGGTGGCGAAGCGGTTCTACCAAGATCACCTTGGCTGGAGCCGATGGTTTTACGGTAGCGACGAGTTCCCTTGCCTTCAAATTGTTTGGCCGGATCGGAACGGCATTTTCCCATGGGAACAGGGATTCGACACGGCTTTCGCAACCGACCAGATCGACCTTACCGAGAATGGGTGGAAGTCAGCACTTACGCGGTGAGTCCGCTTCCCATCGGGGAGGCCTCAGAAGCTGCCCGTCCGCTTTCCCCCCGACCTGGTCATTTCCCAAAATCGATCCCGACGGCATCATCTCGTCTCTGACTTTCGACGAACTGCGCTTAATTTTGATAAGATGATCATACGATCAAAGTCATGCCGAATATCGTAGTTTTTGCCCGCGTCGTGATGAGGCTGTAGCGGATACTCGTGATGCGCGGTAAGTTCGGCTCCTGAGTTGGGGAATTGGCTATAATGACATTTGTGGCAGCGTTTTTCGGTTTGTGGTCGATGCTTTGGTTTGCGCCCAAAACCCCAATTGGTCGGATGCTTTCTCATTGGATGGTGGAATGGCCGGCTGATCGGTTGAACCGTGTGTCTAGAGCCAACCTTGTCATGCTGGCCGGAGGGCTTCTCTTGGTCAGCGTACTGCTCTGGTTAGAAGCTGGCGATGCATTGCGCGTGCTGGGTATGGCTGGACCTGAAACATTAGGTTGGGTTCTTACATTCGAAATCAGCTGCTTTGCCGACATTCTGGCTGTCGCAACTCTCGCTTGGTCAAGCTGGAGTGGAGGGGAAGCGAAGTTGCCTCCTTCCAAGGTAATCCGCCGCGCGCGTGCTGGGTGCCGCAGAATGCGCCGCACTCGGTCCACCAAGGCTACCAAAGGTCCTGCCGCCAGTGATGACGACCCGTACGTGCTGAGCTGCGCAGCTTAGCTGGAGCGCTGACCTAACCGCCAGGTGAGGAGGCGGATGAATGGCTCTGGATCGTCCAGACGGAACGCGACGCGCATGAACGGACCTCGCTTTTTCAGAAGCGAGTAACGATGCAGAGGGCGATCCAACCGCAACATGATGTTGGGCCAGGCAAGCAGCGCGGCATTGAGGGTCGCGGGATCGCGTACCTCCTCGCCGGTGAAGCCGTCTTCGATGGCAATGATCGCGTCGAGCGGCACTAGCCGGTCAATCAGGAAGCCAGCCCTGACGCGCACGCTCTCGGGCGTTAACAGCACCGGCCTGAACCGGAACGACTTGGTGAGACCGACCAGATACACGAATCCCACGTCGCTCAGGACAAACATGACCAGCGTGGCGGTGCGGCTCCAATGCCCGACGAGCAGATGGTAGACGGCGATCTCGATCCCCGACAGGATCAGCAACGTCGCGCACATCGGCGTCAGGTGCTGGTGATAGGCGAAGGCGCGAGCGTTGGCTGGCACGTCCGCTGGTCCGCCCCAGCGGAATAGCGCCATGTGGATCACCGTCATCTCCGCCGCGGCCAGACGGACCAGCGCCGGCGGGAAGATTTCCGATGCGGCCGACACCCAGCGTTCTTTCCGGTCGATGCCTTCCCTGCCTACCGCTCTGCGCGCTCGGGCTGTGGCCCAAGCGACATGGCCCAGAACAACGCCCGCCATCGTCAGAGCCAAGATCGGCGTCTCGAACAGCGTCTCTCGCATCGCCGATGGCGAACCCAGCCAGACGGTTAACGCGGTACTAGCCAGCACGCACAAAACGGCGCTCCACGCCGGCCTTCCGGCGGATCGGACGAACAGGGACAGCATCAGCGTGTCCGCGACTACCCACAGGAACAGGAACAGCGCTGCGAACGGATAGGCGGTCGCCAACGGCGTCCGTACCGCTAATCCGGCCAGCGCGACTATGATGAAGGGCGCAATGCTTGCGGCGATATGTCGGCGAACGACGCCATCACCGGTCTGGGCCGCCATAGAAACCCCTGTTCATGTGCGCGAACGACCGGGTGCTGGTCTGGCGCAGCGTTATCCGTACTCATACGCCGACTTGGGGGAGATCACCATCATTGTCGTCTTTTCAGAACCGCCATATTTACGTGTTTCGCAAACGCGACGTCCGTTCTCGTTTTCCGTTCCCAATCGGGGATCGCGCTCGCTCCAGCTGACCATTCGTTTGTCTCCTGGCAGCCCTCGTGTATTATATAAGTAATACAACCTGGGCAGGCCAAGCTGCCGCGGGAAGAACCGTCGATGCTTCATCTGATAGCGATGTTCGCAAGCAGTCTGCTTGGTACGCATCCCCCTGCTACCGCTCCCGTTCCCGCCGAACAACTCGTCAGGACGGCGGACGATGCCTTCTGGGTAGCGTTCAACACGTGCGACCGCAGGCGTATGGAAGCGACCCTTGCTCCTGACGTCGAGTAGACCGGCGCCACTATCTTGCGCGATGCGGTCGTCGCATCGTTCACGAACGGCCCCTGCGGCACAAAGGGGGTGCATGTGCGCCGCGAATTGGTCGCAGGATCGCTGTCCTATGTTCCGGTGCTCGGGCTCGGCGCGATCCTGACCGGACGCCATCGTTTCTATGCCCGGCGTGAGGGGCAACCCGAACGGCTCGACGGCGAAGCGCGGTTCGCCGTCGTGTGGCAGGACGTGAGTGGCAAGCTCTTTATGCGTCGGGTGCTCAGCTACGCGCATGGCCCTGCAGTCGATCAGACTGCCCCGGTCTCGATCGAGATGCCGCTTGCGACCTCGCGGCGCTATGTAGGGCACTACGCATCGCCGATGAGCACGCCGATCGCCCTGATGGATTGCAACAACTACTACGTTTCCTGCGAGCGCGGTCTCGACGCGAGCTTGGTCGGCGTGCCGGTCATTGTCCTGTCGAATAACGGCGCGTGCGCGATTGCCCGATCCGCGGAAGCCAAGGCGCTCGGCATTTACATGGGCGAGGCGCGGAGAAGGCATGGCGTGACGGTTACTTACGCGAAGGCCGGCATCATGCTCGACGATCTGCTTTTCGAGGACAAGCGGCCTCGAACGCTGTTCGAATAGGATACGGCGAAGCGCGATCGGCTGATGGTGGCTTTCGACGCGATCAATGGCAGGTTCGGTACCTGGACGGCCGTGACGGCGTCGCAGGGGTTCAAGCGCGAATGGAAGATGCGGTCGGAGATGCGCTCGCCGGCGTGGACGACGGACATTGCTCAGGTCCCGACGGTTCGGGTCTAATCGCGTCCCCTTCAAACACATGTCCACGACATTGGTGGATCAATGACGCGAACAGCGATACGCTTCACCGCAGCTGTCCGGGGGCGGGCGTCAACGAGGGTGGGCTATGAAGAAACTCGCATCGCTAATGGGCCGGTCGTTTCTCCTCGTCGCGGTCATCTACTTCGTCACCGTCACTACGTCAGCGATCATATTTGAAATCGCCGAGGGTAAGTATGACGCGGTGGACTCTTTCTGGTGGGCATTCACGACAGCGACCACCACAGGCTATGGGGACATCTACCCCGTTACGAAAACCGGTCGGGCCGTGGCGCTCTTCCTCATGCACTTCGGTCCAGGATTCGCATTCCCGATGATGACGGCAATCATGTCGGCCAAGTTGATCGTGGACAGCGATGCATTCACCCACGGTGAGCAGGAGCAGCTGAAGGAGGACATCGCGGCGATCCGGGGAATGATAACGCCGACCAAAGACGGGAGCTTTGCCGCTGCAGCCCGACTTGAGGCCGACATGCGGCGCTACCTACACGATGAGGAGCCGGCCCGTCGCGCCCAATGCCTCGATGAGTTCCGGCAACGGCTGGCTCTGACACCCTGGGCGGAAGCTGAACAACATTCAGACGGCGATAGATGAGACCATTTTCCGACGGTAGATGACAGCGTAGCGGGACCTACTCGGCGAAACCCGGCGTTAGAGTCCGAAACTTAGAAATGAGATCACATGCCCCACGCCAGCAATATCGCTTACTGCGACGGTCCTAACAGCCCGCATGCGTTCGACATCGTCCCTCTCCAGCCCCGCAACGGCAGCCTCGATGCCATGTGTCCGGTCTGCAAGGGCCGAGGGCAGTGGAATACCGAGATCGATCTCGTCAGCTTCCGATGCAAGCGAACGGCATGCGATCGGTGCCACGGTGCCGGCTGGGTGGAAACTGGAACTGATCCTATCGGCCTACCTGACATCGAAATTTCGCCGGAGGGGTATCCCCGTTGGACGATCCGCTTTGAACCGAGCGACACAGAGGTGGATGTCGATCCGGCCCAACCTGGTCTGACTAAAACCTGAGGCAGATCAGGCCGGCCATGTTTAAATCAATCGAGACGTCGGCGTACGCGTTGGAAATAGCGGCCCGCGGACCGTCATCTGGTCCGCCGGATATGGACGCTGCAACGCCAGGACGTCGTCATAGCTCCCGGTCAACCAACGCTCGTGATCATCCGGCCGTAGGATCGTGATCATCGCCTTGGGATGTATCGGCGCCACCAGTTCGTTGGCGTCACAGGTGACCATCGCGAAGTAGCGCTGGTCGCCGACTAGTCGCCAGAAGCCAGCTATCGCGAACACGGGCTGATCACTCACTCCAAACCACATCTCTCCCTTGATCGGCTTCTTGCCGTCGCCGAGGTTGGTTGGTTCGCGGGCCCATTCGCAAAACTCTGTTAGCGGGATCAGGCACCGATTGACCGGATCGCTGACGAGAGATCGCCACTGGGGTAGGTGTAGGGTGCGCACGTTCGTCTGTGCGACCTTGCGTCCGGCCTGCTTCGCCTGCCCCGCCAGGACGTCCCATTCCATCACGTCGACCCCGCGTCGATCAGCTTCGTTCCGCACAACGTACGCCCGACCGAACGGGCGCAGTTCCTTCGGATCGAACCGATTGTCCATGGGCTTGTCGGCGAGCCATTCTGCGCCGAAACGTTCGGTGATTGTCTCAGGCTCGCCGTCGAACCGGGCGCGATTACACATTGATCAGTTTCCGAGACCGCGACGCTTGATCTCGCCGAGCAACGCCTCGGCCACCGGGTGCCCAACCTCGCCGCCGGACTGCTCATAGGCGCCAGTTAGTTCCGCGTCCGAGGCGCTGTTCAACAAGTCTCGAACTTCCGCACTGAACTCATCGACTTCGCCGGCAGCCGCGTCTGCAGCGTCTTCGCTTGTGATCGCGGGCTCTTCGCCGGGAGCCGGCGCATGTGCCATAACGGCGTCCTGCTTGAACACGTCGAAGGCGTCGGCGGCTTCGTTGCGCTCCTCCAGCGCGATTTCAAGGAGGGTGAACAGGTCGAGTGGCGATGCGATGTTTTCCATCGCGCGAGCCTAAGCCCGGTTCGTCGTGCGGCGCAATATGCGTGCTGAGGCACGTATTTGGGTAACAGGTCGGACCGCGCGCCGCCTGTCGTCTATCCAAAGAACTGACAGCTGGTTGGGACTGTAGGGAACTAAACGGCGCAGCAGCTATTGATGATCTCTAATTGAAAAGGGATGAAAAAATGAAGAAGGCAATTGTTATCGCGATGGCGGCAGGGCTCGTCTCGCTGTCGGCATGCAATTCCAGCCCACGTGAGCAGGCGGCAGACAACATCGAGTCCAACACCGAAGCCGTCGCAGACAACCTGGAAGACGCTGCGGACAACGTCGGCAACGATGCCGCCGAAGCAAGTCTTGAAAACAAGGCGGATGCAGTTCGCGCAACCGGTCAGAACCAAGCCGAAGATATGCGGACGAACGATCCCGACACCAACCTGTCAAACGGTATCTGATTTCACGAGACAGAACGAGCCGCTCCCAAGCACAGCTCGAACTGGAAGGGCGCCTGAGGAAACTTGGGTGCCCTTTTCGTTGGACGGTCCGCCGTCGGAAACGTGCCCGCGCCGATCGAGGCGGAGTTCGTGCGATGCTACCCGTCGCCCCACACAATGGCGTGATGGCGAGTGTGATCACCGCAGAGCGGATCGCGGATTTGACCGAGCAAGCTCAAGGTTAGGCTTTTGTGGGGCTCACGATGCCGCAGGAGCAGTTGAGGGCTGCCGCCCGACGGGCAGTTGCCGAACACGGTCAGCGCCAAGCCTTTGAGGACGTCGTGCAGCATGGGCGACGCCTACCTTGCGGCCATCACTGACGGTTTCACCTTCTACGAAGGAACGGAACGGCTTGCTCTTGGTGCCTATGGCGGCTGGTTCTCGGTTCGGTCTCGGTTGCAACGCGCTAAGCGCCCGTTTGCGGGATCAGAGCGACAAAGACGGCAGCACGCTCACGCTGCCGGTATTGTAGACAGGCTTTCTACAAGAGGAGGTCGGATAAGAGGGTAACGGTCATAGGCATTTGGTAGCGTCCGGCTAGAAATTGCTGCCGTTCGGTCTTGTAGAGGGTGTCTCTACAAGACCGGGATTTTGCAACTAATTTGACAAAAGTAGAAAGTGAAGACGCCTTCTCATAATTCGCTGATCAATTTGCTACCGCTAAACGCCCATTCAGGCGCAGGTAGCTTTTTGCGTCAGCGCTCGTTCCGTCGTACTGAAAAACGCCGGCTCCTTCAGCTGCCCTTGTCCCGAAAAGCGCAGCTGCAATTGCAAAGAGAGGGTCTTTCGCATAGTATGTCGACGAAATAGTTACTGCCGGCGTACTTCCATCAAAGTCGGTCGTTCCGGAAAACGTTACAATAGAAACCGTTTCACTATTGCCTGCTGCTCGTCCTATTAATTGAAGAGAAAAGCTAATTCGTCGCGTCGTGTAATCAATTGAAGCAGATAGAATGCTTGGACTTAGATCGTACCTGGTCACCACCGTGTTGCTATTTTCCAGTACGTAAGCATCGCCTACGACGATCGAACGGGTGAAAGTTACGGACCCGCTAGTAGGGATCTGGCTCACGGGTGTCGGAACACCGGTAATAGCGATGACCCGTGTAGGGCGGCCAACGGGTGTATAGGAATGTTCGATGAAACGGGTCCAGCGCAACCCGGTGCCCCCGGGGGCAGGCTGAGCGAGAATTAGTTGCTCGCCATTCGCCTTTGCGTAACGGATCGTCCCCGCCGGCGCGGTCGCATCGAGGTCACCAGCGACAAAAACCGGCTTCGGAAGACCACCTGTGTCTATCGCAGAGATCGCCTTTGTCTGTTGATTATACTGGTACGGGATTGCGGTGCCAAACGCGTTGACACCAAGGTTCTGAGGAGGGTTGCGTTCTGTCCAGGTGCTGGTGTTGGCTGCCTGAAGCGTCGTCGTCCCTACCAGCTGATCAAATTGCGTAACACTAGTGTCGCTGGGCGTAGGGGTCGGTGTGGGTGAAGGGGTCGGTGTGGGTGCAGGGGTAGGCGCGGGAGTTGGGGTCGGCCCAGGAACGACTGCTACATTGCCCGGATCGTTACCACCGCCTGACCCGCACGAGGCAAGCGCCAGCATTCCTACGGCAAGTATTGAACGTCGCATTGGTTTCCCCTGTTTATTTAGTCGATTGCGTTCCGCATCGACCATTCTTGGATACGATCTTCGGTTGCGGAGACGACCGTCATACGAAGACTCTTACAAATCGCGGCTATGGTAAGAATTTGACCTGCTCCCCGTTTTCAGGCCGTTGATAACTTAGCTTCGGTGTCCAAATGCCCCTGGCGGGGGCGGTTCGTAAACTCGGCGGGAGCCATCCCGCCAAGACCGCTGTGCGGACGCACGGTGTTGTAGTCCGTCCGCCATGCCTCGATGATCCGTCTCGCCGCAGCCAGCGAGGGGAACAGGTGTTCGTTCAGACACT
>NZ_FOVZ01000005.1 GCF_900115295.1 Sphingomonas sp. OK281 | reverse complement strand
TTCCCTGCATCGGCGATGGGCGCCAGTCGGGGACGTCGGGGTCGCCCTCGATCCTCAACGCCTCGCCCGAGGCGGCGGCCATGGGTGGGCTTGCGTTGATCCGGACTGGCGACCGGGTTCGCATCGATCTCGCCAAGGGCAGCGCCAACGTGCTGATCTCCGACGAGGACCTCGCCGAGCGCCGTCGCGCGCTGACCGAGGCGGGTGGCTATGCCTATCCGCGTTCGCAGACGCCTTGGCAGGAAATCCAGCGCGCCACCGTTGGCCAGATGGAGACGGGTGCGATCCTCGAAGGTGCCGAGAAGTATCAGCGGATCGCGCAGACGATGGGCCTACCGCGCGATAATCATTGAGGCGGACTTGCGCGCCGCTCGATCAGGGCGGTGCGCAGGCATTGGCAGACGATCTCGTCGCGCTGGTTGATGAGGCGGTGCGTGAAGGTGACGATGCCCGCGTTGGGGCGGGACTTGCTCGGCTTCAGCTCGGTCACTTCGGTCTCGCAGCGCATCGTGTCGCCGATGAAGACAGGCTTCGGATGCACGAGCTTGTCGTATCCGAGATTGGCGACGAGCGTGCCGAGCGTCGTCTCGCCGACCGACAGCCCGACCATCAGCGCGAAGGTGAAGGTGCCGTTGACGAGGATTTGGCCGAACTCGCTTGCCTTGGCCGCCTCGATATCGAGGTGGAGCGGTTGCGGGTTGTGCGTCATCGTCGAGAACAGGAGGTTGTCCGTCTCGGTCACGGTGCGGCGGATCTCGTGCTCGATCCGGTCGCCGATGCTCCAGTCGTCGAAATAGCGGCCGGCCATCAGGAATCCTTCTCGATGCGGACGAGCATGGTGCCCTCGGTCACCTGCCCGCCCTCGATTGCGTTGAGGTCCGCGACGATGCCGTCGAACGGGGCGGTCAGCGAATGCTCCATCTTCATCGCCTCGAGCGTGACGAGCTTCTGGCCCTTGGTGACGGTATCACCGGCCGAAACGTCGACCGCGATGATGCGGCCCGGCATCGGCGACAGGATCGCACCGTCCGCTGCTCCGCCCGCAGCGACACCCGACGCACGCCAAGGCTTGAGCTGCCAGGTCTGGCCGGCTTCGGAGATCAGGACGTCTTCGAATGCCGACGTCGTTCCGGCCTGCCCGTCGAGTTCGACCTCGACTGGCTCGCTGTCCAGCAGGAACGTCGCGGTACGGCGCGGCGCGGCGTTGAGACGGAAGCCGGCGATCGGATCGGCGGATACGAGCGCGCCTGCGGCGTCGGCCAACGCCTCTTCGGTCGGGTGGGTCGGCGGCATGAGCGCGTCGCCTTCGCGGGCGATCAGACCGGTGTCGAGTGTGCCCGCCACGAAGTCGGGATGGTCGAGCGCCTCGACGAGGAACCCGGCGTTGGAGCGTACCGGCCAGACGACCGCGCCGTCGAGCGCGTACGCCAAGGCTTCGCGCGCGGTCTCGCGGTCTTCGCCCCAGGCGATGACCTTGGCAATCATCGGGTCGTAGAAAGGCGAGATTTCAGCGCCCTGCTCTACCCCGGTATCGACGCGCGCGGTGGTGCCGAGATCGAAGCGTTCGAGCGTTCCGATCGACGGCAGGAACCCCTTGGCGGGATCTTCGGCATAGAGCCGCGCTTCCATCGCCCAACCATCAATGGCCAGTTCGTCCTGACGCTTGGGCAGCGGCTCACCGGACGCGACGCGGAGTTGCCATTCGACGAGGTCCTGGCCGGTGATCTCTTCGGTGACCGGGTGCTCGACCTGGAGCCGCGTGTTCATTTCCATGAACCAGATGCGGTCGGCGCGGAGGCCTTCGCTGGCGTCGGCGATGAACTCGATCGTGCCGGCGCCGACGTACTCGACCGCCTTGGCCGCCTTGACCGCGGCGGCGCAGATCGCTTCGCGAGTGGCGGCGTCCATGCCGGGTGCGGGGGCTTCCTCGATCACCTTCTGGTGACGGCGCTGGAGCGAGCAGTCGCGTTCGAACAAATGGACGACGTTGCCGTGACTGTCGCCGAAGACCTGCACCTCGATATGGCGCGGCGAGAGGATGTATTTCTCGATCAGGACGTCGGTGTTGCCGAACGACGAGGCCGCCTCGCGTTGGCATGACACGAGCGCGTCGGCGAACTCTGCGGCCGTATCGACACGGCGCATGCCCTTGCCGCCGCCGCCGGCGACCGCCTTGATGAGGACGGGGTAGCCGATCGCGTCGGCCTCTGCCTGCAATCGGTCGGGGGACTGGTCTTCGCCGAGATAGCCGGGCGTGACGGGTACGCCAGCGGCGATCATGCGCTGTTTCGCGGCGTCCTTCAGGCCCATCGCGCGGATGCTGTCGGGGTTGGGGCCGACCCAGATCAGTCCGGCGTCGAGCACGGCTTGGGCGAAGTCGGCATTCTCGGACAGGAAGCCGTAACCGGGGTGGATCGCCTCGGCACCGGTCTGCTCCGCGGCGGCGATGATGCGGTCGCCGACCAGGTAGCTTTCGCGCGCTGGGGAGGCGCCGATGTGGACGGCTTCGTCGGCCTGGCGAACGTGGAGCGCGTTCGCGTCGGCGTCCGAATACACCGCGATCGTGCGGATGCCGAGCGCCCTTGCGGTGCGGATGATGCGGCAGGCGATCTCGCCGCGATTGGCGATCAGGAGCGATTCGATCATTAGTTCTGCCGAGTGAAGTATAGGAAGTGTAGACGCCCGCGCGATGTGCACTTCGTGTTGGAAAGGGTGTCGCGGGCTTGGATATCGACGGACGGGATCGGCTGTTTCAGCATGGCGATCCCGGCATAGGCCGATGCGGGCGGTGTAGGACAGAGCATCTCAGTTCGCGCAGCCGGTGGTGCGCTTCGACCAGGTGAGGTTGGCGATCTTCCAGCGACCGGCTTCGCGGACCATGTCGAAATGGTCGGTGCCGCAGTGCGCGACCTTGCCGTCGATCGTGAAGACGTAGGGCGACCAGACCATCGCGATGTCGCCGTCGATGTCGACCGCGGGATCGGTGAGGCGTTCGGCGTAGCGTTCGGGACCGGGCTTCAGCGCGGCGGCGAAGTCGGTCCAGCTCGTGCGGCGGATGCTGCGCGTGCCGTCGGGTTTTTCCTCGGCGACGGTGGCGCCGCCGTCGGATCGGACCTGGGCGAGGATCGCCTGCCCGTCGCGCGCGGCGAGCGCGGCGAAGAGCGCGTCGATCGGGACCATGACGCCGGCCTCTTCGGTCATGGCCGCGGGCGGCAGGCCGGTGCCCTTGAGGATCGGCTGGACCGGGGTGACCTGACCGGCGGCGAGGAGAAGTGGCAGCAGGATCATCGGGTTACATCCTGAACACGCCGAACGCGGGGCGTTCGGGGATGGTAGCGTTGAGCGTCGCAGCGAAGGCGAGGCCAAGCACGTCGCGGGTCTGGGCGAGATCGATGATGCCGTCGTCCCAGAGGCGCGCGGTGGCGTACCAGGGGTTGCCCTCGTCCTCGTATTTCTGGCGGACCGGCGCCTTGAAGGCTTCGGCCTGTTCGGGGGTCCAGCTGTCCGCGTCGCGGTGGACGGTGGCGAGGACCGAGGCGGCCTGTTCGCCGCCCATCACGCTGATCCGGCTGTTGGGCCAGGTGAACAGGAAGCGCGGCGAATAGGCGCGGCCGCACATCCCGTAATTGCCCGCGCCGAAGCTGCCGCCGATCAATACCGTGATCTTTGGGACGGTCGCGGTGGCGACGGCGGTGACGAGCTTGGCGCCGTGCTTGGCAATGCCTTCCGCCTCGTACTTGCCGCCGACCATGAAGCCGGAGATGTTCTGGAGGAACAGCAGCGGGATGCGGCGCTGGCACGCGAGTTCGATGAAATGCGCGCCTTTCTGTGCGCTCTCGCTGAACAGCACGCCGTTGTTGGCGAGGATCGCGACCGGGATGCCCCAGATATGCGCGAACCCGCAGACGAGCGAGGTGCCGTAGAGCGCCTTGAACTCGTGGAACTCGCTGCCGTCGACGAGGCGCGCGATGACTTCGTGGACGTCGTAGGGTGCGCGGACGTCGCTCGGGACGATGCCGTACAGTTCTTCGGGGGCGAACTTGGGCGGCCTGGGCTGCTGGAGGTTCACCGCGGTCTGCGCCTGCGGTTGCAGCGTCGAGACGATGTCGCGGACGATCGTCAGCGCGTGCTCGTCGTTCTCGGCGACGTGATCGACCACGCCCGAGCGGCGTCCGTGCGTGTCGGCACCGCCCAGCTCCTCGGCCGAGATGACCTCCCCGGTCGCGGCCTTCACCAGCGGCGGCCCGGCTAGGAAGATCGTTCCCTGCCCGCGAACGATGATCGTCTCGTCGGACATCGCGGGAACGTACGCGCCGCCCGCGGTACAGCTGCCCATGACGCAGGCGATCTGCGGGATGCCGAGCGCGGACATCTGCGCCTGATTGAAGAAGATCCGGCCGAAATGATCGCGGTCGGGGAAGACTTCCGCCTGATGCGGCAGGTTGGCGCCGCCGCTGTCGACGAGGTAGATGCAGGGCAGGCGGTTTTCCTGCGCGATCTCCTGCGCGCGGAGGTGTTTCTTGACGGTGAGCGGGTAGTAGGTGCCGCCCTTCACCGTCACGTCGTTGCAGACGATCATGCACTGGCGGCCCGAGACGCGGCCGATGCCGATGATCAGGCCGGCGCCGGGGACTTCGTCGTCGTAGAGGCCGTTGGCGACGAGCTGGCCGATTTCGAGAAAGGGGGAGCCTGGGTCGAGGAGGCGTTCGACGCGGTCGCGGGGGAGGAGCTTGCCGCGCGACGTGTGGCGCTCGCGGGACTTGGCGTTGCCGCCTAGCGCTGTGCGGGCGGCGTCCTCGCGGAGGGTTTCGGCGAGGGCGCGGTTGTGGGTCGCATTCGCGCGGAAGGTTTCGCTGTCGGGGGACAGCGCGGAGGTCAGGACGGGCGCGGTCACTTGATTCCCCTCCCGCTTGCGGGAGGGGTTAGGGGAGGGAATGCGGCGATGAAGGACACTCGCGGCCTGCCCTCCCCCGACCCCTCCCGCAAGCGGGAGGGGAGCAGTAAGCCCCTCACTGTGCCACCTTGGGGGCGGCGCCTATCAACTCTCTGCCAATCAACATCCGCCGAATCTCGTTCGTTCCCGCGCCAATGTCGAGCAGCTTCGCATCGCGCATGAAGCGTTCGACCGGCCAGTCCTTGGTATACCCTGCCCCACCCAGCGCCTGGATCGATTCGAGCGACACCTTCACCGCGCTCTCGCTCGCCAGCAGGATCGCACCCGCCGCGTCGAACCGCGTGGTCTTGCCCGCATCGCACGACTTCGCGACCGCATAGACGTACGCGCGCGCCGAACTCAACGCGACGTACATGTCGGCGACCTTCGCCTGGATCAGCTGGAACTGGCCGATCGCCGTCCCGAACTGCTTCCGCTCGCGCACGTACGGGATCACGACGTCGAGGCACGCCTGCATTATGCCGAGCTGGATCCCGGCCAGCACCGCGCGCTCATAGTCGAGGCCCGACATCAGCACGCCGACGCCGCCATTCTCCGGACCCATCACGTTTTCGAACGGCACTTCGCAATCGGTGAAGACGAGTTCGGCGGTCGGCGAGCCACGCATACCCATCTTGTCGATCTTCTGGCCGATCGCGAAGCCCGGCATGCCCTTCTCGATCAGGAACGCGGTGATCCCGCGCGAACCCTCGCCGGTCTTCGCGTAGACGACCAGCGTGTCGGCATAGGCCGCGTTGGTGATCCAGAACTTCGTGCCGTTGAGGACGTAGCCGGTGTCGGTCTTCACAGCCTTGAGCTTCATCGAGACGACATCGGAACCCGCGCCCGCCTCGGACATGGCGAGGCTGCCGACGTGCTCGCCCGACACGAGCTTGGGGAGATACTTCGCCTTCTGCTCGGGATTGCCCCAGCGGCGGATCTGGTTGACGCACAGGTTCGAATGCGCGCCGTAGCTGAGCCCGATCGACGCGGACGCGCGCGAGACTTCCTCGACCGCGACGACGTGTTCGAGATAGCCGAGGCCGAGGCCGCCAAACTCTTCCTCGACGGTGATGCCATGCAATCCGAGTTCGCCCATCGCCGGCCACAGCTCGCGCGGGAACCAGTCGTCGGCGTCGATCTTCGCGGCCAAGGGCGCGATCTTGTCGGTGGCGAAGCGGTGCGTGCTCTCGCGGATCATGTCCGCGGATTCGCCGAGCGCGAAATCGAAATCGGGTATCATGCAGCCTCTCCAGACCTTGTGTTGCGACGATGATACTCGGTCGCGGCCCTCTAGAGAAATTGATACGACCGAACACATGCGATAGATCGTGTCTATGGTCGTCCCGCTATGATCGAACGCTATGTTTTGCGCTATTTCCTGGCGGTCGTCGACCAGGGCAATTTCACGCGCGCCGCCGCACAGTGCCGGATTTCGCAGCCGACGCTGTCGGTCGGGATCGCCAAGCTCGAGGCGTCGTTGGGCCAGACGCTGTTCCTGCGGACCAACCGGCGGATCGAACTCACGCCCTCGGGCACGCGGTTCGCGGTGCATGCGCGTCGGATCGAAGCCGAGTTCGCCGCCGCCGAACGGGATTTACAGGACACGGCTCCGACCAAGCTCGTCCGCCTCGGGATCGCGACGACGTTGCCACCGTCCTGGATAGCGGCCGCGCTAAGCCGGGCGCGACGCGCCTCCACCACCGAACGCCTTGAAGTCGTCGAGGGACGGAGCAGCGAACTCGTCGCACTGCTCGATCGCGGGCGGATCGACGTGATGCTCGGCGCGATCGGGGACGATGCACGCGGTCGGGTGCTGTTCGAGGAAGGATTCGCGGTCGCGGTGGCGAGCGACCACCGACTGGCCGGACGCGCCACGCTCGCGGTCGCCGACGTCGCGGAGGAAACGATGATCGTCCGCCGCCACTGCGAAGCGCTGGCCGAAACGAGCCGCTTCTTCACCGCGCGCGGCGTGCGGCCCTTCATGGCCGCCCGCACCGTCAGCGACGACCGCGCGCTGACCTATGTCCGTGCGGGACTGGGTATGACGGTCATGCCGCTCAGTTTCGCGAGCGAGGGCATCGCGATGATTCGGTTGACGGGCTTCGACCAGACGCGGCGCGTGGGCGTGCTGGTGGCGAACGATTGCGCCTCGCGCATCGAAGGAAGCGTCATGGTCGCGGCGATCGAGGAGACGTTCAGGGACCTGCACGCGGCGGAAGCGGGAGCCGGTGCCGACAATCTTATCTGACGCTATGTAAAAAGCTGTCCCGGCGGACCGGTCATCAACGGAAATGGTGGAGCCGAGGGGGATCGAACCCCTGACCTTTCGCATGCCATGCGAACGCTCTCCCAGCTGAGCTACGGCCCCATTCCCGTTGGGAGGCGGGTCACTAACCGGACCCGCCCTGGTTGGCAAGCGGCGTAAATGCCGCCTGCCAAATTTATTCCGATTAACGCTCGTGCTCGTCCTGCGGCGTCTCGACGCCGAGGTCGTCGTCGCCGCCGAGATCGACTTCGTCGTCCGCCGATGGCTCTTCGTCCTCGCCGGTGATCGAGGCGATGTCCTCTTCCTCGTCACCCTCGAGATCCGCGTCGGGCTTCTTGGTGTCGGGCTTGGCGACCTCGAACGGCAGCGGCTGCTTCGACTTCAGGATGGGCTCGGGCTCCCACGCATACCCGCATTCGATGCAGGTCACGGGGTCGGCTTTTTCGAGGTCGTAGAAACGCGTCGCGCATTTCGGGCACGAACGCTTCGTGCCCCATTCCGGCTTGATCATGCCGATAGAACCTTTCGGATGAATGGATTGCGGGGGGATACCCTCGCAAAGTGGGCGCGCCTTGCCATAGCGCAAGGCCACTGTCAAAAGCCCGGCCCCATGGCACACCCTCTCCCCACTTCGATGCACGTCGTCGCACGCGGTCCACTGACCGGTTCGATCGCGGTCCCCGGCGACAAGTCGATTAGCCACCGCGCGTTGATGTTCGCGAGCTTAGCTGTCGGCACCAGTCGGATCGAAGGGTTGCTGGAGGGCGAGGATGTGCTCGCCACGGCGGCGGCGATGCGCGCGATGGGCGCGACGATCGAGCGTGGTGAGGACGGGATCTGGACGGTCGACGGGGTTGGCGTGGGCGGGTTGCTCCAGCCCGAGACTGCGCTGGAGATGGGCAATTCTGGCACGTCGACGCGGTTGCTGATGGGCCTCGTGTCGAGCCATCCGATCACCTGCACCTTTACCGGCGACGCGTCGCTGTCGGGTAGGCCGATGGGGCGCGTGATCGAGCCGCTTTCGCAGATGGGGGCGGACATTACGTCTTCGCCGGGTGGGCGACTGCCGTTGATGGTGCGCGGGATGTGTCCCGCGGTGCCGATCGAATACACGCTGCCGGTCGCGTCGGCGCAGGTGAAGTCGGCGATTTTGCTGGCGGGGCTCAACACGCCGGGGATCACGCGCGTGATCGAGCCGGTCGCGACGCGCGATCATAGCGAACGAATGCTGACCGGGTTCGGCGCGAAGTTGACCGTCGAGGAAACGAACCGGGGCCGCGTTATCTCGATCACCGGCGAAGCGGAGTTGCGGCCGCAGGATATCGTGGTGCCGGGCGATCCGTCGTCGTCGGCATTCTGGCTGGTCGCGGCGTCGATCGTGCCGGGGTCGGATATCGTGGTGCGCAACGTCGGGCTGAACCCGACGCGGATCGGGATCGTCACGGCTTTGCGGATGATGGGTGCAGATATTACCGAGCTCGATCCGCGCATCGTCGGCGGCGAGCCGGTCGCCGACCTGCGCGTCCGTCATGCGCCGCTGACTGCGATCGAGGTGCCGGCCGATCTCGCGCCGAGCATGATCGACGAATATCCGGTGCTGTTCGTGGCGGCGGCTTTCGCGACCGGGACGACCGTCGCGCGCGGCGCGCACGAGCTGCGGGTGAAGGAATCGGACCGGATCACGACGATGCGGATCGCGCTCGAAGCCTGCGGGGTTGTTTGCGAGGAGTATGAGGATGGCATGGCGATCACCGGGTCGGGCGGCGCGGCGATTCAAGGTGGCGCTCAGGTGGCCTCGAAACTCGACCATCGCATCGCAATGAGCATGGTGGTGGCTGGACTTGGGAGCCGCGAGCCCGTCACGATCGATGATGTATCGCCGGTGGCGACGAGCTATCCCGTGTTCTTCCGGTCGCTCGACGCGCTTACCGGCCGGGGGAATTAAGATGATCATCGCAGTCGACGGTCCGGCGGCATCGGGCAAGGGCACGATCGCGCGTGCCTTGGCCAAGCATTACAAGCTGCCGTATCTCGATACCGGGCTGCTGTACCGTGCGGTCGCGCTGAGCGTGGCGCGGATGGGGCTCGATCCGGAGACCGAGGCCGACGCGGTCGCCGCGTGCGATTTCAGCGATGCGCTGCTGAGCGATCCGGCGTTGCGTGATGACGATGTCGGCGCGCTCGCGTCGGTGGTGTCGGCGCATCCGCTGGTGCGTGCGGCGTTGCTGCACCGGCAGAAGCGGTTTGCTGCGCAGGAGGGTGGCGCGATTTTGGATGGGCGCGACATCGGGACGGTGATCGCGCCGGATGCTGATGCCAAGCTGTTCGTGAAGGCTACGCCGAATATTCGGGCGCAGCGGCGGCATGCGGAGTTGCAGGCTCGGGGTGGGACTGCGAGCAAGGATCGGGTGTTGGCGGATATTCGGGCTCGGGATGCTCGGGATAGTGGGCGGTCTACTGCGCCGTTGGTGATGGCGGCGGATGCTGCGTTGCTGGATACTAGTTTTTTGTCGATTGAGGCTTCGGTGCAGCGGGCGGTTGCGTTGGTGGAGGCGCAGCGGGCGAAGAGGGCCGCTTCGGTTTAAGCCTTTCGCCTTCCAGAAAAGCTGCGCCACCCCGGCGGAGGCCGGGGCCCAGTTGGGGGACTTTGCTAACTGAGGGCAGCGCTAAGTTACTGCGACCTTTCCAACTGGGCCCCGGCCTTCGCCGGGGTGGTTGCCCTGGGGTGAAGTAAACTTGTTTCCCCGCGAAGGCGGGGACCCAGACTGGGCTCCCGCCTTCGCGGGAGAACAAGGAAGCAGGTGCCGCCCGCCTTTACAGTGCCGCGGCCTGCCCTAAAGCGCAGTAACCAGCGCCACCGCCCCGAACACCACCCCCGGCGCATTCGCCACGACGATCGGCCAATCCCGCTTGTCCTTCAAAAACCCGTACCCGACCCACAGCGCGCAATTCACCATCGTCGCGAACGGCTGGACCACCGATCCCTTCTGACCCGCAAGGTTCAGCATGATCTGGTCGATGTACGACAGGTACGTCACGATCGCCGTCACGGTGGCGACCCAGCCCAGCACGAGAATGCCGCGTTCGTTCAAATCTTCGCTCCTGTTGTGAGCGGCCCCTAACGAAGCAGCGGCGAACTTGCTCCGAGACCCGGTTTCGGCTATACGGAACCGTCCGGCGAGCGATGCTCGTGGAGGAAGGCGCGGAGACCCTCGAGTCTCACGCGCCGTTTTCGCATTCAGCGTCTACGTCCTCCGCGCCTCGTGCCGTCCGGATGCCGCGTTCGACGTTCGGTCGTCGCGGCAACGAAGGCCAAGACCAGCGGACCCAACCGCTTGGCCGGAAACAGACTAGGATTACTGAATTCTATGGCAACCCAGGTAATGCCGACCCGCGACGATTTCGCGGCGATGCTGAACGAAACGCTCGGCGACGCCGACAGCTTCGAGGGCCGCGTGGTGCATGGCACCGTGACCGGCATCGAGAACGACATGGCCGTCATCGACGTCGGTTTGAAGTCGGAAGGCCGCGTGCCGCTTCGCGAATTCGCAGCGCCGGGCCAGAAGGCTGACCTCAAGGTCGGCGACGAAGTCGAAGTCTATGTCGACCGCGTCGAGAACGTCCACGGCGAAGCGATGCTCAGCCGCGATCGCGCCCGTCGCGAAGCCGCATGGGACAAGCTGGAAACCGAATTCTCCAAGACGACCCGGGTCGAAGGCGTGATCTTCGGCCGCGTGAAGGGTGGCTTCACCGTCGACCTGAACGGCGCCGTCGCGTTCCTGCCCGGCTCGCAGGTCGATATCCGCCCCGTGCGCGACGTCACCCCGCTGATGGATATCCCCCAGCCGTTCCAGATCCTGAAGATGGACCGCAAGCGCGGCAACATCGTCGTGTCGCGTCGTGCCGTTCTCGAAGAGACGCGCGCAGAGCAGCGTTCGGGCCTGATCCTCAGCCTGGCCGAGGGCCAGATCATCGACGGCGTCGTCAAGAACATCACCGATTACGGTGCGTTCGTTGATCTCGGCGGCATCGATGGCCTGCTGCACGTCACCGATCTCAGCTACAAGCGCGTCGGTCACCCGAGTGAAGTCCTGAACATCGGCGACACCGTCAAGGTGCAGATCATCCGCATCAACAAGGATACCCAGCGCATCAGCCTCGGCATGAAGCAGCTGGAGAGCGATCCCTGGGATGGCGCGATGGTCAAGTACCCGGTCGGCGCAAAGCTCACCGGCCGCGTCACGAACATCACCGAATATGGTGCGTTCGTCGAGCTGGAAGCGGGCATCGAAGGCCTCGTCCACGTGTCGGAAATGTCCTGGACCAAGAAGAACGTCCACCCGGGCAAGATCGTGTCGACCTCGCAGGAAGTCGACGTCATGGTCCTCGAAGTCGATTCCGAGAAGCGTCGCATCTCGCTCGGCCTCAAGCAGGCTCAGGCCAATCCTTGGGAGGCCTTCGCTGCCGCTCATCCGATCGGTTCGACCGTCGAAGGCGAAGTCAAGAACGCGACCGAGTTCGGTCTGTTCATCGGCCTCGACAACGACGTCGACGGCATGGTCCACATGTCCGACATCGCATGGGGTGTTTCGGGCGAGGACGCGCTCAACCTGCATCGCAAGGGTGAGACCGTCGAGGCCGTCGTGCTCGACATCGACGCCGAGAAGGAGCGTATCTCGCTCGGCATGAAGCAGCTCGAGCGCGGCGGGCCATCGGCCGGCGGCATCGCAGCAGCAGGCGACAAGCTGAACAAGAACGCGATCGTTACCGTGACCGTTCTCGAAGTCCGCGACGCGGGCCTCGAAGTGCAGCAGGGCGACGATGGCGCGACCGGCTTCATCAAGCGCACGGATCTGGGTCGCGATCGCGACGAGCAGCGTCCGGAGCGCTTCCAGGTCGGCCAGAAGTTCGACGCGATGGTCACCGGCTTCGATCGTTCGAAGAAGCCGACCTTCTCGATCAAGGCCATGCAGATCTCGGAAGAGAAGCAGGCTGTCGCTCAGTATGGTTCGTCCGACTCGGGCGCGACCCTCGGCAACATTCTGGGCGAGGCTCTCAAGGCCCGTACGGAAGCCGAAAAGAAGTAAGCTCAACGGCTTAGCGACGATTTGGCCCGGCATGTCTCGAACATGCCGGGCTTTTTCGTTTCTAAGGCACTTTGGTTTTTGACTGCACCCGAATTAGTGCTAATGCCTCGCAGGTTGACCTGTATCAACTTTCCACCAACGCGTATATTCACAGATGGGCGGGGGCTCGAATGATCCGATCCGAATTGGTTCTGAAGATCGCTGAGGCGCATCCGGACCTGCAACCGAACGAAGTCGAGCTGATCGTCAGCACCTTCTTCGACGAGATTTCCAAGCGCCTGGCCGCAGACGGCCGGGTCGAACTGCGTGGGTTCGGTGCCTTCTCGACGCGCGCGCGCGATGCCCGCACTGGCCGCAACCCGCGCACCGGCGAAGTCGTCGAGGTCGAGGCGAAACGCGTGCCGTATTTCAAGCCCGGCAAGGAAATGCGCTCGCGTCTCAACGTGTGAGGCACCCGATTATGCCCGACATGGGTTGACCCGGCGGGCGACCTCGTCTTCTTGGGCCCGTGTGCGGACGTGGCGAAACCGGTAGACGCAGGAGACTTAAAATCTCCCTCCCTAGGAGTGCGGGTTCGAGTCCCGCCGTCCGCACCATGCGCACCCTGCTGGCAGGCAGCTTCGCGGCGTCCGCGTTCGTCGTGTCCGGATGCGATCGCCGGCCCGACACCGGGGTGGTCGTCGCCAGCGCGATCGGCGCCCCCCCGCGCGTCGCCGATGCCAGCCGCGTGGCGCTCGACATGCCCTCCCGCCTGATGATGGATTCGACCGCGCAGGGCCTGGTGCGGTTCGACGCGGGTGGACAGATCGAGCCCGGCCTCGCCGAACGCTGGATCGTGATCGACGGCGGCATGAGCTACATCTTCCGCCTGCGCGAGGGTGATTGGGGCGATGGCACGCCGGTCACCGCCGAACAGGTGGTGGCGATGCTGGAGCACCAGATCGCGCCGGCCTCGCGCAATCCGCTCGCGCCGTTCCTGACGGCGATCGACGAGATCGTGGTGATGACGCCGCAGGTGATCGAGGTCCGGCTATCGCGCCCCCGCCCAGATCTGTTGAAACTGTTCGCGCAACCCGAACTCGCGTTGCTGCGGCTTCGGCCGACCGGCGGGACCGGCCCGTTCCGGGTCGCGCGCCGCGGCCGCGCGCCGCTGCTGCGGCCGGCGTTCGATCCCGGACAGGCCGATCCCGACGACCAGCGCGCGGCAAAACCGGAGGAGGACGTGCGGCTGATCGGCGAACGCGCCGCGCGTGCGATCGCGCGGTTCGCCAATCGCGACGCGGACCTGGTGACAGGCGGCAGCTTCGTCGACTGGCCCCTGCTGGCAACGACCGACATCGCGCCCGCCAACGTCCGCATCGATCCCGCCGCAGGCCTGTTCGGCCTCGCGATCGTCCGCCGCGACGGGTTCCTCGCCGAGGCGCAGAACCGTGCGGCGGTCGCGGCGGCGATCGACCGGACAGCGCTTACCGCGGCGATCGCGCCGGCCTGGGATCCAGCCGACCGGATCCTGCCCGACATCCTCGATTCCGCCGCGCTGCCGCAGGTTCCCGCGTGGACGCTGCTGACGCAGGACGAGCGCAGAACGGCGGCCCGCCAGCGCGTCGCCGCCTGGACCGGTGGCCCGATCACGCTGCGCATCGCACTGCCGACCGGTCCCGGTGCGACGCTTCTGTATGCGCAGGTCGCGGCGTCGCTGCTCGCGGTCGGGATCACGCCGGCTCGGGTCGCGGTGGACGCCGCGGCCGAGCTGAAGCTGATCGACGCGGTCGCACCGTACGACAGCGGCCGCTGGTATCTCGCCACCGCCTGCGTGGTGTGCGGCGACGCGGCGCAAGCGGCGCTCGAGGCGGCGCGGCAGGCGCCCAACCTGGCGGAGCGCGGCGCGCGGATCGCAGCGGCGGATGCGGCAATGAACGAGGACGTCGCCTTCATCCCGCTCGCGCGTCCGCTCCGCTGGTCGCTGGTATCGCCCCGGCTGCGCCAGTGGCAGGCGAACCCGCGTGCCTGGCACCCGTTGAACCGGCTGCGTGCCGATACCAACTGATATCGCATGAACCCTCGCGTCACCCGCATCGCCTCAGGCTCGATCCTGGACACCCTGCCGATCGGCAAGGACGCGCTGTCCGTGCGCCGCCGCGTCGAGGCGGTGGAGCGCGTGATGGAGGGGCTGTTCGTCATCCCCGGCACCAATCGCAAGGTCGGCATGGACGTCGTGCTGGACCTGGTTCCGTTCGCGGGCAGCACGATCGCCGCGGCGATCGGCGGCTGGATGGTCTGGGAGGCGCGCAACATCGGCATGTCGAAGATCCAGATGGCGCGGATGTTCGGCAATGTCGGGGTCGACTGGGCGCTCGGCATGATCCCGTTCGTCGGCGCGGTCCCCGATTTCTTCTTTCGCTCGAACACACGCAACCTGCGGATCATCAAGCGGCATCTCGATCGGCATCACCCGTCGACCACCACGCTCGAGGGCTGACCAACCCGGCGTCGTTTCGCCTCTGTCACGACGCGGTCGCGGGCCGGTCATCAAACTGTATCCGATGCACCATAACGCCATCGTTCCATGGATGGTACGTACCTTGCCGACGGATGCCCGCACGCGGCGACCAGCCGACTGTGGAGCAGCTGGGCGCGTTTGCGGACTCAGGTCGAGCGGCTGACGCGCCGGTCCGACGGCGACGATCTGCTTCAGGACGCCTATGTCGGCATGACGACGCTGGCCGAGCCACCGCGCAATGCCGAGGCGTTCCTGGTTCGCGCGGCCGTCAATCGCGGTCGCGACGCGTATCGGCGCGAGGCCGTTCGCGGTGATGGCCAGACCTGCCGCGACGATCGGGCCCGTACCGACGACCTGGCACGCGGCCCTGCCCCGGACCCGATCGCGTGCCTGCGCGATCCGGCGCCGCTCCAGGACGAGATCATGATCGCCCATGCCCGCCTCGACCGAGTCCGCGACGGCATCGACCGGCTCAGCCCGCGTACGCGCGAAATCTTCCTGATGCAGCGGCTCGAAGGCTACAAATACCGCGAGATTGCCGAACGTCTCGAAATCAGCCAGAGCGCGGTCGAGAAACACATGGCCAAGGCGATGACCTTCCTGGCCGACTGGACGGAGGATTGGTGAACCCCTTCATGAACGGCGATCGTTCTTCGAACGGGCCGTCCCCGAACCGAACCGCCGGGCAGTGGATCGCGCGCCTCAACGCCGACGATTGCACATCCGCCGACCGCCGCGCCTTCCGGACGTGGCTCGCCGCCAACCCCGCCGAGGCCGATCGCTTCGAACGCGTCACCGACCTGTGGGACATGGTCCCCGGCAGCGCGTCGCCGGCCTTGCCCGCCGCGCCACGCCATCGCGCGCCGGTCACGCGCCGGCGCGCGCTTGCCGGCCTCGCGACGCTGGCCGTGGTCGGCGGAACCAGCACCGTCGCGTTCCAGGCCGCCTATGCGGGCACGCTGTACGAAACTGCGATCGGCGAACAGCGTCACGTGCGCCTCGCCGACGGATCGACCATGCTGCTCGACACCGACACGCGCGCGCGCGTCGTCGCGACGCCCGAGCGTCGCCGGTTGCAGCTTGCGCGGGGCCGGATCGACCTGATCGTCGCACCACTGGCGGTCCCCTTCATGCTGGAACTCGGGGCCGCCCCGGTCACCGCGACGGCCGGCCGGTTCGACCTGCGACGCGATGCGGAAGACCGGTTCGCGCTCACCACGATCGAAGGGCGCGCGCACTACGCGGTCGCCGACGCGGTCCGGCCCCTGACCGCCGGCGAGCGGCTGCAGGACGGCCGCGTCGACCGCCCCGATCTCGCCGCGACGCAGGCGTGGCAGAGCGGACGGGCGGTGTTCGACGGCGATACGCTGGCGCAGGTCGTCGACGAGGCCAACCGCTACAGCACCACCAAGCTGATGATCGCCGATCCCGCCGCCGCCCGCCTGCGGGTCAGCGGCCTCTACCGCGTCGGCGACAACGTCGCGCTCGGCCGCTCGCTCGCCACGCTGTTGTCGCTGCGGTTCCGGACGGTCGAGGGCGCGGTGCTGATCGGCGGATAAAAATCGACGCCGGGGGGTGGGGTAGATCGGTCCTGTCGCGTCGAGGACATGCGGCACCAACGCCGCCTTCCTTGGGGGGATGATCACCGTGACGACCAACCGCCGGCGCTTGCGCCGCTCGTTCGCGCTGGGCGCAGCAGCCGCCGCCACCGCCGCCGCACTCGCCGCATCGCCTGCCGCCGCGCGTACCGCCGCGACCGCCGACGCGCCCGACCACGCCGTCCGCATCCATATCGTCAGCCAGCCGCTTGCGAAGGCGCTCGATACGCTCGCGCGGCAGACCGGCGCCGACATCCTCTACACGCCAGAAGCAGTCACCGGCCTGACCGCCGCAGCGCTGGACGGCACGATGCCGGCGCTGGCCGCAGTCGAACGGCTGATCGCGGGCAAGGGCCTGACCGTTCGCCGCGGAGGCAATGGCGCGTTGCTGATCGCCCGCGCGACTGCCGTCGTGCCCGTTACGGCGACCATCGACACCGCCGAGCCCGGCCCCGACATCGTCGTCACCGGCTACGCCAGCAGCCTGACCGGCGCGCTCGCGCAGAAGCGCAAGGCGACCAACGTCATCGACGTGGTGAAGGCCGAGGATATCGGCAAATTCCCCGCGCAGAACATTGCCGAAGCACTCCAGCGCGTCCCCGGCGTGTCGATCGTCCGCGATCGCGGTGAAGGCGTGTTCGTCCGCATCCGCGGGCTCGGCGCCAATTTCCAGGTCGTCACGCTCAACGATCGCTCGGTCGCGGTGAACGAGAATGTCCGCGACAGCGGCCAGAGCGGCCGCCAGTTCCGCTTCGACACGCTGCCGTCCGAGTTGATGTCCGCGGTCGAGGTGATCAAGAGCCCGCGCGCCAGCCTGGACGAGGGCGGCATCGGCGGCACCGTCAATCTGCGCACCTTCCGTCCGCTCGACCTGAAGAAGCCGGTGCTCGCGCTGTCCGCGACCGCCAGTTCGCCGCGGCTTGCCGATGCGGTCGATCCCCGGCTGTCCGGGATGGTCAGCTGGGCCAGCCCCGACGGCAGGTTCGGCGCGCTGATCGCCGGCGTCTACGACGAGCGCACCACGCGACAGGACCGCGTCACCGGAGTCGCCTGGGCCGACGGCAAGATCGACACCGACGGCAACGGCACGCTCGACAGCGACACGATCCTGGTTCCGACCGCCACCCGCCCGACGCTGGAGCGCGAAAATCGCGACCGGATCGGGATCAACGGCGCGGTCCAGTGGAAGCCGGACGATCGCTTCGAACTCAACATCGACGGACTGTGGAGCCGGCTGAACGTCGATTACGACGAACTGACCTATTCGACCGATTTCTCGAACACGACGGGCAAGGCGATCGTGCCCGGCACCGCGGTGATCGAGAACGGCGTGCTGACCGCGGCGACGGTCGCCACCTCGACGCAGATCGGCCGCGAGACGTCGACGCTCCAATACAAGAACTGGCTGGTCGGCGCGAACGCGAAATGGACGGCGAACGGCTGGACGCTCGCCGCCGATGCCAGCCTCGGCCGCGCCTTCTCGAACACGCCGACGCCGATCTATCGCACCCGCCTGCTCGGCAACGTTGGCAATGTCAGCTTCGACTTCGGCAAAGCGGGTGATCGCCTGCCCAACATCAGCTTTGCGACCGCCGACCTGGAATCGGCGTCGACCTTGCCGGGGCGTCGCGTCGAATACCGCGTCAACGACTCGCTCGATCGGGAGCGCGCCGCCAAGTTCGACGTGACGCGCGAGCTCGGCGGCGTGTTCGGCGCGCTGCAGGCCGGCGTCAAATACCAGAAGCGCGACCGCGCCTATAATCGTCGCGACATCAACTTCACCAGCGGGATCGCCGGCAAGAAATTCGATGCCAGCTATTTCGACGCGTTCCCGGTCGACGACTTCCTCGACGGGGTCGACGGGAATTTGCCGAAGAGCTGGCTGATGCCGGACCCCGCAACATTTTTGGCGGCAGCGACCGGCAAGGAAGCGCTGCTCGCGGCACCGCTTGCCCGCGGCGACCTGCGCAACAGCTATGCGATCGGCGAGGAGATCATCGCCGGCTACGGCATGGCGGATTTCTCGCTGCCGCTCGGCGGGGTGACGGTGCGCGGCGATGTCGGCGTGCGTTATGCCCATACGCGCCAGACCTCGTCGGGTCATGCCGACAACGGCACCGTGGCGACCCCGGTCAGCTTCGAGCGCAATTACGGCAACGCGCTGCCGGCGCTCAACCTGGTCGCCGAGCTGTCCTCGACGCTGCAAATGCACGTCGCCGCGTCGAAGGTCATCACCCGGCCGTCGCTCGCCGATCTCGCGCCGCGGCTGACGATCAATTCGAACCCGACCGTCCTGACTGCGGTCGGGGGCAACCCCGAGCTCAAGCCGTTCGAGGCCTGGCAATATGACGGCACGGTCGAATGGTATTTCGCGCCGGGCAGCGCACTGATCGCGGGCGCGTTCTACAAGGACATCACGACCTTCGTCTTCCAGCAGACAGCCAATTTCGTGCTCGATGGCCAGACCTACCGGCTGACCGCGCCGCGGAATGGCGGCGACGCGTATGTCGCCGGCGTCGAGATCGCGTACCAGCAGCTGTTCAAGATGCTGCCCGCGCCGTTCGATGGCCTCGGTGCGCAGGCCAACTATACGCACACGAGCAGCGCCGGCACCTATGCGGTGGCGACCGGCGGCACGTTCCGCGATGCGCTGGTCGACGTTGCCAAGGACAGCTTCAACCTCACCGCGTTCTACGAGAAGAACCGGATCGGCGCGCGCGTCAGCTACAGCTGGCGCGGCGACGTGTTGCGCGACGTCGGCGGCGCGGGCCTTGCGGCGAACAACGACAGCCCGTTCGGCAGCCTCGATTTCGACGCATCGTACAAGGTCACGCCGAACGTGACCTTCGTCGTGCAGGGGATCAACGTCGCGGGTGGCGTCCAGTGGCAATATGTCCGCGACAACCAGTTCGCGGGCTATACCGATTATGGCCGCACGTTCACCGCCGGCGTCAGGGCGAAGTTCTGATGCGGCTGATGCGAGCACCCATTGTCGTCCTCGCCTGCGCGGTGACGCTATCGAGCGGATCGGTCGCCGCGAGGGCCCGGACGTCCCTGCCCCCGACGACCGGGCCCGCATCGCCGGCACAGGCGAGCCCGGCGGATACGCTCGAACGCGTCGTCATCGTCATGCGCCACGGCGTGCGCAGCGCGATGTCGAGCCCGGCCGAGCTCGGTCGCTACAGTCGGCGGCCATGGCCGGCCTTCGCCGTGCCGCCGGGCAACCTCACCGCGAACGGCGCGGTGCTCGTGACGATGCTAGGCGACTGGTATCGCCGGAATTACCAGGCCCTGGGCCTGCTCGGGACGGCCGATTGCGCGGTCTATTACCAAGCGAACCATACCCAGCGGACCGAGGCGACCGCGACGGCGTTTGCCGCCGGCCTGACGCCGCGATGCCCGACCGCGATCCACCAGACAGCCGCTGCGCCGGATCCGCTGTTCGAGGCACCGCTGACCCCGCTCGCGCCGCTCGATTCGCCCCGGATCCTGGCGGCGATATCGGGGCGGGTCGGCGGCGATCTCGGCGCATGGGACGCTCAGCAACGGGCCGGGCTCGATCGGTTCGAGGCGCTGATGCTGCAATGTCGTCGCGCGACGTGCGACGCGACCGAGCGGCGCGGTATCGCGCGCCTGTTGCGCGATACGCCGGTCAGGCTCGCGATCGGCCCGGACCATAAACTGGAGATCACCTCGCCCGCATTGCAGGTCGCCGGCATCGCCGAGAGCCTGATGATGGCCTATGCGGATGGCCTCGTCTTCAAGGGCTGGCGCGGGATCGATGCGAAGACGATCGGCGAGGCGATGACGGTTCACGCCGCCGGTATCGACCTGCGCACGCGCACGCCGGAAGTCGGGCGCCAGACCAGCAGCTATCTGGCGATGCGGCTGCTCGCCACGATCCAGCGCGGCGCGGGCGTGCCCGTCCTGGCCGACCCGATCGGCGATGCGGAGAAGATACTTGTCCTCAGCGGCCATGACGGCACCGTGACCATGCTGGCCGGACTGCTCGGGCTCGACTGGCAATTGCCGGGCTATGGCGCGAACCAGGCAGTGCCCGGCGGCGGACTGGTATTCGAGCTATGGCGTCGTGCTGCGGACGGACGACAGGTGGTGCGGGTTCGGTATGTCGCGCAGGGTCTGGACCAGATGCGGTTTCGCACGCCGCTGGCGGCAACTGCCGGCCCGCTGAGCGCGCCCGTTGCGGTTCCCGGATGCGTCGATGCCGATCTCAGCTGCCCGCTGACCGGTTTTACCGCGCACCTGCTCGCAGCGGTTCAGGGCGAATAGACCAGCGGGTTTTCTTCGCGAGGACACGGGCTTAGGGTCACCGGGCAGTCGTGCGGAAACATACCGAACACATGGCCGCACTAGGATCGATCGATGTTATCCGATTCCGTACCCGATCTGGCCAATCCCGTATTGCTGGTGGTCGACGACGACCACATGATCCGGACCCTGCTTGCGCAGAGTCTCGGCATGCACGGCTATCAGGTCGAAACCGCGACCAATGCGCGCGAGATGGACGCGGTGCTCGCGCGCCGGTCGGTGTCGCTGATCCTGCTCGATGTCATGATGCCCGGCGAAGACGGCCTGTCGGTGTGCCGGCGGCTTGCCGGCGCCGGGGCACCGCCGGTCGTGTTACTGAGCGCGCTAGGCGACGAACCCGACCGTATCCTCGGGCTCGAGATCGGCGCGAGCCATTATCTGTCGAAACCGTGTAGTCCGCGCGAGATCCTGGCGACCGTCCGAGCCGCGTTGCGCGCGCGCGAAATCCAGGATGCGGGCGAAAGCCGATCGTTCGGGTTTCTCGGCTGGCGAGTCGATTTCACCGCACACGAACTGCTCGATCCCGAGGGCACGCTGATCGACCTCACCGATGGCGAGTTCGCGGTGCTGCGCGTGTTCGTCGAGCGACCCCGCCGCGTCCTGGCCCGCGACGCGCTCCTCGAAGCCGCCCGCGGCCCCGACACCGAAGCGTTCGATCGCGCCATCGACGTCCAGGTCAGCCGCTTGCGACGCAAGCTCAGGTCGCGCAGTGACGAGATCATTCGGACGATCCGCAACGAAGGGTATTTTTTCGTTCCTCGCGTCACTCGCCAGTGACCGCCGTAGCCGAATGCGTGACGATCGGCTCCGGTCGATGACGGTCGGCGTCCGACGGTCCTGGCCGCTGTTCCTGCGTATCTTCGCGCTGATGCTGGCGACCGTTCTCCTGGTCCAGATGCTCAACTTCGCGATCGTGCTGATGATGCCGCCGCCTTCGCCGGTCATATATTCCGCAAGTCGCGTTGCCGCAGTCGCTCGTTCGGGTACCGATTCAACCGGTCTGCTGAGGGCGTCGCTGTCGTCCGGTCAGCCTCGACCGAGTGACAATCCGCGCGATACCCACATCGCGGCATTGATCGCGGGCGACCTTCGATTGAGTCCCAAACAGGTCATCGTCGAGACCGAAAGGTCCGCGATGCCGCTGCTCGGCGGTGTGTTCCGGCCACCGCTGCCGATGGGTCTTGGCAGGCGGCCGCCGCCACATATGATGGCGTTCGAGACCGCGCTGTTTGGCGCGTTCAAGGTTTGGATCAAGACACCCGGCAACCAGTGGCTGGTGGTTCGACCTTCGGGCAGTTCCATCGGGCCGTGGCGAATGCGGATCATATTGTGGTTTCTGGTCGCGATGGCAGTGGTCGCGCCGATTGCGTGGCTACTGGCGCGCAGGGTCGCCAAACCGATCGGCCTGTTCGCCGCCGCCGCCGAACGGCTCGGACGCGATCCGCGAACCGATCCGTTGCGCGTATCCGGACCGCCCGAGATCGCGGAGGCGGCCAGCGCGTTCAACCTGATGCAGGAGCGGTTGAATCGCTACGTCGAGGATCGGACGACGCTGATCGCCGCGGTGGCGCACGATCTGCGGACGCCGTTGATGCGGCTGTCGTTGCGACTGGAAAAGGCGCCGGACGACATCCGCTCCTCCAGCGAAGCGGATATCCAGGAAATGAGCGAGCGGATCGGGTCGGCGATGGCGTTCGTGCGCGATATGACCCGCCACGTCCGCCGGCAGCGGCTCGACCTGCGATCGCTTGCAGAAAGCGTGACCGACGATTTCACCGATCGCGGCGATTCGGTCGTGCTGCACCCCGGAGCGGCGTTGACGATGGAAGGCGATGCCCCGTCTTTGAAGGCCGTGCTCGCCAATCTGGTCGGCAACGCGATCAAATATGCCGGCCACGCCGACGTTCGACTGCGGCGTGAAGGCGGTACGGCCATCATCGAGGTCTCCGACACCGGGCCAGGCATGGCGCCTTCCGACCTGGCACGCGCGTTCGAACCGTTCTTTCGCGCCGAACAGTCGCGCAACCGTGATACCGGCGGCAGCGGACTGGGGCTGGCGAGCGTTCGTGCGGTCGCTCGCGGGCATGGCGGCGATGCGACCATTGCCAATCGACTGGGCGGCGGCTTGATCGCGCGCGTGACTTTACCGGGGTAAAGCGCGGCCGCCGACACATTGCGGCAATGATGGGCGTGTCAGTCGCCTGTCCAACCGCACGAGGAGTCTGCATGCGTATCGCCCTTCTGATCGGTCTCGTCGGCGCCTTTGCAGGATGGTCTGCGACAGGGTTCGCGCAGTCCGCGGCTGACGGACCAAAGCCGGAGCAACGTGGTCGAGGCCAGTTGTTCATAAGCCCCATGGGCGAACCGTTCCGCGCCTCGCATCGCCTGGGTGCCGCACAGGATCTGTGGTTTGCGGGGGCCGATGCAGACGACGACGGCCGGATCACGCTCGCCGAGTTCCAACGCGATGCGACACGCTTCTTTTTGGTGCTCGATCGCGGCAAGGACGGGGAGATAGATCCGGACGATATCGACTTCTACGAAACCACATTGGTCCCGGAAATTCGCGTCACGTCGACCGGTCGCGGACCGGCTTCGGGCGGGCATCGTGGTAGCGGTGGTCGAGGCCCCGGCGGGGGCGGCTCGGGCGGACAGGGCATGCGCCTCGGCGACAGCGATTCGAAAAAGAGTGCGACGACCGTTCGCGAACGACTGGGCGCGGCACGGTTCGGCTTTTTCGATCTGCCCGAACCCGTGGCCGCTGCCGATATCAACCTCAACCGCGGCATCGACCCTGCGGAGTTCGCCCGGGCCGCGTCGATCCGGTTCGCCGCGCTCGACCGCAATCATGACGGTGCACTGACCCGCCACGAATTACCCCGTGCAGGGGCCGAGACGTGGCGGAACGGATCGGACACGGTCATCGTCCCGCCGGCGGACCGTACGGACCGCTGAGTCGACTGCCCCGATCTTGGCTGGTCGGGGCCGGTATTCCTGGGCCGGTATTCCCGGGTCGGGAATACCGGGGGAGCAACGGCCGCCTGTTCAGCGGCGCGGCGGCATGCCGCCCATCGGCGGCGGCGGAGGTCCTTCGCCGCCGTGCATCGGCTCGTGCGGTCCCGGGCCGTGACGCAACCGCATCACCGCTTCGAATGCGCGTCGCTGGGCCGGATCGAGACCGTCGTAAAAGGTTCGCATCGCCCCGATCCGACGTCCGTCGTCTGCTGTGCGGCGGGCCGCGTCCTGCGTCATGCGCTCGATCTGCTCGCCAAAACCGTCGGCCGATGGCGCGACCTCGGGTGGCCTGCGCCCGCTATCGCCGATCATCGGTCCCTTTATCGGTGGCCGCATCGTCTTCACGAACGCCTCCAGCGCCGGGCGCTGTGCCGGCCGCAAATTCAACAGCAGCGCGATATCGTCGGCTTCGCGTTGCTGGAACTGCGCCATCATTTCGGGCGTCGGCGACCGCCCGCCCATACCGTCCTCCGCAGACACCGACCCCGGAAGCGACAGCAGCACACAACCGGCCGTGATGCCGGCCCAAACCCTTTTATTCATAATCTTTCCTTATGATGCGCGTACGTTCAGCCGAGCATTCCGGACACGATCCAGCGCCGACTGACGGCGGATTTGACGATCGTCTCGCCACACCCCCGGCATGCCGTTCGCTGGATCGGTTCACTCTCGATGTCGCGGTGCCGGGATCGCGGCATGTGACGACCGAGCGCGCAGTCTACCGATCGTGAAGATTGTACCTGCATGCCCATGCCCCCTCGCCCCAACCGTCTTGCGATCCAAGGGCGTGTCTGACAGGCAAATTTGTCCGGCATGTTTCGCGCGGGGACACGTTCCAAACCGCGCGGCAGCGGCAGCCGGATCGAGATGATCGCGTTGGTGGCGATGCCCTGCTCAAGGCTGGGCCATCGATCTAGACAGGCTGCAACACTACCGATCGACCGACGAAATCCTCCGCGACGACCGTTTCAATCTGGCGCTCGATGCCGCGCGTCAGCGACACCGGCACGGAGACTGCGAAGCCGTGGCCGATCAGCCCTTCGACAGCCCACCGGACGCAATAATCGGCCGCGACGCCGATGACCGTGACGTCGGCAACGCCACGTGCAGACAACGCGGTGAAGAACATCTCGCGCGCAATCGACGGCCGGCTCGCATCCCGCGCGTCTTCGATCACGAGACCCGGTTCGGCCCACATGTCGAACACCCCCTTCTCGATCCGCCATGCCGGTATCGCCGGATCGACCAGCGCGACATCGAGCATGTTGGCCCAGCCTTGCGTGCCGCGAACGCAGTGGATCGGGAACATCGCTGCCTCGGGCGAGGCAGCGTAGGTTTCGCGGAAATGCGTGTCGAAGGTGAACAGGACGCCCGCCGTCTCGACAGGCTTCAACGACGACAGCCACGCCTGCATCGGCGCGACCAGGTCTTCGGCCTCCGCCACGCTCAGCGCGCCCTTGTCGGCCATGAAATCCCACTGCGTATCCACCACGACCACGAACCGCGCCATCGTCCGTCTCCTTTGCCCGCTGCTTGACACAAACGCGTCTTCTCGGACACCCGCAGCCCACGCAAACGCAGGAGCCCGCGCGCATGGCCGTGACCGATATCGCCACCCGGACGTACAATCACAATTTCCGGCTCGATCCGATCGTCCGCAGCCTGCTCGATACCGATTTCTACAAGCTGCTGATGTTGCAGATGATCCGGCAGGTGTATCCCGACGTCAGCGCCACCTTCGCGCTGATCAACCGGACGAAGACGGTGCGGCTGGCGGAGATCGTCGACGAAAGCGAACTGCGCGCACAGCTCGATCATGCGCGGACGTTGCGGTTCGCGAAAAAGGAGCTGATCTGGCTCGCGGGCAATAGCTTCTACGGGAAGCAGAAGATGTTCGGGCCCGAGTTCCTGGCGTGGCTCGCGGAGTTCCAGCTGCCGGCGTACGATTTGCGGAAGGTCGACGGGCAGTATGAGCTGCATTTCGAGGGCCCGTGGACTCACACGACGATGTGGGAAATCCCTGCGCTGACGATCATCAACGAGCTGAAGTCGCGCGCAGCACTGCGCGATCGCGGTCGGTTCGCGCTCGACATCGTCTATGCGCGCGCCAAGGCGAAACTGTGGGAGAAGGTCGAGCGGTTGCGCGAGCTGCCCGACCTCGTGTTGTCGGATTTCGGCACGCGGCGGCGGCACGGCTTCCTGTGGCAGCGCTGGTGCGTGGAGGCGCTGAAGGAAGGGCTCGGCGATCGGTTCATCGGTACCTCGAACGTGCTGCTGGCGATGGACGCCGACCTGGAAGCGATCGGGACGAACGCGCACGAACTGCCCATGGTGACCGCAGCGCTGGCGAACAGCGACGCCGAGCTTGCCGAGGCGCCGTACCGCGTACTCGAGCATTGGCGGCAACATTATAACGGCAATTTGCTGATCGCGTTGCCCGATGCGTTCGGGACGACCGCGTTCCTGCGCAACGCGCCACACTGGCTGGCGGAGTGGACCGGCTTCCGTCCCGACAGCGCGCCGCCGATCGCTGGTGGCGAGCAGATCATCCGCTGGTGGGAGGAACAGGGCGTCGATCCCAAGACCAAGCTGCTGATCTTCTCCGACGGGATGGACATCGACACGATCGAGCAGACGTATCGGCACTTCCATGGGCGGGTGCGGATGAGCTTTGGCTGGGGGACGAACCTGACCAACGACTTCCGCGGTTGCGATCCCGATGGGGCGGCGGCGCTGGAGCCGATCTCATTGGTCTGCAAGGTGATTGAGGCGAACGGGCGACCGGCGGTGAAGCTGTCGGATAATCCGGCCAAGGCGACCGGCGAACCGGCGGAGATTGCGCGATATCTGCGGGTGTTCGGGGAAGCTGACCGAGCGACTGCACCCGTGCTGGTGTGACAGGCCCCATCCCAACCTTCCCCCCTTCCTGGAAGGGAGGGGTCGGGGGTGGGTCGGCTTCCGGATCAGGCAACGTTGCGACACGAGCTGGCCGACCCACCCCCTACCCCTCCCTTCCAGGGAGGGGAGCAGCTTGCGCCCTAGTCCTCGACCAGTTTCATGAACCGTCGCTCCACTGGGGCCAGCACTGGCCCGAGTTCATGCCCGCGCTTCACCACAGCGCCTGCTTCGCCGATCAGCGCCCACATGCCCTGCTTGTTGCGCAGAGAAGGCCGTTTCTCGATCCTGAATTCAGGCCGTTCGGCGGCCCGGCGGAAGGCAGCGAACACCGCGGCATCCTTGCCGAGATCGATCGCATAATCGCGCCAGTGGCCCGCCGCGACCATCCGGCCGTACAGGTCCAGGATGCGGTTCAGTTCGAGGCGTTCGAAGCCGACCTGTGTCGCCTTGGACGGTGTGGGAAAAGGGACGACGCCCATCAGTTATCCACCATCATGCGCGGTCGCGGCGGTCCTCTGGATGCTCGTCGGCGAGCAGCGCGTCGAGCCGCTTGCGCATCGTCTCCAGCTCGCAGCGCATGATCTCCATCTTCTGCGTCGCGGGATCGAACATCTCGCTGCACGGCGTACCGTAGGGCACGAAGCGAGGCACCTCGGGCGCGTTGCCGCCTTCGATCGTCGTCGCGCGCGCGGGGATGCCGACGACCGTCGTGCCCGCCGGCACGTCGCGCGTGACGACCGCGTTGGCGCCGACCCGCGACCGCTTGCCGAGCGTGATAGGCCCGAGCACCTGCGCGCCTGAGCCGATGATCGCGCCATCGGAGATGGTCGGGTGGCGCTTGCCTTGGACGCCGTTATCCGGGCTGGTGCCGCCGAGCGTGACGCACTGGTAGATCGTGACGTCGTCACCAATCTCCGCAGTCTCGCCGATCACGACGAAGCCGTGGTCGATGAAGAAGTTGCGGCCGATCGTCGCGCCCGGATGGATGTCGATCGCGGTCGTGAAGCGCGACCAGTGGTTGACGCAGCGCGCGAGGAAATAGAGCTTCGCCTTGTACAGGCGGTGCGCGACGCGGTGATACCCGAGCGCCCAGACACCTGGGTACAGCATGATTTCGGCGCGCGAATGCGGGGCGGGATCGCGGGCGCGGATCGAATCCAGATAGGCCAGTAATCCGCTCGACATCCGCAGTCCCCTTCGCGATTTCCGTATCTAGGGTATCGAACGATCGATTTCCAGAACCGCGCGTGTGGGTCGCCTCACGCCATAGGGATCGGGGTAAAGCCTATCTTTGTTGTGGGATAAGCCCGCGCGTTGCAGTCTGGGCGGAATATTGAGGGGATGCCGATGTTCGACCTGACGACCTTGAGCTTCGAAACGCTCCTGCCCTTCATCCTTGTCGGGTTCGCCGCGCAGATCGTCGATGGTGCGCTGGGGATGGCGTTCGGGGTGATTTCGAACACGTTGCTGCTGTGGGTCGGCGTGCCGCCGGCCGCGGCATCGGCGGGCGTGCATACCGTCGAGACCTTTACCACCGCGGTGTCGGGGATCAGCCATGTGCTGCACAAGAACGTCAACTGGACGCTGTTCCTGCGGCTGATGATCCCGGGCGTGATCGGCGGCGTGCTGGGCGCTTACGTGCTGTCGAACATCGATGCGAGCACGGCGAAACCGTTCATCCTCGCGTATCTGACATCGATCGGCGTGTACCTGCTGTACCGCGGGCTGCGCTATCCGCCGAAGCAGAAGGAGCCGAAGATCGTCGAGCCGCTGGGGCTGGTCGGCGGGTTTCTCGACGCGGCGGGCGGTGGCGGCTGGGGGCCGGTGGTGACGTCGAACCTGCTGGTGCAGGGTGCATCGCCGCGGACCACGATCGGGACGGTGAATACGGCGGAGTTCTTCCTGACCGCGACGATCTCGGCAACGTTCATCACGCAGCTCGGTTGGGCGGCGTTCACGCAGGCCACCGTAGGGTTGCTGATCGGCGGCGTGCTGGCGGCGCCGTTCGGGGCGATGCTGGCGAAGCGCGTGCCGGCGAAGACGTTGATGGTGCTGGTCGGGGTGATTTTGACGATCACCAGCCTCTTCGGGCTGTACCGCGCCATCTGGCACTGACCAACTCCCCTCCCGCTTGCGGGAGGGGTCGGGGGAGGGCGTGCCAAATACGACGCCGTGCTTGAGGCCAGCCCCTCCCCTAACCCCTCCCGCAAGCGGGAGGGGAACAGAAGTCACAGCGTCGCGTGGACCGTCGCGACCGCCGCCATCACGGCGCCGATGCGGACCGAGGTCTGGATCGCTTCCGCGGTAACGCCGGCCTTCTTCAAAATCTGCTCGTGGCTGTCGATGCACATGCCGCAGCCGTTCATCGCAGACACGGCGAGACTGAACAGCTCGAAATCGACCTTGTCGATGCCGGGCTGGCCGATCACGTTCATCCGCAGCTTGGCGGGCATGTTGCGGTATTCCTGGTTCCCGGCGAGGTGCGTGAACCGGTAATAGACGTTGTTCATCGCCATCACCGCAGCCGCCGCGCGCGCCGCGTTCGCAGCCTCAGGTGAAAGCTTCGGCGCGCATTCGGCTTCGGCGGCTTCGACCAGCGGCTTGTAGCCCGAACCGTGTGCGCAGGTGAGCAGCAGGCCATATTTGCGCTGATCGGTCAGATGCGTCTCGTTCAGCAGGGAGCCGACGTTGAGGCGGATGTCCTTGGCGTAGTCGGGCAATTGCCCTGCGAATTCCTTGAGTGACATAGACTTCTTCCTTCTGCTCCCCTTCCGCCTGCGGGAGGGGTCGGGGGAGGGACTGGAGACAAAAAGAGAGGGCGGCCCGTATGGACACGCCCTCCCCCAACCCCTCCCGCAAGCGGGAGGGGAGTTTCAGTTACGCAGCGAGCTGGAGGACGTCGTCGCCCTTGTTCCAGTTGCACGGGCAGAGCTCGTCGGTCTGCAGCGCGTCGAGCACGCGGAGCGTCTCGGCGGGGTTGCGGCCGACGTTCAGACCGTTGACCTGGACCGCCTGGATGACGTTGTCCGGATCGATGATGAACGTCGCACGGAACGCGACATGCTCGTTCTTGTCGACGATGCCGAGCGCGTCGGCGAGCTTCGCACCGTTATCCGCCAGCCATGGGAAGTCCGCTGCAGCAAGGTCCGCATCCGACTTGCGCCAAGCGAGGTGGACGTGCGCGGTATCGGTCGACGCGCCGATCAGCACGGCGTCGCGATCCTCGAAATCGCCGCGGATGTCGCTGTAGCCGACGATCTCGGTCGGGCACACGAACGTGAAATCCTTCGGCCAGTAGAACAGCACCTTCCACTTGCCGGGATACGCCGTCGTCAGGTCGAGCGTCTCGCCGGCGGGCAGCGCTGCAATGCCCTGCTGGACGGGAACGGTCATCGAGGGGAACTGGTCGCCGATGGTCAACATGATGGAAGCCTCCTGGAAAAATCTTTGCTCCAGGCATCCTCGAGGACGGCGGTTGGCCCGCTCGGTCGTTGTGCAATGCGGTATATGGGGACTGGTGTAATCGATCCAACGCTCTATTTATCATCTGATGATCGATAGAGGCGATTAATGGCTGCGACCTACCTACCTACGTTGAAACAGTTGCAATATCTGGTTGCGCTGAAGGACCACGGCCATTTCGGCCGCGCCGCGGAGGCGTGTTTCGTGACGCAATCGACGCTGTCCGCGGGCCTGCGCGAGCTGGAAACGCTGATCGGCGTGGTGCTGGTCGAACGCACCCGGCGAGTCGTGCGGTTCACGCCGCTGGGCGACGGGATCGCCGACAAGGCGCGGCGCGTGCTGCGCGAGGCGGAGGAACTGGGCGACATGGCGCGCGCCGCCGGCCAGCCGCTGTCGGGCGACATGCGGATGAGCGTGATCCCGACGATCGCGCCGTTCATGCTGCCCCGCATCCTGCCGCGGCTGCGTAAGGATTATCCGGACCTGAAGCTGTTCCTGCGGGAAGAGCCCAGTGGCCCGGCGTGCGAGGGGCTGCACAACGGCCGCACCGACTGCGTGCTGCTGGCCCTCCCCTATGCGTGCGGCGAGGTGACGTCCCAGACATTGTTCGAGGACAGGCTGTTCGTTGCGTATCCGTCGGGCGAGGAGCCGACCGCATTGCCCGCGATCCCGGCCTCGGCGATCGACGAGACGCGGCTGCTGTTGCTCGAGGATGGGCATTGCCTGAAGGATCATGCGTTGGGTGCGTGCAACCGGCCTGAGCTGCGCGCGGAGGCAACGATGCTGGGTACGTCACTGCATACGATCGTGCAGATGGTCGACAACGGGCTTGGCATCACGATGCTGCCGGAGATGGCGCTGAAAGCCGGCATCCTCGACAACACCAACATCACCGCGCGGCCGCTCGACGAGATCAATGCGGTGCGCAAGATTGCCTTGGTGTGGCGGCGGGCGAGCCCGCGGGAGAAGGACTTCCGGTTGATGGCGAAAGCGCTGGCCGACGTTCAATAAGCGCTGTGCCTGCTTCTGCTCCCATCCCTGAAAGGGAGGGGTTGGGGGTGGGTCGGTTTTCGTATCGGGCAACGTACGCGACACAAGCTGGCCTACCCAGCCCCAGCCCCTCCCTTTCAGGGATGGGAGACCGTTGCGAACCGGGCGCACTCGGTCTTCACCTCACCCCGAGATCGACACGCTTGCGCAACCAACGCGGCGTTCGATCGTATGATTCCCACTTCCCGCTGGAGACCCGATGATGTCGAAGACGCTTCCGCTATTGCTGATGACGAGCGCGCTGGCGCTTGCTGCGTGCAGTGGCAAATCGAAGGACGACGTGGCCAGTGCGTCGACCACGCCCGCCAATCCCGCGCTTGCCGTACCGAACGGCCCGCCCGCGGTCGCCAACCCGACCGTCGGCGGCGTGCCGATGATGGCGACGCGGACGATCGTCGACAACGCGTCGGCTGCACCGAACCTCTCGACGCTGGTCGCCGCGGTGAAGGCTGCCGACCTTGTCGGCACGCTCTCGGGTCCGGGTCCTTTCACCGTGTTCGCGCCGACCAACGACGCCTTTGGACGCCTTGCGCCAGGCATGGTCGACACGCTGTTGAAGCCCGAGAACAAGGCATCGCTGACCAAGGTACTGACGTATCACGTCGTGCCGGGCGTCATCACCGCCGACGATCTGCGCCAGCGTATCGCTGCCGGTGGCGGTACGGCGACCTTGACCACGGTCGAGGGCGATCCGATCACGGCGACGCTGGTTGGCGCGGTGATCGCACTGACCGACGTAAATGGTAACAAGAGTTACGTCGAGACTGCAGATGTTCGCCAGTCGAACGGCGTCGTGCACGTCGTAAACGGCGTGATCGTGCCGAAACTCGGCTGAACCGTGTGAAGTCAGCCTCGGTTCGTCGCGCCCATGCTACGCCTTGTCGGCAAAATGCTTGAGCCTGACTTACTCGTTACCCAAGTTTATTCATTCGAGTTTCACAAGTCCCATTCACAATCTCTGGAGTTGCAGATGACTGTCAAGACCAACCTTATGATCGCAGCCGCATCGAGCCTGCTCCTCGCGACCGGCGCGACCGCACAGACGACCGCACCAGCCACTCCGCAGACCGCCGCGCCGACCACGCCTGCGACGCAGGGCACGACCGCCACGCCGGGCACGACCGCCACGCCAGCCGCCCCTGCCGCTGCTGCGACCACGACGATCGCCGCTGCGCTGCCGACGCTGCCCAACCGCGCCACGCTGGCCAAGCTGGTAACTGCCGCCAAGTTGCAGACGACGCTCGCGGGGCCCGGCCCGTACACGCTGTTCGCGCCGAGCGATGAAGCTTTCACGCGTCTGCCAGCCGGTGCGCTCGACACGCTGCTGAAGCCCGAGTCGGCGCCGACACTAGCGACGATCATCAAGTATCACGTGGTTGCTGGCGCGGTGACGGCGGATCAGTTGAAGGCGCAGATCACGGCGGGCGGTGGCAAGGCCACGCTGACGACGCTGGCGGGGCAGCCGCTGATCGCGTCGCTCGGGCCCAATGGTAACATCGAGCTGACCGATACCGCCGGGATCAAGTCGTACGTCGATACGGCAGATATCAAGGAGACGAACGGGGTCGTTCATCTCACCAACGGCATGAGCGTTCCGAAGCTCGGCTGAGTGACTGAGGGCCGCGATCTCCTCGGAGACCGCGGCCCTCACTACCATGTTTTCCCGAGAAGGCGGGCATCCAGTCTGCGCTCCCGCCCTCGCGGGAGAACAAACCCTTAATTAGCCGTTCGGCTTATCCCAGCGTGCAGCCGCGGCATGATCGCCGTCACGCGCTTCAACCCAGCTAGATCCGACACCACGCGTTTCGCGCTTCCAGAACGGCGCGTCGGTCTTCAGCCGGTCGATCAGATACGCGCAGGCCTCCAGCGCCGCGCCGCGGTGCGGCGCCGTCGCCGCGACGAACACGATCCGCTCCCCCGGATGCATCGGCCCCACGCGGTGGACGATGATCGCGGCACGCAACGACCAGCGTTCGATCGCACCCTCGGCGACCTTCAGCAACGCGGCTTCAGTCGCGCCGGGGTAATGTTCGAGCTCCAGCGTACCGACGCCGTCGTCCGCACGGACGAGCCCAGTGAAGGTCGCGACCGCGCCTGCTCCCGCCGCTTCCGCCCGCGCCATCTCGGCGGCGATATCGATCGGCGATAGCTGGACCGAAATGTGGATCATCCGCCCGTCACCGGCGGAAAGATCGCGATCTCATGTGCGCGGCCGATCGGCGTATCCAGTGGGACGAACTCCTGATCGATCGCCGCACGCAACCGCGATCGGTTCTCGAAAGCCCCCGCATGCGCCGGGCTCGTTTCGGCCAGCCAGTCGACGAGGTCCGCCACGGTCACGACGCTCGCGGGCGGCTCGACCGATTCCTCACCCGTGCCGATACGCTCGCGCACCCAGGCGAAATACACCATTCGTATCGTCATGATCAGTCCATGTGCTTCAGGCCGACGCGGAGATAATCCCATCCGGTCAGCAACGTAAGGACAGCCGCGCCCCAGAGCGCGACGATGCCGACGGTATGCACCCAGACCATCTCGGGCACGGCGCCGCCGAGGATGATGCCACCGAGTGACACGAGCTGCAGCGTCGTCTTCCACTTCGCCAGCTGCGAAACGGGGACGGACACCTGCACCTGCGCCAGGAACTCGCGCAGGCCCGACACCGCGATTTCGCGCAACAGGATCACCAGCGCCCCGATCACGTGGATGCCGGCGATATCGCGCGTGCCGACGAGGATCAGGATCACCGCCGCGACCATGATCTTGTCCGCGATCGGATCGAGGAAGATCCCCAGCCGCGACACCGCGCCGCTCGACCGCGCGAGATAGCCGTCGAAATAATCGGTGATGCCCATCAGGCAGTACAGCACGAAGGCGATGCCGTACCCCGCCTCCCAGTCGGGCCACCACAGGAACCAGACCAGCAGGGGCACCGCGACGATCCGCGACAATGTCAGGAGGTTAGGCAAGCTCAGCACCCGCCACCCCTATACCGGTCGGTCGCGGGGCGAAACCGGTTTAACGTTGGCGCGCGGATGACGCTCGGCTAAGGGTTCGACATATTACCGCAACGATCAGGGCTATTTCCCGTCATGCTCAATGCCCTCGGGTTGCTGAAGCAACGTCGCTTCCTGCCCCTGTTCACCACGCAGTTTCTCGGCGCGTTCAACGATAACCTGTTCAAGACCTCGATGGTCCTGTTCGCAACCTATGCCGTCTTCAACGACCCGAAGATGGAGGCAAACTTCAACGCGCTGGCGACGGGACTCGGCATCCTGCCGTTCTTCCTGCTGTCCGCGCTCGCCGGGCAATTGGCGGACAGCGAAGACAAGGCGCGGATCATTCGGATCGTGAAGACGGTCGAGATCGGCATCATGCTGCTCGGCGCGACCGGCCTGATGGTCGCCCGCGCGGGGCATCCGTCGCTCGGGATCGGGCTGATGCTCGGCGCGGTGTTGTGCCTCGGCGTGCATTCGACGTTCTTCGGGCCGATCAAGTACGCGATCCTGCCGCAGCATTTGAAGCCGTGCGACGTGCTCGGGGGCACGGGCCTCGTCGAAGCCGGGACGTATCTCGCGATCCTGCTGGGCACGGTGACCGCAGGCTGGATCCCGATCGAGGGCGCCGCCGCCAGCGTGTTGATCGTAGCGGTGATCGGCTGGTTCTCCGGCCGGCAGGTGCCTCCCGCACCGCGCGAAGGCCCGCCGCTGAAGCTCGACTACAACCCGTTCACGGCATCGTGGCGGTTGATCAGCGCGACGTTGCACATCCCGCGGCTGTTTCTCGCGATCGTCGCGATCAGCTTCTTCTGGACGATCGGCGCGGTGCTGATCATCGTCTTCCCGCCGCTGGTGAAGAACGTGCTGACCGCCGACGAGCGCGTCGCCAGCTTCGTGATCGCGGTGTTCTCGGTCGGGGTCGCGATCGGCTCGGTGGTGATCAACTCGATGCTCAAGGGGCGGATTTCCGCGAAGTTCTCGCCTGCGTCGGTGATCGCGATGGGCGGGTTCGTCGTGTTGTTCTCGTTCCTCGCGCGCAACTGGACGCCGGCACCGGCAGGGCATTATTACGATTGGGCCGGCTTCATCCATCAGCCGGGTGCGATCCCCGTGCTCGCGACGCTGCTGGCGATCGCGATTACCGGCGGGATGTTCGTGGTGCCGCTCTACGCGTTCCTGACGACGACCGTCGAGAAGGACCAGACCGCGCGCACCGTGGCGGCGAACAACGTCGTCAATTCGGGCGCGATGACGATCGGCTCGATCCTCGTCATCGGCATCACCGCGATGGGCGTGACGCCCGAGGACATGCTGTTCCTGGTCGCGGCGATGTGCCTCGTCTCCGCGTGGCTGGCGCAGAAGCTGCATCGGGCTTGTGATGACGATGCGGCAGGATGTTTGCCGACGCTTCGGAGTTAAGCGCCGACGGTGCGATACTCCCCCGCCAGGGGGGGGTGGCAGGCGTCAGCCTGACGGAGGGGGAGGCAAACGCAACATCTGCTCCGTATCCTCCCCCTCCGTCGCCTTTGGCGCCACCTCCCCCTAGCGGGGGAGGATTGCTCGCCTCAGAAAATGAAGCTGTAGAAGCAGGTGAAGAACGCCGCGAAGCTGAGCAGGAACAGCTTCACGTCCTGATCGTCGTTCCTGGCGCGCGCGATCACCGGCGGCGGGAGCGATCGGCGCAGTGGATGGCGGGCGGCTTCGTTGGTGAGGACTAGGCGTCTGGTCATGATGCAAACGTTAACGTCGCGTTTACTAATTCGACCAGTGGCAAAAGTGGTTAAGCCGGCGGCGTCCGGCAATGGGACAGAAACAGGCAGTCGGTAATCGCCAACGAAGCTTCCGCCGTACCGCTATCCTTGTGTAAATGCGGAGTATAAGCTCCTCGCTTTCCCCGCGATTCTGCGGATGCGAGGACCCGGACCATCGAGCAGATCGGCGCCCTTCCCTATGTGATCGACGAGACCGGGCACGCGCGCGTCATGCTGATCACGTCGCGCGATACCGGCCGGTGGGTGATCCCCAAGGGCAACCCCATCACAGGCCTCGCCAGCCACGAGGCCGCCGCGCAGGAGGCGTATGAGGAAGCCGGCATCCGCGGCATCCCCTGCCCCGCGCCGGTCGGGCAATTCGCGTACCGCAAACGCCGCCGCACGGGCCGCTACCGCGACATGGTCGTGACGGTATTTCCGCTCGCATTCGTCGAGCAGGTCGAGGAATGGCCCGAGCGTCATCAGCGCGACACACGCTGGTTTACGCTTGATCGCGCGGCGGAGGCTGTCAATGAGCCCGGCCTGAAGGCGCTGATCGCTGCCTTCCGTGAGCCGCCGATCCCGGCATCGCTCGCGCAACGTATCTTACCCGTCGTGCGCACAAGTGCGAAAAGGAGAATTCCGATGCTGGGCTGGTTCCAGTCGCTGATGCCGAAGCAGGGGCGATTCTTCGAACTGTTCGACGCGCATGCCGCGACCCTGGTCGCCGGCGCCGATGCGCTTGCACGGCTGCTCCACGGCGAAGGCTCGATCGAGAGCCAGATCGCCGAGATCGTCAAGCGCGAGCACGAGGCTGACGATATCACGCGCGAGGTGCTTCAGGACGTCCGCCGCGTGTTCGTGACGCCGTTCGACCGCAGCGCGATCACCGACCTGATCGGCGTAATGGACGACGCGATCGACCAGATGAACGGCACCGCCAACGCGATCGCGCTGTACGAGGTCACCGTATTCTCGCCGCAGATGCGCGACATGGCCGGCATCATCGTCGAGGCCGCACGGATTACGGCGGAGGCGATCCCGCTGCTGCGGTCGCTGGGGACCAACGCGGGACGGCTACACGACCTGACCGCGCGGCTGATCCAGATCGAGGGGCATGCCGACGACATCCACGACACCGGCCTGCGCGCGCTGTTCCAGGCGTCGAAGATCAGCGCGGACCCGATGACCTTCATCATCAACCGCGAAATCTACAGCAGCCTGGAAAAGATCGTCGACCGCTTCGAAGACGTCGCGAACGAGATCCAGGGGCTGGTCATCGACCATGCTTGATGTGTTTGGGTCCGAGAGTTTCCACGAAGCTCCCCCCCGGCGAAGGCCGGGGCCCAATTGGGGGACGGCAATAACGAAGGACCGCGCGCCGTTACTGCAACCTCTCCAATTGGACCCCGGCCTTCGCCGGGGTGGGGCCTGTGGCCGAGCAACGACGGTCGGAGCAACCGCATCTGCTCCCCTCCCTGGAAGGGAGGGATTGGGGGTGGGGCGGCCCGAGATGGATCGTGACACCCGCCCCATACCGACCCACCCCCTGCCCCTCCCTTCCAGGGAGGGGAGTCCGACGGCGTCCGGAGCGGCGGCATGATCCTCTCCCTCCCGCTCCTCATCGGCCTGATCGGCATCGCGCTGCTGTTCGACTTCCTGAACGGCCTGCACGACGCGGCGAACTCGATCGCGACCGTCGTCTCCACCCGCGTGTTGAAGCCGCAATACGCCGTGCTCTGGGCCGCGTTCTTCAACTTCATCGCGTTCGCGGTGTTCGGCCTCCACGTCGCGCAGACCGTCGGCACCGGGATCGTCCAGGCTCACGTTATCGACGCGCAGGTGATCTTCGCCGCGCTGATGGGTGCGATCGCGTGGAACGTCATCACCTGGGTACTCGGCATCCCGTCGAGCAGCAGCCATGCGCTGATCGGCGGGCTGCTCGGCGCCGGCATCGCCAAGGTCGGCTTCGGCGCGATCGTCTGGAAGGGCGTCATCGCCACCGTCCTTGCGATCTTCGCCTCGCCCGCGATCGGCCTGGGCCTCGCACTCGTGCTGGTGCTGATCGTCGCCTGGACCAGCCTCAAGCTCACCCCGCTCGGGGTCGACAAGCGCTTTCGCAAACTCCAGCTGGTCTCTGCCGCGCTCTATTCGCTCGGCCATGGCGGCAATGATGCTCAGAAGACGATGGGGATCATCGCCGTGCTGCTCTATTCGCAGGGGCTGCTCGGGGGTGAATTCCACGTGCCGCTCTGGGTGGTGCTGTCCTGCCAGGCGGCGATGGCGCTGGGCACGCTCTCGGGCGGCTGGCGGATCGTCCACACGATGGGCTCGAAGATCACGCGCCTGACGCCGGCGCAGGGGTTTTGTGCGGAGACCGGCGGCGCGATCACGCTGTTCGCCGCGACGTATCTCGGCATCCCCGTCTCGTCGACTCACACGATCACCGGATCGATCGTCGGCGTAGGAGCGGCGCGGCGCTTGTCCGCCGTCCGCTGGAACGTGGCCAGCAATATCGTCGTCGCCTGGACGCTGACGTTGCCGGCGGCAGGTCTTATCGGCGCGGGCACGTATCTGTTGGTCGGAGTGTTCGTCTAAGTCTGGAAACCGTCAAGGCTGGCGGGCCACGGCTCCGTCATCCCGTTGGAGCGGCGGCGTTCTTGCTCGTCCGTACGCCGCTCCACCGCGAAACGGGGAGCGGCGTATCGGCCAGACCGCCTATTTGGTCCCGCCGCCCTGCAACGGCGCGACCGCGTCCTTGCCGAACTTCATGATCAGCTCGCCGATCTCGCGCGCCTGGCTCATGCTCCGCTGGCTCTGCTCGCGCAGATAGTCGCCCTGGATCTTCATCACCTGCGTCAGGTCGCTGGCGCTTGCCGCCTCGCGCATCGCCGCGAAGGCCTCGCGCGCGTTCTGCTCGGCCTGATCGATCATCGCCTTGCCAATCGTCGCGCCGCCCTCCGCGATCTTGCCGCCGGACTCCTTCATCGCCTCGCCTGCGCGCCGCGCCGGATCGACGATCTTCTCCGAGAATGCACCGCGCGCCTTATCGGCATTCTCGCGCATCGTGTCTGCTGCGCCTTTGGCGGCATCCGCCGCGCGGTCGGTCGCCGCCTTGCTTGCGTTCGCGCCATCATCGACTGCCTGCTTGAAGTCGTCCGCCATCGTCTCGCTCCTGTGTTGCGCCATCGGTTGGTCGAAGTTTCAACCGGTATGATCGGCTTTGGTTGCGCCCGCCAGCTTGCACGCGCGCGCATTACTCACGATAGGTCGCGCGGCTTTTACGGGGAACGTCCATGCGCATCACGATGATCGGTTCTGGCTATGTCGGCCTGGTGTCCGGCGCCTGCTTTTCGGATTTCGGCCATGACGTGATCTGCGTCGACAAGGACCAGTCGAAGATCGACGCGCTGCTCTCCGGTCGCATGCCGATCTTCGAACCCGGCCTCGACCAGCTCGTCGCGTCGAACGTCGCCGCGGGCCGGCTGACTTTCACCACTAATCTCGCCAGCGCGGTCGCGGGCGCCGACGCGATCTTCATCGCGGTCGGTACGCCGTCGCGGCGCGGCGATGGCCATGCCGACCTCAGCTACGTGTTCGCCGCGACCGAAGAGATCGCCGCGGCGGTCACCGGCCCGACCGTGGTCGTGACCAAGTCGACCGTCCCCGTCGGCACCGGCGACCGAGTCGAGGCGATCTTCCGCGAGAAGCGTGCGGACGTCGACGTGGCGGTCGTCTCGAACCCCGAATTCCTCCGCGAAGGCGCCGCGATCGGCGACTTCAAGCGCCCCGACCGCATCGTCATCGGTACCGAGGACGAGCGTGCCAAGCAGGTGATGCGCGACGTGTATCGTCCGCTCTACCTCAACGAATCGCCGATCCTGTTTACCAGCCGTCGCACGTCGGAGCTGATCAAATACGCGGCGAACGCGTTCCTCGCGACCAAGATCACCTTCATCAACGAGATCGCGGACCTGTGCGAGGCAGTCGGCGCCGACGTGCAGGACGTGTCGCGGGGGATCGGGCTCGACAACCGGATCGGCAAGAAGTTCCTTCACGCCGGGCCGGGCTATGGCGGCTCGTGCTTCCCCAAGGACACATTGGCGCTGCTGAAGACGGCAGAGGATTACGACACGCCGGTCCATATCGTCGAAGCCGTCGTGAAGGTGAACGACAGCCGCAAGCGCGCAATGGGCCGGAAAGTCCTGCACGCACTCGGCGACACCCCCCGCGGCAAGACGGTCGCGCTGCTCGGGCTGACGTTCAAGCCGAACACCGACGACATGCGCGACGCCCCCAGCCTCGCGATCGCGACCGCACTCGCCGACGCCGGGGTGACGGTCCGCGCGCACGACCCCGAGGGCATGGCACCGGCCAAGGCGATGATGCCCGACCTCGTCTACTGCACGGACGCCTATGACGCGGCCGAGGGTGCCGACGCGGTCGTGATCGTGACCGAATGGGATGCGTATCGCGCACTCGACCTCGCGCGGCTGAAGCGCGTGATGACCGGGCCGGTCATGGTCGACCTGCGCAACGTCTATCAGCGCGCGGACGTCGAACAGGCTGGGTTCGCCTACACCGCGGTCGGTCGGTGAGCACCCCCGGCAACATATTCCAGTCACTGGACCTTTTGCGCGCCCTCACTATATACCGAACGGTATGAATAGGCTTTGCACGCTCACCGCCCCCAAGGGCCGCCCCCGCGAGTTCAATCTCGACGAAGCGCTGGCGGGTGCGTTGCGCGTGTTCTGGCGGAATGGTTACGAGGGTGCATCGATGGCGGAACTGACCGCCGAGATGAAGATCACCAAGCCCAGCCTGTACGCCGCGTTCGGCAACAAGGAGGCGCTGTTCCACAAGGCGCTCGACCTCTACGAGCGCGAGAAGCTCGCCTATATGACGTCAGCGCTCGACGCGCCGACCGCGCGTGCCGTAGCGGAAAACCTGCTCCGCGGTGCGCTTCAGATGCAGATGAGCACCTGCGACCCCAAGGGGTGTCTCAGCGTCATCAGCAGCGTCGCGTGCAGCGCCGAAGCCGAGCCGATCAAGGCCGAGGTCGCCAAGCGCCGCGCGTCGTCCGAAGCCGCGCTGATGAAGCGGTTCGACGAAGCCAAGGCTGCGGGCGAGTTCCCCGAAGGTCTCGAGTCGCATGCGCTGATGCGGTACCTCTTCGCGATCATGCAGGGGCTGTCGATCCAGGCCGGTTCGGGGGCGAGCTGCACCGAGCTCCAGCAGCTCGTCGAGACCAGCATGCTGATGTGGCCAACCAAATAGACACGGTTTCTACCGCGCCGCGGGAAAAAATACCGGCCGGTACAAAAGTCTTGTTGACTAGATGAACGTCAGGTTTATATACCGACTGGTATCGAAGCTCTCTCCTACTTCGGATGGAGCAGCCGGGGACACCAACCCATGACCACGGTTCAAACCTAAGACGGCTTCGGCCTGATTTTCGAAAATTCCATGCGGGCAAGCGCGGCACGGGGATGTGCCGACAACGACCGCGCACGCCTTGCGACCAGCTGACGTCGGTGGACCGTCCACCGACGAAGGCCAGCGCTTGCCCAAGATCAAAAGGGGGACAATCCCATGGCTTATCTCGACCTCGACAACATGTTCGCTTCGCCCGTCACCAGCCGCACGCAGGCCGTGGCAGCCCCTGCCCCGACCGGCTTCTCGGCATTGGAATGGAGCGTCATCGCGCTCGCCAAGCGCGACACGTTGCGCAGCCTGTCCGGCCCGAGCCGCATGTCACGCGCGATGGGCAGCCTGTTCGGGCTGAGCACCGCGTCGCGGCTCGCCGATCCCCGGCTGGAGGCGTTGCGGCGGATGGCCGTGTACGCCTGGCGGCGTGGTTTCGCGCTGCCGATGGCTGAGATCCAGGGCTTCCTCGCCGCCGGCTTTGCCGAGGCACAGATCGAAACGCTCGTCGAGAGCGTGACCGGCATGCGCGTCGGCATCCAGCAGAAGCGGAGCATCGCAGCGTGAACCAACTTACCACGATCACGGCCGCGAACGACGCCAATGTCGCGTCGTCGCCGCCCGCGGACCGTCACCGACGACCGGCATGGCAGCGCGGCGCGATGGTGCTCGTGCCGATCGCGCTGCTCGGTGCGGTCGGCGTGAAGATGTTCGACCATCCCGACGCGGCGATGGCAGCCCCCCCGCCCGCCTCCGTCACGGTCGCGTCGCCGCTGGTGCGGCAGGTCAGCGAATGGGACGATTATGTCGGCCGCTTCGCACCGAGCCGGACGGTTGAGATCCGTCCGCGCGTTGCCGGCGAAGTCACCGGTATCCATTTCCGCGACGGAGAAATCGTCAGCAAGGGGCAGCTGCTCTTCACGATCGACTCCCGCCCGTTTGCCGCAGCTCTGGCTGAGGCACACGCCAACGTCGCCAGCGCAAAGAGCGCCTTGTCGCTGGCTCGCACCGACCTTGGTCGCGCCCAGCGATTGGTCGCCGATGAAGCGGTTTCGGCAGGCGAAGTCGACGCGTTGCGTGGCAAGCTGGAAGCAGCCCAGGCCGCACTCGCCGCGGCACAGGCTCGCGAACGTGCCCGTGCGCTCGATGTCGGCTTCACGCAGGTTCGCGCACCGATCGGCGGTCGCATTTCCGATCGCCGCGTCGATGCGGGTAATCAGGTCGCGGGCGGCGAAGGTACCGGCGGCACGGTGCTGACGACGATCAACGCGCTGGATCCTATCTACTTCACGTTCGACGGCTCCGAGGCGCTGTACCTCAAGACGCAGCGCGCACGGCAGCCCGGCGCGACGCCGGCGGCGGTCGAGATCCAGTTGCAGGACGAGACCGAGCATCGCTGGAAGGGCAAGCTCGACTTCACCGACAACGGCCTCGACCAGCGCTCGGGCACGATCCGCGGCCGCGCGGTCCTCGCCAACCCGGGGTATTTCCTGACGCCAGGGATGTTCGGCAACATGCGCCTCGCGAGTGCGGGGACGCGGCAGGCCCTGCTGGTGCCCGACGATGCGGTGCAGACCGATCAGGCGCGGAAGGTCCTGCTGACGATCGATGCGAAGAACGTCGTGAGCCAGAAGCCGGTCGAGCTTGGGCCCGTGGTCGATGGCCTCCGCATCGTGCGCTCGGGGATCGGGCCGAACGACCGGATCATCATCCAGGGGACTCAGATGGCGATGCCGGGTGCCACGGTTGCGCCGAAGGTTGGCCGGATCGTGGTCGCCTCGGGTACGAGTGCGCCCGCCTCGGTCCAGCCCATCTCGGGTGAGGCCACGCTCGCGAGATAGGCGTCCACCCCGGCGAAGGCCGGGGCCCAATTGGGTTAGCGTTTCGACTTAATCACTGCGGTTCGCCCAATTGGGCCCCGGCCTCCGCCGGGGTGGCGTTGGTGTGTGCCCGCGCCCCTCTACCGAGGAAATTCCCATGCGCTTCTCGCGCTTCTTCATCACCCGGCCGATCTTCGCGGGCGTGATCGCGGTGATCATCACGATCGTCGGTGCGATCGCCTACATGACGCTGCCGGTGTCGCAATATCCCGACATCGTCCCCCCCACCGTCACCGTCAGCGCGACCTATCCCGGCGCGTCCGCCGAGACGGTCGCCGAAACTGTCGCTGCGCCGATCGAGCAGGAGATCAACGGCGTCGACAACATGCTGTACCAGTCGTCGCAATCCACCGGCGACGGCAAGGTCACGATCACCGTCACCTTCAAGATCGGCACCAATCTCGACGCAGCCCAGGTGCTCGTCCAGAACCGCGTCGCGGTCGCCGTCCCGCGCCTACCCGAAGACGTCCAGCGTCTTGGCGTGGTGACGCGCAAGACGTCGCCCGACTTCCTGATGGTGGTGAACCTCGTCTCGCCCGACAACTCGCTCGATCGCGGCTACATCTCTAACTACGCGCTGACCCAGGTCCGCGATCGCCTCAGCCGTATCGACGGCGTCGGCGACGTGCAGCTGTTCGGTGCACGCGATTACTCGATGCGCATCTGGATCGACCCCGGCCGCGCCGCCGCGCTAGACCTCACCGCCGGCGAGATCGTCGCGGCATTGCGCGCGCAGAACGTCCAGGTCGCCGCCGGTACGCTCGGCCAGCCGCCCTATGACAAGGGCAACAGCGCGTTTCAGCTCAACGTCGAGACGCAGGGCCGCCTGACCGATCCCAAGCAGTTCGCCGACGTCGTCATCCGCACCGACGCGCAAGGCCGTCAGGTCCGCGTCTCGGACGTCGCCCGCGTCGAACTCGGCGCGCAGGATTACGGCGCCAACACCTATCTCAGCGGCAAGCCGACGGTCATCGCCGCGGTCTTCCAGCGTCCCGGCTCGAACGCACTCGGCGCGGCACAGGCCGTCACCGCCGAGATGGAGAGCATGTCGAAGCGCTTCCCCAAGGGTCTCGAATACAAGGTCATCTACAACCCGACCGAGTTCATTGCGCAGTCGATCGACGCGGTGAAGCACACGCTCTTCGAGGCGATGGTCCTCGTCGTGCTCGTCATCCTCGTCTTCCTGCAGAAGTGGCGCGCGGCGATCATCCCGATCGTGGCGATCCCGGTCTCGCTGATCGGTACCTTCGCGGTGCTGGCCGCCGCCGGGTACAGCCTCAACAACCTGTCGCTGTTCGGCCTAGTCCTCGCGATCGGCATCGTCGTCGATGATGCGATCGTCGTGGTCGAGAATGTCGAGCGCAACCTCGAGCACGGGCTCTCCCCGTTGGAGGCGGCGCGCACATCGATGGACGAAGTGTCGGGCGCGCTCGTCGCGATCGTGCTCGTGCTGTGCGCGGTGTTTATCCCGACCGTGTTCCTCACCGGCCTCTCGGGCGCGTTCTACCGCCAGTTCGCGGTGACCATCTCGACCGCGACGATCATCTCGCTGCTGATCTCGCTGACACTGTCGCCGGCACTCGCCGCGATGCTGCTCAAGCCGACCGCCCCCGCCGATTCCGGCAACCGCGTGACCCGCACCGTGCGACGCGCCGGCGACGCCTTCAACCGCGGGTTCGAGCGGATGAGCGACAGCTATGCCCGCCTCACCGCCCGCCTAGTCACCGCGCCGCGCCGGATGATGATCGCCTATGCCGCGTTGATCGCGGTCACGGTCGGCGTGTTCACGATCACCCCGTCGGGCTTCGTGCCTGCGCAGGACCAGGGCTATTTCCTGACCGTCATCCAGCTTCCGCCCGGCTCGTCAGTCGAGCGCACCGACGCGGTCATGCAGAAGGTCGCGAAACGCATCCTGCCGCTCGCCGGCGTCAAGGGAGCGGTCATGCTCGCGGGCTTCGACGGTCCGTCGCAGACGCTCGCCCCCAACTCGGCCGCCGCCTACATCCCGCTGAAGAGCTTCGAGGAACGCAAGAAGCTCGGCGTCACGCTCGCGAGCATCATGGCGGAATCGCAGAAGGCGACCGGCGACATCACCGAAGCGCGCCTGCTGATCGTCCCGCCGCCGCTCATCCAGGGCATCGGCTCGGCCGGCGGCTATCGCCTGATGGTGCAGGACCAGGGCGGCCACGGTTACGCCGACCTCGGCAAGACGAGCTACGCGCTGATCGGCCAAGCGAACCAGACCAAGGGTCTCGCCCAGATCTACACGTTCTTCGACACCGCCACCCCGCGCATCTTCGCCGATGTCGACCGCGCCAAGGCCAACCTCTTGGGCGTCCCACCCGAGCGCGTGTTCGAGGCGTTGCAGGTCTATCTCGGCTCGGCGTTCGTCAACGACTTCAACCTGTTGGGCCGCACCTACCGCGTCACCGCGCAGGCCGACGCACCGTTCCGCAACACCACCGCGGACATCGCCAACCTCAAGACTCGCTCCAATTCGGGCCAGATGGTCCCGGTCGGCTCGGTCTCGACGTTCAAGGACAAGACCGGCCCGTACCGCGTGGTCCGCTACAACCTGTTCCCCGCGGTCGAGGTCGATGGCGACACCGCCAAGGGCTATTCCTCGGGCCAGTCGCTGGTCGCGATGGAGAAGCTCGCCGATGCGTCGCTCCCGGCAGGCTACGCGCATGAATGGACCGGCATCGCCTATCAGCAGAAGGCCGCCGGCAGCACCGCCGCGCTCGTCTTCGGCATGGCGGTGGTGTTCGTCTTCCTCGTGCTCGCCGCGCAATATGAGAGCCTGACGTTGCCGCTCGCGATCATCCTGATCGTGCCGATGTGTCTGCTCGCGGCGATGACCGGCGTGAACCTGCGAGGTATGGACAACAACGTCCTGACGCAGATCGGCCTGGTCGTGCTGATTGCGCTCGCCGCGAAGAACGCGATCCTCGTGGTCGAGTTCGCCAAGCAGGCCGAGGAACAGGACGGCCTCACTCCCGTCGAGGCGGCGGTGCGCGCGGCGAAGGACCGGTTGCGGCCGATCCTGATGACCAGCTTCGCGTTCATCCTCGGCGCGGTGCCGCTGGTGATCGCGACCGGTGCGGGTGCGGAACTCCGCCAGGCGCTCGGGACCGCGGTGTTCTTCGGGATGATCGGCGTGACCGGGTTCGGTCTGCTCTTCACCCCCACCTTCTATGTCGTCGCACGGGCGCTGGCGCTGCGGTTCGAACGCCGCAAGCCAACCGCTGCCGCCCCGACGCTTCAGCCAGCCGAATAGGACCAGCATCATGAAGTCCGCCCTCCTCGCGAGCCTGTCGGCGCTGACGCTCGCCGCCTGCGCCGCCGGCCCCGACTACGTCGCGCCGATCACCCCACCCAAGGCGGCCGCATCGTTCGTCACCGCGAATGCAGCCACCGTCACTACCGCGCCCGACAACGACTGGTGGCGGATGTACCGCGACCCGGTCCTCGACGGGCTCGTCGCGGATGCGCTCGCGGCGAACACCGACCTCCGCGTGGCAGTCGCCCGGCTCGACAGCGCCCGCGCATCGTTGCGCGGCGCGAAGACCGACCGCGAGCCACAGGTGAACGCGGGCGCGAGCAGCAACTACGCCCGCACCTCGCAACTCCAGAACCTGCCCGGTCTCGATCGTGAGCGCGCCACCTACGACGTAGGCCTCGACGTCAGCTACGAGGTCGATCTCGCCGGCCGAGTCCGCCGCAACGTCGAGGCAGCCCGCGGTGACGTCGGCGCCGCGCAGGCCGATGCGGACGCCGTCCGTGTCTCGATCGTTGCCGCCACCACGCGCGCCTATGTCGACGCAGCCTCGTCCGCCGAACGCCTCGCGGTCGCGCGGCGGATCGTCGACCTGCTCGACAAGTCGAACACGCTGACCGGCAAGCGCGTCGACGCCGGTCGTGCAGCCCGCCTCGATCAGGTCCGGATCGCCGCCCTGCGCGACCAGCGCGCCGCCAACATTCCGCAGATCGAGGCCGAGCGCCAAGCCGCGCTGTTCCGCCTCGCCACGCTCACCGGCCGCACGCCGCAGGACCTGCCCGCAACCGCCGGCGCGCGCACCACCACGCCGCGCCTCGATCAGCCGATCCCGATCGGTGACGGTGCGGCGTTGCTAGCACGCCGCCCCGACGTCCACGCCGCCGAACGCCGGCTTGCGGCGGCGACCGCGCGGATCGGCGTGCAGACCTCGCAACTCTATCCACAGATCTCGCTTGGTGGCTCGATCGGCTCGACCGCACTCAGCGTCGGCGACATCTTCACCGGCGGCCCGATCCGCTGGCTGCTCGGGCCCCTCCTAAACTGGTCGCTCAACCAGTCGGCGGCTCGCGCGCGCATCGCCGGCGCCGAGGCGGACTCGCGTGGCGCACTCGCCAATTTCGACGGCAGCGTCCTCACCGCACTCGAGGAAACCGAGACCGCGCTGTCGAACTACGCCCGCGAACTCGATCGCCGGACGCAGCTACAGTCCGCGCACGACAACGCCGCCACCGCCGCCCGCATCACCCGCGCCCGCCAGCGCGAAGGCCAGATCGACTTCCTCGACGTCCTCGACGCCGAGCGTACGTTGGCCGATACGGACACGGATCTCGCCGCCGCCGACGCGCGGATCGCCGGGGCGCAAGTCGACCTGTTCCGCGCGCTGGGCGGTGGCTGGCAAACTGCATCCAAGCCCGTCTGATAACCGGATTGCCGCATTAACCTACATTTGAAACATGCCGGAACCTAAACAGGATCAAGTCGGTCGCGATGTTGGAGTTCATCATGACCGACCCGAGCCTAGCCGAAACCAAGTGCGCGCAGGCGTGGCATGCACAGGTCCAGTATCACCAGGAGCGTGCTGCGCAGGAACAGGGGCTTGCGCGTCGATCGCGGTCTGAGACTGCACGCACGGCGCATCGCGTGCTCAGCGAGCGGCATCTTCAACTCGCAGCCTCTGCCGAACTCGCCGCCGGCATGGCGGGTGCGGAGTCGCCGCAGAGTTCGTCGCTGCAGCATACCGGTTGGTTGATGCGCAAAAGCTACGGCGTTTAGGCCGGCCCTATTCCATATCCGCTTTGCCGAGATTGATCTTGTCGTACAACGCCAACAGCGCGGTGACCTCTTCGACGACTGTTTCCTGTTCGGCGCGCCAGCGTGCAGTCGCGTCCTGCTGTGGAATGCCGTCCTGCCCGTCGTGCAGAGTAAACCCCTGATCGATCAACCAGATCGCATCGCTCGCGCGCGATCGTTGTCGCCTCAGGTGATAGACCCATTGCTCGATAATCCCCGAAGGAACCAGTCTATCCAGATCGCCCATCGCGCGTCGGTAGGACAATGCCGGCCGCAATGCCAGCCATCGAACGGGTATCTTTATGGGACGACGGCTCGTCTGAAATTTGCCGGCAACATGCCGGGCGCAGCCGAACGATGATGGATTATCTACCGCACCCCTCAGTGCTCGAACGCAGGATGGACGATCAATCGGTTCTGGCTCGGCTCGCGCAGAACGTACCAATCGCACGGATGCACGAAGACCTCGCACAACTCTACCGCGAGCAGCTGATCGCCGCGCTGAAGCGATAAGCCGTTTCGGCTTTGGCGATGCATCGTCACGCCGTAGGAGCATTGCCATGCTCGACCGCGACATCGAACCTGCCCTCTCCGTCACGCCGTCCCCGTGGATCGGCACCTATGCCGGTGAGGGCGGCGGCGGCCTGTATCCCCTGACCGGCACGACTGGTTCGCTCGCGGTCGGCCCGCCGTATCGCGACGCGAGCAACGCCTCGTTCGGCGTCCATGCATCACGATTCGACCTCCACTATCTGGCGGACGAGCAGGATATCGGCAGGCTCGGCGTCCATCGGCGGACGAGTTCCGGCTGGCATCGGCTCGGCAGCGTGGCCACCGAGGGCGCCGCGCCCTGTCATGTCGCGATCGATGCCACCCAGTCGTGTATCGCGGTCGCCAACTATGGCAACGGTGGCATCGCGGTGTACCGTCTCGACCAGAATAGCGGCATGCCGATCATACCACCGATGGTGTACGTCAACGACGGGCGCGGCCCAGATCCGGATCGGCAGGAATCGCCGCACGCACATTGGGTCGGCTTCAGTCCGGACAACCGAACCTTGTATGCAACGGACCTGGGCACGGACGCCGTGCTCGCGTTTGCATTCGATGCGCAAAGCGGGACCATCGGTTCGGTCCAAACCGCGTTTCGCGCTGCACCGGGCTCGGGACCGCGGCACATGCTGTTTCACGACAGCCAGCCCGGGTTGGCGTATCTCGTCTGCGAACTGGACAGCACGCTGGTCACGCTAGACATCGACGGTACCGGTAATGGGTCGGTCGAACTTCGAGAACGCGCAACGTTGCCGACGATCCCCGCCGGATGGAGTGGCCACAGTATCCTCGCGCATATCGGCGCAAACGCGGCTGGAGACCGTCTATACGTCTCCAACCGCGGCCATGACAGCATTGCCGTCTTTGCCCTCGATGCACGCGGCGATGCGACACCGATCCAGCATATTACCAGCGGCGGCGTGTCGCCCAGGTTCTTCATGATATTGGAAGAAGAGGCCCGCATGATGGTCGTGCACGAGCGCGATCACCGCGTCACGATGCTCGACATATTGGCCGATGGAACACTCGCATCGACCGGCAACGCCATCACCGTACCAGGCGCGGCGTTCGCGCTGATCGGCTGACAGCCGCCACGCCCCTATGCTTCAGCTGACGCTGGCGATCAGCAAGGTCAGTTCGTTACGAACCGGGTCGACCTCGCTTCGCATCGGCTTCACGACCCGGCGCTTGGCGGGATAGGAAGCGCGCACGGCGTCGCACAGGTCGTTGACCGAGACGCGAATGCACGAACCTTCGTCGCAGATCAGGCGCGGCTTGCTCACGGACTGCACACATGTGGACGATGGCGCGGCCCATAACGGAGTCGCGCTCGTCAGCAGGCATGTCGCTACGATCCGCAAAGCGGTGTTCTTGATGATCATGTATCTGGCCCCCCACAGGCTGTTCGTATTTGGTGAAGCCACCGTTAGGGGTCTATTGGTTTCGATAGTGTTTCGATGGCCTATCAATCGTTTCGGACGCGATCCGTCATAAAGAAATGACAGCGATCTTGGTCAGTCGGCCGCAATTGGGCCTTGCGGGGGGTTGGCGCGGCGGGTGCACCAGACGAGCAGGATCAGCGCGAGGCACAGCCATGCCGAGAGGCGGAAGATATCGGTCGAAGCGAGCAGATATGCCTGCCCGACCATCTGCCGCGTGATCGCGCCCGCCGCCTGGACATCCGTCAGGCCCATCCGGGTCAAGGCGCCGCTGGCCATCTGATAGGGCGACGCGCTACCGACGGCGTCCGACAACCGGCTCTGGTGCAGGGCCTCCCGCCGATCCCACGCGGTCGTAATCAGCGAGGCGGCAAAGCTGCCCGCGGTGATACGCGCGAAATTCGAGATGCCCGTCGCGGACGGCAGGCGCTCGGCCGGTATGCGGTCGAACGAAATCGTCAGCATCGAAAGGAAGAAGCTGCTCATCGCGATACCCTGCACCAGCATCGGCAGCATCAGGTCGTAGAAGCTCGCATAGGTCGTGTACCCGGAGCGCAGGTAATAGGAGTAGCCGAACGCCGCGAACGCCACGGTGGCGAGCAGGCGCGCATCGAACTTGCCGGCAAGCTTCGCCATCAGCGGCGTCAGCAGCACGGCGACCACGCCGCTCGGCGCTGCGACCAGCCCCGCCCAGGTCGCGGTATAGCCCATCTGCGTCTGCAACCAGAGCGGCAGCAACAGCGTGTTGGCGAAGAACACCGCATAGCCGAGGCAGAACGCGGTCGTGCCGATCGCGAAGTTGCGGTTCTTGAACAGCGACAGGTTCACGGCCGGGTTGGCGTCGGTCAGCTCCCAGATGAGCCAACCCACAAAGCCGATCGCGGCAACGATCGTGGCGACGACGATCCGGTCGGCGGCGAACCAGTCGTCGTTCTTGCCGAGATCGAGCACGATCTGCAGTGCGCCGACCCAGATCACCAGCAGGATCAGCCCGACCTGATCGATCGGCAATTTCCGGGTGGGGGTGTCGCGCTTGCCGAGCTTGTTCCAGCAAATGAACGCCGTGAAGATCCCGAACGGGACGTTGATCAGGAAAATCCAGCTCCAATGATAGTTATCGGAGATGTAGCCGCCGAGTATCGGCCCCATGATGGGCGCAACCAGCGTCGTCATCGACCAGATCGCCAACGCAGTGCCCCGCTTGTGCGCAGGGAAGATCGCAATCAGCAGCGCCTGGCTGCCTGGAATCATCGGCCCCGAAACCGCGCCTTGCAACACGCGGAAGCCGATCAGCGAGGGCAGATCCCACGCGATCCCGCACAGGAACGACGCGATCGTGAACAGGACAACCGAGGTGCAAAACGTCTTCACCACCCCGAACCGGCCCATCAGCCACCCGGTCAACGGCACCGCGACTCCATTGGCGACCGCGAACGCCGTGACGATCCAGGTGGAGTTGTCGCTCGAGACGCCGAGATTGCCGGCGATGGTCGGGAGCGAGACGTTGGCGATCGTCGTGTCGAGCACCTGCATGAAAGTGCCGAGCGCGAGCGCGAACGCAGTGAGCGCGAGCGAGCCGCCGACGAGGGGGGCGGGACCGGGGCCGGAGGGGGCTGCCATTAGAGAACGTCCCGCTGAGAGCGAACTGCTGCACCCCAACCACCCCGGCGAAGGCCGGGGCCCAGTTGGGGGACGAGGCTAACGGAAGGCAGCGCGCTGTTACAACCACCTTTCCAACTGGGCCCCGGCCTCCGCCGGGGTGGTGCCGCCTGAAGCGTGGAGGTTACCAACAAGCCTGTTTCCCCGCGAAGGCGGGGACCCAGACTAGACTCCCGCCTTCGCGGGAGAACAAGGAAGGGAGCGCCGGCACCAACCCAGCAAGACGGGAGCGAACGGCGCACAATCATCACCGGTTCGCCGCGATGATCTGGCGGATCTTCGCATCGACCGCGGCATCACCCTGCCCGGTCGCCAGACCCTTATACGCCGCCACCGCCGGCCGCCCGACCATCGTTCCCGACTTGTCCGCGGTCTTGACGATCGCGTTCACCGACAGCCCGACCCGCAACGGATTGCGCCGCAGCTCGCCCTTGTCGAGCGCGATGCGCACCGGCACGCGCTGGGTGATCTTGATCCAGTTGCCGCTCGCATTCTGCGGCGGCAGCAGCGCGAACGCGTTGCCGCTACCCGCGCCGAGGCCGACGACATGTCCGTGATAGACGAGATCGTCGCCATACATATCGGCCGTCACCGTCGCAGCCTGCCCGATCCGCAGATCGCGCAACTGCGTCTCGCGGAAGTTCGCGTCGACCCAGACGCGGTCGAGCGGCACCACCGCCATCAACGGCATCCCCGCCGACACCTGCTGCCCGAGCTGCACGGTGCGTTGCGCGACGACGCCATCGATCGGCGCGACGACGTGCATGTGGCTGCGCGTGATCGCCGCCCGCCGATACGCCGCGATCGCCGCCAGCACCGCCGGATTGTTCGACACCGTCGTGCCGACGACGCCGTTACGCGACTGTGCTTGCTGGCTGCGCGCGAGTTGCAGCGTCGCGCTCGCCACCTTTACCTGGTCCGCCGCATGGCTCAGTTCCTCGCCCGAGATCGCGCCTTCCGCAGCGGCGCCGCGGCGACGGGCGAGATCGTTCCGCGCCCGCGCCAGCTCGGCCTCCGCCTGAACGACCGCAGCCCCGGTCTCGTTGACCTTCGAAAAGTCCGAGCGCGTCGCACGCACCGCCCGCGCAAGCTCCGCCTCGGCGGAGGCCACGCCGACATCCGCGGTCGCGGCGTCGAGGTCGATCAGCGGCTGTCCCGCCTTCACGACCTGCGTGTTGTCGGCATGGATCGCGGTCACCTGCCCGGGATCGCGCGCGGTGATCGCCACCACGTCGCCCGCGACATAGGCGTCGTCGGTCTCCTGGACGGGCGCCGCGAGCAGGAAGTGGAACACCGCCCACACGATCGCGCCGATCACGACGACCACGCCAAGGATCGTCAGCGCGCGCTTGCGTGCGCGCGGATTGCCGGCCGGAGCAGCGGCAGGCGGCGGCGTTTGCGTATCGGTCATCGCGTCATCCCCTGAAAATCATAACCACCGCCCAGCGCCAGTACGAGTTGCACGCGCTGTTGCGCGGCATCGGCGGCCAAGTCGGCGTCGGCCTGTTCGGCGGCCAGCGTGCGGACGTCGTTGTCGACAAGATCGAGCCGGCTATCGAGGCCGCTCGACACGCGGATCGCGTTCAGTCGGCCGGTCTCGGCATAGCCGCGCACCACCTCGCGCTGTCGCTGCCGGTCCGCGTCGAGCGCCCCGATCCGTGCCACTGCGTCACCCGCCTCGCGCACCGCACCGATCACCCGGTCGTTATAATCCGCGGTCGCCAGATCGAGCGCGGCGGTCGCGCCCGCGAGGTCCGCCTTCAACCGGCCATTGTCGAAGATCGGCAGATGGATCGCCGGCCCGACGCCGACCGTGCCCGCATCGAGCGAGAACAGATTGCCGAGCCCGACCGCCTGGAACCCCGCCAGCGCCGCCAGATTGACGTTCGGATAGAACGCCTTCCGCGCGACCTGACGCCCGGCGGACGCAGCCTCGATCCGCGCCTGCGCCGCCGCGATATCGGCACGTCGTGAGAGCAGGTCGGCCGGCACGGTCTTCGGCAACGGCAGCGCCGCGTCGAGCCGCAACGCCGTCGCGCCGATCGTCGCCGGATAATCCGCACCGCGCCCGGCGAGTGCGGCCAGCGCGTTCTTCGCGAGCACCTGCGCCGCCTCCGCACGCAGCAACGCCTGTCGCGCCTGAGCCAGCAGCGTGGTCGCCGCCTGCGCGTCGAGCTTGCTCGCCAGGTTGTTGCGGATCCGCACGTTCACCAGCCGCAGCGAATTCTGGCGCGTCGCGATCGTCCGCTGCGCGATACCAGCCTGCGCCTCGGCACGTTCGAGATCGATATACGTCTGCACCACCGCCCCCGACAGCGCCATCCGCGCCGCCGCGACGTCGAGCGAAGCCGCGCGCACCGACGCCCGCGCACCCTCGATCGCAGCTTTCTGACGCCCGAACAGATCGAGGTTCCAGCTGAGGTTCGCCGCAGTCGACCCCACGAACCGCGTCGACCCGGCATAGGGCGGCGGGATCGTGTAACGACCGCTCAACCGCGCGAGCTGCTCCTGCGCGTCGAGCGTCACGTCGGGGCCATTGTCGGCACGCCGCGTCGACAGCACCGCCTGCGCCTGCGCGACCCGTGCCAGCGCCGCATCGAGCGACGGGCTGCCCGCGACGGCATCGCGCACCAGCCGATCGAGCTGCTGATCGCCGAACGACCGCCACCAATCGGCGGCGATCACCGGCGCCGCATCCGGCGCCAGCCCCAGCGCCGTGGCCGATACCGGCTCCACGACGGTCTTCGAAGCAGGGATCGCGCATCCCGCGAGCAGCCCCGCCACAGCGATCGGGGATAGGGCGGTACCAATCTTCATGCGCGGCGTCCTTCGGTCAGAGCGTCGTCCAGCGTCGTGCGGAGTTTCTGCATCAGTTCGATCAGCTTCTCGATTTCGGCCCGGTCCCAGTCGACCAACAGGGTATTCCAGTATTCGATGATCGTATCGCGACACCGGATCGCGACCGCCTCGCCGTCGGGCGTCAGATCGAGATTGAGCACACGCCGGTCGTCGCTGGCGCGCGACCGCGTAACCCAGCCGTTTTGCTCCATCGCGTCGACCAGCCGCGTCGTCGCGCCCTTGTCGTGCGAAAGATCGCGCGCGAGATCGGCGCACGTTGCCGCCCGGCCAGCGAGGATGGACATGAGCGCAGACCATTGCGTGCCCGACAGGCCCTCCGCCGCGAACACCGGCTCGATCAGGCCCTGCCCGATCTGATGGATTCGCCGCGCGAGGTAGCCGAGCGAACAGTCCGGCCCGAAATCTGATTTGGTGTAGAACGCCATATCATTGCCATGGCAACCATTGCCCAGGCAGTCAATTGCGCGTTTGTACATTTGCCGGTGCAGCTACCCCGCTTTTACAGCTTAGAGGAAGCCGGCCTATAGAGCCGGGCTTATGGAGGGGGTCGATTTTGCGGCGTGGTGAGGCAAGTCATGCTGCCCACAGAGCATCGTGCCAGCGCCACCCTGCCCGATGAAAGAATATCCTTTGAAACCAGCGCGTTCGATCAGCCGGTCAGGAATTTCTGTCGATCGAGTTCGTCGAGACATTGTGCCAGCAGCGCACCGATCAAATGATTTAGCCGCTCGTCGGCGATTGATAGCGCGTGTGCGACTGCATCGCGCAACGCTCCGGTCTCTTCGCGCTCAATGGCCATGCGCGATGATCGCCGCTCTTGCACGGCCTTTCAATGAACTAGATTAGTTCACAAGATACTATCCTTTATCAAGTCTACCCTCTGTTTTGGCTATGGCGTGGCGCATCGGCCGAGCTTAGCATCCGGTATGGCAAACGAACCCGAATCGGCGCACGCGGGATCATCGCGGACTGCGGAAAACCTCATTCATGTGCGCAGCCTGCGCGCCGAAGTCTTCCCGAGCGAGATTTTCGACGAGCACGCCTGGAATATGATGCTGCAGCTGTTCGTCGCGCAGGCGAAGGCACAGGAAGTTTCCGAGAACGAATTGATCCGGGCGACCGGAACGCCGCCGGGCGCGGGGCAACGGTGGCTCGCGCATCTCGTCGCCGACGGGCAAATCGAGCCCTACACGGACGGCGGCGCCATCGCGTTGACGGCGTCCGCACTGGACCGGATGGAGGGATTCCTCCGCGATGCAAGCGCCATCCATCAGTCCGACGACTCAGCCTAGCGCGGTACGGTACGTCCCACGGCCGAACCGCCGCCGGTCGAGAAGATTACCGCGCAGCACAGGCACCCGCGCCCTTCCCCGATGCGCTCCCCCTTGCTAAGGCCCCAGCGGTAACAGCATTTTTCGCTCGGTCCCCGACGCGCCCGCGTGGCCTATACGGCTGCTTTCCCCTCGGCGCCCGGCGGCCCGACGCCCACGGGAAGGACCCCTATGACTGCCATTGGCCAGGATACCCTCAAGACCCGCACCAGCCTCTCCACCGGCGGCAAGTCGTACGACTATTACAGCCTCGCCAAGGCGTCGGAACAGCTTGGCGACATCAGCCGCCTGCCCTTCTCGATGAAGGTGCTGCTCGAGAACCTGCTGCGCTTCGAGGACGGCGTGACCGTCACGCGCGAGGATATCCAGGCGATCGTCGACTGGCAGAAGGAGCGTCGCAGCGACCGCGAGATCCAGTATCGCCCCGCCCGCGTACTTATGCAGGATTTCACCGGTGTTCCCTGCGTGGTCGACCTCGCCGCGATGCGCGACGCGATGACCAAGCTCGGCGGCAACCCCGAGAAGATCAACCCGCAGGTTCCCGTCCACCTCGTCATCGATCACTCGGTGATGGTCGACGAGTTCGGCACCCCGCAGGCGTTCCACGACAACGTCGACCTCGAATATGAGCGCAACATCGAGCGCTACGAGTTCCTCAAATGGGGCAGCAAGGCGCTCGACAATTTCCAGGTCGTCCCCCCCGGCACCGGCATCTGCCATCAGGTGAACCTGGAATATATCGGTCAGGCCGTCTGGTCGTCGGCTAGCTCGGGCGACCACGGTGACGGCACGATGATCGCGTATCCCGACACGCTGGTCGGCACCGACAGCCACACGACGATGATCAACGGTCTCGGCGTGCTCGGCTGGGGCGTCGGCGGGATCGAGGCCGAGGCCGCGATGCTCGGCCAGCCCGTGTCGATGCTGATCCCCGAGGTCGTCGGCTTCAAGCTGCTCGGCAAGCTGAACGAGGGCATCACCGCCACCGATCTGGTGCTCACCGTCACGCAGATGCTGCGCGCCAAGGGCGTGGTCGGCCGCTTCGTCGAGTTCTTCGGCCCCGGCCTGTCGTCGATGACGCTCGCCGATCGCGCGACGATTGCCAACATGGCGCCTGAGTACGGCGCGACCTGCGGCTTCTTCCCGATCGACGACAAGACGCTCGACTATATGCGCCTCACTGCGCGTTCGGACGAGAATGTCGAGCTGGTCGAGGCCTATGCCAAGGCCAACGGCTTCTGGCGCGACGAGAACGCGGAAGACCCCGTCTTCACCGACACGCTCGAACTCGACATGGGCACCGTCGTCGCCTCGCTCGCAGGCCCGAAGCGCCCGCAGGACCGCGTCAGCCTCAACAAGGTCGACGAGGTGTTCAACAGCGACCTCCACAAGCTCTACCACAAGGAGCAGCCCGCGCGCGTCGCGGTCGAGGGTCGCGAGCATGACATCGGCGACGGCGACGTCGTGATCGCCGCGATCACCAGCTGCACCAACACGTCGAACCCGTCGGTGCTCGTCGCCGCCGGTCTCGTCGCGCGCAAGGCCAACGCACTCGGCCTGAAGTCGAAGCCGTGGGTGAAGACCTCGCTCGCCCCCGGTTCGCAGGTCGTCACCGACTATCTCGACAAGGCCGGGCTGACCGCCGACCTGAACGCGCTCGGTTTCAACCTCGTCGGCTATGGCTGCACCACCTGCATCGGCAACTCGGGCCCGCTTGCACCTGCGATCTCGGCCGCGATCAACGAGAACGACCTCGTCGCCGCGTCGGTGCTCTCGGGCAACCGCAACTTCGAGGGCCGCGTGTCGCCCGACGTCCGCGCCAACTTCCTCGCCTCGCCGCCGCTCGTCGTCGCCTATGCGATCAAGGGCACCGTCACGACCGACATGATCGAGACGCCGCTGGGTCAAGGTTCGGACGGCCAGGACGTGTATCTACGCGACATCTGGCCGACCAACGAGGAAGTCCGCACGACGATGGACGCCAACATCGACGCCGGCATGTTCGGTGCGCGCTACGGCGACGTCTATGCGGGCGACGCCAAGTGGCGCGAGATCGACGTCACGGGCTCGGACACGTACGCATGGCGCGCAGGGTCTACCTATGTCGCCAACCCGCCCTATTTCGAGGGCCTCAGCATGACGCCGTCGCCGGTACAGGACATCATCGACGCCAAGCCGCTCGCGATCCTCGGCGATTCGATCACCACCGATCACATCTCGCCGGCCGGTTCGATCAAGGCCGACAGCCCCGCTGGCCGCTTCCTCCAAGAGCATCAGGTCAGCAAGGCGGACTTCAACAGCTATGGCGCGCGCCGCGGCAACCATGACGTGATGATGCGCGGCACCTTCGCCAACATCCGCATCAAGAACGAGATGGTCCCCGGCATCGAGGGCGGCATGTCGAAGTACGACGGCGCAGTCATGGCGATCTACGACGCCGCCATGCGTTTCAAGCAGGACGGCACCCCGCTGGTGATCGTCGCCGGCAAGGAATACGGCACCGGATCGTCGCGCGACTGGGCGGCGAAGGGCACCAACCTGCTCGGCGTCCGTGCGGTCATCACCGAGAGCTTCGAGCGCATCCACCGCTCGAACCTGGTCGGCATGGGCGTGCTGCCGTTGCAGTTCGCCGAAGGTACCGATCGCAAGACGCTCGGGCTCGACGGCTCGGAGACGTTCACGATCCTCGACGTCGCGAGCATCCGCCCGCGCCAGGACGTCACCGTGAAGATGACCCGCGCCGACGGCACCAGCGAGACGTTCCAGACCAAGTGCCGGATCGATACCGTCAACGAACTGGAATACTTCCTCAACGGCGGCATCCTCCACTACGTCCTGCGCAAGCTGGCCGCGTAAGACTGCCCTACGATCCTCCCCCGCAAGGGGGAGGTGGCGCCATAGGCGACGGAGGGGGAGGACACCGGAACAGAGGTTTCCCTTACCTCCCCCTCCGTCAGGCAAGCGCCTGCCACCTCCCCCTGGCGGGGGAGGATCGATAGAGTTCCAAAATCTCAGGTTATTGCCGCACGTCTCGCGCCGCGATCCCGCGCGCTCCCAGAACACAAAAAGGCGGGGCGATCGCAAGGATCGCCCCGTAGTTCAGGGAGAAGACCGGGACAGGGGAGACCCGGTCAAGTCGCCGTCCACAGGGGGAGAGGGAGCGGCGACGCCCACTCCTTCGACCCGATATGTTGCAGCTATATGTCGCCCATGTGTGGAAGCCCGGTTTTGCGACGAACCGAAGATCGCCGGAGCGGCCGGAACGCGACGCACCCCACTCGCCCGGCGAATTGGTAATTCCGCCAAGCCCCGATCCATCCTAAGGCAACGATCCTGAGGGAGACGCCATGTTGTCCGGATTCGGCCTGCGCACGTTCTGGGCTATCGTCGTCGTCGTCGTCGCGGCCGTTGCGGTATTCGCGATCACGCGGGACATTCAGGGAGCGATCGTCGCGCTGGTCGGCGGGATCGCCGCCGCGCTGGTCGCGGCGGGCACGGGCGACGAGGCCCCCGCCCCCGATTCGTCCGCCGCGACGAGCATCTCGATCCTCGACGACGTACTGGACGCGATCGTCGCGCCGGTGCTGCTCGTGCAGGACGGCCGCGTGACGCTGGCGAACGAGGCCGCGCGCGCATTGCTCGGCGCGCATATCCTTGGCGAGGATGCCCGTGTCGCGATCCGCCATCCTGCCGCGGCCGAGCGCCTGGGTACGCCGGGCCCGATCGATGGCGAGCGTCCGATCGAACTGGTCGGCCTCGGCACGCGCGATCAGCGCTGGGAGATGAGACTGCGCGAGGCGACGGACGGCCAGCGCATCGTCCATCTCGTCGACCAGACCGGCAATTATGCGGCCGAGCGAATGCGGATCGATTTCGTCGCCAATGCGAGCCACGAACTGCGTACGCCACTGGCATCGATCCTGGGGTTCATCGAGACGTTGCGCGACGAGGCGGGCGAGGATGCCGAGGTCCGTGCGCGCTTCCTCAAAGTAATGGACGACGAGGCGCGCCGAATGCAGCGGCTGGTCGAGGATCTGATTTCACTGTCGCGTATCGAGGCGGAGAAGTTTCGCCTGCCTGAGCAGGCGGTCGATCTTGCGCAGCTCGTCGAGGATACGCGAGAGGAGCTGGCCGATGCTGCGGGCGATCGCGGGCAGGATCTGGTCGCGACGATCGATCCCAATCTGGCGCCAGTGTCGGGCGATCGCGTCCAGCTGTCGCAGATGCTCCACAACCTTATCGGCAACGCGATGAAATACGGGCGTGCGGGGACGCCGGTGACGATCGACCTGAAGCGCGACGATGCCGGGATGATCCGCCTGTCGATCCGCGACGAGGGTGACGGGATCGCGGCGGTGCACATCCCGCGGCTGACCGAACGTTTTTACCGCGCGGATGCGGGGCGCAGCCGGTCGCTGGGCGGCACGGGGCTCGGCCTGGCGATCGTCAAGCACATCGTCGAGCGTCACCGCGGACGGCTCGATATCGCGAGTCAGGTCGGCGTCGGGACGGTAGTTTCGGTCATCCTGCCGCCGAGCGGCGGCGCGGCAAAAGGCGGTGTCATAAAAGGGTAACCCAACTGTCACACAGGATCGTCTTAAGTACCGCTAAGGCCGGTGCATGACGGGAATTCTGGTGCAGCGGTTGGTTCTTCTAGGGGTGTTGGGGGCAGTGACGGGCGCTCTGGCCGCGTGCGTCGATCAGGCGAACGGCGGCGGAGCGGGCTCGCGCGACCAGATCACGGCTGTCGGGTCCTCCACCGTCTATCCGTTCACGACGATGATCGCCGAGCAGCTCGTCGCCAACGATCCCGATGCGAAGGCGCCGGTGATCGAATCGACCGGGACCGGCGCGGGCATGAAGCTGTTCTGTGCGGGCGTCGGCGCGGCGCATCCCGATATCGAGGACGCGTCGCGGCGGATGAAGGCGAGCGAATACGCGACGTGCGCGAAGAACGGCGTGCGCGACGTGATCGAGATCCAGGTCGGGATCGACGGGATCGCCTTTGCCGAGGCGAAGAACGTCCCGAAGATGCAGCTGACGCCGACCGATCTCTACAAGGCGCTCGCCGCCAATCCGGGCGGCAAGGTGAATACCGCTCGGGTCTGGCGCGACGTCAATCCTGCGCTGCCGGCTGTGCCGATCCAGGTTTATGGGCCGCCGGCGACCAGCGGCACGCGCGATGCGCTGGCCGAGCTGATCCTGACCAAAGGGTGCGAGGCGAGCGATCCTTCGGCCAAGGCGCTCGCGAAGTCCGATGCCGAGGCGCACAAGGCGCTGTGCACGCGGGTGCGCGAGGACGGCGTGTATGTCGATGCGGGCGAGAACGACAATCTGATCGTCCAGAAACTCCAGTCGAATCCGAATGCGATCGGCGTGTTCGGGTACAGCTATCTCGAAGAGAACAAGGACGACGTGAACGGGGTGTCGATCTCGGGCGTCGCGCCGACCTATGCGACGATCGCGGACAATGCGTATCCGGGGTCCCGGCCACTCTATATCTATGTGAAGAAGGCGCATCTGACCGCGATCCCGGGGTTGCGGAATTTGTTGAAGCTGTATGCGGCGAACTGGGGCGCGACGGGACCGTTGGTGAAGCGGGGGTTGATTGCTTCGCCGGCTGAGATCCAGGCGCGGTCGGCGGCGATTATTGCGAACGAGACCGTGCTGGATCCGGCGGTTTTGTCGTGATGTGTTTCTCGCAAAGCCGCACCCCCTCCCTAGTTCCCCCGCGAAAGCGGGGGCCCAGGAGCCAAGCGTGCCATCGGAACTTAGCTGGGCCCCCGCGTCCGCGGGGGAACGGCAGTTTGGCGGTCACAACCTTGCATGACAGGACAACCACCCCGGCGAAGGCCGGGGCCCAATTGGGGACCGTTGCATTGGTGTGTGCAGCGCCCCGTTACCCCGACCTTTCCAATTGGACCCCGGCCTTCGCCGGGGGGGAGTCCCCCCCGGTGCTCCATCGGGTACATGCCGGAATAGCAGCATTCGGAGGACACGCCTGATGTCCTCCATCGCTCTTCTCTTCCTCGTCCTAGGCATCGGCCTCATCGGCTGGCTCACCGCACGAGTCCGCGCCACCCGCTTCCGCGCCGGCAGCACCGTGCGGTTCAGTTCGCTGCCGTCGCATCACGGCTGGTACGTCGCGCTGTGGACGGCGATCCCGCCGCTCGTCTTCCTCGTGATCTGGTCGATGACCGCGCCGGCGCTCGTCACCGATGCGGTGCTTGCCACGCCAGCCGCGATCCAGCTCCCCCCGCCCGGCTTCGACCGCGCATCGATCCTGTCCGAAGCGCGCAGCCTCGCGGAGGGTCGCAGCTTCGGCGCGTTCCACGGGCTCGCGCGGACGCTCTCCCCGTCCTACGCCGCGGCGCAATCGCGCTACGACTGGATCGCCACCGCCGCCGCGCTGCTGCTCGCCTTCGCCGGCGGCGCGTTCGCCTTCACTCGCGTCAAACCCGGGTTCGGTGCGCGGACGCAGGTCGAGCGGGTCGTGATGCTGATGCTGCTCGGCGCATCGCTGATCGCGATCCTGACGACGGTCGGCATCGTCGCATCGCTGCTGTACGAATCCGCGCGGTTCTTCTCGGTCGTGCCGATCACGGACTTCCTGTTCGGCACACACTGGAGCCCGCAGGTCATCGACGCGCGCGATCCGGGTGCGTCGCTCGGCGCAGTGCCGTTGTTCTGGGGGACGTTCTTCATCGGCGCGGTGATCGCGATGATCGTCGCGATCCCGTTCGGACTGATGAGCGCGATCTACCTCACGCAATATGCAGCGCCGAACACGCGCAAGTGGATGAAGCCGCTCCTCGAGGTGCTCGCGGGCGTGCCGACCGTCGTCTACGGCTATTTCGCCGCGCTGACCGTCGCGCCCGCGGTGCGTGACCTCGCCGTATCGGTCGGGATCAGCTGGGCGTCGTCGGAAAGCGCGCTCGCCGCCGGCCTCGTGATGGGCATCATGATCATCCCGTTCGTGTCATCGATGGCGGACGATTCGATCGCGGCGGTTCCCTCGTCGATGCGTGACGGGAGCCTCGCGATGGGCGCGACCTCGTCCGAGACGATCCGCCGCGTGCTGCTCCCGGCCGCGCTGCCCGGTGTCGTCGGCGGTGTGCTGCTGGCCGTGTCGCGCGCGATCGGCGAGACGATGATCGTCGTCATGGCCGCCTCCGGTGTCGCGACGCTGACGCTCAACCCGTTCGCCAGCACCACCACGGTCACGAAGCAGATCGTCGACCTGCTGACCGGTGAGGCCGAGTTCGACAGCCCCAAGACGCTCGCCGCGTTCGCGCTGGGCCTGACGCTGTTCGTGGTCACGCTCCTTCTCAACATCGTCGCGCTGCGCGTCGTCAAACGGTACCGCGAAGCCTATGAGTGACACGCTCGTGCCCCAGATTCCTGTGACGAATGCGGAGCCCCTGCGCCGCGTGCCGACCGACTGGACGACGCAGGCGATGCAGTCGCGCATCCGCCGTCGCTATGCATCCGAGCGCCGCTTCCGCTTCGCCGGGCTCGCCGCGGTGTGGCTGTCCGCCGCGTTCCTCGCCTACCTGCTGATCACGATGGTGATGCAGGGCGCGAGCGGGTTCGTCGAGACACGCGTGTCGCTCCCGGTCGATCTCTCCGCCGCCAAGCTGCCGATCGAGCCCGCCCGCCTCGTCGGTCGCGGCGCCGATCTCGCGCTCGCCGGCGCAGGGCTCGAAGGCACCGTCGACCTCGCCGCGACCAAAGCGTTCGGCAAGGACGGCACCAACCTGCTGTCCGACGGCGCCTGGGCGGTGGTGCGCGATGCGATCAAGGCCGACCCGTCGCTGCTCCAGCGCAAGACAGTATTCGAGGTCCCCGTCTCCAGCCCGATCGACGTCGCCGCCAAGGGCAACGGCACGCGCGACGCCGAGGCGATCGTCGCACGTCTGAAGGCAAGCGGCGCGCTGACCCGTGGGTTCAACGCGGGCTTCCTAACCTCGGCGGACTCCACCGATGCCACCCGCGTCGGGATCTGGGGTGCGTTCAAAGGGTCGCTGTTGACGATGATCGTCACGTTGCTGCTTGCCTTCCCGATCGGCGTGCTGTCGGCGCTGTATCTCGAGGAATATGCGCCGAAGAACCGCTGGACCGACCTGATCGAGGTGTCGATCAACAACCTCGCCGCAGTGCCGTCGATCATCTTCGGCCTGCTCGGGTTGGCCGTCTTCCTCGGGACGTTCGGGATGCCCCGCTCGGCACCTATAGTGGGTGGCCTGACGCTCGCGCTGATGACGATGCCGGTGATCGTCATCGCCGGCCGCAACGCGATCAAGGCGGTGCCGCCGTCGATCCGCGACGCCGCGCTCGGCATCGGCGCGTCGCCGGTGCAGGTCGTCTTCCACCACGTCCTGCCGCTCGCTTTGCCTGGCATCCTCACCGGCACGATCATCGGCATGGCACGCGCGCTCGGTGAGACCGCGCCGTTGCTAATGATCGGCATGCGCGCGTTCATCGCCGCGCCGCCCTCCGGGCTAAGCGATCCCGCGACCGTGCTGCCCGTCCAGATCTTCCTCTGGTCCGATCAGGTCAGCCGCGGCTTCGTCGAGAAGACCTCCGCCGCGATCATCGTCCTGCTCGTGTTCCTGCTCGCGATGAACGGCGTCGCGATCTACCTCCGCAACCGATTCGAGACCCGCTGGTGATGCCAAAACCTTTCAAGCCTCCCGTCCTTAAGATGACGGCGCGCAACGTCTCCGTCGCCTACGGCAGCAAGATCGCGATCAACGACGTCTCGATCGACGTCGATCAGGACGAGGTCGTCGCGTTCATCGGCCCGTCGGGCTGCGGCAAGTCGACCTTCCTACGCACGCTCAACCGCATGAACGACACCGTCGCGAGCGCGCGCGTCACCGGCGAGATCAAGCTCGACGGCCAGGACATCTATTCGCCCGACATGGACGTGGTGCAGCTTCGGGCCCGCGTCGGCATGGTGTTCCAGAAGCCGAACCCGTTCCCGAAATCTATCTACGAGAACGTCGCCTACGGCCCGCGCATCCACGGACTGGCGGGAGCCAAGGCGGATCTCGACCGGATCGTCGAGAAATCGCTGCGCCGAGCGGGGCTTTGGGACGAGGTCAAGGATCGCCTCTCGGACAGCGGCACGGCGCTATCGGGTGGCCAGCAGCAGCGGCTGTGCATCGCGCGCGCGATCGCGGTCGATCCCGAGGTCATCCTGATGGACGAGCCGTGTTCGGCGCTCGATCCGATCGCGACCGCCAAGATCGAGGAACTGATCCACGAACTGCGCGGCCGCTATGCGATGGTGATCGTCACGCACAACATGCAGCAGGCCGCGCGCGTCAGCCAGAAGACCGCGTTCTTCCACCTCGGCACGCTGGTCGAATACGGCAACACCTCGGACATCTTCACCAATCCCCGCGAAGAGCGGACCAAGGATTACATCACCGGCCGTTACGGCTGAGTCGGGAAACGACCATGAACACGCATACGGTCAAGGCCTTCGACAACGACATCGGCGAGCTCCGCGGGTTGATCTCGCAGATGGGTGGGCTCGCCGAGGACGCGATCGACAAGGCGATGCAGGCGCTGCAACGCAACGACCTCGCGCTCGCGGAGCAGGTGCGCGTCGCCGACAAGCAGATCGACGTCATCGAGGCGGAGGTCGAGCGGCTCGCGGTTCGGATCATCGCGTTGCGCGCGCCGATGGCGGTCGACCTGCGCGAGGTGGTCGCCGCGCTGAAGATCGCCGGCGTCGTCGAGCGGATCGGCGACTACGCCAAGAACATCGCCAAGCGCGTGCCGATGATCGAGAGCGAGCACCGGATCGAGCCGATCTCGATCCTGCCCGCGATGGGCCGGATGGCGAGCGAGATGGTCCACGACGTGCTCGACGCATTTGCCGCGCGCGACGCCGAAGAGGCGGTGCGCGTGGTCGAAAGCGACAATGCGCTCGACGATTTTTACGACAGCATCTTCCGCACGCTGGTGACCTACATGGTCGAGAATCCGAAGACGATCAGCCAGGTCGCGCATCTGCTGTTCGTCGCCAAGAACCTTGAGCGGATCGGCGATCACGCCACCAACGTCGCCGAGATGGTCTATTTCGCCGCGACCGGCACGCAGATGGTCGATCGTGAACGCGGCATAAAGAAGGAGCAGGCATAATGGCACGCGCGAAGATGCTGCTGGTCGAGGACGACGCCGCCCTCGCCGAATTGCTGGTCTGGCATTTCAAGCGCGAGGATTTCGAGATCGCGCATACCCCCGATGGCGAGGAAGCGCTGCTGCTCGCCAAGGAGAAGGTGCCCGACATCGTCCTGCTCGACTGGATGGTCGAGGGGCTTTCGGGGATCGAGGTGTGCCGTCGCCTGCGCCGTGCGCCCGAGACACAGAACGTGCCGATCATCATGCTCACTGCGCGTGGTGAGGAGGAGGATCGCGTGCGGGGGCTCGAAACCGGTGCCGACGATTACGTGACGAAGCCGTTCTCGCCCCGCGAGCTAGTCGCGCGCGTCGGGGCGGTCCTACGCCGGGTCCGCCCTGCCCTCGCCGGCGAAGCGCTCAGCTATGCCGACATCGAGATGGACACGGTCGGCCACAAGGTCCGTCGCTCTGGCGAAGTCGTGTCGCTTGGACCGACCGAGTTCCGGCTGCTCAAGCATTTCCTCGAGCATCCAGGCTGGGTGTTCTCGCGCGAGCGGCTGCTCGATGCGGTGTGGGGCCATGACTCGGATATCGAGAGCCGCACGGTCGACGTGCACATCCGGCGGTTGCGTAAAGCCATCAACGTCGGCGAGCGTCCGGACATCATCCGCACCGTCCGTTCGGCGGGGTATTCGCTCGATACGGGCGGATAAGGACTCTGTCCCGCTATGGGTCTAGCGGCGGGACGAATGGAATCGGATGCGAAACGAAGGACCCAAGCGCGACTTAGTGCGTTCAGACGTCGCGCTACCAAATGGTGCACCCATTTAGGAGATTCTCATGAAGTCCATCCTTCTCGCCGCCGCCGCTCTTCTCGCGTCGCCCGTGATCGCCCAGACGACGCCGCCGGCAGACCCCGCCGCGCAGACCGCACCGGCCGATCCCGCAATGCAGACGGCACCGGCCGATCAGGCTGCCCCCGCCGATCCCGCAGCACCTGCTGCACCGGCAGATCAGGCGATGGCCGCTCCCGCTGATCCGGCAGCGGCACCCGCCGCACCGATGGCGGCCCCTGCCCCGGCCGGCGGCGTGACGTTCGGCCAGCCGACCGTGACGCCACCGACGCCAGCACCGGCGACGTATCCGGTGTGCTCGAAGACGGTCAAGGACGGCTGCCGCAACCGCGGCGGCAAGTAAGTCCGGCGGCAATCGGCGGGTGATCCTGCCGCTTGCCTAGCTGGCTTTACGTTCTAGGAAAGGCGCTCCAACTATAAGAGAGGGGCGCCTTTTCCATGTCTGAGAACTTTGGATCTATCAGCTTTGAAGATCGGGTTGCGATCGTTACCGGTGCAGGCGGCGGTCTCGGCCGCGAATACGCGCTCGAACTCGCCCGTCGTGGCGCGAAGGTCGTGGTCAACGATCTCGGTGCGTCCCGCGACGGCACCGGGCATTCCGACGCCGCGCTGAAAGTCGTCGAGGAAATCGAAGCGGCCGGGGGTGAGGCGATGTCGAACGGCGGCAGCGTCACCGAGTACGACCAGATGGTCGAGATGGTCGCCCGCGCCTCCGAAAAATGGGGCGGCGTTCACATCCTCATCAACAACGCCGGCGTCCTGCGCGACAAGAGCTTTGCCAAGATGGAGCCCGCCGACTTCAAGTTCGTCGTCGACGTCCACCTCAACGGCTCGGCCAATGCCACCAAGGCGGTGTGGGACACGATGCGCAGCCAGAACTATGGCCGCATCCTGATGACTGCGTCGTCGACGGGCCTGTACGGCAATTTCGGTCAGGCGAACTACGGCGCCGCCAAGCTCGGCCTCGCCGGCTTGACCAAGACGCTCGCGATCGAGGGCGCGAAGAACAACATCAAGGTCAACACGATCGCGCCTACCGCGGGCACGCGGATGACGCAGGACATTTTCCCTGAGGAAGCGTTCAAGGCCTTCTCCCCCGACAAGGTCGCGCCCGCCGCGGTGTTCCTCGTCTCCGAGGACGCCCCCACCAACATGATCGTTGGCGCAGGCGCCGGGGTGTTCCAGGCGGCGTATGTGACGCTGACGCAGGGCAAGTTGCTGACCGGCGAAGACCTGTCGGTTGAAGGTGTCGCGGCACACTGGGACGCGATCATCGACCGGACTGGTGAGATCGTCCCGCAGTCGGGCTCGGAACAGTCGATGACCATCCTCAGCAAGTTGCAGGGACGCTGACGGTCGCACTTAGTCCAGGTCGCAGAACGCCATGGTAAACGATCCTCCCCCGCCAGGGGGAGGTGGCTGGCCCTTGCCAGACGGAGGGGGAGGTAAGGGAAACCGCCGTGCCGTGTCCTCCCCCTCCGTCACCTTCGGTGCCACCTCCCCCTAGCGGGGGAGGATCAGAGCATCGACCGTCACTATTATCGCGGCTCGCGCATTTGCCAGACTACGCGGCCGATGACGGCGATGGCTCCGTCCGGCACAGCCGCCGCGTCCGGGTTATCGCTCGTCGCCACCAATGTCCCGCGTACCAAGGCCACGCGCTTCACCATCACCGCGTCGTCGATCCGGATGACGTACACCCCGCCCTTTGCGCGCGGCGTACGGTCGGCGGTGTCGACCACGATGTGATCGCCGTCGAACAGTCCCGGCTCCATCGAATTGCCGCGCACGCGGATGATCGCCGCCTGCCTGTCCCTTAGCCTGAGTTTCCGCGCGAGGCCGGGGTCCAGCGTGTCGGTGCCGAGCACGATCTCGCCGTCGACCAGCGCGCCCGGCCCCGCAGACGCCGCCACGTCGAGCTTGCGGATGCGGAACCCTGCCGGCCGGTCGGCGGGTGCGCCCAGCGTTGCCTCGCTCACACCCAGATAGTCCGACAGCAATCGACGGTCGCGTTCGCCGAGCACCCGCGGCGATCCGCGCCGGACATATTGCTGAAGGTACGCCGCGTTGCGCCCCAGCATCGCCGACAGCGCCGCCAGACTGTCGCCACGCGCCGCAGCCAGCGTCGCCAGTGCGGTTCTTGGATCGGGATCGGACACGGTTCTAGCCACGCCCGAACCGTAGCGTAGGAATTTTCCTAGACAAGTAGGATTTGCCGGAACAGATCAAGAACACAGGCGAAGACTCGGGCGGGGTCTTGGGCTAGGAACAGGAAGGAGCGACCATGTCCGTTCTCATCAAGATCGACCGATATCTGCGGCAGACCGGCATGCCGACTTCCAAATTTGGCCGGTTGGCGGTCGGCGATCCGCGGCTGGTCCACGATCTCCGACTCGGTCGCCAGCCGCGCGCGCCGATGGTGGCGCGGATCGAGACGTTCATAGAACGGCACGGATCGTGAGGATGGACGCGATCCGCGGCCCCGATGCGGGCACGCTGCTGATCCGCGCGCTTCGCGGTCATGCAGGGGCGGCAGGCCTGACGATGCACGTCGAGTCGATCGCGTGCACGCCGTGGGCGAGCGCGACCTTCGTCGGCACGCTGCACCGGCTGACGATCGCGGCGGTACCCGTACCCGGTCTTCGAGACTGGATCGACGCGTTGCCCGAGGCGGAGTTCGCGATGCGCGGGCATATCGTCGCCGATCTGGTGGTCGACCGCATCGAGTCGATCAGCGACCGCGAGCATGTGACGATCGCGGTGCTGACGCTGATCGACGCGTAAACGTCTCGTGAGGGGTGGACTTTCGCTGGCCGAACCACGAAGTCGGCGGTCAACGAAGGAGATTCATATGGCCGGGATGGGCAAGTTCGACTGGGCGGATCCGTTCCTGCTCGACGATCAGTTGAGCGAGGACGAGCGGATGATCCGCGACAGCGCGAAGGCCTATGCCGACGACAAGCTCGCGCCCAGGATCATCGACGCGTTCCAGCACGAGCATACCGATCCCGCGATTTTCCGCGAGATGGGCGCGCTCGGGTTGCTCGGGCCGACGATCCCCGAGGAATATGGCGGCGTCGGTGCGTCCTATGTCGCGTACGGGCTGGTCGCGCGCGAAGTGGAGCGGATCGACTCGGGGTATCGCTCGATGATGTCGGTGCAGTCTAGCCTCGTGATGTACCCGATCAATGCGTTCGGGTCCGAAGAACAGAAGCGCAAATACCTGCCCAAGCTCGCGACGGGCGAGTGGATCGGCTGCTTCGGGCTGACCGAACCGGATGCGGGATCCGATCCCGGCGGGATGACGACACGCGCGAAGAAGACGGCGAACGGTTATGTGATCTCGGGCGCGAAGACGTGGATCTCGAACTCTCCGATCGCGGACGTGTTCGTGATCTGGGCGAAGTCCGACGAGCATGGCGGCGGCATCCGCGGCTTTATCCTCGAACGCGGGATGAAGGGGCTGGAGACGCCCAAGATCGAGGGCAAGCTGTCGTTGCGCGCGTCGATCACCGGCATGGTGATGATGGACGAGGTCGAGGTCGGCGACGATGCTCTGCTACCAGACGTGCAGGGGTTAAAGGGGCCGTTCGGCTGCCTCAATCGTGCGCGGTACGGGATTTCGTGGGGGGCGCTGGGCGCGGCGGAATTCTGTTTCCATGCGGCGCGGCAATATGGCCTCGACCGCAACCAGTTCGGGACGCCGCTGGCCGGGCGACAGCTTTTCCAGAAGAAGCTGGCCGACATGGAAACCGAGATCGCGCTCGGGCTGCAGGCGTCGTTGCGCGTCGGGCGGCTGATGGACGAGGGCCGGTTCGCGCCGGAGATGGTCTCGATCGTGAAGCGCAACAACGTCGGCAAGGCGCTCGATATCGCGCGGATGAGCCGGGACATGCACGGCGGCAACGGGATTTCGGGGGAGTATCAGGTGATGCGTCATCTGATGAACCTGGAGACGGTGAACACGTACGAGGGTGCGCATGACGTGCACGCGCTGATCCTCGGGCGCGCGATCACGGGTATCGCTGCGTTTTGATCGAGCTAGGGAGCTTGTTTCCCCGCGAAGGCGGGGACCCAGTCTGGGCTCCCGCCTTCGCGGGAGAACAAGGTTGAAGGATACTCCCCTCGCCGGTCTCAAGGTCGTCGAACTCGCGCGGATCCTCGCGGGGCCTTGGGCTGGCCAAGTGCTTGCCGATCTCGGTGCCGACGTGGTCAAGATCGAAAGCCCCGCCGGGGACGATACGCGAACCTGGGGGCCGCCGTTTATCGACAACCCCGACGGCACGCGCGACGCCGCGTATTTCCACGCCGCCAATCGCGGGAAGCGGTCGGTCGTCGCCGACTTTACCACGCTCGAAGGCCAGGCGGTCGTCCGTGACCTGATCGCAGACGCCGACGTCGTGATCGAGAACTTCAAGGTCGGCGGGCTCGTTAAATACGGGCTCGACTACGCCACGCTCTCTGCAATCAATCCGCGCCTCGTTTATTGCTCGATCACTGGGTTCGGGCAGGACGGGCCGTATGCCCCCCGCGCCGGCTACGATTTCATCGTCCAGGGCATGAGCGGGATCATGGACCTGACCGGCGAGCCCGATGGCGCGCCGCAGAAGATCGGCGTCGCGTTCGCCGACATCATGACCGGGCTGTACTCCGTGATCGCGATCCAGGCGGCGCTGGCAATGCGCGAGCGGACCGGCCGGGGTCAGCAGATCGACATGGCGTTGCTCGACACGATGACCGGCGTGCTGGCGAACCAGGCGATGAACTGGTTTGCGAGCGGCGTGTCGCCGACGCGAGTCGGGAATGCGCATATGAACGTGTGTCCGTATGCGGTGTTTCCGTGTGCCGATGGGTGGTTCATCCTGGCGGTCGGGAATGACGGGCAGTTCCGGCGGTTCTGCGATGCGATGGGCTTGCCCGAGATGCGCGACGATCCGCGGTTTGCGACCAATGCCGGGCGGTTGGCGTTCAAGGACATCTTGTTCGCGGGGATCGAGGCGGCGACGTCTCTGGTGCCTAAACTCGAGTTGCTGGCGCGGTTGGAGGCGGTGGGTGTGCCGGCCGGGCCGATCAATACCGTCGCGCAGGCTTTCGAGGATCCGCAGGTCGTCACGCGGGGGATGGCGATCGACGTCGCGCGGCCGGATGGGTCTCTGGTCCCGGGGCTGCGTACGCCGATCCGGTTTTCGGATGCCGATCTCGCGACCGGGCGGGCGGCGCCGATGTTGGGGTCACCAACGTAGAATTGTTTCCCCGCGAAGACGGGGACCCAGTCTGGGCCCCTGCCTTCGCGGGGGAACACGCTTAGTAGGCAGCTTCGACCACTGGCTTCCGGGCATACAACCCGTACGCCAGGATCAGCGCGTAGCAGATTGCCGGGAGCAGCAGCGCGAAGTGCAGGCTGCCCGACTTGTCCGCTAGCATGCCCGTCAAATATGGGACGATCGCGCCGCCGACGATCGCCGTGGCGATCACGCCAGAGCCTTCCGCCGCGCGCTTGCCGAGACCTTCGGACGCGAGGCTGAAGATCGTCGGGAACATCACGGCGTTCATCAGGCCGATCGCCAGCAACGCCCAGCCCGACAGCGCGCCCTCGGTGTTCGCCGAGATCAGGATCAGCGCCAGCGTGCCCGTCGCGACGCCCGCGAGGACCTTGCCCGGCGACACCTTGTTCAGCACGTACGCGCCGATGAACCGGCCGACCAGCGCGCCGCCCCAGTAGAACGGCACGTGCTTGCCCGCCGCGACGTCGCTCAGGCCCATCACGCTCGGCTGCATCAGGTAGTTCACGATCAGCGAACCGACCGCGACTTCGGCGCCGACGTACAGGAAGATGCACGCCGTCCCCATCGCGAAGCGTGGGCGCTTCAGCAGCGTGAACGCGTGGAAGATGCTGCCGGTCTGGTCCTGCTCCTCGTTGAGCCGGTTGCGACGAGTCCACACCACCGCGGCGACGATCAGCAGCGCGATCGCGAGGCCGATATAGGTGTGCACGACCGTGCGCGAAGACTCGGTCCGGTAGGCGTCGAGCGCGGCGCCGGTGAGCTTCGAGGAGTCGACCGTCGCCAAGCCACCGAGGATCAGCGCGGAGCCGACATACGGGAAGATCGTGGTGCCGAGCGAATTGAACGCCTGCGCAAAGGTCAGGCGGCTCGAGGCCGACTTGGGATGGCCGAGCGCCGAGATCAGCGGGTTAGCGACGACCTGCACGACGGTGATGCCTGCGCCGAGCACGAACAGCGCGAACAGGAACATGCCGAAGCTCGCCTGACCGGCCGCTGGGATGAACAACAGGCAGCCCGCGGTCATCGTCACGAGGCCGATCGACGCGGTGCGCATGTAGCCAGCCTTGCGCACGATCGCGGCGGCGGGGATCGAGAACAGCGCATAGGCGAGGAAGAACGCCGACTGGACCAGCATCGCGGTCGCGTGGTCGAGCGTGAAGAGCTCCTTCATCTTCGGGATGATGATGTCGTTCAGCGAGGTGATGCCGCCAAAGATGAAGAACAGCGCGAACACGAACACGCGCAGGTCGGGCGCGTCGTAGCCGTGGCTGGCATCGCCTCCGGCTGCTGCTGTGGATTTGGTATCGACGTGCATCGTATTGCGCCCTCTCGCGGTATTTCCGCGCGACATAAGCCTGCGCGGCGGCGCGTGGCAATGCCGCGTGGTGCGATCCGTCCCGGCGAGCTAGGACGGCGGGCATGAGCCGCTTCACCGTCAACAACGAGCCGATCGAATACAAGCTCGACAACGAGACGCCGTTGCTATGGGCGTTGCGCGATGCATCGAACCTGACGGGGACGAAATACGGTTGCGGTACGGGGCAGTGCGGCGCGTGCACGGTCGATGTCGACGGACGCGCGATGCGGAGCTGTCGCGTGCCGATCGGTTCGATCGAAGGCGCCTACGTCACGACGATCGAGGGGCTGTCGCGCGAACGCAATCACCCGGTGCAGCTGGCGTTTATCGCGGAGTCGGTGTCCCAATGCGGGTTCTGCATCCCCGGGATGATCATGGCGGCGGCGGCGTTGCTGAAGCGCAATGCCGACCCGAGTGAAGCGCTGATCCGCGAGCAGATCACCAACCTGTGCCGGTGCGGGGTGTATCCGCGCGTGGTCGAAGCGATTCAGCGTGCCGGGCGGGCAATGCGCGGAGAAGAGGTGATCCCCGCCGGACCGCGGCCGGGGATCGATCCCGCGGACTCGGCGCGTTTGGTGCCGGCGCTGGTGCCGCCGCCGGCGCGGTAGGGCGCCGTCAGGGTCAAGCATGTTCTCATGAACATGTCGGCGGCTTCCACCACCCCGGCGAAGGCCGGGGCCCAATTGGAACGTCCAAGGTGATGGAGCGCGCACTTCGTTACTTGCCGCCCCCAGTTGGGCCCCGGCCTTCGCCGGGGTGGATACCTTCGGGTGAGTAACAACTGATCCCGACTAAACCTGTCTAATCGCTGACGAACCCATTCAGCCTCTCCACACTCCGCGGCGTCTATACCCGACCCATCATAGGAGCCGGCTCGTGCGCCGGCAGTCGAGGACGACGGCGATGACGGGCAAGTTTCTCAAACTCTTGATGGCGGCCTCCGCGTTGGTGCCGGCGACCATGATGGCATCGACCGCGACCGCGCAACAGGTCGACCAGGACCGCGGTGATCGTGGCCAGCGTCCCGACCGCGGCCAGCGTCAGGAACGCGGCGATCGCGGCCCGCGCCCAGACGGGCAACCCTTCCAGCAGCAGCAGCGCCCCGACCGCCCCGCCGCGCCCGATCAAGGCCAGCGCCCGCAGCGCGCCGATCTCGGCACGCAACCGCAAGTCCGCGGCGACCGTCCCGATGGACAAGGCCGTCCCGACTGGAACGGGCAGCGCGGCGGACAGCGTGGCGACAGTCAGGCGTGGAACGGCCAGCGTGGCAACGGTCAGGGCTGGAACGGCCAAACCCGTCCCGACCCGCGGGCCGGCCAGAACCGCCCCGACTGGAACCGCGACCAAGGACGCCCCGGTTTCGATCGCGGCAACCAGCAAGCGGATCGCGGCCAGTTCGACCGCAACGGTGGACGCGGCGATTGGCGCAACGACGCGCGCAATGACAACCGGGGCGACAACCGCGGCGACTGGCGCAACGGAGGTCGTGACGGCTACCAGAACCGTCAGCCCAACCGCGCCTATGGCAACGTCCAAGGCTATGGCCGCGGCGGCTACAACCAAGGTCGGTACAACCAGGGCGGCGCATGGAATCGCGGCTGGCGCACCGACAACCGCTACGCGTGGAGCAACTACCGCGCGTCGAACCGCGGCGCCTACCGCCTCCCGCGCTATTACGCGCCGAGCGGCGGGGGTTCGGGCTATCGTCGCTTCGGGGTCGGTTTTTCGCTGAACAGCATTCTCTACAACCAGAATTACTGGATCCAGGACCCGTACACCTATCGCCTGCCCGAGGCGTACGGCCCGTATCGCTGGGTGCGCTATTACAACGACGCGTTGCTGGTCGATCTCGACAGCGGCCGCGTGGTCGACACGGTGTACGACATCTTCTGGTAGGCTCCGGCTTACCGTCACGCAGTAACAGGGGAGAGCCCCGCGGTGGTCCAGATCACCGCGGGGCTCTTGCGTTTACCCCTCTTGCCTTTCGGGGCGAGTTCGCCAAATCCTGCGACGTGGGTATCTTTTCAAAAGCCAAGAAGGTCGATCCGGCCGCGGCAGTCCGCCAGGCCTTCGGATCGCAGGTCGCCGCGCGCCTCGACGCCAATCCGGCGGTGCAGCGCATCGCGATGGACACGGTGCAGTTCTATTATCAGGACCAGTTCCTCGATCCCGCGACCTGCAAGCAGCTGATCGCGGTGATCGATTCGAAGCGACGGCCGTCGACCCTGCTCTCCGATCGCCCGAACAGCAATTTCCGGACCAGCGAGAGCTGCGACATGGATCGCTGGTCCCCCGACGTGCAGCCGACCGACGAGGCGATCGCGACGTTGCTCGGGATCGACCTGCTGCACGGCGAGACGATGCAGGGCCAGCGCTATGCCCCCGGCCAGCAATTCCGCGCGCACCATGATTATTTTCACGAGTCCGAAAGCTATTGGGCCAGGATGCAGGAGCAAGGCGGCCAGCGCACCTGGACCGCGATGGTGTTCCTCAACGACGTCCCCGAGGGCGGCGCGACGTGGTTTCCGCAGGCCGGCGTGAAGATCGCGCCGAAGCGCGGCATGCTGCTGGCTTGGAACAACATGAACCCGGATGGGACGCCGAACGGGCTGACGCTGCACGAGGGCATGCCGGTGGTCGAGGGCGTGAAGTATATCGTGACGAAGTGGTTTCGCGAGCGGCCCTGGATCAAGTGAGGGGCGCAAACCGACTTTAACATCGCTCGCCCTCCCCTGTTGCGGATCCGCCCGGCGCGGATTCCTCATCTCGCCCCCCTCCCCGTTCGTCCTGAGTAGCCGTCGAGTAGGCGCCGAAGGCGGCGTATCGAGACGGCGTATCGAAGGACAGGTTGGCGCGCGGAACCCATGCTTCGATACGCGCCCTCAATACGCTCCTGACGGAGCTACTCGGTCGCTACTCAGCACGAACGGGGGGAGAGTTTACATTCCGCCAGTCCGCGCAAAATTGTTTCCCCGCGAAGGCGGGGACCCAGACTGGGCTCCCGCCTTCGCGGGAGAACAAGACGCACGTGGTGCACGCGGTAGCGAGATCGCCCTAACCGCGCGGCCCCTCCCGCTCGACAATCCCCCCAGAGCCACTACGTCCAAGGCATGACAGTTCTCGGCGTAACCTCTTCCATCCTCGGCCAACCCTGGCGTTGGCGAGCCCTAGCTGCCGACGGCCGGGACGGTTTCGGGATCAACGGTTCGGGCGACGACCTCGTCACCCAGCTCCTGCTCGCGCGAGGCTGCCCCCGCGATGCGCTCGACGCGCACCGTACGCCGTCGATCCGCGCATTCATGCCCGACCCGTCGATCTTCCGCGACATGGACCGCGCCGCCGAACGCCTCGCCGATGCTGTGCAAGCCGGCGAACAGGTCGCGATCTTCGGCGATTACGACGTCGACGGCGCCACCTCCGCCGCGTTGATGGTCCTCGTCCTTCGCGATCTCGGCATCGAAGCCCGCCCCTACATCCCCGACCGCCTGCTCGAAGGCTATGGCCCATCGGGCGAAGCGCTCGTCCGCCTCGCCGGCGAAGGCGCCACGCTGATCGTCACGGTCGATTGCGGCGCACAGGCGTTCGACGCGCTCGACGCCGCCCGCGACGCGGCAGTCGACGTGATCGTCATCGACCACCACAAATGCTCGACCGCGCTCCCGCACGCGCTCGCGCTGGTGAACCCCAATCGCCTCGACGAGACGGAAGGCGCGGCGCATGGCCATCTCGCCGCGGTCGGCATGTGCTTCCTCGCCGCCGCCGCGCTTGTCCGCACGCTCCGCGTCCGCGGCTTCTTCCAGGACCGTGCAGAACCGAAGCTGATCGACCTGCTCGACATCGTCGCGCTAGGCACCGTCGCCGACGTCGCCCAACTCCGCGGCCTCAACCGCGCGTTCGTGTCGCAGGGCCTCAAGGTCATGGGTTTGCGCAAGAACATCGGCGTCGCCGCGCTGATCGAAGCCTCGCGTTTGACCCGCAACCCGACCTGCACCGACCTCGGCTTTGCGCTGGGCCCGCGCATCAATGCCGGTGGCCGCGTCGGTCGCGCAGACCTCGGCGTCCGCCTGCTGACCACGCAGGACCCAGATGAAGCGCGCCAGATCGCCACTGAGCTCGACCGCCTCAACGAAGAACGCCGCGCGATCGAGACCGCCGTGCAGGAAGCCGCCGACCTGCTGTCCAGCCGCGACCGCGCAGTCGCAGTGGTCGCCGGCCACGGCTGGCACCCCGGCGTGATCGGCATCGTCGCCGGCCGCCTCAAGGAGAAGCTCGGCCGCCCCGCGATCGTCATCGCGATCGACGAGAACGGTATCGGCAAGGGCTCGGGCCGCTCGATCCCCGGCGTCGACCTCGGTGCGGCTGTGATGGCCGCGCGCGAACACGGCCTGCTCGTGGCAGGCGGAGGCCACGCGATGGCGGCCGGCCTGACGATCAGCGAGGCCGCGATCCCCGCCTTCACCGACTTCCTCGAGGAGCGCCTCGCCGCCGCCGTCGAACGCTCGAACGGCGACCGCGCGCTCCTGCTCGATGCCGTCCTCGCGGCAGGCGGCGTCAACCCCGGCCTCGTCGAATCGATGGAAGCCGGCGGCCCCTACGGCATGGGCTGGCCCGCCCCCCGCGTCGCGATGGGCCCGGTCCGCGTGATCAGGGCGGACGTCGTCGGCAACGGCCACGTCCGCACGATCGTCGCCGGCGACGACGGCCGCAGCATCAAGGCGATGGCCTTCCGCTCGGCCGAAAGCGCGCTCGGTCAAGCGCTGCTAGGCGCCGCCCCCCACCGCAAACTCTGGCTCGCCGGCCGAGCCAAGATCGACGACTGGTCCTCGCGACCATCCGCGGAATTACACGTCGAAGACGCCGCCTGGGCCGATTGAGGGGTTGACGCCAAAGCGGCTTCCTTTTAGGCGCCTCCAACCACGCAGGCCCCTTCGTCTAGCGGTTAGGACGCGGCCCTTTCACGGCTGAAGCACGGGTTCGATTCCCGTAGGGGTCACCATTCTCGAGTAAACCTCGGAAATGCGCGGATTTACGTCTCTTTTACCCGTCATGTGTACAGAACATGGGTACAGAAGAACGTGAAGAAGACCAACATGGCGTCCCCTTTCGCCGATCCCCGGACCGGGCAACTATACTTCAGACGGGCGGTCCCGGAAGCGCTTCGGCCGGCCTTCGACGGCAAGGCCGTCGTCAAGGTATCGCTCCGGACCAAGGACCCCGCCGAGGCCAAGATCGGCTTCGCGCGCGAGAACGCCGAATTCGAGACGAAGCTCGCCGAAGCGCGCCGCCGGTTCGCGGAAGGAACGTTGGTCCCAACCCCCGGCGCCGTGGTGAGGCGCTGGTGCGAGGAGCCCGCTACTGGCACCGGGCTGTCCGGTCAGCAGCGGCTAATCATGACCTTCATGGAACTGGACGCCGCGGCGGGCTCGCGGAAGTCGATCGGCGTGGACGACGTCTATCCGCCCGCCATCATGGGTCCACCGTCCAACACCGTCTGGGACCTTGTCTGCAAGGACAAGAACCGCTTCGAAGGGTTCCCGCATCGATGCCGAGAGCGGATCGCGCCCTGCCCTTCACCGCCCGCGTCGCGAAGCACAAGAACGCCGTCCCCAAGTGCGCGCCTCCTACGCTCAAGAAGCGCGTGGGCGCTCTCCAGGCGCTACTCACCTACGCATTCCATCAACGCTGGACTCCCGTGAACATCGGAAGCGGCATCAAGATCGTCGGCTACACCAAGAAACGACGAACGCGCCGCAGCTTCGAGGACCACGAGCTCGCGACCCTGTGCGCGAGCCCGCTTTTCGTTGATCCCGCGAACTGGGAAACCAGATCGCATATCAGCGACGTCACCGTCTTCTGGCTCTTCCTGCTTTCGATAACGACCGGTGCGCGGCTGGAAGAGGTCGGACAGGTCGCTCTCACGGACGTCTGCTCCGATGGGGACATCGTGTATCTCGACATCGATGAATATGTCGAGGACGAGGACGGCGAGGACAAGAGCGTCAAGACGGACGACTCGATCAGGCTCGTTCCGGTGCACGACAAGCTCGTCGAACTGGGGTTCTCCGACTACGTGGATGCGCTCACCGAGCTCGGCCATACGCAGCTCTTTCCCGACCTGAGGGAGAACAGCGTGGGCAAGCGCACGAAGGAGGCCAGCCAGAAGATAAACCGCATCATCGATCGTCACGTTTCCGACGACCGACGCCTGGTCTTCCACTCCCTCCGCCACGCGTTCAAGGCCAAGGGCAACGATGCGCGTCTAACCGATCGCACCCTGGATCAAATCTGCGGTCACGCACCCGTGAGCACGGGTAGCCGCTACGGGTCGGAGCCACGGATCAGGACGATCCACCGGGAACTTCACCAGATCGACTTCTCGTGCATCGACTGGGCACGGATCGCAATCGGCATCAAGAAGGTGAGGTGGAAGACACTCTTGAAGGCAGCGGACGCCTTCAAGTCCAAGAGACAGAACGAAAGCGCATCTTCGCTCGGACGATCCCGCGACCCCGGACATTGAGTGGCTTGGCCACGCGATCCGGTTAATCAGGATCGTCTACCTGGTGGAGTTGGTTTCTCGGACTCCGGCCGACCGGTTCCTACAGGAGAGGGTATTCAGTCCGCTCGACATGAAGAGCACCTACTTCAACGTGCCAGCGTCCGAGGTCGGCCGTCTCGTCAAGATCTACGCCGCGAAGGACGGCACGTTCGAGCCGCGTCCTTGGCTTTTCGGCGAGGGACCGTTCAAATACTTCTCGGGCGCGGGAGGTTTGACCAGCTGCGCCCACGACATGCTGAACTTCGAAGTCATGCTGCTCAACTCAGGCAGTTTCAATGGACGCCGGCTTCTCAAACCAGCGACGGTCGCACTGATGTCGCAAAACCATGTCGGGAGCCTTTTCGCGGACTGGATCCCCTTCGTCACTCGAGGAAACGGCTTCGGTCTCGGCGTCAGCATCGTCGAGGACGAAAGCCGCGGTGCGGGCAGAGCCGTGGGTGCGTTCGGGTGGGGTGGCGCCTACGGCACGGAGACGTGGGCAGATCCCAAGCTTGATATCGCCGCGGTAATGCTGATCCAGATGGACCCGGCGCCACCGTCACCCAAGAGCGATTTCACCAAGGCCATCCGCAAGGCAATCGTGGCCTGACGCAATGCGTGCACGCGGACGGCAACAATCCGAGCCGTCGTCCGCTATCGCCGCTCAGGGCTTGACCAGATACTGATCGTTGATTGCCCTGCACGAGCCAGCGATCGTTGCGGGACGGGTCAGATCGATGCGCTCGACCAAATCCAGGTTCAGAGCGCCGGATCTCGCCTTGTCTCCCACGGCAAGCGCCTGATCCGCGGCGACGTAAGTCCGCAATGCTCCCTTCGCATCGGCTCCGGCCTGTGTGATCAACGCCGGGCCAGCCATGCAGCTTTGAACCTTCGCGAGCGCGGTAGCGAAAGCAGTCTCCGCAGCCGTTCTCAAACCTGCCAGCTTGACGTCGTCTGCCGCCGCCGCAGACGCTGCCGTGGCGGGAATGAGTGCCTGCTGAAGCTGGGTCGTCACCTCCGTCTTGACCTTCTCGTCGCTCAGTACCGTGGCGATGAACGACAGGAAGCCCGACTCGCTTTGCGTCTCTGTCGTCAGAACGCTGACCGTTAACGGCTTGGCAGCCTGCGTCTTGGCGAGGGTAAACCAAGCGGACTCTCGCGGACTGGAGTTCGTCGATGTCCTGCTCGGGTAGCGGACGATGACCCCGGGCTCGTGGCGCCCCAGATTCAGGCTAGCTGCGGGTGCCGTATCCAGCGACGGTTGCGAGCCGGGAGCAGTGATCGCAACGAAAAGAGCGATGCTACGCGCCTTCCCGGGTCGAAGCGCACGCTCCCCTATCGGGATCCCAAGGTAGGATACCGTCGGCCGGACGGCCAGCGAGGTCTTATCCTTCGAACCGATGATCTCGCCTTCGAAGAAGAAGTCAGGCGTGGCTGCCGGATAGGTGCCGTTCGCAACCAGCGCGTTGCGGGATACCTCAAGGCCGTCAGTCCAAGACGATGTTCTTTCCGTCGCCGGTGCCTCCGCCCACATCCGTCCGCGGACGACCTGTATGCACTGCGGGAAGGTCGTTTCCGATGGCTCGATGTTACGCGCCGCGGTCACCGTCCAGGTTTTAGCCTTCGCCGCCTCGCCGAGCGCCTTGCCGATGAGATTTACTCCCTGCGATATCGCGGCGGCAGCGATTGCTCCGAGAATGCGCTTCTGACCTTCATCCGAAGCACCGTCGTTCTCCGTGAAGGCACATTTGCCGACGGACACAACAGTCGCTTCGTAGTCTCCCGGCCTCGCGTCCTTCGCCGACGCTGCGTTCGGAAACATGACAGCGGCAACCGCAATCACGCAGATGGCTTTATTGGTGTTCCTGCCCATCGACTCCCCCCTCATCATCAGCAAAGCGTTCGGTCGGCAACGCAACGTTGCGCCCATGGAAGGGCGGTCAACCGAGCGTACACGCCGAACTTGTCCGGTAACGCGCACCCTTCGCCCCAACTAACCACGCCAATCTGCGCACGGGAGCCGCGAACCACACCAGTAAGCGGCCCGCCGCTGTCCCCCTGGCAGGAATCCTTCCCGGTGCGTTTGTAGGCGGCGCAGACCATGCTCGCCCCGATTGCACCACCGTATGCGACTGGATCGTTGCACTGCTTGTTCGACATGATCCGCAGATCAACGGCTCGAAGATCTCGAACCGGGCCTGAACCCGAGGACGTCGCGCCCCACCCGGTGACTTTGACGTTCGTACCGGGCGCGTCGGCCGTGAGATCGCCGGCAGCGATCAAAGGGATGACCTTCCCGAGCGGTGTTGCATCGTCGCCGAGTTCGAGGATCGCGACGTCGGAGCCTTGGGTCGCGGAGACGTAGTCGGGATGCAGATGGATGAGCGCAACCTTCAAGCGCTTGCCGTCCAGTGCAAGATTCGTAGCGCCTACGACGACATCCAGAGCGGTGGCCGGCGTCCCCCTATCTACACAGTGCGCCGCCGTAAGGACCGTCCTGGGCGCGACCAGGCTGCCGCCACAGAACAGGATACGCGAGGAAGCGTCGTTTCCGGGCAATACCAGGGCCACCTGCCACGGGTTGTCCCCGGCCTGGGCGAAGTAACCATCGACGACCTTTGGTTCGACAAGCCACTTTCCCGTCGCGGCGAAGGTCCTCGCGTTCTCTATCGGCCCCGAAACGGTGCCCGGCTCCTGGCTTCCGGCCAGAAGAAGGGCTGCGGGGAGCATCGCCAAGGGCAACCAGGGCTTCACGAGGGCACCTTCAGGACGGATATGCGCGCTTCGTCGGCCTCGACCCCAGGATCGTTCTCGAGCACGACGACGCGTTCCGGAGGCACGCCGAGGCGGAGCACGTAATCCCTTATCCGAAGAGCACGAACACGACCGACCAACTTGGCTTGCCCAATATCGGTAACGCTGCCGCTTCCAGTTCTGATCGTGACGGCCGTAGAGGGCGCGGAAAGCTTGCGGGCAGCATCCCCGAGCGGCGTCCAGTCATTCGCGTCGGCGTACTCGTCCCCCGTCGCGAAACCCAGGCGTACGTCGAGCTTGATCTGCTCGCGATTGACGGTGCTGACTCCGTCGATCCATCCGAAACGCCCATCTGGCGCCAGGATACGAGCGAAATGGCCCTTGGATTCCAGCAATTGCACTCGCGACCCGGCCGAGAGGATACCGAAGTTCGCGCCCCCCTTGCGACGTTGACGGACCGATACAGGGGAGTTGGTCACAGCTGTCACCTTCCCATCCACCATTCGGGTGGACTGCAACGCCCCAAGTAGGATGGCGATGTTCTCCAACGGCGGCTCCGGCTGCGGCTGTGGAATAGTCTGAGGCTGAGGCTGAGGCAGCGGTTGCGGTTGCGACACAGGCTGCGGCTGCGGCACGGGCTGCGGCTGCGGCTGCGGCACAGGCTGCGGCTGCGGCACAGGCTGCGGCACAGGCTGCGGCTGCGGCACAGGCTGCGGCTGCGGCACAGGCTGCGGCTGCGGCACAGGCTGCGGCACGGGCTGCGGCTGCGGCTGCGGCACAGGCTGCGGCTGCGGCACAGGCGATCCCTCAGATCCAATCTCAGCAAGCTTAGCACGAGCGGCTGCGGCATGCGTGGAAATGGGGTGGAACGACACGAAGTCCGTGAGCTGGGCGACCAGTTGCCCGATCGGGATCGTGCTCACGACGGATGCCCACTCCTCTTCGGTCGTGACACTTTCCGGCTTCAACCCATCCATCGGCAGATCCCATACCCGGGACAGGCTACTCATCGGTGTCTGACGACCGCCGGTGGCGGCGACGACGTCGGTATCAACACCAGCGAGAGCCCGCGCCAACGGCGCGTTGCGCACCAGCCTCGAAGCGAGATGCCTGGTGTATATGCTGCTCGTCGAGGGGGGATCGGAAGAAGTCCGACTGTAGGCGACCATCTTGGGCTGCGCCGCGAACGCTATCACGAACGGGCCAATCGGTCCGCCAGCCGGTGCAAGTCCCTGCACGCCACCGGTAGCGAGAACCCCGGCGTTGGTCGCGTCGAATACATCTCGATCGTCGTTGGACGTACCCGTGAAAGGATCGGCCCGACAGGCATCGAGCACGACGACGGCGACCGCCGCCTGGGCCTTCGCGATCTCACCGATGACGTAGTCAACGCTTATCCAGTCAAGGCCCGGATACTCGGGGTTCGCAGCGCCGTCCGAACCAACCAGATAGTTTATGCCATCCACCTGCACGCCATGACCGCTGTAGTAGACTACAGCGAGATCGCCCGGCGCGAGCTTGGCCCTAAAGGCCGCGATTTTGGCGAGAAGAACCGACCGTTCCGAACGACCGTCGACCGGCGCGCGGTCGATGCTGTCGAAATGGAGGGCCTTGAGCGTCTGCTCGAACTGTTCGGCGTCCATGCGGGGCGTGGTGAGTTGGCGAGCATTGTCGTAGCTGGCTATGCCGATCACCAGCGCTCTTCGTGCTGGGCGCTCCACCTTCAGCGACCACCCCGGCGGCGTCGGCAATTGCGCTGCGAGTGGAACGGCTACGAGGGTCACCAAGCAAGCCGCAGGCAAAGTCCACCGTTGCATAACCGCCCCCGGATATTGTTTTAGTGTTATCCCTTCTTTTCATGGCTACGGCCTTGAGTCGATGATCATTTTATTACAACAAAGTCCACACCCAGCGGTGCGGAGACATCAAGGTTCCGATCACGGTGACCCTTTGCGTGACCCCGAGCGTCGACTATATTACCTATTCGGAACTTGCCAAACCGGCGAGTGAAACGGTTGCTGAGGCAAAGGCACCGACCCGAGTCGTCGACACCGCGTCGACGACGTCAGACTTTCACGCGTTCTATTATCCGCAACGCCTTACGCTTCCCGCCCTATCGCAATCCGGCTCTTCTCCGCGCGAACTCGATTGTCTTCTTGAAATTGTCGTAACCAAACGGATTGTTCAACAATCCCGTGTAGTTATGACCCAGCTTCGCCATTCCCTGCGGATAGTAGTTGAACACGTGATCGACTCGATGTCTTTCGAGCGCCCGAGCCATGGCCTGAGCGTCTCGAGGAAACGTATCGGCCTGATTACCATCGGTTATGTAGGTCGGCGGGTAGCTTGAACTCACACCCCGAATGACGTCGAGTTCCCTCGCCCGCTCATCCTGCGCCACGTCCTTCGTGCCTAGGTAGGCTCTGAATATTCTGTCGGTCCCCCAATTGAGATCGCTGACCCGCAACGGGGGAGAAAACAGGATCAGACCCTTCACGTCGGCTCTTTGGATGGTAGGTCGAATACCGATCCTGGAAGCATACTCCCGGTCCGCCAGGATCAGTCCGTACTGTGCTGACATCTGCGCGCCGGCGCTGGTCCCCATTATAATGACGTTCCCCATGTCGAGCTCGTATTCCTCGGCATGCTCGCGAAGGAACCCAAGGGCTTGATTCAACTGGCGAAGTGCGACGGGATACCGATAGGCTGGAGCGAGTGCGTAATCGAGATTCACGACGTTGAACCCCGCCTTCAGCAGAAGTAGGGTTGGCCGCTGCGCGCCACCGATGCCATCGGCACCCGCCAGTGGGTCCCCGCCATCCTTGCTTCCGATGAACCACCCCCCACCGTGGATGTTGACGATCGTGGGACGTCGGGATCCATTTCCGGTCGGTAGGGACCAGATGTCGAAGAAGCTGTTTGGATAGCGGTGACCATACCCCACGTCGCTTCTGAGGCGCACGCCATCGGGGCGGTTTCTGTCGGCAGGTCGTTGTCGCGGTATGAACGTATTCGGGCCGCTCTTCCGGTTCCAGTAGGCCACCGTCTGAACGAGGCGGATCGGACCGTCCTGACTCTTTGCCAGGTAGACCCCGAAGACTGCCAGTACAGCCAAAAGCGCAACGGCACCGATCAAAGCCCATCTGGCCAAACTGCGAATCATCCTCCTTTTCCGCATGACGTCCCTAATGTTCGAATTGCAGAGCCAAGCCTGGCTTATCGTTGCCGGGCTGACGCCTCCTCGGGCGGTTTGGTACGTACCGGGACACGGTTCGGCACAAGAAACCTGGCCTTCGCCGGGAAGAGCGCGCGTCATCCCATCGGTGATCAAACTGTTCGACGGATGTGGATCGAAACGAACCTCACCGCCCGCGCGCACCCTCCCCTCCATCGCCGGCTGAATGCCTCCCATTCGACGTTCAAGTCGTATGCTCGCCTCTGATCCGTCAAATACGTCAATGATGCCGAGAAAACGCCCTACCCGCCGCGGTGATCGGATGCCGAGTTTCCTCGAGCGTGAAACTGCTTCTCATCGGTTCATGGCCGATAACCTGCAAATCCTCCATTGGTCGAGCCGTCTAGTCGCCCCCCGCGGCAACGAGGGTATCCCCCTCGCGCAAGAAATCGCGCACCATCCCAGGCGGCCTGTGCGTCAACTCAAGTCGGTCACGCATGGCATATCAAAACCGCGGATCGATTAGGCACCAGGAGTAATCCAGTTGAACAATTGGTTCCTCTGTGGTACCTATAGGTATGCCTTCTATGTCCGTCTCACTCGTCGCTCATCTCAGCGCCGGATTATCCGAGCAGAGCCGAAGAAATATCCATGACTTTCTAGTCACCGGTTTCCATATCGCGATTGAACGGAGGATCTTGTCGCCGGGCGACCTGATACCGAGCGAGCGTGAACTGTCTGCGGAGTTGGGCGTCTCTCGAAACGTCCTGCGACGCGCGATCAGCACGCTGGAGGGCGACGGATTCCTCGTCACACGGCATGGCCATGGTACGGTCGTTCCCTCCGATCACCGAAAGTCCACGAACTCGAGTTTCGGATTTTCGGAGGAGATGGCTCGACGCGGCTTCACCGTGACCACTAGGGTCCTCCGTGCCGAGGTTCGGTTTCCGACGCCGACCGAGTCGATCAACCTCGGCATCGGACCGACTGACGAACTGATAGATTTGGCTCGGGTCCGATTGGCGGATGGCGAGCCGGTCGCACTGGAACTGGCGCTTATACCCGCGTGGGCGCTGCCAACCAGCTACGACGCAACCACGTCCCTCTACGTGACGATGGAGGGGCACGGCACGAGGCCGGTCCGCCTGCTGCAGGAGATCGGCGCCGTAGCTGCCGATGCCGATGCCGCTCGAGCGCTCGGCGTCCCTCTTGCCGCGCCGATGCTAAGGATCACCCGCAAGGGGTTCGGTGCGGACAACGCCGTGGTCGAGTTCACCACATCATACTTCCGCAACGATCGATACACCTGGGTTACGGAAGTCCGGCGGTGAGTGCGGGTCATTCCGTCAGCGGCAGCGTCTACTGCTCCGGCAGCTGGGTTCGAGGACGCGTCGAGTACCGGGACGGCATCATATCGAGGGTCGTCGGTATCGATATCGTCGGCGACCCCGAACCTCCCTACATCATTCCCGGCTTCATCGATCTTCACGTGCATGGGGGCGGGGGAGCGGATGTCATGGGCGGTGCGTCCGAGCTCGCCACCATGTGCGAATACCATGCGAGCAACGGGACGGTAGCGCTCTGCGCGACGACGGTAACCGCCCCGTTGGCGGACATCGACCACGCGCTCTCGGGTGCGAGGGAGTACATGGACGCGCCGGTTCCCGGAGCCGCGGAGGTGCTGGGAGTCCATCTGGAAGGTCCCTTCATCAACCCGGCCAGACTGGGCGGCCAGCCACCGTTCGCGATCCCACCTCGGATCGAGCTGCTTGCAGGGTGGAAGGACATCGCTCCTGTTCGCATCGTGACGCTCGCACCCGAGCTTCGGCGAACATCGTCAGAGCGTTCAAGATGCGCGTCGAGATCTACGATGGCGACCGGAGCTCTCTGGAAGCCTTGAGCGGCCTCGCGACGGGGCGCGCCGACCTCGCCATGATGGAACTGCAGACGGATCCTCGCCGTGCGCATACGCAGATATTGGAAGCGATCTCAATATTCGAAGAGCTGGCGGAACAGGCTCCGAACAGACCCAGCCTTACTCTGGGCTTGCCGTCGGCTCTGAAGATGAAAGCTCGTATAGAAGAACACTGGCCCCAAGTGATGTCCGATTGAAACGGTATTGAATTCTGGTTTATCACCGCCTGCGGCCATGACGGACATCGCAGTCCCGTTCGACGATGTCGGAGTAAGGTGCGGGTGGATACTCGCGGCGGCGCGAAAACGAGGCTACAGTGCGCTTGGCACTACCGCACCGGGGGAAGCCCAGCCCAGCTTATTGCGGATAGCATCATATCCGGTGGTGATCAGCCCGCCTGAATCGGTGACTGCGGCTTGGAAAACCGTGTCCACGGCCCCTTACAAGATGCGCAACCGCTGACTTGGTAGGGCGGTTTCAGTGCTCGTTCGAATGCCGGTCTTCCGCTGGTGTATAGTAGCGCGCGATATCCGCTTCGGTGAGCGCATGACCGCTCGATTCTTCGACGAGCGCGGCGATTTCGCCATCCGTCCTGCCGGCGTCGCGCAGCTGCTCGATCTCGTCGCTTACCATGTTGATAAAGGCAGGCACTGGGAACCGCTCCTCGCCCAGGCCTAGCGCATCGCGCATATGCTTTTGCGCACGCAAGGCTTCGGGAAGCGTGAACGCGATATCATCGGCCATCGAATGTGCCTTTCATGGAAGTTATGAAAAGGTCGGGGGGCATCGGCCCCCCGACATCGTACTGCTTATGCGGTGACCGCTTCCGCCTTGGCGTTCACGCTCGACGTTGCCATCGCCGTCAGCTTGTCGTCGGTCGCATATTCTTCGTCGAGCGTTTCTTTTAGGATTGCCGCGATATCGGCGCGACCGAGCTGGTTCGCCCAGGCGATCAATGTGCCGTACCGGGCGATCTCGTAATGCTCGACGGCCTGTGCCGACGCGATCAGCGCGGCATCGAGCACTGCCTTGTCCTCGATCTCGCCGGCGACTTCGTTGGCTTCCTTGATGATGCCGTCGATCGCCGGGCAGGTCACTGCCTTTGCCTTCTCGCCGAGTAGGTCGAAGATGCTCTCGAGGCGCGTGATCTGTCCTTGCGTTTCACTCAGATGGGTTTCGAAACCCTGCTTCAGGGCTGGCGCCGTTGCCTTGTCGGCCATCTTCGGCAGCGCCTTGGTGATCTGGTTTTCCGCGTAATATACGTCCTGCAACTGGTGCAGGAACAGGTCGTCGAACGTCACGATGTCTTTGGAAAACAGGCCCATGATAGTGTCCTTGCTGAGCGGATAGCCGCGAAGCAAACTGCTCCGGCACCGTCGCAACGCGCCGGCTCCGGGGTAAGTTTCGCTCGGATCAGCGCGGCCTCAGCGGGCTATAGATTTGCCTGCTCGTCGACCGGCAGCTCTGCGCCGGGACCATAATAAAGCTTGGCGCAATCGTCGCGAAGGCACCCTCCCTCGATGACGATGTCATCGCGGTAGGCGTCGCCGATGAACGCCAGCGTGTCGACGTGCTGCGCTTCGAAATACATCTCATGAACATCATCGCGGCCCGCCCCGTAAACGACGCGACCGACCTTCGACCAGATCGACGCCATCGTGCACATGCCGCAAGGCTGCAGCGTGGAGTAGAGCGTCGCACCGCGCAGTTCCAGTTCTCCGGTGCTTTCACAGGCCCGTCGGATTGCCATCATCTCGGCATGCGCGGTCGCGTCCGGTAACTCCTTCGTCTGGTTGCGCTCGCCCGCGATAATTTTGCCATCGAGCACGATCACGCATCCCAGCGGCGAGGTCGAAGGATCGGATCCCTTCGATCGTGCGATCGCGATCGCTTCGCGCATCCAGCGTTCGTCATCCTGCGTCATCGTCTTGGCTCCCTGCTACGGCCGCACAACGCGTAGCGGACACAATGGATCGTTCGGTGCGGTCATCTTCGAATGCGAAGATTAGCCAGCCGCTACCGCTCCTTGCTGCGGGTCGGGAAGACAGGGCCCCGGACAGTCATTTTGGCAGGATCGTAGGGTTTCTGCAGCCCAGCGATATCGTCATAGGAGCCGCGCAACCACGTATCGATGTCTGCAGGGTCCAGGATCGTGATCATGGCTTTCGGGTGGATCGGCGCCACCAGCGTGTTGGGATCGCACGTGACCATCGTGAACCCGTTCCCTTCCGCGGTATGCTGCCAAAACCCGGCGACTGCGAACACCGGCTGATCGACAACGCTGAACCATATTTCGCCTTTGAGCGGCGGTTTGCCGTCGCCCAGGTCATGCTTGTCGGGCGTGAACTCGCAGAATTCGGTCAACGGCACGAGGCACCGGTTTTCCGGCTTCTCCGCCAATTTACGCCATTGTGGGAGGGCCAAGTTACGGACGTTGGTCATCGGCCATGGTGCCTTGCCGCCCAGCACATCCCACGACATCACATCCCAGGCACGCTCGCCGCCCTGTTCCCGCACCACATAGTTTCGGCTCTTGGGGCGAAGCTCGCGCGGGTCGAACCGGTTGTCGCGCGGCCGCTCGCTAAAGATCTTTGCGGCAGACTCCCAATGGGTTTCGGGTTCACCGAGCATGCGAGCGCGATTGCACATGGTCGCTGCCTTAGTTGTCTATTGCCTGATCACGGATCGCGGCTGTGGTCCGGGCCAGCAGGTCAAGAATGCGTTCGTCGGTCTCGCTTTCGGAGAACGCCTCGACGATCTGTGCCGCCTGTTCGAAATCACTGTTTGGCTCACTCATCGTGCTACGATGCCCGAGCATGAGCCAACCGGCAATGCGGCGGGTTGCATAGTCCTGCGACAGAGCGCCCCCGCGGGACGTCGCTATCGCCCTAGGGGCGATCTTCAGCGCGGCCCCGCCGCACAGATGGCGTCGAACGGATTATCATCGCGGGCAAGCGTCTGGAGGGACGCAAGGCTCGTGCGCGCTCAAATGTCGGCAATTTCGGGAAGTGTGCCACGTGGCACACCTTAATCGACATCATGCCATTGAAACGGACACGGTCACGAGGCGGTGCGTTCATGTCCAATTGGACGGAGAACCATAATGGCCGATGACAAAAGCAAAACCGACGAGCGTGATCGTAGCCGTGTCTCGGGTAGCGAGACGTATGAGGTCCAGTATTTTGCTGAGAAGCACGGGTTGACCGCGCAGCAGGCGCGCGATCTGATCGCCGACATTGGCAACGATCGTGAGAAGCTCGATGCTGCCGCGGGCGAGCTCAACGGTGGGCGCGGTAAAGCTTGAATGCTACCGGGGGCGCCGGTTCCCTTTGGCAGGAGACGGGGCGGAACTGCCTGTGGCGCACAACGGGGCTCCCGTATCGTAAACCGGTTACGGATCAGGCGCCCCGTCTCCCGACATGCCATAGAAACGATCGAAGCAGCCTCCCATCTAACCGCTCATGACCAATAGCATTCTTCATATCGGGCTGATGGAAGACGGGGAGATCGAGCTTGATCTAGCCGCGCTAGAACTCGCAGCGCTCGATCATCCTGGTATCGATCTCGATGAATATATTGACGAGCTCACCGACATAGAAATAGCCCTGCGCGCCGCTGACGGCGACGCAGCGAACAGCGTCGCTCAGGCCCAGGCTCTGAGCAGCGTGATGGTTGAAGAGTTCGGGTTCTCCGGCGACCGCACGCACTACGACGATCCCCAGAATGCGGACCTGATCGCTGTCGTTGATCGTCGGCTCGGGCTGCCGATCAGTCTGTCGATCATCTATGTGGCGATGGCACGCCGCCTTGGTTGGTCGGCGATGCCGCTAAATACCCCCGGCCACGTCCTGGTCCGCCTTGGTGACGCATCGGATGCGCTGATCATCGACCCCTTCAACGATGGTCGCATCGTCGCCCCTGCACAGGTGGAAGCCTTGTTGGAGCAAATGACGGGCCAAGCGCGGTTCTCCGACGGGATGCTTCCCCTGTCGAACCGATCGGCGCTCGTCCGACTGCTGCTCAACCAAGCGACCCGTGCCGAGCAGGCCGGGGATCCCGCGCGCGCGCTGGTCCTGTACGACCGCATGACCATCGTGGCACCCACGCACGCCCATGGTTGGTGGGAGCGCGCCAGACTGCAGCTGGTCGCAGGTGATGTGGCCGGCGCCCGCAGCAGCCTCAGTGCGATGCTGGAGATCACCCGGGACGACGATCTGCGCCTGCAGGTATCGGCAGCGCTCGATGCCCTTCCCCGGCCAACGCCGTCATGAATATTGCGGTGGATCGACCCTTGTCGTGATGCCTTATCCTAAGCGCGTCCATCGGCGCTCATGCCAGGTCCGGGACTGAACCGCGTCTCCGAAACGCCAGAACCGGGTCTCGCGTGTGGGGGGACCTGCGCGGACGAGCGTCCAGCACTCACCCGTCGGCAGCTCCACGATGCGGTGAATGTGCGCAGCGTCGACATGGTAGGTTTCGCCAGGGAGTCGGTGAACCAGTTCGCTGTGCCAACCGCCGTTTGGATCCAGGTGAAACACCTCTTCGACATAGCCGCCATCAAGGATCTCGGTGTCGAAGCTCCAGGGGTGATCATGCGGGGTCGCATGCGGCTCTTCCATCTTGAACCGGTGCAGTGCGCGTCCGTCATCCAGATGGTATTTGGTGAAGGCCCGCGACATGCGCTCGACGCTGACGATCCGCGTGCCTTCGGGAACGCGGGCAACGGCTGCTCGCGGTAGTCGCATACTCACGGTTCGGTTACCTCTTCATAACAGCCAGCGCGCCGCAGTTGCCGGACAATCCCGTTGAACGCCGCGGTCACGCCCTGCGCCCTGCCGATCTCGTTTTCCTGTCGGGCGGCATCCCAGTAAAGTTCGAGCGGCCAGCGTTCCGGGCAGTGCGGGAGTAGACAGCGCAGCGCCAACCGGATCTCGACGACATCGACGCGAGCGTCCGAGCAGCGCGCAACGCCGCCCCGCAAGATATGCACCGATAGCGCGATGACAACGCGTTGATGACGGACGAGCTTGGCCATCAATGGAAGTCGTGAGATTTGAACTTCACGACAGCTTCCGGATCCATGCCGTCCGCATGGGGTGGCCAGTAGGAATTGCGCGGGTTCGGGCTCCAGCCCTTGTCCCCGCGGTCGGGGGAGCCGGCATGCTTCGCGCCGTCACCGCGGCCGGTCCGGTGCGGGAACGACATCTCGCCGACCCGGTGCAGCAGATCGCCGTAGTCGATGATCCGGTCGCAGATGACGTGGATGACCTCGCCCTCCTTCTGCACCCTGCCCTTCATGCCGATCATCGACGCGGACATGACGGTGCGGCGCTGGCGCTCGAACCGATCGGGCCACAGGATGCCGTTGGCGATGCCGGTCTCGTCTTCGATCGTGATGAACAGCACGCCTTTGGCAGACCCCGGCTTCTGGCGAACGAGGATGATGCCGGCGACTTCGACATGCCGTCCGTCGCGGATAGTCGCGAGGTCCGCGCATTTGGTCACGCCACGCCTGGCCAGCTCATCGCGGACGAAGGTCAGCGGATGCGCGCGCAGCGAGAGTTGCAGCGCGCGGTAGTCCTCGATCACCTCACGACCGTCGGTCAGTGGCCGCAGTTCGACATCAGGCTCAATCCCTTCCGCGCTGACAACCTGGTCCGCGCGGTCGGCCGCGGCGAACAGCGGCAGCGGCGCTTCGCCGAGCCCCCTCACCTTCCACAAGCCCTGCCGACGATCGGCACCAAAGCTATGGAAGGCATCGCCGTCCGCGAGCTTCTCGATCGCCGCGCGCTGCACGCCCGATCGCCGCCATACGTCTTCGACGCTCTCGAACGCGGTCAGCACGCGCGCGCCGACGATCTTGGCGCCATCCGCGTTGGACAGGCCGCGGATCTGCCGGAGCCCCAGCCGTACGGCGAGGTAACGCCCGCCATACGGCTCCAGCGTGCAGTCCCAGCGGCTTGCGTTGACGCACGGGGGGCGAACCACGACGCCGTGTTCGCGCGCATCGCGGACAATCTGCGCGGGTGCGTAGAAGCCCATCGGCTGCGCATTCATCAGTGCCGCGCAGAACACGTCCGGGTGATGATGCTTCATCCACGACGATGCGTAGGAGATCTTGGCGAACGAGGCCGCGTGGCTCTCGGGGAAGCCGTAAGACCCGAACCCCTCGAGCTGGCGGAAGGTGCGTTCGGCAAATTCGCGCGGATAGCCGCGCTCGACCATGCCCCCGATCAGCTTTTCGCTGAAGTGCGACACGCCGCCCGTGAACTTGAACGTCGCCATGGCGCGGCGCAGCTGATCGGCTTCTGCCGGCGTGAACCCGGCACCGACGATCGCGACCTTCATTGCCTGTTCCTGGAACAGCGGCACGCCGAGCGTCTTCTCGAGCACCGCGCGCAACTCAGGGCGCGGGTATTCCGGTTTCTCCAGACCTTCGCGCCGGCGCAGATACGGGTGGACCATGTCGCCCTGGATCGGTCCCGGTCGTACGATCGCGACCTGGATGACAAGGTCGTAGAAACGTCGCGGCTTCATCCGCGGGAGCATCGACATCTGCGCGCGGCTTTCGATCTGGAAGGTGCCGAGCGTGTCGGCCTTCGAGATCATCGCATAGACGTCCGGGTCGTCGTCCTGCAGATCGGCCAAACCGACCCGCAGCCCCTTGTCCGCCTCGAGCATGTTGAACGCGCGGTTCATGCACCCGAGCATGCCGAGACCCAGCACGTCGACCTTCATGAACTTCAGCGCATCGATGTCGTCCTTGTCCCATTCGATGATCTGCCGATCTTCCATCGCAGCAGGTTCGATCGGGACCAGATCGTCGAGACGGTCATGGGTGAGGACGAAGCCACCCGGATGCTGGCTCATATGGCGCGGTACGCCGATCAGCTTGCGGGCCAGCTCGAGCGTCAGGCGCAGGCGACGATCGCCGATGTCGAGGTTCAGCTCGTTGACCTGCTTTTCGCCGACGCCTTCGGCCGACCAGCCCCACACCTGGCCGGCCAGTGACGAGGTCAGGTCCTCCGGCAGGCCGAGCGCCTTGCCGACGTCGCGCACCGCGCCGCGCGCCCGGTAGCGAGTGACGACTGCAGTCAATGCCGAATGGTTGCGGCCGTAGGTCTCATAGATCCACTGGATGATCTCTTCGCGTCGCTCATGCTCGAAGTCGACGTCGATATCGGGGGGCTCGCGGCGCTCGCCCGAGACAAACCGTTCGAACAGCAGCTCGTGCTTGATCGGGTCGATCGAGGTGACGCCGAGCACGAAGCAGACGCAGGAATTCGCGGCCGAGCCGCGGCCCTGACAAAGGATGCCACGCCGGCGGGCTTCGCGGACGATCGCGTAGACGGTCAGGAAATACGGCGCATAGCCGAGCTCGCCGATCAGCCGCATCTCGTGGGCAATCTGCTCGGTATAGGCAGCCGGCACCGCGCCGTTGAACATCACGTCGACGGCGTCTTCCGCCAGCTTCTGCAAGGCCTCTTGCGCGGTCAGCCCGTCGATCAGCCGCTCATGCGGATACTGATAGGCCAGTTCACCCAGATCGAAGGTGCACAGACGGGCAATGTCGACGCTGGCGCGCAGCGCATCGGGATACGCCTTGAACCGCCGGACCATTTCGTCGGAGGATTTGAGTGCCCGATCGGCGTTGACCTCGCGCCGGTAGCCGAGTTCGTCGACGGTGCATTTCTCGCGTACGGCCGTCACCACGTCCTGGAGAAGCCGGGCCTCCGGCGCGTGGTAGAGGACATCACCCGTCACCACCGCGCGAACGCCGGCGCCGCCCGCCTGCCGCGCCAACGCGTCGATCCGCACGGCATCGTCCGGCCGGCGCCGCTGGAACAGCGCCATATACCCGCGACGGCCATAGACCGTTTTCAGGTCGGCGAGCGCTGCCAGATTCTCCTCGTCCGGCTCAACCGGCAGCAGGATGGCGATCATGCCGTCCGACCAGGGCTCGAGGTCATGCCAGTGGAGAAGACAGCCACCCTTCCCCGCCCGCTTCTTGCCCACCGTCAGCAGACGCGTCAGGCGCGACCAGGCGGGGCGGTTGGTCGGGTAGAGCAGCAACTGCCGGCCACAGGATAGATTGACGCGCGTTCCGGCGATCGAGCGGACGCCCGTCGCCTTCTGCGCTTCCCATGCGCGCACCACACCCGCGACCGTGCCGATGTCGCTGACCCCGATCGAGGGATAGCCGAGCAGCGCCGCTGCCGCGAACAGCTCCTCGGGGCTCGAGGCGCCGCGCAGCAGCGAGAAGTGCGTAAGGACCTGGAGCTCGACATAGTCGGTCATGCGAACACGCCGTGCATCCACCAGCTTAGATCGCCGGTGTCCTCGACGAACCCGTCGCCACGCCGGAACACCCAGTAGCGACCGCCCGCGTCATCTTCGACGCGGTAATAATCGCGCACCGCCCATACTTCCGCGTCGCGACGCCACCACTCACCGTGGATCCGCTCGGGGCCGTCGCCGGCAACCACCTTGTGCGGCCGACCGCGCCACTCGAACCGCCGGGGCGGCTGATCGGGCATCAGCGCTATGACGCCCCATAGCGGTTCGGGTCTGGCCAGCAGGCGCGTCGGTCGGCGCCATTTCGGCCAGCCCGCGGGCGCCACCACCGGGTCGGCGCGCATGACGGCGCGCTCGGGCACGTGGCTTTCAACAGGGGCAATCCGGAATACGGCGTCAGCGCCGATGCGGCCGGCAACGACGTCAACGAGACGGGCTGGATCACGCACGAGTACCTCACCGGCGAGAACCGCCCCGAGGTCGACCGCGTCGAGTGGCTCGGTGTGCGGCGCCGCCAGATAAAATTGCTCGAGGCCCAAGCCTGGATCGATCCGTTCGATCCTGAGCTTCATGAGCCGCAGCAAGTGCGACACCTCGCGCGTCGGGCGTGAGGTGCCGACGGCCACGACCTGCTCGGTGCCATCGACGCGTAAGCCACCCAGCCGCAGCGACCGGACGCCGAGCCCCTTTGCGCGCAGTAGCTCGGCCATGTCGCCGAGCAGATCCTCCATGACCTGCGCAATCGCGTCTGCGGTGACGATCGGTTCGAGCAGCCGACGTTCGACGACCGGCATGACCTCGTCGGTGCGCGGCGTGATGGGTTCGGCGACCGCGCCGAGTGCCTGATCGAGCCGCGTGATGGCGGCCAGCCCGAGCCGGCGTGCCAAAGGCCCGCGCGCGACCGGTAGAAGATCGGCGACGCGTTCGAAGCCGAACTTGCGGGCGGCGACAAGCGCCGTGCCTGCTAGGCGCAAGGCCGCGACCGGTAGGCCGCTGAGCGCTTCGACCGTCCGCCCTGTGGGCACGATCGCGATGTCGGCAGGCCCGAACCGGGCAATAGCGTGTGCCGCACCCGGTGTGTCTGCAACCGCCACGCGGGCGGTGAACCCGGCACGCTGGCAAAACGCGCGCAGACGCCGGCAGAACCGTTCTTCGCCGCCATGGAGATGCGCGCAGCCGGTCAGGTCGAGCCACAGCCCGTCGGGCGGTGTGGCGGCTGCGATCGGCGACCAGCGGCGCACCGCGCGTAGCGCGAGCTGATCCAGCATCGCGGCATCCGCCTCCGTCTCGGACGGTCGGATGTCGAGATCGGACACCAGCGCGCGCGCATGGGTCGCGGCCATCCCGATCGTGATCCCTAACGCGGCAGCGCCATCGCAGGCGGCAACCACCTCTTCGCGCCGGCCGACCTTGCCCACCAGCGCGAGCGGCGCCCTGTGAAACACGGCAACGGTCGCCGCGACCCTGTCGTGACTGTCGGCTTGCTCTGGTCCGTGAAACGGATGGTTCGCCGCTTCCGATCGCCGGCCAAGTTCACGCATGGGTGGTTTCGCATGCGCGGGCAGCGCTGCGATCTCACCTTCCACATCCTGCCTGGTTGGCATGTCGGCACGAGCCCACCGCGCACCCGGCCGCCATCCGCCGCCCCGCGGTACCGAACACGCACCGGGATCGTCGTCGACGGGAAGCTGAAGGGCTGGCCGCTCAGGCGACCGCGTAGCGTGCCGGTCCAGCCGTCTCAGCCGCTCGATAGCCAAGTGCGGCAGGAACAGCGAGACAACCCGTCTCATCGCAGCCCTCCAAAATCATCGAAAATGCTTCGCCGCCACGCTGCCGTGCGACCTCGACCTGCCACCGCGATCGGCCGACGCCGGCGACGCCCAGGCGCTCGGACGACGCACTGGCGATCCGCCAGCGCGTCCAGGCCGCAGACGGTTCGGCGAGAGGATCCTGGTCGCGGTTACGTCTGCGTCGCAGGATGAGAACGGGAATGTCGGCGTCGGCCGCGACCAGTTGCAGGCGCCGGGTCGCCACCATCGGCATCCGGCTAACCTCGGCGATCACCGCGGACGGCGTTCCGTCGCGCACCGCGTCTTCGACGACGGCCAGCAAGGCTGCATCGTCACGGGGTTGTGCGTGAATCAAGTCGGCAGATGATAGCCCCGCCTGCTCCAAGCCCGGCGCATAGAGATCGTTGCGACAGCTCACCCATAGCACCGGTCCGCCTGCATGCGCCGCTTCTCGCGCGGCGATGCCTGCGAGGAACAGCGTTGCTGCGGCATCGTCGACCATCGAACAGCTTTGTGCGGCGACCTCGTGCAGTGCTCCAGCGCGAAGGCCCCTGCTTGCGAGGCGATCGTCGAGCGCAGGGATACCGAACGGCATGATGCGGTGATCCACCACCGGCGTTGCGATTGTCCGCAGGTGGGCGATGGTGGTCGACAGGGACTCGAGGGCGGTGATCATGGTGTCTAGACTCTACCTGTTCCCTTTATGTTCCGTTACCAGAACCGTTTGGTCAAGCGTCAGACTCAAGACTCATGTGGATAAGGTGTCGGCGAACAACTTATTCTGGCCGTATGGTACCCATTGTGAGACCCGACAACCGAAGGTGCAGGGGACGGCGGACGTCCCTGAGTGGAATGGTAAGAACCGACAGACCGCTCCCCCCTGCCACCCCGACGGCAAATATGGTATCGGTCCGCATGCTCAAGACAAGAATGAAGCGGCTCGCCGTTCGCGGCGATCGCGCTATGCAGCGCCTTGCCGAGGTCGAAGCCGCGATCACGAACCTATCGAACGAGGATCTGCTCGACCTAGCTGACATTTTCAAGGCCGAACCCCGCTCGCCAATTGGGCATTTCGCGTTTGTCGAAATGGAGCGGCGGGATATCAGTCTGTGACGGTCTCGCGGGTGCCCGTTGGATGGATCAGGCGTCCACGCTTGGCCTCATCGGTACCGGTAAGTATATTCTGCTACTAGCCAAAATCCCGATCGACCTACTGTACAGCAATCCTCGATGTGGTTTGGCCAATACGAGCGTTCGCAAGACAGATCGAATTCTCAAGAATGACCGGGATGGGGAATGAAAGCGGAACGGCGGCTTTCGGGAAGGTGCTGGCGATAGCCGACATTCTGTGGCGCTGCCTCCTTTTACAGGAGTATCTATCGTTACATTCACGCGCTCGGCGGTCTACTACGATCGAACTCCATTTTGAAGGTTCCGACAGACCTCAAAACATAGGTGCAATGATGCCAATCTTCCTGACTCTCTTTAAGCATGTCACGCCTTAAGGCGGATAGAGCATCATTGATGGATCGGTTCATGGTTCTCTCACCTTCCACCCCCTCAACAAGCTTACCGTTGCACACGACATCGTAGCGCCTCTGTATCCAGTCGTCGTGAACTTCTGCCACGATCCATACTTCGGATACAGAAGCAGCTAGCATTGGAGCAATTGCGAGGGCAATGCTCTCCAGCTGACGGCTACTTTCCATTTCTGCATTTACCTCCAATGTCAGATTATATCAGCGTAATCGCTTTTGCGATCCATTTTACCGTGCTCGCCATTGGCCGTAACTGGACAGCTATACCAATCCCGGGCGCCCCGATTGTAACTCATGTCTGGGAAGTGCCCCATGATCGCACTGAACGAATGGCTACTACCGGGACTCCGAATTACTAACCGGAGCGTCCGGGTGTGGGCAGAAGCGGCATGGCTGCTTTGGGAAGAAAGCGGTCCGTCTGCTTTGGAGAGCGATCACCGGAAATCGCTGTGCCCTCGCCATGAGGACCGGTGCCGCGTAAGACAATTCGATGCGGATCGCGATTATCGACACGAGCACGACGCGTGCGGCGATCATTTCGGACGGCCTGCGCGAGGCGGGGCTTGATGATATCGTCGTGATCGACGGGACGTTGGGGATGGTCGCAGCGCTCGAGAAGGCCGCGCCCGAGGTGGTGCTGATCAACCTGGAGAATCCCAGCCGCGACGTGCTCGAGGAGTTCTTCGCGGTTTCGCGCGCACTGGCGCGGCCGATCGCGATGTTTGTCGACCAGAGCGATGCGGAGTCCACGAACGCCGCGGTCGATGCGGGCGTGTCCGCCTACATTGTCGACGGGCTCGCCAAGCAGCGGATCAAGCCGGTCATCGACCTTGCGATCCGGCGGTTTCAGGCGTTCGCGCGCTTACAGGCGGAGTTGCACGAAGCGCGCAGCGCGCTTGCAGATCGCACCACCGTCGACAAAGCCAAGGCGATCCTGATGAAGCGCCGCGGGATTGACGAGCCGACCGCCTACGGCCTTCTTCGCGCGCAGGCGATGCGATCCAACCGCCGGATCGCCGAGATCGCCGACGCGATCATCACCAGCGACGCACTTATGGGAGATTTTTGATGGCGCTCGACCGGGTCCGCATCGGCTTCCTGCCGCTGGTCGATGCCGCGCTGCCGATCCTCGCGCGCGAACGCGGGTTCGCCGAGGCGGAGGGGCTGGAGATCGAACTGGTCCGCGACATGACCTGGGCAACGGTGCGTGATCGGTTGCTGTACGGTCTTACCGACGCCGCGCACATGGTCGCTCCGCTGGCGATTGCGACGGCGCTGGGGCGTGGGCGGCCAGCGGTGCCGATGGCGGTGCCGTTCGTGCTGGGGCTGAACGGCAATGCGATCACGCTTTCGCTGCCGCTCGCCGCACAGGTGATGGACGGGGATGCGCTCGGTGATCCGGTCGTACTCGGCGCGCGGCTGAAGGCGGTCGCGACCGAGCTTGCCGCGGCCGGGCGGCGGCTGCGGTTCGGCGTGGTGCATCGCTATTCGAGCCATAATTACATGCTGCGCTATTGGCTCGCTGCAGTCGGTATTCGGCCTGATACCGACGTCGAGATCGTCACGACCAGTCCGACCTTCGCTGCCGATGCACTGGCGGTGGGCGAGGTCGACGGAATCTGCGTCGGCGAGCCCTGGAACGGCGTCGCAGTCGATCGCGGAGTAGGCCGGATCGCTCTGGTCACAGCGCAGGTCTGGCAGCGTGGCGTCGAGAAGGTGCTGGCGATGCGCGAGGCAACGTTGGTCGGGCGCGGCGACGTCGTCCACCGGCTGATCCGCGCGCTGCATGCTGCGGCTGCGCAGTTCGTCAATCCGGATACGCTTGAGGCGAATGCGATGATCCTGTCTCGCCCGGAGTATCTCGATGCACCGGTCGATGCGGTGGCGCGGGCGATCGGCGACCGGGTGCGACTGATGAAGGATGCGGTGCCGATCCACGTGCCGGACTTCATGTTCCAGTACCGGGAGGCGGCGAACTTCCCGTGGCGCAGTCAGGCGGCATGGCTGTATTCGCAAATGGTGCGGTGGGACGGCATACCGTTCTCGGCCGCGGAGGCGGACATCGCGCAAGGCGTGTTCCGTCCGGACATTTATCGCGCCGCGCTAGCGGGCACGGGCGCGCCGCTTCCCAATGCTAGCTCGAAATTGGAGGGAGCGATCGGCGCGGACAGCATCGGTGCGGGGTCCACGCAGGGTCGGTTGATCCTCGGGCGCGATGCATTCTTCGATCGGCGCGCGTTCGATCCGGATGATATTAAGGGGTATCTGGCGGGGTTGAAGTAAAGGCGAGCGCAGCCCGCTCCTCATCGTTCTGCCGAGAAGACGGTAGCCCGGTCTGTTTCCCCCCGTCGCGTTGAAACAAGGTAGGGAAGCCGACGATAATTCAGGCGCCAAGCCAATCTGCTGCACATGCGAAATGACGCTTGCGCGATACGGCCACTTCGGTCATCTTCGCATCGTCCGGCAAGGGAGTCGGACACGAAATCATCGCGAGACCGGTTCCAACGACGGGACCTGACCGCGTAGGATGATCTACCGATCGTCCATAGGCAACGAAGCCGCTCCGATGCGTCCGCAAGGTCGCCGTCGGGGCGGCTTTTTCTTTGTCCGCCGCAGATGGAGGGCCGACCATGTTGTTCGCATCACCGGGTATCGACACCGCCGCACCCAAGGCCACCAGGATCGACCTGTTCAGCGCCGCCACGCCGCAGATGCGTGCGTTCCACGTCACGTGGCTCGCGTTCTTCGTGTGCTTCTTCGCGTGGTTCGCCGCGGCGCCGTTGATGCCGCTGATCAAGGCCGAGTTTGGCTTGAGCAAGGATCAGATCGCCAACATCAACATCGCCGCGGTTGCGGTGACGATCCTGGTGCGGCTGGTGGTCGGGCCGCTCTGCGACCGCTTCGGCCCCCGGCGCACCTATACGTGGCTGCTGCTGATCGGGGCGATCCCGGTGTTCGGGCTGGCGTTCGCGCAGACCTACGAGACGTTCCTGTTCTTCCGCCTCGCGATCGGCGCGATCGGCGCGTCGTTCGTCATCACGCAATATCATACGAGCGTGATGTTCGCGCCCAACGTCGTCGGCACAGCCAACGCGACCGTCGGCGGCTGGGGCAATGCCGGCGGCGGCGCGGCGCAGAGCCTGATGCCGCTGGTCGTCGCAGCACTGGTCGGCCTAGGCGTCGAGCACGCGTTCGGCTGGCGCGCGGCGATGTTCGTGCCGGGCGTCGCGATGCTCGCGATGGCGTTCGTTTATGCACGCTACACGCAGGACACGCCGCAGGGCGACATCGTCGACCTCCGCGCAGCGGGCATCGAGCTCGACGGCGGCAAGGCGACCGGCATGGCGATCTTCCGCCGCGCCGCCGCCAATTACCGGACCTGGATGCTCGCCGCGACGTACGGCGCGTGCTTCGGCGTCGAGATCTTCATCCATAACATCGCCGCCAGCTATTACGTCGACCGGTTCGGGCTTTCGCTGACCAATGCGGGGCTGGCCGCCGGGATCTTCGGTGGCCTCGCGCTGTTCGCCCGTGCGCTCGGCGGGATCGCGAGCGACCGGATCGCGCTCGTGAAGGGCCTCGACGGCCGCGCGCTGCTGTTGTTCGCGCTGATGCTCGGCGAAGGCGTCGGGCTGGTGCTGTTCGGTCATGCCGGCAGCGTCACGCTCGCGATCCTGGCGATGACGATGTTCGGGCTGTTCACGCACATGGCGTGCGGCGCGACCTATGCGCTGGTGCCGTTCGTCGACCGCAAGGCGCTGGGCGGTGTCGCCGGGCTGATCGGCGCGGGCGGCAATATCGGCGCGGTCGCGGCGGGGTTCCTCAACAAGGCGTCGGCCACCCCGCAGCAATGCCTCATCGTGCTCGGCTATATCGTCGCAGGCACCGCGGTCTGCGCGCTCGCCGTCCGCTTCTCCGCCACGCACAAATCGGACGAACGCGCGCTGCTCGAAGCGGCGCTCGACGCGCGACGCAACAGCGACCGCTCCATCAACGCCGCGCTCCCCGCGTGACCTCCCATCCCCGGCTCCAACCTGACTGGACGATCTGATGGAACACCAGACTATCACACCCTCCCCCGACACCCGCGAGCACCTCGTCGTGATCGGCAACGGCATGGCCGGCTGTCGCGCGGTCGAGGAACTGATCGCGCGCGATCCGGCCCGGTACCGCGTGACGATCTTCGGTGCCGAGCCGCACGTGAACTACAACCGCATCATGCTGTCGCCGGTGCTGGCGGGTGAGAAGACGTTCGAGCAGATCGTCATCAACGATCACGCCTGGTACGCGACCAACACCATAGAGCTGGTGACGAGCGACCCGGTGCAGGCGATCGACCGCGTGGCCAAGACCGTCACCGCGCGGTCGGGGCTGACGGTGTCGTACGACCGGTTGCTGATCGCGACCGGTTCCGATCCGTTCATCATTCCCGTCCCCGGTAAGGACCTGCCCGGCGTCATCTCGTTCCGCGACATGGCCGATGTCGATCACATGCTGGAGGCGGCCGGAAAGGGTGGCGCCGCGGTCGTCATCGGCGGCGGGCTGCTCGGACTGGAGGCCGCACACGGCCTCACGTTGCGCGGGATGAAGGTCACGGTGATCCACCTGATGCCGACGCTGATGGAGCGCCAGCTCGACGAGGCGGCAGGCTGGTTGCTCAAATCGGCGCTGGAATCGCGCGGTCAGGTCATCCTCACCGAGGCGAACACCGCCGAGATCGTCGGCGATACCCACGTCGAGGGCGTGCTGCTGAAAGACGGTACGCTGATTCCCGCCAGCCTCGTCGTCATGGCGGTCGGCATCCGCCCGTCGGTCGCCCTCGCGCGCGAAGCCGGGTTGGAGATCGGTCGAGGAATCAAGGTCGATGACCACATGGTTACTAGCGATCCTTCGATTTTCGCAGTCGGCGAATGCGTCGAGCATGATGGGAATGTCTACGGCCTCGTCGCGCCGCTGTGGGACATGTGCCGGGCGCTGGCCGACGGACTCGTCGAGAAACATAGCGGCTATCGCGGATCGGTGACGTCGACCAAGCTGAAGGTTGCCGGGCTCGACGTGTTCTCGGCAGGCGACTTCTCGGGCGGTGCGGGTGCGGAGGATATCGTCCTGCGCGATGCGTCGCGCGGCATCTACAAGCGCGTCGTGGTCAAGGACGACCGGATCGTCGGTGCGGTGCTGTACGGCGACACGACCGACGGCGGCTGGTATTTCGACCTGCTCAAGCGCGGCGAGGACATCTCGGCCGTCCGCGACATGCTGATCTTCGGCCAGTCGTTCGCCTCGGGAGGAGGCGCCGCGGACCCTAAGGCAGCCGTTGCCGCGCTCTCCGACGAGGCGGAGATCTGCGGCTGCAACGGCGTCACCAAGGGCAAGGTCGTGGCGTGCATCGGCGCCGGCAACGCGACGCTCGATGCGGTCCGCGCGACCTGCAAGGCGTCGGCGTCGTGCGGATCGTGCACCGGTCTGGTCGAGACGCTGCTCGCGGTCACGCTGGGCGACGAATATTCGGGCGAACGTTCGGTGAAGACGATGTGCAAATGCACCAGCTTCGGCCACGACGATGTCCGCCGCGAGATCGTCGCGCAGGGGATGCGCTCGATCCCCGAAGTCATGCAGAAGATGAGCTGGTCGACGCCGGACGGGTGTTCGTCGTGCCGGCCTGCGCTCAATTACTATCTGCTCTGCGCATTGCCGGGCGACTACAAGGACGACCAGCAGAGCCGCTACGTCAACGAGCGCGTGCACGCGAACATCCAGAAGGACGGCACCTATTCGGTCGTGCCGCGGATGTGGGGCGGGCTCACCAACCCGCGCGAGCTGCGCGCGATCGCCGATGTCGTCGAGAAATATGATGCGCCGATGGTCAAGGTGACGGGCGGCCAGCGGCTCGACATCTTCGGGATCAAGAAGGAGGATTTGCCTGCCGTGTGGGCCGATCTCAACGCCGCCGGGATGGTCAGCGGGCATGCGTATGGCAAGTCGCTGCGCACCGTGAAGACGTGCGTCGGGTCGGACTGGTGCCGGTTCGGGACGCAGGATTCGACCGGGCTCGGCGTCAAAGTCGAGCGGATGACCTGGGGATCGTGGATGCCGCACAAGTTCAAGATCGCGGTCAGCGGCTGCCCGCGCAACTGCGCCGAGGCGACGATCAAGGATTTCGGCGTGGTCTGCGTCGACAGCGGCTACGAGCTGTCGGTCGGCGGCAATGGCGGGATCAAGGTCCGCGCGACCGACTTCCTGTGCAAGGTCGCGACCGAGGAAGAGGCGATGCATTACTGCGCCGCGTTCATCCAGTTGTACCGCGAGGAAGCGCGGTATCTGGAGCGGACCGCGCCGTGGATCGAGCGGATCGGCGTCGAGTATATCCGCGAACGGATCGCCGACGATCCGGAGGGCCGCGATGCGCTGGCGGCACGGTTCCTGTTCTCGCAGCAGTTCACGCAGGACGATCCGTGGGCCGCGCGCGCGGCGGGCGAGCACCGGGAGCAGCATGCGCCCATGGCGCGGTTCACGCCCATCGACAGCACGAGGGAAATGGCATGATCGGCGAATGGCTCGATATCGGCTGGGTCGACGAGATCCCGGTCCGCGGCAGCCGCACGGTGCAGGTTACCGGCGGCGACGACATCGCGGTGTTCCGCACCGGCGACGGCAAGGTCTTCGCGCTGGCGGACCGGTGCCCGCACAAGGGTGGGCGACTGTCGCAGGGGATCGTGCATGGCGGCGCGGTGGCGTGCCCGCTGCACAACTGGCGGATCGCGCTGGATACGGGCGAGGCGCTGGGCGAGGACAAGGGTTGTACGCCGGTGATCCCGGTGAAGGTGTCGGGCGGGCGGGTATTGCTCTGCCGCACCTCGACGATGAAGGCCGCCGCGTGATCGTGCCACTGCTCCCTCTCCCCGCTGGGGAGAAGGCCGGGGTGAGGGGTCGGGGCGCGTGTTGCGTTTCCCAACTGCCCCTCACCCAACCCTCTCCCCGAGGGGGAGAGGGCTAATGGCCTCCGTTCGCACGACCTGCGCGTATTGCGGTGTCGGCTGCGGTATCCTCGCGACGCCGACTGGCGAACGCAGCGTCACTATAAAGGGCGACCCCGCCCACCCCGCCAACACAGGTAAGCTCTGTTCGAAGGGCACGCATCTCGGCGAGACGATCGGGCTCGAAGGCCGCCTGCTAACTCCCATGATCGGCCAGCGCCGCGCATCCTGGGACAAGGCGCTCGACCTCGTCGCCAAACGCTTCCGCGACACGATCGCGCAGCACGGCCCCAACAGCGTCGCGTTCTACGTCTCCGGCCAGCTCCTCACCGAGGACTATTACGTCGCCAACAAGCTGATGAAAGGCTTCATAGGCTCGGCGAACATCGACACCAATTCGCGGCTCTGCATGGCCAGCGCGGTCGCCGGGCATACGCGCGCGTTCGGTGAGGATATCGTCCCCGCGAGCTACAACGATCTCGACGCCGCCGACCTGATCGTGCTGGTCGGATCGAACACCGCCTGGTGCCACCCGATCGTCTATCAACGCATCCGCGCGCGCTGCGACGCCGGCGCCAAGCTCGTGGTGATCGACCCGCGTCGGACAGAGACCGCGGACGAGGCCGACCTGCACCTCGCGATCCGCCCCGGCACCGACGTCGCGCTGATGAACGGCTTGCTCACGTGGTGCCGTGACGCGGGCGTGGTCGATTACGACTATCTCGCCGCGCACGTCGCCACGCCTGACACGTTCTGGGACCAGATCGGAGAGGGCAGCGACCTGTGGTCGGTAGCGCGGACCTGCGACGTTTCGCCGCAGGATCTAAGGCGCTTCTTCGAACTGTTCGCCGCGACGCCGAAGACGGTGACGATGTTCAGCCAGGGCGTGAACCAGTCGCTGTCGGGCACCGACCAGGTCAATGCGATCACCAACCTTCACCTCGCGACCGGCCGCATCGGCAAGCCGGGTGCCGCCCCCTTCTCGATCACCGGCCAGCCAAATGCGATGGGCGGGCGCGAGGTTGGCGGGCTCGCGTCGAGCCTCGCCGCGCACATGGACTTCGCGCCGGAGAACGTCGCCCGTGTGGGTCGGTTCTGGGCCGCGCCGAACATGGCGACCAAGCCGGGGCTGAAGGCGGTCGACCTGTTCCGCGAACTCGGCAACGGCCGGATCAAGGCGCTGTGGGTGATGGCGACCAACCCCGCGGTGTCGATGCCCGACGCCGGCCGCGTGCGCGAGGCGCTGGCGGCATGCCCGTTCGTCGTCGTCTCCGACGTGATCGACACCACCGACACCTCGGTCCACGCGCACGTCCGCCTGCCCGCCGCCGCCTGGGGCGAGAAGGACGGCACCGTCACCAATTCCGACCGCACGATCAGCCGCCAGCGCGCGTTCATGGCCGCGCCCGGCGACGCGAAACCGGATTGGTGGATCATCGCCGAAGTCGGCCGGCGGATGGGGTGGAAGACGGCATTCTCCTACGATCGCCCCGCCGAGATCTGGCGCGAGCATTGCCGATTGTCGGCGTATGAGAACGATGGCGCGCGGCTCTTCGCGCTCCCCGGTCATGCTGCAAAGGGCAACGCCGAGTATGACGCAATGGCCCCATTCCGCTGGGGTGGCACGCCGTTCGCCGACGGTCGATTCTCGACGCCGGACGGACGCGCGCGGCTGGTGCCGGTGGCGCAGAAGCCGGTTGCCGCGCCGCTCGTAAAATGGCCGATGACGCTCAACACGGGGCGTTATCGCGACCAGTGGCACACCATGACCCGCACCGGTCTGTCGCCCAAGCTCGCACGCCACCGCGAAGAGCCATTGGTCGAGATTCACCCCGACGATGCGGCGCGTCTCGGGATCGTCGATGGTGGGCTGGCACGCGTGACGACGCCGCAGGGCGACACGCTGTTCCGCGCGACCGTCGTCGCGACGCAGCGGATCGGCGAACTGTTCGTGCCGATCCACTGGACCGACCGTACCGCGACCGGCGGCCGCGCCGGGCTGCTGCCTCGCCCGCTTGCCGATCCGATATCGGGCCAGCCGGGGTTCAAATCCACCCCCGTCCGGATCGAGCCGGTAGCGACCGAGTGGCGCGGCTTTATCGTCGTCCGCGGCGAGTTGGCGAGCCGCCCCGACTGCCTGTGGGCGACGCGCGTCGCGGTGCCGTGCGGGACCGCATGGGACATTGCCGGCAACGGCGACGCCGCTGCGCTCGACGCACTGCTGCCCAAGGGTCAGCGGATCGAGGCCATCGATGCCGCACGCGGGAGCCGCAGGATCGCGATCCTTGACAGCGGCAGGCTGGCCGGCGTCCTGTTCGTAACCCGAGACGGGATGCTGCCGCCCCGCGACTGGCTCGTCGCGCAGCTGAGCGAGAACGTTGCCGCGCCCACCCTGCTCGCCGGCCGCGCGCCGGGCGTGCAGGTCGACCGTGGCCCGATCGTCTGCGCATGCTTCGACGTCGGGCTGAAGACCATTCTCGCCGCGATCACCGACCAGCAGCTCGCCGACGTTCCCGCGATCGGTGCGGCACTGAAAGCCGGCACCAATTGCGGATCGTGCCGCCCTGCCCTCGCCAAACTCCTCGTCACGCAAGGATCAGCAAATGTCGCATGATTTTCCGCCCGGTTCGGTCTGGCTGGTCGGTGCCGGGCCGGGCGATCCCGACCTCCTCACGCGGAAAGCCGAGCGGCTGATCGTTGCCGCCGACATCGTGTTCTACGACGCCCTGGTCGGCCCCGGAATCCTGGCGCTGATACCCCCCGGCACCGAGCAGGTCGGCGTCGGCAAGCGATCGGGCCGCCATTCGAAGGATCAGGTCTCGATCAACGTCCTGCTCGCAAACGCGGCGCTCGCCGGCAAGCGCGTCGTCCGGCTCAAGGGCGGCGATCCGTCGATCTTCGGCCGCTCGACCGAAGAACTCGATCACCTCGCCGTCAACGGCATCACGGTGCGGATCTGCCCCGGCATCACCGCCGCCAGCGCCGCAGCGGCCTCGGGTGGCGCGTCGCTGACGTTACGCGGTCTCGCGCGGAAGCTGACGTTCGTCACCGCGCACGCCCGCGCCGGCGAAGCGCTCGATCTCGACTGGACCGCGCTCGCCGCGCACGATGCCACGCTCGCCGTCTATATGGGCCGCGCCGCCGCAGGGGACGTCGCGCGCAACCTTATTGCCGCCGGCCGCGCTCCCGATACGCCGGTGATGGTCGCGGTGAACGTCTCGCTCCCCACCGAGCGCATCCTGCGTGGCCGGCTGTCGGCGCTCGCGTTCCTAGTCGAAACGATCAGCGACAATGACCCGTCGCTGTTGCTGATCGGCGAAGCTACCGCGGGATCGTCGATAGCATGCAGTGCAAGCGACGGAGCAGACTGGCAGCTTGGAGTTCAGCCTGCTGGGGCGAACCAGCTCATCTTGATTCCGAGTGACGCCGCGTGCAGCGAGCTTGAGCAAGTCCTGACGCGAAAAGATTCCGACAACCTGTCGCGTATCGCGCGCGACGATCGGCACGCGGCCGACGCCAAATTCGACGATCACGTCGGCCACACCTCCGATCGGCGTATTGGGATACGCACTGAGCAGAAAGCGTCAGACGAGGTCTTGGTCAGCGATACGTCAATGCCCGGTTGCATAGTCCGCCACTGCAACGCGTCGGTCCGCGACGCTAGGCTAAGCACGCGACCCGCATCCTCGGCCACTGGATAGCCCCGAGGCTCGGCGCGGTCCGCAAGAAGGTCTCCGCGTCTACGGACGTCGTCGAACCCGGCGACGTCGAGGGCGTGCGTGACGATGGCGACCGGCAGGCGATGCCTGTCAGGCTCCGCGCTCGGCTGTATCGCGGTGACGATCGGGGCCGCCCTGCACCTGCCGATGTCTCCGACTGCCCGGGTCATGGAATACAGGGTTGCCGGAATGGCGATGGACGTAGGCATGCTGCCCGGCATGGCGCTGAAGCGGCCTTGCCGTCTGCTCACGTGCCACGCAATTCACTCATCGGAGCCTCTATCCACAAGGACACGGATGTGACGGACAATTAAGCCCATTTTGACTATTTCTCATTAGTATCGCCGGGAACGGAGGTTCCTCAGTGAGTACATCAGGTCGACCGAATTTCAGCGAAGACACTTTGCAGGTCCTCCTCGACGCCTTCGATCCGAAGCGCACACTCGAAGCCGACCTGCTTGCGATCTGGCCGATAATTCGTGACGGAGTGGATCAGGATGTACACGAGTTCTGGCGTCCTTTCGGCGGACGAAACACTCCGTATCGCCTCGATCAGGATGAGATCGCCGAGCTTGTCCGACGTGACGTCCGCTACACCGAATTGAAATTCACCGGGGGGCTAAACGCCAAGCTGATCGCGAAGATGGTCCGACGGGGCCGGGCCAGCAGCAAGGACCGTGCGACGGAAATCGCGTTCACGGCAGGCCTACTGCGGAGTTATCACGCACGCCATCAACGACTGTTCAAAGCGTTCGTCGCCGACCCCGCCACTCTCACGCGTCTAACCCAGTCGCTCTACACGCTATACGCGTTAGAGAACTCCGTCCTGCTCAACGGCGCGGCACTGCAGCGCGCCGATCAAGAGCTTGCGGATGCGGCAGAGCAGCGGAGCAAACTGCAGGCTATCGATCGATCGCAATGCTGGCTGGAAATGACGACCGACGGCATCATCGTAAGCGCGAACGATAACTTCCTTGCCGCGATGGGCTATTCCCTCAAAGAGATCGCCGGACGACACCATGCCATCTTCTGTTTTGAGGAGGATCGTGTTTCGACGGAGTACGCCCAGTTTTGGGAAAGCCTTCGCGCCGGTCGTTTCATGCAGCAGGAGTACCGTAGGCGGACACGGGAGGGTGCCGACGTGCATCTTCAGGCAACCTACAATCCGATCCTGGACCAGGACGGTAGAACGGTGAAGATAATCAAATGGGCGACCGACGTTACCGCGATGCGGCTTGCCGAGCGCAAAGAGTCTGACCGTGCTCACCGATTCCGACTTGAGGCAGAGACACGCCGAGCGGCGCACCAGGACACGTTGGCCGAGCTTGCTGACATCGTCGACAACATCGGTGCAGTTACGCGGCAAACGTCGATGCTCGCGCTCAACGCTTCCATCGAGGCTGCCCGAGCAGGCGAACGAGGCAACAGTTTCGCAGTCGTTGCGAACGAGGTGAAGGCGTTGTCGGGACGGATCAAGGATGCGACCGTTCAAGCATCGGCGGTTCTCAATTTAGGCCAACGGTCGTTTGGAACATGATGCATCCAGCCAAATGCCGTCGCAACATCGAACCCCTTGTTAGGACATCGTAGATACAATCAGAACGGGTGGGACGGGGTTCGCGGGGTCGGGGTTGAGACAATTAAAATGTCTGCTGAGGGCGTTGCTACTCTTGTGCCTATGCATATGGCCACGGGCGGTAGTGGCGGCGAACGTCGATCTCCACGAAGGCATCTGCGCCGCAGCATTTACAGATCACCCTTCGGATTACGCCGTTCACACGGCGGCCTACCGTTGCGATCCTAATGCACCCTCGCAATCAGCTGAATGGCTCTGGTTGAAACTGGACGCAAGTCGTCTGCTAAGCCTGCCGCCGCGATGGAACCTGTTGGTCGACCAAACCAGGTTCAGCGAAATGGCGATATTGGTCGGAGACTCCCGTGGGTTGCATCGTCGCACGTTCAATCAACGTGCTTTGCAGACGCATTCGGCTCCAGGAGGCTTGCTCCGGTTCTCAGTCACGGCAGGAACGAGAGACGTTCGCGTCCTTTATCTCGGCTTCAAGAATATCGACGACCTGTCATTCATGCGAAAGGTCGTGGCGGTTCCTGAGGCCGAACAGGGTCGGATTGACGCGCGTTGGCTGCTGTTGATGGGCTTGTTCGCCGGCACCATGTGTTCGGCGCTGCTTTACAATCTCGTGATCCACACCGGACGACGCCCCCCGTTCCAGCGCTGGTATCTAGCTTGGGTCACAGCGGCATTTGCGTACGGAATGGTCTGGACCAACGTCGCATCCTATTGGTTTCCATCGCTCGTGGGACCAGCGGCCGTTCGCCTCGACTTCATTCTGGTGGGCTTGATGGTCGCCGCCGGCAACATGTTCTTCTTCGCCGTGATCGAAGACGGCGTGCTGCCGCGTGTCCTGCGGCAGGCAGGCCATCTCCTTGCGATCTCCGGTGCCGTTCTCGGTTTCGCGGCGGCCGCGGACGGGGTGTTTTCGCCGATATTGACCGATCGCCTGCTCAACTACGCGATCGCCATGACGGCAGTCGCGGTAGGCGTGTCGTGCTGGATTGCAGTCCGACGGCGGAGTCGTGTCGTCTGGTTCTATCTGATTGGTTGGTCACCCGTCATCACCGTCTTCCTGGCTCGCCTGGCCCGAAATCTTGGCCTGACGGAGCAGAAGGACGGTGTGGACATGGCCACCTTCGCAGCGCTGGCTTTCGAGGCACTGGTGCTCTCCCTCGCCATCGCTGATCGCTTCAGGCTGGTTCGCCGGGAACTTGATGCGGCAAACCAGCGTCAGGAAATCGTTCGGGCCGAAGCCAAGGCGCTTCATCTCGCTGCTCGAACCGATCACCTGACGGGCATCGGCAATCGATCGGCGTTTCAATCGGATGCCCACGGCATGATCAGCGATGGCGAACCCTTCAGCCTGTTCCTGATCGACGTCGATTATCTGAAGGACACCAACGATCGCCTCGGCCACCGCGGCGGCGACGCGCTTCTTCAACGCGTCGCCATGTCGCTGCGGGAACTGACGTCCGAGGCCCCCGGAGTCACGATAGCGCGGATTGGCGGCGATGAATTCGCCGTCCTTTGCCTTGGCGATCGCACGGACGAGGCCAAGGTAATCGATCGTCTCGGCACGATGCAGGGCGACGTCTGGCGCTTCATGGGTCATGATCGGACAATCTCGTTGAGCGTCGGCTCCGCGCGTTTCCCAGAAGATGCCAACGCCCTGGACGCGCTATACCAAAATGCCGATCTCGCCCTGTACAATGCGAAGCGCCGGGGCCGATCTTGTCATTCGCATTACGACGCGCTGCAGCGCATGCTTCGCGATCTTCACGTTGAACTAAGCCGAGATGCGGAAGGTGCAATCGACCGGAACGAGTTCCTTTTGCAGTATCAGCCGATCGTCTCTTTGCGCTCCGGCGAGATATCGGGCTATGAGGCTCTACTGCGGTGGAACCACCCGCACTACGGTTTCATGCGTCCGGACCGGTTCGCCGAAGTTCTCGTGGCAGAGAGGATCGGCTTGCGAGTCCAAGAGCATGTTCTGGAACTGGCGCTGTTAGCCCTGCGTGATCATGGCGACCAGATGTCCGTTCTGAGCGTGAACTTCACATCTGCGCAATTGTCCGGTCCGAGATCGGCGAACCGTGTTCTTGATCGGCTTGCCTTCCATCGCCTTTCGCCCTCCAGATTATGCGTCGAAGTGACCGAAGGCGTAATGCTCGACCGTGCTGGGGAAACTATCCTCGCCACGCTGAACATGCTGCACGACGCCGGAGTGCGGGTCGCGCTCGACGACTTCGGTACCGGCTACGCATCGCTTGCCCATCTGCGCGACATGCCGGTCGACACCATAAAGATCGACCGTTCATTCGTGGCCGGCATGCATGAAGACGGCGGAGATACGAAGGCGATCGTTCGCGCCATCATCGGTCTGGGCCAAGGGCTTGGCAAAGTCGTTGTCGCAGAGGGGATCGAGACCGAAGCGCAGTCGCGCGAGCTGACCGAACTAGGGTGCCATTCGGGTCAGGGATATCTGTACGGAAGCCCGGCAAGCGAGCCATTGCCCGTCGGTACATCCCGGATCGATCTAGCCCATGGCAGGGTAATGCAGTCGGGCTCCGTCAGGAGGTTTCATTAGCGCCCCGGCCATTCTCAGGGTCCGTGCCCGCTGACGTCAGAGGCGGAACCTGAGCACGACGCCATGCGGCAATCGTGGGCGACCCCTCACCTGCATGCACCGAGTGTATCGGCGAGACCGACGATCTGCCGATCGACCATCGCCGGCTCGAGGGGGAGCGCTCCGCGCATGGTTAGGTGGCGGGCAAGGTTCTTGATATCCGCAGGCAGCAGTACGATGCAGTTACGCTAGGCCAAGGCTGTCCTTGGACACTGAAACCTGCCCTCTGTGGCAAACGACAACCGGGCTACGCGTCAGAAGTCGAGTGGAGCAGTTCTTCTCTCACTCGTGCGGTCGGTTCGCAAGCGAGCCCGCCGCCAGCCATTTGAACAAGCCGCGCTATTCCCGTTTTCCCATGTCCGCTAGGCCATTTCGAGAACAGAAAAACGGGAACAGATTATGAGAAAGTGGCGCTCACACCGGTGACGGCATCACCGTCACGCCGCAGCTTTCCCACGCGGCCTTCCTTTGTGGGAAGGTTCGCTTTCTTACACGCTGGAAGAGGCGCTGACCCTCCGCTAAAATGGACCGATGCAAGCTCGCCTGTTCCAACTCGACGCCTTCACCACTCGCCGTTTCACGGGGAATCCTGCGGCGGTGATGCTGCTCGAGACATATCCCGACGACCGCACGTTGCAGGCGCTGGCCGCCGAGAACAACCTTGCCGAGACGGCCTTCGTCGTTCCCGATGGCGCCGATTTCCGCATCCGTTGGTTCACGCCGACCGTGGAGGTGCCGTTGTGCGGCCACGCGACGCTGGCGAGCGCGGCCGTGGTTCTGGAACGCTTGGAGCCTGCCCGCGAGACGGTCGTGTTCCATTCGGCGAGTGGTCCTCTGACCGTCCGGCGTTCGAAACGCGGCTATGTCATGGATTTTCCGGCCCGGCGCTGCGCGCCGGCGGAGGCGCCCGCCGGGCTTGCGGCCGCGCTTGGCGGGTCGGTCGAGGAGACGCTGTGGGACGGCTTCAACTTCGTCGTCCGGCTCGCCGCGGCGAGTGACGTTCGCGGGCTTTCCCCCAACCTGGCCGCCATCGCGGAAATGCCGTGCGCGGGCGTAATCGTGACGGCACCGGGTGACGGCGACCATGATTGCGTCAGCCGGTACTTCGCCCCAGCCAAGGGTATTCCCGAAGACCCTGTGACCGGGGCGCGCATTGCGCGCTGACGCCCTATTGGGCGGCTCGGCTCGGTAAGGCAGACCTTCGCGCCTTCCAGGCGTCCGCGCGTGGCGGCCAGCTGCGCTGCCGCCTCGATGGCGATCGCGTCGAACTCGAAGGTGCATGCGTCTTCTACCTGGAGGGCATGGCCGAGTGGTGAGCAGGCATGTCGGCTCCTGCCACTGTGGTGGCGTCCGCTTCTCGGTGAACCATGAGGTCACCGAGCTGACGACCTGCGACTGCTCGTTGTGCGTGAAGCGTAACGCCGTCATGGGGAAGGTGCCGGAAGCAGCCTTGTCCATCGACCAAGGTCAGGAACTGCTCGCCACCTGCCAGTGGAACAGCATGCGTGCTGTCCATCATTTTTGCCGACGTTGCAGCATTTACGTCTTCCATCGCAAGCGCGCAGCGCCCAATCATTTCGGCGTGAATATCTTCTGCCTGGACGGTTTTGATCCGAACTCGCTGCCGGTCCGCGCGACGGAAGGGGCGGGTATGACGCTCGTCTGCGACCGACCGCGCGCGGAGTGGCCTGGTTCACGAGCGCGGGAACCAGAAGGACGCAATAGATACTGACCTTCCCGGAACCTGTCGCGATCGGCTGTTTTCCCGTTTCACCATCCTTTTCGAGAAGCAGGCGAAGCGCGCGAGGTGCGAAGTCCAGGCAGTGTTAGAATGCGGCTCTCTGGTGAAAACTTCTGTCATAGAACGATGACCCGCTGCGAGTTGCTCCGGCTGCTAGCGGTCTGGTTTTGGTGTCAAAGGACAATGGCAGGCAGCGGGCAAGATCCACGGCCAGCGCGTGTTTGCTCGCCGTCGCCATCGGGAATCGAGCGCCAGGGTCGCCCCCCCTCGCGAAGGCACCGTCAACCAGCAACGCAAGGAAGATAAGCAGGGCCGCAGAGGCACCCATCCCATCGACCAGCCCACACCGTGGCCGGACCGGCAGCCCCGTCCCTCGTGCAAGTGACGATGATCACACTTAACGGCCGCGTTCGTTTGACCCGGTTCATCCTGCGTTTTGGCTCGCCTTCTTTATTGCGGTACCGGCCGTAATGGCCGATTATGGTGCGTTCTCTCTTCGGCTGCACGCTTTGACGAACAGGTGCCGAAGTCGGTTGACGCAGGTCCGGATCTGCTTTCAGGTGGCACCAGAACAACGGCGCAAATTCGCTCCGATGAGTACAGAAGATGGGTACAGAGACCGATCAGCGTGGGTACAGAAACAACGGGTTTCTGCCGTTTTTTCTACCCTTGGACCCCTCTCGTGGGGGTCGCCATTCCCTATCGAAGTTTGGAAACAAACGGATTTAAGCCGTCTGAAAGACAACCCGACGGATCTGCAACTGAGTTGGATGCGCCTTCAACGTCTTCCACTCTTGGACAGTATCGGTGACGATAGCGCGATAAGAATGATAGTTCCGATGAGCAAAAGGATGATCGCGATCAGGTCATCGCCGAGAACATCCGCGAGCCAGCGTTCAACCGCGATTAAGATTGCCCCCAGGACGACGCACACGCACGCCATGCCGGCGATCGTCCTCCGAGGTGACTTTATCGATGCCGCGATCACCCGGCTCGGGTCGGTGGCGATGGGGCCCCGCATCACTGTGGCTCCGGTCGGAAGCCCGCAAGGCCGTGCAGATATTGCATCCGCATCTTAACCGTCGTGATCTGATCAGGTACGAGGACCACGGCCTGCTCGAAATTGGGCCGGCGGCGACCGATCCGGTCGAGGCCCGGCAGGCCGACGCCGTCGTTGCTGATATTGAACTTGGGAGCGCCGTCGCGCTTGTGGATTACGACGACCGCATAGCGTCCCGGGCTAGGCGCCGGTACGCATAGGCTGACGACGCCGCTGGACGGAACCGTGGTGACGACCCGGCGAAACACCTTGCCCGCCTTGAGTAGTTCCCGATCGCCCTTGAGGAAATCTTCTGAATTCGCCGGGTAGAGTTCGAGCTTCAACCGCCCGCTCCGATCTTTCAGGCCCGAGACGTTGATCCGGACTCCCGGCGCTGACTGCGAACAGTCATCCCGGAGCGCGACCACCGGAACCGTTCCGATCGCGTGCGCTTCCGGGGAGGACGGAGCCGGTGCGGAAAGGGCCGCAGCGCTCACAATCAAGGCTGTGATCAGCATGGGAATCAGTCCTGCTTGACTGCGCGGGTGAAGGTGCGCGTATGCCCTTTGCCGATGACGCTTTTTCGCCATCGGCAAGGAACAAGGGGTCAGCGCCGTGGAGACGACGCCTCGAAAAAGACGGTGCTCAGAAGATGTGGCGTATACCGAGCGTGCCCGAGATGTTGCGCAACTTTGGTTCGTAGCTGGTCGCGACGCCTGCATCTTGGCCTTCGAACGTGAGCTTGCTGGTCTGCGAATAGCGGCCACCGATTTCGAGCGTCGTCTTGGGCGCGACGTTGATGCCGAGGCCGGCATCGGCGTGCCACGTCATGCCCCAGTCCTTGCCCGCATAGCTGCTGCTCGCGCCGCTGGTGCCGACCCGCGACAGGTTCGCATCTACCCGGGACGCGCCGATGCCACCGCCGACATACGGCACGAACATCGTGTGCAGCGGGATATCGACATAGCCGGAGACGCTGACGTTGTACGAACGGGTGCGACCCGATGCCGGCAGGTTGTCCGTGCCGACGTCCTTCACGTTAAGGCTGTTGCTGTTGTAGCCGATCGTCTGTTCAACGCGGAACATGCCGAAGTCGTAGCCGCCGCCGATCTCGCCCGTCAGGCCGGTCTTGTACTTGGTCTTATCATCGAACTGCGACGGCAGGTTGTCGACATCGAATTTCTGCTCGGAATTAACCGAGGCCCCTGCGCGGGCGACGCCGTAGATGCCACGGACGGGCTCGTCCTGCGCATAGGCGGCGGTAGCGAGAGTAGCGGCGGCGAACGCGAGGCCGGCGAGAACGATACGGGTCATCAAAATTGCCTTTCGAGGAAGATGCCTGCCTTTCCGGCGGCTTCGACCCTGCAATTGGCAGCGGCTGATGAAGGCCGGTTGTGGAGATGGTGGAGGTTCGATGGAGCCGCCCGCGGTCCCGCAAAAGAGACCCGGGCATCGCAGCCGCGGCTTATCGGTAGCGATCGGGCGCGGGAGCGTACTTCGGGCCTTCCCGCGATTGAGATGCGCACGCTTCAACTCTAGGTGGGGCGGCAGGCCGGATCGACGCAGCATGGCCGAACGACCGATGCTGCGTACCGACACACCCAGGCGAGGTATTCGAATGAACGACCTGTCACAGCGTGAAACCCAGTCGGCCGACGCGATTTCAGCAGACGGACGGATGCTGTCCGCCGATGTCGTGATCGTCGGTGGCGGACACGGCGGCGCGGCCTGCGCGATCGCTTTACGGAAAACCGGTTTCGCCGGGTCGATCCTGATCGTCGGCCGGGAGCACGAACTTCCCTACGAACGCCCCCCCCTCTCGAAGGAATATCTTTTGGGCGAGAAGGTCTTCACGCGAATCCTGATCCGGCCAGAGAGTTTCTGGGTCGATCAGCGGATCGATTTCCGTCTCGGCTCACGCATCGTCTCGGTCGATCCGGCCGAGCATCGCGTCCAGACCGAGGACGGCACGACGATCGGTTACGATCGGCTGATATGGGCCACCGGTGGAACGCCGCGCAGGTTGAGTTGTGCCGGACATCATCTGAAGGGCGTGCATACCGTCCGCGACCGGGCCGATGCCGACCGGATGATCGACGAGTTGCCGGACGTGCGGACGGCAGTCGTGATCGGCGGCGGCTACATCGGGCTCGAAGCCGCTGCCGTGCTGACCAAGTTCGGCAAGTCGGTGGTGCTGTTGGAGGCGCTCGACCGCGTGCTTGCGCGCGTGGCCGGCGAGGACCTGTCCCGGTTCTTCGAGGCTGAGCACCGCGCGCACAGTGTCGACGTCAGGCTGGGACAGGTGGTCGACTGCATCTTGGGCGACGACCGCGTGACCGGCGTGCGACTGGCGGACGGCACGGTGATCGATGCGGACATGGTCATCGTCGGCATCGGCATCATCCCCGAGGTCGCGCCGTTGATGGAGGCCGGTGCGGATGGCGGCAACGGCGTCGCGGTCGATACGGCATGCCGCACCAGCCTGCCCGACATCTATGCGATCGGCGACTGTGCGCTCCACGCCAACCGCTACGCCGACGGTACCCCGATCCGCGTCGAATCGGTGCAGAACGCCAACGACCAGGCGACCGTGGTTGCAAAGGGCATCGCCGGCCAGATCGCGGACTATGATGCGATCCCGTGGTTCTGGTCGAACCAGTACGACCTGAAGCTTCAGACTGTCGGCCTGTCTACCGGCTACGACGCGACGGTGTTGCGCGGCGATCCGGCGACGCGCAGATTCTCCGTGGTGTACCTGCGTGCCGGCCACGTGATCGCGCTCGACTGTGTCGGTACGGTCAAGGATTACGTCCAGGGGCGCAAGCTGGTCGAGAGCGCCGCAGTGATCGCGCCGGAGATGCTGGCGGATACCGACGTGGCGCTCAAGGACATGGTTGGCTGACCAAATCGAGGACAAGATTTCGCGCTTGCCCACCCCCTTCATCATATCTCGATCGAACCCGCCCTATCCGTTCATCGCACTCGACCATCTCTCCGTCGGACGCCGAGCAACTCGGCACCCTCGTCTGCTGAGAGACCCCATGATGAACATATTCGCACCGATCGCGTCCCCGCTGATAGATGGCCTGAACAAGCCGTTCGGCTTTTTTGCTTCGCGGCTGCGCCCGTCGCGAAGCTTCATGGCGCCGTGCCTGATGGGGTTCACCGTAACCTGCCTGTTGCTGTCCGGTTGTGCGGGCACCAAGCCACTCGCCTATTCCGGGATCGCTTCCGCACCGCATATGCGCTCCGACGCCGGATCCGATCGGCTTCCCTATACCTACACCACGCCGGTCAACTGGCGCGACTATAGCCGCATCCTGATCGAGCCGGTGGTCGTGTATCACGGGCCGGATGCACAGTTCGGCAAGATTCCGGAGCAAGGCAAGGTCGCGCTCGCGAGCTACATGCAGGAACAGTTCACCGAAAAACTGTCGCCTCCGTTCGAGCTGACCGAGACCGCCAAGCCGCGCACGCTGCGTCTGCGCCTGACGCTGACCGGCGCAAAGCCGACGATGCCGGTGGCGGGCAGCTTTTCGCGGATCGACATCGCGGGCGGTCCCTACAACATGGTTCAGGCGATCCGCGGCAAGGAAGGATCGCTGACCGGATCGGTATTCTACGCTGTGGAAATCTACGATGCGTCGACCAACCGGCTGCTTGCCGCGCACATCGTCAAGCAATACCCGGCCGCCCTCAATATGAAGGCGACGTTCGGGGCGCTGACGGCTGCAAAGACCGGCATTCGCAAGGGCGCAGAGGAACTGGCCAAGGAATTGAACGGTCAAGCGCCGAGTCAGGCCTTTGCAAGCGGTAGCGCGGATGCCGCCGAAATCGACGATGCACCCGAGGCGATCTACTATCCGCAATCGCGGCCCCAGCCCGGGCGTAAGCCCTGGCGTGGCGCGCGTGAGGCGGCGGCCGATCCTTCCGACGTCGATGGCGAGCAGCCGACGGTCTATCCGATCTGCAAGAAAGGCGAATATGATCACTGTCGTCAACGCGGCGGCAAATGATCCGCCGCGGCGCTTTAGTCCGCCCGGATGTGTCGCGGGGGCTCTGCAAAAGCCCGAAATCGCATATTAATTTAATCCGCCGCCCGGCCTCCATCATATCTCCATCGAACCGGCGGTACATCTCGATCCGTCCCTTACATCACGGGGAATCGCGACCGCATCTGCAAGATCGGTCTTTTCCGAAGGCTATGATGACGTACCTGTATCCCCGTTCTGTCTGCGTTCGTTACGGCAACCATCGCGCGCCGCGCCGATGGGCGTCGTGCCGCGTAGCCGGAACCGGGATCTGCCACGCTGCACCACCATCATGAGCGTCAGCACGATGGACGATATTGCGACGCAGGCGCTGCTCTGGCGACTGCGCCTTCGCTATCCGGACGCGGAGTCACAGCGGGCGTTCGAGGCGTGGCTTGGCGAGGATGTCCGTCACGCAGCCGCCTATGACGCCAGCTCAACGCGCGCGCCTGCCATAGACCTGCAACAGATGGCGGCGAACGACGACACGCAAGATAGTATCGGTTTGGGTCGTCGAACCAGGATACTGTGGGGCGGCGGACTCATCACCGCAAGCGCAGCAGCCCTCGCGCTCGTTTTCGTCGTGTCGCAGTTTCGCGCCGCGCCCTACGAGGTCGCGACCGGGCCGGGCGGACAACGCGTCGTCGCGCTCGATGCCGGCACGCGGATCACGCTGGCCGGCGACACGCGGATGCGCTTCGATCGCCACGACGCACGCACCGCGACTCTGCTCGCCGGACAGGCGCTGTTCCAGATCCGCCATGACGCCGCCCACCCGTTCGGGGTCGAGGTGGCGGGGCGAGTCATTCAGGATGTCGGCACGGTATTCGACGTAAGCAGCACCGACGGCGACGTCCGCGTCGCCGTTGCGGAAGGCTCGGTAATCTACAATCCCGACCGCGAGGCCGTGACGCTGACGCCCGGCGAAGGCGTCGTCGATGCAGCATCCTCGACGACGCTTCGCCTCATCAGCGCGCCCGCCGTATCGGTCGGCGGCTGGCGTAACGGGCAGTTCGTCTATGCCGGCGATCCCTTGGCGACGGTGGCAGCCGATCTTGGCCGCGCGCTGGGCGTCAAGATCACGGTCGCACCGGAAATCGCCGCACGTCCATTTTCGGGAGCGATCACGCTAGACGGCAGGGATCCCGGCCAGTTGCTTCGCCTGACACCGGCGCTCGACGCCACGATCCGCCACACGTCCGGGGGCTGGACGATCTCTGCCGACGGTCGTGCGTCTAAGTAACAACGTCGCGGTCGCGGTCGTGTCTGGTGCCGGTCTGAGCTTCGCCTCGATCGCCGCCGGCGGGACCGCGCAGGCTGCATCTGCGCAGCGTTTCGACGCGCCCGCTGGCAGCATCGGCCGGGTCGCATCGACGCTCGCAGTGCAGGGTCGGGTGACTATCACGGTAACTGATCCTGGCGTCGCTGCGCTGCGGTCGCCGGGTGTCAGCGGCAGTTTCACCATTAAGGAGGCGGTCACGCGCGCCCTGCGCGGCACGAACGCGACCGCGATATTCTATGACGCACGGACGATCGCGATCGTCCGCCGGACCAGTTCCGATCGGCCCAAACCGCGAAAGACGTTGCTTGAGAAACCTTTGCCGACCGTCGAGCCCAACCACGACGATATCGTCGTGATGGCGAGCAAGCAGCGTTCGACGCTCGATAGGTTTCCGGGCTCGGTCAAGCTGATCGAACTCGATCGCGGCTGGGTGGCGCGACATGCCGCGGACGGCTCCGCGGCGCTGACCGACATGCTGCCCATGGTGGGCTCGACCAATCTGGGGCCGGCGCGCAACAAGCTGTTCATCCGCGGTATCGCCGACAGCAGCTTCAACGGCCCGAGCCAGGCGACCGTCGGGCAGTATCTCGGCGACGTCCGCCTCAACTACAACGCGCCCGATCCCAATCTCAATCTCTACGATCTCGAGCGGATCGAGGTGCTGGTCGGGCCGCAGGGTACGCTGTACGGCGCGAGTTCGCTTGGCGGCGTGATCCGGCTGGTGCCGAACGCGCCCGACGCGGACGCGGTGGCAGGTTCGGTGTCGGTCGGCGGATCGGCGACGCAGGACGGCGGCCTCGGCGGCGATTTCGCGGCAATGGTCAACGTGCCGGTCATCCCGGGCACGCTCGCGGTGCGCTTGGTCGGCTTCGTCACGCAAGGTGGCGGCTATATCGACTCGCCGGCGCGCGGTCGCCGGGATATCAACTCGACCTTCAGCGTCGGCCAGCGCCTCGTCGTGCGGTTCACGCCGGATTCCGGCTGGAACTTCGATGCCGGGCTGGTCATTCAGAACAGCAAGAACCGCGACGGCCAGTACACGCTGCGCGCCAATCCTCCGCTGACCCGCGACAATGGCTTCGCGCAGCCGTTCCACAATGATTACTACCTCACCCATTTTACCGCAGCCGGTCCGATCGGCGACCTCGAACTGCTGACCACGACATCGGTTGCCAGCCATCGACTCAGCTCGATATTCGATGCGACCGGCGCGGATGGAACAGCGACCCGTACCCGCCTGCGGGAAGACAATTATATTCTCCTGACGACGCATGAAACGAGGGTCACCGGCGGCACCTCGGCGGCACCTTGGGTTGCCGGAATTTCGAGCGTCTACAGCCTGAGCGCATTGCTACGCACGTTCGGTCCGACTGACGTCAGGTCGGTGACGAACGGCGTGCTCAACGAGCGGCTCGAAGCCGCGGTCTTCGGCCAGGTATCGCGGCCGCTATCCCCCACCATCACCGGAACGGTCGGCGGACGCTTCACGCTCGCGCACAGTTCCGGATTGCCGGTCGACGAGACCGGGCTTGGTACCGACAGCGTGAGCCGCAACGCGCAGCGGGTTTCGACGACGCTGGCGCTGTCCTGGCAGCCGACATCTTCGTTCACCGGCTTCTTCCATTTCCAGCAGGGCTATCGCGCCGGTGGCCTCACGCTGTCGCCGACCGGCTCAACCCAGACCGCGCAGCGCTTCGCCTCCGACGATCTCAACATGAACGAGATCGGCTTTCGGCTGGGCAAGGAGGGACGCGATCGCTTTTCGTTGCGCGCAGCAGTGTTTGCCGCCGACTGGAACAATATCCAGGCGGATCTCGTCGACAGTGCAGGACTGCCCTACACCGCCAATATCGGTCGCGGGCGGATCTATGGCTTGGACACCGACCTTACATGGCGTCCGCACCCTGCGCTGATGATCACCGCCGCCGCCTTCATCAATGCCAGCGACGTCACGAAGCCGGCGCCCGGCTTTGGCGGCCCCGGCACCAACCCGTTTCCCAACATCGCCTCGAACGGCGAGCGTGTCTCGGTTGCCTGGCACAAGACGGTGGGTAACGATATCGAGGCCAGCGCCACGGGATCGGTTCGCTATGTCGGCAAGTCGCGGCTTGGCATCGCCCCGCTGCTAGACCTTCCCCAGGGTGGCTATGCGGTGGGTTCGGTGGGCGGACGACTGGATATCGGCCGGTACGGCATCGCCCTCGACGTCGACAACGTCGCCAACGTCAGCGCCAACAGTTTCGCATTCGGCAACCCGTTCGGAGTCGCCGCCGGTAATCAGATCACCCCCGTCCGCCCGCGCACGATCCGGCTGGGGATCGACGCGCAGTTCTGATCCCCCCTCCACGAAAGGTCCATCGAGCCGCGCTACGCCGCAAGTCGAGGAAACGGTTCCTCGCTGATTTCGAGGGAATATTCATGCGATCCATGCTCATGCTCGGCGTAATGGCCCCGGCCCTGCTCCTGTCCGCTCCGGCCACGGCACAGGCCAATTCTCAGGCTGGCGGCAAGTGGCGTGTATCCGGCAACATCAGCGGCAAGGCCTTCGTCGTCGATTGCGCGTTCAACGAGCGCGGTCCCAAACTGAGCGGTGTCTGCGTCGATGTCGCGACCGGCGAAAGCAAGGCCAAGCCCGGCAAGAGCCACGCCCTGACGGCGGGCGAGGTCCGCGGCCAGGACCTCCGCTGGACCTATCAGACAAAGGTGATGTTCATGTCGATCGACATCGTCTTCGCAGGCAAGATCGACGGGACCCGGATGAACGGTACGGTCAGCGCGAAGGGTCGCGAAGGGACTTTTTCGGCGATCCGTTCCTGAATCTGGCAAGTTCGGGCAGCGGCGCGGCTCGTTCCGCACGCCGTCCCGCCGTGCAGACACTCACTGGCTTGGGCTGAGGCCCGAACACAGGAGTTCGACGATGTCGTGCGCGACCTGTTGCGCCGACATCGGCCCTTCGGGGCGAAACCACCGTGCGGGCCAGTTCAGCGCACCGGCCAGCGTGAACGCGGTCAGGCGGACGTCCTTGACCACCGCCGAACCATCGCCCACCGCCTCTTCGATCATACCGCGCATCGTCGCATCGATTTCGGTCTTGAGCGCGCGGAACTGCGTGCGCGCACTCGGCGAGAGGACTTCGTCGGGCGTTCGGATGACGCAGCGACCGAAATCGTCCATCGTCACCTCGGCGTATAAACGCAGGAACGCCTTCAACCGGTCAAGGCCGCTGCCGCCGACCTGCTGAGAACGTTCGGCCGCACCGCGAAGCTGGCCCAGCCCCATGCGGACGCACTCGAACAGCACCTGATCCTTGTTGCCAAGATAATTGTAGATCACCGGCTTGGTGACCCCGAGGCTTGCCGCGACGTCGTCTAGCGACGTCGCGTGAAACCCACGCTCGTTGAACATTCCGACGGCCGCACGAAGAAGTGCATCGCGTTTCTCGATGCGCAACGCCTCGCGCGATTCCGAAGACTGGAACGGTGACGATATCGCAGGCTGGATGGCAGGACGTGCAGGCATGCGCTTATCTTGACACAAGGGCGGCATCGGGCGCAACTACTCGCCAGTAACTACCATACCGGATCGTACGTCCATGATGCTTACCGACACCCAAACCGCGGTCAAGGACGCGATCCGTTCGTTCTCGCAGGAGCGTATCCGTCCCCACAGCGTCGCGTTCGAGGCGAACAAGGGCTTTCCACCCGAACTGTTCGTCGAGATGGCCGATCTCGGGCTGATGGGGATGACCGCACCCGAAGACGCTGGCGGTGGCGGGGCGGACTATGTGTCCTATGCACTCGCACTGATCGAGCTGGCGGCGGCGGATGGCGCGCTGTCGACGGTCGTATCGATCCAGAACAGCCTGCTCGTGTCCGGTATCCTGAAATACGGCACCGACGCGCATCGTGCGCGGTTCCTGCCCGACCTGATCGGTGGCCGAATGATCGGTGCATTCGCGCTGACCGAGACCGATGCCGGCTCCGACGCGTCGGCGATGCGGACGCGCGCGACTCGGGTCGAGGGTGGCTGGCGGCTCAATGGTGCCAAGCAGTTCATTACCTCGGGCAAGATCGCCGGCGTGACGATGGTGTTCGCGGTCACCGATCCGGCGGCGGGCAAGCGCGGCATCTCGGGCTTTCTCGTGCCAACCGACAGCCCCGGCTATTCGGTCGACAAGGTCGAGCACAAGCTCGGCCAGGCCGCGTCCGACACGGCCGCGATCCGGTTCGACGACCTGTTTCTCGACGAGTCGCTGCTGTTCGGCGAGGAAGGTGGCGGCTATCGCCTCGCGCTGTCGAACCTCGAAGCCGGGCGCATCGGTATCGCCGCGCAGTGCGTCGGCATGGCGCAGGCCGCGCTCGAGATCGCGATCGCCTATGCCAAGGATCGCAAGTCGATGGGTCAAGCGATCATCGAACATCAGGCGGTCGGCTTCCGCCTCGCAGACCTCGCGTCGAAGCTGGAGGCAAGTCGCCAGTTGGTGCTCCACGCTGCCGCTCTTAAGGATGCCGGTCAGCCCTGCCTGACCGAAGCATCGATGGCCAAGCTGTTCGCGTCGGAAGCGGCCGAGACGATCTGTTCGGGCGCGATCCAGACGCTCGGCGGGTACGGCTATCTCGAGGAATACGGACTTGCGAAGATCTATCGCGATGTCCGCGTCTGCCAGATTTACGAGGGTACGTCCGATATCCAGCGGATGGTCATCGCCCGCGCGCTCTAGACTTCACGAAGGAAGAACCATGTCCACCGATCCCGTCATCATCGCCAGCTATGCCCGCACGCCGATGGGCGGCTTCCAGGGGGCGTTGTCCGGCGTCACGGCGGTCGAGCTCGGCGCCACCGCGGTGCGCGCCGCGGTCGAACGCGCGAAGGTCGATCCGGCGATCATCGACCGCATCTACATGGGCTGCGTGCTGACCGCCGGGCTCGGCCAGGCGCCCGCGCGGCAGGCGGCACTTGGCGCCGGCCTGCCCAATTCGGTCGAGGCGACCACCGTCAACAAGATGTGCGGATCGGGCATGCAGGCGACGATCATGGCGACTGAGGCGCTGATGGCCGGCACCGTCGACGTCGTGATCGCCGGCGGCATGGAGAGCATGACCAACGCACCGTTCCTCCTCGCCAAGCATCGCTCGGGCGCTCGGATCGGCCATGACGTCGTCTCCGATTCGATGATGATGGACGGCCTCGAGGATGCCTATGAAAAGGGCAAGCCGATGGGTGCCTTCGCCGAGGATACCGCGTGCGAATACCAGTTCACGCGCGAGGACCAGGACGCGTTCGCGATCGAGAGCCTGACGCGCGCCAGCGCCGCGGTCACCGGCGGCGGCTTCACGGACGAGGTCGTACCGGTCACGGTCAAGACGCGCGGGGGCGACGTGATCGTCAGCGAGGACGAGCAGCCGGAGAAGGCCAAGCCGGACAAGATCCCCGGCCTCCGCCCCGCCTTTGCCAAGGACGGCACGATCACGGCCGCCACCTCGGCGTCGATCTCCGACGGTGCGGCTGCGCTGGTGCTGACGCGGGCGAGCGTTGCGGAGAAGTTCGGGCTGTCGCAGGAGGCACGGATCGTCGCCACTGCCGCGCACGCGCATGCCCCGGCGCTGTTCACTACCGCGCCCGTCTCGGCGATCCGCAAAGTGCTCGATCGCGCGGGCTGGAGTGTCGAGGACGTCGACCTGTTCGAGGTGAACGAGGCGTTCGCGACCGTCGCGATGATCGCGATGCGCGAACTCGGCATCCCGCGCGACAGACTGAACGTCAACGGCGGCGCGACCGCGCTCGGCCATCCGATCGGCGCGAGCGGTACGCGGATCATCGCCACGCTGGTCGCCGCGCTGAAACTGCGTGGTCTGAACAAAGGCGTCGCAGCGCTCTGCATCGGTGGCGGCGAAGCGACGGCGGTCGCGGTCGAACTGATCCACGCATGACAAGCGCCTCTTCGGTTTTCCTGCGCACGCAGGAATCCAGGGTTACGGTAGACGACGCTCATAACCTTGGGCTCTTCCGCTCGCAGGAAAACGGAGCGGCCGGAATGGCGACACGATGACCGGGCTCCGGGTCGAGCACGACGGCGCGGTCGCGACGCTGACGCTTGATCGCCCGGAATCCGCCAACGCGATCGATATCCCGATGGCGCGCGCGCTGATGAAAGCGGCGATCGCCTGTGACGAGGATCCGGGCGTACGCTGCGTCGTATTGACGGGCAACGGACGGTTCTTCTGTGCGGGCGGCGACATCGCTTCGTTCGGCGACGCAGGCGAACGCCTGCCGACATTGCTGAAGGAGATCACCGCCTATCTCCACGCTGCGATCGCGCGGCTTGCGCGGATGGACAAGCCACTGATCACCGCGATCAACGGACCGGCCGCGGGTGCGGGCATCGGCTTGGCGCTGCTCGGTGATATCGCGCTTGCGGACTCTTCGGCGCATTTCAGGCTCGCCTACACCGCGATCGGCATGTCGCCCGACGGCGGCACGAGTTGGCTGTTGCCGCGGATGATCGGGTTGCGACGCGCGCAGGAGCTTTGCCTGCGCAATACGCGTGTGAAGGCGGACGAGGCTGCGGCGATCGGCATGGTCACGCGTGTCACTGCCGAGGGTGCACTGGCGACCGAGGCGCTGGCGCTCGCGCACGAACTGGCCGCGTCGGCGACGTCGGCGATCGGCGCGACCCGGCGGCTGCTGCTCGACGCGCAGGTCACGCCGTTCGAAACGCATCTCGACGCGGAGGCGCGCAGCATCGCCGGACAGGCGCGCAAACCCGAAGGGCGCGAGGGGATCGCCGCCTATCTCGGAAAGCGCAAACCCGATTTCCCCGGATCCGATTCCCCAGGAGCAGTCTGATGGCCCATGCCTATATCGTCGACGCGTTGCGCACCCCCGGCGGCCGTCGCAAGGGCGCGCTGGCGGGCGTTCACGCGGCCGATCTCGGCGCGATCGTGCTTGATGCGCTGGTAGCGCGAACGGGAATCGATCCCGCTGCGATCGAGGACGTGATCGTCGGCTGCGTCAGCCAGGCGGGCGAGCAGGCATTCGCGTTCGGGCGCAACATGGTGCTGGCCTCGTCACTGCCCGACAGCATCCCTGCAGTGACGATCGACCGTCAGTGCGGATCGTCGCAACAGGCGCTGCACTTTGCCGCGCAGGCGATCATGTCGGGCACGCAGGACGTCGTGATCGCCGCCGGCGCGGAGAGCATGACGCGCGTGCCGATGGGCTCGAACTTCCGCCTTCATGCAGAGGCGGGGATCGGCGAAGGCCCGTGGAGCAAGGCGATCCTCGACCGCTATGAGGTCGCGGAGTTCAGCCAGTTCACCGGCGCGCAGATGGTCGCGGACAAATACGGCCTCACGCGCGAAGCGATGGATGCCTACGCCTTGCAGAGCCACCGGCGCGCTGCTGCTGCGACGGCGAGTGGCGCGTTCGCCGACGAGATCGTCCCGATCGGCACGCATGCGCACGACGAAGGCATCCGCGCGGACGCGACGCTGGAGGGCATCGGCAGCGTCAAGACGATCGCCGAGGGCGGCACGATCACCGCTGCCAACGCCAGCCAGATCACCGACGGGGCCTCCGCCACGCTGATCGTCAGCGAAGCCGCGCTCAAGACCTACGGCCTAACGCCTCTCGCTCGCATTCATACGCTGACCGTCTCCGCCGGCGACCCGGTCATCATGCTGGAGGAGCCGATCCCGGCGACCGCCAAGGCGCTCAAGCGCGCCGGGCTGTCGATCAACGACATCGACCTGTTCGAGGTCAACGAAGCCTTCGCCGCAATCCCGATGGCGTGGCTGCAGGCAACCGGAGTCGATCCGGCGCGGCTCAACGTCAACGGCGGCGCGATCGCGCTCGGCCATCCGCTGGGCGCCAGCGGCACGAAGCTAATGGCGACTCTGGTGCATGCGTTGAAGGCGCGCGGTGGGCACTACGGCTTGCAGACGATGTGCGAGGGCGGCGGGATGGCGAACGTAACGATCGTCGAGATGCTGAACCGGTGACCGCGCTTGCCGGCCTGCGCGTCGTTGAGTTCGCCAGCATCGGGCCTGGCCCGCATGCCGCGATGCTGCTTTCCGATCTCGGCGCCGAGGTGCTGCGGATCGAGCGCGTCGGGGGCAATGGCTGGCCCAACCCGGTGATGGACCGCGGTCGTGCGCTGCTACCCCTGGACATTCGTACGCCGGAAGGCCGTGACCGGGCGCTCGCGATTACCGATCGCGCCGATGTCGTGATCGAGGGGTTGCGGCCGGGAGTCATGGAGCGGCTCGGGCTCGGGCCGATCACGATGCTCGAACGCAATCCGCGGCTCGTCTATGGACGGATGACCGGCTGGGGGCAGACCGGACCGCTGGCGCGGGTCGCAGGCCACGATCTCAACTACATCGCGGTCAGCGGCGCCCTGGCGGCGATCGGTACGTCCGGCAGTCCTCCCCCGCCCCCGTTGAACCTGATCGGCGATTTCGGCGGCGGATCGATGTTCCTCGTGACGGGGATTCTTGCCGCGCTGCTCGAACGTGCGCGATCGGGGCGCGGACAAGTGGTCGACGCGGCGATCGTCGACGGCGTCAACTCGATGATGGCGATGTTCGCAGGGCTGGTTCCCGCCGGCCACGTATCGATGGACCGCGACCGCAACATGCTCGGCGGCGCCGCGCCCTTCTACCGCTGCTACACCTGCGCCGACGGCCGCTATGTCTCGGTCGGCGCGATCGAGCCAAAATTTTATGCCAAACTGCTCGACCGGCTCGGGCTCTCACCCGCACTGGCCGCCAGTCAGATGGATGCGGCGCGCTGGGCGGAAACCACGCGCCTTTTCGCTTCGGTATTCGTGACCAGGTCGCGCGACGAATGGTGCGCGCTGCTGGAGGGGACCGACACCTGCTTCGCGCCGGTGCTCGACCTCGACGAGGTTCCCGCGCATGCGCACATGGCGGACCGTGGCGATATGGTGGACGGCGCGTGGCACGCCGCCCCCGCCCCGCGGCTGTCGCGTACGCCCGGGCGGGTCGCGCCGACCACCGAAGGCGCCGCGCGGCTCGCGGACTGGGGTATCTGCTAACCCGGCATCGCCCCGGCGCTAGCTTGGCGACGCCCGGTCACGCCCGGTCACGATGCACAATTCCTTGGTAGGCTGGCGCAACGCCATTGCACAGGAACGCGCATCCATGACCGACATGCTCACGCATCTTTCCGGGCTCGCCCCTTTTCCGGACTACGACTTCAACGAATTTGGCGAGACCGAGACGGTGGCGCTGTCGCGCATCCAGAAACTGACCGGCGCGCATCTCGGCCGCAACTGGATCGCGGTGCCGCACGTGACGCATCACGACGAGGTCGACGTGACGCAGCTCGAGGCGGATCGAAAGGCCTGGAACGACGCGCATCCGGAGGCGAAGCTGACCCCGGTCATCCTGCTCGTTCGCGCGCTTGCCCAAGCCCTCGCGCAGTTCCCGACCTTCAACGCGTCGCTGAGCTCTGACGGCAAGTCGCTGGTGCTCAAGAAATACGTCAACATCGGCGTGGCTGTCGACACCCCCAAGGGGCTCGTCGTGCCGGTGCTGCGCGATGCGTCGACGCGGCCGATCGCCGATCTCGCCGCCGAGCTCGTGCAACTGGCCGACAAGGCGAAGGCAAAGGGTCTTTCGATGGCCGACATGGCGGGGGGATCGATGACGGTCTCGTCGCTCGGGCATATCGGCGGGACCGCGTTCACGCCGCTGATCAACGTGCCCGAGGTCGCGATCCTCGGCGCCACCGCGATCCAGCTGCGGCCGTATCCGGACGGCGATGGTGCCATCGGATGGCGCAAGATGCTGCCGCTATCGCTGAGCTACGATCACCGCGTGATCAACGGCGCAGACGCGGCGCGGTTCGTGCGCGCGATCGGCGCGGCGCTGCTGGCCGGCGACCTAGTCCCGGCTTAATCCCGGCGCGCTGAGCGGGCGTCGTCGAGAATCATCGCCGCGCCCTTCTCCGCGAGCATGATCGTCGGCGAATTGGTGTTGCCCGACACGATCCGCGGCATCGCCGAGGCGTCGACGACGCGCAATCTGGTGATCCCGCGCACCCGCAATCGTGCGTCGAGCACCGCCTGCGGATCGCTGTCGGGGCCCATCGCCGTGGTGCCGACCGGGTGGAAGATCGTCGTCCCGAGCGCCGCCGCGGCAGTCAGCAACGCGGCGTCGGTCTGCACGTCTGCACCCGGCCGAAACTCGACCGGACGGAACCGTGCGAGCGGCGCCTGCTCGACGATCCGCCGCGTCAGCCTGAGCGAATCGACCGCGACCCGGCGGTCCTCGTCGGTCGACAGATAGCCGGGCGCGATCAGCGGCGGCGCGTGCGGATCGGGGCTCGCGAGCCGCACGCTGCCGCGACTGCTCGGGCGCAGGTTGCAGACGCTGGCGGTGAACGCGCCGAACCGGTGCATTCCATCGCCCCATTTGTCGAGCGACAGAGGCTGAAAGTGAAACTGGAGATTGGCGGTCGCATAGTCGCTCGACGATTTCGCGAACATGCCGAGCTGCGACGGTGCCATCGTCAGCGGCCCGCGTTTGCGGACGACGTAATCGAGCCCCATTACGACGCGCCTGAAAAGGTTGGCGTAATCGGTGTTGAGCGTACGGACGCCGCTGACCTGATAGACCGGGCGGATCTGGAGATGGTCCTGAAGATTGGCGCCGACGCCGGACAGCGCATGCAGTACCGGAACGCCCGCCGCCGACAATGCCGCAGGGTCGCCGATCCCCGAGAGTTGCAGGATTTTCGGCGAACCGATCGCGCCCGCCGACAGGATGATCTCGCGGTCTGCCCGCACCGTCCACCGATCGATGCCGCGTCGAAAGACGATGCCGGTCGCACGCGCACCGTCCAAGACGATCCGCTCTACCTCGACGCCGGTTTCGAGCCGCAGGTTCGGCCGTTTCAACGCGGGCTTCAGGAACGCGCTAGCCGCGCTGACCCGCCGTCCGGCCCGCTGGTTAATCTGGAAATGCGCCGAGCCAGCATTGTCGCCGCGGTTGAAGTCGTCGATCGGCGCGATGCCGGCTTCGGCACCTGCCGCGCGGATCGCGTCGAGGATGTCCCAGCGGACGCGCGGATGCTCGACCCGCCATTCGCCGCCCGCACGGTGATGTATGCCGTCGGCTGCGATGTGATCCTCGTGCCGCAGGAAATACGGCAGGACGTCGTCCCAGCCCCACCCGGCGAGCCCCAGATCGCGCCACCCGTCATAGTCGGCCGACTGCCCCCGCATGTAGATCATCGCGTTAATCGACGACGATCCGCCGATGACTTTGCCGCGCGAATAGGCGAGGCTGCGACCGCCCAGCCCCGCTTCGGCGACTGTCTCGAACATCCAGTCCGCACGCGGATTGCCGATCGCGAATAGATAGCCCGCGGGGACGTGAAACCAGATCCAGTCGTCCTTACCGCCGGCTTCGAGCAGCAGCACGCGGTTCGCCGGGTCGGCGGACAAACGGTTGGCGAGCAGGCAGCCGGCCGACCCCGCGCCGACGACCACATAGTCGTACGTGCCGAAGTCCGTCATCCCGCCCCTCTCCTCTTTTATCGGCCCGTATCAGAAACTTCCCGCTTCCGCGCGGACTCGCTCCGCGACGAAATCGGCGACCGCGCGGATGCGTGGCACCCGCGCGAGATCGGCATGGAGCACCATCCAGTAGCTCCGGACGACCTCGACCGCGTCGGGCAGCACCCTCACCAGCCGCATGTGCGGACCGACCGCGAAACAGTGGAGCAGGCCGAAACCGAGCCCCGACGCGACCGCCTCCATCTGTGCCGCGACCGAACTGGAGCGGAAGACGCACCGCTTGGCGAGCGAGCGATCGAGGTTACGCAGTTCGGGCAGGTCGATCATCTCCTCGATATACGAGATGAACGGCTGCGAGCGCAGCGCCGCCAGTGTCTCGATCGGCCCGACGCGTGCGAGCAAGTCTTCGGATGCGTACAGGCCGATCCGGTAATCGACAAGGCGCGCCGCCTGCAACCGGCCCTGGTCAGGCCGATGCAGGCTGATCGCGATGTCGGCTTCGCGCTTCGACAGGTTCACGGTGCGCGATTCGGGTGCGAGTTCGAGTTCGATCTGCGGATGCGCCGCGTTGAGCAAATGCGCGCGCGGGGCGATGAAATATGTGCCGAACGCTTCCGGCGTCGACAGCCGCACGACGCCGGAGACCGCACCGTCCTGCCCCTCGATACGGCGACCCGCGGCCAGCACCTCGTCCTCGATCCGCTCGGCATGCTCGATCAGGTCGAGCCCCGCCTTGGTCGGCTGGACGCCGCGCGGCGAGCGATCGAACAGCCGCGTGCCGATCGAGCTTTCGAGCGCGGTCAGGCGACGCGCGAGCGTGGTGTGGTTCAGTCCGAGCGCGCGGCCGCTTGCGACGAAGCTGCCGCTACGCGCGACGGCGAGGAAGATGCGCAGATCATCCCAGTCCAGCACCTACAAAAACGCACAACGACTTCGCATCCTACCCGTATATCTGCGCAAAATCGCAGATGCTATCCCATCCTCATAAACAAAGGATGAGGAATCCCCGATGCGCACGATCCACCACTTCATCGACGGCACGGCTTCGACCGCGACGCCCACGCGGCTCGGCGACGTCTACGATCCCGCGCTCGGCGAAGTGCAGGCGAAGGTCGCGCTGGGCGATGCCGCGCTACTCGACGAGGCGGTCGCGAATGCGAAGGCGGCACAACCGGCCTGGGCCGCGACCAACCCGCAGCGCCGCGCCCGCGTGATGTTCCGGTTCAAGGAACTGATCGAGACGCACATGGACGAACTCGCCGAACTTTTGTCGCGCGAACACGGCAAGGTGATCGCCGATTCGAAGGGCGACATCCAGCGCGGGCTCGAAGTGGTCGAGTTCGTCTGCGGCATCCCGCATCTGCTCAAGGGCGAATACACCGAAGGCGCCGGCCCCGGCATCGACGTCTATTCGATGCGCCAGCCGATCGGCATCGCCGCCGGCATCACGCCGTTCAACTTCCCGGCGATGATCCCGCTCTGGATGTGCGCGCCCGCGATCGCCTGCGGCAATGCGTTCATCATCAAGCCGTCCGAGCGCGATCCATCGGTGCCGGTGCGCCTCGCCGAACTAGCGATCGAGGCGGGCCTGCCCAAGGGTATCCTGAACGTCGTCCACGGTGACAAGGAGATGGTTGACGCGATCCTCGACCATGCCGACATCAGGGCGATCAGCTTCGTCGGATCGTCCGACATCGCGCAATATGTCTACGGCCGCGGTGCCGCGAACGGCAAGCGCGTGCAGTGCATGGGCGGCGCGAAGAACCACGGCATCATCTTGCCGGACGCCGACATGGACCAGGCGGTCGCCGACATCATCGGCGCTGCGTACGGCTCGGCAGGCGAGCGCTGCATGGCGCTGCCGGTGGTGGTGCCGGTCGGCGAGGAGACCGCGGAACGCCTGCGTGGGAAACTGATCGCGGCGATCGCCGATCTGCGCGTCGGCGTGCCGACCGATCCTGAAGCGCATTACGGGCCGGTGATCGGCGCGGCGCACAAGGCGCGGGTCGAGGCCTATATCCAGATGGCTATCGACGAGGGTGCCGAGTTGGTCGTCGACGGGCGCGGGCTGACGTTGCAGGGCTACGAGAACGGCTATTTCATGGGGCCGACGTTGCTCGATCGCGTGACGCCCGAGATGCAGAGCTATCAGGAGGAGATTTTCGGGCCGGTGCTCCAGATCATGCGCGCCAGGACATTCGAGGAGGCGGTGTCGTATCCGACCAACCATCAATACGGCAACGGCGTCGCGATCTTCACGCGCAACGGCGACTTCGCGCGGAAATTCGCGAGCAGCGTCGAGATCGGCATGATCGGCATCAACGTGCCGATCCCGGTGCCGGTCGCGTATCACAGCTTCGGCGGGTGGAAGCGTTCGGGCTTCGGCGACCTCGACCAGTACGGCATGGACGGCATCCGCTTCTACACGCGCACGAAGAAGGTGACCCAGCGCTGGCCGGCGGCGGACGTCACCGCGGGGTCGGTGGTGGATCAGAGCTTCGTCATTCCGACGATGGGGTAAGGGGCGGCAGCGCATTCGTCCTGCACCACCCCCGCGGAGGCCGGGCTGGGCGATCGCAGTTAAAACTGTTTCCCCGCGAAGGCGGGGACGCAGACTCGGCTCCCGCCTTTGCGGGAGAACAGGTAGGCGGGAGATAGCCGCCGAACTTCTCCCGCCGCCACGCGTCCCCCAATCTCATCGTCGGCACGATGCCGGGAGGGTTGACGCTCGGACCCCCGCCCCCTCTACAATCGGGAAAGCGAGCGAACAGGCACGCGGTACATTCGAGGACGCCATGAAGCCCGGAACGAAGCTCAAATCCGTCGTCTGCGACACCGAAGTCATGGTCATCCGCGGCGGTAGCGACGGCGTGGTGGCATGCGGCGGCGCGCCGATGGCGGACGAGCGCTCCGCCGAGCGCGGCACGATCGACCCGGCATTCGCGGAGGGTACGCGGATAGGCAAGCGCTATGTCGATGCAGGCGGCACGGTCGAGCTGCTGTGCGTCAAGCAGGGGGCTGGATCGCTGTCGCTCGACGGTGTCGCGCTCGTCACGAAGGACGCCAAGCCCCTGCCCGCGTCCGACTGACGCCCGACCATGAACATCTCGCTCTTTCTCCAGATGGCGGCGGATACCGACGCCGACCGGATCGCGTTGGTCTGCGACGGCCGACGCTGGTCCTACGGTGCCCTCTACCGCGCTGCTCAGGGGGCCGCGCGAAGCATCCGAGACAGCAATGCGACCCATGTCGCGCTGCTCGACGAAAGCAGCGAGGCTTCCGCAATCGCGCTGTTCGGCGCGGCGATCGCGGGGGTCCCGTACGTGCCGCTCAACTACCGGCTCGCGGATGCCGACCTCGGCGCGTTGCTCGCTAGGATCGCGCCCGCCTATGTCATCGGGAATGTCGAGCGGGTCGGCAAGCTGAGCACGGAGGTTGGCCATAGCGCGTGGTCGCGCGCCGATTTCGTCCGCGAGGCCGAAGCGCATGCGGACGGCCCCGAGCTCGACGAAACCGACGAGACGATCGCGATTCAGCTGTTCACCAGCGGAACCACCGCGGCGCCCAAGGCCGCGTTACTGCGCCATTCGAACCTGCTGTCGTATATCCTCGGCACCGTCGAGTTCGGGTCGGCACCCGAGAACGACGCCGCGCTGGTCTGCGTCCCGCCTTATCATATCGCGGGAATCGCGGCGGTGCTCAGCTCGGTCTATGCGATGCGGCGCATCCTGATGCTGCCCGCGTTCGATCCCGAGGCCTGGCTGGCGCTGGTCGCAGCCGAGCGCGCGACCAACGCCTTCGTCGTGCCGACGATGCTGTCGCGGATCGTGACCGCGATGGATACGAAGGCACCCGGCGACATCGCGTCGTTGCGCGCGATCGCCTATGGCGGCGGTCGCATGCCGGCCGAACTGATCGACCGCGCGCTCGACCTGTTCCCGGATACCGGCTTCACCAACGCCTACGGCCTGACCGAGACAAGCTCGACGGTCGCGCTGCTTGGCCCTGAGGACCACCGCGCCGCGCATCGTACGGATGACGCGGAAATTCGCGCGCGGCTGTCTTCGGTCGGCCGGCCGCTGCCGACGATCGAACTCGAGATCCGCGACGAAGACGGCAAGGTGCTTCCCGCCGGTGAACGCGGTGAGATCTACGTCCGCGGCGACCAGGTATCGGGCGAATACAAGGAACGTAGCGCACTCGATGCGCAGGGCTGGTTCCCGACGCGCGACGCCGGCTGGATCGACGCGGACGGGTATCTCTTCCTCGCTGGCCGCGCGGACGACGTGATCGTGCGCGGCGGCGAGAATATCTCGCCGGGCGAGGTCGAGGACGTGCTGCTGACGCACGCCGCGATCGCCGACGCGGCGGCAGTCGCGGTAGCATCGGCGGAATGGGGCGAGGCGGTCGGCGTCGCGCTCGCCTGCCGCCCCGAACATACCCGCCCCGACGAGGCGGAGTTGCGTACGCTGATCCGGGACCGGCTGCGCTCGTCGCGCGTGCCGGAGCGGATCATGTTCGTCGACACGCTGCCCTATAACGAGATGGGCAAGTTGCTCAGACGTGAGGTCCGCAAGCTGTTCGAGGGCTGACATGACAGTCGCCATGCCGCTTGCCGATGTTGCCGAAACCTGGGTGCGCGATTTCGAACACTTGACCGGGCAAAGGCTCGCGGCGGTCGATGGCGCGACCCTGCTGGGCGAGCGCGGGATGCTCGGCGGCTTCCGTATTCCCAGCCGGGGATCGGCGGGCGGCGGATGCCGGATTTTCGATACGCGGACCGGGGGCGTGGCGCTGAACCTCGCGCGACCGGACGACTGGACGCTGCTGCCGGCGCTGTTCGAGACTGACGCCGACTATCGCGACGTTGCAGCCGTTGCCGCCGGCATGGTCAGGCAGGATGGCGACGATCTCGTCGCGCGCGGCCGAGTGCTGGGGCTGGCGATCGCCGCCGCGAACGGAACGCCTGATATTGTACGTGCCTGCACGGTGATGATGCGGGCAGCTGCAAGTTCGCCACCGGGCAGGCGGGCGCCGCGGGTGCTCGATCTGTCCGCCTTGTGGGCTGGGCCATTGGCGGCACACCTTCTGTGGCTGGCCGGGGCCGACGTCACAAAGATCGAGAGCCGGACACGGCCCGATGCGATGCGGCGCGGTGACGCAGCTTTTTTCGCATTGCTCAACCAAGGCAAGGCAAGCGTCGCGCTCGATCTTACCGTCGCCGCCGAGCGCGAGGCACTCCTGGCGCTGATCGCACGATCGGACATCGTGATCGAAGCCGCGCGGCCGCGCGCACTCGAGCATCTCGGCATCCGCGCGAACGAACTGGTCCGCGGACAACCGGGACTGACCTGGATCACGATCACCGGGCACGGCGCGCAAGGCGATGCTGCGAACTGGGTCGGCTTCGGCGACGATTGCGCTATGTCGGCGGGGCTCGGTGCAGCGCTGCACGACGTCGCCGGACGAGCCGGTTTCGTCGGCGACGCAGTCGCCGATCCGCTTACCGGGATCCGTGCGGCCGGCTTCGCGTGGCAGGCCTGGGAGTCGGGTCAAGGCGGTCGGTACGGGCTCGCCATGAGCGGCGTCGTTGCGGAGGCGATGGCGATCGCCCGGCGGTCCGGCGATTTCGACGCCTCGCTCATCGCATGGGCCGCGGCCGAGGGAATGCCGTTTCCGACCGTGCAATCGCGCACCACAGGTCCGGTAGCGGCACTGGGCGCCGATACGCGAACGGCGCTGGCCGAGCTGCTTCTATGCTGATCCGCGGCGCCGAGCTGGAGGGGGGGCGCCTGGCCGATCTCCGCATCGAAAACGGCCGTGTCGTCGCGATCGGACAGCTATCCCCGGCCGCGGGAGAAGCGTCGATCGATGCGTCCGGCGGGCTGCTGCTGCCGGGCCTGCACGACCACCATATCCACGTCGCCGCGCTCGCCGCCGCCGCGGCGTCGGTGCAATGCGGCCCGCCCCATGTCACCAGCCTGGACGCGTTGACCGCAGCGCTGACCGAGGCGTCGCGCAGGTCCGATACGGGCTGGCTACGCGGCATCGGGTATCACCAAAGCGTCGCGGGGATGCTCGACGCCGGGATGCTCGATACGATCGCGGCGGACCGGCCGATCCGGATCCAGCACCGGGGCGGGCGGATGTGGTTTCTGAACTCGATGGCGCTCGATCTGCTGCTCGCCGGTCGATCCGCACCGCAGGGATTGGAGCGGGTCGATGGACGCTTCACCGGGCGACTGTTCGAGGGGGATGTATGGCTGAAGACCGCGCTCGCCGGTCGGCCGCCGTCCTTCGCAACGATCGGCACTATGCTCGCCGCGCGCGGCGTGACCGGCCTTACGGAGATATCGCCCGCGAACGACTCCGTGATCGCCCGACATTTCGCTGCCGAACGCGCAAACGGAAACCTGCCCCAGACGGTCATGCTGGCCGGGCGCAGTGCGCTGTGCCGGGATGACATGGCGGACGGTATGACGCTTGGCCCGGTCAAGCTGCACCTGCACGAAGCCGCGCTGCCGGCGTTCGACGATATCGTGCATTCGATCCGGGAGGCGCACGACCGGGGCCGCACGGTCGCGGTTCACTGCGTGACCGAGGTCGAACTGGTGTTCACGCTGGCCGCGATCGACGAAGCGGGTGCGATGCGAGGCGACCGTATCGAACATGCCTCGATCGCGCCCGACACCGCCGTTACGGAGATCGTGCGCCTCGGTCTCGCGGTCGTCAGCCAGCCGCACTTCATCGCCGAGCGCGGCGACGCGTACCGCGACAGCGTAGCGCCTGAGGAGCAACTGCTGCTGTATCGCCTGCGGGCGTTACTCGACGCGGGTGTGACGCTGGCGGGCGGCAGCGATGCACCGTTCGGCGGCGCGGACCCTTGGATGTCGATGGCCGCCGCGGTCTCGCGCCAGACTCACTCGGGGACAACGATCGGTGCGGGCGAAGCGCTTACCCCCGAACAGGCGCTCGACCTGTATCTCGCCGCCCCCGATGACTTGCGCCGGCGGCGGCATGTCGAGATCGGCGCACCCGCCGATCTCTGCCTGCTCGATCGGAGATGGGCGCGCGCGCGCGACGACCTGGCCTCAGTCGGAGTGCAGGCCACCTGGATCGACGGCCGGCGCGTCCACGATCGCATCGACCAGCCCCCAGCGTAGCGCCGTCGCGGCGTCGATCCGCTTGCCCGACAGGATCATCAGCGCCGTTCGCTGCCGGCCGATCCGACGCGGGATCGAGACGCAGCCGCCTGCCCCCGGCAGGATACCCATCGCCAGTTCGGGAAGCTGGAACCATGCAGAAGGCGCTGCCGTGATCCGTCCTGCAAACGCCGCCATCTCCAGCGCGGAGCCGATACAGGCGCCCTGCACGTGCATGTCGACGATGGGGCCACAGCGAGACAACGGATGCGCCGGCAGCGTCACGGCCCGGATCGCATGCGCGGTCGCGGGATCGCGCGTGGTTCCGAACTCGGCCAGATCGGCACCCACGCTGAACGCCAGCCCGACCGAGCGCAGTTCGACGCGCGCGATGTCCGGGTCGAGCGCGGCGATCGTGAACGCCTCGAACAGCGCATCGCGGAGTGCCCGGTCGACCGCGTTGCGCGCGCCGGGCCGATCGATCACGATCCGCAAGCAGGTGTCGTCGCGGTTCAGCACAATCCGGCCAGGCGGCGCAGGGTCGGTCCGTGGCTGTGCGACGATCCAGTCCGTATGCTCGACGCTCCCCTGCAGCATCGCGTAGGTTATCGACTCCAGCGTCAACGCAGCGCGCGCATCCATGCCTTCGGTACACCGCAACAGCTGCACCGATGCCGCTGCCGCGTAAGGATGACAGGTCGCCTGTTCGACGATGCGCTCGGCCGTGGCTGGTGCTTCGACGATCGTATCGAAGTGCCGTGATCGTGGATGCAACGGATCGCCAACGCCGATTATCGGAAACGGCGGCAGGTGAAGTTCGCCGAAATCGTCCGCCAGTTGATCGACCTCGACGAACGCCAGCGGCATCCGGTCGCCGGCCCAGTGCGACGCCAGGAGCGCGGGATCGATCATGTAGGGATCGACGCTCGTCACCTTGGTTTTCGCCCTCCCCGGCCCGATTGACCGCCCCTACGATGTGCCCGCGCTTGCCGGTCCGGTAAAGCGACTTAAAATGGTCGCGATGAGACCGCTGACCGAACTCTGCGCCGAAACGCTGACGATCGACCCGTCCCGTTCGGCAATAGAGTTCGACGGCATCTGGCATGACTGGGGCGCGGTCCAGAGGTTGGCGGCCGAGATGCGGGCGTTGCTCGCCGCGCTCGGGATCGGCGTCCGGACGGTCAGCTTCGTCCCGCGTAATCGTCCGTCCGCGCTCGCCGCCTTCCTCGGGATGCTGGTCGATGGTCGCAGCGTCCGGATGATCTACGCCTTCCAGTCCGCGCCCGCGATCGCCGCCGCGATCGAACGGGCGGGGTCGGCGGTCGTCGTCATGGCGGAGGATGATTTCACGCCCGAGGTACGCGCGGTGCTGGCCTCCCGCAGCATGGCGGGCATCGCGCTGTCGGGCATGAGCGCGCAGCTCGTCACCGGCTTCGACCGGGCTGAACCGCGACCGGACGACGGGCCGCCCCGCGTCGAGATCCTGACCAGCGGAACGACGGGGCCGCCAAAGCCGTTCGCGATCCCGCATGCGGTGATCGCGCAGTTCGTCCTGGCCCAGGGCATGTCGCTGATCGACGATCCGGCCGAGCCGCCCTTCCTGATGTCGTTCCCGATCGGCAATATCTCAGGCGTCTACAGCATTGCCGCTTCGCTGTTGCGCGGCAAGCGGATCGTCCTGCTCGACCGGTTCTCGGTGGAGGCTTGGCGCGCCTTCGTCGTTCGCTATCGGCCCAGCACGGGAGGCGCGCCGCCCGCTGCGGTCGCGATGATCCTTGACGCGGAGATACCGGTCGCGGACCTGTCCTCGCTAAAATTCTTCAGCACCGGTGCAGCGCCGCTCGACCCGGACGTGCAGCGCCGTTTCGAAGTGCGGTATGGCATCCCGATTCTGCTGTCCTATGGCGCGACCGAGTTCGGTGGCCCCGTAGCGGCGATGACCCCGCAGCTTCACGACGAATGGGGTCCCGCAAAGTTCGGCAGCGTAGGCCGCGCGATGCCCGGCGTGGCGCTGCGGGTGCGCCATTTCGACACCGGCGAGATTCTTGGTCCGGGCGTGGAAGGAATATTGGAGGTCGTCTCGCCGCGGATGGGACCGGACTGGATCCGCACCTCGGACATCGCGGTCGTCGATGCGGACGAGTTCCTGTTCCACCGCGGCAGGGCCGACGGCGCGATCATGCGCGGCGGCTTCAAGATCCTGCCCGAGACGATCGAGGCGGTCCTGCTGCGGCATCCTTCGGTCTCGACCGCGGCGGTGGTCGGCGTGCCGGACCCGCGCGTGACCGAAGTCCCTGGCGCAGTGATCGCGGTGAAACCGGGCAGTTCCGCGCCGTCGATCGCCGCGCTCGAGGCGTATATTCGCCAGTACCTGCCGGCGACGCATTGTCCGGTCCATTGGCGGTTCGTCGATGCGCTGCCGAAGAACCCGTCGTTCAAGATCGACCGACCCGCACTGAAGCGGATGTTCGCGGGTGACGATCCCGCTTGATCGCCCGGACGCTCGATTGCCCGCGACGCTTGCCCCGCTCCCCCGCCGCCGCATAAATCCGGCAGAGGGGGATTGAAGGTTTGACCGACACATCGCAGCGGGCACCTGAACCAGGCGAAACGCGCGTTACGCCGCTGGGGTGGCGCATCCGCTGGGATACCGCGCGCGCCGACCGCGCCTATGCCGATGGCTGGTGGCGGAGCAACACGATCGGCGATGCCCTGCGCCAGGAGGCGGAAACGGCGCCCGACCGCATCCTGATAGTCGATTGCGACACGCGACTAAGCGCTGCCGACCTCCATCATCGCGCAACGCGTCTTGCGCACGCAATGCTGTCGCGGTTCGGCCCCGGCAGCGTCGTCTCGTTCATGCTGCCCAACTGGCACGAAGCGGCGGTGATCTACATGGCGACGGCGCTGGCGGGGATGGTCGCGCACCCGATCCTGCCGTCGTTGCGTGATCACGACCTGCGCTTCATGCTGGCGGATATCGGCAGCCGCATGATCTTCGTGCCCGCGACGTTCCGCGGGCACGATTATGTGGCGATGCTGGCGCGGGTCGGCGCTGCGCTGGAGGTGCCGCCGGAGATCGTCGCGGTGCGCGGTGCAGCGGGACCGCACACCGCCTATGACGGCCTGTTCGAGGTCAGCCCCGATACCGCGTTGCCATCGCTGGGTGCCGACGAGGTCCGGATGGTCATGTATACGAGCGGGACGACCGGCCGTCCGAAAGGCGTGATGCACACGCACAACTCGATCAACGCGCTGATCCGGCAGATCGGCGCGCACTGGTTGATCGAACCCGGCGACCGGTTCCTCGTCCCCTCCCCGATCAGCCATATCGGCGGCTCGATCTATGCCTTCGAGACGCCGTTGCTGTTCGGCACGACCGCGATCCTGATGGAGAGTTGGGAACCCGATGCCGCGATCGAGATCATGGAGCGCGAACGCTGCACGCACATGGCAGGCGCCACGCCGTTCCTTCAGCATCTGTTGGCGTCGGCGCGCAAGGCCGGCACGCGCCTGCCCGATCTCAAGCTGTTCATCTGTGGCGGGGCATCGGTGCCGGCCGCGCTGATCCGCGACGCCGCCGGGTATTTCGCGAACGCCGTGGTAAGCCGCGTCTATGGATCGACGGAGGTCCCGGTGACCACCGTCGGCGTGATCGACCGTGACGATATCGACCACGCCGCCGATACCGATGGCCGCGTCGGCATCGCCGTGCTGAAGATCGCGGATACCGGCGAGATCCGCGCGAAGGGACCGCAGATGCTGGTCGGCTACGTCCATGCCGAGGACGAGGCGAGCGCGTTCGATGACGACGGCTATTACCGCACCGGCGACCAGGGCGTGCTGGTGGACGGCGACCATCTGGTCGTCACCGGCCGAATTAAGGACCTGATCATCCGCAACGGCGAGAACATCTCGCCGAAGGAAATCGAGGACCTGCTCGCCGCGCATCCCGCGATCGCCGAGATCGCGATCGTCGGCGTGCCCCATGCGCGCACCGGCGAACGTGCGGTGGCGGTCATCGTGGCGCGAGATTTGGCGGTCATCGACGTCGAGGCGCTCGCGACGTTCCTTGCAGGCTTCGGCGTGGCGCGGTTCAAATATCCCGAGGAGGTCGCGCTGTGGGATTCGCTACCGCGCAACGACGCCGGCAAAGTGCTGAAACAACAGATCCGCGCGACGTTGGTCGAGCGGGCTGGGTGTGCCGTCTGACAGGCACGGTCGTTCGCGAAGCACCCTGCCAACCCGCAAACGCCCCGTTACCCCGGACTGGTTCCGGAGTCCATTCCACCGCGAGGAGAGCGGTTTGAGCCTCCAGCCTTATCCTTGCGGAACCGTGGCCCCCGGAACCAGTCCGGGGTAACGGTGCTCTCGCAATTTCAAATTCTCAAGTCTCTAGGGAAACCGCGAAACCTAACCGCCGTTGCGCGCCATCTCGAAGCTCACGCCCAGATGCTTCAGGAAGCCATGCGGCCCCTCGGCTTCGGTCGGGACCACCGGGAACACGAACGGGTCCGAGCGATCCGCGATGTCCGCCTCTCGCGCGCCGACATCGGCCATCGTCCAGGCCGACTGCCACGCGCCTTTGGTTTCCGCAAGATAGGCGGTGGCGATGCGCCCCCCAAGCGCGACCAGCGTCTCGCCCGAGATGCCGCAACTCTCGTGCGCGAGCCAACCGACCGCCGGCGCCACGAATTCGGGCCCGAGCGGAGGGAACTGCGTGACGTCGATACCTTCGGACATCCGCGTCACCGCGCTGGGCGCGATGCAGTTCGATTTGACGTTGTGCGGCGCGCCTTCGATCGCGGCGGTATGCGACAGTCCGATCAGCCCCGCCTTGGCCGCGGCGTAATTGGCGACTTCGTGATTGCCATAGAGCCCACCGATCGAGGTGGTCATCACGATCCGCCCATAGCCAGCCTTGCACATCGCCGCGAACGCGGGCTGGAGGACGTTGAAGCCGCCGACCAGATGGACATCGAGCACCGAGCGGAAGACCTCCTCGCTCATCTCGGCAAGCGGCGCGCGGCGCACGTTGCCCGCGTTGTGGATCAGCACGTCGATCCGGCCATAGGTGTCGAGCGCCTGTTCGACGATCGCCCTGCCGCCGGCCGAGGTCGCGACCGTATCGCGGTTGGCGATTGCCTGCCCGCCGGCTGCCTCGATCGCCGCGACGACATCGCCTGCCGGATCCTCGCGCGTGCCGTCGCCCGCCATGCTGACGCCGAGATCGTTGACCACCACCCTAGCGCCATGCGCACCGAGCAGTTCTGCGTACGCGCGTCCGAGCCCGCGCCCGCCACCGGTAATGACGACGACACGGTCATCGAATCTCAGTTCAGTCATGCGATAATCCCTTCGGCATCGGTCTGCGTATCGATCCCCAAATCCATCGGCGTATCGATCGGCATGATGCCGGGTATCATGCGTCCGCAAGACCAGAAACCGCCGCCCGCACGCACCGTCGACAATCCGGCCCGGCGATGAATCCCGCCGCCGGATTGACAAGCCATGGCCCGATGCTGCCCGCATCCTGGGCAGCAGCGCCAGAAACATCACCGAAAGGGACCGTCAATGCAGGTAGCCATCGTCACCGGCGCAGGAAGCGGGATCGGGCTCGGCACCGCGAAGATGCTGTACGACGCTGGCATGGCGATCGTCGGCATCGGCCGCGACCTCGCCAAGCTGACGACGCTGGAGGCAACCATCGGCGATCCCGATCGGCTCGCTACTTTGTCCGTAGACGTGACCGCCGAGGACGCGCCGCATCGGATCGTCGGCCTCGCGATCGAACGCTTCGGCCGGCTCGACTTCCTGATCAACAACGCCGGTGCAGGCAGCCCCAAACCGCTGCATGAAACCGACGACGCGATGCTCGACGGGTTCCTCGACGTGATGCTGCGCGCGCCGTTCCGGCTGTGCCGCGAGGCGATCGGGCATATGGGCGACGGCTGCGGCATCGTGAACGTCACCTCGACCTATGCGGTGATCGGCGGGCGACGCGGCGGCGCATACTCCGCCGCGAAGGGCGGCCTGACCTCGCTTACCGAGCATATGGCCTGCGAATACGGACCGCGCGGCATCCGTTCCAATTGCGTCGCACCGGGCGTGACGATGACCGACATGGTCCGCCACCGGTTCGACGACGAGATGTTCAAGCGCGTCAACGTCGAGACGACGCCCTTCCCGCGCCTCGGCGAAGTCTCGGACATTGCCAGCACCATCGCGTTCCTCTGCTCGCCAGGTGCCGGGTTCATCAACGGCCAGACGATCGTCGTCGACGGCGGCTGGACCACGACCAAGTACATGTCCGACCGCGCGCTCCGGACGAACTGGGTCGAGCCATCGTAGCATCGGCAGGATTTCGCCGGGGCGATGAGGCGGGCCAATGCTTGCCTCGGTCGGTGCCGGCGTGCTCTTTCACCCCCAAAGTCCAGAACGACCGCGGAGAGGAATTGCGATGACGAGGTCCCTTAACGGCAAGGTCGCGGTGGTGACGGGCGCAGGCTCGGGCATCGGTCGCGCGATCGCCATCCGGCTCGCCGAGGATACCGCCAAGGTCGCCATCTGGGACATCAATGCAGCCGGCGCCGCCGATACCGCGAAGATGGTCGAGGACGCAGGCGGTACGGCGATCGCCATAGATGCGGATTGTTCGGACAAGGCGGCGATCAAGGCCGCCGCCGACCGCACCCGCGCCGAACTCGGGCCGATCGCGATCCTGGTCAACAACGCCGGGATCGCGCCGTTCACGCCGTTCCTCGACATCGATGACGACCTGTTCGACAAGGTCATCCGCATCAACCTGCGCGGCCCCTATCTGCTGATGAAGGAAGTCGTGCCCGACATGCTGGCCGGCGGCTGGGGGCGGATCATCAACATCACCTCCTCGTCGGTGCAGACCGGATCGCCCGCGCAGGGCCATTACGTCGCGTCGAAGGGCGGCCTGATGGGCATGACCAAGGCGCTCGCGCTCGAATTCGCCGCGAGCGGGATCACCGTCAACATGGTGCCGCCCGGCTTTATCGATACGCCGATGCTCCGCGCCGCGCCGATCGACGCCGATGCGTTCGCCAAGACGTTGCCGATGAAACGGATCGGACAGCCCGAGGATATCGCGGCGGCCTGCGCCTATCTCGCATCGGAAGAGGCGAGCTACATCACTGGCCAGACGATCAGCACCAATGGCGGCCGCTACATGGGCTCGCACTGACCGTCATGCCACAGATCGGGCTTGCGCGGGCGCCGCAGCTCGACCCGGTCCGCGCCGATCCGGTTTGCACGCCTCCGCTCGACCCTTATGGTCGGGCGATGACCACGAAACGCCGGATCGGCCCCGATACCTCCGAAACCTACGCCCTGATTCTCGACGCCGCCGAACAGGTAATCCGCGACGAGGGCTATGCCGCCGCCAGCAGCCGGCGGATCGCCACGCAGGCGGGACTGAAACCCTCGCTGGTTCATTATTATTTCCCGACGACGGACGATGTTTTCCTCGCGGTGTTCAAGCGCGGTGCTGCGCAGAGCGACGCGATGATCGAGCGTGCGCTAACCGGCGACGACCCGCTCCGAGCGCTTTGGCAATTTTTCGCGGATACCAGCCGCAATGCGCTCGCGCTCGAATTCGTCGCGCTCGCCAATCACCGCAAGGCGATCGGCGCGGAGATCGTGGCGCACAGCGACGCGATGCGTCGGCGCCAGGCCGCGATGATCGAACGGCTGCTCGGCGAACGACTCGGAACCGACGGCGCGACGCCGATGGGCTTCAGCTTCGTGCTCGCAGGCATCGGCCGTGCGCTGGCGATGGAAAGCGAACTGGGCATCACGTCCGGCCACGCCGACGCGCGCGCCTTTGTCGAAGCCTGGCTCGACCGACTCCTGCCCGCAAGGCTTGACGCGATCGATTAAAAGTGCTGAACACGTGTTCAGCAACATTTGGAGAGGAACCGACATGGCCACTGCTGCACTGGACCGTCCGTTGAGCATCGTCAGCGAAGAGATCAAGCCGTCGATCGGCACGCGCATCCTGAACACCAAGGAAGAACTGCTGGACGGCCAGCTCGGGCCGGAGCTGAAGGAATTGCTGCAGGAGCGCGGCATCCTCATCTTCCCGCAGATCAATTTCACCGATCAGGAGCAGATCGCCTTCACCAAGACGATGGGGACGTTCGCGTCCGAAGTCCGCGACGGCGAAGAGGAAGTGATCCACAAGATCACGCTCGACGAGAAGGAAAACCCGCAGAGCGCGGCGTTCCTGCGCGGCTCGCTCTACTGGCATATCGACGGTACGATGAACAAGGTGCCGATCCTCGCCTCGTTGCTGTCGTGCAAGAAACCTTCGCCAAAGGGTACCGGCAACACCGGCTTCGCGAATACCTATGCCGCCTATGAGGCGCTGCCCGAGGAGCGTAAGGCGGAGATCGCCGACCTTCGCGTCAACCACGGTGCCTGGGCGTCGTTATTCTATTACAGCCCAGAGCCGAGCATGAAGATGCTCGATATCATGCAGGGCATCGGCGAGCAGGAACTGCCATTGGTGTGGACGCACCAGTCGGGCCGCAAGTCGCTTGTCCTCGGCAATACCGCGATCAACGTCGTCGGTATGTCGCCCAAGGAGAGCCAGCGCACGCTGCACGGCCTGCGCGAATGGGCGACCGGCGAAGAGTTCACGCACAGCCACGAGTGGACCGCGGGCGATCTCGTGATCTGGGACAACACCGGCACGATGCACCGCGCCGAGCCCTATGACGCGACCTGCGGCCGGATGATGCATCGCACCAAGTTGCAGGGCGAAGAGCCGTTCGAATAATAACCGCTCGAACAATATCGCCAGCATGATGTGCGCGGCCTCCGCCCTTTCCGTGGATACACGGGCGGCGGGGGCCGTTTTCGTTCTACACGATAAGAGGGAGACGCATGATGGGGCGGTTTCGCATTGAACTGGTCGACGACGCAAAAAGCGGCATGGTCATGGCCGAAGCGTTTGGCCCCGATGGCGCGATGATCGCCAATTCTCAACCGATCTACCACAATCGCGCCGAGGCCGAAGACGCCATCGTCGCAACCATCAAGCAGGCGTGGCCTGATCGTTCGCCCGACGCGGTGGATCCCACGCTCGGTGTCTGAAGCAACGGATCAACCGAAATTCTGACGAGCGCGCGCGGAGTGATAGGGCTGTGATGTTTGGCGCACGCTGAACGTGTGCGTCGAAGACCGAGTGAAACTGATTAGGCCGGGTTGCGGGTTCGGTTCGATGAACTCCTCCCGACCCGCCGGTGCCAATTGCATTACGTCATGCTTCGCACGACTGTAGGTCGGTCTCTCGGCCTTCGCCCGCTGGCAAGTGCTGTAAGGTGACCGAGGGCGACTAAACGAAACAGCGGTAACCTGATGTCGCCTCCTTGCCGGAGCGAAGCATTTTTCGCGTGTTGTCGGGCAAAGCTTGGCGGACGAATATCGTCCGGCTTTAAAGAAATCATCCGAGGCGCCGCCCCCGGCGGACGCGGAAGTCCAGTCGAGGACGGATGCCACCGACGCATTCTGGCGATTGTTTAGGTCTTTCCTTGCGGGCCCCAACCTTAGCACAGGGGGTGTTACGCCCCGTTACGCCCGATTATGCAGCGCTCTTTGGCGCAGGCAGGCTCAACAATGCGACGCTGCTCGCGATCATGAATGCGATCGTCAGCCAGAGGAACGGCGCATAGCTACCGTACCGGTCGAAGACCGCCGCCGCCCCGAGCGGTCCGGTGGCGGTGCCGATCGATAACGCAGTCAGCAACCCTCCATAAAGTCCGCCGAAGCTCTTCAACCCGAAATGCCGCGTCGTCAGATAGACGATGACGTCCACCTCTGCGCCCAGGGTCAGCCCGACGAACGCCGCGGCGACCATCTGGCCTGCCACCGTGCTGCCGACCGTGAGCAGCAACAGGCATCCGATCACCGGCAGCATGAACACGACCGCACCGACATAGGATGCGCGGAAGCGATCGAGCAGCAGGCCCGTCGCCAGTCGTCCGACGATCGAGAATAGCCCGACCAGCGAGACGATTCCCGCCGCCCCGAGCGGGGTCGCGCCGCGATCGGTGAGGATCGGCACGAAATGCACCACCAGCGCAATGATCGTGAAGGTGAACAACAGGCTGGCGATCAGCAACCGGAGGTAGATGCTGGATCGCAGGCCCTCCCCCAGCGTGACTCCGTCAAGCACTCGGCGGTCGGCTTTCCTGGTAGCCGCTACGCCGCGCGACGCATCGTGCGCGCCGCGGAAGAACAGGAATATCACCGGGAACGCGATTGCCGCCCAGACCCCGCTTTGGATCGCGACCGCGGTTTGCCAGCCATATCGCGCGATCAGCCAGGTCCCGAGCAACGGGAAGACTGCGACGGCAACCGACGCGCCGCACAGCGTGATCGCGAACGCCAGTCCACGCGACGCCTCGAACCGCGTTGCCACCGCGCTGGTCCAGACCGTCGCCTGGACCGGCAACGTCGCGAGCGCGATGATGCTCCACAGGCCATACCAGTTCGATGCCGTGCCACTGGCCGTACCGAGCAACGCGAACGCACCGCAGGTAAGCAGCATACCGATGAGCCCGAACCGCCGCGGACCATAGCGATCGACCAGGAGTCCGATCGGCAGCGCGAACACAGCCTGCACCAGCGTCGACAACGTCAGCCCGACCGTCACCTGCGTGCGCGACCAGCCGAACGTCTCGGCGATCGGTGCGATGTACGGCCCGAGCCCGTAGATATGGATGACGCTGGTTGCATAGCCGAGCGCAGCGGCGATCGGCAGCATCGGATGCGCGCGCCACTCCGCCGACGCGCTGATGGTAGGTGCCGAAAGGGTCTCCCGGCCCCCGCTCACGACGTCGATCGCGGCGCGCCGACCCCCATGAACTTCGCCAGATTGTAATGCAGGCTCGCCACCGACCGCTCCATGTACGGATTAGGCTGCGTTCCCCGGAAACCGATATTCTTCATGCCCTGCTGGACCGCCGCCATGTTGGCGAAATCCTGCTGGAGCACGGGCGGCCAATCCTCCGCTGCGGTATATTCCCAATTCGTCTCGGGCGCCTCGCCCTCCGGGTACAGTTCGTACACCGCCGCTTCGAAGATGCACTTGTCGGGGTCGTCGCCAAACGGCTTGGCGCTGTAGCAGAGCATGTTGTTGACCGCCTGACCGATCTGGAAGTTCGGGAATACCTGCCAGGCGGTTCCTGCCTTCGCCGTATGCGACGGTTCCACGGTGGGCCAAATGACGCCGCGCGCCGCATCCGTGGCACGTGCCGACTGGATCCAGTGACGCGAGACGTCCATCGCAGGGGTATCCTCGGGAAGTTCATCGATCAGGCGGTTGGCCGCCTCGACCAGCGTCCGCGTGGTATTCGTATTGGCGTTGGCCCAGGTGAAGTTCTGCAGTTCGGCGGTCGTCACGCGCGCATCGCCGGTGCCGACGCGGAGCTTGCCCGAATCCTCCTCCATGCCCTTGGGGGCTTCATAACCGATGTTGGTATGCAGCCCGTGGTTGTGCGCCCAGCCGCGGAACTGGCCGAAATCGTTGAATTCGGGGTGCGTGCTGAACACGTGGTAGGTCTCGGCGAAGGCCTCCATCGCGACCTTCCAGTTGCAGTCGAACACGATCCACTTGCGCCACCGCGGGCGCATGTTCTGCAACCCGTACGGATCGAGCATTGCCGGCACCGGATCGAGGAACTCGGCGAGCGGCGCCGCGGTCGAATCGAAGTTGATCCAGATCCAGCCACCCCAGGTGTCGACCTGCACCTTGCCGAGGCTGGTCCGTTCCTCGGTCAGCGCGCCCTGCCAGTCGTCCTGATGCTGGATATAGGTGCAGCGCCCCTGGAGATTGAAGGTCCATGCGTGATAGCCGCAGATGAAGTTCGCCGCCTTGCCGCGCGCGTTATGCTGGCCTGCAGGCACGTCGACAAGGCGGCGACCACGATGCGGGCAAACATTGTGATAGGCGCGGAGTTCGGTTTCGCTGGTGCGGACGATGATGATGCCGTCGCCGCGGATATCGTAGGTGATGAAGTTGCCGACCTCGGCGATATCCTCGAGGCGACCGGCCTGGAGCCAGGTACGACGCCACAGGCGGTCCTGCTCGGCGACCGAATAGTCCTTCGACACATAAGCATCCACCGGCACGGTCACCGGCGCGAGAAGATCGTCCGCGGTCTCGACGATCCTGGTCATCTCGTTCATCGCGCGCCCTCGCTATCTTAAAGGCGCACTATAACAAGGTCATCGCGCAACCCGTATCGCTACCGCGATTTCCAGTCGGGCGTGCGTTTTTCCGCAAACGCTCGCGGCCCCTCCTGCGCGTCCTCGCTCCGATACGTCGACTCCGACGCCGCGCGTGCCGCCTGCAACGCCGCCGCGCGTCCCATTTCGGTCGCGAGCATCACCGTGTCGCGCCCTGCCTTAACCGACAGCGGCGCGCCGTCGAGGATTTCTCCGGCCAGTTCGAGCGCCTTGGCCATCAGCTCCTCGGGTTCGGCGACGCGGTTGACGAGCCCGATCTCATAGGCGCGCTGCGCGGTGATCGGTTTTCCTGTGAGAATGATCTCCATCATGATCCGCTGTGGGATCATATGGATCAGCGGCGCAGCCCAGGGCGAACTGCGGCCGACCTTGACCTCGGTGATCGCGAACCGAGCCGCCGTGCTGGCGACGCACAGGTCACACGCCTGCGCAATCATCCAGCCCCCGGCGAACGCAACGCCGTTGACCGCGGCGATGGTCGGCTTCGACACCTCGATATTATCGCCGGGGACGGGGAACATGTCGCGCGGCGGCACCTGGAGCCCGCGCTCGACCATCTCCTTCAGGTCGCCGCCCGCGCAGAACGCTTTCTCGCCCGAGCCGGTAAGGATCGCGACACGAAGCGAGGGGTCGCGCTCGAACCGATCCCACGCCGCGAACAGCCCGTCGCGGATGTCCTTGCCGAGCGCATTGCGTTGATCTGGCCGGTTAAGCTTGATGATCGCGATGCCATCGGCGCGCGCTTCGAACAGGACGGCGTCGGTCATAATCGGCTCCGAGAAATGAATGGGTTCACGCGGAGACGCGGAGTACGTTCCGCTCGCCGAAGGCGTCTCGAACATAACAGACTGTCCCTCATATTTGACGATAGAGCGACATCATGGCTGCGCCGCAAGTGCACCATCTCCGCGTGAACATCGCTTAAAATCCCCGCTGCTGGATAGCGTACGCCGCTTGCGACAGGCCTTCTCGGAAGTCGGGATGGGCGATTGCGATCAGGCGGCGAGTGCGTTCGGCGAGCGTCTGGCCTTTCAGTTCGGCGGCGCCATATTCAGTGACGATCACGTCGACATCGCTACGCGCAGTTGTCACCGGGCCCGACAGAGTGGCCACGATCTTGCTGAGCGTGCCGCCCTTCGCGCTGGACGAGAGCGCGATGATCGAGCGGCCCCCGGGTGATCGGGCACCGGCGCGGACGAAATCGACCTGGCCGCCGGTGCCGCCCATATAGGCCGAGCCCGATTGTTCGGCATTGACCTGCCCCGTCAAATCGACCTCCAATGCCGAATTGATCGTGACCAGACGCGACAGGCGTCTGAGTACCGCCGCATCGTGCGTGTAGCCAGTCGGCGTCATCCGGATCGCCGCGTTGCGATGCGCCCAGTCGTACAGCCGCCGCGTGCCGATCAGCGCGCCGTTGATCGACACGCCCGCGTCGATCTCCTTCCGCGCATTGGTGATGACTCCGGCCTCGACTAGTTCGACCAGCCCGTCGCCGAGCATCCCCGAATGCACCCCCAGATCCTTGCGATCGCCGAGCAGCCGCAGGATCGCATCGGGCACCGCGCCGACGCCCGTCTGGATCACCGCGCCGTCGCCGATATAGGCCGCGCAGGCACGCGCGATCGCCTCGTCGGTTTCCGTGACCTTGCCGCCGGCGACCTCCACTGGCGCACGCGAAACATGCACGACAACGTCGATCGCCGACGCGGGAATCGTTTCGCCGGGACTGTACGGCACCCGGTCGTTGACCTCGGCGATCACGACGCGCGCCTTGTCGACCGCGGCACGGACGTAATCGCTGATCAGCCCACAGCTGTGATTGCCGTCGGCGTCCGCCGGGCTGACCTGGATCATCGCGACGTCGCAGCCGATCACGCCCGCTGCGATCAGCGGCCCGACCTGACTGACATGGACGGGAATCACCTGGAGCTTGCCCGCCTTGGTCATGCTCCTGAGTTCACCGATCGCTCCCATGCTCGACAGCGCGAAGGCGTCCGCCGTCTCGGGCGTGAACAGCCCGGAGAAACTCGTCGCAATGAACGCCGACAGATCGCCTATGCCGGCGCCCTGTGCGATCAGCGCCTCGACGAGAGTCGTCGGCTCGCCGCACGCCTGCCCGAAGACGATGCGGTCGCCGCGACGTAGATACCGGGAGAGATCGATTGTCACGCGCGACCGACCTGCCTGAGCAGATGTTCCGCACGCGACAGATACGGCCGATCGAGCATCCCGCCCTTGTAGCCGATCGCGCCGACACCGGGGTTCGCCGCGAAGATGTCGACGATCGCCTGCGCGTCGGCGATCTCGTCCTCGGTCGGCGTGAAGGCGGCGTTGATCACGTCGACCTGCGCCGGATGGATCGCCAGCATCCCCCGATAGCCGTCGCGGCGAACTTTCTCGGCGCGCGTCTTCAGCGTGTCGAGATCGCGGAAATCGCCCTGGATCGTCTCGATCGCGGTCACGCCCGCGGTCGCCGCGCCCAGCAAGCACATCGACCGTGCGAGCTCATAGGTAGAGCCGTAGCTGCCATCGGGATTGCGGTTCGAACTCGCGCCGATCGAATCCGCCAGATCCTCCGCCCCCCACGTCAAGGCAACCACGCGCGGCGCGCCCTTATAGTCGCCGGTGTGGAACATCGCCTCGGCGGTCTCCGTCACCAGCACGATCACCGGCGTCGACCCGACATCGATCCCGTTCGCCGCCTCGAACGCGGAGAGATAATGGTCGAGCCGATCGACATCCTGCCGGCCGTAAACCTTGGGCAGCATGATCCCGCCAGGGTGCGCAGGCATGACCGCCGCGAGATCGGTCAGCGTATACGGTCCATCGAGCGGGTTCACGCGCACCCAGATGCGAACACGCGCGGGGTTGTCCTTCACGAAATCATGCACGATCCGGCGCGCGAGCGGCTTGTTTTCGGTCGCGACGGCATCTTCGAGATCGAGCAGGACGATATCCGCGCTGCCCTCGACCGCCTTGGTCATCTTGCGCTCGCTATCACCCGGCGCGAACAGCCATGAGCGCATCTTGAGCGGCGGTGCGTCGGACATTCGTATCCCCTCGTTCCCGGTCTCCCGCGTTCGGGAAAACGGCTTATGCGTACGCTCTTGTCAGTAGCTCTTGGGCAATTCCAGCACCTTTTCGGCGATGAAGTTCAGGATCATGTGCGGGCTCACCGGCGCAGTCCGCGGGATCAGCACCTCGCGCAGCAGCCGTTCGACATGATATTCCTGCGCATAGCCCATCCCGCCCAGCGTCAGCATCGCAGTGTGGCACGCCTCGAACGCGAACTCCGCCGCCAGATACTTGCCGGCATTTGCCTCGACCCCGCAGTCCTCGCCCTTGTCGAACTTGGTCGCGGCCTGCATCACCATCAGGTTCGCCGCCTCCAGCTGCGCCCAGCATTTGGCGAGCGGATGCTGGATCCCCTGGTTCATGCCGATCGGCCGATCGAACACGACCCGCTCGCGAGCATAACGCGCGGCGCGCTGGATCGCATTGCGGCCGATCCCGATCGCCTCCGCGCCGAGCAGGATGCGCTCGGGGTTCAGCCCCTTCAGGATGATCCGGAACCCCTGCCCCTCCGCGCCGATCCGATCCTCGTCAGGGATGAAGAGGTCGTTGATGAACAGCATGTTCGATCCGACCGCGTGGCGCCCCATCTTGGGGATCAGCCGGTGCTCGATCTTGCTGCGATCGAGCGTGGTGTAGAACAGCGTGAGCCCGTGCGTCTTGTTCTCGACCTCGTCGATCGGCGTGGTGCGCGCTAGCAGCATCATCTTGTCGGCGATGTGCGCGTTGGTGATCCAGATCTTCTCGCCGTTGACGCGGTAGCCGCCGTCGACCTGTTCGGCGCGCGTCTTCAGCTTGGTTGTGTCGAGCCCAGTATTGGGCTCCGTCACGGCAAAGCACATCTTCTCCGCGCCCGACAGGATGGGCGGGATCATCCGCTGCTTCTGCTCCTCGGTGCCGAACATGTCGATCGGCTCGAGGCTGAACACCGGGCCGTGGATCGTCGAAGCCGCGGTCATTCCGCCGCCGGCCTCGGCGACCGCCTGCATCATGATCGCCGCCTCGGTTATGCCGAGCCCGGCGCCACCATACGCCTCGGGCATCGCCACGCCGAGCCAGCCCGCTTCCGCCATCGATTTGTGGAAGTCGTGCGGATAGACGCCCTCATGGTCGCGTTCGAGCCAGTAATCGTCCGAGAACAGCGCGCATTGCTTCAGCACCGCGTCGCGGATGTTCTGCTGGTCCTGGGTAAAGGCAAAATCCACGGGCGATCGACCTTGTCTGGCGAGATATGTAAGCCCGGCGGCTAGCAGTCACCTCCCGGTGCGACAACGCGAGCCCCGGACCATCCCGCGACATATCGCTCCGGCGAATGGATTCGGCATCTGCGGTGCTCTAGTTCCGATCGATGTTCAGTCCTGCAATCCTCCCCCGCAAGGGGGAGGTGGCAGGCATAGCCTGACGGAGGGGGAGGCAGTCGCCACGTCCGTTTCGTATCCCCCCCTCCGTCGCCGTCGGCGCCACCTCCCCCTCGCGGGGGAGGATCATAAAAGTAGCGGAACCCGATCAATGGGAGCGGTTCATGGAAAGTAAGGCAGGCCACGGCCCCCTGTCCGGCATCAAGGTCGTCGACCTGACGAGCATCGTCTTCGGCCCCTACGCCACGCAGATCATGGCCGACATGGGTGCTCACGTCATCAAGGTCGAACCGCCCGCGGGCGACGATGCGCGCTACATCTCGGTCGGGCCGGAGCACGGGCTCGCGGGCGTGTTCGTCAACGTCAACCGCGGCAAGCGCAGTATCGTCCTCGACCTCCGCAGCGAAGAGGGCAAGGCGGCACTCCGCAAACTGATCGCGCGCGCGGACGTGTTCATCCATTCGATGCGCGCCAAGGCGATCGCCAAGCTCGGCTTCGACTATGCGGCGGTCGCGGCGATCAATCCGAACATCGTCTACACCAATTGCTATGGCTATGGCCGCGACGGGCCGGAGCGCGACCAGCCCGCCTACGACGACACGATCCAGGGCGAATGCGGGCTGGCGGCCGTGCAGCAGATGCTGACCGGCGAGGCGAGCTATGTCGGGACGATCGTCGCCGACAAGGTCGCCGGGCTGACCGCGCTGTATGCGACGACGATGGCGCTGTTCCACCGCGAACGCACCGGCGAGGGCCAGGAGGTCGAGGTCGGAATGTTCGAGACGATGTCCTCGTTCATGCTGGTCGAGCATGCCAACGGCGCGATGTTCAGCCCCAAGCTGGGTCCGGCGGTATACCCGCGCGTCGTCGCGCCGGGACGCCGGCCGTACAAGACGCGCAACGGCTATATCTCCGCGCTGGTCTATAACGATCGCCACTGGAACGCCTTCGTCGGCGCGGTGAAGCCGGCTTGGGCGGGCCCAGACATGGCAACGCTCGGCCAGCGGGCCAAACAGATTGACCGGATGTACGGCCTGCTCGGCGAGACGTTCCTCGAGCGGACGACGCAGGAATGGCTCGACCTGTTGCGGACGATCGGCGTGCCGGCAACGCCGATCGGGACGCCGGACGACCTGTTCGACAACGCGCACCTGAAAGCGGTCGGCTTTTTCGAGACGATCGACTCGCCGAACGGGCCAATCACCTTTCCGGGCGTTCCGGCAAGCTTTTCGAGGACACCGGGCAAGGTTGCGGGGCCGGCGCCCACGCTGGGTGCGGACACCGATGCGATATTGGCCGAACTACAGACGGGAGAGCAGCGACATGGGTAAACTGACCGGCAAGGTTGCCGTCGTGACGGGTGCCAGCCGCGGCATCGGTAAGGGCATCGCGCTTGCGCTGGCCGAGGAGGGCGCGACGGTCTACGTTACCGGCCGGTCGGTCGCGGCGGGCGATCACGCGCTGCCCGGCACCGTCGGCCAGACCGCGGCGGAGTGCGACGCGCGCGGCGGCAGGGGAATCGCGGTTCAGGTCGACCACGCCGACGACGATCAGGTCGCGGCGCTGTTCGAACAGGTCGCACGCGAGCAGGGCCGGCTGGACATCCTCGTCAACAACGCCTTCGCGCTGCCCGAGGACCTGACCGAGCCGGGGACGTTCTGGGAAAAGCCGCTGTCCAACTGGCAGATGGTCGATGTCGGCGTGAAGTCGAACTTCGTCGCGGCGTGGCATGCGGCCAGGATAATGGCGCCGCAGAAATCGGGGCTGATCGTCGCGATCTCGGGCTATGTCGGCGTCACTTACACCTATGGCGTCGTGTTCGGCACCTGCAAGGCCGCGGTCGACCGGATGGCACGCGACATGGCGATTGATCTGCAGCCACACGACGTGACGTCGATCTCGCTGTGGCAGGGACTGACCTTCACCGAGCGCGCCAATCGCAACATCGAGAACAACCCGGCGATGAAGGCGAGCATCGTCACCAATCCACTGGTCGGTTGCTCGCCCGAATTTCCGGGGCGCGTGATCGTCGCGCTCGCGACCGACGACGCGGTCACGCGGCATTCGGGCGGGACCTTCATCACCGCCGAACTGGCACAGGAATACGGCGTGACGGATATCGATGGGAAGATCATCCCGTCGCTGCGCGAACAGCGTGGATCGCCGATCTGGAAACCCATAGCGGAGCAACCACGATGACCGACCCTTTGGTGCGCCTCGGCGAGCTTCTCGACCGACAGGATATCCTCGACGCCTTGACCCGGTTCGCGCGCGGCATGGACCGGTTCGACCGCGACGCGTTCCTCTCCGCCTTCCACGTCGATGCGGAGATCGCCGCGGGGCCGTTCGTCGGCCAGCCCGCCGCGCTGTACGACTGGGCGCGCGACCTTCACGATCACGGGCAATCCGCGACGCAGCACGTGTTGCTCAACCATAGCTGCGACCTCGACGGCGATACCGCGCATACCGAGACCTATTATTTGTTCGCCGCGCGCAACCGCGACGACAGCAACTGGATCGCGGGTGGCCGCTATATCGACCGGTTCGAGCGTCGCGACGGCGCTTGGCGGGTCGCGAGCCGGAGTACGGTGATCGAATATTCGGGTTTGCTGCCGACGCTGCCAATCCCGTTCGGGGATATCCCGGGCATCGATCTCAACGGCATTGTCGCGCGCGATACGAGCGACCTCTCGTATCGCCGGCCGCTGACGAACCTGCGCGAACCGTTCGTCCCATCGTAACAAACAAAGATTGTTTCCCCGCGAAGGCGGGGACCCAGTCTGGGCTTCCGCCTTCGCGGGAGAACATGGTAGTGCGGGTCGAACTCAGCCGAAGAACACTTCGCTAGGATCGCCGTTCGCACGCCCGACCGGATTGCCGCGCAGGAACGGCATTCCCATCAGCCCCTGCGACCAGTCGACCGACACCCCCAGATCGCGCGTCCAGTCGTACAGCATCGTCCGCTTGGCGATCCGCCACACGCCCCCCCGCCGCGCCATCTGGTCGAGGTAGCGGCCCACCAGGATCACGTCGTGCTCGGCCTCGCCGAAATCGATCCGGTGATAGGCGGTGACGTGAGTCTCGACGACCGCCGTCTCACCCTGTACCTGGATCAGGCTCTGTCCCAGCGTATGCAGCGTCACCGGGATGCTGTCGGCACCGGGCACGACCCACGCCAGATACTCGTCGAACGAGCCGGTGAAGATCCCGAAATTGACGCTCGCATCGGGCCAGAAACATCCCGAGATGATCCCCGCATCGCGCCGGTCCTCGCCCCGCGCCAAGGCCACGATGCAGGTCTTGATACGGTGATGCGCGATGATTTCCGCCATCTCGGGTGTGTCTGTCATCGGATGCTCCTCGCGCATGGTCGACCCAAGGCTAGTATCCGGACCGCACGATCTCCAGCGCGGACCCGCGTGTATCGGTGCGGCGATATCGCGCGGGCGGCGGGGGTTCGCGCTTGTACGGGTCGGCCGCAGGTTTACCATTTGACCGAATAACAAGATGGTGAGGTTTGCGATGGGCGTGATGGACATGGAACGACCCGTTCCATTCTCGGTAGAAAATCCCGAACGGATCCCGACGCAGCGTTACTATGATGAAGAATTCTACCGCCTCGAGACCGAGCGCCTGTGGCCGCACGTCTGGCAGATGGCATGTCGCCTCGAACAGATCGCCAATGTCGGCGACTATGTCGAATACACCAACCTCGGCAAGTCGGTCATCGTCGTCCAGACCAAGGACGGCGTGAAGGCGTTCCACAACGCCTGTCGCCACCGCGGCGTGCCGTTCGTCGGCGAGGGCGAACACGGCAATTGCAAGACGCCGGGCTTTATTTGCCCCTTCCACGGCTGGCGCTGGAACATCGAGGGCAAGAACACCTTCGTCTATGGACGCCACATGTTCAGCGAGGAGCAACTCGACTCTGCGGACTTGGCCCTGCGCGCCTGCCGGGTCGAGACCTGGGGCGGCTGCGCGTTCATCAATTTCGATGACGACGCACCGTCCTTCCGCGACACGATCGGCCCCGTCACGGATCGGATCGAGGCACATGGCGGCGCCAAGCTGCGCGCGGAATGGTGGTACCAGACGGTCCTGCCAGCGAATTGGAAAGTCGCGATGGAGGCCTTCATGGAGGGCTATCACGTGATGAAGACGCATCCGCAGCTGCAACAGGCCGCGCCGATGCTCTACAACGCGATGTACGGCATGGATACCGGCGGCATCGGCATACCGATCAACCCGAACATGAGCGTGCGCGACAACATCAAGGCGCAAATCAAGCATCTCGGGCTGCTGAGCGAAGGCATGTCAGGGATGGTCCACGAGAAGGAAGTCGCAATCGCGCGCCAGCTCGCTGACGTCGAACTGCCGGAGGATCCGCAGCAGGCGGTGATGATGTGGTACGGCATGCTGAACCACCAGATCACCGAACAGCTGCGCGCCGCGGGCGAGGACGTGCCCGATCTCAACGCGGTTGCGGTATCGGACCCGATTAACGCGGTCGAATTCATCTTTCCGAACTATTTCCTGCTGCCGTTGTTCTCCAGCATGTCGGCCTACCGCATTCGTCCGCTCGGGCCGGAAAGCTGCACCTTCGAACTCTGGTCGCTGACACATGTTGCCGAAGGCGTCGAGCACGAGACGGTGATGGAACCAACCATCCTGCCGTACAACAGCCAGGATTTCCCGCCGATCCCGCGCCAGGATTACGCCAACATTCCGATCCAGCAGAAGGGCCTGCACACCACCGGCTTCGATTTCATGCGGCTGTCGAAGGACATCGAGGGGCTCATCAGCAACTATAATCGCATCATCGACGGCCATCTGAAGGGTGTCCCCTCCGACAAGCTGGCCAGCGCGACGCATCTGCTCGGCGGCAATTTCGACGGCAAGATCCTCGAACTGGGGTTCTGAAAGCCGCGAATCTTCCTGCGTGGCGCGTCACTCGATCGGGATGATCGGCGTCCGGCGAGAGCCCGTCTTGGTACGGAATCGCCATGCCGGGCCTGTTCGACAATTATCCCCATCGACATGTGAACCGTGTTTCCCCGCGAAGGCGGGGACCCAGACTGGGCTCCCGCCTTCGCGGGAGAACAGAGCTGCGATGGCAATGTCGGAAGGCGCCTGGATGTCCGATGGAATACCACCGAACTATACCAGGTGACGCAGCGATTTCTGGTCTACCGATGCCCTATCGGAGGTGGATGTCGACCTGCGCTAGACGAACGCCCCTAAGGCGGCGGCATCGAACGGCAGCATTGCGGAAATGTCGCCCGCCCGCACCTTGTTCGCCCATGCCGGATCGGTGATCAACGCGCGGCCGACCGCGATCAGGTCGAACTCCCCCCGCTCCATCCGCCGCACCAGTGCATCGAGATCAGTCGGTGCCGAGACCTGGTTCCGGAAGACGCTGATGAAATCGCCCGACAGGCCGACCGAGCCGACGCTCATCGTCGCCGCGCCGGTCAGTGTCTTCGCCCAACCGGCGAAGTTCAGCCCCCCCTCGCCATCGATTTCGGGAAACTCGGGTTCCCAGAACCGCCGCTGCGAACAATGCAGGATATCGACCCCAGCCTCGACCAAAGGCACGAGCCAGTCGGCCATCGCCGCGGGCGTGTGGGCTAGCCGCGCCTTAAGGTCCTGCTGCTTCCACTGGCTCACGCGCAGGATGATCGGATAGTCCGGGCCGACCGCGATGCGGATCGCGGCGATCACCTCGCCGGCGTAGCGCGCGCGCTCACGCAACGTCGCACCGCCGTAGCGATCGGTCCGCGCGTTGGTGCCGTCCCAGAAGAACTGGTCGACCAGGTAGCCATGCGCGCCGTGGACCTCGATCGTCTCGAATCCGAGCCGTTTCGCATCCGCCGCGGCGCGCGCGAACCCGGCGACGCTGTCGGCGATGTCCTCTTCTGTCATCGCCTCGCCGTGCGGTTCGCCGGGCGCGTGCAGTCCCGACGGGCTTTCGACCGGGGTGTCGCGGTCCCAGGCGGCCGTCTTGCTGATTGCCGATGCCGCGTGCCACAATTGCGGCCCCATCGCGCCGCTGGCCGCGTGGACCGCGTCGATTACCTTCGCCCATCGATCCAGCGCGGCGCCGTGGAAGAACGGCACGCCCGGATCGTTGCGCGCACCAGGCCGGTCGATTACCGTTCCCTCTGACAGGATCAGCCCGACTCCGCCTTCTGCGCGGCGCCGATAATAGTCGACATGCGGTTCGGCGGGGAGGCCACCGTGCGCGAACGATCGTGTCATCGGCGCCATCACGATGCGGTTCCGAAGCGTCATCGACTTGCAGGTGAACGGTTCGAACAGGACGCTCGTATCGGTGTCGGACATCGGCGCTTCATCCTCGTTTCAGGTTGCGAGCTAGGCCGATTCCAGCGCTTCGGTGAAGCCGATCCAACCGCCGCCCGGCACATATCGCGGGGGCGTGTTGACCCCGTACAGCCCCCGCCCGAAGAGTTCGGCCATCCACTACCGACGCGGGAACCCCATGGCAGAGCACAGCAACAGTCCGGTCCCGAGCACCGAGACGCTCGTCGATATCTATCGGCGGATGATCCGGATCGAGCGCAACGATGACACCATCCGCACGGCGATCCGGCGCGGCAAACTGGTCATGCCCTATTACTCCGCGCGCGGGCAGGAGGTGATCCCATCGGCGATCTCGACGCTGCTGACCAATGACGACACGATCTGCACGATCTATCGCGGCATCCACGACATGGTCGCCAAGGGCATGCCGCTGCGGCCGCTCTGGGCCGAGATCGCGGGCCGGGTCGACGGCACCTGCAAGGGCAAGGGCGGGCCGATGCACCTGACGCATCCCGAGACCGGCGTGATGGTGACGACCGGGATCGTCGGGTCATCGATGCCGATCGCCAACGGGCTAGCCTGGGCCGCGCAGCTCGATGGCAGCAAGCGCGTAAGCATCGCCTATTTCGGCGACGGTGCGTCGAACATCGGCGCGTTCCATGAATCCCTCAACCTCGCGTCGCTCTGGAAACTGCCGGTGGTGTTCGTGTGCCAGAACAACGGGTTCGCCGAGCATACGCGCTACGAGAACGGCACCTCGGTCGACTTCATCTCGAAGCGCGCGATCGGCTACGGGATGCCCGGCTATACCGTCGACGGTAACGATCCCTGGGCGATGTACGCCGCCGCGTACGAGGCGATCACCCGCGCCCGCGACGGTGAGGGTCCGACGTTGCTGGAGTGCAAGACGTTCCGGTTCCTGGGGCATGTGCTCGGCGACGACGACAAGTACATGACCAAGGAGGAGAAGGCCGCCGCGATCGCCGACGATCCGCTGCCTAAGTTCCGCGCACGCCTGCTCGCCGAGGGGCATGCGACCGACGAGCAGCTGACCAAGCTTGGCACCGACATCCAGGCCGAGGTCGACGACGCGATGGCGTTCGGTCTGGCCAGTGAATATCCGAGCGTGGACGAACTGCGCCGCGATGTGTTCGAGAAGGAGATCGCGGCATGAGAGAGACCGTGAAGATGCACGCCTTCCAGGCGATCAACGCCGCGCTGCACGAGGCGATGGAGGCCGATCCCAAGGTGCTCGTGTTCGGCGAGGACATCGCTGATCGCGAAGGCGGCGGCGTGACCGGCGCGACGATCGGCCTGTCGACCAAGTTCGGCGACATGCGCGTCAAATCGACGCCGATCAGCGAACAGGCGATCATGGGCGCCGCGATCGGCGCGGCGCTGGCAGGTTACAAGCCGGTTGCCGAGATCATGCTGATGAACTTCACCACCGTCTGCATGGACATGATCTTCAACCACGCCGCCAAGCTGCGCTTCATGTCGGGCGGTCAGAGCACGGTGCCGATCACGATCCGCACGCTGACCGGCGCCGGCTGGCAGACCGCGGGGCAACACGCCGACCATCTCGAGGGATGGTTCGCGCATGCCGCCGGGATCAAGGTCGTCGCGCCGTCCAACCCGGCCGAGTACAAGGGCCTGCTGCTGTCGTGCATCCAGGATCCGGATCCGTGTATTATCATCGAATCCGCGGGGACCTTGTTCATTCCGGGTGACGTGCCCGTAGACCAGGGGCCGATCCCGCTCGGCGTCGCACGCGTCGTTCAGGAGGGGACCGACGTCACGATCGTGTCATGGTCGTCGATGGTGGTGCGCAGCCTCCAGGCGCTGCCGATCCTCGCCGAGGCGGGCATTTCGGTCGAACTGGTCGATCTGCGCACGGTATCGCCGTGGGACCGCGAGACGGTGCTGGCATCGGTCGCCAAGACCGGGCGCTGCGTGGTGGTGCATGAAGCAGTGCGCAGTTTCGGACCGGGCGCGGAGATCGCCGCGACGGTGAACGAAGAACTGTTCGGCCAGTTGAAGGCGCCGGTGCGGCGTCTCGGTGCGCCCTATTCGCCGGTACCGTTCGCCAAGGTGCTGGAGGATGCGTTCCTGGTGTCGGTGGATGAGATCGTCGCTGCCGTGACCGAGGTTGCCGGGCAAGGCTAAATCGCGGACGGGCAGCGGCATGTCCCGTGACATGCGGCTGCCCGTCGGTGACGGCTCAGCCCGTCAACGCCATCGCAGCGCGCCCGGCGCATGCCTCCCAATGATCCGCATCGCCACCCAGCACCGCATTTAGCGTCGCACGCTTGAGGAACAAGTGGCAGTGATATTCCATGGTGAGGCCGATGCCGCCGTGCAGCTGGATCGCGTCCTCCGCAATCGCGCGGTAGACATCGCAGGCATGCGCCTTCAGCGCGCCGATGCCGATCAATGTCGCGGCGGGATCGGTGGTGCGGGCCCAGAACAGCGCCTCGGCCGCAGACAACCATGTCCTCATGTCCGCGACGCGGTGCTTGAGCGCCTGGAACAGCGCCAGCGGTCGTCCGAACTGATGTCGGATCTTGAGATACTCGATCGTCAGTTCGAGGATCGCAGCCGCACCGCCAAGCGAGTCGCCTGCGATCGCGACCAGCAACTGCGCTTCGAGACGCCGCGCGAGCGCGGTTGCAGCATCGCCCGTCGCGAGCGTGAAACCGGGGCCGCGCGGAGCAACATCGAACAGCCGGCGCGTCTTGTCCCAGCTATCGCGCGCGGTGATCGTCGCACTCCCTAGCGCGACCAGCGCGACGCGCTCGGGTTCGACGACGAGCACGTGGCTCGCCTTGTCCGCATCGGGGACGCAGTCTAGCCTATCGCCGAGCGACAGCGACGCGGTCATCACCTCGCCGCCCATCGCCCGCGCGAGCAGGTCGTCGCGCTCGGGAAATTTGTCGGCAGCACACAGCGCCTCGATCACCAGCATCTGCGCGATCATCGGCCCGGGCACCAGTGCGCGGCCGAGCTCGGTGTGGATCACGCCCGCCGCCTCGCCGCCGAGACCCAGGCCGCCCCGCTCCTCGGGCACGGTCATCGTCAGCCAGCCCATCTCGGCGACCAAGCCCCAGCTCTTGCCGGCATCGGGCGCAAGGCCGCTATCTCCGAACGCCTGGCGCGCGGCATCCTGCAGCTCGGCACGGGTCATGCTCATCGTACCGTCTCCAGCGTCCAGCTTTTCGGTTCGCGGGGCATACCGAGCAGACGCTCGGCGATGATGTTGCGCTGCACCTCGTCGCTGCCGCCGGCGATCGTCCAGGCATAGCTGTTCATGAAATCAGCCATCCAGTTGCCCGTCTCCATGCCGCCCCCGAACACGATCGGTTCGTGATATTGCGCCTGAAGCCCGCCGATCCGCAGCCCGAGCGACGTGAAGTCACGCAGCGTCCGCGAATAGGATAGCTTGACCAGCGAGGCGTCGCCGACGCGTTCCTCGCCGGCGATCCGGTTGGCGAGGAATTGGTCCGCGAGCGCACAGGTCGCGTCGATCTTCGTCGCCAGCCGCCCGAAGTCGCGGACGATCCCGGCATCGCCCTCGCGCCCGCCCCCGCGGATCAGGTCGGCGATCCGCCACAGCGCGCCGCGCATCCTTGCGCTCAGTTCAAGCAGGGTCAACCCGCGCTCGGACGACAGCGTCGACTGCGCGACCGCCCAGCCCTGCCCCTCCTCGCCGAGCCGATCAGCAACCGGCACCTCGACCTCGTCGAGGAACAGTTCGGCGAACTCCTCGTCGCCGTGGATCTGGTGGATCGGCCGCGCGGTGACGCCCTTGGTTTTCAGATCGAGCAGCAGATAGGTAAGCCCCGCCTGCTTGGCGCCTTCGCTCGATGTGCGGACGAGCAGCAGGCACTGATCGGCGAACTGCCCCATCGTCGACCACAGCTTCTGGCCGTTGACGACATAGACGTCGCGCCCGTCGCGCGTGACCCGTTCCGCGCGCGTCCTCACGCCGGCGAGGTCGGAGCCGGCATTGGGCTCGGAAAAGCCCTGACACCAGATTTCGCCCTCCAGGATGCGCTGGATGTAGCGCGCCTGCTGCTCGGCGCTGCCCCATTCGAACAGCGTGCTGGCGGCGTGATAGGTCGACATGAACGACAGCAGCAGCCGCGGCGTGTCGGCGCGCGCAAGCTCCTCGTAGATTACCTTCTGCTCGGCGAGACTGCGCCCACCGCCGGGCCATTCCGCCGACCAGTGCGGCACCGCATAGCCGCCCGCCGCCAGCTTCGCGAACCAGTCGCGTTGCGTCGCGAGGAAGCCTTCGTGCGTCGTGCAGGTCGCGCGCCAGTCCTTGGGCGCCTCGGCTGCGAGCCACGCGCGGACGTCATGCCGCAGTATCTCAAGCGCGTCGGTCAATTCCGCCTCCCAGACTGTCCCCGATGCTAGGCAGTATTTTCGGCGATGCCCGCAAGCGACAGGGGCCGTCCTCGCGCATATATCGGGAAGGCGATGCGCGTGTGGCGGCGCCTCAGACCGCGACCTCGATCCGTCCCTCGATCACGCGCAGAGGAAACGTCGCGATCGGCTCGGTCGCGGGCAGGCTCAGCGCCTCGCCGGTTTCGAGGTCGAATTTCGCACCGTGCGCCGGGCATGCGATCCAGCCCCAGCGGACGCGGCCGCACGTCAGCGCCTGCTCCGCGTGCGAACACTGGTTTGCGACCGCGAACAGCCGCCCGCCGTGATGGACGATCAGGATCGATCGCCCGCCGACTTCGACGGCCTTGAGGGTATCGGGCGCGACGTCGGCTTCGAGCGCTACGGCAGTGTAGGCGGGCGTATAGGCGGGGTCTGTCATCACCGCTGAATGTGTGCAGGCTTTGCCTCGTTGCACAATATCGCGGCATATCACCCGGGCGGTCTTTTGCGGCCCGACCTGTTCGGGTGTGGCCGGGTGGATTAGCCCGGATGCTTCCGACGCCCCGCGAGAACAGCCGCATGAATTTCGACTGGACCGAACAGGAAGCCGCCTTCCGCCAGCGCCTGCAGGATTTCCTGGGCGCGACGTTACCGGGCGACTGGGAGTGCTTCTCGCAACACGGCCCTGCATCGCCCGCGCTGACCGACTATGCGCGCGAGTTCTGCGGGACGCTCGCCGAACAGGGGATGCTGACGCCGCACTGGGCGAAGGAGATCGGCGGCGCAGGGCTCGATCCGTGGCACCAGACGATCCTTGCCGAAGAGATGTGGATCGCCGGCGAACCGCGCGGTGGCCAGTATATGAACGTCAACTGGATCGGCCCGACGCTGATCCGCTATGGCTCGCCCGAACAGCGCGAACGCTATCTGCCGCCGATCGTCGAGGGACGCGCGCTGTGGTGCCAGGGCTTTTCCGAGCCGGGCGCCGGTTCCGATCTGGCTTCGCTGCGGACGCGTGCGGTCCTCGACGGCGAGAACTACCGCGTCACCGGACAGAAGATCTGGACCAGCTATGCGGGGCTCGCCGACACCTGCTTCCTGGTCTGTCGCACCAGCGACGATCGCAAGAAGGGCATCTCGATCCTGCTGGTGCCGATGGACACGCCGGGCATCACCGTGCGCCAGATCCCGTCGCTGATCGGCGAAGGCGATATCCACGAGGTATTCTTCGACGACATGGTCGTGCCGGCCACCGCGCGGCTTGGCGACGAAGGCGAGGCGTGGTCGATCATCGCCTATTCGCTGACCAACGAACGGCTCGGCATTCCGCGCTACTCGCTGGCGCGCGCCGCGCTAGATCGCGCGGTCGCGGTATTGAAGGCGCAGGGTGGCTGGACCGGCGAAGCGGTGAGGATCGAGGCCGCACAGTGTCTCGCGCTGTGCGAGGCGGCGCGGATGGCAAGCTATGCGATCGTATCGGCGCGCGCGCGGGGCGAAGCGGTAGGCGCGGAATCATCCTCCGCGCGGTTCGCGACGATAATGGCGGAGCGCCGGGTGGCGGAATTCGTCGTCGAGTATCTGCCCGAGGCACTGGCCGACGCGCATCCGTATCTCAAGATGCATCACCAGCGCGGGATCGTCGCGGGGATCGCGGCGGGTGCGGCGGAAATTCAGCTCAACATCATCGCCAGCGACGTCCTCAAACTGCCCAGAGAACCCCGTTGAGCCCAATATTTGGAAGCGAGCCGCGCTGATGGACCTGTCGCCTAGCCCCGACCAGATCGCGATCCTCGACGCGGTCGACTCGCTCGCCAAGCCTTATGCGAGCGTGCCGTTGCACGACGTCAGCCTTGCGCTGGTCAACGACACGCTCGACCGCGAACTGGCCGAGGGCGGTTTCCTCGATATCGCGTTCGATCCGGACCTCGGTCCCGTATCGGCGGCTTTGATCGTTGAGCGGCTAGCGCGGCTGCCGTTCGCGATCGAGGCGGCGATCAGCGCACTCATCCGCCCCCTGTTCGGTATCGAACTCCCGCGGCCCTTCTGTCTCGTCGAGGTGGACAAGACGACGCGACCGATCCGTTTCCTCCAGGCTGGGGCGACAGTGATCGTCGTCGGTGCCGACCGCGTTTCGAGTTTCGTCGCGACTGCGGATCAGGTCCGGAGTGAAGACAGCCTGTTCGCCTATCCAATGGCGACGTTGCTGGTCGATCCGGTCGCCGTGGCGACGACGGTGCGCGACGTATCGCCGGCCGAGGTGAAGACACGCTGGCGCATCGCGATCGCGGCCGAGGCGGCGGGACTGCTCGCAGCGGCGCTCGACAGCGTGGCGGGCTACGTCACCGATCGGCAGCAATTCGGTCGCCCGCTCGCCACGTTTCAGGCGCTGCGTCACCGGTTGGCGGAGGCGCAGGTTCGTACCAACGGCGTGTACTGGCTAGCGGTGAAGGCCGCCGGTACGCTCGATGCGGGCGATGCCGCACTCGCCGCGCTGCACGCACAGGAAAGCGCCCGTGCCTGCGTCTATGATTTCCACCAGTTTCTCGGCGCGATGGGGATGACGCTGGAGCATCCGCTGCATCTGTGGACCTACCGGCTGAAGGCGCTGGCGAGCGATCTCGATGGCCGCGGCGGACAGGCGCTGGCAGCGGCGGACGCGGTCTGGGGATAGAAAGCGTGGCTCTCCGAAGGGAGGCCTGGGACGCTAACCGCGGCGTAGCGCTGCCAGTTTATCGGGGTCGAGCAGCTTCCACATGCCGTCCGCCGATGCCACCGTGCGTCCCCCCGCCATGATGAGTCCGCGCATGAAGACGATTTGCGACGTGCGGCGGACCAGTTCCGGGCGGCAGCTCAGGAAGCTGCCGATCGGCGCGCTCGCGGTGAACTGCATCTGCAACTGGAGCGTCACGCAGTCGCGCGTGTCAGCGGCATCAACCACGCCCATGCCGAGCGCGATGTCGGCAAAGGTCATCAGCACGCCGCCATGGACCGTGCCGACATAGCCGTTACCGTGGCGCTCCTCGCCCAGCAGACCGACGACACGGACGCCGTCCTCGCGGCGGACCCAATAGGGCCCGGCCGTCTCGTTGAAATGCGTGCCCGAGAGCTGTGTCCAACCCTCGCCGACAAGCCGTTCGGAATCGATGCGGTCGCTGCTCACACCTGCCCCTTCACACCTGGTTGTCGAGACCCGCGGCATGCTTGGCCGCGACATAGCCGAAGGTCAGCGACGGTCCGATGCTTGATCCCGCACCGGGATAGACGCCGCCCATCACCGACGCGGTCGAGACGCCGGTCGCGTACAGCCCAGCGATCGGAGCACCATCCGCGCGGACGACGCGGCCATGCACGTCGGTCACCACGCCGCCGTACGTGCTGACGTCGCCCGGCACGATCGGCACTGCATAAAACGGCGCCCTGGCAATGCTGCCGAGTGCGCGGACGGGGCCGTGATACGGATCGCCCAGCCATTCGTCATAGGCTCGCTCACCGCGGTGGAAATCATCGTCGCGACCCTGCGCGACGAAGCCGTTCCAGCGATCGACGGTATGGCCCAGGGCCGCCGGATCGATGCCAATGCTGGTTGCCAGCGCATCGATCGTGTCGGCGGTGTGGAGATAGTTCGCCTCGGCCCAGCCCTTGGGGATCTTCTTGTCGATCCACTTGCCGGCAACCTGATAGTTTTCGACATATTCGCGATCGAGTATCGCCCAGCTCGGCACTGCGTGCACGGTTTTGTTTCGCTCGACCATCGTCTCGCAATACAGTTCGTACGAGCCGCCCTCGTTCATGTAACGCACGCCCGACTGATCGACTAGGATCGCGTGGGGCTTGCCGGTCAGGCTCTGACCCGGCGGGGTGATGTACGCCGATTCCCAGCCCGGCGAGAGCGTCGTCTGATAGCCGACCATCTGGTCCATCTGCGCGAGTACGCCGCCGATCCGCGCCATTTCCTGGTGCAGTTCGCCCTTGTCGCCTTCGTTGGTCAGCGACCACGCCACCTGCGTACCGGGCATGTGTTCGTCGCGCATCGCCTGGTTCTGGGCGAAGCCGCCCGCGTTGACGAGCACGCCCAGTTTCGCGCCGATCCGCTTCGCCACGCCGTCGAAGGTCGTCACGACCCCGGTCACCGCGCCGTTTTCGACGATCAGTTCGGACACCGGCGCCTCGGTGCGGAACTGGACGCCGACCGACAGTGCGGCCTTGAGCATGCGGCCCTGCAACGCGGCACCCGCCGCGACGTAATGCTTGCCGGTGATCCGCGTCCAGATCGTTTTGAAGATCAGGTTGCGCATCGCTTTCTTGAGTGCGGGATCGCGGCGCACATAAGCGAGCTTCATCCCGTCATCGAGCTTCACCGGTACTTCGAGAAAGCCCTTCCGCAGCTTCTTCGCCCACGGTCCGAGTTCTTTCTTGTCGAACGGCTTAGCCACGACCGTGCGGCTCGTCTTGCAGCCACCTGGAAGCTCGTCGTAATAATCCGGCCAGAATTTGGAGCCGCGTTCGAGTTCCACGCCTTGATCGACCAGAAAATCGATCATCCGATAGGCCTGGTTGACATAGGCAAGCCGTTTGTCGTGCCCCGAGCCCGGCAGGTCGGCGCAGGCGGCATCGAGATAGGTGATCCCCGCCTCGACGCTGTCCTGTTCGCCATCGGCTTTCAGGAAGCGGTTGTTGGGGACCCAGACGACCCCGCCGGACTTCGCCGTCGTGCCGCCGATGAACGCCGATTTCTCGAGGATCAGCACCGATTTGCCCGCGGTGCGCATGACCAGCGCGGACGCCATCGATCCTGCGCCACTGCCGACGACAACCCAGTCGAACGTCTCTTCGAACGCGCCCATACCGTCTCTCCTTGCCCGAGATAGACCCGCGCGGGCGAGGTGGCACAAGAGCTATCGCCCCGGCGGCAGACGCATATCGCCCCCGCGTGATATGCCGCCTGACACGAGGAGACGTCGCCTATGGACCTGCGAGAGTTCGAAACCATCCTGCTGGAACGCCGCGACCGGCTGCTGGTCGTGACGTTCAATCGTCCCGAGGCGATGAACGCGGTCAATCTGGTGCTGCACGACGAACTGCCCGAGGCACTGGCCTTCGCCGCACGCGATCCGGGGTCGGACGTCGTGCTGCTGACCGGCAGCGGCAAGGCGTTTTCGGCGGGCGGCGACATCGCGCACATGGAGCATAATGCGGCCAACCCGCATCTGTTCGACCATGAGGCGCGGCAGGCCAAGCGGATCGTGTTCGCGATGCTCGACATCGAAAAGCCGGTCGTGTGCCGGATGAACGGCCACGCGATCGGGCTCGGCGCGAGTATCGCCTTGCTATGCGACGTGATCTTTGCCGCGGAGGGCGCGAAGATCGGCGATCCGCATGTCGGAATCGGCCTGGTCGCCGGCGATGGCGGTGCAGTGATCTGGGCGCAGCGGATCGGGCTGACGCGCGCGAAGGAATATCTGCTGACCGGCGACCTACTGACCGCGCGACACGCGGCTGAGATCGGGCTGATCAATCACTGTCTGCGTGCCGACCAGCTCGACGCGGCGGTCGACGCGTTCTGTGCCAAACTACTCGCCGGCGCGACCAACGCGATCCGCTGGACCAAGGTGTTGACCAACATGGAGCTGAAGCGGATCGCCGGCGCGGTGATGGAATCCGGGATCGCCTACGAATCGCTCAGCGTCCGCAGCGCCGATCATCGCGAAGGCATCGCCGCGCTGAAGGAACGGCGAAAGCCCGATTTCAGCGGGCGGTGAGCATCGCTTTCGCAAGCCTTAACACGTGGTCGAGATCGCACTGCGCCGACGGGATCGCGCGGCGATAGCCGGCGAACCCGTGAATCGTGCCGACCGCTTCGTGGAATACCGTCGGCACGCCGGCGAGCGCGGTCTTGGCGGCGTAGGCGCGGCCCTCGTCACGCAACGGATCGAGCCCGGCGGTGACGACCAGCGTCGGCGGCATGCCCTGCTGGTCGGCGAGCAGCGGCGAGTTCCGATGATCGGTCGGGTCGGCCGCATAATGCCGGTCGAACATCCGCATATCGGCGGCATCGAGACCATAGCCCTCGGCGAACGCTTCTGCGGACGGGTAGTCCCGACTGTGGTCGACCGCGGGGTAGAAGGTCAGTTGCAGGATCACGGGGACTGCTGCCGGTGCATCGCGCAGCGCAAGCGTGGTGACGATCGCCAGATTGCCGCCCGCGCTGTCGCCGCACAGGATCAGCCCCGTGATGTCGCGACCGAACGTCGCGCCACTTGCGGCGATCCAGCGCGCAGCGGCCTCGCCGTCGTCGGGCGCGGCGGGCCAAGGGTTTTCGGGGGCGAGGCGGTATTCGACCGAGACGACGGGCAGGTCCAACTGCCGCGCGATCTCTCCGGCCAGACCTGCATGCGAATCGATGCTGCCGGCTGCATAGCCACCACCGTGATAGAAGACGACGACCGGCCCAGCTTTCCGTTCGGCACGTGGAGCGAACAGGCGCAAGGCGATGTCCCCGCCTGGCCCCGGCATGGCGAGGTCAAGTATCTCGCCGAGTTCGCCGACTGGTTCGTCGGCGGACATTTCCGGGGGCATGACCATGCCCCGGATCGACGCGAGGAATTCAGCGGTGAAGGCAGGTCGCGGGTTCGCCGCCATCATGTCGAGGAAGACGCGGACGTCGGGACGCACGAAGGGTTCGGTCACGGCGGGCTCCTGTCAAACGATGTCGGCTACGGTGATCCAGCGACGTTCGGCGCTCGACTGGCGGATCGCCTCCTGGACGCGCTCGACCTCTAGCGCGCGGGCGAAATCAGGCGATGGGCTCTTCCCGCCGTGAATCGCGTCGACCATGTGTTGCATCGACACCGCCATCGGGAAGCTCGGCTGCAGATCGCTCTGCCAGTCCAGCGCAATGCCGAGCGCGGATTTGAACGCGTCGGGGATGTCGATCGGCGCGATGGTCCCACCGATCTGTCCACCCTGCAGCGTACAGTCGCGCGACGTCGGGAAGGTCGGCGACGTGGCGATCAACCGGCCTCGCTCGCCGAACACGTCGATCGACCAGCCATCGTGGAGCGGCATGCTCCAGCTGATCTGCATCTGCATCGTCAGGCCGCTCGAGAACCGGAGGATGACGTTGGCGAAGTCGGTCGTCTCGGGAACGATGCTGCCCCCATCCTCGAACACCCACTCGCGCAGGATCTGGCTATCGTCGGCGACCAGTTCTTCGATCGGACCCAACAGGTGGAGCAGCATGTACAACGCGTGGCTGCCGTTGTTGCGAACCGCGCTGACGCCCTGCCCGGCTTCGGCAAACCAATTGTACGGGAACCGCGTGTTCGGCTGATTGAACAGCGAGATGTTGAAATGGCACGTCCCGCCGAGCGCGCGGCCGAGATAGCCGGCATCGACCATCGCCTTCATCTGGCGGTGTGCGGGGATCCACTGCGCGAACGCATCGACCACGCCGACGCTGCCACTCGCGCGCCACGCGGCGTCGATCGCCTTGGCGCCGGCCCAGTCGGGGGCGTGCGGGCTCGAATTATAGACATGCTTGCCGTTCGCCAGCGCCGCGAGAACCATGGCTTTGCGAAACGACGGCCGCGTGCCGCAATCGACGATGTCGATATCGGGATCGGCGCACATCGCCGCGGCGTCCCAGAACGGGCGGGCGATGCCGAGCCGCGAGGCGGCGGCCCTCGCGGTTTCCTCCCGCGACGTGCTGATGGCGGTGACATCGACACCCGGAATCGCGCGCCATGCGGGAAGGTGCGCGAACGCGCCCCACGCCGCGCCGATGATCCCGACGCGGAGCGTCACTCGATCCGGCCGAGCACCGTGCCGACCTCATAGGTCTCGCCGACCTCGGCAATGATCCGCAGCGTACCGCTGGCCGGAGCCTCGACCTCGTTGGTCGATTTGTCCGCCTCGAGCGAATAGAGCGGATCGCCTTCCTTCACCTCGGCGCCATCCTCGACCAGCCATTCGGCGATCTGCGCCTCGGTCATCGAAAAGCCGAGCTTGGGAAGCAGGATGTCGGTGGCCATGATGTCGGTCCTCAAGGTCTGGCGTAAAATGCGAAGTCTTTTGCGTAGCGCGCGGGCCGGGCCCGGCAATTGGCAAAAGCGGCGGCCACCCCGCGATATCGTCGGCACGATCCGGGGCTGCTCGATGGGCACGTCAATACCCGCGCGTATCCGTCCAGTCGTCGGTCTCGCCGGGCTTGTAGGTCTTGCCGGGAATCTTGCCCGACGCGGTCTTGAGGTCGAAGCCGATCCGGTCCGCGCCGCCCTCGATCGCGACACCGAACGACGACAGCGCCCAGCTCGTCATCACGTAATGCCCGATCGAGAAGACAAGATCCATCATCTGACGCCGGTCGAGGAACCCGCTCAGTTCGGCCCAGGTCTCATCGCTGAGCGTGCCGTCGTCGATCAGCTCGCCGACCGACCGCAACACCGCCGCATCCTGCGCGCTCCAGTTGCCGCCCTCGGGAAAATCGCGGATCGCCGCGATGTCCTCCAGCGTCAGGCCTGCGTTGAGGCCGTAGCCGACATGGTTGTGCCATTCGTACGCCGACTTCACGCGCCACGCGACGCGCAGGATGATGAGCTCGAGGTACCGCGTCGACAGCGTGTTCGCCATCAGCAGATGCTTGCCCCAGACGTTGTAGGCCTTGCCGAGCTCCGGGTGGTTGCCCATCACCATCATCACGTTGGTCTTCGACCCCTCCTCCCACGCGTTCGGCTCGCCCCAGAAGGCGAAGACGTCGCGCGCGGCGTCAGTCCATTCGGCGCGCGGCAGCGGCAGGATGCGGGGTTCGATAGGCGCTTCGGTATCGCTCATGGTATCTCCGATGGTTCGTATCTTGGTCGCGCCATCGTTACCGGCGCGCATTGTCCAGGCGGATCATCGCGGGGGCAGCCCTTCGAACAGGATCGCCCGGTATTGCGCCGCGCGGTGCCGATCGGGGGTCGCCGCCTGGTATTCGGGGCTGTCGTACCATGCGCGGGCCGCGTCGGCGGTCGGGAACTCCAGAAGGATGATCCCGTCCGGAGTCTCGCCCTCGAGCGCCTCCGCCGCGCCGTACACGGCAAGCGGCTTGATCCCGTAGCGCTCGACGAGCGCCGCTGCGCTGGCGCGGTTCGCGGCGCCGTATGCGGCGAACGCCGCGGCATCGACGACCGGGCTCTCGCGAATGAAGATCATATAGGCAGGCATCGACGTCCCTTGCTCAATGTACGGCTGCAAGCGTCTTGTGCGGAGCGCCGCCCCACCCGCCCGCTGCCGCGAAATCGTGACGACACGTGCGGCTCGCCTGGTACGCCAACAAGGTGCTCGGCACGCCCGCAAGCAGGACCCAGCGCATCGCCATGCCGAGCGATGCCTCGCCGTAATGGGGGTGGAGCATGTCGCTGAGCCAGCCCACGAACACTGGGCCGCCGCCGAGGCCGACGACCTGGATCGTGACCATCAACAGCGCCACCGCCGTGCCCCGCGAACGCGACGGCACGAGACCGGTGACCATCGCCATCAGCGGCGATGCGGACAGCCCGCCACTCAGCAGGGTCAGTCCGAACAACGGGAATACCGAGCTGCTCGGCCCGGTCAGGATGAACCAGCCGATCGACGCGGACACGGCACCGCCCAGTGCGATGATCCACGGATACCAGCGCAGATCGCGCCGTCCGAGGAAATCGGCGAGCGGACCGCCCAGCGTATGACCGATCGCGGACCCCGCCAGCAGCGCGAGCCCAAGCTGCATGCCGGCGACGTTGGCGGGAACGCCGTGCGAGCGCTCCATGAACGCCGGCGCCCAACTGACCAGGCCGAGCGTTAGCAGCGCGTTCAACGCCGCGGCGAGGATCAGCGGCGGCAGCGTCCGGATCGCGAGCAGTTCGCGGATCGTCTGGCCGAACGGCAGTGCGACGCTCTTGGTCGCGGCGATGCCGTCGGCGAGCCCCGGACGTGGATCGCGCAGCGTGAACCATACCAGCGGGGCGAGAATGAAGCCGGGAATGCTCGCGAACATCAATGCCGCGCGCCAGCCATATTCATGCGTCAGCCACCCGCCCAGCGCCGGCCCCAGGAACGTGCCCAGCGACGTGCCCAGCAGGAAGATCGACAGCGCCGTACCGCGTTGCTTGATCGGGAACAGGTCGGCGATCCACGACTGCGACGGCGGCGTGAACGCCCCCTCGCCCATGCCGATCCCCGCGCGCCCGATGAGCAACGTCCAGAACCCCTTCGCGGTCCCGCACAACAATACGGCCGTGCTCCAGATCACCGCGGAGACCGCGACGATCTTGCGCTTCGATCCGCGATCGGACAGCCTGCCCACGGGGATGACGACAAGCAGGTACACGACGGTGATCGCGAGATCCTTGATCATCGATATCGCGAAGTCGCTGAGGCCGAACTCGTGGCGGATCGGTTCGACCATGACCACCAGCATGTACCGTTCGCCGATTTCCGATGCCGACAGCAGCAGCATGATGAGCAGAAAATAGGCGCGATAGCCCATACCCGGCAGGTCGTCGGGCAAGGTCTCGGGTGGCAAGGCCGGCGGCGTGGCCGGTATCGTTTCGTGGTCGGCCATGCGCAAATCCTCGCCTCTTCACGAGCGCGGTTTGGGCGCTCTGCGCACGCCGCGTTACATCGCCGCTGTGTCGCTGGTGGGTCGTATGAGTATTTGAGAGACGTTGGCGCGCGCTGGCAACGACACGATGAAAACGATCGCTTCGGCGATGTCGGACGGTTGCATCGCGGTGTCCTTCGAGACGTGCTGCGTCATGGCCGCGCATCGTCGGATCGGCGATCCCGCTCGCCACCTCGGTCTGCGTCGCGCCGGGCTCGACGATGCTGAAACGAATCCCCGCCCCGCCGACTTCCTGGCGCAGTCCTTCGGTAAAGCTGGTAAGCCCGAACTTACTGGTCGAATACGGCCCGAAGATACCCGCGGTGCGGTGCCCGGCGGTCGACGATATGTTGACGATGTCGCCGGAGCCCTGCGGCTTCATGAACCCGATCGCCGCCTTGCAGGTGTAAAGCGTGCCGAACAGGTTGATGTCGATGACGCGGCGCCATTCCTCGGTCGATAGGCTCTCGACACCACCCGACTGTTTGACCCCGGCGGCGTTGACGAGGATGTCGATCCGTCCGAATTCGGCCACGGCACGCACCGCGTCCGCTTCGACAGCGACGTCGCCCGGCACCGCGAGCGCCATGCCGCCGGCAGCCCCGATCCGCGCGACCAGATCGCCCAGCCGACGGGCACGGCGCGCGGAGACGGCGACCGTCGCACCCGCGGCGGCCAAGGCCAGTGCGGCGGCTTCACCGATCCCCGACGATGCGCCAGTTACCAGCGCCACCCTGCCCGACAAGAGTCCCGCCATGGTCGGTCCTTCGTGGTTTGCGTGTCAGGGGCCGAGATAGCCGATCGTGCCATGTTGCGGATCGGGCGAATCCGCACGCCAGCGGACCGAACCGAACGGCCGTTCCAGGCGGCGTCGAACGCGCTTGAGGACACCGTAGGCGATGAACGAGTCGGCGGTCGCCTGCGCTTCCAGATCCGCCTGCGTGAACCGTTCGCGGGTGCGCAGGTAATCGCTCCAGGTCGGGAACTGATAGCGTTCGGTCCAGAGCTCCGGATCGCCGATATCGCGCGACAGCGACCAGTTGAAGCCGCCGTTGCGCAATCGCGACCGTTGGACCTTGCGCATCGCATCGTAGAACGGCCGGGCGAGGTCGGCACCGACGCGGTAGTCGACCTCGATCACGACCGGACCGGACCGCATCGTCAACGCCATCGCGACCTCGGGCTCATGCGCGATCTCGACCGACTCCATGCCCGACAGCACCGTCAGCGGCAGCGGAAACACGAACGCGAGCAGTGGCGTCAGGCATAGCGCGACGCCCGATGCCATCACCGCGACGTCGACCGCCCAATGGTTCGCGACGATCCCCCAGAACACCGATCCGATCGCGATGCCGCCCGTCAACGCGGACGAGAACAGCGACAATGCGCGCGCCGTCACCCAGCGCGGTGCGGCGAGCTGGACCGAGATGTTGAACATCGCGATCGTAATGATGCTCGCCGCGCCCGCGACGAACAGCCCGGCGCACGTCAGCGGGACCGATCGGCTCAACCCGACCACGACCAGCGCGACGCCGCCGATCAGCGCCATCAGCCGGCTTGCGGCCTCGTTGCTCATCCGCTCGCTGATCCAGCCGACGGCGAGCGCTCCCACCACCGCGCCGACGCCGCTGGATCCCAGCAGGATGCCGTAGGTACTCGCATTGCCACCGAGCATCGTCTTCGCGATGAGCGGTGCCAGCGCCGCCGACGACGCGCCGGCCAGGCCGAACATGAACGCACGGACCAGCACGGTGCGGACCGATCCCGAATGCAGCGCATAGCGCGCGCCGGTGACGATCGCGCGGTCGATCCGCTCGGGTGGCAGGCGCGACGGCACGTGCCGCCGGTTCCACAGATAGAAGGCGATCAGCAGCGGCAGATAGCAGAGCGCGTTGATCGCGAACGCCGCCTTGGCCCCCGCCGCGAGCACTATCAACCCGCCCACCGCCGGCCCGAAACTGCGCGCGACGTTATAGCTGATCGACCCGAGCGCGATCGCGGCGGGAAGCTGGGCGGGCGGCACCTGCTCGCTGATCGATGCCTGCCACGACGGACTATACAGCGCGACCCCGGCGCCGATCAGCGAACAGAACGCGAGCAAGACCCACGGGCTGGTCAGCCCCGCCCACGCCAGCGTCGTGAGCAACGCACCGCATACCGCGGAGAACGCCAGTCCGGTCATCGCGATGCGTCGCCGGTCGAACATGTCAGCGACCGCCCCCGCCGGCACCGCGACCAGCATCAGCGGCAACATCAACGCAGTCTGGACCAGCGCGACGAGGCTCGCCGACGAGGTCAGCCGGGTCATCTCCCACGCCGCGCCGACGCCCAGGATAAGCTGCCCGAAATTGGAAAGCACGCTGGTCAGCCAGATGCGCCGGAACACCGTCTCGCGCAGCGGTTCGAACGCACCGCCCCGCCCGCGTCCGTTCTCGCCTGCCGTTTCCGTCCCGCTCTCAGCGTGCATCTGCGGCCCTCTCCGTCATGGAAAGCCGTGGTATCGGCGATGATTGCGGGTGGGAAGCAAAGACGCCCGACAGATCGCCGTCGCGATTGCCACGGACTGGCGCCGCGTGTTTCGCCATGCGATATCGGTCCGGAACGCCGGAGCCGCCGCTCGTCGCGACCGTCCCGCACAGAGGAAGACGATCATGGCCGATGCCTATATCATCGACGCCGTCCGCACCCCGCGCGGCGTTGGCAAAGCTGCCGCGAACGGAAAGAAGGGCGGCGCCTATGCAGGCATGCACCCGCAACATCTCGCCGTCGCGGTGCTCGTCGCCCTGAAGGACCGCAACCATATCAGGACCGAAGATGTCGACGACATCATTTGGGGCACCAGCGCGCAGGTCGGTCTGCAGGGCGGCGATATCGGCCGGATGGCCGCGCTCGATGCAGGCTATGACCCGCGTGCCAGCGGGGTGACGCTCGATCGTTTCTGTGGCTCGGGGATCACAGCGACGACGCTCGCCGCCGCGCAGATTATGGCGGGCATGGAAGACTTGGTCATCGCCGGCGGCACCGAGATGATGAGCCATGTCGTCGAATACGGCGGCAGGCTGCGCGAGGCGAAGGTCAACGCGGCGAGTGGTCTCGGCACGGGCAATGCGCGGTTGCAGGCAAAGCATCCGCAGACCAACCAGGGCGTCGCGGCCGATGCGATCGCGGCGATGGAAGGCATCAGCCGCGCAGACCTGGAGCTGTTCGGCGCCGAGAGCCAGCGCCGCGCCGCGCTCGCGATCGCCGAGGGACGTTTCGACCGGTCGACCGTGATGGTCAGCGACGACGACGGCAACGTGCTGCTCGATCATGAAGAATATCCCCGGCCGGACACGACGGCGGAGAGCCTTGGCCAGCTCAAGCCCGCGTTCGCCGCGTTCTACGACATGCCCTCCAGCAAGGACGGCCCGACTTTCAAGCAACTCATCAATCAGCGCTATCCCGATCTCGACTTCGAACCCGTCCATCATGTCGGCACGTCGTCAGGCGTGGTCGACGGCGCGGCGGCGATCCTGCTCGCCTCAAAGGATTATGCCGAGAAGCAAGGCTGGACGCCGCGCGCGCGGATCGTCGCGACCGCCAATGTCGGCGACGATCCGACGCTGATGCTCAACGGTCCCGTCCCGGCTGCCAGGAAGGTCCTGGCGAAGGCCGGGCTGACCGTCGCCGATATCGACGTGTTCGAGGTCAACGAGGCATTCGCCGTGGTCGTCGAGAAGTTCATCCGCGACCTGGGGCTCGATCGCGCGAAGGTGAACCCAAATGGCGGATCGATCGCGCTCGGCCACCCGATCGGCGCGACCGGCGCGGTGCTGATCGGCACGGCACTCGACGAACTCGAACGGACCGGCGGACGCTATGGCTTGATCACGATGTGCGCCGCTGGCGGCATGGCACCAGCGATCATCATCGAACGAGTCTGATCGCTTGGCCACGCTTCTGAAACCCAAAGCTGGCGCCAAGGAACCGATCAACGTCCGCCGCGCGCTGTCGCTCAAGATGACGGTGACCGCGCGGCAGATGCACAAGCGTTTCGATCAGAGCGTCGCGGATATCGGCGTGACGCGGTCACAATGGACGCTGATCGCGGTGGTCTCGCGGCACCCCGGCGTGACGCAGCGCGAGGTGGCCGAAACGCTCGAAATGTCCGAGGCGTCGGTCGGAAGGCTGATCGACCGACTGTGCAGCGACGGGATGCTCGTCCGCCAGCCCAAGGAAGACGACCGTCGCGCCCATTGCATCCACCTGACCGACGCGGCGAGTACGCTGCTCGACAAGATATCCGGCGTGGCGATGATCCACGAGGAAGCGATCTTCGCAGGGTTCGACGCGGACGATATCGCGCGGCTGGAGACGTATCTTGACAGGATCGCGGTAAATATCGCTGCGATGAAGTAAGGCTGCGGCGCTTTGCCGTCGGTCTGGCACCCTCCCCGTTTAACGCCTTTGGCGATCCCGATCGGACATGTAGGCGCCGTCCGGCACCGCCAAGGATCCGCACGCTCGCCGCCCAACAAAAAAGGGCACCGCGACATACCGTCGCGGTGCCCCTTCCATAGCGTCGCCGAAGATCAGCGGCGCGTCATAAGGTCCTTCTTGGTCAGGCTCGTTTCGATGTGCCCATCGACGTCACTGAGCGTATCGCTTGGCACGGTGATGAGCTTGCCGTCGAGTAGGATCTGCGGCGCGCTGCCGGCATCGAGCTTATAGATCGCGGCCAGCTTCTTGCCGCCGGTGCTATAGAGCATCTTGCCGACGACGGGCACGGCCGAAGGCACGGCCTTGACGGGCACTGCGACCTCATGGGCGAACGCCGGGACGGCAGGCGCCAGAGCGGCGAAGGCGAGAATCAGGGCGAACTTCTTCATGACTTTTGCTCCCAGGCGAAAACGAAAAACTTTGATGACGGTGCGGATCGTAATCCACGATAATGCTAAGCTAGGTTAGCAGTTTGCCGTTGTCAATCCTTTCGATGCCGCAGCGCACAAAGTTTGCCAGCCTTTCACGTCATCACTTTCCTATCGCGGCGGCATCCGGATCGCGCCGTCGAGGCGGATCGTCTGCGCGTTGAAATAGGTGTTGCGCACCAGCTCCATCACTAGGCTGGCGAACTCCTCGGGCTTGCCGAGTCGCTTGGGGAACGGCACCGATGCATTCAGACTGTCCCACATCGGCGGGTTCAGTTCCTTAAAGCGCAGCATCGGCGGCGTCGCGAAAATGCCGGGCATGATCGCGTTCACGCGGATGCCGAGGTCCATCAGGTCGCGCGCCATCGGCAGCACCAGGCCGTTCACCCCTGCCTTGAGCGATCCGTAACAGATCTGTCCCACCTGCCCGTCCTGCGCCGCCGCGCTCGATGTCAGCACGATCGTGCCGCGCTCGCCGTCCTCGAGCGGGTCGAGCGCCGCCATCCCCAGCGCGGCGATCGACGCCATCCGGTAGCTTGCGACGAGTATGCCCTCCGCCGACAGCGCGTAATCCTCGGTCGAAAGGCGCTTGTATCCGCCCGTCGCCTTGTCCTTGCTGACGGTCTTGCCACCCTTCGCGACCATCGCGCAGTGGACGAGGATACGCTCCTGCCCGTTCGCAGCGCGTGCCGCCTCGAACCCGGCGAGCGCCCTGTCTTCCGAGGTTATGTCGACCTTGAAGAAACTTGCACCAATCTCGTCGGCGATCCGCTCGCCGTCGGCGCTGATATCGAAGATCGCGACGTTCACGCCGGCGGCGATCAACGCCTGCGCAGTGGCGAGTCCCAGTCCCGATGCACCGCCGGTAACGATGGCGGACAGCGATGTGTCGATCTTCATAACATCTCTCCCAATGGGCGCCGCGCATCGGCGCGGCATTGCACTGGCTATCGACAGCGTTTCTGGCTTCATCAACCGACGCCCGGGGATATCGCCGTGGCGTTGGCGACCACCGGCGTATCGTGCCAGCGATAGGAGCACCGCGCATCGCCCCCGCGCCTTGTCGCCGCCGCATCACCTTATAGGCTTCCGGGCAATAGGACGTCGGCACATTCCGACGCAGGGGAATGATATGACACACGTCATGAAGGGCGTCCGTGTGCTGGAAGTGGCGCAATTCACGTTCGTGCCGGCGGCAGGAGGCATCCTGGCCGACTGGGGGGCGGACGTCATCAAGATCGAGCACCCGGTGCGCGGCGATACGCAGCGCGGGTTCCTCAACATGGGCGGCGTGACGCTCGATCCTCAGCGCCACACGCTGTTCGAGCATCCTAATCGTGGCAAGCGCAGCGTCGGCATCGATATCTCGACCCTAGAAGGCCAGGAGATCCTCTACGAACTCGCCAAGACCTGCGACGTGTTCCTGACCAACTATCTCCCGCAGGTCCGCCAGAAGAACAAGTTCGACATCGAACATATTCGCGCGGTCAACCCGAACATCATTTACGCGCGGGGCAGTGCCCTCGGGAACAAGGGTCCCGAGCGCGAGATCGGCGGGTTCGACGGAACGTGTTTCTGGTCGCGCAGCGGCGTCGCCTATTCAATGACCCCTGCCGAACTCGACGGGCCGCTGACGCAGGGTATCGCCGCATTCGGCGACTCGATCGGCGGCATGTTCATCGCTGGCGGGATCGCGGCGGCACTCTACAATCGTGAAAAGACCGGCGAAGGTGCCGAACTCGACGTGTCCCTGCTCAGCGCCGCGTGGTGGGCGTCGGGCGCGCTGGTCTCGCAGGTGATGGAGACGGGCATCGTCACGCGCAACGGCATGCCTGTCTCGGGCGGCTCGACGCGCAATCCGTTCATGGGCAATTTCCGCACGTCGGACGGCGGCACGATCAACCTGTGCATGGTCAGCCCTACCGGCCTGATCGCCGACACGTTCGCGCATGTCGGCGTTCCGGAAGCAGCGAACGACCCGCGCTTTGCCGACGTGAAATTGCTCATCGAGAATGCCGGCGCCGCGAGCGACATCCTGGTCAAGGCGTTCGCCGCACAGCCCTTCGCCTATTGGCGCCAGCACCTGAAGACCATGAAGGGCCAGTGGGCACCGGTGCAAAGTTTCGAGGATCTGCTCACCGACGAGCAGGCGCTCGCCAACGATATGATCGTCGAAGTCGAGGGCGGCGATGGCGGTGCGCCGTTGCGCCTCGTCCGCGGCCCTGTGCAGTTCGACGGCAAGCCGCTCAAGACCACCCGCTCACCCCAGGCATCGGAGCATACAGAGTTGGTGCTGATGGAACTAGGCGTCGACTGGGACCGGATCGAGGACCTGAAGGCCAAGGGCGCGATCGCCTGAGTCGGTAATCCGAGTCGCGCGACCTGCCTCGTCGGCCCACGGCTTTTTCAGCTCGTCTACTGCGAGAACGTCCGGTTTGCCGACCGGATGGTCCGGCATATCGGCGTTCCGCCGATACATTTCGTCCTATGGTAAAAAAATAATCCTGTCCCCAAACCGCGATTTTACCGCACCGCACAATATCCCCCTGTTGGCGCTACCATCCTCGATTTGCGCCGCCATTCCGGCCCGATCACCTCTGCGATACACCCATTTCGGTAACAGATTTTTTGTGCCGCACAAATAAGTGAAGCCCCCTCGGTTTTGTTGACAATATGTCCGGCGTATTGAACAACCCTGTCTATTATAAAAAAATGATAGGAGAGCGGACATGGTTGCGAACGCATCGAACAAGGCAAAGATCGCCAAGCGCGTGATTGAAGTCCTCGAGTTTTTCGACGAGACGCATCCGCAGGCGACGGTGATGGATATCGTCCGTCGCTTCGACCGCCCGCAGTCCAGCACGTCCGAACTCCTGTCGAGCCTCGTCGAGGTGGGTTTGCTCTACAAGGACCCGCAGTCTCGCTCCTATTCCCCCACCCCGCGCGCCGCGATGCTCGGCTGTGCGGCACAACCCTCCGTCGTTCGGGATGGCCGGCTTACCGGTCTGATCGATCGCCTCAACGCGCAGACCGGGCTCGGTGTCGGCGTGTTCGGAATGGTCGGCCTCAAGGTGCAGATCTACACGTGGCGCGAGGGGCAGAAGCCGCTTCGCACCGCCAATTCCTTCGCGATCAGCGGCGGTCAGAAGGAGCATCTATGCGACTCCGCCGCCGGCCAGCTGCTGCTTTCGACGATCCCACCCGCACGCCGCGAAAGCATGCTGCGCCGCCTGAACGCCGAGGCTTCCGACGAACGCAAGTTCGCCTTCCCCGAAATGGCGGGCAAGCTCCAGAAGTGCCATATCGACGGTCAGATCGCCGGGCCGATCGGCTTCGACACGACTGCGCAGGTCGCCACCGTGCTGTTCCCCGACCAGCCCGCCAACCAGCCGCTCGCGATCGGCTTCGTCTACGATGCCAGCGAACAGGTCGACACGGCGGCGTTGCTGGAGACGTTGAACGATGCGGTCACTCGGTGCTTCTACAACCAGGAAGCCGCATTCACGGTGGTCCAGCCGTTGTTCGAGACCGGTCTTCCCTGCGCCGCAACGAGCCGCTTGCCCGAGCGCCTGCCGGTGTCGATGATGGCGCACCGGTCCACGATGCCCGGCGAGCGCGCGTATAGCTGAGCGGTCGCGAGGAAAGACGAGGAGCGGCCCGGCAGCGATGTCGGGCCCTTGCCGCTTATCTTGAGATCGCCAACCGGCATGTTCCCCCGCGGACGCGGGGGAACATCAAGGGTGAACCCGCGAAGGCCTATCCGGTTAAGGGCAGCGTATCGCCCGCAGAGAAATCCACGATCCGCCCCACACGCGACGCCCGCTGCTTGCGTCCTTCCTGAAACGTGAAGCAGGTCGCCGGCATTCGCGTCGCATCCGATTGCCGATCCATCGGGATCGCGCGACCATGTGCTATGATCGCTGCCCAACGCAGCAATCTGGCCGCCTCCCGTTCGGCTGGTTCCAGCGAAGCGATCCAGCCGCCGAGCTGGAACAGCGTCCCCTTGGATGCCGCGGCGGGTTCAACGATCAAGCCCGACTGCTCGACGAGGCGCAGCACATGCACCCCATCGCGCGCGATCTCGGCCACCCGGATGCCATCGACCGCATCGCTGACGGCGATCGCATACCGGGTCGGCGCGGCGTCGTGCGCGTGAGCTGCGGCAATCACCGCCATGTCGTGCAGATGGGTGCAGTTAATCGTCTTCTCACCCCGCGTCGCTACCGCTTCCAGCGCGACACCCGCGAACGTCGCTTCGAGTTGCGCGACCGCCCCCGGACAGGTCGACCACGGCGCGCGCAGCATTTCCGCCTCGACCCGCACGACGGTCGCACCGTCATGGTGCAGCGTGACGCCCATATGGTGATAATCGTCCTCGACCCATACGCTCACCGCGGTCTCGCCCGGCGTGACGAGCACATGCCGGTGGAACGCGGGCATCACCGGCTCAGTCCTTCGCCAGCAACAAGGCCGCTGCCATCGGCCCGCCGCCCGACGTCGCGATCGCGACGCGGGGATCGCCGCCGATCTGTCGCGCACCGCCCTCGCCGCGCAGCTGCACGACCGCCTCATACGCGAAACCGAAGCCGTGCAGACGTCCCCAGCCGAGCTGCCCGCCGCCCGTATTCATCGGCAGCTTGCCACCGCGCGCGATCCGCGTGCCGCCCTCGATGAAGCGCCCGCCCTCGCCGACCTCGCAAAAGCCGAGCCCTTCCAACCAGGTGATCGGCTGGAACGCGAACCCGTCGTAGAGCTGGACGGTATCGACGTCCTTTACGGTGTAATCGGTGTTCTTCCACAAATCGCGCCCGGTCGGATAGGCGCTCGCCCATTCCGCCTGGTCCCAGCTGTAGCGCTCGACCGACCCCGCGGACGCGGCGATGCGGATCGGAGTCGTCCTCACCTCGTCGAGCGCATCGCCCGCCGACACGATCACCACCGTCGAGCAATCGGTGAACCGGTCGCAATCGTACAGGCAGAACGGCGTCGAGATCATCCGCGCCGCCATATAAGTGTCCATCGTCAACGGCTGCTTCACGAGCGCACGCGGATTGAGCGCGGCGTTGGCGTGATCATTGAGCGCCACCTGCGCGAGCTGTTCGCGCGTCAGGCCATAGCGTTTCATGTGCCGCATCGCGAACTGCGCGGTCCAGTTGGCGGCCGAGAACGCCCCGAACGGCGACACCCATTGCGAATTGCCGGTGACGTCCTTGCGGCGCTCCATCGGCGGAAACTCGTCGGGCCGCGCCATCGCCGCTGCCTCATACACGGTGCGAAAGCAGATCACGTGCCGCGCGAGCCCCGCCTTCACCGCCGCCGCCGCCTCTGCAATCGCGCCGAGCTGCGCGGTCGTCTCCATCGCGCCGATATGCCAGCGCGTGGTGAGGCCGAACGCCTCGATCACGTCGTCCGACCCGATCGGCGAGAAGCCCAGATACGCCGCCATCTTGCCGGGATACGTCGCGACGCCATCGATCTGGTCGAGCGTCAGCCCGGCATCGGCAACCGCCTCGCGCACCGCATCCAGCGTCAGCCCGAGCGGCGACCGGGTCAGGCGAACGCCGACCTCGGACATGCCGAGCCCGGTAATGTACGCCTCACCCTTCACGCGATCTTCTCGAACAGCGGATACCAGATGCCGTCCTGCTCCTCGAACGTCACGCGCACCGGATCGTCGATCGCGACAGCATCGACCGGACAGCCGACGATGTTGGTCGTCAGGTACACGCCCGGCGCATCGTCGAGCTTCACGCGGGCGATGACGAACGGCACCTCCATGTCCTTCGCCCAGGCCTGGTGATTAACGGTGAACGTATCGACCACGCCGGTCCCCGAAACCGCGAACGGCGCGACGTTTTCCGACAGGCAATGCCGGCAGATCTCGCGCGGCGGATGGATGAAGCCGCCGCAATCGCCGCACCGCGCGATGTTCAGCTTGCCGTCCGCGCCACCGGTCCAGAACGCACGATTATCGTTGTCGATCCGGACGCGGGAGCGCTGCCAGACCAAGTCAGGCGTCCCACACCAGATGCATCTCCTCGATCCCCATCACATGTCCGCCGTGGAAGACGGGTGGACGCGCAGGATCGAGCCGGAACTCAGGCAACCGCGCGAGCATCTCCTCGTACAGCACCTGCAATTCGACGCGCGCGAGGTGCGAGCCGAGGCAGCGATGCGGGCCGACGCCGAACGCGATATGCACGTTGTTCTCGCGCTTCAGGTCGTAGGTATCGGGATGGGGGAATTCGGCAGCATCGAGATCGGCGGCGGGCAGCAGTAGCTTGACGATCTCGCCCGGCATCATCGTCGCGCCGGCCAGCTCGACCTGTTTCTTGATGATCCGCATCGGCACCGTGAAGGTGAAACGCCGCAGCATTTCTTCCGATGCCTCCGCGATCAGCTTCGGCTCCGCGCGCAACTGGTTCTGGAGCGCGGGGTCAAGCGCGAGACCACGCATCGCCAGCCCCATCCCGTTCATCACCGTGTCGAGCCCAGCAATGAACAGCAGGACGCCGTAATTCTCCATGTCGGCGAGCGTGGTCGGCTTGCCGTCGATCTCGATCTTCCACAGCATCGACAGGATATCGTCGCGTGGATTGTCCTTCCGGTCGAGCACGGTGTCGCGCATGGCTGCCGCGATCCGTTGCAGGCGTCGCATCGAGCCGGCGCGATCGGTGTCGATCGCCGCCATGTGCTCCTTGACGATCACGCGGTACTCGTCCTGCCGTTCTAGCGGCAGCCCGAGCATCTTCAGGAACACTTGCACCGGCAACGGCTCCGCGATCGCGGACATGAACTCACAGGCGCCGTCAGCCTTGACCGCGTCGATCAGTTCTGCCGCCAGGTCCTTGATGCTGGTCCGCAGCGAATTGATGGTCTTGGGCGAGAAGACCTTCTGGAGCGGCTGGCGGTATTTGGTGTGCTCGGGCGGATCGAGCGTGATCGGTACCGGCAATGGGATATGCGGCGCGCCCGGCGGCAGCGACGCGAGCATCGCATCCATCTGCGCCTTTGGTACGAACTCGCTGGAGAACGCCTCGGTATCGCGCGAGGCGGCATAGTTCGCGGCGTGGCTAAGGATCACCCAGCCACCGCCGTTGCGCGGCGTCCAGAACACCGGCGGCGCGTTGCGGACCATGTCGAGCAGGCGCCCATGCGGATTGACCAACAATTCCGGATCACCGTGGATATCGAAATCATAGACCAGTGCATCGGGCACGTGATCTGGTTTGGGAACGATCGAACTGAGCTGAGACTGTGCCATCTTGGGCCTCCGGTAACGTCGCATCTGCGGGCGGCGCGGCTCCGGCGAGCGCGCGTGTCGTACCGGAGCCTGTGTCGCGCGCACCCTCGGCAAAGGCAATGCCGAACCGCTCGGCATCGCCGCAGCGATCCAGCTGCCACGACCGCTTTCGCTGCTGCATCGCGGCGGCGATGAGGCACCGGCGTGGTTGATCGCGCGCCCCTTGTTCGTGCTAGATCGCCCTGAAGTTAAGGAGAGACGGGATGAAAGTCCGGATCGATAAATCGGGCTGTGTCGGCAATGCGCGGTGTGCGGCGGTCGCCGAGGCGCTCTTCCCGCTGGACGACGACGGCTACATCGCGATCGAGGCGTTCGACGTGCCCGCAGGCCAAGAGAAGGCCGCCAAGAACGGTGCGCGGTCCTGTCCCGAACGCATCATCTTCGTCGAGGAAGACGACGGCACGATCTCCTGGCCGCCGACCAAGCGCGCCTGACACCCCAATATTGTGGAGCACCTATGAGCGATATTCTCGGCTATAACGGCAAACGCGTCATCGTCACCGGCTGCTTCTCCGGCATGGGCGAAGCGACTGCCAAGCTGTTGCTGTCGCTGGGGGCCGAGGTCCACGGCCTCGACTACAAGCCATCCACGCTGCCGCTCGCGAGCTTCAACAACGTCGACTTGCGCGATCCCGGTTCGATCGAGGCGGGCGTCGCGGCGATCGGCGACAAGGTCGATGCGCTGTTCAACTGCGCCGGTCTGCCACAGTCCTTCCCCGCGATGGATGTGATGAAGGTCAACTTCATCGGCCTTCGCCACCTGACCGAACAGGTCCTGCCGTTGATGGGCCCGGGCGGCGCGATCGCCAGCATCGCCTCGACCGGCGGACTCGGCTGGAGCCGCCGCATCCCGACCAACATGGAGTTCGTCACCACCAAGGGCTTCGCAGCCGCAGTCGAATGGGCCGAGGCGCATCTGGAGGACACGATCAAGGAGGGCTACAGCTTCTCTAAGGAGAACGTGATCGTCTGGACGCAATATATGGGCGCGCACCTGATCAAGCAGGGCATCCGGATCAACTGCACCCTGCCCAGCCCGACGCAGACGCCGATGATGGCGGCCTTCCACGAGACGTCGGGCAAGGACGTGGTCGATGCCGCCGCCGAGCCGATGGGGCGCTATTCGACGCCCGAGGAACAGGCCGGTGGCCTTGTCCTGCTCAACAGTGCGCTCGCCGGCATCGTCAACGGCGTGGTCTTCCCGGTCGATGGCGGGTTCATGGGCGGTGTCGCGACCGGACAGGTCGATCTCAGCAAGATGATGCGCCGGGCGGCCCCCGCTGCGGCATAAGAATAGGACGGCGCGATGAATTTCGACCTGACCGACGACCAGGAAATGATGCGCGACATGTTCGCGCGCTTTCTCGACGAGAACAGCTCCACCGCGCGGGTCCGCGCTGCCGCACCGTCGGGTTTCGATGCTGCGCTGTGGAAGGGACTAGCCGAACAGGGCGCACTGTCGATCCGCGTTCCCGAAGCCTCGGGTGGGCTCGGACTGGGGCTGATCGACGCCGCTGTCTTGATGGAGGAAGCCGGCCGAACGCTGGCGTCGGGACCGCTCGCCGAGGCGCTGGTCGCCACGCGCTTGCTGGCGTTGCTGGGCGGCGACGCTGGCTGGCTTGAACGCGGAATGACCGGTGAGAGCGTCGTCACGATCGCCTTTCACGATATCGCCGATCAGCCGCGCCAGTGGATTGCCGGCGGCCTGATCGCAGAAGGCGTGATCGCACGAAACGGCAGCGACGTGGTGCTCGTCACCGTGGCGGATGGCGCGCGGGTCGCGGAGGAGAACCTCGCCGACACGCCGCTCGCCGAGCTCGATCTCGCAGCGCAGCCACAGGTCGTCCTCGCCTCGGGCGATGCCGCGCTGGCGACGTTCGCCGCCGCGATCGAGGAGTGGAAACTGCTCGTTTCCGCGGCACTTGCGGGGCTCGGGCGCGAGGCGCTCAAGCTAGCCGCGGCGTATGCGAGCGAGCGGAAACAGTTTGGCCAGTTCATCGGCCAGTTTCAGGCGATCTCGCACCCGCTCGCCGACCTGATCTGCGAGGTGGACGGCGGCAAGTTCCTCGTCTGGAAGGCGATCCGCGACATCGTCGACGGCACGCCGACCGCCGGGGCCGCGATCTCCGTGGCGGCGTGGTGGAACGCCGAAGCCGCCGCGCGCGCCACCGCGCAGGCGCTGCACACCTTCGGTGGCTACGGCCTGACCACCGAATACGACATCTTCCTGTTCAACCTGCGTGCCAAGGCCTGGCCGCTCGTACTTGGCGACCCGCAGCGGCTGCTCGACGAGGCCGGTCGGCGCCTCTACGCGGGCGAGACGACCGCGCTGCCCGACGCCGGCGAGAGCCCGATCGACTTCGATCTCGGCGACGACGCCAACGCGATCGCGCAGGAGATCCACACTTTCTTCGCCGCCAATGTCACGCCGGAAATGCGCGACAAGTTTCACTACAGCTGGGAAGGCTACAACCCGGAACTCAACCGCAAGCTCGCCGCCGAAAACCTGCTGTATCTCGGGTTGCAGAAGGACGTCGGCGGGCGCGGCCTGTCGCCCTATGCCAAGATCGCGGCGATGGATGCGTTCGAGCTCGAGGGGTATAATAACCCAGCGGCGGGCGTGTCGCAGATGGTCGCGCTGATCATCCACCGGTTCGGCTCGGACGAGCTCAAGCAGGACGTCCTGCCGCAGATCATGTCGGGCGAAGTCATATGCAGCCTGGGCTATTCGGAGCCGGGCGCGGGCTCCGACGTGTTCGCCGCGCAATGCCGCGCCACCCCGGATGGAAACGGTTGGCGGATCGACGGCACCAAGATGTTCACCAGCGGCGCGAACCTCGCCAGCTACGTCCTGATGCTCGCGCGCACCAACACCGAGGTCGCCAAGCACAAGGGGCTGACGATGTTCATCGTTCCGCTCAAGACCAATGGCGAACAGACCGAAGGCGTGACCGTCCAACCGGTCTACACCTTCCAGGACGAGCGGACCAACATCACCTTCTACGACAATGTGAAGATCCCCGACAGCTGGCGGCTTGGCGACGTCGATGGCGGCGTGAAGACGATGAGCGCCAGCCTCGAACTCGAGCACGGCGGCGGGTTCGCCAAGTATCAGCGCGCGATGCTCCACGCGGGCGAGCAACTGTGTCGCGAGATCACCAGACACGGCAAGCCACTGATCGGCGATCCGGCGGCGCAGACGCGACTGGCGCGCACCGTCGCGAACCTGTGGGTGTCCGAACTGCTCACGTTCCGTGCGACCTGGGTGATCGCCGAGAAGAAGACCAACCTCGCCTACGGGCCGATGGCGAAGATGTTCTCGTCGGAGAAATTTCTAACCGACGCGCGCGACCTGCTCGATCTGACCGCGCCGCTGTCGCTGTCGAAGCGCAACGGTACGGCGGCCGAGATTAACATGTTCTATCGCCATGCGCAGGGCTCGACGATCTATGGCGGCACCAGCGAAGTGCATCGCTCGATGATCGCCGAACGCGGCCTCGGCCTGCCGCGCACCCGCGCCTGAGGATAGCCACATGACCGATGCAACAGTTCCACCGCCGCATTTGCTGACCGAAGACCAGGACGGCATCCTGATCGCGACGCTCAACCGCCCGGACAAGCTGAACGCGCTGTCGGGCGAGACGATGGCGCTGTTCGAGACGGCGCTGCACCGGTTCCGCGATACGCCCGCGCTGAAGGTCATGCTGGTCCGCGCGAACGGCCGGTTCTTCAGCGCGGGGGCGGATTTGCGGGGCGGATCGTCGCGACCGCGGCCGACGACGGCGTCTGAGATCCGCGAAAACCACCGGCTCGGGCTGCACGGCATGCACCGGATCTACGACGAGATGGAGCATGTCGAGAAGCCGATCGTCTGCGCCATTCACGCCGATTGCGTCGGTGGCGGGCTCGAACTCGCTTTGTCCTGCGATTTCCGGCTGGCCGCGAAATCCGCGTCGTTCGGGTTCCCCGAAGGACTGTTCGGGGTGCTCCCCGCATCCAACGGGGTAAGCCGACTGACGCGGATCTGCGGCGCGCACTGGGCGCGGTGGCTGATCATGGGCAACCAGAAGGCCGACGCGGATCGTGCGCTGATCATGGGGCTGGTCCACGACGTTTTGCCCGACGACGGCTTCGCGGATGCGGCGCTGGCGTTCTGCCGGCATCTCACCAAGTCGAGCGGCGAACAGATGGGCGCGGCGAAGATCGCGATCGAGATGGCGAGCGAACTCGGGCCCGAGATGGGCCGGCACGTTGAGCGGATGGCGAACAGCGCGCTGATGCTCAATCCGGCGTATCTGGAGGGGATAGAGCGGTATATTTCGAAGCTTGGGTCGAAGGCGTAGCCGATCGGATCGGCAGAACGAGTTTCTATTCGGGGAGGGCGGAGCCCCTGAATGGCTTCCGCCTGCAAAAAATACGCTGCGCGCGATGCCCCGGAACCACACCACCGTGGCAACCTTGGCGCGTGCCCACAACCAGTTCCGGCGGCAGGCGACTTAGACAGCACGTCCCATCAGCGCGAGCACTTCCTTGCGACTGCGTTCGTCGTCGCGGAACACGCCCATCATCCGGCTCGTCACCATCGTCACGCCCGGCGTCCGCACGCCGCGCGCGGTCATGCAAGCATGGCTCGCCTCGATCACCACCGCGACGCCTTGCGGCTTGAGGTTGTCCCAAATGCAATCCGCCACTTCTGCGGTCAGTCGCTCCTGCACCTGCAATCGGCGCGCGAACCCATGCAGCACGCGCGCGAGCTTCGAGATGCCGACGACATAGTCGCGCGGCAGGTAGGCGATGTGTGCCTTGCCGATGATCGGCGCCATGTGATGCTCGCAATGCGACTGGAACGGAATGTCCTTCAGCAGCACGATCTCGTCATAGCCGCCGACCTCCTCAAACACGCGGTCGAGATGTTTTGCCGGATCGTCGCCATAGCCCGCGCAATATTCCTTCCACGCGCGTGCGACGCGCCGCGGCGTATCGAGCAGCCCCTCGCGGGTCGGATCGTCGCCTGCCCAGCGGATTAGCGTACGAACCGCCGACGCGACGTCTTCCGGCACGATCGGCTTGCCGTCTGATCCTCGTTCGTCGGTTATAGCACTGCTGCTATCGTCCCCATCGCATTCGACCCGCATAGCAATACCTTGTGTCAGTATATCAAAATTACATCGTATCTCTACGCTGCAAACGTACCATTTCGCTCAACAAGTGCGCGGTATGCGGACTGCAAGGATCGAACGGTGCCTTTGCAAAATCTCAATTCTTCGCCTCAGCCCGAAACTCTCGAATCCCAAGTTCCAGCAATCGCGATTCCGCACGCAGGAAATTGCGTACGTTCGGCGAGAACGCGCCCGGCAGCACCGTCGGCAGGATCCGATCGGTGGCGATCGTCACGACGCGTTCGATCCCCGTGTACAGCACCGTCGCCATGCCGGCCGCCGGGGTGCCGGGAACGCCGGGGTCCTGATCCATCTGCGAGATCAGCAATCCGATCACCGGCTGCGCGGCGTGGACGCGGTGGACCATCATCCGTTCGTCGCGCTGGTCGGCCATGCTGTTGCGCAGATGCAGGATCATCGAGTTGCGATGCCAGAACCCATGCAGCGCAGTGACGAACTCCAGGCAATGCACGTTCAGGTTTTCGTCCGGCCAGCGTTCGCGGAGATGCCGCAGATAGCTTGCTTCGGCATCGGCGGAAAGCGGCTCCAGTACCGCGAGCAGCAACTCGGTCAGGTCGGTGAAATATACATATAGCGACGTCATCCCGAGCGATGCCTGCCGCGCCACCGCGCTAAGCGAGATCGGCGCATCGAGCGATCCCGCCAGCAGTTCGTTGGTCGCGGCTATAATCCGGTCGCGCGTGTCGCGCCCCTTGCGGCCAAGCCGTTGCCCGTTAAGGTTATGGCTGACCACCTTCGCCGCCGCCGGCCCGCGTGGCTTTACCGTCTCCGCCGGTTGAATAACATCCACGCCCGCATCCCGTCCTAGCCTCGGCGCCCGATCATGCCGCGCGCCATGCGATCAACTTGGTCTCTAGAAACTCCTCGATTCCCTCGAGACCCCATTCGCGGCCCATACCAGACGCCTTGTAGCCGCCAAACGGTATATCGCCGGCGATGCTCATCCCGCCATTCACGCTCATCGTGCCGGTGCGGACGCGCTTGGCGATCTTCATCGCCCGGTCGAGATCGCCCGACGACACGCCGCCGCCCAGCCCGTAATCGCTGTCGTTGGCGATCCGGATCGCATCCTCGTCGTCCTCGAACGGGATCACCACCAGCACGGGTCCGAAGATCTCCTCCTGCGCGATCCGCATGTCGTTGGTGACGTCGACGAAACAGGTCGGCTCGATGAAATAGCCACCGCCCTTGTCGGGGCGCATCTTGCCGCCTGCGATCATCGTCGCGCCTTCCCGCTGGCCGAGTTCGATATACGACATCACCCGCTCCATCTGCCGCCTCGACACGACCGGCCCCATGATATGCTTGGGCTCGTCGAACACGCCCCAATTGTCGCCAAAACTCGCATACGCATGCTTGAGGATCCCCTTGGCCTCCTCATAGCGGCTCTTCGGCACGAGCAGTCGCGATTGGACCGCGCAGCCCTGCCCCGCATGGAACACCAGCATGGTCTGCGCGACGTCCATCGCGAAGTTCGGCGCGTCGTCGAGCACGATCTTGGCCGACTTGCCGCCGAGTTCGAGGAACACGCGCTTCAGCGTGTCCGCACCCTGCTGCATGATCCGCTTGCCGACGCCGGTCGAGCCGGTGAACGAGATCAGGTCGACGCGCTTGTCCTTGACCAGCATCTCGCCCGCGAGCGCCGGATCGCCGCCGAACACCACGTTGAGCACGCCCTTGGGGAAGCCCGCCTCGATCGCCAGCTCGCCGAAGATCGCGCCCATGCCCGGCGTGTCGGGTGCGGGCTTGAGGATCACGGTGCAGCCCGCCAGCAACGCGGCGACGACCTTGCCGACATTGACGTACAGCGGCACGTTCCACGGGGTGATCGCGGCGACCACGCCGATCGGCTCATACACCGCCTTGCGCAACGTCTCGAAGCCGTAGGACGTCCGGCCGCTGTAATCGCGCTCCCACGTCACCTTCGGGAAAGCGGCGATGTAATCGTCCCAGCCTTCCATCGCCATGTCGACATGCGCGCGACCGACCGCGCCCCAGGCGGCGCCCGCCTCGTGCCGCGCCAGGTCCGACAGGCGTTCCTTGTTCGCCGCGAACAGATCGCGCAGCTTGGTGACCAGCTGGAGACGTAGATCGACGTTCGTCGACCAGCCGGTATCGTCGAACGCGCGCCGAGCCGCTGCGATCGCCGCCTCGACATCCGCCGCCGATGCATCCGCCGCCTTGCCGACAGGCTCGCCGGTCCACGGGCTGATCACGTCGAAGGTCTTGCCGCCCTCCGCATCGCGGAGTTCGCCATCGATGAACAGCTTGGCGTCGGGAAGGGTCATCATGGCGAGGGTCTTTCTAACGGGAACAGGGGAATCAGGGTCGACGGATCAGCGCCGGCTGCCGCTGAGTGTGACGAGGCCGACATGGAGATCGGCGGGCATGTCGAGCACCGCGCGAAACGCGTCGGTGACTGAATTGTAATGCGAGATCGGCCGTTCGCGCAGGTTGATGCCGATCTTGGCGTTCTCCTGCGCGAACTTGACTGCGACCTCCATCGGCCAGCCGCTGCCGGTCTTGGTCTCGTCCATCATCATGCCCGCGCGAACCACGGTGACGCGAACGCCCTCCGCCTCGAGCTCACGACCCCACATGTGCGAAACGAGTTCAAGCCCGGTCTTGGCGCCCGCATACATCCACAGCATCGGCATCTGCAGCGCGACGGATTCGCTGGTGACGTTGATGATATGCCCGCCGCCGCGGAGCAACGGCAGCGCGGCGCGCGCGCAGAAGACCGGACCGGCGAGATTGATCGATATCTGGTTGAGGATCTGATCGTCGCGCGCATCGGTCAGCGTGAACGGCTCGTAGACGCCCGCATTGTTGATCAGCACGTCGATCTTCGAATGCGTTTCGGCGATCCCCGCAAAGACGCTGCGCACCGCATCGGGGTCCGCCACGTCGCACTGTATCGCGACGTGCGGCGCGCCGATCTCGTCCGCGACCGCCTGCACCTTCGACAGCGTCCGACCTAACAGGATGACGGTCTCGCCATCGGCGGCGAAGCGGCGGGCCAGCGCGCGGCCGAGACCATCGCCCGCTCCCGTGATCACGATCGTTTTTGTCACGTATCCGCTCCTACATGCTTTGACGTTAAGTGCCCCGCGCGCGCCGCATGCGGCAAGGGCCGACCGTATCGTGCGCGCGATGCTTGCGAGCTCAACCTGCGGGCCGCGCGAAGTCGGCCGGATAGACTGACAGGTCACCGTCATACGCGACCCCCCCCGGCCAGAACGCGCCGCCGCTGACCTTGCGGAAATAATGCACCGTCCGCGCAACCGAGCCAGCCGAGGAACGCGGCGCCATCGCGATGCCACTGGGCGAAACGCCGCGTGCGCGTGCGCTGAAATCCTTCACCGTGAACAGCAGGTCATCGGTCTGGAGCGCGCAGAGGACGAGGTCGCTACCAGGGCAATAGCGGACCGGCTCGACCTGCAGCGGCGACAGGCGGCCGCGCTTCATCGCCACCTTGCCGGGGACGCGCGTCACTTCCGGGCCGTGCACGTCGGTGTACCATTGCTGATACTCCGCCTCGCGACCCGCAACGAAATTGGCGAGAATGATGCTGACGCCCGACAACGGCTTGTCGGGTTGGTGGTTGGGGCTGGATACCCAGTCCGAATACATCGCATAGCTGTGGATACGTTCGCTCTCGTCGGCATCGTCGATCAGCCCGGCATCGCGTGCCTCGGCGAGCAGCGGCGCGAGCGCGGGCAGGTCGATTGCCGGCGCCGGATAGTCGAAATCATAGACGCTCACGAACCGCCACGGCTGCGGAATGTCGGGCATGACCTGTTCGGGCGTCACCTCGTACCGATCGGCCGTCACGAACCCGCGCAGCCGTTTTAGCGCGTCGCAGTGAGGCCCGTCGAACCATGCGCCGTACGCATCCTCGCGCCCCGCCAACACGTTGTGAAGGTGGATCGTCGTGTACAGGCTCATCCCTCGTCCCTTCGCTTTGCGCGTTCGGAGGGGTCTAAGCCGTGGCGCACGAAAGCCATATCGCGGGTGCGATTTGACCCATCGGGCGGCATGTACCATCCTCCACGCGTCGCTCCGGGAGACCTCCGATCGCTACCACCAACCCTCGCTTCGCGCTCTTCCGCGCCGCCGACGCGCGCGACTTCGAGGAAAGCGGCATCATGTCGCAGGGCATGCCGACCGAAATCGAGATGACCGGCGCGGTCGCCGCGATCGATGCCGGGATGCTCGAGGGTACGACGGTCAAGCTGCTGTTCGAGATGCCCGGCCTCAGCCTGACGCACGCCTGGTTCAAGAGCGGCTTCCCCCTGCCCCGCCACACGCACGACGTCGACTGTCTGTATTATATTGTCGCCGGTTCTCTTCGCGTCGGCACCGAGACGCTTGCGAAGGGCGATGGGTTCTTCGTCGGCGCCGACGTACCCTATCATTACGTGCCGGGCGCGGACGGCGTGGAGGTATTGGAGTTCCGCGGCTCGAACAGCTTCGACATCAAGCTGGTCGCGGACAATCCCGCGTTCTGGGCGAAGGCGGTGGGTACGGTGAACCGCAGTCGCGAGAACTGGGCGAATGAATTGCCGCCGTCCGCGATGACGTAGAATCGATCATCTCGGCTGCGTCACCGACACCCCAGGACCTCCCCGGCGAAAGCCGGGGCCCAGTTGGAGAGGTGGCAATAACGGCGCACTGTCCGTCATCATAGCCGTCCCCCAACTGGGCCCCGGCCTCCGCCGGGGAGGCGGATCTAGAGCGCGCGTGCAGTCGCTGGGCGGCAATTTTGTCGGGAAGATGCGTGTGTGCCTCGTCCGCTGCACGGGCTTGCTCGGCGATTATCCCCTTGCCGCCCGCCAACCATGTTTCCCCGCGAAGGCGGGGACCCAGACTGGGCTCCCGCCTTCGCGGGAGAACAGGTAGCAGGCATGATGCCTCGTGACGACAGCCTGCATACACCGCTCGCGGGCCGGTTCCGAACGAGGGCACTTTCCTACTCCGCCACCCGCATATCCACAAACAACCGCGTCAGCCGCGACTCCGCGATCCGCCACGCGCCATCCACCCGCGCATAGCGCTCATGATAATGCCCCGCGGCGTCCAGCACGCGCCCGTTCGGCCAGGTCAGCCGATCCTGCATCGCCCAGACCGCCCGCGCGCCGTGCCCATCGAGCTCGATCTCCGGCGAATGGACGTGATGCACCGTCACCGCCGGCTCCAGCGATGTGCGGATGTACGCCACCGCCGCATCGCGCCCGTCGAGCCGCGGTCCGCCCGATGCGGTCGCGTCGATCACCGCGTCCTCGGCGAACAGCGCAGCGAACCCTGTCCAATCTTTCGTGTCCAGCAATCGGCAATACCGCGCCTTCACATTCGCGATCGCCAGCCAGTCGTCGAACGCGATCTCCGTCAAAACCGGGGCCTTCGTCAAAACCGGAAGCCGCGCATCTGGTTGCCGCCGTCGCACAGGATCGTCTGGTTGTTGACGAAGCTGCCCTCGTCCGACGCTAGGAACACGCCGAGGTTGGCGATGTCCTCGGCCGTGCCCTGCCGCCTGACCGACTGCATGCCCTTCAGCCGCTCCCACGTATCGTCGGCGACTCCGCCGCGTGCCGCCTCGGTCTGCATCAGTCCCGGCGCGATCCCGACGCAGCGTATCTCATCCGCGCCGAACTGCATCGCCATAGCGTTCGTGAAGACGTTGAGCGCCGCCTTGGTGATCCCGTAGGCGGTCGCGGGCGTGTAGCTCGCCATCGACGACTTGTTGATGATCAACCCCTTCGCCTTGGCGAGCGCGGGTCGCAGCGCCTCGGCGAGCAGGACCGGCCCAAGCGTGTTCACGGCGAAGAACTGTTGCCACTTCGCCATGCCGAGCCCGAAGAACCCGCGCTGGATCTCGCCCGCATGCATCCCCGCATTGTTAATCAACACGTCGAGGCTGTCGTGCAGCGCCAGCACCACGGCCGCAAACGCGAGGATATCCTCTTCGACGCCAAGATCGACCCGGTGGACAGATGCGCTGCCCCCCGCGCGCTCGACCAGCGCCTTGCTTTCATCGAGCCCGTCCAGCTTCAGATCGGCCAGCACCAGATGCGCGCCCTCGCGCGCGAACGCCTCGGCATAGGCACGGCCGAGGCCACCCGCCGACCCCGTCACCAGCACCGTCTTGCCCGAGAATTTACCTGCCATCATCCGTTCCTCATGCCGGCCGCCTGGGCAGTTCGACCTCGGCCTTCGCGGTTGCCAGGATCGCGCCGGTCTGGTTCTGCATCTTCACCTCGATCTGCACCATGTGGCGACCGTCCGCGTCGATGAAGACGTCGGTCACGGTCGCGGTCTGGATCGTGATGTCGCCGGTCAGCGCGGGGCTCCGGTAATTGCAGGCGCTATGCCGCACCATGCCCCATTCCCCCGCCCAGCCGGCGAGATAGTCGGTGATCCACGCGCCCATTGACGCGCCATAGCCATAGCCGCGTGGCATGCCGATGAAGCGGGCCCAGCGCGGGAACAGATGACCGCGCGACGGCCCGATATAGGCGCCATCGGTGTTCTCGGGATTGATCGCCTCCTCGGTCGGGTCCTGCTCGGGCCCCGCCATCGGCCCGGTGAAACCGAGTTCGGCCATGTTCAGGTCGGTGCGGCGGTGCATGCTGCCCCACTGCGTGAACGTGTAGCTGCGCCATTCGGTAGTGAAGCTGACGATCGAATGCGGTCCGAACACGCGTTCGGGCAGGACATCGCCGACCTTCACCGTATCCCAATAGCGCGCACTGTGGCCGAGCTCATGGAGCATCTGGATCCATGCGAACTTTCGTGTCTCCAGCGCCTCGAGTTCCTCGTCGCCCCAGATTGGATCGTCCTGGTTGTCGGTCGGGGTGTTTGCCTGCCCCGCCGCCTGGCTGTAGCGGATCGAGGTCGAGCGCTGCTTGGCGATCAGGTCGCCGTGCTGGTTGTAGTAAAAATTGTCGCCGCGCTGGAAGCAGGTCGGGCCACCGAACTTGGTCTCCTTGACGGTATAGTCGAACGGGATGCGCTCGTTCCACACCCGGTCGCCCGCGACGATGCGCGGACCGTAGAACCACCATTCGTCGCCGCCGAACAGCATGTGCGAATTGGGAATGAGGCCGATACAGGACGGCGCGGAGCCGTGGCCGTCGTCCATCGTCACAGGGAAGGATTGCGGCGCGATCAACTGCCCGAAGCGGCTCTGCATGCCGTACATCGCATCGTAATGCAGGCGGTTCGGGTAATGCATCGCCTGCACCCAGCGGCGGATATCGTTGTTCGCGAACGGATCGACCATCCGCGCCGGCTGCATCGGCTTGCCCAGATACGTATCGATATCGGACGTGTCGAGAATGATGCTCATGGCCTGCTCCTGGGAGATCCGTGGATCGATCGTTGCATCTGTTGTCCGGCGGCCCGGACAAAAGGCAAGGCGGCCACGGCACTCATCGCGGGAGCGTTCCGCAGGCATCGCGGGAGCGTCCCGCAGGCATCGCGGGAGCGGTTTGGCGGTCTTTAGACAGGCCGCGAGAAGGTGATCCGCGCGATCCGCCAGCCGTCTTCGCCGTACCGGAACACGTCGGCATAGCGACCGAGCACGATCGATATCTCGCCCGTCTCACGCCGTTTCGACTGCGCCGTCACGATCCAATCACCGGTCGCGCCATCACCGTTGATCTCGATGCGCGGAGAGTGGAGCATGTGGATCATCCACACGCTGCCGCCCGCTATGGCGTCACACAGGAAGTCGGTGATCGCGGCGGGTCCGTGCAGCAGTCCATAACCGTAATCGCCAACGAAGTCGGCGGTGAAGACGTCTGCCAACATCCCCCGCGCCGCTACGATGTCCTCGGCCGCAGTATCGGCGGCACGGCAATATCGCGCCTTCAGATTGGCGATCGCCAGCGCCTGCGCGGCGATATCGCTCACGCCAGCCGCTTGACGACCAAAGCCTTCAGATCCGCCGTCTTGATCTTCGCGCTACCGGTCAGTTCCAGTTCGTCCTCGCCGAAGAACAGCACGCGGCGCGGCACCTTGTAGCTAGCGAGACTTTCCTTGGCGAAGCGACGCACGCCCTCCTCGTCGAGTGTCGCGCCGACATGCGGGACGATGCACGTCACGACCAGCTCGCCCAGCGTGTCGTGCGGCACGCCGACCGTCTGCGTTACCTTCACGCCGGGTAGCGCCTTCAGCACGGTATCGATCTCGATCGGCGAGACGTTGGCGCCGCCTGTCTTGATGATGTCGTTCAGCCGCCCCTCCCAGTGCAGCCGGCCTTGCACATCGAAATAACCGCCATCGCCGGTTCGGAAAAATCCCTCGTCGTCGAGCGTCTCGTCGAGCGGCACGCCGATATAACCGAGCATCATCGTCGCGCCTTTAACCGCGAGTTCACCGCGTTCGCCACGCGGCACGACCGCGCCGGTCAGTGGATCGACGACCTTGAACACGTTGCCCGCCAGCGGATAGCCGTGCCCCACGCCCGCCTTAGCCTCCGGCGTACCCGAATCGTAGATTGCACTGATCGTGAAGGTCTCGGTATTGCCGTACGCCGACCACGGCTCCTGCCAGTCGGTGTCGATCGTCGGGTGCTTCGCGAGCGCGACGTTGACGTAATGCAGGCTCGACAGGTCGACGTCCGCCCAGTTCGCAGCGCCTTCCAGTTGCGCATATTGGTGCGGCCAGGCGAACGCCATCGTCGCCCGCTCGCGCTCCATCAGCGCCAGCGCCTCCTCGGGCTGGAAAATCGCCTGGAGGATCAGGCTGCCACCGCTCGACAGCGCGCCGCCGATCGCCATCGCGAAATTGCCCGACCAGAAGAACCCGTTGGCGGACCAGGCGCGCGCATCCGGCCCCGCCTGCAGAAAGCGTTTCCAGCGCCATAGCTGCAACGTCGGGCCACGGTGTGCGCTGAGAATGCCCTTGGGCTTGGCGGTCGATCCCGACGAGAAGAACAGCACGCCCGGATCGGCCGGGGTGACGGTCGCCGCAGTCGCATCGACCAGCGCCTGCGCCACGCCATCGCCGCGCCCGAGGAACGCATCCCACGCCTCCACGGCACCACCGCCGCCGTCGCCGCCACCGATCGATACGATGTGGCGCAGGAACGGAAACCGCAGCGAGGCCAGCATACCAGGCGTCGCGGTCGCTATCTCCGGCTCCAGCGCGCCGATCGTCTCGACGAAATCCTTCTTGAGCACCGTGCGTTCGAGCAGCAGCACCGAACAGGCCGAGCTTTGCAGCAGGTGATCCAGTTCGGCCTGCGTCGAGAACGTACTGAGCGTCGCCGCCACCCCACCCGCCAATGCCGTACCGAACACCGCTGACAGGAATTCCGGCCGGTTCGTCATCAGCACGCCGACCCGCGTACCCTTCCCGACCCCGCACGCGATCAGCGCGCGGGCGACCGCGTTCGCACGCTCCCATAGGTCGTCATAAGACCAGCGGATCGTCACCTCGACGCCGTCCAGCCCAGCCTCGTGCAGCACCAGCGCCTCGCTCGAGCCGTACAGCGCGGTGACTTCGCGCAACCACCCGCCGAGCGTCAGCGCGCCGATGCCGGGCTCGTCCGCAAGCGGCGGCCCGGCGACGATCAAAGGGAGCGGTTCGGTCATGATGCACCTGTTGTTTGGATCAACGGTTCACGTCGACCAGCACGCGGCCGCGCACCTTACCGTCAATCAGGTCCGCCGCAGCCTGCACCGCGTCCGCGAGGCCGACTTCGGTAGCGATCGAGTCAAGCAGCGCCGGGTCGAGATCGTTCGCCAGCCGCTGCCACGCGACCAGGCGTTTGGCCTTCGGCGCCATGACGCTGTCGATCCCGAGCAAGCTGACACCGCGCAGGATGAACGGCATCACCGACGACGGGAAATCCGCCCCCTGCGCAAGGCCGCACGCCGCGACGACGCCGCCATATTTGGTCGCAGCGACCGCGTTGGCGAGCGTGTTGCTGCCGACCGAGTCCACCACCGCCGCCCAGCGCTCCTTCTGGAACGGCTTGCCCGGTGCGCTGAGTTCCGCACGGTCGATGATCGACGTCGCGCCGAGTGTCTTCAGGTACTCGCCCTCGGACGCCTTGCCGGTCGCCGCGACAACGGTGAAGCCGAGCTTCGCCAACAGCGCGACCGCGACGCTGCCGACGCCGCCGGTCGCGCCGGTCACCAGGACCTCGCCCTTGTCGGGCGTAACGCCCGCCGAAACCAGTGCCTCGACGCACAGCGCGGCGGTGTATCCCGCCGTCCCGATCGCCATCGCCTGCTTCGGCGTGAACGCAGACGGCAGCGACACCAGCCAATCGCCCTTCAACCGCGCGACCTGGCCGAGCCCGCCCCAATGCGTCTCGCCGACACCCCAGCCGTTGAGCACGACGGTGTCGCCAGTCTTCCAGTCGGCATGGCTGGACTCGCGGACGGTGCCGACAAGGTCGATTCCCGGCACCATAGGAAACTTGCGTACCACCGGGCCCTTGCCGGTGATCGCGAGGCCGTCCTTGTAGTTGAGCGTCGAGTAGGCGACGTCGATCGTGACGTCGCCCTCCGGCAGATTGGCTTCGTCGACCTGCGTGACGGCTACGGTCTGGCCGGCATCGGTCTTGTCGATCAGGATGGCTGAAAACATCGTCGCTCTCCGGAAGTGGCGACGCGACCATCGGGTGTTATCCGGACCGTCGCGTCGAGAAATGCTGCGACGCCATCCTCCAGACTATAGCCCGGTTTTGCCACCGAATTACTTGGCGGCCGGCGATTCATCGCCCACCCGTTACGCCGTGCGCGACGTCCGCTTCGAGGTGCGTCGCCCCGCATCGTGGTCGGCATCGGACGCTGCGATCAGCGCCTCGATCTCCGGAAAGCACTCTGCGCGCATCGTGCCGTGCATCGACAGACGCAGACTTTCCTGTGCGAACCGTCGCGCGAGTTCGCGACGTTCGGCATCGGTCTTCTCATGCGTCTTGGTCCACACTGGCCACAGGAAATTGCCGGCGAGCATCAGCAACGAGAAGACGTCGCTGTCGATCCCCGGCTGGGCCATATCGGTCTGCGTGAACCGCCGCAGCGATCCGGCGTATTCGCGCCAGAACGGATCGTGCGCCGGTTCGTCGGACGCCAGCAGTTGCAGGAACCAGATGCGGCACAGCGCCGGATTGTCGACCGCGAAATCGGCAAGCGTAGTGGTCAGCGCGGTGATGTCGACATCCTCGACCCGGCGATCCTTCACGGTCGCCGGATCGCCGAATGCGGCATGGAACAGCTGGTCGGACACCGATTGCGTGGTCGCCGCGACGAGTTGTTCGCGTGTCGTGAAATGCTGGTAGGCCGTGCCGCGGTTGACCCCAGCGAGCGTCGCGACGGCGGATACGCTCATCCCGTCCGGGCCATCGCGCGCCAGCAATTCCCGTGCTGCCGACAGGATTACCTCACGCGTCGCAACCGGATCCCGGGGGCGACGTGTGCGGACGTTGGTCATACACATTCCCCCTCTTTGGCCCGGTCCCGCGTAAGCATGCCCGGTAGCCAAGTTCCTCGCTGGTCCAACGCCGTAGCGCATTTTTCGAGCTAGGACAGCAACACTGCGCAATACCGCATGGAAAAGCGAACGGCGGACGATTTCCAATCATCCGCCACCAGCCTTCATGTCGGCCTCGAACCTTGGCTCAGTGCGACCCGAACGAGAAGCGCGCGTTGAGACCGAATTCGCGAGGCGGGGTGGTCGTGATCCCCGTGTAGGTGCTCGTCGTTGTGACTGCCGCGGCAGAGCGGAACGTCGGGGGCTGAAGAACCTGATAGGTCGAGCTGAGAGGATCAGTCCGGCTGAGGACACGTACCGTGTCGAACAGGTTCTTGGCGAACAGGCTGATTTCCCAGTTGCCCTTCGGATCGCGGATACCGACGAACAGGTTGACCATCACATATTGCTTCACGTTGTCGTAGATGTTCGACGGATCGCTCTGTGACTTGCCGAAATAGCTCGCAAGACCGCGGATATAGGCATCGGTGCCGTCCGTAACTGGCGCGCCGTACTCCGTCTGCAAAGTGGCGCTCAGCGGCGGCTGGAACGATGACCGCTGGCTGACCGAACAAGAACTCAGGTTATTTGCCCCGACCCGACCGATCAGCTGCGCGACGCTTGGCGCGGTGATCGTAGCGTCGGGAATGCCGTCGCCGTTCAGGTCGTTACACGGTATCGTTCCGTTCTTGATCTTGCCCAACGCATAGCTGCCGACCAGATTGAACTTCAATCGGCTGCCGACGTCGTAGCCAATTTCGCCCTCGACGCCGTTGACCGTAACCGGCACCGCCGCGACGAAATTAAACTGGTTCACCTGCGGCACGATAGTCGCGACGCCGTTGGTCACCGTGCGGTTGTAGTTGACGTAATAGATGCCCGATTGGCCATTCACGCCCGGCGCGCGGTACACGAAATTGTCGAATTTCTGGTGGAAGGCGCTCGCGTTGAGGCGCAGCTTCCCATCCATCAAGGTGCTCTTGAAGCCGACTTCATAAGACTTAGAGGTCTCCGGCGGCAGGTTCAGGAACGATTGTTCGAGAGCCGATTGCTGTACGCTGAAATCACCGACGGCGTTGATGCCGGGACGATAGGAACTGCCGGTGCTGGCGTAGACCATCAGGTCGCGCGTGAAATTATGCTTTACCGACGCGCTGTAGATCAGCTTGTTGTCCTTGACCGACGGATCGGGAATGACGATCCCCGGCTGGAGCAACGAGCCCGAACTCTGGTAATCGATATAGCGCAAGCCGCCAGCGACTTCGGTCCGGTCGCCGATATGCGCCGTCAAATTGCCGAACACCGATTGTTCGTGAGTCTTGCCGCGGCGACCGACGGGGGTTTGCACCGTCGTTGCAAGGCTGCCACCAAGCGCCGCGGGAAGGAAAACCGGCGTGGAGATCAGCAGGTCCGTCGGCGAGCTGTTCTTGTTGTCGAACACTCCGAGCACGTAATCGAATGCGCCGAAGACGCGCTCCTCATTTTGCAGGCGCAGTTCGTGCGACGTCGACTTCACGTTGGTGCCCGAAAAATAATTGTAATCAAACCCCGGAAAGACGTTGCCGTAATCCTGGCCAAGGTTCGAATCGATCAGCTGGGTGTAATGCTGGAACTGATAGATCAACCGCTGGCCCGCAAGCGCCAGTTCGGCGCGGCCGTTGTAGATGTCGTATTTCTGATGGATCGTGCGCGGTGTTTCCTGATTACTGAGTCGATCTTCAGCACGGATCGTGAACGGGCTGGCGGCGGCCCCCGGGTTCACCTGATTGAACGATTCGACCTGATCGAACTGCCGCGATTTGCGATCTAGCCGCTGGAAGCTGCCTTCGAGCCGCAAGGCGTCGACCGGCGTCACCAGCACGCTGACGCGGCCGCTCTGCGTCTGAGTATAGGGATCGCGACCATCGATCCGTGGATTGACGGTCTTTACGCGATTGCCTTCGTCTTCGTTGATGAGTCCGGCAACTCGTATCGCAGCGATACCCTCGATGATCGGCACGCTGAGGCCGCCGTTGAAGTTAAGCGTTCCGATCGTGTTCCCGGTCAGGTTCGCATAGCCTCCCGCCTTGTAGAGGTCGGGCTTGCGTGTCGTGACCGTGATCGAGCCCGATGGCGAAGCACGACCGCGTAGCGTGCCCTGCGGCCCGCGCAGCACCTCGATCTGGCCGATGTCGTAAAGCTGCTGAAGCACCACACCCGCGGTTATCGGCGCATCGTTCTGATAAAACTCGACGGTCGGATTCTGGCCGCTGGCGTTGATGTCGAAGTTGACGCCGCGAAGCTGCGCGTTGCCGCCGGTACCGTTCGAATTGCTGCTCAGGCTCAACCCCGGGACGATCGTCGAGACTTCCTGGAAGTCGCGGAGGTTGAGCTTGGCGACTTCCGCCGCGGTGACCGCATTGACCACCGCCGGAACGTCCTGGATGCTTTCCTCACGCCGACGCGCGGTAACGATGATGTCGCTGTCGGGCGACAGCGCCTGTGCGGCCGCAGGCGCTGCAGCCTGCGGGACCGGTGCGGTCGTAACGGTCGTTGGAGGTGCTGCCGGGTCGACAGACGATGCCGTGGCTGGAGCGGCTGCGGTACCGGCCTGCGCCATCACCGACGCCGGCATGGCCAGCGCGATGAGGCTGACACCGATCAAGGTATTCGTCGAAAGTGTCCTCACGATACGATCCTCCCCAAGCGCGGCCTGCACGTCATCGCTTCTTGCGATAGCATTACGGATCGCGTGAATAATCTACGATACCCTTATGGCTGAATTTGCCCGGCCGATAAGGTCTTACGACTTTAGCAACCGTATATATCGCCATCACGATTTGCCGAAGTTACACTGCGGCCTACTTAGTCGGTTTCAGTTTCAAATCAGAACTTGGCGCCAAGCGATACACCCCATGTCCGAGGGGAATTCCACACGGCACCGATCCCAAGCGTGTTGAACAATACCTGGTTTCGGTATCGCTTGTCGGTTAGGTTGTCACCGAACACTGCAAGCGTGAAGCGGTCCGACGGATCAACCCATTGCACACGCAACGCAGCGACTTCGTAGCCTTTCTGCTTATACTGTTTCGACGCGTCGAAATAGAAACTCGACGTGTAATAGAGATTGCCCGACAGGCTGAACTTCCCGCCCACGAGCGCAGTGTGATAGGTCGCGCCGACATTGCCGGTGAAATCCGGCGCACGCTGCATCTGGTAGCCGCTGGAGTCGTTGGTAGTCTGCGTGATCGAGCCCGCGCCGATCGCACCACACACCAGCGACGGAACCGCGCCGGTCGGGTCGCAATAGCTGTAGAACGGCGCTTGCGTGAAATTGCGGTAGCGCGCGTGGGTGTAGGCGCCGCCGATCGTCAGATCGAACGCGCTGGTCAGCTTGTAGCGCGCAGAGGATTCGATTCCGCCGATCCGCGAGCTCGCCGCGTTGGTGATCAGCGCGAGCCCGCTCTGGAAGCTCGACACCTGCAAATTCTTGTAGAAATAATAATAGGCGGCGATGTCGAACGACAGGCGGCGGTCGTCATATTTGTACCCGACCTCGAACGCGTCGATGCCCTCGGGCTTTATCGGTACGGCGGAAGCACCGCCGACGTTAAGGATGCCTGCCTTGTACCCACGGCTGAACGACGCATAGACGCTCGACACGTCGCTCGGCTTGTAGCGCAGAACCGCGCGCGGGGTGACGCGGTTGGTCTTGTAGTCGGGAACGTCGAACCGGACCTGCGTCACGGGAATCAGGAAATACGCGTCGCCGACGACGTCGTGGCCGTAGCGGACGCCGGCGGTCAGGAAGAGCCTGGGCGACAGCTCGTAGGTCGCGTCGACGAACGCGGCATAGGATTTTGTCGTCGTGCTCGATCCGCCGAACGGCATGTACGGCGGCGGACCGAACGCCGCGTTGACGAAATAGGTGTCGCGGTTGCGGAAATAATACAGCCCCGCGGTCCATTGCAGCGCCCCGCCCGGCTTCGACGTAAACAGGAATTCCTGCGTGAAGGTGCGGTTGCCGATGCCGAGGTTGATGTTGAACAGCGGGATCGCGGTCGCATCCAGATCCTGGAGATTGACCGCGTCGTCCTTGCGCACCTGTGTGTACGAGGTGAGGTCGGCGAACCCGAGATCGGCCTTGATCGTACCCTGGAATGCGTCCGTCTTGTTGGTGAACCGCGTCGGTGTCGACGGCACGTTGATGACGTCGCCCGGCCGCGTCGTATAAGTCGATGGCGGCGCGAACGCATAGACCAGCGCGCGGCCGGTGCTGTCATTGGTACCGTAGGCCGCGGTCGGCACACGGCTGTAGAACCCCGATCCGCCGTTCGGATCGACATAGGCGTTGGTCAGCAGCAGCGTCGGATCGTCGGTCTTCGAATGCGTATAGCGCAACAGTACCGAGATGCCGTCAGTGACATCGACCTTGATCCCGGTGCGGACCGACCAATTCTCGTACTTGCCGACCTTGTCGTCGTCGTTCGCGATATTGCGGAAATAGCCATCGCCCTTGCGCAGCAATCCCTCGACGTCGACCGCGATGCGATCGCTCAGCCCGACCGTCGCATAGCCCTGATAGGTCTGCGCGTTGAACCGGCCATAGGTCGCCTTGAACTCGGCAGCCGGCTTGGTGCTCGGCTCGGCGGTGGTGACGAGGATCGCGCCGCCCGTCGTGTTGCGCCCGAACAACGTGCCCTGCGGTCCCTTGAGCACCTGAATGCTGCGCGTCTTGGTCAGGTCGAACGCGGTCGCCTCGGGGTTGGCGACATAGAAGCCGTCGACGTAGATGCCGACATTGGGACCGCCCCCGGACGTCGTGACGGCGGTGCCGACGCCGCGGATGGTCGGCTGCGAAAAGCTGCCCGAGCTGTCGAAGCGGAGCGCCGGCGTAACGCGTGCGACATCCGAAAGCTGGTTGATGTTGGCGGTCGCGAGCTGCGCCTCGCTGATGCTGGTGATCGAGATCGGCACGTCGCGCGAGCGTTCCTCGCGGCGCTGTGCGGTGACTATGATCTCGCCTTCGATCGGCGTGTCGGCGGTCGGTTCAGGCGATATCGCGGGCGCCGTCTGGGCGACCGCCGCATCCGCGATCACCAGCATGGTCGCCAATACGGCAACCGACGCGATGCTTCGAGCAGCCGAAACCCTCACCCACGTTCTCCCCGCCGCGTTTTATGTTTTCCGGGTCCATTTCCCCGCGATGGAAGTAGACACCCGTGTCTATTAAGCGGTGGGGGTGACCATGTAACGCGATATCCGCGTGGCGGACGCCTTGCCTATTGGATATCGTGGCAGCGATAGAAATGCCGTCCGCCGCTCTTCGGTCCGCCGTGGCCTACCGTCAGGCCGGGCCGAACCGAAACACGCACAGCTTGTTGCCGTCCAGATCGCGGAAATACGCATTATAGAAGCCATCGGGATCGTCGCCGCGCACGCCGGGCGCGCCTTCGTCCTTGCCGCCGAGTTCGAGGGCCTTGGCGTGTACCGCATCGACGTCCGCCCGGTTCGCCACCATGAAGCCGCCCTGCGTCCCGTTGCCGACCGTCGCCTCGCCCTCGAACGGCAGGCCGATCAACAGCATCGCGCCATCCGTGCCCTTGTACGCGATCATGTTCGGCCGATCATACGCAATGTTCGCGCCCACCATCGCCGCGATCGGATCGTAGAAGCTGCGCGCCCGCACCACGTCGCGCGTCCCGAACCGTGCTACCGTCAACATCATTGGTCTCCTTGATTGCCGAGCAACGCATGCGCCGCGACGACAGCCGGGCGCAACCGCTCGATCGGTGGCTCGCCGGCAGTGGCACGCGCGAACATCGGCACTTCGAGGCCGATGGCGATGGTCTCGGGCAGCACCGCGATGAGTTCGGCGAGTGGCAGTTCCCCCTCCCCCGGCGCGCGCCGTTCGAAACTTGCCTCGCGGAAATAGTCGGGCTCGGTCGCGACCAGCGGCACGTCGCACAGTTGCGCATAGCCGATCAGCGCCGGGTCGAGCGCGGCAAGCTGCGCACACGTCCCGCCCGAGCGAAACAGGTGCATCGCATCCACCAGCACGCGGAAGTTCGGCCGGTCGATCCGCCCGACGAGCGAAACCGCCGCGTCGAGCGTACCGATCGCTAGGCCCGGCGCGAACTCGATCGTCGCGTTCATCCCCCGCGCCGCCGCCATGTCCGCCAACGCCGCGAACTGGTCGTCGGACCGCGACGCATCCGGCTCCATACCCACACCGCCTAGGCATTCCGCACCGAGTTCCGCCATCAGGTCGAACTCCTTCGCACGGTCGCGCATGTCGACACCCGGCCGTACTGCGAAGCCTTCCCCAAGCGAAATAGTCACCCCCCGCTCGCGCATCGCGGCGATCGCCGCGCGCCGCAACGCCGCATCCTCTCGCAACGACCACGCCGCATAGCCATGCGGGTTGAACGGCGCCGGGCCGAGCCCACTCGAGATATGACCGCATCCGAGATCCGCCGCCAGATGCACGTGCGCGACCGGATCGAGCCCGAATACGCTCAGCAACTCGATCCCCAGCCGGCTCATGACCTGTACTGTGTCATCGTCCGCCCATCCCGGCCCAGCGATCGGGCACCATCCACACATATTCGGTATAATGCCCGAGCCACGACCGCGTGTCGGTATAGGCGAATTGCAGCAGCCCCGCCGTGCCGCCCTTCAGCACGACCGGGAACGGCTGTGCCTCGATCTGCGTGATCGCCGCATCCCAATCGTCGACCCGGTGGCAGACATGGTGGAACGCCAGCGCGTCACCCGCCGGCAACGCGTCGCGGTAGATTGCGAGCACGTTGCCCTCGATCGGCTGGATCAGCTCGTAGTTCAGGTCCTCGACCCACACGAAGGCGAGCTTTTGCACGCCCCGCCCCTCGCCCTGCGGTGTCCAGACCTGGACCGGCGTCTCGATCTCGATGATCGTCCGCACGTCGGCGTGGCGCTTGAAGCCGGCGACCGCCTTGTCGACGTCGCGCGTGACATAGGCGTTCTGGTAATGGCGACCGATGCTCACCGATCACCCCTCCCGCGCGACGTCGTATTGCGACAGATAGCGGTCGAACTTCGGTGCCAACGATTCAACCGACAGGCCGTACTGATCGAGCGCATATTCGTGCTTGCCGAACTTGCCCTGCGGATTCTCGTCGAGCCAAGCCTGCATCGCCGCCTCCGCCTCGGGGGGCAGGGTGTCGCCCAGGTCGGCGTAGAGCTTGCGGATCGTCGCCATCGGATCGCGCATGACGTCGGCATAATGCACGTCGACGATCCGGTCGTGGCCCAGCCGTTCGCGCGTGTCCATGATCCGGTCGAGATGCAGCTGCGCCTGGTACGGGCAATCCTCGCCCAGCCACTCGTAATCGACCTTCCCCGTATAGCCCCGGTGCGCCATCGACAGGATGCTGCAGAACGAGCTGGTCGCGGTGAACGGGTCGCGGTGCGCCCATACCAGCTGCGCATCCGGATAGGTCTCGAGCAGCGTATCCAGCCACAGCGCGTGGCTCGGCATCTTGAGGCTCCACGCACCCGGCGCATCTGCCTGCAACAGCTGGAGGAAGCGCTTGTGATAGGTGTAGGCGGACGTCATGTCGGTCTGGAACAGCCAGTCGCGATACTCTTTGAGCTTGCCGCGCGACTCCAGCGCCAGACCCTTGAAGTCGTGGATCATGAAGAACATGCATTCGTTCGGATACACCGCCGAATTGCGATAATACTTCCCCATCTCGGGCCGCGCGGCGAGCATCGCCTTTTCCTGCTCCAGCTTGGCGATCGCGCGCGGATCGGTCTTCAGCGTCGCGGTCGTCGGCGGCGGCACCGGCTGTTCGATCTCCCACGTCAGCGCGGAGCGTCGCGCCGGATCGCACGCGAGCAGATTGCTCAGCAGCGTCGTACCGGTCCGCGGCATGCCGAACACGAACAACGGCCGCTCGACCGGTCGGGTCAGTAGTTCGGGGCGCTTGGCGAGATAGTCGGTGGTCTTCAGCCGATCGACCAGCGACTGGACCAGCCCGCCGCGCATCCGTTCGATCAAAGGCTCGGGGTGGTCGTAGGAATTATAGTCCGCGAGCAGGACATCGAGCCCTTCGCGATAGGAAGTGGAATCGAACCGGTCGAGCCCGGTCGTCGTCATGGCCTGTTCGATAAGCGCGTCGGAAACGAGCATCTGACTCACAGCATTCTCTCCCAATGTCATATTTTGCCGGCATCATGCGCAGTGCTTTCCGTTGCGCCAATGCCGTTCGATGTAGCGAGCCGGCCGAGATATCGAGATCCGGCCACAACGCCGGGGCGTTATGCTGCGCAGCATCGCGCCCGCGATCCCGCCACCGAAACACCCTCGAGGAATTGCTCCAGACCATGTTTGGCAGGACGATAGGCCGATAACGGGCGGGGCGATTGGGAGAGTATCGATGGCGTTACGCGTGGCAGTCGTGACCGGCGCAAGCTCGGGGATCGGCAAGGAAACCGCCAGGACGCTCGCGACGCGCGGGTGGCATGTCATCGCGCTCGGCCGCGATCCCGCGCGCACCGCTGCGGCCGAAGCGGAGATCCGCGCGGCATCGAACGGCGGCAGAGTCGACATGATCCGCGCCGACCTCTCGCGGATGGCGGAGGCGACGCGCGCGGCGGACGGGATCGCCGCGCTCACGCCCCGCATCGACGTGCTGATCAACAACGCCGGCGGGATGGCGAACCGCATGGTCGTCACGCCTGAGGGCCTCGAGGAGAATTTCGCGGGCAATCACCTCGGCCCCTTCCTGCTCACCTACCGCCTGCTGCCGTTGTTGCGCACGGCGGCACGCGATGCGCCCGCTGGCAGCGTTCGGATCGTCAACACCTCGTCTGACGGCGGCGAGATGATCCCCGGCCTGCACTGGGACGATCTACAATTGTTCGACGCGTTCCTCGCCGGTCGCGCCTATTGCCAGGGCAAGCTCGCCAACGTGATGCACGCGCGCGGCTTGGCGTCGCGATTGGCGGACGACGGCATCGTCGTCCATGCGCTGCATCCGGGTACGGTCGATACCAACTTCATCACCCACGCCGATGCGACGACGCAGGCGCACATCCGCACGCGTCCGACGATGAGCCCGGAGGCCGGTGCCGACGCGCTGATCTGGCTCGCCACCGCCGACGACACCGGACGATCGACCGGTGGCTATTACCATCAGCGCACACAGATGCCCCCCAACCCGTTCGCGCTGGACGACGCGAACGTGGAACGCTTGTGGCGGGAGAGCGAACGACTGATCGCCTCGGCGGAGGGCTGACAGCGCAATCTTATTCTCCCCCGCCAGGGGGAGGTGACGCCGAAGGCGACGGAGGGGGAGGCACGCGACCGATGTGTTCGTTTACCGCCCCCTCCGTCTGGCAAACGCAAGCCACCTCCCCCTGGCGGGGGAGTATCGAACGGCAGGTTTTGCCCCTACTCCCGCCCCCGCAGATGCCGCTGGCGGAACCGCAACGGCGTCACCCCGGTCGCGCGACCGAACGCGTAGGAAAAGCTCGACGGCGACGCGAAGCCGAGCGCGAACGCGATCGACTTGATGCTGTCGTCCGAGGCCAGCGCGCGCTTGGCCATCTCGATCCGGGTCTGCGCGATATGGTCGCCGATCGTGAACCCACGACTGGACCGGAACCCGCGCGTCAACTGGCGGATCGACACCGAACACAGTTCCGCCAGTTCGCCCAGCGACGGCGTCGACCCACCCCGATGCAACCGCTCGTCGATCAATCGTAACCGCCACGACGCAAGCCCACCAGTGATCGGGCTCTCCGAAATCGCCTCCAGATAGCGCGCGAGTTCGATCGCCAATTGCCCGGCGATCATCGCCGCGAGTTCCGCACTCCCGGTGCCGCCATGCCGCATCTCCTCGGCAAGCCGCGACAGGCACGACCGGATATACGGGTGGACGATATCTAGCCCACCCTCCAGCCGGCGATCGGTCCATTCGAGCGGTGTCTCGAGCCAGTGATCGACAGAGTCGGCGTGGATCTCGCACGCGATCGACGCTTGGTTGTCGCCCGCGTCGGTGCGGACGTGCAGCGCCTCGCCGGGCGGCACGAGGAAGATCTCGCCCAGCCGCTCGAACCGGTGCGGCCCCCATCGCTCCGAATAGCAGCCGCGTGCCTTTTCAGGACGCGGCGTCAGGCACAGGTCGAGCCAGTAATGCGCGCCGCGGCGGAAGACGTGGTTGGTCGGCTGGTCGTTCGAAAACCGCATGATCCGCGCCATCCCGCGCGGAATCGGCAACTCCGCCTCGAATGCCGACTGCGTATAGGTATCCGCCTCCATTGCCCGTTCTCCCGCGCAGCATGAGATCCTACCGCGCAGCATTGCCGCGTCGACCTTTGGCTGTTTAGCGACATATTGGCCGGCCGTCGACAGGCAGGTCGATTGCGGGATCGCGCACGATACCCGCACATTGGCCGCAAGGACCAGCCCGGGCAAACCAGGGCGTGGCAGGAGGATGTCATGGCGAACACTCTTTTCGACTGCACAGGCAAGGTGACGCTCGTCACCGGCGGCAACAGCGGGATCGGCCTTGGCTTTGCGCTCGGCGTTGCGCAGATGGGCGGCGACGTGGCGATCTGGGCACGCAACGCCGACAAGAACGCCGCCGCCAAGGCGCAACTCGAAGCCGCCGGCGCGGGCCGTGTCGAAACCTATCAGGTCGACGTGTCTTCCGAAGACGAGATCGTCGCTGGCTATGCCAAACTGCTCGCCGACTTCGGACGGATCGACTGCGTCTTCGCCAATTCCGGCCGTTCGTCCAAATCGCGATCGGTGCTCACGCTTGACTCGGCCGAGTGGCATGATCTGCTCGCGGTCAACCTCCACGGCGCGTTCTTCACCCTGCGCGAAGGGGCGAAAGCGATGGTCGCGCGCGCCGAAGCCGGCGAACCCGGTGGCAGCCTCGTCTATTGCGGCAGCCTGTCGATGTTCCACGGCATTCCCGGCATCAACAACTACGCCGCGTCGAAGGGCGGGATGGGCGCCGCGGTGCGCGGGATGGCCGCCGAGCTCGGCAAATACGAAATTCGCGCCAACACGATCGCGCCAGGCTATACCAAGACCAGCATCGGCAGCGACGCCGATCACAGCCCGGAGATGCAGGCGCGGATCGTTGCGGTCGACGCGCATTTCTCCGCCAAGACGCCGATCCGTCGCCCCGGCACGATCGAGGATTTCGAGGGCATCGGCGCCTATCTCGCCAGCGACGCCTCGCGCTTCCACAGCGGCGATACGATCGTGATCGACGGCGGCAGCGCCATCTATCCCCCCTACGCCTTCTGATCGGGGACCCAGCATGCGCCGCCTGACCATCCATCACATCGACGACGTCCGGCTGGATGCCTACGCGCGTCCGGAGCATGGTCCGAAGGACGTCGTCGTCCGGATGAAAGCCTGCGGGATCTGCGGGAGCGACCTGTCGTACATCAAGAACGGCGGGATCCCGGTGGCTGGCACGATGACCGCGCTCGGCCATGAGGGCGCTGGCGAAGTCATGCACGTCGGCGACGAGGTCGAGGGACTCCACATCGGCCAAGCGGTCATCGTCAACCCGATGAACACGCCGAGTTTCATCGGCAGCGGCGGCCCCGAAGGTGCATTCACCGAGGAACTGCTGGTCCGCGAAGGCCGGCTGGGCCACAGCCTGTTGCCGATCCCCGAGGGCATTCCCTTCGACGTCGCCGCGATGTGCGAACCGCTCGCGGTCGCGCTCCACGGCGTCAACCGCGCCGAGGTCACGGCTGGCAGCAAGCTCGTGATCTTCGGCTGCGGACCGATCGGCCTTGGCATGGTGATGTGGGCGGTGGATCGCGGCTGCGACGTGATCGCGGTCGATCTCGCCGACGAACGGCTCGCGCGCGCACGCGACCTCGGTGCGCGGACGATCAATCCGGCACACGAGGATCTCGTCGCGCAGGTCAAAGCCTATCACGGCGCGGAACTATATTTCGGCCGCGAGCGCGCCAGCACCGACGCCTATATCGACGCCGCCGGTGCGCCTTCGATCCTCGGCGACGTCGTGCGGATGGCGAAGCGTCACGCGCGCCACGTCATCACCGCCGCCTACCTGAAGCCGATCGCACTGCCCGCCGGCCCGATGCTGACCAGCGAGATGACGATCACCACCGCGGTCGGCTACCCCACCGAATTTCCCGACGTGATCGCCGCGATGCCGCGGTTGCAGGACAAAATCGCCGCGATGATCAGCCACAGCCTCCCATTCGACGCGGTACTCGACGGCCTGAAGATCGCCGCGACGCCTGCCTCGGCAAAAGTGATGATCTATTTCGAAGGAGCCAGTTCATGAGCGAAAAGCAGACACCGCTGGGCGCGCTGGTAATGGCCGGCGCCGGCCAGACCGACGCCGAGGCGATCACCGACAGGATCTTCATGGTGAAGGACATATCGAACGCCTATCTCGTCACGACGAAGGACGGCGACCTGCTCGTCAACACCGGCTTCATCGGCAACGGCGAACGCAACAAGACGCTGTTCGCGCCGCATCGCACCGGCCCGCTCACGCGGATCATCTTAACGCAGAGCCATGCCGACCACTACGGCGCGCTCCCCGAACAGCGCGAGGACGGCACGCAGGTCATCGCCGGCGCCGGCTTCACGGAGACCGCCGAGTATTTCGACAAGCTCGCCCCGTTCCTCGGGCGCCGCTCGGGCAAATTATGGGCATCGATGACGCGCCGCAACGGCCCCCCGCCCGTCCCGCCCAAGATCGTGCCCGACATCGAAGTGACCGACGTCGAAGCCTTCGAACAGGGCGGTCGCAAATTCGAGGTCCACAAGACTCCTGGCGGCGAGACGCTGTGCGCCGTCTTCGTCTGGCTGCCGGAGGAACGGACGATCTTTACCGGCAACCTGTTCGGCCCGGTGTGGCGCGCGATGCCCAACCTCGTGACGATCCGCGGCGACCGTCCGCGTCTCGTCCGCGCCTATCTCAAGTCGCTCGACGCGGTGCGCGCGTTGGAGCCCCAGCTGGTCGTCACCGGGCACGGCGAACCGGTCCGAGGTGCCGCGAAAATCCGCGCCGACCTCGATGCGATGCGCGCCGCGGTCACCCACATCGAACGCGAGACGATCGCCGGCATGAACGCGGGCAAGACCGTCCACCAGTTGATGCGGGAGATCACGCTGCCGACAGACGGACAGATCGGCGAATTCCACGGCAAGGCATCATGGGTGGTGCGCGCCATCTGGGAGGAGAATGCCGGCTGGTTCCATTACGCGGACGGCACGACCGGCCTGTACGGCGTGCCGCGAAGCACGGTCGACGCCGATCTCGCGGAACTTGCCGGCCCGTCTGCTCTGGTCGCCCGCGCGAAGGCGCACGTGGCGGCGGGACAACCGCTCGAAGCGCTCCATCTCGTCGACATCGCGCTGTCCGCTGAGCCGGCCGATGCGGATGCGCTCAGGGTCAAGAAGGCGGCGCTCGAACGCCTCGCCGCGACGTCCGCAGGCTCGAACCTTAGCGAAACGATGTGGCTGAAGGCGGAGATCGCCGACGCCGACGCCCGCCTCACTTCGGAGCCCGCAGCGGGATAGCGAACGCTTCTCCCGCCGAAGAATGCATTGATTGCCGGGATCGCCCGGCGCCGGGCAGGCAGCCCGCGGAGACACGACATCATGGCCAAGACACTGACACATCTGGAGCGGCTCGAAGCGGAGGCGATCCACATCATGCGCGAGGTCGTCGCGGAGGCGGAGCGACCCGTGATGCTCTATTCGGTCGGAAAGGATTCGGCCGTGATGCTGCATCTCGCGCGGAAAGCCTTCTATCCCTCGCCGCCGCCCTTCCCGCTGCTGCACGTCGATACGACGTGGAAGTTCAAGGCGATGTACGAACTTCGCGAAAAGGCCGCACGCGACGCCGGCATGGAGTTGCTGGTGTATCAGAATCCCGAGGCGATCGCGCGGGGGATCAACCCGTTCGACCACGGCGCGCTGCACACCGACATGTGGAAGACCGAGGGGCTGAAGCAGGCGCTCAATCTGCACGGCTTCGATGCGGCCTTCGGTGGTGCCCGGCGCGACGAGGAAAAATCCCGCGCCAAGGAACGCATCATCTCGTTCCGCACCGCGACGCATGGCTGGGATCCGAAGAACCAGCGGCCCGAATTGTGGAGCCTCTACAATGCGCGCAAATCGAAGGGCGAGAGCATCCGCGTGTTCCCGATCTCGAATTGGACCGAGCTCGACGTCTGGCAATATATTCAGCTCAACGACGTGCCGATCGTCCCGCTCTATTATGCCGGCATGCGCCCGACAGTCGAACGCGACGGCATGCTGCTAATGGTCGATGACGATCGCTTCCCGCTGCAACCCGGCGAAGTCCCCGTCGAACGCTCGATCCGCTTCCGCACACTCGGCTGCTACCCCCTCACCGGCGCGGTCGAAAGCACGGCGTCGACGCTGTCCGAGATCATCCAGGAAACGCTGCTGACCACCACCAGCGAGCGACAGGGCCGCGCGATCGACAAGGACGCCGGCGGCGCGGGCATGGAAAAGAAGAAGCAAGAGGGCTATTTCTGATGAGCGACATCGCCACCCAGGATTCGGTGTATCAGACCGAGGCGTTGATCGCCGAGGACATCGACGCGTATCTCGACCAGCACCAGCACAAGACGATGCTGCGCTTCATCACCTGCGGTTCGGTCGACGACGGCAAGTCGACGCTGATCGGCCGGTTGCTGTACGATTCGAAGATGATCTTCGAAGATCAGCTCGCGGCACTCGAGGCGGACAGCAAGCGCGTCGGCACGCAAGGGCAGGAGATCGATTTCGCTCTGCTCGTCGACGGTCTGGCGGCCGAACGCGAACAGGGCATCACGATCGACGTCGCGTACCGCTTCTTCTCGACCGAAAAGCGCAAATTCATCGTCGCGGATACGCCTGGCCACGAACAATATACCCGCAACATGGTAACCGGTGCATCGACTGCCGACCTTGCCGTGATCCTGATCGACGCGCGCAAGGGCGTGCTCACCCAGACCAAGCGCCACAGCTATCTCGCGCATCTGATCGGCATCCGGAACTTGGTGCTCGCGATCAACAAGATGGACCTGATTGGTTACGACCAGGCCCGCTATGACGAGATTCACGCGGAGTATATCGAGTTCGCGAAGAGCATCGGCATCACCAGTTTCACGCCGATGCCGATCTCGGGCTTCAAGGGCGACAACATCTCGCTGAAGTCGGACGCCATGCCGTGGTACACCGGGCCGACGTTGATGGAGCATCTCGAATCCGTCGATGTCGACGTCGACGACGATCAGGCCAAGCCGTTCCGCATGGGCGTGCAGTGGGTCAACCGCCCCAACCTCGACTTCCGCGGCTTTTCGGGACAGGTCGCCGCCGGCATCGTCAAGCCCGGCGATGCGATCCGCGTTCTGCCCGGTGGCAAGACCTCGACGATCAGCCGGATCACGACGCTCGACGGCGACCTTGACGAAGCGGTTGCAGGGCAGTCCGTCACGCTGTCGTTCGCCGACGAAATCGACTGCTCGCGCGGCAACGTCATCGCCGCGTCTGACTCGCCCCCCGAAACCGCCGACCAGTTCGAGACGACGATCGTCTGGATGGACGACGAACCGCTGATCGTCGGGCGCTCCTATTGGCTCAAGCTCGGCACGCAGATGGTGTCGGCGACCGTCCGCGAGCCGAAATACCAGGTCAACGTCAACACGATGGAGCATCTGGCGGCCAAGACGCTGGAGCTGAACGCGATCGGCGTGGCGGAGATCACCACGGATCGCGCGATCGTGTTCGAGCCGTACGCGCAGGGCGGCGCCCAAGGTCCAGGGGCACCGAACAAGGTGCTCGGCGGGTTCATCCTGATCGACAAGATCACCAATGCGACGGTCGCGGCGGGTATGGTCCACTTCAGCCTCAGGCGTTCGCAGAACGTCCACTGGCAGGCGACCGACATCGGACGTGACGCGCATGCCGCGCTGAAGAACCAGAAGCCCGCGGTGCTGTGGTTCACCGGGCTGTCGGGTGCCGGGAAGTCGACCATCGCCAACGAGGTCGAGAAGTCGCTCAGCCTGATGAACCGGCACACTTTCCTGCTGGACGGCGACAACATCCGTCATGGCCTGAACAAGGACCTGGGCTTTACCGAGGCCGACCGGATCGAGAACATCCGGCGCGTCGGCGAGGTGGCGAAGCTGATGGCGGATGCCGGGCTGATCGTCCTCACCGCGTTCATCTCGCCGTTCCGTGCGGAACGTGATCTGGTGCGCTCTATGTTGCCCGAGGGGGAATTCATCGAGATCTTTGTCGATACGCCGCTCGAGGTGGCCGAAGGTCGCGACGTGAAGGGCCTGTACAAGAAGGCGCGGACGGGCGATCTGAAGAACTTCACTGGTATCGACAGCCCGTACGAGGCGCCGCTCAACGCCGAAATTCGAGTCAACACGGTCGAGATGACCCCGGCCGAAGCCGCCGAGTTCATCGTCCGCAAGATCATGCCCCTCAAATGAGCCCGAATCACAGCAGCATCGTCGAAAGCGACGTCCGTCTCGCCGAGCGACTTGCAACCGAAGCAGGCGAAATCCTGCTCGGGTTGCAGGCGAACAGCGGTCTGACCGGCAAGGACCTGGGCAAGGCCGGCGATGCGCAGGCCAACACCTTCCTTATGCGGACGCTGCGTGCAGCGCGGCCGGATGACGCGATCCTGTCGGAAGAGGAAAAGGACAATGGCGATCGCTGTTCGGTGCGCCGCGCGTGGATCATCGATCCACTCGACGGAACCCGCGAATATGGCGAAGGCCGCACCGACTGGGCGGTGCATGTTGCGCTTGCGATCGACGGGGTGGCGACGGTCGGCGCGGTGGCGCTGCCGGGGCTTGGTCTTACGCTGACATCGGGCGCGCCCAAGCCGCTCGCACCGGCGGGCGATCCCCTTCGCATGCTGGTCAGCCGCACGCGTCCGGCGCGCGAGGCTGTGGCGGTCGCGGACGCGGTGGGTGCGACGCTGGTGCCGATGGGTTCGGCGGGTGCAAAGGCGATGGCAGTCGTACGCGGCGAGGCCGACATCTACCTTCACACCGGCGGTCAGTATGAATGGGACAATTGCGCCCCGATCGCCGTCGCACAAGCGGCCGGGCTCCACGTCAGTCGCGCCGATGGGTCAGCGCTGGTCTATAATTGCGCCGACCCGTATCTGCCCGATCTGCTGATCTGCCGGCCCGAGCTGGCGGGCCGCGTGCTCGACCTGGTCAAGGCATTGCCGGCGCTGGAGTGATATCCAGCAGGATCAAGCGACCTTGCCACTCTCCAGCAACCACGCCAGCGCCTCGGCTTCGGAGGTCAAATACGCGGTGGCGTCTTTTGTGGTCATGCGCTGCGACTGGAGTTTGGCCAGTGCCGAGGCGATCAGGATCGCCGTGCGATCACCCGCCTTGAACCGCGTCGCCGCCATCTCGGAAAAATGCGCCGCGGCTTCCTTGGTGTGCACCGGCGTCTCCGACGCGTCGACCAGAATGAGACAGCTGCCGAGCCGGGCCCGTGCCCGTGCCTGTAGCGATGTCGCCTTGCGACCGAACGCCTCGATGTCCGCGAGTGATGTCGACCCCCGCGAGATGCATCGAAGGATCCCCAGGCGTTCGTCGAACTCGATATCCATCATATCGCATCATCCCGTCTGGCGCAGCGCCAGCACGCTACCCTCGGCATCGCCGGAAACGTAGAGCACGCCGTCGCCGGCGACCGTGACGTCCGCGAAGGGGATCATCGGCCCCGCCATGTCGCCGATCGGACCGAGGAATTTTGGTGCGATCCCGACTGGGGCTCCAACCGGCAGGTTCGCGGCGATGATCCGCGACGTGCCTGCGACCGGGTCGATCTCGGATACCGTCTTTGCAACCGCGTCGACGACGACCAGCCTATCGCCGCGTACCGCCAGTCCCTGCGGCGCGTACAGCCCGTCGACCACCGTCGCGGCCTTACCTCCCGTGATCTTCACGACCCGCCCTGCCCCGGTTTCGGCGACGTACACGCTGCCGTCGCCTCCGATCGCGACACCCATCGGCTTATCGAGCCCGATCGCCAGTTCGGTCACGTCGCCCCCGTCCGCGGACAACAGCCGGCCGGTACCATATTCGGCGAACACCACGGCGCCGTCGCTGGCGATGTCGACACCCATCAACTGGTCGTATCCGGTCGCGATGAGGTCGCTTTCGCCCGCGCCAGGCCGATATCGCGCCACCGCGCCCAGCCCCGTCGTCACGACCCACTCACCGGGCGCCGATGCAACCGCACCGCGGAGGTAGCCGGGGCAACCGGGATAGAAGATCATGCCAGCCAACGTCAGCGCGCCACCGGGCGCGAGCGAATACCCGAAAGCGCCATCGGCGACGAACAGCACGCCGTCCGCACCGACCGCGAGCCCGAGCGGCCATTGCAACCCGCGCGGAATCACCGACCGCGTCTTGCCGCCGCCGAGGATCTCGGTGATCTCGCCCGGAATGCTCGTGACGAAGATCCGGTCGCCGACGAAGCTGACGTTATCGAGACCCGGACCGAGATCGGCGAGCACTTCGCGCGTACCGGCAACCGGATCGATCCGCAGTACCTGCCCGCTTGCGACCTGCGTCGAGACGATGCGGCCCTTGGAATCGAACTTGACCGAATCCGGTACGCCGAGATCGCCCGCGACCACCTCGGGCGCGCCGCCGTCGAGGCTGACTCGCCAGATTTCATTCGTGCCCATCACCGGGAAATACAGCAGGCCGTCGGGTCCGACCTCGAACGCGTTCGCCATCGGCACGCCTTCGAGGATGATGCGTGGTGCGCCGCCGTCGAGGCTCAGCTCCATGATCCGCGCACCGACCCGGCATTCGCCCGCGATCAGCCGGCCCTGATGCCAGGTGATCGGGTTGGCGACCGGCATATCGCCTTGGATGACCCGGACGCTGCCGTCCGGCGCCAGCATCGAGACGCGGCCCTCGGTGATCTCGGTCGCATAGAGATTGCCTGCCTCGTCGAAGACGATGTCGTCGGGTGCGACGATCCGGCCGCCCATCGGACTGATCGCCTCGACGAGCCCGGTCTCGATATCGACCGCGCTGATCTGGCTCGCCGTCACCTGCGCAACATAGAGCCGCCCGTCCGCCCCGGTACGCAGGCCGTTGGCGCCGTAGAGGCGGCTGGGCGGCGTCGTGCGCGACAGCGTCCAGCCGGGCGCGACGGTTGCGGCGGCGGGCGCGCTGTATCGGCTGAGCAGAGCGGCCATCAGGCCGGAGCGTAACCGAGGAGCGACTTCACTTCGAGATATTCGTGGAAGCCGAATTCACCCCATTCGCGACCGTTGCCGCTGCGCTTGTAGCCCCCGAACGGCGCGTGGAAATCGAACCCGCCATTGATGCTGATCCAGCCGGTCCGCATCCGTCGCGCGACCGCGCGACACTGATCGAGGTCAGTCCCGTTGACGTAGCCGGCGAGCCCGAAGCTGGTGTCGTTGGCGATCTCGACCGCATGGTCGATGTCGTCATAGCCGATGATGACGAGCACCGGCCCGAAGATCTCCTCACGCGCGACGACCATGTCGTTGGTGCCGACGAACACGGTCGGCCGCACGAACCAGCCCTTGTCGATCCCATCTGGCCTGCCGAGCCCCCCCGCGATCAGCGTCGCACCCTCGTCGAGACCCTTCTGGATATAGCCCTGGATGCTGTTGAACTGCGCCTTGGAAACAACCGGGCCCATCGCGACATTGCCCTTGGGATCGCCGACCGTCACGGCCTCTGCCGCCGCCTTGGCCGCCGCGACCGCCTCGTCGAACCGAGCCGCCGGGACCAACAGGCGTGAGCCAACGCTGCACGTCTGGCCCGAATTGCCCATCATGCCCCCGGTCGCCGCCGCCACGTTCTGCGCCATCGCGTCGTCGTCGAGAACGATGAACGGGCTCTTGCCGCCAAGCTCGAGTGCGACGCGCTTCACGGTCGTCGCAGCATCCTGCTGGATCTGCACGCCGACCGGTTCGGAGCCGGTGAACGAGACCATGTCTACATCCGCGTGAGTCGACAGCGCAGTACCGATGACGCTGCCGGAACCCTGCACCATGTTGAACACGCCCGCCGGTACGCCCGCGTCGTGGAGGATCTCGGCAAGAATCTGCGCGGAGAAGGGTGCGAGCTGCGGCGGCTTCAGGATCATCGTGCAGCCGGTGGCGAGCGCGGGGAAGATCTTCACGCAGGTCTGGTTCATCGGCCAGTTCCACGGCGTGATAAGCGCACAGACGCCGACCGGCTCGCGCGCGATCATCGTCGCCCCGCGCTGTTCGTCGAACTTGAACTCGCGCAGCACTTCGATCGCGGTCTGGAGATGGCCGGCACCGAGCCCGACATGGAAGCCGTGCGCGAGCGAGGCGGGCGCGCCCATCTCCTCCATGATCGCGTCGCCGAGTTCGGTCTGGCGCTTATCATATTCTGCCTGGATCGCGCCGAGCAGCTCGAGGCGTTGCTCGCGCGTCGTCTGCGACCAGCTCACGAACGCGCGACGTGCGGCGGCAACCGCCCTGTCGACGTCCACAACCGAGCCCGATGCGATGACGCCCGCGCGCTCTTCGGTGGTGGGGTTGATGACATCCGCGGTCTTGGGCTCGACCGGATCGACCCACGCGCCATCGATGTAGAACTTCAGATACTCGCGCATGGGTCTCTCCTGACTATCACTCCCTCCCCTTCAGGGGAGGGAGCAGAACTTACTGCGTGCCCTCGGCGTACCAGGTGCGGAACTTGTCGTATTTCGGCATTTCTTCCGAGTTCGCCTTGGGGTCGATCGGAACGTGGATCACCGCCGGGCCACCATGTGCATAGGCGCGGGCGATCGCCGGCCCGATCTCGTCCGCGGTCTCGACATACTGCCCATACGCGCCGAGCCCTTCGGCGATCTTGTCGAAGCGCACCTTGTTGCTCCAGTGCGTACCGGTCTCTGCGGTGCCAAGCCCGAAGGTGCGCTTGTAGACGCCGACCTCGAGACCCCATTGGAAGTCGACCGCGACCACGCAGACCAGCGGCAGGTTGCGGCGCACCGCGACCTCAAGCTCGCCGATGTGGAACAGGAACGACGAGTCCGACGTCACCAGCATCCCCGGCCGCGTTACCCCGGTCTCCGCGATATCGGCGAGCATCGCGCCCGTCGCGTACGGGAGCCCGGTGCCGATATGCCCGTAATTCTGGTTCCAGATCACGTCGTTCGGCTTGCACTGGTTATAGGTCCAGCCAAAAATCACCGAAGCGCCGCCGTCGCGGATCATGATCCCGCCCTCGGGAAACGCCTTGGTCGCCTCGACTATGAATCGCGAGGTGTGGACCTGCGTGTTACCCGTGCCGTCGCTCTTGGTCAGCGTTTCCTCGGCGAGGCTGTCCAGCTCCGCCTTGCCGTCACGCATGAACTTGGCGAGCTGTTCACCAGCCTCGCGCCCCTTGCCCAATGCGCGCGTCAGCTGCGGCACGACCGCGCGGAGATCGCCGACCAGCGGCACGTCGACCGCACGGTTGACGCCGATCGCGGTCGGATCCTGCTGGACGTAGATCCATTTGCGGTTCGCCTCGCCGGCATGCCAGTGACGCCAACGGCCGAAATGCACGGGCTCGCCGAGTTCGGTGCCGAGCGCGACGACCAGATCGGACTCCTCGACCGCCTCGATCGACGCGTCGGAGAACACGTACTGGAAGGTCTTGTCCTCAAGCCCCTTGATGTAGCTGGTCCCGCCCGAGGTCTGGATGACCGGGCAGTTCATCAGCTCGGCGAGTTCCTTCACCTTCGCGCCCGACTGGCTGGTGTAGACCGCATGGCCGACCAGCAGGATCGGGTTCTTGGCGGCGAGAATCAGCTCGGCCGCCTCGGCGATCCGGTCGCCGTCCGCGCCCTGGTTGACCAGGCGATAACGGTGCGGCGGCAGGACCGGCGGCACGTCGAGTTCCTCGAGGATGATGTGGCTGGGGTATTCGACATAGGTAGGCCCCGGCGTGCCGGACATCGCGATGCGGATCGCCTCGCGAATCACCTCGTCGGTCTGGTCGGCATATTCGATAGACCCCGAATATTTGACCGAATCCTCGATCATCGGCTCCTGCCGGACGAACTGGATCCGCCCACGACGCACGCGCCGCTCGGTGACGCGCGCACGCTGGCCACCCAGGAAGATCACCGGCGAGTTCTCGACCTTGCAGCACTGGATCGCGGGCATCATGTTCGCGAGCCCTGGCCCGAGCGTACCGAAGCACAAGGCCGGCTTGCCGGTGATCCGCGACGCCGCCTCGGCCATGAACCCGGCCGCGGCCTCGTGGTGCGGCGATACCACCGTCCAGCCGCGGGCTTCCGCTTCGAGGCAAAGATGGACGAAGTTCGGATCGGGAATGCCGAACAGCGTCTTGATCCCCTCCGCCTCGAACAGGTCGAGGACGCGCTTGTAGACGGGGGTGCCGCCTGCCTTCAGCGAGAGCTCGGAGGTCGCCGTATTGGTCGGCGCGGCCTGGCCCGGCAGTAGCGAGATAGGCTGGGCGGGCTTTGGCTTGGGGTCGTCGTAGCTCATGGCAGTAACCTCGGTTCGCCGGTTCCCATGAACGCGGCCAGATTGCGGTGGAAATTGGTGATCTTGCGTTCCTGGTGCGGGTTGGGCAGCGGTCCGCGGAAGCCACGCGACTTCATGCCCTTCTGCACCCAGCGCATGTTCGAGAAATCCTGCGCCAGCACCGCGCCCCAGTTCTCGGCGGTCGGCTCTGCATTTTCCCATTCGGTCTTGGGCTCTTCGCCATCGGGATAGCGTTCGATCGCGTAGGATTCGAAGATGCACATGTTCGGATCGTCGCCGAACGGCCGCGCACGATAGCAGAGCGCGAAGGTGATCCCCTGCAGCACCGACATGTTGGGAAAGACGTGCCAGGCGAGCCCAGCCTCGGCGGTTACCTCGGGCGGGATTTCCGGCCAGACCACGCCGCGCGCGGCGTCGTCGGCCTTGGCCGATTTCATCCAGTGCGCGATCACCGCGCCCGCCGGGGTTTCCTCAGGCAGTTCGTGCTGCAACCGGCTCGCGGCGACGACGAGCGTCTCGGTGGAGGCCGCGTAATTCAGCGTCTCGTAGTTTTCCTTGATCAGCTCGTAGGTCGAGATGCGCGCATCGGCACCCTTGCCAGCGCGCGTCACGCTGGACCCTTGGCTCATCCGGTCGGCAGCATCGCGCTGGTCGAAACCGCTGACGCCGTGCAGACCATAGGCCGCGCTATAGGCGTAGAATTCTGCGTAATCGAGCAGCTGGGTGTGCGTGCCGGCGACGTGATACGGCTCCATGAACGCCTCGAGCGCGGTCTTCCAGTTGCTCGGATAGACCGTCCATTTGCGCCATTTGTAGCGCATTTTATCCATCTCGAAATGCGACAGGAGGCGCCCCGCTTCGCCTAGGAACTCGGCAAGCGGCGTGGCATCGGGATCCATGTTGATCCACACCCAGCCCCCCCAGGTGTCGACCTGGACGCGCGACAGGCAGGTCCGCTCGGGCGTCAGCGCGCCCTTCCAGTCCTGCGGGTCGAGCACGAAGATGTTGTTGCCGTCGCGGTCGAACGTCCAGCCGTGGAAGCCGCAGACGAAGTTGCGCCGGTTGCCGCGGACGCTGTGGACGCCGTCGGGCGTATTGATCAGCTGCCGTCCGCGGTGCGGGCAGACATTGTGGAACGCGTTGAAGCTCGCCTCGCCCGTCTTAATGACGATGATCGAGTCGTCGGCGATATTGTAGATGACGAAATCGCCGATCTCGCAGAAGTCCTCGGCACGCTCGACCATCTGCCAGACCTTGGGCCAGAGCTTCTCCTTCTCGGCCTCGGCATACTCGCGCGACAGGAACGCTTCGACCGGATAGGTGAGTGGTTCTGCGAGGTCTTCGACGGAGATGTTCACAGGACTGATCCTTCCCTCAGATGACCGGTTCTTCGGACATCGGCATCCGAAGTCCAGCCCGCGCCACCATTCACCGCCCGAGCGATTTCGCGCTCGATCCGGTCAGCGACAGCCCCTCAAGATCGCCCTTCTCGCGCCACGTCGTCAGCAGCGTCTGGAACGCGTCCCAGCCGGGGGCATAGGCGCGGAACAGGCGCCATTTGGCTTTGCCCTCCCCCTCGCCTTCGTTGTTGAAATAGCTCGGCGTGCACTCGCGCGAAAAGGCCGACATATCGATCTCGTTGCCTTCGAAATGCGTGACATACGCATCCATGGCGGTCTGCGTCGGCTCGACGACGGGCGTGCCGCGCTTGAGCGCTTCGGCGATGATGTGCGCGATGTGATAGCCTTGGCGGCCGTTCTGCTCGGTAACCGACGCATTCAGCCCGCCTTGGATATACCCCATGTAGAACTGGTTGGGGAAACCCGCGGTCATCACGCCGTGAAAGGTGCGCGGCCCGTCGCGCCAGTGATCGTAGATCGACGCGCCGTCACGCCCCTCGATCGTGTCGATGCCCCAGCGCCGCTCCAGATCGCTCGTGACCTCGAAGCCGCTGGCGAAGATCATGCAGTCGACTTCATATTCCTTGCCGTTCGCGATGAAGCCCTTCTCGGTCATCGCCTCGACGCCCTTGGTGAGCGAGACGTCGACCAGTTCGACGTTAGGCCGGTTAAAGGTCGGATAATATTCGTCGCTGGACAGCGGGCGCTTGCAGAGGAACCGGTAATAAGGCTTCAGCGCCTCCGCGGTGGCGGGATCCTCGACCAGATCGTCGACGCGGCGCCTTAACCGCTCCATCACACGGAACTCGACCACGTCGCGCTTCGCCATGAACTGCTCGGGGGTCAGCGCGGGCCAGCCCTCCTCGGCGAATTCGGCTGCGAGGTTGCGGCTGATCTCGGTCCAGATGTCGCAGATCAGATCCTCGTCGCCGGGATGGAATGCCTCCATCGCCGCGCGGTGAAAATTGATCTGTCGAGTGTTCTGCCAGCCCGGCTGCAACGACTTCGCCCAGTCCGGATCGGTCGGCGGATTGGGACGCTCGTCGACGCTGGAGGGGGTGCGCTGCACGACATAGGCCTGCTTGGCGTAGCGCCCTAGATACGGCACGATCTGGATGGCGGTGGCGCCGGTACCGACGATCGCGACGCGCTTGTCGGCCAGCTTGTCGAGCACCGGGTTCTCGTAGCTGCCGCCGGAATAGTCATAGTCCCAGCGCGCGCTATGAAACATCTTGCCCTTGAACTTTTCGATGCCGGGGATGCCGGGCAGTTTCGGCATGTTGAGCACACCGCTGGCGATGATGACGAACCGCGCACGGATCTCGTCGCCACGGTTGGTCGAGACGCGCCACCGGTCGATCTCGGCGTCCCAGCGAAGCCCGTTGGTCTGCGTATGGAACAGCGCCTTGTCGGCGAAGCCAAACTTATCCGCGATCGCCCGCGCATAGCCCTGGATCTCGCGACCGTCGGCGAATTTGCGCGACGGCATGAAGCCGGTCTCTTCGAGCAACGGCAAATAGATATAGGATTCGTTATCGCACTGGATGCCGGGATAGCGGTTCCAGTACCAGACGCCGCCGAAGTCGCCGGCCGTGTCGACCACGCGGAAATCCGTGATGCCCTGCTTGACCAGTTGATAGGCCGCCATGATCCCGGACCAGCCTGCGCCGAGCACCACGACGTCGGTATCCTCCGTGATCGCGTCCCGCGGCGTTACCGGCTGGTGCGGATCGGTGACGTAATCCTCGACCACGTCGCCGGTCGGGCGGGCATATTGCTCCTGCCCTTCGCTGCGCGTGCGCTTATCGCGCTCATGCGCGTAACGTGCTTTCAGCGCGGGAATATCGATCTCGTCGGCCGAGGGCGTCCGTGATGGCAGGCAGGTCATATCCACTCCCGGATTATCTCGTTGCGCCAACCCTAATGAACATCGCTGTCCATTACCAAGCGGCGGCGGGAGAATCCGCGGGAGCGATGGGTTTGCAGATCGGGATCAAGGCGCATCGAATTGCAATCCTCCTCCGCCAGGGGGAGGTGGCGTCAAAGGCCATGGAGAGGAGGACACTGAGCCAGCGTGATCGTTGACCGCCCCCTCCGTCAGGCAAGAGCCTGCCACCTCCCCCTTGCGGGGGAGGATCGCAATATCGTCTACGCTTTGCGCACGAACGTAGGCTCGTCCGGCCCAGGCATACCCGGAAACGCGCCATAATCGGGCGGGACGACATAGTCGCCGCTCAGGTCGGTCGGGCCGTGATACGCCATCGTCCAATGCCGCCACTGGAACCGCCACGCCCCGTCCTTTTCGACGTACCGATCGTAATAGGTGCCGAAGGTGATCGCGCTGGTACCGTCATGTTTCTTGGCGAACTCGGTGACCTGCAACCGGCCGATCGCCGTACCCTCTCCGACCTCCAGGATCGGCTGACCGACGACCAGCTGGATCCGCTCGCATCGACCGAGCAGCTTGCCCGCAGCCGCAGCGATCTCGTCGCGGCCGGTCATGACCATACCGGCGATCTTCCAGATGCCGTCGGTCGCGAAGCATGCCGCGAAGACCGCCATATCCTGTCGCCACACCGCGTCGACGAAACGCGCGTGCAGCTGCCGGATGCCGCAATCGGCCGTCACGAAATCGGTCATCGTCTGCTCTCCCGGGAAATGTGTCGTCGTCAGCGCCCCTCTCGGCGTCCCTCTCAGCGCGGCGCCATGCGGATCGCGCCGTCGAGCCGGATCACTTCGCCATTGAGCATCGGGTTGGCGACGATCGCACCGACCATCTGCGCGTACTCGCTGGGCTTGCCGAGCCGGCTCGGATGCGGAACCTGCGTACCGAGCGAATCCTGCGCGGCCTGCGGCAGGCCCATCAGCATCGGCGTGAGGAAAATGCCGGGTGCGATCGTGACGACGCGGATGCGGTGCTGCGCCAAGTCGCGCGCCGCCGAGATCGTCAGGCCAACGACGCCGCCCTTCGACGCAGCATAGGCCGCCTGTCCGATCTGCCCGTCATACGCCGCGACCGACGCGGTGTTGACGATCACGCCGGCCTCTTCGCCGTCGATCCCGGCTGCGATCAGCCGCCCGGCGAATTTCGAGATCATGTTGAACGTGCCGATCAGGTTCACCTCGACCGTCTTGCGGAACGCGGCGAGCGGATGCGCCGCGCCGTGTTTGTCGACGATCCGGATCGCCGGAGCGACGCCCGCGCAATTGACCAGCACGCGCGCCGGTCCGTGCAGCGTTTCCGCCGCTTCCAGGGCCTCGGCGACACTCGCATCGTCGGACACGTCGACCTTGAAAAACGCGCCGCCCAGGGTCTCTGCCGCGGCCGCGCCGACTTCCTCGTTCAGGTCGAAGATCGCGACCTTCGCGCCGGCGTCCGCAAGCATCGTCGCGGTCGCGTTGCCGAGCCCCGATGCGCCACCTGTGACGATCGCCGCTACGCCGTTCAAGTTCATCTCGTATCCTCGTGTTGTTGTCGCTCAGATCCCGGCCATGCAGAGATATTTCAGCTCGACATAATCCTCGATCCCGTGGCGCGAGCCTTCGCGACCCATGCCAGATTGCTTGATCCCGCCGAACGGCGCGACTTCGGTCGATATGATGCCGGTGTTGATCCCGACGATCCCGACCTCCAGCGCCTCGCCGACGCGCCACGTCCGTGCCAGATCGCGCGTATAGAAATACGCCGCCAGCCCGACCTCGGTATCGTTGGCGAGCGCGACGGCCTCGTCCTCGGTGTCGAACACGAAGATCGAGGCGAGCGGCCCGAACGTCTCTTCGCTCGCCAGCGCCATATCGGTGGTGCAGCCCGACATGATCGTCGGCTCGAAGAAGCTGTGGCCGAGCGCATGCCGCTTGCCGCCCGCGACCAGCCGGGCGCCCTTGGCCAGCGCGTCGGCGATGTGCTCCTCGACCTTGGCGACCGCAGCATCGTCGATCAGCGGACCCTGCGCGACGCCCTCGCCGGTGCCCCGCCCGACCTTCAGCCTGGCCACCGCCGCGGCGAGCTTTGTTTCGAACGCCTCGGCGATGTCGCGCTGGACGAGGATGCGGTTGACGCACACGCAGGTCTGGCCGCTGTTGCGGTATTTGGACGCCATCGCTCCCTCGACCGCGGCATCGAGATCGGCGTCGGCGAAGACGATGAACGGCGCGTTTCCGCCCAGTTCCATCGACAGCTTCTTCATCGTCGGCGCACACTGCGCCATCAGCGTCTTGCCGACCTCGGTCGAGCCGGTGAAGCTCAGCTTGCGCACCACCGGACTGCCGGTCAGCGCGGCCCCGATCACGCGCGACGACCCGGTGACGACGTTGAACACGCCCCTGGGTATCCCCGCCCGCTCGGCCAGCACCGCGAGCGCGAGTGCGCTGAACGGCGTCTGCGTCGCGGGTTTGAGGACCATCGTGCAGCCCGCCGCCAGCGCTGGCGCCGCCTTGCGCGTGATCATCGCGGCGGGGAAATTCCACGGCGTGATCGCGGCGACCACGCCGACCGGCTGGCTGATCACGACTATCCGACTGTCCGCGCGGTGGCTCGGGATCACTTCGCCATAGAGGCGCTTAGCTTCCTCGGCGAACCATTCGACGAACGACGCGGCATAGGCGATTTCACCCTTGGCTTCGACGAGCGGCTTGCCCTGCTCGTGCGTCAGGATCATCGCGAGATCGTCCTGCGCCGCCATCATCAGCTCGGACCAGCGCCGCAACAGCTTCGATCGTTCGCCGGCCGTCTTCGCGCGCCAAGCCGGCAGCGCAGCCTCGGCGGCAGCGATCGCGGCATGCGTCTCGTCCGCGCCCAGCGACGGAACCGCACCCAGGACCTCACCGCTCGCAGGATCCGTCACGTCGATCGCACCGGCCCCGATCCATGCGCCGTCGACATAGCATTGCTCGCGCAGCAGCGTCCGATCCGTCAGCGTGAAAGTCATGCGTCTTGCTCCGTGGAATGGTCGGCGTTTTGCGGGGCGGTCCTTACGCCGTCAATGAAGCCCGGCAGGCATCGCCCGCACGGTGCCCGCCCAGCGGCCAATCGCCGGTCCATCGCCGGGGCGGACTTTGCACGGCACCACCGTCTCAGGGTGGATAGCCACCCGGCGATGCGCGTATGTCACTGATACTGCGTTTCCAACGAGACGCCCGAGATAAGCCCGAGACAAAGCCGGTACGAACCAGATCAACGGATCGGCCGAAAAAAACGGATTGGATGGAGGACATCATGGCGGATAACGACACCAAGGATCTGGCTAGCGACGCACGGAAATACTGGTCGGCGGAAGGCTATACCCGTGGCGGCGTGATCCGCGAGGTCGACTATGCCACGCAGTCCGGCGGACTTGCCGAGGATCTGGCCGGCATCAAGATCGTCGACACCGACACGCATCTGACCGAAGCGCCCGATCTCTTCACCTCGCAGGCACCCGCCAAGTTCAAGGACCGTGTTCCCGTCGTCCGCCGCGTCAACGACGTTGACCGCTGGTTCGTCGGCGACCGCGATTTCGGATCGATGGGTGGCAACGTCATCAGCAAGGACAACAACAAGCTGCTCGGCCGCCTTGCCTTCCCGACGCTGGACGAGGCCCATCCTGGTGGTCACGAGGTCAAGCCGCGGTTGCAGGCGATGGACGACATGGGCGTCTATGCGCAGATCTGCTACCACAACTCGGGCGTGACTCAGGCCGGGTCGCTGATGTCGCTCGGCGACAACGAGCTCGCGGTCGAGATCATCAAGATGTACAACGACGCGGCCGTGGAGCGGCAGCGCGTCTCGGGCAACCGGTTGTTCACGATGGCGCATCTGCCGCTGTGGGACAAAGCCGCGCTCGACAAGGAAGCGCGTCGCTGCATCGACATGGGGCTCAAGGGCTTCGTGCTGCCCGACACGCCCGAGCGCGTCGGCGTCCCCTCGTACATGCATTCATACTGGGATGACTTCCTCGACCTGTGCAGCAGCACGGGCACGCCGATCAACTTCCATTTGAACGCGGCGATGGATCCGACCACGCTGACGTGGGAAGGGTTTGCGTTCGAGCAGACGCTGTCGGTGGTCGCGACGATGTTCTCGATCGGCAACGTGGCGACGCTTGGCAACTGGATGGTTAGCGGCCGGCTCGACAAGCATCCCGGCCTCAAGATAGGCCTGATCGAGAGCGGCATGGGCTGGATTCCGTTCGCGGTCGAGGCGCTTGAGCACCAGTTTCAGGAGATGCTGCCGAACCGCGCCGGCGGCGTGCTGCAGAAGACGCCGTGGGAGTATTTCCACGATCACTTCTTCGGCACCTTCTGGTTCGAAACGATCGGCCCGAAGCTGCTGCTGGAGACGATCGGCTTCGACAACATGATGTTCGAAACCGACTTCCCGCATCCGACCTCGCTCTATCCCGGCGTGCAGAAGCACATCCAGAAGTCGCTCGGCGGTTACGACTACAGCATCAAGAAGAAGGTGCTCGAGACCAACGCGGTGCGGATGTACAATTTGCCGTTCTGATCACAGGCGATACCGGCCCGTCGTTGGAGCAACGGCGGGCCGCAAGGGAGCAAGCATGACCAAAGCACCAGACGAAGCGCTCCGCGCCGTCACCGACCGCGTGATCGAACTCGAGGAGGAACTCGAAGCCTCCGGCGTCGCGACGATCGACGGTAGCGAACTGGAATGGAGCCGTGCGGCGTTGCACAAATGGGTCGACGATGTCGTCGGCGTCGTCGTCTCACCGGGCTTAGGGCGTGTCACGGTTATCCATCCCGGCGGGAAACGGTCGTCGATCGCGTCTTCCACGCTGCCCTATCTGATGAGCAAGCCGCTTTAGGGCCGATGGGCATTCGGCTCTGATTATAGTCATCCGGCAAACAAACCCTGTTTCCCCGCGAAGGCGGGGCCCAGACTGGGCTCCCGCCTTCGCGGGAGAACAATAAGCGGATGCCGGCATTGGAACGGACGTCTGACAACCTCCGACCGGCTTCGGGATCAGCCCTGCAATGATCAGGGTCCGAGTTTGGCCGCTGCGTAAATGCGCGGCTGGTCGTCTACGCTGATGCCGAAACCATGCCCCCCGGCGGAGGCCGGGGCCCAGTTGGAGAGGCCGTAGTAACGATGCGCGGACCTCACAAAAACTGTGACCCAAAGGCCCCCGCCTTCGCCAAGGGGACTGACAGCACCGGCGACCGCAATAAGGGAAAAGAGCGATGCCCGAACCGATCCTTCGTGTGATTCAATGGTCGGTCGGCAACATCGGCCGGCAATCGTTGCGCGGCGTGATCGCGCACCCGCGCATGGCGCTGGTCGGTATCTACGTAGGCTCCCCCGACAAGGCCGGACGTGACGCTGGCGACCTGTGCGGCCTTTCCGATACCGGCATTATCGCGACCAGCGCGATCGACGACATCCTCAGCCTCGACGCGGACTGCGTGCTCTACATGCGGCAGGGCTGCGATTACGACGAAGTCTGCGCGTTGCTCGCATCGGGCAAGAACGTAGTCACCACGCGGTCGGAATTCCACCACCCGTCGACCATGGACCCGGCGATCCTCGCGCAGATCGAGGCCGCGTGTGCAGCCGGCGGAACCTCGATCTACAGCACTGGCAGCAGCCCGGGGTTCGTCACCGAAGCGCTCGTCCTGCCGTTGCTGTCGCTGCAACGCCGCCTCGATTGCCTGACGATCGACGAGTTCGCCGACGTATCCCGCCGCGACAGCCCGGCGATGATCTTCGACGTCATGGGTTTCGGCGCGGCACCCGGCCCGATGGACGACGCCAAGCTCGCGCATGTCCGCGACAGTTTCCTCGCGTCACTGAACCAGGTCGCCGATGCGATCGGCCTGCCGTTCGATACGACCAGTGTCGAGGGCGAGGTCGCGGTCGTGACCAAGGACACGCCCATCGCCGCAGGTGTCCTGAAGGCCGGCACCGTCGCTGCCCAACGTATCACGATCAACGGCCTGCACGACGGCAAACCGGTCCTCCGCTTCCGCGCGCACTGGTATTGCGCCACCGACCTCGACCGCGACTGGACGCTGCGCGAGACCGGCTGGCACGTCTCGGTCGCCGGCGACACGCCGATGGAGGTCGCGATCACCTTCCCCGTCGCGATGGAGGATTATGCGGCGGTGATGCCCGGCTACACTGCGCACCGCGCCGTCAACTCGGTCGCCGCGGTGTGTGCCGCGCAGCCCGGCATCCGCACGACGATCGACCTTCCGCAAGTCGTCGCGACGTTCTGACCCCTTACGCCGCGGGAATGGAGACCGAAAAGCACGCGCCCGATCGATCGGCACGGTTCTTGGCGGCGATCCTACCGCCATGGGCCTCGACCATCTTGGCTGCGAGCGTGAGGCCGATGCCGCTACCGGGCCTGCCCGCACGCTTGTCTGCGCCGGCGCGCCAGAACGGGATGAAAAGCCGGTGTTCGTCCTCGGGCGCAAAGCCGTCGCCCTCGTCGATCACGCTCGCAACGCACCGCCCGTTCGCGTTGACCAGCGACACCGCGATCCGGCTTCCGGGCGGGGCGTGCTTCACGGCGTTGGTTAGGATGTTGGTGAAGATTTGCGTCAATCGTACCCGGTCGCCCAGCACGACGGCGGGGACGTACATCTCCGTCCACGCCACCGGCACCAGCGCGCTCGACGCCCGCAGATCAGCCACCGCAGCGCGCAGGACATCTCCTAGATCGATAGGCTTGCGCTCGAGTTCCAGTTCCCCCGCATCCGCATGGGCCAGAGTCCGCAGATCCTCGACCAGCGTGGAGAGCTGTTCGACCTGCCGGAGCAACCTGTCGGCCTCGCCTTTGGCGGGATCGATCACGCCGTCCGCAAGTCCGTGCAGCCGGCCCTTCAGGATCGTCAGCGGAGTGCGCAGTTCGTGCGCGATGCCTGCCGTGAGGACGGTCCGTTCGCGTTCGTACGCCTCGATTTCCGCCGCCATCCGGTTGAAACTCGCGATGAGTTCGCCGGTCTCGCCAGATCCGCCCCGAGGATCGACGCGGACCGACCGGTCGCCCGCAGACACCTGTGCCGCGGCCCGCGCCACGGCAGTGACTGGTCGGCTGATCCGCCGCGCAACCACGGTGGCGATGCCCCCCCCGGCGAGAATCGAAATCAGACCGATCGAGGCGATGAAGCCGAGATCGGTAATTCGCGGGCCATCGTCGCCATACCGGTTGAACAGGTCGTAATAGCGGTCGCTGCCGCGCTGTCCCGATCGGACGAGCCAGTCGAGTTCCGCGCGTGCCTTGGGCGGCATGTGTCGAGCGACGTTGTCGAACCGGTAGTACATTGCCGCGTAATAGCCGCCAAGCCCGACGAACATCGTCAGCCCAGTCATCAGCGCTGCGAGCAACACCATCCGCGTGACAATACGGTTCAGTATTCGGACCATAGCCTATACCCCACGCCCCGTACCGGCTCGATCATGTCTGCGCAGCCCGCAGATCCAAGCTTCTGGCGCAATTTCGACAGGTGACTGTCGACCACCCGGTCGTAGGCATCGCTGTCAGGTGATGCCGCCTGGAGTAGTTCAGCGCGGGAAAAGGCGCGGCGCGGCTGACGACCCATGTGTGCCAGAATCTCGAATTCGGACGGTGTTAGTGATACGCGGACCGGGCCACCGGTGGTCTGCCCTTGGCAGGTCACCACGCGTGCTTCCAGATCTATAGTCAGCGCGCCGACCACCAGTGTTCGACGCCCCGATGCGCCCAGCGTTCGCCGAAGTACGGCGCGGATCCGCTCGACCACCTCCGACGGGTTGAAAGGCTTGACGACGTAGTCATCCGCCCCAAGCCGTAACGAAGAAAGCTTGGTCACCTCGTCGTCGAATGCAGTCACCATGATGACTGGGGTATCAGCGCGTCGACGGATCGCGGTCAGGACATCGAGGCCATCACCCCCGGGCAACCCGAAATCGAGCAGTACGAGATCTGGCTGGAACTGCGAATGCAGGCGGATCGCGTCCTTGACGTTGCCTGCCTGCTGCACCTCGAATCCTGCGCGTTCGGCGTAGGTGGTCAGAAGCTCCGCGATCTCTCGCTCGTCCTCCACGATCAATACTCGGCTTGCCATGGTCGTCCTTTCGCCGAGAGCTATCGTTGATAATTGTGGAGGATTGATCGAGGACCGTTTCTTAGCGAGCCGGGTTCCAATTCCATCTAACCCGTCCGCACACCACCACCCAGCGCCGTATATAGCGATACGCTGTTCTGCAGATCCGTTGCCCGCAACTGCAGCAGCGACTGTTCGGCGGAGAACAGGTTACGCTCGGCATCCAGCACTTCGAGATAGATCGCGATGCCGTTGTCGTAGCGCAGCCGCGCAGTCCGGGCCAAACGACGTTGTGCCTCCACGGTGCGAGTCTGCGCGGCGATCTGCTCGGCATAATGCTGGCGGGCGACAAGCGCATCGGCGACCTCCTGGAATGCGCCCTGCACCGTCCGCTGATATGCCGCGACCAACTCGTCGGCCTGCGCGCGGTTGAGCCGCACCTGCGCGGTGCGCCGTCCCCAGTCGAAGATCGGCAGGTTCACCGTGCCGCCGTAATTGAAAGCCTCGCTGCTTCCCTTGAACAGATTGCCCAGCGTGGGCGACAGGAAGCCGTAGGCTCCGGTCAGCGAGATCGTCGGGAAGAACGCCGCGCGGGCGGCGCCGATATTGGCGTTCGCCGCGCGAAGATTATGCTCGGCTTCCAAAATATCCGGCCGCGCCGTCAGCAACGATGACGGCAGACCCGGTGCGATATCCCGCACTTGACTGGGTTGCAGCACAGGCCGTGCGGCGGGCAACACTGTGCTAGACGGGCCACCGATCAGGACGTCGAGCAGGTTGCGCGACTGCGCCGTGGTCCGCTTGATCTCCGCGAGTTCGGTCTGCGCCTGCGTCAGCAGCAGCATCGACTGATCGAAATCGACCGTCGACGTCACGCCTGCGTCGAGCCGCTTCTGCGCGATCCGGACGCCTTCGCGCCGGCCCGCCAGGGTCCGTTCCGCAAGCGCGATCCGATCCTCGCCGGTCAGGATGTTGAAATAGGTCGCGGCGACCTGTCCGATCAACGTGAGCCGCGCGGTCCGCTCTCCCTCGATCGAAGCAAGCCACGCCTCGCGCTCGGCCTGCGCCAGGTTGCGCAACCGACCCCACAGATCGAGTTCGAACGACGCGACGCCGACGTTGGCCGAATATTGCGTGAAGTCGACCGACGACGTGCCGCCCCCGCCGGCCGCACCGGGCACACCTAGCGCGTTGGCCGGCTGGACCGATCGGTTCGCGCCGCCATTGGCCTCGATCGTCGGCAAACGCTGCGAATCCTGGATGCGGTATTTCGCACGGGCCTGGGCGATCCGTGCCACCGCCTGCGCGAGATCGCGATTGCGCTCCAACGCGGTGGCGATCAGCGACCGCAGCCGCGAGTCGAGAAAATAGTCGTTCCACCCTAGATCGGTTGCAAGCAGTCCCTGCGAATACGCGGACTGCGGCGTGGTCGGGAACGCCGTGGAGATGGGCGCCACCGGCTGGCGGTAGGCCGGCGCGAAATTGCACCCCGACAGCGCGACGGTGAAGCCGGCAGTCGCCGCGAGAAGGATCTTACGCATGGACCGTGTCCCCATCCCGTTTGTCGTTTTCGGTGGCCCAGCGGGAATCCTCGCCTTCGGGATCGCGTGTCCTGCTCAGATACTTTCGCGCGAGCAGGTAGAAGACCGGCGTGAAGAAGATTCCGAAGATTGTCGCGGCGATCATGCCGCCCATCACGCCCGTGCCGACCGCCTTACGGCTGGCTGCCCCCGCACCGCTTGCGATCACCAGCGGCACCATGCCGAGGATGAACGCGAGGCTGGTCATCAGGATCGGTCGCAGTCGCTGTTTCGAAGCCTCGACCGTGGCATTGCGGACCTTCTCCGGGCCTTCACCCTTGTGATGCGCTTCGTCGTCGATCGCGAACTCGACGATCAGGATCGCGTTCTTCGCAGCAAGGCCGATGATCGTGATCAGGCCGATGTTGAAATACACGTCTGCCGATAGCCCGCGGAACATCGTGAACAGCACCGACCCGAGCACCCCGAACGGCACCACCAGCAACACCGCGAGCGGGATGCCCCAACTGTTGTAGAGCGCCGCAAGCAACAGGAACACGACCACCATCGAGAGGCCGAGCAACAGCCCGATCTGTCCGCCCGCCTGTTTCTCCTCGAAGGCGGTACCGGTCCATTCATACGCGAACGACCCGGTAAGCGACTGCTTGGCGATCGCCTCCATCGCTTCGAGCGCGGCGCCAGACGACTGCCCCGGAGCGGCCTGACCCGAAATGGTCAGCGATGGATAACCGTTGAACCGATCGAGCTGGATCGGCCCTGAGCGCCACGAGACGCGCGCGAACGCGCTGAACGGCACCATCTGCTTTTCCGGACCCGGCACACGGAGCGCCAGCACGTCCTGCGGCGTCATGCGCGCCTTCGCATCCGCCTGTAGGTAGACGCGGAGCGTGTTGCCGTCGCGGTTGAAGTCGTTGGCGTAGAACGACCCGAAATTGATCGCGAGCGTGTTGTTTACCCCGGCGATCGACAGGCCCAGCGCCCGCGCCTTGACCCGGTCGATATCTACATAGAGTTCAGGTGCATCGCCTTGTCCTTCCGGCCGGACGCCAGCCAGCAGGGGGTTCTTCGAAGCCGCCGCGACGATCGCGTCACGCGCGGCGATCAACCCGGCGCGGTCGGTGCCCGACCGATCCTCGACCTTCATCGAGAAGCCGATAGCGTTGCCCAGCGCCGAGATTGGCGGCGGATTGAGCGCGATGATGCTCGCCTGCGAAATGCCGAACACCGCCTTCTGGACGCCGCCGATGATCGCCTCGACCGTATCGCCATCGCCCTTGCGCTCGTCCCACGGCTTGAGGTCGACGAACGACATCGCCGCCCCCTGGCTCTGGCCGAAGAAATTGTAGCCGAGCACCGATATGACGTTGCGGACCTGCGGCTGCTTGCTCAGATACGCCTCGCCCTGGATCACCGCCTGTTCGGTGCGCTGCATCGTCGCGCCCACCGGCGCGTCGTAATTGACGAGGAACGAGCCTTGATCCTCGCTCGGCAGGAAGCCGCCGGGCAACCGCGTGAACAGCACGAACGTCACGACGCAGACGACCGCGAACACCGCGAGCCAGCGCATCGGCGCGCTGGTCATCGTGCCGACCGCACCGGCATATTTCTCCGTCGCACGCCCGAACTTGTCGTTGAACCAATTCCCGAACCGTCTCGGCACACCGAGAATGCCCGCGCGCGGCTCGCCGTGATCGTCCGCGTGCGGCTTGAGCAACGTCGCGCACAGGGCCGGCGTGAGCGTCAGCGCCAGCACCGCCGAGAAGAAGATCGACACCGCAAGCGTGACGGAGAACTGGCGGTAGATGCCGCCGGTCGAGCCGGGGAAGAACGCCATCGGCACGAACACGGCGATCAGCACCAGCGTGATGCCGATGATCGCACCGCGAATCTGGCCCATCGCCTTCACCGTGGCAAGCCGCGGCGGCAGGCCTTCCTCCGCCATGATCCGCTCGACATTCTCGACCACGACGATCGCGTCGTCGACCAGGATGCCGATCGCCACCACCATCGCGAACAGCGACAGCGTGTTGATCGAGAAGCCGAACACGTAAAGCCCGAAGCACGCCCCCGACAGCGCGATCGGCACGACCACCGCGGGGATCAGCGTCGAGCGCCAGTTCTGGAGGAACAGGAACATCACCGCGAACACCAGGATCATCGCCTCGATTAGCGTCGTGATGACGCTGTGGATCGACGCGTCGATGAACGGCGTGGTGTCGGTGCCGATCGACCAGGTCATGCTCGGCGGGAAGTTCGCCTGGAGCTCCTTCATCCGCGTCTTGATCGCTTCGGCGGTCGCGACCGCGTTGGCCCCGGCGCCAAGCTGCACACCCATGCCGGCGATCTCGCGCCCGTTGAGACGCGCCTTGAACCCGTAATTGTCGGCGCCGAGCTCGACCCGCGCGACATCGCCGAGCCGCACGGTCGAGCCGTCCTGGCCCGCGCGGACGATGATCTCGCGAAACTGTTCTGCGGTGGCGAACCGGTTCTGCGTGACGATCTTGGCAGTGAACTCCGCCTCGCGCGTGATCGGCTGCTCGGCCAGACCACCGCCCGCGACCTGGCTGTTCTGTTCCTGCACCGCGGTCAGCACGTCCGATGCAGACAGCGAATAGCCTGTGAGCTTGGTCGGATCGAGCCAGATCCGCATCGCATATTGCGACCCGAACAGGACGATGTCGCCGACCCCCGGCACGCGCCGAAGCTCGTTGACGATGTTGTTGCTGGCGTAGTTGCCGACTTCGAGCGCCGACAGCGAATTGTCGGTCGAATAGACGCCCATGATCATCAGGAAGCCCGATGAATTGTCGGTGATCTGCACGCCCATCTGCTGCACCGCCTGCGGGAGGCGCGGTTCGGCGCGGTTGAGGCGGCTCTGGACGAGGCTGCGCGCGGTGTTGAGGTCGGTCCCCGACTGGAAGGTCAGGATCACCTGGCCGGTGCCGTTCGACCGGCTCGCGGCGGACATGTACAGGAAACCCTCGATCCCGTTCATCTCGCGCTCAATCACCGCGGTGACGTTGCGGTCGAGCGTTTCCGCGTCGGCACCCGTATAGGTATAGGACAGCGTCAACGATGGCGGCGCGACGGACGGATATTGCTCGACCGGCAGGTTCATCAGCGACAGGATGCCGGCCAGCGCGATGAACGCGGCGATGACCCATCCGAAGACGGGTTTATAGACGAAGAAGCGATCCATGATTCAGCGCCCCGCCTGGGTTGTGGCGACAGGCTTGAGCTGTGCCTTCTGCCCGGGGCGGACCTTCGCCCATCCCTCGACGATGACGCGCTCGCCGGGCTTGACGCCCGAACGGACGATCCAGCGGCTGCCGACCATCTCGCCCAGCGTTACCGGCCGATTGACCACCGTACCGTCCTTGCCGAGGATCGAGACGCTGGCCTGTTCGCCCTTCAACTGCACCGCGCGCGCGGGAAGCATCAGACCGTTGGGAATCGTCCCCGCCTCGATCCGCCCGCGGACGAACTGGCCCGGCTTGAGCAGGTTCTGCGGATTGGCGAAGCGCGCGCGGACCAGCTGGCTGCCGGTCTCGGTATCGACCGAGGCGGCGGTGAAGTCGAGCCGACCGACCAGCCCGTAGTCCTGGCCGTTTTCGAGCACCAGCTTCACCGTCACGCTCGCCTGCGACCCGACGCTGAGATCGCCCGCCCGGATCTGTCGCGTACCGTCGAGGATTGCCGCGCTCGACGCGGTAAAGACTGCATAGACCGGCGCCATCTGGTCGACCCGCGTCATCAGCGTCGCCTGCGATCCGCTGACGAGTGCGCCTTCGGTGACTTCGGCACGACCGACGCGGCCGGCGATCGGCGCGCGGATCGTCGTGAAACTCAGTTGCAGGCGCGCACGGGCAAGCGCGGCGCGCGCTTCGGCGACCTGGCCCTCCGCCTCCGTAAGATCTGCGCGCGCCTTGTCGTATTCCTGTCCGCTGACCGCGCGCTCGGTCACGAGCGGCGTGTAGCGGCGCACGACCGAGGCCGCATTTCCGCGCGTCGCCTGCGCGCGCAGCAAGGTCGCCTGCGCGGACTGGACCTGCGCCTGATAATCGCGCGGGTCGATCTGGAACAGCGGCGCGCCGGCGGCCACGTCGGTTCCCTCCTCGTACACCCGGCGCTGGACGATCCCGTCGGTCCGCGCGCGCACTTCTGCGGTACGGACGGCCTGGATGCGCCCGGGGAGTTCGACGATGTTGGGAACGCGCTCGGTCTTCAACACCACGACCTCAACGACGGGCGGTGGCGGCGCCTTCGGCTGCTCGGATTTTTCCCCGCATCCGGATACCAGCGGCACGAGGCTCAACAGCACCGGAACGGCATAATTACGACGACGGCCCACGCATAATCTCCTGAATTCGTGGCGCTTTGCGTGACGACCACGGCGGCGCATTAGCTCAACATTAATAAGCGGACAAGTTGTGTCCGTTTAATTCTCGTGGCAGGGGTGATGAATGCGGACCGACGCCCGATTACATCGCGAGGAACTGATCGGAGCGGCGGCCCGTATCTTCACGCTCCACGGGTATAATGCACCGCTCGAACAGGTGCTCGAAGAGACCGGGCTGGGACGCGGCACGCTGTATCGCCATTTCCCCAACCGCAGCGCGCTGGTCGCGGCCGTCTTTCGCCATCAGCTCGACCGTCTCGCCGAGTTCGTGACTGAACATCGCCGCGCGCCGGTCCTGTTGCACCACCTTCTGACGCAGCACGCGGCCTCGAGCCAGGGCGTGGTCGGGGCCGTGCAGATGATGGCCGAAACGGGCGATCTCGAATTGCTGGCGCCGTTGAAAATGGAGGCTGCCATCATCTACGAGCAGGTGGCGGCGAACGCCCGGGCTTTTGGCCTCGTGCGTTCCGATTTCAATGCGGCAGATCTGCGCCTCGTCATGCGCATGGTCACCGCCGCGGCGAACAAGGACATCACAGAGGACGGCTTCGACGACAACGGGACCGAGAGCGCGCTGGACATCATTATGCGCGGCCTGCGCCCCGACTGAGCAACGTTCGTGGCGCAAAGCTGAATCGAATCGTCCGTCATTGCGGTAACGTCTCGTCACTCTGCCAACGCTGTTTCCGGTCGCACTGCGCTTCTTTGCGAGCCTCGCGCCACATCGAAACCGCTGCACGAAGCATTACGAGGAGGGAGCCGAGGCAAATGAGGACCCCTGCGCCGTATCTGACCCACATGACGCTGGTCGAGCCATCCATCATAATTCCGATCCCGTAGCCGCAGGGTAGAGCGAAGCGACTGGGTGGCGCCTGACGTTCATGAGTATCTCCCTTGGTAGATCGACTTGGTCGTGGCGGCGGCGGCGGGAACAAGAGCACCTTCGCCTCGTAGGATGAATGCACACGGTGCGTGTAGGTTTGACTGAACATCGATGGATATTACGTCGAGACGCCCCCGCCCCGCCTGATTAGCGCGCAGCGCGCTGGCCTCGGGCATTCGCCCACCGAACATCCATGAATGCTCGACGATCGGCCCGTAGCTTGCGAGCGTCACAGGAGATCGTATGCGTAAATTCTATTTGATATTGGCGATGACCGTACCGCTCGCCGCGGGCGGTTGCGTCACCCGGACCGCGACCGATCTGGCCGCGCTGCCGTTCAAGGCGACCGGCAAGGTCGTCGACTGGAGCACGACAAGCTCAAGCGAAGCGGATCGCAACTATGCGCGCCGCGTCGCGTACGAACGCGCCCAGGATCGTCGCATGGCCGAGCGGCACTGCCGCGCTTTCCCGGAAGACTGCGCATACTGAACGCGACCGGTTCGTCGGCGATCTTCATCGATGGTCCACCAAACGCGCAACAAATTTCCACGCGGTGCTGCGATCTGCCTGCCAGGCGCAGGATCGGGCGACTTTAACCGCCGGCCGCGTCACGATCTTAGGGTTTTCGGATCCTTGGCAAAAGCAAGAAGAGCGGCCTTCCCCCGGGTACGTTCTCCAATTTCCCCCAACCAAAGGACAGTACAATGACCAACATCACCGAAATCAACAACGACATGCTCGATCTCGTCAACGGCGGCGGTTCGGTCACCTTCTCCGCGGCGGCCGACGGCACGCTGACGACCGACTATTCGTTCGGCGGCAAGTCGGGCAGCTATTCGTTCAAGGTTCCTGCCGAAGTCGTGCAGCGCACCGGTTCGATCACGTTCGGCAAGTAAGCCACGCGATACGACCGGCCGGCGCCGGTCGTATCGTCCAGGGCCCCGGCAGCCATAATCGGCTGCCGGGGCTTTGCCTGCGTGCCGACCGACGCCGCGACCCGACCGAACTCCCTTACCGATCCCTTCCGAAAGCAAGTTGTGTTCAGGACAGAAGCGTCGCCGCATAGGGCGGACCGACTCTACGGCACCGTGGCGATATTCGTCCCCGTCGCATGGCAGGGGATCGGCTATCTGATGACCGCCAGCGTGCTCGTCGCACTCGTTTTCCTCGCGTTTGCGCCCTATTCGCGCAGCGAGACCGTCAGCGGCGAGATCATGCCCGCCTCGGGTGTCTCGCTGATCGTCCCGACCCGCGCGGGCGTGCTCGCCGACGTCGCGGTCGCCGATGGCCAGCATGTTGCGGCGGGCACGACGCTCGCCATCGTCCGCGCCGAGGAGGACGCCGTCAGCGGCCGGTCCACCGCGGCCCGGATCGAGGCGGCGATCGGCCAGCAGGACAGCAGCCTCGCCGCGCAATCCGCCGCAACCACAGCCGCCGCCGGGGCCCAGCTCGAACAGCTCGCGGCGCAGCGCACCGGGCTCGTCGCCGAAGTATCGCAGCTCGGATCGCAGATCGACCTCCAGAAGGATCTGGTCGACTCCGCCCGCCGCGACCTCGACCGCGCGCGCGCCATCGCTGTCCGCGGCTTCATCAGCGGGCATGATCTACAAATTCGCGAAGAGGCGCTGGTATCGCGCAAACAGGGCTTGTCGCAACTCGTCCAGACCGCCGCGTCGAAACGCTCGGCGCTGGTCGAAGCACAGCGCACCGCCGCTCAAGTCGGCGCCCAGGCACGCGCGCAGAACGCCAACCTCGCCGCCACCCGCGCGCAGGTCGCGCAGGAAGCCGCCAGTACCAGCGGCGCCCGGTCCTATGCATTGCGCGCACCGATCGCCGGCCGCGTCACCGCGCTGACCGCTCGCCCCGGCCAGCCGGCGACACCGCAGACACCGCTGATGACGATCGTCCCCGACGGTGCGGACTTGCGCGCGATTCTGTCCGCGCCGACGTCGTCGATCGGTTTCCTCCAGCGCGGGCAGGCCGTGCATCTGGCGATCGACGCGTTTCCCTATCAGCGGTTCGGCACGGTCCGCGGACGCGTCCTCATGGTCGCCGGCAGCACGATCAACCGCACCGGCACGAACGGCACGGTCGTCCCGGTCTATCCGGTGACCGTTGCGCTCGATCGGACCGCGCTGTCCGCCTTCGGCAGGCAGGCACCGCTGGTATCGGGCATGACGCTGACCGCGCGCATCGTCATCGAACGGCAGACGTTGCTGCAATGGCTGTTCGCGCCCGTCTATGCGGTCCGGCAGCGGTGACCGGGACGATGAATCTCGACATGCTCACCCGCTCGCGCGTGACGCTCGTGCGGCAGACTGAAATCGCCGAATGCGGGCTTGCCTGCATCGCGATGATCGCTGGGTATCACGGGCGCGACATCGATCTCGGATCGATCCGCCGCCGTTTCGCCACGTCGACCCGCGGTGCGACACTCCGGTCGCTAATTGTGATCGCCGACCGGATCGGGCTGACCGCACGACCGGTCACACTACCGCTCGACCAACTCGGAAATCTCCAGCTGCCTGCGGTGCTGCACTGGAACATGAACCATTACGTCGTATTGGAGCGCGTCCGGCACGGTCGTGCGCTGATCCACGATCCCGATGGCCGTTCGACCTGGATGGCGATAGCCGAAGTCTCGGATCACTTTACCGGCGTCGCGCTGGAATTGCGGCCGAGCGACTATTTCGCGCCTGGCGAGCACCGCGAACGTCTGCGCCTCCGCCAGCTCTGGCAGAAGATGTCGGGGCTGAAACGCGCGCTGGCTCAGGTCATGGTGCTGAGCCTGCTACTCCAGGCGTTCGTCCTCGCCTCGCCCTATTACATGCAGATCGCGCTCGACACCGCGGTTCCCGGGCTCGACCATGACCTGCTGACGGTGCTGGCGCTCGGTTTCGGTCTGTTCACGCTGATCAATGCGAGCGCGACCCTTTTGCGCTCGTTCGTCCTGCTGACCGCGGGGGCGTCGCTCGGCTTCGGACTCGCGTCCAATCTCGCGCGGCGGCTGTTCCGCCTGCCGGTCGACTGGTTCGAGCGGCGGCAGGTCGGCGACATCCTATCGCGCTTCCAGTCGGTCGGCCCGATCCAGACGATGCTGACGCAGGATGCGATCGCCAGTGTCGTCGATGGTACGATGGCGCTGCTGACGCTCGCATTGATGTTCTTCTACAGCCCGTTGCTGGCGGCCGTCGCGGTCATTGCATTCATGCTCTATGCCGGGGTCCGACTGGTCTCGTTCTCGTTCGAGCGCTCGGGCCGCGAAGCCGCGATCGTCGCGCACGGTCGCGAACAGACGATGCTGATCGAGGCGTTGCGGGCGATGACGACGCTGCGACTGTTCGGCCGCGAGCAACAGCATCACACGCTGTGGCAGACCCGGCTGACAGACGCGGTCAACGCCGATGTCCGGGTCGGTCGGATCCAGGTGTGGCAGAACACCGCCAACGTCCTGATATTCGGGTTGGAAACGATCGTGTCCCTCTGGATCGCGGTTGGCATGGTGATGAACGGCGACGGGTTCAGCATCGGCATGGTCTTCGCCTATCTCGCGTACAAGACGCAGTTCCTGCAGAAGGCGATCTCGCTGGTTGACCAGGCGATCTCGCTGCGGATGCTCAACCTGCATCTCGAGCGCCTGTCGGACATCGCGCTGTCGCCGGAGGATCGCAGCTTTGGCGCCAACGCCGACATCGCGACGCCGCTGAAGGGCACGATCGACCTGCGTAACATCAGCTATCGCTACGCACCGAGCGAACCGCCGGTGCTCGACGGTCTCGATCTCAGCATCGCGTGCGGCGAGCATGTCGCGATCACCGGCCCGTCTGGTGGCGGCAAGTCGACGTTGGTGAAGCTGCTGCTGGGTCTGATCGATGCCGATCACGGCGAGATGCTGGTCGATGGCCTGCCGCTCGCGCGGTTCGGGTGCCGAAGCTATCAGTCGCAGATCGCGGCGGTGTTGCAGGACGACGTCCTGCTGGGCGGCAGCCTCGCCGACAACATCGCGCTGTTCGATGCGCCAGTCGACTTGGAGCGCGTGTTCGCAGCGGCGACCGCGGCATCGATCCATAACGACATCCTGCGCATGCCGATGGGATACGAGACGCTGGTCGGCGACATGGGTCAGGCCCTGTCAGGCGGCCAGAAGCAGCGCGTGCTACTCGCTCGTGCGCTATACCGCCAACCCCGGATACTGGTGATGGACGAGGGTACCGCGCATCTCGACATCGCGCACGAACGCGCGGTGAACGCCGCGATCGGCGCGATGGGTATCACGCGCATCATCATCGCCCACCGCCAGGAGACGATCGCCGCGGCCGACCGGGTGTTGACGCTGACGAGCGGTCGACTGAGCGCATGTGACTGACGATAAGCTGGCAAATCAACGCAATTGGCTGAGATCGCCATCGACGTTGGCAGCATGAAGGGTCGACCGAAACGAAAGGCGATGGTGTCTGACGGCCGCGCGAAGAAAAACGCCGCCGTCCAATGTGCACGCGTGGATCAGAAAAGTACGATCTTGTTCTCGCATCTGGCGATTGTCACAAACCGCCGAAAACCTGCGCAAGGCGTACATCCAAGCGCAACCCCAGAACGATCGCTGACGGAATGTCGGTTTTACGGGTTGGTGCGTAAATAGGATCGGGATTGATGACATATTGAATATTGGGCAATATCCTGACGCCAGGCATGGCCGCAAATCCATAATTGATCTCGCCGATGATCTCGTTCGACTTCGGCGAACCGGTCCCGCCGGCCTTCGTACGTAGATCGCGGAGATAATCGATCTGCTGATTGCTGAAATGCGTGTTGCTGACTAGGAAGCCTATCGTGTCGGCGTCACGGTGTTTGAGCGTGCCGGTCTTGACGAAACCGGCGGAGGCGAACCAGTCGAGCTGGGCGGCGTTGCCAACATTGTAGAAGATCCGCCCGAACAGCGCGAGGTTGCGCGTGCTCTTGCCGGCGGCGCGCTGTATCGTCTGGTCCGCCATCGCATACAGACCGACGCGGTCGCCACCTTGTGCAACTCGGGGAAGTCCTGACACCACGGACGAAACGCCGTTGCGGTCGTAATACGGGCTCTGGCCGCCGTCGGTGTTGATATAGACGCCGGCCTTGTAACGGCGCGGCAGCCGTTCGTCTGCGAACGTCGTCTGATAGCCCACTTCGTTGGCGATAAGCACGCCCGTGCCCTTGCCCAGCGAAAAGTCGAGGCCGCCCTTGCCCTTCAGGTTGAGGTCGTTGTCGTATTCGAACACGCCGGTCTGGACATACCACCGCTTGGCGATCGCGTACCGCACCTTGGCGGTCCACGACGAGTTGGGAAACGCGGTGATGCCGATGTCGCTGATCCCGCCATACGCCGTCAGGCAGCTTGTATTGCTCATGAAAACGCAATTGAACGGCGAATTGTTGAAGTAGCTGTTCACCGCCCCGCGCCCGACGAGGATGTTGAGCTTGCCGAAATCATGCTCGATGTTGAACTGGGTCAGCCGCGGGCCAGCTACCGGCCGCCAGGTCTGCTGGAAGCTGATCGAGTTGCCGATCGAATCGCGACCGAGGCTGTCGCCGCTGAACCAGGCGCCCTGAATATGGATTTTGGTATCGGACAGCCCGATCAGCTTTTCGAGATCGATGTCCGCCGCGGTCGAGACCCAATGCGATTCCGCATTGCCCTGACGAACACCGCCAACCGGGTTGGCGGCGACGTTACCGACGAAATCGAACACCAGGTCGACCCCTGCGGCCCTCAGCGCACGCAGTTCCTTGCCGATCGGATTGTCGCGTTGGAAACGCGCGATACCGGAGGACACAGCCTGGTCGGCGGGGCCCTGCCTAGTATTGGGGTAGAAGATTGGGGGATGTCGCCTGTCGGGAATGCTTCGCGCTACGCTGTCGTTCGTGTCCGCCGTCGGTACGGCCGCATCGGTGGGCGCAGTGACCGCCCGAGACGGTTGAGACTGGGACGGCTCGGATTGAGCCGCGGCGGTCAGCGCGATGGCGATAGCGATGGACATGACGGTCTCCTGCCGAGCCGCATGCGAACGCGGCCGGCTGTTATCGTAGGGCGGTGATTGTGGCGGCGATCACTCGTCGGTGATCGCCGCGTGGCCTTCAGGCGGCCACCGGGTACTTCGCGCGTAGCCGCGCATTTCCGATCATCGCTGCGAGCGTGCGTTCGTCGAGCTTGCCCTCCCACTTCGCGATCACGATGGTGGCGAGTGCATTGCCGACAAGGTTCACGAACGTCAGCCCCTCGGCGAGGATGCGGTGGATGCCAAGGATCAGCGCGATGCTGGCGACCGGGATCGTGCCCGTCGTGTTGAGCGTCGCCGCGAGCACCACGAACGCCGCGCCGGCAACACCCGCCGCACCCTTGGACGTCAGCAACAGAACAGCGATCAACCCGAGTTCGTGCCAAAGTGTGAGGTGCGTGTTCGTCGCCTGCGCCAGGAACACTGCGACGGTCGTCAGGTACAGGCAGGTGCCGTCGAGGTTGAACGAATAGCCCGCCGGGATGACGAAGCCGACGACGCTCTCCTCGCAACCGACCTTGCGCATCTTCTGGATGAGACGCGGCAGCACGGTTTCGGTCGAGGTGGTGGCGGCGACGATGACGATCTCGTCCCACAGATAGCCGAGCAGGCGCCACAGGCTGACCCCGCACCAATGCGCGATCCCGCCCAGCACGATCGCGGTAAACAGCCCGCAGACGACGAAGAACTCGATGATCAGTTCACCGAGCGACCAGAGCGATGCCGTGCCGAACTGGCCGACCGTGAAGGCTATCGCACCAAAGGCCCCGAGCGGCGCGAAATACATGATGTAGCCGATGATCCGGAAGAACCCTTGCGAGGCGCTGTCGATCAGCGTGTAGACCGGCTTGCCGCGCTCGCCGATCGCCGCGATCGCGATGCCGAACAGCACGGAAACGAACAGCACCTGCAGGACATGGCCTTCGGTCAGCGCGCTGGCGAAGGTGTCTGGGATGATGCCCATGAAATAGCCGGTGATCGTCTGGTCGTGCGCGGTCGCGACATAGGTCTTGATCGAGGCGGTATCGATCGCCGCGACGTCGATGTTCATACCCGCGCCCGGTTGCCACAGATCGACCATCACCAAGCCGAAGATCAGCGCCAGGATCGTCACCGCCTCGAAATACAGGATCGATTTCAGTGCGACGCGCCCGACGCTTTTCATGTCGTTCATGCCGGCGATGCCGTGGACGACGGTGACGAAGATCACCGGTCCGATCATCATTCGGATGAGCTTGATGAAGGCGTCACCGAACGGCTTCATCGCCACGCCGGTCGCAGGCGCGAAATGGCCGAGCAGGATGCCGAGCACCGTTCCCGCCAGCACCTGGAACCAGAGCTGGCCGACCAAGCCGAAGCGGCCTGCTTTCCTGGTAGTCTCTCCTAGGTCCGTCATCGTTTTTCTTTCGTTGTGACGTGCCGGCGTTCTCAGCCGAATAGATTTCCGTCGAACAGCTTTCGCGCGGTCCGAAGCATGGCCGCACCGACGACGTTGCCGTTCTCGTCCAGATCGATCACGCAGCCGGTCGCACCGCTGGGATGCTCGACGTCGAGCGATTTCGATTGCCCGTCCGGCACGACCGCGACGCCATGCGCAGGCGATCCGTCGATCAGACAGGCGGTAGCGACGCTGACCGCGCCCAGCACGCCGATCGAGGCGTGGCAGCGATGCGGAATGAACGAACGCACGCTGATCGCGCCGCCATTACGGGGCGCGGCGACCAGCATCAGTTTGGGCACCGATTGATCAGTTACGTCGCCCAGGTTCATCAACGGACCGGCCTTGAGCCGGATCGCCTCGATCCTGGCCTTCAACGTCTCGTCAGCATCGAGCGTTGCACGGTCCTCGTAGCCGGTGATGCCGACATCGGCCGCGCGCAGCACGACGCAGGGCATGCCATTGTCGATCAGCGTCACGTTGACGCCATCGACGACATCGGCTGCGTTGCCCGTCGGCAGCAACGCCCCGCAGCTCGAGCCGGCGATATCGGCGAAGGCGAGCGGGACAGGTGCGGCCGTGCCGGGAACCCCGTCGATCCGCGCATCGCCGTCGTAGGTGACGCCGCCGCCTGGGGTCTGCACCGTCGCAGTTGCGAGGTTGCCGGTGTTGACCATGAAGATCGAAACCTTCGTCTTTGCGTCCCCTGCCTCGACCAGACCGCGTTCGATCGCGAACGGCCCGACCCCGGCCAGCATGTTCCCGCAATTCTGCGCGTCGCTGACGATCGCCTGGTCGACGAACACCTGGAGGAACAGATAGTCGACATCGGCGCCGACTTCGGTCGAGCGCGACACGATCGCGACCTTCGACGTCAGCGGATCGGCGCCGCCCATCCCGTCGATCTGGCGCGGATCGGGCGAACCGAACGCGCGCAGCAGGAACGCGTCGCGCGCAGCCGGATCGGCGGGGAGGTCGGCGGCGAGGAAGAACCCGCCCTTTGATGTGCCACCACGCATCCACATCGCGCGGATGGCGTTCGGGTGCTCAGACATATTTCAGCCCCTTGGCGGCAAGCCGCTCGCGCATCGCATAGATGTCGAGCCCGAGTTCGCCGCTGGCCATCCGATCGCGCTTTTCCGTCTCGCGCGCCTCGCGTGCCTGCGCCTCCGCAAGCACCGCTGCCGCATCTTTGCGGCGCACGACGCAGACGCCGTCGTCGTCGGCCACGATCACGTCGCCCGGCTCGATCCGTTCGCCCGCACACACCAAGGTCACATTGACCGAACCCAGCGTCTCCTTGACGGTGCCCTGCGCGAAGATCGCCTTCGACCAGACCGGAAAACGCATTTCGGTGAGATCGCGGACGTCGCGAACGCCGGCGTCGATGATGAGCCCGCGGCAGCCCCGCGATATCGCCGACGTGGCGAGCAGGTCGCCGAAATAACCGTCGTCACAGGGCGATGTCGGCGCGACCACGAGGATGTCGCCATCCTTCACTTGTTCAATGGCGACGTGCATCATCCAGTTGTCGCCTGGCGGAACCGAGACGGTGACCGCAGACCCGGCGATCCGCGCGCCTGCATAGATCGGACGAAGGCGGCTGCCGAGCAGGCCGATCCGGCCCTGTGCCTCGTGCACCGTGGCGACGCCGACCTTGGCGAGGCCGTCGATGACCGACGGTTCAGCACGTTCGATATGAGTGACGACGCTGGGCATCTCTGATCCTCGATCCTTTTTTCGTTACCCTCCCTAGGAACCGACGACGGTCCAAACGCAAAACGGATTTGCGCACAAGGCATAAGCTGTGCTGAGGTCTGAGCATGCCAAGTCTTCGCGACCTCAACCTGCGCCATCTCGATGCGGTCGCCACCGCGGCACGCCTGGGAAGCATCAGCGCGGCCTCGCAAGCGATGAACCTGTCGCAGCCTGCGCTCACCCAGGCCGTTGCCAAGGTCGAGACGGTGCTTGGGCACAGGCTGCTGGACCGGCAACCCGGAGGCGTGGTCGTGACCGAGGCCGGACGCCTGATGACCGGCCGGATTGAGCATGCGCTGGCGTATGTCGCGCAAGGCGGGCGGAGCGTGCGGCGCGGGGCGCGCCTGCCGCCCTTGCCCAACGTCGAACGGCGGATCACGCTGGGCCAATTGCTCGCGCTGATGGCGGTCGACCACGCAGGCAGCTTCGCGCTGGCCGCCAGGCATACCGGATTATCGGAGCCCGCCGTTCACCGCGCGGCGCGCGATCTCGAACAGTTGCTCGAAGTGGCTCTGCTGGCCCGGCAGGGACGAACCGTCCAGCCGACCGCGGCGGCGATACGGCTGCTGAGATTTGCTCGACTGGCACACGCGGAACTGGAGTCGGGCTTCGACGAACTCGCGGCGCTGCATTCGGAAGGCGCAGGGCGGATAACGGTCGGCGTCATGCCCCTGGCGCGCGCGATCCTGCTCCCGCAGGCGCTCGCACGCTTTGCTCGCCTCTACCCGGTGGCCTCCGTCGATGTCGTCGAAGGACCCTATATCGAGGTGCTCTCGGCGCTGCGCGAAGGCGCCATCGACGTGGTTGTCGGGGCGATGCGCGATCCGCTGCCCGTGGCCGACGTCGTGCAGGAACCCCTGTTCGACGACGACCCCGTCATCGTGGGACGCAAGGGCCACCCCCTGCTGGGCGAACCGGGCTTCGTTTTCCAACGTCTATTGGATTTTCCTTGGGTTATCGCTGCACCGGGCGCTCCCGTACGGCGCCGGTGGGAACAGATGTTCCAGGAACAGGCGCTCGAACCGCCACGCCCGCGGATCGAGTGCGGGTCGGTGATGGTGGTGCGCGGGCTGATGCTCGAGGACGACTGGCTGACGCTCATGTCACGCGATCAGTTCCTGCTCGAGGACCGCGCCGGACTGCTAAGCGAGATCGCCGGAGCCGGCTCGTCGTTGCGCCGGCAGATCGGGATGACGACCCGCCAGGATTGGCGACCGACCCAACTTCAGCATGAGTTCCTGAGCATCTTCCGATCCACCTGCGCCGAATGGACTTCAGGAAAAGCAATGGACGGACAGCCGTTTCGATACGCCTGACAGGCTTGGCGCGCTTAGATACCCCGCATCACGTCGCCGACAAGGCGGACGCCAACCCTCGCCATCCTGGGAACGCAGCCATGATCATCGACTGCCACGGCCACTACACAACCGCTCCCGCCCGCCACAATGCGTGGCGCGACGCGCAGGTCGCGGCGATCGGTACGGGCGGCGACATAGACCCGGCCTACCCCGCCATATCCGACGACGAGATCCGCGAGACGATCGAGGCGAACCAGCTGCGCCTGCTGCGCGAACGCGGGGCGGACATGACGATCTTCTCACCGCGCGCCTCGGCGATGGCGCCGCATGTCGGGAGCGAGGCGGTCGCGCACATCTGGGCCCGGCGCTCGAACGACCTGATCAAGCGGGTCATCGACCTGTACCCCGAAACCTTCGCCGGCGTATGCCAGTTGCCGCAATCCCCCGGCATCTCGATCGCACATTCGATCGACGAGCTCGAGCGGTGCGTAACAGACCTCGGTTTCATCGGTTGCAACCTCAACCCCGACCCGTCGGGCGGCAAGTTCGATTCCCCGCCGCTGACCGATCGCGCATGGTATCCGTTCTTCGAGAAGATGGTCGAGCTCGACGTTCCTGCGATGGTCCACGTCTCGGGCAGCTGCAACCCGGCGATGCATGCGACCGGCGCGTACTACATCGCCGCCGATACGATCGCCTTCATGCAGTTCCTCGAAGGTGACCTCTTCCGGGATTTCCCGGACCTGCGCTTCATCATTCCCCATGGCGGCGGCGCGGTGCCCTATCACTGGGGACGCTATCGCGGGCTTGCCGACATGCTGAAGCGCCCGCCCCTTGCCGAGCACGTCATGAAGAACGTGTTCTTCGATACCTGCGTCTATCACCAGCCGGGCATCGATCTCCTGTTCAAGGTGATCGACGTCGACAACATCCTGTTCGGGTCCGAGATGGTCGGCGCGGTGCGCGGCATCGATCCCGAGACCGGCCAGTATTTCGACGATACCAAGCGCTATGTCGACGCGCTGGACATCTCCGACGCCGACAAACGCAAGGTATTCGAGGGCAATGCCCGCCGCGTCTACCCACGCCTCGACGCGCAGCTCGCCGCACGGGGGCTGTGATGCCTGAGTTCACGATGGATCCCGCCTGGATCTGCTACCACCCCGCCCCGAGCAAGCCCGCCTTTACCGTGCCTGCAGGGGCGGTCGATGCGCATTGCCACGTGTTCGGGCCAGGTGATGTGTTCCCCTACGCGCCGGAACGGAAATACACGCCGTGCGATGCCGGCAAGGACGCGCTGTTCGCGCTACGAGACCATCTCGGCTTCGCCCGCAACGTCATCGTCCAGGCGACCTGTCACGGGGCGGACAACCGCGCGCTGGTCGATGCGCTACGGACCGCCGGCGACCGCGCTCGCGGCGTCGCGACCGTACGCGATACGGTGAGCGATGCGGAACTGTTCGACCTTCACGCGGCCGGCGTGCGCGGCGTACGGTTCAATTTCGTCCGTCGTCTCGTCGATCCGAAGCCCGACGCGTATTACCGCGCGATCATCGACCGGATCGCTTCGCTCGGCTGGCACGTCGTGATCTATTTCGAAGCCGCGGATCTCGAAGAGCGCTGGGACTTCTTCACGTCGTTGCCGACGATCGTCGTCGTCGATCACATGGGGCGCCCGGACGTGACGCAACCCGTCGACGGCCCCGAGTTCGGGCGATTTATTCGCCTGATGGACAAGCATGAGAATGTCTGGACCAAGGTGAGTTGCCCCGAACGCCTGTCGAAGGTCGGTCCGCCTGGCTATGACGACGTCGTGCCCTTCGCGCGGACGCTGGTCGAGCGCTTCCCCGATCGCGTCCTGTGGGGCACCGACTGGCCGCACCCCAACATGACCACGCACGCCCCTGACGATGGTGCACTGGTGGACGTCATACCGCGCATCGCGACGACCCCCGCGCTCCAACACAAGCTGTTGATCGACAATCCGATGCGACTCTACTGGGCATAGCCTGATAGTAGGATTGGGTCAGCCTGATGATGCAGGTCCGCATGGGACGTTTCCAGACCTCCAATATGCGCATCACCCGATCCTCCCGCGCCCATCCCGCCGCCACCACCACCACCAGTTTTCGCGCCTTCGTTTCTTCCGCCAGCGTTTTTAGCCCCTCCTCCCGATGACGCCGGCCGTGTCGGGCCCTGCATTGGTATCCTGAGGTCTTCGGGTATGGGATCGAGGTCGAGGGCCTCGCGAACGAAGTTGCGGAGCGACACGACGAGATCATGCGTGTGCACCGGATGCCCGGCGACCAGTTCCCGAACTGCCTTGTCGGCGAGCCTGACATGCTCTTCGGTACCAAGAAGAATGATGTCGGAAAGCGCGGCTTCCACGGCGTCCCGGATCCTTCGCGTCCGGTCGGACTTCGAAGCGGTCTCGGCGCTGAGGTCGAGTTGGGCCATCGGCTCGGCAGGTGCGTGGAGTTCGGAGCTTCTGAGGTCTCGTTTGTGGGCCGGATCGACGGTGAGGTCGCCTGTGAACGATCCACCCAAGACCTTGTAGGCCGCGATCAAGGTGCGCAGACGCTCGTTGATCTGCCGATTCATTCGCTCGCGGCGCTGCTGGAACGTCATTTGCGTCAGCAGGCGAATACCGACACCGAGCAGCGTGACCAAGGCAAGGCCAAACAGCGTCGCCAGAAGGCTCTGCCAGGAGGTGAAGTCCAGGTTGCGCAAAAATTGGATCCTTCTCCACGCCCATGGCGACCGGGCAATGTATAAACTCTCGAGTGCTCAAGCTCTTGGGTCCCGATACCACATATCGTCAGACCGTCTCACCGTGACCCGAAACGGACAGCCGGCAGCCGCTGCTCGTAGACGGAGGACATACGATGGTAAACGACAGCGCAAAATCACTGTGCATTTCCCACAGGCTCGGTCGCACCCTCAGGCAGTTGTGAAAACCTCTGCGCATCGTCGCGGTCACGCGGCTCGAAGATTTCGGGCCGGTGCACGGGCGGAGAGGTACGGTTTGGACAGCCCATACAGCCCTTCACGCGGTGTGCTCAGATTGGCACGTTCCGCTGATCGACGCTGGTAAAGCCATAGGTCCTGTACCGGCTCTCCACCGTGCGCCCTGAAATCGTAATGTCGGTGTAGCCCTCGGGCGTGCCGAGGAACGATCCGTGCCAGTCGGCACCGGCGACGGCGCCGGTCGTGATGAACGATATCCCATTGAGCTCGATCCGCTCGTAGACGTGGCTGTGCGCCTGAAGCACCGCCAGCACATCATAGTCGCGCAGGATGCGCAGCACCTCCCGACCGTTGACGACGAAGGTCCAGTTGTGGGGGGTATCGAGCCAGGATTCGGGCTCGTAACACCGCATCGCGGTGACGAGCGGGATGTGTGTCACCACGACGATCCGCATACCCTTGGGCCGGGCAGCCAGATCGGCGCGCAGCCATCCCAGTTGGTCAGCGTCGACGCGGCCTTCGTAATTCCGGTCCGCGGTCATGCCGATCGAATCCAGCACGACGAAATGTACGCCCTTGTGATCGAAGGCGTAATAGCGCGGTCCGAAACGATCGATGTAGAATTGCTTGCCGTAATCGGGGGCGGATGGATCGATGCCGCTCTTGGGGAACACGCCGAGACAGTCGTGATTGCCGATGACGTGATGGATCGGTTTGCGCAGATGTGCGCGTTCGATGCGCTGATAGAGATCCATCAGCAGCGTCGCGCGCGCCCGCCCCGTTTCGAGCGCATCCTCGACATGATCGCCGCCCTGGATCACGAAATCGACCGGCGATGCGGAGATCTGTTCGAAGCACTGCGCGCAGGCACGATCCGCGCCCAGTTCCGGCCGGATGTGGCAATCGCCCACGAACGCGAAGCTGAAGCTGTCGCGGGCGGGCTTGAGTCCCCCGGCGCGCGCTGCCAACGGGACAAGCGGCGCGCCGAGCGCGAGCTTCAGGATATTGCGGCGTTCCATGAGGCACCTGTCGACAGGAGGCAGAGGGGGCGTTCGCGATGCGCGGCGAAGATCAGAAGTGGACCCGAACGGTGCCGAATACCTGGCGCGGCGCGGCGGTTTGCAGCGTCGTATAGGTGCCGTTCGGATCGGAGGTGACGAACCCGGCGGTGCCGGTCGAGGCGATGTATTTCTTGTCGAACACGTTCACCAGGTTGAACTGGACATCGAACATACGGCTGAACCGATAGCCGGCCGACAGGTTGACGTTGACCGCGCCGGGCAGCTTCGCATCGTTGAGATAGCTGTAATAGCGTGCGCTGCGGTAATGTGCATTGACCCCGCCCCACACCGTGCCGTCGTCGTAATTGAGTTCCGCACTGCCGACGTTCCTGGGCGACGCGACGACCTGCTTGCCCTTGGTGGCGACGACCGCGCCGCCGAGCGGCTGGACATCGTCGTCATAGGTCGCGTCGTTATAGGCATAGCTGCCGTAGAGCGACCAGCCGGGCGCGAACTTCCAGTTGGCCGCCGCCTCGACGCCGCGCGACGAGACGCTGCCGACGTTCTGCAACACGTTCTGGTTGCCGACGAGCGTCGCGCTGATCGACGAGGCGAGCAGACGGTTGGAGAACTTCACGTAATAGCCGGTCAACGACATCTGCAGATCGCGATCGTGGAAGCGGTAGCCGCCCTCGAACGTGTTGGTCATCTCGGGCTTCAGGCCGCTGCGGATAAAATCGAACCCTGCCTGCGAGCTGCTCGAGAACGGGCCGCTCGAGGTCGACGCGACAAACGCTGCCATGTTGCGCGTGTAATCGGCGAACACCTCGTTGTTTTCGTCCAGCGTATAAAGCGCCCCGACGGTGGGCAGGAACCAGTTCTTCGCCTGGATCGAACCGTCGATCGGCTTGGTGCTGACGACGCTGTGCGCGCGGTTGGTCGAGACCACGCCCTTGACGCCCGCGTTCAACCGCAGTGCGCTGGTCGCCTGCCACGTGTCGCTGATGTCGAGCTGGACGGTGTTCGTCACGTACTCGTTGTAGAAATTGGTCTTGAACGGGTTGGTGTAGAATTTCTGGAATTCGCTCGGCGCGACGCCCTTCTGCAGGCCGTAGAGATACGAACCCTGATCGAAGGCATTGCGCTCGTACCAGATACCCCCTTCGATCTTGTGATCGCCGGTGTCGAACTTCAGGCGCGAGATCACGCCCTTGCGGTTGATGGCGTAGCGCAGCGCCGACACCGACACGGGCGAGCCGCCAAACGCCGCGGGCGTCGCGCTGTACGGGCTCGCATACGTGCCGATGCCCTTGTCGAGATGGATGTAGCCGGTGGTGAAACCCGACAGCCGCGGGCCGATCGCATAGTCCAGCTTCTCGTATGCCAGCAGATCGCGCCGTACGCCGCCGCCCTGATAGATCGCGTCGTCCGCCGACACGAACGGCGCCGGTGGCGTGCCGCCATTCTGGACGATCGTGGCGAGTTGCTCGGCCACCGCGAAATCGCGGATATTGTCGAACTTGTAGCCATAAGCCTTGAGGCGCGCGAGCGAGACGTCGCCGTAATCGTCTTCGCGCCGATCGATCAGGTTCAGGAACGTCGTCGACTTGACCGCATCGCCCAGGGGCTGGACATATTTCGCATTGACCTGATCCTGCACCTGCTTGCCCCAGCCGCGCCACTTGCCCTGCCGGTCATGCGCATAGGACACCGCCAGCCGTCCGCCCCACGGCAGGTCGCCGCTGTTCACGCGAGCAAAGGAGCGCTACGAATTGGCGCTGCCATAGCTCTGCTCGACATCGATGCCGAGTTTGTCGGTGGGGTCGATCGAGGTGAAGTCGACGGTGCCGCCGATGTTGCTGGTCGATGCGGTGCCGAGCGCGCCGCTGCCCTGCGACAGCGTCGCGGCGCCGTTGTTCTCGCTGAGCAGCGCCCGGTTGATCGAAAGGCCGTTGTTGTTGCGGTACTGCATGTTGCCGAGCGGCACGCCGTCGAGCGTGAAGCCCATCTGGTCGGTGAGGAAGCCGCGGATCGAGATCTGCGTCGCGGCCTCATACGTCCCGTGCGCGTCGGAGGAATCGAAATTCACGCCGGGCAACCGGCCGAGTGAGCGCAGCGGCGACGAGCCGCCGGTCAGTTTCGCCATCGCCTTGGCGGACACCGTCTGGACCTGGCGGGACTGACCCTGGCCGAGCACGACGATATCCTGCCCTGCGGCGGCTTCGGTGGCAGCGGTTTCGGTCGCGGCGGTTTCGATCGCGGTCTGGGGCGGTTCGACAGGGGTAGCCTTCAGCGCAATCAGCGAGGCGGTTTCCTCGGCGATCGTCAGCCCCTGTCCGGCGATCAGACGGCGCAGCGCCTCGCCGCGCGTGAACCGACCGCGCAGCCCGGCTGCCCGGCGATGGGCGACGGCGTCGTACGGAAAGCTGACATGCCGGCCGGCCTGACGCGCGAACTGGTTGAGCGCGGTAGCGGTGTCGGATGCCTTGATATCGAACGCGACGCGTGGTGCCTGCGCCTGTGCGATAGCGGCAACGGGTATCGCCGCCACCCCCACCGCAACGATGGCCGTCGTCGTCAGAAACTTGAACATGTAATCCCCGCATCGAACCGTGTGTCGAAGCAGGGATGGATGAGCGCGGACAAACCGCCATCGCGCCCGAAAATAAAATCTACGCGCGGGTCAGGACGATCCCCCCGGACGGGCCGGCGGTCGCGCGGATGCCGAACGAACTGTGCAGCGCGCGCAGGAATTCTACGGGCCTGGTGGTCGCGAAGCTCCCGCCCAGGCGGAGGCGCGACAGCGCAGGGTCGCCGATCACGATCTTGTCCGGCAGATACCGGTTCATCTCGGCCACCGCATAGTCGAGACTCTCGCCCTCGAGCACCAGCGTGTCGCGCCGCCATGCGGTGACGGTGGCGAGATCATCGCGCGCCTGGATACTAACCTGTCCCGCGGTGATCAGCGCGACGTCGCCCACGCCGATGCGCTTGGCCGAGCCATCCGAAACCCCGCCCGCTAGCACCGCCAGTTCACATCCCGCGCCGCGCAGCCGGACGTTGTACGCCCCCGGATCGAGCCGGAACTGCCCCCCCCGGCGTCAGCAAGTGCAGGCGATTGTCCGCCGCCAGCCGAACCGCGATCTCCCCGCGATCGAGCCAGAGCCGCGCGGGGGTGCCTTCGCGCCAATGGACGCGACTGTCGGTATTGAGGTCGAGCGTGATGCCGGGCGTCACCGCGACCGCCATCCGCTGGCCGACCCGCGTCTCCGCCATGTCGCGCGCCGCGGCACGGTAGGCGACACTGCCGCCGACCACCGCGACGGCGAAGACCGAGCCGGCGGCGCGGAGGACCCGGCGCCGGTTCGGCTGCTCGACGGTATCCGGCCAGGCGTGCGCAGGCTGCATCTCGCCGCGCACGCCTCGCACGCCGTCGAGATCGCGCCACGTACCGGCCACCTCGGCAAACGCCACCGCATGGCGGATGTCGGCGTTGCGCCAAGCCTCGAAGGCCGCGACATCCGCCGATCCCGCGTCGAGCGCGGCCAGCCATCCGGCAGCCTGCTCGGTCAGGTCGACATGACGTTGCGGGATATCGACAGGGCCGGACACGCTTCCTCCACCTGGGCCTCGCTCTCGCGCCTGGCTTTCGTGATGAGCGCCAGCCCCTTAGCGATATGCTTTTCCACGGTCGAGACCGATAGGGAAAGCGTTTCGGCAATCTGCGCCGGCGGAATGCCCTGGACCTTGCGCATGTGGAGGACGCGCGAGCATTGCGGCGGCAGCGCGTCGATCAGATCGAGCAGGCTTTGCAGCTCGGATCGACCGGAGGCGATTGCAAACGCATCCGGCGCCGGGTCTGCGACCTCCAGCATATCCAGCGACGCCAGCAGATCGATCCGCACGACGTTCGCCCGGCGCAGCCGCTCGAGCGCAAGATTATGCACGATCGTCATGACGAAGCCCCGCGGCGTCACGATAGCACGATGATCCGGCGCCTTCAGGACGCGCGCATAGGCGTCCTGAACCAGATCCTCGGCATTGTCGCGACCGCACAGATACGCCGCCTTTGCCCGATAGGCTGCCGCGTGCGGCAGCACCTCAGCGATAAACCAGCGATCGATGTCACGCAGCCAGCTCAACACACGCTCCAGAAGCTATGTTGGACCGCCTAGACCGGTATTCTTACACGACGGGGACAGTGCCATTACGATGGTGGATGCACCATTCAGCGCCTTCCACCCGATCGTAGCCGCGATCTTTCCCGACTACGCTCTCGCCAGCGTCGAACTTCGCGGAGTCGGGCACTAGAGATTGGAGCATGCGTGGAGCCTGACCAAAGGCATCACCCTCGAGGAACGAACACGATGCGGACCAGAATCACGGAACTGCTCGGGATCAAGACCCCCATCATGCAGGGCGGGATGCACTTCGTCGGACTGGCGGAACTCGCCGCTGCAGTCTCGAACGCAGGCGGACTTGGGACGATCACGGGATTGACGCAAAAAACTCCGGAGCGCCTGGCGTCCGAGATCGCGCGATGCAAGACGTTGACCGACCAGCCGTTTGCCGTGAACCTCACCTTTCTTCCGACATTCTCGGATCCCCCCTATGCCGAGTATATCGCTGCGATTGCCGAAGGCGGCGTGCGGGTCGTCGAGACCGCAGGTCGCAATCCGGCCGAGCATATGCAGGCCTTGAAAGCGGCAGGAATCAAGGTCGTGCACAAATGCACGTCGATCCGCCATGCGCTCAAGGCGCAAAATATCGGATGCGATGCGGTGAGTATCGATGGATTCGAATGCGGCGGACACCCCGGCGAGGACGATGTTCCAAATTTCATCCTGTTGCCGCTTGCGGCCAACCAGCTTTCTATTCCCTTCCTTGCGTCAGGGGGAATGGCGGACGCTCGGAGCCTCGTTGCAGCACTGGCGCTCGGCGCCGACGGCATCAATATGGGCACCCGATTCATCGCGACGCAAGATGCCCCTGTTCACCAAAACGTGAAACAGGCGCTTCTCGACGCCACAGAACTCGACACTCGCCTGATCATGCGTTCGCTGCGCAACACCGAACGGGTATTGGCGAACGCGGGCGTGGACCGCATCGTCGAAATCGAGCGTACCAAGGGTGTCGCACTCACCATCGACGACATCCGGGACGAGGTCATGGGCGTCTACCCCCGCGTGATGGTCGACGGAGATTTATCAGCGGGAGCCTGGAGCTGCGGGATGGTTGCTGGTCTGATCGACGACATTCCAAGCGTAAAGCGGCTGATCGACCGCATAATGCTCGAAGCCGAAGCCTTGATCCGAGACCGGCTTGCAAGTTTCGGCTCGCTCCCTTCCGGTGAACCACTTGGTCAAGGTGATCGGTAACAGTGTCGATCCACTAGCGCGGCTGTTACCGCGTGTGGGCTCTGCGCTGAGGGCGGTCCATCTTGCGTTTCGACTCCGTTCCGCACCGCCGTCCTCACAATAACGCCCGGTTTCGCCAGGAGCAGACTTGGAAGTCGCTCCATGGTGTTCGCACGTCGAAGTCGGTTGACGCAGATGAGGATCTGTCCTCAAGGGAGGTCGCGAACATCGGCGGAATTTCCCCCCGGTGGGTACAAAAGATGGGTACAGAGACCATTCGGCATGGGTACAAAAACGACGGTTTTCCGCCGATTTTACTACCCATAGACCCCTCCCGTAGGGGTCACCATTGGCGGGAAACGGCGATATTCAGCCGGGCCCGCGCGGCAAGTTGCCCTCGCAGCATCCAGCGTTTTGCCTCCGATTTCGACACCGATGTTTCGTGGTGGCCAACCAGATCCGTTTCCATCACGATCGCGTGAAGGTCGCCGGATATCGAATGCTGATGTCGGCCTGATTTATCCAGCAGGTTCCCGACGTGCCGGGTGCACGCCGTATTACGAGCCCGGTCGAACGTCATAGGTCAGGAGCACGACACCGTGCTCGAGCGGGGTTGCGCCGCGAAAGGTAAGTGCCACCGCGCTGCCGAAGCCTTCCGCCCCGTGCGAGACGATCCGCTGGCCACCTTCGCTGCCGTCGAGAGCGGGCGCGACGAGCACTAACAGTTCGTCGACGAGACCCGCCGCGAGCATCGATCCGTTGATTCCGGCACCGCCCTCGACGAGCAGCGTGCGAACCCCAAAATGCGAAGCCAGCGTGTCGAGTGCCGCGGCGAGATCGATATCGGCACCGCCGGCGACGATATAGGAGACGCCGTCGCTGGCGAGTTCGGCCAGATGCGCGTCCTCGACATCGCTGCCGAGCAGCACGATGACGCGATCGCCGTCGATGTCGCCCTTGTCGAAGTGCAGCTTTCCCGAACCATCGACGGCGACGGCATAGCGACTCCCAGGGTCAGCGGCGATGTGGACCGGCCGGGTGACCGGCGCCGATAGCGCGGGCCGGTGCGCGACCGCTTTCGACATCTCGGCCATCGTCACCCGGCCGACAAGCCACGCGTCGCCGGCGATCTCGGTGTGCAGCCGCTCGTAGACGCCGCTCCATTCCTTGCGCGTCCCGTCGGGGCTCGGCGTGTAGCGGCTTGGGTGGAGACCGCCGTCGATCGACGACATCATCAGGCAGATCACGTGTGGCTTCATGGGCGGTCCTTCGGTTTGCGCAGGCTGCAACGCACAAAGACGTTTCGCGGATCAGGCATCCGCGTCGGCAAACGCCTGCCGCAGCACGCCGATCGCCGTGTTCGCGGTCGGCCAGCCCGAATAGAAAGCGAGGTGCATCACGGTTTCGACCAGCTCCTCCCGCGTAACGCCGTTTGCGAGCGCGCGGGCGACATGGCCGGGCAGTTCGTTGTGACGATAGCCCGCGACCAGCGCCGTCACCGTGACGAGGCTTCGGTCGCGTTTCGACAGGCCCGGCCGTTCCCACACCTCACCGAAGAGGACACGGTCGGACAGGTCGGCGAAGTCGGGCGCGATATCGCCATACGCCTTCTGCGCAGCGGTCTGTTCGCCAGCCATTACGCTTCACTCCCCCGATAGTCGGCGTCCGAAACCTTCTCGAGCCAGTCGACAGCCTTGCCGTCCTGCATTTCCGCGATCGCGATATGGCTCATGGCGTTGTCGGGCGCAGCGCCGTGCCAGTGCTTCTCGCCCGGTGCGAAATAGACGATATCGCCCGCCCGGATGTCCTCGACCGGACCGCCCTCTCGCTGGACGCGACCGAGACCGAAGGTGACGATGATCGTCTGGCCCAGCGGGTGGGTATGCCATGCGGTCCGCGCGCCGGGTTCGAACGTCACGGTTGCGCCGCTCAGCGCGCCGCTGCCCTTGAACGGCGCATCGGTACGCACCGTGCCGGTAAAATACTCGTCCGGACCTTTGCCAGAAGGCTGCGATCCGTTGCGGGTGATATCCATCGTCCACTCTCCGTTTGATCGTGCCGATATGGCCGCGCCCCACCCATTCGATTAGATGCTGGATGTTGCATGGACCTATCGTTACCATTCATGAATGACGCGCGATGACCTTGTCGATCTCAACGCCTTCATGGCGGTGGCGGCGGAGCGCAGTTTCACCCGTGCAGCCGCCAAGCTCGGCACGTCGCAGTCCGCGCTGAGCCATACGGTTCGTCGGCTCGAAACCAGGCTGGGTGTCCGCCTGCTGACCCGGACCACCCGAAGCGTCGCGCCGACCGTCGCAGGGGAACGGCTGCTGGCGACATTGACGCCGGCGCTCGCGATGATCGATACCGAGATCGCCTCGCTCGGCGACCTGCGCGACAAACCACGTGGCCTGATCCGGCTGACGACGTCCGAACATGCCGCCGAAACCGTGTTGCTGCCGGCACTGGCGCCGTTCCTGGCGGCGTTCCCCGATATCCAGGTCGAACTCAGCATCGATTCCGGGCTGACCGATATCGTCACGGAGCAGTTCGATGCCGGCGTGCGGCTCGGCGAAGCGCTTGCCAAGGACATGATCGCGGTACGGATCAGCCCTGATTTGCGAATGGCGGTGGTCGGTTCGCCCGATTATTTCGAACAGCATGCGGCGTGCCTGACGCCACAGGATCTCGCGCAGCACAATTGCATCAACCTGCGGCTTCGGTCCGCCGGCGGCCTGTATGCCTGGGAACTGGAGCAGGGCGACCGCGAGATCCGCGTCCGCGTCGACGGCCAGATGTCGTGCAACAACACCGCCACGATCGTTCAGGCGGCGGTACGCGGTGTCGGTCTCGGCTTCGTCATGGAAAATACGGTCGCCGAGCATATCGCGAACGGCCGGCTGGTTCGCGTGCTGGAGGACTGGTGCCCACCGTTTGCTGGATATCATCTCTATTATCCCAGTCGCCGACAGCCATCCGCCGCGTTCGCGCTTCTCGTCGAGGCCTTGCGCCGCCGGCGTTGAGCGGGACGAACGCCGCGTTTGGGCGCCAGGACGCAGCGGAGAACGTCCTGTCGAAGTCTTACGCGCTACGGGCGATCGGGGGGAGACGAGCGCGATCAGGTTGTCGTCAAAGAGCCCTGCCAACCATCGTTCCGTGGCGATGGCTCCGGCACGCAGTCGTGAGGCATGCGATCCGGATACGCTCCGGGTTATCTGATCCCCCATGCGTGCAAGATCGCCGCACTATCGGTGCTTTCGGGCGGCACAGTCGTGGCCGGAGTCTTGGAGAAGCGCGGCGCCGGCATCGGCTGCATAGGCCCGGTGGGCGCGGCGAAGGTGGCACGCGCGCGGTTGTGGGCATGGTCGGGCGCTTCGGACAGCGACAGGACCGGCGTCACGCAGGCATCCGTACCGGCGAACACTTCCGCCCAATCGTCACGTGATCGTTCCGCGAACCGGCTGGCGAAGCGGTTGGCCAGCGCGGGCCAGGCGGCGCGGTCGGACTGGTCGATCCCGGCGGCATCCAGCGCCAGTCCGGCGAGCAGCGCGGCGAAGAATGCCGGTTCGATCGCACCGACCGCGACATGGCCACCATCCGCACACGCATAGGTTCGATAGAAGGGTGCGCCGCCGTCGAGCAGATTGGCCTCGCGCCTATCGCGCCAATGGCCGGCGGCATGCATCGCATAGAACATGGTCATCAACAGCGCGCTGCCATCGGTCATCGCCGCGTCGACCACCTGCCCCGTCCCCGTCGTTCGCGCCGATACCAGCGCCGAGACGACGCCAAGCGCGAGCAGCATCGTGCCGCCGCCATAATCGCCCACGAGGTTGAGCGGCGGCACCGGACGGTCAGCGCCGCCGATCGCGTGTAGCGCGCCGGTGAGCGCGATGTAGTTGATGTCGTGGCCGGCGATCTGCGCGAGTGGCCCGGTCTGCCCCCATCCGGTCATCCGGCCGTAGACGAGCTTCGGATTGGCAGCGAGACAGGCGTCGGGACCGAGCCCGAGCCGCTCCATCACGCCGGGTCGGTTCCCCTCCAGCACAACGTCCGCGCGTGCGACGATCGCCAGCGCGGTGTCGCGATCCGCCGCGCTTTTCAGGTCGAGCGCGATGTTACGACGCCCGCGGCCCAGGATCGGGCCGTCGGCGCTAGGACTGGGCGGCCGCCCCGCCCGCGATATCCGCACGATCTCGCATCCGAAATCGCCGAGGATCATCGCCGCCAGCGGCACCGGGCCGATCGCATCGAACTCGACGACCCGAACGCCCGCCAGCGGCCCGCCGGTCACTTCCTCGCCTCGGCAGGAAGATTGGCCTTCGCCCAGTTCGCTTCGCCGATCACGTAATAACGGACCGACTGCGCCTGTTGCGGCGTCATGACGCGGGCGAAGCTGACCATGCCCTGATCCTTCAGCACGCCGTCGATCAGGACCGCCTTCCACGCCTCCGCATTCGCCAGCGTGGCCGAGCGTTGCAGGTCGGGCGTCACGCCGCCGCCGGCCGCGTTGGCGCCGTGACAGACCTGGCAGTTGCGCCCGAACAGCGCCTTGCCCTCGGCGATCTGTTGCGGCGTTCCGGTCGGCGCCGGCGGGGCGAAGTCCGCCGGAACGGTGGCAGGCAACGCCGGCAGTCGGGCAGTGCCGCCCAGCTTGAACACCAGCACCCGCGGGATGTTCGGCACCGTCCGCGCGGCGCCACCCGCATAGCCCGCCGCCAGCGGGAACGAGCCACCCCGCCCCGTGGTCACCGCGACATATTGCACGCCGTTCACCGCAAAGCTGCTCGCGCCCGCCATGATCCCCGACTGCACCGGATAGGCGAACACTTGCCTGCCACTGTCGGCGGCATAGGCGCGGAACTCGCCGAGCGCGGTGCCTTGGAATACCAGATTGCCTGCGGTCGCCATCGTGCCGCCATTCCACGGCACCGGATAATCGACTCGCCAGCGTTCCTTGCCCGCGACCGGATCGAACGCCACCAGCGCGCCGACGGTCGCTTTGGTAGCACCCGCGACGATGTTCGGATCATGCGGCAACATGCCCTCGGAAAAATTCAGCCCGACGTTGAAGCCCAGCGGCTGGCGCGCGGCGTCCTGCGGCGTCAGCGGCGGGATATACGCCAGCCCGACCTCCTGCGCCGGGATGTAGACGAGCCCGGTCTTCGGACTGAAGCTCATCGGCTGCCAGTTATGCGCGGCGAGCGCGGACGGCACGCCGACGAACGGTTTCTGCGTCCGGTAATAGCGGGCCTCCGCAGTCTCCACGGGACGCCCATCCGGCCCATAGCGATCCGCCCAGTTGACCGACTTGATGAACTTGTTCGCGGCGATCGGCTTGCCGTTGGTGCGGTCGACGACGAAGAAGAAGCCGTTCTTAGGCGCCTGCATCAGGACCTTGCGCGGCGTGCCCCCGATCGGAATCGTCGCGAGGATGATCGGCTGAGTCGCGGTGAAGTCCCAGCTTTCCGCCGGCGTCTCCTGGTAATGCCAGAGATACGCGCCGGTTTCCGGCTTGAGCGCGACGACCGAGGACAGGAACAGGTTGTCGCCCTTGCCCTCGCTGCGCAGGCCGTGGTTCCACGGATTGCCATTGCCGACACCAATGTAGAGCTGGTCGAGTTCGGCATCGTAGACGATCGCGTCCCATACCGTGCCGCCGCCGCCCGACTGCTTCCATTGCCCGCCTGCGGACCAGGTCGACCCCGCCTTGGCCTTCAGCACCGCGTCGGACGCCTCGCCATCCGCTGCGCCGGTCGGGTTCGGGACGGTGTAGAACCGCCATTTCTTGGCACCGGTCGCGGCATCGTACGCCGTGACATACCCGCGCACGCCGAACTCCGCGCCACCATTGCCGATCAGCACCATGTCCTTCACGACGCGCGGCGCGCCCGTGATCGTGTACGGTTTGGCGTTATCTGTGGTCTGGACCGACCAGGCGGGCTTGCCGGTGTCGGCGTCGAGCGCGATCAGCCGGCCGTCGAGCGTGCCGAGATACAGCTTGCCCTTCCACGCCGCGACACCGCGATTGACCACGTCACAGCACGCGTCGACGCCCTTCGCCTTGTCGATGCCGGGATCGTAGGTCCACAGCGGCTTCCCCGTGACCGCATCGTACGCGAACACCTTCGACCACGGCCCGGTCACGAACAGCTTGCCATCGATGATGATCGGCGTCGCCTCCTGTCCCCGTGCGTCGGGCAGGTCGGCGGACCAGGCGAGGCCAAGCTTGCCGACGTTCGATGCGTTGATCTGCGTCAGCGGGCTGAAGCGTTGCTCCTGATAATTATAACCGGTCGCCGCCCAGTCGCTACCGGTGCCGCCGGTCGTCAGGTACGCACCGTCGATCTTGCCGACCCCGCTTGCCGCCGGCGTTGCCGTCTTGTCCTGCGATACCGTACAGCCAGCCAGCGACACCAGCGCGAGCGCTTCCCACCGAATCCGCATCCCGTCTCCTTCACGTCCGCTTGTGCGGATCAGGCATCGAGTGTGGCACGCCGTTCGAACCCGGCATAGTCGTTCGCGACCACCTTTCCGCAAATCGCCCGGCACACGCCGTTTCCCGTCTCGGTCGCGCAAGGCCGTCAGTCGACCGCACGCCCATGCGACACTGCGCGCGATCGATACGACCAGGGTGGCTGGCAGCGGTGGATTGCCCGGCTCGGCGGTATGCAGGAATTGTCCGGCGAAATCAGCGCCGGGGTGCTTGCTGTTCGACGCGTTCCAGCCGAGACTGGGGATCGACCCGGCATTCCTCGAAAGGAGATCGTCGATGCGCAAGCTGACCGGCGCGGCGTTCGTATCGCTCGATGGCGTGATGCAGGCCCCTGGGGGCCCGACCGAGGACACGACCGGTGGCTTCGGCCAGGGCGGCTGGGTGTTCGGCATCGGCGACGACGTGATCGACCCGGTACTGGGTTCGCTGTTCGGCGCGCCGTATGCGCTGCTCCTCGGCCGGCGGACCTACGACATCTTTGCGGCCTATTGGCCCTTCGTCGGGGGCGAGATGGCCGGCATGGCCGAGGCGCTGACCCGGGCCGACAAGCATGTCGTGACGCGTGGCGATCAGTCGCTAGACTGGGACAACAGCCATCGTCTTGGCGATATCGGCGCGGTTGAGACGTTGAAGGAAAGCGACGGTCCCGACCTGCTGATCCAGGGATCGTCCACGCTCTATCCGCCACTGCTCGCCGCCGGGCTGATCGACGAGCTGGTGCTCATGACCTTTCCCGTCCTGCTTGGGACCGGCAAGCGGCTGTTCGGAACCGGCACGCCGCCGGGTGCGCTGCGCCTGCTCGACCATCAGGTCGGCACCAAAGGCGTGATCGTCACGCGCTGGGTACCCGCGGGGCCGGTTCCCACCGTCGGCCATCCTCAGCCGAGCACGAGCGCCGTGGAATCCGAACGCCAGCGCCGCATCGCGGAGGGGATCTGGTAGCCCTCGAACGCCGTCGATTGGCGTCCGATCGGATCAGCGCATTTGCATGAAGACTGCGAGCGCGTTGCGGACGCTGTCGGCAAAGCGGTCGTAGATCACGCGTGCGACCTCGGCGATGACGGGCTGGCGATCGCGTCCCCCTCGCGCGAACACCGCGACGGCGACGCGGCGACCGTCGGGCATGGTGATGAACCCGACATCGTTGGTGATGCCGTCGAGCGTACCGGTCTTGTCCTCGACCCGCGTCCCGGCGGGGAGCAGCGCGCGGATACGGCGCGTGCCCGTCGCGCATCGGCTCATCAGTTCGAACAGGAACGCGCGACTCTGCGCCGTCAGAACGGTACCGTTGTCGAGCTTTTCCAACAGCGTGACCATCGCAACCGGCGTAGCGACATCCTTGATGTCGGCGAGATGGCCGCGCTCCCGCAGCAGCTGGGCGATGGTCCGGTCCATCCGGATACCCGCTATCTTGTGTGACGACAGCCATTGCTGGATGGCGAACGGGCCGCCCAGAGCGGCGAGCAGCTGGTCGGTCGCCTGGTTGTCGCTGCGAATGATCATCAGTTCCATGACCTTCGCGGCAGGCCGGCCGGCGATCATGTCGCCGAGGCTGCGTCGGCCCTCATCGACTTGGGCGAGATACGCCGCGGCGATCGCGAGCTTGACCGTGCTCGCCATCGGAAACGGGGTGTCGCCGTTGATGGAAACGGTCGAGCCGTCGCGCAGGTCGAGGGCTGCAATGCCGTAGTCGCCGGGGCGTTGCGCGACCAGCAAGGCCAACGCATGTTCGAGCCCGACGAGTTCCGGCGAACTGGCCGCGGCCGGTGCCGGGACGAGGACGCTTGCGGCGATACAGGAAAGGAGCAGGCGGGAAAACAAAGGTGCGCGCATCGATCGTCCTCGCGTATTTTCCCCATGCTATGCGGAAAAACATGAACAGGTCGTGTTGCACGCCGGCGAAAGAAACGCGAGTGGTGGCAGGTCTCTCAGCTAGCGCTTCACCCGTTGCCCGACCCGCGCCATCCTGGATCGCGCGATCGGCACCCGCGGCCAGCAGTGTCGACCTGGCGCACGCGGTTGAAGAGCGAGACTATCATCAGCGCGCTATCGCCTTGGTCGCGATCCGGGCGGCATGCGTTCGCGCCCGTGGCGATCAGCGCGTCGACGGTCGCCGCCTGCCCGTTATACGCCGCGAGAATCAGCGGCGTGAAGCCGCGGTCGTCATACAAGTCGATGTCCGCGCCCGTCTCGAGCAGCGGATCGATCATGTCCAAGCCGCCTCGTGACGCCGACGAACCCACGAGCGCAGGCGTCAATCAGGCGAGCGTGCGACGGTAGAAGTCCAGCGTCAGCGCCATTGCCTGGAGGAACAGTGCGGGATCGTAGCGCGGGCCTTCGTCTCTCAGGAACGCATGCTGCGCATTCACCTCATGCCATTCGTACGCCGCGCCGACCTCTTCCAAACGTGCCCGGATCACTTCCCGCCCGGCATAGGGAACATGCGGGTCCTGCCGTCCCCACACGAACATCCCGGCCGCAGTCAATTCGGCCATCCGTGCCAGGCTGTCGTCCGAGCGCCCCTCGCCCAGCATCCCCGAATGAATGTCGGTCGGATAGAAGCAAGCGGCAGCGGAGACACGCGGATCGAGCGCCGCGCGGTAGGCGAGATGACCGCCGAGGCATACGCCGAACGTCCCCAGGCGGCCGTTGCACGCCGGGTGTGCCAGCAGCGCAGTGAGGCCAGCCTCCGCGTCGGCGTCGAAGGCTGCAACCGGCTTGGTGATCTTCAGCGCGTTGCCGCGGTCCGTACCGGCGGGATCATAGGCCAGGGCCGTGCCTGCCGGTTCATACTCGTGATACACTTCGGGTACGGCGACGACATACCCGTTTCCCGCGATCATCGCGGCGAGCCGCCGGATTGGCGCCGTGACCTGGTAGATCTCGGAAAACAGCAGCACACCGGGAAAGCGCCCCTCGATCGCGGGCCGAAACAGGTGCATTCGCATCGGGCCGCTGCCGGGCACGTCGACATCCAGTATCTCGTCGCTGCGCAAGATCATGAACTTATCTCCAAAGCCCGACCGGAACCGCTATCGCGACGAGCCATCGCGCAACGACGAGCGCTGCCGGTGTTCGGCTGACATCGCTCGGTCGGGTGCGAGGTCCGTCGCTTCCGGGTAGGATGCGCCAGCCCTTCTAGCAAGCGCCCGCCCGCGCGGATCGATACCGGTCTCAGGCCTTGGCTGCGGCGGGCATGGCAAATGTCTGCGACAACCCGTGGTACAGCTTTTCGCGACAGATCCACTGGCTGGCCGCATCGGCGATGAAGGCCGTTGCGAACATCGGCAGCATCAGGCCCCGGCTCGCGGTCGTTTCCGACAGGATGATCACCGCGGTCAACGGCGCGCGGACAACGCCGGCGAAATATGCAACCATCCCGAGGATCACGATCGCGCTCGCGGGTTCGCCGGGAAAGACTTCACGCAACAAATTGCCGACCCCGGCGCCGACCGCGAGCGACGGCGCGAATATGCCCCCGGGCAGCCCTGCGATCGCGGTCGTCGCAGTGGCGAGGAACTTGGCCGGACCGAACCATAACGGCGCATCGACCCCGACGATCATCGCGCGCGCCGCGGAATAGCCCGTACCCCAGGTCAGCCCGGTGAACACGCCGAGCAACGCCACCACGCAGCCGCATAAGCCCGCGAATTTCACCGGGTTAGCGCGCGTCCACGCCGTCACGACGTTCCGTCCAAGCGCCATCGCGAGCAGCGTACGGGAGAACAGGCCGCCCGCCATCCCGCCCGCGATCCCGGCAACGGGCGCTACCAGCAACGCGGACAGGAGCGGCATGTGCGCGCCGATGACACCGAAGTAGATATAATCGCCCTGGACCGACTGCGCGACCATCCCGGCAATCACGATCGCCGCGAGCACGAGCAACGTCACGCGCTGTTCGTACGCCGATGCCAGTTCCTCGATCGCGAACATCAGGCCCGCGAGCGGCGTGTTGAACGCGGCGGCGACGCCTGCCGCGCCGCCGGCGATCAGCACCCCGCCCCTCAGCGGCACTCGGACGAAGCGATGGGTAAGGCCCATCACCGCGGCAGCGATCTGGACGGTCGGCCCTTCGCGCCCCACCGATGCGCCGCCGAGCACGGCGCCGATCGTCAGTGCGGCCTTCGCCGCGACGGTGCGCGGTGAAATCAGCGTCTTGGTCGCGTCGTTTGGCTCGGCTTGGGATGCGATCACCTGCGGTATGCCGGATCCGCGCGCGAAGGGTGCATATCTACGCGTCAGCCAGACCAGACCCATGAACATCAGCGGCGTCGTGATCAACGGCCACCAGTGCCGGTTCTGCGCATAATGGTTGAACACGCCCGCAGCCCAGTCCGCGGCCTGCGCGAACGCCGTGGCGACGATGCCGATCAGGATCGCACCGGTCAGGATCGCCACGCGCGTCCGAAACTGCACCGAACGGGGCCCTCGGGCGCGCAGCAGGGCGCGGTAGCGTGCCGGCGTCCAGCGCTTGCCCGGCATCAGGCGATCGAACGGTAGCTTCATGGGTCTCACTTAGATCACGAAGACCACATCGTCACCTGACCGAAGACGGTCGCCGCGATTCACCCGGTGCGACCGGTGCGCCTGTCGGCACCCCGCGATGATCGTCGCGGTCATGCGGGATACGCGCGGCCTCAGAACAGGATCGCACCACCCGTTACGAGGCGTGCGTCGGGCGCAGCGTGGTTCAACCCGGCGATCGCGAGCACGTCGAACTGGAGCGTTTTGGTGGGTCGCCACGCAGCCGACAACGCGGCGAGCGCGCGCGTTTCGTGGCCCTCGGGATCGTCGTCGCGTTCGAGCGAGAGTTCGGCGGTTGCCGTAACCTGTTCGGTCAGCTTGTACCGCGCACCGGTGATGCCGCTATAGGCGAGATGGCGTCCGTCGCCCGACTGGTTCGCCGCAGCATCGGTCTCGCCGGTAAACGACACCGCGAGCGCCTTGGTCAGATCATACTGGACCGGAACGATCACGCCCGTGGCCCATGTGCCGGCGCCGATCGGATAGCGGCCCGTCGGTGCGGTCACGAACGCCTGGACGCCGGCGGAGAACGGCTTGCCCTCCTGCCCGGTCAGATGTTCGCGGATGGCGAGCGTCACGTCGCCGGTACCCGTGACCGTGTCGATCACCCCACGCGTCTTGTCGCGCGTTCGATCGCGACCATAGGCGGTCCAGCCAAGTTGCAGTTCGGTATCCTTGCCGACGCCGACCCGCGTCAACAGGTCCGCTGCGACGATGCGATCGTCACGCTGATCCGTCTGGTCGTCGCGCTGCCAATCGAGAAACGACGACTCGACATGGACATGACCGGGCTCCGTCGTGCAACTCGACCCGCCGATGCTCGGCCGCGTAGGGCAGAAGCGCGGATCCTCATCCGCCAGTGCCGGCGTCGGCGCCGCAGACAGAATTGCGAGCGCGCTTCCGGCAAGCCAGCGCAGCATTGGTCGCATGTGATCTCCAGATAGGTACACCGCCACTAGCGTCACGGCGCGGTGCGCCCGCTCTGCGCATATCGCTATCGAACGTCAACGAACACGCGCGCGTCCGGCATTCGCGGGCTGTTCCGCGTGGTCTCAGTTCGACGGCCTGCGTGCCCGCGACTATCCGAATGCCTTCGTGACCCCGACGAACACACCGCGGCGAGGGCCGTATTGCGGCGCACCGACGCCTACCCCCCCGCCGTCGCGAATCTCGTATTTGTGGTCCGCGACATTGATGACGTCGAACCGCACGTCGACGTTCGGGCCCGCGAAATGATGGCTCGCGGTCAGGTTTACCTGGGCGTAGGGCGACAGCTTCGCGCCATTCGGGACCGTCCCGTCGGTGCGCAGCCCGGAGCCGTAGAGCAGGCTCCCGCCGAGGCTGGTTCCGGCCAGGACGCCGGACTTCACGGCATAGGACGCGCCGCCCGATCCGGTGAACGTCTGGTCGTGGTCGAGGTAGATGTAATGGTTGGCGATGTAGGCGAGATCGTCCGCGCTGAAGCTGAACTGGCTCGACACGATGTCGCGGCCCTTGGCCTTGGCGGCGGCGAAGTTGGCGTACACGCTCCACGGCCCTCGTGCGTAGCTGGCGTTGGCCTCGATCCCGCCGAGGCGCCCGCTGGCGTAGTTGAACGGCGTCAGGATGATCGGCGCCCCGAACTGCCCCTCGTCGATGAGGTTCTTCGAGATGCGATAATAGGCGTCGATACCCCAGGTGAAATAGGCGCTGCTCTTCATCTGGAAGCCGGCATCGAAATAATGCTGGCGCTCGGCGAACGGGGTCGTGTCGGTCGATACCGCAGGCGCGCCGCTCGTGCCTTGCAACGCGGCGACGCTGGCGAGCGCGACGTTCTCGAAGGGCGGCGGCACGAAATAGCGTGCATAGCCGATATGCCCGGTAAACCGCGTATCGGGCTGCCAGACGAGACTCGCGCGCGGCGACAACTGGCTCTCGGTACGATAGCCGTCATAGTGATCGTAGCGCGCGCCGTAATTCAGCGTCAGCGTCGGCGCGAGCTTCCATTCGTCCTGCAGATACCCGCTGACCGTGACCGCGGTCTTGCCGCCGTGATCGTCGATCGCGATCGGCTCGCCGGCCTGATCGCCCGTGTCGTCGACCGGGAACACGTGCGTCGTCGTGTCGCTCGTGCTGCGATCCCGCGTCAGCAGCAGGCCACCGCGCAGGGTATGCGCGGCGCCGACATGATACACCCCGTCGAGCTGTCCGCCGATCGTGAAGTCCTGCTTGAACGCCGCCTGTGCCTGTCCGTTGTAGAGGAGTTCGCCAAGGATGTCGGGCCGATAGCGCAGCGAGGAATACCGCGCGAACAGCGATGCCTGTACGGTCAGCGGCTCCTCGTCGTGAAGGAAACTGACCTGCCCGAACCCGGTCCGTTCCAGCTGGCGTTCGTTCAGCCGCTCGCTCGGAAACGCGGTCTGGCCACCCACCGACGATGTCCCGTCGGGTTGCGCGCCGATCGGATTGGGGATCTGGAACCACTGGTTGGAGTATCCGCCGACGAACGAGATCCGGTCATTGTCGTTCAGGATATGATCGACATAGGCAAAGCCCTGATATTGATCGGTATTGTCGTGCACCGGGTTCGACCGGCCGTCGACGCTCTCGATCCCGAGCGAGTCGTGGCGGTAGTCGCCCGACACGAAATAGTTGGTTCGCCCGGTCGATCCGCCATAGGTGAAACTCGGCTCGATCGTGTCGTGACTGCCGCCATACAGCGAAACGGTGCCGCCGTTCTGGAACAGCCCGCTCTTGGTCGTGATGTCGATGATGCCGGCACTGCGCAGCCCGTATTGCGCGGGGAGCGCGCCGGTCAGCAGGTCGAGCTTGCTGACGAGCCGCGGCGACAATGTCTGACCGAATACCGCGAGCCCCTCGGGCAGGATCGTGCCGTTGATCCGGTATTGCAGGCCGTTGTGATCGTCGCGGACGTGAAACTGCCCGAAGCCATCCTGGACGACGCCGGGAAGCTGCAACAGGATCTGGTTGAACTGCTGGTTCTCGCCGCCCGGCAGCGCCTGGATCGTCGCGCTCGTCATCTCGTAGCTGGTCGCGCCGAGGCTCGGCTGGATGTGCGCGCGCGCGTCGTCGAGCCGCTTGCCGGTCACCAGAATATCCTGGTTCGCGGCACTATCCGTGGGCGCGGACGCAACGGAAGGTGGCGTATCCGCGGCTGGCGTGCCCGGGGGTGGTGAGGCAACCTGCGCCAGTCCGGGCGTCGCATGGACAGCGACAAGGGCAGCGAGACTATAACCGGCGAGCAGCACGTGACGCATAGTGAACCTCTGATATACTATATCATTGAACGAGCCACTCCGCTGCGCCCGAAACCCGCGGTCGGCAAGCGCCATCACGCTGGATAACGCTTAATTCATCGAGGCTTTAGAGTTCCGACACGTCGCAGATATTGGCCTGCATCGACGGTAACCGCCCGCGCAAATACAGACAGGGCGCCAACAGCACGCCGAAAGGTCGGGCCTCAGTACGCATTCTATTCGCGTCCGCCGGCAATATGGAGCGATACCAGTCGCGTCAGCAGCGTTGCGGGAAAGAGCTGGCCGATCACCGCCTCCAGGTTCGCCAGACTCCGTGCGAACGGGTCGACCGGCACGATATCGCCATATCCCGTCGTCGTGATCGTCGTGAGGCTGAAATAGGAGAAGCCGGCCGTTCCGAACGGACTGTTCGTCGCGGACGTGGCGATCCGTGATGCGATGAACGATCCGGGGATGTCCATTGCGAGGAATCCGTAGGCGATCGCGAACAGCGCGGCGACGTTCAGATACAGCAGGACCGCACCGCGCACCCGGTGCACGGTGACGCGGCCCGGCGCGAACACATGCCGTGCGACGACCGCGGTGACCCCGCCGTTGAAGGCAAACGCGACCAGCGCGATCGCCTCGTGCTGGGCGGCGGATCCGAGATGCAGGTTTGCGCCAAATCGGCTGCCGACGACCGGCCCGATCACGAGCACCACCAGCGATGCAAACAGTCCGGCCTGTACCAGGCGGTGGCGGGTCAGCACCCCGATGCAGATGAGCGCGAATATCAGGTGGCAGGCGTCCAGCAACATCCGCCCGGCCATCGAGCCGCCGCCGAGCGGGATCGCCACGAACAACGTGAACCCCTGCAGGACCAGCAAGGCGCTCAACCCAAGGTCGACGAGCCGATCGTAACGTTCGTCGCCGGGTATTGCGGCGTGACTGGTAGCCATGGTGCGCTCCTGACGTGTCTCAGGTCGTTAGCGCGGGGCGATGTGAACCGATCATGACCCATCGCGATGGCCGTTCCCGAGACCCCGGTTCGCGCACCCTGCTCTCGTTCATTCGCAGCAGTAGCCCGCGCGGGTTCGGGAACCTTGCCCGAGCTCGATCGATCCTCGGTCACATGAGAAAGGATCATCCATGAAGGAGCCGCTGAGCGCCGCCGCACACGTCATCCAGTTGGCGCTCACCCCGATCTTCCTGCTGACCGCGGTCGGCTCGCTTCTGAACGTCTTCGTCACCAGGCTGGGACGGATCAGCGACCGCATCCACAATCTGAAGATAGGGGGACGCCACAATCCGCACGAGATGCGTCGCCTGCGGACCCGGTCGCGTATTCTGGACGTCGCCGTGACGCTGGCGGCGGCGGCCGGCGCGATGACGTGCTGCGCCGCGATCACGCTGTTCTTCGGCGTTTTGCGGGACTCCGGTCACGCCGCAATCCTCTTCTTTTTCTTCGGCGGCGGCCTGCTTTGCGCGGTCGGCGGCCTTGCCTGCTTCGTCACGGAAATAACCCTGGCGGGTCGTACGCTACGGGATGAGGACGACGCGGACGACCATGGTCGGACGGTGGTATCCCCCGTCGCGCCGGACGACCGGAGGTAGGGGCGTTCGATCCGAGAATCTCAGCGACCGTCCTGCTTCGGACACCGGCGTACAGGTCGAGGCCAAGCGATCCGGGCTTCGTTACGGATCAAAGCCCCAGTTTCTCCAGCGCCAACGCCAGTTCGGCATCCGCTTCCGCAGAGTCGCCGCGCGTCATCCGGTTCAACGCCGTCTGCACGCGCGCTTGTGCCACCTGCAACGTCTTGTGCCTGATCGCGCGGGTCGAATTCGTGCGCCAGGACGCGCTTTCCCCGAGCAGGGCTGCCCATTTGGCCTCCTCCGCCGCCAGGATCGAGAGTGCAAGCCGCAGGCCGTCGCGCCGACCATGCGCATAATCGTCAACCATTAGACATTCCGGTCGACGCTCCCTGGCAACACCCGATTGTATTAGCGTTCATTTCTACAGGGACATCGCGCCAACCGAAACCGCCAAATCGACTGTTCCCCGTCGAGGATCGGCGACGAACGATCCTTTCCGGAACTTTGCAGGGCGAACGGCGCACGCGGTGCGACGATCGACGAACGTCCGAGGATCGGCAGGCCATGCCGATGGTTGAGCTGCTATGACATCGCCCATCCCTCGCGCCCTGGCGGCGTGGTCCGAAGCCCCCCGCGTTCGCAGCTTGAACCTGTGCAACGTCCGGCCCGAAGGCCGCTATGTCCTGTGCTGGCTCCAGCAGGCGTTGCGCGCGCGTGACAATCCCGTGATCGACGCCGCGATCTGCCTGGCCAACGATCTCGGCCTTCCCGTTCTCGTCTATCACGGGCTGCGCGAGGATTACCCGTATGCCTCGGATCGGCTTCACCGCTTCATCCTCGGCGCCAGCCGCGACCTCGCACGCGAATGCCGACAGCGTGGCCTGGCCTGCGTCCAGCATGTCGACCGATCGGACAGTCGGGAAAAAGGTCTCGTCTACCGCCTGGCCTCGGACAGTGCGGCCGTGTTCGTCGAAGACCAGCCTACTTTCGTCGCGCGCTGGCAGGCGGAACGCTTCGCAAGCCGCACCGATCGCGCCGTGCTGGCCGTCAACGCGGCCTGCCTCGTGCCGCCCGCGGTGCTCGGCGACGATATCGGCTCGACCACCGCATTCCGCCGCCGCCATCAGCCCGTGCGTGGCGACTGGCTCGTCGCGGATGAACTCCACCCTGCGACGGCGCCGTATCAGGGGGCGCTGCCCTTCGCCTCCGACCAGCTCGAGACCTGTACCGATGCCGATATCGATCGTTTCGTCGAGCACGCGGCCATCGATCATTCGCTGGCGCTCAGCCCGATGTTTCCGATCGGTCGTGACGGCGCCCTCGCAAAGCTCGAACGGCTGATGGACGACGTGCTGCCGAGCTACGCCGCGGCGCGCAACGATGCGACCCGGCCCGAAGGCGCCAGCACGCTGTCCCCCTATCTCCATTTCGGCGTGGTCGGGCCGCGCGAGATCATGGCTACGGTCGAAGCGGCAGTCGCCCCCGCCAATGCCAAGGAAAAGTTTGCCGACGAGCTGCTGACCTGGCGCGAGTGGTTCCACTATCAGGCGCGCGCTTTGCCTGCTCCCGAACGCTATGACCGGATTTCCGGCTGGGCGCGTGACACGCTCGAGGCTCATGCGCCGGACGAACGGCCGGACCTCGAGAGCCTCGACGCGATGCTGCACGGCGAGACGCGCGACGAAACGTGGAATGCCTGCCAGCGCGAGTTCCTGATCGACGGCTGGATGCACAACAACCTGCGGATGTACTGGGGAAAGCGGATCATCGCCATGACGCCCGATCCGAAGACGGCGTGGGCGACCGCCTGCTACCTCAACGATCGACTGAGCCTCGATGGGCGGGATCCATCGACATACGGCAACATCGCCGCGTCGTTCGGCGGTGGCGCCCCAGGTCGAGACGGGCCGGCGGTGTATGGCAAGGTGCCGAACCGATCCGACGGATCGACCCGCCACCGTCCGGGCGGCGCGGAATGGCTGGAAACCGCCGCCCGGCGGTCGCCTCCAACGCGCTTGGCGTCGGAACCCTTGCCGTCCGAACCCTATCTGGAGGGCAAGCAGGACGTTTGATGTAGTAGGTGTTCCGTCGGGCTCAATTGTCTGGATGCAAGGGATACACCTAGGTGCAGATCCGGTACATCTTCGCGAGGTCTGGCTGCGACGTTCGACCTATCGGCTCTTGGCCTTGCTGCTCTTGCTCGGCGTCGAAAAGGCCGCCGCAGCGGCATCGATCGGCACCACGGGATCTGTGCGGCATTCATACCGGGCGCCGCCGATCTGGCGCTGTATACCGCAAAGCGACAGGGGTGATCCTGCTATTCCGCTACGACTGGCTGAAACGCGCGCTCACGATCTTCAAGTCGAACCGATCCGTGACAGTATGCGTAAGTCGTTGCGCAATCACGATACTTGTCAAAGCAAGCAGGTATTCTACAATCGACCGATACTGATAAAAATCAGTATAAAATATATATGGCCGATATTCTGATCGAGCAGGAACGATGAGACGGTCTTGATCGCTATAGTCTCCGGTACATAAGCTTGCAGGCACCAGACGAAAAGATACACGGGCGTTAATGCTCGAGAGCGACGCTGCATGATGCAGGCGCGTAACGGCTAGTCGACTACGACGTAATTGCCGTCTCACGCCCTATAAATTTGTGCTCCTGCAATCCTATGATGTTGGTCTATATTACGGAGACTTTGAAATGCGTGCACTGGTTTGGCATGGAAAGGGCGATGTTCGGGTCGACACTGTCGCAGATCCCGAGATCAAGCATCCGCGCGATGCGATCATCAAGGTTACGGCCTGCGCGATCTGCGGGTCCGACCTTCATCTGCTCGACGGATACCAGCCGACGATGCAGGCGGGCGACATCCTGGGCCACGAGAACATGGGCGTCGTCGTCGCGCTCGGCTCCGAAGTCACCAATTTGAAGATCGGCGACCGCGTCGTTGTGCCATTCACGATCAGCTGCGGCGATTGCTTCTTCTGTCGCAAGGGGCTGTTCTCGGCTTGCGAGCGGACCAATCCGAACTCCGAGATGGCGATCAAGGCGATGGGTCATTCGCCCGCCGGCCTGTTCGGGTTCAGCCACATGCTGGGCGGCTATTGCGGTGGTCAGGCCGAGTATCTGCGCGTGCCGATGGCCGATATCGGTCCGATCAAGGTGCCCGACAGCGTCACCGACGAGCAGGCTCTGTTCCTCTCCGACATCTTCCCGACCGGCTACATGGCCGCCGAGAATGCGCAGATCGAGCCGGGCGATACCGTGGCGATCTGGGGTTGCGGTCCGGTCGGCCAGTTCGCGATCCGCTCGGCGCTGATGCTCGGTGCCGGCCGCGTGATCGCGATCGACGAGGTGCCCGAGCGTCTCGCGATGGCCGAGGCCGGCGGTGCGGAGACGATCAACTTCGCCGAAGTCGACAGCGTCTATGACGAGCTCCAGTTCCGCACCAAGGGCCGCGGTCCCGACAGCTGCATCGATGCAGTCGGTGCCGAGGCTTCGGGTCATGGCGCGATGGATGCGGTGATCGACAAGGTTAAGGCGGCGACGTTCCTCGCGACCGACCGCGTGCACGTGCTGCGCGAGGCGATCATGAGCTGCCGGATGGGCGGCACGGTGTCGATCCCCGGCGTCTATGTCGGGATGGGCGACAAGATCCCGATCGGCGCGATGATGAACAAGGGGCTGACGATCAAGACCGGCCAGACGCACGTCCAGGCCTATACCAAGCCGTTGCTCGCACGGATCGAGGCGGGCGACATCGACCCGAGCTTCGTCGTGACGCACCCGGCGAGCCTCGAGGATGCGCCCGAGATGTACCAGAAGTTCCGCGACAAGCAGGACGGCGTCATCAAGGTCGTGCTGCGGCCGTAACTCCGCCCCGAGCCGGTCCGCTCCCATCGAGCGGACCGGCTCGGTCCGTTTTGGTCCGCTACATTCAGAAGGACGTACCGATGAGTGACAAGGTTCATACCCCCGTTCCCGGCAACTCCGCGAGCAAGGGCGCTCCGGACGGCGTCTCGGACTCGCCCCGAGGCACCGATGACGTTCACGGCCGCAGCGAGGGCGGCGAAAGTGGCGGCGGGTCCTATCCCAACCCGCATGCCGGCAAGACCGAGACGAACACCGGCTTCATGGCGCATGGCGGCCAGACGGACATCGCCTATCACGGCGGTGGCCAGGCCGGCGAGGACGGTGGCGGTGCGGCCAACGGCGTCGCAGGCTCAGGGGGCGGTGACGGCACGACGATCGCCGCGGATCCTGATGCCGACCGCGAACCCCATGCGATCGCTGCCGAAGGTCGCACGATCGAGGTCGTCGAGACGTCTGGCATTGCCGAGGCCGAGGCCAGCGGCAAGATCGGCACCGATGCCCGGTACGAGGACGAGCAGAAGCAGCCCGGCGCCGGCTGAGGTCGCCGCGTCCCGCTATCAGCTTTTCGAAATTCAAAACCAGCCGCCGCGCATCCCGCTCGGTGGAGTCACGAGGATGATCCCATGTCTGCACCCGAAGATCTCCAGGAAATCTACACCGACGAGCTGAAGGATCTGTGGTCCGCGAACGACCAGATGAAGAAGGTCCTCAAGAAGATTACGTCGAAGGCGAGCGACGCGTCGCTGAAGGAGATGCTGACCAAGTCGCAGGCGGACATCGAGACGCATACCGACCTGCTCAAGGACCTGATCGCGTCGAACGACGAGAAGGTCTCGAAGGAGCATTGCAAGGGCATGGAAGGCCTTGTCGCCGAAGCCACCAAGCATGTCCTCGAGGAAGGTCCGGAGAAGGGTCCGTTGCTCGATGTGATGATCATCGCACAGTATCAGCGGATGACGCATTACGGGGTCGCCGGGTTCGGCACGGCGACGGCGTACGCCAAGGCGCTGGGGCTCAAGGACGACCACAAGAAGCTCAGCGCGGCCACCAAGGATATCTACGGTGGTGATGAATATATGACGAAGCTCGCCGAGACGACCGTCAACATCGACGCCGAAGACGAATGACTTTCGATCGCCCGCCGGCGTCCTGTCGGCGGGCGCTGACGTAATTCAGGTAGAGGACGGAAGCGGAGACCATGACGACCTACCCCCTGAGCGAACCGGCTACGATCTATCGGACGGCTGACCAAGACGAGGGCGCGCCGCGGGACGTCGTCGCGCGCGGCAGCCTGTCGGATTGCGCGGAGATTTTGGAAAGCTGGCCCGAGACCGATCGGGCTTCCGTCGAGATCGAGATCGACGACATGTCTTTGCGCTACGGCCCGGACGAGATCGAGGAACTGCTCACGTTCCTGCGCGAAGAGGACAAGAGCTCGCCCGACCCGGTCTAGGCGAAGTTTCAGCGCTAGTACCTTTCCAACGAGCCAGCCCCAACGAGACCCAGCATAACAAGCGCCATCGCGGAAAGCGCCACCCCAACAAGGCCACCCCGGCGAAGGCCGGGGCCCAGTTGGAAAGGTCGCAATAACGAAGCGCAGCGTTCATCAGCAGCGTTGCCCACCTGGACCCCGGCCTTCGCCGGGGTGGGGCATGTGTGGTGCTATGGGGTGCATGTGTTCGGAGCAGATGCCTGCCCATCCGACCTGTAACTCATCACGCCACCAACCGGATACTTTCGATCCAGCGAAACCGTCAGCGTCGAAGCAGGCCCGGCACCACTAACAAAACCCCCGTCCCCCAACTCAAACCGAACCCACCCAGACGCAAAGACGCCGCCGACCCGTAACCAGGCCGGCGGCACCACTTGATCAGTAGGTCGTCGACGTCGGCGTGGACCGGTAGCGGTCACGCTCGGCGGCCACTTCTTCGCGGCTGTAGGCGGGGGCGGTGTCGTCGAACGACGACCAGCCGTCCTGCCGATAGGCGCTGCCACGCGTCGACGCGTCTACCGACCGGTTGCGGTCCAACACCGCTTCGGCCTCGGTCGCCAGCGTGTCGTCCACCCGTGCGCTGAGCAGCGTGCCGCCACGGCGGACGCCTTCCGAATAGACGTGGGCCTCGTCGTCGGAGTGGCCGGCATCCTTCAGGGCGCCGACGATCGTTCCCGTCGCGGCTCCACCGGCGGCACCGATGCCTGCGCCGACGACGGTCGAGGCCAGCCACCCGGCCGCAACGATCGGGCCGAGACCGGGGATCGCAAGCAGGCCCAGCCCTGCCAGCAGGCCGCCGACGCCACCGACCGCAGCACCGGTCGAGACGCCACGACTGACGTCGCCGTGATCGTCGACGTCGCCGAGCGACGTGGCCGCGTCGCCGTGCGCGCCATCGGCGTTGTTGGCGACGATGCTGATGGAATCATGCGGCACGCCCAGGCGTTCGAGGTCGTGCAGCGCCGCGGTCGCGTCCGAATAGTCGTCGAACAGGCGGGTGATGGTCTTGGTCATGATATCTCTCCTATCGAATTGGTTCAGTGCGCCGACACGTTGCCCTTGTAGTCGAGCCCGACATGGACCGTCTTGCCGGCGCGGGTACCCGTGCCCCGCCAGACGCCGTCCTTGTCCTTCGCCAGACGCGAGATCGATCGATAGCCGACCTTGGTCAGGCGACCGCGGGCCTGGTCTTCCGAAAAGGAATTGGCACCGCTCGCGGGGGCGGCGACGTGCGCCGCGGCACTCGCCTTGACCGCGGGGTTGTGCGTGCCGGTATGCGTCGCGGTCTGCGCGACGGCGCCGGAGGCCAGCAGCATCGCGCCGCATGCCAAGATAACTCGAACGGTCATTGCACTCTCCTAGGTGTCTGTAGATTCCGGGGCGTAGGAGGGCGACGCGAGCGTGCCCTCCCGTTCGCTCAGCGCACCGTACCGCGACGAAACATGTTGACGATCGCGAGCAGGATCACCGCGCCGACCAGCGAGATCAGGATCGACTGGATGTTGAGCGCGCCGTCCATGATCGATGCGCCACCGATCAGCGGCGTGATCAGGAAGCCGGCGAGCAGCGCACCGACGATGCCGACGACGACGTTGAGGAAGACGCCCTGCTGTGCATCGGTCCGCATGATCATGCTGGCGACCCAGCCGATGAGTCCGCCGACGACGAGAAGGATGATGAGGTTCATGATGAGGCTCCTGTTCGATACTGGTACAGGTGCCTCAACAGTCTCGATGCCCGATCCGTTCAGTTCGCGCGCTTTTCGGCGAATTCGGAATTGGTGCGCAAGTACCGGGGCCATTGGTAGATTTATGCCGACCCTACCGGAACCCGAAGCCCTTCCGCGGCGCTGAACCGGGATGACCAAGATGCCCGCGAAACCGCTGCACGCCCCCACCCTGCACCATCTCGAACAGCTCATGACCGGGCTGCTCGAAGGCGTGATCCTGATGGATCCGACCGGGATCATCCTGAGCGCCAACCCGGCCGCGCTGAAGATGCACGGGGTGCGGGCGGTCGAGGATCTCGGGCAGACCGCGGACGATTATGCGACGCGGTTCAGCTTGCGCTACAGGGATCGCCGCAAGCTGCCGCGGCGGGACTATCCGCTGATGCGGCTGCTCGCGGGGCAGAGCTTCCCCGACCTGATCGTCGAGGTCGCGCCGGTCGATGCCGACGAACCGCGCTGGGTCCACCAGGTGCGCGACATCGTCATGGACGAGGATGGCGGCGAGCCCGATTGCCTGGGCCTCGTCATCAACGACGTCTCCGAACGGTTCGACGCGGAGGACCGGTTCGAGGCGATGTTCCACGCCAACCCCGCCCCCGCGCTGATCATCCGCGTCGCCGACCAGCGCTATGTGCTCGTCAACCAGGGCTTCCTCGACCTGTCGGGCTATGCGCGCGACCAGATCGTCGGCAAGACGCTGTTCGATTTCGACTTTCTCGCGGAGGTCGACCGCAAGGCGTTCGTCAAGGACTGCGTGGCCGCGGGCAAGACAATCCCGCAGCTCGAGGCGGAACTGCCGCTCGCCGGCGGCGAGAAGACGCTGGTCATCCTCGCCGGGCAGCCGATCGAGGTCGCCAACCAGGATTGCCTGTTGTTCACCTTCGCCGATCTCGAGCCGCGGCGGCGCGCGGAACATGCGCTGAAGGCGAGCGAGCGACACTTCGCCTCGGTGTTCGAGATGGCGCCGGTCGCGATGGTCGTGACCGAAGGCGGCGACAACCGCATCGTTCAGGTCAACGCGGCGTTCAAGGCGCTGACCGGCTATACCGACCGCGCGGTGATCGGCCGCATCGCCGACGACCTGCAGCTCTGGAACGATGCCGCGCAGCGCCAGCAGCTCGAAACCGAGATCGGCGAGCATGGCGGCTTCCGCAGCCGCGACGTTCAGTTGCTGCACAAGGCCGGCGAGGCGCTCGACTGCCTCGTGTCCGCCGAACGGATCAGCGTCGACGGCGCGCCATGCGTGCTCTGGCTGTACCAGGACATCTCGGCACGGCGACGCGGCGAGCTGGAACTGGTCGAGGCGATCGATGCGGTGATGAAGGACGCCAACTGGCTCAGCCGGTCGATCATGGACAAGCTGGCGACCTTACGGAATCCGCGCGGCGCTACCGGGTCCGCCGCACCCGCGGCCGATCTCAGCAAGCGCGAGCGCGAGGTGCTGGAGCTGATCTGCCAGGACCTAGACGATGCGGCGATATCGGAGCGGCTCGGGCTGTCGCGCAACACCGTCCGTAACCACGTCGCACGGCTTTATGCGAAGATCGGCGTCAACCGCCGCAGCGCCGCGATCGTCTGGGCGCACGAGCGCGGCGTCGGTGCCTGACTCCATCGATCCATGATGTCGGTCATGCTCGAAAGCGTTCCCTGCCACCGACGATGGTCCGCAAGACCTTGGCGGCCTTGATACGTTCGGCAGGCGTTGCCAGTAGATCGATATCGAGCATTGTAAGGTCGGCGAGGTAGCCGGGCGCGATGCGGCCGAGCTTGCCATCCTGGAACCCGGCATAGGCGTTGTTGACGGTGTACGCGGTCAGCGCCTGCTCGACCGTCGTCTTCTGGTCGGGGAGCCAGCCGGCGGGATTCTTGCCGTCGATCGTCTCGCGCGTGACGGCGGCGTAGATGCCCTCGACCGCGTCGAGCGGCCCGACCGGCCAGTCCGATCCGAACGTGACGGTCGCCCCGCTGTCGATCAGCGAGCGGAACGCGTAGGTGCCACGCAGCCGCGCCTGGCCGATCCGCTCGACGGCCCAGCGTCCATCGTCGATCGCATGGAACGGCTGGACCGACGCGATCACCTTCTGCCTGGCAAAGCGCGGGATCGCCGCCTGCGACAGATGCTGCGCGTGCTCGATCCGGAAGCGACGGTCGCGCGCACCGTTCTCGCGGACGATCTCGGCATACAAATCGAGGACGTCGTCATTGGCGAGGTCCCCGATCGCATGCGTGGTGACGTGCAATCCCGCCTTGTCCGCGTCGCCGATATACGCCTTCAGGTCGGCCATGCTGGTGACGCGGACGCCGTGCTGGTCGTGCGCGTCGGTATAGGCGTCGCGGAATACCGCGGTGCGCGAGCCGAGCGAGCCATCCGCCAGCGCCTTGACCGCGCCCCAGCGGACCCAGTCGTCGCCGCGCCCCTCGGCCTTGACGATCGCAGCCATCTTTTCCCAGTCGCGGATCGGCACGAAACAGTAGAAGCGCAGGTCCGTCTCGCCCTTGGCGCGAAGCTGTCGCGCGGTCTCGTACGTCGTCCAGTCGAACGGTTCGGGGGTGTGGACCTGCGTGAAGCCGCGGCTGAGCGCATGGGCGATGCCGCCGCGCATGATCGCCTGCCATTCGGTCGGCGTCGGCACCGGGAAAACCCGCTCGGCGAGCGTCTTGGCATTGTCCTTCAGGATGCCGGTCGGCTCGCCCTGCGCGTCGCGGACGATGACCCCGCCTGCGACGTCGGGCGTATCGCGCGTGATCCCCGCGATCTTCAGCGCCGCGCTGTTGAGCAGGTACATGTGCAGGTCGGTGCGCGGGATCGCGACCGGCGTGTCCCCGGTCGCGGCGTCGATCCACGCGCGCGTCGGCAACTGGCCACCCAGGCGTTGCTCGTCCCAGCTGCCGCCGAGGATCCACTTGCCCGGCCGCGCTCTCGCCGCCGCGCCGAGCCGTGCGGCGAAGTCGGGAATCGTGGTGGCGGACAGCAGATCCGGCTGCATCAACGCGGCCGAGCCGATCATGAAATGCGTGTGGTTGTCGATGAACCCCGGCGTCACGAACGCGCCCTCGAGGTCGACCACCTTCGTCGTGCGACCGATCGCGGCCTTTACCGCCCCCGCCCCGATCGCGACGATTCGGTCGCCGACGAGGCCGATCGCGTCGGTATGCGGACGCCGCGGGTCGCCGGTCCAGGCATTCGCGTTGACATAGGCGAGGTCCAGCACGCGCTCGATCGCGAGCGCCCGCCCCACGGACGCCCACGCCACCCCGCCTGCCAACACCATCCGCCGGTCGATCATCGTCATGCTCCCACCCATCGGACGATCGTGTCAGACGCCGACGCAGCGCGGACCCGCCAATTTTCCGAACCTGACGGAGCCAACACTGGCCCTCCCGGATTTTGCGTGTTGGCGCTTGCGGCGACGGTGCGCCACGCGACAGTGGCGGCACAAGGGGAGATCATGACGAACCATTGCCCTGCCACCGCGTCGGCGCCCGCATGACCGGGATTTTCGAGACGTTCGACGCCAGCGACGTGCGCGACCTGATCGCGGACTACCCGCTCGCCTGGGTGACGGCACCGGGACAGGCCCCGCCGAGCCTGCTCCCGCTGCTCGGCGAATATGATTCCGACGGACGGCTTACGCACCTGCTCGGTCACATGGGGCGGCGCAATCCGCTGCACGCACACCTTGTAGCGGCGCCGTCCGCGACGATCCTCGTCAACGGACCGCACGGCTACGTCTCGCCCGAACATGCCGGCCGCCGCGACTGGGGACCGACCTGGAACTACGCGCAACTCGTCATCGAAACGCGGGTCGCATTCCTGCCCGACGAGACGGATCACGCGCTGGGCGCGCTGACGTTTGCGATGGAGGGGGAGCGCTGGACGCCGCGCGAACTCGGCGCACGCTATGACGGCATGGCTGCAGCGATCATCACCTTTCGCGCCGAGGTCACCAGCCTGTCCGGTCGCTTCAAGCTCGGCCAGGACGAGGCGCCCGAAACGTTCGCGGCGATCGTCGAACGGCATCCCGACACGGCGCTCGTGTCCTGGATGCAGAGGTTCGCACCGAAGCGGGAATAGAACGCGGCTTGCCGTCGAGGCTTGGCCCCCTATGCTGACCGCTCCACGATCGGGAAAGCGGGCCAATGCTGAGACCCTGGAAGATCACGCTGGGCCGGATCGATCCGGCGTTGCGGACGCCGCTCTACCTCCAGATCGTCCACGCGATCATCCACGAGATCGAACGCGGCCGCCTGCCCCCCGGCGCCTTCCTGCCGAGCAGCCGCGAACTCGCGACGATCCTCGGCGTCAACCGCAAGACCGTCGTCCTCGCTTATGAGGACCTGATCTCGCAAGGCTGGCTGCTATCGGAGGGCACGCGCGGCACGGTCGTCGCAGCATTGACGACCGACGTGCGGAGGCCACCCCCGCGACCGTCGATGCCCAGCGCGACCACCGCGCCCGAATACCGCTTCCGCGCGCCGCCCGAACGATCGCTCGCTTTGTCGCCGGGCAAGGGCATCAAGCTCGACGAGGGCGCACCGGACGGTCGCCTGTTTCCCGCCGACATCCTCTCGCGTGCGTATCGGACCGCGGTACAGCGCGCGAGCCGCGACAACCGGCTGCAATATCGCGACCCACGCGGCTCGCCCCGGTTGCGTGAGGCGGTCGCGGCGATGCTGCGCGGCGAGCGCGGGCTCGCGGTGACCGCCGACGACATCTGCATCACGCGCGGCAGCCAGAACGGCATCTACCTCGCCGCGCGCACGCTGTTGCAACCGGGCGATACCGTGCTCGTCGAGGCGCTGACCTACGAACCCGCGGTCGCCGCGTTCACCGATCTCGGCGCCAACATCGTCCCGGTCGGGCTCGACGAGAACGGCGCGGATGTCGAGGCGATCGAGCGCGCCTGTCGCAAGCACCGCGTCCGCGCGATCTTCCTCACGCCGCATCACCAGTTCCCGACCACCGTCGCGCTGCGCCCCGAACGCCGGCTGCGCGTGCTCGAACTCGCGCGGCAATTCGGCTTCGCGGTGATCGAGGACGATTACGACCACGAGTTCCATTTCGAATCGCAGCCGCTGCTGCCGATGGCGAGCTATGCCCCCGGCCGCGTGATCTACGTCGGCTCGCTGTCCAAGCTGCTGCTGCCGGCGTTGCGGGTCGGCTATATCGCCGCCCCCAGCGCGTTCATCGATGCGGTGGCGCACGGCGTCTCGCTGACCGACGGGATGGGCAACACGCTGACCGAGGATGCCGCGGCGGACCTGATTGTCGAAGGCGAACTCCGCCGCCATGCCCGCCGCGCGACGCAGGTCTATGCGAAACGGCGTACCGCGTTCGACCAAGCGCTCGCCGCGACGTTCGGCGCCGCGATCGACTACCGCGTCCCCGATGGCGGCCTCGCCTTTTGGCTGCGGTTCGCCGATCCCGCGTTGCTCGACCGTATCGAGGCCGGCGCCCCCGCCCACGGCCTCAGCCTCGCCACGTCGGCGTCGTTCGCGACTACGGACGACGCGCCACGCGGGCTGCGGCTCGGCTTTGCCAGCCTGACCGAAGCCCAAGCGGTGCGCGCGCTGACCTCGCTGGCCGCGGCAGGCGGCATCCACCCCACCGGGACCAGCGCCGGAGAGTCCCACACCTTGGTCCCGTCGGCATCATAGGACTGGATGTTTGTACGGTTCCAGTTTGGGCGGACCCTATTCTCTCAAGATCAGAGCCGCGACGGTCGAAAAGACCGCAGATGGCCGCAGGACGGTTCGGGCAATTTGATGCGGACGGCGCCAGAGGTGCCGGTCGCCGAGCATTGAGGGCGAGCTAATGACATACCGGTTTCTCACTACGACGGCGTTGGTGAGCGCAGCAGCGCTCGGGCTGGCCGCGACACCTGCATCAGCGCAGGTCGCCAGCGTCACCACGCCCGGCAATGCGTCGCCAGACAACCCGGTCGCGTCGGAGCCCGTCACGAACAGCTCCGACGACATCGTCGTGACCGCGACCAAGCGCAACGAATCGCTGCGCAACGTCGCGATGCCGATCAGCGCGGTGACCGGCGACCAGCTTGCCAAGGCGAACGCCAACAGCCTGTCCGACTACATCGCGCGGCTGCCGGGGGTCGTCTTCAATGATTATCAGCCGGGCATCTCGGAAGTCGTGATCCGCGGGATCGCCGCGACCACGTACCACGAGCAGGGCCAGACCACGGTCGGCTATTACCTGAACGAGATTCCACTGGTCGAGCCGGGCTTCCCGATCGGCATCCCCGACGTCGACACCTTCGATCTCGACCGCGTCGAGGTGTTGCGCGGACCGCAGGGGACGCTGTTCGGTTCGTCGACGCTCGGCGGCCTCGTCAACTACGTCGTCAAGACCGCCGATCCGACCAAGATCGACGCCGCCGCACAGGGCCTCATCGGCTCGACCAAGAACGCGAGCGGCGACCTAAACTACGCCGGCAAGGTCATGGTCAACCTGCCGATCATCAAGGACAAGCTGGCGGTGCGCGTGATGGCGCTGCAACGCTATGATGCGGGCTATCTCGACAATACCGGTACCAGCAACCAGGGCAGCAACGATTTCCGCACCCGCGGCGCGCGCGGATCGATCGTCTTCACGCCGGCCGAGGGGACCAAGATCACGTATCTGGCGACCTACCAGCAGAGCAAGCTGTCCGACCAGACCTACCTGACCTCGCTGGATTCGCTGACGCGGGTATCGGCGCGCGAGGAGCCGCAGAAGACGAGCTTCTTCCTCAACTCCCTGCGCCTCGACCAGGATCTCGGGTTCGCGAACTTCACGGTGTTCGGCTCGGTCGACAAGAAGAAGAACACGACAATCTTCTCCTACCCCTATGCCTATGTCACCGGCGTCACGACCGGCGAGGCTGCCGCCTATTCGCTCGGCGACGCGACCGCCAACATCAAGCAGGTCGAGGCGCGTCTCGCATCCGCGGGCAACGGCCCGGTCCGCTGGCTGATCGGCGCAAGCTATCTGCACGCGAAGAAGTTCAGCTACGACCAGATCTTCCAGCAGGGTGCCGGCGCCTTCATCAACGCCAATCCGGCATTGTTCGGCGGCTTCAGCGGAACGCAGTTGACGCCCAACGACCGCCTCTACGGCTATGTCTCGGATACGCTCAACACCGATCTTGGCATCTTCGGCGAACTCTCGTGGCGGCCGGTCGAGCAGTTCGAGATCTCGGTCGGCGGCCGCTATTACGACACGCGTGCCAAGGCGACCGTCACCAACCAGGCCGGCGCGCTCGGCGGCTATCCGGGCGGCTATACGCCGGTCGGCTCGACCGGCAGCGTCGACCAGAAGGAGGACGGCTTCACGCCAAAAGCGACGATCTCGTTCCGCCCGGTCCCCGGCTTCCTCGCCTACGCGACCTATTCGAAAGGCTTCCGAGTCGGCGGGATCAATCCCAATGCCGGACTGCTCGCAGCAATCCCGTCCGCCTATAACAGCGACACGGTCGACAATTACGAGGCGGGCGTGAAGTTCGGCCTGTTCGACAACCGGATCCTGCTCGACGCCACGGTGTTCACGATCGACTGGAAGAACATCCAGGCGCGGCTGTTCGGGCCGGGTCCAAGCTATTATTCCTACGTCACCAACGCCGGCAGCGCGAACATCGGCGGTGTCGAGTTCTCGGGGACCGTCAAGCTGACCAGGGCGCTGACGTTCAGCTCGAACGTCACCTATCAGGATGCGCAACTCACCAGCCTGTTGCCGGACAGTTTCGCGGTCGGCGGCGGCTATGCCTCGGGGACGACGTTGCCGGGGTCGTCGAAATGGGCGATCGCGAACAATCTCGTGCTCGACCTGCCCGACGTCAAACTGGCACCGACGTTCGAGATCGCGCATCGCTACATCTCGTCCGCCCCCGTCGCGTTCGGCAACACCAACACGCGGGGGAATTTCAACCAGTTCGACGCACGCGCCTCGGTCACGGTGATGGAGCGCGTCCGGTTGCTCGGGTTCGTCAACAACGTGCTCGACAAGCGCGGCGTTCTCAATGCGCCGTTCACCGATCAGGTCGCCCCAGCCTATTCGATCATCCGGCCGCGTACCTACGGCCTCCGCGTCGACATCGGGTTCTGAGGGTGCGGTATCGCATGCCCTGGACGCTTCCGGCGCTGGCACTGTTGCTGGCCGGCGCAGCGCCACTTCCTCCGACTGCCGCGCCTGTTGCTGCGGACAAGGGCGGGCCGATCGCGCCCGCCGACATCATGCGGCTCCACGACATGCGCGATGTCGAGATGTCGCCCGACGGCAGGACCATCCTGTTCACCGTCCAGCCGCAGATGGCGACCTTCGGCCCCGAACAGCGGACGATCTGGTCGGTGCCGACCGACGGCAGCGCGCCCGCACGGCGGTTCGTCACTAGCGCCGGTGCGGACGATACGCCGCGCTGGTCGCCGGACGGAAGCTCGATCGCGTTTCTCTCGAACCGCAAGAACCCGCTGTCGGGTGGCGCGGACACCGGGTTCGAGTTCAAACCGGATGTCTCGGCCGGTCCCGGCGCGCCGGTCGACGCGACCCCGCCGACCGCACCGGCGGCATCCGGCGAACCATCACGGCAGCTCTGGGTGATCGCGCGCGATGGCGGCGAAGCGACACCGCTCACCGCGCTGCCGGGCGACATCGCGGACTTCGCCTGGTCGCCCGACGGGACCAGGATCGCCTTCCTCAGCGCCGATCCCGATACCCCCGCAGAAAAGGCCGATCGCGCCGCCAAGCGCGACTGGGTCGAGATGGACAAGACCCGCCACGTGACGCGGCTCTGGATCCTCGACCTCGCCAGTCACGCGGCACGGCGTGTTTCACCGGCCAACGTCAGCGTCAGCAACATGGCGTGGTCGCCGGACGGCAAGCGGATGGCTGTCCGGGTGACCGACACGACCGCGATCAACGAGTATTTCTATCATTCCCGCATCGCGCTGTTCGATCCGATCAGCGGCACGGTCGGCAAGACGCTGATCGAACACGCCGCCGAGGGTCCGCTCTGGTCTCCCGACGGCACCGCGATCCTCGGTTCCGAAATCCGCACGCCGGGTTTCATCGGCATCGGCGCGCGCGTGTACGACCTCACGACCGACATGCTGTCGGCATTGGCAGACGATCACCCCGGTTTGTTGACCCAGGTCCGATGGTCGGCGGACAGTCGCTCGATCGTCGCGCTGTCGTTCGAACAGACCCGATCCAAGCTCGTCCGGATCGCGCGCGGGACTGGACGCGTCACGCCGCTGGCACAGCTGGACGGCGAAGCCTCCGACATCACCGCAAGCCGTGACGGACGCCGTCTCGCGGTCTCGCTTTCGACCCCCGACCGCCCCGCCGACGTCTGGACGATCGACGGCGCGCGCGTCCGCCCGGTCACGACGATCAACCCGCAGGTCGCGACCTGGAAGCTCGGCCAGGTCCGCCAGATCTCCTGGACCAACAGCCGCGACGGCAAGGCGATCCACGGCGTCCTCGTCACGCCGCCCGGCTACGTCCCCGGCACGCCGATCAAGACCGTCGTCCAGATCCATGGCGGACCCGAATGGGCATGGTGGTCGGGATGGCTCGGCAGCTGGCACGAATGGGCGCAGATGCTCGCCACGCACGGCTATGCGGTGCTGCTGCCCAATCCGCGCGGCTCGGACGGCCAGGGTACGGCGTTCGCGCGTGCGGTCGGCAACGACTGGGGCGGGATGGATTATCAGGATGTGCTCGACGGCGTCGACATGCTCGTCGCACGGAAGATCGCCGACCCAGCACGTCTCGGCATCGGCGGCTGGAGCTATGGCGGGTTCCTGTCGGCCTGGGCGGTCACGCACGGCGACCGCTTCAAGGCGGCGGTCGTCGGTGCCGGTCCGACGGACATGACCGCGATGGCGCGGATCACCGACACGCCCGACTTCACCACCGGCTATTTCGGCGAGCCGTCCGCGCATCTCGCCGATCTCGACGGCGTGTCGTCGGTCCGGTTGCTCGATCACGTCCATACGCCCGTGCTCGTCCTGCACGGCGAACAGGACACGCGCGTACCCGTCACGCTCGGCCTCGAATTCTACCGCGGCCTGAAGCTACTGGGAAAGCCCGCCGAGATGGTCCGCTATCCGCGCGAGCCGCACTGGTTCCACGAACCCGAGCATCAGGCCGACATCCAGCGCCGGGTGCTGGCCTGGTTCGACGCGCACCTCTAGGACACGATCATGGACGACCGGCTCGATCCCGATATCCGCGTCTTTACCGACATCCTGCGCGAGGACTGGAGCCGGCATCCGCCGCTCGACCAGCTGCCGACGGCAGAGGCACGTCAGGTCGCCGAACTGGTGCGTGCACGCTGGACGGTCGGCGGACCGGTCATGCGCCAGACCCGCGACGTCGAGATCGACACCGGTGCGGGCGCGCTTCGGTTGCGGATCTACCGTCCCGACGGCGTTGCCGCAGAAGATGCGCCCGCGCTTCTCTACATCCACGGCGGGGGTTTCGTCTTCTTCAGCCTCGATACGCACGACCGGCTGATGCGCGAATACGCCGACGCCGGGCAGTTCGTCGTGGTCGGGATCGACTACCCGTTGTCGCCGGAAGCGAAGTATCCGGTCGCGCTCGACCATATCGTCGCGCTGGTCGACTGGCTGGGCGGGCACGGCACCGAACTCGGCATCGACGCGGCGCGCATGGCGATCGGTGGAGACTCGGCGGGCGCGAACCTGGCTCTGGCGACATGCATGAGAGTGCGCGACGCCGACAAGAACTCGGCAATACGTTGCATACTCTCGAATTACGGTGCGTTTTCGGGCGACGTGTCCGACGCGGCGGAGGCCGCGTATGGCGGCCCGCATGCGCTCCTTACCCAGGCGGACATGCGCTATTTCTTCGACCAATACCTCGTCTCGGCAGAGCAATGCGAGGATCCCTACGCCTGCCCGCTATCGGCAAGCGACGTGTCAGGCTTACCGCCAATGATGATGATAATTCCGGCGCTCGACGTGCTGGCGGAACAGAGCTTTGCACTCGCGGAGCGTCTCCGGTCTGCCGGTAACCGGGGCTGCCAAACGGTCTATCCCGGCGCGACCCACAGCTTTCTCGAAGCGATGTCGATCGCCCCTATCGCTCGTCAGGCGATCCAGGACGGGGCGTCATGGATTCGCGATCGATTGACCTGACGGTGACATAAAGTGCCGGAGCCGTGGGGAGGTCGTCAATCGGCTGGTGCCTCAGCAGGCCCGCATCGCATTCGGTGGTAACCAAGCATCCAACCATGGTCGTTTGCAACATGGGCCCTGCACCCGGGAGGTCGTTCACACGCGCATCGCTGCGACGAAAGCACGAAAGGCAGCAGTAGGTTGCCGCTTGTTGGGATAATAAAGGTGGTTTGGAGCCAAGGTGGGTGCCCAGCCGGCCAGCACCTCGACCAGCGTGCCGTCCTCCAGTTGTAGCGCGGCATGTGGCAGTGGAAGGCAGGTAACGCCCAACCCTGCGAGCGCGGCATCGCGCATGACGTCGATGTCGTTGGTGATGAAATCGCCGCGGACCGACCGTTCCAACGTCCGGCCATCCCGCTCGAAGGTCCATCGGTGGACGACACCGGACGACGTGTACCGGTAACACAGGCACCGGTGATGGGCGAGATCGTCGGGATCGACGGGCGCGGCACGCTCGGCGAGATAGGCCGGGGCAGCGACGAAGACGAGCGGCACGGCCGCGCTGATCCGGACCGATATCATGTCGGCTTGCAACGTCTGCGCATGCCGCACCCCGCAATCGAAGCGGTCGGCGACGATATCGACGAACCCGTCGTCGACCACGAGTTCGACGGCGACGTCGGGGAAAGCGCGCGCAAAATCGGCTAGCCGCGGCAGGATAGCATACACCGCCGCGACCCGGTGCGCACTGACCCGGATACGCCCCGCCGGTCGATCGCGGGCGCGGTCCAGCCCCTCCAGCGCGCTCGTGACCGAGGCTATCGCCGGTCTCAGCCGTGCGAGCAATTCCTCTCCGGCGGGCGTCGGTGCCAGCGACCGAGTGGTACGGTCGAGCAACCGAACACCCAGTTTCGTCTCCAGCGACCGCATCGCATGGCTCAACGCGGACGCCGACACCCCAAGGCGCGTTGCCGCTCGGGCAAAGCTGCCGGCCTCGACGATCGTTTCGAAAACCGCGAGGCCGGACCAGAGATCACGATCCATTCCTGAACATCCTTCAGCAACCCATGCGTTGCAGACGATCTAATCCTCCGGCTGTCCAGCGTCCATTTGCAGGCGACACATTGCAGGATGCCATCATGAAGCTCGACACCTATCGCCCGCTCGGCCGATCCGGCCTGCTCGTCAGCCCGCTGGCCCTCGGGACGATGACCTTCGGTACGCCGCGATGGGGGCTGGACGAGAGCGGCAGCCGAGCGGTGTTCGATCGCTATACCGACCTGGGCGGCAATTTCGTCGATACCGCCGACGTCTACGCCGGTGGGCGATCGGAAGAGATGGTCGGCGCGTTCGTCGCCGCGCAGTCGTCGCGCGAGCGGATCGTCATCGCGACGAAATCCGGGTTTGCGACTGGCCGGGGCTATCATGCGGGCGGCAATGGCGCGCGCCACCTGTTGGCGTCTGTCGAAGGATCGCTTCGCCGCCTCCGGACGGACTTCATCGACCTGTACTGGGTGCATGTCTGGGACGGCGTCACCCCCGCCGAGGAACTGCTACGGACGATGACCGCGCTCGTCGCCGCGGGCAAGATCCGCTACTGGGGTATATCCAACAGCCCTGCCTGGTATGTCGCCGAACTCGCTACTCTCGCGCGGGTCCAGGGTGATCCGGCGCCGATCGGGCTGCAGTATTTCTACTCGCTGGTCGAACGCGGGGTCGAGGCCGAGCATCTGCCGCTCGCACGGTCGGCGGGCATGGGCCTCATTCCCTGGAGCCCCCTCGCCTATGGCCTGCTGACCGGCAAGTATGACCGCGCGACCGTCGAGGCCGGTCCGAAGCGAACCGGTGGCGTCCCCAACCAGGCAGGGCGGGACGACACGGCGCGCCCCGTCGACGACAAGCGGCTCGATGGCGACAACCCGTTCGGTGACACACTGTTCACCGAGCGCAACTGGCAAATCCTCGACGTACTGAAACGCGTCGCAGCGGAATCGGGCGAGACGCCAGCGCGCGTCGCACTGTCCTGGGTGGTCGGGCAGCCAGACGTCGCATCGACGTTGATCGGGGTAAGCCGGCCAGAGCAAGTGACCGACAATGTCGAAGCGCTGAGTCTTCGCCTGTTGCCGGAGCACCGTACCGCGCTCGATGCGGTGAGCGGTGGGCACCTCCCGTTTGTGTACGGCCTGTTCGACCCGGCCGCTCGCAACCAGATCGTCTTCGGCGGCGGCGATGTTCGGGCCTGATGCGACGAACCCTCGCCGGCGGGCTGGAACATAGCGGGGAAATCTACGTCCGGTCGGCTCCAATCGGCGAGCCTCGCGTTTGAGAGTGTCCGGTCGGCCGCACGTTCGGTTGCGGCACGCCGGCACGGGGGCATCATGCGAATTGGGATCATCGGCGCGGGTATGGCAGGCCTGTCCTGCGCGGTGGCGCTACGCGGCCAGGGTCATCACCCCGTGCTGTTCGACAAGGGCCGTGGTCCAGGCGGCAGGATGTCGACGCGGCGGATCGACACGCCGTTGGGTGAGGCCGCGTTCGATCATGGCGCGCAATATCTGACAGCGCGCGATCCGTCGTTCGTGATGCAGGTCGATCGTTGGGCGCAGGCGGGCCATGTCGCGCGCTGGTCGCCTGCAGGTGCCGATGGCTGGGTCGGGACACCGGCGATGAACGCGCCGATCCGCGCGATGGCGGACGATTGCGATGTTAGGTGGAACACGGCCATCGACGTTTTGACCCATGACGGAGACTGGTCAATCGGCGGCGAACGTTTCGATGTGGCGATCATCGCAGTGCCGGCCGAGCAAGTCGTGCCCTTGGCTGTCGACCATGACGCCGCGCTCGTCGATGCGGCGCGTTCCGCGGTTTCCGACCCGTGCTGGACCGCCATGGCAGCGTTCGATGGCCTGGTGCCGATCGATGCGGATCGACTTGGTCATGGTGGGATCCTGGGATCCGCCGTTCGCAACTCGGCCAAGCCGGGTCGGACTGGTCCTGAAGCCTGGGTGCTTCAGGCCAATGCCGATTGGTCGCGTGCGCATCTGGAAGACGATCCGGAAATGGTCGGACACATGCTGGTCGAGGCGTTTGCCGATCGCGTAGGTGCCGACATGCCTGCCGTCATCGCCACGCGCGTTCATCGCTGGCGGTACGCGAAAGCCGGAGCGCTGGACCGTGGAGCGTTCTGGAACGCGGATATCAGGCTGGGCGCATGCGGCGACTGGCTGTTTGGGCCGCGAATAGAAGCCGCTTGGCTGTCCGGACACAGGCTCGCCCAGCTTGTCGATTGCAAACAACCGGTTGCCCCGAGCCCGCTTACTTCCTGCTGAAACCCGTTACCCGCCGTTCAGCGGTCGCGGCAGCCTCCGACAATGGGACATCCATTCATCTGGTCGGCCACTGGTCGCGCTCGGCGAAAATGCGCGTGACCTCTGCCATATTGTCCGATCCCCAGTTGCAAAGCGGTACGAGCGCCTCGGCCAGCGAGCGGCCCAGCGGGGTCAGGGTGTAGTCGACGCGAGGAGGAACTTCCTGATAATCCTTCCGCGTCACAGCGCCATCGGCCTCCAGTTCTTTCAGTTGCTGGATCAGCATCTTGTCGCTGACGCCGCGCACCGCCCGCTTCAGAGCGCCAAAACGGGTCGGCCCCCGGATCAGGAAATAGATGATGAGTGGCTTCCACTTACCTGCGATCACGCGAAGCGTCGCGTCCAGGCCGCAGGTAAAGCCGGGAACTGCATCGGAATCCGCCATCGTCATTTATCTACTTACCAAAAGGTGCGTACTTGTCGGTAGGTAGGTGCCTCATCAACTCTACACCAGTGTGAAACTGGAGACACGATGATGCATAGACTTACAGGCAAGACGGCAGTGATCACAGGCGGGGGCACCGGCATCGGTCTGGCCACGGCAAAGCGCTTCATCGAAGAGGGCGCGTTCGTCTACATCACCGGGCGCCGGCAGGAGCGTCTCGACACGGCCATCGCCGAACTGGGCCCGAACGCACGCGCCGTGCAAGGGTCCGTATCGAATCTCGAAGATCTCGCGCAACTGTTTGCAACGGTTAAGGCCGAGCGCGGGTCGCTCGATATCCTGGTGGCCAATGCGGGGTTCGGAGAATTTGCGCCGCTCGGCCAGATCACGCCCGAGCAATACGACCGCGCCTTCGACGTCAACGTGAAGGGCGTACTGTTCACCGTCCAGTTGGCGCTGCCGCTGATGGGCAAGGGTGGGTCCATCATCCTCACCGGCTCGACGACCGGCTCGATGGGAACGCCCAGCTTCAGCATCTACAGTGCAACCAAGGCCGCGGTGCGCAACTTCGCACGGAGCTGGGCGCAGGATCTGCGTGGAACGGGTATCCGCGTGAACGTGCTGTCTCCTGGCCCGACGCTGACCGAACTCGCCGAGGAAGTGGTTGGTCGCGATGCGATGATCGAGATGGGGGCCGGAACACCGATCGGGCATGTCGGTGCGCCGTCCGACATAGCCGGCGTGGCGGCATTCCTCGCCTCGTCGGACAGCAGCTTCATGACGGGAAGCGAAGTGTTTGCCGACGGCGGTCTCGCGCAGATCTGATCGCTGTCCGTTACTGGCGGCGGGAGCATATGTGCGCTCCCGCCGCCAAATTGCCGCCCGCACGCTTCGAAAAACGTCGCGCGAAAGCAGCTGGCGGTCCAACTATTGCGACGATCTCGAGTCAGCCGGCGACGCAGGCCGCTCGCATAAGCTTATCATCAAACAGGTTTTCTGCTGGTCTCGTCGATCCAGGCGCGCGTTTGCATCAGGACTTCATCGGACAGCGCTGGATCATCCACGGCACGTGCGAGAATCACCGCACCCACCATCGCCGCCCAACTCCCGATCGCAGCGCGTCGCCTCTCGGCCGCGTCCGAACCCGGAACGGCATCGGCGAGCCGGTCGATCTGGCTGTGCAGGCCCTTGGTCATGGCCATACGCGCTTCGGGCGATTGATGCCGCAATGGGCTGGCGAGGCTGGCGGTAGGGCAACCGGTCGCGGCACGATCACGGTGCTCCGGCGAGAGATACGCCTCCAGATATGCTTGCAGATCGCCACCGACGCCGTCGGACGGGGTGAGCGCATGCGTGACGGTCTGCGCGATCAGGTCGTCCTTCGACGCGAAGTGGCCATAGAAACCACCATGCGTCAGCCCCGCCGCCTTCATCACCTCCGACACGGTGACCGCGTCGAACCCGCGATCCCGAAACAGCGTGCTGGCGGCGTCGAGGATGCGCGTGCGGTTCGCCGACATCTGCTCGCGACTGACCTTCATGGCGAAAAGCTCCTGGACCGGCATTGACAGTTTCATGATGACTATCATATTTAGTCAATCATGATGTTCGTCATGTATATAAGTATCGTCCGAAAGAGAGCAATCCCATGACCCGTCCGACCGTTCTCATCACCGGCGCCTCGACCGGCATCGGCGCGACCTATGCCGATCGTTTCGCCCGTCGCGGCCACGACCTCGTGCTCGTCGCCCGCGATACCGCACGGCTCGAGGCGCTTGCGGCGCGGATCGCGGACGAGACCGGTGTGGCGGTCGATATCCTGACGGCGGACCTGACCCGCGAGGCCGACGTCGCCGCGGTCGAGGCACGGTTGCGTGACGATGCGAAGATAGAGATCCTGATCAACAACGCGGGCGCAGGGCTCGGCGGGAGCTTCGTCGATCAGTCCGCGGAGGCCGTCCGTGGCAACGTCGCGCTCAACACGACGGCGGTCGTCCGGCTCGCGCATGCGATCGCGCCGCGTCTGGTGGCGGCGGGCACCGGGTCGATCGTCAACCTGGGTTCGGTCGTCGGGCTCGCACCGGAGTTCGGCATGAGCGTGTACGGCGCGACCAAGGCGTTCGTGCTGTTCCTGTCGCAGGGCCTCGCGCTCGAACTCGGTCCGAAGGGCGTCTACGTCCAGGCCGTGTTGCCGGCCGCAACCGGCACCGAATTATGGGGTCGCGCCGGAATGGTCGGTGCCGATCTGTCGGGAATGATGGACGTCAACGAACTGGTCGATGCGGCGCTCGTCGGTTTCGATCGTCGCGAAGGCGTGACGATCCCGACGCTGCACGAGGGCGAACTCTGGGATGCGTTCGACGACGCGCGCAACGCGATGGTGCCGCGGTTCGCCCAGCTTCTCCGCGCGGATCGCTACGCCGCCGCCTGATCCGACGCACTCCACGCCGGGCGCAGTCCCCGACGCCTCCAGAGGGAAGCATCATGAAAGCCTATATCCTCGACGCTTACGGCAAGGCCAATCGACTGCGCCTCGGCGACAGGCCGGACCCGGTCGTCGGGCCGCACGACGTGCTGGTCGAGATCCACGCCGCCGCGCTCAACGTCATCGATTCGAAGATCCGCAACGGCGAGTTCAAGCTCATCCTGCCGTACAAGCCACCCCTCGTCCTGGGGGCGGATTTCGCCGGGATCGTCAGGCAGGTCGGTGCCAACGTTACGCGGTTCGCGGTCGGCGATGCGGTCTATGGCAGCCCGCGTCAGGGACGGATCGGCACGTTTGCCGAACTCATCGCGGTGGACCAGGCCGATGTCGCGCTGAAGCCCGTGAACCTCTCGATGGAGGAGGCCGCGTCGATCCCGCTCGTTGGCCTCACCGCGTGGCAGGTGCTGGTCGAGCGCGCCAAACTGAAGCGCGGGCAGAAGGTGTTGATCCATGCCGGATCGGGCGGCGTCGGGTCATTCGCCATCCAGCTTGCGAAACACCTGGGTCTGCACGTCGCGACGACCGCGGGGACGAGCAACCTCGACCTGGTTCGCGGTCTCGGCGCGGACACGGTCATCGACTACAAGACGCAGGAATTCTCCGAGCTGGTGTCCGGCTATGACGTGGCGCTCAACAGCCTCGACGGGAAGACGCTCGCCAAGTCGCTCGAAACGCTCAAGCCCGGCGGCAAGCTGATCTCGATTTCGGGGCCGCCCGATCCGGCGTTTGCGCGACAGCAGGGGCTGAACTGGGGCCTGCGTCTGGTGATGCGCCTGCTCAGCGCGGGTATCCGCGCCAAGGCCAGGCGCCACGACGTCAGCTATTCGTTCCTGTTCATGCAAGCGAGCGGCGAGCAACTGGCGACCATCGCCACGCTGATCGAGGGCGGCGCGATCCGGCCGGTCGTCGACCGCGTCTTCCCCTTCGCCGAACTGAACGATGCGATGGCCTACATCGATACCGGCCGCGCGAAGGGCAAGGTCGTCGTTAGCATCCGCTGATCGGGATCTCACGAGCAAGGTAGCCACCATGACACATCCCGCTTCGCACATCCGTGCCGCCGACACCTGGATCGGAACGCCGACCCTGACCATCGAGGCGGCCGGCACGATGTTCGCCTATCGTCGGCTTGGCCCGGCGCAGGGCGTCCCGGTCGTGCTGCTCAACCATTGGGGTGCCAACCTGGACAATTTCGATCCGCGCATCGTCGATGGTCTCGCACAGGATCGGCCGGTCTACGCGCTGGACTATCGCGGTGTCGGCAAGTCGGGAGGCAACGCGCCGACGACGATCGTGGGAATGGCCGAGGACATGGTCGCGGTCATCGCCAGCCTTGGGCTAGCCATGGTCGACCTGATCGGCTTTTCGCTCGGCGGATTCGTCGCGCAACAGATCGCGCTCACGAGACCCGATCTGGTCCGCAAGCTGGTGCTGGCGGGTACCGGGCCCGCCGGTGGCGCAGGCATCGAGCAGGTCGGTGCGATCGCGTGGCCGTTGATCGTCAAGGGCCTGCTGACGCTCAGGGATCCGAAAACCTATCTCTTCTTCACCTCGTCCACGAACGGTCGGCAAGCGGCGAAAGCGTTCCTGCTTCGGTTGAAGGAGCGCGAGATCGATCGAGACGCGCCGGTCACGCCGAAGGTGTTCCTGCGCCAGTTGAAGGCGATCACGGCATGGGGTCGCCAGCCTGCGCAGAACCTCGTCGGCATCGCCAAGCCGGTCCTCGTGGCGAACGGCGATCATGACATCATGGTGCCGAGCGAGAACTCCGCCGACCTGGCGCGACGCATACCGGGTGCAGAGCTCGTTTTGTACCTCGATGCCGGCCACGGCGGCATCTTCCAGTATTATCAGGACTTTCTCCAGCGGACTCGAGCGTTCGCCGCCGCTTGAGCCCCGTCACCCACCGATCGCTCGATGTCCACGATCCGACGGGGAGCGCGTTCTGTCACGCGGGCCGTTCGAGAAACTTCGAAGGACAATGATGGTATTTCCAACCGGCGGCTTGGGCAAGCGGCGGCATTGCCGCAAACCGGACGTCCGTTCAGGCAGTTCGGCCTTCAGCCCCGATCGCGGTGTCGTAGTCGCGAATGAAATCGATGAACGCTCGAAGCGGCGGTGGCACCAGGCGGCGACCCGAATAGTACAGGAATGGACCGGAAAATGCCTGCCACCAGTCTGGTAGCACCGGTTCCAGCGCTCCGCGACCGATCGCTGGTCGAAGCCAGTCCTCGAAAAGGGAGATGATGCCACCGCCCCCCACAGCGACGTCGACGAGGAGATCGGCTGCGCCCGCGACGCTGGCGATCAACGGCCCCTGTGGCTCGACGCGAACGATCTCGCCGTCACGCTCGAATTCCCATGGACTGGTCAACGCTCCGCTCGTGAAACGACCCCGAAGACAGGCATGTGCGAGCAGGTCGCGCGGATGCCTTGGACGGCCATGAGCGTCGAGATAGGCCGGCGAGGCGGCCGTCGCGAAACGCTGCACCCGCGGCCCGATCGGCACGGCGATCATGTCCTGTTCCAGCCGCTCATCGTATCGAATGCCGGCATCGCAGCCTGACGCCACCATGTCGACGAAGCCGTCATCGGCGACGACCTCGACCTGAACGTCCGGATAGGCAGCCAGGAAGCCGGGCAGGATCGCGGGCAACACCAGTCGTGCCGCGCTGACCGGTACATTGAGGCGCAGCGTTCCCGCCGGCCTGTCGCGGAACAGGTTGACGACATCAAGCGCCGCCTCGACTTCGCTCAGCGCCGGCGCCAGTCGCTCGATCAGCCGCATCCCCGCCTCGGTTGGCGTCACGCTACGCGTGGTACGATGGAGCAGCCGCACGCCGAGGCGTGTTTCCAGGCGCCGCACCGCCTCGCTGAGAGTCGACGCGCTCGACCCCGCGGTGCGGGCGGCGTCGCGAAACCCGCGAGCCTGCGCGACGGCGAGGAAGGCGTTGAGGTCGACGAGATCAGCTTTCATCGTTCGGTTTTCCGTACAGCCCGTGCAGATCACTCCGGCTTATCGGAGCAATCTTCAACTCGTATCTCACGCATCGGAATAGGAGACTGATGATGACGATCGATAAAGCGGGCACCTACTCACTGGCCGGACGCACCGTAAAGCGGGTCGGCTATGGCGCGATGCAGCTCGCCGGCCCAGGCGTGTTCGGGCCACCGCGCGATCACGAGCAGGCACTGGCTGTGCTTCGTGCAGCGATCGCGGCCGGCATGAACCACATCGACACCAGCGATTTTTATGGGCCCCACGTGACGAACCGCCTGATCCGCGAGGCACTGTCACCCTATCCTGATGACCTGCTGATCGTGACCAAGATCGGGGCACGCCGCGGCGAAGATGCGTCTTGGCTACCGGCGTTCGATCCCGACGCGCTGAAGCGGGCGGTAGAGGATAATCTGGTCAACCTTGGGCTGGAGACGCTTGATATCGTCAATCTCCGCTTGATGTTCGATGTGCACGGTCCAGCCGAGGGATCGTTGGCCGCCCCCTTGAAGGTGGTCGCGGACCTGCAACGCCAGAGCATGGTCCGCCACATCGGCCTCAGCAACGTGACGCCCGCCCAATTCGAGGAAGCGCTCGGCATCGCGGAGATCGTCTGCGTCCAGAACCAGTATAATATCGTGCACCGCGACGATGATGCCTTCATCGACATGTTGGCTGCCGAGGGCGTAGCCTATGTCCCATTCTTCCCGCTTGGCGGATTCAATCCCCTCCAGTCGGCCGCACTGTCCGACGTGGCGTCGAGACTTCATGCGACGTCGATGCAGGTGGCCCTTGCCTGGCTGCTTCGGCGCGCGCCCAATATCATGCTGATCCCGGGCACGTCCTCGGTGGCACATCTTCGCGAGAACCTCGCCGCCGCCTCGCTGACCCTGCCAGACGACGTCTTTGCCGAGCTCAGTGCGCTTGGCTAAAAACAGGGGTCGCTGCCACTCCGCTATCGGCGTAATGGCAGCGATCCTAGTATCCGACGTCTACGCTAGGCCGCTTTCGTTAGAGGCTCGCAGCGGTGACGAAAGATTGCGACGTCCGGCGGGCTTGTGCGAGTGCACCGTCGATCGCCGTACGACGCGCCTCATCCCCGCGCCCCAGCCCTTCGGCTACGATGACTTCGACGTCCGCGCCGACGAAGCCGAAGATCGAGCGCAGCAGCGTTTCGGCATGCTCGTACCCCGCATAGGGAGATCCCTCACCATAGACGTTACCGCGGGCGAGCGCGACGATCACGCGCTTGCCCACCGCAAGGCCGACCGGACCGTTCTCGCCATAGGCGAACGTCTTGTCCTTCACGGCGATGCGATCGACCCAAGCTTTCAGCTGGCTGGGAATTGAGAAATTGTAGAACCCGGCGCCGATCACCACGATATCGGCGTCGAGGAACTGCTGCACGTCCTCGCCCTTATCCAGCGCGAGAAAGGCATCGAGCGTCATATGCGGAATCGGTTCGGCAGCAAGGTCGCGATAGGTGACTTCAAGGATCGGATTGGTTTCCCGGAGGTGCTCGACCACAGCGGCGGAAATGGCGCGGCTCGCCGAGCCATTTCCCATGATGCTGGAATCGAGATGAAGAAGCTTCATTGATTGTCTCCGGTCTATATTTGTGACCAAGAGCAAGTATGTGACTGAGGGCAACGCGCCAAGGACGCATATTTTTAGGACTAGGTCACATGGATATGCCTGCCACGCCCGGCGTCAGCGCCGACTGCCGCCGAATGAGTAGCGTGCTCTCTCTGGTCGGCGACAAGTGGACCGTGATGATCGTCATGGTGCTTGTCGAGCGTCCGCGGCGCTTCAACGACATCAAGCGCACGATCGGTGGGATCTCGCAGCAGATGCTGACCCGAACGCTGAAAGCGCTTGATCGCGACGGCATGGTCAGCCGGACCGTGCATCCTACCGTGCCCCCACAGGTCGAATATGCACTGACGGATTTGGGGCATTCGTTGTCCGATCCGCTTCGCGCACTAGGGTCCTGGGCAGGAAAGCATCTTGAGCTCATCGACCAAAACCGCCTTCGCTATGACAGCGCCGGGGACGTTGGAGCCGAGGTGGCTGCGCGAACCGCGAAACCATAGCTCTGTGGTGGCCGCCCCGCCTTGCTGCGGCGAGACCCGGTTGCGAGCACTCGATATCCACGGCGATCGGGCAACCGACGCAGTTCGACCGCCAACCTTCCTTTCGATTCATACGACGTCGGTGATCCTCTGGACAATCAGACGGATGGCAGCTTGATCGAGCGGTACGGCATCGATCGAGTTGTGGATGCCGATCCCTTCGACAAGGGCATCCAGCGCCCGCGCGGTGACCGGATCGAAGAACCGACCAAGTGCCGCACGACTATTGTCCATCCACTGCTGCATGACCGCCGTCACCTCGGGATGGCGTGCCGCGTAGGCGTACAGCTCGTAGCTCAGCAACAGCGTACGCGGATCCGCCCAGATCGATCCGGCAATGATGTCGATGACACCCTCGATGGCTTCGGAACGGGTGGCGGCTGCGTCCAGTCTCGCCTTGAACGCGCCAGACGATGTCGTCGCCAGTTGCAGGAACGCCGCGGTCAGCAGGTCTTCGAGCGAGGTGAAATAATAGGTAACCGAGCCAAGCGGTACCGCGGCTGCCTCGGCGATCCGGCGATGCGTGGTCCCTGCGACGCCGTCGCGTTCGATGACGGTCAACGTCGCATCGATGATACGCTGTCGGCGCTCGGGGTCGTTGCGTCTGCGAGTTTCTCCAGCCAATTTTTGCCTTTCCTGCATTTGTGTACATATGTACACAAAGCGTAATCTTAGCGAAAGGCTGTGCTGGTGAAGACCCCTGATATGTCGCGGCGTACGGTTATCGGCGGAGCGGCCGCTTTGGCGATCCCCGTGTCCATGGCAACCCCGATCGAAGCGGCGAGCGGTAAAGTGATACTCGGAAGATCCGACGGGCGGTGGTTGAACGAACCAAAGGGCTGGACCGTCGAATCGAACGGGGACCTGCAGATCGTCACCGATCACGGAACCGACTTCTGGCGTGAAACGCATTACGGCTTCACGCGCGATAGCGGTCACTTCCTCGGCTTCGCGGCACCCGGTGCCTTCACCGCGCAACTGCGTATTCGTGGCCAATATGAGAAGCTCTACGACCAGGCCGGTATCATGGTTCGGATCGACGAGCGCCATTGGGTCAAGGCGGGAATCGAACTGTCGGACGGCCGCGCGATGCTGAGCAGCGTGCTGACCGCCGGCAAATCGGATTGGGCAACAGGGCCCTACGAACATCCGGCGCAGGATTTCTGGATGCGCGCGACAGTCGCCAAGGGTGTACTGCGACTTCAGGTATCGGCTGATGGAAAAGTCTGGCCGCTGGTTCGCCTTGCGCCGTTCCCCATCGCATCGTCCTATCAGGTCGGTCCGATGGCCTGCACGCCCGAGCGCAGCGGCCTGAAGATCCGGTTCTCCGATCTCCGGATCACCGTGCCGCTCGGCAAAGACCTTCACGACCTGAGCTGAGCATGCCGACCGAAAAGCAGAAGATGTTGCGCGGCGACCTGTACACCGCGGACGATCCCGAACTTGCCGCGGACGCTGCGGCAGCCTCGGCCTGGCTTGCGCGCTACAACGCCGCATCGGCTGTGCCGGCGGCAGAGCGGCATGCGATGCTGGTCGAAGCGCTGGGTCACGTCGGCAATGGCGCTACCGTACGATCCCCATTTCACTGCGATTACGGCAACAACATCCATCTCGACGATGGCGTCTTTCTCAATTTTGGGTGCATCGTGCTGGATGTCGTAACAGTCCGGATCGGGTCGGGAACGCAGGTCGGACCAGGTGTCCAGATCCTGACGGCGGATCACCCGCGCGATCCGCATATCAGGGCGAAGATGCTGGAGTTCGGCCGGCCTGTCACGATCGGTCGCAACATGTGGATCGGCGCGGGCGCACTGATCCTGCCGGGCGTGGCTATCGGAGACGATGCGATCGTCGGCGCCGGCAGCGTCGTCACCCGGGATGTCGCTGCGGGAACGACGGTCGTCGGCATTCCCGCGCGCGTGACGGCCAAGGGCAATGCTGACTAGAGACCATGCCGGACGAACGTCAGCCCTGACTGCCCGTTAAAGCGCCGGCGAACGTCGTCGGCCAAGGCGTGGCCAAGCGACGGATCAGCGTGCCGAGGCCCGGCCGTCGTCGAACGAGAAGACGTTACAGCCTTATGCTGCGCCCGGTGCTAACCGACTTTGCTCGGCGATAGCGTATCCGGCATCATAATCGAATGTCGCCAGGACTGTTCCGCTCCGCGGGCAGGTCGCCGAGCTTGGACGGGTTCTACACAAGGTCGCGCGTTGTAATTCCGTACGAGTGCGCGAGGTGTGTGGCGACCTGGAGCGGCGTTAGGCAGGGTCGACGCGGACACGTCCATCGCCGATTCCGCGGGAAGGTGAGCCACCTGGGCGGACGTCAGACGCAGGAAAGCCCCGGAAGCGGTTGCTTTCGGGGTATGGTGTGTGTGGGAAGATGGTTGCGGGGACAGGATCATTTCCCAACCAGACATAGGCATATCCTATTGCAATATCTCGGCATTATTGTCGGGAGCCGTTTCGATACCCCTCCCGATACCCCTATCGACTTCGAGATGCGATGAGACGCTACGATTTCGCGACCAACAAATTTACAGGTCGGCTGTCAACAGCCACCTTATGCCAGAGCCCGAGTTTCAGGGTCTCTAAAGAACTCGACTTCGTGCTATCAAGTACGAGATCATCGGTAACCAAATCATCTGTTTGTACGCGGCAGCGCGGAACCGGCTGTCCCTCAAAATCCAATTAAGCCTGAGGGCTGCGTCGACGAGATCAAGTGTCGAATGTTCGCGACCGTCACGATCATGAAGCTGGCGCGTTCCGCGCTTATGCCTGCAACGACTATGACGATACCCGCTGTAGGCAGGCAAACGCCAATACGGCGGTCTGTGTAAATGTCCGCCAGCAAAGTTCACCGATCGCGCTCTGTGTTTCCCCAAGATCATCATAGCGAGCGCTAATGGCCAGACCGCCTGCAGCCGACATTACTCGCCGAAGCCGCACACGATCGCCGCCTCACTGGATAGGCCGATATGGCTGATTCTGGCAGCTATGCGCTTCTACGCAACATGTTCAATTGGACTCTAGACCTCATAATTGAGGTGTCCAGTTACGCCGGAACTGGACCCTGTTTGAACAGATTTTGTGTCCAAACCACATGACCAATGAGGGTACACCGCAAATCACAATTCTTGCACACTGACGGATTACGTGGCCCGTCCGACAAAGTTAACATATTCAAACTGCAATACGTGCCAATGCCGCAATTATATTCGCGAACTCATAGGCTATTTTGCGGCCGTCAAGGTCGAGCGGATCATGCCCGACCTTTTCAGCGCCTGGCATGTCTCTCGCACTGTTCGGCCACGGTTCCTATTTTGATTTTGCAATGCCGGTGCCGTTTGCGGCGCAGGACTGCTCCGCGGAAGGCGGCGTCCTGAACGATCAGGACCGAATTGGCGCGGATCGGAACCCCGCCACGTGAAAAGCCGTGGCATAGATTGGCATTTGCTGGGTTTCTCCTTCGATCCGCATCTGCAGCGGCAATAATGGCATCGAGCACCTCCCGACCGCATTCGTGTCCAGACCCGATCTGTGTATCGGGTCATGCCGTCAGAAACGGTAGGTCGACTGTGCCCCCAGGTAATTGCCGTTCTTCCCTCCAACGTTCGCAAACGAATCGCTCGCCGCGAAATAGGTTTCGAACAGCCGCAGCTGCATCCGCTTGGTCGCCTGCCACGACGCCTCGAGGTTCAGGTCAGTGCCCGTGAAGCGGCTCGACGCATAGGGCTCAAACGAGCTGCCCGCTGGCCCGATATAGACGCCGTCCGCCTTGCGGTTGCGCCACAAGAAGTCGGGCCCGACCATGACCGTGACGTCTTCGCGCGGCTTGACGGTCACTGACGGATAGACGTCCATCAGGTTGGACAGGTTGAAGAACGCCGCCTCGCTGACCAGCGGAAGGCGCGGCGATGCGGCGACGAACGTGCCGGCCTTGCCGTTGGTCAGGTCGCCATCGCCGCTGAACACGTTCGCGCGCAGCCCGATCCGCGGCTTAAGCGCGGTGGTCCCGAAGGTGTAGCCGCCCTCGAACAGGATCGCATAGGCTTCGATGTCCTGCCCGACGAAGCGACCGCTCTGGTAGGTCCCCTCGAGATCGAGATCGATCGTCGCGTTGCGCCGCCACAGCCGCGCGCCCCAGCTGTCGCGCCGGTCCTCGCCGGTGCCCTCGCGCAGCACGCCGCGGTCGCGGTCGACCTCGTACCAATAGGCATCGGTGCCGAAGCCGAGGATGCGGTTCGGCGCGCTGATATATATGCCGTGAAAGTCGATCGCGTGATTGGGACCGTCGTCGAAGCTGCCCGGCCTGATGTCGACCGGCTTGAGCGCGAAGACGTCGACCGACACTTTGCCGGGCAGGATATAGGTCGCGCGCACGCCCTGATAGGTGAAGCGCATGTTCAGCCCCTCGCGCACGCCGACCAGCTTGCCGTTGCCGAGCGGCATCTCGAAGCGGCCGGGGCGCAGCGTCACCTTGCCTGCCTTGCCCAGCGGAATGCTCAAATCGACGAACGCCTGATAGATGTCGATCTTGTCGCGGTTGGGGGCGGTCGCGGCCTGTTCGCCGAATTCGCGATTGTCGCCGAGTTCGACATAGGCGCGCAGATGCTCGCCGACGTGAAGGTCGGCCAGCGCCCGAAGACGCAATTGGAGCGGATCATTGTCGTCGTTCGCACGCAGCCCGAGCGCGGCATGCTGCCAGTCGGTGTAATAAGCGCGCGCTTCGCCACCCAGCGTCAGGTAGGTGTTGCCGCCGCCGATCGGGATATGCTTGATCTTGTCCATCAGCGGCGCGTCCGCGGCCGGCGTAGCCGACCAGTTCTCGGTCCAGCGGATCGCCTGCGGAAGGCCGGCGGGGCCGGAGCGGCCACCCGGCAACGCCTCGGCGGGCTTTGGCTGCGACTTGGGCGGACGCACGCCCGGCACCGCCTGCGTCGCGAGCGGACCGACGGCGCCGCTGGCGGCAGGTGTCTCGGGCGGCACCGACTGTGCCTGGGCGGTGCCCGCGGACAGGGCCAGGACGCCGGCAACGACGCCGCACGCGAGGCGGACCGGATGTACGATAGGTGTGATGGAACGCATGACCGTTACCCTTTGATATCGTTCGATGATGATGCCGCGATCGCCGGGTGTCCGGTCGCCCGCGGTCGGCCCTGCTGTCAGGCCCTGCTGTCAGGCGATACTGGTCTCGCGGTACCGTACGCGCGACAGGACCAGGCCGCCGACCAGCGTGCCGCACCCGAGCAGCAGCGCGACCGGCGACAGGCTCCAGCCATTGGCGAACAGCAACCCGGCGACGATCGGTCCCGATGCGGCCCCCGCCCGCCCGATACCGATGACCAACCCGGTGCCCCCTGCTCGCAGCGACGCAGGGAAGGACTGCGCAATCACCGCATAGAGCCCGGCCGTGGCGCCGTTGGTGAAGAAGCCCGCGACCGCCGCGATCAGCGACAGCCCGCCGAGCGTGGTGAACCCCTGCCCGAACGCGATCACCGCAATCGAGCCGCAGACCATCGAACCGACCACCAGCCAGCGCACGCCGAACCGCTGCGTCAGCAGGCTCATCGTGATCGCGCCGGTCGCCCCGCCGACGTTGGCCCAGACCAGCACCCCGCCCGCGAGCGACGGCGCGAACCCGAGATCGACGACGATCTTCGGAATCCACTTCACCAGGAAATAGAACGTCATCATGTGCCCGAAATAGGCGAGCGTCAGCATCACCGTGACGCTCGCCAGACCGGGCGCGAACAGCTGCGCGATGCTCCAGCCCTTGCGGACCTCGTCAGGCGGAGGCAGCGCGGAAAGCGGCTGGCGGCCTTGGCGGACCATCGTGTGGTTGATCCGCGCCAGAGCGCCATCGGACCGCTTGTGGAGCAGGAATGCGATCGTCTCGGGCACCAGCCACAACACGAGCGGGACGAAGCTCAAGGTCGCGACCGCGCCGAATTCGAACACTGACTGCCAGCGCCCGGTCGCGCCGAGCAGCCACGAGGCGAGCGCGCCGCCGATGATCGCGCCCATTGGATAGCCACCTGTCATCACCGCCACGGCCAGGTTACGACGCCGCGCATTGGCGCATTCGGCGACGATCGCGTTGGTCGCCGCCAGCATCCCGCCGATGCCGAGCCCGGTGAACAGCCGGAAGGTCGACAGCGCCGTGACGTCGGTCGCGATCGAGGCCAGTTCCATGCCGGCTGCCATGATGATCAGGCACCCCAGGATGGTCGGGCGCCGGCCGATCCGGTCGGCGAGCGCGCCCAGCATCAGCGCGCCGATCCCCATGCCGAACAATTCCATCGACAGGACCAGACCGAGCGCCGCGCGGTCGATTCCCCAGTCCTTGGCGATGCCGGGCGAGGCGAAGCTGATCGACAGCACGTCGAAGCCGTCGAGCGCGTTGAGCGCGGTTGCGACGCCGATCGCGATCACCTGTCGGTAATGCATCGGCTCGCGGGCGATGATGGCGCGGGGGTCTTCCATGCACGTCTCCTCAATGCCCCTCGCCGATGGCGGAAGCTTTTTGTCTTCGGGATAGATTGGCGTTCGGACGGCGGCTTGGCCCGGCTCCGACCGGGCTCAGTCTTTGCGTTGCGCCGCGACCGAGTAGGTGACCTGCTGGTTGCGCGTCTTCTGGAAGTCGTCGAGCGACTGGCCACGCATCCCGGCATAGATATGGAGGTTGGACGTACCGACCACCGCGCCGAGTTTCTCGAGCAGGAAGAAGATCGCGCCGTAATGGATCAGGCCGCGCCAGTCGCGCCGCCGGATCAGGTCGCGTTCCTCGTCCGACAGGCTCGCGGCGGCGTAGGCGCCCTCCTCGTCGGCACGGAAACGGTTGCGTGCGTCCGCATCGACCAGCCGGTGCAGGAACTTGTTGATCCGGTAGCCATTCGCGCTGCGCTCCAGCGTATAGGGATAAGTGCCCTCAAGCGCCTCGGCACCGTGCATCTGCTCGCCCATCCGCACGCGGTGCGCGGCGGCTTCGGCGGCGGTCAGCGGTTCGGCGTTGTTCTCGTAGATCGCGGTGGCGATTGCGGTCATCGACGGCAGGTAATAGCTTTTGTGGACGCGGCGAATGCCGGCGGACAGCGCGCCGCGCATCACCAGCCACATGATGATCTCCGACCCTTCCATGCCGCCGAGTTCGGCGTATTGCGCGTGCGTCATGCGGGTCAGCGCAACCGGATCGTTTTCGAGCAGGTCGAGGAAACGCTCGTCCCACGCGGTGTTGTTGAAGCCGCAGCGCTCGCCATGCACCTGATGCGACAGCCCGCCGGTGGCGACGATAACGACCTTCAGGTCCTCGGGGTAGCTCTCGATCGCGGTGCGCAGCGCCTGGCCGAGATTGTAGCAGCGCTTCGCGGTCGGGATCGGGAATTGCAGCACGCCCATCTGCAGCGGCACGATCCGCGCGGGCCATCCCGCCTCGTCATGCGGCAGCAGTACCGACAACGGTGAGAAGCAGCCATGGTCGAGCGGGCGATCCCGGAAGGTGGTGACGTCGAATTCGTCGGTGAACAGGCTCTGGACGATATGCCGCGACAGCCCGGCATGACCGCCGATCGGCGGTACGTCGCGCACTCCGCCACCCTCGTCGGCGACCGCATAGCTTTCGTCGACGCCCAGCGAGAACGCCGAATATTGATCGAAGAAGAACGAGGTGATGTGATCGTTGTAGATCATCACGAGCACGTCGGGTTTACGCTCCTCGATCCACGCCTGGATCGGTGCATACGCGTCGAAGATCGGCTTCCATGCCGGGTCTTCCTGTTTCCGGGCGTCGAGCGCGAAGCCGATCGTCGGGGTATGCGAACTGGCGATCGCGCCGATGATCCTAGCCACGACGCGTCACCTCGCGAGAAATCGGGCGGCAGGCGGAACGGTCGTCGGTAACCGCGGTGGAGGTCGAACCCTCTCGCGGTTTCGTGATCTGGCAAATCGGTCGCGCCACCTTCAACACCTCTCGTCGCACTGGCAGTGTGATCCTGCCGATTGTGCATATGTGCGCCGTGAGGTAGGGCGCGTCTATGCCGATAAGTGACATTCCACAGGACTTTTCGCCAAAGTCGGGCGCATCGCGCGGCAGCATCAGCGCCGCGGGCGTTCCCCGGTATATCCTGTACGGCGATGCCGGCGCGCGCGCCGACTGGTTCGTCAACGTCGAGCATCTCGACCACCGCTGCCGCGAGCGCGGCTGGGTGATTGCGCCGCATACGCATCCGCGGTTCACCCAGATCGTCATCTGCACGAAGGGTGGCGGAGAGATCACGATCGAGGGCGAGACGCATTCGTTCAGCCGCGATTGCGCGATGGTCATCCCGTCCTATTGCATCCACGGCTTCCGGTATGCAGACGATACCGCGGGCTGGGTTCTGACGATCGAGAACGACTATCTCGCGGACCTGCTGGTCCGCGCGCCCGCGTTGAAGCTGGTGTTCGGCGAACCGGGCGTCGTCCCGCTCGATCCCGTCGCGCTGCCCAGGATCGACGCGGAGTTCACCAGCCTTGCCGCCGAACTGGACGAGCAGCGCAACGGCTGCGCGATCGGCTCCGAGATTCATCTGCTGGCGATCCTGCTGGCGCTGTTGCGGCAATGGCCGGCTCGGACGACGGGCAGCGCTGCGGGCGGCGTACGACAACTGCTCGTCGAACGCTTCAAGACGATCGTCGAGGAGCGCTATCGCTCGCACCCGGCGCTGCCCGCGATCGCTGACGAACTCCACGTCAGCGTGTCGCAGCTTCGGCTGGCCTGCAAGACGGTCGCCGGCGTCTCGCCGATCGCGATCCTGCACGACCGCATCCTGGCCGAGGCGAAACGGTGTCTTGCTTATACGACGATGCCGATCGGGTCGCTCGCCGACTGGCTCGGCTTTTCCGACGTCGCCTATTTCTCGCGGTTCTTCGTCAAGACGACCGGCGTCACCCCCACCGCGTTCCGCCGCGCACAGCAGTTCGGCGGTTAGGCCACCGCGCATTACCCGCCGAACGTTGCGCCTGTCTATGCCCGCTGGACCTGACCCGCCGAACCTGCCTGTCGATTGGCGGCGTCATCGGCCTACCGGTCACGCTCGCACCTAAAACTTATCGGAACGCCGGAGAACGTATAACCCATATCATCCGAGGGCGTGACAAGACGAAACCGAACAAGCCCACAGCGATGGGTGGCAACGAGCGCCGACGCGCCGTTTTTTTGGGAGAGGTTCGTCATGACGTCACACCATCGTTTATGGGCATTGCTGGCCGGGACCAGCCTATGCGTCGTCACAGGATCGGCGATGGCCCAGGTCGCGCCGCAATCGCCCCCCTCCTCGGCGCAACCGACACCGCCAGCCGAGACCGAAGCGGCGCCGGCCCAGACCGAAGCGGCGTCCGCCGAGACCGAAGCGGCGCCCAATGTGGCCGACATCATCGTGACCGGGTCGCGGATCATCAGGAACGGCTCTGCCAGCCCGACGCCCCTGACGACCGTTTCGACCGACCTGCTCGCGTCGGCGGCACCCGCCGGTACGATCTCCGACGGACTGAACAACCTTCCGGTCTTCTCGGGGTCGCGCAATCAGTTCAGCAATCCAGGGTCGAATGCCACCGGTGTGCAGGGTGGCAACGGATCGGCGAACGTCCTGAACCTTCGTAATCTCGGCACGTATCGCACGCTGGTGCTGTTCGACGGGCACCGTATCCCGCCAACGCTCTACAACTCGACGGTCGACGTCGATCTGATCCCCCAGGAACTCATCAGCCGAGTCGACATCGTAACCGGCGGCGTCTCCGCCGTCTATGGATCCGACGCCGTTTCCGGGGTCGTGAACTACGTTCTCAATCGCAAGTTCGACGGGTTTCGCGCGCATGTCGAATCCGGCATTTCGCAGTCTGGCGATGCCGCGACGCGCGATATCGGCGGAGCCTTCGGGTTCAAGGTCGGCGACCGCGGACATTTCGAAGCGAGCGTCCAGCACCGCGAATATGATGGCATACTCGATCGCGCCTTCGATCGGGACTGGAACAATCTTGCGGCGATCCAGGGGGCGGGTACGGCGGCAAACCCCTATTATCTCGCGACCGACGTCCATCTGGCGACCTACACATTCGGTGGTCTGATCACGAATGGCGCGCTGCGGGGGCAGCAATTCAATCAGACTGGCGACATCGTCCCGTTCGTCGCGGGTACCGCATCGGGATCCTCGTGCTGCCAGATTGGCGGCGACGGCGCCTACCAGAACGCATCCATGTCGTCGCCGTCACGCGGCACGCAAGCGTTTGCGCGGTTCGACTATGACCTGACCAGCGACATCCACGTCTATCTTCAGGGTGCCGCGAATCTGAAGCGGAACACGTCCTATACAGGCTGGAACCAGCTGACCGGGCTGGTCTTCAGCAATACGAACGCATTCCTGACGCCGGCATCGCGCGCGGCACTTGCGGGCGCGAGCACGTTCACGGTCAACGAAATCCTGCAGGGCGCGCCGCGTATCGAAGCTTCCTCGAAAACCGACCAATATTACGTCAATGCCGGAATCGAGGGATCGCTCGCCAATTTCAAATGGAACGCCACCTATACGCATGGCTCGTCACGGCTCGAGACCACGCTGTCCAACATGCCGAACAATCAGCGGCTGGCAGCGGCGCTTGATGCGGTTGTCGGCCCGACCGGGCAAGTCGTCTGCCAGGCGGCGCTCACCAATCCCTCGGCCTACGGCAGTTGCGTACCCCTCAACCTGTTCGGCGCGAGTTCGCCCAGCCAGTCCGCACTGAACTACGTGCTGGGCAAGGCGACGTTCCTGACCCATACCATCCAGGATTCGGCCGATGCCGCGATCAGCGGCAGCGTCTTCGATACCTGGGCCGGCCCCGTCAGCGTCGCCCTGTCGGGCGAATGGCGTCGGCAGCGCTTCGATGCGTCGAGCACGGTCCTGCCGACCGATCTCGCGGATTGCACCGGGCTGCGCTACAATTGCGTCGCAGGTACGACATTGCTGTACCCGACGAGCTTCCCGCAGAGCGACACCGTGGCGCAGAGCGTGAAGGAGGGCGCGATCGAGGTCGAGGTCCCGCTGCTCACCGACAGCGTCATCGCGAAGTCGCTGAGCCTCAACGGTGCCGCGCGCTACACGGATTACAGCACCAGCGGTCATTATTTCACTTGGAAGGCCGGCGCCGTCTGGGAAGTCGACGACCAGATCAAGCTGCGTGGAACGATCTCGCGCGATATCCGGGCACCAACGCTCTACGACCTGTTCCAGCCGACCACGACGGTCTACGGCAATTACACCGACAGCACGAAGACGCCGGCGGTTACCGCCTATCTGCCGTCGATCAATCTGGGCAATGCCGACCTGACTGCGGAAGTCGGACGTACCTATACCGCGGGGCTGGTGCTCAAGCCCAATTTTCTGCGCGGCTTCACGGTCACGGTGGATTATTATCACACCGTCGTTTCCAACGCGATTTCGGTAATCCAGGGCTTCAACGCGGCCGTGCAGCAGGGATGCCTGTCCAGCGGCGGCACGTCGATCTACTGCACGCTGATCCAACGAGACGCGGCGGGCAATGCCACCGCCTATTACATCCAGCCACAGAACATCGCACGGGTGAAGACCTATGGCTGGGACGGTGAGGCCGACTATACGACGCGGATCGCCGGGCGCCCGCTGAACCTGCGTGCGTTGATCAATTACCAGCCACATATCTATTATGAGCAGCCGGGCATCCCCACGATCGACCAGGGCGGTGCCGGCTGGGGACTCAACGGCCTGATGCCCAGTCCGAGCGTCCAGGCGGCGGCGTTCGTCAACTTCAAGCCGACGGACAATCTGACGATCGACCTGTTCGAACATTACCGGAATAAATTCCGCCGCAGCGGCGTGGCCGCCCAAGTCTTCAAGGACGAATATGTCCGGAGCTTTGCAACGACGAACCTGACGCTGACCTTCGACACCGGTTCGACGTGGAAGATCGCAGACAGCGCGCTGTATCTGAGCGTGACCAACCTGTTCAATGCGACCCCGCCGCTCAGCGGCTATTACAGCGGCACGACGTCGGCGGGTGCTTCCTTCGAATTCTCCGACGATCCCACCGGGCGGGCGTTCGTGGTCGGCTTCCGGATCAAGGGATGATCCGGGGAACCGTGTCGAGGGCGGTGACGATGCCGAAGCGCGTTCGGAGCCTGCTGCGTGTGCTGGCCCTTGCATTGCCCTTGATCTGGGCGCCCTCGACCTGGGCGGCGCCCACGCCCATGGCGGCGGCGGCGCAGCGGGAGACGGTGCGAAACAGTTTCGTCCATCTGGCCAACGGCGTTCCGGGCGTCCTCTACGAGCCGGCTCAGCCTGGCCCGAAAGCGCAGACCGCGGTCTTCATCATGCACTCGTCGGCGGACTATCTGACCTTTTCCGGATGCACCGAACTGGCCAGGCGCGGCTACCGGGTGCTCTGTGCCAACAACAGCACAAGCAAATCCGGGGTGTCGAACGACGGCGCGCTCGACCAGGTGCTGCTGGAGGTGAAGGCGGCCGTCACATGGCTGCGTCGCGCGCCCGGTGTCGAACACGTCGTCCTGCTGGGGCACAGCGGTGGCGGAACGGTCATGAGCGCCTACCAGTTCATCGCCGAGGGCGGCGTGACGGCGTGCCGAACGGCGGAGAAAATCTGGAAATGCCCGGATTCGCTCGCGGGACTGCCTGCCGCCGACGGACTGATGATGATCGATTCCAACTGGGGCCTGGCGGCGATGACGCTGTTCAGCATCGATCCCGCGGTCCGGGACGAGGCGCGCGGAACGACGCTCGATCCGGCGCTGGACATGTACGAGCCCGCGAACGGATTTCGCGAGACCGGCTCGACATACAGCCCCATTTTCGCAAAGGCGTTCCTTCAGGCGGAAGGGCGACGCAATACGGCGCTGATCTCCCATGCCGAGGCGATGCTGGCGTCGATCGATGCGGGCAAAGGTCCTTATCGCGACGACGCGCCGTTCGTCGTACCCGGCGCGATCCTGCTCGGCAGCAACAACAAGCTGTTCTCGCAGGACGTTGGCCTGATGGCGCATACGCGAAAGGCATGGCCGCTGATCCACGCCGACGGTAGCGTCACGGTGCAGATCGTGCCGACGGTTCGGGTGGCCGAAAACGTGCGTAGCCAGTCGCCTTCGCTGATCCGCGGCGCGCTCAAGACCACGGTACGCAATTATCTGAACAGCTATGCGATCCGGACCGGCGCCGATTTCGGCTATGACGCGCAATCGGTACGCGGCGTGGAGTGGACGTCGACCTATGCGAGCCCACCCGGCAACGTGCAGGGCGTGTCGGTGCCGTTGCTCGTGCTGGGCATGACGGGGCATTGGGAGTTCCTTGCCGCCGAGACCATCTATGACCTTGCCAGGAGTCGCGACAAGTCGATCGCCTTCATCGAGGGCGCGACGCATCTTTATACGACGTGCTCGAAGTGCGAGCCGCACCCCGGCGCGTTCGGCGACACGCTCGCGACCACCTACGATGCGATCGATCGCTGGCTGGCCAAGCCGAAACGCTTCGCGTCGAACCAGAAATGACGGCCAGAAATGATAGCCATCCGACCCATAAGGCGATCACGCCGGAGAAATAGCATGATGACGACTTCGCGCGGTGCCGGACTTGCTCTCGGCGCACTCGCCGCTCTTGTTGGCGCCGTGAACACCAACGCGCAGTCGATGCCGACGAGCATCGGCCACGCGCCCGATATCCTGATCTCGGCTTTGCCGCGTGCGCGCGGAATGCTGCTCGTGACCAGCCCGTCCTTCACGGCGGGGGGGGATGTTCCTCGTGCCAGCACCCAATATGGCGAGAATCGTTTTCCTGGTCTTCGCTGGAGCGCCGGCCCCGCTGGCACCCGGTCCTATGTCGTGGTCCTGCAGGGTGAGCTGGGTTCATCGCACGCCGCGGGCACCAGCGTGCATCTCGTCCTCTACAACCTGCCCGCCTCGACGACGTCGCTGCCGGTCGGCCTCGAGACGGCACCAGCCGGCGCCGCCTATGGCACCAACGTACACGGCGCCGGCGCGCCCTATGCCGGGCCGCATACGCATGACGCCAGCAGTCATCGATATCATGCGCAGGTGTTCGCGCTGGATCATACGCTCGCCAGCAACGACGCCGCGGACTTGGATGCGCTGAAACGGTCCATCCGGGGGCACGTCCTCGCGGCTGGAGACCTGATCGGCTATGCCGCGAAGCCACTGGACGTGTCCGGCGACAACGCGCCTGTCCGGATCGAGACCGGCTTGGTCTCCGGCGTCCCAGCTCGCAAACCCGGCGTAACGGTCTACAAGGGCATCCCTTATGCCGCGCCACCTGTGGGACCGCTGCGCTGGCGTGCGCCGGCAGCGCCTGCAGCGTGGGCGGGCGTTCGCAGGGCAGACGGGTTCGGTGCGGCCTGCCCTCAGCCCGGCGGCGAAATGGCGCGCGGCCTGCCACAGAGCGAGGATTGCCTGACGCTCAACATCTGGACCGGCGCCAAACCGGGCAGCGTCGAGAAACGGCCCGTCTATGTGTGGATCTATGGCGGCGGGTTCATCGGCGGCACCGGTGCCAGCCCCGAATTCGACGGCGAAGCGTTGGCGCGCAAAGGCGTGCTGGTCGTGACTTTCAACTACCGCGTCGGCGTGCTGGGCTTTCTCGCCACGCCTGAACTCAGCCGCGAGTCTGGCCATGCCGCCTCTGGCAATTACGGCCTTCTGGACGATATCGCGGCGCTGCGCTGGGTCCAGCGCAATATCGCTGCATTCGGCGGCGATCCCGCCAAGGTCACCATCGGCGGCCAATCGGCGGGTGCCGGCGCGGTCGGTTTCCTGGCGATGTCGCCCCTTGCCAAGGGGCTCTTCCGCGCCGGGATCGCCGAGAGCCATGCCCGCGATCCGCGCGATACCGAGCTTCGCTACCTGTCGGTGTCGTGGCGCCCCCTCGCGACCGCTGAGCAGGCCGGCACGCGCTACGCCGCCGCACATGGTGCAGGCACCCTGGACGCGTTGCGGGCGATGCCGTGGCAACGGTTGATCGAAGGCAGCAACACCATCGATGCGAGCGTCGAGACGGGCAGTTCGGGCAAGCCGCCGTTGTTTCGCCCCGTCGTCGATGGCTGGGTGATCCCCGATGGCTATGCGCAGACCTATGCGAAACGCACGCAGAACCGGGTGACGTTCGTTGCGGGCAACAACCGCGACGAAACCGGGGCGGTACCCGAAACCGCGTTCGACACGTTGCGCGCGCAGACCACGCCGCCCCGCGCCGGCATGCCGCAGACCAGCGTCACGCTCGCGGCGTACCTGGCTGCGGCACGGCGCAAGTTCGGTACCCTGACTGCCGATTTCCTGAAGCTGTATCCCGCACGCGACGATCAGGACGCCGCGCTGCAGAACAATGCGGCGGCACGCGACAATTCGCGCGTGTCCACATGGCTATGGGGTCGGCAGTGGACACGCGGCGTCGACAAGCCCGTCTTCACCTATTTCTGGGATCACGCGCCGCCCGGGCCGAGCCATGACCTGCGCGGCGCGTATCATGGATCGGAAATCTACTACGCCTTCGACAGTCTCGATGCGGTCGATCGGCCTTGGGCCGCGGAGGACCGCCGGATCGCCGATGTGATGTCCTCTTACTGGGTGAACATCATCAAGGATGGCAACCCCAATGGACCCGGCCTGCCCACCTGGCCGCGCTACGATCCGACCCTGCCGCGAGTGATGGAATTGGGCGATCGGTTCGGCATGATCCCGGTCGCCGATCCCGCCAAGATTGCGTTCTGGCAGAGGTTTTTCGCGACGAAAAAGGCGTGGTGATGGCATCGATGCCCGTCTTGCGAATACCCGTCCTGCGATGCGAAGAATGAAACCATCGGCGATTAATTCGATCACCGGGCGCATCGATCTTATGCGTCGTCGACTTCGATCATCCTAGACTTGGGCGTTAACAGCCGTAGCTATCAAGCTCGGAAGCCATCAGGAGAGCCTCGCCATGGGACCGGAGCATGCGTTCGTCGCCGTCGAGACCATAACGCTGTCAGTGACGCTTATCGCGTTCAACGTCGTTGTCGCTGCCATCATGTTCGCCGTGGCCGCGCGCAATCCGACCGCCGCGGGTTGGTGCCGTGAATATGAATTCGAGCTTTGACCGACCGAAATACTCTCACAGCTGACAGGTCCCGATGTCGAACGAAGTAACAGGAGCCGAGGCGGCGGTACGCATGCTGCAGCAGCACGGCGTCAAGCATGTGTTCGGCCTGTGCGGCGACACCAGCCTTCCCTTCTACGATGCGCTGGCCCGGCTCGATCACGGGATCGACCACGTGCTGACCCGCGACGAACGCAGCGCGGGATACATGGCGGATGCCTATGCCAGGGTCACGGGACGGGTCGGCGTCTGCGAAGGACCGAGCGGTGGCGGCGCGACCTACATCCTCCCCGGCGTCGTCGAGGCGAACGAGTCCTCCATTGCCATGGTCTCTATCACCTCGGACGTGCCGGTTACCGCACGCGGACGGTATCCTCTCACCGCACTGGACCAGAAGGCGCTCTTTGCGCCGCTGACGAAGTGGAACACGGTCGTCGACGAAGTCGGGCTGATCCCGCACGTCTTCCGTACGGCGTTCCGCGCCGCGACGACCGGGCGTCCCGGCGCCACGCATATCGGCCTGCCCTATGACCTGCAGAAGCAGACGCTCGATGCGGCAGACCTGTGGGCCACGGCCGCGCATGGTCGGTTCCCGGCCTTCCGGACCGGGCCCGACCCCGACGCGGTACGCGTGTGTGCCGACGCGGTCCTTGGCGCGCGTGCTCCGGTATTCGTATGCGGCGGCGGTATCGTGATCTCGGGCGCTAGCGAGGCACTGTCGGCGCTTGCCACCATCCTCGACGCGCCGATCGCGTCCACGGTCAGCGGCCACGGCGCGATCGCCGACGATCATCCGCTCGCGGTCGGCGTGGTAGGGGCGAACGGCGGCACCGACGAGACGCGCGATGTGATCACCGCAGCGGACCTCGTCATCTTCATCGGCTGTCGTGCCGGGTCGACCACGACGGAGCACGGCACCGCACCGATGCGCGGCGTGCCCGTCGTCCACATCGACGTCGACCCCATGGTGGTCGGCGCCAATTATCCGGTGGCTGCCGCGATGGTCGGCGACGCGCGCCTCTGTCTGGAGGCGCTGCTCCGCGAGATCGAGGCTCGAGGCGGCACGGGACGCGACAACGGATCGGCGCAGCGCCTGGCCGAGCTCCGCCGGGCGAAGCGGCGACTTTTCGACGTGCTCGCGCATTCGACCGATCGCCCGATCAGGCCCGAACGCGTGCTGGCTGCGATCCAGGCCGCGTTGCCGCCCGACGGCATCATCGTCGCCGATCCGGGGACGCCCTGCCCGTATTTCTCGGGCTTTTTCGATTTCAACACGGCGGGTCGGCGCTTCATCACGAACCGCGCACATGGTGCGCTCGGCTTCTCGCTGCCCGCCTCGATCGGTGCCGTGTACGGCGCGCCGAATGCGAAAGTGGTCGCGGTCATGGGCGACGGCAGCTTCGGTTTTGCCGTCGGCGAACTGGAAACGGTAGTGCGCAAGGGCCTGCCCATCACCTTCGTCGTCTTCTCCAACGCGTCCTACGGCTGGATCAAGGCAAGTCAGAAGTCGGGATATGGCGGCCGGTTCTTCTCCGTCGATTTCACGCGCACGGATCACGCGCGGATAGCGCAAGCCTACGGGCTCAAGACGTGGACGGTCACCGACCCCCTCGACATGCATGGCGTCATGGCTGCGGCGATTGCGCATGACGGGCCGACGCTGGTCGATGTCATCGCACAGCCGCTGGAGGAGTCCGCCGTCCCCGTCAGCCGGTGGATGGGGTAGACCTCGACCGTCCGCGGCCTGCGCGTTCACGCCACCGGGTCGGCTGCAAGCATGGCATCGCTCAGCGCCCACTCCTCCTTGAGGCAGAGCGCGGTCGTCAGTCCGCCGAGGACGAGAAAGACGAATATCGCGTCTATCGGTAATGTGTAGCTGCCGCTCACGTGGAGCAGCCACCCGGTCAGGATCGGCGCAACGATCCCGGCCATCGCCGTGGCGACCTGTTGGAAGCCCGACGCGACGCCGATCGCGGACTTCGGGATCAGCGTAAGCCGGCACAAGGCGAGATGGTTCGACGTGGCAAGACCCAAGCCCGACAGCGACGCCACGTTCCAGAACAATGCGGCATTCAGCGACGTGGTGTTGGCGCCAAGGACCACGGTGGCCGCCACCGCGAAACCCGCGATCGTGAAGCCCTTGCGCACACCGACCGCGTTGTGCCCTCGCGCGATCAGGCGATCCGCGAGATACCCACTCGCGAGCGCCACCACGCCGATGCCGGCAAAGCTGAAGAACGCGTAGGCCGCCATCCGATCGAGCGCCAAGCCACGCTGCTCCACCAAATACGCCGGCATCCAGGTCATGCAGAAGAACGTGAAGTAATTGTAGCAGAACATCACGACCATGGTCGCCCAGATGAGCGGCGAGGCGAGGATCTTCCGCCCCGAAACCTTGGCACGCGCGGTATCCGTCACGCGCGGAACGTCGTTTCGAACCAGTAACAGCCACGGCACCAGCCAGACCAGTCCGGCAAGCCCGAGGACCAGGAACATCACGCGCCAGTCGGCGTGGATGATGATCCAGGCGGCCAGTGGTGCGCCGATCGCCGGCCCGATCTTCGAGCCGAGCATATAGATGCCGACCGCCGTGCCACTCTGGGTTTCGACGAAGTTATGCCTCAGCCAGCGCCAGCTTGCAGGAACCACGATCGCCTCTGCCGCGCCGACGAAGAGACGCAGCACGATCAGGCTCGCGAGCCCTTCCGCAAAGCCGGTCGCGGCGGTCGCCACGCACCACAGTGCAAAGCAGATCGCGTAGGGCGATTTCACGCCGTATCGATCGACGACCCAGCCGAGCGGGATCTGCATGACGGCATACGACCAGAAGAACGCCGAGTTGATCCAGCCCCTGTCCAGGTCCGACAGCGCGAAATGCGTCTTGAACGACGGTGTCGCCAACGCGGCGGAAATGCTGGTGCGATCGACGAACGAAATCATCACGCCGATCGCAAGCACGATCAGTATCGACCACCGCAGTCGAACCTCTCGACGTCCGCTCACCGGAAGCGGATCTCCCGCCGTGTCCATCTCCATCGTCTCCTGACATCGAGGTGACCGAACCGCCGCGCGCGCCGGCAGGCCCCTTTGGTATCGGCATTGCAGCCTGTCCTGCTGTTTCACAAGGACGCCGTAGACGGATGACTGCGGAAGAACGGGCCGCATCCAGAAGGTGGCTTACCGATCCGGCACGTCATAGTCGGTCGCGACCGACGCGTCCTCCCACGCCGCCAGTTCCGCCTGCATCCGCTTCACCTTCTGATGCGCCAGCGCGACCGCATCCGGCCCGACGAAGACCCGTGCCGGAGGGACCGACGCCGCGATGATCTTCATCAACAGCGTCGCCGCTTTGGCAGGATCCCCCGCCTGGCGGCCGTCCTTGGCCCTGCGCGCCGCACGCATAGGACCGATGATCGGCACATAGTCGGTAATCGTCTCCGGCGACCGCTCGAGGGACCGCCCCGCCCAGTTGGTCCGAAACTGGCCGGGTGCGAAGGCCGTGACGTGGATGCCGAAGGGGCGCACTTCCTTGCCCAGCGCTTCGCTGATGCCTTCGAGCGCGAATTTCGCGGCGCAGTAGAACGAGACCGCTGGCAATCCTACGCTGCCCGCCATCGACGTGACGTTCACGATGTGGCCGCGGCCGCGCGATCTCATGCCTGGCAGGACAGCCTGCATCAGCGCAACCTGCGCGACGACGTTGACGTCGAGCTGTCGGCGAAGCGCGTCCAGCGGCGATTCCTCCAGCGCGCCCTCATGACCGAAGCCCGCGTTGTTCACTAGAACGTCGATCGGTCCCACCAGCGCCTCGGCCTCGGCGACGACCGCCGGGATCGCAGCGATGTCGGTCAGGTCGAGCGGGAGCACGATGCCGCCCGTCGCCTGCCGAAAAGCCGTCACGTCTTCCGGTCGCCGAACGGTCCCGACCACCCGGTGCCCGGCTTCGATGGCGGCACGGGCGAACGCCGCGCCAAGGCCCGACCCGACGCCGGTGATCAGCAGCGCCCGTGCCGTCATTCTTCGATCTTCGTATGCGCGCCCATCTCGCCGGCCACCCAATAGCCGGATGCCTTGATCCAGCTCTTCGGATGGCCCCGCGTCTCCGCCACGAACGTCCGCACCGCGCGCGCCGCAGCAGCTTCGGCCGCGATCCAGACGAAGCCTTCGCCATCCGGCAGGCTCATAGCATCGAGCGCATCGAGAAATTCCGCGCCCGCATGCTGCAGCGAGGTGCGATCGAGCCACTGCACCGTAAGCCGCGCCCGACCGGGAAGTTCGGGCCTGACGGATCCATGCGCGATCGACGCAAGAACGATGACCTCTGCTTCGGGCCGCAGTTCGTCGAGGCGCCGGCCGATCGCCGGCAGCGCGGTCTCGTCCCCGATCAGCAGGTACCAATCGAAATCGTCGGCAACGATGGTCGAGCCGCGTGGACCGCCGATCTCCAAGGTGTCGCCCGGTTGCGCATGCATCGCCCACCGTGTGGCAGGGCCGGCGTCCTCATCCTCGCCGTGCAGCGCGAACTCGATGGCGAGCGTCTGCGCTGCCGCGTCGAACCGGCGAGGCGTGTAGTCGCGGGCCACGACGCCGCCTTCGCCGTCGGGCAGGAACAGTTTGACGTGGTCGTCCGGCGCGTCGCTGACGAAACCCGCCAGATCGTCGCCGACGAACCAGATGCGGAGCAGGATGTCGCCGCGCGGTTCGACGCTGGCGACCGTCAGCGTCCTGCGTCGCGTCTCCCGCCGGACTCGCGAGATCAGGTGCCTGTCCGCCACGACGTCAGTTCAGCGCGCGCGTGGTGTCGTCGAAAAGTGACTCGACGCTCACCTTTTCAGGGATGATCTTCTGTTCGAACGCCCAGTCGATCGCGAGCTGGATACCCTTCCGATTGGCCTCGAAGCCCATCGGCGGAAAAGGATCGGGCACGCCCCCCTCGGCCAGCGCCCTGCTCTCGCCGATCATCCGGTAGATCTCGCGAACGATATCCGGCCGCTCGCGCGACAGGTCCTGGTGGACGACGAACAGGTGATTGATCGGCACGACGCCTTCGCGCGCATACCAGTCCTTGGCCGCCTGGTGCGGGTCGGGAACGAGATGCTGGACCCGCGGATCCTTGGGCAGGTCGACGCCCTGCAAGGTAGCGGCAAGCTCGCCGTCGAGCATCATCTGGCCGATGTCGGAGCCCTTGGGCAGCCGTTCGCAATTCGACGGATCCGCGTATTCGGCGAGATGCCCCTCTCCCACCGTGCACCACGTCACCTTGTCGAGATCGACGCCGTATTCGTGTTGCAGGATACCGCGGATCCAGAGCCCCGTCGTCTGCGCGTAGGTTCGCACGCCGATGCGCTTGCCCTCGATGTCCTTGGGATCCAGGTGCCCCAGCTCGCGATTGAAACCAGCGCAATGGTGCTGGAACCGGCCCGAGATCGGCGCCGGCAGCGCGACGTACGGTTTTCCGTAGGCCCGCGCCTGAAGGTAGGTGACGATCGCAAGCTCGCCCGCATCGAACTTGCCCTCGCGCAGCATCGCCTTGAAGCCGTTATGCGCCTGGTCCGGGCCACAGATATCGAGCGTGACGAGGTCCGACGTGACGCGCCCGTCGCGGATCGCGCGCGTGACGGGATAGTCGGCCAGGTTGGTCTTGAGCGTGGTGGGGGGTGTCGTTGCCATCTGCACGTCCTTAATAGAGTCTGACTTCGATCAGCGATGGACCGGGTTCCTGCGCGGAGCGGGCCAGCGCCTGGTGAAACCCTTCGGCGGTGTCGACGCTGACGCCGGGGACGCCCATCGACTTTGCCATCGCCACCCAGTCGATCGTCGGGCGATCGATATCGATCATCGCCATCGCCTGCGGTCCGGGCGTCGTCCCCGCCCCCATGTTGGCGTATTCCGCCTTCAGGATCGCGTACTGGTTGTTGGCGAAGATGATCGTGGTGATCGGCAGCTGCTCGCGCGCCTGCGTCCAGAGCGACTGGATCGTGTACATCGCCGATCCGTCGCCAACCATGCAGATGGTCCGTCGGTCGGGACACGCCAGCGCCGCCCCGGTCGCGACCGGCGTGCCATAGCCGATCGAGCCGCCCAGATTGTTGATGAGATCGTGCGGCCGGGCGCCCATCGTGTAGCCCATCGACTCACGGCCGGTGGTGAGCGATTCATCGACGACGATCGCGTTCTCGGGGATCGCTGCGGCCAGCGCATGCGCGATGCTGGTCGGGTTGAGCGCGCCCGATGGCACCGCCGTTTCGATCCGCGGCTGAAGAATTGGCGCGGTGTCTCGCAGGCCGAGCGCGTCGGCGAGCATCTCCAGCCCGAGGATGCTGTCCTCCTCGACTTCGACGAGCGCGTGGACCTGCGTCCCTGCGGCCTTCAACAGGCTCGGCTTGTCGGGATAGCTGAAGAACGCGACCGGTTCCTTGGTTTCCAGCGTCACGAGATGCTTGAAGCCGGAAAGGAATGCGCTGCCGGGTGCGACCGCATAGGGAATGCGCTCGAGCGGCACCCGCCCGGCACCGCGCTCGATACGCGCGGTGAAGAATTGCGAGCCGAGCCGGCAACCGGTCCCGGCGGCGATCCTGCCGGCGAGTTCGAGCGCACGCCCGCGCGTAGCCTTGTTGGCCAGGATCAGCAGCGTCGGTTCTCCCGACCGCAGCGCCCGGGCGATCTCCTCGACCCGGGCGGCGTCGGGCGCCTTGCGACGCGGCGCGACCGGTGCCGCCACCGCGGCGTCGCCGGCATCCTGCCACGCCGTGTCGCCCGGCAGGATCAGCGTCGCGATCTGGCCGGGATGCTCGGAGGCCTTGGCGACGGCGGTTGCCGTATCCCAGGCGATCGTCGTCGAGGATTCCGCCCGGCGCACCCAATGCGATAACGGCCGTGCCAGGCCTTCGATGTCGCTGGTCAGCGGCGGATCGTATTTCAGATGGCTGGCCGAATGCTCGCCGACGATGTTGACCATGCCCGACGACGCGCGCTTGGCATTGTGCATGTTGGCCAGCCCGTTGGCGAGGCCAGGTCCGAGATGAAGCAGCGTCGAGGCCGGCGTATCCTTCATCCGGTACCAGCCATCGGCCGCACCGGTGCAGACGCCTTCGAACAGGCACAGCACGCTTTTCATCCGCGGATTTTCCAGCGCGGAGAGGAAATGCATTTCCGACGTGCCCGGATTGGCGAAGCAGATGTCCACGCCCCGGTCGACCAGCGTCGTGACGAGACTTTCGGCGCCGTTCATCAGTAACCTGCCAATTCGCGGCCCTGGCCGACGACGCCGTAGCTCCGCGACGGGGCGGACATGAGGAACTTGTAACCTTCGCCCAGCAGCCGCTCGACGTTCTTGGCGCCGGTGTGGGGATTACCGACTACGACCTTGTGCCTGTGGCACGTCTCGACGATCCGGCGCATCGCATCGAGGACTTCGGGATGCTCGTATTGCCGCGCATAGCCCAGCGCCTGGCTCAGATCGCCCTCGCCGATCAGGCAGAAGCCGATACCGGGCACGTTGGCCAGCATGTCGTCCAGGTTCTCGATCGCCTCCGGGCTCTCGATCATCAGGCCGCACAGGAGTTCACCATGCGGGGCGAGCGGCCAGACGTCGGCTTTCGCGTAATATTCAGGCTGTGTGAGACCCCAATAGCGTGCGGCTGTTGCAGGCCCATCGCCGCGGACCCCCTTGGGTTCGTAGAGCGCCGCTCCGGTCGGCTTGGCATAACGGCACGATGCGACCGCGTTATACGCCTGTTCGACCGTCGCGACATGCGGCGTGATGACGCCGTAGACGCCGCGATCGAGCACCTGCTTTGCGAAGGACTGGTTCATCTCGACGCCGTTCGCCGGAATGCGCGCGATCGGCGTGACCGCGGGCGCGACCGAGCCGCTTTCCGCGATCTTCTTGCGGTTGAGCATGTACTGGAGCGCATCGCCGAGCCCGGCCACGTCGTACGGATTATGCTCCATCTCGAACACGATGCCGTCATACGGTGCGTCCGTCATTTCCTGTGCCGACAATTTGTCGACCTTCGCGAAGCAGGTGAAGGCAGGCTTGCCCGCCTCCCACGCACGGATGATGCCGTTCAGGCGTTCGCTGCTCATGATCTGTTCCCTAATACTACAAGACCGCGGATGACCGGCCGGTTGACCCTTACGCGCCGTTTTCGCCGCCCTGCTTTGCGGTCCCGCCGCCGAGCGAGGTCCAGCGCGCCAGCGGACCACCGGCCGGCTCGATCCCGTCGAACAGCGTCATCTCCTCGCGCCAGCGCTGCGGCGGGCCGCCGCCCCATGGCACCAGGCTGATGCTCTGCGTCGAGTTCCAGGCGTTCGGCGCGTCCTCCGGATCCATGAACTGCATCGGCGGCAGGATCAGCTCGATGCGGTTGCCGTCGGGATCGCGGAAATACAGGAAGATGCCGTTGGGCGGGCCATGACGACCCGGCCCGTGTTCGACGTTGCGGCCCCATCCCATGTTCCCGGCGACGTCGGCTGCGCGGATCATCGCCTGAAGATCCGACACGACGAACGCCGCATGATGCAGGCGAGGACCGGCGGCAGGCGCGAGCACCAGATCGTGCGGGTTGTTCTTCCGCGTGAGGAAGATGCTGAGCACCCGCCCGCTGTCGATGTCGGTCGTGTATTTCGACGGACGAAAGCCCAGCGCCTGGAACTTGTCCACCGCTGTCGGCACGTCGGGTACGACGCACTGGTAATGGTCCAACCGCAGGGCACGTCCGCCCTTCTGGGAAGCGAAGTCGTTGAGCATGCGCGGACGGGTTTCCATGCCCGCTACCAGTTCGATCGGCGGCATCCCTTCGCCGAACGACGTGAGCAGGCTCGGTCCCTGGTAGGGCCGTTCGATGAATTCGGCGGTCCCGCCCGCGGCGATGAAATGGTCCCGCGCGACGTGGAGGTCGTCTTCGGTACGGACGCGCATGCCGAGACATTCCGCGGTCGCGCCCTGCACGCCCTTCTGGGTCAGCACGATACTATGATGCGCCGCCTCCTCGATCCCGCGAAGATAAGCGACATCGCCGTCCCGGTCGCTCAGGACGAAGCCAAGCACCTCAGTATAGAAGCGCAGCGATTGATCGAGGTCGCTGACCAGATAGCGGACGTGGCTGGCGCGCGTGATGTCGAACGGTGGGTTCTGTGCGACGTTGGGCTTGAACACGGAAAGGCTCTCCTAGGAGGTCTGGTGATCGGCGGCGCTTGGCACGACGCTGATCTTTGGTGCCCATTTGGGCTGCAGGAGGATCAGCGTCGCCAGCGCGCCGATGATGAGGAACACGAATATCACGAGCATCGGCAGGTCGTAACTGCCCGAGACGTGCAGGAGCCAGCCGGACAGGCTCGCGGCGACGCCACCGGCCAGGCTGGTCGCGACCTGCTGGACGCCCGTAACCAGGCCGACCGCGGGCTTCGGGATCAGGGTGAGCCGGCACAGCGCCAGATTGTTGGCGGTGGCGAGACCAAGGAACGACAGCGAGAACACGTTCCAGAACAACGCCGCCGACAGCGACGTCGCATAGGCGCCGAGCAACACCGTACACGCACCGATGAACCCGGCGATCACGAAGGCCTTGCGCACGAACACCGGGTCGCCGCCGCGCGCGATCAGCCTGTCGGCCACCCAGCCCGCGATGACCGCGACGATCGCGATCCCGGCGAAACTGAAGAAGGTGTAAAGTCCGGACTGCTGCAGCGACAGCCCGCGCTGCTCGACGAGATAGGCGGGCATCCAGGTCATGCAGTAGAAGGTGAAATAGCCGTAGCAGAAATTGACGATCATCGCGCCCCAGACCACCGGGCTGGACAGGATGCTGGCAAAGCTGACCGCAGACGCATTACGCCGAGCGGTCGCCTTCTCCTCGGCACCTCTCGGCAAGTCGTTCTTCACCAGCAGCATCCACGGGAGAAGCCAGATCAGGCCCGCCGCGCCGGTCAGGATGAACATCAGGCGCCAGTCGTAGTTGACGATCAGCCACGCGGCGAGCGGCGCGCCGAGCGCCGGCCCGAACTTGTTGCCCATCGTGAAGATCCCGACGGCGGTACCGCTCTCGCCTTCGCTGAAATGGTCGCGAATCCAGCGATAGCTCGCGGGCATCACGATCGCCTCCGCGGCACCGACGATCACGCGCATGAGGATCAGTGCGAACAGCGTATGGATCAGTCCGGTCGCGGCGGTGGCAAGGCACCAGAGCGCGAAGCAGATCGTATAGGGCGTCTTCACCCCGTAGCGGTCGACCGCCCAGCCCGCCGGAATCTGCACCAGCCCGTAAGACCAGAAGAACATGGCGCCGATCATGCCGCGATCGGTGTTCGACAAAGCGAAATGCTGTTTGAACGGCGCGTCGGCAAGCGCAGACGAAATGCTCGTCCGGTCGACGAAGGCGATCAGCACGCCGATCGCCAACAACCCGAGAACGGTCCAGCGCTTAGCCGGGGTGAGTCCGTTGTGCGTAATCATCAGTCCGCCAGCTTGGGATACAGGACCTGTGCGGTCTTGCCGAAAATCCAGGCACGATCGTCTTCGGACAGCGTCTTAAGGCGATCCTCCGCCGTTGCCTTGATTTCTGTCAGCGTGCCCGGTGAAGTCGGGAAGTTGGAACCCCAGGCAAGCCGCTTCGCGCCGAACGCGTCGACGAGCTTCGGGAAGAACGTCTCGGGGCTCGCCGCACCTTTGGTGCTGTCGCCCATGATCCGCGGCGTGAGCTTCAGGTAGATCGACGGCACGTCGGCCAGGTCGAACAGCGACTGCGCGGCGGCATAAGGCGGGCCATCGGTCACGTCGGGACGCCCAAGATGATCGAGGATGATCGGCACCTGCGGAAACCGTTCGGCCAGCGCACGGACCGCGCCGAGGCCCGCTGGCCCCGTCTGGATGCACATCGTCAACCCGAGTTCGCCGAGCAGTTCCCATGCGGGATACGCGCGCGGGTCGTCGAGTTCGCTCGCATCGAACTCCTTGGTCGAACCGCCGGTGAAGATGCGCAGTCCCGCAAGCCCCTTGTCGACCCAGTCGCCGATCGTATCGACCGCGTCCGGCGCCAGCACGTCGACGGATCCCACTGCGACCAGGCGATCGGGGTACTGGTTGCAGGCGTCGACGACATAGGCATTGTCGAAGCCGTAGGTGGTCGAGGAGTGCACCACCGCCGCCTTTGCGACACCGGCCTCGTCCATCGCCGCGATCAGCGTGTCGACCGTGCAGGGCCGCTCCTGCGACCAGTCGGACCGCGTGCCGAACAAAGGTGCCGGCGGATAGCGATCCTCGTTGTCCGAAATCACGTGGGGATGGATATCAACGTACCGCGATGTCATCGATGCTTCCTCTCCGGCGGACGTTCCGTCCGTCATACCGCGTCTTCAAGCACTCCGTGGACGGCGCCGACCAATCGGTTCGCCGTCCGAAGCGATAGGTTTCGTCAGTGGCCCCGCGCCGTCAACAGCGCATCCAGCCGCGGGTAGACTCGTCGAGCGTTGCCCTCGAAGATCTTGGCCTTGTCCGTCTCGGACAGCGGCAGCGCATCGACGTATTTCTTGGTGTCGTCGAAATATTCGCCGGTGTTCGGATCGCGACCGCGCACCGCACCGATCATTTCCGAGCCGAACAGGACGTTGTCGGCGGGAATGACCTTGGTCAGCAGCTCGACGCCGGGTAGATGATAGACGCAGGTGTCGAAGAAGATGTTGTCGAGCAGCCCTTCGAGCGGACGGTCGACCATCTCGAGCGACATGCCGCGATAGCGTCCCCAATGGTACGGCACCGCACCGCCGCCATGGGGAATGACCAGCCGCAGCGTCGGGAAGTCCTTGAACAGGTCCGACTGGAGTATCTGCATGAACACGGAGGTATCGGCATTGATGTAATGCGCGCCCGTGCCGTGGAAGTTCGGATTGCACGATGCCGCGACGTGAACCATGCCGGGCACGTCGAGATCGCACATCGCTTCGAACAGCGGATACCATTCGCGATCGGTGAACGGCTTGCCCGTCCAATAGCCGCCGGTCGGATCCGGATTGACGTTGCAGCCGACGAAGCCGAGCTCCTCGATACAGCGACGCAGTTCCGGGATCGAGTTGGCGGGCGGGACGCCGGGCGACTGCGGCAACTGGCAGACCGGCACGAAATTGTCCGGGAACAGCTCGCAGACGCGCTTGACGTTGTCGTTCGACACCCGCGCCCATTCCAGACTGGTGCGCTCGTTGCCGAGATGGTGGCTCATCAATCCCGCGATCGGCGAAAACAGCGTCAGGTCGCTGCCGCGCTCCTGCTGCAACCGGAGCTGGCCGCCCTCGATCCCTTCCCGCAGGGCGTCGTCGGAGAGGATCGCGTCCTTGGGATCGGGCGCGTTGGCGGGATCGTCCGCGGCTGCAACCTGGAGAGCACGCCAATCGCGGAACGACTTGGGAACCGTCGTGAAATGGCCATGGCAATCGATGATCATCTGTATACCTTCTCGGTCAGACGCGGTCGGCGACGCGCGCCGGGTCGACGAACAGCTCGTCCATGCTCATTCGGCGCGGCGTCAGCCCCTGGTCGAATGCGGTCTTTTCCAGTGCTTCGATCGTCGCGCGGTTTTCCTCAATGCCATAGGGCAACGGGTCGGGACCGACGATCTTCTGCAGCGCGCGATACTTGTCCGCACCAGCCCCCGTCGCCTCGCCGGAATCAAGCTTGGCGAGCCACTCCTCCTTTGCGCGCGTGAAGGCGTCGTTGAGCGACTTGGCCACCCAGGGATGCGCTTCCAGGACCGAGTCCTTGACCACGATCGTGCCGTGCATTGGGTACACGCCGGTGCGCGCGAAATAATCGGCTTCGGCCGCTTCGGCATCCGGCATGAGATCGGGGTAATTCGCTTCGACCTCCTGCCAACCGCCGGTCGGCGCACCGGTGCGGCCTATGCCCGCAGCGGCTTCGACCCCGGCATCGAGATCGGCGGTAGCGATCATGTCCGCCAGGCTGCGCCCGTTCGGAGCATGGATGACGTTGGACGGCAGTGCGAGTTCGGTGACGTGCTCCTCGTCGTCGACCACCCAGGTGACCTTGCTGTTGTCGAGCCCGTATTCGTCGATGAAGACCTGCCGGATCCATACGCCGGTGGTCACCGAATAGGCACGCACGCCGACCCGCTTGCCCTCGAGGTCCTTCGGGGTTTTGATGCCGGCGTCGGGGCGGACGAGCATGCCCGAATGGTGGAAGCGGCGGACCACGAAGATCGGCAGCGCGACGAACGGCTTCCCGTAGGCACGCGCGATGATGTAGGTCGTCGGCGCGATCTCGCACACGTCGAATTCGACGTCGCGCACCATCCGGCGAAACGCGCCGATCTGCGGCTTCACCGTCACGAATTCCGCATCGACACCTTCGATCGGTATCTCGCCGGACTTGATGGCCAACGTATGCGGATGATCCGCGATCGCGATCTTGAGATGCACCTTTTCGGCCATTTTCGGCGTCCTCTTCCTGTTCCGGCTTTGCGGTGCATTGGGGCGGCGTCGCCACGACGGTCAATGCGGCGGATCGTCGAACCGACAGGCGCGAGCGCAGAACTTATCACCGTTGCGCCGTTGTGAAGGTCCTGCATTTGGCGGACGCCCATTTCCCGGCCGTGTCTGATAAGATGCACTCTCCGCAGGCGATAGGTTTACCGGCCTGGACACAGCGCAGGCTCGGCCGGATCACTTGGCAAACCGCTATTCGCGCGATAACTACGCGACAGTGCAGACTGCGGTACAAGCAGCGCCTGGAGGATAAGAGATGGCACTTTCGACCGAAGATCGCGCCGCCGCGATCAGCCTGCGCCAGCTTCGCCTGTTCGTCGCCATCGGCGACCTGAAAAGCGTGCGACGCGCCTCCGAGGAATGCGGCCTGTCGCAACCGGCAGTGACCCAGGCGCTCGCAAAGCTGGAAGATCAGGTCGGCGTCACGCTCGTCAATCGCCGGGCCGACGGAAGCTACCTCAACGAACTGGGCTCGATCTTCCACGCGCGCGTTCGGCGTTTTCTGGATCAGACCGAACGAGCGCTCATCGACGCCGGATCGGTCGCTTCTCCACGTGCTGCCGAGGCGATTGCGAACCGGCTTACCAGGTCGCAATTGCGCATGCTGGTCGGCGTCAGCGAGGCGGGGTCTTTCGAGCGGGCGTCGGAGGCGCTCGGCATCTCGATATCGTCGCTGCACCGTGCGGCGCGCGATCTGGAGAGCAATATGCGCGTGTCGCTGTTTTATCGCACGGCGGTGGGCATGATCGTCGGCCCGGTGGGCGTGACGTTCGGCAGGCGGATCAAGCTCGCGCTGCAGGAGGTCGAGTGGGCGATCGAAGAGGTCGAGGCCGCACTCGGCCGGTCGAGCCGCCAGACGGTGATCGGCGCGATGCCCTTCGGCGGGAGCCTGCTGCTGTCGTCGGTGCTGGACGAGTTTCTCGCGGCCCATCCCCGGGCCGATATCCACATCATCAACGACAGTGCGCCAAAGCTGATGAAGAGCCTTGGCAATGGCGACGTGGATCTCGTCATCGGGTTGCTTCCCGAACAGATCGACGACGACATCACCGCCGTCCCGCTTGCTCCCACGCCGTATTCGATCGTGGCGCGGCGTAGCCATCCCCTGCTTGCCCGACCGAAGGTTCGCCACGACGATCTCGTGGCCTGCGACTGGGTGATCGGGACCGAGGGCTCTGGTCGACGCGCCTGCTTCGATCGGCTCTTCGCGGACGGGACGACGCCACCCGCGCGGATATCGACCTGTGCGCAGACCGTGTTGCAACACCTGCTCAAGTCCAGCGACAGGCTGGCCTTGATGACGGAATACGAGATCGAGCACGGCGACGACGATCTACGCCCGGTCCGGTTCGACCCGATCGCTCCCGTGCCGTCGATCGGCATCATGATGCGGACGAACTGGCTACCGACGCGGCTGCACGACGATTTCGTCGACATCGTCCGCCGACGCGTGCGCGCGCCGCGACTGCAGCTCAGCCAGGTCGTCTGACGACCGCACTTCCGATCGGACATCTGCCAGGACTTATCTCCCGCGTCTGCCGGACGCGCTATGGATCGTCTTCTGGTCCCGGAGGTGCACATGGCGGTTACGACGATGCGAGAGATCATCGTGGGGACGCCCGACGGCGACTGCCCCGTACGCCTGCACAGGCCGGTGGGCGCTGGTCGCTGGCCCGGCGTGATCGCATATATGGATGCCCCCGGTATCCGTCCGGCACTGGACGAGATCGCTGCCCGGCTGGCTTCGGCGGGCTATGCTGTGGCGATGCCCGACCTGTTCTACCGGGCAGGGCGCTATGCGCCGATCGATCCCGCCGTCGTCTTCACCGATCCCGCCCGACGCGCCGCGCATCGGGCGCGCTTCAACGCCACGATCGACGCGACCAAGGTCATGGCCGATACCGGCGCCGTCATCGCCGCAATGACGACTTGGCCGGAGGTGACGGCGGGGGCTATCGGCATGGTCGGCTATTGCATGGGCGGACGCTTCGCCCTGATCGCGGCGGGATCTTTTCCCGACCATGTCGCGGTCGCGGCATCCTACCATGCTGGCGGCCTGGCCGACGATCGGGCGGACAGCCCTCATCTGCTCGCACCCGCGATCCGCGCCACGGTCTATGTTGCGTGCGCGATCGACGACTCGAATTTCCCCGACCTCATGAAGGACCGGCTGGTAACCGCGCTGAGCGACGCCGATGTCGAGCACTGCGTCGAGACGTATCCGGCAAGGCACGGCTGGGTACCTCGCGACATGCCCGCGCACGATCCGGCCGAAGCGGAGCATCACTGGAGGACGTTGATCCCTCTGCTCGACCGTGCGTTAAAGCGATCGTGACGTCGCCCCGTTCAGCTCCCCGCCTGCTCGCGCGGCTCCGACGCGTCGACCGCGAACCTGCCCCGGTGATGGCCGACGTCGGCGATGGCATCGTACCGGCCAGCGACACGATCAAACGCGCGCCCGAAAACCGTGGCGGTCGGCTGCGCGGCTATCGCCTGACAGCCCTGATCGTCGCGACCGCCTTGTTCATGCAGAATCTCGACGCGACCGTGCTTGCCACCGCATTGCCGACGATGGCGCGTGAGTTCGCGGTACAGCCGACCGCGATGAGCCTCGCGCTGACGTCGTACCTGCTCGCGCTGGCGGTGTTCATTCCTGCCTCCGGATTCACCGCCGACCGCTTCGGCGCGCGAACCGTGTTCCAAGCGGCGATACTCGTGTTCGTCGCCGGATCGGTGGCGTGCGGGTTCTCGACCAGCCTGGAGACGCTGATCGTCGCGCGGTTCTTCCAGGGGATCGGCGGCGCGATGATGGTCCCGGTCGGCCGCCTCGTACTGCTGCGCTCGGTCGACAAGCGCGACCTCGTCTCGGCGATGTCGTGGCTGGCGATGCCCGCACTCGTCGGCCCGATCCTGGGGCCACCGGTGGGCGGTGCGATCGTGACGTACCTCGACTGGCGCTGGATATTCTGGATCAACGTGCCGATGGGGGCGCTCGGCGTTGTGCTGGTGTACCGCCATATCGCCAACGTCCGCGAGAACACGGCGCGCCGGTTCGATCGGATCGGCTTCGTGCTGTCGGCGATCGCGCTGGGGTCGCTGCTGTTCGGGCTGCAACTGTCGGCACGCGCAGGGCATGCCTGGATCGCGCTCCCGCTGCTGGCGATCGGCGTCGTCGCAGGTTCGCTGTATCTGATCCACGCGCGACGTACGCAGGCACCGATCCTCGACCTGGCGTTGCTGCGCATTCCCACCTTCCGGCTTTCCGTGATGGGCGGAACCTTCATCCGCATCACGCAGGGCGCCCAGCCTTTCCTGATGCCGCTGTTGCTGCAACTCGCGTTCGGGCTCAGTGCTGCGGCAAGCGGCGCGGTCACCGTGGCGACCGCGCTGGGATCATTCGCGATGAAGGGCGCGGCGCGGCCGTTGCTCAAGCGCTTCGGCTTCCGGACCGCCCTGACCGCGATCGGCGTGTTGTCGCCGCTCGCCTATACGGTGACGGCGCTGTTCCGCCCGGGATGGCCGATGCCGGCGATCTTCGTCGTCCTGCTGGTCTGCGGCTTCCTGACCTCGCTCCAGTTCACCGCGTACAACACCGTCGCCTATGCCGATATCGACCAGTCCCGGATGAGCCGGGCGACCAGCTTCTACGCGACGTTCCAGCAACTCTCGCTGTCGCTCGGCATATGCATCAGCGCCAGCGCGCTGACATTGGCGATGCGTTGGCACGGGCATAGCCATCCGGAATTCGACGATTTCTCGATCGCGATCGGCTGCGTCACCGCCATTTCGCTACTCGCGGTGTTCGTCAATACCCGCTTCGCCGTCGATGCCGGCGCCGAGATGAGCGGCCACGACGCCCGTCAGTCGAGCCGCGCCTCCCCGGCATAAGGGCGGAAATACCAGCTTCCTGCCCAGACCGGAATCGCCACCGGCACGGCACCCCCGCGGCTCCAGTTGACGGCGTCGTTCGGATCGCCCTTGCCGGAATAGGCGGCGACGTAGGGATAAGGGTAGATCGGCCGAGTGCGCTTGGGTCCGGCGAGAACTGCGGGCATCATGCCCGCTGGCCGGCCCACGTTTGCACGTCCATTCGAACCCGTCATACCGCCCGAACGATCGCCTATGGGCGATCCGGACCGTGTCTGCGCCGCCGTCCGCGTCGCGATCATGTCCGGCGCGCGGTCATGCTCCACCCAGTCGATGACCGGCGTCAGCAGATCCAGCGCGCTGGGCCCCTCCCCGCCCGAGCAATGGCTCATTCCCGGCAGCAGATACAGCCGCTCGAACCCGTCGGCGACGCGCGCGCCCATCTGGCGGCGTACCGCATCATGGTACGCGATCGTGTTGAGCGGCGAGATGTGCGGGTCCGCCCAGCCGTGATACAGGATCAGCTTGCCGCCATGACGCTGGAAGCCCGTCAGATCGGGGCTGGTCGCATCGTAGAAGGTATGATGGGTCGCCAGCTTTTCGAAGGTGGCGCGGTTGAAAATCAGGTCGGCAGCGGTCGCAGGGGTGCCGTCCGGTGAGATCAGCGGTCCCATCGCACCGCTAACGATCATGTTGCTGAGGATCGGCTGTTTAGCGCCCTGCGGTACATAGACGCCCGCCCATTGCAGTTCCGAACCATATTGCGGGCCGCCCTGCGTCAGCCGCACGCCGGTCTTCGCGTCGCGCGGCCCCTCGTAGAAACGGCGCGCGACCGTCGCCTCGTCGCGCGTGAGGCATGTGTCGGTCGACTGGCCCGCGCGGCAGACGGTGCTCACCGGATCGAACCGGCACGTCGACGGCGTCGCGACGATACCATCGGCCAGCCCGTCGCCGGCGTCGCAGGCGGCCAGTACGGCCGCGTGAAGGATCGGCAAACGCCCCGCCAGCAGGATCGGCTTCCCGCCCGCATCGGTGTTCGCGTGCGCCTGCCAGCCGTGGAACATGCTGTTCTGCACCGTGAACGCCATTGCCGGTGCGCCGGCGACGATACCGTCGAAATCGTCCGGAAACCGCTGTGCCTCGACCAGCGCCTCCCGCCCGCCATCGGAACAACCGCTGAAATACGCGTACCGCGCGTCCCGCCCGTAGAAGGTGCGGATGAGCGCCTTCGCAGCGACGGCGGTCAAATGGACGCCGCGGTACGCGAAATCGGCGCGCTTGCGTGGATCCTTCGCCCAGGCGCTATCCATCCCCTCATGGCCCATGTCGGTGGAAGCGAGGACGAAGCCGCCTGCCGCCGCGATCGGACAGCCGTCCGCAGCACCGACGGTGATCCGCAGGTTGCCGCACAAGCCGCCGCAGCCGGTCTGGAGATAGCGCTCTGTCCAGCCGCGCAGGGGCAGTTCGACGCGGAAACGGATCGCGGGCGCAATCACGCCTTCGACCACGCACATGGTGCCCGGCTGCGCGCCCGTTCCCTCGGCCGCCGTCGTAACGCTGCTGCCGGCGCCGCCGACGGCCGTGAGATCGATGGTCTTCAGCGCGTCACAAGCACGGGTCGGAACGATAGCGGTGGTCGGAACGATAGCGGTGCTGACCGCAGCCGGCCGTCGGGCGTCAGTCATCGACGAACCCGCCAACAGCATCAGCACCAGCAGCCATCTGGTCAGGAGCGTCAGGGGCGTGAGGGTCGTCAAAATGCAGCCTTTCAGACGTTAAACCGGTTGCCCCAGCCTACAAAAACATACCCGGAATATACAGTGGCATCGAATCTTCCCACTTGCTGTCGGTCAGCAGGCGATAGTTTCCGCCATCCGCATCCATGATGTAGATCTGGCCATATTGCTGGAACGTGTTGTCGTAGAGCGCGGCCTCGTCGCGGAAACCGTGCTCCGACCCGCTCCACATGATCCGCCCGTCCGCGGTCCATACCGCGTGACCGTTGCTCGACTTGCTATGTGTAAGCTGTTTGGGATCGCTACCATCGGGCCGGATGCTGCAGATCTGGAAGGTCTTGCCGCCCACGTTGCGGGTGAAGACGATACGCTGGCCATCGGGCGACCAGCCCGGCAAATTGTCATGCTCGGTCGTCAACGTGCGAACCTGGCGCGTGTCGAGGTCGAGGATCCGAAGCCCGCGCTCGTCATCCTGTCCCCAGACGCGAAAGACGATCTGCTTGCCGTCTGCCGAATAACTCGGGAAGCCCGAATGGACACGGCCGTCGGTCAACGCTTCGGCACCGCTGCCGTCGGGCCGCACGCGCATCAGCGTAGCCTTGGTGAAGGACCGCTCGTTGAACCAGCCGCCCAGGCCGAACGCGATCCACTCGCCATCCGGCGACCATGCCGGCTGGAACGCGCCTGCGAGTCCCTGCTTGATCTTGACGGGGTTGAGCCCTTGCTTGGCGGCATCGAACACCAGTTTGCGACCAGTACCGTCGGGCTTCATCGTGACGATCGACGACGACGTCGCGCCGGTCTGCTTCTCGGTGATCGCCAGCACTCCCTGACGCGACAGCGTCGGAAAGACGTCGGTGAACCGGTAATCCCAGTCACCGTCCCAGCTCCACAGGGCCTTGTCCATCTTGCGGGCCGGATAGAAGGACACCGCTTCGTACAGGACCGACCTGCCGTCGGGCGTCCAGCTCGGGTTGCGCATGTCCTTGCGCTTGAAGCCGGGTCTGCCCGACGTGTAGCCGACCCCCTCGTCCGCCCCGCCCTTGATCAGATACCCGATCTCGTCGTTGGTGATGAACTGCGGCGCGACCTTGAGGTTGGCGACGTTGGTGTGTTCGATCCGTGCGCCGCTGGCGACGTCGACCGATACGATCTGCGAATCCACGCGGCCGATCCATTCGGGCCGGCGCGCACCCCATGTCGCTTCGACGGTCAGTTCGTAGAAGGCGATGCGCTTGCCATCGGGCGACCACGTCGGCGATCCCTGGCACCATCCCTTGCGAGACGAAACCTGCCGGAAGCCGGTGCCATCGGGCTGGATGACGTAGATCGAGAGTTCCTGCGTATGCTCCCATCCGTGGCCGCCGTCATGTCCGCGCCAGACGGTGTCCCGGTCGCTGGAAAACGCGATCCACTTGCTGTCGGGCGACCACGCCGGACGGAAATACGTATCCGGGCCGTCGGGATTGCCCTTCACATTACCGGTGCCGGTCAGTTGCCGCAGCTTGCCGTTCTTGAGTTCCAATACCCAGATATTGGCCTTGAAACCGTTGCGGGTCGAGACGAACGCCATGTAGCGGCCATCGGGAGAGACTGCGCCGACATCGTCCATCGACGGCGCCGCGACCAACGCCCGTACGCCGGTGCCGTCGGGATGGGCCATGAACAGATCGGAATTGCCGTCGCCGTTGCGCTCCGACGTGAAGACGATGCGATCGCCGCGTGGCGAGAACGAGGCGTTGTAGTCGTACGCCGGTTCAGCGAGCAGCTTGCGCTCGCCCGTTCCGTCCAGATTGGCGATCATCAGGTCCGACGTCGCGGGGGCGATCCGGTTCATCAGCATCACGCCCTTCTTGCCGGATGCGGCCTTGGCAATTCCAGCCTGCGCCAGCAAAATCGCGGCGGGCACCGCGCCGATCACTTCACGACGGTTCACTGTTTCTCTCCTATCGCCCGGCCGTCCCGGCAAACACCGGGCAACTCTACTTTAATCCTCGCATAGACCAGCCGCGACCCGTTGCCATCGAGACGAGCGCAGAACTTATCGGCCAACCGCAACTGCGAATGCCTGTATTGCGAGATCGTCTGCCTATGAATGCCGCAAATTAAAAGGCGCCGGAACACGGCGTCGCACAGGTAGAGGATGTTGATATGCGGCACACCGCACCGTTGGGAATCCGTCACCTTCTGACCGTAAGCGCCAGCGCCCTCGCGCTGGCCGCGACCTGTCCCGCTTTTGCCCAGACGGGTGCAACCGTACCGTTGCCGGCCGAACAGGCGCCGCCATCGAGCAGTCCGACGGAAACCGCGACCACGCAGGCGCCCGCGACCCAAGACACCGGCGGGGTCGAGGATATCGTCGTCACCGCCCAGAAGCGGTCGCAGAATGCGCAGAACGTGCCGATCGCGATCACCGCGCTCGGCAGCGACCAGCTCCGCGCCGCCAACATCACCAGCACCGAAGACCTGAAGGCGACGGTGCCGGCACTCAACATCACCACGGCCACCGGCGGCATCGGCCTTCCGCGTATCCGCGGTATCGGCGCCACCGGCCAGGGCCCCGGCATCGAGAACCCGGTCGCAGTATATGTCGACGGCGTCTATTACGGCGCGTCGTTCGGCATCCTGCAGTCGCTGTACGATACCGAGCAGGTCGCGGTACTGAAGGGCCCCCAGGGCACGCTGTTCGGCCGCAATGCGACCGGCGGCCTGATCCAGATCACCACGCTCGGACCGAGCTATGCCCATACCGCGCGTGCGGAGTTCGGCTTCGGCAATTACGATACGACGACCGCAGCCGCCTATGTGTCGGGCGGACTCAGCGAAACCGTCGCGATGAGCCTCGCGATGCAGTATGAAAACCGCGACAAGGGGTACGGCACCAACCTGTTCACCGGCAACGAGGTCCAGACGGCCCGCACCTGGGGCGGTCGCGCGAAGCTGCTATGGGAACCGGACAACGCAACGAAGATCACGCTGGCTGCCGATTTCAACGGCCGCGACGCAAGCGATCCGGCATTCCGCAACATTGACGGAAATGCGCTCGGCCAGAACGTCACAAACCAGATCACCGCGCTCGGTGGCGATCCGGACCACGATATCTACGCGGATGTCGATCCCAACCTGACGACGCGGGCGTATGGCGGCAGCCTGACCGCCGCACATGACTTCGGCAGTATCTCGCTGAAAAGCATCACGGCGTATCGCAAATCGGATTTCGACTATTCGTTCGACCCCGACGGCACCACCCAGCGCCGGATCGTCATCGCCAACAGCCAGTTCGACGAGCAGCTGACGCAGGAGGTGAACCTCGTCGGCGAAGGGAGCGGTCCGTTCAAATGGGTTCTTGGCGGCTTCCTGCTGCATGCCAAGGCCGGGAACAACCCGGCGCGGACGACCGGTCTCTTCACGTTCGGCGGCAATGGCTATGTCGACAACATCAACCAGCAGACGCTGGATTCCTATGCCGGATTTGCAGAAGGAACCTATACCCTCGGCGAAAGCACCAACCTGACGGCAGGGCTGCGCTACACGCATGACGACCGCGAACTGACCGCCGACACCGTATCCTACAACGGCAACACGCGCGTCACCACGGTATCGCCGACCGTCAACGAGGACCGCACCTTCAAGAAGCTCACATGGCGGCTGTCGCTCGATCACCGCTTCTCACCCGAACTGCTCGCCTATGCGAGCTACAATCGGGGCTTCCGCAGCGGCGCCTATATCCCACAGGCGACGCCGATCGTCATCCTCGAGCCGGACGTCGTCGATGCCTATGAGATCGGTATCAAATCCGACCTCTTCGATCGCCGCGTTCGGCTGAACGTCGCGGGCTATTACTATAACGAGAAGAACATCCAGGTTCAGCAGGTGATCTCGGGCGTCAACAGCGCCTATAACGCCGACGGCGCGCACATCTACGGCGTCGACGCCGACTTCACGGTCCGCGTGACCCGCAACCTGCGGGTGTTCGGCGGCGTCAACTGGACGCATGCGCGCTACACCGACTTCTCGAACGCGATCCTGAGCGTCCCCTTCCCGCTCGCCGCCGGTTTCACGCTGACCCGGCTGCCCGCGACGAACGCGACCGTCAACGCGATCATCGCACCAGGGCAGACCACCGCGCAGGCCTGTCAGGGTACGCTCAGCCCGCTCAACACCACGCTCGGCGGCAATTGCCTGTACGTCGGCGATGCGTCCGGCAACCGCCTTCAGAACACCCCGGCATTTACCGCCAGCATCGGCGGATCGCTGGATATTCCGACTGCGACTGCGGGCAAGTTCACCATCTCGGGCAATTATTACTATAATGACGGCTTCGTCGGCACGCCGGACGAGCGCGTCCGCCAAGGCAGCTACAACACCGTGGACGCGTCCGTCACATGGCATCTGCCAGGGGACCGCACCTTCATCCGCGCATGGGGTCGCAACCTGACCGATGCCGTTTACCGGACCCAGATCGGCGGCACCAACAGCGGCGACAACGGCGTCACCGCCGCCCCGCGCACCTATGGCGCGACGTTCGGGTTCGATTTCTGAGGGGAGCCAGGGATCGCCACCTCACTGGTCGAGGTGGCGATCCCGACGCATCGATCGCGCGCGACGCGGTATGCATGACGATGCACCGCGTTAAATAGCGGTCGTTCTGCCGCGCGACAGAACATCCGCCTCAGGGAAGGAAGGTCACGGCAACCGGCTTCGGGACCGCCAGGCTGTTGCTGGTCGCGGCGAGTGTGCCCTTGGCACGATCGACCGCGAAGACCGCGAGATTGCTCGATGCTTCGTTGGTGACGATCAACCACCGACCCGACGGATCGAACCCGAAGCTCCATGGTGACGTCCCCCCGCAGGCGATCCGCTGTATCTCCCGTAGCGCACCGCCGACGCGGTCGATCGCAAAGACGTGCAACAGGTTGCTGCCGCGGTTGGAGACGTAGAGAAAGCGTCCATCCGACGAGGTCGCCAGTTCGGCGGCGCTTCGCGTGCCGGTATAACCGGGCGCATCGAGCGCTACGTGCGATACCGCTGTCAACCTCCCCGCGTGCGCGTCCCAACGCAGCGTATGGACTTCCCCCGTAAGCTCGGTGTCGACGAACACGAAGCGTCCGTCGATCGAGAACACCAGATGCCGCGGGCCCGACCCCGGCGCGAAGGCGATCGACGGCGTCGCCGCCGGCGTCAGTGCGTCCTTGCTCCAACGATAGACGAACACCTTGTCGGCACCCAGGTCGGGCGACAGGACATATTGGCCGTCGGGCGACACGGTCACGCCGTGCGCGTGCGCGCTCTTCTGACGGGGATGCGGGCCGGATCCCGAATTGACCTGCGTCGAGACGACCGCGCTCAGCGTACCGTTGCGCGCGACCGGGATCGCCGTCACCTGACCGCCGCCGTAATTGGCGACGAAGACGGTCGAGAGGCGTGCGTCATAGGCGAGGTTCGTCGCACCGCCGCCGCCCGAAGCCACGCGGCTGCGCATCGATAGCCGCCCCGTGCCGCGATCCACCGCGAGTGCATAGACCCCGCCCTGCGACTTGCCGTCGTTCCCCGTCTCGCTGACCGCATAGATCTGCGAACGGCCGGGATCGCGCGTCAGCCAGGTCGGCCGCTCGACTTCGGCAGCAAGCCCGAGCGCGGTCAGCGCGCCCGTCTTGGGATCGAGCTTTGCCGCGAATATCCCCTGCCCCGGCCCCCCGGTATGCGTACCGACCAGCACTAGCGTGCCGTCGCAGGCCGGACCGGCGCAACGCGGGGCCGCCATGGCCGATGATGTCAGCAACGCTGCCATGCCGGCCACGAACACGTAATTCTTCATCATTCTTCTCCCGTATCGCCGCCACCGCCATTCCGCCTGCCGGCTAGACGTCTGGGCTGGGCTGGTCTGGTTAGGTTTGGTCAGGCCTTGACGTGGCTGAACAGCCAGTCGCGGGCGGCCTGGATATGAAAGAACTTTCGGGCCGATCCCATGTGGTCGACATCCTGGAACGTCAGGAAGGTGATGTTGCCCCCCTTGGATAGATACCCGTCCATCTGCTCGGTCAGCTTTTGCTGACGATCGATCGGGAAGATCAGCGTCGCATCCAGACGCGCGGAGGGACGGGTCACCTTGCCGCCCGCCTGTTCCCACAAGGGGACGCATCGCTCGTTCCACGGCGTGGCCTTGTTATCCTGCGTTCCGGTGATGATCAGAAGGTTCTGCTTGGCGAGCGGGACGACATCGGCAGGTCGCTGTTGGCCGGCGATGATCAGCCCTGCCGCGAACGTCTCCGGATGCCGTGCCATCAGCCACAACGAGGTCATCGCCCCCATCGACCAGCCGGTGCAATACACCCGCTTGGGATCGATCTTCAGGACCTTGTCGCGCCGGTCATCCAGGTTGGGATTGCCGTAGTTCCACGTATTCTGGAGCAGGGACTGGACGAGCTTGTAGGTATTCTCGACATCGGCCGTATGCTCCCAATAGTCGTTCATCGTGGTCCGCTCGTAGCGCGGTGTGATGACGACGCATTCGTGCCTGTCCTGCTCCTCGGGCAGGCTCCAGATGCTGGCGATGCACTGTTCCGTGAGCGTTTCCGCACAGGTGCCGTCATAGCTCGTACCCGAATGCGTGATCGCGAGGACGAGCGGATAGGAGTGCCGCTCGCCGCCTTCCTTCAGGAAGGATTTCGGGAGGTAGATGCTGTATTCCAGCCAAGCGGACCGCGTATCGTCCCACCACCAGTGATTCTGTTCCCAGGCATCGACACCGCGGATGACGACGCTGTTGCCGCGCCGGCCGGCGTTGCTCCAAATCGTGTCGCTCGCCGCATAGGCAGCGCCGGCAATGGTTTTGACGCCCTTGACCTGTTGCAGCATCACCTTGTCGCTGTCGGTGGTCGGCAGACTGAGATCCGGATCATGTGCGAATTCGACGATGACGTACCTGCCGGCCGCGCTCTTCCGATCCGCTCGCAGGGCTGGCCGGGCATTGGTGTAGAGTGCCGCTATGGCTCGGGGCGTGGGCGCGGCGGCGGTGGCGTTCTTGTCCGGCGTTTCGGGCATGCCGGGGAAAAAGCCCTTCGCCGCCGGAACGACGCTTGCGGTATAGGTATCGAGAGACAGGGTGGCGGTGTCGATATCGGCATCATATTCGACCGCGATGCCGTAGACCTTCTCTCCGCCGCCGGTGACTTCGCAGAGTGCGGCGATCCCTTGCAAGCCCGGAACCTTCGGCTTGCGCCCCTCGGGGCCGTCGGCCGCGCCCGGAGGAACCGCGGAGGCCGCCATGAACCCGTTGCGGTCCTGCGCCGCACGCGCCGTCTGGGCGCCGAACGCAAGGACGGACGCGCCCGTCCACCCTGCACCGGTCACCATTACGTCGCGTCTCGACAGATCGTTCACGGTCTATTTCTCCTGAGTATCGAAGGGGGCCGCAGCATCCCTTATGATCGGGTATCTACTGCAAATGACCGGAGTGTTTCCGAACGCCGGCCTGTCTGCCGGTCCGGCGGCGATCGCCGCAAGACCCTATCGAGGAATCCGTCCCGCCTAGTGATCGGCGCCGGCCTTCAACCGGTTCAGCCCTTCATGGATGGCAGATGCAAACGTTTCCGCCGCCCCCGGACCGAATTGCGCGTTCATGGCCTGATAGGTGATGGCCTTATAACTGGCCGCGTCGGGCATGTATTTGGCCGCGCCGTTCACCATCGTCACCACCATCGTATGACAAAACGGGGAGTGGTCGCGGATATATTTCCCGGTGATCGCCGATAGTTCCGCCTGAACACCGACGATGGCGGTATCGCCGATCTGCATAAGAAACCACGGTGCTTCCACTGTTCCCGCAGGCTTGAAAAGATAGCTTCGCGAGGGCCGGATGTCGCCAAGGTTCCGCGGGCGCTCCTGCCGGTCGAGCGGCACGGTGCCGGATAGCGTACGCAAGACCGGCGAACTGCTTGACGCAGCAGCGCCCTCGGTCAGGCGGATCGCTTCCTGTCCGAGCCGTTCCCCCTGAAGGTCGACGAGCGTCCAGGCCTTGTCCCCGAGATCCTCGCCCCGGAAATGGCCATCCTTGTCATAGACGTTCCGACGCGCCGTATAGCCGGGCGCCTGATCGCCCGCGGCACCGGTGAGGAACAGCGCGACCGCGCCGTCATATTGCCCTTCCACCTGCCGTGCGGCAGCGCCGCCCAGATCGGCCGTCACACCCTTCGTACCGTCCGACCCGATCGAATGATCCATGATCGCGGACTGGACCGCATAGTTCATCAGCACCGCGATCGGGCGGCGGTCCGGAGCCTCCAGCCGGAGCACCGCGAGTTCCTTGTCCGACGGTCCCGCATCGTTGGCCCCCAGCCATGATCCATCGGCCGACGGTACGTTCCGGTTGACGTTGACGTCGCTCTGACCGTTGGCAAAGCCGATACGGGCTTCCCGCAAGCCTTTGACGGCATCTGCGGCGGCTTGCGCCACTGCCGTTGTGACCGCGTCGCGATAGGCACGAGATGCGCTTGCCTGTGCCACCGACATCGTCATTCCCGGGGGTAGATGATCCGGCGAGACCATGTGCGGAGCAGAGAATGTATGGCTGGCGATAACGAAGACATTGTCCGCACCGGTGCGCGCGATCTTCGCGACCGAATCACGCATCTCCGTCACCGCCTGGTCGAAGATCGAGGTTTGATCGACTACCACGATCGCCAGACGCGTGACGCCGTTGTCGACGACCACGACCCGAGCCGCCAGCGGATCGTGGATTTGGCCAAACCCGTCGATCGGCAGCATCGCGGGCGTTATCTCGATCACCGACTTTCCGGCACCCGCCATGAGGCGCGTCGTCGCGGCATGGGCCGGACTGCACAGCAGCGCAGCCGCCAACACCATTCCCGCAGCTTTTGTCATCATGCCGGCAGTCTTCACCTCGAACAGAGTCTTTACGTCGGGCGCAGTCTTCGCATCGAACGCAGTCCTTACATCAAGCATCGTGACGTCCCGCCTTACCAGTGGACATTAACGGTGGCGCCAACGGTCAGAGGGTCGCCGATGATCGTGTACGGCAGCGTGGATTGCTTGACGGCATAATTGGACAGGTTCCGTGCATAGGCGGAAAGCGACCATTTATCGCTGGCGGGTGAATAACTCGCGTTCAAATTATACTGCTCGTACCCAGGCTGATAGCTGTAGCCGCTCGAGTCCTGGACGGGATGGACGAGATACGCCGCGCTGTGGAACACGTCACCGCCAAGGGTCAGATGCGCGCCGGATGTGAAGCTGAACGTGTGATTGTATGTGATCGTCCCTGCGAACTTCGGCGAGTGGGGCTGTACGGCCCCTGCGATGTCGACAAACAGCAGCGCGTCCGTTCCCTGGTCGTTGTAGCCGATCAGGCAAGCGCCGCTGCTGGCCGGGGCACCCAGCGTTGCGCAGGTCCCCTGTTTGTTGCGAAAGCGCGCCTTGAGATAGGTCGCCGACAGACCGAAGACATCGCTGCGCGTGGGGCTGTATCGGATCTGCGCCTCAGCTCCCAAGCTATAGGCGGCAAGGCCGAACGTCTGCGCCGCGCACGCAGGGCGCTGATCCCCAGGAGCACAGGCGGTCGTTTCCCCTGGCGCGAGATAGCCATGATACGCATCCTGAAACTGGTATCCGCTCTGATCGTAATAAAAGAGGTCGGCGTTGAGCTGGAGCGTATTGCCGAACAACCGGTTCTTTATACCGAACTCATATGCCTTGTTGACCTCGTTGTTGAAACTGTAGGACGAGTTCGTCACTGCGTTGTATCCGCCCAGCCCGCCGGGTCGATACCCGGTAGTCAGCGTGAAATACTGCATCGATGTCGGCGACAGGTCGAACTCTTCACCTACGCGGTAGTCGGTATGGTTCGGGTGAAGCGTAAACGCCTGTTCGAGGCCGTTCGGGCGAAGCCGCCGCTCGTCCCAACTCTGCCGGGCACCCGCAATAAGCCGGAGCCTGTCGACGACCGGGTAGGTGACGTCGGCGAACAGCGCGTTCGTCGTGGTCCCGCTGGTCGAACCGAGAATGGACCCCGCCGCATTGCGGGTCGTGCGGGAATAGTCGAAATAATAATATCCGACATTCCAGACGACCGCGCTTCCGGCGGCGTTGTGCAACCGGACTTCAGCCGAGTATTGGTTGAAGGGCGCAAACTCATTATACTCGTAACACGTCTTGTCGCCACCGATGAGCCAAGGCGGCCCCCCGGCATAGCATGACGTCTGCTTGCCCGACGTCTTGACGTAGGATGCGAGAACGTCGAGCGCGGCCCAGCTGGAAAACCCATAGCTCAGGCTGCCCAGCACGGTCTGCTGATGAATGCTCGCGGTGTTGTCGTCGGCATCGACGCCATTGGTCGAGAAGTCGCCATGGTTCCAGGGATTGCCGTAAAGATCGTTGATGCTGTCCCCGGAATAGGGTGCGACCTTGCTGATCCCGTAGGGCTCGACGCCTGCACCAGTCCCGCCGATGTGATCCCACTGATATTGAAGCTTGATCTTCAGCGCGTCGCTCGGCTGATACAGCAGCTTGGCGCGTACGGACTGCCCGATGGCGTTTCCGCCACCGGGTTCGAGGAAGGAATTGCGGTGGATGGCGGCGCCCGCGACACGCACTGCCAGCGTATCGCTTATGGGCACATTCTGCGAAATCTCTCCTCGGACGAGACCGTAATTGCCCACCGTGAGGGCAGCGTTCCCGGCGTAGCTACCCAGGACGGGATCATTCGTGATGACGTTCACGACCCCGCCATCCGCGTTTGGACCATAACGCGTGCTCTGCGGCCCAGGCAGCACTTCGATACGATTGACGTCGAAGAAGCCGACAGTCGTCGCCTGCGACAGGACATTGTAGACGCCGTCGAATTCCAGTGCGACCGATCCTTGCGCCGATCCGGACGGCAGATCGCCGCCCTGTCCACGAATGTTGATACTGTAGCCGCCCGGTTGAGAGGTCGCGTTGATGCTCGGCGTATTTTGAAAGATCTGACCGATGCTTGTTAGCGCCTGATCCTTCAGCTTTGTGCCGTCGATGACTTGCACCGCAGCCGACACCTTTTGAAGATTCTGCGCCTGTCTGTTTGCGGTAACGACGATATCCTGCAGACCCGTGTCGGTGTCCACCTGCGCGGGTGGCACACCTTCCGTACCGGTCATATCGACCGGAGCGGGAGCGACCTGCGACCACGCGGCGGGAACGGCCAGCAAGGATATCGCCGTGCCAAGACTTAAAAGGATCAGTTTCGAACTGCTCACGACATACCTCATCCTATGCCGGCACTTTCTCTGGGAATGCCGGTCGTAACGAGGTGTGCTTTGCGCTGGGCACAGGCCAATCGCCATGGGACATTTGCATTACTTATTGCTGGGGAGGCAAAATGAAACCCAAGGCGAAGGCCGTCACATCTTGCATTGTTGCATCAGTAATATAATGCGACAGATATTATTTTCACCAGAGCTGATCTACTTAAAGATGCTTCATGCGCGTGCGCTTCCTTAGAGGCGAGGCAAGGCGAGGGCGAGCCGGAAAGTCATGTCTTCATTTGTGTTGTTGCCCCCTAAAGGCCTGACAGGGCCTCGCAGGTTTGCGCGATGAACTCGCGGGTGATCGATAGCGCAAAGCGCGGTGCGGATGCACCTCGTTATAATGGGCGAACCAGCCGGGCAGTTGGTCGATGACGCTCTGCGCATTCGGCCTGGGGTTCACACGGACATAATCGCGCTTGAGAGTGCGAACGAACGCCTCGGCCATGCCATTCGATTGAGGACTACTGACCGGGGTCGTGCGCGGGATCAGCCCGATGCCCCGGGCGAACGCACGTGTGTTGCGAGCGGTGTAGCAGCTGCCGTTATCGGTGAGCCACTCGATCGGTTCGGGCACGCGGTTCACCTGTCCGTAGCGATGCTCGACCGTGGCGACCATCAGGTCCTGGACGTCCTCGGCGGTGATGCCGCCCATCGTCGCCACGTGGCCCATCGCCTCGCGGTCGCAACAGTCGAGCGCGAAGGCGACACGCACCTTCTCGCCATTGTCGCAAGTGATCTCCAACCCGTCGGAGCACCAGCGGGTGTTGCGGAGGTCGACGGCGACCCGGCCGTCGTGACGTCGTTCCTCGCGGCGTTCGCCGTCTCGCTGTAGCAGCAGCCCGTGCACCTTCATGACGCGGTAGACGCGTTTCGGATTGGGCGCTTTGCGCCCGGTCTTTTCGGCCTGCCGGCGCAGCAAAGCATGAACGCGGCGATAGCCATAGGTCGGCAGATCGGCGACGAGCGCGCGGATGTCGGCGACCAGCTCGGCATCCGGCAGCGGCGGTCGTCCGCGTGGTCGTGACGCTGGGCGATGGTGCCTTGCGGACAGGTGTGGGCGAGCGATGCCGACCGCCTCTGCGACCGCGCTCACCGTCCATCCCGCGGCAACGAGGTCGGGCGCAACAGCAGTTTTTTTGGGCCTGCGGCCCGGGACACGGCCTCGCGGAGCAGCTCGTTCTCCATAGCCTTTTTGCCGAGCAGCCGGTGTAGTTCGCGCACCTGCGCCTCGAGCGCACGGTACTCGGACGCCGGCACCACTTCCTCGCCCGCTGCCGCGGCGGTCAACGCATCTTGCGCCGTCAGGCGCCGCCAGGTGAAGATCTGATTTGCCACCAATGCCGTGCCGGCCGGCGACGAGCGACACAATTCCGGGCAGATACGTCTCCTCGACGATCCGGACCTTTTCCTCCGGTGTCCACCGCCTCCAGCGCTGACCACAGGAAGGGACCTCGCCAGCATTGTAACGCCTGATCGTACCGTCAGTCATATGCCTCACTCTTATCTAAGAGCGGGGCCCTGTCAGGTCATTTAGGGGGCCACCTCAATTTGATTCAAGTGTGGACGGCACTCCGATGGCAAGCTTGAACAGTGGCGTTGCAATGCTGATTGGTGCGGCCATGTGTCCGACCTGCTGATGCGGCTCATAGCGCCGCTGGCCATAATGGCCGATTATGATCAGTGAGCCAGTTATCGGGCGAGCGAGCATCGAACGGCAGAACTAAGTTCGAGTTAAGTCTTGGTCACGGACGCGCGACAAATACGGCTTCCCTCCCTGGTTGTGAAACCTGCATCGCACGTTGACGCTCATGACTGACGATCCGACTCCATCGAGCCGGATCGGCCTTGAACATCATGTTCTGACCAGCCTGCCACATATCGGTGCCCAGCATGCGCGCAGCAATCCGCTCGGGCACGGCCCAGCCCACCGGCAGCGAGCGGGCAACAGCCCCCGGCAGGATCGCCCATAGCACCATCCCCGCCACGCCGAATGCGATACGGTTCCGGTTCAGTTCGCGGTCCTGCTCGGCAGCAGAGCGCGCCCGCGCGATGATCGCATCAATACGACTACCAGCGTCGTCCATTCTCCTGCCAGCGCGATCGAGCATATCCCTGTCGCGGGTACGGACAGTTTCGCCTGCCTCGGCAATCTGGCGCGCAAGGTTGGCAGGTGTAAGCCCCAGCGCCGGCCGTTCGGACACGCGCTTCGCCCAGACGCAGACATCCTCAAGCCGCTTTGCAATGGCCTCCAGGCTAGGCGCATAGTCAGGCTGCGCGGTGCGCTCATCGGTAAGCCGTTCGACCGCACGGCGTAGCAGACTGATCTCGGCGCGAACCTCACCGAACGCGGTCGCCGCGTCGTTCTCAGGCTCATTGGGGCTGCCGATCTGATCCATATTCAAGACTTACCGCCCCAGTCCGCGGCGGCGCGAGAGGTCGAAATAGTCCTGGATGCTGTGGGACAAGGAGTCTGTCTCGCGGGCCGGGATGCCCAGCTCTGGCAGCCTCTTGCGGATCAGCGACTCGGCCTGCGCGTCACGCTCCAGGCCTTTGCCGAGTCCGATCATCTGCTGACCGATTGCGCGGGCGCCAACGTCATCGCCCACATGGCGTAGCGCGCGATGCGCCCTGGCGAGCTTCTGCAAGTCGTCGACGAACCGGTCGGCGCGCCGTTCGGGGCTGGCTCTCAGTTCGGCCTCCAGCACCATAGCGCGGATCGCGGTCGCGGTCCGACCTTTCGCCGCTTCGTCAACCAGCCCCGTGTCACGCACGAATGCGGCGCGCAGATCACGCGCCGCCTCGGGACGCACGGCGTTGAGTGCATCGCGCGCCTTGTCGAACGCGATGCGCTGGTGCGGCAGTTCGGTGTAGCCGTCCTTGCGCATTCGCATGATATCCGCGGTCGCCCGCGCATAGCGCTGTACGGCGTTGTTCAGCCCCGTAGGCTCGACAGCCTGCAGGGGTGGTTGTGATGGAAGCGACAACCCGTCGAACATACTGCGCGTCGGCGCTGGCTTTGCGGCCCGCAGGTCGAGACCGGCGAATGGATCACGTGCGCGCGTCGGCGCTGGTTTCGCTATCTCCGTCACCGGCGCGGACAAGCGTATCTCGCGCCGATCGGCAAAGGCTCGGTCAGGCGAAGCCGAACGCTCACGCCCATGGTCCGACGCCATATCCTTCGTCCGTTCGCGCGACAGCGTGCGAACGAGTTTGCCCTGATCGGCGAAGTCGTCACGGCCATAATGGAGGTCGACGCTGTCGCGATGCCGCGACAGCGCGACATAGGCTGCGTGCCGGTCGAGACCCGGCGTTGCCAGCACATGCACGCGGTCGATCGTCACGCCCTGCGACTTGTGCACGGTGGCGGCGTAGCCGTGATCGAGCTGGGCATACTCCTTGATGTCGAACGCGACATGGCGACCATCATCAAGCATCACCGCCATGCGGGCGGTCGTGACGCTCTGCACGGTGCCCAGCGATCCGTTCTTCACGCCGAGACCGCGTTCGTTCTGCAGGAACATGACGCGGTCGCCCGCGGCAAATGCCCGGGCACCACGCTCGGTCTGAATCGTAACGTCCTCGCCCAACTGGTCGGCAAGCCGAAGCCGCTGCCGCGCGGCCCCGTTCAGCGCCTGCACCTCGTCATTGGTGTGGGTAAGGATCATGCGGGATGCGCTCGGTGCGGCGGTGCGGTCGCGGTCCCAGCGCTCGATCAGATCGGCGCGCGCCTGATCGCGTGTCTCGGCGACATGGACATGGCCGTGCTCCTCATAAGCGCGCACTGCTTCGCCCGTCCGGTCGGTTGCCAGTTGGCGTGTAGCCAAGCGTTGCCAGTCCTCACGCTGGCGACGAATGTCGGTGATCTCAACGGAGCCATGACGCTCGGCAACCGACCGGAATGCTGCCCCCGCTTCGATCGCCTGGAGCTGTTCGGGATCGCCAACGAGCACGACCTTGGCACCGCGCTTCTCGGCTTCCGCGATGACGCGTTCCATCTGCCGCGTGCCGACCATTCCAGCCTCATCGATGACGAGCACATCGCGCGATGTGAGGAGTTCGCGGTCCTGCTTCCACTGATGTTCAAGGCTTGCGATCGTGCGCGACGCGATACCCGATCCGCCTTCGAGGTTCTCGGCGGCGATACCCGACAGCGCGGCACCACGGACGGTATAGCCGGCACTCTCCCAGGCGTCGCGCGCAACGCCGAGCATCGCCGACTTGCCGGTACCGGCATAGCCGACGACGACACTGATCCCCTGCCCTTTGGTCACATGATCGAACGCGCTACGCTGTTCGGACGACAGGACCATCCCGCGCATCTCGGCGCGGGTCAGTGCGAGCTTGCGATACTGTTCGTCGACGCCGTGGCGGCGGTCTGCGTCCAGCCGCACGGCGGCATTCACGAGCCGCTGTTCGGTCTCGATCATGTCGCGGCTGGTGAAGCGTTCGTCGCCGCGCCCGTCCTTGCCGAGCGCGACGATATCCGGACTGGCGTGGACCGCTGCCAGCGCGGCGTCGAACTGGTCCTTGCCATCGCTATGGCGGTGAACGAACATCGCCAAATCGCGGCGGGTAAAGGTTGCCTGCGTCCGCGTGATCGCATCGAGCGCGATCCCCGGCTGCGCGATGATCCTGTCGCCGTTCGATCGCGCGATCTCGACATGCTCGTCGAGGCGTTCGCTCTCCAGTCCCTGCCCTGGTCGGCGCGATGCAGCCGGACCGATCTTGTGCTGCGGCTCGAGGTCGATCCCGTGTCGTTCGAACGAGCGATGATCGACGCGCGCATCGATATCCAGTTCGGCCAACCGGCGGTTGACGTGTTCGCCCCAGGACTCGCGCCACCGCTCGAGCAGATCGGTGCGGTTCCAGTCGCGCACCTTCGGTCCGAACCCCTCCTCACCGACGCTACGCGTGGTGAGCATCACATGGGCATGCGGCTTGGGAAGTCCGTCCGCACCGATATCCCAATGCACGTTGAGATCGGCGACCATGCCGCGGTCGACAAACTCGGCCTTCACAAACTCGCGCGCCAGCCGAATGCCTTGCGCCTGATCCAGCTCGCGGGGCAGCGCGAACTCGATCTCGCGGGCGAGCTGCGCGTCCTTGCGCACCTCTATTGCCTCGACCTCGTTCCACAGTCGCTCGCGGTCACGCAGATGCTCCGGCGCGCCGTCCGGCAGCATGACTTCGGAATGGACGACACCGGCCTTGTTCGAAAAGTCGTGGGCGCGGTCGAGCCGCTCATCGCGCAGCCGCGACGCCGAGCGATACGCCGCCGCGGCGAGCGCGCTCGAGCCGTTTGCGCGGGAGATCATCTTTGCCGAGAAGTGGTAGATCGCCATGACGGCGATCCATCTACACTACACAAGCGACGTCGGCACGACGTATAAGCGCGCCCTTCGAAGATTTCATCTATCTCGGGACGACTTCGTCCCACTGCATTTCAGGCTATTTACGCTGATCGACTGCCTCTCTAACTGAACCGTCCTCGATATACCATTGAGGACGGTTCAATGCGTAAACCCCGTGACTATGATTCGGACATGAAGGCGCTACGCGACCGCGCCCAGTTGCTGAAAACCCGCAAGGTGCAGCAGCTCGGCGAGCTGGTGATCGCGACCGGCGCCGACGTCCTGCCGGTCGAACAGCTTGCCGGTGCCCTGCTCGCAGCCGTCGACATGGAGGACGCGGTTACCCTGAAGGAATGGGATGAGCGCGGCGAAGCGTTCTTTCAGTCGAAGACGCGGAGCACTGCGCCCGGCAATCGCGACAACATGCGTGGCGCTTCGCCGGACGGCGGCAGCGCGAAACCGACTGGTGGCGACGCAGGCACGCCGTGACCTGCGCCACTGGCAGATGAAGCGCCGCGAGCGAACGCACGAGCTGATCGAACTGGGCGGCCTGATTGCTAAGGCGGGGCTGGTCGAACTAATCGACGACGATCGCGCCGTACTCTACGGTGCGATGCTCGAGGTTGCCGCCGCTCTGCGCAGCGAGCGCCGCGATCAGGTGCTGGCGCTATGGCGGCGGCGAGGCAAGCGCGCGTTCGCATCTTCGGATAGTGCAACAGTCCCCGATCCAGAAACACGGTGAGGTGCCTACTGCCAGAGCCGTTCGATGTCGGCGAAGATCTTCCGTACGACGCCGTCATGATCCTCGGGGCGGAGGATCTCTTGGTAAGCCAGCCGCATCTTGAGCAGCGCGCCCTCACGGTTGGGTGCCGGAGTGGCGATTACTCGGAAAAGCGCATCGCCTCTCGCCAAAGCAAGATCGTTGCCGCGTTCCTCTAGCTCGAAGACGCGGTGACGGCGCATCAAGCGCCCGCGTACCCGACGGTTCGACAGATGATGCGCGAGCCGTTGCCGAGCAGCAGCATGGTCCGGATTGACTGCACGCAGGGCGAGGATCGCGGCACGATCTCCACCTGCATCGACGATGCAACGCTCGGCCTCCTGAACGGCCGCGTTGACATCTCTGAGGCTGACCGCTGCGGCGTCACCGCGATCGTTGCATCGCAAGGCGGGCAAATCCGCGTCGAACCGGCGATACGCAGGGCGGAGCGTTGTCGAGAGAAATCCCTCGTGGGCGTGATATGCCGTCGCATAGGCGTGGATGGCATCATCCCAAGTGAGCGGCTCGAAGCCGCCCTGGATCGCGCTTGCTATTGGCGCTGTCGCGATCCCACCCAACAAGGCGCGACGCGACACTGTTGCCGCGCGACCGCGCGGCGCTAAAGGGTCCTCAGCCATGTCGTCTCCAACCAGACGGTGTGGTCAGGCTCGGCTGGGAGGTGCAACTTCCGGTCGAGCCGACTTTCTGTTAGCACCTTATATGGCACGGCGAAACATTTTGCTAACAAAAAAGAAGATGGGGCGCCCGCCCACTGGTATCGGTCACCTCGTTGGTGTTCGCCTAGCCCCCGATCAACTCGCCGAGCTTGACCGATGGATCGCGTCGCTGCCCGATCCAAAGCCTTCGCGACCGGAGGCGATCCGTGTGCTGTTGAGGGAGCGACTGAAAGGATCGTAGCGAGGCGGCAGATTAGAATCGGCGTCGCTGCATCTGCGCATAGCGGGCGAATGTCATTCTCGAACGCGCCGCGGCTCCGCCCATTGCCCCTGAACAGGCCCCCCAGAACCCCAGAGAGTTACTCTCTTTCAGCTCAAGACAGCATAGAAGGTCCGTCGAAGTTCACCGCATCTGCAAGAACCTTCGATGTCCGAAAAGCCCGATAGCATCATCCGTATCGCCGAGGTTCGCCGCCGCACCGGCCTGACGTGGTCGACGCTCTATCGCAAGGTCAGCGCCGGCACGTTCCCCGGCAACGTCAGGATCAGCTTGCGCTGCGTCGGATGGCGAGAATTGGACGTCGAAGCCTGGCTGCGCAACAACTTCTTCTATTCCGTCGCTGATAACGCTGGCTGAAGGCAACGGCCATGCGTAACGTCGGCACGTGGGACAAAGCGGTCACTAAAATCGTCGGGCGCGAACGGCGGGATCGGATAGAAGCCGACGCTCGCAGCGCGGGTCTTCAGACGGCAAACCCTTGGATGTGGCCGCCTCAGGGCCTTTGAGGGCAGGTGCGCTCGGGCCTATTTCGCTTTGCCGATCGCTCGGGTTGAACCGTTCACAAGCCCCCGTTTGTTGAACGATCGCCCTGTCTAACTATTTGAGAGCGCGTGGTTTTTTCTGCATCTGAGGGGACGGGAAGCACCTGTCCAGAAAACGTCCGTTTGTTGAACACGTAGAGTGGCTTCGGCCGGGGCCGCCCTCCGATGGCTACTCCTTCTCATAACTCCCTATCGGGAGCGAAAATTTTGAGAATTCGAATTGGGAACGATTTTGGGAAAACCGTACCGAGGCAGGGCCCGCATAGCCGAATGAGCGACCTTCCCGTGCCTAGTTTCTTATCGGGAAGGTACCTCCGCGCTGCTTGGTGCGGATCTCGGCCTTCCCACTTCGCGCCTCGATGACCACGCCGCCTATATCGCCTCGTGGCTGAAGGTGCTGCGCAAGGACAGCCTCGCGATCATGACCGCCGCCGCCAAGGCCGAAGCCGCTGCCGGCTATCTGCTCCGCGCGACGGGGCTGGACGTTTCGACCGAGCCCGAGGACGAGATCCGTCAAGCGGCATGATCGCTCCGGCCGCCTCCCCGACGTCTTCGCATTTCGCTGCGGACCGTGCGATCGTCACGAGACTGCACGCCTTTCCCCGGAGCCGTGCTTTAACGAATCAAATCGCTGATCGCATCGCCCATGAAGTCGGCCACACGTCGAATGCGAGCGTTGCTACGAACGTCTTCGTGCATGACCAACCACACCGGCATCGGCGCGATGATGTCGATATCAACGCGCTCAAGTTCAGGGTAACGATCGGCGAGCATCACCTGCGCAAAGCCAATCCCGGCGCCGGCCAGCAGGAGGTTCCAGCCCACCATCTGATCGTCGCATCGGATAGGGAAGGCCTCGCGAGCGACAGGATACCCCGCCGCTGCATAAAGCTTGAGGATAACCTCACTGCGATCGAAACCAATGACATCGTGCCGCAAAAGGTCTTCCATCATCGCGATCCGGCCGTGGCGGTCAAAGTAGGAGCGAGTCGCAAACAGTCCGACCGGCACGTCCCCCAACTTTCGCGCGATCAACGCGTTTTGGGTTGGATCAACCATCCGTATCGCGATGTCGGCGTCGCGACGGAGTAGGTTCTGGTTCAGGTCGGACGGAACGAGCTCAATCTGAATGCTCGGCTCAGCGACGCGCAGCGAGGCAAGAATGGGCGGTAGCCACATATTAGCCACCATCACCGACGTCGTTATGCGCACCGTTCCCGTTAAATGCTGCGACCGGCCCAACGCCTTCAACGTCAAAGCCTCGGCTGCGTCGCCCATCGCACGGGCGTCGCCGAGAAGTCCCAACGCTGCTTCGGTAGGCTCAAGTCCGCGCGAGGAACGAGAGAAAAGCGACACGCCCAAAATCGTCTCAAGTTCCCGAATGTGGCGGCTGAGGGTTGGTTGTGCAGCATCGACCTGCTGCGCAGCGGCTGACAAAGAACCCGTCTCCGCCACTGCGAGAAACGATCTAAGCAATGACCAATCAAGAGGATTCATGGAGCGCGCACATTGGTCGAAATCCATCTGACGGATGAGAATGCGCCAGATTATGACGTTCGGACCGCCCTATTCAAGGCTTGCATCGGCGTCCGCCATCCAGAAATGAATAGCCACTATAACATTTTATTGCCCTCTCTGTTTCGATGTATTGCGCTTAGATGAGGGTGCGCCCGTCGCGGCCGAAACGACCTGCCGAACAGTTAGCAATTTCTGTCAGAGAATTTTCCCCATGTCCGCAAAGGTAGAGCAATGGCAGAATCAATGAAGGCCGTTCGACAGTTCAAATTTGGCGGTCCAGAAGTCCTTGTTTATGGTGAGGCGCCCAAGCCTGAGTTGAAGGCAGGGGAGATACTGGTCCGGGTTCACGCAGTGGGCCTCAATCCGCCGGACTGGTATTTGCGTGAGGGGTTCGAGGCGCTTCCACCCGAGTGGCGACCAGAAGGAGATTTCCCGATAACGCTGGGCACGGACGTGTCTGGGGTCGTCGACAAGATTGCCGATGATGTCGAGGAGTTCGCGATCGGCGACGAGGTCTACTCGATGGTCCGTTTCCCGGAAGGCATGTTCGGCGACAGCCGGGCGTATGCGGAATTTGTCAGCGTCCCTGCAATACAGGCTGCAAAGAAGCCGTTCGGCATCGATCACGCTCACGCCGGCGCTGTGCCAATGTCGCTGCTGACCGCGTGGCAGTTCCTGATCGCGGAAGGGCATGACGTGCCCAACCCGATCCAGTCGTTTCCCCATGTACCTGTGCCGCTCGAAGGCAAGACCGTCCTCGTCAACGGAGCGGCAGGTGGCGTCGGCCACTTTGCAATGCAGATCGCCAAATGGAAGGGAGCGCGCGTGATCGCGGTAGCGTCCGGCGAGCACGAATCCTTCCTTCGGGACCTGGGTGCCGACGAGTTCATCGACTACACCAAAACGCCGCCCGAGGATTTTGTTCGCGACGTGGATCTTGTCGTGGATACGATCGGCGGACCGACAACAAGTCGCTTTTTGCGCGTTATCAAAGCAGGCGGTGCGCTCTTCCCAATCTTCGGCCTGGGAGCCTCGGGCGGCGAAGAGGCAGGTCAGCGCGACATTACAATCTCAACGACGCAAGTCCGCTCCAGCGGCGCACAGCTCGCGGAAATCGGTCGGCTGCTCGACAACGGCACGATCCGTGTCGCGATCGACAGCAGTTTTCCGCTCGCCGACGCGCGCAAGGCGCACGAGCGGGCTGCGAAAGGGCATATAAGAGGCAAGATCATCCTCACCGTCGCGTGATCGTGTCCTTGAGCAAACCAGGAGTTCCAGGATGCCCACCGAGAAGCTGCTGCAGGGTACCACCGAATGGTTCGAGATGGTTGGGGATCTGCTCGTTGCGGCAGCCTCTCGGGCGCATCTTCCCCGCGACATGAACCTGTCGCTCGTCGAGCGCTACACCGATGGGGCCGAACTGGCCGACGGCTCCAGACAGGGCATCCGGCTCGACATCCGGAACGGTGTGATGACGTTCCGTGTCGGCGTTCGCGAGAACGAGCAAGCGGACATTATTAACAATTTGACCACTGCGGCCGCGCGGACGCTCAACCTGTTGTACAGCGACGATCCAGACTTCGCCAAGGCCCGCGATCAACTCCTGACCACCGGCGAGATGCGAATAAGCGGTGATCTTGCACAATTCGGCGCCTGGTTCGACGCGACGCATGACCCGATCGTTGATCGCACGAAGTAGCCAGCTGCTGCCCCCTGCCGGAATTTATCATAGATAATCTGAAAGATGTAGCGATGAAGCACTTCAAGCTGACGGCGATGGCTCTAGCGATCGGGCTCGCTTTCGGCGGGGTGGTGCCGTCACGCGCACAAACAACCGGTGAAGCGGCATCCCCGCCCGCGATGAAGATTTACACCCTCGATTGCGGTCTGACCGAATTCAAGAATGCTGCCGTCTTTTCGGATACCGGCGAGTATGATGGCAAGCCACTGGCTCTCCCAACTCCCTGCTATCTAATCCAGCACGGCCGTGATTGGATGCTGTGGGACACCGGGCTCGGCGATCAACTTGCCGCCTTGCCGAATGGCGTGGAGAAGTTTGGCGGCCACTTTACGGTCCGACGGACGCTCGTCTCGCAGCTCGCGCAGCTCGGGCTTAAACCGGACGACATTCACTATGTGGGCCTGTCGCACATCCATTTCGATCATGCGGGAAATCTCGGCTTGTTTCCAAATGCCACCTTCATCATCCCCGCGATCGAATTAGCCGCAGCGCGCAGCAAGCCCACGCCGTTCGGTGTAGACACTGCGCAAATCGCACCGCTCGACCAGGCCAACATCATCCCCGCGGATGGCGATTACGACGTCTTCGGGGACGGCTCGGTCGTGACGCTCAAGACACCTGGCCATACACCCGGCCATCATTCTCTGATGGTCAAGCTCCCCAAGGCCGGCGTCGTACTGATCACTGGGGATCTGTATCACACGCGCCTGAACTATCAGAAGGGTTTGGTTCTACGGATCAACGATCGCCCCAACACGATCGCATCTATGGATCGGTTCACCAGGCTTCAGGTAAACACCCATGCTCGTGTGGTGATCCAGCATTCGCCGGAAGATTTCGCCGGGATGCCGATATTTCCAAAGTTCCTTGATTGACCGTTCTTCGCGTTATTTCGAGCAATCAGTGATACTTGTAAGAGAGACGCGAGTAGGCGGGCGCGCGGTGTTAAGCAAGTATCCTGCACTGCACTTATAATGACCTCTCAGCGGAAATACCCCGATGCTCAATAAAAGCAGTTCGCAACCTCACCGCTTGGCCCTATTCTTCTTTCTCTTGCCGTTGATCGTGGTAGCACCAGGGGCTCGCGCGCAACCGAGTGGGTTGCCTGCCGTGCCGTCGGTCGGCGTCATGAAGGATATACCGGACGCCCATGAGAAGCCGGATCCCGCTCTTCAGTACCGAATGGTGTTCGATGTACAGACGATGGCCGACAGCTCAGATGATGTTAGCCCGGCCCTTCAATCGATTGGCGGCCTGCTGAATACGTTCCGCAAATACGGCGTACCTGCGGATCATATTCAGGCGACCGCTGTTTTCCACGGACAATCCATCGTCCTTGTTACGCGAGATGAGACCTATCGACATCGAACGGGCAGCATTCGAAATCCCAACCTGGATTTGCTTAAGGAATTGGCATCCGCGGGCGTCGAACTTGTGGTGTGCGGGCAGTCGGCCCGGGCGCAACATTACCTCAAAGACGACCTGATTCCCTCGGCCCAGCTCAACCTGTCGGCGACGATTACATTCATCAATCTGCAAACTCGGGGGTTCGTAAAGGTAGTAGAGTAAGCGCCTTTACGGCAGGAATAGACTGCCGTTAGATTATTTAGAAAACAACAATCGTGCTGGACGGTCATTTGAATGACGAAATATATGCCCTATTCTTTTGACGGTCTCGCCCCAATCAGTCGGCGATCCGTTAGTGCTTTGGCCGTTTGGGGTGTGGCAAGCATGCTCGCGCCAGCGATCGCTCGCGCTGCACCACTTCGGGCAGCGCGCAACGTCGTGCTCGTCCACGGCCTGTTTGCGGACGGATCGAGCTGGTCGGATGTGATCCCACTTCTTCAAGCCGCGCACCTCAACGTAGTCTCGGTGCAGAATCCCCTTACAACACTGGCCGACGCGGTTGCAGAGACGCGCACGGTGCTGGCCCGTCAAGACGGGCCCACCGTCCTCGTTGGGCATTCCTTTTCGGGGATGATCGTGTCTGAGGCCGGCGTCGATCCCGTAGTGTCGGCGCTGGTCTATGTTTCAGCGCGTGCACCAGATGCGGGCGAGGACTATGCAGCTCTCGCCAAAAGATTTCCTGCGCCGCCCGCCTCGGCCGGAATCGTGTTCGATGGCGATGAAGGGCGGCTGTCCGAAGACGCATTCCTGCGCGATTTCGCCAGCGATTTGCCAACGACCAGAGCTCGAGCGCTCTACGCCGTTCAGCAGCCCTTTCATAAAGCGCTTTTGACAGGCCGAACAACGCAGGCTGCCTGGCGTTCGAAGCCCAGCTTCTACGCAGTATCGACCGAGGATCGAACAATAGATCCCGATCTTGAGCGATACATGGCGAAGCGGATGCGCGCGAGGACGATAGAGATAAAGGCGGGCCATCTGTCTCTGATTTCGCATCCCCGCGAGATTGCAGACTTAATAATGGAGGCATGTGGCCAGCAATGAAGCAGTTCAGTTTGCCAGGCGATAATCGCAGCATAGCCCTATTTCTGATTCTGACGTGTGTCTTAACGACCCCGTTTTGGGCTCTGGCGATCGCAACGGGCGATAGCGCTGGCGGTCGTGGCGCCTATTCTGTCGGCATCATGTGGGGGCCAGGTGCAGCAGCACTTTTTACCTGCTGGTTGCGCCAACGATCTGTCGCGGGACTAGGCTGGAAGTGGGGAGAGAAGCGATGGCAGTTGCTGTCGTATACGTGGCCGTTGGCCGTATGCGTCGTGGTCTACGGGCTGATATGCGTTCTCGGCCTAGGCAGCTTTCCAAACCCGGTGGGCGTATCATCCATTAGGACCTCTCTTGCTTGGCCAAATGCTGGTCAGTGGACCGTTGTGTCGGGCTGGTTTCTACTTCTCGCCACAACGGGAGAAATCAGGGGGATCGCCTCTGCATTGGGCGAAGAACTTGGTTGGCGCGGTTTTCTGGCACCAGTCCTGTGCCGTCGGCTTGGCTTCACGCAAGGCGCGTTGCTAACCGGTGCCATCTGGGCCGTATGGCACTTTCCAATCATTTTTTTCTCGAACTACGACAGCGCTACACCTTGGTGGTTCTCTACACCTTGCTTCGTAATCGAGGTTCTGAGCCTGTCCGTAATCATGGCATGGATCCGCCTGAAGTCAGGAAGTCTTTGGACCGGGGCGATCGCGCATGCCAGCATCAACCTTTTCAACCAAGGCTATTTCGCGCCGCTTACAGCACCACGCGGTCACATCACGGCTTACTTCGTGGATGAGTCTGGCGCGGGCTTGCCGATTGTGCTGCTCGTAACGGCGATCTTCTTCTGGACGAAGCGACGCAAGGTCGCCCTGATCAAAATGCCTCAAGGTACGTCTCAGGAGTCAACAGACGCTCCTCGACATACCGTTTAGGCTTATCGTCTCGCCACGGTGCTCACGATCTCTGGCCAGCAAAGTGCTGGCACAGGCAACATTCAAGGAAGGACCTGACGTGACCGCATTACCATACGGCAACGGAACGCTCCCCGCAGGCATTCGCTCGCGTATGATTCGTGGCGTCAACGGCCTTGATATGCATATCCTTGAGGCCGGGTTCGAGGGCTCTGGCAGACAACTCGCGTTATTGCTGCACGGCTTTCCTGACTTGGCCTATGGCTGGCGACACCTGATGCCCCTTCTAGCCGAGGCCGGCTATCATGTCGTGGCACCCGATCAGCGGGGCTTTGGCCGAACCACCGGTTGGGTAAATGATTACGACGCACCGCTAGGGCCCTTTAGCCTTTTAAATGTGACCCGGGATGCCCTTGGACTTGTTTTCGCGTTGGGGTATAAGCGAACGGCCATTCTAGTTGGGCATGACTTCGGCTCGCCCGTTGCGGCGTATTGTGCGCTAACCCGGCCAGACGTGTTCCCCTCCGTCGTCTTGATGAGCGCGCCGTTCCCCGGCCCGCCTGAATTTCCTTTTGATACAGCGGATAACAGCGCGCCCCCAATACAATTCAGCACCAGTCAGCAGAAGCTGTCTGCAGCGCTTGCTGAACTCGATCCACCACGAGCGATCTACCAACAGTATCTGAGCACGCGCGAAGCGAACTACGATCTGTTACATTCCCCGCATGGGTTGCAGACATTTCTTCGAACGTTTTTTTATGTAAAAAGCGCCGATTGGTCCGGCAACAAACCGCATCCCTTAAAACTGCCGAGCGCCGAAGATTTCGCCCAGCTGCCCAGTTATTATGTTATGCAAAGCGGCAAGACGATGCCTGAGAACGTTGATCCGTTCCAGCCATCTGCCCCTGCGATAGCGGCCTGCCAATGGCTCACCGAGCCTGAACTTGGCGTCTATGCGGAGGAGTATGGGCGAACCGGTTTCCAAGGCGGTTTGCAAACTTACCGTGTCTATACCGATCCTAACCTGAATGCCGAGCTGCGCCTTTTTTCGGGTAAGACGATCGATGTCCCATTGCTCTTTGTTGGCGGCAAGAGCGACTGGGGCCCCTACGTGTCACCGGGCGCGCTCGATCTGATGCAAACAAAAGCGACTACGAAAATGGCCGGTATTCAGTTCGTCGATGGCGCAGGTCACTGGATCCAGCAGGAACAGCCGGCTCGGCTCAGCGCGCTTCTTCTCGCCTTCGCGAGTGATGGGGCTGGCACGGTTCACACGGGCTCATAATTCGAGTGCGCGACTACTGAGATATCGTCGGGCACACGTCGCAGTCATTGCGCCCCTTTCGCTACAAACTTTTTCAGGGGTACCTTCTTCGGTCGCTATGGGTGGAGCGCGAAAGATATGAAGCTGAAATGGGCTAACACCAGGCAGCCGAGAGCTCTCTGTGTCGAAGTACACGGCGCATGGGTGCCTGTTGAAGAGAGCCACCGGATCGAGGAATCCGAGTTAATAGAAATGCTGGAGAACAACTCGCCTGACACACCGGCTTGGGAAGGTGAGCCTCTCGCGCTTCAGCCTAAATCATATCGCGACTTCATGTTGTTCGAACGGCACTTCGTTCAAGCCGGTCGTGGTTATATAAAGCGATATCGGCCCGGTGTCGCCCGGATCGCACGATATTTCGAGGCTGCGACCGGAAAGACCTTCCCGCCGCTTCGTCCTCCACCGTTGTGGTTCAAAGAGCCAATCTACTACATGGGTAATCATCTGGCCTTCGTCGGCAACGGTGCGTCGATCGTGTGGCCCACTTACACAGATGCATTGGACTACGAGCTAGAGCTAGGCTTCTTTCTCAAACGACCTCTGCGCGACGCAACTCCGGAGGCGGGGCTGGCAGCCATCGGTGGCTTTGTAGTCTTCAACGATTTCACTGCTCGCGACGTGCAGCGTCCAGAGATGCAAAGCGGCTTCGGTCCGCAGAAATCTAAAAGCTTTTGCAGCGCAGTATCATCCATCGTGGTATCCGCCGATGAAATCCTCCAAAATATAGACCGGTTGGAAGGCCGCGTCATCATCAATGAACAAGTCGTGGCGCAATGCTCCTCGGACGGAATGCAATTCACTCTCGGACAGGCCATCGCCCATATCTCGCAATCGGAAACACTTTATCCTGGCGAATTCTACGCAACTGGAACTTGGCCCAACGGGTCTGGATTAGAGAATGGGCACTGGTTGCAGCGTGGCGACACTATCCGGCTCGAGATCGACGGAGTGGGCTATATTCAAAACGTGATAAGTAATTGACGCGATGATTTGATCGCAGTCACCGTACGGCGACGCTACTGGCCGTTTGTCGTAGATCGTTCGCGTATAGATCGGGAGCTTCCCAAGCCGGAAAATGCCCTCCCTTGCACATGACGGTGTAGCGCTGCACGTTGTAAAGCCGCTCGGCAAGTTCGCGCGGTGCAAGAGCGAGATCGTACGGCCACATCGTCACCGACGTCGGTACGCGTACATAGTCATCGGCTAAAAGCGGAGGACGAAGCCGCGATCCCTCATAATAGTATCGGATTGACGATCCGATGGTGTTGGTCATCCAATAAATCATCAAGTTGTCGATGAGCGTCTCCATAGGCCACACGGAGAGCAGATCTCCGCCACAGTCGGTCCAGCCGTGGAATTTCTCTACAATCCAGCTCGCCATGCCTATCGGAGAGTCTGCAAGGCCGAACGCGAGCGTCTGCGGCTTCGAGCTTTGGATCGCCTGATAGCCGCCCTCGTCCTTGCCCCAGGCCGCAGCGCGACGGACATACGTCGCCTCGGCGTCAGTTGCCGGTCTATCACTTGCCCGATGGGGCTTTGGCGCGACCGCAGACACGTGCAAAGCAAGGACGCGATCAGGATAGGAGAGCGCGATCCGCGTTGCCACGCCGGATCCGATATCCGTACCCGCCGCGATAAAGCGGTCATACCCAAGCGCGGTCATCAGCTTTGGATAGAGGTCGGCAGGTTCAATCTGATAGGGCCGGACAGGCTTGTCCGAGTAGCCGAAGCCGGGGTGAGTTGGGATTACGATGTCGAACGAGGGGCTACCGCTGAGGAGCAGGGGGACAAGACGCTGATATTCGACAAAGCTCGAGGGCCAGCCGTTCATCAGGAGCATCGGCATGGGCGTGTGGCTCTCGCTGCGGAAATGCAGGAAGTGTATGCCATACCCATCAATCATTGCGCGACGATGGGGAAGCCGGCCGAGCGAATTACAGCGTTCCTGCCAAATATAGTCGTTTCGCCAATAATCGACCAGCCCTGTGAGAAAGCTGCTTTGAGTTCCTTGGCTCCAATCTTCTGTTACGGCGTCATTCCACCGTACAGCGTCGAGACGTCGATGAAGGTCTTGTGCCGCGTGACGATCAAAAGATAACTCGAACTGCTCAATCATGCATTGCCTTTCTTGCGTCTCTCAGGCCCTAGAATCGTCTCGCTGGAAATGCCTTCAATCTCGCGCGCTTGCACGTTAGGGTGAAGGCGGGCTTCCATGCTGGCGTCCATTTTCGTCCTCTATTGCCGGGCTGTGCGTGAAACGACCGTTTGTTGAACGGTTCAGCGCTGGTGGCATAGCCGTCGCAGCATCGCCAGAAACTGCCCGTGAATGATCAGGCAGCAAGAGCCAGCCGATCAATCAGCGGAATTGCGGCCCGGAGGAGGCTCTGCTCAGTAGACGACAACTCCGTCCGGATCGCATCTTCGATCCGGGATGCACGCTTATCCCGTTCACTCGCGAGTGCATCTAGCCCGGCGGGAGAGATCGACACCAAGCGGCTACGGCGATCGGCAGGGTCGGCATCCTGCCGCACCAGAGCGGCTACATCCAGTTGTGCCACGACCAAGCGCATCGTCTGGTGCGTGACGCCGCGCTTCTCGGCCAACGTTGCAACGTTCATCGAGCCCAAGCGATCAAGGAGGTCAAGCGCTTCCGACTGCGCGGACCTCGTCGTACCCGCATCTTGCCGGATTGCCCGCACAAAGGAACCGATGCTGCGTCGGAGATCGCGCGCCAATAGGCTTGCTGCTTCGGCCGTCACGAGTGCTCTCCCGCCAAGCTCAAGCCTACTTCAAGCCGGCCAGGACCGTTGCAAGGTTGTTGATACCCCAGTGTTCCGCGTAGCGGCCATCTTCCACCCGTACGATATCGATCACCTCGATGCTGACCGGCTTGCCCGTCGCTGCGACGCCGAGAAGCGCACCGACATGGGTTCCCGAGATGGTTTTGCGCGTAGTCACCTTTTCGCCCTCGCCGACCTGATCGTGGATCGTGACTGTCAGCCCGGCCAGCGCCGGGCGCAGAACGTTCTCGAAGGTGTTCCACATGGCTTCGGGACCGGTGGGAGCGCCAGGCGGCGCCGAACGGTTCACGAAGCCCGGCGCCATTAACGTATCAAAGGCGGCTCGATCGCCGCCAGCGATGACCTGCTCGTTAAAGCGTTGAACCACCGCTTTCATATCCGGTGCCGACATAATGCCTCCGTATTCCGGAACTCAACATATACAGTAATACTGTATAGGCAAGGGCGGAGCGGCTCAGGGAATCCCCCATTCGACGATAAACCAAGCAGCAGGCGGCTGTACAGAAAACGGCCGTTTTCCGAACATCGGCATACGGGCCGGCCAGAGCCGGTCCTTGCTGCGGGCCAACGTTCATCAACCGGTTCGAAAAACAACGTGCAGGAAAGGCTCATGTACGTCAGCTATCCGCACAGAGGTGCCCGAGAGCTGCCCGTTGGCAATGGCCCCTCGCCAGTCGGCTTGATGCTGGTGCCGAGTGACCTCAGGAACGATGGTGTTCAAGACCGGTTACCGGACGCGCTCGGTTGCAAGGACAGGCGACCGCCGATCGTTTTGGCCTCGTCGAATGACGGGTTCCGTCCGAAGCTGCCATTCGCAACTCGCTTCACGAACGGCTTTTGTTGGTCGACACCCGCCGCACCAGCGACGACCCAGAATGCGACGTTCGGGCTGCCTTCACGACTTCCTTAAACCGGCCGCTCATTCATGTTCGGCAGCCATCAACACAATGTTACTGGCTAAGGCTGTCGGCGAGCTGCCTGACCTTGTAGCCGGCTTCGCTCGGTTCCTTGACGATCGGTGCGCCCTGCGCCTCGTCAAGGATTTCCCGTTCGAGCCCGGCGAGATTGAAGTAGTCGTAGGTGAAGGCGCCCTTCTCGCTGCCTTCCTTCTTCGTGAACCGCACAACGACGATGTCGTCATCCTCCGATGCCACCCGGGAGATGTGATCCTTGTAGCGATCGAAGTTAGGATGAATGAAACGGTAGTTGGCACCGTCCTGTAGCACGTCCGCGTCGTCTGTTGTCACGACAAAATCGATCTTACTACCCTTGTACTCCATATTGCACCGCTTGCACGACGCGCCGAGGTTCCACTTTGTGAAGGCGAGCAGCTTGAACGCCTCGATCGACTTCGGCAGCACGTGCTCCCGATCGATCATGAAGTGACCGCCGCCCTTCAGATCCCGCCGGCAGTAGCAGCACCGGTGATTATGACGAACCAAGTGGAACTCACGAATCCTGTTCTTTATCGCCTTGAACGCCTCGCCCAGCTCGCCCTTGGGCTTCCAATCCCAAGGCTTGGCCGTTGCCATGGCTTGCTCGATGACAGCCTGCTCCTGTTGCGTGAACTCGAAGGTGTTGAGCCCGGGCTCGTAAGGATCAGGCATCGCTCGCGTCCGCTTCGTCGTGAGCTGCCTCGACCTTATCAGCGAGATCCCTCACGGCGCCGAAGAACCGCTTCTGGCGATCGTCGAAGCTCTGCGCATCCAGGTCGTCGACGAGCGCCAGAAAGTCCGATTTCGAACTTCTGCCCTCCTCGAATTCCGTCATCGCGGCGACGATACTTTCGCTGACGAAGTGGTTGGCCGGCGTCACGATGTCGAAGGCGCGCCAAAGCACCTCCTCGATCCCGCTTGCTGGGCTACCCTCCGGATCGATGTCCAACAGTCTCGGCAGACCCTTCAGGACCTCATAGACGTTGACCAGCTTCTGATTGCTTGCCAGCGCGCCGGTGACGACCATGGGCGCATGTGTTGCGATTAAGACCGTGGCGTTGCGGTAGGTTAGCGCATCCATCAGCTTTCCGACATAGTCGCGCTGCCAACTTGGATGCAGACTGTTCTCGGGCTCATCAATGACGATCACCGGATTTTTGCCCGCGGACGCGATGATGAAGAGGAGCGTCGAGATGAGCGAGAGCTGCCCAGAGCTCGCGTGCTGGAGTTCGATCTGCTCGCCATCGTCATACCGCTCTAGGTAGACCTCGATCCCGGTGAGCATTCTTTCCGAGCGAAGCGCGCGCTCGCAACGAAGAACCGCGGCGAACTCCCGCGCCCGGCTAAACTCGTAAAGCGAGCCAGTCGTGTCGATCCAAAGCGTCTCTGAAGGATCGAACCGCGTCAGGAAGTGGACGGCCTTCTCCATGTCGTCGGGATCGGCTCGGCGAAGCCCGCGATTGGGAGATCCGAAGCTTGCGTCGAGAAGCACCTCGTCCACCGGCCTCCCGTACCGCTTCGCGGGCTTAAGACGGAAGCCGAAGCGAGGTGTGTACCCGCACTGCTCCAGGATGGCGCTGATGAAGTGGAACTGCGAGTTGTCGGCGTCTAGCGACTGGGCGATCGCGTCCTTGACAACCGCTTTCGGTGAACCGTTCAGCCGACCGAGGGACATCCGCTTAACCCGCTTCACTCCTTCAAAGCGGTCGTGCGGCGTGTTGCAGACTACCGTAACGCTCCGATCGTAACGGTGCATTGTCGCTATGTCGCGAAGATACGAGCTTTTTCCGGAGCCGTTCGGACCGACGAGTATCGAAACGGATTCGCCTTCCGGCAGAAGCATCTCAGGCTTGACGAGGAACATCATCCGGGCGCTGAGCGCCGAGCACTAGCTTCGGTCAAATTTATCCTCCAACTTCATCGCCTGCGTTTGAGTGCCTTAGCCGGCCGTGCGTATTACGCTCAAACCTGAACAAGTGACAATCGTCACTGCCTCGCATGAACGAGCGTCAGAGCAAACGGTAGTTTGCGGGATTAGCTTCAGCAACCAATGCCCAAAATAAGCACGAACGCCTGCGAGGTGGCCTTTCCGTCATCATGTACGCTATGCGTGGTGGCGCCTCGACCAAATCTCGGCCGATCGCGGCCTGCTTTCACCTCCCCAATCTCGTTCATTGGTTCATCTCAAGTGAGCGACGTTATCGGCCGCACGAGCCGGCTAGGATTCGGACATTTCTGCCTATCTTTCCGAGTAACAGGTCGAACGGCGGCGCTCTCGTTAGAAGCCGACATCCAGCATATGCCCGAACGGAGTCGAAGAGGAAGGAAGTCGGGGCAATTGCGGAATGGTGGCTTGCAGATTCCACGTTGGCCACAGCCGACATGGCTGTATCGTGATGCGGACGGTTGCACCTCCACGCAGTAAAAGCCGGTTCCGGGTTCGGCCAGCCATCCTTCGGGTCTGGTGTATCGATCGCGACGAGCGGTGACCGGGTCCTACGGCCCGGGCGCGTAGCGAACGATCAGTAGCAGCCCGCTGTGCGGCCCGTGGCTTAAGGTTTCTGCTGCCTTCAGGCAGCAAAAACCTTCTCGCGACGCGTCTTGCTACTTCCGGCGCAGGCGGGAAATGAGATGGGGATTAAGATCCTTCGTCCGGACACTAAGTATTCCTTCATCATAGGCCTCATCAGCCGACCTGCCCGCCGCCACCGCATCATAAAAGCCGGTGGCAAACGCGATCGCCTCGTCGTCGTCAGTCTCGTCCATCATGCCGACAATGACTGGTGCGAACGGGTCCGAAATGCCTTCCATCGTGTGGCAGGCATTCAGCAGGACACACTGAATCGTCTTCTGCCGCCCGATAAGCTCGCCGAGTGAGTGGTAGGTCATAACAACTTCGTTCCCGACCTCGTCGAGCAAGGATATCCCCTCAAGGTCGGCATGACCTGCGAAGTGGACAATATCGAAACGCTGGCTGGACAATGCTCGACGAAAATCATCAATAGTCGCTGCCATTAACGGCTCAATGTGGACGCTTCCGGGCGACTGCTTGAATGCCTCGCGGATAGCCCGGATCTCGCGGTCAATCCTGAGGGCCGGTTTCGACTCCCGTTCCGGATTTGCGGTAACGACAAGGATTCGCTTCTCGAGCAGGTGCGAAATATCGCCCGAAGTTCCCCCCTCGTTACGGATTTGCTGTTTCACGCCGGTGTCGAGCGCGCCCCAGGCCTGCTGCAACAGTGCCATGACCTGCATGGCACCATCCTCGCGGGACGCGGTGCCGCGTTCGGCCCGTCCAATCCCCGTGGCCTGCCCACGCAGCTGACCAGCAAGCTCGCTGTTGGTACCATCGAGCGCATTTGCCAGACGAAAAGACAGCTGGGTCAGCGCGACATTGAGGTCGCCGCGATCAAATGGCAACCTGCGGGCGATCCTCGCGTCGAACCCGGCTCCGTCGAAGACACGTTTGGCAACGGCCTCGCCATCGGACGAGAAGGCGTCATAGTCGATTATGCGGCGGTCATTCGTACCAATCCGCATTTCCTTTGCCATGCGCCCGACGGTGGCCGCCGGAACTGACGGGCACATGCAGGTTCGCGAACCACAGTTGATACAAAGGCCGGGATAGCGGGACAGGAACTCGGCATCGAGATCAAACGTCTCCTCGTCCTCAAGAGTCAGCACATACTCGTTTGCGACCCCCATGATGTAGGAGAAGACGTCCGCGGCCTCTCCGTAGAAATAATGAGGATAGCGATCGAACACTCGGATCGCTTCCGCCAGCTCACCGAGTTCCTCGAACAGTGCCACTGAACTGAATCCGGGCTGCGCATTGAGCGAACGGGGATAGATGGAGGCAAACATCAATCGCCATTCGTCGAGCGATGCCGGCATCCGGCTCCTGTTGCGCTCCACAAGCTCCAACACCTCGGCGTGGGACACGGTCTTTTCCGCCCCCTTCACGAGCTTGCACTGGCCATCATTGTGCGGCTTCTGACGGCAGTACGGGCACGCATCGGGGTATTTCAGGAACAGCAGTTCCTCAACGCTTCCTACCCCCATCTTGGCCAGGAGGGGAAAGTACCAGCCGAGCGCCTTGCAGATCGCCGAAGCCGGATCGACCTTCACCCGCTTTTTCTTGCGATCGAGCTGTGTCAGCATCCCGCAGACCTCAACAAAGTGAAGGAAGGTCGCCTCCTTGCTTCGCGTCAGGTTTGCGTCCTGATAGATGAACGCAGTCATTTTATAGAGATCGTCAAGCCGCATCGATTCCGCTTCGCTGATTGAGGGCGAACGCTAACGTGCGGTTCTGACATGGTCCAGCGGAGCAATGCGGTATGGTGTCGAGCGAGGACAGGTTCAGTTCATCGTCGTTTGATAGCTGGATCCACCATGCCCGGACGGGAACGCTGACGGACGACGGGGTTACCCGACTGGCGCAAACGCTCGCGGAATCGGGTGCCCGACTTGAATCACGTGACCGGAGCGCGGATCTGGCTTCTACCGGCGGACCGGGCTCGATCTCGACAATCTGGGGGCCAGCAGCACTGGTCGCAACGGGTTCGTCGGTGGCCAAACTTGGCGTGCCCGGCCGGCCGGCTGGCGGAATCGATGTCCTCATGCAGATCGAGGGCTACCGGTGCGACCTTGACGAGCGAGCTGCGGAGAAGGTGCTTGATCGGTGCGGCTACGTTCACCTCTTGGCCGGCACCAGATTCGCTCCAATGGATGCGGCAATGTTCGCCTACCGGCAACAAAATGGCGCCCAGCATATCCCGTCACTGGCCATCGCCAGCCTGCTGTCGAAAAAGCTCGCGACCGGCACAATCAATGCCGGACTTGAGGTACGCGTCGGCCCCCACGGCAACTTTGGCACCGATCACCGTGCGGCTGTGGAAAATGCGGAACGATACTGTCGCGTGGCAGGCCTGCTCGGTTTGCGCGGCGTGTGCTTCGTGACAGATGGCCAGCACCTCCAGCAACCATACCTCGGCCGCGGCGAGGCGCTCTTAGCGCTCTCGCTGCTGCTCGATGGTGCGGAATGCAACTGGCTGAGCCAACACGTGAACGACTGCGAACGCTGGTGCGAAATGCTTGTGGGTAGAACGCGCGCATCCCGCTTGGCGGTGGTCCAAACGATCATCGACAACATCTCAGCACAGGGCGGCGACGTGAATTTCCTCAAGCGCCGGGCTAGAACTGTGTTGTCCGGGCATCGCTCGACCGTAACGGCTAGCGCCGGGGGAATAGTGGAGTACAACCCTGGGGCGCTGCGGCAGGCAATCATGGCCGCCCGTCGACCCGACACTGCAGGAGCCTTTGACGACTCCGCTGGCCTGATTTTGGCCGCCCGCCCCGGTTCTAAGGTGGATCAGGGCCAGCCGCTCATTACTGTCCGCTGCGAGGATGCCTTGAGGGACAAACTGATCCGCGACGTTGAAGATGCAATCAGCGTCCGCCAGATAGGATCAGTCGGCGAGCTCGCGAATACTGCCGTGGTGGAGGTGATTGGTGTCTGAGATTGGGAAATTCTGCTGCTTCACCTGTCCCGACTACAACCAGGACATTAAACGCATCGATGCCGCCTGTCCGGACTGCGGCAGGCAATATGATTTTCCACTGGTTTCCTCGCCGACCGAAATTGGGAATTTCGATGTAGTGCAGTCTCTTGGCCGGGGCTTTTACGCAGCGACATTCATCGCGAAACCGAGAACCGGACTCAACCGGGCGCTCAGGGTGCTCAAGGTCTCACCTGCCGCGATGTACACGAAGTTCGGGAAGGACTTTTCTGCCGAGGCTGAACGCCACGCCGCAGTAGCTGACGGCGCAGACCATGTTGTCGCCGTCGATGACATTTTCGACGCCGTTATCGACTTCGCCGGCCTGTCCCTGCCGTGCCATGTCGCGGTGCTGCAGTTTGCCGATGGAGATACGCTCAGCAAGTATCTCTCGGGGGCCAGGCCGCTGACGGCGGCGGAGGCAGCGCAGATTGCCTGTGATCTTTTCCGTATGAAGGAAGAATTTGAGAACAAGCTAGTCAATCATAACGACCTTCACGCATCAAACATCATTGTCGAATCGCTGCCTCCCGGCCGGCGCCGCGCCGACGCGATAGAGCCAGCAATCAGAGCTGTTGCAATCGATCTGGGATCGGCCGCCGGCGACCGGCGCTCCGGCGACGGATATACCGGCGACCTGCACTGGATTGGCCGGCACATCAACGCGATGGCTGACCGTCTGCTGGCCCGCGGGGACGCAGCGCCCGATCTCGACAAACGGATCGGCCTCAAGCTTCACGGAATCGCCCAAGGGCTGGCGGCCGCCACGGTCCACCAGCGCACACCGTCGGCTGCCGATGTCATCGCGGAGATCCGGGAGCAATATCATCGCACCGCGGAGGCGTGGCGTCCATGGCGCAACCAGACGATCCTGCGAACCTTTGCGGAATCGTATAATGCTCAGACCCTCAACGCTTGGTATGTTCCGCAGCTGATTGTCGATCCCGACGGAGCATGGCTGAAGAAGGTCAGCTCTCCCGGCCCGCTTGTGATGACGGGGATGAGGGGATGCGGCAAGACGATGCTACTGCACTCGCTGCAATTCCATGCGCGCGCTGCCGTTCTTCCTAAGGAGGAGGATGTCGACGCGTTGACCCGGGTGACGGAGGATGGCTACGTCGGCCTCTTCGTGTCCGCGCAGCGACTGATACCGGTCGACCCAAGGGCCGACAGGCCGTCGACAGAGGAGCTCTTTGCAAGGCTACTGGTGGCCTACGCGGCGCAAGCTGCCCGCGCCATGGCACATCTCCGGGATCTTGAGAGCGACGCACTGGCACTGGATGCGGGAGCGAGCCTCCTCCACGCCGTCTCGGAGTCCCTTGCGCCAAGGCCCTCGCTGTCGCAGCCGGCAACAGTTGAGCAGCTCGAACGGTGCCTGAGCGACCTGCTCATCAAAGTCAGCCGGAGTGACTCCGGGCTGAGGCTCGCGACAAATCCGAACACAGCGTTTCCGCTACTCGCAGAGGCGATCCGGCGGGCAACTCCGATCTGGAATAACTCGCAGATCCTGTTTCTTCTGGACGACGTATCAACCCGCTATCTGGATCCCGATCGCATCGAGGACCTGCTGTCCGCGCTGCTTTTCCAGCATGCGCACTGTGCCTTCAAGCTCACGTCAGAGGCACAGACGATCTTTCTGAGCCTCAAATCGCCGGGGCAGGTCCATCCGGCCGCTGCAGGCCGCGACTTCACAACATTCGATCTTGGCGCGGAGGTGCAGACGAGGCTCAAGGACCGCAGCGGTAAAATGTTTGTGACCCGGATCCTCGACGCCCGGGCGCAGCTCTTCCCGGGTCATCCAGGGCAGAGTTCGGCGGATGTGCTCGGAGACACTGACCTCGAATCCATCGCCCGGACAATCGCCGAGACGCAGACCCGGTCGCGCGAGCGCAAACGCCTTTACCACGGCCTTCGTGCCCTAGCCGGCGTATGTGTCGGGGACATTGGCGCCGTGATCCAGATCTACCAAGAAATCCTCACCGGGAGCAGGAACACGCTCCCGGTTCAGCCGGAGCGACAGCATGAGGTTTTTCAGGACTTCTGCGCCCGCCATCTCTACAGCCTCGACCGTCGAGGAAGTGATCTCAAACTGGTCGCGCTGCAGTTTGCCGAGGCTTCGCACCAGCTGCTGATGGAATCTGGCAGGGGGAAACCGACCGGCCGAATCCGCCAGTACACCTCACTGTATGTCCGTGTGACCGGCGGCAAGGTGCAGGAACAGATGAGCCGCCTGCGCGAACTGGTCGACGCCGGTGTGTTTGTTTTCACGGGCGGTACCGCCCGCACTAAGACGCACGATTCCGACCCGGTGCAGCAGTTCAAGCTGACATTCCGTAAGCTCTATGGTCTTGCCAACTTCATCGGACTTTCAGACCGGGACAGGTTCGAGCTCTCTGGCGAGGATCTTGAGCGATGGCTCGGAGAGCCGCAGGCTGGAAAGGAGGTGCTGCTGCGCAACCTATCTACCGCCGGGCCAGAGGTCGACGGCGAACAGCCGAATGCAGATGAGGATCCGAGGCCGTTCGAGACAGCGCCGAGGGCGGTTGCCGCCATTCCCACTCAGATGGATTTGCTAGACGGCCTTCAGGAGCCCCCAGCAGCGCGCCCCGGAACCGCGCTGTGCACGATCGTTCCGCTGGCGCCATCCGTCAGGGAGATCGGCGCGGCCGAGCTCGCCGGTATCACGGTGGACGATATGGTAACAGGTCTGGGATTCGAGGACAGGACGCCGGAGTCACTCCGTCGAACCCTCGAGATGACCCGGCCGTCGCGCATCATCGCCATTGCCTATGACAATCCGGGTCATGGTGACGAGATGCGAACGATGATCAGCGACCGTGGTATTGTCCTCGAGGAAGTGACCTACGCGGATTTTGTGCAGGGCGCTGGTCCCGTACCGCGCGGACGCACGCTGGTGGATGTAACCGGTCTGGCAAAGCCGGCCTTGTTTGGCGCAGTCCGCGCGGGCCTATGGGCACCGGATGAGCTGATCGTCGCCTACACGGGTGCCAAGGAGTACTACCCCCTGGAGGAAGAGCTTCGTGTTGTCCTCGAAGCCTATAGCGCCTCGGACCATCACCTTCTTCTAACGGAATTGCGGAACGTGCTCACCGGCGAGAGCGGGCCATATCAGTCGGTCCCGCTTCTAGTGGCGGAAACCGATGGGACGCGACTGCGCGCACTTTCGGCTTTTGCGTCTCCGCGCCACGAACGGCTGCTACATCTTGCCGCGGCACGGGAATATGACGCTGTCCAGATCATCACCGATGCCGCAGAGACTTCGCGCGCACGGGTTGGCGGCATCGCCGCCCGCGTGGCGCTAGAGGATACGCCGGGCGGGATCATCGAGTCTGCGGATGCGAGCAATCTCGCCGAACTTGTCGCGATTCTTGCGCGTCAGCATGAGGGCTGGTTTGTCCACGGCGGTCTCGACTACGAAATAGGCCTTACCGGCAACAAGATGCAGGCAACAGCGGCGGCGATTGTGTCAGCGGCGTTGCCGGTCAGCCAAGTCTGGTATGTCAAGCCCGAAGCTTTTGACCAGCCTCGGTTTACAAAAGGCGTCGCATCTACCCGTTACTATTCCGTTGAACGAGGTCGTGGTCCCGGCAACCCTTCATGACGCTCGACAAGCTGGTTGGCTCTCCCGTATTGTCGGGAGTCTGATTTCAGGACCGCGACGACTGAAGGGGGTAGTACGATTGGAACGTGTGATCATCCAGCACTGAGGTGCGTGGACCTGTTTGCCGGGGCTGGTGGATTTTCACTAGCCGCCCAACATGCAGGTTTCGAGGTGTCGCTCGCAATCGAACATGATCGCCACGCTGCGGCAACTTATCGTCAGAATCTTGTCAGGGGCCGGAGGCCGACGCGACTGATCGAGGCGGATATCCGTACGCTGGATCCGTTTCTTCTCGCACGGCAAACGCTCCGTAGGCGCGGTCCGGTTCACCTAATGCTGGGCGGTCCTCCCTGCCAAGGCTTTTCGAGTCATCGCCTGAATGATGCAGGGGTGGCTGATCAGCGAAACGATCTCATTCACACCTATTTCGACTTCGTAAGAGCCTTCTCGCCACGCGCTTTCCTGATGGAGAATGTGCCGGGGATGCTTTGGCCTCGGCATCGCGGGGCGCTCGCGCGTTTCTACGACGAGGGAAAGGCGGCCGGATACCGGATGCTGGCCCCTGTGGTGCTCGACGCCCGTGACCACGGCGTTCCGCAGCGCCGCCGTCGTGTTTTTATCCTTGGCGTACTTCCGGATGCCGCAGATGATGATTTTGTCTGGCCACCGCCGTCAACGCACGGTCCGGGCGGGGTAGATGGTCTCCTACCCTGGCGGGACTGCAGCGCCGCCTTCCTGCCTGCTGCTGCAGGTGATCTGAACGATCTGCACATGAATCACAGCGCCGATCTGGTAGCTGCATTCGCCCGCACTCCAGCGAACGGCGGAAGCCGGCACCAGTCGGGGCGCGTGCTTGACTGTCACCGGGACCATGACGGGCACAACGACGTCTACGGTCGGATTGATCCGGCAAGGCCCGCGCCCACGATGACCACGGCCTGCATCAACCCGTCTAAAGGTCGCTTTGTTCATCCTGTGGAAAATCACGGTATCACACTCCGGCAGGCCGCGAGAATTCAGACTTTTCCTGACGCCTTCAGCTTTACCGGTGGGCTGATGGCTGCAGGCAGCCAGATCGGCAATGCCGTTCCCGTCGGTCTAGGTCATGCGCTACTCGAATATCTGCAGGATCGGATCAGCTTCGCTGCAAACGGACCGCGATCCGGCAATTTGTCATACCGTCGGTCCAGTCCGGACCAGGGTGACGAATTTTTATCCGGGATGACTGCGGAAGGGCAGCTGCCGTCTGTTGCCGGACTATTCGAGCTCGCAGTCAACCCACGACCGGACGCAGGATACGAGTCCGCTCCCGCGGCCGGCGGGACCGTCGCGGACGATTCCTTATGTTGGGCAGCATCTGCGGACGCCTGACCATGGATTTTGACTGGTCGGAGATTTTGATGAATTCGGATTCAAGCGGGTCAGCCGGACCGAACTCGGAAAGAGCGCCTATATCCTCGACGAGGCACAACCGGATGCCCACGCCGCAGCAGGTATTTCTCGTCAGAAGGTGGGACCAACGCGATCCTCACCGTGGATACCTCAACTGAACGTTGAAAGGCGGACAAGCTACAATTCACCACTGCGTTCGGATCACGCTCCCTGCCGGGAACATGAACAATGGGCAGTGTACGGCGAACGCAGACCCGAAAGTGGCCGGCCATAATCCACCGGAAAATGGTTCGTCGGCCCCCTGCCGCGCTACCTGACTGAACGGCTGTTTACGATGATCGCCGCCCGAAAGCAGCCGGACCGATTTCCACCAGAAATGCGGACGGTCCGCATTCAAATACGTTCACGCCACGACCACGCTTTCGGGATTGATCGTTGCAGGGATTGAAGCTGCGTCTTGGTCGGACACGGCGTCGATCATCCCCATGACGGTGACCGTCCAGGCCTGAAGCATCCGCCTACGTGGGGTGAGGTACAGCGCGCTGTTATAGGCCCCGCGGACGTCGTCGCGCTCGACATGGGCAAGCGCCATCTCGATCCAGTCGGGGCGGTAGCATTCGGTCTCGTTGGCCCATGTCGACGCGATTCCACGAAACCCGTGGACAGTCTGGCGGCCACGATAGCCCATCCGGTAGCAGCCGTAGATCATGGTGTTCTGCGAGATGGGCTTGCCGAGCTTGTCGCCGGCAAAGACATAAGTCCCTGCGCTGATCTTCCGCAGGTCGGCCAGCAGCGCCACGACCGCCGGTGCAAGCGGTACGATATGCTCGCGCTCCATCTTCATGCGCGCAGCAGGCACCCTCCAGATCGGATCGGGCGTATCAAGCCCCTCGAACTCATCCCACGTCGCCAGCCGCGTTTCGTTCGTTCGCGCCCAGGTGAGCAGCGTGAACAACAACGCCCCGCGGGTGACCGCGCGCCGCTTGGGCGTCTCATCACCATCATAGCGGTCAATCGCGCGAACGAGCTGCGGCAGCTCGTCCATGCCCACTCTGGCCATATGGCGCGTCCGAGGTTTGGGCTTGAGCAGGTCGCTCAGATGCTCGGCCGGATCCCTGTCGGCCCACCCTTGCGGGATTGCGAAGCGATAGACCTGACTGACATGCTGCTTGAGACGGCGACTGACGTCGAGCGCACCGCGTGCCTCGACGCTGCGTACCATCGCCAACACATCAGCGCTGGTAACGCTGCGCAGGTCAACCTTGCCGAAGGCAGGAAAGGCGTCCCGCTCCAGCCGGGTCAGAAGCCGCGAGGCGTGGCCCACGTCCAGCGAGGCTAGCCGGTTGGCATGCCACGTGCGGGCAGCCTCCTCGAAGGTTGTGACGGCGGTTGGCTTATCCCTGGCCCCTGGGTCCAGCCCCTGCCCCAATGCGACCTTGGCTTCGGCGCGGCGCAGCCGCGCATCGGCAAGCCCGACGCCGGGGTACTGCCCGAACGACAGCAGCTTCTCTTTGCCGGCGAAACGGTATTTGAAGCGCCAGAGCTTGGAGCCGTTGGGCCGAACGAGAAGGTAGAGCCCTTCACCGTCGGCGAGTTTGTAGTCCTTGTCGCGTTTGGTGGCGTAGCGAGCTTCGAGGTCCTTGAGAGCCATGGGGGTATCTCCTGCCGAGGCCGGCATCATACCCCCGAAAATACCCCCAAAAGCAAATCGACGTAGTGGCATTCAGCGACACTCGCTGGCACGCTCGCGACGACCCTGAGACGCGCCAAGTCGCAGAAAAAAGGCATAAAAAATCCGCCACAGGATGTCCTGGGCGGTTGTGGGTATGTGGGAAGTTGGTTGCGGGGACAGGATTTGAACCTGTGACCTTCAGGTTATGAGCCTGACGAGCTACCGGGCTGCTCCACCCCGCGCCGAGATCCCATCAAAGT
>NZ_FOVZ01000009.1 GCF_900115295.1 Sphingomonas sp. OK281 | reverse complement strand
GAGGCGAAGAAGAATACAACTTTGCCGGCGTCATTGCGTACAGGGCTCAGGTACAACGCGTTCCAGAACGCAGATCCATCCTTTCGATAGTTTAGAAGGTCCACAGCAATGTCGGTCTGGGCGTCGATTGCCTGACGCACTTTAGCCACCTGCTCTCGGTCGGTGCCGGGACCCTGCAGGAAGCGGCAGTTACGTCCGATGATTTCACTTCGGTCGTAGCCCGACAGCGTTTGAAAGGCTTCGTTGCAGAAGACGATCGGGTTATCGGTCTGCGCGGGGTCCGTGATCACCATAGGCATTCGGGTAGCCCGAACAGCCGCGGCAAAAGGGTCCGCTCGTCCGTGCTCGTAATCGAGCGCTTCCGTCAGATGCCAATCGTCCCGCTGCTTCATCACGCCTCCGTGGAGCGTGCCGACCAGCCGAACTCCGTGCCGGGACTAAATCGTTCTAATCGTTTTCCGTTCCGCTGAGAGATCGAGTTCGTCTCACTGAGGCATGACCATTGGGCAGCATGGCTCGCGCGTAGAAAGCCTCTTTGAGTTCGAAAATCGGCGACCCGTCTGCAGGCTGGAAGCTGAACGAATGGCAGAAGTAGGGAAAGCGGAAATGGCTCGTGAGTGTCCGGTTCTGGGTCTTCTCGGCTCAAGACATCTGCCAATTCGTGCGAGGCCTACCAAATTAGCCAGCCTGGCAGCGCGATCATACCGATACGCTGCAAGATCCATAGCGACGCAAGCCCGCCAATCGTAAGCAATACGAGCTGCCTCGGACGAGCCAGCCATTCCGCTCCACTGATCGTCAGCGCCGGCAACGCAACGATCATGACGATCAACTGTGCCGCCTCGACTCCGATATTGAACCCGAAAAGCGCAGCGATCTTCGCGTCGACATCAAGGTCGAGCGCCGCAAGTGTCTCCGAAAATGCCAGACCGTGGATCAGACCAAAACCCCCTGCCACCATCCATTCACGCTTCGGAAAAATTGGGCGTAATGCGTGGAGCGCCGCGACGATGATCGAAACTGCCACTAAAACTTCGGTCAGCTGCACCGGGACGGCATCGAAGCCGAACGTTCCCGCCGCAAGCGATACCGAATGGCCAAGAGTGAACGCCCCGCTGATCGCCAGGAAACGGCGCAACGCTTCGCCGTTCATCCCGACGAAGTGCCAGCGGTTGTGCGCTGGTTTGAACGGGACGACCATCAGTAGGGCGATCAGGAACAGGATATGGTCCAGCCCCGACAGCACATGGAAAAAGCCGGTGGCGATTATCGCGGTGAAGCCGGATGTCATGCTCCCCGTTTCAAGATCCATTGATATCGGCTCGATCGAACGCGTGGCGAAATCGTAGCTAATAACACCGACATCTCGCGGGCCCGCAGCGCACCCCGGCCCGGCCTCGATCCGAACGAAGGCGACATGGTTGGGAATTTGATGGATGACCGCATCGTAGGACAGCACAAACTGGCTGCCGCCGCCGGGCATCGCTGGCGCGGCAATGAAGACGCGCCACTCGCTATAGCGGCCGACGTCAGGGTCGGTCGCGTCGATCAGCCTCGCTGCAGTGATCTTGAGCGGCACGGGACGACCCACCCCGTCCGCCAGCGCGACATGACGCAGATAATACCGACCGACGGTCGTGGCGTTAATAACTGTTACAGAGCGATCGGTTCGCATCGCGATCGCAAGGTCGGGAGCGGGGGTGTGGATTTCGAATGTGATGCGCCCGAAGCCCGGTCTCACGGTCACCAGCGAATTGGGTAGCGGATGCGCAACGGCCGTTGCCGTAAGCAGCCCCGTCACCAACGCTAGCCAGAGCATGCGCCACCGCAGCACCGTCGTCACGATGTCGGTTTCGTTCCACCGTAATCGGTTTTGCGATCGCGCCACACCGAATGCGGGTGAACACCCGGAATGGATCGACCGGGCTGCATCGAATATTCGATCCATACCGATGGGCCGTCGATCCGAACGTAGTCGTTCTCCGCGCTCACGCTGACCGTGCCGGTGAAGGCGACGTACGTGTCGTCGAGTTGCCGACGATAGCGGGCGAGAATGGCGTCGGCGTCCGGCTGGTCGATGTCTCCTACATACGTATTGATAGCAGCCAGCAGGAGCACCTTCTGCGCCGTGGACAGGTCCACCCCCTTCAGGCCATCGCGTATGGTCGGAAAATCATCGTCACGCTGCGGACCGACGATCACATCGGTGAAGGTCTTGCTCAACTTCGCCTTGGCCGCCTGAGCGGGGCTCAAGCTCGTCAGCAGCCTTGCAAATGCAGCCTGTTCATCCAGCATCGGCGCGTTTTCGCGTCCGTTCTGGTTGAACCTCACGAACGGCTCGACCCCGCGGAACAAGGGGGAAGCACCGGCGAGCCTGCCGTCGATATAAGTGTTGGTCAGCGCAGTGTGGTGTCCGCCGTAATAGATCTGCCAGATGCCCTTCGCCGAAGGCGTTCCCAGAAACGCGAAGTGAAAGTTTCCGGAGCTGAAGCCCGCTTCTTTGGTTTTTGCCAGCAGATAGTCGTCAGCGTTCAGGATCTGCTCCAGCTCATCCAGGCCTTGGTTCGGTTGGGCACCGGACACCTCGCGCAGGATGGCCTTGATATAACCTCGTTGCGGCACGGAAAATTCGCTAAGCATCGGACCGATGCGATCGCGGTATCCCATCGGGGGAAAGTTGCTCCAACTGCTCGCGTTCTTGAACGAGTAGGGCAGGAGCATTCTAACTTTCAGTTCGGGCGAAAGCGTTCTCGTCAGGCCGGCGGCAAGGCAAAGCAGCTTGGCGTATCCGAGCGACGACGCGCATTGCGCATCTGCCGCTGCTGTCGAGATCGTCCCGATGTGAATGTTGACGTCCGGTGTGTCGGGACGGGCGCGACAGCCGCCAAGGCTGCCCGTTACGACCGCCGCGGCAAGAACCGGGTAAATGGAGGCATATCTCATGCTGGCACTGATAGAACCAGTCTATCGAGCTCGACAACCAGCCTGATCGGCAACCTCCCCGTTGAAGCCAAAACCCGATGGCGCGACAGGCATCCACCGCAGTGGCAGGCAGGCTCAACCGGGGTCGAGTGGGGATGAACAAACGACCGAAATTGAGAGGGCGGCAAACGACCACGAATGTCGCCAAGTGGGTCAGAAAGCTGAGGCGTGTTCATCGGGTCATGAGCGGACAGCGAGGCGTCGGGTTCGTAGTGCCCAACCTATGGCGACGAGCGGTGCGGCAAGGCCCAGCCAAGCGACGACGTCCACAGCACCGTCGCCGAGCAGACCAACGATCAACGCGACAATCGCCGCGATGGCCAGAAGGATCGGAATGCCGAACGTCCCCCCGACCCGTCTCATGCCGGTACCTTTCGTCGGCCAAGCCACAGGTAGACGCCGCTGCCGAGTACTATGATTGCGATCATGTCGAAGATCGCCCAGAGCACCTTCATGGGCATGGCCCCGTAATCGCCGAAGTGGAGCGGCTGCGATAGGCGAAGCGCTAGCATATACCACGGCATCGACCGCATGGCGGTCAATTCACCGGTGCGGGCATCGACTAGCGCGGGGGTGAGCAGCTGCCGCGTCGCCGGAGTCGCGCCCTTCAACCACACGGCATAGTGATGCTCGCTGCTGAACCGCGTACCCGGGAACGCCACGAACTGCGGCTCGGTGCCAGGCGCCGCGGCGCGCGCGGTGCGCATGGCTCGGTCGAGCGAGCCCCAAGCGGCGACCGGCAGCGGTGGCTGGCCTTGGTAGGGCCTGGTCAGCGCGGCGAGCTGGTCAACGCGCCAGACAGCGGTCAGCGTATCCGACAGTGTGTTGACCACGCCGGTCAGCCCGACCACGCCGACCCACATCGCCGTAGCGATGCCGAGCAGGTTGTGGAGGTCGAGCCAGCGGACGCGGCGGCTACGGTTCGTGCGGACCTCACCGAAGGCCAGTTTGCGCATGAAAGGCGCGTAGACGACGATCCCAGACACGATCGACGCACAGAAGAGCAATCCCATGAAGCCGAGGAAGAGCTTGCCCGGCAACCCGGCGAACATGTCGACATGGAGGCGCAGGATCACCGCCATAATGCCGGCATCCTCGTCCAACGCGCCCACTGGCTTGGCCGTGCGGCGATCGATGGCCGTGATGTGGAGGGCGCCTCGTCCAGGCTGCGCCAACTTCCCCGTGGTGACGTTGGTGACCGGGCGGTCGTCGTCGAAGCTCATGAACAACGGACGCTCGCCGGGGTACATGGCCACGGCGGTACGCACGAAGTCGTCGAGCGGAAGCGTCGGTGCATCCTTCGGCAACGCCGCAAGTGGCGGACGGTCGTCGAACGCCGCATCGATCTCGTCATGGAAGATCAGCGGCAGGCCGGTCAGGCACAACATCAGCAGGAACAGCGTGCAGACCAGACTCGTCCACTTGTGAACCCAGCACCATGTCCTGACCGTTGCCGTACGCATCAATACTCGACCGTGATCGACGCCTTGACGGTTCGCGGCTGGCCCTGAAGCAGATAGCCGCCGAACGCCGATGTCCAATAGCGGCGGTTGTCGATGTTTTCGGCGCTCACCCGGAGGGTGATCGGGTGCTCGTTCGCGACCAGGATGTAGCGCAAGCCGAGGTCGAAGCGCGTCCAGTCGTCCACCCGCTGGAGGTTGGTCGCGTCGAGATACTGACGTCCGGTTTGCACGACGCGCCCGGTCAGCGTTGCGCCGCGAAGGAAGGGCGGCACCACCTCCAGGCCGAGGTTCACCTGATAATCCGGCACGCCGATCGCGTCGTTACCGTCCGTCAGGCCACCTGCGGTGCGGCGAAGCGTGGCGTCGGTGATCGTGCCACCCCCGATCACACGCAGCCAGTCGGTCGGCTCGCCGTTGAAGCCCAGCTCGATGCCCTGGTTGCGCTGGCGACCATCGACCACGAAGGTCGTGGCGGTGGGACGCGTCGGTATAGGTGTGGCGATGCTGTAGCCGTTCGGTTGCGTCGTCCGGTAGAGCGCGAGCGTCGCGGTCAGACGCCGGATCTCCCACTTGGCGCCGACCTCGTACTGCATCGTGCGATAGGGCGCGAAGATCTCACCGGGGTTGAGGATGGTGCCATTGATGGGTGCGGTGGAGCCCTGGACAAGGCCCTCGATCCGGTTGCCGTAGAGCGAGAAGGTCGCGGTCGGCCGCACCACCACGCCGAGCACGGGGGTGGTCGCCGACCGGTCGTAGCGGGTCGCCCGAGCGAAGGTGGCGCGGTTGAAGCCCTCGACGGTCAGCTTCTGCTGGCGGACCCCGCCCGTGACCAGCACCCGATCGTCGAACAGGCCGACCGTGTCGGAGGCGAAGAGGCTGCCGAACTCCGTGTTGGAGACGCGCGGTGGATCCGAGAGATTGCCGCCGGTACCTGTACCCGGCAGGTTGGCCGGCTGCGGCACTGCGACGGGCGCGTAGATGTTTGTCGAGGTGGTCGTCGCGAAGCCGCCGGTCGCCGTACGATAGCCGCCCGATGCGAAGGCGTTGCGGTTCTCGGCAAGCACGAGCGTGCCGCCGACGCTGATCGCGTGCGTCGTACCGCCGAGCGCGAACTTGCCGCGTACTCCCAGCTGGCCGCTCTCGTTGTTGTCCTCGCGCGGGACGAACAGTCTTGCCTGGGTGGCGGCACCGGTCGCAGAGTTGGTGACGGTCGGAGTTGCGTAGTCGCCGTCCTCACGGCCATCGCGCAGGCCGCCGGCGAGATAGACCGTCCAGTCGGGGGCCACGTCGACTTCGGCACGGGCGAGAACGTAGACGTCGCGCAGCTTGGTGAACGCCCACGGCTGCGCGTAGTTGGCATCCGCTCCGGGCACTCGCGGGATCGCGAGACCGGTGTTGGCGAGCCGCACCTGCGGCCGGGGCGAATAGACGCGCTGGTCCTCGTAGCCGAAGTCCAGGAAGAAGCGTCCCGGCCCGGAGCGGAAGTCGAGGTCGGCCCCGACGACGCGGACGCTGCGGCGCTCGTCGTCCACCGCCGTGTCCCCGTCGCGGTAGACGCCGTTGACCCGGAAGCCGAAGGCGTCGCCTGCGCCGAAGCGCGTGCCGAGGTCGATCGCTCCGCCGAATAGGTGGTCGCCCGCGTAGCTGGCGGTCGCGCGCATCAGTGTCTTCTCGGCGCGCTTCGGGATTAGGTTGATGCCCCCGGCCAGTCCCGATCCGCCCGGCGCCGCGCCGAAGAGGAAGGCGCTGGAGCCGTTCAACACCTGGACCCGATCGTAGAGTTCGGGAGAGACCAGTTGGCGCGGGGTGATCCCGTAGAGGCCGTCGAGCGCGACGTCGTCGCCGGCCAGCGGGAAGCCGCGGATCACGAACAGCTCCGACTGATTGCCGAACCCCTGCGTGATGCGGACCGAGGGATCGTTCTCCAGCACCTCGCCCAGCGTCTCCGCCTGCTGATCGAGAATCAGCTGCGCGGTGTAGTTGCGGACGTTGAACGGCGTCTCGAGCGCGGAACGGTCGCCAAGCGCTCCAAGCGAGCCCTCGCTCGTCACCTGCGGCCGCTGCTGCTGCGCGGTGACCACGATCTCCTCGTCTGTCGGAGGCGTCTGCACGCGCTCCTGCGCATGCGACACCGTCGCGATCGAAGCGATTGCAACCGTAGAAATGGTCCACGCAAATTTCATCACCGTCACCCCCACTTGACGGCACGCTCATGGGCTATTGCGTTGCGTTCGCAATACGCTCGTTGTTGGGAAGATACTTTGTTGGAACCAAGCGCTTGCCCCCGGCTGGTCCGAATTGGTAGGTGGGCACGTACGTCGCAGCGCAACCAACGTTGTTGGGCGGCGATGAACAAACGACCGAACCTGAGAAGCTGCACAACGCTGTCGAGTGACCGATTGTGGGTCCTGTTCGCAATTCTCTATGATCTGAGCAGGTTGACGTTCTCAAAGTAGCGGTCCGAAGAGATAGTGGACCAAAATGCCGGCCTGAGCCTTCCCCGGCTATTCTCGTTGCGGAACCTGCCTTGATGACCTCGCTGCCGACCCGACGTTAAGCGAGATAATCCGACCTCCAGTCGCTCATTTTGACTTGAAGGCGCGCGTTAACCCTCGTTCGCTTGCGGGAACCATGGCCGCATCCTAACCCTCGCACCGTCGCAACCCAAGGAGCCGCATATTGTCCGTCAAACTGATGCTAGCGGCTCTACTGTCCACCACGCTGGCGACTGCCGCGGCGAGGGGGCAGGCGGTACCCGCGCCGGTCGTGCAGCCGGGTGAGAGCGCAGACGACGCGCGTTTGAAGCAGCTGTTCTACAACAGCGATGAGTCGAGCTTGAAGCGTCATCCCATCGAGGCGGTTTTCCGTGGCGACCTGCGCTACGCCGACCGGTTTGGCGACTATCTGACCGATGCGTATCTCGCGGCCGAGCGCGCGGCAGTGGAGCATGACCTCGCGACCCTGAACACAATCGATCGTACCAAGCTGACCCCGACAGATCAGATCGCCTATGACGTCTTCAAGACGCGAAACGAGACTGATCTCGCCGGTTTTGCGCCCGCGCTCTTGAAGGTGCAGCGCGACCTGCCGATCGACCATATGAACGGGTTTCAGACCTTCTATCCTGATTTCGCGTCGGGCAACGGCGCCGCGCCGTTCAAGACGCTCGCCGACTATGAGAACAATCTGAAGCGCAACGCGAAATATGCCGTTGTCCTCGACCGCGCGATCGGACTGTTCCGGCAGGGGATGAAGGACAAGATCGTCCAGCCTAAGCTGGTCGTCACCAACATGATCCAGGAGTTCGACAACCTCATCGCGGAAGGGGTCGAGGGCTCGACCTTCTACGGCCCAGTGAAGACGTTTCCGGCAACGATCCCCGCAGCGGACCAGGCGCGTCTGAAGGCGGATTATGGCGCGCAGATTCGCGACGTGATCATACCTGCGCATCGGCAGATGCGCGATTTCCTCGTTAACGTCTATCTGCCTGCCGCGCGCGACACGGTAGGTCTTTCCTCCCTGCCCGGCGGCGACGCCTATTATACTTTTCTGATCCGGCAAAACACGACGCTGCCAATGACCGCGGAGCAGGTTCATCAGCTCGGCCTAACCGAGGTCGCGCGAATCCTGAAGGGCATGGAAGCGCAGAAACAGGCGGTCGGGTTCAAGGGCGACCTGCCGACGTTCTTCGCCTTCCTACGCACCGACAAGCAATTCCAGTCGAGCTCGGTGGACCAGTTGCGCGACGGTTACCGGGCAATCGAGGCGCGTATCTCCAAACTAATCCCCGAGCAATTCTCGCTGACGCCGAAGACGACACTGGATATCCGCCCGGTCCCGGCGTTCAAGGAAAAGACCGAGGCGGCCGGATCGTACAACGGGGGCACGCCCGACGGGTCGCGACCGGGCGTGTTCTACTACAACACCTACGACCTGCCCTCGCGGTACACGTGGGAAATGGAAACGCTGTTCCTCCACGAGGGCGTACCGGGGCATCATTTCCAGATCAGCCTTGCGCAGGAAAACACCGCGCTGCCCGCGTTCATGCGGTTCGGTGGCAACACCGCCTATGTCGAGGGTTGGGCGCTCTATGCCGAAAGCCTGTGGAAGGAGCTCGGCATGGAGACCGATCCGTATGAGCGGATGGGCGGGCTGAACGACGAAATGCTGCGCGCGATGCGGCTGGTGGTCGACAGCGGGATCCACGCCAAGGGTTGGACGCGCGACCAGGCGATCGACTACATGCTCGCCAACTCGCCGATGGCGCGCACCGATGCGACTGCTGAGGTCGAGCGCTACATCGCTATTCCGGGACAGGCGCTCGCCTACAAGATCGGCCAGCTGACGATCGCGGGGACCAAGGCAAAGGCGCGGGCGATGCTTGGCCCGAAGTTCGATCCGCGCGATTTTCATGCGCAGGTGCTTGATACCGGAGCGCTGCCGATGCCGGTGCTAGAGGCTAAGATCGACAAGTGGATCGCTGCTGGCGGCGGTGCGGCGAAGCGAGCGGCCGCCCGATAGCCAAGCGGGCTCGACGTGCCCTGACGGCTAAACAGGCTTGCCCGTATTGAATCCGCAGGGACGGCGGCACGGTCTCGAAGCGTAAGTTCTATGCAGTCAGCCCCTTGGTAAACCAGTCGACACCGTTGAGATTTTGTCCCGTCCGAATCCGGAATTTGGATCAGGGCACAGTGACTGGTGGCCGTTGAGCTGAGCGGGACGAAGATGAATGAGCGACCGTCTGGGGGAGCGGCGGGCGCTGCTTGAATGTCGCTTCCATCTGACTGTTGGCCCCTAAAGCCACCCTTTGGATCTCTGAGAAGACGAAGTTAAGATCACGCGACGGGCGGACTTTCCTTTTTCGCGTTTTAGCCGCAAGTAACGGCTTAGATGGCTCTCTCACCCGACTATTATTCTGTCCTAGGGGTGCCCTCGACGGCAAGTCGAGAAACTATCCACGCCGCGTGGAAAGCGCTGCTCCGTCAATATCACCCCGATGCCAATCATGGTGCGGATGTTTCTGCTCGTGCGAAAGCGATCAACGAGGCGTATTCCGTTTTGGGAAAGAAGGAATCACGCGCCGCCTACGATCGCTCGCAGATCAGGCCGTCTGCCCACCGAGCGACTGGGGACCGTCCGTTTCACCCCAGGAAAGCCGGCAGGCGCCCGATGCGACCTAGCCCGTCGATGCAGCCCAGCGGTAGCTTCTCGCAGCCGCTAGAGACCAACGAATGGCTGATGGGCCTTTTCCTGCTGATCCTTACCGCCGCACCCATCGCTACAATCCTAGTTCTGTGGAATGAGGAATCTGGATTGGCACCTACGGTTCGACGTAGCGTCGCCGCTCATCCCGTGCCTGAACCTCCTGCAAATGGCGTCCAAAGCTCATCGGGCACAAACCCGGACTCGGACAGCCTGCATCCTAAACTATCGCCCAACCGCGACATTCGAATTCGCAGGGTTAGCCGCCAAAAGCAGTCGTAACGCGGAGATGAACGAGCGGCGGTAGTTGGGAAGCTGGGCAGAGGGCGGGGACGTCTGCTTCTGGGTCGACCTTACGGAATGCGGTCCCATGCTCATGCATCCCAGAAGCCGCTTTTGCGGCCATGACGCTGTTTAAGGTCGGCTATATAATCGGCGTGATCAGGATGCCCGGCGAAGTCCTCGATTCGGCGGGCAAGGTGTTCGCAGGTGCGGAGATGCCGGGCGGCATGACCATAGCGTTTGTACTTGGCGGCATCGAGCGACAAGTCGATCATCGCGCGCAGCACGAGCGTGGCCGCGAGCGGATATCGCTGCTCCAACGCGTCAGCGGCCGGGGTCAGGAGGCCGTAATGATCGCCGTCGAGTTCGTCGGTCCGGGCGATGATCATACGGGCAGCGCGGTCGAGCGCCGGCCAGTCGATCATGAAGGCGAGCGCCTGATGGAAGCCGGGATATTCCGAAACGTAGTCGATCGCTCGCGCCTCGGCATCGATGTCATCGAAATCCGGTAGCCGCTTCAGATATGCCCGGAGGTAATCGGCATCGAGACCACGCTCGAACGCCTGCCAGCGTTCGGCTTGGGCGTCATCAGATCGACCAAGGGCATCGAACACGTTGATGTAAGCCCGTTGCCAGCCGGGCCAATAACCGCCGTGGCGATACGTACCCTCCGCCTGCTTCAGCGCGGCTAGTGCTTCATCAAGGCGACCGGCTGCCAGCATCCGCTCGGCGATGGCCGCCGCAATCATGGGGTTGGTGCGCTCTTCTTCCGAGTGACGCCTCACAAACCCGTCGACGTCGCCGAGTGCGTCGGCGATCTCGATCAGTGCCGAGCGAACCTGACGCTCCTGATGGCTCCGCTCGCGATCGTCTGCATGACTTGGACCGCGCATGCTCAGCCCGATCGCCTGTCGCCCTTCGCCCGCAGCTGCCTTGGCAATGCCGGCTGCCATTTCCTCGAACTTGACCTTGAGCCGGGTCAGTCCGTCAGACCCCAGCGCCGGTGCGGTCGTGCCGATCAGGCCGTCGAACTGGCCATAGTCGTTTGCACAAACCGCCGACAACACGCGGCCGACGATCACCTCTACGGACTGGCCAGCGCGATCCGCGACATCGCCGAGATCGTCGCGGGCGGTGGCGATGATACCACCGATCAGGCCGTTGCTGTCGTCGCAGCGCTCATAGATCGATGGCGCCATCTCCAGCAGCCGCCACAACAGGTCAAAGGCCTCGCCGGGATTGTTGGGCGCGACATGCGTGACGATCGCCTCACGCTGCGTCTCGAGATCCTGGCCCAGTTCTCTCGCCTTTCGCCAATCCACGTATGAGCGCGATCGCGCGATCGAGACGAGCCGCTTGCGGATTGCACCCGCGACGTCACCACCGCTGTGGCTTGCCAGCTCCAGTCGCAATCGACGTTTGGCCGCGGCATCACCGGCGGTCATCTCGAGCAGAAGAGCTGCCAGACGTTCGGAGCCGAGCGCGGCCAGGTTGTTCGCGTTAAGGGTCGTTGTGGACGCCATGCCTTGTCGTCACGGGGGAAGTCTGATCCGTCAAGCACCTGCGCACGCCAGTCCGCGGGTCACGCATGTTGATACCACCGTGGACTTTACGGCCGCGCAGCGGATTTGCGTATCAGGTCTTGCAAGGCATTGACGATGCTGCGGTGGGAACCGAACGCATACGCGATCAAGATTTTCGTGGTCGTGCAAACCGCCTTGCCTCGTGACAACCTCGCCATGCTACATTGAGCAGGGTACACAAAGGACCCCAAGTGAGCGACGCCCGAGCCAATATCCTGCAACTGGCGCGCGAGATGGCCGAGAGCGGGCTGTATCGCGGCTGGCGATCGATCGAGGGGCGGCTCCGCGCCGACGGCCTGCCGCGCGTTCGCGAGGCGCTAGACGACGACGTCAGACGTGAGCTTGACCATCGCTGCCAGACGCTGCGGAACCCCCGCTGACGCCTAGGGCATCAAGCTTGGCACAAGGGTGTGCCGTCAATCGCGATCCACAGGTCGCCCAATTCCCGCTGCAACGATCGCGTCACGGACGCGCCGGAAGAAGCTCGCCGGCAGATAGCCATAGCTGACCGCTGGCTCGCGACCGGGTATCGGCCGGATGTCATAACCCGGCCAGGCAAAGCGGTTCCACTCGGTGATCACGATCCACGATCGCTCGCCAGACAGGCCAAGATCACGCCGGACGGCGTCGCGCACTTCGATCGCCAACTGATCGCGGGCAGGGGCTTTCGTGGTCAGCGGCACGACGTGCACCTGATCGATCCCGTCCTTCGGACGGGTCACCAGAACGACCGCGACGGGCCGGTCCTTTATACCTTCATCGCGGCCTTTAACGTACTCGTATTCCCACAGGTAGCTGTAATTGAGGACTTCACCCGGCTGCGGCAGCGTTGAGCCTTTTTTCGGCGTCTTGGGCGCCGCGGCCGGGTTCGACGCCGCGGATGGCTTCGAGGGTTTCGTCATCAAGATCCTCCACGCGGCCGGCGATCCGTTCACGACGGCGCAGGCGCTCATATTCATCGACGGGGACCATGACGAAGCGCACGCGGCCGTTCCGACTAACGCCGACCGGGCGAATCATCGCCTCGTCAGAGTAACGGCCGAACTGCTTTTGCAATTCGCCCGAGGGTACGATTTCCATGCTCGTCGCCATGAGCGGGTGTTCCTGTGCTGGATGCGTTGCAGGCTACTGCCTTGCGCGGCGGGATCTCGATCGCATGCAGGCTGTTGCCGGTACGCGGGGGGCTCGGTCGCGCGTGCGGATTCAGCCTGCACGCGCGGATCGTGGTTGAAGCACGACCGGCTTAAAGCCGATATCGATGAAATAGGGAAAATACGGATAACGGTCAAGATGCGTAGAAATAGGGGAACAGGTGGGAACGGGAAAACCAAGATAAGGTCGCAAGCGCGATATATCTGGTAAATCATTCTAGTGATAAACCCCACATTCCTGCTAGAAACCTGCTGGCGTGAAATTGGCCATTCGCGTACCCAACCGGTGCCGCAAAACTTGGCCTCTGAGCTATTTCGATGATCGAGCGAACCGACGTGTCACATGATGCCGAAACTGACATGAGCCCGGCCGGCGACCTCGTCGTGGCCGATCAAGTCAGCGCGCTCGCCGCATACCTACCCGATCTCGCACCGGATGATCGCGAGCGGGTCGATGGCTATGTCGCTCGCGCGTCGGCGGAAGCGACGCTGCGCGCCTACCAATCCGACTGGCGGCTCTTTTGCGCCTGGTGCGAGGAAAGCGGATATCAATCGCTGCCCGCGACGCCGGCGATCGTCGCGGCCTTCCTGACCCTACTGGCCGAACGCGGGTTCGTACCACGGACGCCGCATCGAGCGCGGGGAGGGCGCGAAGCTTTGGTCAAGCCGTTAGGGCGTTCAACGATCGGTCGACGGCTATCGGCAATCGTCTTTGCGCACCGCGCGGCGGGGTTCGATCCGCCGACGCAACAGCCAGACGGCGCGCGGCTGGAAAAAGCCATGCGTGCCATCCGCCGCGACAAGCGCGACGATCCGTCGGGTAAGAAGCGCCCCGCAGACGGCGACGTGTTGCGTGATATGTTGCGGACGATCGATGGCGAAGATCTGCGGTCGTATCGTGATAGGGCCTTGTTGGCGATCGGGATGGCCGGGGCCTTTCGTCGCTCCGAGTTGGTGGCGATTACCGTCGGTCGGGTGTCGGACGATACGCGCGGCCTGCTGGTCCGCGTGCCGACGTCGAAGACCGACCAGGAGGGCAGGGGGCATAGCGTCGCCATTCCCGATGGCCGGCGCCTCGAGCCGGTACGGCATTATCGTGCTTGGCTTGCGAAAGCCGCGATCGACAGCGGTCCGGTGTTTCGAAAGCTGACCCCGCAAGGGCGGCTCACCGAGCAGCCGATGAGCGCGCAGGGTGTGGCGCTTGTCGTGAAAGCCGCTGCCTCATCCGCGGGCTATCCGGAGGCCTTATTCTCCGGTCACTCGTTGCGGGCTGGGTTCCTGACGGAGGCGGGGCGACAAAATGCCAATCTGTTCAAGATGCGCGAGCATAGCCGGCATGCCTCGATCGACATGGTGGCAGAGTATGTGCGCGATCATGAGCGCTTCCGCGAACATGCCGGCGAGGGTTTTTTATGAGTGCCTCCGCCATGTGGACATTGCGGGAGAGCGATGAGCATATCGCGCTTTCCACGATACCACTGCAGATCCCTCTCCTTGAGATTTTTTGGCGTTCAACCGGTGAGTACGACGTCTTCTCGTATAGCGTTTAAATGACGTTGAAGGTCGTTCATGGCTTCGATGGCAGTTTCGTCAAGCGCGGCGCCTAGTCGAGGCGAGACAATGATCGTGCCAAATCTATCGCAGAGACAGTAAATGTCCATCGGTAGATCCGATAACGACTGTAGTCGTTCGATACGCCCCCCTGACGCGCATAACGCCGCTTGGAAAAGCGCATAGTGTTTGTAATAAATATGATCGGCTTGCTCGATGCTAAACGCGCTCAGCGCTTCGGCTGTCGCGTCACCAGCATAATCCAAAATTTCTAGGAAATGGTTTGTAATGGAACGGCGCCGCTGGCCGTCGGCCGTTGCCAGACTGAACTCCGCTTTCCGAGCACGAACGTGTGCGCCGCGCAGCAGCGTAAGCGCTATTACAAACACACCTAAGTTTGCAAAGGCCGAAGCCCACTGTGGGAGGCTCCCCAAATTCATCGCTACGCTCCCTTGTTATCAAGCCGCTTCATAGCGGTCCTCGACAATTAGCATAGCGCCACGCCCCGGAAGGTCGTATCGTTGACTATGATCTTGGCTAACCCCGGACCAACAATAGTGTTTACCTTGCCGAGTGCCGTTTCGATGGCATCGCCAGGGAAATTGATTTCGACCACATGTGAATTTGGCACCGGCTGGTCGTCTGCGTCGATAACCATAGGCAAGGGCGTAAGCTTTACCCGATAGATCGCCGACTCCGTCTGGTTACGTGCGGTCACAAGCTGATATTCCGTTTCGCCATTTCGGCAGACGCCATTTCCTTCAACGTCGTTACCGTCTCGCCCGAGAAAATATCCGCCAGATCGAGGAGGTCCTTGTCCTTAAGTGCAGCAACCGCGGCTTCGATCTCAGCGAGACGATCGACAGCGCGGTCACCTACGGCAGCACGCCGCTTGATCCGTGATTTGAGCATCCATAATCGATAGCAGGATCAACGGAGGAGTGGCAGGGTTATCAGCCATCTCGGTCAAGGGGCTTGGAATCGGAATTCTAGCGGCAGCCGACCTGACTATGGCTGTGGGACGGCATCCTTCTGTGCAGGCGCTTCTGCCGCTTGCGGCCTAGTCATGCTCTCGACCTGCGCTGTCGTTTTAAAGTCCAGGAGCTCGACCTGAAACACAAGATCGGAGTTGGCGGGGATCGGGCCTGACGCTTGCGACCCATAGGCCATCGCCGCAGGAATACAGAACCGTGCAACGCCATTCTTGGCTAGCATCTGCAATCCTTGAGAGAAGCCCGCGATCACGCCGTTAACCGGCAATGGGGACCGCATCCCTTGATCGAACACTGCCCCGGTCGTTGCCAGATAGCCGATGTAGTTCACTAGCGAGACATCGCCTTGGGTGGGCTTCGCGCCAGATCCAGGGCGCATCATCGTATATCCCAACCCGGTAGGCGTGCGTGCCGAACACAGACGCTGCCCCTTTGGCACTATGGGGGTCAAAGGTAGTGCGATGATGGCACTGCTTGCCTTCCTCGGCGCAGGTACTGAACCGCGCGGCTTGCCTTTTTGAAGCGCCGCCCCGCTGACAGGTAACGGCGCCGCCAGCAACGGCAGGACAACGGCGATAACGAGACGGTGCAAAGCACGTGGGGATAAGCTCATTTCCGGGGCTATATCCAGGCCACGGACGACGCGCCACCGGTTCCATCCCGATATCATCGTGCGCGTATTGGCGAGTGATTACCGGCAGGTACCGGGTATCGTCCGCCGGTTCGCAACTCAGCGGTTTGTTGGATCGTTTGATGTAATCAAGGAGAGCAACAATGGCGATTACCCCGCAAGATGAAGAACCTGGTTTTGAAACCGACGTCAACGAACTTTCGGACGGCAATAACGAGCCGGAAGATACGCTCGAGGATAAACCAATCGCTGACGAACAGAATCCAAACGATCTGGAGGAAGCGCAGAAGGAAGGAGCCGAGGAGCGAGAAGATGGCGGCTTATACTGAATAGGTATATGAAGGACGTGGGCCCGGAGCGTAACCCATTCCGGGCTATTGATCTGCCGGATTGTAGACGTGCCTCGGCGCTAAAGCGCTACATCTGCAGTCGTCAGCAGGATCGGTGGCTCACCACCTAGGCGTTTCACAAATTCGCGCTGGGCGATGCGGTGAATGTCGCTTTCGAACTCGATGAAGACCTCGACCGCAGTTTCCGGATCAATTCCTTCCAGCTCCGGGTTCAGCATCTCGGCCAACGCTTCGCTGGTAATCAGAAAGTCGACGGGACCAAAATCGGTCGTGCCGGTAAAGCCGATGCTATCACGCTCGGCCACCCAATATCCGTCACCGCGCTCGAACCGGACGCTGGATTTCACCATCGTAATTACTCCTTTTCGGTTGGAGTGGGCGGCAGGTGTTCGGCGAGCGCTGCGATAGCTTCGCCAGTGAACGTCGTACTCGAAACCCCTTCGATCTGAACGGCATGATCCGTGGTCAAGGTTGCCGCTTCTTTATGTTCAGGGTCCAGCCTGACCCAATCCCGCACGGCTCGCTCAAGGTTCGTCACCTCTGCAATATCGGTTTCACCACGGGGCACGTTTTCCAACGACGCACTCATCCGCCAGTTGATATCCGGAGTCTTGGCGCTTTCGCTCCATGTCGCTTCTGTCATTGTCAGTCACCTTTTCGGGGTTCAACGGCTAGAATAGCACAGGCGATCGGGCATTGTCCGCGTCCGCCGTGACCAAGCCTTCAACCCGCATCAGCTGCGAGGGGTAGGGGGCAACCAAGTCCTTCAGATCGTCCCAGGGGGCGGTCAGCCAACGGTCGGAATCCTCGTCGTGTAGGATGACCGGCATGGCCTTGGGGTGGATGGGCGCCACGATCGTGTTCGGCTCCGTCGTCAGGAAGCCGTAGGCGTTGGCGCGCTCGGTCGGACGCCAGATCCCGGCGAAAGCGAAGACCGGACGGCTGGGCACGTCAAACCAATGCAACGGCTTCTTGCCGTCTTCGCCAGGCGCCAACCCGTATTCCGAGAAGGCGGTGACCGGGACGAGGCAGCGCCGCGCCGGTGTCGTCAGCATCGATCGCCAGAAGCTGGAGTTCAGGTTGCGCACGTTTGTCACGTACTTGGTAAGCTTAACCGAGGGGTCGCGAGCGCTGGGCACCTGCGTCGGTACACCCCATTCCATCCGCTCGAGCTTGCGCTCGGTGCCGTCCTGCACGATCACCTTGCCGTAGAACGGGGTCTTCTTGCCCGTCGGGAAGATGTCACCGACGGGGTATTCCTCGTCCTTTTCATAAGGAGGTCGGATACCGAAGGTGACCGCAAGGTCGACTTCCTTTGCCGTCATACGATACCGGTTGCACACGAAGCCTATCCCTTGGGTTGGCGCCGACGAGATCACTCGCCGGCGCACACGTCTTACATCTTGTCTTTCAGCCCCTTGGCGGCCGTGAACGCAACCTTCTTGGAAGCCGCAATCGTGATCGCCTCACCAGTCCCGGGATTACGGCCTTCGCGCTCCGGACGGTCCTTGACCGTGAACTTGCCGAACCCCGGAATCGAAACCTCCTCGCCATTCACGGCAGCTACCGCGATCTGGTCGAACACGGCGGTGATCGCCTTCTTTGCATCGGCTTCGTTCGATCCGGTCGCCTCCGCGACGCCCTTGGCCAAGTCACTTACGTTCATGATATTCGTTCTCCATTGGAAACACCGGCGGGACCTTAGCCATGGCGAACGACGAGACAAAGACCGTACTGGACGACACGAGCGTCTCGGCGGTGCGGCTGATCCTGGATAAGCTCGCTGATCACGATGTCGCCGAAGTCTATGAGGCGACCGCAGGGCGGGGGCCGATCGCCGATCTAGCGGCCGAAGCGATGCGCGCTCGAAATATCGATATCTAGCGGCCAGCAATGCGTTCGCGCGTGACGCGGGGATCTTCGTAAAGATCGCGGATCGCCCGGAGCCGAAAGACATTCCACCAGCGCTGCCAGCGGTGCTCGGCCGCATCGTGGATCATGTGGCAACGCTGACAGAGTGCTTTGAGATTCGAAGACGCGCTGTTGCCCGGATCATGATCGAGGTGCGCGCAGGCCAGGACGACATAGGTCACCCGGACCGATGCCAGCACGAACCCGCCTCTCATCGAGATACGTTTGCCCCGGTCCGACCGCCAGCACCGGACATCGGCATCCCACCAGCGTCCGTTGCCGAGATGGACCACACGGCGCAGATGCGGCCGGCCACATCCCTCGCACTTGGCCCCGGCGCGATCGAACCGAACCGCCTGCGACAGTTGCCGCCAGTCGATCGGGTAGAGCCAGCGGTTCTCGGGGCGGATCGGCATTATGATTCTATGAGTCACCCAATGGGCAAACGAAAGCGAATAATTCGCCGTTTGTTGCCGCTTCGTATTTTTTTCGTTCCCCTTCGTACGCCGAGGGGAAAGTCGGGCCACCTGCCCGGATCGGGATGATCAAAGCGCTTGCAATGTAGGACTTGGTAACGGAACATAAAGAGAACGAGTAGAGTCTTAGACCATGATGTCCCCCGCCCCCGAGTCCCTTGCAACCAGTCTTGCCCACCTGCGGACGATCGCCACGCCGGTCACCGACTACCGCGTGCTGCCGTTCGGCGTGGCTGCGATCGACAGCAAACTTGGGGCTGGGGGTTTACGTGCCGGCGCGCTTCACGAGGCGACGGCGCGTAGCGGATCACTGGTGGATGATGCGGCAACCACGCTGTTCCTTGCCGGTATTGCGGCGCGCGAGGCCACCAATGCCAGCGGCCCTGTTTTGTGGGCCACGTGCCGCACCGACCTCTACGCACCTGCTTTGGCTCAGGCAGGTCTCTCCTCGTCCGATGTAATCTATGCTCAACCCTATGATGACGCGGCATTGCTCGCCGTAATCGAGGACGCAGTTCGCGACGGGACGCCGTCGGCAATCATCGCGGAAGCCAGCAAGGTGTCGATGGTTGCAACCCGCCGCCTGCAGTTGGTGGCGGCAGAAGCCGATATGCCGGTGCTGTTGCTGCGTCGCCGAAGTGGCGGTGACCAAGATCCTTTCTCGGAACCATCCGCCGCGTGGACACGCTGGCGGATTGGCTCCGCGCCTTCGGCGCGGCTGGAGGTCGCGGGTGTAGGACGCGCGAGATGGATGGTCGAACTGGCGCGGCAACGCGGCGGTGAGGGCTTTTCCCTTATACTGGAGGGCAGCGATGAGACGGGTCGTCTCGCTGTTCCTGCCGAACTTGGCCATCGAGCGGCTAAGACGGTTGGAACGGCCCGATACGCGGCCGCCTGAGCGGCCCGCCTTGCAACTGCCGGTCGACGACGACCCGGGTGCCTGTTCGGTGCCGCGGGGCGGCGGTTGGCGGCCTGGTGCCAGGTGGGCGCGGACCAGCGCGCAGTCGCGAGAAGAGGTCGAGGCGCAGATCGCGTTGCTTCCCGTCCACGCGCAGCCGCCAATGCGAGAGCTCGGGCGGCGATCGGAAGCGGCAAGCCACCCGTACAAGGCTCAGGCGCCTGCGTTGCGGGTCGTCACGCCCGTAATGATACCAGTCCAGCACGCGCCGCTCGCTCTCGTTGGCAAGGTCGGCCGACGGGAGGAGATCGTGGCTGCCTGCACCGGCGCGCAGGCGCTCGGCATTCATTCTGGCATGGCCGCCACTCATGCACGCGCGCTTGTCTCCGATCTCGACTTTCGTCCGGTCGAGCCGGAAGCTGATGCCGCGCTCCTTGATCGCCTTGCGCTGCTGGCAGTCCGTCGCTGGTCGCCGATCGCTGCTGTCACACCGGCTGATGGTCTCTGGATTGATCTCGCTGGCTGCGATCACCTCCATGGCGGAGAAGAGCGGTTCTGCCGTCGTCTGCTCGCCTTTTGCCGTCGTGCAGGCTTTACCGCGCGCGTCGCGGTTGCCGACACGCCGGGGGCGGCCCACGCGCTGGCCCGTTTCGGCAAAGCCGATCTTACTTGCGTCGAGCCGCACGGCACGGTCGACGCTCTCAGCCCGTTGCCGATCGCCGCGTTGCGCCTGACATCCACGGCGTTGACCGCCGCGCGCAAATTCGGTTTCGAGCGGATCGCGGATCTCCTGCCGGTCGCGCGAGGACCCCTCGCGCGCCGTCTCGGACTGCCGACCATCACACGCCTCGATCAGGCCCTTGGCGGTGTCGCAGAGCCTATCACGCCACGGGAGGACATCGAGGTTCCGGCGGTCGAACGACGGCTACTGGAGCCGATCAGCACGGCCGAGGCGATCGAACAGGTCATGGGTGACCTCTTAGGCGATCTTGTCGTGCTGCTGCAGACGAAAGGCGTTGGTGCGCGCTCCCTCCGCCTGACGGGAATGCGCGTCGATGGCACCGAGCAAATCGTGGCTGTTGGCACATCCCGGCCGACACGGGAGGTCTCTCACCTCCTGCGGCTGCTGAAACTGCGGATCGAACGCATCGATCCCGGCATGGGGCTTGAGCAGTTTCAAATGGTGGCACCGCACACGGAGCCGCTCGACGCCGTTGATCTCGGCGCCGCCCTCGCCGGCGAGACGCTGGTGCGCGACCCGGCGCGCTTGGTCGACCTGATCGCAGGAAGAATTGGGATGCACTCGGTCTTCCGCATCGCTCCCGTCGAAAGCCATGTCCCGGAGCGGGCCGTGGTCAAATCCGATCCCAACGAGCTGCCGGGAACATGGCCAGAGTGGAAGCGGCCGATCCGTCTCTTCGCGCATCCAGAGCCACTGCATCGCGTGATCGCCCTGATGCCCGACCAACCTCCGCGGCGCTTTGAGTGGCGCGGCGCGACGTACAAGGTGGTTGGCGGCGACGGTCCCGAACGCGTTCATGGCGAATGGTGGCGGCGCGATGCGGAGGTATGGGCGGTCCGCGACTATTACCGCGTCGAGGACGAGACTGGCGGTCGCTACTGGGTATTCCGGCGTGGCGACGGTTTTGAGGATGACACCGGCGACCTGTCCTGGTGGATGCACGGGGTCTTCGGATGACCCATTATGTCGAGCTTCAGGTGCTTACGCACTTCTCGCTGCTGCGCGGCGCGTCCAGTCCGGACGAACTGTTCGCGGCCGCTGCCGTGCTTGGCTACCCGGCAATCGGCGTCAGCGACATTGGCACGGTCGCCGGCGTTGTGCGCGCATGGGAGGCGCAGAAAGCCACTGGCGTCCGCTCGATTGCCGGCACGCGCGTCGATCTATCATGCGGCCAGCGCTTGCTGCTTTACCCGACGGATCGGCCGGCCTGGTCGCGGATCACCCGATTGCTGACCGTCGGCAAGAAGCGGGCGGGCAAGGGCGGTTGTCTGCTGCACTGGCACGATCTGGAACCATGGTCTGAAGGCGTCGTCGCCATTCTGCTTCCGCATGAGGCAGACGAAGAGAACCTAGCTGCGCTAAAGGACCTCAAGGCGATCTACGGGCGTCGGGGCTACATGGCGCTGTTCCAACGGCGCCGGCCAGGCGATGCGGTCCGCATCGATGCGCTGGCCCGACAGGCTGGCGGAGCGGCAGTGCGAGCGGTCGTAACTGGCGACGTGCTCTACCATTCGCCTGAAGCACGGCTGCTGCAGGACGTAGTCACGGCGGTGCGCGAGAAATGCACCGTCGAGGAGCTTGGCTATCGCCGCGAGGTGAACGCCGACCGCGCGCTGAAATCGCCCGACGAGATGGTCAGGCGCTTCCGCGCCTATCCCGACGCACTACAGGCGAGCGTCGATATCGCACGGATCTGCACCTTCAATCTCGGCGAGCTTCAGTATCAGTACCCGCATGAGAAGCTAATCGATGGTCTGACGGCACAGGAAGCGCTCCAGAAGCTGGCCACAGAAGCGGTCGAGCGCATGTTCGATGGCGATGTGCCACAGGCCTATACCGATCAGATCGCCCATGAGATCCGCCTGATCGGCGAGCTTGGCTATGCGCCGTACTTCCTCACCGTTTACGCGATCGTGCGGGAAGCCCGTCGGCGCGGGATCCTGTGTCAGGGGCGGGGATCGGCTGCCAACTCGTGCGTCTGTTTCGTGCTTGGCGTGACCTCGATCGATCCGATCAAGCATGAACTGCTATTTGAGCGGTTCGTGTCGGGGGAGCGGCGTGAGCCGCCCGACATCGACGTCGACTTCGAGCATGAGCGTCGCGAAGAGATCATTCAGTGGATCTACGAGACCTACGGGCGCAACCACTCCGCGCTGACGGCCGTCGTGACGCGCTACCGCGCGCGGGGTGCGGTGCGTGACGTCGGCAAGGTGCTTGGTCTGCCGGAGGATCTCACCTCGTCACTGGCGGGGCTTGTCTGGGGCTGGTCGGCCGACGGCGTCGGCGAGAAGCAAGTCGAGGAACTCAACCTCGATATTGGCGATCGCCGGCTGCGCCTGACGTTGGAATTGGCGCGCAAGCTGATCGGCGTGCCGCGGCACATGAGCCAGCACCCGGGCGGGTTCGTCCTCACCCATGATCGTCTTGATGATCTCGTTCCGATCGAGCCAGCCGCGATGGAAGACCGGCAGATCATCGAATGGGACAAGGACGACATCGATGCGCTGAAATTCATGAAGGTCGACGTCTTGGGCCTAGGCATGCTCGGTTGCATGAACCGCGCCTTCAACATGCTCGAGGCGGACAAGGGGCTGCGTGTAGGGCTGGCGGACCTGCAAGATGACGATCCGGACGTCTACGCCATGATCTCGAAGGCGGACACGCTCGGGACCTTCCAGATCGAAAGCCGCGCGCAGATGAGCATGCTGCCGCGCATGAAACCCCGGCGTTTCTACGACCTCGTGATCCAGGTGGCGATCGTGCGGCCGGGACCGATCCAGGGCGACATGGTCCACCCGTATTTACGCCGGCGCGAAGGGCTGGAGAAGCCGGAATACCCCCGGCCGGAGCTGCGCGCCGTCCTTGAAAAAACGCTCGGTGTCCCGCTGTTTCAGGAACAAGCCATGAAGGTGGCGATTGTCGGAGCCGGCTTCACCGCAGCCGAGGCGGACCAGCTGCGTCGCGCAATGGCGACCTTCAAATTCACGGGGGGCGTCTCTCATTTCAGTGAGAAGCTGATCGAGGGGATGGTCGAGCGCGGCTATCCCAGAAAGTTCGCCGAGCGCACCTTCCGCCAGCTCGAGGGCTTCGGATCATACGGCTTCCCTGAGAGCCATGCCGCGAGCTTCGCCAAGATCTCTTACGCCTCGTCGTGGATGAAGCATCATCATCCCGACGTGTTCTGTGCGGCGCTGATGAACGCGCAGCCGATGGGCTTCTACGCGCCGGCGCAGATCGTCCGCGACGCTCGCGACCACGGCGTCGAGGTGCGGCCTCCTTGCGTCAACGCCAGTCGCTGGGATTGCACGCTGGAGAAGACAGGCGGGCGCTACCTTGCCGTGCGGCTCGGCCTTCGCCAAATCCGCGGCCTCTCGAACGCTGATGGCGCGAAGATCGTTGGCGCGCGTACGATCACACCCTTCGAGAGCGTCGAGGACGTCTGGCGACGGTCTGGCGTGCAGCGCGCCGCGATCGAAAAGCTGGCTGACGGCGATGCCTTCCACGGCTTCAGCGTCGATCGTCGGCAAGGACTTTGGAAGGTGAGGGGGCTCGGCGAGGCTCCGCTACCGCTTTTCGCGGCAGCTGATCGATCGGCCGAGACCTTCAGTGCGGAAGGCCTCGAGCCAGACGTCGCACTGCGGCCGTTGACCGACGGCCGAGAGGTGATCGAGGATTACCGGGCGCTCCAGCTCTCGCTTCGCGCGCATCCGCTGACGTTCTTGCGCGACGAGTTGACTAGGCGCGGCGTCACCAAATGCGCCGATCTCGCTAACATCCGGGATGGCCGATACGTCGAGGTCGCCGGCATTGTCCTGGTCCGTCAGAAGCCTGGCTCCGCCAAGGGCGTGCTGTTCATCACGATCGAGGACGAAACGGGCATCGCTAATGGCATCCTCTGGCCCGATCGTTTCGAGGCACAACGTCGAACGATCATGTCGGCGTCGATGGTCGGCATGAAGGGGCAGGTCCAGAAGGAAGGCGAGATCATCCATGTGATCTGCAGCCGGATCGTCGACCACGGCGACCTCCTCCACCGCGTTGGCGACATGTCGTTTCCGCACCGGACTGGGCGCGGCGATGCCGCGCAACATCCCGGCTCGCCCGACCGTGGCGACAAGGGATGGAATCCTGAACCACGCAACCAATACTGGCCGCCCCACGCAGACGGCATGGACCCGGAGGAGGTCATGCGGTTCAAGTCGCATGACTTCCATTGATCGGTGTCGAATTTGCCGAGGCATCAGCGTGTCGTGATCGCGCTGTCCGTGCATATTTTGCGTACCGGCGTCACTCGGTGTGCCGAGGTCCGCGTTGATGTGCCGGAGATCCGCCTCGCTCTTCGTTGTCTGCTGCCGCATTGCCCCGAGAAATGGCCGCTTACACTGTTTTGGGACGCAGCGGCGCAGGACAACGAAATTGGCCGGGCTCAGGGCGTCACTGCTGCGTTCAACGGGATCATTCGCCAGCTTCGTCGGGCCGGCTGCTACGAGGAAGTCACGCCGCCATGACCCGCGATATGAAACAGGCGGGACAAAAAGGATGAGACTGTCTCACTCTCTTTGTCAGAATCTCACTCACTTTGTCGGTTGCCAATGCCAGCGCTGAACCAGTCGAAGTTCACCAGTCTTGTTGAATGGGCGTCAGCGCGCGAGGATATGCGAATTACGTGCCCGTGCGGTCGGACGATCAACCTTCCAGCTGTCAAAATTATCGCGCGCTTTCGGTCAGATGGCCCAATATCCCAAGCGATTACTCGCTTGCGTTGCACGACCTGCAGGCGCCGCGGGCACGCAACGGTCACGCCTGTTCCAGTCCTTAGACTTTAGTCTAAGCTGGAAGCGATGGCTGAGGACAAACCAACTACGGTGGGCGAAATGCAGGATCTACTCGCCCACCTGCTCGCAGGGGCTGTTGGCAAAACCGACACGTACTGGAAAAACCTGATCGGCCCCGTCATTGCGCTGCCGATCGTGATTCATCCCAGGTCAAACTGGAGGATCGATCCAAGGGGTAGACCAGCGGAGATCGAGGCGATCGATAAAGCTGCGGCAGTGGTCCGCGCGGCTCATCCATATGTCCCATCGCCCCGAACAAACGACGTGTTGAAGGGAGAGGTCAGCCTTTCGGGATTAAGACGAGGACGGCAGCGAGCGACATGACAAATAGCGAAAGCCAGATCGCGATCTGACCGAAGATGTGGAGGACGAGGCCTATCCAGGAATAGCGTCGGCGAAGCAGGACAGTGCTTCCAACCGCAACGAAGAACGCAATCGTCGTTGGCGTAGTAATCGACGGCGAACGAGATAGCGAAGCCTCGGCAATGGGCATGAGGCCAATAGCCATAATCAGCATCCACGAAAAGCCGAAGATGAGAGCCTCCGATAAGTCGTCGAGCGCCGGCGGGCGGTGCTGGGTGACCATGAAATGCCTATGCTGATGCGTTGCCAACATGTTCGTTTCCCTCTATCTTGTGTGGCGAGGTACGCCATGCAAATTGATCCAAACCAGCCCATTATGTTTGATAACGATGCCATGCCCGGCATCGGGCGGGGGTACTGGCAGGCTAATCAGTGGGCTCGGATCAACGACGACGACGGGACCGCACAATTTGGCTCTGTTGAAAGCGAAAAGTCCTCGCCACGCATGGTTAGAGCCATGCAGATTGCGGTTTTCTCGGCCGCGATAGGACTCTTCGCCGTAGGCGGAATCTTGGCATCTTTCTCATAAATCATTTTTTTGGTGCTCCAGGCGGCGCCTGAGCGAAGTCAGATTTAGAGACACCACTGAGCCGCATCTGATCATCTTTGAGCTCTCCGGCACCGGCGATAATAGCGGCACGTTCTGGTGACGTGTCTGGACGACCGACAGACACTGCATGAGCGCCGCCTATCTGGCCTCCACCTGAGTAACGCGCCAGGACGGATGACTCAGGGGCCACCGCAGGTACGGTCATGTCCGATAGCGCGGGGTTTGAGAGTGCCGACTGAATATCCCGCTCGATGACGTCGGATCGTTGAGCCGCCCACTTTCCGATAGCGGTGTTACGAGCAATCTCTTGAGTGGGGGACAGATTGGTCTGCCATAGCGCAGGGAGCATATTGCCGCCCGGGCTGGCTTCATTCTGCTTATCATACCACCGGGTAAGATCATTGCGAAGGTCAGTGGTGAGGTTGAATCCGTTGCTTTCTGCGAAGCTGGCGTGTTGCTCTAGAGATTGTGACAGTTCGCGGTAATGTCGAGCCTGCTCGTTATACGAGTTAATCTTTGTCTGGGACTCCTCGATGGCGCGAGTTCGTGACTCACTCTGCTCGGAGCGTGCGGTGCGGCCCTCTTGGTAGAAAGTACCGTCTTGGACAGAGGTGCCTGCGCCGACCGTTCGATCAGAGGAAAGCCCGCCAGTCACAGCCGTTGTCTTATCGTGACTCTGGTTTGTGCCATTCGTAACGCTTGTCGTATCCGCGTTTGTTAGTGACCTATTGTAGCCACCGGTAGCGTCGATTTTCGCCGATACACCAGCGCCGTTACCCCCGGCGCCGACACCCGCCCTGGCATTAGCGCCCACGCCGACTCCGATCCCGCCGGACCACACGCCAGCATCGGTCCTCGTCTTGCCATCAGTGTTCTGTAGCGAAGTCCCAGTACCGGACGCCTCGCGCAACTCGATGCCACCGCGTTGCTGGACATTGCTACGGTCAGACTGATCAAATGAGCTCCCACCCCGAACGCCCGAGCTTGAATCAAAGCCCGTTGAATTAGTGCTCCCCCAGGTATGGCCGTTGCGAAGGGCTTCGAGATGCTGAGTCTCATTTCTGCTCGCTTGTTCGAACCCATCAGCGATACGTGCTGCAGTCGTGGCTTGCCGGCTCTCCGTTGCCATAGCGGACTGCACGACTGACGTACTGAAAGGCAAATTCGAGATCGCCTTGCTAGTGTCATAGACGTTGAAGCCATCACCATTGTTCGTGGTGGTCGCTCCATTGCCGTGCCGGAAGCTAGACGCCATGCCGCCCGTTGAGAAGGATGGCGCGTCCGACCATTGGTTGCTCTGTCGCATGTTCGAGGTCGAGTTTGCGAAGCTGGTATTGCCGTAGCTGTAATTACCAGTGGTCTGCTCAGCTGCCGCAGCTTCGGCCGCGTTCTGCGCAGGCGAGAGGATCGACGTTGCCTGCCCGGAAATGCTCATGGCCCCCTTGGCAAGCCCAGCCGCGAGGAAAGGCACGGACATCAGCATGAAGCCGGCGATCGTCGCAGTCTCGGCGTTGACCGCGCCAATGCCGGCATACGTCCCCAGTGACATCCCGCCTTCCGCGACGCCCTGCGCGGCGCTGGTCGCCCGCATCATGCAGATCATGTGGAGGATTACGTACAGAGGTCCCCAGGCAGCGAGGTAGAAGAACCCGGTCAGATATCCCTTGAGGGCGCCGACCCCGGTCTGCGGCATCAGGAACAGCGGGAAAATGACCGGGAACATCGCGTAGAAGACTACTGTCAGGACGATGTTCAGGATCGGCACCCAGCTCATCGCCTGCTGCGCGATCGAGTTGTACGTGTTGCGCGCCTGGATATCAGCCCGCGTCGTCGCGAACGTGTCAATCGAGGCCGCGCCCGGACCACCGGCCATGCCGTCACGCGCCTGCATGAACGCATTGATCGCCGTATTCTGCCGAACGATGTTTTCGTAGCCGGCGCTGGACGCCGTGAACGCCTGATTGACGATCGGAACATCGGCCCGCAGCTTCGCGGAGGCGACGGCGGTCGAGAGCTTTGGATAGGTTTCCTTGGCCCAGAGCGATGTCTGGGCGTCGATCATGGTATGCCAAAGACCATCAAGCATGCCGTAGGCCTGCCGGCAGCTGACGATGCTGCTGGACGTTGTCGCGCCGGAGCGCTCTATCCAAGGTTGGGACCGCGCAGCAGAGCCGGGCCCCATCGTCGCCCAGAGGTCTTTCGCGGAGGCAAGATCGGTCATCGACTTCTGACCGAGCATGACGTCGCCGAAGACGCAGTTCTTGAAATGCGACGACAGGTTGGTCGCAAACTCGGCGTCGCGGATCTGAAAATTGCGCGTCGCATCGAGCAGACGGGCACCATAGACCATGCCGTTCGACGAATAGCTAAGCTGGCTCGGCATCGTGAAAACGGTTTCGGCCGTCCGGGTCAGCCAGTCACCGACCTGACTGGTAAAGCTGGCGATTACCCCCAAGCCGAGGGGTACGTTGTCGACAACGGCGGGAGCCAGTGACGGGTTGATCCGGTCCGTCACCTTAACCGTGACGGTCGGGACCATAAGGCACGTGTAGATGAGCGATGAGCCAAGGAACCAGTTGAGCCAGACGCGCACGTTCATGGTGAAAGCGACGGCAAGAAGCGAGTAGATCAGGCCAAGGACCATCACCACCTGCAGGAGGGAACGGTAGCCGCCTCCGCCTGTCCAAGCTGCTACCGCGTTGAAGGTGTTGACGATGTATTCGCCACCGCCAATCGTGAAGACCTCAACCATGCTCCGTCACCCGTCCTAGTTGAGGCCTTGAGCACTCAGGCCCCGCGAGAAATTCAGCGATGCAGACATCGCCGGCGACATGCTGTTCTGAAGGGTGGATTCGAGCATCACCGACTTATTGATGAGCGCGATCGTCTGGTTCAGCGTGTCCTTCAGCTTGACGTCACGCTGAGCGTAGCGCGTGCGCGCCTGGGCAAGCTGTTCGCGCCACATCTGGCCCATTTCGGCGTCGGCCGGCTGAACCTGAATGGTCGACTGGGTGATGCGGTCGAGCATGTTCTCGATCATCGACGAGAGCAGGTTGACCGAGACGATCTCGGCAAGCGCGCTGGTCTCGCCGTCGGCGAAATTCTGGTGCGCCATCGCCTGGACCGCCAGCATCTTGTAGAGTGGCAGTGTTGTCATGTTGAGAAGCTGCTGCTCGGCTGCATCGAGAGCTGCATCGGTGCGGATCTTCGAGTTGATCGAGTCGATCATACCCTTGATCTTCGACCGCAGCCCCGGCCCCGCCTGCAGAGTCTGCTCGGTCATGTTGAGGCATGCTTCTGCCTCGTCGCAATGAAGGATCTTGACTGGCGTGCCCGTCGCGGTGCCGTCGAGGAGAGCGGTGACGACTGCATCCTCGGCCGGGCCCACGAAGCCGACGATCGCTCCGGCCGGGGCCTTCGGATTGATGACGATCGTACCGACAAGCGTCATGAGATATTCCGAAAATTGCTGATCGGTGCTCCCGAACTTGTTCGACTTCTTGATCGCATCCCAGGTGTAATTCCGCGGGCTACCGGGGATCTTGTCGGCCATCGCCGGATCGGTGTTGCCCTCGAGGGTGGCGTCCTGTTCGCCACCCGCGCCGCAGCCCTGCCGCGATCGCGCCCAGTCGGAGAATTTGCCCTGGCTGTTGCCGACCGCCGCGCAGATCGTCGAACGCGCCCCCGCCATTTTCGGCCATACCGAGCCGACCAGACCCTGTGCTGCCTCGCACGAAGATATGTTCATCTGGTTCATCTGCTGCGCCTTGTTGGCCATGGTATCCATGACCTTGCCGATCTCGGGCGAGACGCTGTCGATCGCGAGCTGAAAAGCGAAGCCGAGCGCATTGTTGGCAGTCGCCTTCAGCATCGCGACCATCTCAGCGCCGTTGATGAACGAGAAGGAGCCGGTGAACAGGTCGATGCCTCCACAGCCCGCGGACACCTTGGGCATCTGGAGGTTGAAGGGCTGTACGCTCTTTTGCGGGAAGCGGGTCCAGACGTTGCCCATCGAATAATAGCCGGCCGTCTGTCCCTGATAGGCGCTCGGCCCAGTGACATTGGCGGCACCTCCGGCATCCTGGAAGAACCTGTTCATCTGGCCAGCTACATCGGCGCGTGCCATCCCGACCGGGATCATGCTGGCAGCACCCAGGCTCATGGCAACCGCGGCGGTCCGGCGAAGAATGGCGCGGAAGGGTGAAGGGCTAGGAGAGGGGGTGTTCGCCATCAGAAGTCGCTCCCGACCTTGGCGTTGGTGAGCATGAAGATCCGTTCCATGACCTCGTCGGCCGACATGACCCCAAACCCGATAGGCACGGTCTTGCGGGTCACGGTGTCGAACAGGACCAGCGCCGGCGTAGCGAGCGGCACGCCCATGCGCTGACGCTGTCCGCTATCGACGACGTAGTTGGGAAACTGCCGGCTTGGTCCACCATCCGTCGAAACTGCCATGACGGTGATCCGGTGGCTGTCGGCGACCGAGCGAAGGATCGGCGAAAAGACCTCGCACGCCGCACAGGACTGCGCGAAGAAATAGAACATGCCGTAGCGCTGACCGAGCTGCGACAGGACCTGGTTGCGGGTCGCCGAGCGGTTATCGGTCCATGCCCGCTTGGCGACGGTCGAGACCGGCCGCTGCAGCGTGTAGTCGATGTCCGGGTTCTGCCAGAGCGCACGCTGCCAGGTATCGGAGAAGGTCGACGCGCGATCGAGCTGTTCGCGTTGATAACGGACGTAGGCGATGACGTTCGCTTCCGTCGGCTCGAGGATGGCGCGTGCCTTCAGTTCGTCAAGCTGCTTGGTGATCGCCTTCAGCTGCGCCGTGGACGACTGCTGCCGCTGTGGGGACGCTTGTGGGGCGGACGGCTTAGCCTTGGGCTTCTCGCAGTAGAACCACTGGCCGAGTTTCCGTTCGCCACAATAGAAGTCGCCGGCCTGCTGCTGTTCCGCGGCGTCAGACGTACGGTCAAATTCGGGCTCGACCACGGCGCTGGTCGCCTGCGCATCTTCGTCACCGATCGCGTCAGCCATTGCCGCACTCTGCAGGTCGACGGATTGCGCGAGTGCCGGCGTCGCCACGGGCGCCGTTGCTGCAAGCAGCATTAGAATGGCGGCGGTCAGCCGGCCGGCAGGTTTAGTCTTGATCGTCGTCATCATCATGCTCCCCGTCGAGCTCAATCATTGCGAGTTTGAGAACTGACATCATCGCGGCGACGTCGAGCATCCGGGTGCCCTGATCGAGCATCCGGACGATGCCGCGAAGATGGCTGCGGCCATGCTTTCGCCCCATGATCGTTGCGCGCATCCCGGTCTCGCGGCGAACCAGCCAGCCCTTGTTCGCCATGCGCGGAAAGGCCTGCTCGACCTCGAGCGGATCGATCGCGCACTGAAACCAGTGCGAGATGGTCTGCGCGACCTCGCCTGCGGACGTGCCCCGGCCAGACCGATGAATGCGAAGGAAAATGGCAAGATCGAGCACCGACATGTCGATCGAACATGGCCCCCCCGGAGCCGTCACATCATTTGCTCCCGTGAAGGTCATAGTACCCCTGAATTTTGGTTTGAATGTCGGCCATCACGGAGACCTCGCTGGGCAGCTTTGCTGCGTCCATGAACTCCGCATAGACTTCGGAAAAATCCATCTGGCTCAGGTCGAGGCGCTGAAACTCCTCGATCGTGAAGCCCTTGCAGGTCTCGTCCTTGGGCTTGGCCCAAGCTTTGCCGATCTGCTGACGGCCCTGCTCCTGGAGGATGCGCGAGAGCTTGCTCCCGAAGCAGCAATACGCATCCTTCGACGTGACGCAGACGCCCAGGACCTTGTCCGAACAATAGGACCCGACCTTGTGGCAAAGACCCTTGTCGTCCTTCTCATCGAACTGCTTTTCGGCCGAACTGCACAGCCATGGCGTCAGGAGCGGTACGCCGCTGCCCGAACAGCAATTCGAGGCACCGAAGATCTTCTTGGAACAGGTGCCACGCTCGCCGGAGAACACGGTCAGGTTCGCTGGGTCGAACTGCTTGCCAGCGTCGCCGATCGAGTGAAGCGCGACCAGCGCATCCTTGAACTCCGTCGAGGCCTCGCGCTCGATCATCTCGCAGCTGCCGTTGAGGCAATAAACGTCGCCGCCACAGACATATTGCTTGTCTGTCGGCGCCTTATCGTCGGGCAGCGGGCAGCTATAGACGCGCTGCGACACCTTGCAGGCGCCGCTTTGCGGCTCGTCGAGACACTCGTCGCGGAGGAATTTGCACCGCTTGTTTTCGTCGAGCGAGCTGCAATCGCTGGCCGGCGTGAGACGCTGACAGGTGAAGGAACGCGACCATGCCCAGCATGCCTGCGTGACCGGCACGCCTTCGATGATGCGGGTTTCAGGGCCTTCGGTGCAGACCTCTGTCGCTTGCGGGACACACGTCGTGCCGGCCGCCAGCGCAGGGCAGGTGCCTTCGTTGCGGGCGACGGTAACGCTAAGCGTCCCTTCCTTTTTCAGATAGACAGTCCCGGTAGCAAAATTCTGATGGTACGGGATTTCGGAGGCCGCGATCTCGGAAGAGCACGAGTAGAGCTGCGCGGTCGCGTTGAGGTTCCGTTTGCAGTATTTGCGGTAGTCCTCGACGTTGCCTCCGCCTGCGCCAAGTTCGATCTGTGCGTCGCAGATATGCTTTGAGACGGGTTCAGCTCGACAGATACCGGATGCGGCCTTGGCCTGCATGACCGTAGTCCGGGCAAAGCCGTTCCCTTCGTTTTTGTCAGGCGCACCATAGTAGAACCAGCGAGCGGTGTTGATGACGGTCGGTACGAGGTTCCCGCGGCAGGCCTCGACCGTGTCGGTGACCTTAGAACCCTTATTGCAGGTGGCCTCATAATACCCCTTTGAGCCTACCGACGGCGGAAGGGCAGTGCATGTTCCTTCGGCACCGCCAAGGCTCTGACCGCCCAGATAGGTGTCAGGGTCCTTCTCGATCGCGGTGCCGCGCGAAGTCGCCGCCAGGATTTCGGCATTGCTGAAGGTCGCACGCGTGCGTGCGCGATCGGTCACGGTGCCGAACGCCTCGTCGGTGCCAGCTTTCGAGCCACCATCGACCACCAGGCGGTCGGGATCGTCAAAATAGACCTTCTCTGCCAGATCGGTGCCGCCATATCCCGGCAGTTGCGCGAGCTTGGCATCGTTCGGACCAAGGCTTTCGTCAGCACGCATCGACTTTCCGAGATCAGCGCCCTGCTTGCGTGCTTCCTCGATCGTCGTCTGTGCGACGACGCCGCTAGTGGCGCCTGCGAGGACGGCCAGTAGCAAAGAGAAAGTGACGCGCTTCACTCAGACGCCCTTGCTGAGATTACGCAATGCGACGGAGGCCACCCCGGCACCGGGGCCGTGCGCCGCGACGAAGGTATCGAGCACATAGCGAACCGAGACGTTGCCCGTGATCTTGTCGTGCGTCGGCACCGAGGTGGTGCAATTCAGCCCAGAGCAGAGATCGAAGTCGGTCGAGACGGCGACATAGGTCGGGACCGCCTCGACGTTGAATGCACGAAAGAGCCGGGGATCGATCCCGACATTGGACAGCTGATCCTTGTCGGTGACGACCTTACCCAGCATGGCGCTGAAGGCCTTCATCGAGTTGTTGGGGAAGCCCCGGAAGACCACCACACCGCCCGCCTTAGCCGTGTCGGCAATGAGCTGACGAAGGGCTGCTGGCGGCATCGACAGGCTCGCAAAGGCGATGAACTGCGGCGCATCGCCCTTGGTGCCGGCGACGTTCTGGCTGGCCCCCTTGATGATCTCGTCGAAGTCGAACGCACCGTCCCCGTTCACTGGCAGATCCGCTTTCGCGAGCGCGATGAGGTTGGTGCTGCTTTTTGCCTGAATGGCGACGGCCTCTTCGCGGAAGGCATCGCCGCGGTTGCGGACGTGCTCGGCGAAAATGTCGGCGTCACCCTGCATGGCGGCCGAGCGCCGCTTGATCGCCTCGAGATCGAGCCCGTCGACGGTCTGTGCGATCGCCTGAATGCCGGCGAGCCCGGCGATTGCAGCAATAACGATGGTGATGCGGCGCATGATTGTCTCTCCTCAGAGCACGCAGCAGTTGCGCTTGCGCCAGACGAGGTAGCCCATGTCCTCGCCCTTCACGGGGAAGGACCGGCCCGCCTGTGGTGGCATGGTCGAGGCCCCGAGCGGCGAGCAGACCATTTTGCCGCTGACCATCGGGATCGGATTGACCATCTGGACGCGGTATTGCTGCTTGCGCAGCACCGGCATCGGATACTTGTTGCAAAGCCCCTTGGAGCCCATCGTGCCCCAGGCGAGACCTTCGCGATGGATTTTGAAGGCGAAGCGGGCAAGCGCGAGACGCGACGCCTGCACATGACCGATCGAGGCGGCGATGTTGCCGTTGACCGGATACATCGGCCCCTGACAGCCAGCGCACCAGAAGGTCGCATCGAGCGGCAGCTTGGCCGTTGCCGCGATGCAGTCGCCCGCGCACGCAGCCTGGGCGATCGGCGACGAGAAGAGCACGGCTTCAGGATTGATAAGCGCGGTCAGCGAGTCATCCTGCCAGAGCGGGTCGACCTCGGTCATGTACGCGATGTCGAACGACGCCTGCTCGAAGCACAGGAAATCGGTCAGGATCTCCATCCAGTAGAGCAGCGGATAGACGTACCAGTGGACGTGCCACTTCGACGTGTTCTGCCCGTTCCCGCCGGTCTGCGATGGTCCGGATAGCTGGCCCTGTCCGATGTCGAAGCCGGGCGCGATCTTCGTGCCACCCAGATTGACGAAGCACCACGGTTTGGTGGTGACGTCGGCAAGACGCACGGGCTCCCAAAAGCCAGCCGAGATACCGATGCGCGGCACCGGACTGCCACACGCGCAGACGGGGAGGGACGGGTTTTCCGTGTCGGCGCGATTGCTCGGCCAGATCTTCAGGCCGCCAACCGAGAGCGGGAAGAGGCAAGACCAGCAGACGTCGGTGATCGGGTTCACGAATTTGCCCGAGCACTTCGATTGCGCCTCCGCGCGCGGGCTAACTGTCGTCGAAAGCACGAACGCACCCAGCAAGAGCGTCAGGAAGCGCAGGATCTTCACGCGTGCTCCTCCGACGACTGTGCGGCGTCGAGGAAGGCGTTGTCGGCGCGGTTCTTTCGGAAGACGTAGAGCGCGGTATGCAGCGCCGTCGTCATAAGCAAAGCCGCAACCATGAAGGATGCGGGGCGTCCGAAAAGGCGCACCAGCGGCGAGATGGCAAGGACGCCGATCGCGGACGCAACGCAAAGGACCTGAAAGGTCCGCCGCATGGTACGCAGATCGTCGGTTTCAGGAGCCGCCATCGGCGTGCGCAGGAGGTCGAGCCACAACGGCATCAGCTTATTCCCTTCAGCTTGATTTCGGAGAGCTTCAGGACGCGGCCATTCTGAACGGCGACAGCCGGCGTGTGCCGAATGCCGAGTTTGCCGGTGAGGCGACCTTCCTGGTCGAAATAGAAGCGCCGCTTGCGGTTGGTCATTTCCTCAATCGGCGAGCCGCTCACGAGGATGATTTTTGCCTTCAGATCGCTGTATTGCGACGTTGCCCATTCCATCTGTGCGGCGTCATCACCGTCGACGAACACCAGCGCCTGATGGACCGCGACGAAGTCGAGCGGGTTCACGGTCTGGCCGGCGCGGGCGATGTAGTTGCCCTTCTGGTCCTGAACGTCACGATCGATGACGATCGTCGGATCATAGGCCCAGCTGCGTGACTCCGTCGCCGCGGTGATACCGGCGACGGGCTTCGGCCGACGCACGCGCGCCTCGGACCGCTTGGCGAACTCCGCGTTCATGCGGTCGATCCCGCCCGTGCCTTGGAGACGCTGCAGGCGGGCCTCGATCGTCGCCAGCAGATCCGGCTCGATAATCGGAAAGACCTGGCCGACCACGCCGTGATCGCTCGCGCGCGTTGCCGAGGTCAGCGAAATCGATAGCAGGGCGACGATCACAAAGGACTCGATCGCTCGCTTCACAGGATGGGCTGCCCAACACCAACAATCTTGTTCGAGCAGGCGTAGCCGATCGCGGCATAACGGCTGTCGAAACCGTCCTTGTGCGGACTACCGACATAGTAGCAGCCCTGCGGGATCACGCCTGTCGGGCCGGCCACCAGCGGCTCGCCGAGTTTGGTGACAGGCTTCATGTGGCTGACGAGCTTGCGGGCGACGAACACATCCGCGCCGCGGTGCACGACGGTGTCACCCGGCATGCCGTAGACAATCTTGCCAAACATCTGCTTCTTCGCACCGAAATGCTTGATGACGAGCGGCACGGCAGGCGGCACGAAAAAGACATACTCGCCACGCTTGGGCACTGCCGTCTTGTGAATCACGAATGCCCAGTTCGGCAGGGATTCCGACGCGTTGATGAGCAGCCCGTGCGTGTCGCGCCACTCGGCGATCGCGTTCAGCGAGATACCACCGGCGACGAACAAGCCAAGCGCTGCCCAGAGGCGTTTGCGGGGGCGGAAACCCTGGGCCGCTGCTTGCGCTGCAATTGCCTTACTGGCCACCGGGGCCACCAAAGCTTGAGACCATGGCGCCGGCAACCGAAGGATCAACCGGTGCGACGTCCTGCGCAGTGGCGGGGGCAGGCACTGCGGCAAAGGGGTTCGGCGCGGCGGGAACGGGTGCGACCTGCGCCATTTCGACAGGCGCGATCGCCGGCGCGGCAGGCACCTGACCTTGCATCATCGACCCCATCTGCGCAGGCGTCGCCGGCATCGGTGCCTTCACGCCGGAGGCATAGACGGCTCTGGCGACGTCGGCCGTGATGTCGGGCACGCTCTTGGACAGAACTGCCTCGCCGACGAGAACGACCTGACCAGCCGCACCGCGACGCTGCAACTCAGTATCGAGCGATGCCATGAACGTGCGCATCTGCGCCTGGACCTGGTCGGGCGGGGTCGCGCTGCGGGCTTGCGCCTGCACGTACTCGCCAACGATCCGGGACAGGTCTGCCTTGACGATATGCTGCGGCTTTTCAGCAGTCACAGCCTTCGTGACCCACATGGCCCAGACCAGCGCGAGGACGAGCGCCGCACCGATCAGCAGCTGCACGGCGGTGTAGCCTGCGAACACCGTCTTGCGCCGGACAGTGATCGCGGCAGGAGCGGTCACAGCGGGCTCGGCCGTGGGGGTGTCGACGGCCTCGGTCATGCGCCGTGCTCCAGGCGGGCGGCATCATGCGGCAAAATAGCGTGACGGCGGAAGAACATGATCGCGCCGGAGATGACCATATGAGCGATACCGACGATCATCTTGAACTGGTCGAGCCGGCCAATGTCCGCGGCGAGGTAGCGGCTGGTCAGGTTCTGCAGATGGTTCATCATGCCATCGAGCGAGAAGCTGCCGATGAGCAGGAAAAACAGGACGAAGACGCCCCACGTCATCAGCAGCGTCGTGGCCATAAAGCCCGCGAAGTGCAGTCCGAAATAAAGGAAATAGCCGTAGTCGAACTTGCGCTCGACGTGGAGGGGCTGAAGAACGGTTGCCATGGTGGTCACTCCGCTGCGATCGCCAGCGCTTCATCGGCGCTCGGATCGGTCCATTTCTCGGGATTGTCGGGGTAGGCGACCCGTTCGATCGCCTCTTCCATCGTCAGACCCTGCGCGAGCAGGTCATGGATGGCCGCGAACGTGCGGGGCGATGACGAGTAAACCGTCGCCGAATAGGGATCGAGGACGAGCCGACCGACCGCCAGCGTCTCCGGCCCCTTGATCATCACGTCTGAGTATTCGGAGCCGTTCCGCTTCAGCGAGCGGAGCAGCGCATCGGTATAATCGTCCATCTCAAAGCGATCGTGCTTCTTGAAGTCGGCTATCGTCTCCGCCTTCTGCTGCAGGATGACGAACCAGTCGCTGTTCTCGAGTGCCGCCTTCGACCCGTCCGACTTGTAATAGTCGTTGAGGCTCTGCGTGGCGGTAACCAGCGACGCGCCGTATTTGCGGCAAGTACGCGCATAGGCTTCGATGAAGTCGGCCATCGAGCCGCCCTTGAGCATCTGCCACGCCTCATCGAGCAGCAGCGCCTTGGGGACAGAGCGGTCCTCGCGACGCATGGCCTGGCTCGCCATGAACATGATCGCGGTCAGCGCGACGCTACGAAGCTCCTCGCGCGACGACAGATCCGACAGCTCGAACACCGTCAGGTTGTTCTTGAGCTGGAAGGAAACCTCGCCCTCGAAGAAGCGGCCATAGGTGCCGTTGGTCGAGAAGGGGCGCATCGCGATCGCGAGATTGATGGCGAGCGGGTTTGTGGTTTCATCGAGCGCTGCGATGACGTCGTTGACCGAGCCCTGTCGGCCTTTCTCGGCCCAGACCTTGTTGATCGCGCCATCGATCAGGCCGCGCTCGGTATCGTCGAGCTTGTCGATGTGCCGCGCCATCTGGTTCACGATCGATTTCAGCATGGCGAAGCAGTCCATGAGGTAATCCTCATCGGTCTCCGCCAGCACTGGATCGATCATCGAGAACGGGTTGATGCAGAAGCCCGACGACATCGTGAACTCGACGAAAGCGCCGTTCTGCAGCTTGGCAGAATGCTCGAACGACCGGCCATCGTCGATCACGACGACCTTGGCACCAGCACCGACCATCGAGGCGCACAGCTCCTGCAGGGCCACCGACTTGCCCGAGCCCGACTTGCCGAAAACCGCGACGTTGTGGTTGCCGGCAGTGTTCTCAAAGGGCGACCAGAAGAAGGGCTGACCGCGCCTGCCGATCAGCATCAAATGCGGGTTGTTGCCGCCCAGATATTCGCCTTGGAGCGGCATGAGGCTTGCGGCCGTCGTGGTCAGGATGGTGCGTAGCCGCTTCATGTTCTTCAGGTCGAACGACAGACCATTAGCCATCGTCATCGGCATCGCCGCGAGCAGGCCCTGGATCTGCAGATAGCGATCATCGAGCAGGTCCCAGCCTGCCGCGCGGTACACCGACTTCAGGATGCGCTCATTGGCGTCGCCCTTGCCCTTCGGGCTAAACGAGGTGACCGAGTAAAAAGCCTGCACCAGCTTGCGGCCTTTGCGCAGCTCGTCCTTCACGAAACGCCACTCTTCGGACTGGTCCTTCAGCTGTGGCAACATGCGCGCGGACTTGCTGTCGGCGAGGCTGGTGGTGCGCATGAACTTGCGGCCGGCGCGCTGCCCGGAGGCTTCGGCGTCAGGGAAGTCGAGGCACAGGTTGGTCGACACCGGGCAGGGCATGCGCAGCTTGTCGGCGAACATGTCGCCGATCAGCTTGGCCATGTCCCACGGCGCCCAGCGCTGCGGCAGGTTACGGACCGAGAAGGAGCGGACATCAAATGTGTCCGGGTAGATCTCGCCGATCTCCGGCGCATTTTCGACGGTCTTGCCGGTCGGGCGGAACCGCTCGGTGCGCAGCAGAATACGGTCCGGCTCGATCTTCATCTCCAGATTGTGGCGCACCGCCTGGTCAGCGATCGGGTCAAACGGATTGTAGGTGATCGTGTCGTCACCGGGCGCCGTCGTCGGCGAGGTGATGTCATCGATCCACGAGATGAGGCCCTTGGGGTCAACTGCACGCGCATGGACGCCGAGCGACTCCAGCGCCGAGATCAGCCCTTCCATGACCGAGGTAATTTCCTCGTTCGACACGCGGCTCGATTCCGGGGTTGAGTAGGACAGGCCGAGGCGGTGATTGCGCAGGCAAAATGGAGCTGATGCCGACAGCGAGTTCCAGACGCCGCCCATCAAATACTCGGTGCGGTGCCGCGCCATGCGCTCGTAAATGCCCGCTGCGGAATAGCGCGGCATGTACCACTGCGAAAGCTTCTCGCTGATGCGCGGGCTCATCCAGCCATGAACCTGCAGAGCGCCCGGCGTGGGAATGCCCTCGGACAGCAACTGTGCGAGCATCTCGTGGCTCTGCTCGGTCGCGCCGATCATCGGTGTCGCTTCGAGGAAGAAACCACGCGATGCGCTGTTGTAATAGATTTGCGCCTTGGGGTCGTAGCCGCGGTAGGGCAGCCAATGGACGAACCGGGGAACGGCAGTGTAAGGGCGGCCATTTTCAGGCTTGGCGGAGTCACCAAGAAGGGTGGCGAGCAAGTCTTTGAAGATGCTCACTGGACAACTCCGGGGAACGAGGACGCGCGCAGCACGGGCAGCACGTTCGCCGCCTTTACCACCTCCCGCGCTTCAGGTTCGGCGCGAGCAAGACCTGCACGGATGGCAGGGTTGGTGCTGACTGCGTCGATCGCGGCGCGACCCGCAGGGGTTACATACTTCGGCGCCGTGAGTGCCGAGGTTGCCGTAAAGGCCGGACGGACAGGCGCGGGTGAGGAAAGGGGCTTGGAGGCGGTGGTCATGCCGACGGCAACCGGCAAGTTTGGCGTTGGGGACGCCGACTTCGAGCCAAAGGTCACCGCGGACGGGGTGCGGAGTGCCGATGGCGACACCGAAAGGCGGCGCGGCGCTATCGAGAGCCGACGCGCGACCTGATCCTTGATGTCACCGACAGGATCCGCCTGAACGCGAGCGGCAGCAACCGCAGCTGCGCTTGGCATATCTGGATCAGCAGTTGCGGAATCCTCCATGAAGGGAGGATCGGCACGGTCGACAGCTGCAAGCAACGTGTCGCCGCCCGTTGCCGCCTGAACCTGTGCTGGCGTCGTCGCGACCGCGTTGCTCGCAAGCGCGCGCTGCCATTCGCCGCGCTCGACGACGGCATGGACCGCGGTCTGTTCGTGCAGGCGACCGGCGCCGTCGATCTGCGCCGGGAAGACGATGCGAAGCACGCGCTCCTGGCTACGCGCAGGCGCAACGGCAGCGGTGTCGAAACCGCGACCGGCGCTTTGCGGCGCGCTGTAGGGACCAGCGGGCGTAATCAAGCGATCGCCATCCTCGCCAGCGATCATCGCCAGAGCGCGATCATCGATCTTCGAACTGGGCGCGCAGATGCCGTCGGGCGCGACGCAGGTGAAGCTGCCCTTGATGTTGCCGCCCATTGTCGTGCAGCCGGTCATCATGGTGCCGGAGGCAAGGGCGACAGCGAGACAAACATGGACCTTATTCACGACCGGCCTCCAGCGATGAACGAGGCGAGAGCCTCCTTGGGACGATAGCCCTCGATCATCGCGCCATCGGCGCGGACGATGACGGGTGTGCCGTTCAGGCCGTGCGAGCGAGCGAAGCGCTCATTGGCATCGAGGCCTGAGGTGTCGCAGGTGGCGGCGTTGCGAAGAGGCTCGCCGGCATAGGCCTGATGAAGCGCGGTTTCGCGGTTCTCTGCGCAATACACCTGATTGGCGAGGTCGCGGCTGCCCAGTACCGAGATCGGCCGTTCGACCACCCGGACGTTCATCGAGCGCAGCGTGTTCGACAGCGCCCGGCAATAGCCGCAGCGGAAGTCGCTGAAGACCGTGACCGTCTTGCCCGACTGGTTGCCCCACACGATCGCGCCATCTTTGGGGAGACCGTCGAGCGAAATTCGTGAAGGGGTTGTCGGCGAAGCAGCGCCAGCAGCCTTGGCGATGGGGGGCTCGCCGCCTTCGGGTGCGTTGTTGGCCTTGGCTGCGCCGCCAATCAGCGTGTCCGGATTGATCTCGAGAAGGCGGGTTGCAGTGAGATCCTGCCGCTTCTCCATGTCGTAGACACGACCGATAACGAGATAGCGTACCGAGCGATCGACGTAGAACAGGTTGTTGCCGGCCGTCACTTCACAGAGGCCATCGACGATCGCGCAATCGACCTTGCTGACCTGCGTTTTAGGCAAGCGGGCCTTCAGGAGGGCGATCACCGATGCGTCTGCCGGACGAAGCGCGGCATAGGCGGCCTTCGCGCCGATCGCGGCAGCAACGAACGCTGCGACAACCAAAAGAAGGACCAGCACCCGACCAACGGTCAGACGCCTGTCGGCGGTGCTATCAGTTCCAAACATAAACACCCTCCAGGAAGACGATTTCAACGTCGACGCCGGTCGGCATTTCGATGACCGGCTGGTACTGCTCGGCACGCTCGATCAGGTATTTCGAGACCATGTCGCCAGCCTCGCCGACGCCATTTCCGATCCCGCCTTGCGCGATATCACCCATGCCGAGCTGCTGGCGCTTGCCGTTGACCTGAACATTGCTGCCCTGGAGGAAAGAGTTCGAATTGGCTGCGAAACCCTTGCCGATCCCGCCGACGAGGCCCGCAATGAAAGCTTGGCTGACGAGTGACCCTTCGCGGCTGACGACACGTCCGCGAACGCCGGTCTTGCCGCCGAACGCGATGAAGCCTTTGACCTCCGACACCGCGTAGCGACCGCCCGGCTGAGGGCAGGTCATCTTCTGCAGCTTAACGTAGACCTTCTCACTCGAAAGCTCCGCGCGTGCCGCACCGTTGATGAGGCAGCCTTGGATTTTCGTCGTGAGCAGCTTGCCATTCTGCAGCACCGACCGCGCGGGGCCGGTGACTCGAAGGACGACGGGCAAAGGATCAGTCTGGCTGTTGGTGCCGGCTGCGGCATCGACACCGACGATGACCTTGGCGCTCGCAAAGCTGTTGGGTGGAAGGTAGTTCGGACTGTCGGTGTAGACCGTGCTGCCCTTGGAAACCTTCGAGGCATTACCGGCCTCGGCGGAGCCAAACGAGACCATCTTAACTTCGCTGAGGCGCGCAGGCGGAAGGTCCGGACCGGGAGTAGCGCCCGCCGCGCCGGGGCGACCGTAGAGGGCGGCGCTACCAGGACCGTACATTGCCTGCGGCCCGGGCATCGGGGGAGGCGCTGCGGAACGCTCGTTGACCTGCCGACGCAACTGATCGTTTTCGGCCTGATAGGCGGATACGACCCGCTGGCCATCGCTCGACATCGACTGGTTCTGCGCGCGCATTGCATCGAGCTGCTCGGCTAGCTGCGCGACGCGGGCATTGGTGCCCTCGACACCCTTCAGCTGGTTTTCGTTTGACTGGAAGCGGTTCTCCGACTGCGCCATCCACTCCTGCTCGGACTTGGTCTTGTTGGTCATGTCGCTGACCGAAACCGTCTTCTTGTCCGCGCTATCGGGATCGATCTTCTTGACCGCGTCGTCACCGCCGAAGATCCAGAACGAGGATGCAACGAGAACCACGCCGCAGCCGGCCGCCAGCTTCATCTGCTGCTTCTTGCGGGTCTCGACGTTGCCATCCAGTTCCGAGGCGATCGGGGATACACCGTCGCCGTCAACGACTTCGGGAGCGTCGAGCGGCTTGCGCTCGCGGGAGAAGATATCTTTGATGCCCATGGCTTAGTTTCCGTTCCGCGAGACGAGGTAAGCGGTCGTGACCCGACCCGGCGCGAGCTTGGGTTCGGCGATCGAGACCGCGAGCGCGCTCGATGGCGCCACGCTGGCCTCGGTCAGCACCGTTTCCTTGGTACCCTTGTTTTCAATGCGCAGGACGCGGCCGGTAAGAGCGTCGCCGCGATATTCAGCGATCATCTGAACCTTGAGGTCGCCGACATAGACGGGCTTGAGCGAGCGCTGACGCATCTCGAAGCCGTCGACCGTCTTGTTGGCGTACATCGCCTGCACCAGCGTCACAGCGGCTTCTTCCGGCGAGGACGTCTGTGTGACCTTGGTGGTCGTACCGGCTTCCGCGGCGTCGGCCTTGGTGATCGCGGGGTTCGAGACGAACACCTGCACCGCCTGGTCGCCGCTGATCCGGCACTGGAACTTGTAGACGTAGCCGCGCTTGCTGGTGCCGAAGAACGACAGGAGTTGGCGACCGAAGCCCTCCGGGACCGACAGGTAGATGTCGCCGCGGACCGGCTCGTTGACGACCGAGAAGTCGTCCGAGGGGTTGCCGGTATTGATCTTGGACACACCAGCGAACTCGTCGCCGACGAGGCTGATCCGGGTGATATCCTTGGCGGACGCGTTGCAGGATACCTGCGCACCGTCGTCGGCCATCAGTGTCTGGTCGCCAGCCGCGAAGGCGGGGACCGCAAAGACGAAGATCGCGACCGCAATTAGAGCTGCACCGGCGATGCGGCTCAGCCAGCAAAAGGTGCGGCTGGAGAGGGCAGTGCCGAGCGCGGCGCTGCCAAGGGCGTAGATTGCGGTCACATCGCAGCTCCCGGACGGGTCTTGGGTTGGACCATGCTGAAGCCGACGAGCTTCAGGGTCATGCCGGCATATTCCCAGTCGTAGACAAAGGTCCGCTGCTCGGATGACACGATCTTCTGGCCGATGACCGTGTTGAGCTTGCCCGACACGGTGGACCGGAGCGCCTTGGGGTCGATCTCCATGCCCTCGAGCGTAAAATACTGCGACATGCTGGAGCCGCGCTGCTCGTCAACGATCTTGAGGAGGTCGGCTTTGATCTTGCCCTGCGACTTGGGCGAGACGATCGCGAGAACCGACTTCATCCAATAGTCGAGGCTGCTCGGCGTGCGGTTAAGCGTCAGCACGGCCGTGTCGCGAGTCACAAGCTCCAGATACTCGCGCGAGACACCCGACGTGGACAGCGTGACCGGCGAGCCAAGAACAGGCTGCAGCACGATTTCGCGGCTACGTGTCGCCGACATCAGGAGCAGGAGCGCAACAAAACCGGCAAGAACGAGTGCGGCTATACCGAGGACATTACGCTGGCGAAGGACGCGCTGGCTTTGCGCGTGCTGGTAGGAAAAATCCATGTCAGCCCACCATTAGTCGGAGGTAGGAAGGTGGCGTGGCGCGCAGCGACGGGAAGCCGCCTGGCAGATGCCAATACGCCAGATGAATCAGCCACGACGTTGCCCGTCCCGCCTTTGCCCTCCTAAGGGCCCACCAGCCTAGGACGGCTAAGCCGATCCCGATGACGATGTGTTGGGACAGGATCCCCCAAGTGAAGGGGATAACCATCGCGAGGAACTCGTCGAGCGTCCAGAACCCGATCAGCTCAGGATCGTCGAGGTGCGATGGGATCACGTACTTATCGGCTGACATCACGCCACCTTCAAAGACGGTGCCGGCGAAGCTGCTATCAACGCCGGCACCGGGTCGGTTCAGATGGTGGCGGTTACGGTCGAGGTGACGATCGGAATGCCGGTACCGGCGCCGACGCCCACACCGACCGGGATCGCGACCTGGCCGAGCGAGAAGCGGCCCGAGGCCAGGCCGACGACGCCGCCAGCGAGCGACAGGACGGTGATGATCTTGCCGCCCGAACCTTCGAGAAAGCCGGTGAATTTTGCGAGGGCGGTGTCGAACGTTGCGTCGGCGCCGGCAAAGGCAGGGTGGGCCATCAGCACTGCGGCCGCAGCCGTGCCGATGACCGCCAAGGCGGTCGTCTCGGCACGACGGTCGATCTTAAGCATGGTCTTCATGGTAAGGAGTCTCCCTTCGATCGGGCGCATTTCAGCACGCCCACAGAAAGGCTGGTGGCGTGACATCGAAGCGGCAACTCCAAATTCATGGAACCTTGAGGCTCCGGGAGCATCGCGGGCGCTACGAAAGAGATTTTCACCTTTTGGCTGCAAAAGTGTCGCGCACGTGCGGCATCTTTGCCCCTTTTCGAACCCGCCGGCTCATATATGAGCTAGTCGAACCGACGATGCTTCGGGCGGGGCGGAGGTGAAGCGCCGTTTCGCCGGATTGATTACATGTGGCTGGAGGAACGATTCGGACCAAATCTCGATCTTCGCGCTATCCTGATTTACGTCGCGGCGCCGCCACTTAATGACAACGGGATTGTCCGGAATACTCGATATCAGGATCGTTGAACGTTCAGAACGGTTTGCGAGACAAAAAGCTTCAACGCGAACGGCCATGTCTTCCGGTGAGGCAGGACGCGCCGCCTAATTACGTTGGAAATCACGGGTCGGCGACGAAAAGGCATCGGCGTGAAGCTAATGTGTTTGAAACAATACGACGGTAACCTTCGTCCCTCCGGAAATGGCACGCAACCGTTCCGCTGCCTCGCGCAACGGCGAGATCAAACGGTGAGATCAATACGATCCGCGGGCCGTGGATGTAGGCTGCGATCACACGTTCTTAGATCCGCCGGCGGACGAGGCAGAGTGTCTTTTCGAACTCGGCGGCGTCCTGTTCGTCGGCATCGGGCCGGCGGTCATGATCCGCTCGATTTCGGGACGCGTCAGTTGAGCCTTGATGTATATCGCACGATCTGCCCGTGTATGCTCAGTACGTTCGGCCTGAAAACCACAAAGGACGAGCCTGACAAGCTTACTTGCACGGCGCAGAAGTAGCGCACCTCGTAAGATAACAGTGCAGCAGATATATCGTTGATAGACAAAACGACCGGCAGCCAACGTCTAAGGTCGGGCTGCAATGATGCCAAATTGGCATCGATTAAGGTTGCGCAGTGCGGTCAACGCGTGGATCCTTCATTCAGATATGGAGGATCCCGTGAGTGCGATTTCCAGTTCAGGGCATGCTAGTCCAGAAACCGTCCCATGCAGCCGTACTATAATTGATTATCTTCTCTTCAAGGCAGACGCCAGACGTGTCAGCATTCGAAGGCTCGGAGAACTGGCGGGCATTAACCACAGTAGATGCGCTCGCATTCTGCATAAAGATCCGGCGCGGCGTTATGCGATCAAGATTTACGAACTATCGCAGATCCTCGACGTCCTGAATGTAGAATTCATAGAGGCAGCCCTCGCGAGCGATGCCTGGCGCCACGATCCGGTGATCCCGCACGCTTCTGTCGAGCGCGCTGCAATACTGACATCGGAGTTTGTCCGGGGCCTTCCAGCAAAAATTATCGGTATCGTTAGCGAAATTCAAGGTCTCGACTGCCTCGATATCAGAAAAGAGCAGGGCCACCCTCTAAGGTCTTTGATCATCCAGGTAATCAGCAAACAGTACGCGGAGATAGCCCGGCGCCGCGATGTAAAGATAGAATTTGACTATAAGATATAGGCTTGAGGCGCTGATGCTGCTCAGCGGCTCGAGGCTAAGTGTGGAACCGCTGTTCTCTTTGGCTGCCAAGCGAAAGGCACTTACTTGCGACAATTGTCAAGAGTCGAGGGCGTCCGACGACACATCCTTCAAGGGCTGCGCAATGGTGATCAGCGACCTGGCGCTGTCATCAACGTAAGGGAAATAGCGGCCGGCTTGGGTACGAGCCCGACGCCCGTCAGGGAAGCGCTCGAGCGCCTTGCAGGGGAGGGCATCGTTCATGCGGGGCGAGGCGAGCGAGGGTTTACGGTTCCCCGCTATGGCGCGCGCGAACTGTCAGATCTTTATCGACTGTTGGAGACACTGTTGCAAATTGCTCACCGAGATCACGGCCCGCTCAAATCCGACGAAGACATACGCGTAAGTATCGAAGACGGAGCTCCAGCTTTAGCTGTCGAGAGCGTGTTGAGTCATGTAGCAAGCCGAACCACAAGCAGGATTCTGTCCGGCGAAATCCGTCGGATCATCAATATCCTCGGCCCTTACCGAATTGAAGAGCCCAAAATTATTCCAAACTGGCGAGAAGAGCTGGGCGATCTACGCGCTAGCCTGATTGCCAATGAGCAGGTTGTGAAATCAATCCGATTTCATACAAAACTCCGATTACAGCAGGTCGCGGCGTTGACCGAGTCGGTCAACGCGGATGATCACGACCAAATATATTGAAGATATAGCAAGAATAGAGACGCGCATGATGATCTATTAGCCGGGCCGCGATGGTGCGGCGTACAGGAAGGAAATGATCATGAAGACGTTCTCGCTCATTGATCTGGGCCGCGCGAGCAAGGTCACCGCCGCATCGCTGATGGGGCCGGTCGCAGAGCGCGACAGCGTTACCCTGCGCAACTATATCTGAAGGGTCGGCGGCGTCTTCGGGCGCCGCCGCATTCATGTGATTGCGCTATCCAAATTTGCCTATGGCGTCGTCATCGGCTCGGACGCCATCCTGCTAGATGTCCGAGCTGACCGCTATCACGCGATGGTAGGAGCAGCGGTTGACAAAGATGGACCGATCCCCTTGCCAGAGACCGGCCGACATCTGGTTCCGGAAGCATGGACAGCACTGATTGAGACAGGGTTGGCATTCCGGGGATCGGGACGCGGCTTCAGCAATCTGCACGGGCCCGAACATGCGCTTGTGCTCTCTGAAGACATTTGCGAGCGCTCCACCTTGCGTGACTCGGTCGATCTGGTCGCTGCGATCATCACCGCCCGGTGGAGATTGCGGAGAGGCCTGCCTTGTCGCTCTTACAACGCGACGAGGCCGGCGCCCGACGCAGCGACCCTCACTGCACTGCATTCCGCCATGACGGCATTGCGCACGGTCAGATTGTTTATCCCGACACCTCGACGCTGCCTTCCGGCATCGTTGATCACGGCTTTGTTCCTGGCGCGTCGTGGCGTCACGACGCAGATCGTGTTTGGCGTTCGATCCTATCCGTTTGAGGCGCACTGCTGGGTCGAGCACGACGGCGTCGTCGTTGACGACGACCTGGACAAGGTATGCGCCTTCCTACCGATCGTGGTGGGACATCCATGAACACCCGCTTCGTTGTCGTGACCACGCGACGTGATCACGCGGTCGAGCGAGCATGCCGGATCGCGGATCACCTGAAGTCGCACGGGCTTCAGGAAGTCCGTCGGAGCAGTCGGCAGATCTTTCTCGCCTCGCCGGGCGCATCGTTCGAGGCTTTCGGCCCCGCGATCACGATCTTCGGGACGCTCTATGGGCGTTTCACGCCGCCGCAAGGTGGTCCTGCCCACGCAAACGACGGAACGACTGAGCGGTTGGCGCGAAGGCTCACAAACTCCTCATGGGGACGGTACGTGGCGTTTTTCGAAACGGACGATGATCTCGGGGTGATGGCCGACCCTTCAGGTTCGGGCATTGGATACGAGGTGGCGGACGAGGAGGTATCGCTGCTGTGCGACCGGGTTGATCCGTCCCTTCTGCGGGCCGCGGGGCTCACAGGCCGTGTTGAGCTGAACGCATTGCACGGATGCCTCATCGATCCGACCACTGCGATACAGGCCAAATTCCTGCGCGGCGTGGAGCGGCTCGTCCCGGGCCGACTACATTCCCTGCTCGGGCGGCATGCACCGATAGCAATATGGTCGCCGGCGACCGTCGCGGAGAGAAGGGACGATCCAGAAGATCGCCTGCGCGCCAGCCTCGACAAGACGCTTTCGGGGCCAGGGTGCACACGGCCACTCGTACAGCTGTCGGGCGGGCTTGATTCCAGCATTATCGTATCAAGCCTTGCCGCCATCGCTCCGATGACACGCGCTATGACCGCAACGTCAGCAGCGGGCGACGTCGAGGAGACGCCTCACGCCCGATCCGCCGCAGCACATGCCGGTGTACCGTTGATCGAAAAGCGGTCCGATGCCTTGCCAGACTATCGGTCCTTCTTTGACGCACCCCAGATCGCACACCCCTATCTCCATGGGCTTGACGACCTCTTCGCAAACAGCGTTGAGGACGCCGGCTCGGACATGGGCGCGGACGCTGTAGTGACAGGACAGGGGGGCGATGCCCTGTTTTTCAATTCGCCAAGCCCCCTGGTAGCCGTCGACCGGAGACGGGCGCTCGGCAGCTGGGTAGCACGGCGATCGCTTGTCGATGATGCCCGGCGCAGCGGGAGCACCATTTGGCACCATCTGATTCCTGCCGAGCTGGATCGGTTCAGGCAAACGCGGATCCCGTCTCACACCATGGTTCCCCCGTGGGTGGTTCGCGACAGGCAGTCTTCGACCCTGAACGAACCACACCCGTGGACGGCGGATGCGTCGAGTCTGCCTCCTGGCAAACGGCTACACATCATGATGCTGGCCAACGCACAGATATTCCATTCGGAACGCCCAACTCCGAGCCAGATGCCCCTGCATCATCCGTTGCTCTCCCAGCCTATGATGCAAGCGGCGATGTCCATACCGGTCTGGATGCTGGCATCGGGGTCGCTCAATCGGGGACTTGCCAGACGCGCTTTCGCTTCGCGAATTCCAGTCGATGTCGCACGGCGCGGTTCAAAGGGGGAGGCGACCGTCTTGTACGGCAGGGCGGCGGTGGCGAATCTCCAGTTTCTGCGCGAGACTATGCTGGGCGGCGCTCTGGCAAGCTGTGGCATCGTCGATGAACAACGATTGGAGCAACTGCTGACCCCGGATCATCTGTTCTATAGTCTGCACAATCACTCGCTGATACTTCTGGCAAGCTGCGAAGCCTGGCTCAGGGCTTGGCGGTAGCCTGCGTCAGCTGCCTTGCGACCTGCACCGGTTATGAGTGCGGCGCGGCCGCAGCCCCTTCGCCGATGGTCCGTTTGAAGAACCCAGTAACTAGGTCCCAATATTGACGAATGTTACCAGGACTGGAAACCTCATGCCCTTCGCCCCAGAAGCGCACCAGGGTCGCGTCTGCACCAGTCCGGGTAGCCTCCATGAAAGCGCGCTCCGAGTGCGACATATCCACCGGATCAAGGTCACCGCCGATTACCATCAACGGCCTGCTCAACCCATCCATTTGGAAAGCCGGGCTCGCGTGGACGTAGGCTAAAGGGTCCTTAGCCGGCATTGACCGCATGCCCCCCTGTCCGGCCTCCACCCATCCTGCAGACGATGAGAGCGGTATGCCACGCTCGAGACGTACCCTGTCGCTCCCGCTGATCGAACCGTGCATCGCCGCCACGTCCGATGGACCGTTGCTCGCGACCACGGCAGCATATCTGTGCGACCGTGTCGCGATAATCAGCGCAGCGTATCCGCCAAAGCTGTGGCCCAGAACGCCGACCCGGCGCTCATCAACATGTCCCTCCGCGATCGCGGCGTCCACCGCTGCGTCGACTTGGGCGACGACGTAATTGCTGGGATTGGCCCCATCAGACACTGCGGGCATGCTTGGAAGGAGAACGGCGTATCCCGCGCTCGCGAGGAGCAGCGCGTTCGTCGACAAGTCGTATCGTGATACCGAGAGCTGCCCCGGCTTCAGGGCGCCGAACGACATGCCAGGATAGGGCGTGACCACCATTGGAAGCTTCCCCGCCGCACGACGCGGGAGAATGAGCCAATGGTGTAGGGTCGTGCCGGTCGAATCTTTCGATGTGAGACCGACCATATGCGGCATGGCGACGGTGGAAACGCGCGCGTTCAATCGATCGATCTCAATCGCCTCCATTCCCGTCCGGCTAAGGTACAGCCTATCCTGGTTGCGCTGATCGGACGTCCACGCGACGGCGACCCCCGGTACCGCGGCCAGCGGCACCGAGTCCGCAGGCAACGTTGTGGGTCGTTCGAGGCGCCCCGATACTGTCACCGAAACGACGGACGTCGAACCTTGCTTCTTTACGACGATCGCCTCGACCCGTTCTGAATTCATGTCCACGCGGAACCCCTCGTTGAACGGCTCAAGAAGGGCGGTCCGGCCTCGCACGACATCGGTGGCGACGAGCTCGTCACGACCGCGTCCAACCGCGATCAGCCGTTCACCATCGAGCAGCCACATGCTGTGCGGCGTTGTTCCGATCGGGCGTGCCGAATGCTCGACGTGGAGGTCCGTCGCCTTTCCGGCCGTCAGTCGCATCCATGCACGCCGTCCCGAGGCAGTCCTCATGAGAGCGACAGGTGTGGAACCGGCCCAGCCTGCGTGGACGATGCGCCCGCCCCCGTCCTCCACGACATCGGCATGAACGTCGATGCCGCCGAGACGTTCGAGCGTTCCAGTCCTGTCGAGGATGGCATAGTAGCCGTTGCTCCAATCGGGCGCATCGTCGCGTCTGAGTATGAGAAGCCGGTCGTCTGCCGACCAGCTCATGAACCCGCGCATAACGTCGCCGAGTATATCGCGGCGTTTTCCGTCCATGAGGTCGAGCAGGGCGATTTGATGACGACGAGCATCGAAGCTCACCGAGATGGGTTTGTCGCCGGGTAGAGCGGGCCTTCCCGCCAGCAGGACCGCAGCGGTCGTGCGCGATCGCGATAAAGAGAGGTCGACGATGTCGCCCTTCAGAAGAGGGACTACCTCGGCGGTCTGCCAGGATACCCGTACGAGAACGCGTTCGGTCGCGTCTGGTACCGGCCCGTTCTTTGTGGAAACCACGGTTCCCGAAGCCCCACCGCGGGCTTGTGCCGTATATAGGCGGCTCAGGTCGCCGGAGGAGGCGCTGCCCGATAGTAGTACGGAGGGCAGCCTATGGGCTGGCATCGCAATGAACACGAGCTCGTCGTCGTTGAGCCAGACGGGATTGGGCGACGTCGTTGGCAAATCGGGCGCTGGGTCGAACCACTTCACGACCCGACTGCGGAGGTCCACGACGCCGAGCGTAAGCCGTCTCTTCTGAAGTCTAAAGACGGCGAGGCGACCCTTAGAAGGGGACATTCCCGCCATCCAGTACCCTGCATCCGATGACTGCTCGAACAGCGGCTGGAGCGGCGTGGGCCGGTCGGTCCGGGTGGCCAGTATACGGGACAGGATGCGACCGTTGAACTGCGCACCATAGCCGAAGTCTGCCGCGTCCGCGTACGGACGTCGCTTCTCGACGAGCACGAGCTTCTCATGCTTTGCAATTGCGACTTCGCCGTAGCTTTCGAGCCCAAGAAGGTCCTCGACCGTATAGTCTCGCGCCAGCGCTGCACTGGGCGCGAGTGCGCATAACGCGAACAGGATCACTCCGCGCATAATTATCTCCGACATGTTGTTCGACGTCCGCACCCGGTGTTCGGGCGAAATCACCAGGATCGTCTGATTTCGATTGCTGCAACCCGTCCGAACGGAGAGGCATTTGCGGCATCGAACCCGAAGCCGTTGGAGCGATCGACAAAGGGTGGGTCGGCATCGAACACGTTCTCGATGTTGATCGAGAAGCGAAAGCCGGACAGTGGCCCCGATGTCGGCGCATAGCCGATGTTGAGGTCGGCGGTCACGAATGCGCCGATTTCTCGGGCAGGAACGCTGGCATCGTCTTTGTAGCCGTCAACAAAGTTGCCCGCCACGAAGGCGGACAGCGCACCGCGGGACCACTCCGCCGTTCCACGCAGCTTCAGATCTGCTGGATTGCTCAAGGTGTTGAGCCGATCGACTGACGGAGACAGCGGAGTAAGGGTGTCGGTGTAGTGGAACAGCCACGTCGCGGACAGGTTCACGCCGTACCGTTGCTTCCCGGCCGTTCGCACGACGCCAAGGTCTGCATCGAGTCCGCTGACCTGCAGTGCCGAGGTGTTGCCGAAGCGCGTGTCGATGATCGCAGCGTAAGAGGTCGGCGGATAAAAACCCTCGCTTGCGCCCGGTTCCGCCAGAAGCGCGGTCACCCGCGCGAGGTCGGTAGCACTAACTGAGGGGGTGATCCTGTCGACGTACGGCGTCAGCGAAGGGTTCGTCAAAGCGCGCGACAGGTCAAGAAGCGCGGGTTGCGCGATCCTTTCCTTGAACCGAGTCGAAAAGCCATTCACGTTGAACGTCAAGCCTGGGATCTGAGGAGGCGCCAAGGAGAAGCCCGCGCTGAACGTTCTGGCTCTCTCGGGCGAGAGGTCCGGGTTGCCCCCGGCGAGGATAAGCACTGGCACCGATCCGCCCGTGCCGTCCGGCAAGACCGTCGGCACGATCCTGCGGCGCTCCTTCGTCTCAGCCAGTGCGGGTGCGCGAAAGGAAGTGCCCCAGCTGGCGCGCACGGTCACACCCTTGGCCGGTTGCCATGACAATCCTACCTTCGGATTGGTGGTACCGCCAAAGTCTTCATAGGCTTCATGCCGCAACGCCAGCGAAAGGTTCAACGCCTGAACACCGGGACGCGCGTTGATGGAACCGACGAGCGGAACCTCGAGCTCCGTGAAGATGGCCGTGATGCCCCGTTCGCCTTTGAGTTGGGCGAGCGTCGTCGGCGCAGTTCCCGACATGAAGGTTTCGCCACCGGACCGCAGCGTCTCCCGGCGGTAGGACGATCCCAGGGCCAAGCGGGCGTCTCCCCCGGGAATGTGTACTACCGGACCCTCGCCCTTGACGACCGCTTCCGCCACGGAACTGCGTCGACGAGCTTTCGAGTAGCCAGCCCCGATGAAGTCGAGGACAGCCGCGCTGTTCGCGCCGCCTGCGCCGTAGGGGTTGAAGTATCCGTCCACCGCGGCCGAGTAGCGGGTCGCTGGATCATCCGGCACCGCGCCGAGTGCCTCGTTCAAGGCGGTTGCGTTAAGCTGGTTCGACAGGCGCTCGCCGCTGCGTTCTCGCGCAAAGCTCCCATAGCCGTCGACGGTCCAGCCACTGCCCGCACGCCATGTCAGCCCGGCCGCGGTGCTGAGCGCGGAGACGCCACCCGTTGCGTGTGCCGAACCCAGATCATTGAGGAACGAGTAGGCTATGACGCTGGACTGTTGAGCGTCGACAGGCAGGAAATAGGGGTTTGAAGATGTGACCACGAAGACCGTCTGCGCCGCCGGCGACCCGTAGGAGAAGGTTCGTCTGGCAAAGCGCCCCTCGGCGAATACGTCGACGTCGCTACCAATGCTCTGTTCCAGTCGCGCATAAGCCGCATGACGATCGATCCGCGGCGACAGATCGACGCCTGCAACGATATTCGACAGGTTTGATCCCGGCTGCAGGTCGCTCAGAACAGGCTGGCGGCCTCCGGGGAGGGCAGGAATCGCGTAGGCCGGTACGTAGGAAAACGTTGTGGGGTCGAGCGCGAGGATCGTACCCGGCGAGGAGAGGAACGTCCTGTGGTCACTGCCGCCAAATGGCCGGAGATCGCCGGTTGCCGTGTAGGCGCGGTCTGCGGCGCGGAGCCGGTCGCGGTGCTCGAAGTCGTACGCCACGAACAGCGATCCGGTCTGCCAGGCTTTACCCGCCGCGAGGCCGAGAAGTCCGTCCTTGCGGCCGTCGCGTCCCAGGCTCCCGCGGGTCCGAACGTCCAGACCTTGATAGCGACGCCGCAGGAGAATGTTTACGACGCCCCCAACCGCGTCGGACCCGTAAATTGCCGAAGCACCGTCCGTCAGTATCTCGACGCGGTCGACCGCGAGCGAAGGAATGGCCGACAGATCCGTGAAATCACCGCGACCACCCGATCCAGCGACGCGGCGTCCATCGAACAACGTGAGGGTCGCGTCGCTGCCCAGCCCCCGGAGATTGGCCGCCGGCGCCACCGAGTAATTCAGGCCGCCGCCATCGACACCGGTCAGGCTGGCCACAGGATTACCTGTTCCGCCGAAATTTGCCGTCTGCGCGGCAATGAGATCGGCCACCGTCGCTCGTCCCGACCGCTCGATTTCCGCTCTCCGTAGCGTGCGAACCGGCCCAGTAGCCACCGCGCCCCGGATATTGGTACCCGTCACGAGGATCTCGTCGCCCGCCGCACTCACTGACGCTTCGCGCGACGGATCGGATCGCCCCCGGATGATGACGTTCCCGTCGATGACACTAACGGAAAGATCGGTGCCACGCAGCAACTGGTCGATCGCCTCGCCGATTGTGTAGTTTCCGCGCAACGCTTTAGCGTTTTTGCCCCGCAAAGACGCGGATCCCGCGATCAACTTGTAGCTGGACGCGCGTGTGACGGTCCTCAAAGAAAGTCGCAGATCCTGAGCCGGAATATCGTAATTCTTGCGACTTTGTCCCTGTGCTGCACTCGGGGCGCCCACTATGATGGCCGCGACCGCCGCACCTGCAAACAAACATCCCCTGGTAAGATCGACCATGCTTCCCCCGTTTTGCAACTCGGCCCCTGTTCAAAGGCTCAAGTGGCAAAGACGGGTCTTTTCGAATTTGAAGCTGCGGACGCAGAATTATTTGTTTCGTAGAACGATCTTCCCTCGTTGCGATCGATCGATGCGAAGGTCGAGATAGGCGGCGACGCCTTCGGCAACGGCATCACTGTCGCGGATATCGATGTCGCCGAAAATCTCGCGCGTGCCGAGGCTTGGATCGGCGAGTTCGATATGCGCGGTAGCATATCTATTGGCCTGTGCGATGATCGCATCGATCGGGACATCGTTCAGGCTTTTCGTGCCCTGCACCCACTGCGTTTCAGATACTGATGTGGCAGTTACGGACGGGGGCCGCCTATGACCTGAGTCGAATGCGATATGTTGCCCGGAGTTGAGGGCAATGGGTGGCGAGGAGCGGGGCCCGAACGATGTGCTCGGTGGTCTTACGATTACACGTCCCTGGAGTAGATCGACGGAAAGGGCTTCACGATAGGCCACGTCGAAGACGGTGCCGGTCGCCACGATTTCACTGCCACCCGCGTGAACGACGAAGGGCCTTGCCTGGTCATGGGCAACCGTAAATCGTGCACGACCGTGTTTTAGGTTGAGCAGCCGCCGGTGACCTGAGAAATCGGTCGTTAGAAGAGTGTCGGCGTCGAGGATGACGCTGGATCCGTCCGCCAACATCACGCGGCGAAGCTCACCAACCTTGGTCGCCAAGTGCAACATCGGCCGGGCGAGTGGCTCGCCGGATTGCAGGGCGGTGAGACGCAGGGAAAAACCTATGGCTAGACATGCGCAGAGGAACGCCACTGCAAGGAGAGTCTTGCTACCGCGCATCGACACCGGGCGATGGGACTGCACCGGTGCCACGCGGACGGCAGCAGTAGCATCATCGAGATCGCGCATGAGCCGATCGTAGAGGGCGCCGCGACCGGGCTTTGCTGCGATCCATTGCGCAAGGTCGTGCTGGTGGCGGGTCGGGTCGTCCAACATCCGCACCGCCCATTCCTCTGCGGCGCACTGATCCTGCGAATTCAACTCAGTCATCAGAATCGCTCCGATTGGCGCCGACATGGCGAACGGCCCGAAGCATGTGTTTCTGAACCTTCCACAGGGGAATTTCCAGTTTGTCGGCGATCTCTCGGAAGCTGAACCCCTCGACCCGGTTGAGCATGAAGACCTCCAGTGTGTCTCCCGGGAGCTGCTGAAGGATCGCGCGCCACCGTATCACGCTTTCGCGCGCCTGCAGATCGCGATGCGGATCGAACGGTGAGGGGGCGCTCATCCCGTCGTCGAGAGGCACCGACCGCTGTGCCATGCGGGTCGAGTTGCGAACGGATCGGTCCTTGACCAGGTTATGCGCTATCCGGGTCAGATAGCCGCGCGGCGTCGTGATCCCTGGAGGGGCAGACCGCAAAAAACGAGCAAGCGTCTCTTGAGCCATTTCGTCTGCATCGGCTTTGTTGCCGAGCTCACGGAAGAAATATCGGATCAGGCGCGGCTTCTCAGACCGGTAGACCTCGCTGAATTGACGGCGGTGGGAACCGCGATACCAACCGCGGTCCTGGCTTTCTCCGGCGCTCATTGCGCGGCGCTCTTTGCGCCGAGCGGAAATTGGGAGCGCGCGCGGGCGCATGGCGATCGCGTCCGCTCAATAAAAATACAGCGTCGGCTCTGCCCTGACGTTGGCCTGTGGCTCATCTGTCGCTCCTATGTCCACTTGGAGCGACGGCCTGAAGCCGGATGTTGGAAACCCTGGCAATGCACAGAGCGCATGCGCCTTTACCGTTGCCGGTTGGACATGCGCGCATGCCACCCGGCCACAAGAATTGCGACCGAGTTGCATTGCTTTCGGGGTTTCCACGCCCCGCTTCCGGTTTTTTGCCGGAAGCCATCGCAATGTGCGCGGTTCGCGTCACGATGCAAGCCTGAAATTAGTGCCAGATTGCCTGGACCTTCGTGGACTGGTCGGCGCGGCGGCGGGATTGGCGGCAGGGTACGGCCTGGCATGGGCGGCGCTCCACTGGTTCGGCGGCGACCCGGGTGCGGGCTATTTCGGCGGCAGCACCGCGCGCGTTGTGATCTAGCCTCAGCGGCGATCGGTTCTCCGCGCTCGGCTTGCTCGCGGCGATCCTCGGCAGCGCGTTGCCCGCCCGCGTCGCAGCGCGGGCTGCACCTGCCGCAGCGCTCGACGTACTCGATCCGCGGCGGCCGGTCGCGTGGTGGCCCGCCGCCGCGCTGCAGGGCGCAACACGCGGCGATAACCTGCGCTTCGATGCTTCGGTCGGCCGGCAGAGAGGGAGGGGGAGGAAGGAATTGAAGGTGGGAAACACTAAACTCTTCCCGCCTCCACGATCCCAAATCTCTTTAGGAGGCCAACATGACCGACAGTGCTACGCTCGCGCTCCTTCGCCGGTGCAGTCGAGAATTGAACCGGCGATTGCCCAACATCGCGGCCAATCGGGCCCTCGCAGCTAAGGTCGATGATTACTTAAGCGCGTTGACCGAGCCGACTTCCGCCCCGAACCTAGCCGAGGTGATCGCTCGATTGCAGACTGCCGATCTAGTGCATCTGACGGTTGATCGCGGAGAGCAGGCGATTCGCTTGCATCCTGATGGTGTTCAGGTCCGCGCCTGGTGGCTGGTGCCGCGAGATGCGCTACTTGCGCTAGAGCATCTCGATCCTGAGATTGTTGTTGCCGCAGCAACGCTTGACCCTGAAGCACGCGACGTCCTGCGGCTGAGCCGGATCGATGGAATGAGCGGCGAGACGATTGCTGCTGTGCTGGGAATCCCACGCGAACGGGTCCGTGATCATTTCCGGCAAATCGTCGCTCGGCTTAGGCGTCGTAGTTAGTGGTGAGCCCGAAGGTTGCGTAAGGTGTGCTGTCAATTACCGTGATTTCCACAATTCTCGAGCCCTAAATTTACGGCCGAGTCTGACGTGGTTTCTCGTTTTCGAAGAGGCAGTTAGGCGCGCTGGTGAGCGCGCCTAACTGCCGACCGTTCCCCACAGATGCTAGCGATGTTCCCTCTACGATCCGGATTGGGGATCAAATGGCAAACAAGAGGCGGGCGAACCGCTACGAAGCCGTCCACACGGGCGGCTTCAAGAGCCGCAGGAGAGACCGATTAACTCTATCGTCCGACGATGCCCTTGACCTCCTGATCCCGCCATCTTACCTATCTCACGTGAGTTACGTGAGTTGGGTTATTCGATGGTAATCGACATGTGTGAAATCGCTGGAGCATCTGTTTTAGCTGGCGCAGTTAGCGGGCGGCGGGGATTCGCGAAGCTTGTCGAATTAGCGCCAATGCCGCCATGTCCTTCGCTCATTTATCTCGACTTCCGTCAGATCGAAGTCGCAACCGCAAGCTACCTCCGAGAGAGTGTTCTAGCCTATCGCGCGCTCGTGCGCGGTCAGCGTTCGACGGCGTATCCGATAATCACCAATGCGAACGTAGAAGTTCGCGATGAATTTTATGAACTTGTACAAGCCCGAGGGGATGCGCTTCCCGTTTGCAACCTGGATGGAGAAGCGAAGCGGACCAGCTGTGAGATCATTGGCGAGTTGGATCCCAAACAACGGCTAACGTACGATCTCGTTACCGAGAGGGGCGAGACTGACGCCGGGGAACTGTGGCGCAGTAACTCAGCGGCTGAAGGTCTTGCCAGCCCAACTGCCTGGAACAACCGGCTCTCTTCTCTAGCCTCATTGGGGCTTCTGATTGAGCATAGCCAAGGGCGTGCCAAACGCTATCGTTCAATTTTTACGGAGTGCTGAGCCATGGGTGCGGACTTCATCGAAAAGACCGGGCGATCGTTTCGCAAAAGCTGGGACAAGGGGCGTCTTGAACGGGCAACGACGGATCTGTTCTCACGCACGCCCGAGTGTGACAGCCCAGCCGGAGTCGCTGAGGTAAGGGAGGGCATGATCCTTCAAGAAGGCGAGCCGCTGGTTATTCAAATGACCGAAACCGGTTTGGTGGCGCGTCGAGGAATTGTCGAGGTCGCCCACTTCATTACACCCTCGAACGCACTCCTCCGGGTCGTGGAGCAAGGATGTGGGATCGGTCGTGGACGCGTCGAAGCATTCCACGAATTAGCGAAAGTTGCGGAGATAAGCATATGCTAAAGGATGCCCCGCCGAGCGCTCAAAGATTGCGACGCGAGCGCAAGCTTCAACACCATCAGGGCGCCGATTACCCTCCGCTGGGTTGTACTATATGCCCCGAGAGGAAAATCTGCGGGGGACTTCGAACCCAAGCAGCAATCTTTGATTGTCTCGGCGCTTGCTGCGGAGGAAAAGCGACGTGCGACCAGGTCTGTCCAAACAGCGTCGCTTACGTTGACCGGGTGCGCGAGATTGACGGTTTTCGTCTCGATAATGTCCCCCGTGCTCCGTACCTATTGGCGCCACGGTTACCCAACGCAGTGCCGGTAATTTTTCACGGCGGGGGGCGTGCAGGACCATTTTCAGCGGACACTGTCGCGATACCTCTTTCATCTCTAATCAGCATTCGCGAAGGTAAGGCGAAGTACGCAAACGGCGACGAATTACGCCGCGCGTTTCGCCTTCGAAGTGACAGTACAATCATACTCACGGGCATCGATCAGGATGCCCGGATTGAAAGGTGGTGGGGTCTCGGTACTGATCAAAGACGGAGCATTATTCGGGACCTAATCGATGCTAAAATCGGCGTCGTAACGACACCCAATTTCAGCCTTTTCGTGGATCGTCCGCGTTGGGATGATCTGCACTCAATGAAACGCATAGCTCTGGTTCACGAGGAGTTTTTAAGTGAGGGCATGCCCGCCGCTCTGCATGTGAATGCAAGGACCGACCGCGATGCCGCCAGATGGGCGGAGTACGTCGCAGATCGGCCAGAAGTAACGCACATCGCGTTTGAATTTACGACCGGAACTGGACGCGCAGACCGGGTACAGCAGCACGCAGCTTGGCTGAGCGAACTGGCCCACATAGTCTCTAGGCCATTGCACCTGTTTGTTAGAGGAGGCGGCGAAATGCTCCCGATGCTGGCTGCGACATTCGCTGGCGTAACTGCCTTGGATACGTCTGCGTTTATGAAAACGATTCATCGCAAAATTGCGTTGAACATTGGCTTCACCCGCCCCGTTTGGGCTGATCACCCTACGCCATTCGGAGCGCCATTGGACGCACTTCTCGAAAGAAATTGGGCCTGCATGAAGTCAGATCTGGAACGTCGCGCAGGCTCACTCGTGAAGCTTGTTTCAGGTTGACGGTAGCTTGAAACCGCTGAGCTACGAGATAGTCGACGATCTTGCGTTTGCAGCATCACTTGGTCGCCTAGGTGATTTCGTAGACTCTTTCGAGGTCGTAGACCTGGGCCCTTTTGTCGAGCTGGCCTACCTAAGCCGCTCGATTCCAACCTTACGTGCCGTGGCGCAAGCATGTTTCAAACGCGCGGCTCTGCCACCCGTGGCATCAGCAGCAGCGAGCTCTCGTTTATGGGTCAGTGATGACCGCTTGACCGGCACCTTCAGATCTATGCTCGGTGATCAGGATGAAGAGATCAAGTGGACTAAATTTGGTCTATCAGCCCAACAAGCCGCCAGGCAGGCGGGCTTCAAGGGGAGGGTGCCTGCTCAACTGGTCGGCGCGATGTCCGAGCTGTACGAAAATATATATGAACATGCTGGAACTCCGCGACCAGGAGTCGTCGGCTTTCGCGCTGGCCTTAACAGCTTCGAGTTCGTCGTTTCCGACGCAGGCCGTGGTATTCTCAATAGTCTGCGATCCGCTCCTCAATATGCTCAACTGCAAGACGACGCGGACGCATTACGTCTAGCGCTTACAGAGGGCGTATCGCGGTTTAACGACCCGGCCCGTGGTCGGGGTTTCCGTCCTCTATTTGTCGGCCTCGCTGAACTGAAAGGGAAGCTCCGTTTTCGATCAGGTGCTGCGGCGCTCCTCATCAACGGCAAGCCGGAATTAATGACTGCAAGCCTGAGCCAGAAAGTCGTTTACCCTGGATTTCACGCGTCGGTGAGTTGCAGTCCAACAAATTAGCGATGCGGTGTGCGATGTTGCACTTAAACGTGAGGTTCCGTCATTCCAAACTTGGTGTTCCCGACATCGCTGGACAAAATGCATCAGTCCTGTTGTACAATCCGGGTTTTTCCCGGACCGACGATTGACGAAAATAGGTTTAGGAATCCCTCGTGACCGCGGGACAATAACTACGAATGACGCATGCAGCATGCCCTGAGGAACAGTTGACAGATGTCATCGCCTATGTAGACTCGTCAACCGACCTTACAGTAGATTGGCATAACTTATGCCGTGCCGTCATATTCCGGGTCGACACCAGGCGCTCCAGCCGATGACAAACAACTTAGCAATTCCACCTTCCCGGGGTGCGTTCGGACGTCGGCCCTTGATGCCGGCGGCTTTGATGACACCGTTTACGGGTTACAATGTAGTAACCTACGGAAAGGCAACTGTCCCATCGCGGCCGTATAGAGAAACTGGTTCGCTGTTAACTTGTTTAGTAAATCTATATTATCTGACTTCATGATAGTTTCTATTATTTATTGATGGTTAGCGTTCACGCTCTGAGCACAATTAGTCCGAACGGAAAATAAGGGCCTAAAAAATGGGATTGAGTTCGTCGGAGGTGGTCAGGGTGATGGTCCCTGATGGATCGGCCTGGGAAGACGTGCTCGGCTTCTCCGGCAAACTGGCGGAACTGCCTGAAGCGGGTGCCTACGTCATCGACTTTGCTGACGTAGGCTTCACGACTCCGGGCTGGATGGCCGTTATCGGCGATAGCCTTAACGCTTTTCGAATTCGCCGTCCTGATGCGAAAAGACGGGCCGACAACTACAAGCGGCCGGGATTAGGATATGCAGCCGCGGCCGGCTTCTTCCACTACTTCGGCGTGGACTGGGGGCAAAAACCCGGTGCGTTGAATTCGACGGATGCGTTCGTACCCCTGACGGTCAAGTCAGTTGACGATCTGCGTGCCCGAGCCGCGATAGACATGGTTCACTACGGAGATCTGATTCAGATCGAAGCGGAGCGTCTCGTTGCTGTTCTAACGCGGCTTGAAAAAGGCGATGTCTTCGATACCTTGGCGTACTCGATCCGGGAGCTTGTGCGCAACGTCGTGGAGCATAGCGAGGCCGAGCATTATTCGTTCGCGGCGCAATGGTGGCCAGCAGCGGGGCGCGCTGAGATGGTAGTCAGCGATACCGGAATTGGCTTGACGCAATCACTGCGACTTAATCCTCGACTTAATGTAGCCGATGATGCGACTGCCCTACGTCTGGCCGTTCAACCCGGTGTGACTTCACGCGGCCGTTCCGGCCGTAGCAACGACGTTTGGCGGAACACAGGCTACGGCCTCTACATGACGCATGGCATTTGCAGCGCGGCAGGATCGTTCACTCTGATAAGCGGCCGCTCCGCGACAGTCGCGGACAACGCCGGAGAGCGTTTCGTCCAATGCGACGCGACTGGCACGACTGTCGTTATGAGATTGGATACCGCTGGACTGGGTGACCTAACGACACGCCTAGCTGAGCTGCGTGATATTGCTGGCAGAGCTTCCATCAAGCCATCGGTCGCGTCGCTTTCGAAGCGCGTGGTCTATAAAACAGGTGTGTCGAATGACTGACGAAAGAACGCTTCTCGAGGGCTTTGAGGCTTTGATTGGAGACGGAACGCTCGACGTGGTGGAACGCATTGATATTCCGGCACGAGCGGAAAGAAGATCACCGCTGCCCCCGGCTTACCAAACCGGCTCGATAGGTGAATGGGTGTCGAATCGATTTCCAGACATGAGCGCTTGGAAGCACCAAAGTCTCGCTCTCCAGCAAATAGATGCTGGCAGCAACGTAGTCGTCGCGACTGGAACGGCATCGGGTAAGTCCCTTATCTTTCAGCTAGCGGTCATTCGCGAGATGATCGAGGGCGATGGCCGCGCTATCGTAGTCTACCCGCTAAAAGCCCTGCTCTCCGACCAGTTGCAACGGTGGCAGACGCTGGCTGCCGAGTTTGGCCTTCCGGCGGAGACGGTTCAAGAATTGCACGGCGACGTAACCATGGAACGCAGGTCCGAGGCATTGCGGACCGCTCGAATCTTGGTCGTAACGCCCGACCTGCTCCAGGCTTGGCTAATGCGGCAGGTGGCATCGCCAACGATCAGGGAGTTCCTGACACTGCTACGTTTCCTCATCATAGATGAGGCTCACGTCTACGAGTCGGTGTTTGGCAGCAACACGGCCTACCTTTTCAGACGACTGCTCGTTGCAAGACAGCGCGCGTGCCGTGCGAAGGAACGGAGCCGTTCGCTGCAGCTGATCGCAGCGACGGCCACTATCTTCGGCCCGCGCGATCATATGCATTGCCTAACAGGCTGTAATTTTGAGGAGATAGTGGAGGCCGACGACGGCTCGCCCACTCACGGGAGGACGCTATACCACATCGCAGGCCCTGAGGGCGGTCCCGCCGAAGGCGCCCTAGTTGATATGATAGGCCGAATCGACGCAGATGCCAGCGTTGGCACGTTCATCGCGTTTCACGACAGTCGGCAGGGCGTCGAGCGCGTGTGCAGGGCTGTCGGAGACGACGCCGTCCTTCCTTACCGCAGCGGTTACGAGACCAGCGATCGCACGTCCATCGAGCGCAAACTCCGTTCCGGATCGTTGCGCGGCGTGGTCTCTACGTCTGCGCTAGAACTCGGCATTGACATTGCCGGCTTCACTGTCGGAATGAATCTAGGGGTGCCGCAATCCAAGAAGGCATTTCGTCAGCGACTTGGGCGCGTTGGACGAGCCTCGCCGGGCGTCTTCGCCGTCATCGCGCCGCGCCAAGCGTTTACTAGGTTCGGGTCAAGCTTCAACGAATACTATGCTGGCTCCGTCGAGCCGTCATACCTTTATCTAGACAACAGGTTCATTCAATTCGCGCATGCCAAATGCTTGATGGACGAGTCTGAGCAGCTGGGCTTCAACGATACAACAGTCCCCCCGGGTATCGATTGGCCGGCTTCGTTCCAGTCAGTCTACGAGCATGCGAAGCCAGGTGCTCGTCGACCTCGCGAGTTCGACTATATCGCACAGCTTGGTGCGGATTCGCCCCATCTAAACTATCCATTAAGACAGGTTGGTGAGGCGAACTATAAGCTCAAGCTAGGATCTCGCGACGACGTCGAACAGATCGGCGGGATCGCGCTGAACCAAGCGATACGCGAAGCTTATCCCGGTGCTCTCTATCTTCATCTCAAGCGGCCCATGAAGGTACGCGAATGGCGCTCCAGTGCCTTTGATCGCTCCATTCGTCTTGAGGACGCGATTAATGCAGCCCCCACGCGCCCCATTCTCCACAAGACCGTCAATGTCGGTGCAGGCGCTGACGACGTCGTGAACAGCCGGATAATGAGCGGCCAGAATGGTCTGCTTGCGGAAGTAGGCATGCAGGTAAACGAGGCTGTTCTAGGCTTCAAGGCCGGACCTACGCCAAGACTGTATCGCGACCTCAGGACTACCGACCCGAGAATGTCAAAGAAGCAGCGCGAGTTCGGGACAACGGGCGTGGTGATACGCATAAATGAGCCGTGGTTCAGTGGCGGAAGTGGTAACCCGCCGCTAGTCCGAGCCGCGGTAGGGGAAGCCCTCAAGCAGCTCTTAATCCGCGAAAAGAGTGTTGCACCAAACGACATCGATTACGCTTCAACCAACATCGCGTTCTATGAGCGCGGGGTACCAAGACGCGTGACAGACACTGTGGTTGTATATGACAGCATTTACGGTGGATTGAGACTAACGGAGCCACTTTTCACAGATTTCGACGACTTCCTTGACCGGCTCGGTCGTGCCGCAGATCGCGCGGGTAATGGAGCGTTCGTCGGTGAGGACGTCGTCGCGGGGCTTTCGGCATGGTATGTGTCGCTCGCTGAAGGCATAGCCGAGCGCGATGGAGGTCTCGTCGCTCCTGATGGCGATCTAGTCGTCTATGCCCCAGACAGCATAGTCAGCGTGCGCGTCAATGGCATCTACTTGGAACGTACGATTATCGAGCCTGCGTTGATTCCGATCGGAAGCACTAAAATGCTGATGTATCGCTACGAGACCGCTGGCGACGGAGAAGGCTGGGTGCCCCATGATCAGATCGAACCGACCGGCCAGGACTGGCGTCGCGTTTTCTGGAATGCAGCGACTGGGCAGTTCACAGATCCCGAGGAGGACGGAGCGTTTTGAACCACGCCTCCGGATCGCGTTCGGTTATAGGCACGTCGCCGGGTCGTCGTGGACTGTCCGAAGTTCGACAAAAAGGGAACGGTAGTTTGTGGTCGTGATGAATGCGACTGCCACGCTTCTAAATCCCAGTCTCCGGGTCGCAAACATCGAGTCTCTGCGTCGATGGGGGCATCGCGTAGGGCTGAAGGCACGCGACGCTTTGCACGTAGGCGGAATCACGGCGGCAATGGCCACCAGGCGCAAGGCCGAGCAGGTTGACGTTCTTCGATTCCATCATGCCAAGCACCCAAACCATTCATTCCGTGTCGAGCCCCACTCCTGGCTACGCCTAACCGAAGTCCAGGCTACGAAAGGCATCGCCCATTTCCTCCGATTGGGTGGCGAAGCCCGAGTACTGGCGTTTCTTCGGGCGTCAGACCCAGATTTACGTTGGCCTGCCTCGCTCACAAGCGTTCAGATCGAGGCCGAGCTTCGTTTGAACAAAGGGCGGATCGACCTCATAATTGCCGGAACTTCCGATGGACTAGCCTGGGGAGCAATCATCGAAGCCAAGTTTGCGCACAGTTCCAAAGACAATCCGTTACCTGAATATGCAAAGTCCGGAAAAGGTTATGGTATGGCGTTTGCCCCAAGCAACGGCGAAGCTCGGACGGGCGCCTTGTTGATAGTAGGTCAGAGGATCTGTCGGCAGACCAACCTACGATTACGTAGCAACCGTCTATGGCGTTTTCTGCATTGGTCGACTTTATTGCGACGATTCGAAATTGAACTGAGTGGACTACCAGATGACGTCGAGTTCCGGCGATTTCGCCGGACATTATGGGAGCGTGCCACGTGACCGACTTAATTGACGATCGGCTTCCACTTCAACCGACGGTCTTTGCTTATTTAACCGACCCCGCGGTACGGACCGGAGTCGACGCATTGCTAGCGGTGAGAAATGGGCAGTTACCCCCGGGAATGAATTTAAGCGAGCTTGAGGACTATCTTACGGCTCGCGGCGCAGCAGAACTGACGCGGTACGATTGGGCGGCAATGCTTCATCTTTTGTGGGAAGTCACCTGGGGCAATGGTCTACCAAGCACATGGCGAAAGCTGTCAGTTGACGAGGCGCTGGAAACCGAATGTATCGTGCGGCCCGACGACTGCTGGGAAAATGGGAGTTTTACTTTCTGCCACACTCACAATGGGTACTGGATTTATTCCGCAGTATCCGTGACACAGGAGTGCACGGAAATAGCGTTTGGGGTGGAGACGAAGAGCGGTAAGTCCATGGCGAAGACCGCGTTCGCCGACTTTACGTGGAAAGATGACGACGACTGGAACAGCTGGCTCGTTCGGGCGCCTTCTGCTTCCCCGGCAGCCGCTGATTTTAAGCTGTCCACTCTTCGCGAGGCGGTGCGAATGGCACGTGAAAACATCGAAGCCATCACGTCCTAGGTTTGCCCATCCTTTTTACGATAAATACAGGGTTTCCAGCTGCTAAGTGTGATGCCTTGCGTAGCTTGGTCGATGAAGCCTGCCTGATGAATTAACGGCTACTTGGTGTAGCCGCACAAAATAATAGGCGCTAGATTTCATACTGACACAACGCGGGCGGAGTTCGATGTTATGACGAAAATTGAAAATGATATCGCCCTGTCTCTGGCCCCGCATAACGATGCGGTCAACGCACCGACATCCAGCCTTGAGGAAGCAAGCACGATCTCGGAAGCCATCCAGAGCATCTTAGAAGAATTCGACGTACAACCCGTTCTTTTTATAGGAGCGGGCATTTCTCGCCGCTACATCGGGGCTCCTGATTGGGAGGGGGCTCTGCGGTTTGCGCTGGGTCAAGTGCAGCCCGCTACCCGACCATACTCCTACTTTGTCCAGAAGTTTGGTGACGACAAAGTCGCCATTGGCACTGCCATCGCTGACGAAGTCTTTGAGTGGGCGTGGACGGCAGGCAAAGATCGATTCGATGTAAGTCTATTCGACGGACCGGACCGACACGTGTTCATGAAAGCGCTTATTGCTCAGCATCTGCTGGAGATCACGCCGCAGGCCTTGATCGACCTTTCCAAACAACAGTCCGCCGAACTGAAGGCGCTCGCCGACATTCGCCCACATGCAGTGATCACAACGAACTACGATGAGTTGCTCGAACAGATTTTTAAGGGTTACGAACCTATCGTTGGAAAGGGCGTACTTCGATACGACCTTAACTCCTTCGGTGAGATATTCCATGTCCACGGGATGGCTGCCGACCCTAAAACTCTAGTACTTACGAAACCTGACTACGAAAACTGGGAGAAACAGAGCCGTTACTTTGCCGCGAAGTTGTTAACGTACTTCGTGGAGCATCCAGTCTTCATTTTTGGCTATGGCTTGGGTGATCCAAATGTTAGGACGCTGCTGCGTGATATCGGGAGGATCGCGGCGGACGAGAGCGGACTCATCGGCAACGTTGCGCAAGTGATCTGGCATGCGGAGCTTAAAGCCGGAGCGGCCCAATCGGAGGTGGTCATCGACGACGAAGACGATGGCCGGCAGTATCGACTCCGAGTATTTAACGTTACATCGTTGATCGACGTTTTTGATCTTCTAGCTGCCCGGCACGAACTCAAGCAAGTGAATCCGGCGTTGCTGCGGGCTCTCGCGGCCAGGCTGATGAAGCTTACGCGCAAAGACATACCGGGCGGAACGGTCGAAGTTGACTATGCAACTCTAGAAAAGGTTGCTCAAGATGACGAAACACTGCCGAGAATGCTTGGCCTCACCTATGCCGACAGTGACAATAAGACCCACCCATTTACCTTAAGCCAAGTTGCTGATGAGCTCGGTCTGAGAGGTTGGAACGCGCTGGACAAGGTAATAAAAAAGGTAAAACAGGAGAAAGGCGTAGACCTTCGCTCCTCCGACAACAGGTACCACGAGCGAATCAAGACTGGTAAAAAGTCCGCTGTTAGAAAGTGGTCACATGAAGCTGTGCATCTCTTTAGCACAGTTTTGGCCGGTAAGGATTACGATGTAGCCGATTGCCGATAATGAGATAGTTAATATTGCAGGTCGCGGCGATTATAGACATTGGTTCCGCACGAGTTGTCCCGTCACTATAACCAGTTTTAATTCGTTATTATAGGGTGCGGAAATATGGATCTTAGCTACGTCCATACCGAGAGGCTGGAAGACATCGGTCCGGTCGAGGTACTGTTCGAACCCGAGGACTTGGTCGGTCCAATGAGGATGGCCGAGTTGAAAGTCGATATGATTAACGTACATTCACCACGCGGGCACGCAAGGCCGAGAGATGTTAGATTAAGACGCCTGGTTGCTGGAAAGCTAGCCGATCACGCTGTAAGGTATTTACTCGCGCGCTTTATGCGGAGGAGAGCAACAGATTGGAGGGTAGAGGAGTATGACGAGATCAGGACGGACAACTTCCGAGATTCGGATCCGTGGGATTTGCGCTGTGTTGGCCCGGGCAATAGGTCTATCCTTTTAGAGGTGCGCTCGTCGTTCGTTCACTGGCTTAGTGATGCGCATGCGCTACACCGGCACCCGTCGCAGTCTCTTCTTGGACCTTACGCTACGGGCTCTAAGCCGGGCGAGCGGATGAAAGACCTTTTTTGGCAAGTAGCGTTCTTCCGCGTGCCGAGCGATGAGCCCAGTAGGGCGAAGAATCGCCCATTTTTCGGAGATGAGCGCGACCTGCCATTATCCGCAACCATTATGGGTGGCGGCGAACTACAACTATTCGACCGTATTGGATTCGACGAACGAAGAATGGCAGAAGGTGCGAACTACAGAGTGATACAGCCGATGTCCGACGGCAGATCAGTCGGAGAAATGCTTAGACTGTCTGTAACCCCTGAACCAATCAGTAGTTAATCATTCGATCAATAGAGAAAGGGTGGCTGCGCACGACCTGCTCGCGATCATGATCGTACTGCACTATCCACCACTGTCCCGCGTCAGTTCGCGTGAGCATCATAACTCTTCCATATTGTGAATGCTCGGCTCTTGCTTTCGCCATAGAATCTTCACTGTTCGTTTGGTGCTTTGTCTCTACTAGGATGACGCTATGTTCGGACCGTCGCCCACGAACGCCGACTACGAAGTCTGGATAGTAGTTATAACGTGTGCCAGGAGCGCAGATCGACACGGCCTCCGGCTTTCTTGGTTCGTTCCGGTGCCACCATGTAACTGTGTCCGAGACGTCATCATCTAGAACGGCCACGAATGCCCGCTCCCAATTATTTAGGCCTTTTGGTACGACCCCGTAAACGTTCAATCTAGATCTTGGCAGGGGGCTGCTTGAGACGATTTCAGATGGAAGCGCTGCTGCTGTCACTACCTCAACATTTCGTGCAAGGCATTCTCGGACGGCACGTCTTAGCAGCATCGGGTCGCTTCCGACGATACGACACACGCCTTCCTCGGCACGCGCAGGTGACGATATCCATTCCGCGATACCCGCACGACGACATTCCACAGTCAGGCGTCGGGCAAGTGCGGGCAAGAGAGATCGCCCGTTGACATGGTCATTCTCGAAGAGCGCGGTCTGGCCCCCAACTACCAAATTGCGCACCGCTAGATCTGCTAGTACCTCATCACGGCTAAGGCGATCCGGGCCATTGGTGAACGCTTCGGCGGTTCGCCGGACTACTGACACGCCGCTGCGGGACAGCATCTGTAGCGCAGCGGGACCGAAATCGATGGTATCTGCGACGCAGGCCATGATTGCCTCTTCGGCACGCGGGAAGCGTTCTGTTAATAACGCATTAGGTAGATGGATGTCTTGACGTAAAGGGTATCGAATGGCCTGGGGAACTGTCGCCGAACCCGCGCTGCTGTCTCGTACCGCCTTCGGAAGACGACCGATTCCGAACAGATCAGCTGCGTTGCCTTCATCGACGGACATCCCGACAACTATAGTTTGTCCGGTGCTTCCAGCTTCGTCTGGAACTTTAGCAAGTGGATCTTGATGCACACTTGGAGCAAGCGACGTAGCCAAATCAGTTGCAGACGAGTTGACTAGCTGAATCAACGTAAGCTGCGCATCTGGCGCGACACGGCGAACGTCGGTGGTAAGAGCATTGATCCTGTCAGCGGCAGAAATTATACCGTCCTGCACGTCAGGATCGGCTACGAACGCGTAGGCTCGATCCAGTCCCGTAGGCAAGTCTAGGCCGAACAATCGACTGTCTACACGCAGGACACGCCCGAGCACCTGCACGCCGAAATCAATATTTCGACTCCGACGCATGGAAACGAGCGTCCACGCCCGCGGAGCGTCAAATCCCAGCGCCACTGCCATTTTGAAAATCAGCACCTGAACGTTTTCGTCGGACGCAATTGCCAAAAGGTCCGGATCAGGCTCGGCTGCGGTATGCACTGCGATTGACGCAGGATCGATCCCAAACTCCTGTAACGTAGCCCGCGCAAGTTCGACGCTACCTGGCGAGGAATCCACCTGCACGAGCATCAGCGGCGTTACTGAATATCCAGCTTCTCCAAGCGCCAAGGCGATCGCCCTGTGCGCATCGACACCGAAACGGATAGCGGTGCGCGCAAAATCAACAGGGGCGGCAAGTCCACCAGCTGGCGGAGCGAAAGCGACTACCCGGACATTCGGCTTGATAAGCCCCTCATCCACAACATCCTGCCGACTGATCGAAATGCGCGAGATCCGGGGAAGGCCACAAGCTCGGCGAAATGCTTCTACGTCAGCGTCGTCCGGAGTCGCAGTTACTAGCACAATATGGTCGGGACACAGGGTGGTCCTGACAAAGTCGGCCGCTACACCACCTGCTTGAAGTCCGTGATGTGACTCGTCTACGACCATCCCAACCCGATTTCCCTGCACTCTGGCCTGACGGATCAACTCAGGCAAAGCGAGGCGGCTTTCATCCGGTCGATTGACCAACCTAGTAGACTCCTCGCGGACCGCCACAGCCTGCCAGGTGACCGGATATATATCTCCAGGTCGAAGCTCCTCAAGCGATCGATCACTTTTGATGTCTCGAACACGCAGCCCCGCAAAGCGCTCGCGCAAAACATCGCTAGCCTGCCCAACGACGCCTGCGAACGGGGCAAACCAAAACCAGACGACCTTGTCAATTTCACAGAGGCGACTGGCGATGGTACCTGCCATTCTGGTCTTTCCGGCGCCCGTCGGTGCTTCAAGGAGAAGAGCACGTGGGTGATCAACAACCGCCGAAGGGTCACCTGCAGCTAACACCGGCGGTCGGCCTTCAGATAGGAGCGCCACTGCCTCCGCCACTGCTTTTCGTTGAAAGATTTTCAAATCGGACATGACGCAGGCGTGTAGCTCAAACGGGGTCACATGTAAGCGGTAGCAATCATCCTGTCGGTTTGCCAAAACGAGTCAGCAGTTCGTCAGGGATTTTCGCGATCGTTACGCCTTCGCCTTGGACATATTGTGCCACGACTCCGGGACGCCACGAATAAATTATTGCAGACGCGCGTCGGGTTAGCCGAGCCTTGATTGCCTGAAGAGTGCTCTCATCCTCGTTAGGCATATACACAAGGTCGCCGTCTGGCAGCGGCAGAACGTAGAGCGAGCCAGTCAAGGGGGCATCACCGACCGCGCCAGAATGCACTAGCTGAAGTGCCGTCCAAATCTGCTCGTGCGATATGCGCATCCGGACCTCGTCTACCGGGAGACGAAGCGCGCGAAGATACCCAAAACCACTACCGAGGCCGGCTATACGGTTATTGCCACCAGCCTTCCGTCCCTTCGTGCGAGGCACATATCCCTCAATAATCCGAGCCATTCGCTCCCGCGTTATATTTCGGCACACGTTCTTGTCGGGCTCCTCCCGCGTCGCCTCGCTATTGGAGCACAGGATGAAATGACGGTCGCCATCATCAGCTTCATTGAGTTCCAGGACTGCCTGTCCAGTCGTTCCACTACCTGCGAAGAAGTCCAGAACAACGTGCCCGCCGTCCGCAGCAGTGGATTGGGCAATCAGAGCTCTCAAAAGACTTACTGGCTTAGGGAAGGTGAACGCTTTACTACCCAATACTGACTGTATCGTCGCGGTGCCCTCAGTGTTGGTGCCGACAGTCATGGTCGTAACGGTCGTATCGCCGCTACCCTTCTCGAGTTTATCAGCTAGAGTCGCGACGATCCAGGATGAAAGGGGCTTAGAGTCCTTTTTGCGATCTGACAAATATCGCTTAAACTGAGGCCTCCCGTAACCCAGGTCTTTCCCTACTAAGTCATCGAGGTCAGGAAGATTATGACGTAGCACAAATGGTGCAGCGCCGTCCGTTATTGCCGCGTCGAGTTCATCACGGGTCCGATAATTAACGGTCCGATCATTCCGGGGCCAAAGTACCCGACCGTCATCGATCCACTCCTCCATCGTCTTTGTACGCAACTTCTGGCCCGGAGTTACTCGGTCGCGTGACGCGAATCTCCACACAGAGTCTGGATTGCAAGGGTACCAAACATCCGTATTTGGATTTCGAATTGGATAGTAGGTATTAGGACGTTGTATGTAGGTATGCGCCTTGGTGATGTCCGAACTTTTCCATGGCCCAAACGGATCACCATCTGAGTTAGTATAAAGTGCGTCACTTTTCTCCTCGCCCCCAAAGCGGAATTCTGGCCCGGCATAGCAAAGAACGTACTCATGATCCTGGGTGAAGAACGCTCCGCCCGCATCGTTAGCCCCCTGACGGGTCCGCCAAACAAAAGTACCAACCCTCATGCCGGAAAATATCTGATCCATTAGCATAGCGAGATGAGCATGCTCATCCTCACCAATATTGACAAATATAACCCCATCAGGTCGCAATAGCTCACGAGCCACAGAAAGGCGTCGGTACATAAATTCTAACCAAAGCGAATGCCGGAAAGCATGATCTCGATCGACATAGTGGTCGTTATATATGAAGTCTCGAGCACCCGTATTATATGGCGGATCAATAGCGATGACCTTTATTCGGCCCGAGTGAGTCGCACGTAAGACTCTCAAAGCGTCGTAATTGTCGCCCTCAATGATAAGGTTGCGCTGTAGACCAGCGCCGCAGCTCGCTTCGAGGTCGTGCTCCAAAACTACGAAATCGTCATTTAGAGCGGCGTCGGCTTCCAATTCGTCACGCTCCCATACGAGGCCGAAGCGCCGTTCGGCGTCCCGACGCTCAAGGATGCGGATGAGGGCGGATCGATCGAGATGGGCATATTTGCTGTTAGTCATTTGGGGGTCCTTCTACGGCTGTAGCCGATCCGAGCCAACCGGGGCGCTCATCGATAGCGATACAGGACGTTTCGTCAGCATTCGGACGTTCGCAGCATTGACGGATCCGATATTGGCGCTCCTCCGGCTGAAGCGATCATTTGTCCAATCACGCTCCCGATTTCCTCAGCGGCTTCGAGTAGGTGCACGTCGTCGAGATGCGCGTAGCGGGAGGTCGATTGAGTGCTACGGTGCCCTAGCAGGCGTCCAATCATTGGCAGCGTCTCCTTGTTCATCGCCGCATGGCTCGCGAACGTATGCCGCAGGTCGTGAAGCCGAACCCCGGTCAACTGGGCTCGTTTCCGGATCGATGGCCAGTGATTGGTCAGGCGCAGCACGGGCTTCCGCAGCACCGGGTTCCAGAACAGCCAGAGCACGCTCTTCTGCCGGGGCAGGGCGGCCATCACCGCCCGAGCCTCGTCGCCGAGCCAAACGGTGCGCGGCCCCGTTTTGCTGTCGCGTAGCTTGAGCCGGTTGCCCCTGACGTCTGGCCATTGCAGGCCTGCCACCTCACCCGAACGACACCCCGTCAACAGCAACAGGGTAATTGCCGCAGCCACCACCACTTTGAGCTGATCCTCGCTGGCCCGATCCTCCGCGAGCACCTTACCCAACCGAGCCAGTTCCGCGGATGACAGAAACCGCTCGCATCGGCGCTTCCGGTTCGGGCGAACGGCTCGACAAGGATTGGTATTTTCAAGGCGATAGCCCCAGCTTTCTGCCTTCGCGAGCATGTTGGCGAGGATGTTCAGGCAGCGGTTGGCGGCGCCTGGTCCGGTCTCGTCGTTGAGCGCGGCGAACCACTTGGACACGTGGGCCTCGTTTAGCTCGTCGATGAAGATGCCGGTGAAGGCATGATCGAGATAGAGCCGGCGGTACACGCCGTGCGTCGCAAGAGTGGAGGCCTTCCACTTCGGCGACCAGCGCCGCCAATACTCATCAAGAAAATCATCAAAGCGTGGTGCGGAGCGGATGCGCGCCCGATCGGTCGCCGGATCATGCCCTACCTGCGCGTAGGCGATCACCCGCCGCGCGATCGTCATCGCCTGATGCTGGGTAATGAGGGTGGCGGGCGCGATGGTGACGGTGCGGAGTCGTCCCGCCATACGAGTCTGGACGACGTAGACCTCCCGCCCTGTCGTGTAGTGACGCAAGCCGAAGCCGCGCTCGTTTTCGAACCACGTCGTCGTCCGCGGCTTGAGTTTATATCCAGATGGATATTCAAAGGATATTCCGACCTCAGCCAGCGCATCATTTACGATTTTTCGTAAAACCAGCGCGGTCATGACCGCATCCCCATTGCCTGCGCGAGCGAGCCTGATATCCGTTGCGCGGCATCCGCGATGACATCGTCGGCGAGATGGGCATACCTAGCTGTAGTCTCCGGCAACATGTGGCCGAGCAGCTTGCCGATGGTGGCCAGCGGGATGTTGGCCATGATCGCTGTGGAGGCGAAGCTGTGGCGTAGGTCGTGGATGCGCAGGTCTGGCATGGAGCAGCGACTGCGGAGGGCGGTCCACCAGGCGGCGATCGTCAGCGGCGCGTTGCCCGCCTTATTAGGGAACACAAACGGGCTACCGGAACGGCGCGGGAGGGCGTTGAGGATAGCCATAGCTTGGCTGTTCAGCCAGATCGTCTTCGCGCCGGTCTTGCTGTCGGGCAGGTCAAGGCGAGGCGGGCGCACCCACTCCCATCGAAGGTCTCGTATCTCCGCGACGCGCGCGCCGGTGTAGAGCAACAGCCTGACGATCGCGACTTGGGCCGGGTGGGTCGCTTCTGCCAGCCTAAGTGCTGAGCTTAGCCGGCGATATTCGAGCAAAGAGAGATAGCGCTCCTTCGCCTCGCGTGGGTAGCGCGGTAGCCCGCGACATGGGTTGGAGCCTTTGCGACGAAAATGAAGTGCCTCGGCATATTTAAACAGGCTGGCAAGCACCGGCACCGCACGATTGTAGCGCGTCTCCGCCGAACCCACACAATCGTCGCGCCAGCGGGTTACGTCGGAAGGTAGCACATCGGCGACCCGCATGTCGCCGAAAACCGCCTCAAGATCGCGTTGCCACGCGCCGCGATTGCGCTTCGCCGTGGACGATTTCCAGTACCGAGCTATGTCATTCCAGTAAGTCTCGACATAGTCTGATAACGTTGGAGTCATCCTGGCCGCCGCCCGCTTGGGCAAGCCATCAAGCGCAATTTCGGCAAGCAGACGTCGCGCCTGAGTCCGGGCGATATTCGCATCTACGTCCTCAACGCGGCCAAGGGTAACGCGGCGTTGCTTGCCGCGATGCCGCGCTCGCACGGTCCAAAAGGCGCTACCGCTTGGCCGTATCCGCAAGCCAAAGCCAGCAAGCTTAGCGTCCCAGATGACATAGTCCGAAGCTAGGGCAGGGTGGTCCCGTCGAGCGAAGTTACCGTCGAGAAGTGCGCGCCTGATAGTCTCGGGCGCGCTGGGGAGCAGATAGCCTCCTACCGCCCGCGTATCTGGCTCAAAAGTATCAGAAAGCATGGCGGAATCGGGGAGCAGATGACCATCACTACAGCCCAAACTGCCGAGCGTTTTTGCGGGAGCTGTTGTTGATTTTGCTAGATTTTTTCTCATTCTGCAAGCGTAGCTTGCGTAAGGTGTGCTCTCTCGCGGGCATGCAGCCTGTCAGACGTCCGGTTTCAACACCGTTACCTGGAGCGTGGCGTCCGGCGACCGCTCCAACCGGGTAACCCTAATTGCTTCTGGTAGGTCTGACGCTGGTACCCGCCGGTACCACTTTTATTCGCGATTTGACGAGGGAGGCGACGGTTCACAACGTCTTGGCTCGCTATGGATTGTGCATGTGCCGGCTAATTTTGCCGCAGAATGGCGCCTGCGACACTTTACCATCGGGCAAAGTGTCGCAGGCGACAGAAGCGATATCATCGGAGGAACAGGGATTCACGGGATTCTTGTTTTGTGCTTTACCTGTTCCATGATTCAAGCTGATCTGTTCCCAATCGACAAAGGCGAACCAGTTTCAGGTACGTCGAAGACGAAGGTCACCGCGCCAAGCGACATGCCGTCCGTTATAGAAAGGCTGGCAACGTTATCGAGCCGCCCCCGTTACGCGTTCATGGTCTTGAACTTGATAGCACGCGCTGCCGGAGAAAGCGGCGAAGCCGGGCCTTACGTCGTCGAGGAGGGTAAGGCGGTGCGTCTCCGCGATTGGCTATGCGATGCTCTATCGCCAATGGCACAACGCGATCCTCGTCGGATTGCACTTATGGGCCGGGTACGCGGAGAGTTGGAGGAGCAGGGAGCCTTACCTCGGGACGCCAAAAGTGCCGCAGACGCCGTCGAACTGGCGGTCCGGTTGCGCGTGCGGGCTTCCGGACGTTGCAATGTCAGTCGGGCTGTATCCGAGCTGGTACGCGCTGGTCTGATCCGTAGGCACTATCAGGGTTGGCGGGTAGATCATCAAAACCGCGGGGCGCGGCGAGAGGCGGTCTACACGCTGACCCCCGAAGCATTACGCTCGTTACGTAATTGCTGATGATACACGAGCCGAAATTCAATGTTTGCCGGTCAGGGGGCTCCTGAGTCTCGAGTGCCTGGAAGGGAACGACCCCTTCCCTCCGCCCATTCCTCGTCGCCGAGAGTGATTCGGGCGTAGGGCTTGCCAATTATCTGCGCGGGCGGCTCCGATCCGTTCTGCTGCGTTGAGCACGTTATCATCATCACGCTGCGTATTACGCGACGCCACAAACCGCCGGAAACGCCAAAAATTTGGTGGCAGATGGCCAGCGTTGTATTTTCAAATTCGGGACGTCTTCAAATGGCTAACCGCTGTACTCGATAGCTTTATCTCCATTCGAAAGGGGGGCTCGCCTTCGGTGTGCTACGCCGTGAAGGCGTCGTCGTTCCGAACGATATGGTTTCGGGTTAGTATGCGATCGCCACTTCGGTATCACCCTGACTATGTCAGTCGAAAAACTCTCGCCCCGTGAGAAGGAATGTCTGCGCCTGATGCTGCAGGCGATGCGGCCCAAGGACATTGCGCGTGCGACAGGGCTATCCCTTCATACGATCAACGGTCATCTCAAATCCGCGCGTCGCAAGCTGGGCACGAACGACAGCCTGACAGCGGCGCGTATTTTCGGCGCGCATGAGGCCCCCCCAAAAATTGGGGGGACCAGCCTTTCGGGGTCGCCGCCATCGCTCCAAGCGGTGGAGGGTAATTGTACCGAAACGACAACCGAGGCAGGGACTAGGAGCCCACGGTCGACCTATCCCTTTTCAACTAGGGAGAGGCCCCGGAACAGTCTGAGCGTGCGGTGGCGTCTTCTCTGGCCAATCCTCTTGCTGGGCCTTGTTGCCCTGGGAGCGGGAATGCTCGTCTCGGGCGCTGCGTCACTTTCGATGGTGTTCCTAGCCCTGCAAGGGTGAGCTTCGGCATGCACGTCAACGCCTTTGCGGGCTAAGGAAAGATCGCGTCATGTCCTTCATCGAAATGCGCCGCCACCAAATCGAGCGGCATCGCCTAGCCGAGGAGATCACGGGTCTTCTCAACGTCTTCGAGCATGATCTGGGTCGTGCTCTGACCAGCGGATCATTGCTGCTTGGGTTCATACCCACAGCGCGAAGTACGGCCAATGTCTCAGCAACGATAGGGCAGGGAGCAATTGACCAATTCGTGACGTCTTTGGGCCTTATCTCGCAAGCCATGAGCTCTGCCGTTGAGGGGCATCACAGGCTCGACGAGGCTCGCCGGACCCTGCGGATTCCAGCTCTTGCAGGAGGTGACAAAGACCCGATACCGTCTGCACAGGTCGGTACCATTGCGGTGGAAAACGCGGTCTCAGGGGGCAAATAATGGATTTCACCAGCCGCTCAACGGAGATCTACGCTGCTACGCATACTTCTCTTCAACACGTTCTACGCCGGGACAGGCGTGTTCGCCCTCTGGAAGGGGGGAGCACCCGAACGTATCGCGGTAATCGTGCTTGCCGCAGACTTCGAACTCAGTCACTGGTTTCTCAAACCGTTCGTCGGTCGGTATTCGGGTGTCGAATGGCCCGTGTTCGCGACAGACACGATTGCCTTCCTCGGTTTGTATATCCTGTCATTGCTGACGACACGATACTGGCCAATCTGGATGGCGGCCGTGCAGGGATGTGTGGCCATGTCTCATCTGACCGGATTGCGCGCGGATGTCATTCCTGCGGTGTACGGCAATTTCGTTGTTGTCTGGAGTTATGTCCTACTGATCATTCTGATCGTGGCTACGATACGTCATCGCACACGTCTGGCTCGCGATCAGATCGACCCGGCGTGGTCATGGCACAGCGCTGGACTGCGCTCTCAGTCGGAGTCGTGCGATGACCGCGCACCTTCTCAATATGCCGCAACCTCGGTCGTTAACGCCGACCCCAGGTAGCTCAACCGCCTGTCCGGCGCTCGATCCTGCCATGTTTGCCAAGAAACTTTACGACGACCGACGACGACGGGAGGCGTTCTTCGGATCCGACATGTTTTCAGAGCCTGGCTGGGACATATTACTGGATCTTAGAGCGCAGTTCGACGCTGCGCGTATCCCCGCAAGCCTTGCGGTTTGCGTTGCAGCTCCAATTTCTACGGGCGTCCGGCACCTGCGCGCTTTAGAAGAGCTCGGTTTCGTCGAGCGGTGGAAAGATCCTCAGGATTCGCGGCGACGCTTGTCGAGGCTTACGAAGCACGGATTGCTTGTGATGGATCGTTATCTTCGTTCGATATCACCCTGACGCTGAAATCAAGAACTGATATCTAGGCCTGTAGTATCTCGGGTTAATCGGTGACAGACAGGGACCACCTTACTCTTTCCTCTGTGCACGACCGAAAATTGCCGACCGACTGAGATACTCAGTTGATGGCGCAGCCATTCTAGTATCTGCCGAAAAGGTAAGGGTCAAATAGCAAACCAAGTTCCTCTTGCTTTGTCTGGGTGGCTTTTTGCCGATTCGGAGACGGCGTTTGCGATAGCACGTGCCCCGCAGCCACGGCGTTTTCGATAGCACGAGTCCCGATCGCGACGGCGTTTGCGATAGCACGTGCAGTGCAGCCACCCTGTCACCGATAGCACGTGATTCAGATGCACGCTGTCATCGATAGCACGATTCAAAAGCTAGGACGGGTCCGTAACGGACAGTTAACACTTCGACCTGCGACCAGCCGGTCAATCCGTGCGGCGCGGCCTGCCCATCCGGGCAGGTGTAACAGAGACAAGGAAACCGCGCTAAAAGTGAAAAGCCCGACACAAGGCCGGGCTTTTCGGAACGCCCCTAAAGACGACCTCGCACCTCTTATTTAGGGGAGGTTCCCTGACGACGCAATGCCAAAGCGCGATTTCGCGCCACGGTGTCGGCTGCTTGCTCGGTAACCCGAAGGGGAACCCATATGCACCACGCGCATCATCCCGGCAGAGGGCTGCGTCGTTACGACGAGCGTACCGCCATCGCGTCGAACCTAACGGATACGTTTCGTGGGTTGGATAAGACGGTCGGTCCGTCGAACGCACTCTCCGCGTTAAAACGAGCGGCGCCGTACATGGCTATCCCTTTACGCGTGGTAGCGCTTGTCGACCTGTTGTTCGCGTGGACGAAGCCTCAGGATTGGCAAGGCGGCGATACTCTCCCGGTCGTATGGCCCTCGAACGAGCTATTGGGCCAGAAGCTCGGCGTCGGCGTCAGGCAGGTCCAGAAGCTGCTCAATCAGGCCCAGGCGCTTGGACTAGTAAGCTTCCTTGATAGTCCCAATGGCCATCGGGGAGGCCGACGGTCGGAAGGTGGGAAAATCGTTTGGGGATATGGAATCGTTCTCGCGCCGGTGGGTACTCGGTACGCGGAATTTCTGGAGCGCGCAGCGCGAGGCATTGCCGAGGATCAGGTCATCACCGTGTTACGGAAACGGCTGGCTTCCGCGCGACGAAAGATCAGAGTGATGGCCCAGACATTGCTCGATGAAGGTTGTGACGCGCCGGGGGCAGAGGAAATTCTCGCGTTGGCGCTTATGGCAACGGATCAGATGCGCGGCGTTCGCGATACGGGCCTTCTCACGTCGTGTGTCCAGCAAATCGAAGACGCCTCGAACACGCTCGCCCAGCGCCTTGAGGCTGTTCTGTCGTCCAATACCGAAGCTGCAGGCTATATGAAAAGTTCATGCGCGGATGACCTACGCGACACTCACTTTACAACTACAAACCACCTTCAACCTGCTAAAGCAGGTACCCGTAGAGGCTTACCGGAGAGGAGTAGTACATGGGTCGAACCGAGTTCCAATGCCGACACGGCAGTCCATGCCGATCTGGATAAGCATGGAGTAACGCCAGGCTTCATAATCGATGTCGCTCCAGACCTGTGCCACGACCTGCTGGGTCACGATCGATCCTGGGGCGAGCTAACGGCAGTTGCAGAGCGGGCAGCGAATCAGTCGGGAATCAGCCAAAGTGCCTTTCATGACGCTATCCGCGTCATGGGAAGTCGGGGTGCGACAGCCTCCGTCTTCGCAACTCTTCAAAAATACCGTGCGGGTGAGGTCCGACGCCCCGGCGCGTATCTTCGCGGGATGACGGCGAAGGCCATGATGGGCGAGCTCAATCTCGGCCGAACGTTGCATGGACTGAAGGATTCCAGTCGCTTAACCGCGATGAAGGGGCTTGCAGCAGAGTCCGGAGCAACTGCCGTCGGCACCCTGATCTCGGGGCTCGTCCGTCGAACGATCCGGACCTGATGATGCCACCGGTCGTGTCTCGGCAAAGTCACGACGGTGTTTGCGATAGCACGTGCCGTGGGGAAACTTGCCTGAGCCTTTGAGCCTTGATCGGACCTGTAGGCTCCTGAGTTGGCGGAATCCACGTGCTATCGCAAACGCCGTGACCGTAACCCAATGCCATCGTCGCGAATTGAAGGTATGACGGGCCCCGCAATCGATACAGGCGGGTTGATCATGGCACTGCAGAAACACGGCGAAGTTCAGGGAAGCCTGTTCGGTGTGCTAGACAGTCCGCTGCACGGCAAGGTGCGTGGTGAGCAAAGCATCATGGATTTCCCGCTTTTCTCGCTGGCCAAGCGTCCCCAGATGGATCCGATGACCTTCAAAATGGAGGGAGTCCAGATTGAGCTGAAGCCGAGCGCTAACGGGATTGCCACGATGTGGGACAAAGAGGTCCTGATCTATGTGTTATCCCTGATGTGCCAGCATCTCGCCAAGACGGGCGAAGTGATCAACGTTTTTACGTTCAATGCTCACGATTTCTTCCGCGCTACCGGCGTGGCTCGGCCGTCCAAACGGGATTACGATCGGTTCATCGAGGCGCTCGGGCGTCTGCAGGGAACGCAAATTAGGACCAACATCAAGACGGGCACGATCGGGACCAAGGGATTTTTCTCATGGTTCGCAGAAGCGCAGGCCATGACCCGGGCCATGCCGAATGGTGGCGAGCAGCTCATGCCGGTGCGCGTACAGATCTGTGATTGGCTGGTACGAGCTGTGTCGCGTGATAGCCGCATTTACGACTATCACCATGACTATTTCCGGCTCGGTTCGATCGAAAGGCGGCTTTATGAGCTTGCGCATTGTTACAGCCGCGAAGAATCCGCCGAAGTTTCCTTAGAAATCCTCGCTGCAAAAATCGGCTCTACCGCCCCCCTGAGAGCTCTTAAGATGCAGCTCAAGAAAATCGCTGCAGAGGATCGGCTGCCCGATTATAGCATTGTCATCCGTGAGATCGTTCCAGACGCACCGACGTTAGATAAGATCGGCCGCAAGACGTCAAAGACTGAAACTATCGTGATCATGAAGCCACGTGAGAAGACGTGCGATGTAAGGTTCAGTATTACTCAATAAGTAACGGGTTTTTAGATACTAGTGAGTGCCCCGAATTAGAACGCATCTGTGGTTGTCCTGAGGATTTACTAAATATCTACGGCTATATCTAGATATTTTACTATAAAGCCCAGATATTTGAATGAATCATACCTAGTAAGACTTGTAGACCATAATCAAGTTGGCCAATCGTGCAAGTGTGGTGTGTGTGTTTTACATTGCTGTTGCGCATTGCCTTTATCCGTTGCCAGCCCTCGTCCCGTTATATTCGCGGACCATTCGGTTTTAGGGAACTTATCGCGTTGCTTGGCGGATTATACTTTTTATGGTCAGTACGCAGAGCGTAGGCAACCGGTCCTTCTTTGCGCAGATCACTACAAAGCATGATCACTGGGCACAATCGCTCAAGACACCACGACGTCCTTGCATGCATCGTGCATGCATGTTGCATGTTGGTTGCTGGGTGCATGCAAGATGCGAAGCGATTGCTCTGCAGAAAGGGGGCGTCAGCGATGATAACCCTGGCGCAGGTATGGCACTGAAGGCGCCTCGTGCTACCGCCAAAGGCTGTCGGTTAGGCAATAATGTAGGCGGCAATGATCCACCAGTATAGACTTTACCAGCTACGATCCCCACAGAATAACATCGGCGTTCATAAGTAAATCTGGCTAGCGCGCTCTCAGTAACGCCGAAGAATTCTGATCGGACACTGTCAAATAGACCAAGTCAGGCGCCGACATCCGATATCTATTCACGTTCTTGCAACTTTTCAATTTTGTTCAGGCGGCCGAAAGACTGTGATCAATACCGAGTATAGGCTACGTAACGAAACCCGGGTTTCGGAAGGAGCGCCGGCGATTCCGGTGTCGTGGTCAGTCGAGACCAGTTTGTGATGATGTCCGTCACATAGGTCTGTGTTTCGGAGATACGAGGAACCAGCCGCCCCCGGATGCGACTTGGCCCTGCATTGTACGCGGCAAGAGCAAGGTTGACTTGCCCAAATCGATCGAGCTGCTGACGAAGATAACGGGCACCGCCACGCATGTTCTGAAGCGGATCATATCGATCGACGCCAAGGCCAATCGCTGTCTCTGACATCAGCTGGGTAAGGCCGTAGGCGTTAGCGGTCGAGGTTGCGATTGGGTTGTACCCGCTCTCGCGGATAATCATCGCATCGAACAACCCTGTCGGAATGTCATGCTCACATGCGACCGCGCTCATCATGCCATAATAAATTGCGCGGCGTGCCTCTGCGCGGCGCGCTAGAAAACCCGACGGACGATAGGTTAGCGGTGTGCAGCCCGGCCTGAACGGCACCGGCTGAATGACGATCCCGCCACGGAGCCAGTTTGGAACCTGGATCGAAGAAAACGCTGCGACGCCCGGGGGCTCACGCCGCACGACGGGAACGCCGGGCGAGATCTCTGCGGCTCCAGCCATCTCCTGCTGCATCCTGAACTGCACGTAACGTCGACTGAGATCATGGGCCTGGAAACCGTCAGGCAGTGTCGTTGCCCCGTCCGCTACGGCCGATGCTGAGACGTCGGGCGAAGAACCAGGGTCGGAGATCGGCAGGCTCCCGGTCATCGAGATCAGCTGCACCCTGCGGAACGCCGATCCCTTTGGCGAAGCAACGGCTTGCGAACCAACGACCAGACCGACGCATAGGCCAGCAACAGCGAGTGGATAACGCACGGAAAACCCCCAGACGACGTGATATCCAAGAGTTGAGATCAAGAGGTTTATGCTTGTCAAGAGCATCAGGCCTAACGAAACTGACCAAGATCAGCGCCTAAAGGTCACCCGAACATGTGGTTGATTCACCGCGATACCGATGGAAACAGCCGGGATCGGATCCCACTACCGGCACCGCTCCATGAGGCGCTGGTACGCTGGTATGTCGGCGAAGGCTCGTTCCACGACGAACAGGCCGGCGTCACGCTCGTTCAGAATGCCCGGATTGGACACCGCTGGATCGCCTGCGGCTGTCGGGGACCGGGAATGGCCCCGCCCATACTGACGCCGGCTTACCTCTCCGAGGCCGAAACCTACTATTTGCGCCGGTTGACCAGCACCAAGCGGCCGGAGCACCGCACCGATTGCCCCTTCTTCCGCGACCAGGCCACCAATCGCATCACGGAAGTCAGGTCCCACAACACCCCGACCGATCCACCTTCAGGCTTTTTCGAGGTTCTGCGACCGGCGCCGGAGAAACTCGCACAGCGGCCTGAGGACGACAGTCTCGACGATCGGACTCGCAGCGCCTCGACCCCGCGGCTGGCGCGGCTCCTTTGGCGCCTGCTCGACAGCGCCGGCTGCAATACGATTGCCCCGTTGGGTATGGGCTATGAATGGTCGATCAGGGAGGAGTTCGCAGCGCTAGGCCGTGCGGCCGGCAAGATCGAGATCGCGCCCGGTGTCGAGCTGGCGCGGGCCTTTTGGACCCACGCGCGCCCCCTCGAGACGAACACGGTCTATGGCACGCTACGCGCACTGGCGCCGAGATGGCCCAAGACGCATGCTCCGCAAGGCTTCGTGGCGCTCTATGCCAAGGCGATCAAAGGCAATGAGATCCATGTGCCCGACTGTGAACCCGTCACCATCGCGACGCGCGTCCAGTCGCCCTCGATCCGAGGTAACCACATCAGCGGACCGTACATCGTCCTTGTCGTCGCCGGCGAATATCCCGAGGCGCGCGGGTATGCGCCACTGCGAGCCTATGCGCAGCCGATCTACAATGGGCGTATGTTCGTACCTGTGGAATCCGACTTCGAGCGGAAAGCGCTACTGGCGATCCTCGATACCCAGCGCGTGTTGCACGCCCGGGGTGTCGACATGGCCATCAGCAAGCCGCTCTTCGATTCAATGACACCAAACGGCCCCTGCCGGCCGGATTTCATCCTGGAGGCGAGGTCGCGCATGACGGGGGAATTGCGGACGGTGGTGGTGGAGGCAATGGGTTTTGACAGCGACGAGTACGAAGCTGCTAAGGCAGTGACGCACCCTCGCATGGCGGTCCTGGGTGATCTCGTGACGCTCGATAGGTCCGAAATGGATCAGAGTTCCGCATCGACCAAATTACTTCGAGCCCTGGATATTTGAGCGATCAGCTCCAAGTCGTTGTCGCAGCGAAATAGATAAATATTCCAAGCGTCACCGGTGCCGATAGTAGATAAAGCTATTGCCAGCGCCACCATGCTTTTGGCAGAAAAATCACGGCGCCACGAACACTTCGAACATCTCCTCAGGCCTTGTCCCGGTACAAACCATGGGCCGTTACGAACACCGACATGGCCATAGCGATTGCGCAGCACATAGCCGCTGCCAGATAAATGGCGATCCAGTTGGTAATCTCGCCTTCAGAAAACTGGTTCATCGACACCTCGAATGAAGAAGGGCGCGGTCGACAAACCGGCGCAGAATTATTCTAGTTCCACGAGAAGCTTAGCGGCGAGATTTTTGCAGCTGGTAAATGAGACGGTGCGCCACTTGGTCCGTCAAAAAAATGGAGTTGAGAGGGAGGGTAAGAAATGGGTCGCGGAAAGCGGCCTTAACCCTTCCATCCCAGGGCGGCCGGTAAAAGGCAGCCTTCAGCACGAGGCCTGTAGCCATGACCAAGTACGTCCTTTTCGTAAGGGACCACGGCGCCAAGGACGTCCTGGATTTCCATCCGAGCGAGATATCCGCCAAAAATGCTTTGGCCGCCTATGTGACGAAGAAAACGGGGCGCGACCTGCCATCCGACCCGGAAGCGGCTGTCGAGGAGATCGCCAGCTACTTCAATCGCGACAAGACCTTCTACGCGATCGCCGGCGTCCCTGCCGGTGCGCGCTAAAGGGTATCGGATATGGCTATCATCGCCAATCGACCATCCCAGCACCTCGTCGATCTGGTCGGCGCGCTTGGCGGCACTTGGCACGGGAACAGTGCGATGTGTCGGTGCCCCGCGCATACCGACGGTACGCCAAGCCTCTCGATCAGGCAGGGTGACCGCGGCATGCTGGTGACCTGCTTTGCCGGGTGCGACGCCGGCGACATCCTGCGTGAGCTGGTCCGGATACCAATCGGGCGCCGCTATGAACCGCCCGTTCCGGCCCAGGCAAAGGGTACGGCCAACATCGACCGGCTGTGGAGCGAGGCGGTAAGTGTCTCCGGTAACCTGGCCGAGCGCTACCTCGCCTCGAGGGGACTGTTGCCGGTGCCAACCGACGTCCGCTTCCATCCGCGCTGTCCGCTAGGTCCCAAACCCATGACTGTCTTCAAGCCGGCACTGCTGATCGGCGTCCGTGAAGCGCAGCGCCTGGTCGCCTTTCAGCGCATCTTCCTGAAGCCCGATGGAGGCTATTCTCAGAAGGCAACGCTCGGCACGCTTGGTACCGGGGCATGGCGGGGCGGTGGCCTTAGTGCGACCATTGGCCTGGCCGAAGGATTCGAGACGGCGCGGGCTTGGTCCCGGATCCGCGGACTACCTTGCTGGGCGACGCTCGGATCGCGCCGGCTCGATCTAGTGACGATCCCTGACAGCGTTACAAAGCTGATCCTCGCGGGCGATAATGATCTCGCCGGACGCCGTGCGGTCGCGCGAAGCATTGCCCGCTTCGCATCCGATAGTCGTGTCATCCAGGTCGATTACCCGGTGGGCTACAAGGACTGGGCCGAAGCGCTCAAGGCGGCAAAGAGGGGAGAGGGAGGGAGGCGGTGAGCTGTCGGATTGGCAGTGCAACCTGAGGGAACCTGCCATGTTCGATTTGCTCGATCTTCCGCCCGTCAGCGATCACAGTGCAGCGGCACGCATTGCCGGGTTGCTGGCATCGGGCACGCCGATCGCCCGCCGCGATCTCAATCAGGCGATGACAGCGGCCTTTAGCGGCTCGGACGCCGACGGTCATTGGACGCAGCGCGACAGCTTCGAGATGCTCGAACATGGCATTGCGCTCCATCTCGCGTCGCGGCCTTACCAGCTCAACGGCATGGCTGACGTGGCACAGGCGTCGGCGGTCATGGCAATGCTGCCGACCCAGACGGTGCGCAGCGAGGAACAGATCGACCTCCAGCAATTCTCGACGCCGGTCGATATTGCGGCGATCGCTGTGTTGATGGCCGCGATCGGTCCGCACGACATCGTCCTCGAACCCAGCGCCGGCAACGGCTTGCTGATCGTCCAGGCACCGGCGTGCGCCAGCCTGCAGCTGAACGAAATCGACACGAAACGCCGCGAACGCCTCGCCGGCATTTTCCCGGATGCGATCGTCACTGGTCACGACGGCGCGGCGCTGGTCAGTCTGCACGCGCGGCTGCCAAAGCCCACCGTAGTGGTGATGAATCCACCCTTCTCGCGCACCGTCGGTCGCGGCGCGGACGATCTTGCTGCGCTTCGCCATCTCCAGGCAGCGATCCGCCGGGTCGCAAAGGGCGGTCGGGTGGTAGCGATCATGCCCGACTGGTTCGCGCCAAGCGCACGGCTGAAAGCGGCCTATGAGGCGGTGCTGACCGGCTGCACGGTTCGCACCTCGCTGCGGCTTGAGCATTGCTACCGCAAGCACGGCACCGATATCGCGGTGCGACTTTACGTCATCGACAAGGTGGCAGGCGGCACCTCGCACACTGTTATCCAGCGCAGCTCGGTCGCGGGTTTCCTCGACGCCGTGACCATCCCGCCGCGGGCCTCGCTGGTGGCTGATACCCCGATAACGGCACTACCGGTGCCCAAACCCAGCCTGTTCGGCGCGGCGCGGCAAGCCAAGGCTACGGTTGCTCGCACCTATCATGCACCGGTGCGCAACAACGTACTGCCGGTCAGCTACAGAACGCTAGCTGCGGCCGCACCTCTGGCCGACCAGGTTGGTTGCTATCTGCCCTACCGGCCAAGCCGGATCGTGTTCGACGTCGCCGGCGACCACCCGACCGCGCTGGTGGAATCCGTGGCGATGGGTTCGATACCCGCACCCATTCCGACGCACATTGCCCACCTTCCGGAGCGGACGGTGACGGAGCGGATGCTGTCCTCATCGCAGCTTGAGACCGTGGTCTATGCCGGCCATGCTTGGGGTCAGCTGCTCCCCGGGTCGTTCAAGCCTGCCAAGGAAGGCGTCGGGCTCACCATCGATCCCGAGGGCAGCCGTTACCGGAAGGGCTTCTTTCTGGGCGACGGTACTGGGGCGGGCAAAGGCCGACAGGTCGCGGCGTGCATACTCGATAATTGGCTACAAGGTCGTCGCCGGCATATCTGGGTGTCGAAGAACGAACCGCTGCTCGAAGACGCGCGTCGCGACTGGACAGCGCTCGGTGGCATGTCGGGCGACGTACAGCCGGTCTCCAACTGGAAGATCGACCAGCCGATTAAATTGGAAGAGGGCGTGCTCTTCGTCACCTACCCGACGCTGCGCTCGATGCGTTCCGACCGTAGCCGCCTGCAGCAGATCCTCGATTGGGCAGGCTCCGACTTCGACGGGGTGATCGCCTTCGACGAGGCGCACGAGATGGGCGGCGTCGCCGGTGGCGAGGGCGCGATGGGCAAGAAGGAAGGATCGCAGCAGGGCATCTGCGGCGTGCTGCTGCAGAACAACCTGCCCGGCGCCCGGGTCCTCTACGCCTCGGCAACCGGCGCATCCGATGTAAACAACCTCGCCTACGCGGTGCGGCTTGGCCTGTGGGGACCCGACACCGCGTTCGCAGACCGCGAGGCGTTCATTGCCGAAATTCGCAAGGGCGGGATCGCAGCGATGGAACTGGTGGCGCGCGACCTGAAGGCGCTCGGTCTCTATACCTCGCGCGCGCTGAGCTTCGCCGGCGTCGAGTACGACGTGCTACGGCACGCACTGACGCCGGCGCAGATCGAGATCTACGACACCTATGCCAACGCCTGGAGCGTCATTCACCAGAACATGGAAGAGGCGCTGGAACTGACGGGCGTCGTCGACGGGTTCGAAAAGACGACGCTCAACAGCGGTGCCAAGGCCTCGGCACGCTCACGGCTGGAATCAACCAAGCAGCGCTTCTTCGGGCAGGTCCTGCTTTCGATGAAGCTGCCGACGGTCATCGCCGCGGTCGAACAGCATCTGAAGGCTGACCAGTCGGTGGTGCTGCAGCTGGTCACGACCGCCGAGGCGATCCTCGATCGACGCCTGGCCCAGATGTCGGCCGACGAGCGTGCGGATCCGACGATAGATTTGTCACCGACCGAGTATATCGCCGATTATCTGATGCGGGCGTTCCCGACGCGGCAGATGCAGACCTATACCGACGACACCGGTACCGCGCGCTCGGCGCCGATGAGCGATGAGCTCGGCAACCCGGTCCACAACCCCGACGCGCTCGCGGCCCGCGACCAGATGCTCGAGCACATCTGTGCACTGCCTCCGACCAAATCCGCACTCGACGCGCTGATCGAGCATTTCGGCACCGACATGGTGGCCGAAGTGACGGGGCGCTCGCGGCGTCTCGTACCGACGTCGGACGGTCGCCAAAAGATCGAGACGCGCTCGGGGCGGTCCTCGCAGGTTGAGGCCGCAGCGTTCATGGCCGGCACCAAGCGGGTGCTGGTGTTCTCTGACGCTGGCGGCACTGGGCGCTCGTACCATGCCAGCCTCGATGCGAAGAACCAGCAGCAGCGCGCCCACTTCCTGCTCGAACCCGGCTGGCGTGCCGATCGCGCAATCCAGGGGCTTGGTCGCACGCACCGTACCCATCAGGCGACGACACCGCTGTTCCGGCCGGTAACCACCGACTGCAAGGGCGAGCTGCGCTTCACCTCGACGATCGCGCGGCGCCTCGACAGCCTTGGCGCCCTCACGCGCGGCCAGCGGCAGACCGGCGGGCAAAACCTGTTCGATCCGGCCGACAATCTCGAAAGCGAGTATGCCAAGGATGCACTCCTGACATGGTTTGCGCTCCTCGATGGCGGCAAGCTGACCAGCACGACGATGGACGACTTCTGCTCGCGCACCGGCCTCGAGCTGCACGACAATGACGGCGTCCTGAAGGAAGAGCTGCCGCCCATCCAGCGCTGGCTGAACCGTCTGCTTGCGCTGCCGATCGGGCTCCAGAACCTGATCTTCGACGAATTCCTGGCGCTGGTCGAAACCCGCGTCGCCGCAGCCCGCGAAGCCGGCACGCTCGATGTCGGCGTCGAGACGATCACGGCGGATACCGCGACGGTCCTCGACGACACGTTGCTGCGCACCGATCCACTGTCGGGCGCGACCTCGCACCTTCTCACGATCGAGATCGCCCGCCGCAAGAATCCCATCTCGCTCGAACGTATCCTCGACCTCGCAAAATGGCAGGACGACGTCGCGTTCGTGGTAAACGCCCGGTCGGGGCGCGCCGCGCTCCGGACCCGGGCACGGTCGTGGATGGACGACGATGGCCAGCCGATCGCGCGCATCGAACTGCAGCGTCCCTGCCGACGTGAGTATCTGCGCGAGGCCGATCTGCTGGAAACGGCATGGGACGTTGTCGACCGGGAGACCTTCGAGGCCAAATGGAGCGCGGAGGTCACCGAGGCGGCGGGTCAGGTCGATACCGAGACGATCCGACTGGCGACCGGCCTGCTGCTGCCGATCTGGTCGGCGCTGCCGTCGGACCACCTCGCGGTGAACCGTATTGCGGACGCCCATGGCAATTCGTGGCTAGGCCGTCTCGTGTTCGACCAGCACGTCGTCCAGCTCTACACCAAGCTCGGGATCGCCAAGACCGACGATCTGCCGGTCGACGCGATCGCACGTTCCGTTCTCTCAGGGCGCAGCGTCGACGTCGTGCGGCCGTTCCCGATGACGCTCCGGCGATCGATCGTGAACGGCAACCGGAGGGTGGAGATCGTGGACGCACCCGCCTCGCAGTTGCCTTGGCTGAAATCTCTAGGCTGCTTCACCGAGATCATTGCCTACCGGACCCGCGTCTTCGTGCCGGCAACCGATGCCGAGACGGTGCTCGGCCGTGTCCTGAAAGGAGTCACAACGCGAGAGTGATTTCTGGTTGCGCTAGAAGAGCACAGAACGTGTCCCCAAACCGTTTACCCACCGAGGTCTCCAGTAAATCATCAAAACGGTAAGCTCCCGACAATTGACGCTGGCCAAGATACCGACGGTTGACGCCTAGGCTCAGGACTCGTTGATCAGAGCCAGAAGATGACAGTGGCGGCGAGCGCGATAGCGGAGAAGAAGACCGTCGGGCATCGATCATAGCGGGT
>NZ_FOVZ01000001.1 GCF_900115295.1 Sphingomonas sp. OK281 | reverse complement strand
GAGGCGAAGAAGAATACAACTTTGCCGGCGTCATTGCGTACAGGGCTCAGGTACAACGCGTTCCAGAACGCAGATCCATCCTTTCGATAGTTTAGGAGGTCCACGGCAATGTCGGTCTGGGCGTCGATTGCCTGACGCACTTTAGCCACCTGCTCTCGGTCGGTGCCGGGACCCTGCAGGAAGCGGCAGTTACGGCCAATGATTTCACTTCGGTCGTAGCCCGACAGCGTTTGAAAGGCTTCGTTGCAGAAGACGATCGGGTTATCGGTCTGCGCGGGGTCCGTAATAACCATAGGCATTCGGGTAGCTCGAACAGCCGCAGCAAAAGGGTCCGCTCGTCCGTGCTCGTAATCAAGCGCTTCCGTCAGATGCCAATCGTCCCGCTGCTTCATCACGCCTCCGTGGAGCGTGCCGACCAGCCGAACTCCGTGCCGGGACTAAATCGTTTTGATCGGCTTCCGTTCCGCTGAGAGATCGAGTTCGTCTCACTAAGGCATGACCATTGGGCGGCATGGCTCGCGCGTAGAAAGGCTCTTTGAGTTCGAAAATCGGCGACCCGTCTGCAGGCTGGAAGCTGAACGAATGGCAGACATGGGGAAAGCTGAAATGGCTCGTGAGTGTCCGCTTGTGGGTCATTGCGCAGTTTTTAAGCGATCGGAGCGGGACTGGGCGGGCTCGACCGGTAACGGGAAGGCTATTGCCGGGGTCTCTCTAACCGCTTTCCGCGGGTCGACCGAGGTATCTGGCATATCAAAACGAGTAGGAGAATGGTTCATTCTGAATCCTAGTTCGGCTCACACAGCCTCAGCCACGAATGTTATTAACTATCTAAAACCTAAAGATTCCATCTTACGCCAAACATCTGTCTTGTAAATTTATGAACTTCGAATGTAATATAACTTAAGACAGTAGGCGGGGCGTAAATGACTACAGGCTCAGCCAAGCGAGCGAACGGCAGATCTTGTCCCCGGCCCGCCATATGGGGCGCGGCATTCACCGGCGTCGTTCTGCTATCCACGGCCGCAACGGCACAGGTTTCATCGCCCGCCGATCAGGAACAGGCCCGTATCCGCGCGCAGCAGCAGGCGGCGGAACGGGCAGCGCGGGAGGCAGCGCCCGTCGCGACGATCGAGCGTGCCGCACCGGCGCCGCTAGGGGCTTTCCCGGTGGAGGCCAGCTGCTTCACGGTGCGCGATATCGTCGTCGAGAATGCCGGACGCGCCAAGCTGCGATGGGTGGCGGGGTTCGTCGCGCAGTATCGTGGGCGGTGCGTCGGAACAGCGGGTCTCGATTACATCATCCGCAGCCTGCAGGGCGCGTTCATCGAGCATGGGCTGGTGACGACGCGCGCGGGCCTGCCCGAACAGGATCTCGCGAGCGGCACGCTGCGCATCGTCGTGGTGCCGGGCATCGTCGAGGGCATTCGCGTCAACAAAACCGCACATACCAAAATATGGGGCCGCGCGACGCCGGTCGGACGCGGCGACCTGCTCGATCTGCGCGCGCTGGAACAGGGGCTGGAGCAGATGCGCAGCGTTCCCGGTCGAACCGTCGCCGTCGATATCGTCCCGGGGGATGCGCCGGGCCAATCGGTCCTCGACGTCAAGGTCGATCAGGGGCGGCCGATCGCCGGATCTCTGTCAATCAATAACTTCGCCGGCGAACGGGTCGGCCGCTATCAGGGCTCGGCGCAGATCGCCGAACTCGGGCAGTTGGGGTTCTCGGAGGTCATCAGCGCCTATTATAATCGCCGGACGGACTCGCCGGGCATTCCCGCCGATAGCCGCGGCATAGGTGGCGCAATCTCCGTGCCCGCCGGGTGGTGGACGTTCAACGCGAGCGGATCCGCCAATCGCTACAGCCAGACCGTCGTCGGCGAAGTCAGCAGTTTCGGGACGCGCGGCACGCTCGATCGGGTCGCGATCGGCGCCGAGCGGGTTCTCTACCGCAATCAGACGGCGAAGGATTCGATCAGTTTCGGGCTGGCGCGGCGATGGGGTCGCAACTTCATCAACGACGTCGAGATCGGCATCCAGCGTCAGGATCTCACCGACCTCGAAGTGCAGCTGATCGATCGCCGCACGTTCGGCGCGGCGCGGTTCGACGGGTCGGTGGGCGTCCGGTTCGGTCTGGGCATCCTCGGCGCGCAGAAGCAGCCGGACGATCGGCCCGATGCGCTGCCGAGCGCGCGCTACCGGATCGTCAGCGCGGATTTCGGGTTGTCCGTGCCCCTGGGGCAAGGCTTCATCGACGGCTACCGTGCGGAGTTTCATGGGCAGGTCAGCGACCGGAACCTGTTCGGCTCCGACCTCATCCAGATCGGCGGTCCGTACACGATCCGTGGCCTGGATACCGATACGGCGGAACTGGGGCGTGACGGCTTCTATCTCCGGCAGGAGCTAGGCGCCAAAATTACCGATGGGTTCCGTCCGTATGTTCTGTTCGACATGGGCGAGGTCCGCAAGGGGACCGGCGCGCGCGGCGGCGCCGGCCTCGGGCTAAGGGCGCGGCGCGGGCCGTTCTTCGTCGACGTCTTCGGGGCGCGTCCGGTGTTCGGGCGCCAGATCCCCAATCGCAACCGCGTTCGGTTCGGCCTTTCCGCCGGGGTAGGATTTTGAGCATGACCAAGCTGACCTTCGCCGTGCTGCGTCGTCGGATGCGTTCGGCCAGCGCGCTGTCTCCGCTCGGCGGCGGCGCGGGTCTCGCGGCGCTGCTGCTGGTCGCGACGGTGCCGGCACGGGGCCAGGACGGCGGCGCCCCGGCGGCGAATCCGGTCGTCCCGGTACCGGGTGGTGCGACGCATCTCGATTACGGCGCGAACGGCGTGCCGGTGGTCAAGATCGCGACACCGGACGCCAACGGCACCAGCTACAACCGCTATCAGGCGTTCAACGTCGACGCGCGCGGCGTGGTCCTCAACAACAGCGACAAGATCGTCCAGAGCCGGCTCGCCGGCTATATCGACGGCAACGCGCAGCTCAAGGCGTCGGGCGGGGCGTCGCTGATCATCAACGAAGTGGTCGCTGCCAATCCGTCGAGCCTGCGCGGCTACATAGAAGTCGCCGGCAAGACCGCCGATCTGGTGCTCGCCAATCCCTACGGGATCTCGTGCAACGGTTGCGGCTTCGTCAACGCGCCGCGCGTGACACTGGCGGCGGCGCAGCCCTTGGTCGACGGCGCCGGCGCGCTTAGCGGATTCCGGACGGCGACCGGCACGATCGACGTGTCCGGCAGCGGGCTCGACGCGACGAACGCGCGGCTCGACCTGTTCGCGCGCGCCGTCTCGATCAACGCCGGCCTCTATGCGGATACCGTGACCGCCAGCCTCGGCGCAGGCGATATCACGCGCGACGGCAACATCGTGGTGGTCGGGCAGCGCACCGCAGCACAGCCGAACCAGCCCACTTTCGCGCTCGACGTGGCGGCGCTCGGCGGGATGTATGCGCGGTCGATCAAGCTGATCGGCACCGAGCGCGGGCTCGGCGTCAACGTCGCAGGCGATCTCGCTGGCCTCGAACAGGGCGTGACGCTGTCGTTCGACGGCAGGATATCGGTGCCTGGCGCGATCACGGCGAAGACCGCCGTCGCGATCGAGACTACCGGTGCGCTCGACGTCGCCGGCCAGATCTACGGCGAAGGCACGACGACGCTCAACGGCGCGAGCCTGACGGGCAACGGCCTGATCGGCAGTGGTAGCGACCTTACGATCACGACCAGCGCGCTGAGCGGCGGTGGCACGCTTGCTGCCGGGCTGACCCGCGACGGACGTGTCACGCAGGCTGGCACGTTGCGCCTCGATGTCGGCGGTGCGGCGGCGCTGACGGGGCGGGTGCTGGCGCGCGATGCCGTGTCGCTGACGGCCGGCAGCATCGTGAACCGGGGACTCGCGAGCGGCGGGACGCTGACGTTGCGCACCGCGACGCTCGACAACAGGGGTGGCACGATCGACGCGCTGACGGCGCTCGACGCGCAGTCTGGCGCGGTCGCCAATGTCGGCGGCGTGATTCAGTCGGGCGGGGCTCTGACGCTCACCGGCAGCAGCCTGGCCAACGAGCGTGGCGCGGTATTGGCCCTCGGCAGCGGCGCGCTGAAGCTGGGCTTCACCGGCGCGATCGGCGGCAGCGGCGGGCAGATCGGCGGCAACGGCGATGTGTCGGTCACGGCCGGTTCGCTCGGCATCGATGGTCCGACCGGCAGCATCACGGCGACCAAGGCGCTCGATGTCAATGTCGACGGCGATTTCGCGATCACCGGCAGGGGTCTCGTCGCGGGTGGCGGGGCTACTACCGCCAATGTCGGCGGCGTGCTCGGCGTCACCGAAGGCGGCTTGCAGGGCGGCAGCGCTCTGGTCGTGCGAGCTGGCTCCGTCACGATCGGCAGTGGTGGCCAGGTCAGCGGTGGCAGCGTGACTGCCGACACGCTTGACGCGGTGACGAACGCCGGCCTGATCGCGAGCGTGGGTCGCGTCGACCTGACCGCGGCCAGTCTGGCGAACACCGGCACGATTTCGGGCAAGGGCGGCACGAGCGTTAAGGCTGCGGGCCTTTTCGCGCAGGACGGTCTGGTTGCGTCCGACGGCGCTATCGACATAAACGCCGGAGCCTTCATCTCGCGTGGCGGCACGGTCGAAGCAGGGGGCGCGCTCGGCGTCTCGGCCGGATCGGTGGCGCTCGATCGCACCAGCCTGACCGCGCTCGGATCGGGCACGCTGACGCTGGCGAGCCGGGGCGCCTTGACCGCAGCGGGAACGCGCATCGGCAGCAACGGCGCCGTCGCGATCGGCGCCACGACGCTGGCGCTCACCGACAGCCGGATCACCGCGCTTGGTGCGCTCGCGCTCGATGCGACAGCGGGCGATCTGGCGTTCGGCAGCGGCGCGACGATCGAGAATGGCGGCGACCTGACGCTGACCGCGACGGGCAGGCTGAGCCACGCTGCGGACATCGTCGGTCGCGGACAGAATCTGACGCTGCGCGCGGCGACGATCGACAACCGCGGCGGTGCGATCCTGCATCTTGGTACCGGCACGCTCGCGCTGACCGGAACCGGTGCGATCGACAATAGCGGCGGTCGGATCGCGACCAATGGCGCGCTGTCGCTGATCGCCGGCACGTTCGCCAACACCGGTGGCACGCTCACCTCGGCGGGTGGCGCCGGGCTTACGATCGCCAGCGATCTGGCGAACGAGAATGGCCTGATTGCGGCAGGAAGCGGCCTCACGCTTCGGGCCGGTGCGACCCGCAACGCCGGAGGGTCGATCGAGGCCGCCGGCCCGCTGGACGTGCGTCTTGCCGCGCTCGACGGCGGCACGCTCGTTGCGACCGGTTCAGCTGGAACGCTGACGCTCGACGTTCGCGATGCGATCAGCGGATCGGTCCTGGTCGGTGCCGCCACTGATGCGACCGTCACCGCGAGTTCGCTCAACCTCGCCGGCGGGTCGCGCCTGACCGCGGGCGGAACGCTGACGGTCGGCGCGCGCGATGGCGCCATTGCGTTGGCGGGGGGCACGCTCGATGCAGCAAAGCTCAAGCTGACCGCCGCGCGGGCAATCCTCACGGGTAATGGCGGGCTTATCCAGTCGACCGGCACGACGACGATCGCGGCGGACTCGCTGATCACGACCGGCGGTCGCGTCGTCGCAGGTGGGCAGCTCGATGTGACCGCGAGCGCGCTTGATAATCGCAACGGTTTGCTGGCGTCGGGCACCGATGGCGCGACCTTTACCGTCAATACGCTGGCCAACGACCGCGGGACATTGGGCGGAGACGGATCGGTCGTCTTGACAGCAACGAGCGTCGATAATGGCGCCGGGACGCTCGCCGCGGGAGGCGATCTGACGCTATCGACGGCAAGCCTCGTCAACGCCACCGGCGGCCAGATCTGGGCGGACCGCGATGCGCGGGTGACCGCGACGGGGATGCTCGCCAACCGCGGGAGCATCGCCGCCGCCCGCGATTTGATCGCGAATGTTGGCACGCTCGATGGCGGCAGCGGCGCCGGCGCGGGCACGCTCGCCGGCGGCCGACTGCTCGATATCACGTCGGGCGGCGGCACGTTAGGGCGGCTGGTCGCGCCGACCGCGCTGACGCTCGGCATCGCCGGCGACATGACCAACGCCGCCAGCGAGACGATCGCGACGCAGGGGGCGCTGACGCTCAACATCGGCGGCAGCTTCACCAACGCGGGCACGGTCCAGGGTGGCACCGCGATCGGGATCGCCACGGGCGGGGCCATCGCCAACCAGGCCGGCGGCACGATCATCGCGCCGACGCTGACGCTGACTGCGGGCACGACGTTCGAGAACCAGGGGCTCCTCAACGGCGGGGCTGTGTCGGCGACCGCCGCACAGATCGCCAATGGTGGCGCGATCTTTGGCGACAGCGTCGCGCTGTCCGGTACGGGCGGCATCGTCAACGCGGGCGACAGCGCGGTGATCGCCACCCGGGGCGGACTCCTGTCGCTCTCGAGCGGCGGCGATATCGTCAACCGCGATGGCGCACTGCTCTACAGCCTCGGCAATCTGGCCGTCACCGGCGTCGGCGGCACTGGTCGGGCAGGCTCGCTGCAGAACCTGTCCTCGGACATTCAGGCGCAGGGCAGCATCGCGATCGCTGCTACCCGTCTGCTCAACGACCGCAGCGTGTTCACGACCGAAGAGGCGCTGCTCTCTACCCGCCACGTCGAGGACGAGGATCGGCGCGACCGCGAGCACCGCACGGTCACCGAGTTCGACGAGACGGTCAAGGACACCCGCGTCACAGCGGACAGCGGTGCAGCTCGTATCATCGGCGGGAACATCGGAATCGACGCTGCCAGCGTCGTCAACCACCTTTCCGCGATAAGCGCATCAGGCAATCTGAACGTCGGCGCCGCGACTGTGACGAACACGGCCTTCACCGGCTACAACACCACGACGCAGGTCGGCACGATCAAGGACGAGAAGCGCAACTGCTTCCTGTTCATCTGCGGCGACTGGGACACGCGCTCGACGACGCCGTTCACCAGCGTCGACGCGCTCCCGACCTTCACCATTCCCTCGACCATCACAGCGGCTGGAACGCTGACGATCGACGCGGTGAGCATCGACAATCTCGTCCTGGTTCCGGGTGGCGGCACCGCCGACATCTTCGCCGCGAGCGCGCGGCCCGGTGCCGTGACGGCCGGTGGCGCCGTCGCTGTTGTGACCACGGGCGCGGTAGTCGCACCGGGCGGCGCGCCCGGCGTGATCGCCGGCACCGCGATCGATCCGACCTTTGGATTCGCAGTGAAACCGCCGACTGATCGCGCGAGCGGTGGTGCGGGCAGTGCGACGCTCGATCTGGGCGGACTGTTCCAGTTCGCCAGCTCGAGCTCGCAGGTGCTGGTCCAGGCGGACCCGCGGTTCAACAATTACGACACCTTCCTCTCGAGCGACTATTTCCTCGACAAGCTCGGCTATGATCCGTCGCGCGTGCAGCGCCGGCTCGGCGACGGGCTCTACGAGCAGCAGCTGATCGCGAACCAGCTTGTCGCGCTGGTCGGCGCGCAGCGGCTGATCGGCTATGGCGACAACCAGGGTCAGTATCGTGCGCTGCTCGATGCGGGGGCGACCTTCGCAAAGACATACAATCTGGCGCTCGGTGTCTCGCTGTCGCCGACGCAGATGGCAACGCTGACCAGCGACATCGTGCTGCTCGTGGAGACCATTGTGCAGACCCCGTCGGGGCCGCAGACGGTGCTCGCGCCGCGCGTATACCTGACTAAGGCCGCAGCCGGCGATCTGACCAGCGGCGGCGCGATCATCGCCGGGCGCGATATCCAGCTGCGCGCATCGGACTCGCTGACCAATGCGGGCGTCATCCGTGCGAGCGCCAGCGGCACGCTGGTAGGCGGCACGATCGTCAACAGCGGTCGGCTCGATCTGGGCAGCCGCGGTATCGTCTCCGCGGCCGGCGACCTGATCGACCGTGGCGGTACGATCACCGGCGGCGACCTGACGCTGGCGGCGGGTCGCGATCTGACGCTCGCTCCGGTTGCGACGACGCGCACCGTCGCCACGCGCTATTATGCCGGACGCTCGGATCAGCAGGTCTCGCTGACGACCACCACGACCAATCGCGGCAGCGATATCGCTGCTACCGGGAACCTCGATCTGCTGGCGGGACGGACGCTGTCCGTCACCGGCGCGAGCGCGGCGGCAGGCGGCAATCTGGTCGCCTCAGCGGGGCAGAACATCGTGATCGGCAGTGCGACCGACAGCGGCACCGCGTTCGCGATCGGTCGCGAAGGCAAGACGCAGTTCAAGCAGACCCAGTCGGAACGCAGCAACGTCCTGTCGGATCTGAGTGCGGGCGGCAACGTCACGATGGCGACGCCGGGTGCGCTGACGGTGAACGGCGGCACGATCACGGCCGGCCGCGCGCTCACCCTCGACGCAGGCAGCATCGGCGTGACCGGCGTGGTCGACAGCACGCAGCTTCAACGCGACACACTGAAGAAGTCGGGCGGTTTCCTGTCCTCTACCAAAACCACCACGACCTATAACGGCACCGATCAGAGCGTCGTCGCGTCGACGCTGTCGGGCAACACTGTCGCGCTGGGCAGCACGGGTGACACGCGGATCGCCGGATCAAACGTCGTCGCGGACAATGGCGTGTCGATCGCCGCGGGTGGCGCGATCGACGTCGGCACGCTGACCGCGACCGACACCGAGGCGCAATCGACACGCGTCAAGAAGAGCGGGCTGTCGATCGGTGGCGGCGGCCTGTTCCTGGGCGTCGCCAAGAACCGCAACGACGTGAACACCACTAGCATCACGAACACCGGCTCGCTGATCGGATCGACCGCGGGCGACGTGACGCTCGACGCCGGTCGCGCGCTGACCGTGACCGGCAGCCAGGTGACCGGCACCGGTCTCACCCGGCTGACCGGCGAGAGCGTCGCGATCCGCAATGCGACCGACGTGACGACCACCGACACGCTCAACAAATCGTCGAGCATCGGCATCAGCGTCGGCGCGCAGAGCCCCGTGCTCAGCGGCTTGCAGGGCGTACGCGATTCAGGCCGCATCCTCGGCAACGCCAATACGAACGCGCGAACGAGCGCAGTGGCCGGACTCGCAGGCGGACTGGCCGCCTACAACGCCGCGGATGCGCTCAAGGGTGGCATCACCAACCTCGCTGCGGTCGGCGTCAGCTTCGGCGTATCGAGCAGCAAGGCGACCTCGAACACGCGCGACGAGACCAACGTCGCCAGCCGGATCGCCGGCAACGACGTGGCGATCGCGGCGCGCGGCGCAGGTCCAGCCTCGACGATCGCGGTCCAGGGCAGCCAGATCGACGCGACGCGCGACCTGACGCTGTCGGCGCCCGGCGCGATCACGCTGCGCTCCGCGACCGAGACCGACACTCTGGCACAGAAGAACAGCTCGTCCGGCTTCTCCGTCGGGGTAGACTTCGGCCTGGCCGGCGGCGTGACTCCCAACGCGTCGTTCAACACGAGCAAAGGCAATGCGTCGGGCACCGACGTGCGCCACGCCGAGACGACGCTGACCGCGGGCCGCGACCTGACGATCAACACCGGCGGCGCGCTGACGCTGCAGGGTGCGCAGGTCGCCGGCGAGCGCGTGGCGGTGGATGCCGCGAGCCTCGCCATCCGCAGCGAGCAGGACACGTCGACCTACGCGTCGAAGCAGAATGGCTTCGGCCTGTCGGTGCAGGCGCCTGTCGGCGGCGCGGCCGGCATCGCGGGCAACCTGTCGCGCGAACGGCAGAACGGCGACTTCACGAGCGTCGCCGAGCAGTCCGGCATCTACGCCGGTGCGCGCGGCTATGACCTCAACGTGAGGGGCAACACCGACCTCGTCGGCGGGGTGATCGCGAGCGACGCGCCAGCGGAAGCGAACCGGCTGTCAACCGGCACGCTGACCGCCAGCGATCTCGCCAACCGCGAGCGCTACAGCGCCAATTCGCTTAGCATCGGCGGCGGGCTGGGCAACATCGGCAAGAACGGCAGCGGCCAGGCGGATGCGTCGGGCGCCAACCCGGTCGCAGGCATACGCACCGGCATCGGCACGGTCAGCGCAACCCCGCCGGCCGCGTTGGGGGCGAAGGGCAGCCAGTCGGGCACGACGCTATCCGGAATCGCGCCGGGGATGATCGACATCAGCAGCGGCGACGCGGCGAGCAGCAACGTGGCGGCGATGATCGGCCGCAACACCTTGAGCGCGAACGCCGGCGCGCTGACGCAACAATACGACGCGAACAAGCGCGAGGAGATCGCGCTTGGCTTCGCCGCCGCGGGCCAGCTGGCGAACCAGACGGGCACGTTCCTGACCGAACAGGGCCGCAAGGCGGACCAGTGGACGAAGGCCAACCCCGATGCCGCGCCCACGGAAAATCCCTACGCAACCTGGACGGCGGGCGGCACCGGGCGATTGGTGCTGACCGCGCTGAACGGCGCGGCGGGAAGCAACGTCACTGGATCGCTCGGAGGGCTGGTACAGGCAAGTGCGGTAAACGTGCTGCAAGGGTTGGGAACGCAGCAGGTCAAGGCGCTCGTCGATGCGCTGCCGACGAGCACCTACGGTTCGGAAACCGGCCGCGAAGCGACACGTAGCGCGCTTCAGGCACTGACCGCGTGCGCGGGAAGCGTCGCGGGCGGATCGGGTGCCTGTGGCGGCGCAGCGCTCGGCGCGGCGGGGAGTGTGGTGCTCAACAACCTTCTCAGCGTCGGCACGAGCACTGCAACCGATGCCGATGGACGGCCGCTCAGCGCCATCGATCAACAGGGACGCAATACCCTGATTGCGACGATCGTCGCCGGCATCGCCTCCGGCGCAGGCCTTGATGCTAACGCCGCCGTCACTTCGGCTTCGATCGAAACGTCCAACAATGCGACGACCCGCACCCGCTACGGCGCGGTGTGCGTCGCAGGTACCACGAGCGGGTGCAGCCCGCTGACGGTCGAGCAAATGCTGGTGCGGGATCCTAAGACGTGGGCGCCGGTGCTCAAAAGCATTTCGAGGGCGCTCGGCAGCGGCGACAAGAACGCGATCGCGGAGATTTACATGCAGCTCGCGTCAGACGCGGCGGCGACCGGCCAGGCGATCACCGACACCCAGGTAGCAAACGGGGTCGCCGCCTATACACAGCGACAGGGTACTGGCGATCAATTGGCCTCCGCGCTTAACGGCGTCCCGTCGGACGTTCGCCCGGGTGTCGAGAGCGACCTTTCCTGGTTGATGCCGTCTGCTTCCCTCGACAATCCGCTAACGTGGTTGGGCGCCTACGCAACGTCCGGCCTGCCTTCGAACACACAGTCCGATCTGCTCGTCACCAGCCTCACCGGTCTCGAAACCTTCCGTCAGGCGGGCATCGGTGTGGGGTCCGGGTTGAAGAGTTCGGCGGTTGGCGCGGTAAACGGCGCCTACGCGCTCGGCCAGTTCGCCTACGACAGTTCGGCAATCGGGCGAATCCTCAATCCCGGCGCTGCCGAGCGCGATGCGGAAGCATTGGGCAACGGGCTGCTCGGCCTGCCCGGCGCCATCGCTCAGGGCATCGACAATTGCCTCGTCAACAACGCAACAGCAGCGTGCACCTCAGGAGCGACCCAAGGGCTCGTTGCCATCGGTAGCGGGCCCGCCGCCGAGTTCGCAGCGGGGCGCATCGTCGGGCTGGCGGGCGACGCTCGGGGGTTTGTCGGCGCTCGGATCACCGCTCGCGGGGTTGAGGACGCGGCGATCAATCGTGCTGCCATCGATGCGCTGTCGCCAGCCAACGCTGGAATGGTCGTCAAGCCTATGGCCGCCGCAGAAAGTGCCCTCGGTCGAGCGAGTCCGCTCTCTACCGGATTGGGTGATTTCAAGGGCACGTACACTGGTCTCGTAAAGGTTGGTAAAGCCGGGCCATTACAGAGCAATTTGGCGGAAACGTTTTCCGGTGGACGATATGACGTCGTTACGCTCACGCAAGATACGATCTTGTATCGTGCAGGAACTGCCGATCAACCCTTAGGGCAATTCTTCAGCCGAGCCGAGGCTCAGGGCGTATTGCAAACCCGTATTGATAGTGCGGTTCCGCCCACTTGGCCGAACGGCGCGACTTCGCCTCTAGACACCTCTTTCGCTGTCAAAATTCCTGCCGGGACCGAGGTTTATGTCGGTAAGATCGGAAGCCAAGGAAGTCTGTATGCCGGCGGCGCGGATCAAATAGTTGTGGTCAAGCCCTGGATCGTCAAGGGTGTTGAGGTAGTAGGAAGAAAGCCGATAAAATGAGCGTAATTGATAGACTATCCTATATTTTGAAACGCATGAGCCAATTGGCTCGGCAGGGTAATTCCGACCACGTCGGAGCGTCGCTCGATCGTGCCGCCGGGAATTTGGAGCGCGATTTTCACGAAGGGGTGAGTGCCATCATTGGCATGTATGGAGGTATGGGGTCGCTCAACGACGTGATTCTCTACGAGGCGGGGCAACCTCAATTTCAAGAAAATGAGGAGTTCGACGCGCTAAGGTCTGAATTGTACGAACTATGTCAGAATAGTCGTAATTGAGTATATTGCGTTGCCGCAAAAGTGGCATCGACGTGGCCACGTCCCTCAGGAAGTGCGAACCTATGCACGGAAGCGCGCGGCTGAACATGAGGATCAACAACACGCTGGCCTATCCAAAGACTGCCGAGTTTGGTGGTAATCCCGGGGCGGCAGCGATGAGCGTGGCGAGCGCTGCAATCCTGTCGGAAATGGAGTCCGCCCTAGGCCGTTTCACCCCCGATGAGGCAGCCGTCACGACCGAACTGCTGCTGCGCCTGAGGGACGCCCTGGAGCCGGGCGACGAGCAATGGTTCGATCAATTCGACAGCCATGTCATGACGCTCGACGGCGCCAGTACCTATCAGCCGCAGGGCAACACGGAGCGACTTGCTTTCGACCACGCCCTGCAAGCTGCGTTGCTCGCGCTGCATGAGCTTGTTCGCCGACGGCGCGAGGGTGAGGTGACGAAGCCGCCTTCGAATACCGACGAAGGCAATCGTACCGACGTTGCCAGGCGGGGGCCGTCCGAACGCGACCGGCTCCTCCACGCTGTGCAGGACACCCTGTTCATACTTACCCGAACGGCTCGCGCACCCGCCCGTCTGCTTAACGACATCGAGGATCGTTCGGACTGGAAGGATCTGGTTCTATGGTTCGTAGAGGCGCTAATCGGGGAAGGTCGCGACGATCGAGGGTGGAGATCGTACGTCGACATCCCACCTCAAGCATCTTCGCGACCATCCATACGATAGGGGTGGTGATGATCAGGCGTGGGAAACGCTGCTCGTGTCGCTCACCGGACTCGGTGTCCTGTTTACCGCTGAGATGGGGATCGTCACTCTGGGCCAGCCGCTCAGTACCTCATTAACCGCGAAAGCGGAGGGGTGGGGTATCGGCGAGTGGACGGCGCCGGCGCACCATGTCGATGCCGCGCCGTCCCACGGCACGTCGTCGGACGTTGCGGCTGCGATCGCGGATGGGCGGTGGACCATCAACACCCGAGTGCTTCTCGAGGACGGCGGACAGTTGGTAGTCTTTCTGTCGGACAATGCGAACGACCCGACGGTATCGGCGATTGTCGGACGCGAGGTATTCCGCTGCGACGTACGTGGCGCGCCTATGTGGCAGATCGCAGCTGAGGCCGGGACGACCGATTCCAGAACGCATCCTTTCGATCACGCGACCGTGACCAGCGAGCCTTTCGTCAGCGTGTTCGAGGCGGACGGAAACTATTACGCCAGCCGGTGGAACGGCGACACATTCGTGATTGATATGTCTAGCGGAAAGGCATCGTACTCGGGTTGGGCTCGGACGTGATGACGGTCGCGGTATATCTGGTGTGACTTTATAATCCGGCTTCTTGCGCGCTGATCGCACCCGCGTCTCAAGAATACCTAAGCGACGTTGCCGCAGCTGGCGATTGTCGACCCTTAGTCGCGACAGATGCGACCAAATTGGACATCGGCACGCTAAATTTCGGCGCGAGCCAGATAGCGCATGCCATCTTCTTGATGATACGGAACAGACCACGCCGCCTCAATCAACGGCCGCAGGAGCCATTGGCCGGGCGCGACTTCTCATCTCACCCTCCCATCCGGTAAAAGCCGCCGGATTGCGGCCCCTTTGCTGTCACGCCGTACCTGAACGAACGGCTGGTTTCGGGAGACGCTTCAGTCGCTTCGAACGTCCACTTGTGGGTCAGCCCCGCTCTTCGGAGCATCGCATCTCCGCTTCGGAGGACGATCGCTGACTCGGGCTTGAGGCCTCGCTCACAAGTGCGTTGAAGGTTTTCGCACGACTTTATAGTAGCACCGAATCAGTTATTTCGGTCGCCTCGCGCTCGGCAAACGCGCTCAGCAGCACGCATAAAGGTAGATCGTACGGATTTTGAGAAGCTATGAATTATCGCCATTCCTTCCATGCTGGCAACAGCGCCGATGTCGTGAAGCACGGCGTGCTAATCGCGCTCGTGCGGGCTCTGCAGCAGAAACAGGGCCCGTTGACACTGATCGACACCCATGCCGGCTGCGGGCTGTACGACCTTGACGGCGAGGACGCCCAACGCACAGGCGAGTCCACGCAGGGCGTGCTGCGGGCCTTTGCCGACCTGAACCCGTTGCTGAACGAATACCGGGCCAGCGTGCAGGCGGTGAATGCCGAGGCCGTGCCGCACTTCTACCCCGGATCGCCGCGGATCCTGGTGCAGCTTCTGCGCCCGCAGGATTTCCTGATCCTGAACGAAAAACATCCCGAGGACGCCTATACCCTGCGCGGCGTGATGCGCGGCACATCCGCTGCCGTGCATGAGCGCGACGCTTACGAGTTTTGGCTGGCGATGTTGCCGCCCCGAACCGCGCGCGGCGTGGTAGTGGTCGACCCGCCGTACGAGCAGCCCGATGAGCGCGAGCGTATCACAGCCACCCTGGCCGCCGCTCACCGCAAATGGGCACATGGCGTGACGGTAATCTGGTATCCGCTGAAAGACCGCGCCACGCATTCGCGGTGGACGGAGCAGTTGCGCAAGCTCGGCATACCGAAACTGCTGAAGGTTGAGCATTGGTTGTACGATGACGATCAGCCCGGCATCTATAATGGTGCAGGCCTTTATATCGTCAACCCGCCCTACGCCTTCACGCAGGCCCTGCCACCTCTGCTCGACGCCCTGCGCGCCGTGCTGGCACCGGAGGGACATCGGGGCGAGATCACAACAGCTTGGCTGAGCGATTAAAGTAAAATCTGCATCACCGCCTTCTTCCAAAGGAGGAATTATCGCGCGGCAGGTTTAAAGCAGAGCATCTTGATAGAATCACTTGCGGTCAGAGATTGGCTGGTGACCGTCGCTGCTCGTGCTCCGCGTTCACCGGGGAGGGCTGATAGGTCTGCTTTCCCGAATAACAGTCGACTGCCGAACGCTACGTACGGCAACTAAGTCTCGCCTCTTGACTCTCAAAGCCGCTTGTCGACGCGTAGGGCTGACATAAACGGATGTCTGGATTTGGTAGGCGCAAAACCGCCGCTGAACGTCCGGGGCTGAGGCCTGCCGTACCCGCCATTCTCAACCGCTCCCGAGTATCCGATCCGCGGTACGCAGGCTCAATGCCATAATGGTGAGCGCCGGGTTGGCGGCGAGCGAGCTCGGGAAGACCGAGTTGTCGCAAATCCACAAATTGTCGATGTCGAAGCTCCGGCCCCACGGATCAACAACCGCGGTGTCGCCACTCGCGCCCATCCGGCAGGTGCCGATGGTATGTGCGGCGCGGGGCAGGGTGACGATGTCCTGCGCGCCGGCCGCTTGCCAGATCGCGGTCATCGTCGCGACCGAGTGTTTGTCGATCGCCTGCTCGTTGGCACCATAGGCGAACGTCACGCGGGCCTTGGGCACACCGAACGCGTCGGTTTCGTCGGCGAGCACTAGCCGGTTGTTGTCGCTCGGCAGGCATTCGGCATTAATGCCGATGCCCGCGAGGTGAAGATATTTGTCCATCACGTCGACCAGCCCCTGGCCCCAGCGCCCGCCGCCGCGCGCAAAGGACGTCGCCAGCGTGACGGGCTGTACGCCAAGGCTCTGCATGAGATAGCCGCCGACAAAGTTTGCGCCTTCCGGGCGCAGCATATCCTCGCTGATCAGCGACGAGGGATAGCCGCGGTTGCAGCGCATTTCGGCGGCGAACCGACCCCAGACCTGCGTCGCGACGTGCGCCATGAAGTTGCGTCCGACCTGACCGCTGGCGTTGCCAATCCCCATGTGGAGTAGCAGGCGCGGCGTCTCGACGCCGCCTGCGCTAAGCACGACCGCGGCACAGCGCTGGCGATGCTCCCGCCCGCCGCGATGGTAGATCACCGCGACGATCCGGCCGGTGGCATCGCGCTCGATCCCAGTCACCCGGCAGTCGGGGCGGATCTCGGCGCTCGCGGCGACGGCAAGCGGGAGGTAGGTCGTATCCATCGACGCCTTTGCGCGATTGCGGCACCCCTGGTGGCAGGCGCCGCAATTGATACAGGCCTGGCGCACTCCGCCGCCTTCCTGTCGCCAGTCGCGCGAGACAAGCGCGGCGGGTGCGTCAGTCGCGGTGATGCCGACCGCCGCGCACCCTGCCGCCATCGCATCGGCAGGCGCGTTGCGCTTGACCGCGGGCAGCTGGTAGCGGCGGCCCGGGTCCCAGGGGTAATCGGCGGGGCCGGAAACGCCGATGAACGCCTCGACCTTTTCGATATAGTGGATCAGCTCGGCATGCTCAATCGGCCAGTCTTCGCCTTGGCCGGTCAGCGTCTTCAAGCGCATGTCGCGGGGGTCGGGGCGGGGGCAGAACGCACCCCAGTGCAGCGTCGACCCGCCAACACCGGTGCCGCTGTTGTTGCCGCCGAACGCCTGCGGCATCGCGCCGTCGCTCAGCCGCTCATCGATCCAGTAGATATCGCTCGCGGCGAGTTCATCCGGCGTATGCCGTTCGGGCTCGCCATTGGGGCCGGCTTCGAGCGCGACCACCTTCAAGCCAGCCTTGGCGAGGCGGGCCAGCAACGGTGCACCGCCGGCGCCGGTGCCGACCACCACGACATCGACGACATCGGTCTCGGCATAGGCGCGCATCTGGTCGAGGTTCATCGTGCGGGCTCCCAGCCTTCGCGTTCATCGGCCGCGGTCAGCGCGTAGCCCTGTTTGCGGATACCATCGCCGCCAATGGCAAAGCCGTCATAGCCGACCCGTGCCATCGTCGCCGGATGCGCGAGCCACAGCCGCACGGCATCGGCACGGACGTCCTCGAACCATAGGATCATCTGCTCAGGCGTGAGTGGCGTCTTGGCAGACCAGTCGGCGGCTTCGATCCTGTGGAGCAGCGCGTCGCGGACCTCGCCTTCAAGCTTGGCGAACGTCTCGTTAGCCAGTGCATCGAGCGTATCCAGACCGGCGCGGTAGGCTTCGGCATCGGCGGGGAGGGCGGCGAACCGCCAGCCATCCCCGTCGCCGGTCGTGAGTTGCGCGTCGATCCGTGCGGCGAGGTCGATGCCGTACTGGGGAATCACGCGGTCGACGAGCGCGCGCAGATTTTCAAGCTGTGGCATGGTCAGGGACTTAGGCAGATAGTCGGGGTCGTCTGCGATCGCGCGTTCGGCAAGCGTGGCGCGGGTGCGAGCGCTGACGCGGTCGGAGGCGATCAGGCGCGCATAGTCGGCGCGGACACTTGCCTGACCAACGGTGTCGGCGTGATTGCGGACCAGACGGGCAACGCTCTCGGGCTGCTCGATTGGGAGCAGATGCGCGGCACCGGCTATGCTCTCGAACCGGGCATGGGCGTAATGCGGCATGTTCAGCTTGCGCTGATTCGCCTCGCCCAGATCGCCGTCTTCGGCACCTGCGACGATCATCGCCGGGGTGGCGAGCCTGCCGACTGCATCCGACCAGTCCTCGCGGCTGCCGTGTTCGAGCCACGCTCGCCATGCCTGGGGATCGGCGCGCTGGACGTCGGCGACCGCAGCTTCATAGACGGCGGGTAGAAGTGGGGCAGCGATGTTCTGGTCGACGAATTCGCATGCGTCTTCGGGACCGACCGGGCCCAGCATCACCCAGCGGATCATCGTCGCGCGGCGTTCGTCGTCGATCGGCTCGGGCGAGGGGGGCGACGCGGCCATCAGCACTATTCCGGCCAGTCCGGGGAGCCGTCCTGCTTCCGATCGCCGCGCCAAGATCGTTGCGACCTTGCCGCCCATGCTGTGCCCGACCAGCATCCAGCGGTCCGTACCGTGCGCGCGGATTTGCGCGGCGATCGTGTCGGCCATTGCCTCGACCGAGAACCCCGTCGCGCTCGAAGCGGCACCAAAGCCGGGCAGGTCGAGCGGTCGGCAGTCGAACTCGCCGAGTTGCGCGATCACCGCATCCCAGGACCGGGCGCTGCCGCCCAGCGCGTGCAGGAAGAACAGCGTGGGGCGCATTACTTCGCGTCCCATGCTGCCTCCTTTTCGAGCGCGATCTCGTCATGGTCGCCACAGGTCATCACGGCTTGCTCCTTGCCGTCCTCCGTCAGGAATACCGCAAAGTCGCCTTCGGCCACATTGCCCTCGATACGGCGGTGGTCGGGTTTGGCGACGTGGCCGACATAATGGAGGCTGGTGGCGTATTGTCCGGTCCAGAAGAACGGCGTGTCGCCATAGCCGCCGGTCACCGCGCCGAGCAGCGAACGCGCGAGCCATTGGCCCTGCCGCTGGGCGTGGACCCAGTGCTCGACGCGGACCGGATGGCCGAGGCGCGGGTCGGGGTAGTTCGCGATATCGCCGATCGCGTAGATCCCGGCAACCGACGTCCTCAGCTGCGCGTCGACGACAACGCCGCCACCTGCGTCGTTGTCGGCGATCGTCAGCCCGGCCTCTCTGGCGAGGTCGATCCGTGGTTCGACACCGACACCGACGACGAGCAGGTCGCCTTCGATCGTCGTGCCGTCGTCTAGCGTTGCGGTGTGACCGTCGAACCGGGTGAGATTACGGTCGAGATGGAATGTGACGCCCTTCTCCTCGTGGAGCGCCTGCACGAACTTGCCAACTTCGGGCCCGGCGACCTTGGCGAGCGGAACACTGTCCCTGGCGATCACAGTGACGGCGAGCCCGGCCTGGGTCAGCGATGCGGCGGCCTCGAGCCCGATGAAGCTCGCGCCTAATACGATCGCGCGCTCCGCGTCCTTTGCGGCGGCTTTGAGTGCGTCGGCGTCTGAGAGTGTGCGCAGGACGAAGACGTTTTCCGCTGACTTTACCGTGTCCGGCGTGATCGGCGTTGCACCGGTGGCGAGCACGAGGACGTCGTACGGCACGCGGTCCTGGTCGGCGGTGACCACGGCACGACTGCCGACGTCGATCGACGCGACTGCGACGCCGGCGAGGACCTTGGGGGCAGGACCGCGGCCCAGGCCTGGTTGGAGCAGCGCGGTGTCTTCGCGCTCGGCATCATCCGCCAGATAGTCCTTCGAGACCGTGGTACGATCATAGGGCGCGTCGGCATCGTCGGACAGGATCGTGACATCGTCGCCGAGCCCCGAGCGCGCCAGCATATCGGCGCAGGCATGCCCCGCAGCGCCGCCGCCTACGATGACCACCCTGCCGATCGACGGGGCCGATGGCGCGGGGCGCGGTCCTTCCGCTTTGCCGGTGACGGTGACGGTGACGACACCGTCCGCCTCGACGACGGTGAACATGTCGAGCGGTGTGAACGCGGGCGCCGATAGCGCCTCGCCGTCCTCGAGCGAAAAGCGGGCGTGGTGCCACGGGCAGCGTACCGTTCCGTCGATCACCATGCCGGTTTCAAGCGGCGCGCCCTGATGCGTGCACTTGCCGGCGAACGCGCAGACCTTTCCGCCATGGCGGACCAGGATGATGTCGTCGCCGCCAAACGATCCCGCGAGCGGTTTGTCGTCGCGCAGCTCCGCTGCTGGTATACCCCCGCCAAGATCGATCGTTGCCATGTTCTAAATCTCCGAAATTCCGGAGTGGAACGATGCAGATCGACATCCGGTGCCGTGTAAAATCGTTCTTGGTCAGCAGCTTCTAGTGCAAAGATGCTTTGCATCAACGATTACCAAGCTTGCCAAGTGAGATGGTTCGGGCTGGGAAACCGTCTGCTACAACAAGCGTGCTTAGAAGCGGTTCTGGGCCTGCTAGCTGGGGCAAGCGGGATCACCGACCCTCTGCTCTGGTAATAGCGGTGACGCTGGCTCAACCGTAGCATCAGGAAGCCCCGGTGCACTATGGATCCCATGGCCACCTCAGCTGACTGCGGACATGCAGCCGGCCGAGGTTGAGCCGTCAGAATCAGGAAATCGGAACCCCGCCGGTCACGGCCACGACGTTACCGGACATGTAGCTCCCCTCCGCCGACGCGAGCATCACATAGGCGGGAGCGAGTTCGCCCGGCTGTCCAGCGCGGCCGAGCGGCGTGTTCTGGCCGAGCGTTTCCAGTTCCTCCGGTGACTTGGCGATCGGCTGGATTGGCGTCCAGATCGGGCCTGGCGCCACCGCGTTCACGCGAATGCCGTCGCCGGATAGAAGGTTGGACAGGCCCACCGTCAGGCTAGAGATAGCGCCCTTGGTCGCTGCGTAGACGATCATGTTCTTGCCAGCGACCTTTGCCTGTTCGCTGGTCGTGTTGATGATCGCCGAACCCGGCTTCATGTGCGGCGCTGCTGCCTTGGCCAAACGGATCATGGCAAAGACGTTAGCGGCGAACGCGGCCTGCATCTCGTCGTCGTCGATGCTATCAAGGCCCTCATTCATTGTCTGAGCGGCAGCGTTGTTGACGAGCACATCAATGCCACCGAGTTCCGCGATCGTACGCTCGACCAGGGTTACGCAATGATCCCGGTCGCGAAGATCGCCCGGCAGCAAAACGCAACGTTGCCCCGCCTTCTCGACCCACGTCAGTGTTTCTTCGGCGTCAGCTTGCTCGTCGGCAAGGTAGGAGATCGCAACGTCGGCTCCCTCACGGGCATAGGCGATCGCCACTGCCCGGCCGATACCGGAGTCCCCTCCGGTTATCAGCGCCACCTTGCCCTCGAGCAGGCCCTTGCCGACGTAGCTCTCTTCGCCGTGATCGGGCTTGGTTCGCATCTTCGCCGTCAGGCCGGGTCTTGGCTGCCGCGGCTCATCAGGAAAACTTGTCGGCTGGCTCGTGCGCGGATCGTCGGTCATAGCGGTTCCTGCTGGTGGGGATCAGCAGCAAACGGCTCAGGAGGGATAACGTGCCGGCCGGCCGCACGTGAGGACGACGTCCCGTCGGCGTCAGCGTTTCACCGGTTGCCAGCGATAAGCAGTGCCGGCCTTGACGATCTGGCCGAGCCCTGGGAACGGAAAGTGCGGGCTGAACACATGTTCGCCGCTCGCTGCCAACTTGGCCAGCTCGGCCGTCCGCCGCTGGCGCCCCTGCTCGCCGTCGGTGTCGTAGCCGATGATCCATTCGGGCCTGGCGAGAGACACGATAGCGCTATGAGCAGTGTCACCCATATCGAGTAGCTTTTGGCTGTCTGACGTGATTTCGTAGCCGCTATGGCCGGGCGTATGCCCCGACAGCGGTACCGCGCGGATACCCGGCATCACCACCGCGCCAGGATCAAATGGCGTGACCTTCGGCGTGATCGTCGCGACTAGCGCTGCATTGCCGGGCTGGCTCTGCATGAACGCCCATTCGGCGCGCGTCATACGGATCGTCGCGTTGGGAAACGCCAGTTTGCCGTCCGCGCTCGACAGCCCGCCGACATGATCGCCGTGCGAATGCGTGATGAGGACGTCAGTAATATCTGCGGGCGAGACTTTGGCGAGCGCTAGGCTCTGCATCAGGACGCCACCAACCTTGGGGCCCAGGCCAGTGTCGATGAGGACCATACGGCCCGGCATGCGGACAAGCAGCGCATCGACGCCGAGCGATAACGCGTCGGTCGGCGCGCCTGCTTTCTGCAATATATCCGGGACAGCTGCCGGGCCGTCCTTTTTGCCGAACGCTTTGTAGAACCCGTCCAAGCTGGGCGACCTTCCCGTTGCAGGCCCTTGATGCGCGCGCGAGATCGTGGAGCGGGGTGGTGGCTTCGACAGCATCCGAGCCAGTTGGGACGCGCGGCGTCACTCCGACAACGACGTTTGCACATAATTGCGAAGCGGCATCGGCACGCCGCCGTTGGCCCATCTGCAGCTGTTCATACTTGGTGAAAAAAGGAATGCCCCCCCGATTGACACCTAACGATCAGTGAACATGTATTCATTAATATAAAAGCCGATCATTTTTACTAAAATTAGCCAGATCAAACTCGCTTTCGTCCCGCTAGCAAGAGGCTGCGATGATAGGAGGTAGCCCATGTATTGCGACTGTTGTCGGCAATTGCCAGCCAAGCCATCGCCTCTGCTACGCGGGTGCCTGGTTCGAGGGGGATGCGGGCTAGCTCACTGTCGAACGGCGCAAAATAGGCAGGTTGACCTTGCCATTCGGTAAGGCGGGCGCGGGCTTGCTCGATCGACCAGCCGTGGAGGTGGATACCGAGGTCGACGAGCGCGCGGGCTACGCGGAAAAGAAGCCAGTGGGTGTGGCCGAGCGCATCGTACGGATCGGCGTAGGCGCCGGCTTTTTCGGCGAGTTGCTCGGCGTAGATGCCCCAGCCTTCGACGAACGACGACGCATATTCAATGCGGAGCGGGTGGGGCGGGGTGGCACCTTCCAGACCCAGCTGGATCATGTGACCGGGAAGCAATTCGTGCGCCACGACGCTGCGAAGCGTCCAGCGTGGGCGACGGCGAATGTCCTTGAGGTCGACGACATAGGCGCCGGGGCGGGACGGCGTCGGGACCTCCCGATAGCCACCGCGGCCGGTAGTAATTTCTCGCGGGGACAGCGCGCGAGCGCTGGCGTTCAGGCACCAGGAAGGGACCTTGCCGAACGCCGACGGGATTTTGTCTCGCGCGGTGGCGAGCATGCGGTTCATGTCGCCGATTGCCTCGGCGCGGCCAGCGCTGGTGTCTGGATAGAGAAAACGCTCGTCCTGCCATAGTTTGGCATAGCGTGCTGCGACCGTCCCCCTGGATGCGCCGATCTCGTCGAACAGGTGCTTGGCGCGAGCGTGAAGGCGGTTCAATTCCACGAGGAGCCGGCGTTCGGCATAGGCCGGCGTCATGGTGCCGAGCGAGCGTTGCAGTTGAAGAGCGTACCAGTCCGTGCCGCCCTTGAACCGTCCGAAGCCGGGAGCGGAAGGCGCGGTGTCACGGAGACTTTCAAGTGCGGCGATCTGTCGATCGATCGCGGGGTTCGCGGGGGCGGATCGAAGCGCATCGACTGTGCGGTCGAGAGACAGGCGGGGAAGGATGATGCCCACTGCGGCGTCGGTCAGGATAGCGGCAGTGTCTGCGTCGATCCTGGCCTGCTCCGGACGTGCCGCCTTCCAGGCGCCGGTCGTAGGGGTGACGCGGTAGGGGCTGCGTCCGGTGCGGCCGAACGCCGACCGGGCGATGGCGGCGTCGATCGCCAGGCCGGCACGAGCGGTCGTCAGATCGAGGCGGTCGCCAGGTTGCAAGGCGTGTGCGTCGAAGGGGGCGAGGAGACGGAGTGCTTCGTCTGGATCGGTTGCCGTAGCGGCGTCGAGGGCTTGGCGTAACGTTGTGCTGGATCGGGCATAGATCTTTGCGGGGACGAAGGCTGCGGAAGCCAATCCGGCAAGAACGGTTCGGCGGCTTGAAGTCATCACACACGCCCCCGTTCGCCCTGAACCCGGTCGAAAGGTGCTTCGCAAGGCGGGTATGCTTCGATTTCGTTCGGCACGAGCGGGGTGGCAGCGACCACGCGACCGGAGGCGGAGGCGTCGGGACATCGTCGAAGCGTCATGAGGTGCGCATCATCGGGGCAACGCAACACGGTTGTTAGCCTGAGTGATTTCGGGCTCGTCTCCGGTCAGCGCAACATGGACGGTCAGCGTTGCTGGATCGAGCCGCGCCGGGATAGCAAACTTCACAGTTGTGGTTTTGGGGTTGAGATCGAGCGGGGCGGCTAGCGGTGGAATGCTCATGGTGGCGACAACTTTGCCTGTCGCGTCGACCAGTTCCGCCCGCCCGCCCGCCGCGTCTTTTGCGCCGAGGCTGTGGACGGTGACCGTAACGTTCCGACCCGTCACGATCACGTCGTCCGGGCCGATGCCGAGATCGGCGCGCTGGTCCACCGGTGTGCCTGCTTCTACCAGCGCGAAGTCGATCACCGTCGTGCCGGGTGCGAACGCCACGTCGGTAGCAACGCTGCGTTCGAGCGTCATGGTCTCTGCGCTGCCGATCGGCGTGAGCGTCTTGCCGCCGTCCGCGCTGCTCGACGTCTTCATGGACCAGCGACCAGCGGTGACGGTCCAGGTCGACATCGTCGCGCGTTGGGCGTGATCGGTGGTGTTGTAGGCGATCACACGGAACCTGGTCGGAGTCGCGCCCGGCAGGAGGATCGCGACGCGTTCGGCTGCATCCGGTTCGGCGAAGCGCCAGCTCACGGTGTTGCCGGGCCAGCTCTGGTTGCGGCGCAGCGCGATGCCGCCGAGCCGTTCGCGTTGCAGGATCTCGCTCGGCTGGTCGACGCGGTCGCTCCACCAATGGCCCTCGGTGTACATGTCCATGTGCTGCGACTTGTCGGCGATCGCGTCGGCGTGGAGCGCTGCCAACGGCGCAGTGTCGCCGGTCGCGGCCCAGGCGGTGTAGCGGGCGAACGGGTCTTCGGATTTGGTCGCCGCGAGCTTGGTGCGCGCTGCGGCGCCACCGGGGAGGGCATCGAACGCGTTCTCGTTGAATTCGGCGAGTGCACCCGGACCGGCCTTGGCCAGCCGCGCCTCTATCGGGCGGAGGTAGTTCGCGTCGCCGGTGTAGCGCCATGCGGCCCATGTCGCCTGCAACGACGTGGTGATGCCGCCGCCGTCACCGACACGCTCGGCGTCGGTGCGCCAGTTGATCTCGTTGGGATAGCTCCAGCTGCCGTCCGGACCTTGTTTGCCATGCGCCATCCAGCCGTCGATCACGCCGGTGACCAGGCCTCGCGCCAGCGGATTGGCGTTGTAGAGGCCGACCAGCATCGGGCCGTGCATGACGGTGAAGGCATAGGGTTTCTGCCATTCCCACGCGCCCTCGCGGTACATCTTCCGCCCGCCATACCAGTTGCTCGCGAAGTGCATGTGGCCGGCGGGGTTCCTGAGGATCACGGTCTGGAGGGCGCGCGTGTTGTCCATCAGCCGCTCGACCGCCTTGGGTTCGCCCCAGTTGAGGTACAGGCGTTCCGCGTTGCTGTTCAGGCCCTCTTCGTACGCGTGGAGCTCGTCGGTAGTGATGTAGCCGAGCCCGTTCACGATCATGCCGTTCTTGTAGACCGCGTCGGACAGCGCGCGCAGCGAGGCGTTGATCTTGTCGGGCTCGACTCCCATCAGCGCGAGGCCGGGCCATTGCTGCGTCAGGTCGGTGTCGTCCGAAATGCCGCCGCCGAAATCGCCGTATGGGACCTGGCGCTCGTCGATCCACCAGGTGACGAACTGGCGGACGCGCTTCAGGTCTTCGAGTTGGCGGAACGCCCAGAGCGGCACGCCCGCGGGGGCGACCGGCTGGACGAAGGCGGGCAGGTTTTCGGGGCGATAGTTGATGTCGGCCCAGTAAGTACGGGCCCGCGCGTTGTCGGGATCGACGCGGAGCAGGTCGGATATGTCGGCGAACAGGCGCTGGTAGAGGCCGGCGCGCTTCGATGCCGTGTGCTCCTCGACGAGGAAGCCCCAATTGTCCTTCACCTGCGCCATGCGGTCGGCGACGTGTTCGGGCAGGGCGACGGCACGGGGTTTGAAGACGAGGCGAATCCTGGCGCCGTTTAGCGCGGTGGCGTCGAAGTCGGGGGCTGCGCTGGCGATCGTCAGGTACAGGCTGTCGTTGGGCAGGATGCGGTCGCGGAGATCGAGCCAGAGCGTGCGGGCTTCGTTTGCGCGGACCGATACGGAAAGATCGATCATGTCGCGGCCGGGCCAGATCGGGTCCTTCACGCGGATGTTGAGCGCGATGAGACCTGCGGCGTCGGGCTTGGCCTTCAGCGCAGGGATGTCGATCGCGATGCCGTCCAGCCCATCGTTGAGGTTCTGCCAGCCATAATCGAACGCGCGGGCGAGGGGGCGGTCGGGGAGCGCGTCGCCGAAGCTCGCCGGGATGAGGATGTGGACTATCGGGGCGGCGTCCCTACGGCGGACTGGCGCGCCGGAGGCGCCACCGGTGCCTGCGCCGACTGCAGCTTTCAGGCCTGCCGCGGGCATCGCGACGACGGTGCTGCGTTCGTCGGGTGCGAACCGGCCGGCGATGTAGGCGTTGAGGGGGGCGAGCGCGGCTAGATTGGGAGAGGCGGCGGCATCGATCGTGTAGGAGAGCTTGAAGCTACCGGTGGGTTCTGCGCCTGCACCGATGTCGTAGGCCCAAAGCTCCTGGATCGGCTGCTCCTGCATGGTGTTCGTGAAGCTGAGCACGCCGCCGGTGCGGAGCGGGAACTGGTCGACGCTGCGAACGGCGCCTTGCGGGCGGGTGGCGATCTGCGTGGTCTTGACGCCGTCGCTCCAGTCGAGACGGCCGTAGGCCGCGCCGCGGATCTCGACGCGGTTGACGCGTTCGCCGGGGGGGATCGTCAGGTCGTATCGCTTGCCGCCTTCGACATACGTGTTCCAGTCGGGCAGCTCGAAATAATCGTCGCGGCCGGGCAGTCGGGAGCGGTTGTAGACGCCGGGCCAAGTCGTCTCGGCAATGCCGTCGACGCCTTTCCACATCCATTCCTTCAAGTCCTTCGCATCGGCGAACTCGACCTTCCGCACGCGCGTGACCGGCGCGTCGAGGACGGGCGGGGCGGACTTGTCCCAGCCGTAGCGGTGCAGCCAGGCGGTTCGCCTTGCGGTTGGGTCGGTCGCAGGCGCCGAGGCCGGTTCGCGCTTGTCGGCGAGCGCTGCGACGTCGGTGGCTGCGAGCATGCGATCATAGACGCGAATCTCGTCGAGGTCCGAGCCGCGCATGAAATTATAGCGGCTCTGGACCTGATGCGGCGACATGACGCGGCCGGCGAGACCGAACTGGTCTAGGCCGCTGTCCAGATCGGCCTTTTGATCTTTCCGCGCGACCAGCTTGCCGTCGACGTAGAGTTGCACGCCGACCGTCTCGTCCCACGCAAAGCCGATGTGCGACCACGCGGTTGCGGCGGGGGCCTGCGGTATCGTCCAGGAGACGCGGATGCGCGAGAGGTTCGCGTCGGTGACGAAGGCGTCGAAGCCGTGGCCGTTCCAGTCGATCCGAAGGAACGCCATGTCCCAGCTTGAATGGTCGGCGAACCCGGTGCGGAAGATTACGAACGGTGCTACGCCGACTGGCGTGCGCGATCGCCAGAAGAAGGCGAGCGTGCCGCGGTCGGCGCGGATGTTGCCGGGCGCTTTCCACGCGACGTAACCGTCGTCCGCCCAGCGCGCGGCACCGCCGATGGCACCATCCGGGGTGATGTCGACGCCGCTGCGGAAGTTCGGGACGGGATCGCCGGTTGCGTAGTCGGCAGTCAAACTCGTGTCGGCAGACGCGCGGAAGAGGAGGCCGGTCGCATCCTGTGCTTGTGCCGGAGCGATGCTCGAAACGGCTAATGCTAGGACGGACGCCGTGGTGAAACGCTTCACTGCTCTCTCCCTGGGGCCAATCGGCATTGAGCGATTTGGCCGAATGTTCGTCGTCAGAAGCTTGTTCTCCCGCGAAGGCGGGAGCCCAGACTGGGCTTCCGCCATCGCGGGAGAACAAGAGACGGCAGCTTCAGCCGGCGTCCACCCTCGCCAGTCTCGGCGAGAGCAGATGCACGACGGCGATCGCGATCAGGTACGTGCTGCCGGCGACCGCGAAGATCAGCGTGTAACTCCCCGTGGTCTGCAGGATGTAGCCGGTGAACTTGGCCATCATCATGCCGCCGATCGCGCCGACCGTGCCGCCGATCCCGACCACCGACCCGACCGCGCCGCGCGGGAACATGTCCGACGGGATCGTGTAGAGGTTCGCGGAGAACGCCTGGTGCGCCGCCGTAGCCAGCCCGACGATCCCGACCGCAAGCCAGAGATTGTCGACATATTGCGCGAAGAAGATCGGCATCACCAGGAACGCGCAGGCCAGCATCGTGACCTTCCGCGCGAAATTGGCGGAATGGCCGCGCTTCATCAGTCTCGACGACGACCAGCCGCCTGCGACGCTACCAAGATCGGATAGCAGGTAGATCGCGACCAGCGGCGGCCCGAAGCTCTTGAGATCGAGATGATAGGTCTTCGCCAGGAAATCGGGCGTCCAGAACAGGAACAGCCACCAGATCGGATCGATCAGAAACTTGCCCAGCGCATAAGCCCAGGTCTCGCGGTAGCCGAGCAGCTTGAGCCAGCCGATCTTCTTCGCAGGATCCGCGGGATCGCTCTCGATATGCGCGAGTTCGGCGGGGGACAGCTTCGCCACCTCGCGTGGACGGCGATAGATCGCGATCCAGGCGACCAGCCAGATCAGGCTGATCGCGCCCGTGATGATGAATGCCATTCGCCAGCCGAACGCGATCGTGATGATCGGCACGATCAACGGCGTGACGACTGCGCCGATGTTCGCACCCGCGTTGAACACGCCGGTCGCGAACGCGCGCTCCTTGGCCGGAAACCACTCCGAGACAGCCTTGATGCCGGCAGGAAAATTACCCGCCTCGCCAAGGCCGAGTACGACGCGCGCGGCGGAAAACTGGAACGCGTTGCCGGCGAACCCGCACAGCGTATGGCCCAGCGTCCAGATCACGAACGCAACCGAATAGCCGATCCGCGCACCGAGCACGTCGACGATCCTGCCGAAGCTCAGATAGCCGATCGCATAGGCCGCCTGGAACCAGAAGATGACATCGGCATAGGTCGTCTCGTTCCAGCCGAGTTCGGCGGAGATGGTCGGTTTCAGCACGCCGATCATCTGGCGGTCGACATAGTTGATCGCGGTCGCGGCAAACAACAGGCTGCAGATCAGCCAGCGATAGCGACCGATGGCGCCGCCTGCGCCGGCGCTGTTTGGCTCAGCCCCGGCGCCTATCCCGGCTGCGCCCACCTCCGGCATGTTGATGCTCGCCATTGGCCTCTCTCCTAAAAGCAGCCTCTAGCGGGCCTTGATGGTGCAGTGGACGGCGAACCGTCCGTCGAAACGCGCCTCGATCCGGTCGCCGATCGCAACCGGATGGACGCCGGTGACCGCGCCCGTCGAAACCCATTGTCCCGGCGACAATGCGATCCCGCGTGCAGCCATGTGCTCGAGCAGATAACGGACTGCGCCAAACGGTCCGTCGAGCATCGTCGCGCTTGTTGCGGCGCCGATCAAGGCGTCGTTGATCCAAAGTTCGACCGGCCAGTCGTTGATGTCGCCGTCGCGCCACCCGTCGGCATCGGCACCCACGACTAGCCCATTGTTGTTGCCGAAATCGGACACCGTGACGGTTGGCCCGAGGGCGTTGATCCCGGGGAAGGGCGAACTCGCGATCTCGATCCCGACATGCACCGCGTCGATCATCGCTCGGGCTTCGTCGATCGTATAGGTCGACTTGACGGGGTCGGGCGCGGTGCCAATCCTGAGCAGGAATTCGGCCTCCGCGGCGGCAAATCCCTGCGCGAACACAGGCATGACAACGGGATCTGCGCTGGCTGTGACGACCTGATCGGCAAAGATCGGTCCCGTCAGTCGATCGATACCGTCGAGTGGCGGATTAATCCGGCCGACCTTCCAGCCGGCAACGACGCCGTCCGCGAGCAGCAGTGCCGCATCCTGCACGGCATAGCCCTGGCCGAGCGTAACCGGCACGTCGCCGGGAAATTCAGGAACGGCGTTACCATCCCGGCGCGCCTCCACGAAGGTTCTGGCGATCCGTGTCGTGTTGTCGGTCGTGTTCGGCTGTGCCGCCAAGAACCCCTCCTATGATGTCATTCTATTTTGCCGAAGCGTATGGGAAACCGGTGTCATTGACAAGCGTACATACTCATCCGGCGAATAACGACGTCCAGTTTTCGTCATGGGCGTCGGTCGCGGCGCGTCCGAGCGCGAGTATTAGGGCAGCGTCCTCAAGCACTTCGCGAGGAATGCCGAGGCCTTCGCCGGCCAAGCGCGTGACTATGTCCGCCGGGCTACCCTCGGATGCGAGTATCGCCAGCCTGTCGCCGGCGGGATCGACGATCGGCTGTCCATTGCGTGATCGGCGGATCAGGAACGCGGTCCACGCGCCGAATGCTGCGACCGCATGCTGCGGCATCCGTCCTGCGCGTCGGTTGGCGATCAGCGTGTCGCCAAGCCGATAGGGCAGTTTCTGCGAACCGTCCTGCGCGATCTGGTCGAGCCGGTGGACGATCACCGGGTTGCGGAAGCGTTGCAGGACGGCGGCACGATAGTCCTGGATGTCGAGCCCGTGGACGGGGGGCAGCATCGGAATGATGTCGCGCGCGATCATCGCGTCGACGAACGTGGCGAGTTGAGGGTCGCGCATCGCCTCGGCGACGCTGGTCGATCCGCGCAACACGCCGGCATAGGCGAGCGTGGAATGCGCACCGTTGAGGATCCGCAGCTTGGCCTTTTCATAGCCACCGACGTCGGTGGTGACCGTCGCGCCGACACTGGCCAGGTCGGGGCCGAGCGGACGTCCGATGTCCTCGATGACCCATTGCTTGAACGACTCCCGCTGAACCGCGGCACGATCCTCGATCCCGAGCGTGGCGGCCACATCGGCATAGAGCGCGGCGTCGCTCGCCGGCGTGATCGAATCGACCATCGTCGACGGGACGCGGACTTCGCCTGCGATCCAGTCCGCCAGCGGTGCGTCGGTACGGCCGGCGAACGCGACCAGTGCGGCGTGGAGCTTGGCGCCGTTGCTCGCCAGATTATCGCACGGCATCGGTACGAACGGGGCTATACCGGCGGTACGGCGTGCGGCCAGGCCGGCGACCAACCAGCCGACGACGCTACGCGGAACCATCGTTCCGGCGAGATCGTGGACGATATCGGGATGCGCCATGTCGAGTGTGCCATCGGCCGCGAGACAATAGCCCTTTTCGGTCACGGTCGTCGACACCAGTGCGACGGCCGGGTCGGCAAGCAGCGCGCGGGTCTCCGCGGCGTCCTCAGGCCCCAGGAAGCGGCGGTGCGCCCCGATCACGCGCATCGACGAACCGGCGTCACGGATCGCCAGCGTATAGAGCCCGTCCTGTTCGGCCAGCGCGTCGATCGTGCCTCGCGTCCGCATCGAAACCGCTGCGATTCCCCAGCGAGGATCGTGCGCGAGGACGTCGTCGATATAGGCTGCCTGGTGCGCGCGGTGGAACGCGCCGGGGCCGAAATGGACGATGCCGACGTCGCCCGCCGGGCCCCTTTTAGGTCTTTGAACAAATGCGGGCACGGCAGAGAGGCTGGCAAGAGACAGTCGGTTCATAGCGTTACGCCTCGTTTCCAGATCGCGATTTCGCGTTCGCCGTTGCGCTCCGCCGCGGTTTCGGCGCCCGAGGCGACCTGCATGATCCGCGCGAGCAATGCCTCTTCGGTGGCCGGGAAACCGTCTTCCAGCACTGCGCCGGCATCGAAATCGATCCAGCCGGGCTTGCGCGTGGCGAGGTCGGTATTGGACGCTATCTTGATCGTCGGCACGGGGAAGCCGAGCGGCGTCCCGCGGCCGGTCGTGAACAGGATTGCGGTCGCCCCGGCCGCCGCCAGCGCGGTCGAGGAGACCGCGTCGTTACCCGGCGCCTCCAGCAGCGTGAGGCCGTCGATCCGGATCCTCGCGCCATAGTCGATCACGTCGGCAACCGCGGCGCGACCCGCCTTCTGGACGGCGCCGAGCGACTTTTCCTCGAGCGTGGTGATACCGCCGACGACGTTGCCGGGGGACGGGTTCTCGGACACCGTCTCACCGTGATCTAGGAAGTAGCGTTTGAAATCGTTCACGACTTCGACGATCCGTTCGAACACGGGCTCGCTCGCCGCGCGGTTCATCAGCATCTGTTCGGCGCCGAAGATTTCGGGGATCTCGGTCACCAGGACGCGGCCACCCGCAGACGTGACGCGGTCGCTCATCCGGCCGACCAGCGGGTTGGCGGTGAGGCCGGACAGGCCGTCCGATCCGCCGCATTTGACCCCGAGCACGAGCCTGTCGAGGCCGACCGTCTGGCGCTTCGCCTTCGCCAGTCCGGCGAGTTCGGCGACCAGTGCGCAGCCTTCCGCGATCTCGTCGCCGCTGGCCTGCGTCGTCAGCGTGCGGATCATGCCATGCCGCGACGCCGGGATCGCCGCGAGCAACGCCCGAATCTGGTTCTCTTCGCAGCCAAGCCCGACGATCAGCACGCCGCCCGCATTGGGATGGCAGGCGAGGCTCGCCATGATCGTCCGCGTTCCTTCCAGATCCTGGCCGAGTTGCGAACAGCCATGCGGATGCGTGAAGGCGTGGACGCCGTCGACACTATCGCCGACCAGCGCGGCGGCCTTGGCGGCGATACGCTCCGCGGTGCGCGCGACGCAGCCGACGGTCGACAGGATCCAGATCTCGTTGCGGGTGCCGACGCTTCCGTCCGCTCGGACATAGCCGTCGAACGTCTTCGCAGATGTGCTGGGGGCAGACGCGGTATCGACCGGATCGAACCGATAGGCGAGCGTGCCTCCGAGGCCGGTCTTTAGATTGTGCGAATGGACGTGCGCGCCGGGGGCGATCGACTGGGTCGCGGTACCGATCGGGAAGCCGTATTTAACCACGGGTTCGCCCGCTGCGATCGGTGCCAGCGCGACTTTGTGACCGCGCCCGACATCGGCGCCCAGGACCAGCGTGTCGCCGTCGCTGCCCTCACCGAGCGTCACGACCTCGCCCGCCAGCGCATCGTGCAGAAGCGTCGCCACGCCGTCGCGCGGATCGACCCTCAGAGCCTTCGCCATCGCATCCTCTTATGTATCGGTAACCGGTGTCAGTATTATGCGACGGCGATGGCGTTTCTGCAAGACGGCTTGGTCAGGTCGGGCTATGTCCTTGCGATGCAAAAGACCGGTCAGCCGACGATCAACGACGTTGCCCGGATCGCCGGGGTTTCCAAGAAGACGGTGAGCCGCGTGATCAACCGATCGCCGCTGCTCAACGACGATACGCGCAAGCGCGTCGAGGACGTGATCGGCGAGTTGGGCTATATCCCCAATCCGCAGGCGCGAGCGCTGGCGCTTCGCCGCAATTTCCTGATCGGGCTGGTCCACGACAATCCCAATGCGCAGACCGTGCTGAACGTGCAGCAGGGGATGCTCGAAGCGTTGCAGGGCACCGAGTTCGAGATGGTGGTGCGCCCGCTCGATCGAGGCTCCGCGACGATGCTCGACGACCTCAGGCATTTTCTCGAGCGGCAGCGGTTGTTCGGCGTGCTGCTGATGCCACCGGTCAGCGAAAATGATTCGGTCGCCAAATTGTGCGATTCGATCGGCTGTCGCTATGTCCGGATGGGCTCGGCCGTGATCGACGATACCGACCACATGGTCGCGTCCAACGACCGCGAGGCTGTGCGAACCGCGACCGAGTACCTCATCGAGCAGGGGCATCGCCGGATCGGTCTGGTCGCGGGGCCGCACGGGTTCCGCTCGGCGCGCGAGCGGCGTCTGGGGTTCGAGGACGCCTTGGCCGCGGCGGGGATCGCCTTGCCACGCAGCATGATCGCGGACGGCAACTACACGTTCGAATCGGGGCTGGTCGCGGCGGAGCGGTTGCTCGACGTGATGCCGCGACCGACCGCGATCTTCTCGTCGAACGATGAGATGGCGGCGGGTATCATTCATGCCGCGCGACAACGTGGGCTCGACATCCCCCGCGATCTCTCCATCATCGGCTTCGACGATACGCCGATCGCCGCGCACGTCTGGCCACCACTGACCACGGTACGCTGGCCGATCGCATCGATGGCCCGCTCGGCCGCGTTGAAGTTGATCGCGGGTGTCGACGATGGCAGCGACCTGGTCGAGGAGCCGTCACTGTTCCTGTCCACCCTGATCCGGCGCGCGTCTGTCTCGCCACCGGCCGATGCAGAGGCGTAAGCCGGTCGCCGGAAATCACGGTTGCGCGATCTGCTGACACCGGTTACCAGATCGACCGAGGATCGCGCGAAGCGGCAAGGAGGATGGACGATGGCAAGGGCTCTGGAACTGCATCCGGACCGCCTTTTCCCGGCGGAACCGGCGACACGTGCGATTGCGCGGGCGCTGTACGCCGAGGTGGCGGCGTCGCCGATCGTCAGCCCACATGGGCATACCGATCCGACCTGGTTCGCGGACAACGCCAACTGGACCGACGCGACCTCGCTGCTGCTCGCGCCCGATCACTATCTCTACCGGATGCTTTATAGCCAAGGCGTCGATCTCGATGCGTTGGCGATACCGCGGCTGAGCGGCACGCCCGCGACCGACCCCCGTGCGGCGTGGAAATTGTTTGCAGAGCATTATACGCTGTTCCGCGGTACGCCGTCGCGGCTGTGGCTCGATCATGTGTTCGCCGACGTATTCGGGATCGACGTCGGGCTCGAGGCGTCGACGGCGGACCGGTATTTCGACATCATCGGCGAGAAGCTGGCGTCCGAAGCGTTCCGTCCTCGCGCACTGTTCGACCGGTTCGGGATCGAGTTCCTCGCGACCACCGAGGGCGCGCATGACGATCTTGCCGCGCATCGCCGCATCCGCCAGTCGGGCTGGAACGGGCGCGTCGTCACGACCTATCGCCCGGACGGCGTCATCGACGTCGAGCATGAGGCGTTCAAACCGGCGATGGCGCGCTTTGCCGAGTTGACCGGCGAGGACGTGTACGACTGGAAGGGCTATCTTGCCGCGCACCGCAAGCGCCGCGCTGACTTCCGTGCGGCAGGCGCGACCGCGACCGACCACGGCCATCCAACCGCCGCGACCGCCAACCTGTCGGGCGCGGAAGCGGAGGCACTGTTCGCCAAGGTGACGCGCGGTGACTGGACGCCGGTGGACGCCGAACTCTTCCGCGCGCAGATGCTGACTGAGATGGCGGCGATGTCGGTCGAGGATGGCATGGTCATGCAGATCCATCCGGGCTCGTCGCGCAACCACAACGCCGGCCTGTTCGCGAGCCATGGCCGTGACAAGGGCGCCGACATCCCGACGCGGACCGATTACGTGCATGCGCTGAAGCCGTTGCTCGATCGGTTCGGAACCAGCACGCGGCTGTCGATCATCCTCTTCACGCTCGACGAAAGTTCCTACGCGCGCGAGTTGGCGCCGCTTGCCGGGCATTATCCCTGCCTCAAGCTTGGGCCATCCTGGTGGTTCCACGACAGTCCCGAGGGGATGCGCCGGTTCCGCGAGATGACGACCGAGACCGCGGGCTTCTACAACACCGTCGGCTTCAATGACGACACACGGGCGTTCCTCTCGATCCCGGCGCGACACGACGTCGCACGGCGGATCGACTGCGGATTTCTAGCGCAACTGGTCGCGGAACATCGGCTCGCCGACTGGGAAGCCGCGGACCTCGTGCACGAACTGACCAGCGGCCTTGTCCGCCGCGCCTACCGTATCGACGAACCCCATTTCGCCGCGCAAGCGGCCTGACCGGAGCTTATTATGTACGACCGCACCTACTACGCCACGCACCCCGACATGATGGAATGCGTCTCCAACGACGAACTGCGCGACCGCTATTTGATCCAGGACCTGTTCCGCGACGGCGAGTGCGTGCTCAACTACACGCATGCCGAGCGCTTCGTGATCGGCGGCGTCGCCGTCGCGAGCGGTAGCGTCAAGCTGCCCGACCAGACCGAGCCGGCCTCGGCGGCGGGTCACCCATTCCTCGAGCGTCGCGAACTCGCGGTCGTCAACGTCGGTAAGGTAAGCGGCACGGTGACCGTCGATGGCGACACGTTCACGCTCGGCAACAAGGACTGCCTGTACGTGACGATGGGCGCGACGGACGTGCAGTTCTCCGGCGACGGCGCGCGCTTCTACTTGGCGTCGTGCCCGGCGCACAAGGCGTTCACGACGCGGGTAATCTCGGTCGGCGATGCGACCACGCTGGAGCGCGGTTCGCTGGAGGACTCGAACGAGCGGACGATCTACCAGATGGTCATTCCGGGCATCTGCGACAGCGCGCAGCTGGTGATGGGCCTGACGGTCTTGAAGCCCGGCTCGGTCTGGAACACGATGCCGCCGCACATTCACGAGCGTCGTAGCGAGATCTATTTCTACTTCGAACTCGACGACCTCGAGAAGGACCGCGTGTTCCACTACATGGGTGAAGGCGAGGCCACGCGGCACATCGTTATGGCGAACGAGGAAGCGGTGATCAGCCCGCCTTGGTCGATCCACATGGGCTCGGGCACCAAGGCTTATGCGTTCATTTGGGCGATGGCCGGCGAGAACCAGGATTATACCGACATGAACGTCCTGGATATCTGCCAGCTGGCGTAACTTCTGCTCCCCTCCCGTTAACGGGAGGGGTCGGGGGAGGGCGTGTCCACGAGCGTTGGTCCGCATTCCCCCTCCCCTAGCCCCCCCGCAGGCGGGAGGGGAATGAGAGAGACAGCATGACAAACCCCTTCGACCTGACCGGCAAGGTCGCCATCGTCACCGGCGCCAACACGGGCATCGGCCAGGCGATCGCCGTTGCACTTGCGACCGCTGGCGCCGACGTCGCCTGCGTCGGTCGCACGCCCGCCGAGGATACTGTCGCGCAGATCCGTGCGCTCGGCCGCGAGGCGGAGATCGTCTCGGCGGACCTGTCGACAATCGATCCGGTCCAGCGCGTCGTCGACGAGACGGTCGCCAAGCTCGGCGGTCTGGACATCCTGATCAACAATGCCGGCATCATCCGTCGCGCGGACGCAGTCGACTTTACCGAAGCGGACTGGGATGCGGTGATCGACACCAACCTCAAGTCGGTGTTCTTCCTCTGCCAGGCGGCAGGGCGGCACATGATCGCACAGGGCTCGGGCAAGATCGTCAACATCGCCTCGATGCTGACGTTCCAGGGCGGCATTCGCGTGCCGAGCTATACCGCGTCCAAGTCGGGCATCGGCGGGTTGACCAAGCTGCTGGCGAACGAGTGGGCGAGCAAGGGCATCAACGTCAACGCGATCGCGCCCGGCTATATCGCGACGAACAACACCGCGGCGCTACAGGCCGACGAGGTGCGCAACAAATCGATCATGGACCGCATTCCCGCGGGCGCATGGGGCGAGGCGTCCGATCTCGGCGGGGCGGCGGTGTTCCTATCGTCGGCGGCGGCGAAGTATGTCCAGGGGCATATCCTGGCGGTCGATGGCGGCTGGCTCGCGCGGTAGTTTCGCCTGCTTGTTCGTCATCCCCGCGAAGGCGGGGATCCATATTGGCGAAGGCTAGTAATCGTGTCGCTAAGCTTGCCACTATGGGTTCCCGCCTTCGCGGGAATGACGATGCGGATGTCAGCCGTAACGTACAGATTTGAACGAGGGGCGATATGAGCAAATTCCTGGCGTTCGGTGAGATCATGCTGCGGCTTTCGCCGCCGGGGCGCGAGTTGCTGTTGCAGACGCCCAAGCTCGACGTGTGGGTCGCCGGCGCGGAGGCGAACGTCGTCACCCAGCTTGCAAGGCTAGGTCACGATGTCGGCATGGCGACGATGGTGCCCGACAACGACCTAGGCCGCGCGGCAATCACGACCTTGCGAGGACATGGCGTCGACACATCGAGCATCACGTTCGGCGGCGAGCGGATGGGGCTGTACTTTGTTACCTCGGGCGCGGGTCTGCGCGCGACCGAAGTGGTCTACGATCGCGCCTGGTCCTCGTTTGCCGAGGCGCCGACGAGCGCGTGGGACTGGGACACGCTGCTGGCAGGCGTCGATCGTTTCCATCTGTCCGGCATCACCCCGGCGCTCGGGCCAGTGCCGGCGGAAAGCGCGCTCGCCGCCGTCGAAGCTGCGACCCAGCGTGGCATCCCCGTCTCGTTCGACGGCAATTGGCGTGGCAAGCTGTGGGAACGCTGGGATTCCAACCCGCGCGCAATCCTGACGGATCTTGTTGCGCATGCGGATCTGATGTTCGGCAATCACCGCGACATCGCCCTCCTGCTGGGCCGCGATTTTTCCAGCGATGCGGAGGACCGGCGGCGCGACGCGGCGGAGGCAGCATTCGAGGCGTTCCCGCGGTTGCAGACGATCGCATCGACCGCGCGGCACGTCGAGCATGTCGACCTCCACCGGTTGTCCGCACGGATCGACACGCGCGCCACGCATGTCCAGACCGAAGAGGTCGTGCTGGCCGGGATCGTCGACCGGATCGGCGGCGGCGACGCATTCGCGGCGGGCGTGCTGCACGGTTTGCGGTCTGGCGAGGATATCGCCAACGTCGCGCGGATCGGGTTGGCGCTCGCCGCCCTGAAGCACTCGCTGCCGGGCGATGCGAGCCTGTTCCGGCAGGCCGATATCGATGCGTATCTGGCGGGCGGGCTCGATGTCCGCCGCTGACGCCTGGACGCGGCGTGGTGCTCTTAGCGGCGGCGCTGCGTTGATCCTGGCGACTGGCGCGCGCGCGGAGACGCCATCGGCGGTACGTGCGCCGGCGGGCAATTTCGTCGGGACGGTCGATCGCAATGTCGTCGCGTTCAAGGGCATTCGTTACGGCCGCGCCGAACGGTTCCGTGCACCGACGGCTGTAGCGATGCCGGGGCAGACGCGATCGGCGCAAGCGTTCGGCCCGGTCTGTCCACAGTCCGGCCCCTATGGTCCGCAGTCCGAGGATTGCCTGTTCCTCAACGTCTGGACTGCCGACATGCGCACGAAGAAGCCGGTGATGGTCTACATCCACGGCGGCGCCTATTCGAACGGCAGCGTCACCGATCCGCAGAACGATGGGCAGGTGATGGCAGCGCGCGGCGATGTCGTGGTCGTGACGGTCAACCATCGCCTCAACGCGCTCGGCTATCTGTATCTCGCGCGGCTCGATCCACGCTTTCCCGACAGCGGCAATGCGGGACAGCTCGACCTGATCCTTGCGCTGAAATGGGTACGCGACAATATTGCGGCGTTCGGTGGCGATCCCTCCCGCGTCATGGTGTTCGGCCAGTCGGGCGGCGGCGCGAAGATCGCGACGATGATGGGCATGCCCGCCGCCGCGGGCCTGTTCCACCGCGCGGCGACGATGAGCGGGCAGCAGGTGACGGCGTCGGGACCACTCAACGCAACGTCGCGTGCGAAGGCGTACCTGGCAAAACTGGGGGTCGCCGAGACCAACCTTGGGCCTTTGCTCGCCATGCCTGTCGAAAAGCTCGTCGACGCTCTGTCGGCGACCGATCCGATCATGGGCGGTGGCGTGTATTTCGGACCGGTGCTCGACATGACCTGGCTGACCCGGCATCCGTTCTGGCCGGACGCCAACCCGCTCGGGAATCGCATCCCGATGATGCTCGGCAACACGCATGACGAAACGCGGGCGTTCATCGGGCTCGACTCGCCCAAGGTGAGGGGGCTCGACTGGAGCAACCTTGCGACACGGATGGCGCCCGAACTGAAGATCGATATCCTACCCGATTGGGTCGTGGCGCAATACCGTGCGCGCTATCCGGACTGGTCGCCGACAGACATATTCTACGGCGCGACGACGGCAGGGCGGAGCTGGCGTGGGCAGGTTATCGAGGCAGAGGCGCGCGCCGATGCAGGGGCACCGACCTGGGTATACCAGGTGGATTTCGCTTCGCGGACGGATCCGCGACGCGGCGCGTTCCACACGATGGATATCCCGCTGGTGTTCGGCACGCTGGGTGCTGCCGGCTCGCAGACCGGAACGGCGGCGGATGCGCAGGCGGCGTCCAAGGCGATGCAGGACAGTTTCGTCGCGTTCGCGATTACCGGCGATCCCGGTCATGCCGGAGCACCGAATTGGCCGCGGTACGATCGGGCAAGGCGAGCAACGATGATCTTCGACGCCCGATCCCGGATCGAGAACGATCCGCGCAGATGGGAGCGCGAACTGTTCGCGCGGGTCCCGTATATCCAGCCTGGGACCTAGCGCGGGATCGGATAGGCGATGATCAGCACGAGCGGGTCTTCGCCGGTCTGGCGGATGCCTACCGTCTCTCCGTCGAACAGATAGGCGGCGACCCCGGTGCGTACCGGCTGCGTCACCGCGCCGGACGAGACCGCGCCCGTCCCCGAAATTACGTAATACACCTCGTCGTGCGCAATGCGGTGAAGGCCGATCGCGCTGCCGGGCTGCAGGATGCGCTTGCGGAACTCCATCGTCCGGCCGGGAACGGCATCGCTGATTCGATAGGCGGTGCTGGAGCCGATCGCGCCGTGCGGGGGCGGTTCCCGGCGCATCGTATCGGCCTCGTCCACTATCACCATCGGTCGCGATGCTAGCTGCTGCGCAAAGCCCGACGCGGACAGCATGAGCAGGGCGGAAAGAGCGGTAGTTCGCAACAATTTCATCGACGCATCTCCTGCTTGATACGAGTGGGACGCGGCATGTTGACACGCCACAGATCATGCGACATTGTTCTGACACCGGTTACCTAGGCAGGCAAGGGACGGTGGGAGGACCAGCAAGGGCTGGCCTTTCGGGAGAGGATCGGGTGCCACCGTGCTAGATAACGGGTCCAACTCTCCGAAATAATCAGGTCGGAAGCGCAACGGCGAGCCGCCGATCGCGCAACCGGTGTCATCGGCGATCGCCGAACGGGGAGTGGATGCAATGGAAGTTCAAGCAACGGTTGCGATTCGACGGATGCGCTGGCTCGGCGGCGTGTCCGCAGGCAGTCTGGTTCTCGCGCTGGTCCTGCCGTCGATCGCGTCGGCGCAGGCTGCGCAAATCCCTAACAGCGTAACGCCGGGAACGCCGGCCCAGGTCGATCCATCACCAGCGCAGACCGCGGTCGTCCCGCAGGGAACCGCGTCCGATCCGGCCGCCACCACAGCGCCGCAGACCGCGCCTGATGCCGTGCAGCCGGAAGGTGAAACCGCCGAGATCATCGTCACGGGGTTCCGCAAGTCGCTTGATGCCGCGCTCAACGTGAAGCGCCAGTCGGTCGCCGCGGTCGATGCGATCGTCGCCGAGGACATCGCCAAGTTCCCCGATCAGAACCTCGCCGAATCACTGCAGCGTATCCCAGGCATCTCGATCCAGCGCGACGCCGGCGAAGGCCGTGCGATCACTGTGCGTGGCCTTGGTGCGCAGTTCACGCGCGTCCGCGTCAACGGCATGGAGACGGTCGCCACCTCGACCGACGGCGCCAGTTCGAACCGCGATCGTGCGTTCGATTTCAACGTGTTTGCTTCCGAGCTGTTCAACTCGATCGTCGTCCACAAGACGGCCGAGGCGTCGCTCGACGAAGGCTCCCTCGGGGCCGTCGTCGATCTGAACACGGGCAATCCGCTCGGCGGCAAGATCGGCTTCACCGCAGTCGGGTCGGCGCAGGCCAGTTACAATGACCTGAGCAAGAACACTGGGCCGCGTCTTGCCGGGCTGCTGTCGTGGAAGTCCGCGGACGGCAGCTTTGGCGTCGCCGCGTCGGCTGCCTATTCGAAGACGAACAACTTCGAACTCGGCAACAACACGGTTCGTTGGGCGCAGGCGCCGTTCGACTCGGTCGATGGCACCCGTTGCTACACCACGCAGAACCGAGGCGGAGTTTACGTGCCTAGCGCCGCGTGCACCACGGCCGCGCTAGCCTTCCACCCGCGCATCCCGCGCTACGGCTCGGTCCGGCACGAGCGCGAACGGCTGGGTATCACCGGCAGCGTGCAATGGTCGCCGAGCGAGGCGACCAAGATCTCGATCGACGGGCTGTATTCGCGGTTCAAGGAAACCCGCGAAGAGAAATGGGGCGAAGTCCTGCTGCGCTCCAATGAGCGGTCGATCGACATCAGCAACTACACGATCGATGCGAACAACAACTTGGTCAAGGCGACGCTCAACGACGCCTGGGTGCGCACCGAGCATTATCTGCGCAAGTCGCAGACCGAATTCTATCAGCTCGGCGGCAGCTGGGATCAGGACGTCACCGACAAGCTGCGCTTCACGCTGATGGGTGGTATCTCGAAGTCGGACGCGACGATCCCGGTCGAGACGACCTTCGTGTTCGACGATCGCGATGCGCAGGGGTATAGCTACGACTATACCGACATGAAGAGCCCGAAGCTGACCTTCGGCACCAGCGTCACCGATCCGGCGAACTTCCAGCTGGCGGAAATCCGCGATCGCCCGTCGGAAACGGTCAACAAGTTCCGCACCGCGCAGTTGCGGACCGAGTGGGACGTCGCGGAAGGCTTCCAGATCAAGGCGGGCGGACTGTACCGCAAGTTCACCTTCGACACGCAGGGCTTTTCACGCGACGCGGTCGTCTGCCCCAACGCCGGCGGCAAGGATGTCGTGCTGGGAACGCTCACCTGTTCGCCGAACACGCTGTTCGGGTCGACCGCGGTATACGGATTCCCGGCCGGCAGCCTCGGCGAGATCTTCAATCTCGGCAAGGCCGGCCAGCCGTCGGGGACGACGACCAGCTTCCTCATCCCGAACATCGATGCGTCGGCGGCCTATACCGGGCTGTATAACCGTCCGGCGACCGTACTGGTCGGCGATACCCGCAGCGTCTCAGAGCAGGTGACGGGCGGGTACACCGAGTTCGACGTGAAGGGCGACATCCTCGGCCTGCGCTACGCCGCCAATGCCGGCATTCGCTACGTCCACACCAAGCAGCGCTCGACCGGTCTGTCCTCCGCAGTCGTCGGCGGCGTCACCGTCAACACCCCGGCCACGGTCGGCCGCAGCTACGACGACTGGTTGCCCGCGATCAACGTCGCGCTGTTCCCGGCGGAAGACGTCATCATCCGCGGTGCGATCGCCAAGGTGCTGACCCGGCCAAGCCTCGGCAGCCTCACGCCGGGCGGTTCGGTCGACGGCTTCAACTACCGCGTGACCTTCGGCAACCCGCAGCTCGATCCGTTCCGCGCGACCGCATTCGACATCTCGGCGGAATGGTATTTCGCACCGCAGTCGATCTTCTCGGTCGCGCTGTTCAAGAAGAACGTCGAGAGCTTCCCGGTCTCGGCGACGCGCAGCGGGACGTTCGCATCGACCGGCCTGCCGCTGTCGGTCATCCCGGCAAGCTCGCCCGCCGCCGGTGCGCCGGAAGGCCAGTTGTGGCAGATCACCTCGCCGATCAACGGAACGGGTGCCTCGCTCAAGGGCGCCGAAATCTCGCTCCAGACGACGTTCCGCTTCCTGCCCGGCTTCCTGCGTAACTTCGGCGCACTGGCCAACGCGACGTTCGTAGACTCGAGTGCGGGCTATTCGCAGGGCGGTCCGGCGACCACGATCGTCACGCCAGCGGGTACGCTCGGCGCGTTGCCGAACACGACCCGCTCGGCGACACTCTACGGCCTGTCGAAGCGCGCCTATAACGGCACGCTGTATTACGAGGATGCGAAGTTCAGCGCACGCGGATCGATCAGCTATCGCAGCCCCTATATCGACGGCGCATCCGCGACCGGCAATTTGTTTGAGGGCTATGGCGCGACGACCAACGTCGATGCGTCGATGCGCTACAAGCTGACGCCGGCGCTCGAGGTCTCGCTCGAGGGGACCAACCTGACCGACAATTATCGCACCCGCTACACCGATCTCGATGCGAACCGGAACTACGAGAATAATCACTTCGGCCGCACCTTCCTCGTGGGTGCGCGCTTCAAGATGTAGGCTTCACCGCCACAGTCTCTCCTCTCCTCGGGCGCATTCTTCGCGGAGTGCGCCCATTTTTTTTTGATGGGCCCATGCGTATGATCGATCGTCGGAGTGCAATCCTGGGAACGCTGGCGGTCGGGCTGTCGAGGAGTGTCGAAGCACAGACGCCGCCACCCGCGCAGACCGGCGGTCGCGTGCCGAAATTGCCCGACCCGACCGAAACGATCGATCTCTGGCCGGCTGGAGCACCGGGCGCGCCGACGAACTTACCGGTCGAGGTCGTCGAGGATCGGGCGACGGGTGCCGGCATGACCGATCGCGCCGTCCACGGCATCGCCCGTCCCCGCATGGTCGTGTTTCGTCCGGCCAAGCCGAACGGATCGGCGATACTGGTGATGCCGGGCGGCGGCTATGTCCGGATCGTCGTCGACCGCGAGGGGTACGAGATCGCACGGTGGCTGGCGGATCGTGGGTGGACGGTGTTCGTGCTGTTCTACCGGTTGCCCGGCGATGGCTGGGCGGCTGGCCCAGACGTCGCCTTGGCCGATGCGCAGCGTGCCATGCGGCTGATCCGCGCCCGTGCCGGGTCGTACGGGATCAAGCCCGATCGCGTCGCGGCGATGGGATTTTCGGCGGGCGGTCATGTCTGCGGTGACCTGGCGACGCGGTTCGCGCAGCAAACTTACACTTGGATCGACGCCGCAGATCGAGGCAGCGCACGGCCCGATGTCGCGGCGCTGATGTATGCGGTGCAATCGATGACGTTGCCGCTTGCCCATCCCGGGTCACGGACGCTGCTGCTTGGGCCCTCGCCGACGCCCGCTTTGGAGCGCGCGCATTCTACGGCCTCCAACGTGACGTCGGCGACGCCGCCTTGTTTCCTCGTCCACGCGGAAGACGACAAAAGCGTCGCCGTCGACAATACGCTGGCGTTTCGAGCGGCTGCGATAAAGGCCGGCGTGGAGGTGGAAACGCACCTGTTCGCGACTGGGGGGCACGGCTTCGGCTTGAGCAGGGCGGTCGGCAAACCAGCAGCGTCATGGCCGATGCTGTTCCAAGAATGGTCGCGCGCGCAAGGGCTTGGGTAAGGAAGCGCGTCGCCGTTAGAGTGCCTCGTATCGAAAGTCGCGAAAGCGTGCCGCGCCGCTACCCGCCGAATACAGGCCGGGACGCAGCATCAGGAACCCACCGCGGACATTGTGGTGATAGCCCGACACCTCTATGCCACGGTCGAAGCGTTGCCAGCTCTTGCCAGCATCGCCGCTTGTATGGATCGCGACGATATGGCGAGTATTCGTGATCCGGATCCGCATGCGGCGTCCGTGCGGATTGGCGGGTCTCCCGCGCTCGTTGCCATATTGATGCGTGACGAACCGGTGCTCGTCGAAGCCTAGGCCGCAATACAACTTGTCGTCGTAGAACAGCACGAGGCCAGCTGTCCCGCCCGCTTCGATCTCGATATCGCATTCGAACCGATAGGCCTGGTCGCCGGCGATCAGCATCAGCGGCGACGAGTCGACCGGTGCGGTGCCGCTGGCCTTCAGAATCAATGCACCGCCTTCGACCCGCACCCGGTCGCGTTCGGCGGGGCCCGGACGAAAGAAATTCCACTTGCTGCCGATTTGCAACGTGCGGAAGTCGTCGGAAAGCGGTTGGCCATGGGGCAGGGCGGCGCCGCCTTTTGGCTTGGCCAAGGGCTTCGACAAATCCCCGCCGGTCATCGCGAACCAGCCCTCGGCGGTCCAGCGGATCGGATCGAGCAGCGCCTGCCGGCCGAGCGTCCAATAGCCGTTCTCGAAACCGTGATAGATCGACCACCAGCTGCCGTCGGGAGCCTCGACGAGGCTGGCATGACCGCGCGACCACCATTTCTCGTCGGTACTCACGGTTCGCACCACCGGGTTGGCGGGATCGTTGGTCCAGGGGCCGTGGATCGAGCGCGACCGGGCGACGATCACCATGTGGCCGGTCGGTGGCCCGGCGGTGCCCCCGACCGCGGTGATCATGTAGAACCAGCCCCCGTGGCGGACGATCTTCGGTCCTTCGGGACTGAAGCCCTCGACGTCCCAAGTGTCGGGATAGCGCCACGGATCGTAGACATGCTCGACCTTGCCGACCGTCGACAGGCCGTCGGCGGCTAGGCGGATCCGGTCGCCGCCCGACAGGAACAGCCAGCGCGATCCGTCCTCGCCGACCGCGTGGCAGGGATCGATATGGTCGGGCAGCCCGAGGTCGATCGGATCGGACCAGGGGCCGTCGATATGATCGGCCCAGATGACGTGGATCGCGTTCGGCTTGGCCTTGACCGGGATATACAGGAAGTATCGGCCGTCGTGCTTCTCGAGGCTGACCGCCCAGACCGAGCCGATGTTCTTCGTCAGCGCGGCTTTGCGCGGTTGCCAGTTCACCAGGTCGCGACTGTGCCAGATCGTCAGCCCCGGATAGGAATCGAAGCTGGAGAAGGTCATGTAATAATCGGCGCCGTCCTTCAGGATGGCAGGATCGGGATGGTCGCCCGCGATCAACGGATTGAGGAAGCGGCCATCGCCGAGGTCGGCCACGCGCTGACCTTCGAAGCCGCGCCGCCAACCGTCGTCGAACCGCGGCACGCATGCCTCTGGCTTGGGAGGTTCCGCCACCGCCGGAGTAGGCGGAACGAACGCCACCGCACCTCCCGCCAATGCCAGTCCGAAGGTCTCGCGGCGATTATAGGTCATGCGCATCTCCTGTTCTGATTTGGCGTCGTGACCGGAATGTCGAGACCCGCCGTACCAACATGAAGCTCCCTAAATCGCAAGTTGCCACAATCCGCGTGGCATCGTCGGACTATCAGAACGAGAAGCGCATTCCCGCCGTGAACTGACGCCCACTATGCGTCAGCACATTAAGGCGGTTGGACTCGTCGACGAACTGGTCGTTGACCTGGTCGGTAAGGTTGATCGCCTCGATGCTGAACTTGAGGTTGTCGGTCAAATTGTACGACATCTGCGCGTCGACGTTGGTGGTGCCGCTCGTGCCGTTATACGAATTCCCCTCGGTGCCGGGTACGGCGGTGAGATAGCGCGAGCGATAGGCGATCGACCCGCGAATCTGGAATTTCGCGGTCTCGAAATACAGCGTGCCGTTGGCGGCGTGCTTCGAAAGCCCGATCAACGGCGCGATCACCGACGCACCGCCGGTCGCGGACGTCAGGTACCGGATGTTTGACGTCACGTGCGTGTAGTTCGCCAGCACGCCGAAGTTGGACAGGAAGCCCGGTAGGAAGCTGAAGGGCTGTTGCACGTTCACCTCGAAGCCCTTGAGCCGGCCGCCGCTCGAATTGACCGGTTGGCTGACGATAAAGAGGTCGGTCGGCGATGCGCTCGTGCCGGCCAGGAGCGAGTCCGGCAGGCCCAGGCTGCTGAACGGGACGGTGGTGCTGAGCGACTGGACGAACGTGCCGATGTCCTTCTGGAACGCCGAGACCGCGTAGATCGCGCCTCGCGTTGGATACCATTCGACCGAGACGTCGAGATTGTCCGATTCCGTCGGCTTTAGATCGGGGTTGCCGCTGCTGAACGTGCGGTTGCCGCCGGAAACGCTGAGGTTGCCGCCCGGTGCGATCGCCGAGATGCCGGCGCGCGCGAGCGTCTTGGCCGCGGCGAAGCGGACCAGCAACGTCTCGGTGACGTCCATCACCAGGTTCCCCGATGGCAGCCAGCGATGATAGCTGCGGTCTGCGACGACCAGGTTCGTTGCGGCGCCCTGTCCTGCATAGCCGGTCGAGCGCTGGTCGGTGTTGGCGTAGCGGACGCCGACATCGCCGCGGATCGGCAGGCCGCGATCGGCGAAGTTGAACTCCGCCATGCCCCAGCCGCCGATATCGTCTTCGCGCACCGTGATGTACGATCCGCGGGCACTCGCGTTGGTTACGCCGCCGGTGGCGTAGAGCGCGTTGGAATAAATCCCGTAGAGTTCGGCGAACTTGTTGATATCGGGCACGATCCAGGCGGTCGGCGTGCCGTCAGGCGTATCGAGGCCCTTGCCGAAGCCAGAGAAAAGCGTCGTTGCCGCCGCGAGTTGCGCGGGCGTCAGCGTCTGCACAACGGACTCTCCCGACAGGCGCCGCTGCTCGGTCGAGCTGTAGTCGAACCGGCGCCAGTCGACGCCCACCTTCAGCTTCAACAAGGGATTGACGGTCCATTCGGCAAACGTCTTGGCGTTGGTGAAGCTGTTGCTGACGGTCTGCGGGCGGATGCGAACTTCCGACGTGCCGTTGACGAAGGCGAAGGTGTTCGGGTTCGTAAGGTCGACGCCCGGCCTGATGGTCGGAAACCGGGTGCGGAAATCGTAGAAGAAGTTCGGCGTATTGGCGGCATCGATCGTGACGGTCGACTGGATCGGGTTGCTGAACTTCGAGTCCGCATAACCGACGACCGCACCGATCTTGAAGTTCTCGCCGAATTTCTGGTCGAGCGTGCCGGTCACCTGGTAGAAATCGGTGACCAGCTTGTCGTAGCGCGACTGAGTGCGCAGATCGACGTTGTCGAACGTGCCGCTGATGATGTTGTTGTCACCATCGACCACGCCGTCGCGGATGATCGTCTGCGGCTTGCCCGTCCCGGACCGACTAAAGCTGATCGCCTGCAGCTGCGATTCCTTGCGCGTCCCGTCGAGCCGCGAATACAGTGCGTCGAGCGAGATCAGCGTCTTGGGTGTCGGCTGGAACTGGACTGATCCCGCTGCGCCAAGCCGCTTCTGGAAAATGTCGTAGCTTACCAAGCCGGGGATGCGCGGATGGTACAACCCGGTTGCGGGGTTCGGATCGTTGATCTGTGCGAGTGTGTAGCCCGGCAGCCGCGACGCCGCGTTGAACCCGGCATTGAACCCGCCATAGGTCCAGCGGGTGATGTTTGCGCCTTCCTCCTTGATCGCACGCTCTTCGTACGCGACCGACAGCAGCACGCCGAACCGGCCATCGTCCGTGGTCTTGGTGATGAGTCCCGAGATCTTCGGCGTCACCTTCTCGCGCAGATCGTTGTAGCTCGCACTCGCCGAGACGACCGCGGTCGCCTTCTTGTAGTCGAACGGGCGCGACGACTGCAGGTCGACGGTGCCGCCCAGCGAGCCTTCCTCGACATCGGCGGTCGCGGTCTTGCGGACTGCGATGCTGTTGAACAGGTCGGACGAGAAGATGTTGAAATCGAACCCGCGGCCACGGTTCACCCCGCCCGAATTGTCGGTGCCGCCGGTGGTGCCGATCGCTTCCATGCCGTTGATCCGGACGCGCGTGTAATCGGGACCGAGACCGCGAACCGAGATGTTCCGGCCCTCGCCGTTGACGCGGCTGATCGACACGCCGGGGATGCGCTGCAAGGACTCCGCGAGGTTGAGATCGGGGAATTCCGCGATGTCCTCCGCCTTGATCACGTCGACGGTCGCGGTCTGCGTGCGCTTGATGTTGATCGCGCTGTTGAGGCTCGCGCGAAACCCGGTGACGACGATATCGGGCACATCCGCTGCGAGCGGCGCGTCGGTCACGGTCTGCTCGGGCGGCAGGGCGGGGGAGGCGGGAGGCGTGTCGGTATCGGTGGTATTGCCAGCGGCGCGCGCTTCCTTCTGCGCGGTCGTTTCCGGCACGCTCTGGGCGTGGCCCATCGTCGCTAGCGAGCAGGCGACGATCGCGCTCGACATCGCCAACACGGATTTGAAGCTACGGATCCCGGTCATACTCACTCCCCTAACTCCGGCACGATGTGCCCGCTGCCGGCTTCGTTGGAGCCGGTCTGTCGCAATCTGTGTTAGGCCGGGTGCTGTCGCCTAAGCCAATCTCATTCCGACATCGATCGATGCGAACGGTGCACTGATCCGGCATCGGCATCTCGCTCCCGGTATCCGATCAAGTCCCGGCCTGACTGGATCAACCCGTTTTAGGACTTGGACCGTCCGCCTTCCGCTCGATACACCGGACCCGAACACTCGCGCAGATCGAGTGCCGGACAGGAGAGCGAAGCATGACGATCGCCGCAGCAGCCCCCGCTAGAGATGCGGTTGCAGGGGGCGTGGCCGAGCGCCCGACCGCGGTGCGCTACCGCGTGATCGCGCTGATTTTTCTGATCACGTCGATCAACTACGCCGACCGTGCGACCTTCTCGATCGCGGGCTCTGCGGCATCGACCGAGCTCGGGCTGTCGTCGGTGCAGACCGGCTTCATCCTGTCCGCGTTCGCCTGGGCCTATGTCCTCGCGCAGATCCCTGGCGGGCTGCTGCTCGACAAGTTCGGCACCAAGCGCGTCTATGCCGGCGCGATCCTGGCCTGGTCGCTGTTCACGGCCACACAGGGGCTGACCGGCTTGATCGCGGGCGTGTCCGCCGTCGCTATGTTGTTCGCGTTGCGCTTCCTCGTCGGCCTCGCAGAAGCCCCGTCCTTTCCTGGCAATGCCCGCCTTGTCGCCGCCTGGTTTCCCGGCGCCGAGCGGGGCACGGCGTCGGCGATCTTCAATTCGGCGCAGTATTTCTCGCTCGTCGCATTCGCACCGCTGATGGGCTGGCTGGTACACAGCTATGGCTGGCGCGCGGTATTCTGGGTGATGGGCGCGATCGGCCTGATCGCGACTGCGCTGTTCGTCCGCTACATCCACAGCCCGGTCCGCCATCCGAAGATCAACGCCGCCGAACTCGCGCATATCGAGGCTGGCGGCGGGCTGATCCGGATGGAGGACGCCGCCAATCGCCCGCAGGCCTTTTCGTGGACGAACCTGCGCCAGCTGCTCGCGAACCGGATGCTGCTCGGCATCTATCTCGGCCAGTATTGCATCAACGTGCTGACCTATTTCTTCGTCACCTGGTTCCCGATCTACCTCGTGAAGGAGCGCGGGTTGAACATCATGGAGGCCGGCTTTGCCGCCGCCGCACCAGCGCTGTGCGGCTTCGTCGGAGGACTAGTCGGCGGCTACACGTCCGACCTGCTGCTCAAGCGCACCGGCTCGATCGACATCGCGCGGAAGGTGCCGCTGGTGTTCGGGATGCTGCTGGCGACGCTGATCATCGCCTGCGTGTTCGTCGAGGCGGAGTGGCTGGTCGTCACGCTGATGGCGGTCGCGTTCTTCGGAAAGGGCGTCGCGTCGCTCGGCTGGGCGGTGATGTCGGACGTCGCGCCGAAGCAGCTCGCCGGGTTGACCAGCGGGGTGTTCAACATGTTCGGCAACGTCGCCGGGATCGTCACGCCGATCGTCATTGGGTTTATCGTCGGTGCTACGGGCTCGTTTGATTGGGCGCTGGTGTTCGTCGGCGCGCATTGCCTGCTGACGATCTTTTCGTTCCTGGTGATCGTCGGTCCTATCCGCCGTGTCGAGCTGGCCGCATGACCGTCGATCGCCGTACGCTGCTCGGGGGTGCCGCGGCCGCGCTCGCCACATTGCCCACAGCCGCTCGTGCTGCGCCAGCGACGTTGCGGGTTAAAACGCCTATGGCAGCGCCGGAATGGGCAGTCCTGCAACGCCGATTGCTCGCCGCCAATGCCGAAGCCTGCGAAGCGTTCTACGCAAAGTATGTCGACAGTCGCGGCTGGCTGCGCGTGTTCGAGCGCTGGGGTGCGAACGACGGTCCCGACGATGCGGCGGAAGCAACGAACGATTGGGCGATCCTCCACGCGCTGGGCGGTCCCGATCGTATCCGCGACCTGTACGCACGGGCGTGGGAGGGTCACCTCAAGCAGTTCACCGCAGCGCGCACGGTCGACGTGCCGATCGCTCTCAAGGGCATGTATTTCCGCGAGTTTCCCGTCCAGATGGACTGGCAGCATAACGCGGAAGGGCTGACGACCTTCGACATGATGGGGCTGTCCGGCCCGCGCGACCTGAAACTGATCGAGCGCACGCGCCGCTACGCCGATTTCTACACTGGCCGCGATCCGACCACGCGCAACTACGATCCGAAGCTGCGGATCATGCGCAGCCTGATGAACGGGAGCCGCGGGCCGATGCTGCGCCGCGCGACCGAACTCGACTGGGCAGGCGATCCGTTCGCGGCCGGCGAACGCTTCCACATGGAACATGGCGAGACGACCTACGCGCAGACGCTCGCGCATTATGCCGACTATGGCGACGTCGTCGGCGACAATCCGCTCAACCTGCAGGCGACGACGCTAGGGCTCAACGCGTACGCGCTGGGGGCAGGGGATCGATACCGGACCTGGGCGCTCGACTATCTCGACGCGTGGGTCGACCGGGCAAAAGCGAACGGCGACATCATCCCCAGCCGCGTCGGTCTGGACGGTATCGTCCCGCGCGACTGGTGGAGTGGCGTGTATGGCTGGGGCTTCTCGCCGATCGTACCGCAGACCGGCAAGCGCGAGAACCGCAACCGCGTCCCCCGCTCGGTCACCGCGTTCATGACCGGCACGCTGCTGTCCGGCGACCAGCGGTATATCGACGTCTGGCGCCGCCAGACCGCGCGGATCAATGCGCAGGCTAAGACGATAGGTGGTGTCCTGTCGACTCCGACGATGCACGGCGCGGACGGCTGGTATGGCTGGCAGCCCGGTCCGTTCAAGACCAACGGCTTCGAAATCTGGTACATGTCGCAAGCGCCGGCCGATCGCGCGGCTGCCGGCGATCATCCGTGGGTCAGCTTCCTGGAAGGTTCGAACCCGAGCTACGCCGTAACCGCGTTGCGCGCCGACCTGAAGGCGGTCGCCGACCGGGTCGCTGCGCGCGTGTCTGATCCGACAACGCCGGAAACTCGGCTTGCCGACTGGCCGATCGACATCAACCCGGCCAACGTCACCAGCCTCGTCCAACTGATGACCGGCGGCCTGCACATCGCCCGCCCGCCCTGGTCGAAGACCTCGCCAGCGCAAGGCGGCGTCCCGCTCCACTGCCGGCTCCGCTATTTCGATGCGGACCGCAAACGTGCTGGCGTGCCCGAAGACGTCGCTGCGCTGGTGCATACGCTGGGCGACACGACGACCGAGGTGACGCTGGTGAACCTGAGCATTAGCCAGCCGCGGACGGTGGTGGTGCAAGGCGGCGCCTATGCCGAGCACCGGATAGCCGCCGTGACGATCGACGGCCGCACGACCGACGTCGCCGGCGCGGCGTTCACGATCCGGCTCGAGCCCGGCGCCGGTGCGCGCTTGAGCCTGCGCATGCGCCGCTACGCCAACCGCCCGACGCTCACCTTTCCGTGGGACCGCTAGCCGCCAGGCTTGATATACGGCGCGACCGCGAACAGCAGGCGTTCCTCGCGCCGGGGGTCGTCTTCGATCCGCAATGCCCGATCGAAGATCATCGTCGACCGCCGCGCCAGGTCGTAATGCCGCCAGGCCGGCACGCTCGCACAGTTCGGATCGCCGGTCCGCGCCATCGCAATGAACGCATCCGCCATCCTCCCGGCAAGCCGCCGCACTTCGGCGCCGTCACCCGTCCGCGCGCTAGGCTCCCGCGTATTGTCGAACACCAGTCCGATATCGAGCGAATGGAACGCGCCAAGCACGCCGCCTGCTTCCGGCGAAGGAAAGTCGAGCTGATACATCCAGGTCGGCGCACCGATCTTCGCGCGTTCCTCCGCCTGGATCAGATGCCCGGGCCACGACCGACCCGCGGTCGACGCCGCCAGCAGAATCTGCCCCGGCGTCCTATCGGGATAGAGGTCGCGGTAGCGCGCGATGACGTGATCGGGCGCGAGGTCCTTGGTCATCTCCCGCACCAACCGCGCCGGTAGGTTGCCCCAACTCGTGTCGCCGCGCTTCAGGATCTCGCCGATCCACAACCCGGTCTCGTCATGCGTATTGCCGACGATCAGCGGGATATGCGCAGCCTCGCGCGGGGCGTCGGGAAAGAACGGATGACGCGTCAGCACATGGTGATCGAACGTCGAGGTAAAGCTGATCTCGCCCTTGCCCTCGATCGGATCGGTCGTCGCCATCGCCTCGACCAGCCGCTCGATCGGCAGCGCGTTTAGTGCCGCAAAGTCGCCCGCGCCGGCCTTCGCCATGAACGCCCGCGACCGGATCGTCGCGTGGTTCGGCCCCGCCGCCGTAACGTGCTGGCCGCTCATCGTCGCGGCGGCATGGAACAGCGGGCGCGCCTTCGCCATCGCCATCAGCGTCACGATCTTGGCGCCACCACCCGACTGGCCGAACAGCATCACCCGCCCCGGATCGCCGCCGAACGCCGCGATGTTGTCGCGCACCCATTCCAGTGCGAGGACGATGTCGAGATTGCCGACATTGCCCGACTCCGCCGGCCCGCCGAGCTGCGCGAGATACGCGTAGCCGAGCGCCGCCAGCCGGTGGTTCAAGGTAACGACCACGACGTCGCCGCGCCGCACCAGACTGCCGCCATCATACAGCGGATCGGACCCCGACCCGTGCGAATGCGCGCCGCCGTGGATATAGATCATGACCGGCCGTCGCGCTGCGTCGAGCGCCGGCGTCCAGATGTTGAGGAACAGGCAATCCTCGCTGGTCGGCTCAGCCGCCTTGGTCTGGGGCGAGGCCGCGCCGTAGCGCGTCGCGTCGGCAATATCGGTCCACGGCGTCGACGGCACCGCACGCGCAAACCGCCGCGTCCGCGTATCCGCGCCGTAGCGCACCCCGCGAAAGACCACCACGTCGCGGTCGACTGTCCCACGCACCCGCCCGTATCGCGTCGTCGCGACGGGGCTCGCCGGTACGCGCGCCGCGACCAGCGCCGGTGTCGCCGCGAGCCCGGCGAGCACCGCGCGCCGGTCGATCACGCCGCGGTCTCGGCGCACAGTCGCCGCATCGGCTCCAGCGCCGGGTTACTGTTGTCCCGCCGCCACGCCATGTGCAGCTCGACCGGCTTCTCGGGGTCGGTCGCCAGCCGGCGGAACTGCACGTCGTTCATGTGCAGCCCCGATGCGGATTCAGGCACGATCGCTGCGGCCAGCCCCGCATGGACGAGCCCCAGCATCGAATGGATCTGCGTCACGTGCTGGACATAGTGCGGCGACACGCCGGCCGCGTCGAACAGCCCGATAAGCATCTGGTGGAAATACCCCGCGCCCTGCCGCGCATACATGATCAGCGGCAGGCCATCGAAATCACCCAGTTCGAGCACCGCCTTCGCCTGTCGCGGATCCCCTGCGGGCAGCGCGACGACCAGCGGCTCGACCTGTACGCAGACGGTGTCGAACTCGTGACGATCGAGCGGCGGCCGTACGAAGCCGATGTCGATCAGCCCGGTCAGCAACGCATCGACCTGATCGGTCGTCACCATCTCGCGCAGTTCGAGGTCGATATTGGGCAGGCTTGCTCTCGCTTGCGCGACGATCTGCGGCACCAGATTATACCCCGACACGGCGGTGAAGCCGATCGCGACGCGTCCCGCATCGCCCTTCGCCACGCGCCGCGCCGACAGCGCCGCACTCTCCGACAGCCGGACGATCCGCCGCGCCTCGATCAGGAACACGCGACCGGCGGGGGTCAGGCTCACCTGCCGGCTGGTGCGCTCGAGCAGCGTCACGTCGAGGATCCGCTCGAGCAGCTGGATCTGTCGGCTGAGCGGCGATTGCGTCATGTTCAGGCGCTGGGCCGCGCGCCCGAAATGGAGTTCCTCGGCGGCGGCGACGAAGCAGCGAAGCTGGCTCAGTTCGAACATCATCGCCGCACTATCCGTTGGTTTTCGCCCGCTGTCACGCCGCCTTGGCGAGAGCAGCAGGGGCAACCTTCTCGATCAGCACGCGGAGCCGCTCGTCCTCGGCTGCGGACAGATCGGTCAGCGGCGAGCGCACCGGCCCGGCATCGCGCCCGACGACGCGCATGCCCGCCTTGACGATCGACACCGCATAGCCGCGGCCCTGGTTGCGCAGCGTGATGTACGGCAGCACGAAATCGCGGAGCTGGTTCAGCACCTCGATCCGGTCGTCGGCGCGCACGGCCTTGTAGAACGCCAGCGCCCATTCGGGCAGGAAGTTGAAGATCGCCGACGAATAGGTCGTCACGCCCATCGTCAGATACGGCGTCGCGAACGTCTCGGCGGTCGGCAGGCCTCCGATATAGGTCAGCCGGTCGCCCATCCGCGCGTAGACGCGCGTCATCAGCTCGATGTCGCCGACGCCGTCCTTGAAGCCGACGAGGTTGGGATTGCGGTCGCACAGTCCGGCGAGCGTCTCGTCGTCGAGGATCGCATTGTCGCGGTTGTAGACGATCACGCCGAGCCCCGTCGCCTTGCAGACCGCGTCGACATGCGCGGCAAGTCCTTCCTGCTTCGATCCGACCAGATAGGGTGGAAGCAACAACAGGCCGTCCGCGCCGGCCTTCTCCGCATCGCGCGCAATCCCGGTGGCGATCGCGGTGCCGTAGCCGCAGCCCGAGATCACCGGCAGACGCCCGCCGGCTTCGGCCACCGCGGCGCCGACGACCTGCGCGACTTCAGCTGGCGTCAGCGAGAAGAACTCGCCCGTGCCGCCGGCCGCGAACAGGCCGGACAGCTCGTGTTCGAGCATCCATGCGCAATGCTTGCGATACGCGTCCTCGACGAATGCGCCATCGGCATCGAAATGCGTGACGGGAAACGACAGCAATCCGCCACCAAGGCGCTGCGCCATCTCGGTCGGGCTCATGGTCGTCATAACGTGCATCCCCTCGATCGCCTGGTCCGCTTTCGCATGCGGCCGTGTCGGGGATCTTGGTAGGTCGTGCGACCATGCGGGTCCAAACCAAAGGCGCGCTCGATCGATGCGTCTAGTAGCTCAATCTTGGTGGGGCATCACCGTTCCTGCCGCGCCGCACCTAGTAGCATGTGCCTTCGATAGCGATGCTGACACTACTTAACGGTGGAATCGGGATCAGACTACAACCGGCCGCTTTCGAACAGCGTTCGCCGTAACCGGCCATCCGTTCATGCGGTCCAGCACGGGGCTGCGGCAGTACGCTAGGTGCTCAATGGGCGCTTCCTGCCGCAAATCAGCCCCTTCTACGTGCTTGCCGCCGCCTTCGACCAAGCCGGCCCGCTTGTTCGATGGCGGATATGGCGAGGGGATATGGACGCAATGTCGTTGATCCCTGCGAGCGTCAAAGTGCGCTCAAACTCTTGTCTCAGGAGCGTGAGCAAGCGATCGACGCCCTGCTCACCGCCCGCGGCCAAGCCATATAGATACGGGCGCCCGATCGAGCAGGCCGTCGCTCCCAGGGCAAGCGCCTTGACCACGTCCGAGCCCCGCCTGATACCACCGTCACAGATCACGTCCGGTGCGTCGCCAATGGCGTTTCGCACCGCCTCGATCTGATCGATTGGTGCGGGTGCACCGTCCAACTGACGCCCGCCGTGGTTAGAGATCATGACGCCGGTTGCTCCCGAGGTAATCGAGCGACGTGCGTCATCGGGGGTCATCACACCCTTGATCGCAAGCGGCCCGTTCCATTCGCGGGCAAGCCATTCGACCTCGCGCCAGCCAACCGAGCGGTCGAACTGGCCGCCGATATAGTCGAACAAACTCATCGGTCCCGATGACAGCGCATCGACCTTGTGACTGACGTTCGCGAGGTCGAACTTCGACCCGGCGAGCGCTGGGATGGACCAGGAGGGGTGGAGTGCGAAGCTGAGCAACGACCGGAGCGTCAGTTTTGGGGGCAGGGAAAGGCCGCTGACCCGGTCGCGTTCCCGATTGCCGGCGACCGGCGTATCCACTGTCAGGGTAAGTCCGTGGAAGCCCGCATCCCGACAGCGCGCCACGAACTCGGCGGTCAGGCCGCGATCTTTGAAGATATAGATCTGGAAAACCTTCGGCCCGGCAAAGGCTTGCGCGAGATCCTCCAATCGCGTCGTGCCCATCGTCGAGAGGCTGTAAAGAAGGCCGTGACGTGCCGCCGCGCGGGCTACGGCAAGCTCGGCATGACCATGAAACATGCGCGTTAGGCCGGTCGGCGATAGCATGAGCGGCCAGCGCGAAGGTTGCCCGAAGATCTTGGTTTCCGTCCGGATTTCCGACACGTCGTTGAGCACGTCGGGAATCAGTTCGTAGTCCGCGAAGGCAGTGATGTTCCGGCGCAGCGATCTCTCATCGTCCGCGCCGCCATCGATATAGTCGAAGATCGGCCTCGGCAGTCGTCGGCGGGCCATCAGGCGCAAATCGGCGACGTTGTTCGTACGGTCTAATCGCGTCATGTCTAACCCTGAACAGAGTAAGCCTGAAGTCGCTTGCTGCTAGCGGAACGTGCCCACGCAGGCGACGAATCGGTCTTGGCGCTCACCACCAAATGCGACCGTGCCAACGAACACGAGCGGTCCAAACGGGAAGGGCGATCTGTCGTCGGGGTTGCACCCCTAGAGTACGGCGCCGATCGACTGATCGAAATGCGCATCCATCAGGGCGTTTGCCGCGATAGCGTCGCGGTCGCCTATCGCGAACGCGATCTCCACATGGCGCTTTAGCACAATCGATCGCGCTTCTTCCGTGTGGCGAGTTTCCCAAGCTGCCGGTATCGCAATGGTCATCATCGGTTCGAACGATCGGACGACCTGTAGAAACAACGCGTTGCCACTCGCGCGGGCGATCGCCTGATGAAAGACGATGTCGTGGCGGGTTATATCAGCGATGTTGGTTGCGGAGGCCATCGCTTGCGCGGCGGTTCGTATGATGGCGGCGTCGGCGTCGCTGCGGTCGCGAGCGGCGAGTTCGGCAGTGCGTAGCTCGAGCGTTCGGCGGACGTCCCAGACTTCGGCGACCGATACCTGTGCCGTTGCTACCGCATGGTCGATCGAGGTTCCCATCACCGATCCGTCGATCGCGCCTACCCGCGCACGTCGCCCGTTGGCGACGTCGATCAGACGCAGTGCCGCCAGCGCGCCGAACGCCTCGCGCATCACCGCGCGGCTGACGCCAAGCTCGGTAGCAAACTGGCCCTCGCCCGGAAGCGTGTCACCGACCTTCATATCTTGATCGCGCATGTGATCGCGTACGCATCGTACCGCGCGATCAACCAGCGAGCCGCCTTCCTTCGGACGATCCATCATCTTCATGCCGCGAGCTGCAACGCGCGGAGGCGTGTGGGCGGCACGCCAAAGCGGCGCGCGAATGCGCGGGTGAAGCTTGCATTGTTCCGATAGCCGCAGCGATACCCGATCGCAGATACCGGCAAATCGGTCGCCAGCAACATGCCGCGCGCACCAGACAAACGCTTGTCGGAGATCGCGTCAGCGACGCTCGAGCCGAACATCTGGCGGAAGCCGCGGGTGAGCTTTGCGCGATTGAGACCACAGGCACGCGCGACCGTATCGAGCGTCAGTTTTTCCTGCCAGCGATCGTCGATCAGCTGCCGTGCTGCGGCGAGACGGCGCGCGTCGCGTTCGGACAGGTCGCCGGCGCCATCAGCCGATATCAATGCACCCTCGTGCAGGCAGGCGAAGCTAGCACAGAGCAATTCGATGCTCTTGGCGAGGCACAGCGTATCGCGCGCCGGCTCGGGCAACGGGCAATCGCGCAGCGAGAGCACCAGCGTGCGCAGCTCGGTCGGCAGGTGCCATATGGCGCGAGGGCCGGGAAGCGCACCGAAGATACGCTCACACGCAGTCGCGGCGACCGCAAGTACGACAACCGCCTCGTGATCCGATCCGGTAGCGTGGCTCATCGTCGCGGCCGTCCCGTCATCGCCCAGACTGAAGCGAAGGACGACTGCGTCGTCGCTCCATGCATCGGGCGCGATAGGTCCGCGTCCGATGAACGAGAGCATTTCAGGCGAAACGTCGATCCGCCGTTTTGGGGTGGCCGTCATGATCCTCTCCTCCGTTGAGGTTGCGAGCATACTGCACCTTTCTGAAACGTCGTCAATCGCTATCTGATAGGTCTGCGACTGCAGATAGGGGCGCGGTACGAATTGCGATCAGGAATGCAACGACCGACAACAGGCTCGTCGCGACTCCGACGATGGCAAGCGCGGTGCCGAGACGTGCCTCGCCACCAAGCAAGCTGCTAGTCCACGTCACCAGTGATGGGGCAATGCCGAAACCGATCAGGCCAGCGATCGCGATGAACGCGCCGATGCACAAGCCGCGCAGCTCGTTGGGGATGAGGACGGTCAACGCCACCGATGTAATCAACCCCGTCACCGCACCACACAACGTCAGCGTGCCGAGCGCGATCGCAAACCAGGTGACTGTCGGGCCGACCGGAAACAGCGCGGCGGGGACACCGAGCGCGGCGGCAGCTAGCGCGCCGATCAGCAACCCCCCACGGACATCACTCTTCTGCCCGATGTCCGCGGCGAAACCGCCTAGCACCGTGCCAGCGAGTCCGCTGACCAGGATCAAGGCTCCCATCCATCCGGCAAAATCGCCCGGCTGGAGGCCAAAATGGCGCGAAAGCACCGGCGCAGCCCAGACGAGCGCCGCGTTGTCGGCCATCACGACGGCGACCTGACCGACGAATAGGGGGATCAGGAGCCTTCGGCGCGACCAGAGTTCGCCGACCAACACCCCGAACGGTGCCCGAATGCTTGCGGCAACCTCGCGACGTGCCGGCTCGCGGAGCAACAGCAGTGGCACGATCATCACGAGGCTGAGCATGGCCAACACCGCATGCGTGCCCCGCCAAGGAGAAAGCCCTGAGAATACCGGCATCGCGCCGCTGGCAAAACGGCCGAACAGCCACCCGCCGAGCGCGAAAGCGCCTGCGATGCCCGCGATCTTGCCGAGGTTGACGATCAACATTGCGCGGCCGCGTTGGGCAGGGGCGCACAGGTCGGCTGTCAGCGACAACGCCGCGGTCAGTGCGCCTGTCGTGCCGGTCGCGGTCAACACGCGGGCGGCGAACAGCATCACCGTGCCTGTCGCCACCGCAGTCAGTGCTGTGCCAAGTGTCCAGACCAGTGCAAGCCCGATCATCAACCGAACACGATTGACGCGATCGACCAGGATACCGACGGGGATCGAGCACACCACCAGTGCCAGTGCCGCACTTGCCCCTTGGATCAGCGCGAGCATCGTGTCGGTCAGCCGCAACTCGGCTTTTACGCTTTCCTGCACCGTCGCGAACGATCCCATCATCGCAAAGCCAATCGTCATCGCGAGGGTCAGCGCGAGCAGCGACGGCAGAGCGCGGCCGAAACCGGTCGCCGGGGGGGCAGTCATTGGCGTCGTCATCAGCGGAGCGCCCGGCGCAGCGCTTCGATCCGCATCGCCTGCGCGCGGTCGGCGACGCCAGCACCCGGTAGCAGGTCGAAGCCATGGAACGCACCAGGGTGGACGTGGAGCTCGGTCGGGACGCCGGCTGCGATCAAGCGACGCGCATAGGTTATATCCTCATCGACGAAGAGATCGAGCGCGGCTGTCATGATGAACGTTGGCGGCAGTCCAGCGAGATTGGTCGCGCGCGCAGCAGCGGCGTAGGGGGACACGCTGTCGTCGCCGGGCTCATGACCGAGTAGCGCGGTCCAGCCGAACCGGTTGTTGTGCGGTGTCCAGATGAACTCTCCGGCATGCGCGTGCGGTTCGCCCAAGCCGGTGCGATCGTCGATCATCGGATAGGTCAGATGCTGGAAGGCAAGGGCAGGTCCGCCCCGGTCGCGCGACATGAGCGCAAGCGCCGCGGCCAGGCCGCCGCCCGCGCTCTCGCCCATCACGCCGATCCGCGCCACGTCGATACCGAGGTCGTCGGCGTTCGTGACCGTCCAGACCAAACCCGCATAACAATCCTCGATTGCGCCGGGGAAGACCGTTTCGGGCGCCAGCCGGTAGTCGACCGATACGATGACGCAGTTCAGTGCGGCGGCGAGCGGACGATGGACGAACTCCAGTTCCTTGGCGGCGCCACCGACATAGCCGCCGCCATGGATATGATAGATGCAGCCCAGCAGGCCCCTCGTGTCGCGGGGACGGTAGACGTGCAACGAGACGTCAGGCGCGTCAGCGGGCCCCGCAATCCGGTGCCGCTCCAAATCCACACCGCCGTCCGGGGCGGGCGGGAGGGGCAATGCGCGCGCGCGCAGGGCCGCCAGCGACTCTGGCGTGAGCGTTACGGTAGGCCACGCGTCGAGCAGCGGGCGAAGCTCGGGATCGACTAGGGGCAGGCTGGTCATCGAATACTCCGTTGGGTACGTGCGCTACCGGTCACAGCGTGAAGATCTTGCCCGGGTTCATGAGGTTCAGCGGGTCCAGTGCGCGTTTGATCGTGCGCATCAGATCGACCGCATCGCCCAGTTCAGCGACGAGCCAGTCCTGCTTGCCGATGCCAATGCCGTGCTCGCCGGTGCAGGTGCCGTCCATCGCGATTGCCCGTTCGACCAAGCGGCGGTTGATCGCTTCCACCTCCTCGAACTCGTGCGGGGCGGTGGGGTCGATCGAGAAGATCACGTGGAAATTGCCGTCGCCGACATGACCCAGGATCGCAGCGGGGACAGTGCCTGCATCGATGTCGGCGCGCGTTGCCAGGATACACTCGGGCAGGCGGCTGATCGGCACACACACGTCGGTGGTCCAGCCGACCGCGCCAGCCCGCACGTTGACCGCGGCGTAATAGGCCTCGTGTCGCGCCTTCCATAGCTTGGCGCGTTCCTCGGGCTGGTTCGACCATTTGAACGCCCCGCCGCCGTTCGCGTCGGCGAGTGCGGCAACGGTTTCGACCTGTTCGGCGACGCCCGCGGGTGAGCCGTGGAATTCAAAAAACAGCGTCGTGACTTCGGGATATTCGAGTTTGGACCAGCGATTGACCGCCGCCATCTGCTTGTCGTCGAGGATCTCGACGCGAGCGAGCGGTACGCCGCACTGGATCGCCTGGACGACGGTATCGACCGCCCCTTGCAGAGACTCGAACCCGCAGACCGCGGACATGATCTGTTCGGGTATCGGATGGAGGCGCAGGCTGATCTCGGTGATGATGCCTAGCGTGCCCTCGGAGCCGACGAACAGGCGCGTAAGGTCATAGCCCGCAGCCGACTTGCGCGCCCGCGTCGCGGTGCGAATGACGTTGCCGTCCGCCGTCACGACGGTCAGTGCGAGCACTGCCTCGCGCATCGTGCCGTAGCGGACCGCATTGGTGCCGCTCGCGCGGGTCGAGGCCATCCCGCCGATCGTCGCGTTGGCACCGGGATCGATCGGAAAGAACAGCCCGGTGTCACGCAGGTGCGCATTCAGTTCCTCGCGCCGCACGCCCGCCTGGACGACGCAATCGAAATCGTCGGCGTTGATGGCGAGGATCGCGTCCATCCGCGACAGGTTGACGCTTACCCCGCCGAGAACCGCAAGCGCATTGCCCTCGATCGACGTACCCGCGCCGAACGGTACGATCGGCACGCCCGCCGCGGTGCACAGCCGCACGCAGTCGGCGACTTCCTCGGTCGAGGCGGCAAAGACGACCGCGTCGGGCAAGGCCTCGGCGAAATGCGCTTCGCTCGTGCCGTGCTGGCGACGGATGCCCTCGCCCAATGCCAGCGCGTCGCCGAAACGCTGGCGAAGTGCCGCGACGAACGCCTCGTCGAGCGGCGGGCGGGGGGGCGTTGGCATGTGCTTCATCAGAATCGTACCGTGCCACGGATGCCGATACGCCGACGCGGCGATTGGATAGCAAGGTTCGACACGAGGGGGGCCGGCAACCCGGCACGCCGCAGTAGCGAGGCATCGAGATAGGTCTCGATGTACTTCTCGTTGAACAGGTTGGTCGCGAAGGCCGCGACTTCAAGCGGTCCGGCCTGCCACGACACCGATCCATTCACGAGATGATAGGCCTCCAGCACCGGCACCGACGCCGCGTCGAGCGAGCCGCCCGTGCGCTCACCCTTCGCAACGACGTTCGCGTCGAACACGATCGCCTGGTCGCGGTGGAATGGCACGCGTAAGTTGGTGCCGATCGAATAGTTCGCGTCGGGAACGAACAGGATGCGATCGCCCGGATAGGCATAGCCGGTCACCGCGGTGAACTGGCTAGAATCGGTTACCCGGGCATGGAGCAGCGTCGCATTGGCGTAGACGCGCCAGGCATCGCTGACGTTGAACGACAATTCCGCCTCCGCACCATAGCTTTCGACGTTGCCCGAGTTGAGGTTGATCGCCACGAAGCCGACGGGCTGGCCGGTGGCGGGATTGAGAATGGTCGACGGGGCGAGGGCGTTGGCCCCGATGAAGTTCTTGTAGTCGTTGTAGAATGCCGCGACGTTGGCGGTCAGTCGACCGTTGAACGCGCTCGCCTTCGAACCGACTTCGTAGGTCCAGACGCTGTCCCCGCGATAGGTGAGGTTGGGCGCGCCGGGGCCGTTCTGACCGCCGCCACGTACGCCGCGGGCTACCGAGGCATACGTCATGAACTGCGGGTTCCAGCGCTTGGACAGGGTGGCGCGGGGCTGCCACTCGTTCGCCTTGTAGGCGGCTGCAAGGCCGGCGGTCGACGCATCGAGCTTCTGGTGGTCGTAGCGGATCCCCACCGTCAGATCGAGGCCATCGCCGAGCTTGAGGAAGCCGGTGGCGAAACCGGCGATGTTCTCATTCTCCGACGTCGCGGTGCCGGGTACGGTCAGGTTGGCGGGCACCACCGTCGTCGTGGTCGTGGCATCCGTTGTCGAGCGCGCATAGAAGGCACCGACCAGCGTAGAGAAATTCTCGCTCCACTTCGTATCGAAGCGGACCTCGCCGGTGCGGGTCTTTAGCGTGCGGCTGACGGTCGAGCGGAAGAAGTCGATCGGGCTGTAGTCGGCGTCCCCCGCGCCCTTCGTATCACTCTGGTTGTACGCGCCGATTGCGGTGATCGTCGTATTGATGCTGTCGACGTCGAACTCGCCCTTCACATTGGCGGCGTAGTAATCGATCGTGCCCAGGCTGCGCTGGTTGCTGCGGCCGTCGAGCGAATAGTCGCGAGGGCCGCGCACATTGAAATAGGGCGTGGAGCCGCCGAACACGCGGTCGTATCCGCCGTTCACCGTGAAGCGCGCCCAGTTCGCGGGGACGAAGCGGATCGTGCCGTTGATGCTTTTCGTCTCGAGTGGGTTCTGGTCGCCGCCTGCGAGCAGGTTGCGCTGGAAGCCGTCCTCCTTGTGATAGGCCGCCCCGATACGGAACTGGAGCACGTCCTTGACGATCGGCCCCGATATGCTGCCCGACGCGGATGCGTAATTGTCGCCGGTGGCCAGCGCACCGTCAACACGACCCTGCCACTCGTTCGATGGCTGGCGGGTGACGACGTTGATCGCGCCGCCCAGAGTGTTGTTGCCGAACAGAGTTCCTTGTGGTCCACGCAGCACTTCGACGCGGGCGACATCGACCAGCGGCGAATTGAGATAGGTTGTGTTCGGCTGATAGATGCCGTCGATGAAAATGCCGACGCCTGGCTGTACCGTGTCGATCAGCGTAGTGCCGACGCCGCGGATCGACACGAACGCACGACCGACCGAATCCGAATTGATGTTGAGACCCGGCGTATAGGCGGCCACGTCGCGGACGACGACCAGCTGCTGCTGCTTTATCGCGTCACCTGAAATTGCGGTGACGGCGATCGGCACGTCCTGCAACCGTTCTTCACGACGGCGTGCGGTAACGACGATGTCGGAGGCTGCAGGGGCGTTGCCGGCACGCGTATCGACCTGCGGGTCAGCGGGTGTACCCTGATTGCTGGTCTGCGCGCCCTGCGGGTCGACAGTCTGCGCCGCGGCGAGCGCGGGCCACGCTAGGGTAAGTGCGGACGATAGGGCGAGCAGCGAGCGACGATGCATGGAAACCTCTCCGGATATCGGTAGATCGATTCGTCTACCTGTCAGAGAGGTATGCGGCTTTTCAGAGCTGTCCGAAAGGTCCTACGGCTATGCCGATCGGCTCGGGCACTTGGCCTACCAGCAGGAGTAGCCGCCATCGACCGCGACGATACTGCCAGTCATCAGGCTGGCCGCATCGCTCGCAAGGAACTGTACGACAGAGGCGACCTCATACGCTTCGCCAAGCCGCCCCTGCGGCGTGCCGTCGATCCAGCGGCGGTACATCTCGCTGGTCTTGTCGGCAAAGGCGTTGAGCGGGGTTGCGATATAGGTCGGCGCGACCGCGTTGACGCGAACGCCGCGGTCGGCCCATTCGGCTGCGAGGCTTCTCGTCAGTTGGTGCACCGCCGCCTTCGACGCGTTGTAATAGCTTTGCGGCTGCGGCCGATTGACCACGAAGCCCGACATCGATCCGATATTGACGATCGATCCGTTGCCCCGCGCCAGCATGTTGCGTCCGAAAGCGCGTGCGCACCAGAAGGTGCCGTTGAGATTGACGTCGAGGACGTTCAGCCAATGCTCGTCCGCGACATCCTCAGCCGCGGTTTCGCTGCGGGCGATACCAGCGTTATTGACCAGGATGTCGGTATCGCGCACCGCGTCGGCGGCGGCAGTAACTGCGGCTGAGTCCGTCACATCGAGTATGATGCCGGTGACGCCGTAACCTTTGTCTCGCAGGCTTTTCACGCCGCTAGCGAGCAGATCCGGGTCGCGATCGGCGATCGTCACCACGGCGCCGAACTCGGCGAGTGCATCCGCGCAAGCCCAGCCGATGCCCTGTGCGCCGCCGGTGACGAAGGCTTTGCGACCGTCGAGCCGCAGGCGATTGGCGTACATGATCTGCTCCTTCAAGGTAGGAACGGCGCGGCGGGCATGACCGGCTCGAATGTCGCCTCGCCGGCGACGATGCGATAGACTTGACGCGTATTGCGATCGAATGGCGCCCAGGGGAGGGACCCGTCGCGGGCGAAATCGACCCACAGTCGGTGCATGCGGGTCGCGACATCCTGCGGCGGCGCTTCGCCGAGCAATCCGTCGGGACCGGTCGCGCAGGCGAGCGCATCGAAGACGAACGGCACGTCGACCGCATGCGCCGCGCCGAGCTCGCCGCCAAACGCGGGCGAGCGCCATTCGAGTTCGTAGACATGCGTACGGCCGCGATGTTCCTCGGCAAACCGCCGGGCGGGCCAGCGAAAGACTAGGTCCGTCATCGCATCGGTCAGCACACGGCCGCCGGGACGCTTGCCAGCACCATAAGCGTTCAGAACTGCCCACGCCCGCGGCTGCGACTTTCGCAGCACGAACCACGCCAGCAATCGCCCAATCTTGTCGCGGACACCCGATGAAACCAGGTACAGGTTCATTTCCTCGGCATTCGTACCGATCAGCACATCCACGTCCGCGCCCGCGCCGTCGCGGAGCGCATCCAGCGGCGGCACCGGCAACATGTCGTCGCCGTGGACGGGCACGAAGCGGCTGATCCCGAACACCGGCTCGCGCCCGTCCGCCCCACGCAGGTCGATCCGCGCGGTCGGTAACGACACCTTTTCCACTGCGTCGAGCACTGCCTCAGCCGCGACGCTGGCGAACCCGTCACGGGTCGGTGCGACGCCGAGCAGTTTGGCGAGCTTGGTCACCAGCCGCTGCATGACGCCCACGTCACGCGTCATGCCGCCATGTCCGCTTTGAATGATCGCACGGGCGAACAGACCCTTGGCGGCAGGCGAGGTGACGAGGTCGGCGATCGCCATCGCACCCGCCGACTCGCCGAACACAGTGACGTTGGCGTGGTCGCCTCCGAAGCGGTCGATCTCCGCGCGGACCCATTCGAGCGCGGCGACGACGTCGCGCAGGCCGAGATTGGTCGGGACACCCGGGATTGGCAGAAAGCCGTCAATCCCCATGCGATAGTTGATCGCAACGCACACTACGCCGTCGCGCGCGAAGGACGTCCCGTCCTGCACCGGCGCGTCCTTGCTGCCGACGACGAAGCCGCCGCCATGAACAAAAAGCATCACCGGCAGTCCAGTGCGGTCGTCGTCGGGGCGCCAGACATTGAGCGTCAGATAGTCGTCGCCCGGAGTCCAGCCGCTGCCGATCAGCGCCCCGACATTAAGGCCGGGCACCGGCCTGATCCGCTGCGGCGCGTTCGGCCCCGCGTCGGTGGCCGCGCGTACGCCCGTCCACGACGGTGGCGGCGAAGGCGGCGCAAACCGCAAGGCTCCAACGGGCGGCGCTGCATAGGGGATGCCCAAAAAGCGCTGGACGCCCCCGGTCGTGCGTCCTTGGACAGCGCCGGCGGTGACGTGGACGATCGGATCTGGATGTTCACTGACTAACATCGTGTCGATGTACACCGTCCGCGTCTCGTCAAAGCATCCGGTTACTATGCGGCATCGCTCGCATGGTGTGCCCATGCGGTCCGCGCGCAACCAGGCCATTGCCGGCCGCGCGCCGACCTGCGCCGATGGCCGTCCTGCGGCAGGAGAAAGACGGGATGCGTGGACGCAAGCGGAAAGTCGGGCTTTGGTTGCTGGGTGGACTGACAGCGATCATCGCCATCGGCCTGATGATTGTCGTTGCCCAGGGCCGTCGGACCCCGAGCGGCCGGCCGGACTATGTCGCGCTGGGCAGCTCGTTCGCGGCGGGAGCGGGACTAGGCGCCCTTGAACCCGGCAGTCCAACGCTGTGCGCGCGCAGCGTCGACGGCTATCCGCAACAGCTGGCCCGGCTGCGCGCAGTGGCGCTCGTCGACATGAGCTGCGGCGGTGCCGTGACCCGCCATCTGCTACACGGCGGTCAGTATTTCCAGGGGCCTCAGGTCCGGACGATCACGCGCGACACGCGCCTCGTGACGCTGACGATCGGGGGTAACGATGTCGGCTATGTTGCCGACCTGTCGATGCTGGCGGCACGGCATACAAACTCCGTGTTCGGCCGCTTCGTCCGGTGGTTCTGGGACGACCCACGGCAACCCGCCGCGCGTGGCTACGATCGACTGCGCAGTGATCTGATCGCGACGCTCCAAACGATCCATGCCGCGGCCCCACATGCGGTCGTCGTGATAGCGACCTACCCAACCATCCTGCCGCCCTCAGGCACGTGCCCGGTGCTGGGGCTGACTGCCGCCGAAGCCGGCACGATGCGTCAGGTTGGCAATACGCTCGCTGCCGTCACGCGGTCAGCGGCAGAGGCAGGCGGCGCAATCCTGGTCGACATGTACGCGCTTGGGGCGGCCCATAATGCCTGCTCGTCGGTACCATGGGTCCGTGGCTGGACGAACGGTGATATCGCGCCCTTCCATCCGACCCGCATCGGTGCAGCCGCGACGGCTCGCGCGATTGCCTTACAAATCAAGACGTAATGCGGTTCGAGCACCGGCCAATGCCGAATCGAAGCCCGCCAAACAGGAGACAATCCCGCTTAATTCCGCTTCCGAGCCGCAAGCGTGACACAATATCTTTTGTTCACTCGGACTAACGACCCGAGGCAGGGACCGTGAGCCATGTGCCGGACGGCAAAACAGATTGGCGCAACACCAGGCGAGGATTTGACCCTCAGCCACTTCCGACGGTCGGCGAGGCGCGTCGACGCGTTGCGGCTTGGAAATACGATGTCGTTCAAAGTGCCGCCGCGACGCGCGAGCCAAGCGAGCACGGTCTTGTAAGCGGAAGTGATTGTCACAGTATCGTAGGCAGGCGAATGTCCGCGCTTGGGTGTGGTCGACGCGAGGATCCGAGGGTTCCAGATACGGTGACTTTGCCCGCAGCCGAGTCCGCCGCTACCCCAAGGCGCGATAGCTAAAAGGAAATGCGGTGGCGAGCGTTGAAATCTGCGGACTTTTTAAGCGCTTCGGCGACACGACTGTGCTCCAGCCAACCGACCTGACGATCGAGGAGGGCGAGTTCGTCGTGCTCGTCGGGCCGTCGGGTTGCGGCAAGTCGACACTGTTGCGGATGATCGCCGGGCTTGAGGTGCCAAGCGCCGGGAGGGTGGTGATCGGCGAGCGCGACGTGACCGATGCGGCGCCGTCGGATCGCGGGCTGGCGATGGTGTTCCAGTCCTACGCGCTCTACCCGCATCTTACGGTCGCCGAAAATATCGCGTTTCCGTTGAAAGTCGCGAAGGTCGCCAAGCGCGAGATTGCCGAGCGGGTTGCGGAGGTCGCGGCGATGCTCGATCTGTCGGAATTGCTCGACCGGCGGCCGCGTGCATTGTCGGGCGGGCAGCGCCAGCGCGTCTCGATCGCGCGCGCAGTGGTGCGTCGGCCCAAGGTTTTGTTGCTCGATGAGCCGCTGTCGAACCTCGATGCCAACCTGCGCGCGCGGATGCGGCATGAATTTGCTCGGCTGCATCAGCAGCTTGGCGCGACGATGATCTATGTCACGCACGATCAACTGGAGGCGATGACGCTCGCCAATCGCATCGTCGTGATGAGCGAGGGGCGTGTCGAGCAGGTCGGGCCGCCGATCGAGGTGTATCGGCGGCCGGCGAGTCTGGCCGTCGCCGCGGCGATCGGCTCGCCGGGGATGAACCTGCTTGCGGCAACGATCGGGTCGGTCGACGATGGCGGTACGACCATAAGGTTGGCGGGCGGCGAGATGGTGAGGACCAGCACGATCGTGCCGGAGGACGCGGTCGGCGCGGCGGTTACGCTCGGGATTCGGCCCGAACATCTGCATGTCGACGACGCAGGGCCGTTCGTTGGTGCGGTCGAGCTGTTCGAGCGACTTGGGCCGTTGTCGTTCGCGCATCTCGGCGCGCGCGGCGCGGCGGATACGATCGTCGCGCAATTGCCGGGGGATCGTTCGGTTACGCTTGGCGAGCTCCTGCGCGTCGGCGTCGCCCCCGAGGACGCGCATGTGTTCGGCGCCGATGGCCGCGCCTATCCCTTCACGCTGCCGCCGAGCAGCCCGGTCAGATAATAACGCTGCATCGCGAGGAACAGCAGCAGCACCGGCATCGTCGTGACGACCGCGGCCGCCATCATCAGTTCGCCGTCCGCCGAATGCTCGCGCGCGATCGCCGCGACCGCGACCGGTAGTGTGTAGAGATGCTGGTCGGCCAGCACGATCAGCGGCCAGAGGAAGTCGTTCCACGAGCCGAGGAACATGAACAGCGCCAGCGTGACGACGATGGGGGTGAGGAGGGGGAGGACGATCGTCACGAAAATCCGCGCCTCGCTCGCGCCGTCGATCCGGGCCGCGTCGATCATCTCGTCGGGGATCGCGAGCGTCGCCTGCCGCACGAACAGGATCGCGAAGATGCCCGCGAGGCTCGGCAGGATCACGCCGGCATAGCTGTTCACCAAGCCGAGTTGCTTGAAGATCAGGAAAAGCGGCAGCATCGCGACCTGGCCCGGCACGACCAGCGAGGCGATCAGGATCTTCAGCAACCGCTCGCGCCCGCGGAAGCGCAGCTTGGCGAAGGCGTAGCCGGCCGGCACCGTCAGCAGCAGGCCGAGCAAGGTCGAGATCGCGGCGATCGCGACGCTGTTGAACAGTGCCGGGACGATCCGGTAGTCGAACCACGCGCCGTCGATCAGCCGCCGGACGAGTAGCTCGTGGTAATTCTCCAACGACCAATGCGATGGCCAGAGCGGCGTCGGGAGGTTGCTCGACTCGCCGCGCGGCATGAACGAGACGATCACCATGTAGAGCAGCGGCGCTATCGTCACCGCCGTCAGGGCCGCCACCGCGGCATTGGCGAGGATCGCACGGGGTTTCAGAGCCATTCGTAGCGCCTTCCGATCCGCGTCTGGACCATCGTCAGCGCGAGGATCATCAGGAACAGCACGAACGCGACCGCACTCGCTTGCCCCAGATTCCACCATTTGAAGCCCTCGTCGAACATGAAATACAGGATCGTCGTGGTGCTTTGCGCCGGGCCGCCGAGCGTCATCACATAGGGCTCGGCGAAGATCTGGAGGAAGCCCGCGATGCTCATCACCGCGGCGAGCAGCAACGTCGGGCCGATCGCGGGGAGGGTGACGTGGCGGAAGCGGCCCCAGCGACCGGCGCCTTCGAGCCGCGCGGCCTCCATCAGGTCCTGCGGCACCGCGGAGAGCGCGGCGGTGAAGACGATCATGTTGTAGCCGAAGATCTTCCACGTGACGAAGATCAGGATCGCCGGAATCGATGTATGCGGGTTGCCGAGCCAGTCGACCGGCGCCAGGCCGACTAGCGCCAATGCGCGGTTGATGAGGCCCGAGCGCTCGTTGAACAGGAACCGCCACACCACCGCGGTCGCGACGATGCTGGTGACGTAGGGCGCGAACAGCAGCACGCGCCACAGCGGCTTCCACCGCACGGTCACATCGTTCAGCAGCAGCGCGACCGCCAACGACGCCCCGATCGCCATCGGTACGCCGAGCACCGCGAACAGCGCGGTGTTGCCGATCGCCCGCCAGAACAGCGGAGTCGAGAACAGGTCGATGAAATTGCCGAGCCCGACAAAGCGCAGGTTCGTCCAGTCGGCGAGCGCATAGATCGAGTAATCGGTGACCGACAACGCCATCGCCAGCGTAGTCGGCAGGACGAAGACGAGCGCGATGATCGCGAGGACCGGCGCGGAGAAGAGCCAGGCGGCGCGTTCCTGGCGGGTCATGCGCGCTTCCCCGCCTCGACCAGCGCACGGCGTTTGGCGAGCAACTGGTCGACGCGTGTGTCGAGCCCTGCCAGCGCCTGCGCGGTCGTCTGGACGTCCCGCACGACGCGCTCGGCGGCGAACTGGATTTCGAGCTTTATCCGTTCCCACTCGATGACCCTCGGCGCGACAGCGGGAAAGCGCATCTGCTCCTTGAACGGCGCGAGTATCGGCGCACGCAGTTGCGGCGAGGACCACGCGCTCAGGCGAGCGGGAAGATTGCCGATCATGGTCTGGTACCGGAGTTCGCTCGCCGGCGAACTAAGGTGGCGAACCAGCGTCCAGGCTTCGGCCGCGCGCGGCGTCGAGGCGGAAACGCACAGGCTGGTACTCAGGCCCGACACCGCGCCGACACCGTGCGGACCGGCGAGCCGTGCGGTTCCCCAGTGCTCGGCAGGGATTTCGGCGGCGCGGCGATGCAGGTCGAGCAACGTCGTCGGACCGGTCGGCCAGATCGCGAAATAGCCTTGCGCAAACGCCGCGACCGGGTCCTGGATCTCGGTCGAGAGCGCTTTCGGCGCGAGCTTTTCGGCGAAGATCCGGGCGTAATAGGCGAATGCGGTCCGTGCCTCCGGCGTCTGGAAGTTACCGCGCGTATCGTGGTCGCGGAGCATCGTCGCGCCGGTCTGGCCGAGCATCGTCATGAGCATGTCGGGCCAGTTGAGCAGGAGCATGAACACGAAGTCGTCAGGCCGCTGTCGCTTGATCGCACGACCCATGCGGAGCCAGCCGTCCCAATCTTCGGCGGGTTCGGCATAGCCCGCCCTGGCGAGAATGTCGCGGCGGTAGAACTGAACCTGCGGTGCGACCGACCATGGCACTGCAAAGTCTCGACCGCCGACCCTGGTGGCATCGAGCACGCCCGGAAACATGTCCGCGACCAGCGCAGGCGACGGGATCGGGGCGATCGCGCCGATCGTCGCGAACTCCTGGACCCAGCCAGTATACAGCATCAGCACGTCGGGCATCGCGCCGCCGGCCTGCGCGGTCAGCAGCTTTTCATGCGCTGCGGTCGCCGGCAGCGACTGGACGTCGACCGGGATCCCCGTCGCGGCAGTGAAGGCGGGCATGAGCATCGGCGAATAATCGCCTTCGTAGCTCATCGCCCAGAATCTCAGCGGTTCGGGGCCGCGCGGGCCGGTACAGGCCGCCAGGCCGAGCGTCGGCAGGAGTCCCAATGCGGCTCTCCGCGTCCAGTCGTGCGCCTGCTCCCCCATCGCCGGATCGTGGCGCATCACGGCGTTCCGCGCCACCCCCCGCGCGAGACGATAACCGGCGAAATATTGCGCTAGGTTAATGCCTTGGCGGGGTTTGCGCGGGCGACATGCTTGCTCCCCAACGGCCGATGCGCCTAAGCGGGACGCAACGCTGGCGGGGGCCAATGCCGGCGAACAGGGAGAAAAGTCATGCGTATCCTTCGCCGTCGTCATCTGCTGTCCGGCGTCGCGCTGCTTGCCGCAACCTCGGTACAGGCACAGGTCGCCCCGCCGACCACCGATACGCCGACCACCGATACGCCGACCACCGATACGCCGGCATCCGCCGCTGCCGATCCGGCCGCGGACCCTGCTACCGAGATCGTCGTCACCGGGTCACGCATCGCGCGCCCGGATTACGAAGCGCCCAACCCGATCGTCTCGTTTAGTGCCGCCGACCTCCAGAAGTCGGGCAACACCAACGTCACGACCTTCCTCCAGCGTGTGCCGGCGCTCACCAACTCGCGTGACAGCACGCGGACTGCGGGCAACGCGCAGGCGGACGGCAGCTTCGGGCAGGTCGGGCTCAACCTGCTCGACCTGCGCGGGCTTGGCCCCAACCGTACGCTGGTGCTCGTCAATGGCCGCCGCCACGTCGCCGGCCAGCCCGACACCGCGGCGGTCGACATCAACGCGATCCCGACCGACTTGATCGAGCGCGTCGACGTGCTCACCGGCGCCGCCTCCGCCGTGTACGGCGCGGACGGCGTCTCAGGCGTGGTCAACTTCGTGATGAAGCGCGATTTCGACGGCGTCGCAGCGCGCAGCCAGTTCGGCATCTCCGAGCGAGGCGACGCCGCCAACCGCTTCGCCTCGCTGATCGCGGGCCGCAACTTCGCCGATGGCCGCGGCAACCTGACGCTCGCCTACGAGTATAATGCCGACCAGCCGCTCGCGAACGACGGCCGCGCGTATCTCGCCCGCAACGACCGCCAGTATTTCGTCAACCTCGACAATTACGATCCGACGCGCGTCGGCAGCTACAAGATCGGACCGGTGCGCGACCTGCGCTATCCGTACAGCTCGAACCAGGGCATCGTGTATATCGGCGACCAGACATTCCGTGGCGACGGCGCGGTCTATACGCCCGGCCGTTTCCTGCAGAATGATGGCTACTCCGTGGGCGGCGACGATACGCCGGTCGCCGGCTATATCGGCGACATCTTCCCGCGGACGCGCCGCCACGCGGTCAACGCGCTGACGCATTACGACGCCTCGGACGCGTTCAAGATCAGCCTGGAGGGCAAGTTCGTCCAGTCGACCGTGACCAGCTTCGGCGGTTATGGCGGCAATTATCCGGCGACCATCGCGCTCGACAATCCGTACATACCGGCGAGCATCCTCGCCGCCGCGACCGCGGCCGGGCTGTCCTCGGTCGACGTCAACCGCAACAATTTCGATATCCCGCGCCGTGGCGAAGAAGACCGCCGCCGCACCTATCGCGGTGTCGTCGACGTCACCGGCCGCATCTCGGAGCATGCCAGCTACGACGTGTCCTACACCTACGGCCAGACCGACGTCCGCGCGACCAAGCTCAACGACCGCCTGAACGATCGATTCCTGAACGCGCTCGATGCGGTGCGCGGGCCGGGGGGAACGATCGTCTGCCGTTCGGCGGATGCTCGCGCCGCGGGTTGCGTCCCCGTCAATACGTTCGGCGGCAAAACCGTGGACCCGGCCTCGTTCGGCTATTTCCTGAGCAACCCGGCAAGTGATGCGCGTCTTACCCAACACGTCGCCAACGCCTCGCTGAACGGCGACTTCGGGCAGTTCTTCACGCTGCCCGGCGGCCCGGTCGCGTTCGCGGTCGGAGGCGAATATCGCCGTGAATCGAGCAGCTTCCGCCCCGCGCAGGCGATCACCGACAACGCGTTCTACCAATATGACGAATACATCCTGCCGACCCCGTCGAGCGGCCATTTCGATGTCTGGGAAGCGTTCGGTGAGCTCAACGCGCCGATCCTGAAGGACGTGCCGTTCGCCAGCCTGCTCTCGGTCGGTGCCGCCGGACGCTATTCTGATTATTCGACGGTCGGCTCGACCCGCGCCTACCAGTTCAACGGCATCTACGCGCCGATCCGCGAGATCAGCTTCCGCGGCTCGTACGGCCGCTCGGTCCGCGCGCCCAACATCGGCGAGATCTTCCGCCCACAGACCGGCAGCAGCAATTTCTTCTCCGACCCGTGCTACCTCGGCAACCGCACGCTCGGGACGCAGTTCCGCACCGCGAACTGCCAGACGCTGATCACCGGGGCAGGGGGCAATCCCGCCACCTTCACCGCGCAGAACAACCCGAACGCGACGATCTTCATCCCCGGCACGCAGCAGGGCAATCCGGATCTGCGCGCCGAAGTCGCCCGCACCTGGACGGCGGGTGTCGTGGTGCGGCCGATCTCGGGGTTGTCGATCGGGCTCGACTGGTACGACATCCGGTTGCGCGACGCGATCAACACGCCTGACGCGAACACGATCGCCTCGCTGTGCGTCGACCAGCCGACGCTCGACAACGCCTATTGCAACGCGATCGGTCGAGAGCGCGGCACCGGGTTCATCAACGGCTATGTCGTGCAGCCGCAGAACGTCGCGGCGTTCCGCACCGCCGGCGCCGAACTCAACATCGCCTATCGCTTCCGGACGGCGCGTATGGGGGCGTTCGATATCCGTCTGGTCGGCGGCTATCTCGACAAGCTCGAACAGGTCGCCACGCCGGGCGCGATCGCCGAGGACAATGTCGACCAGCCCTTCCGCCCGAAATACACTTTTACCTTCTCGCCGAGCTGGACCGCGGGGGCGCTGACCCTCAGCTACAATCTGCGCTGGCAGGACGGTGTCCGCCGTTTCGCGAAGGCCGACACCGACGCGAACCCGAGCCTCGTCGATCCGCGCTATTTCCGGTACAAGGAACTGTGGCAGCACGACGTGCAGGCGGAGGTCGCCGTCGACCAGCGGTTCTCGTTCTATGGCGGCGTCAACAATCTCGCCGACCAGAAGCCCGACATCGGCTTCGAGACCAACGTGCCGATCTCGCCGGTCGGTCGGTACTTCTACGCGGGCGCGAAGGTTCGCTATTGAGGCGGCTGGGAATTGACCGTTAGGGACGTCTCCCCGAGGCATGCCTGATTGCCGAATTGAGAAAAGACGCCCGTGCTGACCAAAGACATGCTGAGCCTGATCACAATGGAGGAGGGGGCCTTCATCGATCCCAGCTGCACGGTCGTCGATCCGCAGCGGCTGATCCTTCGGAAGGGGGCGTTCGTTGGGCCCGAGGGGCTCATCGACGCCGGCGGTGGCGTCGAGATCGGCGAAGCGGTGCGGATCAGCTACCGGTGCACGATCATATCACTGACCCATCACATTACGCGCTCGGTCTGGCGGCGGGGTGTCGATGGGGACCGACTTCGGCCTGTTCTGATCGAACGTGGCTGCTGGGTAGGCGCCAACGTCACCATTTACCCGGGCGTCATCGTGCGAGAGGGGTGCGTCATCAACGCCGGATCGGTGGTCGCCAAATCTACCGACGCGCACGGGCTCTACTGTCCGCCCTATGCCGTGCGCATCAAGGATCTCGAGTTCGAGTGATGGCCGATCGCGATCGCGATCGCGTCGTCCGAGTTGCCTATCTGTGTTCGATCCGCTTCGAGCCGTACAAGAGCTCATACGGGGCTAAGAGACATCGAATGACCGATCGTGGGTCCATCGCCATCGAGCCCTTGGCTCAAGGCCTAGGATCCGTAGATGTAAGATGGCTGGACGCTCAAGCGCAGCTACATGATCCCGCCGGGAGGTTGGCTTGAACAACAGAGAACAGACCCTTGCCCTGATCGAGACGATCGGAGCTAACCCGCGCGAATGGGGCAGGCATATCGACGCATTGTTTGCGCTGCTCGACACGTTGTCGGGCGATGACTGGTGCGCGGTGAAGCGCTCGGCTTCGCCAAAGGACCGGTACGCCGTCATGATCCAATACCTTGGCCACATCGAGCGAACCTATACCGCCAATGCGCCTGAGGCTGCGCGGACGGTTGAGGGCGGTGTTGCGTTGATCTTGCTCGAAGGATTCGAACTGGATTATCGCGAAACGACGCTGCGGGTGAAGGATTTTGTGAAGACCACCGGTGCGACGGTATCCCAGTTCACCCGTCGGGCGCGCGAATGTGACGTTCCAGCGCTCGAATATACCCGCGGACTCTGTCAGACCTACGGCATAGGCCGGTAACCGGGGCAGGGTAGGCTCTCGGACGACGGGACGTGAACAGGTGGCTGAAGTTGGGGTCCGCAAAGCGGCCTGTGGAAGTCTGAAAGCGGGTCGTCGTCCAATTTGCCACGAAACCTGCTTCGGGAAAAACCGTGCAGATACTTAACATGGGGTATCACGCAAACGGTTCGTCACCCTCAAGCTTCGTGCGAAGCATCATACGACCGCACGTGGAGTCATAGGGTTCGGCACGGTGCATCGTGCCGGTGTTATCCCACATGACGAGGTCACCGGTGTTCCACGCGTGACTGTAGCTGAACTCGTCGCGCGTCGCCCAATCGCGCAGTCCGACCAGGAGCGCGGTGCTGTCCTTCGGGTCGAGCCCGACCACGTTCCGGGCGGTACAGCCGAGGATGAGCGACTTGCGCCCCGAGGCGTGCGTCCACACCAGTGGCAGGTCCTTTTCGCCGAGCGCCTGCATCGTCTTCAGCATGTCGAGGCTGGGTTCGGGGCGGTAGTAGAACAGCGATGCCCAAGGTGCATGGACGACGCGCAGAGGATCGTACTCCGCCTGTCGGCTAGCGGGCAGGGCGTCATAGGCCGCATAGGTGTTGCAGAAACCGGTGTTGCCGCCGCTCGGTGCCGGCACCACGCACGACAGGAGCGAAGCGAGGATCGGCACGTCGCTGTTGGTGCCGTCGATATGCCAGTAGAGCGAACCCTTCAGGAACTCCGCCGTTGCCGGGTTCTGCTTCGCATCGAGCGAGATCTTCGCGGTGGTCCTGCCATCGCTGCCTTCCGACGCCGGGATGCCGAGCGTCCGGGTGAAGGCGATTTGTTCGGCTTCGGTAAAATGGATTTCGGGAAAAATCAGCACGCCACGGGCCTCAAGCAGCGCGCGGATATCCTTGGCGAGATGGCCCGCAAGTAGGTCGATCTTGTCGTTAAACACGCGGCTGGCGATGGCGTCCTTCACGATCTCGGTGCGTAGCGTCGTCATGTCATGCTCCTGCGATGCGGGGGTCAGCGGGCGGGCTGCCACGTCGGTCCACGGCACAGGAATGCGACGCATCCCTCGACCTTCAGCGTGCCGTCGGGGTTGCGGGCGAGCTTCGCCGTGTAGGTCTTGCCGCTGTCGGGATTGTAGATCTTGCCCTTCCAGACCGATCCCGCGTCGGTGAACCCGGTCAGGATGAAGCTGCCTTCGATCGGGTCGCGGCGTTTCGACGGGTCGGGGTTGGCAATGTCGGTGGTCGGCTTGCCGGGTTCGTGCTTGAGGATCTTGACGATCCTGCCGCAGACCGCCGGGCCGCACGGGTCGATCCGCACCAGCGCCTTGCCCTCGTCGGTGATCCAGGTGCCGATCACCGGCGTCGCGGCGATCGCGCCCGATGCCGAGCCGATCAGGAGCGCCGCGAGCGTGCCTGCGCCGAGCGTATGGAATTTCGCCATGATTCTATCTCCCAAGCGCCGCCGCCCAGACTAGCCAAAGCGAGGCGCGCCGTTTGTCGACCGGGACGATCCCGGCGGTCCGTACAAAGCAGTGGGTGATGGAGGCGCGATGGAGCGACGGTGTCGAAACCGCGAACGTGTCAGGTCAGAGCGGTAGCCATACCGAGAAGCACGCACCAGACCGGTCGACGCGGTTCTTCGCCATGATGCGCCCGCCATGCGCCTCGGTGATCTTCGCGGCGAGCGTCAGGCCGACGCCGCTGCCGGGGCGACCGGCCAGCCTGTCGCTGCCGGCGCGCCAGAACGGCATGAACATGCGGGCCTCGTCGTCGATCGCGAAACCGTCGCCCTCATCGGTCACGCTGACGATCGCGTGGCCGGAGGCGGTGAAGACGGCGACATCGATCCGGCTGCGATCGGGGGCGTGCTTGATCGCGTTGGTGAGGATGTTGGTCATCACCTGCATCAACCGGACCGGATCGCCGTGCACCAGCGCCGTTTCGCAAGACTCGACGATGGTGACATCGCGCTCGCTCGCCGATCCTCGGAGATCGCCGACCGCCAGTCCCAGCAACACCGCCAGATCGACCGGGCGCCGGTCGAGATCGAGTTCGCCCGCATCGGCATGCGCGAGCGTCCGCAGATCCTCGACCAGATGCGAGAGGTGCTCGACCTGGCGGAGCAGCCGATCGGCCTCGCCGGTCGCGGGATCGATCACGCCGTCGGCCAGCCCGTGCAGTCGCCCCTTCAGGATCGTCAGCGGGGTGCGCAGTTCGTGCGCGATGCCCGCGGTCAGGACGGTACGTTCGCGTTCGTAGGCGTCGATGTCCGCCGCCATCCGGTTGAAGCTCTCGATCAGTTCGCCAGTTTCGCCCGAGGTGCTGCCGCGCTCCACCCGCACCGACCGGTCTCCCGCGGAGACGCGCGCGGCGGCGTTCGCGACGGCAGTGATCGGCCGGCTGATCCGGCGTGCGAAGACCATCGCAACCCCGCCGCCGACCAGGATCGAGACCAGCGCGATCGTCGCGACGAACCCTAGATCGGTGAGCGCGGGGGCCTTCGCGCCATAGCGATCGAACAGGTCGAAATAGCGATCGCTGCCCTCCTGATGCGTCCGCACCAGCAGCTCCAGCTGCTCGCGTGCCTTGGGCGGCATGTGGTGCGTGGTGACGCTCAACCGGTAATGGACCGCGGCGACATACGCGGCCATGCCGAGCAGCATGGTGATGATCGTCGTCGCCGCGGCGAGCACGACCATCCGCGTGACGATGCGGTTCAGGAGGCGGGCCACAGGCGATATCCCATTCCGCGCACCGGTTCGATCATGTCGATGCAGCCCGCCGCCGCCAGCTTCTGGCGCAGTTTCGACAAATGGCTGTCGACTACGCGATCATAAGCGTCGCTGTCGGGCGACGCCGCCTCGAGCAGTTCGGCGCGCGAGAAGGCGCGGCGCGGCTGGCGTGCCATGTGCGCGAGGATCTCGAACTCGCTCGGGGTCAGCGGGATGCGGACGGGCTCGTCGCCGTCGGCGTTGCGGCAGCTGACGACACGCGCGTCGAGTTCGATCAGCAGCGTGCCGACCGACAGCGTACGCCGGTTGGTCGCGCCCTGCGCCCGACGCAGTACAGCACGGATACGCTCGACGACCTCCGACGGGTTGAACGGCTTCACGACGTAATCGTCCGCGCCGATCCGCAGCGACGACAGCTTGGTCACTTCGTCGTCGTGCGCGGTGATCATGATGACCGGCGTGTCGGCGCGGCGGCGGATCGTGGTGAGCACGTCGAGCCCGTCGCCACCCGGCAGGCCGATGTCGAGCAGCATCAGCACCGGGTTCGACTGGGCATGCGCGCGGATCGCGTCCTGTACGGTGCCCGCCTTCACCACCTCGAAGCCGGCGCGCTCGACATAGGCCGCGAGCAGCTCGGCGATCTCGCGCTCGTCCTCGACGATCAGGATACGGTCGGTCACTCGGTGTTCCTCGGCTCATTCGATTGTCAGGGCTTTTGCCGCGAAGTGTGGACGAACGATGGAGGCGGCGCTCCATCGTTCGTCCATCATACCCACGACGCGTCTTCATCGCCGTCCGCCATCAGCCTGTTCGACCCCGCCAGCTCAAGGCGGGAACCACTCGAAAGGCCTTATCCCATGACTCGTTTCGTTTTCGCCAGCCTGATCGCTCTTGGTGCGGCCGCGTCGCTTTCGTCCGTCGCGCAGGCGCAGGACGAACCCGCCCGCGGCATCTACGCGGTGGCGCGTGCCGGTGCCTCGGTCAATTCCGAGCAGAAGTTCGACGTCGACTCTCTGCCGTCGCAGTTCGACGACAATACCAAGTACAAGACCGGGCTGACCGGCGAGATCGGCGGTGGCTACGACTTCGGCATGTTCCGCGTCGAACAGACGATCGGCTATAACGGCAACAGCCTCAACCTGAAGGACCTCGGTACGGACAATTTGCCGGCGTCGGGTCGCACGCGGTCGTACAATGTCAGCGTGTCGGGCTATGTCGACATCCCGCTCCATGCCGTGTTCGTGCCGTATCTGGGTGGCGGCATCGGCGCGTCCAGGGTGGACGCAAACCTGTCACGGACCGGCGCCAACGGCCTGAGCAGCAGCTATGCCGGCAAGGACTGGGGGATGACCTGGCACGGCGACGCTGGCATCGGCATCAACGTAGCACCCAAGACCACGATCGAGGTCGGCGGCCGGTATTCGCAGACCAGCAAGCTCGCGTTCGACGGTCAGGATGCCGGTGCGGCCACCCGCTACGAACCCAAGCTGCGCACGCTGTCGGGCACGATCGGCGTCCGCCACATCTTCTGATGGCATGAGAGTCTCGCCCCGCTCGCGGTCGAACGCGAGCCGGGGTGTCCGCCGTCGTAAATTCTCCGATTCGAAGGATAAGGCGCATGATGGTGCCCATTCGGCTGGCCTTGACGGGCGCGCGGCTGGTGTCCGTAGCCACGATCCCAAACGCCCATTCCCGCGACGATCGTGCGGCCTCCGAACCCGGTATCCGCGTGACGGTTTCAGGCCTGCGCGACCAAAGAGAGCGGTTGAAGCTGGAGCTTGACCCCGCAGAAGCGACCGACTTCCTTGCCAAGGACGAGGCATTGCTACGGGCGGGAAAAGTGTTTCGCCGGATCGTGACCGCAGTTCCGTCGCTTGCAAGAGACGGAACGCTCTGCGTCAACGTACCGCGACCCGGCCGTGACGCCGTCCTCGGTATTCACGAGCGTAGCGGCAACCCAAGCATCAGCATCGACGATGATCGCGTGAGCCTGCCGGGCAGCGAGCATCTCGGTCGTCGTCACGCACCGTTCGCGCAGGCCGTGGTCACTGCGGGCGACCAGCTTACGGCGGTCGCCGCGCCGATGCAGTATCGGCGCGGCCTTGGCGGCTTCAAGCAGATGCTACAGTGAAGCGCGGGCCGATCGGCGTGAGAACAACGCGATCGTCGCGGCGCGGTCACCGCCAGCGAACAGTGACTGCAGTTTTCGTTTCCGCATCTCTCGTCGCTGCGATCGTCACGGAAAATTGGTTGGCGGAATTATTCAACGATCATTGGATCGCGACGATGCTTATGCTTATCTCCGGTATTGTCACAATTGCGCTCGTCTTGCCATTCGTAACTCGCGCTCGGTAATGAGCATCATATATAATATCGCATCGATGTTAACGAAAGGCAGAAGAGCGACGCGCCAACGGCTGCGGCGAATGACCGATCTAAGTCCTCGTTGATGCCGTCTGATTGAATGTGGCGTATAAAATGTGCGTTGGATTTGGTACAGTGAACTGGTGCAATGAGTATGGAGGATTATTGTACGTTTTGCGCAATCTATACCTCAGTTATCGGCAGGGCCTTCTAGCAAAATTGTTCGGTATTATCTTGGTTGCGCTATTCGGCGTGGGCATTCTTCTGCTAACACAGATGGAACGCGCGATCTCATTGATCGATGCGCGATCGAGATGCCAAGGGATCGGCAACTGGCATACGCCAGCGAAGGTCTCGGGGTACAGGCGATGACCCGCTTGATCAGGTCGTTCGAGCGCCGGGCCCAGATGTGTGCGACCGCCTCGCTCCCGACATGCGGCGCCATTGCCGAGGCGCGCGACGAGAAGATCGTCATGTCGGTACCGCGCTTACGGCGCAGGCGCAGCTGGTTCCCCTCGATCGTCTCGCGGATATGGCGGGGTATCTAACCGCGCCAAGCCTGTCAGGCGTATCGAAACGGCTCCCATCCATTGCTTTTCCCGAAGTCCATTCGGCGCAGCTGGAACGGAAGATGCTCAGGAATTCACGCTGAAGTTGGGTCGGACACCAATCCCGGCGGGTCGTCATCCCGTTCTGCCGGCGCAGCGAGGAGCCCGCTCCGGCGATCTCTCTCCTACTTCGGCGCGTTAGATTAACGATTGGCAGGTGTTGGGAAGGGAGAAAGCATCTGCGAATATCGGCTCATGAATCTTTGTCCGTGAACTTTCCTATACCTTAAGGGCACGGCTGGCGCCTTGTTCGGTTCAGTCGAAACGGCCGGTATCACAACGTCGTTACCATAATCTCGCGATTTCGTGATGGCGGTACTCTGACGGCAAGCGGCGGTTCATTTGGCGTCTACAAGTTAAAACGCGTGCCGTCCTTTCACAATCACGGCTGCCCCTGACGTGCGCTGGCTTCGCCAAACATCGCTCGCCACTGGGAAGCATAGGCAGGCGAGTAGACGGTAGACGCGTGATAGGGATTATTGCCCTGCGCGGCCGGGGGCAGAGCGCCATCGAACACAAGCTGGTGATCTCGAGGGATACGGAGCGCGGTATAGGCGTGCGCGAGGAGTTCGGTGGTATTTTCACGCGCGTGGCGTTCGGCCCACCAGCGCCCCGGCGGCGTTGCCGATCGTTCGAACAACCACGGCGCGGGTTGTCGCCGGGGGCCAAACTCATCCCACGGGCTCGAGAACAACACGACGCGGTTCACGGGAAACCTCTTGGCGATGAACGCCGCCATGCCGGCGCCCTGCGACAGTCCGGATACCACGATCCTCGGCCATAATGGTCTTCCGCCCGGGGCCAGATACCCCGCCCATCCGAGTTCGGGATGCCTGCGATCTAGATAGCGTATCACGGCGGTCAGACGCGACACGATGCTTTCGGCGGGCGGATTCGAAACCGGTCCCGTCCCACCGAACACACGTGCGGTTCGGAACCGCGCGGAACATTGCGGGGGGCGCGGGGGACAGACCTGCGCCACAGCGGGCGTGTTGTTGTACGGCAGATAGAGGACGCGGTACCCTTGGCCTGCAATCGTCCTCATCAGCAGCATCGGCGCGTATTGCCCACCGTTTGTGCCCGGTAGAAACACGACCAACGGCGCATCTCGCGTAGCCGGGCCTCCGTTCAGGACCACGTTCGGGTCGTTGAACCGCTGGATGCGCGGGTCCGCAGCCGACGGCAAAATCCGCTCGACATCGCTCTGTGCCGAAGCGCCGGACGTTGTCAGGATCACGACCAGCGCAGAAACGACCTTGTGGGAAGAATGCTTTTTCACGCTAACACCTCCGATTGCGATGATCGTCGAGGATCGTGGGTGGTGGGATCCTCGACCCTCCAGCCGGTAACAAGCGCGCACATGCCTTACCGGCGCACCAGCTTGAGCATGCCACCATCATACCAGGGCAAGGCTAGCACCCCGCCGGCACCGCGGAAGACCACGGGGTTGTCAGCGGGGCCCCAATTGCCGGATCGGCATTTGATTGCGAAGGTCGTCGGCCGTGGCATGCCGAGCTTGCGAAGTTGCGCGCGCAGTTCTGCCGGCGCTGGTTTGTCGACCCGCATGAACTGTGGGTTCGAGCAGGCATCGTGCGTCGCCTGCGGCCGATCCCAGGCAAGCCGCGCACGGGAAAATGTCAGGCGCTTGCCCATGAAACTCGGATCGTTGTCGGCAAGCGCTTGCACCCCCCCGTCGCCAACCGCGACGCCTGCCACTTGCCAATGGCCAGCGAACGCAGTCACATCGGCCCCCGATTGCCCGGTTGCCGCTTGCACCGCGAGGATCGCGGTCACCGATGCGATGGCCATAACGCGTGCTCTCATCATTCGCTCTTTCCTTGTTGAAGCTCGTCGACGCGGTACATCTCAAGCGCAGTCACGTCGGTCGTATCGGGCGCACGGATCTTGGGGCGTCTGGGATGGTCTTATCATCGCCCCTTTCCAGTACCGTTCCGCTCGAATGTCGCTTGCCGGCATGGTCACTCGTCTCCGAAGTCGATGCAGCGTTTTGAAGCGCGTCTGTATCCGAGGCATGACAAATCAACGACTTATGTAACATTTTGTCACGTGGCTTGCCTTCGGGCGGTCACTGGTCTTCAGTCAGACATGCCCGATCGTCCGATCGTTGCCGTCTGCGAGGACGATGCCGACATCCGTGAACTGCTCGCGGCCTACCTCGCCGCACAGGGCTTTGTCGTGGAGACCGCAACCGATGCCGTGGCACTCGACAGCGTGCTTGCGAACACCAAAGTGTCGCTGGTGGTGCTGGACTGGATGTTACCCGGCGAGAACGGTCTTTCCGTGTGCCGACGCCTGTCCGCCGGCAATGGTCCACCGGTGATCATGCTCACCGCACGGGATGAGGACGGCGATCGCGTTGCTGGACTCGACGGCGGTGCGGACGATTATGTATCCAAGCCGTTCAACCCCCGGGTCTTGCTGTCGCGGATCAACGCTGTCCTGCGGCGTGGCGGTGCTCAGGTGGACGGCGATGTGCTGACGGTTGCCGATCTGACGATCGACCCGGATGCACGGCGGGTCATGCTGAACGAACGTGACGTTGCGTTGACGGCGTCCGAATATGACCTGCTGCTCTGCTTCGTACGGGCGCCGCAACGGGTGTTGTCGCGTGATCAGCTTCTGGATGCCACCCGGGGCCGTACCGCCGACATGTTCGACCGGACGATCGATATGCAGGTGAGCCGGTTGCGCCGTCGATTGGAGGAGTCGGGTAGCGAGGTCGCGGTACTCATTCGCACCGTCCGCAACGCCGGCTACATTCTCGCCGCCTCGACCCGCCGTTGATGACGAGGTGGCAATGAGAGGGCGTTTCGACCTGTTCGGACGGTTGCTGCTGATCCTCGTCGGCAGCGTGCTTCTCCTGGGTGCCACCAGCGTGACGCTCATTCTCGTCCACGACGAACTGCGGCCCCGGCGTCCATCGACCTTTCCCCGCGTTCGGCAGACGGCGGGGCTCATCGACCTCGCGGTCAGGCCGAATGCACCCTCGCGTCAAATTTTGCTGCGGGCGGCCAACGGCTCGGATCTCTCTGCGGTCATTCTGGCCACCCCGCCGCCGTCCGGCAAGTTGCAGCGCGCGCCGAAGCTCACCGCAAAACTGAAGGGGTTCATGAGAACCACCACACCGGTGATGGCTTACACCGATCCACGCTACCGGCCTATTCGCAGAGGCAGCCCGATCGAAGGCTTTCTGGCGCGCGCAATCGCTCGTCTGCCCGACGGCAGCGTGCTGGTGCTGACAACCAACGCGACCGGCGACCAAGAGCGACCGCGCCTGTTCGGCCTACCGGCCAGCCTATGGATGGGGTTTCTCGCGGTTATCGTCGTGCTGCTGGCCTTGTGGCTGACGGCACGCGAGACGCGGCCGCTCCGGGACCTCGTACGCGCGACCGAACGTTTCGACGGGACCGCCGTCACGACCGCCATGACGCTAGTTGGCGCTGCGGACATCCGTCGTACGGCACAAGCCGTGACCGCCATGCAACGACGCGTGATCGACCTGTTGGGAGAGCGATCCTTGATGATCGGGGCCATATCGCACGACCTTCGGACGCTTTTAACGCGCATGCGCCTGCGGGTCGTGGTGCTCGACGACCCGGCGCGCTCGAAGCTTGAAGCTGATCTGGATGGCATGGACGCCATGCTTGCCGACGCGCTCGCCTTCGCGCGGGGCACGACCGGCAGCGTTCGTGACCATGTGGACCTGGCCGACCTGGCAGCCGCAGAGGTGATCGAGCGGGAAATACGCGATGCCGGCCCCGAAATAACGACGGACCTGCATGATGCACCCTGCCTCGGCGATGCCCACGCGTTGCGCCGCGTGATCGCCAATCTTCTCGACAATGCCCGCAAATACGGCCGCGGCCGAATACACCTGTCCGTTACGCGAAGCGACCGAGCGGTCCACCTTGCTGTGGAGGACAATGGTCCTGGAATACCGCTGGATCAGCGCTCTGCAGTCCTCGCGCCTTATCATCGGGGGGACGATCCTCAGCACCGCCGACTTGCAGGATCCGGGCTGGGGTTGGCGATCGTTCAGCAGATCATGCGCGCTCACGGCGGCTTGCTGACGATCTCCGATTCCAAATTGGGTGGTGCGAAGGTTGCGGTGCAGTTGGATTGTGATCGGGCGTCGGGCGACCCGGCTAACCAAAATCACTGACGTCGGGTGACCAAGCCCCGCAATTCACCAAACCGACCGTGTCAATCGGGTGGCGTTCAAACACCTTGGAACAGCCAGCGTGCTTGCCGTATCGTGGCCAACGACTGGCATTCGTTTGCCGTGACGATAAGTCCACACAAACCGGAGTTGGGAATAGGAAATTGGCCGTTGAGTGACCGCTTATGGGTCACCTCGTCGCCGATTCCGGATCAACGACACTTACTCGGTTCGCCGGACCGGATGCTGCTGCAGGGCGAACGGCGCTGAGCGCGGTCCCCTTATCAACCTGTGCAGATACACAAGACGCATCGCGCCCCGGCCGCGCACGCTAACCGGATGTAAACGAACGGACGTTAAAATCTCGTTGATCCTCAGGGACGAATGTCCCTGGACGAGAAAACGAGACGAAAAAACGAGGGAGACGATGGCTACCAGAGCAACCGTCCATGCACCGGCAATCGCGATCGCCCTTGCGTCTGCGCTCGCCGCAACACCCGCAGCCGCCCAGGTCCGCGTCGAGATCGGGGGACAGATGCAGGACGTTCCCGCAAACACCGTGCGCACCGTTACTACGATCAATGGACGTACTCGGGTCGTCGATGCCCTATGGCACGGGGGTGAGGGGACGCCTGGCATGGCGGCGATTACTACTACTGAGACTACGGACGAGGACGGCGAGGGTCACGTGCTGTCGCGGACCATCGTCACGTGCATCGAGCCGCAGCGCGCGACTGTCGCCGTGGTGGCGTACACGCCACCGACCGTACCCCGCATCGAGGTCGATCTCGCCGACCTCGACGAGCCGGTCGCTCTCGCGACGCCACGCGTCCTGCGCATCAATCGCGATCCCTGGGGCGGGCACTTCGTAGCGTCGATGATGATCAACGGCGTACCCATCCGTGCCATCATCGACACCGGGGCGGCCTACAGCATCCTCTCGGCGGAAGACGCGCGCAAGACCGGTGCCGACCGTACCGTGCAGCGCGAGGAGGTGGCGGTCGGTATCGGCGGCTACACCCGGGTCGGCGTAGCGCGCGTCGCATCGGTCGAGATCGGCGGCCAGAGCCTGGGGCGTATGACGATGCGCATCGGCCAGCCCGGCATTCCGTATACGCTGCTCGGACAAACCGAGATCGCGCGCTTGGGACGCGTGACGATTGAGGACGGCATTATGACGATCACTCCGCGCGGGTTGGCGACGCAGCTCGCAATCCGCTAGTTCGGGTTAGAAAAAAGCAAATTCTGCCATAGCTTGGTCACCTGTGGCCAGCCTCGAGGCGTGCCATTCCATAAGCTGTTGTCTGAGCCAGCCTAAGATGAGTGGGTCTTGTTTCTGCGCTCGACGGCCAGCATCTCATTCGCAGTTTTCCGTGTCTCGGCTATCCATTAGGTTAGGAACCAGTGATCAAACTCATGCGCTCCGGGCGCTACCACTGAAGGAACAGCGATGGATGAGTTTGCGCGCATGATGAGTATGGAGGGTGTGCGTCCTCTTGATAACCCGAAGGAAAAATCCCGCCGTGTCGTCACACAGCCGTCTCCGGTCCCGAGCCAACCCTTAGTAGCACCGCTGGAATTGCGGCCAGGGGGCTATGCATGGGCTACAGGAAAACGTGCGCGCACCGCGCTCGAGACGGCGCTGGAGCGCCTTGCCAACGAAATCCGCAGTGGACGGCGTGGCTGGGCAACCGGCATTCTTCAGGATGGTAGGGCGGTCACATTGCCGGCTTCGTCAGGAGCGGCATCGCTGCTGGGCACGGCAGATCGTCAATCGCTGCGCCTTATGATTGTCGGCGGCGACGGCTGGACCTTCGTCATGCATCCGTTGATGGGAGTCGCTACGCTCGATGACGATCCTTCTCAATCCGAATGAACGAGCGTTCGAAGACGGAATGCAGGCGGAGCGGTCCGAATGGCCAGAACGGAGTCGATTGCGTCAGACCTCCGTCCGCTCTGATAGCTCCAACGCGTCTTCGACATCAACGCCAAGGTAGCGCACCGTACTCTCAATCTTCGCATGACCGAGGAGGATCTGCACCGCTCGTAGGTTTCCCGTCGCCTTATAGATGGTCGATGCCTTCGTGCGTCGAAGCGAGTGAGTGCCGCAATCCTCGGCCTGGAGGCCGATACCGATGATCCACTCGCGAACGAGGCGGGCATACTGCCTCGTGCTCATGGGCCCCATATAGTCGTTACGGCTTGGAAAAACGAAGTCGTTCAAGGTGCCGCCGCGACGCTCAAGCCAAGCGAGCAGGGTCTTGCGGGTTGGCTCGATAATTCGGACTGGACCGGGCGTTTGGTCTTCTGCTGCACTACCACGGCGCGATCCCTGATCCGGTCGCCGGCGACTATGTCACCGATGCGCACCTTGACAACGGCGCAGCCGCGCAACTTGCTATCGATCGCAAAGTCGAAAAGCGCTCGGTCCCGGAGGCGCCGGTGTTGGTCAAGCCAAAATCGGATGGGCCAAACTTGCAGAGGTTTGAGGGCGCACTTTGCGCCCCGTACAAGGCCCTCATTCCGGGGGCGGAGTTCATGAAAAGCTGGATCTAACGACGAGTGCCCCATCGCACATCTCCACCGTGTCGAGTTAGCGCTGCAGCGTACATCGGAGAGGGTAAAGCGGCCGTTTCCATTTATGGTTGGCGCCGATGCCGGTGAATGAACGGCCTAGATTGGGAAATCTGTATCAGCAGGGAATGTCCGCAATCGGGTCGTCCGTTCGCTCACAGGCGCCACAGCATACTCGTTGGCTCAGGCGAAGATGTCGGCAAGCCGGTCGGCGTCGGGGCCTTCCTTCCAGTCACGCAGTTCGATGAAGAGCGACGCGCCGACCGTCGTGAACCAGGTCAGCATCACGGTAGTGACGATCGATTGCAGCAATTGGACGACAAACGAAGGCTGCGCCGGCATCGGCATCCGTAACTGGCCGCTGCCCGTGAGGGCGCCCAAGGAGCCATAGCCGGCCACGCTCGCGACACCGATCACCACCGAGGCGAGCAGGTAGATGACGCACGCCAGCAGCAGGATACCGAACACGTGCCACCGCGCGCCCTTGGTCAGGGCGCGGCTACGACCAAAGGCACCGAACACGCCCGGACGCTCCGCTACGATCGCGGGCAGGGATACCGACCACATCACCGCGAGCATGATCCCCGGCACGACGAGGAAGATCGTACCTGCCCATACGCCAAGCAGGAGCAGCAGGTAGACCGCCAATAGCGGCAGGCATCGCGCAACCCCGACCTGCAGCATCTCACGCGGGTTCGCGGGTCTGCCCTGGTCATGCGCGATCGTCGCCTGAACCAGTGCCCCGCTGGCGATCAGCCACAGCAAACCGACGATGATTCCGTAGAGTCCGGCCAGCGCATACAGCCCTTCGCGGACGTTCTGGAACACCGCCGCGCCCAGGCCAATCTGGGCAAGCAGCAGTTGCGGCAACGCTATCAAGGCAAAGCTAGTGCCGAGCGTCGCAAGCGGATTGGCCTTGATGACGTTCGCGCTGCGCCCAAAGACGTTGCCCACGGAAATTCCACGGCTCGTCGCGACGCCCGTCTCGACGGTAGTGTGGCCGGCCATTGTCTTTCCCCCAAAGTCCCTGTTGATGATGGTGGCAAGCGAACTATCCGCTGTCCAGTCGATCCTGTCGCACGAATGGCGGATTGCACCGGTGGCCGATCCGGCTAAGTCTCAGTTCGGGAACAGCGGCGGATCGCTGGGAGGGTGCCATCGGGTTTTCAGGACATGATCCAGCGGCGGCGGCCGATCGGCTGGCTGCGGCCCATGCCGCCTTGCGTGCCGACCCGTCGATCCAGTTCACTCTGACCCGCCCGCCGGTGCCACCCGAGCCACCGGAATGGCTGAAGACGCTGGGACGCTGGCTCGCCGACCTGTTCAGGCCGATCGGGCGGCTGTTGCGGTGGATTTCGAACCTCATGCCCGACGCGCCCTATGCGCGGATCCTGCTGTGGACCCTATTGGTGGGTATCGCGGCGGCAGTGGTCTGGATGGTCGTCGAGCGCATCCGGTCGGGCGAATGGCGTCTTCCCGCGCGACGGCGGCCCGCCAGCCCGACGTCGGACGTCGATCAGGACGATTGGATGCCCGATGCGGCGCCGGCCCGGGCATGGTTGCGCGAGGCGGACCGGCTCGCTGGGGAGGGCAGTCATGCCGAGGCCATCCACTATCTGCTGTTCCATGCGATCGACGACATCGCTCAGCGTCGTCCGGCGCTGCGACGACCGTCGTTGACTAGCCGCGAACTCGCGTCGGCGCCGCTGTTGCCGGCGGCGGTCCGTCCGTTGTTCGCGAGCATCGCCGTGCTGGTCGAGCGCAGCGTGTTCGGCGGACGCCTGGTTACGGACGCGGACTGGCAGACGGCTCGCACGGCTTATGCCGACCTGGCACTGCCCAAGCGGTGGCACGCGTGAGCGAGGTGGGAGTCAGCCGTACGGGGAGTGCGGACCGGGTATTCGCCCCCCTGACGGTGGCCCTGCTGCTGATCATCGGCCTGATCGGTTTCGCTGGCTCGCTGCTGTTGGGGGCCTATGCGCCCGATCTGAACTCGGGGCGGAATGCCGGTTCGCATGCCCTGTCCAACGCTGCGACCGGATATGCCGGTATCGTCGAACTGGCGCGTGCGACCGGGCGCCACCCCCGGGTGCTCCGGGCGGAGGATGGCTGGAAGACCGAAGACCTAGTCATCGCGACGCCGGAGCATGGCGCGGTTGCCATGGGCAAGTTCATGGCGGCGCGACGCGGCCGGGCGACGCTGATCGTGCTGCCGAAATGGGCGACGATCGCGGATGACCAGACGAGCGGCTGGGTGGACGTCGGCGGACTGCTGCCGGCGTTCGACCCCGCCGGCGTCCTCGCCCCTGCGACGGTGCTGAAGGTGACCCGCCGACCGAGCGGCGCGCGCCCGCTGCACCCGGTCCGCTGGGCACCGTCGTCGCTCGCGGTGTCGGCGCCGCGGCCGTTGCGGGCGGTCACCTCGGCGGCGCTGATACCGCTGATCACCGACGATGTGGGGCGGATCGTGTTGGGGCAAATCCGTCGCACCAGTACGTACGTCCTTACGGACCCCGACCTGCTCAACAATCACGGCATTCGTCGGCTGGATCATGCCCGCGCGGCGCTGGACCTGCTCGATTTCGTCAATTCTACCGGCGCGCGCGGCATCGCGTTCGACGTGACGCTGAACGGGCTGGGTCTGGCACGCAGCCCGTTGAAGCTCGCCTTCGAACCGCCGTTCCTCGCGATGACGCTGGCGATCGTCGCGGCGCTGGCGCTGGTCGGATGGCAGGCGCTGGTCCGCTTCGGTGCGGCCCGACCGCGCACGCGGGCGATCGCGTTCGGCAAGACCGCGTTGATCGACAACAGCGCGATGATCGTCCGCAAGGCGGGGCGCGAAGGGATGCTGGGCGGGCGCTATGCCGTGGTGATCCGCGAGCGCGCGCGGACGATCTTCGGCGTTCCCGTTGGACTGACGGACGACGAAGCCGATCGCTATCTCGACAATCTCGGGGGGACAACGCGGTTCAGCACGCTGGTTGCCGACGCGGGTAACGCCGAGCATCGCGCCGACATGCTAGCCGCAGCGCAGGCGCTGTACCGATGGCAACAGGAGAAGACACAGTGACGGTAGAAGAGGTTCAGGCACTCGGGCAGGCGATACGCGCCGAGATCGGCAAGGCCGTGATCGGCCACGACGCCACCGTCGACCTGCTGCTGGTCGCACTGTTCGCCGGCGGGCATATCCTGCTGGAAGGGCCGCCGGGTACGGCCAAGACGTTGCTCGCCCACGCGTTTGCAAAAGCGATCGGGCTGGACTTCGGTCGTATCCAGTTCACGCCGGACCTGATGCCGGGCGATATCATCGGCGCGAATTTGTTCAACTTCCAGACGTCGACGTTCACGCTCACGCGGGGCCCGATCTTCACCGAATTGCTGCTGGCGGACGAGATCAACCGCACCTCGCCCAAGACGCAGGCGGCATTGCTCGAGGCGATGCAGGAGCGCACCGTCACGATCGACGGCGAGAGCCTGGCGCTGAGCAATCGCTTCACCGTCGTCGCGACGCAGAACCCGATCGAACAGCAAGGCGTGTATCCGCTGCCCGAGGCGCAGCTCGACCGGTTCCTGTTCAAGCAGGCCGTGTCCTATCCGACCGCGGAGGAGGAACGCCGGATCGTTGCGGACCATGGCGCGCGGTCGACCGCGATGTCGCCTGCGGACTGGGGCGTCGAGGCGCGCGCCGACGCGGCGACGATCGATGCGGCGGTCAAGGCGGTCGCGAATGTGCGGCTGGTGGACGAGGTCATCGACTATATCGTCGCACTGGTCCGCGGCACGCGGGGCGTGGCCGACCTGGAAAGCGGTGCTTCGCCAAGGGCGGGTGCGATGCTGGCCGGGGCCGCGCGGGCACGGGCGGCATTGGACGGCCGCGACTTCGTTATTCCGGACGACGTCAAGGCACTGGCGCCCGCATTGCTGCGCCACCGGTTGATCCTGTCGCCCGCGGCGGAGATCGGCGGGCGGGCGATCGAGGACGTCGTCGCGCAGATCATCGAGACGATCGAGGCGCCACGTTGATCTATCCGACCCGCATGGCAGTGCTGGCGGCGGCGATCGGCGTGCCGGTCACGCTGCTGGTTGCGATGCTGTTTCCGGCGACCTGGTATGCGGGGCTAGGCTGGCCGCTCGCCGTGCTCACGCTCGTGTTCGCCGATGCGGTGCTCGGCCGTGCAGGGACGAGTGCCATGCTGGTGCTGCCGCGGTCGGCGGCGGTCGGTGTTACCCTGACAGTGCCGATCACGATCGAGGTCGATGCACGTCGAGCTGTAAGCGCGGTGCAGGTGGCGCTGGCGCCCGACCCCTTGCTGGCGTTTGCCGATGCCGCGCCGCTGGACGTCGCGCTGGAGGCGGGTCGGGGAACCGGCACGATCGTGCTGACGCCATTGCGGCGCGGAACGGCGCGGCTCGGTACGATCTGGGTGCGCTGGGCGGGACCGCTTGGTCTGACGTGGCGTCAGGCGCGGATCGACGGGGACCGGAAACTGCCGATCCTGCCCGATATCGAGGCGGTGCGTCGGCAGGGCGCGGAGATGTTCCAGCGCCATGCGGTGCAGGGTCTGTTGGCGCAAAGCGACCGCGGCGACGGTACCGACTTCGACGCGCTGGTCGAGTTCCGATCGGGCGTGGACCGGCGCGCGATCGACTGGAAACAGTCCGCTCGGCATATGAAGCTCTATGCCAAGGAATACCGGACCGAACGCAACAGCCAGATCGTCTTCGCGGTCGACTCCGGCCGGCAGATGTCGGAACCGGTCGGCGGCATCCCGCGTGTCGATCGCGCGGTATCGGCGGCGCTGCTGACCGGGTGGCTTGCCCTGAAGCTGGGTGATCGGGTCGCGCTCCATGCGTTCGATTCCCGTCCGCGCATAGCCGGCGGCTTCATCGGCGGGGCGAGCGCCTTTACCGAGCTTCAGCACCTCGCCGCCGGCATCGACTATAGTGGCGACGAGACCAACTACACCTTTGCACTGACCACTCTGGCTGCGCGGCTGACGCGGCGATCGATGATCGTGCTGTTCACCGAATTCACCGATCCGATTTCCGCCGACTTCATGGTCCAGGCGGTCGCACGCCTGCGCAAGACCCATCTCGTGCTGATCGTCGTCCTGCGCGACGACGAACTGGAGACGATCGTCGACCGTGCGCCCGAACGGGCCGCCGACGTGACCCGCGCGGTGACGGCGGCGGCATTGCTCCGCGATCGGCGGCTGGTGCTGCTGCGGCTGCGCCGGCTGGGCGTCCACGTCATCGAGAGCCCGTACGACCAAGTCGCCGAGCGGTTGGTCGAAGGCTATATCGACCTCAAGCGTAGGAGCCTGTTGTGAGCGCGTTCGTCGATATCGCAGCGCCGCTGCTCAACGCCAGCCGCTTCCGCGCCGCGCATGAGGTGGACTGGAATCGGTTGGAGTACCTCCTCACGCGGATCGAGAAGCGCTCGGTCCGTGTGCTGTCCGACGACGATCTGCTGGCCCTGCCGCTGCTATACCGGTCCACGCTGTCGTCCTTGTCGGTCGCGCGTGAGACGTCGCTCGATCGGGCGCTGATCGCATATCTCGAGCAATTGTGCGCACGCGCCTACTTCCAGCTCTACGGTGTCTCGGATTCGGCGTGGAGAGACCTGGCGCGGTTCTTCACCAAGGGGTGGCCGAGTGCGGTTGCCTCCCTGTGGCGCGAGACGCTGGTCATGGCGTTCCTGACGCTCGCGGGCGCAGTCGCGGCCTATATGCTCGTCCGTGCCGATCCGTCCTGGTATTCAGGGATCGTACCCCAGGGACTGGCGGGCGGCCGCGATCCCGGTGCGTCGGTGGAATCGCTGCGTGCGACGCTGTACCATAGCAAAGACGACGGGCTGGGCGTCTTCGCGAGCTTCCTGTTCGGCCATAACGCACAGATCGCGATCTTCGCCTTCGCACTCGGGTTCGCCTTCGTCGTGCCGACCGCTCTGCTGATCTTCTACAACGGGCTGATGCTGGGCGCGATGATCGCGGTGTTCGCCGGCAAGGGGCTGGGCCCGAACTTCCTGGCCTGGCTGGCGATCCACGGCACGACCGAATTGTTCGCGGTCATGATCGCCGGTGCGGCCGGGATGCGGATCGGCACCGCCATCGCCTTTCCCGGCAGGCAGGAACGGATGGAAGCGGTGGTCGCCGCCGGTCGCACCGCCGCGGTTGCCACGGCGGGCGTCGTGCTGATGCTCGCAGTCGCGGCGATCCTCGAGGGCGTCGGTCGTCAGGTCGTGACCGGCGACGTGACGCGCGTAATCATCGGCGCGGCGATGCTCGCGGCGTGGCTGCTCTATTATTATGGCATCGGGAGGCGTCATGCGTACCGCTCGCCGGACTAGGGCGCCCGTTGCCCGGCGCCGCAGCTTCGTCACGCCCGAGGGTGTCGACCTGCAGCTCGAACTGGGCGGGGCGGGCACGCGCGCTGCGGCGTTTCTGATCGACTTAGTGCTCATGCTGATCGCGCTGGTCGCGGTGACCGCTGCGCTGTTCGCGCTCGATCAGGCCACTCGGGCTGACATCGCCAAGATTCTCTGGCTGATCGGTGCATTCGTGTTGCGCAACGGTTGGTTCGTGCTGTTCGAGATGGGCGGTCGCGGCGCGACGCCGGGCAAGCGGCTGATGAAACTGCGCGTCGTCGCGCGCGATGGTGCGAGGCTGACCGCAGGCGCGGTGCTGGCGCGCAACGCGATGCGCGAGATCGAGGTGTTCCTGCCGCTCTCCTTCCTCGGCGCGCAGGCGGCGGCGGGAACCGCTGATGCGTTCCTGACCATCTTCGCCTTGCTGTGGACCGGCATCTTCCTGTTCTTCCCGCTGTTCAACCGCGACCGGTTGCGCATCGGCGATTTGGTCGCGGGAACCTGGGTGGTGCAGACCGCCGTCCGAACACTCGCTCCCGATCTGACGCCGGCCACCGATCGACCTCGCCGCGTCTTCTCCGATACGGCGTTGGCGCTGTACGGCATCTACGAATTGCAGGCGCTCGAAGACGTGATCCGTGGCGGCGACGACCTCGCCCGTATCACCGTCGCCGCGGCGATCCGGCGTAAGGCGGGCATCGCCGATGATAACGACGATGACGGTTTTCTCGCCGATTACTACGCCGCGCTCTGCGCCAGGCTGGAGGGCGGGCTGCTGGTAGGCCGACGCCGGCTCGACAAGCTCAGCGCCGTAACGCGGTAGAGCAGGCGAGACTGCGCAATCAGCCAGGCCGTTCGCGCGCATACAGGGAAGCTAGGATTGCCGATCAATCCAACCGGCGCGTTCGAATGTCCTGCATCGGCGGTGTGCCGAACATTCGCCGGTACTCCCGGCTGAATTGAGACACGCTCTGGTAACCGACCGAGAAGGCGGCCGAGCTCGCACTCGTCGGTTCGTTCAGGAGCAACCGTCTTGCTTCGTAGAGTCGAAGCGTCTTTTGATATTGGAGTGGAGCCATGCCGGTCGCGGCCTTGAACCCCCGATGAAAGGCGGAGCAGCTCATGCTGACCGTCCGCGCTATGTCCTCCACCCTGAGAGACAAGGAGTAGTGTTCTGCAATCAGGGCAAGCGCCTTTCTGATCTGCGATGTTCCGGGGTCGGCGGTCGTGATCTGCCGCAGGACCGCACCTTGCGGGCCACGCAAGAGGCGATACAGGATTTCTCGCTCCAGCAGCGGAGCCATGATCCCAACCTCCTCGGACCGGTCGATCAGCTGTAGCATCCGGCTCCAGGCATCAAGCAGATCGCGGTCAGCACGATCGACGGCGAACCCTTTCCGCTCAGCTCGGTGTATAGGATCAGGCATGTTGATAGTAAGACTGGAGACGATCTCGGTTTCGATGGCGAGACTGATCGCGAGATAGGGTCGATTTGCACTCGCCTCTGTGATTTTTCCCAGCACCGGGAGATCAAGAGCCGCGGTAAAGGTGTGCCCAGCGCGATAGGTCAGTATCTCATCCCCGATCGACAGCTGCTTTTCGCCCTGCAATATCAGGCTGACAACCGGACGATAGGTTTCCGGCAGCAGGTCGATGCACCGGCTGACCTTGTACAGCCCGACATTCGGCATGGGGGTGGCCGTGAGGCCTTCCTCGCTTTTGCGCGCGACCGTGGCCGCCAGCTCGGCGATAACTTGATCCATGGCTCACACATGTCAGGCCGAACGCCATCGATCAACGGTTTGCCAGAAATAGGCAAAGATCGGGCAGGATCGGGTGCGTCGAACGTACGGCACCACTCTATCTGCAGCCTGACACGCATGGAGGCAGCATGAACACCGTAGGGAACACCATTTTCATCACCGGAGGAAGCTCCGGCATCGGTCAGGCTCTGGCGCATCGTTGGCACGATCTGGGCAACACAGTCATCGTCGCGGGTCGTCGGTGCAGCGCGTTGCAGGAAACGATCGAAGGTCGACCCAGCATGGCGTTCTACGAGTTGGACATCACCGATCCCGACGCGATCGCCACCGTCGCCCGGCGACTGATCGCAGAGCATCCGGACCTCAATGTGCTAGTCAATTGCGCCGGGATTTCAGGGGTGGAGGATCCCACGATCGCCCGCGACCTTTCGCGCACCGAAAGGATGATCGAAACCAATCTTCTGGGGCCGATCCGGATGGTCGACGCGCTCGTCGAGCATCTGAAGGATCGTCCGGCAGCGGCCATCGTCATGGTGTCCTCGGGCACCGGTTTCGTACCATATCCCGGTGCCCCGACCTATTCGGCCAGTAAGGCGGCGCTGCATTCCTACACAGTGTCGTTGCGCGCCCGTCTGCGAAATGTGCCGCAGGTGATCGAGATCATCCCCCCGCAAGTGGCGACCGACCTGCTGGAAGGACTGAAGGACTCCCCATTCAGCGTTCCGCTCGCGAAATTTGCCGACGACGTGATGGCGCAACTCATCGCGCACCCGTCCGCGGACGAGATCGTCGTTGACGAAGTGAAGCCCTTCCGCTTCGCCGAACGGGACGGAAAGGTCGACGAGATTGTGCGCGATATGTTGGCTGGCACCTGAGCTTGGGGGAGGACTGTCGCTGACCTCCGTTGACCTTCGATCGTACCCCCGCAGCGGACCTGAACAAACGACCGAATGTGGGTCTGGCCGGCAGCCGTGGGCAGGGGCCCGTTCGCCCAATGTCGGTCGTTCAGCCGTATATGTACGGTCCTGAATCCCGCCATTCTAGCCGCCAAGGGCGTTTCCCTTTTTCCCATGTCCGGTAGACAATTTCGGGAAAGTTAGATCGGGAACAGATTTCGGGAAAGTGGCCCGTTCAGCGGTCGTGGCAACAACATCAATCTCCGCTTTCCCGTTTAACCTTCCTTTTCGGGAAAACGGATCGGTAGCAAGCGGCCAATTGCTGACAATCGCTCTTAGTGTACAGCCGTAGGAAAGGATTGGAGTGGCAGGCAATGTTCGGAAGCTGGATTACCGTATTCGCTGCTACGACCCTCGTTGCGGGGTCCAGCGGATCAGGGCCTTCCATTGATAGGGCGTCATCTACGATATGTGCATCTGGCTCCCCCCGAGATCAAATCCAGGTCCGCGTATTCCCAATCACCATTCAACGCCGCGTCTTTCCATCGCCTGATGAAATCATTGATCATGGAGGTAGCGCCTCGATGGTTCGACAATTCTGGCGCGTGGCGATGGCCGGCATTTGTGATCCGAATTTGCCAGAAGCTGATGCAAGCTCAGCGAGATTTGAGGCTCGGATCGTCGTCTTTGTAGAAGGCGAAAGGAATCGTAGCCCCCTTCTCCTAGAGTATCCAGACTGGCAGGATACCCCTGCGCCGGTCCGGGCGAGACTTAATGGAAGAACCGTTTTGGTGCCGGCAACGGTCGTTCGCAAACTGCTCGACTATTCTAGAGAAGGTTGGCGAGACTGACTTCGTAAAGTGGTCGCCCGCCTTCTTCCTAGCCCGGACATTCCCAAAATTCGATCCTTTTCGAGAAGGGCGAGACTTGCAAAAAGCGCCGACACCCGGACGTCCGGGTGGGCAATCGCATTCCTAAAAAACGCACGTCCGTTCAGCACGATAATTCCCGGTCAGACCGCGGCGACCCCGCCATCCACGAAGAGCTCATGACCCGCGACGAAGCCGCTTTCTCTCGACGCCAGGAACAGGACGGCACTCGCGACATCTTCGAGGCGCCCCAGGCGCCCCAGTGGAACCCCCTTGATTACCTCTTCTTCAGCGCCCGGTGTCGCGTCGAAATAGTCCCGGATAAGACGCGTTTCGGTGCCCCCCGGCGAAACGACGTTCACGCGGATGCCGCGTTCCTTTAGATCGATGGTCCAGCTGCGTGCAAAGGAGCGAACCGCCGCCTTGCTGGCATTGTAGAGTGACTGGCCCGGATACGCCTTGGATCCAGCGATCGAACCATTGAGGACGATCACGCCCCCTTGCGTCATCAGCGGCAGTGCCTTCTGCACGGTGAACAGCAGACCCTTCACGTTGAGGTCGAACGTCGAATCAAAATCGCTTTCTTCGATCGATTCGAGCGGAAGTGGCTGGTGCATCCCGGCATTGGCGAACACGATATCGACCTTGCCGTGGTCACGCTCGACAGTCTCGTAGAGCGTCGTAAGGTCGGCGAGGTTCGTGACGTCGCCTCGTACGCCGATCGCACCGTGACCGATCTGGATAACCGCCTGATCCAGCAACGTCTGTCGCCGCGCGGTAATGTACACGTGAGCACCCTCTTGCGCGAAGCGCTGCGCGGATGCCAACCCGATGCCGTCACTACCGCCGGTGATTACCACGACCTTGTGTTCGAACCGCTTCGTCATGACATCGAACTTTCAAGCAAGTGGAGGATTGCTCCACTTCCGATATGGAGGCATCCTCCACTTGGCAAGGCAAAGAAGGAATAATCTTGGTTGAGGCTGGCTTACGTGCCGACGCGGAAAGAAACCGCCAACGCATCCTCGTCGCGGCAGAGGAAGCGTTTCTAGAGCGAGGGGCAGGCGTATCGCTCGAGGAGGTGGCCAAGCGAGCGAAGGTTGGCATCGGCACACTCTATCGCCGCTTCCCCACGCGAGAAGCGCTCTTGGCGGCCACCAGCGACGAGCGGTTTACGTCGGTCGCGGAGACGAGCCGTGCGCGAGATGGGGATGGTGATCCCGGAGGCGCGATGCGCCAGTTCCTTGAGGATCTCGCGATGAACACGAGCGTCTATCAAAGCCTTGCTGCTTCGTTAGGGACTGTCATCCAACACGGGACGCCCGGCTGTAACGCGATCACCGCGGAAGGGCAGCGACTGCTTCAACGCGCTCAGGAGGCTGGTATCGTTCGTGGCGACGCCAGCTTCGACGACATCATCTGTGTGGTGAGCGCGATAGCGATCGCGGTCGAAAAAGACAGCGCTCCAAGGCCGCGCATTGCTCATCTGGTAGACCTGCTCCTCAACGGCATGCGCGTGCGTTGACAAGTCCGGTCGCCTGCATGGCCGAATATTCGGATCTGGATAGCGATCAGCGCAGACATGAATGAGTGTCTGGAGTTGGCAGGCGGGGAGGGCGCGCGAATGTCCGGGTATGGGGCCGATCAAGCGGCTCACACCATCGGTTCAACTCATTCGGCAGCCGAATTCCTTGATCCCTCAAACCCAAGACAGGTTTCGACATCAACTCGCCTCTAAGCGCTGCTTCCCGGAAAAAGCAGCGAACGAAGCCCCAGGCAAAGTTTCGCCAAACCGACGTTATTACCACCTTTATCTCACAATGCGGGATGATGATGCAGGTGATGAAAATAACGCTTGCGCAGTTTGAAGGCTCAGGTTAGGCCAAGCTCAGATAGCAAAGACTGTCGTGCTAAATCGCGTTTAGCCAAACATCGGGGAGCGATGCTGTATGAGATGCATTACCTAGACAAGTTGGCTCGCCGAATGGTTTGAGCACTTCCAGTTTCATTACTGAAAAAAATAATACTTCCGCGACGCAGGGATCTGCGCGTGTTCCGAAGACGAGGGGATGTACATGAATACGCGGAAACTGATGGCTACGCTCCTGGCGACTAGCGGTATGGCAATTGCCGTGCCGGCGTTTGCGCAGACTCAGCAGGATGTCCCGGTCAGTGGACCGTCGGTCGACGCGGCACCATCGGCTTCCGCCGCTGATGCGCAGCAAGTCGGTCCCCAGGAGGCTTCCATGCCTGCCGAAGAGGCTGCCGACATCATTGTCACCGGGTCTAGCATTCGCGGTGTCGCGCCCACCGGTTCTTCGCTCGTCAGCGTTACCCGTGCCGACATTGTCGCGACCGGTGCCAGCACGACGACCGAACTACTCCGTACGGTCCCCCAGCTGGGCAGCTTTGGGGGAAGCGGCGCAAACAACGGCCAAAACTCCGCCAATTTCGTCGATCAGCCTGCCATTCACGGCGTCGGCGTGGGCAACGGTGGCGGTGGGCTGACGCTCGTTCTCGTCGACGGACTGCGACTGCCGGGTGCCGGCATCAACCAGACCGCGCCCGACCCCAGTGCCATCCCGCCATCCGCGATCGAGCGTGTCGAGGTCGTGGCGGATGGCGCTTCGTCGATCTACGGTTCGGATGCTGTGGCGGGCGTCGTCAACTTCATCCTGCGCAAGAATGTAGACGGCGTGGAGACGGCAGGACGGGTAGGGTTCGGAGACGGCTACCGCACCTATAATGGCAGCATTCTTGCGGGCAAGAAGTGGGATACGGGCTCGATCCTCGCCGACTACGAATATTCGCAGAACACGTCGGTCAACGGCACCGAGCGCGATTATTTCGGCATGAAGACCTTGTCGACGCTGTGCAGCCCGGCAAACGTTACCGTCAATGGCGTGGTCTACGGTCTGTCTGCGACAGGCGCTCGCGCCGGTGTGCCGAACCAGTGCGACATCAACAAAGCGAACGACCTGTATCCCGCGCAGCATCGTCATCAAGGCCTTGTGTCGATCCGGCAAGAACTGGGCAGCGGGATCGAAGTACATGCACGTACGCTCTACTCTGCACGTGAACTGCGCTCGCGCCAGGCGATCTCCGGCGGTAACGTAGCAAGCGGCGGTTTGAACCTGACGGTGACGGGCGGCCCATTCTATAATGCCGTTGTCGCTTCCGGCGTACCTGCCGGCCCTCAGCAAGTGACGTACAACCCGTCGAACGATCTGGGCGCGACTGTCAAGAACCGCATCTCCACAGAGACATGGTCGACGACCGCAGGCATCGGCGCCGATCTCGGTGGCGGTTGGCGCGGCGCGATCGATCTGAACTACGGACGTGAACGCGACGACATCACGCAGCGCGGTATCGATCAGGCGTTGCTCACCAGTCTTGTGACCGCGGGCACTTACAATCCCTACGGTGTCGGTGCCGCCAACGACCCGGCGCTGGTGCAGCGGGTGGGCAACTACCGCACGCGCTATTTCGGCCAGCAGGAGGTGAAGGAAGCGATCGCGAAGGTCGATGGATCGCTTTTCTCGCTCCCAGGCGGCGCAGTGAAGGCGGCGGTCGGTGGCAGCCTTCGTGAGGAGCGCTTCTACGCGAATACCGATACCGGCCCCGATGGTGGCGCGATCCAGACCGAGGCGCTCGGCAAGCGAAAGAGCTATTCGGCTTATGGCGAATTGTTCGTACCGATCTTCGGCGAGGCGAACGCGACGACCGCGTTCCAGGCGCTCGATGTCTCGCTCTCGGCGCGCTACGATCATTACGATGACGTCGGCGGAACGACGAACCCCAAGATCGGCGTGAATTGGACGCCCGTGCGCGGCCTGGTGCTGCATGGCAGCTACGGCACATCTTTCCACGCGCCGAGCCTTGCCGATGCGGGCACGGCTATCGACACCCGCGTTATCCGCTTCGCGGACTTCACCGGTTCGACCGCGCCCGGCGCGTACTCGATCATTCTGGCGGGCGGGAACAAGCTCGAGCCCGAGACTGCGACGACGTGGTCGTTGGGTGCCGATTTCAAGCCGGCATTCCTGCCTGGCTTCAAGCTCACGGCGACCTATTTCAACATCGACTATAAGAACGTGATCACCTTCCCGGGCTTCAATCCGGTCAGCGAGCCCAACAATCCGCTGTTCGATCCCTATCGCACCTACGCGCCGAGCGTTGCGCAGGTCTTGGCTGCGACCAACGGTATCAGGCATGACGGTCTGTCCTATCCGGACGTCGCCGCGCTGCCGACCGCGATCTACGATCTACGTCGCCAGAACTTCGCGCGCCAGAAGATCGACGGGCTCGACTTTGACGTCGGATATGCGCGCAGCACGTCGGCCGGAGACTTCAACGTCGGCGCTTCGGGTACGTGGCTTTGGGGTTTCGATCAGCAGATCAACGGTAGCGACGTCGTCACGAGCCGCTTGCGGACCGGCTATGCGATCAACTTCAAGGCTCGCGGACGGGTCGCCTATGCAAACGGCCCCGTCGATGGCGCAATCTTCGTCAACTACATCAACAAGTACCGCAACGTCGTCGATAATAGCCGGGTAAAGGCCAATACGACGGTCGATCTTCATCTTGGTCTGAAACTGCCGCTGGGCAACATCGTCGAGGACCCGCAGATCACGGTCGATGTCACCAACCTCTTCGACAAGGACCCACCGTTTTTCTACGACGCCAGCACGTCTGCCTACGGGTTCGATCCAGCGAACGCATCGGCGCTCGGCCGGGTCGTTTCGGTCGGGCTGCGCGGAAAGTTCTAAAGCTCTCCCCTTGGGTGGCGACGGTGTCGCCACCCTTTTTTGCGTCGGCGCGGATTGCGCTACACATTTTGCCTCTCCGGAGACCCGTATGATCCGCTTTGCCAAACCGTTGCTTATCGGAACGGCGGGCCTGGGGCTGGTACTCGGAGGCACAGCGCCGGCGATCGCTCAAACCAACACGACGTATCGTGACGGGGCTGTCGCATCGGATGCCGACGCCCGCGCGAATGCCATCGTGCAGCAGATGACGCTCGGTGAGAAAATCGCGATGGTGCACGGCACTTTCGGCTCTACGATCCTGAAGACGAGCCCGACCGAGAAGCGCAACGGCGCCGGACATGCCGATATCGGTCGGGCATAGCGTCTCTGACATCGCGCTGACCGGCACCGCCGGCGTCAAGGATCGGCGCTGGACTCAATAGCTCATTTTTTCGTTCGAGGTTCGATATGCCCTTCATCTGCTCGACACGGCCGTTGCTCATCCTGTGCGGCGCGTCTGCGCTGGCGATCGCGGCGGGTGTTGCTGCCCGAACTGCCCCGAGCGAGTATCGTGACCTCAACCACAACGGCCGGCTCGACCCCTATGAGGACACCAAGCTACCGGCCGAGCGGCGGGTCGAGGATCTGCTTGCGCGTATGACGCTGGCCGAGAAGGCAGGCACGATGATGCACGGCACCGCACCTGGTATCGGGGACGCGGTCGGGCATTCGAACGGTGGCTACGACCTGGCGAAAGCACGAGCGATCATCGTCGACAACGGCGTCACCAGCCTGATCACGCGTCTGTCGATGGCACCTGCCGACCTCGCCGACCAGAACAACAGGTTGCAGAGGCTCGCCGAGCAGTCGCGGCTCGGCATACCGCTCACCATAAGCACCGATCCACGCAACCATTTCCAGGCCGTATTGGGCGCCAGCACCCGCGGGGGCGGGTTTACGCTCTGGCCCGAGACGCTCGGCCTTGCCGCGCTCGGCGATCCCGGCGTGGTGCGGCAGTTCGGCGACGTCGCGCGGCGTGAATATCGCGCGGTCGGCATACACATGGCTCTGTCGCCGCAGGCCGACCTCGCCAGTGAACCGCGCTGGCCGCGCGGCACAGCGACCTTCGGGTCCGATCCGGTCAAGGTCTCCGCGCTCGTGGGCGCCTATATTCAAGGCTTCCAACACGGCAGTGCGGGTGTCGCGAGGGACGGTGTCGCGACGGTGGTGAAGCACTGGGTCGGCTATGGTGCGGAGCCGCAGGGTTTCGACGCGCATAATTACTATGGCCGCATCGTCCGGCACGATGACGCCAGTTTCGCCCGCCACGTCGCGGCGTTCGACGGCGCGTTCGCCGCGCACGTCGCGGGCGTCATGCCGACCTATCCGATCATCGCCGGGGTCACCCTGAACGGCCGGCCGCTGGAACAGGTCGGAGCAGGTTTCAACCGACAACTGCTCACGGGACTGCTGCGCGGCAACAAGAGATTCAACGGGCTGATCCTGTCGGACTGGGGGATCACCAACGACTGCCCAACCGCATGTTCGGCACCGACGCGCGAGCGACCGCAGACGCCTGCCGCGATTGCAATGCCATGGGGTGTCGAGGCGATGACCAAGGTTGATCGCTTCGCCAAGGCAGTGGACGCTGGAATGGATCAGTTCGGTGGGGTCGATGATCCCGCGCCACTCATTGCCGCGGTGGCCGCTGGCAAGGTGACGCCAGCACGTCTCGACGCGTCCGTCCGGCGAATACTGATGCTGAAATTCGAACAAGGGCTTTTCGACAATCCCTATGTTGACGCGTCAGCGGCAGCGACCACGGTCGGCAATGCCACCGATCTCGCCACGGCCGAAGCGGCTCAAAGAGCGGCACAGGTATTGCTGCAGAACAGGAATGCGCTCATCCCGGTTCGATCGGGGCGCAGGGTCTGGTTGTACGGCGTGGATGCGGCGACCGCACGGGCAGCCGGGCTCGTCGTCGTCGATGATCCGGCGAAGGCCGAGCTCGCGCTGGTCCGAGTGGGCACGCCGTCCGAGAAGCTCCATCCCCATGCCTTCTTCGGAAGCCGGCAGAACGAGGGCAGGCTCGATTTCCATGCTGATGATCCCGGCTATGTCGCCATCTTGAGGGCGACAGCAGTGGTCCCTACGATCGTTGCGGTAGACATGGACCGTCCTGCGATCCTGACCAACATCCGCGACCGCGCTGCGGCTATGCTGACGGTGTTCGGCGCCAGCGATGCAGCGGTGTTGGACGTCGTCACCGGCAAAGCGAGGGCGCGGGGCAGGCTGCCGTTCGAACTGCCGTCCTCGATGGCGTCGGTGGCGCAGCAGAACCCTGCGCGATCCGACGATTCCGCCTCTCCGCTGTTCAAAGCGGGAGCCGGCATCGTCGAGTGAGCGCGGCGCGTATGCCTCGTTTAAGGAAGCGCGTCAGGCGGGCAGGGCGTTGGCTCGCGCGATTGCTGAAAACACGGCAGCGCTCGGTTTCACCGTCCGCACCTGGCTGACGCGATCGACGGCAATCAGTCCGAACTTGGGACCGTAGCCGAAAAGCCATTCGAAATTGTCCATCGCCGACCAGTGCCAATATCCCCGCACGTCGATGCCCGCGGCGACGCACTCTTGCAGGCCAGACAGCGCCTCGGCGATGTAGCGGGCTCGCAATGCATCGTCCTGTGTGCCGATGCCGTTTTCGGTGACGAGTATCGGCGTCCGTGCGACGCTTGCGGCGTAGCGCACCGCCCCAGCCAGCCCGGCTGGATAGTATTCCTGGTCGAGTTGGGTGCGCACAGTTCCCGCAGGCGGCGGGATTGAGCCCTTCGTATCGAAGCGCTCGCGGGTATAGTTCTGCACTCCCACGAAATCGTCACCTCGCGCGAGTTCCAGCCATACGTCATAGCGTTTCGATCGCTCGGCAATGCCCGCTCCCGGTGCGCCAGGCGCGTCCTGGATATCGGACATGGCGAGTGTCAGGCCGACGGGCAGGTTTGGCCGGATCGCCTTTATCGCTCGGCGTGCGGCCACGTGGCACGCACGCACGATCGGCTTCGACCGTGCGCTGTCATCGAAAAGATAGGAGCGGTAGGCTGGGGAACCGCTCGCCTGCTTCGCTGCGTCCAGCATCGGCGCCAGCGCCGTTGCCGGGATGAAGTCCGAGAAGCTGAGATTGGCTTCGTTGAACGTACAGAGCGTGTCGATCAGGTCCCCGCAGTGTCGTACCACCGCCTCGGCATAGGCGGTGAACGCGCCCACGGTCGCCGGGTCCTCGAACCCACCGCGCGCGGCCAGCCACGCAGGCGAGGTGAAGTGATGCAACGTGACCACCGTGTGCAGGCCGTGGCTGCGGCAAACCCGTAGCATGTCGCGATAGTGATCGAGTTGGCGGATGTCGTAGTGCCCGGCGGTCGGCTCGATGCGCGCCCATTCGATCGAGAAGCGATAGCTGCCCAAACCCAATTTCGCGATCGTCGCGATGTCCTGTGGGTAGCGATGATAATGATCGCACGCGGCCCCGGATGGCTCCTTGATGATCGTGCCGGCGACGGTCTCGAGCAGCCACCAGTCGCTGTTCGTGTTGTTCCCCTCGACCTGATGCGCGGCGGTCGCCGTGCCCCAGATGAAGCCCCTGGGGAACGATCGGCGTGGCGCATCGGCGATCGCAGCGTTGATCGGCGCCGTGATCGAGGCGGTCACGGCCATTGCGGAGCCGCCCGCGATCACATTGCGCCGGGTCCACTTGGAGGCGGTCATCGCGCTGCTTCATCCCGGACCGCGATGATACGGACTGGATCGAGCAGTCCGGACGGGGTCAGTGCAGTCGAGGCGGACAACCCCTTGCCGAGCATGGCGAAACCGCCGCCCGATGCGGCATTGGTCCAGGCATGCTGGGTCGCGCCTGGCTGCAGATCGCCGACGAAACGGTTCTGCCAGGTGTTTGCGACCTTGATCTCCAGCCTGTTCTGACCTCGTCGCAGCTGGTCGGTCACATCGAGGCGATAGGGCGGCGCCCACGCTGTTCCCGAAAGGATGCCGTTGATCCGGACCTCCGCGACATCGCCGATATGGCCCAGGTCGAGATACAGGCGCTCGCCCTTGGCGAACCATCCGCCTGAAGCGGTGAAGGATTGGCTATAGGTAGCGACGCCCGAAAAGTAGCGGATTTCCGGATTGGCGTTGGCGGTCCATGATCCAACGCCGGTGGTGATCGGGGCGCCTGTCGGGAATTGCACGCTCCAGTCCCTCGCCAACGTACCGACGGTGCGCATTTGCGGGGGAGGCAAGGTCAGGCCCACGGCGTCGGCCGGCGTGCGGAACAGGACGAATACCGACTCATACGCACCGAGCGTCAGCGGGATTCGCGTCCGTTCGCCCTCGACGGCATAGCTGACGCGTTCCGACTTGCCCGTATCTGCGTGCCATAGCTCGGGCGCATGGCCGGCCGTGCGGAACCACGTCGGTACGGTGGCAGCCCTGTCACTCTGGTTTGTCACGAAATAGAGTTCGCCATCGCCAAGACGACGATGCGCAAAGCGCAGGTCCATCGTCGGATCGGCCGCCGCATAGTCGAAGTCGCGTGCGACCCGTTCCGCGGCAAGCACAGCCGGCACATCGCGTCGCCAATAGACACGCCCCTTGCCGTATGCATTGACGGTCAGCGATCCGCCATCGGTCTGGCCCCAGAGATCGTCGGCGATCGTGCGAATGGCATCGTCGCTGGAGCCGAGGCTCGGCGAGCCCGTCGGCTTGGGGCCGACCAGCACCGCACCCGCCGCGACCATATCGCGCAGCTTCGTGATCATCGGCAGCGTCATCCGATCGAGTGCCTCGGGAAGCACGAGCAGGCGGTAGCGTGCACCGCCGGGAAACGCGACCTGGCCCTGATCCACCGTTGCCAGCCGCAGCAAGGCATCGGCGTTCACATAGTCGAACCCGTGCCCCGGCAGATCGAGCGCGCCGCTCGCGTCGCGATACGGCACCCCCGATGGCGCGCCTTCGCCGTAGAAGTAGAGCACGTCGGCCACCGGCGTTCCTTGTTGCAGCATGTACGAGCTGCGCGAGAGGTAATCGATCCAGGGCTTGGCCAATTCCCCCCAGGTTTCATGACGCGTGAAGACCTGACCGAACGGCCCCAGGGTCAAGCCAGGCTTGTGAATGTCGTCGGGCTGATGCGGCGATGTGTGCAGGACCAGGCGGTTCACACCCATCGCCATGTATTTGTCGACCACCCACTTCAACGACCACGGTGTCGACGTCCATTGCGGCAGCGACGAGGTCAGCGCTTCCGCAGCGACCAACGGCTTGCCATAGACATGGGCCGTCGATCGGGTCTCGATGATGTCGGCTGGGAACTCGTCGCCAACGACGCCCTGGAATGCCGCGGGTTTACCCCCGAATGGCATGGCCCAGAACTCGCCCATCGGAATGTCGGTCTGGCTCTTCGCGAGCATACCGTCGGCTACCGTCGGCCAGGCGGCCCCCGTCGCTTCGCCGTAATACCCCAGCTTGTGCTCCTTGGCGAAGCGCGTGATCGTTCCATAGTGGTTCTCGGCGACAAGATCCGCCAGCGTGCGACGGAAATCCCATAGGAAGGCATCGCTGCGTTCCGCGCTGTCGACGACATGACCGGCCAGCACCGGTAGCATCCGAGTCAGAGCATAGCCGCGACGACGCATGAACTCGTCCGGCATCGGCTCGGTCCAGTTCTCCTGACCGGCTTCCCAACTGTCGGTCAGCAGATACCGGAGGCCACGGTCGCCGACGAGTGGTCCCAAGGTCTTGATGACGGGCGCCATGTACGCGTCGAGGTGGGCTCGGACATGAGTGGCGTTCAGCTTGTCGACTTCCAGCCCGGTGCCCTCTGGCGTGGCAGGATGGTTGACCTCGCCAGTCAGCGACCAGCCGGCCCTCAATATCGTCCAGTTACCGGCGGGTGCCGTCCAGTCGAGTGTGCCGTCTGGGCGCAGTCGGTCGGTCAAATCGAGGATGTCGGCCGATCGGATCGCTGCCGATGACGCGACGTCGGGCGTCCGCACTGCATCGGCATCCGCGATCACACCGAAACCAGCCCGATCCTCGAAGAGATCGACACGTGCGCCTGGCACGAGCGCGAGTTCGGCAAGCGTGATGCCGGGAGCCTGCGGCCAGGGATTGCGCGACACTTCGGCACGGTCGAATACGACGCGGAAATGCCGGGCGGTCGTCGCAGGGAACGCGAAGGTACGCTGCGGCGCGGGGTTGTGCGCCTGCCCGACCAAGGTGCGGATCGAACGCCATGTCGTGCCGTCGTCGCTCGCCTCGACCCGACCTTGCGGCCCATCTGCAAAGCGTCCACCGACCGAGCCGACATAGGTGAGCGCGCGGATCGTCGCCGGCACCGCAAAGTCATAGCGCACCCAGGTCGGCGCGCCGGGCGTGGGCGAGGGAAGGGTGATGCCGTGCTCGGTATCACCATCGACCAGCTTCGAGGTTTCGATCGCAGAAGCATTCGTGGTTATGCTGGGCGCAAGCGAGCCAAGCGACACGTCGCCCCCTGGCGTGCGGAAGGCGAGGACCGCGACGTCACGCGCCAGTACCGGCCCGCCCGTCTGCGGCTTGCCCGTGAAATCATGCTTTGCCATCGCCTGGAACGGTCCGGCATTGGCGGGAAGCGGGACAAGCTTGCCGGGGCGCCGGCCGCCGGCAATCCGCGTCTCGCTCCAAACGAACTTCTTCATGCCCCATTCGGGTTTGACCCAGGGACCACCGGTCTCGCTCCACCCCGGCGCGGCAGCCATCGCGAACTCCAGGCCCAGTCGGTCGGCCTCCGACGCTGCGAACTGCAGATTGCCGAACCATTGTGGGCTCAGCACCGTCACACGCTCGGGCACGATCTTGGGCGCGCCCATGTCTCCGTCGAACATCATGGCCCCGGCGACGCCGATGCGCTTCATCCATTCGAGATCCTTCGTGATCCCGTCGCGCGACACGTTGCCGCTCAGCCAATGCCACCAGACACGAGGGCGCGCCGACTCCGGAGGGGCAAGAAAGCCCTGCCGCAGCGTGTCGCCCGCAGAAGCAGGTGAAGCGGGCAGGGCGACGGGCGTGGGCGACGCCACGTCCTGCGCGCTCGCCGTGCCGGTCAATATCGTCCCTGCGAGCAGCAGGAACACGGGAAGAGAGGAGCGCAGGCGCATGGTTCGTTCCTTCAGGACGCGAGGCTGTTGCCGTAGCCGATGATGACGGTGGCGAGGACGAGCAGGGCGACGCCCGCCCAGACGGTGGCACGAATTCGAGTGGCCGCGTCGCGCCACTCACGCAGGGCAAAGCCCCACAAAGTGCCGAAAATGATGATCGAGGCCATGTGAAGCGTCCATGACGAGAAGCCGAAGCGCCCCATCTGGCTTTCGCCCATCGTGTAGAAGAAGAACTGAAAGTACCAAAGAGTCCCGCCCAGCGCACAGAGCAGGAAGTTGGCTAGCAACGGAGGTCGAGCGCCGTCGATGGTGGCAGTTGCATCGTCCGGCGCTGCACCGAAGCGGCCGACCCATTGGCCCGCCGAACGATTGCGGACGATCAGGATAGTGCACCATACCGCGTTGGTCAGCAGGCCGCCGAACATGACGAGGCACAGCGTGGGCAGGCCCGTCCACAATGGCCCCGTGCCGGCCGCAGCGGACAGCGCCTTTACGGGCTCACCCGCCGCCAGCCCGAAGGCGAAGCAACTCGACATGATGCCCGAGAAGATGGCGACCGCCACGCCCTTGCGGAAGGCGAACTCCGCGATCGTCGCGGCCTTCTGTTCGGCGGGCAGCGACGCATCCTTCCACGCCCCGGCAAGCGCGACGACGATGATGCCCGCAAGCGTCACGAACAGACCGACGAGGATTACGTTTCCGGATACCGTATCGAACAGCTTCGCGCTGAGATCACCTGCGAAGATCGGCGGAATGAGTGTGCCGAAGACCGTCGACAGTCCCAGCACGACCGCCATGCCGAGCGACAGCCCGAGGTAGCGCATCGTGAGGCCGTAGGTCAGTCCGCCGAACCCCCACAGCACGCCGAACGCGACGCACCAGAAGATTGTCATGGGCGGCGTCGCGGCGATGACGCCGAGGAGGTCGTTGGTCATCACGCTTGCGAACAGCCAGGGCGCGAACAACCATGAGAACAGTCCGCCAGTGAGCCAGAAGATCTCCCACGACCAACGGCGCACGCCGCGGTACGGAACGTAGAAGCTCGCGGATGCCAGTCCGCCAAGCCAGTGATAGGCGACGCCGACGAGTGGATTACCCATTGTCGCGATCCTTGAGTTCGAGTCCGAGGCGATAGATGCGATTGGCGTTGCCGCCCCACAGCGCGCGACGTTCGTCCGCCGGAAACGCCGCGAGGATTGCCGCATAGGCGCCCAGGGTCGCGTCGAAACTGCCGAACAACCCGTCGGTCGGAAAGTCGCTGGCCACGCAGGCGCGGTCCGTGCCGAACAGGTCGAGCGCCTCCAGGATCCAGGGACGCGCCTCGTCGGTCGTCCAGGGTCGCTGTACGAACCCGAACCCGGAAATCTTGATCGCGACGTTTGGAAGTTCGGCGAGCTGACGCAAGCCGTTTGCCCAAACTGCGCGTCCGTCCGGATCGCTTATGACGGGCATGCCCAGATGATTGATCACGACTTGCGTGTCGGGCGATCTCGCCAAGGTACGCGCCAGCCCGGCGAACTGTGCGGGATACGCCTGAAGGTCGAACGACAAACCATATTTCGCGAGCAGGGCGAACCCGTGCTGCCACGCCGGGTTGTCGGTCATCTCGCGATCGGTGTAGCTGAGCTGCGGGTTCGCGTGCCAGTTGACGATATGGCGCACGCCGCGGACCCGGCCGTGCGCGCGATGGGTTTCGAGCAGCGGTTCCAACTCGGGATCGTTCAGTGCCGCATAGGCGACGATACCGGCAGGGCCGTCGTCGAGCTGCTCGAGCCAAGTGGTTTCCGCGGCGGCATGTGCGGGGTCGGCTCCTGCCTCGACGTGAACGACGCCAGCGACGTTCCACCGGGCGGCGTCGCGGCGATAATCAGCCGGCAGGTAAGTCTGCGCGATCGCCTCGACCGAGCCGTTCGGGCCGTCGTCCGCAAAGGGCGGTGTCAGCCAGGGGTAACGAAGCCGTGCCAGATCCCAGAAATGGATATGGGCATCGACGAAGGGAATGTTGTGCATGGTGTATCCTCTCCCGGAACGCCCGGTATGCCGGGTCGCGATACGTTTGCTCGGACGGCCGCGCCGTCCTTGGAATGGTACCGTTCAGAAGGTCGTGCGGCCTCCGGACGTATCGAACGTCGATGCGGTCGTGAAACTGCATTCCTCGCTGGCCATGAAGCACACCATCGCAGCGGATTCCTCGATCTCGCCAAGGCGACCCATCGGAATTTTCGACCGCATGTAGTCAACCTGACTTTGCGGAAGCTGGGCAAGGATCGGGCTTTCGAACGTGGCGGGCGTCAGCGCGTTCGCAATCACGCCCTTGCCCGCCAGTTCCTTGCCAAGAGACTTGGTCAGGCCGATCACCGCCGCCTTGGTCGCCGAATAGGCGCTGGCGTTGGGGTTGCCTTCCTTGCCCGCGACCGACGACAGATTGACGATCCGCCCGTAGCCGTTCGTGAGCATCATCGGCACGATCGTCCGGTTGCAGTAGAACAGGCCATTGAGATTGACGCCCACGACCTGAAGCCAGCTGTCGATGGGAAACTCGTGTACCGGAGCGGTCGCGCCCGTGATGCCCGCCGAACAGACGAGAATGTCGACTTTGCCGAGTGCCGCGTGCGTCGCGCGTGCGGCCTCCTCGACCGCAACGAGGTCGGCCACGTCCACGGCCTCGACATGCGTCGCCTGGATTTCGTCGCGTACCGCCGACAGAGCCTCCGCATTCAGGTCCCACAGCGCGACCGTCCCGCCTTCCGCGATGATGCGTGCCGCGACGGCCTTGCCCAGCCCCGAGGCACCGCCCGTGACGATCGCGGTCCGCCCCGCGAACCGACCCGCAAAGACGGTCACGCCGCGGCGCCTGTACGGGGATGCTGCCAGGCGACCACATCCTGCGTCTGCTCGCCGAGCTTGGCGATCGTCAGGTGCATCGTGTCGCCGGGCTTCAGATAGATCGCTTCCGGCTTCTTGCCCTCGCCGACCCCGGGAGGCGTCCCGGTGATGAGCAGGTCGCCGGGTTCGAGCGTTACATACTCGCTGACATAGGCGATCAGTTCGTCGACCGGGAAGATCATCGTCCTGGTGTTGCCCGTCTGCATCCGCACGCCATTGACGTCGAGAGCCATGTCGAGATCCTGCGGACTGCCGACTTCGTCGGGGGTGACCAGCCACGGGCCGACCGGACAGAACGTGTCATGTCCCTTGCCCTTCGACCACTGCGTGCCGCGCTGCTTCTGGTTGAAGCGTTCCGATACGTCGTTCGCAAGGACATAGCCGGCAACATGGTCAAGTGCATCGGCCCGGTCGACATAGCGGCAAGTCTTGCCGATGATCACCCCGAGCTCGACCTCCCAGTCGCCATGCGTTGCCGCCTTGGGCAGCATCACGGCGTCGTTCGGGCCGGTCAGGCTGGACAGCGGCTTCATGAACATCATCGGTTCGGTCGGGATCGGCAGGTTCGATTCAATCGCATGGTCCCGGTAGTTGAGACCGATTGCGACGATCTTGCCGATCCCGGCGATCGGCACGCCGTAGCGAGGCGTGCCTTCGACGAGCGGCAGCGACGCGACGTCGACGGCGCTCAATTGAGCAAGTGCGGCGATCGAGATGTCGGCAACATGCCCCGATAGATCGCGGATCTGGCCGTCATCGTCGACCAGACCCGGCTTCTCGTCGCCCTTGGCGCCGTAACGACAGAATTTCATGGGAAGAACCTCAGTGTGTGTAGGGACGGTTGAGGGGAACGTCGCGGTTGAGCTCGACACCGAACCCAGGCTTGTCGAGCTGGCTGGCCTTGATCCGGCCGTTCACGGGGACGGGCTCGCCGAGCAGCTGCGGCGCGAACATCGGCACCACCTCGGTCGGGCCCGGATGCATCATCAGGAACTCGGCGAACGGCGAATTGTGGCGCGTGATGACGAAGTGGTAGCTGTAGACTGACGAGCCATGCGGCACGACCATCTTGCCCTTGGCATCGGCAAGTGCGCTGATCTTGAGGAGCTCGGTCACGCCGCCGCACCAGCCGACATCGGGCTGAATGATGTCGCAACAGTCCATCTCGAGCAGCATGCGGAAGCCCCAGCGCGTCGCCTCATGTTCGCCGGTGGTAACCAGCATGCCCTTGGGTACGTTGCGCTTCAATTCGGCATAGCCCCAATAGTCGTCTGGGCTGATTGCTTCCTCAATCCATTTCAGGCCGTGCTCGTGGCACGCGATCGCCAGGCGCGTGGCATAATCGACGTCGAGCGCCATCCAGCAATCGTACATCAGCCAGAAGTCGTCGCCGACCTTCGCCCGCATGTCGGCGAGCATCGCGACGTTCTTGTGCAATCCTTCCAGCCCCTCGGCCGGGCCGTGGTGCAGCGGCATCTTGCCGCCGATGAAGCCCAGTTCCTTCGCGACGTCCGGGCGAGCGCCGGTCGCGTAGAACTGCAGCTCGTCGCGGATGGGACCGCCGAGCAGCTGATGCACCGGCTCGCCCCGCAATTTACCTAACAGGTCCCATAGGGCCAGATCGACGCCGGAGATCGCGTTTACGACCAGTCCCTTGCGTCCGTAATACTGCGTCGAGAAGTACATCTGGTCCCAAATCTTCTCGTAGTCGGCAGGATTACGACCTTCCAGAAAGCGCGCGAGATGTTTCTCGACGATGTAGCAGGCGGGCTCCCCGCCGGTCGTGACCGCAAATCCGATCGTGCCGTCGTCAGCTTCGATTTCCACGACCAACGTGCCGAGCACGTTGATCCCGAAGCTGCGTCGTGACTCCCGGTATTCGGGATACCGGCTCATCGGCGTTGCAATATGATCGTCGATCCAGTGCGCACCGGTCTGATCGTGGTAGTCGGCGCCGCCACCGGTCGCAGTGAAGGCTCGCACGTATTTGATCTTTGGTAGCGCCACGGTTCATCCTGCCCTTATTCTGCGTTGTTCCCTATAAGAACCGCAGCACCTATTGCCATATTATGGAATAGTATCCTAGGGAATGAAAATCATGGCGTCAACTGAACCGCTCACGAGTATGGACAAGGAAACCACCGTTGGGGCTGGCAGCCAGACCCTGATGCGCGGTCTCGACGTGATCGAGGCGATTGCACAGGAAGTGCTCGGGCTCCCTGAGCTGGCTGATCGTCTGGCGCTGACCAAGAGCACGACGCATCGCTTGGCGAGTGCGCTGGTGGAGCGCGGCTATCTCGCCTTCACCCCGCGGGCCGGGTATCGGCTTGGCCCGAAGCTGCTCGAACTCGGCGCGTTGGCCCATGTCCAGGCTGACATCATTCAGGTTGCTCGACTTCATTTGGAGGCTCTGTCCGCCTCGACCGAGGATACCGTCCATCTTGGTATCCTCGAGGGCGACCGCGCATTGTATCTCGACAAGATGCCGGGGCGGCGCCGGATAACGATCTCCAGCCGGGTGGGTGATCGACAGCCGCTGACGTCGACCGGACTCGGCAAGGCGTTGATGCTCGATCATCCCCCTAAATACTGGCGAGCGCGTTTCGATGCCGACCAGGCTGAAGGATCGCACCCTGCCGACTGGACGGTTTGGGAGAGCCGGATGCGAAGCTACGTGGAAGCCGGCCGCGCTTTCGATCTCGAAGAGAATGAGGACCAGATCCGCTGCGTTGCGGCGCCGGTTCGCGACGCGAAGGGCGTTATCGTCGGGGCGATCAGCGTCTCGAGTGCCGCGCAGTACATGAGCGACGACCGAATGGGCGAACTGTCGAAAACGGTATCCGATGCAGCCGACGCCGTAAGCCGCGACCTTGGCTGGACCGCCTCGCTACCGAAGAAATAGGGAGAGAGAGATGCTGCTAGTAGGAAAGACCGTACTCGTGACCGGGGCATCGGCTGGGATCGGACGGGCGACCGCGATTGCCGCCGCACGACACGGTGCTGACGTTGCGATCAATTTCCTTGGCAGCGAGGACGAGGCGGCATCGTGCGTGGCGGCGATTACCGCGTTGGGGCGCAAGGCCATCGCGGTGGCGGGCGACGTCGCCGACCCGGCGACCGCGAGCGACTTTGTAACCCGGGCTTCCGAAGCGTTGGGACGGGTCGATGTGTTCGTCAACAATGCCGGCATCTGCCCGTTCCATGCGTTTCTCGACATGCCCGTGGAGACGTTCGAACGAACGATGCGCGTCAATCTACACGGCGCGTATTTCATGGTGCAGGCTGCGGCCAACCAGATGGTGCGTCAGGGGCAGGGGGGTGCGATCGTCGCCGTGTCATCCATCTCCGCGCTCGTCGGAGGTGAGTATCAGACCCATTACACGCCGACCAAGGCTGGCGTGCATTCGCTGATGCAGTCGACGGCAATCGCCCTCGGTCGTCACGGTATTCGGTGTAATTCGGTATTGCCGGGGACGATCCTCACAGACATCAACAAGGATGATCTGGCCGATCCGGAGAAGCGCGCGCGCATGGCGCAGCGGATCCCGCTCGGGAGGCTTGGTGAACCCGACGATATCGCAGGTCCGATCGTGTTCCTTGCGTCCGACCTGGCCCGGTACGTCACCGGCGCGGCGTTGCTGGTGGATGGCGGCGCATTCGTGAACCTGCAATGATCCGGCCGCGTATCATCCGGGGCGTTTTTCGGTCCGCACCGTATTCCTCAACGCATGAATGTCAAAAGGCTCGGTCATGAAGGCAGCTTCCGCGATCGATTATCGCGAACTTGCGCGACGCCGCCTGCCGCACTTTCTGTTCGAGTACATCGACGGCGGGAGCTACGCAGAAGTCACGTTGCGGCGGAACGTCGCTGATCTGGAAGACATTGCGTTGCGACAGCGCGTGCTGACCGACGTCTCGACGCTGGACCTGTCGACGACGCTGTTCGGGCGCAGCCAAAATCTGCCAATCGCATTGGCGCCAATCGGGTTGGCAGGAATGAACGCGCGCCGCGGCGAGGTCCAGGCGGCGCGTGCTGCGCAGACCGCAGGCGTACCATTCTGCCTTTCGACGGTTTCGGCCTGCCCGATAGACGAGGTTGCCGCTGCCACGTCGCAACCCTTCTGGTTCCAGCTTTACATGATCCGCGATCGTGGCTTCATGCGTGATTTGTTGGCTCAGGCGAAAGCAGCCCAATGTTCCGCGCTGGTGTTCACGGTGGACATGCCTGTCCCAGGCTCTCGCTATCGTGACTATCGCTCCGGATTGGCAGGAGCGTCGGGTTTCATGGGCGGCGCCCGACGCGCGGTGCAGTCGCTGCTGCGACCTGCCTGGGCCTATGACGTCGGAATAAGAGGACGGCCACATCAGCTCGGTAACGTCGCGCCCGTTCTTGGCAAGAATACCGGATTGGAAGATTTCTTCGCCTGGATGCGTAATAACTTCGACCCGACGGTTTCCTGGAAGGACCTTGAATTCATTCGGGATATCTGGGACGGCCCGTTGATCATCAAGGGAATATTGGACGTCGAGGACGCACGCGCTGCAGCCGACCTCGGCGCGGACGGGATCGTTGTCTCAAATCACGGCGGGAGGCAGCTCGACGGCGTTCCTTCCACAGCTCGTGCACTGCCACCGATCGCTGACGCGGTGCGCGACCGGTTGACGGTATTGGCCGATGGCGGCGTTAGATCCGGGCTGGACGTTGTTCGGATGCTTGCGCTTGGCGCACACGGCGTGTTGCTCGGGCGAGCGTGGGTTTACGCGTTGGCCGCAGCCGGGGAAGGCGGCGTCGACCACCTGTTGAAGCTTATCGAAGCCGAAATGCGTGTTGCTATGGCGTTGACGAGTTCGACCAGCATCGACCGAATAACGAGACAAACGCTAGTCGGTGATCTTTGCCGGTAGCTTACAAAGCCAAGCTCAGCTGGATCGATGACCTACGAAGATGTGCTTTCGGCGTTCCGGCGGAACAACTCGAGGCGGACCCTATCAACTACCGCTATGTATCCGTCTGTCAGCCGGTAACGAGGTTCAGCGTCTGCGCGGCGGGGCCGAGCGTGACGTTGCGGCCCCAGTCGAAGGCGAGGAAATCCTGTTCGATGCCGTCGGCGAAGATCACGCCGCCATCGTTCATCCGCGACGTTACCGCTAGCGGCGCGGCCGCGAGCTTGCCGGCGCGCAGGCTTGTGCCCGTGGCGATGCTGGGAAATGGCTCGCGCACGAAGAACGCGACCGCGCGCTCCTGCGGATCGAGCGGTAGCGCGTCGTGCGTTGCCTCCATGATCGACCGCGCCCAGCCAGTCGCGCCCGTCCCCGACGCAACGATCAGCCCGCTCGACGAATGGTCCTCGGCACGATCGTCGCAGGCGATGCGATAGCGCGCGGACTGGTGACTGTGATGGCCGACGAACACCTCGTTGAGCGCGAGCAGGCGTTCGCCGCTGTCGAGCCGTGCCTCGACCATCGTCCGCCGCTCGGCTGGCGCCGCGCCCGCGACGCTCGCCGGCAGCAGCCCGGCGAGGCGGGCAAGCGGCACGCGCACCAGCACGCCGTCGTACAGGTCGGGCGCGGGGTTGAGCCCCAGCACCGGCTGGCCGTCGAGATATTTGGCGACGTTGGCGACGAGCCCATCCTGGCCGACGACGACGATCACGTCCTCGGGCCCGAACAGGAACCGGTCGAGGTCGGCGCGCTTGACCTCGGCCTGCCGCCAATCGCCCGGTACCGCCGCACGTCCGGCATGGAGCGTGGCATGCAGCTGGCGGTGGCGATCCTCCAGCACCGCGATGTCCTGCCCGCGCGTTTCCAGAAAGAACTTCGCCTGCCCGCGCGTGGCGTGGCGCGCGAGCAGCAGCTCGTAATCGGTTTCGCGCGTGACGAATACCGCGCGGGGGGCATTGCTCGACATCCGATCAGCCTCGCGGCAGCGTGGCTACGTCGCGACGGAACTCGCCGAGCACGGTGGCCAGCAGGTCGGGCGTGATGTTGAGATGCTCGATCGTATCGAGCTTGCCCGCCAGCTCGCGCGCGGCGAGGCCCAGCATCACCGACGGCGGCAGGTCGCGATAGATCGTCATCCGCGCCTGCTCGGTCTCGGCCTTGGCGCTCTCGACGGTGCGGATCCGCTCCGCCTCGGCGGCGGCTTCGATCTGCTGCGCCTCTGCAAGACCGGTGGCGCGGTTACGGGCATTCTCCGCTTCCTGCGTGATCAACAGCATCTCGCGGCGGGCGAGTTCGGTCTTGTTGGCAAGCTCGTTCTCGGCGATTGCGCGCTCCTTCTCCACGGCCAGTGCGCGCCGCTCGAAGGTCGCCTGGTCGGCCTTTTGCTGCAACCCTTCGAAGGTCGGCGTCTGGAGCGCGCGCTCCAGTTCGCTCGACGGTGCGAGATTGGTAAGGCGGATCGTCGTCACCGCGATGCCGATCTCGGCGAGCGCGGGATCGCCCGCCAGGATCGTCTCGAGCTGGTGGCGCAGCGGCTCCGGCCCGCCATCGAGCAGCGCGCGGACCGGCGCCAGTGCCAGATATTGCAGCGCAGCCTGATTGACGAGGCCGGCAAGCCGCGTTTCGATGCGCTGGATCGGCTCGCTCTTGTAGGCGCCGGTGACCAGGCCGAGGCTGAAGTCGACGCGGGCGGCGAGCAGCTCTGGATCGACGACGTGCCAGGTCAGCGTGCCCTGGATCGCGACCGTCTGGAAATCCTGGCTGCGGCCTTTCACGAACAGCGCCATCTCGCGGTCGTCCATCGGCAGCTCGGCGATGCTGGCGGTTTCGGGGCGGAACCAGAAGACCAGCCCGCGCCCGCTCTGTCGGACCTTGCCGCTGCGATAGCGGATGATGTGATTGCTGGCGTCGCTGCGCAACTGTGCGATGAAGCCGATGTTCTTGATCGATGCCATGATCGTTCTCCTTCTGCTGTCCGGTCAGCCGCCGGTGCGGTGGCGATAGAGTTCGGCGGGGCGGAACGAGGCGCCGCTCTCGCGCTCGCCGGTCGGTTCGAGCCAGCCGCGGTCGAGCATGCGACGACGAAAGGCCGGCTTGTTGAGCTTCGTGCCGAGGATGGCCTCGTGCACGTCCTGGAGCGCGCGCAACGTGAAGCGCTCGGGCAGCAGCGCGAACGCCACGCCTGAATAATCGAGCTTGCCGCGCAGCCGCAGCATCGCCAGCCCGAGCATGTCGGCATGATCGAACGCCAGCGGCAGCGTCTCGCCATCGGCCGAGCGTGCCACCACCGGCCCGCCGGCCTCGCCGCTCCACGGTACCACGAGGTCCGCCAACGCCAAGTCCGGCGCGGCCTTCAGCGCTGCGGCGAAGTCCGCTTGTGGCAGCAGCGCGAAATAGGCGACGCTGATGATCCGGGTGCGGGGATCGCGAGCGACCGCGCCGAACGTATAGAGCTGTTCGATATACGCATCCTGCATCCGTGCCTTGCTCGCGAGCAGCCGGTGCGCGGCCTCGTCGAGGCTCTCGTCGATCGCGACGAAGCCGCCCGGCAGCGCCCATCGGCCAAGATATGGATGATCCTCGCGCTGCATCAGCAACGCGGCAGGCACCCCGTCGATCACGCTCATCAGAACGAGGTCGACCGCGACCGACGGCCGTTCGTACGCCGCGGGATCATAGGCCTGGAGAAATTCCCGTTCGCTCATGCATCACCCATATATGCAGGATACGTCTTACTAATATTCGAACTGTATATATGTCAAGCCCGCGCGCGTCGGGGCAAATACGGCAACGAAGAGGACGGCGTGCCAGGGGATGTCTGGACCCGGCACGCGCGCGCCGGTCCGCGAATGGCGCATCTACGAATTGCTGCTCCCTGGTTGCGCAGCGACACTGCGTTTCCAGAGAACCCATGCCATTGCGGCCAGCAGGGCAGTGGCGGCTAGTAGAAGACCCCACAGGAAGGTCTGGCGCCGTACGGCGGTCGCATCGTGCACCGGTGCAAGCCGCAGCACGAATTCCACAGCGGCGGTGGTGGCCGAGGGTACGGGACCGCCCGACGCCTGGCTCATCAGGGCTCCGGCCGGCAGGTAGACGTCGGGCGCGTTCGCTCGACCGCTTGTCAGGATATAGGGTGGTTTGCCCGCGGCGAGGAACAGGATTGCTCGGGAGGAAAATCCAAGCCGAACAGCGGGTGGTGAGGTGAAGCCGGTCGATCGCTGGTCTGCCTCGATCCGGACCGTGCGATACGCGCGCGCGTTCAGCGCGATACCGCGGGACGGGGTTGCCTCGGCGGTCGCGCGCGCGGCGGTCCCGGAGCCGATCAGCGTCCAAGGCTGTTCACGGTCGTCGCGACCAAAGACGCGAACGGGCACGAGCACGTCGTTGCCGGTCGTGATGATTCCGAGGGTATCGATCACGCTCGCCGACGGCCATTCGAATTCGACCGCGTGGGCGTCGCCGAGCGGCGGCAGCGACGCGGCGATCGACACGCTGGCCGCGGCAGCCGGCTGCATCAGCAGCGCCGCCTTTCGTATCGTCACCGGCGCCAGCAGCCGCGATGCTGCGCGCCATGTGACGCGGAGATAGTCGTGGTCCAGCACCGCGCCGCCGAGCTTGATCGCGATCCCCGCGGTGCCCGCAGTCCGGTAGACGACCTGTTCGCCAAGCGAGCGCCAATCCTGCAGGTCCGCGCTCGCTTCGACGGTGAAGGTCACCGGCTGCGCGCGCGGCACGTCCGCATCGAGCGTCAGCGTGTCCGCGCTTCCCGCGACCGTGCGGGCATCGAGCAGGATGCCGAGCATGATCGCCTCCACCGGCCGGCCGGATGGCGTGCCGTCGACTTGCGCGACACGCGCGTTGCCCGCGCCGTCGAGGCGGAGCGATACGCCGGTGACCGTCAATGCGTCGGCCGCACCCAGGATCGGGAGCGCGGACAGGTCGTAGCGCCTCGCGGGGCCAGCGGCGGCAGCGACGCGTGCGATCGGCATCGGCCGGCCAGCGGCATCGAAGACCCGGATATCCGAGAGAGTCGCGGTCCTTGATGCTGCAAGCACCGCGGCCGGCATCGTCAAGCGCTGCACGGTCGATCCGGGCGCGACGACGATTGGGATCCGGCGGGCATAGGACTGCGGATCATCGTTCGACCCCGCGGGGGCCGCGGCGATCAGCGCCACCACAGCCAGCGCAAGGCCGCCAACTTTACGGATGCTCCTCATGCCGCGACCTTCGCGTCGGCGGGCGGCACCTTGGGCGCCACCTTGGGCGGCAGTGGTGCGAGATAACCGACGACCAGCATCAGCACGCCGACCACGATGAACGCAATGATCCGTGCGCCGCCGCCCGCGGCGTTCAGATCGACCAGCAGCAGCTTGGCCACGGTCAGCGCAAGCAGTCCGGCGCCCACCAGCCACAGGCTCCGCTGTACGCGGCGAGACGCCAGCACCATCAACGCCAGCGCGAGCGACGTCCACAGGATCGCCAGCCCGGTCTGCACGACCACGCTGTCGAGCAGCGCGTCTCCGCTCCACGAGACCCCGAGTATGTGGTGCGCGAACCGCAGCCACACCGTGTTGACCACGACGAAGGCCAGCCCTGCGAGCGCGGCAAGCGTCGCGTTGCCGCGCAGAGCGGCGGATGCGGGCGGCATCGGCACCGCCGCCACGATCGTACGCCGCCAAAGCTCCAGCGCGGCTAGCGACAACCCTAGCGCCAGATCGACCGGGTTGAGCAGCGGCAGATAGGGCAGGGGGGCGGCATTGCCCGACGAGATCACCGCGGTCAGCAGAGCCCCGAGATAGACCAATGCCGCGATCGGGACCGCAGCATACCAGCCATAGGCCTGACCATGCCGATCGAGCGGCCAACGCGTTCCATTTGTCGGTCCTGCGGCGGCGGCCGCCGCCGGATTCCGCATCGCACGTCCCGCCCACATCGTCAGCGCGACTAGCACCGCCGTTATGGCGAAAAGCAGCGTTACTTCCGCCCAGGCGGTGTTCCACAGTCGCGCGTTTTCGATCGCAAACCACAGGCAGTCCGCCAGCATAGCGGTCGCAAACCACACGCCGCCGACATGAATGACGCCAAGCACCATGCGCAACTCGGCACCCTGCTGATCCCGGTCGTTGCGGTACAGCATCCGCAGGTGCAGCGAGATCGCGACGATCCAGAACACGCAATCGGGGATTCGCAGGACATGGCGCCCGCCGCCCGCCGTGGCGACGAACGTCAGCACCAGGGCCATCAACGTCGTGTAGCTGGGCCGGGTTGCGACGCTCCAGCGCCACCGCCGCCCGCCATACTGCGCGGCCCATGCGCTGCCGACGAAGGCGAGCAGCATCAGCAGCGGTTGCAGCCCCGGATCGAACGCCGGCGCGGTCGCGAGACCGGCAGCGCGCGGCGGCATCATGCGCGTGATGTCGGCGAACCATGCAACGCACCAGAAAAGGAAGCCGAACACGAACGCCGGCACAGCCAATGTCGCTTCGTATCCTGCATAGGCTTTCGCCCACCGCGACCCGCTGTGAGACAGCGGCTCGCGCAGCCACCACGCCGTCGCCAACCCTGCCAGCGCGATCAGCATTGCGCCGACAAAGCCTGGATTGGCGAGCGGAATGGCGGAGACATCTCCGGACATCTTGCCAAGGTAGATCAGCGCAGCCACGATCTGGAGCAGGATCCCGAACATTCGCGGCATCCACCGCGCCTGTCGCATCCCGACCCAGAATGCGCCCGCGCCTTCGAGCGCCCATGCGGCCGACGTCCAGCGTGCGCCGAGCGCCAACGGCACCGCCAGCGTGACGAAACCAATGCCGATCGCCAGCATCGCCTCGTTCATCACGCGGAACGTGTCGCGGCGATAGCGCATCGTCCAGGCTGCGACGCCTAGGTACAGCGCCGCAAAACCGATCGCGGCGAACGCGCTGCCGAACGGGCGATCATGGACCAGCCCGACCTGCAATCCGAAACCCGCCAGCGCGGGCCCGAACAGCAACGTCGTATCGACCACATTGCCAAGCCGCCCCGGCGTCGCTCGCGCATAGAGAACCGCGGTCGCGACGTAGATCAGCACCGATGCGATCAGGAAGCCCTGCGCGGCCACGAAGTCGGTCGGTTGATAGCTCGTCGTGCCCCATAATGTCGCCACGCCGAACGTGGCGAAGAAGCCGACCAGGTTGAGCACGCGCCATGCCTGTCGCTGGGCGATGAACAGGATCGCGAGGTTCAGGATGGTATAATAGGCGAACACCGCGACGATGGTGCCGCCGCCGCCCGCGAGCAACAGCGGCACCGCAAAGCCGCCCGCGAACGCGGTGACCGCGAGCGCTTGGGACCGCTGCAGCAACGCGAGCGTGCAGCCGAGTGCGCATACCACGATCATCAGCACGAACGCCGCCACGATCGGGAACAGCGCATACAGCTTGGCAGCGGCGAACAAGGTCAGATAGATCGTGGAGATTCCGCCGCCCTGCAGCGCCAGACCGAAGCCGGGGCGGCTCTCTCGCGTCCGGAAGCCGATCGCGAGCAGGGCGATGCCGATCGCGACGACCAACGCAAGACGCAGTTCGATGGGGAACAGCCCGGCCGAAGCCGCATAGCTTGCGAGAAAAGACAGGCCGACGAACAGGATGATCAGGCCGACACGAACGATCGTGTTGCCACCGAACAACCAATTCTTCGCTGCGGTAACGGCCGCTGTCACGGCAGCATTGACGACGCCCGGTTCTGCGGGGGCTGACGTTGCTGCAAACGCTGGATCGCGGCGAGGAGCCGCGTCGGTTTCGGGCCGTGGCGGCGTAGTCCAGGGACTTCGCGTGGCGACTGGCCCGGTTTCCTCGCCGGCGGCGCGCAATGCCGGTGGCAGGACGCCGTCGGCCGCGGGAGTTTCCTGTGTCGGCACGGCCGATCTTCCGATCTCGACGGGATCGCGCGCGATCAGGCTGTCGATCTGATCCTGCAGTGCCTGGGTCGCCTGCGCCACTTCGATGCGAATACCGCGTCGCAACCCCAAGCCGGCGACGAGGCCGATCAGCCCCCCGATCACAAGTCCGTACGTCTGAAAATCGGTGAAGACCCAGCCGGCCAACGCGCCGACAATCCCTGCCCAAACGATCATCGCCACACGCCCCCGCGCTCGGCATTCCTGCCAAGCTTGGCGTGTACATGCCGCACCTGTACCGATGGGTCTAGCGCGCTCGGGGTAAGACGGCTTGTGCGTTATCGCTTGCGAACAGGCATCATGTGGGGATCGCTACTCTGCCTTGAGCCTTTACCGCAATGCCTACAACGTGAGGGCGAGGATAATGAAGTCCTTGATTCTAGATAGTTTTCGGAAAAACTCGCCGATCGACTTGCAATGAATTTGAACAAAAACCGATCCAATTTGCACGGTCGGTTCGAAAAGCTGCCAATTGGTATGATAGCGGCCGCAAACGGGTCGAGAAGGCTATGCCGATTTTGATCAGCACCGGGTTTCGTCTGGACTAGCGCGTCCCTATCCGTATTCTGTAGGCGGGGAGAGCGGGCATGCGATTTACTAGACTGTGGGCTGCGCTTGCGATCGTCGTTGCCCCGGTTGCCGCGTTCGGCGGCGATACGCCGCACGTCACGCTTGCCACGCCCAACATCTCGGACGGCGCGATCACGCGTTTCACCGTGCGGTTCAGCGACGCGATCGTGCCGCTCGGCGATCCGCGTGCTGCTTCCCCGCTCAAGGTGGAGTGCGCGGTGTCGGGCGAAGGGCGCTGGGTCGATCCGCAGACCTATGTCTGGGACTTCGCGCAAGGCCTGCCCGGCGGCACCCGCTGCACGCTCGCGACGCGCGAGGGACTCAAGAGCGCGGCTGGCTACGGCGTCGACGCGGAGAGCTTCACCGTCGATGCCGGCGGTCCGATCGCCCGCGCGGTGCTGCCCGGCGAAGGCGATATCGAGGAGGACCAGGTGTTCCTGGTCGCCGCGAACATGCTCGCGACCCGTGAATCGATCGCCGCCAACGCCTATTGCGCGGTCGACGGGATCGGCGAGAAGATCGCGGTCGACGTGCTGGCGCCCGATTTGCCCGGCAAGCTGCTCGCCGGGTTGGGCAACAACTACTCGGTCACCAATTTCCTCGAAAGCGCCGGGCTGCCCAAGACGGTCCCCGCCGATACCGCATCGCGCCAGCGCGCGCTGGCCGGCATTACCGCGCTGAAATGCCGCCGCCCCCTGCCGCCGGGCCGCGACATGGCGCTGGTGTGGGGCGCGAACATCGCCAGCGCCGGGGGCAAGCTCGCCGGTGCCGACCAGCGGTTCGACTTCACCGTCCGCAAACCCTTCACCGCGCGCTTCGAATGCTCGCGCGTCAACACTGCGGCCGGCTGTAGCCCGGTCGAGAAGGCGTATCTGCGGTTCTCCGCACCTGTGCCGATGAGCGCGGCGACGCAAGTCCGCTTGACGCTCGCCGACGGTAAGTCGGTCGCGCCGGTGTTCAGCGACGAGGAGAAGACCCGCGCGACGATCGAGCAGGTCACGTTCGCCGCCCCGTTGCCCGTCGCGACGCGTGGGACGGTGGCGATCCCCGCCGACCTCAAGGACGAAAGCGGGCGTATCCTCGCCAACCGCGAACGCTTCCCGCTGGAGGTGAAGTTCGACGAAGCTCCGCCGCTCGTTAAGTTCGCGGCGGACTTCGGCATCCTCGAGGCGAAACAGGGCGGCGTTCTGCCCGTCACCGTCCGCAACGTCGAGCCTTCGCTGCAAGGCCAGACCGCGGGCATCGGCGGCCAGCGGCTGCGCGTGGGGGGCACCGACGGCGAGATCGCCGCGTGGCTGCGGCGCGTCGAGGATGCGGGCAAGACCGACTATCAGACGATCGAGCGCAAGGGGGCCGAGCCGCTCCAGATCAATCATACCGGCGAGAAGCCGCTGCTGTTTGGGAGCGGGGGCGGCGGTGAAGGTGACCCCTTCAAGCTCGACCTGCCGGGCAAGGGCAAGGATTTCGAGGTCGTCGGCCTGCCGCTCGGCAAGCCCGGCTTCTACGTCGTCGAACTCGCCAGCCCGACGCTCGGCCGTGCGCTGCTCGGTCGCGACGTGCCGCGCTACGTCGCGAGCGCCGCGCTCGTCACCGATCTTGCCGTGCATTTCGAATGGGGGCGCGATCGCTCGCTCGCCTGGGTCACGCGGCTGTCGACGGGCAAGCCGGTGGCGAACGCGGTGGTGCAGGTCAGCGACAGTTGTACCGGCAAGCCGCTCGCGCGCGGCGCGACCGACAAGAGCGGCGGGCTGATGGTCGCGCGCGGCCTTCCCGAACCCGAGACCTATGGCAGCTGCAAAGGCGAGGGCTCACCGCATCCGCTGATGATCTCGGCGCGTACTGGCGACGATTTCAGCTTCACGCTGACCGACTGGGGCGAGGGCATCCGGCCGTTTGATTTCGACCTGTCCTACGGCTATTCGGCGGCGACCGACATCATCCACACCGTGTTCGATCGCGCCTTGGTTCGCCAGGGCGAGACGATCCACATGAAGCATATCCTGCGTCGCCCGGACGCGCGCGGGTTCTCGTTGGCGCCGGGCTTTACCGGCACGCTCCGGCTGTCGCATCGCGGCTCCGACACGCAGTTCGAGATGCCCGTGACGATCGGCGCCAACGGTACCGGCGAGACGGTCTGGACCGCTCCGAAGGGCGCACCGATGGGCGATTACGACCTCGTCTTCGTCGTCGGAGACACCACAACCGAATCCACGCAGTCGTTCAAGGTCGACGAATACCGCCTGCCGACGATGCGCGCGAGCGTCACCGGGCCGAAGACCGCACTCGTCAAACCACGCACCGCTCAGCTCGATCTGTTCGCAGGGTATCTCTCGGGCGGCGGTGCCCCCGGCCTGCCGGTCGATGTCCGCATCGGCTGGTTCGCGCATAGTGCGACGCCTGTCGGCTACGACAAGTTCAGCTTCGGCGGCGAACCGATCAGCGAGGGCGTCAAGCCGCTCGACGGCGAAGGGGAGGATGCGAAGACGCCGTTGCCGCCGACCCAGATGTTGCCGGCGACGCTTGGCAGCGACGGCACGCGCCGGATGACGGTCGACATGCCGCAAACGCTGCCCGGCACGACCGATATGCAGGTCGAGATGGATTACCGCGATGCCAATGGCGAGACGCTGACCGCCTCGAAATCGATCCCGATCTACGCCTCGGGGGTGCAGCTCGGCGTCGCGACCGATGGCTGGATGATGCGCGCGGACGATCTGCGCCTGCGCTTCGTCGCGCTCGATACCGATGGCAAGCCGATCAAGGGGCAAAAGCTGTCCGTCGAATTCTACAATCGCCAGATCCTGACCGCGCGGCGGCGGCTGATCGGCGGGTTCTACGCCTATGACAACCGGATGCGGACGACCAAGCTGTCGGCCTCGTGCAGCGCCACCACCGATGCGCAGGGGCTCGCGCAGTGCAAGGCGGATCCGGGCGTCTCGGGCGAGATCTACGCGGTCGTGACCACCACCGATGCCGATGGCAACGTCGCGCGTGCGGTGAAGTCGGTGTGGCTCGCGGGGAACGACGACTGGTGGTTCGGCGGCGACAATGGCGACCGGATGGACGTCGTCCCCGAGAAGCTCGCCTATGCGTCGGGCGAGACCGCGCGGTTCCAGGTACGGATGCCGTTCCGCTCGGCGACCGCGCTGGTCAGCGTCGAGCGCGAGGGCGTGTTGTCGAGCTTCGTGACCGAATTGTCGGGCAAGGACCCGGTGATCGAGGTGCCGATGGACGCCGCCTATGCGCCCGACGTCTATGTCTCGGTGCTGGTCGTGCGCGGTCGCGTCGAGAGCGGGTTCTGGAGCTGGATCCACCGGATCGCGCGGACGCTGGGGCTGTCGGATACGCCGGAGGACGCAGCCGAGCCGACCGCGTTGGTCGACCTCGCCAAGCCCGCTTACCGCCTCGGCATCGCCAAGGTGAAGGTCGGCTGGGAAGGCCATACGCTCGCGGTCGCGGTCAAGGCGGACCGCGAGCGCTATGCGCCGCGGGGCACGGCCAACGTCGCGATCCAGGTGCGGAAGCCCGATGGCAGCCCGGCGCGTGAGGCCGATGTCGCGTTCGCCGCGGTCGACCAGGCGTTGCTGCAACTCGCGCCCAACGACAGCTGGAACATCCTCGACGCTATGATGGGCGATCGCCCGCTGTCCGTCCTGACCGCGACCGCGCAGATGCAGGTCGTCGGCAAACGGCATTATGGCCGCAAGGCACTCGAAGCGGGTGGCGGCGGTGGCGGTGGCGACCTGTCGGGGCTCAACCGCGAGAATTTCCAGCCGGTGCTGCTGTGGAAGGGGCATGTCCCGCTCGATGCGCAAGGGCGCGCGCGCGTCTCCGTGCCGCTGTCGGATGCGCTGTCGTCGTTCAAGCTCGTCGCGATCGCCACCGATGGGGCGCAGGCGTTCGGCACCGGCAGCACCGACATCCGCACCGCGCAGGATCTGTCGCTCTATGCCGGCATGCCGCCGCTGGTCCGCTCGGGCGATTTTTACGGCGCGCGGTTCACGCTGCGCAACGGATCGGATCGCGCGATGACAGTCACGGCGAACGTCGATGTCTTCCCGCGGATCGCGCAGGGCAAGCCGCTGACCGTCACTATTCCTGCTGGTGGTGCGGCACCGGTGGCATGGAACCTCACGGCGCCTGCGGGCGTCGATACGCTGCGCTGGACGGTGCGTGCCAGCAGCAACGACGGCCGCGCGACCGATCAGGTTACGGTGACGCAGGACGTCATCCCGGCGGTGCCGACCGAGATCTGGGCGGCGACGCTCGCTCAGGTCGGCGAGAATACGCTGATCCCGATCGCGCCGCCGATGGGGGCGCTGCCGGGTCGCGGCAGCGTCGACATCCGCCTTGCCGATACGCTGGCGCCGTCGCTCGCCGGGGTCCGCGACTACATGAGCCGCTATCCGTTCAACTGTTTCGAACAGCGGTTGTCGCGGATCGTCGTGCTTGGCGACACGGCGGGCTGGGCGGCGCTGGCGGGCGAGATTCCGACCTATCAGGCGCCCGATGGCCTGCTGCGCTACTTCCCCGGCGACAGCCTGCAGGGGTCGGAGGCGCTGACTGCCTATGTCCTGTCGATGACGGGCGCGGCGAACCTGTCGCTGCCGCCGGTCCAGCGCGCGCGGATGATCGAGGCGATGAAGGCGGTGCTCGACGGGCGCTTGCGACACGAGGATTACGGCGATGTCCGCCTGACCAAGGTCGCGGCGCTGGCGGCGTTGGCGCGGCAGGGCGAGGCGACGGCAGCGATGCTCGGCCAGATCGGCATGACGCCCGCCGAGATGCCGACCGCGAGCCTCGCCGACTATATTACCGCGCTGACGGCGATTCCCGGCGCGTCGACCGAAGCGAAGGCGCAGGCCGAGGCGGTGTTGCGCACCCGCCTCGTGTTCGAGGGCACGCGGCTCGATCTGTCGGACTCGGCCAACGCGTCGTGGTGGCTGATGTCGTCGGCCGACGAGGCGGCGAACAAGGCGACCGCGGCGGTGCTCGGGCGGCCGGGTTGGCAGGACGATGCGCCGCGCCTGATGGTCGGCACGGCGTTGCGCCAGTCGCGCGGGCATTGGGATACGACCACCGCCAACGCCTGGGGTGCGATCGCCGCGCGGCGTTTCGCGCAGGTCTATCCGGCGCAGGCGGTCACGGGGACGACGCTGCTGTCTTACGCAGGGCGTAGCGTCGCGCGTGGCTGGCCGCTGGCGGAACCCGCGCGGACGATATCGTTCCCGCTCGCCGCTGCCGGACCGCTCCGATTGGCGCAGAGCGGCGGGGCGGGGCCGTGGGCGACCGTGTCGATCTCGGCGGCGGTACCGCTGCGGCAGCCGCTGTTCGCCGGCTATCGCCTGACGCGGAAGGTCGACGTCGTGCAGGTGCGTACCGCAGGGCGGCTGACGACGGGCGACGTTCTCCGCGTGACGCTGTCGGTCGAGGCGACCGCCGAGCGCAACTGGGTCGCGATCAGCGATCCGGTGCCCGCCGGCGCGACCGTGATCAGCGATCTCGGCGGCCAGTCGCAACTGCTCCAGCAGGGCGGCGCGGCAGATGGTGAGGGTGGCGGTCCAAGCTACGTCGAACGCGGCCGCGATACGTGGCGCGCCTATTTCGCCTGGCTGCCCAAGGGGACCACCACCGTGACGTACACGGTGCGGCTCAATGGTGCGGGCCGGTTCCAGATGCCGCCAAGCCGGGTCGAGGCGATGTATTCGCCGTCGATCCGCGCCGCGGTGCCGAACCAGACGATGGTCGTCGCGGATCGATGAAGCAGCGCGCGGCGCTTGCCGGACTGCTGGTGCTGATCCTCGCCGCGGTGGGGTTCGACTGGGCGACGTTCCCGCCGCCCCTGCCGGGCTATGCGCAGGTCCGCGCTGCGTGGAAGCCGTCTGAGGCGTGGCTGTACGATCGCCACGGCGTGCTGATCGACAGCGCGCGCGTCAATTTCGCCGCGCGACGGCTGGCGTGGGTACCGCTCGACCAGATCGCCCCGGTCGTGCCCGCCACCGTCGTCGCGGCGGAGGACGCCCGCTTCCGCAGCCACGGCGGCGTCGACTGGCTGGCGATCCTCGGGTCGATCCGGTCGCGGGCGAAGGGCGAGCGGGGCAGGGGTGCGAGTACGCTGTCGATGCAGGTCGCGGCGTTCCTGTCACCGACGCTGGCGATGCCCGGCGCACGCGGTTGGCGCGACAAGCTCCGCCAGATGCGCGCGGCTCGATCGCTCGAGATGACGTGGAGCAAGGACCAGATCCTCGAGGCATACCTGAACCTGGCCCCGTTCCGCGGCGAGGCGCAGGGGATCGGCGCGGCGGCGCTGTCGCTGTTCGGCAAGACCCCCGCGGCGATGGCGCGCGACGACGCGTTGCTGCTGACCGCGCTGTTGCCCGATCCGCAGGCGCCAGCTCCCCGCATCGCCGCGCGGGCTTGCCGATTGGGGGGCGTGGGCGATTGCGCTCGGTTCGCCAGCGAGGCCGCGTCGATGCTCGGCCCGGTGCGGACGCTCGCGCTCAATCCGGGGCTCGCGCCGCATCTCGCCGATCGCCTGCTGACCAAGCCCGGCCTGCGGATCACCACCACGCTCGACGCCGCGCTCCAGCGCACGGTCGCCGCCGCGCTGCGTCGCCAGCTGCTCGGGCTCGGTGGATCGCGCGCGCGCGACGGGTCCGCGGTGGTGATCGACAATGCGACCGGCGACGTCCTCGCCTATGTCGGCGGGATCGGGGGTGCCTCGACCGCGCCGGCGGTCGACGCCGCCAACGCCTATCGCCAGGCCGGGTCGACGCTGAAACCGTTCCTCTACGCGCAGGCGATCGAGCGCGGCTACCTGACCCCGGCGTCGGTGCTCGACGATTCCCCGGTGCAGCTCGATACCGCGTCGGGGCTGTACGTCCCGCAGAATTACGATCGCGGGTTCAAGGGGCGCGTGTCGGTGCGCAGCGCGCTGGCAGGGTCGCTTAACGTGCCCGCGGTGCGGACGCTGCTGCTGGTCGGGGTCGAGCCGTTTCGCGATCGGCTCTGGGATACAGGCTATCGTGGGCTCGTCGAGGACGGCGATTATTATGGGTTCAGCCTCGCGCTCGGATCGGCCGAGGTGACGCTGCTCGAACAGGCTGACGCGTACCGGTCGCTCGCGAATGACGGCCGCTGGTCCCCGCTGCGGCTCACCGCCGATGCGCCCCACGTCGCCGCTCGTCCGGTCACGACGCCAGCCGCCGCCTGGATCGTCGCCGATATGATGGCCGATCCCAACGCCCGCGCCGCCACCTTCGGCCTGGACTCGGCACTGCGCCTACCGTTCTGGACCGCGGTGAAGACGGGCACTTCGAAAGGCATGCGCGACAATTGGTGCGTCGGATTCTCGCGCCGCTACACGGTCGCGGTCTGGGTCGGGAACGTCGAGGGCGATCCGATGCGCGCGGTCTCGGGCACCAGCGGCGCGGCGCCGGTCTGGCGCGACGTGATGCTGGCGCTCGGACGCGACGACGAACGCGGGCCGCCCATGCCCGCCGGCGTCGAACACCGCCGCATTGCGTTTGCCGACGCGATCGAGCAGCCCCGCATCGAATATTTCCTCAGCGGCACCGGCCAGTCGCTGATCGCCGCGGCGCCAGCCACCGCCCGCCGCGCGCGGATCGTCAACCCCGCCTCGGGCAGCGTCTACGCGATCGACCCCGACATCCCCGCCGACCGCCAGCGCCTCGCGATCGAGACCACCGGCGACGTCCGCGCGCACCACGTCTTCCTCGACGATCGCGACCTCGGCCCCGCCGCGCAGCAACTGCTGTTCTTCGCCCCGCCGGGGCGCCACCGGTTGAGCCTCGTCGATCTAGCGGGTCATGCGACGGATCAGGTCATCGTCACGATCCGGTAAGCCTCGGGTAAATCCATGGTGGTTCAGTCTGTATTCTGAGCGCGGCCTCGCTGACGGCCCTGCAAATTACGCGAAGGTCGACTTCGCTGCGTGCGTGTGATCGCGAGACCGGAAGATGAATGAACGGCGGGTTCCGGGATGCGCCTGAGCGGGTGTAAGCGTCCGCATCTGGCTCTTCCGATTTGATTGATGTGTTCAAACATTGGTATTTGCCGACGCCTGTTCAGCTGGTCGGACCGGAGGGCACCGTGCCGTCGAACCGCGTTTTACCGGGTAGAGAATGTGCGAGGCTGAGATCGCCGTCGTGACCGCGGAAGATCTGCCGGGCGAGCGCCAGGCCCACGCCCGTACCCTCCGTCTTGGTGGTGAAGAAGGGGCGGAAGATGTCGGCCTGGTTGTCGGCCGAAATACCGGGGCCGGTGTCCATCATCGTGAACTGGGTTTGGCCGACAAAGGCGGAGACGGTGAGTGTGACCCGTGCATCAGGCGAACTCCGCAACGCCTCGGCCGCGTTCTGCAACACCGCCCAGAGCGCCGCGGTCAACTGATCCGGGTCGGCCAGTATAGTGGCCGGTGCCTCAAGGAGATCGGTCGTAAATGGGATCGTCGGCCATCTCGTTGTAAACAGCGCTGCCAGATCGCTGACGAACCCGGCCACGGGGATGCGCTCCAGCGAGGGAACGGGCAGCCGCGCCAATGCACGGTAGCTTTCGCCGAACCGGTGCAGGCTGGCGGCGCGACGCGCGACGGTCTCGACCGCGTCGCGCACCTTGGGCAGCATCGGGTGCGGATCGTCGAGCATCGCCACTGCGGTCTCGGCGAGCGAGGCGATCGGGGTAAGGGCATTGACGATCTCGTGGCTCAGGACCTGGACGAGTTCGCGCAATGCGGCGGCCTCGGCGGCCTTCAGTTCGGCGTCGATGTCGATCAGCGCGCCGATCCGCGTCATCCGCCCTGCGAGCGCGAGGTCGCCGGTGGCCAGCGCGAAGCTCCGGATGTCGGCGTCCTGCCCGATCTCGATCGTGGCGGTGCGGCCGGGGCGGGTGTCCGCGAGCGCGGAAACGAGCCCCTCGGGCGGATCGGCGACCAGATCGCCTGCGCCGAGCAATCGCCGCGCGGCACGGTTGACGGCGCGCAACCGGCCGTCGTCGAGCGCGACCAAGGGCGCAGGCGACAGATCGAGATAGGCGTTCAGACGGCGCCGTTCCTCGTCTCCGGCAGACGGGGTCGGGATGGGTGGCGCCGGCATCGGCGAGCGCTGACCAGCGTCGACCAGGTCGAGTGCAGCGATCCAGATCACGATCATCGCCGCCAGGAGCGCGGTGGCGTACAGACCGCGTGTGGCCGCAACCGCACCACCGGCGCCGGCCGCAGCTATCACCAGCGCGCGTACCACCGCACGCACCCGGTCAGAGGCCATAGCGTGCCATCCGCCGATAGAGCGCCGCACGGGTCAGTCCAAGCTGTGCGGCAGCGCGGCTGACGTTGAAGGCATGGCGCTCGAGTGCCGCGGTGATTAGCGTTTCCTCGTTGCGCGCGAGCGACAGATCGGGGGCGAGCGATTGCGGCTCCGCGGTGCCGGGTGAACGCAGCAGGTCGCCAATCGCGTAAGTCTCGCCATCGCCGAGCAGCACCGCACGTTCCATCGTCTGGCGCAGGCCGCGGACGTTGTCGGGCCAGCGATCCGCCGCGATCGCCTGCACTGCGTCCACATCGAGTGGTCCGAGCGGCTTGCCGTGACGGTAGGCGAACAGCGCAAGGAAATGACGTGCGAGCAGCACCGCATCGCCCGCGCGATCGACGAGCGGCGGGAGGGCGATTTCGATCGTTCCGACCCGGTCGAGCAAATCTTCGCCGATCGCCCCCCGAACGCCGGTGCGATCCAGTCGCGTGGTCGCGATGACGCGGATGCCGTCGAGCGCTGACAGGAGAACGCCGTTGAGCGCACGAGGCAGGCGGTCGATATGGTCGATCACCAGCAACCCACCAGCGGCCGCCGCCGTTTGCTGGGCGATGACGGCGGCGTCCGCGGCCTCGGCGTCCACCGTGATGAGCGGCAGGCTGGCGTGGGGCGAGGCTTGATGAACCAGTCGGGCGATCAGCGTCTTGCCGGTACCCGCAGCGCCGTGGATCAGGATCGGGGCCGCGGTGGGCGCGACGCGAGCGACCAGGTCGCGGACGCGTGCGATCCCGGCGCTTTCGCCGAGAAGGATGCCGTCATGGACCGGCGGTGTCGCCGCTGTCTCCAGCTTCGCGCGGCGCAGCGCCAGCCCGCGCTCCACCGTGGTCAGCAGGCGCTCGTTGTTCCAGGGCTTGATCACGAAATCGGTCGCGCCGCTGCGCATCGCCCTGACAGCGACCGCAATGCCGCTATGCCCCGTGACGACGATGACGACGGCGCGCGCGTCCGCCGCGATCAGCCGGTCGAGCATCGCGAACCCCTCCTCGCCGGTGGTCCGTCCGCGCGCGAAATTGAGGTCGAGCAGGATGACGTCGATCGGTTCGCCCGCGAGCAGCACCCAGGCCGCCTCCGGGTTCGCCGCGGTCGAGACGCGCATGCCGTGCCGTTCGAGCAGCAGCCGCGCGGCCTTGGCGATGTCGGGATCGTCGTCGATGACCAGGATATGCGATTCGGTTGACATGGCCGTCATAGTGTCCGGAAACGGACAGTTGGTACAGTCGGGTACGCGCTTCAGCCACGGGGCGCAGAATTATGCAGCAATGACAGTAGCTTAGGATCTGGTCGATCCGTCCCGTACACTGTCCGCATGATAGAGACGACCCTGCCTGGAACTGGCGCCGCGATGGACCGGCGTATCGAGCGTCCGCACGCCCGGCGGCGCAAGCTGATCGTGCGCGGTGCGCTTGTACTTTTGGTGGTGGCTGCGGCGGTGCTGCTGTGGGTGCTGATGCCCGGCGCCAATGCGCTGACCGTCGACGCCGCCGCGATCCGCACCGGCGACGTGGTGCGCGCGCCGTTCCGCGATTTCGTGCCGCTCCGCGCAGAGGTCGCGCCCTTGCGCACCGTATTCGTGACCGCGATTTCGGGCGGACAGGTCGCGGACCTTGCCGCCAGTGACGGCGCGATGGTCGCGGCCGGCACCCCCCTCGCGCGGCTGTCCAATCCGTCGCTCGAACTCGACGTGGCCAGCCGTTCGGCGGAGATCGTGGGGCAGTTGAGCGCGATCAGCGGCCAGCGTTTGTCGGTCCAGAACACGCGGCAGGACGGCGCACGCGATCTGGCCGAGGCCCGCAACGCGCTGTCCAAGGCGCGCACGTTGCTCGCGCAGAAGCAGGTGCTGTTCGACCGGGGGATCATCACGCGCGCTGCGATCGATCCGGTGCGCGAGGATGTCGGGTATCAGCGGGCGCGGGTTGCTGCGCTCGATCGCGGGACCGCCGAAGCCGGCGCTACGCTGGCGGATCAGTCCTCCGGCATCGCCGCGACCGCGCGGCAGTTGCGCGAGAGCCTCGCGATGGTCCGCGCGAGCCTTTCCGCGCTGGTGCTGCGTGCGCCCGTCGCGGGACGGCTTACCGCCTTCACGCTGCAGCCCGGGCAGACGCTCAAGGCCGGCGATCCGGTCGGGCAGATCGACTCCGAGGGACAGTGGAAACTGACCGCCGATGTCGATCAATTCTATCTCGGGCGCGTCCGCGCGGGGCTCGTCGCAGTCGCCGATATCGACGGGCGCAGCTATCCGATGTCGGTCATCAAAATCCTGCCGCAGGTGACCGAAGGCCGGTTTCGCGTCGAACTCGGCTTTCGCGGTGTGGCGCCCACGGGGCTGAATCGCGGCCAGACGCTCGACGTGCGGCTCGTATTGGGTGCGGACCGGCCCGCGGTGGTCGCACCGTCGGGCGGCTGGCTCGATGCGGCCGGTACCACCGCGTTCGTGCTCGACGGGAACGCGAAGGCCGTCCGGCGGGCGATCGTCACCGGCCGACGCAATCCCGATCAGGTCGAGATCGTCTCCGGCCTCGCGCCCGGCGAGCGGATCGTGACCACCGCGCTCGGCACCTACACGCCCTTCCAGACCCTCCTCATCCGATAGGATTCGATATGATCCAGTTACAGGACCTCAGCCGCACCTATGCCTCGGACGAAATCGAGACGACGGCGCTCGGCGGCATCGATCTCGCAGTCGAGGCGGGCGAGTTCGTCGCGATCATGGGGCCGTCGGGGTGCGGCAAATCGACGCTGCTCAACATCATCGGCACGATCGACCGGCCCACGGACGGACGGTATCTGTTCGAAGGGGCCGACATCGCGCGCGCGCCCGAAGCCGAACTCGCAAAGCTGCGGCGAGACCGGCTAGGCTTCGTGTTCCAGAGCTTCAACTTGATCGACGAGCTGACGATCGCCGAGAACGTCGCGCTGGGTCTCGCCTATCGCACGATGCCCGCGCGCGAGAAGAAGGACCGCGTCGCGGCGGCGATGGACAGGGTCGGCATCGCGCATCGCCAGCGTCATCACCCGCATCAATTGTCGGGCGGCCAGCAACAGCGTGCCGCGATCGCCCGCGCGATCGTCGGCGAGCCGCGGTTGATCCTCGCCGACGAGCCGACCGGCAACCTCGATACCGAGAACGGCGCGCAGGTGATGGACATCCTCGGCCAGCTGAACGCCGAGGGCGCGACGATCGTGATGGTCACGCACAGCCCGTCGCACGCCGATATCGCCAAGCGCACGGTGCACATGCTCGATGGCCGCATCCTGTCGTCGGCAAGGCGGGCGGCATGATGCGCCGCTCGCTCCAGATGCTCGTGCTGATGCTGCTCGTGATGGTCCTCGTCCGCCATCTCGCCGCGACCACGTCCGGTTCCAAGCCCGGCCCCGATACCGCAAGCGACGCCTGAAGGAACCGCCATGTCCGCGCTCACCAGCCTCTATCGGTCGCTCGCCCATCACCGCTTGTTCGCGCTCCTCAACATCGGTGGATTAGCGCTGGGGATCGCGACGTTCCTCGTGCTGTTCCTCTTCGTTCGGTTCGAGACCGGGTACGACCGCGTATTGCCGCAGCAAGACCAATTGTGGGTGATGGAAGAACGCTATGTGATGCCGGGCTATCCGGCGGACACCAATCCGAACACGATGGGCAGCGAACTCAAGATCCTGCAGGCGGATTACCCGCAGCTGGTCGGGACGCGCTACATGAACATGGCGGCGACGGTGCAGCAGGGCGGGCAGGCGACGGCCGAGGATTTGGGCACGGTTGACCCGAACTTTTTCGATCTCATGCGCTTTCCCGCGGTCGAGGGGAATCCAGCGGCGACGCTCGCCGATCCGAACGGCCTGGTGGTCACGCAGAAGACCGCGCGGAAATATTTCGGGAGCCAGTCGGCGATCGGCCGGACGCTGCAACTGTCGATCGATGGAACGACCTATCCCTACAAGGTCGGGGCGGTGCTGCGCGACATGCCCGACGACGTCACCTTCAAGAGCGAGATGTTCGCGCAAATCTCACGGACTCGCTTCGGCAACGAATGGTGGGAGCACTGGGGCAGCGCGTCGCTGACCACGTTCCTGCGGTTTCCCGATGCGGTGGCAGCGCGGGCGTTCGAGGCGCAATTGCCTGCCTTTCTCGATCGCCACGCCTATGCCGGGGGCAATCTGAAGAAAGGCGAGTATTTCCAGTCGCTGCGGCCGCTGACCGCGATGCATCTGTATAGTCCGGGCGATCGCGCGATCGTCACGACCTTGGGGGCGGTCGGGCTGCTGACGCTGCTGATTGCGATCGTGAACTACGTCAATCTGGCGACCGCACGCGCCGGGTTGCGCGCGCGTGAAGTGGCGATGCGCAAGGTGCTGGGCGGCACGCGGCGGTCGCTCATCCGCCAGTTCTTGGGCGAGGCGTTGGCGACGGTCGCTGTGGCGGCGCTGATCGGGCTCGCGCTGGCCGAGACCGCGCTGCCGTTCGTCAACGCGCTTGGCGGAACGACGCTGGCGATCCGCTACGTCGGATGGGACGGCGTCGTCCTGCCGCTGGTCCTGCTGGTCCTGGGCATAGCACTGGTCGCGGGGCTGTATCCCGCGTTCGTGCTGTCGGGGTTTCGCCCTGCCGCGGTGCTCGCCTCGACGCGCGCGCCCGGTGGTGGGCGTAGCGGCACGAGGCTGCGAAGCGCGCTCGTCGTCGTGCAGTTCGCGATCGCGATCGCATTCGCCATCGCTACCGGCGTCATGCTCAGCCAGACCGAGCATATTCGTGACGCCGATCTCGGGTTTCGTCGCGACGGGTTGATGATCGTCCGCTCGCTGATGACCGGCGGGATCGATTCACCACAGCGCGCGGCGATCCTGCGCAGCCTCGCGGCGGCACCGGGCGTCACCGGCGTCACCGTCGCCAACAATGCCCCGGGCGACCAGAGCACGACCAATTTCTCGGGATACAGCCGCGCAGGCGCGTCGGGCAGCAAGATATCGTTGATGGATGTCGGCACCGGCCGCGACTATTTCCGCGTGTACGGCGCGCGCCTGGTCGCGGGGCGCTTGTTCGACGCCGCGCACGCCGACGACCGCGGCCTGTTGACGCTCGCCGAACGCAAGCGGGCAGGGCCGAACGTGGTGATCAACCGGACGGCGGTGACCGCGCTGGGCTTTGCGTCGCCGGCCGCGGCACTGGGGCAGGCGATCAACGACGGCGAACGGGACTCGATCATTATCGGCATAGTCGACGATCTGCGCTTCAGGAGCCCGCGCGATGCCGTCACCTCGGTCGCCTACACCTACAACACCGTCGATATCCTCTCGCCGTTCGCGGCGGTGCGCTATGCCGGCCGCGATGCGAAGACGATGATGGCGGCACTCGAGGCGGCGTGGAAGCGCGTCGTTCCCGGCGTTCCGTTCGAGGCGCGCTCGGTCGAGGACAATCTGTACCAGCGCTATTACAAGGCGGATGCGCAACGCTCGCGGCTGTTCACGATCGGTGCGGTGCTGGCGATACTGATCGGCTGCATCGGGCTCTACGGCTTGGCGGCGTTCGACACCGCGCGGCGGGTGAAGGAGATCGGCATCCGCAAGACGCTCGGCGCCTCGACCGCCGAGGTGTTGCAGCTGTTGATCGGCCAGTTCCTGCGCCCCGTGATCCTCGCCAACCTCGTCGCGTGGCCGCTCGCCTATGTCGCGATGCAGCGCTGGCTAGGCGGGTTCGACGACCGCATCGCGCTGTCGCCGCTGTTCTTCGTCGGCGCCTCGCTCGCCGCGGTGCTGATCGCGAGCGGCACGGTCTTCGGGCAGGCCTGGCGCGTCGCCCGCGCCGAGCCCGCGCGCGCGCTGCGCCACGAATAGGGGGCCGGTCGATGTCCTCAGCCTTCCTGACGTTGTACCGTTCGCTTACCCGCCATCGGCTATACGCCATCCTCAACATCGGCGGGCTCGCGCTCGGCATCGCGGTGTTCCTGGTACTGATGCTGTTCGTCCGGTTCGAAACCAACTACGACCGCGCGCTGCCGAAATGGGAGCGGGTCTGGACGATCGGGCGTACGATCCAATTCCCAGGCAACCCCGAGGTGCAAATCCCGTCTTCGCCTATACTGTCCGGGCAATTGGCGGCTGCGTTCCCCGATCTCGTCGCGGCGCGGATGACGCCCTACGACACAGCGACGGTGCTGACCGGGAATACGAGCACCACGCGCAAACTGGCATTGGTCGACCGCGATTACTTTCGGATTTTTCCGTTTCCCGTCGTCGAGGGCGATACCGCGAGTGCGATTGCCCGCCCGGATGGTATTGTCGTCACCCAAAGCGTCGCGGAGGCGTATTTTGGCAGAGCAAGCGCCCTTGGACGGACGCTTACGGTTGCGATCGATGGGAAGGCGCGCACCTACCGCGTCGGGGCAGTGATCGCCGACCTGCCGCAGAACCAGACATACGCCAGTGTCCTGTTCGCGGCGATCCCGGCCGAACTCACCGACGATTCCCGATCTACCAGTAATGGTGTCGTAACGTTCCTGGCACTCCCCAATTCCGCGATGGCGGACCGGATCGGAGCATTCATGCGGCGCCATCCCGATCCCGCGTTCAATCCCGACGCGCGTCAATTCCTGAAAGAAGGCATCGTGCCGCTCGCCGGGCGCCATCTTGCCGGCAACGGGGTCGGCACGGTCGTCGCCGTGCTGGGCGGAATGGGGGGCGTCGCGCTGCTGCTGGCGGTGGTCAATTACGTCAATCTGGCGACAGCGCGCGCAGGGTTGAGGGCACGGGAAATTGCGATGCGCAAGGTGGTCGGTGCGACCCGGCGGATGCTGATCGGGCAATTGCTCGGCGAGGCACTGGCGGCCGTGACGCTGGCGGCGTTGATCGGGCTGGCGCTTGCCGAGATTGCGCTGCCGTTCGTCAACGCGATTGGCGGCACCGACTTGTCGATCACCTATTGGGGGGCGGGATCGATCCTGCCGCCGCTCTTCGCCACGATCGTGCTGGTGACGTTGCTAGCAGGGTTCTATCCGGCATTCGTGATATCCCGGTTCCTGCCTGCGGGAGTGCTCGCCGCGGCCCGGACCCCCGGTGGCGATCGCGCGAGCCCAGGACTACGCAAGGCATTGGTGGTGACCCAGTTCGGCATCGCGGTCGCGCTGATGATTGGGACTGCGGTTTTGTTCGCTCAGACGCGGCACGTTCAGCAGGCGGATATCGGCTTCGGGCGAGACGGCCTGATCATGCTGAGCGGTTACGGCGACGCCGCGCTGGATTCGGGGCAACGTGCCCGGCTGCTCGACGCGATGCGCAAGACGCGCGGGGTTGCGGGTATCACGACGAGCGGCGTCGTCCCCGGCGGCGGCACGTTCGCAATCGCTAAGATGAAACGCGCCGGGGCGATCGGCGAGCCGCCGATGATCGTCCAGGCTATGGTCGGCGAGCAGTTCTTCGACACGTACCGAGCCCGTCTGCTGGCCGGTCGGATCTTCGATGCGGATCGGTTCGCGCTGGACGTTGGCAACAGCGGCACCGCGAGCAAGGCCGTTGCGGGCAGGGTAGCGAACATCGTGCTCAACCGTACTGCCGCTCGGCGCTTGGGGTTCGAGCAAGCCGACGAGGCGATTGGCCAGCTCGTTTCGCTCGATAGCACGACGGTAAGGATCGTCGGTGTGGTCGCCGATATGCGCTTCGGGACGCCGCGCGAGCCGGTCGAGGCGTTTGCCTATAGCTATCGGCCTGGCGGTGGCTATCGCGCCGTCGTGGTGATCCGCACCTCGGCCGATCCCGCAACCGTCTTGGGACGTCTGGAAACGACGTGGCGCCGCATCGCGCCAGCGGTTCCGCCAGCGGCCACGACGGTCGACCAGAAACTGTACGATTCCTATTATCGCCAGGACGTCCAGCGGTCGCGGTTGTTTACGGCCGGCGCGGTGCTGGCGGTCGCGATCGGATGCCTCGGGCTCTATGGCCTGGCCGCGTTCGATACGATGCGGCGCGTCAAGGAGATCGGTATCCGCAAGGTGCTGGGGGCCTCGACCAGCGACGTGATGCGACTGCTGCTGGTTCAGTTCCTCAAGCCAGTCCTCCTGGCGAACGTGATCGCGTGGCCGATCGCGTGGTTCGCGATGTCGCAATGGCTGAGCGGGTTCGACGACCGGATTGGGTTATCGCCCGACTATTTCGTGGGTGCCAGCGTGCTGGCGTTCGTCATCGCGACGGCGACGGTTGCCAGCCAGGCATGGCGCGTCGCACGGGCCGAACCCGCGCGGGCGCTGCGCGAGTTCTAGGAGACTGAGGCAGGCGGGCTTGATGCCGGTGCGCAATGGCATGCCCAATTAGCCAACCACCGTGACGCAACCGGTCTGATGGAGGTAAGCGACTGGACGAGGTACAGGTCGAAAGAGTCAGGCTCAGCGCGGCGTGAAGATGAATGAGTGTCTCAAGTTGGGGAGGCGGTAGGGCACCTTGAATGTCCGAGGTATGAGTCGAACCCGCCAACGCGCGAGAAGTACAGCGCCCGAACATGCCAAACATATCGGACCCGCGACTTTTCCACGACACGTAATGCGTGCTTCGCCCCTACATGGGCAGCAGACCCGCATCCTGATAGTTCGCGATAATCTGGTCATACATTGATAAATCAGCGCGGCTCCTTGCCATGAGCTGCGCGCCTGAGACCGCTGCGAAGATGGCGCGCCCGCGTGCTGCAGCGTGGCTTGCGTCCACCAACTTCGCTTCGGTCAGACGGTCGGCGAGCCATGCCACATTTACGTCTGAGAAAGCCTGGATCTCGATCCTGATCGGCTGAGGCAGTTCATCATATTCGGCCGCCATGAAGCTTGCGAGGCACATGCGATTGTCGTTTGTCAGCGCCTTACGGAATGTTTCGGGATAGCGTTTCAGGCAGGCGGCGGGATCGCCGGTCTCGACGGCAAGGGCCTTCAAGGCGTCGGCAATGTCCTCGCGGTAGCGCCTGGCGACCGCGGCGCCGAGATCAGCCTTGCTCGGAAAATGGTAATAGATACTCGCGGCCTTGATACCGACGATGTTGGCGAGGTCGCGAAAATTCAACCCACCATAGCCTCGCGCCTGCGCGACAAGGCGTGCTGCAGCCAAGATGGCGTTTTTGGAATTGGAACTCATCGCTTCGCCTCCCCGGTGCGTCTACCATCCGACAGATAGTCGTTGACGGTGTCCAAGGAAAGGAATAGGCATCCTCTGTCTACCATCTGGCAGGTAGATTACGGAGATAGCGATGTGTTGATGATCTATGACTGGCACGCGGGGCCCTATCCCTCGCGCGTGCGCATTGCTGTCGCCGAACTCGGACTTACCTCGCACATCAACTTCACCTCGGTCGACCTTTGGACGGGTGAGCACAAACGCCCGGACTTTCTCGCAAAGAATTATTCGGGTACGCTGCCCGTCCTCCAGATCGAGGACGGCACGTATCTCGGCGAATGCACGGCGATCACGCAGTATCTGGACGCTCTTGGCGACACCCCGCGGCTGACCGGTACGACGCCGCGCGACCAGGGCATGATCCACATGATGACCAAGCGTGCCGAGATCGAATTTCTCGATGCGATCAGCGTCTATTTCCACCATGCCACGGCCGGCCTGGGACCCGACGTCGAGCTCTATCAGAATGCGGAGTGGGGCCTGCGCATGCGCGACAAGGCGCTACGCGGCGCGCGCTATTTCGACGGGGTCTTGAAGGATCAGCCGTATGTGGCGGGGAACGCCTTCTCGATGGCAGACATCACGGTCATTGCCGGTTTCGTCTTCGCAAAGATCGTCGGGCTGCAGATCCCGACCGAGCTTGTTAGCATTCATGCCTGGCATGCCCGGATGCTGGAACGCCCAAGCGTACAGCACTGGAAAGAGATGCATTTACCCAGCGAAGCAACAAACTCATCGCGGCCGGCGGTCTGATAAGCATAGCGGCTAACGACCCGCGCAGTATCAGCGGGCCGCCAGCACACCTCATGCGTGGCTATCATTCTCAAGGCGCCGCGTATCAGAATGGTTCGATCGCGAAATTGAACGGGCGGCCAAAGTTAGGAGGCGGGGGGGCGAACGCCCGTAACAGGGTCCTCGTTAATGCATGGAACGCACCGGCATCTTCCCATTGGCCGTCGCTATCGCAGCGGGAGGAACACGTCCGTTATTGCTTCATGGGCCGCCACGACCGGGAAGAACTTTTTGCGTTCACAATAGAGCGGGAAGTCCCGAAGTTCTTCGCCGCTTTCGGGCAACCAGTCGCGGTAGAGGTAGAGTGCTGCTGGCTCAAGGTCATCGCCAGCCGTGCCCAACACACGCAGGGCTGCTACTCTGCCGCCAGGAAGGGTTGTGGCTTCTACCCCGTCGTCATTGGGGGCTATCGCATAATTCGTAGCGACGCAGATTTGCATTCTGAACTCAGCCGGCGGGGTGACCCGCGTATCGGTCGGAAAAATACCGTAAATCGGCAAGTCCGGATCAGTAAGGCCATTCGCTTGGCGCCACGCGATGAAGCGCGCCACTGTGGCAGCGATCGTAGCCGGATCGCCAATATGCGTCATGCTCGCCACCGACGTTGATGGCAGCTCGCAAATGGTAACATCGTCGGGTGAAAAGCCGAACATCAACTGACTCCTTGCTTGATGAAAGGTTGAGAATGCCTCGTCTAGTGCGGCCCAGTCTGGGGCTGCGCGAAAGGCCGACGGTGCTTGTCCAAAGCGTTGGCGGAAAGCGCGGGCGAACGCGTCAGGAGCGTCATAGCCCGCTTCCAAGGCGACATCTGTCACGCTCGAGCTGCGCGAGTGGGCCAGACGGTGCGTGGCTCGCTTAAACCGGGCGAGTTGGACGTAGCGGTGTACCGTTAAGCCGAACAACGCCGTGAACTGGCGGTGGAAGTGGTACTTTGAAAACGCCGCGATTTCGCTCAACAGGTCAAGGTCTAGATCGTCGTCGAGGTGCCGATCAATGTGGTCGAGCACGCGCACCATGCGCGCACGGTAACGTTGGGGCGGCTCGACAGGGGCGTTCTTCATGGGTGCTTCGTAGCGCGGCTCGACCAGCGTGTGCTCGACCAATCTTGCTATTCTGCGTGACATACTCGCGCGAACTCGGCAGCGCCGCTCGCCTCACATGAACGGATGTCCGCTACCGGGTAGCGCAGACGATGCTGTAAGAGGTGGACTATGGGTCATGAAGGATTGTCCGTAAGCTGATCGTGCGGGATCCCGGGGAAGCGTGCGGTGACGACGCGCCACCACGCCCGATCACGTTGCGGCGTCGGTGAACTCGGCGGTGACCGCGGTGAATGCGTCTCGGATTACCTCGTGGAAGGGCCGGGCGCCGGCTTCCTGGTTGAACGTCTCGGATGCGAGGCGCATTGCGCCGACGGCAACCATCGCGAGCACTCGGAGCCTGGTCTCGCGCGCGGGCTCCGGCCAACGTTCCCGGAGCGCCGAGAAAAGCGCTTCCTCCTGCTGACGATAGCTCGCCTGCTTGCGGGCCTGCACCGACGCGCTGCCCCGCATCAAACGGTCCAGCGCCAGCATGCCGTCATGCGGGATCGACGCGCAGATGCTCAGCGCGGCGTCACGCACGAGCTCGAAGGGGGAGCCGGCTGGAGATGCCCGGCGGACCTCAGCGGCGAACATCTCACCGACATCACTCTGCAGCGACAGCAAGATGTCGTCCTTGGATTCGAAATAGTGAAAGAACGTTCGGCGCGAGATCCCCGCAGCGGCCGCGATCTCTTCCACGGTGGTCCCGTCGAAGCCCTTCTCGATGAACAGGCACACGCCAGAGTCCGTGATTCGGCGGAGCGTCTCGCGACGCTTACGTTCGCGGACCCCGACTAGTGGGGGTACACCAAGGGAATTGTTCACGAGCAAGCCTCGATAAATTAGTTGCACTGAGTGCAATTAAGATATTACACCGAGTGCAGAGTTTTTGAAAGGCGCAATCATGACCAAGTGGATGCAATCCGACATTCCAATTCAGCAAGGCCGGACAGCGATCGTAACCGGCACCGGGGGGCTGGGGTTCGAAGACGCCCTCGCGTTGGCGCGTGCAGGCGCCTCCGTCGTTGTTGCCGGCCGGAGTGCAGACAAGGGATCCAAAGCGCTGAGCAGGATCCTTGCGTTGGCTCTGTCAGCGCAGGTCCGCTTCGAGCAGCTCGATCTCGCGAGCCTCGCTTCGGTTGCGGCATTCGCTGACCGCATCTCCCAGCGGCACGAGATCATCGACATTCTCATCAACAACGCTGGCGTGATGGTTCCGCCCCGTCGCGAGGTCACCGCCGACGGCTTCGAGCTTCAGCTCGGGACGAACCACCTAGGCCATTTCGCGTTGACCGCCCATCTCCTGCCACTCCTGCGTGAGGGCGCGCGGGTGGTCTCGTTGTCGAGCGTCGCCGCGCGGGCCGGCGTCATCGACTTCGATGATTTGAACTCGGCCTGTAGTTACGCGGCCATGAGAGCATACAGCCAGTCGAAGCTGGCCTGCCTGATGTTCGCGCTGGAGCTGCAGCGGCGCAGCGACGCGATGGGCTGGGGGATCCGCAGCATCGCCTCGCATCCGGGTATCGCGCGGACGGACCTCCTCCGCAACGGACCGGGCCGCCACAGTCCCCACGGGCTGGCGAGAACGCTGCTGCCGTTCCTGTTCCAGCCAGCGAACCGTGGGGCGTTGCCGACGCTCTACGCGGCAACGTCGGCGGACGCCGCCGGTGGCGCCTACTACGGACCGGATGGCATCGCCGAGGTGCGCGGCTATCCGACGCTCGCGAAGCTACCGGCGCAAGCGCTGGATCATGCTGTCGCGGCGCGTCTTTGGCAGGTTTCCGAGGCGCTCACCGGCGTCAGCTTTCCAGACGGGCGTTCGCAGCCGGACGGCGCATAGAGAAGACGATCGACATTTTTGCGGGCCTCGGTCCCATGCATCTGATGAGGAGAAGCCGATGCAGATCGACGGCGCGGTCGTGGCAATCGCGGGGGCGAGCGGCGGGATGGGAGAGGCTTCCTCCCCTACCTTGCGGAGCGGGGCGCGAGGGTAGCGCTGGGTGCCCGGAACGAAGACCGGCTCCGTGGCCTGATCGGGGAGATTACCGGGCAGGGGGATCAGCGGCGCATCGCTCCGTCGACGTACGGCGGCGCGACGACGTCCGCGCGCTGGCGCGGGGGTCACACAGAAAAGGCAATTTCCTGGTGTTATACCGTGCGGAGGCGCTGGTTAATTGATTCGGGGACGCGAGCTCAATCAAAATATCGTGATGCCGACGGCGAATAACTCGTCGATGACGTGATCGGCTCCACCTAATCAAATCAAGATCCATGGCTTGCCTGTGACAGGATGAACCGCCGTCGGTTTGAACGGGCATTCGAAAAGGTCCGAACGCAACGCGTAAAGGTCAGACCCGCGCTAAAAAATGTTGTATTTGAGGGTGTTCGCCGAGATGCGAAGTGTCTCTATGCCAGGTTCGTCGAGGGCGTTACTCGCAGCCTTGGCTCCGATGACGAGATTTGCGTGGTATTGTTTGCCTTTGTCAGAAAATGCTCGGAACGCGAGGATCGGAAGAGCGGCTAGAACCTCAATTGGGTGGGGACGACGCGGGCTTCGCAACCAGACCTTGCGCCAGTTTCTCCAAGAGCTTCGTTAAATCGTCGAATTCTTCGCGACTCCAATCCTCAAACAGCGCGAGCGCCATTGTCTCCCGCGCGCGGTCGACTGCGTCCGTCGCGCATTTCCCCTGCAGTGTGATTCGAGCTTCCTTCACGCGGCGGTCGGTCGCGCCAGAGTGCCTCGTGACGAGACCGAGTTCTTCCAGCCGGGCGATCTGGCGACTGACCGTGGTGTAATCACGCCCGACCCTGCTTGCGAGATCGACGACCCCAATCGGTCCCAGGCGCTCGACCATCACTATGAGCGGGAACAGCGCGCGCTCGAGGCTAAGGCCTGCCGCATCGAGCATCACCGCATCCTGCTCAGGCCGATTGATGACACTGACGATCTCCATCAACGCACGATGCAACGATGGCAAATTCTCAATTATATGTGCATTATGCACTTTGTTTGTTGACACGCTCCGACTCCCTAGTGATATATGCAAAATACACATAGGAGCTGACGATGCAATCTGACCCGAACGTCGATGTCCTGATCGTGGGTGCGGGCGCTGCCGGCCTCACGCTGGCGGTTGATCTGGCACGTCGGGGCGTGACGTTCCGTCTGATCGACAGGCTGGACGGTCCGTTTCAAGGCTCGCGGGGCAAGGGCATCCAACCGCGTACGCTGGAAGTGTTCGAAGACCTTGGCATCGTCGACCGGATCGCTGCGGTTGGCAGTCCATATCCGACGCAGCGCGTCTACGGGATCGACGGAGGCTTCAAGGATGTCCAAGAGTTCAGCAACGTCCCGATGACGGATGCCGAGCCCTATGGGATGCCGCTGCTGGTGCCGCAGTTCCGTACGGAAGCGGTGCTCCGAGACCGGCTCGTCGAGCTAGGCGGCCGGGTCGAGTATGGCGTAGGCTTGGTGAGCGTCGTCGATGACGGAGGCGGGATCGTCGCGGGCGTCGCTGGCTTGGAGGGTAGGCAGACTATCCGCTGTCAGTATCTTATCGGCGCGGACGGTGGTCGCTCATTCATCCGCAGGGCATTGGCCGTCGAGTTTCCGGGAAAGACGCTCGGCGTCCGGGCCATTGTCGCCGATATCGAGATCGATGGCCTTGGCCGCGACGTGTGGCATCGCTTCAACGAAGGTGACATGGCGCGACAGATATCCTTCTGCCCCTTGCCCCATGGCGACGTGTTCCAGTTGCAGGCACCGATCGCGCTCGATGGTGACGTCGACCTGTCCGTCGCGGGCGTGCAGGCATTCATCGACGAACGGCTTCCTACGCCAGCCATCCGCGTACGCGCCGTCCACTGGGCATCGGCCTATGCGATGAATGCACGGCTCGCCGAGCGATACCGGGTCGGCAACATATTCCTCGTCGGCGACGCCGCGCATATCCATCCGCCGACGGGCGGGCAGGGCCTCAACACCAGTGTGCAGGATGCCTATAATCTGGGGTGGAAACTGGCAGCGGTGCTGGCGGGCGCCCCGGAGACGCTGCTCGATACGTACGAAGAGGAGCGCCGACCTATCGCCGCAGCTATGCTGGGACTGGCGACAGGGTTGCTGGACAAGGCGAAGCATGGCGACATGCGTCGCGGACGGGACGTGCGGCAGCTCGATCTCGGCTATCGTGGATCATCGCTTGCCTTCAGAACCAAGCTCGCGGACGGTATCCAGCCGGGCGACCGTATGCCCGACGCGGTTCTGCAGGGTGCTGCCGGGCAGCCGCGCCGCCTGTACGATCTGCTCGCCGGGCCGCACTGGACGATGCTGGCCGCCGGCAATGCGGACGAGCCAGCCCGTCCCGGACTGAACGTCGTGACGATCGGTCGGGAAGGACAACTCCTGAACGGCAACGGCCAACTGGGCCTGGCGACCGGCGAACGACGTCTCATTCGTCCGGACGGCTATGTCGGGGGGCGCTTCAGCGCTGACGAAACAGACGCCATCACCCGCTATCTCGCCCAGGTCCTGCCTCCTCATCGATCGTGATCGAACACCGCAACTCGCTCCCCGCCGCCGGTCGCGGTGGGGAGCGTCTGCGAGCTACCCGCGTGTGTGATACGTCAGCCGCCGGAAGGTGACGTCGCCCGAACCCGAGGCGAACAGCGCGGGGCGGAGGCTGATGAAGCCATCGGCCATGTTGTGATTGTAGCCGGACACCTCGTAAGAGACGACCTTGCGCCAGGGCTTGCTCCCCGAGCGGACGTAGAAGGTGGCGACATTGTCGTCGTTGATGACCCGCATCGACATCTGCCGGCCTTCGGCGGGTCCCGCCGGCGGATACCCCGGCTCGCGGCCGACCTTGTAGGTGTGCAGCCTGGCCTCGTCCGCACCCAGCCCAGCGAAGAGCTTGCCGTCGTAAAACAACAGAAGGCCGCCCTGGGCGGCGCCGCGCAGTTCGATGTCGATCGTCACCTCGTATGCATGGTCGCCGGCGATAAATGCCAGCGGCGACGACGTGGCCGGGCCATCGCCTTGCCCGTTCAAGGTCAACTCACCGGCGGCGATCCGAACACGCTCCAGATAGTCCGGCTGGGGTGAGAAAAATGCCAGGCGCCGACCGAGATCGCCGGGCACGAACGGGCCCGACAGACTCATGCCCGAACCGCCATCGCGCCCGCCGCGGGGCGTTGGCAGCGATGTCGACAAGTCGCCACCCGTCGCGCGTGGCCAGCCATCGGCATCCCAGACGAACGGCTCCAGCAACATCTGCCGCCCGAGCGTGCGGTACCCGTTTTCATAGCCGTGATAGGCCAGCCACCATCCGCCCGAGGGCCCCTGCACCGGAGTGGCATGCCCCCGCGACCACCACGGCTCCGCGGCATTGGCCGTGCGGACGAGAGGATTGCGAGGATCGTTCGTCCACGGGCCATGTATCGAGCGTGATCGGGCGACGATTACCATGTGGCTGGTCGGTGGTCCGGCGGTGCCGCCCTGTCCCGAGAACAGATAATACCAGCTGTTGCGCAACAGGACCTTCGGCCCTTCGAGCGCGGGCGCTTCGATGATCCAGTCCGTGGGTATGGGCCAGCCGTCATAGACCTGTTCGACAGGCCCGTCGCGGCGCAAGCCGTCGTCGCTGATCCGGACGCGTGCGCCGCCGTTCAGGAAGAGATAGCGCTTGCCGTCTTCGCCGACGGCATGGCCGGGATCGATATAGCCCTTGATGCCCATATCGACGGGATCGCTCCATGGTCCGCGCATGGTCTCGGCGTGGACGACGAAGATCTTGCACGGAATCTGAGGGCCTGCCGCGAAGGTCGGATCGGTCGCGTTGAAGATCGGGATGTAGATGACATAGCGCCCGTGGTGCTTGGCGATATCCAGCGCCCACACCGATCCGAGCGGTTTGCTCAGAGCGGCACCGACCGGCGCCCAGTTGACGAGATCGTGGGAGTGCCAGACGATGACTCCAGGATAATAATCGAACGACGAAAATGTCGCCCAATAATCCTCACCGTCCTTCAAGATGTTGGGATCGGGGCGATCGCCTGACAGTACGGGGTTCACGTAACGACCGTTCCGGAGATCCGCTCGACGTTGCCCGTCAGGCCCCGCACGGGATTGTTTTGCAACCTCGGTAACTGGCCGTGATCGCCCCTCCGCGGCAGCGGATCGCTTAGCTTCGTCCGGCGTCGCCAATCCGGCGGCAGATGCGAGGCCTAGCGCCAGGGTATCCCTTCGCGAAGGATCCATTTTCAACTCCGTAGCCACGTTGAACGTCGTGCTTGTGGGCCAGCGTTCCTTCGCTCGCAACCGATCGCGGAAGCGTGGTGGCGGTAATCGTGGCAAGGAACGAGGGGACGTAGCGATCCAGGCCTGGTTGTTCCAATGCTCAACCTGCTCGGGCATTCCAGTCGCTAAGCTGTCTCAGGGCTCGGTGCCCGACATGAACGGGCAACTGAAGTCGGGTAGCAACATCTGCGAGACTGAGCGTTTACTCATGGTCTGGCCGGAAGCTTGGGCGGGAATGCATCAGCCCAATTTTCGCTATTGAAGAGTTGAGGGCGGAGTCGATAAGCCGTCAGTTACTCGGGTCTCTAGGCGGCTAAGCGTTGACCACGACAAAGTCTTCGGTCGCACCCATGTGGCAGCGGAACTGGCTAATCTAATGGCTACTGAAACGGCAAGTCCGCAAGCGTCGACGCTGCGGTACGTCCTTCGCACACCAGCGCTCGATGAACATTTACAAAAGCTCGCGGTTACCGCGTCTCGGCCTTCGGTTCGGGCTGTGGCCTTCGGTGCGCTGATCGACGGCAGGGCTGAATGGCCTTCCAGGACGGCTTGGCTTTGAATCGACAAATCGATCGGATTGTGGCGACGGGAGACGGTCGACCACCGCCCACTGGCAACTACTTCGCCAAGACACGCTTTCATCCAGTTGGGTATCAGCAACAGATCATCCGCAGTGCGCAAAGTGGCGCTGACAGGCATTATTCGACAGCTACTCGAAACGGCGGAGTCTGGCGTTTTGCCTGCACCTTTCACGTCGGATCGATAGCCATCGGTTCAAGGAAAAGCGCAGTTTATTCTGCGTCACATAACAGTTTAGTTGAAATGAGCAGCGAAGGTCTTGCGATAGGCTGAAGTTCTAACGTCGAACATCGCTACTCGTCTCCTGAAATCAGCCTGATCGCTTCCCACTCTTTTTGAGACATTCGCAAGTGGAAATCCGGGCGGCAAAATCGGTCTTATCGCGAACATGAATCAGCGTTCCGAAGTTTGGAAGCGAGGCAAAGGGCATGAACGTCACTTAATGGGTTCTCATGGTATCTGCTCTCCAACGTGCTCGAGGAGTTGTTACAGCGATGTCAATTGGAACTACGCTCAGAATAGTCGCATCTGGCCGCTAATGATCAGGCCGTAGTTATCGCATACCGCTGGCCCCGGCACACTTTGATTATAGCGCGGAGACGGGTTACCACCCCTCGGGTGGAGTTACCCCGTAGCCAACGAAATCGGCTCGGACAGATGCGGTGATTCGTTCAGCGGCCGCAAGGTCCGCTTTCGCGCGGACCTCGTCGCCTTTTTGCGCATAAGCGATGCCGCGACCAAATAACGACGTGGGCAGATAGGGATTGAGGGCTAGCGTTCTACTATAGACGGAAATGGCTTCGTCCAGACGTCCCAACCGGAGCAACACGAAGCCATCGCTGTCGAGATAGCTGGCCTCGTTAGGCGCCTTGGCAAGCAGTTCCGTGCAGTCTTTCAACGCAGATTCAAGCATGATTCCGCTCGTCGCCTTTTGCCAGCAGAGTTCGTTGATGGCCTCGGCGACATTCTTTCTTGTCCTCGCCGCGGCGAAATCACGGTCGGCTGCGGCCATGTCGCCCGAGCGCGCAAATACGATCCCTCGGGCTATCAGAATCGCGACGTTCTCAGGCGCCCTCGCGATCGCTTGGGTATAAAACTTGCTCGCTTTGGCGAAGTCTCCATCACCGGCAGCCAATTCGCCGCTGGCGATCAAAACACCGGCATCCGCAGGCTCAAGGCTAAATGCGGCAGCGATGTCCGCCTGCCGCCCTTTCGGATCGCGGACACCTCTGTGACGCGCACGGTCAAGATAGATCGTTGGATCGGACTTGATTGCCAGCGCGCGCGCATAGTCCGATTCCGCAACTGTCGAGCGGCCCATTTCGGCTTCGTAGTTCGCTCGACGGGTCAGAACATAGGGATTGTCGGGCAGGGCCTCTACCCGAGCGGTCATGTCTGCGATTGCGTGGTCCACGTCGCCCAGCCGAGCATAGGCAGCGGCGCGATGGTCCAAGGAATAATCGTCGCCTGGCTCGCTCTTTAGGGCGGACGTGTAGGCCGCGACCGCATCCGCCGGTCTGTTTTCCACGTCGGCGAGCATACCACGTGCGATGAATGTCTGACCAAACCGGGGGTTGATTGCATCGGACTTGGCGAAATCCGCGCGGGCGCCTGCGTAGTCGCCGGCCTGAACGCGCGTTATCGCGCGATTTGCCCAAGCGTAGACGTTCGTCGGGTCCAACGCCGTCGCCTTGTCATAATCTTTCAGTGCTTCGGCGCGCATGCCACGCCCAAGAAAAACCAGCGCACGGGAGACATAGTCTCCGGACGTGGTTGGTTCGTCTGCACGAGCCGCCGCGAGGTCGGCGTCGGTAGTCGCATACCCCATCGGCTTTTCTACACGCGCAGCCTTTTCGAAAAGCGCCCTGAGAGCAATTTGCGCGGCAGGGGCTGCATCGGCGGGAATTTCCGGCACAGTGCTGCGCTCGGTCTTCTCGATAGCGTATACGTTGTTCTGGATCGTCGCGTGCCGCTTGTAGTGCACGCCGCCGGTGATCTGGTCGATCTCCGTCGCCGTGCTGACGCGGAAGTCGCCTTGTCCTCGGGGCAGCAGGATGGTTTCGCGCGTCCGTTCGAAATAGGGGTAGGGGACGGCGAAGGGCGCGTTCTTGTCGGTGCCTGCGTCCCGGCTGAAGTCTGCTCGATACCCAACGCGCGTTCCGTCCGTCTCGTAATTGTCGCCCGCCCAGTCCATCTTGGCGGTGCCGGTCATCGTCAGTCGCTGCTCGCCCTTTGTCGCATCATAGGTCGCGCCAACGGCTTTGATCTCGATGAAGCTGTACTGATTTTTCCAATATTCCCGCAATGCGTTGTCGCGCGCAACGCCGACGAAATTGGCGAGGTTGGCCCGCAACTGGATGGAATCGTCGCCCCGTACGATCGTCTCGACTGTAGCTGGCGCGGCGCTCGTCAATCCCGAGGTCGCGTCGATACGGATCGTGGTATCGCGTATCGGCGTATCTGCAGGGGCCGGGAGCATTCGGATTAACGTCGCACCGCTCGCGCGTAATGGTAAGCCCCAGCCGAAAGTCGGCACCGTGAGGCGATCCAGGCTGGTGTCGCCGGTCCGCGTTCCGTCGAGCCAGTAAACACGTGCTCCGATCGTTGCGCGGACGAGGACATGGTTGAACAGTCCGACCATGGGAAGCCGTGCGTCCATCCCGTCGCCGACCAGCGCATTGACCATCACCGGTTCGGCCTCGATGTCCATCGCACGGAGCAGTGCGAGCAGTAGCACCGTCTTACCCTTGCAATCGCCAAAGCGACGCGACCAGGTCAACGCGGCATCGGCTGGGACATAGCCACCCATGCCCATCATCAGAGCGACGTAGCGTACGCGGTCCTGCACCAGTGCAAGTGCAGCTTCCGTGCGGGTCTTGGCGTCTGGCGAAGCCTTGATGATCCGTTCCGACTCGGCGCGAAGCAAACCTTGCGCAGGCAATGTTGCCGCCTTGTCATACAGCGGTGCCATCAGCGTGCCGAGATCTGCCCAGGAACCGAAATCCGTGGCCTCGATCATTCGTCCAAGCGCAAAACGAACCGGCGCACCCTTGGGGGGCTGGATAGGCTGGACATCGTCGATGGTGAATTCGACGCCCGCCAGTCCGCCCGCCTTGACCGGTTTGAGCGCCGGTAACCCGCCCACCTGACGCAAGCGGATGGGCAGTGTGGTCGGCCATCGCAGGCGGACATGCGCCCGCCCGATCGTAAAGCCGTTCCATGCGGCGGCGATTTGTTCGGCATGTCCCTGCATCGTCGGGTCGCTCGACGAGACGGATGCGGCGAAATCGACCACGTCGCCGACCTGCAATCCTTCGGGCTGAATGTTGGCGGTCAACACCCCGTCAAGGGTCGCGCTCTCCAAATTCTGTTCGCGTCGCACCACAGTGAAGGTCTGGCCCGCTGCCAGCACGTCGATGATCTGATCGCCACGCCGTATCACCAGCTTGTGGATCGTCAACGTGTCGGTTTCGGGCCGCCAGGGAAAGGAGATGTTGCCCGCAGCCAGGCCCTGCGGCGTTTGGATCTTGAGCGCGATTTCGGTGAAAACGGTCTGGCGACCGCGGTCGAGCGAGATCTGCTGGTCCGACAGAAGAATATGGACCGGCGCGTCATCCGGTTTGGCTCGATCGGCCGGGATCGCGAGCGGCTTCACCCAAGCCGGTGCCGGCGCGATTTCCGGCTTGTCTGCAGCGTGCGCTCGCGCTGTCAGTGCGCCAGTGACGACCAGTGCGAGAACCAGCTTTTTCATATACCCCGCCTATCGTTTTTGGAACGATAGCGGACCGAAGATCAAATGCCAGAGCGAGAACGCTTACGGCGGCTCAAAACCTGAATTATCGGCTACATCTATCTCAATCGACGTCGCCGCTCTTCTTCTAGCCAAACCGGCAAAGCCGCGAGAATGAACAAGCGGCTGGTTTTTGGAATCCCCGAACGGGAATGCACGGCCGAATATGGGTCCAAGAGAACCGGACGATAGCGAAGCGTCGTTGATCCTCAAACCCTCAAACCTTCGAATCGTCCGCTAACAATGCCTGTAGTTTGCGGCGCTCCGCCCGCAAGGGCCCGAGCACTGCCGTGCCTGCCAGCAATAGTGCGGCAAATGCGGTTGCGATCCACAGCGCGTCTAAGCCGAGGATCGGAAACGTTGAGGCGCCTGCGGCCGCGCCCGCGACCAGCCCTAGCCACAACATCAGATAAGGGGCCCAGGCAAAGCGGGGCCCCCCGGCAAGCGAGGTTGCCATATGCTGGCCGAACTTCACGAGCGTGCCCGTCATGTAGGTTACCCCAACACTGACTTCGCCGTCGTGCTGGAACACCGCGTTTGCCGACCCCATAGCGCAGGCCATGAGCAGTGGCGCGCCGATAGTATCTCCTACTAGCGTGGCGGTCTCCGCAGCCAGCGCAAGCTCTAACGTTAGAAGCCCCAAAACCGCCTGCTTACGCCATTGGCCTGCCATCCGCCCAACGGTCGCGCCTATCATCACGCCCGCGACGAACCCTGCAATTAGCGCCCCTGCGAAACGGCTGCCCTGCACGGCGCTAGTGATGCCGACTGCCATACGCGTCGAATTGCCGCTCATAAACGATACGAACAGTCCGCCTAGCTTCAGAAAGCCCAGTGCATCGACAAAACCAGCAAGCGCGGCGAGGCCGATTGCCAGCAGATGGTGGCGCTTTTCATATCTACGCATGGCGTATCATAGGACCAGCGGGGACGAAGGGTAGTCGCTATCGGTGCTCTCATCGCCCTTGAAACTCATCGCGTCCTAAACGTTGGATCTGTAATTCGCCGCATTTGGCGGTAAGCAAATTGATGTCAGTGCTCTAAGGTCCATGACCATTCGACATCGTCTTCGTACATGACCGGATGCTTGAAGTTGGGAACGTCCGGCGTCTTGGGGCATAGTGCGGTGTAGGTAGGGCTGGACCGTGGAATGAACTTGTAAGAGATAAGACGACGTCATAGCACGCAATATCAGCGGGGGCTAAAACAGACGTGTGTATATATTTCAGGTCGCGTTTCGCGGTCACGCTTGTCATGCTGTTCTCCAGCGTTGCGGCGGTAGCCGCCCATAGCAGCGACTCGTCGGATGGTCCGATCAAGCAGTCACCCATTAAGCTGGCCGCAACCAAGGCTGGCACCCTCACACCTGTTGTCGCTGTCGAAGCCAGGGCCGAGTGGGTCCGCGACCGCGCTATCCCTGAAGCCACTGCGGCCCGCGTTGAGCAAGCGCAGAACGGCATCGCCTACCTGCTGACAGACGAGCAATACCGGACAAGGGCGGACGGACATGACGACTGGTTCCGATCGTCGAGCAAGGTCACGAACCGGAGCGGGCTCGAGTCCGCCGGCCAGATTGCAGTGACGTATAACCCGAGCTTCGAGAGCATCGCACTCAATTTCGTCCACCTGATCCGCGACGGCAAGGTGATCGACCTGACTCGCGAGACGCAGTTCCGCGTTGTCGAGCGGGAGAGCGATCTCGACGACGGCATCGTTAGCGGTACGCTGAAGGCGATCGGTAACCTGCGCGATGTCCGGGTCGGCGACATCGTCGATTACGCGACCACCGTGCATACCAGCACACGCCTGTGGCCGAACCATGCCTTCTACCATTTCTCGCAGCGCTATTCGGATCCGCTGGCGGTGCGCGCGATACGGCTCGTCTGGCCGACGGGAATGACGCCGTCCTACAAGGCGATCAACAGCGATATCGCATTCTCCACCAGCAAGACCGCGGAGGGTACCGAGTGGGAGTGGATCGCGCAGGATCCACCGGCTGTGCGCGGAGAGGACGCCGTCCCTCCGACGGCCTTCCAATGGGGGCGCGTCGACGTATCGACGATGAAGGAATGGTCGGAGGTGGCTCGCTGGGCAATCGGGTTATACCAAGGCGACGACAGTCTGCCCGCGAATTTTGCGGCCCGTCTGGACGCGATCGCGGCGGCTTGGCCCAAGCCGGGCGATCGGCTCACCGAGGCGATGCGCTACGTTCAGGACAACGTCCGCTATGTCGGTGAGGAACTGGACGAGGGATCCTATGTCCCACGTCGGCCAAAGATCGTAATCGAGCGAGGCTATGGCGACTGCAAGGACAAGAGCCTGTTGCTGGCGGTCGCCTTGCGGCACTTGGGCATCGATGCCGTACCGGCTCTTGTCACTACTCGGGCTGGCGAGCGCCTGCCCGACCGGCTGCCCTCGGCGCTCGAGTTCGATCATGTAATCGTGCGCGCGGTGATCGACGGCAAGCCGATTTGGGTCGATGCCACGGGTGCGCATCGCGGCGGCCGCGGTGTCACGATCACACCCTCCGACCTCGGTTATGCCCTGCCGATCCGCGCCGGTCAGGTCGCTCTCGAACGGATCGACGGCTTCGGCGAGCGTGCCGGCCGCATGACCGTGCTCGAGCGCTTCACGATCGACGAGGCGGCCTCGGTTGCGTTGACGCTACGGGTCGAAACACGCTTCACCGGCGCGCGTGCCGATACGACGCGTGCAAGCTGGGCTGCGAGCTCGCCCCGGAAGCTCGCTGACGGCAATCTCGACTTCTATCGTCAGCGTTTTCCCGGGCTGATCGAGAGCAGGCCTTTGGAACTGGGTGACGATCGCGACGGCAATGTGCTGACGATGGTCGAGAGCTACACACTGCCGCATGAGGCGTTCGTCAAGGCCAACCTCGGTACGAAGCTGGTGACCCGGGCCTATGCGGTGCAGGGCATTCTGCCGGACCGCCAGGCCAATCCGCGCATGCAGCCGCTCGGGCTGACGGATCATATCGTGAACGATCAGACGATCGAACTGCACATCACCGATCGCGTCCTTGAAGGCTTGGCCGATATCGACACGAGGGCAGGCCCGGTCACGTTTTTCCGCCACACCAGCAAGGTCCCCGATGGCCTGCGCATCGACTACCGGATCACCACCGGAGATCGTTCCGAAGTGACCGCGGCCGAAGCCGGACCGATCTATGGGCTATCGGACCAGCTGAAAGACGAGAACGGGATCGAATTCCATCTCGACAAGGCTGCGCGTTCCTCGGCGACCCCGGTGGGTATCGACGTCGCAACCTGGACGGCAATCAAGGCCGATATGGAGAAGGTCGTCGCGCTCACCCAGAAGGAGGACCAGCCGTCCAGGTTGGAGGCCTTGTCGTTGCTGGCCGTCGCGTTCGCGAAGGTTGCGCATCCGTCCCCGGCGGCTGGCCTGATGGACGGTATAAAGGGCGCGATCCTGGCCGAGTTGCGACGGCCCCAGGTTGCGTTGGCGGCGTTGCGGTCGGCTACTGGGCAATATAACGGCAATCCAACGGTGTATCGTTTGTGGATCGGTTATGAACTCGATCTCGGGACGGGCGAGACCGTCGCGCAGGCGATGCGGCGGACCAGCAAGGTCCAGCCGGAGGTCATCGCCTCGCTCGATCCGCAATATACGCGTCTTGCCCTGCAAAAGGCGCAGGCGCTCCCGGCCGAAAAGCGCGAAGCCGTTCGCGGCGATATTTGCATTGCGCTGGCCGAAGGTGGCTGGCAGCAGGCGCCACGTACCTCTTTCGGCAATGCGATGCTCGGCTGCGCGATCACCGCGCATAGCCTGCGCGGCGAATTGACGGAGGCCCGCGCACTCCTCGCAAAGGCTCCCGCGACCGATACGCTGGTGACTCTGGCGATCGACCGGCGTCACCGCGCGCTGTGGCCCGACGTCGACCGGTTCGGCCAGGATGGTTTTCGCAAGAGCCTGGAGCTGGAATCTGCGCGCGCAACGACCGCAGTCGCTGCAGCGCCCGGGAATTACGAAACGGTGATGACCCGCATGCAAACGTTGCGCGCGCTGGGGCGGTTCGAGGAGGCGCTGGCCGCGGGCAAAGCGCTCGCCAGCGACAAGGCGAAGGTCGAGGTCGCGGGCAGTGACGGGTTCTGGCTCGTCAACGAATATGCCTACGACCTGCGCGCAATCGGACGGATGGATGACGCGATCGCGGCGATCGACTCCGTGCTGTCCCTCGGCACTGATCGCTACCCCGAACTCGTGTCGCTCGCCATCAACCGCGCCGAGATGCTGATCGCCGCGGGCCGCTACCAAGCCGGGCTCGACAGCCTGGCCGAGGTCGAAAAGCACCCCGAGCAAATCAGCGCCTATGGAATGACGTGGATCTGGGCCAATCAGGCGTGCGCGATGCACGGGCTTGGCCGGCCAGACGATGCCGAGGCCATGGAGGTCAAACTCGCCACCAAGCCCTCCGACAATTGGAGCGCGGTGACCGCGGCTGCCACATGCCGGAACGACAGCCAGGCGATCGCCGACCTGCTGATCGCACGTCTGCGGGACGACGACGCGCGATCCGCCGCGATCGGGTTGTTCATCGGCTTCGCCGTGCCCGAGGCGCACACGCCTTCAGAGACCCTCCGTCGCGATGCGCTGACCCGCGCGCGCGCCATGCCGGCCGTGCAGGCAGAATTCGCGAAATACGGCCGGACCATCCGCTACGCCGGGACGATTCAAGGCTGGAACGATTATTGACGGTCCGGACCTGACTGAACGTTCGGAAGGTGGGCGGAGCCTGATATCGATCGCTCGTATGTCGGCGCGTTCCAGAGGCGCCTGGAAAGCGGACGAACCTCGGGGCGGTCAACACGGTCGAGTGTGGTCGCTACCTCGCGAAAAGTTCGTTTTCGGGACGCTGGAGAAGGGTTCCTTACCGAATCCATTCGCTACTCGTAGAAGATCGCTGCTGAGTTTTTGATTGGACACAACTAAGAACTTCCATCGGCGTCGACAGCCGTCCGCAGCGTGGCGCAATAAGGTGAAGACAGTGGGACCATCGGTGACGCTACTTCGGCAAGCTTGCGATCGACGCGACATGTTGGTTGGTTTGGCAACTGCCGCGATCGCCTTGCCAACGCGAGTGGCGGCTGCGGCGATCACCGGGGACGCCTCGGGGATTGCGGCGATTGAGCGAAAACATGGCGGACGGCTTGGAGTTTTCGTGCTCGATACCGGGAGCGGGCGGACACTCGCGCACCGGGCCGAAGAGCGGTTCCTGATGTGCAGTTCCTTCAAAGGCGTGCTCGCCGCCTGCGTGCTTGCGCGGATCGACGCCGGGATCGATCGGCTCGATTCAATGATCCACTACGGCAGGAGTGATCTGCTGACCTCTTCGCCGGTAACCGAAGCGCATGTCGAGGTCGGCAGGATGTCTGTTGAGGCCTTGTGCGGCGCGATACTGACCCAAAGCGACAATGCCGCTGCGAACCTTCTGCTGGCGCGGATTAATGGACCCGCTGCACTCACCAAATTTGCCCGGCGTCTTGGAGATCGAACCACCCGCTTCGACCGGACGGAGCTCGATCTCAACACGGCATCCGGCTTGCTCGATACGACGACCCCGGCGGCGATCGTCTCGACCGTGCGGATGATCTACCTCGGGCGAGTGTTGAAACCGACGACACTGACAGTGCTCGAGCGCGGGATGATTGCCAACGCCCGTGGACCTAGGCGTCTGCGCGGCACGCTGCCGCGCAGTTGGATCGTGGGTGACCGCACAGGTACAAGCGACGACTACTGCAACGATCTCGCTTTTGCGCGCCGCCCACACGCGGCCCCGGTTGTGATGGCCGCCTATTACGAGGCGCCTGGGCGAACGACGGAAGCGCGGGAGGCCGTACTACGCGAGGTTGGCACCCGGATCGCCGATTGGGCGGTTTGAGCCGCCAGCATGAGACGCGTCGATCTGCGGTTCGCGTGTTGATACGACTTCAGAAGCGGCCACTCGAACACAGATGCGTATCTCGGCAGACGTATGATCTTCAAAGGGCACGGCTGGCCGTGCCCTCAATCAGCGTCGCTACGAAGGGGCGACGCAAACGCTCGCGGATTGGTTCCTTCAAGCAAGTGTATGCAGCTTACGCCGCGAGCATTTGCTGCTTGGCGACGAAGGTTCGCCTTGGACGCCGACCTGGAGGTGACGGGTACCTCATGGCAAGACCTCCGGTTGTAGGAACCTTCCGACGGCGCCTTTGAATGAATAACCGTCTGAAAAGATGAACTACTTTATGCTGTTCGTGCCTCGCCGTGACTCGGCGTGCAAATATCGTCGATCTGCGCTTATGCAGCCAGATTTCATATCCAGACCAACATGGGAATCGCTTTCGACGTCCTGTGGCAAGATGGGATGAATTCTACCGGTTGTGAATTGTTCAGTAAGAGTTCGCAAGCTATCGTCGAAACTGGTTTTGCAGCAGCCGCGAGTTCGACTAAACCCTTCGGGAAAAGTGATGATCGCCATGCCTTCTTGATATCGGCCATACACTGGCACAGCCACAAGGAGACAGGCTTGTTGAGTTCAGTTGATAGACCGATCGGTGGAACGCTTGCGGCGCATTTGCGCGCGACCATGCTGGGCACGAACGGGGAGCACATCGTGTTCTCGCACGGATTTGGCACGGATCAGGCAGCTTGGAGTCAGATTGCTCCCCCGCTATCCGTCGGCGCGCGCTGCGTGTTGTTCGATCTGCCAGGTGCAAGCCCCCTCCTGCCTGCCAGCTTCGACGAGCGGCGCTACCGTTCGATCGCTGGCTATGCCGACGACCTTCTCAACCTCCTCGACGAGCTTGAAATATCGCGCTGCACGTATGTCGGCCATTCCGTTTCCGGCATGGTAGGGGTTCTAGCGGCCATCGAGGCCCCCGAGCGATTCAGCAAGCTGGTGCTCCTCAACGCCTCGCCGCGCTACATCAACTGCCCCGGCTATGTGGGAGGCTTCGAAACCGGCGAGATTGACGCGTTGCTCGAAGCGATGAGCAGCAACTATCAGGCTTGGGTCGCGGGGTTCTCTTCTCTGGTCATGCCAGCCGGGTTGCCCAGCGCGCTTGCCGACTTTTCAGCCGGACTGCTGTCGATGCGCCCCGACGTGAGCACGCGCATCGCTCGCATGATTTTCGAGGGCGATACTCGGCACATTCTTCCGCAGTTGAAAGTGCCGACGCTACTGCTTCAATCGCGTGAGGATGTTGCCGTGCCGCCAGAGGTTGCTGCGTACCTTCTCGCGCAATTACCTGCGGCGGAACTCAAATGGATCGAGGCCGCGGGGCATCTCCCTCACATGTCGGCACCGGATCAGGTTCTGGAGGTGCTGCGTGAACATCTTCACTAGCATTGCCCCGACGCCCCCTGCGCCCGGACCTATGCGCTCGGTTCTCCAGATGCTGCAAGCGATCGAAGGGGTAGACGTCGCCATTCTACTTGCGCATGTCGATGGACCCCTCTTTGAGATTGTCGACGCGACGTGTGCTGGTAAAACAGTTGGGTCGTTTATCGCCCTTGCTGAGGAGACTGTGTTTCCGCCTGCGGGGCGCTCGACGTCCAACTTGCGTATGCCGACTGCCTTCACTCTGATGGCCGACAAGCGACCGTCCTGGATCGGGGCCAAGCAGCTAGCGGGCACTGGCCTGCGCCTCGTTGCCTTATGCTCGCACAATCCGAACTTTCTGGAGAGCCAGCTTGAGGCTGCGGCTGCTACGATGGCCGAACTTGACCGGCACGGCGCCAAGAGTGAACGGCAACGGTTGCAGCAGGGTCGCATCAGTGCGTTGATCCGGAGCTTGCCGGTACCGTTCGTGTTCGTGGACGCGCAGGCGACCGATGCGCTGATCAATGGCGACGCACGCGCCCTATTGAAGCTTTCGCCTACCGAAGTGGGTGTCGAGCAGATTGCAAGTGCCCTGCGCTACCTCATCCAGTCCCAGGGGAATGCCGCACTTCGCCATCAACTGGCTGCAGACCCACGGGCAACCGCAATTTTCTATGCCCACCATCATGGACGCACTTACAAGGTGGACACGCAGTGGATCGACGACGGCCTCGTTGGTCGCATCTGGACCTTCCACGATATCACCGAAGAGCGCCGCTTGGAGGAGGAGTTACGCGTGCTCGCCAGCACGGACCACCTGACCGGCGCGCTCAACCGACGAGCGTTCCAGCTCGCGTTCCGGTCGGAATTGGCGCGATGCCGCCGCTACGGTGTCCCTCTCAGCCTCATCATGCTCGACCTGGATCACTTCAAGCGGGTGAACGATACCTACGGGCATCAGGCGGGGGACGCCGTTCTGAGGGAGGCAAGCCGCCTTATCCGGTCGTTGCTGCGCGATAGTGATATCTTCTGTCGCTTCGGAGGCGAAGAATTTGCGCTGCTGCTCCCCCACACGGACATGGACGAGGGAGCCGTGCTCGCCGAACGCCTCCGCTACGTGATGGCTGAAAAGCCCATAGACGTCGGATCTGCATTGGTGCCGATCACTACCAGCGTTGGGATCGCGGCCCTCCGGCTGCAGACTGATTCCATCGACACGATGATGCGACGGGCGGACGAGGCGCTTTATGCAGCGAAGGCCGGTGGTCGCAATCAGACTGTATCGGCCCCCAGGACAAGTCATCCTAGCGTTTGAAGCTGCGGCCCTTTCGTCGCACTGGAAGAAGGCTTGTCGCCTGCCCAGGCCCAAGCATGAAAGAGCGGCCGTTCCGGAGACGCGTTAGCCGAGCCTCGATGGCGATTCCTGGTTCATACGGCGCCTGAGAATGGCGTTCCTCCCAGGGCAGCATGCGTGCCGATGACCCCGCGATCGATCAGGCCCAGGAAGATACCCTTCGCCGCCTCGACGTTGCCGGTGGCGCTCAGTTCAGCGTGCGCCCGTGTGAACGCGATACTCCACGTTGCTGCGATCAGTCCGGCCGCGAGGTATGCCTCGGGATCATCGGCGGCGCGTCCAACACCGTCTGCCAATACGCCAGCCAAGGCACGCACGAAGTCGTCGCGCATCTGTCGCGCACGTGCTTTCAACGGCTCGCTCGCCTGCGCCGTTTCGACGAACGTTCGGGTGTCCGCGAACAGCGGAAATGCATCCGACGGCTCCTCGATCATCTGGTGCGCGAGCACCCCCAGAGCTTGGACAGGCGAAGTTCCGGGTGCCCGCGACCGGATGGCCTCGAACGCCAGATCGTGTCCGTCCTGCTCGCGGTCGAAGAACATGTCTTCCTTGCGTGGGAAATGGTTGAACACCGTCATGCGTCCGACGTCCGCCGCGTCGGCGATCTCGTCGATCGTCACCTGATCGAAGCCGCGCTCCATGAATAGGCGCGTGGCGACGTTGGATATCGCCTGGCGTGTCGCCAGGCGCTTCCGCGTTCTCCGGTCCGTACCCAGATTATTCATAGCTTGCATACTTATCTATACCGAGTACATAATGAGTCTAGATCCAGTTTGGGGACATTCTCATGGCTTCGTCAACCGCCGTTCTCGTCAGCGGCGCCAGCTTTGCTGGCCTTGCGACCGCATATTGGCTGAACCGGCTCGGCTACCGGGTCACCATCGTCGAGGTCGCTAAAGGGCTTCGGCGAGGAGGGACACCCGTCGACATCGAAGGTGAGACGATCGACATCCTAGCTCGCATGGGCCTCGCCGACGCGGTACGCGCCAAGGCGCTGCCTCCTCGCCATTTTGCGTTCAAGGACGTGGACGACTTCACGCTGGGCACCGTCGGTGTCGACAGCGATGAGGCATCGCCCGGGCGTTACGAGATCCACCGTGACGACCTGCTGGATATCCTGTTCGGTGCCGTCGCGGACGGTGTCGAGCTGCAGTTTGGCCGGTCGATCGATCGGCTGGAGGAAGGGCAGGGCGCTGTCTCGGTCACCTTCGACGATGGCGAGCGGCGCGACTTCGCCCTGGTCTTCGGGTGCGACGGCAATCGGTCGAACACGCGTAAGCTCATCTTCGGCGAGAGCGACCAATTTACCTATTTCATGGGCGGTTACTTCTTCCTGAAGGTGGTCGCGCAGACCGGGCTGCTGTCCGCGAACGTGTCGGAGGTCTTCAGCGTGCCGGGCCGGATGGCGATGCTGAATGGCTATGACGATCGGACTGATATCGGGTTCGGTTTTCGGACCGAAGGCGAGATCGACTACGACTATCGCGATCGGGCGCAGCAACGCCGCCTGATTCAGGAGCGGTTCGACGGGCTCGGCTGGAAGGTGCCCGCGATGCTCGCTAGCGTGGCCGACGACGACGATTTCTACTTCGATCGGATCAACCAGATCAGGATGCCGAGCTGGTCTCATGGGCGCGTCACGTTGGTCGGCGATGCGGGCTATTGCGTCTCGCCACTCGCCGGCTTCGGGGGCTCGATGGCGATCATCGGCGCGGGACGGCTGGCCGCGGCGCTGGACCATTACCCCGGCGACCACGCCGCAGCTTTCCGGCACTATGAAGATGGGTTGCGGCCCTTTGTCGAAGAGGTGCAGGAGCGGGCGACAAGCAATGGGATGTCGATGATGTGCCCCGCGGACGAGGCTGAGCTTGCTGAGCGTAATCAGAAGATTGCAGCGGGCGATATGGGGTTTTAGGGGGCCGATCCGTTCGTTCGTTTCCGCTTCGACAGGGATAGGACGAAGCGGTGGGGCCTCCGTTTGAAAATGCTTGGCGACCAATGAGCGCGGCGGTAATTAAGTAGCGGCCAGCCGGCTTGCATGACCGGGTGTGGGCCTCTTAGACCGCGAAGGTCCAGGAAGCTCAAGCCCGATAGATAACGGGCGTAGCTAAACCCCGTTCGATGGCCCGAACTTCCATTTGGCGGCAAGCATCGCCAGCAGAAGATCGACGTAGCTCCACCCCTCGGCGCGGGCGGCGATTGCCGATAGGCAATCCTGATCTTCGCGCCCTGGGCGGCCTGGCCCCGTCATGTTGGGTTTCATGTTGAGGTCGAACAATTTGAACGTGCCATGGCGATCGGCCCGGCAATCGATCCGGATCGCGGTGCGGGCGTCGACCAGCGCGGCTGCCGACACGCAGCTGTCGATCATCGCCACGATCGCGGGATCGCGCAGCCGCTCGAGGCCGATCGCGATGCTGTTGGCGGTAACCGGAACGTCGCCGTTATACGGGGCTACGCCGCCGCGCTGATCGAAGCGGTAGACGGGCGGCAATGCCCAGTGCGTCAAGGCCCGCGAACCATCCGGACGTGGGGATGCAGGCGGCATGACGGTGACGGTCATCTCGTCCCCCCCAAGAAATTCTTCCACCATCAGCATGTCGCCGAAGGCGGCGGCCTCGATCAACGCAGTCGCGGCATCGCGCAAGTCGCCGAGGCTTTCCACCAAGGTGACGCCCTGGCTGCCACGCCCACGCACCGGCTTTACGATCATCGGAAAGGACATGCCGCGGGCGGCGCACGCCTCCTCGACATCCGCTAGCGCACAGACGTTCTCCTTGCCCGTGCCTGACAGCAGAAACGATCGCGCTACCGGCAGGCCGGCCTCGGCAAGATGGTGGTTGGTTTCGAACTTGTCGTCGAACGCCTGCATTGCTGCGGGAAGCTGCCCGACGATCGCGAAGTCGCCCATTGCCGTCTCGAGCGGATGTCCTTCGAACAGGACCGTGTTCGCCCACAGGACCGATGCGCCCGCAGCGCCTGCGCTACGGATGCCCCCGTCCGTGTCCGGGAACACCCAGTCGAGTGCCTTGGAAGGGTCTGGCAAGGAGGCGGGCGTGACCACATCCACGCCTGCCGTCCGCAATGCGAAAGCGATGTCGGCGCCGCCATCAGAATATCCGCCCGGCTTTGCGTCCTTTCGCAATCCGTCGATCATCGGTGGCGGAAGCGCTTGGTAGAGGATGGCGACCGGCGCTGTTTTCATGCATTATCTCCTGCGCGTCGCGCACTAGCCCGTAGCCGCACGGCAAGGCAAATGGCTGGCTTGCTTCTCGTGCCCGAGGCAGTCGACTTCGGCAGCGAACGTCCTCTTTCCTCCCATTGCCTATGAACGTCAGCTGCAACCTCGCTGATGTAGCGGCGCAATGTCTTTCGATTGGCGACAAAGTGACCGCGCAGGACGAGCCGTCCCTCTAAACGAGAAGCGCGTAATGCGGCCGGCGCACCTGGGCACGTCTCAAGCGATCATGCGCTGGCTCGCGCCCGTGATACAAGCGATTTGACCGGGACGGACTGCGCGATGGGAAGGCCTTGGCGCCGATGGGCCGGAACCTCCGGCCCATCCTGACGCCGCAGAACATCAGAACCCGATGCTTGCGCTCAGCCGGAACGTGCTGTCTTCGCTGCGGCTGCCGATCACCCCGGCATAGCTCGAGGTCAGTCGGATGTTTGCAGCGGGGGCCCAGACCAAATCGATTCCCGCAGCCACGGCATCGCGCGACAGCGGAACGCCGACAATGTCGAACGTCCCTCCACCGGCAGCGAACCGCGCCACGTTGCTTGGTGCCACGCCTTCGACGCGCCGCTGCCACGCCCCAACGCCACGTGCGGACAGTCCGTCAACGATCGGCGTGTCGAACCGCAGACCCGCACTTGCAAAGGCGAAGGACTCGGTGCGCTTGGCGACGGTCAGTGCCGACACACCGCCGATTTCGGCAAAGCCGTCGGTACGGACCCTGAACGCCTGGAATGCGCCGAACGGCTCGACGCTGCCACCGCCGAACGGCACCGCATAGCCTGCCTCGACATAGCTGTGCGCGGTGCTGCCGTCATAGTCTCCGCGCAGGCGATCAGCGAAGCCGGGAAAGGCGACGAACCGGTCGGTGCGGTTGTCGGTCCAGGCATAACCGAGCCCAGCACGGACCCGGATTGCGCCATAGCTGCCCCCGGCATAGCCGAGCAGGTGGATCGCCTTGGCCGTCGCGTCGCTCGCGCGCGCATCGACCGCCAGCTTGGTCCGCGTATAGCCACCCGCGACGCCGACACGGCCATGCGCCGCATCGCCATCGCCGAAGCCGATGTCGAACCCGCCGATCCCGCCGAACGTGTGGCGGTGGACTGCCGCTGCATCGCTGCTGCCATCGTCATCGCCACTATTGCCGAGCAAGGTGCCCCACAACCCGCTGGGCTGGTCGCCGGCCAGAGTCCGCGCCACGACGATACCCTGGACGATCTGCGCATCGTGCACCGTGGCTGCGCGCAGCGACGCATGGACCTCGCCAGTAAGGAGGTCGAACGCGTGCGTAACGGTGTCGCCGTCCGGCACCAGCGTCAGCGCCGCATACGCTGCATTGCCCACGCCGAGCGGCGCGAATGCCGCGGCCAGCCTCGTCTGGTTGGTGGTTCGCGCGAGGCCGAGCAGTCCGGTACCCGTACGTGCGACCTGCGCGACCACCGCGGTCCCGGTATAGCCGAAGCGCAGTTCGCTGCTGCCCGCGCCCGACTGGGTCACGGCGTAGGTGCCGGTCACCCCGCCCACCGCGGCCAGAAGCGTGTAGCGCGTGCCGATCGGGCCGGCGGTGCCCGATATCGCCAGCTGCGCGCCCGGCTGTAGCGTCGCGGTCCCGCCGACGATGATCCGGTCGGACAGGCCTGCCGCATCGATCTCCGCTGCATAGGTCGATCCCGCCTGCTGGACAAAATTGCCGGCGATCGACAGCGTCCCGATGCTCGCACCCGGCGCGATCGTCCCGCCGCTGGCGACCGTGGCGCTGGCGACCGTTCCGCTGCCGCCGAGCGTGCCGCCAGACTGGACCGTCACCGCGGAAGGCAGTGTGCCGGCGACCAGCAGGCGTCCCGACTGGATGCTCGTCGCGCCGGTAAAGCCCGTCTGGTTACCGATCACGACGCTGGCCGTGCCGGCCTTCACAAGCGATCCGGTGCCCGTCAGCGTCGCGCCGAACACGCCATCAACCGTCTGGTCGATGCGCAGCGTCCCCGCATCGGCAATCGCGCCGGTCAGTGTCGTCGTCGCGCCCGCGAGCGTCGCGCCGGCGGCAATGCCGGTGCCGTTGACGAAATTCGAAGCGGCCGTGAGCGTCCAGTTGCCGGACGCGACGTCGAGCCGCTCGAAATTCACGGTGCCCGCAAAACTACCGGTGCCGGAACCGGCCAGGATCACCTGATCGTTACCAGCCCCGGCATCGACACGGCCAGTGATCGATGAACCCGGCATCAACGCGAGTATATCGTTACCCGCCCCTAGGTCGATCGCGCTGCCGTTGCTGCCGCCGACGATGCTGCCCGAATTGACGACCATGTCATCGAACGCGCCGACCAGCGTGATCGCGGCGCTCGTACCACCCTGGACGGTGCCGGCGTTGACGATCGTGGTCGCGCCGTAGGCGCTGCCGGCCGAACCATCGTCGACCAGGATGCCGCGGCTGGCGCCGGCGATGATCGCGCCCGCCGCGTTCTCGATGCGGCCACCGCCGATGGCGATGCCCTCCGCACCGTTGGGCTGGCCGCCCGAATCGACACCGCTTGCGCTCAGCCCGCGGATCGTGCCGAAATTCCGGACCGTGCCGATCCGGTCGATATCCACGCCATCGCCGTCACCATTGGTGGCAACACCGTCCCATGCGCCGGTGATCGTGCCGTAGTTGGTGACGACGCCCGTGCCGTCCGACCCTACCCCCGATCCGTTGCGGCCCTGGATCAGGCCGTAATTGGTGACGTCGACCGCGGTGTCGCTGGTGATACCGTGACGCAGGCCGGAGATCGTCCCGGTCGCCGCGTTGACGACGACGCCGGTCTTCGCCTGCCAGTCGATGCCGTCGTAATTGTTGTTGGCAGCGCCATCGGAGCGGATCAGCCCGGCATTGGTGACGATCGCCCCTTGTCCCGGACGGATCGCGTCCTGGCCGAATGACTGGATCACCCCGCCGGCATAGTTGTTGATGACGATCGACGCGCCGCCCGACGCAGCTGCGTCGAAATCGAGCGCCTGGCCGCCGTTCGTCGTTTGAATCGTGCCCGCATTGTTGACGACGATCGTCCCTCCGGTCGGATTGACGTTGATGCGGATGGCGTCATCGCCGCTGGTGATCATGCCACCAGCTTGGTTGTTGATCGTGATGGTGCGGACAGTTGCGCCGCCCGAGACGTTGATCGCACGGCCTGTCGCGTTAGTGGACGAAATCGTCCCTGCGTTCGTGACCGTCAGATTGCCGGGCACGGTAAGCGTCGTGCCCATCGCGCTCGTGAGGATCGCGCCGCTCGCGACGGTCAGGTCGGTGCTCGCGAGGCTGCCGGTGAGCGCGAGCGTGCCCGCGGTCACAGTGGTCGCGCCGGTATAGGTCTGGGCGCCAAGCGTCAGCGTGCCGGCGCCTGCCTTCGTCACTGTGCCGGTACCGGTGATCGTTCCGGCGAAAGTTGCGGAGGTGCCCTGATCGAAGATCAGCGCGCCGGAATTGGAAACATTGCTGCCGAATGCGGGGGCCGTCGCGGTCAGGCTGGCACCGCTGGCGATAGACGTGCCGCGAGAATAGGTTTGCGGCCCCGTCAGCGTCCAATTCCCGTTGGCAACCGTCAAACGCTCGAAATTGCTGGCGCCGGCGAACATTGCCGCGCCGGCGCTTCCCTTATCGAGCGTGATCGTGTCGATTCCCGCGCCGCCATCGATCGTGCCGCTGACGCCGGTCGTCGAACCCGTCACGATCAGCGTGTCGGTGCCCGAGCCGAAGGTAAGGTTACCTGCGATCGTACCGCCGTTGGCGACATAGGTGCCCGATGCGAACGATTGCCCGAACGGAGTATAGCCCATGTCGACCGAGCCGATGATGGCGCCTGCATTGGCCAGTCTGCCTCCGCTCATCTGGACGGCACCGGTCACCGTGCTGCCGCTGATCGTTCCCGACGCCAGGTTGTCCACGGTGCCGTTGCCGGTGATCGCAGCATCTCCCGTGCTGATGATCACGCCCGAATTGCTGACAGTCCCGGCGTTCGGCAGCGATATGGCGATGCCTGTGACGTTGATCATGCCGCTGTTGGTGACGGATCGCACATCGAGCGTGCCGTTCGACGCGGTGGCGCCCGTTGCCGTGCGGATCGTCCCGCTGTTGATGAGGGATTCCGCGTCGGTGACGGCATAATTGCCGTTGAGAAGAATGGTCCCGGAATTGGTGACGCCGTTCCAAGACCGCACCGCGGCGAATGCCGTCGAGCCTGCGTCGATCGTGCCCGCATTTTCGAAGTTGGACGTGCTCGTGCCGTACACGACAGCCAGGCTCGCGCTGGGCCCACTAGCGGCGGTCAGCGTTCCGCGGCTGACGATCGAAAGGGCATTGACGGGAAGATCGTCCCCCAGGCCCGAATATCCCAGGCCCGAATATCCCGGGAGCGCCAGTATCGAGGCATCGATCAACGGTCGGCCGGCACCAGTCAAGTCGGCGGTCACGTCGATCGTTCCGGTGCCCGCGAAGCTCAATGGAAGGTCGAGCGCGCTGGCGCTCGTCAACGTCAGTTTCGCGCCGCCCGCAACCTCGTAACCGACACCTTCGAATGTCGCACGCGGGGCAATGACTGCCTGCGCGTTCACGCTCGTGCGATACCGGAAGATGTCGAAGCCGGTGCCGCCATCGATCGTGCCTGTGACCCCGCCCGACGGACGCGCGAGATCGGTGACGAAGAGATCGTCGCCGCCGCCCATGCGGACGTCACCATTCACGGTGCCGCCGCGATCGATGAACCAATCCCGTGCCGAACTCGACGAACTTGCCGAGCCGAAATCGACATTGCCGTTGATCGTCCCGGCGTTGGCGACATAGTTCTCGAAGAAGCCGTCGCTTCGAATTGCTGCCTGCGTACCCGAGACGATCCCGCCAACGCGGTTGTCGAGCGTCGCTCCGCTCATGGCGAGACCGACGCCGTTCGATGCGGTGATCCGGCCACTGTTCACCAGCACGAGCGAGCTGAGCCCATATCCGGTCGTCACGCCATCGACCACGCCGCTGTTGGTCGACGTGTCGGCACGCACTCCACCGCCGCCAAGGTCGTTGCTGACGGCCGTTCCCGTAAGCGAACGGATCGTGCCAGTGTTCTGCAACACGCCGCCGACGATCGCGCCGGTGTTGGTCGCAACGATCGTGCCGCTGTTGGTGAACAGAAGGTCGCTGGTCGCCTTTTGAAACGAAACACCGTTCCCGTTGATCGCGGTGATCGTTCCGCTGTTGACCGCCGTGGTGACCCGCAGGGCGACCGCGGAGTCGAAGGACCGCGTGAGCGTCGCGGTGACTTTACGGTCGTTCACGAACAGGAGCTCTTCGAGTCCAAGATTCTCCTGAACATAGTTGTTGCTGATGGCGGGCCCCGCCGTCGTGGTCAGGTCCGTGCCGACGACCACAGTACCGTTGCCGCGGACGAAATAGCCTCCTGCAGGTGGCTGCGCCGCCAGCGTCAGCGTGGCATCGTTGACCAGGTCGAGTTGCAGGACTTCAAAATTGGTCGGCAGTGTAACGTCCGTGAGAACGCGGTTCTGCCCGACGATCAATTCCAGCAGGTCGGTGCCGGTGCCGCCGTCGACCGCGCCGGTCACGTTTTCGATGAGCATGTTCTGACCGATCGTCGTGATCAATCGGTCGTCGCCGCCGTTGAGCATGATCGACCCGTTGACGATCCCTGCGCGCGTATCGATCCTGTCCGGAAAGCCGTCGCCGCCAACGATGCCGCCGTTGATCGTCCCGGCGTTGGTCAGCGACACCTGAAACGTGCTGCGAACCGCGATGGGGCCACCGCTACCGATCACGCCGCCGGACGCGTTGACCAGGTTGAGCGAGCGGCTTCCCGCGTCGATCGCCAGGCCCGTGCCGGCGTTGATGATCCGGCCGCTGTTGCTGAACTGTTGAGGCGTGGAGGCGGTCAGATCGAGTGTCGCCGCCGCTCCGTTAGACAGGATCGATCCGCTATTGACGATTGCCGAGGGGAACACGGAGGTCTCGGTGCCCGGGAAAGCGATCGCACTGCCGGTGCCGCCATCGATCGTCCCGGCGTTGGTCAAGCGACCGAACCACACGTTTATCGCGCCGGCAGATCCCGCTATCGTCGCACCAGCCGCATTCGTGATCGACGAGACACCCACCCGACCGGGATTGTTGAGCGCGACAAGCGCAGTTCCGCCCGGTGCCGAAATCGTGCCGTTATTGTTCAGGATGGCGATCGTGGACGACTGGGCCGAGGAGGAGAGCGCGATCGCTCCAGCCTGGGCAGCTCCCTTCAGGACGGTCGCGTCGGCGGCGACGACGATCGTGCTGGGCGTCGTCACGACCAATCCGTTCGCGTCGGTACCCGAGCAGATCGTCGTACCGTTCGCGATGGTCGGGTCCGGTGCGCACTGTGCCGAGGCGAGAGAGGCGGCCGCACTTAGCGCGACAATGCTCGTGCCAGTGATGAGCGTGGCACGACTAAGCGACAAAGCGCGTCTTGAACCGATCATGGAATCCCCCCGTTCGGCATCGTATCATCGGCGCCGCAGGGGGGTTCTAGCCTTCCGCGCCGCTTCGGCAATAGTCTCCGCGCCGAGTAAGACCAACGCGCTGCCGAAGATCGTCCGCAATAGGCAGGCACTTGTTGACCCTTGAACGCTCGCAAAGGACCTATGTGAGCTCAAACGACCAAGCGATCCGCCGGGTTCTCGATGCCTCGAGCGTTTCGTCTCTCTCGCTGGTGTTCATTGGTCGAACCTGATCAGGTCCTTGAAGATCATCCGGCCCCAGCTCTTGTCGTGCGCCTGAACGAGCAGCCCACCTTCCGAAAGCCCGCCGAGCTGGATCGGCGCGAAGCCGAGATCTTGCCAGAGCGCCGACCTGTGCTGCCGCATCGTCGTCGTCGCTCGACAGGAACACGACACGCCTGCCGCCCTGTAAGGCCGGATCCTGATCGAGCACGGCGGCGACCAGATGGTTGAAGCCTTGACCACCCTGCCGCCGGCGAACGCGTCTGCAAGGACCTTGGCCGAGGGCCGTCCGCCTCGACCGCCTCGGGGGCGTGATGCCGGGACCGATAACGACCGCGGTCGATGCGAAGCTTTCCGGATCGCGCGTGGTCGCGACGGATACCGCAATCCCCTTGCGGGCGAACGTCTTGGCGAGGGTCTGGCCGATCTCGCCGAAACCGATGATTGCGTAGGTCATGATAATTCCCTTGGGGTTTCGGGCGGTCAGAGCTTGTAGCCGCCGCTCTCTTCGATCGTCTGGCCGGTCACCCAGTGGCGGTCGTCGGATGCCAGGAACGCCACGACGGCGGCGATTTCCGAAGGCTCGCCAAAGCGTCCGAGCGCGATGTTGGCCTCGACCGCCTTCACGAGCGCCGGATTCTTTCGGAAGCCCGCGTTCGCGTCGGTCCGCGTGACGCCTGGCGCGACGGCTTTCGCGGCGATCCCGCGCGGCCCCAGTTCGGAGGCGAGCGCCTGCGTCAGGGTGTTGATCGCCGCCTTGGCCATCGAGTAAATCGGCGCCGCCGTTACCGGCTTCGTCGCGGCGGCGGACGAGATATTGATGATCCGTCCGCCATCGGCGAGGCGATCCATTGTGGCCTGGACGATGAAGAAGGGCCCGCGCAGATAGACTGTCATCAGCGTGTCCCAGCTGGCGGGCGTCGCGTCCTTGAAGCCGATCCAGCCGGCGTTGCCCGCGTTATTGACCACGATGTCGAGTGTATTGCTGCCGTTCCGCTTGGTGAACTCGTGGTCGAGCGTGTCGAACAGGACCGGCACGGTGGCCGGGTCCACCAAGTCTGCAGGAATCGCAAACGCAGTGCCACCAGCTTTCTCGATGGCCGCAGCGATTCGTCCGCGCAGGCACTCGGCACTGCGGGCGGAAGCTGGACCCAGCTCTATCGTCACCGTGCTCGCGGCAAGGGTGATGGCGACGCCGCAGCATACGCCAATACCTGTCCGGGAGATACGGCGATCATGCTAGCTGGCGCGTTCGATGTTCCGTCTGGCGCGTATCCGGTCGAGCATCATGCCAGCGAAGCCAGCGGCACCTACATCGGTTCTCAGCCACATTGAGGTGCCAGCATGTCGCGATCGACCAGCCCCCTGTTCGTGGATGCCGTGATCGACTGCATGGGCGAGGGAAGGGCGCCGACCCTTGAGGAACTGTTGCTCGTCGCGCAGCGCATCTGGTCCGATGGCGCCGCATCCCGCTCCGCATTCTCGTGGAACAGCTTGTCGGTATCCTCGCCCGACCGCCTCTGTTCCATGCGGGCGGCCGATTTGGCTTTGCACGGATCGCGTTGACCCGGCGAGTCCGGAGCACGCATGTCTGCCGGCAACGATCCCGAGGACGGCAGAGGAGCCGGGATGTCGCCGCAGCGTCGTCGATCGTCGTTGGTAAAACGGAATAGCTGCGTTTCCGCCTCCATGCAGCGACGCGGCGTCACTCGCACCCTATCTTACGTAAGACGACATCAGATCGCCGTCACGAGCTTGACGACGGCAAACATCAGGATTGCGCCATAAAGAAGATTGGGTTCCTTTCGTTTGGCCATTGGTCGTCATCACCGCAATCCGCAACGCGGTCCGCGTCGGACGTGCTGCTGCAGTCGATCGACCTGGCCGTCGCCGCGGAGGAATTGGGCGCCGACGGTGCATATTTCCGCGTGCACCACTTCGCCCAGCAGCTCGCATCGCCCTTTCCGCTGCTGGCTGCGGTGGGCGCCAGGACCAGCCGGATCGAGATCGGTACCGGCGTGATCGACATGCGCTACGAAAATCCGTTCTACATGGCGGAGGATGCTGGATCGGCTGACCTGATCAGCGGCGGCCGCTTGCAGCTCGGTATCAGCCGCGGTTCACCCGAGCAGGTGGTCGATGGATGGCGTCACTTTGGGTACGCGCCGGCCAAAGGCGAGACCGACGCCGACATGGGGCGTCGCCATGCCGAAGTGCTGCTCGATCTGCTGAAAGGCGAGGGGTTCGCGCAACCGAGCCCGAACCCCATGTTCCCCAATCCAGCAGGGTTGTTGCGGCTCGAACCGCATGCGCCGGGCCTGCGGCGGCGCATCTGGTGGGGTTCGTCGTCGAATGCCACCGCGATCTGGGCCGCGCAGAACGGCATGAACCTGCAAAGCTCGACCTTGAAGGCGGACGAGAGCGGCGAACCGCTCCACGTGCAGCAAGCCAAGCAGATCCGGCTCTATCGTCAGGCCTGGAAGGACGCGGGGCATGACTGGGAGCCGCGGGTATCGGTATCGCGCTCGATCTTTGCGCTGATGAACGATCGCGACCGCGGCTATTTTGGGCGGGGTGAAAGCAGCGACCAGATCGGCGTGATAGACAATATGCGTGCCGTGTTCGGCCGTTCCTATGCGGCCGAGCCCGAACAGCTGATCGAGCAGCTCCGTGCCGACGAGGGCATTGCCGAGGCCGACACAGTGCTGCTCACGGTGCCGAACCAACTCGGCGTCGACTACAACGTGCATGTGATCGAGTCCGTCCTGACGCACGTCGCGCCAGCACTCGGATGGCGGTGGGGTGGCGTGTGTCGCAACGCTTCAACTGGTTCGCCACGTTGAACAGCAAATGTCGGAAGGCCACTCGAACGTCGGCGATGACAATGGCAACGCGTTACGAGTGGGTGTCCAGTTTTAGAATCGTCGACCCAGTTGACCACTATCGTGAGGATCTTCTTCAGCGGCCTAAGCACATCGTCCCGTAGGCCATTGAGTCAGTACACTAAAACTTGGGGGCGGAACCGGCGCCGATGATGCAGCCGCGGCAGTCGCGCCGGTCGATCGTCTCGCAACAGCTGCCGAGCGCCGCTCGCGAGTCAGAGCGGCGCTGGCAGTGCCACACGGTAGACTAGTATTCGGTTATCATTGTCGACGTCGGAATCGCAGGATTGGCCGGACATCTGGCAATGCCGTGCGATGAAGTCGTTGTCGTTGCCGACGAGCAGGAAATAGTCGTTCGGATGGTCCTGCTCCAGCACCGGCACGAGATCCATCGCCTCCCATTTTTCAGAGAGATCCGCGACGGTCAGTCCGACGCGTGCCAACTGGACCGGGTTGAGCATGTTGATCAACTCGACTGAACTGGCCGGGACGATACCGGTTCTCAACGTCGTGCTGGCCGGACTCCGCAGCACGGAGACGATGCCGGTCTCGTATGACGTACCCGCAAGATTGGTCGCGCCTGTAGTGTCGACGAGTAGAATACTTTTGTAGATGATGGGCGTTGTCTTTTCCGCGCCGCGACCCGCGGCATCGCGGGCGAGCATGAGGAACCGGTGGTCGTCGAGCGCGAGGATCTCGCTTTGTGCCGCGGTGCGATTGGGTGCGCTGCCATCGCCGCGGTCGGCATAGGCGGGCAGTTGCACCACGTGATGCGCGATCGGGTGCGCCGGAGTCGGCGTGCGGCTCAGGTCGTACACAAGAATTCGCGTGTTGATCCTACCCGATGCGTTGCCGTTGGCGCTGTCCTGCATAAGCGCACTTTGCAGCGTCACGAACAGCGTGCGACCGTCGGGCGACAGCGACATGCCCTCCGGCCCCTGGTTGTTGCGCCGACCGGTGTCGGGTGCTTCCAACGATCCGAAATAGCGTCGTCCGGCGCGTTGTGGCGCGATCGCGGTGGGGGGGCGGATCACGCCGCGCAAGCGACCTTGCCGATCGAAGTAATAGATGTTCGCGGCGTATTCGTCGCCGATGTAGAAGCTGCCGTCGCGTGCGAATTGCAGCGATTCCGCATCAAACGATACCTTGCCGGCACCTATGCCGTTGGCCGGTGCAGGTAGAGCAATGCTTCGCTCGGTAAGCGTGCCCGTACCCGGATCGGCGCCCGTGAAGGGCTGGCCGCGAAAGTCCCGAAGTTCCAAGCCGCCATCAGGCATCAGATCGAGCGTGCCGCGGGCCGGCGTGAAGCGGATGCGAAACCGGTTCAGCCGTGCGGGATAATCGAAGAAGAGCTTGGCCGCCGGATCGTTGCGACCCCGATCGGGAAGGGTCCAGAGCACGCCTTCGTAGTGATCGCCAACCCGTTTCCAGCTGTCGCGCGCGATCTTCAGCGAGGAGAAGGAACCGAGCGTATCGCCGAGGAAATCGACCGTGTCCGCCGACAGCACACCTGCGCCGACCAGCCCCTGATCGACATAGGTCCGGCCGTGCAGCGAGACGCTGTGCGCGCCGGCGGTCCGATCGAGATGGGGTCGGGTGATGGCCTCCTCGCCGCCGGTGAAGGCGGTGAGGAGATCCATCAGGATCATCAGGGCCGGCAGGCGTCTAGAACGCAACGCCGAGGGTTCCGAAGACCTGCCGTGGTGCCGACGAATGGAATACCAGGATCGATCCCGTGGGGTCGCTCGGCGCGAACACGCTGCTGTCGAAATTGGAGGCATAGCGCTTGTCCGTCAGGTTGGTGACGTTCAGCGACAGCTTCGTGTTCTTCAACGGGCCGAAGTCGTCGAAGCTGTAGCTGAGGCCGAGATCGACCGTAGCATAACCGCCGAACCCCTGGTCGTTGGTATAGGTATAATAGCGCTTCCCTGTATACTTACCCAGCACCGACGCGGAGAAGCCGCCCTGCGTCAGGGTGAGCATGCTCGAGAATAGCTGTTTCGGGGTATCCACCTGCTGCTTGCCTTCGGTGGCATAGAGCACGCAGGTGGTCGTGCAGAAGTTCAGATCCTGATCATAGGTCGTCTTGTTGAGCGACGCCGCATTATACCACGTAATCCACGGTGCCGGCTTCAGGAGGACGCCCAGCTCGATGCCGCGCGCCGTGACGCTGCCGGCATTGTGGAAGGAATTGCCACAGCCCGGGTTCTGTTGCTGGTTTGTCGGGCACGGGTTGTACTGCAGCAAGCGATCGTCGAACTTCACCCAATAGCCGGTCAGTGACACCTGCAGCATCCGGCTGACATACCGATAGCCGCCCTCGACGCTGCGCGACGTTTCCGGCTTCAGCGTCGATCCCTGGACGTTCCAGATCGCCTGCGTCACCGATTGCGGCCCGAGCTTGAAGCCGCCCTGGTACATCGCGATGTTCTCGGCATAGCTTGCGAACAGTTCGTGCCCGCGCGCGACTTCATAGCGTACGCCGGCCTCGGGGAGGAAGTAATCCTTGGCCACCAGCGTGCCAGTCGCGAACTGCGTGGATGCGGGCGGCGCAGCCTTGGCGATACCGGGCACCGCGCGCGCCTCGGACCTGGAATAGGTGCCCTTGAAGCCGAAATCGAAACTGAGCGCATCGTCGAGCAGCAAGACCGTATCCTGCAGGTAGAATTGCCGCGTCGTCCAGTCGGTCTCCTGGACCCACTGCGCCGTCGCCGGCTGGCCACCGAGGAACTGTCCCAGGTCGAACGGGCCCTTCACGTCGTTGCGGATATAGCGCGCCGCGCTGCTGGTGTTGCCCTCCGTCCAGACGCCCGCTTCGAAATGGTTAAAGCCGATCCGCCAGCTCAGGCTGCCGAGGATACCGTCGCGGTCGATGGTATAACGCGTGTCGCGGATCTGCACCGGCAGATCGTCCGCCGTGGTTGCCGTGCCCTGTGTCGAGAGCCCGGAGATGAAGTTGTTGCCGGCACCCTTGTCGGTGTGGCGATAGCCCTGGACGCGCGCGCTTAGGCCCTTGGCGATGTCGATGTCCGCCGCAAGATAGAAGAGTTCGTCGTTCCGCAGGATCTGGCCATTGGTGTAGGTGACGTCGCCGCTCTTTTCCGGCAGCACCGAGGGCGCACACTTGATGGGCGTCGTCGTCACGGCGCAGGCGTTGCGGCTGAGATAGGTCTGCCAGTCGGGCGCGTAACCGCCGAGATCCCAGCCGCGGCGTCCCAGCGTTTCCTTCGATAGATAGGCATCGTCGGCCTGGTTGGTGCGCGAGATGTCTGCAAAGGCGGTGAGGCGGAAACCGTCGGTCTTGTACATGATCTTGGCGTTGATCTGCTTGCTGGTGGACCGGGTATACGCGCCTTGGTCGACGAACAGGTCCTGCCGGGCATATTGGCCCGAGACATAGGCCGACAGGCCTTCATACTCGCCGGTGTCGACGCGGACGAAGGTGCGCAGGGCGTTCTCACTGCCGACCGTCTGGCTGATTTTGAGGCCGAGATCCTTACTTGGATTGCTGCTGGTATACATCACCGCACCGCCGAGGTTGCTGGTCGAGGCGATGCCGAGACCGGCGATCCCCGTCGCGAGATCTGCACGGCCCAAATTCTCCGAAATCAACGCGCGGCTGATCGTGAGGCCGTTATAGTTGTTGTAGGCGCCGTCGCCGAGCGGCATCCCGTCGAGCGTGTAGCCGAGATGCGTCGTGCTGAAACCGCGAACCTGCAGCGACATCGACTGTTCGTTGAGGCCCAGCGCATCGATCGACTGCGCGCTGACACCGGGCAGCACGTTCAGCGCCTTCTGGATGCTGGTGCCGGGCGGCAGCGAGTCGAGGTTCGCCGGCAACAGCGTCGATACCGAGCGGGTTTCACCGGCGCCGACCACGACAATGTCGGCGGCGGTGTCGGCATCTGCGGTGGCCTCTGCAGTCTGGAACTGGGGGTCGGCGGACTGGGCATACGCGCCGGGCGCAAACGCAATTAGTGCCGCGGACGCCATCAGAATGGCGTAGCCGTGACCGCTGCGCAGTCCGCGGCGCGAAAAATATATCATGGTGTTTCCCTGTCGCAGCAGCCGGACGGCCGCCCCCCTCGTCGCGGCTAGACGTCGACTGAGTCATTTCGGTTACGAAACGGCGTCCTTCCGGTGACACCACTGCAGGGCAGTACTGGAACATAAATCTGAACGATTGACGGATGCCCCGATGTTGGGAGTTCGAGACGGCTCGTGGACGACCGAAGGCGGTCAGACATCCGTCCGCTCTGAAAGCTCCAACGCGTCTGCGGCATCGTCGCCAAGGTAGCGAACCCTGCTCTCAATCTTAGCATGGCCGAGCAGGATCTGCACCGCGCGCAGATTTAAGGCTTGGGTAACGGGCAGTCGTCTGTTTGCTGGGGGCCGCCGCTTCTCCGGCTCCCCTTAATGTCGTCGCCAAGCTGGCATCATGCGGCGCAGCTCGCGGTGTCGATCGATCCATTCGTGTTTCAGGGCGCCGCCGATATGGAACGCGACGAGTGTATAGAGCAGGTAGGATAGGTACACGTGCGAGGCGCCGAAACCATCGTGCACGGCATCTCGCGTGGCGGGCGGCAAGCTCAATATCGTGCCGATCCGCGGCCATTCGAACAGCCCGAACAGGAACATCGGGTGGGTAGCCGCATCCTTGTACGCCGAGTCCATGATCCAGCCGGTCAGCGGCATCGCAAAGATCAGTGCGTACAGCAGCCAGTGGGTCACGTGCGCCGCGCCGATTTCCCATTTCTGATACGTGGTCGGCATTGGCGGAGGCCGATGCGTCAGCCGCCAGAGCAGGCGCATGATCGCCAGGCCGAGGATCGTGATCCCGATCGACTTGTGCAGGTCGATCGCCGGGCGCACGCGTTCGTCGGCAAGGTGTGGCCAGAGCCAGGGCAGGGTCACGTTGATGACGATTCCCACCGCGATCAGCCAATGGAAGGCGATGGCGACACCCGTGTATCTAGTACTCATCCGCTATTCGCTCCACCACGCCGTGTCGATTCTTGGTCCTCGACACACTCTGCAATAGCGCGTTCAGCAAGCCAGCGTTAGGCGCTGGCCGATGCACGCTCTCACCGAAATTTTCACCGCGCAATCGCCGCGTCTCTCGCCACGGCGGATCCCGCTGGCAAGCCGGGTGATCAACTTGGCCGCCCCGCTGGTGTTCGTCGTGCTGATCGCGCAGGCGTTTCTGCGCCAGGGGCTCGCCATATGGTCGGTCGGGATCGCGTACATCCTGTACGACACGGCGCTTCTCGTTTTTACGGCCTGGCAGATCCGCAACCTCGCCCAGACCGCAGCGCCGGCCCCAAGCGGCGTGCAGCCGAGCTTCGGCGTGATCGTTGCCGCGCATAACGAGGCAGGCGTGATCCGCCTTGCGATCGACCGGCTTCTTGCCCAGGACCAGCCACCCGAGGCGATCCTCGTCGCCGATGACGGATCCAGCGACGATACGCCGTCCGCGATGGCGGCGGGCTACGCGTTGGCGACGCCGCCACTGGGGGGACTCGTCGAGATCGAGGTCGGGCACACGCGGCTTCAGTGGCTGCGACTGCCGCACGGCGGCAAGGCGCGCGCGCTCAATGCTGCGCTCGAGCGGATCGAGACGGACGTGGTGCTGACCGTGGATGCCGACACGTTGATCGAGCCCGGATCGATCGCGGCGATGCGCGCTGCATTTGCAGCCGAGCCTGAGCTGGTGGCGGCCACCGGGGTTCTGGCGCCGATCTGCGGTCCAAACCTGACCGGTCGGATATTCGAGTGGTTCCAGTCCTATGAATATGTCCGCAACTTCCTGTCGCGCGACGCGTGGATGCGGATCGACGGGCTGTTGCTGATTTCGGGTGCCTTCGCGGCATTCCGGCGCGACGCCGTGCTGACGGTTGGCGGTTTCGATCCCGATTGCATGGTGGAGGATTACGAACTGATCCACCGGCTGCACCGCCATGCGCACGACGTCGGGCTGCACTGGACGGTGCGGGTCGTCGGTGGTGCGCTGGCCCGAACCGATGCGCCGGCCAGCATCCCAGCCTTCCTGAAGCAGCGACAACGCTGGTTCGGCGGCTTTCTGCAGACGCAGTATTGGAACCGCGACATGGTGGGCAACGCGCACTACGGGCGGCTTGGGACGCGGATGCTGCCGGTGAAGGCGCTCGATACGGTGCAGCCGATCTACGGCTTGGCTGCTTTCGCCGTGTTGATCGGACTCGTCGTCACGGGTCGATACACGCTCGCATTCCCGATATTGCTGGTCATGGTCGCGAAGATAGCGATCGACCTGACCTTCCACCTATGGTCGCTCGGCATCTTCAAACGCTGGACCGGGCAGCGCGAGGGCTTGAACCTCGGCCCGGCGATCGTCGCCGCGATCGCCGAGCCGTTCAGCTTTCAGCTCTTGCGTCACGCGGGCGCGATCTATGGCTGGTACGCCTTTCTGCGTGGCGGCCAGACTTGGAGCGCACAGACTCGGACCGCGCTTCAACAGCGCGCGTGACGGAGAGCCGGCGATGTCCGCCGAATACGTACGAGACGGCGGGACGGATTACGCCTTGGGCTAGCAATCCTCGAGGCAGACGAGGCTCAGTAAGAAGCGTTGCCTGGCGAGATGTCCGGGTGTGGGTCGAATCGACGAAGACGAGACCGGTCGATCTCGGTCAGTCTCCGCGAGCGTCTAACAGGGCGCGCAGGCGCTCCGCATCCGCCGACGATGCGGGGTTGTAGATGATCATTCCGAGTTCGGGGCGCCCTTCCACGGCGAACGAGGAGAACTCCATGGCGAGCAGCCCGGCATCTGGGTGGTGGATCCGCTTCACGCCCTCGGTGTGAGCGACCACGTCGTTGTCTCGCCATAGTGCTTCAAACTCGGGGCTGATCCGGGACAGTTCGGCGACCAGATCGGCCGTCGCGGCGCTGTCGTTGGCGCCCGCCCGCGCGACGTCCGCGCGAAAGGCACCGACGACGTAGCGGGCGATGCCGTCCCAATCCTCGTTCCGGGCGCGGACATGGTCGCTACCGAACATCAGGCGAAGGATGTTCCGCCCCTCGCGCGGCAGCTTGGCATAGTCGGTCAGCAACAGTGCCGCCGCCCGGTTCCAGCCGACCACGTCCCACATCGCGGTCTTGATGATCGCCGGGCTCAGCACCATGCCGTCGAGCACGCGCTGAAGTCGGGGGCTGATGCCGTCGACCGGCTGGTAGCGCGCCTCGGGCAGGCGGCCGAGACCGAGCATGTAGATGTGCTCGCGTTCCGGCTCGGTCAGCATCAGGCCCTTGGCGATACGATCGAGTACGTCGGCCGATGGCGCGCCGCCGCGACCCTGTTCCAGCCACGTGTACCATGTCGGACTGATGTTGGCGCGGCTTGCAACCTCTTCGCGGCGCAGGCCTGGGGTACGCCGCCGTCCGCCGCCGAACCCGAATGCCACCGGGTCGAGCCGGGTTCGACGATCGCGAAGATAGGTTCCGAGCGGGTTTGGCGCCTCATTGGCCATGATCGATCCTGTTACACGGTATACCACGATAAGGTCACTACTTTAACATGGTCGAACAGGTCGCGATACGTCGCCTTGGCAACAAGGAGATATTATCATGCGCGTGTTTCTCACCGGCGCGACCGGCTTTATCGGCTCGCACGTCATTCATGAGCTACTGGCTCGCGGCCATCAGGTGCTTGGCCTCACTCGTTCCGACGCGGGTGCCGATCGCCTCGCAGCGGTCGGCGTCGACGTCCACCGCGGCGACCTCGAACAGCCCGAGACGCTCGCAAGTGGCGCCGCGGCGGCCGACGCGGTGATCCACTGCGCGTTCGACCATAATTTCGCGACCTTCTTCGAGAATACCAGGAAGGATGAACGCGCCATCGCGGCGATGGGCGATGCGCTCGCGGGAACGCACAAGCCGATCTTGATCACGTCGGGCGTCGGCATCGGTACGCCGCTCAACGGCGGTCCGGCGACCGAGGACGTGCTCAACCCGCGCCACGCCAATCCGCGGATCGCGACCGAACTGGCCGGCGCGGCGCTGATTGCGCGCCGCATCGACGTGCGCACCATCCGGTTGCCGCAGGTGCACGACACCACCAAGGCCGGGTTGATCACCCCGCTGGTGAGCGAGGCGCGTCGGGCGGGAGCGGTGGCGTATCTCGGCGAGGGGCAGACACGCTGGGCCGCAGCGCACGTCGGCGACGTGGCAAAGCTCTACGTCCTGGCCTTGGAGCAGGGCGAGCCGGGCGCTCGGTACAATGCGTCGGTAGAGGAGGGCGTCACGGCACGCGCCATCGCCGAGGCAATCGGAAAGGGAACCGGGTTGCCTGTCCGCTCCATCGAAGCTGACGAGGTCGAGCGCTATTTCGGCTGGATGGCACCGTTCGCGGCGCTCGACATGACCGCATCGAATGCCTGGACGCGCGCGCGCCTTGGATGGGAGCCGACGGGTCCCGATCTGCTCACAGACCTCGCCGCGATGGACTTTGCGGCGCTCGCTGACGCCTAATCAAACGCCGTTTGCGAGTTGGGGGGATCGCAAATGCCGATCCGAGTAGTGACGCCCGAGAGCTACGAAAATGAACGGATGTCCGTTTTTGGGAAGTTTCTAAACGGCGGTGACCGTCCGTATCTGGGTCACCTGTCGCCGGCTCATGCCAGCGACAGGTGACGGCCGTGATCGCCAATGCGAGATCAGTCGGCCGCGATCGATGCGGCGGTCTCGCGGTAGCCGTGCAGCGAGCGGCCGAGCATCGTCGTCAGGCGCTCGCGGTCGCCTTGTTCCGGGATCATGCCGTCGCTGACGTAGCGCTGGGCCATGAGGCGCATCTCATAGGCCATCCACGGTGGCATGAACGTCGCCATGTTCTGCTCGAAGCCGCTCGTTTCGTCGCCGCCATATAGTACCGGGCGCCCAAGCACCTCGGACCAAATCGCAGCGATATCCTGGCCGGTCAGCGTGTCGGGACCGACCAGGTTGATCGTCTCGTTCGGCAGCTTGGTGGGCGCGTTTTCGCGGCGGATCAACTCGATCGCGGCGACCTCGGCGATGTCGCGCGCGTCGACCATCGCCACGCCCTTGTTGCCGATCGGCATCGGGTAGACGCTGTGCTGGAGGATCACGTCCTTCACCATGACCTCGTTGTCGATGAAGTAGGTCGGACGCAGGATGGTCGCGCCAAAGTCCATCGCCTCCAGCATCCGTTCGGCACCGGACTTCACTGCGAAGTGCGGAACGTTGACGGCACGGTCGGCATCGAACACCGACAGGTAGACGACCCGCTCGATGCCGGCCTCGCGTGCAACGTTCAGCGTGATGATCGCCTGGGTGAATTCGTCGCCCGTTACGGCATTGAGCAGGAACAGCGTGCTGATGCCGGAGAAGGCGGCGCGCAGGCCGTGGATGTCGAGGAGGTCGCCCTGTACCACCTCCACACCAGCTGGAAACGAGGCTTTTGCGGGATCGCGGGTGAGCACGCGCACCTGCGCGTCGCGCTGCAGTAGTTGGTTGACGACATGGCGGCCGACCCGGCCGGTGGCTCCGATAACGAGAATGGTCATGGTGTTCGCTCCTTCGTTTAAGCTTGCTGACAAGACGAAGATGCGTGATCCACGGCGTTACCAATAGACGTGTAATCTGGACACGTCGTCTCACGGGTGGAACGACATGGATCTGCTCGCGCTTGCCGACTTCACGCTCGTCGCCCGCCACGGGGGCTTCGGAAAGGCAGCGCGCGCTGCTCGCCGACCCAAGGCCACGCTGTCTCGACGCGTGGGAGAACTGGAGGCGGCGCTCGACCTGCGGCTGTTCGAACGGGGGAAACGCGATCTCAAGCTGACGGAGGAAGGGCGGGCGCTGTTCGAACGCGCCGGTGCTTTGCTGACCGAACTGGAGGAGACGGCTGCTGCCATAGCCTCGGGTAGCGAGCGCGTACGCGGGCGGCTGCGGATAAGCGCCCCGCTGCTGTTCTCGCAGACGGCGATGGGCCGGCTCGCTGCGGAGTTCGCATGTCGCTACCCCGAAGTCCGGCTAGAGGTGACGACCGATGATCGAGCGGTAGACATGATCGAGGAGGGCTACGATCTTGTGATTCGGGTGGATCCGGCGCCCGATGCGACGCTGGTCGGACGCCGATTCCTCCACGACCGGCTGGTGGTGGTGGCCGGGCCCGACATGCCGCGTCCGGCGGGTCCGATTGTCCCTGTCGTCGTTCGTGGCAGCGATGCGTCGCAACGGTGGGCGATGACCAATTCGGAGGCGACATCGACGTTCGCGGTCGACCCGGTCCTGCGGATGTCTTCCCTGATCATGATCCGTGACGCGGTGCGCGCCGGGGCGGGCGCGGCGCGGCTACCGCTGTCGCTGGTCAGCGGCGACATCGCCAGCGGGCGGCTGAGCCACTGGGGCGATGTTGCGGGATCGGACATCGCGCTATGGGCGCTCTACCCGTCGCGCAGGCTGCTCAGTGCCAGGGTGTCCGCCTTTCTCAACCTCCTGAAACAATCGTTTCCGCAAGCCGCGCCCGAGGAACTCGCTGCCTATCTCGACCGGTAAGGTCCGATGGATACTCAAACTCCAAAGCAATGGGCCTCTCCGAACTCAGCGGAGCGGCCCATTGCTGGCGGTCAAGCCGCTGCACCACCATCGATGTTGAGCGTGGTACCCGTGATGTAACTGGCATCCGGCCCGGCGAGGAACGCGACCGCGCCCGCAATCTCCTCGACCTTGCCGTAGCGGCCGAGTGGGATAAATCCGATCATCTGTTGCGCAAACTCGCCGTTTGCAGGGTTCATGTCCGTGTCGATCGGGCCCGGCTGTACCGTGTTTACCAGGATATTGCGGGAGGCGAGGTCTTTCGCCCAGCCTCGTGCCAACGCTGCCACCGCCGCCTTGGTCGCGCTGTAGACTGCGGTCGCCGGGAAGGCGAGTTCGCCTGAGACACTGCCTATCAGGATGATCCGCCCGCCATCGTTCAGGTGCGACAGCGCCGCGCGGGTGCCGACGTGCAGGCCCTTTACGTTGACGTCGAACTGGCGATCGAAGGTCTCGTCGGTGTCGTCGGCGACGGCGGAAAATTCGGCCACCCCGGCATTGTGGACCAGGATGTCGATCGCGCCCAGCGCCGCGGCAGCCTGCTCTACGCCGGCGCGCTGCGACGCCGGGTCGGCAGCATCGGCCTGGAACGCAAAGGCGGTGCCGCCGGCGCTCTCGATTGCCGCCACTGTAGCGTCTGCTGCGGCCTTGTTGCCGGCATAGGTGATCGCGACGGCCGCACCGTCGGCTGCCAACCGCTTGGCGATCGCCGCACCGATACCGCGCGATCCACCGGTGACGAGCGCTTTTTTGCCCTGAAGAGACATGTCAATTCTCCGAAATGTGGCCCGCGATCACGCCGTCGTGCGCTGTCGGCAGAACAGAGATAAGCTGACACTTCCATAGTTCAACATATCCGAACTATTAAATTGGTGTCGCTGTCTTATATGAGGCTGATGCCCCGTTTCACGCATCCCCGGCTGGAGGACGTTCCACTTGATCTCGCGCTACACGCGCTGGCCGATTCCAACCGATTGGGCATGGTGGCGCGTCTCGCCGCGACGGAGCGGCTAAGCTGCACCGACGCCGCACCATGCGAGTCGATCCCCAAAAGCACGCTGTCGAACCACCTGAAGCTGCTTCGCGCCGCGGGGCTGATCGAGACGACTCAAGCCGGGCGCGAGATGATCAACACGCTGCGACGCTCGGATTTCGACCAGCGCTTTCCCGGCCTTCTCGATGTGGTGCTTGCCAACCGGGCTGCCTGAGCCACGCCTATCTGTGGATAAGCGTTGTTCGAAGCCGATAGGTTCGGCGGAGTGCCTCGTTCCGGACGATTGGCGGCCGAACCGCGCCAAGGGAGAGGCCGAGTGCGCGACACGCCTACGTGTTTGATAGCTCTGGCCGAACAAGCGCCCGAAGCCGGGAATGACTCAAATCGACCTGAGTCTCCGCGATTGGCTCCAATCGCACAGCGAGAGAGGCTACACGGGCGTCAGTAAATTGCCGCTACGCTGCAACTGTTCGATGTCACGACGTGGAGGCGCACCAAACAGGCGGGCATACTCGCGGTTGAACTGCGATGGACTTTCATACCCGACGGCAAAACCCGCGCCGCTTGCGGTCGAGCCTGCTGACAGCATCAGGCGTCGCGCCTCCTGTAACCGCAGCTGTTTTTGATACTCCAACGGCGTCATCTTCGTCACCGCCTTGAAGTGCTCGTGCAGGGACGATGTGCTCATACCTGCGGCGTTGGCGATGTCGCCGATGCGCAGGGGGCGGTCGAACGCCGTGCGGATCGTCGCGATAGCGCGGCTCACCTGGTTGAGATGACTGTCGGCGACCGCCATGGAGCGCAGGGCAGGGCCGTGGGGCCCCTTGAGCAAACGATACAGGATTTCCCGCTCGATCAGCGGCGCCAGCGCAGCGATGCTGTCGGGCTGGTCCAGCAAGCGCATCAGTCGGCATGTCGCGTCGACCAGATCGTCGTCGCTGCGATATACCGCAAGAGCCGGCAGTTCGGCCTTGGGCGCCCGGCCGCCTTCCGCCAGGATAAGGTCCGCCAGCACGGCCTGGTCGATGTCGATCTTGCAGCAAAGGTAGGGAGCGTCGCGATCCGCCTGGATGACATGTCCGACGAGCGGCAGGTCGACCGAGACCAGCAGGTAATGCGCGGCATCGTAGAGAAGGCTCTGTCCGCCGAGCGAGACTCGCTTGGCACCCTGGGCAATTATGCAAAGCGAGGCGTTATAGACGGCCGGCAAGGGCACGGTCGGCTCATCGGCCCGGAACAGCGACAGTCGATCGATTGGCGTGCTCACCATGCCGGTTCTCGGGACATGGCGTGCAACCAGCGTGGCAAGGTCTGCGATCGTGCTCATGAAGAGGACTGTGTTCGCTGTGGCCCATTCTCACAAGCGTGATTGAGGTCGTTTCGGAGGATCGTGCAAGGATCGCGGGCGATCGGTCTCACGCTGGCCGACCTTCCGGTTCCATCTGTGCTCGCCTTCGGGACAACAGGACAGGAACAATCATGAACGACGTCATCGACAAGACCGTGCTGATCAGCGGCGCCTCAAGCGGTATCGGCGAGTCCACCGTGCGGGAGCTGGCGGGCAGGGGCGCGCGCCTTTTCATCGGTGCGCGCAGGACCGATCGCCTCGAGGCGCTCACGGCAGAGCTCGGCGCGAATGTTGCCTGGCGTGCGCTGGACGTGACCGACCCGGCGAGCTTCGCAACCTTCGCCGACGCGGCGGAAGAGCGGTTCGGGCGCGTGGACGTGCTGATCAACAACGCTGGCGTGATGCCGCTCTCACATCTCGCCGCGCTGAAGCAGGATGAGTGGACGCGGATGATCGACGTCAACGTTCACGGCGTGCTGAACGGAATCGCTGCCGTGCTGCCGCGTTTCGTTGCGCAGAAGGCAGGCCACGTCGTGAACGTCGCATCTATCGCCGCGCATTTCGTGATGCCGAGCGCCGCCGTCTACTGTGCGACCAAATATGCGGTCTGGGCGATCACGGAAGGGTTGCGCCAGGAGCATGACGACATCCGGACGACGATCATTTCACCGGGGGTTGTCGCAACCGAACTCGGCAACGACATCACCGACCCGGATATCGCCTCCGCGCTGACCAGCTGGCGCCAAAAGTCGCTGACTCCCGACGCGATTGCACGAGCGATCCGCTACGCATTGGAGCAGCCGGAAGGAGTGGACATCAACGAGGTCATCGTTCGTCCGACCGCAGCCGGGATGTAGGCGGATTGCGCAATTCGGTCCGGGCAGACTTTTGCCGGCCCGGACTGATTGCTCGGGGTGAAAGACCGTCTACAAATCCACAATTGAGCCAGCTGCACCACCGATCAGCAAGGCGCGCGTCAAGATGATCGTGGTGTCAGCATCACGCAGGCTGGCGACAATAGCTGAAACAACAGTGACACCAGAGATCAGGAAGTAGGCAAGCCGACGTCGTGGGGCCATCGACGGCTTCGGACGTACCGTCGCCCGGACCAGGTCGACGGCTACTCTGGCGCCAGATGGGACGTCATGAAGTCGATGAACGCCCGCAACCGCGCCGTCACCTGGCGGCTGGCCGGCCATAATACGCTGAACTGGTCCATCTCGCGGACATGCTGTTCCAGCAACGACAGGAGCCGACCGTCGAGGATCTCCTGCCGTACTGCGAACGGCGGCAGGCAGGCGATGCCGTGTCCGGCGATCGCCAAGTGGATCAGGGGATCGACCACGTTGGCGCTCATCGTTTCCGGCACGATCGTCGCACCCCCGGCAAGGGGCCAGGGCCGCAGCTTGCCCGTACTGGGCGAGCGTTGCCGCAGACAGCGGTGGGTCGCCAGATCCTGCGGCGACGCCGGGCTGCCATACTCGGCCAGATAGGTGGGGGCAGCCACGAGCAGCAGCCGGAAGCGTCCGGCGTTGCGGCTCATCAGCCGACTGTCCGTAGGGTATCCCGTACGCAATACGGCGTCGAAGCCTTCGTCGACGACGTCGACCAGCCGGTCGCTGAAGTCCAGATCGAGCTGGACCTCGGGATATGCGGCCATGAAGTCGGCTAATATCGGCGCAAGGAACATCGCGACCAGCGGCAGGCTGACGCGGAGCCGGCCGCGCGGCGTGGGATGGGTCTGGCCCAACTCCGCACGCGCCGCCTCCATCTCCGCCAGGATGCGCCGGCATCGCTCGAGGAACATGCGCCCCTCCTCGGTCAGCGCCATCTTGCGGGTATTCCGGTGGAACAGGCGCGCTTGCAATTGCTCCTCGAGCCGGACGACCGCCTTGCCGACGGCCGATGCGGTCAGCCCTAATTGACGGCCGGCAGCGACGAAGCTGCCGGTCTCCGCGGCCTGGGCGAATGCGGTAAGCGCAGCGAACTGATCCATAGCGCCGGTATAACGGAATGATGTTCCGCAGTCATCGGAACAGCGGCTGGGTTTTCTTTGTCCGACACTGCTCTAGTTCCAGCGCTCCAGGCACGAGCAGGAGCGCGACATGGCCGCCATATTTACACATTCACCGATGCCGCCGACGTTCATCGTCAACGTCGAGGCCATTTCAGACCCCGGCGATGTCGACCTGTTTTTCTCGGGGCCTGTCTTCTGCGACAAGTTCGAGCAATTGAACGCCGTATCGAGCGGCGACGTAATGCTGCCGCCGGTCGCCGTATGACATCCGCATCCGACCGACTGCCACTGTCAGGACTGGTTGCCTTGGCAGCGGCGGGGTTCGTCACCATCCTGACCGAGGCGCTTCCTGCCGGCCTGCTGCCTCAGATCGGTCGCAGCTTCGGCGTAAGCGAGGCATTGGCCGGACAGTGGGTCAGTGTTTTCGCGCTAGGGTCGCTGCTCGCCGCGATACCGCTGACCGCCGCGACCCGACAATGGCGGCGACGCCCGCTGCTGATCGGTGCGATCGCCGGGTTCGCGGTCGCCAACCTGCTGACGGCGATGACGCACAGCTTCGTCGTGTCGCTCGTCGCACGCTTTGTAGGCGGGGTGTCGGCGGGTTTGCTATGGGCGCTGCTGGCTGGTTACGCTCTCCGCATGGCGCCCGACCGCATGGCCGGACGCGCCATGGCGGTGGCGATGGCCGGCACGCCGCTGGCATTGTGTATTGGCATCCCCGCCGGAACGATGCTCGGCAATCTGGCGGGGTGGCGTACGGCGTTCGTGCTGCTGAGCGCGATTGCCGTAGTGCTGGCAGGCTGGATGGCGCTGCGACTGCCGGATTTTCCGGGCGAGTATGCCGTAGACCGACCCTCGCTGGGACGCGTCTTCGTGCTACCCGGCGTGCGCCCGGTGTTGCTTCTGACGCTTGCCTTCGTCCTCGCGCACAACGTCCTCTACACATACATCGCACCGGTGCTGGCACGGGCCGGCATGCCTGCGCAGATCGATCGCGTATTGCTCGCCTTCGGGGTGGCCGGACTGGTCAGCATTGTGCTGACGGGCATGCTGGTCGACCGCCATCTCCGCCTGCTCACCGGCATCGGCATCGGACTGTTCGCCAGCGCCGCGATGCTGCTAGCGGCTTCCGTGGGTCCTATCGGCGTCTACGCGGCGGCTGTAGCCTGGGGGCTGGGCTTCGGTGGCGCGGCTACCGTGTTGCAGACCGCCTCCGCACGGGCAGCGGGTGCGGCAGCGGACATAGCGCAGGCCATGATCGTCACCGTCTGGAACCTGGCGATCGCCGGCGGCGCAGTTCTCGGCGGTTATCTGCTCGACGGGTCTGGCGCGGGCGCATTGCCGTGGGCAGCGTTGCTGCTGCTAGCGGTTGCCGGGATAACCGCACTGAAGCCCGTTCGAAGTCGCGGCCATGACGATCCTGGCAGTACAATTCAAACCGCACTCGATTTCCCCGATTGACCATCGGGGAACGGGCATGTCGTTTTTGAGAGCAATGAACGGGACATCGCGGTTCGTGGATCGTGCCATGATAGCGGCCGCACCGTAGGAGTTCGCCATGTCGTTTCGCGTACTAGGAATAGATCCACGCCAGTTCAGCCATCTCTACGAACTGCCGGACGCCGACTTGGCGGCTGCCGGCGCAAAGCGGTATGTCGTGGATGCAAAACCCGGCTTTCCCGACCGCATCGAGGTCCGTGATATGGACATCGGGGACTGTGCCATCCTGCTCAACTATGAGCATCAGCCCGCCGACACCCCGTATCGGTCGCGGCACGCCATCTTCGTCCGCGAGGGTGCAAAGGTCGCGCTGGACGTGATCGATACCATTCCCGAGGTGATCCGCATTCGACCGATCTCGCTGCGGGCCTTTAGCGAGGACGGGGAGATGCTGGATGCCGATCTGTCGGACGGTGAAGATCTTGTGCCGCTGATCGAACGTTTCTTCGGCGATCCCGGTGTCGCATACTTGCATGCGCATTACGCAAGACGAGGATGCTATGCCGCTCGTATCATCCGGGCCTGACCTTCCCGGTCCGGGATCGTTTTTCAGGCACTGTGCTTTAGCCGATCCCGAGGATCGGTCAGCTTGACGCAGCGCTGGCCCAAACCCGACCGTTTGCTCCCGGAGAGTGCTGCTTTGCGCCACGAGTTGTGACTATTATGCGGGTTGCAGAGACCTCGGCGGGAAGATGCGGTCATCAGCCCGAACAACGTGGCCGAACCGTTTGCGATAGTCGCTCGGGCTGAGCCCCGTGAGCTTGGCGAACAGCTGGCGAAAGGACACCGGATCGATGTAACCAACATCCCAAGCGACTTTGGAAATCGCATCGGTCGTCGTTTCAAGGAGTTCGCGCGCCTGCTCGATGCGGAGTCTTTGATGGTACTCGTTGGGGCGCAAGCCAGTGGCTGCGTGGAAACGGCGGATGAAGGTCCGCCTTTCCAGGCCGGACTGTTCGGACATGCTGGCAATGGTGCAACCACTAGGACCGTGTGCATGCAAGTGCTGTTGGGCTCTCAGGACCGCGCCGTCGCCGTGGTTCATCTCTGGGGCGAAAGTCTTGTAGAAGCGCTGCTCGCGACCTGGCGGGTCGATCATCATGAAGCGCGCGGTTGCCATCATCGCTGCCGCCCCGAGTAATCTCCGGACGATGACAAGCGCGAGATCGGTCCACGCCATGACGCCTCCGACCGTGATCAGGTCGTCTTCTTCCGTTAGGAGCGCATCGATGTCGACGTTCACGGCGGGGAACATGGTTGCCAGCTCGGGCGCGCACAGCATGTGCGTGGTGGCGCGGCGGCCGTCGAGCAATCCGGTCTGCGCGAGCAGGAACGTGCCGCCGCAGATCGACCCGAGGACGACCCCTTCCGCATGGCGCGCGGTCAGCCAGTCGGCCCATCTGCTGCTGGTCTCGATGCCCAGCGCGGCGGTTTCGCACGGCGGGATGATGACGATGCTCGGACCGGCTCCCGGCGCCGCGCCATCAGGCAGAGAATCGAAGGTTCTCACGATGCCACGGGCGCCGGTATCGGAATAATGGGTGATCCGCAGCACCGGCGCGTCCGAGCCGAGCCGGACGCGACTGAGGTCATCGGTGATCCGGAACAGATCGGTCAGTCCGTGAACGATGCCCAGCATCATCCTGGGGCGTAGGACGATGCCGATCTCCACGGGGGCAGGTGGCTGCGCCATTTGTCACTTTGACCTTGTGGTTTGTCGGTTCGGCCGATCACCGTTCCGGATCCGTTACGGTATCACACATCCGGCGGCGAGACGCCGAAGTTACCGCGAGGAACTATTATGCCAACTTTACTTAGCCCGGACCCTGTCGCTGCGACAGGTGGCTCGCGCCGCGAAGTCCTCGTCGGTGCCGCCGTCGTTGCCGGACTTACCCTCGCCGCGCCGGCTTTCGCTGCCGCCGGGGCAAACCGCACTCCAGGAGAGCAGATCATGAGCACCATCACAGTCAAGGACGGCACCGAGATCTTCTACAAGGAGTGGGGCGCCGGCCAGCCGATCGTCTTTCACCATGGCTGGCCGCTGAGCGGCGACGACTGGGACAACCAGATGATGTACTTTGCCGACAAGGGCTACCGCGTCGTCGCGCACGACCGCCGCGGCCACGGCCGGTCGAGCCCGGCGTCGAAGGGCAACGACATGGACACCTACGCGGCCGACGTCGCGGCCGTGACGATGCACCTCGGTCTCCAGAACGCGGTCCACATCGGTCACTCGACGGGCGGCGGCGAGGTCATCCGCTACATGGCGCGCTACGGCGGCAAGGGTAGGGTCGCCAAGGGCGTGCTGATCGGTGCGATCCCGCCGCGGCTGGCCCGCGCCGCCAACAATCCCAACGGCGTTCCACCCGAGGTATTCGACGGCATCCGCGCCAGCGTCGCCGGCAACCGCGCGCAATTCTATCGCGATTTCTCGAGCGGGCCGTTTTACGGCTTCAACCGTCCCGGCACCAAGATCCTGACCGGCGTGTCGGACAACTGGTACCGTCAGGCGATGGCCGGCGACATCAAGGCACAATACGACTGCATCGCCGCCTTCGCCGACACCGACTTCACTGCTGACCTCGGATTGATCGATCAGCCCGTGCTGCTGATGCACGGCGAGGACGATCAGGTCGCGCCGTTCGCGACGACCAGCCAGTCTGCCGTCAAGCTGCTGAAGCACGGCACGCTGAAGAGCTACCCGGGCTTCCCACACGGCATGGCGACGACCCATGCCGACGTGATCAACCCGGACATCCTCGCCTTCATCCGCGCCTGAAGGCTCCGGGCGGGCGGAGCGAGCGCTCCGCCCGCCAACGGCCACCAACCGAAACGCATGGCGCCGCCAAGCCGCGCGCCTGGGAGCCCCGTCATGTCCGCACCCAACCCGCTGTCCTATCCCGATCTGCGCGCCCTGTTTCCGACCTTGCCCGAGACCCCGATTATCCTGCGCGCCTTCGACTTTGCGCGCGACCACATGAGTCATTCGCTGTTCAACCACGTCACGCGGTCGTGGATCTTCGCGACCAAGATCGCCGTGGTGCGCGGCGACTCCTTCGATGCCGAGATCGTCGCCGTCGCAACGCTGCTCCACGACATTGGCCTGGCGCCGCACGGCGACGGTCCTCACCGCTTCGAGGTGAACGGCGCCGGTATCGCTGCCGCCTTCGTCCGCGAACAGGGTTTCGACGATCGGCGTGCGCAGCTCGTCTGGGACGGTATAGCGCTCCACACCACGCATTCGATCAGCCTGTTCAAGGAAACCGAAGTCGCGCTGTCGTCCCGCGGCATCGGTGTCGATTTCGGCACCGCCGACTATGCGACACTCGATCAGGCCGACATCGAGGCGGTCGTCGCGGCGGTCCCGCGCCTCGACATGAAGCGCCAGTTCGCCGCGTGCGCACTGCACATCGCCCAGACGAAGCCGGAGACTACCTACGAGAACTTCATCCGCGACTTCGGCGAGCGGCTCGTGCCCGGCTACAAGGTCCCGTCCTGGGTCGATGTGATCGCCGGCGGCCCGTATCGCGAATAGCGATCACCAATCCGCGGGCGAGGTAGCGCAGACTGATATCGCGCCGTTGTACGAGGTAAACCTGGGGCAGGAGGTCGAACCCCTCGACGTTCAAGCGAACGACCTGCCGATGTTCGACGCCGATGTGACCACCGCCAGATCCGCGGGCATCTACGGCAGTTCGCTCGCCGAGCGGCAGCGGCAGCGTTGGGGCGCCGACGAGATCGCGTTGAGCGTGCCGATGTGGAATTTGGCATTCCCGACCCTAGCGTCGGCGATCGAGTCGCCGCGACGAAGCCTGACTGCGTGGCTCTATTCACGGTTACCGCAGCGGTAACCTTCAATATCTGGAACGATCATCTGTCCGCACGGCTTCTAGGAGCATCTGCAACCGAGCCAACGACAGGAATCACGATGAGCACGAACCTCATATCCGCCGTATTCGATAATCATGCCGACGCAGAACGCGCGGTTGCGGAACTTCGCGCTGCCGGCGTCGAAGACCGCGCCATTTCGGTGATCGCTCAGCACGATGGCAAGAACACGACTACCGACGGTAACGGCGACACGCAGGAATTCGCCGGCAAGGTTGCGGCCGGCGCGGGCATCGGGACCCTGCTCGGTATTGCGGCGCTTGCCATCCCTGGTGTCGGCCCCTTGGTCGCCGCGGGTGCGATCGCATCCGCCGCGATTCCCGCCGCCGCGATTACGGGCGCGGCGCTTGGTGGTGCCGTGGGAGGTCTTGAGAAAGTGATGACCGACCACGGTGTCAGCCGGGTCGATGCCAGCTATTACGAGGGCCGCATCAACAAGGGTGGCGTGTTCGTGTCCGTCGATACCAGCGCCGCCGGGGTGACCCCGGAAGATGCCGCCGATATGCTGTATCGCTCCGGCGGCCATACCTCGACGCGAACCAAGGTCGCCATGGCGTAATCGCCCACGATCCGGGGGGCGCAGTCGTCTCCCGGATTACGTGCTATGCGGTTGCAGCAAGAACGGGATTTGCTGGTGTTGGACGACCCGTCACTCCTCGTGGTCGAGCCTACGTAAGGAGAGATGGTCGGTTGAGCTCTCCGCGTGGCTTGTGAAGCGGTCCGATCATCACCTGTTGACTGGACAAGTATGTTGCCGCGGACATGCGACTAAAAGCTGCATCCGAGCAAATTGCCGAAGTCAGGAAGCCTATCGACCGCAGCGAACGTCGATCCACGAGGCCCTACATCATGACGACGTTCGCAGCGGGTCGGGTCACCAGGCCGTCGCTTTCATGCGAACGATTTGCATTAGCGCGATGGCACGCGTAGGGGCGTCCCTATTCGGGGGGCATTATGCGGTTTGGGCTTTTCACTATCCTGGCGTTACCGGCCATCGGTACTTCGGTGCCGGTCTGCGCCCAGGCTATGCTGACCTCGGCGGCGGATGATTCAGACGGTAGATCGTCGGACGTTCCCGCAGATATCGTCGTCAGTGCGACGCGCAGCATCCTGCCGCCCAACGCGCTGCCGCTGACGATCGACGTGATCGACCGCGCCGCGCTTGACCAGCAGGTCGCGATTGGCGGGTCCGTGGTCGATGCGGTGTCGAACCTGACCCCGTCCTTCTCCCCGACGCGGCAGAAGCTGTCGGGCGCGGGCGAGACGTTGCGCGGGCGCTCGCCGCTCTATGCGATCAACGGTATCCCGCAGTCGACGCCGCTGCGCGATGGATCGCGCGACGGGTTCACGATCGATCCGTTCTTCATCGACCGGGTCGAACTGATCTACGGCTCGAACGCGTTGCAGGGGATCGGCGGCACCGGCGGGATCGTCAACCAGGTAACCGTGCAGCCGCCGCGTGCCGAAGGTCTTTCGGGCCGCGCGCTGGTGCAGGGGACGACCGACACCGGCTTCAGCGGCGACGGCAAGGGCGGCAAGGTCGCAGGGCTGCTCGCGTGGAAATCGGGGCGCTTCGACGTGATGGCGGGGGGTGCGTACGACAAGCGCGGTGCGTTCTACGACGGGCACGGCAACCGCGTTGGCACCGACCTGACCCAAGGCGAAACGCAGGACTCCCGCAGTTGGTCGGTGTTCGCACGCGCCGGTTATGCGCTCACCGATACCGCGCGGATCGACCTGATCGCCAACCGGTTCGAGCTGAGGGGCGGTGGTAACTACATCGCCAGTAACGGTAATTTCCGCACGAACCTGCCGACCACGTCGGTGCGCGGAACGCCGCCGGGCGATCCGGCCGAGAACCGCACCGAGAGCATCGCCCTGTCGCTGACCGATCCCGATCTGTGGGGCGGCAACCTCGTGACCCAGGTCTTCTTCAACCGCTCGCGCGATACGTTTGGCGGCGAGGTGGCGCCGATCGCGACGTTCCAGGACGTGCGGCTCGCACCGGTCGGCACGCTGTTCGACCAGTCGCAGAACCGCTCGCGCAAATATGGCGGCAAGTTCAGTTACGAACGCGGCATTCCCGGCTTCGAGGCGCTGACCGCGACGCTGGGCTTCGACGCGCTGTACGATCGCACCGAGCAGCGCCTGATCGCGACCGACCGCGTCTGGGTGCCACCCGCCGACTTCCGCAGCCTCGCGCCGTTCGGGCAGGTCAACCTCGCGCTGTTCGACAAGGTCGTGCGGATCGCTGGCGGCGCGCGCTACGAGAATGTGAAGATCGTCATCGACGACTACACCACGCTCGCCTCGTACGGCAGCCATGCGGTTGCGGGCGGCAGCCCGAGCTTCAGCAAGGCGTTGTTCAATGGCGGCGTCATCGTCGAGCCGATCCCCGGCATCCGCGCCTATGGCAGCTATGCGCAAGGGTTTACCGTGCCCGATGTCGGCCGCATCTCGCGCGCGATCAACCGCGACGGGGTCGACCTCGACAGCTATGTCGACATCGCGCCGATCGTGTCGAACAACCGCGAACTCGGCGTCGAGGTGAAGCGCGGGCCGATGAACGCGAGCGCGACCTATTTCTGGTCGACGAGCACGCGCGGGCAGGTGCTGGTGTTCGTCGGCGGCGCCTACGAAGCGCAACGCCAGCGCGTCGAGATCCAGGGCATCGAGGTCAATCTGGAGGCGCGAACGCCGCTGCCGGGGCTGACTCTGTCGACCGGGTTCGCGCATCTCGTCGGCCGCACCGACTCGAACGACGACGGCAAGGTCGATATCGATCTGGACGGCGCGAATATCTCGCCCGATCGCCTGAACCTCGCGGCGAGCTATGTCCGCGGCAAGGTGTCCGCCCGCGTGCAGCAGCAATTCTACCTCGCGCGCAAATATGCCGGGCTGCCCGCCGCAAACGACTTCAGCGGCTACAATATCACCGACGCCTCGATACGGTACGCGTTGCCCGTCGGCGCGCTGACGCTGAGCGCGCAGAACATCTTCGACCATTTCTACATCGATTATTACAGCGACACGGTGCGGCCGACCGACAACGCGCACTTCTTCTCCGGGCGCGGGCGCAATTTCACGCTCGGCTGGGACGTCCGGTTCTAGCATGGCGCTGCTCGATACGCTGCACCGCTGGGCTGGCGGTTTCCTGGGGCTGGTCCTCGCGTTGCTCGGGCTGACCGGCGCGATCCTGGTGCACCGCGATGCGTGGATCATGCTGCCGCATGCCAGCGACGCGCAGATCCAGAGCACGCGCATCCTCGCCGCGACCACCGAGCGGTTGATGGCGGACCCCGCGAACCGGCCGCAGAGCATCACCTTCGCCAACGCCAATCTCGGGCTCGACCGGCTCGATTTCGGCAAGGGCGCAGGCGCCTATACCGATCAGGCGGGTACGATCGTCAGCCAGTGGCAGAGCCAATGGGCGCGGCCTGAATTGTGGCTGTTCGACCTGCATCATCATCTGTTTTCGGGCGACACGGGCGAAACGATCATCGGCATCGCGGGCGTAGCGGGGCTGTTGTTCGTGATCACGGGGACGATCCTGTGGTGGCGGACGCGCAAGACGTTCGCGTTCCGCCCGCTGCCCAAGCGTCTCAGTCGTCCGGCGATCGTCCGGCATCACCGCGATCTGGGAATCGTCGCGGCACCGTTGCTGATCCTGTCGCTGCTGACCGGCGCGACATTGGTGTTCCGGCCGATCAGCGCGCTGTTCCTCGGCCCCAGCGCGCCGGCGACGATCGACGCGGCATTGAAACCGCCAAAGGGGCCCAAGGTCGCGCTCGCCGACCATCTCGACTGGCGGGGCATGATCGTCGCAGCACGCGCGCGCTTTCCCGACGCCGAACTGCGCAGCCTGTCGCTGCCGCGCAAGGAGAGCGGGCTCGTCACGATCCGGATGAAGCGGCCGCAGGAGTGGCTGCCGAACGGGCGGACGACACTGTGGTTCGCGGCGGATGACGGCCGGCTGATCGGCGCGCGCGATGCAGGCTCGTTGTCGACTGTCGTGGCCGCATACAACATCCTGTACCCGCTGCACGCGGCGAAGGTCGGCGGACTCGGCTACCGTCTGGTGATGACCGTATCAGGTATCGTACTCGGCCTGCTCGGCACGTTGAGCGTCTGGAGCTTCTGGTTCAAACGGCCAGCGCGGAAGAAAATGCGGACAGACCGTTCAATCGTAGAAGCCACAGGAACGAACGCCTGAATTGGGGGGAATGGATATCGCTCGAGAGCGTCCATTTCTGGGTCGTAGAAGATCTCGGAAGGTTAATGCATACGATGGATGGTGAATGCATAACCTAATTACCCGGCAGAGGTGTAAGAAGTATCGATCCATCGGTGTTTGCGACCGTGCGAACAGGGAAGCTTTGTTGGACGGCGTCGATGAACTGCGTCGAGTCGGACGTTCCAAAACGTCCGCCGATGCGGAGTGCGGCTAGCCGATTGTCACCAAGAATTATTGGCGCGCGTCGGTATCGGTTGAATTCCGCGACGGCTTGTTCGAGGGTTTCGCCGTCGAGTTCAATCACGCCCTCTTGCCATGCAGTGCGTTGTCGGATGATCGCTTCGCCCAGATGGTTCGTCTCCGCGACCCCGCCGCGTATGGCGGCGCCATAGCCCGCTGCTACGGTGCGCAGCATCCTGCCCCCCTTGCTGATAGCGACCGCGCCGCGGGAGACGGTCAATTCGACCAGTTCCGCGCGGATCCGTACGTTGAACGCGGTGCCCAGCACGCGGAGCAGGCTGCCGCCGACCTGTACGTAGAAGGGGCGTTCCGCGTCATGCGCGACATCGAACATCGCCTCGCCCTGCAACAGGCGGACGACGCGGCGGCTGGTTTCGAACGCGACTGCGATGACCGAGCCGGTGTTCAGGTCGATCCGGCTGCCGTCGGTGAGCGATACCGAGCGACGCGTGCCGATATCGGTGGTGTAGCGTGCGTCGCGCGATCCGAGTGCGAGCGTCGTCGCGATACCGCCGACCGCGCTCGCGGCGAGCAGGCCGGCGAGCAGCGTACGTCGATGCGTCGGCGTGGCGATCCAGTGGGCGGTCGGGTGAGAATCTCCGCGCACGGCGTCGCCTTGCGGGGTGACCGCGCGCAGCCGACCTGCCGTCTCCCACGCGCTCTCCGCCCGGGCGAGAGCGATCGCGTGGAGCGGGCTCTGGCCCGCCCAGTCCATCGCGATCCGTTCGCGCGCGGGATCCGGGGTCGACGAGAGGCTAGCGACCAGTCGCGCCGCATCCGCGTCGATCTGGCATCTGTTCGTGTCCGCGGTCGTATCGCTCAACGTCGGCATCCTCGCGGTCCCTGATCGCCTGCATAATGCGGGTGATCGCCTTGGTCAGGTGCTTTTCGACTGTAGAAACGGACAGACCCAATTCTTCCGCTATCTCGGTCATCGAACGATCGTGCACGCGCCGCAAAAGGAACACGCGGCGGCATTGCGGGGGCAGCGTGTCGACGATCACCTTCAGACGGCGGAGTTCGTCGCGCGCATGAAGCCCGGCCTCGACGCTGTTGTCGACATGAAGAAGATCGAGATCGGCGACGACGTCGAACGAGACGATCTTGTCGCGCCGCGCGATGTCGATGATCAGGTTGCGCGCGATCTGGAACAGGAAGGCGCGGCCGCGATCGATCCGCGTAAAATCGGTGGAGGCATAGGCGCGCGCCATCGTCTCGGCGGCCAGATCCTCGACGTCGTCGCGGTTGCGGACGATCCGGCGCAACCGTGCAAGCAGCGCCGGTTCGTGCGGCAGCACGACGGTCTTGAACCAGGTATATCGATCGATATCGGCAGCCACGACGCACTCCCGGGCGTTCGAGTTGCCTCTCCTAAAAGCGTCTTCGATTCGTAACAAACCACGCCGCCGCGATCCTGTCCAGTGCGTGGAGGTGCGTGAAAGGCGGCGAGACAGTCTGAAAATTTCGTGAACGACGGGTGGCGGGTTTTTATCGGCAACTCGTTCGAAGGGGCAGGACGCTACGGATCGGGGGATCTTCGCCACATGCCAGCCTTCTCTATTGTCGCACGCAGCCTGGCCGGATGTGCCGTTATCGTCGGCCTGCCGACCGCCGCGATCGCCAAGCCGCAAGAGGTCAGCTTCAGGATTGCCGAGCAGCCGGTGCAGGCCGCGCTCGCGCAATTCTCGCAGCAATCCGGGCTGCGTCTGCTCTACCCCTATGAACAGGTCATCGGGCTGCGATCGCAGGGCGTCAGCGGCGCGATGTCGCCCCGCGATGCGCTGACACGGCTGATCCGCGGCACCTCGCTGAAGATCGTCGTCATCAAGGACGGCTATGTCGCGTTGCGCGCCGACACGGCTGCACTGCGGCCGGTCGCGCTGGCGGCGACGATGACGCGACCGATGGCAGGGCAGGTCGTGCAGCGTCGCGATGCCGCGCCGCCGCCGCCCGCGGCCCCGGAGGCCCAGGTGCAGGAGGATGCCGGCAGCGATATCGTCGTCACCGGATCGCGGGGCCAGCCGCGAACGGTCGCGGACAGCCCGACGCCGATCGATGTCATCGGTGGCGCTGACCTGCAACGCACCGGTCGGTCGGGCGTCCTCGCCGCACTCAACACGCTGATCCCGTCGTTCAACCTGCCGTCACGCGCGGGCGGGGGCACGTCCACGGTGATCTCGACGGGCGGCCTGCGCGGGCTGAACCCCGACCAGACGCTGATCCTGGTCAACGGCAAGCGGCGGCACAAGACGTCGCTGATCAACGCGGTATCGACCTATTATAACGGCTCGGTACCGGCGGATCTCGACATGATCCCAACCGCCGCGGTCGATCATATCGAGGTGCTGCGCGACGGTGCGGCGGCGCAATACGGGTCGGATGCGATCGCCGGCGTCATCAACATCATCCTGAAGAAGTCGTCGAGCGGCGGCTTCGCGACCGCCAGCGCAGGCCAGAACATGGACCGAAGCGACGGCGAACTCTATCGCGCCGAGTTCGATATCGGCACGAAGCTGGGCGAGGACGGCTTCCTCAACGTCGCGGTCGGCGCCAAGAAGCAGCTCGCGTCCAACCGTGCCGAGCCGATCGCGTCGACGATCCGCCTCTATCCGCTGGTCGCCGGCCAGCTCGATCCGCGCGAGGCGACGATCGATCGTCAGGTCACCTCCAATTACGGCACGATGCCGCAGGAGAGCATCAACGGCAGCTACAATGCGGGTTATGACCTAGGCGACGTCACGCTCTACAGCTTCGGCACGTACGGCCAGCGCAAGTCGGACCTGAACTACACCTACCGCCCGGCGACCAACGCCAACTCGCTGCCGGGCGTGTATCCCAACGGCTTCTATCCCCGCGTCGTGATCGCCGAGGAGGATTACGAGTTCGCGGTCGGCGCGAAGGGCGTCGTCGCCGGCTGGCACTGGGATTTCAGCAGCACGCTCGGCAAGAATCGTTCGCGGCAGAATGCCGACAACACGATCAACGCCTCGCTCGGACCGACCAGCCAGACCGAATTCTACGTCGGTACGCTGGTGTCGAAGGAGGCGGTCAATTCGCTCGACCTGACGCGTGGCTACAAGGTCGGCGGCGGCAACCTCCAGGTTTCGACCGGTATCCAGCACCGGATCGAGAGCTATCAGATCAAGCAGGGCGAACCCGCGAGCTATGCGGCGGGGACGTATACGAGCAGCCTCGGCCGACCATCGCCCGGCGCTTCGGGTGCGGCCGGGTTCACGCCCGACGATGCGGGCTTCATCAAGCGCAACAACTTCGCGGGGTATCTCGACGTTGCCTATGATCCGACGCGCGACATCACGATCGGCGGCGCGGTGCGCTACGAGCATTATGACGACGAGAGCGGCGATACGCTGATCGCCAAGTTGAATGCGCGCTATGCGATCACTCCGTGGGTTGCGTTGCGCGGGGCGGTGAGCACGGGGTTCCGCGCGCCCGCGCTCGCACAGCAGATCTATGCGTCGACGACGGGGCAGTTCCGCAATCTCGGCAATCCGCCGGTGCTCAACCTGTTGCAGATCAAGACGCTGCCGGTCGGATCGCCTGCCGCGATTGCGCTGGGGTCAGAGCCGCTGACGCCGGAGAAATCGACCAACTTCAGCGGCGGGATCGTCCTGCAACCGCTCGAACGTCTGACAGTGACGATCGATGGTTATCAGATCAAGGTGAAGGACCGGATCGCGATCACCAGCACGCTGACCGGCGCGGCGGTGTCGGCGATCCTGATCGCGAACGGCCAGTCGCCCGATATCAGCGCGCAATATTACACCAACGCGATCGACACGCGAACGCGCGGCATCGACGTCGTCGCGACCTATCGCCACCCGCTGTTCGACGTGGCGACCCTGTCGTGGAACCTCGGCTACAACTACAACAAGACGATCATAACCGGGGTGAAGGACAACCCGGCGGCGCTGGCGTCGCTCGGCGCGGATTACGTGCTGTTCGACCGGCTGTCGCGGAGCAACCTGACGGTCAACCTGCCGCGGACCAAGCTGTTCATCGGCAACGTCGCGACCGCAGGCGACTTCTCGCTGAGCACGCGCGTCGTCCGCTATGGTGGGTTCAAGGCATACGGCAACGCGGTCGTCAGCGATCGGTCGTTCGGCGCGAAGTGGATCACCGATCTCGAATTCGCGTGGCAGGCGACCAAGCAGATGAACCTCGCGGTCGGCGCGAACAACCTGTTCAACACCTATCCCGACCGCAACGACACCGCGACCAACGTCAACACCGGTGCGGGCTTCTATTCCACCGGCGGCGCCTACGGGTTCACCGGCGGCTTCTATTACGGCCGCGTGTCGGTCGAGTTCTGAGGATGAGCATGCGCAACCTTGTGATCGTGAGTGCCGTTATCGCGGCTGGCCTGGTGGCACCCGCCGCAACTTCGAAGACGCCTGTCGCGAAAGGCGGCGAGATCCTGTGGGACAGCTTCGGCGTGCCGCATGTCTATGCGAAGACCGAGGCGGGGATCTTCCACGGCTTCGGCTATGCACAGGCGCAGAGCCACGGCAATCTGCTGCTCCATCTGTACGGCGAGGCGCGCGCGCGGGCGGCGGAATATTGGGGCGACAAATACGCGGCGTCGGACAAATGGCTGATCGCCAACGACGTGCCCGAGCGATCGGCGCGCTGGTATGCGCAGCAGACGCCGCAGTTCCGCGCCGACCTCGATGCGTTCGCGGCCGGAATCAACGCCTATGCCGAGGCGCATCGCGAGGCGCTCGATCCGACCGTGTTGCAGGTGCTGCCGATCCGCGGCGTCGACGTGATGGCGCATGCGCACCGCCTGATGAACTACGTCTATATCGCGTCGGAACAGAAGGTGCTGGCGAACCCGGAGGCGAACGAGGCGGGCGGGTCGAACGCCTGGGCGGTCGCGCCGTCGCGCTCGGCGAGCGGCAAGACCCTGTTGCTCGCCAACCCGCATCTGCCGTGGTCGCCGAGCCTGCTGACCTATTACGAGGCGCATCTGAACGGGCCGGGGCTGTCGCTGTACGGCGCTACGCAGGTCGGGCTGCCGATCCTGCGGTTCGGGTTCAACGACCACTTGGGGTTCACCAACACGGTCAACACGATCCTCGGCTTTACCGCGTACAATCTGAAGCTGGCGGACGGCGGGTATAGTTTCGATGGCAAGACGCTGCCGTTCAAGACGGTGGGCAAGAGCTTCAAGGTGCGGCAGCCTGACGGTACGCTGAAGACGGTCGCGTTCGAGCAGCGATCGAGCGTGCAGGGTCCGGTGTTCGCGACCCCAGACGGGCGCACGATCGCGTTGAAGGTTGCGGGACTCGACCGGCCGGGCGTGCTCTCGCAATATTACGAGATGGGCCGCGCGCGCGACTGGGCGCAGTTCCAGAGGGCGGTGCGGCGCGTCCAGGTGCCGATGTTCAACATCGTCTACGGCGACCGTGCGGGGCACATCCTGTACCTCGACAATGGTATCCTGCCGAAGCATCCGGACGGCGATTTCAGGACATGGTCGCGGCCGGTGGCGGGCGATACGTCGAAGACCCTGTGGACCGACGTGCACGGCTATGACGACCTGCCCAAGGTGCTCGATCCGGCGTCCGGCTTCGTTCAGAATGCGAACGATCCGCCGTGGGTGTCGACATGGCCGCAGGTGCTCGATCCCGCCAAGTTCCCGGCTTATGTCGCGGTGCGCGGGCCGATGAGCCAGCGCGCGCAGATGTCGGTCAAACTGCTCGCCGAGGGGCCGAAGATCAGCTTCGAAGATTTCGTCGCGAAGAAGCTCACGACGCGGTCGCTGATGGCGGACCGGTTGCTGCCCGAACTCGTGCCGCTGGCGGAAGCAAGCGACGACCCCGAACTCAAAAGCGCGGCGGCGTTGCTGAAGGGGTGGGACCACCGGTTCGAGCCGGACTCGCGCGGTGCGCTGCTGTTCGAGACCTGGGCGCTGCTGTTCTCGCCGACCAACTTCACGACGCTCAAGAACTACCGCGAGACTTGGTCGGCGGAACGGCCGCTCGCGACGCCGACTGGGCTGAAGGATCCGGCGGCCGCGCTGGTGATGCTGAAGGCGGCGGTGGCGAAGACGCGGACGCTGTACGGAGCGGTCGATCGGCCGTTCGGCGAGGTCTCGCGCTTCCATCTGGGAGCGGTCGACCTGCCGGGGAATGGCGGGTTCGGGAATACCGGCGTGTTCCGGACGATGACGTGGGGGCCGATGAAGAACGGCCAGCGCACGCCGCTCCACGGCGAGACCTGGGTGTCGATGGTCGAGTTCGGGACGCCGATGAAGGCGGTCGGGCTGATGAGCTACGGCAATTCGAGCCAGCCGGGATCGAAGCACGAGTCCGACCAGCTCTCGTACCTCGCGAACAAGACGTTCCGGACGCTTTGGACGACGCGCGGCGAAGTCGAGAAGCATGTCGAAGAGACGACCAAATTCTAAATTCGGGGAGACGACGGATGATGAAGTTCTGGATGGCGGCAGTGTTGGCTGCGATGACGGCGACACCGGCGATGGCGAAGGACGCGCATAGCGGCACCTGGGTCTCGAACGAGGCGAAGAGCTACTGGAGCGATGGCAAGTTTCCCAAGGGCTTCAAGCTGACGATCGAGATGAAGTTCGAGCCGAACAAGCTGGTCTATCACGCGGTCAACACGACGCGGCCCGAGACGCCGTACATCAACGATTTCGTCGCGACGCTCGACGACAGCGTCAGCCCGATGGACAATCCGCGCTTCAACGAGATCCGGATCAAGCCACTCGATGCGGACACGTTGCAGGTGCTCGAGCAGAAGAACGGCGACGTCATCGTCGGCCAATATTGGCGGTTTGCCAAGGACGGCAAGTCGTTGGTACGCTGGGGCATCGGCAAGGCGCCGGACGGCAAGTCGAAGGCGTTCCTCGAATGGTTCGATCGGGTCAAATGATGCGCAAGATCATCGCCGTTCTCCTTGCCGCGCCACTGATCGTCGGTGCGGCACCTGATCCCAAGACGGCTCGCGCGGTGCACGAGCGCGCGATCGTGCTCGATACGCATTTCGATACGCCGGCCAATCTCGGGCGCGCCGGGTGGAGCATCATGGGCCGCCACGACGTCGCGGTGACGGGCGACCAGGTCGACTATCCGCGGATGGTGGAGGGCGGCGTCGATGGCGGGTTCTTCGCGATCTATATCGGGCAGGGGCCGCGCACGCCCGACGGCGACCGCGCCGCGCGCGATGCCGGGCTGGTCCGTGCCGTCCAGATCCGCGAGATGGTTGCGGCGCACCCGACCGTGTTCCGGCTGGTGACGACCTCGGCCGAGGCGCGCGCGGCGGTCGCGGGCGGCAAGCGGTTCGTGTTCATGAGCATGGAGAACGGCTATCCGTTCGAGGCGGACCTGAGCCTCATGCGGACGTTCCAGCGGCTCGGCGTGACGATGATGAGCCCCGCGCATTTCAAGAACAACGACCTCGCCGACAGCGCCACTGACAAGCCCGAATGGAACGGCCTGAGCGAGAAGGGGCGCGCGTTCGTCGCGGAGGCGAACCGGCTGGGGATCGTGATCGACGCATCGCACAGTTCGGACCTGTCGCTGCGCCAGATGATAGCGCTGTCGAAGGCGCCGATCATCCTGTCGCATTCGGGCGTGCGCGCGATCTTCGACCATCCGCGCAACGTGACCGACGCCGACCTCCGGCTGCTCGCCGCGAAGGGCGGCGTGGTGCAGGTCAATGCGTTCAACGGCTACATGGTGCCGCAGCCGAAGATCGCCGAGCGCGATGCGGCGATGAAGACGCTGATGACCGGCATCGACTTCGAGAAGATGACCGACGCGGGTCGTCGGAAACTGGTCGCGGGGCGCAAAGCGATTGATGCGAAATGGCCGGTGCCGAAGGCGCATTTCGACGACGTGATGAAGCATTTGCTCCACGCGATCGAGGTGGCCGGGATCGACCATGTCGGGATGAGCGGCGATTTCGACGGCGGCGGCGGAGTCGAGGGGTTCGACGACGTCACCGACTATCCGAAGATCACCGCGGCGTTGCTCGCCCGCGGGTTCAGCGCGGCGGACGTGGCGAAAGTGTGGGGCGGCAACGCGCTGCGCGTGCTCGACGCGGCGCAGCGGCTGGCCGACCCAGGCGTGAAGCCGGCGATACCCGTGACGTCGTGATCGCGAGTTCGGCGAGCCGCAGAATGGCCGCCGCAGCCTGAACGAGGGGGAGGAGACCGGGACGCCGTACACGGTGGCCGGTCGGTCTGAAGGCACTCAACGGTCGGTTCGCCGACCCAAAAGGGAGCCTCTCGCATTGACCAAAGCCCGTTATTCCACCGGCACCGCGCTCGCGCTGTCGATCGCACTTGCCGTGCCGACGTTCGCCTCCGCACAGGTTGCGTCGGCGGAGAATGCCGAACCCCAGGCTACCGAGGAACCGACGGGTGAGATCGTCGTCAGCGGGCGCCGCATCTCGCAGGCGGACGAGGCGGTCGGGCAGGATCGGATCACGAGCACGGTCGCCGTCACGCGCGAGGCGCTGCTGTCCGCGCCATCTGGGATCTCCGGACTTAAGATGCTGGAATCGCTGCCGGGCTTCAACGTCCAGACCGACGGCGCGCTCGGGCTCTACGAGTTCGGCAACAGCGTACAGGTGCGCGCGTTCAACCTCGACCAGATCGGCTTCATCCTCGATGGCATCCCGACCGGACGCAGCGACGCGTTCGGCGGCAGCCCGATCTTCCGCTATGTCGACAACGAAAATCTCGGGATCGTCGAAGCCTCGCCGGGTGCGGGCGGGGTGACGATGCCAAGCTATTCCTCGCTCGGTCCGATCGTGTCGTATCGCTCGATCGAACCGCAGGAGACGTTGGGCGTGTTCGCGTCGCAGAGCTTCGGCGACTTCGACATGAAGCGGACGTTCGTGCGCGTCAGCACCGGGCGGGTCGGACCGGTCAAGGCCTATGTCAGCCGGACCAAGCTCGATACCGATCTGTGGCGCGGGGCAGGATCAGTCGACCGCGAACATTGGGAGGCGCTGGCGCACGTCGATCTCGGCGGGTCGAGCTGGGCGCGGTTCAAGTTCGTCTCGAACGACTTTTTCGATTATGATTCCCCGACACTGTCGCGCGCCGAATACAACTCGACCACGCCCGATCTCGCGGGGAACGTCGGTCGGTATCGCGGCTATTACGACCAGCCATTGCCCACATACGCGCCGGTCGCGGGCGGCCCGCAATATTCGAACGCGAACTACACCTATTACTACGGGCAGGCGATCAACGTCCGCAAGGACAAGCTGTACGGTGGCACCGTGCATCTTGGCATTGCCGACGGCGTCCATGCCGAGACGACGGTGTATTACGAGGACAAGGACGGCTGGGGCAGCTCGCCCGACAGCTATGCCAACACGCTGACCTATTATAATCGCCAGCGGCTCGTGTCGGGTCTCTCGCTGACCGCGCCGCGCGGAACGCAGTTCGGCGTGTCGAGCCTCGGCGGCTATCGGCAGGGCATCCTCCAGAGCCTCCACGCCGATGTCGGCGCGCATGCGCTCGATGTCGGGATCTGGGCGGAGGACGAGAAATACCGGCGCTACCAGCGTCGCCAGAATACCCTCGATGGTTCGCCCGCCAGCGATCCGAATTACGACGAACTCGTCTATGCCCGGCGCGACTACACATCGAAGCGCGCGACCGTGCAGATGTACGCGCGCGATCGGATCAGGCTGACCGACAGTTTTAGCGTCGACCTGGGCGTGAAGGCGCTCGATCTGGATTACCAGCAGCGCGGCTACCGCGATTATGCCGATTACGCGCGCACGGTGAACGGCGTGAACGTCGCCGGCTGGGGCCCGCAATATAACCGCGCGCATTATTCGGACTATTTCCTGCCGACCGCGGGTATCCTGTTCAAGCTGCCCGACGACCGATCGCAGCTGTTCGCGTCCTATGCCGAGAACATGGCGATGCCTAAGGGGATGGATGACATCTATTCGATCGCCTATGCTAATTCGGCAGCGGTCGTCGCGGCGCCTGCTCCCGAACGGTCGAAGAATATGGAGCTGGGCGTCCGCACCACGCAGTCGCAGTTCTTCGCGTCGCTGACCGGCTATTACACCAAGTTCGACAACCGCATCCAGTCGATCACCTCGATCCTGCCGGGCACCACCAACGTCACCGAGACCTTCTACCAGAATGTCGGCAGCGTAGAGGCGTATGGCGCCGAACTGCTGGCGAACTTCAAGCCGACCGCGTTGCGGGGCTTTGCGTATTTCAACGCGAACGTGACGTACAACCATGCGCAGTTCCAGGACGACATCGTCGCGGCAACGACGACCTATCGAACGTCGGGCAAATACCTTCCGGACAGCGCGAAATGGACGGTCTCCGGCGGGGTCACGGTCGAACCGACATCGTGGCTGGTTGCCAACCTGACGGGCAAATACACCAGCAAGCGGTTCTCGACGTTCGACAACAGCGCGGGATCGTCGGTTCCCGGGTTCACCGTGTTCTCCGCCTATGCCGATATCGGCGACGGGTTTTCGCTGGGCCCGGTCAAGAACGCGAAGATCCGCGTCAATGTCGACAATCTGTTCGACAAGGACGTACTGTCGTTCATCTCGCCCGCGATTACCGGCGACGGTCTGTTCCGCCCCCTGAGCCCGCGCACCGTACAGCTCAGCCTGTCGGTCGACCTTTGATCTCTGTTTCCAGCGAGGATTTTGCCATGACCGAACAGACTTCTCTTCCCGAGGACGCCCGCGACGACCTGCTCGACCGGGGCTATTCGCGGCGGCAACTCGCGCGGGTCGCGGGGATCTTCGGGGCGGGGGCGGTGGCCGCATCGCTCGGGCGTCCGGCCTGGGCGTCGGCGGGCGTGCCCGATCCGGCTCCGACCGCGAAGGTGCGGATCGGCTCGAACGAATGCTGGACCGGGCCGCTGCTGCCGGGCCAGCGTGCCGCGCAGAAGATCATCGCGAACAGCAACCGTTATGCGCCTGCCGACGAACGCAACGATTTCCTGAAGGCAGTCATGGCGGTGGAGGGCGTGCCGTACGACCATATCGCGCCGTGGCCGGGCTCGAGCGATCCGTTGTCGCGCGCGATCGTCAGCTTCTGTTCGCCGCAGCGGGGTCTGGTCACCGCCGACCCCACGTTCGAGCTTGCCGGGCGAACCGCGGACTGGCTGGGTGCGCCAGTGAAGCGCGTGCCGCTGACCGCCGAGTACGCGCACGACGTGCGGGCGATGCTGGCGGCGGATCCGAACGCGGGGCTGTATTACATCTGCACGCCCAACAATCCGACCGGGACGATCACGCCGATCGCCGACATCGAATGGCTGATCGCCAACAAGCCGGCCGGATCGATCGTGCTGGTGGACGAGGCCTATACGCACTTCGCGGGCGTTCCCGTGGCATCGCCGCTGGTGACGGCAGGGCGCGACGTGATCGTGCTGCGGACCTTCTCGAAGATTTTCGGGATGGCCGGCATGCGGATGGGCTTCACGATGGCGCGGCCGGATATCCTGGCGAAGATGATCCGCTACGACGGCGGGATGCAGTCGGGGGCGCTACCTTTGCCATCGCTGGCATGTGCGACGGCAAGCCTGACCGCGGCACCGCTTATCGCCGCGCGCCGGAACGAAATGGTGCAGGCGCGGGGGATCGCACTCGATCACCTCCGTGCGCGCAACATCACGGTGAAGCCTACCAATGCGAACATGTTCATGATCGACTGGAAGACGCGCCCCGCAAAGGACGTGCAGGCGGCGTTCCGTGCGCAGAGCGTCGAGATCGGGCGGTCCTGGCCGATCTGGCCGACGGTGTCGCGTGTGACGGTCGGGTCGGCGGCGGAGATGAAGGCGTTTTGCCTCGCGCTCGACAAGGTGATGGCTTGAAGTACATCTTGAATTGATGCGTATCCAACGCCTGTCGTGCGGCCAATGCACTTTGACCAACGGTCGTCTCCGTCAGAGCTCCTGATCGGCCTCTCGTTCTGCACTGCCAAGGGACGGTGTCCCTCGGCAGTGCTCTCTGAATTCCGAGAATCGTGGACGCGGATGTCGGTACTGGAATGCGACGATGATGAGCGATGTCGGATTTAGTGCCCGGACAAATCAAGTGGTCATCTGTTCCAAAGCAGACGCCAGCTTGTCCATGTCCGCCATCGTGTTGAACAACGCGGGGGTCACCCGTACGCATGCCCCCGCGGCAGGCCCGTCGCGGTGTACGGTGAATATACCGAACCGGTCCAGCAACGTCTTCGCGATCGCAACATTGTCCGCGGAGCTTGTCTTCCCGGCGACGCGAAACGCGGTGATGCCGCCGTGCAGCGCGGGATCGTCGGGTGTCAGAACCTCGATGCCCCGGATCGTGCGCGCGCGCGTGACCCATCGATTGCGGAGCGCGGCCAGTCGGTCGGCGCGGCGCTTGCTGCCAATCTTCTCCTGAAACGCCAGTGCCGCGGGCACCGTCAGCGGCGCGGCGAAATCAACCGTCCCGGTATGAATGCGCGCATTGATGGTATCGCGGTCCGACGCCGGATTGGCGGGGTCGCGATCGATCGCTGCCAGGCCCGCCCGGTGGATATGGATCGCGCCGACACCCAACGGCGCGCCGAGCCATTTGTGGCAGTTGATCCCGACATAATCGCAATCGAGATCGGCCAGCGTCAGGTCGAGCTGGCACCAGCTGTGGGCGGCGTCGACGATCGTCGCGATCCCGCGCGCACGCGCCATCGCGGCGATTTCGCGGACCGGCAGGACCAGTCCAGTACGATGGCTGAGATGCGTGAGAAGGATCAGCTTGAGACGTGGGTTCGCTTCCATCGCCTGCGCATACGCATCGATCAACGACTGGTGCGTGGCCGGCTCCGGCAATGCGATCCGCACCACCGACACGCCGCGGCGCGGACCAAGACTTTCCATGCACGCCTGCATGCTGTCGTAGTCGAGATCGGCGTAGAGCACGGAATCGCCCGGCGTCAGGCGATTATAGCCCAAAATCAAAGCCTTCAGCGCTTCGGTCGCGTTGCGCGTGAACGCGACCTCATCGGGTTTGACCTGCAACGTCGTCGCCAACGCATCGCGTGCCGCGATCCAGTCGGCGATCATTCCGCGCCGCGTGTAGTAGCTGGTGTCGCGGTTAACGCGCTCGAGGTTGCGTTCATACGCCTCGAGCACGGGACGCGCCATCATGCCCCAATTGCCGTTCTCGAGCTGGATAACCTCCCGCGTCACGTCGTACTGGGACGCGATACCTTTCCAGAACGCGGCTTCGTCGACCGCCCCGGACGGAAAGGTACCTGCCCGTGCCACCGCGGGCAGGGCGGCGGCTCCGGCGAGGAACACGCGGCGATCGACGATGGCCATCAGAAGTTCATCCCGACGCGCACGTAATATTGCCCGCCATCGGTGTCGTACGGGGCATTGCGCGAGTAGATGAGCCCGCGAACGGCTTGGTTGGTGGCCTCCGCCGGATAGGTGTTGGCGACGTTCTCCGCACCGATGCGCAGGTTGAAATGCTCGTCGAACCGGTAGCCCGCCGAGACGTCGAACAAGGCGATCGAGCCGAACTTCTGGAACAGCTCGCCGGTCGCATTGCCGGTGACGTCAGTCCAGCCGCCGTAATAGCGCGCGCGGGCCAATAGCGACACCGCACCGATATCATACCCGATCGAGGCCGTGCCGTTATGTTTGGGCAGGCGTTCCTCGAAGATACGGCGCTGCGTATCGTTGGGGATCGCCGCGGTGACGCCGCTGCGGACCTTGGTCTGGTTGTAGTTGTACGCGAGGCTGAGACTTGCACGGCCCGGTCCGACGCGGTGGGCGTAGGACAGCACCGCATCGATCCCGCGGGTGCGCGTGTCGAAATCGTTGGTGAAGAACGACACCGCCGTAAAGCGCTGCGGGTTGGCGAACGTCGCCGGCACCGCGAACGTCTGCGACTGGCCGAACCGGTTGTCGACGTCGATCTGGTAGATATCGACCGAGCCGGTCAGCCCGATGCGGCTCTGGAAGGTCAGCCCTGCCGTTGCCGTCTTCGATGTTTCGGGCGTCAGCGGCTTGGCGCCGAGCGCGATGGCGAGCGGATCGCTTGGCGACAGGCGGCCCTGGTTGAAGATCTGCAGCGTCGTCGTGTCCAGCCCCTGCGTGGTCTGCGACGTGTTGAGCTGCGCCGGGGTCGGCGCGCGGAAACCGGTCGAATAGGTACCGCGGGCGGCGATGCCCTTGATCGGCTCGAACCGGGCGGACAGCTTGTAGTTGAAGGTGTCGCCGAATTCGGAGAAATCCTCGTAGCGACCGGCGGCGCCGAGCGTCACCATGTCGATCGGCTGCCACTCGAGATCGACATAGCCCGCATAGCTGGTCTGGTCGAAGGTCCCCGCCAGGCTCTGGCTGAAACCGGGAAAGCCGTTCGAATTGGGCGCGAGACCGGTCGCGGCACCGGCGCCGACCGCGTAGGATGCGGGATCGCCGGCCGATACCTGATAGGTTTCGCGACGCCGTTCCGCGCCGAACGCGATGTTCACCGGGTGCGCGGTGCCGACCGGCAGGCGATAGACGAAGTCGGCGTTGAGGTTGAATTCCCGCTGTTCGAGTTGGCCGAGATAGAAGCTGGTCGGGCTTGCCGGCCCAAGCGAGGCGTTCAGGCTTTCGTTCAGCGTATAGGCGATCCGGCTGCGACCGGCGGCCGCGCTCAGGTCGTAGCTGAAACGGTCGCTCAGATCGCCGCGCAGGCCGCCATCGACCTGATAGTCGCTGAACGTCGTGCCGAAGCGCGGCGTGAAGCCGACCGGATAGATACTGCGGAACGAGAAGCCGGGAAACGCGCTGCTCGCGTTGTAGACGCTGCCGGTGCCCGCGGGATTGCGCCAGTTGAAGTCGGTGACGCCTTCGCCCTGTTGCGCGGTACCGAACAGATAGACCGTCGCCGCGTCGGCGAACGCGTAATGCGCGTCGACCGCACCGCGGATGCGCTCCTCGTCGGGCTGTCCCCAGCGCTGCACCGGGTTGGGTACGGCAAGGGTCGGGTTGGCTGCCTGGAACGCGATCGCGTCGGGGCGCTGGCGGGTGCGCGATGTCGCGTCGGATTTGTCATATTCGCCGGTGACGACGATCGCGCCGCGGGTCCCCAGTGCGATGCCACCACGGGCGCCGGTCTTGTATTCGTTGCCGTCGCCTTCGTAATATTGCGAGAACTGCCCGTACGCCTCCATCCCGGCGGTATCGTCGAGGATGATGTTGACGACGCCGGCGATAGCATCCGAGCCATATTGCGCCGACGCGCCGTCGCGCAGCACCTCGATCCGCTGGATCGCGAGCGATGGGATGCCTGCAAGATCGGGCGCCTGCGCACCGCGCGTGCCGAGCAGGGCGGAGCGGTGATAGCGCTTGCCGTTGACCAGCACGAGCGTCTGATCCGCGGACAGGCCGCGCAGGGTAGCGGGGCGGACAAAGGCTTGGCCGTCTGCGGCGGGCAACCGCTGGACGTTGAACGACGGCAGGAGCTGCGCCAGCGTATCGGACAGATCGCCCGATACGCTCGAGCGCACGGCGTCGCCGGACAGGACGTCGACGGGGGCGAGCGTGTCGAACTGCGTCCGCGACCGATCGCGCGTGCCCGTGACGACGATCTGGCCTTCTTCGCTCGGCTCGGTTGCGGTCGATGGGAAGGTCTGTGCCGTCTGAGCCAGCGCAGGCGTGCCGACGAGCAGCGCGACGAGCGCGCCGCTGGTGATGAATTTCATGATGCCCCTAGATGTTGCCGGCCTTGCCTCGGTCGGTTCGAAGGAGCAGCTATGCCATTCATTTTTCGTGTTGATGACGGAACCGCGGCACTTAAAAGACAAGCGATGTTCTCAGCGTGGGCCGGACGAATTCCTATGCATGGGCGTCTGAAACTGGGAAGCAGATGCCAGTCGTGAGCGTCCGCATCGAACGGTATATGTACCCGTAGCTCGTTACGATTAGTCGGGCGCCGAGCCGGTTTCACCGTTGAAGCGGGGGTTTGCGAAATCGATCGGGGAGGGGCGTACCTCCGCAGGCGCGGCGGCGCTTTCGTTCCAGGCACGGCATAGCATGTCGCGGAGCATCGCCGCGCCAGCCGTCGTCTGGGTGTAGACGAGCGCCCGCACGTCCTTGTCGGCGAAATCGGTAAAGCCGTTCCGCTTTTCGAGGATGTAGACGCGTTCCATCTTGTTGCCGGCGTCGTCGAGAAAGGCGAGGATCGCGTCGAACATGTCGCCGTCGCGGTGGCCCGGCGCGCCGATCCGCGGCGAAATATCGGATGCGGTCAGTTTCATCCCATCGACGAAGCCGCTTTCGAACCGGCCGTGGATCGATCGGTCGGTGGTGTAGCCTTTTGGATTGGATCCGCGCCAGCCATCGCTGTTGACCGAGTCGTGCAGAGGCTGCGCGCCGTCGCCGATGTAATGGCCGAGGCGGATGACGTCGAAGGCACAGTGCTGCTCGGCGAACGCGCTGTCGCGACCGGCCGCTTGTGCGGCGCGAACGTCGCGCATGCAGACCACGATCCGCTCATAGGCCTCGATCGCCGCATAGGGGAGGGTGCCGGTCCAGCGGACGTTGGTCCGCGCCGCGGTGGCGGGATCGGTGCGCTTGATCTTCTCGTGCTGCTTGAACACCGCGATGACGAATTCATAGCGTGATCGCGGGATCGGTTTCAGGAAGGTGAACTGCTCCCGGAACCAGCCATGGTTCGGATCCTCCGCGATCTTCGAGAAGTTTTCGGCTGCGCCACGCCAGGTGTCCGGCAGTGAAGCCGACCCGGCGATGTAGTCGACGTGGCGACGCAGGAAGACCGGGCCGTCGTCGGGGATAGCCTCGATTGCGGCGCGGTCGATCACGGCGTGCGCAGTGCCGCCCCAGGCCTGCGCCGACGTGGGCATCCAGGCTACGGCAAGAACGGCGATCGTGGCGAACAGGGCAGGGCGCATCACAGGCTCCAGACGGGATCAGGGATCGAGGGGGTCGCGCGGGTCGATGCGCAGGGATAATGGCGAAGGCCGGAACTCGAGTTCTGTCGGCGACAACCGCCGACCGACCTGGCCGGGAACATAGCCCAGTTCGGCCAGGTTGCGCTGCGCAAAGGCGGCGCTGGCGATCGTCTCGCTCTGCCCTGGATTGCAGACGATCACCGCATCCTTGTCGAGCGGTGCGCCCAGCGCGGCAAGCAGGCGAGTGGCATTGCGCAGGTTGGTCGTCGTGTGCCGGGCATAGGGTTCGACGACGATCGCGTCGGCCGGCACGCCGTAGCGTTCGATCAACGCAGCCCGCATCTGCTCGGCTTCGGTGAAGCGCGTGCCACGGGGATGCGCCCGCCCGCCGGTCAGGATGATTACCGCGATATCGCCTCGTGCAAAGCGATCCGCGGCGAGGCGGATGTGGTATTTGCCGAACGGGCTCAGTGCGGCGTCGGGGGTCTCCGGCCCGACGCCGGTGACGATCATCGCGCTATAGCGCCACCGCGTCCAGTCGAGCGACCTCGCGCGCCTTGTGGCAGCGGCGTTGAGCCCGCCCATCAGCGGATCGAAGCCGATCGCATCGGTTCGGTCGCTGACGTCGAGCAGCGCCAGCGCGAAGTCGACGCTGGTGTCGAGCGCTTGAGCCGATCCTGCGCGAGGAGTGCGCGAAAGCCAATCGGCGGCCTGCAATCGCGCGCGTACCTCGATCGGATCGATCGGGCCGGCGCCATCGATCTGGGGGTATCGCGGCACCTGACCAAGACCGAAGGTACGAAGAACGACGTTGATCCCTTCGATCTCGCGTTTAGCCTGTGCCGCGCTGCCGTCGTCGGCATACGCCGTGCCGGCCGGTACCGCCGTGGCTAGGGTCGCGGTCTCGGACGGGGTCCAGACCATCGCCTGCGTGATGCAGCCGAGGTCGTCGGCGCACGCGGCTCGCCGCTCGGCACGCGTCGCCAACATGACCGCGACGCCCGGTTTCGCCTTCAGCCGCTCGACCCCGCCCGGCTCCGTGCCGATCGCGTCGAGCAGCGGGAAAAGCCGGTGCGACAAGGCGCCGATGACGCGGTCGCCGACCGGCTCGGCCCCGGCAGGCACGCTCGCAAAGCCGAGTATCGCGGCACCAAGGGCCAAGGCGAGCCTCACCAGGATTTGCCGACGACGAGCCGGACGTTGCGGCCGAAGATCGGGCGGCCGTAGATCGCTTCGGCGCTGCCCTGACCACTCAACTGATCGGTACGGGTGTTGCCTTCGGTCAGGCCATGCGCGTTGAACAGATTGTCGCCGACCACCTGCACCTGCCACGTGCCGTGGCGCACCGTCACGCCAGCCCCGGTCGTGCCGTACGCCGGCAGCGCGGTATTGTTGTACAGGTCGACGAAGCGCTTCCCCATATACGTGTAGCGGCCATAGACCGAGACGGCGTTGTCGCCGAGATCGAAGTCGAAGCTCGGGCGGATGTTGCCGTAGATCTTGGGCTGGCGAACGATCTGCTTGCCCTCGGCCAGGACGGGATCGGCGCCGGTCGAGCTCTGGAAGTTCTTGTACTTCGGATCGCTGATCGTCAGCGCGCCGTTGAGCGAGAACCACGAGGTGAGCACCAGCGAGCCGTCGAACTCGATACCCTTGACCTGCGCTTCGCCGATAAAGGGGATGTTGACGTCGTTGCGCCCGGTGGACGGGTCGAATGCCAGGAACGAGGCGTTGAGCGGATCGAAATTGGTATAGAAGCCGGTGACGTACAGATACGAACGGCCTGCCGCCAGCTTCAGACCCGCCTCATACTGATCGGCGATCGTGGTCAGGATCGTCGGGTTGATGCTCATCACCGTCTGCACGCTCGGCGGCGTCTCGAGATGCGAGGCGCGACCGTACACGCCGATGTGCCGGTTGAAGTCGTAATTGGCACCCGCGGTCCAGTTGGTGACGTGCGGCTTGCCCGTCTGGTTGATGATGTTGCCCGTAAACGCGCGCGTCGCATCGTCCGCCAGTGTTGCGCCGTTGCCGAGATTTGCCTGCCCGGTCAGCGCGGCATACCCCGTGTAGCTGTAGCGTTCGTGGCGGATGCCTGCGTCGAACCGGAGGCCCGGAAGCACTTCCCACGTATCGTTGGCGAACACCGCGATCATCTTCGCATCCGAATTGCCGCGCGTGAGTGTCGCGGCATAGTTCAGCACGCCATTGTCGGTGACCGAACCGATCCGCGTTCCGGCGGCGTTATAGGCGACCAGGTCGAGCGTGCGCGGCTTGCCCGCCACCTCGATCAGGTAATTCTGGTAGATCGTCCGGCTGTCCTCGCCGTACAGGCTGCCATACACGCCGAGCTTTAGATCGTGGCTGCCGAACCCCGTCTCGAACTTCTTGGCCACCGAGAGGTTGACCTGGTTCGAATAGAATTTCGAATGGATGTCGCGGTACTGGCCCTGCACGACCAGACCGGAGGCGGCATAGGGATCATAGACGGTGTTGGTCCCGGCGAGCACATAGCCCAGCGACGCGACCGGACCGAACGCCGTCGTTGCGCGTGCGCTGTAACCACTTGCGAAGCTGTTCGCGTCGACCGGGTTGGTCGTCGAATAGAACGCGTTGAAGTCGAGCTTGCCCATCGTGAAGCCGGCCTTGGCGGAGACCAGCCAGCCGTCGAACTCGGCGTCGTATTGCGTGCCGATGTTGATCATCCGCATGTGACGGCCATTGGCAAGGTCGCTCGCCTGGTTCTGGACGACGCCCGCGCCATCGCGGTAGCGCAGATCGACGTTACGCAGCGCCGGGGAGTTCATCGTGCCGGAGAAATAGTCGATGTAGCGATCCAGCGAGACCGCCGGATTGCGCGGGTCGGCGGTCGGGATCGGCAAATAGAACACGTTGTGATCGTTGACGTAGTTGACGCTGAGCCGCAGCGAGCCGTTATCGAGGTCGTGCTTTATGTTGGCCCGGAACTGCCCGCCCTTGTCGTTCGGAAAGCCATTGTCGCGGTAGCCGTCGTGATATCGCACGAACCCACCGACCGCGTAATAGGTCTTGCCGCCGAGAGGCCCCGACTGGACGATATCGGCACGGTAGAGACCGGTGTCGCCGATCGTCACCTGCGCCTTGCCGCGCACGTCGTCGCGCCCCGTAACCTCGATCGCGTTGACGATCGCGCCCGAATAGCTGGCGTAGACCGGGGCGGGGCCGCCGCGCACGACCTCGACCCGCTCGGTCATCAGATCGGGCTTCAGGATCGCGTCGCCGCGGAAGAAAACGCCGTCATTCTCGTGGAACAGCGGCAGGCCGTCCTGCTGGAAACTGACGAAGCCACCGTCGTTCGGCAGGCCGCGGATACGGTAGATGTTCTGCACTTCGCCGCCGGTGATCTCGGTCTGGAAGCCGGGCAACTGGCCGATCAGGTCCGCAAAGTTCACCGGAGCGATCTTTTCGATGTCAGCCTGCGAAACGACGTTGATCGCATAGGATGCATCGAAGCGGCGTTGCGCGCGCGTCGAGCCCGTGACGATGATGTCTCCCTTGACGTCGTCAGGAGCCGCGGACTGGCCACTTGCGGGAACGGGATCGATCGCTTTCGCTGAAACCGCATCGGTGGCCTGGGCTTGAGCGGGTACGGCGAAGGCGGCGTACATCGCCACGAACGCGGTACCGGTTGCGAGAACGGATTTGAGCATGGACCCCCCAGAAGCTCTGCGCCGCCAAATCGGCGATCACGACCCCGTTGGTGTCCAAATGTTACACCCTCAATTATCAGACCAAAAAAATACCAATATTCGGTCGGCTCGCCGGTGGTGACACGGCATCAACCTTAGGACCGGGAGCGGCCGGGCGGCCTCGCCTGCACCCAACTGTCCTGCCATCGGCAAATCAGCTCTTCAAAGGAATGAGTGAAGCGGCGAGGCAGAGTACTGTCGAAAGAGACGGTCGAGTGATCGATCGATCCAGCCTAGCCGACCACGCCGGCATCGGACTTCTTCGACACTTTTGCGAACAGCCAAAGGCCGCCCACCGCCGCGGCCGCGGCTACCAGTTTGGGTCGCGTTCGCAGCGCCGTATAGGTGCTGGGTCGGGCGCGATGACCATGCGTGTCGCCGTGCTCCGTCGACCCGATACTCGGCTCGTACAGATTATCGGGGCGTTGGGCCGGTGGCTTGTTCGTCTTGAAGATCTGCTGCGCGGACATAGCGGCGGCTGCATCCGCAACGGAGGGGAGCATCTGGCCCAAGATGCTGCCGATCCGCGCCGCTCCACCAACGAACAGGCTCCTCACCGGATGCTCGGCCGCGTAAAGGATCGTCCGCGCGACATCCTGCGGTCGATAGAACGGCGGCGGCATGGTGGCCTGACGATCGAGCAAGTTACGCTGGTGCTGGAGGACCGGGGTCGCGATCGGTGCAGGCTTGATGAGCGTGATCGAAATCGGACGACGATCCATCGCGACCTCGATGCGGAGCGCATCGGTATAGCCTTTGATCGCCTGCTTGGAAGCGGAGTACATGCCCATATAGGGGGCCGCCACATCCGACGTAAAACTGCCGAGGTTGATAAGAGCGCCCCCCTGCCTGCCGAGATGCGGCAAGGCGGCCAGGCTGCCGTTCACGACACCCCAGAAATTCACGTCGAACAGCCGCCGTGCATCTTCGAGCGGCAGATCCTCCAATCGGGCGGCAATGGCCACCCCGGCATTGTTGATCCAGGTGTCGATGCGTCCGCAGCGTGCGATAGCCGTGTCGGCAAGCTGTCCGATCGATGCCGGATCAGACACATCGCAGGGGATCGCGATCGCTCGTCCACCGAACGCATCGATCTCTTCGGCAAGCGCAGCCAGCGCGGTTTCACCTCGCGCTGCGATCACGACCATCGCACCCCGGGATGCCGCCATGATAGCGGTTGCGCGTCCGATGCCGCTGGACGCGCCGGTGATCACGATCACCTGTTGGGCGATAGGCTTCAGTTTCATACGCATCGTCGTAGCCTCAGAGGGGGGCAGGTACCGTTCGTGAGCCAAACGCCCGCTGAAGTATTGGGAATGGCCTATATGCCATATCGAACGTGCCCCGCCCGAAGGCGAAGCACGGTCTGATCACGCGGACTTGTCGCCGTCAGGGTTAGTCCTTGGCGCTGCCGGGTTCGGCCATTTTCCGATGCTGTTCGGCGAGAACCGACCCCGGGATGACGTTGGCAAGCACACCCTGGACCTTCGTTTTCCAGCCCGAAAAGATCGATGCCTTGCCGTTCATCAGCGCGTTCCACCCGTCCTTGGCGACATCTACCGGATCGCTCTTGTTCGGATCGGTGCCGACATCGGTGTCGTTCATGTCGGCACGGTCGAAGAACTCGGTGTCGACCGGCCCCGGCATCAACGTCGTCAGGGTGACGCCGTCCGCATCCTTGATCTCGTTGCGCAGCGCCTCGGTGAAGCTGTCGATGAACGCCTTCGAGCCGTTATAGACCGCCTGGAACGCACCCGGGATGTAGCCTGCGACCGACCCCGTCACCAGCACCTTGCCGTCGTTGCGTGCGACCATCGCCGGCAACACCTTCTGGACAAGGTACAGCGTGCCCGTGATGTTGGTGTCGATCACGTTGCGCCAGTCGTCGACCGTCTGGTCGAGAAAGCCGTGCCCGAGGCCGTGGCCGGCATTGGCACACAGCACGTCGACTTTTCGCCCGTTCGTCGCGGTCAGCAGTGCATCGACGCCTTCGATCGTCGACAGGTCCGCCTCGACCGCAGTGACGTCGGTGCCGAACTGCTTAAAGTCGGCGGCGGCCGCCTGGATCAGCGCTTCGTTGGCGACGACCAGGATGTCGTAGCCATCCTTCGCCGCGAGCGTGGCAAGTTCGAAACCGATGCCCGTCGAGGCGCCGGTGATGATCGCGAATTTATCGGCCATGTCGTCAAATCCTCTCAATTGAAGCCGGGCTTGAGCACGACCTTGGTCACTTCGTTCTGGTTGTTCTTGAACATGTCGTAGCCCTTGGGGGCGTCCTCCAGGTCCATCCGGTGCGAGATCAGGAAGGTCGTGTCGATCTTGCCCTCCATGATCGCGTTGAGCAGCGCGGGCATGTAATGCTGGACGTGCGTCTGGCCGGTCTTGAGCGTCAGCCCCTTCTCCATCAGCGCACCGAGCGGGAACTTGTCGATGAACCCGCCATACACAGCCGGCATCGACACGCGCCCGCCCTTGCGACAGGCGATGATCGCCTGGCGGATCGAATGCGCGCGATCGGTGCCGAGGAAGGTCGACGCCTTGATCTGGTCGAGCACGTTGTCGACGAAGAAGCCGTGTGCTTCCAGCCCGACGCTGTCGATCACCGCATCGGGACCGATCCCGCCGGTCATCACCATCAGCGCCTCGTAGACTGCGCTTTCCTCGTAATTGATCGTCTCGGCGCCGAACTTCTTCGCCAGCTCGAGGCGGTGCGGGAAGTGGTCGATCGCGATGACGCGCTCGGCGCCCATCAGGAACGCCGACTGCACCGCGAACAGCCCGACCGGCCCGCAACCCCAGACCGCGACCGTGTCGCCCGGCTCGATCTGCGCATTTTCCGCCGCCATCCAGCCGGTCGGCAGGATGTCGGAGAGGAACAGCACCTTCTCGTCCTCGACGCCGTCGGGGATCACGATCGGGCCGACGTCGCTGAACGGCACTCGGACATATTCCGCCTGACCGCCCGCATAGCCGCCGGTCATGTGGCTATAGCCGAACAGGCCGGCCATCGGCTGACCGTAGAGTTCCTGCGCGATGTCCTGATTGTCGGCGGGCAGGCCATTGTCGCACGCCGAATACTGGTGCTTGCCGCAGTGATAGCAGCTGCCGCACGCGATCGTGAACGGGACGACGACCTTCTGGCCCTTCTTCAGCGTCGACTTGGCGCCGACCTCGACGACTTCGCCCATGAACTCGTGGCCGAGGATGTCGCCGGCCTGCATGGTCGGGATATAGCCGTCGTACAGATGCAGGTCGGAGCCGCAGATCGCGGTCGCAGTGACCTTGATGATGCAGTCGCGGGGATTGACGATCTCGGGATCGTCGACGGTATCGACGCGGACGTCGTGCTTACCGTGCCATGCCAGAGCGCGCATCAGCGTTGCTCCTCGATAAAAATTCCGCGCATCAGGCCATCTCCTCTTCGCGTTGCTTGCGGTTCATCGCGGCGGTCGCGATCTCGCCGGTTTCCATCAATTGCTTGAAGCGACGCAGGTCGCGGCGTGCCTGGATCGCGGGTTCGCGCTGGAACATCTTGGCGATCAGCTTGCCGACGATGCCTGCGGGTGGATCGTAGGCGATGGTCGCGGTGACGACCGTGCCGCGCGCGCCCGCGTCGCGAAACTCGACCCGGCCGCTGTTCGCGACATCCGCACCGGGCTCGGACGTCCAGGCGATCACGCGGTCCTTCGCCTCTTCGGTGACGATCGCATCCCATTCGACCGTCTTGCCGGCGGGCGCCTTCACCACCCAATGCGAGCGCGTGTCGCTGAGGATGTCGATCCGTTCGACGTTCTCCATGAAAGTCGGCAGGTTCGCGAAGTCCCGGAAATACGCGAAGACCTCGCCGACCGGACGGTTGATCGTCACGGCGCGCGCGACGATCGAGCCGCCTTTTTCATCGGGAATTGCCGACTCCGCCAGGGCATCGCCCTTTTTCCACGTCGTCGGTGGGGCATCGTCGGTATGAGCGGTCGTCTCGTCCGTCATGTCGTCTATCCTGTCCTGTGGGGGAACGGTAATCGAGGCCGCCTGGATTACGGCGCCTTCAGCATGATGATGTGATGCGACCGGCCCGACCGCTGCGGCGGTGGTCTTCAGCGCGGCGGCCAGCGTTTCGCCATCCGAGCGCGGCGGATCGCAGCGCAAGGCGCGGAGATACCGACAGTGACGTCGCGTTGGTGGGTTCAGCGGGTTGCGCCGAGGCCGCACCGGAAGGTCCGATCAGCGCCGCTGCAGCGAGAAGCTTTATCGTCACGACATCTTCGCCCTGTTTTTCTTAGCTTCTCAACAGGGGCGTCAGCAGATCGTTCCGGAACTCAGGCATCGGCCTGATCCAAATTAATACAAATTAACTAACTAGTTGGAGGGCTGTCCGGGCCGCCTCGCCAAACCGCACGAGATCATGAAGGCTGGCGTCCCCGGTTCGCGGCGAACCGCGTGACAGCTTGCGGCAAACGGACCGGACCATCTGGCGCGTGGCGTGATCGCGGATCGAGACCGACATGCGCCGGGATGCCTTCGGACGCGTGGCTTTGTCGGTGATCGGTGTCGGCTGCGTTACTTCTGGGAAAGTATTACTGGCCCGGTCGTGCGAAGATGCGCGAGCAATATCTTGCGCGACGACGCCAAGCTCAGGCCGAACCCGCGCAGGAAATCTAGCGACACCGCCACCGCCTGACGCATCTGCGCCGCCTGGTGCGGACCCGGAAGTTCCGGACGACAGATCAGCCCGCCGAAATAATGATCCGCTCCGTCCAGCACCAGCGCGAAGCGATCGCCGCCTGCCGTCGCGCTGTCATAGGCGAGCAGGTGGTTCTTCCACGCATCGGCCGCGATCGCAGCCCCCGGCGCGCCGGGCGGCACGTCGCTGGTTCCGGTCTGAATCAACGCCGGTACTGCAAGGGCGGCATAGCCTGCCGCGTCGATCAGCCCCGGCGCAAGGCCGGGCGGTGAGAAGGCGACCACCGCGCGAGTCCGCGGATCGCGCAACGATCCCGAGACGCCCATCGGCACGACGGCCTGAGCGCCCCCCATCGTCAACGCGGTCAACGCGCCATAACTGTGCCCCGCAGAGATATGCACGCCGCCGACATGCGCCGACAGCGCCCGCATATCCTCGATCCTGGCACCCCAGCTTTTAAGCGCCGGAAACGCCTTGGTATCGGGGTGGTCGGTCGAATCCACGTGCAGCGGCGCCCAGACGTCGAAACCCGCATCGACCCAGGGCAGGATCAACGCATCGTATTTCGCGGGTGACGAGAGCGCGCCGTGCGAGAACAGGATCGTTCCCCGTTGATCCCGCGCGCGCCAATGCGTGACCCGGCTGACCCGCCCGCTCGATGTCGCGAGGTCGAGCGTGCCCGAAGGTGCGGGCGCTGGTGGCGACGCGGCTGTCGCATCATCGAAGGCGATAAGCGTCAGGCCGCTCGCAATCCCTGCGCCGAGCAGGGCGAGCGTCGAGCGTCGGGTGGGATGATCTGGCATGATCCGAGGCTAGGCGACGCGTCGGAAGCTGGCTGGCCGATGCATGGTCTATCCGCTTGTCGGTCAGTCGCAGGCGCGGCGGCTCGGGCCTGTTCCGCAGTTTGAGCGCGCCGGACTGGTCGTCTGTCGAACAGTATCGATCCATGCGCGGGCCGGTTTTCGCACGGCCGCTACCCCCATGCGACGAGTAGGCGATTGCACGGGGGAAGTGGTGTGGCGAACGTGACCGGAACGAACACGACAATCCGGCGGACGCAGGTATTGGTTGCGGGCGGCGGCCCGGTGGGTGCGGTGGCGGCGTATCGGCTCGCGCTGATGGGTATCGACACGGTCCTGGTCGAGGCGTTGCCCGATTGTCCGGAGGACATGCGCGCCTCGACGCTGCATCCGCCGACGCTCGACATGCTCGCGGACCTCGGCGTGCTGGGGGAGCTCGAGCAGGTCGGCCTGCGGGCGCCGACCTATCACTACCGCAACCGGCGCAGCGGCGACGTGATCGAACTCGATCTCGGCGAACTGGCGGACGTGTCGGCGCATCCGTATCGGCTGCAGTGCGAGCAATTCAAGCTCGCCCGGCTGCTGACCGCGAAACTCGACGCGCTGCCCAATGGCGAAACCCGGTTCCAGCGCCGTGTGCTGGCCTATGATCAGGACGCGAACGGCGTCACGGTGTCGATCGAGACGCCGATGGCGATCGAGACGATCCGCGCGGATTATCTGATCGCGGCCGATGGCGCGAACTCGACGGTGCGCAAATGGACCGGGACGAGCTTCGACGGATTCACCTATCCCGAACGCTTCCTGACGCTGTCGACGCGCTATCCGATCGAGCGGCATTTCGACGGACTGGCGGGCGTCAACTACGTGTCCGACCGCGACGAATGGTGCGTGCTGCTGCGCGTGCCGGATTTCTGGCGCGTGCTGGTGCCGACGAACATCGCCGCGCAGGACGTCGACCTGCTGTCGGACGCCAAGAAGAACGCGGTGTTCGACGGGCTGGTCGGCGATGGCGCCAAGGTCGAGACGTCGCATCGCACGCTGTACCGCGTGCACCAGCGCGTCGCGGGCGGCTTCCACCATGGCCGCGTGTTGCTGGCCGGCGATGCCGCGCATCTCAACAATCCGCTCGGCGGGTTCGGGATGAACTCGGGTATCCACGACGTCTGGAACCTGACGACCCGGTTGCGCGACATCATCCTCGACGATGCCGATGCCGACGTATCGCTGGCGCAGTACGACCGGCAGCGCCGGACGATCGCCAACACCTTCGTCCAGTCGCAGACGATCGCGAACAAGACGATGATGGAAGCGGGCGGCGACGGCCGCAGCGCGCAGGAAGTGCGGCTGGCAGCGCTGGCCGCCGATCCGGTGAAGCGTCGGGCGTATCTGCTCCGCCAGTCGATGTACGAGAGTTTGAAGGACGAAGCCGCGATCGGCTGAGGGGCGTACACCCGCAGGTTCTCGCCACCCCGGCGAAGGTCGGGGCCCGATTGGAGAACGTTGCCGACTGAGCGCTGGGCCTCGTTATTCCAACCTCACCAATTGTGCCCCGGCCTTCGCCGGGTGGTGGTATTTGGTCGGTTCCGTGCTTCCTGAACCCGTTCTCTCGCGAAGGCAGGAGTCCACGGTTACAGGCGTACCGTGGCTTCTGTTCTCCCACCTTCGCGGAAGAACAGAAGCCACGGGCCGAGCCTTTGGTCCGAGGCCTACAGGCTCACCCCTCGGCGATCTCCGCGATCGTCGAGCGATACCCCTCATGCGTCGCGGCCTGCCCGGCCTCTTGCGCGTCCTTGCGCATCAGGTAGAACAACCGCTCGAGGAAATCCTGCCGCCACGCCTCGCGCGTCTCCAGCGCAGCCTGGTCGAGTTCCAAGGTCTCGATCCCCGCCGCGAAGTCGATGCCGTGCTTGGCCGCGACGCGCTCGACCGAATCCAGGCGGTCGTGGACGACGGAGATTTCGTTCGCGAGCACCATGATCATCGACATCGCCTGGTCCATACCCGGCGCCTCGTAGAACACCGGCCGCTTCCCCTTGGCGTCCTTGACGACGTGCGGGCGGTCCTGGGTATCGGTCGTCGTCATGCTGCGATTGCCTCTGCGAGGGGTTTGCGGGCGATCAGCACTTCCCAGCCGCCGCCCGGTGCGAATTCGCCGGCGGTGAAGTCACGCTCGGCGACCGCGCTGGCGGACTCCTCACTATAGCCACCGCCCTGCGCGGCGAACTCCATCACCGCCATCGGCGCCGTATCGAAGCGCACCTCGGCCCGGTCGAACCCGGCCTTTTCGGCCAGCGCGACCTGGTCGGTATCGCGCATCGCACCCCAGAACGGCTCGTTGTTATACCAGGTCTCGTTGTCGAGGATGAACTGCGTGAACGGGTCCATCAGGTCGAACGGCGGCAGATCGGCGTGGATCATGTAGCCGCCCGGCGACAGCAGCCGTGCGCATTCGTCGAAGATCCGCGGCATCGCCTTGCCGCTCGTCTCGTGCAGCAGGATATGGCTGACGATCAGGTCGAAATGCCCGTCCGGAAAGCGCGTTTCCTCGGCATTCATCTGCGCGAAATTGACGTTCAGCCCGACCCCGGCGGCGCGAGCGTGCGCGTAACGGATCTGTGGTGCGGCGACGTCGATCCCCCAGATTTCGGCGTCCGGAAACAGCTCGGCATAGGGCAGCGTCGAATGGCCGACGGTGCAGCCCATGTCGAGGATGCGCTTTGGCGAGAACCCCTTGAGGTTGCGCTTCACGTAGTTGCAGACCGACCGCCCCATGTCGTCGTTCATCGGCCCGGTATAGCCCATCGCGTAGAGATACACGCCGCGATCGTAGAGCACACCGACCGACACGTCGTCGGGCGCGACCTCGGTCGCATAGCCGCCCGGCATGCAGTGGATGTCGAGCGCGGTAATGTAGCGCGGCGTCTCGAACTCGTCCGGAATGTCGAGCACGGCGGTCGACCCGGCCGATAGCGCTTTGGCCTTCTCGATCAGCTCGGGCAGCTCGCGCTCGACGCTGATGTTGGTCGATTCCCACAGCAGTTCCTGCGCGGTGCGGTTGGCCGATGCGTAATGCTGGAAATACAGGTCGTCGACCATCGCGGTGCGGATGTCGCGGCGATCGGCCGGCGCGCGACCGTGCTCGCGTTCGAACGCCTTCGATACCCGGCCACCATAGACGGGGCCGAGACCAGGCAACAGCTTGGCCTGGATGAACCCCTTGAAGCTCTTGGTGAATTCCTGACGAGAGGCCTCGTCGTGCGTGACGCGGGGCAGCATGGGATGCAGCGCCTGCTGGAACGTGTTGAGCATATACTGGAACTCCTATGCTGGCTGGGGCCAAGTCTGCGGGAAAAGGGCGGGTGATAAAAGGCGCTGCGGCGATTTATCCACCTGACGGTAAGTGCGGCGTTGCGTCAGTCGGGATCGACGAGCAGCCGCATCTCGACCGTGCCCGCACCGACGCGAAGTGCGGCGGCGGCGAGATACTCCGCCGACCGGGCATAGCCGCGCGCGGCTTCGGCGGACGGATAGCGGCTGACCACGACGCGCTCGCTGGGCGCGACATCGCCTTCGAGCACTTCGGTGATGGCGCCGCGGACGATATACTCGCCGCCATGGCGTTCGCTCAGACCGGCAATGGCCTTGCCGTACGCGCCGAAGCGGACCGGATCGGTGATATTGACGGTCGCGACGATATAGGCGGCCATGGCGATGTCCTTGCAGCTGACGGGTATGCGATCAGCCTAGCTCCGGCCGCCGACGCGCGAAGGCCGTGCGTGCCGTTATCCGCCTGTCGGTCAGAGACCCAGCGCGCCGGGGTTCATCAATCCCTTTGGATCGAGTGCCGCCTTGATCCCGAGCAGCAGCGCGCGTGCCTGCGGGTCGAGCCGGTCGCGATAGGGATAGGCGCGGCCGATCTGGAAATGCGCGGCACCGAACTGTTGGTAGAGCGCGATGATCTCCGCTTTCAGCTGGTGCGTATAGGCGCGCGCCTCCGCATTCTCGGGATAGGGTTTGAGGCCGGCGACATGGTCGGGCGTGAGCGTATGGCGATGATAGTCGGTGCGATCGTCGGGCCAGTAGAGCGCGACCTCGTAGAGGAAGCCGCTCGACCCCGCCGGACTGAACATCGTGCCGGACCAGATGCCGAGCCGCTCCATCTCGGCCTTGCGGGTTTCGTAGAACGCCTTGAGCGCGTCGTGGAACGGCACGACGGCGTCCTGCTGTAGCACGCCGTGGATCGGCACCCAGCGTTCGCCGCTCGGCCCCAGGATGTTGGTCAGCGGTGCGAACGGCAGCGCACGGACGAAGCTCGGCACGCTGTTGGCGATCTCGCGGCCGTGCGGCGCGATCACCGCGCGCAATCTGGCCGCGCGCGCGGTGGTGTCGGTCGCGTCGACGCCCTCGACGATGAAGTGGCCCATGTATTCGCCAGCCCGCATCGCCGCGTCGCCAGCCACCGCCATGCGGATCAGTTGCTTCACGCCGACGAACGCGTTGGGTGCCTTCGCGAACAGGTCCCGAGCGATCTTCAGCTTCGCGGCAACGCCGTCCTGCCGTGCGATCTGGCCTTGCGACAGCGCGAGATCGAGTCCGAAATGCGAATCGTCCAGGCCTTCGCGTTGTGCCCTGCTGACGCCGGCATGGCAGGCGGCGAAGCTGTCGAAGGCGAAGCTGACAGCCTCGAAACGCGGGCGGATCGCGATCAGCGGCAGGCGGATCGTCGCCTTGATACCCAGCGCGCCGCAGTCGCCGGTGAACAGCCCGGTGAGATCGGGGCCATAGAAGCGCGTCGCGGTCGAGGCACCGGTCTTGAGCAGGTCCCCCGATGCAAGCACGACGTCGAGCGACAGTACCGACTGCGCGGAGATGCCGTAGGTGCCGCTGCCGTGGCTGAGCGTATTCTGGCTGACGCTGCCGCCGACCGTCGCGGCCAGCCCCGAAAAGGGCCCCCAGAACGGCGTGCGCAGGCCGTGTACCGCCAGCGCGTCCTTGAGCTTCGCCCAGGTCGCGCCCGCGCCGACCGTGACCACCGCGTTGTCGACATCGATCTCGATACTGTCGAGCGCGCCGGTGTCGAACAGGACGTGCCCGCCGGCATCGAACAGATACCCGTCGGTATAGGACGCACCGCCGCCGCGGGGCACCATCGCGACGCCTGCCGAACAACAGATGCGTGCCGCAGCCTGCAGATCCGCGACCGAGGTCGGGCGCACGATCAGCGCGGGGACGCCGGATCCGCGATAGACGTCGTTGCTCATCACGGCGAGAACAGCCGGATCGTTGCTGACCGCGTCCGCGCCGATCGCGGCGATCAGGTCGTGCATCAACGTCATCATCGTCCCCGGATCGTCAGCGATAGTCTGCGCCTTCCGTGCACCATGCCGGTGCGCGATGCGAGCATGGCGGGCGCGCTATCCGATACCCGATCATTCGATCCTTCCACGATCATGTCCGCCTGTCGGCCAAATCCGACGCTGCGAACGATAATCGGCCAGAGGGCGCCAATTTGGCCGGATGACCAAGGCCTCATCGCTCGAATCCGATCGACCCGACATCGGAATACCCGCCAAGACCCGCGCTCCGTTGATCGTATCGGTCGGCATCGCCGACGCACGCCTGAACGATCCCGCCTGGGCCGCGAAGATCGTCGCGCTGGCGAGGACCGCCCGCGTAGCGCTGTTGCTGCTCGGCGATGGTGGCGCGGCGGGGTTCGATTCAATCGCGATCGGCAAGTCGATGGCGCCGGACGCCGGAGGGCTCGCCTTCGTTCCAACGGTAGATACCGGGTTCGACAATCCGGTGACCGTCGCGCCGTCGCTCGTCGAACTCGACCGGCTGGCGTCGGGCAATGCCGGGTGGCAGCCGACGACGCTCGTGCAGCCGCATACCGCGCAGAGCTTGGCCGGTGGTGTGGATTTCGTCGCGGCCACGCATGCCCGTTGGGCGGAGCACGAGCGACCGGTGCTGGTCCAGAGCGACGCCGATCCCCTCTGGTCGCGAATATCGCCCGACATCGTCATCATCGATCGCGACTCGCCCGCACCGAAGGCCGGCCCCAAGGTCTTGCTGCGTACCTTCACCGCGATGGCGGGGCTCGACCAGATCGAAGCGTTGTATCTGGACGGCATTATCGACGGCATCCACCTGACCCCGCCCGACATGGAGGAGGGGCTTCAGGCGTTTGCGGAAACGATGCTGCCGGCACTGATCGCCCGCGGTCTCGTCCTGGCCGAGGAACCGGAGGGTTCGCTCAGGGCGCGGCTGGGGATCGGCTGACGCAGCATCGAAGATCAACGTTCTCCCGATGTCTGCGGGAGAGCGATGTCCTTCAGCATTGCGCGGTAAACTGGTCGAACACGTCGCCGCCAGTCGCGAACCACGTCTGCGGTCGCGACGCGAGCGCGGCGAGCAGCGCCTCGAACGCATCCATGCGGTATGGCAGGCCGACGATGTACGGCGTCAGGTGCAACGGCAGCAGCCGTCCGCTACCCTGCGCCTCGGCCTCCTTGCCCAGCCAGTCGTGCGCATCGAGGATCTGTTCGGCATAGCTGTCGACCGACTGCTGCTGGACATTGAGGATCTGGCGGTCGGACAGCTCGTGGTTGAGCGGCACGTTGACCAACCCGTTCGCGAACCTCCAGGGCAGCTCGTCATTCGCCCAGTCGACGCAATAGTCGACGCCGAGTTCCTTCAGCAGCGGCACGGTATTGAAGCTCTGCGACCGGGCGATCGAGTGCCAGCCGCGCGGGCGAGTCCCGGCAACACGCTCCAACGCGTCGAGCGACGTCGTGATCAGGGTGCGCTCCTCGTCCACCGGCAGTCCGCTCGCGATCGTGCCGTTCATGTCGGTCGAATGCGCGATGATCTCGTGACCCGCGGCGACCACGTCGCGGATGATCGACGGATAGCGCTCGGCGATCGCGCCGTTCGCCGCGACCGATACGCGCACGCCCGCTTTCGCGAACGCATCGAGCAGGCGATAGAAGCCGACGCGGGTGCCATATTCGCGCGCGGTGTAGTGGCGGTAATCGGGATAGGCGGTCTGCATATGGCCGGGCGCGCGGAACGGCGTGTCCTCCGGCGTGATCGGGAACCACTCCAGGCTGACGACGATCCACGTTGCGACCGTCTTGCCGTCAGGCCACGCGATCGGCGTCCGCGTTGGCAGCGGCTCGTACGCATAGAGATCATGGTCGTAGCCCAGCCGGCGCCTGGCATAGTCGAGATAGGTCGGGTCGAGGCTCATGCGATCTGCCTCCGGTAAGCGTCGGCGATGTCGCCGGCGCGGGTGATCCACGCACGACCGTCGGCGGCGATGTGCCGCAGCACCTCCTCGAACGCGCCGATCCGGTGCGGCTGGCCGATCAGATAGCTGTGGAGCGGGATGCACATCACCGTGCCGCCTGCGCCGCCGGTCGTCTCCGCTTCGTCGGCGAGCCGCTCGTACTGGCGGATCAGCGTCTTGGCGTATTCCCTCGGCGACATGTTGTAGATGAAGAAGCCGTAATGGTCGTTGACCTCGAGACTGTACGGCATCGAGATCAGGTCGCCGGTCGCGGTCTTGACCGGCATCGGCTGGTCGTCGTGATACAGGTCGCAGGTGTAGTCGAGGCCGTATTCGGCGATCAGGTCGAGTGTCCGCGGCGTGTGCGTCAGTGCCGGCGCGAGCCAGCCGCGAATCGTCTGGCCGGTCGCCTCGCGCACCGTGCGGATCGAATCCTCGATGATCGCGCGCTCCTGGTGCTCGTCCATGCCGTAGCTGTAGCGCGTGTTGTAGATGCCGTGGCTGAAGAACTCCCAGCCGCGCGCCGCACCGTCGGCGACGACCTCGGGATGATGCTGGCACAGCGCGACCGACAGCGAGACCGAGCCCGGAAAGCCGTGCTTGCTCATCGCCTCGGCCATCCGCCAATGGCCGACGCGGTTGGCGTGGTCGCGGTGGCTGTAGCCGACCACGTCGGGATGCGGCTTCGCCCAGCTCTTGCGGTGCGGATTGGCGGGCGGATCGATCTCGTAATATTCGAGGTTGGGCGATACCCACACTGCGACCTTCTTGCCATCCGGCCAGACGATCGGCTTGCGATCGCGGTAGGGTATGAAGTCGTATAGTCCGGGATCGGCGGCGCCTTCCCGCATTACCGTGCCTCCAGCCAGTCGATGACGGTCTGCACCGGCCCGACGTCGGCGTATTTGAGCTGCAGGTCGGTCAGGTTGGCGAAGTGATAGCTCTCATGCTTGTCCGCGCACGTCTCGATCGGCACGATGGTGCGATAGCCGCGGCTCAGTGAGTCCACCGCGGCGGCACGGACGCAGCCCGAGGTCGAGCCGCCGGTGATGACGACGGTATCGACCTTGTGCCACACCAGCAGGCTCTGCAGCGGCGTCTCGAAGAACGGCGACGGCATGCGCTTGGTGTAGACCGCATCGCGCGCGTGATCGATCTCGCAGCGATCGTCGAACGCGTGACGGCGCGAGCCGTATGCGATGTTCTGCAAGCTGTCCGGCGTGTCGGTCCGGGTGCCCCATACGCCTGCGTCGCTGGCGTCCTCCCTATAGGCGACATGCGTCCACACGACGGGCATGCCCTTCGCGCGGGCGAGGCGCGATATGGTGTTGGCATATTCGATCTGGCGCGGGTCGGTTTCGTACGCGGTCTTGAACTCGTCGATCCGGGTGTACGCATTCTGGAAATCGATGTTCACGATCGCGAGCTTCTCGCCAAACCCGAATTTCGTGCGCGACGGATTGGCCATCACCGCGTCGAACAACTGCCGCGCGGTCTTGTCCTCGCGGATCATCTTCGTGCCGACGATCGTCATGCTGCGTTCCTCCAGCCCAGCGGAAGACCCGCGTCGGGCAGGAAGCCGAACAGCGGCTCGCCGGGCAAAGCTTCGGCGAGGATTGACCGCACAGCGACCAAAGCGTCGAGGTCGATCCCGGTCCGCAATCCCATCGCGGCGAGCATGAAGCATAGATCCTCGGTGACGATGTTGCCCGACGCGCCCGGCGCAAACGGACACCCGCCAAGCCCGCCAAGCGACGAGTCCAGCGTCGTCAGCCCACATTCGAGCGCCATCAACGCGTTCGCGAGTCCGAGTCCGCGCGTGTTGTGCAGGTGGATGCCGGTCAACGCATCGTCCCCCGCAGCCCGCTTCACGAGCGCGATCAACCGCTTGACGGCGGATGGGTCGGCATAGCCCGTCGTATCCGACAACCCGACCTCGTCGCACCCCGCCGCCATCAATCCTTCCGCGAGCCGCGCGACCTGCGCGTCGGGGATCGCGCCCTCCAGCGTGCAGCCGAACACCGTGGACAACGATCCCTCGAAATGCGGGCGCTCGTCGGCGGGTAGCGCCTTGATCATGTCCGCGATCGTCTTCGCCTCGACCAGCACCTGTGCGTGCGTACGGCGGAGATTGGCCAGGCTGTGCGTCTCGCTGACCGACAGCGGCAGCGTGATCTTGTGTGCGCCCGCCGCGATCGCCGCCGCCGCGCCCTTGGCGTTAGGGACGAGCACGGCCACCGTCAGGCCGGGAATGGTCCTGGCATGCGCGACGATCTCCGCCGTGTCGGCCAGCTGCGGCAGGAGCTTGGCGGGTACGAAGCTGCCGACCTCTATCTCGCGCAGCCCCGCTGCGGCCTCCGCCGTGATCCACGCCTTCTTGGCAGCGGTCGGCATGATCCGATCGATGCTCTGCAAGCCGTCCCGCGGGCCGACTTCGCTTACCAATATGTCGATATCGGTCATTGTTTCCGGTCCTCGGATAGTCGGCGCAGTGCAGTGGCGAGCGATGACGCGCGCAGGGCAGGGTGGCGACGGATCAGGAGAAAGTGACCGGATGTCGGATACGGAAATGCCCTCGCTCGATGGGCTACCCCTCGCAGGCCTCAAGGTCGTCGAGTTCACGCACATGGTAATGGGCCCGTCGACCGGGCTTATCCTCGGCGACATGGGCGCCGACGTCATCCGCGTCGAACCGATCGGCGGCGACCGCACGCGCCGGCTACTCGGCTCGGGCGCAGGCTATTACCCGATGTACAACCGCAACAAGCGCAGCGTGTGCCTTGATCTCAAGTCCGACGGCGGCATCGCCGCAGCGCGCGCGCTGGCGGCGGACGCGGACATCGTCGTCGAGAATTTCCGCCCCGGGGCGCTCGACCGCCTGGGGCTCGGCTATGATGCCCTGTCGGCGGACAATCCCGGATTGATCTACTGCTCGGCGAAGGGTTTTCTCGCCGGCCCGTACGAGAACCGCACCGCGCTCGACGAGGTCGCGCAGATGATGGGCGGTCTCGCCTACATGACCGGCCCGCCCGGCAAGCCGCTCCGGGCCGGCGCCTCGGTGATCGACGTCACGGGCGGGATGTTCGGCGTGATCGGGATCATGGGGTTGCTGGAACGGCGGCATCGCACTGGCAGGGGCGGGCGAGTCAAATGCTCGCTGTTCGAGACCACCGCGTTCTTAGTCGGACAGCACATGGCGCAGAAGGCTGTCACCGGCACCGCGGCGGCGCCGATGCCGGCGCGCATCTCGGCCTGGGCGATCTACGACGTGTTCGCGACGGCGAACGGCGGGCAGATATTCGTCGGAGTGGTCAGCGACCAACAGTGGAGCGCGTTTTGCACAGCCTTTGCGCTCGAAGATTTCGCCGCGGACGACACGCTCGCGCTCAACAACGACCGTGTTCGCGCGCGTGACCGCATCCTGCCCCGCATTCGTGCGCTGTTTGCCACCATCGGCAGTCAGGACCTGCTTGCGAAGTGCGAGGCGATCGGTCTTCCGGTAGCCCCGATCGCCCGTCCGGAAGATCTATTCGACGATCCGCACCTCAATGCGCAAGGGGGGCTGGTCGATCTGAACCTGCCGGGTGGCGCGGTGGCACGCCTTCCTGCGTTGCCGATCGAGGTCGACGGCGAACGCTTCGGCGTCCGTCACAATCTTGGAGACCCCGGCGCGGACTCGCGGACGCTGCTGATCGATGCGGGCCTGTCGAGCGATACCATCGACGCGTTGTTCGCATCCGGTGCGGCAGCATGACGACGGGGTTGACGATTTTCGAGAAGATATGGCGCGATCACCAGGTTGCGTCGCTGGCGGACGGCGGCCTGATCCTGATCGACCGCGTCCTGCTGCACGAACGCACCGGTGGCATCGCGCTGCAAGGCCTTGCCGAGGCCGGTCGCACGGTCGCGGCGCCGCGGCACGTTTTCGCGACGATGGATCACGTCGTCGACACGCTCCCCGGGCGGACGGATCGCACGATCATGCCGACCGGCACCGACTTCATCCGCGCGACCCGTGCGGCAGCGAACGCCGCCGGCATCACGCTGTTCGATATCGGCGATCCGGGGCAGGGGATCGTCCACGTCATCAGCCCCGAACAGGCGATCGTCCTGCCGGGCGCGACGCTCGTTTGTCCCGACAGCCACACTTGCACGCAAGGCGCGCTCGGCGCTCTGGCCTGGGGGATCGGCTCGACCGAAGCCGAACATGCGCTCGCCACCCGGACTCTCCGCGTACTGAAGCCGAAGACGATGCGCGTCACGATCTCGGGCAAGCTCGGACGCGGCGTCACCGCCAAGGACCTCGCGCTTCATATCCTCGCCAGGCACGGATCGAGCGGCGGCCACGGACACATCGTCGAATATGCCGGCGACACCGTCTCCGCGCTCGACGTCGAGGCGCGTATGACGTTGTGCAACATGGCGACCGAATTCTCCGCCTTCACCGCGATCATTGCCGCCGACGACACGGTCTTCGCCTATCTGAAGGGCCGCCCCCACGCCCCCGATGGTGCAGCGTGGGAGGATGCCGTCGCTTATTGGCGAACGCTCCGCACCGACGCCGACGCGCTCTTCGACGCGGAGATCATGGTCGATGCAGCCGACGTCGCGCCGACGATAAGCTGGGGGATCAGCCCGCAGGACTCGATCGCGCTCGACGCCAGGGTCCCCGTGGATGCCCCCGATCGTGCGCTCGCTTATATGGGATTGGCGGCGGGCGACGCGCTGCTCGGCCTGCCGATCGATGGAGCCTTTATCGGTTCGTGCACCAACAGCCGGCTGTCCGACCTGCGCCGTGCCGCCGTGTTGCTGGACGGGCGAAAAGTGGCGGAGGGTGTTCGCGCGATCTGCGTTCCCGGTTCGACCGCGGTCAAGCACGCGGCCGAAGCCGAGGGTCTCGACCGCGTCTTCCGTGCCGCCGGTTTCGAGTGGCGCGAATCCGGCTGTTCGATGTGCTTCTTTGCGGGCGGCGAGAGCTTCGGCGCGCGCGAGCGGGTCGTCACCTCGACCAACCGCAATTTCGAAAGCCGACAGGGCCCCGAAACCCGCTCGCATCTCGCCAGCCCGGAAACGGTGGTCGCGAGCGCGATCGCGGGCCGGATCGCGGATCCCCGCCTGTTGGAACGCTGAGTCATGGAACCCTTCATTCACCTGACCGCCGTCGCGGCGCCGTTGCTGCGCGACAATATCGATACCGATGCGATCATTCCCTCGCGCGAAATGCGATCGGTCTCGAAGACCGGGCTGGCCGACGGCCTGTTCGCAGGCTGGCGCTATATCGGGATCGGCACGCGCGATCCCGATCCCGAGTTCGTCCTGAACCAGTCCGCCTATGCGGACACGCGGATCATCCTGGGCGGTGCGAATTTCGGCTGCGGTTCGAGTCGCGAGCACGCCGCATGGGCGCTCGCCGAATACGGCATTCGCGCGATCGTCGCCTCGTCGTTCAACCCGATCTTCCAGGGCAATTGCATCCGCAACGGCATCGTCCCGGTCACGCTCGACCTGGAAGCGATAGCGTCGCTTGCGACAGCGCTCGCGCCCGACCCTCAGGCATTGCGCATCACCATCGACTTGCCGACGCAAGTCTTGACCGGGCCCGACCGTAAAACCCACGCCTTCCCGATTGCGGACGAGGCGAAGGAGATGCTGCTGGACGGGCTCGATGCGATCGACCTGACGTTGAAGCGTCGCGTCGAGATCGACCACTTCATCGCCGCCGACCGGATGCGGCGTGGCTGGATCTATCCCGGCTGACCGAGTCCGCCGAGGAACTCCATGACATCATCCGCGCTGGCGACATCAAGCATATTTCGCGTTCGTGTCGAACCGGTTGGCCTCTTGCGGTTCGGCGTCGCGCGGTTCGGCATGCGATCGGCGCTAGCATCGGCGAAGACCGCTGTGCGGAACCCACGCAACCGGCATAGGGTCGACCCCTGATCGCACCGTGGACAGTATGGGCGTCGTCGTGCCCCCGCGGTGCCGCGCCCGCATAGATCGTCCTGCGCCTGATGCGCGGGGAGAGTTGCGATGGAACCGCCTGCATTCGGATCGACCGATACGCCGGTGACTCGTGGTCCGGGCGCGGGTGGTCCGGGCGCGGCACGCAGTTCACGCGTCGTCACCGGCGGCGTGACCGGGACGATCGGATATTTCGTCGATGGCCGGGAGACCGGGCGCGAGCGGTTCGAGATATTGCACCATGCGGACGGGCACGTCCTGCGCGCGGTGTGCGAAATCGACGACGAAGCCCTGTTGCGCGACGTGACGGTGTCGATGGACGCGGACTGGCACGCCCGCGACGGGTTTTGCCGGATCGTGAAGGCCGGTGCTCCGTATGCGACGATGTGGTTCGACGTCGGCGACGACAGCGTCCGCATGGCCGGCCGCATCGGCACCCGGGCCAGTGACGCGACGGTGCCAACGCCCGCCCGAATTCCGTATCTCGGGCTCCACCCGCTCCAGGGCGACGCGCTGATTGCAGCGATCCGCGGCACCGAAGATCCGGGACGTTTCGTCGGCATCGCGGCCGTCACCAATTCGGTGTCCCCCAACGGCGACGAAGCCTGCGGGGCGGTGCCGCTGCAAATCGACGTCGCTTATCTCGGGCGGGAGGCGCTGTCGGTGATCGCGGGGGACTTCGCGGCACGCCGGTATGCGATCCGCTGGCGCGACGATTGGCCGGCCGCCGACCTGTGGGTGCGCGACTCCGACTTCACCTTTCTGCGCATGCGCTGGGACTTGGTGCCGACCGTCTACGAGCTGACCGCGGTGTCCGAACTGGCATAGGTCGACCGTCATCGCGCCGGCGCGATGACGGTATTGTCGGCAGGCTGGTCAGGCGGTGCCGGACGTCACGAACCACGACCGGAACACGCCGTCGGACGTCTCTCCGAACTTGAGCGGCGAGTGAGGTCCGGCAAACGCCGTCGACTGGTAACCGACCTTGACGTCCTTGAACCCCGCCGCGCCCATCAGCGCGCCGTAATCCGCGGACAACGCGCCGCGCCAATAGGGCTCGTTGTTGAACTCGGCTTCGATCTCGGCGGAAAGTTCCTCCCACATCATGCCGAACGTGTTCATCAACGGCACTTCGAGATGGATCGCGACGCCGCCCGGCCGGAGCAGGCGACGCGATTCGGCGAGGATGTTCGACGCAGCCGCCTGCGACGTCTCGTGCAGCACGACGCAACTGAACACGACGTCGAACGACCCGTCGGCAAAATTGGTGCGCTCGGCACTCTGCTGCGAAAAGTGGATCGGCGCACCGAGATGCTCGGCGCGGGCATGGGCATAGCGAAGGATCGAGGCGCCGACGTCGATCCCGTGGATCTCGGCGTCGGGAAACCACGTCGCGGCGGGCACGACGCTGGTGCCGATGCCGCAGCCCATTTCCAGGATCTTCAGAGGTTTCAAGTCGGGATAGACGGTCGGCAGATGCGCCATCGCGGTATGCCCACGCAGGTCGTTGAGCATGCCGCCGTTGCGCCCGAGCATGAACACCGCGCCACCGCGATCCATCACTGCGCCCTGCAATAGCGATCCGTCGTCGAGCGCGTTGCCGCCCGGCATCAGGTGGATATCGGCGCCCGTGATGTATGCTGGCGCGACGAAATCGGGATCGAGCGTGACCGACCCGATCGGCGCGTCGATCCGGCCGAGCGTCTCGAGGGTGTCCTTCTGGCGCCCGACGCTCTCGCCGACCGCGGACCAGAGGTGGCGCTGCGATTCACGCTTCAGGCCGATCCAGGTCTTGAAGCTCTCGACGCCCATCATCCGGTCGCGCAGATCCTCGACCGGGCTGTTGGTGTTGGTCAGCGGCGCGGCGGCTTCCAGCTTCTGCGCGATCGCACGCTGAGTCGGCTCCAGCGTACCGCTGACGAACACCTTGAGGTCGCGGACGAACATCTGCTCGACGAGTTCGTCGTGGTTCGGTTGCGCGATCATCGGATGGCCGAGCATCGCGGGGCTGCCTTCGTTCATGCCGGTCATGCTGCATCCTCGGAATGGGGCTCGGAATGGGGCTCGGAAGCGGGGTTAGCGTTGGTGTCGGAGAGCGCGGCAAGGTCGGCTTCGCCGGCTTCGTGAAGCGCACGGAAAATCTTGGTCATGCTCTGCTGGCGCAACAGGTCGCGCTCGGCCTGCGCGGCCGCATCGGGGACGAACGCGTCGATCGCGCCCGGTGCCAGCACGGCGTTCTCGACCAGAAGCCGCTCGCACGCGTCGATCCGTGCGCGCATCACCGTCTGTTGCGACGCGAGCGCGACGATCATCGACATCGTCTGCGCATCCACCAGCCGCTGGCCGGGAATAGTCGCCAACCCCTTGGGGGTCGTGGGAAGGGGGGTCGTCATGTCGGTCCTCTCCGAGCTGCCACAGCCTAACCAAGGCTGGAAACATGTCGGAAAACTGGCCGCGCTAGTGTGTATCGGCAATGCGCAATCTCGACATATGGCTATACCGGATTAGTATAAAGGGTCACGTTGGATCGCGCTGCATGTGGGTGCGCAGCGATTGCAGCACCGCCGCGACGCCTTCTGTAGGGATCGCCGACTTCAGCGTGATCATGCTCAGGGCGTAGGGAAAGTGAAGCTCCGGCATGTCGAGCACGCGCAGCGTCCCACCGGCGAGCTCCCGCTCGACCAGGAATCGCGGCACGATGCCGATCAGCGACCAGTCGAGGATGGCGGTCATCAGCAGATGCATCGAAGAACAGTTCAGCCGCTGCGCCGGCACGGTCAGGTTTCGCCGGAAGAACGCGCTCTCGAAGCGATAGCTGACCGACATCTGGTGCGGCACCACCCAGTCATAGTCGCTGAGGTCCGCCATGCTCCGCTCGGCGGCGAACACCGGATGGCCGCTGCGCGCGACCGGGATCATCTCCTCGTCGGCGAGTTCCTGAAACGTCACGTCGGCATGGTCGCTGCGCCGCCCACTCATATAGTCCGGCACGATGCAGAGCGCGGCATGCACGGCATGCTTGCGGACCTGTTCGAGCAGTTCCTCGAGCGTGCCGGTCGAGATCACGATGTTGCGCTTGTCGGGATGCTGAGTGAGCGCGCCGAGCGCCGCGGGCAGGCCGCGGTAGAGCAGGCTGGGCGAAACTCCGATGCCGACCTGCTCGATCTCCTCTTCCTGCGGCGTCTCGAACAGCGATTGCGCGCGCGCGATCTCGTTGATGATCGATATCGCATGGGGCAGCAGGCGGCGGCCTTCCTCGGTGATGGCGGTGCCGCGTGTCGTGCGCTCGAATAGCTTGGCCCCCATCGCTGCCTCGAGCTGTGCGATGCTGCGAGACAAATTCGGCTGGCTCGTCCGCATCTTGCGGGCGGCGGCGGCAAAACCGCTGCTTTCGGCGACATTGACGAAATGTTCGAGCGCGCGGAGTTCAATAGCCATAACGCATTCGTATAAGCATATAGTGGAAACAGGTATAGACCATCAGCGCATACAGCCGCAGGTTTAACCTATGATGGGCTTAACCACATTGCTGGACAGCGGCGCGGCTCGGACCATTTCGGACCGGAGCAAGGCGCCCGCCATACGTCGCGGCTATGTCGACGGTCGCTACGGCCAGATCCATTACCGCCACGCCGCCGCGCCGGGGGCGTCCGCTCGTCCGCTCGTGCTGCTGCATCAGAACCCCGCATCGTCGTTCGAATACGAGCCGCTGATCGCCGCGATGGCGACGGATCGCCATGTCGTCGCGTTCGACACGCCGGGCTATGGCATGTCCGACGATCCGCCGTCAGCATTGTCGATGGCCGGCTATTCGGGATGCTTGGTCGACGCCGCCGCGCAACTCGACCTGACGGGCAGGGCGGGATGCGATGTCTTCGGCGTGCACACCGGCGCGCTGCTCGCGATCGAGTTCGCGCTCGCGGCGCCCGACGCGGTTCGCCATGTCGCCTGTTCAGGCATCCCCATGCGCAGCGCCGCCGAGCGCGCCGACCGGCTCCAGGCCGCGCACGATGCGACCGACGCGCTGGACGAAACCGGCGTGGGCGCCTTGGCACTGGCCGAGCCCCTCTGGGATTTCATCGTCACGCAGCGCCTGCCGGGCGTGCCGCTCCGTCGTGCCGCGCAGCTCTGGGCCGACAAGCTCGCGCCGATCGACCGCGCGTCCTGGGCGTATCAGGGTGTCTGGAGCTACGACTATGAAGCGCGCCTGCCGCTGATCCGGCAACCCTTCCTGCTGATCCAGCCACCCGAGGAAATCGCGGCGCAATCACGCGCCGCGGCCGCGCTCGTATCCGATGCGCGGATCGTCGAGATGGCAGGCTTTCCTCGCGACAGTCTCGAGTTACCCCAATCCCTCGACCAGATCGGGCAGGCGCTGCGGCGCTTCTTCGACGGTCCGCACCTTTAGGAGATCTGCATTGGCCACCGTCTTTCAGGAGCCCCGCGTCGAGACGCCGCTCGTCAAAGCCATCGTCTCGCATTCGGTGCTCGACCCGAGCTTCATCGCCGCGGAGATGACGCGCCGCTACGCGCTGTCGGGCAAGGTCACCGCGTTCCTGCTCTATCGCGGCATGAACGACGTCTACCTCGTCCAGGACGAGAACGAGCGGTACGCCGCGCGGGTCTGGCGCAAGACCTACCGCGACGTCGACGACGTCGCCTATGAGCTCGATTTCCTCGATTACCTCCGTAACGAAGGCTTCGCTGCCTCGACCGGCGTTCGGGCGAAGGACGGCAATCTCTATTTCAAGGTCGACTCGCCCGAGGGCGAGCGCGCGATCGCGCTCTACGACTGGGCGCCGGGGCACAAGTTCGGCGACATGCTCGACATCGGCATCGCCGAGCGGATCGGCGCCACTTTTGCGCAGATGCACCTGCACGGCCTGAAGTATCAGGGCGACACCCCGTTCTCGTCCGACAATACGTGGCGCTTCGAGGAGACCGTGCCTGCGTTGCTCGCCTTCGTCTACGACCGCCCCGACGACCTGCGCGACTATGCGATCATCGCCGAGCGGCTGAAACAGCGGCTGATCGATCTCCAGGCCGAAGACGTGCCGATGGGTATTTGCCACTGCGACTTCCACCCAAGCAACGTCCACGTCTCCGAAGACGGACAGATCACGCTGCTCGACTTCGACGGGCTCGGCGAAGACTATATGATGCAGGACGTCCAGAACTATGTCTGGGGCAATTTGTTCTACGGTTTCTCGCCAAGCTACGGCGAGGCGTTCGAGCGCGGTTACGAGACCGTGCGGCCCTTCACCGAAGCCGAGAAGGCGAACAAGGAGCTGTTCCTGCTCGCCAAGGCGTTCCGCCTGATCGCCGGCATGGCGGAATCGTCGAAGAGCGTGGGGCGCGGTACCCTGCGGTTCCGCGGGCTCGACTGGCTCGGCGACTATATCAAGTCGCGCGCACGTCCCCTGGGCCTGCTGTAAGCGCATGAACGGCCGGAACCCCACCGCCGCATCCGCGTCCTTCGATCAGGGCTATCCGCGGCCATTACGCGCCTGGACGATCTTGTTGCTGCTGTTCGTCGCATCGATCGTCTCGGTGATCGACCGCGGGCTGCTCAACATCGTCGTCGATGGCGTCAAGAGCGAACTGCACATCTCGGACGTGCAGGTCGGGTTGTTGCAGGGGCTGGCATTCGGGTTGTTCTATGCGGTGATGGGCGTGTGGCTCGGCATCGTCGCCGATCGCACCTCGCGGCGCTGGTTGATCGTGATCGGCATCTTCGTCTGGAGCTGCGCGACAATCGGCGGCGGGCTGGCCGGATCGTTCGGGGAATTGTTCCTGTCGCGCCTGCTGGTCGGGTTGGGCGAAGCGGCGCTGGCGCCGGCCGCGATCTCGCTGATCGCAGACCTTTTCCCGCCCGGGCGGCGAGGGCGAGCGGTCGGCTTCTACATCATGGGTCAGGCGATCGCGCAGGGCGTGTCGATTTCGGTTGCGGGCTTCCTGCTGGGTGCCGCGGCACGGGGCGATTTTGCCGGCTGGCCGATACTGGCCGGGTTGGCCCCATGGCGGATCGTGTTCATCGTCTGCGGCCTCGCCGGTACGCTGGTCGCGCTGGCCTTCCTGACAACGCGCGAGCCTTCACGGCGTGGTGCCGTGACGACTACAACCACGATGGCGGGGCGTGAGACCTGGGGGGCGCAGGTGTCGCGGACACTCGGGCATTTCTGGACCGAGCGCAGCAAGTTCGTCGCCGTCTATGTCGGGTTCGCCGCGTTCTTCCTCGGCACCTACGGCGCCTTTGCGTGGCAGGTCGCAATGATCTCGCGCAAGTTCGGTGTCACGCCGGCAGAGGTCGCGCCGCTGCTCGGGCCGATGGCGATCGTCTCGGGGCTGCTCGGCCCGATCGTCGGCGGCTGGATCGTCGATCGGATCGTCAAGCGGTCCGGGCATGGCGCGATCCCGAAGCTGCTGGTTGTGCTGCCGTTCGTCGCCCTGCCATCGGCGTGCGCGGTGCTCGCACCCACCCTGACGCTCGCCTGCGTAATGTGCGCGTCGCTTGCCGGGATCACGGCGATGGTCGGTGCGGCGACGCTGACCTATCTGCAGGCGGAGGCGCCGGCCGACATGCGCGGCATGGCGATCTCGATCACCGGCCTGATGAACACGGTGTTCGGCGCCGCATTGGGGCCGGTGCTGGTCGCCATGCTGACCGAGCATGTGTTCGGGCGGCCGGAATTGGTCGGCTACGCGATCCTGTGCGTCGCGGTGCCCGCCTATTTGGTGGCGGCATTCTGCTTCGCACGTGCCGCGGGTGCCAACCGCACCCTGGCTTTCCGGATGGCGACGGCATGATCCTCGATACGACAGACTGGCTCGCCCAGGACGACGCGCTGCTGGATGCCCTGCGCGAGGGGGGCCCGATGAACCTGCCGCGCGCGTACGAGGTGACGGAGCGGTTCGATATCGACGGTATCGTCGTCGGCGATCCGCTCAACGTGTATCACATGCTCGGCTATTGGCCGCAGATCGGCACGACGCGGCTCGGCCAGCCGCCGACGACCTTCGCGATCCTGTCGCGCGACCAGCGCCAGAAGCCCGCGATCGTCACCTCGCATTTCATCTATTACTATACCTTCGCCGATGGCGGCCCGCGCTCGGGAATCCAGAGCTACCTGTTCGTCGAGGCGGGCGATGCAGGCGACGCGGATGCACCGGGGACGCGACACGGCATGTTCGCCGACCGCGGCGCGGATCCGCGGTCCGACGTCGAGCTGCGGCGCGATGAGGGGACCGACGCCGCCCTGGCAATCGAGCCGCTGCTGTACGACGCCGGCGGCGCCTTGACCCGCGCGTTGAAGGCGATGGGGCTGTGGAATGGCCGCGTCGCGTTCGACCATGCGGTGATCGCCGAAGTCTGCGCGCGGCACGATCGGCCGGGCACGCTGGTCCCCGCCGACAACATCCTGCGCTGGATCCGGATCGCCAAGTCGCCGCTCGAACTCGCGCTGATGCGGCGTGGGGCGGGGGCCAATGCCGCCGCGGTGAACGCGGTGGTCGCACAGCTGCGCGAGGGGGCGAGCTATCATCAGGTCCGCAACATGTTCGCGGTCGAGAGCGCCAGGCGCGGCAACCGTTCGGTCTTCATGACGGTCGACCGCGTGTCCTCCGACCTGCCGACGAGCGACCGCATCCGCGATGGGCAGTCGCTGTTCCTCGACGGCGTCGGGCACTTCCAGAACTACCACGGCGACTATGCGCGCACCGTGTTCGTCGGCGAACCATCGCTGGCGGCCCGGCGTGCAGCGGCGGCGGCAACGCTCGGCTGGCAGGCGATCCGCGAGCAGTTGCGGCCCGGTCTCGACTATGCCGAGATCGCCGCGCTCGGCCATGCCGCACTCAAGAAGGCAGGGGTCGCGGACATGATCGGCTTCGGCCCGCACAGCGTCGGCCTGATGCACTCCGACGAACCGGGGCTCGAGGCCGGCGGCTTCTACAAGAAGCACAATCTGACGCTCGAGCCCGGCATGGTGCTCAGCGTCGACTGTCCGGTGGTCGAGGTCGGCATCGGCGGCTCCATCCATATCGAAGACCTGGTCGTGATCACCGCGGACGGCTGCGAGCCGATCCATGCGGTGGGCGACCACGTCATCACAGTCTGAGGGATCAGTATGTTACTCTCCGCATGTATCGATCCGTCGTCGGGCAGGGCCGCGGCGCTCACCGCAAAACTCGCCGCGATCGATGCGACCGGGCTCGATGTCCTGCTGCTCGGCGACGATTCCGGTAATGTCGTCGTGCCTGCGGGTATTGAGGCGTTGGTGACGATGCCCTGGGTGCTGGGCGTAGTGCGCAGCGCGGTCGTCGTCGGTGTGCTGCCGGCGCTGCACAGCCTGCCGTTCCACGTCGCGCGCGCGCTGTCGGCCATCGACATCCTGAGCAACGGGCGGTCCGGCTGGATGCCGACCTGCGCCGACGCCGCACGCTTCGACACCGCTTATGGCGCGAACTACGTGCTGCCGGCTGGCGAGGCTGTGGTGAAGTATGACGACTTCATCGGCGCGACGCAGGCATTGTGGGATAGCTGGGACGGCGACGCGCTGGTGCTCGACAAGACGAGCGGCGTGTATCTCGACAGCACCAAGGTTCGCCGCGTGCATCATGACGGGCCGTATTTTTCGACCGTGGGTCCGCTCAACGCGGCACGCCCCAAGCTCGGCTATCCGCTGCTGTTTCGCGAACCCGCCGACGAGATTGCCGATGCTACAGCGCCGGCGGACGTCGTGCTGATCGCCGCAACGTCGATCGACGACGCCAAGGCCCAGATCGCAGCTGCCTCGGCCGCACCCTATCGCCCAGCGATCCTGCTCAGGACCGCGGCCGGCGACGTCGCCGCGACGCTCGCAATCGCGCAGGCGGTGGGCGCAGACGGCCTCCACCTGACCGGCCATGCCGATGCCGCGACGATCGCGGCCGCCCGCGCGCTGGTGCCCGCGACTGCATTCCGGGCCGGCGATTGCTGGCGGAGCCGCATCGGCGTGCCTCGCCCCGTCAACCCCTTCAGCAAGGCCGCGTAAGATGGAAAACCTCAATGGCCGCCTTCACCTCTGGGCCTTTCTCCAGGGGATCGGCTTCTATCCCGGCGGCTGGCGCGACGAGGACGCTACCCCTGCCGCGGTGTTCGACCGGACCTATTACGAGCGGGTCGCACGCGCCGCGGAAGCCGGCTGTTTCGACGCGATCGTGTTCGGCGACCAGCTCCAGGGCCGCGACGCCGCAGGGCGCACGCCCGGTCGCCTCGCGATCCCGACGCTCGATCCGTTCACGCTGCTGTCGGTGATGGCCGGTGCGACCAGCCATATCGGCCTGGTCGCGACCGTCTCGACGACGTTCAACGAACCTGCCGAGGTCGCCGCCAAGTTCGCCGCGCTCGATCATCTCAGCGGCGGTCGCGCCGGCTGGAACATCGTCACCACCGCGCACGTCAACGCCGCGCTCAATTTCGGCGAGACCGAACTGCTCGACAAGACGCTGCGCTACGAGCGTGCCCAGGCGTTCCTCGATGCGACCGAGGTCTTCTGGCGCAGCGCCTGCGACGGCAAGTCGGAAGCGCTCAAGAACGCCTGGTTCGATTTTGCCGGCAAGCTCGCCATGCCGTGCCCACCCCAGGGTCGTCCATTGATCGTCCAGGCCGGGCAGTCGCCCGACGGTCGCGCGTTCGCGGCCGGCAGCGCGGAGGCGATCTTCTGCGCCGCGCCGACGATCGAGGCGGGTCGAGACTATCGCAACGACATGCGCGCGCGCATCGCGGCGGCCGGTCGTGATCCGAACCTGGTCAAGATCATGCCGGGTCTCGCCTTCATCCTCGGCAGCACCGAGGACGAGGCGCGGGCGACTCAGGCCCGGATGCACGAGTTCGCCGACGACGCGCTCTGCATCGAATATCTGAGTGAATCGATCGGCTACGACCTGACCGTCCACGCGCCCGACGCCCCGATCCCGATCGAGGAGATCGCCGCGACGTGCGAATTCCCGCCCGCCGATATCCGCAAGATGATGGCCCCGGCGATCGAGAGTGGCCGCAGTCTTAAGGATTTTTGCCGCGACTATGCCGGCAAGCCGCGCGGCCACGGTATCTTCGTCGGCACGCCCGAGCAGTTCGCCGATCATATGGAGACATGGATCGACGCAGAGGCGTGCGATGGCTTCACGTTGCAGCCCGCCTTCATGCCGCTCGAACTGGACGTATTCTGCGCGGAGGTCGTGCCGATCCTCCAGCAGCGCGGGCTACTCCGCAAAGCCTATCAGGGGTCGCAACTGCGCAACCATCTCGGCATGGCTGCATGACGACCGCGGGCTTGATCGAACGTGCGTTCGTCTCGATCGACGAAGGGCAGGTCCACCTGCGGCAGATCGTCGCCGCCGATCCTGTCCACGCACCGCTGTTCCTGTTCCACGCCTCGCCCTCGTCGTCGCGCTGGATGGCGCCGTTGATGCAGGCGCTCGCAGGGCAGGGGCGAACGGTGATCGCGCCCGATACGCTGGGCAACGGCGACTCCCCCGCGCCAGCGATCGCCGAACCCGACATCGCCTATTTCGCCGACAGCGTCGTCCGCCTCGCCGACGCGATGGGGATCGATCGGTTCGACGTGTACGGCACGCATACCGGCGCGCGGATCGCGTGCGAGCTCGCAGCGGCCTATCCCGACCGGATTGGGCACGCGGTGCTCGATGGCATCACCGATTATGGCGATGCGATGCGCGACAAGATCCTCGCGCAGTATGCGCCCAAGATCGTCCCCGACGAATATGGGGCGCATCTCGCCTGGGCGTTCAACTTCGTCCGCGACCAGGCGCTGTTCTTCCCGCATTTCGAGAAGATCCCGGCCAACCGCCTCAATGGGCCGATGCCGTCGCCGCAAATTCTTCATGACGCTGCGCTCGACGTGCTGAAGGCGTTCGACACCTATCCGCTGCCGTATCTGGCGGCGTTCCGCTACCGCGCGCTCGAGCGGATGCCGCACATCGCGGCGCCGGTGCTGCTGCTGAAGGCGGATAGCGAACTGGCGATCCTCAACGCCTCGGTCGCCGCCGCCGCTGGTGCCATTCCTCGCGCGACGATCGCCGCAGTCGCCTCCGATCCCGCATCCAAGGCCGCCGCGATCGGCGCTTTCCTCGATATGCCGGCATGACCGGCACAGGATCACACATCATGACGGCACCATACGCGTCCACAGCACCATCCTCGGCGAGCGATACCCGCCTGTCGATGGCGACCTGCCTGGGGTTCGGGGTCGGCACGGTCGGCGTCGCGGTGATGCTGAACGCGGTGACCGCCTATTTCCCCGCGCTGATGACGACCGTGCTCGGCAAGTCGCCCGAGATCGCCGGCTACCTCCTGATGGCGTCGAAGCTGTACGACGTGTTCGCCGATATCCTGGTCGGCACGATGAGCGACCGGACGCGCAGCCGCTGGGGCCGGCGCCGTCCGTTCCTGCTGTTCGGCGCCGTCGTCTCCGCGGGTTCGTTCCTGATGATCTTCGCGCCGCCGGCGATGAGCGACACGATGGTCACGGTCTACATGCTGGCGGCGCTGATCCTGTATTCGACCGGTTATTCGCTGTTCAACGTGCCGTACATGGCGATGCCGTCCGAGATGACGGAGTCGAAATACGAACGCTCGCGGCTGTTGTCGTTCCGCACCGTGTTCGTCTCGATCGGCCAGCTGATCGCGATCGCGGGTACCGCCGGGATCATCAGCTGGGGCGGCGGCGGCGCGCGCGGCTACATGGTGATGGGGTTCGTCATGGCGCTGGTGATCGTCTCGGCGATGACCGCGTCGTTCTTCGGCACCGCCAACGCGCCCGAACTGGAGCCCAAGCCACATGCCCCGCATATGGACGGCAGCCAGTTCCGGCTGATCCTGCGCAACCGGCCATTCATGCTGCTGGTGGGCGCCAAGATCTTCCAGTTCCTGTCGTTCGCGAGCGCCGCGACGACCAGCCTGTTGTTCATGCTCAACGTGCTGAAGGTCGGCTATGCCGGCCAGATCAAGTTCGCGATCGCCAGCAACATCACGGTCGCGCTGTCGATGCCACTCTGGCTGTGGCTGGAACGGCGGATGGGCAAGCGCAACGCGTATCTGATCGGCGTCGCGTGCATGTGCGCGGTGTCGCTCAGCTGGCTCACCGCGGACGCATCGATCACCGATGCCGGGCTGGTCGCGCGGGCGATCGTCGCCGGGTTCGGCTCGGGCGGCATGATCCTGCTGTCGATCTCGATGCTCGGCGATACGCTGGCCTATGACCGCGACATGACCGGGCGGCACCGCGAGGGGCTGTTGTCGAGCGTGATCGCGGTGATCGAGAAGACGGCGTTCGCGTTCGGCGTCGGGCTGGTCGGCGTCTATCTCGGCTATGCGCACTACATGCCGACCAAGAACGGCCAGCTGATCACGCAGCCCGCGTCCGCGATCACATCGCTCTACGTCGCGTTCGCCGTATTGCCGGTCATACTCTACGCCTGCAACGCGGTGTTCATGACGCTCTACCCGCTCGGCGGACGCAGCGACGTCGTACGTCGGCCCCAAGTTTGATCGAGATCAAGAACGTGCCAGGGGCGGCAGGCACGTCCGGCATACGCCACCAGGCAGCCGGCAAACCGGCTCAAGACGGATCATCTTGCACCCCGGCATCGCCGCGAAGGACCAGCACATGAAAATTTCGGTTCGATCGATAGCGGGGCTCGGCGCTGTGCTGGCGGCACTGGTCGCTGCCTCACCCGGTCCCGTATCTGGCGGCGTACCGGCCCGCCTTTCCGTCGAACGACTGCGGACCGAGCTTGGCCGGCCGGGCGACCGCTATGTCGACGTAGCCGGTGTCCACGTCCGGTACCGGGACGAGGGGCGCGGACCGGTGCTGCTTCTGTTGCATGGATCGCGCAGCACGCTGGACGCATGGGACGGCGTCGCCGCCGAATTGAAGGCGCGGTACCGCGTCGTGCGGTTCGATCAGCCGCCGACCGGGCTTTCGGGGCCGGTGTCCGACGCGGTGGTGGCTCGGATCGGCGCCCCCGAAGCGTTCACCGCGGCGTTCCTCGATGCGCTGAAGATCCCGAAGGCGACGCTGGTAGGGGTCTCGAGCGGCGGCACGCTCGCCTATTATTTTGCCGCGACCTATCCAGCCCGTGTCCAAGCGCTGGTGCTGTCCAACACGCCCTCGGATTCGGTGACCAACCTGAAACTGCCTTCGACGCCTGCGCTCGACGCATCGCTCGCAGCCGCAAAGGCTACGGGGATCGAGGGCCGCGATTTCTGGCAGGCATATCTCTCGTTCCTGTACGGCGACCAAAGCCGGCTCAGCTCCGCCACGGTCGACTATTTCTATCATAGCAACCTGCGCACGGCCGAGCCCAACAAGTTCAAGCTGCACGCGCTGACCGCGGATGCGCCGACGACGATGGCGCGACTGCACGGCGTCAAGGCGCCCGTGCTGATCCTGTGGGGCATGCGCGATCCGGTGATGACGCCGACCGAGGCGACCGCGCTCGTCGCGCATCTCGATTCCGCGCGCGTGATCAGCTTCGTCGGCATGCCCGATGTCGGCCATTATCCACCGATGGAAGTGCCGCACCGCTTCGCGCTGATGGTCGATGCCTATCTGCAGGCGACGCAACCATGATCCGGGTTGCGCATGCCATCGCGGTGGGCGCCCTGCTGCTCGCTACCGCCACGCCTGCCGCGACCGCCGCGCCTGCCGCTACCGCTACGCCCGCCGCGCCCGCTGAGCCGGACGTGCGCTTCGTCGTCGGTGGCGGTGGCGTGCCGATCGCGATCGAGGAATGGGGAAACCGGGCAGCGCCCGCGGTGGTGCTGATCCACGGCGCCGGGTTTGCGAAGGAATATTGGGCGCCGCAGCACGCTGACGCCGCTCTCGCCAGGCGTTTTCATATCGTGGCGTTCGACCTTCGCGGGCACGGCGCGTCCGGCAAGCCGTGGCGCGAGGAGGACTATGCCGACACAGGCCTGTGGGCCGACGATCTGGCGGCCGTCATCGCAGCGGCGAAGCTCGACCGGCCGACGATCGTGGCCTGGTCGATGGGGGGCTATGCCGCGATCGACTATGTTCGCAAATTCGGCACCGGGTCGCTTGCCGGACTGATGATGGTGTCGACCACCGGCGGGCTGATCCCGGCGAACAAGGTCGTCCGGGCGGACCCCGCCTACGGCCGGGCCAACACCGATCTCATGTCAGGCGAACTCGAGCGCTTCGCCGCCGGCGGCGAAGCGCTCGTACCGTTCATGTCGAGCCGCACCCTGTCGCCTGCGACGCGCGCGGCCTGGTCGCGGCAGCAGTTCAGCTGGCCGGTCTATAGCCGACGCGCGATGCGCGGCTTCCGCATCGACAATGCCGATCTGGCGCGCAAACTGCCGCTCCCGATACTCTTCGTGGTGGGGGGCAAGGATGCCGCCATGCCCGTCGCCGGGCTGAAGACGCTTGCCGCGAGCCTCCCGCACGGCCGCGTGATCAACTTTGCCGACGCCGGCCACACCGTCAGCGCCGATACGCCAGTCGCGTTCGACGCTGCGCTCTCCCGTTTCGTCGACGACGTCCAGTCGCCTGCCAAGCCTTAGGAATTGCCCATGACCCGCTGGATCAAAGGCGCGCTCGGCGTCGTCGCCCTGTTGCTGATCGCCGGGCTCGCATGGTACGTGCCGGCCCGCGCCGGCTGGTTCGCCAGCGATCGCGCGACGTTGGTCGAACGCTATGCGAGCGCGCCGTCGCAGTTCCTGACGATCGATGGCGTCGATGTGCATGTCCGCGTCGAGGGCAGGGGGCCGCCGGTGCTGATGCTGCACGGAACCGGCGTCAACCTCCACGAATGGGATCCGCTCGTCGCGCGACTGAAGCCCTATTACACGATCGTGCGGATGGATTGGCCGCCATACGGCCTCAGCGGGCTCGATCCCAAGAACGGCTACACGACCAAGCGCGCGGCGGAACTGGTCGGCGGCGTGCTCGACCGCCTGGCGATCCCGAAGATCGCGGTGATCGCAACCTCGAACGGGTCGAACGTCGCGTTGCAATATGCCTCCGGGCATCCCGAGCGGATTACCGCGATGGCGTTCTCGATCCTGCCGCTCGAACGCCCCAGCCAGACTCGCGCGGTCGACTGGAAGATCCGGGCGATGATGGCGTTCAACAAGGCGGTGCTGCCCGATTATCATCCGAAGATCTTCTACAAATGGGTGTTCGAGGACACCTCGCATCCCGGCTGGGCAGTGCCGCCCTACCTGCCGCAGATGATGTACGACCAGGCGAACCTGCCCGGCGCCGTGGCGCGCCAGCAGTCGTTCCTGAAGTCGAACGCCGTGCTGTTCAAGACCACCGACGTCGGCGCGATCGCGGCAACGATCCGCGCGCCCGTGCTGCTGCAATGGTGCGAACGCGACACTGTCATCGCGCAAGGGGCGGAGGCGTCGGTCCGGCGCTTCGCCAATACGCATGTCGAGCTCGTGCGCTATCCCGATGTCGGGCACTGGCCGATGTGGGAAATCCCCGACCGGTTCGCCAAGGACGTGAAGACGTTCCTGGACAAGGCGATCCCGGCGCGATGACGGCTGCACGCGGCGCGAATTATCCACCCAGCGGTCAACGTCCCGCATCCATCTTATAGAAAATATGTGACAGCATCATGATTGCTGCGAAAGAAGGTTGCCCCAGCAGCCCGTCTATTATCGATACGGCAGAGCAAATCACCGGAGCCGTTCAAGGTCTCGGATAGAAGCGCCGGCCGCAGGAAGTGTTCATGAACGCGCGATCGCCGGTCCGCCGGCGAGTGATCGGTCCCCTGATCGGGGTAGGTCGCGCCCAATTGGTATTTATGGGGATTTTTGGATGAACAACCTGAAGCAATACGCCCGCTCGACGTCCGCATTGGTGCCTATGCTGATGATCGGCGTAGCCCTGGCGATGCCGGCCGCTGCCCAGGTCGCCGATCCCCAGACGCCGACGGACAGTACGTCCCCCTTTTCGCCTGTGTCCCCCGCGCCTGTGTCCACCGCGCCTGTGCTCTCCGCGGAGACCGCGCCGCAGACCGCCGGGCCGGCCGAGGTGAAGTCGGATGCGCAGCCGGGCGGCGACATCGTGATCACCGCACGCAGGCGGTCCGAGGACATTCTGCGGACGCCGGTCGCGGTCACCGCGCTATCGGCGCAGGACCTGGCAGTACGCGGCATCACGACGATCAACGACATTGCGAACTTCACCCCCGGCGTAAACGTCAACAATAACGCAGCCGGTCGCAACGATCGCTCGTTTCAGCAGGTCATCATCCGCGGCTTCACACCGTCGGCAGCGACGAACCCGACATCGGCGCTGTTCATCGACGGCGCGCCGGTCGCGTCCCCGAGCGCCTTCTCCTCGATCAGCGATCCCGAGCGCGTCGAAGTTCTGAAAGGTCCCCAGTCCGCGTATTTCGGGCGCAGCACGTTTGCCGGCGCGATCAACGTCGTCAACAAGGTGCCGGGCAGCGTACTCGCCGGATCGGTCGGCGGCATGATCGGTACCCGCGACAACTACAAGCTGCATGCCGACATCGAGGGTCCGATCCTCGGCGACAAATTGACCTTCCGCATCAGCGGCGACCGTTTCTCGAAGAACGGTTCCTATGAAAACAAGGCTGTACCAGGCCAGACGCTGGGCGATCAGAAAACCACCAGCGGGACGGTCATGCTGGTCGCCAAACCGACGGACCGGCTGACCATCAAGGCGTTCGGGCTCTTGTCCGAGGACAAGGACGGCGCACCCGCGCAAGGCCTGATATCCGCCTACACGATTGCCAACGCCGCCGGCACGGTGGTGGTACCCGGCCAGTCCAACTGCACGCTGACCGGTCGTTCGTCGACCGGAGCGGCGGTGTCCAACGCGTTTTTCTGCGGCACCGCGCCGAAGCTCAGCAGCACGACCCCCTCGTCCAACACCACCAACGATTCCGTCATTCAGAACTTCCTCGCCAACCCGAATGGCCGCCTGATCGATCCGGACGACGGCGTGCAGGGCTACGGCCTGGTGCGGCGCTATTATCACTTGCACCTCGGCGCCGATTACGAGGTCGGCGACACCGGCGTAACGGTATCGTCGCTCACCAGCTATAACAACGAGCGCTACAGCCAGCTGTCGGATCTGGACAATTACGGCGATACGACAATCGCCAACCTAACGACCACCGGTCGCAGCTATTTCGACTTTCCGTATCTGGTCGAGCGCATCAATCGCGACTTTTCGCAGGAGTTGCGCGCGAGCTACGATCAGGGCGGGCGGTTCAAGGCGAGCTTTGGCGGTAGCTATCTGAACAGTTTCTCACAGGGCGGTCTCGGCGGCGGCAATGGCGCGCTCGGCACCGACACCTATGCGTCGGTGGTCAGCGGCGCGACCCGGTCGCGTACCTTCGGGGCGTTCTACGGCCTGTCCTATGCGGTCACCGACAAACTGACCCTCAACGCCGAAGGCCGCTATCAGATCGACAAGCTGTACGCCTATGCGCAGCCGACCGGCTACACCGCGACCACCGATCTGTTCGTTCCTGCCGGCTTTTATGCGGGCGGATCGAAGCTGCTGAACCAGAACTACAAGAACTTCCTGCCGCGCTTCATCGCCCAGTATCAGGCGACGCCGGCGGTGATGGCGTACGCGTCCTATTCGAAAGGCGTGAACCCGGGTCTCTTCAATACCGCATTCTTGACCGCCAGCGTAGCCCAGCAGAACGTGGCCAGCGCCGCGGGGATCAGCGTTGCGGTCGCGCCGGAAAAGGTCACCAACTACGAGATCGGCGTCAAGGGCCGGTTCTTCGACAACAAGCTTCGCCTGTCGCTGGACGGCTATTTCGCGCCGTGGCGTAACCAGATCAACGCCATCACGGTGAACGTCGTGGACACCGCGACCAACACCACGCAGATCATTCGCGGCTCGGCCAATACCGGCGCCGTCGACATGAGCGGCATCGAGCTCGATGGCACGTTCAATGCGACCCGTGCGATCGCGCTCAATTTCTCGGCGGCGCTGACCGACAGCAAGATCAAGAAATTCCAGAACGTGACCGTGACCGCCTATTCCGGGATCACCGACTTCAGCGGCAACGAAAATCCGAATACTTCGAAGTATGCGGCTACTGCGGGGGGGCAGTATACCGGCGACATTCGGGGGCTGGACGACGCGTCGTGGTTCGGTCGCGTCGATTATTCCTTCAAGTCCGGGATGTGGTCCGACGCCGCCAATCTGGTCAAGACCGCGGCGAGCCATACCGTCAACACGCGCATCGGGGTGAGCCAGAACGGTTTCTCGATCGAGGCGTTCGTCAACAACGTGACCAACAACCGATCGTACACGACGATCGCCGATGCGAGCGTCCTCACCAACAACTTCCGCTACAGCACGTACAGTTCCGCGCTGATCGTCGGTCTTCCCGACCTGCGGACCTACGGCCTGCAGATGAAGTACAAGTTCTGATCGCGCCCGCGCACCGCCCAGGTAGGGTCGTGCGCGGGGCCTTTGCGAGACGGGCGATCTGATCCGATGCGTATGCCTGCCGACGACCCCGCCGCGTCGCCCTTCGCCTTTCCCGTTTTCCGTGCGGTCTGGCTGGCCAGCACGGCATCGCATTTCGGCGGACTGATACAGTCGGTCGGCGCCGCGTGGCTCATGCTGTCGCTGACGCATAGCGCACGATCGGTCGCGCTCGTGCAGACGGCGGCGACGCTGCCGATCGTGCTGTTATCGCTGCTCGCCGGAGCGGTAGCGGACAATCGCGACCGCCGGCACGTCATGATCGCCGCGCAACTGTTCATGCTGCTGGTCGCCTTCGCGCTGGCGATCCTCGGATGGCTGGAACTGCTGACCCCCGCGCTGCTCCTCGGCAGTACGTTCCTGCTCGGTTGCGGTGCGGCTTTCCATGCGCCCGCCTGGCAGGCTTCGGTCGGCGATCTCGTACCACGTCGCGTCATTCCCGCTGCGATCATCGCCAATGGCCTGGGGTTCAACCTGTCGCGGACCGTCGGTCCTGCCGTCGGCGGCCTGATCGTCGCGGCTGCGGGCGCGACTGCGGCGTTTGTCGTGAACGCGATCAGCTTTATCGGGCTTGTCGTCGTGCTGTCGCGGTGGCGACCGGCGGCAGGCGAACGGCCCGCCCGTCAAAGGATCGGCGCATCGATGCTCGGCGGTGTCCGACATGCGATCGCGTCGCCGGTGTTGCGCGTGACCATGATCCGCGCCGCGCTGTTCGGCACCATGTCCAGCACGATCCTGGCACTGATGCCGCTGGTCGCCCACAATCTCGTCGGCGGCACCGCACAGATTTTCGGCGCATTGCTGGCAGCCTTCGGTCTCGGATCGATTCTCGGCTCGTTCGTCAGCCGACGGTTCCGCCAGTCGCTGTCGAATGAAAGCGCGGTGCGGATCGCATCCGTGGCTGTCGCCTGTGGAGCGATCGGCGTTGCTGCCGATCTCGGCTTTACCGTGACGGCATTGGCACTCCTGGCCGCTGGGGCGGGGACCGTGCTGGCGCTGTCGACGTTCAACGTGGCGGTCCAGATGTCGGCGCCGCGCGTCGTGCTGGCTCGCAGTCTCGCGCTTTACCAGATGGCCATTTTTGCCGGGATCGCCTTGGGCAGCGGCGTGTTCGGCTCGGTGGCGCAGGCACGCGGTGTGTCCGTCGCGCTAGCCTCGGCTGCGATTTTGCAACTGCTCGCAATGCTGCTCGGCTGCCGCTGGCCACTGCATGATCATGATGCTGGATAGGGTTTCGGGTGAGGCAACGGCGCTGGCCGATCTGCCGGATCGTTGCAGCCGATAGCAGCGCACGCGTGCCTCTGCCCGGAACCGTACAGAAACGTCGCCGGGCATTCGGGCGTTAACATCCTGATACAACAGGAGCTTTCCATGCCCTATCTACCCTATCGCGACGACATCGAGACGCTCGAACCCGGTGAACAGGAGAGTATCGACGGCATCATCAAGGGGATGACGCAGGAGAGCCAGGCGGTCGAGAAGCGTGACGGCCATGCGGTCCGCGCCAGCCATGCCAAGAGCACGGCGTGCGTCGTCGGCGAAATGGTCGTTGCCGCCGATCTGCCGCCGGAACTGGCACAGGGGTTGTTCGCGAATCCGGGCACGTTCGACGTCGCGGTTCGCTTTGCCCAGGGACCCGGTGAGAAACTGGGAGACCGGGTCTCGACGCATCGGGGGATGGCGATCAAGGTTTTCGGCGTCGCCGGTGAAACGCTGGCGGGGCATGACGTGCCGACGCAGGATTTCGTGCTGGCGAGTGGCACGACGTTTCCCGCTGGAACCGCAGCGGGGTTTCTTGCGCAGGCGAAGACGATCGGGATGACCGTGCCGATGCCCGAAGGCGTCAAGAGCGCAGCGGCATCGATCGCGCGCAACATCAACAAAGTGCTGAACGCGGTCGCGGGAGGGCCCAGCGCGACGCTGGACTTCTATGGCCATCCGTTCGGCCACGCGCTGGTCGATCATTATTTCAGCCAATGCCCGGTCCGCTATGGCGATTATGTCGCCAAGATCGGTGCGTTCCCGATTGCGGCAGAGCAACTGGCGCTCGGAGATTGGCGCCTCGATCCGCATCAGGACGAGGACGGATTTCGTCATGCGGCGGTCGACTATTTCAAGGCCGACGATGCAGTCTTCGAATTGCGCGCACAGATTTGGGCCAATGCGGCAACGCAGCCGATCGAGGACACGTCGGTCGAGTGGCCGACGCAGGACAGCGAGTATCGCACCATCGCTACGATCCGTTTGCCGCAACAGGATGCCTATGACCGCGACCGGGTCCGGTATTTCGACGAGGTGATGACGTTCCGCCCGGCGCATAGTCTGGTGGCGCATCGCCCGCTGGGCGGCGTGATGCGAGCGCGCATGCAGGTGTACCGCGCGCTCAGCGATTTCCGACATCGCGAGACTGGCATCGTCGCAGCGAACACCGCCAGCGTCGCGGACATTCCAGCCTGAGGCCCTCCGAGACGAGGGTCATGAAACTCCACGGTGGGGCGATCGCAATCCTGATCGTACCCCGCGCTAAGGAACCCCAGCGCGCACAGCCCAAAGGGGCAGGCGAGTGGCACAGTGACCGTCGCCTGTCTCGAGAGGGGCGGGGGCAGTGGTTCTCGAGAACGATCTCGATCCCGGCGCGCTGTGGTCCTCGGACGAGTCGATCGCGCACGCGTGCGCGTTCGCCACTGCCGGGGGTGTCCTTGTCTGCTGCGGGCAGGACAAGGATCCCCGTCGATCGTAATGCCTCGATCAAGCAGTTCGTGCAGCCGAGAGGCGGTTTGCTCCTGATCAGATCGTAGATCGCAACCGTGACGTCACCGTGCCGCCGCGATGCTGCCGGACTGAAGGGCGTCGGTGGGTACTGCGTCCTTTGGTTGCGGGCCTTGGAATGCACCGCGACGGAGCTCATCCGCGAGTTGGTGTAGGGGCGATGCGACTGCCGGGTCCGCAGGCGGATGCCCACAGCGCCTCCGATACCTTCGACAGCGATAGGAGCGGCCGGACGAGTGCGATCGCGATTCTGGTCGCGTATGTGTCGTCGGCAGCCAACGTCACCTTTCCCGATGCAAGCGCCGACTGCGCGAGCGACCGGGGCACCCAGGCGACGCCGCGCCCGTCGATCGCCATCGACAGCAGCGCAGCGGCAAGCCTGGATTGAAGCACCGTAACGAGAGGCGGTGGGAGACCGCGGGACGCCCAATCGGCCGCCAGGATCCTGCCCAAGCCGGATTCCGCACTGTATGCCAGATATGGCACTTCGGCAGTCTCCAGCGCCCATCTTGGCGCGCCGGTGCCGTCCGGCTGACAGACCGGTACCAGCATATCTTCGCCGACTTCGACGCGTATGAAATCCGGCGTGTCGAGCGACGTCGGCAGGAGCGGATGATGGTGGGACAGGAGGAAGGATGCTTCTCCGCGCTGCATCATGGTCTCGCAAGACTGCATGCTGTCGGATTTCAGGTTGATCGGTTCGTGCGGGGCGTGCGCGACGATCCACTGCGGGAAGAACGTGAACGACAGCGCATGGGTGGCAGCGATGGTCAGGACCGACGCGGCCTCGCTGGCAACGTCGAGCGCCGCCGTCCGCGCACGATACAGGTCACGTACCGCTACCAGGATATAGCGATGGAACTGCTCGCCGGCAGGGCTGAGCGCGGTGCCGGCCGTCGTGCGCGTGAATAACGACGTGCCGACCCACTGCTCCAGCGATCGGATTCGTCGGCCGAAGGCGGGCTGCGTAATGTTCCGTCGTCGAGCCGCACGCGAGAAATTGCTCTCTTCGACGAGAGCCAGGAAATCTTCCAGCCAATCCAGTTGCACGGCTCGTCCCGGGTTGTCGTCCGGAAATCGGACCACCGGATATGTTTATGCCAAATCGGCATAACTGCCAACCATATCGGCATTTGATCCAGCGTGTCGGAACGGCAAGAGCGTTCACACAGCACAACCAAGGATTAGAAAATCGGCTATGACGTGATAATCTTACGCAATCGATAATCAGGTACCGATCAGCATCACGACCGATCGCCGTGGGGATCGTTTTGTCGATCAGGCGCGTCGCTGTCATCGCCTACCGACGCGTCGCTCAAGCGCATCGCGAAACAGGGGCGAGGTGCCCCTCCGCTGACCGCTCCATACCGGCGGCGCAATCCGGGCCACCCTTACCACGTTCCAGGAGGAGCAATCATGCGCATCATTGACGTCTGCGAGATCACGCAGCCTATCTCGTCCCCTATCCGCAACGCCTACATCGACTTCAGCAAGATGACGACGAGCCTTGTCGCGGTCGTCACCGACGTGGTTCGCGACGGCAAGCGCGTGGTCGGCTACGGGTTCAACTCGAACGGTCGCTATGGCCAGGGCGGACTGATCCGCGAACGCTTCCGCGACCGGATCCTGGAGGCGGAACCGGACAGCCTGCTCGACGACACGCGCGACAATATCGATCCCGCCAAGATATGGGCGGCGATGATGACCAACGAGAAGCCGGGTGGGCATGGCGAACGCTCGGTGGCGGTCGGTACGCTCGACATGGCGGTCTGGGATGCGGTCGCCAAGATCGAGGGCAAGCCGCTGTTTCGCATGCTGGCCGAACGCCATCACCGCGAGGCTGATCCGCGCGTGTTCGTCTATGCGGCGGGTGGGTATTACTACCCCGGCAAGGACACCAATGCGCTGTGCGCGGAGATGCGCGGCTATCTGGACCGCGGTTACACTGTCGTGAAAATGAAGATCGGCGGCGCGTCGATCGAGGAAGACCGTGGCCGCATCGAAGCCGTGCTGAATGAGATCGGTTCGGAAGCGCGACTGGCGGTCGATGCAAATGGCCGCTTCGATCTCGAGACCGGGATCGCCTATGCCAAGATGCTGCGCGAATACCCCCTGTTCTGGTACGAGGAGATCGGCGACCCGCTCGATTACTCGCTGCAGGCGGCGATCTCGGACTATTATCCCGGCCAGATGGCGACGGGCGAGAACCTGTTCTCGCATCAGGACGCGCGCAACCTGTTGCGGCATGGCGGCATGCGGCCCGATCGCGACTGGCTGCAGTTCGACTGCGCGCTGTCCTACGGGCTGGTAGAGTATCTGCGGACGCTGGACGTGCTGAAGCAGTTCGGCTGGTCGCCGTCGCGGTGCATTCCGCATGGCGGGCACCAGATGTCGCTCAACATCGCGGCCGGCCTGGGGCTGGGGGGCAATGAGAGCTATCCGGACCTGTTCCAGCCCTATGGCGGCTTCCCGGACGGCGTGAGGGTGATCGATGGCCACATCACCATGCCCGAACTTCCCGGCATCGGGTTCGAGGGTAAGTCCGACCTTATCAAGGTGATGCGCGAACTGGCGGAATGACACGGCGCGGCAGGGCGGGACTGCCGGTCGTGCCGGTCGACCATCATGCGCGCCAACCTGGGGAGCCCGGGTCCTGGAGGCGCGGAGGCAACGTCTGGTTCGTGCGCGCGTTGGCACCATCGACAACGAGCGGCGAACCGATGCGCGCCGTACGCACGAGGAATTCAGCATGTTTCGTCCAGGTTTCGCCGCCTTCGCACTTGTATTGCCCGCTTCCCTTCCAGCGCAGCAGCGCCCGGCACCCGTGGAGGTGGTCGCCGAATTGCGCGGCGCGATGCCGACCGGCGTCACGGTTGCACCGAACGGTCGTATCTTCGTCAACTATCCGCAATGGGGTGACAACGCGCCGTTCGCGGTCGGCGAACTGAAGAACGGCAAGGTTACGGCCTACCCCGACGTCGCGACCAACGACGGGGCCCGCGGCGCGGCGCGCGATCATTTCGTCAGCGTCCAGAGCGTCGTGGCCGATAGCGCCAACCGGCTTTGGGTCCTGGATACCGGCGCGCCCAAATTTTCCGCACCGGTGGCAGGTGGGGCCAAGCTGGTCGCGATCGATCTTGCAACCAACCGTATCGTCAAGACTCTCGTCCTCGATCAACCCGACGTCGTGCTGCCGACCACCTATCTCAACGATGTCCGGTTCGACCTTCGCCAGGGTGCGCAAGGCGTCGCCTACATCACTGACAGCTCGATGAAGGGGCCGGGGGGGCTGATCGTCGTCGACCTGGCCACCGGCAAGGCTACGCGGCGGCTGTCCGGTCATGCGTCCACCATGCCCGATCCCGGCTTCGTACCGACGGTGGAGGGGCAGGCGATCATGAACCGGCCGGCGGGTGGCGCGCCGTCGCCTTGGCGGGTCGCGACCGACGGGATCGCGATCTCGCCCGATGGGGGAACACTCTATTATTGCGCGCTGTCGAGCCGCCATTTCTACAGCGTGCCGACGGCCTTGCTGCGCGATCCGACCAAGTCCGATGCAGATATCGCGGCCGCCATCCAGGACCTCGGGCCAAAGGCGCCGTCGGACGGGTTGAGCGAAGACAGCAAGGGGAACATCTACGCCGGCGATTACGAGAACGGGGCGATCCGCCGCTATTCGGCAGCCCGCTGGACGACGATCGCCAAGGATCCACGCATCCTCTGGCCGGACACCCTTTCGGTCGGCACCGACGGCTGGCTCTATTTCACGTCGAACCAGCTTCATCGCCAGGCGAACTTCCACGGTGGACGCGATCTGCGCAAACAGCCGTATCAAGTGCTGCGGATCCGGATCAGCACTGGTCCGGTCCTGCTCAAGTAACGTCGGTGCGCAGCTGAAGACCACGACAGCCGCCAAGGAGCGGGGCAAGGGGTATACGTGAAGGGTGTCATGAGACCTGCGGCATTCCTAACCATGTGTGCGCTCATGGCGTTCTTGCCGGGCCCGGTCACAGCCGCGGCCGTCGAAAGCGGGCGGTATCCCAATCTCGTTGCGCGGCTCGATCCGGTTGTGGGCCCTGCGGAGGTCAATGCGAAGATCGCCGATTACTGGCACAGTCTGTTCGAAGGCGACGAGGATAGCCGGGTCTTCTACGCCGCCGCGCCGACAGCGGATGGACCGTCGGCCTATATCCTCGACGTCGGCAACGCAGACGTGCGGAGCGAGGGCATGTCCTACGGGATGATGATTGCCGTCCAGACCGATCACAAGGCTGCGTTCGATGCGCTGTGGAACTGGGCGGCGACGCACATGCGCTACCGCGATGGCCCGCGCGCCGGCTATTTCCGGTGGCAATGCAAGCCGACCGGTTGCGACGCGGACACCGTTCCCGCCTCCGATGGCGAGGCCTATATCGCCACCGCGCTGCTGATGGCGGCCGAGCGGTGGGGCAGCGGCACCGCGCTATACGACTATGCGGCGCAGGCCGACAGCGTGCTGGACGTGATGCTGCACAAGCAGGAGATGAACGGCGGCATCGTGGCCGGGGTCACCGACATGTTCGATGCGCGCACCGACCAGGTCGTCTTCGTGCCGGTCGGCGACAGCGCGACCTTTACCGACCCGTCCTACCACTTGCCGGCCTTCTACGACTATTGGGCACGGCACGCGACGGGCTGGCGCGGACGGCGTACCCAGGATCGGCGACGGTGGCGAAGAATCGCGACGACCAGCCGAAAGTATCTCGCGCGCGTGGTGGACCGGCAAACAGGTCTCGGCCCCGATTACGCGACGTTCGATGCGCGCCCGGTGGCGATCGGCGGGCACGACGACTTCCGGTACGATGCCTTCCGTACCGCAGCGAACTGGTCCGTGGACCAAGCCTGGTGGGGGAAAAATCCATCCGCCGCGACGCTCAGCGATCGGGTGCAGCGCTTCTTCGAGGCGCGAGGTAGCCGCTATCCGTCGCTTTACCGTGTCGACGGAACCGTCCTGGACCCGGCGCCATCGTCGGCGTTGATTGCCAGCAACGCGGTGGCGTCGCTCGCCGGAGGGCAACCCTTCCGACCGGCGTTCGTCTCCACGCTATGGGCGCTCGACCCGCCACGGGGGCGATGGCGCTATTATGACGGACTGCTGCAGTTCATGGCGGTCCTGCACGTGTCCGGGCGGTTCAGGGCGTACGAGCGACCGGTGGCGCGACGCGGTGCGCGCGCTCCCAATCTAGCGCCTGGCTGAAGGTCGTCGTCCATACGTCCCGACGATGCGCCTTCAGCCAGTCGACCAGCATCCGGTGAGCTTCGGCCGACACTGCGAGATGGTCGCCGCCGACGCCGTGGAACAGGAAGACCGCGATGCCGCCCGCGGCCTCTGCCTCTCGCGCGTAGGCGATCAACTGGTCGCCAGTCGTCCCCTCGGCAAATCCGCGTGCCGGGATCTGCATGAGATCGCGGCTGGCGGCGTCGATGGCCAGATCGGTCGATGTCGCCGAAACGCCGCGGACATAGCTGACCAGGCGCGACGCCCGCAATGGCGCGATATAGTCCGCGCCGCCCGCCAGCGTCTGCCCGCACGGCGTCGCGAACCCGTGGCGTTCGCGACCGTCGAGGGCGGCCAGCAGGACGTTCTGCTGCTCGATTTCCTTCAGCATGCTGGCCGGCGTGTACGCCTCAGCAGTGTAGCGCGGGTCGGCCGGAAACGTCGCGGCAGCGCAGGGATGGAATATCGTGTGGTTGGCGAGCTCGTGACCTTGCGAGGCGGTGCGGCGCCAGCGAACGACGTCGGATTGCCGTACGCCCGACAGGAAGAACGTCCCCTTGAGCCCGGCTGCGTCCAGCGCCGGTACGGCGGTAGCGAGCTGGGATTCGAGGGCGTCGTCATAGGTCAGTACGATCGCGGCCTTCGTCCCGTCCGGCCACGCGGTGCGCGCGGATGCCGATGTCGAGAGTAGCGCTATCGCCATGATCGCAAGACCGGCAGCCGCCATTCGACGCCCCCGCTTTCCAACAGTATCGAGACTCATGCAGCCGCTCCCATGGGCTATTGTCATCGCTGTCAGCGCTAGCGATAGGGTGATCCGTATCGCCGTGCTAACGCTAGCAGGCGTCCGGATGCAATGACCGCGTTGCGGAGGGCACCGCTTTCTCAAGGGCCGGTGGCCGTTGCCAGTGGAACTCAAGACTAACACAGGTCAAACCAGTATGAGACCAACCGAGAGCAGCGGGAATCGGGGCGAGATGGCGATACAGGATGGCGCAGCGGATTCCGGTCAGACACCCGCAAAGCCAGGGTCCTTCGACCATGGGGCACGATTGGGGATAAGCCTGTCGGGTACCAATCTGGAGCGCGCAGGCGATTACAATCAGCGTACGGTGCTGCAGGCGATCCGGGTAAGCGGCGAGGCCAGCCGGACCGATCTTGCGGCGATTACCGGGCTGACCGCACCGACGATCGCGAACATCACGCGGCGGCTGCTCGACGCCGGCCTGATCAGCGAGGCGGGGCGGCGGCAAGGCGCGCGGGGCCAGCCCGCGGCGCAACTCGTCATCAATCCCGCCGGCGGGTTCTCGATCGGCATCAATATCGATCGCGATCATATCACGATCGTCTCGATCGATCTGGCCGGCACCGTGCTGACGCGCGCGACGCTCGAAGTCGCCTTCGCGATGCCCGACCAGGTAGCCGCATGGCTCCGTGACGAGGTTGCCGCGATCCGCGCATCGAAGCTGGTCGACGAACGGCGCATGCTGGGCGTCGGCGTGGCGATGCCCGACGATCTCGGCCGGGTCACGTTGCCGCATCGCCCGTCCGCGTATGAAAGCTGGAACGAGATCGACGTCCAGGCGATGGTCGAAGGGATTGTCCCGTGGTCCGTCCATGTCGACAACGATGCGGCCGCGGCGGCGATCGGCGAGGCGCAATTCGGTTCGGGCATGGTGCTGAGCAGCTTCTTTTACGTGTTGGTCAGCGCGGGCCTGGGCGGCGGACTGGTCATAGACGGTAATTACTTTCGCGGTGCAGGCGCGCGCAGTGGCGAGATCGGCTTCATGCCCGACATGACGCGACGCGCAGCGGGCCAGACCGTGCAGGAGACGGTATCGCTGTCTGCACTCTACGCAAGGCTCGATGCCGGCGGATGCGTGATCGACGGAATCCAGGCGCTGACGCGCGACGACCCTGCGGTCGCCGTGATCGTCGAACGCTGGATCGAGGACGCGGCGCAATCGCTTATCGAACCGTTGATCGCGGTCAGTTGCCTCGTGGATCCCAGTGCCGTGCTGATCGGTGGTCGTCTGCCGGCGGTACTGGTCGACGTGCTCGTCGATCGGTTGAACGTGATGCTTGCCGATGCCCAATTGCCGTCCGCGGCGCGGGTCATCCGGGCGACGATGTCGAACGATGCGCCCGCGATCGGGGCGGCGATCCTGCCGTTCCTCGATCACATTCTGCCCTCGGAAGCGATCCTGATGCAGGTCGGCCGTACGGGGCGGAATGATTAATGCAATTTACCTTTTTAATCTGCGGCAATCTGGTTAGGTCGGGTTCACAACAGCCGCAGCGACAGAGCGACGGTGGGAGAGAGCAGCGTCAGGCGACCTAGGTCCCGGCGCCGAACATCGCGCATCGCGTTCCCATCCGATCTCTTCGTCGCGCGACGACGGGCGGAGGGAGAGACGGACGATGGTCCAGATTGGTATCGATTTCGGCGGCACGAAGATCGAGGCGGCAGCACTCGATGACGATGGACGCTTCCTGAGCAGGCTGCGGGTGCCGAACCCCGGTGACTACGATGCGGCGGTCCGCGATGTCCACGCGCTTGTCCATGCGGTCGAAGCCGAGGCGGGCGGGCAGGGTGATGGCGCCGCCGGATCGATCGGTATCGGTACGCCGGGATCGATTTCTCCGCGAACTGGACTGATGCGCAACGCCAATTCGCTGTATCTGAACGGACGCCGGTTTCGCGAAGATCTGGAAACCGCGATCGGCCGACCGGTGCGGATGGCCAACGACGCCAATTGCCTCGCCTTGTCCGAAGCCGTCGACGGCGCCGCCGCCGGCGCGCGCTCCGCGTTCGCGATCATCGTTGGGACGGGCTGCGGCGGTGGTCTCGTGGTCGACGGGCGGATCGTCCAGGGTGCGAACGGTATCGCGGGCGAATGGGGCCATGTGCCGCTGCCTTGGCCCAACGCGTCCGAGCTGCCCGGGCCGGAATGCTGGTGCGGTCAGCGCGGCTGTCTCGAAAGCTGGGTTTCGGGAACGGGTTTCCGCCGCGATCACGAAACCGTCGCCGGGCAGGCCTGGGATGGCGCCGCCATCGTCGCGGCTGCACGCGCAGGCGATCCGGACGCGATGGCGACGCTGGAGCGCTATGTCGACCGCCTGGGTCGCGCGCTTGCCTTGATCGCCAATCTGATTGATCCGGACTGTTTCGTGCTCGGCGGCGGCATGTCGAACGTTGCCGAGATCTACGACCGACTGCCCGATGCGGTGCGCCGTCATACCTTTTCCGACGGCTGGGATGCGAAGATCGTGCAGGCGGTGTGGGGCGACAGCAGCGGCGTCCGTGGCGCGGCGCGGCTGTGGCCGGTCTAAGGGAAATCTCACACGCGGAGGCGAGGATTCAAATTCCAGGTCAGTCGGATGTAAGCCTGTATGGTACTGAGACTTGCTCCCCGCGAAGGCGGGAAGTTGGGCTGGGCGTCTGTCTTCGCGGGACACCGCAGCGCTACGGTGCGCTCCGCAAGCCGCATACCGCGCCGCGTAGATCGTTGCCCGGTTTTGGGCCGCCGTTGACGAAGCCGAGATAGGTCTTCGTCGCAAGATCGTAGCGCTTCCACACCGGCAGTCCGGCAGCATTCGGATCACCGGTGCGCGCAAAGGCCAGCCAATAGGCTTGCATCGGCGGCGCCCCGGCTTCGAGATCCTGCGCGCCCGTCATCACGTAGCGAATCTCACTGCCATGCGTCACCGGCTTGGCATCGGGTGCGCTGTAGTCGAACTGGTATTGCCAGACCGGCTGGCCTGCACGCGTGCGCGCGGCGGCAACCGTCGTCACCGGGCAGCGGAAGGTGATATCGTTGGACAGGATCAGGTCCAGATCTCCCAGCCGCGGATCGGCAACGGGTATCGTGTCCACGCCGTACGCCTTGCGAGCTATGGCAGCGTTGCTCCCAAACGCCTCCCCGATCGCTTCGCTGGCGCGCGCGATGCCACCGTGCAGCGTCAGTTCGCGGGCATTGCTACCGACGATCAGCGGGGCAGGGTTGCCGCCTCTTGCCAAGGTCGTGGCGGGCGGTTCGGTCAGCACGCGCCCATCGACGACCGCCTGCAGCCAGATGAAGCTCTTGTCGGCGAGGCCCGGCACCTCGACCGCCTCCGTCGCTTCGATCAGCCTGGCGACGGGAAGCGCCCGCAGCGCGGTGGCGGTTTGCGGGATGCTGGCCTTCGCGGCGATCAAGATGCCGAGGCGCTCGTTCTCGGTCAAACTGCGCGGCGGCGTGCCGAAGCCCGGCGTGCCACTTTCCTCGATCGCCTTCGCGAACAGCCCGCGCGAGCCGGGACTGAGCAGGTGCAGGCCAACGTCCATCGCGCCGGCGCTTTCGCCGAACAGCGTGACATTGGCGGGATCGCCGCCGAACGCGGCGATATTGGCCTGCACCCAGCGTAAAGCTGCCTGCTGATCCATGAGCCCATAATTGCCCGACGCGCCTCCGCCTTCGTGGGTCAACGCCGGATGCGACAGGAAACCGAGTGCGCCGAGGCGATATTGCAGGCTGACGAGCACCACGCCGTTACGCACCATCCCGGACTGGATCGTTCCCGCGCCGCCACCCGCATAGTTGGAGCCGCCATGGATCCACACCATCACCGGCAATCGTTTCCGCGGCGTCAGGTCGGGCGTCGCAACCTCGAGGTACAGGCAGTCTTCGCTCGCGAAAGTTGCGGCCTGCGTGTTCCAGCCGCGATCGACCTGCGGACAGGACGGTGCCGACCTGGTCGCGTCGCGCGTACGCTGCCAGCGTCGCACCGGCTTTGGAGGCTTCCAGCGGAGCGGCCCGATCGGCGGCGCGGCGTAGGGAATCCCGCGGAACAGATGGCGGCCGTCCGCGGTGACCTCGCCGCGCAGAGCGCCCTGCGGCGTCGGCACGACCGTCGCGGCGAGCAGCGCGGCGAGGAGGATCACCGGGCGATGATCGCGCGTGTCGGAGCGGGCTTGGCCAACGCAGCCTTGAACGCACGCTCGGCGACCGGCGCCATCACCGCATAGCCCGCAGGGGTAGGATGAACGTGATCCGATGACAGGCCTGTGCGCATGCCGGTCGTCCCTGGTGCGACCAGCGCAGACCAGTAATCCGCGTAGGTCGAGCCGGTCGCCGCGGCATAGCCTTTGAGCCACGCGTTCATCGCAACGATCTTGCTGCCCGTATCGAGCCCCGGACGCCAAGGATACTGGTCCGCGGGCGGGATCGAGGCGAGGATGACGCGGATGCCGTTGGCTTGCGCGAGTTCGGTCATCGCGCGGATATTGGCCTTGCTTTCGTCGGGCGTCATCGGCCCGGTGTTGAACGCGATGTCGTTGGTGCCGGCCATGATCTGTACCACCGCAGGTTTCAGCGCGATGACGTCGGCGGGGAAGCGCACCAACATCTGCGGCGTGGTCTGGCCCCCGATCCCGCGACCGATCCGGCCGCCTTGGAAGAAGGCCGGGACCTGGTCGAACCAGCCCTGCGTGATCGAATCGCCGATGAGCACGATCCGTGGCTGCGCTCTGACGGACGCGGGCAGGGCGGCGTTCGCATCGCGGTAACGGCCCAGATACGCCCAGTCGGTATGCAGCCGTTCCTCCGCCTCCTTCGCCCATTGCGCCTTCTGCTCGGGCGTCGGGTCGGCGGCGAAGGCGGGGAATGCCACGGCGAAGGCGAGCGCGGCAATCAGCAGGCGGGTCGGTTTCATCGGAGTGTCCTTATCGGATCGGAACGAGACGGATCGCACCGCCGCCCGATCCTGCGAGTGTCAGGTTCAATGTATCGCGTGCGGTGACGATGCGCGTGGTCATCACAACGTCGGTCGGGCCTGCGCCGTCCTGCCAGATCGTCGCGGTAAAGCGGCCGCTGCCCAGGAAGTCGAGCGGTACGTCCAGGGTACGCGCGGTCTCGTCGGTCATCGCGCCGACGTACCAGTCCCTGCCCGACCGGCGCGCGGTGACGATCCGTTCGCCGATCGCGCCGGAAACGACCCGTGTCTCGTCCCAGGTCGCAGGGACGGCGCGGACGAAATCGAACCCTGCCGCGCCCGCATAATTGTCCGGGCTGTCGGATACCCCCATGAACGGGCTGTCGAACACGACATACATCGCAAGTGCCTGGCCACGCGTCGTCTGCACCATCGGCGTCTGCGGTTCGATCCGGAACGTTGCGGGCGTCGCGTTGCGGAAGCCACCGGGGGTATAGTCGTACGGTCCCGCCAGCCCGCGCGTGAACGGCAACGTGACGTTGTGCCGAGCGGTGATGCGCCGCGTCCATTTGTTGTATTCCGCGCCGAGCACGCCTTCCTGCGTCAGGAACTGCGGCCAGGTCCGCGTCGCGCCGGTCGGGTGATACGCGCCGTGCAGGTCGAGCATCAGGCAATGGTCGGCGCTCGCCTTGAAGATACGCTGGTAGAACTCGACGATCTGCTGGTCGCTGCGGTCCATGAAATCGACCTTGAAGCCCTTGATCCCCATGCCAGCATAGCGCGCGAATACCGCGTCCATCTTCGCATCGAGCACGCGCCAGTTGGCCCAGAGCCACAGCCCGACCTTCCGATCCGCGGCGTAGCGGACGAGACGGGGCAGGTCGATCGCTGGGACGGTGGTCATGATGTCGGCACCCGGATACACCACGGGTCCGCCGCCGCTGTTCACGTACCAGCCGTCGTCGATCAGCATGTACGGCAGGCCGTTGGCGGCGGCGAAGTCGATATATGCCTTGATCGTCGCGTCGTTCATGCCCGCGCTGGGCAGCGCCTTCAGCGTCGGGCCGTTCCACCAGTCCCACGCGGTCTTGCCCGGCTTCACCCATGAGAAATCGCCCTTGGGGGCTGGGTTGAGGCTGGTCAGGATCGTCGATTCGATCAGCTTGCCGGGCGTGTCGCCCAGCATCACGACGCGCCACGGTGTGGTCAGCCCGGTCGTTCGGATATCGGCCTTCACCGCGACACCGGGATCGTCCAGTCTCGGCGATAGTCGCGTGGCGAACCCGAGCGCGCCGGTCTCGCGGCCGGTCAGGTACGAGCCCGAATAGTCGCGCAGATCCGCCTCGGTCAGCGCAAAGCTGGTGTCGCCGATGCCGGTGCGGCAGGTCACGGGGGTCTCGAACAGGTTGTGCGGGCGGACCTGCGACGCGTTCAGCGGGTCGTACTCGCCCTCATGGCTGGTATCGAAGCGGCCGAGATTGAGCCCCCAGCAGCGATAATCGGCGGGGAAGGCGAATTCGGTCAGTTCGCCCGCCAGTCGCAGGTCGTTGAAGCCGGGCTGGACCGGCAGGCGGTAGCGGAACGCGACGCCGTCGTCATAGGCGCGAAACACGATTTCGAGCAGCCGCCGCGCGCCGCCCATCTCGGTCAACCCGAGTGTCAGTTCGGTATAACGGTCGCGCGCGGAGGACGTCTTGCCCGCAAGCACAGCGTAGCGCGTATCGGCGTTCGCCCGCGTCGTGCTGGTGACCGCGGTGTCCGGGCCAAGCTTCTTGTAACTCTCGAACGCGAGGCCGAGCGGCGACGGCGCGATCACCGGCCGGCCGTGGAAGGCGATCGCGTAGGTCGGCCCCCTAGTTGCCGCATCCTGGCCAATGGTCACGTCTATCGAACCATCGGGTGACTTCAGGTGGCGGTCCTGCGCCGACACGGACGCGCCAGTGCCCAGCAACGCGAGGGCCAGAAGCGTCTTCATCAGCGCACCTTCACAACAGTTGGCGTGACATTCCAACCGCGCAACGCGACGGTCGTCCTGCCCTTTGTCGCGGACACCGGGTAGCGGATCTCGATGCGGCGGCGCGTGCCGGGCAGCAGCGACACGTAGTTGTCGGTGAAATAGGCGGGCAGAACCTGCGTGCCGTCGCCGTTCATCACCGTCAACTTGGTCGCGAGCGCGGCGACCGCCCCCATGTTCGACAGGTCGAGGGTCGTCGCAATCTCGTCGCCATCGCGGCGACTGGTCGCGGTGGCGGCGACCCGCGCCTTGGCCATCGTCGTCATCCCCCGATAGGCGGCGTCGTCGGCACCTTGCCAGTAGACGTTTTGCGACAGGATCTTGCCCGTCGCATCGGTGACGTCGAGCGACACCAGCACCATCCCCCGTGCCAGCAACGGCGCGAGATCGAGCGTGAAGGCATCGACGACGAGACCCGCACCCGCGGCGATGGTCGCGCGCTGTTCGGAGAGCACGCGGTTGTCGAGCGACGTCACCTTCGCATGCACCACCGCACCCGTCAGCGCCGCGCCGTTGTTGACCAGCACCACCTTGTGATCGGGCAGGTTCATCTGGACGTGGACCGGCTCCGACGCCTTCTTGGTGCCGTAGAACGCGGCGTGCGTGTCATAGTCGGACGAGAAGATCTGCCACGCCGAGGACGGCCAGGCGGGCTGCGTCATCCACAGCATCCTCGCGGAGTTGGTGGTCCACAGCCCCGCGTTGAACCCTTCGAAGATAGCGCGGTAGAAGTCGTACTCCATCATCTGCGCCTTGCGTTCGAAGTCCGGCAGGCTGGTGCCCGCACCATAGCGTGTCGCTAGCGCATCCATGTACGTCTTGATCGCGCCGTTCCCGGTCTGGTGCCAGTCGTGATACGCCCACGCATCGCCGATCGGCCACAGATCAGCCTTGGGCAGCGCCCGCGTCCATGCCTCCAGCGTCGGGAAGCTGGGTGTGCCAAGCTCGACCGAAAAGCCCTTGGCGTGATCGGTGAAGTAGGTGGACTCGGGCCGCCAGTTATACGGGCCGCTGTTCTGCAGGTTCACGCGGTTCGACGAGCCCATGTAGAGGCGCGTGCCGTCGTCGCGGTTGATGATGCCCTGCAAAGCCTCGTTGAGGATCGGCTGCGGCACACCCTCGTTGCGACCGAACCACACCACGATCGAGGGATGGTTGCGGAACCGCTTCACGACGTCCTCGGCGTTGGCGGCGAACAGCGGCACGTCCTGCGCCTCGATGTTGTAGTCCTGCGTCGATTCCCAGAAATCGTTGAGGATCATCAGCCCGTGTTCGTCGGCGAGATCATAGAACGTCTCCTCGGTATTCTGGCCGACCCAGTTGCGGATGATGTTGAGGTTGGCATCCTGATGCAGTCGGAAGAACGGCAGCAGGCGCGCGCGCTCGGTCCGCTTCATGAAGTCGTCCATGCCGATATTGCCACCGCGCGCGGCGATCCGCACGCCGTTGACCTTGATCAGCAGATACGGTGCGAGCCCGGCATCGCCGGCGATCGGCGTCACTGCCGGTGAGGCTTCGGCGCCGGGAACGAGCGAGGCAGCCCAGCCATTCGCCGTCTGGCGGATGCCCTGGTGCGTGCCGTCGACGACCTGCGTGTGGAGCGCGCGCGCCTTGGACAGGTCGATCCCGACGCGGCGCAGCGTATCGGTCTTGTCCATCAGCGAAATCTCGTACGTGACCTGCCGCATGCCGAAGCGCAGCGTCTTCGTATCCGAGACCTCCCCGCCCACCGCGCTCGTCAGCGTCAGGTCGTGCAGCGCCGGCGCGCCATAGCCGTTCGGCCACCAGAGTCTCGGGTTGCGAACCGCAAGCGCCGGAAACTCGGCGGGTGCCATCGTCACGTCGGCGCTGGCATGCGGGGCAAGCGCGACCGACTTGGTCACCGTCACGTCGTCGAATTTCGCGCTGACGGTCGCCGTGGTCGGCTGGTCGGTCAGGTTGCGGACGGGTACGGTGATCTCGACATTGGCGAGTGTGTTGTCGGCGTCGGGCAAGGTCGTCACGACCTGCGCATCGCCCAGCGCCGCCGCGCCGGTCGCGACCAGGTCGACGCCCTGCCACAGCCCGGTGTTGCGGTCGCGGATCGACGGAATCCAGTCCCAGCCCTCGGTAGCGACGAAGGTCGGGCCGTCGAGCATCTGCATGCCGCCATTCTCGCCGACGCCCGCGGTCATCGACTCCTCGTGCGCGAGGCCGGGATGCGGCGGCGGCGACACCTTGACGGCAATGACGTTGCGCCCCGGCGCGAGCTTGCCGGTGACGTCGAACCGGCCACGAATGAACGCCCCCTTCATCGTGCCGAGCCGTGCGCCGTTGAGCCAGATCTCGGCGGCGTAGTTCACGCCCTTGAAGTTCAGTTCGAGATGCCTGCCGAGCGTTTCGGCCGGAACGTCGATCTCGGTGCGATACCAGTAATCCTGCCGCGCGAGGCGTTCCGGGATCGCCATGTTGTTCAGCCCGAACGCCGGGTCCGGATAGACGCCGCGATCGACCAGCGTCGTCAGCACGGTACCGGGCACGGTGGCGACGTACCAGGAGTTCGCGTCATAGCCCGCGCGCGATACCGCCGCGCCGTCCGCCCGTACCGTCGGCGCTTCAGCCAGCCGCCAGCCGGCTACGGTCCACAGGCCGGGCGACCGCTGCGCCAGGGCCGGGCCGCGTGGTACGGGTTTCGCGACCGGCTTCGACAAGGGCGCGCGGCTTCGCGGCAACGTGGCGGGATCCTGCGGGCTGACCTGTCCGAGCGACTGACGGACCTGCACCGGCCATCCCGATCGTACCGGGTCACGCTCGGCATACCCGGCGGGAAGCTGGGCGGACGGGGCCGTCTGAGCGAGCGCGGTCGACGCCAGCAGCGACGTGAGCGTAGCCACGAAAATACGGATCGAACGGTCGTTCATCAGTCATCCCCTGTTCGGCAGCCGGATCTCTGGCCGGGCTGCGCGATGGACCTCAGAAAGCACGCGGCGAGGAAAAAGCCAAATGATTTGGCAAATCACATCGTGCGGGGGGACGACGCGGAGTTGGCGATGAACTCGGCATGGCTCGGCAACGCCTGCACATCGCGCAACGTCGTAGCGCGGATCTGGCGGACGGCGTCGGCGACGCGGTCCGCATCGAGCGCATCGACGATCGGATCATAGCCGACCGGGATCACGTTCTGGCCGAGCAACACCTGCACCCAGCTGGAAATCCCGAACAGTTCGTCGTCGTAGCGGAAGATGCGGCCCTTCTCCCGGAACAGCGCGATCTTTCGCGTCAGGCTGTCGGGGATCGGCATCGTCCGGACGTGCCGCCAGAACGGGGAATCGTCGCGGCGGGTGGCGTGATAGTGCAGGATGATGAAGTCGCGCACCGACGTGTAGGCGTCACCCATCAGGCGGTTATATTCGTCGCGTTCGACGTCGGAGAAGCCGCGGTCGGGGAACAACGCGAACAGTTTCGAGATGCCGGTCTGGATCAGGTGGATGCTGGTCGATTCAAGCGGTTCGAGGAACCCGCCGGCGAGGCCGAGCGCGACGACGTTGCCCTCCCACATCTTTGCGCGACGCCCCGCCTTGAACCGCAATTGGCGTGGTTCGGCGGTCGGTTTCGAATCGAGATTGGCCAGCAGGACCGACGTCGCCTCGTCGTCCGAGAGATGCGCGCTGGAATAGACATGGCCGTTGCCGGTGCGATGCTGGAGCGGGATGCGCCATTGCCAGCCGGCGGTGCGCGCCGTCGCCCGCGTGTAGGGCAATAGCGGTGCGGTCGGTTCGGTCGGCACCGCGACCGCGCGGTCGCAGGGCAGCCAGTGCGACCAGTCCTCGAACGGCACGCCCATCGTCTCGCCGAGCAACAGGCTGCGAAACCCCGAGCAGTCGATGAACAGGTCGCCATCGACCGATCGGCCATCGTCGAGACGGACGGCGTGGACATGACCGGTGTCGGCATCGCGATCGGTGCCGGTGATCCGCCCTTCGATCCGGGTGACCCCGCCAGCTTCGGCACGGCGGCGGAGGAACGCGGCGTAGAGTCCCGCGTCGAAATGATAGGCGTAGGCGAGGGGTTGCTGGCCGTTGGGCTGGCCGAACTTGTGCAGATAGGCGGCGACCGCGGAGGGGGCGTACGCGTCGAGCGCGCCGATACCGGGACGATCGCGCAGTTTCAGCCAGAGCTGATGGAAGGCGAGCCCCTGGATGTCGCGGCCGTGTCCACCGAAAGCGTGCATGTAGCGATCGTGACCTGTATCCCAGCCGACGAATTCGATGCCAAGTTTGAAGGTTGCACCGGTCGCACGGAGGAAGTCGCGTTCGTCGATCCCGAGCAGCGCGTTGAAGCCCAGGATCGGCGGGATCGTCGCCTCACCGACGCCTACCGTGCCGATCGCATCGGATTCGATCAGGACGACCTGGCGCTGGCCGTCGTCGAGATAGCGCGCGGCGGCGGCGGCGGCCATCCAGCCGGCGGTCCCCCCGCCGACGATGACGACCTTGCGAATCGGCCCACGGTTCGGATCGGTCATCGGGCACGCTCCAGTTGCGCGAGATAATGGGGGTAGGGGGGCAGCCGCGCCGGCAATGCCGCCGTCGCGTCGGCAAGCCGCTTCAAGGTCGCCGCGACCGTCTCGGGCGGATGGGCCGATGCGATCGGATCGGGTACGCGCGGGATCACGCCAAGGCCCAGCAGCAGCCCGTGCCAGTCGTCCGTGTCGAAGCTCTCGTCCTCGTAGAACGGCAGGCGTCCGCGGTGCGCGAATTGCTCGAGCGTATGCGCGAGGCCGTCGGGGCGGGGCAGGCGGGATGCCCTCTTCCAGAACGGCCCACGCGTGCGCCCGGTCGGCAGATAGTGGGCGGCCTGGTAGTCGCGGACCCGCGAGGCCTGGCGAACGCTCTGCGCGTTATATTCGGCGAGTTCGGTCGGTGCGCAGTCGCAGCCCGGCAGCAGGTCGATCGCGCGCAGGATGGCGGCGTGCGCGAGGTGCAGGTTCGCATCGGCGAGCGGATCGAGCACGACCGCGGCGTCGCCCAACGCGAGCACGTTGTGCCGCCACGGTTCGCGACGGGCACCCGGCGCGAGCGCGACGATCGTCTCGCCGGCGGGCAGGATCCGCCGCGCGCTCGACTCCGACGTCTGATCGGACGCAAACGCCAGGCCGACCATGGTCCGGTCGCGCAGCGGGCTGGCAAATCGCCAGCCGGCGGGCACCGCGACCAGGTCATCGGTCGGTGTCGGCAACTGCACCGGCGCCGTGCCGAGCAGCAGCTGATCGACCGGCAGCCCAGTCCGCCAATCCTCCCACTGCACATCCAGCGCCGATCGCAACGACGCGGCAGGGCCCGAGCAGTCGAGATACAGATCGGCGACGATCCGGCGCCCGTCGGCTAGGCGGAGTGCGGCGACGCGGCCATCGACGGTGCGCTCCACATCGGCAAAGACGCCGGGGGTGGGAACGATGCCGATATGCCGGGCAAGCGCGCGCAACAGGTCGCGGTAGCGGGGAGGATCGAGCCGCAGAGCATAGTCGAAGCCCGAGACGGGCGAGGTCGCGTCGTCGGACGGATGGACGAATTTGTCCCCCGCGGCGAGCACCGTGGCCACGGAGAAGGCATCGAACCCGGCGACCTTGCCGCCCCGTCGCGCGTTCAGCCAATGCTGGTGAAACGCACCGGGCGCGATCGCACCGCCACGCTCCCCGTGAGCCAGCACGAACGGCGCCCCGTCGGCAGTCCAGTCCGACAACCGCGTACCGATCCGGTGCGTCGTGCTTGCCGCCAGCAGGTCGCGCTCGCGCAGTCCGATCCGATCGTGAAACTCGGCGATCGAGGATAATGTGCCGGGGAGGCGGTCGGTCAGCGCCGCGGGATCATCGGGCGTCTCGACCAGCGTTACCGACAACCCTGGCAACGCACGCGCGAACGCGATCGCCGCGGACAGGCCGACGATCCCGGCACCCAGCACGGCGATGCTGGCGACAGGTGCGCGGCTGGTCACGCGGCGATCGTCGCGTTGCGGCGCGCGATGAACGCGGCATGGTCGGGCATCGCGCCGGCGGTCGAGGCGACAGTGTCGCGCAAGCTGGCGAGCGCGCGATCAAGACCGTCGAGGCCCGGTCGATCCGCGCGCTGGTCCCACGCCTGCGGGATGATCCCCTGGCCGAGATACACCGCGATCCAGCTCGGTTCGAGGAACAGCCCCTCGCTATACCGGGTCACGCGACCGGCGCGGCGGAACAGTTCCATCTTGTCGGCGAGCGTCGTGGGGATGTCCATCGTCCGGACATGGTTCCAGAAGTCCGAATCGTCGCGGGTGGTGGCGTGATAATGCAGGATCAGGAAATCGCGGATCCGGTCATACTCCATGTCGACCATCCGGTTGAACTCGGTCCGGTCGGTCGCTGCGATACCCTGCGATCCTGCGCGTTGCGGGAACAGCTCGATCAACTGGGTGATCGCCATCTGCGCGAGGTAGATGCTGGTCGATTCGAGCGGTTCGAGGAATCCCGACGCGAGGCCGATCGCGACGACGTTGCCGACCCAGCTGTTGCGGCAGCGACCGGCACGAAACTTGAGGAAGCGCGGGTCGGCGAGCGGCGTGCCCTCGACCGACGCGACGAGCGCCTCGGCGGCAGCCTGATCCGTTATGTGCGCGCTGGAATAGACATAGCCATTGCCGACGCGGTGCTGCAACGGGATGCGCCATTGCCACCCGGCCGGTTTCGCCGTCGCCCGCGTATAGGGTTCGATGGGGCCGTCCGGCGACGTGCACGGCATCGCGACGGCGCGGTCGCAGGGCAGCCATTTCGACCAGTCTTCCCACGGTTCGGCCATGGCGTCGCCGAGCAACAGGCTGCGGAAGCCGGAGCAGTCGACGAACAGATCGCCCTCGACGGTCTCGCCCGAGTCCAGACGTAGCGCACGAACATCGCCACTAACGGCGTCCTGCTCGACCCGGACGATCCGCGCCTCGGTCCGGCGCGCGCCGTGCGCTTCGGCGAAGCGGCGGAGATAGGGGCCGAACAACGTCGCATCGAACTGATAGGCATAGCCGAAGCTCGCGGCGAGATCGTCGGGCGCGCCGTCGGGAATGGCGAAGCGATGCCGCCGGGCAGCGGCGACCGCGACCGAATAGTCGCCGATCGGGCCGGCCCGTCCCTCGGCCGCGAGCCGGAGCCAGTAATGGTGGAAGCCGACATCGTCGAGCGGCCGACCGAACGTGCCGAAGGGATGGATATAGCTGTCGCCGATCGCGCCGAAATCGCGGAAGTCGATGCCCAGCTTGAACGTCGCGTGCGTCGCCCGCATGAAGTCGGCTTCGTCGAGCCCCAGCCGCTCCACGAACGCGCGGATATGCGGCAGGGTCGCCTCGCCGACGCCAACGATGCCGATCTCCGCCGACTCGATCAGGTGGACGGAGCAGGCGGACGGCAACAGGCGCACCAAAGCGGCGGCGGTCATCCACCCCGCCGTGCCGCCACCGACCACCACGACCCGTGTTGGCGCGTGCTCCATCTTCGCCATCATCCTCTCATTACACCATTTTATGGCCCTTACGTCGGTAGGACCGTTTCGAGCCTGTTACACTTTAGCAACACATCGGCAACGTCTGACACATCTGTATATCAAATTGTCTTATTCGACTTGTGGTCTCAAAAATAGCTGCCTAACACCTTGGCAAGGCGAACGAAGGACGTTCGTCGATCTGGGGAAGCGCGATTAGATCGTCTGCTCGAAGAGCGGCGGCGATAGCGCTAAGGATGCTTAGGGGTTTATCATGGCTGGTGTTGCATCATCGCGGGCGATAGCTCGCGCGTCGCGTCTTATTGGCGCAAGCGTTTCGGTTATCGCAATCGCCGTGATGGCGCCCTCGGCGTTCGCGCAGGTCGCCGATCCCGCTGCGGCCGATCCGCAGGCAGTGCCGGCCCCGGCCGGTTCGGGCGTCGCAAGCACGACGTCGGGTGCGACCAGCCTCGACGCCGCCACCGCAGGGACCGCACCCGGCTCGGCGAGCAACACGACCGGCACGTCGGGCGCATCGCAGGACGCCGGCAACCCGACCCCCGATCCCGAGCGTGAAGAGATCGTCGTCACCGGCATCCGCCAGAGCCTGGCCAACGCGCAGAACATCAAGCGTAACTCCGACACGGTCGTCGACGCGATCACCGCGGAAGACATCGGCGCACTGCCCGATCGCTCGGTCAACGAAGCATTGCAGCGCGTTCCCGGCGTGTCGATCAGCCGCTTTGCCGCCCCCAACGACTCCGCGCATTACTCCGCACAGGGTTCGGGCGTCGTGATCCGCGGCCTCAGCTATGTCCGCGGCGAGTTCAACGGCCGTGACGCGTTTGCGGCAGGCGGCGGTCGCGAGATCGGTTTCAACGATATCCCGGCGGAAATCGTCGGCTCGGTCGAAGTGTTCAAGAACCTCACCGCCGACCTGGTCGAGGGCGGCATTGCCGGCACCGTCAACATCAACACGCGCAAGCCGTTCGATTCGAAGAAGGACCTGTTGTTCCTCTCGGCCGGCATGAACCTCGGCGACCTCGAGAAGCGTGGCGCACCGCAGTTCGTCGGGCTCGTCTCGAAGCAGTTCGACCTGGGCGGAGCAGGCCGGTTCGGCATTCTCGCCAGCGGCACCTACCAGAAGCTGTACAGCCGTTCGGACTCGGTGTTCATCTCGTCGATGCTGCCGCGCTACAACGACGACAAGAACGGTAACGGCGTCCAGGATGCCGGCGAAGGCCGCGTGCTGAATGCGGGCACGCCGTACCAGTCGACGTTGTTCGATTCCTTCCCGCTGCCGGCCGGCCGCAACGTGGTGTACGCACCGCTGGGTGCCGGTTCGCGGACCCAGGACTTCGATCGCACGCGCGTCGGCTATTCGGGCGCCGCGCAGTACGAGACCGCCTCGGGCAATCTCCTGGTCACCGCACAGTTCGTACGTGCCGAATCGACCGAGGACTGGCTCGAGCACACGGTCGAACCGAACGTGTACTACGGCGACGCCAACACGGTGTTCCCGGTCGGCGGGTCGGACTTCACCTATGACGACGATGGCGTCTTCACGAGCGGCACGCTCGGCAAGCGCAGCGGCGCCGTGCAGGGCAATGGCCCGAACGGGTACGGCGTCCTGTCGCAATTCTCGCCCAACGGCGTGTTCACGACCGAATCCAACCGTCACTTCTTCTCGAAGTCGATCTCGCAGGATCAGTCGCTCAACATCAAGTTCGAGCCGATCGATCGCCTTCACCTGAACTTCGACGGCCAATATGCGACCTCGAAGGTCAAGGTGCGCGACGACATCCTCGATACCGCGACCTTCAGCCAGACGTCGATCGACCTGCGCGGCAAGATCCCGCAGATCACCTCGATCACGCCGGGCTTCGACACGACGAGCTATTTCGCCAACCCGAACTCGATCTATTTCCGCGATGCCTTCAACGGTCGCCAGGATAACGACGGCCACGAATGGGCCTTCCGCGGCGATGCCCAGTTCGACGTCAGCGACAACGCGTTCCTGCGCAACGTCCGGGTCGGCGGTCGCTATGCGGACCGCAAGCAGCTGGTGCGGTCGGCCGACTACAACAACTGGGGCTATCTGTCGGAGACCTGGGCGGCAAACGGCCCGGTTAGCTATGCGGCGCTCGGTCAGGACCAGCAGACGCTGCACAGCTTCTCGAACTTCTTCCGCGGCCAGACCAACATGCCGCCGAGCGCGACGTTCGTCGCGGACGATATCCTGCGCGATCACGACGCGTTCACCGACCTTTTGCGCAAGATCACCGCATTGGGTGGCGGGGGCTACACCGCGCTGGAAGACCGCAAGAATCCCGATGGCACCCCGGTCACCGACGGCGCGTATCTGAACGGCGAATTCTTCCGCAACCGCGAGCGCACGATGGCTGCCTACGCCCGCGCGGATTTTGGTGTCGAGGATTTCGGCAACGGCATGAGCCTGACGGGCAACATCGGCGTGCGCTTCGTCCGCACGAAGGATGATTCGACCGGCTCGCTCACCTATCCGACGCCCACGAGCATCTTCGATCCGTCCAGCCTCGGGCTCAACCCGGCCGGTGTCGCGTACTCGAAGGATGTCGGCGGTTTCTGCCAGTCGCAGCGCGACAAGCCGCCAGCATCGGGAACGATCAACGCGATCTGCACCGTGTCCGCAGCGCAGCAGGCGGCGATCATCGCTTATGCGAACGGAGGCTCGACGCCCGATATCGCCAAGCAGAAGTTCAATTTCTGGCTGCCTAGCGCGAACGTGAAGCTTCAGGTCACGCCGACCTTGCTGTTCCGCGCAGCCGGATCGAAGGCGATCTCACGGCCGAACTTCGGCGATCTGCGAAACTTCGTCGGCGTCGGCGTCTCGTCCGGCAACACGGCGGGCAACTACCAGTTCTCGGCGTCGTCGCAGAACCCGTTCCTGCGCCCGGTCGAGGCCACCCAGTTCGACCTGACCAGCGAGTGGTATTTCTCGAAGGTGGGCTCGCTGACCGCGACGCTGTTCCAGAAGACGTTGTCGAACATCATCGTCGACAATTTCGGCTATACGCGGACGCTGACCAACAACGGCCAGACGTTCGACGTGCAGGTCAACGGCCCCGCCAACGTCAAGGGCAAGTCGCGGATCAAGGGCGCCGAACTCGCATACCAGCAGACCTTCGACTTCCTGCCCGGTGTGCTCAGCGGCCTCGGCATGCAGGCGAACTACACCTATGTGAAGGCCGGCAAGATCCCCAACCCGGTGCCCGCCAATGGCTCGGCCGACGGCAGTCGTCCGCCGCAGGACGTCGCCGGTCTCTACGACAACTTGCCGTTGCAGGGCCTGTCGAAGCATACCGTCAACGTCGCCGGCTTCTACGACAAGGGTCCGTTCTATGCGCGTGTCGCGTATAGCTGGCGCTCGAAGTTCCTGCTGACCAACCGCGATTGCTGCTTCCCGTATCTGCCGGTCTACGCGTTGCCTACCGGCCAGCTCGACGCATCGGCGTTCGTGACGGTGAACGAGCACTTCAAGCTGGGCGTGACCGCGTCGAACCTGCTCGACGAGACGACCAGGACCAACTTCCTGCTGAACGGCGCGGGGCTCGAAGCACCACGCAGCTTCTTCAAGAACGACCGGTCGTACACGCTGTCGGCGCGCATGACCTTCTGAGGTAGCGGGATCCGGGGCCAGGGATTACACGCACGCGATGAGCGAGATCCCTGGCTTGCCGGTTGCCGAAACCGGCGCGATCGACGCGGTCCGGTTCGAAGCCGAGATCGCGCATGGCTACCGTCCCGTGGTCATGCGCGGGCTTGCGGCGGACTGGCCGGCGGTGCGGGCGGCGCAGCGATCCGATCGCGCGATCGGCGATCATATCGTGTCGTTCGATGGCGGACGATCGGCCGACGTCATGGTCGCACAGAGCGACGTGCGCGGGCGGTTTTTCTATGACGACGACCTGAGCGGGTTCAATTTCGAGCGTGCCAAGGCGCCGATCCCGACACTGGTGGACCAGCTCATCGCGCTGCAGGGGGTGACGGGTGCGCCTGCCATCTATGCCGGCGCTGCCGCGGCGGGCGAGTTCCTGCCGGGCTGGGCCGAGGCGAACGTCCTGCCGTTGCCGACTCCCGATGCGGTGCCGCGGGTGTGGATCGGCAACGACAGCCGCGTCTCGACGCATTACGACGTATCCAGCAATGTCGCGGTCGTGGTCGCGGGGCGGCGACGGTTTTGCCTGTTTCCGCCCGAGCAGGGGCCGAACCTGTATGTCGGGCCGCTCGACGTGACGATCGCCGGCCAGCCGGTCAGCCTGGTCGATCTCGAGGCGCCCGACCTGCAGCGTTACCCCCGGTTCGCCGAGGCGCGCGCGCAGATGCAGGTGACCGTGCTGGAGCCGGGCGATGCGATCTTCATACCGTCGATGTGGTGGCACGACGTGAAGGCGCTCGGGCGGTTCAACGTGCTCGTCAATTACTGGTGGGGACAGGCGGGCGCGGCGTCGCCGTTCCCCGCGCTGATCCACGCGATCCTCGCGATCCGCGACCTGCCGGCGGGTGAGCGCGCGGCGGTGCGGGGGTGGTTCGATCAATACGTGTTCGGAGACGCGGCGCAGGACGCGGCCGCGCATCTGCCCGAAGCGATGCGCGGCGTACTCGGAAGCCCGTCGCCGGAGCGGACCGACGCGATCCGCGGATACCTCGCGCGGACGCTGGAACGGCTCTAGCGCCCTCGCGTCGCGTCGAGGAAGGCCGCGGTCCAGACCAGCGGCGCGTTCCAGTTTATGGCGACTTCGTTGACGGTGAACGCGCGATAGTCGTCGATCCAGCAGGTTTGCGGCGCGCATCCCTTCATCGGGCCGGGTTCGTTCGCCGCCGCGGAGTTGGGGCCGCCCGATAGTACGCCGGTAGGGGGTGCCGGGTAGCGCTTGTCCGCCGCGGCGGCCCAGAAGCGGTGGTGCGGGTGCTGCATCGGGCGCGTGCCGATACCGGTGACGTAGGATCGGTCGAGCGGATTGCGGCCGAGGATATAGTCGAGGCTCGCCACGACCGCATCGCGGTAGGCGGGCTTGCGGTCGATCTGCCACGCGACGCCAAGCACGATCGCGCGGTTGAGGATCGAGCTGTTCGATCCCCAGGGATAGTTGGTGCCGCCAAAGGGTATGCCGTAGCCGATGCGCTTGCCTTCGGCGACGAAGCCGTCCGCGAGCGCGGTGATCCGGCTGCGGAGTTTAGCGCGATCGTCCGTGGGCAGCGCGTCGGGCACGGTCGCCAGCGTCAGTGCGCCCGCCAGCCTGAGCGAGCCCCAGCCGATATCCGCGCCGGGATCGGTGAAGATCCCGTCCTTGCGCAGGCGATCGAGGAAAACCGGTTCGCTCGTGGTCGCGTAGAGTTGCGCGGCGGCGAAGGTGAATTCGTCGCGGACGTCCGGGTCGCCGTAGCCGCCACTGCCGGTGAAGTCCGAACTCGTGAGCAGGTTCGGATGGCGAAGGGCCGCGGCCCAACCGCGTCGCGCCGCGGTGAGGCATTTGGTGGCGAAGGCCGGGTCGATCGTTCGCCAGACCCGCGCGCACTGTGCTGCGACACCGACCATGTTGAGCGTTGCCGCGGTCGAGGGCGGGTAGAGGAATCGGCGTTCGTGATCGTCGGCAGGCGCTGTCGGGAGGCCGGTCCAGTTCTCGTCGGCGATCTTGGTGTGGACCAGGCCACTTGCGTCGATCGTCTCGAACCGGGTGATAGCCTTGCCTGCCACGCCAGCGTCCGGGGCGATGGCGAACTTGGTGCCATCGGGAATCTGCATCGCAAGCAGGAATGCGACTTCGACGCGGGCTTCGTCGAGCAGGTCGTCCTTGCCGTTGGCGCGTTCGGGCAGCGCGAGGCGGCCATCGGCGAAGGCGTTGGCGTCACCGAAGGCGGCCAGGCGCTCGTGGAGATCGAGCAACGTCCAGGTCGAGACCCCGCCGTTGACGACGTATTTGCCTTGGTCGCCCGCATCATACCAGCCGCCGGTCGCATCGATCTTGTAGCTGCACCCGGGCCATTTGACGCCCTTCTGATCGCGGCCGGCGAAGCAGGTGGCGACGTCGGGCGTATGGCCGGCGGGGCGGGCCAGATCCTTGCGTTCGACGAACGCGGGAAGAATCGGGACGCCGCTGCGCTGCTGGTAGAAGAACGCCATCGCCGCGGTCGCGATCGGCGCGAACGGGCGATCGGCGATCGCGAAGGGGTGGCTCGCGGTCGCGCCGACATGCAGGCGATAGCCGGTGCCGGGCGTCCGGACCGTGCCGAAGTCGATCCGGTGGACGCTTTCGCCCGAGGCCGCGTCGGCACCGACCGGTATCGTCTGGCCCGACGCGACGGTCTTGCCGTTCGCATCGGTGAGCGTCCACGCGAGTGGCTGGGCCTGCGTCGATGGCAGGACGGCGATCTTGGGACCGCGCGTCTCGAATCCCGCCTGGTCGATCCTGATCGGCGCGGGCGGGGCTTGCGTGGCGGCCGTCGTCAGCAGGACAGCCGCCGCACCGAGCAGAAGCCGGCTCAATCGCCGCACTTCGTCATCGGGACCGGCGCGGAGTCGATCTTCACGTCGGAGATCGACAGGCCGAGCTTGCCGTCGGTCGCTATCACGAACGGCGCGGTGACGTGCGCCATGTCGATGCCGCGCTTGGCGAAGCACTGCAGCGGGACGATGACCTGCTGCCAGTCGCCCGGCTTGCCGGCGGCCAGCGTCCTGGTGATCGGCACCGTGATCGCCTTGCCGTCGTTGCTGACCATGCCGAGACCGACTGGTGCGCTGCCGACGCGGTCGACGCGGACGTCGACGACCAGGCTGAGTTCGCCGTTGCTCTCGCGCGTCAGGTCGAGCGGGCCCGACGCCTCGACCCGCGTTTCGGCGGGGCCGCCGGTCCAGACGAACGCGCGCGCGTCTTCCTGGCGGCGGCGGTCGACCGCGGAGGCGGTGAGACGCTTGGTCGCGGTCGTCGCGTTGACGCCGAGCAGGCGCACCTTCGACTGGCCCTGCTCGACCAGCGCGAGCGACCAACCCTCGGGAACGCGGCCCTTGCCGAAGATCGTGCCGTTCGACGATGCCGCCATGCCGGCAGGGCGGGTTTCGTCGAGCTTCGGCACGCTGCCCGGCTTGGCGTAGCTGAGCCCGTAGCCAAACGCGAACAGCGGGTCGTAGCCGGGGTCGGAGCGGTTCAGGACATACTGGTCGGGACGCTTGGGCCAGGAAAAGCTCAATTTGCCGCGGAAGTCGTTGGCGACGCTGCCGTCCTTCTTGCGGAACAGCACGTCCGCCACGCCGCCGCCTTCGCTGCCCGGCAGGAACGCCGCGACGAACGCATCGGAGGCGTTGAGTTCGGCATTCACCCAGAGCGGCCGACCCGACAGGAACACCGCGACGACCGGAACGCCCGCCGCCTTCAATTTCCGCAGGAGGTCGAGGTCGGACTTGTCCTCGGGGCTGAATTCGAGGTTCGGGCGGTCGCCCTTGAACTCGGCATAGGGCTGTTCGCCGAACACGACGATCGCCGCGTCGGGCTTCTTGGCGAAGCTGCCGTCCGCCGACAGCGTCGCGGTGCCGCCGGCGTCCTTGACCGCGGTGCTGATCCCCGACCAGATCGTCTCGGCGTTGGGGAAGTTCGCGTTGGTGGTGCCGCCGCCCTGCCAGGTTAGCGACCAGCCGCCGGCCTGTTGCGGGATGTTGTCCGCGCCGCCGCCCGCGACGAGGATGTTGGCCGAGGGCTTCAACGGGAGCAGGCCGCCCTCGTTCTTGAGCAGAACCATCGATTCCCGTGCCGCGCGGCGGGCGATCGCGCGGTGGTCGGCGGCACCGATCAGGTTCATCTTGCCGGCGAGCGCGCGCGACGACGGGCGACCGCGATCGAACGTGCCTGCACGGATCTTTACGCGGAGAATACGGCGGACCGCGTCGTCGAGGCGCGCGGCAGGGATCTCGCCCGATTGCGCCTGCTTCAGCGTGTTGGCGTAGAGCGTCTTCCAACCGCTGCCCGAATACATGAACATGTCGAGGCCGGCGTTGATTGCCGCGGCGCAACTCTCGTTCGAGCAGCCGTCGACCTGCCCGTGGCCGTTCCAGTCGCCGACCACGAAGCCGTCGAAGTGGAGGCGATCCTTGAGCACGCCGGTCAGCAGGCTCTTGTTGCCGTGCATCTTGGCGCCGTTCCAGCTCGAGAAGCTGGCCATCACCGACTGCGTGCCGGCCTCGATCGCGGCGGGGTAGCCGCCGAGATGGATGTCGCGCAGCACGGTTTCTGGAATGCGGGCGTCGCCCTGGTCGCGCCCGCCGGTGCCGCCATCGCCGAGGAAGTGCTTGGTGGTCGCGATGACGCGGTCGGGTGCGAGGAACTCCTTGGTGCCGACCTTGCCCTGGACGCCTTCGATCACCGCGCCGGCGTAATCCGCCTGGATCTGTGGCTCCTCGGAATAGCTCTCATAGGTGCGGCCCCAACGATCGTCGCGGACGACCGCGAGCGTGGGTGCGAAGGTCCAGTCGATACCGGCGGCGGCGGTCTCGATCGCGGTGACGTGGCCGATCTCACGCATCAGGTCGCGGTCGCGCGCTGCGCCGAGGCCGATATTATGTGGGAATAGGGTGGCGCCGGGGATGTTGTTGTTGCCGTGGACCGCGTCGGTGCCCCAGATCACGGGGATCGCGGGGCGGCCGTCGCTCCGCACCATCGAAGCGTCGTAGAAGTCGTCGGCGAGTTTCAGCCACTCGACCGGCGGCGCGAGGTCGTTGCCGTGCGGGCCGGCATTGCCGCCGTTGAGGATCGAGCCAAGCTTGTAGGTGCGCAGGTCGGAGGGCTCGATGCTGGCGATGTCGACCTGGATCAGCTGGCCGATCTTGTCCTCCACGGACATGCGTTTCATGATCGCGTCGATCCGCGCCTCGACCTTCGGATCGCGCAACGGACGCGCATTGGCGGTCGGCCAGATTTCCGGATGCGCGACGGCGGATAGCGGCGGGGTCGGTACCGCTACCGGCGTGGCGGCCGATTGCAGCAGAAGCGCGATCGTGAAGGTCGAAAAACTCGCAGACATCATACTCTCCCCGGTCGGTACGCGATCGTGATCCGTACCTTTGCCCCTCTGCTACCGGGTGCCGGCAACAATATGCAAATCATTTGGTTATTTGTGCGTCCAGATCTCTGGATGCGCGTCGATATAGGTAGATAACGCTGTCCTGATCCGGGCATCGTCAGCCGTCGAAGGGTGCGCGTGGCAGCCGGTGAAGGCAAGCCCGGTGACAGGCACGAAAGCGACGTCTCGCTGACCCTCGGCCTTTAGGCGTGCGGCGACCTTGCCGACTTCGGATGCGATCTCGCCGTCGGCCATGTCGGTTGCCCACAGGAGTACATGCGCGTGCGGATTTTGTGCGCGCAGGCGTTTGACGAAATCGACATAGTGCTGCTCGTAATCGGCATGCAGCGCATCGCGCGTCTTCCACGGTTCGCCGGGGTGGAGCGGCGTGGTGAAGTCGTTGGTGCCTAGCGCGATGACGAACAGGCGGGGACGCCAGGCCGGGTCGGCGTAGCGCGTGGCCTTGTCGAACAGCGTGAAGGGATAGGCCACAGGCACGGTATCGGCAGCCATGCCGTCGTAATTGCGGACGATGCCGCGGCCGGAGATCGCGTTGACCTGGTAATCCGCGCCGTAGCGGCGGGCGGTCAGCGCGGGCATGGCTTGTGAAGCGTCGGTTGTCGCCCAGACTTCGTCCTGCGTGCAGTCGCGTTTGGTCGAGATGTTGCCGTAGCCGACGGTGTGGGAATCGCCGATGAACTCGATTTGGCGCGTGCGGGCGGGGGCGGGCAGGGCGCGTGTTTCGGGGCCGGCGTAGAAGCCGCCGAAGACGGTCGGTGCGGCCTGACTTTCGCTGGCGACGTCGACGCGGATGGTATGGCGGCCGTTCGCGAGACCGGCGACGCGGTAGAGACCGGACTTCGGCTTGACGAGTTTGGCGACGGGGGCACCATCGACGGAAACGCGGAGGATCACGTCGCCCGCGCCGATCTTCATAAGTGCGCTCGGGCCGCGGAACGCTGCCTCGAAATACGTGCCCGGCCACTGGCGCGTATAGCCTTCAGCGGTCCGCGCGACGCGACCGCCGACGTGGGTGGGGAGCACGGCACCGGCTTTCCCGGTCGTCGGGGTCACCGTCGGCGGGGCGGCGATGGCCGACGTCGACAGCAATGTCGCGGCGAACAGCCCCAGGATCGTCTTCATGCCTTCACCTTCAGCGCTGCGGGGAGTTCATCCTTGGTCACGTAGCGCTTCGACGCGAAGTCGCGGCGCAACTGGTCGGGCGTGTTCTGGTCGGCGCCGGTGAGCCAGCGCGTGTGCCACGTCATGAACCAGAGCCAGTCGGCGTTAGGGCCGAGGAGCGCCGGATCGGGGACCGGACCGTTCTCGTGCAGGCAGATCGGCAGCGTGTCGGCGACGATCGCCTTCACCTGCGCGAACATGGGCGCGAGGTTGCCGTGGTCGTTCGCGTAGATGTCCGCGCCGGCGACGTCGACCGTCGCACGGCCCGGATACCAGGCGGGATCGACGTTCTGCCCGGCCCAGCCGAGTACCCAGATCAGGTTGTTAAGGCCGTGGACGCGTGTGAACTGGTCGTACATCAGCGCCCACAGCGCCTTGAACGCGTCGGGGCCGTGCTTGCCCCACCAGAACCAGTCGCCACTGAATTCGTGGAAAGGGCGCCACAACACCGCGACGCCGCGGTCTTGCAGGACCTTCAGCAGGCGCGCGACCTCGGTCATGTCGCGCATCATCGCGACGTTCTGCGGCGTGCCGGATTTGAGCGCGGCGGCGACGTCGATATCCTTCTTCGAGTTCTCGTAGCCGGTGCCGATGTCGGGGGCGCCCCAATGCCAGCACAGCGTGACGATACCGCCGGACCGCGCCCAGGCGGTTGCCCGGTCGTTTACCGCGTCGTTGTCGCGCGGGTCGATATAGTCGAGGCCGAGGATCGCGGGCAGCTTGCCGGTAACGCGCTGAAGATAGTCGAGTTCGCCGTTCGGGTTCGGCTGGGCGGAACCCTGTTCCTGCTGGCCGGTCAGCGTCTTTCGACCGTACTGGCTCCACAGATATGCGTAGAGTTTTCGTGCGGCCGGTGACGCCTTCGGGTTACTGAGCGTATGGTTCGGGACCGCCGCCAGCGCGGGCACGCCGTGCAGCAGGCCCAGCGCGGCCGTCATCCCCAGCGTTTCGCGTCGGCTGAGCATCACAGGGCTGCCATCGCCGATGCGTGCGCGCGGATCACCGCTTGCGTCGCGGTGTCGCTGTCGAACACGCCGTACCAGCCCTGCGGTTCGTGCGGCGGATCGCCCATGTAGCTGAGGTCGCCGCGCTGGAACCGGTGATCGGCATGCGGCGTCCGCGCCTCGCCGTTCCACGCCCAGAAGTTCGAGCCTGCGAGCGGTCCGCCGGCCTTCGCATTGGTTTCGATCGCGGCGTAGATCTGGCGGTAGAAGCGATCCTTGTAGACCGTCGTGATGGTCGGGTCATAGGCGGTCTTGCCGTCGCGCGGGTAGCCGAACTCCTCGATCACCAGCGGCTTGCCTAGCGTGGTCGCGAGCCGGATATGCGCGTCGATATAGTCGGCGACCTTGGCTGCGCCCGCGTCGTAGGTGCCGGCGAGATCGCCCGCGTCCATCCACGTCCAGTTGTTCGGCCAGATGTGCGTGGTCAAATAGTCGATCGACGTCGAGCGATGCGCGGCGAGCACGACGTCCTCGCGCTCGATCGAGCCCTTCAGGCCTTCGGAGCCGGTCGAGACGAGATGGTTCGGATCGAGCGTCTTGATGTAGCGCGCGGTCTCGTCGATCCACCGATAGAAGGCGGGCAGGTTGGGAACGGCGACCTTGTCGCCGCCCGCCGGACGCGGTTCGTTCGCGAGCTGCCATGCCATGATCGTCGGGTCGGCGGCATAGGCCACACCCGTCACGCTGTTGGTGCGCGAGACGACGGCGCGGATATAGTCGCGGTACATCGCCTGCGCCTGGCCGTTGGTGTAGAACGCCGCGTTCCAGTCGGCGAACTCGGGCCACGGGTGCGCGGGGTCGTTCATGTTGATGAACCTGCCGCCGTTGACCCACGACAGATACGTCATCATCCCGCCCGACCATTCCCAGAAGTTGGTCAGGTAGATGACGCCGGTCATGTCGCGCTTCGCCAGCTCGGCGAGCGTCCAGTCGAGGCCCTTGAGCAGATCCTCGTTGTAGGTCGCGCTCTTGTCGCGGAAGCCGGGCGTGATCGAGTTCTTGAGCGGCGACAATTCGGCCGAGCCGAGGATGCGCAGGTTGCGCACGCCGAGCGCCTTCAGCCGGTCGAGCTCGCGCCCGAGGCGGGCACGGTTGCCGTATGCGGTCTCCGCGCCGAGCCATGCACCGTACCAGATGTTCGCGCCGGCATAGCGATACGGCTTGCCGTTGCGTTCGAAGCCGTGGCCCGCGACAGTGACGAACGACGAAGCCGGCTGTGCGCTACCAAGCCCGCCGGTCGCGAGATGCCCCGCATTCGTGCAGCCGGCCACGAGTGCCACCCCCGCGAGCAACGCCGCGCGCCTGTCGATTACCGCCAATGCCAACTCCCCTGTAACGCCCGTGTTTCAGAACCGGTCGCGATCGTTCCGTATCGGATCGACCTTTAGGATTGCGCTCCGCCCGGCGCTACCGCGGAATGTAACGAACGGATTAATTCGGTGAATCCGATGGCGACCGAAGTTCGCCCGTCGCATCGGCCAAGCGGCTTGACTGCTAAATCTACATATGTTGGATAGACATATGGCTCGTGATCGTCGACCCTCGAAACAGATGCTGGCGCTATTGGCGACGATGTCCGACCGTCCCGGACACTGGCGGCACGGGTATGAGCTCATGAAGGAGACCGGCGTCTCGTCCGGTACGCTCTACCCGTTGCTCCTGCGCATGACCGAGCAAGGATTGCTGGCCGCCGAATGGCGCGAACCGGTGCAGGCGGGGCGGCCTCCGCGTCATGCCTACCGGCTGACGGTCGCCGGTATCTCACTCGCGCGAAGCGTTGCCGAGAGCCATTCCGGATGCTCCGCGGGAATGGTCCGGATATGATCGCGACGCTCTCCCGGTGCGTGATGGCGCTTGCGATCGCCGGTCTGGGTGATCGTAATCGCGAATGGGGGCTTGCGATGCAGGGCGAATTCGAGGCTTCGATCGACGACGGCAGGCCGTTGTTCTTTGCGTTCGGGTGCCTGCTGGGAGCGTGGCGCATGCGATTGGCCGACCCGGACGGACGCTTTGCCCTGGCGAGCTACGCGCTCGCGGTCGGCCTGATCCTGCCGCTGGCGTCGGTGCTGGGCGTCGGCGCGATCGTCGGCTTTCCGTATCTCGATTTCGCGCAGGACAATGTCGTCGGTATTCTGGCCGTAAACGGTGCGCCGACGACGCTTCTCGACGACGGCAACCGGGCCGCCGCGTCGTCGCTGTCGATGGTAGTATTACTACTGGCGGGCACCAGCGTTCTGATCGCGTGGGCAATACTCGATCGCAATTGGGTCCGCGTTGCAGCGGTCGAGCGGTTGACGATGGCGGCGACACTGACGCTGTTGATGTTCATCGCGCTGCTCCGCTTCGACGAAACCCGCATGATTTTGCCAATTCTGGGTTTCGTGGTCCAGCACGTCGTGGTCCTGATGCTGATGCAATGGCATTGGCGGCTGGACCGGGACACCGCGAGCTCGCATCTTCAAGACTAGCCATACTCGGTTCGTTCGACACTGTTGATCCTGTTAGCCCGCAAAAGGTAGCAAACCCATGCAGTCGCCCAAGAGTATGCGTCAGGATACTCGATGGGCACCTCGCATTACTTTCGCAGCATGCTTGTTGTCTTGGTCGGCGGCGGGAATATCGCAGTCCGGAATGCCGTCGGGCGTACCGGTCAAGGCCGATCCAGATCCATTACAAGACCAGCCCGATGCGTCGAATTCCCGCCCGGATATCGTGATTGTCGGCAGGCGAGGGCAGGTGGATACGGCGATCCAGCCGCTGGCGACGCTCGACGCAGGGGCGATAAGCGCCACCGGGGCGACCTCGATCGACGAGCTGCTGCGGACGATCCGCGGCGTGACGCAGTCGGGCGACGGGCAGGAGCCGATCTTCCTGCTCAATGCGCAACGCGTGTCGGGATACCAGGAGATCGGTAACCTGCCGCCGGAAGCGATCGAGAAGGTCGAGGTGTTTCCGGAGCCGGTCGCGCTGCAATACGGCTATCCGCCGACCCGGCGGATCGTGAACTTCATCACCAAGCGCCGGTTTCGCCAGCTATCCTTGAAGCAGGCCGCCGGGACGTCGACACGGGGTGGTGCCGGCAACGCGAACGCGCATGTCGATTACACGCGTCTGCGGGGAGACGGCCGTCTCACGTTGTCGCTGGACGCGCGACATACCGATGCGCTGTTGCAGACGCGGCGTCGCGTCCTGCCCGATCCGGACGTGCCGTTCGATGCACGCGGGAATGTCACAGGGACGCTGGCCGGGGGCGAAATCGATCCCGCCTTGTCGGCACTGGCTGGTCAGTTCGTGACGATCGTCCCTGTGCCGAACGGGCCTCTACCCATTGGCATGGTCGGACTCGGCGGCTTCGTGGCGGACGCAAATCGGCCGCGGCTGTTCGACCTGTCGCCGCTGCATACCCTCGCGCCATCGAACGATACTTTCCACGGCGAGGCGGTGATCGCCAACCGGATCGGACGGAGGCTGTCGGGTTCGTTGACGCTGACCGCGGACCATAGTCGCGAGCGAACCGTGTTCGGGCCCGCGAGCACGACCTTGCTTATTTCCGGCGACAACCCGTATTCGCCGTTCGGCCGCGATTTTCTGCTCCAGCGCTACCTCGTCGAGGCGCCACCACTCAGCCAGCGCACCGATATCACCACGCTGCACGCCGGCAGCGTGGTGCGTGGCGCATGGCGGGGGTGGCAATGGGACTGGACCGGCACGCTCGACACGCAGCACAGGAACGGCATCGTCGCCAAGGCGATCGACATGACGGCGGCCAATGCGGCGATCGCCGGAGGTGCCGACCCGTTTCGGCCGCTCGATCCCGCGCTCCTCGCCAAGCGGCTGGTCGACCACACTGTTCAATCAACCTACGGCGCCGGCACCAAATTCGTCGCGACCAACCGCCCGCTGCGCCTACCGGCCGGTCGCGTCACGCTGACGGCCACGTTCGAAGGCGAGCAGATCGGCACGGACAGCAGGACGCGCGGTGCCAACCCGTCCGCGATCGCCTTCGATCGCAGCCGCGTCGAGGGGGCGGTCGCGCTCGACCTGCCGATCGCGTCGCGGCGCGAGGACGTACTGCCATGGGTCGGCGAACTGTCGGCCAATGCCTCCGCCACGGTCCGTCACGTAGGCGGTTTCGGTAACCTGTCGGACTCGACGCTGGGCGCGAACTGGGCGCCGTTCGCGGGTCTCCAGCTGCTGGCGCAACTCAAGCGGTCGGCGGTTGCGCCGACGCTCGACCAGCTCGCCGCACCGCAGATCTCGGCGCCCCAGATTCCGCTGTTCGATTTCGCGACCGGTCGTTCGACGCTGGTCACGCTGTTTCTGGGAGGCAATCCCGCGCTGTCGGCCGAGCGTCGCCGGACGCGGTCGATCGGGGCGACCGTGAAGCCCTTCGCCAAGAGCGAGCTGCGTATCGGCGCCACGTACGAGGCAACTGACATACGCGACGGCATTCAGACCATCTTCGCGATCACCCCGGCCGCGCAGGCAGCGCTGCCCGAACTGTTCGTGCGCGACGGCACCGGCGCGCTGGCGTCGGTGGCATTCCGCCCAATCAATGTCTTCCGGGAGCGGCAACGGACGCTGAACATCACGCTTGCCGCCAGCGGGCAGATCGGGCGCGCCAAGCCACCGACGACACCGGACGGACGCCCGCCCGATCGCCCGACCTTCTATGGCGGCATCGGCCCCACGGTCCGCTTCGCCGACCGGCTCGAGCTCAGGCCGGGCGCACCGACGCTGGATCTGCTGGACGGCGATACGTTGTCGGGTGGCACCGCGCAGCGACTTGCCGGCTATGGCTATGGGGGGCTGAGCTATCTGGGCAATGGCGGCACATTCGACTTCTACTGCACCGGCGGAGCAACCGTCCGGGGAAGTGTCGCCGCATCGACACTCACATTCGCACCGCTATGCAAGATCAACCTCACCGGCTCGCTGAGCATCCACCATTTCCTGCCCCGCCGGGACTGGACCCGGCATCTCGGCCTTAAGATAGAAATCGCCAACGTAACCGGGGCGCGCCAAAGGGTGCGCGACGCGACCGGCCTCGTTCCTTACCGGTACCAGCCGGATTTGCTCGATCCGGTCGGACGCGCCGTCGTGCTTTCGCTTCGCAAGCTGTTTTGATGTCGTCGCGAGCGGGGGCACGGACAGTAAAACACCAATAGAATCATAGTCATGCGACCAGATCGGGGATCGAGGCGTTCGGGCAGAACCGAATTCACGCTGTTGCGTTGGGTCGGTGAAGGAGACGCAGAATGCTGATTTTCGCCCTCGCCCTCGCGATTGCAGGCTCACCCGAACTCGATCGGTGTCTCAACACGGGGGACGCGGCGCAGGGTATAACCCCGGCAATGGCGGCGTGTTTCGGCGCGGACTATCGACGCGCCGACACGCGACTGAACGCGACCTATTCTGCCAAGATGAAGCGCCTGCCCGTCAGTCGCCAAGCGGCGCTGCGTGCGTCGCAGCGCGCCTGGATCAAGCAGCGCGACCGCGCCTGTCCGATCGAGACGGGGGACGGTGTCGGCACGATAGAGCGGCTGAATCATCCGGCCTGTCTCACCAAACAGACCGATCGCCGCACCACATGGCTGATGCGCTATCGGTGACCCTCGCCGCGTCGAAGATCTACGGCGCGGCCCGAGGTACGGCGCTTACGTCATCGTTACGGCGGCGCGGCCGTGCTCGATGATCGCGGTACCCGACGTCTTTACCGGGGCGTCGGGACGCCCGACCGTATCGACGGTGCGGAAATCGGTCTTCCACTCGTCGGCATTGACCTCGCAGAGCAGGTAGCCGCGGCGGTCATTGGTCCAGGCGAGGAATGGGTTGCGTGCGCGGATGCGGTCTCCCCCGACCCGGCGATCCGCGCCATCGCCACCCGAGGTAATCGACGTACCGACGAACTCGACGGCGACGGCCTCTCCCTGGCCGGCCTGGGTACGCAATACGCCGGCATAGTTCTGATGCTCGTCGCCGGTCAGCACGACGGTATTGCCGAGCCCCTCGACCATTTTCAGCACGCGTTCGCGCGGGGCGTCGTAACCGCCCCAGCTGTCCATGTTGCGGATCGGCGCGGGCTCGTCGCCGGTACGCCGGTCGAGCGGCATCATCATCACCTGTTGCGCCAACGCGTTCCAGCGCGCTTTCTTCTGTTTGAGGGCGGTGGCGAGCCATGCCTCCTGTGCCTGTCCCATGACCTGCGCTGCCGGGTCCGCCCACCCCTTGCAACGCGTCTTGAATCCGTCGTCGCAGGGCTGGTCGGTGCGGAACTGCCGGGTGTCGAGCAGGTGCAGGTCGAGCAGGTTGCCGATCGTCGCGCGACGATAGATCTGCATCCCGGCGGGGCCCGGAAACGCGGACCGGCGCAGCGGCATGTGCTCGTAATAAGCCTGAAAGGCCGCGGCTCGGCGGAGTGCGAACACCTCGGGCGGATCATTCTCCTGGTCGATCTCGCCGACCCAGTTGTTCTCGACCTCGTGATCGTCGAACGTCACGAACCACGCCGCCGCGGCATGTGCGGCCTGAAGGTCCGGGTCGGTCTTGTACTGGGCGTAGCGGCGGCGATAATCGGCGAGGTCGAACAGCTTCTGCCCGGCATGTTCCCGGACGAAGCGGCGCGGCTTGCCGTCATAGCCGACCGGCATCGGTGCGCTGCGGCCTTCGTAGATATAGTCGCCGTAATGGAAGACGAAGGCGGGATCGTCGGCCGCGAGGTGACGATAGGCGGTGTAGAGACCGTCCTCGTAATTCTGGCAGCCGGCGACCGCGAAGCGCAGCCGGTCGAGTGGCGCGCCGGCGAGCGGCAGCGTGCGGGCGCATCCCGTGGTAGAGCGCTCGCTGCCGACCGTGAAGCGATACCAATAGGGGCGATCCGGCAGCAGGCCGGCGACCTCGACATGGACCGAGTGGGCGAGCTCGGGACGCGCCAGCGCCTTGCCGCCGGCGACCAGCGTTGCAAAACGTGCGTCGGTCGCGACCTGCCAATCGACCTCGACCGGCTGCATCGGCATGCCGCCATGCTCGGCGAGCGGATCGGGCGCGAGCCGCGTCCAGATGACGAAGCCGTCCGCGGCCGGATCGCCCGCCGCGATGCCGAGGCGAAACGGGTAGGCGGCGAACAGCTGTTGCGCGCGCAGGATCGCGGGCGCGCCGATCATCGCCGCGGTGGCGCCGATCATCGTGCGGCGGTTGAGGAGCAGGCGCGAGCCGGTCGTGTCGGTCATGGGTGTCTCGTCAGTAAAGGGGTTGGGCGACGAGTGCCGCTTCGCGTGTGCAGAGTGCCGTGTCGGGCTTCGCCGCGGCACCAGCCTGTCGGAGTGCCGCGATCTCCTGCCTGGCCGCGGCGAGATCGGCGGTGAAGGCAGGGTTGCCCTGCATCGCGGTCAGCGTCGATGACGCCGACAATCGTCCAGTTTCGACGGCGCTGGCATTATGGACGCCGCAGACGACCCGGCTTTCGCCAAATGCACGACCGCGTGCAAGCAGGGCGGTCGCGCGATCGGGGGCGATCTCCGCCAATATGGTCGCGACCGTCCAGCCCGCGGTCGTATGGCCCGACGGATAGTCATAGCTGTCCGCCACCTCTGCCGCGGGCTGACAGATCGGGCCCCGGTCGATCAGGAACGGGCGTTGACGCTTGTAGAAGGTTTTGGCGATGCCGGTCTGGCGCGCCGTGTCGAACCCGGCGCGACGGATCAGCGCTGCTGTCCGCGGCGCGGCCTCGGGCGTGAGCGTCATCCCCAAGGCGCAACTGAAGTCACGGAACAGATCGGCGGGCGCGAGCTTCACGTCGTTGGTCGCCATCGCCCAGCGGGGACTGCCCTGCAACGCACGCGTCGCCTTGAAGATCGCCCGGTCGGCAAGCCCGCGGGGGTCGGTGGGCTTAGGGGCAGGCGGCAGGACGGCCAGCACGTCGAACGCGCCCGGCTCGAGATACCCTGCCGGCCCGAATGCCTGCTGGGCGCCGGCAACCGCGCCAAGGCTCGCCAGCGTGGCGGCGATGAGAAGCGACAAACGCGTCATGGAGTGGAAGTCCTGCCTTGGATCACGGCGAACCGCGCGCCGATCGAACGCCGATCGAACGCCGATCGAACGCCGATGATGGACCGCGAATATGTCAGTCACGTTGCATCGCGCTTTCCCAGCGCGCCGCGGTGTCCGCTGGTGGCGGACCGTCGAGCACGAGCAGCAACCGCGCCTCGCCGGTGCCGGCGATCGGGGGCGAGCGGTGGATGATCGCCTGATCGCCGGCGAGGATACGTCCCTTGAACAGGCCGACCGCGCCGGTGTCGAGCGATCGCGGTATGTCGACCGCGGACGCGTCGGCGGTTTCGACGGACCGTTCGATCCACTGGGTGCCCGATCCACGATAGGTGCAGATCAGGCGGACGGAGACGTAATCGGCGTGCCAGCGCTTGCAGGCGTCGCCGACCACCCGTTCCAGCCGGATCACGACCTGCGACAGGTCCATGATCGCGGCGAGGGATGCGGCGAGCGCGGCGATGTCCGAAGCGAGTGCCGCGTGCCAGGCGGCCGGCGATTGCCGCGCGAACGCAGCGGTCAGCGCCGCGCTTGCGTGATCGACCGGGGTCGTCATCTGGATGGTGCCGAAGCCATCGAGCGTTCCGACGGGCACCGACGGCCGCTCCCAGATGGCGAGGTTGACCAAGGGGTCGAGGATCGCGGCGATACCATCGACGGACTGCGCGCGATGGACGTGTGAGCGGGTTGGAGCGGGAGGCGACAGGGCAAGTGGCGACAGGGCAAGTGGCGACAGGGCGAGTGGCGACAGGGCGAGTGGCGGTAGGGCGTTCATCAGCCAGCCTCTCGCATGCCCCAGGCGGGGAACGGATCGGGGAGGTGCGCCCATAGCCGCGGCGTGAACGCGGCCGCGGGAACGAGGCATGCATCGAGGCGACGCCGGATCTCGACTTCGTCCATGTCGATGCCGATGAAGACGAGCTCCTGCCGTCGGTCACCCCAGATCGGCGACCATTTCGTGGCGACCATCCGGTCCCACGCTTCACCGTCCGGGCGCTTCTCCTCGGGGACGCATGCCCACCAGCGACCGAGTGCCTCCGTCACGGATTGGGCGCCGGCTTGTGCGAGTTCGCCGCACCAGTCGGGGCGGGTGGCGATCCAGAAGTGTCCCTTCGCACGCACCACGCCCGGCCAGCCGCCTTGCGTGAAATCATGGAAGCTCGCCGGGTCGAACGGTGCTCTGGCATGATAGACGAAGCTCTCGACGCCGTATTCCTCGCTCTCGGGGCGGTGGTCGGCATAGCCGAACAATTCCTTGGCCCAGAGTGGATGCAGTTCCGCCTTCTCGTCGTCGAACAGGCCGGTGTCGATCACGGTGTCGAGGGGCACGCGTCCGTGCCGCGCCTCGATAATGCGGGCATCGGCGTTGAGCGACGCGACCAGCTTGCGCACCGTCTTGAGCTGCGTGGCATCGACGAGATCGGCCTTCGTGATGACGATCACGTCCGCGAACTCGATCTGCTCGACCAGCAGTCCGACCAGACTGCGGCGATCGTCGTCGCCGAGCGCCGCGCCGCGATCGGCGAGAAAGTCGGTGCTCGCATAGTCGCGTAACAGGTTGGCCGCATCGACCACGGTCACCATCGTGTCGAGCCGCGCGACATCCGACAGGCTTTCCCCCTGCTCGTCCTCGAACGAGAAGGTCGCGGCGACGGGAAGGGGCTCGGAGATGCCGGTACTCTCGATGACGAGGCAGTCGAACCGCCCGGCCTCGGCCAGCGCACGCACCTCGACGAGCAGGTCCTCGCGCAGCGTGCAGCAGATGCAGCCATTGGTCATCTCGACCAGCGTGTCCTCGCCGCGCGACAGGGCGGTATCGCCGCTGCGCACTAGGTCCGCATCGATGTTGACCTCCGACATGTCGTTGACGATCACCGCCACTCGCCGCCCTTCGCGGTTGGCGAGAATATGATTGAGGAGCGTGGTCTTGCCGGCACCGAGGAATCCGGAAATGACCGTTACGGGTAAAAGCGGCTTCACAGTCTGGATCATCGAGTTGCCTAATATCATGATGCAATGAGATATCATTACATCATGACAAACGATCGTGGCAAGACTCTACGCGTAGGGCGAGAGGAATGGACTGGCTGGCGCGACGATGCCTGGAGGCGGCGCTCTATACCGCCGTGGCGAACCGGCCCTGCGTCGGGCTGCGGCGATGATGAAATCTTCGTCATCAAGCAGCCTGGTCGCTTATCGTACGTTAATCCGGGAGACATAGGTGGAGCCGACAGCGATGAGACGTAATCTGGCGCGCGCCCTTGGCTGGATCATCGCGGTGCTCGGCGGTTTTTTCGCAGTCGCCGGCACTGTCCTGTTGTTGCTTCACGGTTCTCCTTATTACCTTATCGCGGGCCTTGCGATGATCGCGAGCGGCGCCCTCGTCGGTCGGGACGATGCGCGTGGTCGGTGGCTGTTCGTAGGTATCTGGATCGCTACGTTGGTGTGGGCGGTCTGGGAAGTCGGCTTCGACGGATTGCAGCTCGTTCCACGCGTCGTGGCGCCGACCGTTCTCCTCGTGTTGGTCCTGCTCTTGGGATGGCGACGCCGAACGGGAGCGTCTCGCTCGTCTGGCTTTTCACGCGCCACGCCTGCCGTAGCGGCTGGTGTTGCAGTCGTATTCGTCGGTCTGCTTGCGTTGCGCGGACGTGATGTCGATGCGCAAGGTCCGATCGACACCCTGCCGGCTGGCCCCACGCAGGCAGCGACGGGCGAGGCCGACGGCGATTGGAAGGACTATGGCGGCACGGCGTCGGGCCGGCGTTATTCGTCGATCGCGGACATCACGCCGGCCAATGTCGCGCGGCTCACTCTGGCCTGGACGCAGCGAACCGGCGATCTGCCGGTCGCGGCAGAGACCACCGAGCACAAGCGCGAATATCATTCCGAGGCGACGCCGATCCACATCGGCAATACCCTCTACACCTGCACGCCGCATTCGTTCGTGCAAGCGATCGATGCGACCACGGGCCGCACCCGGTGGAGCTGGCACGAGTCGGCGAACGTGCAGGGCAACAACTATCTCGTCTGCCGCGGGGTGGCGTATTTCGACGCACCCGCCGGGACGCCGTGCCCGCACCGCATTTTCGCGCCGACCTTCAATGCGCGGCTCGTAGCGCTCGATGCCGAGACCGGGCGGGTATGCCGGAGCTTCGGCGAGAACGGCAGCATCGACCTGCGTGCGAACATGGGCGTGTCGAACGCATCGGACCAGATCGGGACGTCGCCGCCGATGGTCGTCAACGGGCGGTTGATCATCGGCGAGCGGATCACCGACAACGTCAACCGCAACATCCCGAGCGGCGTGGTGCGGGCGTATGATCCGGTATCGGGGAAGCCGGTATGGGCGTGGGACGTCGGCCGGTCGCAGGACGCGATCGCGCCGCTGCCCGCAGGTCAGGTCTATACGCGTGGCACGCCCAACGTCTGGGGCGCGATCACCGCCGATGCCGCGAACGGCCTTGTGTACCTTGGCACGGGCAATGCCTCGCCGGATTACTGGATCGGCTATCGCCGGCCGTTCGACGACCGGTTCGGCAGCTCGATCGTCGCGCTCGACGTTGCGACGGGCAAGCTGCGCTGGAGCCGGCAGCTGGTTCACCACGACATGTGGGACATGGACCTGCCGATCGGGCCGTCGCTGTTCGACTACCGCGCGCCCGACGGGCGGACGATCCCCGCGCTGCTCCAGACGACCAAGATGGGCCAGGTCTATTTCCTCAACCGGCTGACGGGCGCGCCGATCGCCGCAGTTGCCGAGCGACACGTGCGGACCGCCGGTGCGACGCCCGGCGTCACGGTATCGCCGACGCAGCCTTTCTCGGTCGGCATGCCGTCGTTCACCCCGCCCGCGCCGAGCGAAAAGGCGACGTGGGGCGCGACGCCGATCGACCAGTTGCTGTGCCGGATCGACATCCGCCGCTCGCAGGGCGCTGGGATCTACCAGCCGATCGGCCTGACGCCGATCATCGGCCACCCAGCGTTCGACGGCGTGACCGACTGGGGCGGCGCGGCAGTCGATCCGGTGCGCGGGATCATGACAGTCAACACGATGGAGATGCCGTTCAAGCTGTGGCTGATGCGCCGCGACGACCCGCGCGTCGGGCCGTTGATGGCGCAGAAGCAGGGCGGCGAGAACGCGCGTCAGGCGCAGTTGCAGACGCAGTACAACACGCCGTACGTCGCGGTGGTGCAGGCGTGGATCGGTATCTTCGGCGCACCGTGCAACGCGCCTCCCTGGGGGCATCTGACCGCGGTCGATCTGAAAACGAAGAAGATCCTGTGGCGCGAGGTGCTCGGCACGGCGCGCGATACCGGCTTGTTCGGGTCGCATCTGGGCGTACCGATCAAGACCGGCGTGCCGAACCTCGGCGGATCGATCGTCACCGCGGGTGGGCTAGCGTTCATCGCGGCCACCACCGACCAGTATCTGCGCGCGTTCGACCTGAACACTGGCAAGGTCGTCTGGAAGGCACGGCTTCCGGCGGGGGCGCAGGCCACGCCGATGACGTACCGAGGTGCCGACGGGCGGCAATATGTCGTGATCACTGCGGGCGGGCATGGTGCGCTCGGGACGCGGTATGGGGATTATACGCTGGCTTATGCCCTGCCCCGAACGTGATGGGTGTGGGGCCGGTCGCGCGGGCTCCTCATTTGGTCAGCGTTAAAGACGGTCCGCCATTGTCGATCGGCAGTGGCGGACCGTCTGTAAGTTAAAGACGTCAGCGCGCTCGCCGCTTAGTATGGCGGACGGGATAATTAGGGGGATACGTGGTCGGACGGGTCAAGCGAGTGATATCGCGTCTATCGCTAGTCGCGACTCTTGTCGGTCTGGGCGGTTGCACGGCGTTGTCGCACGGGTTCCTCAATCCGCAAGGGCCGGTGGCCGGGCATGAACGCGACTTGTTCGTCACCGTCTCCATCGTGCTGCTGTTCGTCGCGGGGCCGGTGCTGCTACTGACGCCGCTGTTCGCGTGGCATTACCGGCTGTCGAACCGCAGCGATGCGTACCGGCCGAAGTGGAATTTCTCGTGGTGCGTCGAGGGACTCATCTGGATTCCGCCTGCCGGAATTGTGATCGGGCTCGCCGTGCTGCTGTGGCACTGGACGCAGATCGACGATCCGTATCGGCGGTTGCCAGGTGCGGCGCCGGTCGAGGTGCAGGCGATCGCGCTCGATTGGAAATGGGTGTTCATCTATCCCGATCTCGGCTTCGCGGCAGTCGATCGTCTGACCATTCCCGCCGGACGCCCGGTGCATATCAAGCTGACCAGCGGCACGGTGATGCAGTCGATGCTGATCCCGCAGCTCGCCGGGCAGATCTATGCGATGGGCGGCATGACGACCGATCTGAACATCCAGGCGCACCGGCCGGGACGGTTCCGCGGCGAGAACACGCAGTATAACGGCGCCGGCTTCCAGCATCAGAAGTTCGACGTCGTTGCGGTGTCGCCAGCCGACTATGACCGCTGGGCGGCGGCTGCACGAAGCGGCAAGCGCACGCTCGACGCACAAACTTGGCGACGGCTGTCCGCGCGGTCGATCATCACGCACCCCGTCGAGTTCGCGCATGTCACGCCACACCTTTTCGACCATGTCGTCGCCGCGACCGGCGGCATGACCCATTCTTCTCCGAAAGCCGTTCGATGACCGTTTCCGTTCCCCTCTGGCCAGCGGTGCTCGGCCGGTTCGGCTGGCAGGATTTGCCGTTCGTGCGCGCATGGGAGAACCCGACGATCAGCGAGATCATCGGCGCGTTCGCGGGGGCGCTGGTGGTGGTCGGCGCGGTCGTCGTCGCGGCGCTGCTGACGCGCTATGGCAAGTGGCGCTATCTGTGGACCGAGTGGCTCACCAGCCTCGACCACAAGAAGATCGGCATCACGTATATCGTCGTCGCGTTCGTGATGCTGTCGCGCGCGCTGGTCGAGGCGGTGCTGATGCGGATGCAACAGGCGGTCGCGATCGAGAACCCCGGCTTCCTGTCGCCCGATCATTTCGGCCAGCTATTCTCGACGCACGGCTCGATCATGATCTTCTTCATGGCGATGCCGTTCCTGACGGGGATGATCAACTATGTCCTGCCGCTCCAGATCGGCGCGCGCGACATGGCGTTTCCCTGGGCCAATTCGATCGCGCTGTGGCTGACGATCGGCGCTGCCGGCCTGATGATGGCAAGCCTTGTGGTCGGCGAGTTCTCGACCGGCGGATGGAGCGGCTACCCGCCCTATACCGAGCGCGCATTCAGCCCCGGCGTCGGTGTCGACTACTGGATCTGGGCGGTGACATTGGGGTCGATCGGCTCGACGATGGCGGGGATCAACATCGCCTGCACCGTCTACAAGCTGCGCGCGCCCGGCATGCGGTTCATGCGGATGCAGATGTTCGCATGGACCAGCCTGTGCACATCGATCCTGATGATCTTCGCGATGCCGCCGTTGACCGTCGCCACGCTGTTGCTCGCGCTCGACCGCTATCTGGGGTTCCATTTCTTCACCAACGACCTTGGCGGCAACATGATGAACTATGCCAACATGTTCTGGCTGTTCGGTCATCCCGAGGTCTACATCCTGATCCTGCCCGCGTTCGGCGTGTATTCGGAGGTCGTGTCGACCTTCTCGACCAAGGACCTCTACGGCTACGCCTCGCTGGTAATTGCGACGATGGCGATCGCGGTGCTGAGCTTCACCGTGTGGGTCCATCATTTCTTCACGATGGGGCAGTCGGCCAACGTCAACGCGGCGTTCGGGATCGCGACGATGACGATCGGCGTGCCGACCGGCGTGAAGATCTACGACTGGATCTGGACGATGTTTCGCGGCGAAGTGCGCTTCACCGTGCCGATGCTCTACGCGCTCGCGTTCATGATGACGTTCGTGCTGGGCGGCTTTACCGGCATCATCCTGGCGATGCCGCCGCTCGATTACCTCGTCCACAACACGCTGTTTCTGGTTGCGCATTTCCACAACATGCTGATCCCGGGCCTGCTCTACGGGATGCTGGCGGGCTATCATTACTGGTTCCCCAAGGCGTTCGGGTTCCGCCTCGACGAGCGCTGGGGGCGGATTGCGTTTACCTGCTGGGTGGTCGGGTTCTACCTCGCCTTCTTCCCGCTCTACGTGCTCGGCGCGAGCGGGATGGCGCGGCGGACGCAGGCGATCTTCGAACCGTCGTTCCGGCCGTGGCTGTACGTCGCTGGCGTCGGTGCGTTCGTCCTGCTGGCGGCACTGACGTCGCTCGGCATCCAGTTGTGGGTGAGCATACGCGACCGTGCCAAGACGCAGGTGGAGGCGGGCGACCCTTGGGATGGCCGCGGGCTCGAATGGGCGGTCAGCGCACCGCCGCCCGAGTATAATTTCGCGGTGCTGCCGCTGATCGACGGGCGCAACCCGTTCTACGATCACAAGCATGACGAGGGGCAACCCGATCCCTACGCCTCGCCGCCAGCCTACGAGGACATAGTCGTGCCGCGGGGCAGCGCGACCAGCGTCGTGATCGGGCTTGCCGCGGCGGTCGCCGCGTTCGGGCTGATCTGGGAGATATGGGGGCTGACCATCGTGGCGCTCCAGGTGATCGTCGCGGCGGTCGTGCTGCGCAGCTTCGGTCGCGACCAGCATCGCACCATTCCCGCCGCCGAAGTCGCGCGCGAGCACGAGGCCTGGCTCACGCGCGTCCGGGCCACGCCCGCGATCCCGCGCCAGCTAGAGACCGCGGCAGTCAATCGTGGCCTTGCGGAGATCGTGGCATGAGCGAACCCGAGCTGGCGCATGCCGGCCTCAACCTCGGCGACACCGGTGCCCTGACGCAGGACCAGGCGGAGAACGCGATCTTCGGCTTCTGGATATTCCTGATGAGCGACGCGGTGATCTTCGCGCTGCTGTTCGCGACCTACGGCACGATGCTCGCCAGCACCGTCGGCGGCCCGACGCCCGCCTCCGAGTTCAAGTTGCTGCCCGCGTTCGTCGAGACGCTGTTGCTGCTGACGAGCAGCGCGACGTTCGGCCGCGCGACGATCGCGATGAAGTACGACGAACCGCGCCGCGTGTTGTTCGGCTGGCTCGGCGCGACGCTGGGATTGGGGCTCGTCTTCCTTGCGCTCGAAGCGAACGACTTCGCGACGATGTTCGCGCACGGCGCCTATCCGATGCGCAGCGGCTTCCTGTCGTCGTTCTTCGCGCTGGTCGGGCTGCACGGGCTGCACGTCGCGGTCGCGTGCTTCTGGCTGATCGTGATGGTCGTCCAGGTCTGCGCGTACGGCCTCGACGCGTGGGTTAGGATCAACTTGTTGCGGCTAGGGTTGTTCTGGCATCTGCTCGACATCGTCTGGATCGCGATCTTCTCGGTCGTCTATCTGCAAGGGAATATCGGATGAGCGACCGGACCCGCGAACTGCGCACCTATGCGGTCGGCTACGGCCTGTCGCTCGTGCTGACCGTGGCGGCCTTCGCGATGGTCCGTTGGCCGTCATTCGGCGCGCGCGAGATCTTCGGCACCGTGCTGGCGCTGGGGCTCGTCCAGATGGCGGTGCAGTTCCGCTGTTTCCTCCATATCAGCCTCAAGCGCTCGTCGCGGCACGACCTGCAATTGATCCTGTTCTCCACGCTGATCATTGCGCTGATGGTCTCGGGAACACTCGTGATCCTGTTCAACCTGCGCGATCGGATGATGGGGTGAGGGCAGGCGGATGCGTCTGCTCTGTTTTGGTCACAGCCCCAGGGGGCGCAGTTCCCGAATGAGGTCGATGAGCAGGCGGAGACCGGCGGGGACCTGTCGGCGGCTCGAGTAATAGACGTGGTAGCCGGGCTCCGTCGTCGCCCAGTCGCGCAGCACGGTGCGCAGTTCGCCGCGCGCGCAATAGGGCGCGAACAACGGTTCGGGACCGTACATCAGGCCGGCGCCGCCAAGTGCCAGCCCCAGCATCGCGCGACCTTCGTTGACGTAGATCTTGCTGGGTACGCTGACCGCGAATTCGCCGTCGGGTCCTTCGAAATCCCATCGGTAGATCCGGTCGTCGCCCAGCCGGACACCGAGGCAACGGTGCTGCTGGAGGTCGTCGGGGTGCCGGGGTTCGCCGAATCTGTCGAGATAGGCGGGCGAGCCGGCGACGACCCAGCAGATATCGCCCGAGATACGCTGCGCCACCATGTCCTCGGGAACGGTGCCGCCGTGGCGGATGCCCGCGTCGAACCCACCGCCGACGATATCGACCATGCGGTCGGTGGCGACGATGTCGAGGTCGATGTCCGGATAGCGATCGATGAATTCGGGCACCACGCGGCTAAGCAGCAGCGTCGCCGCATCGACGACCACGTTCAGCCGGATGCGACCGGTCGGCGCATCGCGGTAGCGGTTGAGATCCTCGACCGCCTGGTCGATCGCCGAGAAGGGCTGCGTGATCGCATCGCGCAGTTCCTCGCCTGCGGCGGTCAGCGTCACGCTGCGATTGGTCCGGTTGAGCAACCGGACGCCGAGCCGGCCCTCCAACCCCTTGAGCGCATGGCTCAGCGCCGACGCGCTGACGCCGAGCTCCAGCCCGGCGACGCGGAAGCTGCGGTGCTTCGCGATCGCCAGGAAATAGCTGAAGTCGGCGAAGTCGGATCGGCTCGTGACCATGTCCTGCTGGATATCCCCTGAGCCCTATGCGGCCGACCCCAGATACTGCGCATCGGTCACCGGCTCCAGCCAGTCGACCGGGCTGCCGTCCAGCGCCTCCTGGATCGCGATATGCGTCATCGCCGTGGTCGACGTGGCGCCGTGCCAATGCTTGTGGCCGGGCGGGCACCAGATCACGTCGCCGGGGCGGATCTCGACGATCGCCTCGCCCTCGCACTGCGTCCAACCGCAGCCGGCGGTGACGATCAACGTCTGGCCCAGCGGGTGGGTATGCCAGTTGGTCCGCGCGCCCCGTTCGAAGGTTACCGCCGCGCAGCTGTGACGGGCGGGGTCCTTCGCGGTGTTAAGCGGATCGATGCGGACCGTGCCGGTGAACCAGTCGGCGGGGCCCTTTTGCGACGGCTGCGACCCTGCGCGTTTGAGTTCCATGATCGTATTCCTTTCAGGTGTCAGACGAGGTCAGGCAGCCCGTCGATATGTTTCTCGAGCGTCACCGGATACTCGCGCACGCGGACCCCGGTGGCGTTGTAGACCGCGTTGGCGATCGCGGGCGCGACCCCCGACAGGCCGAGTTCGCCGACGCCCTTGGCTTTCAGCGGCGACATGGTCGGGTCGACCTCGTCGATGAAGGCGACGTCGAGATGCGGGACGTCGGCGTGAACGGGGACCTCGTAGCCCGCGAGGTCGTGGTTGACGAACAGGCCGAAGCGCGTGTCGACCGCCATCTCCTCCATCAGCGCAGCGCCGATGCCCATCGTCATGCCGCCGATCACCTGACTGCGCGCGGTCGTCGGGTTGATGATCCGCCCCGCCGCGACGACCGCCAGCATCCGCCGCACGCGGACGGCGCCGGTATACCGATCTACCGCGACCTCCGCGAAATGCGCGCCGAATGTCTGTTGTGCAAAGCGCTCCTGGAGGTCGCCATAGTCCATGACGTCCTCGGCAACGATCGCGCCGTCCTGCGCTGCGTCCGTCAGTCGCACGGACCCGCCGGCGGAGCGGACCTGACCGTCCGCGAAGACGACATCCGCGGTATTGAAGCCGAGCTTCTGCGCAACGAGATCGCGGAGCTTCGCGCAGGCCGCATAGACGCCTGCGGTCACCGACGCCGCGCCTTGCTGGCCGCCCGATCCGGGCGTTTCTGGGAAGGTGGAATCACCGAGCTTGGCGGTCACGCGGTCGAGCGGCACGCCCATCATCTCGGCGGCGGTCTGCGCGACGATCGTGTAGCTGCCTTGGCCGATGTCGGTCATGTCGGTCTCGACGACGATGCGGCCATCGGGTTCGAGCCGGACACGCGCGCCTGCCTTGGAGATCGGTGCGCCGCGGATCGCACTCGCCATGCCCATGCCGATCAGCCAGCGGCCTTCGCTGCGACTGCCGGGCTTTGACTGGCGGGCGTTCCAGCCGAACCGGTCGGCGCCGGTGCGCAGGCAGGCGATGAACGGCCGCGTCGAAAAGCGACGGCCGGGCTTTTCGGGATCGACCTGGGTATCGTTGGCGATGCGCAACGCGACCGGGTCGATGCCGAGTTTCTCGGCGAGTTCGTCCATCGCGATTTCGAGCGCCATCATGCCGGGTGCCTCGCCGGGCGCGCGCATCGCATTGCCCTCGGCAAGGTCGAGCGTGGCGAGGTAACGGCGAAGCAGGCGGTTCTCGCCGTGGTAGAGCAGCCGCGTCGGGATTGTCGCAGCCTCGGTTCGCCCGCCTGCCAGATTGCCCGACCAGCTGTCGTGACCGATCGCGACCAGCCGCCCGTCCTTGCCCGCGCCCAGCCGAACACGCTGGAACGTCTTGGGCCGGTGGATCGTGTTGTTGAACATCAGCGGGCGTTGCAGGACGAGCTTGACCGGGCGGCCCACGACGCGCGCGGCGAGCGCGGCCAGCGCGAGATCGCTCTGCGTCGTGCCCTTGCCACCGAATCCGCCGCCGATGAACGGCGACAGCAGCCGGATATTCTCCTTAGGGATGCCGATAATCCGGCCGAGATCGCGGGTACCCCAAGCAAGCTGCTGAATCGACGTCCAGCACGTCAGCCGCTCGCCGTCCCAGCGCGCGATCGTCGCGTGCGGCTCCATCATGGCGTGTGCCTGATCGGGGACGGTGTAGTTCTGGTCGACCTTTACCGCAGCATCCGCGAAGGCCTTGTCGAAATTGCCGACAATCGTTTCCGGCGGGCCGCCGAACGCTTCCTTCGGCGCGAGCGGTGCGGAGGGCTTCTGCGCGGCGAGATCGAAGCGGCCGGGTGCGCGGGCATAGTCGACGCGGATCAGCGCGGCGGCGGCGCGTGCCTGTTCGAACGTGTCGGCAACGACGACGGCGACCGCCTGGTGATAATGGTCGACGAGAGGCCCGGCGAGGACGCGCTGGACATAGAATTCGCCGGTGCCGGTCGGCCCGGCATTCTCGTGGGTGACGACGGCGCGGACGCCCGGCGCGGCCAGCGCGCGCGTCGCGTCGATCCGGTCGACGCGCCCCTTCGCGATCGCGGCGCCGAGGATCCAGCCATAGGTAAGGTCGGGTCCGACATCATGCTCGGCTGCGTAGCGCGCGGTGCCGGTAGTCTTCAGCTTGCCCTCGACCCGCGGATGCGCGCGGCCGACGACGGTGAGACGGTCGATCGGCGTCTCGCCGGCGGGGGTGTCGAATTTCACGAAGTGACCTTGAGACTTGCGAGGAACGCATCATGCGTCATCGGCCGCGAGAACATCGGGAAGTTCTTGGTGACTGCGGCGTCCTGCTCCTCCGCGCTCAGCGTCGCGGTACAATCGGTCAGCGTCACCACCTGATAGCCGCGCTCATACGCCGAGCGCATCGTCGATTCGACGCAGCAATTGGTCAGGAAGCCGGCGATCGCAAGCCCGGTGATGCCGCGCTGACGCAGGATGAAATCGAGGTTGGTGCTGGCGAAGCAATCGAGGCCGCGCTTGCCTTCGACGACGATGTCGCCCTCCACCGGGGCCATCTCCGCGGCGATCTCGACGCCCCAGCTGCCCTTGCGGAAGGCGTTCGCGCCGACGATGCCGGCGAGTATCCCGTAGGGCTCAGACGGAACCTCGGGATAGCCTTCGGCGAAGTTGATCGGCGCATGCAGGATCGTCACGCCCTGCGCACGCGCCGCCGCCACGACCGCACGGCTGTGCGCCAGCATGTCGGTGTCGCGCATCACCGCGGCGACGGCGTCGTGCTGCGCGCCGCCTTCGTTCACGAAGTCGTTCTGATACTCGATCAGCAGCAGCGCCGTGGTGTTCGGGGTCATGGGAACTCCTGTCGATCGAGTGTCGGGTGTGCAGGCAATGCCTCAGGCAACCGCAGGCAGGCGGTCGAGATGCTTGTCGAGCGTCAGCGGATAGTCGCGGATGCGCACGCCGGTCGCGTTGTAGACCGCGTTGGCCACCGCGGCGCCGACGCCACAAAGTCCGAGCTCGCCGACACCCTTCGCCTTCATCGGATTGGCCTTGTCGTCGGCCTCGTCGAGGAACACGACGTCCTGATGCGGGATGTCGGCATGGACTGGCACCTCGTACCCGGCGAGGTCGTGGTTGACGAAGAAGCCGAACCGCTTGTCGACCGCGAGATCCTCCATCAGCGCGCTGCCGACGCCCATCGTCATCGCGCCGATCACCTGGCTGCGCGCCGATTTCGGGTTGATGATCCGGCCGGCGGCGCAGACTGCGAGCATCCGGCGCAGGCGAGTCGCGCCGGTATAGGCATCGACGCCGACCTCGACGAAATGCGCGCCGAATGTGGACAGCTGCCAGCTCTTGTCGAGATCGCCGAACTCGATCTTGTCCTCGGCGACGAGTTCGCCCGCCGATGCCGCCTGGCGCAGGTCGGCGGACCGGTTGCCGCTGGTGACCTTGCCGTCCGCGAACACCGCGTCGGCCGAATTATAGCCGAGCCGCTGCGCCACCGCCTCGCGCAACTTGACGCAGGCGGCATAGACGCCGGCGGTCGCGTTGGCCGCGCCGAACTGGCCGCCCGAGCCTGCCGAGACCGGGAAGGCCGAACTGCCGAGCTTCACCACGACCGTGTCGAGCGGCACGCCCATCATCTCCGCCGCGGTCTGTGCGATGATCGTGTAGCTGCCGGTGCCGATGTCGGTCATGTCGGTCTCGACCGTGACGACGCCATCCTTGCCGAGCCGGACGCGCGCGCCCGACGCCATGTTCATGTGGTTCCGGAACGCCGATGCGACGCCCATGCCGACCAGCCAGCGGCCGTCGCGGACCTGGCCCGCCTTGGCGTTGCGGCTGGCCCAGCCGAACTTGGCCGCACCATCGGTGAGGCAGCGCACGAGCTGCCGCTCGGAAAAGCGCCGCTCGGGCTTTTCGGGATCGACCTGTGTGTCGTTCTTCACGCGGAAGGCGACGGGGTCCATGCCGAGCTTCTCGGCCATCTCGTCCATCGCGATCTCGAGCGCCATCAGCCCCGGTGCCTCGCCCGGCGCGCGCATCGCATTGCCCTCGGGCAGGTCGAGCACGGCGAGCCGCATCGATGTCAGGCGGTTGGCGCCCGCGTAGAGCAGCTTGGTCTGGTTTACTGCGGTTTCAGGCGAGCCGTTCGGCTGGTCGCCCGATCCGCTTTCATGCGCGATCGCGGTGATCGTGCCGTCCCTGGTCGCGCCGATCCGGATGCGCTGGCGCGTCGCCGGGCGGTGCGTGGTGTTGTTGGCGATGAACGGCCGCGGCAGCGCCACCTTGACCGGCCGCCCGGCTGCCTTCGCACCGAGCGCCGCCATCACCGCGTCGGTGCGCAGGAACAGCTTCCCGCCGAACCCGCCGCCGACATAGGGCGACTGGAAAGTGATCTTCTCTTTCGGGATACCGAGCGTCTTGGCCAGATCGCCGCGACCCCAGTCGATCATCTGGTTCGAGGTCCACACCGTCAGCTGGTCGCCGTTCCACGACGCGATCGAGGCGAATGGCTCCATCATCGCGTGGCTGTGATCGGGCGTCGTATAATGCGCGTCGAGCTTGACCGGCGCGGCGGCGAAGGCGGGCTCGAACTTGCCGACGCGGTCCTCGGCAGGCGCGTCCTTTTCGGCGGGCTTCAACGGTGCGGTCTTGAGCGCGGTGTCGAGGTCGTAGCGGCCGGTGGCGCGCGCATAGTCGACGCGGACGAGGTTGGCGGCGGTACGTGCCTGCTCGAACGTCTCGGCGACGACGATCGCGATTGCCTGGTGATAATGCTCGATGTCGGGACCGCCGAGCAGCTTCACGGTATTGAAATTGCCCTTGCCGAGCGGGCCGGCGTCCTGCGCGGTGACGATCGCGATCACGCCGGGCGACGCCTTCGCCGCAGTCAGATCGATCGCATTGATGCGACCCTTGGCGATCGCCGACCCGACGATCTGGCCGTACGCGGCGTTGGGCATCTCGCGGTGGTGTTCATAGGCATAGGGCGCGAGCCCGGTGGTCTTCAGCGGGCCATCGATGCGGTCGTGCGCGTGGCCGACGACCTTCATCCGGTCGATCGGGTTGGTGCCCGCGGGGATTTCGAATTTCATGGTCTTCAGGCCTTCGCATCTGCGATGACGGCGGCCAGCGCGCGGGTGGCGAGCGGCAGCTTGAACGCGTTGTCCTTGGTCGGCGTCGCGCCCTGGAACGCGCGGGCGGTGACCGCGGCGGCGCCTTGCTGGAGCAGCGCGTCGGCGGCTTCGACCCGCCACGGCTTCGGCGCGACGCCGCCGAACGCGACGCGACCGGTGCCGTCGGGCTGGATCACCGCGGCGACCGAAACGAGCGCATAGGCGTAGGACGCGCGGTCGCGCACCTTCTCGTAAAAATGCTTGCCGCCGAGCGGGCGGGGCAGGGTGACCGCGGTGATGAGTTCGCCCTGCTTCAGGATGGTATCCTGTTCGGGGTGGTTGCCCCAGAGCCGGTGGAAGTCCGCGATCGGGATCGCGCGGCGGGCGCCGGTCGCGTCGACCGTCTCGATCACGGCGTCGAGGACGCGCATGGCCACCGCCATGTCGCCGGGGAAGGTTGCGATGCACGCGTCGCTGACCCCGATCACGCCGAGCTGGCGCGAATAGCCGCCGATCGCGGCGCACCCGGAACCTGGCTTGCGCTTGTTGCAGGCCATGTTGGTGTCGTAGAAATAGGGGCAGCGCGTGCGCTGGAGCAGATTGCCTGCGGTGGACGCCTTGTTGCGCAACTGGCCCGATGCGCCAGCGACGATCGCGCGGGTCAGCACGCCGTAGTCGCGGCGGACGCGTTCGTCGGCGGCGAGGTTGGTGTTGGTGACCAGCGCGCCGATGCGTAGGCCGCCTTCCTTCGTCGGCTCGATCTTGTCGAATCCGAGATCCTGCACGTCGACGAGATGCGTCGGCACCTCGACCTCGAGCTTCATCAGGTCGAGCAGGTTGGTGCCGCCTGCGATGAACTTGGCCGCCGGGTTTGCCGCGACCGCGCGTGCCGCGCCGCTTGCATCCTTGGCGCGCTCGTAGGTGAAGGCTCTCATACGTTCTCTCCCGCAACGTCGGCCATCGCCTCGGCGATGTTGGAATAGGCACCGCAGCGGCAGATGTTGCCACTCATCCGCTCGCGCATCTCGATGTTGGTCGCGCGTGGCTTAGCGGTCAGGTCGTCTTGGACATGGCTCGGGATGCCGCGCTTGATCTCGTCGAGCACCGCGACCGCCGAACAGATCTGGCCGGGAGTGCAATAGCCGCATTGGTAGCCATCATGCTTGATGAAGGCGGCCTGCATCGGGTGCAGCTTGTCGGGCGTACCGAGGCCCTCGATGGTCGTGATCTTGTCGCCTTCGTGCATGACCGCGAGGCTGAGGCAGGAATTGATCCGGACGCCGTCAACCATCACGGTGCACGCGCCACACTGGCCGTGGTCGCAGCCCTTCTTGGTGCCGGTGAGGTGGAGATGCTCGCGCAGGGCGTCGAGCAGGGTGGTGCGGGGATCGAGCGACAGCGTCTCGCGCTTGCCGTTCACCGCGAAACTGACGGGCATCATCGGCGCAGCCTTGGTCTGGGAAGAAGGGGCGGCAGCGGCAGGAGTCGCCGCGACGACAGCGGTCGCGGCGCTACCGGCGAGCAGCCCACGGCGCGATACTTCGAGTTCGGAGATGTCCGACATGAAACTCAATTTCCTTCCCGACCGGCTCGCGCCGGGCCAACATGATTTCAGGCTTGGGCCCAAGCCACGGTATGTTCCGTGCATACCAACGCGGCGATGCGGTTTTCGTGTCGGTGGTATGGCTCAACGGAGCGATGAGGGTTGTTCATCACCCGGCGGCGGCGTTGCGATCATGCCGCGCGACGACGAGCGCCGCGATTGCTGCCACGCCGAGTAACGCCGCGCTGCTGAGAAACTCGGGTACGGCGCCGGCGGTATCGTACACCACGCCGCCGACGGTCGCGCCCAGCGTGATCGCCAGCTGGACCACCGCGACCATCAGGCCGCCGCCCGCTTCGGCGTCTTCGGGCAGCGTCCGCGCAAGCCAGGTCCACCATCCGACCGGCGCCGCGGTTCCGGCAAAGCCCCATATCGCGAGCAGGAGCGCAGTCGCGATCGTCGACCCGCCGAATAGCGCGAGGCCGACCGCGACGACAGCCATCGCCGCGGGCAGCACCCATAGCGTCAGGAAGAGGCGCTCGACGACGAACCGACCGATCACGACGGTGCCGACGAAGCCGGATGTGCCGACGATCAGCAGCATCAGCGAGAGCATGACGACGCTGACGTGCGTGACCTGTTCGAGGAACGGCCGCAGATAGGTGAACAGCGCGAACTGGCCGACGAACAGCATGGCGATAGCGAACAATCCGAGCAGGACCGCCTTGCTGCGGAGCAAACCGAGCATGGCGCGCGCCGACTGACGCTCGGCGACGGGCAGTTTGGGTAATGCCGCTGCCTGCCAGACGAGCGCGGCGATCGCGACCGGCACGACGCAGAAGAATGCACCGCGCCAGCCAATCAGGCTGCCGAGGAAACTTCCGAGCGGCGCGGCGAGCGCGGTCGCCAGCGCGGTGCCGCCGCTGATGATCGCCAGCGCCTTGCCCACCGACTCCTCGGGCACCAGCCGGATCGCGATAGCCGCCGACATCGACCAGAACCCGCCGATCGCGACACCGAGCAGCGCGCGACCCGTCATGAACACGAGATAGCTCGGCGCAAACGCGACCATTGCCCCAGACACGATCAGCATGGCGATCAGGGCCAGCACGACATTTCGCCGGTCGACCCGCCCGAGCAGCACCGAGAAACTGAGACTCGTGACGACCGCGAACAGGCCCGAGATCGCGATCGTCTGCCCGGCCTGCCCCTCGGTCAGGCGAAGCGTATCGGCGATCGGGCTGAGCAGGCTGACGGGCAGGAATTCGGATGCGACGAGCACGAAGCTGCATAGCGCCATCGCATATACGGCACCCCAGCGCGGGCTGCGAGCGTCGCCCTGTGTGGCGTCGCATAGGGCTGTGGGGGCAGCAACGAGGGTGGCCATACCGGCACGTCCTTCCGTCGATCAAAGATGTGCGTGAACTAGATCCCGTCGAGCGCGGTTTCCGGTTCTGGGATGGGCCACGAAATAGGTGTGCCGGGGGGAATGGCAATTTAGCGCGACGTTGATGCAGCGATGAGCCCTGCTCATCACCGTATGTCGTTCATGGGGACTAGCGGGCCGTGCCGCGTACCGAACGCGTTCGCGCCGGCGCATCGTCTTTGCACAAATGCCGGCTACCCGACGGCGCAGCATCTGCTGGGTCCGACGTGGCCCGCGGGCTTGTGCATCGAGGGGCCGGCCGGCGGTGCGGGTTGCGGTCGCCCCGTGGTCACGTAAAGCGAAGCGCCACGGGTGCTAGAGGGACGGCGTTTGCGGGCGTCGGCCAACCGTCGGTCGTCCAGCCCCGAACGTCACGTCGAGCCGAGCAGAGAAGGGCGCGCGCTCCGTACTTCGCGCCCCGCCGACGCTTACCGCGTGAGGACCGTCGCCGGAATCGTGCCGTCCGGGTTGATCCCGTTACCCACCGACGCACCCTGAAGCAGTGGTAGAAGTCCGAGCAAGCTACCCGTATCCTCGGTGAGCGTTGCCTGGCGGTTGGTGGGATGCGCCGTCAGATCTCCACCGGTCTCGACGACCTGGCTGCCCCAGCTATCGGCCAGGGCGAGCAGTCGGTCGATGAAGGGATAGGATGCGCTGGCCACGACGGACGGGAAGGGCAACCGCGTAGATGGACCCTGCCGAGCCGCAGCCGCAATCGCGTCCTCGCCGAAGCCGATAGTGAGCGGCGAGAGGAACAGCGCACCCTGGACCGACTGCAGATAGCTTCGGGGCGACAGTTGCGCCCACCACGCCACGGCAAGGCATGCGACCCCTTGCGCGAGAATGACGGCGGGCTGGCGGCGGCGCGAGAAGACGGCGTCGAGCTGCAGCGCCCACCGACCGCTCTGGAATTTAGACAGATCGAGTTCGACCCCGGGCACCGACCCGGATTGGGCGGGATTTCCCTTTATCGTAACGATTACCGCGTTTTGGGGATCGATAGGCGTCGGATACCATAGGGTCATGACAGCTCTCCCAGAGACACGGTTGCGAGCGACTTGCACGTGTCGACTCGAGACCGGACGTTTCGGCGGGTTGAATGTCCCTCTCGGGCATGGGGATTCCAAAGAAGAAAAGATATCCGGCGCGAAAGCGGCGGATGATCGCGTGACTCGTCGTCAAGCGGGCAAAGCGGCCTTTCGCATTTGCGATGATTTCTTCGCATCGAATTCGCGAGGAGTAGTAGAGTATCGTCCGATCGGTATTCCGGAAGGGCACGACGCGTGAACCAGTCCATATACTCGAGGTATCAGACCGTATCGGTGATGCCTTTCCCTCTCTTGCTCATGCGCTTGCTCGCGCACGAGGCGGGGAGCGATGCCGGACTTGCGCCCGACCATGCCGTGCGGGAATTGCAGCGTTGCGGGCTGTGCCGGACCGGGTATGCAGGCACGAGCCTCCGTGGCGATCCAGGACGGCCCCGCCGCGCCAACCGCTTCTCTCGCGGGTTTGGCATGGGTCGTTGCGGACTCTCACGCGCATGATCCGTCCGGTTTTGAAAATGGGCGACCCGCGCCTTTACCGGGTCGCGCAGGAGGTCGCCCATCTCCGCGATCCCGATGTGATGGCGATCATCGCGGACATGCACGAGACCATGGCCAACGCCAGCGGCGTGGGGCTTGCGGCGCCGCAGATCGGCGTCGATCTGCGGATCATGGTGATCGGATTCGAGACCAACCCACGCTATCCGGACGCGCCGCCGGTGCCGATGACGACGCTCGTCAATCCGTGGTTCGAGCCGCTGTCGCAAGGTAGCGAAGGCGGCTGGGAAGGCTGTCTTTCCATCCCCGGTATGCGGGGTTGGGTGCCCCGCGCGACGCATATCCGCTATGGCGGGACGCAGGAGGACGGTGCGCCGCTCGTCCGTGAGGCACGAGGCTTCCATGCGCGGGTGTTCCAGCATGAGTTCGACCATCTGAACGGCATCTTGTACCCGCAACGCATCGTCGACTTCACGAGGTTCGGGTTCGTCGAGGTCTTGTTTCCTGACAGCAGCTTGTCGGTGCTCGAATAGGCTTGCTGACGCAGGGGCCGTCCGAAGGTCGTTCCGACTAGGCGCAACGACACCCGCAGGCGTCGAACGGGACACAACGGTGCCGGGTGATTACGCGTTGGGTGCTGGCGGCGTTCAACCCTTGCTGGCAGTCGGCCGCCAACCCCCGAAACGCGCGTACAGCGTCGGCAGTACGAACAAAGTCAGCAGCGTGGCCGAGACGAGGCCGCCGATGACGACGGTCGCCAGCGGCTTCTGCACCTCGGCGCCGGCACCGTGGCCTAGCGCCATCGGCACGAAGCCGAGGCTCGCGACCAGCGCGGTCATCGCGACCGGCCGCAACCGGGCAAGGGCACCGTCGTGCGAAGCGCGTGCCCGGTCCATGCCGCGCGCCATTAGGTCGTGGATCGACGAGACCATCACCAGACCATTGAGTACCGCGATCCCCGACAGCGCGATGAAGCCGACCGCGGCGGAGACCGAGAACGGCATGCCGCGCAACACGAGCGCAAGCACGCCGCCGACCAGCGCGAGTGGCACGCCGGTGAACACGATCGCCGCGTCGCGGACCGAGCCAAGCGCACCGTAGAGCAGCAGCATGATGACCGCGAAGCAGACCGGCACGACGAGCATCAGACGGTCGCGTGCGGAGGCGAGGTTCTCGAACTGTCCGCCCCACTCGACATAGGTGCCGGGCGGCATCGTCACCTCCGCGTCGATCGCGGCGCGCGCGTCGGCGACCACGCCCGCGACGTCACGGTCGCGGACGTTGGCCTGGACGACCACGCGGCGCTTACCGTTTTCGCGGCTGATCTGGTTGGGTCCATCGACGACCGCGATGTCGGCGACGGTCGACAGCGGCACGAACCCGCCTGCCGACGTCGGGACGGGGATCTGCGCGACTTGAGTCAGGTCCGAGCGCGACGCTTCGGACAGGCGGATCACGACGGGGAAACGGCGATCGCCTTCGAAGATCATGCCGGCCTCGCGTCCGCCGATCGCGGCGGCCACGGTGTCCTGCACGTCGCCTGCGGTGACGCCGATCCGCGACATCGCCATGCGGTTCGGGCGGATGTCGAGCATCGGCAGGCCCTCGGTCTGCTCGACGCGAACGTCGACCGCGCCGCGGGTCTTGCGCAGGACCTCGGCGATGCGGTCCGCCGCGGCATTCATGCCACCGAAGTCGTCGCCGAAGATTTTGACCGCGATGTCGCCGCGCACGCCGGCGATCAGTTCGTTGAAGCGCATCTGGATCGGCTGGGTGATCTCATACGCGTTGCCGGGCAGCGCGGAAAGTTGCTGCTCCATGCGCGCGACCAGCGCTTCCTTGGCGAGGCTCGGGTCTGGCCATTCCGCCTTCGGCTTCAGGATGACGAAGGTGTCGGTGGCATTCGGCGGCATCGGATCGCTCGCGATCTCGGACGTGCCGGTGCGCGAGAAGGCGAAACGGACCTCGTGCTGGCGCGCGAGCATCTTTTCGACCTGGAACTGCATCGCCTGGCTCTGGTCGACGGAGGTGCCGGGGATGCGGACCGCCTGGACGAGGATGTTGCCCTCGTCGAGCTGCGGCAGGAACTCCTGGCCGAGCGTGGTGAAGGCGACGCCTGCCAGCGCCAGAGCGCCGACGGCGATGCCCAGCGTGATGCTCGGGCGGCGCATCGCCTTGCCGAGGCCTGGTTCGTAGCGACGACGTAGCCAGCCGATGATCCGGCTTTCTTTCTCGTCGACGCGCCGGCTGAGCGCGATCGCGATCGCTGCGGGGACGAACGTCATCGACAGGACGAACGCGAAGACGAGCGCGATGATGACGGTCAGCGCCATCGGTTCGAACATCTTGCCCTCGACGCCGGTAAAGGTGAGCAGCGGGGCGTAGACGAGGATGATGATCGCCTGGCCGTAGACCGACGGGCGGATCATCTCGCGCGCCGATGCGGCGATCAGGTCGAGCCTTTGTCGAAGGGGCAATGGCTTGCTGCGACCGTGCTGCGCGTCGCCCAGGCGGCGGAGCGCGTTCTCGACGATGATGACGGCCCCGTCGACGATCAGCCCGAAATCGAGCGCGCCGAGGCTCATCAGGTTCGCGGACACCGCGGCCTTCAGCATGCCGATGCTCGTCAGCAGCATCGTGATCGGGATCACCAGCGCGGCAATCAGCGCAGCGCGGAAATTGCCGAGCAGCACGAACAGCACGACGATGACGAGCACCGCGCCCTCGGCGAGATTGCGGGCGACGGTCGCGATCGTCGAATTGACGAGTTCGGTGCGGTTGAGCACCGGCTTCACCACGACATCGACGGGAAGCGCCCGGCCGATCTCGTCAAGCCGCGTGCCGACGCCGGTCGAGACGGTGCGGCTGTTCTCGCCGATCCGCATGACGGCGGTGCCGACGACGACCTCGTGGCCGTTCTCCGACGCGGAGCCCATCCGCAGCGCCTGGCCGGTGCGGACGGTGGCGATCTGGCTGAGCAGAATCGGCACGCTTTCACGCGTCGCTACGACGGTGCGCGCAAGCTCGTCGGCGTTGCGGATTCGGCCATCGGCGCGGACCGCGAGGCCTTCGCCGTTACGATCGACGATGCCGGCACCCGCGCTGGTGTTGTTGCGTTCGAGCGCGGTCGCGAGATCGTTCAGCGTGATCTTCATCGACGCCATCCGCTGGATATCGGGGACGACGAGATACTGCTTGGTATAGCCGCCGAGGCTGTCGACGCCGGCAAGGCCCGCGCTGCTCTTCAGCTGCGGCGTGACGATCCAGTCCTGCACCGTGCGCAGATACGTTGCCTTGTCGGGTTCGCTGACGAGGTGGTCGCCCTCCGGCGTGATGTAGCTGCCGTCCTTCTGCAGGCCCGGCTCGCCGTTGCGGTGGCGGACCTGGTCGAGCTCGCGGTACTCGACCGTCCACATGAAGATGTCGCCAAGGCCGGTAGCGATCGGTCCCATCTCGGGTACCACGTCGTCCGGCAGATCCTCCTCGGCGGTCCGCAGCCGCTCCGCCACCTGCGACCGTGCGAAGTAGTTATCGGTCTTCTCGTCGAACACCGCGGTGACCTGCGCGAAGCCGTTGCGGCTGAGCGACCGGGTGTATTCGAGGCCGGGGATGCCGGCGAGCGCGGTCTCGACGGTGAAGGCGACCTGCTTCTCGATCTGGTCGGGCGAGAGCGCGGGCGCGCGCACGTTGATCTGAACCTGGTTGTTGGTGATGTCGGGGACCGCGTCGATCGGCAGCCGCTGGATGGCGAACACGCCGGCGAGCGCCGCGGCGAGCGTGAGCAGCAGGACGAGCCAGCGCTTCTCGACGGCGAGCGTTACGATACGGGAGAGCATGGTCTAGTCCTCGTCCTTCGCCGCACTCTTGCCGAGTTCGGCCTTGAGCGTGAACGAGTTGGTGGAGGCGATGCGCTCCTCGCCGGTCAGGCCGGCGGTCACGGTGACTGCGCCGCCATTGGTGCGGCCGAGCGTCACCGGGGTCGCGCGAAACCCGGTCGCGGTGCGGACGAAGACATGTGGCCGGTCGCCGATCATCTGCACCGCGGCAGAGGGCACGGCGACGCTGCGGTCGCCGCTCGCCGGGAGCAGCACCGACACGCCGACATTCTCGCCGACGCGCCAGATGCTACCCGTATTGTCGATCGTCGCGATCACGGGCACGAGACGCGTCGTCTCGTCGAGGATCGGCGAGACGAAGGTGACGCGGCCGTCCTGGCGGCGGCCGGCGGACGTGACTTCGACGCGTGCACCCGGCCTTACGCGGCCCGCGTCCGCGGGAACGAGCGACATCGTGACCGACACCTTGGCGAGGTTGGCGACGCGGAAGATTTCGGCGTCGGCCGCGACCTGTTGTCCGAGCGTGGCCGACCGGGCGATCACCTGGCCAGCAATCGGCGAGCGTACCGCGATGCGGTTGAGCGCGCCGCCTCCGCCACCCGTAGCCGACAGTTGCTGCCGGGCGAGCCGGAGCGCGATGCCGGCCTCGGTCGCGGCGGTTCGGGCGGCGACAAGGTCCTGCTCGGGCGACACGCGCTCGGCGAACAGCCGTTGTTCGCGCCGAAGGTTCGACTGGGCGAGCGCTGACCGCGCACCGGCCGCCTCGACCTCGGCGTTGAGCGACGCTGCCTCACGGCTCTCGATGATTGCCAGCGTCTCGCCGCGGGCGATGGATTGGCCGAGGTTGCGGGTGAGCGACACCAACCGGCCGCCGATCGGCGCGGCCACGACCTGGACGCCCTGCGGATCACCCTCGATCGTCGCGGGCAATTCGATCGCACCGGCGACGCCGCCGACGGTCGGGCGCGTGACCTCGATACCGGCATCGGCGATCTGCTGTGCTGATAGGATGGCGACCGCCGGATCGCCGGAAGTCTTCTCGCCATCCTCGCTGGTCACCGCGTTGGCAGCGGGCGCCGGGTCGGGGGCGGGGCCACAGCCTGCAAAGGCCAGAGCGGCGGCGGCAGGCGCGATCGCCCGCAGGATCGTGCGGTTCATCGGTCGGTATCCTTGGCAATCGGCGCTTCGGCAGTCAGCCTTTCGAGGCGCGCGCGAGCATCGTGATAGCTGGCAAGCGCATCGATCGCCGCCGTCCTGGTGTCGAGAAGGCTCCGCTCGGCATCGAGCAGGTCGAGCTGTCCGAACTTGCCTTCGCGGTAGCCGATACGCGCGATCCGCGCGGCCTCGACGGCGGCGGCGAGCGCAGGCCCGGTCGCGTTGCGCGCCGTGGTCGCGGCGTTTGCCGCCTCGGCCTGCGTGGTCGCGATGTCCTGTTCGGCGTCGATCAGCGCCACGCGGCGCAACGCGTCCGATTGGTCGCGCTGCGCGTCGGCCACGGCGACAGCCGATCGGCCACCGTTGAAGACGTTCAGCGGGATGGAGACGCCAAAGACGGCAGCGGTGTCGTTCGTCTGCTCGAGCCGCCTGGCGCTGGCGGTGAGCGTCACGTCCGGCACGCGCTGGCTACGCGCGAGGCGCACCTGCGCGGTGGCGGTGTCGAGATCCGCGCGTGCGGCCGCGACGAGAAGCATGCCGGTCGAACCGGATTGCCGGATCGGACCGGGCGCATCCACCTGCTGGAACCAAATGGTGTCGAGTGCCCCGATCGGTATCTGGAGAAGTCGGGAGAGGTTCGCCACAGCGACCAAGGCCGATCGTTCGGTGCGTTCCATCATGCCCTCGGCAGCCACGCGCGCAAGGGCGGCGCGCTGTTCCTCGAGCGGTGACGCGCGGCCTGCCTGCACGCGGATCGTGGCAGCCCGGAGGACGTCTGCGGCGATGCCGACCTGATCGTGGGCGATCGTGATACGACGCTGCGCTGCCACCGCCGTGACGTAAGCCTGCGTGATCCGCAGGCGGAGGTCGGCGCGCGCGATCTCCGCCTGTATATCGGCACGGCCGATCTGCGCCTCGGCGACGGCGATCCGCGCGCGTCGCTTGCCCCCGCGTTCGAACGGAAGCGCCAGTCCGACCGTCGTCTCGGACGATCGCAGGCCCCGATACATACCGGACCCGGCGACGTTCTCGCTTTCGGCGACGATCGACGGGTTCGGCCGAAGCGCCGCGACCCGGCGTTGCGCTTCGGCGGCACGTACGCCGGCCGATGCTGCATCCTGGAAGGGCGAGGACGTGCCGGCGCGGGCGAGTGCCTCTGCGAGCTTCAGGATCGGCTCGGTGGATGTCGGCGGACGGGTCTGGGCCTGCAGCGACGGTGCGCAGACGCCTGCGACCAATATGGCCGCAAAGATACGATGCATGGAATGCTCCTGACGATGAGGACGCGGGCGCGCACGGCGCACCCGATCGACAAGTCAGGCTTGGGGCGGTCGCAAGGCCGTGTCGGCATCCCGGCCGAAGAGCGCGACGCCAGCGACACCGGTAAGCGTCGCGCGGACAAGCCCCTCGACGCTAGGCAGCGTGTCCGAGTCCGGCGTACTCATGTGATGCGCGTGGCAGCCGCCATGATGATGCGGATAGCCCTTGTCCGCATCGGCCGCGACCTGATCCCCGTCGCCATCGGCGTGCGACGCGGCCTCGTACTGGCTGGTTTCGATGCAGCCGCCGACCTCGGCCGCATGCGCGACGCCGACCCATGCGGTAAGCACGAGCATCAGACAGGCAAGGAAGGGCAGAAGCCTACGCATCGACGGTGCGAATAGCAGGTTACCGCGCCAATGTAACCGCACCCCGGCCGGATCGCCCAGGGGAGCAGGTACGCGTGTTCGTCGACCATCAGGGAGCGCCCGTGCGGAACCCGGATTGATGGGCGCCGTGGAGCTTCCGGCTCTGCGTAGTTCCCGAGGGTCACATCGGGAACTGCCAACCGATAAATTCCGCCGACTTGATCCTTTGTATCGTGATGCCGCGCTTCGTCGAGGCTCGGCAAGGATCGTAAAGCTTTGGCGGGGATGAACGATGGTCGTTGGCAAGCGAGATCCGGCAAGAGGACGTCATGCGGTAATCCTGTGTCATCCCGGTCCGGCGAGCTTCAATCACGCGATCGCGGCGGCGTATTGCGATGCGGTCCGCGGGGCGGGGCAGGAGGTCGTCTTCCGCGACCTGTATGCGATGGGGTTCGATCCGGTGCTGAAGGCGGCGGAGCGGCCGACCAACGTCCCCGCGGTCTATGGCGCGGATGTGCTGGCCGAGGTCGACGCGATCGCAGGCTGCGACGTATTCGTGCTGGTCTACCCGATCTGGTTCGGGACGCCGCCGGCGATGCTGAAGGGCTATGTCGAGCGCGTATTCGGCGCGGGCGTCCAGCCCGAGACGCTGCAGAGCAGGGTGCAGACCGACCTGCTCGGCGGCAAGCGGCTTGTCAGCTTCTCGACGTCGGCGGCGAGCAAGATCTGGCTCGACGAACAGGGCCAGGGGCAAGGGCTGAACAGCGTGTTCGACCAGTATATCGTCCACGCCTTCGGGATGCGATCGCAGGAGCATCGCCGTTTCGCGCATATCACGCAGGATCTCCGCAAGCAGTTCGCCGACCAGTATCTCCGTGACGTCGCGGCCCAGGCGCAGCGGACCTGCGCGCAGATCGCATTCGGGGACGAAGCCTTGCTGGCCGATCCCGCGCTCGTCGCTCGGATGGCAGGCTGATCCATCCGCATCTTCAAGGAAGTTTCATGACCCGTATGATGCAAGCCGCCGTCGTCGAGGCGTTCGGCAAACCGTTGATCCTGCGTGAATGGCCGGTGCCGGTAGCAGGACCGGGACAGATCGTCGTCAAGACCGAGGCATGCGGGGTGTGCCATACCGACCTGCACGCCGCGCATGGCGACTGGCCGGTCAAGCCGTCACCCCCCTTCATTCCGGGGCATGAGGGGATCGGCATCGTCGTCGAAGTCGGCGTGGGCGTAACGATCGTCAAGCTGGGTGACCGGGTCGGCGTGCCGTGGCTCTATTCCGCCTGCGGACATTGTGAATACTGCTTGTCCGCGTGGGAGACGGTGTGCGCCGAGGCGGAGTTCGGCGGCTACACGCGCAATGGCGGGTTTGCGGAATACATCCTCGCCGACCCGAACTACGTTGCGCATATTCCCGCCGGCCTGTCCGCGGTCGAGGCGGCGCCGATCATCTGCGCGGGCATCACGACGTACAAGGGTATCAGGGAAACGGGCGCGAAACCGGGCGAGTGGATTGCGATCTCGGGCGTCGGCGGTCTGGGGCATCTGGCGGTGCAGTACGCCAAGGCGATGGGGTTGCGCGTGGCTGCCGTCGATGTCGACGAAGGCAAGCTCGCGCATGCCAGGGCGCTGGGTGCGGAACTGTTGATCGACGCGCGCAAGCCCGACGCGATCGCGGCGCTGAAGGACGGGACCGGGGGCGGCGCGCACGGCGTGTTGATCACCGCGCCTTCGTTGACCGCGTTCAATCAGGGCGTGGCGATGACGCGACGCAAGGGGACGTGCGTGCTCGTCGGCCTGCCACCGGGCGACTTTCCGATGCCGCTGTTCGACGTGGTGGCGCAGTGCATCACGGTGCGCGGATCGTTCGTCGGGACACGCAAGGACATGGCCGAGGCGCTCGCGTTCGCGGCCGACGGCAAGGTGAAGGCCGACATCGAAGTGCAACCATTGTCTGCGATCAACGACATCTTCGACAGGCTCCAGCGCGGGCAGGTCGCATCGCGCGTCGTCCTCGATTTCGGGAGCTGAAGATGGCCGATTCTGCAACGCTGGCGCCTGCGAAGACGCACCCTCTGTCCCCCGACATGCTGCGCCGGATGGACGCGTATTGGCGTGCCGCGAACTATCTGTCGGTCGGTCAGATCTACCTGCGCGACAATGCGCTGCTCGATCGGCTGCTGACGATCGCGGACGTGAAGCCGCGGCTGCTCGGGCATTGGGGGACGACGCCCGGGCTGAACTTCCTGTACGTCCATCTCAACCGCCTGATCGTCGAGCATGACCTCGACATGATCAACATCATCGGGCCGGGGCATGGTGGGCCGGGGCTGGTGGCCAACACGTATCTCGAGGGCTCGTACACCGAGCGTTATCCGGCGATCGAGCGGAGCCGGTCGGGCATGCACCGGCTGTTTCGACAATTCTCGTGGCCGGGTGGCATCCCGAGCCATGTCGCGCCCGAGACGCCGGGATCGATCCATGAGGGCGGCGAGCTCGGGTACTCGCTTGCGCATGCCTATGGCGCTGCGTTCGACAACCCGGACCTGATCGTCGCGTGCGTAATCGGTGACGGCGAGGCGGAGACGGGCGCGCTGGCGGCGAGCTGGCATTCGAACAAGTTCCTCAACCCTGCGCGTGACGGCGCGGTGCTGCCGATCCTGCACCTGAACGGCTTCAAGATCGCCAACCCGACGATCCTCGCGCGGATCGACGGGCATGAGCTCGATGCGTTGCTGCGCGGCTATGGGCATGAGCCCTATTATGTCGGCGGCAGCGATCCGGCTGCGGTCCACCAGCAGCTCGCCGCCGCGCTCGACAAGGCGCTGGCGCGGATTCAGGCGATCCAGGCGGCGGCGCGTGTCGAGGGCGCGACGCCCGGGCGGCCGCGCTGGCCGATGATCGTGTTCCGCACGCCGAAGGGCTGGACCGGACCGAAGTTCGTCGATGGCAAGCCGGTCGAGGGTACGTGGCGCGCGCATCAGGTGCCGATCGCGGACTTCAAGGATCCGGAGCATCTGCGCCAGCTCGAGGAGTGGATGCGGAGCTACCGGCCCGAAGAGCTGTTCGACGCGAGCGGCAAGTTCCTCGAGGAGTATGCGTCGCTAGCGCCGACCGGGCATCGGCGGATGGGGTCGAACCCGCACGCCAATGGCGGCGAGCTGATGGTGCCGCTGTCGCTGCCCGATTTCCGTGAGTTCGCGGTGGCGGTCGACGCGCCGGGGACGGTCAGGGCTGAGGCGACGCGCGTGCTCGGGCGGTATCTGCGCGACGTCATGAAGCTCAACCTCGCCAGCGTGAACTTCCGCCTGTTCGGCCCTGACGAGACCGCGTCGAACCGGCTGGCCGACGTGTACGACGTCTCGGGGAAAGTCTGGATGGCGGAGGTCGAGGCGGTCGACGAGCATCTCGGGCCCGACGGCCGCGTAATGGAGGTGCTGAGCGAGCATCTGTGCCAGGGCTGGCTGGAGGGGTATCTGCTGACCGGGCGGCACGGGCTGTTCTCGTGCTACGAAGCGTTCGTCCACATCGTCGATTCGATGGTCAACCAGCATGCCAAGTGGCTGAAGACGACCAGGACGATCCCGTGGCGGCGGCCGATCGCGTCGCTCAATTACTTGCTGACGTCGCATGTCTGGCGGCAGGATCACAACGGGCTGTCGCACCAGGATCCGGGGTTCATCGATCATGTCGCGAACAAGACCGCGGACGTCGCGCGGATTTACCTTCCGCCCGATGCGAACTGTTTGCTTTCGGTCGGCGATCACTGCCTGCGCAGTCGCGGCTATGTGAACGTGATCGTCGCGGGGAAGCAGCCGGAGTGGCAATGGCTCGGGATCGACGCGGCGGTGCGGCACTGCACCGCGGGCGCGGGGATTTGGGACTGGGCGGGCGACGACGCGGACCCCGACGTGGTGATGGCGTGCGCAGGCGACGTGCCGACGCTGGAGACGTTGGCCGCGGTGACGATGCTGCGTGCGTACGTGCCCGATATCCGCATCCGGGTCGTCAACGTGGTCGACCTGATGGTGTTGCAGCCACGCTCCGAACATTCGCACGGGCTCGACGAGCGCGAGTTCGACGCGATGTTCACAGCGGACAAGCCGGTGATCTTCGCGTTCCACGGCTATCCGGCGATGATCCACAAGCTGACGTACCGGCGCGCGAACCACGCCAATATCCACGTCCGTGGCTACAAGGAGATGGGGACGACGACGACGCCGTTCGACATGGTCGTGCTGAACGATCTTGACCGGTACCGGCTGGCGCTCGACGCGATCGAGCGGGTGCCTCGGCTGCGCGACCGCGTGCCGCGCGAGACGGCGCGGTACTGGACGACGATGGAGCGGCACAAGCTCTACATCGCCGAGCAGGGCGACGATCTGCCGGAGGTGCGTGACTGGCAATGGTCGCGGTAGTTCTTGCACTCAACAGCGGGTCGTCGTCGCTCAAATACGGGCTGTACGCGGTCGATCCGGAGCCCGTCCTGCTGGTTGGTGGGACGATCGAGACGCCGGACGATGATGGCGACGACCATGCGCGCTTCTTCGACACGATAGAGGCGGCGCTGAAGGGGTGGCCGGTGCCGACGGTGATCGGCCACCGGATCGTCCACGGCGGCCCGCACCGCGACGCGCATTGCCGGATCGACGGTGCCGTGATGGCGGATCTGGATGTAGCGTGCGCGTTCGCGCCGCTGCACGGCCCCGCATCGCTGGCGCTGATCCGGGCCGCAGAGGTACGCTATCCGGGCGTGCCGCAGATCGCGTGCTTCGATACCGCGTTCCATGCGGACATGCCCGACATCGCAAGGACGCTCCCGATCCCGCGCGAATACCAGGCGACCGGCGTGCGGCGCTACGGCTTCCACGGCCTGTCCTGCGAGTCGATCCTCCGCCAACTCGGCGGCGATATGCCCCCACGGCTGGTGATCGCGCACCTCGGCAACGGCGCGAGCGTGACCGCCGTGCGCGATGGCCGATCGATCGACACCAGCATGGGGCTGACCCCGTCGGGCGGCTTGATGATGGCGACCCGGACGGGCGATATCGATCCCGGCGTGTTGCTGTACCTGCTGCGAGAAACCGAGATGGACGCCAAGGTGCTGGCGACGATGGTCGATCATGCTGCCGGGATGACGGGTATCTCGGGGCTGTCCGGCGACATGCGCGTTCTGCGCGTTGCCGAGACCGACGACGCTGACCTCGCCATCCGCATGTTCGAACGCTCGGTGTGCAAGCAGATCGCGGCGATGATCGTCTCGCTCGGGGGTGCTGACCTGCTCGTGCTGACGGGGGGCATCGGTGAGAACGACGAGCCTACCGTCCAGGCGATCCGTACGGGTCTCGCCTGGGTTCCGGGTCTCGAGATCCGGATATTCCCCTCACAGGAGGACGCGCAGATCGCGATCCACGCCGCCGCGCTCGCCTGACGAGCTTGGCGAGGTACGTGCTTTCCGAGTCCCGACGCTTTCGCCCGATCGCGCTACTGTCTTGATACGGATCAGCCCATCGACACCCGCATCGTGCGGCAACGAGGCGAGCCGGCGGGGAGCTCGCCATGAACGCTATCCATACCGAGATACTCTATTTCCGGCGACGCATCGACGCGACGCTGGCGATGGCCGATGCGGCGGCCGGGCCTTGTGCGCGGGTCGTGCATGAGACACTCGCGCGGCTGTATCGCGACAGGCTCGAGGCGCTTGTCGCGACGTTGCCGTGCCTGGTCGTGGAGCCTGTGGTTGCGATCCCGCGGCGTGTGATCCGGGCCGAGCGTACGGTCACGCCGCCGACGCTTCGGCATGCGGCGGCGCGGCCACGCCTTACGCTGAAGCTCGCCTGCTAGGCATGTAGCAACCGGGGGCGGCCTACGGGGGAGCCATGGGGGCGCCCCCGCCAACCATTCGTTTCAATCAACCCTCGGCGTTCCAGCTGGACCAGCTATGGTCGATCGAGGCGGCGATCGCGGTGAGGAGGGGGGCGTCTCCGGTGGTGCGGTGGAGGATGCGGTCGCCGTGACGTTCGGCGGCGTGGGTCAGCGTCGCGTGCGGCATGCCACCGTCGAGCAGAATGGCTTTCCCCCGCCAGCCGGACGCACGCATCGCGTCGAGCGTATCCAAGCCACTGCCGCCGATCCCGTCGATATCGACGACGATGCACGACACGTCGCGGGAGCGGGGATCGGCGAGCAGCGCCGCGCCGGTGGCGTAGGAGCGCACGTCATAGCGTTCGGACAGCAGCATGATCTGGCGCGCGCGGCGGATCGTGGGGTCGCCATCGACCAGCGAAACGCCGATGCCGGCATGCGATAGGGTAGAGTGGTCGGTCATCGGGCGGTCCTTCTCGCTCATCGATGACACGCGCACATCGTCCCGTCTGTACGTAGAAAGCGAGGGGGGCGGGGCGGCGCTCAGGCCGGTTCGGCGGGTTCACCCAGTCCGGCCGAAAATGCGATGCGGAGGACGTCCGACAAACTGCGGGCGGCAAGCTTTTCCATCAGGTTCGAGCGGTGGACTTCGACGGTGCGGGTAGCGATGTCGAGGTCGTAGGCGATCAGCTTGTTGGGGCGACCCAGCACCATGCCGTCGAGCACGTCGCGTTCGCGCGGCGTGAGCACGGCGAGCCGGACGAGCGCGTCGGCGGCGGCGAAATGGTCACGGCCGGAGCGCGCCGCGTGCGCCAGTGCTGTCTCGATCGCAGCAAGCAAGACGTTGCGCTCGAACGGCTTTTCCAGGAATTCGATCGCGCCGGCCTTGATCGCGCGGACCGCGAGCGTGACGTCGCCGTGGCCGGTTAGCATGATCACCGGTAGGGTATTGCCGCTCCGGGCCAGGCGTGCCTGAACCTCCAGCCCGTCGAGATCGGGCATACGGACGTCGAGCAGCAAGCAGCCACGCGTCTCGCGCGTCACCGACTTCAGGAAATGCGTGCCTGAGGGATAGGTCTCGACCGCATAACCCGCCTTGCGCAACAGGAAGCTCACCGACTGGCGGATCGCCTCGTCGTCGTCGACGATATGGACCGTGCGGAGTGGGTCAGTCATCGGTGTCGCTTTCCTGGAAGGCCGCGAGCTGCACGGTGAAATGGAACGCGGTGCCGCCCGTGGCGACGCCGTCCGCCCAGATGCGCCCGCCATGCGCCTCGACGATCGTCCGGCAGATCGACAGGCCGAGCCCCATGCCGTCCTCCTTGGTCGTCGCGAATGCCTCGAACAGGCGCGCGCGGACTTCGGTGTCGATGCCGGAGCCGGTGTCGGCGACGATGACCTGCATACACCCCTCGCGCTCGGGCGCGGTGGCGATCGACAACGTCTTGATCGGCGACGAGGCCATCGAATGGATCGCGTTGCGGATGAGGTTTACCAGTACTTGCTGGATCTGGATGCGATCGACGCGGACCATGATCGCGCCGGGCGATGCGCTACTGACGACGGTGATCCCTGCCTCGTGCGCGCCGAGTAGGCCGAGGCTGGTCGCCTCCTCGACGAGCAGGTCGAGACGTTCGTCGCGGAACCCGGTATCGCCGCCATCGACGAACGCGCGCAGCCGGCGGACGATCGTGCCCGCCCTCAGTGACTGCGCCGCTGCGAGGTCGAGCGCCTCGGCGATATCGGCCAGGAGAGGGTCTGCGCTGCCGTCGATCATCGCGCGTGTCGCCTCGAGGTAATTGGCGATCGCGGTCAGCGGTTGGTTGATCTCGTGCGCCAGCGTCGAGGCCATCGTGCCCATCGCGCTGACGCGGGAGACGTGGACGAGTTCGGACTGGAGTTCCTGCACGCGGCGTTCGGTCGCATGGCGGTTGGTGAGATCGCGGATGAAGCCGGTGAAGATCCGTTCGCCCGCGATCGAGGCTTCGCCGACGGCAAGTTCGATCGGAAACGTCTCGCCCCCTTTTCGCATCGCGCGTTCGAGCCGGACGTTGCCGATCACGTGGCGCTCGCCGGTGTAGCGGTATTTGCGCAGGTGCGCGTCGTGATCGCGTGCCTCCACCGACGGCATCAGCATCGCGACGTTCTGGCCGATCACCTCGCTCGCCGCATAGTCGAAGACGAGTTCGGCCGCCGCGCTGAACGAGGCGACGATGCCGTTCTCGTTCATCACGATCATCGCGTCCGGCACGGTATTGAGGATCGAGCGGAGATGGTGTTCGCGGCGCACGATCGCGGCTTCGGCAGCCTTTTCGTGGGTAATGTCGCGGATCACCTTGCCGAACCCGCGCAGCGCGCCGGCGTCGTCGTGCAGCGCGGTGATCGTCACGTGCGCAAGGAATTCGGACCCGTCCTTGCGGACTCGCCAGCTCTCCTCCTCGATCCGGCCATCGCAGTGCGCGCGGGCGAGGTCGGCTTCGGGCTTACCCGCCGCGATGTCGTCGGCGGGATAGAAGATCGCGAAATCGCGGCCGATGATTTCCGCTTCGGCCCAGCCCTTGATCCGCTCGGCGCCGCGGTTCCAGATCGTCACGCGGCCCTGGGGATCGAGCATGTAGATCGCATAGGTCGTCGCGCCGTCGATCAGCAGCCCCAGTTCTTCCGCCAGCGCCGCATCGCCGCGCGCTACCGCCTGGCGCTCGGTATCGTGCGACGACTGCGACGCGATCATGCGGGCGGTGCGGTGGCTCGGGGAACGCAGAGGCAAGTCATTGAGACACGGGCCTTGTTCGACACACTGATCCGATCCGGAAGGGGGCAAGAATACGACGCCCTCATTCGAAACATGACGCATGTTAGTACAAAGACTCGCTATACGCTAACAGTCCTTCGATAAGCGTGATCGCAGACAGGATCGTGGAGCCAACGAATAGTCTTCGGTTCGCATCGGCAACAGGGTCGGGATACTTGCTGATGGCGACGCTCGTCGCGGTTCAGTGCGACAACAAGGTGCAACGCCGGTCGCGCAGCAACAGGTCGCGGGTGATGCCGCCGAACGCCCATTCGCGGATCCGGCTATGGCCATAGGCGCCCGCGACGACGAGGTCGGCCTCGACGTCGTTCGCGATCCCCGCGAGCGTGTCGATGCTGGTGCCCTTCATCCGCGCGACGATCTTGTCCGCGTCGACGTCGTGGCGCGCGAGCCAGGCGGCAACATCGTCGATCGGCTTCCGCGCGTCGATCGCGTCGATCGTGACTTCGACGATCACGACCCGGTCCGCGGCTCGAAGCATGGGCAGCGCATCGCCGATCGCGCGGCGGCATTCGCGCGTATCGGTCCACGCGACCATGACGGTCGAGAAGGTCGCGGTGGCGGCGCCGTCGGGTATGACCAGCACAGGGCGGCCTGCGCGCAGGATGAGATCGCCGGTGTCGGCATGTGTCGCGAGGTCGGCAAAGCCCGGCCCTGCGCTGGTGATGACGAGATCGGCGGCGCGCGCATTCTCCGCGACGACGTGCGCGAGGTTGGCGAGCGTCGGGATCGAGCGCCATTCGAGCACGTGCTTCGCGAGCCGTTCGTGCGCGTGGAACTCGGTCTTGGCGCGGGCGAGTTCGTCGGCGACGATATCGCGCTCGATCACCGCATATTCGCCACCGAGATAGCCATCGCACGTGCCGATCTGCACCGGCTGGCACGCGGCGATGCCGATCACCGCGGCATCATACTGGTCGGCGAGCGTGGCCGTGACGTCGAGCAACGCCGCGTTGGGACGGCCGCCGTCGAGATGCACCATCAGGGTCGAATAGGTCATGCGCGGTCTCCCTCTTTCGCCGGACTGTCGACGTTTGGGCGGGAGTGGGAAAGGATCGGGAATTACGCATAAGCGTGCGGGCTGCGTAGTTCCCGACGCTGTCCCCGATCGGCTACGTCGATAGGGTTGCGTCATCGGCTCGGGCCTCTCCGCGCTGTCTCCAGGAGAGTGTCATGTCCCACGACGCAAGATTGCAGAAAGCCGTGCTCGCCGAACTCAACTGGGATCCGAGCGTCCCTGCCGGGCATATCGGTGTCACTGCGAACAACGGCGTCGTCACGCTGAGCGGCCACGCGGGCAGCTATGCCGCGAAATATGCCGCCGAACGTGCCGCGGCGCGGGTCGATGGCGTGAAGGCGGTCGCGGAGGAGATCGAGGTACAGTTGGAGGACCGCTTCAAGCGCGGGGACGAGGCGATCGCCAGCGCGATCGTCGAGCGGCTCTCCTGGGATACGACGGTGCCGCACGACAGCATCAAGGCGCAGGTCGAGGACGGCTGGGTCAGCCTGCGCGGCGAAGTGCGCTGGCATTTCCAGAAGGATGCAGCCGAGGCGGCGGTACGGCCGCTTGCGGGTGTCGTCGGCGTGGTCAACCACGTCACGCTGAAACCTCGCGTCGACGTGACCGATGTCAGCAATGACATCCGCACTGCGCTACACCGCTCGTGGTTCTTCGACGGCGACACGATCAAGGTGTCGGTCGACGGCGGCACCGTGCGGCTCACCGGCTCGGTCGATTCGCCGCACGACCGGATGGTCGCCGAGCGTACCGCCTGGGCGGCGCCGGGCGCGGTGAAGGTCGAGAACATGCTCGAGATCGCCTGACACCGGGACGCAGTAACCACCACGGCGATCGCCACGTAGCCGACCAGGACGGTTGGCTGCGGGGCGGCCGTGCCGACCTAACGATTGCGCTGCGACGCGGTTGGCGCGATGAGCGAGGACGCGGACCGTTTCTTGCGGAACGGTCCGCGTCGCTCTCCGAGGCCCGTTCGCGAAGGCAGCGACCGCGCCGAGCGGTCGCCCCATCCTGGCCGTCTGGGGCGGTGCTTCGAAGGCAGTTTGTCAGGCTGACAGCGTCATCCGCAACATCATCGATGCCGGATCGCCTGGACAGGCCGACGCGATCCAGCCGCGTTCGCGTTCCAGGTCGATCGCCTGATGATTGTCGCGGCTCTCGATCGACTCGAGCGTCGCGATCCCCTTCGCACGCGCGAATGCTGCGACGTGATCGAGCAGGGTCCAGCTGATCCCGCGGCGTTTGAAGTCGGTGCGGATCGCGAGGGCGACCTCGGCGCGGACGAGGCTTTCGTCGGCGGCGAGCATCGCGGTGGCTACGATCCGGTCGGTGGCGGGATCGAAGGCGAGGAAGTTCTCGGTATGATCGTGATCGACCGTGACCAGCGCGCGAAGCTGGTCGTCGCCGACATTGTGGATCGCGCTGAGGAAGCGGAACCGCAAATCCTCCTTGTCGACATGCTCGAAGAACGCCCCGAGCGCGGCTTCGTCGGCGGGAGACGCAGGGCGGACGTGGAACATGTAGCCGTCGCGCGTCGTCAGGTCGGCGCTCCACGACGCGGTCGATGGTGTAGGCGAAGCGCCTGCACGCTCGCTGACGAGTTCGACCATCTTGATGTCCCTTTGCGATTGCGCGCCGTCGATGGCGATGCACCTCGTGCCTACCGACAAAGACGGGGGTCCCGCAGCGTCGGGAAACACGTAGTTTCCGACGCTACCGACGCGATCGGCGGACGCTAGGGTGGCTCCGGAGGGCGATCTCCGCCCGTCGAGGAGACCGCATGACGATCGACATCCGGCGAATGCAGGATCTGGCGCGCGAGATCGTCGGGCTGCAGGGCGAACTCGACCGCGAGATCGAAAGCCGGCGGCGCGCGCTGGGCGTCGAGCTTACCGGCCGGATCGTCGGTTTCGAACACGGTGTACTCGATGCGCAGCGGCGGCTCAAAGTCTCGGTGCTGCGCTTCGTCGCGCGTTCCGACCTGATCTCGATCGTCACCGCGCCGGTGATCTATTCGCTGATCGTACCGCTGCTCGTCGTCGACCTGTGGGTGAGCGTGTATCAGGCAATCTGCTTCCGTGCGTACGGCATCGCGCGGGTGCGGCGGCGCGACTACATCATGTTCGACCGGGCGCATCTCGGCTATCTGAACCGGATCGAAGCCCTCAACTGCGCCTTCTGCTCCTATGCCAATGGCCTGGTCGGGTTCGTTCGGGAGGTCAGCAGCCGGACCGAGCAATATTGGTGCCCGATCAAGCACGCGCTGCGCGTCAGCGATCCGCTCCACCGCTATTACGAGTTCCTCGAATATGGCGATGCCGATGGCTATCGCACGCGACTGGCGGAATTCCGCGACCGGTTGCGCGAGGGCGAGGCGGATCGCGCCGCCTGATTGACCGTCGTCAATGTCGAGCGCGAAACGGCATGCGACCGAGGCTCGATGGAGAGCCGCGATGACCGAGCATGACGAGTTTGCCGCGCAGGTCGTGCCGTTCGCAGGGCGCTGGCACGTCATCCACGACCTCGATCTGGCGCGGCTGATCGCGGCCCACGCGCGGCTTCGCAACGTATGCGATCGGCTCGAGGCGTGCGCCGACGCGTTGCCCGGCCGCCTACCCGATGCCGAGACCGAGGCAGTCTGTCGCGACCTTCGCGACGTCCTGGTCAGTCACCCGCGCGATGAAAATGCAATGATCGATGCGCTGTTCGCGCGTGGTTTCGGCGATCCGCTCACCGCCGTGGTGGCGATACGGATGCGAGCGCGTCATGTCAGCGATGTGATCCAGGCCGAGGACATTCTCGCCGCCCTGTCGGGTGTCTCGGCACCGTGCGCGGAAGCGTTCGGGTATATGTTGCGGAGTTTTTTCGGCGGGTGCCGGCAGGCGATGGACTTTACCCAACTCGCGGTCCTGACGCTCGGAGCTGGGCGACTTACGCATGGCGCGCGCGACATGCTGGTGCGCGGGCTTTGCGAGCGCAGCGCGGTCTAGGCTGCCTCAGCGCACCCTTGCAACGCATCCGGGTCGGAGATCGTGATCGCGCGGCCACCGGGCAGGGCGATCACGCCGGCGGTCTTCAGCCGGGTCATCTGGCGGCTGACCGTTTCGATCGTCAGGCCGAGCACGTCGGCGATCTGTCCGCGCGTGAGCGGCAGGTCAAACGTCATCGGCCCGTCCGGCGTTGCGCGACACCCCGTCGCCGTGGCGCGCAACGCCATGTCCAGCAGGAAGCCGGCGATCTTCTCCTGCGCGGATTTGCGCGCGAGCGACAATATCCGCGTGCGGGCGACACCGAGCGCGGCCAGCGTCCGCTGCAGCAACAGGCGCTCCATCCGCACATGATCCTCCAGCACGCGCTCGAACGCGTCGCGCGGGAAGATGCACAGCTCGGACTCGGTCAATGCGGTGATCGTGAAGTCGGCTTGGCCGGCATAGGGCTGGCCGACGAAATCGGCGGGATACAACAGCCCGACGATCTGTTCGCGGCCATCGGGCGTCGCCGCCACCAGCTTGAGCACGCCCGACAGCAGGTTCGCGCAGATGATACTCTCGTCGCCCGCCCAGATCAGCGTCTGGCCGCGCGCGATCTTGCGACGGCGACCAAGCGTGTTCAGTGCACCCAGCTCGACGTCGCTGAGGCTGCTGCACAGGGCCTGGTCGCGGACCGCGCAGTCCGCGCAGATGTCGTGGTGAGCCATTGATCCAGTATAGTATGAAGGCCCGCGATATCCGCGCGAAATCTTTACGCGACCGTTACGAGTTTGCAGGGGCGTCCGCATCGTCTTCGATCGGCAAATGGAACTCGTGCCAGATGCCGTTGAGAATGCCGAAGCCGACGGCGAGCCCGAGGCCGAGCACCCACGTGAAATACCACATGATCAGATATCCTTAGCGTTGGAAATCAATAGAAGTCGGGGTTGGTCGCGACCTTGTGCGTGGTCACGCGGCCGAACATCACCTTGTATGCCCAGGCGGTGTAGGCGACGACGATCGGCAGCAGCACGGCGGTGACGAACAGCATGATGCCAAGCGTCTTGGCGCTCGACGACGCGTTCCACACGGTGAGGCTGGAATGCGAGTCGATGCTCGACGGCAGGATGAAGGGGAACATCGACAGCCCGACGGTCGCGATGATGCCGAGCGCCGACGCCGATGACCCGGCGAACGCCGCGCTCTCCGATCCGCGCCGGATGCCGAACAGCGCGAGCGCCGCGCCGCCGAAGCCGAGTACCGGGGCGATCATCATCCACGGATACAGGCCGTAATTGGCGAGCCACCCGCCGCGCGCCAGTTCGCTGGTAGTGCGCAAGGGATTGGACGGGCCGGAGGGATCGATCGCGCCGACGATGCGGTAGCCGATGTCGCCATAGGCGACGAACGCCCAGCCAGCTGCGAACAACGCGAGCGACGCAAGGCCCGCGACCGTGCCGAACTTGCGCGCGTGATCGTGCACCGCGCCGTGCTCGACCTTGATCGCCAGCCAGGCGCTGCCGTGCAGCACCAGCATCGCGACGGACAATAGTCCGCACAATAGCGTGAACGGCGTGAAGAGCCCGAGGAAGCTGCCGTCGAAGAACGCGCGCAGGTCGCTGTCGAGGCGGAACGGGGCGCCCGACAGGACATTGCCGACCGCCACGCCGAACACGAGCGCGGGGACGAACCCTCCGACGAACAACGCCCAGTCCCAGCGCGACCGCCATGCCGGATCGGGCCGCTTCGAACGGTATTTGAACCCGACCGGGCGCAGGATCAGCGCCGCGAGGACGAGGAACATCGCAAGGTAGAAGCCAGAGAAGCTGATCGCGTAGACGAACGGCCACGCCGCGAAGATCGCCGCGCCGCCGACGATAAACCATACCTGGTTGCCTTCCCAGGTCGGCCCGATCGCGTTGATCACCATCCGCCGCTCGGCGTCGGTGCGCCCCACGAACGGGAGCAGCGCCGCGACGCCGAGATCGAAGCCGTCGGTCAGCGCGAACCCGATCAGCAACGTACCAAGCAAAACCCACCAGATCAGACGCAGCGTTTCATAATCGAACATCGTCGTGTCTCCTGTCAGGCGGTTATGGCGGCGGCGGGGATCGGGCCGGGCGCGGGCTGTGGATCCTCGTCATGCTCGAACGGTCCCTTGCGGATCGTTGCGAGGATCAGCCGCACCTCGATCACCGCCAGCGTGCCGTAGATCGCGGTGAAGCCGATGATCGTCGTCCACAGCACACCGCGGGTCAGCGACGACGCAGCCAGGAAAGTCGGCAACACGCCTTCGATCGCCCAGGGCTGGCGACCGATTTCGGCCAGCATCCAGCCAAGCTCGATCGCGATCCACGGCAGCGGGATCGCGACGACGGCGAGCTTCAGGAACCAGCGCGTCTGGGTATGCATCCTGAGCGAGGTCAGCACGAACGCGGTGGCGAACAGCGCGATCATGAAAAAGCCGATGAACGCCATGATCCGGAAGCTCCAGAACATCAGCGGCACGTTCGGCACCACGTCCCATGCGGTCGCCGCGATCAGCTGCGGGCTGGCCATGCGCGGATCGGCGGCGTGGCGCTTCAGCAGCAGCGCATAGCCGAGGTCGCGCTTGTGCGCCTCGAACCGCGCCCGCTGTGCGACGTCGGTGCGGTCGACCTTCAGATGCTGGACCGCGTCATAGGCGATGACGCCCGAGGTGATCCGCTCCTGCGCCTTCAGCACGAGTTCGGACATCCCGGTCACCTCCTTGTCGAGGCTGCGCGTCGCGATCAGGCCGAGCACCCAGGGCACCTGCACCTCGTACCGCGTCTCGCGTAGAGCAACGTCGGGCATCCCGAACAGCGTCAGCCCGGCGGGAGCGGGGGCGGTGTGCCAGGCAGCCTCGATCGCGGCGAGCTTCATTTTCTGGTTGTCGGTCAGCGCGTAGCCGCTCTCGTCGCCGAGCACGACGACCGACAGCGATCCGGCGAGCCCGAACGCGGCGGCGACTGTCATCGAACGGCGTGCGACCGCGGTGTATCGCCCTTTCAGCAGCCAGAAGGCCGAGATGCCGAGCACCACGACCGAGGCGCAGACATAGCCCGCGCTGACGGTATGGACGAATTTGGCCTGCGCGATCGGGTTGAACAGCACTGCGCCGAAATCGCTGACTTCCATCCGCATCGTATCGGTGTTGAACTCGGCGCCGGTCGGATTCTGCATCCAGCCGTTCGCGACCAGGATCCACAGCGCTGACAAATTGGTGCCGAGCGCGACCATGCACGTGACCGTGAGATGGCCGAGCTTCGACAGGCGTTCCCAGCCGAAGAACATCAGTCCGACGAACGTCGCCTCGAGGAAGAACGCCATCAGCCCCTCGATCGCCAGCGGCGCGCCGAAGATGTCGCCGACGTAGTGCGAGAAATACGCCCAGTTGGTGCCGAACTGGAACTCCATCGTCAGCCCGGTGGCGACGCCCAGCACGAAGTTGATCGCGAAGATCCGCCCCCAGAACCGCGTGATGACGCGCCAGATCGGCCGGTTCGTCATCACGTACACGGCTTCCATGATGACCAGCATCATCGACAGCCCGAGCGTCAGCGGCACGAACAGGAAATGGTACAAGGCGGTCAGCGCGAATTGCAGCCGCGACAGATCGATGACCCCAAGGTCCATGGTTATGCTCCCTACACGGCCGTCGACGGTCGTGTCTGGACGCCGGGCTAGGCGAGGCCGGCGGCGCGAACATTGACCGCGGTCAAAGACGCGCGCGGGCTTGGCCCTGAATGCGGAGGACATGAATAGTATTGCCAAAGACCGCGCGCGCGTCTCCCGCGCCTATCTGAAGGTGGTCGTCGCAGACGGCGGCGGGGTGCGACTATCGACGAGCCTGCTGCTGCTCGACACCGTCGCGGCGATCGGCTTCGCGGCCGGGTTGGCGGGCGGCGTGGTCGCGGTGCCGAATGGTGTCGCGGCGATGCTGCCCTGGGCGTTGCTTGCGGGCGTTTCGGCAATCGGGCGCGGCGTGTGCGCGATGCTGGCGGCACGCGTCGGCGCGAGCGGCGCGTACCGGGCGAAGACACGGTTGCGGCGACGGATCGTCGCTGCGGCGCTGCACCGGGCGCCGGGATCGGATGCGACGACGGGCACGCTGATGAGCGCTGCCGTGGATGAGGTCGACGCGATCGATGGCTATGTCGCGCGCTTCCTGCCCGCGCGGATGGCGGCGTCGATCGCGCCGCTGATCGTGCTCGCCGCCACCGCAGTCGCCAGCCCGATCGCCGCCGCAATCCTGGTGGCGACGTTCTTTCCGTTCCTCGCTGCAATGATCCTGGCGGGCGGCGCCGCCGCGGATGCGTCACGCCGCCAGTTCGTCGCGCTCGCCCGGCTGTCAGGGCTGTTCGCGGACCGGATCGGTGCGCTGCCGATCGTGCTGGCCTTTCGGGCGGAAGGGCGCGAGGCTGCTGCGCTCGGCGACGCCGCGGAGGATCTGGCACGGCGAACGATACGCGTGCTGCGCGTTGCGTTCCTGTCGTCGGGTGCGCTGGAGTTCTTCGCCGCGCTGTCGGTCGCGCTGGTCGCAGTGTATGCCGGGTTCAATCTGTTGGGCCTGCTCCCGTTTCCCGTGCCCGAGACGCTAGACCTCGGCCGCGCATTCTTTGTGCTGGCGCTCGCCCCCGAATTTTACGCACCGATGCGGCGGCTGGCGGCGGCGTACCACGACCGGCAGGCAGCGGAGACTGCGGCCGAGCGATTGGCGGTGGTCGAGCAGGCTGAGGTTTCACCGCCGTCGTGCATACCGGTGTGGTCCGTCGTCGCGCCAACGATCCGCTTCGACTCCGTCTCGATCCGCTATGACGGGCAGGACAACGCTGCAGTATCCGGCGTATCGTTCGAGGCGCACCCCGGCATGATCGTCGCGCTGGTCGGCCCGTCGGGGAGCGGCAAGAGCAGCCTGCTTCACCTGCTTCTCGGTCTTGCTCCCTTGTCCGAGGGCCGCGTCACCATTGGCACTTCTCTCCTCCCTGGAAGGGAGGGGCCCGGGGTGGGTCGGTTTCCACATACTCAGCCGGCAGTGCCCCAAGCCGACCTACCCACCCCCAACCCCTCTCTTCCAGGGAGGGGAGAGCAACAAAACTTAAGCCTATGCACAATCGGCAGCATCGCGCCGATCGCCGCTTGGATGGGGCAGTCGCCGCTGATCCTGCCCGGGACGATCGGCTCGAACATTGCTCTGGCCTACACGAGCGCATCGGCCGGGCGGATCGCGGAGGTCGCACGGACCGCGGGGCTGTCACCGATGCTGCTAGCCCGCGGCGGATTGGACGCGGTGATCGACGCGCGTGGTAGCGGATTGTCCGGTGGGGAACGGCGCCGGATCGCACTCGCCCGCGCGCTGTTGAAGCCGGCGCCCGTGCTGTTGCTCGACGAGCCGACCGCGCACCTCGACGCCGCGTCCGAAGCGCACCTGATCGATGCGATCGCGCGCGCCTGCGTAGGGCGCACCACGATCATCGCGACGCACAGCGCACGGCTGGCTGAGATCGCGGACATCGTCATCGACCTTGGAGAGCGGCCATGACCGGGTTCGACACCCTCATCGCCGACGAGCGTCGACGGCAACGCTACGGCCTGTGGCGCGCGAGCGGCTATGCGGCGGTCGTCGCGATCGCCTCGGTCGTGTTGCTCGGGCTGTCGGGCTGGTTCATCACTGCCGCCGCGGTTGCGGGGCTCGCCGGGACGATCGCCGCGCAGGGCTTCAACTACATGCTCCCGAGTGCCGGCATCCGCCTGCTCGCGATCCTTCGGACCGCCGGGCGTTACGGCGAGCGGCTCGCCAGCCACGACGCGGCGTTCGGCGCGCTCGCTCGCATCCGCCCCGCGCTGTTTCTCGGTCTCGCGCGCGGTCCACTGGACCACGCACTCGCGCTGACGCAGGGCGAGGCGACCGCGCGCATCGTACAGGACGTGAACGTCGTCGAGGCGCACTTCGTCCGGCTTTCCGCCGTGCCCGGGATGATCGCGGCGCTGGCGAGCGGTTTGGTGTTGTGCGCCTTGGGAGGGTGGCGGCCGGCGGTGGCGCTACTGCTGTGCCTGGCCGGTCTGCTGGCGGTTGCAAGCGTCCTGGCCCGCCGCCTCGATGCACCGGGGCGCGAGGTGCAGCGTGCGAGCGGGGCGCTCAAGGACGCGTTTGCCGGTGTCGCCGATGCTGCGGCCGAACTCCGCTGCTATGGCGTCGAGGCGCAGGCGATGGAGGCCGTCGATGCGTGCAGCTTGCGCCTCGCGGAAGCGCAACGCGCGCAGGCCGTCGTGGCCGGTTGGTTCGAGTTCATCCAGGCGGTCGCCCTCGGCGTGGCAGGCGTTGCTGCGCTGATCCTCGCTGCACCCGCGGGCGCACCGATCGCGGCCTTGTGCGCGCTGGCGGCGGTCATGGCGATCGACGGCGCCGGACCGGTGTTGCGCAGCCTGGCCCAGCGAAGCGCCGTGCGCGAGGCCACAGCCCGCCTCGACGATCTGCTGGCCTGCGAGACGATGGAGGACGAGCCGACAGCGTGCCTTGGCACCGCGCGATCGCTAGATCTGCTCGGAACGCACCTTACTATGGGCACCCGCATCGCGCTGGTCGGGGCATCGGGGACGGGCAAAACCACGCTCCTGGAAAGTCTGCTCGGCCTGCGTGGCGTGAAAGCCGGCACCGCCTCCATCGACGGCAAGGATATCGTCGACGTCCCGCTCGCCATCCGCCGCACGACGTTTGGCTGGGCACCGCAGGACGCTGCTTTGCTGGCTGGGACGATCCGCGACACCCTCGCGCTCGGCGATCCGTTGGCTGACGATGCTGCGATGTGGGCGGTGCTGGCCGACGCTGCGCTGACCGACGTGATCGAAGCCCTGCCGGAGGGTCTGGACAGTTGGATCGGAGAACACGGCGTGCGCCTGTCGGGTGGCGAACGCCGGCGGTTGGCACTTGCCCGCGCCTATCTCGTCCGCGCGCCGTGGCTGTTGCTCGACGAACCGACCGAAGGGCTCGACGCCGCTACCGAGCGCTGCGTGGCCGAACGTCTGTCCGCCCGGCTCGCCAGAACCGGGCAGGGGCTGGTCATGGTCAGCCACCGTCCGGCGATGGTCGCGCTCTGCGATCTGCACCTCGCGGTCGCGCCGGTATCGGATGCGATCGTCGCGCCACCCACGGATATTGTACCGCAACCGCGTCGGTATAGCCGAGATTGAAGACCGTCGGACTCTTCGCCGGCCGTTCGACGCGGCGATAGAGCGTGCCGAACACGCGGTCCCAGGCGAAGTTCGTGATGCCGAAATTGCCCGTCTCGTCGTGGAAATGATGCTCCATGTGACGCGCCTTCATCGTCGCCAGCCACCTGACCCGCGGCTTGTACGAAAGATGCTGGATGCAGTGGAAGAACTCGTAGACGCAGGTGCACAGCAACCCGGTCGCGAACCCCGCCGCCGCACCGCCGGTCCCACCGATCAGCCAGCCCGGTACCGCGGCGACCAGCAGCAGCGTCGGCAGGGTCGTGTACAGCGCGCCGAACAGCACCTCCAAATGATTGGGATCGCGGTGATGATCGTAGTGGATCCGCTTCCATATGCCCGACAGCAGCGGCGTCCTGAACATCCAGTGCGAGTGCAACACCCAGCGGTGCAGCACGTACCAGATCAGCGGATAGGCGATCACGACCAGCGCGATCGTCGCGACGGTCGGCACCGCACCCGCCGGATGCCACGCGAAGAGGGCGGCCGACACCGCGACCAGCGCCAGATAGGCGACGATCGCATGATGTCGGAGATACGCGACCGTCAACTCGCCCAACGTCATGCGATCGAGATAGTGCGAGCGGCCCCAGAACGGGGCCGCTCGCCGGGTCGCATCGGTCGTCACAGCCGGATGCCGAGCCCGACCCCGAACACCAGCGGATCGAGACTGATCGCGACCCGCTGCGTACCCGCCGCCGCCGTCCGCAATCGCGCGGTCGTGTCGATATCGATGTATTTGACGTCGAGGTTGAGAAACACTTTCGGCGTGATGTCGATATCGACGCCGGCCTGCGCCGCCCAGCCGAAGCTGTCCTTCATGCGGACGTCGGTCGATCCCACGGCCGCGACCAGCCCGTCCGACGCCTTCTCGTTCCAGAAGATCGTGTAGTTCACCCCGGCACCGACATAGGGACGGATCTTGCCCGTCGGGTTCAGGTGGTATTGCGCGGTGAGCGTCGGCGGCAAAACCCAGGTCGAGGCAAGCTTGCCGATCGAGCCCGTAGTGCCTGAGCGGCCATCGGCGTGATGCTTGGTGGTCGACGCGATCAGCTCGAAGCCGATGTGATCGGTCGCCATGTAGGTGACGTCGACCTCTGGCATGAAGCTGTTGTTGACGCTGACATGCTCGCCGGGAAACGCGGGGATGACGCTGCCGGACTTCTCGTTCGGGGCGACCAGTATCGTCCGCACGCGCAGCAGCACGTCGCCGGCGGCGATGCCATGGCGTGGTGTCGCATCGCTCTGCGCGACGGCAGGAGCGGCCACGACCATACCCGCAAATACCGCACCGATGGCGAGGCTCTTGATCGACACATTCATGGTCCGGCTCCTGTAACCCAATGGCGTCGGGCTAGGCGCGCGTCGCCGCGAAGGCGTTGACCCCGGACAAGGATCGGGTTGACCGCGGTCAAAGACGTCACGCCCGCTGCCGCCCACGTCGGGGTGTATGTGGACCTATTATCCAGAGCTGCTCGCGGTGCCGGTACCGCGCTACACCAGCTATCCCACCGCCGCCGAGTTCACCGACTCGGTCGGCCCCGCGGACATGCACGCTGCGCTGGCCGGCATCGGCGCGCACGAAACCGTCTCGCTCTACGTGCACGTTCCGTATTGCCGACAGATCTGTTGGTATTGCGGCTGCAACACCGGCGCGGCCAATCGCAGCGCTCGGCTCGACGCCTATCTTGCGCGGCTGGAACAGGAGATCGTGCTGGTCGCCGACCGCGTTGGACATGCGAGGATCGGCCGGATCGCGTTCGGCGGCGGCAGTCCGAATGCGGTTGCACCGGCGCAGTTCGCACGGCTGGTAGAGCGCATCGTCACAAGTTTTCGTTGCGACGACCCGGTCCTCTCCGTCGAACTCGACCCGCGCGGGTTCACCGCGGAATGGGCCGCGATGCTGGCAGCGTACCGCGTGTCTCGCGTCAGCCTCGGCGTGCAGACGCTCGATCCGGCGATCCAGGCCGCCATCGGGCGTGTCCAACCGACCGACGAGGTCAGCCGCGTCATGGCGCTACTCCGCAAGGCGAACGTCGGATCGATCAATTTCGACCTGATGTACGGCCTGCCGAACCAGTCCGAAGCGGCACTCGAGGCGACGCTGCTCGACAGCCTCGCGATGGAGCCCGATCGGCTCGCGGTGTTCGGCTATGCGCATGTGCCAAGCATGATCCCGCGCCAGCGACGGATCGACGCGACCGCGCTTCCGGGTGCGCAGGCACGGTTCGGTCAGGCCGCCCTGGCGTATGCGACATTGACCGAGGCCGGCCATGCCGCGATCGGCTTCGATCATTTCGCCAAGCCTTCCGATGCGCTGGCCCAAGCCAGCGAGAACGGCACATTACGGCGCAATTTCCAGGGATTTACCGAAGATCCTGCAACGACGCTTATCGCGCTGGGTGCAAGCGCGATCAGCGAGTTTCGCGGCGCCCTGCTGCAGAACGAGAAGAGCACGGGCCGCTATCACGTCGCGCTCGCGGCAAGCCGGTTTGCCACCGTGCGCGGCATCCGCCGGACCGCTGAGGACCGGATGCGGGGAAAGGCGATCGAAGCCGTCCTGACGCGAGGCTTCGCTGATCTGTCCGGATTACCGGACTTTGCCTCGGTACACGATCGGCTCCTTCCCTTCGAGAACACAGGCTTGGTGGATTGGGACGGCACGACGCTCCGCCTCTCCCCTGACGCTCGCCTCTATGCCCGCTCGATCGCCGCGACGCTCGACGCCTACAGGTCTCCCGGCGCGCGACAATTCAGCACCGCGGTATAGGTGTCGCGCGCAAACTCGCCCCAGCGGGGATTCGCCGATCGCGTGCGACCGTAAAGGGCGGGACCAGATCATCGCTGTATCGTAACGAGCAAGGGGCGTGCTTACCGGCTTGGTGGAGTGGCATGCCCAGCATCCTGGTGCGCGATGTAGCTGTCGAGCGCGCTGGCGGCGTTGAGCATGTGGGCGCGCATCCGACGCGCTGCCTCTTCGCCGTCGCCTTGTGCGATCGCGCGCATCACGGCGTCGTGTTCGGCGCGAGAATTGGCGAGCCGGCGGTCCTGGCGGAGTTGCATGCGGCGGAAGGCGTTGAGACGGGTACGGACCGCGATCGCCTGCTCGGCGAGGAAGTCGTTGTGCGCGGCACGGTAGATCGCCTCGTGGAACTCGCGGTTGAGCGCATCGTAGGCGTCGACATCATTTGCCTCGACCGCGGCCTCGCTCGCTTCATGGATGCGCAGCAGGCGGCTGCGTTCGAGCGGCGTGATGCGGTAGGTCGCGAGCCGGACGCACACCGCCTCGATCTCCGCCATCGTCTCGAACATGTCCATCACTTCGTCCGCCGTAACATGACGGACGATGACGCCGCGGCGCGGGCGGATCTCGACCATGCCGCTGGTCGCCAGCTGCCGCAGCGCCTCGCGGACCGGCGTGCGCGACGCGCCATAGCGGTCGGCCAGCTGCTGTTCATCGAGCATCGTGCCGGGCGCCAGTTCGCCCGACGAGATCGCATCGGTCAGCGCGTTACGGATCCGGTCGGATAGCAGGCCGGTGTCTTCGATGTCGATAACGCCCACGTTTCCTTAGCCCCCCACGATCGCGCGGACGATCAGGTACAGGATCGACGGCGCCACCAGACAGCCTAGCCCGGTATGGAAGGTCGCGGTCAAGGCGCCGTAGGGGACGAGCCGGCGATCGGTCGCGGCTAGCCCGCCCGATACGCCGCTAACCGTACCCATCAGCCCGCCGAACACCATCGCGCTGCGCGGGTTGTTCAGCCCGATCAGCCCGGCGACCAAGGGCGTACCGACCATCACCATCACCGCCTTGAACACGCCGGTGGCGATCGACAGCGCGATGACTGGCGAACTCGCACCGATCGCCGCACCCGTCACCGGGCCGACGATATAGGTCACCGCGCCCGCACCGATCGTCGTCATCGAGACCGCATCGGTATAGCCGAACGACGCCGCGACCAGCGCACCGACGATGAACGGCAGCACCGTGCCGAGCAGCAGCGCGACCACGCCGATCAGCCCCGCCTTCTTCGCCTGTTCGACGTCTACCTCGCAGGCAGTGGCGACGATCGCGAAGTCGCGCAACATCGCGCCGCCCATCAGGCCGATCCCGGCGAGCATCGGCAGGTCGGCGAGCCCCTTGTGCCCGCCGGTCGCGATCCCGCCCCAGAAGGCGAGCGCGAGACCGATCAGGATCGCGATCGCCGAACCGTGCACGCGGCCCATCGTCAGTTTGGCGGACAGCATGTTGGACAGCCACATGACGATGCCGACGACCGCGAATGCAGTGAGCAGCGCGTTGGCGGTCAGCACCTTGGTGATCATTTCCATGTCGGTGCGCCTCAGTGCGTCGTTGCAGGGGATGGGGCGAGGGCTGCTTCGGCTTCGCGGGCTTCGCGCGCCTCGATCTCGTCCATCGTCTCGGGCGTACCCGACAGGCGGCTGATGAGCGCGACCGCGCTGAAGCACACCAGCAGCGCACCGACGCCGGCGATCAGCACCACCGGTCCACCCTCGACCGCCGCGACGACATCCTGCTGCGCCGCCATCGCGACGACGATCGGGATATACAGCGCGCCCCAGAAACCGATCCCGCGCGAGACGCCCTCGACGTAGCGGCCTCGCGCCTTCAGCCACATCCGCGCGGCGATCAGCAGGATCATCGCGATGCCGACCCCGCCGACATTGGCTTTCACGCCGAGCAATGCGCCGAGACCTTCGCCGAGCAATTGCCCGATCAACGTGCAGATCGCGAGCAGCGCGACTCCGGCGATCATGCAACGCGTCCTGGATCTTGGGCGGGGCTGGGTAGAGACTTGCTCATAGCGGATCCTCTCACTGTATTCGATCTATCGTCTTATACGTCTTTAAGTATGCACAGGGTTGCGTTTGGAGCAATAGAGAATACAAAGAGCGCAGAATAAGCGTCAGGAGGCGATGCGTGCGGCAGTGGAATACGCGGAAGGCTTTGCGCGAGGAGCGGATCGAGGCCGGGGCAGGTTTAGCCACCGGCAAGCTGGTCCATCCCGAAACGCTCGTCGATTTCCTCGAAGCCGTGTTGCGGCCGGGCGACCGGGTCTGCCTGGAAGGCGATAACCAGAAACAGGCGGACGTGCTGGCCAAGGGGTTGGCGGCGATGGACCCGGCGCGGATCCACGACCTGCACATGGTCCAGTCGGGCGTCGTGCTGCCCGAGCATCTCGACGTGTTCGACAGCGGCATCGCGAAGCGGCTCGATTTCTCCTATTCGGGGCCGCAGTCCGCGCGGATCGCGAAGATGCTGTTCGGCGGCAAGATCGAGCTGGGCGCGATCCACACCTATCTCGAACTGTTCGCACGCTATTTCGTCGACCTGACGCCGCAGGTCGCGCTGATCGCCGCGGTCAGTGCGGACCGCCATGGCAATCTTTATACCGGCCCCAATACCGAGGACACGCCGACGGTGGTCGAGGCAACCAGCTTCGGCAGCGGGCTGGTCATCGCGCAAGTCGGATCGATCGTCGATACGCTGCCGCGCGTCGATATCCCCGGCGATCAGGTCCATTTCGTGCTCGACGCGGGCAAGCCATTCTATGTTGAACCGCTCTTCACGCGCGATCCCGCGGCGATGACCGAGACGCAGATCCTTACCGCGATGCTGGCGATCAAGGGACTGTACCAACCCTATGGCGTGCGCCGGCTGAACCACGGCATCGGCTTCAACACCGCGGCGATCGAGCTGCTGCTGCCGACCTATGGCGAGAAGCTCGGGTTGAAGGGCAAGATCTGTACGCATTGGGCGCTCAACCCGCATCCGACGCTGATCCCCGCGATCGAAGCGGGCTGGGTCGAGCAGGTGCACTGCTTCGGCTCCGAGGTCGGCATGGAGGATTACCTCGCCGCCCGGCCCGATATCTTCTTCACCGGCCCCGACGGATCGCTACGCTCGAACCGCGCCTTCAGCCAGACCGCGGGGCTGTACGCGTGCGACATGTTCATCGGCTCGACGCTCCAGATCGATCTTGCCGGGCACAGCTCGACGATCACCGCGAACCGGATCGCAGGCTTCGGCGGCGCGCCGAACATGGGATCGGACGCGCGCGGCCGACGGCACCCGAGCGCGCCGTGGCTCCAAGCCGGGGCGGAGGCCGATCCCGATACCGCAGCACCCTTGAGACGAGGGCGAAAGCTGGTGGTGCAGATCGGCGAGACGTTCGGCGAGGGCAACGCGCCGCTGTTTGTCGAGAAACTGGGCGCGCTCGAACTCGCCGAGAAGCTCGATCTCGATCTGGCACCGATCATGGTCTATGCCGACGACACCACGCACATCGTCACCGAGGAGGGCATCGCCAACCTGCTGCTGTGCCGCACCGCCGACGAGCGCGAGCAGGCGATCCGCGGCGTCGCGGGCTTCACCGAGATCGGTCGCGGCCGCGACAAGGCGATGGTCGAGCGATTGCGCGAACGGAAGATCATCCAGCGGCCCGAGGATCTCGGTATCGATCCGCTCGATGCGAACCGGAACATGCTCGCCGCCCGATCGATCAAGGACCTCATGCTCGCCTCGGGTGGGCTGTACCGGCCGCCGAGCCGCTTCCGGAACTGGTAGGACACTCATGGAAATTCTCCATTTCGATATCGCCGCGCCAATCCCGGCAGGCGGCACGCGCGCAATGGCGCTCGTCGGCGTGGTCGCGTCGGGCAATCTCGAGGTGCTGGTCGAGCGCGGCGACGCACCCGATCGGTGCGCGATCGCGATCAGCACCGCGGCACACGGCTTTCGCGACCTGTGGGACGCGGTGGTCGCCGATTTCGTCGGCAGGCGTGCGGCCGGCGGCTTGCGAATCGCGATCAACGACGGCGGCGCGCGACCCGACACCGTGTCGCTGCGGCTCGCGCAGGGCGTCCGCATGATCGAGGAGCCCGAGACATGAGCAATTTTCGGCAGAGCTGGTACGAGGCGGGCGCGCGCGAACGGATCGCGGCACTGGTCGACACCGGCAGCTTCGCCGAGTTCGTCGGGCCGGAGCAGCGTGAGACGAGCCCGCATCTCGGCATCTTCGACTTGCCCGCGCAGTTCGACGACGGGATCGTGGTCGGCAGCGCGACACTCGACGGCACGCCGATCCTGGTCGCCGCGCAGGAGGGCCGCTTCATGGGCGGCGCGTTCGGCGAGGTGCACGGCGCCAAGCTGACCGGATTGTTGCGCGCGGCGAAGGCGCTCGGGCGCGATGTGGTGATAGCGTTCGACACCGGCGGCGTGCGCTTGCAGGAGGCCAACGCCGGCGAGATCGCGATCGCCGAGATCATGCGCGCGGTCGCCGAAGCACGGATGGCGGGCGTCCGCGTCGTCGGCCTGATCGGCGGCCGGGCCGGCTGCTACGGCGGCGGCGGGTTGATCGCGGGGTGCTGCTCGACGCTGATCGTGTCCGAACAGGGCCGCATCAGCGTGACCGGCCCCGAGGTCATCGAGACCAACATGGGCGTCGAGGAGTTCGACTCGCGCGACCGCGCGCTGGTCTGGCGGACGATGGGCGGCAAGCACCGCACGCTGATCGGCGGCGCGGACGTGTTCGTCGATGACGACGCGGCGGCGTTCCGCGACGCGGCGCGCACGGCGTTGGCGCGTCCGGCAAAGCTCGATGCGGATATTTTGGCGGCCGAGCAGGCGCGGCTCGAACGGCGGATCGCACGGTTCGGGGAGTCTGCCGACGCGACCGACATCTGGCATGCGCTCGGGGTCGACGACCCGAAGGGGATCCCCGATATGCCCTCGACCGCCTTTGCCAGCCTTGCCGCCCAGTATCGGGAGAGCGCCGATGACGCCCGCTGAGATCCTCGCATCGTTGTTTCCCGCCGGACATTCGGTGTCCGCCGAGGGCGACCTGCTGTTCGGACAGGGGGCATTGCCGGATGGCGCCCTGGTGCACGTCGTCGGCGCCACCGCGCGCGCGCCGATCGGCATCGACCAGGCGATCCGACTGTCAGCCGCGGTGCTGGAGATCGCCCGCAGCGATGACGCCACGCCGATCCTGTTCCTGGTCGACAGCGCCAGCCAGCGCATGAGCCGCCGCGACGAACTGCTCGGACTCAGCGAATATCTCGCGCACCTCGCCAAGTCGCTGCTGCTCGCCGAAGCGCGTGGTCACAGGACGATCGGACTGCTCTACGGCGGCAGCGCGGCGGGCGCGTTCATCGCCACCGCTCTCGCTTGTGGCACGCTCGTCGCACTGCCCGGCGCGCATCCGGAAGTGATGGACCTCGCCTCGATGGCCCGCGTGACGAAGCTGCCGATCGATGTGCTCGAGGCAAAGGCGAAGACCACGCCGGTCTTCGCGCCGGGTCTCGACAACCTCGTCAGCGTCGGTGGCATCGCGCAGGTCTGGAATCCAGCCGAGAGTCTCGCGGACCAGTTGCAGGCGCTTTTGGCACGTCCGCGTGAGCGCGACGACCGGGCCGCACTCGGCGCAGAGCGAGGCGGTCGACCGAAATCGGCGCGGATCGCGAGCCAAGTCGTGGCGGCGGCGCAGGCGTAATGCGGTTCGAGCGGCACCGCCTGGTCTACCTCGATCCGGCTTGCTGGGACGGTATACTCGCCACCCATCCGGCACTCCGGCCGGTCCCGGCGGTGGTCGACTGGGTCGCAGCGGGACACCCGCTGATCGCCCGTCGCGCGGTATGCGACGACGCCGCAGGGCTGGTACCACTTGGCCTGCCGCTCCCGCCATCGCTCGGCAAGCAGCGTCTCGCCGTGGCCGTGCCAGTGGATGCGATCTCGTCAGACTTGCCGCCGCCCCTGCTTGCCGAGGCAAAGCAGATGGCGCCGGCTGCCTGGCAGGAGACGATCACCGCTCTGGTCGCGCTCGATCCCGAGACGCGGTGCTTCGGCAGCCTGGCATGGGCCTACCTGACCGGCCTGCCGTACCTGTCGGAGACGTCCGACCTGGATGTCATCTGGCAAGTCGCGACCGGCGATGACGCGGCACGGCTGGCTGCAGCCCTGGTGCGCATCGACGCCGAGGCGCCGATGCGGCTGGACGGGGAGATCGTGACGCCGACCGGGCTCGCGGTGCAGTGGCGCGAGTTTGCGTCGGACGCGCCCGAAGTCCTGGCGAAGACGGCGAACGGCAACTGGATGACCGCGCGAACCGAGCTGTTCGCATGACCGTGCTTGCCCGCTCCACCACGGCGTTCGACGGCGACGGCATCGGCCGGATCGCCACCGACTGCCTCAAGCTGGAGATCGCGACCTACCCCAAGCCGGGCCTCGTCAGCCCGGTCGATACCGGCGCGCACGACGACATGGACGCGGCGATGATGGATCGCAGTGCCGATGCGCTCGAACCGTTCTTCGCAAGGCTCGCCGCAGTTGGCGCGGCCGGCGCAGGGATGGACCGCCTCCGCGCGATCGGGATAGAGGCCGAGGTCGCGATGATGGCGGCGACCGGCGGCGTCAACACGCACCGCGGCGCGATCTTCGGCATGGGGCTGCTTTGCGCCGCCGCCGGGTTTCGCGCGGCGTACTGCGTGCCGGGCACGCTGGGCGAAACTGTCGCGCAACGCTGGGGCGCGGAGATACTGCGCGGGCCGGTGCTCCTCCACAGTCACGGTAGCGCCGTCGCACGACGTCATTCCACTGGCGGGGCCAGGTCCGAAGCGGCGGCCGGTTTTCCCTCGCTCTACGACATTGCCTTGCCCGCGCTCGGCGAAGCGCGGCGACAGACCGGGGATGAGGAAGCGTGTCGCGTCTACGCGCTGATGGCACTGATCGTCGGGGTCGACGACACCAATCTCCTGTACCGCGGCGGCGCGGAAGGACTCGCCTTCGCGCAAGCACGCGCGCGCGCGTTCCTCGATGCCGGGGGGGTACGCGACATCGGCTGGCGCGGACGTGCGACTGCTATGCATGAGGATTTCACGGCGCGGCGGCTCAGCCCCGGCGGCTGCGCGGACCTGCTTGCAATAGCCTTATTCGTCGAAATCACCGAGGCATGACGCTTGCGCTGCTGTGTTCCGGTCAAGGTCGGCAGGATCGCGCGATGTTCGACCTGTTCGTCGACGATGCGCGTGCAGCACCTATCCTGACCGAGGCGGGTGCGTTGCTAGGTCAGGATATTCGCACCTTCCTGCAAACCGTGGACGATGCGACGCTGTTCGCCAACCGGACGAGCCAGATCCTCTGCGTCACCCGTGGGCTCGTCGCCGCAGCCTGCCTTGCGCCGACGATGCCATTTACGGTCGCCGGGTACAGCGTCGGCGAGATGACGGCGTGGGGCGTGGCCGGCGTCTGGACGCCCGAGCAAACGCTTCGACTGACGGCGTCACGCGCGGAGGCGATGGACGCGGCGAGCGGTCCGAACGACGGCTTGGGTTTCGTACGGGGGCTTGCGTGCGACCATGTCGAGGCGCTCGTGGCGGGCTTTGACTGCGCCATCGCGATCGTCAATCCCGGGCAGCTTTTCGTTATCGGCGGCGCGCGCGAGACGGTCCAACGCTGCTGCGCCGCTGCGATGGAGGAGGGCGCAATCGCCGCCCGGCCGATCGCGGTGCACGTCGCGTCGCACACTCGACGTCTGTCGCATGCGGTTGGGGTATTCCGGGCGCAGTTGGAAACATCCGAACCGGCAAGACCCGTCCGTGGACGCACGTTGATCACGGCATCCGATGCATCGATCGTGAGCGGCCAGCGCGACCTTCCCGGACTTGCCGCGCAGATCGACACCATGATCGACTGGGCGGCTACCCTCGAGGCGTTGGTGGAACGCGGCGTGGACCGCCTGCTTGAACTTGGGCCGGGGACTCCGTTGGCGGATATGGTCCGGACGACGTATCCCGCGCTGGCGGTCCGGTCGTTCGACGATTTTCGCAGCCTGCAGGGCGTCGCGGGATGGATCGCGGGCACGGCGTATGGCGCCTGACACGCGACCCAAGCCCGTATTCCCGCGACCATCGCTTCGATCCGACAGGTTGCGGACGTAAGCGGCGGTTCCGCACTGGCGACTGCCAGCTCGTGCGGAACCGCTCAATGCCCGGTTACGGACGGTTGTCGAGTTCCGGGACCCCGCTGCTCCGGTCCGCATAGGCATCCAGAAAGGTCTGCCGCTCCTGCCAGCGCTTCCAGAAGGCATCGACATGCTCGTAGCGCTCGTCGAGCGGCATCGCGTTGGCGGGGCTTTTGCCGGCATAGTCGCTACGTTTCCCCAGGGCGGCACTTGAGTGCGCTTGGGATCAGGTGAGATAGGCGTGGACGATCTCGACCAACTCTTCGGCTGCGACGGTACGAGGATCGTCACGCGAGGTTCCGGGATCGATCATGTGCTCCCGGATATGATCCTCGATCACCTCGGCGATGAAACCATCGAGCGCGCCGCGGCACGACGTCGCCTGCTGCAGGACGCGTGCGCATTCCCGATCTTCCTCGATCGCACGTTCGAGTGCTTCGATCTGTCCTTTCAGCCGCTTGAGCCTGTTGAGCAGCTTCTTTTTCTCTTTCTCGACATGGCTCATGGCCGACGCGCATCACCCTCTTGAACTATACTCCCCCAGGGTATAGCGGGCGCTCGTCGAGACGCCAAGGCTCCCGGCGGATGGCGCAATCGCGGCATCGATAACAAACAGGACGCGCATGAAACCCCGATCTACCCCCTTGTCCGGCGATGGCGACAGTAGCGGCTCTGCCCTGCTGACGATCACGGCTGGACGTCCCGGGTTCGGTCAAGCCGTTCGGGGATCGCGGGTGCGGTCCGACTGAGCGTCTTTCCCGGACTCACTCACGAGCCCGGAAGAGACGCCCGATGACCCACATTGCTTTCCGCGCGATCCAGCATGATCGCGCCATTCACGCCGCGCTTGCCGCCGCACCGCTTCATCGCGGCCGTATCCTCCGGGGATGGGCGGCGAGCGAGCCACGCACGCTAACCGAGCGCTCGGCATGACGCACGCGCGTCACGCGCCGGCTTTAGTGCTTCACGCCTGCGGAAGAGGACGGCGTGGTGGCTGATCCGGTGGTAAATGGTGGCCGGGTTCGTTCGTTCTCGCGGATCCTGCGGCTTACGCAACCCAACCGGGCGGACGTTATCGCATTCGTGCTGCTGATCGGCATCGCGGCCTTGCTGGTCCGGGGTACGGAGGGGGTTGCCGAGCCATTGTCGCGCCTGCGGGTCGAGCCCGTGACGCTCGATCCGCGCTACCTTCCCTATTATGCGCTGCGCACGGTGATCCGCATGTTCGCGGCGTTGGCGGCGAGCCTGGTCTTCACGCTCGTTGTCGCGACGCTCGCGGCCCGTAGCCGCAGGGCCGGACAAATCATCGTGCCTATGCTCGACATCCTGCAATCGGTGCCGATCCTCGGGTTCCTGACCTTCACCGTGACCTTCTTCATGGGACTGTTCCCCGGCCGGATCCTGGGCGTCGAACTGGCGGCGGTGTTCGCGATCTTCACCAGCCAGGCGTGGAACATGGCGTTCAGCTTCTACCAGTCGCTGCGCTCGGTGCCGTCTGACCTGGACGAGGTGACCCGAGGCTTCGCGCTGTCGCCGGTGCGCCGTTTCCTCCGCCTCGACTTGCCGTTCGCCACTCCGTCGCTGGTCTGGAACGCGATGATGTCGATGTCGGGGGGCTGGTTCTTCGTCGTCGCGTCGGAAGCGATCACGGTCGGCAATACGACCGTGACGCTGCCCGGCGTCGGATCGTGGCTGGCACTCGCCATCGCGCGCAAGGATTTCGGCGCGATCGGCCTTGCCGTGCTGGCGATGGGGATCGTCATCCTGCTGTACGACCAGCTCGTCTTCAGGCCGGTCGTCGCCTGGGCGGATCGCTTTCGCTTCGAGCAGACCGCCAGCACCGAGCGGCCGCGATCCTGGGTCTACGACCTGTTCCGCCGCACGCAGCTGTTACCGGTGGTGTTCGCGCCGGTAACCGCGCTCGGCCAACTGCTGCTGACGCTCGACCGGAGCACGGCCCGCGCGCAGCAGGTACGAGTTCGCGAGCCGAGCATGGTGCTGGAGCGATTGTGGCAGGTGGCGGTTCTGGTCGCGGTAGTCGCCGCACTCTGGCTCGCGGGACGCTATGTCTTTGCGACGCTGGGACTGGGCGATGCGGTCGCGGTATTCGGACTTGCCTGCATCACCATGCTGCGGGTCGTCGTCCTGATCGCGCTCGCGAGCCTCGTCTGGGTTCCGATCGGCGTCTGGATCGGCCTCAACCCGAAATGGGCTGAGCGCCTGCAACCCGTCGCGCAATTCCTCGCGGCGTTTCCCGCCAACGTGCTGTTCCCGTTTGCGGTGATCGCGATCGTCCATTGGCGCCTGTCGCCCGACATCTGGTTGTCGCCGTTGATGATCCTGGGGACGCAGTGGTACATCCTGTTCAACGTCATCGCCGGCGCAAGCGCGATCCCGACCGACCTGCGCGAAGCCGCCGGGATGTTCGGCGTGCGCGGCTGGCAATGGTGGCGTCAGGTCGCGCTGCCGGGCGTGTTCCCCTATTACGTCACCGGTGCGCTGACCGCGTCGGGCGGATCATGGAACGCCAGCATCGTCGCCGAGGCGGTGTCCTGGGGGACGCAGAAGGTCGAGGCGCACGGGCTCGGCACGTTCATCGCCAAGGCAACCGAGGCCGGCGATTATCCGCGCGTCGCGCTCGGCATCGCGGTGATGTCGATGTTCGTGATCGCCTTCAACCGGCTCGTCTGGCGTCCGATGTACGCCTTTGCCGAACGCCGTCTCCGGCTCGCCTGATGTCGAAAGGACCAGACATGGCAACAGCATTTCTCCGCGCCCCGGCCAGCCGCTCGCTCGTCGAGGTCGAGCATGTCAGTCATCGCTACGGCCGCGGCGACAGCGGCGCGCCGGTGCTCGACGATGTCAGCCTGACGCTCCACGAGGACGAGGTGGTCGGGTTGCTCGGTCGTTCCGGCTCCGGCAAGTCGACGCTGTTGCGCTCGATCGCCGGGTTGATCCGGCCGGACGAGGGGAGCGTACGGTTCGCCGACGTCCCGGACGGCCCTGCGCACACGATCAGCATGGTCTTCCAGACCTTCGCGCTGTTCCCGTGGCTGACCGTGCTCCAGAATGTCGAGCTTGGCCTCGAGGCGCAGCGCGTTCCGGCGGACGAGCGGCGCACCCGTGCGCTGGCGGCGATCGACCTGATCGGGCTCGACGGGTTCGAGAACGCGTATCCCAAGGAATTGTCGGGCGGGATGCGCCAGCGCGTCGGGCTGGCCCGCGCGATCGTCGTCAATCCGTCGCTGCTGTTGATGGACGAACCCTTCTCCGCGCTCGACGTGCTGACCGCGGAGACCTTGCGGACCGACCTGCTCGATCTGTGGGCGGAAGGGCGGATGCCGATCAAGTCGATCCTGATCGTCACGCACAATATCGAGGAGGCGGTACTGATGTGCGATCGCATCCTCGTCTTCTCGTCCAACCCGGGCCGGGTCGCGGCCGAGATCACGGTCGACCTGCCGCAACCACGCGACCGGCTGGACCCGGCGTTCCGCGCGCTGGTCGATGACATTTACGCGCGAATGACTGCACGGGCGCCCGCGGAGCCGGTACGCGACGGCCTGTTTCCCGGCACCGGCATCCAGATGGTGCTGCCGCGGGTCTCGACCAACGCGCTGGCCGGGCTGATCGAGGAGGTCGACGCCAGCCCGTTCGACGGCCGCGCGGCGATGGCAGACCTTGCCGACCAGCTCCAGCTGGAGATCGACGAACTGTTTCCGATGGCGGAGACGCTACAGCTGTTGCGATTCGCCGAGTTGCAGGGGTCGGAGATCCTGCTGACGCCGGCCGCGCGGCGCTATGCGCAGGCCGATGTGGATGCGCGCAAGGCGCTGTTCGCGCAGGCGTTGCTCGCGCATGTCCCGCTCGCACAACACATCCGGCGGATCCTCGACGAGCGTGTCGGTCACGTCGCGCCCGCCCGCCGTTTCCGTGACGAGCTGGAGGATCACATGTCCGAAGACTATGCCGCCGAAACGCTGCGGACGGTGACGCACTGGGGCCGCTATGCCGAAGTGTTCGCCTATGACGAGGACATGGACCGGTTCAGCCTCGATGATGCCGTGTGATGCGCCGCCTTCCCGCGCTACGAAGGCCTGGGATGACGCGAGAGCGGATCGGTTATGACATTTGCCAGGTCGACGTGGGGAAGTCTGTCGCGGACATCGAACGAGCATGCGAGCAGACCGTTGGGGCAGTAGCGATCGTCGTCCCAGCCTGGATGGTCGAGGATCGGGTAGAGGCACACGCCTTCGATCGGTACGCCGAGCGACTGGGCGATGTTCACCTCGCGCAGGATCATGCGGAGCCAGGCGGGGCGGGCGCTACCTTCGATACCGGTTTCGGCGATGAAGATCGGGCGGCCGTAGCGCGCGTACGCATCGGCGAGGATGGCGTGGAGCGGTCGGCTTAGGGGGTGATCGTACGACAGCGGTGGGCCGCCGTGGATCCACTGGTTGTTGTGGTAGAAATTGACGCCGATGATATCCAGCAATGGCGCGCGGCCGCCGATCTGGGGCCAGGCTTTCCCGGCGATCATGTCCCAGGCCTGGTATTGCGCGAGGCGGTGGCCTTCGGCGGCGGGGGCATCATTGGGGCGGGCGGGGTCGGTGATGACGTTGATGACCGGGTCGGCGTGCACGAACCTTGCGGCGGGGTCGACCGCGAGGATCGCTTCCATCGCGGCGATTGATGCGCGGGCGAGTTGGACCTTGAGTTCGTAGCCGCGGCCTCGGGCGAACGGGTTGAGATAGGCTGCGTCGCCGCCGCCCCAGGCGAAGAACGAGATCTCGTTGACCGGGGCATAGAAGCGGGTCTCGCCGGGCGCGGCCGGGCCGATGTGGCGCGCGGCGGCGGCGGCGAAGGCGGCGAAGCGCGTGACGAAGGCGGGCGTCCAGATGTCGATGTCGTCGGGCCAGCCGTAATGCAGCAGGTCCCAGATGACTTCGGTGCCGATCGCCTTGGCGGCGTCTAGCTGGCGATCGAGGCTGGACCAGTCGTAGCGGCCGGGTTCGCGTTCGATCAGATGCCAGCGCAAGCCGTCGCGGACCGTCAGGATGCCGAGCTTGGCGAGTTCGCTGTAGTCATGCGCGGCGAGGGTGTCGTGATGGCTGGCCGCGATGACGTCGACGCGCTTGCGGTCGTGCGCACGCCGGTGGGTGGAGGATTCGAAGCCGCCTTGCAGGAAGCTCCGGAATAGTCCGGTCGGGCGAGGTAGCGGCGGTCGGTCGGTAAGGACTTTGGCGAACAGCGCTTCCCAGAGGGGGACTACGGCGGCGACGGCGTATTCGCTGTCCACCTTGGCACGGAGGGCGGTGCCGAGGCGGGTTCGGAGTGCCGGGTCTTCGAGCAGTCTGGTGATCGCAGTAGCGACCGCGGGCGGATCTTCGTGGGGCACGAACAGACCGCTGACCCCGTCAACGATCTGTTGTTCGGAGCCGTTGTCGCGCGTTGCTATGATGGGGAGGCGTGCCGCGCCCGCTTCGGCGATGACGTGCGGCATGCCTTCGCCGCGCGAGAGCCAGACGTAGACGTCGAGCGCGGCGAGCAGGTCGGGCACGTCGTCGCGGTCGCCGAGGAAGGTCAGCGCGGTGTCGAGGCCGAGCGCGTGCGCGCGGTTGCGGAGTGCGGCGGCGTATTCGGGGATGAAGGCGTCCGGTCCGCCGATGATGACGAAACGCGCCCGGGGGTGGCGGGCGTGGACGAGCGCGGCGGCTTCGATGAAATCCTCGACGCGCTTCTTCGGGTCGAGACGGCCTAGCCAGCCGATCAGCGGTACGTCTTCGGTGATCCCTAGCGCCGCTCGCACGGGGGCTCGCCGGGCTGGGTCGAAGGCGTGCGTGTCGACCATCGACGGGATCTCGATCGCGTGGTGTTCGCGGCCGGGCATGCGGCTCGCGGCAGCGTCGCGGATCGAGGCGCAGACGCCGACATAGCGCGCGGTGAAATGCTTGGGGCCGGCGAGCGCTTCGGAGACGAGGCCGCCATGCTCGATCAACGGTGGGCGGAGGTGCATGCGTTCGAGCGCGGGATAGATGTCGGCGACGTTCTGGCACGAGACGACGACGTCGTACGCGGGCAGCTTGCTCGCGAGGTAGGCGACGGTCTCGTCGAAGCCGAGCGCGTAGGGCGTGCGGTCGACGGGAACGCCGATCGCTTCCAATTGCGCGTGCGTCTGCTCGGGCATGCCGTCTTTTCGGAAGCACGCGACGACCTCGATCCGGTAACGCGTCGGGTCGAGCGCCTGGGCGAGCAGGCGCACCTCCGTCTCCTCGCCGCCGACGACGAGCCAGGCGAAGACGAACAGGATGCGGATCGGGCGGGCGTCGGCGGTAAGCGCGGTACTCAATCGCCGACCTTGAAGACGATCTGGAGGAATTCGGGCCGCTCGCCGACCAGCCGCGCGATGAAGGCGGGGGCGTCGTCATAGGGTACGACGTGCGTGATGAGTTGCGCGCGGATCTCCTGGCCACGCGCGAGCAGCAGCTTCACCGTCTCGTTGGCGAGGCGGCGGCGATCCCATTGGAAACCGAGCCCGCGCGGGACGCGGTTGATCTGGGCGCAGCGGAGGTTGAGGCCGTTGTGGTGGAATTCCTCGCCGAGCCGGAGCCGGTCGGCGCCGCCCTGGTAGAAAGCGAGATCGATCACCGTGCCTTGTGGCCTCAGCGCGCGCATCGCGGCGTGGAGGCTGGCGGCGTCGGCGCGAGTCTGGAACACGACGTCCGCGCCGCGGTCGTCGCCGCCGTGGAGCCAGCGTGCCTTGGCGTAGGCCCAGGCCTGATCCTCGGTCATCGCGGTGATGCCGAGGCATTCGGCGCGCAGGCGGCGGAAGGGGGACGGGTCGGCGATCACGACTTCGCTCGCGCCGGCGGCCTGGGCGAACAGGGCCGTCAGCATGCCGACGATGCCTGCGCCTATCACCAAGGCGGGGCGGCCGCGGATGCCGTCGCCGAGGTTGACCACGTTGGGGCCGAGTAGTTCGGCGTCTGCGTGAAGAATGCCGTTGGCAGCGATCGGACCCATCTGGCCGATATAGATGCCGAGGATCGGATCGAGCTCGGGCGGGAGCTTGGTCAGCAGGTCGTTGAACGGGTCTGCGGTGTGGCCGGTCTTGTGGCCGAAGACGGTGCCGACGACGTCGCCGTTGGTGAAATCGTCGACCCGGCTGTCGCCGACGCGCGCGCATTCCATGTAGCCGAGGAACGGCACCGGGTATTGCGCGCTCGGTTCGCCGGGGACGAACACGCCGCGACCTGCATCCCAGCGCGAGTGGAGATACGGGTTGCTGTTCTTGACGAAGGTGAGCTCGGTGCCGGCGGAGAACCCAGTGTAGAGCAGGTCGAGCCGGACCTGACCGTCGCCCGGAGGTGCTTCGTCATAGCCGAAGAAATAGGCCTGGCCGGGCCGTTCGACGCCGAGCGAGCGGACGTGGCGCCACTCAGACATGCCCCATCTCCTTAGTTGCCTCGCGCTCGCGGACGTCGATCGCGCGGCCTTCGACGGCGGAGCGTTCGATCGCCAGCGCGAGGCGGAGCGTTTCGAGCGCGGCGGGGTAGGGGCAGCGGATGCGGTTCTCGCCCCCGCGAACCGCGTCGATGAAGTCGCGATCCTCGAGCACGACCGGATCGCTGCCGGTGCCGCGCACCGGGCGGCCGCGTCCGATGTCGATCATCACGTCGCGGTCGGTCAGTTCGATCGCGAGGCCCTCGCCGAACAGGTGCAGCCCGACGCGGTGGTTCCAGTTGAGCAGGCACGTGGACGCAAAGTTGGCGATCGCGCCGCTGGCGAAAGTGAGCATCGCGGTGCTGGTGGTGGCGACGTCGAGACCGGGGAAGGCGGCGCGGTCGATGTGGCCCGACTGGCCGTAGACGCGGACGACGTCGCCGACGAGGTAGCGCGCGAGATCGACGAGATGCGTGGTCTGTTCGAGCATCTGGCCGCCCGATGCGTCCTTCTTCCACCACCAGCGCGGCGGCGGGGTTGAGTCGAGCCAATAGCCGGAGAGCAAGCGGGCGGGGGTCGCGGAAAGCAGCGCCTTCACCTCGTCCACGGTGTCGAGATAGCGCCAGTGATAGCCGACCGCGGTGACGAGGCCGAGCCGATCGACTGCGGCGGCGACGTCCTCTGCGGTGCCGAGGTCTAGCGCGACGGGCTTCTCGACGAAGAACGGCAGCTTGTGCTCGATCGCGAGACGTTCGGGTTCGCCGTGCGCGAAGGGTGGCACGCAGATGTAGAGCGCGTCGAGTTCGACTGCGGCCAGCATCGCTGCGGCATCGTCGAATGCACGCGCGCCGAAACGGGCGGCGGCTTCGGTCGCGCGCGCCATGTCGACGTCGGCGACCGCGACGATCGCGACGTCGTCGAACTGCTCCAGCACGCCGAAATGACGGTTGGCGATGCCGCCCGCACCGATGAACCCGATCCGTGTCCGTTCCACGCCGTCTCCCTTTGTGTTTTGGTCTTGCACCGCGGCGTACACCGCGCGCGTGTCGGCGATCATGCGATCGGCCGAGAATAGGTCCTGCTGGCGCTCGATCGCGGCGCTGGCCATTGCTTTCAGGCTGTCGCGGTCGGCTAGCAGCGCGACGACGGCATCGGCGAAACTGGCCGGGTCCGCGGCGGTCAGGCGACCGGTGACGCCGTCCTCGATCGCTTCGGCATTGCCGGGCGCGACGGTGGCGACGACGGGCAGGCCGGCGGCCATCGCTTCGAGCGCGACCAGCGGCAGGCCCTCGAAGGCCGACGGCAGGACGAGCAGGTCTGCAAGCGTCATCAGGTCGGCGACGTCGCTGCGGGTGCCGAGCATGCGCACGGTGCCGGCCAAGCCCTTGGCTGCGATGGCGCGTGCGGTTTGGGTGAGGAGGGGACCTTCGCCAGCCAGCAGCACGATCAGGTCCGGGTGCGCGGCGCGGATTGCTGGCAGCGCGTCGAGAAGGAGCGCATGGCCCTTTTGCTCGGCGTAGCGCGCGACCATCAGGAGGACGGGGGCATTGCCGACGCCCCATTCGCCGCGGAGGGCTTCGCGCGAGCGAAAGGGTTTGTGCACGCCGACGCCGTTGTGGATCGTTGCGACAAGAGCCGGATCGACGCCGGCTGCGCGGTGGCTGTCGCCGACCGCGTCCGAGACGCAAATCAGGCGTGCGAGCGCGGCCGAGGTGTCGCGGTGTTCGTCGCGCTGCGCGGGGTCGGTGAGGAGGTAGGGGAGGTGTTCGGTGCGGATCACGGGCACGCCGGCCGCATGCGCAGCGCGGACGGCGGCGTGGCCTTCCCATCCGATGCCCGCATGGACGTGTACGATGTCGGGCGCGGCGCGGTCGAGCCAGCGCGCGAGGTTTGCATCGTCGTCGAGCGCCTTGACCGCATAGCCCTTGGCGGCGGCGTGTTCGAGCAGGCCGGTGCCGGGGCGCGCGGCGACGACGATCTCGTCTCCGCCCAACCCTTCGGCAAGCGTCATCATGTGTGCGCCGACGCCGGACGGGGCGAGGCTGTCGGTCAGCAGGCAGATGCGGGTCATTCGGCGGCCATCACGGGAGTTTCGAGGACGGCGGACTTGGCGACCATGCGGCGATACGTCGCGAGCGCCTGCCCCACGACTTGGTCCATATTATAGTAGCGATAGGTCGCGAGCCGGCCGACGAAGGTCACGCCTTCCTCCGCATCGGCTAGCGCCTCGTAGCGTTTGAACAGCGCCTGGTTTTCGGGGCGGGGGATCGGGTAATACGGGTCACCCTCCGCACTCGGGAATTCGTAGCTGATGCTGGTCTTCGCGTGAAGCTGGCCGGTTAGGTGCTTGTACTCGGTGATGCGCGTCTGCGGCACGGTTTCGTCCGGGTAGTTGACGACCGCGACCGGCTGGAACTGCGCGACGTCGTGCGTTTCGTGGCGGAACTGGAGGCTGCGATAGGGCAGCTTGCCGAAGCGGAAGTCGAAATATTCGTCGATCGGGCCGGTGAAGACGATGTGGTCGACGTCGATGCGGTCGATCACGTCGCGGTATTCGACGCCGAGATCGAGCGTGATGCCGGGGTGGTCGAGCATCGCCTCGAACATCCGCGTGTAGCCGTTCGCGGGCATCGCCTGGAATTTATCGGTGAAATAGCGGTCGTCGGTCGAGGTGCGCGTCGGCACGCGCGCGGTGACGGTGCGGTCGAGTTCGGACGGGTCGAGACCCCATTGCTTCCGCGTGTAGCCGCGGAAGAACGTCTCGTAGAGATCGCGGCCGACTGCGGCGACGACGACGTCTTCGGAGGTGCGGATGTCCTCGACCGATTCCGCGCGGCTGGCGAGGAAAGCGGCGGCTTCCGCATCGTTCTCGAGCGACAGGCCGTAGAGTGAGTTGAGCGTGGTGCGGTTGATCGGCATCGGGACGAGCTTGTCGTCGACGCTGGCGAGGACGCGGTGTTCGTACGGGCGCCACTCGGTGAAGCGCGAGAGATAGTCGAACACGTCGGCGGAGTTGGTGTGGAAGATGTGCGGGCCGTAGCGGTGGATCAGCACGCCGGCCGCGTCGTGCTCGTCATACGCGTTGCCGCCGATGTGCGGGCGGCGGTCGACGACGAGGACGCGCTGGCCGCTGTCGCTGGCCAGGCGTTCGGCGAGGACCGCGCCGGCGAACCCTGCGCCGACGATCAGCGTGTCGTAGCGTTCGCGTTTCGCAGGCGGACGGAAGGCGCGTTTTGCGTGGAGGACGCGGTCGATCTCGGTGGCCATGGCGGTTTGCGTGCGGTCCCAGGATTGCGTGGCGAGCAGGCGCTCGGCTTCGTCTCGCCATGCGCCTTCGCGGGGGAGGGCGAGCGCGGCCTCGCAGGCGGCGACGAACGAAGTCGCGTCGGACGCGATCGTCACGGCCGCTGCGTCGCCGTAGTGGCGGATCACGTCGACGATCGGTGTCGAGACGACGGGCAGCCCGCCGGCGAGGTATTCGGGCGTCTTGGTCGGGCTGATGAAGCGCGTCGCGGCGTTGATCGCGAACGGCATCAGCGCGACGTCCCAGCCGGAAAGGTACGCTGGGAGTTCGTTGTAGCCGCGCCCGCCGAGCCAGTGGATGTTGGCGCGGCGCGGCAGGTGCGCGGGGTCGATCTTCACGACCGGACCGATCATCACGAACGACCAGTCTGGCCGCTGAGCAGCGACCGCGTCGAGCAGCGCGAGGTCGATGCGTTCGTCGATGACGCCGAAGAAGCCAAGCTTCGGACCGGGGATATGGCGCTGGTCCTCGGGTTCGACATTGCCGGTGCGGGCTTGGGCGAAATGCGCGACGTCGACGGCGGAGGGGAAGGCGTGGACGTCGCGGTGACGGCCGCGCTTGGCTTCGTACAGGCTGTAGCCGCCGGTGAAGACAAGGTCGGCGCGCGCGAGCAGCCCCGCTTCGCGGTCGAGCAAGGCTGGGTCGGCGAAGCGGAACGCAGACAGTTCGTCCATGCAATCGTAGACGACCGCGGCGACGTCTAGATGTTCGGCGAACGGGAACATCATCGGGGTGTAGAACCAGAGCACCGGCTTCGCGCGAACGCTCGTCGCGACCAACATGTCGAGCAATTGCCGTAAGCCCGCCTCTACCTGCTGGGCATTCCACCAATGCGGGAGGCGCGGGCGCAGCGCGATTACATTGTCGGCGGGAAACTGATGGTGTTCGAGGAAAGGCAGCGGATGGTCGCAGGGGATGTGCTCTTCCCACACGAACACGCTCTGGTTCTGCGCGAACCGCTTCATCAGATGCTGTGGACGCTGCGTGACGAAATCCCAGCGGAGGTGCGAGAAGCAGATCAGCGGCGGGGCGTTTGCGTCATCGGAACTAGAGAGGCTGGGGGTGGGTCCGATACCGTGCACGCTCTTCCAATCCGCGAAACCGCGGTGATCCGCGTTGTTGATGGAACCTAAAACCATGTTCCGACCGAGTCATCCCGGTCGGCCATGTATTTGTCATTGCTTTGCATCATGTATTTGCTCGATTATTTGCGCCAATCGCGACACGCTGTGCGTCCACGTCCAACGCTCCAATACGGCGTCGCGGGGCCGAAAATTGGCTGTGGTTTCACGCATTGTAAGGATCGCATCGGCAAACCCGTTCGTCGAAGCGATCATGCCGGTCTCCGGCAGTATGAACTGCAATCCGCACCGCAATTCGGCGTTGGCGAGTACGGGCAGGCCGGCGAGCATGTATTCGGTGAGGATCGCAGGAGCGCCATCGTCGATGCCACAGACGACACCGAACTTGGCGCGGTTCATCAGGCGGTTGACCTCGTCGATGGGGACGCCGGGCGGTCCGACGAACTCGATCGACAGGTTCTGGTCGCGCGCGCGGTCTCGCAGCATGTCGGCATCCTCGCCGTAACCGAAGACGCAAAGCGCGCGGACGTCGCGCGGCAGTCGTGCGAGCGCGTCGAACAGGATGTCGTGGCGCTTGTACGGCTGTGCGGCGGCGACGTAGATCAGGTCGAGGTCCTTGGGCGTGCCGAGCGGGCGGAACTGGTCGATCGCGGCGAACTCGGGACCGACCGGCAGGATCGCGGTCGGCATGCCGGGGTGGCGGGCCTCGACCTCGTCCGACTGCCACTGCGCACCGGTCAGGACGAGATCGAAATGTTCGCTGACCTCCGGCGGTACGCGGAGCGAAGGCGCGTCGATCGAATTGTACAGGATGATGCTGTTCGCGCACAGCGCCAGCAGGTCGGGGGCGACGCCGAGACCCAGCACGACGAGGATATGCGGCGCGCCGAAGGTTCGCACGAAGCTTGCCATCTCGGTGGACGCGAACGGCGCACGATGATGGTCGAGCCGGAATGCGCGCCTTGCCAGTACCGCGCTATCTCGATGGAACGGCGGCTCGTCGTCGCCGCGCCAATGGTGCCAGATTTCGGCCTGGTCGACGATACCGGCGGCGATCAGCGCGAGCGGGAGGCGTTCGAGATATCCGCCTGCCACCTCGATTGCGGTCTCGGCTTCGTTTTCGGAATCCTTTCCGGTCCAGGGCTGGCTTGCCGGATCGTGAGCATGGGCCGGTAGGCGATCGGTGTCCTGCTGGACCTCCGCGTCGAATGGGCCGTCCACCCAGTCGCTGATGACCACGACGGATCGCCGAACCGTCAAGTTTGCCGCTGCCGTCCGTGTCGCCATCGTTGCTCTCCCTCGTCGCATTCAACGCGCGTCGACGAGGATGTGCCCACCGGTTTTCGATCGGGCTTTTCGATCGGGGCTCTTAGTCTAGCGGGGCTATGCTGGCGCTTCCGTCGGGTACGGATCAGTTACCGGTACGGTAGATAGCGGAGGCCCCGGCGTCTGCGGATATGCCCGGCCGTTCTGATCGGGCGTGGTCGTCCATGCGTCGGCTCGGGGCACCGACCAGAAACCCCTGCACCTGGTCGCATCCGCATTGGCGCAGGTCCGCCAGCTGCGCCTCGGTTTCGACGCCCTCGGCGACGATGGTGAGGCCCAGGCTCTTGCCGAGGCCGATCGTCGCCTTGACGATCAGGGCAGCGGATGTCTGCGTCTGCATCGCCGCGACGAAGCTACGGTCGATCTTGATCTTGTCGAACGTGAATTCCTTGAGATTGCTGAGCGACGAATGCCCGGTGCCGAAATCGTCCATCACGATCTTCGCCCCGTAGCCGCGCAACGCCTTGAGGATGGTCAGGACGTTCTCGCGCTGAAAGCCCAGCAATGTCGCGCTTTCGGTAACCTCGACGTCTAGTCGGTCGAGCGCGATGCCCCAGTGCAACGCCGCGTCGTGGATCTCCGCGGCGAGGCCGGGCGAGCGGAACTGGAGCGGTGACAGGTTGATCGCCAACGACAACGTCGGATCCCATGTCGACGCGGTCGCCATCGCCCGATCGATCACCCAGGAGCCGATCGGCTTGATGAGCCCGGTCGATTCGGCGACGGGCACGAAGACCTCTGGCGCGATGTCGCCGAGCAACGGGTGATGCCAGCGGAGCAGCGCTTCGTAGCCGACGATCCGCATCGACGCGGTGTCAGCGATCGGCTGGAACGCGAGATGCAATTGCTCTTCTGCGATCGCCTGATCGAGATCGCGCGCGAGCCGGAGCCGCAGATTCTCCTCTTCCTTTAGGTGCTTGTTGAAGAAGCGCGCGGTATTCCGGCCATCCGCCTTGGCGCGGTAGAGCGCGACGTCGGCGAGTTCGTGCACCTCTTCGCCGGACTGGCCCGGTTCGGCCAGCGCCACGCCGATGCTCATCCGTATCGCGGTGTCGTCGTCGGCGGACTCGGCGGTCTTCCGGTAGATGCGCGAGAGCAGCGCTTCGGCGGCGGCCGGCTGGGACTGCGCGACCTGGATGATGGCAAATTCGTCGCCACCGATGCGCGCGACGAGATCGTCGGCACGCACGCACAGCGACAGGAGTTGGGCGGCACGCTTTAGCGCGCGATCGCCGCCGGCATGACCGAGGCGATCGTTGATCGCCTTGAACGCGTCGAGATCGATCGCGAACACCGCCACGACGTCGCCGGTCCGCATGCTGCGCGACAGTTCGTGCGCGAGACGGCTTTCGAAGAGCAATCGGTTGGCGAGGCCGGTCAGCATGTCGTGGTGCGCGAGAAACTCCGCGCGACGCTCGGCCGTGCGGCGGCTCTCTACCGCGCTGCGATATTCGGATAGCCCGCGCGCCAGATCGCCCAACTCGTCCGCGCGTGCGAGGCCCGGTATTCCTCCGTCGCCTTCGCCGACCTTGAACTCGCGCAACCGCGCGGCGATCGCGGTGATCGGCAGCAGCAGGTTTCGCCGAAGCCACAGCGTCATGCCGAAGATGATTGCGACGATGACCAGCCCGCCGAGCAGGACCGCGAGGACGTCGGTGCGGCTCTCGCGCTGGTTCTTGTCGGCGGCCTGCCAGATTTCGAGCGCGATCGCTTCGCGCGCGCGACTCCGGTTGGTCTCCAGGACGCGTAACGCATCGAGGAACGGCGGCATCATCGCCTTGACCCGCGACGGTTCGGTGCGCGCGACCGCGATCAACGTCTTCGATGTCCGCGCGAAGTCCACCGCATCGCGACGGGTCTCCAGGATCGTCATCCGGCCAGGGTCGGGCACGAGCGTGCGAAAGGATGCGGCGGACGACGAGAGTTGCTCGAACTGGTCGGCCTGGCGAATGAGGCGGGTCCACCGCGTCGCCGGTACCGGGATGCCGCGCTCGGCTTGGCGCGTCGTATCGCCGACGTCGATGCGAAGCCGTCGCTGCGCGCGATCGAGCCGGTCCTCGACGCGGAGTGCATCGCTCAGCAGCGTGATACGGAGGTCTGCCTGGTGGATCTTGTTGCCGACCGAAAGTCCGATCGCAAGCAGACCCAGCGCCAGCACGATGACCGTCGCGCACGCAATCGACACTCGCGCCGATATCGAAAGTCGCACAGGCTTCTCCTCGAAACCCAATTGACCGGAAAGCCTTACCGTAAGGTTAGAGCGACCGTGCTTAGCAAGATGCGGTCGCGACTTCCATCGGTTCGTGCCGGTGGCAGCGCGGTCGCACCTGCCCGGGGAACAGCGCCCTTCGTGTCGCGTACCGGATTGCAGCGAGCCCGCCGGCCCCCATCTTCAGCGGATGAACGACAATCTGATCCGCCTCGGGCTGCTCGACGAAGACGACATCATCCTCGACGAAGCCGCGCTTTCCTTGGCCTTGCTCGACCATCCGGAGATCGACGTCGCACCGTATCGCGCGTTGATCGACGCCGCCACGATACGCCTCGCCGCGGCCGGCTCGGGTGCGATCAGCGCGGAGGACCGCGCCGACGCGCTCGCGCTGGTCCTCGGAGAGGAGTTTGGCTTCGTTGGAGACCGCGATACCTACGACGACCCGGCAAATGCCGACATGATCCGCGTGATCGATCGTCGCCGCGGCCTGCCGGTCAGCCTGTCGATCCTGTATGTCGGCATCGCGCGCAGGCTTGGTTGGCAGGCCGATGCGCTCGACGTGCCCGGTCATGTGCTGGTCATGGTCGGAGCCGAGGCGGCGCCTGTCGTCATCGATCCCTTCCGGCAGGGCGCGCGGGTCGGGCCCGAACAGCTTGCCGCACTGGTGCTGGCCTATACGCCGGGCCCTGCCGCCGCCGTCAGCCACGTCGCCGCGATGGGGAACCGCGCCGTGCTCGTCCGGCTATTGCTCAACCAGGCGACCCGCGCCGAACAGGCGGGCAAGGGACGACGCGCGCTCGAGCTCTACGCGAGGATGACCCACATGGCGCCGGAGCATGGCCATGCCTGGTGGGAACGCGCACGTCTGGAGCTGGTCGATGGCGACGTCGCGGCGGCACGGCACAGCCTGAGCGCGATGTTGGAGATCACGCGCGATCCCGATCTTCGGGCGAAAGTGTCGGCAACCCTGGAGTCACTCGTCGCATGACGTGCCCCGGACGATGATGCGCTATGGGGTGGCAGGACTAAAATGTCGGCGTTACATAGGGTTATGAACGCATCCTTCCTGGCCGCATCGATCCTGACCGCCACCGTCGTCATCGCGACCCCGACGCCCGTCGAAGCGCAGGCCGTCGCGGCCGGGCGCTGGGACGTGACGTCGACCGTCACCGAACTCGACGTGCCGGGTGTGCCCGGTTTTCTCGTCCGGATGATGCGCGGCAAGTCCAAGGCCGAGCACAAGCGGCTCGTGGCAGGACAGGGGATCGAGGCCTTGATCGCGCCCGATCCCAAGGCGCAGTGCCGCGTCGAGAACCAGCGGATCGCGGACGGACGCTATGCCCAATCGCTCAGCTGTCCGCAGAAGCGGGGCGAGCCCATGAAAATCGCGCGGTCCGGAACGTACAGCGCGACCGGGTTCGTCGGCATCGCGACCGTTGCCGGCACGACACCGAAGGGCGCGATGCGGATCGTGCTCGCGCAGCGTGCCGCGCGCGTCGGGAACTGACCCCCCGATCAGGTTGTCCGGGAAGAGTGGCGTCGGACGGTCGGGGCGTTGGTGGCTTGCCCACCCTCGCGAACCTGCCATACCGGGCATGACCAGGAGACTATGATGCGCTTCGTTCAGATTGAAATCCTGCCGTCGGGCAAGGCACTCGTCGACATCGACAAGCTGACGCATGCGGTGCCGCAGGAGGGTGGCAGTCGGCTGTTCCTGGGAGCGCAGCATCTTGATGTGCCGTACGGGCTGGACCAGATCGAGAATGTCCTGGCCGGTCGCGAGCCGAACGACGACGGCGAGAACGGCATGACCGGTTTTCGCGTGTCCTGAAGGTCCGGTCTTTCGGCGGCCGGCATTGGGCGATGCGGTGCCGGATCAACCGAAGAGGCGCGAATATTCCTGTTCGGGATGACCATAGGTGTCGCCCGCCAGGGCCATGAGCTTGTCGCGGTTTTGCACCAGGACCCTCGCCCGTAAAGCGCGGATGGCATGATCTTCTTCAAGCCGGTGAAGCGCATCGGTGATGCTGCTGCGACGCACGCCGAGCATCAGGCGAAACTCCTCGTGCGTCATGCAGATCTCGTCCGCCTGCACACGGTCGTGGTATAGCAGGATCCAGCGCGCCATCCGTCGCTCGATCGGATGCGCCAGCGACGAGACGATCGTCCGACCCATCTGCAACATGAAGACATGGACGAACCGCAACAGCGCCTTGCGAAGCGTGGCACTGGCATCGACGGCAGCGATCAGTACGGCAGCGGATATGCGCAGCGCGTGGCCGTGCTCGGCGCGCATCGTCACGTCGTAAGGCGAACGATCGTCTCCCATCAGCAGCGGCCAGCCGATGAACCCCTCCGCACCGACCAGGCCGACGGCATAGCGTCGGTCGTCGTCGAGCGAATCGAGCACGCCGGCAATACCCTGTTCGAGAAAGCAGATGCTGTCGATCGGATCGCCGGCGCGGGTTATGTAGTCGCCGACCGCGAATGAGACGCGCTTCAGATGCGGTGCCAGCAACGCGAAATCCTGGGCAGACAAGCGCGCGAGAAGCTGGTTGCCGGATATACCCTGCTCGTGTCGGGACGCGTCGAACGTGGGCGCAAGATCGACCGGGGAACCGGCGTCGGCCCGTCCCAGAAATGGTATGATGGACGACATGACCGACCCGGCTGTTGCGACGCACCAGGGGTTTGGCACGGTTCCGTACAGAAACGTCGGACCTTCCTGTTTGTTCATGCTGGGCAAACAGGAGGAAATATGTCCGTAATTTCAAAGCGTCCGCTGTCACGTGCGGTCCTTATCGGCGCGTTGCTCGCGGCGTCCGCCGGGGTCTCTGCTCAGTCCGCGCGCTCGCCCAGCGCGCCACCACCGGCCGCGCCGCCTGCCACCGCGATCCAACCGCCCAAGGCCGCGCCGGACATGCAAATGGTGCTCGACGCGCTCGCCGGTCTCGGTGGCAAGCCGATCGAGACGTTGACGCCTGCCGAAGCCAGAATGCAGCCGTCCGCCGCCGATGGCGCCAAGGCCGCGATGGCGAAGAAGGGCCTCTCGACGGAGCCGGATGGTTCGGTCGTGACCCAGGACGTGCCGTACGGCTCCGACGCACAGCAGTTCGCGCGGATCTACAAACCGGCCGCAGCACCCGCTGGCGGCGCCGCGATGCCGGTCCTCGTCTATTATCATGGCGGCGGCTGGGTGATCGCGGACGTCGCGACCTATGACGCCGCACCGCGCGCGATGGCCAAGGCGTTGAACGCGATCGTCGTATCGGTCGAATATCGCCATGCCCCGGAGTTCAAGTTCCCGGCACAGCACGACGATGCGGCCACGGCCTATCGCTGGACGTTGCAGAACGCGGCGAGCTGGGGCGGCGATCCCGCCAGGATCGCGGTGGCGGGCGAGAGCGCCGGCGGCAATCTGGCCGTCGCGACTGCGATCTACGCGCGCGATAATCGCCTGACCGTGCCCCGCTACATCGTGTCGGTCTACCCGATCGCCAACAGCAGCATGACGCTGCCGTCGCGCCGGGATGCGGCCAATGCCAAGCCGCTGAATGCGGCGATGCTGAAGTGGTTCGGCTATTACTACCAGACCACGCCGGCCGATGCGCAGGATCCGCGACTGAACCTGGTGAAGGCGAATTTGCGCGGGTTGCCGCCGACGACGATCATCAATGCGCAGATCGACCCGCTGCGCTCGGATGGTGAGACGCTCGCGGTGGCGATGCGCGCGGCTGGCGTGAAGGTCGAGCAGAAGACCTTCCCCGGCGTCACGCACGAGTTCTTCGGCATGGCGAAGGTGGTTCGTGGCGCGAAGGATGCGAACGACCTTGCCGTCGCACGCCTGAAGACCGCGTTCGCGGCTGCACCGCGCCGCTGATCGATCCGGCGGGACGCCGGTTGATGCGTCCCGCCGACACCATCCCCAAAGCTTCTACAGGAGGTCCCGATGACCAAAGCCCCCGTGCGATACCATGCCGATGTCGAGACGATCGCATCGGACGAGCGTGAAACGATAGCGGAGCTGTGCTCGGCGTTCGACGTCATCCTCGAGCGGACGGCGGAGGACTATGGTCATGCCGTGAGGTCGGTCCACGCCAAGGCGCACGGCGTGCTGGTGGGTGAACTGACCGTCGACGGCGACCTGCCCGCGGAGCTGGCCCAGGGTCTTTTCGCGAAGCCCGGAACGCACAAGACGTTGCTGCGGATGTCGACCAACGCGGGCGACATCCTGCCCGACGCGATCAGCCTGCCGCGCGGCCTGGCGATGAAGGTATTCGATGTCGACGGCGCCCGGTTGCCGGGCTCGGAAGGAACGGCGCAGGATTTCGTGATGGTCAACGGCACCGTTTTCCAGGCGAAGACCGCGGACAAGTTTCTCGGCAACCTGAAGCTGCTTGCCAAGACGACTGATCGGCTTGAGGGGACGAAGACCGTCATGTCGTCCGTGCTGCGCGGCGTGCGTGGTGCGCTGGAGACGGTCGGGATCGAGAGCGCGGCGATCAACTCGCTGGGCGGTGCTCCGAACGTCGAGCCACTCGGAGAGACCTATTACAGCGTCACGCCGTTCCGGTTCGGCGACTATATCGCGAAGTTCAGCATGAAACCGGTGGCGCCGGCGATGACCGCGCTGACGGGCGGTCTGATCGACGTCGACGGTCGTCGGGATGCGATCCGCGAGGACGTGCAGGCCGAGATGCGCGGGATCGACGCGGAATGGGAATTTCGGGTCCAGCTTTGCCGCGATCTCGACCGCCAGCCGATCGAGGATCCGACGGTCGAATGGGACGAGGCCGAGGCGCCGTTCCACAAGGTCGGCACCGTCCGCGTTGCTGCGCAGGACAGCTGGGATCCGGCACAGGTCCAGCAGATCGACGAGCAGACGCGGTTCGGCGTCTGGACGGGAATTGCGGCACACCAGCCGCTCGGCAACATCAACCGGGCGCGCAACGAACCCTATCGCCACTCGGCCGACTTCCGGGCGCGCGTGAACGGCTGCCCCTATCACGAGCCGGTCGCCTGAGCGGCCCGCGCGTACCCATCACGCCCGACGACGACCATTTAAAAACGAAGGACATTTCCATGACGCTCGACGGCAAGAAGATTGCGATCCTGATCTCTCCTCGCGGGACCGAGGAGCCCGAGTTCAGCAAGCCCAAGGCGGCGGTCGAGGCGGCCGGCGGCACCGTGACGGTCATCAGCCTGAAGGCGGGCGACGCGAAATCGGTGAACAACGATCTCGATCCCGGCGCCAGCTTCGCGGTCGACAAGACGATCGACGACGTCTCGGCTTCGGAGTTCGATGCACTGATCATTCCGGGCGGCAGCGTCGGTGCGGATACGCTGCGCGGATCGAAGCCGGTCGTCGCGTTCGTCCATGATTTCTTTGCTCAGGCAAAGCCGGTCGCTGCGATCTGCCATGCGCCCTGGACGCTGGTCGAGGCCGACGTGCTCAAGGGGCGGACGCTCACCTCGTTCCCGACGCTGCAGACCGATATCCGCAATGCCGGCGGAACCTGGGTCGACCAGGAGGTGGTCGTCGACAACGGACTCGTCACCAGCCGCAACCCGGACGACCTGCCGGCGTTCTGCGCCAAGCTCGTTGTAGAATTCGCGGCAGGCAAGCAGGCCGGCAATGCCTGAGGCCGGGACCTTGCCTACGCCCACAGTCGGGGCGGGAGACGGCAGGCGGTTTGCCGGCGCCGTCGCTGGCGCGCTCGTCGCGGGCATCGGCATCACCGCACTGTTGATGTCGGGCGAACGCAAGAGCGGTACGCCGTCCGAGCTGGCGGACATCGAGCGTGCCGGGTTGGCGAAGCTCGGCCAGAGCGCACCAGCCGACGATGCGATGCCCGATCCGCGCGAACAGGCGGTGATCCAGGGCGGTCATCTGTTGCTGTCGGGCGCGGCTGGTGTCGCGTACGCGCTGGCGACCGACGAGGAAGCGTCGGTGGTTGCCAGCGGGATCGGGTTCGGGCTCGCCTTCTATGCGGCGATGCACTGGGTCGCGGGTCCGCTGCTGGGGTTGAAGGCGCCCGAGTGGCGATCGGACAAGGCTACGATCGGAACGCACACGCTGCTTCACGTCGGTTTCGGTCTGGTCACGGCAGCTGGCGCGAAGCTGGCGGCGAAACGGTAGGGAAGGATCGGCGATGGCCTCCAATGCGTTCGACCGTACGACTCATGGCGTCGATCCCGTTGGGGGGCTGGCCGCCGAGGGGAGAGGCTGATGCCGACGTTCACGACCAAGGATCTGGCAATCGCGTATGAGGACGACGGCCCGCGCGATGGTCGCGTCGTCCTGTTGCTGCACGGCTGGCCCGACGATGCCACGACATGGGACGGCGTCCGTCCGGCCTTGCGCGACGCCGGGTTGCGCCTGATCGTGCCGACATTGCGCGGGTTCGGCGCGACCCGCTTCGTGTCGGATGCACCTCGCACCGGCAACAGTGGAGTCCACGCGCTCGACATGATCGCATTGCTGGATGGACTGGGCGTGGCGCAGTTCGCCGTGGTCGGGCACGACTGGGGATCGAACATCGCCGAAGCCCTGGCGGTTGGCTGGCCCGACCGGGTCGAGCGGATCGCGATGCTGTCGACCCCGCCGCGCCTGGGCGGGATGAAGACGCCGCCCTTCTGGCACGCGCAACGGCAATGGTATCACTGGTTCATGGCGACCAAGCGCGGCGCAGAGGCGGTACGCGCCGATCCCAAGGGGTTCGCGCATGTCCACTGGGTCAACTGGTCACCCGAGGGCTGGTTCGACGACGCGACGTTCGATGCCGTCGCAAAGTCGTTCGAGAATCCCGACTGGGTCGACGTGACGTTGCACAGCTATCGATCGCGGTGGGACGAAGCCGAGCCCGATCCAAACAGCGCGTGGCTGGAGGCGCGGGTCAAGGCGACGCAGACCCTGTCCTTGCCGACGATCTATATTCACGGTGACGTCGACGGCGTGAACCCGCCTGCCACCGCCGACGCGGTCGCCGAAAAGTTCACCGGGCCGTTCGAGCGGATCATGATCGAGGGTGTCGGTCATTTCCCGCAACGCGAACGGCCGGCGGAGGTGGCGCGGTTGCTGATGTCGCTGCTCGGTGCCGCGACGCCGCGCGCTACTTCGTGAGGTCGGTCAGCAGCGAGCGGTAATAGGTGATCGCGAGCGGAATGTTGTCGATCGGGGTACGTTCGTTCAGGCCGTGGCTGAAATCGTCGGACTGCTTGATGTAGATCGGGCTGACTCCGTAGCTCGGTACGCCGACCGAGCGGTACCACATCGAATCGCTCGCGCCCGCGGACATGCTGGGAAAGATCGGTACGCCGGGACGGATCTTGCCCATCGCCGCCTTGACCGCACCGGTCAGGTCGGCGCGCAGCGGCGAGGCATCGGTCGGGTTCGAGCCTTCGGTGACGTCGCTGAATTTCACACCGGGGTCGGCGGCGACCTTCGCCAGTTCGGCCATCACGGTTGCCGGCTTCACGCCGGGGAAGATGCGGCAGTTGATGTTGGCGGTCGCGCGCTGTGGCAGCGCATTGAGCGCATGGCCGCCGCTGACCATCGTCGTGACGCAGGTGGTGCCGATCTGGCCGACATACCCGGTGTTGGCGGCAAGCGTCTCGATCGCCTTCTGGTCCGTCGGATCGGCGACGAACGCACGCATCGCCGCGCCGAGTTCGGGCGTCTGGCGCGGCGCGACGCCCTCGAAATAGCCCTTGGTGATCGGCGACAGCTGCGGCGTGAAGCGATATCCGCCGATCTTCACCAAAGCCGCGGAAAGCTCGTTGATCGCGTTGACCTTCCGCGGCGCGGAGGAATGGCCGCCGGGGTTCGTCACTTCCATCTGGAAGTCGGCATAGGTCTTCTCGGCCGCGCCGATCGTGAAATACTCGGGCTTGCCGTTTTCCGCGTACAGTCCGCCACCGCCATCGATGTTGAGCGCCATCTCGCTGGCCTTGAGCTTTTCGGCGATCAGCGACGAGGTCTTCATCACGGTCTCCTCGTCGCCCGACAGCGCGAGGACGATGCCGCGCTTGGGTTTGTAGCCCGCCTTCTTCATGTCGAGCAGCGTGGCGATCGCGAGCGCGGCGTCCAGCTTCATGTCGGTCGCGCCGCGGCCGTAGAGATAGCCGTTCTCGACCACTGCGGTGAACGGATCGCGCTGCCAGTCGGCGGGCTTGGCCTCGACCACGTCGATATGGCCGGAGACGACGATCGGCTTGAGCGCCGGATCGCTGCCCTTCCATGTCGCGATCAGATACGCGGTGTCGTCGACTGGCGTGATCGTCACGTCATCGGCCGCGAAGCCACCCGCGACCAGCGTAGCCTTCAGGTAGGCGGCGAGCTGCGGAGTCTGGTTTCCGGGACCGCGCACGCTGCGAAACGCGATCATCTTCTTGGCGATCTCGAGGCCGTTGGCGGCGGCGGCCGGTGTCTGCGCCGAGGCGGGCAGGGCGGTCATCGCGGCGGTGCAGGCGAGAAGCAGCTTGAGCTTGGACGTCATCGTGATCTTTCCTCGGAGAAATCTGATCCTCCCCCGCCAGGGGGAGGTGGCTGGCGCTTGCCAGTCGGAGGGGGAGGAAACGGGCAACCTCTGTTCCGTGTCCTCCCCCTCCGTCGCCGTCGGCGCCGACTCACCCCGGCGGGGGGAGGATCGTTTGGTCATTCGGTCTTAGAATTTGGCCCCGGCCCTAAGCCCGATCGTGCGCGGCGTGCTGCTCACGATGTAGGTGCGCTGCGAACACGTTCCGCACTGCTGGTAGCGTGACAATTGCGCGCGTTCGTCCCACAAATTCTGGACGAACAGTTCGAGCGTGTAGCCGGACAGGTCCGCACCGATCGAGGCAGTCGCCGTCGTATACGCCTTGAGCCGACCCAGCGTCGCCGCCTGCGCCAGCCGGATATCCGCGGACGCCGAACTCTGATGCGCCACAAGCCCCTGGATATACGCCTTCGCCGTGCCGATGGGCACGCTGTAGCGTGCCGTCCCGCTTGCCTTGAAGCGTGGCGTGATCGGCAGGCGAGTGCCCTTCGGTGCGAGCACGTCGGTCCCGGTGCCGCTGCAGACCTGCGTCGCGCACAGATCGTTGCGGGTCTTCGCATCGGTGTAGGCGGCCGCGGCAGTCAGCGACAGGCCCCCCGTCGAGATGTTCGCATCGGCCTCGGCACCCCTGATCCGCGCGTTCGGCCCGTTCTGGATGATCGTGAAGCTGTTCAGCCCGAGGAACGAAAACTGGAACTTGTCCCACGCCTGCTGATAGATCGACGCGTTGACGCGCAGCCTGTCGAACACCGTCGTCTTCAGGCCCAGCTCATAGTTCGTCAGGAAATCCGCATCATACGGCGCGACGTCGCCGCGCCGGTTGATCCCGCCCGGCCGGAAGCCGCGCGAGAAGGTGGCATAGGCCATGACCTTGTCGCTCGGCTTGAACGTCAGGTTGAAGCGATAGGTGGCGCCCTGGCCCTGTGTCCGCTTCGGGATCAGGCCGGTGGTCGTGTAGGTCGCAAGGTTGGTACAGGGCGAGCCCGCGACGGCTGCCGGCAACAAGGTCGAGGTGTCGCCGCCGTTCAGATACGCCTCGCGCAAGGTCTGGCCGTTCGCGAGATAGCAGCCCGCGACGCCCGTCTGACTGCTGCCCGCCGCGTTGAACGGCGTTGCCGTGTAGGGCCGCCCATCGGTCGGATCGACCGCCGGATTGCGCCCGAAGCCGTAGAAGCCGATCAGCGAATTGTCGTAGATATAGGCGCGGCCACCCGCGGTCGCCGTCAGGTTCGGCAGGATGTCGAAGCTCGCCTCGCCGAACATCGCGTAATCCTTGTCGACGCGCTTCTGCTTGGTCAGCCACAACGTGCCGGGCGAGCCGTTGACCGACACCGCGGTGCCGAGATTGGCGATCTGGTAATCCTGGAAGATCGCGTTGGTCTGGCGCTGGTAGAAGGCGCCGGCGACGATCCGGAACCGGTCCTCGACCGGCGATGCGACGCGCAGTTCCTGGCTGGTCTTCTTGAAGTGATCGGTGCCGATGATCTTCTGGCGTGGATCGATCGTCCGGCCGGCATTGTCCTGGTAGTAGAAATAGCCGGCGAGGCCGCCGACCGAGGAATAGGCAGAGTCATAGGCTTCGGCGTAATCGGTATAGTCGCTCGACGTGTAGGTCTTCCGGTCGAGATACGCGCCGGCATAGGTGACGTCCCAGTTGCCGACCTTGCCCTCGATCGTCAGCGCTCCCTGGATGAAGCGATCGCGGCGGAATTCGGGAAAGAAATGCTGGACCTGGAGATCGCCGACCTTCGGGTCGTAGCCATAGGTGCCGTGGTTGCGCTGTTCCTGGTACAGGACGGTCGGCGTCACGGTCCAGTTGCTGTCGAGATCGACCTTCAGCGCGGCGCGGCCACCATAGGTCTCGGTGTCGTTGTAGTTCTTCTTCACGAATGCCGCGTTGTCGACGACGATGCCGCCATTCGCGGACGTGCACGATGTCGCGGTCGGTTCGGGCAGGTAGCTACGGCATCCGGCGACGTTGTCGATGAAGCCGGCATCGCGCTGGTAGAAGCCGACCACGCGCAGCGCGGCGGACTGCGACAGCGGCATGTTGAGCATACCCTCGATCTTGCTGCCGACGCCGCCCGACTTGACGCTGTTCACCTCGCCATCGACGCGGCCGTAAAAGCCGCTGGTGTCGGGCTTGTTGGTGATGATGCGGATCGTGCCGGCTTCGGACGAGGCACCGTATAGCGTGCCCTGCGGGCCGGCGAGGCTCTCGATCCGGGCGACGTCGTAGATGTGGACGTCGAGCGTGCCGCCGATCGTCGTGACCGGCTGCTCGTCGAGATAGGTGCCGACCGAGGGCAACGGGCCGGAGTGGTTGCCGTCGCCACCCGATGCGACACCGCGCATGTAGACGACGGTCGAGCCGGGTTGCGTCGTCTGGAACGACACCGACGGCAGCAATTGCGTATATTGGTTGAAGTTCGAGATGTTGAGATCGTCGAGTCGCTTGGTGCCGATCGCCTGGATGCTGATCGGAACGTTCTGGATATTCTGGTCGCGCTTCTGGGCGGTGACGACGATGTCGCCTTCATATTCGCCCGCCTGGGGCGCGGTCGCGTCGGCGGCTGGCGTCGCGGTCGGCGTGGTCTGCGCGAAGGCAGGCGTAGCGATGGCCGACGACGCCAGCAGCGACGCGATCATTATGCGACGATCGATTATGTGCATGCTCGTTGTCCCCACGACGATTTGTGTCCGCAATCTGTGTTGCGACGCAACAAACGTCAAACAAAGCTTCGTGGGGTGCAACATTTTATGACGCATCCGTGACGTTTTCGCCACGGGTAGGATTCTGGCGTCAATCCGTCGCGGCGAGGCCCAGTGCCGATCGCAGCGGGCCCAGCCAGCGGTCATAGGGACGCCAAGCATCGACACCGTCGCGGTTTATGGGCCGGCGCACCTGTTCGGAACTCGCCGTACGGACTGCGCGCTCGGTCTCGTGGAAGGCCAGGCAGGCGGGCTCGAACGCAAGGCCGCAGGCGGACAACAACCTGCGGACTTCGACTTCGGTATCAGCGAGCAGCGCTTCGTGGTCGACGCGGTGGACGCGGCCGGGCAACACCGTGTCGACGTGCGTCATCAGCCGGACATAGTCCCGGTAATAGCGACCGAGATCGTCGAGAGCATAGCTGAACGCCTGGCCCCGTGCGTAGTGTTGCTTGAAGTTCGAAAAGCAGCAGTCGAGTGGATCGCGGCGTGCATCGATGATCCGCGCGTTTGGCAATGCGAGATGGATCAGCGGCAGGTGCGCCCAGTTGTTGGGCAGCTTGTCGATGAAGAACGGACGGTCGGAGCGCCGCTGGATCGCGGCACGACGCAGATAATCCTCGCCGATCTCGCGCAGCGCATCGGCGGAGAGGGTGGCGACGCCCTCCGGATAGTCGGCGATGTGGCGAGCGAGCGCGGGCATGTCGGGCAGTTCGGTGGTGCCCTCGACAAGGCTGTGGCTGGCAAGGATCTGCTCGATCAACGTCGATCCCGCGCGCGGCATGCCGAGGACGAAGATCGGGTCGGGCGCGGTGCATCCCTGGTCACGGCGCGCGCTCAGGAAATCGGGTGTCAGCACCGCAATGCTTCGATCGACGAACGCGGTGGTATCATCGGCATCGTACACGATCCGCGTCCGGCGCAGCGCGTTGCCGGCGTCGTAATGCGCGAACGATCGCAACGGATCGCGGCGATCCTCGAACGCTTTGCCGAGTGCGAAATCGAGATGGAAGCGGTCCTCCACCTCCAGGTCGTCGCGAGCAAGCGCGGTCTCCATCGCCGCAATGTCGGCATCGTCGAAGCGCACCGTCTTGAGGTTGGCCAGGCTCCACCACGCGTCGCCCAGCGTCGGCAACAGCGACAGCGCGCGGCGATACGCGGCGATGCCGTCGTCGCGGCGCCCGACGGTCTTGAGCATGTGACCGTAGCTCAGCCACACGCGTGGCTGGCTCGGCGCGTCGTGCAGCACCTGTTCGTAGAGCGCGATCGCGTCTTCGAATCCGCCGAGCCGCCCGAGTGCGGCCGCTTTCAGATTGGCGTGGCCGGGATTGTCCGGTTCGTCGGCGATCACTGCGTCGAGCAGCGTCAGTGCTTCGGGCGCGCGATTCTGGCGGTACAGCACGAGTGCAAGGTTTGCGCGCGCCGCGGTGAAGCCCGGCGCCAGTTCGACCGCGCGACGCAACAACGTCTCGGCATCCTTGTACCGCCCGATCCGCCCCGCCAGTTCGGCGAGCATCCGGATTGCGCGCGCATCGAACGGGTCCTGCTTGAGGTACGCCTTCAACAGCGGTTCGGCGACGTGAAGCTGGTTGTCGTGGAGTGCGAGCGCGGCCTGCATCAGGTCGCTTGGCCAGCGGGGTGGGGGAGACGGCATCATCGCGCCGGACAGTCGTAGTCGTCCGCGCCCGCGTCAAGCATGTGTCGCATCCGCGTTCGTACGGGTTGTCGATGGGGGCATCCGATCATCCGGTGCGTCCCGTCGTCGAGGCACAGGTTTCGCCTGCACAGCGTGCCTTGCCCGGTGGTCGCGCCAGCAGTTTCGATCACCCGCGCGGTCGTATGCCGGCTCGAAGTGGTGTTGCTCAAAAGGGCAATTTTCGACGGTCGGCGACGCCTTGCCGCTCGGCTCTCGTACCACTTCAGGCAGGTCGCAGGTCGCAGGTCGCGTCGTCATCGTCCGCAACCTGTTCGGAGCGTTACACGATCACGTCGGTCTTCGAGCGCAAGGCCGACCAAACTATCCGGCAGGAACCATGCGTTGACGCGTTCGGTCATGCCGACGATCGTCGAAACGATCGCGACGCGACCCGTCAGTCGATCCGCAGGCCGTCGGTCAGCGTTTCCAGCAACGCGTCGACCTTTGGAACGAGCTGCCGGCTCCTCGGCCAGACCAGATGCAATGGCAGCCCGCGAGTTGCCAGGTTCGGAAGAATCTCGACCAGTTCGCCGCGTTCGAGCTCGTGCTTGATCAGCCACGTGGCCAGTTGCGCGATGCCGAAACCGGCCTTCACCGCCCCGACCTGCGCCTCGGCGCTTCCCAATATGATGCGCGCTTCCATCGGCCGCTCCTCGACATGACCGGTCTGGTCGGCGAACCGCCAGTTGATGACGCTGCCGTCGCTGCGACCATAGACGATGCAGTCCAACCCGGACAGTTCGTGCGCGGTCGTGGGCGTATGGCGCCGCTCGAGATAGGCCGGCGCGGCGCAGAAGATGACGCGTTCGCTGCCAAGGTGACGGTGCCCCAGATTGTCCGCCCATGGTTCCGACGCGCCGATCCGGATCGCGACGTCGACGCCCTCCTCGACGATGTCGATCTTGCGGTCCGTGAAGGTGATGCTCGGGCGAAGGTTGGGATGGCGCTCGGCAAAGGCGAGCAGCAGGGGCATCGCCTGCATTCGCCCGAACGCGATCGGCACGTCGACCTTCAGCCGTCCGACGATCTCGGAGCGATGTGCGGCCAGTACCGCCTCTGCATCGGCGAGGTCGCCGAGCACGCGGACGCATGTCTCGTAAAAAGCCGCGCCGACATCGGTCAGGGTCAGGCGGCGCGTGGTGCGTTCGAACAGCCGGCTGCCCAATCGCGCCTCGAGCCGCGCGACGCTCTTGCTGACCGCTGAATTGGTCAGGTTCAGGCGCGCACCGGCGGCGGTGAAGCTGCCGGCATCGGCGGTGCAGACAAAGGCTTCGATACCCTTGAGACGTTCGGAAGGAATCATCGGCGTGCTCCCATTGTGGAATAATATTCGCCCTATGCAGGAATTAATGCCGCAGGACGCTGGTTTTCGTCGCGCGTAGAAGGGCGCGATACAGGAGTTTGCCGATGTCGTCCCAGAGCCATACCCTTCACGCCGACTCGCCGGGTGGAACCCCCGCGGGGCATGGCTTGGCCGTGCTGTTGCTGGCGATTTCCGCCTTCGTCATCGTCACGACCGAATTCATCATCGTCGGGCTGCTGCCCGGTCTCGCACGCGACCTCGGCATTTCGATCACGGTCGCGGGGCAACTCGTCACGCTGTTTGCCTTCACCGTCATGCTCGCGGGGCCGGTCCTGACCGCGATGCTATCCCATTTCGAGCGCAAGCGGCTGTTCGTCGTCATCCTGGTGATCTTCGCGGCGGCAAACGCGCTGGCGGCGGCGGCCCCCGATATCTGGGTGCTGGGCCTCGCGCGGTTCCTGCCGGCTTTGGCGTTGCCGGTGTTCTGGGGCACCGCGAGCGAGACCGCGGGCGAACTCGCCGGACCGGAGAAGGCGGGCAAGGCGGTCGCCAACGTCTATCTCGGCATTTCCGGCGCGATGGTGCTCGGGATTCCGTTGGGAACGCTGGCATCGACCGCGTTCGGCTGGCGCGGGACGTTCTGGGGGCTTTCGGGGCTGTCGCTGCTGATGGCGGTGCTGTTGCTCGTGGTCATGCCGACGCTGGCACGTCCGGCGCGGGTCAGGCTGGCCGAACAGGCGCGGATCCTCAAGGACCCGTATTTCCTTGGCAACGTCATCCTGTCGGTGATCGTGTTCACCGCCATGTTCACCGCCTACACCTACCTCGCCGACACGCTCGAGCAGATCGCGCATATCCCGGCGACCCAGGTCGGCTGGTGGCTGATGGGCTTCGGGATCGTCGGTCTGGCCGGCAATTGGCTCGGCGGACAGTTCGTCGGTCGGGGACCGTTGTTGGTAACGGCGATTACGTCACTCGTGCTGGCCGTCGGGATGGCCGCGACGACGCTGGTCGCAGGGGCACACGCCTGGCTCGTGGTTGCGTTAGCCGTCTGGGGCATCGCCAACACCGCTCTCTATCCGATCTGCCAGGTGCGCGTGATGCAGTCCGCCAGCCATGCGCAGGCGCTTGCCGGCACGCTAAACGTGTCGATGGCCAATGCCGGGATCGGTCTGGGCGCGATCATCGGCGGGTCGGTGATCCAGCATCTGGGGCTTGGTGCGGTCGGCTATGTCGCGGCTACGATCGCGATCTTGGCGGTGCTGGTCACGCCGATCGTCAACCGGCTCACCGCGCGTGTCGCAAGCTGATGCATGAGAAGCGACCGGCGGACCGTGTTGGCGCGCGGTCGGTGAGCGGCCGCGTCGCTGTAGTTGACGCGCTAGCTATGTTTCCCAAAGCTATCGGGATATCTCGATCGGCTCCTGTCCGGAGCCATGCAGTGAAATAGCACGCGTAGGCGCTTGCGGAGCGTTGCTTGATCGCATCTTTCCCGTCTTCGTAGGCAATGTAAGACGAATTTCCTCGCGACTTCGTGGGACTGGACGGGCAAAGACGGTAGCGAAGACCGCGATGCATGGGGTGTCGGGCAGGAGCAACGCGTTCATGAAAGCGCCGGTCAATGCGGGAGCCAGGTCGTAGCGGACACCGGCTCAACCCAGTTGGCCGGATTGTCGGCCGTGCTAGCGACGCATCGTGCGCAACTCGTTCGATTCTTCACCGGTCGAACCGGTAGCGTGGCGGAGGCCGAGGACGTCGTGCAGGAAATCTGGCTTCACGTCGGCCAGCCGCCCGAGCATATGGCGGCCGGCCCGATCGCCAACCCGCTGGCCTACCTGCACCGGGTCGGCATGAACATCGTGCTTGACCGAGTTCGCGCGACCGGGCGTCGCCAGCGCCGGGATGCGGGATATGTCGAGGCGAACACCATGGTCGTTGGCGTCGAGGCGATCGATGATACGCCTTCCGCATTCGATACGGTCGCGGGGCGAGAACATCTCGAGCGCTTAGCCGCGCTGCTCGCCGGACCGCCCGAGGGTGCGATGCGCGTGTTCCGCCGACACCGGATCGATGGTGTACCGCATGCCGAGATCGCGGCCGAGCTTGGTATATCGCGGAGCGCCGTGGAAAAGCATATCGCGGTGGCACTTCGGCATTTGAGAAAAGCGCTCGATGATTGACTGGCATGAACTGCGGTTCGGTCCGCGTCGCGGCGTCTTCGAGATAGGTCGTTATATCAGGGGCGGGGGGCATCCGCCGAAGGGAGGGCAGCATGACGGATTTTCGGAGCGCGATCGACGCCGCCGCTGACTGGCATGCACACCTCGATTCGCCGGATATGGACTGGGATGCGTTCGGTCTGTGGCTTGAAGCCGATCCCGTACACCGGGCGGCGTACGACCGGATCGCGGTGCTGGACGCGGAGATTGGCGCCGCTGCGCCGGCGATTGCTCCCTTGCTGCCGGCAAATGACGACGAGCCCGTTGCGGTATCCCGGTCCGCAGGCTCGGCACGATGGCGATGGGCGGCGGTCGCGACCAGTGGCGCGCTGGCGGCCGGACTGGCAATGCTCGTGGTACCGGCGGGACTGGTGGGAACATCGGGCAATGCCGCGCCCGACGTCTATGTCACCGGCCGCGGCGAGACGCGATCGGTGACACTCGCGGACGGCAGCCGCATGCAGATCGATCGCCGATCGAGAGTGTCGGTTTCCGGCGGGGGCAGTCCGGTGATCGAGATCGCGCAAGGGGCTGCGAACTTCGCTGTCCGCCATGATCCGTCGCGCGTCCTGATAGTCCGCGCGGGTGGATACGACGTGCGCGATCTCGGAACGCGGTTCGACGTCGTCAGCGCGAACGGCCAGGTCGCGGTCACCGTCTCCGAAGGCTCGGTCAATGTGGCACCGACCGGCGGCGATCCAGCGGACGCGACGACGCTGAATGCCGGACAGGGCCTCGACATTATTCCTGCCAAGCAGATCGCGGAACGCCGACAGGTCGACCCGACGCGGATATCGGACTGGATCGATGGGCGGCTCGACTATGACGGTGCGCCACTATCCGTCGTCGCGGCCGATATTTCGCGGTACGCCGGGGCGCCCGTGTTCGTCGATTCCTCGGCGGCGGGCCTGCGCTTTTCCGGGATATTGACGATTGGTGATGGATCGCGGCTCGTCGACCAGCTTCGGGCGGTGCTGCCGATCCGCGTTCGGAAAGTCGATGGCATGGTGCATCTCGCTGCCGCCGGCTCGCGCTGAGCCGAGCATTGCCTGGGAGGATCTCATCAAGACCATCACTATCGTCGGCCATAATATCTCGGACATTCCGTCATTTTATGCCGAAATCAATCGTGTCATGATGGCAGATGAAAGCTGGGCGCTTGGCGAAAGTCTCGATGCGTTCGACGACCTATTCTATGGCGGCTATGGCGCGATCGCCGGACACGCGGACGTGACGATCGTCTGGCAGGATATCGAGACGAGCAGGTCGGCGCTCGGATACGAAACGACGCGTGCGTTTCTACGTGGCAAGCTGCGACATCCGGAAATCTACGACATAGCCGCGATTGGCAGACAGCTCGACGCCCTCGAGAACGGCGACGGACGTACATATTTCGAGACCGTGGTCGCCATCGTTGGCGATCACGACCATGTCACGCTGGTCGGCGCGTGATCGTTAGCTTGCGGGACGCTCCACAGCATTAGTTTAAGGTCGCAAAAAACTGTTCGGCCGTCCCTGCGCTCGGCTTACGGATCCAATGCCGCCTGCGAGCTTGAACGCATCATCGGATCACGCGCGTGCGAACAGTCACGTGAGCGACCCTGCGAATACCACCGCCGCCGGTACGCATCACCTGCCCCATCACACGTCGGCACCAGGTGAAACGTAAGCAACATTGACCCTTGCATTTCCCTGCTGCGCTGCGGCAAAGGGGGAGGGTCGGGCAGGTCTGGCGGCTCCGGGAGTCGCCACCAGTCGTGCCGCGTTCGGATTGGAGCACGTCCGTGATCGGTATCGTCAGGGTCGCCTTATCGCGCCCGCTCACCTTCATTGTCATGGCCATTCTGGTCGCGGTCGTCGGCGTGCTCGCGGCCGTGCGGACGCCGGTCGACATCTTCCCGGACATCAAGGTGCCGGTGATCGCCGCCGCGTGGACGTACCAGGGCCTGTCGCCCGACGATATGGCGGGGCGCATCATCACCCCGTACGAGCGCGTGCTGTCGACCACCGTCAACGACATCGACCATATCGAGAGCCAGTCGATGCCCGGCATCGGCGTCGTGAAGATCTATTTCCAGCCGGGTGCCGACATCCGCACCGCCACCGCGCAGGTCACGTCGGTGTCGCAGACGGTGCTGCGCCAGTTGCCGCCGGGCGTCACCCCGCCACTGATCCTCAACTATAGTGCGTCGACCGTGCCGATCCTGCAACTCGCGCTGTCGGGCGTCGGGCTGTCCGAGGGCAAATTGTTCGATACCGCGGTCAACCAGATCCGCCCCGGCCTCGTAACCGTGCCGGGCGCGGCGATCCCGTATCCGTCGGGTGGGCGTCAGCGTCAGGTGCAGATCGATCTCGATCCGCAGGCGCTGCAATCGAAGGGCTTGTCCGCGCAGGACGTCGGCCTCGCGATCGCCGCGCAGAACCAGATCAACCCGGCCGGCTTCGCGAAGATCGGCGGGTTCCAGTATAATGTCCGCCTCAACAACGCGCCGGGGTCGATCGACGAGCTCAACAACCTGCCGGTCAAGGTCGTCAACGGCGCGACGATCTACATGCGCGACGTGGCGCACGTCCGCGACGGCAGCGCGCCGCAGACCAACGTGGTGCATGTCGACGGGTCGCGGTCGGTGGTGATGACGATTCTCAAGAACGGATCGACCTCGACGCTGGCGATCGTCCAGGGGATCAAGGATGCGCTGCCCGCGATCCAGGCGACCCTGCCCGACAGCCTCAAGATCGTGCCGATCGGCGACCAGTCGCTGTTCGTGAAGGCGGCGGTCGAAGGCGTCGTCAAGGAAGGCGCGATCGCGGCGGCGCTGACCAGCGTCATGATCCTGCTGTTTCTCGGGTCGTGGCGCTCGACGGTCATCATCGCGATCTCGATCCCGCTCGCGATCCTCGCCGCGATCATCGCGCTGTCGGCGACCGGCCAGACGCTGAACGTCATGACGCTCGGCGGATTGAGTCTCGCGGTCGGCATCCTGGTCGACGATGCGACGGTGACGATCGAGAACATCAACTGGCATCTGGAGCAGGGCAAGAGTGTTCGCCAGGCGATCCTCGACGGCGCCGCGCAGATCGTCACCCCGGCGTTCGTGTCGCTGCTGTGCATCTGCATCGTGTTCGTGCCGATGTTCTTCCTGCCGGGCGTCGCGGGCTTCCTGTTCGTGCCGCTCGCGCTGTCGGTCGTGTTCGCGATGATCGCGTCGTTCGTCCTCTCGCGGACGCTGGTGCCGACGATGGCGATGTATTTGCTCAAGCCGCATGCGGGCGACGTCCACGCAGCGGGCACGCCGACCTCGCGCAATCCGTTGGTCCGGCTCCAGCGCGGGTTCGAGGCGCGGTTCGAGCGGTTTCGAGGCGGTTATGGTCGCCTGCTGGAGCGCGCGCTGGCGACCGGAAAGCCGTTCCTGCTCGGCTTCCTGGCGGTGGTCGCGCTGTCGATGCTGCTGATCCCGTTCCTCGGCCAGAACTTCTTCCCCGCGGTCGATGCAGGGCAGATCACGATGCACGTCCGCGCGCCGATCGGCAGCCGGATCGAGAGCACGTCGGCGCAGTTCGACCGGATCGCGCGGAGGGTGCGTCAGATCATCCCCGCGAACGAACTCGTCTCGGTAGTCGACAACATTGGCCTGCCGATCAGCTCGATCAACGCGACCTACAACAACTCCGGCACGATCGGCCCGCAGGACGGCGACATCCTGATCCAGCTCGCGCACGAGCATGCGCCGACCGCCGATTACGTGCGGAAACTGCGCGAGACGTTGCCGGGCGCGTTCCCCGGCGCGACCTTCTCGTTCCTCCCGGCGGACATCACCAGCCAGATCCTGAACTTCGGTGCACCCGCGCCGATCGACGTGCAGATCACCGGCAAGGATGCGACCGGCAACTACGCCTACGCCCGGACTTTGCTGCGGAAAATCGCGGCGATCCCCGGCGTCGCCGATGCGCGCATTCAGCAATCGGCGCGCTACCCGGAACTCCGCGTCAACATCGACCGCAGCCGGATCGGTCAACTCGGGCTGACCGAGCGCGACGTGACCGCCAGCGTCGGATCCTCGCTGGCCGGCACGATCCAGACCGCCCCGGTCTATTACCTCAACCCAGAGAACGGCGTGTCGTACAGCGTCGTCGCGCAGACCCCCGAATACCGCGTCGGATCGATGAGCGACCTGTCGAACATTCCCGTCACCGGCACCAATGCGGGCGGTACGTCGCAGGTGCTCGGCGGGCTCTCCACGGTCGTCCGCGGCACCTCGCCCGCCGTCGTCTCGCACTACAACATCGCACAGGCGATCGACATCTACGCGACCCCCAACGGCCGCGATCTCGGTGCGGTGGCGGGCGACATCAAGCGCGTGTTGGCGGATGCCAAGGCGTCCGCGCCGAAGGGCACGAGGGTCGCACTGCGCGGCCAGTATGCGACGATGAACAGTGCGTTCTCAGGCCTGTTCTTCGGGCTGATCGGGGCGATCGTGCTGATCTATCTGCTGATCGTCGTGAACTTCCAGAGCTGGCTCGATCCGTTCGTCATCATCACCGCGCTGCCCGGCGCGATCGCGGGCATCGTCTGGATCCTGTTCCTGACCGGAACGCCGCTGTCCGTTCCCGCCCTGACCGGAGCGATCATGTGCATGGGCGTCGCGACGGCCAACGCGATCCTGGTGGTGAGTTTCGCGCGCGAGCGGCTTGCCGAACTAGGCGATGCTTACAAGGCGGCGATGGAGGCAGGGATGACTCGCTTCCGCCCGGTGCTGATGACCGCGCTCGCGATGATCATCGGCATGTTGCCGATGGCGATGGGCCTCGGCGAGGGCGGCGAGCAGAACGCGCCGCTCGGCCGTGCGGTGATCGGCGGGCTGATCGTCGCGACGTTCGCGACGCTGATGTTCGTGCCCGTCATCTTCAGCCTCGTTCACCGCAAGGACGCAGAGCGCGCCGCCGCCAAAGCCCGCCGCGACGAGATTTTAGAGGAAGCGCATGTCTGAGATCGTTCATTCGGATCCCGTCGCCACCGAACCGCAGCGCGGGTCGCTCAGGAAAGTCGGCATCGTCGCGGCGATGATGGCACTGGCGCTGGTGGCGTTCGGCATCTTCACGCGGCACCGCTCGGACTCGCAACTCGCGAACTGGACGACCGCACAGTCGACCCCCATCGTCACCGTGATCCGTCCGACCGCCGAGGGTGCGAGCGATGCGCTGACGCTGCCGGGTAACGTCCAGGCTTACAACAGCGCCGCGATCTACGCGCGGACCACGGGCTATATTCGCAAATGGTTCGTCGACATCGGCGATCCAGTCCGCGCTGGTCAGACGCTCGCCATCCTCGACGCACCCGAGGTCGACCAGCAGGTCGCCGCCGCGCAGGCCGATCTCCAGACCGCGCGCGCGAACCGGTCGCTCGCCGCGTCGACCGCGACGCGCTGGCGCGATCTGCTCGCCAAGGATGCGGTGTCGAAGCAGGAGACCGACGAGAAGATCGGCGACCTCGCCGCCAAGTCCGCGATCGCCAACGCCGCCTCGGCCAATGTTCGTCGGCTCGGCGCGTTGCAGGGCTTCACCCGCCTGACTGCGCCGTTCTCGGGCGTCGTCACGAGCCGCTCGACCCAGGTCGGCGCACTGGTGACCGCAGGGACGGCCGCGTCCACCCCACTGTTCACGATCGCCGACGTCAACCGAATGCGCATCTACGTCCGCGTACCGCAGGCCTATTCGGGACAGACGCGGCAGGGGATGCACGCGACGCTGACCGTGCCCGAATATCCGGGACGCAACTTCGACGTGACGCTGACCCGCAGCGCCGATGCGGTCGATCCGCAGTCGGGCACCGTTCTGGTCGAGTTGCAGGCGGCGAACACCGATCGCGCGCTGAAGCCGGGTGCCTATGCGCAGGTTAAGTTCCCGGTCGGTGCGGGCGGCACCGGCGTGCGGCTGCCGTCGAGCGCGCTGGTGATCGGCGCGAAGGGCACGCAGGTCGCGGTCGTCGGCAGCGACGGCAAGGCGTATCTCAAGACGATCACGATCGGCCGCGACGATGGCGACAGCGTCGCGATCAGTGCAGGTCTCACCGCCAGCGACCGCGTGATCGACAGCCCGCCGGACTCGCTCCAGACCGGCGACCCGGTCCGTATCGCGCCTTCGACAGGACCGGCCCGTGCGAAGCGCTAGGCTGGGCGCTACAGCGATCGTGGCGGCAAGCCTGGCCGGGTGCTCGCTCGCGCCGCCATACAGCATTCCGCCGAACCCGGCTGCGGCGGCGTACAAGGAACTCGGACCGCAAGGGCAGGGGCCCTGGCAGCCAGCAGCTACCGACACGTCGCTCCCCGCCGCGTGGTGGACCGCGTTCGACGATCCAACGCTGACCGCGCTCGAAGCGCGGATCGAGGCGGGCAATCCCGACCTCGCCGCCGCCGTCGCGCGCTACGATCAGGCGCGCGGTCTGCTCGGCGAGTCCCGTGCCGCGCTACTGCCGTCGATATCGGTAGGAGCCGACGGCGGCCGTTCGCGCGTATCCGCCGGCCGACCGCTCTCGCCGGGTAACGCAGCGACCTACAACAACCTCTCGGTCGGCGCGTCGCTGGCGTACGAGATCGACCTGTTCGGCCGCGTCCGCAATTCGGTCCGCGCGGATACCGCGTCGGCGCAGGCCAGCGCGCAGGATGTGGTCGCGGTCCGCCTTGGGTTGCAGGCGTCGCTGGCGGACTCGTACTTCCAGATGCGCGGTCTCGATGCGCGGACCGTGTTGCTGCGCCAGACGGTGGCGGCGTTCCAGCGCGCCTATGACCTGACCGACACGCGCCACACCGGCGGCATCGCCTCGGGGATCGACGTCAGCCGCTCGGCCGCGTTGCTGTCGAGCGCGCGCGCGGAACTGTCGGCGGTCGCCGGCGCACGTGCGGCGTTCGAGCACGCGATTGCCGCTTTGGTCGGCGAGACCCCCTCGACCTTCGCGATTCCCGTCGCCGACACGTTGCAGCGTCCGCCCGCGATTCCCGTCGGCGTACCCTCCACACTGTTGCAACGCCGCCCCGACATCGTCGCGGCCGAGCGCCGGATCGCGGCCGCCAACGCCCAGATCGGCGTGGCACGCGCAGCACAATACCCGTCGTTCACGCTCGGCGGGTCGGGCGGGTTCGAGGCGGGCAACGGCAACATCCTCCGCGCCTCGAACAGCTTCTGGGCACTCGGGCCACTGTCCGCCGCGCTCGCGATCTTCGACGGCGGCGCGAGGAAGGCCCGCGTCCGCATCAGCCGCGCGCAATATGACGAGGCGGCGGCGTCCTACCGCTCGACCGTCCTTACCGCCTTCCGTGAAGTCGAGGACGACCTTGCCCGCTCACGTGCCTTGGTGGCCCAGGAACGCGACCAGCAGGCCGCGACCCGCGCCGCCGAACGCACGCGCGACCTGGCGCTCATCCGCTACCGCGACGGCGCATCGGATTATCTCGATGTCGTGACCGCGCAGACCGCCGCGCTCGACGCGCAACGCCTGTTGCTCGAAGTACAGAGCACGCGGCTACAAATCGCGGTCGATACGGTCAGGGCGATCGGCGGGAGCACCGCGGCGTAAGGCACGCGCGACGCTACCCGAACCGGAGGAGCCTTGTCCGCTCCCGAATCTGAATCCGGCGTCGTTTGCAGACGCCGCCGACCGGTCAGCGCTGTTTCTTGGCCGTCGTCGCGGTGAAGTCGGGTTCCTTGTTCGCCACCCAGTCGACGAACTTGCGCACGGCCGGGTTGGCCAGCAGGCTTTCGACGTCCATCCCGTGTCGCTGGAGTTCGGCGTTGGTGAAATTAACCATCAGCGTCTGCTGGCAGATCGGATGCATCGGCACGACGTCGCGTCCGCCCCGGCTCTTGGGGACGGGATGATGCCAGATGACCGTCTTGCCGGTGGGACGTCCGCACAGCCAGCACGGTACGACCGCGACCGGCGCGTCCTGCTCGTCCTCGTCGTACGCGACGGGAGAGGGACCATGTTTCGAATGTTTACGGGCCATGCGTCTACCTGAAGTCTCGAACCTTGCGCGCTATGCCCTTAGCCTCGCGACCGGCAGGATGACACCGGCATCTCTCATCATAGGAGCCGGGCGCCCGACACGGGTCGGACGCCCAGCCGGTTTCACCAGATATGCACGCGCTGTGCGGGCGCGAGATACAGCGCGTCACCCGGCTTCACGCCGAACGCGGTGTACCAGGCGTCGACGTTCCGGACGATGCCGTTGACGCGGTAGAAGGGCGGCGAGTGCGGATCGGTCAACAACCGCGCGCGGGCCGCACCCTCGCGCAACTTGGCCTGCCAAGCCTGCGCATAGGCCAGGAAAAACCGCTGGTCGCCGGTCAGCCCGCCGATCACCGGCGCCTTGCCGTGATCCGCCTGATACTTCTGGTACGCGGCATAGGCCGTCTCGACGCCGCCGAGATCGCCGATGTTCTCGCCGAGCGTCAGCGCGCCCTTCACGTGCACGCCGGGGATCGGCTCATACGCGTCATACTGCTTCGACAGCGCCGCGGTGCGCTGTGTGAAGGCGGCGCGGGCCTCAGGCGTCCACCAGTTCTCGAACTTGCCCGAGGCGCTGAACTGGCTGCCCTGGTCATCGAAGCCGTGGCCCATTTCGTGACCGATGATCGCGCCGATCGCGCCGTAGTTCACCGCTGCATCCGCCTTCGGATCGAAATAGGGCGGTTGCAGGATCGCCGCCGGGAAGGTGATCTGATTGTTGAGCGGATCGTAATAGGCGTTCACGGTCTGCGGCGTCATGCCCCACAGCGTGCGATCGACCGGCTTGCCAAGCCGCGAGAGGTCGAGGCGATGCTGGAATTCGCCCGAGCGCATCGCATTGCCGACCGGATCGCCGCGAACGACGTTTAACGATGCGTAGTCGATGTACTTCACCGGATGCCCGATCCGCGGATCGAACGCGGCGAGCTTGGCGAGCGCCTGCGTCTTGGTCGCCGGGTCCATCCAGCCGTTCGCCGTGATCCGCTCCTTGTAGGCGGCGCGCAGATTGGCGATCAGCTCGCCCATCTTGGCTTCGCTCTCGGGCGGGTAATGGCGCTTCACATAGACTTCGCCGACCGCCTCGCCCATCGTACCGTTGACCAGCGCGATACCGCGCTTCCACCGGGCGCGCTGCTGCGGCTGGTCGGCCAGCGTCTTGCCGTAGAAATCGAACGTCGCCTGGTCGAACGCCTTGGGCAGGACGCCCGAATTGGCAACCGCGAGATTGAACTTCATCCAGTCCTGCCACGTCGATACCGGCGTCGCGGCGAAGATCTTGCCAAGCTCGGTCAGCGCGGTCGAGTTGGTCATGTAGACGGTCGGGAAATTGCCGTAGCCCGCGGTCGACAGCAGCAACGGCCAGTCGAACTCGGGGGCCAGCGCCTTGCGGCCCGCCGCATCCATCGGCTTGAGCATCGCCTTGAGGTCGCGCGACTGGACCGGCGACCACTGGACCTTGGCCATTGCCGTCTCCAGCGCGACGATCCGGTCCGCCTTGGCCGACGCGTCCGCGATCCCCGACAGGGTCAGCATCTTCTCGACATAGGCACGGTAGGCGGTGCGGAAGGTGTCGTATTTCGGACCCTGTTCGAGATAGTAGTCGCGGCCGCCCATGCCGAGCGAGCCCTGGCCTGCAGCGACTGCATAGCGCTTCGGATCGGCCGGATCGGGCAACTGGCCGACCTCGACCGGCGAGGCATAGCCGACCGTCGAGAACAGGACCTGCAGCTTCTGCTTGTCGCCCGCGGCGTCGATCTTGGCGAAATACGGCTTGAGCGGTGCCGCACCAGCGCGCTCGATCGCGGCCTCGTCCATGAAGCTCGCATACAGGTCGCCGAACTGCTTGGCGCCCGGCCCGACCGCGGCGGGATCACGCGCGGCATCGTCGAGGATCGTGCGGACCTGCTGCTCGGCCTGGTCCGCGAGGATGACGCTGCCGCCGGCGGACGTGCGATCCGCGGCGATCTCAGTGCGCTTGTTCCAGCTGCCGTTTGCGTAGGTCCAGAAATCGTCGCCGGGCTTCACCGCCTTGTCGGCAGCGGTCAGGTCGATCCCGAACGATCCATAGCGGGTGCCGGTCGGGGCGGTCTGCGCCAGTGCGGACACCGACAGCGCCGCGACAGCGACACCCAGCGACAGGCGCGAGAAATGGTTGAACGGCATCGAAGCTCCTTGGGAAAAGGGGGCAGCACCCCCGGTGGTACGGGACGGGAAGAGACGGATCATGCCGGGTCGCGCCGCATCAGGCGGGCAAGCGCGGCAAAGTTCGGCTTCTGCCCGGCGTTAAGCAGACTGGCGCGGAACACGCGGGCCAGCAACACGAACTCGATCGCGATGAACGCCGCGAGCGTGAGCGCGCTGCCGACGACCTCCCACACCGACACGCCGCTACCGAGCCGTGCGAGCATCGTGAACGGCGTGTAGAGCGGGATCCATGTCAGCACCTTCAGCGCGGTGGCGCCGGTGTTCGACAGGATGCCCTGCGCGACGACCGTGAACGGCATCGCGATCACCATCAGCACCGGCGTCAGGTAGCTTTGGGCATCCCGCATCGAATCGCTCATTGCGCCGATCGCGAGCAGGATCATCGACACCATCAGATAGCCCGCCAGGAAGAAATACAGCATCACCAGGATGATCCAGGGCGAGGCGAGGGGGGCGAGCGCCATCCGCAGGAACTCGCCGACCGCACCTTGCGTGGCGAAGGCGGCGCCGGTCGCGCACAATCCCCACACCGCGACCATCGTCAGCCCCACCGCGACCGTCCCGGCGAGCTTGCCGTACAGGAGTTCGTCGGGGCTGATGCACGCGAGCACGGTCTCGATCAGCTTGTTCGACCGCTCCTCGACCAGCCCCTGCAGGATCCAGTTGCCCGACAGCAGCAGCGACATCAGCAGGATGTATGCGCTCAGCAGCGGCACGATCGAGCGCACCAGCATCCGTTCGCGCCCGCCGCCCGGCGCCGGGGTCGAGATCGCGATCGCCGGAACCAAGGTGGTCGCAGCCGCTGCGCGGTCGGCAGCGAGTCCGCTCGCCTTGAGATAGGCGGTCCGCACCCGCTGAGTCAGGACGGACTGGAGCGGCTGGACGAAGTTCGCGCCCGGCTGTTCGCTGGACCAGAGCCGTGCGGCGGTCGTGCGCGTGCCGAACCCGCGGGGGATATAGACCGCATAATCGAGCGGCTTGGCCTTCTTGTCGCCGAACTCGCCCGGCTGGATCAGCGGCTTGAGCAGTCGATCAAGTGCGGCAGGATCGGCGTTCGTGATCGCCGGTGGCGTCGGGACGATCGCGAAGTCCGCCTCGGGCGGATCGAATGCCGGCGTCTCCGACGTCGCCACGCGTTTCATCGTCGCCAACGCCGCTGGCATGCCGCCCGCCTGCACGAATGCTGCGACGTCCGCATCGCCGTAGAGCCGGTCATGCTGCGCCCACACGGCCGTCGGGCTTGCACGATCCAGGTCGTAGCGCTGCGCGTAACGCGACAACGCCGTCAGGATCCGTCGCTGCCGATCGCCGTCGAGCCGCTCGCGGATCGCGCTGGCCTCGCGCCCGTCGGCATCGATCAGCATCACGCGCTGGATCTTGTCGGAGCCCATCACCTTGGAAGCGATCGGACCGATCGCAAACGCCAGTGGCAAGATCAGCAGCGTGAGCCAGAAGCTGCGCATGCCGGTGATCTGACGGAACTCGCGCATCGCGACGAGCAAGATGTTGTGGATCATGCCGCTTGCTCCCCCTCGGGCGCCGAATGGTTGCCAACCAGATGGATGAACACCTCGTGCAGGCTGACGCGATGCTGATCGAACCGGCGCAACGTGATACCCTGTTCGGTCAGGCACTGCAGCACGTCGGCGGGGTCGATCCCCTCACCTAGCGTGACGTCGTAGGTTCGCCAGCCATCCACATCCACCTCGATCGCGTCGGCCCGATCGACGCCAGGGCACCGCATCGGCGTATCGCGCGCGACGATGCTGAGCCGCGCGGGCAGCCGCCCGCGTGCCTCGGCCTGCGTGCCCTCGAACACTTTTCGCCCCTGCGACAACAGCAGCAGCCGATCGCAAAGCCGCTCGGCATGCTGCATCACGTGCGTCGAGAAAATCACCGTGGCGCCGCCGCGCGCCGCGCCCAGGATCTCGTCTTCCAGCAGCCCCTGGTTGACCGGATCTAGCCCTGAAAACGGTTCGTCGAGCAACAGCAGTTTCGGACTGTTGACCAATGTCGCGGCAAGCTGGACCTTCTGCGCCATGCCCTTCGACAATTTGTCGATCTGCATCTTCGCCGCATCCGCCAGCCCGAAACGTCCGAGCAGGTCGTGACCCTTGGTCCGTGCCGCGCCGGCGGTCATGCCCTTCAGTCGGCCAAAATAGGTGACGGTGTCGATCGCCGTCATGCCGCGGTACAGCCCGCGCTCCTCCGGCATGAAGCCCAAGTCTGCGGCGTTCTCGCGCCCCGGCGGACAACCAAGCACTTCGATCCGTCCGGACGTGGGCCGGAGGATGTCGAGGACCATCCGCAACGACGTCGTCTTGCCCGCGCCGTTGCCGCCGAGAAACCCGAAGATCTCGCCGGGCTTCACCGCAAAGCTCAGCGCGTCGACCGCGGTGTGATCGCCGAACCGCTTCGTCACATCGTCGAGAACCAGTGCGTCCATCGGCTATTCCCCCGTTTCCAGAACATCGTCGGCAACGCGCAGCAGATCTCCCGGCTGGCAGTCGAGCACACGGCAGATCGCCTCCAGCGTCGTGAAGCGGATCGCCTTCGCCTTGCCGGTCTTGAGGATCGAGAGGTTCGCAAGCGTGATATCGACCGCCTCGGACAGCTCGGTCAGCGTCATGCGACGCTTGTGCAGCATGTCGTCGAGGCTGACCGCAATCCCCATCAGACCGTCGTTGCCAGATCGTCACGCATCCGCGCGCCGATCCGGAACACCCGGGCCAGCACGAAGATCATGACGACCGCGATCCATCCGCCAAGCGACGGACTCCAACTGGTCGAGTCGAGCTTCAGGACCGCGATCCAGCGCTGTAGCCCGCCCAGCACGAGGTCGAGGCATTGCAGGACCAGCATCGCCCAACCGATCCGCGACAGTAGCGTCGCGTTCGCATCGACGAACGGATCGCCCGCCTGCACGGTCGCGACGATCCGCAACAGGCTGTCGAAGATCGGATGGATCGCGAACGCCGATGCAACGCCGAGGGCCGCGAGAAGTCGCATCGCCGTTACGGCCTGCGCCACGTCGAGCGAAGGCCCGTATTTGACCGCCAGACGGTGCGAGAGGAGGTCCCCGAACGGCCAGGACATGACCAACGCGACCGCGAAGACGGCGAGCAGGATGATATTGAGGACGAGCATCACGCGAAGCAGCATCGCCGCGCCTCGCAACACTCGATCTTTCGGGATACTCGATGGCCTATCCATATCGCAAAACGATATCCAGCCTATCGATAAACGACAAGGTCTTTTAGATCGGAATTGGACACACGCTCTTTGACTGGTCCACCTGAGTTGCTGGACGTGGTAGAAATTTCACTAGCCAAGCGCGTACACGTCCGCGATCGTGATGTCCGTCTCTAGCGGTGCGGGCGCGATCAACGTCGGATCGTCAGCGCCGGTATCGACCGATCAGCGCACGCCGGAGCATCCGGTCTTCGAGCGAATAATAAAGCGCGATCCGATCGCCGGCGGCGACGGTCGAAGCGGCAAACGCGATGTCGGTGGCCTCGCGGTCGACTGCGGGCGGCGGCAGCAAAAGTGGTTCCAGCCCGCGACCGGTCACGCGCGAGAAATCGCGGCTGAAACTGGCCCAACCAATCCGCCAGCGCGCGTCGTGCGTCGCGCCATTGTAGAACATCACCGGATCTTCGTCGGCGGCCTGCCATATAGGTCCGGTCGACAAATGCCAATTGTCCCAGCTGTCGTCACGGATACCGAACGGATCCGGCAACACCGTCCACGGGCCCTTGGGCGTCGGGCCGCCAGCCATGCCGATCCTCGAGGCCCCCTCCGCGGCATATTCGTAGAATAGTCGCCAATCGCCGTTCGACGTTTGCGCCAGCGTCGCTTCCTTGATGTTGCCTTCGCCAGGCGGCGCCTTCAGCACCAGGTCTTCCTTGACCAGCGCCGTCAGGTCGCGACCGGCTGCCAGGATCATGCATCCCTGCGTTCGGGCCGCGTCGACACCCGTATAGTAGACCAGATACTCATGGCCGTTCGTCAGCACGGTAGGATCCTCGCACCCGCCAAGGTCTTCCGCCCCGGGGCCGGGCACGATCGCCAGCCCTGCGTCCATCGTGAAGGCAAGGCCGTCGCGGCTTTCTCCGCGCGCGATGATACCGGTCGGATCGTGCGGCCCGAGCGGATGCGGTACCCCGCGGACCATGATCCGGTAGAGATCGCCTTCCCGCCATACGAACGGACTCATCAGGTCCATGCCGTCGACCACCGAGGCAGCCGAAAGTGTCACCGTGTCGAGGTGTTCGACCGAATAGGTCAGCATCACGCGCCCTGCGCGACGGTCAGCGACAACGCACCGTCGATCGTCACGGTCGTGCCGGTGATATAGTCGGCTGCAGGCGACAGCAGGAACGCGACAAGCGCCGCGACCTCGTCCGGTCGCCCCGCGCGCTTCCACGGTATCGCCGCTTCCTTGGCGGCCAGCTCCTCCGGATGGTCGAGGGCGGACTGGTTCATCGGCGTAAGGATCATGCCGGGCGCAACGCCGTTGACCGCGATGCCCTTGGGCGCGAGTTCGAGAGCCAGTGTCGCCGTCAATTGCGACAGGCCGCCCTTGGCGGAATCGTAATCGACCCCGCCTGGGCGAGGCGCGCGTTCGTGGATCGACGATATATTGACGATCCGGCCTTTCGCAGCGTGCGCTTCGAGTGCCCGTACCATCCGGCGGCAGGTCAGGAACGGGCCGTACAGATCGGACCGGATAACCCGGTCGAACTGCGTCAACGCCATGTCGACGAGCATGACGCCGCTCATGTTGAGCCCTGCCGAATTGACGAGCAGCCCGACCGTACCGAACGTCCGTTCGGCCTCGGCAAACAGTCTTTCGACCGCCCCTTCGTCACCGACGTCCGCTTGCACGGCGATCGCCCGGTCGGCACCGCCGATCGAGGAGCACACCGCGTGCGCCGCCGCCTCGTCCTTGAAATAGGTGATCACGACGCGCGCACCGCCGTTGCCCAACGCCTTTGCGCACGCAGCACCGATACCGGATTCGCCACCGGTGACGATCGCGACTTGATTTTCGAACATGGTCATGACCGATGAACCGGCCAGCCGGTGCCAAGTTTCATGAATTCGCCGACATGCGCGCGATGTCACGGAGACAGCCTGTCGTCGTTCGGTAACGGGCAACCAAATTTTGTCGACACCATAGCTCAATCGACTCGCAATATCCCAGCAATTTGGGGGATGTTACAGGCGTCGAACGAAGCGAGGTGAGGATGCGGCAGTCAGCACAGGGCAGATCGGTTAGCTGGCCGACAATGGTCGTCGCGCTCGCAATCTACGGCGGATGGTTCGTCGTCACGCTCTACCATAGCGCGATCGCGACCCCCGTGCTGATGCTGGCAGGCGGATGGCTGCTCGCGTGGCAGGGCTCGCTGCAGCACGAGACCATCCATGGTCATCCGACACGCTCGCGGTGGATCAATACGGCCGTCGGGTTCGCGCCGCTGTCGCTGTGGCTGCCCTATCGGCTGTATCGGCGTAGCCATCTGGCGCATCACGGTGCGGCCATCATCACCGATCCGCACCATGATCCGGAATCGCGGTACCGCACCCGAACGGACGCCCTTTCGATGGCAGCGGGGTTTCTTCAGGCGACGCTTTTGGGACAGATGGTTTTCGGGCCGCCCATCACGATTTGCCGGTTTTTGATCGTGGAGGCTCGCCGCCTGGTCCGCGAACCGAAACGCGTCGTTCGCGACTGGCTCCCGCATCTGATCGCCGTAGCGCTCGTCGTCTGGTGGCTGGATCACGTTGGTCTCGGCGTCGTACGCTATGTCATGGTGTTCGTGTACCCGGGCATGGCGCTGACGATGCTGCGATCCTACGCCGAGCATCGTGCGGACCTGACGACATTCGGCCGCGCCGCCAGCGTCGAGCGCGCGGGCGTGTTCGCGCTGCTGTTCCTGAACAACAACCTGCATGCCGCACATCACGAACGGCCGTTGCTGAACTGGTACGAACTACCGGGCTATCACGACCGCAACCGGGCACGGCTCATCGAACAGGGGGCGCCGATCTACCGGGGCTACGGCGAAATCGTTCGACGGTTCGCGATCTTCGCACATGACGACATGGTGCATCCCCGCCACCGCGGCATACCGTCGTGACGCGCGGCACCGCCTCGTTGGGGATGTACGATCATCCCGCGCAGCACGTTGCCAACGATCGCTTGTGGACCGCGATCGCGCGCGCGCTTCGCCGAGCAAACGTGCCAAACGTCCCCGACGAACTGGACCGTAGCCGCAACGTCGAGGCGATCTGGCGCGATCCGGGACTGTTGTTCGGACAGGCCTGTGGCTACCCGATGCTGGCCGACCCGACCTTGAACCTGCGAATGTTGGCGCTGCCGATCTACGCGATCCCCGGTTACGGCAACGCCGCAGCGCAGGGTAGCGTATTGATCGCCCGCGCGGAAAGCGGTCACCAGCCGCTCGAGGCGTTTCGCGGTTGCCGTGCGGCGATCAACGATCCACGCTCGAACACCGGCATGAACCTCTTTCGCGCCGCTTTGGCACCGGTAGCGGCACAAGGACGGGTTGGGGGACAAGGACGCGCTGGCCCGTTTTTCCGCAGCGTCGTCGAGACGGGATCGCACCGTGCCAGCATCCTCGCGGTCGGTACGGGCGAGGCCGATCTCGCCGCGATAGACTGCGTGACGTACGCCGCGATCGACCGGTTCGAGCCGGCGTTGACGTCGCGCCTCGCGATCGTCGCGCACAGTCCGGTATCGCCGTCGCTGCCGTTCGTCACGTCGCGTGCGACAGATGGCGCCACCGTAGCGGCTCTTCGGCTTGCGCTCGATCATGCGATCGCCGACCCGGACTTGGGGGACGTCCGCGATGCGCTGTTCCTCGTCGGCGTCGCACCTGCCGAACGATCGTCGCTGGCGCCGATCGCAGCCTTGCAAGCCGACGCCATTCATGCCGGCTATCCGGAGCTTTGCTGACCATGTCGAAGGATCCGACGATGCCGCAGACCGATGCCCCTATCGAACTCGCATCGACCATCGACGAACTGCGGGCGGCGCGTACTGCGTGGCGATACGACAGCGACGGCCGGCATAACGTCGCGCGGTTTCCGTCTCGAACCGAGATTGGCCGAGCGATCGACGATCTCGTCGCGGCGCTGTTTCCCGGTCGGCTGGGCGGGTTCGCAGGGCCGGCGGACGCCGAGGACGCGTTCGTCGAGGCGCACTTGCGGCGGGCGCTGGCCGTGCTGCAACGGCAGATCGAAAGCGAGTTCGATTACTGGCAAGGCGAGGCATTGCTATCGTTCGACGTCAGCCAGGCGAAAATGATCGTCGGGCTGTTCGCGGCGGAACTGGGGCCTGTCCGCGAACTGGTAGACGACGATGTTCGCGCCGCTTTTCTCGGCGATCCCGCAGCCCGCAGCGCGGACGAGATACTGGTCTGCTATCCGGGAATCGTTGCGATCCTGTACCACCGGATCGCCCATGCGCTCTATGGCCTGGGGGCGCCGATCGTGGCGCGGATCATCTCGGAACTCGCCAACAATCATACGGGCATCGACATTCATCCGGGCGCGACGATCGGTCGGAGCTTCTTCATCGATCACGGCACCGGCGTCGTCATCGGCGAGACCGCGATCATCGGCGACCGCGTCCAGATCTACCAGCACGTTACGCTGGGTGCGCGGAGTCCGCTTGGCGTCGTCGATCTGTCGGCGCGAGAGCGTCTGGCACGACACCCCATCGTCGAGGACGATGTGGTGATCTACGCCGGGGCGACCATTCTCGGCCGGGTGACGATCGGCCGGGGCGCGACGATCGGCGGCAATGTCTGGCTGCTCGAGGATGTGCCGGCCGGAAGTGTCGTCGCACAGCCGACCGCCGTCATCCTGAAGGGGGCCACCGCCGATCAACTGCATGAGGCGTTGCGGGGGCGTTCGACGTGATGCGCTTTGCATGCTGCCGTCGCGAAGACGGACCGCTGAAGCCGGTCATCGGCGTGCTGTGCTGCAACGAGATCGTCGACCGGCCGATCCAGGCCGTCGCCACGCGGTTCGTTCAGCCACTGGTCCGTTACGCGGGCGCGACGGTTCTTCTGGTTCCGGCGGTGGCGGACGCGATGGATACGCGCGCGCTTGCAGGTCGGCTTGACGGCTTGCTGCTCACCGGATCGCGATCGAATGTCGCTGGAGCTCGCTATGGCAAGACCGATGACACCGACAATGCGCTCGATCTCGACCGCGACGCCGTTGCGCTGGAGCTCGCCGGGCGAATGATCGAGGCCGGCCGACCGGTCTTCGGCATCTGTCGCGGTTTGCAGGAATTGAACGTGCTGTTCGGGGGTACGCTGACCGATACGCTCGATGACGGCCATCACCGCCAAACCGATGATGCGACGGCGTATGAGACTTTGTTCGATCACGTCCATGACGTGACGTTGCAATCGGGCGGTCTGCTGTCCGCAGTGATTGGGCAACCGAGCATTTCCGTGACCTCGGTGCACCGGCAAGGCATCGATCGGCTGGGGGAGGGGCTTCGCGTCGAGGGTCGGGCGAGATCGGATGGATTGGTCGAAGCCTTCTCGGCCCGACCCTGTGGCGGGGACGTGTTGGCGGTTCAGTGGCACCCTGAATGGGACGTCGCGGAAAGCGAACCGAGCCAGGCGTTCTTTTCGCTCATCGGACGATCGCTCAAGGGCGACTAGGGTCTGATCACCCTATGGCAGAGGAAGCTCTCCTATCGCCTCGCCGCCGGGTATATCCATCATTTAGATAGGGTATTGCGCCAAGGCAGTATCGGTTGTAGCTTTTGGTTCCAGGATCGGATTCCAACTTTGCGATCTTAATTGTGACCTGACTAACTCGGAGATGTTTTCATGAAGAAAATCTTGATCGGCCCAGCGTTGGCAATGTTGGTCGTCGGCATGAGTGCATGCTCCAAGACGGCGGATACCGGAAACGTTTCGGCAGCCGACTCGAATACCGTGATCGAGGAAACCGATACCAACCTTTCCGCCGTCGACGGTGTCGCAACGGACAACTCCGCTGATCTAGGCAATGAGCTGGACAATGGCGCGACTGGCAACGCGCTCTAATAGCAGGCATCTGGGCCGTTGAGGCCCGGATACCTAGTATCTTCGAAAACGCAGCGTTTGCCCATAACGGCGAGCGCTGCGTTTTTTCGTTGTTCGTTATCAGAAAGCGCCATTAAATCGGTCGATCATTTGGTCTTGTTTGCGAGGCATTTCGGCGCACAGCGCGATATTTCTATTCCTATTCGAATGGTGTGTATTAAGCTTGAGGTACGTCGAGGCGAAGTGAAGCTCCCTGGACGTAACTTGGAGGCCCGTCGAAAACGGCGGGCCTTTTTTTATCGTTCGGGCCTGACGATGATCGGGTTCTTACGACTCGAGCGTCAGGGCGCGAGGCGCTTGTCCCTGCGATGCCAGTCACGCGTCGCACGCCGCCTATCGTGCGACGATGTCCGGTTCCTCTGGGGTGCGATCTGGACAACAAACACTAGGCTGTGGGGATCATGCACAGCTACGCATCGTTAGGTGCTCTATAACGAACACCCACGTTCGAATGTACCTGGAAGGTCCTTGCCGATGAACGCTGCCGAAGTCTTCACGACGCTCGATATCGAACTGAAGCCGGACCCATCGCGCACCGTGGTACGGCCGTTCAGCTTTGGCTACCCGGCGGCGTTCGCACGGGATCGGCTGCCCCGTGCCCAGGTCGTCGTCGACCGCATCGAGGCGTTGGACGACACGATGCGGGCCCGCATGCGCGATCTGTTGCTGACGCCGATGCGCGAACGGCATCGCAACGTCGAGCAAGTCCTTCTCCGGCGTTTCGACGAGGTTCGCGGCGATATCGGCGAAGGCGAGTTCGACGAAGACGAGCGGCTGTTGATCGGCGCCTATTTCAGCCAGGAATATGCGTTCGAATCCGCGGCGCTGTTCAACCCGAGCATCGTGTGTGTTCCCGACGCGCCCCCGTCGATGCCGGGCGGACTGCGGTTCATCATGTCGCTGCGCGGGATCGGGGAAGGGCATATTTCCTCGATCACGTTCCGTACCGGGGAGTGGGGACCCGGCGATCGGCTGGTGATCGATCCGCCGAGCGAACATGGGGTGCCGCCGCAGATCGAGCGGCAGGACGATGGGTGGGTTCGCCTGGTATGCGAGGACAGCCAGGAAGCATCGGAGACCGTGATCTTTCCGGTGTTGCCCAGCCAGCGCCAGGGCATAGAGGATCTGCGCCTCGTCAACTTTACGGATCACGACGGGGTCCGCAGCGTCATCGGCACGTACACGGCCTTCGACGGCAAAGATGCGCGTCAGGAAATGCTGCGCGGCGTCGACCTGCGCACGGTCGAGATGCGACCGCTGGTCGGCGCGATGACCGGGTACAAGGGAATGGCGCTTTTCCCGCGGCGGATCGATGGACAGTTCGTGATGCTCGGCCGACAAGACAGCGAGAATATCTGGCTGCTGCGGTCCGACGACATGAACATATGGGAGACCGGCGAGCCCATCATGGCACCCAAATATCCGTGGGAGTTCGTCCAGCTTGGAAATTGCGGATCGCCGACCGAGATCGACGAGGGCTGGCTGGTGTTTACGCACGGCGTCGGGATGGTACGCGGCTATTGCATCGGTGCGTGCCTGCTCGACAAGGACGACCCGTCGAAGGTGATCGCGCGGACGCCGTCCCCCTTGCTGTTCCCCAGCGCCGAGCAGCGTGGTGGATACGTCCCCAATGTCACCTACAGCTGCGGGGCTCTAGTCAACGGACGAAGGATATTGCTGCCGTACGCGATCGGAGACGAATTCTCCGCTTTCGCCGTGGGGACGGTCGACGACGTGCTGTCGGTCATGGTGCCGGCTTGAACGGGTGGCGCAAGAGGATGAGCCACTCCTCAGGCTAGCTAGATCAGCGCAGGCTACTGCCCTCAAGGGCCAGAGCCGCCGATCGCAAGGCGATTATCCGGTCGTTTGCCGTGGGCGATAGCCTTCCCCACGCGAACGCCGACCGCTCGGCGGCACCGTCGCGCCACATGCGGGCGGCGACGCGTTCCAGATCGGACGGGGTCGGCGTTCGCCCGGTCGCAACGCAATCGATGATCTGATCGATCACGAGCGGGCTGGTACTGAACGTCATGACAACCTTTCCTTTGCAGAGACTTACCTCTGCCAGCCTTTGATGGCACGGCCGTGACAATCGCAGGCGCGCACCAAAATTCGATGCGGACGTAACGCGCCCGCACGGTCACGGCCGGGTCCCGCGCCAAGACCGCTGCCTCGGAGTGCCGGCGTGTCAATCCTTGATTGCGTTGTGCCGGGTCACGCGCGACAAGCGTCGTCGATCGGAGATTTCATGCGCCTAGCTATCGCCCTCATGCTGCTGCCCACGGTCCCGCTCGTCCAGGCGAACGCGTCCCCGCTGGTCCAGGCTAACGCAGCCCCGTCGAGCGCGACGGCAGCGCAGGATGCCGCGCTGCTTCAGTTCCTCGATCGAGCGTATGACGAACAGCTGAACCTCAGTCCGGAGTCGCAGACCCAATTGGGCTTGAAGACGAACTATGACCGGCTGGACGACTATACGGACGCGGCGGCGCTTCGCTCCGAGGCGCTTGCCGAGCGGCAGTTGACGGCGATGCGCGCCCGGTTCCGACCCGAACAGCTCGGGGACAGTGCGCGCGTGAGCTACCGGCTGTTCGAATATGAGGTCGAACGCGGACGTCAGTCGATCGAGTTCCGCAAATTGCGCTTTCCCGTATCGACCAATGGCAGCCCCGCCGGCGAGATACCGGTACTGCTGATCAACAACCACAAGGTCGACACCGTCGGCGATGCGAACGCCTATGTCGCACGCCTCCGCGATACCGAGCGGGTGATGCGCGAGGTTGCCACGACGATGCGCGAGCAAGCGGCCGCCGGGATCGTGCCCAACAAGGTGAACTTCGCGCCGGCACGCGCAGATGCACGCGCCATCGTGACGGGCGCACCGTTCGATTCCGGCCCGGACTCGAGCGTCTGGGCAGATTTCAGGAAAAAGGTCGGTGCACTGAACGCCCCGGCGGCGGTGAAGACGAAACTGCTCGCCGACGGCAGCGCCGCGCTGACCGGACCGTTCCGTCGCGGCTATGATACGCTGTTCGCCGCACTCGACGCGATCGAGCCGCAATCCAAGGGCAATTTCGGCGCATGGAGCCTGCCCAATGGCGCAGCCTACTACGCCGATCGCCTGAAGACGTCGACGACGACGGATCTCACCGCCGACCAGATCCACGAACTCGGCCTGAAGCAGGTCGCCGCGATCCGGCAGGAGATGGAGGCGATCAAAACGGAGGTGGGCTTCACGGGGACGCTCGAAGCGTTCTTCGACCAGATCCGGACCGATCCGAAGTTCAAATATCCCAATACGGCCGCTGGACGTGAACAGTATCTGGGCGATGCGCGGGCGGTCATCGCCTCGGTGATGGTCGCGGCACCGCGCTATTTCCGTGTTTTGCCGAAGGCACCGCTCGAGGTACGCGCCGTCGAGAAGTGGCGCGAGGGTACGGCGTCAACCGCCTTCTACAATCCGCCATCGGCCGATGGATCGCGACCCGGCATCTATTACGTCAACCTGGTCGACATGAACCAGACGCAGAAGGTGCAGGTCGCGGGCATCGCCGCGCACGAGGCCGCACCGGGGCATCATTTCCAGATCGCCCGGCAGCAGGAACTGACCGGCATCCCCAAGTTCCGCAAGTTCGGCGGCTATGGTGCCTATGTCGAAGGCTGGGGTCTGTACTCCGAGCGGCTCGCGAACGAGATGGGCGTCTACAAGGATCCGTATGCGCGGTTCGGCATGCTGTCGTTGCAGGTCTGGCGCGCGATCCGTCTCGTACTGGATACAGGCATCCATTCCAGGCGGTGGACGCGCGAGCAGGCCATCGCCTATTTCAAGGCGAACAGTTCGGTGTCGGATAAGGACATCGAACGCGAGGTCGATCGGTATTTCAACTGGCCCGGGCAGGCGACGTCCTACATGGTCGGCCAGTTGAAGATCACCGAATTGCGGCAGCGCGCCGAGCGCGAACTTGGACCCCGGTTCGACATCCGCGATTTCCACGAAGCGATCCTGAGCCAGGGTGCGCTGCCGTTGGACGTGCTCGACGAACAAGTGAACCGGTATATCGCGGCACAGCGGAAATAGGGCGCGCTACAGCACGCGCCCTGAAATTCCGGATAGATTACCCGCCCTTACGCGCGCGCTCGGCCATCTCGTTCAGCTGGGCCACAGCCTCGGGAAAGCGGTGGTCGGCCTCGGCGTTGCGGAACGGACGTACCCGTTCCACCAGGATCTCGCCCGAATCTGGCTGCTGCGTCCAGATCGTCATCACTTCGTCCGCGAAAGCGTCCAGCGGCATGTAGCCCGGCCGGGTCTCCTGTCCCGGCGTCAAACCGGTCTGTACGCCGGGCGGCGCGATCTCGAGGATCTCCACCTTGCCCTTGAGGACGCGTCGTAGGCTGACGGTGTACGAATGGATCGCTGCCTTGGTCGCCGAATAGGTCGGGGCTGCCGTCAGGGGCACGAATGCGAGCCCCGATGTCAGGTTGACGATCACGCTGTTTGCCTGCGCCTTCAGATGATCGACGAGCGAGTCGATCAAACGAATGGGCCCGAGCAGGTTGGTGACGATCGTCGCCTCGGCATCACCCAGATCGCGACGGCTCGATGCATCTTCGAGTTTCATGATGCCGGCGTTGTTGACGAGGACGTTCAGTGCAGGGTGTTCAGTCGTCAGGCGTTGTGCGAAATCCTTGATCGCATCGGCGTCGTCGATGTCGAGGAGCATGGCGCTCATCCGCTCACGACCGGCGATCGCCTCATCGAGGGGGTCCTGGCGCCGGCCGGCAACGATCACGAAATTGCCTGCATCATGGAGCCGGTGCGCGAGCGCGGCACCGATGCCCGAGCCGCCGCCGGTAATGAGAATGGTGTTGCCGGTCGGGTTCATCGCACGTCTCCAGAGTTTGCGATCCTACAACGCCGTCGCCATGGGTTCGGTCCCGACGGAAACTACCTAGGAATGAGGGCTTTCGCCGCGGGCATGGCAGCATCAGGGGTTGAGCGGTGACGCCACGCGTTGCATTGCCTCGATCAGGGAATTGCAGTCGGGTGAATGTGAACATGGTCGATCCGTCAGCGCGCGCGTGGAATGGAACTGCGGTCCGGACCTGGCTGGAATGCCGGGTCGCGGCCGCACGCTCAGACCAGGTCGTGGCGGAACGCGGGGGGAGGGATCGACAGGACGATTGCGACAAGGCCACGGCGGAGGAAATGGTCTGTTCGCTGATGAAGGCCAAAGCGCACGCCGATACGCAGGACGCCTTCACGACCGAATTGCGCGTGCTGCTCGATCGCGACACCTATATCTGGCGCGGCATCTATGACGACACGCGGTTCGACCGTCACGTCCGATCGTACGTCAGGAGACTGGTCAAGATGACCAAGACGAATACCGGGTTCGAAAACACCACGCACTATCAATGACATCGCGCACCGCCCCCGAAAGGCGTATGCAATTTTCATGGTACCGACCTTCATGACATCGACCGAAGACAGGCTCAAAGACCTCGGCTGGACCGAACAGTTCAGCGCGCAATTGACCGCCGAGGACGCACTGCTGTGCCATCCGGTGCGGGTCATGGCGGTGCACCGCGGCAAGATCGCGGTATCGGACGGGACGACGCAGCGGTTCATGACGCCGCATATCCAGGGCGCGCAGCCGTCGGACGATCATCCCACGGTCGGCGACTGGCTGCTCGTCGATACGGCGACTTTGCTGCCGATGCGCGTTCTCCAGCGGATGAACCTGTTCAAGCGTCGTGCGCCGGGCGATCCGCGCCGGGAGCAGATGATCGCGGCCAATGTCGACACGGTGTTCATCGTCGCATCGTGCAACCAGGATTTCAGCGTCGCGCGACTGGAGCGGTATCTGGTACTCGCGCGCGACGTCGGCGTGACGCCGGTCGTCGTGCTCACCAAGGCCGATCTGACCGATGATGCGGAAGCCTTCGCCGAGAAGGTCCGCGCGATCGAGCCCGGCCTGCACGTTGAGACGGTGAACGGCCGCGATCCCGCCGACGTCGTCCGCCTCGCGGCCTGGTGCGGCAGGGGCAGGACCGTCGCGTTCCTGGGATCCTCGGGCGTCGGCAAGTCGACTCTCGTCAATTCGCTGCGCGGGTCGGACAGCATCGCGACCCAGGCGATCCGCGAGACCGACGGCACTGGTCGGCACACCACGACGGTACGGGAGATGCACCGTCTCGCCGAGGGCGGCTGGCTGCTAGACCTTCCCGGCATGCGCGAGCTGCAGCTGTCGGACGCCGCGTCGGGCATCGCCGAAGTCTTCGACGACTTCAATCTCGCCGCCGAGGACTGCCGGTTCTCGAACTGTTCGCACGGGGTCGAGCCGGGTTGCGCGGTGCAGGCGGCGATCGCAAGCGGCGCACTGACATCGGTCCGGTTCGATCGCTGGCGCAAGCTCGCTGCGGAGGAGAGCGCCAACACCACCGTGCTGACCAAGCGGCGACCGCGATAGCACCGAATCGAAGCAGGTCGGGTCGGCGTATCGATGCACGATGCGGTGGGCTGAACGATGGGGTCCATCGCTAGGCCGGGATGCGCCGCTGTAAAAGGCGCAGCGTGATGTTTGAGGAACGCAGGCCGACGCCGTATAAACCCGATCGCGCGCCGTGACGCGCGATCGGGCAGGATAGTCAGAGGACGCGGTTGATCAGGTTCTCGATCCGCTCCTGCTGGCCCGAGACCGGCTTCGGATCGATGCCGCGCTCGATCGCGAGGTCGGCGATGCCGGCAAGGTCGAGCCCACCGATCGCGCCACCGAATTCACCGTCCCAGCCGGCATAGCGCTTGGTCTTGATCGCATCGATCCGGCCGTCCTCGATAAGCTTGGCCGCATTGAGCAGGCCCTTCGCGACGACGTCGATCGCGCCGACATGACCGTAGAACAGGTCGGCCGGGTCCATGCTCTGGCGCCGCACCTTGGCGTCGAAGTTGAAGCCGCCGGTGGTGAACCCGCCGGCGCGGATGATCTCGAGATTGGCGAGCGTCAGTTCCTCGACCGAGTTCGGGAATTGATCGGTATCCCAGCCGTTCTGCGGATCGCCGCGGTTAGCGTCGATCGAACCGAAGATGCCGAGCGCCGCGGCGGTCGCGATCTCGTGCTCGAACGTGTGGCTGGCGAGCGTCGCGTGGTTCGCCTCGATGTTGACCTTGACCTCGTTCTCCAGGCCATAGCGCTTGAGGAAGCCGTACACCGTCGCGGTATCGAAGTCGTACTGGTGCTTGGTCGGCTCGAACGGCTTGGGCTCGATCAGGATCGTGCCGGTGAAGCCGATCTTGTGCTTGTGCTCGACCACCAGGCTCAGGAAGCGACCGAAATTGTCGAGCTCGCGCTTCATGTCGGTGTTGAGCAGCGTCTCGTAACCCTCGCGACCGCCCCACAGCACGTAGTTCTGGCCACCGAGGCGGTGTGTCGCCTCGAACGCGTCGCGGACCTGCATCGCGCCGAACGCGAACACTTCCGGATCGGGGTTGGTCGCGCCGCCGGCGGCAAAGCGCGGGTGGCTGAACAGGTTGGCGGTGCCCCAGAGCAGCTTGCGCCCCGATGCGGCCTGGAGTTGTTCGAGATGATCGACCGCTTCGGCGAAGAACTTCCGGTGCTCGGTGATGTTGGCGGCGTCGGCCATCACGTCGACGTCGTGGAAGCAGTAATAGGGCACGTCGAGCGTCTTGAAGAACTCGAACGCGACCTCGCGCTTCATCGCAGCGGCGGCGCTGTCGTTCGCACCGCGGTGCCACGGGCGATCGAACGTGCCGCCGCCGAACACGTCGGAACCGGGCCAGCAGAAGGTGTGCCAGAAGCACGCGGCGAAGCGGAGGTGATCCTCCATGCGCTTGCCGAGGACCATCTTGTCCTTGTCGTAGAAGCGGTACGCCAGCTCGTTTGTGCTGTCGGGGCCCTCATATTTGATCTGGGGGATATCGGCGAAGAAGTCGGACATCAAAGCTTCCTACGATTTTGGGGTGATGCGGGAATAGGCTTGGCGGAACGCGGCCTTCTTCTCGGCGAGCGCCGAGACGAGGGCAGGGTCAGGGACGATGGTGTGCGAGACGGGGGGCGCGACGCAGATCTCGGCGGGGTCGCCGCCGTCGACGCCGAGCTGGGCAAGCCGTGCGGCACCGAGCGCGGGGCCGACCTCGCCGCCCTGGAGGTAGACGAGTTCGACCTCCATTGCCGCGGAGATCACCTGGCCCCAATAGCGCGAGCGGGCCCCGCCGCCGATCACCGCGAGGCGCTCGACCGTCGTGCCGGCCTCACGCAGCACGTCGAGGCCGTCGGCGAGCGCGAACGCCACGCCTTCCAGCACCGCCTGCGACAGGCGGCCGGCGTCGGTGTCGTTGTCGAGGCGAAGGAACGCGCCGCGCACTTCTGGGTCGTTGTGCGGCGTGCGCTCGCCCGAGAGGTAGGGGAGGAAGATCTCGGGGCCGCTGGCGGGACCAGCGGCCTCGGCGCGCGCGAACAGGTCGGCGGCACCGGCGGCACCAGTGATCCGCGCGACCCAGTCGATACACGACGCAGCCGACAAATGGACCGACATCTGGTGCCACATGCCGGGAAGCGCATGACAGAAGGCGTGGACCGCGCGCGCCGGATTGGGGCGGAAGTCGTTGGTCGCGACGAAGATGACGCCCGACGTGCCGAGCGACAGCAACGCATCGCCGTCCTTGACGACACCGACGCCGACTGCGCCCGCCGCGTTGTCGCTGCCGCCTGCCGCGACCGGAACCTGCGGCATGCCCCAAAGTTCGGCGACCTCGGCGGTCAGCGTGCCGGTGATCTCCGACCCTTCATACAGCGCCGGCATCTGCGCCTGCGTCAGTCCGCAGGCGGTGAGGATCTCGTCGCTCCAGCAGCGGCCGCCGACGTCGAGCCACAAGGTACCCGCGCTGTCGGAAAGGTCGGAAGCCTTGTCGCCGGTCATCAGCAACCGGACATAGTCCTTGGGCAGCAACACCGTGGCGATCTTCGCAAAGACCTCGGGTTCATGCTCGCGGACCCACAGCAGCTTCGGCGCGGTGAAGCCCGGCATCGCGATGTTGCCCGAGATCGTGCGCAGATCGGGAACGGCGCGCTCAAGTGCCTCGCATTCGGCGAAGCAACGTCCGTCGTTCCACAGGATCGCGGGGCGGAGCGGCCGGTCGTCGGCGTCGAGCAACGTCGCGCCGTGCATCTGGCCGGCGAGCCCAACGCCGCGCACCGAGCGGCGGACGCTCGGGTCGATCGCCTGGACCGCGGCTATCGTCGCCTTCCACCACGCATCCGGATCCTGTTCGGACCAGAGCGGATGCGGCCGCTGCACGGTCAGCGCGGCAGTGCCTTGGCCCACCACGCTGCCATGCTGGTCGAGCACCACGGCCTTGACACCCGAGGTGCCGATATCGATTCCAAGGAACATCAGTTGACGAACGGATCGATGGTCGGGATCGAGCCGTCGGGCGCGAACTTCAGTTCGGTCACCTTGACGTTACGCAGGTGGTTCTTGTTGCTCATCTGCGTATCCGCATAGAACAGCCACCATTTCCTGTTCCATTCGACGATCGAATGGTGGCTGGTCCAGCCCTGGACCGGCTTCAGGATATGGCCGCGGTAAGTGAACGGGCCGTACGGGTTGTCACCGGTCGCATAGTTCAGGAAGTGCGTGTCGCCGGTCGAGTAAGTGTAGTAATATTTGCCGCCGCGCGTGAAGACCCAGGACGCCTCGAAGAAGCGGCGTTCATGGTCCCCGCCGAGCACGGGCTTGCCGGCCTCGTCGAGGATCTGGACGTCGCGCGGTGTCTCGGCAAAGCTCTTCATGTCGGGATTGAGCTTGGCGATCTTGCCCGAGAGCGCGGGCTGATCGTCCTTGCCGAGATCGGTGTCGGAGCCGTTGGCGTCGAACTTGCCGTCCTTCCAACGCTGGAGCTGGCCGCCCCAGATGCCACCGAAATACATGTAGCTCGCGCCGTTCGCGTCGGTGAACACCGCAGGGTCCATCGAGAAGCTGCCGGCGATCGGCTTGGGATCGGCCTTGAACGGACCGACCGGGCTCTTCGAGGTGGCGACGCCGATGCGGAACGTGCCGAGGCCGTTCTTATCGAGCTGTTTGTCGCGCGCCGGGAAGTACAAATAATAGGTGCCGTTCTTGTAGGCGGCATCGGGGGCCCACATCTGCTGCGACGCCCACGGCACGTCCTTCACGTCGAGCGCGACGCCGTTGACCTTCACCGGGCCGCCGATGCGGTCCATGCTTAGGACGCGGTAGTCGCGCATCGCATATTGATTGCCGAGGTCGTCGTCCGGGATCTTCACGTCGATGTCGTGGCTCGGATAGACGTAGATCTTGCCACCGAAGACGTGCGCCGACGGATCGGCGGTGTAGATGCTGGTGACCAAGGGCTGCGACAGATAGCGCTTGCCGTCGGGGCTGCGCGGTTCCTTGCCGGCGGATGCGGGTTTCGACGGGGCGTTTGTCCCACCGGTCTGGGCAACGGCGATTGTCCCCGTTGCGGCAAGTGCGGCAATGACGAGCGTGGGCGCGAGGCTAAAACGCATCGGTGCGTGGTCCTTCCTAATGTTCACCATCTGCTGTGGTGTCGAACGTCTATATGCTTGGGTAGCGCTACCGTGCGAAACGTGTCAACTCTTAGCACGCTCGGCGGACGACTGTCGACACGACCTAAGTCGCATCTGCACCTACTGGGCTCACTTCCTCCACGCATAGGGACCGACCAGCGTGCCGACGAACTCGCCCGCCGTCTTGGTGCTGAGGAAGCGGGCATCGACGTCGCGTGCCAAGGTTCGCTTGCCGCCGCCACCGTTATAGTCGAACGCCATCGTGCCGCCGTTGGCGCGGATCGTCAGCGTGACGGGCCCCGAGCCGACGACGGGGGCGGAGGCAACCAATTGCTCCTTGCCCTTGTCGGTGGTGTAGAGCGCGACGACGGGTTTCCCGGCGATCCGGGTGATGCCAAAGAACAGATAGTTCGCATCGCTCTGCATCGCGACCAGGCCTGCGCGATCGCCATCGGTGTCGGGGGTGAAGCGGACCGTCGTCGACATCGTCGCGACGGCATGCTGCTGGCGGCGTCCGACGAACGACGGCACCTTGGAAAGATCGCCGATGCGTCCGCCGCGATCTAGGATCAGGTCGCCGTGGTCAATCCGGTAGAAGCGCGTCTTGGGCGTGCGTACGCCGACCCATTGCATCGCCAGCTTGCTGCCGTCGAAGTTGTCGACATAGCCGAAGTCGCCGCTGGTCGGGATGCGGCTCGGCGGGCTCGCAGGCAGCCTGGGCTTGGCGCCGACGAACGGAACCGGCTGGCCCTTCGGCAGGATGATCGGCCAGCCGTCCTTCCATGTTACCGGTAACAAGAACGTCTCGCGGCCGATATTGTAATAGTCGCCCTCATATGGCCGCACGCCGAGGAAGGTCGCGAACCAGTCGCCGTTCTGCGTCTCGACCAGCTTGGCATGGCCGGTCGAGGTGACCGGGTTGGGTCGCGCCGGGTCGAGGTCGCGCTGTGTCAGGATCGGATTGCCCGCGAACGGCACATAGGGCCCGCGGAGTGACTCCGAGCGCAGCGCGACCTGAGAGTGGTTGACGCTGGTGCCGCCCTCAGCTGCGGTCAGGTAATAATAGCCGCCCTTGCGGAAGATGTGCGGTCCTTCGATCCACACGGGCTTCTTGGAAATGTCGACGCCGCCGTTGATAAGCTGCGTGCTGTCGCCGACCATTTTCCCCGCGCGCCAATCATATTCCTGGATCCAGATCGCGCGGTGGCCGTCGTAGCGCGGTGGTTCGGCGGGGGCGCGATTGTTGACGATATAGGCCTTGTCGCCTTCCCAGTAGATCGACGGGTCGATGCCTTCGAACGGCAGCCATGTCGGGTTCGACCACGGCCCCGCCGGGTCCTTCGCGGTGATGACGAAATTGCCTTTGCACTCGACGCACGTGTTGACGATGTAGAAGACGCCGTCGTGGTACGAGATGTCGGGTGCGAACACCGCCTGCGACGTGCGCATGCCGGTGAAGTCGAGCTGCTCAGGCCGATCGATCGCGTTGCCGATCTGCGTCCAGTTCACCAGGTCCTTCGATTTGAAGATCGGCAGGCCGGGGTAGTGCGCGAACGAGGAGAGGACGAGGTAATAGTCGTCGCCGACGCGCGTTACCGACGGGTCGGGATAATAGCCCGACAGGATCGGGTTGCGATATTGATTGGGGCCGACGGTGACCTTCTCCTGCGTGTGCCCGTCATAGCTGAAGCTGCTGAACCGTGGCGCGTCGCTGGCGAACGCCGGCGTTCCGAGAGCGAGACCGGCGAGCAGTGCGAATTTCTGGATTTTCATGGCGGTTCTCACTGGGTTGCGCTGGCTGTCTGGGCTGGCTTGGATGCAGGCGCTGCGGCAAGCTCCTGCGCGGCTTGCGCGAGTTCGATCCACATCGCGCCTTCGGGGATGACGTATTCATTCTCGCCCCAGAAGAACGGCCAGTCTTCATGGTTTTCGGGAAAGTCCGGCTTGATGATCAGCACGCCCGGCACGACGCCGCCGGCGATGAACGAGAAGTCGGCGCGGTTGTTGCCGTAGGCGACTTCCTTCGAGACGGTGCCGACCGCCGAGACGAACGACACGTCCGACGCGGGGTGGTTGCCGACCAGGAACTCGAGCCCGCGGAACACCGCGTCGGCGGGCATGATCTCCGGGAACGCCTTGTGCAGCGTGTACGCGTTCATCGCATAGCCAAGCACGGTGCCGCTGCCCGCCCAGCCGCCGGTGGTGATCGGCACGCCGAACGGGTTGGCCTTGGCTGCGGTCTCGGCGGAGGCGGCATAGGCGCGCACCGCCGGAATCATCGCCGCGCGATAGGCTGGCGGCATGAATGGGATCGCCACCACCGCATCGCGCAAATTGAAGGCGAACGTCTTTTCCATTGCCGGCCACAGCGACTGTACCGCGGCGGCATAGCGCGGATCGCGCGTCGTGCGGAGCAGCTCGACCGCAGCGGAGAAGCGCTCCGCGTCAAGCGGCCCGCCGGTAGTGTTGCCGTGCTGGTACAGGTCGGGCGCGTGCGATTGTTCCTCCGCCCAGGTGCGCGTTGCGATCCCCAGCGCCTTCTTCGACAGCGCCGGATCGACCTCGGCGAGCGCGCGCGATGCGGCGGCGAGGCCGGCGATCGAGCCGTAGTTGAGCGCCGAGGCCTTGGTCGTGAACGCCCAGCGATCATCGGGCGTCCCGCTGCGGCCGTTCTTTTCCTCGCCGAGCTTCAGCGCCGGATCGTAGACCAAGCCGTCGGTCTTGGTCGAGGCATCGCCGAGGTGCGTGTATTGCGCGACGTCGGGCTCGACGATGCCGTGGATCGCGTGGCCGACCGCGTCGAACTGCGCGACGAGTTGCAACGTGCCGTGGCGGATCTGCTGGACGAGATCGGGCGTGCCGTCGGGCACGTGGATCTCGGTCTTGCGCCGCGTCCAGTCGATCGCGGTCGTGTCGCGCATCGGATGCCAGCGCTCCCAGCTGTCGACCAGCGAGCGGATCACCTGATATTGCGACTGGGTGCGGATGTCATAGTCGCCCGCGTCGAACCATCCGCCGACCGCGAGGCCGGGGATGTGCTCGCCCGACTTGAACTTGGTGTCGGTGGTCGGGCCCTGCGCATAGAGGTCGATATGCTCGTGGCCGGTCGGCGCCTGACGCGCATCGTCGCGGTGCGCGTCGCCGTGCCAGACGCGGTAGCCTTCGTTGACGAACATATGGTCCATCGCGACCGGGAAATAGACGTCGAGCGTCGGGTGCCATGCGCCGGCATAGGCGTCGGCGGCGATCCGGAACGGTGCGGTGCGCGTGGTGCCATAGTCGAGCACATAGGTGCCGGGCTGGCGGACTGCGCTGAAATCGAGTTGCAGATAGCTGTAGCGGAGATAGTCGCCCCAGCGCTTGGCGGGCGCGGTCGGCACCGGCGTCATGCTACCGTCCTCACCGACGCGGAGCAGGCGCGCGGGGAGCAGGCGGCGATCGTTGCGATCGATCTCGATCGTCGCGACCTTCCGCGCGTCGGGGGTGTAGCCGAGCTGCGAATGCGCGATCACCGGGGGACGGAGCCAGCCCGGTACGCTGTTGGGCTGGATCGTCCATTCGAGCACGGTGCCGGTGCGCCCTGCCGGAAGCAGCGAGCGCAGCACGAACCAGCCATTCTGCGCCTGGTTGCGACCGTCGAACAGCTGCACCTCGGCGGTCGAGCGGATCGTCACGCGCCGTGCCGGATCCTCCGGCGCGAGCACGAAGCGGCTGCCCCTGGCGATCGCGGTCGGCTCGGCGCCGGGACCTTCCGCGCGACCGCTCGCCGCATTGCGCTGCGGCGTCTGGATCATCGCGTCGGCCGGATAAACCGGGAACGTACCGCTCACTCCGTCCGCCATGTAGCTGTGATGGAAATAGGTGGCGGGGAGGAATTCGAGGTTGAACCCGGCCTTCCCAGCGAGCGCGGCCGGCACCGGTTGGTCGAGGATCACCGACACCGCGACCGCGCCGCCCCGCTTTTCCGAGCGCACGCGATAGCGCCATTTATAGTCGGGATATTCGAGCGTGACGGTGATCGCGCCGGTCGCGGCGTCGATCTTGCGGTCGACCAGGCGTCCGATCGCATCCCACTGCCCGGGCGTGGAGGACAGGCGGACGTCGCCGTTGGTGGCGATACGTTCGCCCTGTTGGATGATCTCGACGCCGCTGATCTTCGAATCGGCGAACAGGCCGTCATACCAGTTGGAGAAAACGAGGACGTTGGCGGCCGGCGCCTCGTAATACCCCGCCGCGTTGAGCGTCAGGTCGGTCGACGCGGCGGGCGGGCTTGTCTGAGCGATTGCGGGTGCGGCGCTCGCGAGCAGGGTCGCGATCAGGCAGATTGCGGGTTTGGCCGCCATGGGTTTTCCTCTCCGGTATCGTCATGCGGCGTTGGATTCGCCTGCTATTCCCGAGACTATAGCGCTAACAATCGCAGATGCCACCTGCTGTCGCCTTTCCCGTATGGACAGGGTAGCGGTATCACTCTAATACTCATACAAGATTGCAAAGGGCACGCGACGGTTTCGGTTTCGAGACGTCGGAGAACAGCCTGCACGCAATCGCTAGGGAGAAGAGGATGACCGGGCCAACCGTCGATCGTCGTCGTGCGATGCTTGCATCGATCGCCACCGGGGCAGGGCTGATGCTGCCCGCAATTGGTCGCGCGCGTACTGCGCCTGCACCATCCGCATCGCGAACGGGCTCCTGCTCGACGCCGCAATCGGCAATCGCGCGGACGCAATACGGTCCGGTCCGCGGCTATGTCTCGGACGGCGTCTACACTTTCAAGGGCGTGCCTTACGGTGCGGATACCGGCGGCGAGAACCGCTGGCTGCCCGCCAAGCCGCCGCAGCGCTGGACCGAGACGCGTGACACGCTGTCCTACGGCGCGAACTGCCCGCAGACGCTGCATGATTTCAGCGCGGTCGAGCACACGTTCCTCCAGCAATGGACCGACGGGTTCATCGGCGAGGACATGCTGAAGCTGAACGTCTGGACGCCGTCGCTGTCGGGCAAGCGGCCGGTGATGGTGTATTTCCACGGCGGCGGGTTCGCGTTCGGATCGTCGTACGAACTCGCCTCGCACGACGGCGCGCAGATGGCGCGGCATCACGACGTGGTCCAGGTGTCGATCAACCACCGGCTGAACGTACTCGGGTTCCTCGACCTGACCGAAGTCGGCGGCGCGGCGTATGACACGTCGGTCAACGTCAGCATGACCGATTGCGTTGCGGCGCTGCGATGGGTGCAGGAGAACATCGCGCGGTTCGGCGGCGATCCCGATACGGTGATGATCTACGGCCAGTCGGGCGGCGGATCGAAGGTGACGACGTTGCTCGGCATGGCGACCGGCAAGGGCCTGATCCACCGTGCGGCGGTGCAGTCGGGCGGCGGCGGGTCGCTGCCGACCGCCGAACAGTCGCGCGATTTCGCGCGGCGCGTGCTGCGCGAACTGAACATCGGTCCGAAGGATCTGGGCGGGCTCCAGCGGATCGCGTGGAAGCCGTTGTTCGACGCGGGCAACAAGGTCGCGACCGAGATCAATGGTCCGCGCGGGCCGATGGGGCCTTCGCTGACGCCGCGCGTAGGCTGGAACCCGACGCTCGACGGCAAGGTGATCGACGTCCGGTCCTACTCAGACATCGCGCCCGAGGTGTCGCGCGACGTGCCGGTGATGATCGGCAACGTCAGCGAGGAGGGGATGCGCTGGGGCTATAATCCGAGCGAGGCGCAGTGGCGGACCGATCTCACCGCGCAGATGGGCGCCGACAAGGCGGGCCGGCTGATCGCGACGATGCAGCAGGCGCACCCGGAAAAGGCGGTGCGGACGCTGGCGTACGGCGTGCAGGGCCTGCAGAACCGCAACCGCGTGCAGGACATGGTGCGGCTGAAACACGCGCAGCGCGGCGCGCCGGTGTACCAATATCTCTTCCAGTGGCAGTCGCCGCAGCTCGGTGGCGTCGCGGGCGCATGGCACACCGCCGATCTCGCCTTCTGCTTCGACAACACCGCGCTCTGCGACCAGGGCACCGGCAATACGCCCGAAGCACAGCGCGTCGCACGGACGATGTCGACCGCATGGGCGAACTTCGCGCGGACCGGCAATCCGAGCCAGCCGGGCCTGGCCTGGACGCCGACCGATCCGCAGCGCTGCCAGACGATGGTGTTCGATACCACGAGCCGCATGGTCGACGATCCCGAGGGCGCCGCGCGGCGTATCCTGCTGTCGTGAGAATGGTGTGACGGACAATCTGGGGGAGAAGGCAATGCGTTGGTCGATCGGATTTGGGCTGTTTGCCAGCGCATTGGCACTGGCGACGCCGGTGCTGGCGCAGGACGCGCGGATGACCGCGACGGCGGCGCCGGCCGAGCCGACCGCGATCCCGCTCAACACCGGCGGCGTGAAGGGACAGGCGGCACCCGAAGCGTGGTTCAGCCAGTACGGCGTGGCGATGACGCGCAATGTCACGTCCGCGACGCTGACGCCGTTCCTGCCAGATCCGGCCAAGGCGACCGGAGCGGCGGTGATCGTCGCGCCGGGCGGCGGTTTCCTGATGCTGTCGATGGAGAATGAAGGCTGGCGCGTGGCCAAGGCGCTCGCCGACCGGGGCATCGCCGCGTTCGTGCTGAAATACCGGCTGAAGCCGACGCCGGCGGACATGAGCGGGTTCGAGCAATCGGTCACGGCCATGTTCGCGGGCGCCGCGCAGCCGCAACGCCGGATGAGCCCGGACGAAGCGATCGCCGGCCTCAGCGATCAGATCGCCGATGCGCGAGCCGCGGTTGCCTTGGTGCGGACGCGCGCGACCGAGTGGAAGGTCGACCCCGCCCGCGTCGGCATGGTCGGCTTTTCAGCGGGAGCGATGACGACGATGGCGACCGCGCTGGCCGCGCCCGACACGCATCTGGCCTTCATCGCGCCGATCTATGGATCGATGGAGGCGGTGAAGGCCCCGGCCGACGCGCCACCGCTGTTCGCGGTGCTCGCCGCCAACGACCCGCTGTTCGCCAACAAGGGATTCGGCCTGATTGAATCCTGGCAGAAGGCGGGGAAGCCGGTCGAGTTCCACCTTTACCAGGCGGGCGGGCACGGCTTCGGGCTGGGCAAGAAAGGCACGACCAGCACCGGCTGGTTCGAGGACTTCATGCACTGGCTCGACGCCAACGGCATGCTCGTACGGCGATGACAAGATGCAGGGGGAGACGGGAATGACGCGCTTCACGAGGGTTCGGGCGATCGGGCTGCGCGCCGCGCCGCTGTTGGCGTTGGGGGCGCTGGCCGGGATGTCGTCCGGCGCGAACGGGCAGGATACGGCGCCGGCACCGGCGACCGGTCTTGCGCCGAATTTCCAGCCGGTGACGCAAGGCGCCACGACGCCCGACAGCGACGGGTTCCTGCGTCGCTGGTTGTTGCTCGAGCCGATCGACAAGCCCAACCGCAGCAATACGGGCTTCACCGCCACCTATGTCCGGCAGGCGCTGACCACGCAGTATTTCCCCGGCCAGTTCACCGCGATCCCGCGCAACGGCCAGGTCGTGAAAGCGGCTCAACCGCTACGCTGGCACGCGCTGGATTCCGGCGCGTTCGACGTCAAGCTGTTCAGCTTCGCCAAGGGGCTCGGCAAGCCGACCTACGGCGTCATCTTCTGGGCGGTGACGATCGTCGACAGCCCGCGCGAGATGCGCGACGTGCGGCTGGCGGTCGGGTCGAACTCGGCGTCGATCTGGTGGCTGAACGGCAAGGAAACCGCCGGGCTGTTCAACGATCGCCGCATGGTGATGGACGACGTGCTGTCGGACCGCGTGACGCTGCGCAAAGGTCGCAACGTCCTGCGCGGCGCCGTCATCAACGGACCCGGCCTGAGCGACTTCTGCGTGCGCTTCGTCGACGAGATCGGCCGCCCGATCACCGACCTCAAGACCGATGTCCGCTAGCATGGAGACCCTCATGACGCGTCTTGCCGCCGCCGCTCTCGGGCTGTCCGCGATCCTCGCCGTCGGCGCGTCGCCCGCCGCCGCGCAATTGCAGGGGGAGACGTTCATCCACGATCCGTCGACGGTGACCGAGTCCGACGGCAAATACTATACGTTCGGCACGCGTGGCGGAGGCCTGGTCTCCGACGACGGCTGGACGTGGCGCAGCGGGCCCGAGCGTCCCGGTGGCGGCGTCGCGCCCGACGTGATCAAGATCGGCGATCGCTATTACGTCGCCTATGCGGTCGGTGGCGGCGGCATGTCCGGCGGGCATGCGAGCCAGGTCAAGATCATGTGGACGCTGTCGCTCGATCCGACATCGCCGCGGTTCAAATATCACGACGTCGGCGTGGTCGCGTCGAGCGACGGGGTGGAGACCGCCGACGCGATCGACCCGGCATTCCTGTACGTCGATGGCCGCCTGTGGCTGACCTACGGCACTTATTTCGGGCCGATCCGCATCATCGAACTCGATCCAAGGACGGGCTTACGCGTCGCAGGCAATCAGCCGGTCGACGTCGCGATCGATATGGAAGCCACCGCGATGATGCACCGCGACGGCTGGTACTACCTGCTCGGCACGCACGGGACGTGCTGCGACGGGCCCAATTCGACCTACCATATCCGCGTCGGCCGATCGCGTAGCCCGCTCGGACCGTATGTCGATCACATGGGGACGCCGCTGCTGCGCGGCGGCGGCAAGCTGGTCGTCAGCGCACGCGGTCGCAACATCGGCCCCGGTCATTTCGGGCTGATCGAGCTCGATGGCGGGGTCGAGAAATTCTCGATGCACTACGAGGCGGACATGGATCGCAGCGGCCGCAGCGTGCTGGGGATCGAGCCGCTCCGCTGGACCGACGGCTGGCCGGTGGCGGGGAAGAACGTCGTCCCCGGCACCTATGAAGTCGCCTCCGAACGCAGCGGTTACGCGCTCGGCCTCGCCACCGATGTCGTCAGGATCGCGTTCGACCCGCGTCGCGCCTTCATGGCCAAGCCGACTGATCCGGTCAGCCCGATCCCCGACCAGTCTTTGGCGCAGGATTCGGCGGGCTGGCCGCAGGGCCGCATCCGCGTCGACCTCGCCGACTATATGAACCGGCCGCACCAATTGTGGACGATCGCACCGGCGGCGGGGGGCGGCGGGTATTTCGGTGCGCCCTATTACACGATCACGATCGCCGGGACCGCGCGCGTCCTCGCAGCGACCGGCCAGGGCGAGGTCGAGACGGTGCCTGCATTCACGGGCGCGACCGAGCAGTTGTGGCGGATCGACCAACTCACCGACGGCACCTACCGTATCATGCCGAAGTCCGTACCGGGTGGTCGCGCAAACCTGGCGCTCGTCGCGATCGGCGCCAGCACCCCGACGCTCGCCGCGTTCGATCCGACCAGCCCCGCCGGGCGCTGGACCTTCAAGCTTCCGTAGTCGATCCCGGCCGACGTTGACGCCGGCCGAGATTGAACTACTCCTACAAGTATCGAAAAGATGGGGCTGCCTCATGGTGGCCGAAAGGGAGAGTATGGACCTGTTGACGCACCGCACTTCACAGTCGGGTTCCGGCCAGACGCGCGGCCTCAAGCGCGCGATCGCCGCACTGATGCTCGCGGGGGCTGGCTTCGCGACGTCGGCCATTGCGCAGGACGCTGCGGCACCGACCGTGACGGCCACGTTGCAGGCGGACAAGCCGGGTGCGGTCGTCCACCGCGACGTGTTCGGGCAGTTCGCCGAGCATCTCGGTCACGGCATCTATGGCGGGATCTGGGTCGGCAAGAACTCGCGCATTCCGAACGATGGCGGCTATCGTCGCGACGTGCTGGATGCGCTCAAGGCGATCAACGTGCCGATGGTGCGCTGGCCCGGCGGGTGTTTTGGCGACGAATATCATTGGCGTGACGGGATCGGCGCGACCAAGGCGCGGCCGACCAAGGTCAACACCAACTGGGGCGGCGTCAACGAGGACAACGCGTTCGGCACGCACGAATATTTCGGGCTGATGGACCGCCTCGGCGCCAGCACCTACGTATCCGCCAACGTCGGCAGCGCACCGCCGTCCGAGACCGCGCAATGGGTCGAGTATATGACCGCCGCGAAAGGCACGACCGTGCTGGCCAAGGAGCGCGAGCGCAACGGCCATGCCGCGCCGTGGAAGATCCAGTATCTCGGCATCGGCAACGAGCTTTGGGGCTGCGGCGGCAACATGCGCGCCGAATATGCCGCCGACCTGACCAACCGCTATGCGCAGTTCGCCAAGTCCGCGAACGGCCCGATGCTCAAGATCGCGAGCGGCCCGAGCGACTCGAATTACGAGTGGACCGAGGCGATGATGCGGATCGCCGGCAAGAACATCGATGGTCTGGCGCTGCATTACTACACCCGGCCGCGCGACAAGGACTGGAAGGACAAGGGCGCCGCGATCGGCTTTCCCGAGCGCGAATGGGCGTCCACCATGTCGCACACGCTGGAGATGGAGGAGTTCATCACCAAGCATTCGGCGATCATGGACAAGTACGATCTCGCCAAGCGCGTGATGCTCGCGGTCGACGAATGGGGCACGTGGTACGATCCGACGCCGGGCAGCAATCCTGGGTTCCTCGAGCAGCAGAATTCGTTGCGCGATGCGGTCGTTGCCGGGCTCAACCTCAACATCTTCGCGCACCATGCCGACCGGGTCCGGATGGCGGCGATCGCGCAGATGGTGAACGTGTTGCAGGCGATGCTGCTCACCGACGGCGCGAAGATGGTGAAGACGCCGACCTATTGGGTGTTCGACCTGTACAAGCCGTGGCAGGGCGCGACGTCGCTGCCGATCCAGGTGACCTCGCCCTGGTATCACAAGGACGAAGTGGCGGTACCTGCGGTCAGTGCGTCGGCGGTGCGCGATGCGGCGGGGCAGGTGCATGTCGCGCTGGTCAACCTCGACCCGAACCGCGCGATGCCGGTGTCGGTATCGCTCGCCGGATTGCAGGCGACGCAGGCGAGCGGGCGGATCATCACCGGCACCGCGATGGACGCGCATAACAGCTTCGACGCGCCGGATACGGTCGTGCCGCAGCCGTTCACGGGCGCGCAGGTGGCAGGCGGCAATCTGACGCTCACCGTACCGGCGAAGTCGGTGCTGGTCCTCGACCTGCGCTGATCGGGCGATGACCGTCGAACCCACGCGTCGCGACATGCTGGAAGGCGCAGCGGCGGTCGCCGTCGCTGCGCTTGCCGGACCCGGTGCCGGACCGGGCAAGGCTTGGGCGGCGGCACCGGCCGATGGTCCGCGGCTCTGGTATCGGCAGCCTGCCGTCGCCTGGACGGAGGCGCTGCCGGTCGGCAATGGCCGGCTTGGCGCGATGGTGTTCGGCGGGACCGCCAGCGAGCGGTTGCAGCTGAACGAGGATACGCTGTGGACCGGCGGGCCGTATGATCCGGTCAACCCGGCAGCGCACGCGGCGCTGCCCGAGGTGCGGCGGTTGATCGATGCGGGCAAGTTCGTCGAGGCGCAGGCGCTCGCCAATTCGCAGGTCATGGGACTGCCCAAGACTCAGATGGCGTATCAGCCGGTCGGCGACCTGTTGCTGGAGATGCCAGGCGTCTCGGGGGAAGTCGGCGACTATGTCCGGCAGCTCGATCTCGACGCGGCGGTCGCGACCACCAGTTTCACGATGGACGGCACGCGGTTTCGCCGCGACGTGTTCGCGTCGCCGGGGGATCAGGTGATTGCGGTGCACCTTGTCGGCGATCGGCCGTTCGACCTGCTGGTGGGGCTCCAGTCGCCGCAGCTTGGCGCCAGCGTCTCGATCGACGGTGCGACGGTGACGCTCGCCGGCCATAATGGCGAGCGGGCGGGGATTGCGGGGCGGTTGCGGTTCGTGGCGCGCGCGCGGGTTTCGACGGTGGGCGGTGTCGTTTCGAAGGATGGCAGCCGGGTTGGCGTTACGGGAGCACGCGCGGTCACGGTGCTGGTGGCGATGGCGACCAGCTATAGCCGGTTCGACGATGTGAGCGGCAATCCGGAAGCGGCGACGCTTGCCACGCTCGATCGCGCGAGCCGGCGCGGGGTCGAGCGGATCCGCGCCGAGACGAGCGCCGCGCATCGTGCGCTGTTCCGTCGCGTGACGCTCGATCTCGGACGCACGGCGGCAGCGGACAAGCCGACCGACGAGCGCGTCCGCGCCAATCGCGCCGGCGACGATCCCGCACTGGCGACGCTGTATTTCGAGTATGGCCGGTACCTGCTGATCGCGTCGTCGCGACCGGAAACACAGCCGGCGAACCTCCAGGGTATCTGGAACGACGAGATCAAGCCGCCGTGGGAATCCAAATACACCGTCAATATCAATACCGAGATGAACTACTGGCCGGCGGAGGTGACCGCGCTGGCCGAGTGCACCGCGCCGCTGGTGCAGATGGTCCGCGAACTGGCGATCACCGGTGAGCGCACGGCGCGGACGATGTACGGTGCCCGTGGGTGGGTGTGTCATCACAACACCGATTTGTGGCGGGCAACTGCGCCGATCGACGGGGCGCAATGGGGGCTGTGGCCGACCGGTGGCGCGTGGCTGTGCACGCATTTATGGGATCGCTACGACTACGGGCGCGACCTTGCCTATCTGCGCTCGGTCTATCCGCTGATGCGCGGGGCGGCGTTGTTCTTCCTCGATACGCTGCAGACCGATCCGGCGACCGGCGCGCTGGTGACCAATCCGTCGCTGTCGCCCGAGAACATCCATCCGGCGGGCGCGTCGATCTGCGCGGGGCCGGCGATGGACATGCAGATCCTGCGCGACCTGTTCGATCAGGTTGGGCAGGCGGCGGCGTTGCTGAAGATCGACGCGCCGTTTGCGGCCGAGGTCGCGGCGGCGCGCGCGCGCTTGGCGCCCGATCATATCGGCGCGCAGAGCCACCTTCAGGAATGGCAGCGCGACTGGGACGCGGCGGCGCCCGAGCCGCACCACCGCCATGTCTCGCATCTCTATGGGCTGTTCCCGAGCGACCAGATCGATCTCGACCGAACGCCCGCGCTGGCACGGGCGGCGCGGCGGTCGCTCGAACTGCGCGGCGATGAGTCGACCGGCTGGGCGACCGCATGGCGTGCGAACCTGTGGGCGCGGTTGCGCGACGGCGATCACGCGCACCGTATCCTCGCCTTCCTGCTGGGGCCCGAGCGGACCTATCCCAATCTGTTCGACGCGCATCCGCCGTTCCAGATCGACGGCAATTTTGGCGGCACGCGCGCGATTGCCGAGATGCTGATGCAGAGCCGGGGCGAAGAGATTTTAGTGTTGCCCGCGCTGCCGAGCGCTTGGCCGACCGGGTCCGTCACAGGGTTGCGCGCGCGCGGACGGTGTTCGGTCGACCTGCGTTGGCAGGGGGGCGAACTGGTCGAGACGGTGGTCCGCGGCGAGATACCGGGGCGTCGCGTGATCCGGCTCGGCACGCGGCGGGTCGAGGTCGTGCTGACCCCGGGGAAAGCGGTGAGGCTTCGCGGCAACGCTCTCTCGCGCGCGTGAACAAGCAAAAGGGGATGTCCGTGAACAAGCTTCTCGTCGCACTCGGTACCGCGTTGATGCTGTCGACCGGCCTTGCTTCGGCGCAGGTCAAGACGCCCGGACCGCCGCCCGTTGCCGGTGCGAAGCCAGTGACGATCGAGCGGATCACCGTCCACTCGCCCGCGATCGAGGGTAATCTGGAAGGCGAAAGCCCGGACCGCGCGGTGCTGGTGGTCCTGCCGCCAAGCTATCGCCAGAACCCGACGCGGCGCTATCCGGTGGTCTATGCGCTGCACGGCTATTCGATCGGCGCGGAGCAGTGGATCGGCGAAATCCACGTGCCGCAGACGATCGAGGGTGCGTTCGCGAAGGGCGCGCGCGAGATGATCGTCGTGATCCCCGACAGTAAGACCGCGCATAACGGATCATTCTATTCGAGTTCGGTGACGGTCGGCGATTTCGAGACGTTCGTTGCGCGCGATCTGGTCGGCTATGTCGACGGCCATTACCGGACGATCGCGGACCGCCGCAGCCGCGGGCTCGCAGGGCATTCGATGGGCGGCTACGGCACCGCGCGGATCGGCATGAAGCATCCGGAGACATTCGGCGCGCTTTACATGATGAGCCCGTGCTGCCTGTCGACGCGGGCGCTCGGCACGCCCGATGCGGCGACCGAGAAAGCCATTGCGGGACTGCGTTCGCCGGCGGACAGCGCGACCTTGTCATGGGGGCAGCGCGCGCAACTCGCGACCGCGGCGGCATGGTCGCCCAACCCCAAGGCGCCGCCGCTGTATCTCGACCTGCCGGTCAAGGACGGCGTGGCGCAGCCCGACGTACTGGCGCGCTGGGCCGCCAATGCGCCGCTGGCGATGCTCGATCAATATGTCGGCAATCTGCGGCGCTATGCGGCGATCGGGATCGACGTCGGCGACCGCGACGGGCTTAAGGACGATGCCGGCAAGCTCCACGCCGCGCTTGACAGCTACGGGATCGCGAACAGCTTCGAGGTGTATCCGGGCGATCATACCAGCGGCGTCGCCGGCCGCGTGCAGGACAAGATGATGCCGTTCTTCTCGCGCGCGCTGGCGTTCGGCAAATGAGGGTCGCGGTGGCGGTCGCGCTGGGGTTGCTGGCGACCGCCGCGTCGGCACAGGTATGGCGATCGGACCAGGGCGACGGGAGCTTCCGCAATCCAATGCTGTTCGCGGACTATCCCGATCCCGACATCATCCGCGTCGGCGGCGACTATTATTTCGCGACGACGACGTTCGCGAACACGCCCGGGATCACGATCCTGCACAGCCGCGATCTGGTCAACTGGACGCTGGCGTCGCACCTCGTCGATCGGCTGGAGGGCAAACCCGAATACGACCTGAAGGGCGGCAACGCGTACCGGCACGGGCTGTACGCGTCGTCCTTACGCTACCACGCTGGCACCTATTATCTCGCCAATACGCCGGTCGGGCAGAAGACGCGGATTTGGTACGCGAAGGACGTGCGCGGGCCATGGCGCTATCACGAACTGGAGCGCGAGGCGTTCGATCCGGGGCTGTTCATCGAGCCGGACGGGCGCGCGTATCTGGCGACCGCGAGCACCGCGGACGGCACGATCACGCTGCTGACGCTCGACAAGGATCTGGCGCACGTCACCGCGTCGCAGAAAGTGCATTATATCAAGGGCGCGGAAGGGTCGAAGATCATCCGGCGCGGTGCATATTACTACCTCTTCAACGCGCTGCCGCCGCGGCCGGGGCTGACCGTGTCACGATCGCGCAGCCTGTTCGGGCCGTGGGAAACGCGCGACCAGATCGACGACAAGACCGGTGGGCACCAGGGCGCGCTGGTCGACCTGCCCGATGGTCGCTGGTTCGGCTTCGTGATGGAGGATAGCGGCGCGATCGGGCGGATGACGAACCTCAGCCCGGTGTTCTGGCAGGACGACTGGCCGGTATGGGGGACGCGCGAGGCACCCGGTCGCGTGCCGCGGCGTGCCGCGAAACCGATCCTGGGTGCGCCGTTCGCGGAGCCGGCGACGTCGGACGATTTCGGCAAACCGACGCTCGGATTGCAGTGGCAGTGGAACCACAATTCCGAGCCTTCGCGCTGGTCCTTGTCCGAGCGGCCGGGGTGGTTGCGGTTGAAGCCGACGGTCGCGACCGGGTTCTGGAGCGCGCGCAATACGCTCGTGCAGAAGGGGCAGGGGCCGGCGGGCCGGGCCGAGGTGAAGCTCGACATCCGCCATCTGGCACCGGGGGATCGCTGCGGGTTCGGGACGTTCGGGCAGTTCAGTGGGAATATCACGGTGCAGGGCGCGGCGGGGGGCAAGGCGACGCTGGCGATGGAGGTGACCGAGGACACGGTCGCCGGCGCCCGAACCGAGGTTCGCGCCACCGCGCCTTTGCCGCGGACCGAGGCGCTGTGGTTGCGGACCGACATGGACTTTACGACCGATCGTGCGCGCGTGGCGTATAGTGTGGACGGGCGGCGCTGGACCGGGCTGGGCGTCGACTTCCCGCTCGCGTTCGCGTGGCGGACTGGGACGTTCCAGGGGGAGCAGCTTGCGCTGTTCTGCTATGCGCCGACGGCGAGCCGGGGGTGGCTGGATGTCGACCGGTTCACGCTTTCTGCGTTGCCGCCGGGCGCGCCGGAGCGGGTGCGTTAGTGTCGTTTCCAAACCTCCCGTTCGTGCTGAGCGAAGTCGAAGCATCGCCCTCAACAGGCGTGTACGCTGGTGGAGGGTACCCTTCGACTACGCTCAGGGCGAACGGGGAAGGGGGGCTTCTCATCGCTGTTTGCTGAGCGTGACGTCCGCCCAAGCTGCTGGGCAAGGTGTGCTCGCATTTGGACTGTCCACACCTCTCCCGTTCGCCCTGAGCGAAGTCGAAGCACCGCTCTCCACGGGTGTTAAGCTCGTGGCGAGGGGCCCTTCGACTGCGCTCAGGGCGAACGGGAGGGGGTGGCCTCTCCGGTCGCTATTTGTAGAGCGTAGCGTCCGCCCAGATCGCAGGTTGCGGCGTCCAGGCATTCGCCGCCGCACCACTCCCCCGCGCCACCAGTTCGACGATCCGTACACCCACCACCTTCGCCTCCAGCGGTACCGCGGCCTCACCGAACCCCATCGGGCGGGACTTGGCGAGCAGGCGACCGTCGCCCCATACCTCGAACACCGTCGTACCCGAACGTGGCTGGCCGGAATCGTTGATGCCGACCTTGGCGGCGAACCGCGCGTAACCCTGGTTGCGGACTTCGAGGCGGGAGTTTGCGAGCACGCCGATCCCCGTGTCGAAGTCGGTGCCGGCCACCCGCAACAGCTTGCCGTACGGTGCGCGGTCGGCTTCGGCGCCGCCCCAGCCGCCATATTGCGGGTGCTCGCCACCGCCGCGCGTGCCCGTCCACGGCGTGATCGACTGGTAGATCGTCGGATCCGGCTGCGGCACGACCACGCCGTCGGTTGCCGGATTGACGCGTCCGGTCTGTTCCGAAAGGTACAGCCCGCCCGGCAACCGCCGCGTGCCGGTCGCGCGGAAGATCAGCGTCTCGTGCGGCGCGAGCGTCACCGCGATCTCCTTGCGGAAGCTCTGCTCCTTCTTGGTCCAGAGGTCCTTCAGGCGCACGTCGGCGGTCGGCAGCATCTTCAGCTGCTCGGCGGTCAGCACGGCCTTGGCGGGCGAGGCGGTTCGGTTGAACAGCGCGACGCCCTTGCTGCCGTCCGCGAGCGTCTTGACGAAGGTCTGCACCTCGGACGAGTCATAGGCGAGCACCGCTTGGTTGCCCACCGCATCCTGGTTCAGCGCGACGATGTCCGCGTTGCCGAAGATCGCGAGCAGGTCCGGCGTTAGTTTCCGGAGATCGTAGCCGATGATCAGCGGCGCGTTGAGCATCGCCCACAAGGCGAAGTGCGAGCGCGCCTCTGCGCTATGTCCCGCGTCGAAATCGCCGGTGCCGACGAACAGCATGTCGGGGTCGTTCCACGATCCCGGGTGCGCATAGAGCGCGCGGTGCGTGACGGTGTCGAGGTTAGTCAACATCCGCGGCCAGACCGGCTGGATGTCGTCGCTCGTGCGCGAGGTGTTGCCGACGTCCTTGCCCCAGGCGCGCACGTCGCCCGCGCCCCCCAGGCACAGCGAATAGACGTAGGGCCGGTCGCCCGCGTGCGTGTGCAGCGCGGTGTGGACCTGTTCGTAGAGGCGGCGGATGCCGGCGATGTCCGTTCCGCCGAGCGACTGCATGTCGACGAGGGGCGTGAGGGCGCGGTACAGGCCGGACTTCACGCGCGGTGCGTCCACCGGCAGGCCGCGCGCGCCGCAGCCGTCGACCTTCAGGAAATCGAAGTTCCATTCGGCGAAGAACAGCGCGATGTCCTGGTCGACATGGCCGTACAGCCCGACCTCGCGCTCGGCGACGCTGCCTTCGGGCTGGTTCTTGAAATCGGGCGTGTAGATCTGGCCGCAGGTGTTGCGGCCGATGTCCGAATAGATGCCGACCTTGAGGCCCATCGCGTGGAGCCGGTCGGTGAACGGGCGGAAGCTGGTGTCCGCACCGGTCGCGGCGGACGGGAAGTGGCTGGTGCGGATCAGCAGCCGGCCGTCGGGCTGGCGACGCTTCAGCCACCAGCCATCGTCGATATTGACGTAGCGATAGCCGATGTCGCGTAGCTTGGTGTCGATCAGCGCCTGCGCCGAGGCGAGCACCTTCTCCTCGTCGACGTCGCTGTTGAAGGCGTTCCACGAACTCCACCCCATCGGCGGCACCGGGGCAGAGCCATCGGTGTTCGCGCTCCATTTGCCGGTCGCGGTCAGCGGATCCGCCAGTGCCGCGATCGGCGTGCAGAGCGCGACCAACGCGGTGCCGAGCGTCGCGAGTGTTCGCACGCGGCTCACTTGGGCAATTCCGCCGACTGGCGCGCGGTGAAGCTAGCCGTCTGCCCTGCGACCCCCGTGCCAGGCTGCCCCGCGCCCACCGTCACGCGGTAGGTGCCGGCAGCGACCGAACGTGCACCGTCCAGCGCTACCGAACTCAGATCGCGCGGCGACAGGTCGAACGTCACGCTGCGTGCTTCGCCGGGGCGGAGTGCGACGCGCTGGAACCCGCGCAGCGCGATCCGTGGGGTGCCCGGCCGATCGGGGAAGTCGAGATAGAGTTGCGCGACCTCCTCGCCCGGCCGGTCGCCCTGGTTGGTCAATCGCGTGGTGACGCGCAGGCCGTTCTCCGCGCCGCCGCGGGCGGGCGTGACGGTCAGCGGCGCATAGCCGAACTTGGTGTAGCTCAGCCCGTGGCCGAACGGATAGACCGGCGTGCCCGCGAAATAGCGATAGGTGCGGCCCTTCATCGCGTAATCGCCAAACGGCGGCAGGTCGCCGACGCTGCGATAGAAGGTGAGCGGCAGGCGGCCCGACGGGTTGGTGCGGCCGGTCAGGATGTTGGCCGCAGCGGTGCCCCCGGTCTCGCCCGGATACCAGGCCTCCAGCACGGCGGCGGCATTGTCCTTCGCCCAGGCGAGATTGATCGGGCTGCCGTTCATCGTGACGAGCACGATCGGCTTGCCGGTGGCCTTGGCCTGTTCGAGCATCGCGATCTGGTCTGCGGGCAGGTCGAGCGTCGTCTTGTCGCCCCCTGAGAAGCCCGGCACCGTCACGCCGGTCTCCTCTGCCTCCAGGTCGGAGGTGAGGCCGACCACCGCGACCAGCACGTCGGCCGCGGCGGCGGCGCGACGAAGCTCGGCGGACGGCGCATCCGACACGCGCTTCCACACCAGGTCGATCCCGCTGCCCTCGGCGCGGATCGCATAGCGCTTGCCGCCCTCGAGTTTCACCGTCGTCATGCCGGGCAGGTCGTTCCAGCGCGTCTTGCGTCGGTCGGAGATCATCTTGCCGTCGAGTGTCAGCGTGCCACCCGATCCCGACAGGCCGACGCGGTAGGTGCCGCTTTCGGGGGGCACCAGGAAGCCGGTCCATTCGGTGCGGTGGACGTCGGTGACGCGTGCGAGATCGAGGTTGCGATCGCCGACGTCGGGCTCGATCCGCGTGACCACCGGCTGGGGCTGATACTTGGCGGCGGCGACGAGCTTCTCGCGCGTGCCGCGGGCATATTGCGCAGGCATCGGCGTCGTCGGATTATAGTAGCGCGCGAGCAGGCCGGGCTTGCCGTCGGGCGTGAGCAGCGCGGACGTCGGGACGCGGTCGCCGTCCGTGACGGATTCCCCGAACGGCACGAGCGTGACCTGGCTCGCACCGAGCGCGGTCTTCAGCCCCTCCAGCACCGATACCGGCTGGCCCGACAGCGGCGACGAATAATTGCCGCGCAGCACGCGCGTCGCATCGCCGAGCGGGCCGATCACGGCGAGCTTCACACCAGGCTTGAGCGGCAGGATGCCGTCGTTTTTCAGCAACACCATCGATCGCTCGGCCGCCGCCAGTGCCAGGCGGCGATGCTCGGGGGCACCGACGACGCTGGTCGGCAACGCCTTGGGGGCGCCGGCAAGTCCGGGCAGGTCGCCGTTACGATACCGCGCGGTGAACAGACGAACGAGGCTCTGGTCGACGTCCGCCTCGGTGATCAGGTCGCGGCTTAGCGCGTCGCGGTACCGGGTCTCCAGGCCTGCGGTATCGCCCAGCGTCTCGCCGTTGCATTCGTTGTCGACGCCCGCGCGCATCGCGGCGGCGACCGCGGCGGCGCTGTCGGGCGCGTATTTATGGTTGTCGGCGATGTCCTTCACCGCGTCGCAATCGGACACGACATAGCCCTTGAAGCCCCACGCACCGCGCAAATGCTCCTTGAGCAGCAGGTCGCTGGCGCAGGCCGGCTGGCCGTCGATGCGGTTATACGCGCACATCACCGAGCCTGCGTGCCCGTCGACCAGCGCCGCGCGGAAAGCGGGGAGGTAGGTGTCCTCCAGGTCGTGCGCGGAGATGTAGACGTTGGCCTGGTGGCGCGTGCCCTCGGGACCGCTGTGGACCGCGAAGTGCTTGGGCGTGGCGATCACCTGCGGGCGATCGGGGTTGGGGCCCTGCATCCCGGTCACGAACGCGACGCCCATCGTCGCGGTCAGGAACGGATCCTCGCCATAGGTCTCCTGCCCGCGGCCCCAGCGCGGATCGCGGAAGATGTTGATGTTGGGCGACCATGTGTCGAGCCCGGTGCCGATATGCCCGTTCCTGCCGGTCTCGCGGCCCAGCGTATGCAGCCCGCGCACCTCCGCGCTGATCGCGCCCGCGACGTCGTGGACGATCGGCGCGTCGAAGCTTGCGGCAAGGCCGATCGGCTCGGGGAAATTGGTGGTCGCGAGCGGCCCGAGCGCGCCGTGCAGCGACTCGGTCCACCAGTTGTACGCAGGCACGCCGAGCCGCGGAATGGCGGGCGCGACGTTGAGCAACTGCGGCAGTTTTTCTTCGAGCGTCATCCGCGACACCATCGTCCGCGCCATCTGCTCGGCCAGGTCGGTCGCGGTCCGCTGGGTCGGTGCAGCGGCCGGCTCGCGCGCGATGGCGGGGGAGAATGCGAGCGCAAGCCCGGCCGTCGCCATGGCTTTCGCCTTCATGGTCATGCGCATCGTCCGTCTCTCCCGTTGCGGCGCGCTTGTGCGGCCGTTCTTGTTCTTCGCACCCATTCGAAGCTTATCGCGCCGGCAGGACCGGCACTTCGAACGTGCCGACGGGCAGCGGTGCGTCGTCGGCAAGGTTGGTCGCCGGGGCGTCGGCCCAGGCGTAGCGGACGCGTGTGACGGGTTGGCCATCGCCGGGCAGCGTCACCTCGGACCCCGCGACCTTGCCCGGAGCGTAGCGGCAAGTGCCGACCGCGGCGCCGCACAGTTCGAAGCCGATCGCCTGCGCGGCACTGCGGGCATGCAGCGCGCCCGTCACGCCGCTGAACCGCACCGTGACGCCGCCATCCGCACTACGCCGCGCATCCGCGACGGCAGGGCCGGACGGCGAAACTTTCTCGCCGTAGACCGCGGCGCGCATCACGCGCGCGAGCCTTTGCCCGACCTCGTGCTTCTCGCCGGGATGGATGTCGAGCGCATCGCCGAGGTCGAGCGCGACGGCGATGCCGGCATGCGGGTCCGCCGCCGCGACGCGTCGCTGCACATCGCGGACGTCACCCCATCCGCTTTCGCTCGGCGCGATCGCCGGGCTGCCGTAATTGGCGAGCTGGACGATCCCGAACCCGGTTTCGGGCGTGCCGAAGCGGTGGCGCCAGTCGGCGATCAGCGCGGTCATCCGGCGGTCGTAACCCGGGATGCCGGTGTCGGACTCGCCCTGGTACCAGGCCATCCCGGCGAACTTCGTAGCACCAAGCGGCGCGATCATCGCGTTGTAGAGCGTGCCAGCGCCGTTGATGTCGTCCCACGGCACGCGCGGTGCGGCGCCAGCGAGCCGCTTGGCGATCGCATAGCGCCAGCCGGTACCAAGCGGCACGCTGGTCCCGTCAGCGAACGACAGCCGCATCGAATCCGCCGGACCAGTCATCCCGCCATAGGCATAGACGTCGTCGTCGTTGACGGTAACCACGTTGCGCCCCGCCTTCAGGCTGCCGGCGGGCAGGGCGTAAACCCGCGATTGCGACGCGAGGCTGCTCCCACCCACGCCCACGCCGTTGACCCAGGTGCGGTCCGCGTCGTCGACCATGCCCAGCACCAATGTCGCCGGGCCGCGTGCCTGTTCGGCGGTCAGCTGGACCTCGTGCTGGTACCAGATCATGCCGTTATAGTCGGCGAGTGCGGGGACGCCCCAGGTCTCGAAATTGGTCATCGCGGGCACCGAATGCCAGTCGAGTACGGCATCCGGCTGCCACGGTTCGCGGCCGGCGGCGTCGCCCGAGCCGTCGCGCCACCAGCTTTCCCAGATCGTCGATGCTTGCCGGTTGGCGGCGGCGGGATCGCGGGCATAGAGCGTGAGCAGGTCGGCGGGGGCGCCGAGCCCGGCCTGGCGCAGCGCGGTATCACTCATCCACGCGCTGATCCGCGAGCCGCCCCAGCTCGAATGCACCGCGCCGATCGGTACGCCCGACGTGCGGCGCAGCGCCTGGACCATGTAGAAACACGCGGCCGAGAAGCTGGGCGCGGTGGTCGGGCCGGACACCGCCCAGCGGGGCTGTTCAGCAAACCGCGCGACCGGTGCGGCGGCGGAGACCTTGGCGATCGTCAGCAGGCGCAGCTTGTCGTCGACCTCCGGGTGCGCGTCGGGGAACAGGCCTTGGCCCTGGTCGACGCGGAGTTCCATGTTGCTCTGGCCCGAACACAGGAACACGTCGCCGACCAGGATATCGCGCAGGACGGCCGCACCGCTGGGGGCGGCAATCGTCAGGTCGTACGGCCCGCCGGCGGGGAGGGCGGGCAGGCTCGCCGAAAAGCTGCCGTCGCGCGCGGCCTTGGCGGTGACGCTGCGCCCGGCGAGCGTGATCATCACGGTTTCGCCGGCTGCTGCCTGTCCGCTCAGGACGATCGGCTGCCCACGCTGGATCACCGCGTGGTCCCCCAGCACGCCGTCGAGGCGCGGAGCCGCCGACGCGGCGGTCGCGCCGATGGTTAGGATCGCGCCGATGGCCAGGCACGCTGTGACGGTCCGCATGTCCCTACTCTCCTAAAGGCTAGATCGGCTGGAGGCCGTGCCGGACGATCCGGTCGATCAAATCGCGATGGCCGGGCAGGCTGCCGACAAGTCGCTGCGTCTGAACTTGATTTTCGTAGCGCGCGCGCCGGGCCAGCGCATCGTCCGCCTCGATCGCGCCGGGCATGATCGCGGTCCGCGCGCCCATGCCGTACAGCACATATTGGTAGCTTGCAGACGGAAAGACCTCCTCCGCGCGATCGAATTCCTCATGGAGCCAGGGCGACTGGTACAGCCACAATTCCATCAGTTCGCGCAGCCGGTCCGGAATGCTCTCGGGCCGGACGTTGTCGCGCCAGAAGTCCGTGTCGGTCCGTTTCGTCAGCGCATAATGCAGCTTGAGGAAATCGATGATCCGACCCCAGCGATAGGTCGTCGTCTCGTTGAACCGTCGCGCGACGACGTCCATCACTTCGCGGCGGGGCGGCATCTGTTCGGCGATCATCTTCGCCGACAACTCGATCAGCACGATCGCCGATGCCTCGAGCGGCTCGAGAAACCCCGCCGCCAGCCCCACGGCAACGCAGTTGCGCACCCAGAACGTTTCACGGTGCCCCGCACGGATCGACAGCTTGCGGACCGACAGGTCGCGCGCGGCCGGGCCGATATAGGCACGCAGTTCGCCTTCCGCCTCGTCGACGCTGATATGGCTGCTCGAAAAGACATGACCGACCCCGCGCCGCGTCGGCAGCCCGATATCCCAGATCCAGCCGGCGGATTGCGCGGTCGAGATCGTGTGGCTCGCGATCGGATCGTCCGGCAGGTCGTAGGGGACCTGAATCGCCAGCGCGGTGTCGCAGAACAGCACGTCGCTGCAACTGCGGAACGGGACGCCCATCGCCTTGCCGATCAGCAAGGCGGCAAAACCGGTGCAGTCGACGAACAGGTCGCCGGCGATCGTTATACCCTGGGCGGTATCGAGCCGCGCTATATCGCCGCCCTCATCGAGATGGACCTCGTTCACATCGGCCAGCACGTGCCGGACACCAAGTGCCTCGCAGCAATGGCGCTGGAGGAAATGCGAGAACTTGCCGGCGTCGAGGTGATAGGCGTAATTCGCCTGCCCGTCATATTCGGGCGTGGTCATCGTCTTGGGGCCGCGTCCGGCGTCGCACAGGCGACCTTGCGGCGTCACCGTGTCGCAGAAACTGTCGTCGCCGCCCTCCGCCAGCCAGTGCGGGGCGAGGTTCACCTGCCCGAACTGCTCGGGCAGCATCAGCGGATGGTAATACCCGTCGTCGACCGCCCCCGTGGTCCAGCGGTTGAACCGGGCGCCCTGCTTGAACGACGCGCTGCAGTGACGGAAGAATTCGGTTTCGGAGACGCCCATCCGCTTGAGCGTGGTCCGCAGCGTCGGCCAGGTGCCTTCGCCGACCCCGATCGTCGGCACGTTCGGCGACTCGACGAGCGTCACGGTGAAGCCGTGCGGGCGCCGCCCCTGGTGCTTGGCCGCGATCACGCCCGCGGTCAGCCACCCTGCGGTGCCGCCGCCGACGATAACGATGTTCTGAATTTCGTGCATGGTGCAGCGTATTCGAAAAAAGGCGGAGCACGAACAGGTCATGCTCCGCCAGGGGGAGGGGGATCAGAAGCGGAAGCGAACGCCGGCGGTGTAGCGGCGGCCGTAATCGAACACGTCGAGCAGCTGGTTGTCGTAGCGCCCGTGCGTGCTCTGCTGGTTGTTGTTGACGTTCAACGCTTCGGCAAAGACGCTGAACTGCTTGTTGATGTCGTAGCTCGTCGACAGATCGACCTGAAAGCTCTGGTCGACGAAGGTCGGCTCCGACCCGAACGCCCCGGTATTCTGGTTCTGGCCGAACTGGAGCAGATACTTGTCGCGCCAGTTGAGCGCGGTCCGGAACTGGAACCCGCCCTTGTCGTAGAAGCCGACGAAGTTCGCCGAATTCGCCAGCCCCGTGACCGCGAAGCCGGTCTGCGAGATGTTCTTGTCGTCATACGGCCGGTTGGTGTTGACGAAGGTCGCGTTGGCCTGGAACCCGAAGCCCGAGCTGCCGAACACCTGCTGCCACGCCAGTTCGACGCCGCGGACGGTCGCGTTGGGTCCGTTGACCTGCTGCGATACGGCAAAGCTCGCCAAGGTGCCCGTTGTCGGGTCAACGAGCCCGTTGATCGACTGCCGCGTCACGCCGCCGATGATGAAGTTGCTGACGTTCTTCAGGAAGAAATCGACCGACAGGTACGAGTTGCGCTGATAATACCATTCGGCGGCAACGTCGAAATTGTCCGCCAGATACGGCTTCAAATTCGGGTTGCCGCCGCTGGCCGTCAGCGCGCCGACGCGCTGACCGTTGCCGACGTTCAGCACCGGGTTGAGCACGCTCAGGCTCGGCCTGGTCAGCGTGCGCGAGGCGTCGAAGCGCAGCAGCAGCGTATTGGTCACTTCGAGCTTCGCATCGATGCTGGGCAGAAGATACGAATAGGAGCTGTTGGTCGTGTTCGGCACGATCGCGGTATAAGTCGGGATGCTGAGCAACGACGGATCGGCGGTGCTGGTCGTGATCGAGGTCGGCAGACGACCTTGACCGGTCGCGCGCAGGTTCGTCGTCTCGTTACGGACGCCCGCGTTGAACGTAAACGGCATGTCGCCGATGTCGGCCTTGAAGTTCACGTTGAAGTATAGCGACCACGTCCGCTCGCGCACGTTCAGCACGCTGCCCGGATCTACCGCCTCGTCGAACGCGCCGCGGAAGCCGAGCAGGCCGTCGCCGCTCGTCGGGCTCGGATAATTGAAGCCCGGAATGTTCTTCGCGTATGGATTGCCCAGGCTCGTCAGGTAATTCTGGTACGCGGTCGGGCTGAACACGAACACCGACGGCGGCAGGCTGCCGTTGAAGCCCGGAATGAAGTCGTTGAGGCTGATCGAGCCCTGGTAGATGTTCGCAGGAACCGGCGAAATACCCGTCGTCCGCCCCGATGGACCGCCATAGCCCGCATAGGCCTGCCAGAAGTTGTTGGTGAACGTGCTCTGGTTGCGGAAGTTGAACGTGTCCTGGTAATATTGGCCGCCGGCCTTGATCGTCAGGTCGTCCTGCTTCCACGTGGCGTTGCCGCGGAACTGGAAGAGTTCGTCGGTATTCTTCTGCGTCTGGTTGACCGTGACGTGCGTGCCGATCAACGACTGATCCGCCCAGCGCGCGCCGTCGCCGGCGGGACCGAAGTTGCTGATCGTCGGGAACGCATCGCTGCTCTTGCCGTCGACCTTGAAGCGCAGCACATTGCCCAGGGCGTTGCCGTAGCCGATGTCGCCATTCTTGCTGCCGATCACGTTCCCCGGATTGAGCCAGCTCTTTGCGTAGGAGCCGTCGGCTTCGAGCGTCAGGTGTTCGGTCGCATCGTATTTGACGTTGAGGCCGGTCTGGTTGGTCTGCAGGATCTGCTTGTTTTCCGCCGCAGTGAAATCGGTCGGGCTGCCGGCCTGCGTGAAGTCCACCGCCGTGCCGTTCTTGTCGAGCGTGACGTTGCGCAGATCGCCCTGACTGAACCACACGCCGAACGCGTAATTGTCCTGGTTGATCGTCTGGCGCGAGAAATTGTTGTCCAGCGTGACCATCAGGTCGTCGGTCGGGTGATACTGGAACGCGACGCGCGCATCGACGCGCTCGTCCTTCACGCGCTGCTGCTCGGCGCCATATTGTTGCGGGAACCAGCCGGGCAGGTTCTGGCGATTGTTGGGATTGGCGTAGTTCGCCGACGTCGGATCGCTGGTCGGCGCGCAATTTGCGGCCCCGGCGTTGCCGGTCAGCTGGCACGGCGCGAAATTGCCGCCGGGCCAACCCGACACGTAGACGCGGTTGGTCTCGGTATCGCGCCGCGTATAGATCGCGTCGGCCAGGACGCCGAACGTCTCGTCCGCGTTGGTGCTACTGATGAGCAGGCCGGTGGTCGGCACGACCTTGCCAGAGCGATCCTGGATCGAACCCGAGCCGGTGGCGGCAAGACGGAAGCCGGGGTGATCGAACGGCTTGGGGAACTGGATGTTGACGGTCGCGCCGATCGAGCTCGATGCGAGCGTCACGTCGGGCGTCTTGAAGACGCTCAGCTGGCCGATGAAGTCGACGCCGACGGTGCTGAAATCGATCTGGCGCCCGCCGGTCGCGGTCGAGATGCGGCGACCGTCATACAGCGTCGTGTTGAAATCGCCGCCGAAGCCGCGAACCGTGATGCCGGTCGGCTCGCCGCGCGACCCCGAGCGCTGGATCGATACACCGGGCAGGCGCTGCAAGGCGGCGGCGACGTTGGAGTCCGGGAATTTGCCGATATCTTCGGCCGAAATGACGTCGACGACACCCGACGAGGTGCGCTTCAGGTCGAGGTTGCGCTGGAGCGAACCGCGCAGACCGGTAACGATGATTTCGTCGCTTTCGCCGGCAGCGTTACCTTGCGACACATCGGCGGCAGTCACCGCGTCCTGCGGGCGCCCGGCCTCGGCTGCGGTCGTCGTGTTAGCGGTAGCCGTAACGGCAGGCTGTGCTGCGGCGGGTTGCGCCGTCGTGCTGTTCTGAAGGTTGCCCTGGTCCTGTGCGGACGCCGGAAGCCACCAGATCAACGCAAGAGCGCTCGATGCGCAAGCGATCCTCCTCGTCCGCTGTGCGGCGCGGTGGAAGCCAATTCCTGCGTGCTTTTGTACTGTCATTTCAACATCCCCTCATGAGAAATCGCGCCGCCCTTCTGATATGGGGCGTGTGCGACCTAGTTTTCGAACAGCCGAGTCGGGGTGTTCTTCCACCCTCTTTTCCTCTGCGGTAGCGCTCACAGTACGCAGCCGGAGGGCTATTGCAAGCTTTTGTATGAGTGATTGATACGCCTTTGCATTCGTGTCGCGCTGTGCAATCTGACGGACAAACACGTCGGTTCGGAGAGGGGTACGGGGTGGCCGTTTGGGAAGTGCTGACGCGTGCACGACATGCGACGCTGGGCGTATCGCGCGCCGCCGATGGGGAACGTCATTTCGCGCAGATCGTCGTCGACGAGTTCGTTCGTGCGTCGGCTTATTATCCCATCCTCTTCACGAAGCATCCCGAGACGGGGGCGTTCTACGCGGGCGTCGTCATGGGTATCGAGCCGGGCCATAATCTGGTTGCCGTCCGTGGTGCGCTGCCGGACTATCGACCTGCCGACCTCGAACGCCAGGGGTTCTACGTCACCGATGGCCAATTGGTTGTCGACCTCGATCATCCGGTCTTCGGCGAACCGGATGGCGCGGCGTTGTTCGATCTCGATGGCGAGCCTGCACCGATGTTGCGTCGGGTCCAGCACGCGTTGCATACCTTGCAGGTCGGCATCCCCGAGACGGACGCGTTCATCCAGAGGCTTCTCGCGCATCGTCTGCTCGAACCGATCGACGTGACGATGGACTTCGATGACGGCGAGCATCTGCGTCTGGATGGCCTGTACACGATCAGCCTCGATGCGCTGCACGCGCTTCCCGATGCGACGGTGCTCGCGCTGTTCCGGAGCGGCGACCTGCAACTCGCCTATGCGCAAACCGGCTCGGTACGCCATTTGCGCACGCTTGCGCGGATGCGAAACGATCGAACCGGCGGGGATGCCGCATGATCGACGCGCCCCCGGCGGAGGCGCTGACCGTTCCCGACGCCTTCCGGGCGATGGTGATGGAACGGGGCGAACCCGTGGTTCTTCGCGGCGTAGCGCGGGATTGGCCGATGTTTGCAGGCGCTGCGACCCCCGGCGGCGGCCTGGACGGCGTGGTCGAGCAGCTGAAGCGATTCGATGCAGGGCGCACCGCCGAAGTGTTTGTCGGCGATCCTGCTATCGGTGCGCGTTATACCTATGACGAGGCGCTGACCGGGTTCAACTTCGAGCGTCGCGCAATGCCGTTCGGCGCGGCGCTTGCCGAAATCCTCGATGGTGCCGGCCGGCCCGCGGCATCCAGCATGTACATGGGATCGCTGCCAGCCGAGACGTATCTGCCGGGTATCGAACAAACCACCCGGCTTGCCTTTGTTCCCCCGACCGTCCAGCCGCGCATCTGGATCGGCCATGCGTCGACGGTCGCGTGCCACTATGATCAGATGGACAACGTCGCCTGCGTGGCGGCGGGGCGACGGCGCTTCACGCTGTTTCCGCCAAACGCGATCCACGATCTGTATGTCGGACCGATCGATTACACGATGGCCGGCCAGCCGATCAGCCTGGCGGTCGACAGCGATCGCGGCGATCCGCGCTACCCGAGGTTCGAGCGGGTCCGCGACCGTGCGATCGTGGTCGAACTGGAGCCGGGCGACGCGCTGTACGTCCCGAAGCTCTGGTGGCACAAGGTGGAGGCGCTCGGCGACGTCAACGTGCTCGTCAACTTCTGGTGGGACGCGTTCGCGACCGGCCCGGACCGCCCCTATACCGCGATGATGCTCGCGCTGCTGGCGATCGCCGAACGCCCCCCGGCCGAGCGCGCCGCGTGGCGTGCATGGTTCGATCACTACGTCTTCCGCCCGGACGGGCACCCTCTGGCGTTTTTGCCTGCCGAGCGGCACGGCGTGCTCGGCGCCGGTTCGAAGGAGAATCATGGCCGCATGCGGACGATGATCATGCGCCTGCTCAGGGGCGGGTGAGCGCCGGATATCGCAGCACAGTGGTGACGTTTGCGCTACCGAGGGTGCTTGGGGCACTCACTCGGCGGGCGGTGTCTCCAGGGGCAGCGACGCAGTCGACTGGCGCTCGACTATGGCGTGGGGGAGTACGTGATCGGCGCGCTTGCCCGAACGTCGCGATGGCATGCCGATCTCCGAAACAAGCAGGCCCAGCGCCTCCGCAGCGAGGCGTCGCACCGGCTGGTGTACCGTGGTCAGCGGCGGCCAGAGCATGACCGCCGCCGTGGTATCGTCGAAGCCGACGACCGTCAGTTCGCCGGGCACGTCGAGGTGCCGCCGGTGCGCGACCGAGACGACCGCCGCCGCCATGTCGTCGTTGCTGGCAAAGATCGCGGTCGGGGCGGGGTTGGCCTGGAGCAGCTGGTCACCCGCCGCGAGCCCCGACGCAAAGCTGAAATCACCCTGCGCGATCGTCGACCGCACGCCGCCGGTTTCACGCACGGCCGCGTAGAACCCGTCGAGTCGCTGCAAGCTGGCGACCTGGTCCGGGTTGCCGACGACGAAGCCCAGGCGGCGATGCCCGAGGTCGATCAGCCGGCGCGTCATCTCGTAGGCAGCGAGGCGATCGTCGATCCGGACACAGATCGCATCCTCGATGCCGAGGGTACCGATACCATGCGCGCCAACCGCCGCGACCGGTACGCGAGCCTTGCGCAGGACATCCAGGACGGCGGCGGACTCGCTGAGCGGGGGGGCGCAGATCAGGCCGGAGATACCCGATGCGACGAGGTCTTCGAGCGCAGCCTGGTCGGGAGGGCGACCGTTCTCGCCCTTGAGCAGGATCAGGCGCGCGCCGCGCGTCGACGCTTCCTCGAACACGCCCGTCAGGAAGTCGCTCATGAAGGCGGCGCTGGGGTTCGAATAGATCACGCCGATCTTCAGCTCGGCGGCGGTCACCAGGCTGCGCGCCGCCAGGTTGGGCGTATAGCCAAGCGCGCGGATCGCGTCCTGCACGCCCGCCCGCGTCTGCGGATCGACGCCGGGGCGATCGTTGATGACGCGCGAGACCGTCATTGGCGATACCCCGGCCTGCGCGGCCACGTCGATGATCGTCGGGCTGCGCAAGCGCCCAGCGCGTTCCTTCACACCGTTCCTCTCACGTTTCGCGCCACGACGCGGGTCCTGTCGAACGCCCTTGCCCTATACCTTAGTAGACATGATGCAACACGACGACCGTCGAGTGGACGAAGGAACGGCATACGACTGTTCCGATGTTGACGTTACCATTACACCACGTAACAAGAGCGGCGGCGCGCCGGCCTTGGGTCGCCGACGTCGAAATCAGTCCGGCATGTCGCCAAAGGGAGTAGCCGGTGCGGCGTTTTTCGAACCTTCGCTGGACGATCATCGGCTTGTTCGTCGTGGCGATGGTCATCAACTACCTCGCGCGCAGCGTGCTGGGAGTCGCCGCGCCGGCGATCATGGCCGAACAGCATATCAGCGCGGTCGAATATTCGTGGATAACCGGGGCGTTCCAGGTCGGGATCATGTTCCAGCCGGTCGCCGGCTATCTGCTCGATCTGGTGGGCTTGAAGATCGGCTTCACGCTGTTCGTCGCGGTCTGGTCGATGATCACGATGGCGCACGGACTGGCCACGGGCTGGCTCGGGTTCGCCGGACTCCGCGGTGCGCTGGGTTTGGTCGAGGGGTCGGCCCAGCCTGCCGGCATGAAGCTGGTCGCCGAATGGTTTCCGGCAAAAGAGCGCGGCGTGGCCGGTGGCATCTACCAGATCGGGGCGTCGTTCGGCGCGGTGTTTGCCCCGCCGCTCGTCGCCTGGGCCGTGCTCAACCATAGTTGGCGCGCAGCCTTCTTCGTCGCGGGTGGCCTGGGGCTGCTCTGGGTGATCGCCTGGCTGGTCTGGTACCAGACCCCTGCGCGGCATCGGCATCTGTCGGCTGGCGAACGCGCCTACATCGTCGAAGGACAGGAGGTCGCGCTTGCCGTGACGCGGCAACGCCCGCCGCTGTGGGCGCTGCTGCGCCGCCGAAACCTCTGGGCGATAGCCGGTGCGCGCTTCCTGGCGGATCCGGTCTGGGGGATGCTGTCGCTCTGGATGCCGCTGTATCTGGTCCAGGTGAGGCATTTCGATCTCGGGCAGATCGCGCTGTTCGCGTGGCTGCCCTTTCTGGCGGCCGACCTGGGCTGCCTGTTCGGCCCCGCGGTCGTCGCATGGTTGCAGCGCCGCGGCGTCGACCTGATCGACGCGCGACGCTGGGCGTTCACGCTCGGCGCGGTGCTGATGACGGGCATGATGTTCGTCGGGACCGCGAGCAGTCCGGTCGCGGCTATCGCCTTGTTGTGCCTCGGCGGGTTCGCGCACCAGACGCTGTCGGTGACCGTCATCACCCTGGCATCGGACCTGTTCCCGCAGGATCAGGTCGCGACGGTCACCGGCATGTCCGGCACCGCGGCCAATCTCGGCGTGCTGATCTTCACCCTGGTGCTCGGTTCGCTGGTAGGCGCCGTCGGGTATCAACCGTTCTTCGTCCTGCTCGGCCTGCTCGATCTCGCCGGCGCCGCGCTCCTCTGGTCTTTGATACGAAAGCCTGCATGACCATTCGCAATCCGATCCTGCGCGGGTTCAATCCTGATCCCTCGATCGTGCGCGTCGTCGACGATTACTATGTCGCGACCTCGACGTTCGAATGGTATCCCGGCGTCCAGATCCACCATTCCCGCGATCTGGCAAACTGGCAGGTCGTCGCTCGGCCGCTCAGCCGCGCGAGCCAGCTCGACATGCGCGGCAATCCGGATTCGTGCGGTGTCTGGGCACCGGACCTGAGTTATGCGCACGGTCGCTTTCACCTTTTGTTCACCGATGTGAAGCGGTACGGGCAGACCACCGTCGACGGTGCAGGGGGCGCCTCGTTGCGCGATTTCCACAATTACATGGTGACCGCTGAGCAAATCGACGGCCCGTGGTCGGACCCGGTACACCTCAACAGCAGCGGCTTCGATCCCGCCCTGTTCCATGACGACGACGGGCGAAGCTGGCTCGTCAACATGCTGTGGGACCACCGGCCGGACCGTCGACGGTTCGCGGGAATCGTCATCCAGCAGATCGACCTCGATACCGGCCGAATGGTCGGTGAACGCCGCGGGATCTTCGAAGGCACTGCGCTCGGCTTCACCGAGGGACCGCATCTCTACAAGCGCGACGGCTGGTATCACCTGCTCGTCGCGGAAGGGGGAACCGAGCGTAGCCACGCGGTCGTCATGGCGCGGTCGCGCGAACTGTTCGGCCCTTACGAGGTTCATCCCGACGGTCCGGTCCTGACTGCCATTGGCACCGGGCGGACGACACCGCACGGCGCGGACTTGCAGCGCGCCGGGCATGGCGATCTCGTCGACACGCCGACGGGCGAGACGTACATGGTCTACCTTTGCGGCCGTCCGCTGCCGCGCAGCGATCGGTGCGTGCTAGGCCGCGAAACCGCGATCCAGCCGATGCGCTGGGGCGACGACGGCTGGTTGAGGACGTCGGACGGACAGGGGCGTCCGCAACTGGACGTGGCGACCATCCCGGGTTCGCCGGAGCACAGCCCGCTGATCGAGCATACCAATTTCGACAGCAGCATCTTGCCGACGACGTTCCAGTGGCTCCGTACGCCCTATCCAGACCAGTTGTTCAGCCTGGAAGCACGCCCCGGCCATCTCCGCCTGCACGGTTGCGAGACGATCGGCAGTCATTTCGTCCAGTCGCTGGTCGCGCGCCGCCAGCAGGCGTTCCGCTATCACGCGGAGACCCGGACGGATTATACGCCGCATCACTTCCAGCAGGCCGCCGGACTGGTATGCTATTATAACGCGACCAAATTCCACTATCTGCATGTCACCGCCGGCGACGACGGCCAGCGCCAGCTCCAGGTCCTGTCTGCGATCCCCCGCGATACCCAAAGGAGCACGCTGACACCGGCCGTCTCGATCGGGCTGGGCCCCGTGGCGTTACGGGTGCAGGTGGATCACGAAACGCTCCACTTCGGTTACCGGCTCGGCGACGCACGCGAATGGGTCTGGTTGCCCGAGATATTCGATGCCAGCATCCTGTCGGACGAGGCGACCTTGCCAGGCATGCCCAACTTCACCGGAGCTTTTGTCGGCATGGCGTGCCAGGATCTGTCCGGCACGGGGCATCCCGCGGACTTCGGCTATTTCCACTATGAGGAACAGCGCGATGCGTGAGCGACAGCCGGCTTGACACGTCCGATGCGGCGACCGAACTGACGGCAACAGCCCTAGCAGGACGATCCCGTGACTAGCACCCCGACCGAGACCCAGTATTTCGAAAGCTTCGACGGGACGCGAATCGCGTGGCGCGAAGTGGGCGAGGGCCGGCCGGTGGTGTTGATTCACGGCTATTTCTCCGACGCGAAGACCAACTGGATCCGCTACGGTCATGCCGCGAAGATCGCGGCAAAGGGCTTCCGGGTGATCATGCCGGACCTGCGCGCACACGGCGAGAGCGACAAGCCGCACGGGCTGGAGGCGTATCCGGCCGATGCCCTGACACAGGACGGACACGCGCTGGTCGCGCACCTCGGGCTGACGGAGTATGATCTTGGCGGGTATTCGCTGGGCGCGCGGACGACGTCGCGGATGCTGGCGACCGGCGCGACCCCGCGCAAGGTGATCTTCTCCGGCATGGGGCTTGAGGGACTGACGCAGACATCGCGCCGCGCCGGGCATTTCCGCAATATCCTGACGAAGCTCGGCCAGCATGTTCAGGGCACGCCGGAATGGCTGGCCGAAGCTTTCCTGAAGACTACCGGCGGCGACCCGGTCGCGTTACTCGGCATTCTCGAAACGTTCGCCGATACCCCGCTCGAGACCGTGAAGGCAATCCAGCAGCCGACACTGGTGGTCTGCGGCGGGGAGGATCAGGACAACGGCTCGGCACCGGACTTGGCGGCGGCGCTTCCGAACGGAACATATGTCGAAACCCCCGGCGGCCACATGAGCGCCGTCGTGAAGCCCGAACTCGGTCAGGCGATCGCCGACTTCCTGGCCGCGTGACTCGGAGCGGGCGCAACTCAGACAGTCGATCATCGTCAACCCGGTTGACCGCGCCGCGCCGCTTCCGCACTCTGGACGCATAATCCAGGGGAAGCACATGATCCGTACCGTCTCTCTGATCGCGCTCGCGTGCGCGATCGCCGCGCCTGCCGCCGCCCGGGCCCAGGCCGCACCCGCATCGACCGCCACCGGCAAGCCGACTGTCGCGCAGGCCGACGCGTTCGTTGCGGAGGCCGAGGCGGCGATGGCGGCGGCCTCGCTCGACGCCAACCGCGTGGCATGGGTCAACGCGACCTACATCACCGACGATACCGATGCGCTGGCGGCCAAATCCGGCGCGGAGATGACCGATCTCGGCGTCAAGTACGCGCTCGGTGCGGCGCGGTACGCGTCGCTGCCGGGACTGTCGTTCGATACCAAGCGCAAGCTCGACCTGCTGCGTGGTGGGCTGACCCTGCCGGCACCGACGCGGCCCGGCGCATCCGAGGAACTGTCGACCCTGACCACCAAGATGTCGTCGTCCTACGGCAAGGGCATGGGCACGCTCGACGGCAAGCCGATCAACGGGTCGGATATCGAGGCCGCCATGGGCTCGACGCGCGATCCCGCCAAGCTGACCGAGATGTGGACGAGCTGGAACGACAAGGTCGGTGCGCCGATGCGCGGCGACTATGCGAAGATGACGTCGATCTCCAACGAAGGCGCACGCGAGCTCGGCTACAAGGACGTCGGCGCGTTGTGGCGCTCGGGCTACGACATGACGCCCGAGCAGTTCGCGGCGCTGACCGACACGATCTGGAAGCAGGTCGAGCCGCTGTACATGGCGCTCCACACCTACACGCGGTGGAAGCTGAACGAAAAATACGGCGACGCGGTGCAGGCGAAGACCGGGCCGATCCGCAGCGACCTGCTCGGCAACATGTGGGCGCAGGAATGGGGCAATATCTACGATATCGTCGCGCCGAAGGGTGCGGGCGACCTCGGCTACGATACCGGCGAACTGCTCAAGGCGAAGGGTTATGACCCGCTCAAGATGGTGAAGCAGGGCGAGGGCTTCTATTCGTCGCTCGGCTTCGCACCACTCCCGGACACGTTCTGGAAGCGGTCGCAGATCACCAAGCCTGCCGATCGCGACGTGATCTGTCATGCGTCGGCGTGGGATATCGACAACAAGGACGATATCCGGATCAAGATGTGCACGAAGGTGAACGCGGACGACTTCGTCACCATTCATCACGAGCTCGGCCACAATTACTACCAGCGGGCGTACAAGGCTCAGCCGTTCCTCTACGCGAACGGCGCGAACGACGGGTTCCACGAGGCGATCGGCGATACCGTCGCGCTGTCGATCACGCCGGATTACCTCGTCAAGATCGGGTTGCTCGATCAGGCGAAGGCGCCGAGCGCGGACAAGGATATCGGGCTGCTGCTGCGCCAGGCGATGGACAAGGTCGCGTTCCTGCCGTTCGGGCTGCTGATCGACAAATGGCGCTGGGGCGTGTTCTCGGGCCAGATCCCGGCGACCGGCTATCAGGCTGCGTGGGACGCGTTGCGGCTCCAGTATCAGGGGATCAAGCCGCCGGTCGTACGCGACGAGACCAAGTTCGATGCGGGCGCGAAATACCACATCCCGGCGGCGGTGCCGTACACGCGCTACTTCCTGGCGCGTGTGTTGCAGTTCCAGTTCTACAAGGCGGCGTGCGACCAGTCCGGCTGGAAGGGGCCGCTGCATCGCTGCTCGTTCTACGACAACAAGGCGGTGGGGACGAAGTTGAACGCTATGCTGAGCATGGGCCAGTCGAAGCCTTGGCCGGATGCGTTGCAGGTGTTCACCGGGAGCCCGGAGATGTCTGGCGCGGCACTGGTCGAGTATTTCGCGCCGTTGAAGGTCTGGCTGGACGTCCAGAACAAGGGCAAGCCGACCGGCTGGTAAGGCAGCCACCTCTGGCCGGGATCGTCCGGCCAGAGGCGCTACGGCTTGCGCGGCATCGTCACGCGCGTCGTTGCGAAGGCGCCCAGCACCATCAGCGCGCCGCCGAGGTACAGGATGTTGCGAGGTTCGCCGCCCATGACGGAGTGGTAGAACAGCGGCACGGTCAGGCTCTCGATGATCATCGGGATGACGATGAACATGTTGAAGATGCCCATGTAGACGCCGTTGCGCTCGGGCGGGATCATGTCGATCAGCATGATGTACGGATTGCCCATCATGCTCGCCCAGCCGATTCCGATGCCCAGCATCGCCACGAACAGCGCCGCCTCGGTGCGCAGGCCGGGGATCGCCAGCATCGCCACGCCCGACGCGAGCAGGCAGGCGGCGTGCGCGCTCTTCGCACCCCAGCGGCGGGCAAACGGCACCAGCGCGATCGCCGCGACGAACGCCACCGCGTTGTAGAACGCGCCGAGCTGGCCGACGGTCAGCACCGTATCGCGGAACGCCGCGCTCTTGGCATCCGACGTCCCGTGCAGCGACCGCGCGACCGCGAAGGTGATGAACTGCCAGTACGCGAACATCGCGTACCATTGGCACAGCATCGCCAGCGCTAGTTGCCGCATCGGCCGCGGCATCTCGACCAGCGCGGTATTGAGGTCGCGGAGCGTGCCGCCGAGCGTCAGCGGCTCCTTCGCCAGCCGCACCTTCTCCTCGGCCGGCAGCGGCAGTTCGGGGACGCGGACAACCGACCAGACGATCGTCGCCAGCGACAGCACCGCGCCGATCAGGAACGCGATCCGCGTGATGTCGGGGATGCCGTTGCCGTCGATCGCATCCTTGTTGAAGCCGATCCACACCAGCAGCGATGGCGCCAGATAGGACAGCGTCTGCGCAAGCCCGGTGAACGCCGACTGCGTCAGGAAGCCCGCAGCACGCTGGTCGTCGGGCAGGCGATCGCCGACATAGGCGCGGTACGGCTCCATCGTCACGTTGTTGGCTGCGTCGAGCACCCACAACAGGCTGGCCGCCACCCACAAGGTCGGGCTGTACGGCATCGCCAGCAGGCACAGGCTGCACAGCACCGCGCCGATCAGGAAATATGGCGTGCGACGGCCGATCCGGGTCGAGGTCCGGTCGCTCATCGCGCCGATCAATGGCTGGATCAGCAGCCCGGTCATCGGTCCGGCGAGCCACAGCAGCGGCAGGCTCGCTTCGTCGGCACCGAGATAGCCGTAGATCGGCGCCATGTTGGCCTGTTGCAGACCGAACGAGAATTGCAGCCCGAGGAAGCCGAGGTTCATCTCGATCAGCCGCATGAGCGACAGGCGGGGTTTGGTCGAAAGGCCGAAGTTCATCATCGTCATGCCTTTTGTACGATCCCGCGAGGCGTGGACCGATCGATCCTCCCCCGCCAGGGGGAGGTGACGCCGAAGGCGATGAAGGGGGAAGACACGAAACAGCGGTTCGTCTTTACCTCCCCCTCCGTCAGGCTATGCCTGCCACCTCGTCCTTGCGGGGGAGGATTGCGAAAGTGCACGATCACGTCGCCGGACCTGCCCAGATGACGCCCCAAGGTTCGACAGCGAGGGAGGCATCACAAGGCTGTTCGGACAACCGATCCTGCCAGCCCGCCAAGCCATCAACCTGCATCGCAGCGTCGGAAAAATTCAGGAACACCCGGTCACTACCGCAGCCGATCCCGAGCAGGGCAGGGGAGCCCGTCGTAATCGCTACCGGCGAACCGGCGCCGCCGCTGGCAATACGTGCCGCCCGCAGCGCTTCCAGATCGCCGCTGATCCGCCGCGCGGTGGGACCATCGAGCGCCGCCCAGTCCATGTCCGGCCGGTGCAGCCAACGACCTTCATGCGCGCGTTCGGGATCGTCCAGATAGCCGGTGTCGTTGAGCAATCCCGCTTCGTCGCCCATGTACGTCGTCGCCAGGCCGCCGCTCGCGATCGACAGCGCGTTGAGCAGCGCGATCCGCCGGAACGCCATTTCGCGCGCTGCCTCGTCGTCCGCCGCTTCGAGCCCCGCCAACGACGCCATCGTCCCGTTCGAGCCGTGCAGCACCGAGCCGTCCGACTGGAACGGCGCGCCACGTGCCCAGCTGCCATCGCCGCCTTCGAGGAACCGCGCCGCGACCTTCAACCGGGCGACAGGATCGGGATCGATCCCGGCGAGGTCGCCGATCACCGCGCCCCAGCCGATATCGTCGTGGCAGCGCGCATAGCTAAGCCAGTTGGCGCCGCGGGGCAGGCCACCGCTCGCCTCGACGATCGCATGCGGCAGGGTGGCGGACTGTTCGGCCAGCGCGACCCAGCCAGCGACCATCAGCGAGTTGTTGTAGACCAGATGGCATTCGGGCTCGAACCCGCCATCCCAGTCCGCGCCTTCGTCGGCACCGAAATACGGTGGCACGAGCGCGGTCGGGACGATCGCCTCCGCCTTCAGCAACGTCGCGGGTGCCACGATGTCGAGCGCGGCGCGCAACGCCCGAACGATGAAATGCGCTTCGGGACGATTGCGGCAATCGGTGCCGATCTGCTTCCAGAGGAACGCGATCGAGTCGAGCCGGAACGCCTCGAAACCGTGGTTCGCCAGCCGCAGCATCGTATCGACGATCGCGAGCATGACTTCGGGATTGGACCAGTTGAGGTCCCACTGGAACGGATAGAAGGTCGTCCAGACCTGCCCGCCCATCGCCGGCACTTCGGTGAAGTTGCCCGGCGCGGTGGTCGGGAACACCTGCGGGAGGTTTGCCTCGTATGCCCGAGCCTCGCCCTCGCTCAGAACATGATAGAAGGCGCGATAGCGCGGATCGCCCGCCAGCGCCGCCTTCGCCCAGGCATGATCGTCCGCGGTGTGATTGAGCGCGAGATCGACGCACAGGCTGATCCGCCCCTCGCGCAGCCGGGCGGCAAGCCGCTCGACCTCGTCCATCGTCCCCAACCGCGGTTCGATCGCGAGATAGTCCGCCACCGCGAAGCCACCGTCGCTATCGCCCTCGCGTGCCTTGAGCAACGCGAGCAGGTGCAGATACCGAACCCCGAGCGACTCGAGATGGTCGACCTTGCCGATCAATCCTTCGACCGTTCCTGCGAACCGGTCGACATAGGTCGAATAGCCCAGCATGTCGGGCGCGACGAACCAGTCCGGATCGGCCAGCCGCGCGTCGTCGAGCGCGACCATCGCCGCTGGCCGTTCGCTCGCCCGGTCGCGGAGGATCGTCTCCATCCGCGGCCAGAGCGACGCCAGCCGCTCCGTACCATATAACCGTTCGAGCTGGCGTTCGAGCCGGGGGGCGAGCGCGTCGAGGCGCCGCTCGGTAGAGGACAAAGTCACGCTCACCCGCCCGATCAGAAGCCGAAGCGGACCGCGGCGGAGATCGTCCGGCCGGTGATCGATCGTGCGCGGACGATGCCGTTGGTCGGGATCGCGCCCTCCTCGGCTTCGGTGATGCCCTTCACGTCGAACAGATTGTTGCCGTTGACTGACAGCGTGACGTTCTCCGCCGGATGCACCGACACGAACGCGTTGACCTGCGTATAGCCGGGCATCTTGAGCACGTTGTTGTCCTGCGTGAAGCTGTCGGTGGTGCCGATCACGTTCGCGCCGACGGTCAGCCGGCCGACATCGACCTGCGGGGTCGCCTGGAAGATGAACTTGGCCTGGCGACGCGGGCGATTGCCCTCGACCGCGGGGTTAAGCACGTCCTTGGTGATCTCCGCATCGGTATAGGTGCCGCCCGCCGACAGTGAGAACGGTCCGCGTGCGATCCGCCCTTCGAGCTCGACGCCCTTCGCTTCATATTGGCGATTGAAGAAGCGCTGCGTCGTGGCCTCGAAATTCTGCTCCTCGGTGCGCGCCCAGAAGCCGGTGGCGTAAAGCGAGAGGCCGTTCTGGCGGAACTTGAACCCGCCTTCGAGCTGACGGACGAAATCGACTGCGGCGCTCTCGTCGGTCAGGCCACCCGTAGTCGTATTGATCGACGGGCCGAACAACAGGCGATCGGCATTGGCGCGGCCGCCGCGGCTGTAGCGGGCGAACACCGCCGTGCTGTCGGTCAGGCGATAGTTCGCGCCGCCCGAGTAGGACAGATAGTCATAGTTGTAGTTGAGCGGCGACCGGACGTTCGGGATCACCGCAACCTGCCGCTCGGCGGCCGAGATCACGCCGTCGCCGTTGATGTCGACCGTCGTGATGCCGCTGCCGAAGCCCGCCCCCAGATCGGCGCCGGCGACGCTGCCGCGGGCCCGGCCGAAGTCGTAGCGCAGCGAGCCGTCGATGTTGAAGCGACCGATCTCCAACCCGAGCTGTGCGAAAGGTGCGTAGGTCGTGTAGTCGAGATCGTACGACCGGCGGCAGCAATTGCCGAAGCCGTATGCCGAATAGCCCGGCGTGCCGTTCTGCGTGACCGGAACGCCTGCCGCGGTGCGGACGTCGACCAGTACCGAGCGGCCGTCATCGGCGACGGTCTGGACGAACGAGTTCCATAGCCAGTCGCTCTTGATGTCCTGGCGCGAGGCGTAGAAGCCGCCGGTGATCGCCAGCGTCCCCGAACCCAAGGGCACCGACCCGTTGAGGCGGATGTCGTTGGTGATGTTGTTCAGGCTCTTCAGGTCGACGTCGAACAGCACGACGTTGGCGAGCAGGCCGTTGCCGTTGAGCGACGCCGGGTTGGTGATTCGCTGGCCGGCCTGTGCGCCGCTGGCATAGAACAGCTGCGATCCTGCGCCGCCGATGCTGTCGGCGATCGTCTGCGCCGAGCCGACGGCGGACGGGAAGGGCGAGGTGAAGCCGCCCGAGATGTCCGAATAGCGGAACCGCTCGACCACGTTCCAGCCGTCCGCGACCGGGATCTGCGTCTCGAGCCCGGCCGAATAGACGACCGGATGCTGGCCATCGGCGATCGAGCGCGTAACGAGTTGGTTGTTGCCGTCGAGCGTCTGCACGGTGCGGATATTACCGCTGTGCAGCGTGCCGTTGTTGATCGAGAAGTTGGTGATGTTGCTGTAGGTCGGATCGCTGTTCGTGCCGGTCACCTGCACCGGGTTCGGCAGATAGCCGATCGCGCGGTCGTCGAGATACTTGCCGTACAGGCGGACATAGCCGCCATTGCCGAACGACTTGGTGATGTTCGCCTTGAACTGGCCGCCCTTGACGCCGTCATAGCCGACCTGCCGCTGGCCATCCCCGATCCGGTAGAAGCCGCCGAAATGATAGGTCAGCGTGTCGGACAGCTTGCCGCCCTGGTCGAAATCGACGCGGAACTCGCGATAGTCGAGCCCGCTGGTCAGCTGGAACGCGCCGCCTTCCTGCTCGCCGGTCTTCGAGATGAAGTTGATGACGCCGCCGGGCGAGTTCGATGCGAAGGTCGAGGCGGAGCCGCCGCGGACCGACTCGATCGTCCGCACGTTGAAGTCGGCGCGCAGGAAATTGTCGGCGTTGCCGAACGTGATGTCGCCGAATTCGAGGATCGGCAGGCCGTCTTCCTGCAACTGGAGGAACTTCGAGCCGCCCGACGCGACCGGCAGGCCGCGGACCGAGATGTTCGCATTGCCGTCGCCGCCCGAGGCCTCGACGCGAATGCCGGGGAGGTTGCGGAGCAGTTCGCCCGAGGTGCGCGGCGCAAGCTGGACCAGCGCGTCCGAGTTGATCGAGCTGGTCGTGATCGAGGTATTGAGGCGGTTCGTGCCGCGCGCGACGGCGGTCACGACGATGTCGTCCTGCGGGGCGTCGGCAACGGGTGCAGCGGCGGTATCGGCAGGCGTCGCTGCCGGATCGGCCTGCGGAGCGGTCTGTGCGGCCCCTGCGGTAGCGAACGATGCGGCGGCGATGCCAGCCAGCAATGCGTGACGTACTTTCATGCGACTCTCCCTGCGCGACGGCTTTCTGAGAAGCCCAAGGCCGCCTACTATCGCGCTTGCAATCGATTGCAACAGATTTTCGCAATCGATTGCAGAAATCAGGCGGACTGTCTCCTAATCAGCACAGGGGTAACGATCGCAGACTCGGCGGGCTCGCCGGCGACACGCTTCAGCAGGCGATCGACCATCAGTTCCGCCCCGATCGCAAGATCTTGCCGGATCGTCGTCAACGGCGGTGACGTGTGTGCCGCCAACGAGACGTCGTCATATCCGATCACCGCGGTCGTGGTGGGAACGTCGATCCCCGCCTCGGCCAGCGCGCGCAACACGCTCATCGCCGCGACGTCCGATGCAGCGAAGATCGCGTCGGGAACGGTGCCGCCTGCGAGTTGCTCGGCCACCGCGGCATGAACCGCCTCGGGACTCATCGGCGTTGCCAGTACCGTGTGCGTCACACCGGCCTCGTCGGCCGCCGCGGCGAACCCGGCAAGCCGGTCCGCAAACTCCGGCGGGGCCGGGTCGCCAACGAACAGCAGTCGCTGACGCCCTTGCGCGATCAGATGCTCCGCTGCGAGCCGACCGCCCGCAACATTGTCCGAACCGATCGTCAGGTGATGCTGGCCGGAACGGTTCGCGCCCCACACGATCAGCGGGCGATAGCGCTGTGAAACCCGCTCGATCGCCGCGAACTGATCCGACTGGCCGACCAGCAACAAGCCATCGATGCGGCCGCTGTCGACCAGCCGTTCGAGCCAGTCGTCGGCATCCGGAATGACCCGCGACAGCAGGATATCATAGCCGCGCTCGACCAGCAGGTCGGCGAGGAATCCGAGCAGCGACAGGAAGAACGGATCGGTCAGATGCTGCGTCTTCGCGTGCCCCAATGGCAGCACGAGGCCGATCGCGCCCGTACTCTTCATCCGCAGGTTACGCGCGAGCTGGTTGGGCCTCACGTCGTGCTCGCGCGCCAAGGCCCGGATCCGCGCCTGTGTCTGCGCATTGACCGAACTATGGCCCGCCAGCGCGCGCGAAACGGTCGCGGTCGAAACCCCGGCGAGTACGGCCAGATCGGCGAGTTTCATGGCACATCATCCTCGTCGTCGCCGAACCGATGCTTCCATTACTATCGCCGATCGCCCGCCGCAATGATGCGTCAGAAGTCCTTACGCAGCAGCAGCCCGGCATAGCGCTTGTCGTCGCGCGGCACGAACCGGACGGTGCCCGCGAACGTGCCCGCGGTCAGGAACGACGAATAGGACGTGTTCGTAAGATTCTTGACGTACGCGCGCAATTGCCAGCCGGACGTATCGCTCAGCACCGCGACGCTCGCGTTCCAGATCGCGTAGGACGGCTGCACCGTGCTCGGCGTTTCGGACAGCGCATATTGCACCTTGCTGCTGAACGTCACGTCGGTCTGGAGCTCGAGCGCGAGCGTGTCGGTGATGCCGAACTTGTACGCCGCATTCTCGTACAGCTTGATCTTCGGCGCGTAGGGGAGCGGCTGGCCGTTGATGTTGCAGCTCGTCGGCGCGCCGGTCGGGCACAGGAAGTTGCGCACCGTCGCATCGGTATAGGCAGCGGAGATGTCGAGCGTCAGGCCCTTGGTCGGGCGCAGCGTCACGTCCGCCTCGACGCCGCGCGAGCGGACCGATCCGGCGTTGATCAGCCGGCTGACCTGCGCGCCGGCGACGACGTCGTTGAAGCTTGCCTGATACCCGTCGAAATTGGTCGTGAACGCGGCCAGGCTATAGCTCAGCGCACGGTTCGCGGTGCTGCCCTTCAGCCCGATCTCGTAGGAGTTGGACGTCTCCGGGCTCAGCGGCACTTCGTCTAGCGGCGTCGTCGCGTTCAGCGAGCGCATGTTGAAATACACGTTGTACGCCGGGCCCTTATAGCCATGCGAATAGGTGAAATAGGTCTGCGCATGGTCGCCCAGGTCGTACTGGAGCCCGAGGCGATAGCTGTCGCCGCGCTTGTCCGTTCCGCCGCTGGTGTTGTGATATGCCCGGATACCGGCGGCGTCGAGCGCGGACGATCCGGTGTTGAGCGGGTCCGCGGTCGAGGTGCGGACGTGATAGTAATCCAGGCTGTCCCACGTCGAGCGATAGCCGGCGATACCGCGGAAACGCTTGGTGAAATTGACGTTCGCCTCGCCGAACACCGCGTAATTGTCGTTGGTGATGCCGTAGTTCGCGACGCCCGTGGTCGTGGTCTGCGCGCCGCTCGCCGCGAGCGAGGTCAGCGTGCGCCGATACTGCTCGTCGGTCGTCGCGTGCAGGTAATAGGCGCCGACGACATAGTCGATCAGGCCACCCTTGGGCGAGGTGAGGCGCAGCTCCTCGGAGAATTGCTTGGTGTTGACGCTGCCGGCATCCTGCCCCGACGGGAAGGCGGTCGAGAGCGCGGCGACGCTGTCGTAATCCTGGCGCTGGTTGTTCAGCCACTGCCGCCAGCCGGTGATCGAGGTGACGTGATAGTCGCCGAGCGCGAGTTCGCCGGTGAACGACCCGCCGTAATTCTCGTCCTTCACGTCGGTGATCGAATTGTTGTTGGTCTGGCGATTGCTTGGACCTGCGGTAATCCCGCTCGCCCCAAGCGCTGCGGCGAGGGTCGTCGAATTGGTGACGACACCGGTCGGATAGGCGGTGCGGCTGGTGGCGGCATAGACGCTGGTCGGCGTCGTATCGTGCGAGTTGAGATAGTCGCCGATGATTGTGAACTTCAGGTCGTCGGAGGGCGTGACGACCAGCTTGCCGCGCGCGCCATAGCGGCGGTACCCGTTGACGTCCTTCCCCTGCGCGACGTTGCGGACGTTGCCCTTATAGTCGTCGTACAGCCCGCCGATCAGCGCCTGCACCTTGCCGGGGACGAGCGCACCCGAGATGCCGGCCTTGATCCGGTATTCCTCGTCCGAGGTGATGCCCGCCTCGCCGAACGCGCGGAACTCGTCGGTCGGGCTCCGCGTGACGATGTTGACGACGCCGGCCGAGGCGTTCTTGCCGAACAACGTGCCCTGCGGCCCGCGCAACACCTCGATCCGCTCGACTTCGCCGAGATCGAGCGTCGACTGGCCGGGACGAGTGAGGACGACGCCGTCGAGCACGGTCGACACCGATGGCTCGACGCCCGGCGAGGTCGTGATCGTACCGACGCCGCGGATGAAGATCGTGCGGTCCTTGTTCGACGCGCCGCTGCGGAAGCCGACCGACGGGATCGTCGCGGCGATATTCTCGACCGTGTTCAACTGGCGCTCGGCAAGCGACTGGCCGCTGACCGCGGTGATCGCGATCGGTACCGACTGGAGCGTCTCGTTGCGATAGCGCGCGGTGACGATCACCTCGTCGCTCTGCGCAGCCGGGGCGGGCGTAGTGGTCGGCACCGTTGCCGGTGTCGTCGCAGGCGTATCCTGCGCAACAGCCGGCGTGGCGAGCGCTGCGAGTGCGGTGCCGGCGAACAGCGCGACACGGCGTCGCTGGGTGCGTGGGTCGATCATGGGTTCCCTCCCCTGAAGTGATGCCGCCTTGTAATTCCCATTCGTACGATGGGTATAAAGAACGATATGCAGGCGCGTCGTATCAGCTTTAGCGCGCCTCGACTGGTCGCAATGTCGGCAACAGCAGCTGTATCCAGCCGACCGCCAGCAGATACGAGACGCTCGCGAACAGGAATAACGGGAGATATCCGAGGCCTGCGGTGAGAACGAGCCCTGCGACCTTGGCGATCACCATCCCCCCGACATTGCCGCTGAACGATCCGAACGCGGTCACCCGCCCCAGTTTCTCCTGTGGCACGACATCGGCGATCAGCGCGAAGAGATTGGTCGAAAATGCCTGATGTGCCGCCAAGGTCAGCGCCATCAACCCGATCGTGACCGCGTAATTGCCCGCATACAGCACCAGCGGGATCGGCAGCACGCAGAGCGCGGCGACCAGCAATATGCCCTTCCGCACCGCGTTGACGCTATAGCCCAGGCTCAGCAACCGCGTCGAAACGCCGCCGCCGAGCAACGACCCGACCGCCGCGCCACCATAGGCAATCGCGAGCGGCACGCCGAGGGCGACGCCGGTCAGCCCATATTGCCGGTGGAAAAAGTCCGGCAGCCAGAACAGCAACAACCACCACGTCGCGTCCGACAGGATTTTCGCGCCCGCAACCGCCCAGGTCTGGCGATTTCGCAGGATCGGGCCGTAATCGGTCGGCGCTCCGAGATCGGTCGCGGCCGGAAGGGGCGGGGAGAAGCGTACGCCCCGTGTCGCGATCAGCCAGACCGCGGCCCAGACGAGCCCAAGCGCACCCGCCGCCACGAACGTCCCGCGCCATCCGACCAGCAGCGCGACGCCGGGAATCGCGAGCGGCGCCAGGATCGCACCGATGCTGTTGGCGGCATTGGTCGCGCCGAACCCGCTCGATCGCCAGTTCTTCGGCAGCACCGACGCAATCGTCTTGATCCCGGTCGGCGTCCCCATCGCCTCGGTCGCCCCTAGGCTGACGCGGATCATCACGAACTCGGTCATCGACCGTGCCCAGCCATGCGCCATCGCCGCGATGCTCCATGCGGCGACGCCGATCGGGTTCGCCCATTTGACGCCAAGCTTGTCGACGATCCACCCGGTGAACAGGAACGCGAACGCCGCGCCGCCCTGGAACCACGCGGCGAGCGTCCCGTAATCGTCGTCGCTCCAGCCGAGGTCGGCGGCGATCGTCGGTTTCAGCACGGAAATGATCTGGCGGTCGACGAGGTTGAGAATGCCGGCAGTGACGACGAGCGCGAACAACAGCGCACGGGCGCGGGCGCTAAGTTGCGCGACGGTCTTGGTAGGCTTGGTCATAAGCCCCCAGCATGGACGACGCGCGAGCGGTGGCCAGCCAGTTTCTCTTCGCCGAGCCGGTTATTTGGTTGCAGGGGGTGGGGCTCACTCACTCCCCCGATCTGACCGGCGGTTATCCCACTCGAGCGAGAAAGCTTGTTTCCCCGCGAAGGCGGGGACCCAGACTGGGCTCCCGCCTTCGCGGGAGAACAAGGAGGGAAAGGGGGGGGCGGCCGCCAACCCAGCACCACCACCCCGGCGAAGGCCGGGGCCCAGTTGGGGGACGGTGCCAACTGCGCGTAGTCCCTAGTTACTGCGACCTTTCCAACTGGGCCCCGGCCTCCGCCGGGGTGGCGCTATTGTGGGGTGGGTGCGTAATTGAACCGAAGGCGACCAATCAAATCACCAAAGGCCCATGCTCGATCCGCGGCAACACATGCCGCGCGAACAGGTCCGCCTCGGCAGCATGCGGATACCCGGAGAGAATAAACGCATCGATCCCCTCCGCCCGGTACGCATTCAGCTTAGCCAACACCTGATCCGGATCCCCAACGATCGCCGCCCCGCACCCGGACCGAGCCCGCCCGATCCCGGTCCAAAGGTTCGCCTCGGCATACCCATCGTCCGACCCCTCGCGCAGCTCCGCCTGACGCCGCACGCCAGCCGACTGCGAATCGAGCGACCGCTCCCGGATCGCCCGGCCCTCGGCATCGTCGAGCTTCGACAACAGCCGATCAGCCGCAGCGCGGGCTTCGGCTTCGGTCTCGCGGACAACGACGTGGACGCGGTAGCCGAACTTTAGCGTGCGCCCATGCTTGGCCGCCCGCGACCGCAGATCGGCGATGATCGCCCGCACCGCGTCCATCGTATCCGGCCACATCAGATACACGTCGGCATTGGTCGCCGCCGCATCGCGCGCAGCCTCCGACAGCCCCCCAAAATACAGCGCCGGGCACTTACCAGACAGCGTCGTCACGCGCGGCGGATCGACCTTGAGCTTCCAGAACTCGCCATCATGGTCGAGCGGCTTCCCATCGAGCAACGTCCGCAGGATGTGCATCGCCTCGACCGTTCGCGCGTACCGCGGCGCGCTCTCCAGCTTCTCGCCCGGCAGGTCGCTGGAGATGATGTTGATCGCCAGCCGCCCGCCGAGCATCCGGTCGATCGTCGCGATCTGCCGCGCAAGCTGCGGCGGCCAGCTCTCGCCGATCCTCACCGCCATCAGCAGCCGCAATCGCTTGAGCATCGGCGCGATCCCCGCAGCGAACGCGGTCGTGTCGATCCCCAGCGCATAGCCCGACGGCAGCAGGATGTTGTCGTAGCCCGCGGTCTCGGCCTGCATCACGATGTCGCGGCAATGCTCCCAGCTCGACTTCAGCGCGTCGTCGGGCACGCCGAGAAACTCGTAATCATCGTCGCACAGCGCGGAAAACCAGCTGATCTCGCAAGGAGGCAAATCCGTCATGGCAAATTCTCACCCATCCCGGCCTGCAGCACGGCATACCATTCGGCCCGCGTCCACTCGACCTTGTAAGCATCCGCCGACGCCGCGATCCGCGCCGGGGTCTGCGACCCGACGATCGGAATGATCCGCGCCGGATGCGCCATGATCCACGCGAGCGTCGCCGTCGCCGCATCGACACCATAGCGCGCACCGTGCTCGGCGAGCAGCTTGGCAGCCGGATGATCGCCCTGCGCCAGCCGCCCGCCGCCGAGCGGCGACCACGCCATCACCGCGACATCGAGCCGCATCGCCTGGTCGAGCGTCCCGTCGAACAGCGGCGCGGTCCGCAGCGGCGAGAACTCAGGCTGCGTGCTGACGATCGGCTGGCTCAGAAAAGCCTGCAACGCGTCGAATTCGCCCACGCTGTAGTTCGACACGCCGATGCTGCGGATCTTGCCCGCCTCGACCATCCGCGTCAGCGTCTCCGCGACCTCGTGCGGATGCGTCAGGAAGTCGCGGCGGTGGATCTGGTACAGGTCGACCTGCTCCACACCCATCCGCGTCAGCGACGCTTCCAGCGCATCGTCGAGATACGTCGCGCTCGAATTATACGGGATGCCGGGACGGATGCCCGCCTTGGTCGCGATCACCATTTTTGCACGCAATGACCGGTCCTCGGCCAGCGCGCGCCCGAACAGCGCCTCCGCCGACCCGAACCCGGCGGGCACGTCGCAGCCATAGATGTCCGCGGTATCGAAGAAATTGATTCCGGCCGACAGCGCGGCTTCGATCATCGCATGGACCGGCGCGACATCTCCGGCCAGCCGCCACATGCCCCAGGCTATCGGCGAAACAAGGATTTCGCTCTTGCCGAGCGGGCGAAGGTCGTTGGAAAGGCGGATCGTCGTCATGCAGGCGGCCATGGCATAGGGAATGACAGCTTGGTAGCCACGATCAGATACGGTGTCGTCGGAACGGGCATGATGGGCGTCGAACACCTTCGAAACCTGGCGATTTTACCCGGCGCCGAAATCGTCGCGATCGCCGATCCGGTCGCGACCTCGGTCGGCTGGGCGACAGACGCGCTCGGCGACCGCGCCGCCGATGTCGCACGGTTCGACAGCGTCGAGGCGTTCGCAAAGGGCGCCGACGTCGACGCGATCATCATCGCCTCGCCCAACAACACGCACCGCGACGTGCTCGAACGGCTGTTCGACATGGGCGCCGCGATCCTCTGCGAGAAGCCGCTGGCCACGACGATCGAGGACGCCCGCTGGATCGTCGAGCGCGCCGCTGGCCATGCGAAGCCGTTCTGGACGGGCATGGAATACCGCTTCATGCCCCCCGCCGCGGCGTTCATCGAGCAGGTCCACGCAGGGCGTGTCGGCCGTTTGCAGATGCTCTCGATCCGCGAACACCGCTTCCCGTTCCTCCCCAAGGTCGGCGACTGGAACCGCTTCTCCGCCAATACCGGCGGCACGATGGTCGAGAAATGCTGCCATTTCTTCGATCTGATGCGGCTGATCGTCGGGTCCGAAGCGGTCCGCGTGTATTGCTCGGGCGCGATGGACGTGAACCATCTCGACGAACGCTATGACGGCCAGCGTCCCGACATCATCGACAACAGCTTCACGACGGTCGATTTTGCGAATGGCGTTAGGGCGATGCTCGATCTCAGCATGTTCGCAGACGGTGCTGAGAACCAGGAGGAGATGTCCGCCACCGGCGACGCGGCGCGCCTCGACGTCCTGATCCCCGCAGGCGAACTCGTCTATTCCCCCCGCGTCGGCTTCCTCAACCCGAAACAGGTCGAGCGTAGTCACATCGCCGTCGATCCCGCCGCCAAGGCCGCCGGCTCGCACGAAGGCGCGACCTACTACCAGCACGCCGCCTTCGCCGCGGCGGTCCGCGGCGAGGGGCCGGTCCAAGTGTCTGCGGAGGACGGCCTGCGCGCCGTCGCAATCGGCACGGCGGCCGAGATCAGCGCCCGCGAATACCGCGTCGTGACGATGGCCGAACTCGGTCTCTAGAAGAATGCCCCCGCATCGCTCGTACGATGCGGGGGCAGCCGGTTCAGGCCATCTTCCCGATCACCTTGTCGAGCGTCAGCGGATATTCACGGACCCGGACGCCGCACGCGTTGTAGACCGCATTGGCGATCGCCGCACCGACGCCGCACAGGCCCAGCTCGCCGATCCCCTTGGCCTTCATCGGCGAGGATTTGGTGTCGACCTCATCCATGAAGAACACGTCCTGCATCGGAATGTCGGCGTGCGCGGGCACGTGATATTCGGCGAGGTCGTGGTTGACGAAATAGCCGAACCGCGTGTCGACGACCGCGTCCTCCATCAGTGCCGCGCCGACGCCCATCGTCATCGCGCCGATCACCTGGCTGCGTGCCGATTTCGGGTTGAGGATACGACCCGCAGCGAACGCACCACTCATGCGACGGACGCGGATCTCGCCGGTCGCCGAATCGACACCGACCTCGACGAAATGCGCGCCGAACGTGGCCTGCGCGTACGTCTTGGTCAGGTCGCCGAACTCGATCGAGTCCTCGGCCGAAAGCCCGGCATCGCCCGCGGCTTCCGACAGCGAGACGCTGCGGTTGCCCGACTTCACCTTGCCGTCCTCGAACACGACGTCGCTCGAGTTGAACCCGAGCTTGCGCGCCACCGAATCGCGTAGCGCCATGCACGCCGCATAGACGCCCGCGGTCGAGCTGTTGCCGCCCCACTGGCCGCCCGAACCCGACGAGGCCGGGAAGCTGCTGTCGCCAAGCAGGACGATGACCTTGTCTATCGGCACGCCCATCATCTCGGCTGCGGTCTGTGCAATGATCGTGTAGCTGCCCGTGCCGATGTCGGTCATGTCGGTAGCGACCGTCACCACGCCCTTCTTGTCGATCCCAACGCGCGCGCCCGACTTCATCGTGACGTTGTCGCGGAAGGCCGAGGCCATGCCCATGCCGACGAGCCAGCGGCCGTCGCGGACTTGGCCCGGAACCGGGTTGCGCTTGTTCCAGCCGAAGCGCTCGGCGCCGGTCCTCAGACAGCCGACCAGGTCGCGCTGCGAGAACTGGCGCGACGGCTTTTCCGGATCGACCTGCGTATCGTTGATGATCCGCAGCTGCACCGGGTCCATCTTAAGCTTTTCGGCCAGCTCGTCCATCGCCGCTTCAAGCGCCAGCAGGCCAACGGCCTCGCCCGGCGCACGCATCGCATTGCCTTCCGCGAGATCGAGCACGGCGAGACGCGTGGCGGTCATGCGATTGGCGCCCGCGTACAGCAGGCGGGTGGCGTTCGGCGCGGTCTCGGGACCGCCACCGGGAAGATCGCCCGACCAGCTCTCGTGCGCGATCGCGGTGATCTTACCGTCCTTCTGCGCGCCGATGCGGAGGCGCTGGATCGTCGCCGGGCGATGCGTCGTGTTGTTCATCACCTGCGGCCGCGCGAGCGCGAGCTTCACCGGCCGTCCACCGATCGCACGCGACCCGAGCGCGGCCATGACCGCATCGCTGCGGACCCACAGTTTCGACCCGAACCCGCCACCGACATAAGGCGACATCACGTGAATGTTTTCCTTCGGCAGCAACAGCGTCTCGCTCATGTCGCCGACTGCCCAGGCGATCATCTGGTTCGACGTCCACAGCGTGAGCTTGCCGTCCTTCCACGCCGCGGTGGTGGAGTGCGGCTCCATCATCATGTGGCTCTGGTCTGGCGTGGTGTAGCGCTCGTCGACCTTGACGGCCGCCTTGGCGAACGCACCTGCGAAGTCACCGACGGCGGTGTCGGGCGTGCCACTCTTTGGCTTGGTGGCCGAGGCTTTTGATGCGGCGAGATCGAAGTTGCCGGCGGTCCGCGCGTAGGTGACGCGGAGCAGCTTGGTGGCGGCGCGTGCCTGCTCGAACGTCTCGGCCACGACGACCGCGACGGCTTGGTCGTAATGCTGGACGTCGGGCCCGGCGAGCATCCGTGCCGTGTGGTTCTTGGCTTTGCCGAGCTTACCGGCGTTCTGGTAGGTCACGACCGCGAGCACGCCTGGAGCGGCCTTCGCATCGGCATCGTCGATGCTCTCGATCCGGCCCTTGGCGATCGCCGCACCCAGGATGTAGCCATAGGCGGCGTTCGGCGCGACGTCGTTGCGCTCATAGGCATAGTGCGCGGTGCCGGTGGTCTTCAGCTTGCCATCGACGCGGTCGAGCGGCTGGCCGAGCACCTTCATGCGGTCGGTCGGGTTCGCCGTGGCGGGGGTATCGAACTTCATGGCGATCAGGCCTTTGCGTCTTCGAACACGGCGCCGATGGTGCGTTCGACCAACGGCAGCTTGAACGCGTTCTGGGAGGTGGTGCGGGCGCCGGCGAGGACCGCCGATGCGGTCGCCTTGGCGCCATTCGGCATCTGCGCCTCGGCGGCTTCGACACGCCACGGCTTGTGGGCAAGGCCACCGAAAGCGAGTCGTCCGCGACCGCCCGGCTGGATCACGGCGGCAACCGAGATCAGCGCGAACGCATAGGAGGCACGATCACGCACCTTCTGGTAGATGTGCGTGCCACCGATCGGCTTGGGCAGCGTGACGGCCGTGATCAGCTCGCCGGGCGCGAGCGACGTCTCGATGTTCGGCGTCGCGCCAGGGAGACGGTGGAAGTCGGCAATCGGGATCGCCCGAGTCTGCCCGGCGGCGTTCACCGTCTCGACCGTCGCATCCAGCACCCGCATGGCAACCGCCATGTCGCTCGGATGCGTCGCGATGCACGCGTCGCTCGTGCCCATCACCGCGAGGTTGCGGTTGAAGCCGCCGATCGCGGCGCAACCGCTGCCGGGCTGACGCTTGTTGCAGGGCTTGGTGGTGTCGTAGAAATACGGGCACCGCGTCCGCTGAAGCAGATTGCCCGCGGTCGTCGCCTTGTTGCGAAGCTGCCCCGAAGCACCGGACACCAGCGCGCGGCTGAGCACGCCGTAGTCCTTCCGCACGCGCGCATCGGCGGCGAGGTCGGTGTTGCGGACCAGCGCGCCGACCCGGAGGCCGCCGTCGGAAGTCGGCGTGATCTTGTCGAGACCAAGGCCGTTGACGTCGATCAGATGCTGCGGCGTCTCGATCTGGAGCTTCATCAGGTCGAGCAGGTTGGTGCCGCCAGCGATGAACTTCGCGCCCGGCGTGCGGATCGCGGCGCTGGCCGCTTCCTTCGCCGAGGTGGCACGCTCGTAGGTAAAGGCCTTCATGCGGAGCGCTCCGTCCCGGCGACGTCATGGATCGCGTCGATGATGTTCGAATAGGCACCGCAGCGGCAGATGTTGCCACTCATCCGCTCGCGCAGTTCGTCGGTGCTCACCGTTGGCTGGGCCGAAATATCGCCAGTGACATGGCTGGGGATACCGGCCTTGATCTCGCCAAGCGTCGCGACCGCCGAGCAGATCTGGCCGGGCGTACAATAGCCGCACTGGTAGCCGTCATGCTTGACGAATGCGGCCTGCATCGCGTGCAGCTTCTCAGGCGTGCCGAGACCCTCAATCGTCGTGATCTCCTCGCCCTCGTGCATGACGGCCAGCGTCAGGCAGCTATTGATCCGGCGACCGTCGACGATGACCGTGCACGCACCGCACTGGCCGTGGTCGCAGCCCTTCTTGGTGCCGGTGAGCTTCAAATTCTCGCGCAGCGCGTCGAGCAGCGTGGTGCGCGTGTCGACGTTGAGCTTGGTGGTGCGGCCGTTGACCTTGAGCGTGACGGGCATCGTCGGCGGGGCCGCCTGCGCGGTACCCTGCGTCTGAGCTTGTGCCGCAGGCGCCGCGGCCAGCGTAGCCGACGCGACACCGCCGGCGATCACGCCACGGCGCGACACCGGAAAACCTTCATCCTGATGCATATAAACCCCTGTATATGTTGGCCTAACGGGTGAAGCGCGGCAAAGTTGCGCTACTAGGCATTTGGTTCCGTGAATTTTGCGTCACGGAGGTTTCGGTAGGGTATTGAAATGCGGACGATTTCTTCCAGCGTGTCGGTGCGATTGTACCACCTCGACGACAGCGGCGAGGGCGGGGCGGCAACGACGCTGTTCTATGGGCCGCTCGGGGAAGCGCTCGCGATTGCCGCCCAGCAGGAGGAGGACGTCCAGGCCGGGCTGTATCTCGCCACCGAGAACGACGTCGTCGCGTATTTGGATCTGGAGGACTAGGACGCCAAGCTAACGATCTAGCGCTGCTCTACCCCAATAGCACCACCCCGGCGAAGGCCGGGGCCCAATTGGAAAGTTGGCCGTAACGGTGCGTTGCCAGCCGTTACCAAGCGCTCCCAATTGGGCCCCGGCCTTCGCCGGGGTGGTATTCGTGTTCAGATGCTTCACGTTCCCGGCGTGAACCCGTCATCGCGGTCCGGCGGCGTCGGCGCATGCACTTCGGCGCAGATAGACCGCAGCGCGCCCTTCATCCCTTCCTCGAACGTCGGATGATAAATCGGCAGATCGAGCACCTCGGTAGCGGTCCAGCCGCTCTGGATCGCCCACGCGATCAAGTGCGCGCTATGCTCGACCGCTGGCCCCGCCATGGTCGCACCGGTCAGACGCCCGTCGCGGCGATCCGCATAAAACCGGACCAGCCCGGCATTGCACGCCTCGACCTTCGCCCGGCCCTGATCGTCATACGACGCAGTGCCGATTACGCTGTCGGCATCGTCGTCCTTGGCGATCTTGCCGATCACCGCGACATTGGGGTGCGTGAAGGTGATCGCGAACGGCACGGTCCGCTTGCCCGGCGTCACCTCGGGATAGCTCGCCGCGTTACGGCCGGCGATCGTCCCCTCCGCCGATGCCTCGTGCAGCACCGCGCGATCATGATCGGCATCGCCGGCAATGAAGATCGGCGCAGTGCCGCATTGCATCGTCTCGCAATCATACTCCGGCATCCCGTGATCATCGAGTGCGAGACCAGTGGTCTCTAGTCCGATATCCTTGATCCGTGGCGGACGACCGGTCGCGACAAGCAGATAGTCGAACCGCCGTTCGCCCGACGCGGATCCGGTCCAAGCCAGCTTGACGCCGTCGCCATCCGGCTCGACCGTGAGCTCGACCCCGAGCAAAATCGGCATCTCGCGCGACAGGATCGCGTGATAGGCCTCGGCGACGTGGGAGTCCTTCAACCCGCCGATCGTCTCGCCGGTGTCGAACACCATCGTCTCGACGCCAAGCCGCGCCATCGCCTGCGCCAGTTCCAAGCCCAGAGCGCCAGCACCGACGACGCCGATCGATTCGGGCAGGTCGGCGAGTTCGAAGATGCTTTCGTTGGTCAGCACGCGGTCGCGCACCGCGTCGAACATCTCGGGAATCGCCGGGTTCGATCCGGTCGCGATCACCACGGACTTCGCGTGGACCTCGCTGCCGTCGCTCAACGACAGGATCGTCGCACCCGCAAATTTTGCGCGTGCTTCGATCTTCACTTCCTCGGGCAGCTTATCGATCGATTTCTCGACCCCTGCGACGAACGCATCGCGCTCCTTACGGACTCGCGCCATCACCGCGACACCGTCCACCTTGCCCGACGCTTCGACCCCGAACACCGATGCGTGCTTCACCGCGTGCATCGCATTTCCGGCCGCTATCAACAGCTTGGAGGGCATACATCCCACGCTCGCGCAGGTCGTGCCGCCGAAGCCTTCGTCGATCAGCAGCGTCTTGGCGCCGTTGCGACGCGCGCTGCGCTCGGCGGCAAGGCCGGCGGTTCCGGCACCGATGATTGCCACGTCGCAGGTCAGCTTGGTCATAAGTCTCTCCGTTGCCGGAGAATTCCGGGGCCACGGTCAACGAAACCTTCGATGCCGCCCAGCCGTTCCGCGGTGCAGCACATTCCTAGTCGAAGGACGCTTATGTTAACGCTTCACCACCTGAACTACTCGCGCTCGATCCGCGTGATCTGGCTGCTCGAAGAGCTCGGCATCGAATACGATCTCGTCAAATACGAGCGTGACGAGAACTTCCGCGCACCGCCCGCGCTCAAGGCGATCCACCCGCTCGGCAAGGCGCCGGTGCTGGTCGACGATGCGCTGACCTTGGCTGAGAGCGCGCCGATCCTGTCGTACATCGACGAGCGGTACGGCAACCGCCGCTTCTCGCCACCGATCGACAGCGATGCGGCCGCCGTGCACGACGAATGGCTGCAATATGTCGAGAGCTCGGCGTCGTTGCCGATCATGATGACGTCGCTCGGCAAGCGGATGGGCGGCCTGCCCGACGCCCTCAGCAAGTTCACCGGGCCAGAAGTGACCAAGACGCTCGACTATATCGGCGCGGGCGTCGGCGATGGCCCGTATCTGATGGGGGAGCAGCTGATGCTGGCCGATATCCAGATGTGCTACATACTCGCGATCGCCGAGAGCGACGGATTGCTCAAGGAGCACCCCGACGTCGCGGCCTATCTGGATCGCCTGCGCGCCCGTCCCGCGTTCATCGCCGCGACTGAAATCGGTGGCCCGCTGATGCCGGCCCGCCGTTAAGCCTGCCGCGAGGGGGTGACGGCCGCGTTACCCCCCGAAGCTGCGGCCACCAAAGCCGCCGCCGAAGCCACCGCGCGAGATCACCGAACTGCGCGACTGTACGCGGGCGGGGGCCCTGGCGGTGGTAGGCGTAAACGCATCCGACCCTACCCGCGTCCGGCCTGTCACATAGTCCCGGTTGATCCGGCCACCCGCACCGCCGTAATAATTGCCATCGCGGTCGCGGTACATCGGTGCGCCGCGGTTGCCGAAGCCGCCGTTGAGCGCCTGCCCGACCAGGAACCCGGTCAGCAGCGGCGTGAAGAAGCTCCCGCCGCTGCCGTTGTTGCGCGGCTCGCACTGCGCGGCGCCATATTGCTCCTCGCAGGTCTGGCGATCCTCGAACCGAGGCCCGGTCTTCGCCGCGTCGGCCTTGGCTTGCTCGAACGCGGTGTCGCATTGCACCGCCGAAAGCGCGCCGGCTGCGCGGCATTCCGCTACCGACGCATAGCTCTGCGCCTCGACGGGCTTGCCGCCGACATCGCCGTCGCACGCGGTCAGCGAAATGCCCGATCCTGCGATCAGGCTGGTGAGGACGATCGATCTGGAACGCTTCATCGCAATGCCCCTCAGTTCGTCATGCAGGCGGCGTTGAGGATGCCGACGCACAGCGAGATGCTGCCCATATAGGTCGCCGCCGCGATTTCACCGCGGACGATCCGGTCGTTAAAGTCGCGCATCACGAAATGCTGGACGACCAGGAACGTGACGATCTGGATCACGCCAGCAAGCAACGCCCACACCGCGAACTCGACCAGCGAAACGGTATGCGTCAGCGCGGACGCGAGTGGCAGGACATAGCCGAGCAACGCCGCGCCGAGCGTGATCGCCGCGGCGGTATTGCCTTCGCGGATCAGCGACTTCTCGTGATACGGCGTCGCGACCTGGTAGACGATCTTGAACAGGATCGTGAACGCCCCCGCCGCGACGAACGCGATCAGGAAGGCGAGCGCGCTGGCGCCGAAGCTATATTGGTCGATCATGGCATTTCCCCCGGAGCCGTCTCCGCGTGACGCTAGGCGCGGAACTCGCCGAGTTCCAGTGCCACGCCCAGCATGATCTCGAACGAGACGTCGCCGGACTCGGTCTCCATGTCGATCGCGAGCAACAATTCGCGGCCGTCGTCGCCCGGCAGGTCGCGGCTGAACAGCATGCAGGTCTGGAAGATCCGGCGGTCGACGATCCCGTCACGGTCGTCGTGCAGTTCCTCCCAGAACGTCACGGGCTCCTGCTCGCTCGCTTCAGGGCCGAACCATGCGCGGCTGTATTCGGGCAGTCCCTCGGCGGTGAAGGTACGCGCCTTGAGCCGGCTCTTCCACGCCGGCCGCTCGGCAGCCGACGACGGATAGCTGCTGTGCCACGGTGCGAACAGCGTGACATCCGTGACGTCCTGCCCGTCGCGGTCGTTCGACACCGCTTGGAACATGATGTCGTCGTCGGTGTAGAACCGGTGGACGAACCCGCCTTCGTTGAGGTCGATCAGCCCCTGCGCGACGATCACCAGCGTATCGCGGTCGAACGGGAACAGCAGTTCCGACCCGAACCGCCGCCACGCGAGCGGATCGACCGTTACCGTCCGCCCCAGCGTGACGTTGCGGACGACGGGCAGGGCGTTGCCGTCAAGCGCTGGCTTGCGGCCGAACAGGCGATCGAACATGCAATCCTCGCGTCTCTGTGGTTGGCGTGCCTCTTAGGCCAAAGCGCGCGGGCTCGCAAAGCGCAACCCCGTCATCCTGACGAAACACCCTGGTCATCCTGACGAAAGTCAGGACCCAGAGCCAACAGCGCCGCCCTCCGTGACCCTGGGTCCTGACTTTCGTCAGGATGACGGAAGTGGGGAGGGTGGCAGGCGCTCGCGAAAAGCCTATGTGTGCGGTCGAGCGACAAGCACGGGAGTTCTTGCATTGACCGACATCTGGACCGTCCGCAGCCTGAAGGCCGCGCTCGACACGTCCGAGCCCGCGAAAGCCGGCGAGTTTTCCGCTCGGATCCTGGAGGGCGCTGACCCGGTGCTGCTGGTGACGATGCACCACCACGGCGACCTCGAATTGTTCGTCAACGTCAGCGAGGCGCAGATCGCGTGCTCGACGCTACTGTGGCCGTGCGACGAGCAGGAGGATCAGCTGGCGTTCAACACCTTCCTGCTGAAGTCGCAGAAGCTGGTGCCGCTGTCGAACTTCGGGATCGGCACCGTCGATGGCCGCGACTATTACGAGCTGTTCGGCGAACTCGCGACGTCGAGCCGGCTCGATACCGTGATCATCGAGCTGCGCACGCTTGCCGAGAATGCGATCGATGCGGCCACCGACCTGCGCCACGCGCAGATTCCCGCCGCCTGAACTGATACAAACGGAGAGACTGGCATGGCCATCTGGAGCAAGCTTTTCACCCTCGGTCGTGCCGGCGCGCACGAAGCGGGCGCGGCGGTCGTCGATGCGAACGCCCTGCGTATCCTCGACCAGGAAATCCGCGATGCCGACAAGGCGCAAGGCAAGGCGCGCGACGATCTCGCGGGGCTGGTAGCGCGTCGCCGTATCCTCGAAACCGAGGTCGAGAGCTTCCGCGCTCAGGCAACCAAGTACGAGGCCTCCGCGCGGATCGCGGTCGAGAAGGGCAACATGGACCTCGCGCGCCAGGTCGCACAGCGGATCGCCGATCTCGAGCAGGACATCGCGCTGAAGTCCCCGCAGGTCGAAGACATGCGCGCCGCCGAGGAGCAGATCCACACCGCCGTCGCGCAGACCGATCGGAAAATCGAGCAGCTCCGTCGCGAGGTCGAGGTCGTCAAGGTCAACGAGTCGGTGCAGAAGGCGCAGGCTTCGGTCGCGTCGGGCAGCATGGGTGCGGGCAACAAGCTCGGCTCGGCGGCGGACAGCCTCGCGCGCATTCGCGAACGCCAGGCGATCCGCGGCGAGCGGATTAAGGCGGCGGGCGAGCTGGAAGACCGCCGCACCGGCGCTGATCTCGACGAGAAGCTGCGGCTGGCAGGCATCGGACCTGGGCAGTCGTCTGCGGATGACGTGCTCGCGCGCCTGACGGCGCCGAAGACGCCGGAACTCGGCCAGACGCTGCAGATCGAGCAGCGCGACGACTCCAAGACGTCGGACTCCTGATGCGCCGGATCGCGGTCGACCCGCGCGGCGACTGGCGCGAACGGGCCGACGCGATCGGGTTCGTCTATCACGACACGGATGGCGAACCCTATTGGGACGAGGGTGCGGCGTACGCCTTCACGCTGGCGGAGATCGAAGACGACCTCGAACCCGCCGCGGAACAATTGCATGCGATGTGTCTCGATCTGGTCGACGAGGTGGTCCGCGACCAGCAACTGATGGAACGCCTCGCGATCCCGCGCGAGCAGTGGAACTACGTCGCGGAGACATGGCGGACGCGCCAGCCGTCGCTCTACGGGCGGTTCGACTTCGCCTATGACGGGACGGGGCCGGCCAAGCTCTATGAATATAACGCCGACACGCCGACCTCGGTGTTCGAATGCGCGACGTTCCAGTGGATGTGGTTGGAGGATCTGCTGGCCAGCGGTGCGTTGCAGGCCGGGACGGACCAGTTCAACAGCCTGTTCGACAAGCTGCGCGAGCGATTCCGGGCGCTGTTCCCGAGCGGCGGCTTCGTCCATTTCGCCGCGGATGCGTCGGCGGTCGAGGACCGCCAGACGGTGCGGTTCTTCGAGGATCTGGCGTCGCAGGTCGGGATCGAGCCGAAGTTCGTCGAGATGAAGGACATCGGCCTCGCCGCCGACGGCCGTTTCGTCGATACCGAAGGTTTCGAGGTGCAGGCGGCATTCAAGCTGTACCCGTGGGAGTTCATGCTCCGCGAACCCTATGCGCCGAACCTGTCACGCGCCGACGTGCGCTGGATCGAGCCGGCGTGGAAGTCGATCCTGTCCAACAAGGGTATCCTGCCGCTGTTGTGGGAGCGTCATCCCGAGCATCCGAACCTGCTCCCCGCGTTCTTCGACGACGATCCCGCCGCGAAGATCCTCGGCCCGAAATATGTGCGCAAACCGCTGTTCTCGCGTGAAGGCGCCAACGTCGAGGTGATCGGCGATAGCGGCCACGCCGTGCTCGACCAGGGCTATGGCGCGGAGGGCGCGATCCGCCAGGCCTATGCGCCTCCACCCATGTTCGACGGTCGCCATCCGGTGATCGGCGCGTGGATGGTCGGCAACGAAGCCGCCGGGATCGGCGTTCGGGAGGATGACACGGTCGTAACGCGCAATCTCGCGCGGTTCGTGCCGCATATCATCGAGGCGAAAGATGACTGACGAGCGAGACCTGCCCCCGCTGCCGCCGATGGAGCGCCTAGTCGAACTGATGTTCGACGCCGCGCGGACCGGGCGGGACGAGATGATCCCGGCGCTGCTGCAGGCGGGCGTCGATATCGAGGTGACCGACGCGAAGGGCTACACACCGCTGGTGATCGCCAGCTACAACGGCCAGGCCGAAGCCACCGCGGCCCTCCTCGCGGCAGGCGCACAGGTCGATGGCGCAGCGGATGCGCGCGGCAACACCGCGCTGATGGGCGTGTGCTTCAAGGGCTATACCGAGATCGCGCAGATCCTGCTCGACGCGGGTGCCGACGTGAACCGGCGCAATGGCGTCGGCCAGACCGCGCTGATGATGGCCGCGCTGGTAAACAAGACGGCGATCATTGATATGTTGCTGGAGCACGGCGCGGACCCGGCGATTGCGGACGCGGCGGGGAACAGCGTGCATTCGCTGGCGGTGTCGCAGGGTAATGCGGCGTTGGCCGAGCGCTTCGCAACGACCGGTTAGCTATCCCAAATTGTTCACCCGCGAAGGCGGGTGCCCAGTCTGGGCACCCGCCTTCGCGGGTGAACAAGCTTACTGCACTTCGTTAGCCATCGACCTCGAGCGCGGCCCCGGCATGCGTCTTCGGCAACACCGCCCCGACATGCGCCTCGCCCCGAGCGTCGGCCAACCGCATCTGTCGCTCGCGCTCGGCATATCCCGCCCGCTGCGTCTCGTCCCGCGCATCATGACACGACGGGCAGCTGATTCCCTCGACGTATAATGGCGACGAACGGTCCCCGGCGCTCACCGGCATCCGGCACGCATGACACAGCACATGACTTCCGAGCGCAAGGCCATGTCCGACCGCAACCCGCTGATCGAACACGAAACATTCCCCCTCCCACAAGCTCTCCGCCGCGGGCACGGTCTCCAGATATTTCAGGATGCCACCCTTGAGGTGATACACCTCGTCCAGCCCCTCGGCCTTCAGGAACGCAGTCGACTTCTCGCACCGTATCCCGCCGGTGCAGAACATCGCGATCTTCGGCGGCGGGCCATCCCCGACCAGTTCGTCACGATGCTCACGAAACCACGCCGGAAAATCCCGGAACGTCCGCGTCTGCGGATCGACCGCGCCAGCAAACGTCCCGACCGCGACCTCGTAATCGTTGCGCGTATCGATCAGAATCGTCCCAGGCTCGGCGATCAGCGCGTTCCAGTCCTCGGGCTCGACATAGTGGCCGACGCCCTCCAGCGGATCGATCGCGGGCTCGCCCATCGTCACGATCTCGCGCTTCAGCCGAACCTTCATCCGGTGGAACGGCATCGTTTCCGCGCGCGATTCCTTGACGTCGAGATCGGCACATCCCGGCAGCGCGCGGATATGCGCGAGTACCGCATCGATCCCCGCCTCGGACCCCGCGATCGTCCCGTTGATCCCCTCGGCAGCGAGCAGCAGCGTCCCCTTCACCCCGTTCGAACAGCACACGAGCGCGAGCGGCGGCTGGATCGCGGCGATGTCGGCGAACGGCGTGAAGCGGTACAGCGCCACGACGCGGATGGGCAGGGTTTCGGTCATCGGTTCATCGTGCAGAGGAGGAGTTGCGCCCCCTTAGCGCAAGTCGCCCGCCGCGTCAGCCTGCGGTGACGATCATCCCGTCGACCACCGCGACTGGCCAGGGCGTCAACCGCGTTCCCCCGCACGGTCCGCCGACGCACGCGCCGCTGTCGATCTCGAACAGCGCGGAATGCCAGCTACACGCGATCAGGTCCCCGCGCGGCGTGAGATAATCGTCGAGCACCTGCGCGAGCGGCAGGCCCATGTGCGGGCAGCGATCGACATAACCGAACACCGCGTCATCCTTGCGCACGATGAAGCCGTGGAAGCGGCCGGCGCGCATCTGGAGCACGAAGTTCCGCGCCTTGCCGTCCACGATCGCGTCGAGCGGCGCGAGCTTGATCCCGGCCGGCGTCGCGATCAGCCGTTCGCCGTCGCTCATGCGAGGTCGGCGTCGGGTTGCCGGTCAGGATGCGCTGCGGCGAAAGCGGGGAGGGCGCGGGCGTTCTCTGCTGCCGCCTTGAGCTTCGGGTAAGGGGTAAGATCGACCGCGAACCGTTCGGCGGAGTAGACTTGCGGGACGAGATGGCAATCGGCGATCGTCGGCGTCGTCCCGAACGCGAAGCCGTCGCCATAGTGCGAGATCTGCGTCTCGAGCGCGGCGAAACCGTCGCCGATCCAACGCGCGATCCAGCGGTTTACCGCTGCCTCGTCGGCCCCGAACTCGGTGCGCAAGGCGTTCAGGATGCGGAGATTGTTCACCGGGTGGATGTCGCAGGCGATCGTCGCCGCCATCGCACGGACGATAGCCCGGTCGCTCGAGGCGGCAGGAAGCAGCGGCGGATCCGGGTACGTCTCGTCGATCCATTCGAGGATCGCGGGGCTCTGTGTCAGGACCGCGTCGTCGGTCTCTAGCGCAGGCACGAGTCCCTGAGGGTTGAGCGCACGATACCCCGCCTCGCGTTGCGCTCCTGTGCGAAGGTCGTGCGCGACCTGCCCATAGTCCAAGCCCTTCAGGGCAAGCGCGATGCGGACGCGGTAGGCGGTGGTCGAGCGCCAATAGCCGTGCAGCGTCAGGCTCACTTCGGCAGGATCGCCTTGGGGAAATCCGACCAGACCGCATCGTAATCGAGCTGCGAATGCTTCAGCGCATAGGCGGTCGGCTTATACGGCCAGCAGCTCTCCAACATGAACGCCATCGTCCCGTCGATCTTGTGTGGCTTCAGGTCAGCCGCACTCGCACCCTGCCAGCTCGCCAGATCCGGTCCGTGGCCGGACATTAGATTGTGCAGCGAGATACCGCCCGGCGCGAACCCCTCCGCCTTCGCATCGTATGCGCCGGTGATCAGCCCCATAGCTTCGGACATGACGTTGCGGTGGAACCAAGGTGGCCGGAACGTACCCTCGGCGACCATCCAACGTGGCGGGAAGATCACGAAATCGGCGTTCGCGCGACCGGGCACGTCGCTCGGCGAGGTCAGAAGCGTGAAGATCGACGGATCCGGATGATCGAAGCTGACCGTGTTGATCGTGTTGAACCGCGACAGGTCGTAGCGCCACGGCGCGAGATTGCCGTGCCACGCGACGACATCGAGCGGCGAGTGATCGAGCGTCGTGGTCCACAGCGAACCCATGAACTTCTGAACGACCTCGACCGGTTCGTCGCGATCCTCGAACCAGGCAACCGGCGTCTCGAAATCGCGCGGGTTGGCGAGGCCGTTGGCGCCGATCGGGCCGAGATCGGGCAGGCGGAACAGCGCGCCGTGGTTCTCCGCGACATAGCCGCGCGCTTCGCCATCGGGGAGTTCGGCACGGAAGCGGACGCCGCGCGGGATCAGCGCGATCTGGCCGGGAGCGATGTCGATCCGGCCGAGTTCGGTCAGCAACCGGAGCCGGCCGGCTTGGGGCACAAACAGCAACTCGCCGTCCGCGTCCATGAACACACGCGAGGTCATGTCGGTGTTGGCGGCGTAGACGTGGAGCGCGACGCCTTCGAGATCGGCGGGATCGCGGTTGGCGAGCATCGTCGTCATGCCGTCGATCAGGTCGGTATTCGGAGCGGGGGCCTCGATCGGATCCCAGCGGAGGCGGTTGGGCGCGAGCGGTGCGTCGGTGGTGCCGGGCGCGAACCGCTTGGCGCCGGCGTAGCGCTCGAACGGCGGATGCTCGGCAGTAGGGCGCATCCGGTAGAGCCAGCTGCGCCGGTTCTCGTGGCGCGGTGCGGTGAAGGCGGTACCGGAAAGCTGCTCGGTATAGAGGCCGAACGCGGGGCGCTGCGGCGAATTGCGGCCGATCGGCAGCGCGCCGGGGATCGCCTCTGTCGATACGTGGTTGCCGAAGCCGGGCTGATACGCCGCGTGTGGCTCGGTCTGGCCGGCGGTCTCGCCTGCAGCGTTGGTCGGCTGGTGGATTGTCATGGCTTCCTCTCCGTCACCTGTTCCGATCAACGCCCGAACCGCCGGCCGTTCAAACTTTTACCCCTCGCCCCTCGGGGGAGAGGGAGGGAGACGCGCTCTTGCGCGGCGGAAGGGTGAGGGCACGTGCTTGCGTCGCCCGTGCCCTCATCCTCGGCGCTTGCGCGCCTTTCCCTCTCCCCAAGGGAGAGGGATTAAAAACTCATGCGTCGACAGTGATCACCCCGCGCCGGATCTGGTCCAGCTCGATCGACTCGTACAACGCCTGGAAATTACCGTTGCCGAAGCCTTCATTCCCCTTGCGCTGGATGATCTCGAAGAAGATCGGCCCGAACATGTTCTCGGTGAAGATCTGGAGCAATAGTCCCTCCTCGCCGACATTGCCGTCGATCAGGATCCGGTTGCGGCGCAGGCGCTCCAGGTCGTGGCCGTGGTTCGGCACGCGCTTGTCGACCAGCTCGTAATAGGTCTCGATCGTGTCCTGCAGCTTGACGCCGCGGGCGCGCAGCTTCTCGACCGTCTCGAAGATATCGTCGGTGGTCAGCGCCAGATGCTGGATGCCTTCGCCGTTGTAATCCTTGATGAATTCCTCGATCTGGCTCTTGTCGTCCTGGCTCTCGTTGAGCGGGATGCGGATCGCGCGGTCGGGGGCAATCATCGCCTGGCTGAACAGCCCGGTCGCCTTGCCCTTGATGTCGAAATACTTCTGCTCCTCGAAGCCGAAGATCTGGCCGTAGAACTCCGCCCAGGTCCGCATCTGGCCACGCTTCACGTTGTGCGTGAGGTGATCGAGCAGATCGAGCCCGACGTTGTTAGCGGCTTCCGCTTCGGCCGCGCCCGGAACCGAATTCCAGTCGTCGTACAGGCTGCCGGCCGCGCCATGCCTGTCAACGAGATACAGCAGCGAACCACCGATTCCCTCAAGCACATAGCTGCCCTCGCCGAGCGCGCCCATGCTGGCATCTGCCGCCTTGGCGCCGCGTGCGAGCGCCGCGTCGAACGCTTCCTTGGCGTCATGAACGCGGAACGCCATGCCGCTCGCCGACGGGCCGTGATCCGCGCGGAACGCTGCCGCATGACCACCGTCCTCGCGGTTGAGCAACAGGTTGATGCGGCCCTGCTTGTAGCGCGTGACGGCCTTGGTGGGGTGAGTCGAGGCGGCGACGAACCCGAACTGCTCAAACTGCGCGGCCATCCGGTCGGGATCGGGCGAGGTGAACTCGGCGAACTCGAACCCGTCGAGACCCATCGGGTTTACGTCCATATGGTCCATGATCACATCCTGACAATTGGTATCCGTTGTTACCAATCTGGCGGCTTGAACAACTGGTGTCAATCGTTACGATTTTGATATGCCCAACTCCGATGCCACCCGCGCACTCGTCCTGGACGATTTCATCCCGTATCGCCTGTCGATCACCTCGAACCTCGTCAGCGAGGCGGTGGCGGACACGTACGAAGCGCTGTTCGGGCTGACGATCCCCGAGTGGCGGCTGGTGACGGTGGTGGCGGAAGCCGGCGGGATTACGCAGCAGCAGATCGGCCAGCAGACCCGCATGGATAAGGTGACCGTCAGCCGCGCCGCGATCGCGCTGGTCGAGCGCGGGTTAATGCACAGGCACGCAAATCCCGAGGACCGCCGATCGCACCTGTTGCGTCTCACGGACGACGGCCACACGCTTTATGCCTCGGTCGCGCCGAAAGCGCTCGACCTCGAACGCCGCATCTTTGCCGGGTTTTCGGAGGCGGAGGTGAAGCAGTTCGTGGCAATGTTGCGACGGATCGACGCCGTGACGATCGACCTCGTTCAGGATTCCCACGGTGGCATCGGCGACCAGAGACCGCGCAGGTAATCGAGCAACGCGGTCGTGCCCGACGACACGGGGCCGCGCGCATGTACTGCGTAGATGCCGACCTCCGCCGATCCGGCCAATTCGGGCAGGACCCGCACGAGTCTACCGCTCGCGAGATCCGCGCTGACATCCCATAGCGAGCGCAGCGCGATGCCGACGCCCGCCAGCGTGAGTTCGCGCACGACCTCGCTGGAATTGGTTGCGACATAGCTTCGGCGGTCGATCGTGACGTCTCCGTCGGGGCCGGCAAGGCGCCACGGCATCTGACCTTTCGCTGCGAGCAGGCGGTGCTCCTTCAGATCGGCGGCGTCGTTCGGCGCGCTGTAATTCGGTGCAGCACAGAGGACGCGACGGCTGTCGGCGAGGCGATAGCCGGTGAGGCTCGGCGGTACGGCCAGGGCGATCCGGATCGCCAAGTCGAGTCGGTCGCCGATGACGTCCGAGAAGCCGTCCGATAGGTCGAGGTCGAGTTCGATCGCCGGATACGCGTCGAGGAACGGCTTCAGGTGCGGGGCGATGTGGAGGCGACCGAACGACGTTGGGGCGCTGACCCGCAATGGCCCGGCGGGCGTATCCGCGCGCTCCGATACCCGCGCCTCGGCGTCGCGGATCGCCGCGAGTATCTCCACCATGTCGCGATGATACGCCGCGCCGCGCGCGGTGAGGTCGAGGCGGCGAGTGGTCCGGTTGAGCAACCGCACGCCGAGCCGGGCCTCCAGCCGCGCGATCCGCTTCGACACCATCGCCGGCGAGATACCCATCGAACGCCCCGCCGCACTCAGGCTGGCGGTTCGCACGACTTCGGCGAAGAGGACGATATCCGGATCCATTCGTTCTCCAGGCGATCAGCAGCTTTCGGTTTATAGTGTCTAGCGGCGAAGGTGGCGCGCGTCTATCGTGCCGGCAGAGCATAGGAGAGCAGCATGGCCCAGATGATCGACACCTATCAGCATCGGGCGGGTCTGAAGATCGCCGCATCGCTGGCGGACTTCATCGAGACGCAGGCGCTGCCAGGGACGGGTCTCGATGCAGCGCCGTTCTGGCAGGGTGTGTCCGATATTTACGCCCGCTTCGCCCCCGAGAATGCCAGACTGCTGACCGTCCGCGACGACCTCCAGACGAAGATCGACACCTGGCACGAAACCCGCACCGGCAAGCCGATCGAGCAGGCCGAGTACCAAGTGTTCCTGCGCGAGATCGGCTATCTGGTCGACGAGCCTGCGCCGTTCGCGGTTGCGCCAACCAACGTCGATGCGGAGGTCGCCTCGCTCGCGGGAGCGCAACTGGTGGTGCCGATCCTCAACGCCCGCTTCCTGCTCAACGCTGCGAACGCACGCTGGGGGAGCCTGTACGATGCGCTCTACGGTACCGATGCGATCCCCGGCGCGGCATCCGGCAAGGGCTATGACACGGCGCGCGGCGCGCAGGTTATCGCATGGGCGAAGGCATTTCTCGACGACGCCGTGCCCCTGGCGAGCGGGCCGTGGACTAACTGGACCGGGGGTACGCCTGAACTTGCCGATCCGGGCCAGCTAGTTGGGCATGCCAGCAACAATATTCTGTTACGTCACAACGGCCTGCACATCGAACTCGTGATCGACTCTGAGCATGCGATCGGTCGCGACGACCCTGCGAACCTCGCCGACGTCGTGCTCGAATCCGCGCTGAGCACGATCGCCGATCTGGAGGATTCGATCGCCGCGGTCGATGCCGAAGACAAGGTCGCCGCCTACGCCAATTGGCTAGGGCTGATGAAGGGCGACCTTACCGCCAGCTTCGACAAGGGCGGCCGCACGGTCACGCGGTCGCTCGAACCGGATCGCAGCTATACCGCTCCTGACGGCAGCGCTTTCACGCTCCCCGGCCGCAGCCTGATGTTCGTGCGCAACGTCGGTCACCTGATGACTACGCCCGCGATCCTGCTCTCAAACGGCAATGAGGCGCCTGAGGGGATACTCGACGGCATCGTCACGTCGCTGATCGGCTTACACGACCTGAAGACCACCGGCCCGATCCGCAACAGCCGCGCGAGCTCGATCTACATCGTCAAGCCGAAGATGCACGGCCCCGACGAAGCCGCCTTCACCAACCGGCTGTTCGATGCGATCGAGGACCTGCTCGGTCTCGCGCGCCATACGATCAAGGTCGGCGTGATGGACGAGGAGCGCCGCACCTCGGCAAACCTCGCCGCCTGCATCGCCGCGGTGAAGGACCGCGTGGTGTTCATCAACACCGGCTTCCTCGATCGGACCGGTGACGAGATGCACACCTCGATGCGGGCCGGGCCGATGATCCGAAAGGGCGACATGAAGGCCTCCTCGTGGATCAAGGCGTATGAGGATCGCAACGTCCAGATCGGGCTCGCCTGCGGCCTGAGCGGCAAGGCGCAGATCGGCAAGGGCATGTGGGCCGCGCCCGACCGAATGGCGGACATGCTCGAGCAGAAGATCGCGCATCCGATGACCGGGGCGAACACGGCGTGGGTACCGTCGCCGACCGCGGCCACGCTGCACGCGACGCACTATCACCGCGTCGACGTGTTCGCGCGGCAGTCGGAGCGCAAGGCCGAGCCGATCGCCTCGCTCGATGCGCTGCTGACGATCCCGGTCGCGAGCGGGCATAACTGGCAGCCGGACGAAGTTCGCGAGGAACTGGAGAACAATGCGCAGGGGATTCTCGGCTATGTCGTGCGCTGGGTCGACCAGGGCGTAGGCTGTTCGAAGGTGCCGGACATCCACGACATCGGCCTGATGGAGGACCGCGCGACGCTGCGGATCAGTTCGCAGCACATGGCGAACTGGCTCCTCCACGGCATCGCCACGCCCGACGAGGCGGATGCGGCACTGCGGCGGATGGCGGCGAAGGTCGATGCGCAGAACGCGGGCGATCCGCTGTACCGGCCGATGGCGGGGCATGAGGACGACAGCCTCGCATTCCAGGCCGCCCGCGCGCTCGTGTTCGATGGCCTGACGCAGCCGAGCGGTTATACCGAGCCACTGCTCCACGCGTTCCGCGCGCGGGCAAAGCAAAGGGACGCCGCCTGATGCCACTCTACGAGATCGAGGGTAAACGCCCGACGCTGGCCGACGACGTCTGGGTCGCGCCGTCCGCCGACGTGATCGGCGACGCGCGGCTAAGCGAGGGGGCCAGCGTCTGGTTCGGCGCAGTGATCCGCGCGGACAACACGCCGATCCTCGTCGGCGCGCGCACCAATATCCAGGAGGGCGCGATGCTGCACTCCGATCCCGGCGCGCCGCTTACAATCGGTGTGGGCTGCACGATCGGCCATCACGTGATCCTTCACGGCTGCACGATCGGCGACAACGTGCTGGTCGGGATGGGCGCGACGATCCTCAACAACGCGGTGATCGGCGACAACTGCCTGATCGGCGCGAATGCTCTGGTGACGGAAGGGAAGATATTTCCGGCGGGAAGCCTGATCGTCGGCGCCCCGGCCAAAGCCGTACGCGAACTGACTCCGGAAGCGATCGCGGGGCTGAAGATGTCCGCAGCAGCGTATGCGGCAAGACAGCGCGTGTACGCCGAGGGCCTGAGACTGGTCGAAGTTTAAGATCCTCCCCCGTCAGGGGGAGGATCTTATGGGCGGCCTTAGAAGCTCACCCGACCACCGAGCGACAGCACGACCGCCGAGGCGTTGCGCAGCGCACCCGAGGTCAGGATGTTGGTCTGCGCGGCAGTGCCGACATATGCGGCCGTGACACGGTCGATCGTCGTGTTCTCGAAGTCGACATATTGCGCAGCGGCGTCGAGCGCGATGTGACGCGAGAGCTGGTACGAGCCACCGGCCGCATAGGTCCAGCGATCGGCATCGGGCACGCGTGCGTCGCGCGAGCCGTCCTGCGTCGGCGACTTGGTACGCTGCAGGCCGGCACGCACCGTGAGCTTCGGCGTGACGGCATAGTCGAAGCCACCCGCGAGGCTCCAGCTATCCATGTAGTTCTCGGGGATCGCGGTGTTCAGCGGCGCGCCGAGATCGATCGTGTCGAACTTGCTCCAGTTGTACGCGACGACCTGCGCGTTGAGCGTCAGCTTGTCGGTGCCGCGGAACCGGCCCGCGACGATCACCTGGCCCGGCGTGTTGAACGCGGCCTTGGCGCCCGACACCGTGGTGTTCGACGACGCGAGCGGACCGACGAGACCGCTGACGGTGAGATCGCCCTTCAGGTTATGCCGGATGCTCGACTTGTAGCTGATGCCGACCGTCGCGAAGTCGTTGTGGAGCTGGACGCCCGCGGTCCAGCCGAAGTCCCAACCGTCGCCGCTCAGTTCCTGGCGACCGTCAGGCAGCGAGGCGAGCAGGTTGGGCAGCGCGTTGCTCAAGGTCGCGTCGGTATATTCGACGTTCAATGCACCGCCGACGCGCAACCAGTCGGTCACCGCCACGCCGATCGACGGCTGGATGTCGATCGTCCGCAGCCGCGTCTTGTCGGCGCTGTACCGTGCCCAGCTGTCGGCGTCGTAGTTGGTCGTGAAGCTGAACGGCGAGGTCACCGCGAGGCCGACCGCGATCCGGTCGGTCAGCGGATACGCGATCGCACCCGACGGCACGACGCCCTTGTTGATCGGATCACGCGAGTTCGACTGACCGCTGATCCCGGTGCAGGCCTGGCCCGGGCGGCAGATCCGCGTGCCCGTGTCGACCACGTCACCCTTGGGCAGGATCGCGGACGCGCTGAGCGTCGCGCTGCCGTCGCGAATACCCGCGATCGCGGCCGGGTTCCACCACAGCGAGTCAGGACCGGTATCGGCGCCTTCGCCCGAGAACGCGCGGCCGGCGCCACGCGCGGACTGCGCCTGGAGATAGAAGGCGTCGGCATAGGCGGTGCTGGCGAATCCGAACGCCGAAACAAGGGCGGAGACGGCGAGCAGCGGGGCTTTGGTGCGCAGAATCATGAGAAAGTCCTGAAAGCTGTACTGATGATGGAAGAAGATCGAGCAGCGCGTCAGCGCACGCGCATCCAGGTTTGCGTCTTGCAGAGCGGGAAGAAGACGCAGCCGCGCAGCTTGAGCTGGTTCGCGCCGACCGGGGTGATCTTGCCGCTATAGGTCTTGCCGTCCTCGGCATTGTAGACCTGGCCGCTGCTCCACACGCCGTTCGTGTCGGGCTTGAACCCGCTAAGCATCTGCATCCCCTGGATCGGGCGATTGCGCAGCGCGGTGTTCGCATTGTTCGCGTCCTTCATCGAAGGATTGGCGCGAAGCGCATCGGAGGTGAGGATCTTGCCGCAGATCGACGGGCCGCAACGGGCGATCTCGACGATGGCGTTGTGCGTCTCGGTCTTCCAGCGGCCGATGACGGTCTCGGGCGTTGCAGACGCGCCGGCGAGCAGGGCGGTGGCGATCAACAGGGACATCTTCTATCCTCTCCTAGTGTCGTTGGTGACGCCGCATGCGTGCGGTCGTCGAATTTCTCGTAAGGCCGTCGACGTTACCGCGACCCTGTTGCCGTATACGGCAGTTACCGATCCCGACTAGAATTGTACGAAGACAAGTCAAGTCTTCTTACTGATTCCGGCTGGTGAAAAAGTGTTCACATGCCTTTTCCCGTCATTCCCGCGGAGGCGGGAACCCATAAGCGCTAACGTTGCGATCACGCTGCAAAGTCAGCCCTTATGGGGCCCCGCCTGCGCGAGGATGACGAAGGTCAGTTCCGAAGGGGCTTGCCGGTCTGCAGCATGTGGACCACCCGAGCCTGCGTCCGCGGATCCTTCACGCTCGCCATGAACGCCGCGCGTTCCAGGTCGAGCAACTGGTCCTCGGTCACGGTGTCGACCAGATCGGCCTCGCCCCCGGTCAGCACCTCGGCAAGACGATCCGCGACGACGAGGTCGTAGTCGGTCGCCATGCCCTTCTTGTGGAAGTCCGCCACCGCCATGTTCAGCCCCGTCCGGCCGCTCGCGCCCGCCAGTCGGAAGGTCGGCTTCTCCGGCGCAACATAGCCCTCGACCATCGACAACGCCTTGGCCTTCGCATCCGCCAGCAACCGGTCGCGGTTCATCGTGATGCCATCGGCCTTGCGCAGGATCATCATCTCCTTCGCCTCCGCCGCCGACTTGGCGACCTGAGCGGTGGAGACCGCCTGGAACACCTTGGTCAGCACCGGCATAGGCCCGTTCGGGAGCGTGCGCGACTTGGTCCAGCGGTCGAGCATCTCGCCATTGCCGCCCCAGCCGGGAACGAGCCCGACGCCGCATTCGACGAGGCCGGCATAGGTCTCCGCATGCGCCTGCACCGCGTCCGAGTGGAGCAGGATCTCGCATCCGCCGCCAAGCGCGAGCCCGGCCGGCGCGCTGACGACCGGGAAGGGCGCATATTTCAGCGCCTTGTACGCCTGTTGCCCGCCCGCGACGCTGGCCTCGACCATGTCCCACAAGCCCGCGCCGACCGCGAACATCGCCGCGCCCAGGTTCGCGCCCGCCGAGAAGTTCGACGCCTCGTTATACACCACCAGCGCGTTGAAGCGCTCGCGGACGACCGGGATAGCCTCGTTGATGAGCGCCACGACCTGATCGTCGAGCGCGTTCATTTTGGTGTGGAACTCGAGCGCCGCGACGCCATTGCCGACATCCCAGAGCGATGCCGACAGGTTCGTGAGGATCGGCTGCGAACGGAGCTTGATGTCCTCCAGCAGCTCGACACCGTCCGCACGCGGCACGTCGGCATACTCGCCGCCAGCCGTGAGATACTGGCGCTGGCCGTTCTCGACGCGGTAGAACGGACGATCGCCCGCGGTCGTCAGGATCGCAGGAACGTCGCGACCTTCCTCGGCAAGGCGCGCGGCGAGCACGCCGGGACCCATCCGGTCGATCAGCTCGAACGGCCCGTATTTCCAATTATACCCAAGCTTCATCGCGTCATCGATCGCGACGACATCGTCCGCCGCCTCGCCGACGAGCATCGCTGCGTAGGACAGCACGCTGCCAAGAATTGTCCATGCATAAGTGCCGATCTTGCCCGGCTCGGCGATCAGCGCCGCTATGTCCTTGCCGGTCTTGCCCGGCAACTCCGCGGGCTTGGCTTCCGCACGATACTCGGCGGTCGCGAGATCGAGCGACAACTTAGTCCGCGTCGCCTTGTCGAAGCGGTAGAAGCCGCCCTTGCCCTTGCGGCCGGTGAACCCTTCCGCGATCATCTTGTCGACCAGCGGCAGCGGGCGGACCGTATCGAAATACGGATCGCCAGCGGGGAGCGTGGACGACAGGCTCTTCGACAGCAGCGGCATCAGGTCGACGCCGACGAGGTCGACGAGCCCGAAGATGCCCGTCTTCGGCACGCCCATCGGACGGCCACCGATCTGGTCGGCTTCCTCCACGGTCAGCCCCTGGTCCATCGCCGCGTTGATCGCGATCGCCAGCCAGTAGGTGCCGATGCGGTTGGCGATGAAGCCCGGCGTGTCCTTCGCCCGCACGATCCGCTTGCCCATGAAGCGATCGACGAAATCCTCGACCTTCTCCGCGACCGCGACGTCGGTGTGCTCGCCGCGGACGATCTCGACCAGCCGCATGTAGCGCGGCGGGTTGAAGAAGTGCGTGATGAGGAAGTCGGCCTTGAACTGGTCCGACCGCCCCTCAACGAGGTTGCCAAGCGGGATCGTCGACGTGTTCGACGACACCGCGGTGCCCGGACGCTTGAGCGCCTCGAGCTTGGCATAGAGCGCCTGCTTGATGTCGAGCCGTTCGACGATCGCCTCGACGATCCAGTCGCACTCGGCGACCCGGTCGAGATGATCATCGATGTTGCCCGTCTCGACCAGCTTGGCCGCACGCTTCGACATGAAGGGGGCGGGGTCGGTCTTGAGCATCTTGGCGACCGCGCCCTTCGCCACTGCATCACGATCGTCCCCCTCGCGAGGAACGATGTCGAGCAGCAGCACCGGGATCCCAGCGTTCGCGACCTGCGCAGCAATACCTGCGCCCATCACGCCTGCGCCGATGACGCAGACCTTCTTCACAGCGTCGACCATCATGCGCGCTCCAGCACCGTAGCGATGCCCTGACCGCCGCCAATGCACTGGGTAGCGAGCGCATAACGGCCACCTTCGCGCGCCAAAAGCGATGCCGCCTTGCCGACGATCCGCGCGCCGGTCGCACCGAGCGGATGACCGATCGCGATCGCGCCGCCATCGAGGTTGATCGTCTCGTCCTTCAGCCCGAGGTCGCGGATGCAGGCGATCGCTTGGCTCGCGAACGCCTCGTTGATCTCGACCACGTCGAGGTCGGCGACGGTGATCCCGGCGCGCTCCAGCGCCTTCTTCGACGCACCGATCGGGCCAAGCCCCATCGTCTCGGGCGCGCAGCCCGACACGCCGATCGACTTGATCCGCGCGAGGATCGTCAGCCCGTGCTTCTTGGCGAACTCTTCCGAGGTGACCAGCACCGCCGACGCGCCATCTGTCAGCGGCGACGACGTGCCGGCGGTCACCGAGCCATCCGCGCTGAACGCGGGCTTCAGGCCAGCGAGCGCTTCGGTCGTCGTGCCGGCGCGGATCGTGCCGTCCTGGCTGACCGGACCCGCCTTGGTCTGGATCGTCACGATCTCGTCGGACAAGCGGCCATCGGCGCGCGCGTCGGCAGCCTTGTCCTGGCTCTTCACCGCGAACGCATCCTGTTCGGCGCGCGTGATCTGGTACTGCCGCGCGACGTTCTCGGCGGTCTCGCCCATGCCCATGTACGCGCCGGCGCTCTTCTTCGCGAGCTCTGGGTTGGGGAGGGGGTTGTAGCCGCCCATCGGCACCCGGCTCATCGATTCGAGGCCCGCGCAGATGAACGCCTCGCCCGCGCCGACCGCGATCTGGCCGTAAGCGATATGGATCGCGCTCATCGACGAGCCGCAGAACCGGTTGACGGTCATGCCGCCGACCGAGATCGGCAGGTCGGCGATCTGCGCGATCAGCTTGGCGACGTTGAGGCCCTGCTCGCCCTCGGGGAACGCGCAACCGAGGATGATGTCCTCAATCTCGGCGGGATCGACACCGGTCTTGTCGAGCAACCCGCGAATCGTCTGCGCAGCGAGGTCGTCCGGACGGACGCGGGCGAGCTCGCCCTTGCCGGCGAGGTGGAACGGCGAACGGGCGTACCCGGCGATGACGACGTTGGTCACGATGATCCTCTCATATTGCGGTCGACCCGGTTAACGCTTGCGGGTTACCCTTAAGGTGCGATACCTCACCTTTACGTCAAGGTGAAGCGCCCGACAATATGGGTTTATGCGCACCGGGTTTGGAGAGCGAGATGCAGGAGACTTCCGTAGGTAACGCCGTCGGCGCGCCATTGCTGGGCGAGCCGCGTCTGCTGGGCGACATGCTCGACCTGTCGGTGCGCCGGTTCGGGTCGCGCAACGTGCTCGATTTTCTGGGCCGGACGCTGACCTATGCCGACCTCGGCGAGTCGGTCGACCGCGCCGCTCGCGGGCTCCAGGACAAGGGCGTCGTGAAGGGCACGCGCGTCGCGCTGTGCCTGCCGAACACGCCCTATTACCCGATCCTGTTCTTCGCGATTCTCAAGGCGGGCGGCATCGTCGTCAACGTCAACCCGCTCTATGTCGAGCGCGAGCTGGCGCATCTGCTCGAGGATTCGGGCGCGACGATCATCGCCACCTGCGACATCGCCGAAATCCACGCGCGCGTCCTCAAGGTCGCGGGGCAGATGGGCGTGAAGAACGTCATCACCTGCCCGATCGCCGGCGCGCTGCCGACGTTGAAGTCGATCGCCTATCGCATCTTCAAGCGCGCCGAGATCGGCCATGCGCCGAGCGATGCGCGCCATTCGACGTTCGACACACTATTGAAGGCGAAGGGCGCGCCGGCTCCCGTCGCGGTCTCCCCGGATGAGGTCGCGGTTCTGCAATATACCGGCGGCACGACCGGCGAGCCCAAGGCAGCGATGCTCAGCCACGCGAACCTCGTCGCGAACGCCGATGCGATGGTCGTGTTCGTCGGCGGCGAGCAGCCCCACCAAGATCGCGTGCTCGGCGCGCTGCCGCTGTTCCACGTCTTCGCGCTGACCACCGTGCTGACCTACTCGATCCGCACCGGCGCGGAGATGATCCTGATGCCGCGCTTCGAACTCGGGGCGTTGCTCAAGACGATTGCGCGGACCAAGCCGAGCTATTTCCCTGCGGTCCCGACGATCTACGCCGCGATCACGACGGCGGCCGAGACGCAGGCGATCGACCTGTCCTCGATCCATGCGTGCATCTCGGGCGGCGCACCGCTTCCCGCAGAGGTTCGCACCGCGTTCGAAGCGGCGACCGGCGCCAAGCTCGTCGAGGGTTACGGCCTGTCCGAAGCCTCGCCGATCATCACCTGCAATCCGATCGACGGCATCAACAAGCCGGGCTCGGCGGGCTTGCCCTTTCCCGGCACGACGATCGAAATCCGCGACCGCGAGGACCCGACCCGGCTGCTGCCCGCGGGTGAGAATGGCGAAATCTGCGCGCGGGGCCCCCAGGTCACGCAAGGCTATTGGCACAAGCCCGCCGCCACCGCCGAGCTGTTCGCGGACGGCGCGCTACGCACCGGCGATGTGGGGCACCTCGACGCGGACGGCTATCTGTTCATCGTCGACCGGATCAAGGATTTGATCCTGGCGGGCGGCTACAACGTCTATCCGCGCGTGATCGAGGAAGCGTTGTACGAACACCCCGCGGTGCTCGAAGCCGTGGTGATCGGCGTGCCCGACAAATACCGCGGTCAGGCGCCCAAGGCGTTCGTCGTGCTGGCCGAAGGTGCGGCTGCTACCCCGCTCGAACTACGCGATTTTCTCCGCGACAAGATCAGCAAGATCGAGCTTCCCCGCGAGGTGGAAATTCGCAACAGTCTGCCCAAGACGCTGATCGGCAAGCTATCCAAAAAGGAACTTGTCGCTGAAGAAGCCGCAAAGGCAGCAGCGTCGGAGGCGAGGGGAGTAGACGCGTGAACGACCGACAGGACGATCTTACCGGCATACAGGAGGTATCGCGCATGCTCGGTGTGAGCGCGCGGACGTTGCGGTTCTACGAGGACAAGGGGCTGATCGAGCCCTGCCGGATCGGCACCACGCGGGTCTACACGCGGCGGGAAGTCGCCCGGATGCAGCTGATCCTGCGCGGTAAACGTCTCGGTTTCACGCTGCGCGACATCGAGGAGTTCCTCGACCTCTACGACGCCGATCCGCAGCATGTGGAGCAGATGCGCGCGCTGGCCGAACGCTGCCGCCAGCGGATCGACCTGCTGGATGCCCAGCGCGAGGCGATCGTCCAGACCCGCGATGAGCTTGAGAAGATCGAGCAGGAAGCCCTCGCACGCATCCCCGCGGGCGACTGATCTGTGATTGCTCGTTAGAGACGAGTGCCAAGCCCATGACAACGATACCATTTGACGAGAATGCACCACCCCGGCGAAGGCCGGGGCCCAATTGGGAAAGCCGAGGTAACGACGCGCAGCGCTGATAAGCGACGTCCCCCAGTTGGGCCCCGGCCTCCGCCGGGGTGGTGCACAATATAAATCGAGGAACCGTAAAATCCTCCCCCGCCAGGGGGAGGTGGCTGGCTCTTGCCAGACGGAGGGGGAGGAAAGCGAAATCGCTGCCCCGTATCCTCCCCCTCCGTCACCTCCGGTGCCACCTCCCCCTTGCGGGGGAGGATTTCGAACGGTGTCCGCTGCGAAGCTTAAAGCCCCACCACGCCGCCATCGGTCTTCGTAATCACGATCGTCGCCGACCGCGGCCGCGAAGGCGTCGCCACCGCGCCCGCCTGATTAGCCGGCCAGCTGCTCGTGATGTTCGTCGGCCCGCCATTCTCACCCGGATGCTGGATGTTCACGAACAGGGACCGCCCGTCCGGCGTCGAGTGAATGCCCGTGATCTCGCATTCCTTCGGCCCGACCAGGAAGCGACGCAGTGCCGCCCCCGGTGCCTTGCCGACCCGTGTCGTCACCGAACCGGTCGCCGTACCGATCGTGTTCGTCACCGTCCGCGTACCGCCATCGTTGACGATCCCCGGTACAGACGCGAGCAGCATGCAGTTGGTGACGTCGGTATACGCGCCATCGTCGGTCTCGATCCACATCACCGGCGCGATCGTCCCCGAAGCGTTGCTCGGCAGGCCGAACCAGAGGCCATCGGGCGACGAGAAGTCGTTGGTCGCGTCGAGCCCCGACAGGTTGATGTTGGTCGCATCCAGATCGCTGCCCGCACCGAACGCATAGATGTCCCATGCGAAGGCCAGCGCCTCGGACGTGTCGCCGGTCTCGCGCAGGCGAATGATATGCCCGTTGGCGTTACCCGTAGTCTGGCCACCGGTGGTCTTCGGATCGACATAGGCACGCGGGTTCGGCGCATCCGCCGTTGCCACGGTGCGCGACGAATTGTTGGTCAGCGTGCAGTACATCTCGCCCGTCGCGGGATTGACCGCAGTCCACTCCGGCCGATCCATCCGCGTCGCGCCGAGCGCATCCGCGGCCAACCGCGTGTTGATCAACACGTCGACCTGGCTCGAAAACGGATACGCTGCGTTGGCGGAGGTGAGGGGCCCCTGACCAAACACCAGCGGCAGCCATTGCCCGCTACCGTCCGCTGCGAATTTCGCAACGTAAAGCGTTCCAGCATCGAGATACTTGTCGCCGATCGCCAGGCGGTTTGCAGCCGTCGCATCCGCAGCCGACCACGGCGTCGCCGACACGAACTTGTAGATATACTCGTTCTGCGCATCATCGCCCATGTAGAACGCCGGCTTCACGCCTGCGATCGTGCGGCCGATCTGGCACCCTTCATGGTTCATGCGACCCAGCGCGGTCCGCTTGCGCGGCGTCGAGGTTGCATCGAACGGATCGATCTCGACCACCCAGCCATACTGGAAGATTTCATTGCGGAAATCGCCCGTACCGTCGGCAGGCGCGCTGGCCTGGGCGGTGATGTTCCAGCGCGAGTAGAGCGTGCTGGTCGTGTCCGCGGGCGTCACCGTCGACCACCCGTAATTGCCGCCGGTGTTGCTCTCGGACTTGCCATAGCGCGTGAGCGAGGTGTTGGCCTTCACGCCGGCTGGGCCGCTTGCCGCGCGACGCGTTGCGTCACCCACTTCGCGCTTGAAATACCCGGCCCAGTTCTCTTCGTTCGTCAGGTACGTATGCCAAGGCATTGTGCCATTGGCACAATTGTTGATCGTGCCGCGCCCAGTCGTAGCGTCGGGCGAATAGCGCGTCTTGAGGCTGTCGGCACCACGGACCGGCCCCGAAAAGCTCATCGGGGTCAGTGGCGTGATCCGGCGGTTGAACGACGATGCGGTCGCGTAGCTCCAGGCGGTGGCGCGGTTGATCTCGATCACCGACACGCCGTGACACTCCATCTCCTTCAGGGCTTCGGCTTCGGGACGGACGCCACCGGTCGTGGTCGCACCGTTCGGATGCAGATAGGCCTGCGTGATGTTCTCATGGTTCAGGACGAGCAGGCCGCGCGTGTTGCCGTTGGCGTCCGGCGTCCCGGTCGCCGACATCCCGAAATAGCTCATGCCGTCGTGATGATCGCCCGCGCGCTTCGAGAAGGTCGCGTCCGTTCCGTCATTGGCATAGGCTCCGACGCCGCTGCCGATCGGATCACCCAGCCGGTACAATACGGTGACCGCATACCCTGCTGGAACTGCAACGACATCCGCGAGGCTCTTCGCAACTGCCGTGAACCCGAGCGACGCCGCGCCCACCGTCACGCTGGTGGTCGCCGTGACCGACCCGCTTGCCGACACGGCGGTGAACAGGAACGTCAGGACGGTGCCGGCCGCGGCGCCGGGTACGACGAACGTAGCGACCGTCGTCGCTGCGCCGGCCAGCGTGACCGTCGGCCCCGCGGTCTGCGTCCAGTTCACGCTGTCGACCTGGCCGATTGCCGCACCGGTCAGCGTCGCGACGCGACCAGCGGTCGAACTGCCACCGGCGGTTGCAGTCGCCGTCACGGGGTCCGAACCCCCGTCATTGTCGTCGTCACACCCGGTCAGCAGCATGCCGCCGAACACTGCTGCGGCGGTTGCCGACATGCCGCCCATCAACGTCTGGCGTCGCGAATAGCGCACGTCGATCAGATCGTTCAGATGCGGGTTGGTGGTCGGGTTGGCGTCGATATCGCCGTCGGTATAGATGGTCTCGAACGTCATGCTTGGTCCCCCCGGGATGGTTGTTTTCACGTTGCTCGGTGTCGAAGTCAGAATTTTGCGCCCAGCTCGACGCCGTAGAAGCGCGGCTCGCCGGCGATGTAGGTCGGGACGCCGAAGCTGCCGCCGGTGTTGCCCGCATCGATCAGGTAGCGCTTGTTGGTCGCGTTCCGGACGAAGCCACCGACGCTGTACTTGCCGCGCGCGAACTCCAGGCCAGCACGCAGGTTGACCAGCGTGAAGCCGCGCTGGCTGATCGCCTCGCTGTTCGGGATCTCGAAGAAGACCTTCGATTTGTACGTGACCGTCGGCGTTGCGTAGAGGGTCGCGGCACCCACCGGCACGCGCAGGAATGCGCCCGCCGATGCGGTGAACTTGGGCTGGAGACGGAAGCGACTGCCGCCATAATTGCCGTTCGCTTCGGTATCGCTGATCTTGCTGTCGATGTAGGCAAACGTACCGAACAGCGACAGAATGCGACCGAGTTTGAGGTTGCCTTCCAGCTCGACGCCAACGTTCTTGGCGGACCCGGCGCTCAGCGTGACGGCCGGGACCGTCTGCGTAGTGACCTGGAAACTGTCATACGTCTGGTAGAAAACGGATGCCGCACCACTGAATGGTCCGGCCCGCCCCTTGATCCCGCCTTCGTAGTTCCAGACGTTCTCCGGATCGACGATCGACAGGTTCGGCCCGACCCCGAAGGTCGTGTTCTGCGCCGACAGTTGGACGACCGGCGAGCGGCGGCCCTTGCTGACCGTCGCGTAGACGTTGACGTCGTCGGTCAGCCTCAGCAGCGCGTTGAAGCGCGGCAGGATCGCCGTGAAGCTCTTTTCCGCGACGAACTTGACGCCGTTGGTGTTGGCCGTTCCGAGCAGGCTCGTCTTCACGCCGAGCGCGGCCAGGATGACCGAGTTCGGCTGGATCGACGAATATCCCGACTGGCGGTCTTCGATCAGGATGCGGGCGCCAGCCGTCAGCTCCAGCTGTGGCACCGGGATGTAGGTCGCGTCGGCGAACACCGAATAGGCGTCGTTATTGCCGTAATTGGTGAATTCCGACGAATACGGGATTGAGGTCGCGCGGCCGCCGGTCAAGGCCGCGGTCGCCCGGGTCGCGGGCACCGTGCCGTTGGCCGCGACGCAACCCGTTCCGGTCGGGATGCCCGCCGCGTTCAGCGCGGACCGGATTCCAGCGAACGAAGAGGATACCGAGCAGGCGAGATACGTGCCTTCCTCGGTCGCGAAGGGCACGCGCTGGTAGCCGTTCTCGAAGAATGCGTTCCAGCCGACCGAGGCGCGGTATTTCGGGCCCTCGAAGGCGAAACGGCTTTCGTGGCTCCACTGGTCGCCCTTGGCATCCTCGGCGAACTCGAGATACGCGGCCGGGCCGCCGTCCGCGTCGAAGATCTCCAATGCGTCGAACCGGCGATAGCCGTTGACCGTGGTGAAGGTGACGCCCGGCGAGAGGTCCGCGGTGATCGTCAGGTTGGCGTCGTAGACGTTGCGGGTCAGGCCAAGCTTGCGCGCGCCCAGCACGCTCTCGCTGTTCGGCGAACCCGACAGTTCCGCATAACCATAATCGCCGGTCTGCCCGCCGGTCGGCGCGAACGCGCGGCTCTTGAACGCGGTCCCCGGATTGCGCTGCCCATCATAGGTGAGCACGAGATCGGCCGTAATGCTGTCGCTAGGCCGATAGCGCAGCGAGCCACGAACCCCCCGCTGATCCTGCCCATTCAAGTCATCCTGATCCACCCCCCCCTGATTCTGGTTCGGCACGTTGGCGTCGCCGGCGATGTTGCGGACATACCCCTTGCGATATTTGTACGCGAAGGCGATGCGGCCCGAGAGTATGTCGTTACCGGCGTTGAGGAAACCCGACACCTGCGTCCGGTCGAAATTGCCGTACGACGCGTCGATCCCGCCAGAGTATCCCGGCTGCGGCTTGTTCGAGATCAGGCTGATCGCGCCGACGGCGGCGGCGGTGCCGAACAACGTCGCCTGCGGACCCTTCACGACCTCGATCCGCTCGAGGTCGTACAGATCCTGCCACGCGCCGCGCGACCGACTGATGTCGATGCCGTTGTAGTAGAGCGTCACACGCGCGCCCTGCTGCGAAGAGCCGTTGTCCGAGGTAATGCCGCGGATCACGAAACCGGGGTTGTTCGCGCTTTGCTCCTGAACCTGGAGGCCCGGGATGAAGGCGGCGACCTCATCGAGTTCCGATACGCCGATCGCCGCCATGCGGGCGCCGGTAAGCGCCGTGACGGTGACGGGAACGTCGGCAATCCGCTGCTCGCGCTTCTGCGCGGTGACCACGATCTCGTCTGCGCTGAGATCGTCCTGGCTGCTGTCGCCGTCTGCCTGTGTGTCCGATTGTTGCGCCGACGCCTGTGCCAGTGCCGCGGTCGAGCAGGTGGTGGCGAGCGCCGCCAACGCCAGACGCGTGAAGATTGGTATCATTAATGTCCCCCTTGTTGCCGACGCACTAGGCGAGGGGGATGACGTTTCGAAGGCGTCTTCATGAAAGGAAAATGACTATTTAGTAACGACGCTGTCACATCGTTGCCGCCGCACTGTCTTCGATCGCGACTAGCAGGCCAACGACACTTGTTACGAAAGTCCGACGATGACGATCAACCGCCGCGATGCCATGAAGAACGTCCTGAAGCTCGCGGGCTCCGGCGCAACGCTCGCGTTGCCGGCCGTGGCAGTGCAGGCGGCAAGCGCGGCCAAAACCCGCTTCGATCACGGCGTCGCGAGCGGCGATCCTTCGGTTGACGGCGCGATCCTCTGGACCCGCGCGTCACCGATCGAGACCGCGCATGCGACGGACATCGCTCTGACCTGGCACGTTGCCCAGACCGAAGGCGGTAAGCCGATCCGCTCCGGCAGCGTCAAGGCCCGCGCGGCGCGCGACTTCACCGCCAAGATCGAGGCGACCGGACTTCAGCCAGGCCGCGAATACCACTACTGGTTCGACGCTGCAGACGGCACACGCTCGCCGGTCGGCCGGTTCCGCACGTTGCCAAAGGGCAAGGTCGCCGATGTCGTCATGGCCGTAGTGTCGTGCCAGCTCTATGCGGGCGGCCTGTTCAATGCGTATGACGCGATCGCCAAGCTCGACCGGGTCGATACGGTGCTGCACCTCGGCGACTATATCTACGAGTACGGCGTCGATGGGTACGGCGCGGACATCGGCAAGAAGATCGGCCGCCTGGTCGAACCGCGTCACGAGATTGTCAGTCTCGCCGACTACCGGATGCGCCACGCGCAGGTGAAGCGCGACGTCGACATGCAGGCAGCCCACGCCCGCGCCGCGTTCATCTGCGTCTGGGACGATCACGAGGTCGCCAACGACGACTGGATGCACGGCGCCGAAAACCACGACCCGAAGACCGAGGGCGATTGGGACGCGCGCAAGGCGGCGGCGATGCAGGCGTATTTCGAATGGATGCCGATTCGCGATCCCAAGCCCGGCCAACCTTGGGCGGCGATCAACCGCAGCTTCGATTTCGGCGACCTCGCGACGTTGGTGATGGTCGAAACACGTCTGCTCGCGCGCAGTCATCAGGTGGTGTCGAAGGGCGAGGATATCCTGCCTGACGAATACGCATCGATGCTGGCCGAACGAGCACGGCCCGACCGCGAACTGCTTGGGCCGGCGCAGCTCGCCTGGGTCGAGAACACGATGGCGACGTCGGTTGCCGCAAACAAGCCGTGGCAGGTGCTCGGCAACCAGGTGGTCATGGCGAAGGTCGCCGGGCCCGACTTGGAACGCCAGCTCGGGCCGGTCGCGTACGCCGCGCGCATGGCAAAGCTGCCGGCGATGTGGCGCGAGCGGATCGCCGCGGGGATCGCCTCGTACCGGGCAGGGCTTCCGTTCGGATTCGACAGCTGGGACGGCTATCCGCCTGCCCGCGAACGTCTTTACGCGGCATTCCGGCGCGCCAAGTCGCGGCCGATCGTGCTCTCCGGCGACAGCCATGCGGCGTGGGCGAACGATCTGCACGATGCGTCGGGTAGACTGGTCGCCGCGGAGTTCGGCTGCACCGCGATCACAAGCCCGTCTTACGGGTCGCTGCTCCCCGGCATCGGCGCACTCATAGCGGACGCCAACAAGGGCGAGGTCCGCTTCTGCGATCAGGACGGCAAGGGGTTTACGCTGCTGACGCTCACGCCGGAACACGCCACGGCGGATTCCATCACGGTGTCGACCGTGATGACCAAACCATATACCCAAGCGACCGCGGCCCGTTTCCGTACGCACGCCGATCGCCCCGATCAGCCGTTGGAAAAGATCGCCTAATATTAAACGGGGGGGCGTTCGGAGGCTTGGGCTCCTGCAGCATTCGATCGACGTCCGCGCCAATGGCGGATCGCGGTCATCACCACCGCGACGACGACTGCGAGAATCGCGACTCCGGCCAGCTTGTGCTTCGGCATGATGCTGTGGACCGCGTCGAGCAGCGTGTCGCCGAACAGGTAACCGATGCCGGTGAACATCACGCCCCACACCGCCGCGGAGATCGCGTTGAGCGTCATGAACGTGCGCGCGGGGACGTGCGACGTGCCGATCGCGATCGGGCTGATCGTGCGTAGGCCGTAGAGGAACCGGAAGCCGAGGATGAAGATTGTCGGGTGGCGCTCCAATGTGTCGAGTGCCTTGGCAAACGCAGGCTTTGCGGCGATCTTCCGAACGCGCGCAGTGTCGCGGTAACGGCGCCCGGCAAGGAAGAAGAGCTGGTCTGCCGCAAACGACCCGGCGACTGCCGCCGCGGCGCTTCCCCACAGCGGCAGCAGGTGCTGGTGCGCCAGCACGCCGCCGGTCACGACCGCGGTTTCGCCTTCGAGCCCCGCACCCAGGAATATCGCCGCGAGGCCGTATTGTGCGATAAGCGTTTCGATCGACATCGCTCGCCCTTGCCGCAGCACGGCGTTCTCCGCCAGCACCATCTATTCGCGTCGCTACAGGTGTTTATCGGGCAGTCGAACGCGTCTACCGACCGAGGTAATCCATTTTGCCGATCGGTACGCCGCGCATCCGCAACAGCGCGTAGGCGGTCGTCACGTGAAAGTAGAAGTTGGGCAGCACGAACCCGAGCACATAGCTTCGTCCCGTGAAGTCGAATGTTTGGCTCGGCGTGATGACCGTGACGGGCGTATCCTCCTTGCCGTCGATTGCATCGCGCGGGACACCATCCAGGAACGCGACCGTTGCCGCAATCCGCTGCTGCAGGGCGGTGAAACTCGTCTCGTCGTCGACCATCGCGACCGTCGGTACGCCGCCGATACGGACCATCGCGCCCTTGGCCGTATCGCTCGCACGCTGGACCTGCGCGGTCAGCGGCGCCATGTCGGCGATCAGTCGCGTGCCGAGCAGGTCCGCCTCGGCGATGCCGTTTTCCTGCGCATACGCCTCTCCCGTCCTGAGGATCGCCGAAAGGCTGGCGAAACCCCGGCGGAATGCAGGGACGGTGAGGTCATGGAGTTTGGTCATGCGGCTGGCGTAGGCGCGCAATCAAGGCTGGTCGAGGAGGAACGCCGCAAGCTGGTTCCAGGCGGGCTGCTTTGCGGCGAGACCGATCGTGTGCAGCGGGCTGCTGGAGGGAAGCGCGACGACGGTCGGCCCCGCGAAGTTCGGTCCGAGCAGCTTCATGCCTTGCTTGAGCGCGGTACCGCCGTTGAAGGCGACCGCGCGAAGCTTACTTAGTCGCGTGATGAATGTGACGATATCGTTGCCTTCGACCTCGACGATTGCCGAATCGCTACTCCCCGCCCGCCGCGCCGATCCTATCACGTCCCACAACGCCACCTTGCTCGTACGCAACGCGGTGAGCCGATCGCCATAGTCGAGCGCGACGAGATCGCGTCCGACGACCGGCGTCATCAGCTGCCAGAACTGGTTCTGCGGATGCGCGTAATATCGCTGCGCGGCGAGGGATCGATCGCCCGGCAGGCTGCCCAGAACCAGGATACGCGCATCGGGATCGAAAATCGGCGGAAACGAGTGCTTGAGCGACATTAAGTTCCCCGGAGTGGCACGACCGCAAGACTATGCGATACGCCGGTTATAACCTAGGACCAGCATACATGGTCGCACCACGCGCGGTACGATCACAGGAAGGACTGCCACTTGGCACTGAACGGACACCTACCGCCGCTCGCACGGACCGGTATCGACGGGCTCGACGACATTCTGAATGGAGGGCTTACGCCGGACCGGATGTACCTCGTCGAGGGCACGCCAGGCACCGGCAAGACCACCCTGGGACTCGGCTTCCTGCTGACCGGCGCATCGGTCGGCGAGGCCGGGCTTTATATCACCCTGGCCGAGACCGAGGTCGAGCTGCGTGCGGTGGCGCAGACGCACGGCTGGTCGCTGGACTCCTTGTCGCTGTTCGAGATGGTGCCGGCCGACGGCCTTGGCGAGGATCACGAACAGACCCTGTTGCACCCCAGCGAGGTGGAACTGGGCGAGACGATACGAGACGTCATGGCAAAGGTCGACGAGCTTCGCCCGAAGCGCGTGGTGATCGACAGCCTGTCCGAACTGCGGCTGCTCGCGCAGAGCCCGATCCGCTATCGGCGCCAGATCCTCGCGCTCAAGCACTTCTTCTCGACGCGCGCCTGCACCGTCCTGTTCCTCGACGACAAGAGCGGCTCGGGCAGCGACCTCCAGTTGCACAGTATCGCGCATGGCGTGATCTCGCTCGAACAGACCTTGTCGGGGTTCGGCGCCCAACGCCGCCGCATGCACGTCGTCAAGATGCGCGGCGTACGGTACCGTGGTGGCTATCACGATTTCGAGATCGAACGCGGCGGGCTGTGCGTGTATCCGCGTCTGATCGCATCCGAACACGTCATGAAATATTCGGACGATGCCGTATCGACCGGGTCCGTCGAACTCGACACGCTGTTGGGTGGCGGACTGATCCCCGGCACCGCGACGTTGCTGACGGGCCCAGCGGGCGTCGGCAAGACGACTGCGTCGGTCCAGTCGATGATCGCGGCGTTGAAGCGCGGCGAGCGGGCCGCGTATTTCTTGTTCGATGAACGATTGCCGACCTTGCTGAAGCGTAGTGCGTCGCTGGGCATGGACTTGATGCCGTTCGTCGAGAACGGCCAGCTTGAGTTGCGGGCGATCGATCCGGCCGAGATGTCGCCTGGCGAGTTCTCCGGCGCCGTGCGTGCAGCAGTCGAACAGCACGGCGCGAAGATCGTCGTGATCGACAGCCTCAATGCGTACCTTCAGGCGATGCCCAACGAGCAGTTCCTGATCCTACAGATGCACGAGATGCTAACGTATCTCGGCCAGAAGGGGATCGTCAGCCTCCTGATCCTCGGTTTGCACGGCATTACCGGCGATGTCAGGTCGGATGTCGACCTCAGCTACCTGTCCGACACCATCGTCCAGCTCCGCTATTTCGAGGCACATGGCGAGGTTCGGCAGGCGATTTCGGTCATCAAGACGCGTACCGCACGGCACGAACGCACGATCCGAGAGTTTCAGATCGGTAGCAACGGATTGTTGGTCGGCGAGCCCCTTCGCGAATTTCAGGGCGTGCTGACCGGTGTTCCGACATTCTCGGGCGAAGGAAAGACGTTGATGGCCAGTCGGATGGGGATGCGGGACTCGCGCGACTGACATGGACGATCGCGTCCTGATACTGGCGCCCCGCGGGCGCGATGCGGCGATCGCGTCGGACCTGCTCGGCCGGAACGATATCGTCGCTTACGTGTGTCGCGACCAGATGGACCTCATTGCCCAGCTCTCCAAGGGCGCGGGCGCGGTGATGCTGACCGAGGAAGCGCTGGCGACCGAGGAAGTCGCGCCGCTTGCCGAATGGGTTGCGACGCAGCCTAACTGGGCGGACATACAGTTCGTCGTCTTGGCAAACGGCACGAGGACGCCGCGGACGGCGCGCGCGACTCAACGCCTCACCGACCTCGGCAACGTCCTGCTACTCGAGCGGCCGCTGCATGCCGAGGCGATGCTGGGCGCGATCCGGTCGGCGCTGACGGCGCGGCGACGGCAGTATGAGTTGCGCGACGTCGCTGTGACGCTCGAACGTGCGGTGCTCGACCGGACCAGCGAATTGCGATCCGCGCGCGAAAGCCTGGAGATCGCGCTCGAGGCCGCAGGTATGGGCAGCTGGGACATCGACCTGACGACCGGTGAATCCCGTCGGACGCTCCGCCACGATGCGATCTACGGCTATCCGGAAGGCCGGCCCGACTGGACCATGGAAACGTTCCTGAGCCACATCGACGTCAAGCAACGCGGTACCGTCACGCGCGCGATGACCGAGGCGACGCGAACCGGCAGCATCGACGTCGAGTACCGCATCGATGCGGCTGACGGGGCGTCCCGGTGGTTGGTCGCCAAGGGCAGGGTCCAGTATGACGATGCCGGCAAGGCATCGCGGATGACCGGCGTGGTCTCCGACGTCACCGATCGCAAGGAAGCCGATGCGCAGCTCGCGCAGGCGCAGAAGATGGATGCCATCGGCCAACTCACCGGTGGTGTCGCACATGATTTCAACAATCTGCTGACGCCAATCGTCGGCAGTCTCGATCTGCTGCGTAGGCGGCACAAGGATGACGAGCGTACGCAGCGAATGATCGGTGGCGCGTTGCAGGCGGCGGAGCGGGCTGCGACGTTGACCCAGCGACTTCTTGCGTTCGCCCGGCGGCAGGCTTTGCAACCACGCGCGGTCGACATCGGCGCGTTGATCGACGGACTCGTCGACTTGATGCGAAGGTCGCTCGGGCCCTCGATCGCGGTAACAATCGAAATTCCGCGGCATCTTTCGTCGGCTCGCGTCGATCCCAACCAGCTCGAACTGGCGCTGCTCAATCTCGCTATCAATGCGCGCGACGCGATGCCCGGTGGCGGCAAGCTCACCCTGACCGTCAGCGAGGTCGTGGTCGACGAGCGCAACGTGGTCGGCCTCGCACCGGACCGCTACGTCCGGATTGCGGCGATCGATACCGGCGTCGGCATGGATCGCGCGACTCTGGCCCGTGCGACGGAGCCGTTCTTCTCCACCAAGGGCGTCGGCAAGGGTACCGGGCTCGGGCTGTCGATGGTCCATGGCCTTGCCGCGCAGTCGGGCGGTACGCTTCGCCTGACGAGCGAACCCGGTTCGGGCACGACCGTCGAACTGTGGCTGCCTGCAACCGACGAGGTGGCCACCGACACCGTCGAGAATACCGCCGAGCCGGTCATCGCCCGCCGTGCGGCCAAGGTCTTGCTGGTCGACGACGAGGACCTCGTACGCGCGGCCACCGCCGACATGTTGCGCGATATCGGCTATGTCGTTGTCGAAGTATCTTCCGCCAGCCAGGCGCTGTCGGCGATCCGGTCGGGCGTCGATGCGGACATACTGGTCAGCGACTATCTGATGCCTGGCATGACCGGCGGACAGCTCATCGCCGAATTGTGGTCGTCGGGAAATCGCATCCCGGCCTTGCTGGTTACAGGCTATGCGGCGGCGGGCGAGGACGTGCCCGAAGGCGTCATCCGTCTTTCGAAGCCGTTTCGCCAAACCGATCTTGCCGCGCGTGTCGACGACCTGTTGCGCACGTCGCCGCCGGGGCGCCCCAAGCTGCGCGCGGTCGAGTGATACCGGACCGGGCGAACCTCGCCCGGTCCGGTACGTGTTCGAAGTTTAGAAGCCCTTCTTCAACGAGACGAAGAACTGCCGCGGCGCGCCGGCGAGCAACGTCTGGTTGTCGCCGCTCGCGGTGAAGCCGTTCGAACCGATCGTTGAGATATACTTCTTGTTGGTCAGGTTGGTCACGTTGCCCTCGATCGCAACGCCGTGCATCGCGCCGTCGCCTTCGAAGCGGTAGCCGATGCTGGCATCGACCAGCACGCGGCTCGGCACCGACTGGTCGTTGAGGTAGGTGAAGTAGCGCTTGCTCATGTAATCCGCGCCGACCCGGCCGGTGAAGCCCGACTGTTCGAGCACGATCTCGCCCTTGACCATGTGCTTGGGCGTGTCGACGACGGTGTCGCCCTTGCGGACCTGGACAGAGCCGGAGGCGTCGGTGACCGTGTCCTGGTATTCCGCGTTGGTGTAGGAATAGCTCGCGAACAGCGAGAGCGGGCGGAACACGCGGTAATTGGCGGAGACTTCCGCGCCGTACGTGCGCACGCTGCCCGCGTTGTTGAGCGTCGGGGCGTTGCCGAGGATGCCGACGCCGTTGGCAAAGGCGAGCAGGCGGTTCGAGAAGTCGACATAATAGCCGACTGCCGACGCCTGGAACGGTCCGCTATGCAAGCGGACGCCGCCTTCCGCGGTCTTCGATCGCTCGGGCTTGAGGCGCCCGCGGACGGCGTTGAAGCCGGCCTGCGTCGCCGCGAACGGCCCGGTGGTCGCCGACGACACGAACGCGCGCATGTTCTCGGTATAGTCCGCGAACACTTCGGCCGCCGGGGTCAGCTTGAACAGGATGCCGGCCTGCGGCTGGAACCAGTCCTTCGCCGAGATGCGACCGACCGCGAGTGGCGACGTCGTGTCGGGCAGCATCGTCGCGCTGTTGACGACATAGGCGCCCTTCCACCCGGCGTTGACGATCAGCCGGTCGCCCGCAAGCTTCAACGTATCCTCGACGTGATACTGCATCGTGTCGGTGCCGTATTTGCCGTCCCACTGCGTCGCAAACGGATTTTTCTGGAAATCGAGCACGTCGCGGTTCGGTGTTGCGCTGTCGGTCATGCCGTAAAAGCGCCGCGCCTGCGTGAAAGTATTGGTCTCAAGCCAGCCGCCGACTTCGAAGGTGTTCGCGCCCGTCTCGTACGCGATATTGCTCAGCGCGCCGCCACGCTTGATGCTGTATTCGGTCGTCCGGAAGCTGAGCGGGCTGGTCGCCGTGATCGCACTGCCGTCCTGGTTGAGCGCCCCCGCCGGGGTCTGCGCATAGGGCGTGATCCACGATCCCTGGCCCTTGTTGTCGTGATAATAGCCGGTCGTGACCATCGTCAGCTCGGGCGTCAGGTTCGCATTCAGCGTAACGCCGCCGAGATAGTCGCGCCGGACGCCACCGGCATCGAAATACGCATCGTCGACGGTGCCGAACCCGGCCGGGAAGGTCGTGCCGGTACCGGCCCATGGCGCAACGAAGCCCACCGAAGAGCCGTTGTTCGCCTTGGTGTAGCTCGCGAGCGCCGCCTGGTTCTGGTAGGTTTTCCCAATCTGCAGAGCGAGCGGATAATTGTTGGCGATGTTGTCGTTGCGCAGGCCGCGACGGCTGATGATGTCGTAGCTGAGATCCTGGTAATCCTGCTCGCGGCGATCGGAGAAGTTCACGAACGCGGACAGGCTGCCGAACGCACCGAGATCCTTGACGATCTTGCCGTTGGCCTGGTGCTGGCGCTGGACGCCATCGCCCTTCCACTTGTCGGTGGTGAGGTAGCCATAGCTCAGATAGCCCTTCAGGCCGCCGCCGAGGTCGCCGGTGTCGAGCCGTGCATAGCCGCGATACGTGTTATCGGAGCCATAGGTGCCGCCGCCGGTGACGTTCGCGGTATCGCGCGGTTTGTCGCTGAAGAACTGGATCGTGCCGCCGAGATTGCTGGTCGAAGCAGTGCCGAGCGCACCGGCGCCCTGCGCGACTTCGGTGCGGGCGACGTTCTCGGAGATGATCGCGCGGCTGATGTGGAGGCCGTTGACGTTGCCGTAGCTCATGTCGCCGAGCGGCACGCCGTCGAGCGTGAAGCCGAGCTGGTTCTGGTTGAACCCACGCAGCGAGATGCGAACCGCCCATTCATACGCGCCGAACGGGTCGGACGCCTGGAAATTGACGCCGGGAAGCTTCTCGATCGCCTTGAGCGGGCTCGATCCGGGGGTGAGGCGCGCGAGGTCGACTGCGCTGACGCTCTGGACCTGACGGCTCTGGCCGAAACCGAGCACGACGATATCCGCCGAAGCCTCAGGTACCGGAGCGGCCTGGACATCTGCCGGCGCGCCTACCTGGGTTTCCGGTGCGGCTTCCGGCGCTGCCTGGGCGAAGGCGGCAGGCGTGGCGAGCGCCGCGAGTGCGACACCGGCGAAAAGCGACGATATGGTCTGCATGATGTCCCCTGAAGCGCGACGGCGCTCAGCGGCCCTTTGCCGATCCGCGTTACGCGTCGGCGACAGATCGAAGACGGTTTCGAGACGATCGGCGATATTGTTACGGTAGTGACCTGAACGCCTCTATCGCGGGGCGGGGAGGGGTCGCCGGTTACTTCAAGAGGCCAATAAGACCGCTATTACCCGCGCATCATTCGCGCGATCGTCTTTGCGGCAGCGGCACCATAAGGCGGCTTGAGGCCGGCGAGCTTGGCGACGTCGAGCCGCGTTTGCTTGAAGACCGCGCGCGCGTGACTGAACGTGCGGAAGCCGTCGATGCCGTGATACGCGCCCATCCCGGACGGGCCGCTGCCACCAAAGGGGAGGTCCTCCATCGAGACGTGGAAGATCACATCGTCGATCGTCACGCCGCCCGAGATCGTCCGGTCCATTACGCGGCGGCGCTCCGCTTCGTCGCTGCCGAAATAATACAGCCCGAGCGGGCGGTCGCGGCGGTTCACCTGCGCGATGGCATCGTCGATCCCGTCGTAGCGGCGGACGGGCAGGACCGGGCCAAAGATTTCCTCCTGCATCACGATCATGTCGTCGGTCGCGTCGCGGACAATGTGCAACGGCATCTTTCGCGAGTTGGCGGCGCCAAAATCCTCGTTCGCCGGGTTCACGACCTCGACGGTTGCGCCTTTTGCTTTCGCATCGGCAATCCAGTCGGTGAGGCGCTGGTGATGGCGATCGTTGACCACCGACGTATAATCGGGGTTCGCGAGCAACGTCGGATACATGGCGCTCGCCGCCGCCCTGATGCCGTCAACGACCTCGGCTTCATCTGCCGACGGAACGAGGAGATAGTCGGGCGCGAGGCAGATCTGCCCGGCATTCATCATCTTGCCGAGCGTCACGCGTTCGGTCGCGCGCGCGATGTCCGCCGATGCGCCGAGGATCACGGGTGATTTGCCGCCGAGTTCGAGCGTGACGGGCGTAAGGTTGTCGGCGGCGGCGTGGAGGATGTGACGGCCGATCGCGGTTGCACCGGTGAAGATCAGGTGGTCGAACGGGAGCGCGGCGAAGTCCTTCCCGACATCCGCACCGCCGGTGACGATCGCGAGTTCGTCCTGCGCGAAGTATTTCGGTACGAGCGCTTCGAACAGCGCGGCCGTGGCAGGCGTGTACTCACTCGTCTTCGCCATCGCGCGATTGCCCGCCGCGAGCACCCCCGCGAGCGGCGCCATCAACAGGTTAACCGGGAAATTCCACGGCGCGATGATGCCGATGACACCCTTGGGTTGATACTCGACCCAAGCCTTTGCGCCGAGCAGCCCCAGCGGGAACTGGACCGCGCGCCGCTCGCGTTTCATCCAGCGGTCGAGGTGCTTGGCGGCATGCGCGATCGGTGCGAGCGAGGCACCGATATCGGTGATCATCGTCTGCTCGCGGCTACGATGCCCGAAATCCTCCGACACCGCGTCACAGAACTGCACAGCGTTATCCCGCACCATCGCCGCGGCGCGCTTTAGGCGGTCTAGACGGACGGCCTTGGAAACGGGGAGATCCGCCATGAACGCTTCGCGCTGGTCGGCGAGGATGGTCTGCATATGCGTCATTTAGGTGTCCTCGAGAGCTACAGGCTCGAATAGGTCAGGTTGTCAGTTCACTGCCGGAGGTTCGGGCGGCGCATATTGGTGGACGAACCTGAGCGAGAAGCCGGTTTCTCCCGCTGCCCGTCGTTTCGGATCGGTGATCCTTTGCTCGAAGAAGAACAAGGACTCGCTCGTCCTGTCCGGCAGCGTGCGCGTCTCGCCGACGGCGTGAATGTGAATGTCGCCCTGATCATCGTCCCAAGGTTTGATCGGGACGAACCCGCCGATTGCGTTTTCATAGGTTTTCGCGATGGCCCGATAGGCATCCAAGTTGCCGATATCCGGCGCGCTCCAACGGACGGAGCAGGCATGGAAGGGCGGATACTCGATCCATAACGTCGCACCCTTATCGTTCAGGTCCCACGCACGTGCAGGATCATCCAGCATCGTCACCTTCACGTCGGATTGGGACAGTTCTCGCGCACCTCGTGCGACCATCATCGCCTCGACTGCCTTGTCATCCAGAAAGCGGTTAAGACAGATATCGTCGTATACTTTGATCAACCGCAAGGCACGCTCGTCCGCGGGTGGAACGGCCGCTGTCGTTACGAAAGCCAGCAAGAGCAACATCGCTTTCTCCCATTCACCCCGGCTGTGTTCGCCCGGTACGGCCTGATACCGGCGTCAACCTACACGCTCTCGCGACAGGTGCTAGACTCACGCGCCGACAGGCAAATCCCGGAACGCCTGATCCTTGTCGACGCGAATTTCACCAGGGAGGCCGAGCACGCGTTCGGCTATGATGTTCTTGAGGATCTCGTCGGTGCCACCGGCGATGCGCAGGCCGGGCGCCCACATCGTCGCGGCGTGGAAGGCGCCTTTAAGCGGGGTGAGCGCGGGGTCGGATATGATGCCGTACTGATCGCCCGCCTCGACTGCGGTGTTGCCGATCGCCTGCAACTGGTTGGCGGCGACGATCTTGCCGATCGAGCTTTCGGGCCCCGGCACCTGGCCCTTCGACAGCGCGGTGATCGTCCGCATCCGGGTGTTGCGCAGGCCCTCCGATTGCACCCACCAGTCGGCAAGCGTCTGGCGGAACGCGGTGTCCTTCAGCAGCGGGCCGTCCGCGCCATTGGCCTGCGCGGCGAAGGCGAGGATGTCCTCGGGCCCGACGCCGCCACTCGTGCCGATCGCGAGACGCTCGTTCATCAGCGTGAACAGCGCGACCTTCCAGCCGCCGTCGACTGGGCCGAGGCGTTGCGCATCGGATATCCGGACGTCGTTGAACCACACTTCGTTGAAGCTCGACCCACCGGACATCTGGTGGATCGGGCGGATCTCGATCCCCGGCGCCTTCAGGTCGAGCCAGAACATCGTCAGGCCCTGGTGCTTCGGCACGTCGGGATTCGTGCGGACCAGGACGATGCCATAGTCGCTGTAATGTGCGCCCGAGGTCCAGACCTTCTGGCCGTTGATCACCCACTCGTCGCTGCCGTCCGCATTTTTGGCGCGCACCGCACGCGTCCGGATCGCGGCGACGTCGGAGCCGCCGGCGGGTTCGGAGAAGAGCTGCGACCAGATTTCGTCGCCGCGCACCGCGGGGCCGACGAAGCGGTGCTTGGTCGCGTCGTCGGCATAGGCCATCACGGTCGGCACGCACATGCCGAGGCCGATTGTGAAATAGCTGCCGTCGACCGCGTGCTTCGCCTCTTCCTGCCCGAAGATGACGCTTTCGATCGGGGTGCCACCGCCGCCCCCCCATTCCTGCGGCCAGGTGATGCACGCATAGCCGCCGGCCGCTTTGCGCGCCTGCCATGCCTTCGCCTTGGCCATGTCGTCGGGGTAATTGCCCGCGTCATGCTCGGCGATATTTGCGTCGAGCCAGTCGCGCGCGGCGGCGCGGTAGGTGGCTTCGGCGTCGCTGTCCTTGAAGTCCATGTGCTACTCCGATCAGGCGGCCCGGCTAGGCGGCGTTGCGCATTTCGAGTTGACCGACGAGGCGTTCGCGCCAGGCGGCGGGGCTGCCGGCGACGAGCGCGAGCTGGCGCGAGCGGCGGTAATAGAGGTGGCAGTCGGACTCCCAGGTGAAGCCCATCCCGCCATGCGTCTGGATGTTCTCCTTCGACGCGAACCAGTATGCGTCGGACGCGGCGACGCGCGCGGTGGCGGCGGCGAGCGGCAATTCCGCAGCGCCCGCGTTCAGCGCCCACGCGCCGTAATAGGCATTGGAGCGCGCGAGTTCGTTCTTCACGTACATGTCGGCGAGCTTGTGCTTGATCGCCTGATAGCCGCCGATCTGCCGGCCGAAGGCATACCGATCGAGCGCGTAGCCCTTCGCCATGTCGAGACAGCGATCCGCGCCGCCGAGCTGCTCGAAGGCTAGGAGTACGGCGGCACGGTCGAACACTGCCTGCATCGCGGTAATGCCGTCGTCGGTGCCGAGCTTCTCGCAAGGGGCGTCGGTGAAGGTGAGGCGGGCGGCGCTCCGCGTCGGGTCGAGCGTTTCGAGGACTTCCGCAGTAACGCCAACGCCCTTTTCGATGAGGTAGAGGCCGTCGCGGGCTAGGACGACGATCAGGTCGGCGACGTCGCCATCGGTGACGGGGATCTTCTCGCCGGTGAGCTTGCCGCCGGAAACGGTGGTGCGGATCGAGCGTGCGGTGACCGGGCCGGCGCCCTCCGAGGTGGCGAATGCGCCGATCACGTCGCCCGCCGCAATCCTCGGCAGCCACCTGACCTTCTGAGTGTCGGTGCCGTAGAGCATCAGCGCTTCTGCGGCGAAATAGACGGTCGAGGCGAACGGGATCGGTGCGCAGGCGCGGCCAAGTTCCTCGGCGATCGCGCAGAGTTCGATATGGCCGAGGCCTAGTCCGCCGAACTCCTCGGGGATCGCAGCGCCGAGCCAGCCCTGTGCGCCGACCGCTTTCCACAGGTCCGCGTCATACACTTTGGCGGAGTCGTCTAGCACGGCGCGGACCCGGTCGCTGCCGCAATGCGCGCCGAGGAACTTGCGCGCTTCGTCCTTGAGGAATTTCTGGTCGTCGGAATAATCGAAGTTCATGCGGACTCCTTGGCTTGCGCCCAATATTCGTCGCGGAGCAGGCGCTTGTAGAGCTTGCCCGTCTCGTGCCGCGGCAGCGTGTCGCGAAAGTCGATCCGGCGCGGCGCCTTGACGTGGCTGAGGTTAGCGCGGGCGAACGCGCTGAGTTCGGCCGCGAGCTGCGCGCGGTCTTCGGTGGGGTCGGCGGGGCAGATTATCGCCACCACCTGTTCGCCCATCTCGTCGTCAGGCGCGCCGATCACCGCGACGTCGGCGACTTTCGGATGCGTAACGAGGAGGTTCTCGATCTCGGCGGGATAGATGTTCACGCCGCCCGAAATGATCATGAAGCTCTTGCGGTCGGTGAGGTAGAGGTAGCCCTCCTCATCGAGCCAGCCGACATCGCCGAGCGTCGTCCAGCCATGCGCGTTGGCGGCCTCCGCGGTCTTGGCCGGATCGTTGTGATATTCGAACGCACCGCCGCCCGCGAAATACACGTCGCCCTCCGCGCGCGGGGGCAATGCGTTGCCAGCCTCGTCGCAGATCATCGTCTGCGCGGTCAGGTTGCGGCCAACCGAGCCCTTGTGCGTCAGCCATTCCGCGCTGGAGATCGCGCAGAACCCGTTGCCTTCGGTACCGGCGTAATATTCGCCGATGATCGGGCCCCACCAGTCGATCATCGCCTGCTTGACCGGCAGCGGGCAGGGGGCGGCGGCGTGCCAGACTGCCTTCAGCGACGACACGTCGTAACGGGCGCGGACTTCGGGCGGGAGTTTCAGCAGGCGGATGAAGTGCGTAGGCACCCATTGCGCGTGCGTGACGTGGAACCTCTCGATCGCGGCGAGCGCGGCCTCGGGGTCGAAATGCTCCATCACGACGACGGTGCCGCCGACCTGGTGCACCGCCATCGACCAACGCAAGGGCGCGGCGTGATAGAGCGGCGCGGGCGAGAGATAGACCATCTCGGGCGTGAACCCGTACAGCCCCTTGCCGAGCATCACGAGCGGCGAGACGTTGGTCCCGAACGGCTCGTCGGACAGCGCGTGCTTGACGCCCTTGGGTTTGCCGGTGGTGCCGGAAGAATAGAGCAGGATGCCGCCGGGGGAAGGGTCGGCAATGGGCGTGGCGGGCTTCGCGTCGCGCGCGGCTTCGTAAGACGCGTACCCGTCGATCGCGCCGTCGACGACGTAGCGGCGCACGTCATCGAGCATCGGCATCAGCGCGGCGGCAACCTCCGCGCAGCCCTTGCTTACGATCAGCACGCGACAATTGCCGTCGCGGATGATGTACGCCGCCTCGCTCGCGGTAAGTTTCGACGAGAGGCCGGTGCAGTAGACGCCGGTGCGTTCGGCCGCCCACATCACCTCGAGATACCTCGGCGAATTGTCCATCAGCACCGCAATGCCGTCGCCGCGCTTCAGCCCGAGCGAGCGGAGCAGATGCGCGCCCCGGTTCGCCCGCTCGTCCAGGTCGCGATACGTCACCGTCTCGCCCGTCGCCGCCATGATGTAGGCGGGCTTGTCGGGCGTCGTCAGTGCGTGCGCGACGGGGTGCATCAGACGCGCTCGATGATGATCGCCGGCGCCATCCCGCCGCCCGCGCACATCGTCACGAGCCCGCGCTTGAGGTCCCGGCGTTCGAGCTCGTCCAATATCGTGCCGATCAGGATCGCGCCGGTCGCACCGATCGGATGGCCGAGCGCAATCGAGCCACCGTTGACGTTTACCTTGTCGCGGTCGAGCTTCAGGTCGCGGATGAACTTCTCGGCGACCACCGCGAACGCCTCGTTGATCTCCCACAGGTCGATGTCGTCGACCGTGAGCCCGGCCTTCGCCAGCACTTTCCGCGCGGCGGGGACGGGGGCGTTGAGCATCAGCGTCGGGTCGTCGCCCATGTTCGCCATCGCGACGATCCGCGCGCGCGGTTTGAGGCCATGCTTGGCAGCATAGTCGGCGCTGGCGAGGAGAATCGCGGCGGCGCCATCGACCACGCCCGATGAATTGCCAGCGTGATGGACATGCGCGATCTCCAGATCGGGATAGCGGCGGTTGATCTGCTTGCGGTACGTCGTGCCCTTCTCGTCGAGCGGAATGTCAGCGATCCCGGTGAACGAGGGGCGCAGCGCGGCGAGGCCTTCGGCGGTGGTGTCGGGGCGGGGATATTCGTCCTTTTCGAGCACCAGCGCACCGGTATCGTCGGTGACCGGGACGAGGCTGCGATCGAACCGCCCTTCGGCGATCGCCACCGCGGCCCGGCGCTGGCTCTCGAGCCCGAGCGCTTCGAGCGTCTCGCGGTCGATCCCCTCGATACTGGCAATCGCGTCAGCGCAGATGCCCTGGTTCGATTGCGGGTGTGCGGCATCAAGTCTCGCGTTACCCGAGCCGATCCCGAGCGGTCGCTTCCCCGCCGCCATGTCGTCCTGCATCATCGTCGTGGTCAGCGACATCATCTCGGTGCCCCCGGCGATGACGAGGTCTTCCATCCCGCTCATGATCTGCGCCGCGGCGAAGTTCACCGCAGTGATCCCGCCGCCACAGAACCGGTCGAGGGTCGTCCCGCTCGCCTTCACGTCATAGCCTGCGTCGAGCGCCGCCATCCGCCCAAGATCGCCGCTCTGCTGGCCACGCTGCGTCGAGGTCGACCAGATGATGTCGTCGACATCGGCGGTATCCAGCTTGTTTCGTTCGGCAATCGCCTTCAGGACGGTCGCGGCTAGGTGTTGGGGGTGCATGTGCGCAAGGGCGCCCTTGCCGGTCTTGCCGATCCCGCGTGGGGTACGGACGGCGTCGATGATCAGTGCCTCGGCCACATCGCTCTCCTGTTGCACCCGCCGGTTCGGTCGTGGTGCCTGAAGCCGGATTGCGTCCGGCGTCGGTACGGCGTAACATTCGTTATGGGGAATGGCTTGTCAAGCAGGGTATTGGTGGAAGAGGCGGCGGTGCCGCGTGGCGATCTGGCACCGCGCGACTGGTTGGAAATTGGCCTACAGCTGTTGAAGGATGGCGGGCTGCGCGCGCTGAAACTTCGCGGCCTGGCGCAGACGCTGGGCGCATCGACGGGTAGCTTCTATCATCATTTCAGGGACTTCGATGGGTATCATGCGGCGCTCGCGGGGTATTTCGTCGAGGCGCATATCGACCCCTTGATCGTATCGCTCTCCGCGTCGGATCTTTCGCCGGTCGAGCGGATCCGTGCGTTTGCGGATCATGTCCGCGATCACGACATGGCCCAGCTGGCGCTGGCGATGCGGGCCTGGGGGAAAAGCGACGTGCGGGCGGCGGCGGCGATCCGCGACCATGACGACAAGGTGATGGCGTTCCTGATCGCCGAACTGGCCGCCCATGGGTTCGAGCCGGTCGAAGCCGGCATTCGCGGCTATGCGCTGCTGGCGATCGGTCTCAGCCAGGTCCATGCAGACGAGGGGATAGAGCGTAGCGTGTTGCGTGAGGGATTGCTGACCTTGCTGTGCGAGCGCTAGCGTAGCGAACTGACGCGACTCCGTAAAAACGGAGCGTGAACAAGAGGATGCGGGCATGCAGACGTATGACTACGTAATTATCGGCGCGGGCTCGGCCGGCTGCGTGCTCGCCGCGCGACTGACCGAGGATCCGGCGGTGACGGTGCTGCTGCTCGAAGCGGGGGGCCGCAACGATGGCGTCCTGGTGCGGATGCCCGCCGGCGTCGGCGAACTCATCAAGAGCAAGAATGCGAGCAACTGGGGCTTCTCGACCGAGCCCGAGCCGCATCTCGACGACCGTCGTCTGTGGTGGCCGCGCGGCAAGGGGCTGGGCGGCAGCTCGTCGATCAACGGCATGATCTACACGCGGGGGCATCCGCAGGACTATGACGAGTGGCGGCAAATGGGCTTGCCCGGTTGGTCGTTCGACGACGTGCTGCCCTATTTCAAGCGGCTCGAAGGGCATCATCGCGGTGAATGCCGTTTGCATGGCGGCGGCGGTCCGCTGACGATCTCGGGCGGCGAGTCCGACAGCCCGTTCTACGACGCGCTGGTCGAGGCCGGGCGGCAGGCAGGCTATCCGGTTACCGAGGATTTCAACGGCGCGAGCCAGGAGGGGTTCGGGCGCTACGACCTGACCGTTGCGGATGGGAAGCGCTGGAGCACGGCAGCGGCGTATCTGCGGCCGGTGCTGACGCGGCGCAACCTGACTTGCGTGACGGGCGCGCGGACAACGCGGATCCGGATCGAGAGGGGGCGTGCGGTCGGCGTCGACTACGTCCTCGACAAGGGCGGGCGGACCGAGAGCGTGACCGCTACGCGCGAAGTGTTGCTGTGCGCGGGCGCGGTGCAGTCGCCGCATATCCTCCAGCTGTCGGGAATCGGCGATCCCGACCGGCTGACTGCGGCGGGGGTCGGCGTGGTGCACGCGCTGCCCGGCGTCGGCGAGAATCTGCAGGACCATCTTGATGTCGTGATGAACTGGAAATCGCGCGGGCTGCGAACCGGCTACGCGATGACCAAGGGTGTCGGGATGATCGGCGTCGGGCTCAATTACCTGTTGCGTGGCAAGGGCGCGGGGCGGCAGCAGTTCCTCGAGGCTGGCGCGTTCGTGTCGTCGCGCGAGGGGCTGTCGCGGCCCGACGTGCAGATCCACGCGGTGCTCGCGATCATGCAGGACCACGGCAAGGTGAAGGCGACCGAGGACGGCTTCACGTTGCATCTCTGCCAGTTGCGGCCGGAGAGCCGCGGACGGATCGGGTTGCGCTCGGCCGACCCGTTCGCGGATCCGACGATTGCCGCGAACTATCTCGCGACCGCGGAGGATCGCCGAGTGATGCGTGCCTGCGTCGGGATCGGCCGCGATGTGGCGCGGCAGGCGGCGCTCGATCCCTACCGGGCGGGGGAATTGTCGCCGGGCGAGGACGTGCGGACCGATGACGAGATCGACGCCTGGGTAAGGCGGACGGCGGAGACGATCTACCACCCGGTCGGGACGTGTAAGATGGGCGCTGCGGACGATGCGCTGGCAGTGGTCGATGCGACCTTGGCCGTGCGCGGGCTTCAGGGGTTGCGGGTGGTGGACGCCTCGGTGATGCCGACGCTGATCGGGTCCAACACCAACGCGCCGACGATCATGATCGCGGAGAAGGCCGCGGACATGATCAAGGGGCGGCAACTGGCGCGGGCGGCCTGAGGGCCGCTACCAAGCATCACCCCAGCTACGAGGCACCACCCCGGCGAAGGCCGGGGCCCAATTGGAAAGGCCGTAGTAACGAAGCGCAGCCCTTAGTTAGCAACGTCCCCCAATTGGGCCCCGGCCTCCGCCGGGGTGGAGAAGGGCTGTGAACCGGGACCATCCTTATCCGTGCCCCCATTGGCGTCTCCCCTCTCCCTTCTGGGAGAGGGGCGGCTTGCAGCGACTTGGCCAGGGGGAGGGGGTGGTCGATCTTAACGCGGCGCCATCCGGATCGCGCCATCCAGCCGCACATCCTCCCCATTGAAATACCCGCATTCGATCATCGTCAGCGCCAGCGCCGCAAACTCCTCCGGCCGCCCCAAGCGCTTGGGAAACGGTACCGACGCCGCCAGCGCATCGCGCACCTGCTGCGGCGCGGCCGCCAGCAACGGTGTGTCGAAGATCCCCGGCAGGATCGTATTAACCCGAATCCCCTCGCTCATCAGGTCGCGCGCAATCGGCAAGGTCATCCCGACCACGCCGGCCTTCGACGCCGAGTAGGCGGCTTGCCCCATCTGACCATCCTCCGCCGCAGCACTCGCGGTATTAACGATCGCCCCACGCTCGCCGTCTTCACCCGGCTCCAACGTCAGCATCCCAGCCGCCGATTTCGCGAGACAACGGAACGTGCCGACGAGGTTGATCTGGATGATCCGGTCGAACGCATCGAGCGGGAAATGCTTGATCGAGCCGTCCTGCTTCGATCGCCCCGCAGTCTTCGCCGCATTCCCCGTGCCCGCACAATTGACCAGGATCCGCTCCTGGCCATGCGCCGCGCGCGCCGCCGCGAACCCCGCATCGACGCTGTCGTCGGACGTGACGTCGACCTTGCAAAAAACGCCGCCGATCTCCGCGGCCAGCGCTTCGCCCTTGTCCGCCTGGAGGTCGAAGATCGCCACCTTCGCGCCCTTGGCGGCCAGCGCGCGCGCGGTCGCCGCGCCTAGGCCCGACGCGCCGCCGGTCACCACGGCGGCACTGTTTGCGAGGTCCATGCATCTCTCCTATCAAAGCCCCAGGATCCGCGCCCCGGTTGCAGAACATTAGTTATGCCGGTATTCGAGGCTTGCCAAGCCGGCATGTCGTTGAGGATCCGTCGATGAGCCACGCCATGTTGCAGAACGCCAGTCCGCACTGGCTCCCGCGCCAGGCCAAGGGCGCGCTCGATCATATCCCGGGCAGCAACGGCCTGCCGTTCGTCGGCAACACGTTCAAACTACTGGCCGATCCGATCGCGTTCTCGGAGGGCATGGTAGCGCGGTACGGCCCCGTCTATCGCAACCGAGCCCTAGGCGGCACCGGGGTCAACCTGCTCGGTCCAGACGCGAACGAACTGGTGCTGTTCGATCGCGACAAGATCTTCTCGTCCGAACAGGGCTGGGGGCCGCTCCTCAACATGCTGTTCCCGCGTGGCCTCATGCTGATGGATTTCGACAAGCATCGCGCCGACCGAAAGACGCTGTCGGTGGCGTTCAAGCCCGAGCCGATGCGGCATTATGCGATCGAACTCGATGCGGGAATCCAGGCCGCGATCGCCGGCTGGGCCGGGCAGACCCTGCGCTTCTACGATGCGGTAAAGAAACTGACGCTAGATCTTGCCGCGACCAGCTTCCTCGGCGTGCCGCTCGGCGCGGAGGCGGACCGGATCAACCAGGCGTTCGTCGACGAGGTGCAGGCAAGCGTCTCGCCGATCCGCAAACCCTGGCCCGGCACGCAGATGCGCAAAGGGGTCCGCGCCCGCGCCTATCTGGTCGACTTCTTCGAGCGTGAAATCCCGGTACGACGTACCGGAAACGGGCAGGATTTCTTCTCGCAATTCTGCCGCGCGACCGATGACGACGGCGCGCCGCTGACCGCGCTGGCGATCGCTGACCACATGAACTTCCTCATGATGGCCGCGCACGACACGATCACCTCGTCTGCGACCAGCTTGGTCATGCTGCTCGCGCGCAACCCGGACTGGCAGGAGCGGCTCCGCGAGGAGGTCGCGTCGCTCGACCCGGACGTGCCACTGACCGAGCAACTCGATCGCCTTGTCCTCACCGAATACGCGTTCAAGGAATCGCTGCGGATGATGCCGCCGGTTCCGTCCATCCCGCGGCGTGCGCTCAAGGATTTCAGCTTCGGCGGGTATGATATTCCGGCAGGCACGAACGTCGGCACCGGCATCACCTATACGCACCGGATGGCCGAGCATTGGCCCGATCCCGACCGCTTCGACCCGCTGCGGTTCACGCCCGAGGCGTCGAAGGGCCGCCACCGGTTCGCCTGGGTGCCGTTCGGCGGCGGCGCGCACATGTGCATCGGGCTGCATTTCGCGACGATGCAGATGCGGCTGCTGATCGCGCATCTGCTCACGCGCTACCGCATCGAGGCGGCGGCGGGCAGCGGCGACGCGTGGCAGGTCTTTCCGATCCCGCGGCCGAAGGACGGCCTGCCGGTGATCTTCGTGCCGCTTGCCTCGACGTAGGAGTATGTCATCGTCGGGCGGTTCATTCGAAGGAGCCATCCGTTGCGCTTGACCCTTGCCCTCCTTCTGCTCGCGGCGACGCCTGCCTTTGCCCAGCAACAGCCGACCGCGCCGGTACCTGACGGTCCGACGCGGAGCTTTACCGGGAGCGACCTGTTCGGCCTGACGATCGCGGCCGACCCGCAGATCAGCCCGGACGGCAAGACGATCGTCTATGTCCGCCGCACCGGCGACGTAATGACCGACACAATGCAGTCCTCGCTCTGGCTGATCGACGTCGCGAGCGGTCGCCAGACACCGTTCGCCACCGACGGCAGCAGCCCGCGCTGGTCGCCCGACGGGGCCAAGATTGCCTATGCTGCGCGCGACGGAGAGGGATCGCAGTTGTTTGTCCGCTGGATCGGCGGCGCCCAGAGCGCGCGCGTGACGAGTTTCCCCGGCGGTCCGCAGGCGCTCGCCTGGTCGCCGGACGGGACCAAGCTCGCCTATATCGCGACGGTGGCGGGCGAGGGGACCAAGCTCGGCACGCAGCCGCCCAAGCCCGAGGGCGCGAAATGGGCCGAGCCGCTGACGATCATCGACCGCGTCAACTACCGCAACGACGGGCCGGGCTATGTGAAGCCGGGCTACGACCATCTCTTCGTGGTCGGTGCCGACGGCGGCGCCGCGCGGCAGCTGACATACGGCAAGTTCGACGATGGCGGCCCGCTGTCTTGGACGCCCGACGGCCGCAGCATCGTCTTCGCCGCGATCCGCGGGCCCGCCGCCGACCGGCAAGTAATGAACTCCGACGTGATCGCGGTCGATGCGACGAGCGGCACGATGCGGACGCTGACGACGCGCGACGGTCCCGATGCGCAGCCGCGCGTGTCGCCCGACGGCAGCAAGATCGCCTGGCTCGGTTTCGACGACAAGCGCCGCAGCTACGAGAACACGCAGCTCTATGTCGGCGACCGCGACGCCGCCACTCCACGCTCGCTGACCGCCACGCTCGATCGCGCGATCGAGGACGCGGTGTGGTCCGCCGATGGCCGCAGCCTGTATGCGAGCTATGACGACCACGGCCAGCGCCGCGTCGCGCGGATCGGTCTCGACGGCCGCGTCACGCCCCTGATCGACAACGTCGCGGGCGGCGGACTCGACCGGCCCTATACCGGCGGCGAGTTCTCGGTCTCGAAGGGCGGCACGATCGCCTACACCGGCGGTGACGCGAGCACGCCCGCCGACGTCTGGGTGCTGGCGGGCGGCAAACCGCGCCGCCTGACGACGCTCAACGCAGTGCTGATTGGATCCAAGGCGCTCGCACAGGTCCGAAAGATCGCGGTGACCGCGCCCGATGGTCGCCCGATCGACGCATGGCTCGCCACCCCGCCGGGCCGCGTCGCGGGCCAGCGCGTGCCGTTGATCCTCGAGATCCACGGCGGTCCGAACGCTGCCTATGGCCCCGGCTTCGCGACCGACATGCAGCTCTACGCCGCCGCCGGCTATGCAGTGCTCTGGACTAACCCGCGCGGCTCGACCTCCTACGGCGCCGAATTCGCGAACCTGATCGACAAGACCTATCCCGCCGCCGATTACGATGACCTGATCGCCTCGGTCGACGCGGCGATCAAGGACGGCACCGCCGATCCGGACAATTTGTTCGTGACCGGCGGATCGGGCGGGGGGCTGCTGACCGCGTGGATTGTCGGCAAGACCGACCGGTTCAAGGCGGCCGCGACGCAGAAGCCGGTGATCAACTGGATCAGCGAGGCGCTGACGATGGACGCCACGCTATTCACCTCGCGCTACTGGTTCACCAAGCTGCCGTGGGAGGACCCGATGAGCTACTGGAACCGCTCGCCGCTGAGCTTGGTCGGCAACGTCAAGACGCCGACCCTGGTCGTGGTCGGCGAGGACGATTACCGAACGCCGGTCAGTGAGTCCGAGCAATACTACGCGGCGCTTCAGATCCAGGGCGTCCCGACCGCGCTGGTGAAGGTGCCGGGCGCCAGCCACGGTGGCCTCGCTGCACGGCCGTCCCAATCCGCTGCGAAGGCGTCGGCCATCATCGCCTGGTTCGATCGATACCGGAAACCGACGGTAGCGCCAGTATCGACAAGGGCCAACTGACCCGGTGGACACGTCGCCGAACTTGGCACGATTGCCAAAGCGCGGTACCGATCGTGCGGGACGCGGCTTCCAGCCGTTTCCCGTGATCGCGTCGGTGCCCGGAAGGGCTTGATTGGGAATGCGGTGCGGACGGTTCGCCGTCCTATGCCGCGGCTGTCCCTGCAACTGTAAGCGGCGAGCGAAGCGCACGAGCCCTTTTAGCGAGGGCAGCCACTGGGCGAAAAGCCTGGGAAGGTGATGCGCCGAGCCTTGACCCGCGAGCCAGGAGACCTGCCGGCGTCTGGTCGCTCTTGTCCCGGTCCAGGGGGTGGCCGAGGCACGGTGAACGCCGTCTGAGCGACGACCATGTGGCGGGGGCCGCATCGGCGTCGTGCGTCGGCCGCTCATGGCGTCCGGTCGTCGCACTTCCCGGCCGTTCGCGGCAGGCCCCGGTCCTCGTCGGACGCTCGGGGTTTTTGCATGACGACTTTGACGATCGAGAGACCGACGCGAACATCCACCCGCAAGCGCATCGGCTGGATGTTCGCCGCGCTAGTCGCAGCCAACATCGCCGCATGGGGCTGGGCGTTCTCGCTGTTCCATGCCCAACCACTGATGCTGGGCACCGCGCTGCTCGCATGGGGCCTTGGTCTGCGGCACGCTGTCGATGCGGATCACATTGCGGCGATCGACAACGTGACGCGCAAGCTAATGCAGGACGGCCAGCGTCCGATCGCGGTCGGCTTCTGGTTTGCGATCGGCCATTCCGGCATCGTGCTGATCGCGGCCGTCGCGATCGCGCTGACCGCGACCGCGCTGTCGCAGTTCGAGGCGTTCAAACAGGTTGGCGGCGTGATCGCCACCATCATCTCCGCGGTATTCCTGTTCACGATCGCGGCGATGAACCTGATCATCCTCCGCTCGGTCTGGCGCACCTTCGGTCATGTCCGCGGCGGCGGCACCTACGTCGAAGAGGATCTCGACCTGCTGCTCGGCAACCGCGGCCTGCTCGCGCGGCTGTTCCAGCCGATGTTCCGGCTGGTGACGCGGAGTTGGCACATGGCGCCGCTCGGCTTCCTGTTCGGGCTCGGGTTCGACACCGCCACCGAAGTCGCCATCCTCGGCCTTTCCGCCAGCCAAGCCGCGGACGGTCTCTCGATCGGCGTCGTCCTCGTTCTTCCCGTGCTGTTCGCGACCGGGATGGCGCTAGTGGACACGGCTGACGGCGTCGTCATGCTCGGCGCCTATGAATGGGCGTTCGTGAAGCCGATCCGCAAACTCTATTACAACATCACCATCACCCTGATCTCCGCGATCGTCGCGATCGCGATCGGCGGGATCGAGACGCTCGCGTTGCTCGGATCGAAGCTCGGCTTCACCGGCGGCATATGGGACGTCGCAACGGCGCTCGGCGAGAATTTCAACGGCCTCGGCTTCGCGATCATCGGGCTGTTCGTCCTGTGCTGGGTCCTGAGCTTCGCAATCTATCGCTGGAAACGCTTCGACGAGATCGAAGTCACGCACGGATAGCTGGCGGCATCGCGGAAAGTCCTTTAAGTCGCCCGACAGAGGGTTGGTTCGACCGATCCTCGTTGATCGCGCCGGTGCCTTTCGAGGCTTGAATGGGAATGCGGTGCGGGAGGTTCGCCTCCCAATGCCGCGGCTGTCCCTGCAACTGTAAGCGGTGAGCGAGATGTACACGTCCCTCCGCGTGAGGGGCAGCCACTGGGGAAACCTGGGAAGGCGTACGTCGAGCTTCGACCCGCGAGCCAGGAGACCTGCCAGCGCAATGGTCGCTCTTGCCATGACCCAGGGGGTGGTCGCGGCACGGTACTCCGTCTGAGCGACGAACGCGCGCGACCGAAAGGTCGTGCGTGCGTGCGCTTTTAGACGTCGAGGAGAATAGCAATGTCTGACCTTTCGAAGGTCCCCGTCACCATCGTCACCGGCTTCCTCGGAGCCGGCAAGACCACGCTCATCAGCCACCTGATCCGCAACGCCGGCGGTCGCCGCCTCGCGGTCGTCGTCAACGAATTCGGCACGCTCGGCATCGACGGTGACATACTGAAGGGCTGCGCGATCCCCGATTGCCCCGCCGAGAACGTGATCGAACTCGCGAACGGCTGCATCTGCTGCACGGTGGCGGACGACTTCATCCCGACCGTGGAGGCGCTGCTCGCACTCGATCCGCGCCCCGATCACATCCTCATCGAGACTTCCGGGCTCGCGCTGCCGAAACCGCTGCTGAAGGCGTTCGACTGGCCCGCGATCCGGTCGCGCATCACTGTCGACGGCGTCATCGCGCTCGCCGACGCCGAGGCAGTCGCCGCCGGTCGCTTCGCACCAGATGTGGCGGCGCTCGACGCGCAGCGCGCCGCCGACCCGAGCGTCGATCACGAAACGCCCTTGTCGGAGGTATTCGAGGACCAGCTCGCATGCGCCGATCTCGTGCTGTTGACGAAGGTCGATCTTGCCGGACCCGAAGGTGTCGCCAAGGCGCGCGCGGTGATCGCAGCGGAGTCCGCAAAACCGCTCCCGGTGATCGATCTGACAGACGGCATCATCGATCCCCGCGTGATCCTCGGCCTCAACGCCGCCGCCGAGGACGACATCGCCAGCCGCCCCTCGCATCACGACGGCGAGGACGATCACGAGCATGACGATTTCGACAGCGTCGTCGTCGAGCTGGGCGAAATCGCCGACCCCGCCGACCTCACCGCGAAGATCGAGGCACTCGCCCGCAGCGCCGACATCCTCCGCGTGAAGGGATACGCCGCCGTCACCGGCAAGCCGATGCGCCTCCTAGTCCAGGCGGTCGGCGCGCGCGTCCGCACGCAATACGACCGCCCATGGCGCGCGAACGAACCACGCCGCACGCAGCTGGTGGTGATCGCGGAACACGACCGGATCGACGAGGCCCGTATCAAGGCCGCGCTGGACGGCTGAGGCCCACGATGCACGTCGTCTTCCGCGAGACTCATGGGCTGGAGGAAAGCGCGGTCCCGCAGGACCTCGCCCAATCGCCTGCGGATCTCGTTGTCCTGTCCTTTTCCGACGGCGACCTCGGCGCGTTCGCCGCGGGCTGGAGACGGGCGGACGCCGCCGGACGCCGCTTGCCCTCGCTCCGGCTCGCCAACCTGACCGCGCTTCAGCACCCACTGTCGGTCGACACCTATGTCGAACAGACGCTGGCCGGCGCAAAAGGTATCCTAATCCGGCTGATCGGCGGCCGCTCCTATTGGAGCTACGGCCTGCAACAGGTCGAAAACCTCGCGCTGGAGAAGGGTATCGCGCTTGCCGTCCTCGCCGCAGACGGCCGCACCGACATGCGCCTCGACGCCGCATCGACGATCCCGCTCTCGACGCTCCGCCGGCTGGCGCACCTCTGCGACACCGGCGGCGCGGTCGCGGCGCAAGCGGCGCTGGCCCAGTTCGCACTCGCGGCAGGCTGTTACGCCGGCCCCGTCACCGGCGTCCACGCGATCGCCGACGTGGGCGGCTGGCAGCCCGACGACGCCGTGACGTGCCCCGCCGCCTTCGCCCTGAACGCGACACGCCCCCGCATACTGATCGTCTTCTACCGCTCGTATCTCACCGCCGCGGACCTCCACCCAATCGAAGGTCTCCACGCCGAACTTTCCGCGCGTGGCTTCGACGTCATCGGCCTCTTCGCGCCATCGCTGAAAGCCCCGGACGCGGCCGGCTGGCTCGCGCGATGGGTCAACGCCCTAAACCCCGCCGCGATCGTCAACGCCACCGCATTCTCCGCACGCGGCGCGACCGACATCGCGCCGCTGGACGGCGCGGACGTCCCCGTTTTCCAGATCGCGCTCGCCACCTCGGACCGCGCAGCCTGGATGGGCGCGACCCGAGGCCTGTCGCCCGCCGACCTGGCCATGCATGTCGTCCTTCCCGAGGTGGACGGTCGCCTCTTCGCGGGCGTCGCCAGCTTCAAGGAAGCGGCCGACCGCGACGGCGACCTTGAATACACGCGCCGCGAACACCGCGCCGATCCCGCACGCATCGCCGCCATTGCCGCACGCGTCGAAGCGTGGATCAACCTCGCGAGCAAACCCATCGCCGACCACCGCGTCGCGATCGTCCTCTCGACCTACCCGGGCAAGGCGTACCAGATGGCGCACGCCGTCGGTCTCGACGCGCTCGCCTCCACGCAGGCGATCCTCGCCGATCTCATCGAAGCCGGCTACGCGATTACCCCCGATGCGAGCGACCTCGCGACTACGTACATACACTGGCCGCTCGCCGAGTACCGCAAAGCCGTCGCGCACCTGCCGGAAGCCCTCCGCAAGGACCTCCAGGAAAGCTGGGGCGAACCCTCTGGGGACTTCACCTTTACCGCGATCGACCAGGGTGGGGCGCTTGTCGCCCTCCAACCCGAACGCGGCCGAGCCGAGCAACGCGCCGAGGAATATCACGACCTCTCGCGTTGCCCCTGCCACGCCTATGTCGCCTTCTACCTGTGGCTGCGCACGCGCGGCACCGATGCGCTCGTCCATGTCGGCGCGCATGGCACGCTCGAATGGCTCCCCGGCAAGTCGGTCGCGCTGTCCGACGCCTGCTGGCCCGAAGCCCTGACCGGCGCGATGCCCGTCATCTACCCGTTCATCGTCAATGACCCCGGCGAAGCGGCCCAGGCCAAACGCCGCATCGGCGCTGTCACGCTAGGCCACGTCCCGCCACCACTCGAACGCACGCGTACCGGCACTGGCCTCGGCCGCCTCGAAGCGCTGCTCGATGAATTCTCCAACGCCGACGGCTTGGACCCCGCACGACGCGACCGCCTGCAACGCGACATCCGCGACGAAGCCACTGCCACCGGCCTCGCCGCCACGCTGGGCCTCGACGACGTGCAGTCGCAGTCGGACGCCATTACCCGCATCGACACGTTCGTATGCGACGTAAAGGAGAGCCAGTATGGCGACGGCCTCCACGTTTACGGTCGAGGCGAGCACGGCGCAGCCGAACGCATCGGACTCATGTCCGCGCTCCAGGGAAAGCGCGTCGCGTCCGGCCCTTCCGGCTCGCCGTGGCGAGGCCGCGCCGACGTCCTCCCAACCGGGCGCAACCTCTACACCACCGACCCTCGCGCAGTCCCGTCACGCGCCGCGCATACCCAAGGCGTAAAGCTCGCCGACGAACTCGTCCGCCGGCACCTGCAGGACCATGGCGACTACCCCCGCAACCTCGTCGTCGATCTCTGGGCCTCCGCCACGATGCGGACCGCGGGTGAGGAATTCGCCATGGCGCTCCACCTGCTCGGCGCGGAACCCGTCTGGGACATGCAGTCCGACCGCGTCACGGGCGTCGAGATCCTCCCGCTCGCCAACTTCGATCGCCCCCGCATCGACGTCACGCTCCGTGTTTCCGGCCTGTTCCGCGATGCCTTTCCGACGCTCTGCACGATGTTCGGCCAGGCCGTCCGAGCGCTGGCCGCACGCGACGAACCGGCGGACTGGAACCCGTTCGCCGGCCAGACGCCGACCCCTCGCGTCTACGGTCCCGAACCCGGCCGCTACGGCCTGAGCATGGGCGACGCCGCCGAAACCTACACGCCGGCAGCACGCCTGACCGCCGGCACGGCATGGCTCTCCGCCTCCAGCCACGCGCTCGATGACGGCACCGACAGCTTCGACCCCACCGGCATCCGCAACCGCGTCGCCGCGGCCGACGCCTTCGTCCACGTGCAGGACCTCCCCGAGACCGACCTCCTCCTCGCCGCCGACTACGCCGCCCACGAGGCGGGCTTTGCCGCCGCGCAATCGGTCGCTGGAGGAAACGCCACGCTGTATCACCTCGATGCGCGCAACCAGGACCAGGCCAAGGCCCGCACGCTTCGGGAAGAGATCGCGCGGGTCGTCCACGCTCGGGCGGCAAACCCGGCCTGGGTCGACGGCATGATGCGCCATGGCTTCCGCGGGGGCGCGGAGATCGCCGCCACGCTCGATCACCTCGGTGCCTTCGCGCACCTTGCCGGCGCGGTCCGCCCCGAACTGATCGACCTTTATTACGATGCCACATTGGGCCGCGACGACGTCGGTGCATTCCTTGCCAGAGCGAACCCTGGCGCGCTCGCTGCGATGCAAACCCGCTTCGCCGCGCTCCACGCCGCCGACCTATGGCCAACCCGCCGCAACTCCATCCTCGCGCAGCTGGACCTGCCGGCATGAGCACGTTCGTCGTCAAGGGCTGGTGCCCCGACGCGTGGCGCCCGATGATGGCCGGCGACGGCCTGTTGGTGCGCGTCCGTCCCCCGCTCGGTCGCCTCACGCGCGCTCAGGTGCTCGGCCTGTGCGACGCGGCGACACGACTCGGCAGCGGCCGGATCGACGTCACCAGCCGCGCCAATCTCCAGATCCGCGGCGTCCGCGAGGGCAGCTGGCGCACGCTGATCGACACCTTGCTCGACTTCGGCCTCATCGATCCCGATCCGACCAGGGAAGCCCGCGCCAACATCCTCGTCGCGCCGGAGTGGCAGGCAGGGGACGACACCCACCGCATCACCGAAGAGTTGCGCGCACGCCTGTCCGAACTGCCCGACCTTCCCGGCAAGGTCGGCTTCGCCATCGACGCTGGCGTTGCACCGCAGCTGCAGGACGCTCCCGCCGACTTCCGCATCGAACGCGCCGCACCCGGTCGACTGATCCTCCGCGCAGACGGCCGCAAGCTCGGCACGCCGTTATCGCCCAGCACCGAGGTCGACCGCCTCATCGGGCTCGCCCGCTGGTTCGTCGAAAGCGGCGGCACCGTCAGCGGCCGCATGGCACGACACGACGCGCCTCTCCCTGACTGGGCGGCCGCAACAACACCGCCGGCAGCATTCGTACCCCATGTCCAACCCGGCCCGCATCCGCTCGGCGTCGCGCTCAGCCTGCCATTTGGCCGTGTCTCGGCGACCGCGCTGACGCGACTCGTGGAAGCCGAAATCGCCATCGAAGCGATCCGCCTTGCGCCACGGCATATCATGATCTGCGAGGCAGGCGTGCAGCTCGTGTCCGCGTCAGACTCCGCCGACTTCATCACCGATCCTTCTTCGCCGTTACTCCGCACGGATGCCTGCGTCGGCGCGCCCGCCTGCCCGCAAGGCAGCGTTGAGACCCGCGCGCTCGCCCGCCGCCTGGCCCCTCATATTACCGGCCGTCTCCACGTCTCCGGTTGCGCCAAGGGATGCGCGCGCGCCGCCCCCGCCGACGTAACGCTGACCGGTCGCGAAGGCCGTTACGATCTCGCCTTCGACGCTCGCCCCGGCGCACCGCCCTACCGCACCGGCCTCGACGCCGCGCAGATCCTCGCTCAATTCGGAGCCACCTGAATGCCGTACGCCTACGAAACCGACGGCGCCGCGATCTACCGTCATTCCTTCGCGATGATCCGCGCCGAGGCCGATCTAACCCGGTTTTCGGCCGAGGAAGAGCCCGTCGCCGTCCGCATGATCCACGCGGCGGGGCTGGTCGGCCTCGCTGGACACATCCGCTTCACACCCACATTCGCGGTCGAAGCCCGCCGTGCATTGCAAGCCGGCGCGCCGATCCTGTGCGACGCCCGCATGGTCACCGAAGGCATTACGAAGGCCAGATTGCCTGCCGACAACCGGATCGTCTGCACGCTCCACGCTTCCGAAACGCCCGAGCTCGCGCGTACGATGGGCAACACTCGATCGGCGGCGGCACTCGAGCTCTGGCGCCCCCATCTCGCCGGCGCCGTCGTCGCGATCGGCAATGCGCCGACCGCGCTGTTCCATCTGCTCAACATGCTCGAAGACCCGGATTGCCCGCGTCCGGCGGCGATCATCGGCTGCCCGGTCGGCTTCGTCGGCGCGGTGGAATCGAAGGCGGCGCTGTGGGCCGACCGGCCCGTGCCTTGCGTCGTCGTCGAGGGCCGGATGGGCGGCAGCGCGATCACCGTTGCCGCGATCAACGCACTCGCGAGCGGCACCGAGTGACGCCCGGCATGATCCACGGCGTCGGTTTGGGCCCGGGCGCACAGGACCTGATGAGCGTCCGCTCGGACCGCCTCGTCCGCGGCGCACGCCACATCGCTTATTTCCGCAAAGCCGGTCGTCCAGGCCAAGCCCGGAAGATCGTCGACGGCATGCTCCGCGCCGACGTGATCGAATTCCCCATGGAATACCCCGTCACCACCGAAATCCCGGTCTCGGACCCCCGCTACAACGACCAGCTCTCGACGTTCTACGCCACCTGTATCGACCACCTCGCAGCACTTACCCGCGCCGGCGAGGACATCGTCGTGCTCTGCGAAGGCGATCCGTTCTTCTACGGCTCGTTCATGCACCTCTACACGCGGCTCCAGCCGATCGCGTCCGTGCAGGTCGTGCCTGGCATCACCGGCATGTCGGGCGCGTGGACCGCAAGCGGCGCGCCGATCACCTGGGGCGACGACGTGCTGACGGTCCTCATGGGCACGCTGCCCGAAGAAGACCTCGTGCGCCGGATCCGCGACACGGACGCACTGGTGGTGATGAAGATTGGCCGCCATCTCGACAAGCTTCGCCGCGCCGTCGCCGCCGCCGGTCGTGAGGGCGAAGCGTGGCTGGTCGAATATGCAGCAATGGCGGACCAGCGTGTGACGCGGCTATGCGACGCGGAGGCGATCACGCCCTATTTCTCGATCCTTCTGATCCACGGGCAGGGGAGGCGACCGTGACCGGCTGGCTCGCCATTGCCGGGCTCGGGCCGGGCAACGAAGCGCTAGTGACCCCCGAAGTCACCGCCGTGCTTGCACAGGCGACCGACGTCATCGGCTACATCCCCTACGTCGCGCGCGTCGCTGCTCGCGAAGGCCTGACGCTCCACCCTACCGACAACCGCGTCGAACTCGACCGCGCTACCCATGCGCTCGAACTCGCGACCCGAGGCCACCACGTCGTGATAGTCTCGTCCGGCGACCCCGGCGTGTTCGCGATGGCTGCGGCGGTATTCGAGGCACTCGAAGCCGGCCCGCCGGAATGGCGCGACCTCGATATCCGCGTGCTTCCCGGCATCACCGCGATGCTCGCCGCAAGCGCGCGTGCGGGCGCGCCGCTCGGCCACGATTTTTGCGCTATCAACCTGTCGGACAATCTGAAACCCTGGGATTTGATCGAACGCCGCGTGCGTCTGGCGGCCGAAGCCGACTTCGCGATCGCCTTCTACAATCCGCGGTCGAAAGCACGTCCCGACGGATTGATCCGCATCTTCGAAATCCTGCGCGAGACTTGCCAGGACGATCGACCGGTTCTGTTCGCCCGCGCCGTCTCGACGCCTGGGGAAGCGCTCCACATCGTCCCGTTGCCGGAAGCCCGCGCGGACATGGCCGACATGCGGACGATGATCATCATCGGTTCCAGCCTTACGCGCATCATAGAGCGCCCGGCAGGGCCGATCCTCTACACGCCGCGGTCGGCACGATGATCGTGCCAGCGCAAGACATCCGCAACCGCATGGACCTCGCGTCTTGCGGGCAGGGCCGGCCGATCGATCATGATGACCGGCAATCCGAGCGCGCGCGCCGCATCCAGTTTTGCCGATGCCCCCGTACCGCCGGCGTTCTTGCAGACCACGATCTCGATCGCATGCGCTTCCATCAACCGCCGGTCGCCCTGGACATCGAAAGGCCCGCGATCGACCACCAGATGATGATGCGGCAACGCCGGCGGTCGGTCGGGCACGTCGACGAACCGCAGCAGATAATCGTGCTGAGGCTGCACTGCGAACGCGTCGACATGCATCCGCCCCAGCGCCAGCATCACGCGCCGCGGTGGCCCGGCCAAGGCCGCGACGGCACCGTCGATATCCGCCACGTGCGTCCACCGATCGCCAGCAATCGGCACCCAGGCCGGTCGCGTCAGCGCAATATGCGCGACGCCCGCGCGCTCTGCTGCGACGACAGCGTTCGCGCTCATCCGCGCCGCGAAGGGGTGCGTAGCGTCGACCAGATGCGTCACGTTGTGCGCGCCCAGATACTCGACCAGACCGTCGACGCCGCCGAAGCCCCCGACGCGCACCGGGATCGGCTGCGCTTTCGGGGTGGCGACACGTCCGGCATAGCTCAGCACCGCAACGTCGCCGCGCTCGGCCAGCAGCGGGGCCAAGGTCGCGACCAGCGCACTCGCCTCGGTCGTGCCGCCCAGCACCAGGATGTTCGACATGGCTGACGCTCCCTGGCTAACGATCATCGGCCTTGGCGAAGACGGCGCAGATGGCCTGTCCGCATCGGCAAAATCCGCATTGGCGCAAGCTGACCTGGTGACCGGTGCCACTCGCCATCTCGCACTGCTCGGCGACGTTAAGGGCGCGGTCGAACCATGGCCAGTCCCGTTCGACGACGGGATAGCGCGCTTGCTGTTTCACCGCGGCAAGCGCGTCGTGATGCTCGTGTCCGGCGACCCGTTCTGGTTCGGGGCGGGAACGTCCGTGACCCGCCACCTCGCATCCGGCGAGTGGCTGGCGCACCCCGCAGCCTCCACGTTCGGCCTTGCCGCCTCCCGCCTCGGGTGGCCGATCGAGACCACGGCCTGTCTTGGCCTTCACGCCGCGTCCTTCTCCCGCTTGCGTCGGCATATCGCCCCGGACCGCCGCGCGATCGCGCTCGTCCGCGACGGCACGGCGGTTGCCGCCTTGGCCCGATATCTGTGCGATCTGGGTTTCGGGGACTCGCGCTTGCACATTCTCGAAGCTCTCGGCGGCCCGCGCGAGCGCATGCGCGACACCGCAGCGGCTGACCTCGACTATGACGACATCGCGCATCCCGTCGCGGTCGGGATGGTCTTCGCCGGTGAAGGCACGGTCCTGCCACATGCGTCCGGCCTGCCGGACGCGTGGTTCGAGCATGACGGCCAGCTTACCAAACGCCCGATCCGCGCGCTGACGCTGTCCACCCTGGCACCAAACCCCGGCGAAACGCTATGGGATATCGGCGCGGGATCCGGCTCGATCGGCATCGAATGGTTGCTTGCCCACCCGTCGACACAAGCCACCGCGTTCGAAACGGACTCCGTCCGTGCCGCCCGAGCCGCCAGCAACGCCGCGGCCTTGGGTGTCGACCGGCTCCGTGTCGTTGAAGGCCGCGCACCCGACGCGCTCGAAGGTCAAGACATGCCGGATGCGGTCTTCATCGGCGGAGGCCTGTCCAAAGCATTGCTCGACGCACTATGGGCAAGACTGCCAGCGGGAACGCGCCTAGTCGCGAACGCCGTCACGCTCGAGTCCGAAGCGCTGTTGGCGCATTGGCACGGTCTGAGAGGGGGCAGCCTGCTGCGGATCGAACTGTCCGACGCCGCCCCGCTGGGCACGCGACGCGGCTGGCGCGCGAGCTATCCGGTCGTGCAGTGGAGCGTGACGCTGTGATCGTCGCCGGCTTCGGTTTTCGCGCGGAGGCCACGTTGTCCGCTCTTCAAGAGGCGCTCGCCAGCGCACAGCACGGCCAGCCGCGTGTCACGCTGCTCGCCACGCCACAGGGCAAGGCGGCGCTAGTCGAGCGTCTTGCCGAGGCGATCAACGTACCACTGGTAGCCATCCTCCCCGACGCCTTACGCTCGGTACAGACCCCAACGCAGTCGACCGCCAGCCTCGAAGCCCGCCAGACCGGCAGCGTCGCCGAAGCCTGCGCACTCGCCGCCGCAGGCCCCGGCGCGCGGTTGCTCTCACTTCGCCACATCTCCCCCGACCGGATGGCGACCTGCGCCATCGCTCGGTCGGGCACTCAAGGACCCGCCGCATGACCGTCCATTTCATCGGCGCCGGCCCCGGCGCGCCCGACCTCCTCACGCTCCGCGGCCGCGACCGGATCGCCGGATCGCCGGTATGCCTCTACGCCGGCTCGCTGATCCCCGCGGCGATGCTCGATCACTGTCCGCCGGGCGCACGCATCGTCAACACAGCGCCCTTGTCGCTCGACGAAATCATTGCCGAGATCCAGACGGCGCACGATGCCGGCCGGGACGTCGCGCGTCTCCACTCCGGCGACCTGTCGATCTGGTCGACGATGGGCGAACAGCTCCGGCGACTCCGCGCGTGCGGCATTCCGTTCACGATCACCCCAGGCGTGCCCGCCTTCGCCGCTGCCGCCGCCGCGCTGGAGGTCGAACTGACGCTCCCCGAACTCACGCAGTCGGTGGTGCTGACCCGTACGCCGGGTCGCGCCAGCACGATGCCGCCTGCCGAGACACTGACCGCCTTCGCCGCGACCGGCGCGACGCTCGCGATCCATCTGTCGGTCCACAATCTCGCGGCGGTAATCGCGGACCTTACGCCCGCATACGGCGCCGACTGCCCGGTCGCGATCGTCTGGCGCGCGAGCTGGCCCGACCAGCAGATGGCGCGCGCCACGCTCGCGACGATCGCCGATGGGGTAGCGGGCAAACCCGATCGCACCGCGCTGATCCTCGTCAGCCAGGCGCTCGCTGCCCTGGATTTTGCCGAGAGCAGCCTTTACGCGCAAGGCTATGACCGCCGCTTCCGCCCGCAGTCGGCGGACTCGAAGTTCGTAAGGGGCGAGGCATGACCCCCGGCCTGATGATCGCCGCGCCAGCATCGGGCACCGGCAAGACCACCGTAATGCTCGGGCTTCTCAGCGCGCTCCGCGACGATGGCCTTGTGGTGCAGCCGTTCAAGAGCGGCCCCGACTATATCGATCCCGCCTTCCACCGCGCCGCCAGCGGCCGCGCGTCGTTCAACCTCGACAGCTGGTCGATGCCCTCGGCGATGCTCGCGACCTTGGCCGCGAAAGCCGACGACGCGGACTTCGCTCTCGCGGAAGGCTCGATGGGCCTGTTCGACGGCGTTGCGAAGCCGGGCACGGCCGGCAATGGTGCCAGCGCCGACATCGCCCGCCGGATGGGCTGGCCGGTCGTCCTGGTGATCGACGTCTCGGGACAAGCGCAGTCCGCCGCAGCCACCGCGCTCGGCTTCAGCCGCTACGATCCCAGCGTGCGGATTGCCGGCGTGATCCTCAACCGCGTCGCCAGCCCCCGCCACGAACGCCTCGCGCGCAGCGGCATGGACGCGGTCGGAATCCGGGTGTTCGGCGCATTGCCCCGGCGCGGCGACCTGAAGCTACCCGAGCGCCATCTCGGACTGGTGCAGGCGGTCGAGCATCCCGATCTCGACGCGCGAATCGCCGAATATGCCGGCTTCCTGCGCGCGCATGTCGACATCCCTGCGCTCCGCGACGCGGCGGCCGCCAGTACCAGCCCGGCAAGCGCGCCGAGCTGGATACGCCCTCCGGCACAGCGCATCGCGCTCGCCCAGGACGCCGCCTTCTCGTTCACCTACGCGCACGTGCTCGAAGGCTGGCGACGAGCCGGCGCTGAAATCCTGCCCTTCTCCCCGCTCGCCGACGAGGCCCCGTCGGCGGACGCAGACCTCGTCTGGCTCCCGGGCGGGTATCCCGAACTCCACGCTGGCAAGCTCGCCGAGGCGCGCCGGTTCCACGCAAGCCTGACCGACTTTGCGAAGACCCGTCCGGTCCACGGTGAGTGCGGCGGCTACATGGCGCTCGGCGAGGCGCTGATCGACGCGGACGGCGTTCGCCACCGGATGGCAGGGTTGCTCGGGCTGGTCACCAGCTACGCCCAGCGGAAGATGCATCTGGGTTATCGCCATGCGACCTTGCTCTCGCCGATGGGCGGCGGCGGGGCTGGCGCGGGCCTCACCGGCCATGAATTCCACTACTCTACGATCCTCGATCAGCCGGATGCGCCGCTTGCGCACGTCACCGACGCCGAAGGCAATGCCGTCCCCGAAACCGGCTCCTATCGCGGCCACGTATCGGGCAGTTTCTTCCACATGATCGCCGCAAATCCATGACCGGTTTCGTCTCGTTTGTCGGCTCCGGGCCCGGCGATCCCGAATTGCTGACCCTGAAGGCGGTTTCGCGGTTGCAGCTAGCGGACGCGGTGCTGTTCGACGACCTGTCCTCGACAGTGCTCGGCCACGCGCGCGCCGGCGCCGACCTGGTCGCGGTCGGGAAACGCGCCGGTCGTCCATCGCCGAGCCAAGCGCACGTTTCGCAACTGCTGGTCGAATACGCCCAGACCGGCATCCGCGTCGTCCGCCTGAAATCCGGCGACGCGGGCATGTTCGGCCGTCTCGAGGAGGAGATCGCCGCGCTCAGGGCAGCCGGCATACCGTTCGAAATCATCCCCGGCATCAGTGCCGCCAGCGCCGCCGCGGCAGCAGCGCAAATTCCGCTCACGCGCCGGCTCAGCGCGCGCCGGGTCCAGTTCGTCACCGGCCACGACGTGACCGGCGACCTGCCGGAACAGCGCAACATGGCCGCGCTCGCCGATCCCGAAGCGACGACGGTGGTCTTCATGCCGAAGCGCACTTTTCCAGCGCTGGCCGCATCGCTGATCGAGCACGGGCTTTCCGCGGATACGCCGGCGCTGATCGCCGAGAATGTCGGCCACCCCGACCAGTCCCTGACCCGCTCGACGATCGCCAAACTCGCGGCGCAGTTGCAGGCAGGCTTCTCCGGCAAACCCGCGTTGATCCTCTACGGGCCGCTCATGGACCCGGAGACCAACAGCGAATGATCGATCTCCACCTGATCGGCATCGGCACCGGCAACCCCGATCACCTTACGCGCGCCGCGATCGCTGCGATGAACGCCGCCGACGTGATCCTCCTGCCGCGCAAGGGGGATGCGAAGTCCGATCTGATCGACCTCCGCCGCACCATCTGCGCAGACGTGTTGACCGGCACCACCCGCGTCATCGAGTTCGACCTGCCGGACCGCGACACGTCCGCGCCCTATCTCAGCGCCGTCGACCAATGGCACGACGCGATCGCGCTCGCTTGGCGGGACGAGATCGCGCACCACTTGCCGAACGGCGGTCGCCTCGCGTTGCTTGTATGGGGCGATCCGTCGCTTTACGACAGCACGCTCCGGATCGCCGATCGGCTCCGCGCCGAAGGCTTGGCGATGCGGGTGACGGTCGAACCCGGTATCACCAGTCTCCAGGCATTGACCGCGGCACATGCCATACCGTTAAATAGGGTCGGCGCGCCGGTTCTGATCACCACGGGACGGCGTTTGCGGGCAGAAGGCTGGCCTGCGGAGGTCGATACGATCGCGGTCATGCTCGACGGCGATTGCGCGTTCCAGATGCTGGATGCGCCGGGTATCTTGATATGGTGGGGTGCGTATCTGGGAATGCCGCATCAGGCACTGATCGCTGGCTCTCTGCACGAAGTCGCCGAACGGATCATCCGGACTCGTGCCAATCTTCGCGAGCGGCATGGCTGGATCATGGACATCTATATCCTGTGCCGCGACCAGTCCGGCAACCCAGGTTAATCTGAACCTTTGATTGCTAGCGCGTTCAGGCAGCATCCGGAGTGTCGGGGGTAAGCGGCCCCAGCACAACAACGTCGGAGTCCGACCATGGTGAAGATCGTCATCATCGCCTTCGCGACGATATGGGGAGCATCGATGCTGTTCGGCGTGACCCTCCTCGTCGGCAGTCGCTACTCGACCCGCATCCGCCGGTTCGTGAGCGACGACTGAAGCGCGCGCCAGTCTATCGCTAATCGGAGCGGACGGCAGCGCCAAAAAGGCAGCCGTCGTCCGCCTCCGTCGTCCTCGTTATTCGAGGTCGTCTTCGTCGACGATGATCGTCGTCGCATTCGGCTTGCGCTCGATCGCGGCCAGGCACGCGTCGACGATATCGTCGTTGAACCGGTTGAACAGCTCGATGCCGTCGTCCTCGGGTTCGTCGCCGCTCAGTTCCTTCAGAACCGCGTACTTGACCGCGAACTCATACTCGTCGCCGTCGAACTCGCCGGAAAATTCGATCTGCTTCTGGATGTCGTTGTCGACGACGCTCGCCTGATCGATTTCGAGGGTATTTGCCATGTCGGAACTCCTGGGGTTTGACCGCCTACTGCCTGCGAGCGGGCGGCAGTGCAAGCGCTCAACCCGGTGGCTTGCTAACCGATTGTAACAAGGGCTGGGGCAGGGCAATGATAGGGGCATCACTCCTGCCATTGTGAGTCGTCAATGTCGCGTTCCAGCCTGCTTCGTTCCGCCGCGCTTCTCTGCTGCATCGCCAGCGCCGCATCTGCGCAAACCCCCGCCAAATCGTCACGCGTCAATCCGCTGACCGTCCCCAGCACGCTGCCGTTCCAGGCGCCGCGCTTCGACCAGATCAAGGACACCGACTACCAGCCCGCGCTCGAGCAGGGCATGGCCGAGCAGATCACCGAAATGAAGGCGATCGCGAACAATTCCGCGGCGTCGACCTTCGCCAACACGATCGAGGCGATGGAGCGCTCGGGCCGCACGCTCGACCGCGCGAGCCAGGCGTTCTTCGGCGTGTCGCAGGCGAACACCAACGACGCGCTCGACGCGGTACGGTCCGCGGAGGCACCCAAGCTCGCGCAGCACAGCGACGCGATCTATCTCGACCCCAAGCTCTTCGCGCGCGTCCAGGCGCTGTATGCTAAGAAGGACTCGCTCGGGCTCGATGCCGAGCAGAAGCAGGTCCTCGAGATCTATCACAGCGATTTCCTCCATGCCGGCGCGCAGCTGAACGATGCCGACAAGGCCAAGCTGCGGTTGCTCAACACGCAGATCTCGACCGCGACGACCGACTTCCAGCAGAAGCTGCTCGCCGGCACGAAGGCGGGGGCGCTGGTGGTCGACGACAAGGCCAAGCTCGCCGGGCTGAGCGATGCGGAGATCGCCGCCGCCGCGGAAGGCGCCAAGGAGCGCGGGATGCCCGGCAAATACGTGTTGTCGCTCCAGAACACGACGCAGCAGCCGGCGCTCGCCTCGCTTTCTGACCGTGCAACGCGTGCGGCGCTCTTCGACAAGAGCTGGACCCGCTCGGAGAAGGGTGACGCCAACGATACGCGCGCGCTGATCCAGAAGATCGCGCAGTTGCGCGCGCAGAAGGCGCAGCTGCTCGGCTATCCGAACTATGCCGCCTATTCGCTGTACGATCAGATGGCGAAGACCCCGGCGGCGGCGAAGGGCTTCATGACGCAGCTCGTCCCCGCGACCGCTGCGGAACAGCGCCGCGAGGCCGCCGAGTTGCAGAAGACGATCGACGCGACCGGCGCTTCGTTCCCGCTCGCGCCGTCGGACTGGGATTTCTATTCGGACAAGGTGCGGAAAGCCAAGTACGACCTCGACCAGAACGAGCTGAAGCCGTATTTCGAGATCAGCCGCGTGCTGACCGACGGCGTATTCTTCGCGGCCAACCAGCTCTACGGCGTCACCTTCAAGGAACGCCGCGATATCCCGACCTATCAGCCGGACATCCGCGTGTTCACCGTCTACGACAAGGACGGCTCCGAGCTCGGCCTGATGTATTTCGATTACTGGAAGCGCGACAACAAGGCGGGCGGCGCGTGGATGTCGAACTTCGTTGGCCAGTCGAAGCTGCTGAAGACCAAGCCGGTCGTCTACAACGTCGGCAACTTCACCAAGCCCGCGCCGGGCCAGCCTGCGCTGATCACGTTCGACGACGTGACGACGATGTTCCACGAATTCGGCCATGCGCTGCACGGGCTGTTCGCGAACCAGACCTACCCTTTGGTCTCGGGCACCAACACCGCGCGCGACTGGGTCGAGTTCCCGTCGCAGTTCAACGAGCATTGGGCGCTCGATCCCAAGGTGTTCGCAAACTATGCCAAGGATTACCGCACCGGCGCGGTGATGCCGCAGGCGCTCGTCACGAAGATCAAGAACGCGGCGAAGTTCAACCAAGGCTATGAGCTTGGCGAACTGGTTGCAGCGGCGACGCTCGACCAGGATTGGCATTCGCTGCCGGCGTCGGCCGGGCCGCAGGACGTCGACGCGTTCGAGACCAAGGCGCTCAATTCGATGGGCCTCGACACGAAGGACGTGCCGCCGCGCTACCGCACCAGCTATTTCGCGCACATCTGGGCGGGCGGCTATGCGGCGGGGTATTACGCATATCTGTGGACTCAGATGCTCGATAACGACGCGTATGCGTGGTTCATGTCGCATGGCGGGCTGACGCGCGCGAACGGCCAGCGCTTCCGCGACATGATCCTGTCGAAGGGGCATACCGAGGATTACGGTCCGATGTTCAAGGCGTTCTACGGCAAGGATCCGGATATCGGCCCGATGCTCGACGACCGCGGCCTGACGGCGGGCGCAAAGTAGGGACTTGCGATCGATCGGCGGCGATGATGTAACCTAGCCCGGTTGCGCCATCGCCGCCTGATCTTCGTCCACCGGGAACAGCATCGCGGGATCGCCCGGCTGCCAAGGGACCGGCCTGACCATGACCCGCGCGAACAGGGCCGAAGCGAGATGCCCGGCCAGCCATCTCTGCAACCGGTCGAATGGCAGTCCGTTGAAATACGACCGGTCCGTCTCCGCGAACTGTCTGACGAACGGCATGATCGCCAGGTCGGTCATCCTATGCCCATCGCACCCCAGCGTATCGGAACCGGCCAGCCTCTCGTCCATGTCCCGCAACAGGTTGGTTGCGACGTCACGGTGCGCGCTCGCGTCAACACCGTAGCGGTCGGCGTATTTGTATCGATCCAGATGGTATTTGAAGGCACCGTCATTGGACGCGATCAGCGCCGCATCGGCCTCGTTCGGCCACGCTGCCTCTGGCCGGTCCGCCGTGTCGCGTAAAACCGCCCACTGCATGATGCCCAGGCTTTCGTCGATCACCGATCCGTCCGGCAGGACGAGGACAGGCACCGTTCCCTTGGGCGAGGCTTCCAGCATGGCCGACGGCTTGTCGCGAAGGACGACCTCGCGCAGTTCGACGAGCCGGGCGTTCGCGGCGATCGCGAGACGCGCACGCATCGCGTAGGGGCAGCGGCGAAAGCTGTAGAGTATCGGCATCATCTGCTCGCCATAGCGCAGGCCCGCGCGGCCGTCGTGCCATGCCGACCACGACCGGTGCCGCGGCACCGATCGTGGTCTTCAGGCCGCTGTCAGCTCAGAAGCGATAGCCGATCGTCGCCTGCACCGTCCGCCGGTTGCCGTACCAGCACCAGTTGTAGTTGGCGAAGCACGACGTCAGATACTTCTTGTCGAAGATGTTGGCACCGTTGACGGCCAAGCTCAGCCCGCGAAGCGACGGAGCGAACTTCGCCAGATCGTAGCGGATCAGCGCGTCGTACACCGTATAGGACGGGCTGTTCCGACCAGCGGTTTCGCCCGGCGTGACGCCTGCATAGACCTGATCGACATGACGCAGCGCGCCACCGATCGTTAGCCCTTCGAGGCCACCGTGCGGTGGTGTCCAATCCAGCGCGAGCGTCGTGCCGCCCCGCCCGACCGTTTCAAGTCCACGACCGACGCGCGACGGATCGTTCAGGTCCTGCGTGACCTTAACCCGCTGGCGGCTATAGGCTACCCGCGCATTGAAACCGTAGGGCAGGGGCGCGGTGCCTTCGAACTCGACGCCCTGCGACCGGACCTCCCCGGTCTGGGTCGAGACCGAGAACGTCGGCGTCGAGGTCAGCACGTTGGTCTGGTCGATCCGGAACCACGCGCCGGACAGCAGGATCTGCGTACCGGGCAGCGTGAACTTCGCACCGGCTTCAAGCTGCTTGCCGAGCGACGGATCCGCGATGCCGAAGCTGCCATCGGGACGCAGCACGGTGCCTGCCTGTTGCTCGAACGACGTCGAATAACTGACATACGGCGCCAGACCGAACGGCAACGTGTAGAGCGCAGCGGCGCGGTAGGTGAACTTCTCGTCGTTCTTCGCCGCAGCGCCGATCTGCTGCGCGCGCGCCCAATCCTGGCGTCCACTGACCACGACGCGAAGCTCGCCGAGCACCATCTGGTCCTGCGCGTAAAGGCCCTGCTGGCGCTGGCGCGCGTTGATCGTGAACTGCCCGCCGATCGCTTCCGGCGTGGTCGGTACCACCACCGTGCCATAGACCGGGGCAAAACCATTCAGCGACGGCGCGGTGCCGAACGCGGCGACCTCGGCCGAATGCGCGACCTGGCGATCGACACCGAACAACAGCGTATGCTTGACCGGACCGGTCTGCACCGTGCCGGTCAGCTGGTTGTCGAAGGTCCAGTTGTTGAGCTGTTCGCGCGTCGCATAGGAGGCGCGGCTATAAGTCTGCTGCGTCGGGTCGGTCGCGTCGAGGCCGCCCGCGGTATAGATCAGCCCGAGGTTCGACTTCACATACTGATACCGGCCCGACGAGCGGAACGCCCAGCCGCCGCCGAAATCGTGACGGAAGATATACGTCAGCGCGGCCTGCTCGCGACTGAATCGGTTGCCCGCCTCGCCGCCGTCGAAGCTGGTCGGCAGCTTGCCGTTGGGGTTGGCGATCAACGTGCCGCTGGCCGGGAACACGCCGTAATCGCCATTATACGGATCGTGCGAATAGGCGCCGAGCAGCGTGAAACTGGTCGAGCTTCCTGCACCCGCTGTCACCGCGCCCGACACGGTCTGACGCTCGCGCTTGCCGAACTTCTGCTGCGTATCGGCGCCGTTCGCGCTGCCGTTGATGCGCCACAGGACGCCTTCACCCGCGCGCCCGCCGATATCGGCATCGACACGGTAGAGGTCATAGTTGCCGTACGTGCCGCTGATCGCACCATACAGGGCCTGATCGAGCGGCAATTTGCTCGACTCCGCGACGAGACCGCCTGGGCTGGACTGGCCGTAAAGAACCGACGCAGGGCCCTTGATGACCTCGATTCGATCCAACCGCGAGACGTCGACCTGCGGCACCGCATAGCCGGAGGCGCTGCCGAACTGCTTCAGGCCGTCGAGATAGACCGGCGCGTCGAACCCGCGCAGCTTGAACTGGTCATAGACTTCGCCACTCGATCCGCGCGTTTCCGGCGTCACGCCGGCAACGAAGCGCAGCGCCTGGTTCAGGTTCTGAAGGCTGCGTCCGGCGATATCGTCCGCCGTGATGACCGTGATCGACTGCGGCGTCTCGGCAAGCGGCGTGTCCGTCTTCGTCCCGGACGACGCTTGGCCCCGGGCATGCAGACCGGTCACCACGATGACGCCGGCACCGGTTTCATCGCGCGTCGCGGGACCAGCGACCGGGTCGGTCTGCGCGAAACTTGGCGTAGCCAACGTTGCGGAACCAAGCAGTAAGGCAATGCCAAGGCGGTGTGTCATGCGAACCCTTTTCGTTATGCGCCCCCGCTAATGTTTATGATAACTATTATCAATAGTGCGTTCGTCGATTTTGAGAGCCGAGACGCGCCAAGGCGAGTGGTATGCGAGACGGGCGGCGCTTCCCAACGCGCGGTCTGGTGGTAGCTTGTCGATAGCGATGCGCAGCCCACCGGCTGCTGCGTCCTGGGTGCCCCGCCTGGATACGAGAGTGTCGCACGGACGGGCGGGGCATCCCGTTCACTTGAAATTAACCGAGAAACCGCATAGCGCGAGCCAGAGGCATCGCCATAGTATCGCGTACCTTCAGCGCCCCGCCGGTTTTCAGTCACACGGGCGGGCGGGGCGCTATTCTCCCCCGTATCCCTGGCCGTCCCGTATCGCTGGCCGTCAGTTCAGCCCTAGCCGGGACAGGCGGGCATCGACGAGGTCGAGTTCTCGTCCCAACTGCTCGGCAAGATCGATCCCGATCTCGCGCCGCCGGGCAAGATCGAAGATCGCGTTCCGCTCGGCGCGCACAGCAGCAAGCCGCATATCCCGTTCGATCTGACCATCGCCCTGCCGCGCGCGGTCGTCGGGTTGCGCCGTCAGGCTGTCGATCCGTTCCCGGTACTGGTCCATCAACCGCGCGGCGATATCCGTGACGCGATCGGGATCGTCACGCCCCTCGGTCATCTTGTGCTGAACGCGGTCCAGCTCTGCGATCGCGGCGTTTGCAGCGACCAGCCGTGCTTGGTCCCGCGCCGCACCGACCCCCGTCTCGGCGGGCAGGCTCAGCCCCCTGAGTAGTAACGGCAACGCGACGGCGGCGATCACCAGCGACGACAGGATTACGCCCGACGCCAGAAAGATGACCAGATCGCGTGCCGGAAAGGGGGTGCCGTCGCTCAGGCTCAGCGGCAGGGTCAGCGCACCCGCCAGCGTGATCGCGCCGCGTGCGCCGGCGCAGGACATCGCGGCGATGATCCGGCGCGGAGGGCTGGCACTGCCCGCGACATCGTTGCGACGCCGCGCCCGGAACAGCGTGAACTGCAGCGAGACCCAGACCCAACCGTAGCGCAGGAGTGCGAGGCCTGTCACGATCGCGAGGACGTAGATTGCGAGCCACCACGGGCTGGCGTGACCCGCGGACGTCACGGTGTCGCGGGCGCGGACGAACACGTCGGGCAGCTGCTCCCCGAGCAATACGAAGATGACGCCGTTCAACGTAAACTGCAGCATGTCCCATACCGCGCGCCGACGAATGCGCGTACCTGCCGCGACCGCGGTGGTGGCGTCGGTGAACGTCATCGCGATCCCCGCCGCGGCCGCTGCGAGTACGCCCGAGGCATGGATGTGCTCTGCCAGCAGGTAGGCGGCGAACGGGATCAGGAGGCTGACGAGAATGTTCGAGCCGGCCTCGTCGCCGAAGCGGCGGGCGAACGCACTCTTGCTGGCGACGATGCCCAGCGCGACGCCCACCCCGATCGCAACGCCCGCTATCGCCATCCAGGCGAACGTCGCGGCGGCCTGCGCGAGCGAAAAGGTCCCCGTGAGCACGGCTGCGATCGCAAATCGTACGCAGACGAGGCCCGAGGCGTCGTTCAGCAACGCCTCGCCTTCGAGGATGTGCATCATGCGCTTCGGGATCGGCGCCTTCTGCGCGACGGCCGATACCGCGATCGGATCGGTCGGCGACACCACTGCCGCCAGCGCGAACGCGACGCCCAGCGGCATCGCCGGGATCAGCCAGTGCACGAACAGGCCCATGCCGAGTACGGTGAGGAACACGAGGCCGAGCGCGAGACCGAGCACCGCGCCGCGATCCCGGAACAGTTCGTCCTTGGGTATCCGCCAGCCGTCGAGAAACAGGAGCGGGGGGACGAGCAGCAGGAAGAACAGTTCGGGATCGAGCTCGACCCGGACATGCGCGACCGTGCCGATCACTGCGCCCAACGCTATCTGCACCAGAGGGCGAGGCAGTGCCGAGGGTAACATGCGCGAGGCGATGCCGCTGACCACGACGGCCAGCAGCAGGAACAGGCACAAGGTTACGATCTGCAAACCGGACTCCCTTTCGATATAGACAGTCGCTCAGTGCGATCGTGCGACCATGGACTGGCAGGCGTTCGATGGACATACGGCCAGGAACACAAGCGCGTCCGATGCTTAGCAGCCCGGGGCAGATCGCGGAAGCGTCCGCCCCCGGTTCAGATCTCGTCCGGGGCGAACCCTAGCGCGGAGGTCAGTGCCGAGCGGGCAAGGGTACATTGCTCCCAGAGGCGAGGGTCGCCGAGATCGTCGGGCGCGATCGCCTCGGGCCAGTGCCGCGCGATCGCAGCCTCAACGCGCGTGCAGGCATCGTCGTCGAGAAGGAAGCGCGGATCGATCGCAGCGCGCGCCTCCGGCGTGACCTGCACGCGCAACCGAAGGCAGGCAGGTCCGCCGCCGTTACGCATCGATTCGCGTACGTCGACGATTTCGAGCTTCCGGATCGGACCGCCGCCGGCAACCAGTTCGTTCAACCAGCCCCAGACGTCTTCGTTCTCTCGCGCTTCGGCAGGAAGGATGAGCGCCATGCCCCCCGCCGCCGGCACCGTCACCAACTGCGAATTGAACAGATACGTCCGGATCGCGGTGTTCAGGCTGACTCGGCTCGCCGGTACTTCGACGATGACCGCGTCGGGCATCCGCGCCTGAACCGCGGATCGGACCGCCGACGGATCCGCAAAGGCGTGCTCGTGCGCGAACAGGACATGACCGTTCGAGACCGCGACGACGTCATTGTGGAACGCGCCCGCGGCGATCGCCTCGTCGCTTTGCCGAACGACAAGGACACGGGCGGGATCGAGGCCATGGCGACGGGCGACGGCCTCGCTCGCCACGCGATGCTGGCGGGCGGGGAAGCCGCCGGCTTCTCCCTTGCCGTAGACGAGAATTTCGACCGGACGCGTATCGCCCGCTGCGCCGGGCGGCGGGACCAGCCGCATGAAGTTCGCCGCCCCCTCGTCGCCGAACGCAGCCGGCACCGGGGAATGGACGCGGAAGAAGCGCGGGTCTGCGAACGCAAGCCGCAGTTGCCGTTCGGTCTGCTCGGCCTCGCTCGCTCGGTGCGGCATCGTCGACAGGTTGGCGATCGAGATATGGCAGAGTCCGTCGGCGGTATCGGTCGCCGGTGAAACCGTCCCCGCATTTGCCGTCCACATCGCCGAAGCCGACATCGCGTTGGCCATCAATCCGCGGTCGGACGCCCACGCGGTGGCGCAGACTTCGGCATCGCTGCCGACGAACCCCAATGCGCGGAGCCAGCCGACATTGGGTCGGACATGCGGCAGGAACACGCCTTGCTCAAGTCCAAGCGCCATCAATCGGCGCATCTTTGCCACGCCTTGCAAGGCCGCCATCCGTGGCGCGGATACCGCACCGGCGTTTGCCGAGGATGCGCGATTGCCGAGCGAGAGGCCGGCATAGTTATGCGTCGGTCCGATGATCCCATCGAAGTTGATCTCGATCACGCATCTCTCTCCTGGGCACGAGTCACTCGTCCGCCTTCACGAACGACTACAATAGGATGTGTCGGCGGCGACGCCAGATGCGTAGGCACATTGCCCGACGCATACGGCCTGAACGGACGCCCCCGCGCGGTTCGATGCCGGGGTCGGCATAGCGACTATGCGTGCCCGGTGCGGGACGATGCGAGGTTTCGGACCGGGCGAGGCTGTGGCACTAGGTTCTGCATGGGCGGGACATCAAGAGCAGCGGGTCTGCGCAAGGGGAGCGTGGCTTGGCTGCGCACGGCGATCGTGGCAGCGGCTGCCATGGTTGCAGGCGGCGGCCCTGCGCAAGCCCAGGACGATCCCGGATTTCAATCCTACATGGTGCAGCTGCGCCAGCAGGCTCTGGCCGACGGCGTCAGCGTCCGGACGGCGGACGCGGTGTTTCCGGGCCTGACGCTCAACCCGCGGGTGATCGAACTCGATCGGGGGCAACCCGGCGCCACGAACACGAGCAGCGCGATCCCTGCCTTCGCACCGTATCGCAGCCAGCACGTCGATGCCGCACGGATCGCCCGAGGCCGGCAGACGTATCTGGCGCAGCGCTCGCGGTTGCAGCGGATCGAGCAGCAGACCGGCGTTCCCGAATCGATCATGGTCGCGATCTGGGGCCATGAAACGAATTACGGCAGCTATACCGGCAATTTCGACCTGCTTCGCTCGCTGGCGAGCCTCGCCTATGAGGGGCGTCGCCGATCGCTGTTCGCCGGCGAGTTCATCGCCGGGCTGAAGATGCTCGATCGCGGGGTTACGCGCGAGCAGCTGAAGGGCAGCTGGGCAGGGGCCACCGGCAATCCGCAGTTCCTGCCGTCGATCTACCTCCGCCTGGCGCGCGACGGCGACGGCGATGGCCGCGCGGACATCTGGAACAGTCCGGCCGACACGCTTGCCTCGATCGGCAATTACTTCACGGACGCGGGCTGGCGCGCGGGCCAGCCCTGGGGCGTCGCGGTCACCGTACCTGCGGGCCTCGACCGGTCGCAGGTCCGCAACCGACTGGTGTCGCCGCGCTGCCCCCGCGTGTTCGAGCGACACAGCGGCTGGCGGACGATCGCCGAGTGGCGTGCACTCGGCGTGACGTCGCAGGGCCGAAGCTTGCCCGCGGACAGCGTGATGGCGACGCTGCTCGAGCCGGACGGGCAGGGCGCTACCGCCTATCTGCTGACGAGCAACTACCGCGTCATCCTCGACTACAATTGCTCGAACTTCTACGCGCTGTCGGTCGGATTGCTGGCCGATGCGGTCGAGCGCTAGGGCCCTCTGCCTGGCGTTCGCGCTGGCCGCGTGCAGCAACGCGCACGATAGCGTCGGCGCGACCTTTCCCGCAGGCGGGGGACTTTACGGCAGCTATCAGGATACCGGCCTGGCGAGCTGGTATGGCGAGGAATTGTCCGGCAACCGTACGGCATCTGGCGAAGCGTTCGATCCCGCCGCGATGACCGCCGCCCACCGGACCTTGCCACTCGGATCGTTCGTCGAGGTCACCTGCGTCGAGACCGGGCGATCGATCCTGGTCCGGATCAACGATCGTGGTCCGGGCCGTCGAGACCGGATGATCGATCTGTCGCGCGCCGCGGCGCATCTGCTCGGCACCGATGGGCGACAGATCGCCAGGGTAAGGATCCGAGCGATCATACCCACGGTACAGGATGTATCGCTGTTGCGCGCCGGGAAAGCCGCCAGGGCGCGGATGCCGGTTTTTACGCAGGCCGCGAGTTTCGATGCACTCCCCGCGCGCAAGCCGCTGCCTCCGCTCATCCCGGGACGACGATACGTGTTGCAGGTCGCGACCTTCTCGAACGAAGATCGTGCGACGGCGTTGGCTGAGCGCCTCGATGCCGATGTCGTCGAACGCGGCGGACTGTACCGCGTCCGCATCGGCCCGTTCAAAGATGCCGTCAGCCTGCAACGCGCGCGTGACGCGGTCGCCGAGCGCGGCTATGGCGATGCCCAAGTCCTGCCTACGGATTGAGTTCCCTTTTACTCACGGAATACCCCATGAAGAAGCTGATCGTCGCACCGCTCGCCGCCCTCGCGCTGGCGCACCCGTCCATCGCCGCCGCACCGCAGTTCCAGACCGCGGCGCCGATCGCCTACATGGAAGACCTTTCGTCGGGCGCCGTGCTGTTCGAGCGTGACGCCAATCGCCGCATGCCGCCGGCCTCGCTCGCCAAGATGATGACCGTCTATGTCGCGTTCGACATGGTCAAGAAGGGCGAACTGAAGCTCGACCAGATGATGCCGGTCCGCCCTGAGACCTGGGCGAAATGGCATGGTCCGTCCGCGGGTTCGACGATGTTCCTCTCGTCGGGTGAGAACGTCAGCGTCGCCAACCTGCTGTACGGCATCGTCACGCTGTCGGGCAACGACGCGTGCATCGTGCTCGCCGAGGGCATCTCCGGGTCGGAGCAGGCGTTCACCGAGCGGATGAACCGGAAGGCCGCCGAACTGGGTCTCAAGGACAGCCATTTCGGCACCGCGAACGGCTGGCCCGACAACGGCGTCACCTATGTCACCGCGCATGATCTGGCGCAGCTTGCCGCGGCGACGATCACCAACTACCCCGATCTCTACAAGCAATTCTATTCGAAGCGCGATTTCACCTGGGGCAAGACGATGGGCGGCAGCGCCATCACCCAGGCGAACCGCGACCCGATCCTCGGTCGCGTCGCCGGTGCCGATGGGCTGAAGACCGGCCACACTGAGGAAGCGGGCTACGGCTTCACCGGGTCCGCGATCCAGAACGGCCGCCGCTTGGTGATGGTCGTCGCCGGCCTGACCAGCGCCGGCCAGCGCGCGGAAGAGTCCGTCCGCTTCATGGAATGGGGCTTCCGCGCGTGGCAGTCGAAGCCGATCGTCGCAAAGGGCAAGAAGATCGAGACCGCAGCCGTCCAGATGGGCGACAGCTCGTCGGTCGGCCTCGTCGCCCCCAAGGCACTGACGGTGACGCTGCCCGCCGGCACCTCGCCGACCATGACCGCCAAAGTGGTCTATGACGGTCCGATCAAGGCGCCGATCAAGGCGGGCCAGCATATCGCCGATCTCGTCGTGACGACGTCCGACGGTCTTCAGCAGACGATGCCGCTGGTCGCCGAGAAGGATGTCGCGGTCGCTGGCTTCTTCGGTCGCGCATGGGCAGGGCTGACCGGCTTCTTCGGCTGATGACTTCGGCGCCGACGGCGTTGCCGGCATGACGCCGATCATCGGCAATACCGCCGCGCAGTCTGCCTTCATGGCGGCGATGCGCGGCGGTTCGCTGCATCACGCATGGCTGATCGCCGGACCGCAGGGCGTCGGAAAGGCGAGTTTCGCCCGCGCCGCAGCCATGCGGATGCTGGCGGACGCGGCCGAGCCCGATGGCGGCTCGACCGATCTTGCGGTTCCCGAGGGAAACAGGACGCGGTCGCTCATGGAGGCGGGGTCGCATCCCGACTTCCGCGTGCTGGCACGCCTGCCGAAGGATCCCGAGAAGCCCGACCAGGATCTCGCCCGCAGCATCACGATCGCGCAGGTCCGCACGCTGCAACCGTTGTTCGCGACCACGCCATCGATGAGCCCCCGCCGCGTGGTCGTGATCGATGCGATTGACGATCTGGAGCGGGGCGGGGCGAATGCGTTGCTCAAGAACCTAGAGGAACCCCCGGCCGGGACGATCTTCCTGCTTGTCAGCCATGCGCCAGGCCGATTGCTCCCCACGATCCGCTCGCGGTGCCGGCTACTCCGGTTCGAGGCGCTCTCGGACGGCGAGGTCGCGACCGCGATCCGGACGTTGCAGCCCGATGCGGACGAGAGCGAGGTCGCGGCGCTGGTTCGAGCCAGCGACGGCGCGCCCGGTCGCGCGCTCCGCTATGCCGGGCTCGACATTGCCGCAATCGACGATGCCATCGCCGCGATCGCGCAAGACGGCGACCGGGATAATGGACGCCGGCTGAAGCTGGCCAGGGCTCTGGGGCTCAAGACCGCGCAACCCCGTTACGAGGCGTTCCTAGACCGTGCCCCCGCGTTCATCGCCGATGCCGCACGGGCGCGGTCGGGGCCAGCGCTGCGATCCGCGCTCGACGCGCACGCCGCCGCGCGCGAACTGGCGGGGGCCGCGATCGGCCTGTCGCTCGATGCGCAGGCCACCGTGTTCGAGATGGCCGGGATCGTCGCGACATTACGCCACTGATCCGGCCGCGCAGGCTTCACCTGATCGGGGCGATGCTCTAGGAGCGCGGCATGGCCGACCCTTTCTATATCACCACCGCGATCCACTATCCCAATGGCCGTCCGCATATCGGCCATGCGTACGAGATGATCGCCGCCGATGCGATCGCGCGCTTCCAGCGCCAGGCGGGGCGTGACGTCCTGTTCCAGACCGGTACCGACGAACACGGTCTGAAGATGGTCCAGGCCGCGCGTGACCGCGACATGCCAGTGCGCGAACTTGCCAACGAAATGTCGTCGTATTTCCACGAGATGGCCGACCGTCTTGGCATCTCCTATGACCGGTTCATCCGCACCGTCGACGAGGATCATTACGCCGCGAGCGCCGCGATCTGGCAGGCGATGGCGGACGCAGGCGATCTGTATCTCGACCGCTACGAAGGCTGGTATTCGGTCCGCGACGAAGCGTTTTACGACGAGTCAGAGCTGACCGGGGAGGGCGACGATCGCCGCTCGCCGCAAGGCACGCCGGTCGAATGGACCGCGGAGGAGACCTGGTTCTTCCGCCTGTCGAAATATCAGCAGCCGTTGCTCGATCTCTTCGCCGCCAACCCCGATTTCATCCGCCCCGAAAGCCGCCGCAACGAAGTGATGCGCTTCGTCGAGGGTGGCCTAAAGGATCTGTCCGTTTCACGGACCAGCTTCGACTGGGGCGTGCCCGTACCCGGCAGCCCCGGCCACGTCATGTACGTCTGGGTCGATGCGCTTACCAACTACCTGACCGGGATCGGCTATCCCGACATGACCGGCGACAAGGCGAAATACTGGCCGGCGGATATCCATCTGATCGGCAAGGACATCGTCCGCTTCCACGCGGTCTATTGGCCCGCGTTCCTGCTCTCGGCGGGCATCCCGCTGCCCAAGAGCGTGTTCGGCCACGGCTTCCTTCTCACCCGCGGCGAGAAGATGTCGAAGTCGGTCGGCAACGTCGTCGATCCGATGGCGCTCGCGGATGCGTTCGGCGTCGATGCGCTGCGGTATTTCTTCCTTCGCGACGTAAGCTTCGGCCATGACGGCAGCTACTCGCCCGAGGCGATCGTGACGCGAGTCAACGCCGAGCTGGCGAATAGCTTCGGCAACCTTGCGCAGCGGACTTTGTCGTTCATCGCCAAGAACTTGGGCGGCGAATTTCCCACGGCTGGTACGGTTCAGGATGCCGACGGGATACTGATCGAGGAGGTCGTCGTCGCCTGTGCCGGGTTCAAGTCCGCCTTCACCGACCTCGCGCTATCGCAAGGCATCGAGGCGTGGATGCGCGGCGTGTTCGCGTGCAACCAGTATATCGATGCGCAGGCACCCTGGGCGCTGCGCAAGACCGATCCCGAGCGGATGAACGCGGTTCTTCGTACGCTGGTCCGCGCGATCCGCATGCTCGCGATCGCGATCCTGCCGGTAGTACCGGACTCCGCTGGGAAGGTGCTCGAGCAGATCGGCGCGACCGAGCGCGACCATGCCGCGATAGACGACGACGGCTGGTACGATCGTGTGGCGGCTTCCGACTTCCGGATCGCACCGCCGGCGCCCGTATTCCCGCGTCTCGAACTGCCTGCGGAGGCCTGATGCTCGCCGACAGCCATTGCCACCTGAACTACAAGGGCCTCGTCGAGGACCAGCAAGCGGTGCTCGCACGGGCCAGGGCGCGCGGCGTCACGGCGATGCTCAACATCTCCACGCGCGAGAGCGAATGGGACGATATCGTCGCCACCGCCGAGCGCGAGCCTGACGTCTGGGCAACGATCGGCATCCACCCGAACGAGGCTGACGTGTATCCCGACGTGGACGCCGCCAAGCTGATCGAGCGCGCCCGGCATCCACGCGTAGTTGGTCTAGGCGAAAGCGGCCTCGACTATTTCCGCGATACCTCGGACCGCGCCCGCCAGCAGGCGAGCTTCCGCGCACACATCGCCGCGTCGCGCGAGACTGGGTTGCCGATCGTCGTCCACACCCGCGACGCCGAGGACGATACTGCGGCGATCATGGCCGAGGAGATGGGGAAGGGGGCCTATCCCGGCGTCATCCACTGCTTCACCGCGAGTGGAGCTTTCGCCGACAAGGCGCTGGATATGGGGCTTTACATCTCGATCTCGGGGATCGTGACGTTCAAGAACGCGAGGGACCTTCAGGATACCGCCGCGCGCCTGCCGATCGAGCGACTGCTGATCGAGACCGACGCGCCGTTTCTCGCGCCGGTGCCGCATCGGGGCAAGACCGGCGAACCTGGGTTCGTGGCCGATACCGCGGCGTTTCTTGCCAACCTTCGCGGCGAAAATGTCGAGGAACTGTCGCGCCGTACGGCCGAGAACTTCCACACGCTGTTCGGCAAGACGCGGGTGTCAGGGGCAGCGGCATGAAGATCACGATCCTCGGCTCCGGCACATCCTCCGGCGTGCCGAGGATCGGCAACGACTGGGGCGAATGCGATCCGACCGAGCCGCGCAACCGGCGCACGCGTGCGTCCGCGATCGTCGAGCATGACGGTACGCGGATCCTGATCGATACAAGTCCCGACATGCGCGAGCAGTTGCTGGCAGCCGATGTCGACCGGGTCGATGCGGTGATCTGGACGCACGATCACGCCGATCATTGCCATGGCATCGACGATCTCCGCCAACTTTTTCATGCAGTCGGAGAGCCCGTTCGCGGCTACGCCCGGCCGTTCACGCTGGCAGCGCTGGACGCGCGCTTTACCTACGCTTTTCACGGTCGCCCCGGCTATCCGCCGACGATCGCCGCCGAAGTCCTGCCTGATCGGTTAACGATCGGCGGGATCGATATTTCGGTGACCGACCAGCCGCACGGTAGTATCCATGCCGCCGGCCTGCGGTTCGAGGCAGCCGGAGTCTCAATCGGATACGCGACCGATTTCAACCTGATGACCGACGACATGGCCAGCCTGTATCAGGATCTGGACATCTGGGTAGTCGACGCGCTCCGCCGGCGACCGCATCCAACGCACATGGAACTTCCCGCCGTGCTTGCTTGGGTGGAGCGCCTGACGCCGAAGCGGACCGCGTTGATCCATATGGACAACACGATGGATTATGCGACGTTGCGTCATGAACTGCCGAGCGGCGTCGAGCCTGGCTATGACGGGCTGATCCTGATCGCATGACCGACGACCGCGCAGCCCAGTTTGCGCTGTACGCAGTCATGCTGATCCTGCCGCTGTCGGCTTTGGTCGCGCGCCGATTGCCGTTGAAGCTGGTGCTGAAGATGGCGCTGGCCTGGGTCGCGATCTTCGCGATCGGCCTGCTGATCGCGAGCCAGCGGGATCGGCTGTCTGGCTTGAAGTCCATGTTTTCCGATCAGCAGGTGAGCGGAACCGAAACTCGGATTCGCATGGCGGACGACGGGCATTTCTGGGCGGATGTCGATATCGACGGTGTCCGCCGCCGGATGCTGATCGATAGCGGGGCGACGACGACTGCCTTGTCGGCTGCAACGGCCAAGGCTGCCAGCCTGGACAGCGACGAAAGCCCGTTTCCAGCGATCATCGAGACCGCCAACGGTACGGTAACGGCGCGCACCGCGACCGCCAAGAGCGTGACGATCGGCACTGTCACCGCAACCAACCTCGGCATCGTCACGTCGCCGGCGTTCGGCGAGACCGACGTGATCGGCATGAACTTCCTATCGAGGCTGGGATCGTGGCGGGTCGAGAATGCCACGCTCGTTCTCACACCGACCAGGCAGTAGATTTTACATAATATATATTATCGATCTAACATCATCTTTTAGATCGCACGCTATCAATCGGAGTTCCTGATGATCGAACGGCTCGTTTCCATCATGGCGCGACTGCGTCATCCGGTCGAAGGTTGCGAATGGGATCGCGTTCAAACCTGGTCGACCATCGCGCCCTACACGATCGAGGAAGCCTATGAGGTCGCCGACGCGATTGCGCGCGATGACCCGGCGGACCTCAAGGACGAACTCGGCGACCTGTTGCTCCAGGTGGTGTTCCACAGCCGTATCGCCGAGGAGTCCGGCGCGTTCACCTTGGCTGATGTCGTCGCCGCCATCAGCGACAAGATGGAGCGTCGTCATCCTCACATATTCGGCGACGCAACCTCCTCGCCAGGTTGGGAAACGATCAAGGCCGCCGAGCGCGCGGAGAAGTCCGATCACAGCGCTCTCGCCGGCGTGGCGATCGGCCTGCCCGCCTTGGCTCGCGCGGAAAAATTGCAGAAGCGTGCCGCGCGCGTCGGCTTCGACTGGCCGGATGCGGCTGGGCCTCTCGCCAAGATTGTCGAGGAAATAGAAGAGGTTCGCGAGGCCGGTTTAGACACGGTAGAAGAGGAAATCGGCGACCTGCTGTTTGCCGTAACCAACTGGGCGCGGCATCTCGGTGTCGATCCCGAAGCTGCGCTCAGGGCCGGCAACGCCAAGTTCGAAGCACGTTTCCGGGCAATAGAGGCCGATGGCGGCGACGCGTTCGCCGCCATGACACTCGATCAGAAGGAAGCGCTATGGCAGGCGGTCAAGCATCGCGGCGGCTGAATCGGTCGTAGTCGGTCTCGGACAGCCGGACATCGTAGGTCGTATCGAGCTCGTCGCTGACGCTGCCCAGCACTTCGCCGTGCGCATGGAGCCACGCCGCCCCCGCTCCGTCGCTCGCCTCGATCGTGATGCTATAGCGTCGATGGGCGCCGGTCAGCTTCGCCGCCACCTGCTCGACGAGATGTTGGACCCCTTCCCCGCTGAGCGCCGAGATAGCCACGACATCGTCACGATGCGCTGCCTGCCCGGCGATCTCGTCATGCGTGTCGGCATCGAGAAGATCGAGCTTGTTCCATACTTCGAAGCGCGGCGTGTTTTCATCGACGCCGATCTCCGCGAGCACGGTCTCGACATCGACCCGTTGGGCTTCGGAATCAGGGTGTGCGATGTCGCGGATATGGACGAGCAGGTCGGCCGACACCACCTCCTCCAGCGTCGCCTTGAACGCCGCGACAAGCTGCGTCGGCAGGTCAGAGACGAACCCGACCGTGTCCGATAGGATCGCCTTGTCGATGCCGGGTAGCTGGATCTGCCGCAGCGTCGGATCCAGCGTCGCGAACAGCAGGTCCTCCGCCATCACGTCGGCACCGGTCAGCCGGTTGAACAGCGTCGACTTGCCCGCATTGGTATAGCCCACCAGTGCAATCACCGGCCAGGGCGCGCGCTGACGGCGTTCGCGGTGAAGTCCCCGCGTGCGACTGACCTGCTCCAGCTCGCGCTTGAGCCGGGCCATACGGTCGCGGATCAGACGACGATCCGCCTCGATCTGCGTTTCGCCCGGGCCACCGAGGAAGCCGAAGCCACCCCGCTGACGCTCGAGATGCGTCCAACTGCGGACCAGACGCCCTGCCTGATAGTCGAGATGCGCGAGTTCGACCTGCAATCGGCCTTCGGCAGTCGCCGCACGCTCGCCGAAGATCTCGAGGATCAGTCCGGTCCGGTCGATGACCTTGGTTTCGAGCGCTTTTTCCAGATTACGCTGCTGGATCGGAGTAAGGCTCGCATCGAACACGACGAGCCCCGCCTCCTCCATCCGCACCTGCGTTGCGAGCAGTTCGACCTGCCCGCTTCCGATCAACGTCGCCGGCTTGGCCTGCCGCACGCGATAGGCAATTCGTTCGACGACCTCCACGCCGATCGCCGCCGCGAGTCCTGCGGTCTCTTCCAGGCGCGCATCGACGTCACGCGTCGCGTCGCCTTGGTCGGGAAGCACGACAATAGCGCGCGCGCCACGCGTGAATTCGCCCCGGTCGCGTTCGAAACCACTACTCAATCGTCATCGTCCGATTCATCCGTGTCGGTAGGCTCTTCGGCAAGATTCAGCGGGCGCGCCGGCTGGATCGTCGAGACAGCGTGCTTGTAGACGAGTTGCGCCATACCCTCGCGCTGCAGCAGCATGCAGAACAGGTCGAACCCTGCGATCTGACCCTGCAGCATGACGCCGTTGATCAGGAACATCGTCACGCTGTCTTCGGATTTGCGTACCGCGTTGAGAAAGATATCCTGCAACAACGGATGCTTCTTCTGGTTTTCTCCCACAGCGTCGACGATAGCCGACACATCCATGGGGCCAGCAGGCATGATCGTCGAGATCGCATGCTTGTAGATCAGCTGCGACTGGCCATCGCGGCGAAGCAGAACGGAGAAATTGTCGAACCATGTAACGATGCCCTGGAGCTTGACGCCCTTGACGAGGAACATGGTGACCGGCGTCTTGGAGCGCCGGAGTGCGTTCAGGAACAGATCCTGAAGCGAGCCTGGTTTATCGGCCAATGGGATAACCCTTTGTTTTTGGCGGGACTTTGCCCGCGAGGCGCCGTTTCCCGGCGTCGGAGATGCACCCGATTGCCGGGTGCGGTACTGATCTATGATCGCCGCCCTCCTATATCCAGAGGGCGGCAAAATTGCGGCGTCTATTCTTCGCGTGTTTCGGTGATGCCGAGCAGCTTGAGCTTCCGATGCAACGCCGATCGCTCCATGCCGATGAAACTAGCCGTTCGCGAGATATTGCCGGAAAACCGTCGGATCTGGACACGGAGATATTCACGCTCGAATGTCTCGCGCGCCTCCCGCAGCGGCGACCCCATGATCGCGGTTCCTCCGGCCGCGCCCATGTCGCCCTGATCGCCCAGCACTTCCGCAGGCAGCAGGTCCAGGTCGATCCGGCCGATGCGGTCACCCGGCGCGAGGATGATCGTCCGTTCGACGACGTTGCGTAGCTGGCGGACGTTGCCCGGCCAATCATAGGATTGCAGCGCGACCATCGCATCGGGTGCGATTTCCGGCGTCGGGACACGACGTTCGGACGCGTAATGCGCGATGAAATGCTGGACCAGCGCGGGAATGTCCTCGCGGCGATCGGACAATGGCGGGATCGTCACTGGGACGACGTTGAGGCGGTAGTACAGGTCCTCGCGGAACCGGCCCTCGGCTATCTCGAACACAAGGTCGCGGGCCGTTGCCGAGACGACGCGAACGTCGACCTTGACGACCCGCGTGCCACCGACACGCGTGAAACTCTGGTCGGTCAGCGCGCGCAGTATCCGGGCCTGGGTCGTAATCGGCATGTCCGCGATCTCGTCGAGGAACAACGTGCCGCCATGTGCCTGCTCGAACAGGCCTGGCCGGACGAGATCGCCCGCCTCCTCGACGCCGAACAACTCCTCGTCGACGCGTTCGGGGGTCATCCGCGCGGCACTGACGACGATGAACGGCGCGTCCGTCCGGAGGCTCCAGCCATGCAGCAGGCGAGCGGCGACTTCCTTGCCAACGCCGGCCCCACCCATGATCAGCACGCGGCTGCCGGTTGCGGCAACGCGCTTCAATGTCGCTCGAACGCCGTTGATGGAGCCCGAACTGCCGGTCAGGTCGGTCTCGCGCCCTACCGTAGCCCGCAACGTCGCAACCTCGCGACGCAGCCGTTCGGTCTCCGTGGCCCGCGCTACCATCAACAACAGCCGTTCGGCCTCGAACGGCTTTTCGATGAAATCGGACGCACCGCGCCGGATCGCCGCAACGGCGGTATCCAGGTTGCCGTGGCCGGAGATCACCAGCACCGGAATGGACGGATCGCGACGCTTGATCTCGTCGAGCAGTTCGAGCCCGTCGAGCCGCGATCCCTGGAGCCAGACGTCGAGGAGCACCAACGATGGACGTCGCGCCGCGATCGCCTCCAGCGCGGAATCACTGTCGCCAGCGTCGCGAGTGTCATAACCCTCGTCCTCCAGGACGCCGGCGACCAGTTCGCGAATGTCACGTTCGTCGTCCACGACGAGAATATCGAGCGCCATCAAATCATGTCCGGTTACGAGTCATGGTGGCGAGTTGGCCGTCCCCTGCCCCTTCGGGTAGCGGCCCTTTCGCGTCGAGCCCCCCTTGGTCGTACCCTCCCTGATCGAGGGCCGCCAACGCCTTGGCATCGAAGATCATGGTGACGAGCGTGCCACCACCGGGGCGATCGGTAAATCCGATCGTTCCGCAATGTTCCTCGATGATCTTCTTGACGATGGCAAGTCCGAGACCCGTACCACGGGCTCGTGTCGTCACATAGGGTTCCATGATCCTGTCGCGATCGACGGGCAGCCCCACGCCAGTATCCGCCACCGCGATCGTTACGCTCCGCCCAGGATCCTGGCTCAGCGTCATCGTCACCGAACCCCCAGGTTCACCCCTGGTTTCAATGGCTTCGACAGCGTTCTTGACGATGTTGGTCAGCGCCTGGCCGATCTGTCGACGGTCGCAGATGAGAGTCATGCCAGGATCGTCGTTGACCAGCTGGAAGCCGATCGTCGGGTGCGCCACTTCGTGTAGGAAAAGTGCCTGTCGCGCCGCATCTACCAGGGATTCCTCGCGGAACACCGGTTTCGGCATCCGTGCGAACGACGAGAACTCGTCGACCATCCGACGCAGGTCGCCAACCTGCCGAATGATCGTGTCGGTCAGCCGCGAGAAGGTGCCGTCCTGCATCTCGGCCTTGGCACCATAACGGCGTTGCAGGCGCTCGGCAGCGAGTTGAATCGGCGTCAGCGGGTTCTTGATCTCGTGCGCGATCCGGCGTGCGACGTCGGACCATGCCGCGCGGCGCTGATCGAGCAATTGCTGCGTGATGTCGTCGAACGTCAGAATCGGTCCTGTGGCGGGCCGCGCGATGCGCACCGCCAACGTACGGACGTCCCCGCCCTGCCCGACCTCGACGATCGCCTCGCGATCGCCCCCGTCGAGCATCGCATCGAGTTCGGGCGCGATATCGACCAGACGACGACCGACCAGCCCGCCGGCATCGGTTCCGAGCAACGTCGTCGCGGAGTCGTTGGCGATCGTGATCGTTCGCTCGCGCCCGGTCGCGACGACACCGGCCGAAACACCGGCCATGACCGCCTCGATCAGCGCACGGCGGCTTTCCAACTGGCCGTTCGCGGTGACAAGTTCGGTATTCTGTTCCTCGAGCCGCCCGGTCATCTGGTTGAAGGCGTTGGCCAGCGTGCCGACCTCGTCGCGACTGCGCGGATCCGGGACGCGCGCGGTCAAGTCACCCGCGGCGACGCGGCGAGCCGCATCGACAAGCTCGCCGACCGGCCGCACCAGACGATCGGCAACGGCCAGGGCGATCCATACCGCGATACCCACGATCAGCAGCGATATCAGCAGCAGTGCCGCATTGAAGCGCAATTGCAGGCTGCGCGATCGGGCGAGGAGGGATCGGTAACTCTTCAGGACTTCGTTCGCGCGGGTCGTCTGCTCGGACAGTAATTTCGTATCCTCGACACGGCCCGCGTACAGGAACAGCTCGTCCGATCCTGGCAGCATCGTGATCGTCTGGATGCGATCACCAGTTACCGCGAGGACTGCGCTCTTGCCCGACCGTAGCTCGGCGATCGCCTTGGGCGTGACGCGGCGCGTAAAGTCGATCTCATAAGGGTTGACGATCGCGAGCGTCTGGATCCCTTGCTGCGGGGACACCTTGAACAAGGCCGCCTCGGACAGGCTGCGGTAATAAACCTGCTGGTAGAACCAGCCCGAAAAGTCCGGGCTCTCCAGCGAGCGCTCGCGAAAATACGCAGACATGTCGCTCGCCATCGTCACGGTCGCTTCCTGCCACCGGTTGAGCTGGCGCCCGTAGGATGACTGGGCCAGCCCTGTGGCGTTCTCGAGCATCCCGCGCGCCTGATCGGAGTACCAGAACTGTACCCCGTACTGGAACAGCAATGACGCGAAGATCGTCACCAGCAGCATCGGGACCGCAGCGACGAGGGAGAACAACGCGACGAGCCGGACGTGGAGCCGCCCTCCGCCACCGACGGGCGAGCGAGCCGCACGCCGCATCGCCACGCGTCTACCCAGAAGCATGAGCAGCGCGATGCCCGGAACGAGATTGGCGACCAGAAGCAGCGCGACCAGCGGGGGCGCGAGCAGGCGTTGCGGCGCGTCGGTTCCGGTAATGACGAAGTAGCTCGCAACGCCAATCGCGATCGCGACGCCCAGTACGAGCGCCTCGACTGCAGGCGTCACTGCAAACCGGTTTGCGGGCCCGTCATCATCCATCGGTAGCGTCGCGGAAGCGATCATCGTTGCCCCGATACAACGTCGACCGTTGCCGCGAAACCACATAATGACAGAATTACCGTCGTTCCGGTTCGTTTGCGCGGTGCGCGTCGCTGCCGATCGTCTGGCCGCCGATGTCGATGCCGAGCGTATCCAGGCGCTTGCGCAGGGTATTGCGGTTGATTCCCATCGCGCGGGCGGCGCGGAGCTGGTTCTGACCGTGACGCGCCAGCATCGCCTCGATCAAGGGCCGCTCGACTTCGTCGATCACACGGTCGTAGAGCGTGCCGTTGTCGAGCGCTGCCGGATCCTCGCGTGCGATCCGCTCGATCATCGCGCGGACCGCCTGTCCGATGTTCAGGTCGACCGGGTCGGCAAGGCTCGTCTGCCTGCCGAGCATGGCACGGATCGCATCCGCATCGATGACCTCGTCGCGTGACAGGACGGCCAGTCGCCGCATGAGGTTCTCGAGCTCGCGTACGTTGCCGGGCCAGTCGTGCCCGCCAAGGGCGGTGACCGCATCGCTCGCAAGCTGCCGGCGCGGAAGGCCCTGGGCCGCTGCGTGGTCGAGGAAATGGCGGGCCAGCAGCGCGATGTCCTGTCGACGCTCGCGCAACGCCGGCAGCATGATCGGTACCACGTTGAGGCGATAGAAGAGGTCCTCGCGAAACTGCCCGGTCGCGACGTGTGCGGCGAGGTCGCGGTTGGTGGCGGCGACGATGCGGACGTCGACTCGGATCGTGCGGGCACCCCCGACGCTGGTGAATTCGCCGGACTGGAGTACGCGGAGCAGGCGGGTCTGCGCCTCCATCGGCATGTCGCCGATCTCGTCGAGGAACAACGTGCCGCCCGACGCCTGCTCGAATCGCCCGGCGTTGCGCGTCGCCGCGCCGGTGAACGCGCCGCGCTCATGCCCGAACAGCTCGGCCTCGATCAGTTCGCGTGGGATCGCCGCCATGTTGATCGCGACGAACGGCGCGGTGCTACGAGGACCCAGATCGTGGATCGCGCGCGCGACGAGTTCCTTGCCGGTCCCCGATTCGCCCGAGATCAGCACGGTCAGGTCGTTCGAGACGACGCGCGCGATGATCCGGTACACATCCTGCATCGCCGCCGAGCGACCGATCAGCGGGAGCGCGCGGTCCTCGTCGTGGAGCGCGTCCTCCGACACCATGCCGCCGCGCGCAAGGGCGCCGGTCACCGCGCTGGTCAGCACGTCGAGATCGAACGGCTTCGGCAGATATTCGTACGCGCCGACTTCCGCCGCGCGGACCGCGGTGGTCAGCGTGTTCTGCGCGGACAGGACGATGATCGGCAGCAGGGGGAAGCGCGCGGCGACGCTGCGGACGTGATCGATGCCGTCCCCGTCGGGAAGTATCACGTCGGTAATCAACACGTCGGGGACCGACGAGGCGAGCGCGCGTTCGAGCTGGGCGAGACTGTCGGCGACGGTAACCTCATGCCCCGCCCGGCGAAGCGCCTGCCCGACGACGGTCCGGATCGCGGCGTCGTCGTCGACGACCAGCACGGTGCTCATGACGCGGCTCGCGGGAGCAGCAGGCGGAGGACGGTCATTTCAGGCGTACCTTCCCGGGCGTATTGAACGATGCCGCCCATGTCTCGCGTGAGTTTGTCGACGAGCGCGAGGCCTAGCCCCTGCCCTTCGCGCCGACCGGACACGAACGGATCGAACAGGTGATCGGCTATGTCTGCGGGGGCACCGGGGCCGTTGTCGAAGACGCAGATCTCGATCGGCAGCGGCAGCCGCGGCTTGCCCGGCGCAGAACTGACGGTGATGCCGTGGCGATAGGCGGTAGTCAGAACGATCCGGGGTTCGCGTTCGTTTCGAACCGCTTCGCGCGCGTTCTTGAGCAGGTTTATGACGATCTGGAGCAGCGCGTCGCGGTTAATTTGCGCGGGCGGCAGCGACGGATCGAAGCGCTCCTCGATCGCGATGCCGCGTGCAAACCCGGCCAGCGCGAGACGGCGGGCATGACCCAGCAGCGGGTAGATGTTCTCGCTGGCGAGCGGCAGCGGTCGCGTGTCGCTGAAATCCTGCATCCGGTCGATCAACGCGGCGATGCGGTCGACCTCGGTGACGATGAGCGTGGTGAGTTCGCCCGCGCCGAGCAACTGCGCCGCACCACGAATGCCCGACAGCGGGTTCTTAATCTCGTGCGCCAGCATCGCCGCTGCACCGACCGCCGCCCTCGCCCCCGCTGCGCGATCCGCCGAATGCCCGAGCCGCCGAGAGGTCGCCGCGGCATGCAGCGTGATCGCCCGCCAGCCGGGATAGTCGGCGATCTGCGTCTCGGCGAAATCGACGCGCAGCTTGACGCCACGCGCGGTCGATATCTCGGTGTCGTAGACGGCCAGGCCATGGCCGTCGCGGTTGCGCGGGTCGTCTGGCGGCGGGATGATCGCATCGAGCGGCTGGCCGATCATCAGCCGTTCGGAAAGGTTCAGCAACTGTTCGGCAAGCGCATTGGCATGCGCGACGCGGTGGTTTGGATCGACGACGACGACCGCGACCGGGAGCGCGGCGAACAGCTCCGCGAAACCCGGCCGCACGCGAGAGCGCGTGTCAGGCTGCTGCAAGGTCGCGCCAGGGAGCGTAGAACTCGGCAAGCATCGCCTTGACCTGCTTGGGATCTGGAACCTGGTTCACCTTGTTGCGGAACTCGGCCGAACCGGGCAGCCCCTTGGTGTACCAACCGATGTGCTTCCGCGCCATGTTGACGCCGGTCTCGATCCCGTAATGTTCGAGCATCGCCTCGTAATGCCCTGCGATCGCGTCATATTGCTCGGTGATCGATGGATCCTCAATACGACGACCGGTGGCGAACCACTCCATCACCTGGCCGAGCACCCAGGGGCGGCCATAGGAACCGCGACCGATCATCAGGCCATCTGCGCCCGACTGGTCCATCGCAGCCTCGGCGTCCTCGATCGTGCAGATGTCGCCGTTGACGATCACCGGGACTGTTACCGCGTCCTTGACCTTACGAACGAAGCCCCAGTCGGCGCTGCCCTTGTACATCTGGTTGCGCGTGCGGCCGTGGACGGTGATCAGCTTGATGCCGAGGTCCTCGGCGATCCGCGCGAGATCGGGCGCGTTGAGGCTGTCGTGGCACCAACCCATCCGCATCTTGAGGGTCACCGGCACGTCGACCGCCTTGACGGTGGCGTCGATGATCGCGCTGGCAAGCTTCGTGTCGCGCATCAGTGCCGAGCCAGCATCGCCGTTGACGACTTTCCGCACGGGGCAGCCCATGTTGATGTCGATGATCGCCGCGCCGCGATCCTGGCTGAGCTTCGCGGCCTCGCCCATCTCGTAGGGGGTGCAGCCGATCAGCTGCATCGACACCGGCTCCTCGAGCCGATCCCACGCTGCCTTCTGCAACGACTGGCGCGTCTCGCGAATCGCCGCCTGGCTGGCTACCATCTCGGTAACGTTGAGGCCCGAGCCATAGCGTCGCACCAGCGTGCGGAACGGCATGTCGGTGACGCCGGTCATCGGCGCGAGCACGACGGGGCTTTCGATCCGGACGGGACCGATCTGGATAGGGGCAAGGTTACGCATGAATGTGCCTGAAAAAGAGGCATACCTTTACCCTACCTGGCCAATTCAGGCAAGGCTGGCGAGCGAACGGACGACGCGCTAGGTGGCAGGCATGGCATCAGCACAGCGTATCGTCGCGATCATCGTCGCCGCCGGAACTGGCGCGCGTGCGGGTGGATCGGTCCCCAAGCAGTTCGCGCTGATCGCTGGTCAGCCGATGATTGCCTATTCCCACGACGCGTTCGTGACGCATCCGGCGATCGCCGAAACGATCGTTGTCATCGCAGACGGGCAGCAGGCCTTGGCAATCGCAGCGCTGGGGGACGCGTCGATCGTGGTGGGCGGAACCACGCGACGCGAATCGGTGACCAACGGCCTCGCGGCGGTCGGCGACGCGACGCACGTACTGATCCACGATGCCGCCCGCCCCTTCCTGTCGCATGCGGTCATCGATTCGCTCGTCGCCGCCTTGAAGACCCGGGACGCGGCCATTCCGGTGCTGCCGGTGACCGATACGCTCGCCCGCGGCAGCGTCCTGCTCGGCGATATCGTGCCGCGCGCGGACCTCAACCGGGTGCAGACTCCCCAGGCGTTCGCCGTGGAGGCACTGCGCGCCGCGCATGCCGTCTGGCCCGCGGACGAAGAAGCGACCGACGACGCGCAGATGGTGCGACGGCTTGGCGTCGGCGTCGCGTTGGTGCAGGGCTCGGCGATGCTCGAGAAAGTCACGCACCCAGAAGATTTCGCGGCCGCCGAAGCGCGTGTCGCGTACGAGACCCGTACCGCGATGGGCTTCGACGTCCACCGCCTCGAAACCGGCGAGGAGCTCTGGCTCGGCGGCGTCCTGATTCCGCACGACAAGGGGCTATCGGGGCATAGCGACGCCGACGTCGCGCTCCACGCGCTGACCGATGCGCTGCTCGGCACGATCGCGGCCGGCGATATCGGCACGCATTTCCCGCCGAGCGACCCGCAGTGGAAGGGCGCCGACTCCGCGCAGTTCCTCCAGCATGCCGCCAAGCTGATCGCCGACAAGCGCGGCCGGATCGATTTCGTCGACCTGACGATCATGTGCGAGGCGCCGAAGATCGGCCCGCATCGCGCGGCGATGACCGCACGGATCGCCGATCTGCTCGGGCTTTCGCTCGACCGGGTCAGCGTCAAGGCGACCACCACCGAACGTCTCGGCTTCACCGGGCGCGGTGAGGGTATCGCCGCGCAGGCCGTGGCGACCGTCCGCGTTCCCGGATCGTCCTTGTGAAGATTGCGGCAACGCTCGCTGCGATCGCGCTCCTGGCCAGCCCCGCGGTCGCGCAACCGCGATGCATCACGGGCCCCGAGGCCGAATCGCTCACGCTCGTGGCGATGCCCGACATCCTCCGCGAAACCGGCCGCGTCTGTGCGGCACAGCTTCCCGCCAGAAGCCTCATCCGGTCACAGTCGAGCGCACTGATCGACCGTTATCAGATCGAGTCGGACCGGGCATGGCCGGCAGCGCGTGCTGCGATCGTCAAACTCAGCGATCCCGCCGTCGACGCGATGCTCGATTCGGAGTTTGCACGACCGTTGCTGACGACGTTGCTGGTACCGCAGATCGTCGGGCGGATCGCGACGCGCGATTGCGGGACGATCGACCGGATGGTGACGCTGCTCCAGCCCTTGCCACCGCGCAACACCGCGGGCATCGTCGTCGAGACGTTGCGGTACCTCAAATCCCAGAAGTCGCGCAGCGGTGATATCGCCGCGGTGGCGATGCTGCTCTGCCCGGTGGAGACACGCTGATGGATACGATCCTTCCCGCCGAACTGGTCGACGCCGCACGAAAGGTGGTCGAACAGAACCGCGCGATCGGCCGCAGGGTCGCGGTCGCGGAAAGCTGCACCGGCGGACTCGTCGCTGCCGCATTGACCGAGATTCCCGGATCGTCCGACGTGTTCGAGGTCGGCTTCGTCACTTATTCGAACGCCGCCAAGCTCGGCGTGCTGAAGATCAGCTCGGACGTGCTCGAAACGTTCGGTGCGGTCTCGATCGCCGTTGCCTGGAGCATGGCGCAGGCCGCGCTCAAGCAGTCGGGCGCGGACATCGCCGTCGCTATTACCGGCGTAGCAGGGCCCGGTGGTGGTTCGCTGAAGAAACCGGTCGGCACCGTCGTGTTCGGCCGCGCGGAGAAGGGTCGCGACCCTTCCGACGTTCACGCCGATCGCAAGGACTTCGGCGATCTCGGCCGCGGTGGGATCCGGCTTCAGGCTGCGTTGTGCGCGCTCGAGCTCTTGCTGCCCGACGCATCGGCCCCGGAAATCTCGGCACCGTAAAGCTCTGCGGCGCGCGTCTCGAACGCACCGATCATCTTCCGTAACGCAACGCCGAACACCTGCCCGGCGATCATCTCGAACATCCGGTTCTTGAACGCGAAATCGACGGTGAAATCGACCGCGCAGCCCTGTGGCTCAGGCCGGAAATGCCATTCGTTGCGCAGATATTTGAGCGGGCCGTCCACGTAATCGACATTCAGTTCGCTCGGCCGGACCTTCTGCACGCGCGACGTGAACGTCTCGCGCAAACCCTTGAAGCCGACGATCATGTCGGCGAGCGTTTCCGTCTCGCTGTTCGAGCGTACCCGCATCGCGCTGACCCAGGGCAGGAACTCGGAATAGCGGCCGACGTCGGCCACCAAATCGAACATCTGCTCCGGCGTGTAAGGCAAATGGCGCGTTTCCGAATGCTTCGGCATCAGATGCGCGCAACGCCTAGCTTGATATCACGGTTCGCGCGCAACCGTTCGAAGTCATCGCCCGCGTGATAGCTGGACCGGGTCAGCGGCGACGACGCGACCAGCAGGAAGCCCTTCGCACGCGCGATCGAGGCATAGGCATCGAACGCCTTGGGTGGCACGAACTCGGCGACCTTGGCATGGCGCGGCGTCGGCTGGAGATACTGGCCCATCGTCAGGAAATCGATATCGGCGCAGCGCATGTCGTCCATCACCTGATGAATCTCGAGCCGCTCCTCGCCAAGCCCGAGCATCACACCAGACTTGGTGAAGATCGAGGGATCGTGCTTCTTTACGCTCTCCAACAGCCGCAACGACGCATAGTAGCGCGCACCGGGCCGGATCGTAGGGTAGAGCCGCGGCACCGTCTCGAGGTTGTGATTGTAGACGTCGGGCCGCGCCTCGACGATTGACTCGATCGCGGCCTGCGCCTTGTTGCGGAAGTCCGGGGTCAGGATCTCGATCGTCGTGGTCGGGTTCGACGCGCGGATCGCCTGGATGACCTTCACGAACTGCGACGCGCCGCCATCGGGCAGGTCGTCACGATCGACCGAGGTGATGACGATGTGGTTCAGGCCCATCTGCGCGGCCGCATCCGCGACATTCTGCGGCTCCATGCGATCGACCGCGCGCGGCATGCCGGTCTTGACGTTGCAGAACGCGCACGCCCGCGTGCAGGTATCGCCGAGGATCATGACCGTCGCGTGCTTCTTCGACCAGCACTCGCCGATGTTGGGGCACGCCGCCTCTTCGCACACCGTGGTGAGGCTTTTCGAGCGCATCAACTCACGGGTCTTTGCGAAGCCAGCGGAGGTCGGCGCCTTGACGCGGATCCAGTCGGGCTTGCGCGCACGGACCGGCGCAGCCATCGGGGTCATGTCGTTCATGCACGCCAGATAGCCCCGCGCTGCCGCTGAGACAATGGTGGCGGGCCATGTCGGCGGGTTGGAACCATCGGACGAACCGGATAAAATCATGGAACCAGTTCCAACATGACAAGTTTGTCATGTTGCATCGCAAACTGATATGGAAGGCTAACCGTGCCAACTCACTTTCCGGAAATGATCGAAGGCTATCACCGCTTTAAGGACGGTCCCTGGGAGGAGCAGCGCGAGCGCTGGAAGGAATTGCAGGACGGCCAGAGCCCCAAGGTGATGATCATCGCCTGCTCGGACAGCCGCGTCGAACCCGCACAGATCTTCGATACTCTGCCGGGCGAAGTCTTCGTCGTACGCAACGTGGCAAATCTCGTGCCTCCGTTCGAGACCGGTGGCGGCCATCACGGTGTCTCCGCGGCGATCGAGTTCGCCGTCACGCAGTTGAAGGTCGAAGAGATCGTCGTGATGGGCCACGAGAAATGCGGTGGCTGCAAGGCTGCCCTCACCCAGGCGTTCGCCGATGCCGAGCGCGGTGCAGGTGGCTTTGTCTCCGATTGGGTCAGCCTGCTAGACGGCGCACGCGAGAAAGTCGTCGCGAAATACGGCGACAGTGAACAGGCCGGTCGCGAGATGGAACTCGAGTCCGTCCGCACCTCGATTGCGAATCTGCGGACGTTCCCGTTCGTGACCGAAGCCGAAGCCGCCGGCAAGCTGGCCTTGCGCGGCGCCTATTTCGGTATCGACAAGGGCCAGATGCTGTTGCTCAACGAGGATGACGAATTCATCCAGGCCGAGGCAGCAGAGGCCAAGTCCGCGAAAGCCTGACGCGTCAGCGAAGGCCCAGCGCCTTCTCCGCCACCTTCTTGACCTTCGGGTCGAGGGGTGGCGGCACCATCGATACGCCGGCTTCGAGGCGGTCCGCTATCAGCGTCAGCGCTGCGATCCGGGCCGCCTTCTTGTCGTTACCGTCTATGACGGTCCATGGCGCGGTCGCGGTGTCGGTGCGCGCGAACATCTCTGCCATCGCCTCCAGATACTCTTCGCGCCGCGACCGGTTGTGGAAATCGTCAAGCCCGGTCTTCCAATGCTTCCACGGATCGTCGAGCCGCGCCGTCAATCGCCGGTCCTGCTCCTTCTGCGTGGTGTGGATGAACAGCTTGATGAGGGTGGTGCCGCTCTCGACCTGCTGCGCTTCGAACGCGTTGATCTCGTCGTAGCCGTGACGCCATTCGGTCTCGCTGGCGAACCCTTCGACTCGCTCGACCAGCACCCGGCCGTACCAGCTGCGATCGAACACCGCGATGTTGCCGTTGGCCGGCAACCGGTTCCAGAAGCGCCACAGAAAATGATGCGCCTTCTCGTCCGCGGTCGGCGCCGAGATCGGCCAGACCTTGTAGTTGCGCGGGTCCCATTCGGCCGACAGGCGCTGGATGATGCCGCCCTTACCTGCCGCATCCCAGCCTTCGAACATCACGATCGCGCGCGTGCCGCCGACGATATGCGCCACCTGGATATGTTCGAGCCGCTTCTGGAGCGCAGCCAAGTCGTGCTTGTACTTGCCGTCATACTCTTCACCGTCTTCGTAGTCGGCCAGATGTATCGTCATGCGTTGCGCTCCATCACCCACGTCCCATTACCCTGCGTTGGGCGCGACCGCCTTCGTCACGTCCTTCGGGCCATCGACCGTCAACCGGATGTTCAGTTCCTTCAGCTGCTTGGCGCTGACCGGGCTCGGCGCGCCCATCATCAAATCCTCGGCCTTCTGGTTCATCGGGAACAGCACGACCTCACGGATGTTAGGTTCGCCCGCGAGCAGCATCACCATCCGGTCGATCCCCGGTGCCGAGCCGCCATGCGGCGGTGCGCCGACCTTGAACGCGTTGATCATGCCGGCGAAGTTCGTGTCGACGTCGGCCTGCGTGTAGCCGGCGATCTCGAACGCCTTGTACATGATCTCCGGACGGTGGTTCCGGATCGCGCCCGACGACAGCTCGACGCCGTTGCAGACGATATCGTACTGATAGGCGAGGATATCGAGCGGATCCTTGTTTTCCAGCGCGTCCATCTCGCCCTGCGGCATCGAGAACGGGTTGTGGCTGAAGTCGACCTTCTTCGCGTCCTCGTCATATTCGAACATCGGGAAGTCGACGATCCAGCAGAACTCGAACCGGTTCTCGTCGATCAGGCCGAGGTCGGCGCCGATCCGCGCGCGGGCAGCGCCCGCGAGCTTCGAGGCGGGCAGTTCCTTACCGGCGGCGAAGAAGATGCCGTCGTTCGGACCGAGACCCATTTCGGCGATCAGCTTCCGCGTGGCTTCCTCGCCGTGGTTCTTGGCGATCGGGCCGCCGAGTTCGCCGTTCTTCTGCGTGATATAGCCGAGCCCGGCATGTCCTTCCGCGCGCGCCCAGTCGTTCATGTCGGTGAAGAACTTGCGGCTTTTGTCGGCGGTGTTCGGCGCGGGGATGGCGCGGACCACGTCACCGCCGGCGACGATTCCCGCAAACAGGCCGAAGCCCGAATCGACGAAGTGATGGCCGACGTTGTGGATCAGGATCGGGTTGCGCAGGTCGGGCTTGTCGCTGCCGTATTTCAGCATCGATTCGCGGTAGGGGATGCGCTTGAACGGCAATGCCGAGACCTGACGACCCTTGCCCTGCCAGTCGGCGAACTCCTCGAACACGCCGTGCAGGACGGGCTCGATCGCATTGAACACGTCGTCCTGCGTGACGAAGCTCATCTCGAAATCGAGCTGGTAGAATTCGCCCGGCGAGCGATCGGCGCGCGCGTCCTCGTCGCGGAAGCACGGCGCGATCTGGAAATAGCGGTCAAAGCCCGCAACCATCAGGAGCTGCTTGAACATCTGCGGCGCCTGCGGGAGCGCGTAGAACTTGCCCGGATGAACGCGGCTAGGCACCAGATAATCGCGCGCACCTTCGGGCGACGATGCGGTCAGGATCGGCGTCTGGAATTCGGTGAACCCTTGCGAATTCATCCGATTGCGCAGCGACGTTATCACCTGGCTGCGGAGCATGATGTTGGCGTGCAGCCGCTCGCGACGCAGGTCGAGATAACGATAGCGCAGGCGGATATCCTCGGGATACTCGGCCTCGCCGGCGACCGGCATCGGCAACTCGCCCGCCATCGACTGGACGGTCGCGGCGGTCGCGCGGATCTCGATCCCGCCGGTCGGCAGGTTCGGGTTCACGGCTTCCGGCGCACGTGCGGTCACCTTGCCGGTGATCGTGACAACGCTTTCGCTCTTCAGTCCCTCGATGACCTTGAAGACCGGACCGCTGACGTCGGTGACGATCTGCGTGATGCCGTAGTGATCGCGCAGATCGATGAAGACGAGGTCGCCGTGATCGCGCTTCTTGTGGACCCAGCCGGAGACGCGGACCTCTTCGCCGACCTGTTCGGGGCGGAGGGCGGCGCAGGTGTGGGTGCGATAGGCGTGCATAATGGGTCTTCTCGGACGATAAACAGGTGCCTCGCGCTTCCCTTCCCTTCCGGGCTTTGTCAACCCGAACGAGGCTCGCTATGGACGGGCGATGCATATCCACCCGCTTATCTCCGACAGCGCCACGCTCGCCAATCTGTGTGCGCGTATGGCCGACGCCGACTATGTGTGCGTCGACACCGAATTCATGCGCGAGAGCACCTATTACCCGGAACTCTGCCTGATCCAGATCGCCGACGACAAGGAGGCCGCGGCGATCGACCCGATGGCACCGGGGATCGACCTGAAGCCGCTGCTCGACCTGCTCGTGGAGAATCACGACGTGCTGAAGGTGGTTCACGCCGGCGGGCAGGACATCGAGATCGTTTACAACCTCACCGGCAAGACGCCCTTCCCGTTGTTCGACACGCAGGTCGCGGCGATGGCGCTCGGCCAGGGCGAGCAGATCGGCTATTCGAACCTGGTCGACAGCTGGCTCGGCATCGCGGTCGATAAGGGCGCGCGGTTTACCGATTGGGCGCGGCGTCCTCTGGATGCGCGACAGATCGAATATGCGATCGGCGACGTCACGCATCTTTCGAAAATCTTCCCCAAGATGCTTGAGCGGTTGCGCAAGACCGGGCGCGGCGTGTGGCTCGATCAGGAGATGGAGCGACTCGGCGATACCGCCAATTATGCGAACGATCCGGATCTGGCGTGGAAGCGCGTGCGGATCTCGGGGCGCAAGCCTGACGTGCTGGGCCGGTTGAAGGCGCTCGCGCGGTGGCGTGAACTGGAGGCGCAGGCGAAGGATCTGCCACGCGGGCGAATCGTCAAGGACGAGACGCTAGGCGACATGGCGGGGCATCCGCCCAAGAAGCAGGCGGACCTTGCACGGGTGCGTGGGCTTTCGGCGACCTGGGCCGGCAACGACATCGGTGGCCGCCTGATGGCAGCGATCGAGGGCGCGCAGCCGCTCGGCGACGACGAACTGCCGCCGCGAGACGATCGCAAGCCCGGGCTTGGCAAGGAGGGTTCGCTGGTGGCGGACCTCCTCAAGCTGCTCCTGAAGATTCGGTCGCGAGACATTGATGTCGCATCGAAACTTCTCGCGCGCACCGATGAACTGGAGGCTCTGGCCGCTGGTGTGCGGACTGGGTTGCCGATGCTCGAAGGCTGGCGGTTCGATCAGTTCGGCCGCGACGCGCTCGATTTGGTCGAGGGGCGGCTGGCGTTTGCGGTCATCGGCGGGAAGCTGAAGATGACGCGTACGGAGGATGCCGCATGAGGATCGTTCTGGTTGCAGCCCTGCTCGGGTCAGCGGCGTGTACGCCGGTGGAGATGCGCGGCGAGACGCCCGCCGCTTCGCCGGTCGCCGCCGCCTGCAATGCCGACTCGCTGGGCGATCTGGTCGGCAAGCGCGCAAGCGATGCCCGGGCCGACGTGATGCAGACGCGATCGGGTGCGCGCACGCTCCGCTGGATCGCGCCGAACACGGCCGTGACGATGGATTTCCGTGCCGATCGTCTGAACGTCTATGTCGATGCGAAGGGCCGGATCGAACGCTTCACCTGCGCTTGAACCTATTAATTCTCCCCTAGAAGGGGAAGATTCAGGAGAGAGCCAGTACGGGCTTGCGTCCTAAGGCGGCGGCAAGCGCGTTATGGCGACGTTCCACCGCCTCGCCGTAGAGCCCACGATCATCAGGGCGTAGCGTCAGCGTAAGTGATACCCCGTCATCTGTAAGCCCTGATCGCTTCAGCGGTCCGGCTAAACCGCCGCTCATCCGCTGCCCTAACCGCATAGCGAGGCCCCAAGCAGTCGCGCTTTTCACCGCTGCCGGAGACGCGAGGCGACCAACTGTTTCACCGGCGGAGAGATCGCCACCAAGGCTCGTGTAGAGAGCTTGCGCCAGCATCCCGCGACCGGGCGCGTCAATCGCGACCCAATTGCCATGCAGCGCGACCTCGACGCCGCGTTCGGCGCGGAACTCGGGGTTGGCGCGCCAGCCTACGTCGGCAAGGAGGCATGCGGTGTGACGAATGCGGGCCATTGCGGGCGGTTCAATGGTGAACAGCGGTGCGATCCAGCGATCGAGGAGATCGCCGTGCTCGGGGAAGCGGCCGAGCAAGCGACCCTCTTCGCGCGCTGCGACGATTAGCGGATCGAGCGTGCGGTCAGCGGACTTCAGGTCTTCGTAGAGCAGGCCTTCGCGCAGACCATAAGCGGATACGATCGTCGTCCGGCTGCCGAGCTGGCGCATCAGTACGCCGAGCAACGCCGCGGCGTCGGCGAGCGTTGCCGTACGTCCCGACGACAGCCCCGGGATCGCCTTCAGGCGCGGCTTGGAAAGCTGCGGGATCGTCCGGCTGAGCCGGGTGATCGTCGCCGCGGTCATCGAATATTGGTGGATGATCGGCAGCGGATAGTCCGACAGCTCCATGTCGAGCCGCGCCAGTGCGCGCCACGATCCGCCGACCAGATAGAGTGGAAGCCCCTGCCCCTTCGCCGTCCAGCCCGCCTCGCGCACCAGGCGCGCCACGTAGCGGGCGAGCACCTTGCCGCGCTTCGCCCGGATCGGACCGATGCGAAGAACGCCGAGCGGGAACGAGACGCGGTCCTCGATCTTGCCGCGGCGGACGCGGACGAGTTCGAGACTGCCGCCGCCGAGATCGCCGACTATGCCATCCGCCTCGGGGATCGCGGACAGGACACCGTAGCCGGCCGCGCTGGCTTCCTGCTCGCCCGACAGCGTCTCGACGGTCAGACCGAGTTGTTCAGCCGCGGCAATGAGTTCGCCGCCGTTTTTCGCATCGCGTACCGCCGCTGTTGCCACCGTGCGGAGCGTCGAGCATTCCATTTCCTTCGCCACCGCCGCGAACCGCGCCAGCGCGACGCGTGCCGTCTTCAGCGCCGACTTCTCGATCGCGCCGGTAGCGGCAAGCCCGCGCCCAAGCCCCGCCAGGACCTTCTCGTTGAACCGGATCGCGGGCAACCGCGGCGGCCCCTGGTAAACCACCAGACGGATCGAGTTCGAGCCGATGTCGATGATCCCCGTGCGAGGGTGATCGTCGGTCTCGGCCTTGGGCCGGGAATTGCCGAACAGGATATTGGTAACGCTCATCGTTTTCGACGGAGCGATAGCGTCGGCACGGCATTGCTGGTCGCGAGCGAGGCGCCTCGGCCGGAAAGCGAAGGATTCGTCATGAAATACCGATGCAGGTTGAACGGGCGGTCGCCGGGATCGACGCGGCTATATTCGCCATCGGGGCCTAGCTCCCAACTCTGCTCGTTGTCGATCAGGTTCGCGACCATCACCTGATCGAGGATCTGGTCGTGGACGGTCGGGTTCAAGATCGGCAGCATATATTCGACGCGGCGGTCGAAGTTGCGCGGCATCCAGTCGGCCGACGAGATGAACAGCTTCGCGCCGTCATTGGGGAGCGCCTTGCCGTTGCCGAACGCCCAGATCCGGCTGTGCTCGAGGAACCGCCCGATCACTGACTTCACGCGGATCGTCTCGGACAGACCGGGAACGCCGGGGCGCAGGCAGCAGATGCCGCGGATGATGAGGTCGATCTCGACCCCCGCACCGCTCGCTTCGTAGAGCTTCTCGATCACCGCAGGGTCGACCAGCGAGTTCATCTTCGCCCAGACGCCGGCGGGCTTGCCGGCGCGCGCGTTGGCGATCTCGACGTCGATCAGGTTCATCAGGTTCTGGCGAAGGTCACGCGGGCTTAGGCTGACACGCGCCATGTCGGTCGGCTCGACATACCCGGTGATGTAGTTGAACATCTGCGCCGCATCGCGCCCGACCGCAGCGTCGGCGGTGAAGAAGCTGAGGTCGGTGTAGATCTTGGCGGTGACCGGGTGATAATTGCCCGTGCCGAAATGGCAGTAGGTGCGAAACGCCTGGCCTTCGCGGCGGACCACCAGCGAGACCTTGGCGTGTGTCTTCCAGTCGATGAAGCCGTAGACGACCTGCACGCCCGCGCGCTCCAGTGCGGAGGCCCAGACCATGTTCTGTTCTTCGTCGAACCGTGCCTTGAGCTCGACGACCGCGGTGACGGACTTGCCCGCCTCGGCCGCGGTGATCAGCGCGTTAATGACCGCAGGCTGTTTGCCGGCGCGGTAAAGCGTTTGCTTGATCGCCACCACATCCGGGTCGTTCGCCGCCTGTTTCAGGAAGGCGAGCACCACTTCGAACGTCTCGTACGGATGATGGACGACGATGTCCTTCGCCTTGATCGCTGCGAAGCAATCGCCGCCGAATTCGCGGATGCGTTCGGGGAAGCGCGGCGTGAACGGCGGGAACTTCAGGTCGGGGCGATCTTCGTCGACCAGCCCGTCGAGATCGACGATGCCGAGCAGGTTGCCGCTCTCGGTAATGATCGCGTCCGCACCGCCGAGCTCATCCTTGAGCACCGCCGCCAGCACGTCCGGGATGCCGGTTTCGAGTTCGAGGCGGATCACGCGGCCGCGGCGACGGCGCTTGATCGCGTTGGCGAAGTAGCGAACGAGATCCTCGGCTTCTTCCTCGATCTCCATGTCGCTGTCGCGCAGGACGCGGAAGCTGGCGGCGGCCAGGACTTCGTAGCCGGGGAAAAGGACCGGCGCGAACCGCTTCAGGATCGATTCGATCGAGATGTAGCGTGCGGGCTCGCCGGGGAGGCGGACGAAGCGCGTCATCGTGTGTGGAAGCATGACGAGCTCGCGGACCGGCTCGTTATCCGAACGGCGGACGAGGTCGAAGATCACCGACAGGCCGCGGTTCGGGATGAACGGAAACGGATGCGCGGGGTCGAGCGCCTGCGGGGTCAGGATCGGGAAGATCTGATCGCGGAAATGCGTTTCGAGCCACTCGTCGGCCTCGCCTTCGACGGCCTCGCGGCGCAGGACGAACAGTCCGGCCTCGTCGAGCAGCACGCGCAGGTCGCCCCACACCGCCTGCTGACTGGCCATCAGTTCGTCGGCCTCGCGGACGATAGCCGTCAGCTGCTGGCCCGCGGTGAGGCCGTCCGCCGAGCGTCGGTCGACGTCCTGCGTCTGCTGTCCCTTGAGGCCGGCGACGCGGACCATGAAGAACTCGTCGAGGTTGGAGCCCGAGATCGACAGGAAGCGAAGCCGCTCGAGCAGCGGGTGCGCGGGGTTGCAAGCCTCCTCCAGCACACGACGGTTGAACGCGAGCCAGGAGAGTTCGCGGTTGAAAAACCGGTCGTTCGGCTCTGCGCCGATGGGATCGTCGTCGTCTTCCGATTGGCGGACGATATGGGCTGGACGGTTCATCGGGCCTCTTGGGAGCTTATGGTGGCGTGAAGAGCGGGAGGTCGAGAGCGAGTTGCGGCCGGAGGATCAGCCCGGCCTCGGTGAGTGTGGTTCGTGCAAGAGGAATGGACAAGCGCTTGCGGCGTTCCATCGCCTCCTGATCCAGCGCATCGACGGTTCGCGTTACGGTAATATGACTGCGCTCGATTCTGGTCGCGAGCCAGTCGATCAGATCGGGCCGCGCATCCAGGCTGCGACGCTCGAACAAATGCGCGAGCAGCAGCCGCATAAGTTCGTCGTCGGGTGCGCCGATCGCCGCGATCGGGCTGGCGGCGAGGCGCGAGCGGAGGTCGGGGAGCTTCACCTTCCATTCGGGCGGCGCAGCGTCGGCGACGATCAGCAGCGGCTTGTGCTCCTCCTGCGCGCGGTTCCAAGCGTGGAACAGCTGCGCCTCGGGCACGCGCTCGGCATCGTCGATGATCGTGCCACCGCTCTTCGCCGCGAAGATCCGCGCGAGCAGGCTGCGGCCCGATTTGCGCGGGCCGGTGAGGATGGCAGTCATGACGGGCCAGGTGGCGGTGTGCTCCAGCGTATGGACGGCCCGCGAGTTGGAGGGGGTAACCAAGAAGGCATCGTCGCGAGGGTCCGCCGGCCACCCGAGTGGCAGCGCAATTTGAGTCATCTTGGTCGCGCTCACCCTGTCGTCGCATTGTCCGCGGGCAAGTCCGGCGGAAGAAGTTGGGCGACCCGGCGGATGCGGATCGTCTGGCCGGAGCCGAACACTTGGTAGCCGCGCGCTTCGAGCGCGGTCTTCAGCGCCGCAGGGTCGCCGTCGTACGCGACGCGCATCAGCGAGACGCCACCTAGGGCTAGGCTGGTCGTTGCCGCCGAGCGGACGCCGGGGATCGCGCGGAGTGCTGCTTCCGTAGACGAGACGGCGGTCGCTGCGGGCGTATCGAACTGGACAATGACCGAGATGCCCTCGCCGCCGGTCAGGACCGCGGTGTTGGCGTCGGCGGTCTCGTCGGTCGGCAGGTCATCGATCACTGCAGCTTCTGGCGACGGTGGTGGCGAAAGGCTGTAGTCGACGCGGAGCGAGCCGTTGCGACGCGCCTGCTGGTAGAGGTCGTCGATCCGCTTCACGCCGGTGTCGAGCAATTGCGCGATGCCGTCGGGCGTACCGACTCGCAGCGTGAAGCTGCCGATCAGGTCGTTGTCGGGGCCGTGGCGTGCTTCGAACACTCCGATCACCGGGCCGCCGGGCCATTGGCGATAAAGCTTCACGACCGGGGTGAGCACGTCGCTCGCGCCATATTGGTCGAGGATCGTCCGCCACCAGCCGCGGCCGGGGCGCTGCGTCTGGCCGACGTTGAGCAGGAGCGCGTCGGGGCCCGAGCCGGACGGGCGGACATAGTCGATGCTGCTGTTGCCGGTGCGATAGCGCGCCCAGGCCTGCTGCCACTGCGTGCTCTGTTCGAATGCTTGGCCGACGCCGCCCGAATATTGGACGGGGATGACGAGCATCGGCTGCGAGCGATCCGCATAGGTCGAGATACCGAGGATCGATCCGGCGCGACCACGGTCGAACAGCACGCCGAGCTTGGCGATGTAGCGCTGCGGGCCGATCTGTTCGTTCTCGACGACGATGCCGGAGACGAGCGAATCGAGCGTGCCGTCGGAGACGAGGCCGCCACCACTGCCGAGCCGGTTCGACAATTGCACCCAGGCTTTTCGCTGGGCGAGCCGCCAGCCGCTGTAGCGCGCGGCGTCTGCGGTCTTGCCGGCTACGTCGACCATGACGCCGCTCACCTCGTACGCGCTGCCGCTGTCGACCGGAGCCGCGCCTCGGCTGCCGCCTTCGATTTGCGCGAGCACGGCTCCGCCGCTCAATAATAGGGCGGCACCAGCAAGCGCGGTGGGAAGGGCACGGATACGCATCAAGCGGGCCTTTTGGCGAAGCAGACGTGGAAATCCAAGCGCGATGTGGCTAGCAGCACCGATCATGACCGATACGCCAGACTCCGCCACTCCCGCTTCGGGCCCTTACACCTACGCTCAGGCGGGTGTTTCGATCGCCGCGGGCAATGCGCTGGTGCGGGCGATCGCCCCGCTCGCGCGCTCGACCCGCAGGCCGGGGGCGGATGCCGATCTCGGCGGGTTCGGCGGGATGTTCGACCTCAAGGCAGCGGGGTTCGTCGATCCGTTGCTGGTCGCGGCGAACGACGGCGTCGGCACCAAGCTGAAGCTGGCGATCGAGTGGGATCGGCATGAGGGTGTCGGCGTCGACCTCGTCGCGATGTGCGTCAACGACCTGATCGTCCAGGGCGCCGAGCCGCTGTTTTTCTTGGATTATTATGCGAGCGGGAAGCTCGACGCCGCGGTCGCCGAGCGCGTCGTCGCCTCGATTGCGGAAGGCTGCAAGACCGCCGGCTGCGCGCTGATCGGTGGCGAGACCGCCGAGATGCCGGGCATGTATGCAGACGGCGACTACGACCTCGCGGGCTTTTGCGTGGGCGCGGTCGAGCGGACAAACGTGCTGACCGGGCGGGAGATCGCGGCGGGCGACGTGATGCTCGGGCTCGCGTCGTCGGGGGTGCATTCGAACGGGTTCTCGCTGGTTCGGCGCCTTGCCGCCGATCGCGGGTGGAAGCTCGATCGGCCTGCGTTGTTCGACCAGGACCGATTGCTGATCGATCATCTGATGGCGCCGACTCGCATCTACGTCGCCAGCCTGCTGCCGTTGCTGCGCGAGCGGCGGATCAAGGGACTGGCGCACATCACCGGCGGTGGCCTGCTCGAGAACATCCCTCGCGTGCTGCCCGACGGCGTGCATGCGGTGGTCGATGCGGATGCGTGGGAACAGTCGCGGCTTATGGCGTTCCTGCAGGCGCAAGGCGCGATCGAGCCGGAGGAGATGGCGCGGACGTTCAACTGCGGGATCGGCATGGTCGTGATCGTGAGTGCCAACGAGGCCGAGGCGGTGACCGCGGCGCTGGAGACGGCGGACGAGACGGTGTTCACGATCGGGCGGATCGAGACCGGCTCACATGGCTGCACGGTCCGCGGGTCGGCCGGCACGTGGAGCGCGCGCGAGGACTGGACCGCGACGCATGGCTGACAAGACGCGTGTCGGCGTGCTGATCTCCGGGCGCGGATCGAACATGATGGCGCTGGTTGGCGCGTCGCGCGCGGCGGACTGTCCGTACGAGATTGCACTGGTGGCTTCGGACAAGCCGGACGCGGCGGGGCTCGAATGGGCTCGGTCGGAGGGGGTGGCGACGTTCGCGCTCTCGCCGAAGGGTCTGGGGAAGCCGGCCTATGAGGCGGCGATCGATGCGGCGTTGCGCGAGGCTGGTGTCGAGGTCGTTGCGCTCGCCGGGTACATGCGGTTGCTGTCGGACGGGTTCGTCGCCGCGTGGCGGGATCGGATCGTCAATATCCATCCGTCGCTGCTGCCCAAGTACAAGGGGCTCGACACGCACGCGCGGGCGATCGCGGCAGGCGATGCGGTCGGCGGATGCTCGGTGCATGTCGTGACCGAGGAACTCGATGGCGGCGTGGTGCTGGGTCAGGCCGAGGTGCCGATCCTTCCCGGCGACGATGAGGACGCGCTTGCGGATCGCGTGCTGGCGGCGGAACATGCTTTGTACCCGAAAACCTTGGCGGAGTTCGTGACGCGATGACCGATCTGTCCCCCCTCGACCGCGTTCGTGCGGCGGCGCTTGCCTTGCCCGAGACCGAGGAGAAGGTTTCACACGGCCAGCCGACTTTCTTCGTGGCCGACAGGCAGTTCGCGCAGTTCCGGGCGGATCATCACGGCGATGGACTGACCATGGTGTGCGTGAAGACCAGCGGCACCGACGAACAGATGACGCTGATCGAGGCGAACCCGTCAGTGTATTCGCGGCCGGCCTATCTCGGCGCGACCGGCTGGGTCGGGATGAATGTTGCTGGCGATCCCGACTGGGCGCTGGTCGAGGACAGGATCGCGCGGAGTTGGGAACTGGCGGCCCCTGCCCGTTTGCTGGAGGCTGGCGGGCGATGAGCACCGAGACTCCGACCGAACGGCGCGAGGCTGCGGCGACGCGGCGGCGTTGGGTGACGCTGGCCGAGGTCGTGGCGGTGGCTGGCGTACTCATCGCCGCGCTGACGCTGTGGACCAACTGGTCGGATCACCGCGCGAACGAGGCCGACAAGATGGCGGCGCAGTCGAGTGCGGCGCGCGAGCGGACGAAGATCGATCTGTCGGCGATTGTGCAGGATGGCGGCAGTACGCTGTTGTTGAAGGACGCGCGGCATGATCTCCAGGACGTGACGATCACTTTCCCGCGTGCGCTGGGCGTATTGCCGCAGCGGCCGCCGGCTGAACCGATCATCGACGGGTCATGGGTTTCGGATGCGATGTTGAAGCTTACCGATGGTGGGTCGGACGATCGTGCGGGGCGGTTGCCGGTGCTGGTCAGCGTGCAGTATTTCGATGGGGATACGACGCGGTCGGCGAGCGGGATCTACGATGTGATCTGGAAGACGCATGGTCGGAGGATACTGGGTCGCTCGTTCAAGCTTGAGGGACTGCGAGTTCGCCAGCTTGGTGGGGATCAGGCGAAGCTCGATGCTATCTGGGCGAAAGAGAAGCCGGCAGCGTAAGCTACGCTTCCTGAAATTAAGTATAGTTTGTTCCCCCGCGAAGGCGGGGGTCCAGACTGGGCTCCCGCCTTCGCGGGAGAACAAGAAGTCGGGAGCTACGGCTCTCTCAGACCACTCGTGCGTAGACCGGGTCGTCGTGGAGGGTGGTGCCGACCGTGAACTGGCGGGCGCCGATCACCTCGAATCCCTGCCGTTCGTAGAAGGCTCGGGCGCGGGTGTTCTGGTCCCATACGCCTAGCAGGACTCGGGATCGGCCTGCCGAAGCGGCATCTTCCAAGGCGCGGGCCATCAGCACGGCGCCCAGGCCTGAGCCTTGGGCCTGCTTCATGAGATAGATGCGGCGGAGTTCGATGTCCGCGGGGCCGGGTTCGATCGGGAAATCCGGCGCGGTCAGTACCGTGTACCCGATCGGCGCGTGACCGGGCTCGTACTCGGCCAGCGTCACGATCGTCGCGGGATCGGACAGCCACGTCTCGAACGTGGCGATGCTGTTCTTCGTCGTGCAGTGGGCGACGATGTCCGCCCCCGTCAGCACGGTCGCATAGGTATCGAGGAACGTGGCGGATGCGACGAGCGATAGCGCGGGCGCATCGCCCGGCTCAGCCCGTCGCAACCGCCAGGTCATCAGCCGATGATTTCTTCGGGCTTGAAGAAATAGGCGATCTCGATCTCGGCGTTCTCGTCCGAATCCGAACCGTGGACCGAGTTGGCTTCGATCGACTCGGCGAGTTCCTTGCGGATCGTGCCTGGCTCTGCGTTGGCGGGGTTGGTGGCGCCCATGATGTCGCGGTTGCGCTGCATCGCGTTCTCGCCTTCGAGAACCTGGACGACGACAGGGCCCGAAATCATGAACGAGACGAGTTCGCCGAAGAACGGACGCTCCTTGTGGACCGCGTAGAAGCCTTCGGCCTGCTCGCGGGTCATCTGGATGCGCTTCGAAGCGACGACGCGCAGGCCGGCTTCCTCGAGCATCTTGGTGACCGCACCGGTCAGGTTGCGGCGGGTTGCGTCGGGCTTGATGATCGAAAAGGTACGGTTCGCGGCCATGATGGTCACGGGCTCCTGTGTTGACGGTAATCGGATGCGCCGCGCTTAGGCGGGGGGCGCGGTTAAAGCAACCTATGCGGCCTGTTCCCAGCGGCCGGAGTCGTTCTGTTTCCAGTAGCGGCGTTCGATGCCGTCGCGGTCTGCCAGTGCCTTCCAGGCGAGGCGAGCTTCGCGGATGGCTTCGTCGTCGAAGATGTGGAAGGCTCGGTCAAAGGTTAGGATAAGGTCACGCCAACGTCCGTCTACCACCGCGACATTGCGGGCGGCGTTTGCGGGAGCGGCTTCCTGGATATCTTGAGTAATTAGAATGGGTTGAGCGGTATCGTCGGTGCTGCCGGCCTGGGCGTGGGGGAGGAAGCTCTCGGGAGCATAGGACCAGAGCAGGCGGTCGAGCGCGACGCGTTGTTCTTCGGGTTCGGCAACGATCAGGAGGCGGCCGCCGGTTTGGACGACACGCTCGGCGATGCGTGGGAGGACGCGGTCGAGGGGGCTAGTTAGGTGGTAGAAATCGACCTGCATACTTACTCCCCGCTGTTCCCCCGCGAAGGCGGGGGTCCAGGGTCACGATCGGTGTCGGTACTTAGCTGGGCCCCCGCGTCCGCGGGGGAACGGTCTACTCTCGGAGCTTACCCCTCGAAATTATCGGCGACGAACTGGTCGAGCAGGCGCACGCCGTAGCCGGTTGCGCCCTTGTCGTGGTTCGTCCCCGGCTTGTCCGACCAGACCATGCCGGCGATGTCGAGATGCGCCCACTTCACGCCTTCGTCGACGAAGCGCTTGATGAACTGTGCGGCGGTGATCGAGCCGGCGCCGCGGGGGCCGACGTTCTTCATGTCGGCGATCGGCGAGTCGATCAGCTTGTCGTAGGCGGGCGACAGCGGGAAACGCCAGAGCGTGTCGCCGGTGGTCTTGCCCGCCGCGATCAGCTGGTCGGCGAGCGCGTCGTCATTGGCGAAAATGCCGCCATTCTCGGTGCCGAGCGCGACGATCATCGCCCCCGTGAGCGTCGCGAGATCGACGATCGTGGTCGGCTTGTGCGCCTGCTGCACCCAGGTCACGCAATCGCACAGCACGAGGCGACCCTCGGCGTCGGTGTTCAGCACTTCGATCGTCTGGCCCGACATCGAGGTGATGACGTCGCTCGGGCGAAGTGCTGCGCCGTCGGGCATGTTCTCGACCAGGCCCATGACGCCGACGACGTTCGCCTTCGCCTTGCGGCCGGCGAGCGCCTTCATCGCCCCGGCGACCGCACCCGCGCCGCCCATGTCCCACTTCATGTCTTCCATGCCAGCGCCGGGCTTGATCGAGATGCCGCCCGAATCGAACGTCACGCCCTTGCCGACGAACGCCAGCGTCGGCGCATCGGCCCCTGCCCCGTTCCACTTGAGCGCGAGGATGCGTGCTTCACGGCGCGAGCCCTGGCTGACGCCGAGCAGCGAGCCCATGCCGAGCTCGGTCATCTGCGCTTCGTCGAGCACGGTGATCTCGAGCCCGAGACCTTCGACGTCCTTCGTCACCTTCTCGACGAAGCTCTCGGGGTAGACGACGTTCGGCGGCGACGTGACGAGCCAGCGCGTCAGGTCGAGACCCTCGGTGACCGCGGCGGCCTCGTTCCAGGCGGCATCGGTGCCGTCCGGCGCACCGGCGATGGTTATCTCGGTCAGCGTCGGCTTCGACTTCTCGGCGAGCTTGGTGCGGTACGTGTCGTAGCGCCATGCGCGCTGGGCGGCGGCAGCGGCGAAGTGCGCAGCTGCCTTGGCAGTCGGCGTGGCGCCGGCCGAGAGGTCGGCAACGACCGAGGTTGCACCCGAGGTCAGCAGACGTGCGGTGATCGCACCGCCGGCCTTCTCCCAATCGGCGGTCTCGCCCGCACCGACTCCGACGAGCAGGACCTGACGAACCGCGCCGTCGACCGGCACGAACAGCTCGACCACCGAGCCTGCCTCGCCTGCAAAGCGTGCCGCAGTCGCTGCGCTGGTCGCCACTGCCTCGCCGTCACCGCCGATCGCGCTCCACTTGATCTTGGCCACGCCGTCCTTTGCAACGGGGACGGCGAGGATCGGGGCGTTGGCGGGAACGGTCGGGGCGAAGACAATCTGCATGAAGAAACCTCGGGAAGCTTTTGAACGGTAGGATGGGCTTGGCTCTAAGTTGATGCCGCGGGCTTGGCAAAGCAAGGTGGCGGCCTGTCATCTCACGGCGATTGCAGCGAAGCGCCGGTGGTGCGATAGGCGGGCGATATGGCGGCAAACGGCTGCCCAGTGCCAAAGGGGTTGGTTCGGATCGTGTTGCGTATCGACCTTTTGACGGGTTGCGCCCTTTCGCTCGCGCTGGCGACCGGACTGGCCACGGCTGCGACCCCCGCTTCAGCCCAGGATTTCCAGAACCGTCCGGTTGCGCCACCGGTGCCCGAAGCGCCGGTCGCCAACGCATCGACAGCGACGCCGGCGGAAGACCAGGTACAGTTCAGCTCCACCGCGCTGGAATACAACACCAACACCGATATCGTCACCGCGACGGGTGAAGTCCGGATGTTCCGCCAGGGCAGCCGGCTGCGTGCCGACAAGGTCGTCTGGAACCGCAAGACCGGCAAGGTCGTCGCGACCGGCAACATCGCGGTCACCAACCCCGAAGGCGACATCGCGTACGGCGACGAGATCAACCTGACCGATTCGTTGAAGGACGGCGTGGTCGACAACATGCTCGTCGTGCTCGAACAGGGCGGAAGGCTCGCGGCCAAGCAGGGCATGCGCGACGCGGACGGCACGGTCAACCTCAAGACCGCCGCCTACACGCCGTGCAGCGTGACCAACACCGCAGGGTGTCCCAAGGAACCGACGTGGAAGATTACCGCGGTCCGCGTCACCTATCGCCCGGAGCGGAAGCGCATCTTCTACAAGGGCGCGCGGCTTCACCTGTTCGGCCTGCCGAGCCTGCCGCTTCCCGAATTCTCGAACCCGGTCGGTGGAGGCAGCGACAGTGGCCTGCTCTCGCCGAACGGGGGCTATAGCCGCGTCAACGGCGCCGAAGTCAGCGTCCCCTATTACTGGAAGCTCGCCCCGAACCAGGGGCTGATCATCACGCCGCACATCTACAGCAGCGTGCTGCCGATGGCGCAGGTCGATTATTCCGCGCTCAACTCGAAGGGTGCGTTCAAGATTCGCGCCTATGCGACCGAAAGTCGCCGTAGCGACGATCTGACGACCGCCGACCCGACCGACACGAGCATGGCGTTCCGCGGCTATATCGACGGCATGGCGCGGTACCAGTTGTCGCCGAACTGGACCGCGAGCGGATCACTCCGCCTGACAACCGACCGGACGTTCCTGCGTCGCTACGACATCTCGCGCGACGACCGGCTGCGTACCACGGCGAGCCTGGAGCGGATCGATGACAGCAGCTATTTCTCGTTGAGCGGCTGGTACGCGCAGACGCTGCGCGTGAACGACAGCCAGGGCCAACAGCCGATCGCATTGCCCGAGATCGATTATCGCAAGCGATTCGACGATGGTCTGGTCGGTGGTCGGTTCCAGCTCCAGTTGAACACCCTCGCGCTGACGCGCACCGATGGCCAGGACACGCAGCGCGCGTTCGCCAGCCTGCAATGGGATTTGCGCCGCCTGACCAACTGGGGTCAGGAGGTCACCTTCACGGCGTTCGCGCGCGGCGACCTGTACAATACCACCGACACGATCGCGACGACCAACATAAGCTATCGCGGGCTCGAAGGGTTTCACCAGCGCCTCATCGGCGCGGCGGCGGTGGACATAAAATGGCCGTTCATCGGCACATTTCTTGGTGGTACGCAGCGCTTTACGCCGCGCGTGCAGTTCGTCGCAGCACCGAAGGTCGCCAACCTTTCCTTGCCGAACGAGGATTCGCGCGCCGTCGATCTCGACGACACCAATCTCTTTTCGCTGAACCGGTTTGCCGGTTACGACCGGTTCGAGGATTCGTCGCGTGTCACCTATGGTGGCGAATGGGCGCTCGACCTGCCGGGTATCACTTTCACCACCAATGTCGGCCAAAGCTATCGTCTGGATCTGCGGCCGACGATCCTGCCCGACGGCACCGGCCTCAGCGACCGGTTCTCCGACATCGTCGGGCGAAACGAACTCCGGTTCCGCGATTTCGTCTCGATCATTCACCGCTATCGCCTCGACAAGGACAGCTTCGCAATCCGCCGCAACGAGGTCGACGCAACGATCGGCTCGCGCGCGACCTATGTGCTGGTCGGCTACCTCAAGCTCAACCGCAACATCGACGCGTCGATCGAGGATCTTCGCGACCGCGAGGAAGTCCGCGTTGCGGGTCGGGTACAGTTCGCGCGGTTCTGGTCGGCGTTCGGCTCGGGCGTGGTCGATCTGACCAATGCGTCGGAAGATCCCTTGTCGCGCAGCGACGGCTTTACGCCGATCCGTCACCGACTGGGCGTGCAGTACGAGGACGACTGTCTGCGTCTCGGCGCAACGTGGCGGCGGACGTACAACGACACGGGCGACGCGCGTAAGGGCAACAGCTTCCTGTTGACGCTGGCCTTCACCAACCTCGGCCGCTAAGCCCGCGTTCAGCTACTTTGGGGCAAACCGCGCCGGATATGTGCCGTCATGGCAATGACGGTACGATGCACGGCGTGTGATGATGGGATACCGACACTTGAAGCATGATGTTCGACTGGCGGCGCGTGGCGGCCGTGTGATCGGTTCGGTGGTTCTGGCCGCATTGGCGGCAAGCGCGATCGCGCAGACCGTGCCCCCCAAGCGTGCACAGGGCAGGCCAGCCCCGGCTCAGGCTGCCCCTGCCCAGGCTCAGGCTGCCCAGGCTCAGGCGGCGCCGACCGGTTCGGGCCAGACGGTCCAGGATCAGAGCGTGCCGGACAATACCGGCCTCGACATCCCGACCAATCTCCAGATTTTCGGCAAGGTCGATCCGAACGTTCGCAAGCCGACCGCGATCGTCAACGATACGGTGATCACCGGCACCGACGTCGACCAGCGCGTCTCGCTGGTGGCGATGGCGAACGAGGCGAAGCTCTCGCCGGAAGATCGCGAGCGGCTCAAGCTGCAGGTGCTCCGCCAGCTGATCGACGAAACGCTTCAGATCCAGGAAGCGAAGACCGCCGACATCACGATCACCCCTGCCGAGCTGACGCAGAGCTACGACGCGGTGTCGAAGCGGTTCAACCGCACGCCGGTCGCGATGCGCGCGTTCCTGCGCGAGTCCGGGTCGTCCGAGCGGTCGCTCAAGCGCCAGATCGAAGGCGAGCTCGCCTGGCAGCGCTATCTGCGTCGCCGTGTCGAGCCGTTCGTCAACGTCGGTGACGAGGAGGTGAAGTCGATCATCGACCGTCTTCAGGCCGCCAAGGGCACCGACGAGTTCAACCTCAAGGAAATCTATCTCGCGGCGACGCCGGCGAACAGCCAGCAGGTCTATGCGAACGCCAAGCAGATCCTGCAGGAAATCCAGAAGGGCGCACAGCCATTCGAATATTACGCGCGCCAGTTCTCGGAAGCGTCGACGCGTGCGGTCGGTGGCGATCTCGGCTGGATCCGTGCGGCGACCTTGCCGGCGCAGTTGGCCGAAGCCGCAACGACGATGCAGGTCGGCCAGGTGGCTGGACCTATCGAGGTCTCGGGTGGCTATTCGATCCTGTATCTGACCGACAAGCGACAGGTGCTGACCGCCGATCCGCGTGATGCGAAACTCAGTCTTAAGCAGCTGACGTTGCGCTTCCCGCCGAACACCAACCAGGCACAGGCGACCGCGCGTGCGCAGGCGTTCGCCAAGGCGACGCAGGAGTTGCGTGGCTGTGGTACCGTCGAGAAGGTGGCGGCCGGGATCGGCGCCGACGTGGTCGACAACGATACGGTCCGGATCCGCGACCTTCCGCCGCAGCTTCAGGAAGTGATGCTGAAGCTCCAGGTCGGCGAGTCGAGCCCGCCGTTCGGTTCCGCGGAACAGGGCGTTCGCGCGCTGGTGCTGTGCGGTCGCGACGAGGCGGCTGGCGGTTCGGTACCGAACTCCGAGCAGATCCAGGGGCAGCTCGAACAGCAGCGCGTCAATCTGCGCGCCCAGCAGAAGCTGCGCGATCTGCGGCGCGACGCCGTGGTCGAATATCGGTGATCGCGGCATGACGCGCGTTCAGCCGCTGGCGGTGTCGATGGGCGATCCTGCCGGGATCGGGCCCGAGATCATCGCCAAGGCCTGGGACGCGCGTGAGGCGCACTGCCTGCCGCCGTTCGTCGCGGTCGGTGATGCGCGGGCGATCGAGCGAGTCTGGGCGGGACCGATCGCACGGATCGCTGATCTGAGCGCAGCGGCAGCGGTTTTTGGCGAGGCGTTGCCGGTGCTGACCGTGGGCGACGCGGGTGCGATAGTACCTGGTGAACCCGATGCGGATGGCGCCCGGTGTGCGCTGCACTCACTGGAGTTGGCGGTCGGACTGGTTCGTACCGGCGCGGCGCGTGCGCTGGTGACGGGGCCGGTGTCGAAGTCACAGCTGTATGCGATCGGCTTCAGTCATCCTGGGCAGACCGAATTCGTGGCCGAGCGCTACGGGGTTGCGGGCGACAATGCGGTGATGATGCTCGCCGGACCATCGCTGAAGGTGGTGCCGATCACGACTCACGTGCCGCTCAAGGACGTGTCCGCACTGCTGACCGTCGACCTGATCGTCGCCAAGGCGCGTGCGACCGCCCGCGGCCTGCTGCGAAACTTCGGGATCGAGAACCCACGGCTCGCCTTCGCCGGGTTCAATCCGCATGCTGGCGAACAGGGTGCGCTTGGCCGAGAGGAGATCGAGATCATCGCGCCGGCGATCGCGATCCTGCGCGAAGAAGGCATCGACGCGACCGGGCCGTTCGCGGCGGACACGATGTTCCACCCGCGGGCGCGTGCAACCTATGACGTCGTCATGTGCTGCTATCACGACCAGGCGCTGGTGCCCTTAAAGACGATTCATTTCGACGAGGGCGTGAACATGACGCTGGGCCTGCCAATCGTGCGGACCTCGCCCGATCACGGCACCGCGTTTGCGATCGCCGGCAAGAACCTTGCCGAGCCGGGCGCGATGATCGCGGCGATCGCGATGGCGGGCGAAGCGGCGGACCGGCGCGCGCAGACCGCTGCCCAGTCGTGAGCGAGGCTGCAGTGACGGAGCTTCCCCCGCTGCGCGAGGTAATCGCGCGTTATGGACTGAATGCGAGCAAGGCGCTCGGGCAGAACTTCCTGTTCGACGGGCAGTTGCTCAAGCGGATCGCGGCGGTGCCGGGCAATTTGCAGGATGCCGAGGTGCTCGAAGTGGGGCCCGGTCCTGGTGGCCTGACGCGCGCGCTGCTCGCGGCGGGTGCGCGGGTGACGGCGATCGAGCGTGACCGGCGGTGTATTCCTGCGCTGGCGGAGCTTGACGAGGCGTATCCGGGGCGGCTGCGGGTGATCGAGGGCGACGCGATGGAGATCGATGCGCCTGCGCTGTTCGAGGGCAAGCCGCATATCGTGTCTAACCTCCCGTACAATATCGGCACGGCGTTGCTGGTCGGGTGGCTGTCGACGTCGTGGCTGCCATGGTGGCAGTCGTGCACGCTGATGTTCCAGAAGGAAGTCGCCGAGCGGATCGTCGCAAAAACCAACGACGATCATTACGGGCGACTGGCTGTGCTGGCACAGTGGCGCTCGACCGCGCGGATCGCGATGCCCGTGCACCGGTCGGCGTTCACGCCGCCGCCGAAGGTTATGTCCGCGGTGGTGCATCTGGTGCCGGTGGAAGCGCCCGAGAGCGTGAACTTCGCTGTGCTCGAGCGGCTGACGGGCGCGGCGTTCGGGCAGCGGCGGAAGATGCTGCGGCAGAGTTTGAAGGGCGTGCCGGGCGCTCTCGATGCGCTGGAGCGGATCGGGGTGGAGGCTACGCGTCGGGCCGAGACGCTGTCGGTCGAGGATTTCGTGGCGTTGGCGAAGGCCGTCGGCTGATCTTCTCCCCTCCCTGAAAGGGAGGGGTCGGGGGTGGGTCGGCTTCCGTATGAGGTGACGGTGGCGACGCAAGCTGGCCTACCCACCCCCTACCCCTCCCTTTCAGGGAGGGGAGCGCGTTAATCCTTGGCGGCTACCGGGGTCTTCTCGACTTGAGCCGTGGCGATCGGCGGGCCCTTGGCGATCACTGCCGCGAGTTGTGTAGCCTCAGGGCAGACGCCCTTGCAGAGCGTACGGATCTTCACGAGGTTATCCTTCGCGCGGACCACGGCACCCTTTGCGACCAGTGCCTCGCCCTGCCCTTTCAACGCGGCGACGTCGTTCGGCTCCAGCAGCAAGGCCTCGCGGTACAGGCGGATCGCCTTGCCTGGCAGGTCACGCGTTTCAGCGACGCGTGCCAGCAGGAGGAATGCGGCTCGGTTGCGCGGATCGACTGCGACCGACGTTTCGAGCACATCCGTTGCGCCGTCGAGATTGCCCGCCGTCATCAGCGAACGCCCCTGCGCCAACAACTGCATCGACCGCGCGTCGATCTGGGCGTCGGGGCGTTGCCCGCTGAGCGAAGTCGACACGCATACGACGGTCAGCGCGGCGGCAAGGGCAACGGACGAAAAACGCATCATCGTCTCCAGGCGGGATACAGGTTTGGCCGTAAGTTGAGCCATAGGTCGGCTGGCTAGCACGCAGCCCGGAGGCGCGCGACAAAAAAGCCGTCGGTGCCGTCCCGGCCGGGTTCGAGGCGGACGCCGTGGCCGTGCTTCGCGCCGGCGGGGAGCGACAGGGCTTCCGTGGTCCAGCCGGGATGCGCGTTGAGGAACCAAGTAACCTGGTCGGTGCCCTCGGCGTCGAGCAGCGAGCAGACGATATAGACGAGCGCGCCGCCGGGCTTGACCAGCGTGGCGGCCACGGAGAGCACCTGCTGCTGCGTCGATTGCAGCCGCGAGACGCGGTCGGGGGTTAGCCGCCAGCGTGCCTCGGGGTTACGCCGCCACGTGCCGGTGCCCGAGCAGGGTGCGTCGACCAGCACGCCATCGGCGCGACCGGCCCATTCGCTGAGCGCCTCGATCTCGCGCGTCGGGTTGAGCAGGCGGCTCTCGACGATCGTTGCACCGGCGCGGGTAGCGCGCGGGGCGAGCCGCGAAAGGCGGTTGCGGTCGGTGTCGCAGGCGAGGATCACGCCTTCGTTCTGCATCGTCGCGGCGAGTGCGAGCGTCTTGCCACCGGCGCCGGCGCAGAGATCGACGATGCGTTCGCCGGGCTTCGCCTGCATCGCGAGGCCGACGAGCTGGCTGCCTTCGTCCTGCACCTCGAGCGCGCCTTCGTTGAAGAGCGGGAGTGCTTCGACGTTGGTGCCGGTCGGGAGGCGGATGCCATCCGGGGCGTGCGGGGTGGCTTCGGCGTCGGGGAGTGCGGCGAGGACGGTGGCGCGGTCGGCGATCAGCGTGTTGACGCGCAGATCGAGCGTGGCGCGGCCGGCTAGGTCTGTAAGGGCGGCACCGTCGAGGCCGGAGGCCCGGAGGGCCTTGGACAGCCACTGCGGTGCGACGCCCGCGCGGGCGCGCGGTTCGTCCTTGGCGATCGGGGCGGGCGCATGGGTGGAGCCGTCGAAGGTTGCCGCCACTTGCGGGTCGGCGTCAGCGACGAGCAGCATTGCAGCGCGACCGCCTTCGGGGCGGTCGCCGGCCGTGCGGATCGCGGCGTAGACGAGGTCTCGGACCGCGCGGCGATCCTTCGAGCCGGCGTAGCGGCGGGTCTGGAAATAGCGCGCGATCAGCGTGTCGGCGGCGGCGCCGGACTCGCGGGCGGCGGCGATGATCTGGTCGAGGAGTTCGATCGCGGCCTGGGTGCGTGCTGGGGGAGTCACTTGTTGGCTCCAGTTTGCAGGTAGAGCGGGAGGGTTTGGTACGGAGTGTTCGTCATCATCCCCTCCCCTAGCCCCTCCCGCGGGCGGGAGGGGAATAATTTCGGGACCCCGCCTCCAGGGGCTCGGCCCTTCCCTTCGTCATCCCGGCGAACGCCGGGACCCATGGACATGGTGGACCCGGCGATAGCGTGTAACCACCACCCGGCACGCAACCATGGGTCCCGGCGTTCGCCGGGATGACGGAGGAAGGCGGCAGGACGACGGATGGCGGCGGTAGTCTGTGAGTTAGCCTGCGGCCTGTGGAGAACCGCCACGGCACATATCGTCCGTCATCCCCGCGCAGGCGCGGATCCATATCCTTGAACGATTGCGATCTTACCGCGACGTCAGCCAGTATGGGTTCCCACCTTCGCGGGAATGACGGAAAGCGGGGGCAAGCCGCAACCCGCTCCCCTCCCTGGAAGGGAGGGGTTGGGGGTGGGTTGGCCCGCTATAGCCACCATCGGACGAGCTTGCCGGAAACCAACCCACCCCCGGCCCCTCCCTTCCAGGGAGGTGGGAAGTGCCCTTAGCGCGTCGGGTAGTTCGGCGCCTCTCGCGTGATCGTCACGTCGTGGACATGGCTCTCCATCAAGCCGGCACCGGTGATCTGCACGAACTCCGCACGAGCCTGGAGATCCGGGATCGTCGCCGAGCCGGTATAGCCCATCGCCGCCTTGATGCCGCCGACGAGCTGGTGAACGACATCCCTCGCCGGGCCCTTGTACGCAACTTGGCCCTCGATACCCTCCGGCACGAGCTTCAGCTGATCCTTGATGTCACCCTGGAAATAGCGATCCGCCGACCCGCGGCCCATCGCGCCGACCGAGCCCATGCCGCGGTAGGATTTGTATGCCCGCCCCTGGTACAGGAACGTCTCGCCAGGTGCCTCGTCGGTGCCCGCGAGCAGCGAGCCGATCATCACGGTCGATGCGCCGGCAGCGAGCGCCTTGGCCATGTCGCCCGAGGTGCGGATGCCGCCGTCGGCAATCACCGGCACGCCAGCCTTGTGGCCAGCCTCGGCGCAATCCATCACCGCGGTAAGCTGCGGCACGCCGACGCCGGCGACCACCCGCGTCGTGCAGATGGAGCCGGGGCCAATGCCGACCTTGATCCCGTCCGCGCCCGCACCGATCAGCGCGCGCGTCGCTTCGCCGGTCGCGACGTTGCCCGCCACCACCTGCACCGAGTTCGACAGCTTCTTCACCCGCTCGACCGCACGGCCGACGTCGCGGTTATGGCCGTGCGCGGTATCGATCACGATCAGGTCGCAGCCAGCGTCGACCAGCTGTTCGGTCCGGTCGAAGCCCTTGTCGCCTACCGTCGTCGCCGCCGCCACGCGCAGGCGGCCCGCCTCGTCCTTGGTGGCATCGGGGAACATCACCGCCTTCTCGATGTCCTTGACGGTGATCAGACCGACGCAGCGATACTGCGCATCGACGACCAGCAGCTTCTCGATGCGGCGGGCGTGGAGCAGGCGGCGTGCCTCTTCCTTGCCGACTTCGGTCGAGACGGTGGCGAGGTTCTCGTGCGTCATCAGCTCGCTGACGGGCTGTTTTGGATCGCCCGCAAAACGCACGTCGCGGTTGGTGAGGATGCCGACGAGCTTACCGTCCGCCTCAACCACCGGTATCCCGCTGATCCGGTGGCCGGACATGAGTGCCTGCGCCTCGCCGAGAGTCGCGGTCGGCTTGATCGTGATCGGATTGACCACCATGCCAGACTCGAACCGTTTTACCTGACGGACCGCGATGACCTGCTCCTCGACGGTCAGGTTGCGGTGAAGCACGCCGATGCCGCCGAGCTGCGCCATGACAATGGCCATGTCGGCTTCGGTGACGGTGTCCATCGCGGACGAGAGGATCGGGATGTTGAGCGCGATGCCGCGCGTCAGCTGAGTCCGGGTATCGGCCTGGCTTGGCAGCACGTCCGATTCCCCCGGATACAGGAGGACGTCGTCGAAAGTGAGGCCGAGGCGGATATCCATGAGAGCTGCCGTTCCTGGGTGTGAGGTGGCGCGCCATGTAACCAAAGGCGCGGCGTACGGCTAGGCCCTGTCGCGCGCGACGTGCTATAGCGGTGCGATACACGGATGGGGATGTTCGATGGGCTTGACCGTTGCCGCACTCTTATTGGCGCTAGTGCTGCTGTACCTCTTCACCAGCATCAAGATCGTCCACCAGGGCTATCAATACACGATCGAGCATTTCGGCCGCTTCACGACGGTCGCCCGGCCCGGCTTCAATTTTTACCCCGCGTTCTTCTACCGCGTCGGTCGGAAAGTGAACATGATGGAGCAGGTGATCGACATCCCCGGCCAGGAGATCATCACCAAGGACAATGCGATGATCTCGACCGACGGGGTCGTGTTCTTCCAGGTGCTCGACTCGGCCAAGGCGGCGTACGAGGTGTCGGACCTGTACCAGGCGCTGTTGCAGCTCACGACGACCAACCTGCGCACGGTGATGGGCTCGATGGACCTCGACGAGACGCTGTCGAAGCGCGACGAGATCAATGCGCGGCTGTTGAACGTCGTCGATCATGCGACGACGCCTTGGGGCGTGAAGATCACGCGGGTGGAGATCAAGGACATTCGGCCGCCGGCCGACATCGTCAACGCGATGGGGCGGCAGATGAAGGCCGAGCGCGAGAAGCGGGCCAACATCCTGGATGCCGAGGGTTCGCGGGCTTCCGAAATCTTGCGTGCCGAGGGGCAGAAGCAGGCGCGAATCCTCGAGTCCGAAGGGCGCAAGGAATCGGCGTTCCGCGATGCCGAGGCGCGTGAGCGGGCGGCGGTTGCGGAGGCTTCGGCGACGCGCGCGGTGTCGCAGGCGATCGAGGAGGGTGGCGCGCAGGCGATCAACTATTTCATCGCGCAGAAATATGTCGAGGCGATCGGCAAGTTCGCGACCTCGCCCAATGCGAAGACGATCCTGTTCCCGGTCGAAGCGACCCAGTTGATGGGGACTCTTGGCGGGATCGGCGAGTTGGCGAAGGATGCGTTGCGCGATGCGACCGCGTCTCCGCCGGCCAAGCCCGAGCCGCGGAAGGGTCCGTTCGAGTTGCCGAAAAGCTGATGGACGCGATCGGGGCGACTGGCGCCTGGCTGATCGCAGCGCTGGTGCTGGGGATCGCCGAGCTGGCGGTGCCGGGGGTGTTCCTGGTGTTTCTCGCGATCGCTGCGGCAGTGACCGGGGTGGCGGTGTTCGTGTTGCCGGACTTGCCGGTGGCGGCGCAGTTGGCGGCGTTTGGGGTCTGGAGCGCGGTTACCGTGCTGATCGGGAAGCGCTGGTATCGGGATTATCCGGTGGAGGGCGGCGATCCGATGTTGAATGATCGCTCTGCGCGGCTGGTGGGCCAAATCGTGGTGGTGGAGGCCGCGCTGACAGGCGGGCGCGGTCGGGTACTGGTGGGCGACGGGAGTTGGCCGGCTCGAGGAGAAGATGCTGAGGTCGGGACGCGCGTTCGGGTAACGGTGGTTATCGACGGCGAGGTGGTGGTGGAGCCGCTTTAGTAAGCCTCCATGCTGAGGAGGTCCGCGCTACCTGCTCCCCTCCCTGGAAGGGAGGGGTTGGGGGTGGGTCGGCTTCCGTATGAGGTGACGGCAGCGACTCGAGCCGGCCTACCCACCCCCGGCCCCTCCCATCAGGGAGGGCGGGTCTTCGGACCCCTCTCCCTTGGGGAGAGGGAAGCCGCGTAGCGGCGAGGGTGAGGGCACGCGGTACCACGTGCCCTCACCTTCCCACCCGACTTCGTCGTGTGGGCCCCTTCCTCTCCCCGAGGGGAGAGGAGTTTAGGCCGTCTCTCTCACCTTTGGCGCTGCCTGCCGGACGCCTTCGTCGACATGCTCGGCGAACTGGGCGAAGTTCTCGACGAACAGGTCGACCAGCCTGGCCGCAGTCGCATCGTACGCGCCCTTGTCAGCCCAAGTCGTCCGCGGATCGAGAATGGCGGTGTCGACGCCCGGTACGCTCACCGGCACCTGGAACCCGAAGTTCGGGTCCGTGCGGAACTCGGCATCATTCAGGCTCCCGTCGAGCGCGGCGTTCAGCAGCGCCCGTGTGGCCTTGATCGGCATGCGGTTGCCGACGCCGTATTTGCCGCCGGTCCAGCCGGTGTTGACCAGCCAGCAATCGACGCCGCCCTTCGCGATCCGCTCCTTGAGCAGATTGCCGTAGACCGACGGATGCCGCGGCATGAACGGCGCGCCGAAGCAGGTCGAGAAGGTCGCATCCGGCTCGGTCACGCCGATCTCGGTCCCCGCGACTCGCGCCGTGTATCCGGAGAGGAAGTGGTACATCGCCTGATCGGGTGTCAGCTTTGCGATCGGCGGCAGCACGCCGTACGCATCCGCGGTCAGCATGACGATGTTGCGCGGCACCGGCCCCATGTTCTCGGCCGAGGCATTCGGAATGAAGTCGATCGGATAGGCACCGCGGCTGTTCTCGGCGAGCGTGTGATCGTCGAGGTCGAGCAGCCGCGTCGCCGGGTCCATCACGACGTTCTCGAGCACCGTGCCGAACCGCTTCGTCGTCGCGAAGATCTCCGGCTCGGCGTCGGCGGAGAGGCGGATCATCTTGGCGTAGCACCCGCCCTCGAAATTGAAGACGGCGGTGTCGGACCAGCCATGCTCGTCGTCGCCGATCAGCGTCCGGCTGGCGTCAGCCGAAAGGGTGGTCTTGCCGGTGCCCGACAGGCCGAAGAACACCGCGGTGTCGCCGTTCGCGCCCATGTTCGCCGAGCAGTGCATCGGCATCACGCCAGTCGGCGGGAGGAGGTAGTTGAGCAGCCCGAACACCGACTTCTTCATCTCGCCGGCATATTTCGTGCCGCCGATCAGGATCAGCTTGTCGGTGAAGTTCACCGCGATCACCGTCTCGCTGCGGCAACCGTGACGCGCGGGATCGGCGCGGAAGCTCGGCAGGTCGACGATCGTGTAGTCCGCGACGAAGTCCTTCAGCGCCGCCTGTTCGGGCCGAACCAGCATCGTCTGGATGAAGAGGTTATGCCAGGCGAGTTCGGTGACGACGCGGACGTTGACGCGGTGATCGGCCTGCGACCCGCCGTACAAATCCTGGACGAACAGCTCGTCCTTGGCGGCCAGTGAGGCGAAGAAATCCTCCTTCAGTGCGGCGAAATGCGCAGGCTCCATCGCCTTGTTGCTCTTGCCCCACCAGACCGTCGCGTCGGTCTCGGCATCGCGGACGATGAACTTGTCCTGCGCCGAGCGGCCGGTATGCGCGCCGGTCTCGACCACCAGTGGCCCGTCGGCGGACAGCGTCCCCTCGCCCCGCTCCAGCGCCGCCTCGACGAGCTGCGCGGTGACCAGGTTCCAGTGTAGATTGGCGCGGGTTTCGATCCCCTGCGCGGATAGGCCGACGGCCGGAATACGCTGGCTCGACACGGGCTCTCTCTCCTAAGTTTTATCGCATACGTATGTATGTCGTTGCTCCCGGCTGTACGGGGCGGCTTTCCGCCGGTCAAATACGCCGACAGGCAACGCTGTCCCGATACGGCTCTAGTTGAGTGCCGCCCCGGTTTGCCCTACGCCGACACGCCAACGACCGAGGCAAAGCTCCCCAGATGACGGCAACGATCGCGCTGGTCGACGACGACCGCAACATCCTGACTTCCGTGTCGATCGCGCTGCAGACCGAAGGCTTCGTCACGCGCGTCTATTCGGACGGCGAGACCGCGTTGAAGGCGCTGACCGACAACCCTCCGGACCTCGCGGTATTCGACATCAAGATGCCGCGGATGGACGGGCTCGAACTGCTCCGCCGGCTGCGCGAGAAGAGCCAGATCCCGGTGATCTTCCTGACCAGCAAGGACGACGAGCTCGACGAGGCGCTGGGGCTGGCGATGGGCGCGGACGACTATATCGCCAAGCCATTCTCGCAGCGCCTGCTGATCGCGCGTATCCGCGCGATCCTGCGCCGAACCGAACTGACGCAGTCGCCGGGCACCGAGACCGAGGCGGAAGCCGCCGGCCCGCTCGATCGAGGACGCCTCAGCATGGACCCGGCACGGCATCGGACGTTGTGGGGCGGCGAGCCGGTCACGCTGACCGTGACCGAGTTCATGATCCTCGAGACGCTCGCGCAGCGTCCCGGCATCGTCAAGACGCGCAACCAGTTGATGGATGCGGCGTACCAAGACGATATCTATGTCGACGACCGGACCATCGACAGCCACATAAAGCGACTCCGCCGCAAATTCAGGCAGGTCGATCCCGCCTTCGACGCTATCGAGACATTATATGGTGCCGGGTATCGATTTTCTGAGGAATGAGCTGGGCGTCGACGGCCGCGACCTCACGCTGCGCTGGTCGGGGCAAATATCGCTCACCCGGCGCATCCTGGCCGTCAACATCTTCGCGCTGCTGCTGCTGGCAGGCGGGTTCTTCTATCTCGATTCCTACCGCAGCCGGGTCGTCGACAACCGCGTTGCGCAGACGGCGCGTGAGGCACGGCTGATCGGCGAGGCGATCGCCGCGGTCGATCCGGCGTTGCGCGATCCGTTGGTGGTCAGGCTCGCGCGCGATACGGGGGCGCGGATCCGGTTGTTCGATCCGGCAGGACGGACGATCGTCGACAGCCGCGTGCTGGGGCTGCGCAACTTCGTGCTGATGGACCCCGACAAGGAAGATTGGGACCAGACGATCGCCCGCTTCCTCGACGCGGCGATCGACGTGATCGTGATGGCCCCCCGCCCCCCGCTTTACCGCGAGCGTAGCGGCGCGCAGCAATGGCCCGACGTCGCGGTAGTCCGCGGACGCCGCCTCGTCTCCACGACGGTGTGGCGCGCGCCCGACCGTACGCCCGTGCTGACCGCCGCCGCGCCGCTTCGCGCCGGCGGAGTGGTGATGACGACGGTCAACGCGCGCGACATCACGAAGACGGTCAGGATCGAGCGGTTCCGGCTCAGCATGGTGCTGCTGGGCGTGTCGATCGTCTCGATCCTGCTATCGCTGTTTCTTGCCCGCACGATCGTCCGCCCGCTCCGCCGCCTTGCACGGGCGGCAGTCCGCGTCCGCCTGGGCCGGGCGCGTGAAGTCGTGGTGCCTCGCCTGCCTTCGCGTCGCGACGAACTCGGAATGCTCGCGCGCGCGCTCTCCGACATGAGCCTTGCCCTCAGGGCGCGGATCGACGCGACCGAGGCGTTTGCCGCCGACGTCACGCACGAGATGAAGAACCCCCTCGCCTCGCTCCGGTCCGCGGTAGAGGGATTGTCGCGCGTGAAGGACCCGGCGCTCCAGTCGCAATTGCTCGCGATCGTCCGCGACGACGTGCATCGCCTCGACCGGTTGCTCTCGGACATTTCCGAAGCCTCGCGACTCGACGCCCAGCTCAGCCGTGCGAAGTTCGAACCGGTCGATATCCCCGCGATGATCGACGGTCTGGTCGCGCAACGCGATGCGCGCGGTATCGAGCGCGGCATCCGCCTCCGGTTCGATCGCAACCCCGGCGAGCGCGCGATCATCTTGGGCGAAGGCGCGAGGCTCGAACGCGTGTTCGAGAACCTGATCGACAACGCGCTGTCCTTCTCGCCCGACTCCGGCCTGATCGCGATCTCTGCCGTCCGCGAGGGCGAGGACCTCGTCGTCCGCGTCGAGGACGAAGGTCCGGGCGTTCCCGAAGACGCGCGCGAGGACGTATTCAAGCGTTTCCACTCGGTCCGCCCCGACAGCGAGACGTTCGGCCAGCATTCCGGGCTGGGCCTCGCGATCGCTCGTACGATCGTCGACGGCCATCAGGGCGCGATCTTCGTCGAATCGCGCGAGGACCGGTTAGATGGTGCACGCTTCGTCGTAAGGCTACCGCTCGCCGAATTGCAGGAGTAAGGACGCCTCGTGGTCGTCCCCTCCTCCGACAGGCTCCACGCCACCACGGTCGCGATCGACGGCGTGGCGGTCATGATCGAGGGCGCATCGGGATCGGGCAAGTCCGACCTCGCACTGCGCCTGATCGATCGTGGCGCGATCCTCGTCAGCGACGATCAGACGCTCGTGGTGCGTTCCGGCAAGTCGTTGGTCGCGCGCGCGCCAGCGACGATCGCAGGACGGATCGAGGTTCGGGGACTCGGCATCCTCGCCATGCCCCATGTCGAGGACGTTCCCGTCGGGCTGCTCGTCCGCGTGGATGGCGCGATCGAGCGGATGCCCGAACGCCGCGCGCGAAAGATCGCCGGGATCGACGTCCGCCAATTCGTCGTCGATCCTTTCGAAGCCTCCGCCCCGATCAAGGTCGAACTCGCATTGCGCAATCCGGAGCCATCAGCATGACGCGTTCAGAATGACTCGGCCAAAGGACATCCTGCTCGTCACCGGCATGTCCGGGGCGGGCAAGTCGACCGTCCTCAAGACGCTGGAGGATCTCGGCTGGGAGGTGGTCGACAACCTACCGCTGCTGCTGCTCGACCGGTTGCTCGCGGCGCCACTTCCCGAGGGATCGCCCAACGAGTCGCAGCCGCTCGCGATCGGCATCGGCGCCCGGACGCGCGATTTCGATCCCGAACGCATCGTCAGCCGGATCCGTGATCTCCGCGACCGTCATGGCCTCGAGATCGGGATGCTGTTCCTCGACTGTTCGGGTGCCGAACTCGAACGCCGCTATTCCGAGACCCGTCGACGTCATCCGCTGGCACTCGATCGTCCGGCGAACGATGGCATCGGCCGCGAGCGTGAACTGCTCGCGCCGTTGCGGGACTGGGCGAACCGGCTGATCGATACGACCGACATGGCCGCCAACGAACTCGCGCAACAGATCCGCGCGAGCTTTGCGGGCGGGGAACTCGGCGAACCGACGCTGTCTATCCGATCGTTCGGCTTCGCCCGCGGCCTGCCGCGCAACGCCGACCTCGTGTTCGACATGCGGTTTCTGCGCAATCCGCACTGGGATCACGACTTGCGCCCTGGCACCGGACTCGATGCCGACGTGTCCGCCTACATCATGGACGACCCCGCCTACGAAGCCGCCGTGAGCCGGATCGAAGAGTTGCTGATGCTGTTGCTGCCGCGGTACAGGGCTGAGGGCAAGTCGTACGTCACGGTCGCGTTCGGATGTACCGGAGGGAGACACCGGTCGGTCCATGTCGCCGACCGGGTGGCGCGACGGTTGCGCGACGCGGGATTTTCGCCCAGTATCGCACACCGCGACCTGGGGGCCGCTCCACAAGATGCGCTCGAAGGGTCACCGGTCGTCTTATGAGTATGAAACGCTGACATGATCGGCCTAGTTCTGGTAACGCACGGTCGATTGGCCGAGGAATTCGTTCGCGCGATGATCCACGTCGTCGGTCCGCAGGAACGCGTCGCGCCGATCGCGATCGGTCCCGACGACGACATGGAAGAGCGCCGCGCGGATATCGCCGCGGCGATCGAGGCGGTCGATGTCGGGCGCGGCGTCATTGTGCTGACCGACCTGTTCGGCGGCACTCCCTCTAATCTCGCCATCTCGCTGATGGAGCGCGGGCGGATCGAGGTGATCGCAGGGATGAACCTGCCGATGCTCATCCGGCTCGGTTCGGCGAGGAAATCGATGACCGTCGTCGCGGCGGTTGCGGCGGCGCGCGAGGCCGGGCGCAAATACATTTCGGTAGCCTCCGAGGTTCTCGGCGAGGCGGCGGCGTGAGCGAAGTTTCTCGTACCGTCCAGATTACCAACCGCCGCGGGCTTCACGCCCGCGCGAGTGCCAAGTTCGTGACGCTCGCCTCGTCGCATCCAGTCGAGGTCAGCGTGACCAAGGACGGGTCGGACCATGTCACCGGCACGTCGATCATGGGACTGATGATGCTCGGCGCGGCGATGGGCGATGCGATCACGATCAGCGCGAGCGGTGATGGCGCGGAGCAAACCGTGGCGGCGCTCGCCGAACTGGTCGAAGCGAAGTTCGGCGAGGATTGACCGTCTTTCTCCCCTCCCGCTTGCGGGAGGGGTCGGGGGAGGGCATGAGCGACGGCGTGTTTACAAACCCCTCCCCCCACCCCTCCCGCAAGCGGAAGGGGAGCTAGATGCCCCGCGAGATAACCGCCTTTTCGAACCCGCTGATCAAGTACGTCCGCGACCTGCGCGACAAACGACATCGGCGTGCGGCCAAGCAGTTCCTTGCCGAGGGCCTGCGCATCCTCACCGAGGCGCGCGAGACCGGTCGCCTGCCGCGCACGCTGTTCTACGCTGCGGCCAGCGCGAACCATCCGCTCGTCCACGCGCTGTCGATGGACGTCGAGGATGCCGGCGGCGATTCGATCCAGACCACGCCCGATATTCTCTCGAAGCTGTCCGGCAAGGATAACCCGCAGGCGGTCGTCGGCGTGTTCGATGAGTTCGACGCGACGCTCGAAGACCTCGATCGCACCGCGTCGGGCATCTGGCTGGTCGCGGAGCGCCTGCGCGATCCCGGCAATCTCGGTACGATCCTGCGCACCGGCGATGCAGTCGGCGCAGGCGGGCTGATCCTGATCGGCGAGTCCGTCGATCCGTTCTCGGTCGAGGCGGTCCGCGCCAGCATGGGAGCGCTGTTCACGATACCCGTCGTGAAGACCGAGTGGGAGCCGTTCCACACCTGGCTGCGCACCGGCCCCGGCCAGCTCGTTGGCCTCAGCCTCGACACCGACACAGACTATCGCGCGGCGACCTATACCGGCCCGACCTTCCTGCTCACCGGCAACGAAGCGCAGGGCATGCCGCCCGAGATGGCCGAGGCATGCGATGTGCTCGTCAAGATCCCGATGCTCGGCAAGGCGGACAGCCTCAATGCCGCCGTCGCGACGGCCGTGATGGCCTATGAAGTGCTGGCCCGGCAGGAAAAACCTGCCCCCCTGGCCTGAACCGTTAATTTTGCCCGATTGGCGATGCTTAGCGAGTCCGGTTCAGCTAAGGGAGAGCTACGTCGTGCGAAAGCATCGACCAGATACAAGACAGGACGATTATGGCTCGCGGTTTCGATGATGGACGAATGAAGACTGGCGTGATCCGGTCGGTGCTCGCGGCGGCCCCGCTGTTGATGGCAACCCCGTCGTTCGCGCAGGTTACGCCGCCGCCGGTCGTCCCGACCACGCCCGCAGCGATGCCGACGCCGACGCTCGCGCCACCGGTGATCACCGTGCCGCCACTCAACGACGCGCAGGCCGCGCTGCTCGACAAGCTGCTCAATGGCGACATCGTTGCGCAGGGGCTGAAGTCCGCCGCAACCGCATCGACCAGCGCGCCGAGCAAGGACGAACTCGTCCGCGCGGCGCTCGATCACGCGCGTGCGGTGCATGCCGGTCGCCTCAGCGGCGCGGATTTCGAGAAGGATTGGGGCCTGCGTCCGCCTGCCTATGATCCGACGCCTGCGTTTGCCGACGCCGTTCAGCTCGACCGGATCGCGGCATGGTTCGCGTCGCTGCCACCGCCCTATGCAGGCTATGACGGCCTGCGGAAGGGCCTCCAGAACTATCGCTCGATCGCTTCGGCGGGCGGCTGGGCGACGCTTGCCTCCGGTCCCGACTTCACGATCGGCGCGACCGGCCCTCGCGTGATCGCGTTGCGGAAACGTCTCGCTGCCGAGGACAAGGACGTCGCCACCAGTGGCGACCGGTTCGACGCGCCGCTGGTGGAGGCCGTACGCCGTGCCCAGCGTCGCTACGGGCTCAACCCCAGCGGGATCGTCTCGACGCAGACGCTCGCCGCGCTCAACGTCTCTGCGGGCGACCGGGTGCGGCAGATCATGGCGAACATGGAGCGCTGGCGTTGGCTCCCGCAGGACCTGCCGCGCGACCGTATCCAGGTGAACATCGCCGCAGCCGTGTTGACCGTGTTCGACGGCGATACGCCCGTGCAGTCGATGCGCGCGGTGACCGGACGTCCGGGCGACGAGACGCCGATGCTGTCCTCGACGATCCACAGCATCGTCATCAACCCGCCCTGGAACGTGCCGACCTCGATCGCGACCAAGGAGCTTTGGCCGAAGGAACGCGCGAATCCCGGCTATTTCAAGCGCAACGGCATCAAGGTGATCGACGGTACGCGGCTTCAGCAACAGGCCGGCGACCAGAGCGCGCTGGGCCGGTTCAAGTTCGATTTCGCCAACGACTATTCGGTCTATCTCCACGATACGCCGAGCCGTGCGAAGTTCGCGAGCTTCAGCCGACTTGCGAGCCATGGCTGCGTTCGCCTTGAAAAGCCTGCGGAACTTGCCGACCTGCTGCTCAAGGGCGATCCTGCGTGGACGCCGGAGATGGTCGACGCCGCGGTCGCCAAGGGTGACACGGTCCGCGCGCGCTTGATAAAGCCCGTATCGGTCTATCTGCTGTATTGGACCGCGTTCGCCAGCGGCAACGGCCAGATGAACTTCCGCGCCGATCCCTACAACTGGGACGGCACCCTCGCTTCCAAGATCGAGGCGCGCACCGCTCGCCAGACGATCGCCGCTCGCTGAGAGGACCAGACATGACGATGTCCACCCGCACCCGTACCGCCATCGCCGGCGGCCTGCTCGCCGTGATGGCACTGGCCGGTTGCTCGCGCTCCGAACCCGAACAGCCGCCGACGGATACCAACATGGTCGAGGACACCGGCGTGACCGAATCCGAGGCGGCCCCGGCGCCAGTCGAGGCTGCACCAGTCGAGGCGGCCCCGCCGGCGCCGGCCGTGGTCGAACCGCCGCGCGAGAAGCCGGTCGCGCCGGACGAGCAGATGCTCGACGATGCGGATGCAACCGGAATGACTTCGCGCGTTACGCGCGACGAGGCGCCGGTCGAGAACGACGTCGCACCGCAGCAGTAATCGCCGCCCTCTCGATCCTCCCTCTAGCGGGGGAGGATCGGGGGTACATCACGCCGCCATCGCCGCCATCACCCGATCGCGCAGTTCGACGGGACAGATCAGCAGGTCGGGCATGTAGACATCCCGACAATTATACACGAGCGGCGATCCGTCGATCCGGCTGCAATGCAGGCCGAACGCTGCCGCGACCGCGACCGGTGCGGCGGAATCCCATTCATACTGGCCGCCCGAGTGAAGGTAGATGTCCGCTTCGCCGCGGACCACCGCCATGGCTTTCGCGCCCGCCGACCCCATCGGGATCAGCGTTGCCCCCAGCACCTCGGCGACCTTCACTGCCTCGGGCGCAGGCCGGGTCCGACTGACGACCATCCGTAGCGGATCGCCCGGCACCGGCACCGGCGCAGGCTGGTCGGAGCGCAGGACGAGACCCAGCCCCGGCAACGCGACTGCACCGACCGTCGCGACCCCGTCGATCGCGAGCGCGACGTGCACCGCCCAGTCGTTGCGGGCCTCGCCATATTCGCGGGTGCCGTCGACCGGATCGACGATCCACACGCGCGACATCGCCGTCCGCGTGCCGTCGCAACGACGCTCCTCGGACAAGAGTCCGTCGTCGGGCCGCGCATCCTGCAGCGCATGGACGAGGAAGGCGTTGGCCGTCTCGTCGCCCGCCTTGCCGAGCGCGCCGGGCGAGAACACACCCGAGCGTCGCACTTCGAGCAGCAACCGCCCCGCGGTCTCTGCCAGATGCGCAGCAAGTTCACCGTCGGTCATCACGGTCATGGGATCAGCCTCATGGTATCAGCAACGCAACGATCGCGTCGGCCGCCTCGTCGGGCGTCATCCCCGTCGTATCGATCCGGATTTCCGGGTTAGCCGGCGCTTCATAGGGAGAGTCTATCCCGGTGAAGTTCGCCAGCTTGCCCGCCCTCGCCTTCGCATAGAGCCCCTTCACGTCGCGCCGTTCGGCCTCCGCGAGCGGCGTGTCGATATGCACCTCGATGAACTCGCCCGGCGCGATCATTTGCCGCACCATCTCGCGTTCGGCGCGGAACGGCGAAATGAACGCAGTGATCACTATCAGCCCTGCATCGGTCATCAGCTTGGCGACCTCGCCGACGCGGCGGATGTTCTCGACCCTGTCCGCGTCGGTGAAGCCGAGATCGCGGTTCAGGCCATGGCGGACATTGTCGCCGTCCAACAGGAAGGTGTGCCGGTTCATCCGGGCGAGTTTCATCTCGACCAGATTGGCGATCGTCGATTTCCCCGCACCCGACAGCCCGGTGAACCAAAGCACCGCCGCCTTCTGGTTCTTCAGGCTAGCGTGCGCCTCACGCCCGATGTCCGTCGCCTGCCAGTGCACGTTCTGCGCGCGCCGCAGCGAAAAGTGCAGCATCCCTGCCGCGACCGTCGCGTTGGAGATCTTGTCGACCAGGATGAACCCGCCGAGCAGGCGATTGTCGGCATAGGGTTCAAACACGAGCGGTCGGTCAGTCGACAGATTGGCGACACCGATCGCGTTCAGTTCCAGCGTCTTGGCAGCAAGCCGCTCCATCGTATTGACGTTGATCGCGTATTTCGGCTGCTGGATGGTCGCCGTGACGGTCTTTGTCGCGAGCTTGAGCCAATAGGAGCGCCCCGGCAGCATCTCCTCGTCCGCCATCCACACGACCGTCGCCTCGAACTGATCGGATGCCTCGGGGGGTGAGTCCGCTGCGACGATCACGTCCCCGCGCGAACAGTCGATCTCGTCCGCCAGCGTCAGCGTCACCGATTGACCGGCGACAGCGCGCGGCAGATCGCCGCCGAACGTTACGACGCGGGCGATCGTCGAGGTGCGCCCGCCCGGCAGGATGCGCACCGCGTCACCTGGCGCGATCGATCCGCTCGCGACCAGCCCGGAAAACCCGCGGAAATCGAGGTTCGGCCGGTTGACCCACTGCACCGGCATCCGGAACGGGCCGGCCTGATCCTCACTGACGTCGAGCGTCACCGTGTCGAGATGGTCGATCAGCGTCGGCCCGTCATACCAGGACGTGTTGGCGCTCGAACTCGTAATGTTGTCGCCCTTGAACCCCGAGATCGGCATTGGCGTGAAGCCGGCGATCCCGATCGAGTCCGCGAACGTCGCATAGTCCGCGACGATCCGGTCGTAGGTGGCTTGATCGTAGCCGACGAGGTCCATCTTGTTGACCGCGAGCACGAGGTGCCGGATGCCGATCAGATGCGCGAGATAGCTGTGCCGCTTGGTTTGCGTGAGGATACCCTTGCGCGCATCCACCAGGATCACGGCGAGATCGGCGGTCGACGCGCCGGTGATCATGTTGCGCGTATATTGCTCGTGCCCCGGGGTATCCGCGACGATGAACTTGCGCTTCTCGGTCGAGAAATAGCGATAGGCGACGTCGATCGTGATGCCCTGCTCGCGCTCGGCAGCGAGCCCGTCGACCAGCAGCGCGAAGTCGATCTCCTGGCCTTGCGTGCCGACCTTCTTCGAATCGCTCTCCAAAGCGGCGAGCTGATCCTCGAAGATCATCTTAGAATCGTAGAGCAAGCGCCCGATAAGCGTCGACTTTCCGTCGTCGACCGACCCGCAGGTGATGAACCGCAACAGGCTCTTGTGCTGGTGCTGAAGCAGATAGGCGTCGATGTCCTCGGCGATGATGTCCTGCACCTGATAGGCGGACTCCTGCGTGCGCGTAGCCATCAGAAATAGCCCTCCTGCTTCTTCTTCTCCATGCTCGCCGAGCCCGCTTCGCGGTCGATCGCGCGGCCCTGGCGTTCGCTGGTGGTGGTCAGCAGCATCTCCTGGATCACGGCGGATAGATTGTCGGCGTCACTCTCGACCGCACCCGTCAACGGGTAGCAGCCGAGCGTGCGGAAGCGGATCGAGCGCTCGACCGGCACCTCGCCGGGTTCCAAACGGAAGCGATCGTCGTCGACCATCAGCAGCATCCCGTCGCGCTCGACGGTCGGGCGCGGTGCGGCGAAATAGAGCGGGACGATCGGAATGTCCTCGAGCTGGATATATTGCCAGACGTCGAGCTCGGTCCAGTTCGAGATCGGGAAGACGCGGATGCTTTCGCCCTTCGCCTTCCGCGCGTTGTAGAGGTTCCAGAGCTCGGGGCGCTGCTGCTTGGGATCCCAGCGGTGATTTGCCGCACGAAACGAGAAGACGCGCTCCTTCGCACGGCTCTTTTCCTCGTCGCGCCGGGCACCGCCGAACGCCGCGTCGAACCCGTGCAGGTCTAGCGCCTGCTTGAGTCCCTCAGTCTTCCACATATCGGTGTGGAGTGCGCCGTGGTCGAACGGATTAATCCCGCGCGCTTCGGCCTCGGGGTTCTTGTAGACGAGCAGTTCCATCCCGCTCTCCGCCGCCATCCGATCGCGCAGGTCGTACATCGCCTTGAACTTCCACGTCGTATCGACATGCAGCAGCGGGAATGGCGGCGGTGACGGGTAAAAGGCCTTCCGCGCGAGATGCAGCATCACCGCGGAGTCCTTGCCGACGCTGTAGAGCATCACCGGGCGCTCGCACTCGGCCACCACCTCGCGCAAAATATGAATGCTCTCCGCCTCGAGCCGCTGGAGATGCGTGAGCGACACGGGGCCGGTATCTGGAAGTTTCGTCATCCCCCTCGAAGTAGGACGTCGGGGCGGCCCGTACAGCATCGTATTTCTCGCCCGCCCCAAAGATCGAGCACTAGCCTCCGATTGGATCCAGCATCAGCGGCGCATGGCGATCGACCAGCGTCGCGCTTGCGGTGTTGAGCCCGATCACCTCGACCTCGCGCCCGTGGCGGCGGAGTTTATCGACGACGGTTTCGAGTGCGCCGACCGCGGTGACGTCCCAGAGATGCGCGTTGGTCAGGTCGATCCGAACGGCGCGCGCGCTTTCGCGCAGGTCGAAGCGATCGGCGAAGATGTCGGCGCTGGCGAAGAAGATCTGCCCGCTTACCCGGTAGATACGCGTGTCGCTTGCCACGTCGTGATCGATCGCGACGTCCATCATCCGGGTGACTTTCCAGGCGAAGAACACGCCGCTGAGCAGCACGCCGACCCCGACGCCGAGCGACAGGTCGTGCGTCGCGACGGTGACGACGACGGTCGCGACCATCACCACGCTCGACATCTTCGGGTGCCGCGCGAGGTCTCGAAGCGAGCTCCAGGAGAAGGTGCTGATCGACACCATGATCATGATCGCGACCAGCGCCGCGACCGGCACCTGCGCGACCCACGGGCGTAGCGGCACCATGACGATCAGCAGGAACACGCCTGCTACAAGCGTCGAAAGCCGGCCGGTGCCGCCATAGCGGACGTTGCCGACGGTCTGGCCGATCATCCCGCACCCGGCGATCCCGCCGAACGCGCCCGCGGCGATGTTGGCCAGCCCAAGCCCGGTGCATTCGCGCGCCTTCGAGCTGGTCGTCTCGGTCAGTTCGTCGACCACGCTGGCGGTCATCATCGATTCGAGCAGGCCGACAGCAGCCATCGCGAACGCATAGGGGGCGACGATCCGCAGCGTATCCCAGGTCAGGGGAACGTCCGGCAACCCGAACGAGGGGAGCGAGTCCGGCAGGCGACCGAGATCACCGACCGTCTTCAGCGGCATCGGGAACCACATCGCGATCGCGGTGAGGACGACGATGCAGATCAGCGGCGACGGGATCGCGCTGGAAATCCGCGGCACGAGATAGATGATCGCGAGGCCGCCAGCGATCATCGCATAGGCCTGCCAGCTGACGCCGACCATCTGCGGCACCTGCGCCGAGAAGATCAGGATCGCGAGCGCGTTGACGAACCCGGCATGAACCGACTTCGAGACGAACCGCATCAGCACGTCGAGCTTGGCGAGCCCGAACGCGATCTGCAGTACGCCCGCGAGCATCGTCGCGACGAGCAGATATTGCAGGCCGTGCGCGTGGACGAGTGCGGCAGCGACCAGCGCGACCGAACCGGCCGCGCCGGAGATCATCGCGGGGCGGCCGCCGGCGAACGCGATGACGATGCCGATCACGAACGAGGCGAACAGGCCGACTTCGGGATCGATGCCGGCGACGAACGAGAACGCGATGACCTCGGGGATCAACGCGAAGGTGCCGACCATGCCGGCGAGAACGTCGCGACGCGCAGCCGTCGGGCCGCTGAACCATTCGGCTCGGTAACGGGAAGATGATGTCATGGGTGTATCCGCATAGGACGCAAGAACCGCGGCGGTTGCGCGGGCGGTTCGTTTCTCAGGCGTCGGTGCGTTGTCCGGCGGATCGGCGGCCGGAATAGCCACCCGGAATTGCACCGGGTCCAGGGCGAGTAAGGGTTCGTTAGCGGAGCGGGTGCTGCATTGCAACATGCCGTGCGGATGGGGAACGCGACCTACACACCTCCGTCATGCCGGGCTTGTTCCGGCATCCACGGCTCCGCGTCATCTGCGGCGTTTAATCGCCCAGGACCGTGGACCCCGGAACAAGCCCAAGGTGACGGAGTGGATTGGGCGACCTCGCCTCGGGACGCTGATCAGCCCGTTATGTGAACAGATCCACGACCTCGGTGCCCTCGCCCACTGCCTGCAACAGCAAGGTTCGGTGGCAGTGACACGGGTCCCGCTCATAGCAGAGCAGCGCGCTCGGCTTCTCCGCTGCCAGCCCGAGCATGATCGCCGCCGCCGCCTGCGCCTCCGGAAGCTTCAGTTGCTCGTCATACACCGCGGTCAGCGTCGCGACGTCACCCTTCTTCGCCGCGTCGCGTCCGCGCTTTGGTGTCCCGAGCGCCTTAAGATGCACGTAATCGATCTCGACCTCGCGCAACGCCGCGGCGAGCGAGGTCTTCGAGAACCCCGGCCGCCGCGACAGCGGGAGTGCGCGGACGTCGATCACGCGCGCTACCCCCGCCGCGTTCAACGCCGCCAGGAAATCGGCCATCGTCGTCGCCTCATAGCCGATCGTGAAGATTTTTGTGGGGTTGGTCATGAGAACGAAGTGGGATTGCACCGCCGACACGACAACCGCTGACACGAAGGGCGTCCCGCGCTATCTGACCGGAATGACCCACGATATCCATGTCATCGGCGGCGGCCTCGCCGGTTCCGAAGCCGCCTGGCAACTCGCCGAAGCCGGCCTCAAGGTGCGCCTCTCCGAAATGCGCGGCAGCGGTGAAGAGACCCCCGCCCACCAGACCGACGGCCTCGCCGAACTCGTCTGCTCGAACAGCTTCCGCTCGGACGATGCGGAAAGCAACGCGGTCGGCCTGCTCCACCAGGAACTGCGCACGCTCGGCTCGCTGATCATGCGGCAGGCGGACATCCACCGCGTCCCGGCCGGCTCCGCGCTCGCGGTCGACCGCGACAACTTCTCGAACAGCGTGACTGAGGCGATCGACCAGCATCCGAACATCACGCTCGTCCGCGAACGCATCGACGCATTGCCGGACGGCCCGACGATCATCGCCACTGGCCCGCTGACTGCCGCCTCACTTGCCGCCGGCATCGGCGCCGAGACCGGCCGTGAGGCACTCGCCTTTTTCGACGCACTCGCTCCGATCGTCCACCGCGACTCAATCGACATGGACACCGCGTGGTTCGCGTCGCGCTGGGACAAGGGCGAGGGCAAGGACTACATCAACTGCCCGATGGACAAGGACCAGTATCTCGCCTTCCACCAGGGCCTGATCGATGGCGAGAAGACCCCGTTCAAGGAGTGGGAGAAGGACACGCCCTATTTCGACGGCTGCATGCCGATCGAGGTGATGGCCGAGCGCGGCGTCGACACGCTGCGCTACGGGCCGATGAAGCCGGTCGGGCTCGACAACCCGAAGACCGGGCGCTGGCCGCACGCGGTCGTCCAGCTTCGGCAGGACAATGCGCAGGGCACGCTGTGGAACATCGTCGGCTTCCAAACCAAGATGAAGCACGCCGACCAGGTCCGGCTGTTCCGGACGATTCCGGGTCTCGAGAACGCCGAGTTCGCGCGGCTGGGCGGGCTGCACCGCAACACCTTCATTCGCTCGCCCGAACTGCTCGACGAGACGCTGCGACTGAAGTCGCGCCCCAACATCCGCTTCGCCGGCCAGATCACCGGCTGCGAGGGCTACATCGAGAGTTGCGGGATCGGCATGCTCGCCGGGCTGTTCGCCGCGGCCGAACTCACCGGCAAGACGCTGACGCCGCCGCCCTATGCGACGGCGCTCGGTGCGCTGCTCGGCCACATCACCGGCGGTGCCGAGGTCGAGACGTATCAGCCGATGAACGTCAATTTCGGGCTGTTCCCGCCGATCCCCGGCCGGACGAAGAAGACCGATCGCAAGCGGATGTACACCGATCGCGGTCGCGCGGCGCTCACACAGTGGCTCAACTCTCCTCGGCAGGAGCCTGAACCGGTGGACAATTCACCCGAGCTGGCCCCTTCCGCTTGACCGCGGTCGTGGCAAATTCGGGTGCGGTCATCGCGCCGGATTTGTCACGGTCGGCGTCCGCGAACTTGGTCGTCGCCTTCACCGCCCATTCGTCGAACGACAGCTTGCCGTCGCCGTCGACGTCGAGCCGGGCGTAGGCCTTGCGCCGCTGGACCAGATATTCCTCGCGCGTGATCTTTGCGTCGCGATCCTTGTCGTAGCGATCGAAGCGCTTCTGTTCGCGAGTCTTTTCCGTAGCTTCGGGGGCGGTCTCGGGTAGCGGATCGCTCGCGACCGGCGCGCCGCCGGCTTGCGTTACCGGTTGCGGGGGCAACAGCGGTCTTGGCCGCGCATCCCCGTTGAAAATCATGAACCCCGCGACGATCAACGCGATCACCGCGGTCCCGCCTGCCAGATACCGCCACATCGCCGCTGCCCCCACTGCCCACTCGGCACGCTAGGCGCTGTACGCGGCGATCCCCATCCGATTGGTCAGTATCCGGTCAGTCTGTGCCAAGCCAACCGCCCGACCCGCTTCGACGCGCTTGGGCGCACTATAGCGGACATCTCGAACCGTGCCGACAACGCCATTGCGCCCAGCGCGCGCGCGTCGCGTGGCCAGCGACCTCTTAGCGCACGATCGAGGCGCGCGACCGCGGACGATCGCGCCACCGCGCGTTCTGCTGGATCGCTCAGGCGCAAGGACAAGTCCGCGAGCGCCCATCCTTCGCCCGCAAGGCCGATGCGATCATCCGCGACGGTCAGCACCGTGCCGGCCATGTCGAAGAGTTGCCGACCACGCTGCGCGGCGAACCGGTCGATCGCCGCCGTGTCGAGGCTCGGTTCGAGCAGGACGTCCCAGCCGTCGGTCAGCCCTGCCAACCGGGCGCCGGACACGCCGGCCGGCAGGACCGTGGCGTGAAGGTCGCGCAGGACGGGCTCGGCTGGCGGAGTTGCGGTATCCAGTCGCGCCAGTGCCTCGTACCACCATGTCAGCCGCATCTGGCCGACCAACGGTTCGCGCGTCGTCTGCAGGATGCCCGAGAGTTTGTCGTCCAGCGCGAAAAGGGATGCGAGCGCAGCCCGTGCCGGTGTCGGCGCATAGCCTATCGCCAACGCACGCAAGGGATCATCCGAGGTCATTCCCCGCGCATACCGGCAGCGGCCGTCGGCGAACAGATGATTACGCTGCGCTTAACCATATCCCTTGAGCCGGGCTTACAGGGTCGTACCGCAATTGACGGCGCGATCGCTAGGATTCTGTCGGAACAGTCATGACCATCACGTACGGCCTGCGCACCGGAAAGTCGGAAACCGTCCTCGGACGTTTGCGGCGCGACGTTCGCGGCAATACGATCGCGATCATGGCGGCGGCGATGATACCGCTCGCCGCGCTCGCAGGGTCGGCGATCGACGCCGCGCGGCTGTACGTGGTCAAGGTCCGCCTTCAGCAGGCGTGCGACGCGGGGGCGCTTGCCGGGCGCAAGTTCATGACCAGCACCGACGGCACCGCGCTCGATGCGACGGCCACGGCTCAAGCAAATGCGTTTTTCAAGAACAACTTCCGGCTCGGCTGGATGGGGACGAAGACCGCGGTGTTCACGCCGACCAAGACCACGGACCAGCAGGTCGCGGGCGCGGCGAGTTCCCAGGTGCCGATGACGATCATGAAGATGTTCGGCGCCGGCGACGTGACGCTGAGCGTGAAATGCGAAGCGCGGTACGACGTCGCGGATGCGGACATCATGTTCGTGCTGGATACCACGGGGTCGATGGCGTGTACCACGGCCGATGGAACGGCCGGGTGCAGCCAGCCGGTCGCGACCTACACGCAGGACGGCAACGTCAACTATTACACCGTGGAAAAGACCGGTTCGAAGCTGTCCGGCCTTCGCAGCGCGGTGCTCAATTTCTACGATACGCTGGCGGGCAACGTCGATCCTACCACCAACATCCGCTATGGGTTCGTCACCTACACGTCGACGGTCAACGCCGGGTACGCGGTGAAGGAACTGTCGTCGGACTATCTGGTGAAGAACTGGAACTATGAAAGCCGCCGGTTAACGGGCGACGTCAACACCGGCGACTCCGTCAAGAAAACATATTACCTTGTTTCTCTCGAGACCTGCAACAGTTACGCCAAGCGAACTCCGGCGAGCGGCTATCCGACAAACGGCCTCGCCAGCGTCGCGACAGTCTCGTGGAGTGGCCTTCTCAACATCGGGACCTGCGTTGTCACCTCCCAGCCGGTCAAACCCAACTGGTACTATACGCAGGTCAACTACGACGTCAGCAAGTTCATCACCGGCGTGCCGGTCCCGGATCCGAGCAAGATCACCGGAACCACATCGGTTTGGCAGGGCTGCATCGAGGAACGAAACACCAACCAGGGGGCGTCGACGTTCGACCAGAGCAACCTGCCGGCGGATCTCGATCCCGATCTGGTGCCAACCAACGACGACACGCGGTGGCGGCCGATGTGGCCCGATGTGATCTATTACCGGGGCACCGGCACGACCGCGGTAAACACCGGTGTCCAGTATTCGGGCGACAGCACGACGCCTTACGGCGACTATTACGTGAAATCGACCGATCAGCAGACGACGTCCTATACGAACATGATCGCGAACCCGAACCCCGCGTGGAACAAGAATATCTCAACGGGCTACGTATCGTGCGGCAAGCGGGCGCAGCGTCTGAAGAAGCTCACGCGCGACGATGTCGACGACTATGTCAACGCGGACGACTTCAAGGCGCAGGGCGGTACCTATCATGACACCGGGATGATCTGGGGAACCCGGATGATCTCGCCGACCGGCATCTTCGCCGCCGATACCGCACCTTGGCCCGGTCGAGCGGTGCCCAACCGCTACATCGTGTTCATGACCGACGGCGACATGTCGCCGAACTACGAACTGTACGGGATGTACGGCATCGAGCGCTACGACAAGCGCGTAACCGGCGGTGATTCGACGGAGCAGCTGGACGATCACAACGCCCGGTTCCTCGCCGAATGCGCCGCGGCAAAAGCGCGCAACATCCGGGTCTTCGTCGTCGGCTTCGGGCAGACGCTGACCTCGCAGCTTTCTGCCTGCGCATCGCCCGGCCAGGCCTATTTCGCCAGCGACAACGCCGCCTTGCAGACCGCGTTCAAGACGATCGCCAACCAGGTCGCGATGCTGCGGGTCTCGAAATGAGAAAGCTCCGGTCAAACTGGCACATTGGCACCGACCGGCGCGGCGTGACGGTGGTGGAATTCGCCATGATCCTGCCGGTCATGCTGGCGATGATCATGGGTTTGGGGGAATTGATGTACCAGGCGTACGCGCAATCGATCCTGGAAGGGGCGATCCAGAAGGCGGGGCGCGATTCCGGAATCCAGGGCGGTGCCGACAATGCGGCGGCGATCGATCAGTCGGTGCTCACCATGGTGAAGGTGATCTCGTCGGGTGCGAAATTCGCGAGCGCGCCCGACAGGAAGAATTATGCCACCTTTGCCGCAGCGAAGCCCGAGCCGTTTACCGACACCAATGGCAACGGCGTGCGCGACGCGAAGGAGTGCTTCGACGACATCAACGGCAATGGCTCCTACGACACCGATCCCGGTGTGTCGGGGCAAGGCGGCGCGAACGACGTCACGCTCTACACCGTCAAGGTCACCTATCCCCGGCTGTTCCCGGTCGCGAGCTTCTTCGGCGCGTCGCCGACGCAGACGATCGTCGCCAAGACCTTCCTGAAGAATCAGCCCTATACGACGCAGTCCGCCGCGACGGTGAAGAACCTGTGCACATGACGCGCGCATCGTCCCGCCTCGCCGCCGTCCTGCGCCGGCTTCGCGACGACCGCTCGGGGCTGGCCCTGCTCGAGTTCGCCTTCACGGCACCGCTGGTCGTCACGCTCGGCCTGTACGGCGTGGAGACCGCGAACCTCGCCATCACCAACCTGCGCGTCAGCCAGGTCGCGCTCAACCTTGCGGACAACGCGTCGCGCGTCGGCGTGCAGAGTTCGCTGGTGACGCAGCAGCTTCGCGAGATCGACGTCAACGACACGTTTGCGGCGGTCAAGACGCAGGGGCAGGCCTGGGACCTGACCACGCGGGGCCGCATCACCCTGTCGAGCCTGGAAGCGGACACGACCGGCAAGCAGACGATCCACTGGCAGCGCTGTCTCGGGCTCAAATCGGGCGTGGGGTATGATTCGGGCTATGGCCGCACCACGATCGTGGCCGGCATTCCTTCCACCGCCGAGAACAGCGCCGCCGCCTATGATCCGGCCGCGGGCGTCAATACCAGCACGACCGGCGTCGACAACGCCGCGCTACACCCGGGCAGCGTGATCGTCGGTGGCATGGGGGATACCGGTGCGAAGATCGTCGCCCCGAACAATTCCGGCGTGATGTTCGTCGAGGTCAACTACGACTACAAGCCGGTGGTGAGCAGCGGGTGGCTTCCGAACGGCGCCGCGAAGATCCGCTATATCGCGTCGTTCATCGTCCGCGATCGCCGCGATTTCGGCGAGATCTACAATCCGTCGCCGGTCGCGACGCGCATGACCTGCGACAAATATACGAGCTGACGTCCAGTCGCGGCAGGGCGCCGCGACTGGACGACCGTCTCAGGCCTTGTACGTGACCTTCTTCGCTGCCTTCACGACCTTAGCGACGTCGACCAGCATCAGCTTTTCGAGGTTCGCCGCATAGGGCATCGGCACGTCTTCGTTGGTGACGCGCAGCACCGGTGCGTCGAGGTCGTCGAAGCCATGCTCCATCACTACCGACACGATTTCCGAGGCAATCGAGCAGGTTGCCCAATTTTCCTCGACGATGATCATGCGGTTGGTCTTGGCGAGGCTCTTCAGGACCGTCTCGGTGTCGAGCGGGCGCAGCGTGCGCAGGTCGATGACCTCCGCGTCGATACCCTCTTCAGCCAGCTTCTCGGCGGCTTCGAGGCTGATGCCCACGCCGATCGAGTAGCTGACGATCGTCACGTCCTTGCCCTCGCGGACGATCCGCGCCTTGCCGATAGGCAGGACGTGGTTGTCGAGCTTGGGGACGTCGAAGCTGCGGCCGTACATCAGCTCGTTCTCGAGGAACACGACCGGATCCTCGGTACGGATCGCGGCCTTGAGCAGGCCCTTCGCATCCGCTGCATCATACGGCGCGATCACGATCAGGCCGGGGACGCTGGCATACCACGCCGCGAAGTTGTGCGAATGCTGAGCACCCACGCGCGACGCGGCGCCGTTGGGACCACGGAACACGATCGGGCAGCGCATCTGGCCACCCGACATGTAGTTGGTCTTGGCGGCCGAGTTGATGATGTGGTCGATCGCCTGCAACGCGAAGTTGAAGGTCATGAACTCGACGATCGGTCGGAGACCACCCATCGCCGCGCCCGCGCCGATGCCGGCAAAGCCGTATTCGGTGATCGGCGTGTCGATCACGCGACGCTCGCCGAACTCCTCGAGCAGGCCCTGCGTCACCTTGTACGCGCCCTGATACTGCGCGACTTCCTCGCCCATCACGAAGACGCGGTCGTCCTCGCGCATTTCCTCGGCCATCGCGTCACGAAGGGCTTCGCGGACGGTCGTCTTGACCATCTCGGTGCCCTCGGGGATCGCGGGGTCGGAGATGCCGACCTTCTCCGCCGACGCGACGAGCTGCTGCGTGCCGCTCTCGGCCTTGGCGGGTGACGCACCTTCGGGAACCGGGGGTGCCTTGTCGTCGGACGGCGTTTCCTTCGGCGCGGCGTTGGCCGCATCGCCGGAGCGCGTCTCGGCCGGCTTAGCGTCGCTGGCGCTCTCGCCCTCTTCGAGGATCGTCGCGATGACGGTGCCGACCTTCACGTTGTCGGTACCCTCGGGCACGGCGATCGAGCCGATCGTGCCTTCGTCGATCGCCTCGAACTCCATCGTCGCCTTGTCGGTCTCGATCTCGGCGAGGATGTCGCCCGACTTGACACTATCGCCTTCCTTGACGAGCCACTTGGCCAGCGTGCCCTCTTCCATCGTCGGGGAGAGCGCGGGCATCTTGATCTCGATCGCCATCAGTACGACTCCACCAGAACGTCGGTATAGAGCTCGGCGGCATCCGGCTCGGGAGTCTGTTCGGCGAAATCGGCGGCTTCGTTCACGGTCTTCCTGATCTGTTGTTCGATGGACTTGAGGTCCGCCTCGGTCACGCCCTGCGCGTCGAGCAACGCCTTCACATGGTCGATCGGATCGGACTTGTCGCGGACCGCCTGGACCTCGTCGCGCGTACGGTATTTGGCGGGATCGGACATCGAGTGGCCACGATAGCGATAAGTCTTCATCTCGAGGATGATCGGACCCTTGCCGGCGCGGACCCATGCCAACGCCTCCTCGGCAGCACCGCGGCAGGCCAGCACGTCCATGCCGTCGACCTGGATGCCGGGAATGCGGAAGCTCTCGCCGCGGCGATACAGCTGGTCCTCGGCCGAGGCGCGGTTGACGCTGGTGCCCATGGCGTACTGGTTATTCTCGATCACGAAGATGATCGGCAGCTTCCACAGCTCAGCCATGTTGAAGCTCTCGTACACCTGGCCCTGGTTCGACGCACCGTCGCCGAAATAGGCCATGCAGACGCCGCCGTCGTTCGAGTATTTGTGCTTGAACGCGAGGCCGGTGCCGAGCGACACCTGCGCGCCGACGATGCCGTGGCCGCCGTAGAATTTATGCTCGGTCGAGAACATGTGCATCGACCCGCCCTTGCCCTTCGAGATCCCCGAATTGCGTCCGGTCAGCTCGGCCATGATCACCTTCGGGTCGATCCCGTAGGCGAGCATATGGCCGTGATCGCGGTAGCCGGTGATCACCGAATCGGTATCGCCGTTGAGCGCGGACTGCAGGCCGACAGCGACCGCTTCCTGGCCGATGTACAGATGGCAGAAGCCACCGATCAGGCCCAAGCCATAGAGCTGGCCCGCTTTTTCCTCGAAACGGCGGATCAGCAGCATCTGCCGATACATTTCGAGCAGTTCGTCCTTCGACGCCTCGTACGGCTTTGGTTCGGCCGGTCGTTCGCGGTTCGTAATCGGCGGTTCGGCGATTGCGCGTGCTGGTGGGGGGGTCTTGGCCACGATGTGGGAAACCTCGTTTTCCGTAGGGGAGTTGAGGGAGCCTATAGGCGCGGACGGGGCGGAACATCAATTCCCGTCTGGGGTATGTTAGTTTTGGGGGCGTGGGATGGGGTGCCTTGCGCCTGTCGGAGGCACCCGTTCCCGGTAGGCCACCACCCCGGCGAAGGCCGGGGCCCAGTTGGGAAGTCGGAGTAACGACGCGCAGTTCTCAGTTAGCGACGTTCCCCAACTGGGCCCCGGCCTCCGCCGGGGTGGTGCCGACGTAACGGACGAGTGGTGGCGACCGCACTGATGCCAAACACGTCAGCCCCCGCTTCCTTGTTCTCCCGCGAAGGCGGGAGCCCAGGCTGGGTCCCCGCCTTCGCGGGAGAACAAGCTTGCTTCGTTTATGACGCTATCCCCACCCCAAGCAAAGCTCCGGTTGCCCTCCCCTCGCACCACCGCCTAAAGCCAATCGCAATGGCCACCACCGCAGACCTCCACCAGCATCCCTTACGGATCGCCAATTTCCGCGCCTATTGGCTGTCCCGCTTCACCGGCACCATAGCCGTCAGCGCGATGTCGATCGTGATCGGGTGGCAGGTCTACAACATCGCTCGCGAGACGATGGACATCCGCCAGGCCGCCTTCATGCTCGGCATGATCGGCTTCGCGCAGTTCGTACCGCTGTTCCTGCTCACCCCAATCACCGGCCTAGTCGCGGACAGCTTCGACCGCCGCTGGATCGTCCGCGGCACGACGGCTCTGCTGGTGCTGACCGCCGCGACGCTATGGCTACTGACATGGACCGGACACCTGACGCTTGGCGTGCTGTTCGTCGCCGCAGTCGCTTTCGGCGTCGCCCGAGCCTTCTCCGGCCCGGCCTATTCCGCGCTTGCCCCCAACCTCGTGCCCCGCGCCGTTCTCCCGACCGCGATCGCGATCAGCTCGATCGCGTGGCAGGTCGGCACGATCGCCGGCCCGAGCGTCGGCGGGCTGCTCTACGCGATCCACCCCGAAGTCGCGTACGGCGTCGCGACGATCCTGTTTGTCGTCGCGCTCCTGTTCATGCTCCTCATCGGCCCGGTGCCGCAGCCTGCCGCACAGACTGATCACCGCCCCCTCGCCCGCATCATCGAGGGCTTCACCTATGTCCGCCGCAACCGCCTTGTCCTCGCGACGATCACGCTCGACCTGTTCGCGGTGCTGCTGGCGGGCGCGACATCGCTGCTCCCGGTCTACTCCCGCGACATCCTGCACGTCGGCTCGCAAGGGCTGGGCGTACTCGCTGCGGGCATGGGGATCGGCGCGGCGGTCACGGCGATCTGGTTCTCGTTCCGCCCGATGAGCACCAATGTCGGCGTGAAGATGCTGATCGCCGTCGTCGTCTTCGGGCTCGCGATCCTCACCTTCGGCATCGCGACGCCTATAGTGAACCTGTTCGGCATCGCGCCCGGCACGATCGGCGGCATCCCCGTCCAGCCCGCTTTCGTCCTCAGCCTCGCCGCACTGATCGTCGCGGGCGGTGCGGACATGATCTCGGTTTATGTCCGCCAGTCGCTGATCCAGCTCCACACGCCCGACGCGATGCGCGGCCGTGTCAGCGCGGTGTCGCAGCTCACTATTTCGGCCTCGAACGAGCTGGGCGAATTCGAGAGCGGCGTGATGGCGTCGCTGCTCGGTCCGGTCGGCGCGGTGGTGTTCGGCGGCGTCGGTGCTATTGCGATCACGATCGGCTGGGCGCGACTGTTCCCGGAACTTGGCCGCGCGAAAACCTTTGATCCCCCAGAGATCCTAGAGACCGAACCCGAACACGGAGAAGCCAAGCCATGAAGGCCAACTCGATCCTCGATACGATCGGCAACACGCCGCACGTCCGCCTGTCGAAGCTGTTCCCCGAATCCGAAGTCTGGGTGAAGTCCGAGCGCTCTAACCCCGGCGGGTCGATCAAGGACCGCATCGCGCTCGCGATGATCGAGGCGGCGGAGAAGGACGGCCACCTTCAGCCCGGCGGCACGATCATCGAGCCGACCAGCGGGAACACCGGCATCGGGCTGGCCCTTGTCGCCGCGGTGAAGGGGTACAAGATCGTCCTCGTCATGCCCGAGAGCATGTCGATCGAACGCCGTCGCCTAATGCTCGCATACGGTGCGACCTTCGACCTGACCCCACGCGAGAAGGGCATGAAGGGCGCGATCGAGCGCGCGAAGGAACTGGTCGAGCAGACGCCCGGCTCGTGGATGCCGCAGCAGTTCGAGAACCCTGCGAACATCGCCGTCCATGTCGCTACGACCGCGCAGGAAATCCTCGCCGACTTCCGCGATACGCCGATCGACGTGATCATCACCGGCGTCGGCACCGGCGGCCACATCACCGGCGTCGCCGAGGCGCTGAAGAAGGAATGGCCGTCGCTCAAGGTCTACGCGGTCGAGCCCGCCGCCTCGCCGGTCATCGCTGGTGGTCAGCCAGGGCCGCACCCGATCCAGGGAATCGGCGCGGGCTTCATCCCGGTCAACCTCCACACGCAGGCACTCGACGGCGTGATCGAAGTCGACGCCGCGGTGGCGAAGGACATGGCGCGCCGCTCGGCGACCGAAGAGGGCATGCTGGTCGGCATCAGCTCGGGCGCAACGCTCGCAGCAATCCTTCAGAAACTCCCCGATCTGCCTGACAACGTTCGGGTTCTCGGATTCAACTACGACACCGGCGAGCGCTATCTGTCGGTCCCGGACTTCCTGCCCGAACAGTGACAACAGAGCTTTCTGCGCGCGGCACGGCGGTGCTGCGCGCCACTCTCGTCGGCATCTCCGCGCTGGCGATCGTCGGGCCTGCGCTGGTCGTCGCCAACCCGCCCACGATCTTCCACGCCTCGAAGCGGGTGAAGCTGCCCGCGGGCCGGGTCGTGCCGCAAGCCGAAGTGCCTGAGGTCGAGCCGGTCAAGTTCGTCGATCTCAGCCCCGAAGACGCGCGTGCGTTCAACGCGACCGTGCCGTTCTCGACCGATCCGAATCCGGCGGCGCGGCCGTTCCGCTTCGCCGGCGGCCCGGAGGATCTGGCGCGCGCGACGGACTGCATGGCGGCGGGCATCCTCTACGAGGCCGGCGACGACACGCTTGGTGAGCGCGCGGTCGCGCAGGTCGTGCTGAACCGCCTGCGCCACCCGGCCTTTCCGAAGACCGTGTGCGGGGTCGTGTTCGAAGGGCAGGACCGTTCGACCGGCTGCCAGTTCAGCTTCAGCTGCGACGGCGCGCTCACCCGCTGGCATCCGACGGAGGACGCATGGCGTCGGGCGCGCGAAGTGGCTGCGGCGTCACTGTCCGGGGCGGTGTTCAAGCAGGTCGGCTATGCCACACACTACCATACCGACTGGGTCGTGCCGTACTGGCAGTCAAGCCTCGACAAGATCACTGCGGTGAACACGCATCTGTTTTTCCGCTGGTCGGGCTGGTGGGGCACGCCGCCTGCGTTCGGCCGTCACCCGGGGACCGTCGAGCCGGTCATCGCGCAGCTTGCCGAGCTGTCGGACGCTCACAAAACCGGCGCTGCTTTGGCTGAGGCGGATGCCGCGCTGGCAGAGGCTTCGATCGCGATGGGGTTTGGCCCTGTTACCGAAACGACGTCTGCTTCCGTGGTGCCAGTCGATGGCGATACGATCCTCGTAGCCCTTCCCCGTGGCCAGACCGCCGACGGGCTCACTGCGCTCGCGGCACAAGCGTGCGGGGACAAGCCGTTCTGCCGGTACATGGCTTGGACGGATGGCAGCAAGGCGGCGACATCGCTGCCGTTGGCACCAGCCCAGACGGCTGCGCTCGGGTTCAGCTACCTGCGCGATCGGTCGAGCAATTACGAAAAGTCGTTGTGGAACTGCCGCCAGTTCAAACGCACCGATCCGACGCAGTGCATGAAGGTTCAGGCGACGTTGACGGCTGTGCCCGTGCCTGCTGCGGCTGTGCCGACTGCTCCGGCGGCTGCCGAATTGAATGGGGTGCGGCGGAAGACGGTGGTTGCCGCGCCGCCTGTTCAAACAACCCCACCGACACCTGCCGCCACGCCTAAGTAGGAGCGCAACCTGCCCCCCTCCCTGAAAGGGAGGGGTTGGGGGTGGGTCGGCCCGCTTGAGCCACAACGGCTAGGATCCGCGGAAACCGACCCACCCCCTGCCCCTCCCTTCCTGGGAGGGGGGCAGAAGGCAGCCCCGATCAAGCCGCCATGAACATCTCGGGCGGCAGCGCCATCAGCGACTCCGCGCCACCTTCGATCTTGCGACGCAGCGCGCCGGCATCCGGCAGGATCCGCTCGGCGTAGAAGCGCGCCGTGACCAGCTTGGCGTCGAGGAACGCGGTCTCGCCCTCGCCCGCAGCCTTCAACTTGGTCGCAGCGACCGCCATCCGCAGCCACATCGCGCCGACCGCGACGATCCCCATCAGGTGCATGTAGCTGACCGCCCCCGCGCCGACGTTCTCGGGGTTCTTCATGCCGTTGGCCATGAACCACATCGTCGCCGCCTGAAGCTGGCCGTTCGCCTTCTCCAGCGCTTCGGCAAATACCGCCGTCGCCGGATCGCCCTTCGCCGCGGCGACGTCGTCCGCGATCAGCTTGAAGAACGCCTGGATCCCGCGTCCGCCATTCTGCGCGAGCTTGCGCCCGACCAGATCCATCGCCTGTACGCCATTGGTGCCCTCGTAGATCATCGCGATCCGGGCATCGCGGACATACTGCTCCATGCCCCATTCGGCGATGTAGCCGTGGCCGCCGTAGACCTGCTGCGCGTTGGTCGCGATCGCATAGCCCATGTCGGTGCCGTATCCCTTGATGACCGGGGTCAGCAGGCTGATGATGTCGCCGGCCAACTGACGCTCTTCTGCGGTCTCGGCATGATGCTCGAGATCGGCCTGGAGCGCGGTCCACAGGATCAGCGCGCGCAGGCCCTCGGTCAGCGACTTGCCCTCCATCAGCATGCGGCGGATGTCGGGATGGACGAACAGCGTGTCCGCCTTCTCCTGCGGCTCCTTAGGGCCCGTCAGCGCGCGACCCTGGCGACGGTCCTGCGCGTACTGGACTGCATTCTGGTAGGCGACTTCAGCCACGCCGAGACCCTGGAGGCCGACGCCGAGACGCGCTGCGTTCATCATGATGAACATCGCGGCGAGGCCCTTCATCTCTTCGCCGACGAGCCAGCCTGTCGCCGAATCATAGTTCATCACGCAGGTCGAATTCGCGTGAATTCCCATCTTATGCTCGATCGACCCACACGTGACGCCGTTGCGCGCACCCAGCGAACCGTCGTCCTCGACGAGGAACTTCGGCACCACGAACAGCGAGATGCCCTTCGAGCTGTCCGGCGCGCCCGGCGTCTTGGCCAGGACGAGGTGGATGATGTTCTCGGTCAGGTCATGCTCGCCGCTCGAGATGAAGATCTTCGTGCCGGTGATCGCGTACGAGCCGTCCGCCTGCGGCTCGGCCTTGGTGCGGATCAGGCCGAGATCGGTACCGCACTGCGGCTCGGTCAGGTTCATCGTCCCGCCCCATTCGCCCGACACCATCTTCGGCACGTACATCGCCTTCTGCGCGTCCGAGCCCTTGGCGATCAGCGCGGCGATCGCGCCGTGCGTGAGCCCTGGATACATCGCGAACGCCATGTTCGACGAGATCATGTATTCCTGGAACGCGGTCGACACGACGTGGGGCATGCCCTGCCCGCCGTATTCAGGCTGGTTGCCGAGCGTCGCCCAGCCGCTCTCGACATACTGCTTATACGCTTCCTTGAAGCCGTCCGGCGTCGTCACCGAGCCGTCCTCGTGCCGCGTGCAACCCTGCTGGTCGCCCGACAGGTTGAGCGGGAACAGGACTTCGGCGACGAACTTGCCGCCCTCTTCGAGCACCGCGTCGACGACGTCGGGCGAGGCCGCATCGAAGCCGGGGAGGTTATTGTAGCGATCGAGGCCGACGACATGCTCGAGGACGAAACGCGTGTCGCGGACGGGGGGCGTATACTGGGGCATGGTTTATCCTTGGTTGTCCTGGGCGCGGCTCACTTCGAGGAGGGCCACGAAACTGGTGAGTTCGTCGATGGCGAGATCGATGTCGCGCTTCTGCGCGGTCAGCAGTGCGATCCGCGCCTGGCTGCGCTCGATCACGACCTGCCGCTGCGCACGCCGACCGTCGCCGAGATCGTAGAGGTCGATCATCTCGCGGATTTCGCCGAGGCTGAACCCGACGCGCTTGCCGCGCAGGATCCAGGCGAGACGCGCGCGGTCGCGGTGCGAATAGATACGCTGAGTCCCGCGACGCTCGGGCGCGATCAGGCCCTCGTCCTCGTAGAAACGAAGCGCCCGCGCGGTCACGTCGAATTCGGCGGAGAGGTCGGAGATCGTGAAGCTTTCGCGATCATGCCGCGGCTCGATCACCGCGTAGGATTGCGGGGTCGCCTGCAATCGAGGGGATGCTTGTGTCGCCATCCCCGGAGAAATAACTCTCGTTTACGTCAACGTCAATTGCCGCAGAGCAACTTTCCCTTCGTCGACCGTAGCGTCGCAGCTTCCGATCGCGACTCGCTGAGCCGGTCGACGGTCAGTGCCGCGAGCGAGGCGCGGCCGGTGCAGAGGGACTCGCAGGCTTCGGGGACTTCGGCGGGAAAGACGATCCGATCGCCGTCGAAGCGCGCCTCGAACTTGCACGCACCGAACGCGAGCTTGAGCGCATCTCCTGCCCGCTCCACGGTTCCCGATCCGGCGCACGCCTGATCCTCGCCATAGTCGACGCTGACGCCGATCTGAGCGGTCTTCTCGGTGCCGACGACGCAGACCCGGTCCGTATCGCGCGCCCACGATCCCTGCAACGGCGCGTTCGGGTCGGGCACGATCCCCGCCGTCTCGGCCGCAGCCTCGAGCCGAGCCCCCGCGCTATCCGCCACAGGAGTCGTTGGCTCCCGTCCACACCCGCCGAGCATCAGCGCGAGCAGCAGCACCCGCTTCATTCGGCCGGCACCAGTCTGCCCCCTTCGATTCGCCGGAAGAAGCAGGTGCGCTCGCCGGTATGGCACGCCGGCCCCGCCGCATCGGCGATCACCCACACCGCATCCTGATCGCAATCGATCCGTAGCTCGGCGACACGGAGCACGTTCCCCGACGTCTCGCCCTTCTTCCAGAGCTTTTCGCGGCTGCGCGACCAGAAATGCGCCTCGCCGGTCGCCTGCGTTTCCGCCAGCGCCTCGGCATTCATGTGCGCGACCATCAGCACGTCGCCCGATACGCGATCGGTGACGACCGCGGTCAGGAGTCCGGCGGAATCGAATTTCGGATCGAGCGTGAGGCCCGTGTCGCGGCTGTTTGTCATGCGCGGGATATACCCGAAAGCCGGCCCGATGCGACCAGCGGCGCGCAATGTTATTACAAACAGGCGACAAGCCGGCGATCCGCTCGTATAGGGCAGCTTCCGCACGACGTGAGAACCGGCATGCTGACGACAAACCCTTATGATGACGACAAACTCCGCGAAGAATGCGGGGTGTTCGGCGTTTCGGCCACCGATGGCGCGGCCGCGCTCGTAGCCCTGGGGCTGCACGCGTTGCAGCACCGCGGCCAGGAAGCCGCCGGCATCACGACCTTCGACGGCGCGCATTTCCACACGCACCGCGCGATGGGCCATGTCGCCGGGAACTTCGACCGCGACGACGTGATCCGTTCGCTGCCGGGCACCGTTGCCTGCGGTCATGTCCGCTATTCGACGACCGGCGAGACGGCCTTGCGCAACGTCCAGCCGCTCTATGCCGAGCTGTCGACCGGTGGCTTCGCGATCGCGCATAACGGCAACATCTCGAATGCCATGCGCTTGCGTCGCGAACTCGTCCGGCGCGGCTCGATCTTCCAGTCGACCAGCGATACCGAGACGATCATCCACCTCGTCGCGACGTCGAACTACCGCACGCTGCTCGATCGCTTTATCGATGCGCTGAAGCAGATCGAAGGTGCATACTCGTTGATCGTGATGACGCCCGAGGGCATGATCGCCTGCCGCGATCCGCTCGGCATCCGACCGCTGGTGATGGGCAAGCTCGGCGATGCGGTGATCTTCGCCTCCGAGACGGTCGCGCTCGACGTCGTCGGCGCCACCTTCGTCCGCGCGATCGAGCCGGGCGAACTGGTCATCGTCCAGGGCTCCGAAATCCGCTCGATCCGCCCGTTCGCACCGATGGCGGCGCGGCCGTGCATCTTCGAATGGGTATATTTCTCGCGCCCCGATTCGATCGTCGACGACCACTCGATCTACTCGGTGCGCAAAGCGATCGGCGCGCAGCTCGCGATCGAATCGCCGGTCGATGCCGATCTCGTCATCCCGGTCCCCGATTCGGGCACGCCGGCGGCGATCGGCTATGCGCAGCAGTCGGGCATCCCGTTCGAGCTCGGCATCATCCGCTCGCATTATGTCGGGCGCACGTTCATCTCGCCCGGCGACAAGGTCCGCCATCTCGGCGTGAAGCTGAAGCACAACGCCAATCGCGCGTTGATCAAGGGCAAGCGGGTCATCCTCGTCGACGATTCGATCGTCCGCGGCACGACCTCGCTCAAGATCGTCGAGATGATGCGCGAAGCCGGTGCGGCCGAAGTCCATATGCGGATCGCCAGCCCACCGACGCGGCATTCGTGCTTCTACGGCGTCGACACGCCCGAGCGCGAGAAACTGCTCGCGGCCAAGCTCGATCTCGGCGGCATGACCGGCTTCATCCATGCCGACAGCCTTAACTTCATCTCGATCGACGGCCTGTACAAGGCACTCGGCGAGGCGAAGCGCGCGGATGTCCGCCCGAAATATTGCGACGCGTGCTTCACCGGCGACTATCCGACGACGCTGACCGACCATGACGAAGGCTCGGAAGTCGACCAGTTCGCGATGCTCGCCGAACGCGTCATCTGATACTCCCGGAGCGTATATGACGGACAAGCCTCTCGAAGGCCGGCTGGCGCTGGTCACCGGTGCCAGCCGCGGTATCGGCGCCGCGACCGCCATCGCACTGGCGGCAAAGGGCGCGCACGTCGTCCTGACGGCGCGCACGCCTGGCGGTCTCGAAGAGGTCGAGGCGACGATCCACGCGGCCGGCGGCTCGGCGACGATTGCGCCTCTCGACTTGGCCGAGAGCGAAGCCATCGCGCGCTTGGCGACCGCGATCGGCGACCGCTGGGATGCGCTCGACATCCTGGTGCTTAACGCGGGCATGCTGGGCTCGCTGTCGTCTGTGCCGGCGATCGATCCGAAGGAAATGGCGCAGGTACTGACTTTGAACGTCAGCGCGCAAGCGGCCATGATCGCGGCGTTCAACACGATGCTCAAGAAGTCCAAGTCGGCCCGAGTGATCGGCGTGACCTCCAGCGTCGGCCGCAAGCCTCGCGCGTATTGGGGCCTCTACGGCGCTTCGAAGGCTGCGTTCGAAACGCTGCTCGGTGCCTATGGCGATGAGATGGCCGAGATCAGCGCAATCCGTACCGCGATCGTCGATCCCGGCGCAACGCGAACCAAAATGCGCGCGCGAGCGTATCCGGGCGAGGATCCGAACTCGGTCAAGGAACCGACTGTCGTGGCCGACCGCATCGTCGCGCTGGCGATCGAGGGTTTTGAAGCCGGTCACTTCGAGCGAGTAGCGTAAGCTCTACTCCGTCATTCCCGCGGAGGCGGGAACCCATATTGGCTAGCCGGGCGGCTTATTCACTAAACTTTGCCAATATGGATCCCCGCCTGCGCGGGGATGACGGTTGGGTGATAATGCGCGCTTACCGCTTTATCAGCGTAACCTGTGCCACGTCGATCCCGCCGCCGAGAAACCCGCCCTCGCAATACATCAGATAGTAGCGCCACAACGCCACGAACCGCGCATCGAACCGCGCCGGCAATCGCCCTTCCGCGACCGCCACATCGAACGCAACCCGCCACCGCCTCAGAGTCTCGGCATAGTGCAGTCCGAACCCGCGCCGATCTTCCCACGCCAGCCCACGCGCCTCGGCCAGTGCGCGAAACCGTGGTTCGGACAACAGCATCCCGCCCGGAAACACGTAGCGCTGGATGAAGTCGACGCTCCGCGAATAGGAGTCGAAGATCGCATCGTCGATCGAGATATACTGCAACGCCGCACGCCCGCCCGGCTTCAACGCGCGCGCGATCGCGTCGAGATAGATAGGCCAATATTCCTCACCAACCGCCTCGACCATCTCGATGCTCGCGACCGCATCATAGGTGCCGGTGACGTCGCGGTAATCGGTCAGCGCCACCTGCACCCCGTCGAGCCCCGCCGCCGCGATCCGGTCGTCGACCTGCCGTTTCTGCTCGACCGACAGCGTCAGCGCATGCACGCCAACCCCCGCGCGCGCCGCCATCTCGGCGAAAGATCCCCAACCGCAGCCAATCTCGAGAATCGTATCACCCGCCCGCGCGCCGGTCCGGTCGAGGATCGCGCGCAGCTTGGTCGCCTGCGCCGTCTCATGCGGTTCGGCATCGTCGAACGGCTCGGCGAAAATCGCACTCGAATAGGTCAGGCTCGGGTCGAGCCACGTCTCGTAGAAGTCGTTGCCGAGGTCATAATGCGCGGCGATGTTCTTGCGCGATCCGGTGAGGTCGTTCCGTCGCATCCGGTGCCACGCCCGCGCCGCCAGCCGCACCATGCCCCCCGACCGTGCCGAACTCCCGAGCGAGCGGCGGTTGCGCATGAACAGGTCGAACAGCGGTACCGGATCGGGGCTGGACCAGTCGCCCGCCGCCCAGCCTTCGTACCAGCCGACCGACCCCGCGGTCGCGAGCCGAACCAGCGCGCGCCAGCGATGCACGGTAACGACGGGCAAAGGCCCCGTCGCGCGCCCGCCGATCAGCCGCCGCGTACCGTCGGGCAGTCGTGCATCAATCCCGCCGCTCTCCAGCCCCGCGTCGATCCGGTCGAGCAGCCGGTGAAAAACCGGCGCGACGAGACGCGCGACCGTGGAACCTTGCGCGGTGGGCACATCATCGAAAGCGGGAACGGCGGTCATCGCGGCGCTCCATGCAACACGGGCGGCGGCTAGGAAAGAGTTGTCGACGTCGAAACGGTTGGAACGCGATCCGAGACCACAACGCGCTCCCCTTCCTGGAAGGAAGGGGCCGGGGGTGGGTAGGCCGGCTCGGGCCAATGACGGTCGACCAAGCGGAACCCGACCCACCCCCAACCCCTCCCTTCCAGGGACGGGAGCCGATCCTAGCGTGCGTGTCGCCCGGCCTCGAGCGCGCGCTCGCGGCCTTCACGGTGGCCGACGATCTTTGCCGGATACGCCTTCGGCCGGCAGCCCGACTCGTCCGGATCATGGACCGCTACGCCGGTCACCTTCGCCAGTTCAGGCACCCACTCGCGGATATAGTCCCCCGCATCGAACTTCTCCGATTGCGTCAACGGCGCCATGATCCGCCCGAACATGTTCGAATCCACCCCGGTCCCGGCGACCCATTGCCAGTTCACCGAATTATTCCCGTAATCCGCGTCGACCAGACAGTCCCAGAACCAGCGCTCGCCCTCGCGCCAGTCGATCAGCAGATGCTTCACCAGGAAGCTCGCCGTGATCATCCGCACGCGGTTGTGCATCCAGCCGGTCGCCCAAAGCTGTCGCATCCCGGCATCGACGATCGGATAGCCGGTCTTGCCCTCCTGCCACGCCTTCAGGTCCGCCTCGGCGTCCTTGCCCGAGCGCCAGGGGAGCCTGTCGAACTTGGGCCGACCGTTCGTATCGCCGTAGTCCGGCATCGTCAGCACGACGCCATCGGTGAAATCGCGCCACGCGAGTTCCTTGCGAAACGTCGTCGCATCGCCGTGACCATCGACCGCATGCCAGACCGCACGCGGCGAGATCTCACCGAAATGCAGATGCGGCGACAGGCGCGAGGTGCCCTCGATCGATGGCATGTTGCGGTCGACGTCGTAGGCCTCGACGATCGGCGCCATCGCCTTCGCGTTTTTCAACGCCTGCGCCTCGCCCGGCGTCCAGTCGCCGAATCCGGTCGACCAGTCCGGCTTGGTCGGCAGCAGGTCCCAGTCCGCCAGTTTCTCGCTCTCCGGCCATTTCGACGGCGCAGGGATCGTGCGCGGCACCGGTTCGGGATCGCCGGGCGGCATCATCTGGTTCAGCGCCTTCCAGAACGAGGAATATACCTTGAACTGCCCGCCCGACCCCGTCTTAACGTCCTCCACTCGGGCCAGATGGTTACCGTCGTGCAGGCACAATCGATCGCCAAGCGCCACCTCGGCCTTGCGCCACCAAGGCTCGTAATGCCGGATCGCATGGACCTGCTCTGCACCGGTTTCCTCCATCAGCGCCGTTAGCACCTCGACCGCATCACCGCGTCGCAGCACCAGCTTCGACCCCTTGTCCGCGAGCGCCTTGCCGAACGCGTCCAGCGTGTGGTGCAGCCACCACCGCTGCGCACCGCCCATTGTCCATTTCCCCGGCGCGTCGTCGTCGAGCACGTAGACCGGGATCACCGGCCCGGCATGCGCGGCGGCGATCAGCGCGGGGTGATCGTGAAGGCGGAGGTCCTGGCGCAGCCAGAGAAGCGTTGGAGTCGTCATCGCATCCCCAACGCAGCAAGCCGCCATCCAGCATCACGCCGCTGCGAAAGTTTCCCCCAGCGTCATGATCGCCGCCACGTGCCGCTCGGCGATCACGAGCGCATCCTCGCCATAACCACCACCCACCGTGCTCGCGAGCGGCACGCCGCGCGCAATCGCAAGGCCCGCGACCAGCCGCTCCCGCCTTGCCAGACCGTCCAAGGTCAGCGCCAACCGCCCAAGCCGATCGCCCTCGAACGGATCTACGCCAGCCTGGTACAGGATCAACTCCGGCCGGAACTCGTCGAGCAAAGGCACCAGCGTCGCTTCCAGCGTCGCCAGATACGCCTCGTCGCCGACCTTGTCCGGCAACGGCACGTCGACCGTCGAACGCGCCTTCCGCACCGGGAAATTCTTCTCAGCATGGATCGAATAGGTCGCGATCTCCGGCCGCCCCGCCAGCAGTGCCGCGGTGCCGTCCCCCTGATGCACGTCGCAATCGACGACGAGCACGCGCGCCACCCGCTCCTCGTCGATCAGCCGCGCTGCCGCCACCGCGAGATCGTTGAACACGCAAAACCCCGCGCCGGTGTTCGCCAGCGCATGGTGGCTCCCACCCGCCGTGTTCGCCGCGAACCCGTGCTCCAGCGCGAGACACGCCGCGAGCCACGTCCCGTGCGGGACGATCGCCGCGCGCGACGCCACCGCTGCAGTCACCGGAAAGCCGATCCGCCGCTCCTTCTCCTTCGGCACGTCCGCCCGGAGAACCTCGGCGACGTAGTCCTCGTCATGCACCGCTTCCAGCCACGCGGTCGGCGTCGTCTCGGCGCGGTGCCACGCGACAGCATCACCCTTTTCGAGCAGCAGGTCGCGGATCAGCCCGTTCTTGTTCCAGCGATAGGTCGAGCGCGCTGGCGCGGGCGTGACATAGTCGGGATGGTGGACGACATGGATCATGCTCCGTAGGTAGGAGCGCGACCGCCGACCCCCAAGTTGCCCGAGCCCCAAGCCCCTGCGTTGCGGAGATTATTTTGACCGACGTTTCGACCCTGCCCTACCGTCCCTGCGCCGGCATCATGCTCATGAACGCCGAGGGCAAAATTTTCGTCGGTCAGCGCAACGATTCGCCGCTGGAGGCGTGGCAGATGCCGCAGGGCGGGATCGACCCCGGCGAGGACGCCGAAGCCGCCGCGCTGCGCGAACTCGGCGAGGAAACCGGAGTCATGCCGGACAAGGTCGAACTGATCGCCGAAGCCCCCGGAGAGTTCGTCTACGACCTCCCCCCCGAATTGCTCGGCAAGGTTTGGAAAGGCAAATGGCGCGGCCAGACGCAGCGCTGGTTCCTGTACCGCTTCCTCGGCGCCGACGCCGACGTGAACATCGCCACCGACCACGAGGAATTCCGTGCATGGCGCTGGAGCGATCCCGCCGACCTGCCGCGGTTGATCGTGCCGTTCAAGAAGGCGCTCTACGAACAGGTACTCGCCGCCTTCGCGCCACATCTCGGCGCAACCGGAGCGCGCTGAGCAGTTCCCAATATGCTGCACTGCCGCTACGGAACGGCTGTGCGCCGCTTAGCCCCTTTCCTTTTCGCTCCGTTGCTGCTGGCGAACGCGCCCGATCCGCAATCGGTCATGATCCCCGAGACGATCCGCGCAATGCTCGACGCCGCGCTCGAGTCGGGCAACGAGGCCGACGTCAACACAGTCGCCAAATACGCGCGCGCCGCCGATCCGCTCAGCGGCGACGCGGTGCTGGCGATCGCCGAGAAGTGGAAGGCCGATCGCGCCGCGCAGCGCACGCAGGTCATCCGCCAAGCCAGCTTCCTCGACCTGTGGAGCGGCAAGGCCGAGATCGGCGGGTACCTGACCACCGGCAATTCCGACACGGCGGGCGGCACCGCCGTGCTCGATCTCAACCGCGAAGGCCTTCGCTGGCGCCAGAAATTCCATGCGCAGGCCGACTATCAATCGAACCTCAACATCACGACGCGCGAGCATTACCTCGCCTCGTACGAGCCCAATTACAAGGTCGACGACCGCGCCTACATCTACGGTGTCGCACAGTACGAAGGCGATCGGTTCCTCGGCTATTTCAACCGCTATTCGACCTCGGTCGGTGCAGGCTACAGCGTGATCAAGACCGCGGGGACCAAGCTCGATCTCGAGCTTGGGCCGGCATATCGCTACACCGAATTCACCGACGACACCGTGCAGAGCAGCATCGCCGCGCGCGGCACGGCGAACTTCAGCGTGCGGATCCTCAGCGGACTGTCGATCAGCCAGGTCGCCTCCGCCTATGTGCAGCGCTACAACAGCACGCTCAGCGGGACGACGTCGCTCAACGCCAAGCTGATCGGGCCGCTGTCCGCTGCGCTGTCGTACAGCGTCCAATATGAAAGCGAACCGCCGGTCGGCTCGGTCTCGACCGACACCACCAGCCGCGCATCGCTGGTCTACAGCTTCTGACTCTGTTCCCACGCGCGCCCGGTCTCGCTAGGGTTGCGCGATGAGGGGACTTTCACCGATAGAGCGCGATGCCGTCGACACGGCGGGCGCTGCACCGATGCTGGCGCAGGTCGAGGCGTGGGCGGCCGTCAACAGCGGCACGCGCAATCTTGCGGGCCTCGCGACGATGGCCGGGTTGCTAACCGACGCATTCGCCGTCCTGCCGGGCGAGATCACGCTGGTCGATCCGACCCCGGTCGACAGCGTCGGTGCGGACGGCGCGGTGTCGGCGATCGAGCACGGCAAGCATCTGCACCTCGTCGTTCGCCCGGATGCTCCGGTCCGCATGGTGTTCACCGGGCACATGGACACGGTCTATCCGGTCGATCACGCGTTCCGGTCTCTGCAATGGCTAGACGACGGTCGGCTCAACGGGCCAGGCGTCGCGGACATGAAGGGTGGGCTGGCGGTGATGCTCGCAGCACTCCGGGCGGTCGAGGCCAGCCCCCTCGCCGCGCGGATCGGCTATGACGTGGTCATCAACTCTGACGAGGAAACCGGCTCCTTCTCGTCCGCCGCGCTGCTCGCCCGCGCCGCGCACGGCAAGGTCGCCGCGCTGACTTACGAACCCGCGCTTGCCGACGGCACGCTCGCGGGGGCGCGTGGCGGCACCGGCAACTTCTCGATCATCGTCCACGGTCGCAGCGCGCATGCCGGCCGCAACCCCGAGGACGGCCGCAACGCGTTAGTCGCGGCGGCCGACATAGCGGTGCGGCTGTCGAAAGTCCGCGGGCCGCGCCTAGCGGTAAATCCGGCAAGGATCGACGGGGGCGGCCCCAACAACGTCGTTCCCGACCTCGCCATCCTGCGCATCAACTTCCGCCCCGCCACGCTCGACGAGATCACGCGGGCGCAATCGCACATCGATGCGGCGATCGCGATGGTCGCCGCAGAGCACGACGTCCGCGTCGAGGTTCACGGCAGTTTCAACCGCCCCCCGAAACCGATCGACGACGGCGCCGCGCGCCTGTTCGAACTGGTCAAGGCGTCCGGCGCGGACCTCGGCCTCGACATCGCCTGGAAAGCCACCGGCGGCGTCTGCGACGGCAACAATATCGCGGCCGCCGGCGTGCCGGTCGTCGACACGATGGGCGTCCGCGGTGGCGCGATCCATTCGACCGACGAATTCATGATCCCCGACAGCCTCGCCGAACGCGCGGCGCTGTCGGCGGTCACCATATTGCGTATCGCGGAGGGCCGCTTGTGAGCTTCAGGATCCGGGCCGCGGTCGACGAGGACCTTCAGCACCTTTACGAAATGGCCAAGCTGACCGGCGGTGGCTTCACCAATCTGCCGCCCGATCGCCGTGCGCTGACCGCCAAGCTCGAGCGCAGCCATGCCGCGTTCGCGCGCACCGACGGCCCGGTCCAGGACGAGCTGTTCGTGCTGATCCTCGAGAATACCGAGACGCGCGAAGTCCGCGGTACCTGCCAGATCTTCACGCAGGTTGGACAGAGCTATCCGTTCTACAGCTACCGGATCGGCCAACTCACGCAGCATAGCCGCGAACTGAACCGCACCTTCCGCGCCGACATGCTCACACTCGCCACCGATCTGGAAGGTGCGAGCGAGGTCGGGGGATTGTTCCTCCATCCTGGCGAACGCGCCGGCGGCCTCGGCCTTTTGCTCGCGCGCAGCCGCTACCTCTTCATCAAGATGCACCGCGCGCGCTTCGCCGACCGCATCCTCGCCGAACTGCGAGGGGTAATCGACGAGGCCGGCGGATCGCCGTTCTGGGATGGCCTTGCCGGGCGGTTCTTCGGGATGAATTTCCAGGATGCGGATCAGTTCAATGCGATCAACGGCCATCAATTCATCGCAGACCTGATGCCAAAGCATCCCATCTACACCGCGATGCTCACCGAGACGGCGCGCGCCGCGATCGGCCTGCCGCATCCCTCGGGTCGCGCTGCGATGCGGATGCTGGAGAACGAAGGCTTCGCGTTCGAGAATTATGTCGACATCTTCGATGGCGGCCCGACGATGACCGCCCGCACCGACCAGGTCCGGTCGATCGCCGACGCGCGTACCAGCAACGTGGTCGCGATCGGCGGCAACGACGGCAACGATGCCTTGGTCGCGACGGGACACCTCGCCAACTTTCGCGCGGTGTTCGGCAAGGTTCGCGAGACCGAGGGCGGCGTCATGCTGGCCGAGGATTGCGGACGGGCACTGCAGATCCGCGAGGCGGATCGCGTCACGCACGTTGCTCGACTCTGACGGTTCGGGACAACACGATATCGTCGGGTTAATTTACATTTAACCACGTTCTTGACAGTTTAAACGACGGGGATCGGCCACTGGTACGCATCTTGCTAAGTCGCTCGCATGTGGACTCGCTTTGCTCGCCTCTTCATCATCAAGACCAAGTTCGAGGCCTTCCTCGTCATCTACGGGCTCGCCTTGGGAGCGGTCGAACGCGGGATGCACTATCTCCAGCAATATCCCGGATACGGTGGCTGGATGCTGTTCGCAGCGTGCCCGATCGCGGTCTTCATGGCCGGGGGGCGGATCATCGACTCCGTCGATCCGGCGCTGAGTTCCTAGAGCTTCTGCTGCGCCAGATGCAGATATCGGGTTGAAAAGTCGGCGAGTTCCCGCAACGCGTCCCACTGCGGAAACCCGATCCGGCGCCGGTTGCGGTTGATCAACCCGTCCTGTTCGAGCGACTTGATGGTGCGATTGACGTGGACCGCGGTCAGGCCAAGCGCGTCGCCCAGCTGTTCCTGGCTCATCGGCAGCTCGTACCCGTCGGCACCGGTCAGTCCCTGCATGTCCAGCCGTATCGCGAACTCGCACAGGAAGTGCGCGAGCCGTGATCGTGCGTCGCGGCGCCCGACATTCAGGATCCACTCCCGAAAGATCGAGCCTTCGACGAGTGTATTGATAAAGATCGCGTTCCCGATCGAGGCCCGTTTACGGGCGAGCTCCCGCAACGCCGTACGCGGGATCGTCGCGACATCCGCGCGCGTCAGGGTCTGGACGTTGTGGTCGGCCACATCGAGAAACAGGTGCTGAAAATCGAGCGGTTCACCGGGAATATGCAGCGAAACGATCTGTCGCATCCCGCTACCCGTCAATTTCTGGCGATAGGCAAATCCGGTCAGCAAGACAGCGCATTGCTCGGGCGCGTCCCCCTCACGCACGAGGTAGGAGGAGGGATCGTACGTCCGGAGCGTATAGGGAAGTGCCAGCAACGCAGCACGGTCGCCGGCATCCAGAACGGCATGCGTTTCGAGCTTTCGTACGAGCAATGCCAAGGGGCTAGAAGGTGATGTCACACTGTATTCCCGCAATATCGGGGCGGGAGCACATGCCTCTCTCGGTCGTCAGTGCCCATAAATTGGCTGGCGATGCCGCATAATAACATAACCGCGCAACGATCGTTCAGATTTTTATTGTGGCGGATCAGCAACGATAGATTAAAACGATTTGCTAAAATTCGCTCGATAGCCAGTAAAATCTTGCGAGACCGATACGGTAATTGAGTTTCCACCCGGAGCTCATTGAGAAAGGATTATTGGCCGATGGTCTGGCGGCCACGCTGATCCGTTCCAGACGGCCCCTTCCACCGCTGCACGAGCCCCGCCGCGACCATGTCGACGGACTCGACCTGCGCCGCGATCCGCTGATGCAGAAATCCCGCGGCATCCCTGAACCGACGCGCGAGGGCATTATCGGGCACGATCCCGAGCCCCACCTCATTGGAGACGAACACGATTTTTCCGTCGAGCCCAGATATCGCCGCGAGCAGCATCTCGGTCTGATGCGTGATATCCAGATCGGCCAACAGCAGGTTCGACAGCCAAAGGGTCAGGCAGTCGACGAGAAGGACCATGTTTTCGCCATCCGCCATGGCGATGGCTTCGGCGAGCGCGATGGGCGCCTCGACGGTCCGCCAACGCGTATCCCGATCCGCACGGTGGCGAGCGATACGGTTGCCCATTTCGTCATCGAACGCCTGGGCCGTTGCGATATATACGAGCTGCCCATGCGCTCCGACCGTCTCGGCGGCGGCCTGTGCATGGCGGCTTTTGCCCGACCTCGCGCCCCCCAGCACGAAGAGACTCTTGCCGAACGACGCTTCAACCGATTGCATCCGCCCATCTCCTTCGTACTTGCCGGCCGCACCCGGAATGACGATGACGCCGGGAAGATCAAGAGAAAGCCTGCAGGTTCGAGTGAATGACGCTATGAAGGCCTTGCGGATCCACGGCGGACGGATCGATCTTGCCGCCACCCACTACCCGCGTGCGCCGCAACCGTGGCTCGACCTGTCGACCGGTATCAATCCCTGCGCGTGGCAAGCCGAACCCTTCCCGCCGCTCGACCTGCATAGACTGCCCTCGCCGACCGCCATCGGCGATCTCGAAGCCGCCGCCGCGACCATGTTCGGCACCAGCGCGGATCGCGTCGTCGCCCTGCCCGGCAGCGAACTCGGCCTGCGGTCGCTCGATGTGCTTGGTTTGCCGTCGCCGGTCAGGTTCGTCACGCCCAGTTACGGAACGCACGCGGAAGCGATCACGCGAGCAACACCGATCGCACGCGATGCGATCGATGCGATCAGCGAAGGCACGCTCCTGCTTGCCAACCCGAACAATCCCGATGGCGACATCGACTCTCCGGACCGCCTGTTGCGGATCGTGCGGCGCGGCGTGTGGCTGGTCGTCGACGAAGCGTTTGCCGACGCCGTACCGGCGCGAAACCTGATACCGTGCCTCGCCTCCGAAGACCCTGCGATCGTTTTCCGCTCGTTCGGCAAATTCTTCGGGCTCGCAGGCGTGCGCCTCGGCTTCATGATCGCTCCTGCCACGCAGGCCGCCGCGATGCGTCGTCGCCTCGGTAGCTGGCCGATCTCCGCCCTCGCAGTCGCGTACGGTACCGCCGCCTATCGGGACGTCGCCTGGATCGCTAAAGCCCGGCGATCGATCGTAGAACGCGCCGATCGGCTCGACATGCTGCTCGCACGCCACGGCCTGCGCGGCAGTGGCGCTTGCCCGTTGTTCCGGCTGGTGCAGTGCGACGATGCGGCGGCGGTGTTCGAACGCCTGGCGCAATCCGGCATTCTCACGCGTCCGTTCGACACTGCGCCACGCTGGCTCCGGTTCGGCGTGCCGGGGGACGATGCCGCGTTCGAGCGCCTCGATCGAGCACTCTCCCGTGGCTGAACCGATCGCAGTCCTGGCGATCGTCGTGGACCTGGCGATCGGCTGGCCGGCGGCGGTCTACGCCCGGATCGGTCATCCGGTCGGCGGGTTCGCGCGGCTGATCGGTTGGGCGGAAACCCGCTGGAACACGCCCGCCGCGTCCAGCACGTACCGTCGCATCGCCGGCGTCGTGACGTTGGTCCTGATCGTCGCAGTCGCGATCGGGATAGCGTTGGCGGCCACCTGGCTCGCCCGGCGCGCACTCGGTCCCGTAGCGTGGATCGCGATCGCGCTGCTGGCCACACCGGGCCTCGCGATCCGCAGCCTGTACGACCATGTCGTCCCCGTCGCCCGAGCCCTCCATGCGAACGATCTCGACACCGCCCGCGCCCGTGTCGCCATGATCGTAGGCCGTGACGTCGCCTCGCTCGACGACGCTGGCGTCGCGCGCGCGGCGATCGAGAGCCTTGCCGAGAGCGTGTGCGACGGCGTCGTTGCGCCACTGTTCTGGCTGATCATCGCCGGGCTGCCGGGACTTTGGGCGTACAAGGCGATCAATACCGCCGATAGCCTGATCGGGCATCGCGAGGAGCGATGGCGCGCGTTCGGCTGGGCCGCGGCGCGAACCGACGATGTGGCCAACTTCGTCCCCGCGCGGATCGGCGGCGTGCTGCTCTGCGTCGCAGGGCTCGGCGGGTGGCGGACGATGTGGCGCGATGCCGGCAACCATGCCTCGCCCAACGCCGGCTGGCCCGAAGCCGCGATGGCAGGTGCGCTTGGTCTGAAGCTCGCGGGCCCGATCGCCTATGACGGGGTGAGCGTCGCCAAACCATACATCGGCGATGGCCGCCCAGATGCGACCGCAAACGATCTTCGCGCCGCGCTCGGCATCTATCGACGGGCGTGCGCTCTACTTCTCGTCATCGCCGGAGGGGTCGCATGGGCGCTCTGATGCTACAGGGGACCGGTTCGGACGTCGGCAAGTCGGTCTTGGTCGCGGGATTATGCCGGGCCTTTGCCAACCGGGGACTGTCGGTGCGGCCATTCAAGCCACAGAACATGTCGAACAACGCCGCCGTCACTGCCGATGGCGGCGAGATCGGCCGTGCGCAGGCAACGCAGGCTATCGCTTGTCGCGTCGCGCCGAGCGTCGACATGAACCCGGTGCTGCTCAAGCCGCAGGGCGACCGCACCTCGCAACTGATCGTCCGCGGACAGGTGCGCGGCACGCTCGCCGCCGCCCGCTGGCGCGAAGGGCGCGAAGGGTTGCTGGTCGACGTGCTAGATAGCTTCGAGCGGCTGTCGGCAGGCTGTGACATCGTCGTCGTCGAGGGCGCGGGCAGCCCGGCGGAGATCAACCTGCGCGCCGGTGACATCGCCAACATGGGGTTCGCGCGCGCGGCAGACGTGCCCGTGGTGCTGGTCGGCGATATCGACCGCGGCGGGGTGATCGCGGCGATCGTCGGCACGCGTGCGGTGATCGATCCAGCCGACGCGGCGATGATCCACGGCTTCCTGATCAACAAGTTCCGCGGCGACCCGGCGCTGTTCGACGACGGCTATCGCGCGATCGAGGCGCGGAGCGGATGGCGCGGGTACGGCGTCGTGCCATGGCTCGCCGACGCGGTGCGGCTGCCGAGCGAGGACGCGGTGATCCTCGAACGGCCGGTTGCCTCTTCGCAGCGGCGCGTCACGATCGCCTGCCCGATCACGCCGCGGATCGCCAATTTCGACGACCTCGATCCGCTTCGGCTCGAACCCGGCGTCGCGCTGGTGATGGTACCGCCGGGGACGCCGATCCCGGACGTCGACATGATCGTCCTCGCCGGGTCGAAGGCGACGATCCCCGATCTCGCCTTCGTCCGCGCGCAGGGCTGGGACATCGACATCCATGCGCATTGCCGTCGCGGCAAGCCGGTGCTGGGGCTTTGCGGCGGTTACCAGATGCTCGGTCGCAGCATCGCCGATCCTGACGGCATCGAGGGGCCGGCGGGTCGCGTCGAAGGGCTCGGGCTGCTCGACGTCGATACGGTCCTCACTGGCCGCAAGACGCTCGACCGGGTTTGCGGCCAGGCACAAGGCGCCGCGTTCGAGGGCTACGAGATGCACATGGGCGCGACCACCGGGCCGGCCACCGCGCGCCCGGTCGGGCACCGCGCCGATGGCAGTCCCGAAGGCGCGACGAGTGCGGACGGACTGGTAGCGGGCAGCTATGTCCACGGCCTGCTCGCCCTCGCGGAGCAGCGTGCGGTGTGGCTGGCGCGTCTCGGCGTCGCCGCCAGCGGGCCCGATCATAGTGCGTCGATCGACGCCGCGCTCGATGCGATCGCTGCGACGCTGGAACGCCATGTCGATCTCGATGCGCTGCTGGCGCTAGCCGAGCGCGCCGGCCACCGCGAGCGCGACTAGCAGCCCGGTCTCGACGATCTCGATCCCGGCACCGTGCGCATCGCCCGTCACGCCGCCCAGCGTCCGCCGCAACCACGCCGCGACGCCCAGCACGAGCAGCGGGAGGACGAAAAGCGCTGGCATTGCGACGGCGGCGAGCGCGAGCAACAGTCCCCACCCCAGCAGATCGTGCGCTCGGACCGCGCCGGCAACCGCGGCGCCGAGCCCGCCCGGCCGCAACGGCGGCAACAATTTCGCCCAGACGAGCGGTCCCGTCCTCGCTGCGAACGGTACGAGGATCAGTCCCCAGCTCATCCCGATCGCATGCAGCAGCACGAGCTTGGCGAGCATCTGACCGACGATCGCGACGACGCCGAAGCTGCCGATATGCGGATCGGCCATCACCGCGAGCAGCCGCGTCCGATTGCCATGCGCCGCGCCCAGCCCATCGGCGAGATCGGCAAGCCCGTCGAGATGCAGCGCCCCCGTCACCGCGATCCAGGCAAGCAGCGCGGCACAGGCACCCGTCCAAGGATCGACGAGCGCACCCAGCCATCCGGCCGCCGCGACGAGCGCACCGATCGCGAGGCCAACGATCGGATAAAAACGGATCGCCGCCGCGAAATCATCGGCGCTGACGTCGACCCGGGGCATCGGCAAGCGCGTCAGGAACCCGAACGCGACGATCAGCCGTTTCATGTCGCCAGCCCTACGATCTGGACGGTCCGCGGCTGGCCCGGCCAGATCCGCAGCGAGACGACCGCGGCGCAGGGCAGGTCGAACGCCCATATCTGTCGTCGATCGAACCCGCACAATGCCGCGAGCGCCGCCCGGATCGTGCCGCCATGCGTCACGACCAGCGTCGGAACCGGCGGCATCCCCGCCAGTGCGCGCGCGACACGGTCCTGCAACGCCGACCAGCGTTCGCCACCCGGCGGTGGTGACGCGTCGGGGTCGTCATAGAACGCCGTCAGCTCGGCGGTATCGATCGCGGTGGGCGGCAGGCCGTCCCAAGCGCCAAAATCCAGTTCCTGCCAGCGTGGATCGACCTCGACCGAAACGCCTCGCGGGCCACCGATCGCTTCCGCGCAGGCGCGCGCGCGGACCAGATCGGATGTCTCGATCCTTTCTATGGCAAGGCCCTCGGCGCGCGCGACGCAGGCGGCAATGCCGGCCGCGGTTGCCGGATCGTCCGTCCGCCCGAGCAGTCGTCCCGCCACTTCGGGCGCACCATGCCGCATGAGATACAGCCTGTGTGCGCTCACCCCGCGGAAACACCTGCCTCGGCGAAGGTCGCCATCTCGACATGCGCCGCCAGCGCGGCTCGGACGAGCAGCGTCGCCGTCGCCGCACCGCTCGCCTCGCCCAGCCGCATCCCGAGTGACAGCAGGGGCTCGAGACCCATGCGGTCCAGCAGGAGCCGATGCCCCGGTTCGGCCGAGACATGCCCGGCAAGGCAATGCGCGAGAACATCGGGACACGCGGCCGCCAACGGCGCGACCGCCGCGCAACAGATGAACCCGTCGAGCATGACCGGAACGCCTCCCAATCGTGCGGCGACCACCGCGCCGGCAATCGCCGCCAACTCGCGCCCGCCGAGCCGCCGCAGGATGTCGAACGGCGTGGTCAGCGCATCCCGGTGCAACGCGACCCCGGCTTCGACGACCGCGATCTTCCGCGCGATGCCATCGTGATCGACCCCGGTGCCGGGCCCGACCCAGTCGCTCGCCGACCCGCCGAAGCTCGCCAGACACAGGGCGGCAGCGGTCGTCGAATTGCCGATCCCCATCTCGCCGAGCACGACCAGGTCCGGCAAGTCCGCAACCGCCGCTGCGCCGGCGTTGATCGCGGCGAGGCACTCGTTCTCCGACATTGCCGGCGCCTCGGTGAAGTCCGCAGTCGGCCGGTCGAGATCGAGCGATACGATCCTGAGATCGAGGCCGGCCGCGCGCGACAGCGCGTTGATCGCCGCGCCGCCATGCTCGAAATTGGCGACCATCTGCGCGGTGACGGACGCGGGAAACGCGCTGACGCCGCGCGCGACGATGCCGTGATTGCCCGCGAACACGACTGCGCTTCCACGATCGAGCCGGGGCAGCGGGTTGCCCTGCCATCCGGCCATGAAGACGGCGATATCCTCAAGCCGACCGAGCGATCCCGATGGCTTGGTCAGTTCTTCCTGCCGCGCGATCGCCGCGGATCGCGCGGCAGCGTCGGCCTGCGGCAAACCGCGCAAAGCCGCCAGAAACGCAGCGGGCGTAGCGAACGCGGTCACTCGACGACAAACCCGGCGGGCGGCGTGCGCGTGATGAAATGTCCCTTCACCCCTTGCGGCCATTGTTTAAACGGCACCTGCCCGAACGCGCTCTCGCCGTAGAGCCGCGCGTAATCGAGGATCGCGCGCGCGGCATCTTCGGTGGGTTCGAACCGGCCCAGCACATAGCCGACCTTGGCGGGTGCCCGCAGGTGGATCGTGCAGAAATCCTGGCATGCGAACAGGCACGGCATCTCCTGCACCGCGACTTCGGCATAGGCGGGATCGCTCGCCTGCACCGTCTTCAGCGCGTTGACCAGCCGCGCGCCGCCACGCTGGCCCTGCTCGTCGTCGCGTGCGTCGGTGGAATGGCGACACGTGTTGCACGCGACTACAGCGACGCCGTCTTCGACTGGCTTCAGCATGTCCGTTCCCGGACGATCTCGTAACGTTGTAAACTTGGCATAGGAACCCCTTCGGACAGTCGGTTCCGCACCGCGCGAAGGGCGAGAGGCGCACGCCTCCAGCCTCCGCGAGACGCGAAGCGATGTCGTCGCTCGGGGTGTTACCCGTCCGTTCGGCGCACCCTGGCCGGACGAAAGACGACCGCGACGGGCAGGTCTCCTGGCTCGCGGGTCAACGCCGGCCGCGCCGCCTTCTCGGGAACATCCCAATGGCATGAGGCACGATGGCTCGCCGCGTACAGTTGCAGGGGCAGCCGGGTGTTTCCCGTTCCCATTTTCATTTCCCTACGCGTTGCCGCCTCGGGAAAACCTGTCGCGGGTGGAGCGATACGCGTACGATCGATCGTAGACAAGCAGCCTCTAATCCTCTCCCTTGCAGGGGAGGTGGCAGCCCGTTTGCGCTGACGGAGGAGTGACCCGCCATCGAGATCGCAACACACCTCCGTCTGGCAAGTGCCAGCCACCTCCCCTGCCAAGGGAGGATCAAGAAGTCAGAACTCCACGCCCGCCTGCGCCTTCACGCCCGAACGGAACGGATGCTTCACCTGCGTCATCTCGGTCACAAGGTCCGCCATCTCGATCAGCGCATCCGGCGCATTCCGCCCGGTCACCACGACATGCGTCATCTCGGGCTTCGCCGCCAACACGGCCACGACCTCGTCGACCGGCAGATACTCGTACCGCAGCACGATGTTGAGTTCGTCCGCGACCACCATCGCATAGGACGGATCCGCGATCATCCGCTTCACCTCGTCCCACGCCTCGCGCGCCACCGCGATATCGCGCGCGCGGTCCTGCGTATCCCAGGTGAACCCCTCCCCCATCGGTTTGAACTCGCACAGGTCCGTGAACGCGTCGAAGATCGCCTTCTCGCCGGTCGCCATCGCGCCCTTGACGAACTGGACCACGCCGACCTTGCGCCCATGCCCGATCATCCGCACCGCCATGCCGAACGCGGCGGTCGACTTGCCCTTGCCCTTGCCGGTGTGGACGATGATCAGCCCCTTCTCGATCGTCTTGCTCGCGACGATCCGGTCCTGGACCTCCTTGCGCTTGGCGCTCTTGGCATTCTGCTCGTCGTCGGTCCGCATGATCATGTCCTCTCCCGCACCCGATGGCGGATCGCGCCGCGCGGCGCTAGAGCGACCGACATGCTCCGCATCACCGACCTCAAGCTGCCGCTCAACCACGCCGACGAAGCGCTCCCCGCCGCGATCCGCGACCGCCTGCGCGTCACCCCGCGCGACCTGATCCGCTACACCATCGCCAGACGCGCACACGATGCCCGCGACAAGATGGACATCCAGCTCGTCTATTCGGTCGACGTCACGCTGAAGAACGAGGACACCGTCCTCCAGCGCTTCCGCAAGGATCGCCACGTCCAGCGCACACCGGACACGGGGTATCGCTTCGTCACCAAGGGCGGCCCGAACTACACCGGCCCCCGCCCGGTGGTGGTCGGCGCGGGCCCCTGCGGCCTCTTCGCCGGCCTGATCCTCGCGCAGATGGGGTTCCGCCCGATCATCCTCGACCGCGGCAAAGTCGTCCGCGAACGTACCAAGGATACCTGGGGCCTCTGGCGCAAGAGCGTCCTCAACCCCGAATCCAACGTCCAGTTCGGCGAGGGCGGTGCCGGCACTTTCTCCGACGGCAAGCTCTGGAGCCAGATCAAGGACCCGCGTCATCTTGGACGGAAAGTCCTGACCGAGTTCGTCAAGGCCGGCGCGCCCCCGGAAATCCTGACCGAAGCGCACCCGCATATCGGCACCTTCCGCCTCGTCACGATGGTCGAGAGCATGCGCGAGACGATCGAGGCGCTCGGCGGCGAGTACCGCTTCTCGACGCGCGTCGATGGTCTCGACATCGTCGAGGAAGCCGGCACGCGCCAAGTCCGCGGGCTCCATCTCAGCACCGGCGACTATCTCGAAGCCAACCACGTCGTCTTCGCGGTCGGCCACAGCGCGCGCGACACGTTCGAGATGCTCCATGCCAAGGGCGTGCACGTAGAAGCCAAGCCGTTCTCGATCGGCGTCCGCATCGAGCATCCGCAGTCGTGGATCGACGAAGCCCGGTTCGGGCCGTGCGCTGGCCATCCCGATCTCGGCGCAGCGGCATACAGCCTGTCGCACCACTGCAAGAACGGACGGACCGTCTACAGCTTCTGCATGTGCCCGGGCGGCACCGTCGTCGCCGCGACCTCGGAAGAGGGCCGCGTCGCCACCAACGGCATGAGCCAATATTCGCGCAACGAACGCAACGCGAACTCGGGAATCGTCATCGGCATCGACCCCGAGCGCGACTATCCCGGCCACCCGCTCGCCGGGATCGAGCTGCAGCGCCACTGGGAAACGCGCGCCTATGTCGCCGGCGGCTCGAACTACAAGGCACCTGCGCAACGCATCGGCGACCTCCTCGCGGGCCGCGCGTCGATCGCGCTCGGTTCGGTTATCCCGTCGTACAAGCCCGGCGTGCACATGACCGACTTGTCGGAGTGTCTGCCGGAGTTCGCGATCACCGCGCTACGCGAGGCACTGCCGGCGTTCGGGCGCGAAATCCCGGGCTACGATCACCCCGATGCGGTGCTCACGGGTGTGGAGACGCGGACGTCATCGCCGGTGAGGATCACGCGGGGTGACGATTTCATGAGCCTCAACACGGCCGGCCTGTTCCCGGCGGGAGAAGGCGCTGGCTATGCGGGGGGCATTCTGTCCGCCGCAGTCGACGGTATCAAGGTCGCGGAAGCGGTTGCGCTTAGCTTGATCGCGTAACGGGCTCTAGCTTGTTCCCCTGCGAAGGCGGGGGCCCAGGAGCCACAGGCACCGGCGATCGTTACCCTGGGCTCCCGCCTTCGCGGGAGAACAGAAAGGGTTGCGGCGCCGAAGTTTGAAACGTGATTGTCAGAACCAAATCTTGGTGCCCCACCCCGGCGCAGGCCGGGGCCCAGTTGGGGGACAGTAGTAACTGCGCGCAGCGTCCATTTACTCAGGCTTCCGCAACTGGGCCCCGGCCTTCGCCGGGGAGGTGCGTGGGCGGGACGGCGATTGTGTTCGAAGGCTGCTAAGTCGTTCGCGGGCAAGAACCGTGGTGTTCCCGGTACGCTTGAAATAAAAGTTCGCGCTCCACCCCTCACCTCCGCCGCTGCGGCTCCGTCTCGATCAGCCACGCCCGCGGCAGCCCCGTCGGCTTGGCAACGCCATCCAAACGCCGCGCACTCACAAGCGCCACGCGCTTCAAGATCATCTGGTCCTTGAACGCGTCCATCCCGCCGCCGGTCGGCTTGGCAAGGATCCGCTTCACCACGTCCATCCCCGCGACGACATGCCCGAACGCGGCATAGCCCGGATATCCCGCGCGCGCGTCCATCGCGGGTGCGGGCCCAACCGTGATGAAGAAATTCCCGCCAGCCGACGCCGGCGTCATGCCACGTGCCATCGAGATCGTCGCGTCGAGATGCTTGATGCCGGTCATCGCGGTGGTCTCAAGCGGAAACGGCGGCAGGATCCGCCGTGCATCGGTGCGGATGCCCGCCTGGATGAAGCCGAGCTTTGGCGCGGACTTCTGGCGGCTCGCGCGGTAGAAATCGGTGCCGTCGAACCGGCCGTCATCGACATAGGCGAGGAAATTCGCGGTCGTCTTCGGTGCGTGCCGCGCGTCGAGCGCCAGCAGGATCGGGCCCTCGGAGGTGGACGATGCGGACGCGTACCAAGCCGGGCTTCGGTCCCGGTTCGGCGCGCTGCACCGACCTCCATGCCGGCTGTGCCGTTCCTGCGGACGCCAAGGCCGCAATGGCCACGAAGCCGATCATCAAACGCCGCATCTCGATCACTCACGCCTTTACCGATGGCGTCGGCTACCTGTCCGTTTACGGCGAGGCAAGCGCGGAGGGGTATGTGGTGACGTGGAGTAAACCGGTGATCACCGTTGGTACCAACGTCAGTTTGCAGCGCTCAACATGCACCAGCGAGCGCGTCGGCTTAGTTCGATTCTTCCGAGTAGGCACCTCCCCGGCGGAGGCCGGGGCTCAGTTGGGAAACGTCGGTGATGTAGGTTTGCGCTTTGTCACTCAAGCCATGCCAACCGGGCCCCGGCCTTCGCCGGGGTGGTGTACCTGTGAGCAGTTCGTCCTAAACTTCCTTGTACGCGGGGTTAGCTCGTAATGCCGAATCAAACCGCTACGACCACACTCCCGTCCCCTCAAACATAGCGCGGGATCGGCCCCACCTGCGGCGTTTGGTCCGGCATGTCCACCATCGTCTCGTCCACGAAGCACCAGCCCCAGCCTTCCGGCGGGTCATAGCCCTCGATAATCGGATGCCGCGTCGCGTGGAAGTGTGCGGTCGCGTGGCGGCGCGGGGAGTCGTCGCAGCAGCCGACATGACCGCATTCCCGGCACAGCCGGAGATGCACCCACTCGCTGCCGATCCGGAGGCACTCCTCGCATCCCTTCGCGCTCGGCGTTACGTCACGGATCGTATCCATATGCGTGCAACCGTAGCTCATTCCGCGTACCTTTCCGCCATGTCGGCCAAAACCGTGTGGATCTGCGCGACCACCGCCGCGCCTTCGCCGACCGCCGCGGCGACGCGCTTGGTCGAACCGGCGCGGACGTCGCCGATCGCGAATACGCCGGCGCGGCTCGTCTGCAACGGCAGCGCGGCGGCACCGGTGACGATGAACCCCTTCTCGTCGGTATCGACGCAGCCCTTCAGCCAGCCCGCGTTGGGGTCTGCGCCGATGAACAGGAACAGGTGTCGCATCGCGCAGCGCGTCTCCGCGCCGTCGCTGCGGTGGCGGAAGATCGCTGCCGTCAGTCCGGTGGCACGCTCGCCCTCCAGCCCGACGACCTCGGTGCCGACGCGGATCGTCACGTTGGGCAGCGCCGCGATCCGGTCGATCAGATATTTCGACATCGTCGCGGCCAGCGGGCGGCGCACGATCAGGTGCAGGTGCTTCACGCGCGGCGCGAGGAACACAACCGCCTGCCCGGCCGAGTTGCCGCCGCCGACCAGCGCGACTTCCTCGCCCTCGCACAACCGCGCCTCGATCGGCGATGCCCAGTAGGATACGCCGGCGCCCTCGAACTCAGCCAGGTCGGGAATGTCCGGCCGCCGATACCGCGCGCCAGACGCGACGATCACCGTCCGGGACTGGACGCGCCGATCGCCCGGCAGTTCAAGCGCAAGCGGGTCGCCCGCGGGCCGATCCTCGTCGCAATCGAGATGCTCGACGGTCAACGGGATCGCGATCTCCGCCCCGAACTTCAGCGCCTGGTTGAACGCGCGCCCCGCCAGCGCCTGCCCCGAAATGCCGGTCGGGAAGCCCAGGTAATTCTCGATCCTAGCCGACGCCCCCGCCTGCCCGCCGATCGCACGCTCGTCGAGCACGATCACCGACAGTCCTTCGGATGCGGCATACACGGCCGCCGCCAGCCCCGCCGGCCCCGCGCCGACGATCGCGACGTCGTAGACGATGTCGGGATCGAGTTCTGGCGTGATGCCGAGGCACGCCGCAACCTCGATATCCGACGGCCTTTTCAGCACCGTACCGTTGGGGCAGACCACCAGCGGCAGGTCGCTCGACGCGACGCCGGTCCGCTCGACCAGTGCACGCCCCTCGTCGTCGGCTGCCGCATCGAGGACAATGTTTGGATAGCCCGACCGCGTGAGAAATCCCTGTAGCCGGACGACGTCGGGACTGTCCGGCAGGCCGACGATCACCGTCCCCCCGCTGCCCTGCTCGATAAGCCCCACGCGGCGCAGGATCAGCGCGCGCATCACGATCTCGCCGACGTCCGCGGAGCCGACCATCAGCGCGCGCAGGTGCGCCGGGTCGAACGGCAGCGCAGTGCAGCCGGCGGGGCCAGCGGTGCCGCCCGCGATCGTCGGGCGCCCGGCAAGCTGGTTGACCTCGCCCGTCAACTGCCCCGGGCCGTGCGTGGTGATCGGTGCCTCGTCGCTCAGCCCGTCGCGACGGACGACGTCGATCGTGCCTTCGAGCACCAGCCAGGCCGCGACGCCGTGCTCGCCGATCGCATAGACCTGCTCGCCCGCGGCAAATACGCGCGCCGGACCACTCGCGAAGCGCTTTGCCGTCTGAAGCTGTTCCGCGTTGAGCACCGGGAACATCTGGTGGTCGCGCGCGCCGAGATCACTCATGCGCGCGACACCGGTTCGAGGCCGAGGAGCAGCGTCGGGATCAGTTCGGATACGGTCGGGTGAATCGGCACCGCCCAGCGCAGCGCGGACACCGGCTGATCGGCGTTCATCATGTCGAGGATTCCGTGGATTGCCTCGTCGCCGCCGGTGCCGAGGATCGCCGCTCCCAAAATCCGCTGTGTTTCCGCATCCGCCACGATCTTCATGAATCCCTTCGTCTCGCCCTTCTCGACGGCACGACCCACCCGAGTCATCGGCCGCTTCGAGACGAGGATCGGCCGCCCCGTCTCCTCCGCCTGTGCTTGCGTCAACCCGACACGGCCGAGCGGCGGATCGGTATAGAGCGCGTAGCCGGCCAGCCGCTGGCTCAGCGTCCGGTCGTCGCCCTCGAGCAGGTTCGCGGCGACGATCTCGAAGTCGTTATACGCGGTGTGCGTGAAGGCGCCGCGGCCGTTGCAATCGCCCAGAGCCCAGATGCCGGGAACGTTGGTCTGCAAAAGATCGTCGACGATCACATAGCCCTTCGCATCGGTCGCGATCCCCGCGAGATCGAGCCCCAGATCGTCGGTGTTGGGACGTCGTCCAACCGCGAGCAAGACGTGGCTACCGACCACCGCCGGATCGCCCGCGCGACAATCGACCGACACCGCGACGCCCGATGCGTGGCGCGCAAAGGCTATGCAGTTGGCGCCGGTACGGACCACGATCCCCTCATCCTCAAGGATCGCGCGAACCGCGTCGGACACGTCGGCGTCCTCGTGCGGGATCAACCGTTCGCTGCGCTCGACGACCGTCACCGCAGCACCGAACCGCCGATACATCTGCGCGAATTCCAGACCGACATAGCTTCCCCCGACGACCACCAGATGTTCGGGGACAGCCTCCAAAGCGACCATGTCGGTATTGTCGAGATGCGGCACGTCGTCGACGCCAGGCATGTCGGGTACGCTCGCGCGGCCGCCGACGTTGAGGAATATGCGCGGTGCCGTCAGTTCCTCGCCGTCGACCGCGAGCGTCGCGGGCCCGGTGAAGCGCGCATGGCCACGCAGGAAGGTCAGCCCGGCCATAGACTCCAGCCAGCGTTCGTTACCCGTCCGCGCGTCGGTCACGACTTGCCTCGCACGCGCGGCGACCGCAGGCATGTCGACGACGACGTCGCCGGTCACGATACCGAACTCCGGGCCACGCCGCGCCAGATGCGCAGCATAGGCGCTGGCGACGAGCGTCTTGGTCGGCATGCACCCGGTGTTCACGCAGGTGCCGCCGACGAGCTTGCGCTCGACCAGCGCAACGGTCATCCCCGCCGCGGTCAGGCGCCCGGCGAGTGGCGGCCCCGCCTGCCCCGCGCCGACGATGATCGCATCGAAACGGCGCACTAGAGCGACGACACCACCAGCACCGCCCCGAGGATGGCAACCGCATCCTCGATCAGCGCAGCCGGGCGATCGTTGCCGAACGCGGTCGCCAAGCGTGCGCGCGCCGCGGCACCGACATAGATCCCGATCACCGCGCCGACGACGCCGAGGACGATCCCCTGCAACGGCAGGCCGACCGCACAGCCGACCGCGGCCCCCGACAATCCGCCCGACAACAGCCGGGCGATGAATTGCGGCGGCACCTTGCGGCTAGGGGTCGACGGCAGTTGATCGGTGACGAGCTCGGTGGCGGCGAGCACGGTCAGGATCCACGGCGTGAACCGCCAGCCGAGAAACGCCAGCCACGTTTCCCGCAACGGAAGCGCGCCGCGTGTAGCCGCCCAGGCGACGGCGGCGGGCGCCAGCATCGCCCGCAACCCTGCGACGATACCGATGACCAGGGCGAGTGTCAGTCCGTGGACGAGCGGTGGAACGAGCATGGCAGTCTCCGATCCGATGGTTCACGAACGTCCCATGCCGAGCGGCGACCGTCAAATCGTTACGCCTCCGATATGGAGAACAATTCCAGCCATATCGCCGCGCGCCCGATGTCCCGTCCTGCAAGCCCCTCTGATTCCAGCTGAACCTACCACCGCCCGACGACAGTGTTATTTCGCCGCGGTGGCTTCGATTTCGACGAGGAATGCCGGCCCCGCCAAGGCCGCGACCTGAACGGTCGATCGCGCGACCGTGTTCGGGTTCTCCGCGGTGCCGAAGAACATCTTGAAGGCATCGTTCATGCCGGCAAAGTCCATCTTCCCGCCAAGCTTCGGGTCGCCCGCGACGAACACGGTGAGCTTGACGATGTCGCTCATCGCATAGCCTTGCGCGGCGAGGATCGTCTTGATCTTCGTGAACACGCTGATCGTCTGCGTCTTCGTGTCACCGAAATCGGCGATCGTCAGTTGCGCCGGCGGCGTCTTAGCCGCCGGGTCGATCGGGGCCGCCAACTGTCCGCTGAGATACAGCATCTTCGCGCCCGCCGGCACGGTGACCCCTTGAAGGATCAGGCCGGGCGGGGTGTTGGCATGCCGAACGATCGCCACCTTGTTCTCGGCAGCGATCGCCACGCCGGGCACTGCGAGCATCGCACAGGTCGCCACGGCCAGCGCGACGGTCTTGGTCTTGGCTTTTATCGTCATATGTCTCTCTCCCGGTGGTTCATGCGAATGGTTCGGGCGCGGCGAGTGTGACGCCGCGCCCGATCTCTCAGAAGCTCACGTTCATGCGCGCATAATAATAGCCGCCGTTGATCCCGTAGGGGCTGAACGTCAGCGGCGCGTCGAGCTGGTTGCCGCCGCCGACCAAGGTAGCATTGGTCGTACCCGGCACCAGGCCGAGTGTCGGCGACTTCTTGTTGAAGACGTTGTTCGCACCGATCGACAGCTCGAGGTCGTCGGTCGCCTTGAAGTTCAGTTCGACGTCGCCGATGAACGCGGTGCCGATCGTCTGCTTATAGAAGGTGCCGCCGTCCGGGCTGTACCTCGCCGAGCTCTTTCCGTAGACCGTACCGCGCAACGTCATCGAGAACTTGTCGATCGAATAGAAGGTCGAACCGATGACTTTGACCCGCGGCGATGCGGTCTCGATATTGGCGCGGGCGCCTTCGTCGAACAACGGCACCGTGATCGTCTGTCCGAGCACGTTGACCAGCGGCGGTGCCGACATGACCTTGGTGATCTTGGTCTGGTTGTAGTTGCCCGACAGGGTCCAGGTCGCCTTGCCATAGTCGCCGAAATCGCTCGCGTAGCTGGCGACGAGATCGACGCCGCGGGTCCGGGTATCCGCGCCGTTGGTGAAGATGTTGATGCCGGTCTGCGTCACCGTCGGATCGAGCACGTTGCCGTTCGCGCGGATCGCCGCCGTCACCACGGGGAAGTTGACGTTGACCGGCGAGGTGGCGCCGCCGCCACCGAACAACGACCCCGTCCCGAGGATACGATCCTCGATCTTCACCTGATAGGCATCGATCGTGATCGTCAGCCGCGGAACCGGGCGAATGACCGTGCCGAAGCTGTAGTTGGTCGATTTCTCGGGCTTCAGGTTCTCGAAGCCGAGCAGTTTCGCCGCCGCCGAATTGGCGGGCAACTGGACGAACGCGGCAGTCGGCGAGACGTTGGTGGCGGAGTAATAGGATTCCGCCAGCGTCGGCGCGCGGAACCCGGTCGAGAAAGTGCCGCGCAGGGCGAACGCGTCGGAGAAATCGTAGCGCCCGGTGCCCTTGTAGATGAACTTGCTGCCGAAATCGGAATAATGCTCGTAACGACCGGCGACATCGACCTTGAGGCCTTCGACCGGCATCAGGGCGACGTCGATATAGCCCGCCTGTGACGTTCGGCCGTTCACGCCGGCATCCGAGGCTCGGAAACCGGGATAGGACTGGCCGCCCTCCTTGTAGGTCGAGGCGGCATCGCCCGCGCCGATCTCATAGACGTTCTTGCGATACTCGCCGCCGAAGGCGAGGTTGATCGGCGCGGCCATCCCGGCTTCGATCTCGTGCGTGATGTCCGCGTTGACGGTCAGTTCGCTCGACTTGAAGAACCCGTTGTAGAAGGTCGTCGGGGTGAAGCCGGTATCGGCGTAGAGCGAGGCGTTCGCCGAATCGACCGTATAGATCTCGTTCTTGTCCTGGCCGAACGTGCTCGACAGGTCGTAGTGGAAGCCGTTGGTCGTGCCGCGCACGCCGCCGGTGAACGCCATGTCCTCCTCGCGGATCTTCTCGCGCGGGCTGAAGCCGTTGGACGGCGAGTCGCCATCGGGATCGAAATAGGTCGTCACACCGGCCACGGTGCGCGAGATGCGGGTCGGTACGCGGACGTTCTCGTAGGCGCTGGCGATGCGTCGCGAATAGGTGCCGAAGCTGTACGCCTCGATACCACCGAAATCATAGGCCGAGTTATATTGCAGATTGATCAGGCGCGATTGCGCATCGCCGCTGATCTTGTTGACGTAAGGAAAGTCCGCCATCGCCGGATAGAGCTGTTGCTGGATCGCGTTGATCGACGGGGTCGTCGTGCTGCTCAGCAGATTGCCGTTGGCGTCAGTGACGCGCCGGTCGAGCCCGCCGACCTGCGTGAAGTCGTGGTAGCGATAGAAGCCGGTGACGTTGATGAAGCCGTTCTCGCCGACCTTGGTCGCAAGGTGCAGGCTGCCGCCGTACGTGCGGCCGCCGGTGTCGTAATTCTCGCCCGCGGTCATCGAGGCGTCGCCGCCTTCCTTGTCGTCCTTGAGGATGACGTTGATGACGCCGGCGATCGCGTCGGAGCCATATTGGGCTGCGGCGCCGTCCTCGAGCACTTCGATGCGCTTGATCGACGAGGGCGAGATCAGGTCGAGATCGGCGGTCGCTGCGCCCTGATAGGGTCCGCCGAGGACCGCGAGGTTCGAGGTGCCGTGGCGGCGCTTGCCGTTGATCAGGACGAGCGTGTGGTTCGGGCTCAGCCCGCGCAACCGTGCCGACAGCGTGAGGTTGGCGGTGTCGCCACCGAATGCCTGCGCCGTGAACGACGGGACAAGTTGCGTCAGCACCTGGTTGAGGTTCGGCTGGCCGACATGGCTCATGATCTCGGCGTCGAGCACCTTGATCGGGGCCGCGCTTTCGGCCGCGGTAATCCCCGTGGCGCGCGTGCCCGTGACGATGATGTCGTCGGGGATTTCCGAGGTTCCGGTCTGGGGGTCGGTCGCGGTGACCGACGCGGTCTGCGCCGAGGCGGTCATGGATCCAGCGCTGGCGAGCGCCACGATGAAGGCACTACGTGAAATACTGTTGACGATCTTCATAAGGTTTCCCCCCTTATTGTTGAGCGCCTTCAGCCATCCTCTTAATATATTCGATGATCTGACGTCACCGTGTCACGACTACCCTCTCTGCGAAACGAGGTTTCGCAGGATATAATTAGAGTTTTCCGCTTTCCTAACCTTAGTCATGATTGTCCGCGTTACGCACGGAGACAACCGATTCGGTGCTATTTACGGATCGTTTCTAAACTATTGTTCACACTGTCACCGAAATGCAACGTTTTGCTCGACGTCATGCCGCGCGTCGTGCGCCGGCCGAACCCTGTGCTGCCCGGGGCGTGCCTTGCGCCGCGACGCGTCTGGCCAGCGCGACCACCTGACCTTGCGCGGACTGGATGCCGCCTTCCTGCCAGCCCGGCGTCTGACTGAGTGCGGCGGAGGCGAAATAGACGCGACCGTCGGGTTTCTGGAGCAGGCGGAACTCGGGCGTGTCGATATGCCCCTCCTGCCGCCCATTCGCGCTGCCCGCATTCCAGTCGGGCCACGGCCCAAGGCTGTACGGGATCTTATGCCAGTTCACCGCGATGCCGTTGACCAGATCGGCGCCATGCCCCGGATGCAGGCGATCGATCACGCCGCGCGAGAAGGCGATCTGCTCGGCGATCGGACGCTTGGCGAATTCGGCAGCATTGGGTCCGGACGAATAACAGCCGAGGATCATGCCGCGCGCGGAGTGCAGCCCGGCCGACGGGTACCAGACCAGCGTCGTCGGACCGCCGACGAACGAGATGCCGCCATAGATCTGCTCGCGTTCCCAGAAGCGCGGACTCTCGAACGCGACCTTGTTCGAGTGATCGTAGACGACCCCGGCGATCGTCTTCTTCATCGCGGGCGTAAAGTCGGTATCGATCGTCGCGAGCACCGGGAACGGGATCGTGCAGATGATGTAATCCGCCGTCACGGTGTCGACCACGTCGCTCGCCTTGTCGCGGTAGACCACATCGACGCCGCGCGCGGTGTGACGGATCTTGGTGACCTCGGCGCCACGGATCGCCGGACGGCGCAGGTTGCGATCGAACCCGGCATGGATGCGGTCCATCCCCCCGACCGGCTCGAACATCGTCGCCTGCATGTAGAGATTGTCCTCGAACAGCGTCATCGGCAGCCGTTCGTTCGCCAGCAACTGGTCCATCGGCACTGCGCTGCCCGCCGAGGAGAAGGTGACACCCGCCCCCGGTGCGGTCCCGAACCCCGATCGCTCGGTGCCGGCAAACGCATAGTCGGTGCCGAGATCGCCATAGGCCTTCAGGAACGGCAGCAGTTTCTGCTTGTCCGCCGCCGTCACCGACTGATCGAGCGCACCTTGGTTGATCGCCTTCGCCAGCAGTTCGGCGATGTGGCCGCGCATGTCGTTGATCGCGGTGCGCATCCGGATCTTGCTGCCGTTCTCGCCCATCACATAGGCCGAGCGGCTCGAGTTGACTTCGACCTCCAGCGGCACGTCGAACTTCTTCGCGTACCCGATCAGCCCCTGGTGGAAGCTGGGAATGCGTGCCGGTCCGGCGTTGAAATAGATGCCGTCGGAGAATTTGGCGGTCTGCGTCTGTTCCCCGATCATTTCGATCTTGTCGCCGTCGCGCACCGTCCAGGCCCGCCCGCCGACCCGCTCGCGCGCTTCGAGCAACGTCACCTGGAAGCCCGCCTGTTCGAGTTCGTACGCGGCGGTCAACCCGGCGATCCCCGCCCCGAGCACGACGACGTGCGTTCCCTTACCGACCCCGGGCGGCAGCATCGCCAGCTCCTCCGCCTGCGAGGTGCCGATCAATCCATTGGTAAGACCCAAAGCCTGCATCGCGCCGAGCGTCGCGCTCAGCCCTCCCATCAGGCCAAGCCGGCCCAACAAGGTCCTGCGTGTCATCACACCGTGTATAGTCATCAAGGCCCCCCGAAACGGCACCCCCCTGGGTTTGCCGAACATCAGAATTACCGGCGGGTCGAACCCGTCAGCAGCCTTGCAGGATCATCGTCCCCCGCCAGCCACGATGAACGTCGGACATCGATCGCAAAAGAACACATCGTTCCTTTGCGCGTAACATCTCGACACGTTGCATCTTTTGACTGGACGATTCGGATTGAACATTGCTTTGGCATGTAACGCAAATGAAATCTTTAACGCCGCGGTGACGATCTTGTGGCGACGACGGACCCGGCGGACCGGGCCTTGAATTCCGATCGTGGTCCGGCCAATTCTCCGACTGATCCTTTTACCAAGAGACCTGCCACATCCTATGACCACCGAACCCGCTCCCGTTCCCGAGACCGCTGCGCCTGCGACCCATGCCTTCGAGGCGGACGTCGCGCGCTTGCTCCACATGATGGTGCACTCGGTCTATTCGGATAAGACCGTATTCCTGCGCGAACTGATCTCGAACGCAGCCGATGCGTGCGAGAAGCTGCGGTACGAAGCGTTGAGCGCGCCCGAGTTGCTCGGCGACGAGACGCGGCTGGCGATCTCGATCACGCTCGATCCCAATGCGCGGACGCTGACGATCGAGGATAACGGCATCGGCATGACTGCCGAGGACATGGGCGAGGCGCTTGGCACGATCGCGCGATCGGGCACCAAGGCATTCATGGACCGGATCGCGGCATCGAGCGGTTCCGATGGCGCGCAGTTGATCGGCCAGTTCGGCGTCGGCTTCTATTCCGCGTTCATGGTCGCGTCGAAGGTCGACGTGATCTCGCGTCGCGCAGGCGCCGACATCGCCTCGCTCTGGTCGTCGGACGGCCTCGGCACCTATACGATCGCCGACGTGCCAACCGCCGACGTGCCAACCGCCGACGTGCCAACCGCCGACGTGCCAACCGCCGACGCCCCTGCCCGCGGCACTCGCGTCGTGCTCCACCTGCTCGAAGACGCGACCCAATATACCGACCGCTTCACCGTCGAACGCCTGATCAAGGACCAATCGGGGCACGTCCCGGTGCCGATCACGCTCCGCGAAAAGCCCGACGCAGAGCCGGTCGACATCGCCGACGGTGCTGCGCTCTGGACCAAGCCGAAGGCGGATATCTCGGCCGAGGACTATGCGGATTTCTATCGCAGCGTGTCCGGCCAGTATGACGAACCCGCGCTGACGCTCCACTACCGCGCCGAAGGACTGCACGAATATACGGTGCTCGCCTATGTGCCCGGAGCGAAGCCGTTCGACCTGTTCGATCCCGACCGTAATGGCCGCATGAAGCTGTACGTGAAGCGCGTCTTCATCACCGACGATGCCGAAGTCTTGCCGCGCTATCTCCGGTTCATGCGCGGGCTGGTCGATTCGTCCGACCTGCCGCTGAACGTCTCGCGCGAGATGATCCAGGAAAGCCCGATGCTCGCCGCGATCCGCAAGGGCGTGACCGGCCGCGTGCTGGCCGAACTCGACAAGCTCGCGACGCGCGATGCCGACGCCTATGCGAAGATCTGGGAGAATTTCGGCGCAGTCCTGAAGGAAGGGCTGTACGAGGATTTCGAACGGCGTGACGCCCTGCTGAAGCTAGCGCGCTTCAAGACCACGACGTCCGGCGGCGCATGGCGTTCGGTTACCGACTATGTCGCAGCGATGAAGGACAACCAGACTGCGATCTATTACGCGGTCGGCACCGATCTCGACCGGCTCGAAGCCTCCCCGCAGCTCGAGGGGTTCCGCGCGCGTGGAATCGAAGTGCTGCTGCTGCCGGACTCGGTCGACGGGTTCTGGGTGACGGCTGGCATCGATCACGACGGCAAGCCGTTCAAGTCGGTCACGCAGGGCGCGGCCGATCTCGGGCTGATCCCGCTGGTCGACGGCGCCGAGCAGCCAACCGCCGTTGCGACGCCCGAAGTGGCGAACTTCATCGCGTTCGTGAAGACGACGCTAGCCGATGCCGTGTCCGAAGTCCGCGCGTCGGAGCGTCTGACGGATAGCGCGGTCTGCCTCGTCGCGGCGGACAGCGGGATGGATCGCCAGCTCGAACGCATTCTCGCGGAGAGTGGCCAGGCGATGCCGGCGGCCAAGCCGGTACTTGAGATCAATCCGCGCTCGGCCTTGATCGCCAAGCTGGCGGCGCTCGGCGAGGACGAGACGGCGCTGCGCGAGGACGCGGCGCATCTGTTGTTCGACGAAGCGCAGATCGCCGATGGCGAGCGTCCGATCGATGCCCGGGCGTTCTCCGCTCGGCTCACGCGGCTGTTTACGCGGGCTCTGGGGTGATGCTTGGGGTTGGCGTGGGCGCTTCCCAAGCGGCCTACCCACCCCCACCCCCTCCCTTTCCGGGAGGGGAGCAGGTCTGTCGCGTTGCCGGCGGCGCTCTCGGTTTCAGCGGCGTCTTCGGAGCCGGACGTAGCCGCGAGTACGCGCTTCCCTTCCCCCCTCCCTGAAAGGGAGGGGCCGGGGGTGGGTTGGCCCGTTGGCGGGAACACCGTTCGACCAATGCCCTCTAAAGACTCGCCCTCACATCCGCACCACGCGCGTCCCGATCCGCTCCGCCTCGGACGGGTCATGCGTCACGATCAGGATCGGCAGCTTCAGCACGTCGCGGACGTGTTCGATCGCGACGAGCACCTCCTCGCGTCGGGCGCGATCCAACGACGACAGTGGTTCGTCGAGGAGCAGGAAACGCGGGCGGCTGAGTAGCGCACGGCCGATCGCGACGCGTTGCGCTTCGCCGCCCGACAGCGTGCGCGGCCAACGATCGAGCAGATGGCCGATGCCGAGGAACCCGATCCGGTCCTCGAACGCGGCCTGCTCGTGACCGGCGCCGTAGAGGAGGTTCGCCCGTACGCGCATGTGGGGGAACAGGCGTGCGTCCTGGAAGACATAGCCGGCGCGGCGACGGTCGGGGGGGATGTCGACGCCGCCGGGGCTGACGGCGTCGAACAGCGTTTCGCCATCGACCGCGATGCGACCACGGTCGGGACGGAGAAGCCCGGCGACCATGTTCAGCACGCTCGACTTGCCGATACCGGATGGGCCGAACAGCACCGTCGCGCCCTCGCCTGCCTCCAGAGTCAACGCGATGTCAGCGTCGCCGAGACGCTTCTCGATATCGATCTCAAAGGACATGGAGCCCCCGGCCGGCACGCCGCGTCAACAGTTCGGATGCGATCAGAGCGACCAGCGACAAGCCTACGGATACACAGGACAATCGCCACACGAGAGCGTCGGCGCCGGGTTGCTGGAGCGCGGAGTAGATCGCCAGCGGCAAGGTCTGCGTTTCGCCGGGCACGTTGGAGACGAAGGTGATCGTCGCCCCGAACTCGCCGATCGATCGCGCAAAACCGAGTACCGCCCCCGCCAGTACGCCGGGTATGCTGAGTGGCAGGGTGAGTGTCCAGAAGACGCGCCATGGTCCCGCGCCGAGCGTCCGTGCGGCATTCTCAAGCCGCCGATCGACCGCCTCGATCGAGATCCGCATCGCGCGCACCATCAGCGGCAGCGCCATGACGCCCGCGGCGATCGCTGCCCCGGTCCAACGGAACAGGACCGTGATGCCGAACCAATCCCGCAGCCACGCGCCGATCGGGCCATTGGGCCCGAACGCGAGCAGGAGGAGCCAGCCTGTCACGACCGGCGGCACGACCAACGGCAGATGGATCGCCGCATCGACGACGACTTTGCCCGGAAAGCGGACGCGCGCGAGCAGCCATGCCAGTGCGAACGCGATTGGCAGCGTTACCAGCATAGCGACACCGCCGACCTTCAACGACAGCGCGACGATCCCCCATTCGGTCGAATCGAGCATCTAGCGCGCGGAGAACCCGTACCGCACGAAGATCGCCTTGCCCTCGCGCGAGACCAGGAAGCGGCGGAAGCCCTCGGCATCGGCATTCGTCGACGTCTTCAGCCGTGCGATCGGATAGGTGATCGGGGGATGCGTATTCTCCGGGAAGACGCCCGCGATACGGACCTTGGCCGACGCCTTGGCATCGGTCGCGTAGACGATCGCCAGCGGCGCCGCGCCGCGCTCCACCAGTGCGAGAGTCGCGCGGACGTTCTCCGCGCGCACCACTTTGGGCGACACCTGCGACCAGACGCCGAGTTTCTCCAGCGACGCCTGCCCGTATTTGCCGGCGGGCACCGCGCCATCCGCCATCGCCAGCGGCCCGGCCGTCAGTACGCGGACGAGGGCCGCGGGCGGCCGCACGGGGATCCGCACCTTGCTGCCCGCGGGCGATGCGACGACCAGACGGTTGCCAAGGAATGTAACGCGGGTCGACGTCACGATCAGGTTCTTCGAGGCCAGTGCGTTCATCCAGTCCTCGTCCGCCGAGACGAACAGGTCCGCGGGCGCGCCGGACTCGACCTGTCGTGCCAGCGCGGACGAAGCCGCGAACGAGATGGTCGGCCTGGCATGGCCCTTCTTGGCCCACGCATCCGCAGCCGCGGTCAGCGATTCCTGCAACGACGCCGCAGCGAGCACCAATGGCGGACGCTGCGCCTGCGCGCCTCCGGCGACAGCGACGCTCGCCGATATTGCCATCGTCATGATTAGATACCGCATTGGCCTACCTCGCTGATTTCCTGTCCAACGATATACACCGATATACAGCACTTGGTCATAACGCCATCGATGCCGATACGTTGCGCCAGTGCCGGCACGGAGCGAAGGTCGAACCGTTCACCGTCCACCGTCGGACCCTTCCCCCTGCCCAGGGAAAGCGTTCGACGATCCGGCAAACTTGTTCAGTTCGCCGTCACGCGACCGGTCCGGGCGAGCTTGCCCCAGCCGACCAATGGCCCCCGCAGTGCCTGCGCGATCGCCTTCAGCACGACGTAATACATCACCTGTCGATAGCCGATCCGTTGCGGGATCAGCAGCCAGAGCAGTCGCCAGCGTTCCTTGCGCTCGAGCGCGAACGCGATCGTCGCGGCCAGCAGGTCGATCGCGGTGAAGATCAGCCAGTACGCCAGCATCGTATAGACGTCGTGGCTGGTCTGCTCCCAGCCATGTGCCTGCACCGCGAGGTAGGTCGAGGCGAAGCTCACTAGCAGCGCCAGATCGATGATCGGCGAGATCGAGGCAAGGACGATCTGGAACACGATCGCCTGCGGCAAACCGACCCAGCCGAGCCCGCGCGGATGCGACCGGCCGATCGCCGAGCGGTGCTTGTAGAGGCACTGCAACGTGCCGAACGCCCAGCGGAAGCGCTGTTTGGCGAGCGCACGCATCGTCTCGGGTGCCTCGGTCCAGGCGATCGCGAACTGGTCGTACTGGACCGTCCAGCCGTGCCGCTGAATGGCGATCGTCAGGTCCTGGTCCTCGGCGAGCGTATCGTCGGGATAGCCGCCGACGCTGCGAACCGCCTCCAGCCGCCATGCGCCGACCGCCCCCGGCACGACCGTCATCGCGTTCAGTCGTGCGAGCGCGCGCCGCTCGAGATTCTGCGCTGTGATATATTCGAGCGCCTGCCATTTGGTGATCAGGTTCACGCGGTTCCCGACCTTCGCGTTGCCCGCAACCGCACCAAGCTTGGGATCGTCGAACCACCGGGCGAGACGCGCGATCGTCATCGGTTCGAACTGCGTATCGGCATCGAGCGCGATCACGATCTCGCCGCGCGCGAGTTCGAGCCCACGGTTGAGCGCGCGCGCCTTACCGCCGTTCTCCAGCGTCAGCAGGCGGACGCGGTCGTCGCCGGCGAATGCGTCGGACACGACCTGGCTGGTGCCGTCGCTCGAGCCGTCGTCGATCACGATCACCTCGATCACGACGTCGGCGGAGGCGAGCACGCCTTGCACCGCGCGCACGATGACGCGCTCCTCGTTGAACGCGGGGATCATCACCGTCACGAACCGCGACGGATCGATCGCCGGGAACACCGTCTTCAACTCGCGTCGGGCCTGGATCAGCGCCAGCGCCGACAAGGCCAGGGCGCGGATGATGCCGATCGTGATCGCGATGCCGAATATCCAGCGGAGCGCGACGACGATGACACCGAGCGTGCTGAACAGCGCGAGATCCGCGACCGCCGCGACCCGATCGCTGGACGAGATCACCGGCATCGACTGGTTTCGCGACAACCCCGCGAGGGTCGAGACGGGGACGAAGCTGTACCCCATCCCCCGCAGCCGCTCGATGATGATCGGCAGCGCGGCGACGGTCTCCGCGCGGTTGCCGCCCGCGTCGTGAAGCAGGATGACGTTGCCGCTGCGTTCGGGATTGCCCGCCTCGACGCCGGCAATGGTCCGATCGATGATCGCCTGGACGCCGGGCCGTTTCCAGTCGTCGGGATCGACGTGGAGACCGACCGAGATATAGCCGCGCTGCTGTGCTTCGAGCGCGGGCAGGATCTCGTCCGCGGTGCTCGGCTCGGCATCGCCAAAATACGGGGCGCGGAACAGGCGGAGCGAGCGCCCGGTGAACGCCTGGAACAGGCGTTGCGTGGTGTTCAGCTCGTACTTCACCTGCCGCTGCGAGACGTTGGCGAGGTTGGGATGGGTATAAGTGTGGTTGCCGATCTCGTGGCCTTCGTTGACCATCCGCTCGAGCAGCGGCCGCTCGGTCAGCGCGTTTTCGCCGATCACGAAGAACGTCGCCGGCGCATGTTCGCGCTTGAGGATGTCGAGGATCTGCGGGGTCCATTCGGGATCGGGACCGTCGTCGAAGGTCAGCGCGAGCTGTTTCGGGCGATAGCCGGTCCGCACCACGACATAGGGCGACGGCATCCGCGTGAAGTTGACGTCGGCGATCGTCCCGTCCTTGGCCGGCACGGCGTCGCGAATGCCGGTAACGGGCTCGGCGGCGATCTTCAGGATCTCGCCGCTGCCCTCGATATCGACGTTCGTGCCGGCCGGCATGTTGTCGATCGAGTCGGGGATCGGCAATTTGCGGTGATCGCGACCCCAGATCGACCAGAGGCCTGGATCTTCCGACCCGAGCCGCCACAGCGCGACGCTACCCAGACCAGCCTTTTGCAGGAACGCGATCTGGTTGTAGGCGGATGCCGCGTCGAGCAGCCAGACCTGATGCTGCACGCCGCCCTCGGAATAGGCGAAGCTGCTGTTGCCGCTCGCCTTGTCGAAGGTCGGCATCGTGCCGGAGTCGGCGGCGTTCTGCCACGCCTCCTCGACGTCGAGCGCATCGCCGTTGCCACTGTCCGCCCCGGCATGCCAGTCATAGGCATAGGAGCCGATCGCGACGACCAGCTTCGACGGCGGGATGCCGCGCGCCGCGTCTGCGACCATGCGGGCGAACCAGCGCTGCGAGGCGATCGGACCGGGCGCGCCGCTCGTCTCATGCTCGTCATACGCCATCAGGAAGACCTTGTCGGTCACCTTGGCATAGGCGGGCAGGTTCCAGTCCGGATTGGCGACCGGCGCCGCGATCGCGACGACCCAGCCGTGCGGGGCGAACCGCGCACGCGTCTCGGCGAGGAACGCGCGGTAGTTGGGTTGGGCCGACGCGGGCAAGTCCTCGAAATCGTAGAACACGCCGCCGGCATGGTTTGCGCTGAGGAACGGTACGAGCTTGTCGAGGAATGCGGCGCGGGCCTTCGGGTCGGCGAACAACGCTGCACTGCCAGCGCCGTCCCAGTTTCCGTCGACGGCGTTCTGCACCATCGGCAGGATCATCGGCCGGTGGACTGCCTTGTTGAGGATATCGCGACCCGCCTGATCGCGGAATACGGTGATCTGATGATCCTTGCCGGTGATCGACACCCAGCCCGGGATCAGCCAGTCTAGCTGTTCGACGTGGCGCGCGAGGCTGGCCGTGCTCGCCTCGTCCCACGGTGCGTGGAAGGCGATCGCGAGCGGCGGGCTGGCGCCATTGCCGACGCCGGGCTTGGCCGCGCTCGTCCCGAACAGTTGCTTGGCATAATAATCGAGATCGCGCCGGGTCTCGCGAAGGATGCTGCCACGCGGCGCCGGTAACTTGCGGAGCGCGGGGTGCTCGGGCTCGATCGGCAACAGAGGCGCGGTCGGCACCGCACCGATCGACACCGCGATCACTGCGATCGACAACAGCAGCAACGCGACGAACGCGGCGACGCCGAAGGTGAACCGCCGGCGCCGGCGGCCGCTTGCATCGTAGAATACAGGATTGAGCGACATGGGCGGAGTATCAACCGGTCGAAGGAAAACGGCAACTCGCCGTAATGATTCGCTACAATGCCGTTGGCGGGAACGCTGCTGAAAAAAACGTCACGCGTGGTTTAGGAGCGGACACAGACCTCACTGCATCCCCTCTCGCAAGCGGGAGGGGACCGAGGGGTGGGCGCATGGCCCGAACACTTGCTGCGCTTGACGATAGCGCGAGCCCACCCCCGGCCCCTCCCGCTTACGGGAGGGGGGGAAGAGAAGCCCCCTCCCGCTCGCGGAAGGGGGGAAGAGAAGCCCCCTCCCGCCTGCGGAAGGGGGACGTCAGATCAGCGGAACTTGCCGCTGAGCGATACGCCGATGATCCGCGGTTCGTTGAACACCGCGGCCATGTAGTTCTCGATCACGCCCTTGAGGTTCTTCTCGCCGGTGATGTTGCGCGCGAATACCGCGAACTCATACGCATCGTCCGGTGCGGCGTAACCGATCTTCAGGCCGCCCTCGAAGTTGCCGTTCGAAGTGAACTCCTTGGTCTTGTACAGCACGAACTGCGTATAGCCCTGGATGTTGAAGTCCCCTGCGATGAACGCACGACCGCCATTGCCGAGCGGCTGGTCGTAGCGCGCGGTGAGGTCGACGTTATACTCTGGCGCATTCGGCAGCGGGTTGCCGTCGATCTGCGCGAACGTGTTGGCGCCCACCTTGATCGTCGGATCCTCGACCGTGCAGACCACGACGCCGTTCAGGATGCAGACCTGTGCGTAGACGTTCTTGTCGCGGATCTTGCTGTGCAGCAGGCTGAGGCCCGCACCGAGCGTCAGGTTCGGCACCGGCTTCCAGTTGGCCTCGGCTTCCATGCCGTACGCATCCGCCTTGTCGGCGTTGAACAGCACGCCGTTGCCGTTCACGTCGTTGCCGTTCAGCTGGATGTCCTTGACGCGGTAGGCGAAGACCGTCGCGTTCAGGCTCAGCGTGTTGTTCAGCAGGCGGCTCTTGACGCCACCCTCCCACGACAGGATCGTCTCCGACTTGGCGGTCGTGAAGTCCGAATTGAACACCGCCGACCGGCCCTGGATCGTCGGCCCGCGGAAGCCCTCGGCTACGCGCGTGTACAGGCTGACGTCCGGGCTCGCCTGATACAGAAGGCTCGCATCCCAGCTCGGCTTGGTCGCCTTCAGGGTGACGTCGGTGCGGCCGCGATACGTGACGACGCCCGCCGCGGTGTCCGCAGTCTTCAACAGCTGCGTGCGCTTCTTGTCCTCGGTGATACGGCCACCAACGGTGAAGGTCAGCTTGTCGACCAGTTCATAGCTCAGCTGGCCGAAGCCCGCCCAGGACGTGTTGACGTCGTGCAGGCGAACCCAGTTGTTGGGGTTGCGTGCTGCGGTCGTTAGGAAATAGCCGCGCTGATAGAAGTCGGTGATGTCGCGCGTATCGAAATACAGGCCGCCGACCTGCCAGTTGAAGCGACCGCCGGGGGTGCCCGCAAGCCGGACTTCCTGCGACCATTGATCGAGATCGCGGATCTGGCCCTGCGACTGCCCGAAGCCGTTCGCGACGCCGCCGACCGGGAAGTTCGCGCCCGCACCGCCATCGGTGTCGCCGCGGCTGAACCCCGAAGTCGTCTCGTACGCGGTGATCGAGGTCAGCGCTGCGGGACCGAAGTCGTAAGTCGCGCGGGCCGAACCACCATAGGTGTTGTAGCTCTGCGGGTTGTCGTTGGCTTCGTCGTACGACACCACGTTGCGCGGCTCGGCCGACACGTCGTTCGAACCCTTCTTGAGCGCGCCGCGGTGGAACAGCGTCGAGGTGCCGTCATACCAGCGGGCATGGCCCGACAGGTCCAGCGTGAAACGCTCGCCCGGCGTCAGCGCGAGCTGCACGCGGACGTTGCGATCGTCGAAGCCACCCATTGCGTCCTTGCGCGGCGTCGCGGTGTTGTCGGCACTGACGCCGGCGAACCGGTTGTCGACATAGTTCTCGCGGTGCTGGATCAAAGTCGACAGGCGGATGGCCAGCAAGTCCTTGATCAGCGGGCCACCGACACCGGCGTCGAGGCTGACGCTGTTGTACGAGCCGACCGAGGCCGACGCGCGGCTCTCGAAATCGTTGGTCGGCTTGTTGGTGTCGAACTTGATGATGCCGGCGGTGGTGTTGCGGCCGAACAGCGAGCCTTGCGGACCGCGCAGCACTTCGACCTGGCGGACGTCGAAGACCGGGTTCGACTTCAGCACGACATGCTCGAGGATCACGTCGTCCTGGATGATCGTGACCGGCTGCGAGGCGCCGAGGTAGAAATCGATGTTGCCGAGGCCGCGGATGTAGAAGCGCGGGAAGATGCGGCCGGTCGTCGATTCGACGTACAGGCCGGGGACGCGACCCGACAGCGCGAGCAGCGTGTCGTCGCCGCCAGCGGTGTACGCGCGCAGGGCGTCGCCCGATGCGACACCGACCGAGAGCGGCACTTTCTGGAGGTTCTCGGACCGGCGCTCTGCGGTGACGACGATATCGCCGAGCCCTTCCTCGGGAGCAGCCTGCTCCTGGACCGGCGCTGCCTGCGCGAACGCGGCCGAGCCAACCACAACCGACCCAAACGCGACGCCAAGCATCAGCGCCGACTTAACGACCGAAATCTTCAAAATTCTATTCCCCAATAGTGCAGCGACGTCCCTGACGACCGGCCACACATCCCAAGATACAACGCCGCGGCTTGTCCTCGACCGCCCTCCCCGGACGGCTCGACGACGCCTCGCGACGCTCACTCCCCGATCCGGCGGTTAGGCGGCGATTGTGTTGGTATGATGACAGTTGGTTACGGCGTGTTTTGGTGCGCGGCGGTTTGCAAAATAGTGCGATATTTTTGCCGCTCGCTACTGGCGGATAGGCCATGCTAGCACCGCGATTTGGACTTGCCGATGCGGTTCTGGATGTCGATCCGAGGCTCGGGCTGGTTCGACGCTTGGACTCTAGAAACCAGGGTAGCATGCTTCCCCGCGAAGGCGGGGATCCAGACTGGGCTCCCGCCTTCGCGGGAGAACAAGGAAGGGCGGACTGTCATTCGACCGCGCGTGAATCGCGCCGCGGCAAAGCCGCGTCGTCGGACGTCACGACCGAGGACGAGCTCGGCCGGTCGCCGTCCAGCTTGGCGCTAGCCTCGGCTAAGCCGCTACGCCGCTTACCCTTGGGCGCCTACGCGTCGTCGCCCATCCTCAGCGCCGCGATAAACGCCTCCTGCGGGATGCTGACAGACCCGTACTCGCGCATCTTCAGCTTGCCCTTCTTCTGCTTCTCCAGAAGCTTCTTCTTGCGGCTCGCGTCGCCACCGTAACACTTCGCGGTCACGTCCTTGCGCATCGCACTGATCGTCTCGCGCGCAATCACCTTGCCGCCGATCGCCGCTTGGATCGGGATCTTGAACAGATGGCGCGGGATCAGCTCCTTCAAGCGCTCGACCATGCCGCGACCGCGCACTTCGGCGGTGCCGCGGTGGACGATCATGCTGAGCGCGTCGACCGGCTCCTCGTTGACCAGGATGCCCATCTTGACGAGGTCGCCCTCGCGGTAGCCGATCTGGTGATAGTCGAAGCTCGCATAGCCCTTCGACATCGACTTCAGTCGATCGTAGAAATCGAACACGACCTCGTTCAGCGGCAGTTCGTAAGTCGCCTGCGCGCGACCGCCGACATAGGTAAGGTTCTTCTGGATGCCGCGGCGGTCCTGGCAGAGTTTGAGCACGCTACCGAGATACTCGTCGGGGACGTAGATCGTCGCCTCGATCCACGGCTCGCTGATCGTCGCGATCTTGTTCGGCTCGGGCATGTCGGCAGGGTTGTGCAGCTCGATATGCGTCGTGCCGGACGGATCGGGGTGGGTCAGCTCGATCTCATAGACGACGGACGGCGCGGTGGTGATCAGGTCCAGATCATATTCGCGTGTCAGCCGCTCCTGGATGATCTCCAGATGCAACAGCCCGAGGAACCCACAGCGGAAGCCGAAGCCAAGCGCCGCCGACGTCTCCATCTCGAACGAGAAGCTCGCATCGTTCAGCCGCAGCTTCGAGATGCTCTCGCGCAGCTTCTCGAACTCGGCGGCATCGACCGGGAACATCCCGCAGAACACGACCGGCTGGACTTCCTTGAAACCCGCGAGCGCTTCGAGCGCAGGCCGCTTGGCGTCGGTGATCGTGTCGCCGACGCGCGTCTGCGCGACCTCTTTGATCTGCGCGGTGATGAAGCCCATCTCGCCGGTGCCGAGTTCGGTCAGCTGCTCGATCTTCGGACGGAAACAACCGACCCGGTCGACCAGATGCATCGTGCCGGTCTGCATGAACTTGATCTGCTGGCCCTTTTTCAGGACCCCGTCGATCACGCGCACCAGGATGACGACGCCGAGATACGGATCGTACCAGCTGTCGACGAGCATCGCCTTCAGCGGCGCCTCCGGATCGCCGCTGGGCGGCGGGATCTTGGTGACGATCGCCTCGAGGATCTCGACGATGCCGATCCCCGACTTCGCCGACGCCAGTACCGCCTCGGACGCGTCGATGCCGATCACGTCCTCGATTTCCTTGCGCACCTTCTCGGGCTCGGCGGCGGGCAGATCGATCTTATTGATCACCGGCACGATCTCGTGGTCGTGCTCGATCGACTGGTAGACGTTGGCGAGCGTCTGCGCCTCGACGCCCTGCGCGGCATCGACCACCAGCAGCGCGCCTTCGCACGCGGCCAGGCTGCGGCTTACCTCGTACGCGAAGTCGACATGGCCCGGCGTGTCCATCAGGTTGAGGGCGTAATCGAGGCCGTCCTTGGCGTGATACGCGAGGCGCACGGTCTGCGCCTTGATCGTGATCCCGCGCTCCTTCTCGATATCCATGTTGTCGAGCACCTGCTCGGACATTTCGCGCGCGGTCAGGCCGCCAGTTTCCTGGATCAGCCGGTCGGCAAGCGTCGACTTGCCATGGTCGATATGGGCGATGATGGAAAAATTGCGGATGCGGTCGAGCGGAGTCATGGCGCGCTCCTAGCAGCGACGCCGCGTGCGCGATAGATCGCGGACACACTCCATAATTGTCTTGAACGTTCGGGATGTCGCGGCTAGGGCGCTCACCGGCAATGTTGTCGGGGCGTGGCGCAGTCTGGTAGCGCACTGGTCTCGGGGTCCAGGGGTCGTAGGTTCGAATCCTATCGCCCCGACCATTGCCGATTTAGCGGAGCGCGGCCTCCGCATTTTCCCCGAAGTTCATCGTGGCAGTCGGCGCATCCCGGTGGATGCGCCGCCACGCCGCCCCGTCAGAACAGGCGCTTCAACAACCCGACATTGGTCTTGCCCAGCTCGACCACTTCGTCGCCGCGGCCGCTGATGATCGCCTTCGCCATGTACAGCGTGAAGCCCTTCATCTGCTCCAGCGTGATCTTGGGGGGCATCGACAGTTCGGTCCGCGCGGTGACCGCGTCGAGCAGCGCCGGCCCCGGATGCGCCAGCACGTCGCGAATACCCGCCTCGACTTCGCCCGGATCGGTGACCCGCACGCCGTGCAGCCCGATCGCGCGCGCCATCGCGGCGAAGTCCGGATTGTCGAGCGCAACGCCCGTCTCGACCAGTCCCGCCGCCTTCATCTCCATCTCGACGAAGCCGAGCGTGCCGTTGTTGAAGACGATAATCTTCACCGGCAGGCCGAGTTGCCGCACCGTCAGCAACTCGCCCATCAGCATCGCCAGGCCGCCATCGCCGGACAGCGTCACGACCTGCCGCGCCGGATAGGCCGCCTGCACGCCGATCGCCTGCGGCAAAGCGTTTGCCATCGAACCGTGATTGAACGATCCGATCAGGCGACGACGGCCGTTCATCTTGAGATAGCGCGCGGCCCACACCGTCGGCGTGCCGACGTCGCAGGCGAAGACCGCATCGTCCGCCGCCTGCTCGCTGAGGACGCGCGCGACGTGCTGCGGATGGATCACGCCGCTGCCGGGCGTACCATCGGCGAGATCGTCGAGCCCCTCGCGCGACTTCGCGTAATTGTCGAGCGCAGTTTTCAGGAAGCTGCCGTCGCGCGCGCCGGTCAGTTTCGGCATGAGCGCTGTGAGCGTGGCGCCGACATCGCCGACCAGGCCGATATCGATCGCCGTCCGTCGGCCGAGATTTTCCGGGAGCAGGTCGATCTGCGCGACCTTCGCCTTTTCGGGATAGAATTGGCGATAGGGAAAGTCGGTGCCGAGCATCAGCAACACGTCGCAGGCCATCATCGCATCGTAGCCGCTCGAGAAGCCGATCAGCCCGGTCATGCCGACGTCATAGGGATTGTCGTACTCGACGAATTCCTTGCCGCCGAGCGCATGCACGATCGGCGCCTGCAGGATTTCGGCGAGCTTCACCAGTTCGGCATGCGCGGTCCGACACCCCCGCCCCGCCAGGATCGTCACCTTCTGCGCGCCGTTGAGCAGCGCGGCTAGTTCGGCGATCTGCGCCTCCTCCGGCACCGTCATCGATCGCGACGGCAACAGCGCGCCGGCCGAGCGCGCGAGCATACCCGTGGTCGAACGCAGCGCGACATCGCCGGGCATGGCCACGACCGAGACGCCGCGATGGCCGACCGCGGCACGAATCGCCGTTTCCAGTGTGCGAGGCATCTGGTCAGCGTCGGAGATCGTCTCGCAATATACGCTGCACTCGCGGAACAGCGCCTCGGGCCGCGTCTCCTGGAAATAGTTCGAGCCGACCTCGCCGCTTGGCACCTGTGCGGCGATCGCCAGCACGGGCACGCGAGTCCGGTGGCAGTCGTACAGGCCGTTGATGAGGTGCATGTTGCCAGGTCCGCACGACCCTGCACAGACGGCAAGCTTGCCGGTCAGTTGCGCCTCGGCACCGGCGGCGAACGCTGCGGCCTCCTCGTTGCGGACGTGGATCCACTCGATCTTGCCTTGCCGGCGCAAGCTGTCGGTAAGGCCGTTGAGACTGTCGCCGACGACGCCGTAGATCCGCTCCACGCCCGCGAGATGCAGCGTTTCGGCGAACAGATCGGCGATGATGGTCTTGGACATGGGAATGGCTCCAGGCGTGAAGAAGAACTGCCTCGATCGGCGCGACGGGCGGGCAACAAACGCGGCGAGGCGCGATCGGGATGCACCTGCAGATCGTGCATCCGCTTTCGCATTTCGGTTACGCACCGGAACGCTGCCGAACCGTTGGGCGCTGGCGATGACGCGGCATCTAGCCCGCGCCGCGCACTTGCGCTAGCAATCGGGCATGACCGTACCCGCTATTCTAAAAAACCTGCGACTGCCCGTGATCGGGTCGCCGCTCTTCATCATCTCGGGTCCCGACCTGGTGATCGCGCAGTGCAAGGCCGGGATCGTCGGATCGTTCCCGGCGCTCAACGCGCGGCCGCAGGCCATGCTCGACGAATGGCTGCACCGCATCACCGAGGAACTCAGCGCGCACAACCGTGCCAACCCGGACCGGCCCGCCGCGCCGTTCGCGGTCAACCAGATCGTCCACAAATCCAACGATAGGCTCGAAAGCGATCTCGCAACCTGTGCGAAGTGGCAGGTGCCGATCGTCATCACGTCGCTCGGCGCCCGCGAAGACCTGAACACCGCGGTGCACGGCTGGGGCGGGATCACGCTGCACGACGTGATCGACGACCGGTTCGCGCGCAAGGCCATCGAGAAAGGCGCCGACGGCCTGATCGCCGTCGCCGCCGGTGCCGGTGGCCATGCCGGTCGCCTGTCGCCGTTCGCGATCGTCCAGGAAATCCGCCAGTGGTTCGACGGCCCCCTCGCGCTGTCCGGATCGATCGCGACCGGCGACGCAGTGCTTGCAGCCCAGGCGATGGGTGCGGACTTCGGCTATATCGGATCGCCGTTCATCGCGACCACCGAGGCCAATGCGGACGAGGCGTACAAGGACGGCATCGTCGCGGGCCGAGCATCCGACATCGTCTATTCGAACCTGTTCACGGGGGTTCACGGCAACTATCTGCGCGCCTCGATCGTCGCGGCGGGGATGGATCCCGATGCACTGCCCGAGGGCGACCTGAAGACGATGGATTTTGGCGGCGGCAACGGCTCCAAGCCGAAGGCATGGCGCGACATCTGGGGCTCGGGCCAGGGCATCGGCGCAGTGACCGAAGTCGAGAGCGTGGCGCTGCGTGTCGATCGCCTGGAACGCGAATATCGCGCTGCCCGGGCGCGTCTCGCGCTCTGAACGCCGTACCGGAGCCCGCTCAACAGCCGTTGCCGGCTGGTTCCTAAAACGCGCTGGCGAGGCGGCGTTGCATCGACAGCGCCGGGCTCGCGCTGACGATCGGCGCATCCTGCGCCAGATCCAGCACCGTAACCCGGCGATGCAGGTCGATGCTGGACTGAATGAGATACCGGGCCTTAGACGGTAGCGCATCGATCACGACCTGCTCGGTCTCGGGCGCATCGCCTAGCCGCCGCGCCGGGTCCAGCGCGTCGCGGAACTCCAGTTCACCGGCGCGAACCGCGCGCTGGACCAGGAACCAGGCAATTACATGCATCAGCCGGGTCGTGACCTTCAGCGATTCGCAGCTGAACCGCACCCGCGTCGGGGGATCAAGCGAGTCGCGCTCGATCCGTCCACCCTCGTCGAAATAGTCGCGGGCTTCATCGGCCAGCAGCATCGCTTCGGAATACAACGCATCGATCAGGCGGTGGTGCATGCGCATTTCAGGGCCGGCGTTCGTCATCCCGATCGCAAATGCCATATCTTTACAATTCGGGCATCCGAGTTAACCACTCGTTAACTACTATCCGTCCCAAAACGCTACAATTTCTGGACGCACGCGGGCATGTCGGTCAGGCGATGATATCCGGGATGAGATGGTCTTCCAGCATGGCGATCTCGTCACGCAGCCGCAGCTTGCGCTTCTTGAGCCTCGCCATCTGAAGCTGGTCGGGAGTTGTCGCCATCGCCAGCGCCGCGATGGCATCGTCCAGGTCGCGGTGCTCGATCCGCATCCCGTCCAGTCGTATCCTGATCTGCGCGTCGTCCACCTCAGCCCCCGGTTTGTGCCGCTACCGCCGCGTCCTTAGCAAATGCGCAGCGACACGCGAGTGTTAAACCGATCGCGACCGATGGGTTCGCGACGACAGGCTGAATCGGGTCGTCGCCCAAAATGCCTCGATCAATCGATTCGATCGATTTCGGATGAAGACATTTCCGTGACGGAGTGGTTTACTTCGCTCCCCAACCCGAATGCAGGAGGCATCCCACCGTGCAGACGACTCATCAGACAGCCCTGGAAACCAAGCACGCCGTGCTGGATCAGCGGATCGCCGACGAGATCCATCGCCCGCTGCCCGACGCGAACGTGCTCGCGAGTCTCAAGAAGCAGAAGCTCCGGCTGAAAGAAGAGATCGTAAACCTGTAACACCGCTACAGCCGCCCCCGGTGTTCCGACTGGGGGCGTAAGCGCTGGCCGCCGTGTCGACCCACGGCGCGATCAGGGTGCCTTGATTTCGAACAGCTTACCTTCCGGCCTTGGTCCGACCGGCTTGCGCGCCATCTTCGGATCGATCGGCACATCGAGTGCAACGCCTGCTCGACCCGCCGTATACCAGGCGATCTTGCCCGATACCTCGCCGATCCCCCGAAGTCTCAGGAGGATCGACGTTCCGACCTCGACCGCCTTGTCGAGCTCGATCATCAGGCCACCCTCGGACAGGTTGCGCACCCGCCCCTCACGGATCCGCGTCTCGCCGCCCAACTGCAACTCCGCCATCAGGAGCAGGCTGTCGCGCGCCCGCTGGCGCTTGCCGTCGACGCCATCGACGGGAGGGTCTGTCGGGTCGGTCATGCAGGTTTCCGAATCGATGCATGCCATACGACATGCGACCCTTGGTTCACCCGTATGCGATTGAAGCTGTCCATACGCGATCCCGCATACCGCCTGTTCCGCCGCCGCACATCCTTAAAGTCTGCACGGTCGCATCCAAGCCTGCCTCCAGCGAATGCTTCCGCCCGATGCGTGGCCGTTCAATCCTCGCGCGAGACCTTCTCGTTCCGCTCGTGACGTTCCTGAGCCTCGACCGTCATCGTCGCGATCGGCCGCGCCTCGAGCCGTGCAAGGCTGATCGGCTCGCCGGTCACTTCGCAATAGCCATATTCGCCTTCGTCGATCCGACGGATCGCCGCCTCGATCTTCGATACGAGCTTGCGCTGGCGATCGCGCGTGCGCAGTTCGATCGACCAGTCGGTCTCGCTCGATGCGCGATCGGTCAAGTCGGCTTCCCGCAGCGAATCGACCTGCAACTGCGACAACGTCTCCTGCGATTCCCGGAGGATCGCATCCTTCCATACCTGAAGCTTGCGGCGGAAATACGCCTGCTGCTTCAGGCTCATGAACGGCTCGTCCGCCTCCGGCCGGTATCCTGCCGACGATTGGTCATCCGCAGCGTCATTCGCCGCATCGCGATCGAAACTTCCGGTATCGTTCATACGATTCATCACGGTCGCCATACCATTCTCCTCTGACATCGTCGGATCGACCTCGCCGATCTCCAGATGTCGCCCCCAGATGGTGAAAGCGCCTATAGTCGTACGCCCTGCCGACCACAAGCGACCGGACTTGCGCATACAACGCCGTCTACGACATTTTATGATACTGACCTGGATCATGGTTGCGCGAAGGATTTGATTTGCGCGAACGGGACGTATCGATCGCGCCAACCGATCGCCCGGACGGTAAACGACGAACTTCTGTCCCATGCCGGCACGTTAAGGATCACGTCGTGTCACGGCTTGAAGTAAATTCTTCTTTTACCATCCGGAATGTGGTTAACCGTCTTGCACTTAACGGTTTGTTTTGCAGTTAGTCGGATAGCGGCATCTGCGTGCTGTAACGGGGATCCGACACCCAGCAAAAAATGTCGGCAACGAAAGAGTGACGATATGTCAGTGCGGATGGCCTTGGCGAAATTGTGCGCATGCGCATGTGGCGGTGCCCTGATCGGCGGCGGCGCCGTGCATGTCGCCGAGAGTTCCAACCGAACCGCCAACACCAAGCGCGTCCTCGTCAAGCGCATTGCCCGACCGCAGATCGCGGCGGTGCGGCGCCCGCATGTCCGTCGCGTGACGACCACGACGCGGACGACCTGCGCACCGACGATCGTGACAGTCGCGAACGCCGCGCCTGTGCCTGTTCCGGACCCTGGCAATGGCTATATCGGTGGAGGCGGTGCTGGGGCGGCCCCCGCCGTCGTCGGCGGTAGCGGCGGTTTCTTCAGCGGCAGCGGCTTTGGCGGCGGTTTCGGTGGCGGCTTCGGCGGCAGCGGCGGATCGAGCGGCAGCGTCGTGATCTCGTCGACGTCGAGCGGCGGATCGACCTCGACCGGAGGGTCTTCGAGCAGCACCGGCGGTGCAGAGGTATCGAGCACCTCGTCCTCCGGCGGCTCCAGCGGCAACGTCTCGTCCGCGTCGGGCGGTTCGAGCGGCGACGTATCGTCGTCATCGAGCGGCAACGTGTCCACGTCGTCGAGCAGCGCTTCGTCGGCTTCGTCCGCATCGTCGGCTTCGTCAGCCAGCAGCGGTAGCTCGTCGGGGTATGGATCGAGCAGCAAGGGTTGGGGATCGAGCGGTGGCTGGAACTCTACCGGTGGCTGGAGTTCGAACGGATCGTCGGGCAGTTCCGCGTCCTCGGGCAGCAGCGGCTCGTCCGCCAGCAGCGGATCGAGCGCAAGCAGTGCCAGCAGCGCCTCGAGTGCGAGCAGCGCGAGTTCGAGCGGCAGCACAGGCTCAAGCGGTGGCCCGCCTGCTCCCGTGCCCGCCCCGCCGATGGTGTTGCTGTTCGGCGCGGCAGCAGCGGCGCTGGTCGCTCGCAAGCGCTTCGCCAAGCCAAAGGCGATTGCGGCCTAAGTATTGGAATAACGGAAAAGCCCCGCCGGACCTGATCCAGCGGGGCTTTTTTGTGCCTGTGGTTCAGGCGTTCTGGAGCGCCTTCTCGATGTCCTTGATCGGATGCCCGGTCAGGTCCTTGTCAAGTTCGCCCTTGAGGCGGCTGGTGACTTCTTTGTGATAATGCTTGCGCAGTTCGCCAAGCGTCTTCGGCGGCGCGATGACGATCAGCGAGTCGTATGTGTTCTTCAGCGCCCCCGTCTTCAGGAAGTCGGCGGCGTCGGCGACGAAGCGATCTTCCTCGATCTGGTGGAAGTCGGTCGGCTCTACAGAGCTCTGCACACCACCTTGCGGCGACGAGGCGCGTCCTGCTGAATCGGTCGCCTGGTCGCGCGTCGCCGGATTGTCCTGCTCCTGCGCGTTTTCGACGACGAGATTGGGGAACTCGGCATCGCCCTCGTTGCGCAGGAACAGCATTTTCCGGCCGTCCGCGACGAGCACGACGGAGTTGTGGGGAAGATGCATGCGGGTCTCTCCTTTTCGCTATGCGTATGCGGGATGAACGCGCCGCCTGCCGGGGAGGTTGCGCCGCCTTGCGCACGCCCCTCGCCCTCGGCATAGCCCAGCCATGCACGACATACGCCTGATCCGCGACGATCCCGCCGCCTTCGACGCCGCCCTCGCCAAGCGGGGGGTCGCACCGCAGTCCGCCTCGCTGGTAACGCTCGACGAGCAGCGCCGCGCGACGATCGCGGACTCGCAGACCGCGCAGACCCGCCGCAACGAACTGTCGAAGGCGATCGGCCAGGCCAAGGCGCAGAAGGACGAAGCCAAGGCGCAGGCGCTGATGACCGAGGTTGCGACCCTGAAGGAAGCGCTGCCCGCGCTGGAGGCGGAGGAAGCCCGGCTGGGTGGCGAACTTCAAGCCATGCTGGCCGCGATCCCCAACCTTCCCGCTGCCGATGTGCCGGAAGGCGGTGGCGAGGACGACAACGCGCTCGTCCACACGCGTGGCACGCCAACGACGTTCGCCTTCGCGGCGCGCGAGCATGACGCGATCGGTCCTGCGATCGGCCTCGATTTCGAGACCGGCGCGGCGATGTCGGGCGCGCGCTTCACGCTCGTCCGCGGACCTGCCGCCAAGCTGCAACGAGCGCTTGGCCAGTTCATGCTCGATCACGTCGCCGACGCTGGCTTCGAGCAGGTCTCGCCGCCGCTTCTCGTCCGCGACGAGGCCGTATTCGGTACCGGCCAACTCCCCAAGTTCTCGGAGGACCTGTTCCGCACTACCGACGGCCGCTGGCTGATCCCGACCGCCGAGGTGAGCCTTACCAACATCGTCCGCGAACAGATCCTCAGTGAGGCCGAACTGCCGCTGCGCTTTACCGCGCTGACACCGTGCTTCCGCTCCGAGGCGGGGGCCGCCGGCCGCGACACGCGCGGCTACATTCGCCAACATCAGTTCGACAAGGTCGAGATGGTCTCGATCGTCACCCCCGACATGTCCGAGGCCGAGCATGAGCGCATGACGGCGTGCGCGGAAGGCGTACTCGACGCGTTGCAGCTACCGTTCAGGCGGATGCTCCTATGCACGGGCGATATGGGCTTCACCGCGGCACGCACCTACGATCTCGAAGTCTGGCTGCCGGGCCAGGCGCGCTATCGTGAGATCAGCAGCGTCTCGACCTGCACCGATTTCCAGGCGCGCCGCATGAACGCGCGCTATCGGCCCGAAGGCGAGAAGGGCACGCGGTTCGTCCACACGCTCAACGGCTCGGCACTCGCGGTCGGGAGGACGCTGGTCGCGGTGCTGGAGAATTACCAGCAGGAGGACGGATCGGTCGCGGTACCGACGGTGCTCCAGCCGTACCTCGGCGGGCTGACCATATTGGAGCCGAAGCGCTGATGCGGATCCTGCTCACCAACGACGACGGCTATCACGCGCCCGGCCTCAAAATACTGGAGACGATCGCCAGGACGCTGTCCGACGACATCTGGGTTGTGGCGCCCGCCGACGAACAGTCGGGCGCGGGGCATTCGCTGACGCTCTCACGGCCCATCCGGGTGCGAAAGCACGGCGAGAAGCGATATGCCGTCGCGGGCACGCCGACCGACGCGGTGATGATGGCGCTGGCCAAGATCATGAAGGACTGCCCGCCCGACCTGATCCTGTCCGGCGTCAACCGCGGTGCGAACCTTGCCGAGGACGTGACCTACTCAGGCACCGTCTCGGCGGCGATGGAGGGTGCGCTGGGCGGCATCCGGTCGATCGCGCTGAGCCAGATCTACAGCCGCGAGGGCATGGGCGACAGCGTGCCGTTCGAGGCCGCCGCCGCCTGGGGCGAGCGCGTGCTGCGACCGCTGGTCGACGCGCCGCTCGCCCCGCGGACGTTGGTCAACGTCAACTTCCCCGCCGGCCCGGCCGATGCGGTGAAGGGCGTGCGCGTCGTCGGTCAGGGCTTGCGCGACTATGGCCGGTTGCAGATCGTCAGCAACACTGATCCCCGCGGCTACGAGTATCACTGGTTCGCGCTTGGCCGGACCGTCGAGACCCCAGCGCACGCGACCGACCTCGAAGCGACGGCGGCCGGATATGTATCGGTCACGCCGCTGCACCTCGACCTGACGCACTTCGAATCGATGGATATGCTCGCGAAAGCCTATCGTTGATGCGGCGTGCGGGCGTCCTGGTTTCGCTGGCGACGCTCGCGCTGACCGCGTGCATTCCGCACGTCGATCGTCCCGCCGGCTACGGCAATGCGCCACCGCGCCCGTACCGAGATCCGCCGCCCCGCCGCGACGATCCGCCACGCACACTTGAGGATACGCCGCGCGAGGACAGGGCGCGCGAGGATAGGCCGCCGCAGGATATTCCGGGACGCGATACCGGCGAGGTCACCACCCTGCCCGCCCCGCGCCCCGCCTGGGAGGCGCGGCCGGTCAATGCCGATGCGACGACGATCCCCGACACGACCTATGTCGTGCGGCCCGGCGATACGCTGAGCCGGGTGGCGGATCGCAGCGGTGCGGGCCTCGAGGCTATCGCGCGCGCAAACAACCTCGACTCGCCCTATTCGATCCGGGCCGGCCAGCGGTTGCAGATTCCCGGCGGGCGCTATCACCAGGTCCGCCGCGGCGAGACCGGCATCGCGATCGCGCGCGCGTACGGCGTCGAATGGTCGCGGATCGTCACGGCGAACGCGCTCGTCGAACCGTACGTGCTGCGCGCCGACCAGCGTATCCAGATCCCTGGCGACGCCAGCGGCGGCACTGCCAGTGCTTCCGAACGCGCGCGCGCCTTCACGCTCGACATCGACGACATCCTCACCGGCGGCGAGCCTGCACTCGCCAGCAATCAGGCGCCGGCGAGACCGATCGCGACGCCGCGCCGGGTGCTGCCGTCGAACGCCGTCGTGACTGCGCCGGCGCGTCTCGCAAGCGGCGGGTTTCTCTGGCCAGTCGACGGCAAGGTCGTGAAACGCTTCGGACACGGCGCGAGCGGCGAGCGCAATGACGGCATCAAGATCGCGGTACCGGTCTCGACCCCTATCCACGCGGCCGCGGATGGCGTCGTCGCGTATGTCGGCGACGGCATCGCCGCGCTCGGCGGGCTGGTCATCATCAAGCACGGCGGCGGCTGGACGAGCGTCTACGGCCACGCGTCGAAGCTGCTCGTGCAACGCGGGCAGAGCGTCAAGCGAGGCCAGACGATCGCGCTGTCGGGGGATACCGGGTTTGCGGATCGTCCCGAACTGCACTTCGAACTGCGCAAAGGGCGGACGCCCGTAGATCCAACGTCGCAGTTGCCGCGAACGTGATTCTCCCCTCCCGCTTGCGGGAGGGGTCGGGGGAGGGCATGGGGGCGAAGAAGCCCTTCCCCTAACCCCTCCCGCAAGCGGAAGGGGAACGAGACGCACCATGACCTACCAGTCCGACCTGCTCACCACGCTGACCTCGCGCGGCTATGTCCACCAGATGACCGATGCGGCCGCGCTCGATGCGCTCGCCGGCAAACAGGTGGTGCCCGGCTATATCGGCTTCGATCCGACCGCACCGTCGCTGCATGTCGGCAGCCTCGTCCAGATCATGCTGCTCCGCCGGCTCCAGCAGACCGGGCACAAGCCGATCGTCCTGATGGGCGGCGGCACCGGCAAGATCGGCGACCCGAGCTTCAAGGACGAAGCGCGCAAGCTGCTCGGCGAGGACGGGATCAAGGCCAACGTCGCGTCGATCCGTCGCATCTTCGAACGCTTCCTGACCTTCGGCGACGGGCCCACCGACGCGGTGATGCTCGACAATGCCGAGTGGCTCGACGCGCTCGAATACATCCCGTTCCTGCGCGACGTTGGCCAGCATTTCTCGGTCAACCGGATGCTTGCCTTCGACTCGGTCAAGCTCCGGCTCGACCGCGAACAGTCGCTGAGCTTCCTCGAATTCAACTACATGATCCTGCAGGCGTACGACTTCCTCGAACTGTCGCGCCGCGCCGAATGCCGGTTGCAGATGGGCGGCTCGGACCAGTGGGGCAACATCGTCAACGGCATCGAACTCGCGCGTCGGATGGACTCGACCGAAGTCTACGGCGTCACCACCCCGCTGATCACCACGGCGGACGGCGGCAAGATGGGCAAGACGATGTCGGGCGCGGTCTGGTTGCACGAGGATCAGCTGCCGCACTTCGATTACTGGCAGTTCTGGCGCAACACCGACGATCGCGACGTCGGCCGCTTCCTGAAGCTGTTCACCGACCTCCCGCTCGACGAGATCGCGCGTCTCGAGGCGCTCGAAGGCGCGGAGATCAACGCTGCCAAAATCGTGCTCGCCAACGAAGCGACCGCGATGTGCCGCGGTCGCGATGCTGCCGAACAGGCCGCCGAGACTGCGCGGAAGACGTTCGAGGAAGGCGCGTCGGGTGACTCGTTGCCGAGCTTTGCTGTCTCGAGCGGCACGATCGGTATCGTCGAGGCGCTCGTCGCACTCGGCTTCGTCGCCTCCAACGGCGAAGCGCGGCGGAAAATCGCCGAGGGCGCGGTGCGGGTTGACGGCGAACCGGTGCGCGAACCGACGACCAGCATCGATGTCGCATCACCCGTGCGCCTGAGCCTCGGAAAGAAACGACATGGGATGCTAACCCCTTCGTAATAGACGCATTCTCGTTTCGAAGTACACGCCGTTAAGCATGACCGTTCCGATCGGGTTCACTGCGTGCACCCTAGGTTGATGCGGTATTGATGACGGAGGAACGATCGATGCCGAGTTATGCAATGGCCGTTCAGGATGTCCGCGGTGCGCCGCGCGACGAGGTGATGCATGGCACGCGTGCCGTCGACGCGGCGGGGCACGCCATGAAACTGGTGCTGGTCAACATGTCCGCCAGCGGACTGATGGCGCGGTGCGAGGGCAGTCCCAAAGCGGGCGATTCGCTCCGTATCCAGTTGCCGATCGTCGGCGACGTCGATGCGGTCGTACGCTGGTCGCTCGGCGGGCGGATCGGATGCGAGCTGCGGCAGGTTTTGCCGCTTTCGGACTATTACGGGATGCTTTCGGTCATGATCCGCCACGCCTGAGGCGTTAGCCGGCGCGGACCAGCACCACGCCGCCGATCACCAGCGCGACGCCGGCAAGCCGCGCCATGCTGATCGGCTGCTGGCTGAGCCCGAGCAGCCCGAACCGATCGAGGATCAGCGCCGTGACGAGTTGGCTCGCGACCGCAAGCGTAAGGGCCGACGCGAGCCCCAGTCGCGGCGTTGCATAGGCTAGCGCAGCAACGAAACACGCGCCGTACAGGCCACCAAGCCATGCCCAGCCCGGCGCGCCTTTCAAGGCCGCCGGCATCGTCCGGTCGGTCGCCGCCCACACGCCGAACAGCACGATCGTACCCACGGCAAACGACACGAGCGATCCGAGCCAGAGCGACCCGGACGCCTTGACCAGCGCGGCGTTGGTGGGCGGCTGGATCGCGAGGCCGATGCCGGCGAGAAGTACGACGATGATCGGGAACAAGGCGGCCATGTCGGGTCCGTGACCGCTCGCCTTGCGAAGGTCAACCCGAGCGGAGCAGCGCCACGCCGGCGTCGCGGTCGAACAGATAGAGCGCGGTGCGCGCCGCCTGCCCTCTCGGCCCTTCCAACCCACCGTCGCGATCGATCAGTAGCCGCGCGTCATCGTGCGCGCATTGCAACAGGTCGGCCATCATGTCCGGAGTCGCGAGCCGGAACGCCATCTCGCCCGATTGTTTCGTGCCGAGCAGTTCGCCCGCGCCACGGAGGCGGAGGTCCTCCTCGGCGATGCGGAAGCCGTCGTTAGTCTCGCGCATCAGGGCAAGGCGCGCGCGCGATGTCTCGCTGAGCGACGATCCGCGCATCAGCAGGCAGATCGATCGCCCGGTGCCGCGCCCTACCCGCCCGCGGAGCTGGTGGAGTTGGGCGAGGCCGAAGCGGTCGGCGTGCTCGATCACGATCAGCGTCGCGTTGGGGACGTCGACGCCGACCTCGATCACCGTCGTCGCGACGAGGACCGAGGTGCGCGCGGCGGAGAACTCGGCCATCACCGCGTCCTTTTCCGCGGGCTTCATGCGGCCGTGGACGAGCGCGACCTTGTCCCCGAACCGCGCGCGTAGCACTTCCGCGCGCATCTCGGCGGCGGCAAGGTCGCTCTTCTCGCTCTCCTCGACCAGTGGGCACACCCAGTATGCCTGCCCGCCATCCGCAAGGTGGCGCCCCAGCGCGTTGACCACGTCGTCGAGCCGGTCCTCGGAGATCACGCGCGTCTCGATCGGCTGGCGGCCCGGCGGCATTTCGTCTAGGCGGCTTACATCCATCTCGCCATATTGCGCGAGCGTCAGCGTGCGCGGGATCGGCGTCGCGGTCATCGCCAGCAGGTGCGGCGGTGCGACACCCTTGGCCTGCAACGTCATCCGTTGCGCGACGCCGAAGCGGTGCTGCTCGTCGACCACGACGAGGCCGAGGTCCTTGTACCCGACCGCATCCTGGAAGATCGCGTGCGTGCCGACGAGGATGTCGATCTCGCCACTCGCCAGCGCCATCAGCGTCGCCTCCCGCACGCGGCCCTTGTCGCGACCAGTCAGCACGCCGATCTCGATCGGCAGGCCGGCGAGCGTTTTCCGCAGCGTCTCGTAATGCTGGCGCGCGAGGATCTCGGTCGGCGCGAGCATCGCCGCCTGCGCGCCGGCCTCGACCGCGATCAGCATCGCCATCGCCGCGACCAGCGTCTTGCCCGAGCCGACATCGCCCTGCAGCAGCCGTAGCATCGGCGCGGTCTGCGCGAGATCGCCCTCGATCTCGCCGACCGTCCGCGATTGCGCGCCGGTCAGCGTGTAGGGGAGCTTCAGCAGGTCGCGCAGCCGCCCGTCGCCTTGCAACGCGCGGCCCCGACGCTTGCGGGTATCCGCGCGGACGATCGTCATCGCCAACTGGTTCGCGAACACCTCGTCATAGGCAAGCCGTTCGCGCGCCTTCGCGTCCGATGGGTCGGCGTGGATGCGCTCCAGCGACTCGTGCCAGCCCGGCCATTCCCGTTTCGCCTTCAGCCCCGGCTCGATCCACTCGGGCAGGTCCGGCGCGCGCGCGACCGCCTGCGTGGTCAGTGCCGCCAGTCGCCGCGAGGTGAGGCCTTCCGACAGCGGATAGATCGGCTCACGCTCGCGCAACTCCTCGTCAGGTTCGACGATGTCGGGATGGACGATCTGCAATTCCTGGCCGTATTCGTCGAGCCGGCCCGAGATCCGCTTGGCTTCGCCGATCGGCAGCAGCTTCTTCGCCCAGCCGGAACTCCCGCCGAAGAAGACCAAGCTGACGTAATTGCCAAGCTCGTCGGTTGCCTGAACCCGCGTAGGCCCCCGCCCCGCACTGATCCTGTAATCGCGCGGAGTCAGCGTGATCGTGATGATACGCCCCGCATCGCTCGACATCAGCTCGGTGCGCGGCAGGCGATCGACGTAGCCGGTCGGCAGATGGAAGGCGACGTCGACCACGCGCGCGAGCCCGAGCCGGTCGAGCGGCTTGGCAAGCGCAGGCCCCACCCCTTTCAGAACGAGGGTTTCGGCGAACAGCGGATTGAGGATTTCGGGTCGCATGACTATCTGGCCTCTATAGCCTAGCCGACGCCCGCCGCCAGCGGGTCGCCGGCTCTTCGTGTTTGGAGATACGATGGACCACGAGACCCGCCTCAAGCGCCTGGGCTTCCGCAGCTCGCACCGCGGCACCCGCGAAGCCGACATGATGATCGGCGGCTTCTTCGCCACCTACGGCCGGACGTGGACGCCGGAAGAGCTCGACTGGTTCGAGGCGCTCTTGGAGGAACAGGACGTCGACATCATGGGATGGGCGATCGGCTCGATTCCGTGCCCGCCCCAGTGGGACGGCCCGATGATGCAGGCGATGCGCGACATCAACTACGTGACGGTCGTGAAGTAATCTTCTGCGCCCCTCCCTGGAAGGGAGGGGTTGGGGGTGGGTCGGCCGCTTGGCGGTCGTGACACGCGCCCCATACCAACCCACCCCCAGCCCCTCCCTTCCAGGGAGGGGGGAGTTCGAATGCCAGACCTCAAGACGATCCTTTCCGCGACGAGCCCACTGATTCTCTCGGGCGTACCGTCCGGCTTCCAGCCCTCGCTGCTCGCCGACCTCGCGCGTGCCGCGAAGACCCGCGCAGTGTTCATCGCGCCGGACGATGCGGCGATGCGCGCGGTCGCCTCGACCGCGGCGTATTTCGCGCCCGATCTCGAAGTGCTGAGCTTCCCGGCCTGGGACTGCCTCCCCTACGACCGCGCCTCGCCGACGCTCCGCATCATGGCCGAGCGCGTCGCCGCGCTGCAACGACTCCAGGGCAAGCCCAAGGGTCCGCAGCTCCTGCTGACCACCGCCAACGCCGCGACGCAGCGCGTCCTCACCCCGTTCCGCATCCGCCAACTCGTCGCGCGGCTTGCGCCCGGCGAACGGATCGGCCGCGACAAGCTCGCCATGCTGCTCCAGGCGAACGGCTATGTCCGCACCGATACCGTCCACGACCAGGGCGAGTATGCGGTGCGCGGCGGGATCGTCGATCTCTACCCGTCGGGCGAAGACCACGCACTGCGCCTAGATTTCTTCGGCGACGAGATCGAGAGCGTTCGCACGTTCGACGCGGCGGACCAGCGCACCACCGGCCGGATCGACGGCTTCGTCCTGCTCCCCGCCTCCGAAGCTTTGCTCGACGAAGACTCGATCAAACGTTTCCGCACCCGCTACCGCGACGCGTTCGGCGCGACCGCGACCGGCGATCCGATGTACCAGGCGATCTCCGAAGGCCGCCGCACCGCGGGCATGGAGCATTGGCTGCCGCTGTTCGAGGAGAAGATGGCGACGCTGTTCGACCATCTCGGCGCCGACGACGTGGTAGTCCGCGACAACGGCGTCGCTGCGGCGGTCGAGAGCCGGCTCGAATCGATCGCCGACTATTACGAGAACCGCAAGCGCGCCGAAGCCGCCCAGCCCGGCAGCTATCGGCCGATGCCCGCCAAGGCGCTCTATCTCGACGCGCAGGAATGGTCCGGCGGCGTCGAGGCGTTCGCGGCGCACATCACCTCGCCGTTCCACGAACCGCCAAGCGACACCGTGCTCGACTTCGACGTCGACGGCCCACGCGATTTCGGACCCGAGCGCGCCGCGCAAACGAACATCTACGAAGCCGTCGCCGACCACGTCGAGAAGCTCCGGAAACAGGGGCGGAAACCGATCCTCGCGAGCTACTCGATCGGCGCACGCGAACGCCTGGGGAGCCTGCTTGCCGACCACGGCATGAAAGGCGGCAAGCACGCCGAGACCTGGCAGGACGCGCTCGGCATCGCCGACGCCGCCAAAAGCTTCGGCGTCGCGCTGATCGTCCTGCCGCTCGATCACGGCTTCACCGCGCCGGGGATCGCGGTGCTCACCGAGCAGGACATGCTCGGCGACCGCCTCGTCCACCGCAAGAAGCGCAAGAAATCCGCTGATGCGTTCCTCGCCGAACTCGCGACGCTGACGCCGGGCGATCTGGTCGTTCACACCGAGCACGGCATCGGCCGGTACGAAGGCCTGACCTCGATCCCGGTCGGCCAGAGCCCGCACGATTGTGTCGCGCTGAGCTATGCCGGCGGCGACAAGCTGTACGTGCCGGTCGAGAACATCGACGTCCTCTCGCGCTACGGTTCGTCGGAGGAAGGCGCGACGCTCGACCGTCTCGGCGGCGAAGGCTGGCAGCGCCGTAAGTCGAAGATGAAGGAGCGGATCCGCGAGATCGCCGGCGAACTCATCGCGACCGCCGCCGAACGCGCGCTGCATCCGGGCGACGTGCTCGAACCCGATGCGAGCGGCTATCCGAGCTTCGTCGATCGCTTCCCGTACGAGGAAACCGAGGACCAGGACCGCGCGATCGAGGACGTGCTCGGCGATCTCGCGGCAGGCAAACCGATGGACCGGCTAGTGGTCGGCGACGTCGGCTTCGGCAAGACCGAGGTTGCGCTGCGCGCCGCATTCGTCGCGGCGATGGGCGGCAAGCAGGTCGCGATCGTCTGCCCGACGACACTGCTCGCGCGCCAGCATTACAACAACTTCGTCGCCCGCTTCGAAGGCTTCCCGATGAACATGGGCCGGCTGTCGCGGCTCGTCACCGCGAGCGAGGCGAAAGCGACCAAGGAGGGGCTGGCGAACGGCACGATCGACGTCGTCATCGGCACGCATGCGCTGCTGGCGAAGAATATCGACTTCAAGCGGCTCGGGCTGGTGGTGGTCGACGAGGAGCAGCGGTTCGGCGTCACGCACAAGGAGCGGCTGAAGGCGCTGCGGGCGGACGTCCACATGTTGACGCTGACCGCGACGCCGATCCCGCGCACGTTGCAGATGGCGATGTCGGGGATTCGCGAACTGTCGGTGATCCAGACGCCGCCGGTCGATCGCCTCGCGGTGCGGACGTACATCATGCCGTTCGACCCGGTCGTGCTGCGCGAGGCATTGCTCCGCGAGCATTACCGCGGCGGGCAGAGTTTCGTCGTCACGCCGCGGGTCGCGGATTTGCCCGAGATCGAGGACTTCCTGCGCGAACAGGTACCCGAGATCCGCTTCGTCGTCGCGCACGGCCAGATGTCGCCGACCGAAGTCGAGGAGCGCATGTCGGCGTTCTACGACAAGAAGTTCGAGGTGCTCGTCTCTACCACGATCATCGAGAGCGGGATCGACATCGCCTCCGCCAACACGATGATCGTCCACCGGGCCGACCGCTTCGGCCTCGCGCAATTGTACCAGTTGCGTGGGCGCGTCGGCCGGTCGAAGACGCGCGCCTACGCGTATCTGGTGACGCCGCCCGAGCGGCAGATGACGGTGACGGCCGAGAAGCGCCTCAAGGTGCTGTCCGATCTCGATTCGCTGGGGGCTGGCTTCCAGCTGGCGAGCCACGATCTCGATATCCGCGGCGCGGGCAACATGCTCGGCGACGAGCAGACCGGGCATATCAAGGAGGTCGGCTTCGAGCTCTATCAGGCGATGCTGGAGGAGGCTATCATGGATGCCAAGGCCGGCGGCATGACCTCGTCGCGGCCGCGCGATTTCTCGCCGCAGATCACGGTCGATGCGCCGATCCTCATTCCCGAGGATTACGTGCCCGATCTCGACCTGCGGATGGGGCTGTATCGTCGCCTCAACGATCTCGACGAGGGCCAGGAGATTGAGGCGTTCGCCGCCGAGATGATCGACCGCTTCGGCCCGCTGCCGGATGCCACCGAGAACCTCATCAAGGTCATCGAGATCAAGCTGAACGCGAAACGCGCGTGCGTGTCGAAGATCGACGTCGGTCCGAAGGGCGTGCTGGTGTCGTTCCACGACGACAAGCCGCCGAACATCGACAAGCTGCTGGCGTATGTCGAGCGGCTGAACGGCGTCGCGCGCTTGCGGCCGGACAGCAAGCTGGTGCTACAGCGGGCCTGGGGCGATCCGAAAGCGCGGCTGCACGGCGCGCTGCAGCTGTCGAAAGGTCTGGCGAAGGCCGCGGGGTAAGTTCTTGTTAGCCCTCTCCCCTCCGGGGAGAGGGTTGGGTGAGGGGCGCCGCGAGCGCTGCCCTCTGCAACAGCCCCTCACCCCAGCCCTCTCCCCGAAGGGGAGAAGGAGCAGCGTAACAAAAAGGCCGGACTACCCTCGGGTAGCCCGGCCTTTTTGGCATCTCGAAATCGACAGCTTACTTCGGCAGCACGACGCTCGGCCCGATGCTGTCCACAACCTTGCGTGCGTCAAACGCGCGGATGTTGTCGCGCGGGATCGGACCCTTGCGCATCACGATCTCCGCGGTCGCCTCATACCGATCGATCGTACGGATATCGAAGTCGTTGCCCCATGGGCCACCACCGAAACCGCCATAGCCGCCGCCGAAACCACCACCGAAGCCGCCATAGGGGCTCCAGTTGCGCCAGCCGAAACCGCGGCCGTAATAGCGCCACGACGGACCCCAATAGCCGCCGAAGCCGCCATAGCCAAACCCGCCACCCAGGCCCGGCGTCGAGTAGGTCCGCGACTGGAGGTTGGTGTCGCGGTCGGCCATCAGGTAATAGTCATAGCCGTTCTGCAACGTCAGTTCGGCGGCACGGAAGAACAGGTAACGCTCGACCGTATCGCGCGACGTCACGCTGTTGCCGGCGAAGCTGACGAGGAAGCGGCCCGGCTCGACCTGACGGTCGCTGTAGCCGGTGCGGCTGAACCCCTGCCCCGTTGCGGGCCGATAGGTGGTCTCGGTCGCGCATCCGGCCAGCAGCAGCGCGCCCGTTGCGAGCGCTGCGAGTGCGACCTTGCGACCCGGTGTCTTGAACATGGTGTCGTCTCCGTTCGCGGCGAATGCGGCGAAACGCCGCTTATTAGCCGTCAGTTGTGGAACGGTTGATGAACGGTATCGCTCCAATGCGCCACCATACTGACTCATTTTTCATGATCTGGGTCAGTCGCCGATGACGTGCAGCGCCAGTGTGCGGCGGTGCGGGCGACGGCGGTGTTCGAAAAGATAGATGCCCTGCCACGTGCCGAGCGCGAGTCGGCCATCGATCAGCGGAATCGAGAGTTGGACTTGGGTGAGCGCGGTGCGGAGGTGCGCGGGCATGTCGTCCGGGCCTTCGTCGTCGTGTTCATAGTCATGCGACTCGGGGGCGATCCGGGCAAAATAGGATTCGAGGTCGGTACGGACTTCGGGCGCGGCGTTTTCCTGGATCAGGAGTGAGGCGGAGGTATGGCGGCAGAATACCGTCAGCAAGCCCTCCGATATGCGTTGGTCGCGGGTCCAGCGGGCGATCTTGTCGGTGACGTCGACGAGGCCTTGGCGGGTGGTGTCGATGGTTAGGATCGTGGTGGCTTGGCGCATGGGGTCCTAACGATCAATCGGGAGAGTTGCTCCAGATACTGTTCCCCCGCGAAAGCGGGGGCCCAGGAATTGCATATACCATCGCCGATAGCCTGGACTCCCGCCTTCGCGGGAGAACGGAGGGCCACCCGCATCCTATTCACCACCCCGGCGAAGGCCGGGGCCCAATTGGGGGACGCCGCTAACGACGGATGCGCCCCGTTACTTTGACCTCACCAATTGGGCCCCGGCCTCCGCCGGGGTCGCAACACTTGGTAAGCTCAGCCCCTCAAACAGCCCCGTGGCACTGCTTGTACTTCCGCCCCGAACCGCAAGGGCAAGGCGCATTGCGGCTGACCACACCTTCCCAGTTCGCCGGGTCCTCGCCAATATCGGCCTCCTGCGGCTGAGGGATCTGCAAGGGCGGCATCGTCGAGGTGATGTGACCGCGCGTGCCCGCATCGAAGTCGTTCGAATCATCCTCACCCGTGAACGGGTCAAAATGCGTCGTGATGAAGTCCGGCAGCTCGGGCAGCCCGACCGGCGCCTGCATCTGGAACTGCGCATGCGCGATCGTCTTGGTCACGTCCTCGCGGATCGTCTCGAGCATCCGCTGGAACAGCGAGAACGCCTCCTGCTTATACTCGTTGATCGGCGTCTTCTGCGCGTACGCACGCAGATGAACGACCTGACGCAGCGCATCGAGCGTCGCCAGATGCTCCTTCCAGTGATGGTCGAGATTCTGCAACAGGATCGACTTCTCGACCGACGTCCACGTCTCCGTGTCAAGGTCGGCCGACTTCTGCGCGATCGCCTCGTCCGCCATCGCGCGCACGCGCTCCTCGATCACCTCGGGGTCGACCGACTCCTCCAGCAACCATGCATCGATCTGTGGCTCGAGGTTCATCACCTCGGCAAGCCGCGTCTTCATGCCCGCGACGTCCCACTGCTCGGGATACGAGTTGGGCGGGCACGCATCGCCGACGATCACGTTGACCGTCTCCGCGCGCATGTCGGTCACCACGTCGCCGACCGTATCGGCATCCATGATGTCCGCACGCTGCTCGTAGATCACCTTGCGCTGCTCGTTCATCACGTCGTCATATTCGACGACCTGCTTGCGAATGTCGTAGTTGCGCGCCTCGACCTTCTTCTGCGCGGTCTCGATCGCCTTCGACAGCCACTTGCTGCCGATCGCCTCGCCGTCCTCGATGTTGTTGCGCATCATCTTGGCGAACAGCGTGTCCGGTCCGAAGATGCGCAGCAGATCGTCGTCGAGGCTCAGATAGAAGCGCGACAGGCCCGGATCGCCCTGACGCCCCGAACGCCCGCGCAGCTGGTTGTCGATACGCCGGCTCTCGTGCCGCTCGGTGCCGAGCACGAACAGCCCGCCCGCGGCAAGCACCGCCTGCTTCTCCGCCTCGATCTCGATCGTGATCCGCGCCGCCGCCTCGTCATACTCAGGCGTGCCCTCGACCAGTTCGGGATGCTCGTCGAGCATGCGGAATTCGAGGTTGCCGCCGAGTTTGATGTCGGTGCCGCGACCCGCCATGTTGGTCGCGATCGTCACCGCGGACTTGCGCCCCGCCTGCGCGACGATGTGCGCCTCCATCTCGTGGAAGCGCGCGTTGAGCACCTTGTGATCGACGTTCTCGCCGACCAGGAACTCGCTCAGCATCTCGGACTTCTCGATCGACACGGTGCCGACCAGCACCGGCTGGCCCAGGTCCGCGTGGTGCTTGATCTTCTTGGCGATCGCCGCGAACTTGTCCTTGGTGTCCTTGTAGAACTCGTCTTCCTCGTCGACGCGCTTCACTTCGACGTTGGTCGGGATGCTGACGACGTTGATCTTGTAGATGTCGTAGAACTCGGCTGCCTCGGTCGCCGCGGTGCCGGTCATGCCGCCGATCTTGGGGTACATGCGGAAGTAATTCTGGAACGTGATCGAGGCCATCGTCTGGTTCTCGGGCTCGATCTGGACGCCCTCCTTCGCCTCGACCGCCTGATGGAGGCCGTCCGACCAGCGCCGACCGTCCATCATGCGACCGGTAAACTCGTCGATGATGATGACCTTGCCGTCCTTGACTATGTAGTCGATGTCCGACTTGAACATCACGATCGCGCGCAGTGCCTGGTTGAGGTGATGCACGACCTGCGTGTTCTCGAAGTCGTACAGGTTCTGCCCCTCGAGCAGCCCGGCCGCCTCGAGCATCCGCTCGACCTTCTCGGTGCCGTCCTCGGTGAGGATGATCGTCTTCTGCTTCTCGTCCTTGTCGTAATCGATCGGATCGAGCTGCTTCACGACCGCGTCGACCTGCATGTACAGCTCGGACTTGTCGTCGGTCGGGCCGGAGATGATCAGCGGCGTGCGGGCTTCGTCGATCAGCACCGAATCGACCTCGTCGACCACCGCGAAGTTGAACGCGCGCTGCGTCATCGCGCTGCGCTCGTACTTCATGTTGTCGCGGAGATAATCGAACCCGAACTCGTTGTTGGTGCCGTAGGTGATGTCGGCTGCGTACGCGGCGCGGCGTTCCTCGTCCGACAGGTTCGGGATGATGACGCCGATCGTCATGCCGAGGAAGGTATAGACCTGCCCCATCCACTCGGCGTCGCGCGCCGCGAGGTAGTCGTTGACGGTGACGACGTGGACGCCGTCGCCGGGGAGCGCGTTGAGATAGGTCGCGAGCGTCGCGACCAGCGTCTTGCCCTCGCCCGTGCGCATCTCGGCGATCTCGCCGCGGTGGAGGACGATGCCGCCGACCATCTGCACGTCATAGTGACGCTGGCCAAGCACACGGTGCGCGGCCTCACGGACGGTCGCGAACGCCTCGGGGAGCAGGTCGTCGAGCTTCTCGCCCTCTGTGAGCCGCGCGCGGAACTTGACGGTCTGCGCGGAGAGCTCCTCGTCGGACATCGCCTGGAGCGACGGTTCGAACGAGGCGATCTTGGCGAGGATCGGGTTGAGCGACTTGACGTAGCGGTCGTTGGACGAACCGAACAAGGATTTGGCGAGGCCACCGAACATGGGCTGATTTCCTGAATTTAAGACGCGGCGGCACACGGGGGGCGCACGCGGAAGCGGATCACGCGGATCCAAAGGTTACGATAAGGTCACACCAAGACGCTATTCGCGGCGGCGCTCTGCCCATAGCGGGGAGGCCACCACAGCGATCGTACGCAGCACGTCTGCGACGGCGATGTGAGGAAGCGTAGGAAGGCCAGACACAGGCCGTACCAAGACCTTGGCCGGCGTTGCTGCCACCGACTGCGAGCAGACGCTGCCTTGCGCGACGGCCTGCGCGGACTGCCCACGCACGCCCGGCACCGCACCAGTCAGCGCAGAGAGCAAGGCGGAAAGGAGCAGCAGCAGGTTCATGCAGGGCCGGACATAGGGAGTGTCATGGCGCTCGTCCAACCGAAACCTCATCGTCATGCGGTACGTGGCGCGTTACAGGGCCGCTGCGGCTAAACGCCATCCGGGCTTGGGCGACGACGCCAACCCGATCGATCGGTCACAACGCCGTCGGTCGCGACCGGCGAGCCGTCGAATGTCCGGTACCGCGGGGCTTCGGCGCAGGGCGACCTTGCAGTGCTGAACAATTCGCCGGATCTCTCTTCCCTACAGTCCGTAGCTCGACCCGTCTCATCGACGTGAAACCGGACCGTACGCCGTCCGATTTCGGTCAGCGGCTGCGGGGCCACCCCGGCGATCGGCTTCCCGGTAAATTCCGTCGTCGATTCGCTCACCAAAAATACGCCGTCAGGCGAATCCGGGCGATGCGCCACCCCGACGCGCGTCGCCGTTTCGCGCATCGATCGGCAAATCTCCATCGGCGGCGGTTGGTCTTGCGAACCGAACGTCATGCGACAGTTCACCAACGCACCTTCACGATCGAGTGTCGCGGAAAAAACTATCCGCATTGAGGTCGTCGGCATCCCCGCACTTGCGTCCTGAGGCACCGTCCAGGTGACCTTGCCATCATACGCACCCGAGCGAACCCGGCCGGCTCTGTCCTTCGCGGGTATGAACCGAGCCCTTTGCATGATGGACGCGCAGGACTGGTTATCGAGTGCCGGGACGCCGGACGACTTGGTCACGATGCAGGAAATGACGCCCCCATCATCGCCGACGAATACGCGGTAGCTTACCGTGCCATGCTGCCCAACTTTGACGGCCGACACCGGATAATCGTCGTACGAAAGCCAGGACGCAGGGTCGATCGGTACGGGTGCGGTGGCCTGGCCCCCGCCATACGCTGTGCCGGACACCAGCATCGAGACGATCGCCGCTACAAACCCGAACTTCATCGCTCCCCCCATGACGTCCGCCCGGTTTCATCCTATGGCGCAACCATGTCGACGTCTACATCCCCCCTCGCCCTGCCCTTTCCTGCCGCGCCGGCAATCGACGGAGTCACGCTGCATGTCACGCGCGCACAGTACAAGGCGTGGGATCGGTGCGATCTGACGTTCGTGACGCTCGATCCGGGGACGGTGGTTGCGGGCGTGCTGACGACGAGCAAATGCCCGTCGCCCGAAGTCGAATGGTGCCGCGCGGCACTGACGCTTGGTCAGGCGCGGGCGCTGGTGGTGAATGCTGGGAACTCGAACGCGTTCACCGGCTCGCGGGGGCGTGCGGCGGTCGAGGCGATCGCGGCGCGGACGGCGGCGCATCTCGGGTGCCAGCCTTCGGACGTGTTCGTGTCCTCGACGGGCGTGATCGGCGTGCCGTTGCCGATCGACAAGGCCGAGGCCGGGCTCGACGCCGCGTTCGCCGCCGCGCCGTGCGGCTGGGAAGACGCCGCCGCGACGATCATGACCACCGACACCTTTACCAAGGGCGCGGTGACGACGGCGGTGATCGGCGATTGCACGGTCACGCTGGTCGGGATCATCAAGGGCTCGGGGATGATCGCGCCGGACATGGCGACGATGCTCGGCTTCATCTTCACCGACGCCGCGGTCGAGCCGGAGTTCCTGCAAGTCGCGTTGTCGAAGGCCAACGCACCGAGCTTCTCGTGCATCACGGTCGACAGCGACACCTCGACCAGCGACACGGTGCTGGCGTTCGCGACGGGCAAGGCTGGTAACGTCGCGCTGGCGGACGATGACAGCGTGGGGGCGGACGCCTTCCGCGCTGCCCTGACCGACCTGTGCCATCAACTCGCCATGCTCGTAGTTCGCGACGGCGAGGGCGCGCAGAAGCTGATCGAGATCCAGGTGACCGGCGCGGACGGCGACCGCAGCGCACACCGCATCGCGATGAGCATCGCCAACTCGCCACTGGTGAAGACCGCCATTGCTGGAGAGGACGCCAACTGGGGGCGCGTGGTCATGGCGGTCGGCAAGGCCGGCGAACCAGCCGATCGCGACACGCTGTCGATCCGGTTCGGGAATACGCAGGTTGCCGAAGGTGGCTTGGCGCTGAGCGGCTACGACGAGGCTCCGGTCGCTGCGCACCTCAAGGGCCACGAAATCGAAATCGGCGTCGATCTGGCGCTGGGCGAAGGACGAGCCACCGTTTGGACCTGCGACCTCACGCACGGCTACATCTCGATCAACGCCGACTATCGAAGCTGATACCGCTAATGCCGTCACCCCAGCTTTCGCTGGGGTGACGGAGGGAGTTTAGCTTAGGCCAGTTCGCCTTCGAGCCAAGCCTTCAGCCGGCCCTTGGGCTCCGCGCCGACCTTGGTCGCTGCCGGTGCGCCGCCCTTGAAGAGGATCATCGTCGGAATACCCCGGACGCCGTACTTGCCGGGCGCGTCGGGGTTCTCGTCGATGTTGAGCTTGGCAATCGTCACCTTCTCACCGAGTTCTTCCGAAATCTCCTCGAGCGACGGCCCGATCATCTTGCACGGGCCGCACCATTCCGCCCAGAAATCGACGAGCACGGGGCCGTCGGCGTTCAGTACGTCTGCATCGAAGCTGGCATCGGTGATCTGCTTGGTCGCCATCGTGAATTCTCCTTGGTTGAGTCGTATCTAAGGTCGCTCGCGTGTGCGCTCAACCACCGGGGCGCTAGCTTTGCTCCGTGGGACGATAGTGCGGCTTGTTTGCGGCCAGCGTCTCGTCGTTCAGCACGATCAGACGCGGACCGGCCGTGTACAGCAAGGCTGCCTCGACCGACCGCCCTGGAAAGATCACGCTCAAGGCTTCGGCATAGGCCGCCATCTGCTTCAGATGGTATTCCGGCACGTCGTCGACGCTGCGCGGTGCGCGCCGCCCGGTCTTGAAGTCGACGACGCGTACGCGGTCGGGCTCGATCAGCAGGCGATCGACCGTCCCCGACACGACCATGCCGTTCGCGAGGGTCGCGGCAATCGGTGCTTCGGCGAGCGTATCCGCGCTGAAAAGCTCGGCAAAGCGCGGATCGTCGAGCACTGCGACCACGCTCTGCACGATTTCGGACCGTGCTGCGGGATCGTCGACGCCGCCTGCTTTCGCCAGCCAGCGGTCCGCGGCCTTCGCGCGGTCGGTGGCGGCAACCGCCGGCAGCCGCTCGAACAGTGCGTGGATCAGCCGCCCCCGCTCGGCTGCCACACGCATCGCTGGCGTCGGCGGTGGATCGGACACCGCGTCGTCACCCAGCGCCGACGGTGACAGCGGACGAGCCGGACGCGCTTCTTGCGGTGCAGGTTCGTGTGCCCAAGCCGGCAGCTGCGCATTGGCCGCAATCTCGACCGAAGCCGAAGCCTTGGCGATCACGGCAGGCTGAGGCTCGACCCCGGCAAACGTCCGCGCGCCCTCACCCCCCGGCACCTCGAGTGCCGTCAGCGCTCGATCGGACGCGGCGTACCAGCTGTTCTCCGGCGGCACCCCCTTGGCGCGAGGCCCGAGCGCACCGGCGATCACCAGCCGCTCTTCCGCGCGGGTGGCCGCAACGTAGAACAGCCGCCAATGCTCCTCCAGTTCGCGCTGCTCGGCGGCTGAGACGACAGCATCCAGCGGCCCGCCACGCTCGCTCGACCGTGGGCGGAACACCGGGATCGGCGCCGCCCCAGGCTCGGGCGCCCATTTCAGGATCGAGCGCGGCGCCGCCAACGGGTCCGCCGTCGCATCCGCCAGAATCACCAGAGGCGCCTGCAACCCCTTCGCGCCGTGTGCGGTCATCACCCGGACCGCATCGAGCGGCGCCGACGGATCGCGGACGATCTCGACATCGCCGCGGTCGAACCAATCGAGGAAACGCTGCAACGACGGCGTCGTCGTGCTCTCGAACGTCAACGCGGCATTGAGGAGTTCCTCGATCGGATCGCGCGCCTCGGTGCCCAGCCGGCGGATCAGTTTGCGGCGACCGTCGAGCGGGCCCGAGAGCAGTTCCTCCAGGAACTGGTACGGCGTGGCGATGTCCGCGCGCGCCAACATCGCCAGCAGTGGGGCGAGCCGTGTCGCGGGTTGCGTGCGTTGCAAGTGGCGCCACAACGGCCCGGCCTCGCGCGGTGCCGCGGCCATCAACTCGTCCTGCGTCCAGCCGATCAGCGGCGACACGAGCAGCGCCGCGACGCTGAGATCGTCCTCGGGCTGCAACACGAAGCGGATCGTCGCGAGCAGATCCTGCACCGCGAGCGGCGCGTTCAGCCGCAGGCGATCGACGCCCGCCACCGGCACGCCCTCGGCATACAGCCGCGCGACGATCAGCGAGGCGAGATCTCCGCGTCGCTTAACCAGGATCATGACGTCCTCGGGCCGCAACCGCCGCCCCTTGCTCTCCAGCATCAGGCCTGTCTCGGGCGCGAGCCAGCCCTTCACCGCGCGGGCGATATCGCTGGCGAGTTTGCGCACCGCGTCGTCGACCCAGCCTTCTTCGTCGTCCTCGCTGCCGCCAGCCGACACCGGCGGCCACAAGGTCACGGTGCCGGGGCCGGCGACCTCGCTGGCATGCTGTTCGACTTCGCCCGCGATCCCGAGCCCCGGCTCGCCGATCGCGTCGATTGCCGCGTCGACGAACTCCAGCACGGTCCGCGTCGACCGGAACGAGTGGCGGAGGGACAGTCGCGCCAATGGGAGCCCGCGCTCCTCCTCGGGCCAGCCATCGTCGCCTTCCGCCTCGCTCGCACGACCGCCGAAATACTGCTCGGCCGCCTGGAAGTTGAGCGGATCGGTGCCCTGGAACCCGAAGATCGCCTGCTTGTAATCGCCGACCGTAAACAGCGTCCGCGTCGACGGCGCATAAATGCCGCGGCCGACGAAGAACTCGTCGGCCAGCGCGCGGACGATCCGCCATTGGTGGCCGTTGGTGTCCTGTGCCTCGTCGATCAGCAGGTGCTCGGTCGCCTGGTCGAGCTTGTAGCGCACCCATTCGCCGATCCCCGGCTGGTCGAGCAGCGCCACCGTCGTCGCGATCAGGTCGTCGAAATCAACCGCCCCCGCGCGGCGCTTGGCCAGCGCATAGCCGCGCGCATAATCGCGCCCGACTTCCAGCCCGTCGGCGAGCAGGTCGCAGTACGTCGCGCGCTGGACCATCGACAGTACGTCGGTGCACGCCTCGCCCAGATCGCGGGCAAGCACCTCGTAATCCGGCTCGGCATCGATCAGCTTCTTCGACGCCTTGCGCTGCGTGCCAGTGCCGGTCAGCACGACGCTGGCGAGCTCATCCAAGGTCGCCGCGCGATCCTCGGTGTCGAGCCAGCGTTGCACGGTCGCCGCCGCGGCCTGCCCGGTTGCGGTCCCCCACGCGCGGTTCGCCGCGGCAATGCGCGCGATCGCATTGAGGTCGAGCGCATCGCACCATTCCGCGGTCGCCTCGTCGATATCCCCGGACGGAAGCCCGAGTTCGCGCCGAAGCCAAGGCTGGATCCCGACCGGCAACGCCTCCAACGCCGGGAGCGCACGCGCACAGGCGAGCAGAAAAGCCTCCGCCCCACCCTCGCCCATCCGCAGCGACAGCCGCCCGACGATCTCGACCGGGCGCTCGCGTCCCTCGCGCTCGGCATCCGACAGCATCGACGCCAGCGCTTCGCGGGCCAGGCCGGCTTCCTCGCGCGCTTCCAGCGGTCGGAAGCCTGGCGTCAGCCCAGCCTCGACGGGGAACGCAGCGAGTAGTCCTTGGCAGAATCCGTGGATGGTCTGGATGCGCAGGCCCCCGCCCGGCGCGTCGAGCACCTTGGCGAACAGGGTGCGGGCGCGGTCCTGCAACGCTTGGACCGGGCTCTCGCCCAGCGCGATCAGGTCCGCCGCCAGCGCCGGCGCGGGCATGCGCACCCATGCGGCGAGCCGCCCGTTGATCCGCTGCGCCATCTCCGCCGCGCCCGCCTTGGTGAAGGTCAGGCACAGGATCGCGCCGGGATCGACACCGCGCAACAGCAGCCGGAACACGCGGGCTGCCAGCACCTGCGTCTTGCCCGTGCCCGCCGAGGCGGACAGCCAGACGTGCGAGGCGGGGTTGCTCGCATCCGCCTGCGCGCCCCTCAGCCTAGGCAGCGTGGCGAGTGCATCACCGCTCACGGCCATACCATTCGTCGCGTCGCATCAACTGGTCATACTCGGCATAGGGGGCGTATTCGGGGACGAGTTTGGCGGTGAACGCGGCGCTGCCGGTCAGCCATTCGCCGACGACTTCGGTGAAGTTGTGCGCGGCGATAGCGGTGAACTCGGCGGTCGGGATCTTGTCACGCTTGCCCTCGGGATCGACCGGGCTCTCGATATAGCCGAACGCGTCGCGCTTCTTGCCGAGCGACCAATATTCGAACGCGCCCGCGGTGCCGGAGACGTCGGCGAACCCGCCGCGCTCGGCGATCAGTCCGAGCAGGCCAAGCTGGAGGCTGTAACCGGCGCGGACGGCGGTGGGCGAAGGGGGCTTGCCGGTCTTGTAGTCGATCACCGCGAGGCGTCCGTCGGGCAGCTTGTCGATGCGGTCGTAGCGACCCGACAAGGTCACGCCGGCAATCTCGATCTTGCCCTTGCCCTCGGCGCTGGCGACCGTGCGGCCGTCCTCGCCCTGCGCGACTATGGCGCCGGCAATCCAGTCGATCGCTTCGAGCAACCGCGGCTGCCACAACGCGCGCATCATCGGGTGCGTCCGCTCGTCATCGAGCATCGCCTTCGCGCGCGTCCGCAGTGTGTCGACGGTGCAGTTATCCTGCTTCCACCATTGCTCCAGGATGTCGTGCACCGCCGTCCCGCGCCATGCTGCGCTCGGATCGGCATCGACCGGATCGAGTGGCATCAGCCCGAGTACGCGGCGGGCGTAGAAGGCGTAGGGATCGGCCTTGAGGCGATCCACCTCGGTGACGGAGATCGCCTTCGGACGCAGCAGCGCTGGCGGCGACGGCGCGGGACGGTCGGCGGGAAGATGCTCGCCCGGATCGTCGAGCGCCCGGGTCCAGCCTTCCAGCGCCGAAGCCCGCTCGAACCTATCGCCTGCAAGCGCCTGCAACCGCAACCAGAGACGCGAGGCTAAAGCGGGTGACTTCGCGTCCCGCCGAGCTCGCGTGACGACCGCGCGAGGTGCGCCTAACGCCTGCGCAAAATCATGCGCCGCCGTGCCGACACGCCGCTCCAGACCCGGTAGGCCGAGCTCGATACGGATGCGCGGCGCCAGCCAGGGATCGGGCGCAGGTCGCCCCGGCCACACGCCTTCGTTCAGCCCGCCCAGCACCATGACGTCGGCGGTCTGCAACCGCGCCTCGATCAGGCCGTAGATTGCGAGACGGGGATGGCCGCCCGGTGCCGGCCGCACCGCGACCTCGTCGAGCAACGTGCGCAACAATTGTGGCAGCTCCCGCGGATCGATACGCGGTGGACCCGCGGGCGCTTCAGCTTCAAGGTCAGCCAGAAATTCGGCCGCCGAGCGTCCGGCGAGGCCCGACCAAAGATTGTCGCCGCACAAGGTCTGCGCCGTCTCGCGCAGGCAGGCGAGCACCGACGCCAAGGGTTGCGGCCCCTGGTCGAACGCGTTCGCCAGCGGTGTCAGCAACGGCTGGACGTCGGCCCACCATGTCGCTGCCGTGCCCTTGCGCTCCTCAAGATGCCCCGCGATCCCGTCGAGCCCCGCTGCCGGTCGCGGGCCGCGCAGTCTGCGATCGAGTGCGCGCGCGCCGTCGAGCCATTCGAGACGTATCGGCCGTTCGGAGGGCTTTTCGCCCGCGCGCACCAGCGGATGCTTCAGCAACGCCAGCAACGCGAGCGGCGAGAAGCGCTGCGCCGCCGCTTCGGCCAGCGCGAGCAGCAACGTGCCCGGCGGCAGAATCGACAGGGGCCGTCCCGCGCTGTCGTCGATGCCGATGCCCCAGCGCCCGAGATGTGCTGCCACTCTCCGTGCCAAGGCCCGGTCCGGCGTGACCAGCGCGGCGGTCCGCTCGGGCACTTCCAGCGCCTCGCGCAACACGAGCGCGATCGCTTGCGCTTCCTCTGCGGGCGTGGCGAGTTCGGCGGCGGTCACGCCCTTTAAGCGGCGATCCTCCGCCGCGATCTGTGTCCACTTGCCGGTGAAATCCGCGGGCGCCAGCGCGTTGGCGATCGCTCGGCCGCGCGCGGCGTCGGCGTCGTGCCCACCACCTTCGCGCCAAGTCTGCACCTCGCCTCGGGCGACGCCCATGCGCAGGAGCATCAACTTCGCGTCGAACTGTGGATGCGTCTCGATCGAACGACGCGTGAGCCCGGTCACCGGGTGCGGATCATGCGGGCCGAGCGCGTCCCATTCCTCGTCCGGCAGCGCGAGGTCGAGGCCGGCGAACACCACCATCCCCTGCGGCATATCGGCAATGCACCGGAGCAGACGCGCGACCGCGGGCGCGGAATCGGTAACGCCCGCCGCGCAGACGATCCCCGCGGGCGGCGTGTTCCGCCAGCGCTGGGCGAGCCGGTCGAGCAACGCCGAGCGCCGCGTCGCCGCGTCGATCCGCTCCAAACGCGCGAGTTCGCCCGGCCAGCGTTGCAGCACGATCTCGAACGTCGCCAGCGCGCGACGCCAATGCTCGGTGAGTTCGGGTCCAAGCTCGATATCGCGCAACCTTGTCGGCGGCACTTCCTCGACCAGCAACTGATCGAGCGTCCGCGCGAGTTCACCCGCGAGCAGCACCGCCTCCGCCGCATCGACCGGATGCCCTTCGCGCGCCCGCTCTTCCGACACCAGCCGCGCGAGGATCATACGCCGCTGATACGGCGGCACCGCAGGCAGCGGCGGATCGATATCGTCCGCCGGATCGAGCGCGGCGCCGACCGCCTCGCCCATCTCCGGATCGCCCAGCGCTACCAGCCGCGGCAGCACGAGCCCGCCGCCGCTCGCGCGCACGAACGCCTCAGTCACCGCCTTTACCGCGCGGTTGTTCGGCAACACGACCAGCGCGCGGGCGAGCGCCAGCGGATCGCGCCCCGCCCGCCGGGTCAGTCCGGCGACCAGCGCATCCGCAAACGCACGATGCGCGGGGATCGTGTACAGCGTCGGGCGAGCCGTGCCGTCGACATCAGGCATCCGCGAGCATCGCCTCGGTCTTCGGGATCGCGGCGGGCGTGCCGACATCGAACCACAAGCCCTGGTGGACCTGACCATAAGCGCGCCCGGCGGCGATCGCGCGGTCCCAGAACAGGTTGGTCGAGAATGGCCCCTCCGGCCAGTCCGCGATCAGCCGCGGGTGCAGGATCTGGATGCCGGTATAGGCGAACGGCGCGACCCGGCCGGGCTTGCGCCGCCCCGCGATCCGCCCGTCGCTGCCGAGATAGAAGTCACCCATGCCGCCGTGATTGTTGGCGCGCGCGAGCGGCACCATCAGCAGCAGCGCGTCCATCTTCGCGTCGTCCCAGCGCGACGCCAGCAGCCTGATCGCGTCGACCGGCCCGTCGATCCACAGATTGTCGCTGTTGACCACCAGCACCGGTGCGTCGCCGAGCAGATGCCGCGCCTGGACGAGCCCGCCGCCCGTCTCCATCAGCATTTTCCGCTCGTCGGAGATCACCACGTCGATCCCATCGAACCGGTCGGTGACGTGCGCCTCCAGCGTGTCCGCGAGATAATGCACGTTGACCACCGCGCGCTTGATGCCCGCGGCCTGCAACCGTTCGAACACATGGTCGATCAACGGCTTGCCCGCGACCTGCACCAGCGGCTTCGGCCGCGTCGCGGTCAGCGGGCGCATCCGCTTGCCCAGGCCCGCCGCCATCACCATCGCGGTTTCCGGCACGATTCCGCGCGGGACGGGGCGGATCGTCTGCTGGCGGCTCACGCGCTCAGGGCCAGCGGATCGCCGCGCAACGCCGTCGGCACGTTGGCATCGAACCATGCCGCGACCGGCGCCATCACCGGCTGCGCCAGATCGCGCTCCAGATAGGCCCACACGCGCGGGCACATCGTCGCGTAATGCGGCTTGCCGTCGCGTTTCCACAGCCGCGTGAAGATGCCGAGGATCTTCGCATTCCGCTGCGCGCCGAGCACGTGATACGCGTTCATGAAGGCATCATCCGTCTCTGGCCCCGCGTCCGCCGCCGCGCGATATCGCTCCAGCATGGCGGCCTCGACCGTCGGATCGACCGTCCGCCGCGCATCCTGCAACAGCGACACCAGATCATAGGCCGGATGCCCTGCCAAGGCGTCCTGAAAATCTAGTAGCCCGAGCGACCGCGCCGGTCCGACCAGCATCAGGTTTTCGGCATGATAATCGCGCAGTACCGTGACCGGCGTCTCGGCGATCGCATGATCGAACACCGCCTCCCACGCCGCGTCCCAGCCTGGCAGATCGGGCTCGATCCCGACCGCGGGGCAATACCATTCGACGAACAGCCGCGCCTCGCGGCGCAGGACTGCGCGGTCGTAGGGAGGAACGGGCCCCGCCGGATGGCCGCGTAACCGGATCAGCAAGTCGATCGCCGGCGCATACAGCGACAGTTCCTGCTCCGGTGAAGCATCGACTGCCTCGCGCAGCCGATCGTCGCCGAAATCCTCGATCAGCACGAGCCCCTGGTCGAGGTCGCACGCCAGAATGGCGGGCGCGGCGAAATCCCGTTCGACCAGCCATTCGGCGACCGCGATGAACGGCCGCGGATCCTCGTGTGGCGGCGGCGCGTCCATCAGGATCGCCTGACGGCCGCCCTCCTTGGCGCCATCGATCGCGCGGAAATAGCGCCGGAACGAGGCGTCGCCCGCGACCGGGAGGATCTGTGCCCCGCCCCAGCCATGAGCGTCGAGAAAAGCGGCGGCGCCGGGCGGCGGGGTCATGTCGGCCATCGCGACCTCCAAGCTTCCGGCACGCCGATAGTCAAGCCGCGCGTGCCGTCCGGCTCGATCGTGAGGCTGAGCCGAAGCGCATCCGGCCAGTAATCCGGGCCTGCGCGCTCCGGCCATTCGACGAGGAGCAGCGAATCGTAGCGCGCGTCGTCGAGCGCGAGTTCCTCGATCTCGGCGGGGTCGTCGATGCGGTAGAGGTCGACGTGCAGTACGGGAAAGCGCACTTCGGGTGGCTCGTAGGGCTGGACGATCGCGAAGCTCGGCGATGGTGCCTCGCCGGCGAGCCCGAGTGCGGCGAGCAGCCCGCGCGCGACGCTCGTCTTGCCCGCACCGAGCGTACCTTCGAGGGTGATCACGTCGCCGGGTTGGACGCGATCTGCCAACAGCGCCCCGAATGCTTCGGTAGCTTGCGGATCGGGTAGAAGGATCACGCGCATGAGCCCTCTCCCCTCCGGGGAGAGGGTTGGGTGAGGGGCTGTTCCGGGCAGAGCACTGCTTGGCTGCCCCTCACCCCAACCCTCTCCCCGAAGGGGAGAGGGAGTAGGTTCAAAATCATCATCGCCGCGGCAATTCTACGGTGATCAGCGTGCCGGCGCCCGGTTCGGAGACAAGTTCGATCGTCCCGCCATGCGCCTCGACGAACTGCTTGGCCAACGGCAATCCCAATCCCAACGCCCGGTCCCCCATCGGCTTGGACTCCGCAAACCGGTCGAACGCGTGCGCGACCGCCTCCGCGTCCATGCCTACCCCGTCGTCCGACACCACGATCCGCGCCGACGTCGCGTTGCCATCGGTGTGCAGCAACACGCGCCCGCCATCCAGCGTCGCCGCGACCGCATGCCGCAGCAGGTGCTCGACGACCTCCTTCAATCGCTTCGGATTCCCGTTCACGCGCCCCGTCGAGCGCGCAACCTCGATCGCGAAGTCGAGTTTGCGCCGTTTGGCCGACGGCAGGATCGTTTCCGCCGCAGCGCGCACGGTGGCCGCGAGATCGACATCGCTGCGGTCGGTCTCCGCACGGTCGCTCTCCGCCCGGGTCAGGTCGAGCACGTCGTCGACCAGCAACCCCAGCCGCTCGACGGACTCGAGGATCGCCCCGACATACCCCTCGGCCTGCGGCGTCAGCGCGCCCGCATACCCGCCATGCAGCATCTCCGCGAACCCGCTGATCGAGGTCAGCGGCGTGCGCAGTTCGTAGCTCATGTTCGCGACGAACGCGGTCTTCACCTTGTCGGTCGCTTCGAGCGCGTCTGCGCGGTCGCGCAACGCCTGCTCCGCGCGCCGGCTGTCGGTGATGTCGAGCATCGTGAACAGCGCATTCCCGTCGGGCAGCGGCACGCCGGCAAACTCGAAATGCCGCCCGTCCGCGAACGCCACGCGCCCGCCACGCTGCTGGCGACCGACGGTCGCCGACCGCACGAGGTCCGGGATCAGCACGGACCGCCCCGGCGTCGCGAGCTTGGCCCCAGCCGCCTCGGCAAACGCATCGACGCGGGGGTGCGAGGCGAGAAACTCCTCTTCCAACCCCCAGAGCGCGCGGAACCGGTTGTTCCAGAGCTGCAGCCGGCCATCCGCCGCGAACACGCCGAGCGCCTCGAACAGGTTGTCGAACGTCGCCGTCCGCACGCGCAGCAACGTGTCGCGCGCGCTGGCGAGCTGGACCTGTTCGGTGCGGTCCTCGAAGATCAGCAGCAAGCCGCCATCGGGCAGCGGCTGCGCGACGACGCGAAGGTGGGTGCCGCCGCGAAGGTGCCAATTCTCCTCCATCGCCCCCCCGCCGACAGAGCCGCCCTGGGCCGAGCCGGTCTGCATGAACCAGTCGCGCCGTTCCGCCTTCCAGCTGGGAAAGTCGCGTACTTCGGGCAGCCGGTTCGCCTCGCGCATGCGTTCCAGCACCCGGTCGAACTCGGGTCGGTCGGCGAGCCATTCGCTGCGCATCGCGAACATCCGGCGGAACGGCTGGTTGCAGAACACGAGCGAGCGATCGCCGCCGAACTGCGCCACGCCTGCCGACAACCGGTCGAGCATCGCGCGCTGCGCCTCGGCAAAACGCTTCGCGCCGGACCGCGCCTGCTCCAGTTCCTCGATGTCGATCGCAAATCCGGCGACCCCGCCGCTCGACAACGGCACGTCGTAGATCTGCAACGATCGCCGCGCACCGTCGATCGTCGCGGGCAGGACCTGCTGGTGCGGCCGCCCCTGCTCGCGCGCGACTGCCGCGCCGGCGAGCGGTCCTCCGCGACCCGATCCCTCGACCAGTTCCAGCCCCCGCGCCACGACGTCGGCCGCATCGCGCCCCTCGACCGCATCGACATAGGCGGTATTCACCATGGCCAGCCGCAAGTCGGTCGCGCGGTACCACATCGGCATCGGCGCAGCCTCGATCAGCCCGGTCAGCGATTCATACGCCTCGCCCAGCCGCGCGGTTTCGGCACTGAGCCGGGCGATCTCCGCCTCGCTGTCGGTCGCATCGAACGCCCAAAGCAGCACCGCACCGGTCGCCCCCATCTCGCCCGGCGCCCGCCCGCCGCGAAACGTGATCGCGCGCGTCGAGCCCTGCAATCGCACCGAGCGCACGAACGCGCGCCCCGATCGCTGCGCCGCGGTGACGTCGGCAATCAACCGCGCCGCATCGTCCGCCGAGAGCCCCGTCCCCCCGGCAGCAAGCTCCGCAATCGACCGCGGCGGCGCGTCGAGCCCGAGCCAGTCCGCCATCCGCTGCGCCATCTCGATCCGCCCACCCGACCGGATCACCGTCACGATCGCCGGCGCCCCGTCGAGGATCGCGTTCAGATGTGCGTTGTTCTCCAGCGCCTGACGTGACTCGGCACGGAGCCGCAGGCCGAAAAACGCAAGATATCCCCCGATCATCAGGAACAGCAGGATCACCGCCCCTGCCGACAGGCTCCAAAAGGATGCGGTTACGGTCATCGCGAAGGTGACATCAAACGGGCATGCGGCGAGGCGAGATCATACGGCCGACTGTAGGAGCGTCGGTCGCGACGGGGAAGTCGCCGCAAAACCGATAATGTGCAGCGTGTGCAATCGGATCGCCTCGACGCAATCTATTGTGTCAAATTTGTAACGGTCCGCAGCATTCGAACGCCGGAGTGCGACAGGGCGTCATTAACGATTGTCTCTTTATGTCATCCCCGTTCATATTCGGGACATAGCGCGCCATACGCGCATCTCACAGGGGCCATCATGATTCTGAAAACCGTCCTTCTCGCGACCAGCGCATTTACGGCAACAATGCTGTCGATGCCGGTCACCGCGACCGCGCAGGTTGCGCCTACCCAGACGGATTGCAGCGTAGATCCCCGCGGACCGGGTTGTCCCCCGGCGCAAGGCGCTTCGACCGCCGACGACTCGATCGTCGTCACCGGTTCGCGCATCCGTCGTCCCGATCTCGAATCGGCGTCGCCGGTAGCGGTCGTCGACAGCCAGCAGATCCAGTCGCAGGGCATCGTCAATACGCAGGACCTGCTGCAGAAGCTGCCGCAGGTCGGCATTCCCGGCCTGAGCCGCACGAACAGCAACTTCCTGACGTCGGGTAACGGCGTCGCGACGATCAACCTTCGCAACCTCGGCGATTCCCGCACGCTCGTGCTGGTCAACGGCCGCCGCTTCGTGCCAGGCGTCGCCGGCACGTCGATCGTCGACGTGAACAACATCCCGGCTGATTTCGTCGAGCGCATCGAAGTCGTCACCGGCGGCGCATCGGCGATCTACGGCTCGGACGCCATCGCGGGCGTCGTCAACTATGTGCTCAAGACCGACATGCAGGGCATCACCGCCCGCGCACAATATGGACTGACCAGCCGCGGCGACAATCCGAACTACACCGCCAGCATCACCGGCGGCACGAAGTTCGGCTCCGACGGTCAGGGTTCGATCATCCTGAACGGGACCTATTCAAAGGATCTCGGCCTGCTGTCGAACAAGCGCGCCATCTCGGCGCAGGATTGCTCGGCGGCCGGTTGCGGACCGCAGTCGTACAGCTCGTATCCTGCCCAGGGCCGCTTCCAGTTCACCAACGCCAACGGCGCCTCGACCAACGCGGGCGGTTTCGCCAGCAACCTGTTCACGTTCAACCCGGACAACTCGGTCGTCACCGGCTTCCCGACCGGCTATGGTTTCAACCGTAATGCGGTGCGTCGTATCTCGACCCCGGTCGAGCGGTATCTCGCCGCGGGTGCAGCGCAGTACAAGTTCAGCGATGCCGTGACGGCGTTCCTCGAGGGCACCTACGCCAAGACCAAGTCCAGCTCGCAGATCGAAGCGCTCGCGCTCGATTCCGGCCTCGATGTCGGTGCAGGCTATGCGATCGACAATCCCTACATCCCGGCGTCGATCCGCCAGCAGATCATCGCGCGCAACAGCGACGGCATCGCATCGAACGACGTCACGTCGATCGCCTTCCGTCGTCGCCAGAACGAGGTGTTCAGCCGCAGCAACACGAACAGCCGCGACACGTTCCGCATCGCCGGTGGCTTCCGCGGGGATATCAGCCCCAAGTGGCAGTATGAAGTATCGGGCGTCTATGGCCAGCTGAAGGACAACACCCGCAGCCAAGACATCGACATCACGAAGTACGCGAACGCGCTCGATGCCGTCACCGACGCGACCGGCACGATCGTCTGCCGCGACCCCGCCGCACGCGCAGCGGGCTGCGCACCGATCAACCTGTTCGGCTACAACACGGCAAGCGCTGCGGCATCGGCCTATGTTCAGTCCGCCCTGCCTCGCTCGGTCGCGATCAAGAACACGCAGTTCGTCGCGAATGCGAGCCTCAGCGGCTCGCTCTTCACGCTGCCTTACGGTGACGTGAAGGTTGCATTCGGCGGCGAATATCGTCGCGAGAAGAGCAGCGAGAACTGGGACGCGCTGACCAACGCCGGCCTGAATTCGGGTAACCAGACCCCGGATACGGTTGGCCAATTCAACGTGAAGGAAGCGTTCGGCGAAATCGACATTCCGCTGCTGAAGGACCTGCCGTTCGTCAATTCGCTGAGCCTGCAGGGTGCTGCGCGCTACTCGGATTATTCGACGATCGGCACCGTGTTCAGTTGGAACGCAGGCGGCGAATATTCGCCGGTCCGCGGTCTTCGCTTCCGCGGCAACTACGCGGTTGCAAACCGTGCCCCGAACATCGGCGAGCTGTTCTCGTCCGCATCGGAAACCTTCCCGTCGGTCCAGGATCCCTGTGACGGCGTGACCGCAGCCTCCACCGGCACCTACGCCAATGCCTGCCGCCAGATCCCCGCGATCGCAGCGGCAGTCCGCAACGGCGGGACGTTCCAGTACACGCTGGCCGACATCCAGAGCATCAACGGCTTCGATGGCGGCAATCGCAACCTGACCGAGGAGAAGGCGAAGACCATCACCCTCGGCGCAGTGATCGCCCCGGACCAGATCCGCGGGTTCAGCCTGACGGTCGATTACTTCAACATCAAGCTGGACAACGCGATCGGCATCGTGCCGCGCGCCACGTCGATCCAGCAGTGCCTGCTCACCAGCCAGCCGCAGTTCTGCAACAACGTCATCCGCTACGACAACACCGGCTACATCCGCACGGTGAACGCGCAGAACATCAACATCTCGGATACCAAGACGAGCGGCATCGACGTCAACCTGCGCTACGGGCGGGCACTCGGCCTGATCACCGACGATCGGCTCGACCTGAGCGTGCTCTACACGCACACCATCAGCTACAAGTCGCAGTCCGATCCGGCAGCTCCCGTCAACAGCGGCGTGGGCAACCTGGAATTCGGCGGTGTCTTCCGCGACAAGGTCAATGCGACGGCCAGCTACAGCGCCGGCCCGTTCAGCGTGAACTGGACCGCGACGTATCTCAGCCCGATGGTCGACACCGTTCGCGACGAGTTCGCCGAATATGCCGACTCGATCGGCCTGGCGCCCGAGATCGCCGCGCATAACGAGATCAAGGCGCGGATCTATCACGACGTCCAGCTGCGCGCGCGCGTCGGCGAGGAGAGCAGGCAGATGGAGGTGTTCTTCGGCGTCACCAACCTGTTCGACCGCAAGCCGCCGAAGCTCGAGGACTCCGTGTTCTACGGCACGATCACCGGCACGACGACCGCAGCGGATATCTACGATCCGATCGGCCGCCGCTTCTACGTCGGTGCACAGCTGAAGTTCTAGTAGTCGAAGACCCTGGAACGATCAGGCGGGCGGGGCAGGCAACTGCCCCGCCCGTTTGCGTTTGAAGACGGTTCGTCCGGTTCGGCCGGTTCGCCGAAGACGCGGCTGTCCGGATAGGTGGCTAGATCACTTCGTCCCCAAGTCCTTCTCCCCCAAGTCCTTCGCGACGCCCGCGCGCAGGATCTTCCTCTGGGTCAACGCCGGCCGACGACCATCCATCGCGTACAGATTGGCCAGCACGCTTCGATCGATCTGTGTCATCGCCAGTGACTTCAGCACGGGGCGCAACGCCGGATCGGTACGCGACCGGTCCCGCAGACCGAACAGCCCGAGAATGGTGGATGACTCGTAGTTTGGCACCAGCTTGGGCCGCGACAAGGTTACCAGGCATAGATAATCGCCCAACTGCCCCCAGGTGACATCGGCGATGTCGCCCGCATCGATCACCGCCACGGTCTTGACCAACCGCTGTCGCGTTTGCTTCCTCAGCCGGGATACCGCTCCTCCCGCCTCCGACAGATCGATCTCGTCGAGACCCATCCACGTCACCGGGCGGGGCATCAACAGTTCCTCCCATTCGGATTTTCGTGCGAACCCATATTGCGGATCGCGCAGCAATTCGGGCGCTCGCTTCCTGATATCCAGCAGCACGTCGCGCGGCCGGTCGGTGAACACGATCACGATGTTGGGCTCACAGTCACGCTTGGCGTCGACCGGGATCTTGAGCGTTCGCGCGGTCGCCTCGATACGATCTCTTAAAAAGCCGGCGTGCCCCGCTTCGAGGCCGACGACCCCGACGCAAACGCTCCACTCCCATTTCGCGATTTGTCGCCCGCCGCGTAACGGCGCAAGATTTTCGATCAGGCGCGCCAACTCGCCGGCTCTCCGGCCTTCGACGACGATCCGATCGTCCTGCGCGGGGCTCGGTGCATCCTGCGCCAGCAAAATTGTCGGACCCATGCCGGTCATCAGGGCGATAAGCGATAACGCGGTACGACGTAGCGCGAGACTGGGCATCATCCACTTCTCCGGAGATGGGGATACAGCAGTCTAATCGGCTGATTGCGACGGGGACAACCCTTCGGCCTATACATACGAAAAGGCCGCGCCCACCGATTGGTGGACGCGGCCTTTCGCGCGGTGATCGCAGTACCGCTTAGTAGCGATAATGATCCGGCTTGAACGGGCCTTCGACCGGCACGCCGATGTAGCCGGCCTGCTTGTCCGAGAGCTTCGACAGCTTCACGCCGAGCTTTTCGAGGTGGAGCATCGCGACCTTCTCGTCGAGGTGCTTCGGCAGGACGTAGACTTCGTTCTTGTAGTTCTCACCCTTGGTCCAGAGCTCGATCTGAGCGAGCGTCTGGTTGGTGAACGAGGCCGACATCACGAACGACGGGTGACCGGTGGCGCAACCGAGGTTCACCAGGCGACCCTTCGCCAGGATGATGATCTGCTTTCCGTCCGGGAACTTCACCAGGTCGGTGCCGGGCTTCACTTCGGTCCAGTCGTAGTTCGACAGCGCGGCGATTTGGATTTCCGAGTCGAAGTGGCCGATGTTGCAGACGATCGACATCGGCTTCATCGCCTTCATGTGATCGGCAGTAATGACGTCGGCGTTGCCGGTCGCGGTGCAGAAGATGTCGGCGCGGGTCACGGCCTCTTCCATCGTCACGACCTCGAAGCCCTCCATCGCCGCCTGCAGTGCGCAGATCGGATCGACTTCGGTGACCATCACGCGCGCGCCGCCGTTGCGGAGCGACTGGGCCGAGCCCTTGCCGACGTCACCGAAGCCGGCGACGCAGGCGACCTTGCCAGCGAGCATGACGTCGGTCGCGCGACGGATCGCGTCGACCAGCGATTCCTTGCAGCCGTAGAGGTTGTCGAACTTCGACTTGGTGACCGAGTCATTGACGTTGATCGCGGGGAACGGCAGTTCGCCCTTCTTGGCGATCTCGTAGAGACGATGAACGCCGGTGGTGGTCTCTTCCGAGACGCCCTTCAGGTTCTTGACCGTCTCGGTCAGGTAGCCGGGGTTCTTCGCGACGTACGCCTTGAGCGCACGCTGCATCTCGACCTCTTCCTCGTTCTCGGGCTCGGGCATCGTGTGGCCGGCTTCGAGCTTGGCGCCCCAGAGTGCGAACATCGTCGCGTCGCCGCCGTCGTCGAGGATGATGTTGGCGGTCTGGCCTTCTACGTCGCGATCCCACGAGAAGATGTCGCCGACATAGTTCCAATAGTCCGCGAGGCTCTCGCCCTTGATCGCGAACACGGGGACGCCCGATGCGGCGATCGCTGCGGCGGCGTGGTCCTGAGTCGAGAAGATGTTGCAGGTCGCCCAGCGGACGTCGGCGCCGAGCGCGGTCAGCGTCTCGATCAGCACCGCGGTCTGGATCGTCATGTGCAGCGAGCCGGTGATGCGCGCGCCCTTGAGCGGCTGCGCTGCGCCGAATTCGGTGCGCAGCGACATCAGGCCGGGCATTTCGGTCTCGGCGATGTTGATCTCGGCGCGGCCGAAATCGGCGAGGCTGATGTCGGCGACGACGTAATCGGTCTTCGCGGGGGCGAGGGTGGTGGCCACGATGGGTCTCCTGGAAATTCTGTGATCGGCGAGCCTCATGCCCGTGCCGGATGCCGTGCCACTTAGGCGATCGAAGGGCTCAAATCAAATATAAAGATATCTTTATATGACGCTCGGGGATGCCGTTGGCGTTAGCTGCATCGCCCTTCTTCGACCCCCCTCCCTGGAAGGGAGGGGTTGGGGGTGGGTCGGCTTGAGGCGCGTGCAGAGCCAGCCAACCGGCCGACCCACCCCCGGCCCCTCCCTTCCAGGGAGGGGGGAAGATTAGGCCCTGCCCGTCTCCGCAACGAGCAACCGCGGATCCACGCCGGCCTGCGCGAAGGCCATCGTCCAGCGATCCTCCGCCGCGGTTTCGAACAGCAATTCCGTATCCCCCAGCACATCGAACCACCCCGGCCGCGACAGCTCGCCCTCGAGCTGTCCGCCATCCCAACCGGCATAGCCGAGCGCCACCACCCAGTCCGACGGGCCCTTCCCCTCGGCGATCGCGCGCAGCACGTCGACCGTGCTCGACAGCTTCCACCGCCCGGCGACGTCTACCGAGTCCTGCCCGCCCCAGTCGGACGAATGCACCACGAACCCGCGCCGCGGCTCGACCGGGCCGCCGAAATGTACCGGGGCATTGGGGGCATCGCCCGGCTCGATCCCGAACTGTTCGAGCAGGTCGTGAAAGCCCAAGCCGTCGATCGTCGCGCCGATCCCGATGCCGATCGCGCCATTCTCGTCATGGCTGCACATCGCGATCACCGCGCGCGCGAACCGCGGGTCGCTCATCCCCGGCATCGCGAGCAGGAATTGTCCGGAAAGAAAGGGCGTCTTGTCCATGCGTTGGACCATAGCGACGCGGACGGACGCCCGCCACGCTTGAAATACCCGCCACCGCGTCCAAGGTACGGCTCGCCCGCGACCAACGCGCGGCGACAGGAGATTTCAGATGACGATCAGCGTCGGCGACCGGCTTCCCACCACCAATCTCGTCAAGGCCACTGCGGATGGCCCCGACCAGGTCGATACCGATACCTTCTTCAAGGGCCGCAAGGTCGCGCTGTTCGCGGTCCCCGGCGCGTTCACGCCGACCTGCACCGCCAAGCACCTCCCCGGTTTCGTCGAGAAGGAAGCCGAACTGAAAGCCAAGGGCATCGACGAGGTCGCGTGCGTTTCGGTCAACGATGCGTTCGTGATGGGCGCGTGGGGCAAGTCGGCAGGCGCTGGCGACATCACGTTGCTCGCGGACGGCAATGGCGATTTCGCCAAGGCGATCGGGCTGACGATGGACGGCTCCGGTTACGGCATGGGCATCCGCAGCCAGCGGTATTCGATGCTGGTCAACGACGGTGTCGTCGAGCAGCTGAACGTCGAGGCTCCGGGCGAGTTCAAGGTGAGCTCAGCCGAGCACCTCCTCAGCGAGATCTGATCCTCCCCCGGCGGGGAGCACGCTATCTTCACCCCTCCCTGAAAGGGAGGGGCCGGGGGTGGGTCGGCGTGGGGCGCATACCAGCGTTCCCTCGAGAGCAACCCACCCCTAACCCCTCCCTTCCAGGGAGGGGAATGGCGCAGTCGGCACGGTCACCCGAACCATTGGCGTGGTCTTGCCACCGTAACGTCCGCCACCTAACACTGCCCGATGACAATCGCATCCGACCTCGTCGCCGACCTCGACCGCCTCTACCGCGCCTCCGTCGAGCGCCTCCAAGCCGCGATGAGCGCCTACATCGCCGACGGCACCACGCCCGATCCGGCCAGCCGCACCGACGGCTCGTTCGCCTATCCCGAAATCCGCCTCACCTATAAGGGCGGCGTCGACCGGCCCACTCCGCTCCGGTCGTTCGGTCGACTGGTCAACGCAGGCGAATACCGCATCAGCGTCACCAAGCCGGCGATCTTCGCCGAATACCTGACCGAACAGCTCACCCTTCTGATCGAGGACTACGACGTCACCGTCGAAGCGGTCGAGGGTCGCCAGGAAATCCCGTTCCCCTATGTGATCGAACCCGGCCACGCGCTGAGCCTCGACGAGGTCTCCGCGACTGAATTGTCGCGCCACTTCCCCGCGACCGAACTCGCGCATATCGGCGACGAGATCGCCGACGGCCTGTGGATCGCGCAGGACGAAACGCGCCCGCTCGCGCTGTTCGACGGCCTGCGCACCGATTTCAGCCTCGCCCGCCTGCGCCATTACATGGGGACACCGGCGGAGCACGCGCAGCGCTTCGTGCTGTTCACCAACTACCATCGCTACGTCGACGAGTTCGTCCGCTGGGCCGGCACGCAGTTGGGGGAAGGCTCACGCTTCACCAGCCTCTCCGGCGCGGGCGGGATCACGATCTCGTCGGGCGACGACATCGACAAGATCATCTCCGACAGCGCGTGGCGGCGTCACCAGATGCCAGCCTATCACTTGATGGCGGACGACCGCACCGGCATCACGCTCGTCAACATCGGCGTCGGCCCGTCGAACGCCAAGACGATCTGCGACCATCTCGCGGTATTGCGTCCCGAGGCGTGGCTGATGATCGGCCATTGCGGCGGCCTGCGTCCCAGCCAGCGGATCGGCGATTACGTCCTCGCGCATGCGTATCTCCGCGACGACCACGTGCTCGACGACGTCCTGCCGCCCGAAATTCCGATCCCCGCGATCGCAGAAGTCCAGCTCGCCATGGCCAAGGCCGCGGAGATCGTCTCGGGCCAGTCGGGTGAGGAACTAAAGCGCCGCCTCCGCACCGGCACGATCGTCACCACCGACGATCGCAATTGGGAACTCCGCTACTCGAAGTCCGCGCTGCGCTTCTCGCTCAGCCGCGCCGTTGGCATCGACATGGAATCCGCGACGATCGCCGCGCAAGGCTACCGGTTCCGCGTCCCCTACGGCACGCTGCTCTGCGTCTCGGACAAGCCGCTCCATGGCGAACTCAAGTTGCCGGGCCAGGCCAACCGCTTCTACGAACGCGCGATCAGCGAGCATCTGCGGATCGGGATCGAGACCTGCGAACAGCTCCGTCTGGAGGGTTCGAAGCTCCACAGCCGCAAGCTCCGCGCGTTCGACGAGCCGCCGTTCCGCTAAAAATCGGAGCGGATCGCGCGGGAATGCGTTACGCTTCCGCAATCATTGCTGAGGGAAGATAGAAGTGGCCGACACCGACACGCCCGATACGGAAGCAAAGAAGCCCGTCACCCGCCGCCGCGCCCCGCGCAAGTCGAGCGCGCCAAAGGCCGCTCCCGCTGCGACGTCGTCGGCAAAGCCGGTCGCCCCCAAGCCTGCACCGACAGCGAAACCCGTCGCGGACAAGCCCGTAGCTGCCGCACCGGCGAAGCCCGTAGCCAAGCCGACGCCAAAGCCACGCTCGACCAAGCGCAGCACCCCCCGCCCGGTCCCCGCGCGCAACACGGCCACCCCGGCCCCGGCCGCCAAGCCTGCTGAAAAGACGCGCGGCAAATGGGGTGCCGCCGCGATCTTCAGCGGTGTCGCGGTTGCAGGAGCGGCCGTCGGCGCGCTTTTGACCTTGCGCGGCAGCACGCCGAAACCTGCAACGCCGCCCGAGCCTAAGGGCAAGCACGCCCATCAGGCGGACGGTACGGACTCGTCGAAATCGTTCGACGCAGGGATCGCGGACGCCGGAACCGTTCCCGAGTAAACCGCTCCGTCCGCCGAACGCCCCGTCGCCTTTCGACGGCGGGCACGTAAACGAAAATGGGCGACCCGCAGGCCGCCCATCCTCGTTGCATGGACCAGTCGATCAGAACTGATAGCCGATCCCGCCCGAGGCACCGGCCTTGCCCTGCGAGTCGTACGTGCCGCTCAGCTTGACGACGGTGTGACCGTCGTTGAACGCCTTCGACATGCCGACCGCGACCGCCGATTGTCCGGCATAGGTGCCGCCGCCGACCGCGACCATGCCCTTGCCGGCTTCATAGGCTTGCGGCAGCCCCGCGGCGGCGAGTGCGCTCGACGTGCCCGCATAGCTGTCGCGCCGGACCGAGCGGATATCGAAGTTCAGCGCGGCGATCCGCCCGTCGGTATAGCTGTTGGCCTGCGTCACCGCGGAATTGATGCCCGAGTTCAGCTGGCCGACATTGACCGCATCGGTGGTCGACACGCCTGCCGCGACGTTGCTCAGCACGGTCGCCTGACCGCCTGCGTTGAACGTCACGTTGGTGCGCGACGGGCCATATTGCACCGAGTTGCTGCCCAGCGCGAGCGCGCTGTCCGCGGTGCCCTGCGCCGTCGCGACCGCCTGGTTGGTGGTGTAGAGCTGCCCACCATTCACCGCGTCGGCAGATCCCGCCGCGACCGCACCCGCGGCCACGTTGCCGATCGTCACCGGTGCCGCCGCATTGCCACCCGCCAGCGTCACGGTGTTGGTCCGCACGCCATTGGCATCGGTGTTGTACGACACCGCGTTCACCGCCGTCAGCGCCAGCGCATAGACCTGCCCGCCATTGACCGCGTCGGTCGACCCGGCCGCGATCGAGCCGCCGGCGACATTGTGCAGGCCGACGGGGCCAGCCGCCGCACCCACCAGCGTCAGGTCGTTGGTCTTCGTGCCACCGTTCGGCGTGGTGGCGCTGCCGGGGTTGGAATATTGCACCGGCCCGGTCGCACCGTTGCTGATCTGGTTGCCCAGGTTGGTGATCGCGGTCGTGTTGTTCGTCACCTGCGTGTTGGTCGCGGCGAGTTGCGCCCCGTTGACCGCGTCGGTCGACCCGGCGGCGACATTGCCTGCTGCGACGTTAGTGATGACCGTCCCGCCGGCACCGCCCAGCGTGATCGAGTTCTTGGTGCCGTTGTCGTACTGGACGGTGGTCGTGCCCAAGGCCGCGACCTGCGCCGCGACGCCCGCGACCTGACCGACATTGGCGGCATCGGTTGCCGCTGTGCCTGCCGCGACGTTGGTGATCTGACGCTCCGCACCGACCGAACCGACCGACACTTCGCCGACCGAGTTCTGCAAGTCCGCAAGCCCCAGCGCGGCATAGCCGAGCGTACCGCCCCGCAGCGCCGAGGACCCGGTGCCGATGGCGACGCTGTTGCCCGCAGTCGCGGTCGCTTCCGGCCCGATCGCGATGCTGTCGGTGCCCGTCACGACGCTGTCGCCGCGAGTCGAGAGGACCCGGAAATACCGGATGCCCGCACCGCCGTTGATCGCGCCATCGACCGCGTCGAAGACCGACTGGACATTGCCATATTGCACCCCGCCGAACCCGATCGAGGCGAGCACGCGGTTGGTCGCAGCGTCATAGCTCGACAGGCCGCCGAGGCCTGCCGCCACGCTGTTGCCGAGACCGACGAACTGGCCGCCGTTGACCGCCTCGGTCGAGCCCGCCGCCAGCGTTCCCGCGGCGACGTTGCCGAGCACGACCGGCGCCGCGCCTGCGCCGCCAAACGTCACGCGCGTCCGGGTCGGATCGTCATACTGTACCGACAGCGCGGCGAGATTGCCGACCTGGCCGGAGACGGTTGCCAGCTGGCCGCCGTTGACCGCATCGGTCGAGCCGGCCGCAACCACGCCGTTGCCGACATTGTGCAAGGCGACGGCACCAGCGGCACCTCCGACCAGCGTCACGTCGTTCGACGGTACGCCACCATTCGGCGTGGTCGGTGCACCTGCGCTCGAATATTGGAGCGCACCGATCGCGCCATTAGCGATGCTCGTCGTCAGGTTCGAGACGTTGGTGTTGGTCGCGAACAGCTGGCTGCCGTTGACCGCCTCGGTCGAGGTCGCGCCGAGCGTCCCTGCCGCGACGTTGCCGATCACGACGGGGGCCGCACCCGTGCCGACCCCGCCGAGCGTGATCCGCGACCTGCTGACATCGTCATACTGCACCGCGAGCGCGGACAAGCCGCTGACCTGTCCGGAGACGCTGGCGAGCTGCCCGCCGTTGACCGCGTCGGTCGATCCGGTCGCGACGACGCCGTCCGCGACGTTGTGCAACCCGACCGGACCCGCCGCCGCGCCGACCAGCGCGACGTCGTTGCTCGGCACGCCGCCATTGGGCGTGGTCGGCGTGGCGGCATTCGAATATTGCACCGCACCGATCCCGCCATTGGCGATGTTGGTCGTCAGGTTGGTCAGCGCCGTGTTGGTGTTGGTGACGTTGGCGTTGGTCGTGAACAACTGGCTGCCGTTCACCGCCTCGAGCGAGGTGGCGCCCAGCGTCCCCGCGGCGACGTTGCCGAGCACGACGGGTGCAGCACCCGCGCCCCCGAAGGTCACGCGCGAGCGGCTAAGGTCGTCATACTGCACCGCCAAACCGTTCAGCGTGCCGACCTGCCCCGAGACCAGGGCAAGCTGGCCGCCGTTGACCGCGTCGGTCGAACCCACCGCGACAGTCCCATCGGCGACATTGTGCAGCGCGACCGCACCGGCGGCACCGCCCACCAACGTCGCATCGTTCGACGGCACGCCACCGTTCGGCGTGGTGGGTGCACCTGCGCTCGAATATTGCAGCGCACCGATCGCGCCATTGGCGATGTTGGTCGTCAAGTTGGTGACGTTGGTGTTGGTCGCGAACAACTGGCTGCCGTTGACCGCATCGGTCGAGGTCGCGCCGAGCGTACCCGCCGCGACGTTCCCGATCGCGACCGGGGCTGCTCCCGTGCCGACGCCGCCGAGCGTGACGCGTGTCCGGCCGAGGTCGTCATACTGGACCGCCAGCGCGGACAGGCCGCTGACCTGGCCGCTGACGTTTGCCAGCTGGCCGCCATTCACCGCATCGGTCGATCCGGCCGCAACATTGCCATCTGCCACGTTGTGCAACGCGACCGGTCCTGCCGTTGCACCGACCAGCGCGACGTCGTTGGTCGGCACGCCGCCGTTGGGAACGGTCGGCGTCGCAGCGTTCGAATACTGGACCGCGCCGATGCCGCCATTGGCGATGTTGGTCGTCAGGTTGGTCAGCGCCGTGTTGGTATTCGTCACGTTGGTGTTGGTCGCGAACAGCTGGCTGCCGTTGACCGCGTCGGTCGAGGCCGCGCCGAGCGTGCCCGCCGCGACGTTGCCGAGCGCGACCGGCGCCGCGCCGGTGCCGGCACCGCCCAGCGTTGCCCGCGTGCGCGTCGCATCGTCATACTGCACCGCCAGCGTGGCTAGGTTCCCGACCTGTCCGGTGACCGTGGCAAGCTGTCCGCCGTTGACCGCGTCGGTCGACCCTGCGGCGACCGTGCCGTTGGCCACGTTGTGCAGCCCGACCGCGCCCGGTGCCGCGCCGACCAGCGCGACGTCGTTGGTCGGGGTGCCACCGTTCGGGACGGTCGGCGTCGCGGCGTTGGCATATTGTACCGCGCCGATCGCACCGTTGGTGATGTTGGTTGTCAGGTTCGAGACGTTGGTGTTGGTCGCGAACAGCTGGCTGCCGTTGACCGCGTCGGTCGAGGCCGCGCCGAGCGTGCCTGCGGCGACGTTGCGGAGCGCGACCGGCGCCGCGCCGGTGCCGACACCGCCCAGCGTCACGCTCGCACGGGTCGCATCGTCATACTGGACCGCGCCGCTCGCGACCGTGCCGATCTGCGCCTGCACGCCAGCGAGCTGCCCGACGTTGACCGCATCGGTTGCCGCAGTGCCGGCCGCGACGTTGGTGATCTGGCGCTGCGCGGTTGCCGTGCCGACCGAGACCTCGCCCGCCGAATTCTGGACGGCCGTGCCGAGGCCGACCGCGGTATAGTTCGCCAGCGGTCCGCGCGCGGCGACGCTGCCTGCGCCGAGCGCGACGCCGTTGGCACCGGTCACGCTGGCGCCCGTACCCAGCGCGATCGCGCCGGTTGCGTTGGCGCCGACCGCCGATCCGGTGCCAAGTGCGATCGCCCCGAGTGCGGTGGCATCGGTCCGCGCCGCGTTGCCGAATGCGATCGAATTGCCTTCGCCGGCAACCGCCACCGGCCCGGTCGCGCCGAGGCCGGTGATCCTGTTGCCGCCGATCGCGATGCCGGCCGGATTGCGCAGCGTGAACCCGTCGGCTTGCGTGACGCAGGAGTCGTTGGGACCGACTGCGACGCCGGTCGTGCTCAGCACGCCCAGGGTGATGTTGTTGCCGTCCGCGGCATCGTTCAGCAGACCGGTGGCATTGAGGCTCACGTTCGGCGATGCGATCTGGCCCAATCCCAGCAACGGGATGCTGGCGATGACCCTGACGTTGCCCAGGACGCCGTTCAGCGTCGTTTCGGTCGGCGTGGCGATGCCGGTGATCACCGGGCGCAGGATGTCGGTGACCACCGATCGCGGCAGGCTGACGCCCGAACAGGCACCGACGATGTTGGGCGGCGGAACGACTTGCGCGGTGGCGGATTGCGCGGCGAACAGCGACGTGGTCGCCAGTCCGATCAGCGAAACGCCGTCGCGCAGCCGGCGCATGCCGCGTGCGGTCAGCACGGACTTCAGGACGGGAGACGCAGCGGTCGCTTCGACGCCAGTCGGCATCACGGCGTCACGAAATTGCGGGCGAACAAACGCGTCGGTCATCAAACAACCCTCCACTGGCGGCCGCAACAGCAGCCCAAACTTTCCAGGTCGTCGAATGCCAGATCCGACTACCGGAACAGCAGAATGTTCAGCCCAATGATCCTAACAGCAGGTTACCGTAATAAATAAGAACAGTTCAGGAACCGCAACAGTATAGATCCGTTGGTGACGCAGATTATACTCAAAATGGTATTATATCAAAACCGTTCTTGTTTCACCGAAGCGCGTCGAAGTGGACTTCGTCGAAAATCTGCTGGCTTCCACAGTTAACATTGAAATCCAATCTGGGTCTGATCGGAACCGCGGGTCGAATTACGGCAGGAACGGTTCGATCGCACGACAACCGCGCCGTCGTCGTTTCCGGATGCGAATCGCAAAAACCGCGCCGTCACCCTGGGTGACGACGCGGTTTCAAAACGGAAATACGACCGGATACGGGCCCTGACGACCCCGTTCGACTCAGGCCTTTTGCAGATGCCTGCGCCCGAGCAGTTCGGCGATCTGCACCGCGTTCAGCGCCGCACCCTTGCGGAGGTTGTCGCTGACGCACCACAGATTGAGGCCGTTCTCGACGGTCGGATCCTCGCGCACGCGGCTGATATAGGTCGCGAAATCGCCGACGCACTCGATCGGCGTGATATACCCCCCGTCCTCGCGCTTATCGACCAGCATGATGCCGGGCGCCTCGCGGAGGATGTTCTGCGCTTCCTCGGCCGAGATCTCGTTCTCGAACTCGATGTTGATCGCTTCCGAATGGCCGACGAACACCGGCACGCGGACGCAGGTTGCAGTGACCTTGATCTTCTTGTCGAGGATCTTCTTGGTCTCGACGACCATCTTCCACTCTTCCTTGGTCGAGCCGTCGTCGAGGAAGCTGTCGATGTGCGGGATCACGTTGAAGGCGATCTGCTTGGTGAACAGCTTGGGCTCGGCCGGATCGCCGACGAAGATGTTACGGCTCTGCTCGAACAGCTCGTCCATGCCCGCCTTGCCCGCGCCGGACACCGACTGATAGGTCGAGACGACCACGCGCAGGATCTTCGCGGCGTCGTGCAACGGCTTGAGCGCGACGACCATCTGCGCGGTCGAGCAGTTCGGGTTGGCGATGATGTTGCGGACCTTGTAGCCGTCGATCGCCTCGGGGTTCACCTCGGGCACGATCAGCGGCACGTCGGGGTCCATGCGGTAGAGCGACGAATTGTCGATCACGACGCAGCCGGCAGCGGCGGCGATCGGTGCGTAGACAGCGGTGCCTTCCGAGCCGATCGCGAACAACGCCATGTCCCAGCCGTTCCAGTCGAAATGCTCGATGTTCTGGCATTTGATCTGCTTGCCGGTGTCGCCGTAATCGACCATCAACCCCTGGCTGCGCGACGACGCGACGCAGGCGATCTCGTCCGCCGGAAACTCGCGCTCCGCCAGGATATTGAGCATCTCGCGCCCGACATTGCCGGTCGCCCCTGCGACCACCACCCGATAACCCATGTCTTAACTCCGATTGGACTTGGGCGGGCAGTACCGACGTTGCGCGACGAGGTCCAACGGCTTTCGACTTGTTGCGCGGATAGGGGGAGTTTGGGGTTTGAGGTTTGGCCGGACCTGGGAGACGGCACCCCCTCTTCCGTGTTCTCCCGCGAAGGCGGGAGCCCAGTCTGGGCCCCCGCCTTCGCGGGGGAACACGCTAGTGCTGCTCGACTTGGACCACCCGTACCGCCCAACATCCCCCCCGGCGAAGGCCGGGGTCCAATTGGAAAGGTCGCAGTAACGGGGAACTGCGTTCAGTTAGCGCCGTCCCCCAATTGGGCCCCGGCCTTCGCCGGGGTGGTGCCGAATGTAAGGTGAGGTCTGTGCCCGCTCAATCATGCGTCCGCGCCTGCCAGGTCGCATGCTCGATACCATGCACCTTCGCGAGGTGATCCGTAATCGAATCCAGCTCCTCCGCCGGCACGTTCGTCGCCACCAGCGTCGCGGCAATCTCGACCCGGTCCTCCCCCCGCTCGGTCACGTCCAGTTCCGCCACCTGCAACTGCGCGGCTTCCAGATGCTCGACCACCAGATCGCCGATCGGCCCCGCATCCGCCGCCGCCGCGGTCACCATCACGCTATAAGTAGCCTCGATCGTCCGCCCCTCGGTCGGGATCCGGTTGATCCCGTCGACCAGCGGCCGCAGCGCCGTGTTCGCCAGCAGCACGACGAACGTCAGCAACCCCGCCTCCGCGATCATGTCGCTACCCGCGCACGACCCTACGGCCGCCGAGCACCAGAGCGTCGCCGCGGTGTTCAGCCCGCGGACGTTCATCCCCTCCTTCATGATCACGCCCGCGCCGAGGAAGCCGATCCCCGACACGACATAGGCGATGATCCTGATCGACTCCACGTCCCCGCCCAGCCGCTGCCCGAGGTCGACGAACGCCGCCGACCCGAGCGCAACCAGCGTGTTCGTCCGCAACCCCGCGGTCCGCTGGCGGTATTGCCGCTCCGCCCCGATCAGCGTCCCGAACACGAACGCGGCGATATAACTCACCAGCGTGTCGAGGAACGGCCAGAAGTGAAACGTCTCGACGAACCGCACCGGCGTCTACTTCGCCGGTGCCGGTGCAGTCTCGGCTGGAAGCGGCTTGTCCTTCACCGTCCGGTCGAGGAAGTTCAGGATCGTCCCCCAGACATGCTCGCTGATCCCCGGCCCCGCCACGCGGTGCGTATAGCCCGGGTAGAACATCATCTCGAACGGCGTATCCGTCGCCTGCATCCGCGCGGCAACCTTGGTCGAATTGTCGAGGAACACATTGTCGTCCGCCATGCCGTGGATCAGCAGCAACGGATCGACGATGCGGTTCGCCTCCTCGACCGCCGCCGACGTCGCATAGCTCGCCGGGTCCTTTGCCGGATCGCCCAGATAGCGCTCGGTATAATGCGTGTCGTACAGCTGCCAGTCGGTCACCGGCGCGCCCGATACCGCGGCGGCATACACGCCCGGCGTCTTCTCCAGCATCTTCAGCGACATATAGCCGCCATAGGACCAGCCATAGGTCGCGATCTTGCTCGGCTCGACGAACGGCAAGGACTTCAAATAGTTCGCACCCGACAGCTGGTCCTCGACCTCGACCGTCCCCATCGCATGATAGATCTGGTCCTCGAACGCCTTGCCGCGGTTGAAAGAGCCGCGATTGTCGATCTTGAAATAGATATAGCCGCGATCGACGAGATACTGCGGCAGCGCGCCCTGCCAGCCACGCGTGACGACCTGGCCGGTGCCGGGTCCGCCGTAATGCTCGAAGAACACCGGGTATTTCTTGCCCGGTTCCAGCGGCGGCGTGATCATCTCCCAGTGGAGCGTCATGCCGTTCTTGGCCTTCAGCGTCCCGAACTTGGTCTCCTGGTGGCTCGACAGATACGGATAATAGGGATGCCCCTCGACGACGGCATTCTCGTTGATCCACGAGAGCCGCTTGCCGGTCGCGTCCGCCAGATACACCTGCGTCGGCTGCTTGGGGTTCGAGCGCGAGATGATGAACCGGCTCGCGGCCGCATCCATCGTCGCGCTGTTCCACCAGCCGGCTTCGGTCAGCCTGGTGATCACGTTCGGCTTGGCGACGTCGACCGAATAGAGCTGTTGCTCGAGCACGTCGTCCTTGTTGCCGAGGAAGAACAAGCGGCCCTTGGCTTCGTCCACGCCGACCAGATCGGTGACGACCCAGTCGCCCTTGGTCAGCTGCGTCCATTTCCCCGACGCGAACCGGTAGAGCTGGCCATAGCCGCTCCGCTCCGAGCGCCAGATCAGGCTGCCGTCCTTCAGCACGCGATACGCGTCGGACAGGTTGAGCCAGCTCTTCACGCCCGACTTCTCAGTGAACAGCACCGTCGACTTGCCCGTCGCCGGATCGACGCGGAGCATCTCCAGCAGCTTCTGGTCACGACTCTGGCGCTGGACGAGCAGCATCCGGCCATCCGGCGTCCAGTCGACGCGCGCGAGATAGATGTCCGGGTTGGTGCCGAGATCGACCTTCACCTGTCCCGAGCCGTCGGGCTTCATGATATAGAGATCGACCAGCACGTTCGGCGTACCAGCGGCCGGATAGCGCTGCTCGTAGACCTTGGTCCCGGTCGCGCCGATCGACGCGCGCGTCGCGGTATGGACGGGGGCCTCGTCGAACCGCTCGACCGCGACATAGCGTTCGTCGGGCGACCACCAATAGCCGGTGTCGCGGTGCATTTCCTCCTGCGCGACGAACTCCGCCTCGCCGAAATGCACGGTGCCGCCACCGCCGGTCGTCACCGCCCGCGCGTCGCCGCCGGCGAGCGGCTGGACGAACAAATTCTGGTCGCGGACGAACGACACGAAGCTGCCCTTGGGGCTGACCACCGGGTTCAGCTCGCCGCCGGGCGTGTTGGTCAGCCGCTTGACCTTGCCGTCGAGCCCGGCGAGATACAGGTCGCCGTCGAGCGGCACGAGGATCGACTTGCCGTCGGGCGCCCAGTCATACGCGACGATGCCCTTCTGGCCGCCGATCCGCGCACGCTCGCGCTGCATCTTCTCGGCTTCGGTCAGTTCGGCGCCGCTACCGACGGTCTTCGAATCGACCAGCATGCGCGCCTGCCCGGTCGCGGTATCGACCGCCCAGAGATCGAAGCGTTCCTTCTCGTCGTCGCGATTGCGCAGGCTCGTCAGCAGCGTGCCGTCCGGCGACAGGCGGACCGCTTTCGGCTGCGATCCCGACAGGTCCGGATTGCCGAACACGCGCGCCATCGTCAGGTCACCGGGCTTGGCCGCTTCGACCGGGCGAACAGGCGCAGGAGCCGGCGTGGCCGGTGCGGCGGGCGGCGCAACCTGATCAGCGGCCATCGCGGCGGTTCCGACCGAAGCAAGTGCAAGCCCGAGCAACCATGTGCGCATCCTGTAGTCTCCGTGGGATCATCCCGCCGGATACCGCCCGGCAGACCCGAAAATGTTCGGTCGCGCGTTATCGCGGCGGCACTCGCTGGCGTAAAGGGCGCATTGGGCGCGGGTTCAACGAAATAGCCACGGCCCGCACGATCGTCGAAACCATCGACCGCGTCATGATGAACGCCGCGTACACTTCGTCTTTACGTCCTTCGTTTATCGAGAGCGGGACATCGTCGCGGATCAGGCTTTCCGTGGTGCAGCATGGCCGGGGAATAATGGGTTCGAACGCGGGCAGACAGGACGGGGAGCCAGGCGAGCGCAGCGCATGGGATGCGCTCGTCCTCCTCGCCGACGCGGACGGCAGCACGGCGCATCCGCATTATGCACGCCTCATCGCCGGCAGCCCCGGCCAGCGCAACCTGTCCGACGCGGTCCACGCACTGTGCGCGGTGCATGGCGACCATCCCGACATGATCGCCGACGTCCTGGCGAACGCCGTCCAGCCCGAGGCACGGGACTGGCTCGCGATCGCCGCTACCGGGTTCGTCGACGAGCGCGCATACCTGGCCCGGTTGACGGCCGCGGTCGGGCCACTCCCCTCGACTCCCGGCCAGGCGGAAACCGAATCGGCGCTGGTCGGAGAACGTCACGCGCTGGAGATGCTGGCTCGCTCGGAGCGTCGGGGCTGCGCGACCGGCGCCGTCGCCGCGTTGCTGCAGGACTGGCGTTCGATCCGTCGCGTGCTCGATGTCGCAGCCGATCGGTTCGGGGTAGCCGTCGCGCCGCTCACCCTTCCGTCAGAGACCGACACCGCCGCGATCATTGCGGAGCTCGGCACCTCTCCTGGCACCCAGCGCGCAATCCTGTTTGGCGCGCAGCAACTCTTCGCGCAGCACCGTGGCTTGTGGTCGCTGCTCGAAGCACGGTCGAGCGCTCGCGGCGACCTGTAACCGGCTTGCGTCATCTGGCGGAAACCCTCTATCCATACCGGGTATTCAGAACCGGACGGGACATCGCATGAAGCGCTTCGAGGGCACCCAGAGCTACGTCGCGACCGACGATTTGAAAGTCGCGGTCAATGCCGCCGTGACGCTGCGCCGTCCGCTGCTGATCAAGGGCGAACCCGGCACCGGCAAGACAGTCCTCGCCTACGAGATCGCGAAAGCCTTGGGCGCACCGCTGATCGAGTGGAACATCAAGTCGACCACCAAGGCCCAACAGGGCCTCTACGAATATGATGCGGTCGCCCGCCTGCGCGACGGCCAGCTCGGCGATGCGCGTGTCCACGACATCGGCAACTATATCCGCAAGGGCAAGCTGTGGGAGGCGTTCACGCAGCCCGCGCCGCCGGTCCTGCTGATCGACGAGATCGACAAGGCCGATATCGAGTTCCCCAACGACCTGTTGCAGGAGCTCGATCGGATGGAGTTCCACGTCTACGAGACCAAGGAAACCGTGCGCGCGGTCGAGCGCCCGATCGTCATCATCACCAGCAACAACGAGAAGGAACTGCCCGACGCGTTCCTCCGCCGGTGCTTCTTCCACTACATCAAGTTTCCCGATCGCGGCACGATGCAGTCGATCGTCGACGTCCACTTCCCCGGTATCCAGAAGATCCTCGTGTCGAAGGCGATGGACCTGTTCTACGACGTCCGCGACGTGCCGGGCCTGAAGAAGAAGCCCTCGACCAGCGAATTGCTCGACTGGCTCAAGCTGCTGCTGCACGAGGACATGCCGCTCGACATCCTCCAGAACCGCGACCCGACCAAGGCGATCCCGCCGCTGCACGGTGCGCTGCTCAAGAACGAACAGGACGTCATGCTGTTCGAACGCCTCGCCTTCATGGCGAAACGACAGAAGAACCAGGGGTAAGGACGTCCTTAACCAAGTCGCGCCATAGGCCTGGACGACGATTGCAATCCTCCCCCGCCAGGGGGAGGTGGCGCCGAAGGCGACGGAGGGGGAGGACACGAAACCGATGTGGCCCCTTACCGCCCCCTCCGTCAGGCTCCGCCTGCCCCCCCCCCCTGGCGGGAGAGGATCGATAGGTCCGCGCGCGCCTGACGGGCAGCACGCCCCAGCCCGTGTAGACAATACGCGTGCCACCGCCCTGCTCCTGGCAATAGTTCTGATCGGCCTCGCCCTGCGCCTGTGGAGCGCCCGCGGTGGCCTCTGGGTCGACGAGGCGTGGTCCGCCGTCATGGTCGAGCGCGCGCGGACGCCGCTCGGGATCGTCACTGCGATCAATCATGACAACAACCACCATCTGAACAGCCTGTGGATGTGGCTGGTCGGCTTCGGCGCCCCCCCGCTCGCACTGCGCGCGCTGTCGATCGCCACCGGCACCGCGATGATCGTCGTCGCCGCGGCGATCGGGGCGCAGCGCAGTACCCGTTACGCGCTCGTCACCGCCGCACTCGTCGCGGTGGCGCCGATCATGGTCGATTACGGCTCGGAAGCGCGTGGCTACATGCCGATGCTGCTCGCGCTGACGACGATGGTCTGGCTCGTCCTGCGCTGGCTCGCCGCGGCCAGGGACGAGAACGGGCCGCGGTGGCAACTGGCCGCACTCGCCACACTTGGACTCTTCTCGCAACTGACGATGGTCTTCGGACTCTGCGCGATTAGCCTGTGGGTTGCGGTCGCACTGCGAAACCGGCATCCCGGAGACGGTGCGACGCCGCGCGCGATCCGGCTCCTGCTGCCGACGATCGTCGCGACAGCCGCCGTGTTCGGCGTGGTGCTGGGCGCTGCGGCGGCGAGCCCGACCGGGATGCAGGTCGGCGATTACGTCGCGTTCTCGCCCGCCGCGCTGGGTCATGCTCTCGTCGTCATGGTCGCTGCCAGCGTCGGCGGTCTCGCCGCACCGACCTGGATCGCGGGCATCGCGATCGTCGGCATCGCGCTCGCCCTCGTCACGGTCGTCCGGCGGCGCGATCCGGTCGCGATCTTCTACCTCGCCGCGATCGTCGGACTGCCGCTCGGCCTTGCCGTGCTGCGCGTCGGCAACACCGGCATGCCGCGCTATTTCCTCGTATCCTCGCTGGCGCTGATCCTGCTCATCGCCACCCTCCTCACCGATGGCCTCGGCAAAGCGCGCGGAACCCGGATCGTCAGCGGCATCATCCTCGCCCTAATCACGGTGGCAGGTATCCGCGACGATCTCTCGCAAGCCGCACTGCGCCGGGGCGACACCGGGGCGGCAATCGCGGCGATGGCGGCGCTCAGCCCGTCGGGTGCGAGCGTGTCGGTCGATCATCTCCGCCCGATCGCCACCTTGCGCGTGGCAGCGGCTGAGCGCGGCTATCCGCTTCGAATCGTGCATGAATGCCCCGCTGCAGGGTTCCTCCACGTCGACCTCGACGACGATGCACCCGCCGCGCGCACCGTGTCGCGATGCGCCGCGCACTATCGCCTGCTGATCGTCCGGCGGAGGGCCGTCCTGTCGGGTGTCGACTGGGCGCTGTATGCGCGCGCCGATCCGCCCGAAAAACGCGGTGGAGCCATTCGTTAACCATAGGCCGCAACCCACCGGTCACCAACCGCACGATAGCATCGGTGCATGAAGCGAATCCCCCGAACGCTCTTCACGCTCGCGCTTGCTGCCGCCTCGGCCGTCGGCGCTCGAGCCAGTTCGCTGCTCGACTATGTCGGCCAGTGCGTGCCCTTCGCGCGTGCCGCATCGGGGATCCAGCTCTACGGCAACGCCTGGACCTGGTGGGACCAGGCGGACGGCAAGTATGAACGCACGCACAAGCCCAAGGAAGGCGCGGTCATCGTCTTCGCCAAGACCCCGCGCCTGCCGTTCGGCCATGTCGCGGTCGTCAGCCGGGTGGTCGAGAAGCGCGTCGTCATGCTCACTCACGCCAACTGGTCGCGCCAGAACGGCGAGCGCGGCCATGCCGAACAGGACGTCACGCTGTTCGACGTCTCGCGCAACAACGACTGGAGCGACGTGAAGGTCTGGTACAAGGACGTCGATGGCCTAGGCGGCGGGGTGTATCCGGTGTACGGCTTCATCTACGGTCATGCGCACGCCGCCGCTGAACTGACGAGCCGCAACCCTGATTATGTGGGCGCGCTGATCGACGCGTATGTCCCGGTAAGTGGCGAACCCATCGCCCGCTAATTTCCCCCCTCCCTGGAAGGGAGGGGTCGGGGGTGGGTCTGCTTCCACATATCCGACGGGCGTGACTCAAGCCGGCCAACCCACCCCCAACCCCTCCCTTCCAGGGATGGGAGCCAGAAGACCCCACACTCTCCAACACTAGCCATTGCCGCCACCCTCGAAACCGTGCCACCACCATCCGGCAAAATACGGTGAGGAAAACGATGCGGCTCAAGGCTCTTACGACGATCACGCTGGCCTTGCTCGCGACGTCCGCCCCCGCGATCGTCGGGGCGCAGAAGGAAAAGGCCCCGCCCCCCGGCGGCGACATCCCCGCCAAGTTCGTCCCCGCCAACGCCAGCTTCGACTTCGACCGCCGTGAGGTCGACATCAAGATGCGCGACGGCGTCACGCTCCACGCCGTCATCGTCCAGCGCAAGGGCCTCACCGACGCCCCCATCCTGCTCCAGCGCACCCCCTACAACGCCGAGAGCAGCGCCAGCCGCTCATCGAGTTCGAGCGGCGCGATGAACCTCCGCGCATCCGACGCGATGTTCTTCGACGCCGGCTACATCCGCGTGTTCGAGGACGTCCGCGGCAAGAACGGCTCGAACGGCGCGTACATCAACGAACGCCCGCTGATCGGCCCGCTCAACAAGACGAAAGTCGATCACTCGACCGACGCCTACGACACGATCGACTGGCTCGTGAAGAACCTCAAGAACTCGAACGGCCGCGTCGGCATCATCGGCACCAGCTACGACGGCATGATGGCCGCGATGGCGCTGGTGAACCCGCACCCGGCGCTCAAAGCCGCCGTCCCGATGAACCCGGTGATCAACACGTGGAAGGGCGACGACGACTTCCACGGCGGCGCCTTCCGCCAGATCGGCTACGACTATTACTACACGCAGGACGCCGCGAAGGGCGAGGCCGGCGACCTCTGGCGCGACGCCTACGACGATTACGACACCTTCCTCCGCGCCGGATCCGCCAGCGACTTCGTGAAAAGCCGCGGACTCGGACAACTGCCGTTCGTCAATCGCATGCACGATCACCCGACCTATGACGCGTTCTGGCAGGGCCAGGCGCTGGAGACGATCCTCCCCAAGCAGCCGCAGACCGTGCAGACGCTCTGGGTCGGCAGCCAATGGGACCAGGAGGACATCTACGGCGCCGTCGCGGCGTATGAAGCCGTATCGAAAGTCGACCCCAACCACGTCAACCACCTCGCGCTAGGCCCCTGGGCGCACGGCGGTGCCAACGGCGATGGCTCTACCTTAGGCGCGATCCGCTTCGATGCGGACACCGCGCTCTGGTTCCGCAAGAACGTCCTGCTCCCGTTCTTGAACGGCGCGCTGAAGACGGGCGCGACACCGCCTACGCTCGCGCCCGTCACGGCGTTCCAGACCGGCACCAACCAGTGGCAGACGCTCGCCAGCTGGCCGAACTCGACCGCCACGCAGAAACTCTACTTCCAGCCCGCCAGCGGCCTCGCCCCGACCGCCCCCGCGAGTGACGGCCACGACGACTATATCTCCGACCCCGCCAAGCCGATCCCCTACCGCCTCCGCCCGATCCGCCCGACGTACGCGACCGGCTCGACCTGGCGACAATGGCTCGTCGACGACCAGCGCCCCTTCTCCGACCGCACCGACGTCCTGACCTACCAGACGCCGCCGCTGACCAGCCCAATCGCGATCGCCGGCGCGCCCGTCGCAGACCTGATCGCCAGCACCACCGGCACCGACGGCGATTTCGTGGTGAAGCTGATTGACGTCTACCCCGCCGAATATTCCGACAAGCCCGAGATGGGCGGCTACCAGCTCGCCGTCTCGATGGACATCCTGCGCGGCCGGTACCGCGATAGCTTCGAGAAGCCGACCCCGATCGTCGCCGGCCAGCCGACGCATTTCCGCGTCGTCCTGCCCAACGCCAACCACGTCTTCCTGCCCGGCCACCGCATCATGGTGCAGGTCCAGTCGAGCTGGTTCCCGCTCTACGACCGCAACCCGCAGACCTACGTCGCCAACATCTTCGACGCGAAGCCCGCCGACTACCGCAAGGCCACGATCAGCGTCTTCCACTCGGCCGCGCAGCCCAGCGCGATCGAACTGCCGATCGCGGCTACCAAGTGAGGACGTGACCCCATGTTCCTGAACTTCCTCGACGAACTCCGCAGCGCCGGCATCCCAGCCAGCCTCAAGGAGCACCTCATCCTGCTGGAGGCGCTCGACGCTGAGGTGATCGAGCGGACACCCGAGGATTTCTACTACCTCTCCCGCGCGGTGTACGTGAAGGACGAGGGGTTGCTCGACAAGTTCGACCAGGTCTTCGCCAAGGTCTTCCGCGGCCTCGCCACCAGCTACGGCACGCCCACCGGCGAGGTCCCAGAGGACTGGCTGAAGGCGGTCGCCGAGAAATTCCTGACCCCCGAGGAAATGGCTGCGATCAAGTCGCTCGGCTCGTGGGACGAGATCATGGAGACTCTCAAGAAGCGCCTGGAGGAGCAGAAGGAACGCCACCAGGGCGGCAACAAATGGGTCGGCACCGGCGGCACGAGCCCGTATGGCAACGGCGGCTACAACCCCGAAGGCGTCCGCATCGGCGGCGAAAGCACGCACAAGCGCGCGCTGAAAGTCTGGGACCAGCGCGAGTTCCGCAACCTCGACAACACCAAGGAACTCGGCACCCGCAACATCAAGGTGGCACTCCGCCGCCTGCGCCGCTTCGCGCGCGACGGCGCCGCCGACGAACTCGACATCGATGGCACGATCGCCGGCACCGCGCGGCAGGGCTATCTCGACATCGTCATGCGCGCCGAGCGCCGCAATGCGGTGAAGCTGTTGCTGTTCCTCGACGTCGGCGGCTCGATGGACCCGTTCGTCAAGCTCTGCGAGGAGCTGTTCTCGGCGGCGACCACCGAGTTCAAGAACCTCGAATTCTTCTACTTCCACAATTGCCCGTACGAAGGCGTGTGGAAGGACAACACGCGGCGCTTCGCCGAGCGTACGCCGATGTGGGACCTGCTCCACAAATACGGCCACGACTACAAGCTGATCTTCGTCGGCGACGCGTCGATGAGCCCGTACGAAATCACCCACCCCGGCGGCTCGGTCGAGCATTTCAACGAGGAGCCCGGCGCGGTCTGGATGCAGCGGCTGACGAATACCTATCCGGCGGCGGCATGGCTCAACCCGGTGCCCGAGGCGCAATGGGGCTATTCGCAGTCGGTGCGGATCATCCGCGAGCTGATGACCGACCGGATGTACCCGCTGAGCCTCGCCGGGCTCGACGACGCGATGCGCGAGCTGACGCGCAAGCGGTGAGTTTGGCGCGGTGAGCGGCTGACCGTAACGGAACCGTCACGGACGCGATCGGTTTATCGGGCATCATCCCCTACCGAAGGACAAGCCCTATGTCGTCGATCCCCAACTCCGCTATGCCGCACGCCAAGGTCCATCACGACGACGACCACAAGCCGAAGCCCGACGCGAAGAAGACGTCGGCGACCAGCGACTGGGTCGAGGACGCGACCGACGCGGCCAAGGCTGGCCTCGCGACGGCGACGGATGCGGTGAAGTCGCACCCGAAGACCGCGATCGCGGTTGGCGCGACGGTGATCGCGGGGATCGCGGGGATCGCGGGGATCGCGGCGGCGATCGCGGCGCCTGCGTTGCGCGCCAAGGATGCGGCAGAGAAGAAGGCGCCGCCGAAGAAGCCCGAGTCGAAGAAGCCGGCCAAGGCAAAGAAGCCCCACTGATACGTTAACACGAGAATACGAGGCCGCCGCCCACCTCACCCTGCACCACCCCGGCGAAGGCCGGGGCCCAGTTGGAAAGGTCGCAGTGGTAGGGCGGAGCCTCAGTTAGCAACGTCCCCCAACTGGGCCCCGGCCTCCGCCGGGGTGGCGTCGTTTCAGGGTAAAGGCGATAGGTTGGGGAGCGGTTGCGAGTACGCGAGCGCCACCCCCGCCTCCTTGTCCTCCCGCGAAGGCGGGAGCCCAGACTGGGCTCCCGCCTTCGCGGGAGAACAAGCTTTTACGCGCCAGCCGGCAAACTAAACCCGATCCACAACCCCACCAGCCATCGCCACCGGAACCCCAGTCGTCCCCGGAAAGCTGATCGCCAGCCCCTTCAGCGTCCGCACCGCCATATACGCGAACCCCTCGGCCTCCAGCGCATCGCCGTTCCACCCGAGCACATCGGTAGGCTCCACCACCAACCCGGTCCGCGCGGCGATCATCGCCAGCATAGTCGGATTATGCCGCCCCCCCCCCGCGACCAGCAACCGAACCGGCCGAGCCGGCAAATGCCGCAAAGCCTCCGCCACGGTAGCGGCCGTAAACGCCGTCAAAGTCGCCGCGCCATCCGCAGCCGAAAGCCCCCGAGCCGGCTGGATAGTAAAGTCATTCCGGTCGAGCGACTTCGGTGGCGGCGCATCAAAAAACGGATGGTCCAGCATCGCCGTCAGCACCGTCTCGTCCACTTGCCCGGACGCTGCCAACGCCCCCCCGGCATCATACCGCGCGCCAGTCTCCGCCTCGACCCAGCTATCGACCAACCCGTTCGCCGGCCCGGTATCGAACGCTACCAGCCCATCGCGGTCCGTCATCTGCGCCCGCTCCGGCGACATCTCGCGCGAATCGTGCATGTCCCGCCCGCCAGGAATGAAGGTGATGTTCCCCACCCCGCCAAGGTTCAGCACCGCGACCGGTCCCTCGAGCCCCGCCGCCAACGCCGCATGATACACCGGCAGCAACGGCGCGCCCTGCCCGCCCGCGGCCACATCCGCCGAGCGAAAATCCGACACCGTCGTGATCCCGGTAGCCCGCGCGACCGCCGCCCCATCGCCGATCTGCCACGTCCAGCGCCGATCCGGCCGATGCGCGATCGTCTGCCCGTGAAAGCCGATCACGTCGACATCCGCCGCCGCGACGCCCGCATCCGCCAGCAGCTTGTGCACCGCAAACACGTGAGCCCGCGTAATCAGCTCGCCCGCAGCAACCACCGGCGGACTTGCGCGCGGCTTGTCGAACGTCAGCGCCATCCGGGTAGCCTCCGCCAACTGCGCGCGCGCCGCATCCGAATACGGCTCGCCACGGAACGCGATTGGCCGCACGAACGCCTCGCCGTCGGTCTCGATCAACGCGGCGTCGATCCCGTCGAGCGACGTCCCCGACATCAGTCCAATCGCCAGCATATCGGTTCCTTCCCGCGCAATCCGCCCACCCATGCAGGATGCATTTTCCGCCGCCTAGAAAAAACCGAACTTTGCGCCTATGTGCGCGGGCTTCATGGCAACAACACTCCCCTCCCCGCCGAAGATCGGCATGGTCTCGCTCGGCTGTCCGAAGAACCTCGTCGACAGCGAACGGATCCTCACGCAGCTGCGCGGCGATGGCTATCAGATGTCGCCCGACTATGCCGGCGCCGACATCGTGCTCGTCAACACCTGCGGCTTCCTCGACTCCGCCAAGGAGGAGAGCCTCGAGGCGATCGGCGAGGCGATCGCCGAGAACGGCCGCGTCATCGTCACCGGCTGCATGGGCAAGGAAGCCGACGCGATCCGCGCGCGCTTCCCGCAGGTCCTCGCAATCACCGGCGCACACGAATACGAGCAGGTCGTCGGCGCGGTCCACGAGGCGGCACCGATGCCGCCCTCCGCATTCCTCAACCTGATCCCCGACGCCGGCTTGAAGCTGACCCCGCGCCACTACAGCTATCTGAAGATTTCCGAGGGCTGCAACCACCGCTGCTCGTTCTGCATCATCCCGTCCCTGCGCGGCGACCTCGTCAGCCGCCGCCCCGACGCGATCCTGCGCGAGGCGGAGAAGCTCGTCGAAGCCGGCACCAAGGAACTGCTGGTCATCAGCCAGGACACGTCGGCGTATGGCGTGGACCTGCGCCACGCCAGCTGGCCGGTAAAGACCGGTGGCCCGATGTCGCGCAACGAAGCCCGCGAGGTCCGCGCGCACATGACCGACCTCTCGCGCGAACTGGGCAAGATCGCGCCGTGGGTCCGCCTCCACTACGTCTACCCCTACCCGCACGTCGATCACGTCATCCCGCTGATGGCGGAGGGCCTCGTGCTGCCATATCTCGACATCCCGTTCCAGCACGCCGCGCCATCGGTGCTGCGCCGGATGAAGCGCCCCGGCAACGATGCGAAAGTGCTCCAGCGCATCCACAACTGGCGGACGATCGCGCCCGACATCACGATCCGCTCGACCTTCGTCGTCGGCTTCCCCGGCGAGACCGAGGAAGATTTCCAGTATCTGCTGGATTGGCTCGACGAAGCGCAGCTCGATCGTGTCGGCGCGTTCCGCTTCGAGCCGGTCGAAGGCGCCGCGGCGAACCTGCTCCCCGATCACGTGCCCGAAGAGCTCAAGGAAGAGCGCTACGCCCGCATCATGGAAAAGACCGCGGCCATCTCCGCGGCCAAGTTGCAGGCCAAGATCGGCCGCACGCTCGACGTGATCATCGATGCGGTCGACGAAGAAGGCGCAACCGGCCGTTCAAAGGCGGATGCGCCCGAGATCGACGGCGAAGTCTTCCTCCGCGATGCCGGCCGCCTGACCGTCGGCGACATCGTCCCGGTCACGATCGAGGATGCCGACGATCACGACCTTTACGGTGTGCCGGCTTAAATCCCTCCGTCACCCCGGACTTGTTCCGGGGTCCACCGTTCCGCAAACTCGATAGCGTCCGATACGCGGAACGGTGGATGCCGGAACAAGCCCGGCATGACGGAAAGTCAGACGACGTTGCGACCGGTGAACAGCTTGATCAGAACGACGATCACGGCGATCACCAGCAGGATGTGGATCAGCCCGCCCGCAACATGGAAGGCGAACCCAGCCAGCCAGAGGATCAGCAGGATGATGGCGATGGTATACAGCATGAGTATGTCCCCTAAGGCGTGACAGGCTCCCGGCCCCGCGATGAAACGTGCGTGTAACACGACGTGTTCCGTCAACATTTCTGCCCTAGCCTAACCCCTTCAACCAGCGCGGAATTAAAATCGCGACGTTGCGTACGCCGGCCGGTTCTGCTTCGTTGCGCGCCATGATCCTCCGCCTCCTCGCCGTCGCCGTGCTGCTCCCCGCTCCCGCCATCGCGCAATCGCTCACCCCCGCCGAAACCGCGCAGATCGACACGCTGGTCACCGGCGCGCTCGGCGATACCGGCGTGCCCTCAGCCTCGATCGCGGTAGTCCGCGGCGGGCGTATCGTGTTCGCCAAGGCGTACGGCAAACCGTCCGAGACGATCGCCACCGCCGACCCCAAGCTCCCCTACCAGATCGCCTCGATCTCGAAGCAGTTCACCGCCGCCGCGATCCTGCTGCTCGAGGACGAGGGCAAGCTCAGCCTCGACGACACCGTCGCCAAATACATCCCCGGCATCACCGACGGCGACCGCATCACGATCCGCCAGTTGCTCAGCCACACCTCCGGCCTCCAGGATTACTGGCCGCAGGACTACAGCTTCGCGGCGATGGCCAAGCCTGTCACGCCGCAGCAGATCGTCGACCGCTGGGCCAAGAAGCCGCTCGATTTCGCACCCGGCACGCAGTGGCAATATTCCAACACCGGCTACGTCGTCGCCGGCATGATCGTCGAGAAGGTCGCGCACCAGCCGCTGCTGAGCTTCCTCCAGCAACGCATCTTCAAACCACTCGACATCCGCGCGCTTGATCAGGACAAGGCGATCGGCAAGGCCTTCCCGCAAGGCTATGGCCGCTTCGCGCTTGGCCCGGTCCGCCCCGAGACGCCCAGCGCGGACGGCTGGCTCTACGCCGCCGGCGAATTATCGATGAGCGCCGAAGACCTCGCCAAATGGGATGTCGCCCGCCTCAACCGCACCACGCTCCCCGCCGACGACTGGGCCGCACAGGAAACGCCGGTGAAACTCGCTGACGGATCGAGCAACGGCTACGGCCTCGGCGTCTTCACCGGCAGCGCGAACGGCCGCCGCTATGTCGAGCACAGCGGCGAAGCGGTCGGTTTCCTGTCCGAGAACACCGTCTATCCCGACGACAAGGCCGCCATCGTCGTCCTCACCAACAGCTGGTTCAGCGACGCAACGGGCCGCATCGCCGCCGGCGTTGCGAAAATCGTCCTGCCGCCCGCAACCGCCAGCGCCGAGGACACCGCCGCACTCGCCCGAGCCCACGCCGTCTACGACCAGCTCCGCACCGGCACGCTCGACCGCAAGGGGCTTACGGAAGACGCCAACTATTACTTCAAGCCGGTCGCGCTCACCGACTACAAGACGAGCCTCGGCGCACTCGGCGAGCCCACCGCATTCGCACAAACCGGCAAGACCCGCTTGCGCGGCGGCTTCGTCAACCGCACCTACCGCATCACCTATCCCGACCGCACGCTCTCGCTCAGCACCTATGCCGAGCCCGGCGCCAGCGGCCGATATGAACAACTTTTGGTGGCACCCGCTCAATGACCGACTTCGCTTCGATGCTCCAACCCGACCGCGGCCAGCCAGCGCGGACTATCCACGTCGTCCACCCCGACGCCTATGAAGGCTGGCTCGCCAAGCAGTCGCAGCGCGTTCGCACGACGGCCGCCGCGCACCGCCTGACCGGCAAGCCCGGCGATCGTGCGGTGCTGCCCGGCGAGACAGCAGACGACTGGTCGATGCTGCTGGTCTGCAACGAGGCCGTCACGTCCCCGTGGCGGATCGCCTCGCTCGGCGCGTCGCTCCCCGCCGGAACGTATCGCCTCGCAGAAGGACCAGTCGGTGCAGCCGGGCTCGGCTGGATGCTCGCCCAGCACCAGTTCACGCGGTACGTGAAACCCGACGCGACCGGCCCCCGCATACTCCTGACCGCAGACGCCGCGCACATTGACGAGACAATCCGCCTCGCCGAAGCAACCGCGCTGGTCCGCGATCTCGTCAACACCGGCGCGTCCGACATGGGCCCCGCCGACCTCGAAGCCGCCGCCGAGACGCTCGCCAAACACCACGGCGCGACCGTCACGACCACGCGCGGCGATGCGCTCGCGACCGGCTACCCGATGATCCACGCGGTCGGCCAAGCCGCGAGCAAGGACCGCGGGCCCCGCCTGATCGAACTCGAATGGGGCGACCCTGCGCACCCGCGCATCGCACTGGTCGGCAAGGGCGTTACCTTCGACACCGGCGGGCTCGACATCAAGCCGTCCGCCGGCATGCGGCTGATGAAGAAGGACATGGGCGGCGCAGCGCACGCCTTGGCGCTCGCGAGCCTCGTGATGGCCGCCAAACTCCCGGTCCGCCTCCACTTGCTGATCCCCGCGGTCGAGAACTCGATCGCCGGCAACGCCTTCCGCCCCGGCGACGTGCTCGCCACGCGCAAGGGCGTGACCGTCGAGAACACAAACACCGACGCGGAGGGCCGCCTCGTGCTCGGCGACGCGCTGACCAAGGCGGGTGAGGGCAATCCCGAACTGATCCTCGACTTCGCGACACTAACGGGAGCGGCGCGCGTCGCGCTCGGTCCCGACCTGCCGCCGATGTTCACCGACGACGAGTCGCTCGCGGCGGACCTGCTTGCGTCCGGACTGGAACAGAACGACCAGATGTGGCGGCTGCCGCTCTGGAACGGTTACGACGAGATGCTCAAGTCCGACATCGCCGACATGGTCAACGCCCCCGATGGCGGTTTCGCGGGAGCGATCACCGCCGCACTGTTCCTCCGCCGGTTCGTGCCGAAGGATACGGCATGGGCGCATCTCGACGTGTTCGCCTGGCGCCCGTCCGCCAAGCCGGGTCGGCCTAAGGGCGGCGAAGCTTACGCCCTCCGCGCCGCGTTCGCGATGTTGGCTAAGCGGTACGCGCGCTGAACAAAAGCAACACCAAACACGCCGTCATCCCCGCGCAGGCGGGGATCCATAACCTCAGGTGTCCGTGATCCCACCGATACGGTAGCCAGTATGGGTTCCCGCCTCCGCGGGAATGACGCCGGTGAGACCGTAACCGACATCACCCCGTCGCGAACTGCCCGAACGGCAGCAGCTTGTCCGCCAGAGCCCTCGTCGCGTTCGCATCGCCAGCCCGCAGCGGCACCAGCACCGCCACCGCGGCCTTGCGCACATATCCGTCGATCGCGGTCGGCGTCGGCGCCTTGCTAGCCGTCTCCACCAGAGCCCGCCCACGCGCATCGTTCGGATCGATCTCCAGCCGCAACAGTCCTGCCAACCCGGCAAACATCGCGCGATTGCCACCCAGTGCCACCGAGCGATCCAATGCCTCGAACCCGGTCGCCTTCTGCGCGCCTGCGACCGCACGCCCGACGAACCGCCCGAGCTTCGCGATCACCCCGACATGCCACGCGCCCAGCGCCGCCTGCGCCTCGGCATTGCGCGGGTAGCGTAACACCAGCGCCTCATATTGCTTCCGCGCGGCGATCGCCTGCCCCCGGTTGCCGAGCAGCTTGGCACGATACCCGTTCGCCATCGCCTGCATGATCGCCGCCTCGGCATCGTTCGGCGAGCGACTCAGCGCCTGCCCCGCCGCCGCCGCCGCCCGGTCGATCCGCGCCAGCGCGACGCTGCGATCGCGGTCGACGAACCCGGCCTGTGTCAGCAGCTCACGCGGCGTCTCCGCGCGCGCCGCGATCGGACACACGACGGCGCTCGCGATCAGCGAAACACTCACGCAACCGGGGAACCACCTGGCCATATCAACCCTCGCACCGAAGTTTCCGATCAACGAACCGGCCGCCGACCCAGCCGTCGACTGGGCTGTCGAATCGCATCACCGACCATAAGACCACCATGTTTATCGAGACTTAACACGATTTGCCGGCGATCCTGACGACAAACGTCACGATCGGGATCAGGATCGACCGGCCCCGCGTCACAGTCCCGCCGCAGCCCGGATGATCGGCACGAACTTGTCCGCGGTCAGGCTCGCGCCCCCCACCAGCGCCCCATCGACGTTCGGCGTATCGAGAATCGACGCCGCATTCGCGCCCGTCACCGAGCCGCCGTACAGGATCCGCACCCCCGCGGCCGCATCGCCGATCAGCATCCGCAGCTTCGCGCGCGCGATCGCGTGGATCGCCGCGATCTCGTCGAGCGTCGGCGTGCGTCCGGTGCCGATCGCCCAGCGCGGCTCATAGGCCAGCGTGAACCAGCTCCCGTCGGCATTGTCCGGCACCGACTTCTCGATCTGCGCCTGGACGACCCGCTCGGCGCGATCCGCATCGCGTTCCGCCTCGGTCTCGCCGCAGCACAGGATCACGTTCAGCCCCTGGCGCCGCGCCGCCGCCGCCTTCGCCCAGGCATCGTGACTCGTCTCGTGCTGATCCGCGCGACGCTCGGAATGCCCGACGATCGTGAACGACGCGCCGACCTCCTTGACCATGGCTGCCGACACGCACCCGGTATGCGCACCGAAGTCCGCCTCGTGCACGTCCTCCGCGCCGATCGCCAATCCAGGCACGCGTTCCGACGCCCCGGCGATCAGCGTGAACGGCACCGCCACCGCGACATCCACCGTCGGCGCAGCCAGGGTCGCCGCCGCGATGGCCTCGAGTTCGACGAGCATCGCCCGCGATCCGTTCATCTTCCAGTTACCGGCTACAAGCTTACGCCGCATCGTCATCTCCCGACTATTTCGTCCAGCGATAGCGCCGCACCCGTCCGGCACAACCCCGCGCGACCCCGCAAGACCCTACGCGACCCCGCAAGACGTTGAGCGCCCGACTTGAAGAGCCGCCCTCGGCCCCGTAAAGCAACCGCGTTCCCTGTCCCTGTCGATCGGCTGTCCATGCTCGCTTTCTTTCGCCGCCTTACCCATTCGAAGGTCGGCGTGGTCATCACGTTCATCGTGCTCGGGGTGATCGCGCTCGCGTTCGCGGCGGGCGATATCACGGGCTTGAGCTCGATGACCGGCGGCGCAGGGATCACCGGTGGCGACGTCGCCAAGGTCGGCAAGGCCGAGGTGACCGTCAACGAACTCAAGACGCAGGCGCAGACCCAGCTCGAAGGCTTCCGCCAGGAACAGCCGACGCTCGACATGGCGAGCTTCGTCAACCAGGGCGGCCTGGACGGCACGCTCGACCGGATCGTCTCCAGCATGGCGCTCGAACAATTCGGCCGTGCGCAGGGCATGGTCGTCAGCAAGCGTGCGGTCGACGGCCAGATCGCGAGCATTCCGTCCTTGCAGGGCCCGACCGGCAAGTTCGACGAGAATCTGTATCGTCAGGTGCTGGCGCAGCGGAAGCTGACCGACGCACAGATTCGCAGCGACATCGTCCGCGATACGTTCGCGCAGCAGCTCACGATCCCGAGCACGGGCGCGACTCAGGTCGCCAGCCAGGTCGCGCTGCCCTACGCGTCGCTGCTGCTCGAAAAGCGCACCGGCACGATCGGCTTCATCCCCGCCGCCGTCCTCCCCGCCGGCCCCGCGCCGAGCGATGCCGACCTCAACATTTTCTACCAGCGCAACATCGCACGCTACACCGTGCCCGAGCGCCGCATCGTCCGCTACGCAGTCATCACGCCCGAGCAGGTCAAGGCGCAGGCCGTGCCGACCGACGCCGAGATCGCTAAGACCTACCAGCAAGACAGCGCGCGTTACGCCGCCACCGAAAAGCGCACGATCACGCAGGTCGTCGTCGCCGATCCGGCCGGCGCCGCAGCGATCGCCTCCAAGGTCAAGGGCGGCACCAGTCTGGCCGACGCCGCGCGCGCCGCCGGCCTCGAAGCATCGACGCAAACCAAGGTCGAGAAGGCCGCCTATGCGAGCACCGCGTCGGCACAGGTCGCCGACGCCGCGTTCGCGACTGCTAACGGCGCGGTGATCGGCCCGGTCCGCACGCAGCTCGGCTGGACCGTCGCGAAGGTCGATGCCGTCGAAACCGTCGCCGCGCGCTCGCTCGACCAGGTTCGCGCCGAGATCGCTGCTGCCCTCGGCATCCAGAAGGCCACCGAAGCGCTGTCGACGATCCACGACAAGATCGACGATTCGCTGTCGAAGAACGCCACGTTCGACGAAGTGGTCGCCGACCAGAAGCTTAAGCCGGTCACCACCCCCGCGCTGATCGCGAACGGTGCGAACCCGGACGATGCGACCAGCAGGCCCGATCCCGCGATTGCACCGCTCGTTGCGGCTGCGTTCCAAGCCGCCGAGGGCGATGGCCCACAGCTCGTCCAACTCGGTACCGATGGTGGATTTGCGGTCGTCGCGCTCGGTCGCGTCGTTCGCGCCACGCCGCGTCCGCTGGCGCAGGTTCGCGCCGCGGTGCTGCACGACGTGACCGCCGATCGCGCGCGTCAGGCGGCGCGCAAGGTCGCTGCCGACGTGCTCGCGCGGATCAACAAGGGGATGCCGATCCAGCAGTCGCTGGCGCAGACCAAGCTGCCGCTTCCCGCCGCGCGTCCGCTGACGGCCTCGCGTGCGCAGATCGCGGCCGATCCGCGCGGTGCGCCGCCGGCACTCGCGCTGATGTTCAGCATGGCGCCGAACACCGCCAAGACGCTGGCCGCGCCCGACGACAGCGGCTGGTTCGTCATCAAGCTCGACAGCATCGCCAGCGGCAACGCTGCCGGCAATCCGGCCGCGATCAAGGCAGCGCGCGCCAATATCGGCCGCTCGGTCGGTCGCGAATATGTCGAGCAGTTCGCCAAGGCGGTCCGCGCCGACGTTGGCGTCAAGACCAATGCCAGCGCCATCGCCCGCGTCCGTGCCGACCTGCTCGGCCAGGGCGGCGCCGGGAACTGATCGGATGACGAGCGCGCGTGAAGCACTCGCCGAAGGGCGCCCCGCGCTCGTCTGGCGTCGTCAGGTTGCCGACACCGAAACCCCGGTCGCGGCGGCGCTGAAACTGATCGAGCCGGGGCGTGGCGACTTCCTGCTCGAATCGGTCGAGGGCGGCGCAACCCGCGGTCGTCACAGCCTGATCGGCCTCGCGCCCGACCTGCTGTTTCGCGCGCATGGCCCCAATGCCGAGATCAACCGCCACTGGGCCACCGATCGCGATACGTTCGAGCCGTGCCCGGTCCCCACGCTCGATGCACTTCGCGCGCTCGTCGCCGAATGCCGCGCTGACGTTCCGGCTGAACTGCCGCGCGCGCTGGCCTGCCTCGTCGGCTATTTCGGCTATGAGACGATCGGCCTGGTCGAGAATTTGCCGCAACCGCCGGTCGATCCGCTCGGGCTGCCCGACATGATCTTCGTGCGACCGACCGTCGTCCTGGTTTTCGATCGCCTGACCGACGCGCTCTACCTCGTCGCGCCGGCCTGGCCCGATCCGGCCCGCGATGCCGACGCGATCGTGACGGAAGCCGAAGAGCGTCTCGACGCGGTCGCCGCCAAGCTCGCCAGCACGCCCGTCCCCACGCCGGTCCGCGCCGACGTCGCCGAACCGACCTACACGCCCGCGCTCCCCGAGGGCCGCTACGGCGAGATGGTCGCGGCGGCGAAGGACTACATCCTCGCCGGCGACATCTTCCAGGTGGTGCTCGCCCAGCGCTTCAGCACGCCGTTCGCACTCCCGCCGTTCGAGCTCTACCGCTCGCTCCGCCGCATCAATCCGTCGCCGTTCCTCTACCACCTCGACCTCCCCGGCTTCGCGCTGATCGGCTCGAGCCCCGAGATCCTCGTCCGCGTCCGCGACGAAGAAGTAACGATCCGCCCGATCGCCGGTACGCGTCCGCGCGGCAAGACCGCCGCCGAGGACGAGGCCAACCGCGTCAGCCTGCTCGCCGACCCGAAGGAGCGCGCGGAACACCTGATGCTGCTCGATCTCGGCCGCAACGACGTCGGCCGCGCCGCGGCACCGGGGTCTGTAAAGGTGACCGCCAGCTACGGCGTGGAATTCTACAGCCACGTCATGCACATCGTCTCGAACGTCGTCGGCACGCTATCGCCCGACAAGGACGCGCTCGACGCGCTGTTCGCGGGCTTTCCCGCCGGCACGGTCAGCGGCGCACCGAAAGTCCGCGCCTGCCAGATCATCGCCGAACTCGAGCCCGAACGCCGCGGTGCGTACGCCGGCGGAGTCGGCTATTTCTCCCCCGACGGCTCGATGGACTCGTGCATCGTGCTGCGGACCGCGGTGGTGAAGGACGGCACGATCCACGTCCAGGCCGGCGCGGGCATCGTCGCCGACAGCATCCCCGAATACGAACAACGCGAATGCGAGGCGAAAGCCGGGGCAATCCTGGCTGCCGCCCGCGAGGCTGTCAGTCGGGCTAAGTCCTCTGGTTTCGGTCAGTAAGTGCGGTCACCCAGAAAGACCGACCCGGTATAGTTATACCTCCCCGGCGAAGGCCGGGGCCCAGTTGGAAAGGTCACAGTAACGATACGCGACCGTCTTTACGAATGTCCCCCACCTGGGCCCCGGCCTTCGCCGGGGAGGTGTTAATGAGCTAATCTTACGGCGTCGTGTTCGTCTCGCTCGCCGGTGCACGACGTTCCGCTGCATAGGCCTGGTTCCGCGCGAGGAAACAGCCCGACTGGCCACCCGTCCCGACTGCCGAACACGTATCCGGCAACCCGCCGGCAACCCGGCCGATCTGGTCGATCGACGCGGCGCGGTTCACCCAGCTCTGGTTCTGCGCCGCGATCGGCTTGTCATCACGCAGCGACTTCGGGATGCGATACGGTTGGTCCAGAGTCGAACAGACGACGATCTCGCCACCGCTCGACTTGGGGCATTTCTGGTCGCCGGTCAGCGTGACGCTGCGGATACGCTGGGGCGGCGTGTCGACCTGGGCGTCCTGCGCCGAAGCCATGGCGGGTAGCGCGATCAGCGCGGCGAGGACGACGGTACGAAACATCGGTTAAGCTCCTTTGAACGGATAACGTCCGTCACGCGGCATTGCTCCGCACTGAATGAAGACCGTCCGGCCAGCGGATATAGGAAGCGCCACGGCCTTTCGCGACTGCGGCACGGCAAAATTATGGCAGGTCGTCGCAGCAACGTCGCCATGTGGCTGCGGCGATGTCGCGGGACACGTTGCATGGCGCCCCGCATCGGCTATGGCGGCGCCATGATCCTCGTCGTCGACAATTACGACAGCTTCACCTGGAACCTCGTCCATTACCTGATGGAACTGGGTGCCGAGGTCGAAGTCGTCCGCAACGATGCGATCTCCGCCGGGCAGGCTCTGTCGTCGGGCGCGGACGCGTTCCTCATTTCCCCCGGCCCCTGCACGCCGACCGAGGCGGGCGTCAGCCTCGACTTGGTCGCCGCCTGCGCGGATGCCGGCAAGCCGCTGCTGGGCGTGTGCCTCGGCCACCAGGCGATCGGCCAGCATTTCGGCGGCAAGGTCGAACGCGGCGGGCTCATGCACGGCAAGACCTCGCCCGTCGTCCACGACGATACCGGGCTCTACGCCGGACTGCCTTCGCCATTCATCGCCACGCGCTATCACTCGCTGATCGTCAACGCGGTCCCCGACACGCTGGTGGTCAACGCGACCGCGCAGGACGGCACGGTGATGGGCTTCCGCCACAAGACGCTGCCGATTCACGGCGTGCAGTTCCACCCGGAGAGCATCGCCACCGAACACGGCCACGAAATGCTCGCCAACTTCCTCAAGATGGCGAACATCCCCCACCAACTCCCCTCCCGCCTGCGGGAGGGGTCGGGGGAGGGCAGCGCCGCACCTACGAAGTCGGCTGGACAGGAAGCCCCTCCCCTGACCCCTCCCACAAGCGGGAGGGGAATGTGACTACCGTCGCCCCGCTCCCCGACCCGTCCTCACCCCTCGCCAGAGAATCCGCCCGAGAGGCGTTCGCCGACATCCTCGACGCCCGCGCGAGCGACGACGCGATCGCCACCTTCCTCACCGACCTCGCGACCCGCGGCGAGACCAGCATCGAGATCGCCGAAGCCGCGCGCGCGCTCCGCAACCGGATGATCCCGATCGACGCCCCCGCCGGCGCGATCGACGTCTGCGGCACCGGCGGCGACGGCCACCACACCCTGAACGTCTCGACCGCCGTCGCGCTCGTCGTCGCCGCAACCGGCGTCCCCGTCGCCAAGCACGGCAACCGCGCAGCCTCCAGCAAGGCCGGCGCCGCCGACACGCTCGAAGTCCTCGGCCTCGACATGGACCGCGCCGGCGCCACCGCCGAGGCCAGCCTCAACGAGATCGGCATCGCGTTCCTGTTCGCCGCCAACCACCACCCGGCGATGAAGCGCATCACCCCGATCCGCCAACGCATCGGCAAACGGACGATCTTCAACCTGATGGGCCCGCTCGCCAACCCGGCCGGCACCACCCGCCAGCTCATCGGCATCGCCCGCCCCGACTACGTCACGCTCTACGCCGAAGCACTCGAACAGCTCGGTACCGAAGCCGCGTTGGTCGTCTCGGGCGAAGAAGGCCTCGACGAACTGTCGGGCGCCGGCCCTAGCATCGTCGCCTCGGTCGGCACCGTCGCGCTCCCCGGCAAGGTCACGCCCGAAGACGCAGGCCTCACCCGCCACGCCATCACCGACATTCGCGGCGGCGACGCGCACCACAACGCCGACGCACTCCGCCGCCTGCTGAAAGGCGAGGCCGGCGCCTACCGCGACGCCGTCCTGCTCAACGCCGCCGCAGCCTTGATGGTCGCCGGCACCGTCCCCACTCTCGTCGACGGCGCGGCCAAGGCCGCCGCCGCCCTCGACACCGGCAGCGCCGACGCGCTGCTCGCCCGCTGGATCGCCTACTGACATGACCATGCTCGACCGTATCCTCGAGACCAAGCGCGCCGAAGTCGCCGCGCGCAAGGCAACGACCTCGCTCGCCGACATCGACGCCGGCATCGCCCGCATGTCGAAGCCGCGCGGCTTCCGCGCCGCGCTTGACGCGAAGACGGGCCACGCACTGGTCGCCGAGGTCAAGAAAGCCAGCCCGTCGAAAGGCCTGATCCGCGCCGATTTCGATCCCGTAGCCCACGCTCGCGCCTATGAAGCCGGCGGCGCCGCGTGCCTCTCGGTCCTTACCGACGAAAAGTGGTTCCAAGGCTCCGACGCTTACCTCACCGCGGCACGTGACGCCGTCTCGATCCCCGTCCTGCGGAAGGACTTCATGGTCGACCCATGGCAGTCGACCGAGGCACGCGCGATCGGCGCCGACTGCATCCTGATCATCGTCGCCGCACTCGACGACATCCAGATGGCCGAGATCGAAGCCTCCGCGCTCGAATGCGGCATGGACGTGCTGGTCGAGGTCCATGACGCGCATGAAATGGAGCGCGCGCTGAGGCTCAAGTCGCGCCTGATCGGCGTCAACAACCGCGACCTGCGCGACTTCTCGGTCGATTTCCAGCGCACCTACGACCTCGTCGGCAAGGCGCCCAAAGACTGCACCTTCGTCGCCGAAAGCGGCCTCACGACGCGCGCCGAACTCGACGCGATGGCCGAACACGACATCCACTGCTTCCTGATCGGCGAAGCGCTGATGCGCCAGGACGACGTCGAAGCCGCCACCCGGGCGCTCATCGGATGACCGGCCTCACCCACATCGACGAAGCCGGCGCGGCCCGCATGGTCGACGTCGGCGGCAAGGCGGTCACCGCCCGCGAAGCCATCGCCTCCGGCCGCATCACCATGTCCGCCGAAGCCGCCGCGGCGATCGGCGCCGGCACCGCGAAGAAGGGCGACGTCCTCGCCGTCGCGCGCGTCGCCGGCATCATGGCCGCCAAGCACACCAGCGACCTGATCCCCCTCTGCCACCCGCTCCCGCTCACCAAGGTGGAGATCGACCTCGTCGTCGACGAAACCGGCGTAACCGCCACCGCCACTGCCTCGACCGAAGGCAAGACCGGCGTCGAAATGGAAGCGCTCACCGCCGCCACGGTCACGCTCCTGACGATCTACGACATGGCCAAGGCGATCGACAAGACGATGGTCCTCACCGACATCCGCGTCCGCGCAAAGTCCGGTGGAAAATCCGGCAACTGGACCGCCTAAAACAAAACCCTCTCCCCAAAGGGGAGAGGGATAGACGCCAAAGGCGGCGAGGGTGAGGGCAAGCCAAGCAAAGCGGGCCTAGCCTGGGACTTCAATCCCCATCCATAGACCAGTCGTGGCTCTCAACGATCGTCGACTCCACCGGCCGCCCCGCCGCATCGAGCGAGGGATCATACCGAAACCGCTCCTCGATCAACCGACACGTCAGATTATCAAGCTCCCGGCTTCCGCTCGACCGGGTCACCCGGCACCGCGACACCCGCCCATCGGTCTGCACCAGATACCGCACCGAGACCCGCCCCCGGATCCCCGTCTCCGCCGCCTCGCGTGGATAGTCCGAATCCTTCAACCGCCCCCTGCGCCACCGCGGCGGCGTCTCCTCGCCCCCACCACCGTCGCCATCGCCATATCCCCCACTCCCGGTGCCATTACCAATCCCGCCACTCCCGGTCCCCGGCCCGCGCACATCCGAGGCCCCCGCAGTAGCCTGCGCCCCCACCCCAGCCTTCTCCGCAACCACGACAGGCGGCGGCACCACAACCGGCACCACCGGCGGTGGCGCCACCACCTCGGTAGCCTTCGACTTCAGATTAGGCGGCGACGCGGCCCCCTCCGGCTTCCGGCTAGGCGAAGGCCGAGGCCTGACCTTCTCCTCGGGCGGCGGTGGCGGAGGCGGCGCCGCATCGAACACCTTCAACGCATCGCTCACCGCCGCCGGCATCGTCACCACCAGCCCGTTGAGCAGCGCATAGCCCAGCACCCCCGGCAACAGGACCGCACCCACCGCCGCCCCGATCCTGTCTCTCGCCCGAGGCTGATTACGCGTCATCATGCTAATCTGGTGTCTCTTTCCTCCAAACAAAGCCCCGCAAAGGATGAACCCGCGCTGGCCAGAGGTACGAAGGACGAATGCCATCACCCGCATCCACTCGCCGACCCGGAAGAAAGCAGCGGCACCAACCTGCCAGCACCACACCAGTGAACTAGCACCACCCCGGCGAAGGCCGAGACCCAATTGGGAAGGCCAGCATTATAGCAACCGCCCTCCGCCCAACTCTTGTTTCCCCGCGAAGGCGGGGACCCAGCCTGGGCTCCCGCCTTCGCGGGAGAACAAGGAGGCAGTAGCGAATGTTCGATATCGATCGAACCAGACCGCTCGCCCGCCGAGACACCAAAGCGTCAGCAGCGGCCAAGCTCTTCGCACCTCGGGCCAACGACACCTGTCCTACATCCCAAACCCATGGCAAAGCACGGAACCTACCCCCACGCCCCGCGCTTCCCCATACAACACGCGAAAAGCGCCCACCGCCAAAACGCTCCCAGCGTCTACACTTCCTATACTTCACTTTTCAGAACCGCCCAAAAACAGAGCCTTAGCATGACCCTAGTCCCCGTCGCCGAAGCCCAGTCCCGCCTCTTCACCATGGCCCCCCGCGTCGGCCACGAGACCGTGACGCTACGCGAAGCCGCCGGCCGCTGGGCCGCCGAGGACATCCTCGCCCGCCGGACCCAACCCGCCGCAGACCTCTCGGCCATGGACGGCTACGCGATCCGCTTCGAAGACCTCCCCGGCCCCTGGAAAGTCATCGGCGAAAGCGCCGCCGGCCGCCCCTTCACCGGCCACGTCGCCCCCAACGAAGCGACCCGCATCTTCACCGGCGCCGCCATGCCCGAAGGCGCCGACACCGTCATGGTCCAGGAAGAAGCCGAACGCGACGGCGCAACCCTGATCCTGGCCGGCGAAGGCCCCCCGACGCTCGGCCGCAACACCCGGCGCAAGGGTCTCGACTTCTCGACCGGCACCCGCCTGATCGCCGCCGGCGACCGCCTCAGCCCCGCGCGCATCGCCGTCGCCGCGACCGGCGGCCACGGCAGCCTCACCGTCAACCGCCGCGTCCGCGTCGCCGTCGCCGCCACCGGCGACGAACTCGTCCCCCCCGGCTCGACCACCGACGGCGTGGCGCTCCCCGAATCGAACGGCATCATGCTCGCCGCGATGCTCGCCGACATGCCCGTCGACATCATCGATCTCGGCATCCTGCCCGACAATCTGGAAGTCCTCCGCGAGGCCTTCGCCAGCGTCCAGGCCGACCTGCTCGTCACCACCGGCGGCGCATCGGTCGGCGACCACGACCTCGTCCGCCCGGCAATCGAAGCCGCCGGCGGCACCATCGACTTCTGGCGGATCGCGCTGCGCCCCGGCAAGCCGATGATGGCCGGCCGGATCAGCGAGATGATGGTGCTCGGCCTCCCCGGCAACCCGGTCTCCGCGTTCGTTACCGCAACGCTGTTCGTCAAACCCGTCGTCGCGCACATGGCCGGCGCAAGCGACCCGCTCCCCCAGTCGACCCACGCGCTACTCGGCGAAGACCTGCCTGTGAACAACGCCCGCACCGACTATCTCCGCGCCGAGCTGCGCGACGGGAAAGCCTATGCCTCAACGATCCAGGACAGCTCGATGCTGCTGACACTGGCCCGCTCGACCTGCCTCATCGTCCGCCCCGGCAACGCTCCGGTTGCAAAGAGAGGCGAATCGGCGGAAATCCTCGTGATCGCATGAAGCGAGCGCTTGACGGCGTTAATTATGTTCCATAGAAGTTCCTCGTCTGTTCCGGACGGAGAACCGCCATGCTCACGCGCAAGCAGCACGAACTCGTCTGCTTCATCAATGATCGCCTCAACGATACCGGCGTCTCGCCGTCGTTCGAGGAGATGAAGGACGCACTCGACCTCAAGTCGAAGTCGGGCGTCCACCGTCTGATCAGCGCGCTCGAGGAGCGCAACTTCATCCGCCGCCTACCGAACCGCGCGCGCGCGCTCGAAGTGCTGCGCATGCCCGAGCGCCCGGAAAAGAAGACGCCGTCCAAGCCATCGAACGTCAAGGCAGCCCCCGCCGCCGCAACGCCACAACCGGCCAACGACGTCATCGAGATTCCCCTCCACGGCCGCATCGCCGCCGGCGTTCCGATCGAAGCGTTCGAAGGCAGCACCATGCTGACCGTCCCCGCCGCACTGCTCGGGACGGGCGAACACTACGCTCTCGAAGTCTCGGGCGACTCGATGGTCGAAGCCGGCATCCTCGATGGCGACTACGCCCTGATCCGCCGCACCGAAACGGCGCGAGACGGCGAGATCGTCGTAGCGCTGATCGAAGACAGCGAAGCCACCCTAAAATACTTCCGCCGCGAAGGCGCCATGGTCCGCCTCGACCCGGCAAACCGAGCCTACGACCCCCAACGCTACGCCCCCGCCCAAGTCCGCGTCCAAGGCAAACTCTCCGGCATCCTCCGCCGCTACGACTGAGCCGCGGAGGGCAGCCGATGTGGTTGCCCGGCGCTTCGGCCTCGTTCTCTAATCGCGCCGACGAGGCCGTATGTCGGACGGTACGACAAAGCCCCCATTTGTCCGAAAACGGGTGCCAGAACTGTTCGGCAAGGCCGGCAATTGCTCATTAGCGTTGACGCTGACGCAGGTGTGTTGATGCCGTTCTTGCAGAATTCTGTGAGGATGGACGTCTATTCTTGATGCGGCATGGCGTTCGGAAGACGATCCGCATTCCATTACAAAACGCCGCTCTAGGCAAAAAAAAGAGATAATCTCAGCGCCTCCGCGCCTCTGCGCGAACATCTCGTCGACGCCCCTCGATGCAGCAGAAGATTAGTTGGCGCGGAGACGCTGAGATGTTCCGCTCAACGAATTACGCCGCTGCGCCAAACGCCTTCGGGATGAGACCCAGACAATCGCGCGCCAAATTTACTCTGCCCTGCAAGACTTCTCCGCGGCTCCGCGTCTCCGCGTGAACTTTAATCTCACTATAATTGCCTACGGCTACGGACGATTGTGTTCACGCGAAGGCGCAAAGCGGTTGTGTCTGGACCAGCCTACCCTTCTTCCCGGGCACCGAGGAAGCCGACATGACGCTCTCGTTTATTGAATGGCCGCGGTCTGCCGAATCGCACCACCTTAGCGCCTTCGCGTGATCAATTTTACGCGTCAGCGTCTCCCATGTGCTCGAAACGCCGATGCTGAGCCCCGAAACGCGCCCTGCTGCGGCTTGAACGAATACGGAGTGCGTTCGAGGATCGGCGGATCGCGCCAGGGGTGGCGGTCGCCCGCGTTGAGTATCGTCACGACCGTCCCCGTTCCCAAGGTCAGCGCGACGCCGCCCGTCCGCCGCAGAACGCGCCGATCCAGTCTCAGCCACCGCGGTACGCACCGCTTCGGCAGACCCCGCTCGCTAACGACGACGTCGGCGCTCCGACAGGCGACAATCAATTCAGTGATCGGGACCATATAAGCGCTGCGCGTCGCAAGGACCCGCCACATACGTCCCCCTGCGGCGATATCGGTGACGCACAGATCGCGACTGCACCGCGCGTCGGGTTGGTCCGCGAGCAACAGCGGCTCGCCATCCACCCCGCCGTTCTCGGCCAGCATATCACGCGTATAGTCGCCCGCCCTATCACGCAGCATCGCGAGTCCTGCCGCCGTCCGCACCGCGACATGGCGCCCGTCGCCGGTCACTAGAACGTCCGGCGCCGGCGTCATCAGCGCCCAGGCTGCGCCGGCTGCCAGGGGTACCAGTCCGAGCCGCCGCCACCGCGTCCGCCACAAGGCGATCCATATGCCACCGAAGATCATCAGCGCGAACGCTGCCGTCGGCATCGCAGGCAAGGACCGCACCGATCCTGGCGCGCTGGCGACGATATGCGCGAGCCACAGCAGCGCATCGAGCGACCGCTGCACCAGCCACCAGATCGGCGCGCCGAGACCGCCCGTATCGAGCAACAATGCCAGCGCTTCAAGCGGCATCACGACGAAGGTCGTCAGCGGGATCGCGATGATGTTGGCGAACGCGCCGTACAGTCCGGCCTTGTGGAAATGATACACCGCAATCGGCATCAGCGCGAGTTCGACCAGTAGCCCTGTCAGTAACAGCGACACGATACCGCGCGCGAGTTTGCGTCCGCGTCCTTCGTCATGCGGTCCGAAGAACGCCCGGATCGCTGGATGCTCGTGCAGCGCCATGATCGCGGTGATCGCCGCGAACGAAAGTTGGAAGCTCGGCCCCGCCGCTGATTCGGGCAGCACGAGCATAACGCACGCCGCCCCCGCCGCGACGAGGCGCAAGGTCATCGCTTCACGCCCCATTGCGAGCGCCGCCAGCACGAGCAGCGCGGCGACGCACGACCGGATCGTTGGAACCTGACTCCCGGTCAACAACGTATAGCCGATCGCCGCCGCCGCCCCGGCCAGTGCGGCAATCAACGGCAGTCGCGCGTGCAAGGCCAGCCATGGACTTAGCGCCAGCAGCCGCAACACGATCAGCATCGTCGCCGCCACCGCAGCCGTAATATGCAATCCGCTCACCGACAGCAGATGCGCGAGTCCCGCGCGGCGCATCGCCTCCGAATCCTCTTCGCTGATCGCGCCGACGTCACCGGTTGCGAGCGCTGCGGCGATACCGCCCGCGCTCCCCTCCAGTCGCGATACGATGTGGTGCGACAGCGCGATTCGGATGCCGGCACCCGAATCGCTCGGCGTCGTCACGACCACCGGCGCGAAACCTCTTCCTGTCGCACCGATCCCGCCAAACCACGCGACCCGCGCGAAGTCGTACGCTCCCGGCACCGCGGGCAGCGGCGGCGGCATCAGCCGGGCCCGCAGTTGCACGATCGCTCCCGTTCCCAGCAACTTGGGCGCATCAGCTTCAGCAAGATTGACGCGGACGCGGTATGGCAAGGCGATCGGTTGCCCGTCGGTCTCGGCGCCTTTCCCAATCGGCAGCAGCGTCAGCCGGACAAGCTTTCGCGCGACCAACGGCTCGATCGCCTCTACCTTCGCCGAGAAACTCGCTATCGTCGGTCCGCTCAGCACTGGTCGCGCCACCGATTCCGATCGCGCCCAGATCAGCCCAAGCCCTAACGCCGTCGTCAGTAGCCCGATCGCCAGCGACCGCGCCGCACGGCCACCCTGCCCCACCGCCAGCCACGCCAACCCGCTCGCCACCAGCAGCAGTATCGCCACGCACCACGCCGCCGGGTCCGGCAGCGCGAACCACAACGCGATTCCACCGCCCAGCATCACCGGCAGCCACAACACCAGCTGGTCGCGCTCAGCCTCCATCCAGCGTTCCACGGCAAGCCCGACGGCAGCCCCCCATCGCGGCACGCCCATTTGTCGCCGCCAAGGACGCATGCTAGGGGCGGCGACGGCTATCATGGCCATCGTTTCTCCATCATTTCATCAGTCTGGGAGCACCCGCGGTTGGGCGCAATATCTGATACGGGCACCGCCGCTTCGGCCGCACCCGTCGTTACCCGTTTCGCTCCGTCGCCGACGGGGTTCCTGCATCTTGGCGGCGCGCGCACGGCGCTGTTCAACTGGCTGTTCGCAAAAGCAAACGGGGGTAAATTCCTGCTGCGGATAGAGGATACCGACCGGGTCCGCTCGACCCAGCCGGCGATCGACGCGATCATCGACGGAATGCGCTGGCTCGGGCTCGACTGGGACGGCGACGTCGTCATGCAGTTCTCGGGCGCCGAACGCCACGCGCAGGTCGCGCACGAAATGGTCGCGAAGGGCCATGCGTATCGCTGCTACATGACCAACGACGAGATCGCCGCGATGCGCGCCGAAGCGCAGGCCGCGAAGAAGCCGCTCCGCATCCGCAGCCCGTGGCGCGATCGCCCGGAAAGCGAAGCGCCGAGCCTTCCCCATGTCGTCCGCCTGCGCGCGCCGCAGGAAGGTGCCGTCACGATCGAGGACCGCGTTCAAGGCGCCGTTACGGTCAAGAACGAGGAGATCGACGACCTCGTCCTGCTCCGCTCCGACGGCACGCCGACCTACATGCTCGCGGTCGTCGTCGACGATCACGACATGGGCGTCACGCACGTCATCCGCGGCGACGATCACCTCAACAACGCGTTCCGGCAGCTGCCGATCTACCGCGCGATGGGCTGGCCCGAGCCGATCTACGCGCACATCCCGCTGATCCACGGCCCCGACGGCGCCAAGCTGTCGAAGCGTCACGGCGCGGTCGGCATCGAAGCGTACCGCGACGAGATGGGTATCCTGCCCGAAGCGTTCGACAATTACCTGCTCCGGCTCGGCTGGGGCCATGGCGACGACGAGATCATCAGCCGCGAACAGGCAGTCGAGTGGTTCGACCTGTCGGGCGTCGGCAAGTCGCCCTCGCGCTTCGACCTGAAGAAGCTCGAGAACCTCAATGGCCACTACATCCGCGAAGCCGACGACGCGCGCCTTGCGCAGCTTGCCGCCGATCGCCTCGGTCACGACCTGCCGAGCGGCGGACTCGATCTTCTGACTCGCGCGATGCCCGTCCTGAAGCCGCGTGCCGCAAACCTGAACGAGCTGGCCGAAGGATCGAACTTCCTGTTCAGCCAGCGCCCTCTGGCGATGGATGACGCCGCGGCGAGCCTTTTGCAGGGTGAAGCGAGTGCGATTTTGGTCAATGTCCATGCCGAACTTGACGCGCTCGCCACGTGGGATACGGAGGCGCTCGAAGGCGCGGTACGGCGCGTGGCCGAAGCGCGGGGCGTCAAGCTCGGCCAGGTCGCACAGCCGCTTCGCGCCGCGCTGACGGGACGCAAGACGTCGCCGGGGATCTTCGATGTGCTCGATCTGCTCGGGCGCGACGAGAGCCTGGGACGGATCGCCGACCGGATGGCTAGCTGATAAGATTTCGAGGAAGGATACAAGCATGAGCGAGACCGCAACCCTCAAGGTCGACGGCAAGGATTTCGAGTATCCGGTGATGTCCGGTACGGTCGGACCCGATGTCATCGATATCCGCAAGCTGTACGCGCAGACGGACAATTTCACCTATGATCCGGGCTTCACCTCGACGGCGTCGTGCCAGTCGAAGCTGACCTATATCGATGGTGACGCGGGCACGCTGCTGCACCGTGGCTACACGATCGGCGAGCTGGCCGAGCAGTCGAACTTCATGGAAGTCGCGTACCTCCTGCTCAACGGCGAACTGCCGAGCGAAGACGAGCTGGCGAACTTTTCCAACACGATCACGCGCCACACGATGGTGCACGAGCAGCTCGCGCAGTTCTTCCGTGGCTTCCGCCGCGACGCGCATCCGATGGCGATCCTGTGCGGCGTCGTCGGCGCGCTGTCGGCCTTCTATCATGATTCGACCGACATCCATGATCCTGCGCAGCGCGTCATCGCGTCGCATCGCCTGATCGCGAAGATGCCGACGATCGCCGCGATGGCGTACAAGTACAGCGTCGGTCAGCCGTTCGTCTATCCGGACAACACGCTGAGCTACACCGGCAATTTCCTGAAGATGACGTTCGGCGTACCCGCCGAGAAGTACGTCGTGAACCCGATCGTCGAAAAGGCGATGGACCGCATCTTCATCCTCCACGCCGATCACGAGCAGAACGCGTCGACCTCGACCGTCCGTCTCGCCGGTTCATCGGGCGCCAATCCGTTCGCGTGCATCGCGGCGGGCATCGCCTGCCTGTGGGGCCCCGCGCATGGCGGCGCGAACGAAGCCGCGCTCAACATGCTGCACGAGATCGGCACCGTCGACCGCATCCCCGAGTACATCGCGCGCGCCAAGGACAAGAACGATCCCTTCCGCCTGATGGGCTTCGGTCACCGCGTCTACAAGAACTACGATCCGCGCGCGGCGGTCATGCAGACGACCGTCAAGGAAGTGCTCGGCGAGCTGGGCGTCACCGACCCCGTGTTCGACGTCGCGATCGAGCTCGAGCGTCTGGCGCTCAGCGATCCGTACTTCATCGAGAAGAAGCTGTTCCCGAACGTCGATTTCTATTCGGGCGTGATCCTGTCGGCGATCGGCTTCCCGACCTCGATGTTCACCGTCCTCTTCGCGCTCGCCCGCACCGTCGGCTGGGTCGCGCAGTGGAACGAGATGATCACCGATCCTGACCAGAAGATCGGCCGTCCGCGCCAGCTCTACAGCGGCCCGACCGCGCGTGACTACGTCCCGATGGCGTCACGCTGATGAAGACGCTCCGGCCGATCCTGATGGTCGTCGGCGTACTCTGCGCGCTGATGGGTCTGCTCTGGATCGGTCAGGGGCTCGGTTACGTCCACTGGCCGCAGTCGAGCTTCATGCTCGACCAGCGGCCATGGGCGGATCGCGGCGCATTCCTCGCCGCGTTCGGCCTCGCGCTGATCCTAGTGGCGCGCCGGATCCGCCGGTAAGGTCAGCACGAACCGTGCGCCTTCGCCGGGCGCGCTCTCGATCGTGAGATCCCCCTGCATCGCCCGCGCCAAGCGCCGTGCGATGTACAGGCCGAGGCCATTGCCGCCGGCTTCCGACGGATCGACCCGCTCGAACTTCTCGAAAATCCGGATCTGATCCTCGGGTGCGACGCCCTTGCCCTGATCCGCGACGACGAGGATCGCCTGCGTTTCGGACCGCTCCACCGACACCGTGACATGCGACACAGCGGGGGAATAGCGCACCGCGTTGCCGACCAGATTGACGAGGATCTGCAGCACACGCCGGAAATCACCGAGTGCCGGCACGCGGGCGTCCATCGCCGGCCGCACGATCGTCACCTCGGCATTGCTCGCGCGTACGGTCAGCAAACCTGCGGCGCGGCGGGCGACGTCGGCGAGGTCGATCGGCTCGGGTGCCAGCGCGAAGTCTGGACGCTCGACCGCCTGGAGATCGACAAGGTCGTCGACCAGTTCGAGCAGATGCCGTCCCGCGCTGGCGATATCCGCGGCATAGTCGGCATAATCATGCTGCACCGGGCCATCGGCCTGCGCGTTGATGCTGTCGGCATTGGCGACGATCCGCGCGAGCGGGATCCGCAACGCCTTGTCGAGCCCGCTCGTGAAGGTCGGCGACAGCGTCGCGGTTTCAACCGGCGGTGAGACGTCCTCAGCGACCATCCGCGCCGCGCCGACGAACCCGGCAAAGTCGCCTGCGGCGTCATGGCGGACGTTCGCCGTGAGCGTTACCGCACGCCCCGAACTCCGCAGTCGCGCAGGTTGTGCGGTCATCGCACGCCGACGTGCCAGCGAATCGAGGATCGGCAACGTGCCGTCGGAGCCCGCATCAAGCGAGAACATCGCGGTCAGCGGCTGGCCCAGCAGCGCGAAGGCATCGAAGCCGTGCTTCGGCCCCGCGTCGAGCGTCACGAACGTCAACCGCAGTGCGGAATCGGTCTCCCATCGCCAGTCGGTATCGCTGCCGAGGAAATCATTCTGGGCATCGGGCGCAGGCCGGGTCGGACGCCACGCGGCGATCTCGCGCCAGCCGCTGACCGTCAGCCGCACATTCTCGCCGTCCGGTTGCGCACGCACCCAGAGGTCGACGTCGGTCTCGTCATCCGCGACCACCACGCCGCGCGACACGACGATCCCGAGCCGCCGCGCCAGCCGCGCGATCGTCGCGAGTTGCGGCACCGCCAACGGCGCACCGCGCATCCCGCCCGCGCGCTGGTTGAGGGCGATCAGCGCCGGATCCGCGAACGACAGCGAACCGTCGGGTGCGACGATCGCGTGCGCAATCGGACTTTCGATCGAAGGGTCGAACACGCTCATCGCCGATCCGTACGCGCCAGCGCGCGCAACGCCATCCGAAAATCGCGGTTCAGTGCCAACGGCGCGATCGACGCCCGCGCATCCTCGACGCCGATCGACACGATCGCATCCAGCGCATCGGCAAACGCCTCGATATCGCGCCGCGGATCGGCTTCGGACAGCGCCAGCCCGATCCTCGCGATCGTCGGTCGATCCATATCGAGCGCACGCAACGCCAGCCACAGCCGATCGCCGTCCGGCTCGAGCGTGATTGATCGCGCCTGATCGAACGCGATGCCGAGCGCGTGCGCGAGGACCGCGACGAACAGCGACAGCCGCCGATCACCAATCGATTCGACCAGCACCGCGGCGAGCTCATTGGGCCGCGCGTCCAGCGCCTTGGCCAGCCGCGTCGCGACCGCGGCGGGCTGTTCGCCCTCGTCATGCGCCGCCAGGCTCCGCTCGGCTGCCTCGGTGATCGCCCGGTCGCTCTCACGTGTCGCGGCGTTCAAGCCGTCGCGGATCGCCGCTGCGACCCACCAGACCAGCCGGTGATGCAGTTCGGCCGGCAGTTCGCTCCCGCCTGCCGATCCCAGCTCGTTCGCGACCCGCCGCCGGCTCTCCGCTGCGAGAAGGGCCGAGGCTGCCGACGCCACGATGCTGTCCGGTACCCCCGCCAGCCGCACGAGGAGGCTCGCCTCTTCGGGTTCGGCCACCTCGACGGGCAACGACGCCGCGATCAGGTCATGGCGGACGCGGGCGATGAGTTCTTCCATCAGATCCTCGTCACGGAGCAGCCCTGCGCGCGTCAGCTGCTGGACGACGCCCCCCGCCCCCGCCTTGAGGATCGCCTCGCCCGCGCGCGTCGAGCCGACCCCTGCCAGCAGCCGCGCCGCATGACGGCGGATATCCCACTCGATCGCGCCGACGATCGCGCCCAGCACATGCGCGAGCATAAGCCGCGTCCGGTCGTCCAGCCGCGCATCCGCATCGAGGAAAAAATCGGCGATCGTACCCGCTAGCCGCGCTTCCGCTCGCAGACGCGCGGTCTCCGCTCGCGTCACCGGATCGTAGGACGGCATAGCGTCAAGCATCGTTGGGCCGACCGACATGATCCCTTGCTTAGCCCCCGGACGTTAAGGTCCGCCTAAGGCGTGCGACGCAATCGTTCTATTGCCGCCGCCAGCGTAGCGGTCGCATAAATGGCCGTCAGTCCCAGGCCGAACACCGGAAACCCGACCAGCGCAAACACCGCAACGACCAGCAGATACGCCGCTGGACTACCCCACCAGAGCCTGCGTTCGCGTTCGACGATGGCGCGCTCCGCGAGCCCGCCGATCGCGACGAGCGCTATGCCGATCGCCAAGGCCGTGTTCTCACCCGCATAGCCGCTGACGAAGAACGCGAAGACGAGGATCGCAGCGGCAACGACACCGGCAATCGCCAAGGTCTGGCCGTGCGCCATCGGCTCCTCGTCGCGCAGCCCGCTCAGGACAGAGCCGAGCGCCAATGCGATACAGCCGATCAACGAGACCAAGAGACCGACCGACGAGAGCCCGAAGCCGATCGTCACCAGCCCGGCCGCGCCCAGCGCAAGTCCAGCCGCGCCGACGGTCGTTCCCGCTGCGCCACGATCGACCAGCAGCGGCAGTGCGAGCCGCGCGATCGGCGCGAGCACGAACCGGTCGAACCAGCCGCGCCGCCCCGACACGATCGTCATCAGCACCGCACGCCCGCGTTCCTCCAGCGTCCGCGCCTGACGCTCGATCCCGTGCCCACCGCGCACCGCATCGGTCGGCAACAGAACATGGATCGCGCGCGACTGCACCGCCAACCGCAACAATGACGACTGGAGATCGTAATCCTGCGGCAACGCGGCCACCTCGGCGATCCGCCTCGAACTCAGGCGCGCGACGCCGGCCCAGGCCATCTGCCCGCCGACACGCTCGAACCCCGGACCCGCATCGCTCTCCGGCACGACGAGCAGGCAATCGCCCTCCTCGCCCGCCATTGCCTTGACGATCGCCTCGGTCGTGACCAGCCCATCCCCGAGCATCAGCACGCGGGCGAGTGGGTGAAGTTTCTCCACCGCTTCGGTTGCGGAGCGCACCGTATCGACGCTGACGCCGCGTCGTCCGATCCGGTTGATCGCGCCGAGAAGTTCCGGCGTCATCCGCGCGACGACGACGATCACCTGCGACACCCCGGCCGCTATCAGCAACCGCGCCTGGTATTCGATAAGCGTGACGCCACTGAACGGCAGCGTCGCGGCCAGACGATCGGGACGATCGTCGGCGTCGTGAATTGCAAATAATAGGCCGGCAAGCATGCGGGGCTGTTAGGCGGTACGCGTCGTCCTGCAAAGCCCGCGTTCGGCCGACCCGCCCTCCGTCAAGGCTCAGTTCGGCGTTACAGTCGCAAAACCGCACGTCTTAGGGTCCCCGAGTTCTCCCACATTCCCTCAATCAACGGTCCCTGCCCGTATCGTCGTGGACCGCACGCCGTGCCGCCCTGCTTACCGGACGGATGAACGCGCGAAGATCGCATCATCCGTTTTGTCCGGCTGCAATCCATGATACTTCAGCGGCTCATGAACGGGGGTTCGTCAATGATCGGGTTTCGCGCGTCGGCAGGCAATGCCCATCCCATTCGCGCGGATATCGTGATGGATCCGGTGGTAGAAGACATGTCCGACACCGTCGCTGAAGCTGGGTTCGCTGAGGTTTATCAAGAGCCTGCGCCTGACCGCGGACGCCTTTACGTGGGTATCGCGGTCGGGATCGTGCTCGTCTGGCTGGCGGCGATGCTGTGGTTCGCACGCGGATCGTTCGCCACCATCGAGCCCGTTGCGCTAGTCCAGTTCATTGCCGCGCTTTGCGTCGTCCCCGCGCTGATCGGCATCGTCTGGCTGCTCGCGATGCGGACCAGCCGTAGCGAGGCGCATCGGTTCGGCATCACCGCGCAGGCGATGCGCGACGAGGCGGCCAGCCTCGAACGCACCGTCGCCGCCTTGTCGAACACGATCGACGCCAACCGCCAGCAACTCGCCGAACAATTGAACGCGTTGATGGCGATGGGCGGTGGCGCGACCGAGCAACTCGCAGCGATCGGCCGCGGCATGGTCTCCGAGATCGACCAGGCCGCGGCGCACGCGCGCAACCTCGCGACCTCGACGGCCGGCGCGCAGACCAGCCTCGGCGTCCTGATCGCCACCCTACCCCGCGCACAGGCCGATATCGACGACGTCGCCAAGCGACTCGAACGCACCGGGCTGTCTGCGAGCGAACACGCCGCAGCGCTCGACGCGCAGATCGTAGCGCTGGCCGAACGCGGCCGCGACGCCGACGCGATGGCGAGCGGCGCCGCACAGCGCCTCGCCGCCCACATCGTCCGCATGGAGGCCACTAGCCAGACCGCCGGCGCACATCTCGAATCTGTCACCGACGGCATGTCCGCGGCGGTCGACGCACTGCTCAACCGCACCGCCGACGCCGTCGATCATTCACGCCGTGGCATCGCCGCGCAGGGTGATGCGATGCTGGCAATGATCGGCGCGAACCAGGCCGCGCTCGACAGCGCCGCCCGCGACAGCGCCGAAGCGCTCGCCAAGCGCATCGCCAGCGTAGAGGACGCGATCGAACGCGTCGCGATCCGCCTCGATCTGCAACGTAGTGCCGGCGACCGGATCGTCGACGATCTCCACACCGGACTCGGCGAAGTCGAATCGCGGATCGAACTGCTCCATCGCCACGGCACCGAGCGCACGCAGGACCTCGCGGCATCGATCAGCGCACTCGGCGGCTCTGCCGATGCGATGACCGAGGCGTTGCGGGCGGGCGACGACATGGCGCACCGGACGATCGCGACGACCGAGACGCTGCTCGTCGCACTCGATGCCGCCGCGCGCGAAATCGACGAGACTATGCCCGAAGCACTCGGCCGCCTCGATACGCAGGTGCTCGCCAGCAAGAGCATCGTCGTCTCGGCGCGCCCCGAACTGCTCGCGCTCGTCACCGCTGCGGAGAGCACGCACGACGCGATCGAGGCGATCGCCGGGGTCATCGGCGAACAGCGCCATGTGCTCGACACGCTCTCGACCGACCTACTCAACACGCTCAACACCGGCCGCGCGAAGGCCGATGCCTTGGGCCAGATGGTCGACGAGGCGATCGGCCGCACGCAGCATTTCGCCGAAGACGCCGCGCCGCAGTTGATCGAGGCGCTCCACCGTGTCCGTGAGACCGCTGCCGTCGCCGCCGACAAGGCACGCGAGACGCTGTCGAAGGTCATTCCCGAAGCCGCAGCCGCACTCGAAGCCGCCAGCGCCGACGCCATGCGCCGCGCGACCAACGACACCGTGGAACGGCAGGTCAAGGCGCTCACCGACGCCACCGGCGCGGCGGTCGACGCCGCTACCGGCGCGACCGAACGCCTAGCGCGCGAAGTCCAGGCGATCGTCGACACGACCGCGATCGTCGAGACGCGGATCCAGGAGGCTCGAACCGAGCGCGAGGACGCCGACCAAGACACCTTCGCACGCCGCGTCTCGCTGCTGATCGAATCGCTCAACTCGGCGTCGATCGACATTACCAAGGCGATCGCCCCCGAAATCTCAGACAGTGCTTGGGGCGCGTATCTCAAGGGCGACCGCGGTGTCTTCACGCGACGTGCAGTCCGTATCCTAGACGCCAGCGAAGTCCGCGAGATCGCCGGTCTCTACGACGAGGACGAGACCTTCCGCGAGATGGTCAACCGCTACATCCACGACTTCGAAGCGATGCTCCGCACGATCCTGACGCAGCGCGACGGCTCGCCGCTCGGAGTGACGTTGCTGTCGTCAGACATGGGCAAGTTGTACGTGGCACTGGCACAGGCGATCGAGCGGCTGCGCTGAACCGGACCTCAAAGGAGCTTTCGAAGTGATCCAGCGCCACCGCTAACGCGGCCCTCGCCAGCGGAGCAATCCGCGGAACGGACTCATATTTCGAGGCTTACATGCCAAGACTGAACACTAAGATCTGCGTCGTCACCGGCGCTGCGCGCGGTATCGGCCGTGCGATCGCCGAGCGCTTTCATGACGAAGGCGCCATCGTCATCCTCACCGACATCGATGAAACCGCCGGCGCCGAGACGGCCGCTGCGATCGGATGCATGCTCGAAAAGCTCGACGTCCGCGAAGAGGCGGATTGGCAACGCCTGGCGGAGGTCGTTCCGGTGGCAGACGTGGTCGTGAACAATGCCGGCGTGACGGGTTTCGAGCACGGCATGACCGCGCATGATCCCGAGCATGCGACCTTGTCGGACTGGCGCGCGGTCCATGCGGTCAACCTCGACGGCACGTTCCTCGGCTGCCGCTATGCGATCGGTGCGATGAAAACGGCGGGCACGGGTTCGATCATCAACATCTCGTCGCGATCCGGGCTGGTCGGGATCCCCTTAGCCGCGGCCTATGCGTCGTCGAAGGCGGCCATCCGCAATCACAGCAAGACGGTAGCGCTGTATTGCGCGCAGCAGGGGTGGAAGATCCGCTGCAACTCGGTGCATCCCGCGGCCATCCTAACGCCGATCTGGGAGCCGATGCTCAGGGACGGGCCGGACCGCGAGGCGCGGATGGCGGCGCTGGTCGCCGATACGCCGTTGAAGCGGTTCGGGATGCCGGAGGAAGTGGCCGCGGTTGCGGTGATGCTGGCGTCGGACGAGGCGACGTATATCACGGGGACGGAGATCAATATCGATGGCGGTTTGCTGGCAGGCTCGGCCGCGTCGCCGGGGTGACGGCTAACGTGTAATCCTCCCCCGCAAGGGGGAGGTGGCTGGCACTTGCCAGACGGAGGGGGAGGTAAGCGCAAACCGCTGTTGCGTGGCCCCCCCTCAGTCACCTACGGTGCTACCTTCCCCTGGCGCGGGAGGATCAATGGGCCTTCCTAGCGCGTGACCATGTTGCCGCGGTCGAACAGGTCGACGCTCTGCGGCGTGATCCACCCATAAGAATAATTCAGCTGGAACAGCACGAACAATACCGTCGCCACCACGGTCACCCGCCACGCCGTCCGCCCCGAGCGAAACTCGTGCGGCGCGCTTTCGGCCTGGCCGGGGACGTGTTCGCCCCCGACCTCACGCGTCGTCTTCACCCCGAATGGCAGGACCAGGAACACCGAGAACGACCAGAACAGGACGTAGATCGCCAGTGCCGAGGTCCAGCGCATCGGCTTAGCCCTCGATCAACAGGACATCGACGATCGGCTGCTTGCCGGTCCAGCGCTTGGCGACCTTGCGCACCGCGAGACGAATCTGCTCGCGCATCTTCTCGCTCTCGCGCTTGCCGCCGCGCACCGTATCGGCCGCCGCCTGGACCGCGTCGGCGATGAACGCAGCCCGATCTTCCTCGACCGGTACGCCCTGCACGCGAACCTGCGGCTGGCCGACCATCCGGCCGTCCTTGCCGAGCGCGACACCGACCGAAATCTGGCCGTTGATCGCCAGCTTGCGCCGCTCGCTCAGCGTCGCGCCGTCCGCGGGCAGGATCACGTCGCCGTCGAGCACCAGACGCCCAACGGTCGCATTGCCGATCTTCGCCGGGCCCTTGGGCGCGAGACGAATGATGTCGCCGTTGCTCTGCACGATCGCGCGCGGAATGCCCTGCTCGAGACCGAAGCGCGCATGCTCCATCATATGGCGCATCTCGCCGTGCGTCGGCACGAGCACCTCGGGCCGCAGCCAGTCGTACATCTGCGCGAGTTCCGGCTGACCCGGATGACCCGAGACATGGACGTGCGCCTGGCGCTCTGTGATCATGCGGATGCCCTTGGCCGCCAGCGTGTTCTGAATACGGCCGATCTGGACCTCGTTGCCCGGGATCTGCTTCGACGAGAAGATCACCGTGTCGTCGGCCTCAAGCGTAATCGTGTGCTGGCCATTGGCGACCCGCGCCAGCGCCGCGCGCTCTTCACCCTGTCCACCGGTGGCGATGATCAGCACCTTGTTCTTGGGCAGGCGCATCGCCTCGTCGGGGCTGATCGTGTCGGGAAAATCCTTCAGATAGCCCGTCGCGCGCGCCACCTTGATAATCCGGTCGAGCGAACGCCCGGTGACGCACAGCTTGCGCCCGGTTTCCTTCGCGACTTCGCCGAACGTGTGCAGCCGCGCTGCGTTCGACGCGAAGCTGGTGATCATCACGCGGCCCTTGGCCTTGCTGACCTCCTCGAACAGCCCCTTGCGGACGGTGCTCTCGCTGCCCGATGCGGTGGTGTTGAAGATGTTGGTCGAATCACAGACAAGGACGTCGACGCCCTTGTCGCCGATCGCCATGAAGCCCTCGGGCGTCGTCGGATTGCCGATCACCGGGTTCTTGTCGAGCTTCCAGTCGCCCGTGTGGAATACGCGACCGTAAGGTGTGTCGATCAGCAGCGCGTTCGCTTCGGGGATCGAATGCGACATCTCGACGAAGGTGAAGCCGAACGGCCCGAGCTGGAAGTTGCCGCCCATCGGGATCATCTTGAGCTTCACGCGGTTGGCGATGCCCTCTTCCTCAAGCTTTCCGCGGATCAGGCCCATCGTGAACGGGGTCGCGTAGATCGGCACGCCGAGGTCTTCGGCGAGATACGGCAGCGAGCCGATGTGATCCTCATGGCCATGCGTGATCACGATGCCGAGCAGGTCGTCGATCCGGTCCTCGATAAAGGACAGGTCGGGCAGGATCACGTCGACGCCGGGATATTGCGGATCGGCGAAGGTGATGCCGAGATCGACCATCACCCACTTGCCCTGGCAGCCGTACAGATTGACGTTCATGCCGATTTCGCCGGAGCCGCCAAGGCCACAGAAAAGGAGTTCGTTCTTCGGAGTCATTGATTACTTTCAGGATTATACAGGAATATGGCCCGCAGGCCAGTCGGCGCGAGCCCAATGGCCCTAGATATGGTGACGATCCCACATCATCGCCAGCCCCTGGATCGTCAGGTCGGCTTCGATGACGTCGAACACGTCGGTCTGTTTCTCAAATAATGTCGCAAGCCCGCCAGTGGCGACGACCTTCACGGGACGGCCGATCTCGCGCTTCATCCGCGCGACCAGCCCCTCGATCATCGCGACATAGCCCCAATAGATGCCGATGTGCATCTGCGAGACGGTATTGAGCCCGATAACGCTGGTATCCGTCGGCGCCTCGATCGCGATCCGCGGGAGTTTCGCCGCGGCGGTCACCAGCGCGTCGAGCGACAGGTTGATCCCCGGCGCGATGATCCCGCCCTTGTACGCGCCGCTATAGTCGACGACGTCGAACGTGGTCGCAGTGCCGAAATCGATCACGATCAGGTCGCCGGAATGCAGCGCATGCGCAGCGACCGTGTTGACCGCACGGTCGGCACCCAGCGAGGCAGGCTCGTCGACGTCGATCGCGATGCCCCATTCGACTGGCGCGTGGCCGGCGATCAGCGCGTCAGTGTTGAAGTATTTCGACGCGAGCACCTGGAGATTGTGGAGCGCGCGCGGGACTACCGTGGCAACGATCACGCCCTCGACCGCGGTACGATCATGCCCGCCGAGCTGCATCAACTGGCTCAGCCACACCGCATACTCGTCCGCCGTCCGCCGCGGATCGGTCGCGATCCGCCAGCGCGCGACGATCTCACCGCTCTCGACGAGCGCGAACACGACATTGGTATTGCCGGCATCGATCGCGAGCAGCATCAGCGGGGCCTCAAAGCAGGAAGACGTCGGCAGCGTGAATGACACGCCGCTCGCCAGACGCCAAGCGGAGGATCAGCGCGCCGTCGGTGTCGAGCCCGACGAACAGGCCGTCGATCCCGCTGCCATCGGGAAGCCGAGCGGTCAGCGCTGTGCCAGCCGGGTGAGCGCAATCGACCCAACGCTCGCGGACGGGCGCGATGCCCTCGGTCCGCCAGCGGCCGATCCAGCGCGCGAAACTGTCGGCGAGGATGTCGAGGAACATCGCCGGATCGACCACCACGCCGTGCGCAGCCAGATCGGTCGTCGCACGGTCGGGCAAATCGGGATGATGCGCGATGTTGACGCCGTAGCCGACGATCACCGCGTCATCCGCGCGTTCGAGCAGAATGCCTGACAGCTTAGCGTCCGCAAGCAACAGGTCGTTGGGCCATTTCAGAACCAGCGTCTCGCTCGCATCGGTCGTGCCCTGACAGATCCCGGCAACGAGGAACGTCGACACGGTTTCCTGCAAGGCGACCGCCGCGACCAGCGCGAGGCTGGCGGCCGGCGGATCGTTCGGCCGTAAACGGACGAGCGTGCTCGCGTAAAGGTTACCCTCGGGCGACGACCATTCGCGCCCGAGCCGCCCCCGCCCCGCCGTCTGGCGGATCGCACGCAGCCAGAGACCGTCTTCGGCACCGCCGCGTGCAAGCTCCAGCAGGTCGGCGTTGGTCGATCCTGTCTCCGCGACGGTGCGGATGATGCTCAGAACAGCGCCCGTGCGGCCGCCATCGTCCACGCGCCGAGCACGGGGATGAGGAGATAGCCGGCTGGCGACACAAACACCGCGGCGATGGCGATCAGGCCACCCTCGACCTTGCTCTCCATCGGCGCGAATGCCGGGGCGGGATCGTCGAAGTACATCGTCTTGACGACGCGCAGATAATAATACGCGCCGATCACCGAAGCGGCGATGCCGACCACTGCGAGCGGGAACAGCCCGGCGTCGACCGCTGCGCTGAACACCGTGAACTTCGCGTAGAAGCCGAACAGCGGCGGGATGCCGGCGAGGCTGAACATGAAGATCGCGAGCGCTGCGGCGAGTGCAGGCCGGGTCCGCGACATGCCGGCAAGGCTGTCGATCGTCTCGACCGGCTGCCCGTCGTCACCACGCATCTGCAACACGACCAGGAACGAGCCCAGCGTCATCGCGACATAAATCGTCAGGTACATCAGCACGCCCGACACGCCTTCCGGCGTACCGGCCGCAAGACCGATCAGCGCGAAGCCGACGTTATTGATCGACGAGTAAGCGAGCAGGCGCTTAATGTTGGTCTGGCCGATCGCCGCGACCGCACCGAGGATGATCGAGGCGAGCGCCGCGAAGATCACGATCTGGCGCCACTGGTCGGTCGCCGGACCCATCGCATCGACCGCCACGCGGACGCTGAGCGCAAGCGCCGCGACCTTCGGGGCCGACGCGAAGAACGCCGTGACCGGGGTCGGTGCACCTTCGTATACGTCGGGCGTCCACATGTGGAACGGCACGGCGCTGATCTTGAATGCGAGCCCTGCGAACACGAACACCAGACCGAACAGCAGGCCTAGCGACTTGGTGCCGGCATAGGCTTCCGAGATACCCGAAAACAACGTCGTACCGCTGAACCCGTAGACCAGCGAAATGCCGTACAGCAGGATGCCGCTGGCGAGCGCGCCGAGCACGAAATACTTCAGGCCGGCTTCCGCCGAACGCCCGTCGCGTCGCATGAAGCTGGCGAGGACATAGGCCGCAAGGCTCTGGAGCTCGAGACCGACATACAGCGTCAGCATGTCGGTGGCCGAAACCATGATTCCCATGCCGCAGGCCGACAGCAGGATCAGCACCGGATATTCCGGACGCAGATCGTCGCCGTGCGAGCGCGCGAAGAAGCTCGGCGCCATGACGATCGCAACCGCCGAGGCGATGTAGATCAGCACCTTGGCGAACGCGCCGAACGCGTCTGCGCGGTACAGGCCGTCGAACGCATACCCACCCGACGATGCCGGACCGACGAGGGCGATGCCCGCCCCGACGAGAACGAACACGGCGGCGATCGATACGGCGCGCGTCGATTTGTCCCCGCCCCAGGCGGAGACGAGCATCAGGGCGATCGCACCCAACGCCAGCACCAATTCGGGCAGCGTCATTGCGATGTTAGCGGCGTAATCCATCAGTGTGCCTCCCCGTGCGCGGCACTATGGACGGTTGCGGCGGGCTTCCCCGCGGTTGGGTTGGAATCGCTGGCAGGCTTGGCGCGATCGACACGAGCGAGAAGCACGCCCACGTCCTTGCGCATCGGTGCCAGGAAGCTCTCGGGATACACGCCCATCCACAACACGACGGCAGCGATCGGTGCCAGCAGCCACATCTCGCGGCCCGACAGATCGACCATTGCACGGACGTCGTCCGACTTGATCTCGCCGAACACGACGCGACGGTACAAGAACAGCATGTATGCGGCGCCGAGGATGATGCTCGTCGTGCAGAGCAGCGCGGTCCAGGTCGAGACCTGATACGTGCCCATCAGCGACAGGAACTCGGCGACGAAGCCGCTGGTACCCGGCAGACCGATCGAGGCCATCGTGAAGAACAGGAAGAAGATCGCATACTTCGGCATGTTGATCGCGAGGCCGCCATAGCGCGAGATTTCGCGGGTATGGAGCTGGTCGTAGATCACGCCGACGCACAGGAACAACGCACCCGATACCAGGCCGTGGCTCAGCATCATGATCATCGCACCTTCGATGCCCTGCCGGTTGAACGCGAACAGACCGATCGTGACGATCGCCATGTGCGCGACCGACGAATAGGCGATCAGCTTCTTCATGTCCGACTGCACGAGCGCGACGAGCGACGTGTAGATCACCGCGACCGCCGACAGCCCGAAGATCAGCCAGGTCAGCTGGCCCGAGGCTTCGGGGAACATCGGCAGCAGGAAGCGCAGGAATCCGTATCCGCCTAGCTTCAGCAGCACGCCAGCCAGAATCACCGAGCCCGCGGTCGGCGCCTGGACGTGCGCATCGGGCAACCAGGTGTGGACCGGCCACATCGGCATCTTGACCGCGAATGACGCGAAGAACGCGAGCCACAGCCACGTCTGCACGTGCGCGGGGAAATCGTAGTTCATCAGCGCCGGGATGCTGGTCGTGCCCGCGGTCTTCGCCATGTACAGCATCGCGATGAACATCAGGACCGAACCGAGCAGCGTGTACAGGAAGAACTTGTACGACGCGTAGATCCGGTTTGCGCCGCCCCAGATGCCGATGATCAGGTACATCGGGATCAGGCCGGCTTCGAAGAACACGTAGAACAGGAACAGGTCCTGCGCCGCGAACGTGCCGATCATCAGCACTTCGGTGAACAGGAACGCCGCCATGTATTCGGGCACGCGCGTGGTGATCGAGCGCCAGCTGGCGCCGATGCAGATCGGCATCAGGAACACGCTGAGCATGATCAGCATCAGCGCGAAGCCGTCGATGCCGAGCGACCAGCCGAACGGGCCGAATATGCCGGGAGCATGCTCGACGAACTGCCACTGCGCGCCGCCGATATCGTAGTTCATCCACAGCATGATGCCGAGGACGAAGTCGATCAGCGTTGCCGCCAACGCCAGCGTCCGCGCCGTGTTCGCCGAGACGAACAGGCACACGACAGCCGCGATCATTGGGACCGCGATCAGGACGGAGAGGATAGGAAAGCCGGTCATTACAGTCCGATCGCCCAGGTTACGGCTGCGGTCAGCCCGATCAGCATGACGAAGGCATAGGTGTAGAGGTATCCCGTCTGGAAGCGGTTGGCCACTCGGCTGCCGATCTGGACGATCCAGGTCGCGCCATCAGGCCCGAACCGGTTGATCGTCTTTTCATCGCCGCGGTGCCACAGGAAGCGGCCGATCGCGAACGCCGGACGGACGAAGATCAGGTCGTACAGCTCATCGAAATACCACTTATGCAGCAGGAAGTCGTAGAGCACGCCGAACTGGTCGACGACCTTGGCCGGGAACGTCGGTGCCTTGATATAAGCGTACCAGGCAGTCAGCAGGCCGAGCAGCATCGCGATCGTCGCCGACAGTTTGATCAGCAACGGCACGCCGTGCATCTCGTGCATCAGATGTTCGCGAAACGCGAGTGCGCCCTTCCAGAACTCTTCGCCGGCGGTCGGCTCGATGAAGAAGCCGTGGAACACGAAGCCGGCAAGGACTGCACCGATCGACAGGACGATCAGCGGGATCAGCATCGGGAGCGGGCTCTCGTGCGGGTGATACCCACCATCGCCTTCGGCCGGCGCGTGCTGCGCGTCGTGATGATCGTGCGGCGCATGACCTGCGTCCTCGGCCTGCGCCGGATTCGCGTGGTGGTCGTCCGCATGATGCGCGTCGTGTGCGTGGTCGTCATGCCCGTGGGCGTCGTGGAGCGCATGCTGGATGTGCTCCGATGCGGCCCAGCGCGGCTTGCCCCAGAAGGTCAGGAACATCACGCGCCACGAATAGAAGCTTGTCAGCAACGCGACGAGCACGCCGACGAACCACACGCCCGGCTGACCCGCAGCCCAGCTCGCCTCGATGATCGCATCCTTCGAATGGAAGCCTGCGAAGCCGATAGCGGTGTTGCCGAAGATGCCGGGGATGCCGACGCCGGTGATCGCGAGCGTACCCGCCATCATCGCCCAGAACGTCACCGGGATTTTCTTACGCAGACCGCCATAATAGCGCATGTCCTGCTCGTGGTGCATCGCATGGATGACCGAACCGGCGCCGAGGAACAGCAGCGCCTTGAAGAACGCGTGCGTGAAGAGGTGGAACATCGCCGCGCCGTACGCGCCGACACCGGCCGCAAAGAACATGTAGCCGAGCTGCGAGCAGGTCGAATACGCGATCACGCGCTTGATGTCGGTCTGCACGAGGCCGCAGGTTGCCGCGAACAGGCACGTCGCGGCACCGACCGAGGTGACCACGGTCAGCGCGACCGGGCTCATCTCGAACATCGGCGACAGGCGGCAGACCATGAACACGCCAGCCGTAACCATCGTCGCCGCGTGGATCAGCGCCGACACCGGGGTCGGGCCCTCCATCGCGTCCGGCAACCACGTGTGCAGGCCGAGCTGCGCCGACTTGCCCATCGCACCGACGAACAGCAGCAGACAGAGCACCGTCATCGTGTCGAAGCGGTAGCCGAGGAAGCCGAGCGTCGAGCCCGCCATGCCGGGGGCCGCGGCGAGGATCTCGGGGATCGAGACCGTGCCGAACACCAGGAACGTGCCGAAGATACCGAGCATGAAGCCGAGATCGCCGACGCGGTTTACGACGAACGCCTTGATCGCCGCTGCGCTGGCAGAAGGCTTGCGGAACCAGAAACCGATCAGGAGGTAGGATGCGAGACCCACGCCTTCCCAGCCGAAGAACATCTGGACGAGATTGTTGGCCGTCACGAGCATCAGCATCGCGAAGGTGAACAGCGACAGATACGCGAAGAAGCGCGGCTGGTCGGGATCCTCATCCATATAGCCCCAGCTATACAGGTGGACGAGCGCCGAGACCGACGTGACGACCACGAGCATCACCGCGGTCAGAGCGTCGACGCGCAGCGACCACGCGACGTTCATGTCGCCGGAGTGGATGAAGTCGAGCAGCGGCGCGACGGTCGCCGTGCTGGTGCCCGAGAGGAAGCCGATGAAGATCGGCCAGGACAACAGGCACGATGCGAACAGCGCAGCCGTGGTGACGAGTTTTGCCGGCACGTTGCCGATCGCGCGATTGCCGAACCCGGCAACGATCGCGGCCAGTAACGGCAGGAAGACGATAAGCTGGATCAACCGTATTACCCCTTCATCCGGTTGACGTCGTCGACCGCGATGGTGCCGCGACCGCGGAAATAGATCACGAGAATGGCGAGGCCGATCGCGGCTTCACCCGCGGCGACCGTCAGCACGAACATCGCGAACACCTGTCCGACGAGATCGTGGAGGAACGCCGAGAACGCGACGAGATTGATGTTCACCGCCAGCAGGATCAGCTCGATCGCCATCAGGATGACGATGAGGTTCTTGCGGTTCAGGAAGATGCCGAGCACCCCCATCGTAAACAGGATCGCCGCAACGACCAGATAATGGACGAGACCGATCGTCACAGTTCGACTCCCTGCCCGACGACCGGGCTCGTGTTGCGCGTGGCGTCCTGCGGACGACGCGCGTTCTGGCGGCTGATGTTCTGCGCCTTGACGCCGCCACGCTGGCGGTGGGTCAGCACGATCGCCCCGATCATCGCGACCAGCAGCACCAGGCCGGCACCCTCGAACACGAACAGATAGCGCGTGTAGAGCAGGTTACCGATCGCCTGGATGTTCGGCACGGTGTCGTCGATCGGCGCGGCACGACGCGCGAGCTGGATCGGGCCGGTGCTCCAAGCCCCGATCGCGATCATCACCTCGGCGGCAAGCGCGACGGCGAGCGCGAGGCCGATCCCGAAATACCGGGCGACGCCTGCGCGCAACTCGGTGAAGTCGATGTCGAGCATCATGACCACGAACAGGAACAGCACCGCGACCGCACCGACATAGACGATGACGAGCAGCATCGCGATGAACTCGGCGCCGACCAGGATCATGAGGCCGGCCGCGTTAAAGAACGCAAGGATCAGCCACATCACCGAATGGACCGGGTTGCGCGACGCGATCGTCAGCGCGCCAGACAGGACGACGACGAAGGCGAAGAGGTAGAAGGCTAAGGCCTGAATCACGATTGCGGCCCCTTAGACGCCCACGAGAAGAATGAGCGCGCCATTAACGGTACGGCGCATCGGCGGCAAGGTTCGCCGCGATCGCGCTTTCCCAACGGTCGCCATTATCGAGCAGCTTCGACTTGTCATAGATCAGCTCTTCGCGCGTTTCGGTCGCGAACTCGTAGTTCGGCCCCTCGACGATCGCATCGACCGGGCATGCCTCGGCACACAGGCCGCAGTAGATGCACTTGGTCATGTCGATGTCGTAGCGCGTGGTGCGGCGCGAACCGTCGTCACGCGGCTCGGCTTCGATCGTGATCGCCTGCGCAGGGCATACGGCCTCGCACAGCTTGCACGCGATGCAGCGCTCTTCGCCGTTCGGATAGCGACGCAGCGCATGTTCGCCTCGGAATCGCGGCGACACCGGATTGCGCTCGTACGGATAGTTGATCGTCGCCTTTTCCTTAAAGAAATAGCGAAGCGTCAGCGCGTGCGCCTTCACGAATTCCCACAAGGTAAACGACTTGATGATCTGAGCGACGCTCATGAACTCACTCCAACGCGCGTCAGCATGAGATAGCCCGACACGAGGAAAACCCAGAACAGCGAGACGGGGAGGAAGACTTTCCAGCCGAGCCGCATCAACTGATCGTAACGATACCGCGGCACGGTCGCCTTCACCCAGCTGAACAGGAAGAAGAAGAACAGGATCTTGGCGAACAGCCAGATGATCCCCGGCACGTAATAGAGCGGCGCCCAGTCGACCGGTGGCAGCCAGCCGCCCCAGAACAGCGTCGCGTTCAGCGCGCACATCAGCAGCACGTTGGCATACTCGCCGAGCCAGAACAGCGCGAACGACATCGACGAATATTCGGTCTGGTATCCGGCGACGAGCTCGCTCTCCGCCTCGGTCAGATCGAACGGTGCGCGCTGCGTCTCGGCCAGCGACGAGATGAAGAACATAACCGCCATCGGGAACATCAGCGGGTTCAGGATGTACCCGTTGAAGAACCAGACGTGCGACTTCTGCGCCATCACGATCGCCGACAGGTTGAAGCTGCCGGTCCACAGCACGACCGAAATCAGGATGAAGCCGATCGCGACTTCATACGACACCATTTGCGCGGCCGCACGAAGCGCCGAATAGAATGGGTATTTCGAGTTCGACGCCCAGCCCGACAGGATGATGCCGTACACACCGAGCGACGAGGCCGCGAGCACGTAGAGCAAGCCGACGTTGATGTCCGCGAGCACGACGCCGACCCCGAACGGCACTACCGCCCAGACGATCAGCGCGACCGTGAAGGTGATGATCGGTGCCAGCAGGAACAGCGTGCGGTTGGCGGCTGCGGGGACGATCGTCTCCTGCAGGAACACCTTCAGGCCGTCGGCAAAGCTCTGCAACAGACCAAACGGCCCGACGACGTTGGGACCACGCCGCAACGCCATCGCCGCCCAGATCTTGCGATCGGCATAAATGATCATCGCCACCGCCAGCATCAGCGGCAGCGCGATCACGAGGATGTCGATGATCGTCGCGAGAAAGAAAGCCCAGTCGTAACCGAGCGAGGATTCGAACCAGGAGATCATTCGGCTGCCTCCGCGTAATCTTCTCCGTGGAGAAGTTCGGCCGAGCAGCGCTGCATCGTCGGCGACGCACGGCAGATCGCATTGGTCAGGTAGAAGTCCTTGATCGGATAGCCGGCGAGGACACCCTGCCCTTCACCGCTAAGCGAAGGCGGGTTCCACTCGAACGTCGCGAGCGCCTGATGACGCAACGCAGGCACGTCCGCGTACATTTCCTCGCGCAGACCCTCGAAGCTGTCGAACGGCAGCGTGTGGCCGAGCGTGTCGGACAGCGCGCGGAAGATCGACCAGTCGTCACGTGCGTCGCCGGGTGCGAACACCGCACGCTCGCCGCGCTGCACACGGCCCTCGAGATTGACCCACGTGCCCGACTTCTCGGCATAGGTGACACCCGGCAGGATGACGTCGGCAGCAGCCGCACCCTTGTCGCCGTGATGCCCCACGAACACCTTGAAACCGGCGAACTGCGAATAATCGACCTCGTCCGCGCCGAGGAAGAAGCCGAGCTTCGCCCCCATCACGTCGGCGATGCCGCCCTTCTGCGCGTAGCCGAGCATCAGCCCACCCATCCGCGAGGCCGCCATGTGGACGACGTTGAAGCCGTTCCAGTCCGCCTTCACGAGACCCAGTGTATCGACGAGCTTCAGCGTAGCCGCATGGCCGCCCTTCAGCGCGCCGCCACCGACGATCACCATCGGACGCTCGGCCTTGCCGAAAGCCTCGGTCACCGCCTCGGGCAGAGCGCCAAGCAGCGCCAGATCGTCGCCGAGCCACTCGACCTTGTACGTCAGGTCCGTCTCCGGCCCGATCGCGAACACCTTCGCGCCCTTCTTGATCGCTTTGCGCACCCGCGTGTTCACCAGCGGCGCCTCCCAGCGCAGGTTGGTGCCCACCAGCAGGATCGCGTCGGCACGCTCGGTGCCGGCGATCGTCGTGTTGAAATTGACCGCGGCGATGCTCGTCGCGTCATAGTCCATGCCGGTCTGACGGCCTTCGAGCAGGCTCGACCCCATCTTCGCGAGCAGCGCCTTGGCGGCGTACATAGTCTCGCAATCGACCAGATCGCCGGCGACAGCCGCAACGCTCGACCCGGCGTTCACAGCCTTGATCGCCGCAAACGCTTCGTCCCACGTCGCGGGAACCAGCTTGCCGTTCACCCGGACATAAGGCTTGTCGAGGCGACGACGCACGAGACCATCGATCGCGTGGCGCGTCTTGTCGGTCGCCCACTCCTCGTTCACATCCTCGTTGATCCGCGGTACGCAACGCAGCACCTGGCGACCACGGCTGTCGAGCCGGATGTTGGTGCCGACCGCGTCCATCACGTCGATCGTCAGCGTCTTGCGCAATTCCCAAGGGCGCGCCTCGAACGCATACGGCTTCGACGTCAGCGCACCGACCGGGCACAGATCGACGACGTTGCCGGAGAGCTCGCTCTTGACCGCATTCTCGAGATACGAGGTGATCTGCATGTCCTCGCCGCGGAAGATCGCACCGATCTCCTCGACGCCGGACACTTCCTCGGCGAACCGGATGCAGCGCGTGCACTGGATGCAGCGGGTCATGACCGTCTTGACGATCGGCCCCATATACTTCTCGGTGACCGCGCGCTTGTTCTCGTCATAGCGCGAATGGCCGCGGCCGTACGCGACCGACTGGTCCTGCAGATCGCACTCGCCGCCCTGATCGCAGATCGGGCAATCGAGCGGATGGTTGATCAGCAGGAATTCCATGATGCCCTCGCGGGCATTCTTGACCATCGGCGAGTTGGTGAAGATCTCCTGCTTGTCCGCCGCCGGCAGCGCGCACGACGCCTGCGGCTTGGGCGGACCAGGCTTCACCTCGACTAGGCACATCCGGCAATTGCCAGCGATGCTCAGCCGCTCATGATAACAGAAACGCGGGATCTCCTTGCCGGCAAGCTCACACGCCTGCAGCACGGTGGCACCCTGCGGCACCTCGATCTCTACGCCATCGACTTTGACTAAGGGCATATCAGTGTTCCGTGTCGGTCAGGCCAAGGCGACGCTCGATGCGATCGACCCGGTCCTTCAGATGCGCGACGTCGACTTCGACGCCGTGAATGGACGTGACGACGCCCATCAACGACGTGATCATGCCACGCTGATGATCTTCCATCGCCAGCAAACGCGTGCTCTGCGACGTCTGTTCGCGACGCCCCATGGAGACGTCCGATTGGATCTTCTTCAGTATTTCCAGCATGAAGTCGGCACGGTCATCGGTCATTCCGCGGCCTCCATCATCGGGTTCAGATCGCCACCGCGCTCACGGATACGGCGTTCCATCTCTGGGCGGAAATGCTTGATCAGGCCCTGGATCGGCCATGCGGCTGCGTCGCCGAGCGCACAGATCGAGTGGCCCTCGACCTGCTTGGTGACCTGCTGGAGCATGTCGATCTCGGACAGTTCGGCGTCGCCGGTGCGCATCCGCTCCATCACGCGCCACATCCAGCCGGTGCCCTCGCGACACGGCGTGCACTGGCCACAGCTCTCATGCTTGTAGAAGTACGAGATGCGGCTGATCGCGCGGACGATGTCGGTCGACTTGTCCATGACGATGATCGCCGCGGTGCCGAGGCCCGAGCCGACCGCCTTCAGGCCGTCGAAGTCCATCGCGCAGTCCATGATCTGCGCGGCGGGCACGAGCGGCACCGAAGAGCCACCGGGGATAACCGCGAGCAGATTATCCCAACCGCCACGAATACCGCCGCAATGCGTCTCGATCAGGTCGCGGAACGAGATGCTCATCTCCTCCTCGACTACGCACGGCTTGTTCACATGGCCGCTGATCTGGAACAGCTTGGTACCGCGATTGTTCTCCGCGCCGAAGCTCGAGAACCACGCCGCACCGCGCCGCAGGATCGTCGGCGCGACTGCGATCGACTCGACGTTGTTGACCGTCGTCGGGCAGCCGTAAAGACCGGCGCCTGCCGGGAAAGGCGGCTTCAGCCGCGGCTGGCCCTTTTTGCCCTCGAGGCTCTCCAACATCGCGGTCTCTTCGCCGCAGATGTACGCGCCCGCGCCACGGTGCACGAACACGTCGAAGTCGTAGCCCGACCCACACGCGTTCTTGCCGATGAAGCCGCGGTCATATGCCTCGGCCACGGCTGCGAACAGCGTCTCGGCCTCGCGGATATACTCGCCACGGATGTAGATGTACGCGGCACGCGCACGCATCGCGAACCCGGCGATCAGTGCGCCCTCAATCAGCTTGTGCGGATCGTGGCGGATAATCTCGCGATCCTTGCAGCTGCCCGGCTCGGATTCATCGGCGTTGATGACGAGGAAGTTCGGCCGGTCCGGCTTCGGCTCCTTCGGCATGAACGACCATTTCGTGCCGGTCGGGAAGCCCGCGCCGCCACGGCCGCGCAGCCCCGACGCCTTCATCACGTCGATGATCGCGTCCTGGCCAAGCGCCATCAGGTCCTTGGTATTGTCCCAATCGCCGCGCATGATCGCCGCGTCGATGTTCCACGGCTGGAAACCGTAGACGTTGGTAAAGATGCGGTCCTTGTCGGCGAGCATCAGGCCCACTCCCCCCGGTAATCGTGGTTCGCGTCGACCATCGCCTTCAGCGAGGTCGGGCCGCCTTCGGGGCAGCTTGCGCGGCGACCGAATTGCGGACCCGGCGTCGGGTGCCCGCCATTGGCCAGCGCCTCGAGGATCTCGGTCGTCTTGTCGTAATCGAGGTCTTCGAAGTTATCGTCGTTGATCTGCACCATCGGCGCGTTCGCACACGTGCCCAGGCACTCGACCTCGGTCAGCGTGAACATGCCGTCTGGCGTCGTGCCACCCTTGACCAGTCCGCGGTTCTTGCAGGCGGCCAGAACGTCGTCTGACCCGCGCAGCATGCACGGCGTCGTGCCGCAGACCTGAACGTGGAAGCGACCGACCGGCGCCAGATTGAACATCGTGTAGAAGGTCACGACCTCATACACGCGCATGTACGGAACGCTGATCTGACGCGCGACGAACTCGATCACCGGGACCGGCAACCAGCCCTGCGTCCGCGTTTCCGCGCCGACCTGGCGCTGCGCCAGATCGAGCAACGGAATCGACGCCGACTGCTCGCGACCCTTGGGATAGCGCCCGAGGATCTCGTTCGCCTTCACCTGGTTCTCGTCCGTCCACGCGAACGAGCCCCAGCGTGCGCGGGTCTCGGCCTCGTCGGGAATTTTCGGAGCTTCAGCCATTAGCGGTCACATTCACCAAAAACGATATCCATCGCACCGAGGATCGCGGTCGTATCCGCCAGCATGTGGCCCTTCGCCATGAAGTCCATGGCCTGCAGATGCGAGAACGCGGTCGGGCGGATCTTGCAGCGGTACGGCTTGTTCGAACCATCGGCGACCAGATACACGCCGAACTCGCCCTTGGGGCTTTCGGTCGCGACATAGACGTCGCCGGCGGGTACGTGGAAGCCCTCGGTATAGAGCTTGAAGTGATGAATCAGCGCTTCCATCGACTGCTTCATCTCGGCCCGCTTTGGCGGCACGACCTTGCGGTCGAGCGACGCGATCGGACCCTCGGGCATGTCACGAAGGCACTGCTTCATGATCCGTGCAGACTGACGCACTTCCTCGACGCGCACCATGAACCGGTCATAGCAATCGCCGCGCGTGCCGACCGGCACCTCGAAGTCCATCTTCGCATAGGCGTCATAGGGCTGCGACTTGCGCAGATCCCAGGCAATGCCCGAGCCGCGGATCATCGGACCGGAAAAGCCCCACTTGATCGCGTCGTCGCGGCTGACCACGGCGATATCGACGTTGCGCTGCTTGAAGATGCGGTTGTCCGCGACGAGCGAGATCGCGTCCTCGAACAGCCGCGGCAGGCGCGTGTCGAGCCAGTCGCCGATGTCGGCGAGCAGCTTCAACGGCGCGTCCTGATGCACGCCACCCGGACGGAAATAATTCGAATGCATGCGCGCGCCGGAGACGCGCTCGAAAAAGTTCATGCAGTCTTCGCGAATCTCGAACAGCCACAGGTTCGGCGTCATCGCGCCGACGTCCATGACGTGCGAGCCCAGATTGAGCATGTGGTTCGAGATGCGCGTCAGTTCGGCGAAGAACACCCGCAGATACTGCGCACGCTCGGGCACTTCGAGGTCGAGCAGCTTCTCGACCGCCAGCACCCAGCTATGCTCCATGCACAGCGGCGAGCAGTAATCGAGACGATCGAAATACGGCAGCGCCTGCGTGTAGGTCTTGTACTCGATCAGCTTCTCGGTGCCGCGATGCAGCAGGCCGACATGCGGATCGACACGCTCGACGATTTCGCCGTCGAGCTCCATGACGAGCCGCAGCACGCCGTGCGCGGCCGGATGCTGCGGACCGAAGTTGATCGTGTAGTTCTGGATCGTGACGTCGCCGGTCGTCGGATCGGCTGCGTCGGCTTCGCCCAGAAGCTCTTCGACATACAGACTCACTGGTTCTGTCCTCCACCCTTCGTCGGCACGACATCCGGGTTCGCAGGCTTCGGAGTCGCGTCGGACTCCGGCTTGCCGGCGCCCGTCTGCGCGGTCGACTCGGTGCTCTTTGGCTCGCTTGGCGCCTGAGTAGGCGACTGCGCGGCATCCGCCTTCATGATCGTGTCGGCCTTGAGCGGCGTCGGCGCGCCCTTGGCCTCGGGCAATGCGCCCTTCTCGTCGCCGGGAAGTACGTAGTTCGCGCCCTCCCACGGGCTCATGAAATCGAACGTACGGAAATCCTGTGCAAGCTGCACCGGCTCGTACACGACGCGCTTCGACTCTTCCGAATAACGCAATTCGACATACCCGGTCAGCGGGAAGTCCTTGCGCTGCGGATGACCACGAAAACCGTAATCGGTCAGGATGCGGCGCAGGTCCGGATTGCCGCTGAACAGCACGCCGTACATGTCGTACACTTCGCGCTCGAGCCAACCGGCGACCGGCCAGATGTCCGTAACCGACGGCACAGGCTTTTCCTCGTCGGTCGCGACATGCACGCGCAGGCGGTGATTCCGCGTGAGCGACAGCATGCAATAGACGACCTCGAACCGCTCTGCGCGATCCGGATAGTCGACGCCGGCGATCTCCATGAGCTGCTGGTAGGCAAGCCCCGGCGTATCGCGCAGCGCGATCATCGCGTCATACAGGTCTTCGCGACGCACATGAAGCGCGACTTCGCCGACATGGTCGACCGCGTCGAGCAGAATGCCGCCGAGCGCCGCGCGGGCGCTGTCGATCACACCGTCGTTCGACGCGTAAGCTGGTGCGGGAGCCCTCAACGCTCGATGCTCCCGGACCGCCGGATCTTCCGCTGCAACTGCATTATACCGTACAGCAATGCCTCGGCGGTCGGCGGACACCCGGGGACGTAGATGTCCACTGGCACGATGCGGTCGCAGCCACGCACGACGCTGTAGCTGTAATGATAATAGCCGCCGCCGTTCGCGCACGACCCCATCGAGATCACGTACTTGGGCTCCGACATCTGGTCGTAGACCTTGCGCAGCGCCGGGGCCATCTTGTTGCAGAGCGTGCCGGCAACGATCATCACGTCCGACTGACGCGGGGACGCGCGCGGTGCGGCGCCGAAACGCTCCAGATCGTAGCGGGGCATGTTGACGTGGATCATCTCGACCGCGCAACAGGCGAGCCCGAACGTCATCCACCACAGCGAGCCGGTACGGGCCCACTGGAACAGTTCCTCGGTCGACGTGACGAGGAAACCCTTGTCCGTCAGCTCACCGTTCAATCCGTCGAAAAAGCCCTGGTCGGGTGGCACCAGCGAGCTGGGCGAACCGGGTGCGGGCTGAAGCTCTACTCCCAATCGAGTGCTCCCTTCTTCCATGCGTAGACGAGGCCAAGGGCCAATTCGCCGATAAAGATCATCATCGAAATCCACGCGGTCCAGCCGAGCGTGAAGACCGAGACAGCCCAGGGATACAGGAACGCGGCCTCGAGATCGAAGATGATGAAGAGGATGGCGATCAGGTAGAAGCGTACGTCGAACTGGCTACGCGGATCCTCGAATGCGGGAAAGCCGCACTCGTATTCGCTGAGCTTCTCAGGCGTAGGCTTGTGTGATCCGGTGAGGCGCGAGACGGCCATCGGCAGGAACACGAACGTGCTCGACAATGCGATGGCGATCCCGAGGAACAGGAGGATCGGAAGATAGTGCGACAGGTCGACCAAATTGCTTCTCGCAAGTGCGAACGGAACGGGGCCGCTTTAGGCCGATGGGGGGTGATGGGCAAGGCGTGGAGGGTGTGAGAATCACTCGCAAGTGGAGGGGCCGGGGTGGCGGGAAACATGCGTTACTTCGCGTGCACGAGCGTTTGCGCTCCATGGCGTCGCCGATACCGATCCGTCACCTCGGACGTGTTCGGCGCCTCCCTGAGAAGCAAGGACGACTCCGCGTTCAAACGACAGCTCCCTCCTTCTTGTTCTCCCGCGAAGGCGGGAGCCCAGTCTGGATCCCCGCCTCCGCGGGGAGACAAGCTGACTTCGGCTTTAGGCAACACCGAGTAGTTCCGAGGTCCCCTGGCGCCGCAAACAAACGATGGACCAGATTGTGCGCGAATGGATGCCGGAACAAGCCGGCATGACGGACTGCGCGCTGAAGCCGTCCAACCTCACGATCCTCCCCTGCCAGGGGGAGGTGGCACCGAGGGTGACGGGAGGGGAGGACGCGGAATAGAGGTTTCCCTTACCTCCCCCTCCGACTGGCAAGCGCCAGCCACCTCCCCCTTGCGGGGGAGGATCGTGCATTCGCCTTAACGCAGCGCGCCGGCCACCAGCTTGTGCAGACGCGAGTGCAGCGCGTCGTTCGCCGCGAGGAACTCGTTACGCTCCATCGCGCGGTCACCGCCGCGGAAGTCGGTGACGAAACCGCCGGCCTCCTTCACCAACAACATCCCCGCCGCAACATCCCATGGCTTCAGGTTCGATTCCCAGAACCCGTCAAACCGCCCCGCCGCAAGCCACGCCAGATCGAGCGCCGCAGCGCCCAGACGACGGATCCCCGCAACCTCAGGTGCAACCGCACCGAAAATCCGGCTCCACTGCGCGAAGTCGCCATGTCCCAGGAACGGGATCCCCGTCGCGATCAGCGATTCGGACAAATCACGCCGCGACGATACGCGCAGACGCTGGTCGGTAAGCCAAGCGCCCCGGCCCTTCTCGGCCCAGAAGCTTTCGTCGGTCAGCGGCTGATACACGAGCGCAGTCGTGACTTCGCGCTTGCCGTTAGGCATCGGCTCCTCGACCGCGATCGAGATGCAGAAATGCGGGATGCCATGGAGGAAGTTCGACGTGCCATCCAAGGGATCGACGATGAAGCGCGGCTTGTTGGGATCGCCCGCGACCTCGCCACGCTCTTCCATGAGCATGCCCCAGTCGGGACGGGCGTGAGACAGTTCTTCAAAGATCGTCTGCTCGGCGCGCTGGTCGGCCTGGCTGACGAAGTCGGCCGGACCCTTGCGGCTCACCTGGAGCTGCTGGACCTCGTTGAAGTCGCGACGCAAACGCGGCGCGGCCTTGCGCGCGGCGCGCTCGATGACGGTCATGATGCCGGAATGGGAAGCCATTTTATTCTATCTCCCCCCTCCCGCAGGCGGGAGGGGTCGGGGGTGGGCTCGCGCTGTCGACATCATGCAACATCGACGTAGTTCGCGCTTATGTACGTTACGCGACGTGGAGGGCGGGCGCCCACCCCCCGGCCCCCTCCCGCTTGCGGGAGGGGGAGCAGAACTTAGTCCGCGCGCCTTACGTACGTCTGCTCGTAAACATCGACCACGATCCGCGTGCCGGCACCGATATGCGGCGGGACCATCACGCGGACGCCGTTTTCCAGCACCGCAGGCTTATACGAAGACGAAGCGGTCTGCCCCTTCACGACGGCATCCGCCTCGACGATCAGCGCCTCGATCGTGTCGGGCAGCTGGACCGAGATCGGCCGCTCTTCCCAGAGCTCCATCACCACGTCCATGCCGTCCTGCAAGAACGCCGCGGCGTCGCCCAGGATGTCGGCGTCGAGCGAGATCTGCTCGTAATTGATCTTGTCCATGAAGGTGAGCATGTCGCCTTCGCGGAACAGGAACTGGAAGTCGACGGTCTCGAGCCGCACCTTCTCGACGCTCTCGGCGGAGCGGAAGCGGATGTTGTTCTTGCGGCCGTCGATGAGGTTCTTCATCTCGACCTGCATATAGGCACCGCCCTTGCCGGGCTGGGTGTGCTGAATCTTGACGGCGCGCCAGATGCCACCCTCATATTCAAGAATGTTGCCGGGACGAATCTCGACCGCGTTGATCTTCATGACCTATTCCTGCTGGAAAGAGCTAGGGGCCGTCCGCCAAGCATGGCCCTGAAGGCGTGGCTCTGCGGAAACCCGAAGCCGCGCGCTTTAGCGGGCGCGCTCGCGTCCGGCAAGCAGCGGGTACGGGTTGACGTTCTCGCCCTGCCACCAGCGGTCGCCCGGCTGCATCTTCGTCAGCCCGAAATGCAGGTGGTAATTGCCCGCCCCCGCATCGCCGGTATCGCCGACATAGCCAAGCGTGTCGCCCGCCTTGACCGCCATCCCCTCGCGGATGCCGGCCGCGTACCCGGCAAGGTGCGCGTAATAATAGGTCCAGCGACGATCGGGCGAGCGAACGTACAACGTGATCCCGCCGAGCCCGCTCTGGAACAACTTCTCGATCCGCCCCGGTGCAGCGGCGACGACCGGCGTGCCGCTCGCGGCCATGATATCAGTCCCGTGATGGCCGCGCAGTCCGCCGCCCCGCGCGTCGTTCCAGCTATCCGCGATCGCCTTGCGCGGCACGCCCGCAACCGGGACGGCCAATGGACCGTCCTGGACAGGAACGGCAGCGACTTCGGTCGGCGGTGAAGGTTTTCGCCACGACACTCGCCGATCGCCACCGCTTCCGAACGACACCATCGACGCGAACCCGCCGACCACGACCACGATCAACCCGAGAATGATCCAGAACGTCCGCGTCATCGCCTCAAGCCTGGAACACGGCCTTGATGCCCGGATGGATCATCATCGACAGCCGCGCCGCGTCCCAGTTGGTCAGGCGGATGCAACCATGACTTTCCGCGCGCCCGATCGTCTCCGGGTTGGGCGTACCGTGGATGCCGTAATGCTCCTTCGACAGGTCCATCCAGACGACGCCGACCGGACCGTTCGGCCCGGGAGGCAGCATCTCCTTCTTCTGCCCCTTCTTCGCGTCCCAGAAGAGCGCGGGGTTAAAGTGGAATTTAGGGTTGTAGTCGGACCCGTAGATCTTCCACGTGCCGAGCGGCAGCGGATCATGGCTCGACCCCATCGTCGCCGAGAACTGCGCGATCAGCTTGTCTTTAGCGTCGAGCACGCGCAGCACGCCGTCCGACTTGTCGACGACGATGTGATCGGCCTGAGGCTGCTTCGCATCGACGTTCAGCATGGTGAGCGTGGCGATCCAATCCGGCTTCAGCTTCGGATCATACGCGCGAGAAGACGGAAGCGCGTTCGGGAACACCACCTTCGTGCCCGGCGTCAGCTTCGTCGTCGGCGAATTCAGCGCCACGATCACCGCGGGCGTCGTGTGGAACATCTCGCCGAGCTTCTCCATGACGTTCTTGTAGCCCAGCGATGGAAGCTCGGCCTGCTTCGCAGGATCCTTCGGGAACGGATTGACGAACGGGCCCGCCAGCATCTCCGGCGTCAACGCGACCGTCACGGTCGGCCGCGCCGCCCGGTACGGGTATAACGCCTGCAGCGTCCGCGCGTCCGGCTTGCCGGTGATCGGCAAGCCCTTCGCCTCTTGGAACCCCTTCAGCGCGGCGACCAGCGACTGCCCGCCGCGCCCGTCGAGCACGCCCGGTCCAACGCCGAGATGATCGAGAATTACCTGAACGTGCAGGACGTTGCGATCGATCGGTACCGGCTTCGTTGGCGCAGTCTGTGCAGATGCGGGCAATGCAGCGCCCAGCAAGCAGGCCGCCAGAACCGAAGCCTTCGTCGTAAATGCTGTCATGCCCGTCATCCCAAACCGTTACGCTCCTGCATCAAACGGTCGGGACGACGGTTGTTTCCAACGGTTCAGCGCGATCTCAGCGTCGGGCAAGGACCTCGCCAAACGCCTTGACCGCAGCGACCTCGTCGCCACTCCAGACGGCGCTCGATACGGCGATGAAGTCGGCACCGGCGGCGACGAGCGGCGCGGCGTTTTCCGGGGTGATCCCGCCGATCGCGACGCACGGCATCTCGAACAGCGTCGACCACCAGGACAGGATGACCGGCTCCGCGGTATGCGTCGCGACCTTCGTCGTGGTCGGATAGAAGGCGCCGAACGCGACGTAGTCGGCCCCCGCCTCGCCCGCTTCCATCGCCAGATGGCGACTGCCGTGACAGCTCACGCCGATCTGCGCATTGGGCCCGAGCTGCGCGCGCGCCTCGCGCGGATCGCCATCGTCCTGCCCGAGATGCACGCCATCCGCGTCGAGCCGCTTCGCCAGCCCGATATCGTCGTTGACGATGAACGCGACGTCGCGCTCGGCACAGATCGCGCGCAACGGCTCGCCCAGCGCGGCAGCCGCATGCTGGTCGATATCCTTCACGCGAAACTGGAACGCGGCAACCGGCCCGGCATCGAGCGCTCGCACCAGACGCGCGGGGAAATCACCCCCTACGTCCAGCGGCGACACCAGATACAACTGGCAAGCCGGCCGGCGCATGTCGCGGCGGAAATTCTCGGCGAAATTGGGATCGAGCGGGCCCAGCGGATCTTCGAATTCGGTCATGCCCGCCCCCTAGCCTTTCATGCCTGCCACGTCACCCCGGCGCAGGACCGGGATGACGTGACGGCAAACCGCAGCTTATTCCTCGTTCTTGTAAATCCGGATGATCCGGTCGAGCATCGCCAGCGCCTCGTCGCGCGGGCGCTGGAAGGTGTTGCGGCCGATGATCGAGCCGTTGCCGCCACCGTCGCGGATGTCGCGCGCGTCCTGGAAAATCGCGTCCTCGCCCTTCGACGCACCGCCCGAGAAGACGTTGATGCGACGTCCGGCAAAGCTCGACTGGACGACGTGCTTCACGCGATCGGACTGCTTCGACCAATCGGTGTTCGCATAGAGCGGCTTGGCTTCCTTCTGCTCGATGTGCGCGGTCGGCAGCTTGGTCTTGATGATGTGCGCACCGAGCAGCGCCGCCATGTGCGCGGCATAGGCACCGACGTCCAAAGCGAGTTCGCCGTCCTTGGTCAGCTCGCCGCCGCGCGGATAGGACCAGATCACCGTCGCGATACCGACCGACTTGGCCTCTTCGCTCAGCTCGCGGATTTCCTCGACGAGATCGAAGAACTGGTCCGCGCCCGGATAGATCGTGAAGCCGATCGCCGCCGACCCGAGCCGTACCGCGTCCGACACCGTCGCCGTCACCGCCTGGTCGATCGTCGTCGCCCAGCTGTTCGAGCTGTTGCACTTCAGGATCGTCGGGATCTGCCCGGCAAACGTATCCGCCCCCGCTTCGAGCATGCCGAGCGGCGCTGCATAGGCGCTCAGCCCCGCATCGATCGCGAGCTGATAATGGTAATGCGGATCGTAGGCCGGCGGATTGACCGAGAAGCTGCGCGCTGGGCCGTGCTCGAACCCCTGGTCGACCGGCAGGATCACGAGCTTGCCGGTGCCGCCGAGCTTGCCCTGCATCAGGATGCGCGCGAGGTTCGCCTTCACCGCCGAACTGGTGGCTTCGTACTTGTCGAGAATGGTTTTGACTTGGGGAGTGATCGTGGATGTCATGGGTAAATCCTCTCTAAGTATTTAAAGGGCCAACCATCGGCGAAGTGCCTGATCGACCGCAAACATGGTTTCGTTGGAAGCAGCACCGACTCGTCGACCGATCCGATGCCGCCAGACTGACTGCACCTTGTCGATACTCACCTCGCTCGGCTTGAAGAGCCCCGTGTCGGGGTTTGCAGCGATCGGAATACGGAACATGCCGAGGCCGGCAAGCTGGCTGGTAATCAAACACACCGTAACGCTGTCATGGTCCCGCAGGAACGCGTCGGTCTGAACGACGAGCGCCGGGCGCGGCTTTCTGGCAAAGTCCCCCGCATCGGCGTCGGCAATAGTAACGATATCACCGCGTTTCATTCGGCGGCATCACGGCGATTGCTGGCAGGCTCCGGATCATCCCAGGCGACACCCAACCGCTCCCATGCGTCGTCTTCCTCGGTCCAGCCGAGTGCTGCCGCCGCAAGCGACTGCCGCTTCGCCTCCGCCAGGAAAGCCTCGTCGTGGCGTTCGACATAGCGTCGCACGGCTTCGCGTGCGATATCGCTCTTGCTGCGCCCTTGGGTACGCGCAACCGCCGCGAGTCGCTCTTCGAGTTCGCTATCGAGCCTGACGCCAAGCATCCGAGTCTCCGTTTAACATGTTAAACATAGGCGTGGGGATGTCGCGGATCAAGCCCCGGCCAGAGGGCAAACCTAGTGATTGACGTTGGATCTTTCGACGCCGACATTCTCGCAATACAGGGCGGGCAGCACAGGGGCGGGGCAATGAGGATTTTGCAGGGCATCATCGCATGCGCGACGATCGCGATCGCCTCCGCAGCGACGGCCGCGGTAAAAATGGGCGAGCCGGCGCCGCCATTCGAACTGACGTTGATCGACGGAACCAAGGTGCGCAGCACCGAACTCCGTGGCCAGGTCGTCGTCCTGAACTTCTGGGCGACCTGGTGTGGGCCCTGCAAGGCCGAACTGCCGTTGCTCGACAATTACTACCGACTTCGCAAGCCCAACGGACTGCGCGTATTTGCGGTTGCTACGGAAGATTCGCTGCCTGCGTCCAAGTTGAAGCCCCTGTTCGCAGCGATGGCGATACCGTCCGCACGGCGGATCAAGGGACCGTTCGCGGCGATGGGCGCCCTCCCCACCAACTACATCATCGATCGCGCCGGCGTGGTTCGCTATGCGAAAGCCGGCGCGTTCGACCTGGACGACCTAAATACCTTACTGGTCCCGCTGCTGCGGGAACCCGCGCCTTAGCGCGTCAGCGCCGCGACGCCGGGGAGGTCCTTGCCTTCCATCCACTCTAGAAACGCACCGCCTGCGGTCGAGACAAACGTGAACGCGTCCGCAACGCCCGCGTGGTTCAGCGCCGCAACCGTATCGCCACCGCCTGCGACCGAGACGAGCGAACCGCCTTCGGTCAGTGCTGCGGCGGTCTTTGCGAGGGCGACGGTCGCCTTGTCGAACGGCACCGTCTCGAACGCGCCGAGCGGGCCGTTCCAGACCAAGGTGCGGCAGTTCTTCAGCACGTCGCCGAGCGACTCGACCGCAGCCGGGCCGACGTCGAGGATCATCTCGTCGGCGGCGACTTCGTGCACGTTGACCGTACGGGTGGCGGGGTTCGGCTTGAACTCCTTGGCGACCACGACGTCGTACGGCAGGTGAACCGTGCAGTTCGCCTTGTCCGCAGCTTCCATGATCTGTTCGCACACGCTTGCAAGCTCATGCTCGCAAAGACTTTTACCGACATCGACGCCGCGTGCCGCGAGAAAGGTGTTGGCCATGCCGCCGCCGATGATCAGGTGATCTACCTTGGTGACGAGGTGACGCAGCACGTCGAGCTTCGACGAAACCTTCGCGCCGCCGACGACCGCCGCGACAGGATGCTCGGGCTCGCCAAGTGCCTTCTGCAAAGCGTCGAGCTCAGCTTCCATCGCCCGGCCGGCAAAGGCGGGCAATACGTGGGCAAGACCCTCGGTCGAGGCATGCGCGCGGTGCGCAGCTGAGAAGGCATCGTTGACGTAGAGATCGCCAAGGCTTGCGAAACGCTGGACGACCGCCGCGTCGTTGGTCTCCTCGCCGCCAAAGAAGCGCGTGTTCTCTAGAACCGCGATATCGCCGGGTTCGAGCGTCGCAACGGCGGCGTCGGCCCCTTCCCAATCGATGTAGCGGACTTCGCGGCCCAGCACTTCGCTGTACGGCTTCACGACTTGCGACAGCGAGAATTCGGGGCTCGGCACGCCCTTGGGACGACCGAAATGCGCGAGCACTAGGACGATCGCGCCCTTGTCGGCGAGTTCGCCAACCGTCGCGACGGTGGCGCGCAGGCGGGTATCGTCGGTGACGTGACCCTCGGCCATCGGCACGTTGAGGTCTTCGCGGACGAGCACGCGCTTGCCGCGGATATCGCCAATATCGTCGAGCGTCTTGAATGGCTTGGTCATGGTTCTTCGATCCTGATCTCATCACCGACGGCGATTCTGCCGCCCATCAAAACTCGGGTACAGGCCCCGCCCCGCCAGTCCGGCGTCAGCGCAGCGAACAATCCTGGCGCCAGTGCATCCATGCGGTCGCACGGATCGGTGTGGCGCGTCACCTCCAGCACGACGTCCGCGCCGATGCGGAGCCGCGTGCCAGGTATCTGGGGAAGGTCGAAGCTGTCGACGAGCAGGTTCGCACGCCGCTCGTACCACGGAATATCGCGCCCGACTTCGGCCATCGCCGCGTCCCAGTCGCCACGTTCGAGCAACGTGACCTGCCGCCGCCCCTTGCCACCGGGCTTCACGCGACCGCGGAAGTCGCCGTGCAGGCCAGCCTCGATGGTGATCTCGACATCGTCGATGACCTCCATCGGGCTCTTGGCGCGGGCGTGGCGCGCGATGCCGGCGATCGAGCCAGCCATCGTCGAGGCCGGGGCCTGAGCCACCGCCCCCTCCCCGTTCGTGTCGAGCGCAGTCGAGACGCCATCTGTCACGGGAGACGACTTCTCGACTGCGCTCGAAGCGAACGGAACAGGGGACGCATAAATCGCGAGCTTAGATGAACTTCGCCATCGCGGTCGCCGTATCGACCATCCGGTTCGAGAAGCCCCACTCGTTATCGTACCAGCTGACGACGCGGACCAGCTTGCCGTCGATCACTGCGGTCTCCAGGCTGTCGATCGTCGACGAGGCCGGAGTATGCTGGAGATCGATCGAGACGAGCGGCTCGTCCGACCAGTCGAGCACACCGACCAGCGGGCCGCTCTCGGAGGCCGCCTTCAGCACCGCATTCACCTCTTCACGCGTCGTGTCGCGCGACGGCGTGAAGGTCAGGTCGATCAGCGACACGTCCGGCACCGGCACGCGGATCGCCGAGCCGTCGAGCTTGCCCTTCAGCTCCGGCAGAACTTCCGCAACCGCACGAGCCGCACCCGTAGTCGTCGGGATCATCGACATCGCAGCAGCGCGCGCGCGACGCAGGTCCGGGTGGATCTGGTCGAGGATCTTCTGGTCGTTGGTGTAGGCATGCACGGTCGTCATCAGGCCGCGCTCGATGCCGATCGCATCGTTCAGCACCTTGGCGACGGGCGCGAGGCAGTTCGTGGTGCACGACGCATTAGAGACGATCGTGTGCTCGGCGGTCAGCTTGTCGTGGTTCACGCCGTAGACGACGGTCAGGTCGACGTTCTTGCCCGGCGCCGAGATCAGCACCTTCTTCGCGCCCGCGTCGAGATGCTTCTGGCAGCTCGCCTTGTCGGTGAAGAAGCCGGTGCACTCGAGCACGATGTCGACGCCCAGCTCGGCGTGCGGCAGGTTTGCCGGGTCACGCTCGGCGGTGACGCGGATGCGCTTGCCGTCGACGACCAACTCGTTGCCTTCGGCCGAAACCTCACCCGGATACTTGCCGTGCACGCTGTCGCGCTTGAACAGCCAGGCGTTCGACTTGGCATCGCCGAGATCGTTGATCGCGACGAGTTCGAGTGCGCCGTTCGACTGTTCGAGTACCGCACGGGCGACGAGACGGCCGATGCGCCCGAAACCGTTGATCGCAACCTTGACCGTCATTGCTGTCTCTCCGCTACGCCCGCGAGTCCGTTCCGGGCGCGCAGCCTTTGCGGGGCGGTGGGGCGCCCTGTCAACACCGTGGATCGCTGATCGCAAGGGCGAAACCGGCTTGTCGCGCCTCCCGGCCATGCTATCTCGCATGCTATGTCAGACACAATTACCGATGCGCCGACGCCCGTCGACCGGGGCGACGCGCCTACTGCCGTAGAACGGATCGACGCGGCGATCGCGCGGATCGAATCCGCTATCGCTGCCCGTGCCGAAGCCGGCGATGCCCTCGCCAAGCGCCATGCAGCCCTCAAGGCGCGGATGGCCGAAGCCGTCGCCGCACTCGACGACGTGATCACCCGCGGGAGCCCCAACTGATGGCACAGGTCATGCTCGATATCGGCGGTCGTCCGCATGCGGTCGCCTGTCGCGACGGCGAAGAGTCGCGCGTCCGCCTGCTGGGTGCGATGGTCGCCGAGCGCTGGGCGACCGCGGACCGTGCCGCAGGCGGTCTCAGCGCCGAGCGCGCGATGCTGTTCGTCGCGCTGATGCTCGCCGACGACCTCGACGAAGCCGCGCATCGCCCACCCGAAGGTTCGGCGGTCAGCGAGATCGCACTCACGCGGATCGCCGATCGTCTCGAAGGCCTCGCGCAAGCCCTTGAGCTTAGCCCGCCCAACGCCTAGATTGGCTGTGGCGGGTTCTGCCCGGTACGAGCCTTTATTATCCCTGAGGCTATTCATCATCCATAGGGGGCTGTCCCTGTTAGGATCCTGGTCCGAAGCACATGGTCCCCACCTGACGTACCGTGCGTCAGTGGATAACCCGGCACACGGCCATGGTGGGCCCGCCACAACACCACATTCGAAGGTCGCGTGCGCATGACCGACAAGAGCGCGCTGAGAGCCTCGCTCCGCGCCGCGCGAGAAGCGCGCCGGCCGGTCGAGCTTCCTGTTCCGTCGGCGTTTCTGGCACGGCTGAAATCCGGATTGACGGTCGCCTCCTATGTCCCGTTCGGCGGCGAAGCGGACCCCTCGCCTTTCGCGCGCGCCGCGGTCGATGCCGGATGCGTCATCGCCCTGCCCCATGTCGTCCGCCGCTCGCTGCCGATGCGCTTCCTTGCCTGGGCAACCGAGGCGGCACTGGTCGCCGGGCCGTTCGGGTTGCACCAGCCAGCAGAGGACGCAGCCGAACTCGAACCCGACATCATCCTGACCCCGCTCGTCGGCTTCGATCGCAGCGGCAACCGGATCGGACAAGGCGCCGGCTATTACGACCGCGCTTTCCTCGCACATCCGAACGCGTGGCGCGTCGGGGTTGCGTTGTCGGTGCAGGAAGTCGACACGCTGACCCCAGACCCGTGGGACGTCCCGCTCCACGCCATCGCCACCGAATCAGACTGGATCACGCCATGACGCCAACTTGGCGCAAACCCGTCGGCATGCTCGGCATCCTGCTCCTGATCCTGGTGTGGTGCGTGGCCATCGTGAGCTTGTCGAACATCGTCGGCAGCTGGCACTGGCTGGGGCAATTGGTGTTCTACCTGTTCACCGGCCTGATCTGGATAGCACCGCTGAAGCCGGTCCTGCGCTGGATGGAGCTTGGGCGGTAGCGCACTCCGCCTGCCGGCTCCCTGCGCCGACGCGCTCCCCTGCCCCCCTCTACCGCTCGTCCTGAGTAGCCATCGAGTAGTCGCCGGAGGCGGCGTATCGAGAGGGCGTATCGAAGGATGAGGTTGGCGCGCGGAACCCATGCTTCGATACGAGCCCTCGATACGCTCCTGACAGAGCTACTCGGTCTCTACTCAGCACGAACGGTATGGGGGGAATGGTCCTGACCGGAAGGTAGGACTGGATGCTCGCAGCATCCAAAGCTTTGAAGGGTCTCGGCCACCCCTACAGGGTGGCGCGAGTGACGGGACTCGAACCCGCGACCTCCGGCGTGACAGGCCGGCGCTCTAACCAACTGAGCTACACCCGCATTCCCAATGACGAACCCTAGCGCCCCAAGGGACACGCGGGAAGGCTCGTCAAAACCTCAACACAATCTCGAACCACCTAAACGATGGCGCGAGTGACGGGACTCGAACCCGCGACCTCCGGCGTGACAGGCCGGCGCTCTAACCAACTGAGCTACACCCGCTGAAACAGCGTGGAGGCGGCAACTAGGCGAGGGTTCGGATACCGTCAACCCAAATTATCCGCCAGTTTCACGTTGTGCCTCGGGCGGGTCGCCACGACGACGATTTCGCCCGGTCTTGGGCTGCACTAGCGTCCCGTGCTCGAACAGGAACCCGGCGATATCGGGCTTGCCAGCGGCCTTCACGATGGTCTGGATGATGATGAGCAACGGAACCGCGAGCAACGCGCCCGACGTGCCCCACACCCATCCCCAGAAGCTCAGCGAGATCAGGATCAGCAAAGGGCTGATCGTCAGCCGGTGCCCGACCACGAACGGCGTGATCGCGTTCGCCTCGACCAGGTGCAGCCCGTACATCAGCGCCGGCGGCAGCATCGCCATCCAGATGTCCGAAAACGTCATCAAGCCGCCCAACGCGAGCAGGAACGCCCCGATCACCGGCCCGAAATACGGGATGTAATTAAGCAGCGCGACGATCCCGCCCCACATCGCCGGATACGGCATGCCGATGAACCACAGCGCGGTGCCCGTGACGATCCCGAGCACGATGTTGATGAGCGTGATCGTCCCCAGATACGCCGACACGTCATCGACGATATCCTGGATCACGCGCGCGGTCGCCATCGCCCCATCGAAGCTAGTCCGCCCGGTGATCGTCTGCCGCCGCATCCGCGTCCATCCCGAGAGGAAAAAGAACACGATCAGGACGCCGAACAGGAACTGGACAATGACGGCCGGCGCCGACGTCGCGGCGAGTTCCAAGATCGAACCCGGCGCTGCGACGCCCGCAGTCGCCGGCTGCTTGATAGGGGTCGACGCGACCTGACGGAGCGTCTTGTTCACGTATTTCTCGAGGCTCGAATAGAGGTCGAGCAGGGGCGCGAGGTTGCTCTGGATCCGGTCCAACCGTGTCGGGAGCAGGCGGAAGAAGTCGGTCGCGGGCACGAGGATCGCTGCGATCGCGATGTTCGCGGCGATCAGGAACACCAGGATGCACAAGATCGCGGCGAGCGGCGACGGTACGTGACGCCGCTCGAGCCATTCCAGCACCGGCACGAGCGCCACCGAGATCACGAGCGCGATCGTCAGTGGCAGGAAGAACTCCGCCCCGGATTTCAGCGCGAACGGCGTGGCAAGGATCAGCCCGACGCCGGCGGTCAGCGTCAACGCGGCCAGCAACCGATCGCGACGCTGTGCGATTCGCATCGCATCCTCGACCCCGACCGCGATCGGCAGCCCGAACGCACTTTCGGCTGGGGGACCTTCCACAGCGACGCCGTCCCCGCCCTGTGGCTGGTACGTTTCCTGGCGAAGACCCTCGTCCGACATGGTAATTCCTTTGTTCCTCCATCCCGTAATCGTGGCTAGCATTCAAGCATGCCGAACGATGCCACCGATCTAATTCTCGTCATCGACGAGGGCACCACGTCCACCCGCGCGATGCTGTTCGCGACCGACGGCCGTTGCATCGCCAGCGAAGCCCGCGCGCTCGACCAGAAATACCCGCGCGCCGGGTGGGTCGAGCATGACGCGGCCGAGATTTGGCGCAAGACGTTGCGCGTAACCGCGGCCATGGTCGCTCAGGCAGGCGGCGCACACCGGATCGCCGGGATCGGCATCACCAACCAGCGCGAGACGATCGTCTTCTGGGACCGCGAGACCGGCGAACCGCTCGCGCCCGCGATCGTCTGGCAGGACCGGCGTACCGCCGCGACCTGCCGGGACTTGCGCGAACAGGGTCACGAGGCCGAGGTCCAAGCCAAGACCGGCCTCCTTCTCGACCCGTATTTCTCTGCCTCGAAGATCGGCTGGGCCATGCGCGAATGGCCGCAACTCGCCGACGCCGGAACGCGCCTCGCGATCGGCACGGTCGACAGCTGGCTGATCTGGAAACTGACCGGCGGATTGCATGTGACGGACGCGACCAACGCCTCGCGCACCGCCCTGATGGACGTGCACATCGGCGACTGGGACGACGGGCTTTGTGCGCTATTCGGCGTGCCCCGCGCGTCGTTGCCGGAGATCGTCGATTGCGCCGGACGGTTCGGCGAGACGACCGCGTTCGGCGCGGCAATCCCGATCTGCGGTATCGCCGGCGACCAGCAAGCCGCTGCTATCGGCCAGGCCTGCCTCGCGCTCGGCCAGACCAAGGCGACGTTCGGCACGGGTGCGTTCATCCTCACCCATGCCGGGGCGACGCCGCCGACCTCGGGGCACCGGATGCTGTCGACGGTCGCTTGGCAGCTCGGCGGCGAGCGCGCCTATGCGCTGGAAGGGTCGGTGTTCGTCGCCGGCAGCTTGGTACAGTGGCTCCGCGACACGCTGGGCCTGATCGACACGGCCGCGGAAACCGAAGCACTGGCCCGCAGCGTGCCCGACACCGGCGGCGTGTACCTGGTGCCTGCGCTCAGCGGCCTAGGCGCGCCGTGGTGGGAACCGGACGCCCGCGCGAGCATCTCGGGACTGAGCTTCGCCACCGGCAAGGCGCACGTGGCTCGCGCTGCGCTGGAGGCGATGGCGTACCAGGCGCACGATCTGAAGACTGCGTTCGCCGCGGACGGGATCGACTGGCACAGCCTGCGGATCGACGGCGGCATGGTCGCCAACGACTGGATGGCGCAGGACATGGCGGACCTGCTCGGGATCGAGGTGGAACGGCCGAGGTTCGCCGAGACGACCGCACTGGGCGCGGCGATGTTGGCTGGGGTCGGCGCCGGGTTGTTTGGAGGGTTAGAGGAGGCCACCGCGATGCGTGGCGAGGTCGAGACGTTCACGCCGTCGCTGGGAGAGGACGAGCGGCAGGCGAGGCTCGCAGGTTGGAAGACCGCCGTCGATGCGGTGGTGGCTGCCAGCCGTTCATAAAACGCACCGAGCTCCCCTTCCTGAAAGAGAAGGGTTGGGGGGGGTGGCCGGTTCGATCCACGCGGCATCGAGTATGCGGCAACCGACCCACCCCCAGCCCCTTTCTTCCAGGGAGGGGAGCCGAAGAATTATGCCGTCACTTGAGCCAGATCCTCGAACAACACCTGCAATTCCTCCGCGGGTCTTCCCTTTCGCTCCGTCCTAAACTCTCGAGCAGGAGCGGCCGCGGCCGACCATGACCGACGCCAAGAACACCACATGCCCCCCTCCCTGAAAGGGAGGGGTTGGGGGTGGGTCGGCCAGCTTGAGACACAACGGTCGGGTTTAGCGGAAGCCGACCCACCCCGGCCCCTCCCTTTCAGGGGGGAGTAGAAGCCTACCCCATCACCCCCACCCGATCCTCGAACAGCACCTGCAGGTCCTTTTTCAAGATCTTCCCGTTCGCATTCCGCGGCAGCGTCTCGTGCACGAAGCGCACCGCAACCGGCGTCTTGAACGCCGCCAGATGTTGCCGCACCCAGCCCTGCAACTCGGCCTCGGTCGTCACCGCACCCGGCGCGAGGTGCACCACCGCCGCGGGCTCCTCACCCAGGATACGATGCGGGATACCGATCAGCGCCGCGTCAGTCACCGCGGGGTGCGCGTAGAGGACGTTCTCGACCTCGCTGGAATAGATGTTCTCGCCACCGCGGATGATCATGTCCTTGGCGCGGTCGACAATGTAGCAGAATCCCTCGTCGTCCAGCCGCGCGAGATCGCCGGTTCGGACCCAGCCGTCCACAAAGGTCGCGGCGGTCGCATCCGGCTTGTTCCAGTAGCCTTTCACGATCATCGGTCCGCGTGCCCAGAGTTCGCCGACCTCGCCCACAGGCATCTCCGTCACGCCGTCGTCCGCGATGATCTTCAGGTCGGCAGCCGCCACCGGAGGCCCCGCGCTGGTCGGGCGGTTGAGATAGTCCTCCCCGCCGTGATGCGTGACGGTCGCCATCGTCTCGGTCATGCCCCAGCCATTGCCGGGCATCGCGCCGAACTCGGCATGGATGCGCTTCACCAGTTCGGGCGCTGCGGGCGCGCCGCCATAGGCGATCGATTCGAGCGACGAGAGGTCATAGCGGCCACGGTCGGGATGCTCCAAAAGCTGCCAGGCGATGGTCGGCACGCCGCCGGTGATGTTGACCTTCTCGCGCTCGATGATCTCCATCGCGCGGATCGTGTCCCATTTCCGCATGAAGATCATCGTGCTGCCCGTCGCGATCACGCCCATCATGCCCGCCGAGCAGGCGGTGACGTGGAACAACGGGATCACCGTCAGCGTCACGCGCGGCGTCGGTTCGGGCGGTGCCTCACCGCGGCGCAGGAACGAGCGCGCCGAGGAATAGCCGCCCGACAGGATGTTCGACATCATGTTGCGGTGCGTGCCGAGTGCCCCCTTCGGTGCGCCGGTGGTGCCGCTGGTGTAGAAGATCGTTGCATCGTCGTCGGGTGCGATGGTCGCGTCGGGCAAGCCAACGTCAGGCAACGCAGCCCAGTCGTGCGGGGTGCCGATCACGTCCTCCAGCCGCGTCACGATCCCGGTCAGCGGTTCTGCGGCGCGCGCGACGAACACGTGCTCCAGCGCCGGCAACGTCGCATACGCCGCCTCCAGCCGATGATGCCGCTCGTCATCGGTGATCAACACGCGCGCACCCGAATCGGCTAAGCCGTATTCCATCTCCGCGCCGGTCCACCACGCGTTGAGCGGCACCATGATCGCGCCGATGCTCGCGCCCGCAAAGAACGCGACCGGCCATTCGGGCAGGTTGCGCATCGCCAGCGCGACGCGGTCGCCGGGGCGGATCCCCATCTCACGCAACCGATGCGCCAGCACCGCAATCGCACGAAAGTTCGCCTCGTAGGTGACGCGCTCGTCCTCATACGCTGTGAACACCCGGTCGCCATGCGCGCGCGCCGCCTCGGCCAGCCAGCGCAACGACGGTGGCGCGTTCTTCCAGATGCGCGTCTCGATGCCGTCGATCGTCAGCATCTCCATCTCGAACTTCGCGCCGGGCGCGGTCAGCATTCGCTCGGCATCGGCGAGCGACATTGCCGGCCAGGAGGGATCGAGTGCGATGATCGGTTCGCTTGCCAAGACCGGTTGACTCCAGAGTTGAATTTCGGGTTTGGCTTATCGCCTGTTCGAAGACAGGTTATAGTTGATTCCTGCCGCACTCAAGGCAATAGAGGCACGAAGTTCGAACTAGGGGTATGGAGCGGGTCATGACACGGACGGTCGAATCGTGAAAATCGCTGAACCTGCCGCGCACGGCTTCGATGCGAGCCGATTGGCGGCGATCGATACGCTGCTCCAGACGCGCTACATCGATTCGGGCAAGCTGCCGAACGCGCAATTGCTGATCGCGCGCGACGGCGAGATCGTCCATTTCTCGAACGCGGGCGCGGCACGTGAGGGCGGCAAGGCAATCGATGAGGGTTCGCTGTTCCGGATTGCGTCGATGACCAAGCCGATCACCTCGGTCGCGTTCATGATGCTGGTCGAACAGGGCCTCGTCGCGGTCGATACGCCGGTCCACCACGTGCTACCCGAGTTCAAGGATATCGGCGTCTATGATGGCGGCGGTGGCGGCGTGCCGTTCGTGACCAGGCCGACCGCCGAGCCGATGCGGATGATCGACCTGCTCCGCCACACCTCGGGGCTGACGTACAGTTTCCAGAACCGTTCGAACGTCGATGCCGCCTACCGCGAAGGCAAGATCGAAGGCTGGCATGGCGGGTATGATCTCGACGGCTTCATCGGCGCACTGGCCAAGATCCCGCTCGAATTCTCGCCCGGCACCGCGTGGAATTATTCGGTCGCGACCGACGTGCTCGGCGCGGTCGTGCAGCGCGTGTCGGGCCTGCCGCTCGACCAGTTCTTCAAAGAACGCATCTTCGCGCCGCTGAAGATGGACGACACCTTCTTCCAGGTTCCCTCCGACAAGCTCGACCGGTTGACCGATTGCTACACGCTCGCGCCGGGCAAGGGCCGCGTGATGTACGATCGCGGGACTGAGAGTGCGTGGAGCCGGCAGCCGAAGCTCGTTTCCGGCGGCGGCGGGCTCGTCTCGACCGCGCTCGATTATCACCGGTTCAATACGATGCTGCTGAACGGTGGCGAGCTAGACGGCGCGCGCATCCTCGGGCGCAAGACGCTCGACCTGATGACGCAGAACCACCTGCCCGGAAAATCGGATCTCGCGGCGATGTCGAAGTCGCTGTTCAGCGAGGCGTCGAATGCGGGTACCGGCTTCGGGCTCGGGTTCGCGATCACCGACGACGTCGCGAAGACGATGGTGCCGGGGTCGAAGGGCGAGTTCTACTGGGGCGGGATGTTCTCGACCGCGTTCTTCGTCGATCCCGTCGAGCGGCTGTCGATGGTGTTCATGACGCAGCTTTCGCCGAGCAGTTTCTATCCCATCCGCCGCGAACTGAAGACGATGATCTACGCGGCGATGACCTGAGTTTCCGTTCTCCTGCGCACGCAGGAGTCCAGTATCACGCAGGGCTGCCGATGTGGCCCTGGGCTCCTGCTTTCGCAGGAGAACAAGGAGAATATGATGACCCCGTCGACGAACACTGGCCCGATCCGCACCGAACGCCATGACGACGTGCTCGTCATCATCTCGAACAATCCCCCCGTCAACGCGCTCGGCGCCGCGGTCCGGCAGGGCCTCGAAGCGGCGATCAAGGAAGGCGTGAACGACGACGGCATCACCGCGATGGTAATCCGCTGCGACGGCCGCACGTTCTTCGCGGGCGCCGACATCACCGAGTTCGGCAAGGAGATGGTCGAGCCCGGCCTGCCGACCGTCGTCGACATGATCGAGGCGTCGTCGAAGCCCGTCGTCGCGGCGATCCACGGCACCGCGCTGGGCGGCGGCTGCGAGGTAACGCTCGGCTGCCACTACCGCGTCGCCGTCGCCTCGGCGAAGATCGGCACGCCCGAAGTGAAGCTCGGGCTACTCCCCGGCGCAGGCGGAACGCAGCGTATCCCGCGCATCGCCGGTGTGAAGCTCGCGCTGGAAATGACCGCGAAGGGCGATCCGATCTCGGCTAAGAAGGCACTCGATGCCGGTCTGATCGACAAGATCGTAGGCGAGGACTCGCTCGAGGCCGATGCCGTCGCATTTGCGCGCGAGATCGCGACCAAGCGTCCCCTGCCCCGTGCGTCCGAGAAGACCGCGCAGGCCGATCCCGATGCGGTCGCCGCGTTCAAGAAGGAGAATGGGCGGCGTTTCCGTAACTTCGACGCGCCGGCCGCGAATATCGCCTGCGTCGAGAAGGCCGCGGACGGCTCCAGCTTCGAGGAGGGCATCGCGTTCGAACGGCAGGAATTCATGAAGCTGATGACCGGCGTGCAGTCGGCCGCACAGCGTCACATCTTCTTCGCCGAACGCCAGGCCGCCAAGATCGACGACGTCCCCGCCGACACCAAGCTGCGCGAGATCAAGCGCGTCGGCGTGATCGGCGCGGGCACGATGGGCGGCGGCATCTCGATGAACTTCCTGTCCGCGGGCATCCCCGTGACGATCGTCGAGATGCAGCAGGACGCGCTCGACCGCGGCACCGGCGTCGTGCGGAAGAACTACGAGGCCACTGCCGCCAAGGGCCGGATGAAGCCCGAGCAGGTCGAGCAGGCGATGGGTGCGCTGAAGCCGACGCTGGACTTTGCTGATCTGGCGGAATGCGACCTGATCATCGAGGCGGTGTACGAGACGATGGAGGTGAAGAAGGAGATCTTCACCAAGCTCGACGCGATCGCAAAGCCGGGCGCGATCCTGGCGTCGAACACCTCGTATCTCGACATCGACGCGATCGCGGCGTGCACCAAGCGGCCGCAGGACGTGGTCGGGATGCACTTCTTCTCGCCCGCCAACGTGATGAAATTGCTCGAGGTGGTGCGCGGCGACAAGACCGCGGACGACGTGCTGGCGACCGTCATGGCGCTCGCGAAGAAGATCAAGAAGGTCGCCGTTGTGGCGGGCGTCACCTACGGGTTCATCGGCAACCGGATGCTGATGCCGCGGCAGATCGAGGCGACGAAGCTGCTGCTGGAAGGCGCGAGCCCGGAGCAGATCGACAAGGTCCATGTCGCGTTCGGGATGCCGATGGGGCCGTTCCAGATGAGCGATCTGGCGGGCGTCGACATCGGCTGGCACCGCGATCCGAGCCGGATCGAGAACATCCGTGATGCGCTGGCGGCGGAGAACCGCTGGGGCCAGAAGACCAAGGCGGGCTTCTACGATTACGACGAGAAGCGGACGCCGTCGAACTCGCCACGGGTGACGGAGATCATCGACGATTTCCGCAAGAAGTCGGGCGTGACGCCGCGCGAGATCAGCGACGAGGAGATCGTCGTGCGGACGCTCTACACGATGGTCAACGAGGGTGCGCTGATCCTCGAAGAAGGCAAGGCGCAGCGCGCGTCCGACGTCGATGTGGTGTGGATCTATGGCTATGGCTGGCCGGTGTACCGCGGCGGGCCGATGTTCTGGGCGCAGTCGAAGGGTTTGGCGAAGGTCGTCGCGGGGCTCGAGAAATACGGGTTTACCGTTGCCAAGTCACTGAAGGATGCGGCCGCAACCGGCGGTAAGATCAAGTAAACCTGATCCCTCGCCCCTTCGGGGAGAGGGTGGCTGAGCGAAGCGATGCCGGGTGAGGGGCAGTGAGGCTCGGACGATCCGTTCCACAGCCCCTCACCCCAGCCCTCTCCCCGACGGGGAGAGGGAGCAAGAGGGAGAAAGGACCATCATGACCGACCTCGATACCTTCCGTACCGAAACCCGCGCGTGGCTCGCGGAGAACTGCCCGCCCGAGATGCGCAAGCCGGTGCGATCGGAGGACGACGTCTGCTGGGGGGGGCGTCAGTTCAAGCCTTCGAGCCCGGCGCAGAAGGATTGGCTCGACAAGATGGCGGCCAAGGGCTGGACCGTGCCGGATTGGCCAAAGGCCTATGGCGGCGGCGGGTTGTCGCCTGCGGAGACGAAGATCCTGCGCGAAGAGATGGCGGCAATAAAGGCGCGCAACCCGCTCAATTCGTTCGGGATCTCGATGCTCGGGCCGGCATTGCTCAAATACGGGACCGAGGAGCAAAAGCTCGATCACCTGACCAAGATCGCGCGTGGCGAGATCCGCTGGTGCCAGGGCTATTCGGAGCCGAATGCGGGGTCCGACCTTGCCGGGCTCGCGACCTCGGCAGAGGACAAGGGCGACCATTATCTGGTCAACGGGCAGAAGGTATGGACGTCCTATGCCGACAAGGCCGACTGGATCTTCTGCCTCGTCCGCACCGACAAGACGTCGAAGCAGGGCGGGATCAGCTTCGTGCTGTTCGACATGGCCTCGCCGGGCGTGTCGACCAAGCCGATCCTGCTGATCAGCGGCAATTCGCCGTTCTGCGAGACGTTCTTCGACAATGTCGAGGTGCCCAAGGTCAACCGTGTCTACGAAGAGAACAAGGGCTGGGACGTCGCGAAATACCTGCTCGGGCATGAGCGCGAGATGATCTCGGGAATGGGGCTGGCGTCGAGCGGCGGCAACCCGCTGATCGACGGCGCGATCGCCACCGTTGGGCTCGGGCATGACGGGCGGCTGGCCGATCCATTGCTGCGCGCGTCGATCGCGTTGTTCGAGGTGCGCGCGAAGGCGTTCGGGGCGATGTCCGAGCAGTTCATCGACGAGCTGAAGGCGGGCAAGGCGCATCCGGCGCAGCCGAGCATGATGAAATATTACGGTACCGAGCTGAACAAGGGTCGGTACGAATTGATGATGGCGGCGGGCGGATCGGATGCGCTCGAATGGGACAGCGATCGGTCGCGCGGCGGGGCGATCCCGCGGTCGTGGCTGCGGACCAAGGCGAACTCGATCGAGGGCGGGACGAGCGAGATCCAGCTCAACATCATCGCCAAGCGGATTTTGGAATTGCCGGCTTAAATCCCTCGCCCCTTCGGGGAGAGGGTGCCGCAGCGAAGCGTAGGCGGGAGAGGGGGGCTCGGGCGATCCGACCCAACAGCCCCTCTCCCCGACCCTCTCCCCGACGGGGCGAGGGAGCAGAAGGACGAAGACATGCCACTGTATCTAGACGACGACCAGACCGTCCTTCAGGACACCATTCGCGACTTCGTGGCCGAGCACGCGCCCGTGAGCCACATGCGGGCGTTGCGCGATGCCGACGACGCAACCGGTTTCTCGCGCGACCTGTGGAAGCAGTTCGCGGAGATGGGCTTTACCGGCATCCTGATCGGCGAGGACCAGGGCGGGCTCGGGCTCGGCCATGTCGAGGCGGGCGTGGTGCTGGAGGAGATCGGGCGCAACCTGTCGCCCTCCCCGTTCCTCTCCACCGCGGTCGCGGCGGTCGAGGCCTTGAAGGGCACGGGTCAGGCCGAGCGCTGGTTCCCCGGCATCATCGCCGGCGAGACCGTCGCCGCCCTCGCGATCGACGAAGGCGCCAAGCACCGCGACACCGTGGCGATGACCGCCGAACGCTCGGGCAACGGGTTCAAGCTGACCGGCGCCAAGCGGTTCGTCACGCATGGCCACACCGCCGACCTGATCATCGTTGCCGCGCGTACCGGTGGCAGCACCGACGACAAGGACGGCATCACGTTGTTTGCGGTGCCGAAGAACGCTGCCGGACTCTCCGCGAACGCCGAACGCCTCGCGGATTCGAGCTTGGCCGCGCGGCTTGAGTTCGAGGGCGTCGAGGTCGATGCCGACGCGGTGATCGGTGAGGTCGACGCGGGCCGCACGCCGCTCGATCGCCTGCTGCGCGCAGGGCGGACAGGCGCTTCGGCGGAACTGCTCGGCGTCGGCGGCGGGGCGATGGACATGACGATCGGCTACATGAAGGAGCGCAAGCAGTTCGGCACGCTGATCGGCAGCTTCCAGGCGCTCCAGCACCGCGCTGCGCATCTGTATTCGGAGATGGAGGTGGCGCGGGCTGCCGTTCTCAAGGCGCAGCAATTGCTCGATCAGGGCAGCGACCGCGCGGACGAGGCAGTGTCGGTCGCCAAGGCTATGACCGCACTGGCAACGACGCTCAGCGTGCAGGAGGGCGTGCAGATGCACGGCGGGATCGGCATGACCGACGAATACGATATCGGCTTCTACATGAAGCGCGCGCGCGTGCTCGCCGAAATGTTCGGGGATGCGAACTTCCACGCGGACCGGCTGGCCCTGGCCGCGGGGTATTGACCATAGGGTGTCCCCCCGCGAAGGCAGGGGCCCAGTCTGGGCACCCGCCTTCGCGGGTGAACACGGAGGTCAGATGAACTTGGACACTGCCGATACTTCCCCCGAAGCGCTCGCCAAGGGTCTCGTTGACCTGCTCGAGATCGAGGAGGTCGACACCGATCTCTACGTCGGCAAGCGCCAGCCGGGCGGGGTCGGTCGCGTGTTCGGCGGACAGGTGATCGCGCAGGCACTCCAGGCCGCGCAACGCTCGACCGATGGCCCGAAGGCCGCGCATTCGTTGCATGCGTATTTCATGCGGCCGGGCAACGAGGACTATCCGATCGTCTACCGCGTCGTTCGCGACTTCGAAGGCCGCAGCTTCGCCACCCGGCGCGTGATCGCGATGCAGAAGGGGCAGCCGATCCTCAACATGGCGGCATCGTTCCAGATGCCCGAAGAGGGGCTGCATCATCAGCACGCGATGCCCGACGTGCCGCCGCCGGAGGACCTGCGCTCCGATCGCGACCTGCGGCTCGAGAATATCGACGGCATCCCCGAGAAATTTCGCGCGCACATGCTGCGGTGGCGACCGATCGAGGTGCGCCCGGTCAATCCGCGCAGCTGGATCGATCCCGAACCGCAGGAACCGCACTACGCCAACTGGTTCCGCCTCGTCGCGCCGATCGGCGACGATCCGGCGATGCACCGTGCGATCCTCGCCTACGCGTCGGACATGGCGCTGCTCGGCACCGCGCTGCTGCCACACGGGAAGAACTGGATCACGCCGGGGCTGCAGACCGCCAGCCTCGACCACTCGCTCTGGCTGCACGAGGACTTCCGCGCCGACGACTGGTTGCTTTACGCCTGCGACAGCCCATGGTCGGGCCATGCGCGCGGCTTCAATCGCGGCAAGATCTTCGCGCGCGACGGGCGCCTCGTCGCCAGCGTCGCGCAGGAGGGGCTGATCCGGATGCGCCAGTAACCCGCGCGGTTACTTGCGCACCCAGACCTTCTCGCCGCCGATCCACGTCTCGCTGACCTTGGTCGCGCGCAGGTCGGTCGGCGAGGCCGTCGTCGGGTCGCGGTCGACGACGATGAAGTCCGCGCGCTGGCCGGGCGCGAGCGCACCGAACTGCTTCTCGGCGAACCCGGCATAGGCCGCCGCCCCGGTCATCGCCCACCACGCCTGTTCGCGCGTCACCAGTTCCTGCGGTTGCCAGCCACCCTGCGGTTGACCATCGGCACCCTGACGCGTGAACGCCGCTGCCCAGGTTGCGAACGGATCGGGCTTCTCGACCGGGAAGTCGGTCCCGAATGCGAGCTTGGCGCCATTGGTCAGCATCGATTTCCACGCGTAGGCGCCCGCCAGCCGGTTCGGCCCAAGCCTTGCCTCGGCCATCGTCCGGTCGCTGGTTTCGTGCGTCGGCTGCATTGAGGCGATCGTCCCGAACCTGCCGAATCGCGGCAAGTCCTCGGGCGCGACGACCTGCGCATGCTCGATCCGCCAGCGGCGATCGCCGGTGTACGTCTCGCTCTCGACCTGGATCGCGTCGAGCACCAGCTGGTTGGCCTTGTCGCCGATCGCGTGCACCGCGACCTGATAGCCGTCCATCGCCGCACGGCTCATCTGGTTCTGAAGCTGGTCGTCGGTGAGGAAACCGAGCCCCGACTGGCCGGGTGCGTCGGCATAGGGCTTGATCAGCCATGCGCCGCGCGAGCCCAACGCGCCGTCGGCATAGAGCTTCACCCCGCCCATGCGCAGGCGATCGTTGTACAGCCACGGCGTCGGCCCCTTGCCGCCGATCCGGCTCGCGGTCTCGACACCCATCGCGTAGCTCATGATGCGGACGCGCAGCCCGCCGATGTCCGCCATCCGGCGATAGGTCAGCCAGTCGTCCAGCGTCGTGCCCATGTCGGCGACCGCGGTGACGCCGTAGCCGAGCAGGATGCCCTGCGCGGTCAGGAATGCGGCGTCGCGCTCCTTGGGCAGCGGTTGCGGGACGACCTTCTCGACCAGTGCCTGCGCGCCGTCGACGAACACGCCCGCGGGGGCGCCACCGATCTTCTCGATCCGGCCACCCGGCGGCGATACGGTCGAGCCGGTGACTCCAGCCTCGCGCATTGCCTCGCGGTTCGCCCAGCTGGCATGGCCATCGGCGCGCGACAGCCAGATCGGGTGGCCGCCCGACACCGACTCGAGGTCGGCGGCGGTCGGGAAGCGACCCAGCCCCCATGCCTCCTGATTCCAGCCGCGGCCGATCACCCACTTCCGGTCTGGATTACCGGCGATGTAGGCGGCGATCCGGGACTTGGCCTCGTCGAGCGACTTGGTCATCGACAGGTCTAGCGACAGAGCGCCGAACCCCATCTCGATCACATGGCCATGCGCGTCGACGAAGCCCGGCAGCACCGTCTTTCCACCCATGTCGATCCGCCAGTCGTAAAGCGGCTTGCCGGCGTTCTTCTTCAATTCCTTGCGGTTGAGCTTGGGCGCGTCCTCGCCCGGCGGCACGAGCCGCGTGACGCGACCGTCCTTGTCGATCAGGATCGCCTTGAAGTGGATAACGCGGCCGCCGTCGGCGACCGTGATGCCGTTGACGTTGTCGACGATCCCGTCGGCAAGCGCGGGGGTCGGGAGGAGTAACGCCGAAAGCGCCAATACTGCTCCCCTTCCCGAAAGAGAGGGGGGTGCTGTCGGGATCTTGGGAGGGGTCACTTCGGCAATCTCCGTACCAGCGCGCTCGTATCCTGACGCGCGCCACCCATCGCCTGAACATCGGCGTAGAATTGATCGACCAGCGCCGCGACCGGCAGCACCGCGCCGTTGCGCCGCGCTTCGTCGAGCGCCAGCCCGAGGTCCTTGCGCATCCAGTCGACCGCGAAGCCGAAGTCGAACTCGTCCTTCGCCATCGTCGGCCAGCGATTGACCATCTGCCAGCTCTGCGCCGCCCCGCCCGAGATCGCCTCGAACACCTTGTCGAGGTCGAGCCCCGAATTTTGCGCGAACCGCAACGATTCGGCGACGCCCTGGATCACGCCGGCGATCGCGATCTGGTTGCACATCTTGGTGGTCTGGCCCGCGCCTGCCTCGCCAACGTGGACGATGCGCGCGGCGTAGGCCTGCATGAAAGGTTCGGCCTTCGCCATCGCCTCGGCGGAACCGCCGCACATGATCGAGAGCTTGCCGTTCTCCGCGCCAGCCTGTCCGCCCGACACCGGGGCGTCGACTACGAGCGCGCGCTCGCCCGCGAGCCGTCGTGCGATCGAGGCCGAGACGGTGGTGTGATCGACGAACACGGCGTCGTCGCGCATCGCGGCGAACGCGCCGTCCTCGCCTAAAGTGACACCGGCCAGATCGTCGTCGTTGCCGACGCAGGCGAACACCGCATCGGCGTCCTTCGCCGCCGCGGCCGGCGTGTCGGCGACCTTGCCGCCATATTTATCGGCCCATGCCAACGCCTTGGCCTGAGTCCGATTGTAGATGGTGACGTCATGCCCTGCCGCGGCGAGGTGTCCCGCCATCGGCGCGCCCATGACGCCGGTTCCGATGAATGCCAGTTTTGCCATAGCGTCCGCGCATAAGCGGTGTTTCCCATGCGCGCCAGATGGTCTAGCGGGTCGGGCATGGCTACCCACGCTGCCGTAGCGGCACCCACCCTTCCCGTCTCGATCGACGACGTCCGCGTCGCGCATGACCGGATCCGCGACTCGATCGTCCGCACGCCGACGCTGATCAGCAAGACGCTGAGCAAGATGACCGGCGCGACGGTGTATCTGAAGTTCGAGAACCTCCAGTTCACCGCGGCGTACAAGGAGCGCGGCGCACTCAACACGTTGTTGCAGCTGTCGGCCGAAGCGCGCGCCAAGGGCGTCATCGCCGCGTCGGCGGGCAACCATGCGCAAGGCCTCGCCTATCATGCGAACCGGCTCGGCATCCCGACGACGATCGTGATGCCGACCAACACGCCGACCGTGAAGGTCATGCAGACCGAGGGGCACGGCGCCAACGTCGTGCTCCACGGCGAGACGTTCGACGCGGCCTATGCGCACGCACGTATCCTAGAGGGCGAGTGCGGCTTCACCTTCGTCCATCCGTTCGACGATCCGCGCGTCATCGCGGGGCAAGGCACGGTCGCGATCGAGATGCTGGAGGACGTACCGCAGCTCGATACTTTGGTCATCCCGATCGGCGGCGGCGGGCTTATCTCGGGCATGTCGACGGTCGCGCGGGCGATCAGCCAGCAGGCCGGCGGTCACCCGATCGAGATCGTCGGCGTGCAGGCCGAGCTGTTCCCGTCGATGTACAACCGCATCAACGGCACCGACATGGCTTGCGCCGGCGATACGCTGGCGGAGGGTATCGCGGTCAAGGAGCCGGGTGCTATCACCTCGAAAATCGTCGCCGAACTGGTCGACGACATCGTCCTTGTCAGCGAGCGCAGCCTCGAAGAATCCGTCAGCCTGCTTCTCCAGATCGAGAAGACGGTGGTCGAGGGGGCTGGCGCTGCCGGGCTCGCTGCGCTGCTGTCGCATCCCGAGCGGTTCGCGGGGAAGACCGTCGGGATCGTATTGTGCGGCGGCAATATCGATACGCGGCTGCTCGCCAACGTGCTGTTGCGCGATCTGGCGCGGTCGGGTCGCCTCGCAAGGCTCCGGATCCGGTTGCAGGACAAGCCGGGTGCGCTGTTCCATGTCGCGCGGATCTTCGACCAGGAACGCGTCAACATCATCGAGATCTATCACCAGCGGGTCTTCACGACGCTGCCGGCGAAGGGCCTGATTACTGACATCGAATGCGAGCTCCGCGACCGTGCGCATCTCGATCGGCTGGTGGGCGCGTTGCGGGCCGGCGGGTATGAGACGTCGACCGTCGAGCTGGCATAATCCCATTCTGATACGGTGATTTACCGCGTTAACCGACATTCGTGGTAAACCGATTGCACGTTGCCGCAGGGCAGCCATATACGGGGCGACGCGGCTGATCGCGCCTGCCTGAAGGACTTTCCGCTCGGTGACCGCGCCCTTTCGTTTCCCGCGCTTTTTCGTCACCAGCCCTGCGCCTTGCCCGTATTTGCCGGATCGCCAGGAGCGCAAGGTGTTCACCGAGCTGACCGGTCCGCACGCGAACGAGTTGAACGATGCGCTCGGGCGGATCGGCTTTCGTCGCAGCCAGGGCGTGGCGTATCGGCCGTCTTGTGCGGGGTGCACGGCGTGCGTTTCGGTCCGCGTGGTGACCGACGAATTCGTGCCCAACGCGACGCAGCGCAAATTGCTCAAGCGGCTGGGCGATATCGAGGTGACCGCGTGCAAGGCGTGGGCGACCGACGAGCAGTTCCAGTTGCTGCGTCGTTACCTCGGGACGCGGCATCCGGGCGGCGGCATGGCGGGGATGGACGAGGACGACTATGCCGACATGATCGAGCATTCGCCGGTCAATTCGGTTATCGTCGAGTATCGCGAGCCTAGCGTCGACGGCGTGCCGGGAGCGCTGATCGGCGCCTGCCTGACCGATCGGCAGGCTGACGGACTGTCGATGGTCTACAGCTTCTTTGCGGCCGATGATGCGGCGCGACCGGGCTTAGGCAATTTCATCATTATGGATCACATCCTGCGCGCGCGCGATGCTGGGCTGCCGTACGTGTATCTCGGATACTGGGTGAAGGGTTCGCCACGGATGGAATACAAGACGCGGTACCGGCCGCTGGAAGTGCTGGGGCCGGCGGGGTGGCGGCGGCTGGAGGATGCGGATCTGGTGACGAAGGCTGCGCGGGTTGCTGAACTGGTTTGAGTTGTCGCTGGGGAAGTTGGGTGGCTCGCCAGCACATCAATAGCCCCCCCGGCGAAGGCCGGGGTCCAATTGGGAAACGCTGCTAATTGAGTGCAGTTCTCCGTTACAACCACCTTGCCAATTGGGCCCCGGCCTTCGCCGGGGGGGTGCCTTTTCGCATTCCGCTTCTCATGTTCTCCCGCGAAGGCGGGAGCCCAATCTGGGGCTCCGCCTTCGCGGGGAAACAAATCTTAGTCTTCGCGCTGCACCACCACGTCGACGTCGAGTTCCTCGCCACCCTCGCCCAATCGCGAGCCCGCCACCGGCGCAGCTCCCGCCGCATCGAGCGCCATCGCAACGCGAACGTAATGCTCCTCCGGCGACATCCCCGTGCAGGGATCGAACCCGACCCAGCCGAGCGCGTCGACGAATGCCTCCGCCCAACCGTGCGGGGTCGGCAGATGCACGACCTCGTGATCGTTATGATGATAGCCCGACACGTACCGCGCAGGCGCGCCGAGTGACCGTGCGGCGACGGCGAACATCTGCGCCATGTCGCGCGGCGTGGCGCTGTCCATGCGAAACGCGGCGGCGGCCGTCCGACCGGGTTCGGGACGCCCGGCATCGAACGCGAACCGCTTGTGGAATGCCCGGTTCAGCCGATGCAGTGCACCGATCCGGTCGCGCGCGCCTTCGGCCGCATTGGCAGCGAACTTCGCGATCGCCGTATCGAGAACGGTCGCCTCGGTGGACCGGAGGAACAGCGCGGGCGGGAGCGTTTCGTGCACGCCGTGCAGGACGCCGTCCGAATGGCTGGTCAGCACCTCGCCCTTGACGGTGATCTCGATCCCGTCGACCGGTCCTTCGGCATACAACATCGTCACCGCGTTGCCGAAGCCATCGCGGCCGGGCCGCAGCCGTGCATCGCAATCGACGTCGATCCGCCACGACGCGACCGTCTGATCATGCGTGTTCTCGGGCGTGAGGCGGAGCATCTGCACCAGCCGGCCCTGCGGCTGCGCGAAGCGGTAGATCGTGTGATGATCGATCGATAGCCGCATCAGAGGAACTTGAACTGACGGCCGATCGCGCCGTGCAGCAGCGCGTTCTCGGCGATGAACGCCTGCAGATACTGGTGCAGCCCGGAGGCGATGACCTCGCCCGATCGCGTCTTTGCCATCCGCGACGCACGCATCCGGGCCATTCTGTCCGCCTCGCCGTGGTTGCCGGTCCGCTTGGCGAGCAGGTTTAGCACGTCGACCGTCTCCTCCACAGACGCAGCTAGACTGCGCGGCAGTTCGGACCGCGCCAGCAACAGATCAATGACGTCGGCTGGACGAAGGCCGTCATTGTAGAGCCAGCGATAGGCGGTCACCGCGGACACCGTCTGGAGAATCGTCGTCCACTGATCGCGGTCTATCGCGCCGCCGAGCCGTTCGCCCTCGGGCAGCAGAATGTGATATTTGACGTCGAGCAGCCGCGCCGTGTTGTCCGCGCGCTCGACTGCCTGGCCGAGCCGGATGAACCACGTCGTCTGGTTGCGGAGCATGCGGTGGACCGCGCCCTCGAACCCGCGCGTCTCGTTCTTGACCGCCTCGACGAGATTCAGCTGCGAGGTCGTGCTACCCGGCGTGGCGCGGTTCTCGAACAGCAGCCAGGCGCGATTGATCGCCGTCCAGGCCTCGCGCGTCAGCGCGGTGCGGACCGCCTTGGCATTGTTGCGCGCCATGTCGAGGCAGCGGACGATCGATCCTGGATGGCTCGAATCGAGCGTCAGGAACCGGACGACGTCGCGCTGGCCGATCTCCACGCCGGTCGCGGCGAAGGCCTCGTCGGTCTCGGTGACGGCCAGGGCGGATGCCCAGGCGGCGTCCCCGGAGGGTTGCGACGAGAGCACGTCCAGACGAACGGTCGCCTCGACCAGCCGGGCGATGAAGTCGGCACGCTCGAAATAGCGGCCGAGCCAGTAGAGCGAGGATGCGGTGCGCGACAGCATCAGGCGGTCCCGCCTGAGGTCTGCGCGCCTAACGTCTGCGTCGTGCCGCCCATCGTCTGCGTCATCCCGCCGGCGTTCATCCGCTGCGACTGATCGGCCATGAGCACGAAACTGTCCTTGGTGCCGCCGCCCTGGCTGGAATTGACCACCAGCGATCCTTCCTTCAGCGCAACGCGGGTGAGGCCGCCGGGGACGACCTGGACGCCCTTCGCGCCGCTCAGCACGAAGGGGCGGAAGTCGACGTGACGGGGGCTAAGGCCGCCTTTTGCCATCGTCGGAACGGTGGAGAGGGCAAGCGTCGGTTGCGCGATGTAACGGTGTGGCTCCGCGATCAGCGCGGCGCGGAAATCCTCGATCTCCTGCTTCGACGCGGTCGGGCCGACGAGCATGCCGTAGCCACCCGATCCGTCGACCAGCTTGACGACGACGTCTTCGAGGTTGTCGAGGACAAACTTGAGCGCCTGGGGTTCTCGGCAGCGCCAGGTTTCGACGTTGCGCAACTTGCACTCGCCGCCGGAATAGAATTTCACGATGTCGGGCATGTAGCTGTAGATTGCCTTGTCGTCGGCGATGCCGTTGCCCGGCGCGTTCATGATCGCGACGTTGCCGGCGGCATAGGCGGCGATCAACCCAGGGACGCCGAGCGCGGAATCGGGACGGAACACGAGCGGATCGAGATAATCGTCGTCGATCCGGCGATAGATTACGTCGACCTTCACCCGCCCTGCGATCGTCCGCATCCAGACCACATCGTCGTCCACGACGAGATCGGCAGCCTCGACGAGTTCGATACCCATCGAATCCGCGAGGAAGCTGTGCTCGTAATAGGCGGAGTTATAGTGGCCGGGGGTGAGCAGCACGCAGGTCGGGTTCGAGCCCGTACCGTGCGGCGCGACCGACTTCATCGTCTCGAGCAGGAGGTCAGGATAGCTGTCGACCGCCGCAACGCGAAATTCGCGGAACAGCTCGGGGCAGAGGCGGAGCATAGCCTCGCGGTTTTCGAGCATGTAGCTGACGCCGGACGGCGTGCGCGCATTGTCCTCGAGCACGAAGAAATCGTCGGGGCCGGTGCGAACGAGATCGATCCCGCAGATATGCGCCCATACGCCGTGCGGCGGGCGGATACCCGCGATCTCGGGCCGGAACTGCGCGTTGCCGAGCACGAGGTCTTCGGGGAGGATACCCTCCTTCAGGATGCGCCGTTCGCCGTAGATGTCGTCGAGGAACGCGTTGATCGCCTCGACGCGCTGGACGAGACCTTCCGAGAGCCGGGTCCACTCGTCATGCAGGAATACGCGCGGCACGATGTCGAACGGGATGATCCGCTCGGCCGCCTCGTTCTCGCCGTAGACCGCGAAAGTGATGCCGAGTTGGCGGAACGTCGTCTCGGCGGCTTCCTGCCGGCGTCGCAACTCGGCGTCGGGCGTATCCTCGATCCACTGCCCCAGAGCCGCCAGTTCGGGCCGAGCGGTCGTATCGCCCGGTGTGCCCATGATCTCGTCGAACGCTTGTTTCCCCATCGAAACGGTCAATTCCCCATCAAGCGTTGCGGTTCCATGCTGCAACGCATCGCTGCGCTGCACAAGGTCTGAATATTACCCCGGTCAATAATGCTCCCCTCCCTGAAAGGGAGGGGCTGGGGGTGGGTCGGTTTGAGGCGGGTGCTGCGTCAGCCAAGCGGCCGACCCACCCCTAACCCTTCCCTTCCAGGGAGGGGGATTCCGTTAAGCTCCAAGGCCTTCCAGTAGGCCCGGTGTCAGGACCTGTGGGAGGACAGTGGGTTCGGCAGCGCCCGGGGCGTAGTAGAGGTACAGCGGCACGCCGGCGCGGTTGTGGGCCTGGATGAAGCGACCCATTACCGGGTCGCCATCGGTCCAGTCACCGATCAGCGCAGCGACGTTGTGCTTGGCGAAGGCATCGCGGACGCCGGTCGTGTCGATCGCCGCCTTCTCGTTGACCTTGCACGTCAGGCACCAGTCGGCGGTGAAGTAGACGAACACCGGGCGCTTCTCGGCGCGGAGCGAGGCGAGCTTGGCCTCGGTGAATGCCTCGTCGCCCGCAGTGGCGGTCTTGGCGGCAACCGGCGGCGCGCGCGAGATCAGCACTGCGCTGCCGACGAACACGACCAGCAACAGCACCTGCGCGACGACGCCGAACGACTTGCCCTTGCGCTGGCGCGAGCCGCCGATCCACAGCACCGCGCCGACCGCCAGCACCGCGACCAGCGCGAGCGTCAGCGTGTCCACACCGGTCTGGCGCCCGAGCACCCAGCCGAGCGCGATCGCGGTCAGGAACATCGGCACCGACAGGATGTGGCGGAACGTCTCCATCCAGACGCCGGGCTTCGGCAGCCAGCGCCGCCACGATGGGATGAACCCGATCGCGAGGAAGGGGAGCGACAAGCCGATCCCGAGCCCGCCGAACACAGCAAGCGCCGCCGGCCACGGCAGCACCAGCGCTGCGCCCAGGGCCGCGCCCATGAACGGCCCGGTGCACGGCGTCGCGATGAACGCCGCCAGCGCGCCGGTCGCGAATGCGCCGCTCGCACCGCTCTCGCCGGCAAAGCGGGGGGTGGGGACCTCGAACAGGCCGGCAAGGTTGAACGCGATCGCGGTGCTCAGCAGCAGCAGCGCGACGATCGCGCCGGGATGCTGCAACTGGAACGCCCAACCAACTGCCGATCCGCCAGCGCGCAACGCCAGAATCGCGCCACCGAGACCGAGGCAGACCAGCACGACGCCTGCGGTGTAGGCCAGCGCCTCGCCCCGCGCGTCCTTCTCGCTCGCGCCGCCGCGGGCGAGGCTCAGCGCCTTGAGGCTGAGGATCGGGAAGACGCACGGCATGATGTTGAGGATCAGCCCGCCGAGCACTGCGCCGGCGAACGCGATCAGCGCGGTCAGCCAGAGGCTCTCGCCGTTCGCGCTCGTCGCGTCGCCGCCGGCCGCTTCAGCCACCGCACCTGGCGTCGCCTTGACGCCGAGCCCTTGCCCGTCGCCAATCCGGAGCACGCCCTCGATCGGTCCGCCAGCCGTCGCGTTCGTCGCGACCTTAGTGTTAATCGTCAGCCGGTCGCCGTCGCGCGTCACCGTCTGCGCCGCGCCGTTCTCGATCGCGCCGGTGGTGACGGGGAAGAAATACGCCTTGTCGATCTTCGCGCCCGCCGGAAACGGGACCGCGATCCGCATCGTCCCGTTGCTCGCGGCATAGGTCGCACCGGCATCGAGCGGCTTGGGGATCGCCTGCCGCCACCCGGCGAACGCCGGCGCCTGCGACGGTGCGCCATCGCCGATCGTGAGGTCGAGCGACAATGCCTTCTCTTCGGGCACGCAGATCGTCGCCGAGCAAACGAGATAGCTCGTCTTCAGGCGGATCGGAAATTTCGTGCCCGGCGCCAGTCCAGCCGGGACCTGGATCGTCACGAGCGGCGCATAGGGTGCCTCGTAGACATAGTTCATCAGGCCAGCGATCAGCAGCGTCGTCGGCACCGGCCATTCGGGCTCGCCTGCCTTCGCGCCGGTCGGCAAGGTCCAGTCGAAGGTCGCCGGAAAGCCCGCATCGCCGGGGTTGCGCCAATAGCCGTGCCAGCCGGTTTCAGGCGTCGTCGCCAGGGCGATCGTCATTGGGGCGCCGGCCTTGGGGTGATCGCTTTCGGCGACCAGCTTCATCATCAGATGCTGGCTGGAGCCGTTCAGCGATTCCGCAAACGCGGGCGCACTCGCCAGCCCGCAGACGGCCAGCAAGACCGTCATCAGGACGCAACGTAATCCGCGCATGGCCATCCTTGTTTCGTTCATCGTGCAAAGCCATAGCGGTGACGATCTCGTATTGCACTTCAAAGCGACGCGCCGGATCGCCGGCGTTCGCTTGAAGATTGGCGCTTGCTAAAGGACTGTTCGTGAAAGCACTTATCGCCGCGCTCTTGCTGACTTCGGCCGCTTCGGTGTCCGCCCAGACCGCGCCCGTACCAGCGCCCGCGGCGGCTCCGACCACCCCGCCAAAACTGATCGTCGCGATCTCGGTCGACCAGTTCGCCGCCGACCTGTTCCAGCAATATCGCAACCGCTACACCGGCGGCTTCACGCGATTGCTGAACGGCGCAGTGTTTCCGAGCGGGTATCAGAGCCATGCCGCGACCGAGACGTGCCCGGGCCACTCGACGATCCTGACCGGCATGCGGCCCGCGCATACCGGGATCATCGCCAACAACTGGATCGACCAGCGCGCCGGACGGCCCGACAAGATCGTCTACTGCTCGGAGGACGAGCGCGTCGCCGGCAGTACCCACGACAGCTACACCGTGTCCGACATGCATCTGAAGGTGCCGACGCTCGGCGAGATGATGAAGGCGCGCGATCCGCGGACGCGCTCGGTCTCGGTCGCCGGGAAAGACCGCGCGGCGGTGATGATGGGTGGCCACAAGGTCGACGAGCTCTGGTGGTGGGACGGCAAGACCTATGTCTCCTACGCCGGCCGCGCGGTGCCGCCGGCGGTCCAGCGTACGCGCGACGCGGTCGCCGCGCTGATCGCCAAGCCGCAGGCTGCGCTGCCATTGCCCGGCTATTGCGCGGGCGTGAACCATCCGATCGTGATCGCGGGCAAGACCTACGGCCAGGGACGCTTCGAGCGTGAGGCGGGTGACGCGAAGGGCTTCCGCGTGTCGCCAGCCTCCGACGCCGCGGTATTCGCGATGGCGGCGGCGCTGGTGCAGGACATGAAGCTCGGCAAGGGCCCGCAGACCGACATCATCGATATCGGCGCGTCGGCGACCGATTATGTCGGGCATACCTACGGCACGCAGGGCTCGGAGATGTGCATCCAGATGGCGCAGCTCGACAAGACGCTCGGGGATTTCTTTGCGGTGATGGACGAAACCGGCGTCGATTACGAAGTGGTTCTGACCGCGGATCACGGTGCGCACGACGCGACCGAGCGCCAGCAGCAGCGCGCGATGCCGATGGAGGCGCACATGGACGAGAACGTCCTCGCCAAGCAGGTCGGCACCGCGATCGCCAAGGACATGGGGCTGCCCGGCAGCGTGCTGCTCGGCACCGAAGGCGACGTCTATATCGACGATACCCTGCCGGCGAAGACTCAAGCGAAGGTGCTTGCGGAGGCGCTGCGCCGGTATCGCGCGATGCCGCAGATCGCGGGCGCGTACTCGGCTGCCGAGATCATGGCGACACCGATGGCGAAGTCTCCGCCCGAGACTTGGACGCTGATCGAGCGGGCGCGGGCGTCGTTCTATCCCGAGCGCTCGGGCCAGATGGTAGTCCTGCTCAAGCCGCGCGTGACGACGATCGTCTCGCCCGCGGGTGGCTATGTCGAGACGCACGGATCGCCCTGGGACTATGACCGCCGCGTGCCGATCCTGTTCTGGCGCAAGGGGATGACCGGGTTCGAGCAGCCGCTGTCGGTGGAGACGGTGGATATCGTGCCGACGCTGGCCGCGACGATCGGGTTGCCGGTGAGCGGGCTGGATGGGCGGTGCCTGGATCTCGACCCGGGGGCTGCGAGCACCTGCGGGAACTGAGCGCCGCCTTCCCCGAAAGCGTGTTCTCCCGCGAAGGCGGGAGTCCAGCCTGGGCTCCCGCCTTCGCGGGAGAACACGCTTTTTTGGGGGGAGCCACCCCGACTGATCGCTCCACCAGCGTGCTACCGCGTCTCGAACGCCCGCAACCCCGCGCCCAGCCGGTTCGCCCCAGGCGCGAGCTTGTCATGGCTGTAATCCGCCAGGAACACCGGGCTGCTGCTATCTCCAGGCGACAATCGCGCGTCGTTCCCCTCGACCCGCAAACCGGTCGATCGATACGTCTTCGCCTCTGCGGCAACCACGATCAGCCCGGTGTGGTTTTCCTTGTTCCGACCTTGCACGAACGTATTGCGCGCGATCAGGCCGGTCGCGCCATCGGGAAGGTCGATCATGTAGTTGGTCTTGCGCCCCGCAGTATCGTCGAAGCTGTTGTCCGTAATCGACACGTTGGGCACGCGCAGCTTGACGTAGTGGCCGCCGGTGCCGCGCTCGAACCGCGAATTGGTGATCGTCACGCTGCCCTTGTTCGCGAGGTAGATCGCATGCGAACAACTGGGCGACTCGTCGCACTGGCCGAGCCCTGCGAAGGTCGAATGGTCGATGACGATCTTCTGGCCGGTCGGCTCACCGCCGAGAATACCCTCCTGGCTGTCGAGGAACATCGCGTTGGTGACGGTCAGGTCGCCGAGTTCGGTCCGGATACCCGCACCATTGCCATCCGACACGCGGTAGCCGCGGAATACCAGGCCGTCGACGACCGAGCCCGCCCCGCGCAGCACGAGCGCGGCCTTGTCCTCGCACGCAACCTTCTCGAAGATCGCGGTGCCGGGCTTGACCGCTTTGAAGGTGATGTGTCCGCCGGCCTGTATCGCACATTGCCGATAGGTGCCCGGCGCGATCAGGATCGTCGCGGTACCCAGCCGGATCGACGAAACCGCCTCCTGCAGCGTCGCGAACCTTTGCCCGTTCACCGTGAACGGCGCTGCACTTTGTGCAAATGCGGGCGCGGCAAACAGCGCAAGTGCCAGCAACGATCGTTTCATCCGAGATCCTCTTCGTCTTGCGCCGATGGGCCGCTGACATTGCTTGTGATCGCATGGAACGCCGCGCTTCGGCCAGCCGGTCCGCGTCCGTTTGTCGGCGCCTGTCCCGATATGATCCATTGGGACGAATGAACCGCGATGGCTCGGTCCCGGCATCCGCATATTGCCGCGCCCGCTTCCCCCCAATACTATCGCTACCGAAACGAAGCCGGCGGGGGGAACCGATCGGCGCCGGGAGAACCACATGCACGCCATGACGCCGACGGAGGTCTTCCTCCTCGCGATACTCATCATCTTTACCGGACCGTATCTGGTGTGGCGGCTCGGGCGCACAGATTACTGGGCGCCGCTGGTGGTGGTGCAGATCTTCGGCGGCATCCTGCTCGGGCCGGGCGTGCTCGGCGCGGCGTATCCCGACTATTACGCGACGGTCTTCACGCCCGCGACCCTGGGCTCGCTGAACGGTATCGCGTGGTGGGCAGTCATGATGTTCGTGTGGGTCGCTGGCATCGAGCTCGACCTCGGCGAGGCCTGGAAACGGCGCGGCGAGACCGGCGTGACGGCGGGGTTGGCGCTAGCGGTACCGCTGGTCACCGGCAGCGTCGCGGCGGTGCTGATGCTGCGCTACCCCGGCTGGCGGGGGCCGGACGGCGCGACGTGGCAGGTGGTGCTTGGCATCGGCATGGCGTGCGCGGTCACCGCGCTGCCGATCCTCGTGCTGTTCCTCGAAAAACTCGACGTGCTGCGCCAGCCGATCGGGCAGCGCATCCTGCGCTATGCGAGCCTCGACGACATCGCGATCTGGGGCGTGCTCGCGCTGATCCTGCTCGATTGGGAGCGCGTCGGCCGGCAGGGCGGCTTTCTCGTCGGGTTCGCCATCGCCACGTTGCTCGTGCGCAAACTGATGGCGCGGATCGAGGAGCGCGACCGCTGGTATGTCAGCCTGATCTGGCTCGCCGGATGCGGGTTTGCAGCGGACTGGGCGGGGCTGCACTTCATGGTGGGCGCGTTCCTGTCGGGGGCGGTGCTCGATTCGAAATGGTTCACCACCGCGAAGATGGACCAGTTCCGCCATTTCGTGCTGCTCGCGGTGATGCCGGTGTTCTTCCTGTCGACCGGGTTGAAGACGCAGTGGGCGGTCGGCGGTTATGCGGTGTTCGGCGCGGCGGCGTTGCTGCTGGTCGCGTCGGTCGGGGGCAAGCTGGCCGGGGTTCACGCCGCCGGGCGGATCCTGAAATGGCGGCCGGGCGAGGCGTCGGCGATCGGCTGGCTGCTCCAGACCAAGGCGCTGATCATGATTATCTTCGTCAACATCCTGCTGGATAAGAAGATCATCACCAACGAGACGTTCACCGCGCTGCTGCTGATGGCGCTGGCGAGCACGATGCTGACCGTGCCGATCGTTGCGCCGAAGTTGAAGAAGCTGGCGGGGTTGGTGGGGAAGAGCAGCTAACGCTTTTCTTCCCCCCCTCCCTGGAAGGGAGGGGTTTGGGGGTGGGTCGGCCGGCTTGTGCCGCTGGCGTCGCCTGATGCGGAAGCCGACCCACCCCCAACCCCTCCCTTTCAGGGAGGGGGGAAGTAGGTCAGGCGCCCGCGTTCAGGAGATCGTGGCGTTTCAGGGCGTGGCGGAGTTGGTCGTAGCTCAGGCCTAGCGCTTCGGCGGTGGCGCGTTGGTTGAAGCGGTGTTCGGACAAAGCGCGTGAGAGCAGGTCGCGTTCGAAGCGGGATACGCGCGACTTGAAGTCCGAGGGGCCTTCTTCGCAGGCTACGACCGGGTCCTCGCCTTCGTCCGGTTCGGCTGCGCGCGGCGCCACAATCATAGGCTTCGGCGCGGTCGCGGCGCCCGGCCGGTGCGGCGACTGGAACGGGTCGATCTCGATCGCGTCGATCGGCCCCGCCTGTTCCCAACGATACACCGCGCGCTCTACGACATTCCGCAACTCACGGACGTTGCCGGGCCAGCGATACGCGATCAGTGCATCCATCGCCGCGGGGCCGAACCCTTCCCAGCGTTCGCGTCCCAACTCTGACGCCATCCGCCGGCCGAAATGCTCGGCCAGCACCACGACATCCCCGGTACGCGCGCGCAGAGGCGGCAGGGTCACAACCTCGAACGACAAGCGATCGAGCAGATCGGCGCGGAACTCGTGGCGGTCGACCTTGTCGGGGAGATGCTCGTTGGTCGCCGCCACGATCCGGACGTCGACGCGCATGGGTCGCGATGAGCCGATCCGCGTGATCTCGCCATATTCGACCGCGCGCAACAGCCGGTCCTGCGCCGCCATCGACAGCGTCCCGAGTTCGTCGAGGAACAACGTCCCCCCGTCCGCCTCCTCGAACCGCCCTACCCGCGCCTTGGTCGCGCCGGTGAACGCGCCCGCCTCATGCCCGAACAACTCCGCCTCGATCAGCGTCTCGGGCAGCGCCGCGCAGTTCATGATCACCAATGGCTGATCCCACCGCGGCGACAGGCGATGGAGGCGCTCGGCGACCAGTTCCTTGCCCGTGCCACGCTCGCCGATCACCAGCACAGGACGATCCAACGCCGCCGCCCGTGACGCGCGTTCGAGTGCCGCCATGAACGTGCCGGACTCACCGATGACCTGGGTTGTTCGCTCCATGGCGAAGATGTGGCGCGAATTCCCAACTCTTGGCAAGCTTGCGGTACCCGGTTGACAGTCGAAATCGCGCAAACCCCTGCAATTTCGCCATTTTCGAAACTGGCACGACAGATGCAACGCTTCAGGCAACCCGCCGAATAGCGGAACCAACCATCCTTAAAGGGGACCCACCATGTTCAACACCACCATCGCCCGCACCGTCGCCGCCACCCTCTGCACCATCGTCGTCAGCGCAACCTGCGTCCTCGGCGCGGTCGGACCCGCCATCGCAACCAACGTAACGCCCATCGCGGCAACCACCGCAATCGTGGCATAAGACTCCCGACGGACTCGCTGAGAGCCTCGGGCCGACCCCTGGAGTAGGATTTACATGGGCATCTTTTCCCGCACCCGCGACATCGTCGCCGCCAACTTCGCCGACTTGATTGAGAAGGCCGAAGACCCGTCGAAGATGATCCGCATGATCATCCTCGAGATGGAGGAAACGCTGGTCGAGGTTCGCGCCTCCGCTGCGCGCACCATCGCCGACCAGAAGGAGATGCGCCGCCATATCTCGAAGCTAGAGCAGCTCCAGGACAACTGGACCGAGAAGGCCGAGCTGGCGCTGAGCAAGGACCGCGAGGACCTTGCCAAGGCAGCCCTGGTCGAGCGTCAGAAGGCGTTCGACATGGCCGAGCAGTTGAAGGCCGAGGTCGGCGTGCTCGACGATGCACTTCGGGCTTCCGAAGAGGACATCGCCAAGCTCCAGACCAAGCTCCGCGAGGCGCGCACCAAGCAGAACGCGGTGCAGACCCGGCTGGAAAGCGCGAACAACCGCACCCGGCTGCGCGAGATGTACAACGGCCCGAAGACACACGAGGCGTTCAGCCGCTTCGACATCCTCGATCGCCGCGTCGACGAAGCCGAGGGCCGCGCGGACGCGATGGGGCTCGGGGTCGTCAAGACGCTTGAAGAGGAAATCGCCGAGTTGCGCAGCAACGACAAGGTCGACGCCCAGCTCGCCGCGCTCAAGGCGCGCATGAAGAAGGACGATTGAGATGCCTTTCGGTGCAGTAATCACAGTCCTCGCAATATTCATCGGCCTTCCTTGGGTCATTCTCCACTATGTCACGAAGTGGAAGCAGGCTCCGAAGATTACCGAAGAAGATGAGCGCCTTCTCGACGATATGCAGCTTCTGGCGCGGCGCTTGGAAGATCGTTTGATCACAGTCGAGCGTATCATTTCGGCCGATAACCCAGACTGGAAACCTGGTCTGACAGCGCAATCGCAATACGACACCGATCGAATTGTGGAACGCCCGATTGATCGCAGCTTCGAACGGAGGAATTGATATGTCTGCCAGCCGCACACAATTCTACCTCGACAAGCAGAACGCCAAGTTCAAGGGTGTATGCTCCGGGATAGCTGACTATACGGGTCTCGATATCACTCTTGTTCGGGTCGCAATGGTAATATTGGCGTTCGCTACCAGCGGATGGGTGATCCTTGGCTACTTTGCCGCCGCCTGGCTGGCGCCGAAAAAGCCGATCGGCCTGTACGAGACGCCAGACGACGCGAAGTTCTGGCAGGGCGTGCGCTCGAACCCGAAGCGGTCGACCGCCGAGGTCCGCAGCAAGTTCCGCGACATAGACCGCCGCCTCGCCGACATCGAGACGCACTATACCAGCCGCAACAGCAACAGCCTCGCGGCAGAGATCGACAGCCTGCGCTGAGACGCGGCGTCAACAGGGAGATAGACTATGGCTTGGGGTGGACCAGGTTTCATTATTGCCATCATCGCGATCACGACCGTCGGTTGGATCGTCAACAACTGGATCCGTACGAAACACGGCTACCCGCCGAGCGACGACTGGGGCAACACGATGAACTGGGGCGGCGCGCAGAAGCAAGATCCCGCCGCCGACCGGAAGGTTGAACTGCTGAGCACCGAGAACGACCGTCTTAACGGCCAGGTCTCGCGCCTCGAGGAGCGCATCGCAGTCCTCGAGCGCATCGCCACCGATCCCGCCGAGCGCACCGCTCGCGAGATCGAAGCCCTTCGCGACCGCTGAAGGACACGATCATGCTCAGCCCCTTGCTCATCCCGATCCTCGGCATCTGCTGCGGACTGCTCGCGATCTTCGGCGGTGTCTTCGTCAGGCCCTGGTTCGCCTACCGGCACCGCCGCATGGAACTCGACGCCCAGATGATCGCCGAGAAGTCCGCACAATATGCGGCGCATACCGACCGTCTCGAACAGCGCGTCCGTGTGCTCGAACGGATTGTCACCGACCGCGGGATCGAGCTCTCGAACGAGATCGACCTGCTCCGCGATACCGGTCCCGCGACCGAACGCCTGACCAACTAGACCGACCCGTTAGGAGATAAGATCATGAATGGTGGACAGGTGATGGTCGTGATGATCGTCCTGATCGTAATGATTACCGGCATCTTCAAATCGCGCCACAAGAGTGCGCGCCACGGCGAGGCACAGTCGCTGATGAACGATCCCGAGGCAGCCCGACTGCGCGACGAGGTGCAGCAGATGAAGGAGCGCATCCAGGTGCTGGAGCGCGTGATCACCGACAACCACAAGAGCGTCGATCTCGACCGAGAGATCGAACGGCTCCGCGACCGCTAGAGGAGGCGGACATGATCGACCCTAATCTCTACATCACCCTGGCGTTGGCGAGCCTTGCGGGGCTGGCGATGATCGTGGCCGGTGGCTTGGCCGGATGGCGCGGATGGCTCTCGCTGCGGCGGATGGAACTCGATCACGCGCACGACGGCCGGATGCCGGTCTCCGTATCGACCGGATCGCGGATCGAGATCGCGGATTTGAAGGAGCGGATCAAGAAGCTCGAGGCGATCGCCGCCGGGGTGGACCTTTAGGCCCCGCCGACCAGAAGACTTGTTCCCCCGCGAAGGCGGGGGTCCAGACTGGGGCCCTGCCTTCGCGGGGGAACACTGGAGTTGTGGCGCAACACTCGACCCGCTACCGACCGCCCATGGCCACTCTCACCGACATTCGCGAGGAATACGACTTCCTCGAACCCGACGATCGCTACCGCCTGCTAATCGATCTCGGCAAAGAGCTTGAACCGATGCCGGATGCGCTGAAGACCGATGCAACGCTGGTGCGCGGGTGTTCGGCTTCGGTCTGGGTGTATCCGACGTCCACCGACGACGGCCGGCTGCATTTTCTGGCGGATTCGAATGCGGCGATCACCAAGGGGATCATCGCGCTTGTGTTGCTGACCGTGCAGGATCAGGCGCCGCGCGCGATCGTGGCGACCGACATCAAGGCGGAACTGGCGCCGTTCGATCTAAGCAAGCAGCTGAGTTCGAACCGGACGCAGGGGATCCCGAACATGATCGCGATGATCCGGGAGACGGCGGAGCGGTACGCCGCCTAACGTGAAAACCGTGCCCTCACCCTTCCCACGGCCAAGCAGCCGCGGGCCCCTTCCCTCTGGCCTCAGGGGAGAGGGAGAGACGCCGGAGGCGGCGAGGGTGAGGGCACGTCGCGGTGTTCGGTAAGGGTTGCAACGATTTCATCCGTATCCGCACCGGCCGGCACGAGCATCCACCGGTCCGGCCGGGCGCCGTCGACCATCACGACCGCATTCTTCGGGCAAACCCCGAGGCATTTCACCTCGACCACGCCGCGATCTGACTTGCGGCCCTTCTTCACGCCGAGTGCCTGACGCAGCAATTTGACCAAAGGCGTACGGCCCTTCTCGCCGAACCCGCCGTCGAGCTTCTTCGAACACTTGCCGCAGACCAGAACGCTACCCTGCCAGCGACTGGCGAGGACGCGGATCACGCCGGCTTCCACGTCCGCTGGTCTTCGGCCACCTTCAGAACCTCATACGCCGCCTGCACGCCCTGGAACCGCTTCGCCGCGTCCTTGTCGTTCGGCCGCACGTCGGGATGGTTCGCCTTCGCCATCCGCCGCCACGCCGCGCGCACGTCCTCGAACGTCGCGTCGGGCTCCAGGTCCAACACCTCGAGCGCGCGCATCTCGTCACGCGACCGGCTGCCGTCGCCCGAACATGCCCAGGCATAATGCTTGGGATCGGTGTAGCCGTCGGCAGTACGCGTTTCCGCCGCCTCGCGCTCGGCCGCTTCCTCCGCGCTTAAGCCTTCGAAATAATTCCAGCCACGATTATATTCGCCGGCGTGGTTCATGCAGAAATACCAGCGGTCCGGGCTGTTGGGCGATTTCGGCGCCGGACAATTGCCGGGCTCGTTGCAACCATGGCGGTCGCACAGCCGGACGGTCACCGCCTCGGTGCTCGCGCCATACTCGCGCCAGCGGGGAAAACCCCAGTCTGAAGATCGTGTCGTGCTTCTCGCCATAGCGGCCCGAGATAGGCGTCCCCGCGGACAACGCAACCGCACGCTGCGAAGAGGGCCAAAACTCGTCCCATCCGACAATCTTCCGCGCCGCAACATTCCGCCTTGAGTCAGCCACCATTCATCGATTAATGAACATGAACTATTTGTCATGTGGCATGGATAGATGCGTCCGGTGCGGACGTATTCCCAGCCGACACCTTAGCGACAGGAGCCCTGGTGCCGACTCTCATTCCAAAGCTTACCACATGGCGCGCGGATCTTCCCGCCTCCATCGTCGTCGCGCTGGTCGCGCTTCCCCTCTGTCTCGGCGTCGCGCTCGCATCCGGTGCACCGCTGTTCGCCGGCATCATTTCCGGCATCGTCGGCGGCATCGCGGTCGGCCTGTTCTCGAAATCGCCGCTGTCGGTCAGCGGCCCCGCCGCCGGCCTGACCGTGATCGTGCTCACCGCAATCGAGAGCATGCCCAGCTACCAGATGTTCCTGATGGCGGTCGTGCTGGCGGGTGTGCTCCAGATCTGCTTTTCGCTGACGCGCGCGGGTATCCTCAGCGAGTTCGTACCGTCGTCGGTCATCACCGGCATGCTCGCGGCGATCGGCCTGATCCTGATCCTCAAGCAGATCCCGCACGCCGTCGGTTTCGACCGCGAAGCCGAGGGCATCTTCGAATTCACCACCGCGAACGGCATCAATACCTTCTCGCGTATCCTTGACAGCCTCAGCGCGGCCGTCACCCCCGGCGCGATCCTGATCGCCTCGGTCAGCCTCGCCTTCCTGTTCTGGTGGGACGGTGCCAAGCCGAAGGACGGCCCGCTGCGCTTCGTTCCCGGCCCGCTCGTCGTCGTGCTGATCGGCATCTTCGGCAACATGTTGCTCGGTGTCGTGAAGCCCGACTGGCAGCTTCAGGCGACGCATCTGGTGCAGGTGCCTATCACGCAGACGCTGTCACAATTCCCGTCGCTGTTCACCTTCCCCGATTTCTCCGGGATCACGATGGGCATCGTCTGGAGCAGCGCCGTCACGCTCGCGATCGTCGCCAGCCTCGAATCGCTGCTGAGCGTCAAGGCGGTCGACGAGATCGATCCGCGCCGTCGCTCGACCGACAAGAACTGGGAGCTGATGGCACAGGGCGGCGGCAACATCCTGTCCGGCCTGATCGGTGGCCTCCCCGTCACGTCCGTCATCGTCCGCTCTTCGGCCAACGTCGATGCGAAGGCGGAGAGCAAGCTTTCGACGATCCTGCACGGCTTCTGGCTGCTGGTCAGCGTCGCGCTGATCCCTGCGGTGCTGAACCTGATCCCGCTGTCGGCGCTTGCCGCGGTTCTGATCGCGACCGGCTACAAGCTGACCAAGCCGAAGCTGTACACCGAACGCTTCAAGCAGGGTTGGACGCAGTTCATCCCGTTCGTCGTCACCGTGGCTGCGATTCTCTTCACCGACCTGCTCGAGGGGATCGTCATCGGTCTTGCGGTCGGCTTCGTGTTCGTCGTCGCGCGCAACTTCCGCACCGCGATCACCTTTGCCTGCGACGACGAGGACTGCCTCGTCCGCGCCCGCCGCAACCTGTACTTCATCCACAAATACGAACTGCAGAAGTCGCTCGCCAAAGTGCCCGACAACGCGAACCTGCTGATCGACCTGTCGTCGACCAGCTATGTCGATCTCGACAACGTCGACATCATCAACGCGTTCATCAAGGGCGCCGAGTATCGCGGCATCACCGTGCTCATCCGCGGCGATCTCGCGCTGCGCACGGTCAAGCTGATCAACGCCCCCCAGACCGAGGTCCGTTTCGCATGAGGCAGTACAAGCAGCTCCTGCTCGCCAACAAGGCGTGGGCGGCCGAGATCATCGAGGAGAGCGCCGACTTCTTCCAGCGCCAGCTGGTCGGCCAGAACCCGGAGTTCCTGTGGATCGGCTGCTCGGACAGCCGCGTCGGCCCGGAACAGATGACGATGACGCCGCCCGGCAACATGTTCATTCACCGCAACATCGCCAACCTCGTCAACGACGACGACATGAACCTGATGTCCGTGCTGCAATATGCGATCGACGTGCTCGGCGTGCGGCACATCATCATCTGCGGCCATTATGCGTGCGGCGGGATCCGCGCGACGCTGGACGGCGGCACCACCGGGCCGGTCGACGACTGGCTGAAGACCGCGCGCTGCGTGCTGCACGACCATGCCGACGAGATCGACGCCCAGCCCGACCGCGAGCAGAAGGTCAACCGGCTGGTCGAGGTCAATGTCCGCGACCAGCTCGTGAGGCTCGCGCGCACCGCGACGATCCAGGGCGCGTTCGCACGCGGGCAGGAAGTGCTGCTCCACGGCTGGGTCTACGATATCCGCGACGGGCTTATCAAACCGATGATGGAGATCGATTCGACGACCGTGCTCGAAGAGGTCGGCCGGCCGGACAAGGTGTTGGTGTAGGCCGGCGGAATCCGCGTCTCGCTCATCCTCCCCCGGCAGGGGGAGGATCGGCAGGCGCCCACTCACCCCGGCATCTTGAACCGCACCTGCTGCGACAGCCCGCCGCAACCGACGCCGCCATCGGGGCGGAAGGTCTTGCTCCACCGGGCGCCCGCCACCGTCTGCACGCCCGCCTTGGTGAACACGAACGGGGGATAGCTGAGCACAGCGCGCTGGTTCAAGACGCGGCCGTTGGCATCGACGTCGAACTGCGTCTTGGTCCAGCCTTCGAAGCCCCAGGCCATCGCTTCGTTCGGGAACACGCCCCCCGCCGACAGGAAATGTGGTGGCGCATCGAGGATCGCGCATTGGTTCGCAGCCAGCCCCGACCGTTCGAACGTCGCACGCGCGGTAGCGGTCTCGCCGGCCTCTTGCTGAAGCGAGGCAAGGCGAATCAGCGCACCGACGCGGAGCGGATCGTTCGCGACGAGGCGCTTGTCGTCGGTGACCTCTTGCAACAGAACGGTGCGGCGGCTGCGCGACTCGGTCCGCTCGGCAATCAGCAACAGGATCGCCGACCGCGCCTTGGGATCGTTCGCGTACACCGGCATCGACAGCAGCGGCGTGACGGCCCGTGCGTATGCGCCATCCTTCCAGCCGTCCGCGCTGTCGGTCTCGCGGACGCTTATGTCGAGCGGCAGTCGCGCGGTCGGCGGCGCGCCCTGCGCCGCGGCGATCGCGAGCGCACGACGCGCCAGAAGGTTGCTCTCCTCGCGCCCGACGACCGCGTTGTTCACGAGTTGATAAAGCGGTGGCAGCACGGCGAGCGAAGTGGTCCCGGACTTCGCTTCCGCCGCGGCAAGCGCCGCGCGCTGGCGAACGACCGCGACCGCATCCGCCCCACGGTCCTCGGTCGGCAGCGCGAGGCCCTTCGATTCGAGCCATGTCGCCATGTCGGCGTCGAGGAACTTGGTGATCGACGGACGCTCGAACGCGGTGGAACAGCGCATCTCGACGCGGACATTGTAGCGGAAGAACGCCGGCAGAGCCTTGACTTGCTCGGGCGTCCACGACCAGTCGCGGACGGCGCGTGCGAATTCGAGCGCGACCGCACCGCCGCCCGCCGCATAGATCGGCGAGACCGCGCTCACTACGCCGTCGTCGCCGATCGTGAACTCGACCACCGCCATGTCCGCGGGGCGCAAATCGGCCTCGCCGCCACAGGGCGGTACGTCCATCTGCACGGCCGGATCAAACTCGCCCTTGGTCAACCGCCCGGCCCCGGTCATCGCCATGTAGCGGCGCGCTTCGTCGGGCTTGCCCGCCAATAGCGAGGCGATTGCCGCATCGGAACGCGCCGAAACGTCGTTCACGTCGGTTTGCGACGTCAAGCCACCAAGCTGTTTGACCGCGTCGACGGCATAGACGCGTGCCGGTTCGTAGGCGCCACGATTGAGCAGCAGGATGGCGTGGCGACGCGCGACCAGCGCTTTCAGTTTGCCATCGACTTTGGCCGCCTTCAACAGCGCGTCGACCCGGACGAGCGCCGCCTCGGCGGCTGCGGGGTCGGTGAACGTCTTGGTGTTCGCCAACGCCAGCATCGACGCGGCTTTCAGCGAAGGCGTATCCGCGGCTGTCTCGGCGCTCGCGTAGGAATCGGCTGCACCGGCATAGTCGAGCGCGTTCTCCGCAATGATGCCGAGATCGTAATAGGCACGCCAGCGGTCCTCGGCGAGCGTCGGATCGCTGGCCGGGAGGAGCGCAAGCCCCGCACGGGCCGCCGTGACGGCGTCGTCGGAGCGATCGAGCTTGAACAGCGCGGCGCTCTTGCGGATCAGCGCGACGCCGCGGCTGCGCGACCCCGGCTTGGTGCGGGCCTCAAGTTTTTGCCAGGCGGCGAGTGCGCCGGCCTTGTCGCCCTTCGTGTCGAGTGCCGCGGCCGCGTCGAAATCCTGTTGTACCGTCGTCGCAGGGATCTGCGCCGCTACCGGGGCTGCCACCTGGACCGTCGCAGCGGCGACCGCTGCCATCCCCGCGCCAAAGGCCCCTACCCTGTCGAACCGCATCGCATCCCCCACGTCGCAACCTTGCGCGTCAATTGCTCGCAGTTTGCAATGGTTCGAAGAAGGATGCCAGAGGGTCTGTAAGCCGGGTTCTGTCCATTTCCGACCCTTCGGTCGAAAGTTAGGCGACCATTCCTCTAGGACGACGGTTGCCCGCCGCCTCAAGCAATCAACCCGGGTGACGAGCTGAAACGAAGCCCATGTGCCACCCCTATTCGATCTTGCTCCCGGTGGGGTTTGCCGTGCCGCCCCTGTTACCAGGCGCGCGGTGCGCTCTTACCGCACCCTTTCACTCTGACCGCCCCGGCTTGCGCCGAGGGTTGGCCGTCTGCTCTCTGTGGCACTTTCCCTGAGGTCACCCTCGCCGGGCGTTACCCGGCACCGTCGTTTCGCGGAGCCCGGACTTTCCTCGCGTGTCCGAAAACACCCGCGGCCGCCCGACCCTCTGGCGAGGCGAGCCCTAGCGCGGGTGCGGGCGATGCACCACCGTTTTTAGTGGGGGCGCTTTCCAACCGCTCTCCCCTCCCTGAAAGGGAGGGGCTGGGGGTGGGTCGGCCAGCTTTGGTCGCGACCGTCCCATGATACGGAAACCGACCCACCCCCAACCCCTCCCTTTCAGGGAGGGGAGAAAGACGTCAGTCGTCACCCATCGGTTTCGGCAGCAACAGCGCCAGCAGGATACACCGGCACTCCGCGTCGACCTCGCCATCGACCAGTTCGGGACGGAAGCGCCGCTGGAACGCCATCGTCGCCGCCATCCGGTTCTCGACATCGTAGCCGAACCGTTCGAGCGCGAGGCAGAAGCCGCCTTCGGTCCAGCCCGGGTCCATCAGATTCTTGGTCGGTCGCGGCAACGCCAGCCGACGCCGTGCCAGTTCGTGCCACGGAAACAGCTCGCCCGGATCGCGTTTGCGCACCGGTGCGATATCCGAATGGCCGACGATGTTGCCGCGCGTGATCTCGTGGCGGTCCTTGATCTCGGCGACCAGCGCCACGACCGACGCAATCTGCTCAAGGGGGAACGGGCGATAGCCGAACTCGTGGCCGGGATTGACGATCTCGATGCCGACGCTCGCCGAGTTGACGTCCTCGACGTCGCGCCAGTGCGATTTGCCCGCGTGCCAGGCGCGCTTGTCCTCCGCGACCATCCGCAGGACCGTGCCGTCTTCCTCGACCAGATAATGAGAGGATACCTTCGCCTCGGGATCGCGCAGCCGAGCGATCGCCGACGCGCCGTCTTGCATTCCGGTATAGTGCAGCACGATCATCGTGATCGGCAGCGAACGATCGTCGAAATTGGGTGACGGGGTCTCGATGAACTTCAAGCCAGCTTCCCTCATAGCCACCGGGCCAGCACCGATGGCGCAGTCTCGATCGTGGCGATCGTGACGCCGCATTGTGACGCCACCGCCCGACCGCATCAATAGCCAACGCGCGGGAGGCGACGCTTCGTAGAGGCATCGTGGACGAGGATAGACGTGATTCGGCTCGTCCCTCTTGCCGTCTGACCGCATCCGCGCGAAAGCCGCTCGCGAAAAGGGAGTTGCCATGTCCGTGATGTCCGACCGCTGGATCCGCGAGCGCGCGCTGGGCGATGCGATGATCGAACCGTTCCACGAAGCACAGCGCCGCGACGGCTGCATCTCGTACGGGCTATCGTCCTATGGATACGATGCGCGCGTTGCCGACGAGTTCAAGATCTTCACCAACGTCGACAGCGCGATCGTCGACCCGAAGGACTTCGCAGCCAACAGCTTCGTCGACCGCAAGACCGACGTCTGCATCATCCCGCCGAACAGTTTCGCGCTCGCCCGCACCGTCGAATATTTCCGCGTACCCCGCGACGTGCTGGTGATCTGCCTCGGCAAATCGACCTACGCGCGGTGCGGCATCATCGTCAACGTGACGCCGCTGGAGCCGGAATGGGAGGGGCATGTGACGCTGGAGTTCTCCAACACCACGCCGCTGCCGGCCAAGATCTATGCCAATGAGGGTGCATGCCAGTTCCTGTTCCTCAAGGGGAACGAACCCTGCGAGGTGAGCTACAAGGATCGAGCGGGGAAATACATGGGTCAGCGCGGGGTGACGTTGCCGCGGCTCTAGGCTTGGGCTTGGGCTTGGGCTTGGGCTTGGGCTTGGGCTTGGGCTTGGGCTTGGGCTTGGGCTTGGGGTTCGGAGTGACGCTGGCGGCCGCCAAGAGTTCGAGCTCGGACTTCTGTTACTGGGTCGACCGGCGCCCTTTGCCTCCGAATATCGAAGCTCCCTTACGACAAGGTCCCAGCCATCCTGAGGTGGGGTAATCCGACCTCATTCCGTACCACACCCCCCGGCGAAGGCCGGGGCCCAAGTGGTGAGGTCTCAGTAATAACGCTCACCGCTCAGTTGGCAGCATTCCCAACTGGGCCCCAGCCTTCGCCGGGGTAGTGCGGTACTTGTCGAGGTAGACGGGTTTCCAGCTAACGACGACGGTGAGGTCGTACCTGGGCAAGTAGGACACGTCGTCGGTATGCGGCCCAACCGCGGACGGTTCCGCCCTCGCTGCCGTGACAGAACATCCATACGGCATCGTGCTTTACGGCCCATAACGGCTCGCCGCTCGACAGATACCGATGCCGAAGCTTGTTTCCCGGCGAAGGCGGGGACCCAGGCTGGGCTCCCGCTTTCGCGGGAGAACAAGGAAAGACGCGCAAGCATTCAAGCAAGGCCGCGCGCCATCCTAATCGCCGTCGCAAACCCTCCCGATCATGACCGCGCGCGAACGCTCACCGAGTCGCGATCTGCTGCGACTGCCGCGCCAAGGCACGGCTTGCGAGATCGTGCGACGAAACCACCGCCCCCGATGGCAAATCCATCGCGACGGCGGGCCGCTCCAGCACGGCTGCATACAGCGCACGCGCCTCCGACTCGCGTCCGGTACGGTGATACACCGACGCTAGATTAAGCATCAGTTCGGGCCGCTGCGGGAAGATCTTTCGCTCGGCGACGATTCGCTGTTCCGCCATCGAAAGGTCACCTGCCGCGATCGCGGTGTAGCCAGTGCGATCGACCGACGCCGACTGACCCGCCAACGCCGGAGTCGCGGCACCCACGGTTGCTAGAACGAACAGGACGGTCTTGCGCATCATCCATCTCCACTGACCTTCGCGTATCGGAAGGTTTCATTTTTGTGACAACGGTGTGTCACTTCGATGACTGTCATACAAGTACATTGATCAAGTTCGAAAAGGCGCACGCATAATCCTGCGGCGGAAATGCGCCCCGCCCCGCTCTACGTTGCGCCACGCCACGCCACGCCACGCCGCTCCACCCCGGCCCGGTCACCGCCCGGCCACAACCACGCAAAGAAAAAGGGCGGCCCCGGAGGACCGCCCTTTGGAAGTTCGATACTGTACGCTTCGATGCCGGTCGCGGAGCGACCTAGAAGTCGTTGCGGTACTGCTCGTTGCCGATGAAGCCGAGCTTGGTGATCGCAGACCGCTTGATGACGGCCAGCGTGCGATCGACCACTTCGTACTTCGACTGCGGATCGGGCTGGAAGTGGAGTTCAGGCTCGGGCGTCATGCCAGCAGACTGATCCAGATACTGGCGCAGCGTGACTTCGTCGACCGGCGAACCGTTCCACGCGACCACACCAGCGGCATCGATCGAGATCTTGTTCTTCTGGGGATCGACCGGGTTCTGCGGCTGGTTCTTGCTGTTGACCGGAAGGTCGACCTTGACCGCGTGCGTCTGGATCGGGATCGTGATGATGAACATGATGAGGAGAACGAGCAGGACGTCGATCAACGGCGTCATGTTCATTTCCATCATCGGCGCGCCGTCTTCTTTGCCGCCGCTCATTGCCATTTTATGCTACTCCTAAATACGTCCGAGCGACCATCAGCGTTCGGCATCAGCGTTCGGTGGTCCCGCCGGGAGGCGGTTCGGAGATGAAGCCGACCCGAGCGAACCCGGCCTGCTGCATCGTGTAGATCGTGGCGCCGATGCAGCGATACGGTGCGTTCACGTCGCCGCGGATGTGCGCCTCGGGCAGTTCGAGACCAACGGCATTGACGCCGCCCTGACGCGCGATTTCCGCCTTCAGCTTGTCGACGGCCCGCTGCAGCAACTCTTCGTGAGTCACTGGCGAGAGACCCCAATACACCTGGCACTGGCCGTTGGCCGACGTCACCGACAGCGAGACGTTCTCTGGCTTGGTCATCGTCGGATCGAAGCGAACATCCGGCAGCTTCAGCTGCACTGCCTGGACCGCGACGGTCGTCGTCACCAGGAAGATGATCAGGAGCACGAGCATGACGTCGACCAGCGGCGTCGTATTGATGTCCGATATCGAACTCTCGGTGGAATCGCCACCAACACTCATCGCCATGTGCGAACTATCCTATCCATATAATCGCCACCGGAACCGCCGGCGGCAATGAAGCGGGGCCGCTGCGAACAGCAGCCCCGCCTTTTGCGCGTCTTAGTTGGCGCGCGGTACGCCACCGGTCTGGCCGGCGGTCGTGGTCGTCGTGGCAGGCTTGGCCGAAACCGGCTTGGCAGCCGATGCCATCGACGGACGCACGGCGCCGTTCGAAGCGAGGAAGCCGAGCACGTCGTTCGAGAAGGCCGACAGGTCCTCTGCGATCGACTTGTTGCGGCGCTGCAGCCAGTTGTACGACAACACGGCAGGAACCGCGACGACCAGACCGAGGGCAGTCATGATCAGTGCTTCACCGACCGGCCCTGCGACCTTGTCGATCGACGCCTGACCCGATGCACCGATCTTCACGAGTGCGCGGTAGATGCCGATAACCGTACCGAACAGACCGATGAACGGCGAGACCGAACCGACCGTCGCGAGGAAGGCGAGACCGCCACCCAGCTTCGAGTTGATCGCGGCTTCCGAGCGCGCCAGCGAACCGTGCAGCCAGTCATGGGCTTCGACCGGATCGGTCAGCTTCGAATGCTGCTCCTGAGCGGCGAGACCGTCGTCGACGATCTGCTTGTAGGCGGAGTTCTTGTCGAGCTTGGCCGACCCTTCGCGGAGGTTGTTCGACGACCAGAAGGCCTGACGGACGCGCTTGCCCTGGCCAATGATCTTCTGCTGCTCGAACAGCTTCGAGAACAGGATGTAGAACGACACGACCGACATCAGCACGAGGATGCCGAACACGGTCTGCGAAATCAGGCCGCCTTCGCGGAGTGCGGCTTGCAGGCCGTACGGGTTGGCGTCGGCTGCGGCGGGCGCTGCCGCTGCAAGAATGGTGGTGATCATGTTCGGTTAGTCCTCTGACTATAGTCTATGTCTGAAACGAAAGGTGCAGCGTTTAAACTGACCCGATTACTGGGGCGGGATCTTCCACGTCACGCGACGCGAAGAACTCGACCGGATCGGGTTGCCCGCCGTGTCCATTGCCGGCGAATACCGACCACGCCGTGTGATCGCGGCGCAAGCAGCGCGATCCAGCGCGGACGAACCGCTCGACGACGTGACGCGGCAATTCTCGACGCGACCCTGGGCGTTGATGTCCCATGCGATCCCGACGGTGCCTTCTTCCTCGGCGCGCAGCGAACTCGGCGGATAGTCGTCCGTCGAAACCCACTGAGCAGGATCACCCTTCGGACCGGCCGCCTTGCTGACGACTGGCGGCGCTGGAGGCGACGGCGCAACCGCTGGCGATGGCGGCGACGGCGGAGCCGTTGGCTGGAACCGCGGAATGATCTGCGACGTCTGCATCTGCGGCGCAGGCTGAGGCGTCACGACGACCGGCGGCGGCGTCACGACCGTGGTCGGTGGCGGCGGCAGGTTTGGCTGGTCAGGCGGCGGCGGCGGGGGCTCGTCGGGCGGAGGCGGCGGCGGTGGCGGCTCCACGTCGAACGTCGTCATCTTTTCTTGGGCCTTTTTCACGTACTGATACGCGAGGCCCGTGACGAAAGCGTAGCCCAAGGCCGCATGAATCAGCGCGACGATCACGATCGCGACGATTTTGCCTCCGGACATCTTCTGGTCAGTATAGGCCATTCAGAAACGACACTCCCTTAATCTGCCTGCTCCGTACGCACGTATCCGCACCGGGTACGCGACACATACGTCTGCCGTTGGCCGGAATAACCACGGGGCAGTGCCCAAGTCCTATCGCCACGTTCTGCGACACGCAAACGCTTTGTCAGACGCAACAAACGTACAACCGTACGATGGCAGAATTATTTCTGTATCGTTCAGCTTCTGTCGCGTAGCCTGATCGCATGAATCCATTGCTTCACGTTACGGCTTCGGCCCTCTCGATCGCACTTCTGGCGTTGCCGGCCATGGCCGGCCAAACCGCGGAACAGCGGCCCGTTTCTGCCGATGCCGCCGCCCTCACGCCGGGTCAGCCACAGCGGGAAATCCCTAGCGCAGTACCGGGCGGAATGGGGTATGCCGACATCGCCGACCTCGTTCTTTCAGCACCGATCATCGCCGATGCGACCATCCGGTCGACGGCAAAGATCAAGCCGGCCGAAGCGCCGAATCTCGCACCGGGCCTTGTCCGACTATATGTCGAGGTCGACGTCACGGCGCTGATCCGCGGCGCCGATGGCCTGCCTCCGCGAATCGGGTACCTGCTCGACATCGCGCCCGATGCCGCCGGCAAGGTGCCCAAGTTCAAGAAAGCCCGGGTGCTTGTTTTTGCGCGGCCGGTGGCGGGTGCGGTCAACCAGGTCCAGCTGGTCGCGCCTGATGCGCAACTCGACTGGACGCCGACCTCCGACGCTCGGGCGCGAAAGATCGCCCGCGATGCGCTGGCCAGCGACGCGCCACCGGTCATCACCGGGATCGGCAATGCCTTCCACGTTGCCGGTGCGCTGCCCGGCGAAGGCGAGACCCAGATATTCCTGACGACCGCGGATCAGCGCCCGGTCTCGTTGTCGATTCTGCGACGGCCCGGCGAGCAACCGCGCTGGGCGGTCGCACTCAGCGAGATCGTCGACGAATCGGCCGCCCCGCCTGCCCCCGAGACGTTGCTCTGGTACCGCATGGCGTGCGCGTTACCGCCAAGCTTGCCCGAACGGAGCACCGGGTCGCTGGAAGCCGCCGACGCAGCGATCGCACGCGAGGATTACGCGTACGTGCTTGCCGCGCTCGGCCCCTGTGGGCGTACGCGGAAGAGCTAGTCGGAAGGTTTGCCCCCTCTGGCCAGGGGGTGCTGCCGAAAATGACGGAGGGGAATTCCGGCGGGGTCAGCGTGGAAGAATCTCGATAACCTGCCCGGTAGTCGACTGCGCCTGTTCGAGAAAATTTACCGCGGCATCGACATGAGCTGAGGCGGCGCCCTCGACCAGGACGATCGCATTCACGCGAGTCGCGGGGGACCGCTCGATGGCCAAGGGGCCGATCGATGCCCGCGCCTGTGCCATCGCCAGCGAGTCCAGCATGGATGGGATGACGACGACGAGCGACTCGCCCGCCCCTGCGCGTACCAACGCCGCGATATCGTCGCCCGGCTCCAACGTCAGCCGCATGCGATCACCGCCTGTGACGAACGAGCGTGACCCCGATGGCTTCATCGGCTTCGGCGATCGCCAGCTTCACGATCTTCACCTTCACCCGCAACACGCGCGCGTCCTGCAGGAACAGCGTCTCGCAGATGTGATCCGCCACGCCCTCGATCAGCGTGAAATGCACGCCGGGCGGCAGCGCGGTGGTCGCCGCGTTCTTCAGGTCGAGATAATTCTTGGAGGCCGACAACGGCGTATCCGGCGCAAAGTGCTTCGGGCAGACCATGTCGACGGTCAGCGAGATCCGCAGCGGCTGCGGCAGGTGCGTCTCCTCCGAATAGATGCCGGTCAGGACCTGCACTTCGAGATCGTGGACTTCGAGTTGAAGACTGTCTTCCATCGTCGCGCCTCTAGCAGACGCACGGCGAGATGAAAGTCGGCGATGCGAGTGAGCGCGCGCGGTTGGACATGCCGCCCTTTCGATCCTTCCCCGCCAGGGGGAGGAACGCTGTGTCCCGACCGATCGATTCACGAAATAGGCCGACCTTACCTCCGGGCACCCACACCCTCGGTTATCCTTGCGTTCAGCGTCGCCACGGCTAAAGCGCGCTGCCCTCATCGTCGACACGCGACGCAATCGGGGCAGGAGATGCCGGTGATCACGCTCGTCCCCCTCGATGTCATCAATCCGACCGCCGTCGAGATGCTGCTCGATGCCGCGTTCGGGCCGGATCGGTTCACGCGGACGGCCTACATGATTCGCGGCACCGGCACGCTGATCGCCGCGCTGAGCTTCGCCGCGGTCGAGGACGGCGTATTGGTCGGCTCGATCCAGTGCTGGCCGATCGCGCTGATCGACGACGACCGCCAGAGCCCGCTGGTGATGGTCGGTCCGGTCGCCGTCGCTCCCACCCGCCAAGGAGACGGCATCGGCCGCAGCCTCGTCGCGCGCGTGCTCGACGCTGCCGCCGCGAACGACCTCGACGATGCGTTGATGCTGATCGGCGACCCCGACTATTACGGCCGCTTCTTCGGCTTCTCAACCGAGCGCACCGCACGCTGGAACGCTCCCGGCCCGGTCGAGCGCCACCGTCTGCTCGCGCGCGGCGATGCCGTGCCCGACGCCGCCGGCATGCTCGGCCCCCGCACGCCGGTGACCGCACCGGCATAAGGCGCCGCTTTACCTCGGCCCCCTGCCCGCCTAGTCCGCCGCCATGCCCATGGATCCCCTTCCCGATATCGCCTCGCTCAGCCTCGCCGAGATCGCCAAGCTCGTCGAGGAGGCCAAATTGCCGCCGGTCGAGAAATGGAACCCGACGCATTGCGGTGACAGCGAGATGCGGATCGCGCGCGACGGCACCTGGTATCACCAGGGCTCGCCGATCGGACGGCCGGCGATGGTCCGGCTGTTCTCGACGATCCTGCGACGCGAACCCGACGGTACGCACGTCCTCGTCACCCCGGTCGAGAAACTCGATATCGAGGTCGAGGACGCAGCCTTTATCGCGGTCGAGATGAAGGCCGAGGGCAGCGGTAGCGAGTCGAAGCTCGCGTTCCGGCTGAACACCGGCGACCTCGTCACCGCAGGCCCCGAGCATCCGCTGCGGTTCGTCGAGGATACGGATGGCCCTCGCCCCTACCTCGCCGTGCGCGGCGGGATGGAGGCGCTGGTCGTGCGCTCGGTCTATTACGAGCTTGCCGAACGCGCGATCGCCGACGACGCGACGCCCGCCGGGCTGTGGAGCGACGGCGCGTTCTTCCCGCTGGAGCCCGCTGCATGAGCCTCACGGAACGGATGACCGCGGCGCTGGCGAAGGGCGCCGGGTCGCACATGATCCTGCTGACCGGCGACCAGCATGACGGCGATCTCACCGCCGCCGACACGTTACTTCCCGCTGCGGTGCTGATCGCAGTGACGGACCGCGCCGATCCCGGCGTGATCCTGACGCAGCGCACCGACACGATGAGCCGCCACCCCGGCCAGATCGCGTTCCCCGGCGGTCGGATCGATCCTGGCGAGGACGTCGTGACCGCGGCGCTGCGCGAGGCCGAGGAGGAGATCGCCCTCCCCCGCGACAAGGTCCGCGTGATCGGCGAGGCCGACAGCTACCGCACCGTCACCGGGTTCCAGGTGACGCCGGTGATCGGCATCATCCCGCCCGACCTGATCTTCACGCCGAGCGAAGCGGAAGTCGCCAGCGTCTTCGAAGTCCCGCTCGCGTTCCTCCTCGACGAGGCGAACCATGTCGAGGCGACGCTCGAATGGCAGGGCCACGACCGGCATTATTACGAGATCATGTGGAACGAGCGCCGCATCTGGGGTGCGACCGCGGCGATGATCGTCAACCTCGCGCGCCGCCTGAGATGGTCTTGATACTCCCGGCTGCGGCGTGGCGCGACCGTGACGGCCTGGACGCACTGACCAAGGTTCTTGGCGCGGTGGAGGGCGAGTCGCGCTTCGTCGGTGGCGCGGTGCGCGATACGCTGCTCGGAATCGACGTCGCCGATGTCGATATCGCCACCCGCCTGCCCCCGCAGGAGGTGATCGAGCGGCTTCAGGATGCGCGGATCAAGGCGGTCCCGACCGGGCTCGCACACGGCACGATTACCGCCGTCACGCCCGCGGGGCCGGTCGAGGTGACGACGCTGCGGCGCGACGTCTCGACCGACGGCCGCCATGCGATCATCGCCTATACCGACGACTGGCGCGAGGACGCGGCGCGCCGCGACTTCACGATGAACGCGCTCTACGCCGATCCCGCGACCGGCGAGATCTTCGATTATTTCGGTGGTCTCGACGATCTCGCGGCGCGGCGCGTGCGCTTCATCGGCGACCCGTGGCAGCGGATCGCCGAGGATCACCTCCGCATCCTCCGCTTCTTCCGATTCCACGCACGGTTCGGCACCACGATCGACCAAGCCGGGCTGGACGCCTGCACCGTACGTGCCAACGACCTGATGGCGCTGTCCCGCGAACGCGTGGCGAGCGAAGTCCTGAAGCTGCTGGTCGCGGCCAACGCCGTGCCGGTCGTCGCGCTGATGGTCGAGCGCGGCATTTTCCGTGCCGTACTGCCCGAGATCGACACCGAAGGCGCGGTACGTCTCGGCGTGCTCGCCAAGCGCGAAACGCAAGCCGGTATCGCGGCGGACCCGATTCGCCGCCTCGCGATGACGATCGCCCCCGCGGCGGCCGAAGCCGTCGGCGCCCGTCTGAAGCTCTCCAACACCGACCGAAAACGCCTGATCGCGGCCACCGCCGGCCCCGGCACCGAAGGCCCGCAGGCACTCGCCTACCGCGCCGGCATGACCATCGCGCTGGATCGCCTTCTGATCGCGGGCGACGACGTCACGGCGATCAAGGACCGGACCCCGCCCGTATTCCCGTTCTCCGGCGGGTCGCTGGTAGAACGCGGCCTGCGCAAGGGCCCGGACGTTGCAGCGATGCTGCGCCGAGTCGAGACGCAGTGGATCGCAGAAGGCTTCCCCGATGCGGCCCGAGTGGCGGTCATCGCAGACGACATGGTCGCCGACGCACTGGCCTAGCGCGGATCGCCCCAAAGCTCGCGATCGCCTCCCGTCAAGGGAGGGATCGCTGGCTGGTCGTGGATTGTCTCAGCTATCGATGACGCCAGCCTGACGCCAGCGGCCTGGACGGCGCAATACGACGGCGTTGGAAACGGCGCCAACATCGGCACGCCTTCGCCTATGGCTTGATCATCGCATACGCCGCATCGGCTTCCAGCGGCTCGGCATAGAAATACCCCTGCCCATAGGTGCAGCCGAGCGCCGCCAGGGTCTGCGCCAGTTCGTTGGTCTCGATCCCCTCCGCGGTCGTCTTCATGCCCAAGGCCTGCGCAAGGCTCAGGATCGCGCGCACGATCGATACCTTGTCGCGGTCCGCAAGCATGCCGGTGACGAAACTTCGGTCGATCTTCAGCACATCGATCGGCAGCTTCTGCAGATACGCCAAATTCGAATAGCCGGTCCCGAAATCGTCCATGGCGAGCGTCGTGCCGAGTGCCTTCAGCGCATGCATCGTCCCCGCAATCCGGTCCGGATCCGGCACGATCGCGCTTTCGGTCAACTCCAGCGTGAATCGATCGCCCGACAGTCCCGTTTGCGCCAGCGCGTTTTCCAGCACGGGTGCGATGTCATCGCGCTGGAGCTGGATCGCGGACAGGTTGACGGCCATCTTGACGCCGCAACGGCTGCCATAGGCTTTATCCCAGGCCGCCAGCATCCGTGCGGCTTCGTCGATCGCCCAGCGCCCCAGCGGCACGATCAACCCGGATTCCTCCGCGACCGGAATGAAATCGATCGGCGAGTGATGCTGCCCCTGCTCGTCGGTCCACCGCGCGAGCGCTTCGAAGGCGACGATCCGGCCGGTCGCGAGATCGCTGATCGGCTGATATGCCAGCCGCAACTGCCGGTTCTCGATCGCGCGTCGTAGTGCGGTCTCCATGCTGAACTGTGCGCGTGCGATCGCGAAGTCCTGCGGCATGTAGCTTTCCGCGCGGCCGCTCGACTTGGCCCGCTTGACCGCAAATTGCGCGTGGCGGATCAGTTCGGCGACATCGCCGGCCTCGTCCGCGCCGTAGGCGATTCCAACCGAGCATTCGACGCGGATCTCGTAATCGGTAAGGCGAAACGGCGTTGCCAGCGTCTGCTGGATACGTTCGGCAAGCGCGTGAGCCTCGGTCCGATCGTCGTCGATCGTCGTCAGGATACCGAATTGGTCGCCACCGATCCGGGCGATCGTGTCACGGGACCGGAGCGCCCCCTTGATCCGGCGGGCAACGGTAATCAGCAACTCGTCGCCCGCCAGCGAACCGAGACACGAGTTCAGACGTCCAAACCGATCGAGATCGATCGCAAGCACCGCGCTGTTGGTCCGATTCTCGACGCGTTCGATCAGCTCCTCGAAACCCTCCCGGTTGGGCAATCCGGTCAGGCTGTCGGTCGACATCTCACGCCGCAGGCTGCGTTCGGTCTGGACCTGCGACGTCTGGTCGATGAGGCTGATCGTGCAACGGTCGCGAAACGCGGCGAACGAACGCGCGATCGTGACCCGGTAGTGGCGACAGTCGATCGCGTCGCCCAACGCCCATTCGAAATCGGATCGCAGGTTCGGCGACGCCAGGAACGCGAGAATGCGGTCGCCGAGTTCGGCGATCATCGGCGATCGATCCGCCACGACGCCCAACCCGGCCAGGCGATACGCACGATTCATGGCGAACAATTCGAACTCGCCGGCCGTGACGACGACGTGCGCCGCCGGAATAGGCATGAGTTCGAGCGCGCGCGCGACCAGCTCGGTCGCGACGAATGATTGCATTATCGCATCCGGGGCGGTCGCTGGCATCCGATCGGCCTAGCAACCGATCGTTAAGACGTCCTAAAGGAACCAGAACGACTTGTTATTTCAGTTTTCTCAATCAGATGGCTTTTCAATATTTTAGCCGAAATGATTGTCGCGCGGGAAACCTGTTGGCGGCATTCTCCCGGCCGCCCCCCTTGCCGCGCGCCACGGCCCAAGGTCCGACTCGGTCCTTGTGCGACCGGTACCACCGCCCATCGCCCAGCTCAGGCCCTCGGCGAAGACGAAGGTGATCGCATCCGCCAGTCCGCCATCGCGGTAGCGCTGCAACTGGAGGCCCTGCCCGCGCGTCATCTCGACCAGTTCGGCCAGCGGGAACACCAGCATCTTCCGGTTGTCGCCGATCGCCGCGACGTAATCGTCGCCGGGTCCAATCGGCCGGACTATCTTCAACTGCGCACCCGGTCGCGGCGTCATCACCGTCTTGCCCTTGCGGGTCTCGGCGATCACCTCCGCCGAACTCACCGAGAAACCGCGTCCGTCGGTCGCCACTACCAGTAGTTTCGGATGCTTGCTCGCCGGTAGCAGCGCGACGATCCCGTCGCTGCCATCGAGGTCGATCATCGCGCGAACCGGCTCGCCGAACCCGCGCCCGCCCGGCAGCTTGTCCGCCGCCAAGGTATAGAACCGCCCGTTCTCGGCGGCGAGCAACAGCTTGTCGGTGGTCTGCGCATGGAACGCGAACGCCGGGCCATCGCCCTCCTTGAACTTCAGCGCTTCCGGGCTCGCCAGATCATTGTGCCCCTTCATCGCCCGGATCCAGCCACGCTGCGACAGGATCACGGTGATCGGCTCGCGTTCGATCATCGCCTCCAGCGGGATGTCGCGCGTCGGGGCATGCTCCTCGATCGTCGTGCGTCGTTTACCAAGTGGGGTCTCCAGCCCATAGCGATCGCGGATCTTCGCCATGTCCCGCTTCATCCGCGCGCGCTGCTTCTTCGGATCAGCGAGCAACGCCGCGAGCGTCGCCTGTTCCTTGTCGAGCTTGTCGCGCTCGGTCTTGATCTCGAACTCTTCGAGCCGGCGCAACGAGCGCAGCCGCATGTTGAGGATCGCCTCGGCCTGACGATCGGTCAGCGAGAACTCGGCGATCATCACCTTCTTGGGCTCGTCCTCGGTGCGGATGATCTCGATCACGCGGTCGAGATTGAGATACGCGATCAGATAGCCGTCGAGCAGTTCGACCCGGTCGGCGATCTTCGCCAGCCGGTGCTCGGTCCGCCTGCGCAACACGACGAACTGGTGATCGACCCACGCCGCCAGCGCCTCGCGCAACGACATCACCCGCGGCGTGCGATCCTTGTCGAGCACGTTGAGGTTGAGGCTGATCCGCGTCTCGAGATCGGTCAGCCGGAACAGCCCGTCCATCAGGATCTGCGGATCGACCGTGCGGCTGCGAGGCTCGAGCACGATGCGGATCTCGGTATCCGATTCGTCGCGCACGTCGGCGAGGATCGGCAGGCGCTTGGCGTTGATCAGATCGGCGATCTGCTCGATCAGCTTGCCCTTCTGCACGCCGTACGGGATCTCGGTGACGATAAGCTGCCAGCCGCCGCCCTTCTCGCGCTCGGTCTCCCAGCGCGCGCGTACGCGAAAGCCGCCGCGCCCGGTTGCATAGGACTCGCGGATGACCGCGGGTGGGTCGACGACCAGCCCACCGGTCGGGAAGTCGGGCCCCTTCACATGTTCCAGGATCGCCGCATCGTCCGCGTCGGGCGTATCAATCAGGACGATCGCCGCCTCCAGCAGTTCGGCTGCGTTGTGCGGCGGGATGCTCGTCGCCATCCCGACCGCAATCCCGCTCGCGCCGTTCGCCAGCAGGTTCGGGAACAGTCCGGGGAACAGCTCGGGTTCGTGATCCTCGCCATTATAGGTCGGGCGATACGCGACCGCGTCCTCGTCCAGCCCGTCCATCAGGTCGATCGCGACCTGAGTCAGCCGCGCCTCGGTGTAGCGGTAGGCGGCGGCGTTATCGCCGTCGATGTTGCCGAAATTGCCCTGCCCGTCGACCAGCGGATAGCGCATCGCGAACGACTGCGCCAAGCGGACCATCGCGTCGTAGACCGACTGGTCGCCGTGCGGGTGATATTTACCGATGACGTCGCCGACGACACGCGCGCATTTCTTGTAGCCTTGGGCCGGGTCGAGCTTGAGCAGCCGCATCGCCCACAGCAGGCGCCGATGCACCGGCTTCATCCCGTCGCGGACATCGGGTAGCGACCGCGCGGTGATCGTCGACAACGCATAGACGAGATACCGCTCGGACAGCGCACTGTCGAAGGGGGCGTCGACAATGGAGTCGAACGGATCTTTGAAATCGGTGGCCATTGCGCGCAGCGATAGCAGCCGGGAACGAAACGATCAAAGCATGAACGTATGTCGCGCATCACGTGCTCATCACGACGATATGCCCGCATGACGCGGTCGATCGAGCCCGCTACACCAACCCCATGATCCGCCTCGCCTTTCTCGCGCTTACCGCGATGTCCACGCCCGTCATGGCGCAAACGCCCGCTCCCCCGCCGCCCAAGCTGCTGACGTGGCCCGACCTGACCAAGCGGCAGAAACCGATGCCCGATGCGACCGTCGACTATGGCACCGACCAGATGCAGAAGGTCGACGTCTGGCTCCCCCACGGCAAGGGGCCGTTTCCGGTGGTCGTAATGGTTCATGGCGGCTGCTGGACGACGAGCATCGCCGATCGCAGCCTGATGAACTGGATCGCCGACGACCTGCGCAACACCGGTGTCGCGGTCTGGAACATCGACTATCGCGGTATCGACCGTACCGGCGGGGGCTATCCCGGCACGTTCGCGGATGCTGCGAAAGCCGCGGACCAACTCACGGTAAACGCGAAGAGGTTTAACCTGGACACGCGCCGCGTGCTATCGATCGGACACTCCGCCGGTGGCCACCTTGCACTGTGGCTCGCTGCCCGTCCGAAGCTTCCAACGTCGAGCCCGCTCTACACCGCGCATCCGCTCCGTATCCGTCACGTCATCAGCCTCGGCGGCCTGCCCGATCTCGAAGCCACCGCGACCAACGCCGACAATGGGTGCGGCACCGAAGTCGTCGCGAAACTGGTCGGCGCGCCCACCCCGCAGCACACCGACGTCTACGCCGACACCTCGGTCCCGCGCCTCCTGCCGCTCGGCGCGAAGCAAGACTTGGTCAACGGCCGCGAGGACCGGATCATCCCCTTCGTCATGGCCACCGACTACGTCGTCAAGGCAACCGCAGCCGGTGACACCGCCACGCTCCACGCGATGCCCGCTACCGGCCATGTCGAACTGATCGCGCCCGAAACGCCCGCATGGGCCGAAGCCAAACGCCTGATCCTGTCCTATTTCGGAAAGACCCAGTGACTCTCGAACCCGTGACCCTCGAAGACGCCCGCGCACTCGACGCGACCGATCCGCTCGCCGCGTACCGCGACAAGTTCGCGCTGCCGGAAGGCGTGATCTACCTCGACGGCAACTCGCTCGGCGCGTTGCCCAAGGCCACGCCCGCCGCGCTCGCCGACGTCGCCACCCGGCAATGGGGCAACCGCCTCATCCGCAGCTGGAACGAAGGCTGGATCGAGGCCCCCCAGCGGATCGGCACGAAGATCGCTCCCCTGATCGGCGCGGGCGAGGACGAGGTCATCATCGGCGACACGACGTCGACGCATCTTTTCAAGGCCTTGGTCGCCGCTCTGCGCAGCAACCCGAATCGCCACGCCGTCATCAGCGAAGCCGGCAACTTCCCCACCGACCTGCACGTCGCAGAAGGTGCAGTCGCCTGCGTCCCCGGCGCGCGACTGAAGGTCGTCGCGCGCGAAGACCTCGCAGCAGGGCTCGACGACGACACCGCGGTACTGCTGCTCACGCACGTCCACTACAAGACGAGCGACCGCTTCGACATGCCCGCTTGGACCGCCCGTGCGCACGACGCCGGCGCGCTCATGCTCTGGGACCTGAGCCACAGCGTCGGCGCGGTTCCGATCGACCTCGACGGCGCGAACGCCGACCTCGCCGTCGGGTGCACATACAAATATCTCAATGGCGGCCCCGGCGCGCCCGCATTCCTTTACGTCGCCAAGCGCTGGCAGGAGGCGCTGGCCAGTCCTCTCTCCGGCTGGATGGGCCACGCCGCACCCTTCGCGTTCGAGGATTCCTACCGCCCCGCCCCCGGCATGAAGCGCTGGCTCGCCGGCACGCCCGCGATGCTCTCGACCGCCGCACTCGAAACCGCACTCGACCTCTGGGCCGACATCGACCAGCAACTGGTTGCCACCAAGAGCGCGCAACTGTTCGACATCCTCGCTACAGCCGGCGACGCGTTAGGCCTCGACTGCGTGAGCCCCCGAGACCCCGCCAAACGCGGCAGCCACATCAGCTTCCGCCACCCGCACGCCTATGAGCTTACTCAAGCCCTCATAGCGCAAGGCGTAATCGGCGACTTCCGCGCCCCAGACATCCTCCGCCTCGGCCTGACGCCGTTGTACTTGAGCCATGAAGATATTTGGCAGGCGTGTGAGATGCTGCATAAAATTATTATCAGTGAAAGTTGGAAAGACCCACGCTTCTCGACACGACTTGCTGTCACCTGATGTCAATTGACCGCAATCCTGATCGCATTGATAGTATATCCCGACGAACGGGAGAGCGGGCATGCGATACGTGGTTATTGGTGCGGTCATCCTGTCGCTTACGGCCTGTAGCAAGGCACCAAACGGAGCGCCGGGACAGAAGCTGAACACCTACGACGTTGAGCCGTCGGCGCAGGAACTCGCTAAATCACCGAGCGCGGCGAATGCGCCGCAACCGATCGCGGTAGCGATCCCGCAAATGGCGTATTCCTATAAATACGCGTTCCGGCTGGCCGGCGACGCGATTGGCCGAGCCGAACAGACGCACGTCGCGTTGTGCGACAGGCTCGGTCCCGCCCGATGCCAAGTGCTTGCGTTGGACAGCGGCAAAAGCGACGGTACGGCATCGACCGGCACGCTAAAACTGCGCGTCCAAAGTAGTATTGCCCGCCGCTTTGGCCAACAATTGCAGGACACCATCGCCAAGGCCGGCGGTCGCGCGGTATCGAGTTCGATCGCGGCCGAGGACGTGTCGAAGGATATCGTTGATACCGAAGCGCGTCTCCGCCAGCGAACGCTCTTGGTCGAACGCTTGACGGAGATACTCAGGACGCGAACCGGCAAGGTCTCGGAACTCGTCGAGGCCGAACGCAGCGTCGCCGCCGCGCAGGAAGAGATCGATCAGGCCAAGGGCTGGCTCGGCGAACTTCGCGGACGCGTCGCCATGTCGACGATCGACATCAGCTACGATGCGGTCGCGGCCGATCCCAGCAGTCCGCGGTCCGGGCTAGGCGAGGCGATTGCCGGCTCGTGGAGCACCTTCTCGATCGGCATCGCGGCCATACTCAGCACACTGATCTTCCTTGCGCCTTGGGCCTTGCTTTTGGGGCTCGGTTACTTCGGATGGCGTACGGTCCGCGGTCGCGTCCGCCGCCGCGAAGAGAACGATCACGCCTGATTGCACCCCCCGCACCCTTCGCCTATAGGCGCGGCCTATTCCGGCCTCGGCTTCGCGGTACATATCGCGTAGGCTGGGGCCGCTCGATTTTCACCGCTCGATTTCCAGGGGACCGCGCATGGCTCGCCGCCGCCAGATCTACGAAGGCAAGGCCAAGATCCTCTACGAGGGTCCCGAGCCGGGCACGCTGATCCAGTATTTCAAGGACGACGCGACCGCGTTCAATGCCCAGAAAAAGGGCACGATCAACGGCAAGGGTGTGCTCAACAACCGGATTTCCGAGCACATCTTCACGCTGCTCGATCATATTGGCGTGCCGACGCACTTCATCCGCCGGCTCAACATGCGCGAGCAGCTGATCCGCCAGGTCGAGATCGTCCCGATCGAAGTCGTCGTGCGTAACGTCGCCGCAGGCTCGATCTCGACGCGTCTCGGGATCGAGGAGGGCACCAAGCTGCCCCGCACGATCATCGAATATTACTACAAGGACGATGCGCTCGGCGATCCGATGATCTCCGACGAACACATCGCTGCGTTCGGCTGGGCGAGCCAGGAGGAGATGCACGACATCGCCGACCTCGCAATCCGCGTGAACGATTTCCTCTGCGGGCTGTTCGCAGGCGTCGGCATCCGCCTGGTCGACTTCAAGCTCGAATTCGGCCGTATCTTCGACAACGACTTCGGCCGGATCATCCTCGCGGACGAGATCAGCCCCGATGGCTGCCGTCTGTGGGACATGGAAACCAACGAGAAGATGGACAAGGATCGCTTCCGTCGCGATCTCGGTGGTGAAGTCGAAGCGTATCAGGAGGTTGCACGCCGTCTCGGCCTGCTCCCCGAGGGCGCGGACAACGCTGTCCTCGACCTCGAAAAGCATCGCAAGAACCGGGGCAAGTAAATGAAACTCAAGGTTTTCGTGACATTGAAGCCCGGCGTGCTCGATCCGCAGGGCCGGGCGATCCACCACGCACTCGGCAGCCTCGGCTTCGACGGCGTGCAGGACGTCCGCCAGGGCAAGCTGATCGAACTGGAGGTCGCCGACGATACCGACGACGCGACGATCGACGGCATGTGCCGCAAGCTGCTCGCCAACACGGTGATCGAGAATTACCGGGTCGAGCGCGCATGAAGACCGCGGTCATCGTCTTCCCCGGCTCCAACTGCGACCGCGACATCGCCGTCGCGCTGGAGGCGGTGACCGGCGTCAAGCCGCTGATGGTCTGGCACGGTGATGCGGACTTGCCGGCGGACGTCGGCCTGGTCGCGGTGCCCGGTGGCTTCTCGTACGGCGACTATCTCCGCTCGGGCGCGATCGCGGCGCGGTCGCCGATCATGCGGGCGGTTGTCGAGCAGGCAGGCAAGGGGTTGCCCGTGCTCGGTGTCTGCAACGGTTTCCAGGTGTTGACCGAAGCGGGTCTCCTGCCCGGCGCGCTGATGCGCAACGAGGGGCTGAACTTCGTCTGCCGCGATGTTGCGCTGACCGTCGAGACGGCAAGCTCGACCTTCACGTCGGGCTATTCCGCGGGCGAACGCGTGTCCTTCCCGGTCGCGCATCATGACGGCAACTACTTCGCCGACACCGAAACGCTCGACCGCCTCGAAGGCGAAGGCCGCGTGGCGTTCCGTTATGCCGAGAGCGTCAACGGTTCGGCTCGCAACATCGCCGGGTTGCTGAACGACAAGGGCAACGTCCTCGGCGTGATGCCCCACCCGGAGCGCCGCATCGAAGCCGCGCACGGCGGCACGGATGGCCGCCGGTTGTTCCAGGGCTTGCTGGAAGCGGTGGGCTAAACCTTTAGCACCTTTGCGCGGGCGAGCAGGACGATCACGCTGGGCCAGAACAGGGTGTTCCAGATGTCGTGCCAGTTCGCCCAAAGGTGGATCGGCGTGCCGTAGACGACGCTGTCCCGAAGATCCCATATCTCTCCGGCGATGGCGGCCAAGAGAACGGTCAGCCACGGCCGTCGATCGGACAATCGCCATTTGAACAGCGTGGCGCTGCCCAGAAACATCGCGAGCGCAACGTAGACGTGGAGCGCGTCCTTCGCCAAATCCATATGCCCGACCATCCAGAATTTGACGGTCTGGAGCGGGCTCATACCCGCGTGCGGAACGGCGAGAAGTCCGTCCCCCGGTCGTAGACGTCGACGCCCTCGCGCCGCTTCAGCCACCCCACCGCCACATACGTCAGCGGCGTCAGCAGCACTTCCCACGAAACCTTCAGCAGGAACTGGCTGACCATCACCATCAGCATCGCCTCCACCGGCCAGTCCGGCGCGCCGTAGAACGCGAGCGGATAGAAGATCAGGCTGTCGAACGCCTGCCCCACGACCGTGCTGCCGATCGTGCGCGTCCACAGCATCCGCCCCTGCGTCCAGATCTTCATCCGCGCGAGCACGAAGCTGTTGGCAAACTCTCCCACCCAGAACGCGCAGATCGACGCGAACACGATCCGCGGCACCTGCCCGAACACGGACTCATACGCCGCCTGCCCCGTCCACCCTTGGTCGGGCGGCAGCGCTACGACGACCGCCGACATGAACACCATGAACAGCATCGCGCCGAACCCCACCCAGATGCAGCGCCGGGCGTACGCATAGCCATACACCTCGGTCAGGACGTCGCCGATCACATAGCTGACCGGGAAGAACAGGATTCCGGCGCCGAACGGCCACGCGCCGATCAACGGCAAGTCGATCACCGCACGCTTGCCCGCGCCGATCACGTTCGACAGCAGCAGGATCGTGACGAACGCCGCCATCACGAAATCGAAATAGCGAAACTGCGCGCCACTGACCGCGCTTGCGGCAATCGGCTCCGGGCCCGGCGCCGGCCCCCGCGCGCGTTCCGTGTCCTTGGCCGTATCAATATCCATTCGCGCGTTATGATCGAGGTTCCAAGCCCGCACAATCCGCGCTAGTCGTCGCCGCAGCGCGCGCCCGTAGCTCAGCTGGATAGAGCAAGGAGCTTCTACCTCCTCGGTCGGGGGTTCGAACCCCTCCGGGCGCGCCACCCTCCACCGATCTACTGCCGCCAGCAAATATGGCTGAACCCCGATCCTGCGCGCGACGCCACTAACCGGTTCAGGTATCGCGCGATCATGGCAAAGAAGAAACGCTATCTGACCGCAACGATGGCGGACGGCTACACCAAGAAGATCGGGCCGACCTCTGCCCCATTTACGCACTATTGGCGCATCGTCGCGCATTTACGCGGCGGCACGACCGAGGTCTTCTGGGGTCATTCGAAATCGATCGCCGACGCAACCGGCAAGAAAACCGCAGCCGCCGATGCGGCCCGACAGCGCGATTGGCAAAGCTTCGACTTCGAGATTGTCGAACTGATCGAATCGTAGGTCGCCCGGCAAAACACGAGCGCCCATTTCCAATCCGATCGAACCGCCACCGGGTGCCGTGGCCTACGGTTTGGTGCAACGTTACGAGTGCAGCGGCGCGCGCCAGGCGACCGTACCTCCCAAAAGCTTCCGTCAAAGACTCGTCACCACGATTTATATGATTAATTCATAGCGGCGGTCATTCGAGCGCGACGAAACGCCGGTCAAGGGCTTGACGCCTTCGCCACGAAGCATACGGTACCGCTAACAACTGGAGGGGATTACATCGTGGAGATCGCATTCGCATCGGCGTCGGCGTTGCCTGCTGATTGGGAACAGGCGACGTTGCTCGGTCGGATCGATCGGGGCGATGGCCCTACCCCAGTGCTGGTCGTGGCCGGGCAACTGTACGATATGTCCGCAGTTGCGCCCACTGTGGCCGACCTGATCGCGACGGGAACGTTCGACGTCGGCGGCGGGCTATGCTTGGGCAGACTCGACGATCTCGCACTGTCACCGGAACCCGGTGCCGCGATGCGCCTTTTGAGCCCGATCGATCTTCAGTGCGTGAAAGCATCGGGCGTAACCTTCGCGGTTTCCGCGCTCGAACGCGTCATCGAGGAACAGGCGCGGGGCGATTCGGCGGCAGCGGCAATGGTCCGCACCCGACTGGAGGAGCGAGTGGGTGGCAGCATCCGATCGGTCGTTCCCGGCTCGTCCGAAGCCGCGGCGCTCAAGGCGGCACTGATCGAAGACGGAATGTGGTCGCAATATCTCGAAGTTGCGATCGGCCCCGACGCGGAAATCTTCACCAAGAGCCCAACGCTTTCCACCATCGGCTGGGGCGACGAGATCGGCATCCGCTCGGACTCGACGTGGAACAATCCCGAGCCCGAAGTCGTGCTGGTCGTCGATCGGAACGGCCGTACGGTCGGTGCCGCATTGGGGAACGACGTCAATCTGCGCGATTTCGAAGGTCGCTCGGCGCTCCTGCTCGGCAAGGCCAAGGACAATAACGCGTCCTGTTCGATCGGGCCGTTCATCCGCCTGTTCGACGCCGAGGGAAGTGGGGGCTTCGGCATGGACGATGTCCGCGCCGCCCAAATCGCGCTGACGATCGAAGGCGCAGACGGCTACCGCCTCGAGGGCAGCAGTTCGATGGACCAGATCAGCCGCGATCCCGAAGAGCTCGTTCGCCAGGCGATGAGCGAGCACCAGTATCCCGACGGCTTCGTCCTGTTCCTCGGCACGCTGTTCGCGCCGACGCAGGATCGCGACGAGCCCGGCCGCGGCTTCACGCATGCGGTGGGCGACGTCGTCACGATCTCGAACCCGAAGCTCGGCGCACTGGTAAACCCGGTGACGACGTCCAGGGATGCCGCGCCGTGGACCTACGGGATCGGCGAACTCATGCGCAATCTCGCAAGCCGGGGGCTGCTAGGCCCCAACAAGAATCATGGAGCGTAAGCGCGTGTTGCAGAAGACCCAGACGGCCGACCAGGCCGCAATCTACCCTAGTCTGAAGGGCAAGCGCGTCCTGATCACCGGCGGCGCATCCGGGATCGGCGCCGGCCTGGTCGAGGCGTTCGCGCGTCAGGGCGCGCATGTCGCGTTCGTCGACATGGCCGAGGACGCGGCACAGGCGCTGATCGAGACGCTGACGCCCGATGTCGAGGCCGCTCCCATATTCCTGCCGCTCGACCTGCGCGACATCGACGCGTTGAAGACGACGGTCGCGACGATCGAGGATAGGCTTGGCGGCATCGACGTGCTGATCAACAATGCCGCGAACGACGATCGCCACACGATCGAGGAGATTACGCCCGCCTATTGGGACGAGCGGATGGCCACCAACCTGCGTCATCTGTTCTTCGCAGGGCAAGCCGTGGTGCCGTCGATGAAGCGCGCAGGCGGCGGCGTCATCCTCAATTTCGGCTCGATCTCCTGGCATCTCGCCCTGCCCGAACTGCTGCTCTACCAGACGGCCAAGGCCGGCATTGAGGGCATGACCCGCGCAATGGCCCGCGATCTCGGCTGCGACGGCATTCGCGTCAACACGATCGTTCCCGGCAATGTCGAGACGCCGCGTCAGCTGAAATGGTACACGCCCGAGGGCGAGGCCGAGATCATCGCCGCGCAGTGTCTCAAGACTCGCGTCCAGCCTGCGGACGTTGCGGCGCTGGTGTTGTTCCTCGCATCCGACGATGCGCGGATGTGCACCGGGCACGACTATTTCGTCGATGCCGGTTGGCGCTGATATGAGCCGCGTGATCCCTGCCGAAATTACCGCAGAGAGCATCTGCGACGTCGGCGCGACGCTCGGCGAAGGCCCGATCTGGATCGCGCGCGATGCAGCGCTCTGGTTCGTCGACATCAAGTCGCCGTGCGTGCATCGGTTCGATCCGGCGACGGGCGCGCTCGACACATGGGGCGCCCCCGATCAGGTCGGCTGGTTGATTCCAGCGGACGATGGCGGGTTTCTTGCCGGCGTCCGTGGCGCCTTGCATCGGTTCGATCCGACGACAGGCGCGTTCGACGAGGTCGCGGTCGTCGATGCCGAAACCCCCGGCAATCGTCTCAACGATGCTGCGCGCGATCCTGCCGGGCGCGTGTGGTTCGGGACGATGGACAACGCCGAGTCGGAGGACACCGGCCACGTCTATCATTGGCATGACGGTGAACTGACCAAGACCGACATCCCGCCCGTCGCGATCACCAATGGTCCCGCGATCTCGCCCGATGGTCGCACGCTCTATGCGGTCGACACGATCGGCAAGCGCATCGATGCCTACCCGATCGACGCGGCCGGTACGATCGGCGAGCCACGCCTTTTCCTGACGATCGGCCCCGACGACGGTCATCCAGACGGCGCGATCTGCGACTCCGAAGGTGGCGTCTGGGTCGGGTTCTTCGGCGGTTGGGCGGCACGCCGGTTCGCGCCGGACGGCACCTGCACCGACGTCGTCCACTTCCCGGTCGCGAACATCACCAAGATCGCGCTCGGTGGTCCCGACGGTCGCACCGCCTATGCGACGACCGCCGCCAAGGGCCTCGACGACGACGCGCTCGCAGCCCAGCCGCTAGCCGGAAACCTGTTCACCTTCCGCGTCGCCATACCCGGCGTCCCGGTCGAACCCGTCACACTTTAGTGCAACCCATTTTACGACACCCCATTCACGATAAGCGTCGCCGTTAGAGCGCCGTCACGGAGAGGAAAACCAATGACTTTAGCGGCAGATTCCGCGCCCCAAGTGAACCGAGCCCTGATTGCGATGATCGTCGTCGTCGCGACCATCGGCGGGTTCATGTTCGGCTATGACTCGGGCGTCATCAACGGCACGCAGGCGGGGCTCGAAAGCACGTTCGCGCTGTCGTCGCTCGGCACCGGCTTCACCGTCGGCGCGATCCTGATCGGGTCGTCGGTCGGCGCGTTCATGGCCGGTCGGCTTGCCGACAATCTCGGTCGCCGCAACGTCATGATGATCGCCGCAGTGCTGTTCATCATCAGCGCGCTCGCTGCGGGTGCGGCGACTTCAGCGACGATGTTCGTGCTCGCCCGCATCGTCGGCGGCCTCGGCATCGGCGCCGCCAGCGTGCTGGCCCCGGTCTACATCTCCGAAGTCGTCCCCGCGAACGTGCGCGGCCGGCTTTCGAGCGTGCAGCAGATCATGATCATCACCGGCCTGACCGGCGCTTTCATCGCCAACTGGTATCTCGCCCGCATCGCCGGGTCGTCGACCGCGTTGTTCTGGCTCGACTATCCGGCATGGCGCTGGATGTTCTGGATGCAGGTCATCCCCGCTGCGATCTATCTCGCGACGCTGTTCCTGATCCCCGAAAGCCCGCGCTTCCTGGTGCTCAAGGGCCGTTACGACGAGGCGCAGGTCGTCCTCACGCGCCTGTTCGGCGCCGCCGAGGCCACGCGCAAGGTCGCCGAGATCCGCGGCTCGCTGTCGGTCGACGCGCACCGTCCGAAGCTGTCCGACCTGATCGACAAGGCGAGCGGCAAGATCCGCCCGATCGTCTGGACCGGCATCGGCCTGGCGATCTTCCAGCAGTTCGTCGGCATCAATATCGTGTTCTACTACGGCTCGGTGCTGTGGCAGTCGGTCGGCTTCAGCGAGAGCGATGCGCTGCTCATCAACATCCTGTCGGGCTCGCTGTCGATCATCGCCTGCCTGCTCACCGTCGCGCTGGTCGACAAGATCGGGCGCAAGCCGCTCCTGTTGATCGGGTCTGCGGGCATGACCGTCGCGCTGGCGATCGTCGCGGTCTGCTTCGCAAGCGGTGCGATCGTCGAGGGTTCGCTGCACCTGTCAGATCGCAACGGCCTGATCGCACTGATCGCGGCCAATGCCTATGTCGTGTTCTTCAACCTGAGCTGGGGCCCGATCATGTGGGTCATGCTCGGCGAGATGTTCCCGACGCAGATCCGTGGCTCGGGTCTGGCAGTCGCGGGCTTTGCGCAGTGGTTCGCGAACTTCACGATCTCGGTGAGCTTCCCGACGATGGCGATCTCGCTCGGCCTGTCGCTCACCTACGGCTTCTACGCCCTGTCCGCGTTCGTCTCGTTCTTCTTCGTCTGGAAGATGGTTTCGGAAACGCGTGGCCGCGAGCTGGAAGACATGGTCGGCTAACCCCAACCGCCGGACCGCGGCTTGGGCCGCGGCCCGGTTATAAGTGATGGGTCACAGTGACTCGACCTGGGACGCTCGATTTAGCTCTGAATGGGTCATGCAGCCAATGACCTGTGCCCCTCATGTACTACCCCGGCGAAGGCCGGGGCCCAATTGGGGAACGGTGCTAACGGAGGGAAGTGCGCGGTTACCTCGGCTTTGCCAACTGGGCCTCGGCCTCCGCCGGCGAGGTACGCGCGGGTAAAATCGCTCTAAATCCCGGACCTCAAGGCGCCCAGCCCCCCTTTCCGTCACCCCAGCGAAAGCTGGCGTATTTCGCGGGCAGATGACGCCCGCATCAGAGTGAGATCCCAGCTTTCGCTGGGATGACGGTGTGTAGGGACGGACGCGTTCAGGACGAACGTTCGTCGATAGGGTGGACGGGACGAGTGGCTGAGGTCCACCGCAGCGGCGGGGAATCCTCGCCACCTCTTCCGTCATTCCCGCGGAGGCGGGAAACCATACTGGCGGGCCCCTACTAGCGTATCGTAGCGCTCGCGGTTGTAGATCCCCACCTGAGGGAACAGCGATCAATCATACGACGAAGGGCGAGACACCAAGCCCCGCCCTCAGACCTCAGTGGTTATGCCGCGGCGTCTTCGCCGAAATTCCGCGATACTTCACCGCAAAGTCGAGCACGCCGCCCTCGGCCAACTGCCCGGTCTTCTCGCGGTACAGTTCCTCCCACGGCGTATTGCTCTCAGGCACCGGTGGAAGCCCCTCGCCCTTGCGCCGCGCGATCTCGTCGGCCTCGACCAGCGCATCGCAGGTCCCCGCAACCAGATCGATGCGCACCACGTCGCCCGTCCGGATCCACGACAACCCACCGCCGACCGCGCTCTCGGGCGACACGTTCAGGATCGACGGACTGTCCGACGTCCCCGACTGCCGCCCGTCGCCAAGCGTCGGCAGCGCCAGCACGCCGCGCTGGATCAGCGCGTCGGGTGGCTGCATGTTGACGACTTCCGCCGACCCCGGCCAACCGATCGGTCCCGCGCCGCGGATCACCAGGATACAGCCCTCGTCGATGGCGAGCGCAGGATCGTTGATCCGGTGGTGATAATCGTCCGAACCCTCGAACACGATCGCCCGCGCCTCGAACCGGTCTTCCGCGCCCGGCGTCGAGAGATAGCGCGCGCGGAACGCCGGCGAGATCACCGACGTCTTCATGATCCCGAAGTCGAACAGGTTGCCCTTCAGCACCAGGAAGCCCGCACGCTCCATCATCGGCGCGTCGAACGGCTTGATCATCTCGCGGTCGCGCGTCTCGCGTCCGGCGATGTTCTCGCCGATCGACCGCCCGGTGACGGTCAGGCAGGACGTATCGAGCTTCCCGCCCGCGATCAGTTCGTGCAACACCGCCGGCACGCCGCCAGCACGGTGGAACCGTTCGCCGAGATACTTCCCCGCCGGCTGCATGTTGACCAGCAACGGCAGGTCGTAGCCATGATCCGACCAGTCCTCCGGATACAGCGTGACGCCGGCGTGCTGCGCCATCGCCATGATGTGCGGCTGCGCGTTGCTCGACCCGCCGATCGCGCTGACCACGCGGATCGCGTTGAGGAAGCTGTCACGCGTGAGGATTTTCGACGGGCGTAGATCCTCATACGCCATTTCGACGATTCGCCGCCCCGTCTCGTACGCCATCTGTCCGCGCTCGCGGTACGGCGCCGGAATCGCCGCGCAGCCGGTCAACGACAACCCAAGCGCCTCGGCGACCGCGTTCATCGTCGAGGCCGTGCCCATCGTGTTGCAATGCCCCGCCGACGGAGCGCTGTCGGTGGCGCGGTTGAGGAACTCCTCCTCGTCGATCTCGCCCGCCGCCAGCTTGCGCCGACTGCGCCAGATCACCGTCCCGGACCCGACCAGTTCGCCATCATGCCAGCCGTCGAGCATCGGCCCGCCCGACAGCACGATCGCGGGGATATCGACGGTCGACGCCGCCATGATCCCCGACGGCGTCGTCTTGTCGCAGCCGGTGGTCAGCACGACCGCGTCGATCGGATAGCCGTACAGCGTCTCGACCAATCCCAGATATGCCAGGTTGCGATCGAGCGCCGCAGTCGGCCGCCGGCAATTCTCGAAGATCGGATGGACCGGAAACTCCATCGCGATGCCACCAGCATCCCGGATCCCGTCGCGCGTCCGCTTGGCGAGTTCGAGATGGATGCGGTTGCACGGCGATAGGTCGCTGCCCGACTGCGCGATGCCGATGATCGGCCGTCCCGAGCGCAACTCCGCCGGGGTCAGCCCGTAGTTCATGAAGCGTTCGAGATAGAGCGCGGTCATGTCGGAGCGGGCGGGATCGGCGAACCAGTCGCGCGATCGGAACGGCTTCACCGGTACACGGTCCACTGCAAACTCTCCTGAACGCGGTCAATTATAGTATGGGAGCGCTACCGCCACGATCGTCGGTCGGTCAAGCGCCAGTCGCTGCTACACGTGAACGCGCGATGGTGGGCGGCGGCGCGGCGCGGCGTCCGATTGACGCCGGACCAGCGTATAATCGAGGACGACATGACCGTTCGCATCCTTGCCGCCGCTGCGACGATTGAAGATCGCCGAGACGAGGAGTTCGACGGCCGCGCGCGACATGTCGGCGATCGGCTGGTGGATCGTCGTCAGTTCGGGCCAGATCGTCGTCGCGAGCGCGCTGTCGTCGAACCCGCATACCGTAAGGTCGCCCGGCACGTCGAGACCGCGACGATGCGCGACCGCGACGCTCGCCGCCGCCATGTCGTCGTTGCTCGCGAAGATCGCGGTGGGCGGATCCTTCGCATCGAGCAATTGCTCGGCTCCGTCGAGGCCGGACCGATAGGTGAACAGCCCGCCGACCACGAGTGACTCATCCGGCGCCAGGCCGGCATCGGCGATTCCCGCCAGATACCCCTCGTGACGCAGTCGGCTCGCGGTCTGGTTCGGATTGCCGATGATGAACCCGATCCGCGAGTGACCCAGTTTCACAAGATGTTCGGTCATCGCCCGCGCCGCTTCGAAATCGTCGATGGTTACGGCGGCGGACCCAGCCGGCGGCGATCCGGTCGCGACGACCACGGTCGGCACGCCGGCTTCCGTCAACACGTCGAGCACTGCGCGTGAATCGCACAGCGGCGGCGGCAGGATCACGCCGTCGATCCCGCTTTCGATCATGTGTCGCGCCACCTCGATCTCATGGTCGCCGATGTCGCATTTCTCGACGATCAACTGCACGTCGCTGCGGCTTGCCTGTTCGAGGCTGCCGACGAGAAACTCGCTGAGATACGCCGAACTCGGGTTGCTGTAGAGCAGGCCGATCCGCATCTGCCCGCCGCCGGCCAGGCTGCGCGCGGCGCGGTTGGGGGCGTATCGGAGCGTGTCGATCGCGACGTTGACCGCTTCGCGCGTCGCCTCGCGGACCTTGGCCTCGCCATTGATGACGCGCGAAACGGTCATCGGTGAAACGCCTGCGAGAACCGCGACGTCGGAAATGGTGGGCGCGCCGCTTCTGCGGCCCGAAGTGTTGCGCGGCTTGCGCGTGGCTAGGCTCATGCCACGCTTTTTAGCAGGTGATTGCAATATTATCAGCATGCAATCGCAGTCGTCATGGTCGTATACCCGGACCACGTTGCCCCGCCGGTTCGCGCTTGCGTGTTATCGCTCCCAACATTAGTCGGACAATCTAGTATTGCGGTGATGGGCGCTCGGTCGTTAGTTCGGCATCGACTGGTAGTACGTATCGGATAGAGGGAGGGGAACGCATGCGTCACGATTTGCCCGTCCGCTCTATCCATTCTTTCTGGTCTGGGTGTCACACTGCCGCGCACGACCGATGCTACGCACTGGAACATGGTTCGCCATCACCCACATTGGATCACGGGTACGGGAGTGATAGCGCGACCGTCATCGCCGACGCGCATCCCGGCCAACGATTTTCCGACGCACCGCCACTCTGGTCGGCGCGTCCCTCGATTTGATTTGGAGAACTGACATGGACGGTACCTTCCCGATCGGCGCACGCGCCGTAGACAGCGACATCACCTTCCTCGCGATCGATCCGTCGACCGACGCGAAGATCGAGCCCGCCTTCGCCGTATCAAGCGAGGCCGATGTCGCCGAGGCGTGCAAGCTCGCCGAGGCCGCCTTCGACATTTTCCGCGAGACCGACCCGGAAACCCGCGCGAAATTCCTCGAGACGATCGCCGACGAGATCGAGGCGATCCACGAGCCTCTCGTCGCCCGTGCGATCCAGGAAAGCGGCCTGCCCCGCCCACGCCTCGAAGGCGAGCGCGGCCGTACTACCGGTCAGCTCCGCCTGTTCGCCAAGCATCTCCGCGCCGGCACCTGGGCCTCGGTCATCATCGACGAAGCACAGCCCGATCGTAAGCCGATGCCGCGGTCGGACCTCCGCCAGCGCCGCATCGCGGTCGGCCCGGTCGCAGTGTTCGGTGCCTCGAACTTCCCGCTCGCCTTCTCGGTCGCAGGCGGCGACACCGCGTCGGCACTCGCCGCCGGTTGCCCGGTCGTGGTCAAGGGCCACCCCGCGCATCCCGGCACGTCGGTAATGGTCGGCAAGGCAATTCAGGCCGCAGTCGCCAAGTGCGGCCTGCCTGAAGGCGTGTTCTCGCTGGTCCAGGGTCCAGCGAACGAACTCGGCGCAGCACTCGTCAAGGACGCGCGGATCAAGGCGGTCGGCTTTACCGGCTCGCGCGGCGGTGGTCTTGCGCTGGTGGCACTCGCCGCAGCCCGCCCCGAGCCGATCCCGGTCTACGCCGAGATGAGCAGCGTCAACCCGGTGATCCTGTTCCCGGCGGCGCTCGCTGCGCGCGGCGAAGCGCTCGGCAAGGCGTATGTCGGCTCGCTGACGATGGGCTCGGGCCAGTTCTGCACCAACCCCGGCATCGTCGTCGCAGTCGATGGTCCTGATCTCGACACCTTCGTCGAAGCCGCTGCCGCTGCGCTTGGCGAAGCTGCGCCGCAGGTCATGCTGACCCCCGGCATCCACGCCAGCTATGACAAGGGCGTCGCAGCGCTTGCCGGTCACGACGCGGTCGAGACGCTCGCCCGCGGCACCGAAGCCGAGGGTGCAAACCGTGGTCGTGCGGCGTTGTTCTCGACCACCGGCAAGGCGTTCGTCGCCGACCCTGCGCTGTCGCACGAAGTGTTTGGTGCGGCCTCGATCATCGTCCGCTGCGCCGATCTCGCCGAGGTCCGCCAGGTTCTCGAACAGGTCGAGGGTCAGCTGACGATCACGCTGCAGATCGACGAAGGCGATTACGCCGACGCTGCGGCGCTGGTGCCGGTGCTCGAGCGCAAGGCCGGTCGCATTCTCGCGAACGGCTGGCCGACCGGCGTCGAGGTTGCCCCGGCCATGGTCCATGGCGGGCCTTTCCCTGCCACCTCGGACCCGCGCACGACCTCGGTCGGTACGGCGGCGATCGAGCGCTTCCTGCGCCCGGTCTGCTACCAGGATCTGCCGGACGCGCTGCTGCCGAAGGCGGTCAAGCACGACAACCCGCTGGGCCTGCCGCGCACGGAGGGCTGATCGACTTGAGAGTACGAGAAAGGTGGTGCCGTCGCAGGGCGGCCCCCTCTTCCTTGTTCTCCCGCGAAGGCGGGAGCCCAGTCTGGGTCCCCGCCTTCGCGGGGAAACATGCTTGAGTTCGAATGACTGTTACTGTCCACCACCCCGGCGAAGGCCGGGGCCCAGTTGGAGAGGTGGTGGTAACGAAGGGCAACGCTCCGTTAGCAAGGTCCCCCAACTGGGCCCCGGCCTTCGCCGGGGTGGTGCTAGGAGGCTATGACGGGATGGATGGCAAATCCGCCTCATCCCCTCCCCCACACCCCTAATCATTGACAGCCGAGCGCCGCATATCCACTAGTCCGGCATGACAACGCCTGACTCGTCGCGCACCATTTCCCTGCCCGCAGACCTCGGCAGCTACATCGACGAATTGACCGACGGAGGGCACGGCGACGCCGCCGCCATCGTCCGCACCGCGCTCCAACAGATGCGCGACCGCGACGCTGCCTTGGCCGCACCAGCGGAAATCCTGATCGGCGGCGGCGAATGCGGGATGCTCGTCCGCCAGCGTGACTGGAGCGCGACCTCGCTCGGCCCGATCGACTCGTGGCCCGCCGAACTCCGCGTCACGCTCGCCAACATCCTCAACTCACCCGTCGCCAAGGTCGTGATGTGGGGCCCTGAACACATCATGCTCTACAACGACAGCTACCGCGCCGTCGCAGGAGACCGCCACCCCGCCGCGCTCGGCAGCCCGGTTGCGACCGCCTTCCCCGAGGTGTGGGACTGGAACCGCGCGGTCCTCGAAGCGGGCTTCCGCGGAGAGACCGTCGCCTATCGCGACCAGCCGATCCTGTTCCAGCGCCCCGAAGGCCCCGAAACGCTGACGCTCGATCTGTTCTATACGCCCGTCTACTGCGCCGGCGGTACGGTCGGCGGCGTCCTGTGCACGATGGTCGACAATAGCGGTCGCATCGAAGCCGAGCACCGGCTCGCTGCCAGCGAAGCCGAACTGCGCCGCGTCACTGACGCCGTGCCGATGCTGATCTCGTACATCGATCGCGACCACGTCTACCGTCTCGCCAACGCGCAATATGACGAGTGGCTCGGGGTCGCGCCCGAGTCGATGATCGGCAGGCCCGTCCGCGAGGTGCTCGGCGACACGGTCTACCAGGATCGCCGCCCCTCGTTCGAGCGCGCGCTGGCGGGCGAGAGCTTCATCGCACAGACCGTCTTCCCGCACCGCGACGGCCGCCCGCGCCGCTCCGAATTCCGCTATGTTCCGCATGTTCAGGCGGACGGCTCGGTCGCCGGCATCTACGTGCTCGGGATCGACGTCGAGGACCGCGCCGAGCGTGAGGCTGCGCTCGGCATCAGTAACGGCCGCTTCCGCACCGCGATGGACGCGGTCCACGGCGTGCTCTGGACCAACAGCCCCGACGGCCGGATGATCGGCGAGCAACCCGGCTGGGCGACGCTTACCGGCCAGTCGATCGACGAATACCAGAATTTCGGCTGGGCCGACGCGATCCACCCCGACGACGTCGCATCGACGATCAAGGCGTGGACCACCGCCGTCCTGAACAAGTCGATGTTCGTGTTCGAACACCGCGTCCGCCGCCATTGCGGTACGTGGCGCACCTTCGCGGTCCGTAGCCTGCCAATCCTCGATTCGGCGGGCGAAGTCATCGAGTGGGTTGGCGTCCACACCGACATCACGCACCAGCGCGCCGCCGAAGCCGCCCTGCGCGAACAGGCCGAAGCGCTCGCCCGCCAGGTTCGCCACCGCGAGCGTGCCGAGGACCAACTCCGCCAGCTCAACGAAACGCTGGAGGCGCGCGTCATCGCCGAGATCGGCGAGCGCCGCGAGGCCGAGGCCAAGCTCGCGCAGTCGCAGAAGATGGAGACGGTCGGCAAGCTCACCGGCGGCGTCGCGCACGACTTCAACAATCTGCTCCAGGTCGTCTCGGGCAATCTCCAGCTGCTCGGCAAGAACCTCGCCGGGAACGAGCGTGCGGAGCGCTGGGTCGCCAACGCGATGGCCGGCGTCACGCGCGGGTCGAAGCTTGCGTCGCAGTTGCTCGCGTTCGGGCGTCGCCAGGCGCTCGAGCCCAAGGTCGTCAACGTCACGCGGTTCGTGCGCGGGATGGACGACATGCTGCGCCGCGCGATCGGCGAAGGCGTCGAGATCGAGACCGTGGTCGGCGGTGGCCTCTGGAACACCTTCATCGACCCTGCGCAGATCGAGAACGCGCTGCTCAACCTCGCGATCAACGCGCGCGACGCGATGGAGGGCCAGGGCAAGCTCACCATCGAACTCGGCAAAGCGCATCTCGACGATGCCTATGCGCGCAGCCACGAGGAGGTCGAAGCCGGGCAATACGTCCTCCTTGCGGTGTCCGACACCGGCAGCGGCATGAGCCCGGAAATCATCGAAAAGGTGTTCGAGCCGTTCTTCTCGACCAAGAGCGAAGGCAAGGGCTCGGGCCTCGGCCTGTCGATGGTCTACGGCTTCGTCAAACAGTCCGGCGGCCATGTGAAGATTTATTCTGAGGTCGGTGAAGGCACCACGATCAAGCTCTATCTGCCGCGCGCGATGGAGAGCGAGGACGTCGAGGTCGTCGCGGATGCGGGGCCGATCTGCGGCGGCACGGAAACGGTGCTGGTGGTCGAGGATGACGACGAGGTCCGCACCACCGTCGTCGAACTGCTGACCGATCTCGGCTACAGCGTGCTGAAGTCGGTCGACGCCGCCAGCGCGCTCAACGTGGTCGAGAGCGGCGTGCCGATCGACATCCTGTTCACTGACGTTGTGATGCCCGGAACCCTCAAAAGTCCGGAACTGGCGCGCAAGGCGAAGGAGCGGCTGCCCAATCTCGTGGTGCTGTTCACATCGGGCTATACCGAGAACTCGATCGTGCACGGCGGCAAGCTCGATGCCGGCGTCGACCTGTTGTCGAAGCCGTATTCGCGTGAGGCGCTGGCGCGGAAATTCCGCGAAGTGCTGGCCAATCGGCAGCGCGGCGATTCTCCAGCCGCCAAGGTTGCTCGCGACGCGCGGATCGAGGCGGATCGACGGCTGGACGCGTCGGCACGGCGCACCGTCCTGCTGGTCGAGGACGATGAGATGATCCGCGCGAACACTGCCGAGATGCTGCAAGGCAGCGGCTTCGTGGTGGTGGATGCCGCCAGTGCGGAGGACGCGATGACCGCGCTTCAGACCGTGCCGATCGACGCGCTGGTGACCGACATCAACCTCCCCGGCGTATCGGGCCCGGACTTCGCCCGCACTGCGCGCGCGCTGCGACCGGGTGTAGGGATCGTCTTCGCGAGCGGCGATACCGCGTCGGTTCAGGGCGATACGGATGCGATCATGCTGGAGAAGCCGTATGGGCTCGACGCTCTGACAGCTGCGGTGCTGGCATCGCTGGGTGAGACGGCGCTGGCGGAACCGCTTGCGGCGGACCGATGGGACCCGGCGGAGTGAAATTGGTCGGCAGTTTAACGATCCTCCCCCGCCAGGGGGAGGTGGCAGGCGTAGCCTGACGGAGGGGGAGGGTAAGGTGACCGATGTTCCGTGTCCTCCCCCTCCGTCACCTTCGGCGACACCTCCCCCTGGCGGGGGAGGATTGGCCGGATGCAAATGTTCGTCAGGAGTATTCTTCGATACTAAGCTACGTGCCGCGGCAAAGCCGCGTCGTCGGACGGGGCTTTTGGCCCCGCCGGCCGGGCGTGATGCGGTCGCGGCGGAGCTTTCGCTCCGCCTGCTGCATCACGCTGCGAACTGGTTCATCGTATTATGCGCTCCCCCAGCCTTCAGCGCAGCCTCACCCGCGAAATACTCCTTATGGTCGTCGCCAAGATCCGAGCCAGACATGTTCTGGTGCTTCACGCAGGCGATGCCCTCGCGGATTTCCTTGCGCTGCACGCCCTTCACATAACCGAGCATCCCCGCGTCGCCGAAATACTCCTTGGCGAGATTGTCGGTCGAAAGCGCCGCCGTGTGATACGTCGGCAGCGTGATCAAATGGTGGAAGATCCCCGCCCGCTTCGCCGAATCCGCCTGGAATGTGCGGATGCGTTCGTCGGCTTCGTCCGCGAGCTTGGTGCCATCGTAATCGACGCTCATAAGCCGCGCGCGATCATAGGTGGAGACGTCCTCCCCGGCAGTTGACCAGGCATCGAACACCTGCTGGCGGAAGTTCAGCGTCCAGTTGAAGCTCGGCGAGTTGTTGTAGACGAGCTTTGCGTTCGGCACGACCTCGCGGATGCGGTCGACCATGCCGGCGATCTGCTCGATATGCGGCTTCTCGGTCTCGATCCACAGCAGGTCGGCACCGTTCTGTAGCGACGCGATGCAGTCCATGACGCAGCGATCCTCGCCGGTCCCCGCGCGGAACTGGAACAGGTTCGACGGCAGGCGCTTCGGCCGAAGCAGCTTGCCGTCGCGGTTCAGGATGACGTCGCCGTTTTGCGCGGTCACCGGATCGATCTCCTCGCAATCGAGGTACGAGTTATACTGGTCGCCAAGGTCGCCCGCTTCCTTGCTGACCGCGATCTGCTTGGTGAGGCCGGCGCCCAGCGAGTCGGTGCGCGTGACGATGATCCCATCCTCGACGCCGAGTTCGAGAAACGCGTAGCGGCACGCGCGAACCTTCGCGAGGAAGTCCTCGTGCGGCACGGTGACCTTGCCGTCCTGGTGACCGCACTGCTTCTCGTCGCTGACCTGGTTCTCGATCTGGAGCGCGCAGGCCCCCGCCTCGATCATCTTCCGCGCGAGCAGGTAGGTCGCTTCCGCATTGCCGAAGCCCGCATCGATATCGGCGATGATCGGCACGACGTGCGTCTGGTGGTTCTCGATCGCGTTCAGCAGGCGCTGCTCCTCGATCGCGTTGCCCGCGGCGCGCGCGGCATCGACGTCGCGGAACATCATGCCGAGCTCGCGTGCATCGGCCTGACGGAGAAAGGTGTAGAGCTCCTCGATAAGCGCAGGCACGCTGGTCTTCTCGTGCATCGACTGGTCAGGCAGCGGGCCGAATTCGCTCCGCATCGCCGCAACCATCCAGCCCGAAAGATACAGATACCGGCGGTCGGTCGTGCCGAAATGCTTCTTGATGCTGATCATCTTCTGCTGCGCGATGAACCCGTGCCAGCACCCCAGCGACTGCGTGTAGTTCGTCGGATCGGCGTCATAGGCCGCCATGTCCTTCCGCATGATTGCCGCGGTGTAGCGCGCGATGTCGAGCCCGGTGGTGAACCGGTTCTGGAGCCGCATCCGCGCAACCGATTCGGGCGAGATCGCGTCCCAGGTGCCGTTCTGGTCGGCGATGAGGTTGGTCAACTGGGCGATGTGCGTCTGGTAGGTCACGGGCGATCCTTCGCTGCTGCGTTGATCGTCGTGTACGGTTGTTGACAGGACATCCCGACGATTAACGCTGGGAAAGCAGGTATCGCTGTCATCGCGGCGGCAAGTTCTCTGTCGATCTGTCAACAAAGTGACAGGGTCATGCCGGGTTATTTGTGATCGGCTGGAAAGCGCATCGTTCCACGGCTAGGCGTTCGAGATGGATACCGATATCGCCATCGCCCGCAGCGTCGCCCTGCGCCCCATCGCCGCCATCGCCGACAGCCTCGGCATTCCGGATACGGCGATCGAGCCCTATGGACGGTTCAAGGCGAAGATTTCGCTCGACTGGCTTCAAACGCGCGAGAAGGGCAAGGGCGGACGCCTGATCCTAGTCACCGCGATCAACCCGACTCCGGCTGGCGAAGGCAAGACCACCACCTCGATCGGCCTCGCCGATGCATTGCGCCATACCGGACGGAACGCGGTGCTGGCATTGCGCGAACCCTCGCTCGGGCCGTGTTTCGGCACCAAGGGCGGCGCGACGGGTGGCGGTCGTGCGCAGGTCGCGCCGATGGAGGATATCAACCTTCATTTCACCGGCGATTTCCACGCGATCACCGCCGCGCACAACCTGCTCGCAGCGATGATCGACAACCACATCCATTGGGGCAACGCGCTCCAGATCGACGTCCGCCGCGTGGTCTGGCGCCGCGTGCTTGACATGAACGACCGCGCGCTTCGTGACATCGTCCAGTCGATCGGCGGCGTCGCCAACGGCTATCCGCGCGAATCGGGCTTCGACATCACCGTCGCCTCCGAAGTGATGGCGATCCTCTGTCTTGCCAACGACCTCGCCGACATGGAGCGTAGGCTCGGCGATATCGTCGTCGCGTATACCCGCGACCGCCAACCGATCACCGCGCGCGACCTCAAGGCCGATGGCGCGATGGCGGTGCTGCTGGCGGAGGCGATCAACCCCAACCTCGTCCAGTCGCTGGAAGGCACGCCCGCGTTCCTGCACGGCGGCCCGTTCGCCAACATCGCGCATGGCTGCAACTCGGTGATCGCCACACGCGCCGCCCTGTCGCTCGGCGACTACGTGGTCACCGAAGCCGGCTTCGGTGCGGACCTCGGCGCGGAGAAGTTCTTTGACATCAAGTGCCGCCAGGCGGGGCTCTCCCCCGACGCCGTCGTGATCGTCGCCACCGCCCGCGCACTCAAGATGAACGGCGGCGTCGCCAAGGCCGATCTTGCGCACGAGAATGTCGAGGCGGTCCGCAAGGGTGCGGTCAACCTCGTCCGTCACATCGAGAACATTCGCCAGTTCGGCGTCCCCGCGATCGTCGCGATCAACCATTTCTACACCGACAGCGACGCGGAAATTGCAGCTATCGTGGAGGCCGCCGCGCAGCACGGTTCGCGCGCGATCCTCTGCCGGCATTGGGCCGAGGGCGGCGCGGGCGCGGTCGAACTGGCCGACGCGGTCGCCGAGATCTGCGAGACACATGGTGGCGGCTTCGCACCGATCTATGGCGACGAACTGTCGTTGTTCGACAAGATCGACACCGTAGCCCGCCGCATCTACCGCGCAGAACACGCGGTCGCCGAGCCGAGCGTGCTGGCGCAACTCAAGCGCTGGCAGGATGCGGGCTATGGCCACCTCCCCGTCTGCCTCGCCAAGACGCAGTACAGCTTCTCGACCGATCCCGCGCTGCTCGGTGCGCCGACCGGGCATATCGTACCGGTACGTGAAGTACGCCTCGCGGCAGGCGCCGGGTTCGTGGTGGCAATCTGCGGCGAGATCATGACGATGCCGGGCCTCCCGCGCGTACCGGCGGCAGAAGCGATCCGGCTCACTAACGACGGCCTGATCGAAGGGTTGTTCTAAGGCTAAATCCTCTCCCGCAAGGGGGGGTGGCTGGCACTCGCCAGACGGAGGGGGAGGCACGCGAAACGCTGGTTCCATGTCCTCCCCCTCCGTCGCTTCGCGCCACCTCCCCCTGGCGGGGGAGGATCAGGAGCTACCCGAACATCCGCTTCATCGAGCGCTCCAGCATCACGAACTGCCACAAGGTCCGGCCGTGCTCGACCCGGCCCATCCGGTGTTCGTCGGCGATCCGCGCGATCGTGGGCATGTCGAACCACCCCGTCTCACCGAGCGTACGAGACTTCGCCAGCGCGGAGGCCTCCCCCGCAAGCGCCTCGCGGAACCACGCGCTGATCGGCGTCACGAAGCCCATCTTCTGCCGATAGAGGATCTCGCGCGGCAGATACGGCTCCATCGCCTTCTTCATCAGCCATTTGCCCTCGCCGTGCCGCAACCGCATGTTCGCCGGCAGCGTCGCGCAGAACTCGATCAGGCGATGATCGAGCAACGGCTCGCGCGCTTCCAGCCCGACCGCCATGCTGGTCCGATCGACCTTGGTCAGGATGTCGCCGGGAAGCCAGTGCTTGATGTCCGCATATTGCGCACGGTCGATCGCGTCGCGCGCCGGCGCGTTCGCCATCGTCGCGACATAGCGATCCTCAGCGCGATAGCCACCGAGTGCAGCGCGCGCACTCGGCGCGAAGAGATGCGCGCGTACCTCGGGCGTGGTGACGCCGACCGATCGCGCATACGCCTCCCCCCCGCCCTGCGCGAGCGCGAGCAACGTCGACTTCGCGCGCAGCGGACGTGGTGCCCAGTCGGCCTTCGGATACCAACGGCCCAGTGCGCCGAACACGTCCGCGCGCAGATGTGCCGGAAGCAGGCCGCGAACGCGCTCTTCCACCGACTGGAACTTGTAGCGACGATAGCCGGCCAATGCTTCGTCCGCGCCGTCGCCCGACAGCGCGACGGTGACGCTTTCGCGGGCCAGCGCGCAGACCTGGTACGTCGCCAGCGCGGACGCGTCGGCGAAGGGTTCGTCGAAGCTCGCGACGAGGGTGTCGATCAGCGAGACGTCGCCCGACTGGACGACGCGCTCGCGGTGATCGGTGGCGAATCGGCGCGCGACACTGGTTGCAAACCCGCGCTCGTCGTGCCCCGCTTCGTCGAATCCGATCGTGCAGGTACGGACCGCCTTGGGGCTCGCCTCGGCCATCAGCGCGACGACCGCCGAGCTGTCTACCCCGCCCGACAGGAACGCGCCGAGCGGCACGTCGGCGACCATCCGCGAGCGCACGCCCGCGCGCATCCGGTCGACCAGTTCCTCGCCGAGCGCCTTGGCGGACCCGGTCGCGCGGTTGGAGAAATCGATGTCCCACCATTTGCGCGGTTGCGGCACCGCACGGCCACGCTCGACCAGCAGGAAATGCCCCGCCGCCAGCTTCTTCACGCCAGCGACCATACAGGAATCGTCGGGGACGTAGCCCAGCGCCAGGTAATCCTCGACGGCGTGGAGATTGGGCACGCGCCGGAGTTGCGGGTGCGCAAGCAAACCCTTCAGTTCCGAGGCGAAGGCGAGCGAACCGTCCGCGAGTTCGACATAATATAGCGGTTTCACGCCCATCCGGTCGCGCGCGAGGAACAGCGTGTGCGCGGCGGAATCGTGGATCCCGAACGCGAACATGCCGTTCAGCCGGTCGAGCATCGACGGCCCCCACGCGCGCCACGCGTGGAGCAGCACTTCGGTATCGCCCGCGGTACGGAAGATCGCGCCCTTTGCGATCAGTTCGTCGCGCAACTCGGCGAAATTATACACTTCGCCATTGTAGGTGATCGTCAGCGAGCCGTCCGACATCGGCTGCGGCGAGCCTTCGAGGTCGATGATCGACAGCCGGCGGTGGCCGAGACCAACGCCCGGCGCGGTCCAGATGCCGTCGCCGTCGGGCCCGCGATGCGCCAATGCGGCGATCATCGCGTGGACGCGGTTGGGGTCGACCGGCTTGGGCGTACCCGGATGGAAGATCCCGGCAATCCCGCACATCTAGCGCATCCCCGCGGCGTGATCGGCAATCGGCGCGATCGGGCCGAGCGCGGCAAGAAAGCGCGCGATCGGACGCGGATCGCCACCCTCGACGGACAGGTGGATCGCCACCGCGCGTTGCGGACCGCCGAGCAGCCGCGCCTTCATCGTCTCGATCTTCACCAGCGTCTCGTCCTGCGTGGTCGCGTCGCCGACCCGGTACCACGTCGCGACGATCCGCTCCACGGGCCCCGGCGCAGTGATGCGCATCGCCGAACCGCCTGAAATCGAAGGTAGGGTCTCGACCCGGACCCAACGGTCCTCCTGCCGCAGGACGCCGGTGCCGAAGGCGATCAGTTCCTTGCCCTCATGCTGGCTACCGAACATGGCGATGCTCATGTCGACGGTCGCGCCCGACGCGTCGGCATAGCGACCGAACAGATAATGGTCGGCGCCAGGGTAATAGGGCATCCAGGGCGCGCGCGTGCTGACCGGAACGCGGTGCCAGCCGGCAATGACGGGAAGGTCGATATGCGCGGGCAACACTTGCGCCCGGCTCGCGATCGCAGCGCTCCAGAGCGGAAAGACCGCGACTGTGGCAAGCGCGAGCGCGGTAGCGACCGGGAGGTCGATGCGGTGACGGGGTGTCGCCTGAAGCTTTGCCAGATCGAACGCGGGATCGTCGGGCGCACGGTCGAACCAGCGCCAGCCGATCGCCAGCACGCCCGCCATGACGAGCGCGAAGAATACCCAGCCATAGACGATATGGTCGAGGCCGGTCGCGGCCTCGACCGACGTCAGGTCCGCCGCCCAGATCGTTCCGAACGCGCGAAAGCCGTTGGCGATGACCGGCACGACGACGGACACTACGAGGAACACCGCGCGGCGCTTCCACGACACGAAGCAGAGGTTGGCGACCAGCACCCCGAACGCTACCATCGCGATGACGAACTTTGCGCCCGAACACGCTTCGGCGACCTCGAAATAATAGCGACCGGCATGGATCAGCACGCCGTCGACCACCGCCGGCACGCCGACAAGGTGAAGCAGCGGCATCACGATTGCGACCGTGACGGTCTGCAACGGCGGTTCGAGGCCTTCGCCGAACGGTACGAGGAAGAATGCGTAGGCGAGCGGAAACAGCAGCCCGCGCGCCACGTTGGGACCGAGGATCGTGACCACCGCGCCTTGCAGCATCATCACGAGCCCGAGCTGGCGCGCGAAACCGACCGAGGCGGCGTCACCCATCAGCCAGCCGAACCCACCGATCGCGATCAGCGCCAAGCCCGGCCACCAGCCGGTCGGTGTCAGCTGGCCAAGCTCCGTACGACGCTGCCAGACCAACCACGCGACGACCGGGCCGATGAACAGGCAATGCCCGAAGGTCGTGCTGTTCCACCAGATCTCCACGAGATCGCGCACGTCGCTGCGGAAGGTCAGCAGGATCAGGACGAACGCGACCGCCAGCGCGATACCGTGCCGGCGCCAGACGGTCATGCGGACAGGCCGAGCAGCGCGTCGAGCGGTGCGAGACGTGCGGCCCAGCCATAGCGGCGGATGACCTGCGCGCGGGCAGTCTCGCCAAGACGCGCCGCGTCCTTAGGGGCTTCGAGCAGCGCGATCACCTCGGCGGCGAACGCCGCGGCGGTCTCGGCGACGCGGATCGTACCGGCGTGGTCGATGCCCTCGGCGGCGGCGGCGGAGGCGACCACGGGACGCGCCATCGCCATCGCCTCGAGCACCTTGTTCTGGATTCCGCGCGCGAGTTTGAGCGGTGCGACGCAAACCTCCGCAGCGGCGAGCCACCCGCGGACGTCGTCAACCGCGCCAGTCACGGTGACGTCATCGCTCGCAAGCGCCTGCACGGCCGAGGTCGGCGCGCGTCCGACGATCGCGAAATGCACGGGGCGGTGTCGGCGGATCAGCGGCAGGATGTCGCGCGCGAACCAGGTCACTGCGTCGATGTTGGGTCGGTAATCCATCTGGCCGGTGAAGACGAGAACGGGCCGACCAACCTCCTGCTCCCCCCCGGCGAAGGCCGGGGTCCAATCGGGAGACGTCGATAACGACGGGTTGTGCGCCGTTACCGCGACCTCACCAATTGGGCCCCGGCCTCCGCCGGGGTGGCGGCTTGGGTTGAGGAAGCTCGCGGTCGGATCGAACTTTACTGAATCGATGCCGTTCTCAACGGCGAGCACCCGCCCTTGCGCACCACTGTCGCGAAACAGTGCCGCTTCGGCCTCGCTGACGAACAGGCTGGCGGAGACCCGCGCGGCGATCTCCCGTTCGAAAGCTCCCAGCAACCGCGCTTCGCGGCGCATCATCCAGCGCATCGGGCCGCGCGCGTCCTCGGCGAAACCCGCGAACTTCGCGGAGTCCATGTCGACGAAATCCATCACGACCGGCGGCCCGCCAGCCGGCAGATACTGCGCCATCTGACCCGAGAAACAATAGACGCCGCCGACCTGCGGCACGACACGATCGACCGCGGCCTGCATCGCCGGATGCGCGAACGCGGTCAGCGATACCGGCTTGCCCGTGGCGAGCGCTTCGACGGCAGCACGCGTCTGCGACTTCGCGCGCGGAATGATCGTGCAACTCGCCAGCATGTCGGTGAACACCGCAGGCGGGTCGAAGTCCGCCTTGTCGTCGGCGAACGCCACCAGATGCACCGGCGTACGCTGCGCGAGATACTGGAGGATATGGAAGCTGCGGATCTTGTCGCCGCGGTCGGGCGGAAACGGCACGCGGTGCGCCAGGAAGAGCAGGCTCACCCCAGCCCTCGGGAAATCCACGGCCCTGCTGCGTTCGCCGCCCACAAGGGGAGCTTCTTCCACGTCCGCACCATCAGCGCGTATTTGGGGTTCAGCGGGTTCACCTCGCGCGCCGGGCCGCTGCTGCGCTTGGCGTAAAGCCGCGGCTCGGGCGTGAAGCCCCAGTTCTTCTTGAACGCCGCCGCGCCCGTCCCCGTCTTCGAACGCCCGAAGTCGAACCGCGTGCAGCCGCGCGCTCGGGCGTGCGCCATCAGCGCGAAATACATTCGGTCATTGGCGCGAAGCCCACGCGCGGCGTCGGTCCCGCCACCCCAATAGGGATACACCGTGCCGTTGAAGTACAGGCTCAGGACGCTGGCGACCGCCCTACCATCGTGCCGGACGGTTAGAACATCCGCATCCATCGCGCCGGCGACGCTACGAAAAAGCTTGGCCGGAAACACCGGTGTGCCGAGATTGCGGACCGATTCCGCATAGACCCGGTAATGCTCGGCAAGCAGTTTCCGGTCGTTGCCCGTGACGATCTCCAGGTCGAAGCCAAGCGCACGGCGGACTTCGGCGCGCTGCTTGCGCGGGATAGCGAGCAGTTCGGCATCGTCGTCCGCCGCCAGGTCCCGCACGAAACCGAGATAACTGCCGTCGTCACTATCCCAGCCGTTCGGCGCAACGCCGCCACGCAGTTCGACCGAAGGGCACCCGGTACGCAGGGCAAGGTTCCATGCGCCGGCGGCAAGCGGCTCGACCGCATCGCCGAGCACGCCGCCATCGACGCCGAACCCGGTCGATACCAGCGCACGCCCGAACAGCGGCGAGCGCATCTCGGTCAGCGGCAGCACGCCGACGATCGTGCCATCAGTCTCGGACACGAGATACCGCGCGCGCTGGCCGCATCCGTCCTGCACCGCACGGCTCCAGGCCGGCAGGTGAAACGGCGTCGCGCCCTCCGTCGCGTCGACGAACGCCGTGATCCGCGCGCACTCGCCCGCATCGCGAAGGTCCGCCTCGCGCACGCCGACGGGCATCGGTGCGGTCACGCCAGTCGGGCCGCTTCGCGCGCGACGACCGCATCGACGCGGCCCCATTCGTGACGACCAAGCAACCCGCGCAATTTACCCGCCATCGCGCCGAGCCGCGAATAATGACGGATCTTCGATCGCATCGGCGCCGCCGCCACGCGCGGCTGCGACGGATCGATCTCCCACGGGTGAAAGTAGAACATCGCCGGCCGATCTTCGCGATTGACCTGCCGCACCGCGAAGTCCGTGATCGCAGCGGGGAGCAACCGGAAGAACCCGCCGCCGGTGGCCAGCTTGCGCTCGCCGAACTTGGCCACCGTCACCGGAACCTCGATCAGCGCGCTGTCGGCAAGCGGCTTGAACCCGTAGCGCGGCGCGTCGAGCCAGCCATAGTGGTCGTGCTTCACCGGCGCGACGCTGGAGGAATAGGCATAGCCCGCCTCTGCCAGCGCGACATGCGCCCAGGGCGTACGCTGATCGATCGAGAAACTCGGCGCACGATAGCCCGTAACCTTGGTGCCCGCCGCATCCTCGATCGCGGTCCGTGCACGGACGAGGTCGGCACGAAACATGTCCGGCGTCATCGTGAAGACACGCTGATGGTCCCAGCCATGGCTGGCGATCTCGTGCCCCGCATCGACGATCCGGCGGATCAGCGCGGGATAGCGGTGCGCGACCCAGCCGAGCGTAAAGAACGTCGCCTTCGTGTCGTGTTCGGCGAACAGCGCGAGGACCGCGTCGGTGTTCGCCTCGACCCGCGGCTGGAGTGAATCCCAGTCCGCCTTGTCGATCACCTTCTCGAACGCGCCGACCTGGAACCAGTCCTCGACATCGACCGACATGCCATTGAGCACGCGCATGCTACGCGGCATCATGCCAGGCAGCCACACCGCGGATCGGTGCGTATTCCGGCTTGGCGTCGTCGCTTTCGACCCAATCGACCAGGAGCGTCAGTACGCGACGAAGCGCCTTGTCCTGCAACTCGACGCGCGCTTCCAGTTCGGCGATGCGGTCCTCGATCGCGGGGTCGGTGCGCAGTGGTTCCGCCAGCGGCGTCGGCGTCGAAACTGTCGCGGCGAACGCCGGCGCGCCCTTGCCCTTGTCGTTCGCGATCATCGGCAGGTCGCCCTCGAGATCGCGCTGCACCGCGCGTACCGTGGCGCCGTCGATGATCTTGAGATCGTCGATGGCGGCATGCAGCATCACGCGTCCGGCCAGCTGGTTCAGGCGACGCGGCACGCCAGCCGATCCGGTGAAGAACGCGGCGAAGGCATCTTCCGTGAAGTCAGGATTGCCCGTCCAACCGACCACCGTCAGGCGATGTGCGAGATATTCGGAAACCTCATGCTCCTCCATCGGATCGAGATGGTGGATCGCGATCACCCGCTGCCGGAGCTGTTCGAGCCGGTCCGAGCCGTGCAGGCGGTCGCGGAACTCGGGTTGGCCGAGCAGGACGATCTGCAACAGCGCATGGCCGCCCGCCTGGAAATTGGACAGCATCCGCAGTTCCTCAAGAGCGTCCACCGGCAGAGCCTGCGCCTCGTCGACGATCAGCAGCGTCCGCTTGCCGGTCCGGGCGACGGCGTGCAGCCCGCGCTCGATCGCGGTGAGCAGTTCGGCCTTGCTCAGCCCCGACGGATCGACGTGCAGTTCGGTGGCGACGATCCGCAACAGGTCGTCGGCCTCGATCGCGGTCGACACGAGCTTGATCGCGTTCAACTGCTGGTGATCGATCGTGTCCATCAAGTGACCGACCAGCGTCGTCTTGCCCGCGCCGATATCGCCGGTGATGACGATGAAGCCCTCGCCTTGCGCCAGACCATAGCCGAGATACGCCATCGCCTTGCGATGCGTGGCCGTCTCGAACCAGAATTTGGGATCGGGGGTGAGCTGGAAGGGCCGACCCGTCAGTCCGTAATGTTCGTCGTACATAAGCTGCTCGCCTTCAGAACTGGTACCGCGCACCGATCAGCGCCTGCGCCGACCAGTCGCTGTCGAGGTCACCGACCTTGAAGCTGTAGAGACCGACGGACGCGGTGGTCCCGAGCCGTCCGAAATTTCGATAATAGGTGCCGGTACCGCCATAGGACCAAACGCTGGTGTCGCCGGTGATATCCTCGACGCCCGAATCATAGTAATTAACGAACAGGTTGGCGTTGACGCCCGACACCGCGGTCAACACGCGCCCGTAGAAAAGCTGCCCATAATAGCTCTGGTCGTCGAGACCGCTGACCACGACGCCCGGCGCGAGGCTCGGTGCGTAGAGCTTGCGGCTGGCATAGCCCAGGCCCGCCCCCCAGGTCGAACGCCCTCGAGTCGCGACGAGCACGCCGTCGATGCCGCGCGCGCGATAGCTCGACGTGGAGATCGACTGGAACACGTCGTCGAGACACGCTCCCGGCTGCGCCCCGCTGGAGCCGAACACGCAACCGTTGAACTGCTGGCCAAAGCCCTGCTGCTGGCCCGAGACGAAGCTGGTCGGGAGATTGCTGAGGCCGGTGCGGAGCTGGCGACCGAACGTCTGCACGCCGTCATACACGTTGACCGCCAGGCCGATCGACTGCGAGGCCTGGTAGGTGGCGGTACCGGTATAGCTGAGCGAGCCGTAGCGCTTGCCGATGTGCCCTTCGACCGAGGTGCGGCGGTTCGGCCGCCACACGACGCCGGCGTCGTAGTAGATCCCATCGGTGCGGTAGGCGATCCGCCGCGGAGACGCCGCGTTGGTCACGAACCGGCCATCGTCGTCGAGAACCGGCGCACCGGTCGCATCGACCAGCGCATCCTTCTGGCTCGTCTCGATCTTTTCGTAGCCGACACCCGCGGTCAGCGCGACATACGGGGAGATTGGCTGGAGCACGTCGCCGCGGCCGTAATAGCCTTCATACCGCTGCTTGAGCTGACTGGCGGTTTCACGGTCGTAGGCCCCGCTCAGCGTCACGCCGAACGGCGCGATCATGCCGGGAGCGACCGTCGCGCTGGCATTCGCGGTATGGCCGATCGAATCGTCGTAATAATCGAGCCGCTGGCCGCCGATGCTCGTATCGGCGAACGTCGGCGTCTCGACCTTGGTGTAGCCGAGCCGGTAATTGGCGTTGAACGTGACCGGGCCGGCGGTGCTGGTGAAGCTCGGACCGGCATAGACGGCATAGACCTGCGAGACATTGTCGTCGTTGCCGACGAGTATGCCGGGCGCCGCGCCGCGAATGTCCGAACGAGTACGCGTGGCGATGCCGCCCGCCTCGATCGTGAAATTGTGGTTCAGCTTCGCGTCGACGCGCGCAAGGCCCGAATGAATGTCGTTGTCACCGACATCGTCGTTCCACGCGAAGCGGCGTTCGTAGCGATAGCTGACCTGCCCCGCCACCCGCGGCGTCGCGATCGCCGCGTCCACCCCGGCTGCCAGGCTGGTATAGGTGAGCGTGTCACCGCCGTTGAGATCGGCGTCGAGAACCTGGCTCGCCTCGATATACGGCGTGATGGTCACCCGCCGCGTTTCCTGCGCGACCGCAGGCACGGCCAGCGCGGCGAGCGTCATCACGCTGCCTGCACCTGCGATGCTGCGAGTTGAAAGGCGCATCATTGGGCGCTGTCCTGACCGTAATAACTGCCGAAACGCGCGCCGCCCTGCACGAACGACACCGCATTGAGGACGAGCTGGATATGCTCGCACCCGTCGAGAATGTTGACCGCGGCGCGCAGTTCGCTCTCCGGCGTGCGATCGGCGCGGACGACGAGCATCACCTGCCCGACGCGCATCGCCAGCACGGAGGCTGCAGAGGCGGCCAGCGCGGGCGGCGAATCGATGATGATGATGCGGCGGGGATTGGCCGCAAGCAGGCGCGCGATCACCGCTCTGGTGCGCGCGCTGGCCAGCAGTTCGGTATCCATCGCGGTCTTGGTGCCGGCGGGCAGGATCGCCAGATGCGGCACGTCGGTGTGGATCACGAGATCCTCGACGTCGATCCGCGAATCGCCCAGCGCATCGAGCAGGCCGGGGCTGTCCGTCATCCCGAGCTGCTTGACGATATCGGGCTTGGCGACGTCGGCATCGACCAGCAGCACTTCGGTATCGCGCTCGGCGGCGATCGACAGCGCCAGGTTGATCGCGCAGAACGTCTTGCCGTCCTCGGGTCTTGCCGAGCACACCAGGATCATGCGCGCCTTGTCGCCGCTGTCGCTCTCCGCGATCCGCGTGCTGGCGATCAGCAACTGGCGCTTGATCAGGCGAAATTCCTCGGCGAGAGGACCCACTGGCGCGCCGGGCACGATCATCCCGTTCGCGGCCAGCATGCCGCGGTCGATCCGCGTGGCGTCGTCGGACTCTGGCGGATAATAGACGTCGTCGGCGAATTCGTCGCCGATCGGCGCGCGGAGTTCCTCGGGGATCGCAAGGAAGGTCGCGTCCGTGAAATCGAGCGCCGGCGCGGTACCGGCCTGGGGCACAGCCACAATCGTCTCGACCACCGGAGCGTCCGGTTCCTCCGCAGCGGCGGCTGCCGGCGGCACGATGTTGCGAGCCCGCGCATGGGCGTTGAAATCATACACCTTGGCTGCGCGCTCGAGCAGCGAGGGTTCGCGATCTGGTTTCGTCACGGTCATACCCTTCAGGCCGCCAGGCCGCGCTGGAGGATCTCGACCCCCAGCAACAGCACATACGCGGCGCCCAGCGCGGCCGTACCGCCCAGGAACATCTTGAACTTACGCCGCCTATGGTTCGATTGCACGCGCGTAACGACTTCGCCGATCGAGCCGATCACCGGCATCCCCGCGACCTTTTCCAGGCGGCTGCTGGTCGAGAACGTCGCACGTAGCTGGCCCATGGCAAACGCCGCACCGATGCCCGCCGCCAGCCCCGCCACCAGGACGCCGGTCAGCAGCAGCATCCGGTTGGGCGCGCTGGGCTTGCTCGGCATCGTCGGCGGATCGATCACGCTGAACTTGACGTGATCGCTCTGCGACTGCGCCTGACCGACCAGGGCAGTCTGCTCGCGCTGCCGCAAAAGGGCGTCGTACTGGTCCTTCAGCACCTGATAGTCGCGATCGATCGAGCCCTGCTCGGCTGCGACCTCGGGATCGCCCGTCAGCTTCGAGTTCAGCAGATCGAGATCACCCTGCAACTGGTTCCGCCGTATCCGCAGCGACGCGACCGTCGCCGCACGATCCGCGACCATCGACTGAAGCGACGCATAGAGCGGGTTCTGGGCGCTTCCCGCGCCGCTGCCGCCCGACAGAGGCTCGTTCCGCGCCGCAGCCGTCGCCGATGCGAGCTGGCTCTTGAGCGCCACCACGTCGGGGTGATTCTCGGTATAGCCACGCGCACGCGCGTCGGCGAGCTGGCCCTGGATCGCCTGGAGACGCGCACGCGCCGGGCCAGCGGCGCCGGCAACGCCACCCGCGCCCGCCACGGTGGCCGGCGTTCCCGCCATCTGCCCCTGCACCGCGGACAGGCTCGATTGCGCCGCCGCGAGGTCGCCGTCGACCTGTGACATCTGCGATCGCGCCGCGCTGATCCGGTCGCTGACCGAACCCGTACCCGGCAGGCTGCCGAGATACCGGTTCTGGAAATCGGCACGCTTCGCCTCGGCGTCCGCAAGCTGCTTCTGCCGAGCGGCAAGCTGCTGGTCGAGGAAAGTCAGGCTCTGCGTCGTCTTCGACCGGTCGCCAGCGAGGTTCTGCTCGACGAACAGGTCGATCAGCTTCTGCGTGATCTGGCGTGCGAGCTTGGGACTGGAGGCGCTCGTCGTGATCTGGAAGACATTGTCCTGCTGCGACGCGATCTTGATGTTCGGCGCCAGGCTCGCGACCCGGTCGGCGACGTCACGGTCGCTCGACACGGTGTTCGCCAGGTCGGTGCCGCGCACGACCTTTTCGAGGTTCACCGCGGAGATCAGCGTGGTGCGGATCGTGTCGACGGTCATCGGCACGCTCTGCGGCACGCCGTCCATCCCCGCGGGCAGGATCGTCTGCATCTGGACGAACACGCGCGAGGTCGATTCGTAGCGGCTCGGGATCTGCGACACGACCAGCCAGCCGAGCACGCACACGCCCCACGCCACTGCCAGCGCCAGCCAGCGCCGCGTCCATATCGCGTGGAGCGCGATCCGTACCTCGTCGTAGATCCCGTTCATCCCTTGCGCCTCAGAACATCGATTCGGGGATGATGATCACATCGCCCGGCGCGAGCTGGACGTTCGCCGACGAATCACCCTTTTTGAGCAGGTTGCCGATCTGCAACGCAAACTCGGTCTGCTTGCCGGTTGCGCGATCGTAGCGCACCAGCCGCGCCTTGTTGCCCGCCGCATATTGGCTCAGGCCGCCGACGGCGATCATCGCGTCGAGCAGAGTCATGTTGGCGCGGTACGGGATCGACGCTGGCTTCTCGGTCGCGCCGACGATACGGACCTGCTGGCTGTAGGTGCCGCTGAAATTCTCGACGATCACCGAGACGATCGGATCCTTGATATACGCCCCGAGCGCCTTCTTGATGTCGTCGCTGAGCATGGCGGGCGTCTTGCCCACCGCGGGCATGTCGTTGATCAGCGGCGTCGTGATCCGGCCGTCGGGACGTACCTGGACCTTCGACGACAGCTCCGGATTGCGCCAGACGAAGATGCTGAGCTGATCGAGCGGCCCGATGACGTATTCCTCGCCCGGCAATTCCTGCTTCGCGACGAACGACGCGGGCGGCAGTTCCGGACGCGTCGGCGCGGTCGTGCACGCACCCAGCGTGGTCGCCGCAAGGCCGATGGTCAGCACTGTCTTCGAAACGGATCCGGAACGCATGGGCACTTTTCTCCTGGCGCCACACCCACCGCCGGACATCCGGCGATCGGCTAAACTCAGCCTCGGCTATGCAAGGAACAGGTGAAGATAGCGTTAGGAGCGCCCCGTAACCATGCACACCCAAGCCATTGGCAGTCGGGGCTTATAGACCAGTAACGATCTCGATGGCTGGTGGATGCCCGAGAAATGCGGCGGGGCTGGCGCTGGCGCCATACGCGCCAGCCATGAAGATGGCGATCAGGTCGCCGACCTCGACCGACGGGAGCGCGACCTTGTCACCGAGCCGGTCGAGCGGGGTACAGAGCGGGCCGACGACCGTGACCGGTTCGGTGCTGAGATCACCCATCCGCGAGGCGACCGCGATCGGGTAGTTGCGGCGAACGACGGTGCCGAAATTGCCACTGGCCGCGAGCTGGTGGTTGAGCCCGCCATCGACGATGACGAACGTCTCGCCCTGGCTTTGCTTGATGTCGATGACGCGGGTCAGATAGACGCCGGCCTCCGCAACGAGCCAGCGCCCGAGTTCGATCGCGAACCGCGTATCGGCAAGGGTTTGCGGCCGCGCCGCGAGCGATTCGGCGAGCGCATCGCCTACGCGTTCGACGTCGAGCGCAACGTCGCCGGCGAAATACGGTACGCCGAATCCGCCGCCGAGATTGACGAGCGGTGGGGCGCAGCCCGCCTCGTCCGCCAGCCGCGCCGCAAGCGCGATCGTCGCAGCCTGCGTCTCGACGATCGCGCCGGCATCGAGCGCCTGGCTGCCTGCGTAGATATGGAACCCGCGCCAGTCCGCCCCCGCCGCGACGATCGCCTTCACGAGCGCCGCGGCGCGCACCGCATCGACCCCGAACGGCGACGCGCGCCCGCCCATCCGCATGCCCGAACCGCGCAGCTCGATATCAGGGTTCACCCGCACCGCCATCCGCGGTGTTTGCCCGAGCCGCTCGCCGATCGCGAACGCCCGAGCCGCCTCGCCTTCTGATTCGACGTTGAGCGTGGCGCCGGCCGAGATAGCGACTACGAGTTCGTCGTCGCGCTTGCCAGGCCCGGCAAAGCTGATCGCCTGCGCGGGTTTGAAGGTCAGCGCCTTTTCGAGCTCGCCCGCGGAAGCGACATCTAGCCCGTCGACCAACGGTGCAATCGCGGTCAGCAGGTCGGCGTGCGGATTGGCCTTGATGGCGTAATGGAGGTCGATCGCCGGCATCGCCGCACGAAACCGCGCGATGCGGGCAGCGACGATCTCCATGTCGTAGACGAACAGCGGCGTGTCGCCGGCCTGCGCAGTCCAGTTGGCGGCCGTCCGACCGCCGATCGCCAGCAGGCCATCTTGCTGTGCGAACTCAGGAGGAAGGGCACCCATCGGTTTCATGATGCGCTCCCTTCCGTGTTCCCCCGCGAAGGCGGGGGCCCAGACTGGACTCCCGCCTTCGCGGGAGAACAAGCTTTTACCTCCGACGCAATGCTAGACCTGTCCAGCTTCCCATTGGCATTACGCGGCAATTCGTCCCGCCATAGATACGCACCCGGCTGCATGAAGCTCGGCAGAGCAGTCCGCAATCGCGCCCGCAAGACCGCTTCCTCACCCGCATCCCCCGCCAGCATCACCACGATCGCCTGCCCCAGCCGCTCGTCCGGCACACCGACCGCGACCGCCTCGCGCGCCTCGCCCCCCGCCAGCACCGCCTCCTCGACTTCCAGCGGACTGATCCGGTTGCCCGCGCTCTTGATCATCTCGTCATCGCGGCCGACGAATCGGAGCAAGCCGTCCGCGCCCTCGACGACGGTATCCCCCGACCAGACCGCCATGCCGTTGCCACCGGGCGCTAAGCGGAACCGCTGCCTCGTCCGCTCCGCATCCTGCCAATAGCCCTGCGCGACGAGCGGCCCCGAATGCACGAGTTCCCCCGCCTCCCCCGGCGCAGCGCGCATGCCGTCGGCCTTCACCACCGAAACCTCGGCGAACGGGATAGCCCGCCCCATCGCGTCGGGATGCGTATCGATCAGCGCGGGATCGAGATAGGTCGACCGGAACGCCTCGGTCAGCCCATACATCGCGTACACGTCCGCCGCCGGGAACCGCTCGCGCAGGCCCCGCACCAGCCGCGCCGTCAGCGCGCCCCCAGAGTTGGTCAGCCGCTTCAACCGAGCGGCGGTTTCCACCGGCCACTCCGCTTCCAGCAACTGCACCCATAGCGGCGGCACGCCCGCGAGCGTCGTCGCGCCTACTCGCTCGACTGCCTTCACGACATCCCGCGGGACCAGATAATCCAGCGGCGCCACCGACGCGCCGGCCGCCCAGGTAGAGAACAACTGGTTCTGTCCATAGTCGAACGACAGCGGCAACACGCCGAGCACACGATCTTCAGGCTCCAGCCTCAGATAATGCGCGACGGAGATCGCCCCAAGCCATAGGTTCGCATGGCTCAGCATCACACCCTTCGGCCGCCCAGTAGAGCCAGAGGTATAGAGGATCGCGGCAAGGCTGTCGGGATCGGCATCGGACGGCGCCATTGGAAAACCGGTGTGGGACCCAACCCCGTTCCCCCGCGAAGGCGGGGGTCCAGGAGTCCCAGGCATCGCAATCTGCAATCCTGCCCTCCCACGTTCGCGAGGGAACAGGAGCGGAAGATCAATCTCGTCGACGATCGCACAGCTGCCCGGAACGTCGCCTTCGTTCAGCGTCCCGGCCCGTACACCCTGCGTCACCAGCAGCCGTGCCCCGCTATCCCCAAGGATATGCGCGACCTGCGCGCGCCGGAGAAGCGGGTTTACCGGGACATGCACCAGCCCCGCTCGCGCCGCCGCAAGCGGCATCAGGCACGCCACCCGCGTCTTCGGCAGCCACGTGGCGACGCGATCGCCCGCCGACAGCCCCCGGCCAGCAAGCCACCCCGCCAGCGCACCGACGCCGGCCTCGAGCTCGGCAAAGGTTATCGCGCCCGCCTTGTCGACCAGCGCAATCGCGTCCGGCGCACCACGCAGCGCGATGTGGTCGATAGGGCACGGCTTGGGGTGGAGCGCGATCATGCGCTCCTAATAGCGCCAAGCCCCCTTCAGCGCGAACCCGTTGCCGAATTCACCCCCACACGCTAGCGGGGCCGGGTTCCTAACCGTTCAGGCGATGCTCGTGATCTTCGAAGGCACTTCCCAAGTCGAAACGACGGTACGCGCCGTCCTCGCCGATATCCTCGGTCTGAGCGCGGACCGTGTCGCCGCGTTCACAGCCGACACACCGCTGTTCGGCGCGCTGCCAGAACTCGATTCGATGGCGGTGGCGAGTGTGCTGACCGAGCTCGAAGACCGGCTCGGCATCCTGATCGAGGACGACGAGATCGACGGCGAGATGCTCGAGACGTTCGGCGCGCTCGTCCAGTTTGCTGCCAGCAAGGCACTGGTCTAGCTTTAACGGGGGGTCTAGCCTCACCCGGGATGACCGCCCTGCGCTTCGATACCTATGACTGGAGCGGCGGCCGCGAAGCGATGCTGCGGTTCGGCCCCGATGCCGGCCCGATCGTCATCGCAGCCCTCCCGCTGTTCGAAGAAGCGAACCGGACCCGTCAGTTCCTCGTCACGATTTTACGCGAACTTGCGGATCATGGGATCGGCAGCGTGCTTCCCGATCTCCCCGGCACCGGCGAAAGCGTCATCGTCACCGGCGAAGCGCGACTCCGCGACCAGCGGACAGCCTATACCGAGCTTGCTCAGCGACTTGGCCGGAATACTTACGGCATTTCGATAAGAAGCGGCGCGCTCTTCGATATCGACGCTGCCCTCTCCGGCCGTTGGCAGCTGTCTCCGCAATCAGGCGAGAATCTGTTGCGCGAGTTGGATCGCACGCGAGCGACCCCCCGCTCCGCTCCCGCCAGCGAAACCGAATATGCAGGCAACACGCTCTCCCGTGAAATGCTGGCCGACCTCCACGACGCCAAACCCTATGCTGGAGCGAGCCCCCTGCGCGTTGTCAGGCTCGAATCCGACCCGCGCGAAGCAGACGTAAAATATGCTGCATCGCCTCTGTGGCGCCGGTCAGAGCCGGACAATGATACTACACTGGCTCAAATACTTGCCGATGACATCTCACACTGGATCGCATCGTGCGAACGCTGATCGCGTTCCCCTGCGACGGCGAAAGCCTCGTCGCAACGCTGGACGAGGCGGACGGGTCTACAGGATTGCTCATTGTGTCCGGCGGCAATGAAATCCGCAGCGGCGCACATCGCGGCATGGCGATGCTGGCACATCGATTGGCCGCCGCTGGCACACCCGTATTCCGTTACGACCGCCGCGGCGTCGGCGATTCGACGGGCGACAATAACGGCTTCCTCAGCGCCGAACCTGACCTGATCGCAGCCGCCACCGCGTTCCGCCGCGCGGCCCCTAGTGTCACCCGATTGGTCGGCTTCGGCAATTGCGACGCGGCCAGCATGCTCGCGCTGTTCGGACGATCGGCAGGGATCGACCGGATCATCGTCGCCAACCCCTGGGTCGTGCAACCGATCGACGACCTCCTCCCCGCCGCCGCGATACGGGCCCGCTATCACAGCGCGCTTCGCGACCCCGCAACCTGGGGACGCGCGCTGAAAGGAAAGGTCAGCGTTACCAAGCTTCTCAGAGGCTTAAAAAGGGTTGTGACCGCCAAGACTGAAGAGCGTGCTTCACTAGCGACCAACGTCTTGACCGCGCTTGACGGCTGGCACGACGACGCCGCCATCGTCCTCGCGACGGGCGACGCGACCGCGATAGCCTTTGCCGCCCGGTATCGCGGTGGCGCGAAAGTGAAGCGGTTCGACACGGCGTCACATAGTTTTGCCGGGGCGGAGAACGCCGCAGCGCTCCACGCCGCGATTGTTGACGTGATGGCGCAGAAGTAGCTGCTCTGGTCCTTATGAACGCAGGACCAGAGCCATAACCGCTATCGTTTGGAACCTTGGTATCGACTGTCGTCAGGATGACGATGACGAAGGCCGCGAGCGTTATTCCGCGGCTTCGGCCAACTCTGCAAACTCGGCCGCCGCTAAGAACCGCTCGGCATCCAGCGCCGCCATGCAGCCCGTCCCGGCCGCCGTCACGGCCTGCCGGTACACCTTGTCCGCGACGTCGCCACACGCGAACACGCCCTCGACGCTAGTCCGCGTCGAACCCGTCTCGACCGAGATATACCCGTCCGAATCGAGGTCGATATGGCCGCGGAACAGCTCGGTCGCCGGATGATGCCCGATCGCCACGAACCCGCCATCGACCGCGAGCCGCGAGCGCTCGCCGGTCACTGTGTCCTCCAGCTCAAGCGCGACCAGCCCTGCGTTGCCGCCGCCGTCGACGAACTCGCGAACCTCCTTGTTCCAGAGCACCGTCACGCCCTTGTGCGCGAAAAGGCGTTCCTGGAGGATCTTCTCCGACCGCAGCGAATCGCGGCGGTGGATCAGCGTCACGTCGGGCGAGTGGTTGGTCAGGTACAGAGCCTCCTCGACCGCGGTATTGCCGCCGCCGATGACGGCGACCTTCTTGCCGCGATAGAAGAATCCGTCGCAGGTCGCGCAGGCGCTGACGCCCTTGCCCTTCATCGGCTCCTCGCTGTCGATGCCGAGCCACTTGGCCTGTGCGCCGGTCGCGATCACCAGCGTGTCGCCCTCGTACACGTCGCCGCTGTCGCCGATCAGGCGGAACGGGCGGCTGGTCAGGTCGACCTGCACGATCGTGTCCCACATCATCCGCGTGCCGACATGCTCGGCCTGTGCCTGCATTTGCTCCATCAGCCACGGCCCCTGAATCACGTCCTTGAAGCCGGGGTAATTCTCGACGTCGGTGGTGGTTGTCAGCTGGCCGCCGGGCTGGATGCCCTGCACGACGATCGGCGCCATCCCGGCACGCGCGCCATAGATCGCGGCGGATAGCCCGGCGGGGCCCGAGCCGAGGATAAGCATGCGTGTGGTATGGGTAGTCATTGCAGTTCCTTGGAGATTCGAGACTGCATCTAGGGGATGCGCGGTCGGATTTGAACCGTCGGTAAATCTGTGGTGCCTGCATCGAAAGCTTTGCCACTGCGTTGGACAATAAAAGCGGAGATGAGCATGAGCGACGACCGGACCGTAGAGATCGAGGATTACACCGCACCAGCAGGCGGCTGGGGCTCGATGAAGTCGCTCGTCGAAATCTCGGCGCGCGAGAAGGTCGGGCCGGAAGTGATCCGCGAACTGGCCCGGCAGAACAAGCCGGATGGCTTCGCGTGCGTGAGTTGCGCATGGGGCAAGCCTGCGCATCCGCATGTTGCTGAGTTCTGCGAGAATGGCGCGAAGGCAACAGCGTGGGAGCTGACCTCGTTCCGGGTGACGCCGGCGTTCTTCGAGCAGCATGCGGTCAGCGAGCTGATCGGTTGGAAGGATTACGATCTCGAACAGGCCGGGCGGCTCACGCATCCGCTGAAATATGATGCCGCGACCGACAAGTATGCGGCATGCAGCTGGGATGAGGCGTTCGCGGGTATTGGCGCCAAGCTGAAGACGTATGATCCGACCAAGGTGATCTTCTACGCGTCGGGTCGCGCGAGCCTCGAGACGTCGTACATGTATAGCCTGCTCGCGCGGATGTATGGCAGCCAGAACCTGCCCGACAGCTCGAACATGTGCCACGAGACAACCTCGGTCGGGCTCAAGTCGGCGATCGGTTCCGCGGTCGGCACGATCCACCTGTCGGACTATGAGAAGTGCGACGCGATCTTCTACTTCGGGCAGAACCCTGGCGTGAACAGCCCGCGATTCCTGCATCCGTTGCGTGACTGTGCAAAGCGCGGGGTCGAGATCGTCGTGTTCAACCCGCTCAAGGAGCGCGGGCTCGAGAAATTCCAGGATCCGCAGAACCCCCTGGAGATGGTGACGGGCAAGTCGACGCCGATCGCCTCGCAATATCACCAGCTCAAGACCGGCGGCGACGTCGGCGCGATCATGGGGATGTGCAAATACCTGATCGAAGCCGACGACAACGCCAAGCGGATCAATGGCCTGCCGGTGCTCGACCACGCGTTTCTCGCCGAGCACACGACAGGGTTCGAGGCGTTCGCCGATGTCGCGCGCGCGACCGAGTGGGCGACGATCGAGCATGAGAGCGGCCTGCCCCGCACCGAGATCGAGGCGGCGGCGAAGGTCTATGCCAAGTCGAAGGCGGTCATCGCGGTGTATGGCATGGGGCTGACGCAGCACGTCGGCGGGATCGACAACGTCCACATGGTCGTCAATCTGATGCTGCTCCGCGGCAACATCGGCAAGCCCGGCGCGGGCATGGGGCCGGTCCGTGGTCATTCGAACGTGCAGGGCCAGCGCACCGTGGGCATCACCGAGAAGCCCGAACTCGCGCCGCTCGACAAACTCGCCGAGCAATACGGCTTCGAGCCGCCGCGCGAGAAGGGTTGGGATACGGTCGAGGCGTGCGAGGCGGTACTCGACGGCAGCGCACAGGCGTTCGTCGGGCTTGGCGGCAATTTCGTCCGCGCGATCCCGGATCATGCGCGGATGGAGCCGAAATGGCGCGCACTGGACCTGACGGTGCATATCGCGACCAAGCTCAACCGCTCGCACCTGCTGCCTGGCGAGACGTCGTATTTGCTCCCCTGCCTCGGTCGGATCGAGACCGACATGCAGGGCACCGGTCCGCAAAGCGTGTCGATCGAGGATTCGTTCAGCCAGATCTACGGGTCGAAGGGCAAGGCGACGCCGGCTTCCGAGACGTTGCTGTCCGAGCCTGCAATCGTCGCGGGAATCGCCAAAGCGACGCTCGCGCCCAATCCGAAGCTCGATTGGGATGCGTGGGTGCGTGATTACGCACGCGTCCGCGATGCGATCGAAGTGACGTATCCGGACCTGTTCAAGAACTTCAACGACCAGATGTTCACGCCCGGCGGGTTCTGGAAGGGCGTGCCGGCGGCGCACCGCGAGTGGAAGACGAAGAGCGGCAAGGCGGAGATCAACGTCCCGCAGGCGCTGAACGTGACCGGGTTCGAGGAGGCGGAGGGCCGTTTCCGACTGATGACTCTGCGGTCGAACGACCAGTTCAACACGACCGTCTATGGCTATCACGACCGCTTCCGCGGCGTGAAGGGCACGCGCGACATCGTCTTCATGAACCGCAGCGACATGATCCGGATGGGGATCACCGATGGCGACGACGTCGATCTGGTCGGCGACGCGGGCGACAATTCGGATCGCCGCCTGAACAAGCTGCGCGTGGTCGAATATGCGATTCCCGAGGGTTGCCTCGGCGCGTATTACCCCGAGTGCAATCTGCTCATACCGGTTGCTCACCATGCCCGCGAAAGCCATGTTCCGGCAGCGAAATCCGTGCCGGTGCGGATCGAGAAGACGCGCTGACCGAGCAGCGTATTCTCGGCGTCGTACTGGCGGGCGGGCGGTCGTCGCGCTTCGGGTCCGACAAGGCGATGGCGGTGTTGGACGGGCGCGTGCTGGCCGAGCATGCGCGGGCGCTGCTGTTGCCTCATGTCGCGACCGCGGTAATCGCGGGACGTGACGGCGCGATCCCTGACCTGCCGAGGGCGGATATCGGGCCATTGGGGGGCATCGCCGGCGCGCTCGGTTATGCGGCCTCGCGCGGCTTCACGTCAGTGGTCACGATCGCGTGCGATATGCCGTGGTTGCCGGACGGGTTGCTGACGGCGCTGTCCCGACGTGCCTCCGCCTATTGCCCCGACGCCCCGGTGCTCGGGCATTGGGAGACGGGTTTGCTCGGCAATTTGCTGACCCATATCGAGACCGTGCCGCGGCGATCCGTGCGCGGTTGGGCGGAGGCGATCGGGGCTATCCCGATCCCGGCGGGTGCGCCTATCCCGAACGTCAACACGCCGCAGGACCTTAAGACCCTATGACCACGTCGCACACGCAAGCGATCAAGATCCTGCGGCCTGATTCGATTACCGCGGGTGAGCGCGCCATCGCGATCGAAGTGCCCGTCGCGATCGAGATCGACGGGCTTGGTTATGCGGTGATGATGATGACGCCCGCCAACCTGGAGGAATTCTCGACCGGCTTCCTGTTGACCGAGCGCCTCGCCGACAGCGCCGACGACGTGCGCGACATCGATATCTTCGAGGCAGAGGCGGGCTGGATCGTCCGTGTAGGGCTGTCCGATCGTTGCAAGGGCCGCATCCACGACCGTGTCCGCCACCGGACCAGCGACACGAGTTGTGGGCTGTGCGGGATCTCCGGGCTCGAACAGCTCCGCAAACCGGTCTCAAGGACGCCGCCAAAGCCCGACACGCCTGTCGACGCGCTGTTTGCCGCTCTTGGTGGCCTGCGCGCTCACCAGCCTCTGAACGCGGCTACGGGCGCGATCCACGCCGCTGCCGCGTGTGATCGCGAGGGTCGGATCGTTTCGGCGTACGAAGACGTCGGCCGTCACAATGCGCTGGACAAGCTCGTCGGCGGCATCGCGATCAAGGGGCAGCCGATCGACGGCTTCATCCTCGTCACGTCGCGGATCAGTTTCGAGATGGTCGACAAGGCGCTGATCGCCGGTGCGCCGATGCTTGTGGGCATATCCGCACCGACCAGCCTGGCAATCGATCATGCGCGCGGGCACGGCCTGACGCTGCTCGCGCTCGCCCGCAGCGACGCGATCCTAGTCGTCAACGATCCGTGGGACGTGTTCGCGTAGCAGCAGAGCCGCTGCTGCTACGCGAAACCGCCGTTACTTGGCGGCCTGTACCGCGTCCGTCTTCGACGCGACCAGATAGCCGCCGACGACGAAGACCAAGGCACCGATCGTGTTGCCGACGGTGACGATCGCAAGGTTGCGGATCATGCCGGCGAGGTCGATCGACGAGTTGGGCACCAGCAGGCCGAGCGTCAGCGCAGTCATGTTGGCGACCGAATGCTCGAACCCGGCGGCGACGAACGCGAGCAGGATCCAGGCCATCGCAATGCACTTGGCGGTGTCGCCGGTCATTCGCGCCGCGGTCCAGATCGCGAGGCAGACGAGCCAGTTGCACAGAATCGCGCGGGCCATCAGCGCGGTCGCGTCGACCGATACCTTGTGCAGGACGTACGCGTGGAACATCGTATCGGCGTTGGCGAAGATCGCCCCGCCGCCGCCTGCCGCGAACACCACCGACAGCACAACGCCGCCGACCAAGTTACCAATCCACACGACGCTGGCGAGCTTGAGCGCGTCTCCGATCGTGATCGTCCGGCGCGCGAGGCCGAAGCCGAGATACATCACATAGCCGGTGAACAGCTCGGCGCCTGCGAACACGGTCAGGATCAGCCCGAGCCCAAAGGTCGCGCCCATCACCAGCGGACGCACGCCGGGTTCGAGCCCCGAACCCGTGCTGAGCGCGAGGATCATCGCGATGCCGATATACGTGCCCGCGAGGATCGCGCCCGCGAAGAACCCCGCGGGAGAACGCCGCAACGCCTCCGCCTTGGTCGCCGCGAGGGTCGCGTAGGTGTCGATCGTCGACGAATAGCCGGTGCTCATGCGTGTACTTTACTCTCGTGCCCGACGATCCCCGCGCGCACCACGCCGCGATCCGAACCCATGTCGGCAGCGGCGGGACGGACGGTCACCGGGATGGATTTGTAGGAAGGGGTGAAGCTCTGCGGATCGTGATCCTCGAGCGCAATCAACGGCTGCGTTTCGGGGTAGTAGGAGGCGACGCAGCCATCGGGCAGCGCGTAGCGGACCAGCATCAGCTTCTGCACGACGCGGTCGGGCCGGGCGAACTGGAGCGCGGTGGCGATGTCGACGACGTCGCCCTCCTTGTGCCCGAGCCGCGCCATGTCGCGCTCGTTCATGAACAGGATGTCGCGGCGCCCGAACACGCCACGATAGCGATCGTCGAGGCTGTAGACGGTGGTGTTGTACTGATCGTGCGCGCGCAGCGTGGTGAGCCGCAGCACGGTCGGATCGCCTGCGCTCTCGTCCTCCTCGACGCCCTTGGCGACGATGAAGTTCGCCTTACCGCTGTCCGTCTTCCACTCGCGCATCGCTGCCGAGTTCGGCAGGTGAAAGCCGCCCGGCTTGCGGATACGTGCGTTGTAGTCGGCGAACGCTGGGAACACCGCCTCGATCTTGTTGCGAATCAGGCTGTAGTCGCCGACATACGCATCCCAGTCGATCTCGATCGGCGCGCGGCCCTTGGCAGCAAAGGTCGCCTTGGCGATCTCGCCGACGATCCAGATCTCCGACTTCACGTTGTCGCCCGGCGGCATCAGGAAGCCGCGCGAGGCGTGGACCATCGACATCGAATCCTCGACCGTCACCGACTGCTGGCCGGTCGCCTGCATGTCGAGTTCGGTCCGGCCGAGGCACGGCAGGACGTACGTCGCCTTCGCCATCAGCAACTGCGTTCGGTTGAGCTTGGTGGTGATGTGGACCGCGAGATCCAGGTTGCGGAACCCTTCCGCGCAAGCCTGCGGATCGGATGAGGCGATCGCGAGGTTGCCGCCGAGGCAGACGATCGCCTTGGCGTGGCCGTCGCGCATCGCGGCGATGCTCTCGACCACCGAGTGGCCGTGCTCGCGGGGCGGCTCGAACCCGAATACGTCGCGCATGTTGTCGAGTAGCAAGGGCATCGGGCGCTCGGTGATGCCGACGGTGCGGTCGCCCTGGACGTTGCTGTGACCACGCAAGGGGCAGATGCCCGCGCCGGGGCGGCCCATGTTGCCACGCAGGAGAAGCAGATTCGCGATCTGCTGGACGTTGGTCGTGCCGGTGCGATGCTGCGTGACGCCCATGCCGTAGCAGCAGATCGTGGACTTCGACTTCGAATAGGCGAGCGCGACTTCCTCCAAATCGGTGCGCGAGAGCCCGCTGGAGCGCTCGATATCCGCCCATTCGGTCGTCGCGAGATCGGCGATATAGTCGTCGAGGCCCGCGGTATGCTCGGCGATGAATGCGTGATCGAGCGCGCGCTCGCCACCGGACACCTTGGCAGCCTCGTCGAGTGCGACGAGCGCCTTGGCGATGCCCTTCAGCGCAGCCGCATCGCCGCCGACCTTCACCTGGTAATAGCTGCTGGCGATCGGGGTGGCCGACATCGTCGCCATCTCGACCACCGACTGCGGCGATTCGAAACGTTCGAGCGAGCGTTCCTTGAGCGGGTTGAAGACGATGATCTTGCCACCGCGCTTCGACACTTCGCGTAAAGTCGCCATCATCCGCGGATGGTTGGTGCCGGGGTTGTGGCCGATCGACAGGATCAGGTCGGCGTGGTCGAAATCCTCGAGGCTGACGGTGCCCTTGCCGATGCCGATCGACTTCGGCAACCCGACCGAGGTCGCCTCGTGGCACATGTTCGAGCAGTCGGGAAAGTTGTTGGTGCCGTAGAGCCGCACGAACAGCTGGAACAGGAACGCCGCCTCGTTCGAGCAGCGGCCCGAGGTGTAAAATTCGGCCTGGTTCGGATCGGGAACGGCGGCGAGGCCAGCGCCGATCTCGCGCATCGCATCCGCCCAGCTCACGACTTCATAGTGATCGGTGGCGGCGTTGTAGCGTAGCGGCTCGGTGACGCGGCCCTGGTCCTCGATCCAGTGATCGCTCTGCTTCCAGATGTCGGACACGCTGTGCGCGGCGAAGAAATCGGCGCCGATCGTCTTGGCGGTAGACTCCCACGCGACAGCCTTGGCGCCGTTCTCGCAGAATTCGAACGAGGAGGTATGTTTCGGGTCGGGCCATGCACAGCTCGGGCAATCGAAGCCGTCGGGCTGGTTCGACTTGAGCAACGTCTGACCGCCGCGCACGACGATCTGCTGCGCCTTGAGCGAGACGGCAACCGCCTTCAGCGCGCCCCAGCCGCCAGCCGGACCCGTATAATCGGCGATCCCATCAGGGCGTTTGTCACGCATGCTCGTCTCTCCCGTAAGGCCGGACCGAAGCGAACACCGAATACACAGCGCGACGACCATTAACCCAAGGCAATAGAACGGCATTTTGCGATTGCGAAGACGAGTTTCCCGCACTTGGTGATCGCTTGCGTATGTCGCGGGAGCTGGACCACGAGCGCCGTGCGCTAGGTCTAAAATGGTAGCGAAGGAGGGACTTGAACCCCCGACCCCAGGATTATGATTCCCGTGCTCTAACCAACTGAGCTACTTCGCCGTACCGTCCGTCAGGGAAGCGTTCTTCCCTGCGAGGCGCGGCCTATAGGAAGCGGTTTCGAGGCGGTCAAGCGAACATGTGCCGGGAAATCGCTTCCCATGGTCCGCCGCGATACCACCACGCGCCCAGACCGGCGATTTCGACGTCCTTCGGCGCGAAATCGCGCTGCAGATTGCCGAGCAGAAGCTTGGCGACCTGCGGGCTGACCTTGTTCTGGATGGTGACGTGAGGCCGCCACCCGCCGGCGTCCTGCGGGGTGAGCATGCCGGTGAACGCGTCGGCAAGGCGCGCACGGATACCAACCAGTTCTGGGGACTCGATCCGGTAGGCGACACCCCGCCCTAGCGACATCAGGCCGCCCACACGCGCCTGTGGAGCACGAATGCCGCGCGTTTCCTGGTTGAGCCGGTGCTTGAGCTCGTCGAGGCCCGAGGGCGGCAGGTGGTGGAACAGCGTCAGGTGCGCGTCGAGCTGGTTGCGCTCGGGCGGAAAATGCTCGCGCCGCATGGCATCGAAGAACGCGGTGTCTTGGCGGCCGAACAAGGCGGTGACGATGATCGGGGCTACTTCGGTAGGGCCCGTAGTCATAGAAAAACCCCCCCGGCGAAGGCCGGGGTCCAATTGGGGGACGTCGATGACGAGCGTCGCGCTCCGTTACGATGACCTCTCCAATTGGACCCCGGCCTTCGCCGGGGGGGAGTAATCGTCCAGGAAAGAGGCGCACAGAACCAATCGGGGGTTTGAGTCGAACGACGCATCAAATCTCGACCTGGCTACCCAACTCCACGACGCGGTTGGTCGGCAGGCGGAAGAACTCCATCGCGCTTTCCGCATTGCGCAGCATCCACGCGAACAGCTTTTCGCGCCAGATCATCATGCCGGGCTTGTCCGACGCGAGCAGCGTCTGGCGCGACAGGAAGAAGCTGGTGTCCATCATCTTGAAGTCCGCACCGCAATTATGGACCTGGCGCAGTGCCGCGGGCACGTCGGCGTCCTCCATGAAGCCGTAGCGCAGCACGAGCCGGTGGAAGCCGTCGCCAAGCTCCTCGCGCACCGCACGGTCGTGCGCAGGCCAATAGGGCTGGCCGACGATCTTCACGGTAAGCAGGATGACGCGCTCGTGCAGCACCTTGTTGTGCTTGAGGTTGTGGAGCAGCGCGTGCGGTACGCCATCCGCGGTCGAGGTCATGAACACCGCGGTTCCCGGCACGCGCGACGCCGAGCTGGCGGCCGAGCCGATGAACACCTTTATCGGCATCGCCGCCTCGTGCATCCGGTCGATCATCAATTGCCGCCCCTTCGACCAGGTAGTCAAGAAGGTGAAGATGATGAAGCCGACCAGCAGCGGGAACCAGCCGCCCGCGGGTACCTTGGTCAGGTTGGCCGCGAAATACGCGCCGTCGACGGTAAAGAAGATCGCCAGCAGCGGGATCGCCGCGATCTTCGGCCAGTTCCAGAGGCGGAACAGCACGACGCCGAGCAGGCACGTGTCGATGAACATCGCGCCGGTCACCGCGATTCCGTACGCGCTCGTCAGGTTCGACGAGGTGCGGAAGAACAGCACGAGCAGGATCACCATGACCATCAGCGCACCGTTGACGAGCGGGATGTAAATCTGGCCCGCGGTCGAGGCGCTGGTGTGCTCGATGCGAAGGCGCGGAATGAAGCCGAGCTGGATCGCCTGCTGCGTCACCGAGAACGCGCCCGAGATCACCGCCTGCGACGCGATCACCGCGGCCATCGTCGCCAGGATGACGAGCGGGAGCTGGAGGCTTTCGGGGGCGAGATTGTAGAACGGGCTGACCAAGGCCTCGCGACCGTCGCGGAACAGCAGCGCACCCTGCCCCATATAGTTGAGGATCAGCGCGGGGAGTACGAAGAACAGCCACGACAGACCAATCGGCTTGCGGCCGAAATGCCCCATGTCCGCGTACAGTGCCTCGGCGCCGGTGACCGCAAGGACGACCGATCCGAGTGCCAGAAAAGCCCGTTCGGGATCGATGATGAAGAACTCGACCGCGTAGTGCGGCGACAATGCCCAGAGCACCTCGGGCGTCTGGACGATGCTGAGGATACCGAGCACCGCGATGACGCTGAAATACACTAGCATGATCGGCCCGAACACGAGCCCAATCCGTGCGGTACCACTCTTCTGCACCCAGAACAGCGCGATCAGGATCACGATCACGATCGGCAGCACCAGGCCACCGAAAGCGGGCGCCGCGACCGCGAGACCTTCGACCGCAGACAGCACCGACACCGCGGGCGTGATCATGCTGTCGCCGTAGAACAACGCGGTCGCGAATACGCCAAGCAGGATGATCCCGCGGCTCCAGCGCTTGGTCTTGGTCTTGCCCGAGACGAGCGCGAGCAGCGCAAGGCTGCCGCCTTCGCCCTTGTTGTCGGCGCGCATGATGATGATGACGTACTTGACCGTCACGACGATCATCATCGACCAGAACATCAGGCTGATGACGCCCATGATGTGCGCCGCGTCGAGCGCGAGCTTGTGGTGGCCGGCAAAGGTCTCACGGAAGGCGTAGAGCGGGCTGGTGCCGATATCGCCGAAGACGATGCCGATCGCACCGAAGGCGAGCTTCAGCATGCCGTCGGAGTTGTGATGCCCCGTCTCGAGATCGAGATTGGCGGGTGGCACGGTCGAAGCCGCGGCGGTCTGGTCGACGCTCACTGGACGGTGAATCGACCCGAAAGTGCAGCAATCTTCATCGAATTTCCGATTTCACCCTGTGCCCCAAGCGCGCGCATTTAGCATGCGGGGTAGAGGGCGGCAACGGCGAGGCGGTTAGCGTGGATTAACTGGGGCTGATCCGACCAGCGTGGAGAGAGAGAGAGAGAGAGAGAGAGATGCCGACGATCCTCTCCCCTCCCTGGAAGGGAGGGGTTGGGGGTGGGTCGGTCCGCTTGTGTCGCCAGCGTTCGGTAATACGGAAGCCGACCCACCCCCGCCCCTCCCTTCCAGGGAGGGGAGAAGAGTCGCCGGCGTTCAGCGCCGTACGACCTCACGAATGACGAAGTGCGAGGCCAGCCGAGTCACCCCCGGCAATTGCGACAGCGTCTCCCGGTGGATGCGCTCGAACGTCTCGCCGTGACGGATCTCGACGTGGAGCATGTAATCCGCCTCCCCGCTCATCAGGAAGCATTGTACGACCTGCGGGCACTCGACGATCTCGGCCTCGAACGCGGCCATCGTCTCCTTGCGCTGATCCCGCAGCGTGACGTTGACGAGGACGATGCTGGGATCACCCCGCGCCGCCTGCGACAGCACCGCACGATACCCCGTGATCGCGCCGCTCTCCCGCAACTGCGCGACCCGGCGATGCGCCGCGCTCGCCGACAGACCGACCGCGTCGCCGAGCTCCGCGCTGGTCACGTCGGAATTGGCGGCGAGCAGGTCCAGAATCCTGCGTTCGATCGTCATGCTCAAGATTATCCCGTTTTGGTGACGATAGATGCAATCATCTTGCAGATGCGATATCGCACCGAGACCAGTTTGCGAACCCTTCCCGTCCAAGGCGCGCTAGTATGGCGCAAACGATAATGGAGTGGAATCAATGCGCGTCGGTGTCCCCAAGGAAATCAAGAACCACGAATACCGCGTCGGCCTGACCCCGCCGTCGGTCGCCGAACTGGTCGCCGCCGGTCACGAGGTCGTCGTCGAGACGCAGGCCGGATCGGGCATCGATTTCGAGGACCAGGACTATATCGACGCGGGTGCGACGATCCTGCCGACTGCCGCCGCGGTCTTCGCCGGCGCCGACATGATCGTGAAGGTCAAGGAGCCGCAGCCGAGCGAGATCGCGATGCTCGAACCGCGCCACCTGCTGTTCACCTACCTCCATCTCGCCGCCGACAAGCCGCAGGCAGAGGGGCTGATGAAGTCCGGCGCGACCTGCATCGCGTACGAGACCGTCACCGACAACCGCCGCGGGCTGCCGTTGCTGAAGCCGATGTCCGAGGTCGCGGGCCGCATGTCGGTGCAGGTCGGCGCGCATTATCTCGAGAAGGAGCAGGGCGGACGTGGCGTCCTGCTCGGCGGCGTGCCCGGTGTCGCGCCGGCGAAGGTCGCGATCCTCGGCGGTGGCGTGTCTGGCGTCAACGCGGCGCAGATGGCGGTCGGCATGCGCGCGGACGTGACGATCTACGACATCTCGAACGATCGCTTGGCCGAACTCGACATGTTCTTCTCGAGCCAGATCAAGACGGCGTATGCGTCGAAGGCGGCGATCGCGGCAGCGGTGAAGAATGCGCATCTGGTGATCGGCGCGGTGCTGGTGCCGGGGGCCGCTGCGCCGAAGCTCGTCACGCGCGAGATGCTGAAGACGATGAAGCGCGGCTCGGTGCTGGTCGACATCGCGATCGACCAGGGCGGGTGCTTCGAGACGTCGCATGCCACGACGCATGAGGACCCAGTGTTCGAGGTCGATGGCGTGATCCATTACTGCGTCGCCAACATGCCCGGCGCCGTCGCGCGCACGTCGGCGTTCGCGCTGAACAATGCGACCCTGCCGTTCGCGCTGAAGCTCGCCAATCTGGGAGCCGAGGCGGCGATGAAGGCCGACCCGCATCTCGCCAACGGGCTGAACGTCTACAAGGGCAAGATCGCCTACAAGGCGGTCGCCGATGATCTAGGTTTACCTTACGAAGCTTGGGCCGGCTGACGCGGGAACGGATACGGAACATGGGTGTTGGACAGGGGAAAGGAATTTCCAATGTCCGACACCCCGAACCCCAAGTCCGAACCATTCTCGAACACCGAGAAGGACCCGGACGACTGGACCACCGGCGACGAAAAGATGACTGGTGCACAGGCGAGCTACCTCAAGACGCTGTCCGAGGAAGCGCATGAGGAATTCGACGAGACGCTGACCAAGGCGGATGCATCGAAGAAGATCGACGAACTGCAGTCGAAGACCGGTCGCGGGCAGTAAGCGACGCCGAACATACACCGTCTCTTACCCTGTTCGCACCGTCATCCCCGCGTAGGCGGGGATCCATAAAAGCTACCGCCGTTGGGAATTCACCGCCGTTTGCCAATCTGGATCCCCGCCTCCGCGGGGATGACTGTTCTAAGGCTGATGAGGTCCATCCTGCATAGCTAGAAACCGGTCCAGCAACGCGAGCCGAGTAGCGATCTCGCCTCGGTACGAAATATTGGCCGGCGTCAACGCCAGCGCCTTCGCCCAATACGGCCGAGCCGTCGCGAACTCCCCCGCCCGCACATACGCCAAACCCAGAAAAAACGGCGGAGCCGGATGCTTCGGCGCTAGTCGCATCGCCTGCTGAAACGCGAACAACGCAGGCGGCGAAACCTGATTGGCGTCGTGCGCCGCCAGCGCGTTGGCGAGCCCGGTCCACATGACCACGCTTTTCGGGGCGATCCTGAGCCCTCCGAGCAATACCTGCACCGCCGCGCGCCGGTCGCCGATCCGCGTCATAGCGTCAGCCGCAACCAGATACGCCGCCGCCCCCGTATACCGCTCGAGCATCTGGTCGCGCAGTTCGAGCATCGCGCTGTCGTCCGGCGTTGCTGCAAGCCCGGTAGACACTTCATGCCCGGCAAGCCCTGGCTGCCCCTGCCACGCATACCCCGCCGCACCTAGCATCAGCGCCGCAGCGACCATCGTCCACAGGACACGGTTCACCTTCAGCACCGCGAGCAGTGCAAACGCTCCCACCCCGATCGCGGCGAGCCAGACGTATCCCATCAGCGTGTCCTCCGCCGAAAGCTCGACCGCGCGATCCAGCCGCCGACGCCAAGCAGCAGGATCGGCGCCAGCCACAACGGCCACGTCAGCCCCGATAGCGGCGGATCATAGGTCACGTAGTCGCCGTAGCGCGCGATCAGCCAGTCGCGGATCGAGGCAGGCTTCTCTCCCCGCTCGATCCGCTCACGCACCAGAGCACGCATGTCCGCGGCCATGTCGGCATCGCTATCGGCGATCGACTGGCCCTGGCAAACGAGGCAGCGCAGCGTCTCCATCAGCGCGCGTGCGGAAGCTTCCTGCGCGGGGTCGGTAAGTTGCACGTTGGCGTAATGCGCTGGCGGAGTGACCGGCTGGGCGAAGGCCGGCGAAATGCAGAACAACAGCGCGGCAAGAACCTCCCCTCCCGCTCGCGGGAGGGGTCGGGGGAGGGCATGACGCGCGCGTACGCTGAGTAAGCGGGCAGTAGCCCCCCCCCTAACCCCTCCCGCAGGCGGGAGGGGAACTCGGTTTGCCCCCCTCACCGCGCGTCCTTCACGGCTTGCACGATCTCATCCACATTCTCCGGTCGGATATCGCCGATAATCTGCTTCACTACGATCCCGCGACCATCGATCACGAACGTCTCCGGCACCCCCGACGACCCCAGCGCCAACTGCACCTGGCTGGCCCGATCGCTGCCGATCCGCTCGTACGGATCGCCGTTGCGGCGCAGGAACCCGGCAATCGCCGGCGCGGTATCGCGGATCGCGATCGCATCGATCGGCACGCCCATCGCCTTCAGACGCATCAATTGCGGTGCCTCGGCGATGCACGGGATGCACCAGCTCGCGAACACGTTGAGCAACCGCGGCCTGCCCTGCCGGAACGACGCGCTGCTCAACCCCGGCTTGCCGGGGATCATCGCCGGCAGCGCGAAATCGGGGAGCGGTTTGCCAACCATCGCCGATCGCACCACCTTCTCCGCCGGCCGGAACAGCCCGCTCGCCACGACCGCGAACAGCAGCGCGAAAATCGCCAGCGGCGCCCAGAGAGCGAACCGCTTCATACCCATTCAACCCGTATCGCAGCGCGTCGCTCGCGCAGCACCCGACCGATCAGCGAAAGCATACCGCCCAGCGCGATCAGCACGCCGCCGAACCAGATCAGCGTCACGAACGGCTTCCACCAGAGGCGGAGTTGCCAACGCCCCTGCCCGTCCGGTTGGCCGAGTACGGTATAAAGCTGGCCGTCTAGCACAGTCAGGATCGCGGACTCGTTGGTACTCGTCGGCGGATTGGCGAAGAAGCGGAGTTGCGGGCGCAGGATGCTTTCGCTGCCACCGCGCGTCGCGGTCAGCCGCGCTTCCAGTGCCGACCAGTTCTCGCCGATCACCGGCGAAATGCCGTCGAGCGTCACGGTGTACGGCCCGACCCGCGCCGGTTCGCCCGCGCGCACCGCAACCAGCGTTTCCTTGGTGAACGCGCTGTCCGACGCCATCCCGGCGAGGCTGACCGCGATGCCGAGATGCGCGATGACCATGCCATAGGTGAACAACGGCGTGCGCCTGAGGTTGCGCTTCCAAAGAGGCGCAACGCTCGCGACGGCAAGCCCCGCAGCCAGCGACAGCCCCGCCCACGGCAGCACACCGGGCCAAACGAACAGGAGTACGGTTGCCGCGACCAGCGTCGCGCCGATCGGCAGCATCACGCGGCGCAGCACCGCCTTCGCGTCGTCACGCCGCCAGCGCAGCAGCGGCCCGACCGCCATCACCGCGACCAGCAGCAATGCGATCGGCCCTGCCGCCTTGTTGAAGAATGGCGGGCCAACCGAAAGCTGCACGCCGAAGCTTGCCGCGACGATCGGGTAGAGCGTGCCAATTAGGACGATGCCGAGGATCACCGACAACAGCAGGTTGTTCGCGACCAGCCCGCCCTCACGGCTGACCGGATCGAAGGTCGTGCCCGCGCGGACGGTGCCGATCCGCGCGGCGAACAACGCGAGCGCCCCGCCGATGTAGATCGCGAGCAACGCGAGGATGAACGCCCCGCGTTCCGGATCGACCGCAAACGCGTGCACGCTCGTCAGGATGCCCGACCGTACGAGGAACGTGCCGATCATCGACATCGAGAACGCGACGACCGCGAGCATGATCGTCCAGGCTCGCAGGCCGTCGCGGGTTGCGAGCACGGTTACCGAATGGAGCAGCGCGGTGGCGGCGAGCCACGGCATCAACGACGCGTTCTCGACCGGGTCCCAGAACCACCAGCCGCCCCAGCCGAGCTCGTAATACGCCCAGTACGACCCCGCAGTGATGCCGAGCGTCAGGAATATCCACGCGATAAGCACCCAGGGGCGCATCGCCTTCGCGAACGCCGGCCCCACATCACGCGTGACGAGCGCACCGACCGCGAACGAGAACGCGACCGAGAGGCCGACATAGCCGGTGTAGAGCGTCGGCGGATGGAACGCCAAGCCAGGGTCCTGCAACAGCGGGTTGAGCCCGAGGCCATCGACAGCAGCCGGATTGAGCCGCGCGAAAGGGTTCGAGGAGAACAGCAGGAAAGCGTAGAAGCCGAGCGCGATCGTCGCCTGCGCACCGAGCGTCGCGGTCAGCGTGCGTTCGGGCAGCGAGCGCTCGAAGATCGCCACTGCCCCGCCGGCCAGCCCGAGGATCGTCACCCAGAGCAGCATCGAGCCTTCGTGATTCCCCCATGCACCGGCAAACTTGTAGAGCCACGGCTTGGCGGAATGACTGTTTTCGACGACCAGCTTCACGGACATGTCGGAATCGAGGAATAGCTCGATCAGCAGCACCAGAGCCAGCAGTGCGAGCAGGCCCTGAACGATCGCCACCGGCCGGACCGCCGCCGCAACGTCTTCACGACCGCGCGCGATACCAATCGCGGCCATCACCAGCTGCAACGCCGCCAGCGCGCCAGCAAACCAGAGCGCGGCAAGGCCTGCTTCGGCGATCACGGCTTGGCGTCCGGTTCGAGCGTCTTGGTTTCGTGCATCTTGCCGGCCATCTCCGGCGGCATGTATTTCTCGTCGTGCTTGGCGAGCAGGTTCGACGCGACGAAGCTGCCGTTGGACTGGAACTGACCTTCGGCGACGACGCCCGATTTCTCGCGGAACAGGTCCGGGACGATGCCGGCAAAGACGACCGGTGTGGTTGCCTGGCCGTCGGTGACGACGAAGTGCACGGTGATGCCATCCGCGGCGCGCTTGACCGAACCGCCCTCGACCATCCCGCCGAGCCTTACCGCGCGTCCGAGCGGGAGGCCGTCGCGGCGCACGTCGGAGGGCGCGTAGAAGAACGCGGCCTGGTCCTTGAGAGCGGACAGCGCCAGCAGCCCCGCGACGACCACTGCGCCGAGTGCCAGCAGCGCCAGCGTCAGGCGTTGATGCTTGGCTTTCATTTCTCGGACCTACGCATCGCGAGGTAGCTCAACAACGCGATGATTGCGCCGCCGCCCAGCGTCACGACATACGCGGCAGTCACAAACGGCCAGGGGTTCATCCTCTCGCCATCCGGCGCATCCGAGCTTCGGATTTCGAGACGGCCAGCATCGTCCGCATTCGCATCAACACGATCCCGGCGAACACGAACGTAAACCCGGCCAGCATGATCGGCAGCGGCCAGAGGATCGAACCGTCGATCGTCGATTGCGTGAGGCCGATGCTCGGCCCCTGGTGCAGCGTATTCCACCACACCACCGAATAGCGGATGATCGGCAGCAGCACCGATCCGGCGATCCCGTAGAGCGCCGGCACGCGGCCGTCGCCGCCACGATCCGCATCCGCCTTCGCGAGCGCCATGTAGCCGAGATAGACGAAGAACAGCAGCAGCATCGAGGTCAGCCGGCCATCCCATTGCCACCACGTTCCCCAGGTCGGCCGTCCCCAGATCGAGCCGGTCATGAGGCATAGCGCTGCGAACACCGCCCCGGGCAACGCGATCGCGCGCGCGGCGACGCTGGCGAGCGGATGGCGCCAGACGAGGAACATGATGCTGGAGATCGCGATCCCGCTCCACCCGCCCATGCCGAGCCAAGCGGCGGGGACGTGGATGTAGAGGATGCGGACGGTCTCGCCCTGGAGATAATCGGGCGGGGTCTGCGTCAGGCCTGCCCAGCAGCCCAGCACGATAAGCGCGACGCCGGCCCAGAAGAGCGCAGGCGTCAACGGCTTGGCGATCTTCAGGAAGCGCGCGGGATTTGCGAAGGCGTGTAGGGTGGCCACTGGGGATACCACTATGGCAAGTCATCGCGGACTTAAAGCCCCTCTCCCTCCGGGGAGAGGGAGGGGCCCGCCGCACTTGCGGTGGGAGGGTGAGGGCACGCTGCGCGTCCCGATCACCACCGTGCCCTCACCTTCCCACCCAGCTTCGCCGGGCGGGCCCCTTCCTCTCCCCAGAGGGAGAGGAGTTTTTACCGGCCGATCAGGCGCTTGGCGATCGAGTCCGACACGTCCGACGCGGGCTCGCCCGAACGATCGCTCTCGTTCCAGACTTCGATAAGCCGCTCCGGGATACGCGCGATCCGCGCCTTCACCTCGGCCTCGTCGCCGTGACCCAGATACTCCAGCCCGACGTTGATGATCCCGCCTGCGTTGATCACGTAATCCGGCGCATACAGGATACCGCGAGCATGCAGACGCGCACCGTCCTCACGGACGCTCAACTGATTGTTCGCGCCACCGGCGACGACCTTCGCCTTCAGCGCCGCGATCGACATCTCGGTCAGGATCGCGCCGAGTGCGTTCGGGCTGAAGATATCCGCCTCGGTCGTCAGGATCGCCTCGGCCGCTACCGCGGTCGCGCCGAGTTCGCCGGCGAGCTTCTGCGCCCGGCCCTCGTCGACGTCCGCCAGCGTCAGGACCGCGCCGTCCTTGGCCAGCAACCGCGCGAGCCCGCCACCGACCGAACCGACGCCCTGGATCGCGACGCGCACACCCTTCATGTCGGTCGCGCCGAGGCCGCGCTGCGCCGCCGCCTTCACGCCGAGATAGATGCCGAGCGCGGTGTACGGACCGGGATCACCACCCGCAGCGCCGCTCGCGACCGGCAGGCCGGAGACGTAGCGCGTCTGGCTGGCGATCACCTTCATGCGGTCTTCGGACATGCCGACGTCCTCGGCCGTGACGTAGCGCCCGCCGAGCGAGTCGACCGCGCGACCGAACGCCTCGAGCTGGGCGGTCGTGATGACGTCGCCGGGCTTGGCCGCGAGGACCACGCCCTTGCCGCCGCCAAGCTCCAGGCCCGCCATCGCGTTCTTGAAGCTCATGCCGCGCGACAGGCGCAACGCGTCGGTCACCGCGCGGCCGTTGTCCGCATAATGCCAGAAGCGTGCGCCGCCGGCTGCCGGCCCGAGCTTGGTCGAGTGCACCGCGATCACCGCATGCAGGCCCGATTCGGGATCGGTGAAGGCATGAACGCCCTCGTGGTCGTCGAAATCGGGAAGGTCCCAAACCGCTGTCATCGCCGGCTCCTGAGGAGAATAAAATTACCGGGGAGCGAAATATTATTTTCCGGCCGGTTTTACCAGCCCAAAGCGCTTACGTTGGGGAGGCTCGGAAAAATAATGGGAAAATGGGGCGACCGACGGGACTTGAACCCGCAACATCCGGCATCACAAGCCGACGCTCTAACCAATTGAACTACGACCGCCGCGTAGGCATCGCCCCCTAGCGGGGGTCGCCGGGCGGCGTCAACCGTCGACTTGCCAAAAAGACGTCAAAAACGTCCCTCGATGGCGAGCTTGTACCCGTTCGGGCCGCTCACGAAGCCCGCCTGCTCGAGCTTCTGGACCGCCAGTGGATCGGACGGACGCAGCGACAGCTCGGCGCGGTAGGTCCCTGCCCCCTCGATCCGGAGCGCGATGCTCTCGGTCCCAGCCTGGCTCGCCAGCGGCAACAGCAACGCCGTGCCATCACAGCGCGCAGTGCCGCTCACCGACTGCGGCAGCGTGATCCCGCCGACATCGCCCGCCAGCGTCGCGCGGACGCGGCCCTCGGCGGCTTCGCACTGGCCATCGCGGAAGCGGACCGAGACGTCATCGAGGTCGAGCGCGGAGACGGGCACCGGCGCGAACAGCCGGCCGGTCGCGACGGTGGCGGTCATGTGGTCGACGCCGAAGCCGTGGCGACTGACGCTCGCCGACCCACGCAACGGCTTGGCCGACACCGATTCGGGACCGGCGAAGACGATCGTCGCGCGGCCGACCAGCAGCGGGAGGGGCGACAGCCGCGCGTGCAGATCGCCGAGCGCGAGATCGCCGAACCGCGCTTCGGTCAGCGTCGCGCCCCAAATCGTCCCCGACACGCGCCGCGCGACCAGCCCCTCGTCGCCGACGCCGACCCAACCGAGCACCGCGCGCATCGGCAGGAATACGATCAGCGCGATCAGCAGCATGCCGCCGAACAGCGCGGCGGGACCGGTACGCAAACGGATCCGCCTCATGCCGCGCGCGCCTTCAACGTGAGCGCGACGCCTACGGTCTTGTCGCCCTTGTCGGTCATCGCCACCGAATCGACGAGGATGCCCAGCCGTTCGAGCCGCGCGAGCCACGCGACCAGTGCCGCGGGGCGCGCCGACTGGATGCCGACCCGTACCCGGCTTGCGCCGTCCTGGTCGAGCGAGGCTAGCGCAAAGCCGGCCTGATCCGCCTCGGCGCGCACCGCGTCGGCGAGCGTGCCGGTCAGCGGCGTGGCGCGAGTCCGCTGGATATCGCGCAACGTCGCGACTTGCGCGCGCGTCTCGCCGAGCCGGGTGACGGCGTCGGCGTGACGTTCGCGCGCGCTCGACAGGCCATCGCCGACCGGGCGAATGATCAGCGCCCATAGCAACGTAAGGACCGCTAGCCCCGCCATCACGAGCAACAGCCGCCGCTCCCGCAGCGAGCGTCCTTCGAACCACGTCTTCAGTCCGGTCATCGTCCGCTCTCCGGGCTGATCGTGAGTTCACCCGTCACGCGGCCGGCAGCGTCCTGGAACACGCCGGCGCGGACCGAGAAGCCGGCGGCTTCGAGCGCGCGCTTCAGGTCGGTCGCCAAGGCCTCACGCTCGACCGCCACCGACAAGCGCAGGTCGCCGTTCGCCTGGAAATCGAGCGCGGTGACTTCGGTGCCGGGCGTCGCACGCACCGCCGCGAACACCGCCGCGGTCGTGCTGGTGAACCCCAGCCCCGGTCCCCGCACGCGCGACAGGCGCTCGTCGAGCTGGCGGCTGGCGTCGACCACCGTCTCACCGCGCGGCAAACCGGTGACCGCGACCGTATTGGCCTCCGCCTCCAGGGCATCCGCGCCGAAGCTATATTTGGCGATGCGGACGAGCGAGATCGCGAGGGTCACGGCGAGGATCGTCAGCGACAACAGCGCAAGCCGCCGGATCAGCCCCCAGTCAATCGCGAACCGTCGCCGCCGCGCGAACGGCCCCTGTCGAAGATCCAGCGGGGGCGACGCGACGGCGGCAACGATCGCCGCCTCCAGCGTATCGCGGTCGATCGTCGCGGGCGCGGTGCCGCTGGTCACCAACTCCGTCAGTCGCGCTTCGTCGGCGAACCCGCTGGACGTGCCACGCACGACGCCGCTGCCGCCCAGTTCCGCCCGCGCGTACCCTTCTTCGGGTCGGGGAAGCAGCATCGGTGCGGGAATGACGGCAACCGGGTCGACGCCTGCCTCCGCCAGCATCAGCAGCCAGTCGCGCATCGTCGCGGCACCGACGACCCCGATCGGTCGGTCGCTGGCGCCTTCGTCCCCGACCGCGACGTGGAGTTCGGCGAGCGGCGACGCACTTGCCTCGCTCGCCAGTATTCGCGCGGCCGCCGTCGCCTGCGCCGGAGACCGCGATGGCAGTTCCGCCCAGTGCAGTGTCACCGCATCGGCGGGTGCGACCGCGATCGTTTCGTCGTCGATCGCATCGGGGATACCCTCCCCCTCCCCGACCACGCGCGCGTCCGCGACGCGCATCCAGCGATATCCGGTCTCGCCGGCGGGAAGGAACAGCAAAGTCGTCATGATGGCTCGCCCCATTGCCGCGATACGAGCTGCGCGGGAAGCCGGTTCGCGTCGATCAGCGCACGTTCCTGCATTTGTGTCGTGCCGAGCGTCACGTCGATATCGAGCGTGAACCATTTCGACAGCACCTGCGCGTCAACGCCAGGCGCAATATTGGCAGCGCCGAGCAACGACGCGCCCTTCTGCATTTCGTCGAAGGTCGCATAGCCCTGCACCGGTCGCCGCAGCAGCAATTGCTGCGCGGCACCGACCGACAACGTATCGGGATACATCATCGCCAACAGCACGCTCTGTTCGGGCAGCAGCGTGTTGACGTTGATCGGCGAGGGCCTGGCGAAGGGCAGCGTGCAGATCCACGGGCGGATCTTCGTGTAGATCTCGGGCGTCATTCCGGCGATCGCGCGCAGTTCGCTCGGGTCGCCCATCAACGTGCCGGCGGTGCGGTACGATGGCACGCGACCGAGATACGCGCCGTCCTCGGCCCCCATCGGTGACTGGTCCTGATCGCTGTCGATCCAATCGGTCGTGCCCGCCGCGACCTGTTCGGCGACCTGCACGGGTACGTCGAGCAACCGCATCAGGCGGACGAACTGCGGCCGGACTTCGCCGCGCGCGACGTACACGCCCGGTGTCGTCATGCCGACGAGAGAGTTCAGGTTGAAGCAGTTCGCACCGTCGCGCACCCGCGCGGTCGCGAAGCCTCCGGGTACCGGCAGGCCGAACGGGGTGTTGCTCCAGCCGCCGGCCAGCGTGACTCGCGTAGGCTTTGGCGCGAGCAGGTTGGAGACGCGGGTCAGCGCCATCGTCTCCGCCGCGAGCGCATAGGCGCGCGCCTGCTCGCCGGTCGCGGCGTTGCTCGCGAGCCGGGTCGACAGCCGCAGTTTCTCCAGCGCTGCGCCGGCCATCACTGCGATGATCGCGACGAGCATCAGCACGGTGAGCAACGCCGCCCCCCGTTCCCGCCCACGCTCGAGGCCACGATCAGGTGCGCGCACCGGGCGTCTCCTGTCCGGGAGGTGGCGTGACGGCGGGCCCGGTTCCATCAGACGGCGCGGGGACGTAGCTGGTGCCGACGAGGAACATCTGGCGGAACTGCGTCCCGTCATCGCGCTGGACGGTGAGCTCCATCGCGTCGGGCAACGGCCTGCCGCTCGCGCCATCCCAGCGATCGCTCCAGGCGCCCGCGATGCGATAGCGGAGCGCGACCTGCCGGACTTTGGTGAGCAGCGCGGCAGGCGGCAGCGGCTGCGCACCGTCGACCATCGGATAGGCGATCCGCTGGAACACCCCCCCATCGACGCGGTAGGCGACCTTCTGCATGCTGGAACGCGCGGCCCCATCGATGTTGCTCCAGCCGGCGCGGACCAAACGCAGCATCGGCGTGACGCCCGATCCGCTCTCGCCGATGAACGCGGGGACGCTGGTGCCCGCCTCGTCGCGGGTAGCGCGGTTCGATGCCTGCGCGAGATCGGCGGACAGGATCGACATCGTCCGGGTGAGCGCGCTGATGTCGTCCAGCCTCGCGCCGGTCGAGCTCTGCGCCTTCACGCTGAACGACAGGATGGCCACGCCTGCCGCAGCGATCATGCCGAAGATCATGAGCGACACCATGACTTCGATAAGCGTGAAGCCGGCCTCGGTTTTTGGATGCGTCACATCACCATCCGCGGCGCAGGTCGCACCATGGTCAGGCGGCCGAGTTGCGTGCCGGTCCGGTCGGCGACCGCCACGTCGATCCGCAACACGCTCGATCCGCCGAGCGCGCTGACCTGCCGCGTCCACGTCCAGGGCTGGCCGCCGTTCGTATCGACGCCGGTGACGCGGCCTGCGGTCGGTGGCTGCGCGCTGGTGACCGCGTCGATCGCGACGTTGCGCGCGACCATCTGGGCAACGAGCGTTTCGTCGAGGATCGAGGCGCCGCGGATCGTCGCGCTCTCCAGGCGTACGAGTGCCATCGCCGCAAGGCTGAACACCGCCAGCGCGACCATGATTTCGATCAACGTGAAGCCGTGTTCGGCGTAACGTCGACGAAGGGTAAAGCCGCGTTCAGCCCGCATCGGCTCTTACGCCGCCGTCGGCGTCGATGTGGACCGTCGCTGCTACACCACCGCGATCGAGGCGGATCTCCGCGGGGCGATCGACGAGGCCGGTGGGGTCGAACGTCACGCGCATCCGGCCGGTGGTGTCGCCGATGCTGGCCCTGGTACCCTTGTTCCAGCGTTCGACGCGCATCGGTTTCTCCGCGATCGGCGTCCAGCCGCCAGCCAGCCGCCGGTCGAAGCCGTAGCCGCCGCCGCTGATCCAGACGCTCACCGGACGTGCCTCGACGATCGCCGAATCGTGCGCGGCGCGGGTGCGCAGGGCGAAGCGTGTCGCCTCGTCGAGCACGCGGCCCCGCGGGTCCGGCATGACGAGCACGGCTACCGCAGAGGCCAAGCCGATGATCGTGACGACGACCATCAACTCGACCAGCGTGAAACCGGCTTCGCGCTTATTGCCAGCTGCCGATATCGGCATCGATCCCCTCGCCGCCTTCCTTGCCGTCCGCCCCGAAGGTCCAGACGTCGGCCTCGCCGTGCGCACCGGGCGAGGCGTAGAGATACGGGCGACCCCAGGGATCGTTCGGAAGCTTCTTCAGGTACCCGCCGCGCTGATACCGTGAGGGATCGGCGAGACCCGCGGGTGCCGAGACGAGCGCGTTCAGCCCCTGCGTGGTGTTGGGGAAGGTCATGTTCTGGAGCTTGTAGAGCTCCAGCCCGCCCTCGATCTGCGCGATGTCGGCCTTCGCCTTCTGGATCCGCGCAGTGTCGCCCGAGGGCAGCACGTTGAGCGCGACGATTGTGGCGAGCAGGCCGATGATGACGATGACCACCATCAGCTCGACGAGGGTAAAGCCGGCCTCGCGGCGCTTCTTTTTATCTTCGGGACGCATGAACAACCTCATTGTCCGGCCAGCGTGTTGAGCTGGAGGATCGGGAGCAGGATGGATAGCACGATCGTCGCGACGATGCCGCCCATCACGACGATGATCAGCGGTTCGAGCAGCGAGAGTGCGGTGGCGGTGAAACGGTCGAACTCGCGTTCGAGATAGTCGGCGGCGCGCTCCAGCATTTCGTCGAGGCGACCGGCGGCTTCACCCGACGCCGCGAGATAGGTCAGCAGCGGGGGGAAGACGCCGGCGCGGCGCATCGCGGCGGAGAGCGAACCACCGCCGCGGATCGCATCGACAATCTGGTCCGAGGCTTGACGGAGGCGGCGGTTGTGGATCGTGCTGGCGGTGAGGTTCAAGCCGTCGAGCAGCGGCAGGCGGCTCGCCACCATCGTGCCGAGCGTGCGCGCCATTCTCGCCGCGTGAAGGTCGCGGATCAGGCGGCCGAGCAGCGGGATGCGGAGCAACCAGCCATCGAACGCAAGCCGGAGCGTCGGGTCCTTCAGCGCCCGCCACCCGGCCAGACCGCCGCCGACGACGATCAGCAGCATCACCCACCAGTATCCGACGAGGAACGCCGAGAACGCCATGACCATCCGCGTGAGCAGCGGCAGTTGCTGGCCGACCGTGTCGAATTGTTCGACCACCTGCGGCACGACGAACATCATCAGCGCGGTGACGACGCCGAACGCGACAAGCGCGAGGATCGAGGGGTAGGCGAGCGCGGTGATAAGCTTGCCGCGGATCTCGGCTTGGCGTTCGAGCAGCGCCGCGAGCCGGTCGAGAATGGTCGGGAGCGAGCCCGAGCTTTCTCCGGCCGACACCATCGCGCGGTAGAGCGGCGGGAAGCTTTTAGGCTCTCGCGCCATTGCGTCGGCGAGGCGACGGCCTTCGACGACGCCGGCGTGGACGTGCTGGACTATCGTGCGGACGCTGTCCTGTTCGGTCTGGCGGGTGATGGTGCGGAGCGATTCCTCCAGCGGCGAGACGCGGTTGAGGGTGGCGAGCTGGCGGGTGAAGAGCGTGAGGTTCTTGCCCGACATCTTCGGCGTGCCGAGCTGGAGGCCGAACAGCGGGCGGCCTTTAGAGGCTTGGGGTGGCGCGCCAGGGGTGATCTTGACGACATAGAATTTGCGCGCGTCGAGGGTGGCGCGCGCAACGTCGATGTCGGCGGCCGCGACGTGCCCCCGGCGCTCCGCTCCCTTGGTATCGATCGCGATATAGTCGAAATCAGCCACGACGCGCTCCCCTCCCTGGAAGGGAGGGGTTGGGGGTGGGTCGGTTCGTTAGGCGGGAGACGGTGGCCCGAGCGGGCCAACCCACCCCCAACCCCTCCCTTCCAGGGAGGGGGGAAGAAGCGTTACGCATCTGCCACCTCGGGCACGACTTCAGTGGTGTCGCGACGGGATACTCGGACGGCTTCTTCGGCGGTTGTCTGGCCGGAGAGGACTAGGTCGCGGGCCGACTGCGCCAAATTCGGGGACTTCGCGAACGCGTGCGCGGTAATCTCCGATTCGTGGCCGTCGGTGTTGATCAGGCGGCGGATCGTGTCGTCGATGCGGACCGCTTCGAACACGCCGATGCGGCCCTTGTAGCCGGTCTGGTTGCAGTCTTCGCAGCCTTGCGCGACGTAGACGACCGCGTCGGTGGCGATGCCGAGCAGCGGAGCTACCGTGTCCGACGCAGGCACGGCCTTGCGGCACGTCGGGCAGAGCCGCCGAACAAGGCGCTGCGCGATCACGGCACGCAACGTGGAGGCGAGCAGGAAGCTCTCGACCTTCATGTCGCGCATCCGGGTGATCGCGCCGATCGCGTCGTTGGTGTGGACCGTCGACAGCACAAGATGGCCGGTCAGCGATGCCTGGACGGCGATCTCGGCGGTCTCGCGGTCGCGGATTTCGCCGACCATCACGACGTCGGGATCCTGGCGGAGGATCGCGCGCAAGCCTGCCGCGAAGGTCAGGCCCACCTTCGGGTTGACCTGGGTCTGGCCGACGCCGTCGACGGCATACTCGACCGGATCCTCGACGGTGAGGATGTTACGGCTGCCGTCGTTGAGCAGGCGGAGCGCGGCGTAGAGCGACGTCGTCTTGCCCGAACCGGTCGGGCCGGTGACGAGGATGATGCCGTTGGGCTCGCTCAGCGCTTCGTTGAGCAGCGCGAACAGTGCGGGCGGCAGGCCGAGCGCTTCGAGGTCGATGCCGGCGTTTTCCTTGTCGAGGATACGCAACACCACGCGTTCCCCCGCGCGGCTCGGCAGCGTCGAAACACGGACGTCGAGCAGCTTGCCACCGAGCGTCAGCCCCATGCGGCCGTCCTGCGGCACGCGGCGCTCGGCAATGTCGAGGCGCGCCATGACCTTGATGCGGCTGACCACCACAGGCGCGACGTTGGGCGGCATCCGCAGCGTCTCGCGCAGCACGCCGTCGATACGCATGCGGACGACGAGGCCGGATTCATACGGCTCGATGTGGATGTCGGACACACCGTTGCGCGCGGCGTCGGCGATGATGCCGTTGATGAGACGGATCGCTGGCGCGTCGTCGGCGGTGTCGAGCAGGTCCTCCGCGGTCGGCATGTCGCCGGCGAGAAGGTCGAGTTCGTCGCCCATCCCGACCGCCGCGAGCGCGTTAGCCTGGCCGTCCATCGCGTAGACGTTCGACAGCAGCCGATCGAACGCTACCTGTTCGACGAAGGTGACGTCGAACGGGCGGGCGAGATAGCGCCGGAGTTCGAGCAGAACCTTGGGGTCCGCGCCAGCACGCATCGCGATCGTGAGGTGCGAGTCGGTGTCGGTGTGATCGACGACGACGCCGAACTTTCGGGCGAAGGCGTACGGGATGGTGATCTGAGGGAGATCGCTCGAGGATACCGCTGCACTGCTCCCCTCCCGCTCGCGGGAGGGGTTGGGGGAGGGAATGACATACCCCTCGATCGCGTCGTCCGTGAGTAAGGCAGCCCCTCCCCCGACCCCTCCCGCAAGCGGGAGGGGAGCGGAGGCGTCGATCTCGTGGCCTTCGCGAATGATCATTTCTTGCGGCGCGCGATGATCGTCGAGGTGCGTACCGGCACCGCGATGCGCGGATCTTCGATATTGCCGGGGATCGGCGCGCTCGGGATCGGCGGCGCGGCGCCCATGTAATCGCGGACGAGCTGGTCGATCGACGGCTCGGCCCCCGGCTCCTGCAAGCCCTGTTGCAGACGCACATAGCCATAGCGCTGTTCGGTCAGCTTGCGGCTGTCTTCCGCGGTGCGCAGGATCGTCGGGCGGATGAAGATCATCAGGTTGGTCTTCGACCGCTGCTTCGCCTTCGACGTGAACAGATGACCCAGCACGGGGATGTCGCCGAGCAGCGGGATCTTCTCGATCGTGCGGCGCTCGTTGTCGTCGAGCAGGCCGCTGATCACCGCGATCTGGCCGTCGTCAACGGTGCGGACGGTCTCGACCTCGCGCTTGTTGAGGATCAGGTCGCTATTGTCGCTCGATACCGGGCCGGCGATCGAGCTGACCTCCAGGCGGAGGTTGAGCTTCACCGTACCGGACGAGTTCACCTGCGGGCGGACGGTCAGCTCGATACCGACGTTCTGGCGCTGCGTGGTGCGGAACGCGTTGTCGAAATTGGTGCTGAGCGCCTGCCCCGTGGTGATCGGGATCTCCTGCCCGACGAGGCTGTGCGCCTCCTGGTTGTCGAGCGTGACGAGGTGCGGGACCTGGAGCAGGTTCGAGGTCGTGTCGCTCTTCACCGCGTTGATGATCGCGCCGAAGAACGTGCTGCCGATCTTGCCGCCGAAGCCGCCGAATCCGCCTGCCGCAGCGAGGATCGAGCTGATCGCCGACTGCTGGAGCGTGTCCGCCGCCGCGCTGGTCGTGTTGGTCGTCGTCGTACTGCCGTCGGTATTGGTCGTCGTCGTGCTCGACGTGTTGAGCTGCGTCGCGCCGATGGCGCCGGCGATCTGCAGGATGTTGGGCGCGGAATTCGAGAAGGTCGACGCGCCGAACGCGCCGCCGCTGGGGTCGCCCACGATGAATTGCGCGCCAAGCGTCTTCGCGGTCGAATCGGACACTTCCGCCACGATCGCTTCGACCAGCACCTGTTCACGCCGCGTGTCGAGCTGGCGGACGACGTCGCTCAGCTGCCGCTGGATTTCGGCGGGTGCGGCGATGACGATCGCGTTGGCGCCGGCAAAACGCGTGACGACCGCGGCGGTCTTGCCCCCTGCCGCGGTGATCGCAGCCTGGCCCGAGCCGGCCGATCCGCTCGCTGATGGAAGCGACTGGTTGACCTGTGGCTGCGCGGTGTTCGACTGTCCGCCGGACGCCCCGTTGGTGCTGCTCGATCCGAAATTCGAACGGGACAACGCCGTCTGCACGGGCTGGGTCGGGGTCTGGCCGACGAGTTCCTGAAGCACGGGCAGCAACTGCTCGGCATCGGCGTTTTCGAGGAAGACGACCTTGATCTCGGTGCCGTTGCGCGCCTTCTGGTCGAGGTCGGCGGCGACCTGCGCCAGGCGGGCGACGGTGGTGGGATCACCACGCAAGGCAACCGCGTTCGAGCCTTCGACGGCAACGACCGAAGCGCTTGGGCCGGTGGCGGCGGCACCGCCCTGCCCGCCGCCGCTCCCGGTGCCGATCAGGCCTTGGAGCGCGGTGGCGATTTCCTTGGCACTCGCATTCTTGAGCGCGACGACGCGAGTCGAGGACGTGTCGGTATCGATCCGGCGGAGGACTTCGCGGATCCGGCGAATATTGTCCGCGAAATCGACCACGACCAGACTGTTGCCGCCACGGTTCGCGCTGACCGAGCCTTGCGCGCTGACCAGCGGGCGAACGGTCTCGACCGCAGACGTCGCGTCGATAGCGCGTAGCCGCACGATCTCGGTAACGTAGCTGTTGCGTGCGGCGCCCGCAACGCCGATCCGGCTTGGCTGCGACGCGGCATTGTCGAGCGGCTGGACCCGGAACGCGCCGTTCGAGGTCGGCACCGCGACGAGACCGTTCGCACGCAACGTCGAGAGGAATATCTCGAAATATTCGGAGCGCGACAATGGGCGATCGGTGACCACCGTCACCTTGCCGGCGACACGGTTGTCGATGATGAACGTGCGCCCGGTAACCTTGGCGGCGTCGGCGATGAACGCGCGGATGTCGGCATCGCGGACGTTGAGCGTGGTCTGCGCGTGGACGCCGGCGGCAAGCGCGAGTGCCACGACGGGGCCGAGAAACAGTTTTTTCATTTGGGTGGCGCGATCGTGATGGCGAGCGGCAAGGTATCCTGGCCGCGTTCTACAGTGATGGGGACGTTGCCGCCGCCCGCGAAATCCTTGGCGATGCGATCGAGATCGCCGGGACCGGCAACGGGCCGCCCGCCGATCGAGGTAACGACGTCGCCGTCCTTGAGCCCGGCCGAGCGGAACGCGTTGCCGGAGCCTTGCGACCGGACGGTCAGCCCGCTGATGCGGCCGCCGTCGATGCGGGGAATAAAGCCGATCTCGCTGCGGAGCTGTGCGACGGGGATGCCGACGACAGGAGCGACCGTTGCGGCTGCACCGGCCGGCGGCGCACCGGGCACGACCGGCGTGACCGCGCCCGACTGGTCGAGGAACAGGTCTTCGTCGGCGCCGCCGCGGTCGATCGTGACATGATCGAACGCAACCGCCTTGAGGCGCACGCCGGGCTGGATCTCGTCACCGACCGCGATGCTCTGCTGGACACCGTCCGGGCCGGCGATGATGGCGGAGCTCCTGCCCATCGCCTCGTCCATGCGCGTGCCGAACAGGGTGAGCTGGAGCGACGTGACCGTGGCGGGCGCTCCCGCCGCGCCACCGAGGCGAAAGAACGGATCGAACCCGCGCAGAATATCGGCGGGCGACCCGACGACCATCGGCGCGGCCGGGCGCCAATCGCCGAGCGGCGTGATCGGCGTCACGATCGTCCACGCCAGCCGCGCACACTGCACGGCCAGCCCGGCCAGCAGCGCGAGTTCGACGACACTATAGACATTCACGACAGGCATACGCCGCAAGATACGGCGCGCCCGCGCGTCCAGCTTCAATCGCATCCGCGATCCACCCCAATTTCCCGCATCTCGTCGCGTAGGCATGCCATGTTACAATTCCGCGTCAATCAATAGCTTGGCGTTAATTGCCGATGATAGCGTATCAGCGCCGTAACGGGGTAGCGCTCCGTGTCGGCGATTGGCAGAACACCGTCATGTCCGACCCTATTCCCTACAGCGGCTCCGGCCTGCCCCCCGAACCGATCATCGCGCGTCTGGCGGCGCCCGGCGTACAGCGCGTACCGAGCGCGAAACTCGACCTGTTCGTCCGGCGCGACTTCCTGCCGCCCGAATCGTGCGCGGCGCTGATCGAGAGGATCGATGCGGTACGCCGGCCTTCGACGATCTCCGATTCGAACGGCGACGCGACCTATCGCACCAGCGAGACCGGCGATCTGTTCGCGCATGACCCGGTAGTGATCGATGTTGAAACACGCATTGCGGCCCTGACCGGACTGGACCCGGCGCACGGCGAACCCTTGCAGGGCCAGCGTTACGCCGTCGGGCAGGAGTTCAAGGGACACACCGATTATTTCGAGCCGAACGGCGCCGATTTCGAACGCTATTGCGGGGTTGCGGGAAATCGCACCTGGACAGTGATGATCTATCTCAACCAGCCGGAAGCGGGCGGCGCGACGCGGTTCAAGGCGATCGACAAGATCGTCCAGCCCGAGACGGGCAAACTGCTCGCGTGGAATAACAGACGTGCAGACGGCAGTCTGAACCCGGCGACGCTGCACCATGGGATGAAGGTGCGCGCGGGGGTCAAGTATGTGATCACGAAATGGTTTCGCGAGAGGCCCTGGGGCTGAGCTTTGGTCGGACGTGCATGGTTGGTCGGATGAGGGACTGATCGATTGGCCCAGCGGCGCCCCCGCACCCCAACTTCTCGGCGTCTCACCACCTCGGCGTTTCGATGCTAAACGCCTCAGCACCTAGCGCGCCCGCCCTCCCTAAGGCGGAGGCCGGGCCCAGTTGGGCAAACGTTGCCGACGTAGGACGATGCTTCGCCACGCCGACCTCACCAACTGGGCCCGGCCTCCGCCGGAGAAGTGCTCTTTCCTGGGAAGTAGGTCCGGCGGCACTCGCCACTGGAGCGCGCGCCGAACGACCGCCCCCTTCCTCAGAACGTGGTGCTGATCCCGAGCGTGAACACTTGGCCCAGCTTATACCGGTTGATGTACACCACGTTGCCGTTGTCGAACGTCTGCCCCTCGTTGAAGCGCGTCTTGGTCAGGTTGCGCGCTTCGGCCTTCACCTCGAACTTGGCGCCGCGCAGTTCGACACCCTGGCGGGCGACGAGATCGAGGCGGATGCCCGGCTTTTCGATGATGTCGGGCAGGAAGCCCGTACCACCGAGGTTCGACGGGCCACGGTTCGTCACGCGGTCGCTGGCATAGTTAAACAGCAACGTGATCTGCGACAGCGACTTGGTATCTTCGAGACCGAGCTGGACGTTGACCAGATGGTCCGACTGCCCGGTCAGCGGTGCGCCGTCGCGGAAGTTGCCGGTCGCGGGTGCGAAGCCCACCTGGCAACCACCTGTCGCGGTCGTCTGATCCACCACGTTCGGGACGCAGGTCGAATCCACCGTGATCGACGACTGCGTGTAGGTGTAGTTGGCGATGAACAGCAGGCGGCGCGTCGCGAAGAAGTCGCTGCCCAGCGTGTCGAGCGGCACGTATTTCTGGAACTCGACCTCACCGCCGTACAGCTTGGCCTTGGGCAAATTGGTGAAGCCGGTCTGGAGACGATCGTCCGCGCCGGTATAGAAGCCTACCTGCTCGATCGGCTTGTCGATCCGCTTGTAGAACGCACCGAGCGTGAAGCGCTGGTCACGCGCGAAGAACCATTCGTAGCGCGCATCGAGATTGTAGAGCTTGGTATCCTGCAACAGCGGGTTGCCGAAGAACAGGCGATCCGATTCGGGATCGCGGAACTGCTGCGGCGCAAGCTCGCGGAACTGCGGGCGCGAGATCGTCTTCGAGGCACTGGCACGCAGCTGCATGTCGGCCGCGAAATTCCAGGTCAGCGTCGAGGCCGGCAGGAAATAGTCGTTCTTCAACCGGGTCGTGGCCGACAGGATCGGCGTCACGCGCTCGTCTGCGGTCTCGTAGCGAACACCGATCGTCGCACGAACGCCATCGGTCGCTTCGGCCTCGGCCTGGACATAGCCAGCGTGGATCCGGAGCGATGCGTCATATTGATACGCGCCCAGCGGCGTATTGAACTGCAGCACCAGCGCGTTCTGCGTGTCGTTGGTGTCGATCGCCAGCAGATAGTCCGGGCGCAACAAATTGTACGGGTAGCCCGGCGCCGTGCCACCGCCGTTCGCCGTCTGGTAGTTGAACTGGAGGCGCGACGACGTGCGCTTCGTGTCCGAGTAGAAATACCCGGTCGACAGCGTCATCGGCCGGTCGGTCGGCAGCTTGTACGAAAGATCGCCCTGCCCGCTGTACAGGTTTTCCTTCAGTTCGCTGAAGATGATCGACGCGAACGGCGAGAAGCGCTGCGTCACCTGGTACGCGCCGTTACACTGCGCGCCGCCGGTACCGTTGGGGTCCTGCACGGTGATCGTCTGGCCCGTGGTGGTCGTGTTCGAGCAGAGATAGTCGAACTGGCGCTCGTACGGCGCATTGCGCTTCGAGTTCGCATAGGCGCCGCGCAGGTCGAGCGTCAGCGCGTCGGTCGGCTTGAACGCGCCAACCAGCTGGCTCTCGAACAATTGGCGTTCGAACCAGTTGGTGTTCTGCTGGAAGCGCAGGCCGCTCGAGTTGTTGTAGGTGGTCGCCGCCGATCCGCGTGCCTGCTTCAACGTGTCGTGGATGTAGACGTTGGTCAGCTTGACGCTATTCTCGCCGAACTCGTAGCCGAGACCGATCAGCGCGTTGGCGACGATCCGGTTGTCGGTCAGCAAGGTCTGGAAGTCGTTGCGGAGCAGACCCTCGTTGGTGACCGAATCCTGCTGCGTGATGCTGCGCGTACGGAACGTGTTGCTCGCACTGACCGAGGCGATCACGCCGAGGCGACCCGAACCGATATCGAAGACCGAGCCGCCGCTGATCTCGCCCGAGAAATTCGCCGGCAACTGGTTGTTGCGCTGGAGCAGCGACGTAGAAGCATTGCTGAGCGATGCGGCCTGGACCGCCGAGATCGATCCGCTGCCGGTCGGCGCGTTCTTGATGAAACTCGGCACTTTCCGCGTGCCGTCGTCGAAACCGATCCAGTCGGCGTCGCCGCCGTAATAGGTGTAGCCGAGTTCGCTGGTGGTCGCGGTGTCGGCCGAGATCGAGCCGCCGAACGACAGGAAGTTCTTGTCCGGGATCGCCTTGGTCGTGAGGTTGATCACGCCGCCGCCGAATTCACCCGGATAGTTCACCGAATAGGTCTTCTGGACCAGCGCGGACCCGACGATCGTGGTCGGGAAGATGTCGAGCGGGACCGAGCGACGCAGCGGCTCGGGGCTCGGCAGTGGCGAACCATTGAGCAGCGACGACGAATAGCGATCGCCGAGACCGCGGACATAGACGAAGCCGTTGCCGACGATGCTGAGACCGGTGACGCGCGACAGCGCGCCGGCGATGTCGCCTTCGCCGGTGCGGGCGATGTCTTCGGTCGACAGGATCGAGACGACCTGCGGAGTCGCACGGACGAAATTCGGGATGTTGCGGCCGACGACGACGATGTCCTCGCCACCATTGGGATCGTAACCCGGCGTCGAAACTTCGGCTTGCGCACCGGCGGCCTGGGGCGCGGACGTGTCCACTGGCGTCGAGGTGGGCCCCGTCGGCGTGGTCGTGGCGGGTGGCGATGCGGCCGGAGCCGGTGCAGCGCCGCCGGCCGCGGGGGCGGTCTGGGCCAGCACCGCGGGCGCGACCAGCTGCGAGGTCATAAGAAGTAAGGTGGCATAGCCGAAGCGCGTTTGCATGGCCGAATATCCAGATCAGGAGTCTATGGGCAAATGCCGGGGCGGTCGTCGAACCACCCCGGCATCGCTGCTCACATCATCGACCGCCTCGGCTGACCGGGGGGCCGACTAAGGGGACGACTGCGAACCGTTACCGGCCGTTGCAGTTGAAGTAGACCGACGTGAAGATCGGCGGACCCAGGTCCTGCTTCGAAGCATCAGCCGCGCGGATCGTGGAGCGATCGGCCTGGCTGGTTTCCTGCGCGATCAGGTTGAGGCAGGCGACGGTCGCCGGCGTCTTCACGATGCCGTTGATGAAGCGCATGTCCGAGCCACCACGCTGGCGGATCGCGGCCGGCGCAAGTGCGGTCTGCACGAACGTGAAGTTCGAATACTGACCATAGGTACGCGGCAGCAGGTCTTCGGCACCGTTCGAGTCGATCTCGGTCGAGAACGAGTCGGCGGTCGCACCCAGCAGGCGCTGCGCGGCGATGATGAACTGCATGAAGCCGCGATAGCCGTTGTCGATATCGTAGCCGTCGTCGTCTGCGCCGGTGACCGCGAAATACTTGATGTTCGTGGTGCCGCCGAAGATCTCGATGCCGTCATCGGCCGAGTTGTGGCTCTGGACGTGATCGATCGTCGTGCCCGAACCGGTGCCGCCGAGCGTCAGGCCCTGGAGCTCGTTGCCGTCGCTGATCGCGATACCGCTGTAGCGGATCTGGACATACTGCATCGTGCCGCTGTTGTCGGCTGCCGTCGGGCCACCGTAGAAGCGCCCGGTGACGCCTTCGATCGCCTGCTGGCAGGTCGTGCTCGTGCCGCCCGCATTGTTCGGACCGGTACCGGTCGCGCAGACCGCGACGGGGGCGCGGCCGAGCAGGATGATCCCGCCCCACTGGCCCTGCGTCGCATCGCTGACGCCGTTGGCGGTCAGGTTCTGCTGCGACGTGAAGATGATCGGCGCGTCGCGCGTACCGACGGCGCTGATCTTCGATCCGCGATTGACGAGCAGCAGGTCGGCGGTGACTTCGGTCGAGTCCGCGGCGACGACGACGCCGGGCGCGATCGTCAGCGTCACGCCGGTATCGGCACCGGTCGTGCCGACATCGGCGCCGACTTCGGTCTGGCCGCGCAGGCGATAGAACACGCCGGCGATCTTCGGCAGCGTCAGGCTGGACGTGATGTTGGTCGGCAGGCGGCAGGCGCGGAAGGTCTGGACCAGGCCATCGTCGATCGTGCCGGTCGGGCAGGCTGCAGCCGAGCCGCCGGTGCCGACGGCCGGAACCGCGATGCAGCTGGCAGTCGTGCTGCCGCCGAACTGTGCCGAAGTCGAGTTGCAGGTCCAGCCCTGGAACGCGGTGTCGGTCGGGCCGTTCAGTGCGCCGACGAAGTTCGTGCTCGTGAAGAACGCGTTCAGCGACGAGGGGTCGGTCGCGGTCGTGGCGGACGTCGCGGCGGTCGGGTAGACGCCGGTCAGGACGTTGGTGCCGCTGACGTTGTTGTTGGTGCCGGCGTTGACGATCGCAAGCTGCTCATCCGCGCTGATCGTGATCGTGCCGTCCGAGCGGGCACCCGCGGTCGAGGCGAACTGCGCTGCAGTGATCGCGGTCGGGGTCGGCGTCGGCGTGGCTGGCGTGGGGGTCGGCGTTGCCGGCGGGGTGATGATCACCGTGCCCGCACCTGGCGAGGCCACGTCGTCGGCGCCACCGCATGCGGTCAAAGCAAGGCAGGCGGTACCGGTCAGCAGGATCGTGCCGAGGCGCTTTATACCGGTAACGCTGGTGAAGCTGGTCATGCGAAGGACTCCCGAGTCGTATCGTTGATTGGTAGGATCGACCCAGGCTCCCCCCTGCCGACCGTAATGAAGCGGTTAGGCCGGACACATTACGTCACGATGTGATTTGAATGACTGGTTCATGACGATCTTATTGCAGATCGATGACAGCAAGCGCCGATCGCAGCCGCAGCGAGCCTTGAAATCGGCGTCTGCCAACACATCTCTTCCGATCCGGCGCGCGATGATTTACAGGCGCTGCCAGAGTCACCCGCGGCGCATTCCTGCGACTGCGTGGCCAGACCATCATTACAGGATTATTCGACGACAATGGCCTCTTTCAAGGACCCCAGTTTCCAGGACCGCACGAGCAGCGCAGCCGCCGCCAAGCAGAAGGCGCTCGAAGCGCTGCGCGCCAAGCCGCCGATCGACGAAGCCGTCGTCGCCGAGCGTCTTGCCGCGCGTGAGGCCAAGGAACTGGCCGAGCGCGAGAAGCGCGCTGCGAAGCGTGCTGCCGAGGACGAGGCGAAGGCTGTGAAGAAGGCCGAGGCCGAGGCCGCTGCTGCGAAGAAGCGCGAGGCCGAGGCGAAGGTCGAACTGACCGACGCTGAGAAGAAGGCGATTCGTGACGCGAAGTATGCGGCGCGGAAGAACAAGAAGAAGTGATCTTAGGGCGGTCGTTTGGCCGCCCTTGTTTTCTGATTAAACGACTGCTCGCTGAAAGCACCTGCCGAAAAAATTACCACCCCGGCGAAGGCCGGGGCCCAATTGGCAAGGTCGAAGTGATGAAGCGCACACCTAACGTTACCGACGTTTCCGAATTGGGCCCCCGGCCTTCGCCGGGGTGGTGCTTCTGGAACGGGCGCAACCCACTAACTAGATTGTTCTCCCGCGAAGGCGGGAGCCCAGACTGGGCTCCCGCCTTCGCGGGAGAACAACTAAGTGTGCGTAACAGAAGGGTTGAAGCGGCCCTTACTCCGCCTGCTCCCAACCACCCCCCAGCGCCTTGAACAGCGCCACCGTAAGCTGCCGCAACTGCGCATCGCTCGACACCAGCTGTTCCCGCGCCGTCAGCACGTCCGTCTCCGCGTTCAGCAGTGTCGTCTGCGCCACGAAGCCGGTCCGGTACTGCGACTCCGCCGCCTTCGCGCTGCTCTGCGCATCGACCACCGCGCGCTGCAAAGCCGCGTTCCGCCTCCGCTCGGCAGCGATCTGCGTGAGCGGATCCTCAACATCGCGCAACGCCTGCAACACGGTCGAGCGATAGCGCAGATACGCCTGCTCGCGGTCCTCCTCACGCGACTTCACGGTCGACTTGCGCCGCCCCCAATCGAGCAGCGGGAACTGCGCAGCACCGCTCGCGGTCAACTGGAGGCTGTCGCCCGAGAACAGATTGCCGAGCGCGGTCGAGATCAGCTGGCTCATGCCGGTCAGGCTGAACTTTGGATACATGTCCGCCACCGCAACGCCGATATCCGCAGTCGAGGCAGCGAGATCGCGTTCGGCCGCGCGGATGTCGGGGCGCCGACGCAACAGCTCCGACGGCAACCCGGCCGGGATCGACGGTACGCCGAGCGGTGCGACCGAAGGCGCCGCGAGTTCGGTCATCAATGTCGCGGGCGGCTCCCCTAGCAGGATCGCCAGCGCGTGCATGCGAACATCGACATCGGCGCGGACCGGTTCGGCACGCGCTTCGGTCGAGGTGATCGAGGCGCGCTGGCGGGTAACGTCGATCGGCGGGACCAGCCCCACCCTCGCAGTGTTGCCCGCAATCTCCAGCGCGCGACGCTGGCGGACGATCTCGCCCTCGATCGTAGTAATCTGCGCTTGGTCGAGCCGAAGCGCAAAATACGCCTGCGCGACCTCGGCGGCGAGCGTCACCGCCGCATCGCGCTTCGACCAGACCGCAGCTTCCGTCCGCGCCCGCGCACCCTCGGTGCTCCGCCGGACGCCGCCGAACAGGTCGAGCTCCCAACTTGCGTCGAAACCGACGGAATAAGTCGTGATCCCGCTGCCAGGCAGTGCGATGCCGCCGGTCGAGCCTGTGCCGCCCGCCCCCGTGCCGCCGCTGAACGCGCGTGCGATCGACGAGAGGCCGGCGTTCTTGCTGAATTCGATATGGCTTGGGCTGGCGCTCGCATTGACGCTCGGCAATCCTTGCGACCGCGCGACGATCTCCTGCAACCGCGCCTGCCGCACGCGCGAGGCGGCGATGGCGATGTCGGGATTGCCCTTCAGCGCGCGGTCGACGAGCCCGTCCAACTGCGGATCGCCGAACGCCGACCACCAGCGTGCCGGATCGACGGTCGCACCCACTGTGGCTTGCGGACCAACGAACGCCGGCGGCACCGCCATCTCCGGCGGGGTGTAGTTCGGGCCGACGGTGCACCCCGCGAGCAGGGCCGCAACCGCAACCACCATGAACCGCGCACGCATCAATGCATCCCTCCCGAGGGCGCGCCGCCGGTCTTGCCGGAGCGCATGAATAGAACCAGTGGCGCGACGCACAGCACGACCACCATCATCGCGCGGAACACGTCGAGGAACGCGAGCATCGTCGCCTGCCGCTGCATCTGGCTGTAAAGCACGGCCAAAGGCGTTGTCGCATCGCCCTGCCCGCCGAACACGCTCGTCGCCTTCTGCATCCAGTCGTTATAGTTCGGATCGAGCGGGTTAAGCGTCTGCGTCAGTTCCGACTGGTGCCGCTGCAAACCGCCTGCGAGCTGCGTCTGCGCAAAGCAGATGCCGATCGTGCCGCCTAAGTTGCGCGAGACGTTGAGCAGGCTCGACGCCTGCGCGGTCTGCGTCTGCTTGAGCCCGACATAGGCGATCGCGTTGATCGGCACGAACAGGAACGGCAGCGCCATCGCCTGGAACAGCCGCGCAAACGCCGCGTCGGAGAACGCGATGTCGGCGGTCAGGTGACTCATGTTCCACAGCGCGAACGCCTGCACCAGCAACGCCGGAAACAGCAGGAAGCGGACATCGACCAGCCCGCTCAGTCGCCCTGCGAACGGTACCATGACGAGCGTCGCGAGACCGCCGGCGGTCAGCGCGAGCCCGGCGTCGAGCGAGCTGTAGCCGAGCACCTGTTGCAGCATCTGCGGGATCAGCTGCGTCGTGCCGAACAGGATCATCCCGGTGACGCCCATCACGCCGATCGTCAGCGCGAAGTTGCGGTTCTTCATCAGCTTGAGGTCGATCACCGGGTCCTTGTGATTCAGCTCCCAGATGACGAGCGTCACCAGCGACACCGCGGCGATGATCGCCGACATCACGATGAAACCGCTCGAAAACCAATCCTCGCGCTCGCCGCGATCGAAGGTAAGTTCGAGGAAGCCGAGCCCGAGCGCGACCAGCGCGACGCCGACATAGTCGATCGTCAGGCCGTTCTTGAAGCGCTCGTCGCGGTCCTTCTTCACCTGGTCCGGCTCGTCGACGAAGGTCTCGACCAGGAACCACGCAGCGATACCGACGGGGACGTTGATCAGGAAGACCCAGTGCCAGCTCGAATATTCCACGATGTAGCCGCCGAGCGTCGGCCCGAGCACCGGCCCCACGACGACGACGATCGCGAACGCGGCGAACGCCATCCCGCGTTGCTTGGGCGGAAAGGTGTCGGCCAGGATCGACTGTTCGACCGGCGCCAATCCGCCGCCGCCGATGCCTTGCAACACGCGTGCGACGACCAGCGTACCGATGTTCGGCGCGAGGCCGCAGAGCAGCGAGGCGAGCGTGAACAGCGCGATCGACAGCAGGAAATAGCGTTTCCGCCCGATCGCGTCGGACAGCCAGCCCGAGATCGGGATGACGATCGCGTTGGCGACGAGGTAGCTGGTCAGCACCCACGTCGCCTGATCGGTGGTGATCGACAGCCCGCCCGAGATATGATCGAGCGCGACGTTGGCGATCGAGGTGTCGAGCACCTCCATGAAGGTCGGGATCGAGATGATCGCGACGATCAGCCAATGGCTGTACTTGCCCGCCGCCGACCGGCTCGGCGACCAGGTGTGACCGCCTCCCGCATCGACCTTGGCCCCAGCCTTGTTGGACGCCTTGGAGGGAGCCTGGGCCACCTCAGCGGACCTTGACGGTCGGCACCACCGACATGCCGGGGCCGATCGGATAGCGCTTCGGGTCGGGGCCGTTCTTCGCGTCGAACACGATGCGCACGGGGACGCGCTGGACCACCTTCACATAATTGCCGGTCGCGTTCTGCGGGGGCAGCAGCGCGAACGCCTGGCCAGCGCCGCGCTGGATCGAGTCGACATGCCCCTTGAAATCGACGCCGGGATACGCGTCGACATGGATGTCGACGGGCTGGCCGATCTTCATCAGGGTGAGCTGCGTTTCCTTGAAGTTCGCGGTCACCCACATTGTGTCGGGGACGATCGCCATCAGCTGCGTGCCGGGCGCGACATACGAGCCGACGTTGACTGAGCGGTTGACGACCTGCCCTGCGACCGGTGCGGTCAGACGGAGATCCCCGATCGTAACGTTCGCCTGATCGACCTGCGCGCGGCGGGCGTCGATCACCGACTTCGCCGCGCCGACCTGCTTCCTTGCGACGCTGATCTGCGCGGTCGCGGTGTCGATCTGCTCGCGCGCGGCGGCGGCATCCGCGGCGGTCTGGCGAGCGGTGGCGCGCGCCTGATCGAGCTGTTGGCCGGCGACCGCGCTCGGATCGAGCCGTAGCAACGCCTCGTAGCGCGCGAGATCCTGCTGGGCCTTTACCGCCGCCGCCATCGGCACGCGCGCCTGTGCCGCGGCCTGCTGACGTTGTGCCTCGGCGGCGGTAACCTGCGCCTGTGCCTGCGCGAACTGCGCACGGGCCTGCGATTCGTTCGCCTGCGCCTCGGCGACCTGCGCGTCGCGCCCGGATGCCTTGATGACCGCGAGGAGGCGGCCCGCTTCGACATGGCGGTTGTCGATATCGGCGACCTGCACCAGCGTGCCGGCGACCTGTGGCGCGAGGCGGACGATGTGCGTGTCGACGAACGCATCGTCGGTCGATTCGAACTGCCGCGCATGGAGCCAGTAGAGCACGCCGCCGATGATCAGCCCGCCGACGACGATGACGAGAATGATCCAGAACAGCGGCTTCTTGAAGACCGACGGCTTCTTGTCGGCCTCGTCCTCGGACTCGTCCTGCTGGTCGGTATCGGACTGCTGGTCCTCGCCGTTCGGATCGTCCTTGCGATCCTCATCGTCGTGGTTGGCGTCGGAGTGGTTCGTCTGGTCGGTCATGCCTGGCCCTGTTCTTCAGCACGCATCGAATCGAGAATAGCGTCGATATTGGCGTCGATACGCGCCTTGATATCGAGGATGTCGTTGGGTTCGAGCACATCGCGCTCGAGCAGTTTGAGGCAGGTCGCGCGGTTCGCCCGCAGCGTGATGACCTGCCCCATCAAGGTGATCGTCGCGATCCTGCCAGTGCGGATCTCGGCGCAACCGGTGGCGATGCAGACCAGGTCGCTGAGCCTGCGCACCATCTGGCCCATCACGCCGCCATAGATCCGCTCGAACGCCTCGCCCGGATTCATCTGTTCGCGAAGCACGAACAGCGTCCAGTCCGCGCTCTCGTTGCTCGCCATCTTGTCCGCGAGCCGGCCGAAGATGCGGTGGATCTGGGCGCGCGCCTCGCTCGCGTCGTCGGCTGCGACGTCGTTCGACAGCTCGGACGGGTCGCCCATCACCGCGGACATGCGCTCGGCGATCCGGTCGGCGGCCGCGAGGTACAAACCCTCCTTGCCGCCGTAATGATAGGTGATCGACGACATCGCGGTGCCGGCTGCGGCGGCGATTCCGCGCGTGCTCGCGCCCTCCAGCCCCTTGGTGCCGAATTCGCTGATCGCGATATCTAGGAGTCGGGACTGGACCACGCAGGGCGTTTAGTTCGATCGAACGAACCAGCCTAATGAAGAAAGCGTCATGTTTGTGTTTGCACAGGGTACAAGCTGAGATTCTCCCCCCTCCCTGGAAGGGAGGGGTTGGGGGTGGGTAGGCCCGCTCGTGCCGCGACTGTTCGGCGATACGGCAACCAACCCACCCCCGGCCCCTCCCTTCCAGGGAGGGGGAGAAGATCGGAGTTAACGCCAGAAACAGCAACGCCGGCCCCTTCGTGCGAAGGAACCGGCGTAAATCTGGTGGGCGCGGCTGGGATTGAACCAGCGACCCCACCCGTGTGAAGGGTGTGCTCTACCACTGAGCTACGCGCCCGAAACTCGTTCGGAAGCGGGCCTTTAGGCAGGGGATGCCCGCCTGTCCAGCCCTTTGACGTCGATCCCTTCAATCCTCCCCCGCAAGGGGGAGGTGGCGCCGAAGGCGACGGAGGGGGAGGACCACGCAACGAAAGGTACCGCTTACCGCCCCCTCCGTCAGGCTACCGCCAGCCACCTCCCCCTGGCGGGGGAGGATCGGGGGCTTGTTAGTTGACCGCGTCCTTCAGGCCCTTGCCGGCCTTGAACTTGGGCTGGGTCGAGGCCTTGATCGTCATCGGCTCGCCGGTACGGGGATTGCGGCCGGTCGACGCCTTGCGCTTGGAGATCGAGAACGTGCCGAAACCGACCAGGCGAACCTCGTCGCCCTTCTTGAGCGATGCCTCGATCGCGTCGAACACCGCCTCGACCGCCTTGACCGCGTCGGCTTTTACCAGCCCGGACGTGTCGGCAACCGTCGCGATCAGCTCCTGCTTGTTCATATAATCCCCCGGGAAAAAACTCGAATCGGCCACGATGGACTCGCGACCGCAATCAGCGCGCAATAATGCGGCGGCCCCGTCTGCTGTCAAACGAAACCGCCGCATTGTCGCTTACGATCCAAACATGGATCAGTGGTGAAGGCCACCCCCGACCGGCGCGATCGGTGCCGGCGGCAGTGCCGCCAGCTCGTCCGCATCGGTCCACTCGATCGCCTCGAGCGGCTCGGTCAGCGCCAGGCGAAGCACTTCGTCGACATGCGAAACGGGGATGATCTTCAGCCCCGCCTTGATGTTCGCCGGGATCTCCGCGAGGTCCTTCTCGTTCTCGGCCGGGATCAGCACCGTCTCGATCCCACCACGGAGCGCGGCGAGCAGCTTCTCCTTGAGGCCACCGATCGGCAGCACGCGACCACGCAGCGTCACCTCGCCGGTCATCGCCACCTCGCGCCGGATCGGCACGCCGGTCAGCGTCGAGACGATCGACGTGACCATGCCGATACCCGCCGAAGGGCCATCCTTCGGCACCGCACCCTCGGGCAGATGGATATGGATATCCTTCCGGGCAAACAGGCTCGGCTTGATCCCGTAGCTCGGCGCACGTGCCTTCACATAGCTGAACGCGGTCTCGATCGACTCCTTCATCACGTCGCCGAGCGTACCGGTGAGCTTGGCCTGCCCCTTGCCCGCGACGGTCACACTCTCGATCGTCAGCAACTCGCCGCCAACCTCCGTCCAGGCGAGGCCGGTGACCGCACCGATCTGGTTCTCGGTCTCGCCGAGACCGTGGCGATACTTCTGCACGCCGGCGTATTCGCCGATGTTCTCAGGCGTGATCGTGACGCTGGTCGTCTTGTTCTCGAGGATCTGGCGCAGCGCCTTGCGGCACAGCTTGGCGATCTCGCGCTCCAGCGTACGCACGCCGGCTTCGCGCGTGTATTGCTGGATGAGCGTGCGAAGCCCTTCCTGCGTCAGCGTGAACTCACCCGGCTTGAGGCCGTGCGCCTCGATCTGCTTCTCGACCAGATGGCGCTCGGCGATCTCGACCTTCTCGTCCTCGGTATAGCCCTCCAGACGAATGATCTCCATGCGGTCAAGCAGCGCCTGCGGCAGGTTCAGCGAGTTGGCCGTGCAGACGAACATCACGTCCGACAGGTCGATATCGACCTCTAGATAATGATCCTGGAACTTGCCGTTCTGCTCCGGGTCGAGCACCTCGAGCAGCGCCGACGCCGGATCCCCGCGGAAATCCTGGCCGAGCTTGTCGATCTCGTCGAGCAGGAACAGCGGGTTCGACGTGCCGGCCTTTTTGAGGTTCGTGACGATCTTGCCCGGCAGCGAGCCGATATAGGTGCGGCGATGACCGCGGATCTCGGCTTCGTCACGCACGCCGCCGAGCGACTGGCGGATGAACTCGCGCCCCGTCGCCTTGGCGATCGACTTGCCGAGCGAGGTCTTGCCGACGCCCGGAGGGCCGACGAGGCACAGGATCGGCCCCTTCAGCTTGTTGGTGCGCGCCTGGACGGCGAGATACTCGACGATCCGGTCCTTGACCTTCTCGAGCGCATAATGATCCTCATCCAGCGTCACCTGCGCGGCGGCGATGTCCTTCTTGATCTTCGATTTCTTGCCCCAAGGGAGCCCGAGCAGCACGTCGAGATAATTGCGCACGACGGTCGCCTCGGCGCTCATCGGTGCCATGGTCTTGAGCTTCTTCAGCTCCGACGTCGCTTTGCCGCGCGCCTCCTTGCTCATCTTGAGCGTCGCGATCTTCTGCGTCAGCTCGGCGATCTCGTCGCCTTCGCCCTCTCCGTCCTCATTGCCGAGCTCGCGCTGAATCGCCTTCAACTGCTCGTTGAGGTAATATTCGCGCTGCGTCTTCTCCATCTGGCGCTTGACGCGGCTCTTGATCTTCTTCTCGACCTGCAGGACGCCCAGCTCGCCCTCCATCGCCGCGAACGCCATTTCGAGACGCTTCGACGGGTTGGTTTCGAGGAGGATCGCCTGCTTCTCGGCGACCTTGATCTGGACGTTCGCGATCACCGCGTCGGAGAGCTTCGACGCGTCCTCGATCTCCGACAACTGCACCGACGTTTCCGACGAGAGCTTGCGGTTGAGCTTGGCGTAGTTCTCGAACTGATCGACCACCGAGCGCATCAGTGCGATGAGTTCGGGCCCTTCGACCTCGGCATCGGCGACCGGTTCGACCGTGGCGGTGAGGAAGTCGCCGCTTTCGTCGAGCGTTTCCAGAGTCGCGCGGCCCTTGCCCTCGACCAGCACGCGGACGGTCCCATCGGGCAGCTTCAACAGCTGGAGCACGGTCGCGGTGACGCCCATCGAATACAGGTCGTCGCGCGAGGGATCGTCCTCTGCGGGATCGACCTGCGCGACGAGATAGATCTCCTTGTCCGCCGCCATCGCCGCTTCGAGCGCGGCAACGGACTTATCGCGGCCGACGAACAGCGGCACGATCATGTGCGGGAACACGACGATGTCGCGAAGGGGAAGGACGGGGTACTGGGTCATGAACGCTCCGGTAGGTGCCTGCATGGGGGCATAATCTACAGCTTATATGGTGAGGATAAGGCGTCCATCAATTGGTTGGCGGTGGGATCGGTACGATCCGGTCCAAAGCGATGCCGCAAACACCCCGTCACCCCGGACCTTCGCCTGCGCTCAGGAGAGCCTTGTTCCGGAGTCCAGCGTTCGAATACCCCATCGTCATCCCCGCGAAGCCGGGGATCCATATCCTAGGGGGTCGGCGATCATGCTGCGAGGTTAGCCGGTATGGGTTCCCGCCTTCGGGGGGATGACGACGAATATAGGCTTATAGCTTGTATCGCCCTGGCCTCCGCGCGAGAATACGGCATGAAATCAGGTCTTCTACTCGCTGCGAGCGCCGTCGCACTGCTCACCGCCGCCGCGCCCCTCCCGAAGAAGGGCGAGCCCGCGATCACCGCGCAGACGCAGCGGTCTGGGGGCATACTGACACCCGAGCAGACCGCGCTTCGGTTCGACAGCGCGGACCTGGCGTTCGAAGTGCTGCCCGAGACGGAGAGCCTGAACGGCGTGGCGACGCTGGTCTTTACGGCCAAGGCCCCCCTCACCCGCCTGCCGATCGACCTCGACCGCAACCTGCCGGTCAGCGCGATCGCGATCGACGGCGTGCCACTCGCCCCTACCGCGTGGAGCAATCCCAAGGGACGGTTGACGATCACGCTGCCAAAGCCCGTCCCCGCTGGCCGGAAGGTCACCGCGAAGATCACCTATGGCGGCACGCCGCACGTCGCGGTGAAGGCGCCGTGGGACGACGGCATGGTCTGGTCGAAGACGCCCGACGGCCGGACGTGGTTCGCGACGACCGCGGAAGGCTATGGCTGCGACCTGTTCTGGCCGTGCCTCGATTTCCCGACCGGCGAGCCTGCGCTAGTGACGCTGCACATCACCGTGCCGAAGGGGCTAAAGGCGCCATCGAACGGCGTGCTGCTCGGCGTCGACACGCTGGCGGACGGCCGGACAACCTGGAACTGGCGCGCCAAGCACCCCAACACCTATGGCATCGCGCTGAACGTCGGGCCGTATGAGGAGATCAGCGGCACCTACAAGAGCCGGTTCGGCAACAGCATCCCGATGTATTACTGGTACCTGCCGGGCGAGAAGGCACAGGCGGAAAAGCTGTTTGCCGAGTTCGCGCCGACGCTCGATTTCTTCGAGAGCATGATCGGCCCCTACCCGTTCGGCGACGAGAAGCTCGGCGTGGTCGAGACGCCGCACAAGGGCATGGAGCACCAGACCATCAACGCGTACGGCAACGGCTACGAGAAGGCGCCGGAGGGGTTCGACTGGCTGTTCCAGCACGAATTCGCGCATGAGTGGTTCGGCAACCAGCTGACCGCCGCCAACTGGGACGATTACTGGCTGCACGAGGGCTATGGCACGTACATGCAGCCGCTCTACGGCCAGTGGCGCGAGGGGCGTGCGCGCTATGCGGCGATGATGCAGGGCGAGCGCACCTCGATCATGAACCTCAAGCCGATCACGCAGCAGCGCGTCACCACCGAGGAGGAGGTGTACGAACTCGACAAGGGCGGTGCGGGGCAGGACATCTACTACAAGGGGTCGTGGATGCTCCACACGCTGCGGGCGCTGATCGGCGACAAGGCGTTCTTCGACGTCACGCGGCTGGCGGTGTATGGACGTGCGGACCCGAAGCCAGGGAATTTCGCGCCGCGGTTCGGGTCGACGAAGGAATATGAGGCGCTCGTGCGGAAAGTGACGGGGAAGGACTATAAATGGTTCTTCGACGTATACCTCCGCCAGGCGGCCCTCCCCGAACTGGTCGAGACGCGGACCGGGAAGGCGCTGGCTTTGGCCTGGAAGGTACCGGGGAATGGCCCATTCCCGCTGCCGGTGCAGGTGCAGATCGACGGCAAGACGCGGACTTTGCCGATGACTGGGGGGAAGGCGAGCTTGTCGGTCCCGGCCGGCGCACATGTCGTGATCGATCCGGATGCGCTGGTCCTGCGCCGCAGCATCGCGCTGGAAGACGTCGCCGCCTGGAAAGCCGCGCAAGCTGCGAAGGCCAAGCCCCAATGACGTCTCCACCATTCCCCCGCGAAGGCGGGGGCCCAGGGTACCACGAGACGAAGCCCGTGACTCCTGGCCCCCTGCGTCCGCAGGAGAACATCTGGGCATCTCGCGCGGCTGAGATGGCGGCGATCTTCATGGTCGGCGACGGCTTGATCGGCTTGCTCCAACCCCGCCGCCACGTCGATCTCTGGAAAGACGATGCGCTCGGCACCGAGAAACTGGTGAAGCCGTTCGTCGACCGTCCCGGCCGCCGTCGCCTCTACGCCGTCGTGCAGATCGCCGCCGGTCTCGCCTTGGCCGCGCGCCAGAAGCGATGACCCTGCCGCGGTGGCCCCTGCTGGCCTTGGCGCTCGCCGGCTGCGGTTCGAGCCCCGACGCCGGCAAGTCCAGCCAGATCGCCAGCGGCGAACGCGTCTTCCGTCGCTGCACTGCCTGCCACACGATCGGGCAATATGCGGGCGATACCGATGGGCCGAACCTCTACGCAGTCATGGGCAACCCGATCGGCGAACGACGCCCGCGCTTCTCCTACACTGCCGGGTTAAAGTCGCTTGGCGGCAACTGGGATGCCAAGCGCATGGACGCCTGGCTCACCAACCCGCGCAAGATGGTGCCCGGCACGACGATGGCGTTCGCAGGTTTGCCCGACCCGAAGGACCGCGCCGACGTCATCGCGTATCTGTCGACGCAGGGCCCCTGAGCTTACGGCACCACCGTCGTGAACAGATAGGCGGCGAAGATCACGAGGTGGACGACGCCCTGCAACACCGTCGTCCGCCCTGTGCCGAGCGACAGCGTCGCCACGAACAATGACAGCGCCAACAGCGTCATGCTCTTTGCGTCGATGCCGAGCGCGATCGGCAGGTCGAGTACCAGCGACACGATCGCCACGCTCGGGATCGTCAGCCCGATCGTCGCCAGCGCGGAGCCGAGCGCGAGATTGAGACTGGTCTGCAACCGGTTGCGCCGTGCGGACTTGTAGGCAGCCAGGCTCTCAGGCGCGAGCACCAGCGCTGCGATCACCACGCCCACCACGGTCAGCGGCAGGCCGGCACCGAGCACCGCGGCCTCGATCGTCGGCGACAGCGTCTTCGCGAGCAGCACCACCGAGACTAGCGCAACCAGCAACGCGGCGAAGGCGATACCCGTCGCGCGGCCCGATGGCGGCGCGGCGTGGTCGTCCTTGTCGTCGGTCGACGGCAGGAAATAGTCGCGGTGGCGCACCGTCTGCACCAGTACAAACGTCCCGTAGAGGATCAGCGACACGACCGCGACGAAGATCAACTGCGACGACGCGTAGGTCGGGCCCTGCGTCGACGAGGTGTAGTTCGGCAGGATCAGCGACAGCACCGCCATCGCCGCGAGCACACCGAGCGCTGCCGTCATGCCCTTCAGCGTGAACCGCTGCTCATGATGCCGCACTGCGCCCGCGAGCAGGCAGATGCCGATGATGAAATTGAGGATGATCATGATCGCCGCGAACACCGTGTCGCGCGCGAGCGTGGTCGCGTCGCCGGCATTGGAGAGCATCAGCGAGACGATCAGCGACACCTCGATCACGGTGACCGCGATCGCGAGGACGAGCGTGCCAAACGGCTCGCCGACCTTGTGCGCGATGACCTCGGCGTGATGGACCGCGGCGAGCACGCTGCCGATCAACACGATCACGGCGGCGGCGGTGCCGAGCGTACCCATCTTGGCGAGGCCGACGAGGACGGCGAGAAGCCCCAGGCCCGGCGCGATCAGCGTCCAGATCGGCAGCGCGAGGCGGTCGGGCATCGTCTCCACCACGTGTTCGTTCGATCGGTCGGTCACTTCGATCGTCATGCATGCTCCCTCGTTCCACTTGGTCAACGAATGCGCGAGGGCCGAGAAGGGTCCGAGTCGGGGCGATTGCGGGGCGGTGAGGATCGAGTAGGTTGCGGCGATGCTGTCCGCCGATCTTCGCCAGACGCTCGTCATGACCGCCGACACGTTACGGGATGCTCGAGACCCGTGGTGGGTCATTTCCAGCGCTGCGGTAGCGCTCCACGGGGTGACGCCGATCGAGGTCGGCGATGTCGATGTGTTGATGAGCCTGGTGGATGCTCGGCGGCTGATGGACAGGCTCGGCGTTGTACCGATCAAGGATGGCGCGAGTGCGATGTTCCGGTCGACGCTGTTCGGGCGGTGGGAGTTGCCGCCTTTGCGAGTCGAGATCATGGCTGGTTTTCATGTTGCGAAAGGCGCGGAGTGGACGGAGGTGCTGCCTCAGACACGCCTCCCTGTCTTGGTGGAAGGGTGCGTGGTTTACGTGCCGGATCAAGCGGAACTGGTTGAGATGCTCAGGCTGTTCGGGCGCCCGAAGGATCTGGAGCGGGTTCGATTTTTGACTTCGCGGGTGTAGCACTAAGGCCGTCATCACTCTTTCACCACGATGTGTAGCAAGGGGGCGGTCGGTGCTCGCAAGATATCCTCCCCTGCAAGGGGAGGTGGCGCGAAGCGACGGAGGGGTGATGATATCGAGAGCGGGTCACCCCTCCGTCAGCGCCCTGCGCTGCCACCTCCCCTTGCAGGGGAGGATCAAGTGATCTCAGCCAGCTGCTGCCACCCGTCATCTTGAATTTCGTCAGGATGACGGACGGGGGTTTTCGCGCGCTATGCCCCAAACGAAAAAGGGCGCCGATCGCTCGACGCCCTCTCCCGTATCTCAAACCAGTCCCGCTTAAGCAGCGTCGCCAGTCTTCTTCTTCTCGGCATAGACGCGGATCGGTTCCTTGCGGCCCTCAATCACGTCCTTGTCGATCATCACCTCATCGACGCCGTCCATGCCGGGCAGGTCGAACATCGTGTCGAGCAGGATGCTCTCAAGGATCGAGCGAAGCCCGCGCGCGCCGGTCTTGCGTTCGATGCCCTTCTTGGCGACCGAGACCAGCGCGTCGTCGGTGAAGCCGAGCGCGACGTCCTCCATCTCAAACAGCTTCTGGTACTGCTTGACCAGTGCGTTCTTCGGCTCCTTGAGGATCTTCACCAGCGCGTCGACGTCGAGATCCTCGAGCGTCGCGATCACCGGCAGACGGCCGACGAACTCGGGAATAAGCCCGAACTTCAGCAGATCCTCGGGCTCGACCGACTTCAGCGTCTCGCCCGTCTTGCGCTCGTCCGGCCCTGCGACATACGCGCCGAACCCGATCGACTTGCCCTGGAGGCGGTCGCCGATGATCTTCTCGAGACCCGAGAACGCACCGCCGCAGATGAACAGGATGTTGGTCGTATCCACCTGCAGGAATTCCTGCTGCGGATGTTTCCGTCCACCCTGCGGAGGAACAGACGCCGTCGTCCCTTCCATCAGCTTGAGCAAAGCCTGCTGCACGCCCTCGCCCGACACGTCGCGCGTAATCGAGGGGTTTTCAGCCTTGCGCGAGATCTTGTCGATCTCGTCGATATAGACGATCCCGCGCTGCGCCCGCTCGACGTTATAGTCCGACGCCTGGAGCAGCTTGAGGATGATGTTCTCGACATCCTCGCCGACATAGCCCGCTTCGGTCAGCGTCGTCGCATCGGCCATCGTGAACGGCACGTCGAGGATGCGGGCGAGCGTCTGCGCAAGCAGCGTCTTGCCGCAACCGGTCGGCCCGACGAGCAGGATGTTCGACTTGGACAGCTCGACATCGGCACCCTTGGCGCCGTGGTTGAGCCGCTTGTAGTGATTGTGCACCGCCACCGACAGCACGCGCTTGGCGCGCTTCTGGCCGATCACGTAATCGTCGAGGACGTCGCAGATCTCCTGCGGAGTCGGCACGCCGCCGTCCTTCTTGGACACCAGCGCAGACTTCGTCTCCTCGCGGATAATGTCGTTGCATAGCTCGACGCACTCGTCGCAGATGAAGACCGTCGGCCCGGCGATCAACTTGCGGACCTCGTGCTGCGACTTCCCGCAGAACGAGCAATAGAGGGTGCTCTTCGAGTCGCCACCGCTCAGCTTCGTCATTCAATCACCTCTCGCGCATGTCGGTGCACGTGCCGTTTCCGGGGCCGCTACCGTAACGCACCCCGGAGTTCCTACAATCAAATAAACCGGCGGGGTTTACGATTCACCCCATGCCCGTCTCGTTCAAGCGGGTTTCGGGGCATCCTCGGATACCGCCGGACGCTTGTCGAACACCTCGTCGATCAGCCCGAAATCCTTCGCCTCGTTCGCTTCGAGGAACGTATCGCGGTCCATCCGGCGCTCGATCTCTTCGATCGGTTGGCCGGTATACTGCGAATACAGCTCGTTCATGCGCTTGCGGATGCGCAGGATCTCGCGGGCCTGGATCTCGATGTCGCTGGCCATGCCCTGTGCACCACCCGATGGCTGATGGATCATGATGCGTGCGTTGGTCATCGCAACGCGCATGCCGGGCTCGCCGCTCGCGAGCAGGAAGCTGCCCATCGACGCGGCCTGACCGATGCAGACCGTACCGACGCGCGGACGGATGTACCGCATCGTATCGTGGATCGCCATGCCCGCCGTGACGACACCGCCCGGCGAGTTGATGTACATGAAGATGTCCTTCTTCGGGTTCTCGGACTCGAGGAAGAGCAGCTGCGCGGTGATCAGCGAGGCCATGCCGTCCTCGACACCGCCGGTCACGAAGATGATGCGCTCGCGGAGCAGGCGCGAGAAGATGTCGAACGAACGCTCGCCGCGGTTCGACTGCTCGATGACGATGGGAACCAGGCCTGCTTGCGTCTGCTGCAGGCCGAGCCCGGCGCTGGCCAACGGGCTCGCGAAATCGCCGGTCTCGAACGGATTGTGCATGGAAATCTCTCTTATGCCCCAGTGAACCGCTAACATCGGCGGTCCGGGAGGGGAGTTCAAGCCCTGCCTGCCCGTCGGCGCGGGGACTGCTTCCCCTCGCCCCTCCGGGGAGAGGGAGGGGCCCGCCCGCACTTGAGGGTGGGAGGGTGAGGGGGTGTTGGCGCGCACCAACCGCCCCTCACCCTCCCGTCGCCAAGTGGCTCCTCTTTCTATCTGCCGTAGGGGCGAGGGAGTCAGATGCCTGGGGCAGGGTAGGCCAGGTATGCCAAGCGGCGGACTTCGCGGCGGCCTCTTACGACCGTGTCGAGGATCAGGCCGGTGAAGACGTTGAGCGCGGCGAAGATGCCGAGCCCGGTGATCAGGATCGCGGTCGGGAAGCGCGGGACTTGGTGGATCTCGATATACGTCAGCACCAGCGGGATGCCGAGGATCAACGCGAGCAGGCCGAACACGCTGCCGATCGCGCCGAAGAACCAGAGCGGGCGCTCGATCCGGTAGAGCGTCATGATCGTGCGGAGAATGCGCCAGCCGTCGCCATACGTACTGAGCTTCGATTCGGAGCCTTCGGGGCGCGCATAATAGGGCGTCTCGACCTCACCGATCGGCATCTTGAGCTCTAGCGCGTGGACGCTGATCTCGGTCTCGATCTCGAACCCGGCGGATAGCGACGGGAAGCTCTTCACGAACCGGCGCGAGAAGACGCGGTAGCCCGAGAGGATGTCGGTGAAGCTGCGGCCGAACAGCTGGGCGAGCATGCCTGTGAGGAGCGCGTTGCCGAAACGGTGACCGCGGCGATAGCTTTCCTGGACCTGGCTGATGCGCGAGCCGACGACCATGTCGAGCTGCTCGTCGAGGACGCGCTTCACTAGCGCCGGGGCGGAGGCGGCGTCGTAGGTCGCGTCACCGTCAGCCATGACGTAGATGTCGGCGTCGATGTCGGCGAACATGCGGCGGACGACGGCGCCCTTGCCCTGGATGCGCTCGGTTCGGACGACGGCGCCGGCGGCGCGTGCGACCTCGATCGTGCGGTCGGCGCTGTTGTTATCGTAGACGTAGATCGTGGCGCCCGGCAGCGCGGTGCGGAAGCCCGCGATCGTCTGCGCGATCGCGGCTTCCTCGTTGTAGCACGGAAGCAGGACGGCGATTCTCGGTTCGGTCATGCCCTGCCCTCGCATTGAAACGCCACGATCGACGTACGGCGCCTTCAGGCTGAACACCTCGGGCACGGACGCCTCTTCACTTCCTTGTTCTCCCGCGAAGGCGGGAGCCCAGTCTGGGTCCCCGCCTTCGCGGGGAAACAATTTCTTACCGATTCCCATCCACCCGTCACCCCGGACCTGTTCCGGGGTCCACCGCTCCGCATGCTCTTCGGGTTGAGCGTGTGCGGAACGGTGGATGCCGGAACGAGCCCGGCATGACGGAGGCGAAGCTTACGCCTCGGTCTTGGTCGGAGCCTTCTTCGCGCGCGGCTTCTTCACCGGTGCGTCGGCAGCTTCGGTACCCTCTGCGTTCTCCGCAGCAACCGGCGACGACTCCGTCACAGCGGTCTCTGCTTCGACCGGAGCCGACTTCTTCTTGGCAGGCGCCTTCTTCGCAGGCTTGGCCTCGTCCGTCGCGTCCGAAGCAGATGCCTCGTCCGTCACGGCGTCATCCGAAGCAGCCTCGTCCGAAGCCGGCTTGGCCTTCTTGGCTGCGGCCTTCTTCTTCGGCTTGTGATTGTCGTGGTCATGCGTGTGCGTACCGCTGGCGAACCCGTCCTCGCTCTCGATCGCAGCCTCAAGCTCCTCGCGCGTCGCTTCGCGGTCGGTGATCTCGGCCTTCTCGAACAGGAAGTCGACGACCTTGTCCTCGTACAGCGGCGCACGCAGCTGGGCGGCCGCCATCGGCTCCTGCTGGACGTACTGCATGAACTGCTGGCGCTGCTCGGCCGGATACTGCTGCGCCGCCTGTGCGAGCAGACGCTGCATTTCCTGGTTCGAAACCTCGACGCCGTTCGCCTGGCCGATCTCGGACAGGAGCAGGCCAAGGCGCACGCGACGCTCGGCGATCTTGCGGTAATCGTCGCGCTCGCCTTCCATCTCGGCCATCGCAGCCTCAGGATCGGCCTCGTGCGTGGCTTCGTGCTGGAGCTGCGACCAGATCTGGTTGAACTCGGCTTCGACCATCGACGGCGGCACTTCGAAGTCATGACCCTCGGCGAGCTGGTCGAGCAGCTTGCGCTTCATGTGCGTGCGCGTGAGACCGTTATGCTCCTGCTCGATCTGACCCTTGAGCAAACCGGTGAGCTGCTCGAGGCTCTCGAGACCGAGCGACTTGGCCAGATCCTCGTCGATCTTGCTCTCGCCCGCGGTCTTCACCGACTTGACGGTGATGTCGAACGTCGCCGGCTGCCCTGCGAGCGACTTCTCCTGATACTCCTCGGGGAAGGTCACGTTGAGGACCTTGTCGTCGCCGGTCTTCACGCCGACGAGCTGATCCTCGAAACCGGGGATGAGACGACCCGAACCGAGCTCGACGCCCATGTCGGTGCCGGTGCCGCCCTCGAACGCGACGCCGTCGGCGGTCTTGCCGACGAAATCGACGGTGACGAGATCGCCCATTTTGGCGACGTAATCGTCAGCCGCGTCGTCCCACTTCTTCTGCTGGTCGGCAAACTTCTGAAGCTGCTCGGTGACCGCGTCGTCCGCGACGGGCACGGTCAGGCGCTCGAGCTTCAGGCCGTCGATCGCCGGTGCGGGGACCTGCGGGAGGACCTCCATCTCGACCTTGACCACGGCGTCCTTGCCCAGGTCATAGCCGTCTTCGAGCTCGACCGAAGGCTGCATCGCGGGGCGAAGCTGCTTCTCGGCGACGAGCGTCTGGACGCCTTCCTGGATCGCCGAATTCAGCGCGTCCTGCGTCAGCGCCGGGCCGTGCATCTTGCGGATGAGGTTCGCCGGCACCTTGCCCGGACGGAAGCCCGGCATCTTCATCTGCGGCGCGAGGCGCTTCAGCTCGACATCGACCTTGGCATCGATATCCTTCGCGGTGATGGTGAGCGTAAAGGCGCGCTTGAGGCCCTCGTTCAACGTCTCGACAGTCTGCATGTCCGGCCTTTGTCTAAAAGAGCATTCAGGATAATTCTTCGGGCGGTCGCCCCGCCTGCGCGGCGGGCTGGTGCGGGCGAAGGGACTCGAACCCCCACATCTTGCGATACTTGGACCTAAACCAAGCGCGTCTACCAGTTCCGCCACGCCCGCACAGGACATCGCCGTAGCGGGCGCGTCTATACCAACGATGCATGCGGGGGCAAGCACATAGGCAACTCCCAACGCAACCGCGCTCGATTACAGGCGTTGAACATCCAGAAGGAGAGACATCATGGCTACCCAACCCCCGGCAGAATTCCCGACCCCGACGTCACCCGTCGAGCCGACTGCGCCGCCGCCCGAGTTCAATCCGCCCGCGCCGGACATCGACGTGCCAGCGCCTGGAACGCCGTCGAACGATCCCGCGCCCGTCCAGCCGGAGTTTTGAGCGTGAGCGATCCACATTCCGGCACGAACCCCCAAACGCTCCCCGAGGATCGTGACGAGGACAGTCGCAGCGATATCGAACAGGCGGTTGAGTCGCGCTCCGACGCGGTCGAGCGCGGCGAAGGCGGCGACGAGCCCGAGACGTTCACGGATACCGGCATGCCCGATGGCGTCGGTGGTACCGGCGGCGTCGTGAAGAACCAGGACGGCGACGCGCAGTAAGCTCGCGTCAGCAACCATACAGGCGGGGGTGGCTATCTATACGATACCACTTCCGCCAATCAGGACCCGATAATCCCCACGATTCCCACCTTTGCCGAGCACCAGAGCCTCTATATCGCGCTCGGGCTCGCCGTATTGCTGCTGATCCTGGCGCAGCGCATCCCCATCATCCGCACACTCGTCAATCTGGCGATGACGCTCGTCCTTGTCGGACTGCTGTTCGTCGCGATCGATCAACGGCGTCAGTTCGACCCCTATGTCGGAAAGATCGCGCGGTTTCTGAAGATCGAGGACCAGCAGGTGGTTGGCGGCGAGGTTCGCATCCGCATGTCGCCGGATGGGCATTTCTGGGCGCGGGCGACGATCGACGGGGTAAGCCAGCGGCTGCTGATCGACAGCGGCGCGACGATTACCGCGATTTCGGAGAAGACGGCGGAGAAAGCTGGGGTTGAAGCGCGGGTTGGCGTGGTGCCGATCGTCTTGCAGACTGCCAACGGGTCGATCGCGGCTAAGACGGGCACGATTACCTCGCTGCGTCTCGGTGCGATCGTCGCGCGCGATTTGCAGGTGGTGGTGTCGCCGGCGTTTGGCGAGACGAACGTGCTGGGGATGAACTTCCTGTCGCGACTGGCGTCATGGCGCGTGGAGGAGAACACGCTGATCCTGGTGCCGCATCATCCGCAGAAGGCGGATGGGTAAGCCACCTCCGTACACAACCACCCCGGCGAAGGCCGGGGCCCAATTGGAAAGGTTGCAGTAACGAAGCGCTGCACACCGTTATCACCGTCCCCCAATTGGGCCCCGGCCTTCGCCGGGGTGGGGCGTGTTGGAGGCAGCGAACTACACTTCTGCTAGTTCCCTCGCGAACGCGGGGGCCCAGGAATCAAGCAGCGCTGCATTCGGTTACCCTAGACTCCCGCCTTCGCGGGAGAACGGAAAGGGCGGGAGACCAGCAGGTGCGGGAGAGAGAGCAAAGAAGTCGGTAGCTTTACGAAGCCACCGACTCCCCAAGCATCCCCTTCAACACCTCGTTCACTACAGCAGGGTTAGCCTTCCCCCCCATAGCCTTCATCGTCTGCCCAACAAAGAACCCGAACAGCTTGTCCTTGCCGCCACGATAATCAGCGACCTTGTCAGCGTTCGCCGCCATCACGTCAGCAATCACCGCCTCGATCGCGCCGGTATCGCTGGTCTGCTTCAACCCGCGATCCTCGACCACCTTCGCCGCGCCGTCGCCGGTCTCGAGCATCACCTCGAACACCTGCTTGGCGAGACTACCCGACAGCGTGCCATCCGCGATCAGCCCCAGCAATTCCGCCGCCTGCGCAGGCGACACCGGCGAGTTCTCGATATCCTTACCCGTGCGGTTGAGCGCGCCGAACAACTCCGAAGTCGTCCAGTTCGCCGCCGCCGCCGGCTTCACGCCCGCGTCGAGCAGCGCATCGAACCACCGCGCCGCCTCGACCTCGGCGGTCAGCACCGTCGCCTGATACGCGGTGATCCCGAGCGCCTCATACCGAGCCCGCTTCGCGTCCGGCAACTCCGGCAACGAAGCCCGGCACTCGGCGAGGAACGCATCGTCGAGCACCAGCGGCAACAGGTCGGGATCGGGGAAGTAGCGGTAATCATGCGCATCTTCCTTCGACCGCATCGAGCGCGTCTCGTTGCGATCGGGATCGTAGAGCCGCGTTTCCTGCTGGATCTTGCCGCCGGCTTCGAGCACCTCGACCTGACGCTTGGCCTCCTGCTCGACCACCGCCATCACGAAGCGTACCGAATTGACGTTCTTCGTCTCGGTCCGCGTGCCGAGCTCATCGCCGGGCTTGCGCACGCTGACATTGACGTCGGCGCGCATCGAGCCCTCTTCCATGTTGCCGTCGCACGATCCGACATAGCGCAGGATCGATCGCAACTTCCGCAGGTAAGCCCCTGTTTCCGCTGGCGAAGCAAGATCGGGCTTCGACACGATCTCCATCAGCGCGACGCCCGACCGGTTGAGGTCGACGTAGGACTGGGTCGGATGCTGGTCGTGCATCAGCTTGCCCGCATCCTGCTCGACATGGATGCGCTCGACGCCGATCCGCTTGCCCGCGGCATCGGGGTTCTTCTCGTCGAGGCTGATGTCGATCGCGCCCTCACCGACGATCGGATGATAGAGCTGGCTGATCTGATAGCCCTGCGGCAGATCGGCGTAGAAGTAATTCTTACGGTCGAACCGCGACCATTTGTTGATCTGCGCCTCGATCGCCATGCCAGTGCGGACCGCCTGGCGGATGCACTCGCGGTTCGGGACCGGCAGCATGCCTGGCATCGCCGCATCGACCAGCGACACCTGCGTGTTGGGTTCCGCGCCGAACGCGGTCGCCGCGCCCGAGAAGAGCTTGGCGTTCGACGTCACCTGCGCATGCACTTCGAGGCCGACCACGACCTCCCACTCGCCGGTTTCGCCCTGAATCCTGTAATCGCTCATCGGTTCTTCCGTCTGTTCTGGCGCTGCAGCGCGCGCCGTTTCAGCGTTTTCTGTCGTTCTCGGCTAATGGGCGTCGATCGCGATCGACCGAAGCGTAACCGCTTAAAGCTCTCGGCGAGACCTTCCCCAATGACCTGGAAAAACATCTCGCCGATCCAACTCACCACCAAACATCCGGCCTGGCGACGAACCCCGCTCGCTGTTCGATCGCGAGCCCTGCGTTCAGCACGCCTTGCTCGTCGAGCGGCTTGCCGATGATCTGCAGCCCGAGCGGCAGACCCTGCTTGTCGAGGCCACCCGGCACCGACATCGCTGGCAGGCCCGCGAGGCTCGAGGGCACGGTGAAGACGTCGTTCAAATACATCGCAATTGGATCCGCCGACTTCTCGCCGAGCGCGAACGCCGCCGAGGGTGCGGTCGGCGTCAGCAGCACGTCGCACGTCTCCCAAGCCCGCTCGAAATCGCGCGCGATCAGCGTCCGGACCTTCTGCGCCTGCGTGTAATACGCGTCGTAGAAGCCGGCCGAGAGGACGTAGGTGCCGATCATGATGCGACGCTTCACCTCGGGGCCGAAGCCATCGGCACGCGTCGCGGCGTACATGTCCTGCAGGCCGGCGCCGGTCGGCAGGTCGCGGATACCGTAACGGACGCCGTCATAGCGCGCGAGGTTCGACGACGCTTCGGCGGGCGCGATGATGTAATAGGCGGGCAGCGCGTATTTGGTGTGCGGGAGCGAGACCTCGACGATCGTCGCGCCGGCGTCCTTCAGCCAGTCGATGCCCTGCTGCCAGAGCGCCTCGATCTCCTCGGGCATCCCGTCGACGCGATATTCCTTGGGAATGCCGACGCGCAGGCCGTTGAGATTGCCGGACAAACCCGCTTCCCATTTCGGCACGTCGAGCTGCAACGAGGTGCCGTCCTTGGCGTCGAACCCGGCCATCGCCTCGAGCAGGATCGCGCAGTCACGGACGTCGCGGGCCATCGGCCCGGCCTGGTCGAGCGACGACGCGAACGCGATCGTCCCCCAGCGCGAGCAGCGGCCATAGGTCGGCTTGATGCCGCTGATGCCGGTGAAGGCGGCGGGCTGGCGGATAGAACCGCCGGTGTCGGTGCCGGTCGCGCCGGGGCAGAGCCGTGCGGCGACTGCCGACGACGAACCGCCCGACGAGCCGCCTGGTGCCAGCGACGCATTACCGCCGTCGTTGCGTTTCCACGGCGAGATCACGTTGCCGAACGCCGAGGTCTCGTTCGACGAGCCCATCGCGAACTGGTCCATGTTCAGCTTGCCGAGCATCCCCGCGCCGGCGTCCCACAGGTTCTGCGAGACGGTCGACTCGTAGGTCGGCGTGAAGCCTTCGAGGATATGGCTCGCCGCGGTCGTCGTGACGCCCTTCGTGCAGAACAGGTCCTTCATGCCGATCGGCACGCCGGCCAGCGGCTTGAGCGTCTCGCCGGCTTCGCGCGCGGTATCAGCGGCGGTGGCGGCGGCGATCGCGTGCTCGGGCGTCTCGACAAGAAACGCGTTCAACGCCTGGGCCTGGCTCACCTTTACGATGAATGCATCAGCAACTTCGCGCGCCTTGAAGCTGCCGTCGCGGACGCCGTCGCGGATGCCTGCGATCCCGAGATCTGTAAGGTCGGTCATTATTCGATCACCTTGGGCACGGCGAAGAACCCGTGTTCGGCCACGGGCGCATTGGCGAGGACCTGCTCACGAATGCCACCGCCGGTCAGCGGGTCGGCGTTGACGACGTCGTCGCGCAACCGCAGCGTGTTGGGGATGACGGCGGTCATCGGCTCGATACCGGTCGTGTCGACCTCTTCGAGCATCTCGATCCAGCCAAGGATGTTTCCGAGTTCCGGCGCCATGCGGGCGGCGTCCTCGTCGGTGATCGCGATGCGCGCAAGGCTCGCGATCCGCTTCACGGTTGCAGTATCTACGGACATGGGCTGCGGCTAGCACCCGGCGCGGCGGGCGCGCAACACCCTTCTAGCGCCGCGTCTTCTTCTGGTTCCCCCGCGGAGGCGGGGGCCCAGGATTACAAACGATACCGCCCGAGATCCTGGGCCCCCGCCTCCGCGGGGGAACAAGCCAGTTCCGAGCCGCCGGCGGTTTCCTCAACAGTCAGGCGCCCGTTGCAACCTTCCCCAGCATGCGGCACGGGAGCGGGACCGCCTGCACGGAAGGTCCCGCTTGGCCCGCAAGTTTCTCTATTTCGTCGCCGCGATGATCGTCCTCGCGATCGCCGCCCTGCTCGCCTACCGCCTGTTCGGCACGCAGCTGATGCGCGCGGTGATGGTCCCGAGCGAGACCTTCCAGGCGCAACGCGAAGCCCCGCGCAACATCTACGCGCGAAAGATCATGTGGCTCGCCCGGCCCGATGCGCCCGGCAATCCCGCACTCTGGACGCCCCCCGGCTACACGCCCGGCAAGCCCGGCACGGGCGCGGCGATCTTTTTCATCCACCCGACCTCGTACATCAACCGCGACCATTGGAACGCACCGATCGACGATCCCGAGACCAATGCCCGAGCGGAACTGTTCCTCCGCGGCCAGGCCAGCGCGTTCAACGAGGCGGGCGACATCTGGGCACCGCGCTACCGCCAGGCGACGTTCGGCGCGTTCCTGACCAGCGCCGCCGATAGCGAACGCGCGCTGGCGCTGGCTTACGGCGATGTGTCTGCGGCGTTCGACCGGTTCCTTAAAGAAGCTGGCCCGAAGCGCCCGATCATCCTCGCCGGACATAGCCAGGGCGCGCTCCATCTCACCCGCCTGCTCCGCGACCGCATCGCCACCGACCCGAAGCTGAAGGCACGGATCGTCGCGGCGTATGTCGTCGGCTGGCCCGTCTCGCGCGCGACTGACCTGCCGAAGATGGGCCTCCCCGAATGTCGCGCACCGGATCAGACCGGTTGCATCCTGTCGTGGGAAAGTTTCGCCGAGCCCGCCGATCCCTCGCTGATCGTCGACGCGTACGACCAGACCACAGGCTTCAACGGCCAGCCGCGCAAGGGCACGCCGATGGTATGTACCAACCCGCTGACCGGGATGCCGTACACCGCCGCGCCCGCCACCGCCAACCTCGGCACGCTCGTCCCGTCCGCGGACCTGAAGACCGCGACGATCGCCATCGGCAGCGTGCCCGCCCGCTGTGCCGACCGCGGATTCCTGCTGATCGGCGAGGGCCCGAACCTCGGGCCGTACGTGCTGCCCGGCAACAACTACCACGTCTACGACTACAGCCTGTTCTGGGCGAACATCCGCGCCGACGCCAACCGCCGCCTGAAGGCTTTCAAATGATCACGCTCTCCGCCGCGCAGTTTCGCGATGCGCTCCCCAACGGCGGCCGGCTGATCGGCCTCGACGTCGGCACCAAGACGATCGGCACCGCGCTCTGCGACGCCGGCTGGTCGTTCGCGAGCCCCGCGCTCCTGATCCGCCGCACCAAGTTCCAGAAGGACAAGGCCGCACTTGCCGAGATCATCAAGGCGCAGGCGGTCGTCGGTCTCGTCATCGGCCTGCCGATCAACCTTGACGGAAGCGAAAGCCCGCGCTCGCAATCGACGCGGGCGTTCGCGCAGAATCTCAAGGACATGGGCCTGCCGATCCTGCTCCAGGACGAGCGCTGGTCGACCGTCGCCGTTACCCGCACGCTGATCGAACAGGACGCGAGCCGCGCCAAACGCGCCGAACTCGTCGACAAGATGGCCGCGGCCTACATTCTCCAGGGGGCGATCGATGCCTTGGTGACCGCGCAGATCTAGCGCACGACCCGGTAGAGCGTGGACTCGCCGTTGGTCCAGATGACGCGGAGATCACGCGCCTTCGCTGCCCCCGGAGCGAACCCGATCGTCCACACATGCGTGAAGGCGGTGCGCGGAAAGCCCGCGATGGTCGCGTCGAAGTCTGACCCGAACGATCGACAGAGCTTCGGAAACACAATCTGCGACGGATCGGCTAAATACGGGGTCGCCTGCCCGTAGCGGACACGCAGGAGTTGCTGCCCCTTCAATGCCCATTGCTCGTTGGTGAACACGTCGCGTCGGACGATCGCCATGCCGGGAAGGTGATTCCGCCGCAGGTCATCCCAAGCGCCTCCGCATGGCAGGGAAACCAACGAGAGTACCGCAGCACCGTGCGGAATGGCTCCGATAGCGGCGAGCTCGCGCTGGTGTTCGGCCGAGCGCTCGGCAAAGCTCAGCGTCGTGCCTGCGAGGCGCATGATCAGGAATGCAGTGGCCACCACGGCCAGCGTGCGTGACACCTTCGGATCGCGCGGCACGATCGCGATCAACCCCAGCATCAGCGCGGCGGGCGCCATACGCATGTCGACATAGGCGCCACCCATCAGCAATCGTGGAAGGATGACGAACGCTGCGAGACACAACAGCGCAGCTATGCCCAGCAGCGGCGAGAAACCCAGGCGGGAGCTCCGCATGCCGCCATACAGGATGGCGATCAACGGCAGCAGCGACAGAAGATCGAACCACGGCCAGCGATCGCGAAAGAGCGAAACGAGCCAGATCAGCTTTGCCGGTGCGTTGAACCAGTCGCCGGCATCAAGCCCGCCCCCCGCCGCGCCGGCCCCGCCCTGGAGGGACGTCAGCATGACGAACAGCGGTGCGGTCATCGACAGGCACTGGATTGCCGCACCGACGAGCGCCGCGGGCCAGCGACGGCCTGTCGCGCGCAGCCGCGCGACGTCGGCGCCGGCTGCCATCAGTCCCAGCAGACCCCAGCCGAAGCTGTGTGATATCCATACTGCACAGGCGATCGGTACGAAGAGCATCGCGCGCAGGATCAGCCGATTCTGTCGCCCCAACCGGATCCACAGCGCCAGTCCGCACAACGCGAGCGCCTGCGACAGTGCGAAATTGACGAATCCTAACTGGAACGGCCAAGCATAGGCGAGCGGCAACGCGAAGATCGCGGTCGGCGGTATGCGCCCATGCGCCTCGCGCGCCGTCCATAACAGTCCGGTGACGGTCAGAATCGGGATCGCGATCACCGCCAGCTTGGTCGCCGGCTCGAACCCGACCAGCCGAGCCAGTGCCGGCACGAGCAGGTCCATGCCGAGATTGGGGATCAGCGCCCAATCATACGCGTAAAAGCGCTGGAGATCGGGCGAAGTCGGCAGCGCCATGGCGATATGCCAGCGCCCCATATGCCCCGGCAGATCGCCGAGCGGAGGCAGCGCAGGCCACAACAACGGCACCGCGGACAGCAGGACGAGGGCTACGGCAAACGCGCGCGTTTCCCACCACCGAGCATCGTTCGCGTTCGTCATATAATCTTGTACCATCGCCCCTGTCTGCCAACGCCATCCCACGCCCGCGCTAAATTCCGGTTAACCATGCGGTTGCGGCGAAGCGTCGCGCGACGCTTGCCCCCTGCCCCGCGCGCCACTATCCCGCAGCTTTAATGCGAAACTCAGATCACCGCCCCGCCGCCCTCATCGAAGGCGGCGCCGTCTTCCCGCACCGGCATCTCACCGGTATCGACGGGCTCCAGCCGCACGAGATCGCGTTCCTGCTCGACGAGGCGGAGACGTGGGTCGGCGCGAACCGGACGCATGCGACGCCGGACAAGCGGCTTGCCGGCCTTACCCAGATCAACGCGTTCTTCGAGAACAGCACGCGCACGCTCCTGTCGTTCGAGATCGCGGGCAAGCGGCTCGGCGCGGACGTCGTCAACATGCACGCCGCGCAGTCCAGCGTGAAGAAGGGCGAGACGCTGATCGATACCGCGATGACGCTCAACGCGATGCGCGCCGACGTGATCGTGATCCGGCATATGTCCAGCGGCGCGGTACGGCTGATCGCCGACAAGGTGGACTGCCCGGTGCTGAACGCGGGCGACGGGCGGCACGAGCATCCGACGCAGGCGTTGCTCGACGCATTGACGATCCGGCGGCGGAAAGGCTCGATCGCGGGCCAGCGCGTCGTGATCTGCGGCGACCTGCTGCACAGCCGCGTCGCGCGATCGAACATCCTGGCACTCACCGCGCTCGCCGCCGAGGTCCGCGTGTGTGCGCCCTCGACACTGATGCCGCCGATGATCGAGCGGATGGGCGTGCGTGCGTTTACCGATTTCGACAAGGCCTTGGAGGGTGCGGACGTGGTGATGATGCTCCGGCTCCAGAACGAGCGAATGGACGGCGCGTACGTACCTTCCACCCGCGAATACCGTCTGCGCTACGGGCTGACGCTCGACCGGCTGGCGAAGGCCGCACCCGATGCGCTGGTCATGCACCCCGGCCCGATGAACCGCGGTGTCGAGATCGATTCCGCGGTCGCGGATCACGCACGCTCGGCGATCACCGAACAGGTCGAGATGGGGGTTGCCGTCCGGATGGCCTGCCTCGACGTGCTGACCCGAAGAGCACGCGGTGTGGAGGGTTGGGCATGATCCTCGCCCTCACCAACGCGACGCTTGCCTGCCCCGTCGGCGGCGTGTCGAAGGGTAATGTGCTGGTCCGCGACGGGGTAATCGTCGCGACCGGGATCGTCGATATTCCGTCCGATGCCGCGGTCGTCGATTGCGGCGGCAAGACGGTCGCGCCCGGGATCGTCGATCTCGGCGTGGCGAAGGTCGATCGCGCAGCCTTCCGTGCCGGCGGGATCGTGCGGATCGGCCTGATGCCAGACCAGTCGCCGGTGCTCGACGACCCCGGCATCGTCCAGCGTGCTGCGTTGATCGGCAAGCCCGACCTCTGGATCCACCCGATCGCCGCCGCCACGCGCGGCCTCGAAGGCCACGATCTTGCCGAGATGGCGATCTGCCTGTCGGCAGGCGCGAAGGCGGTCGGCACGGGCAAGCACTGGATCGCCGACAGCGGCGTGATGCGGCGCGTGCTCGCCTATGCGCGCGATCTCGACGTGACGGTGATCGCGCATGCCGAAGACGGCGGGCTGACCGCCGGCGCTGTCGCGACCGAAGGCGAGACCGCGACGCGGCTTGGCCTGCCCGCGGCGCCCGCGGTAGCCGAAGCCTTGGCGATCGCGCGCGACCTGCTGCTCGCCGAGGATACCGGTGCACAAATCCACATTCGCCAGGTTACGACCGCTGCCGGGTTCGACCTGATCCGCGCGGCGAAGCGTCGCGGCGTTGCCGTCACTTGCGGGATCACGCCGGCGCATCTGCACCTGTCGGAAATCGCTGTCAGTGATTTCCGATCGTTCGCGCTGCTGTCTCCGCCGTTGCGTGCAGAAAGCGACCGTCGCTCCGCGCTCGAGGCTATCGCCGACGGTACGATCGACGTGCTGTGTTCCGGGCACGAGCCGCGCGGACCCGAGGAGAAGCGACTGCCGTTCACCGATTCGAGCAGCGGGATGGCGGGTGCGGAGACGCTGCTGCCGCTCGCACTGATGCTGGTACGCGATGAACTGCTGACGCTGGAACGCCTGCTCGCGCTGCTGGCCAGTAATCCCGCGCGGGTGCTGGGGCTGGATACGGGGACGCTGGAGGTCGGCAAACCGGCCGACCTGATGCTGTTCGACCAGCAGGCGCCTTGGCAGATCGTCGGGGAAGAGTTCGTTGCCGCAGCAGGGAATACGCCGTTCGACGGCTTGCCGGTGCAGGGTCGCGTGCTGCGATTGTGGAAGGGTGGCCGCGAGGTTCGGTGAGGTCGTCGCGTCAATTATAAACCCAACCACCCCGGCGGAGGCTACCCCGGCGGAGGCTGGGGGCCAATTGGGAAGGCCGGCGTAACGAAGGGCCGTCGTCGATTAGCGACGTTCCCCAACTGGGCACCGGCCTCCGCCGGGGTGGTGCTTATTGACGCGGTGGGACGAACACCGCGTCCTTTTAGCGCGACGCCATCTGCATGCCAGGCTTGCGCAACCACTGCGCCATCGCATCCCCCGCCCCTTGGCGGACGAAGCAGGTGCCACCCTTGGCGTGGTACTGGCGGCACATCGCGTCCGCCGCCGACCGGCTGAATCCGCCGACCGACAGGCGGTAGAAATCCTCACCCTTCGCCTTGAACGTCATGCCGTTCGGAGCGTAGCCGGCCAGCACTACGAACCGGCGTGAAGCGCGTCCCCAGGCATCCTTTGCGACGCCCGCACTTTCGAAGGCGCCGAGCTGGACGTACCAGTTGCCGCTCGCGGGTGCCTTCACCTGATACGCCGCGGTCGCCATGCTGCGTCCCGAAGACGCGGACGCGGACGCGGAAACGGGGGCAGCCGCGACCTTGATCGGGCCGCTTGCCGGACGGAGCATTATCGTAGGCAACGCCTGGACGACCTCCTGCCGAGGCCCGAACGACACCTTCGAAAAGCCGTCGACGGAGGCGGACGCCACCGCGACCGGCGCGCGTACGGCCGTCCCGGCGTCGACCGGCGTCATGATCGGATCCGCCGCCGCCAAGGCCTGCTCCGGAACACCCGGCGCCGCCGGCGCGGGCGCATTCAACGCCAGCGCGACCGGCTGCCCGATGTCCGCCACCGCGCGAACCCCGAGCAGGCTCGCCACCTGGTCCGATGCCTTGGCCGGCTGCGTGAACTGCGCCCATTGCTCGAGCCGGCCATCGACATCCGCCGGTGCCATGTCCGCCGCCGCGACCACGCGCGCCTCCTGCCACCGACCCGCCAGCGCGAAACTCAGCGCGAGATTTTGGCGAACCTTCGCATTCGTCGCCGGCGAACGCGCTACCTCGGTCAGGACCGCGATCCCGCCGGCGGTGTCCCCAGCCAGCGACAATGCCAACCCACGATCGACCGCAGGGATGATCGCGGCGTTGGCCTCGAGGCTATGGCGTGCTGCCTGCCAGTCACCGATCGCGACTTGCGACAGCGCGAGGTCGAGCGCCGCCTTGCCGTTGGTCGGCGACAGCTGCAGCGTATCGGCGAACGCGTGCGCGGCCGACGCGAACCGCCCTCCCTGTAGATAGCTCTGGCCGAGCAGCATCCGATATTCCGCCCGCTGCGGCATCAAAGCCACCGCGCGCTCCGCATAGCTGATCGCGACAGGACCATCGTTGCGGGCGAGTGCAGCCTGCGCTCGCCCCGCATCCCCGGCAGCGCCCTTTGCCGCAAGCGCGGCATTACCGTCGCTGGCCGACGCAATGCCGCCGCCGTTAGCCGCACAGCCGACCATCGTACCGCCGAGCAGAAGGGCAGAGATGCCGCCTAGGAGAAGTGCGCGCGTGTTCATCGGGATAATCCCTGTTTCAACATTTTGACTTGGACAGACGTGGCTGCGCGACATGCGCATCCACCCCCGGCAGAGTTTGCAGGAAGGCGTCGAGTGCCTGCGTGACGATATGCTGCGAAGACGTTCCCGTGATCGCCGCCACATGGCGCAGTCGCAGATGCTGATCGCCATCAATCCGCACCGTGAAGGCGACCTTGGAACGTGTCGTCCTCCCCACGGGCTTGCGATCGATCCGGGCTACGGTCGCAGGAGAAACAGGCAGGCGCTCGACGGAGCGCTCGATCTCGACCTTCAACGACCGGCGCTCGACCAGCACCGGCGGCACCAACTCGCCGAGGTCGTTCCAGCCGAGATCGTCGAGAGACCCATCCTCCGCCCGATCCGTTGCCGGCGAACTCAGATCCTGCGGCCGCATCGCCGGACGTGCCGATCCCTTGCGCGCCAGCAGCGAGGACAATGGGGATGGCTTCGGCTGCGCCATGGCTCAGGCCACGATCCGACGGCCGAAGCCGCCTGCCGGACGCTGCGCGACCGCGGTCGGCACGCTGAACACGGTACGCCGGAAATTCTTTTCGAGCCGATCGCAGACATAGGTCCACAGCGCCTCGATCTCGGCGGTCGAGCGGCTCTTCGCGTCGAGCTCCATCACGGTCCGCCCGTCGATCATCGACACGGCGAAGTCGGTGCGCTGATGGACGATGATCGGCGCGACGGTGCCGTGCTGCGACAGCGCCAGCGTCGCGTCGGCGGTGATCCGTGCTTTCGGTGTCGCTGCGTTGACGACGAAGACCAGCGGCTTGCCGGCGCGCGTGCACATGTCGACGGTAGCGCCGACCGCGCGCAGGTCGTGCGGGCTCGGACGCGTCGGCACGACGATCAATTCGGCGACCTGGATCACGCTCTGGATCGCCATCGTGATCGCGGGCGGCGTGTCGATCATCGCCAGCTTGAAACCCTGCTGACGAAGGATCTCGAGATCGGCGGCGAGCCGCGAGACGGTGGTCTGCGCAAAGGCGGGTTCTTCGGCGGTGCGCTCGTTCCACCAGTCGGACAGCGACCCCTGCGGATCGATGTCGATCAGCACCACCGGGCCGTGGCCCGAACGCTCCGCCTGGACCGCAAGATGACCCGTCAAGGTCGTCTTGCCCGATCCTCCCTTCTGCGATGCAAACGCTAGAACGCGCATAAGTCCCCGACCCCCGGTATCTGCGAACGCGGTCGCATGCCGACGTCTAAGAAGCGGTTAACGCGACGTCATAATGGTTGATGATCGAGCGAGATCGGTTGGAAAACACGGGATGGCCGGAAAAGCATCGGCGCGCCCTTTGCCTTGCGCGACGAAGGACGGCATGGTGACGACGAGACGATGGGATAGAGCGATGACGACAGTCGGCCGTAAGCTTCTGATAAGTATGATCGCAGCGAGTGGCATGCTTGCCGCCGTCCCTGCCGATGCCGACGTGAAGGGCGGCGTCGATGCCTGGGCCAAGGGCGATTACGCGCGCGCGGTCGGCGAATGGCGGCCGTTGGCGATCGCCGGCGATGCCGATGCGCAGTTCAACCTCGCACAGGCGTACAAGCTTGGGCGCGGCGTACCGCTCGACTCCGGCCTCGCCGAAAGCTGGTTCCGCAAGGCGGCATTGCAGGGACATCTTCAGGCCGGCGACAATTACGGACTCGCGCTGTTCCAGGCGGGCAAGAAGACCGACGCCCTGCCGTGGCTCGAAAAGTCGGTCGCGCGTGGCGAACCGCGGACGCAGCTGGTGCTGGGGACGATGCTGTTCAACGGTGACGGCGTGCCGCGCGATTTCCCGCGCGCCTATGCCCTGATGACGCGCGCCTCGGCGTCGGGGTTGCAATCCGCTTCGCAGACGCTGGCGCAGATGGACCAATATATCTCCCCCGCCGATCGCGAGAAGGGCACGGCGCTGGCGCAGCGATATGCGTTGCAGGCGACACCCGCCGCCCCGCCGCGCTCGACCGTCGGGGGAGGCGGCGCGCGCGTGGCGGCGCGGGACGGCAACCAATCCGCCGGACGGGTCGACGTGCCGGCATCGCGGGTGGCCGAGGTACCGCGGCCCCCGCGCCCGTCGCCGAGTTCGCCGCCTGCCAGGGTCCCCGCGCCCACGCGGGAGCCGGTTCGCAAGGCCGCGACATCCAAACCAGCTACGGTGAAGGCAGCGCCACCGAAGCCCAAGCCCGCGCGGGCGACGGGCAACTGGCGCGTGCAACTCGGTGCGTTCCGCGATCAGGGCAACGCCGAGACGCTGTGGAACAAGGTTCGCGGCAAGCTGCGCGGTGCCCAGCCCTTCTACGCCAAGGCGGGCAGCGTGACACGGCTCCAGGCCGGCGGCTTCGCCTCGAAGGCGGACGCGACGCGCGCTTGCTCGGCGGCTGGCGTGCCGTGCGTGATCGTCGCGCCCTGAGCTGATCCACCGGATACTCGTGATGAGGATGCGCACATGCTGTTCCTGACCCTGGCGTTGGTGGCGACGCCATCGACCTGCACCGAGATCAAGCCACAGTGTCGCGCATGTCCCACCGAGGGCAGCGTCAAAGGGTGCTCGACGGTCGGCATCGCCTGCCAGCCGACCCGTCGCATTTGCGAACCAGCCGTCGTTCCGAAAACCGCGGCGCGAGCGGCTCGCGGCGCCGACAAGAAGGCGCGCTGAACGGCCGGGACCGTCGCCCGGCGGACGAGCGATCCGGTGCGGCAGGGATCAAATAGCCGGACCGGTCGTTTCGTTTCGACATCGACCGGGAGCTAGATGCATGATTTCGAAGACCTTGGCGCTGGCACTTGCCGGCGCAACGCTGTTGGCCGCGTGTTCCGGCGAGCAGCCTGCGACGAATAATACCGATGCGATGGCGGATAACGGCGTATCGCTGCGCAACCTTGCGGAGACCGACGTGGCGGTGCCGAAACCCGAACAACTGACGGTCAAGGGCAGGCTGATCCCTACCCCCTCCGATCCGACGTCGCGCCACTTCCTGTTGCGCGAGCGGAAGGCGGCAAGCGGCACGATCATCGCGATCCTGCGCCAGGAGCATGACGGCAAGGTCGCCTATGCCCGCACCGAGACCGATTGCGGCAAGCGCCTGTTCCATGTCCTAGGCGTCGGCCCGAACCGGGCGCTGGTCGAGACCAACGTAGCGCATGACGGCCCGCTGCGCCCGATCAAGGGCCTGCCGTTGCGCGAAGAGCTTGCGACGTATGTCTGCGCGGCGAGCGGCACGCCGCTGGCCAAGGCCTGACCCTAACTTCTGCGCCCCTCCCTGGAAGGGAGGGGTTGGGGGTGGGTCGGCCGGCTCGAGTCACTACTGTCCAACCATGCGGAACCCGACCCACCCCCTGCCCCTCCCTTCCAGGGAGGGGTGAAGAACCCTAGTCCAGCACCCAGTGCTGCTTCGCGATACCCTGCGCGTAGAGAAGCGCCGTCAGATCCTCATGATCGATCCGCGCCGCCGCAGCCGCCGCAACGATCGGCTTGGCATGATACGCTACGCCCAGCCCAGCCGCCTCGATCATCGCCAGGTCGTTCGCGCCATCACCGACCGCGAGCGACTCTTCGACTGTGATCCCCCGCTCGGCAATTGCCGCCCGTAACGTCGTCAACTTCGTATTCGACCCTACGATCGGCTTGGTCACCGTCCCCGTCAGCACACCGCCCTCGATCTCCAGCACATTGGCGATCGCGCGGTCGAAGCCGATCTCCCTCGCCACCGGCTCGGCAAACCGCGTGAACCCGCCTGACACCAGCACCGCCAAAGCGCCCCTTGCGCGCATCGTCCGCACCAGCGCCTTCGCGCCAGGCATGATCTTCACGCGTTCGGCCAGGCAGCGTTCGACGTCGCTTTCCACCAGCCCCTTCAACAGCGCCACGCGAGCGTCGAGCGCCGCCTCGAAATCGAGTTCACCGCGCATGGCGCGTTCGGTAATTTCCGCGATCTGCGGCTTGATACCAGCATAGTCGGCGAGTTCGTCGATGCATTCGACGGTGATCATCGTCGAATCCATGTCGGCGACGAGCAGCCTCTTCGTGCGCGCCAGGCTCGATTGCACGACGACGTCAGTTGCCGCGAACGCACCCTCGAGCGCGACCCGAGCCGCGTTCGGCGCCATCCCGAAGATCAGATCCGCCGCGTCGCCCTCATCGATCCAGCCGCTCGCGCCCGGTGCGCAATCGGCGTCGCGCAGGCGGTCCATCGCGGTCGAAATATCGCCTGCGGTCAGCGTGCCCGAGGCTATAAGCGTTGCCGTGAACATAGAACATCTCCCGAAGGTCGCGCTCATCGCAGGGCCGACCGCGAGCGGCAAGTCCGCGCTCGCGCTGGCCGTAGCCGCGCGCCACGACGGCGTCGTCATCAACGCCGACTCCGCGCAGGTCTATGCCGACCTCCGAATCCTGACCGCGAGACCCTCGCCGGAAGAACAGGCCAGCGCCCCGCACCGCCTGTTCGGCCATGTCGACGCCGCCGATGCGACCTACTCGGCCGCGCGCTGGGCCGCCGAGGCGACGGTGGCGATCCGAGACACACTCGCGGAGGGAAAGCTGCCGATCCTGGTAGGTGGCACCGGGCTCTATATCCGCACCTTGCTCGACGGCATCGCGCCCGTCCCCGCGATCGACCCGGCCCTTCGCGAGGAGGTCCGCGCCCTCCCCGTCGCCGAAGCACACGCCGCGCTCGCGCAATTCGACCAGCAGGCTGCGGCCAAGCTCAACGCAGCCGACACCACCCGCGTCGCCCGAGCGCTTGAAGTCGTCCGCGGCACCGGCCGCACGCTCGCCGATTGGCAGACCGAGAAGGTCGGCGGGATCGGCGATACGGTCGACGTTCGCGCGCTGATCCTGATCCCCGACCGCGACTGGCTCAACGCACGCATCGACCAGCGCTTCGCCGAAATGGCCGACACTAGCCGCGACGAGATCGCCGCGCTCCTCGCGCGCACCGACATCCCGCCGGACGCCCCGATCCGCCGCGCGATCGGCGTCCCCGAGATCGCCGCCCTGGTCCGCGGCGAGACTTCGAAAATCGACGCCATCGCCGCCGGATCGCTCGCCACGCGCCGCTACGCCAAGCGCCAATATACGTGGCTTCGACACCAGCCGCCGCCCGAATGGACCCGCACCGAAGCCCTCGACCTCCCAACGCGCCTGCGGCAATTTGAAACTATATTGCTCAAATGATGTTTGACACGCATCTTTTATATCGGTAGCCGGCCCCACCACGAGACGCTAAAGGCAGCGTTCTCGCAAAGGATGATATGAAATGACCGAGAAGAGTGGAGCCGATATCCTGATCGAGGCGCTGTGCGATCTCGGCGTGGAGGTCGTCTTCGGCTATCCGGGTGGTGCCGTGCTGCCGATCTACGACGCGCTGTTCCGCAGCGGCCGGATCAAGCACATCCTCGTGCGCCACGAACAGGCTGCGACGCATGCCGCGGAAGGCTATGCACGCTCGACCGGCAAGCCCGGCGTGGTGCTCGTCACCTCGGGCCCCGGCGCGACCAATGCGGTCACCGGCATCACCGACGCGCTGATGGACTCGATCCCGATGGTCGTGATCACCGGCCAGGTGCCGACCGCACTGATCGGCACCGACGCGTTCCAGGAGGCCGATACCGTCGGCATCACGCGGCATTGCTCGAAGCATAATTACCTCGTGAAGGATCCCGCCAAGCTTGGCGACGTGATCCACGAGGCGTTCCACATCGCCACCTCGGGTCGTCCCGGCCCGGTCGTCGTCGACATTCCGAAGGACGTGCAGGTCGCGACGGCTCGGTACAAGAAGCCGGGCCCGATCCAGCACAAGACCTATCGCCCGCAGGTGAAGGCCGATCAGTCGCAGATCGAGCAGCTCGTCGACATGCTCGCCGCGGCCGAACGTCCGATCCTGTACACCGGCGGCGGCATCATCAACTCGGGCCCGGCCGCGAGCCAGTTGCTGTGCGAGCTCGTCCGCATCACCGGCGCACCGGTGACGTCGACGCTGATGGGCCTCGGCGCCTATCCCGCATCGGGGCCGCAGTGGCTCGGCATGCTCGGGATGCACGGCACGTACGAGGCCAACATGGCGATGAACCAGGCCGACCTCGTCGTCGCGCTCGGCTCGCGCTTCGACGATCGCGTGACGGGGCGGCTCGATGCGTTCAGCCCGAACTCGCGGAAAGTGCATATCGACATCGATCGCTCGTCGGTGAACAAGACCGTGCGCGTCGATCTCGGGATTATCGCGGACGTCGGCCACGCGCTCGAGGACATGGTGCGGATCTGGAAGAGCCGCCAGCATCCCAAGCCCGACACGACCGACTGGCAGCGACGGATCGCCGGCTGGCGTGCGGTCAAGTGTCTCGATTTCCCCGAGAACGACCCGAACGAGATCATGCCGCAGCGCGCGATCCGGGCGCTGTTCGACGCGACGCACGCGCGCTCGCCGATCATCACCACCGAGGTCGGCCAGCACCAGATGTGGGCGGCGCAGCATTTCGGGTTCGAAAAGCCGAACAAGTGGCTGACCAGCGGTGGTCTCGGCACGATGGGGTACGGCCTGCCCGCCGCGATCGGCGCGCAGCTCGGCAACCCGAACGCGCTGGTGATCGACATCGCCGGCGAAGCGTCGATCCAGATGAACATCCAGGAGCTGGCGACCGCGTCGCAATACCGGTTGCCAGTGAAGATCTTCATCCTCAACAACCAGTATATGGGCATGGTCCGCCAGTGGCAGGAGCTCACCTACGAGAGCCGCTATGCCGAGAGCTATTCGGATTCGCTGCCCGATTTCGTGAAGCTCGGCGAGGCGTATGGCTGGAAGGGCATCCTGATCGAGACGCGCGACCAGCTCGACAGCGGGATCGCCGAGATGCTGGCGTATGACGGCCCGGTGATCGTCGACTGCCGCGTGTCGCAGCTGACGAATTGCTTCCCGATGATCCCGTCGGGTGCCGCGCATACCGACATGATCCTGCAGGCGAACGAAGTGTCCGGCACGATGGACGACGAAGCGAAGGCGCTGGTGTGATGGCGGCGTTTCTTCTTCCCCCCTCCCGTGAACGGGAGGGGCCGGGGGTGGGCTCGCGCTCAATCCCGACCGGCATCGTCTGCGGCTATCCGCGCGCCCACCCCCTACCCCCTCCCGCAAGCGGGCGGGGGGGAGACTGAACCATGCACATTTCCCAGGAAAAGGCCGAGCGGCATACGCTCGCCGTCATCGTCGACAACGAACCGGGCATCCTCGCCCGGATCGCCGGCCTGTTCACCGCGCGCGGCTACAATATCGAGAGCCTGACGGTGAGCGAAATCACCGCCGACAAGTCGGTCAGCCGGATCACGATCGTCACCAGCGCTTCGCCGGCGACGATGGAGCAGATCATCGCCCAGCTCGACCGGCTGGTGCCGGTTCACAAGGTCACCGACCTCACGGCACAGGGCGCGCATGTCGAGCGCGAGCTTGCGCTGGTGAAGGTCCGCGGCACTGGCGACCACCGGATCGAGGCGCTGCGCCTCGCCGACGTCTACCGCGCGCGCGTGGTCGATGCGACGACGTCGAGCTTCGTGTTCGAGGTCACCGGCGGGATCGACAAGATCGACAAGTTCGTCGAACTTATGGGTGAAGTCGGTCTGATCGAAGTAGCCCGAACCGGCATAGTCGCGATCGCCCGCGGCAAAGAGCCGGCGTAACACTTCTCCGCTTTTAAAGTTTTGTTCTCCCGCGAAGGGCTTTCCTTCAAAGTAATACTTTGAAGGGCGTCCGAAGGCGGGAGCCCAGCCTGGCCCTCCGCCTTCGCGGAGGGACACACCTTATCGAAAGGACCATTCCAATGCGTGTCTATTACGATCGCGACGCCGACCTGAACCTCATCACCGACAAGAAGATCGCGATCGTCGGCTACGGTTCGCAGGGCCATGCGCACGCACAGAACCTCCGCGATTCGGGCGTCAAGGACGTCGCAATCGCGCTGCGCGAAGGCTCGGCCACCGCCAAGAAGGCGATCGAGGCGGGCTTCGCAGTCAAGTCGAACAAGGAGGCTGCCGCCTGGGCGGACATCGTCATGATCCTCGCGCCCGACGAGCATCAGGCGGCAATCTACGCTGCCGACCTGCACGACAACCTCAAGCAGGGTGCGACGATTGCGTTCGCGCACGGCCTCAACGTGCATTTCGGCCTGATCGAGCCGCGCGCCGATCTCGACGTCATCATGATCGCGCCCAAGGGCCCCGGCCACACGGTGCGCAGCGAGTACGTCCGCGGCGGCGGCGTCCCCTGCCTGATCGCGATCGACCAGGACAAGTCGGGCAACGCGCACGACATCGCTTTGGCATACGCGTCAGGCGTCGGTGGCGGTCGCTCTGGCATCATCGAGACCAACTTCCGCGAGGAATGCGAGACCGATCTGTTCGGCGAGCAGGCCGTGCTGTGCGGCGGCATCACCCACCTGATCCAGGCCGGGTTCGAGACGCTGGTCGAAGCCGGCTACGCGCCCGAGATGGCGTATTTCGAGTGCCTCCACGAGACCAAGCTGATCGTCGACCTGCTGTACGAGGGCGGCATCGCCAACATGCGCTATTCGATCTCGAACACCGCGGAATATGGTGACATCACGACGGGTCCGCGGATCATCACGGCGGAGACCAAGGCCGAGATGAAGCGCGTGCTGGCCGACATCCAGTCGGGCCGGTTCGTGAAGAACTTCATCCTCGACAACCGTGCGGGGCAGCCTGAACTGAAGGCGGCTCGCAAGCAGGCGCTGGCGCATCCGATCGAGAAGATCGGCAGCGAACTGCGCGGCATGATGCCGTGGATCGGGAAGAATGCTCTCGTCGATAAGGCCAAGAACTGACGCGAACGCGAGCGCGCGACAGCGCGTGAGCGCGGCCGGCACGACGAAGCCTGCCCATAGGGCACGGCTTCGCCGGGTCCGACGGGCGGGCGTGTGGAAAGCGCTTGGCCAGAAGTCACATCCAACCCCATCCCACCCCGGCGAAGGCCGGGGCCCAGTTGGGGGACGTTGCTAACGGAAGACGACGCCCCGTTACTGCAACCTTTCCAACTGGGCCCCGGCCTCCGCCGGGGTGGTGGCGTTTTGGGGTAAGTGCTCCCTCTCCACAAACTCTCCGGCCTGCTCCCCAAGCCACAGCCACACCTCCACTCCACCCCGTTACTCCAGCCCCCCGACCGGGGCGCCAAGCGCTCGGACAATCCGCGCTGTCCTACACGCCACGCCGGTGTCACCCTTCCCTTATGCCCATCGCGACTCACCGCCCCCGCGTCTTCCATCCAGCGCAAGACGCTCCCGGCCCTGCGCGTAGGCCCATGATCCACTCGGCCTTGGCGCAGACCCCGCCGACAGATCTCGCCGGAAGCCCATCGCGGGGGGTACGTACCGTGAACTTCGTGAACTTCCGCACGCACGCAAACCGAAACACAGCGTTGGCATAACGTCGTTTGACGCGCTCCCGCCACTCGGCCAGCATCGCGCGTCAAACAGGAGACCCCGCATGCGCCTAGTCCTAGCCTCGATCCTCGCCCTCAGCGCCGCCCCCATCATGGCCCAGACCGCCGCCATCCCCGGCGCCCCCGTCAAGGCACGCGTCGCCGCCGGCACCTACGCGGTCGATCCGAACCACACGCAGGTCACGTGGGCCGTCAACCACATGGGCTTCTCGATGCTCGAAGGGCAGCTCGGCGCATCGGGCGGCAGCATCACGATCGATCCCGCCAAGCCGAACGCGACCAAGGTCGAGGTGAACTTCGCGATCGACCAGCTCTCCGTCACCGCGGCACCGTTCGCCGGCCATCTGAAGTCGAAGGACTTCTTCGACGCCGCGACCTACCCGACCGCCAAGTTCGTCTCGACCAAGGTCGTCGCGACCGGCGACAAGGCGACGATCACCGGCGACCTCACGCTCAAGGGCGTCACCAAGCCGGTCGTGCTCCAGGCGACCTTCATCGGCGCAGGCGCGAACCCGATGAACAAGAAGCTGAACTTCGGCTTCCGCGCGACGACCTCGATCAAGCGCAGCGACTTCAACCTCGGCGCCTACGCCCCGGTCGTGTCGGACAAGGTCGACCTGACGATCAACGCTGCCTTCTCGGCGTAATAATCTGTCGAATTTCCTATCGCGCTGGACACGGACCGTGTCCGCGCGATAGGACGCCATCAATGACGTATGGCCGCCTCCTGCTGCTTCGACTTACGCGCCCTTAGGCGCGCCGATCGTTTGCGCGGTGGCCCTGCCCCGCGCCTCGCGCCTAAGGGCTGACCCGAACGCTCCCGACGACACGAGAGACACGAGCCATGCTGCGCGACCCATCGACCAAATACCGACCCTTCCCCCAAGTCGACCTGCCCGACCGCCAATGGCCGTCGAAGACGATCGTCAAGCCGCCACGCTGGCTCTCCACCGATCTGCGCGACGGCAACCAGGCGCTGATCGACCCGATGGACGCGGAGAAAAAGACGCGCTTCTTCGACCTGCTCTGCAAGGTCGGCCTAAAGGAGATCGAGGTCGGTTTCCCGAGTGCGGGTGCGACCGAGTTCGACTTCATCTCCGGCCTCGTGAAGACCGGCCGCATCCCCGACGACGTGTCGATCCAGGTGCTGACCCAGTCGCGCCGCGACCTGATCGAGACGAGCTTTGCCAGCCTGGTCGGCGCGAAGACCGCGATCGTCCACCTCTACAACGCGGTGTCGCCGGCGTGGCGAAAGATCGTGTTCGGGATGGACCGCGCGCAGGTGAAGCAGATCGCCATCGATGGCGCCAAGGTGCTGCGCGACGAAGCCGCCAAGCAGCCGAACGTCCGCTGGCAGTTCGAATATTCGCCGGAAACCTTCTCGACCGCCGAACTCGATTTCAGCCTCGAGGTCTGCGAGGCGGTGATGGACGTCCTGATGCCGACGCCCGAGAACCCGATCATCTTCAACCTGCCAGCCACGGTCGAGTGCGCGACGCCGAACATCTATGCCGACCAGATCGAATGGTTCGGGCGGCATATCCGCAACCGCGACGCGGTGGCGATCTCGCTGCACACGCATAACGACCGCGGCACCGGCGTCGCGGCGGCGGAACTCGGCATGATGGCGGGCGCGGACCGCGTCGAGGGCTGCCTGCTCGGCAATGGCGAGCGCACCGGCAATTGCGATCTCGTGACGGTCGCGCTTAACATGTACACGCAGGGCGTCGATCCGAAGCTCGACCTGTCGGACATCGACGGCGTCGTGAACACGGTCAATTACTGCACCAACATCCCCGTCCACCCGCGCACGCCCTATGCCGGCGACTTGGTCTTCACCGCGTTCTCGGGGTCGCATCAGGACGCGATCAAGAAGGGCTTCGCGGCGCAGGAGGCGAAGAACGACACGCTGTGGGAGGTGCCGTATCTCCCGATCGACCCCGCTGATCTCGGCCGCAGCTACGAGGCGGTGATCCGCGTGAACTCGCAATCCGGCAAGGGCGGCGTCGCCTGGGTGATCGAGCAGGACAAGGGGCTGAAACTGCCCAAGCGGTTGCAGGCCGACTTCAGCCGGCACGTCCAGGCCTATGCCGACGAGACCAGCCGCGAGCTGAACGCCGCGGACATCTGGGGCCTGTTCGAGCGGACCTACATGCCGCAGGCCGACGACCGCGTGGAGTTGCGCGATTACGAGGAAAGCGGCGCCTCGGGGCAGCGTGTGTTCATCGGCCGCGTCGCGATCGACGGCGAGGAGCGGTCGATCTCCGGGCGTGGCAATGGCCTGATCTCGGGCGTGATCGCGGCGATCGCAGAGTCAACCGGCCCGACGCTCGACGTCGTGGATTATAACGAACACGCGATCGGCCACGGCGCGGATGCTCAGGCTGCGGCGTATGTCGAATGCCGGACAGCCGAGGGCAAGACGGTGTTCGGCGTCGGCATGGACACAGACATCGCCACCGCCTCAGTCCGCGCGGTCCTCAGCGCCGCCAACCGCGCCTGAACTTCGAAAAGACGGCCACCGGCTGAACCGGTGGCCGTTTCTGACTACGCCAGCTTTGCCAGCAACGTCTCCGCCGCCTTTGCCGACGAGGCGGGGTTCTGGCCAGTGATGAGCAGACCGTCCTCGACCACGTACACACCCCAGTCGGCGGTCTTCGAATAATTGCCGCCCTTCTGTTGCAGCATGTCCTCGACCAGGAACGGCACGATATCGCTGAGCCCGACCGCCGCCTCTTCGCTGTTGGTGAAGCCGGTGACCGTCTTGCCCTTCACGAGCGGCGCGCCATCGGTGGCCTTCACGTCGCGCAGCACGCCGGGTGCGTGACAGACCAGCGCGACGGGCTTGCCCGCACCGATCGCGGTCTCGATCAACGCGATCGATGCCGAATCGTTGGCGAGATCCCAGAGCGGCCCATGCCCGCCGGGATAGAACACCGCGTCATAGTCGGCGATCCGCATGTCGGACAGTTTGCGCGTATCGGCGAGCGCCGCGGTGGCCTCCGCATCGCCCTCGAAACGCCGGGTCGCATCGGTCTGCGCGTCGGGCTTGGCGCTGCTTGGATCGAGCGGCGGCTGGCCCCCGGCCGGCGATGCGAGCGTGATGTCCGCGCCGGCATCCTTGAACACGTAATAGGGTGCGGCGAGTTCCTCGAGCCAGAAGCCGGTCTTGCGGCCGGTATCGCCGAGTTCGGCATGCGAGGTGAGGACGACGAGAATCTTCAAGATGGATCTCCGGATCAGGTTCGTTGGGAGAGAACGAACCGGTTCTAGGATCGGCGCCTTCCGACTGTGAAACCAAATACGCCCGGTCGAGAGACTATCGCTCCCGCACGATCCGGCAGCCGATCGCAGCGTCCGGGTAGACGTCGGTCTTCATCGTCTCGATCTCGACCCGCCGCACCCGCTCGTCTTCCAGGCACAACGCGGCGATCGCTTCGCACAGCGTCTCCTGAAGTGCGAACGGCCGCCCAGCCACCATCCCCAGGATCCCTGCGCGGACGAAATCGTAATCGAGCACTTCCTCGATCGCATCCTCGCCGAGCGGCGCCGGATACACGACCGTCATCTCGACCGAGACGACCACGCGCTGCGGCGCGACCTCGTGCGGGTGGATTCCCAGCCGCATCATAACCTCGAGCCCGTCGAGGATCGTCGTGAACTCAGCCATGTCGCCCCTCAAACATCACGTCGCCGTCGCGTGCCAGAAACCGTTGTCCGCAATCGACGAACACATTCTGCCCCGTTACACCCCTCGCTGTCATCAGCCACGCAACCGCGTCCGCGACCGCCTGGCCGCCGACCGGCCGCTTGAGCATATTGTCGCTCGCCACCGCCGCGAACTCCTCCTCACTCTGGTCTCCGCTCGGCAGCGTCAGCCCGGGCGATACCGCGTTGACGGAGATACGCGGGCCGAGCGCCTGTGCCAGCATCGTCGTTGCCCCCTCCAGTGCGATCTTGCCGCAACTGTACGAGAAGAAATCCGGGTTGAGGTTCGCGACCTTCTGGTCAAGCACGTTGACCACCGCGCCATCGGTAACATCGTCCTGCAACGCCAGTGCAGAAGCCAAAAGCACCGGCGCCCCGCAATTGATCGCGCCAAGCTCGGCGAACAGCACCGGATCAATGCTCGGCGGTCGGTCGAACTCGAACTTCGACGCGCAGTTCACCAGCCCGTCGATCGGCCCGCCAATCGCCGAGCGTGCCGCCGCGAACAGATCGCCGATCGTGCCCAGATCGCTCAGGTCGCCCGCTACCGAAGCGGCACGACCGCCCTTGCCAATGATCTCCGTCACCAGCGCCGCCGCCTCATCAGGCGAATGCCCTTGATGCACCACTACCGCATGCCCGTCTGCCGCCAGCCGCCGGACGATCGCCGCACCCAGCCGCTTCGCCCCGCCCGTCACCAGGACGGTTCGCATCAAACGCCACGCCCCATCAACGCCAGCACTTCCTTGCGGCTGCGGTCGTCTTCGCGGAACACGCCCATCATCCGGCTCGTGACCATCGTCACCCCCGGCGTGCGGACACCGCGCGCGGTCATGCAGGCATGGCTCGCCTCGATCACCACCGCGACACCCTGCGGCTTGAGATTGTCCCAGATGCAGTCGGCCACTTCCGCGGTCAGCCGTTCCTGCACCTGAAGCCGCCGCGCGAACCCGTGCAGCACGCGCGCGAGCTTCGAGATGCCGACGACATGGTCGCGCGGCAGGTAGGCGATGTGCGCCTTGCCGATGATCGGCGCCATGTGATGCTCGCAGTGGGACTGGAACGGTATGTCCTTCAGCAGGACAATCTCGTCATAGCCGCCGACTTCCTCGAACACGCGCTCAAGATGCTTGGCCGGATCATCGCCATAGCCGGCGCAATATTCCTTCCACGCACGTGCAACACGGCGCGGCGTATCGAGCAGCCCTTCGCGGGTCGGATCGTCGCCCGCCCAGCGGATCAACGTACGGATCGCCGACGCTACGTCTTCGGGCACAATCACCTTGCCGTCGGCACCCAGCGCATCGTCGCCAACCGGCTGTCCCTCGGCCCCGTCCATTTCATCCCGCATCGCAACACCCTTTATCAGCATACCCAAACATCGGAACATGGGTCCTCTTTTGCAACTGTTTCATTTCAGCAACGCGCGCTAAATCCCCGTAATCAGGGGCCCAAAAAGCGTTGACGGTTGATTCTTTTCGTCGTTACTTCGCCATACCTGAAAAACGAAATCGTGAATCGGCATAGACCGGCACGATCGGGGAGAGGACTGACATGGCCAAGTTCGAATTGCTCGCCGCATCGGCGATGATACTCCTGTCGATTGCGCCGGCAATGGCCCAGACGGCCACCACGACGTCGGCTGAAAACACAGCGCCCACCAACGGTCCCGGCCAGGAAGCGCCGTCGACGCAAACGGCGCAGAACGTCTCCACCGGTAGCCCAGCCGACCCGTATGCGTCGCAGGATATCGTGATTACCGCGCAACGCCAATCGCAACGCCTGCAGGATGTTCCGATCGCTGTGAGCGCTTTTACCGCTGACAACATCGCCAAGCAGCAGATCGTCAACCCGAGCGCGCTTCAGCAGACGCTGCCGAACGTCACGTTCACGAAGACCAATTTCACGACGTCCAGCTTCACGATCCGCGGGATCGGTGACCTGTGTACGGGTGCGACCTGCGACACCGCGACTGCGATCCACGTCAATGACATGCCGCTGGTGACCACGCGCCTGTTCGAGAGCGAGTTCTTCGACCTGGAACGGATCGAGGTCCTCCGCGGGCCTCAGGGCACCTTGTTCGGCCGCAACGCTACCTCGGGCGTCGTCAACTTCATTTCCGCCAAGCCCGACCTTTCCGGCGTGCATTCGGCGGCCGAGTTCGAATACGGCAACTACGATTCGAAGCGCGTGAAGGCGATGCTCAACCTGCCCTTCACCGACACGCTCGGCATCCGCGTCGCCGGTACGTATCTCAACCGCGATGGCTATACCAAGAACCTCTATGACGGCCGCAAGATCGACGGGCGCGACCTGTATTCGATCCGCGGCACGTTGTCGTGGGAGCCGACCAGCGATACCCGGATCGACCTGATCGGCTATTATTTCCGCGAGAAGGACGATCGCTCGCGCTTGCAGAAGCAGTTGTGCCACCGCGATCCCACCGGCATCCTCGGCTGCCTGCCCGACCGGCTCGCCAACGAGACCGCGAACGGCAATTCGACGCTGTCCGCGGTGCTCAGCTCGAACGAGTTCTTCGCGGTCAACAACCCTGCGCTGGCGCGCTTCGGCCTCCAGAGCCTGTACGGTCAGGACACCTATACCGGCGTCGTCAACCCGACCGACGTACGCACCGTGTCGCTCGACTACAGCCCGACCTATTTCGCCGAGGAAGAGCAATATACCGCGAAGATCTTCCACGATTTCGGCCCGGTCAGCCTGAACTTCACCGGCGGCTACACGCGTAACGTCGTCGACAGCACCGCCGACTACAATCTGGCGGTCGAGAACCCGTTGACCAACAATGTCGGGCTCGCCACGCTCAACGCGCTGGCTCGCACCGGATCGCCGTTCGCGTTCCTCGGCGGCGTACGGCAGACGCTGATCCCCAATGGTCCAGCGGGGGGCGCGTGCCAGTCGGCCTCTGATCCGAACAATGTCGGCATCTATGGCGGCAATTCGATCGGCTGTTATCCACAGAGCCTCGATTTCGATCGATCGCGCCAGAAGAACCGCCAATATTCTGCCGAAGCGCATCTCGACAGCAATTTCGACGGGATGTTCAACTTCCTGCTCGGCGGAATCTACGTCGACAGCAAATCGATCAACACCGATTATTTCGTCAATTCGTTCGGGCTCGATTATGCCTCCGGCATCCTCGGTTCGGCGAATGCGGCGGGTGCGGGCCTGCCCGCCGGCAATGGCTATTTCCTGGCGACGCCGTTCTATCGCAACAGCGACACCGAGTTCCGTCTGAAGTCGTACGGCATTTTCGGCGAGACCTATTTCAAGTTCACCGACAAGCTGAAGCTGACCGTCGGCCTGCGCTACAATCATGACAAGAAGACCGACGAGGCGCGTAACCTCGCACTCAACGTGCTGACGCCGATCGGCGCGACCGGCATCGAGCAGGGCCTGAATTACGGCACGGTCGATTTCGATCCGAATTTGCCGGGCCGGCAGGAGTTCGCCGAGGCGCAGGTCAGCTTCTCGCGGCTGACCGGGCGCGCGGTGCTAGACTACCGGATCACCGAGAACAACCTGCTCTACGCGTCCTATTCGCGCGGGTATAAATCGGGCGGGATCAATCCGCCGTTGCTGCCGATGTTCAACGTCAGCAGCACATTCCTTCCCGAGCAGGTCAACGCCTACGAGATCGGCTCGAAGAACACCTTCGGCGGCGGCCAGCTCAGGCTGAACCTCACCGGCTTCTACTATCAGTACAAGAACCTCCAGCTGAGCCGGATCGTCGCGCGGACCTCGGTCAATGACAACGTCGATGCCGATATCTACGGCGTCGAGGCCGAAGCGATCATGAGCCCGATCCCGGCGTTCGTGGTCAACATGAACGCGAGCTATCTGCATTCGAAGGTCTCGAGCGACAAGTTCCTGGTGAACCCACGCGACGTGTCGGGCGGGCGCTCGGACGCGGTAATCATCAAGGACATCACCAACGCGTCGAACTGCGTCGTCGTGCCGAACGTGGCGGGCAATGCCGCGCTGTCGAACGGCTATGTCGCGGCGGTCAATTCGCAGATCGGCCTGCGCGCACCGACCGCGATCCCGACGGTCGCGGCAACCGGTGCGTTCGGCATCTGCTCCGTGCTTGGCGCCAACGCTGCAGCCAGCGGCGTTTCAGTGCTCGACGGCGTGACGACCAACATCAGCGGCAATCGCCTCCCACAAGCGCCGACGTACAAATGGTCGGTCGGTGCGCAGTACACGATCGACTTCGCCAACGGCATGAGCCTCGTCCCCCGCGCCGACCTCAACTATACCGGCGGGTTCGCGGCCAGCATCTTCAACACCGCGGTCGACCGCATCCCCGGCTACGAAGTTGTCAACATGCAGGTCCAGCTCAACGCGCGCGAAGACCGCTTCTACGTCCGCGCATATGTGCAGAACCTGACGGGCAACGACGCGATCACCGGCCAGTATGTGACGGACCAGTCGGCCGGGCTGTTCACCAACATCTTCACGATCGAACCGCGGCGGTACGGGGTTGCGGCGGGGTTCAAGTTCTAAGGGGACGCAACCCTCGGATGCTCCGGTTGCGCTGACGATCCTCTCCCTGCCGGGGGAGGATCCGACGCCGAAGACGACGTGTGGGTAGAGCTACGTGCTCGCTCATGCAGAGCTCAGCCTACCTTAATCCTTGCCTCATTCTTCCCACGGTCAAGACGCCGCGGGGCCCCTCCCTCTCCCGCCGGGAGAGAGACGCCAAAGCCGGCAAGGGTGACGGCACGGCCTGCAGACCGACAGGCTCGCGGCGTGCGGAACCGTAGTTAGCGTTTGAGCCGTTCCGCATGCCAAGCGACATGATCGGTCATAAAGGTCGAAATGAAATTGTAGCTGTGATCATATTCCGGCTGCATCCGCAGCGTCAGGTCGATCCCTGCTCCCTCGCACGCCGCCATGAGGAGCTCGGGCTTCAACTGCTCGACCAGGAAACCATCGGCATCCCCCTGATCCACCAGAATCTCCGCCACCCGCGCGCCATCCTCGATCAGCGCACACGCGTCGTACGCCCGCCATGCCGTCCGGTCCGGCCCGAGATAACCGCCGAGTGCTTTCTCGCCCCAGGCGCACTGCAACGGTGCAACGATCGGCGCGAACGCCGACACGCTGCGGAACCGCTCCGGATTGCGTAGCGCGATCGTCAGCGCTCCATGTCCGCCCATCGAGTGACCAAAGATCCCCTGCCGCGCCATGTCCGCCATCGGAAACTCCGCCTCTATCAGCGCCGGAAGTTCGTCCTCGACATAAGACCGCATCCGGAAGTTCGCCGCCCAGGGCTCTTCGGTCGCATCGACGTAAAAGCCCGCGCCCTTCCCGAAGTCGTATGCGTCGTCGTCCGGCACGTCGTCTCCGCGTGGCGAGGTATCGGGCGCGACCAGGATCACGCCCAGTTCGGCACACGCGCGGCGATACTCGCCCTTGTCCGTGACGTTGGCGTGCGTGCAGGTCAGGCCCGACAGGAACCACAACACCGGCAACCGCGCGCCCTCGTTATGCGGCGGCACGTAGACCGCGAAGGTCATGTCGGTGCCGGTCGCGTGGGAGGCGTGGCGGTAGACGCCCTGCGTGCCGCCATACGCCTTGCTAGTGGAGACGGTCTCCATCACGCGACCCGGTGCAATGCACAGAGCTTGTTGCCCGACGGATCACGCAGATAGGCAAGATACAGCGTGCGACCCGCGGTACCCTGCCGAATACCCGGCGGGTTCTCGCACGCGGTCCCGCCGTTCGCAAGACCAGCGGCGTGCCACGCATCGGCGGCCTCGGGCGACGCGGCGACGAAGCCCATCGTGCTGCCGTTGCCGTGGCTCGCCGGCTCCCCGTCGATCGGCTTGGTCAGCAGGAAACGGCCGCCGGCGTGCGCGTAGACCACCCGCCCCCATTCATCCACGACGCCCTCGGGCACGCCGAGCGCACCCAAAGCTGCGTCGTAGAACGCCTTCGATGCCGCGATATCGTCGGTGCCGAGCATGATATGGCTGAACATTCGCGCGTCCTCAGTAGATCACGACGGAGCGGATGCTCTCGCCGGCGTGCATCAGGTCGAAGCCCTTGTTGATCTCGTCAAGCGTCAGGCGGTGCGTGATCATCGGGTCGATCTCGATCATCCCGTTCATGTACCAGTCGACAATCTTCGGTGTATCGGTGCGCCCACGCGCGCCGCCGAACGCCGTCCCGCGCCAGTTGCGCCCGGTGACAAGCTGGAACGGCCGCGTAGAAATCTCCTTCCCCGCCTCGGCCACGCCGATCACGATCGAGGTACCCCAGCCGCGATGACACGCCTCCAGCGCTTGCCGCATGACGGTCGTGTTGCCGGTCGCGTCGAACGTATAGTCCGCACCGCCGTCGGTCAGCGCGACGATGTGCTGGACGATGTCGCCCACATCCGTCGGGTTAGCGAAGTGCGTCATGCCAAAGCGACGTCCCCATTCCTCGCGGTCCGGGTTGATGTCGACACCGACGATCATCCCTGCGCCGGCAAGCCGTGCACCTTGGATCACGTTCAGCCCGATCCCGCCAAGCCCGAACACCACGACCGTATCACCCGGCTGGACCTTCGCCGTATGCACCACCGCGCCAACGCCCGTCGTGACGCCGCAGCCGACATAACACGAGGTATCGAACGGCGCGTCCTCGCGGATCTTCGCGACCGCGATCTCCGGCAACACCGTAAAGTTCGAGAAGGTCGAGCAGCCCATATAGTGGAAGATCGGCTGGCCCTTGTAGCTGAACCGCGTCGTGCCGTCGGGCATCAGCCCTTTCCCTTGCGTGGCGCGGATCGCGGTGCACAGGTTGGTCTTCTGGCTGAGGCACGACTTACACTGGCGGCACTCGGGCGTGTATAGCGGGATGACGTGATCACCGACCGCGACGCTGGTTACACCCGCGCCGATCTCACGAACGATGCCGGCGCCCTCATGGCCGAGCACGCTCGGAAACAACCCTTCCGAATCAAGGCCGTCGAGCGTGTAAGCGTCGGTGTGGCATATGCCCGTCGCCATGATTTCGACGAGGACTTCGCCGAATTTCGGCCCTTCGAGGTCGAGTTCGACGATCTCGAGCGGTTTTTTTGCTTCGAAGGCTACGGCGGCGCGGGTCTTCATCGGTCGGTCTCCCTGATTGCCGCCCTGATGCCCCCCGAGCCCCGGCTCCGCAACCCGCAGGCGATGCAACTAATGCCGAGTTCCCGCGCTTGATCCTTTCAAATCAAGGAGATGGCGCGATGAAGGATCCGAAGAAGGGCGACGAGGTTACCTGGAAATCGCACGGCGGCGAGGCGCATGGCACGGTCGAGAAGAAGCAGACCGCCGATACGAAGATCAAGGGACACACCGTCAAGGCCTCCAAGGAGGAGCCGCAGTTCATCGTAAGGAGTGACAAGGGCGGCAAGGCAGCGCACAAGGCGGACGCGCTCACCAAGGCGTGACCACGCGCGCAGTGCCCAACGCACGCGCGCAACAGGAAGGAATGCTTATGGCTACAGCTCCCAAGACCGGCGGCATCCACGCCCCCGTCCAGCCCTCTCCCGAGCTCGGCGAGATCGTCGGCAACGACAAACTCCCGCGCAGCGAAGTGATCAGCAAGGTCTGGGTCTACATCAAGGCCCACAATTTGCAGAACCCTGAGAACAAGCGCGAGATCCTCGCGGACGAGAAGCTGAAGAAGGTCTTCGGGCGTGACAAGTGCACGATGTTCGAGATGAACAAGTACATCTCGCAGCACGTCAAGGCCTAACCGCCCGCACTGCACGGCAAGTGGCGACGGGGCATCGTAAGCGATACCCGTCGCCCTTGATCGCCTCGACACGACCCCACTACCCGAGCGCCGGGTCTGATTGCCCTGCCTCGTGACGGCCGTGCAATCAGCTTTGGCCGATCGCCAACCGGGCGCTTGATCGCCTCATCCGACCGTCGTACTGCGCAACCGGATGCCCCCGTAGCTCAGCCGGATAGAGCGACGGTTTCCTAAACCGTAGGCCGCGTGTTCAAATCTCGCCGGGGGCACCAGCTTTTCCGCTGTCGTCAAAGATGTTTATCCAGCTCTCGCATGCGTGCATGGGGGCAGGATGCTTTCGACCGCGATGCTCGCCGATGCCGCCGCCCTACTCCCCGACTTCGTCGTCATCGACGTTGAGACCGCATGTTCGCGGGTCAGCAGCATCTGCCAGATCGGCATCGTCGGATTCCGCGACGGCCGCGAGATCTTCGACTACGAGACACTCGTCGACCCGCGCGACGAATTCCACCTGTTCAACACGCGGATCCACGGCATCGCCGAACATCACGTCGTCGGCCAGCCGAGCTTCGCGGACGTCCATGCCATCGTCGATCGTCATCTGAACGGCCGCACGACGGTTGCGCACTCGTATTTCGACAAGGGCGCGCTTGCGGCGGCTTGCCGGGTTCATGACCGTCCGCCGATCGAGACGGTGTGGCTCGACAGCGTGCGGGTTGCCAAGCGCGCCTGGCCTGACCTGGAGAGCCACCGCCTCGGCCTGCTCGCGCAATATCTCGGGATCGCGCACAAGCATCACGACGCGCTCAGCGATGCGCGCGCGGCCGGCTGGGTGATCGTCAAGGCGATCGACCATACCGGGATCGCGCTCGACGAATGGCTGGCTCCGCCGCGCAAGCCCGGCCCCGCCCCCCGTCCGGCCCCGACGGGGCCACTGAGCGGCGAGCGCATCGCGATCCTCGGCGAGCCGCGCGACGGGGCGCTGGCCCACCGGATCGCTGCGCTCGGCGGCCGGATCGTGTCGGCGGTCGGCAACACCACGACGCTGCTCATGATCGCCGGACGCGCGCCGTTCAGCTATTCGATCCGCAACAGCGGCGCGTACCGCCGGGCGGAACATTATCGACGGCTGGGCGGCACCATTCGAATCGTCTCCGAAATCGAGTTTGGCCTCGCGGACGTGGGCGCCGGACCGGACCAGTCCTGAAGGATAGCTGTCATTTCTCGCGCCAGCGTCCCGGAGCGTGGGCTTTGCAGAACTCGACAAGCGACGCGGCCCCATCCACTTCGGCAAGAGCGCGCCGAACTGCGACCGTCCTTTCAGTGGCGAGGATATGCCAATAGGCTCCGGTTGTCGACATGCTGGCGGTATTGCCCGCTACAGAAGGCGTGCGGCGATCCGACGAGCGTCGCAATCTGCAGGCAAAGCGCCGGATCCATGGCGACGGACGGCTGCTCGCCGCATAGGGCGCGCAGCATCTCCGCACGAAGTTCAGCGCAATATCCCGAAGGGCTAAGCACACCAGCCCCGAACTAGCGCGCCGCGGTTTCACACCATAGGAGGTAGGGCCGGATAAGCTTTCGGGCCAGCGTCCGATGCGGCGGATCGGTGGCGACATTCGCGCTCGCCAGCGATGCCTTTCTCGACGCATCGACCTGAAAATGGTTCAGCCGAACACGCCAGGTCGTCCAGGTCAGCCCGTCGGTACGCCCGGCGATGCTCCGCTCCTGCGGCAAACCATCGACCTGCAGACCCACGCAGACCGCTTCGGAGATCAGCAGCGCTACCAGGCTACCATTCCGCTATTGAAGCGCCGTAATCCTGACCGTCTACGCCTGACGTTCGCCCAGGAACACGGCGCCCGGCACCGCTAAGGTTTGCCCGGTTGCGGTCAGCCGTCCGTCGGATTCGACGCGCAGGATAGCGAGCGTACCCGACCGTTCGTTGGCGACCACCAACCAGCGCTGCACCTCGATCAACAGGAAGAAACGCGGCCAGCTTCCTCCGCTCGCGATGTGTTGCATCAGGGTCGGCTGGCCGTCGCCGTCGAGTGCGAACACCGCGATGCTGTCATCCCCACGGTTGGAGACATAGATTCGCCGCCCGGCTCGGTCGATCGCGATATGCGCCGCCTGCGACGCGCCGCGATGCCCGGCCGGCAGCGTGGAGATCATATGCCGGGTGAAGAAACTGCCGTCGTCGCGCGCATCGAGCGTAATCAGCGTATTCGAGAGCTCGCACACCACATAGGCGATCCGTCGGGTCGGATGCCGTACCAGATGGCGCGGTCCGGCGCCCGCTGGCGCGCGCCACGCCGCGACCGGTTCGGCAAGCGTCCGCGCGCTCGGGTCGAAACGATAGGCGAAGATCGTGTCCGCGCCGAGATCGACCGAATGCAGCCAGTGCCGATCCGGGCTGAACCCGACCCAGTGCGCGTGCGGTGTTTCCTGTCGATCGTGGTTGGGGCCATTGCCGGTATGGTGGAACAGCGTCGGCTCGCCGGGCACGCCGGTGCGTTGGTCGAGCCGGTGAAACGCCACGCTACCGCTCGAATAATTGGCGACCGCGAGGCAGGCGCTGGCACGGTCGAGCGCGATGTAACACGGATCGGCACCCCCGGTCGGCGCCGTACCGGCCCGCGTCCAGCTTGGCGCGTACGCAGAAACCTGCCCCGTGCTGCCTTCGCGGACGAGGTAATAGGCGCTCCCCGGTCCGTCACCGATCCCGAACGAGGCGTCGTCGATCCCGGCGATCGGCGTTCCCACCCGCCACGTGTCGTGCGCGGGATCGAACGTGACCGGATACACCCCCTTGCCGCTCTCGCGCGCATAGGTCCCGGCGATCAGCGTGACCGGCCGGACGCCGGGCCGCGTCGTACCCCGTCGGGCTGCAGCCGGGAACGCGATCGTTACCGCCATCGCGGTCAACGCGGACCGCCGTGTCGTCGTCCATTCGCTCATCCTGCGTCCTCTTGCGCTGCGGATCTTGATGCCCGGTCATGCGTCATGCCATCGCGGGAGGCAACGCCGTCACGTCCGGACGCTGCGAAGCGCTTGATGCGCACAGGGCCTGCCATTCTTCGATCACGACCAAGGTCGTAATAGGCAGGACCGATCTGCCAGACTATGGACGGACCGTGCATCCCCTTGAAGATCTTCCCAATTCGTCGGTCGCCGACGCGCGCTACGCAGTCATCGTGATGGGGGTCAGCGGCAGCGGAAAGTCGACGATCGGCGCAGCCTTGGCTTCGCGCCTCGGGTGCAGCTTCCTGGAAGGCGACGCGTTCCATTCCGCGAGCAACGTCGACAAGATGCGCTCCGGCCGACCACTCGACGACGAGGATCGCTGGCCTTGGCTCGACCGCGTCGCCGACGCCCTACGCGAGACAGCGGATATCGAAATCGTGGCAGTCGCCGCATGTTCGGCCCTGAAGCGCAGCTATCGCGACCAGCTGTCCCGTACCGCGAGTATCCCGCTGTTGTTCGTCTTCCTCGACACGACAGATCAAGGCGAACTGTCGCGACGCCTGGCCCATCGTTCCGGCCACTACATGCCGGCAAGCCTGCTTACGAGCCAGATCGTGACTCTCGAAAGGCCCGGTTCGGACGAGCGTGCGATCACCCTTCCTGCCGGACTGTCACCCGATCGCACCTGCGATCTCGCGCTAGACTGGATCCTGCACGAGAGACCTGTCCACGACGAAAACCGCCTGGGGAGGGCTGTGTAATGGAACTCGGAAGACGTGATCTGCTCGTTGCGGCTGCCACGCTGGCGGCAACGTCGAGCGCAGCCTGTGCGGCGCCCCCGCGCAAGCTCGGCTACGCGATCGTCGGGCTCGGCTATTACGGGTTGGGGACGATCCTGCCGCAGTTCGTCAATTGCGAGCATTCGCGCGTCACCGCGCTGGTCAGCGGCGACCGGAACAAGGCGCTCGCGACCGCGACGAAATACGGCGTGCCCGAGCGATCGATCTATACCTACGCCGATTTCGACCGCATCCGCGACAATCCCGACGTCGACATCGTCTACGTCTGTCTGCCCAATTCGATGCACGCAGAATATACGATCCGCGCCGCCAAGGCCGGCAAGCATGTCATGTGCGAGAAGCCGATGGCGATCTCCGTCGCCGAATGCGAGGCGATGATCAGGGCGTGCAAGACCGCCGGCAAGAAGCTGATGATCGGGTATCGCTGCCACTTCGAGCCGTTCAACCGGGAAGCGATGCGGCTCGCCAAGTCCGGTGCGGCGGGCAAGATCCGCTACGTCCGTTCAGAGCATGGTTTCGTTCAAGGCGACCCGACCAAGTGGCGGTTGAAGCGTGCGCTGTCCGGCGGCGGATCGCTGATGGACATGGGCATCTACAGTCTGCAGGCGGCGCGCTACATGACCGGCGAGGAGCCGATCGCGGTCACCGCACGCGAATCCACCGACCGTCGCGATCCGCGTTTTCGCGAGGTCGAGGACATGATCGAATGGACGCTCGAATTCCCGTCGGGTGCGATCGCCGGGTGCCAGTCGATGTACAGCGCCAATCAGAACCATATCCTGCTGATGGGCAACAAGGGCCGCATCGAGTTGGAACCGGCGACGCGCTACGATGGTAACAAGATGTGGACCGGCGGCGACGGTCGCGAGACCGCGATCACCAGCCCCCCGCCAGGGCCCGGCAAGACGCAGTTCGCAGGGCAGCTCGATCATCTGGCGGAGTGTATTCTCGACGGGCGCGAGCCGATCGTCTCGGGCGAAGAGGGCTTGCGTGACATGCGGATCGTCGAGGCGATCTATCGGTCGGTGCGCGAAGACCGGACGGTGAAGCTGTGATGCGGCTGTTGCTCGCGGCTGCGGTCGCCGTCGCCGCGACCTCCTCCCTACCCGCGCAGACTGCAGGCGATCCGACGAGCTTTGCTGGATCGGCCGACGTGCGTGCGCGGATCGCTGCGTTGGAAAAGACGATGAAGCCGGGCCAGGGGTTCGCCATGGCGTCGCTGGTGCAGGCGGACGGGACGAGCGCCTCGCTCGAATATTGGAAGGCGCCGGGCAAGCCTGCGGTGCATCCGGACGAGGCCGAATATGCGACCGTGATGGCGGGTTCGGGAACGCTCGTCTCGGGCGGTGCGCTGATCGCGCCCAAGCTGCGCTTTCCGGGCCTTGTCGAAGGCGACCGGATCGAGGGTGGCACGACGCGGAAGCTTGCGGTCGGCGACGTGTTCCTGATCCCGGCGGGGACGCCGCACTGGTTCGGGATCGATGACAAGCTGGTCATGCTCGGGACGAAGATCAGGACGTCAGGTCAGCGGAAGCCCAGCCAGTAGAGCAAGCCAATATTGACCGCGAGCAGCGGGAGTGCGGTCGGTATCTGCGCGCGGATGACGGCGTTCTTGTTCTTCAACTCGAGTAGCGCGGCGGGGACGAGATTGAAGTTCGCCGCCATCGGCGTCATCAGCGTGCCGCAGAACCCGCTGAGCATGCCGATCGCCGCGACCACCGCGGGGTCGCCGCCATAGTGGCGCACGAGCAGCGGAATGCCGATCGCCGCTGCCATCACCGGAAACGCGGCGAACGCGTTGCCCATGATCATCGTGAACAACGCCATGCCGAGCGTATAGGCGAGCACCGCGCCGATCAGGCTCCCCTCCGGAATCGCGTGACCGGCCAGACCGCCGACTACGTCGCCGACGCCGGCGAGCGCGAACACTGCCCCGAGGCTGGCGAGCATCTGGGGTAACACGGCGGCCCAGCCGATCGCGTCCATTAACCTGACGCCTTCCGCGAGTGGTGTGGCGATGCGGGGGCGGAACCATAGGTGCATCGCGACCAGTGCGATCAGGACGCCGCAGGTCAGCGCGACGAGGGTTGCCTGCTTGGGGTGGACTAGGGTCGGGGCGGCGCGGAACAGGACCGTTCCACCGAGTGCTGCGGCCGGAATGATTAGTGCGGGTAGGAATATCCGGTTGCCCAGCCGGGTGGCTTCGGCACGCCGTTCGTCGAGCGTAGTCGTAGCACGCCCGCCCCTGCCCATCGCGCCCGAGCCGGCGATCGCGACGAGAGCCAGGACGAGAACGCCGTTGCCGACATCACCGATCTTTCCACCCAGCAGGAAGCTGATCGCCAGCACTGCGTAGAACACCGCGTTGCCGAAACGCTTCGGGTTGGCGTTGTCGGTGGCGCTCAGGACTGCGAACACCGCGAACATCAAGCCGGCGACGCCGTAGATGAAGCCGGTGCCGATCATCGCACGCGTGCCAATCGGCGGTCGAGCAGCCAGAGGCGGAAGCCATGAATCACGAACGCGGCGATCGCGGTCGGGATTGCCCACATCGAGAGGTGGAGCGGCTGGATGACGATGCCGTAGCCTTCGAGGACGCCCTTCATCAGCAGGATCGAACCGATCGCGATGAAGATGTCCTCGCCGAAGAACAGCCCGATATTGTCGGTTGCGGCGGCCATCGCGGGGATGCGGTCGCCACCGGATGGCAAGCCTTGCGCCTCGGCGACGGCTTCGGCCATCGGTGCGACCAGCGGGCGGACGCTCTGCGCCGGGCCCGCGATCGAGGTCAGGCCGAGCGCTGCGGTGAGCTGGCGGAACAGGAGGTAGCCGGTGAGGAAACGCCCCACGGTGGCGCCCTTGAGCTTGCCGATCGCGAGCCGGGCGCGTTCCTGAAGTCCGTGGCGTTCGAGCATCCCAATCACCGGGAGGACGATGTAGATCACCGTGACGTAGCGGTTCTCGTTGAATGCCTTCCCGAACGCGGCGAGGATCGCGAGCGGGGCTATCCCGGCGGCAAGGCCGGTGACGAGCGCGGAGACGGCGACGACGAGCAGCGGATTGAACCGGAGCAGGAAGCCCGCGACGATCACCGCGATGCCGCAAAGGACCAGCATCGCCGCTCAGCGCGTCTGCTTGGCGAGATCCGCGTCGAACGCGACCCTGGCCTTCGCGACGATCTTCGGGAGCAACGTCGGATCGACAAACGCGGTCGTGTTGCCGGCTTGGCGGCTTCTGCCCCGTGCAATGACATCTGCGAGTTCGGGATGCGACGGCAGGACGATGTCGGCATGCAGCGTGCCGAGCATCGCGATACTGCGGCGGTAGTCGGCGACGATGCCGGGATAGGCGCGGTTGCCGATCAGACGGTTGCCCGCGACGCTGACGCTGCACGGAAACACGACGTCGAGCGGGCGCGGCTTGGCAGGGATTCGCATCGTCCAGGTCGTGCAGCCGGGCGTGTGGCCGGGCGTCGCGCGTGCGGTCAGCGTGGTGGTGCCGAGCGTTACCGTCTCGCCGTCTCGGATGCCGCGGTCGACGTGGACGGGCGGGAAGCGGATGACGCCGTAGTTGGTCTCGCCGGGCGGAGTGCCGGTTTCGAGCGCGCGGACATCGCGAGCGCCTGCGACCACGCGAGCGCCGGTTGCGCGCTTGAGCGCAGGGACACCCGCAGCGTGATCGAAGTGTGCGTGGGTAACGAGGATCAGCTTTACGTCGCGCGGGCGTACTCCAGCGGCGGCGATGTTGCGTTCGATCATACCCGCATTCTCGGCGAGCGTGCCGTCGATCAGGATAGCGCCGGCGCTGGTCTTGATGAGGTAGGCGGCGATACCTTCGCTGCCGACATAGGTGATCGGGCCGGCGATCGGGAACGGGGCTTGAGTGCGCGTCCAGGCTGGCGGATCAGCCGCGCCGAGGAGCAACGGTGCGCTGGCAGCGATCGCCATCGCGACAACCAGCGATTTGGTGCGAGGACCTAACGATCCTCCCCCGCCAGGGGGGGCTGGCAGGCGTAGCCTGACGGAGGGGGCGGCCAGCGGTAACCTTTGCATCTTATCCTCCCCCTCCGTCTGGCAAGAGCCAGCCACCTCCCCCTTGCGGGGGAGGTCGTAAAATGTGCGTCTAGCTTATTCCCACTCGATCGTGCCGGGGGGCTTCGAGGTGTAGTCGTAGGTCACCCGGTTGATGCCCTTGACCTCGTTGATGATCCGGGTCGCGACGCGGGGTAGGAAGTCGCCGGGGAACTGGAACGCCTGCGCCGTCATGCCGTCGGTCGAGGTGACCGCGCGCAACGCCAGCACGTTGTCGTAGGTGCGGCCGTCGCCCATCACGCCGACGCTGCGAACGGGCAGTAGCACCGCGAACGCCTGCCAGATCGTGTCGTAGAGCCCTGCCGCGCGGATCTCCTCGAGATAGATCGCGTCGGCCTTGCGCAGGATGTCGCAGCGTTCCTTGGTGACTTCACCAGGGATGCGGATCGCGAGACCGGGGCCGGGGAACGGATGACGGCCGACGAAGATCTCGGGCAGGCCGAGCTCGCGGCCAAGCACGCGGACCTCGTCCTTGAACAGCTCGCGCAACGGCTCGACGAGCTTCATGTTCATGCGCTCGGGCAGGCCCCCGACATTGTGGTGGCTCTTGATCGTCACCGACGGGCCGCCGGTGAAGCTGACGCTCTCGATCACATCCGGGTACAGCGTGCCCTGCGCGAGGAACTCCGCGCCGCCGAGCTTCTTCGCCTCGGTGTCGAACACGTCGATGAACGTCTTGCCGATGAATTTGCGCTTCAGCTCGGGGTCGGTGATCCCGGCTAGGCCGCTGAGGAACAGCTCCTCGACGTTCACGTGGATCAGCGGGATGTTGTACGCGCCGCGGAACAGGCTGACGACCTGCTCGCTCTCGCCCGCGCGCATCAGGCCGTGGTCGACGTACACGCAGGTCAGCTGCTCGCCGATCGCCTCGTGGATCAGCACGGCGGCGACCGCCGAATCGACACCACCCGACAGGCCGCAGATGACACGGCCCTTGCCGACCTGCGCGCGGATCTCGGCGATCTTGGTCTCGCGGAATTCGGCCATCGTCCAGTCGCCGCTGAGCCCGCAGACGTGGCGCGCGAAGTTGGCGATCAGCTTGCCGCCATCGGGGGTGTGGACGACCTCGGGGTGGAACTGCACGCCGTAGAAGCGCCGCGCCTCGTCGGCGACGATCGCATAGGGCGCGCCGGTCGAGGTGGCGACGGGGGTGAAGCCGGGCGGGATCGCGTCGACCTTGTCGCCGTGGCTCATCCAGACCTGGTGGCGCTCGCCCTCCGCCCACAGGCCGTCGAACAGCGCGCAGTTGGACTTGACCTCGATGAACGCGCTGCCGAACTCGCCGCCGTCGCCCGAGACGATCACGTTGCCGCCGAGCTGTGCGGACATGACTTGCTGGCCGTAGCAGATGCCGAGGATCGGAATACCCGCCTCGAAGAAGCGTTGCGGCACGCGCGGGGAGTTCTCGGTGGTGACCGAGGCGGGGCCGCCGGAGAGGATGATGCCCTTGGGCTGCATCCGGTCGAACGCAGCCTCGGCCGACTGGAAGGGGGCGATCTCGCTATAGACGCCGGCCTCGCGCACGCGGCGGGCGATCAGCTGGGTTACCTGGCTGCCGAAATCGACGATGAGAATGCTGTCTGGATGCTCCATGTCGGGCGCATAGCCGGATGGGACCCGTAACGAAAGAGGCCGCGCCCATTGCTGGACGCGGCCCTTAAGGTTTCCATGTTCTCCTGCGGACGCAGGAGGCCAGGGTAACGGACGGTTTCGCTTGTGATCCTGGGCTCCTGCGTGCGCAGGAGAACAGTCTTACGCTGCGTCGTCGTACTCAGCGTCCGACATCACCGGACCCGAATCCTGGCCCTTCGCCGAGACGTCGCGGTCGACGAACTCAATGACGGCCATCGGCGAGGCGTCCGACATGCGGATGCCGGCCTTGATGACGCGGGTGTAGCCTCCGTTGCGATCCGCATAACGGGTCGCGAGCGTGTCGAACAGCTTGATCAGCTGCGCATCGTCGAGCAGCTTGCCGTGCGCGAGACGACGGTTGGACAGGCCACCCTTCTTCGCGAGCGTGATCAGCTTCTCGACGTAGGGACGCAGTTCCTTCGCCTTGGCGACGGTGGTGGTGATCTGCTCGTGCTTGATGAGCGCGGCGCTCATGTTGCGGAACAGAGCAAGACGGTGGGCCGAGGTCCGCTGAAGCTTACGGCCGCCTACGCGATGGCGCATGTTTAATACCTTTTCGTTCGTTCAGGGGCCGTGTGAGGTACCCGGGAGCTGGTCGCCGTTGAGGCCGCGACCGATCGCCTTTCGTTCAAAGGTTAGGATAAGGTTACGCCTAGGACGCTTCCTTGGCCCTTCCCTTGGTCTCCAGCCGGGTGGCGACTCGGCGAAGCCGTGTCGTCGAACGGGTCGGTCTAGACCGACCCGCCGGCCGGGCTGTTTGGTCTCCGGTGCAGCAGCGCTGCACCGGTGCCAAATCAGCCCATGATCTCCTGCTCGAGCTTCTTGGCCATCTCTTCGATGTTCTCAGGTGGCCAGCCGGGGATTTCCATACCCAGGCGAAGACCCATCGACGACAGCACTTCCTTGATCTCGTTCAAGGACTTGCGGCCGAAGTTAGGCGTACGCAGCATCTCGGCTTCGGTCTTGCCGACCAGATCGCCGATGTAGATGATGTTGTCGTTCTTGAGGCAGTTCGCCGAGCGCACCGACAGCTCCAACTCGTCGACCTTCTTGAGAAGGTAACGGTTGATCTGCTGCGTATCGCCTGCTGGCTCCGCACCACCGGCAGCGGGGGCTGCCTGGCCGATCGGGGCCGACGAACGCGTGACCGACGAGTCGTCGAAGTGGACGAACAGCGCGAGCTGGTCCTGGAGGATGCGACCGGCATAGCCGACTGCGTCTTCCGGGGTGATCGTGCCGTCGGTTTCGATCGTCAGCGTCAGCTTGTCGTAATCCAGGTCCTGACCGACGCGGGTCGGGTCGACCTTGTACGACACCTGACGTACCGGCGAGTACAGTGCATCGACCGGGATCAGACCGATCGGCGCATCGGCCGGGCGGTTTGCGGTCGCGGGCACGTAACCCTTACCGATGTCGGCGGTCAGCTCCATGTTGAGCGTCGCACCCTCATCGAGGTGGCAGATCACGAGATCCTTGTTCATGATCTCGATGTCGCCCGAGACGGCGATGTCGCCGGCCTTGACTTCACCCGGACCCGTTGCCGAGAGCTGGAGGCGCTTGGGCCCCTCGCCCTGCATGCGGATCGCGATCTGCTTCACGTTGAGGACGATGTCGGTCACGTCCTCGCGGACGCCGGCCAAAGACGAGAACTCATGCAGCACGTTCTCGATCTTGATCGAGGTGACGGCCGCGCCCTGCAGCGACGAGAGCAACACGCGACGCAGCGCGTTGCCGAGCGTCAGGCCGAAGCCACGCTCGAGCGGCTCGGCGATGAAGGTCGCCTTGCGCTTGGTGTCGCCACCGGCCTTTTTCTCCAGGCCGCTGGGCTTCTTGAGTTCCTGCCAGTTCTTTGCGTTGACAGACACATGCTTCCCCTAATTTGGGGGCCGGCGAACGGGTGTGTCCGCCGACCAATAAAATACACCCGTGCGGCGCGATCAACCGCGCACGGGAGGCGGAGAATCAGACGCGACGACGCTTTGAAGGGCGAACGCCGTTGTGCGGGATCGAGGTCACGTCGCGGATCGACGTGATCTGGAAACCGACTGCCTGAAGCGCGCGCAGGGCCGATTCGCGACCCGAGCCGGGGCCCTTGACCTCGACTTCGATCGTGCGGACGCCGTGCTCGGCGGCCTTCTTGCCGGCGTCTTCCGCTGCGACCTGGGCCGCGTACGGAGTCGACTTGCGCGAGCCCTTGAAGCCCATTGCGCCGGCCGACGACCACGAGATCGCGTTGCCCTGGGCATCGGTGATCGTGATCATGGTGTTGTTGAAGCTGGCATTCACGTGAGCGACGCCAGAGGTGATGTTCTTGCGCTCGCGCCGCTTAATGCGCTGAGGTTCGCGTGCCATGGTGTATTTCCTGACCTGTATCTGCGTGACGCCGGGCGGCCCGTTGGGACCAGGGCCGGCGGAGTAATCCATTGAAAAAGTGGATTACTTCTTCTTGCCGGCGATCGGCTTGGCCTTGCCCTTGCGGGTGCGCGCATTGGTATGCGTGCGCTGGCCGCGGACCGGGAGGCCCTTGCGATGACGCAGGCCGCGATAGCAGGCGAGATCCATCAGGCGCTTGATGTTCATCGAGGTCTGGCGGCGCAGATCGCCCTCGACGGTGTGATCGGCGTCGATCGTCTCGCGGATGTGCAGGACTTCCTGATCGGTCAGGTCCTGGACGCGTGCGGTATCGGCGATGCCGAGCTTCGCGACGATTTCCTTGGCCTTGGTCGAACCGATGCCGTGAATATAGGTCAGCGCGATCACCACGCGCTTGTTGGTCGGGATATTAACACCCGCGATACGTGCCATGAACTTGGTTCTCCTGCTCCACGAGGTCCGGCATGGCTGCACAGACCTCATCTCTTAGCGATGAACCGAAACGCACGATAGCGACGAACGCAAACAAGCGCCGCCGGAACCGTCGTGTCGGGGAGAGTTCGAATAAGCGCACGCTAACGCAGTGTCAAGCGACCGGTTCCGCGTAGGACGGTGCAGTCTGACGCATCTTGAGCCAGCGGCGGAACGAGACGACCGTCCAGATCAACTCGACCACCCCGAACGGCCACGCACCCTGGAGGAAACCGTAGATCGAGCCGAGCACGCAGCCGAATGCGAAACCGAGCGTCCACCAGTGCGAGCCGGCTTCCCTGGCATAGCATAGCAGGGTGAAGGAGACCGCGGCTAGGCCGAATAGGGAGAGTGCGTCCATATCGAGGCGCAATGCCTTAAATGGTGAGCGATGGCCATGACGATAGATTACCCGGTTGCGCTGAATTTGCTCCCAGGACCACCGTGGCACGTATCTCATGTACCAAGTTCGCAGCACCGTGGAGCCCGAACAAGCCAGACATAATTAAGAAGAGTTCGATGCCATCGTACCTATGGCCCGGACTGAGTAAACTATCAAAATGGCACTACCGCGATGAGATAATTGTAATATCCGTGAAAAGAAACTCACCCGTCGAGCAAATGAGCCGCACGACGGGTTCTTTCGTTCTTAAAGGAAACTGTTTTGCTTCGCCTCCAAGGTTTACGACGACGGCCTTGCCGTCATACGTCAAACTAAAGGGCTGAATGGTACCCGGCTTCGTCAGCAACGAGAATGGGATGATATCGTCCTCCTTGCCGTTGACGCTATACCCTAGCATCTGAACTGCAGGCATCCCTGCCGGTGCCTTTTTAGCATCTACGGGCAATGCTGTGAGCGCGAACCCCGCATATATATCGGGCGCTTGGCCCGGAGCGGCCGAAGATGCAATTTGAACGCGAGCAATTGGAGCATAGGTCGCGCTTGGGGCAAGTGTTTTCAGTTGTACCTTTCCAGTTACCGTAAAGGTAACTGTGTCGACTGGCATGCTCAATTCGGAAAAGTGATCGGCAGCTGTATCGCAATCATATGTGATGCCTTTCGCTTCAGCGAACGCAGAAACCGTAAGAAACGCCAATCCGACCACGCACCTGCGTAAAGATGATCTCAATGCCTGTCCCCTGTTGCCGCAGCCTGGATCAATTGCAGTCCACGACGATATACGTACCCAGAATGCACGAACACGCCTTTAGCGCAAGCGAACATTGTCGGGATGGGAGGTTAGCGGACCGGCAGCCAGTCCTGTAAACCGATCACCAACAGTGCAGGTCGCCGCCGCCCCCTTATTTCCGCCCGAACAGCTTCTCAATGTCGCCGTGTGCGAGCTTCACCCAGGTCGGGCGGCCGTGATTGCATTGGCCAGAGTGGGGAGTGACTTCCATTTCGCGGAGCAGCGCGTTCATTTCAGTTACTGACAATATGCGACCGGCGCGGACGGAGCCGTGGCAGGCCATCGTGCCGGCTACCGCGTCGAGGCGTTCTCTCAGGGAGAGCGCCTCGTCGAAGGCGGCGAGTTCGTCGGCTAGGTCGGTTACCAGGCCTTTGGGGTCGCTTTGGCCGAGCAAGGCTGGGGTTGCGCGGACGAGCATCGCGTGGGGGCCGAAGCGTTCGAGGTCTAGGCCGAACTCCGACAGTTCTTTGGCGCGCGACTCGAGGCGGTCGCAGGCGGATTCGTCGAGTTCTACGACTTCGGGGATCAGGAGGGCTTGGCTCGCGATGGTGCCGCCGATCAGGGCTGCGCGCATGCGTTCGAGGACGAGGCGTTCGTGGGCGGCGTGCTGGTCGACCAGGACGAGGCCGTCTTCGGCTTCGGCTACTATGTAGGTTTTTGCGACTTGGCCTCTGGCTACGCCCATGGGGAAGGCGGTGGTTTGGGGCGGGGGTGTCCAGGCGGGTTCGGCGCGCGCCTGCGGGGGCGCGGCGAAGAAGGTTGGACGGGAATCGTTGACGATGCTGTAGCTTCGGCTTTCCAGCGGGAGCCTTTGGGGCGTGCCCTCACCTTCCCATCCGCTTCGCGGACGGGCCCCTTCCTCTCCCCCAGGGGGAGAGGAGATGTTTTCCGGTTGCCACATCGAGAGGGCGGACTCGCTGGCACGTTGGCTGCGGTGGCCGGCGGCGTCGAGGGCGCGGCGCAAGCCCGAGACTATGAGGCCTCTCACCATTGCGGGGTCGCGGAAGCGGACTTCGGTCTTGGCGGGGTGGACGTTGACGTCGACCTGGTCGGTGGGGATGTCGAGGAACAGCGCCACCACCGCGTGGCGGTCGCGCGGGAGCATCTCGGCATAGGCGCCGCGGATCGCGCCCATCAGCAGGCGGTCCTTTACGGGCCGCCCGTTGACGAAGAGATACTGGTGGTCGGCGATGCCGCGATTGTAGGTCGGCAGGCTGGCGACGCCGCCGAGCACGAGCCCTTCGCGTTCGAGGTCGATCGCGACCGAATTGTCGGCGAGTGCGCGGTCGGTGAGCGTCGCCACCCTGCCCGGCCGGTCCTCGACCTGCATCGCCGACAGCGCGCGGCGGCCGTCATGCTCCAGCGTGAAACCGATGTCGGGCCGAGCCATCGCGAGCCGGCGGACGACGTCGAGGCAGGCGGCGTATTCGGCGCGCGGAGAGCGGAGGAACTTGCGGCGGGCGGGGACGCGGGCGAACAGGTCCTCGACCACCACGCGCGTGCCGGGCGGGAGCGCGGCGGGGCCTTCGCGCTCGACCTTGCCATTGTCGACGGTCCGCGCCCATCCCTCGGCGCCGCGGATCCGGCTTTCGATCGTCAGCCTTGCGACGCTCGCGATCGAGGGCAACGCCTCGCCGCGAAAGCCGAGCGTCACGACCGATTCGATAAACTCGTCGGGCAGCTTGGAGGTCGCATGGCGTTCGAGCGCCAGCGCCATGTCCGCGGGGGTCATCCCGCAGCCGTCATCGGCGACTTCGATGCGCGAAGTGCCTCCTTCCAAAAGGAGAATCGCGATGCGGCCCGCCCCTGCGTCGATGGCGTTTTCGACTAACTCCTTCAACGCGCTGGCGGGTCTTTCCACCACTTCACCGGCGGCGATGCGATTGACCAGATGCTCGGGGAGGCGCCGTATTGACATGGGTTTCCGTCTAGACCAAGCGACGGCATCCCGCGACCCGCAAACGCCATATATAGAGTATAGGCACCCGGTGCTTAAAACCGCCGGCGGGTCACGCGAGATGATGTGCGTGCGCATGATTGTTGGTGGTGGTTCGCCCGTCCGGCGGCCAGGATTACGGGACCCTGATTGAATGGCCTTCTACTCGCGTTTCTTCAAGTTCATGTCGCACGACATGGCGATCGACCTCGGCACCGCGAACACGGTTGTCTATGTCCGTGGCCGCGGCATCGTCCTGAACGAGCCGTCGGTGGTCGCGGTCGAGACGATCAACGGCATCAAGCGCGTGAAGGCGGTCGGCGACGACGCCAAGATGATGATGGGCAAGACGCCGGGCAACATCGAGGCGATCCGCCCCTTACGTGACGGCGTGATCGCGGACATCGACGTCGCCGAGCAGATGATCAAGTATTTCATCCAGAAGGTCCACGGCCCGCGCAAGTTCGCGCGCTGGCCCGAGATCGTGATCTGCGTGCCGTCGGGCTCCACCAAGGTCGAGCGCCGCGCGATCCGCGATGCCGCGTCGAACGCGGGCGCGTCGCAGGTCTGGCTGATCGAGGAGCCGATGGCGGCCGCGATCGGCGCGGACATGCCGGTCACCGAGCCGATCGGTTCGATGGTCGTCGACATCGGCGGCGGCACGACAGAAGTCGCGGTGCTGTCGCTCCGCGGTCTCGCCTACACGACCTCGGTACGCGTCGGCGGCGACAAAATGGACGAGGCGATCGTCTCGTACGTGCGCCGCAACCATAACCTGCTGATCGGCGAAGCGACCGCGGAGCGAATCAAGAAGGAGGTCGGCATCGCCAAGCCGCCGGTCGACGGCATCGGCATGATCATCCAGATCAAGGGCCGCGATCTCGTCAACGGCGTGCCCAAGGAGATCCAGATCAACCAAGGCCAGATCGCCGAAGCACTGAGCGAGCCGGTCGCGACGATCGTCGAGGGCGTCCGCGTCGCGCTCGAGAACACCGCGCCCGAACTGGCTGCGGACATCGTCGACCAGGGCATCGTGCTCACCGGCGGCGGCGCATTGCTCCAGGGTCTGGACGAAGTGCTGCGCGACGAGACCGGCCTGCCGGTGACGGTCGCCGAGGACCCGCTGACCTGCGTCGCGCTCGGCACCGGTCGCGCGCTCGAGGATCCGTTGTTCCGCGGCGTGCTGATGAGCGGCTAAGAGATTGTTTTTGCTTTAAGACACGCGGACACGAAATCGCGTCGTCCGAGTCGCGGGGGATCTGGCCCCTGCGCTTCGGCGGCGCCCGAGACAGGGGGACAGGCGCATGGCGCCAGCCCGCGACCGGCGCACGGGGTTTTCCCGGCGTCGGCAATATGGTGTGTTCATGGGCTATGTGCTCGCCGTCGCCGGTGCGGTGGTGGGCCTGGTGCTGCTCGTCGCGTCGACGTTCAATCCGCCCGCGTTTTCGGCGCTGCGGATGGGTGTCGCGGGGGTGACGACGCCGGTCTCGACCGGACTCGCCACCATAGGCACGTCGATCTCCGGCATCCCCGATGCGATCGGCAACTACTTCTTCGTGAAGCAGGAGAACGTCGCGCTTCGTGCGGATCGCGAGCGGACGCGGGCGCTGCTGATGCGTGCGCGGACGATCGCGTATGACAATCGCCGGTTGCGCAGCCTGCTCGCGATCCGCGAACGCTCGACTGCGCCGGTCGTGACCGCACGGCTGGTGAGTTCGAGCGCGTCGAGCGGGCGGCGCTATGCGTTGCTCAACGCGGGTCGCTGGAGCGGCGTACTGCCCGGCATGCCCGTCCGCGGCCCGGATGGCCTGATCGGGCGCGTCGTCGAGACCGGGCCCAACGCGGCGCGCGTACTGTTGCTCAGCGACGGCGACAGCATCGTGCCCGTCCGCCGCACGCGCGACGGCATGCCCGCGATCGCGGCAGGGCGCGGCGACGGGATGATCGACATCCGCTCGGTCAACGCGACCAACGTCCGCTTCAACGCAGGCGATCTGTTCGTCACGACCGGCACCGGCGGCATCTACGCGCCGGGCGTGCCTGTCGCCCGCGTGACCAAGGCGGGGTCGGATTCGGTGATGGCGCGCGCGTTCGCCGATCCCGACACGCTCGACTTCGCGCTGGTCGAGCAAGTGTTCATGCCGGTGCCTCCGCCCCGCCCGGTAACGCAGCAATGATGCCGCCTCGCCTGGTCGACAGCGTCGATTACAAGCCGTTCGAGACCAAGATCCCCGCTGGCCGGTCGCGCGCGATCCCGTGGCTGACGGTGATGGCCGGATCGCTGATCACGATCGTCCCGGTGGTCGCGACGATCCCGCTGCTGCCGCCGTTCGGGTTCGTCATGCTGCTCGCGTGGCGGCTGCTCGCGCGGTTCTCGTTCAAGCCTTGGGCCGCCGCGCCGCTCGGCTTCTTCGATGATCTCGTAAGCGGCCAGCCGCTCGGCAGCGCAGTGCTGACATGGTCGCTCGCGTTCGTCGCGATCGACATGATCGAACAACGCCTCGCCTTCCGCGACTATTGGCAGGACTGGCTGATCGCGGGCGGGCTGATCGCGGCAAGCATCATCGCCGGGCGCTTCATCGCGGTACCGGTCGGCGCGCATGTCGATACCATACTGATCGCACAGATCGCGGTCACGATCCTGATGTTCCCGCTGGCGGCCCGCATCGTCGCCGCGATCCAGAACAAGCGCGGCGCCGAATGAGGAACACCCCGCGGATCGTCACCGAGATGTCGCAGGCGTACAGCTTCTCGCGGCGCGCTTGGATGCTCGGCGCGGCGCAAGGCGGCGTCGGGCTGCTGCTCGCCGGGCGGATGGCGTGGCTGTCGATCGCGCAGAACGAGCGCTACACGATGTTGTCGGAAAGCAACCGCGTCAACATGACGCTGCTGCCGCCCCGCCGCGGCTGGATCGTTGATCGCCACGGCGTGCCGATCGCCAACAACCGCACCGACTTCCGCGTCGACATCATCCCCGACCGCCTCCGCGACAAGGAGCGCGTGCTGCCACTGCTCGGCCGCATCCTCCAGCTACCGCCCGAGGAAGTCGAGCGGATCGCGATCGATCTCGAACACGCCGCCGGGTTCCAGCCGGTCCAGGTGGCGGAGAATCTCGATTGGGAGCGGTTCGCCGCGGTCAGCGTCCGCCTGCCCGAACTGCCCGGCGTCGCGCCGACGCGCGGGTTCGCGCGGAGCTATCCCGCGGGCGCCGCAGTCGCGCACCTGACCGGCTATGTCGGCGTCCCCAACGCGGAGCAATACAAGAAGACGCACGACCCGCTCCTCGTCACGCCCGGCTTCAAGCTCGGCAAGGACGGGCTCGAGAAGATGCTCGAGGCCGAACTCCGCGGCGTCGCCGGTGCCAAGCGCGTCGAGGTCACCGCACGCGGCAAGCTGGTCGCCGAACTCGCCACCAAGCCCGACGTCCCCGGCAAGACCGCACGGCTGACGATCGACGCGGGGCTTCAGGAATACGCGGCAAGGCGGCTCGGCACCAATTCCGGATCGGTCGTCGTGCTCGACACCCGCACCGGCGAGATGCTCGCGATGGTGTCGATGCCGGCCTATGATCCGAACAGCTTTTCGGACGGAATCAGCCATCTCGAATGGCAGATGCTGAGCGACGACGATCACGTACCGCTGATGAACAAGGTCACGCAGGGGCTGTATCCGCCGGGCTCGACCGTCAAGCCGATGAACGGCCTCGCGCTGATGAACGCCGGCATCGATCCGATGACCCGCGTGAACTGTTCCGGCGCGATGCGGCTCGGGACGAGCGTGTTCCACTGCCATAAGAAGAGCGGCCACGGTCCGCTCGATCTCAAGAACGCGATCATGCAGAGCTGCGACATCTATTTCTACGAGATGGCGCGGCGGGTCGGCTACAACGCAATCGCGCCGATCGCGCGCACGCTCGGCCTCGGCCAGAAATTCGACCTGCCCTTCTCGACGCAGCGTTATGGCACGGTGCCCGATCCGGCGTGGAAGCTGAAGAAGTACAAGCACGACTGGACCGTCGCGGATTCACTCAACGCGTCGATCGGCCAGGGCTATGTGCTGGCGAACCCGTTGCAACTCGCGGTGATGGCGGCGCGGCTCGCCTCAGGGCGCGCGTTGCAGCCGAGCATTCTCGCGAGCCACGTCCACCGCGACTCCCCTGCGCTCGCAATCGATTCCGAGCATCTCGCGCGCGTGCGCGACGCGATGTTCGGCGTGATCAACCAGGGCGGTACCGGCGGCGCAGCGAAACTGCTGATCCCCGGCGTCGCGATCGCGGGCAAGACCGGCACCGCGCAGGTCCGCCGCATCACGATGGCGGAGCGGCGCTCGGGCGTGCTCAAGAACGGGCAGCTGCCGTTCAAGATGCGCGATCACGCGCTCTTCATCGGCTTCGCCCCCGCCGATAACCCGCGCTATGCGCTTGCAGTCGTGCTCGAGCATAACGGCCACACCGTGCGCAATCTCGACACGCCGATGATCGGCCGAGACATCATGACCTATATGCTCGACCGCGAGCGCGCGCTGAAGTCGCTTGCCGAGGTCGAACCGACCTGGGGCGGCGACATCCGCACGCGCATGGCAGCGACCGCGGACGCCTATCGCAAGGCGCAATCCGCACCGCCCGCGGCGATCGCCACCAAGACCGACGCGATCGTCCCCAGCGACGCCCCCGCGGTCGAGAATGCGACCGACATGGCCAACGCTACGCAGGAAGCGCTCACCACCCCCGGCAACACCGTCGCCGAAGACGATTCGCGGGACCGCCAGCCATGACCGAGAGCAAGCGTCAGCGATGACCCCAACCGAGCGCCGTCCATGAACCGTATCGTTCCCGAACCGCTCGCCAAGCTACCGTGGCGCGTCCTGCTGTTGGTGGTCGCGATCGGCTGTTTCGGCCAGGTCGTGCTGTATTCCGCGGCCGGCGGCTCGCTCAAGCCCTGGGCGCTGTCGCAGGGCATCCGGTTCTTCGTGCTGCTCGGCGGTGCGATCGCCCTCTCCTATGTCCCCGAGCGGACGTGGAAGGCGGGATCGCTGCCGGCCTATGCGCTGATCGTCGTGTCGCTGGTCGCGGTCGAGATCCTCGGCAAGGTCTCCGGCGGGTCGCAGCGCTGGCTCGACCTCGGCTTCATCCGCCTCCAGCCCTCCGAGTTCATGAAGCCCGCGATCGTGCTCGCCTGCGCCAAATTCTACGACATGCTTCCGCCCGGCGAGACAAGACGGTTCAGCGCGGTATGGCCCGCCGCGCTGCTGATCGGCGTCCCGGCAGCGATCGTCATGAAGCAGCCCGATCTCGGCACCGCGCTGATGATCTGCGCGGGCGGCGCGACGGTGATGTTCCTCGCCGGCATCCCGCTGCGACTGTTCGCGGGCGGCGCGATCACCGCCGCGGTGGCGATCCCGCTCGCGATCAACTTCGCGCTTCACGACTATCAGCGCAACCGCATCCTGATCTTCCTCGATCCCGAGAGCGATCCGCTCGGCACCGGCTATCACATCAGCCAGTCGAAGATCGCGATCGGCTCGGGCGGGATCTGGGGCAAGGGCTTCCTCCAGGGCACGCAGAGCCATCTCGACTACCTCCCCGAGGGCCATACCGACTTCGTCTTCGCGACGATGGCGGAGGAATGGGGCCTGGTCGGCGGCTGCCTGCTGATCCTCGCCTTCCTCCTGGTGATCCGCTGGGGCATCGAGGTCGGCCAGCGCGCGCAGACCCGCTTCGGCCGGCTGACCGCCGCCGGGCTGTCGACGACGATCTTCTTCTACGTTGCGATCAACCTGATGATGGTGATGGGCCTCGCCCCCGTCGTCGGCATCCCGTTGCCGCTGGTCAGCTTCGGCAGCTCGGCGCAGATGACCGTGCTGCTGTGCCTCGGCATCCTGATGTCGATCGACCGCCAGAACCGCAAGACGGTCGGCTGGTAGGGCGAAAAACCGACTTATTTCGCGAAAAAGCGGGTTGATCGACCAAAACGGACTCGGATCGACGAAAAGGGGGTTGCGGGTCCCGATGAGTCTGCTAACAGCGCGCCTCCAGCAGCGGGGCGCCACACCAGGGCGCCACTCAAAACTGCCCCGGAATGGACGCATAGCTCAGTTGGTAGAGCAGCTGACTCTTAATCAGCGGGTCCTTGGTTCGAGCCCAAGTGCGTCCACCATCCACCACCATGAGAACAAACGATTTTCTTGGTGGCGGAGCTCTGTTCTCCCGACATGTTCCGACACGGTCTTCCGACAAACAGTTCGAGCAAATGGGATTTTGTTGACTCCTGTTGCTGTCCAGCCGACGATTGAAGTCGGGGGCGGGAATGGCAGACACATCGGCAGATTTACGAAAGCGAGTAACGGCTGCGTTCGTAAGTCGAGCTCGGTCCGCTCATTTGGCTTCGCGCCTATACAAAGGCGTTTTTTTTGCGCTTGCTGCCGGGATTGCAGGCGCAATGCAGTTCGTGTCTTGGAGCGCTGACGGGCATCCGACTACGGCACAACTCATCGGAATAGCTGCGACAATCGTGGTTCTTGTCGCGTCCATTGTATCTGTGATTACAGAGCGGGACTCGTCAGCCGAACTGGCGGTAGCTCAACAGGCTATCACCCGAACTCAGGAGCTCGAAGACGAAGTACGCGAGACAATCGAGCTATGGCCTGACATTGACCGCATGATCGCACTGTACCAAGCAACCAAGGTCATGCGGGACGTAATCGAACAAGCCACTGTGGCGATGGCCGGCGATGAGTCGGCTTTGGTAGCAACCCTGCTACGCCTATCGGCTCGGCTGATTGTGGTAGCTGCCGGCTTCACGCTTGGCGATCAATGGACTGTCTGCTTTTTTCGAGCCGATCAGGTGAGCGGGGACTGCCGCTACGAACTACGCATGATCGCGCATGATCGCACGATTCCTTGCGATATTAGCGCCGCCCGAATTTGGCCTGAGGGAGTAGGTGTCGCTGGCGTCGCATTCTCTAATCAGCAGGAAATGGTTATAGCTGATTTGGCCTCAAGCCAGGTCCGTGCGATCTTTCAGCCTCCCCATCTAGTCCGGCCATACGATGATGACCGCTACCGGTCGATGGTCGCCGTTCCGATCAGCGTCGAGGGTCTTGACCGACCGTGGGGGATCATCACCGCAACAAATGACCGCGTCGCGCATTTTAACCACGACCAAAGCTCAGGATTAAAGCCTGAGGAAGCGATCCGAGCACTCGCGGATTATGCCGCACTCGCTATAGCCATGGTACGAAACTCCAACCGAGCGAGCGGTGCTCGGCCGGCGGTAATATGAGGTTGGAAGTCAGGTTTGGTTCAACTAGGTGAGGCTATTATGACTCAGATGAATGTCAGGGAGTTCGAACCCACCGACTCAACGCTCGATAAGGAAATTGAGTCCTTGATTGGTAAGGAGGTCCGTGGGGATTTAAATCCCGCCGAACATCTGTACTTAGATCGCCTTATTCTACGACGTGGACGACTGATGCGCCCGTCGGCCTGCAGGGGCACGCCTCCGCCCCCGTGGCGGCAGAGCCGATAACTTGCTTAGCAAGCAGGTATCTCAGTACTCGGCCCGTTAATCTGGGCCGGGCCCTGCCAGGGCGTCAATGTGCTGGCGCCGGGCAGTTCCGATCCGGCGCGCTTTTTCTGAGCTGGCTTTATTATAGATGCGGGTGACGGCCAAAGTCTTGTGGCCCGACACCGCCCTAACGTCGTCTTCACCAGCGTCGCCGATCTCAGTGATTCCTCCATGCCGAAATCCGGTGAACGTCATACCCTTGGGTAGCCCGGCTTCAACGCAGATCTTGCGATGCACCGACGACATGCGCCGCTCCCGGTACTTCTGCCCGCTGCGCTCTTCGAGCACGATCACCTCGGCGTCGGCAGCAACGACCGCGCGCGATCGGGCCAGCTCTTCTTCCAGTTCGGGATAGAGCGACACCGTCTCAGGTTTGCCGTCCTCGCCCGTCACCGTGATGGAGAGCGGCAAGGTGACCGGGTTGCCGGTCTTTGACTGAACTAGGCTGATCTCCTCACCCGGCCGATAGCCCGCCCACTCAATGCCGCGATGCTCCTTGCCATCCGGATCCTCGAAGCCGAACGCATCCCAGACGCGCTGGCAGCATTCAAAGCACAGCGCGGCGGCGGTAGCCATCGACTGGAAGCCCAGCTTACGGGCTGTCTCGCGGTAGAGGTTGTACTCTGCCCTGCTAGTCTCGCGATTGCCCTTAGCGGCCGTGCTGGACAGGCCCATGCCCTTGAACGGGTTCTCTTTCACACCGGTGACGCGGTGGTGACGTGCTGCCCAGGTCCAGACGAGCCGGCAGACCTGCATGGCGTACGACGCCTGCCGATCCCCCTTTTCCTTCAGCTTTTGGTACAGCTTGTCCGCGACCGTCGCATCGACCTTGGAGGCCATGCGCTTCCCGAGCGGCGGCTGCCCCGCCTTCGGCTCGAACGCCACCAGCATGTCCATGAGCGCCTTGTAGTCCTTGCGCGTCTTCGCCTTGTTCTTGGTGAAGCGCTCCTGCTCGCGGTACCATTGGAACAGCCAGGCGACGCTGCCCTCGGCGATACGCCCCTGCCCCATCTCGCCGGTTCGCCACTCGCGCAGCGCTTCGTTCAGCGCGGTGCCCTTAGCGTGGACCTGCGCCAAGTCGGTACCGAGCGCTGTCGAGATAACCGGACACGCCTGGCCATGACGGATGGCCGGTGTCAGCTTGCCGGTCTTCGGATCCTTTGTTGGCCGCGCCCAAGCCGGCAACTCGAAATAGTAGCCGGTCTTGTCGCCAGCGAGCTTCATCGGCCGCACGTATGCTGGCAGTCGCGCGATCGCCATCAGTCGTCGAACTCGATCGTGCCATCGTCGACGGCCGCGGCGAACAGGCTGTGGACTGCGGCGTCGAGCGACGAGCGTGCGGCGATCGCGGCACCACGAGGCCCGCGCATGCAAAAACGAACAATGCCCCGACGCTCCCATTCACGCAGCTGTGCGTCAGCGACGCCGGTATAGGCGAGCGCCATCTCTCGGGTCATTGCGACCGGCCAGTCAGGCAGTCGCTCCAGTGCGAGGCCCATCAGTGGATGCTCCCGAATGTCGACGTGGGATAGGAAGACCGGCCGGAACCCGCGTATGGTCGTCGCGCGTTCGAACCGTTCCAGAAGAGGAGCAGACCATGACCGACGGCAAGCAGACCGACCCGAGCGCCGCTGACTTCAAGGACACCGCCAAGAAGAGCGCCGAAGCCGGCATCGCGGACGAAAGCGCGGCGTACGAGCAGGCGATCGAAGGCGACGACGACAAGGTTGCAGAGGGCAAATGGAAGTCGACCGACGACGGCAGCGGCACGAGCGAGACCGACTAACCGAACATGCAGTGTCGCGGTAAGCGGAACAGGATCTGGCTTGCCGCGACATTCACAGCTGGTCGCCCCGGTCGCTGATGATGCATCCAGATCGGACGCATACTGCCGCACATCAATATGATCTGCCGCCATCGATGCTACACCATCCCCACACAAGGGGATGAGACCGATGGACTTGCCGTGGAAAGAACAGGCGACGTTGGTACGAATGCCAACCGCCGACCAAGCTGACGACCAGTCTTCTACGATTCTGTTCGAGGGCTCGCTGTTCGCGCTGGCCGTTCGATTGCGCGACATGAAGGCCTCCGAGCGGCGAGGCCTGCGGTTATCTCTGCCAGATCGCCATGTCCGCCCGCACAGCTTCCAGGGCGAGACATTGGCCGACCTGATCGATCGCATTCCAAAAGCTGCGTAGATACAGTCAAGAGCGGTTGCGTTTCGGACAATTACGCTTGGAGAGAGCGCAATTGCGGGGCTGTTGGTCCCCGGCCACAGGACAGGTTGATGCTGTGGTGCAGCAACGACGTCCGTGAGGTTCCTATGTTCTCCCTGATCGCTCTCTACTTCCAATATCGTAAAACTCAGGCGGCTGCCGTCCAGGCGGAAGCCGCGGCGATCCGACACACCAGCGCTGCCAATGATGCTGGCGCGAACCCAATGGTCGCTACTGCGGCCTGACGAGACGAACGAGGCAGTCAGTCCCCCGAGGGCGTTCTGTAGGGTCACGCTGCGATCCTGCGGAATGGCGTTACGTTAGCGTCGAGGTCCCCACCCTGGCCTAAACGCTCGCCGTCGTTAGGCCCACCACCCGGACCCGGAGCCCAGCGGCCGCAGCCGCGCGAGGCCAGCGTCTCGGGGAAGTAGCTCCCTTGCATGTCCGCCAGCAGGACAACGATGGGCGGAGCGATCGTGCAGGTGCCGATCTCAGAGTCCGCGCCTGCTGCGCGGCGGGATCCTGTCGCAAGCGGGGGCTGCTCGTTCGACCACCAGGCGCAACTGGCGCACGTCCGCTCGCAGGTCATGCCGCCATATCCCGGTGGCGTTCTTCGACTGCGCCGGCGAGCGATCCAACACCTGCCACGCGCTGAGCGTCTACCAGCGCCGATGCGCACCAGTCCATGTTCGGCTCCCAGCCCTCGAGGCTGATCTGCGCGATCAATGCGAGCTTCGCCAGGACGCCATCTCGCGTGGTTGCAGGCGTCTTGGAGATCTCGAGGTCCCGTTCCACCGTGTAAGTGCTCAGGGCATCTGCGGCTTCGTCTGTGAGCGTCTCGTCAGCGGCATTGATCGTGGCCTGCGCGCGATTGCGATCGGCTAGCCACGCTGTGTGCGGATCAGCGCCAAGATGGCCGATACTGGCACCCATCTCTCCGTCGCCGGCGGGATGCCGTGCACAGCACATCAGTCGGTCTACATCCGCGGTGATGCTGGCGCCGATCGACTCCTCGTCGAACTCGTGCGCGTCGATCTCGAAGTAGAACTTCTGCTTGAATGCGAGCTCTGCCATCGTTGGCGCGGATGTGGTCAGCAACGCAATCTGCGCCTCGACCAGGCTGCTGCACAGTCGGCTGATCTCCGGCTCAGGGGTGCCAGAGTGCCCATCAACCGAAGCCTGGATGAACTCCATCCGAGCGCGAGCTTCTAACCATTCGTGCATTGATGGCGGCACAATCGTGCTCGATGCAGCGCCCGATGGCATCCCCTCATCGACATCGATATCCGGGCGTTCCCCGGCTGCGAAAAACGCCCCGCTGATCATCGAACCGACCTCCGCCGTGAACGAGAAGTGCTCCGATGGCGCAAGCATGGCCGCCCGAATAGACAACCGTTCGAGGTTTGCGACCAGCGGCGATAGGACCCCAAAATCACCGCCAACGCCCTCGGCTACGGAGTTGACAATGAAGCCGGAATCCTGCGGTCTAAAGCGGAGCGGACCGAACGCGGGACTGTCAGAGACCTCGAGGGTTAGAAGCCACGATTTGAACAGGGCGTCCTGGATGCTGCGCGCAGGCAAGGCCGACACCTCTCGCAACGCTTCCATGCAAGTCGCGCAAAGACCATCGCTTAGTTCTTCGTCTCGATGGGTCTCGAACGCCGCGGCGGCGGCACCCCAGTTGAGAAACGCGCGGTACATCGGCGCCGACAGAACGCCCCTCGCACCTTCGATAAGCGCGGACGTCGCCTCTCGAATCGCGATCTCATCCAGTGTCGCCGTAAGCACCGCCGGCGGCAGTTTTGCCACCGCACCGCGGATCGCAATGATGGCGTCTCCGGCGGAGAACGCCACGCGGATGTTCGGCTTCACCGGGAACAGTACGGGCGGGTTGAACGACTGAAAAAGTGGCTGCGTTGCCATGATGCATCTCCCACGTGTTGATCGCAGGAGATGACCGGCAGCTGCCTGATCGAACGCGCTATCTACCTGCTTCGGCTTTGAAAGCCGATGTGTAGAAAATACGCATGATGCGTAACCTAGTCAACTCGGATTCGCATCGAGCAGATCTTCCGGTCGCATGACACGGCGGATAGCTGATACCCGCGACGTCGGCAGATGGATCGTATCACCGGCCAATTGCGAAATAACGACAGTTTCCTCGGTTAACTTTACGATCTCACCAACAATCCCAACTACTGTATCCCCGTCAGCGCGGTCCTCTACAATGATTAGCGCACAGTCCCCGCGCGAAGCCCGCCGCTTTCCTTCTGTAAAGATTATGTCGCCGTCCTCAAACTTTGGAGACATGCTGTCACCGGCTTGATAAAATGCGTACACATCGCGCCTCTCAAGCCACGCGGGAACGACAAAAGCTGACACGGAGTCGGAGAAGTATATCTCAACAGATTTTAGAGCCATAGTATCGCCTCCGTTAGCAAGCTGCCAACGTACCGGCTCAGCCATATAGACCGACACAAATCCCCTTATTTCGTACTTTGGCTGAACAGCGATCGCGCCCTGCTGCGCGAGCATCGCGCCCTGATCTGTCAGGGACATGAGCTCGTAAGGCTCAATACCTGGCTCGCCAGAGCCTTTCATTACTTCACTTAGCCTTAGGGCTAGCCGATAATCTAGAACGTCTGGGTCGTAGTCGTCACGAAAATAGCGCTGAAGCCCCGAAGGGCCTGCATATCCCGCCAACCGCGCTATTTCGGTGAGGGACATGCCGCTCCGTCGTTTTAATGCGTTGAGGCGCTCACCAACCGTTTTGTTCATACCCCCTTATCCCTCCGGAGTGATACACAATCCACGTTGACGTGTAACGCGTCATGCGTAATATATACACGATGAGCATTCGTACCATTATCGCCCGGTTTGGGGGCATTCAGCCGATGGCTAAAAAGCTTGGTCACCGAAATCACACGACGGTGCAGGGTTGGTGGGAAAGGCAGACGATACCGGCGCATCGGTTTCGTGAGGTGATGGCCGCAGCAAGGGTAAATAACCTTGCTGTCACCGTCGAAGAGCTGGTGCCCAGTGGCATTGAACGCGCAGCATGATCCGCCCCGACTCTGCCAAGCAGTCCCGCGAAATCAATCGACGCGATGCGAGCAGCCAAAACCATAGCGCGTTGCCTTCGGAGGGCAGCGCCCTCTCGCCGTTCACGCCCGAGCAGGAAGCTCGGTTGCGCGAGATCGTCCGGAACGAAATCGACGCAGACAACGCGTTGCGTAATTCTCGGGATACCCGCGTCGCATCGTCTCGATCGTTATCGCCGGCCAGAACGATGCAGCCGGTCGCGCTGCCGTTGAAAAGGTCGAGGAAGAGCTCATCGAGCACGGCTACTCGACGCGGATCATGTGGCCAGCTGAAGGCTTCAAGGACTGGAACGACCAGCTGCGGGGCATCCGGGCATGAGCGGCGCTTTCGAGGAGCAGTTCGCGACAGCCGAGACGGCGAGCCCGCTTTACAATGTCGAGGCCGAGATCGGCTTTCTTGGCGATCTGCTCGCCAACAATCGGCTGATCGACGAGGTTGCCGATCGCTGCCGTCCGGCCGACTTCTCGGTCCCGCTGTACGGTCGCATCTACGGCAAGATGATCGAGCAATCGGCAACCGGCGCAGTCGACGTTGTGACGCTTGCCCCGCACTTTGCCGAAGATGGCGAATGGCCGCGCGCGTATTCAGTCCTGGCCGCCGCCAACCTGAATGCCGGACCGAAGGCACGGACGAAGGCGTACTTTGATCAGATCACCATGCTGTCCAGCCGGCGGCGGATGGTAGCAGGCCTGAAGGACGTCGTCGCGTCAGCGCGCGACCTGTCAGTGACACGCGAGGAACTGGTTGCGAACGCCGATGAAGCGGTCGCCGAGTTGGCCGAGCAGGTCGTCTCCGCGCAGGGATCCGTTGGTCAGTATGCCGACGCGGTCATCAACAGCTTCGGCAAACCGATAATTGGCGTCCGTTGCGGGACCATCAACTCGCTCGACAGCGCGATCGGCGTGTTGCGCCCGTCGAACCTGGTCGTCGTCGGCGGCCGTCCCGGCATGGGCAAGACCTCGCTGGTCACGTCCTATTCGATTGGCGCGGCCGGCATGGGTCATGGCGTCCTTATTTTCTCGCTTGAGATGAGCGCTGACGAACTCACCCGGCGCATGCTCGCTGACATGACCTTCTCACCCCGCGGCGGCGTGTCTTACGAGCACGTCCGCGATGGCACCGTGCGACCGCACGAGATGGGCGCCGTAATCGCTGCCAAGGAGCGGTTCGACGAACTGCCGATCGAAATCAACGAAACCTCGGGCCTGACGCTCGCCAAGCTGATCCGCCAGGCGCGCAGCCACAAGCGCCGCCTCGCCGCCATGGGTGAAAAGCTAGAGCTGGTCGTCGTCGACTACCTTCAATTGATGGCGCACAGCCGCAAGGGCATGTCACCTTACGAGCATGCGAGCGAGGTCAGCGTCGGGCTCAAGCAGTTCGCCAAATCCGAAAGCCTCGTCGTGATGGCGGTGGCCCAGCTCAGCCGAGACGTCGAGAAGCGTCCGGACAAACGACCCATGCCATCCGACCTCCGTGACAGCGGCCAGATCGAGCAGGACGCCGACGTGATTCTCTTCATCTACCGTGAGGAGGAATACCTCAAGAAGGAGGAGCCGGACCCCTTCGACAAGAAATACGAGGATTGGCGAACGGACATGGAAGCAGTGCGCAACAAGGTCGAGTTTCTCGTCCCCAAGCGGCGCAGCGGCCCCTCCGGCAAGGCTATCGGCTGGTTCTTCGGCGCAAATTCAGCGGTCCGCGGCAGCGATTTTTACAGCTCCAGGGAAGGTGCATAATAATGCCGAACGCTGATTTGCCCGCCCCTCTCACCCCGTCCGATTGCGACCTGCGGGACTTCGCATTCATGCCGGTCGATACCGTGCGCCTGCTCGACAGCGACCTGTTCGCCTTGTCGAGTGGTGACGAGTTCAAGGCAGCTATGACCCTGTGGTGCAAGGCTTGGCAGCAGGTGCCAGCCGGCAGCCTGCCAGCCGATGATCGCGTGCTCGCTCATCTGTCCGGCGCAGGCACGAAATGGAAAAAGTTGAGGACAATTGCGCTCCGGGGCTTCGTAGAGTGCAGCGACGGTCGTTTGTATCACCCCGTTGTCTGCGAGAAAGCAACCGAGGCTTGGGCCAAGAAACTGTCCTACCGGGAGCGCTCGAAGAAGGGTAACAGCAAGCGGTGGGGATCCCAAAAGGACGAACAGCAGCATTCCCAAAGCGATCCTTCAGGGACGACTTTTGGAATCCTTGAGCCTCCCAAGGGACAGGGAGAGGGACAGAAGAAAGATTCCGTTACTATCGTAACGGGCGCCGTGCCGTCGCCGATCGATCCGAAAAAGGTTTTGTTCGACGCTGGCGTGGCGTTGCTGGGTGAGGCTGGACTGTCGGCCAAAACGGCTCGCAGCCTCATAGCCAAGTGGTTCAAAAATCATGGCGAGGAGGCGACGAACGCAGCGTTGCTCAGCGCTGCCGGTCGAGCTGAGCCGGTGTCGTGGATCGAGGCACGTTTGCGAACGAAGGTCGCGGCGCAGGACGAGGCTCGGGAGGCCAGCCGGTCTACGGCGGAACGTTACCGACGGATGGCCATACCCGGTCCGCCGGCGGATGCCCGGAAGCTGGAGGAGCACGCGTGATCGCCTCGCGCCCTCTACGTGGATTAGCCAGCCAGCAACCACTCCTTCGCTTCCGTGGGCTCGCCGCTGAAGTACTGGACGTCTCGCCGTTCTGCGGCCCGTTCGACCTGCATTCGCGAAAGCGTCTTGCTCGTGACGATCGCGATGCGCTTGGACTTGGTGGCGTGGTTGTTCAGGACCCGCTGGAACCCGACGATCGCCTCCTGGGACTGGATCAGCATCTCTCGCATATCGACCAAGGTGATGTGCTGATTGGGGCCGCACCGAAGCTCGCGATGGGCAACGTTTCGGGCATGTTCGAACGCGTCGATGTCGGCCTGAGCGAAGAACCCACCCATGGTGATCGTCACCAAGTTGAGCGCGGGGGTGGTGGTGATCGTGAAGCGTGGGGACATACCTACCGAGTAGACCTCACCGCTTACGAAAACGTTGCCTGCAATTTCAAAAACTTGGTCTCGGCGATCACAGTCAGGGTATCGACAGCCGGCGCTCTGGGCCGCCGTCTATCTTTGGCTAGCGCTCATAGTCCTGTCGCCGCTGATGTTCGAATCCCAGTGGTTCACCTCACCTCGTGCCCAACGCGCGAGCATGCTGAAATAGCTTGCGCGTTCGGCCAGCGACCCGTCGATCGGATGCTCACTCGCTCGATGAGAGCGGCGGTCGGTCGGCATTCGGCGCTCCTGCTGAAATGTGTAAACGATCAGTTGCAGAACCTAACATCGATCTACTTACATCGTCTTTACAAGGGTTTGGTTCCAATCCGGCGCACGGCGTCGGAAGACCGAGCAGCAAGCCGATCAGAATCATTGGCATTCACAACTCGGCACGGGGGCTGAACGATGGCACGGGGACCAAAGGCCAGTACGAAGATCAAGCGGGTTCCGAAGTCGCCTGCGCAGCGATTAGCAGAAGCCATCGGCGCGAAAGCCGAAGCCATCGGCGCACCGGCGATCCAGGTCGCGAAGGGCATGCACGCGATCGTGGATGTCCCGCTGCGAGATGGCGGCCGGGTGGTTACCACACAGACGCTGATCAACCGTGGCGGTACGCCGGTGGCGCGCTGGAAGGCTGCCAAGCTGTTGTCCAATAGCCAGGTGGCCGCGATCGATCACTGCGAGACGCTATGGTCGCGCCTGGGAGGCAAGGGTCTCGTCATGGATCTGGCGCGCATCCCCGGCGCCGGTCAGGGCAACGGGTGGGCAGAGCAGGAAGCCCTCGACGATCTGAAGCGGATCAAGGGCTATGTGCCAGCTAGATACTGGTCGGTTTTCGAGAACATATGTCGATTCGACGAGACCGCGGGTTTCGCCGGATCCGCGTTGACCGAATGCCGCAATGACCAAGTCGCAGCCGCTCGTGTCACGGTCCAGTTCGTTGCAGACGTCATCGCGATGAACGAACGGCTGAGTTTCTGACCCGAGAGGGGCACGGGCAACCGACTGGTTGCCTGTCGCCTTCTCGGCGCTAGATGAGCCTATGCGCTACCTTCTCATTTCTGCGCTGCTCGGTTTGATATCCTGCAGCGCGCCCGACGTCGACGATGCCACCGATGCGGTTCGTGCCGAACTAGTCGACGGTCCGTCCGCCAAGTTTCGTGCCGTTCAGCCCTGCCCTTCCGGCCAAGGTTACTACGGCCAGGTCAGCAGTATCGATAAGAACGGAATGCGGACCGGCTTTGGCAACTTCATCTATCAGGAAGGCGAAGCAGCTTTGGCGGGTGTTGGTGACGAGTATGTCGACCTGCGTGCGAATTGCGCGAGACGTGCACGGAACAGTTGACACCATCACCCCCGCATCGTACGCAAATGACCAGTTGTTAGAGCCGCGCCTGCGAAGGCTGCGGCTCTTGTCGTATGGGGAGGCCTAGATGGCTGCACCGCAATTGCGGCTTACCACTGCCGACCATGTCGAGGCTATCGGCATGCGCGTGCTGCGTATTGCCGAGGACATGGCGAGCGGTTCGCGGCATTACGGTCGCAGCGAGCGCCTGATCGAAGAGGCCGAGCAGGCGTCGATAGATCTCCGCGCCGCGGTGCGTGGTCGCCGGTGATCGCGATCGGGATCAAGGGCAGCCTTGGTCCGTTGCATCGTTCAATGATCGCTTTGGGTGCGAAGCAAGTGCCCTTCGCGATGTCGCTGGCGCTCAACACGCTGGCGAAGGGCGTTGCCGCTGACCAGATTAAGCTGATCGACGAGACGTTCAGCACGCCGACGCCGTTCACCGAGCGCGCCTATCGCATCCAGGTTGCCACCAAGGCCAGCCAGATTGCGGTGGTCACGGCCAAGGATATTCAGGCCCAATATCTCGAGCCGTACGTCGTGGGCGGGCGCCGATCGCTGGGCAGCAAGCGCGGCATGCTCGCGCCGCGCGGCGTCGGGCTCAACCAGTACGGCAACCTCACCAAGGGCAAGCTCGCATCCCTCAAGGGTAAGCGCGGCGTGTTCATCGGCCCGATCAAGACGAAGGCAGGCAAGGTCATCAACGGCGTATGGCAGCGTCCTGTCGCAGCGAAGCGCCCACGTGGCGCACGCTCATCGGGTGCCCAGCCCCGCGCAGGCCTGAAGCTGCTCATCCAGTTCAAGGACACTACCGAGGTGCCCAAGCGCCTGCCCTTCGAACAGCGCGCGCGTGCCCATCTCGATCGGCACGCGCCGCAAGTCTTCACCCAAGCACTCAGACGAGCCCTCGCAACCGCACGGAGATGATCATCAGGATGCGCAAACGACCTCGCGCTTTGACTCTCGTAGTAGGCAAGGAAGGTAAGTTGAACCGCTTGGTCGATGTCACGGGAGGGCGTTAGCGAGCGCTTGAAGGGCAACACCCGCGGCTGTTACCAGGGCCGCGTAACCGCTCCAGAGACTTTGTCTGGCGGCCGTAGCGTTGACCTCTCGGCCCTTGCCATCGACGGTCATCGCAGGGCCTCCACTTCTGCCCGTTTCGCGCCGGTAGCTAGCCTCCACCTGCTTCGCACTCACGCTGACGCGAGTTGAGGCGATCCAAACTATCGCTGCTGCAAACTGCACCGCTACCGCCATCCAGTTGACAGCTACCCCCATGCTCACCCTCGATTCTCCCCACTATGTTGCGCGATCGCACCATGAAGCCGACCGTGCGAACTGCCAACACCGCTCTGACCGAAGCCAAGGCGAAGCGGGTCGGCGGCGCCAGCCCTGAGGCCTCCCCAGCAGCCCCCTCGGCCACCCGATCGCCTCCTGCCCCGGCATCGAAGTGGAATGGGTCCCTCCCCGACCGCCCCTGCGCGTCCTGCGCACGGGCTGGCGTCTCCGGATAAATTCTTCGCGTCCATTCGCCCGCTGTTCGGGACGATGACGAAGGCGCAGGTCGAGGGCATCCAGGCGAAGCTTGCCGCGTTCGCTGCGGCTGCCTCGCCCCTGGCGTACGTCGCGTATGGGCTCGCCACCTCGTTCCACGAAACCGGCCAGCGCATGCAGCCGATTCCAGAGATCGGACGCGGCCGCAATTATCCATATGGCAAGCCGGGAAAGCATGCAGGTCAGATTGCCTACGGCCGCGGCGATGTCCAGCTGACGTGGGACTATAACTACCAGCGGGCAGACGACGAGCTCGGCCTCAAGGGGGCTCTGACGTCGAACTACGATCGCGCGCTCGAGACCGATATCTCTGCGCAGATCATGGTGCTCGGGATGACGGAAGGCTGGTTCACCACGAAGCGCTTCTCGAGTTACCTGCCCGCTAAGGGGCCGGCCACCCTCGTCCAGTTCACCTCGGCGCGTCGCATCATCAACGGTATCGACCGCGCCGAGAAGGTCGCGGGCTGCGCGATGTCGTTCCAAGCCGCGCTCGTCGCTGGTGGGTGCGAGGCGCCGGTAGCGTCAGGAAGAAAAGGAGGCCTCCCCGCTACTGCGGATGTTCGATTAACGAGGGACCGTCCGCTGGTCCTCGGCGCGGGTCAAGCTTACCCCGCGCACCGCGCCGCCGCCCGTTGGCGACGCAGCTTTCTCTGAAACTCAATCGACTGGTGACCCGCCCGAAACATGGCGCTCGTCGTCGTTGCGGCAGCCGTGCTGGCCACTGCACAAGCGCATACGTGTTACGTCCTCACTGAAGAACGACCGGCGGCACCGTAGGCATCGCAGCCAACCTACCCGGCGGATGACGCGTGGTGGCCTGCAATCCGTGTCCAGCACCGCCTCGCGTCGAACGCCGTTATCGTCTGACCACGGGAGCGGCTCGGAGAACCCCTGCGGATCGGTACGCCGTCCGGGCATGGGTTCGGGCTGGGGCCGGGCTGGCGTGGGCACTGGGCGCCGTAGCGGCTTGGCAGGTGCTTGCGGCCGCTGGTGCCCCTGCCGGTACGCGACAAGCCAGCTAGGCGCCGTGCTCATCGGGTGTGGTGCCATGGGCGGCTGCGCTGCCACACTGCCCAAACACCCTCCGTGTCCCATCGGGTAATCGCAGCGATGACCCCGACCATGTCGCGGCTGTCGAGGTCGCCGGCATCCACACCGTCTTGAGCGTGGTGCAGAATGCCGCTGTGGAGCCGTACGCAATATCAAACGGCGACCGGAGGGGCGCCCGTGCCTGCTCTAGCCGCTGTATGCGCGCCAATAGGGAACGGGTGCCCGCCATGGCCTTAGACCCGCCCGGCTTCCAGCACCGTCATACGTGCCTCAAGGTCGTTGATCCGACCGGCGGCAGCGATCAGCAACTGCTCGATGTTGCTCGGCCACTCCTTAGCCCGGCGCTCGGCCTCCTTCTGGCCCAGGATCTGAGCCGTCGATTGGGCGAGTATTTGGTCGAATTGCTCCGCCGTCGGCGTGTAGGTCGGTACGTGGTTAGGATGTGTTTGGTCGGTCATGGCAGCACCACTTTCATATCTACTAGGACATCGTATGCGTCGTTGCGCAGGTTGGGATCGTCGCTGTCCCGCATGACCTCAGCCATCGCGGCAGCACATACTCGGCGGAGTTCGCCGCGCTCCTGGTCGCCCAATGTGGCCACAACCTCGGCAGCGCGTGCCGACCGCAGGACATCGAGCCCGGTGAGGGGCACAACATAAAGCGAGTGCTCCATCTGGGTGGCCATGCTGACGGCCCAGTCGATTGCCGATTGGTGGTCCTCGACGGGCACCATGGGGCCATGGAACTGCTTGCGGTGCAGGCCGTCCTCGGACTCTCCAAACCAGACGACACGCACATGGGTATCGTCTGGCTGTAGGTCGTCGATGACCACGCGATTGTTGGCTGTCTTAACGATCGTCATAACGTGCGTGCCTCCAAAACAATAAGCCTCTGTTCCAACTGCTCGACGGCTCTGGCGTCTGCCAAAATCCCGAGCGACGAAATCAATTCGCGAGCAACGTCGGGTGCGAGAGCCCCACTCGCCACGGACGCGAGAACCGCTTCGATCTGATGGGCGGTGCTGGCGCCGGGGTCGAAATCGAAGCAAACCTTCTCCGACTGACTGCGCAGGGCGGGAAGCACTCTTCCGAGAATCAGGTGGGCGGCCGATGCATCTCCATCGAGCGCCTTGGCCGACATCACGGCGACGATGCCATCGGCGTCCGCGAGCATCCGCTCCGCAAGCTTCGACCGGCGATCAACGATTCCGACAGGTCGGCCCTTTGGATTACCGGACTGGCCTTTGACCCAACGGCCCGGAGGCGTCGCAGGCTGTTCGGTGACAACCTGCGGATTGCCCTGGAGCCAGGGTGGCTGAATGGTCATGCGATTGCTCCTGATCAGAACAGCGGGCGATCAGACCGTGGGTTCGATCTTGAGGGCGTCGACCGCAGCGCGGTTCGCTTTCTCGATGGCGCTGGCGTCATTCGGACTGGCGCCGAGCACAACGTTGAAGGCTTTGTGAAAGGCGGCCCCGTTGGCGCCGCTCCGGTCCATCAGGTCTTTGACCCGGACCATAACCTCCAATCGCTCGACCAAATGGGGTTGGTGTTTGCGGTGGTAAATTCCGATGAAGTGATCACGATCCACCGTCGTCATGCCCGAGAGGAACGGCTGCGCACCCAGTACGGCTTGCAACGTTGCCTCGTCGTCGGCCTCCATTGCCTCACGGATAAGCTGCGAACGCTCCCCGCCCTTCAAGGATTTGAAGTGATTGCGTACCTCCGCCGCAAGTGGACCCGCTGCCGCCTGCTGAACCGGCTTCAACAAGTCGCTTGCCGTAAGAGCAATCCGGCTGTCGAGGTCGCGGGAGACACGGTCCAGCTTATTGGCGAGGCGCGCCTTCTGCTTGGTCGTTTCTCCGGTCATCATCAGGACCTTCTGCGCATCGGTCCACGCAGGGTTAGAATCCACCAACTCTTTGGCAGCGTGCAGCTTGCCCAGGGTCGCATAGGCGTCGTTACAAAAGCTGACGACATCATCGATGTAGCCACGGGTGCTATCGTTTACCCCTTCGACGGCCAGATATACTTCGGGGTCGAGGGCTGGAGTTACGCGGGAATTGACTGGGACGGACATGATGCTTGCGGCTCCCAAGCTTGATTACTTACTACAGCCTGTTGTTTAGCAACTTAACAGCACATCACGCTCGTGCTTTCTTTTAAAAACAGGTACTTACGTCACTTCGCGCTTCCTGCTCCGGCATACTACTTATCAGCGGGTCTGACTTTGCGACGGCACCCCCGGTAGAGAGGGGCCGATTTCGGCGGCTGTCCGTGCGCTTGCCGCGCTGTCGGCACACGAGTGCCCTAAGGGCCGCTTTCGGTGTACGGCGGGCGTTGTCGGTGGGCTAAGCGGCAAAAGCGGGCCGCGCCGGGCACACTACCCTGGCGGCGGCTTTGGCGGCGATTTGGAAGGTGCGTTGTTTAGGGTGCGTTGCCTTATAGGGTTAACGCAGCAACGCACCTTGGGGGTGCTGCTGCTCCCTGCGGGGTTCGGTGCGTTGAAACGAGGCTCAACGCACCGCAACGCGGTCAACGCACCCCCCCGTATTACCTTGGCGGAACATCGACAGCGCGCAGCCACTTCCCGTTCGTGACCAAGGTGTCCGCTGCGTCTTCAAGCCGTCCAATAGCCTTCAGTCGGCAGATCGCGTCCCGCAGTCGCTTTTGGGTCAGCTTACGCTTATCTTTGACGTGAACCCGTGCAGCTTCCAGCCAGCGTCCGGTCGGTTGAAAGCCTTCAATCATGAGTTCGCGGACCCAAGACTCAACGAACGCATCGTCCTCTGTGGCCTCCACCATCGCATCTACGACGAAAGGATGCTCCAGCCCCTCACCCGCCTGACCGGGACGGACCACGAGCGATGTAATTGCATCGCCGTCCTCATCGAAGCCGAGCGGGATCAAATCCATTCTGAAGCCGAACGCTGTGCCGGTCGTGCCGTCCTTTACTTTCGCAAGACTGAAAGTCGCTTCTCTGGCATCGGCATCGCCCTTCTTTTGACACTCGACTACGAAATCCATTGCGGCGTGCAAACCCGACCAACCGCGCATCCCCCTCGACTCGTCTTTGCCGCTGTGGTGCACCAGCAAGATCACGCCGCCGAGCTCTTGCTGAAGATTGCGGAAAATGCCGATCATTTCGCCCATGGCGCTGCTATTCTCCTCAATGCCAGCGGATGCGTGTGCAAGTGTGTCGATGCAAAGGATACCGCCCGCCCAGCCCTGCTCCTTGAGTCCTGCGACGAGTGTGCGGCGGTCAGCCTCTTCGCGAAGGTTCAACGGCTCCATCACGACAGCGATCCGCGATCGAACGTCTGCGTCGGGCTCTGATGTCGGTAGACGATCGGAGTGGCGCATTATCGTCTGAGCAGTACGCCAAGCTCTGATCCGATTGGGTATGCCACCCTGCCCCTCGAAGGGCACGTACACAGCGGGAGCACCCTTCACCCGATGACCAAACCATTCGCGGCCATTGGAAATGTGGGCGAGCAGGTCTAGCGTTAGGAACGATTTGTACGACCCCGATGCGCCATAAATAGCGCCAATCCCCGCGTCGGGGATCACCCCTTTAACCAGCCATCTTAGTCGGGGAAGGCGGTCGAGATCGCTATCAACAAGCAAACGAAGCCGACTTGGTGCACGGAACGCTTCAAACTGCCTAAGGAATAGTTCTGCTACTTCACGTCCGTGACGGATTTCTTCTGCAGAGGTTGCTAATTGATGAGTAGCACATGCCAATGTACGCCTCATGTAATCGGGCCGCCCAGCCTTGCTGCGTTTGCCCAACTCGGACAGCCGAAACGTTGCCCAACATTCGCGCGGTGAAGCGCTCTGTGGCAAGAGCGACTTAATCAACGCCAGGTCAGCGTCGGACTGCGACGAAAAGTTTGCCGCCCACTCGCCGCGCCAAAGCCGGCCAGCCAAGCCCTGGTCCGCAGCCATACGGGACGCAAGAGCCTCGTCGGCACGGTTCGGTCCATCCAGTACGACGGCCGGCGCTGGAGGCGCCATTAGGCTCACCATGTTATCTAAGAGCGTTTGTCGATCTTCGATTGGTTGGTCGAGGTGGACATTGCCGGTGCAGATGAGAAAGTGTTCCTGACTGTATACCTCCACACCATCGCGGTTCCTGCCCGCGCCAATGTTGCCGCGAACCCAGATGTGCCAACCCAGGCCGGAACGCGACAGCTCGGTGTAGCTTGCCATCTCCTTAATAATGCTTTGGTGGCGCTGAAGCTGTCCTGACGTAGTCCACTTGTCCGGCTTGTCTGGATGGCTTGATGCGGTTTTTACATCGAGGTCGATACATGTGTACGGATCGCTTGCGGTTGGTACAAAGCCAATGTCCCAGCCCCTTTCGGCAGCGGCCTGACAGACGGTATCGAAACTCGACCATGTGGTGGAGTCGGTACTGTCGGCATAGCCACCGTTTGGCTTGCGCGGCACCTTGTCGGCACCGGCAAGCACCCACTGGGGTAGTGCCCGCATTTCGGCGGGTATGCGCTGCCAGCGGTCGGCAGGCGTAGCGACAGCCCCTATTTCGGCCGAGCCGGCCGGCCCGTCTTGTGTTATGGTATTCATGCTAGAAATAATCCCTGGGCAGGACGTTCACCGCGTCCTGCCTTTTTTTTGGCTAGGACTTGCGGTCGTCTTATTTTTGATGAGGCTTCAATAGGAAGCACCGCCAATTCAGCGACTTACGTCCGCCGAGCGCCTGATGTCTGCTTTGACGTTCGCTAGGGCGGCCGAACTGTAGGCGCTGGTGCCGTCGAACTTGCGGGCCTCGCGCCAAGCGAGCACGTCCGCCTCATCGTAGGCGACGCCAGCTTGTTTCGCGTCGCCGAGCTTCACGAATGTTGGGCCACGCGACTTGTGGCGCCATAGCTTCAAGGTGTTCGGAGCGATGCCGAGTAAGGCCGCCGTCTGCTTGGTGTCGAGCAGACGCATCTGGTGCGTTGATTGGAGCATGGGATATTCCCGCAAAAGCGTTGCTGTTGCGCTGTGGTCACCAGCACCAGCGGCGGCTCGGGGCGGCTGGCAGTGTCCGGGTCCTGGGGGATTCTCACCCTTACTCCACCGGCTCAAAGCTCTGGGTTTTTCCTCGTGGGCGCGCCCCAGTGCGGCACGTACAAGCACATTACGTTAGTGCCAATTCGTCATGCAAGCGCTTTTTGCCAACGTTAAAGGCCGTTACGCTCGCTAAGCGAGGCCGTACCAACGGTATACACCGTCCGCGCTGGCTCGGCCCTCTTGCCCTTCAGCTTCTCCTGCCAGTGCCGCGTGTGCCCCGGGATCGCTTCGTACGCCATTGGCGGAACTGCGGCGCGCAGAAGGCGCCGATCGACTCCGGCGCGGCTGTCGCACGAGGCGCACTTCTACGCCTGTCACCGTTACCCACCCGAAACAATATATGCAACTCATTCGCATTAGCTTAATTGTCGCCTCATCATAAGGGGTATGCAAATATGAGGCTTCACGAGACACGCCGGTTTTCGCGCAACGCGGCATTGGGGGGACTGACCCTCGCGCTGCTATCGCCGCTCCCGACCCTCGCGCAGGCGATCGAGCAGGCCACCGTTCCGACGGGCGATACCACCAGTGCCGAGATCATCGTCCAGGCCAGCCGGTCCGCGGATGGGTATCGGCCCACGGATTCCTATGTCGCGTCCGGCGTTGCGGCCGATGTCCTCAACACGCCCCGCTCGATCAACATGGCCAGCCAGCAGGTCCTGCAAGACCGCGGCGTCGTTAATCTCGAACAGGCGATCAAGACGCTGCCGGGCGTGAGCCAGGACAACAGCTTCGGGGGCACGCAGGACAGCTTCAACATCCGCGGCTTTCGTGTGTATTCCTCGGTTGCCTCGACCAATCCGGGCATCCTGATCGACGGCGTGCGCGGCGCGATGGCGCGAGGCTTCCAGGCCAACACCGACCGGGTCGAACTGCTCTCCGGACCATCGGCGATGCTATATGGCCGCACCGAGCCCGGCGGCGTCATCAACATCGTCCGCAAGCAGCCGCTCTATACCCCCTATCGCGCTTTCGAGGGCAATATCGGCAGCTATGGCCAGTACCGCGCGGTCGGCGATCTGTCGGGACCGATCGGCCAGCTTGCCGGTGGCGAAACCGCCTACCGTCTCGTCGTCGCCGGTGAGAAGCAGGATTATTGGCGCAACGTCGGCCACGACACGCGCAACCTGCTGATCGCGCCGTCGCTCGGCTGGCGCGGCGACAAGGCGCAGCTGGTGCTCGCCTATGAGTATAACGACAGCACCGCGCCAATGGATCGCGGCACGATCCTGCAGAACGGCAAGCCCGTCGCGGTGCCTGCGAAGCGCAGCTTTTCGGAGGATTTCTCGCGCTATCACAGCGTCAGCCATTTCGTCCGCGGCAATCTCGATTACGAAGCCACCGACTGGCTCACGCTGCGGACCCGCGCGGCGTACATGAACTACCTGACGTCCGACGTTCAAGTGAATGCGTCGCGGCTGAACGCGCAGGGCGACCTGACGCGGTTCGTCCTCGCCAATCGTCATGGCCGGCAGGAAAACACCTATCTCCAAGAGACCGGCGTCGCGACGTTCGCCACTGGGGCGCTCAAGCACGAACTGCTGTTCGGCGCGGACTATCGCTACCAGAAAGAGCGGCAGGCGGGGCAGGACATGTCCGAGATCCTCGGCGGCTTCAACATTTACAATCCCGTCTACGGACAGCTTTCCGAGAGCGATGCGGTTGCGCAGGCGAGCGACGGGCCGTTCTTCGTCAACCGCAGCCGGGAATGGGGCGTCTTCGCGCAGGACAGCGTGACGCTCGGTCGGCTGACCGCGGCGGCCGGGTTGCGCTGGGCGCACATCATGCAGTTCGGCGCGGCGCAGGGCGAAGTAAGCGACGACTCCAGCAAGGGCGTGTTCCTGCCCAGCGCATCCCTGCTCTACCGCCTGACCGATCGCGTCAGCGTCTATGGCAGCTACAGCACATCCTATCATCCGAACGCATCGGTGCCCGCCGCCGGACTCGTGCCCGCCTCGGGACCGTTCGCCCCCGAAAAGGGCACGGGCTGGGAAGCGGGCGCAAAGGCGGAATTCTTCGGTGGCAAGCTGCTGACCACCGCCGCGCTGTTCCGGATCGACAAGACCAACGTGCTGACCACGTCCGACGACGTCACGTCGACGGTAGGCAGCGTGCGGTCACAGGGCGGCGAGCTGACCGTCTCGGGGCAAGTCACGCCGGCGTTCAATCTGACCGCCAGCTACACCTATCTCGATGCGAAGGTGCGCGACGATCCGACGCTTAGCGGCAATCGCTTCGTCAACGTCCCCACCAACAAAGGATCGATCTTCGGCACGTACGAGATCAGGTCGGGTGCGCTCAAGGGACTTGCGGCGGGCTCGGGCGTCACCGCCTCCAGCCGGATCGCCGTCGATACCGCCAACTCGGCATTCCTGCCCGGCTACGCCACGGTCGATGCGGTGCTCCGCTATCGGGCGCGGCTGGCCAGCGGGATGATCTACCGCGTCCAGCTGAACGCCCGCAACCTGCTCGATAAAAACTATTATCCCTATGCGAACGGCGTCTACCGGATCGGCGTCGGCGAGCCGCGGACGGTGATGCTGACCGGCAAGATCGAGTTTTAGCCGCGTGGCGGGTCCGGCGAGAGGCCGTCTGCTATGGCTCAAGATCCACAAATGGATCGGCCTGAGCTTCGGATTTCTGTTCGTGTTCGAAGCCGTGACCGGGTGCATTCTGGTGTTCCAGCACGAGATTTCGGACGTCTTCGACGCGCCCTACGCGGCGGTCGGCGCACCAGTCGGCGTTGGGGTCGGCGGGGGCGTCGGCGTGGGCGTCGATCGTGCGGTCGCGATCGCCCGCGCGGCCAATGGCGGCGGTGATCTGGCGCTGGTCGGACTGCCGGCATCCAACGCCGATCATGCCTACCGCGTCCTAATCGCCGGCCAAGGCCACGCCACCCGCGAGCTCTTCGTCGACCCGAGCTCGGGCCGCGTCGATCGCGACCATCGGCGCCCGGTCGGCGCAGTGCTGAAGTTCATCTGGACGCTGCACAAGCGGCTCGCCGTCCCGCTGGCCGGGGATCTGCTGATCGCCGTCAGCGGGCTGGTCCTCGTGCTGTCGACCGTTTCCGGGCTGGTGCTGTGGTGGCCGAAGCCCGGCAAATGGGGCAAGGCGCTGGCGATCAAGAAGAACGCCACGGTGCCGCGACTGACCTTCGACCTGCACCGTGTGCTGGGCGCCGTGCTGGCCGCGATGTGCCTGCTCTGGGGAATTTCCGGGACGTACATGATCCGTCCGTCGTGGATCGTCGGTTTCCTCCCCAGCGACCTGCGCCCGCGCAACGAACAGACGCTGCGCACCGCAGCGGTGGCGAAGGCCGAGCCGTCCATTCCGCACGAGCGGCTAAGTCCAGCCGCGATAGCGCGTCTTGCCGGCCACGTGCCCGGCGCCACCGGGACCTATCTGTTTCCCCCCGAAGATCCGGGCGATTGTTCATGGCAGGTCCGCCTGAGCCGGCCTGACGACCGCGTCCGCTATGTCGGGTCCGCGACGGTGACGGTGAATGCCTGCGCCGGGACGATCACCGGTATCAACGACGAACGCGGCGACGTCTCCAGCCGCATCTTCTACTGGCTGCGTCCACTGCATTCGGGCGAGGCGTTCGGAACCATCGGCAAGATCGTCGTCTTCCTGCTCGGGTTCGGTTTCCTCGCCATCGGTATCGCGGGGATCTATCTCTGGTGGATACGGCGCCGCGCACGGAAGACGAGCGCACGGTCTCGGTCCCGCGCCGGCCGGCCTTGATCGTCAGTCGTGCGATCGTGCGCGCCGACGCCGCCGTTCTCGATGAACTCACGGTGTCGGTCGGCCCCTACCCACGGCCGGGCGTGCTCACCGGATGGGATGGACGCGGTTGCAAGTGCCCGCGCGGCGCTGGTCGACGGTATCGTACTTGCCCCGGCAATGTGTTCGGTGCCAGCGGTATGTGGAGCAACGATCTGCGCTTCAACGTGCCGCTGTACGAGGAAAGCAGACCGGGACGTCGTCCGATCACCGCGCCTCGACCGGATCGCCATAGAACATGCCGCGCCCGTCCGTACCGAGATAGACACGGCCTTCGCGCCGGGGATCGCCGGAGACTACGCGGTAGCGGCCGCCCCAGCGATGCGCGTCGTCGTCGATACGCCCCCAAGTCCGCCCCCTGTCGATCGAGCGCCACACGCCCCTGACCCCGCCGCGCGTGCCGACCGCAAACACCCCGTTCCGACCCAGACCGAAGAGCTCGACTTCAAGCCCACCACCAGCCGCGGCGAAGGTCGTGCCGCCGTCGGCGCTGTAGAACAGCCGCGTGCCTGCCTGCAGCCACAGGGTTCCCGTGCGATCGGGCGCGGCCAGAAGCGAGCTTTGCGCCTCGCGGCCCTGCCTGCCTGCCGGGGCTAGATCGGCAGGCAGATTGCGGCCCGTCACGGGCGCGAAGCTGATCGCCGCATCGCGCGATACCAGCAGCTTCCCCCGCGCGACATCCACGGCATAGAAGACAAGCGGATCCAGCTTGTCGGCGACGGCGCGTACCCCACCCGGCAAGCCGCGGACCACCGACCAGTGTCGCCCGCCGTCCTGCGAGACCTGCGGAACCGGGGTGGCCACGACCATCGTCTTGCCGTCCGCCGAGACGCTGATCGGCCAGTCGCCGTTCAGATCCTCACGCCTGGGCGGATTGCCCATCGGCGGCAAAACGATCTCGGTCCATGTGCGACCGCCGTCTTCGGAGCGCCCCATGGACGCGTGTCGGGGCCGGTCGAGATACAGGCTGCCGCTGCGCACGATGACGTTCGGGGCGAGCCCCGCATAGTCGATCGCATTGGTGTTCGACATGTACGGATCGACGAAGGTCGGGCGCGGCGAGCGATCGAGATCCTCGTGAACGAAGCCGGCAAGGTCACCGAACCCGGATATCAACGGCGCCCCGCCCGTCGGCGACACGAGCGTGATGATCGCCGTCTGCTCGATCCCTCGGGTCCACGGCACCCAGTCGATCGTACCCGTGCCGCGCAAGCCGTGGGTCGCATAGACCGTCGCGCCGGTCGTGTAGACGACGTGCCCCGGATCGAAAGGATCGATCGCCAGGCCCGAAATCCAGTGCCCAAAATCGGCGCCCTTGCCCTCGTGCAGCAGGAAGGGCGTCTGCGAGACGTCACGCCGGCTTCGGGCGCCGACATCGTTCCAGCTTCCGCCGTCGTCGCGGCTGACCCATAGCGAATCTCCGTGGCGATAGCGGTCGACGGTGCTGACGGCGACCGTCCCCGGCAGCATGGGAGATACCGCAACGCCCAGAAACGCGCCCTCCGCGCCGGTATCGCGCCAGCCGGGCGGCGTCACGTCGAGGCCACGCCCGCTCGGATCGTAGCGCCACACTGCACCCGTCTTGATACCGCTTGGCCCGAGGCCGCTGGCATAACCGACCCACAGCACGCCGCGTCGATCGATAACGCCCTTGGCCGCCAGCAGCGAGGGGCCCGGGACGGCGGCCCAGGTCTCGCCGCCGTCGTCGGAACGGTAGAGATGCTCCGCGCCCGGATCGGCGACCCCCGCCCATATCCGGCGGGACGGCGCGCCCGCGCTGCCGCTATTGGCGTCGATCGCGACGAAGGCGACGCCGCCATGCGTCTTGCGGGACACCGGACGGCCAAGCCCCGCCACCGGGAAGCTCGCGAGCTTGACCCAGGTCGCGCCCGCATCGTCGCTTCGCCACAGCCCGTCGTGACGCGACCCGAAGAATAGTCGCCGCGTCCGATTGGGGTCGACCGCGAGCCGTTCGCCAAAACCGCGGCCATCCTCGTTGCCACCCATCGCGAACGGTACCGGCGTGGTTCGCCAAGTCCGTCCGCGATCCGCAGAGCGCAACATCGCGGCAGGCGCGCGGGCATTCATCCCGGCCGCCATGTAGACGATGTCGGGATTGCGTGGATCGGGCGCGATGCTCTCGATACCCATGTAGCTCGGCGTCGCATTGCCGTCCTGAAGCGGCAACCAACGGCGCTCCTTGCCGTCCCAGCGATAGGCCCCGCCCATGTCCGTTCGTAGATAGGCCAGGCCACGCTCTGCAGGGCTGAAGACGATGTTGGGGGCATAGCCGCCCGCCCCGACCTTCACGTTGGTCCAGCGATACCGCACGGCATCTTGCGATCGCGCCGCCCCCTGCACCGCGAGAGGCGCCATCATCATCGCGATGATCGCGACGATCCCCAGCCGCTTCCCCGGCATCAGTCTCGTGAACCCGTGAAAAGTCCCCACGTCATGCCGGCTGACGCAGCGGCGACGCACAGTGCTGGGCGATAAAGGATTCATGCGTCGGCATTGCCGTCGCGGTCTTGTCGATCATGTCGCGGACATGCGCCATGAACCGCACGGATTCGCCGGGCGGCAACGTGGCCGCAAGTGGATCGATGGACGACGGTCGTATGCCCTGACCGAGCAGCACCGCGATCCAGCCGTCGGGAGTGAACAATTCCCCCTGTTCGCGGAACACGCGCGCCTTCCCGGACCACAGCGCCAGCTTGGCCGACAGAGACGCCGGAATCGACATGGTCCGGCACTGGTCCCAGAACGGGGAGTCCGATCGCTCGGTCGCGTGGTAATGCAGGATGACGAAATCGCGCACCTGCTCGTATTCGCGCAGCATGACGCGGTTATACGCGTCGATCTCGGTCGCGCCGAACCCCATATCGGGAAACAGGCTCATCAGCCGGGTGATCCCGGACTGAATCAGGTGAATGCTGGTCGATTCGAGCGGTTCGAGGAACCCGCCGGCAAGCCCGATCGCGACGCAGTTCCGATCCCACAGCCGTTCGCGCCGCCCGGCCTCGAACCGCAACTGACGCGGCTCGCCCAGCGCCTGCCCCTCGAGCCCAGCCAGTAGTGCCCGCCTGGCATCGTCATCGTCGATATGCGCGCTCGAATAGACATACCCGTTGCCGACCCGGTGCTGGAGCGGGATCCGCCAGCGCCACCCGGCGGTATCGGCAGTCGCCCGCGTATAGGGGGTCAGTGGCCCCTGGCGCGCGCTCGGCACTGCCCAGGCCCGGTCGCATGGTAGCCAGTGCTTCCAGCTGGTGAACGGCACGCCCAGCGCATCGCCGAGCAACAGCGACCGAAAACCGCTGCAGTCGATGAACAATTCACCGTCGATGCGGCGATCGCCTTCGAGCCGCACCGATTGGATAAACCCCGTTTCGGCATCCCGATCGACCGCGACCACGCGACCCTCGACGCGCACCACGCCGTCCTGCTCCGCGATGTCGCGCAGGAACGTCGCATACAGCGCCGCGTCGAAATGGAACGCGTAGAACAAAGACGACAGGATCGACTGGGGATTGCCACTTGGCCGAGTGAACCGCCCGCGCCGCGCCGCCACCGCCGACAGGCAATAGTCGCCGATCGGTCCCGGATCGGGGTTGCTTAGAGCGACCTGACGAAGCCAGAGCTGGTGGAACGAGACGCCCTCGACATCGCGGCCATGTGTACCGAACGGATGGAGATAGGAGTCGCCCGGCCGCGCCCAGTCGCGGAACTCGATGCCCAGCTTGAACGTCGCGCCGGTCGCGCGGACGAACGCGTCCTCGTCGATCCCCAGCATGCGGTTGTAATCGAGCAGCGACGGGATCGTCGCCTCGCCGACGCCGACGGTACCGATCTCCTCGGACTCGACCAATGTGACCGACACGCCGCTAGGCACGAGCCGGGACAGCGCCGCCGCGGTCATCCATCCGGCCGTGCCGCCGCCGACGATGACGACCTTGGTGACCCTGCCCAGCTGCCCGTCCGTCACGCAGCGGCTCGCGCGCCGAAGCTGTGGGTCTGGGCGTAGTCGACGAGATCGCGGTTCGACGGCAGGTTGGCGATCGCATACGCCGCTTGGCGCTGCACCTCCGCGAATGCCCGGCGTGCGTCTTCGCCGTAGCGCAGTGCTCCCGCCTTGGCGCTCAGGTCGGTCTTCCAGCCCATGCCGTACAGGACATACTGCCAGCTTGCCTCGGTGAAGATGTCGACTTGCCCGTCGATATCGAGTTCGTTGGGCGGCCGGAAACGCCAGCGGTCGAGCATCTCCAGCAGCCTGTCCGGCACCGACGCGTCGGCCACGTTGTCACGCCAGAACGCGGTGTCGCGTCGTTCCGAGATGCAATAATGCAGCTTGATGAAATCGAGCGCGCGCTCGTAGCGGCGCAGCATGTTCGCGTTGAACTGCCGCGCGGACGTCGCGTAGTCGCCGCCCCAGGGAAACAGGTTGGCGATCATCCCGGCGGACACTTCGGCAAAGGCTATCCCGGTCGCTTCGAGAGGCTCGAAGAAACCGCTCGACAACCCGACCGCGACGCAGTTCTTGTACCAGTTGACCTCGCGGTAGCCGGCATCGAACTTGAAGTGCCGCACGTCCGCCTTCTCGCCCGCCGCCCCCAGATAGCCGCGCAGCACGCGCTCGGCGGCCTCGTCGTCGCTATGGTCGGACGAATAGACATGGCCGATGCCGCGTCGCCGATCGAGACCGATGTCCCATATCCAGCCTGCCTCCTGCGCGGTCGAGATGGTATAGGACGCGATCGGTTCGTCGGGCCGCGTGTAGGGTAGTTGCGCGGCGATCGCGCGGTTGCAGAACAGCACGTCGCGGCACGAGCGGAACGGGATCTTCATCGCCTTGCCGATCAGCTCGGCGCGAAAGCCCGTGCAGTCGATGTAGAGGTCCGCGTCGAGCGTGCCGTTCCGCTCGGTACGCACGCCGCCGATCGCGCCATCGGCATCGAGCAACACCTCGCTCACGGTGTCGGTGAGATGCCGGACGCCGTTCTTCACCCCCTGCTCGCGCAGCAGCCCGGCCAGCGCCACGGCATCGAAGTGGAACGCGTAGTTGAGCGGCCCGACATAATCGGGATTCGTCGGCAATTTAGGCGCGCGATGCTGGTCGGCAGCCTTCTTCTGCGGGTTGGAGACCTCGTCCCAATTCTCCGTGCCGCCAAGTCCCAGCAGCCAATAGGGCAGCAGGTCGAGGCCGTCGCTCGAATCCGCGACTTGGAACGGGTGCGAATAATGATCGGTCGCCCCCTGCCCCGGCGCGTGGCGCCAGTGGACGAACTTGGCGCCCTGCTTGAACGTGGCGCCGCAGCGACGGATCAGATCCGCCTCGTCGATCCCGATCGTCGCCAGCGTCCGGCGAATGGTCGGAAACGTCCCCTCGCCGACGCCTAGGATGCCGATGTCCCGCGACTCGACGAGCGTGATCGCGACGCCGCCCGGCAGGTCCGCGCCAAGCCGCTTGGCGAGATAGCCCGCGGTCAGCCACCCGGCGGTGCCCCCGCCCACGATCAATATCCGCTTGGTCATCACAGCCTCGCTTCGCCGCTCGTCGACACGGCGTCGACGAGCGGCGCATCATCGTCAGAAGGCGAGGTTGATACCAGTGCTGATCCGACGATCGGCCTGGAACCAGCTACGCCCGACCAGCTTGCCACCGGGATAGCCACCCATCAGCGTACGCTGCGTCGACGCGGTCAGGTTGGTCCCCTGCACGCCGAACGACAGATAGTCGGTCACCTTGAAGCGGACGCCGGCATCGATCGACCCGTAGTTGCCGCCATAGATCGGCAGCGCGATCTGGGTGGAGGTATCAACGCCTCCATCCTGATTGCTGATAACGCCGGGGGCGCTGTAATAGGTGTACGTCCCGTTCGTGCCGTTGCTGTTGGTCGACAGCAGATATTGCGAGCGCCACGAGTACGCGATCCGCAGCGAGATCGGATTGCGCTCGTAGAGCAGCGTCGCGTTCAAATTGTGCTTCGACAGGCCAACGAGCGGGGCATCGCTCCTGACCGCACCGGTGATATCGCGGTAGACGTCACCCGGATTGCCGCTCTTGATGAACGTATAGTTCCCCTCGAACCCGATTCCGGCCAGCGCACCCGGCAGCATGTCGAAGAAGAAGCGTCCCCCGACCTCGACGCCCTTGACGGTCGCCGCCTTGGTCGCGTTGCTGTAGTCGGTCGCCGATGCCGTGACGTTTTCGGTCGTGCCGTCGGTAAACAAGACGGTGACCTGCCGGTTCGTCAGCGCGTAGATCGGCAAGTTGGTCAGCCGCTTGTAGAACGGCGCGATATGGAAGGACGTGCCCGCACGCCCGTAATATTCGAGCGAGAGATCGACGTTGTTCGACAGCGTCGGCTTGAGCAACGGATTGCCCGTGTCCGCGGTGAAGTTGTTGAAGGTCCCCGGCTGGCCCGCGACCGGGTTGCTGGTCGTCGCGACGCCGATCGAACCGGAGGCCCGCAGCGCGTTGAACGTCGGGAGATCCATCGTGATGTTGTACCCGCCACGCACCTTGATCCGGTCCGTCGGCGAAAATTCGAGATTGACCGACGGCAGGACGCGCGTGAATTCCGCCTTGCCGCCGCGCGCGAGGAAGGTGTTCGCCAACGTCTGCTGGACGCCGTTGCGGACGAAGACCGTCCCGCCGTTCTGCTGGATGAAACCGCTGCCCTCGTTCTCGATATGCACGACTCTCACGCCGATGTTGCCGGCAATGCCACGCGACCCCTCCTCAGGACCGAAGCGCACCAGTGCATAGCCAGCGGCATTTTCGGTCCGGTTATCGACCTGATCGCCCGGCAGGACGAAGCCAGGAGCGCGAATACCGGACAGACCGCCGTAGCCGGTCGTCGTCAGAGGACCTGCAGCCGAACAGTTGGACTCGATACCGGCACAGAAGCCGGCAGGTGGCGCCTGTACCAGACCAGTGCGGTTGACGTTGAACCGCGACGCCAAGTTCTCCGATGCGAACATCAGGTTGCCCGGCAGCGTCGTCTCGCCGCGGAAGAAGTCCTTGAATGCGTGGCTGGCGACGTCGCCCGGCGCCGCATTCGCGTAGGTCAGCTGCGGATCGCCGTTCCAGCCGCGGCCGAGTGCCGTCCAGTTATAGCCGTTCGACAGATCGCGTTCGGTCCGCTTGGCGTAGCGACCGCCGACCTTGATCGACCGGAAGAAGCTGTTGTCGAACTTGTATTCGGCATCGAGCTGCGCGGCATCGAGCCGGCCCTTGTTGCGTTCGTTGTGCGGCATCGACGCCGACCAGAAATAGTTCGCGGGGTCCGCGAACGACGCCTGCGTCGCCGGGCTGACGGTGATCTGCGGCAGGTCGCCGGTCAGATCCATGCCGAAGCTTTGGCCGAAACCGAGATCGCGGAAGATGTCGATGCGATCATAGATCTGGCGTGAATCGACGCGCTGCAGCGATCCCTTGAGCGACAGATGGCTGTCTTCGGGCGCCCACACGAACGACAGCGAATAATCGCGCGTTCGCGTATTGCTCTGGACGAACCCCTTGTTGCCGCTGCTGGTGATCGCCCCACCCGTCGGGGCGAAGGTTCCCGTGTCGCGATTGAACAGCGCGCTCGTCTTCGTCAGCAAACCGTTGCTGTCGAAGGTGCTGCTCGCCGGATCGACCGCCAGCGTCTGCGAATCAAGCTGCGTGCCGTAATCGCTCGACTGACTCTTGTAGCGCGACTGGAAGAAGCTCCCGGTGAACGTCAGCGACTCCGCCGGCTGCCACTGCGCCGCGCCGTAGATGCCGTAGCGCTTGTACTGGAACGCCTCGTCGCCATAGGCGAAGCCGCTCGGGACGTACTTGCTGCTGCCGTCGCTGAGCGTCGTCTTGAAATACGGGCTGACGCGGATGAACTGCGACAGCGAGCTGAACTGGCTGAACGCAACGTCGCCGAGCAACCCGATCCGGCCGATCGGCGTCTCGAACGAGTCGGTAACCAGCACCGAGCCCGACGGATCCGCCTGGTTCGCCATGTCGCCAAGCGCAAGTTCGCCCGTGCCCGCGACGTGGAACTTGCCGTTGAAGTCGAACGGAAGCTTGGTCCGAAGATCGATCTGGCCGCCGGTGCCGCCCTCGATCAAGTCCGCCGTCGACGCCTTGTAGACGTCGACCGCCGACATCAGCTCGGGCGTCACGTCGCTCCACAGGATCGCGCGACCGTTGTTCGCGCTGAAGATCTCGCGACCGTTCAGGCGCGACGCGACACCGGTCAGACCGCGCACCTGCACGCCCGAACCCTGGACCGAATAGTGATCGGGATCGCCCAGCGCGGCAAAGCGCACGATCGACACGCCCGAAATACGCTGCAGGACCTCGGTGATCGAGTTGTCGGGAAGCTTGCCGGCATCGTCGGCCACGACCGAGTCGACGATCGTCTCGCTGCGACGCTTGCGTTCATCGGCCGCTTCAAGCGCAGCGCGGCGCCCGGTCACGACGATATCGTCGCCCGTCTGGTCGGCCGCGGGCTCGCCAGCGCCCTGTCCCGGCGCCGCGGCCTGGGTCGTGTCGGGCGATATGGTCTGCGTCTCGGCCTGTGCCCACGCATTTCCACTGACGCTCGCTGCGAGCAACGCCGCCAGCGACACACCGGCACGCATTGCGCCTGCGACATTACGGCGATGATCGAAATTGAGATTGAGCACGGTCATTGAAATCCCCCCCTTGCTGCAGCGTATCCCGGGACGCCGCAGTTTCCAGAATCGCACCTTATCTGTCTGGTGCTTGCCCCGCTGTTACCCTTACCATTATTATAGGACAATTAATATTTTTGTTAATTCGATACCTTCGCCAGACGCCGCGTCGCCGTGGCGGACCCACCGAAGCAACCCGTCCGGTATGGCGCGCGAACTACTTCTTGGAATGGCGCCGTCTGGATCGGTTCTTTCGGTATCTAGTAGTTGCCACGAGCTAGTAAGGACTGCTGTCCTAGATGCTGCAACGACACTATTTGCGACGCCCCCCTGTTGATTATGCTGACGCCGCGTTTTGTACCCCTCGTTCAGCCTCGCGCCGCGAGAACGGGAACCGCAGCAAGAGTCGTACTGGTAGGGCTATCATCATACACAATTCACCGGAGGAAGATCGCGCCGTGCCTGTCCGGGCAGTAAAGGCGGGCGCGGCGTTTGGAGCCTGCGCCCACGACAAACCAGGCCGCGAACTCGGGTTGCAAGGAAGTGGATTGGTACAATCCATCCTGGTACGCTCAGTAATTGCGACAGTTTGGGGCAACCACGGAGTACGCACCGCGAACTCCACGTCCGCTACATTCGGTTCCCAAGGCATATGCGCCGACCAGCTGGGCGCGTATCGGAGTTGATGAGGGAACCCCGTAATCGCTGACGGCCCAAGAGTATTTGTCCGATAACCCCTGCGCATAAATTCAAGTTCGAGTCGCCCCCGATGCTATGCCTCGAGAAGGCTTCCCGCGGCTGCATCCGATCGATTACGACAGTCGGTGCGCACGACTTCGACTCAGGGTGCAGTTGCGTCCGGTTATAAAATCCCTGCGTCTCCAGGCCAGGTCGAAGTCTGGGCCCCGCGGCATCCGGACGGCAAGTTGATAACGCCGACATACCATTTCGCACATTGGCCTAGATGGGCACATCCTGTCGATCGACACTGGTGAAGCCATAGGTCCTGTACCGGCTCTCAACCTTACGGCCGGAGATCGTGATGTCGGTGTAGCCTTCCGGCGTGCCCAGGAACGATCCGCGCCAGTCCGCGCCGGCGACGGCACCCGTCGTGCTGAAGGATATCCCGTCGAGCTCGATCCGCTCGTAGACATGGCTGTGCGCTTGAAGCACCGCCAATACGTCATGGTCCCGCAGAATGCGCAGCACCTCCCGGCCGTTGACGACGAAGGTCCAGTTGTGCGGGGTGTCGAGCCAGGACTCGGGCTCGTAGCATTGCATCGCCGTGACGAGCGGAATGTGCGTCACCACGACAATACGCGTGCCCTTTTGCTGGGCGCCGAGATCGGCGCGCAGCCATGCCAGTTGCGCGGCGTCGACGCGGCCTTCGTAGTTCCGGTCGGCGGTCAGGCCGATCGAGTCCAGCACGACGAAATGCACGCCCTTGTGATCGAAGGCGTAATAACGCGGTCCGAAGCGATCGATGTAGAATTGCTTGCCGTAATCGGGTGCGGACGGATCGATACCGCTCTTGGGGAAGACGCCCAGGCAATCGTGGTTGCCGATGACGTGATGCACGGGCTTGCGCAGGTGTGCGCGTTCGGTGCGCTGGTACAGATCCATCAGCAGCGTCGCGCGCGCACGTCCCGTTTCGAGCGCATCCTCGACATGGTCGCCGCCTAGGATCACGAAATCGACGGGCGACGCGGAGATCTGTTCGAAGCACTGCGCACAGGCGCGATCCGCGCCCAGTTCCGGCCGAATGTGGCAATCGCCCACGAACGCGAAGCTGAAGCTGTCGCCAGCGCGCGCGGGCGTTGCCGTGGCCGCCACGGCGCGCGCCGCCAGGGCGACCAGCGGCACACCGAGCGAGAGCTTCAGAAGATTGCGACGTTCCAAAAGGCACCTATCGAGATGAGGACGAAGGACAATTGCCGTAGCGCGGCGGCGACGCTCAAAAGTGGACGCGAACGGTGCCGAACACCTGGCGCGGGGCGGCGGTTTGCAGCGTCGTGTAGGTGCCGTTCGGATCCGAGGTGACGAAACCGGCGGTCCCCGTGGAGGCGATGTATTTCTTGTCGAACACGTTCGTCAGGTTGAACTGGACGTCGAACATGCGGTTGAAGCGATAGCCTGCCGACAGGTTGACGTTCACCGCGCCGGGCAGCTTCGCGTCGTTGAGATAGCTGTAATAGCGGGCGCTGCGATAATGCGCGCTGACCCCGCCCCAAACCGTGCCGTCGTCGTAGTTGAGCTCGGCAGTGCCGACATTCCTGGGTGACGCGACGACCTGCTTGCCCTTGGTGGCGACGACCGCGCCGCCGAGCGGCTGGACATCGTCGTCATAGGTCGCGTCGTTATAGGCATAGCTGCCGTAGAGCGACCAGCCGCGCGCAAATTTCCAGTTGGCGGCCGCTTCGGCGCCCCGCGACGAGACGCCGCCGACGTTCTGGAGCACGTTCTGGTTGCCGACGATGGTCGCGCTGATCGACGAGGCGAGCAGGCGGTTGGAGAACTTCACGTAATAGCCGGTCAGCGAGAGCTGCAGATTACGATCGTGGAAGCGATAACCGGCCTCGAACGTGTTGGTCATCTCCGGCTTGAGGTCGCTTCGGATGAAATCGAACCCGGCCTGCGAGCTGCTCGAAAACGGGCCGCTCGAGGTCGACGCGACGAACGCCGCCATGTTGCGCGTATAATCCGCGAACAGTTCGTTCTCGCCGTCCAACGTATAGAGTGCGCCCACGGTCGGCAGGAACCAGTTCTTGGCTTGGATCGAACCGTCGATCGGCTTGGTGCTGATCACGCTGTGCGCACGGTTGGTAGAGACCAGTCCCTTGACGCCTGCGTTCAGCCGCAGCGCGCTGGTGGCTTGCCAGGTGTCGCTGATGTCGAGCTGGACGGTGTTCGTGACGTACTCGTTGTAGAAATTGGTCTTGAACGGGTTCGTGTAGAATTGCTGGAAATCGCTCGGCGTCACGCCTTCTTGCAGGCCGTAGAGATACGAGCCCTGATCGAAGGCATTGCGTTCGTACCAGATACCCCCTTCGATCTTGTGATCGCCGGCGGCGAACTTGAGGCGCGAGATCACGCCCTTGCGGTTGATCGCGTAGCGGAGAGCGGACACCGAGACGGGCGAGCCGCCAAACGCCGCGGGCGTCGCATCGTACGGGCTGGCATAGGTGCCGATGCCCTTGTCGAGATGGATGTAGGCCGTCGTGAAACCGGTCAGCCGCGGCCCGAGCGCATAGTCGAGCTTTTCGTACGCCAGCAGATCGCGCCGTACGCCGCCGCCCTGGTAGATCGTATCGTCCGCCGCCGCGAACGGTGCCGGCGGGGTGCCGCCGTTCTGGACGATCGTGGCCAGTTGCTCGGTCAGCGCGAAATCCCGGATGTTGTCGAACCCGTAGCCATAGGTCTTGAGGCGAGCGAGCGAGACGTCGTTGTAATCGTCCTCGCGCCGGTCGATCAGGTCGAGGAACGTGGTCGACTTGACCGCGTCGCCCAGCGGCTGGACGTATTTCGCATTGATCTGGTCCTGCACCTGCTTGCCCCAGCCGCGCCACTTGCCCTGCCGGTCGTGCGCATACGACACCGCCAGCCGCCCGCCCCACGGCAAGTCGCCGGTGTTGACCCGCACGAAGCTGCGCCACGATCCGGCACTGCCGTAGCTTTGCTCCAGATCGATGCCGAGCTTGTCGGTGGGATCGATCGACGTGAAGTCGACCGTGCCGCCGATGTTGCTGGTCGATGCGGTGCCTAGCGCGCCGCTACCCTGCGAAAGCGTCGCCGCGCCGTTGTTCTCGCTGAGCAGCGCCCGGTTGATCGAAAGGCCGTTGTTGTTGCGGTACTGCATGTTGCCGAGCGGCACGCCGTCGAGCGTGAAGCCCATCTGGTCGGTGAGGAAGCCGCGGATCGACAGTTGCGTCGCGGCCTCATACGTGCCGTGTGCGTCGGAGGAGTCGAAGTTCACGCCGGACAGTCGGCCGAGCGAACGCAACGGCGACGTGCCACCCGTCAGTTTCGCCATCGCCTTGGCCGACACCGTCTGCACCTGGCGCGACTGGCCCTGGCCGAGCACGACGATATCCTGCCCCGCGGTATCGGTGGCCGCGGTTTCTGGGAAACCTGCGGCGTTTCGACGGGAATGACCTTCAGCGCGATCATCGAGGGAGTCTCTTCGGCGATCATCAGCCCCTGCCCGGCGATCAGACGGCGCAGCGCCTCGTCGCGCGTGAACCGACCGCGCAACGCAGCCGCGCGACGATTGGCGACGGCATCGTAGGGAAAGCTGACATGTACGCCGGCCTGCCGGGCGAACGCGTTGAGTGCGGTTGCCGTGTCCGACGCCTTGATGTCGAAGACGACGCGTGGCGCCTGAGCCTGCGCGTTGGCGGCAACGGGTATCGCCATCGCCACGATGGCCGTCGTCGTCAAAAACTTGAACATGTAATCCCCGCATCGAACCGTGTGTCGGTGCAGGGATGGATGAGCGCGGACAAACCGCCATCGACCGCGAAAATAAACTTCTACGCGCGGGTCAGGACTATTCCTCCGGACGGGCCGGCGGTCGCGCGGATGCCGAACGAACTGCGCAGTGCGCGCAGGAATTCCGCCGGCCTGGTGGTCGCGAAACTGCCGCCGACCCGGACCCGCGACAGCGCGGGGTCGCCGATCACGATCTTGTTCGGCAGATACCGGTTCATTTCCGCGACCGCATAGTCGAGGCTTTCGCCGTTGAGCACCAGCGTGTCGTGCTGCCACGCGGTGACCCCGCCGATATCGTCACGCGCCTGGATGCTGACCTGCCCTGCCGTGACGAGTGCGACCTCGCCCGAACCGATGCGCGTGGTGGCGCCATCGGAAATGCCACCCGCCAGCACGGCCAGTTCGCAACCCGCGCCGCGGAGCCGGACATTGTACGCACCGGGATCAAGCCCGAACTGCCCCCCCGGCGTCAGCAATTGCAGACGATGGTCGGCCGCCAGCCGAACCGCGATCTCACCGCGGTCGAGCCAGAGTCGCGCAGGCGCGCCCGTCCGCCAGTAGACGCGGCTATCGGTATTGAGATCGAGCGAGATGCCGGGCGTCACCGCGACCGTTATACGCTGGCCGACCCGGGTCTCCGCCATATCGCGCGCAGCAGCGCGGTAGGCGATGCCTCCGCCGACCGCCGCAACGCCTACGATCGAGCCGGTGGCGCGCAGGATCTGGCGTCGATTCGGCCGTGCAGCGGCTTTCGGTACGGGCTGCGTTTCAGGCGAATGCCCGCTCTCGCGCCGTGCGCCGCGCAGTCCATCGAGATCGCGCCACGTGCCGGCGACCTCTGCAAAGGCCACGGCATGACGGATATCGGCGTTTCGCCAAGCCTCGAATGCCGCGACATCCGCCGATCCCGCGTCGAGCGCGGCCAGCCAGCCGGCAGCCTCGTCGGTCAGGTCGGCATGACGCTGCGGGATGTCAGTATGGCCGGACACGCTTTCTCCACCTGGGCTTCGCTATCGCGCCGGGCTTTCGTGATGAGGGCGAGCCCCTTAGCGATATGCTGTTCCACGGTCGAGACCGATATGCAAAGCGCATCTGCAATGTCGGCCGGCGGCATGCCCTGGACCTTGCGCATGTGCAGGACGCGCGAGCATTGCGCGGGCAGCGCGTCGATCAAGTCGAGCAGGCGTTTCAGCTCGGATCGCCCCGACGCGATCGCAAAGGCATCCGGCGCCGGGTCCGCGACACCGAGCATGTCGAGCGACACGAACGCGTCGATCCGCACCACGTTCGCCCGTCGCAGGCGTTCGAGCGCGAGATTGTGCACGATCGTGAGGACGAAGCCGCGCGGCGTGACGATCGCGCGATAGTCCGGCGTCTTCAGCACCCGCGCATAGGCGTCCTGGACCAGATCCTCGGCATTATCGCGGCCGCACAGGTACGCTGCCTTCGCCCGATAGGCCGGTGCATGCGGCAGCACCTCCGCGAGAAACCAGCGATCGATGTCACGCAGCCAGCTCAACACATGCTCCATAAGCCATGCTAGGCCGCTTAGACCGGTATTCTTACACGACCGGGACAGTCACCTGCCGTCGAGTTCGGGCGTGGCCGTTTGCAAAGGCGTGCGGCCGCATGAGGCCTGATATGCTCGATCTTCGGTCAGACACGACCCACGCCTGGCGATGCACGCCTGTCGGCCATGTCCCAACGTCTGCTAGTCATTCAGGTCATCGCATCGGCCGGTCGAGCCGTTTGAGAGCGTCGATCGTGCGCTTGGTCGATCGTGCGCTTGATAGCCAAATCAACGACAGGCATTCGCAACCCGGACCAAGCAGGTCTGCGTCGCTCCTCGATGCTGGCGGCGAAACGGACCCCAGGTTCTCGTCAAGACCAATCGGCGACGATCAGACTGGCCTAGACGCGTCGAACGGATCGCTGCACGTGATGCCGCCGGGGGCGTCGATCCGCCCTGATACCCGGCGCCGGTAATTCGGGACGGTCGCCGCGATGACCGTGATGTCGTACCATCCATGACTCCTGCCCAGCGCCCAGCTATGCTGCGCCCCGTTCAACGGCGTCACCAAAGTCTTCGCGCCGACGCGTTCGGCGCGCGCCACCAGCTTATGGGTGCGGTGCCCGTCGGGGAGGAGCAACGCCATCTCGGTGGTGGTACCGCGCCATACCAAACCGGATACCAGTTCCGGGTCATCCCGGTGTCCCATAAAGTGTCGGAGGAACCCGTTCGGGCCTATCGCCCAGAGATCGTAGCGCCCTTCGTCATCGAACCCCCAGCGCCCATCTAACGCACGTCCGGGTTCGACCGTGAAGCGGCGCGGCGCCTGGGTCAGGTCGGTCCGATCATAGACGTGGAACACCGCGGCCTGCGCGCCGTCGGCGGCGAACCGAAGCTGGATCGCGCCATCGGCGATCGTATCGCCGACGGTCAGCGCATAAGGGAGCGGGCGGGCGCGGCGAATGCCGGGTTCCTGCCAAGGGAAAGCCGAACCGGCCGGCGCTTGGAGGCTGATCTGCTTGGGGATCGCCGCCGCCCTGACGGCGTCGGCGCGCGGATCGGGCATGGCAGCGAACGGCGCAGGGTCTGCGGCGGTGAAATCGAACGCCGAGGTCAGGTCGCCGCACACGGCCCGTCGCCACGGTGCGATATTGGGTTCGTGGAAGTCGAACCGACGTTCGAGGAAGCGGATCACGGAGGTGTGATCGAACACCTGCGAATTGACCCACCCGCCCCGGCTCCATGGCGAGACGACGTACATCGGCACCCGCGGGCCCAGCCCGTAAGCCCGGCCACGATAGGCGGGCAGGTCGAGCGCCGCGTCGCCCTTGCTGGGATGGCGGTGATAGCTGCCCTGGAGATCGACGGTCGAGCCGCCAAGCACCGTGCCGTCCGCCGCCTGCGACGGTGGCGCCGGCGGCGGCATGTGATCGAAGAAGCCGTCATTCTCGTCGAACATCACGAGCAACGCGGTCCGCGCCCAGACCTTGGGGTCGGCGGTCAGCGCGTCGAGCACTTCGGCGGTGTAAGCGGCGCCTTGCGCAGGGCTCGACGGGCCAGGATGCTCGGAGCCTTTCGCGGTGGCGATGACGTAGGACACTTGCGGCAGCCGTCCGGCGAGCACGTCGGCGCGCAAGACGTCGAGCCCGCGCGTCGTCAGCGCGCGCTCGCGCAATGCCGGGTCCCCGCGACCCTGGTGCGCGTCGCGGAACGCGGCGAAGCCGACCAGCGGGTTGTCGGTGAAATTGTCGGCCATGTCCTGGTAGATGCGCCAGTCGACGCCTTTTGCCTGCAACCGCTCGACCACCGTCGTCCAGCGGTACGGCTCGGCATTCCCGCCATCCTCGGGAAAGCTGTCGTGCGAATTGCCGATCGCGGGACCGCCCAGCGTGCCGCCGGGATCGTTGGTCCCGCTCCACAGGAACAGGCGGTTGGTGTTCGTGCCGGTCTGGACCGAGCAATGATACGCGTCGCAGACCGTGAACGCCTCGGCGAGCGCGAACTGGAACGGGATGTCCTCGCGCCGGTAATGGCCCATCGCGCGCTGGCTCTTGGCTTCGGGCCAGTGCGCCATCCGCCCTTCGTCCCAGCCGCGCTGTGCGTCGGGCCAGCTATGCGGCGTGCCCTCCATCCGCATCAGGTCAAAATTGGTGCGGGTGGCGAGGTGGAACGGCATGACCGTACGGGCACCGCCGGGTGCGGTCCGGTCGCGCTGGTACCAGACCGGTGCAAGCTTGGTCGCGTCGAGTTCCGAGGGAACGGGGATCGGCAACCGGTCGGCAAACCCGCGGACGCCGCGCAGCGACCCGAAATAATGATCGAAGCCGCGATTTTCCTGCATCAGGATCACGACGTGCTCGACATCCATGATCGAACCCGTCTTCACGTCCGGTGCGATCGCCGCCGCTCGCGCGATCGCGGCAGGAAACACCGACAATGGCGCACCGGCAAGGCTCGCCCCGAGCAGGGTACGGCGAGAGACATCGGTCATCGAGGCACCCCACGGGAGAAGAACATGGTCCGCAAACGTAAGCGGACCATGCCCATTTCAGATCAGAAGTCGAGCGACAGCGACGCGGTCACGGTCCGCGGCGTGCCGAGGAACGCCGAACCGCCATCGGCACTCGACAGATAGCGCTCGTCGGTCAGGTTGGTCGCCTGCACGGTGAACGACACCCCCTTCAACTGCTCACTCACCGCCTCCAGATCGGCACCGACATAGCCGCTGACCAGCGTGAAGCTGCCGGCCTTTGCTACACCCTGCGTATCGATGTTGCGGTCGCCGACGAACTTGGTGGCGACACCGGCCTTGAAGAACGACTTCTTATAGTCCGCCGAGACCACCCACATGGTGCGCGGCGAATTGATCACCTGCTGGCCGGGCGTCACGCCAACGTCGGCATCCTGCGCGGCACTGCCAGTGCCGATATAGGTCGCGTGGTTGTAGGTGAAGCTGCCCGACAGCGTCAGCGGCGGCAGCACGCGGTACGCCAGCGCCGCCTCGATGCCGCGGCTCTTCACCCCGCCGACGTTCAGATACACGCTGTCCTGCTGCTCCAGATAGTCGATCCCGGTGACGAGGTTCGACGAGATCGAGACGATCTGGTTCTTGAACTTGATGTCGTAGCCGGTCAGCGACGCCTGAATCCGCCCGGTATTGTAGCGTGCCCCGATCTCGATGTTGTTCGCGGTTTCCGGTCGCAGGTTGCGGATCGTCTCGGGCGGCTGGCCAAGTGGACCATTGCCGATCGCCGCGAAGTTCTGCGAATAGCCGGCGAACAGCTCCATGCCCTGCAACGGTGTCGCATAGGTCAGGCCGGCGTTGATCAACGGATCCGAATGCGACTGGATCGACGTCGCGCTCAGATTGCCGAGGAGTTCGGTACGGCTCTGGTCGAGGAAGAACTGCTTGACGCCAAGGCGTGCAGTAAGCTGACCATAAGTCACCGCGTCCTCGGCATAATACATCACTTCGTCGAGCCCGTAGTCGGTGCTGAACTGGACGTAATACGGCGTGCCGTCGTAGGCCGGCCCGACCTGCGCGTTGGTGACCTTGTGCCAGTCGCGGAGCTGGTTGGCACGGCTGTGCTCGAACCAGAAACCCGCGCGGAACTGGTTCTGCACCACCCCGAAGTCATGCTGCCAATCGACGTCGCTGGTGAAGCCCATGCGGTCGTTCTTGTAGTGGGTGTGGCGGTACGACATGACCGGCGTCGCGTTGGACGCGTAACAGGTCGGCGAGTATTCGGCAGGCACGCCGCTGGTGCCGACGCACCCGGCGGTCATCGTCGCGGCCGCGCCGGTCGGCGTGACGAAGTAGATCTTGCCGAGCGCATCGCTGCCCCGCACGGTCGCACCGCCGGTATATTCGCTTTCCGGGTTGCCCGCACCATCGTTGCGGACATCGACCAGATACGGCGGTGCGAAATCGCCGCGGCCGCGCATCCGGTGATAATAGCCCGCCGCCTGCAGCTTCACTTCGCCCATTTCGGTCCGCGCCTTCAGATACCCGAACAGGTTCTTCCGCAGCGCACGCGACGTCGAGCGATAGGCCTGGTCGAAATACGGCAGCCCAGTCCAGCTGTCGGTATAGGCGTCATGGTTCGGGTCGCTCGCGAACTGCGCCGGCGATACCGATCCGAACTCGGACTCGTCCGCATCGTCGTACGACACGAAACCCGTCAGATCGACCGTGCCGACGCGGCTGAGTACCTTGCCGTCGATATGGTCGCGGCTGGTCTTGCCCGATCCGCCGATCCAGTCGTGGACGCGTGAGGTCGACGCGCTGATATACGCGGTGGTGTTCGGTGCGATCGTGCCGGTATCGCCGCGCACGTAGAATTTGCGTGCACCGAAATCGCCCCCTGCCGCAGTGAAGCGCAGCCGGCTGTCCACGGTCGGATCGGAAGTCACGTAATCCAGCGTCGCGCCGAGCGCTTCATTGGAACGCGAGGAGATATCGGCGGTCCCTTGTGACACGTTGACGGTCTTGAGGTCGAGCACGTCGACATACCGATTGGCGCGCGATCCGCCGCCATAGCCCGAGCCGCCGTTCGGCAAGCCGTCGATCGTCGACCCGATCTGCTGCCCGCCGCCGCCACCGCTGTTGAAGCCGCGGATGCTGATCGAGGTCGCCCAGTCGGACGAGCCGAACGCATCGCCCTCCGCCACGAACACGCCGGGCAGTTCGTTGATGACGTCGTTGACGCTGGCGAGCGCGGACTGGCGCTCGATCATCGGCGCGGTCACGCTCGTGTTGGCGAAAGCGGTCGCTTGGCCGGTCACGACGATCTCGTCGCTGCGCGATGGATCCGCATCGCCGGCCGGCGTCGCGGACGGCGTTACCGTCGTCTGCGCGCGTGCGTTCGTCGTCGCCGCAATCGCCAGAATTGCAGCGCCCACCATCCACTTGGTCATGTCGTATTCCCCCTGCCGCGGTCCGAACGTCGCCGGGCATCCCATGCCGAGGCCCTTGCAAGCGGGGTGTGACATGGCTGTGACATTGTGTGGATATAGTTGGTATTTTGTGGCTTGTGCGTTGCCTCTGTTACGGAGAAACAGGTCGAACAGGAGAAGCCGCGTGACGCAATCGGATCGTATCGCCAGTCTGGTCGCGCTGCTCGAGGCGCGGGGTTCATGTTCGATCACGATGCTCGCCGACCACTTCGGGGTGTCGGACGAGACGATCCGGCGCGATGTTCGGCAACTTGAGACGAGCGGTCGCGCGTACAAGGTTCACGGCGGGGTGAAGCTTCCCGACAATCGGTTGGAGGCGCCGTACCGGTTGCGGATGCAGGCGCAGGCGGAAGCCAAGCAGGCGATCGCGCGCCGAACCGCAACGTTGATCGAGGACGGGATGACGGTGCTGATCGATTCAGGCACGACTTCGTGCTGGGTCGCCCGTGCGCTCTCCGATCGGCGACGGCTGACGATTGTCACGAACAATCTGGAGGTTGCGAGCGACATGCTCGGTCGCGATGGAATCCGCGTGTTCCTGGCCGGCGGGGCGGTCAACGTCGATTACCGTGCGACGTTCGACGCCGAGGCGATCCGGTATTCGCGCTGTTTCTCGCCCGACGCGACGATCCTGTCGATGGGTGCGATCGAGGCGAAGCGCGGGTTCATGGATTTCGAACCCGACGAAGCAGCGTACAAACGCGCGCTACTCGACGGCGCGCGCCGGGTGATCGTCGTCGCCGATGCGGAGAAGTTCGATCGCGCCGGCACGGTTCATGTCGCCGAGTTCGCACAGGTCCATGACCTCGTCACCGACCTGCCCGCGCCACCGGCGATCGCCGACGTCGCGACGCGCGCCGGCGTCAGGCTTCACACCGCCTGAGCGCAGTCACCGCGTCGGCGAGTGGCGGGCGAACCAGAATGCCGAGACGAACGTCAGCACCAGTAACGTCGCGCCGGTCAGCACCCCCGCATTCAGGAACAACCCGAGCCAGTCCCGACCGGATGCAGTCGCGCTCCGCATGAGCAGTAGCCCGATGCTGCCCGAATAGCCGAACGCGTCGGCCAGGTAGATCAGGAAGCCGGCCGTACCCGGCGACGGGCTGGCGGCCATGATACGGTCGAACAGGATCGCGCTGAACGGGGCATAGGCAAGGTAGATACCGACGCCGGTCAGGATCATGCCGGTCACCGGGCCGATCGCCCCTGCGCGCAAGGCTAGCATCGATCCCACCAGGATTGCCGCTCCCACTATGATGACGCCGTGGATCGTGACGACCGCATAGCGGTTGTCGCGGACCAGCCCCAGCATCGCCAGACCAAGCAGCACGATCACGGTCACGGGCACTTCGGTCGCGATGTACAGCGCGGGCGTCGCCGGATGATGAAGCGCGATCCACAGTTCGGGTGCGAAATTGTCGCGGAGGTCGCGCAGGGCCGCCAGCATCGTATAGCCCGCGACGAGCGCCGTCACCGGCACCCAATGGCCACGCAGATAGGCGCGCCGCGCTGCCGGATCCATCGGACCGCGAACGCCCCTCGCCTTTGCATCGGCGACGTCCGGCGGTGGCGATCGCGCAAGCGCCACCATGCCTGCCAACAGCAGCGGCGTGAAGATCAACCCGGTCAGCGCGGGCATCCAGAACGCGCTGACGCCGTGCTCCAGCAACACGCTTCCCACCGATCGCGTCACGCCCGACGAGAGGATGAAGCTCGCGGTCAGGATCGACGCGAGCACCTCCGAATTGCGCCGCCCCTCGAGATAGCTGAAGACCAGACCCCAGATCATCCCGAGCGGCAAGCCGTTCAACAGCATCGCGAGCGGGCCAAACCGGGTGGGCAACAGCGCGAGCAGCAACAACGCCCCCCACGCCGCACCGATCAGCGACAGGATCAGGCGGGTGCGATGTTCCGGCCGATGGACCGAGACGACGTGCACGCCGATCATCTTCGACAGCGCATAGCCGACCGCCTGCGACAGGATCAGCGCCGTCTTGTAATCGATCCCGGCAAACACCGCCGGCACGCCGTCGAACGCCGCCGCCGCGACGGGCTTGCGAAACGCGTACATCGCGAAATACACGCAGAACGCGGCGACGCCCGGCATGATCGTCGATAGCCTGGCCGGGAAGCGTTTCGTCGACGACGGAGACCATGAGTTCACCGGCCGTCGCTATGCCAGATACGTTTCACGAGCGTGACACAGCCCCGGTCATCCGCATGTCTAAAGGCACGCGGCAACCCTCACGGTCGTCGCCGGCTTGGCACTCCGAACCCGTTGTAAGAAGCGGACTCAAAGCGCGTTGCGCTCCTTTCCGAGACGCGCAAAGCGACATTCGCCGCTGATATTGTCGCTTCCCGACGCCAGCCGTTGCTTCGGGTTGCGCATCGCCGACGTTATACGTTCGCCGACAGGTACGTGGCACCGCACCGCCCCGTACCGCCCACCGGTGTCAAATCGTGGGCGCACGCCTGCTTTTCGAACACCGCGGTTTGGTCATGCCGGGCTTCCGGTCGGCAGTTGCGCGGCGTGTTCCGCCGCACCGGGCCACCCGGCGATTGGCCGCCGACCTATGCCTGCTCCCGACCGTCGAATGCACGGACGATGCGGCGATCGGGGATGAACCACAGGCCAATGACAGCGACGTACAGCGCGATCGCGGCCCAGCGGCTTGCGAATGCAAGCGGTACCGCTATCGCGTAGAGCGCGATGCTGCCCCAGCCCTTCCAGTCCGAACCGATCGCCCGCGCGACGGCCGATTGCTTGCCGTTGCAGGCGATGATGGCGCGTTCGGTGAGCGAGTAACCGACCGCGGCCAGCCCGAGAACGATGCCGTATGCGGCGGTGGCGCCCGCAGCGAACTGGCTTTCGTCGAGCCAGCGGATCACGAACGGCACCAGGCTGAGCCAGAACAGCAGGAACAGATTGGCCCACAGCACGCGCCCGTCGATCCGGTCGACGACCGAGAACATGTGGTGATGATTGTTCCAGTACAGCCCCACGTTCACGAAGCTCAGCAGGTAGGCGAGCAGCACCGGCGCACTCGTCGCCAGGCCGCGCAAGTCACCGGTCGCTGGAACTTTCAGTTCCAGCACCATGATCGTGATGATGATCGCGACGACGCCGTCGGTGAAGGCTGCAACGCGTTCCGGTCCCATGCGACGCTCGGTCATACGCACTCCCTTTCCCAATGCGGTCAGCGATATCAGGTCGTCGTCAGCGATCACAGCGACGCGCGCGTGCTGCGATCGCAATATGTCGGTCCTGCGCAAATTTCGTCGGAGTTTGCCAAGACCCTGTCGACGCCGCCGGGCATCGACGGCGTGGAAGCCTGTCTTGGGAGCTGGACGATATGAAGCACTGGATCGCCGGTCTGGCAGCCGCCACCGCAATGCTCGTGCCGTTGACCGGCGTACAGGCCCGACCGGAGACGCAGCGCCCGACCATCATCCTCGTTCACGGCGCGTTCGCGGAATCGGGATCGTGGAACGGCGTGATCGCGCAGCTTCGGCGTGACGGCTATACCGTGATCGCCGCGTCGAACCCGTTGCGCGGTGTGGCCAGCGACGCAGCATCCGTCGCCGGTGTCGCCAATGCCGTGAAAGGCCCGGTCGTACTGGTCGGTCATTCCTATGGCGGGCCAGTCATCGGCGAAGCCGCCGCGCACGCGCACACGGTAAAGGCGCTGGTGTACGTCGCAGCCTTTGCGGCGGATGTCGGCGAGAGCGCGTTCGCCCTGACCGGCAGGTTCCCCGGCGCCACGCTGGGCGCTGCACTCGCCCCACCCGTCGTGCTTCCCGATGGCACAAGGGACTTGTACATCCAGCAGGACAAGTTCGCGAAACAGTTCGCCGCGGACGTGCCGGCACCGCAGGCCGCGCTGATGGCGGCGACGCAGCGCCCGGTTGCAGAAGCCGCGCTCAACGAAAAGGCGCTGACGGCATCGTGGAAGACGATCCCTTCATGGTTCATCTACGGCAGCGCCGATCTCAACATCCCTCCCGCCGCGCACGCCTTCATGGCGAAACGCGCCGCCGCCCGGAAGACGATCGTGATTACAGGCGCGTCCCATGTCGTCATGACGTCCAATCCAAAGGCCGTCGCGGCGCTGATCGAAGACGCAGCGCGCGCGCAATAAGCCCGCGAACCGGCGGCACCGTTTGCCGCGACCAAAGGATAAGTCCCATGCCGGATACCATTCGCGAACCCACGCGACGCTCGGTCGTCATCGCCTCCGCATCCGCGGTGGCGGCCACCCTTCTGCCGACATTGGCGTTCGCCTCTCCCCTTCCCCTTCAACCGAACGGAGTTACGAGAATGAGCAGCGGATTCATCAAGACCAGGGACGGCACCGACATCTTCTACAAGGATTGGGGTCCGAAGGACGCGCAGCCGATCGTGTTCCATCACGGCTGGCCGCTGTCGTCGGACGACTGGGACACGCAGATGCTGTTCTTCCTTGCCGAGGGCTACCGCGTCGTCGCGCATGACCGTCGCGGCCATGGTCGTTCGTCGCAGGCCGATACCGGCAACGACATGGATCATTATGCCGCCGATGCGTCCGCCGTGGTCGAGCATCTCGACCTCAAGCGCACGATCCATATCGGTCACTCGACCGGCGGCGGCGAAGTCGCGCGCTACGTCGCCAAGTTCGGCCAGCCGCAGGGCCGCGTCGCCAAGGTCGTGTTGGTCAGCTCGGTGCCGCCGCTGATGCTCAAGACCGCGAGCAATCCCGGCGGCCTGCCGATCTCGGTGTTCGACGGCCTGCGCAAGGCGCTCGCCGACAACCGCGCGCAATTCTACGTCGATCTCGCCGCGGGGCCGTTCTACGGCTTCAACCGGCCGACCGAAAAGCTGTCGCAGGGGGTGGTCGACAATTGGTGGCGCCAGGGCATGATGGGCGGCGCGCTCGCGCATTATGAGGGCATCAAGGCGTTCTCCGAGACCGACCAGACCGCGGACCTCAAGGCGATCACCGTGCCCACGCTCGTGCTGCAGGGCGACGACGACCAGATCGTGCCGTTCGCCAACGCCGCGCTGTTGCAGGCCAAGCTGCTGAAGAACGCGACGCTCAAGATCTACAAGGGCTTTCCGCACGGGATGCTGACGACGCATGCCGACGTCATCAACCCGGATCTGCTCGCGTTCGTGAAGGGCTGAACCTGGCGGCAGGCGGGAGGGGAACGATCGTAACCCTCCCGCTCACCGATAGGCGATCCGCGCCGGGATCATTACCCTGATCTCGGTGCCGGAGCCGATGCCGCCCCCGGTGTCGGACCGGATCGCGAGCGTCCCACCCATTGCGACGGCGCGTTCGCGCATCCCGATCAGGCCGTAATGGCCGGGTCGATGCCCGGCCTCGCGGACGTCGGGCGGGAGACCGATCCCGTCGTCCGTCACGGTGATGACGAGCTTGTCGGAGCCCGATCTGATCGCGACGACGAGGCGGTGCGCCTCGGCATGGCGCACCGCGTTGGCGAGCGCCTCGCGGACGATCTGCGCGATCTCGTCCGCCACCGGTGCGCAGACCGCTCGCACGACGCCCTCGACGTCCAGATGCCAGGTCAGCGGCGGCGCGACCATGTCTTCGGTGATCGCAGTCAGCAACGCGGGCAACGCGACCGGCTCCATGTCTTCGCGCAGATGCCGGACGCGCTCTCGGCCGTCGAGCAGAACGTCGTCGGCCCGCTCCAGCACGCCTTCGAGGCTCGCGCGCGCACGATCACCCCGCGGGAGCTGCTCGACCACCGACTGGAACCGCAGCATCAGCCCCTGGAACCCTTGCAACAGCGTGTCGTGAAGTTCGCGGGCAATGCGCTCGCGCTCCGCCAGCTGGACTTCGAACCGGCCGCGCGTACGGTCGGCGATCGCGCGGACCCGTCGGCGATACGACAGCCAACCCAGGAACAGTATGACCGCGATGCACAGCGCGACGAAGGCGTATGTCTGGTAAAATCGCGGCGCGATCGTGAACGTGAGTACCGCGCCTTGATGGTTCCAGACGCCGTCGTTGTTCGTGGCGATCACCCGGAAGCGATACGTGCCGGGGCCGAGATTGGTATACAGTGCCTCCCGCGATGGGCCGGCGTCGATCCAGTCGCGATCGATCCCCTCGATCCTGTACCGGAAACGGTTCGCGGTCGCGTTGGTCAGGCTCAGCGCCGTGTAGCGGATCCTGACGTGATTGGTGCCGGCGGGAAACACCGCCGACCGCGGTCCGGGCGTTCGCTCGGCGCCACCGGAATCGATCGAGCGGATCTGCACGATCGGCGGCAGGCGGTTGCGCGACAAGCGGCTGGGTTCGATCGTCGCCAGCCCCTTGTTGGTCGCGAACCACAATCGTCCTGCGGCGTCCTCGACGATGTCGTTCGCATCGACCATGTTCGAGCGCGCGCGGAAATCCTCCTGATACCCGAAGCGCTCGAAAGCGATCGGCAGGCCTGGATGCGCGAACGCCGCATCGAGCGCGACGGTCGCCATCCGGACGATCCCGGTGGACCCGATCACCCACGTCGATCCGTCCGCGGTTTGAATCAGGCCGGTCAACCCGGCGAGGAACGGGTATGATCGATCGGTCAGCGATGCCAGGCGCCGGCCGTCATAGCGTGCCAGCCCCTGGTCGCCGACGATCAGCAGACCGAGGCGACTGGGTATCATCGTCCGGGTCGAGCCGACGACGTGATCCTCGCGTCGCCACAGCCGGGTCTCGATGCCGTCCTTGATCCGCGCAAAGCCCTTGAAGACACGCGAGAACACGATCCCGCCCGTGCCGTCGCTGCGGATCCGGGGTACGGTAGAGCCCGCCGTGCCCGCCGCTCCGCCGACCGGCTGGAGACGGTCACCGATCACCCGGTAGACCCGGCCCCCCCCCGTCCAGAACCGGCCGTTGGTATCCATGGCGCAGGTCAGCGAGATCGGGCCGCGAATGGGCGTGGCCTTGCCGAGCATGCCCGACCGATCGAGGTCGAGCAGCCATTTGCCCCGCATGCTGATGACCAGCACGCGGCGACTGTCGCCGCACAGCACGCCGATATCCGCCAACGGGAAAACCAGCACGGGTTTGCCGTCGCTGGCGATGCGGTACACGCCGGACAGTCCCGCGACGAACACGGGGCCGCCTCCGGTCGGTCCGACAAAGCCCGATACGATGGCCTCGGTCCGGTCCGGCTGGACGATATTGCTCGGCGAGAAGCGGTCGAGCCCGGACTCGGTTCCGACCCAGATATTGCCTTCGCGATCCTCGATCATCGACAGCGTCAGCGATGCCGTCAGCCCCTGCAGCTCGGTGAACATCTGGACCGCGTCGCGGTTTTCGCGCCGATCGAGCGATCCTGCCGGCAGCCGCGCCAGCCCGGTATCCTGCCCGAGCAGCCACAGATTGCCATCGCGGTCGAATACCGGCTTGGGGAATACGAAGGGCGTGGTGACGGGCCCCGACCGAAAACTGCCGCCCCCGCCCGTTACCGGCCGGATCCGGTCGCCATTCCATTGCCACAGGCGACCACCCGGACTTTCGGCAAGCGCGGTATAGGTGTCGATCGGTATCCCGGTGTCGATGAACCGGGTAGCCCCGGGTTTCAGCAGCAGCATCCGCGGACGCGCGGACACATAGATCCCCGCGGACGTACTCAGGACATCGCCGATCGCGGTTTCCGGTACGCCCTGCCCGACCCCGAAGCGAGACCAGCGCCTCTGCGATAATCGGTTGAGCACGAGCTTGCCCTTCGATTCGACCTCGAACCAGATGGCGCCGTCCTGCCCTTCGACGATGCGGTTGACGCCACCGACGGGCGGCGACGGGTTGGCACCCTTGAGGACGCCGCCGCGGAACACCGCGACGCCGCCAAAGTCATAGCCGACCCAGATGTCGCCGTTGCGGGCCGCCAGCAACGCAGTAATCTGGGGCGAGCGGTACCGATCCTCGTCGACGGGGACGATGCGCTCGAAAATGATTCCATCGAACCGGTAGAGTCCGGTTGCGGTGCCGAGCCACAGATAACCGTCCCGTCCCTGCGCGATCGCACGGATGTTGCCGGGCGCACCGTCGCCCAACGTCCAGCGCGAATGGCGCATCTGGGCGATCGTCCGCGTGGAATCGACGGCCGATGCGCCGGTTGCCAATGTCAGGAGACAGACGAATGCCGCCAGCACGCGGACGGTTGCCTGTCGCCAAAGCGTGCGCGGATAGTCAGATCGTACGGATAGTATGACGATGTCCAACCCAGCAACGATAACGTACGTTACGCCGTCGAAACGAACAAAAGCAAGGGTCGCGACGACACACACGCGCCTGCACCGAATGTTTCGCCGCAACCGCACGATTGTCCAAATTCGGTCAGCCCTGTCCACGATCCTTCGGTGACAGGGTGTTATGCTGGCACGAAGGTCCCGGATCGGATCAATGGGAGACGGGAATGTTGCCGATGGATGGCCGTGCAGACGACGCGGTGACGATCGGGACATGGGGGCGCGTTCGCATCGATGTCGCGCCGCGCGATGCGGTGAGTGCGGAGGTGTCGGTGGCGATCGCCGGCGTCTTCTCTTGCGAGATCGGACGGAACACGCCCGGCGGCGGCTTGGGAAACCTCGATGCGGCGCTGGGCGGCGCGATCACGCGGCTGCGCGCCGACGGCATATTCCGCGCCGAGCCGGGCGACGTCCTGACGCTGTCGGCGCCGGCGAGACCGATCCATGCGGCGACCGTCCTCGCGATCGGACTCGGCAACCCGGCGGCCTGGACGCCCGCCGTGATGCGGCAGGCGGTCGCGACGGCAGCGCGCGAAGTCATCCGCCTCGATGCCTCGTCCGCCGCGTTCGCGCCAAGCCTGCTCGACAGCGGCCTCGCGCCCGACGGTCTCGACGGAACACCGGAAGCGATGCTGGAGGGGTTGTTCGATGCGCTGCCCGGCGGTCGACGCGACGATCTTCGGGGTGAACAGGGCGACGATCGGTCCGGAGCCTTGTCGCGCTGGCTGTTCTGCGTCGGTGCCGCGCGGTTCGAAGCGGCGGCAGACGTCTTCCGCGATGCCTTCGACCGGCTGGCCGCGCGCTGATGGATCGGCGGCTTGCCATGTCCGTCGGACCCGGCGCAGGGTTTCCGCTTCGCAGTCCCCAACCCCGTGAGTTCGCCGTGTCGTCATCGCCGCAGATCCGCATCATGATCGTCGACGATCATCCTTTCCTCCGCGAGGGGGTGAGAGCCGTGATCGAGACGCAGACGGATCTCGCGCTCGTCGCGGAGGCCGAGACCGGCGAACAGGCGCTGGCGCTGTACCCGACGCATCTCCCCGACATCGTCCTGATGGACCTGCAGATGCCGGGGATCGGCGGCGTCGACACGATCGCCGCGATGCGCAGCCACTGGCCGCAGGCGCGGATCATCGTGCTGACGACCTATTCCGGCGATGCGCAGGCGTTGCGGGCGTTGCGCGCCGGGGCCGCCGGCTATCTGCTCAAGAACACGCTGCGCAAGGAACTGCTCGACACGATCCGCTCGGTCCATGCCGGCGGCAAGCATCTCAACGCGCAGGTGGCGTCGAGCATCGCCTTTCACGTCATCGAGGATGCGCTGACCGAGCGAGAGATCGGCGTGTTGTCGCTCGCCGCGTCGGGCAATTCCAACAAGCAGATCGCTGCCCGGCTGGCCGTGACGGAAGAAACCGTAAAAGGCCACATGAAGCTGATCTTCTCGAAACTCGGCGCTTCGGATCGCACGCACGCGGTGACCATCGCGGCCAAGCGCGGGATCATCGAACTCTGATCCAGGGCTGTTTCGGGCCCCACTAAAGAGGGGGCGATCGCCACCCCGGCCGGGGCGCAGTCGATCGATACCCATCCGTTATGGTCCTCCTCACAGGTTGCGAGGGAGAACAGGCGATGCTGCACACTGCCCCGGGGGCCACCGCCCTGCCCCGCGCGTTCGCACCGTCCGTTGCCGCGAGCCTGCTGGCCAACGCGGTCAGCACGCTCGATCACAATCCACACGTCGCACGGCATTACCTGGAGCGGCTCGCGGCGATGTTCGTCGAGGACGATCTTCCGCCGATCGAGACGACCGCACCGGCGAAGGGCGGACTCGCCGCGTGGCAGTTGCGCGGCGTCGTCCAGCATATCGAACGGGCGCTGGGATCGACGATCGGCGTCGACGCGCTGGCCGAAGTCGCACGGCTCAGCACCGGGCATTTCTGTCGCGCCTTCAAGGTGACGACGGGCGAGACCCCGCACGCATTCCTGATCCGGCAACGCGTGCATCGCGCGCAGACGCTGATGCTGCGGACCGACGAGACGCTCAGCCGGATCGCCTATGCCTGCGGGCTGACCGACCAGGCACATTTGACTCGGCTGTTCCGCCGCGTGGTCGGCGTGACCCCGTTCGTCTGGCGCCGCACCTGGCAACAGCCGCCATCACGCATCTTACCTCTGGGAGACCGACCATGACCATCACCGCCACCACAACGCCCGGCGCGTCGCTGCTTTCACCGACCGATCATCTGCTCGTCCTGATCGACTTCCAGTCGCAGATGGCGTTCGCGACCAAGTCGATCTCGACCGAATTGCTGCGCAACAATGCCGCGCTCATCAGCCGCGCGGCAAAGTCGTTCGCCGTGCCGACGATCCTCACCACCGTCGCAGTCGACAGCTTTTCGGGGCCGATGTTCGACGACATCACGGAGGCGTTTCCCGGTCAGGCGATGCTGGACCGCACCTCGATGAACACGTGGGAAGACCAGGCCGTGATCGACGAGGTCAACCGTATCGGCAAGACGCGGATCGTGTTCGCAGGGCTGTGGACCGGGGTGTGCATCGTCGGCCCCGTCGCCTCGGCAATCGACCAGGGTTTCGACTGCTATTTCATCGCCGATGCATGCGGCGACATCTCGATCGAGGCGCATGAGCGCGCGGTCCAGCGGATGATCCAGCTTGGCGCCAGGCCGATGACGTCGCTCCAGTATCTGCTCGAACTGCAACGCGACTGGGCACGCACCGAAACCTACGATTCGACCACCGCGATCGCGAAGAAATGGGGCGGTGCCTACGGGCTCGGCGTCACCTACGCCAAGACGATGTTCGGCACGTCCGAAGGCGGGCATTGATCCCGTGCGGCCGTACCTGATCTCGCTCGCCGCCGGCCTGTTCGTCGGCGTGATCTATGCGCTGCTGAAGGTACGGTCGCCGGCCCCGCCGACGATCGCGCTGATCGGGCTCGCCGGGATATTGCTCGGCGAGCAGGCGGTGCCGCTCGCGAAAAGCCTGTGGGCAAGCCGCGACAAGGCCGCCGCGATCCGGGCGGCCTGCACCGATCACGTGTTCGGGATGCTGCCCGGCCACCACCACCACGACGGCGCAGCGTGAGCATCGACCGCCGCACGACCATCCTCGGCGGGGCGGCGGCGACGCTCGCCCCGCTGCTCGCCGGCAACCGGAGCCCCATCATGTCCGACCTGATCCTCGTCAACGCCAAGGTGACGACGCTCGACCGCGAGAACCCGGAGGCGCAGGCCGTGGCGATCCGCGACGGCACGTTCCTCGCGGTAGGCTCGGAAGCCGAAGTCCGCGCCGCCGCCCCCGCCGCGACCGTGATCGACGCAGGCGGCCGGCGGGTCATCCCCGGCCTGATCGACAGCCATATGCACATCATCCGCGGCGGCCTGAACTACAACCTCGAACTCCGCTGGGATGGCGTGCCGAGCCTTGCCGACGCGATGGCGATGCTCAAGCGCCAAGTCGACAACACCCCCGCCCCGCAATGGGTGCGCGTCGTCGGCGGCTTCACCGAGCACCAGTTCGCCGAAAAGCGCCTGCCGACGATCGCCGAACTGAACGCGGTCGCGCCCGATACGCCGGTGTTCATCCTGCACCTCTACGACCGCGCGCTGTTGAACGCCGCGGCCCTGCGCGTCGTCGGCTACACCAAGGACACGCCCAATCCGCCCGGCGGTGAGATCGTCCGCGATGCGGCGGGCAACCCGACCGGGCTGCTGCTCGCGCACCCCAATGCAACGATCCTGTATTCGACGCTCGCCAAGGGGCCGAAGCTCCCACCGGAGTACCAGCTCAATTCCACCCGCCACTTCATGCGCGAGATGAACAGCCTCGGCGTCACCGGCGTGATCGATGCGGGCGGCGGCTTCCAGAACTATCCCGACGACTACGAGATCATCGAGAAGCTTCACGCCGACGACCAACTGACGCTGCGCATCAGCTACAACCTGTTCACGCAAAAGCCGAAAGAGGAACTCGCCGACTTTCAGGGGTGGGTGAAGCAGGTCAAACCGGGCCAGGGCGACGATACATATCGCCACAACGGCGCCGGCGAGATGCTGGTCTATTCCGCCGCCGACTTTGAGGATTTCCGCGTCGAGCGCCCCGACATGCCCCCCAGCATGGAAGGCGACCTCGAACCCGTCATCCGGCTGCTGGCGGAGCATAAATGGCCGTGGCGCCTGCACGCGACCTACGATCAGACGATCGGCCGCGCGCTCGACGTGTACGAGAAAGTCGCCAAGGATATTCCGTTCGACGGGATCAACTGGTTCTTCGATCACGCCGAGACGATCACCGACGGCAACATCGATCGGATCGCAGCGCTCGGCGGTGGCATCGCGGTCCAGCACCGCATGGCATATCAGGGCGAATATTTCGTCGAACGCTACGGTGCCAAGGCGGCCGAGCGCACGCCGCCGATCGCCAAGATGCTCGCCGCCGGGATCCATGTCGGCGCCGGCACCGACGCGACGCGGGTGGCCAGCTACAACCCTTGGGTGTCGCTCAACTGGCTGGTGACCGGCAGGACCGTCGGCGGCCTCGGCCTCTATTCCGGCGCCAACCGCGTCAGCCGCGAGAAGGCGCTGGCGATGTGGACGCACGAGAACAGCTGGTTCTCGAACGAGGTCGGCAAGAAGGGCCGGATCAAGGCCGGGCAACTCGCCGATCTCGCCGTGCTGTCGGGCGATTACCTGACCGTTCCCGAAGCCGACATCCCGCATCTGCGGTCCGTCCTGACGCTACTCGGCGGCAAGGTCGTGTTCGGCGAGGGCGATTACGCCCCGCTCGCCCCATCGCTGCCCAAGCCTATGCCCGACTGGTCTCCCGTCGCGACGTTCGGCGGCTACCACCGCACGCCCGAAGCCTCGGCGAAACTCGCCGCCGCGTGCGGCTGCGCGAGCGGCTGCTCGGTGCACGGCCACGACCATGCTGCCGCCCTCGGCCGCGATCTGCCGGTAGCCGACGTGCAGAGCTTCTGGGGCTCGTTCGGCTGCGGCTGCTGGGCGGTCTGACATGATGGGGAGACTGAGAATGACCCGTACGAACGTGCTTATCGCCGTAGCGTTGCTCGGCCTTTCGCCATCAGCGCCTGGCTTTGCCCACGACGCTCCGGCGACCGCCGATTATTCGGTCGGCCCGCAATACGACACGACCCACGTCTACGTCGCGCCGGAGGACTTCGACCGCTTCGTCGCCAGCCTGACCGCGACGTTCGGCGGCACGAGCACGAAGAAAGGCGCGTTCCAGGTCACGCCGACGACCAGCAAGACCTTCTCGCAACTCGTGCTCACCCCCGCCGGATCGATCTCGGTATTCGGCTTCACCACGCCGATCCCGTTCCCATTCGGCAGCGAACGCAACGGCTATCTCGTCACCGACATCGACGCGGCGGTCGCATCCGCCGTCAGCCACGGCGCGACGCGAACGATCGCGACCTTCCCCGATCCGATCGGGCGCGATGCGGTCGTCCAATGGCCGGGCGGGGTCGGCATGCAGATCTACTGGCACAACGCCAAGCCAAACTATCCCGCGCTGACCACCGTGCCCGAGAACCGCGTCTACCTCACGCCCGACGCCGCGGACGCCTTCGTCAAGAGCTGGACTGGTTTCGCGCACGGCAAGGTCGTTGCCGATGACAAGGCGGCGGATGGCAGTGACATCGGCCGGCCGGGCACGCACTATCGCCGCATCCGCGTCGCGTCCGGCTACGGCACGACGGCCGTGATGGTCTCCGACAACCAGCTTCCCTGGCCCTATGGCCGCGACGTGACCGGCTATGAGGTGGGCAGCCTTCAAGCCACGCTGGCCAAGGCGAAAGCGGTCGGCGTCGAAACGCTGGTCGAGCCGCATGCCGAAAGCGACCGGCAGTCGGCGATCGTTCGCTTCCCCGGCGGCTACATCGCTGAGACCCATTCGCCGATCACACGATGACCACGCCGCGCACGCCGCGTTTCGTCGGAGCCATTCTCGACTGGCGCTGGACCGGCTTCCTCGCCCGCCTCGCCCTCGTCGGGGCCTATCTGCTCGGCGGGATCGTCAAGGCGAGCGACTGGACCGCCGCGATAGCCGAACAGGCGCATTTTGGCATGCACCCGCCCGCCCTGTGGGCGGCGCTGACGATCGCGATCGAGATCGTCAGCCCGCTGCTGATCCTGTCGGGGCGGTTGGTCTGGCTCGGCGCAGGCATGCTCGGCGTCTTCACGCTGTTCGCGGCCATCACGGCCAACGCGTTCTGGGCGATGCCCGCCGGCCAGGTGCGTTTCATGGCCACGAACGCTTTCTTCGAGCATCTCGGCCTCATCGGCGGGTTCGTCCTCGCGGCCATGGTCGCGGAGATGGAAGCGAGACGTGCGTAGGGTCTTGCTGCTGGGATTAGCGTCGGCCGCCCCCGCAGCAGCGCAGACCGAGGCGTGGCAGCCGCCGACGCTGACCGTCACGCGCTACGACGAGGACTGGACGACGCTCGGAGATCCAGCCGAACGGAAGGAGCATTGGACCGGACCCTTCAAATACATTCCGATCGCCAACGAAGCCTATCTCACCACCGGCATCGAATTTCGCCTGCGCAACGAAAAGTACCGGGACAATCTGTGGGGCGACGCGGATGCGCCCGACGACGGATACCTCTGGGCGCGCGTCATGCCCTACGCCGACCTGCATGTCGGAAAGGCGCGCGCATTCGTGCAGCCGATCGTCGCCTATGCGGCAGGCGTCATGCCCTCCGCCGGCCCCGTCGATCAGACCCGCGTGGACCTGCTCCAGGGCTTTGCGGAGATCGAAACGGGCCCGGTGACCTTGCGCGCCGGCCGGCAGATGCTCTCGCTCGGGACCGAACGCCTCGTCGGCACGCGCTACGGCCCGAACGTACCGCTGGCCTTCGACGGTGCGCGCGGCATTGTCCGGATCGGGGCGGCAACCGTCAGCTTGCTGGCGGTGCGTCCGGTACAGCCCGGCCTGAGGTCGTTCGACGACGTGCGCTCTCGCAGCAAGTCGCTCTGGGGCGCCTATGCGACGCTTGCCGGCCTCGACATCTACTATCTCGGTTACCGAAACACCCGAGCCGCTTTCGGCGGACTCGTCGCTCGCGAGCTTCGTCACAGCATCGGCGCGCGATCGTTCGGAACCGCCGGCAATTGGCACTGGAATATCGAGGCCGTCGCGCAGTTCGGGCGCTTTGCCGGCACTCGGATCGGCGCATGGACGCTCGGCACCGAAGTCGGAAGGACCTTCCCGGACGCGCGGTTTGCGCCGGATGCCGTGATGCGGTTCAACATCGTCAGCGGCGACCGCCGCCGCGGTGACCATACGCTCGGCACGTTCAATGCCCTGTTTCCGAAAGGCAAATATTTCGGCGAGCTGTCGCCGGTCGGCCCCTCGAACATCGTCAGCCTGAACCCGCGCTTGGCGATGACCCTGGCGCCGGGCGTCTCCACCAGCCTCAGCGGCATGGCATATTGGCGATACGCGCGTGCCGATGGCGTGTACGACGTGCCCGGCAATCTCCTCCGCGCGCCGGGCACGTCCAGGGCACGCTTCATCGGCAAGGAGGTCGAGGCGACGCTGGCATGGCAGGCGACGCCGGAACTCGAACTCTCGACATCGCTGTCCGCCTTCGACGCCGGCCGCTTCATCGACGACACGGGGTCGGGCCGGACGATCGCCCTGCTCGGTCTCGAAAGCAATTTCCGGTTCTGACCAAACCCTTCGTCCAAGCACGACCACGGATCCTGGAGATCGACATGGCCACCACCGATACACCCACCGACCCCCGCGTACCGCTCCTGCTCCTGCTGTCCGTCACGACGGGCCTCGTCGACGCGGCGAGCGTGCTCGGCCTAGGCAAGGTCTTCACCGCCAACATGACCGGGAACGTCGTTTTCCTCGGCTTCGCCGCGTCGGGCGCCCCCGGGTTCAGGATACTGCCCTTCGTGGCCGCGCTGGCGAGCTTCATGGTCGGGGCCCTCGTGGGAGGGCGGACCGGCAAGGTCCACGCGGGAGGATCGGAGCGGCGCTGGCTCCTGGCCTCGGCCGTCGTCGAAACGGCATTGCTCTGGGCCGCGGCGTTCCTGGCGCTCGGCTTCGACGTGGCCACCCAGTCACCCGAGGCACGGCTCTATCTGATCATCGGTCTTACCGGGATAGCGATGGGCTATCGCAACGCCACCATCCGGCAACTCAAGGTGGCGGACCTCACGACGACGGTACTGACGTTGACGCTCACGGGGCTTGGCGCCGACTCGCGCGCCGCTGGCGGGGCGGATACGAACTGGAGGCGACGCGTCGGCGCGGTCATCGCAATCTTCGCAGGTGCGGCGCTGGGCGCCGCACTGCTCGTGCATGTCGGGCTCTACGCGCCGCTCGCTTTGGCCGGCGCAGTCGTGTTGTTCGGCACTCTGGCCTTCGCCTATCGTCGCGAAAGGGCAGCGGTCTGATGCTGCAAACCGGACACGCGTCCAGGCGATCCTGTGCCCGGTTTAGCGCGCAATCGTCTTCGCGTCCGCCAAACGCGCCGCGAGAAAATCCACGAAGGCGCGCACGCGGGCGGGGGTGTTCGCGCCCCCGACGAACACCGCGTGGATCAGTTCGACATCGCCAGGATTCATGTCCTCCAGTATCGGCACGAGCCGGCCAGAAGCGACGTCGTCGACCACGCTGAACGTACCCACGCGCGCTATACCGACCCCAGCGGCGGCAAGCTGGCCCAGCGTTTCGCCGTTGTTCGCTTCGATCGAGCCTTTCACCGACAGCGCCATGTCCCTGCCATCGACGCGAAACGGCCAAACCGGCTCGACGCGGCGGAAGTTGAAGTTGAGGCAGTTGTGGCCATGCAGATCTTCAGGACGCGCCGGTGTACCATGGCGCGCGAGATAGTCCGGAGCAGCCACGATCATGCGCCGGCTTTCGCCCAGCTTGCGCGCCGTGAGCATGCTGTCGCCCAAGGGGCCGAACCGGATCGCGACGTCCGCCTGCCCCGCCGCGACATCGACGATGACATCGGTCAGGGCGAAGTCGATCAGGATATGCGGATATAGTTGTGCGAACGCGCCCAGCAGCGGCACGATGCAGAGCCGCCCATGGGAGAGCGCAGCGCTGACCCGCAGCCGTCCGCGCGGCGCGCCCTGATCGGCGATCTGTTGCTCGGCGTCGTCGAGATCGGCAAGGATTCGGCGCGCGGTCCGGAGATAGGCTTCTCCCTCCGCAGTAGGCGTCAGCGCGCGAGTCGAGCGAAGCAGCAGCCGAACGCCCAGGCGTGCCTCGATCCGATCGATCGACCGGGCGACGGCCGATGGGGTCAACCCGAGCACGCGGCCGGCGCCTGAAAAACTGCCTTCGCGCATCACGGCCGCAAACATCTCGAGGGCACGAGCGCGATCGGCACCAAACCCCGTCTTTGCATCCATGTCACAAATCCTTCGCGCCGCCGGCGACTAATAAGTCGTCGTCCTACAGTCCATCTATGCATCTACAGAGCAAGCAGGAGTACGAATATGGATTATCGCCGAATAGAATCATCTCGCCTGCGCGTGCCCGCCCCCGGCTTCGGCACTGCGACGATCTGATGCCGGTCGGAGCTGATCATGGTGTCGGCGCGCTGGTATGTCGCCGGCTCGGCGGGGGTCGGCCGGCCAGAAAGTTCGGACGGAACCGGGCGATCCCCAAAGGCAGCCGCCCTTATGACACCAAACGGTTCGCGCCTCCCGTCGATCGCGAGCCGTCGTACCGCGTCATCGACGCGCTCGAAGAAGTCGCAGCGGAAACGTGCAGCAGCGCGCGGCAAGCCGCGATCGCCCGGCTGTTGGGGCGCGCGACCGTCGCGTCGGTCGTCGCCGGTGCGCGCAACGAAGCACGACTTCGCGAGCATCTCGGCACGATCGGCGGGGGCATTGTCCGCGGCGCAGGTCGCCGTGCTTGATGCGGTCAGCGCCGTGCTGCCGTCCTATCCGCATACGCCCTACCGCCGGCAGGGGGCTTTTATCCGCCTGAACCCCGCGCTCGTCCAAGGAAATCGACACGATGAAGCTCAATCCCGGCCTGTTGGCCCTGTCCATCGGCGCGTTCGGTATCGGCGTGACCGAGTTCGCACCGATGGGACTCCTGCCCGTCATCGCAACCGATCTCGGCGTGTCGATCCCGACCGCCGGCCTGCTGATCAGTGCCTATGCCCTGGGCGTCGTGCTGGGGGCGCCGCTGATGACGCTGACGACCGGCCGGGTGCCGCGGCGGACGTTGCTGATCGCGCTGGCCGGCATCTTCACGATCGGCAATCTGCTGGCGGCGGTCTCGAGCGGGTACGGCATGCTGATGGCCGCACGCATCCTGACCTCGCTCAATCATGGCGCGTTCTTCGGCGTCGGCTCGATCGTCGCCGCAAGTCTCGTACCGGTCGAGCGGCGCGCGGGTGCGGTTGCCGCGATGTTTATGGGCCTGACAATCGCCAACGTCGTCGGCGTACCACTCGCGACCTGGGCGGGCGACCATCTCGGATGGCGGGCCTCGTTCTGGGGTATCGCAGCGCTCGGTCTCGCGACGATGGCGGCACTGCGCCTGACCCTGCCGGTACTGCCGGCGCCAAAGAGCGGCGATGCGGTGGCCGAACTGCGCGTATTGGCGCGAGCGCCCGTGCTCGGCGCGCTCGGCCTGACCGTCATCGGCTCGAGCGCGATGTTCACCGTATTCACGTACATCACGCCGATCCTGCGCGAGGCGACGCATGCCTCGCTCGGTTACGTCACCGCGATGCTGGTGACCTATGGCATGGGGCTGACCGTCGGCAACTGGCTCGGCGGTCGCTTCGCCGACCGATCCGTAGACCGGACCCTCATCGTGACGCTCGCGTCGCTCACGGCAATCCTCGTCGCGTTCGGGGTGCTCATGTCCCATGCGGTGCCGACGGCGATCCTGATCTTCTTGTGGGGCATCGCCAGCTTCGCACTCGTCCCGCCGCTGCAGATCCGCGTGATGCATGCGGCTTCGGACGCGCCCAACCTCGCCTCGGCGATGAACATCGGCGCGTTCAACCTCGGCAACGCGATCGGCGCGGCGGTCGGCGGCGCAGTCATCGCGACCGGCTTCGGCTATCCCGCCGTGGCGCTAGCCGGCGCGGCCGCATCCGCCCTTGGCTTGGTCGCGGTACTCGTCAGCGTTCGGCGACATCGAAAGTGCTCCCGCTCCCGTCACCCGGCCCCGTTACCGGCGAACATCTGACGGCATCCCGGTGAACGCCGCGAGATCGGTCGAGGTGGTCCTGCTCTGATCACCCGCGGTCGCATGTTTGAGAGCGGCAAGCCCCAACCCTCGTTCGGCCGCGGCGGAACAGCCGTCCTCGAGGCACGACAGCACCCCCGCGGCAAAGGCATCCCCCGTGCCGATCCGGTCGACGATCTGGGTCACCGCGATCGTCTCGGTCTCGAACCATTCCTTGCGTCGATCGACCCGCGCGGACAGCCGGTGCGTATCGGCATCCACGACCTGGCGCGCCGTCGAGGCGATCCAACCGAGCTGCGGGAACCGGGCGAAGGCCGCCTCGCAAGCCGCGCGTCGCGTCGCCGGCGTGTCTCCCGAGAACGGCTCGCCGAGCAACAGCGCGATGTCGCGATGGTTGCCGAACAGCAGGTCCGCGCTCGCGACGTGCTCGAGCAGGATCGGCTGTGGATCGGGGCACCAGCGCGCCCACATGCTCGCCCTGAAATTGCCGTCGAACGAGACCTTGACGCCCGCCGCCCGGGCCGCGACGATCGCGTCGAGCGACAGCCGCGCGGCGGCCGGGCCGATCGCCGGAATGATCCCCGACAGATGCAGCCAGGACACCCCGTCGAGCAACGCCGGCCAGTCATAGGCCTCGGACGGAGTGACGGCGAAACTGCTGTCCAGCCGGTCGTAGACGATGTGCGCGCCGCGCGCGCCGCTAGGCGGCGACAGGAAATAGAGGCCGAGCCGGCCGTCCGCGCGCTGGACCCTAGACACGTCGACGCCGGCTGCACGGACGGTCTCGAGCGCAGCGTCGCCGAGCGGCCCGTGCGGCAAGGTGGTGATGAGCGCGGCGGGTGCGCCGATCCGGGCCAGCGCGACCGCGACATTGGCCTCCGCACCGCCGAAATGCGCATCGAGCCTGGCGTCCTGGAACAGGTGGCCGCGGTCGGGTGCGGCAAGACGCAACAGCATCTCGCCGAAGCAGAGTAGCGTATCGGTCATCGCGCGGGCTCCTGGATCGCGGCGCGCAGCGCGGCGCGCGGACCATCGGTCTGCCAGAGCGCGACCGCCTCGGCGAGAACCGTCACGGTAGCGCGATCGTCGCGCACCACGGGAGACAGGATGCCGAGTTCGCCGACGAACCGGTCGACCACCTCGCCCGGATCGCCCCCCGCTCCCGCCCGGATCGCCGCCTGGATCGCCGCCCAGATCGCTGCATAGCGCGCCGCCATCGGATCGTCGGCGATGTCCGGCGCGTCGGCGGTGTACGCGATCCAGGCCGCAAGGCTCATCACGTGCCGCGGGCTGTCGAGGCCCCGCTCCAGTCGCGCTTCGATGGTCGCGATCCAGCGCTGCGGAAGCTTCTGCGAACCGTCCACCGCGATCTGATCGAGCCGGTGGTGGAGGTCCGCATTGGCGAACCGGTCGAGCAGCGCGGCGATGTACGCCGTCGGATCGAGGCCCGGCGCGGGGCGCAGGCTCGGCACCGCCTCCTCCGTCATCTGCGCCAGGACGAATGCGCGCAGGTCTGGATCCGCGACCGCCTCGTGGACGAACGCGTGACCGAGCTGAAGACCGGCATAGGCAAGCGTCGAATGGCTTGCGTTCAACAGCCGCAGCTTCGCCAGTTCGAAGGGCGCGACGTCCTGCACGATCTGCGCGCCCGCGATCTCCCAACGTGGCCGGGGGCCGGCAAAGCGGTCCTCGATCACCCATTGCCGAAACGGCTCAGTGAGAAGCGCCGCGGCATCGTCGACGCCGATCGCCGCTGCGATCGTCGCGCGGTTCGCCGGCGTCGCGGCGGGCACGATCCGGTCGACCATCGTGTCGGGCGCGGCGACATGGTCGCGGGTCCAGCCGGCAAGCGCGGCATCGCGGTGTCCGAGGAATTCGCCCAGCAGGCGCATCAGCAGCGTGCCGTTGCCCGAAAGATTGTCGCACGAGACCAGAGTCAGCCCCCCCGCGCCGGTCGCGCGGCGGCGCTCGAGCGCCGCGGCGAGATAGCCGTAGATCGTCCGCGGCACGCCGTCGCCCAGATCATGCGCGATCGCCGGATCGTCGATCAGCAGCCGCCCCGTCGCGGGATGGCGATAATAGCCTTTCTCGGTGACCGTCAGCGTCACGACGTGGGTGTCGTGCGCCGCGAGCGCGTCGATCACCGCCGCCGGGTTCTCGGCCGCGACCAGCACCGTGTCGATGACCGAGATCAGGCGGGTCGCCGTGGTGCCGTTCGATCGCTCGGTCACGGTGTACAGCCCATCCTGCGGCGCGAGCATGTCGCGCACTTGCGGCGACCGCAGCGATACGCCGGTGATCCGCCAGTCGTCGTCGGGCGTCACCGCGTCCTGCGTATAGACCGCCTGATGCGCACGGTGGAACGCGCCGAGACCCAGATGGACGATCCGCCGCACCCTGCGGCTCGCGCCATCCGCCCCGATGGCGGGCTGCCCGACGTCCGCCGACACATGCGACCGCGTGGCACGCGACAGCCTCATATCCGGTACGCCCTGCGCACGAGGCCATTGGTCAGTTCATGCGCAAGCTCCGCCGCCTCCCAGTCTTCCAGCCGGTGCTCGGCGACGAGACGCGCCAGGAAGCCGCAATCGACACGCCGCGCGACATCGTGCCGCGCCGGGATCGACAGGAACGCGCGGGTATCGTCGTTGAAGCCTACCGTATTGTAGAAGCCCGCGGTCTCTGTCGTCATCTCGCGGAACCGCCGCATACCCTCGGGGCTGTCGTGGAACCACCAGCTCGGCCCGAGCTTCAGGCACGGATAATGGCCCGCGAGCGGCGCCAGTTCACGCGCATAGACGCTCTCGTCGAGCGTGAAGAGAATGATCGACAGCTCGGTCGAGGTCCCGAACCGATCGAGCAGCGGTTTCAGCGCATGGACATAGTCGGTGCGACCGGGGATATCGGCGCCCTTGTCGCGACCATGGCTCGCGAACAGCCCGGCATTGTGATTGCGGACCGAGCCGGGATGGATCTGCATCACCATGCCGTCCTCGACGCTCATCGCCGCCATCTCGGTCAGCATCTGCGCGCGGAACAGTTCGGCGTCCGCCGGAGTCCAGCTGCCGCCGACGATCCGCGCGAACAGCGCTTCGCATTCGGGTGTCGACAGGTTCGCGGTTGCGGCGGTCGGATGACCGTGATCGGTCGCGGTGGCGCCCGCTGCACGGAAGTCGGCGCGACGCTTGGCATGCGCGGCGAGATAGCCCTGCCAGCTTTGCACGTCTTCCCCGGTCAGATCGCCGAAGCGGCTCAGCGCACCCGCGAACTGCTCGTGTTCAACGTCGATGACGCCGTCGGGGCGATAGGTCGTGACGACGCGTCCGTTCCAGCCGCTCGCCCGGATCCGGTGGTGTGCATCGAGGCTGTCGTGTGCGCCCTCGGTGGTCGCGAGGAAATCGATGCGGAACCGGTCGAACAGCGCGCGCGGCCGGAACGCCTCGGTCGCGAGCTTCTCGCCGATCGCATCGAAATACCGATCGGCAGTGGCCGCTTCCAGCGCGACGTCGAACCCGAATACCTCCGCGAAGACGTGATCGAGCCAGAGCCGCGACGGGGTGCCGCGAAACAGGTGGTAGTGTTCGGCCAGCGTACGCCAGGCCGCGCGGGGATCGGTCGCCGGAAGGCCCGCGCGGCGCGGGATCGCCAGCGCGTCGAGGTCGACCCCCTGGCTGTAGAGCATGCGGAACAGGTAATGATCGGGCGCGAGCGACAGCGTCGTCGCGTCGGTCCAGTTGCGGTCGTCCGCGAACCAGTTCGGGTCGACGTGCCCGTGCGGGCTCACGATCGGCAGGTCGGCGATCTCCGCATACAGCGCGCGCGCGATGTCGCGCGTCGTCGGGTCGGCGGGAAACAGCCGGTCGGGATGAAGCTGGAGCGGACGGGTCATGCCATAACTCCTGTAGCGTGCGCGATGCCGCGTTCGAGGCCACGCAGTTCGGCAAGCCCGCGCATCCGGCCCAGCAACGAATAGCCCGGATTGGTGGTCCGGTTCAGATCGTCGAGCATCTGGTGGCCGTGATCGGGTCGCATCGGAATGCTCCGCCCCTCGCGGACCGACAGGCGGTGGACCGCGGTCATCACCGCGGCCATCCGGGCATCCCCGCCCAGATGCTCGGCCTCGTGAAACGCGCCGTCCGCCTCGCGTTGCACCGATCGCAGATGCAGGAAGCCGATCCGCGATCCCAGCCGGTCGACCATCCCCGGCAGGTCGTTGTCCGCCCGCACGCCGAACGAACCCGTACACAGGCACAGGCCGTTCGAGGCGTTGGGCACGCGCGCGAACAGATCGGCGACGTCCGCCTCGGTGCTGACCACGCGGGGCAAGCCGAAGATCGGGAACGGCGGGTCGTCGGGATGCACCACCAGTTGCACGCCGAGCTCGTCCGCCAGCGGGCATACCGCCTGGAGGAACGCGACATGATTGTCGCGCAACGTCGCCGCATCGACGTCGGCATAGGCTTCAATCGCGCGGAGGAATTGCGGCGAGGTGAACCCTTCCTCGCTACCCGGAAGTCCGGCGATGATGGTTCGTTCGAGAGTCGCGCGTGCGTCGTCGTCCATCGCCGCATAGCCCGCTTCGGCCGCCGCCTGCGTCGCCAGGTCGTACGCGTCGTACGCACCGGGGCGGCGCAGAATGAACAGGTCGTACGCGGCAACCGCGACCGGGTCGAAGCGGAGCGCACGGGCGCCATCGGGCAGTTCCCAAGCGAGATCGGTCCGCGTCCAGTCGAGCAGCGGCATGAAATTATAGGTGACGACCCGGATGCCGCACGCCGCAAGGTTGCGCAGGCTCTGGCGATACCGGTCGATCAGCATGTCCCAGTCGCCCGACCGGGTCTTCAGCGCCTCGTTGACCGGCAGGCTTTCGACCACCGTCCAATCAAGCCCTGCCGCCTGGATCTCCGCTTTGCGCGCGGCGATCGCATCCTGCGGCCAGACCGCACCGTTGGGAACCTCGTGCAGCGCGGTCACCACCCCGGTCGCGCCGGCTTGGCGGATGTCGCGGAGTCGCACCGGATCGTTCGGCCCGAACCACCGCATAGTCTGTGTCATCAACACGCTTATCTGCCTTCCCGAGTAACTCGAGCCATGCGCGGCGTCGCGCGCAACAGGCTCCACAAAACACCCGCCGCCAGCAGATCGAGCGCCGCCAACGCTGCGAACAGCGGATCATATCCCCACGCATCGGCGCTTTGCCCGATCAGCAGCGTGAACAGCATCCCGCCGACCCAGGCCGACGTCCCCGCCATGCCGCTCGCGGTGCCGACGGTACGGCTGTCGAACATGTCCGCGCACAGGGTGATCAACGCACCGCTCAGCATCTGGTGGGCAAAGCCGCCGATGCAGAACAGCAGGATCGCGACGCCCGGCGATCCCGCCAGCCCGATACACGCGGGACCAATCATGCACAGCGCCCCGACGGTCATCGTGATCTTGCGCGACGCGACCAGCGGCACGCCGCGCTTCATCAGCCAGCCCGGCAGCATGCCGGCCGCCAGGCTGCCGAAATCGGCGGCGAGGAATGGCATCCACGCCCACAGCGCGATGCTCTTGAGATCGAGTTTCCACACCGAGACGAGATACAGGGGTATGAAGAAATTGAACGTCTGCCACGCCGGTTCGGCCAGGAAACGCGGTACCGCGATTCCCCAGAAGGCGCGGCTTTTCAGCAGGTCTTTGCGCGTTGCCGGCTTGGCATCGACATCCTCGTCGCGCGCCGCGATCATTGATGCGCGGTCGGCAGTGGTGAGCGCCGGATGATCCGCGGGGCTGCGATAGCTCCAATACCACAGGCCCGCCCATACCAGGCTCAGCCCGCCGGTGACGACGAACGCCGCTTGCCAGTTCCAGGCGAGGATACAGAACGCGACCAGCGGCGGCGCGATCATGTTGCCGACGCTCGTGCCCATCTGGAACACGCTGGTCGCCAGCGGGCGTTCGCGCGGAGGGAACCATTCCGACACGGTCTTGGCCCCGGCCGGGATCGCCGCCGCCTCGCTGGCGCCCAGCAGGGCGCGGAACAGCGCCAGGCTCGGCCATCCGGTCGCCAACGCGTGCGCCATGTTGGCGAGCGCCCAGCCGACCGCGAACAGGAAGAAGCCGAGCCGCGTGCCGAGCACGTCGAGCACGCCGCCGGCAACCGTCTGCATCACCGTGTAGCTCGCCTGGAACGCCAGCACGACCCAGCTGTAATCCTCCGTCGTCATGCCGAATTCGGTCTTCAACTGCGGTGCCGCGACCGATAGCGTCGACCGCGCGAGGTAGTTGAGGATCGTGCCCAGCGTGACCAGTCCGATCAGCCGCCACCTGAGCGGTATGTCGCGCCACCCTCGGCGGCCGTTACTCATCGCGCGATCGCGATCATCGAGACGATCGCGTCGCCCATTGCACGAACGAACGCCGGTCGGACCTTGCCGCCGCGCACCACCACCGAGGTGCTACGGGTCGACGCCCTCGCCGGCCCCTCCGCCTTGCAGGCGATGTCGAGCGCGCTGACGGCCGCCTTGATCGGCGTGGCCACCTTCCCGCGGGCAAGGCAGGCGTCGACCCCGCCGCGCCGGGTCGAGGGAGTTGCGACGGCTGCGCCCAAGGCGATCCTGGCCTGACGCGCCGCTGCAATCGCGGTCGTTCCGAAACCAGCCAAATTGACGATACCGCCGTAGCCGGAGTCGACCGCGGTCGACCGCACCGGACCGTTTGATCCGCGATGGACGAGCAACTCACTCGTCAATGTCAGCACGCCGGCGATAGTGGCAACCTTACCTGCCGGAACGCGGCCGTCGGCTCGCACGACCAGCATTGTCTCGGCGATCGACACCTGCTGCCTGGCAGCATCCAGCCTGGAGCAGGAGAAGCCACGCGCGTGACCGGCCGGCGTTCTGCCGTTCAAGGACTGGTGCGCCCGCACATGCCCTTGGTTAAAAGGCAAATCCACCGCTGGCATCCGGCCGGACCGTACACCGTGCGCCTTATCGTCCCGTCGCACCTGCGCGTACGCGGAGGCAGCCGAAACGCCGACCACCGAGGTGCCTGCGACGATCCGCCGCGATAAACGGTCAGTCATCATTTGCCTCTCCTATGGCCGGGGGATAGCATGGAGATATCGGCCTTACCAGTATCGAATGCGATGACATTCCAGCGGCCGAAAAAAGCCGCGCGCGCGATGCTGATGCCAGTTCAAACGGAATGGTTTCTTAAATCCGACATATTGCGCCGGTCTTCAGCAGTTCGATTGGCCCGAGAAACCAATTCCACTAGGTGGCCTAACCAGACCGCAAGAATCCGGCGGCACCGCTGGACGAGGATATTCATCCGCACGGTTTGCGTCCGACCGGCAGCGTCGCGGCGCGCGCCTTAGTTCACCGACATTTGTACCGGATGGCGGCATCGCTCGATCGCCCAGGTCACCGCCATCAGCGCCGACCCGTTGGTCGACCGCAACGTCGTCACGGCCTGCGGTTCGAGGCTGGTCGGCCCCAGCCTGACCGTTGCTGCCGGCGCCCGCCTCGGAGCTTTGAATTGCGACCGGAGTAGCGTACGTGTCGTACGAAACAGATCTAGGTTGGTAATTCCAGTGCGAGCGTCGACGGTTAACCGCATGCAGCCCGATAGCAGCTTCAAGGAAGCTGCTTCGTCCGTGCCGAACGACCGATTGTATCAGCGGATCGCACGCAAGCTGTTCGAGCAGCTGAACTCGGGTGCGTTCGCGGTCGGCGATCGCCTTCCCGCGGAGCGCGAGTTGGCGATCGAGTACGGCGCCAGCCGTCCGGCCGTCCGCGAAGCGCTGATCGCTCTGGAAGTTCAGGGCTTCATCGAGGTCCGGCTCGGCTCGGGCGCCTATGTCTCCCGCCTGCCGGGACAAGGCGAACAACCCGGATTCGCGATCACCGCGTTCGAGCTGACCGAAGCGCGAATGCTGTTCGAGGGCGAGGCCGCGGCGCTCGCGGCGCTACACATCACCGACGATCAGCTCGACCGGCTCGACGCGCTGGTCAAGGCGATGACCGCCGAGAACCTGCTGTCGGAGGTAACCGAAGAGGCAGACCGCGACTTCCACCTCACCATCGCCGGTGCCACGCGCAACGCTGGCGTGCTGCGGACGATCGAGGATCTCTGGCACCTGCGATCCACGTCGCCGGAATGCGCCTTGCTCCACGCCAAGGCTCGGGACGCCAAGGTCCGCCCGGTCGTCGAGGAGCATGCCTCGATAATCGAGGCGTTGCGCGCCGGCGATGCCGACGGTGCGCGGCTCGCCATGCGCGCGCATTTGGCCGCCGTGATGGATCACCTGCTGTTCAAGACGGAAGAACTTGCCGTCGAAGAAGCCCGCCGATCGCTCGCCGACACCCGCCGCCGATACGCCGTCGATACCGCAGCCCGGCACCGCTGAACGCAGACGGCGGTACGCTCCAGTCCGGCAACCGGACCAAGATCGCAGTTCGGCGATGTACAAGGCCGTCGAGCGTCACTGCCGCGGTCTTGGCCAGAGCCGAGAACACACCTTGTCCGCCACGCTGCCTATCGTAAACCCTGACACAGATTGAGGGCGCATCATGCATTTCCAAAAGGCAAGAATCGCCACGGTGCTGGCAGCAGCCTCGGCTCTGGCAAGCGTGATGCCGACCGTGGCCGTAGCGCAAACCGCCACGGTCGCCGCCACCGCCGCCGCCTCCAGTCCCATTCGCATCGACGTGCGCGGCGAGACCAGGCCGCGAGATCGGATGGCCGAGCAGTCGATCGGTTCAGACTTCCCCGGCACGCTTATCCGGAACGATAGCCTCGGCCAATTGCGGACCACCCAGCGCGAACTGCAATTCCGCTATATTCGCTTCCACAACATCTTCGCCGACCAACTCGGCGTGTACCGCGAGATCGATGGCAAGCCGGTCTATGACTGGTCCCGCATCGACTATCTATACGACCAGTTGCACAGCATGGGTCTCAAGCCCTTCGTCGAACTCGGCTTCACGCCCGATGCGATGAAGCAATCCGACCAGACGATCTTCTACTGGAAGGGCAACACGTCTCATCCCCAGCCGGACAAGTGGGTGGCGTTGGTGGATGCATTCGTGCGTCATTGCGTCGCGCGGTACGGCATGCAGGAAGTACGCAGCTGGTACTTCGAATTCTGGAACGAGCCGAACCTCGACGGTTTCTGGGAAAAGGCGGACCAGCAAGCCTATTTCGATTATTATGGCCGCACCGCACGGACCATCAAGGCGATCGACCCGCAGCTACGGATCGGCGGCCCCTCGACGGCAGGCGCCGCGTGGGTTCCCGAATTCCTCGCTTATGCCAAAAAGACCCGCGCTCCGGTCGATTTCATCACCACGCATACGTACGGCGTAGAAGGTGGCTTCCTCGACGAGAAAGGCGAAGGCGACAACAAGCTGTCGCGCAATCCCGATGCCATTGTTCAGGACGTTCGCAAGGTGCGCGAGCAGATCGAGGCCGCGGGCCGCCCCGGGCTTCCGCTGTTCTTCAGCGAATGGAGCACCAGCTACAATCCGCGAGACCCGATCCACGACGATTATCTCAGCGCGGCCTATATCCTGTCCAAGCTCCGCCGCACCGAAGGACTGGCGCAGGGCATGAGCTATTGGACGTACAGCGACTTGTTCGAGGAGCCCGGCCCGCAGGCCCGACCGTTCGAGGGAGGCTTCGGCCTGATGACCCCGCAGGGCGTACGCAAGGCGGGATGGTTCGCGTACAAATATCTCGCCGACCTGGGCGATCGGGAATTGCCGACGAAGGACGATCAGAGCATCGCGACGTTGAAGAACGGAACGTTGCAGGTGCTGGCGTGGCGCAACGTGCTGCCGCAGCAATCGGTCAGCAACCGGCCGTTCTTCACGAAGCTGCGTCAACCGGGCTCGGCGGCCCCGCTCGCGCTGGATGTGGCTGGCTTGACGCCGGGCTCCTATCAGATGCGCGTGCGCCGCACCGGCTTTCGCCAGAACGACGCGTATTCGGCGTACCTGGACATGGGGCGCCCTGCCACGCTGACCGCCGCCGAGTTGCGACGGCTGCAGGGCCTTACCACGGATGCCGCTACCGTCACGGCGGTGCACGTGGCGCGCGACGGCAGCGCTAGGGTCGACCTGCCGATGCGCGAAAACGATGTCGTCATGGTCGAATTGCGCCGCCGCTAACCGCTACCTGAGGACGGGGGCTGGCGCTCACGCCGGCCCCGCCGGATTTGCACATTGACGCAGTGCAGCATAAAACCTACCAGCGCGCGCTCACTACGCTAAGCCCTACCAGGCGCAGCCTCGCTCAGCGCTGGAGGCGCCGCGTTACCATGACCATGACCTTTGCCGATCTCTCGCTGGCGCCCTCGTTGCTGCAGGCGCTCGCCGAGGAAGGCTATACGAACCCCACGCCGATCCAGGCCCAGTCGATTCCGATGCTGCTTCAGGGGCGTGACATGCTCGGCATGGCGCAGACCGGCACCGGCAAGACCGCGGCCTTCGCGCTGCCGCTTCTGCACCGCCTCGCTACGAACCCCCGCCCGGCACCCAAGGGTGGCGCCCGCGTGCTGGTCCTCGCGCCGACCCGCGAACTGGTGTCGCAGATCGCTGCCGGTTTCGAGAGCTTCGGCCGTCATGTGAAGCCCAGCGTGATGACGATTTTCGGCGGCGTCAGCCAGTTCCATCAGGTCAAGGCGCTCGAGGCGGGAGTGGACATCATCGTCGCCGCGCCGGGCCGCCTGCTGGACCTGGTCGAACAAGGTCTTTGCGACCTCTCGCAGCTCGAGGCGCTGGTGCTGGACGAAGCGGACCAGATGCTCGACATGGGCTTTGCCAAGCCGATCGAGCGGATCGTCGCGACCCTGCCGCAGGACCGCCATACGCTGCTGTTCTCGGCAACGATGCCGAAGTCGATCGCCGCGCTTGCCGAAAGCCTGCTGCGCGATCCCGCGAAGGTGGAGATCGCACCGCCGTCGACCACGGTGGACCGGATCGACCAGTCGGTGATGTTCCTCGATGCGGCCGACAAGAAGGCGGCGCTGCTGGCATTGCTCAAGACGCCCGACATGGGCCAGGCAGTCGTCTTCACGCTGCAGAAGAACATTGCCAACGACGTCTGCGCGTTCATCGGCGAGGCCGGCATCACTGCCGAGGCGCTGCACGGCAACAAGTCCCAGGGCCAGCGCGAACGCGCGCTCGACGCCTTCCGCGCCGGGACCGTGCAGGTGCTGGTGGCCACGGATATCGCAGCACGTGGCATCGACGTGGACACCGTGACCCACGTCTTCAACCACGACCTGCCGAGCCTGCCGGAAAGCTATGTCCACCGGATCGGCCGCACCGGGCGTGCGGGCCGCAGCGGCTTCGCGATTACGCTATGCGATGCCGAGCAACGCGCCTGGCTGCACGACGTGGAGCGCGAGATCGGCCGCACCCTGACCGTCCAGGACGACCACGAGTGGCATTGCGAAATCGCGCGCCATTCGACCAAGCGCGCACCCGTACTGGGCGGCGGCCCGGTCAAGCAGGTCAAGCCGGCGAAGGCACCGCGCGAGCGAAAAGTCTGGACCGAGCAAGAGAAGCTGGCCGCGCGGATGGCCGCAAAGGCCGCCTGAACGGATTGGTCGGGGCCGATATACGGCCCCGACCGGTACCGGGTGAACCGTGACGGTCCTGCGCGATCGCTAGGGGACGCCCTGGCCGGGATCGTCGAGCGCCACCCGGCCGATGCGATACGGCCCTGCCCGCGACGCGAGCCTGGCGCCCTTCCAACTGAGCTGAACCTGACCGGTCGCGACCAGTCGATCGACGGCGGCGTGGACGACCGGCATCAGGCTTCGCCATTCGACCGCGCTCGCATCGGTGCTGGCGGCGTTCGCCAGCGCTCGCGCCACTTCGCTCGGGCATACCGTACCGCCCGGCCGGCGGCGGGCCAACAATGCCTGCGTCGTCTCCTGCGCATCTATCATGGCGCGTGCCATTACCCTTCCATTGAGCTGACGCGGTCGAGCGCCGGGAATATCACAGTGCTTGGTTGACGACAGCCATACATCGCAGTGATCCCGTGGCGACGATCTCTGTTGGTCGCGCGGTCGAGGGCCTCGTACCGCGGACGCACAAAGCAGCGTTCGACCGGCGCCCGTCCTATTCCGATGACCAGCGCAAGGCGTGGCGGCCGCATGGCATGAAGCCTGATTTCGACACTTCGACCGGCGATTCCACCGGTGGTAGATCGAGTTTTCCTGCAATTGCGGGCGTGCTGCGACCAGATTTCACGCCAAGGTCGGAAGGGTCTGGCGCGCAGGATCCTACTCTACAACTTGTCCCGGCGGTTTGACACTTTTCGACCATCGATGGTAATCACCAAATCTCTGTCATGATCGCGTGTTAACGCTTTTCCGATTGTGACGTGTGTTTGGAGATACCTATGTTTATCAAGTGCTTATCCATGACGGCCGCCGGTCTTGCGCTGATCGCGGCGCCAGTTGCTGCAATCGCGGCTCCTTCGGCATCCACCTCGAACATCGCAGTTTCGCAGTCGGTTCGCGCCGGCACGCCGACGATCAAGAAGAGCAAGGCTGGCGACGGCGGCCTGCTCATCATCGCCCTGGCAGCAGTGGCTGTTGGCGGCGGTCTGTACCTGGCGATCGACGACGGCGACGATTCCGACAGCAACTAAGTCGGGTGGGCCGGAGCGAAACTCCGGCCCATTTGCTCGTTAACGCGAGCCTCTTCGGTCCTGCCGAGCCTCTTCAAGTTCATTCGGTCGCCGGAGTTCGACGAAACCTCCCTGATGACCCGGACGCGCGGCCCATTCCCGCGTCATTCTTCAACATGAACGATTTCTCACGGAACGGCGCACCGCTGTCGCAAGTATGTGCGGTGCCAGTATTTGTTGAAGGAATCGGTATGCGTCTTGTTCAACTCCTCGTCTTCCCGCTGTTGATCGCGACCACGTCGCCGGTCCTGGCCAAGGGGTGCATCCGCGGTGCAGCCGCAGGCGGTGTCGGTGGACATTTCGTCGGCAAGGGCCACGCGGTTCTGGGCGCAGCAGCAGGGTGCGTGGTCGCGCATCATCATTACGCCAAGCAGGCCCGCGCTCAGAAAGCGGCCGCGCGCACTCATCGCTGACGGCGTTCGTCTTGGAACCGGGACGTTTCACGTCGTATGCGCAGATGACGCATTGACAGCATACGTCCCGGAACTGATGATACCAAAATAGAACTTTTGTCGCCAGTTTTCCGGAAATGGAACTGAACATGCCCCAGGCAGAACACCGCGACCGCCTCACCGTGATGGCTGGCACTCTGGCCGAAATGGTGGATTTCGCAGAACGCCGTGAGGATTACGTCCTTGCCGCCAAGCTCGAGGATGCTCGCGTGACGATCGTTCAGCGATGCGGCGACATGCCCTCCTGATCGATATCGGCCACGGTCTGTCGCCACTGCCGGTACCCGATGATCGCCAGCGCGACCATTGCGGCATAGAGTCCCGCGGTGGGCATCAACCCCTTGGCCACGAACATCCCGACATACACGACATCCACCGCGATCCACAGCAACCAGCTCGCCGCGTGACGCCGCGCCGTCCAATATTGCGCGACCAGGCTGAAGCTGGAAAGTGCCGCATCCATCCACGGGAGCGCGGCATTGGTATACCGGCTCGTGAACCATCCGATTGCCACGGCGCCAGTCGCGCCAGCCACTAACCCCATCACCGCATGGGACGTCCTGAGCGATCTGACGACGACATCGCCGGTTTCGTCCTTGCCTCGTGCCCAGGCGACCCAGCCATACAGGATGGCGATCGCGAACAACGCCTGAAGCACCATGTCGGCGTACAGGCGGACGTCGAGGAACAGCCTGAAGTAAAGCGCGCAGGCGACGAAGCTGACCGGCCAGCACAGCATGCGTCGCGACGCCGTCAGCCAGATCCCGGCGAAACTGACGACGACGGCGACGATCTCGAGCGATGTCATGCCTCGTCGATCCTGCGCAGGAACTCGCGACCGTGCGGCGAGAAGAACCAGTCCGCGTGCGCGATGAGATAGTCGTCCCACGCCATCCTGGCGGACGCCGCGTCACCCACGACCCCGGCAAAATACTCGATTTCCGACAGCGCAAACTCGAGATGGACGACGGGCAACACGCGCACGATCGCCGCGATGTCGGCGCGCCCGAGCGGCGCGATCGTTGCATAGCCGGCCAGCAGCGCCAGTGCGGCCTCGGAATCGGCGATCGTCGGGCCTGTCCCCTGCCCGCGGTCAAGCCAGCGGATCGCAGTGCGCTCGATCGCGGTTGCGATGTCGTGAACCGCGGTCGTGCGATCGGCGAGACCGAAGTCGATCACCGTGCGCACCCTGCCATCCGTCGTCCAGAGAAGATTGGACGGATGCCAGTCATTATGTGTCCACAGCGCGGCCTGTTCAGACAGCAGCGCGGGCAGACCATCGTCCACGCGTTCCAGCAACCGCGTGAACTGCGCCTGCCACGGCCGATCCGCGAGGAACCGGGCGAGCGCCGGATGCGCCGCGACGTACGCGCTTGCTGCTGCGATCGGGTCGGTCGACGAAACGATGCGGAAGCTGGCGACCAGGGGTTGCGGCCGACGCGCAGGTGCATCGAACCCGCGCGCCGCGACATGCGTCTCGGCGAGCGCCACGCCGGCGGCATGGGCGTGATCGCGCGACAGGAACGGTGTCCATGACAGCCGATCGCGGTACAGGTCCGCACCCGCCGACTGGCGGTGCAGTTCGTAGGACCAGTCCCCGATCGCCACGGCACTCGCACCGTCGTCCGAGCACAGGACTTCGGGCACCGACACGCCAGCGCCGGCGAGATGCGCGATGAACGCATGTTCCTCGGCGAGACCTTCGACTGTGCGAACCCGGTGGTGATGCCGCTTGAGCAGGACCATACCCTGCGTCGTGTGCACCAGCGTCGCGGCGGAGAATGGCCTCGGGGAATGCCAGTGCAGCCCCGTCATCCGCCCCGCCACCGGGAAGCGCGCGAGCACGGCGGCCGCTTCGCCGGCGGTGATCGCGGGCCAGGTCGGCGCTTCCAGCTCGGTCCCCATGCCGTGGACGCGGTGGTCCTCCGGCGTAGCCGCGCGCACCGGGTCCGCTACCGCTTCAGAACGCACGCGAGATCGTCGCCATGACCGCGGCACCGCTGCCGATGTAATATGCGGGTGCGGAGCCGGCGATGACCGTGCCGTTGCGGCCAATCGTGTCCTGCGCGTTGGTGCTGACCGACTGGACGCCGGCAAGGACGTGCGGATCGGTGACGTTGATCGCGTTGACGCGCAGGTCGGTGCGCTTGCCGTCGAGCCAGTCCGCAAGGTGCATGCCGACCGACAGGTCGAGCGTCGCATAGCCCTTGATGCGTTCGTCGTTCATGAAGCTCGCATATTGCCGGCCGATATATTTCGACGCGACGCTGCCGAAGAAGCGGCCGTCGTCGTAGATTCCGCCCGCGCCGAACTGGACGGTCGGGCTGGACACGGCGTGCTTGCCTCTGGTCGGCAGGAAGTCTGCACCGACCGGCAAATCGTCGTCGATCCGTGCGCGCAGATATTCGCCGGACAGGTAGAGGCTTACGCCCGCGGCCGGGCGGTAGTCGATCTCCGCATCGACGCCGTACGAGGTCTGGCCGCCGGCGTTGAGCGTCGCGTTGACCTGCGCGCCACCCTGGTCGATCACCGTGGCGAGTTGGCGGTTGCGGAACTTGTAGTGGAAGCCGGTCACCGAGGCGGAGAGCTGCTCGCCGATGAAGCGATACCCGATCTCCTGCGAGACCGAATATTCGTTCTTGAGCGCGTCGGTCCCCTGCACGACGACCGCGCCGCCGTAATAGCTGTTGTAGAGCGTGAACTCGTTCGGCGTGCGGAAATTGGTGGTGATGTTGGCGAACACCTGCTGGCGATCGTCCAGCCGGTAGTGGATCGCGGCGCGGGGGAGCGCGGCGAAGCTGTCGTTGCGCACCTCGTCCTGCGGACCGGGCAGGTAGTTGCGGCCGTTGCGCAGGACGTTCACGCCCTTGAAGCCAGCGTCGACCGTCAGCTTCGGCGTAAGCGCGATGCTGTCGGCGAGGAAGAACCCCTTCGTCACGGTGACGGTGCGCTGGTTCTCATAGGCGAGCAGTCGCCCGTCGGCGGTGCGGATCGCCTTCGAACGATAGCCCCAGCGGTCGGTAGGCTGCCCTTCCGCGTCGACCGAGGTGTACGACTGCGTCACGCGATCGGTGCCGTAGTCGAACCAGAGCCCCGCGGTGAGCGTGTGGGCACCGGCCTTCAAGGTCAGCTTGCTGACGTTGCCGGTCCGCATCTGGTCGCCGGTATAATTGCCGAGCACCGTCGCCACGCCGTCGACCGCTCCCGGCAGCGCGATCGGTTGCGCCAGTTCCTCGGTGCCGAGGAAATTCCCTTCGGTGGTCAGCTGCGTACCATAGGGCGAGTTGCCATAGCCGAACTGGAGATAGGTGGTGGTATCGAGCGCGAGCCGGTCGTTCAGCACCAGATGCACCGGCGCGGAGGCGTAGAGGTTGCGGAACGGCGCGCGGTACAGGCGCCAGTAGTTCGTGTTCCCCGCCGTGTAACGCGCGTCATAGTTGAACCCGCGCCCCTGTGCGGTCCACTCGGCGAGCGTCGGGCTCGGATAGCTCGACGAGTTCGCATCGTTATACGACAACGCGAGACTGGCACGGTTGCCGGCGCCCCATTCTCCCAGGATCTTCGCGTCGATATGCTGGCGCGTGTCGTAGCCGGCACCGCGCCAATTGTCCGCGCGGGTGTTCGAATAGGACAGGAACGCCTTCAGCCCGGTGTTGCCGATCGTCCCGCTATCGACCCGGAAGAACCCGCGCCGCGCCGCGTAGCTGCCGAGCGACAGGTCGACGAGCGCGCCGGGACGCGCCTTCGGATCGTCCAGCGACAGCGACAAAAGCCCGCCCGCGCCGCCGAGCGTCGGTGAATCGATATCGACCGAGCCTTGCGCCAGCGAGATGCGCTTCAAATTCTCCGGATCGGCGAACTGCGACGGATAGGCGTAATAATAGCCGATGTCGTTCTGCGGCGCGCCTTCCATCAGCACGCCGATCTCGTCCTGCCCGAGCCCCCGCAACGTCAGGCTCGAACTCGTCGACAGGCCGTACGGATCGCTCGACGCGACGTTCGCGCCGGGCAGCAGCGTGACAAGCTGGAACGCGTTGAGCGTCGGCGCCTGCTTGACGATAAAATCGGCAGAGATCGCAGTCTGCGCACGCGGCACCTTCTGGTCGGGCAGCAAACCGGCCGGATCTTGCTTGCCGACCACGCGAATTTCGGCGGGTTCGACCGGATCGGATGCGACTTGCGCCCCGGCCGAGGATGCGGCGAGGCTCGCCGACAGGGTCAGCGCGGCGCGCCCCCAGAACCTGCGCTCGTGCAAGGCGGACTTCACAACGAAAAACCAGCAATGAAAAACGTCACGTCCACTCCAATCGGAGGGACGACGGGCCAGCCGCAGACCCTCCCTACGCCGGTATAAGCCGGATCAGGTTCAGCGGGTCATGGGCTGCTGCCCACCTCTCAGCCGCGCATGAGCGGCCCCCCGGGGATACGTGTCGCTTAGGTGGTCGAGCGGGTATTGGAAAGCGCTATCGCACGCGCGTTGCTCGACATTCGCGCAGGACGATCGACGCTCGCGACCTCTCAGACCAACACCTTGTCCAGTGTGATCGGCAGGTCGCGCACGCGCGTTCCGGTGGCGTTGTAGATCGCGTTTGCCACCGCCGCCGCGACGCCGGTGATGCCGATCTCGCCCACGCCGTGTGCGCCCATCGGCGTGTGCGGATCGGCGATGTCGGTCCAGATCACGTCGATCTCGGGCACGTCGAGGTGCACGGGGACGTGATATTCGGCGAGGCTCGGGTTCATGATGCGGCCGTTGCGCTCGTCGAACTGCGTCTCCTCCATCAACGCCATGCCGAGGCCCATGACGATCCCGCCGCGGAACTGGCTCCGCGCCGTCTTCGGGTTGAGGATACGACCGCAGTCGAACGCGCCCAGGAAGCGGCTGACGCGCGTCTCGCCGGTGACCGCGTTGACGCGCACTTCGCAGAACAGCGCACTGTGCGAATGCATCGACCAATGCATCAGTTCGAGCGGCTGCGACGCCTCTTCGCTGACGACCACGCTTTCGCGCTGCGCCCGCTCGAGGATCGAGACATAGCTCTCGCGGCGCCTCGGATCGTCGAGCTTGGCCAGCCCGCCATCCTCGCTTCCGACCTCGTCCGGCGAAAGGCCGGCAAGCGGCGAATCGTTACCCGCGAGCTTCAGCAGTTCGGCGACCAGCGCATGATGCGCGGCAATTACCGCGGCGCCGATCGCCGCGGTCTGCTGCGATCCGCCGGCCAGGATCGCGCCGGGGATGATCGAATCGCCATAGCCTACCGATACGCGGTCGAGCGGCAGCCCCAACCGATCGGCGGCGACCATCGCAGTCGTCGTCGCGGTGCCCATCCCCATTTCCTGCGCGGACACCTCGACCACGGCATGCCCCTCGCGGTTCAGCGTGATCCGCGCGGCGGCGCCCGGCATCCGGTAATAGGGATAGGTCCCCGTCGCGCAGCCCATGCCGATCAGCCACTCGCCGTCGCGGTGCATACCCGGCTGGGCATGCCGGTCGCTCCAGCCGAAACGCTCCGCGCCGCTGCGCCACGCCTCGACGATATGACGCGACGAGAAGGGCAGGCCCGAGGTCGGATCCTTGTCCGGCTCGTTGCGGATGCGCAGCGCGATCGGGTCCATGTCGAGTTCGATCGCGAGTTCGTCGATCGCCGATTCGAGCGCGAACGTGCCGACCGACTCGCCCGGCGCACGCATGAAGGTGTTGGCGAGCATGTTCATCTTGACCGTCTCGACCGACAGTTTGAAGCTGTCCGCCGCATAGCCGCCGCGGGTGCCGAGGATGAACGGCTCGGGCATGTTGTTGTGCGGGGTCATCGCCGCGATGCCGGTATGGACCAGCGCCTTGAAGCGACCATCCGCGTCCGCGCCGATCGCGACCCGCTGTTCGGTCAGCGTACGACCACCGACGATGCGGTACACGCCCTCGCGCGACAGCGCGATCCGTACCGGCCGCCCGATGAGCCTGGCTGCGGCGGCGCCGAGGATCTGGTGATCCCATAGGCATTTGCCACCAAAGCCGCCGCCGACGAATGGCGAGGTCACGCGCACCTGTCCGGCTGTCAGATCGAATACGTCGGCGATCGTCTGCGCCTCTGCGGCGACCAGCTGGCTGGCGTCGTGGACGATCAATGCGTCGCCGACCCATGCGATCGTCGCGGCATGCGGCTCGATCGCGTTGTGGTTGTGTCGCGGCGTGCGATAGACGTGATCGACCTTGTGCGGTGCCGCCGCCAGCATCGCATCCGCATCGCCGATCTCGTTCAGCAACGGCTGACCCATGAACAGGCCCTGCTGCGGACCTTCGGCCTTGGCCGCGGCAAGCGACGTCGTCGAAGGTTCGGCCGCATAGGTCGCGACGATCAGCGACCTGGCATGATCCGCCTGCTCCTGCGTTTCGGCGAGCACGACCGCGATCGGTTGGCCGTTCCAATGGACGCGGTCGTCCTGCATGACCGGCAGGTCCGCAGGCCCCGCCGCAGTCGGCGACGAGCCGAACACGGCCGGCGTGTTCATCCGTGGCGCATTGCGGTGCGTCATGACCAGCACGACGCCGGGCGCGGCTTCGGCCGCCGCGGTATCGATCGCCGCGATCCGCCCACGCGGAATCGTCGCATAGGCGAGCGCGGCGTAGACCATGCCCGCCAGCGGGAACTCGGCCGCGAACGGCGCCGCGCCGCGCACCTTAAGCGGACCGTCGATCCGCGACACCGAAGTGCCGATCAGTCCGTGCTGCTGGCGGATCAGCGGATCGGGCACGCCGCCTGGAATCCAGCTGTCGGGCGCGAGCGGCACGAGCTTGCTCATCGCGCCCTGGACCAGGCCCTGCGCGGTTTCCTTGACCGTATCGACGATGCTCATGCTGCTGCTCCGGCAAGGTCGCCAAGCACGGCGACGAGGGTGCGCTTGGTCAGTGCGAGCTTGAAACCGTTGTCGCGAAGCGGCGCGGCGTCCGCCATCTCCGCGACCGCCGCCGCGAGGAACGCCTCTTCGGTCGCGGGGCCGCCTCGTAGTGCCGCCTCCGCTTTCGATGCGCGCCACGGCTTGTGCGCGACCCCGCCGAGCGCGATCCGCACGTCCTTGATGATGCCGCCCTCGATCTCCAGCGCGGCTGCGATCGAGGCCAGTGCGAACGCGTAACTCGCCCGGTCGCGCACCTTGCGATAGGTCGAGTTGGCCGCGAAACGCAGCGGCGGCAGTTCGATCGCGGTGATCAACTCACCGGGCTCCAGCACGGTATCGAACTCGGGATGATCGCCCGGCAGGCGGTGAAGCTCGGTGAACGGCAGCGTTCGAGCCCCGCCCCGCCCGTGCAGATGCACGATCGCATCGAGCGCGGCGAGCGCCACGCACATGTCGGAGGGATGCGTCGCGACGCACGCCGACGATGCGCCGAGAATGGCATGGCCCCGCGTGAGCCCTTCGATCGCGTCGCAGCCCGATCCCGGCGCGCGCTTGTTGCAGCGCGATCCGTCGGTGTCGTAGAAATAGGTGCACCGCGTCCGCTGGAGCAGATTGCCGCCCACCGTCGCCATGTTCCGGATCTGCGCCGACGCCCCCGCCAGGATAGCGCGCGACAGCACCGGATAGCGCGTCCGCACCACCAGATGCTCGGCAAGCGCGGTATTGCGGACCGCCGCGCCGATCATCAGGCCGCCGCCCTCGGTCTCCTCGATCTCGCCGGACAACCCGGTCACGTCGACCAGCGCCATTGGCCGCGCGACCGTCTCGCGGATCAGGTCGACCAGGTTGGTACCGCCGCCGAGATATGCCGTTGCATTCGCCTGCCCGAGCCGCAGCGCGTCTGCGGCGTTCTCGGCGCGCGCGTAGGTAAAGGGGGTCATGCCGCCAGCTCCGCTGCGCCCATTTCAACCGTCAGGGTTTCGCGGATCGCGTCGATGATCCCATTATGCGCGCCGCAACGGCATAGATTACCGCTCATCCGCTCCTGCAATTCCTCGCGGGTCAGCGTCACGTCCGCGGTAAGATCGGCGCTGACATGGCTCGGCACGCCGCGCTTGGCCTCCGCCGCCATGCCGATCGCCGAACAGATCTGGCCGGGCGTGCAATAGCCGCACTGGAACCCGTCATGATCGATGAACGCCTGCTGCAACGGGTGCAGCGCATCGCCGTCCGCGAGCCCTTCGATGGTCGTCACCTGGCGCCCGTCATATTGCACCGCGAGTGCAAGGCAGGACACGATTCGCGCGCCATCGACGAGCACCGTGCAGGCTCCGCACGCGCCCTGGTTGCAGCCCTTCTTGGTGCCGGCCAGATGCAGCCCCTCGCGCAACAGATCGAGCAGCGAGACACGGGGATCGTCGGGCAGCGCAACCGCTGACCCGTTGATAAGTATCGACATCGCCACTCTCCTGTTGAGCCGACGGTGTCGTTGCAGCCGCCGAGTCCGTATTTCAGTACCGAGCGGTATAGTCGGTTAGCGACAGGTCTGCCAAGCGTCTCCGAGAGGGATCGGACGATGAAAATGCGTGAAACGGGCAACGCGATCGGAAAGCCGTCACGACGAATCGAAAGCAAGCGCTCGGCGTCTTCGTGTGCGCGTCCCTGCCCGTCTCTGCCCCGGCTTGCGGCGGCCCCGCGATACGGTATGCCTTGTAACAATCACGTCGTGTAACACTCGTTTCCTGCCGGAGCTTTCGATGCGCTTGACCCTCGCTGCCGCCCTTCTCCTCACCGCTGTTTCGCCCGCCGCCGCCCAGGCCCTGCATCAATATGCGGGACTTGCCCTTGCCCCCGCCGGCGATCGCATCGCCGCGGTCGAGAGCAGCGGCACGCACGGCGTCGTCACGGTGCGCAGCGCGACCGACGGTCGCATGCTGCGGACGATCGATCCGTGCGCGACGTGCAGCTATTCCGGGCTGACCTTCGCGCCCAATGGCGACCTGGTCTTCCTGATCCGCGACAGTGCCGCGGGCAATGTGCGGCTGAGCTATGCGGATGCGAAGACCACCCGCACGATCGCGACGATCGCCGGCATCGCACAGACGCCGCGCGTGTCGCCGGACGGTACCCGGATCGCGTTGCTCGTCACGCTGGGCGCGGCCAAGGAATCAGGCGCGACGCAGGCCGGCGTCCGGATGATCGGCGAGATCGGCGAGAAGAGCGACGAACAACGCCTTGCCGTCTTCGATATCGCAAAGGCCGCGGCGACGGTGACGCCGCTGTCGCCCTCAGGTCGCTACGTCTACGAATATGACTGGATGCCGGACGGCCGCGGGTTCGTCGCGACGACCGCGCTCGGCAATGGCGACAACAACTGGTGGGTGGCGACGCTCGATGCGATCGACGCGCAGACGGGGGCGGTACGGTCGATCGCCAAGCCGACGACGCAGATCAATCAGCCGCGGGTTTCGCCCGACGGCCGTACCGTCGCCTATATCGGCGGCCTGATGAGCGATTTCGGATCGATCGGCGGCGACGTGTTCACGGTCGGGGTCGCCGGCGGCACCCCGCGCAACGTCACCGCCGGCGCCAAGTCGACGGTCACGACGATCGCCTGGACGCGCGCAGGTCTACGCACGGTGACGCTGGCCGGCGACCAGCTCCAGTTCGGCACGCTGGTGCCCGGCCAGCCGGTCGCCCCCGGCTTTGCGAAACCGGCCAGCGCGGCCGCAGGCGATGGCCGCGCGGTGTTCTCCGCCGACGGGCGGATCGCCGCCGCGGCGATACAGGATTACGAGCACGCACCCGCGATCTATGCCGGCCCGCTCGGATCCGATCGGCAAGGCGTTCGCCAGATCACGCACGACAACGATGCCGCGCCCGCTCTGGCGGCCGCGCGCAGCATCAGCTGGAAGAACGAGGGCTACGACGTCCAGGGCTGGCTGCTCGCGCCCCGTATCGCACCGACCGGGAAGGCACCGATGATCACGATCGTGCACGGCGGTCCCTCCGCGGCGTCGACGCCCGCGTATCTCAATCCCGCGTCGCTGAACGCCGCGCTGGTGAAGGCGGGCTATTACGTCTTCCTGCCCAATCCGCGCGGCAGTTACGGCCAGGGACAGGCGTTCACGGCCGCGAACAAGCGGGACTTCGGCGGCGGCGATCTGCGCGATGTGCTGGCCGGTGTCGATGCGGTCGAGCGGGTCGCGCCGGTCGACGACAAGCGGCTCGGCCTTGGCGGGTGCAGCTATGGCGGGTTCATGGCGATGTGGGCCAACACGCAGACCAACCGGTTCAAGGGCATTGTCGCCGGCGCCGGCCTGTCGAACTGGGTCAGCTATTACGGCACCAACGGCATCGACCAGTGGCTGCTGCCGTTCTTCGGCAAGTCGATGTACGACGATATCAAGGCGTATGAGGACGTCTCCGCTATCTATCACGCCAAGACCGCCAAGACGCCGACCTTCATCTATGTCGGCGAGCGCGACATCGAGGTGCCGCCGACCCAGTCGATCGAATGGTGGCATGCGCTGAAGAACCAGAACGTGCCGGTCAGCCTCGTAATCTACCCGGATGCCGGCCACTGCGTGACGGGCCCCGAACAGTCCGCGGACGTGCGCCAGCGCGCGATCGCGTGGTTCGACACCTATGTGAAGAACGCGAAATAGGCCTGCCACCGAACCGACCCGTCGGCCGAGCACACTCGGCCGACGGGGATCGCGTCACACCGCGCCGGTCAGCATCAGCGTGCGGACGTCGTCGGCGATCTGGTTGTTGGCCCCGAGCCGCTCGATGAGTTGCGCCTGACGGCTGCCGCGCAAGCCCGCCGTCGTCAGTTCTCCGTACCGCACATAGGTATAGACCCCGCTCACCGCGAACGCGGACACGTGCGCGATATGCTCGGCCTGCTCGTTTTTCGTTTGAAGGAACGCGTCGGACTCCAGGAACGCACGTCGCGTCAGCGGTGTCGCGAACGCGATGTCGATCACGGCGATCAACGCGCGTTCCGACGGCACCAGGTGATCGACATTGGGGGCGGGCGGCGCGGGATCGGCGTTGTCGTAGCGCTCGGGCAGGTGCAGGCGGAGCCTCAGCACGGCAGGATCTGCGGCGAGCATCGTCGCGAACTCGGTCATGAACCTGCCGAACGCGCCGGCATCGTCGCCCGCCGCACCGAAATGCACGTGCAGCCGGTCGACCCCGTCATCGCCATTCGGAACCGGATCGGGCAGCCGGTCGACGAGCGTGCGCGATCCGTCCGGCAGCGCATAGGCGACCGTCGCCGCGAACATGTTCTGCTCGTCGGCGAAGAGGATGTGACTGGCCGCGTTGAAAATGTCCTGATCGGCCTTCGAGGCAAAGCCGATCTCGACACCACCATCCAGTTCATAGTCCGTGAACGGCGTTATGCCCTCGATCGCCGGCCAGAGATGCGCGTCCTGTTCACGGTCGAGATGGTGCTGGACGTACCAGCCGAGGCCGGGAATACGCGAACACAACGGCCCGTGGACGTCGCGCCAATAGGTTGCGAACAGGTCGTGCGGCACGCGGGGACGCCGCAAGACGGTCGTGTAGCTGTTGATCGCGATATCAGCGTCGCGCGCGACATGATCGGCGCCGGTCTGAATTTCGGGCAAGGCATTGCTCCTGATGCGTGAAGCGACCCAACGCCCGACCGGCGGGAATGGCCGACCGGCGGGAATGGCAGCAGCACGCGGCTTTTGGACGGACATGCCGATAGGTCGCGTCGCGTTCGTACGCGATCCGGCAGGAGGGGACGATGCGCACCGGGCGGCGGTTCGACAAAATTTGCCGTCAGCCCGTCTCCCACTCCGTCGCCGAGAACAGGGTCCCTGCCGGCGTCGGTCCGGCCAACTGCCGCAGGTGATCGCGAAATATGATCGGCGTCGGCGCGGGCAAACACTCGGCTGGCGCGTTCGAGCATCGCGTACCGATCCAAAGGACTGATGTTGCTGCACTTCCTCGTCGCCGAAAGTGAAACCTTGGACCAGCGCGAGGCCCGCCGCGCGCATGCCGGAAAGAGTTCGGGCGAAAGCTACGCGGCAACGCTCGCGCAATTGCGACCCGATGCCGACATCACGATCGTCGCACCGGCCGATGACGATGCGGAGATAATGGACGCCGCCGCGATCGGTGCGTTCGACGCCGTGTTCGTCACCGGATCGCCGCTCCACGTCTACGACGATACGCCCGAAGTTCGCCGCCAGATCGCGTTCATGCGGACCGTCTTCGCGTCGGGCACGCCGTCGTTCGGCTCCTGTGCGGGCCTGCAACTGGCGGTCGCGGCAGCGGGCGGCAAGGTCCGGAAGATGCCCGAGCGCATGGAGGCCGGCGTGGCGCGTCGTATCACCGCGACCGAAGCCGGACGCGATCACCCATTACTGGCAGGTCGCCCGCCAAGCTGGGACGCGCCAGCCATCCACGGCGACGAGGTGGAGGAGCTGCCCGCCGGCGCGGTCCTGCTGGCGGGCAACGGCGTCACCGCGATCCAAGCCGCGGAAATCCGTCATGACGGCGGCACGTTCTGGGGCGTGCAATATCATCCCGAGCTCGCGCCGGGCGAAATCGCGATCGCGTTGCGACGGCAGGCGGCGGACCTGATCGAGGCGGATTTGGCGCGAAACGACGACGAGGTCGAGGCGATGGCGGCAAGGCTCGACGCGTTGAACGACGCACCCGACCGGCGCTCGGCATCCTGGGCACTGGGCGTCGACCGGTCGTTCGCGGAGGAAACAACCCGACGGCTGGAACTAACCAACTTCCTCGATCACATGGTGCGATCCGACGGTTCGAACTGAGCCGGACCCTTCTGGGTACACCCGGTCGACCGGGCGGCCAGTCTCAGGCGGGTGTCACCGTGGGCATGAAGATATAGCCGTTGCCGCGGACCGTCCGGATGATCTCGCCCGAATCGAAGGCCTGCAACTTGCGACGCAGGCGGCTGATGTTGACGTCGATCGTACGTCCCCGCGCCATGCTGTCCGCCCTGCCCGACTGCGCGATCATCTCGTCGCGCGAATGGACCTTCTGCGGTTGCGAGACGAACGCGTTGAGCAGCTGAAACTCGCCATCGGTGAGCCGGACCGCGGTCCCGTCGGGCGCATACAGCATCCGCATGCGGCAATCGAGCGTCCAGCCGGCAAAGGCAAACGTCGCGCTCCGCACCGCGGGTTGCGTCGAGCGTTCGCCGGCATCCGGACCGACCTGTGCCCCGGCCAGCATCGCCCCCGCGCCGCGCCGCCGCAGTACCGACCGGATCCGGGCGAGGATCTCACGCGGGCTGGACGGCTTCGTGACATAATCGTCGGCCCCCAGTTCGAGCGCGACGACGCGGTCGACTTCGCTCGCCAGCGCAGAAAACATGATCACCGCCGGTGCCTGGCCGTTTCGCGTCAGAGCCCGGAGGACGGTAAGACCGTCTTCGCCGGGCATCATCATGTCCAGCACGATCAGGTCGCACGGCGACCGCCCCAGCCGGGTGCGGAGCGCCGCACCGCTGTCGACGGCCTCGGCGCGAAGCCCGTGATCGACCAGAAACTCGGTCAGCAATTCGCGCAGTCCAGGATCGTCGTCGACGATGACGACGCGAGCACTGCCCGCTGCCTCGCCGCTAGCCTCGCTGCCTGCCTCGCTAGCGTCATGGGCCGCATGGCTGGCGTCGACGGAATAGCCGCCATCATGGCCGATGGACGGGGCGGAGACGGGCAGGCCGTAATGATGTGCGATCATGTCAATCGTCATGAACGGGCCGTTTGTCCGGGATATGTCCGGTTGTGACAAACCCAATACATGTTGCATCCGCGAACGACATAGCCCCCGCCATCGTGATCGATGACGAGGGCCGTGTCTGGATCGGTTCGATACCGCGCGAAGCTCGGCAGTTGCCGCCGGAAAGCTTCACGAGGTATCCGGCGCTTGCACCGACGAATGCGCCGGCGCCACGCGTTCGCCCCCCCTTTTTACGGTGGAGTTTGGACATGGTGGCACCGGCGAACGCGTGATCGACGAGAAGACCTAGAACTTGACGTTCGTGCTCACGAAGAACGCACGGCCGTAAGGATCGTAGGTCGACGGGTAGGTGTTCGCCTGTTCCTGGTTGTCGCCCAGGATCGGAGGCCGCTTGTTGAACACGTTGTTGACGCCGATCGACCAGGTGAAACCTGGCTTGATGTCGAACGCCGCCGTCAGGTCGAAATAGTTGTACGCCTTGATATGGTTGACCGAATAGCTGCCCGAGTCATCATCGACCGCGGACAGGTACCGGTAAAGTACCGACACCGTGACCGGTCCGGTCGAATAGGTCGTGCGCGCCGAAACACGCCATTTCGACCGTGGGTTGCCGCAAGTGACACCGAACTTGCCGGCACAGCTGATCGTCAGGTCGGGAATGGCGACCAGCGGATTTTGGACGAACGCGATCAGACGCGTTCCGGTCACTCGGAAGTCGAGCTTGCTCGTGGTGCTACCGAACGCGCCGAAATTCAGAGGCATGCCATAGCGGGCCTCGAAATCGACACCACGCGTGGTGACGTCGCCGGTGTTCGCCAGCGTATTGACCGCATCCGTGATCGTGTAGCTGTTGGCATCGCGCGGTAGCGACGCGCAATAGCGCGTATCGTAGGGCGTGTAGTTGTTGTCGCTGGTGCCGTAGCAGGCCGCAATGAGATTGGTCGTGCCCACTTCCGAGATGTAGTTGGCGATCTTGATCTTGTAGTAATCGGCCGTGAACGAGAACCCGGGCAGGAAGCGGGGCTGGAGGACGAGGCCAAGGGTGTACGTATCCGAGGTCTCCTCCCGCAGTGCAGAATTGCCGCCACCGACGGTCTGGATCTGCGTGCTGCCGCCGTCATAGGCGGTGCCGATAAGCGATGCCGGAACGCCGTTCGAAAGGCAGCTCGCGTTCAGGTTGGTGTTCGTGAGCGCAACCGCGGTCGTGCAGGGATCGGTCGCGGCCGGAAAATCCTGTGACGACCCGCTGTAGAGATCGGACACGGTCGGTGCGCGGACGGCACGCGAATATTGACCGCGCAACGATATGTCGTCGATCAGCGACCAGACGACACCACCCGAATACGTGTTCACCGACTTCGCCGCAGTCGAATAATAGGAATAGCGATACGCGCCATTCACTTCGAGCTTCTTGATCAGCGGGATGTCCGCCAGCAGCGGCACGGCGACTTCGGTATACGCCTCCTTGACGTCGTAGCCGCCACTGAGCCCCTCGCCTGCATTGAAGCCGACGACATCGCCCGACGACAGTGCGAAGTCGGGATTGTAGCTGCCATGCTCGCGGCGATATTCGGTGCCGAATACGATGCCGACCGGGCCCGCACCGAGATCGAACAGGTTGCGGTTCGAGATCGAGGCACTGGCGACCTGCTCGCTGATCGTGCTGGTGTTCTGCGCCGGGATCGTGATGAACGCCGCCGCCGCCGCGCTGATGTTGCCCGTGCCGAAGATGTTGAGCGGAACGCAGCCGTTGCTGGTGTCCGAACACACGAGGTTGCCGCTCGAGTCATAGGTGGTGCGCAGTGCCTGCAGCACCCGGCTGCGCGAGACGTTGCCCGACTGGGTCTCGGTCGATTTGGTGCGCGAGTAGCTGTAATAGGCGTCGTAGTTCCAGCCGCCGCCGATATCGCCATTGGCCCCCAGCACCGCGCGGTACGCGGTATTGTCGAGGCTCGACACGCGCGCGCCGACTTCGGTCAGGCGGCGATAGATCGTCGAGGTGACATAGCCGTCGCCGTCCGTGTCGAGCCCCTTCAGCAACGCCTGCGAACTGGACGAAAGGAACGAGGAGTCGGTATCGATCGCGACCGATCCGGTGAACGGCGTCGGTGCAAGGGCGTTCTTGACGCGGTTGTTGATGAACTGCCCTTCCGCATAGACGTTCAGCGCCTTGCTGACTTCGTAATGCGTCTGGGCGCTCATCAGGAAGCGCTGTTGCGGCACCTGGAGATAGTTCGAGGGCGCGTAGTTATAGGCATCGGTCGCCGAATTATACGGCGTGTAGCTGCCGTCGGTTTCGAACTTTCGGCCGATCCCCCCGATCACGAATCGCGTGCCTTCGATCGACCCCGAGCCACCCGCTATCAGGTTGCCTGCGCCGTCGTCGACCAGCGCCTGCTTCGAATAATCGCGCGCCGACTGGAGTATGCCGTTGCGCTTGGTGTAGTCGAAATAGATCGTCGCGTTGCCGCGACCGTCTTCGAAATTGCCGCCGAGCAGCAGATTGCCGTTGAAGTTGCCGCCATCGCCAGCCTCGTTGATGCGATAGTTCGCGTTCGCCTGGACGCCGCTGAAGTCCTTCTTCATCACGAAGTTGACCACGCCGCTGATCGCATCCGACCCGTAGACCGCGGAGCGGCCGCCGGTAACGATGTCGACGCGCTCGATCAGTGCCGATGGAATGGTATTCAGATCGACGACCTGGTTCGCGTCATACGCGACGTAACGCCGATTGTTGACCAGAACGAGCGTGCGCGTCGAGCCCAGCCCGCGAAGATCCGCCGTGGCGACGCCGCCACCGGGGTTGTTCGAGGCGGCGGTGCTGCTCGGGATCAGCTGCGGCATGTCCTTCAGGATGTTCTCGACGTTGATCTGGCCGGACAGCGCGATCTCCTTGGCGCTGACTACCGAGATCGGCGAGGCCGCCTTCAGGCTGTCACCACCGAGGCGCGAACCGGTCACGACAATCGTGTCGTCATTCTCGGGCGCGACGGCAGGCGTCGGCGCCGTATCGACGGTGGCTGCAGGCGATGCCTGATCGGCAGACTGCGCCCAGACCGGAGTCGCGATCCCAAGCAAAAGCGTAGACGCCAGAAGGCGCTTGCGAAAATCCAGACGCATGATGGTACTCCCTGAACCGCAATCCCATGTATTGCGGCTGTTTTGTTCGAATACGGATCAGGTCCGCCCCGTCGGTCTGAAGCGGTCCTGAATGTTCGACAATCACTAATGTGTCGCCGAAACGTCATGAACGGCATGTGTTGTACCGCCATCACGGTTTGCGACGCGATGTTGCGAATCGAGACCTTCTGCTACCTTTGCGCGACACCAGGTTTCTTTTGGATCGTCGTTTTGCTCTGGAGCGCGCTAAGTGATGCCGGTCTTGAACGATGGGCGGGACGGCGCTAGCGGCACGGCATCATGTCGATCACCACATCTGCACCCAAGCCGTTGAACTGGCACCAACCTTTGCCAGGATTGCGGGTCCTGAAACGCGGCGACGTGCCGATCACGCGGATCCAGATCTATGGACAGCGATGCAGCGGCACGAACCTCGTCACGCGCGCGATCGAGGCGAACATGCCCGGCCCCGAGATTACCGAGGCGTTCGGATTCAAGCACTGGTTCGTGCCGCCGCAGACGCTGTTCGTGAAGGATACGCTGGTGCTGGTCGTCGCGCGCGATGCGTATGACTGGGCGCGCAGCCTGCACCGCCAGCCCTGGCACGCGCATCCGGATCTCAAGGCCAAGCCGTTCGACGCGTTCATCCGCAGCGACTGGCATAGTTACTGGGACGATCATTTCGGGCATATCGAGCCGGGCCATCCGATGCACGGCGACGAGATGCTGCACGAACGCGATCCCCAGACCGGCGCGCGCTTTGCCAATTGCATCGCCAAGCGCACTGCCAAGCTCCGTCACTGGTCGTCGCTGACCAATCGCGCGCACAACGTCGCGTTGCTCGGCTACGATGCGTTCGCGCACGATCCGGCAGCGTTCGTCGCTGCGCTTGCCGAGGCGACCGGGATCGCGCGGCATGAGGCCTATGCGCCGATCACCAGCTACAAGGGGCAGGGCCATGCACCCTATGTGCCGACCGTCTACGCCGATCTGGCGGCCGCGGATGCCCTGCATATCGCCACGTGGCTCGATCCCGAGGTCGAGGCGGCGTTCGGATTGAGCGCCGACTATGCTGATCGACATCAATCGCCTTCGAGCGCGGCTTCGGTACAACGATCGGCATGAGCCAACCGATCACGTTCTTCATCCATCACCAGGGCCGCGGCCATGCGAACCGCGCGATGGCGATCATCCGCGAACTGCCCGCCGACCGTGCGGTGACGATCCTCACTGCAAAGCCGTCGCTGTTCGACGGGTTCGAACGGCCTGTCACGATCGCTGCGTTGCCCGACATGATCGGTGCGCCGGTGCCGACGCCTGGCCTGTTCGCGCAGGCGACGCCCGAGGTGATGCACTGCGTTCCGCTCGGCGTGGCGAAGACGCGCGCGACGATGCGGACAATCGTTGACCATCTCGACGATGTCGATCCGGCGCTGTTCGTGGTCGACGTCTCGGCCGAGATCGCGCTGCTTGCACGGATCGCGAGCGTCCCGGCGATCAGCATCAGGATGCACGGCGACCGGCTCGATCCGGGTCACTTGGGCGCGTACCAGGCGAGCGTCGGCTTGCTTGCGCCGTTCGGCGAGGCGCTCGAACAGGCCGACACGCCGGACTGGGTTCGCGCCAACACGTGCTACGCCGGCGGCCTGTGCACCACCGTCGACCCCGTCCCGACCAAGGCCGAGGCGCGCGCGAAACTCGGCCTCGATCCGACCAAGGAAATTATCGTTGTACTCACCGGTGGCGGCGGCGCAGGCACGCCCTACGCCCCGCTGACGATGGCGGCGCGCGCGGTGCCGGATGCGCTGTGGCTGGTGCTCGGGCCAGTCCACCGCGAGGGACATGAGACCGACTTCGGCAATCTCGTCGAACTCGGCTGGGTCCCCGGCGTCACCGACCACATCGCCGCCGCCGACGTCGTCATCGCATCGGCCGGCGACAACACGGTGCATGAGATCGCGCGCGTCGGTCGGCCCTACGTCTGCGCGCCCGAATGGCGCTATTTCGGCGAACAGACCCGCAAGGCGGAACGACTCGCGGAACTCGGGGCGGCGGTCGCGCTGCCGTCATGGCCCGGCGCACTGGCACCATGGCGTGGTATACTCGACGCCGCGAAGGCGCTCGATCCAGTCGCGCTCGCCGACCTGTACGACGCGGATGCAGCCAAGGTCGCCGCCGACTATCTGGAGGGCCTGGCGGTTTCGCTATGGGCGCCTGCGTAGAGATCGAGCGGTAGTCGATCCTCCCCCGCCAGGGGAGGATCGAAACGTTGCGCAGCATCTCAGCTAAACAAAACCTCCGGCGGCATTTTCGAGGCGGCCATTTCTTCCGCAGTCGGCCCTCGCAGCACCGTTATCGTATCCGCATCCCAGGCGATCAGCCCGCGCTCGGCGAAATGCCCCAGCCAATAATCCATGCACCACCGCCCCCACGTCGCCCGAAATAACCGCGCGTTACGAACGATCGCGTCGAAATGCTGATAGGCCGGCGTGTGGACGACATGATGCTGGTGATACGCCCGCGCACCGCCGACCCACCACATCGGCACGCCGGCGCGCTCGAGCCGTGCGGCGAAGTCGGTTTCCTCGCCGCCATAGCCGACATAGCGCTCGTCCATCCCCCCTGCCCGCGCCCAGTCCGCCGCAGAGATCGCGAACGACAGGCCCCAAAGCTCGCCGTGGCTGGGCGTCGGCCGTATTTCATCGGGCGCGATCGGCGGCTTGGCTGGATGACGCAGGCCGACCCGGTCGAGCATGTCCCAGTCCAGCCCGGCATCCACCGCGTCGGCAGGCAGATACATCACCTCGCCCAACCGAATACCGCCCGGCTCGATCGCCGTAGCCGCATAGCGCTCGACCAACGTCGGCGCAGGAACGCAATCGACGTCCAGGAAGATCAGTTGATCCCCATTCGCGGCAGCAGCCGCACGGTTGCGCGCTGCCGCCAGCGGCATTGCGTCGCCCTCGACGAATACCGCGCGCACGGGGAAATCGGTCGGCGGGAGATCGGCGTGCTGCGAATTCTGCATGTACGCAATCACGAGCTCGTCCGGCTTGCGCGTCGATGCGTTGAGGCCCGCGATCAGGTTCACCAGATGCGCCCGGCGACCGCGTACCAGCGTCAGGACGCTGACCGTCGAGCGGCTCACGATGCCTTCCTGATACCCTCGACGTCGATCCCGGCTGCCGCATCGCGGAAGAACGCGACGCCTTCGATCACGCCACGCGCGTGATTGCCGATCGCGACATAGCCGTGCGCAAGGTCCGCACGCGATCCTAGGCCGTCCGAATAATTGCCGACGATAATGGCATGGCGGGACGATCGCAGCATCTCGATATCATTGCCGCTGTCGCCCGCGACGATCACCTGTCGCGGTTCGAGACCGAGGCGGCGGCGGACGTGCTCGACCGCGGTACCCTTCGATGCGGCGTGCGGCAGGATGTCGAGATAACGGCCGTGGCTTTGGATGATCGAGCAGCTATGCCCATGTTCCGCCAGCAACTCGCGCACCCGTTCGGCCGCCGCCATGTCGCCGTCAGCAAAATAGCTGAGCTTGAACCGGCGTTGTTCGAGCGGGCTCTGCGGCGTCAGTCCGGCATATTGGCCGATGAGCGCGGCGACGGCCTCGCGGTCCCAGCCTGCGGCGATGATCCCGTCCCATTCGGTATCGCGGTCGTACACGGCACCGCGCACCGTCCGGTAATAGATCTCCGAGCCGACCGAGGTGATCAGGATTTCGGGGCGCGGCGCATCATGCTGCCCGAGCACCGCCATCGCGCTATGGAAGCTGCGCCCGGTCGCGATTGCGAACGCGACATCGGTCTGAGCTTCATGCCACGCGGCGAAAGCGTCGACGCCCTTGGCACAGCCGATCAACGTCCCGTCGATATCCGACACCAGCAACAATTCCGGCTTCCGGTCCGTGACCGCAGGCGCGGCGTTCACGACCTCTGCGAGCAACCCGGTATAAAGCTGTACGTGCCGGTCCCAGTCATAGGCGCGGATCGCGAGCGATCCTGCCGCTGAGTAGCGCGACCACAGCGCCGGATCGGCTAGTATCTTCAGGATCGCATCGGTGATGGCGCTAGGTGAACGCGGATCGACGAGAATGCCGTTGCCGCAGGTCTCGACGATATCGTTCGGGCCGCCGCTGTCGGTCGCGACCACCGGGAGGCCGCTTGCTGCCGCTTCGAGCAGGGTCAGGCCAAACGGTTCGTTGAGCGCCGGATTAACGAAGATGCCGCGCCGGGTCCGAGCATGCGCATAAACCGCAGCAATATCGTCGGGGCGGTGTTGCTTCGGATAGGAGACCTTGCCGTACAGGTCGTAGCGGTCGATCAACTGGAGCAGTTCGGCGATGTTGTCGCGAATCTCGGGTTCGAGCGTCGCACTGTCGTCTCGCGTGCCCGCCAGGATCACGAGGTTCGCCGCGGCCTGCAACGCAGGCGAGCGGCCATAAGCGTGGACGAGCGCCGCGAGGTTCTTCTTGGTCACCGGGCGAGCAATCGCGAGGATCGCAGGCTTGTCGGGATCGTCGAGGAACCGATTGATCAGCGCATCTACGCGGGCATCGGTGCCGCAGTTCGCGAACTGCTTGAGATCGCTACCCGGCGCGAACACGCGGATCCGGCCTGGATCATACGCATCATAATCAGCATATTGGACTTCAGCCTCGTCGCGCGACGAGGCAATAATCGCGGCCGCCCCGGCGATGGCTTCCTCTTCGATCGCGATCCGGCGATCGAGACCTGCAGTTTCCGCACAATCACGATCGAACGCGGCCAGCTTCACACGGCCTAGCGAATGCGCGGTGAAGACATAGGGGATGCCCGTCCGTGCAGACACACGCGCCGCGATCAGTCCGGCATCGGCGTAGTGCGCGTGCATGACGTCGGGCGCGCGATCGAGCGTAGCGATGTGCGCCACCAGAGCCTCGACCAGGCTGTCATGCTCGGTCCACAGGTCTTCCTTGACGAGATACGCATCCGACGCAGTCAGCAACCGGACGATACGTGTGGTGCCGTCGATCGTCTCGACCGGCTCGGCATAGCATTCCGCATAAGCCGCGTGATGGAACGCGCGGGTGACAATTTCCATCCGGTCGATCGCCGAATTGCGGCCACTGGCAGAGACCAGATCGAGGAGGTACCGGATATGACCCCCGGTATCCGCGGTGATTCCGTATTCAACGTCGGTTGCGCGTAAACACCCCTGCAACGCGATATGTAGTACGAACACCTTTGCCCCGTTCATCTGTGATTCATCGAAGGAACCGCTCGCAGGGTTGCCGAGTTCCGGGCCGATGACACTTAAAACCTTTGTATTGACGCAGGTTATCACGTTCTCGCTGACGGTCAGTTCGTCCAGCGACCACAGGTCGTGAGGATAGCTTTACTCACCTGGGCCTATCCCCCTGAAAAGAGTGGACTTACCCGAGCCGCGCGCGAGATTGCGCAGTCGCTGGCGGACTCAGGCAACGACGTGTGCGTTTTCGCGATGGATCGGCGCGAAGACAGTCACGATGGTCGGGTTTCAGTCATCGGCTGCGGGTTGTGCGAGGGGTCACTAGCCGCGCGGCTGCGCAAGATTGCCGGGATAGGGCATCTGGTTGCGCCGTTCGCGTTCCGCCGCGCGGTCGCGCGCGCGCACCGTAGCGAGCCGTTCGACGTGGTGGAGGCAACCAACTGGTACGCGCCAGGGCTGGCGATCGCGCTTGCCGGGCCCGCGCCGCTGGTGACGCGCAACTCGACCCCCGCAGCGACCTCGGCAGAGACGGTAACGAGCCTCCGCGATCGGTTCGATCGGCGCGCAGCAATGCTGGCCGAGAAAGTGTCCGCACGCTTCAGCAAGGCACTGATCTCGAACACGCAGCTTCACGGCGAGAAGATCGCCCGGTTGTACGGTGTAGAGGCCCCCGGGCCGGTCGGGCACCACGCGGTCATCGGCCTCAGCCTGCCCCCAGAGATCGTGGCGCGAGGAACGGCCGCGACCTATCCGCATGATATTCCCGAGGACCAGCCGATCGAACTGCTGTTCGTCGGACGTGACGAGCACCGCAAGGGGTTCGACGCACTTATCATGGCGCTGAGGATCCTCGCCCGGCGCGCAGATGCCGGTATGCGCGATTTTCGCCTTACGATCGTCGGCGTGCATGCGGACGACCTGAAGGCGCTTCCGTCCACCGCGCGAGCGCGGCTGCGCTGCCATCACCGTGTCGACGAACCGACGTTGCATGACCTGATGAGCGCCGCGCACGTCATCGTCGCCCCCTCGCGCTACGAGAGTTTCGGCCTCGTGTACCAGGAAGCGATGATGTTCGGCCGACCGGTCGTCGCCTGCACCGAGGACCCGAGCGCACGGCTGTTCATCGGCGAGAGCGGCGCCGGATTGTTGGCCAAGGCCTGCACCGGCGACGACCTCGCCGCCCAGGTCCAGCGGTTGATCGAAGACCCGGCCTTACGCGCGCATTACGCCGCGGCGAGCCGCCAGGCCTCCGGGATGTTCACGCGCGACACCCTGTCCGCGCAGACGACCGCGGTCTATCGAACCGCGATAGAATCGAAGGGGGCAAGCAAAAGCGCTTCGTCCTCCGGCCGGCCAGCGCCGGTCGACATCGCCTCGTAGATTCGCGTCCGCTCGCGCACCCGCTCGCCGTCCAGCCGGTGATCGAGCGCCCCCGCGAGCGCCAGCGAACTCTCGACGAACGGCACGACCGGGCGCTCGTGGACGCGGCCCGCAAAGCGAATATCGCTGCGGTTGAGGCGGTACTGGATGTCCGGATAGGACGCGGACCGCACCCCGTCGACGAGGTTGCGGCGCGGCAACCCGAGCGAGCGCAACCCGTCGCGATCCGCCGCGGCGACCAGCCAGCCGAGCGAGTCGATCAAGGCGCGATCAGGACGCTCGTCGGTATCGATCTGCAACACCCAGCGAGTCCGCATCGCGTCCTGGAGACGATTGCGCTGGGCAGCAAAGTCGCCGGAGAGGGGGTGGTGGGCGACCTCGATCCACGGGACCCGCGCTGCGATTTCCCCTGCTTCGTCTGCCGTGCCGTCGAGCAGGACGACGATCCGGGCAAACGCGGTGTGATAGCGTGTCGCGATCTCGACGATGTCGTTGGCGTCGGCGGGCCGCGCCATGATGCCGAGCCCTATACCGTGCGGCACAGTCGTCGCGGGGGCCGAATGCGCCTGAGCCGAACGGTAATCGGGAGGAAAGCGGACATCGCCCTGCGCAACGGCGACCGGCTCAACCTCGAACCCGAACCGCCACGCCGCGTTGCGCAACCCCGCGGGGTCCAGCATCCAGCGCTCAGCCGGTTCGCGCTGGAGGTCGACAAGCCCGCTTTCGAACCGCGCGACAATCTCGTCTGCAACCGCACCGACCTCGCTCACGTCACGTACAAGCAGGCGGCAGTGGCTACACTCGAACCAGTCCTCGCGCACGAGCCAGTCCCAGTTCCCACAGATCAAGCATCGTAATCGCATGGATCCGGCAACCCGCGGCGCGAGTGACCGGTTCCGGCCGACCTAAATCCTCCCCCATCGAGGGAGGTGGCAGGCCCGCAGGACTGACGGAGGGGTATCCGACCTTAGCTAAGGTCGACACCCCTCCGTCTGGCAAGAGCCAGCCACCTCCCCTCACAGGGGAGGATCGAACACGTCTCAATACCCCAGCGTATGCGCCAACGTCAGCAGCAGCCAGTACAGCCCGCCCGACAGCAGCATGGCCACCGGCAGCGTCATCACCCAGGCCAGTGCCATGTTCATGACAGTGCGACGCTGCAACCCGGCGCCATTCGCGACGCTTGCGCCAGCAACGCCCGATGACAGGATATGCGTGGTCGATACCGGCATGCCGTATCTCACCGCCAGCAGGATCGTCGCCGCCGCGACCAGCTCGGCCGACGCTCCCATGCCGTAGGTCAGGTGCGTCTTGCCGATCCGCTCGCCGACGGTGACGACGATCCGCTTCCATCCGACCATCGTCCCCAACCCCAGCGCCAGCGCGACGGTGACCTTCACCCAGGTCGGGATGTACCGCGTGCCCTGTTCGAGCCCGCTATTGTAGCTCTTGAGCGTCGTGATCTCCTGCGCGGTGAAGCGGCTCTGTGCGGACTTGTCCTCGGCGATAAGCTTGGTCGTATCGAGCACGAGGTACATGTCGTTGCGCAGGTTCGGCGTCGCTGCAGCGGGCACCTTGCCGAGCGATCCATAGCCCTCGATCCGGCTCGACACATCATCCGACAATGTCGCCAGTGCGCCATAGATGACCGGGTCGGCGACCTGCTTGGTCTTCAAGGCCTTGGTGACCTGCGCGCGCGACGTGCCGACATCGGCCGGCGCGCCGTCGGCATGCGCGCGGTACGCGACCGCTGCCGCCTGTGCCGTCTGCACGAACGCAGGCATCGCGCTCTCGGGCATCGTCCGGTTGAGCGCGTAGGCGGTCGGCGCGCAGCCGATGAGGATGAGCATGATCAGCCCCATGCCCTTCTGCCCGTCATTGCTGCCATGCGCGAAGCTGACCGCGGTGCAGGTGCCGATCAGCAGCGCACGAATGCCGCGCGGCGGTGGCGTCTGGCCCTCCGGCGCCTCGTACAGCTTCTTGTCGCGCAGGAACCGTTTCATCACCAGCAGCAGCAACAGCGCGCCGACGAATCCGACGATCGGGCTGAACGCGAGTGCGGAAAGGACCTTCCAGACCTGTACCATGTCGACGCCCGACGTGCCGTCCGCGCCACCGCCGTTGATGAGCTGGTTGGCGAGACCGACGCCGAGGATCGAGCCGATCAGCGCATGGCTCGACGAATTCGGCAGTCCGACCGCCCAGGTCGCGAGGTTCCACAAGATCGCCGCGAGCAACAGCGCGAAGATCATCGCGAACCCGCCGACGCTGCCGACGTTGAGGATCAGGTCGACCGGCAGCAGCGTGACGATCGAATACGCCACCGCACCCGACGACAGCATCACCCCGAGGAAGTTGAAGAACCCGGACCACACGACCGCGAGCGGTGCGGGCATCGAGTGCGTGTAAATGACGGTAGCGACCGCGTTTGCAGTATCGTGGAACCCGTTCACGAACTCGAACCCGAGTGCGATCAGCAGCGCGAGCGCTAGGAACGCGAACGCGCCACCCGCGAGAGTCTCGCCGACTTGCGCGGTGTCGAAGGCGATGCTGACCCCGGCATAGGCGAGTCCGCCGATCAGCACGGCGAGGAATATCCACCGCCCCGCCGGGTGCAGCGAATGATCGAGCTTGGGACCGGTATGCGGCGCCGACGCCGCAGCGCTCGAATCAGCCGTCAGCGTGTCGGGTGCAAATGTGGAGGTTGCCATGGAATGTGCAGTCGGCCCTTACGATGACAATCTTATGACAGATACAGATCAAGCGATGGTTCGGCCTGATTTGGGACGTCGGCCCTACCGATCCTCCCCTTGGCGGGGGAGGATCGGTAGGTCCTGCCGCGGGCGGCCGATCGATCGCCCGCGCTGGCTTAGCGAGCCACACCGATGCTGGCGAGCTGTGTGCCGGTGCGTCCGAACAGCGCGGCCATCTTCACGCTCGCGTCGGCGGTCATTTCCGCGCGGCACTGGTGCGCGTCGGCGAGCGCGGCAAGGCCGCCGGCGCGTGACTGACAGGCGCTGGCGATCGCCGAACGCAGCCGGCGCTGGAACGCAGTCCGCCCGGCGTCGCTGGTGAGATCGAGGCCGGCGCGCGACACGCGGACCGACACTGGCTCACGCACTGAACTGGCTGACGCGCCAGCCGAGAACAGGCACGCGCCGACGATCGTCGCCGAAGCGACGCTGATGAAAAGCTTCATGATGATGTTCCTCGAATGGTCCTGCGGTCCGCAGGCATCGGCCTGCGGGCGACGGCGCCTGCACGTCGGGAAGCCTTTCTGGATGCGGCCACTCCGACGACGAACCACGTCGCTGCGCATCCCCTAGACGCGCTTCATGACGCTCGCGCGACGGTTCGGCGACGGTTAGACGCCACCACTGCAGTTCGCCGCATCGGGTCATGAACCTTGCGAACGGCCCTGCGTCACATCGCTGGATACCGCTCGAACGCCGATAGCGCCGCTGTGACGCCAGGTTATGCCAGCCGATCGACGACCTCAATGCGCGCGCCTGGCTGAACGGCCCTGGGATCGTCGAGCGTGCACGACTGCACGTCGAGGATGCCCGGCAAATATCCATCGTTGGTATAGGACAGCCCTGTCCCGCAGCGTCCGCAAAACTACCGCCTGCCGCTCGCCGACGACTCGTTAGGTCACCGAATTTCCCGTTACCCGCATTTATCCGGTCTCGAACGCGATCCACCCGACCATCGGTGCCCCAGCTGCGCTGGCAATCACTGCAATGGCACAGGTGTGAAACTCGGCACGTCCCCGGCTTCTTAGCGGATCCCGCCGCAGTAGCGCCGCCCGGTCGATGTCCTCATGATCGTCTGCCCCCGATGTTCACTAGCTCCTCCACGCCATCGCGTGGAATCCGCTTACAGGAACGGCTTCAGGACGAAGGTACGATCCGACGTGGCGCCGCCTCGCTCTACCGACAGAGTGACCGATGAGCCCGGCGCGCCGCTGATCTTGCGGATCACCGTGGGAAACGGCTCGCCGACGATCCGGTCGCCAATCGTGATGCCTGCCGCCGCCGCGGGGCTGCCCGTACCGACTGCGGCCACCGTCATTCGCTCGCCCTCCCGGTCGATCCACAGCCCCGACATCCCATAGCGCTCTTCCGAGGCATCGGCGATGGCGTGTCGCTTGACCCAGAGCGCCCGTGCCCGCACGTCCGTCGACAGGTTGAACTGTCGCAGCACCTGCAACCCGATGATGCCGTTTACCCGCGCCCGCATGTCGCCATTGCCGCGCAGCATCACCAACGGGCGGTCGAACTGCGCATCGCCGAAGGTGAAGCTGGCAGCGCGCACGATCCTGGCGATCCCGGCTTGTCCGCCGATCCCACGCGGTCGCACCGGCGCATAAGGCTGCGTGTCGTTCCACAATCCAAGCGCCCGTGCAGTCGGTTGATCCAGTGACAATCCGCCAGGCGCACCAGTATCGAGCAGGAAGCGCAGCCCCTTGCCCCCGACCGTCGCACTTCCGTACAGATGCCGCGATCCGGCGCCCGGTCCGCTTCCCGACGCGATATCGCTGATCGCGGACTCGATCCGGTAATAGCCCGTGCGGGGCGGGTGTCCGTCGGGATAGGTCCGCCACTCCCCGGCCTCGATATCGAGGTCGCTGTCCATCGTGGTCAAGATCCCGGCGGCGAGCGTCCCCCTCACGTCGCCGTGAAATCCGAAATCGATCCCGGCGAAGGCGACTGCGTTCTGCCGTACGCCCCCGCCGAACACGATGTCACGCGCGAGATAGACGGGCATGGTCGTCCGCCCCCCGACGCCCGAGGCTCTGGTCATGCCGGTCGAGGTCAGTTTCAGCGATTTCGCCAGGCCGTTGTCGATCAGGCTAAGAAAGCCGCCGGTGTCGATCGCGAACAGATAGGGTCCAGCATCGCCGATCTTCAGCGCCATGACGACCCGGCTGTCGATCAGCGCAATTTTACTGACCAGCACGCGCCCAGGCTCGGCCGCGATCGCGCGTCCCATGCCAATCGTGTCGATCGCGATGCCTCCGCCGGCAACCGCCAGCATTCGAATCACGTCACGTCGGTCCATCCGGCATCTCCCAGCCACGCACCGTTATCCTACTGCATGCCGTCGTGCCGACAAGACCAAGTGCTTGCCCGATCGGCCGCCGTTCCCTACCTGTTCACCGGTGAACCAGATCGCCCACTCGTCCGACGCGCAAGCAGAACCACCGTATCTCCGCGGCCTCAATCCGCCGCAGCGCGAGGCGGTGCTGACCACCGACGGCCCTGTGCTGATCATCGCCGGCGCCGGCACCGGCAAGACGGCTGCGCTGACCGCGCGGCTTGCACACCTGATCTTCACGAAGAAGGCGTGGCCGTCCGAAATCCTCAGCGTCACCTTCACCAACAAGGCCGCGCGCGAGATGCGCGAGCGGGTCGGACGGCTGGTCGGCGACGCGGTCGAGGGGATGCCGTGGCTCGGCACCTTCCACGCGATCGCCGCGAAGATGCTGCGTCGCCACGCCGAACTCGTGGGGTTGCAGTCGAACTTCACCATCCTCGACACCGACGACCAGTTGCGGTTGTTGAAGCAGCTCATCCTCGCCGCGGACATCGACGAGAAACGCTTCCCGACGCGCAGCCTCGCGGGGCTGATCGACCAGTGGAAGAACAAGGGCCTCGTCCCCGCCGATATCGATGCGGGCGAGTCCGAGCGCTACGCCAATGGTCGCGGCGGCGAGCTGTACCAGCAATACCAGACTCGGCTGATCGCGTTGAACGCCTGCGATTTCGGCGACCTGCTGCTCCACATGCTCGTCATCCTGAAGACGCACCGAGACGTGCTCGCGCAGTATCAGCAGCGCTTCAAATACATCATGGTCGACGAGTATCAGGACACCAACTCTTCGCAATATCTCTGGCTGCGGCTGCTCGCGCAGGAGCGCAAGAACATCGCCTGCGTCGGTGACGACGACCAGTCGATCTATTCGTGGCGCGGTGCGCAGGTCGAGAACATCCTGAAGTTCGAGCGCGACTTTCCGGGCGCGAAGGTCATCCGCCTAGAGCAGAATTACCGGAGTACGCCGCACATCCTCGGCGCGGCATCGGGCGTGATCGCCAACAATGGCGGGCGGCTCGGCAAGCAGCTCTGGACCGAGCGCGACGTCGGCGAAAAGGTCAAGGTCATCGGCGTCTGGGACGGCCCCGAGGAAGCGCGCCGCGTCGGCGAGGAGATCGACATCGTCCGCCGCTTTGGCAAGTCCTTGGACGAGGTCGCGATCCTGGTTCGCGCGCAGCACCAGACGCGCGAGTTCGAGGACCGCTTCATCGCGATCGGCATGCCGTACAAGATCGTCGGGGGCTTCCGTTTCTACGAACGCGCCGAAATCCGCGACGCGCTGGCGTACCTCCGCGTCGTCAACCAGCCGGCGGACGACCTCGCCTTCGAGCGCATCGTCAACGTCCCAAAGCGCGGCCTCGGGGACAAGGCGGTCGCGCGCATCCACCAGCTCGCGCGCGCCACCGGCACGCCGCTGGCCACCGCCGCCGCGCGCATCCTCGACACCGACGAACTGACCGGGGCGGCCAAGAAGTCGCTCGGGCGGCTGGTCGGCGACATCGCCCGCTGGCGCGACATGGCGACCAGCCTGCCGCACGCCGAACTCGCGCGGCAGTTGCTCGACGAGAGCGGCTACACCGCGATGTATCAGGCCGAGAAATCGGTCGAGGCGACCGGCCGCCTCGAGAACCTCAGCGAGCTCGTCCGCGCGATGGAGGAATACGACTCGCTCGGTGCATTCCTCGAACACGTGTCGCTGGTGATGGACAACGAGGGCGGCGCGCAGGATCCGCAGGTCACGATCATGACCATCCACGCCGCCAAGGGCCTCGAATACGACACGGTATTCCTGGTCGGCTGGGAGGAAGGCCTGTTCCCGTCGCAGCGTTCCTTGGACGAAGGCGGCGTGAAGAGCCTCGAGGAGGAGCGCCGCCTAGCCTATGTCGCGATCACGCGCGCACGCCGGCTCGCGGTGATCATCCACGCGGCGAACCGCCGCATCTACGGCCAGTGGAACTCGTCGATCCCCTCGCGGTTCGTCGCCGAACTCCCCGCCGAGCACATCGACACCGAGACGACGATGTCCGGCGGTGCAAGCCTGTGGCAGGCCAACTGGTCCGACCGCGCCGATCCGTTCGCTGACGTCGCGCGCGGCACCGGCCGCGGCCCCGGCTGGCAGCGCGCATCGGGCACCGGCAGCACCTTCTCCACCAAACCCGCCCGCGTCGTCGAAAGCCGGTCGAGTGCTATCAGCCTCGGCAACAAGGGCCGCGACGACCTGTCGCTCGGCATGCGCGTCTTCCACCAGAAGTTCGGCTACGGCGCGATCGCCGAGATCGAAGGCAATAAGCTGGAGATCGATTTCGAAACCTCCGGCCGCAAGCGCGTGATGGATAGCTTCGTCACCATCAACCCGTAAGCCCCTGCCCTCCGGACAAAAAAAGGGGGCCCGCCATCGCTGGCGAGCCCCAGTCGGGGGGAGAGAGTCTTAGAACTTGATCGTGGTGCCGATCGACAGGCTGCGACCGAGCGAGTCGTAGCGCTGCGGGATCGTATTGGTCCGCGCGAGCGCGACATTGTACGAGTCCGGAACGATCGGCGCGCTCTTGTCGAGCAGGTTGTTCGCGATCAGGCGCAGCGAGAACTGCTTGGCGATCGCGAAGTTGAGCGCGAGATCGAAATAGCTCTGCGGCGCGACCCGGTAGTAGCTGGTCCGTGCGCGGGCATCGGTGCCGCCGATCGCCTCGTCGCCCGAATTGTCCGCGTTGGTGAGCGACCCGACATAGCGCCAGTTGAACGAGGCGCTGAAGCCGCGGTCGACCGTCGTGTAGGTCGCGCGCAGGCCATGCGACCATTTCGGGATCAGCTGGCCGCAGCCATTGCCGTAATAGCCCACGCAGTTGCGCTTTGGCTGAAGCGGCGAGTCCTGGCCGCCGGCAAACGTCGTAAACGACCCGTTGAAGTTCCAGTCGATCTTGCCGATGCTGGCAAGATCCAGCGTGTACTGCGCCTGGAAATCATAGCCGCGCGCAATCGACTGATAGAAGTTGGTCGTGCCTTGGCGGATGTACCCGGTGGTCGGGTTGCTCGCCGCCGACGAATACAGCGTGCCGGTGCCGGGATTGCGGACGATGCCCTGACAGAAATACGCATCGCCGTTCGAACGCAGGCAGCCATCGGTATAATAGCTGTAGTCGTTATAGCCGAGCGAGTCGTTGATCTTGATCTTGTAGCGATCGACCGAGAAGACCAGGCCGCGGACGAACCGTGGCTTCACGATCAGGCCATAGGTCTGCGTGTAGGCGGTTTCCGGATCGGCGGTATAGCCACCCGAACGCACCGTGCACCCGGTCGCTCCGGTCGATGCGTCGCCCGGACAGATCAACGTCGGGCTGCCATACAGCGCGTCGGACAGGCCGGTCGCGCGGCAGACGTCGCGCGAGGCGATCGGCGTGCCGTAGGTGACGCCGCCATTCGCGTTGGTGGTGACGGTCGGCGCGCAGAAATCGTTGAACGTACCCGAACCGCCGCGCGCAAACTCGACATTGGTCGCCTGGCGGATCTCGACCACGGTCGGTGCCCGCTGCGCCTTGTTGAACGACGCACGGAACGTCAGGTCGCTGACCGGCGCGTAAATGCCCTCGACCTTCCAGGTGTTGAACGTGCTCGGGTTGCTGCTGTACTTCGACACGCGATAGCCGCCGTTCACCTGCAACAGGTCGACGAAGCTCTTATGCTCGACCAGCGGCGCCTGGACCTCGATATTGGCCTCCCAGACGTCCTGCTTGAGATAGCTGTCGGTGCCGCCCAGGCCCGCGCGATAGACCGCGTCGGCAGTCGATTTAAGCGTGTCCTTGCGGTATTCCGTGCCCAGCGCGATCGCGACGCCCTGCTCGGCGAACGGCGACGTGATGCCGTATTTCCCGAGATCGCCGGTGACGTTGGCCTGTACGTCGTACAGCGTGCCGGTCGTCGTCGAGGTGCCCTGGTCGTACAGATAGTCGATCAGCGCAGCATTGGTGTTGCCCGCGCTGAACGCGTCGAACGGTACGCAGGCGGCATCGGTGGTGGTGGCGCAGGTCGGTGCGGCGCGCGTGCCGCCGACGGTGATCGCGTTCTGCAAATTGGTCGAGTTGACGAAGCTCGGCGTGTAATCCTGATGGTTGCGCGCATAGACACCGCCGACATCATAGGTCCACGCGTCACCGACCTTGCCGCGAACCCCGCCGGTCAGCCGCACGCCGGTGTTCAGGTACGTATCCGGCTGGTCGTTACCCTCGCCGAGGCGATAACGCAGGTCGATCGGCGCGGTCGCCGTCGTACCGGCCGCCGCGCCGCAGATCGCAGTCGCCTGCGAACCCGACAGGAACGGGTTGTTGCAGTTGACGTTCACGGTGCCGCCCGCGATCGCCGGATAGTTGTTGTACGACTTGTCGCGGAACCAGATGCCGGAGGCGTAGAGCTCGGCGTTGGGCGCGATATCGAGGCTGACGAAGCCGCCCGCATTGATGCGCTCCGACGGGCGCTGGTACGCGTAGTTGCTGAAATAGTTCGACGCGTTGCCGGCGCCCGCGCCGAACGGCACGAACTCGCGGGTCCCGTTGGGGTTGTTGACGTATTGCGCGTTGGCGTTCGCACCGGTCTGCGGCGTGATGAGGCCACTCGTCGAGCTGCTCGGCGTCAGGCCGCACGACAGCGGGGCGTTAAGGCTCGTCTGCGTCAGATAGCAGCCCGAGTTCGAGCGCGCCGACAACAGCACCTCGTCGGTATGCTTGTAATTAACGAAGCCGTTGACGCGGAGCGCACCGTCGAAGAACTTCTTGCCCGCGGTGACCGTGATATCGGCGCGGCCCCCATCGTTGGTCAGGCCCTTCGCGCTGTTGAAGCCCGACGCGCGTGCCAGCGACGACGTCACCGTGTCCTTGTTGTTGTGATTGTAGAGGCTGTAGTTGCCGTCGATCTGGAGGCCTTCGAAGTCCTTCTTGAGGACGAAGTTGACGACGCCCGCGACCGCGTCCGATCCGTAGACCGACGACGCGCCGCCGGTCAGAACGTCGACCCGCTCGAGCAGCGACGGCGGGATGATGCCGACGTCCTGGCCATTCTGCGTGCCGAGGCGCTTGCCGTCGATCAGCACCAGCGTGCGCTCGAACCCGAGGCTGCGCAGCTTGATCCGCTGGCGACCGTCGGAATCGTTATAGGTCTGCTGACTGTCCGGCGCGACCTGCGGGAGGCGGTTCAGCACGTCCTCGACGTTGACCGCGGCCTGTGCGCGAATGTCCTGCGCGGTGACCGAGGTGATCGGTGCGGCCGACGTGCTGTTGGGACGCTGGATGCGCGATCCGGTAACGACGATCGACTGGTTTGCACCGCTGTCCTGATCGACCGCGGTGGTCGCGGTCGTCGCATCGGCCTGGACCTTGGCTTGTGCGGGGGTCGTCGCGGCAGCCTGGGCCGGCGTCACGGGATCAGGGGCGACGTCCTGCGCCGCGCCCGGCGTTGCCCACAACAGCAGCGATCCTGCTAGCGCTATCGTCGATACCGAATGACCGAATTGCATACCTACCCCTTTGTCCGGATTGCGCGAGGACGCCTGCCCGGGTTCTGGTGACATGCTTGGTCAAATAAGATTTCGCGTCAATACCTATATAATACCTTTATGGAACATTTCCGGCAGGATGTTGCAAAAGTGTGACGCCTCTGGCGAACCAGCCCCGGTCGAGATACCATTCCGCAATGTTGTCCAAGGCGCGTCTCGACTCCGCCGTGATAGGGGTACCACCGATGAACACGCGTCGCGCATTGCTCGCAGGGCTTGGCTCCGTCGGAGCACTTCCCTTGCTGCCTCAAACCACGCACGCCGCCGCACGAAGCGGACGATCGGCAGCAGTCATCGTGTCGACCTGGGATTTTGGCGCCGCCGCGAACGCCGCAGCCCTTGCCCGCATGCACGGTGGCGGGACCCTGGTCGATGCAGTCGAAGCTGGCGCGATGGTACCGGAGGCGGACCCCAATAATCACAGCGTCGGTTATTCGGGCTATCCCGATCGCGACGGCCATGTGACCCTCGACGCAGTCATCATGGACGATGCCGGCGGTGTCGGCGCCGTGGCGGCCCTGGAGAATACCGTGCACGCGATCTCGGTCGCGCGACGCGTGATGGAGCGCACGCCGCACACGTTTCTCGTCGGCGAAGGCGCAACCCGGTTCGCACGCGACCAAGGCTTCCCGCAGCAATCGCTCCTGACCCCGGAATCGGAAAAGGCCTGGCGAGACTGGCTCAAGACCGCGAAGTACCAACCAGAGGCCAATACCGAAAACCGGATTACGCGCACGCCCGGAGGCGCACTCGATCACGACACGATCGGTATCCTCGCACGAAATGCGGCGGGACGCATGGCCGGCGCATGCACGACCTCGGGCATGGCCTTCAAGATGCGCGGCCGCGTCGGCGACTCGCCACAGGTTGGCTCGGGCCTGTACGTCGAGGCGGGCGTCGGCGGCGCGACCTCGACCGGATTGGGTGAGGAGGTAACGCGCGTCGCAGGATCGGCGCGCGTCGTTGCGTCGATGCGTGCTGGAATGTCACCGCAAAAGGCCTGCGAGGAGGTCGTCCGCCATATCGCCGCCTTGCGCGGCGACGCGATCCGCGGTGTCCAGGTCGGGTTCCTGGCACTCGATCCGAAAGGTAACATCGGCGCCTTCTGCCTGCTCCCCGGCTTCACCTACGCGGTGACCGACGAACGCGGAGCGACGTTTGTCCTGAAGGCCGCCTCGCTGTTCAAGGCTTGAGGCGCCGCGACAGCAGCGGCTGAAACGCCACGCGACCCTCGATCGGACGGTCTCTCAGATCGCCTCGAACGCGAGTGTCACGGTAAAGCTCGCATACGCATCCGCCGCGCCCGGCGTCGCTGCACGGTGTCGCACCAGCATCAAGTATCGCCCCGGATCGACCGGGGTCAGGGTGACCTTGCCGGCCTTGTCGCTGTTGACCGTCGCGACCTGCTTGCGTCCATCGTAGAACCCGGCCTCGCGGAACAGCGTCACGGGTTCGCCGACCAGCGGTTTGCCGTCGTACAAGACTTCGAACGCGGCCGCGGTACCTGGCGCGTAGCGGGTCGGATCGTCGAGCGGGTGGATTTCCAGCGCCTTGCCACGCGCTGCCAACGCCCCCGGGTCGCCGGGCTTGCCGCGAACGACATAAGCGTCGGCGAGCGTCGTGCTGCGCACGTCGACCAACGTCGCTCCGGCGGGTGCCGCCTTCCCTTCGCCGACGATCGTCCAGGTTCCGCCGGTCCGGTACATCTTGCTCAACCGGCCGATCCGCTGCCCGGACGACAGTCGGTACACACCATCCACCGGTAGCGCCGCCTCGACCATCGCCTGGTCGGTCGTGAGTGTCGGCGCGGCTAATCGAACCGTCTTTCCGTCGGGGCCCGTGATCTCGAACGGCGCGTCCTTCATCGCGATCTCGGGCCGGAACGCGTCTTCGGTGAAGGATGCCTGGAGCGTGACGCGATCACGCCCCGCCGCGTCGAAGACGCTTGGCAACACATACGGCATATGCGCCGCCGTCGGTCCCGCAACGAACGCGAGCGCCGTGGCGATTGCGGGAGCCAGCGCCCCGGTGGCCCGCGCCGTCCGCCAATTTCCCCTGATCTTCGCCATTCCGATGCTCCTCCTGAATGCCACTTGATAACGAGAATGATTCTCACTAGCAAGCCGCCATACCGTGGGGATAACGAACATGACATTGACCAAATTGCTGACCGGCATCTCGCCGATCGCGCTGATGATCGGCACTGCCGGCATCGCCCATGCTGGGCCTGCTCTCGCAGAAGCTGCGCCTGTTTCGACGGCCGACAAGCCGGCTTCGAACGCGCCCTCCGCGGATCCGGACGACCAGGGCAAGACGATCACCGTCACCGCGACACGCACCGAAAAGGCAGTCGAGGACGTTCCCGCGACCGTATCGGTGATCGACGCGAAGACGATCGAGGACCGCTTCATCTCCGACATCAAAGATTTGGTCCGCTACGAGCCGGGCGTCACCGTCCGCCGCGCGCCTGCCCGCTTCACCGCCGCCGGATCGTCCACCGGGCGCGACCGCGACAGCGGGTTCAACATCCGCGGCCTGGAAGGCAACCGCGTGCTGATTACCGTCGACGGCGTCCGCGTCCCTGACGCGTTCAGCTTCGGCGCGCAATCGGTCGGGCGCGGCGATTACGTCGATCTCGACCTGCTCAAAACGGTCGAGATTTTGCGCGGTCCCGCCTCCGCGCTGTATGGCAGCGACGGCGTCGCGGGCGCGGTGAGCTTCATCACCAAGGATCCGCGCGACTTCCTGGCCGACGGCAAGCTGGTCGGCGGCGGCCTCCGCTCCAGCTACGATTCCTCGGACAACAGCTGGACCAATGGCTTCGTCGTCGCGGGCAAGACCGGCGATATCGAGGCGATGGTCGCCTATACTCACCGCGACGGTCACGAGACCGAGACCAAGGGCAGCAACGACACAGCGACCACCGATCGCACCACTGCCAACCCGCAGGACATCGAATCGAACGCGCTGCTCGGCCGGTTGGTCTGGGCGCCAAGCGACGCCAGCCGGCTGCGCCTGACCTACGAGCGTTTCTCGTCCGTGGTCGACACCGACGTGCTCAGCGCCATCGCCAAGCCCCCGCTAGCGTCGACGTCGGTGATCGGCCTCTCCGCGCACGACACGACCGAGCGCAACCGCGGCACGATCGACTATCGCTATATCGGCGATGGCATCGTCAGCGGGATCCGCGCCGCCGGCTATTACCAGAAGAGTCTCACGCTCCAGGCCGCGGCGGAGGACCGCAACACCGCCGCAGACCGCACCCGGATCAACCGCTTCGACAACGAAGTGTACGGCGGCACGCTGCAACTCGAGAGCCGCGCGGCGACCGGGCCGTTGACTCACCTGTTCGCCTACGGCGCCGACTACTCGCACACCCGCCAGACGGGTGTGCGAGACGGCACCGTCGCGCCTGCGGGCGAAACCTATCCGACCCGCGCCTTCCCGACGACCGACTACACGCTGGTCGGCGTGTTCGCGCAGGACGAGATCGCGATCGCTGACGGTCTGCTCACGCTGTTCCCCTCGATCCGCTATGATCACTACAAGCTGAACCCACAGAATGATCCACTGTTCACGACCTTCGTACCGCGCGAGCAGAGTGGATCGAAGGTGACGCCGCGGATCGGTGCGGTCGCCAAGCTGACCGAGGGCGTCCGGCTGTTCGCCAACTACGCGCAGGGCTTCAAGCCGCCCGAGCCGAACCAGATCAACAACGGCTTTGCCAATATCACGCAGAATTACCGCTCGGTCCCCAATCCCGATCTGAAGCCCGAGACGAGCAACAGCGTCGAAGGCGGCATCCGGTTGAGCGGCACCGGCTGGTCGCTGAGCGGTACCGCGTTCAGCAGCCGCTTCCGCAACTTCATCGACCAGGTCCAGGTCAGCGGCGCCTTCACCGCGGCGGATCCGGCGGTCTACCAGTATATCAACCGCGGTCGCGTCAAGATCGAGGGGCTGGAGGCACGCGGCGAGGCACGTCTACCGATCGGCGTCGGCGTCCGCGCCGCGGCGTCCTACGCCAAGGGCACGATGCGGACGACCGGCGTTGCCGGCACGCAGCCGCTCGACAGCATCGAGCCGGTCAAGGTCGTCGCCGGCATCTTCTACCAACCCGACGCCGGACCGTTCCGCGCGGAAGTCATCGCAACGCACTCCGCGGGCAAGAAGGTTGGCGACACCAACAACACCTGCAACACCGCGGCCACCAGTTGCTTCACGCCGTCGGGGTTCTGGATTCTCGACGCCACCGCCTCGCTTCGGATTATGGATCACGCGACGCTACGCGCGGGGATCTTCAACATCACCGACAAGAAGTATTTCTGGTGGAGCGACGTCCGCGGACTGACCTCGACCTCGGTCGTGCGCGACGCCTATTCGCAACCCGGCCGCAACGCCGGGCTCTCCTTCTCGCTCAACCTGTGAGGCCCCTGATGTTCCGTTCCCTCCTCCTCGCGACCGGGCTGACGCTGGCCGCGCTCCCCCTCGTGCCGACGATCGCATCCGCCCAGACGCAGGCCATCCATGGCGACCAGGCGCGCGATCACGCCTCGATCCTGGCGATGGCCGGCACGTTCAAAGTGACGTTCGACATGCGCGAGACGACACCGCTGGTCGCGGGGTACACGCCCTACCCTGCCAAGCTCAGCGGCGGGCACGAGGTCGTCCGCGCGATCGTCGATACGCCGGACCATGTCGTCCTCCAGCATCTGCTGGTCGTTACTGACGGGAACGCCAAGACGATGGTGATCAAGCACTGGCGACAGGACTGGACGTGGCAGCCGGCCACCGTCCTCGTCTACACCGCGGCAGGCAGCTGGACGCTAAGGCCGGTGTCGGAAACCGAACGGCGCGGCGCATGGTCGCAGACGGTATGGCAGACCGACGATTCCCCCCGCTATGGCGGGATCGGTCGCTGGCGCTACGACGACGGCGCGACGCGCTGGACCGGCGACGAGACCCGCCGCCCGCTCGCCCGCCGCGATGCGACCCGGAATCCACCGTATGACCATTACGTCGGCAGCAACCGCCATGTGGTCACGCCAGCCGGCTGGGTCCACGAGCAGGACAATGCCAAGATCGGCGTCAAGGACGGCAAGCCCACCACCTATGTCCACGAATATGTCGTCAACACCTACGCCGCCGCGTCCGACTTCGCGGTGGCGGTGGCGGACGCGTATTGGGCACGGACGAAGGACTATTGGGCCGCGGTCCGCACCGACTGGGACGTCGCAATCGTGAAGGGATCGGGCCTGCACGTTGCGGAGGACGCGTCGAACGGGTCGACGACAGGTCACCAACTGATGCTCCTCGCCGACGATATCACCGCGGGCGACACCGATCAGACGTCGGAAAAGGCGGAAGCCGCAACGTTGATCAGGCGCGAGACGGGGACATGAACATCCCTCCAACCCGACGATCCGGTCTATTGACTCCGTTCAGACCGCGCCCGGATCGAGCGGCTTGCCCGTCGGCCGTGCACGGAACGGCTGGAAGCCGGTAGGCAGCACGGCGTTGACCGGCAGGGGCAGAATACGACCTACCCGGTTGGCGGCAGCGACGACGTCCGGCGCGCTGCGGACGGCGTTCGCGACCGGGATCATGAGGCGGTCGAGCGGGGCCGCGACGGAATCGGGGCGGACCGGCTGGACGTAGCGCAGGGCCCAGCCGCGGGTCGTCTCGTCCGCAAGCCGGGATATGACCAATGCCCGCGCCCCTGCGCTGTCGCCCCGACAGACATAAAGGTCGATCGCCGCGCCCGGCAGCAGCGCTTCGCCCAACACGACATCGGCTGTCGCCCGCTGAGCCTCCGCGGTACGATCGAGGCGAGTCAGCGCGCATGCCCGCCACGCCTGAACCTGGATCACCGCCGACCGATTGATGTTCGGTCCCAGTTTCCGCGTCCGCGCAAGGAACGCGTCGGCACGGGTCACGACCTCGGGCCAATCCGTCTGCAACGTCGCGAGCGTCAGGTAGGCAGCGTCGATGTTGAGCGCATTGGCGTGATCGTCGGCCGGTATCGCCGCCGCGGCCTTGGCAAGGACGGCACGCGCTTCGGTCGCGCGCCCCTGCAGCATCAGCGACCGCGACACGATCGGTGCGAGAAATTCCGCGCCGGACGCATCGACGCCCGGCCCGACGCGATCGAACATCGGCAGGAAGAGCGTGTTGACGACCGTATAGGCCTGCAGACCGGCAAGGCGCCGTGCGTAAGGCGTTGCCGTCTCGAAATCGTCCCCGGCCTGCCAATCCGCGCGCAATTCCTCGAGGTAGCGCCGGCTTTGATCGGCGAGATCGGGGCCTGCCCATTCCGCGATCCGCGGCCACAATGCGGCGTAGCTCTTGTCGACATAGAGCGTGAGCAGGTCGTCGGGATCGCCGATCGTCGAGACAGCGAGAAGCGCATCCGCCTGCTGCTGATTGCGCACGGCCTCGCGCGTCCGGCCTAGCGCCGCATTCGACCGCTCGGGTGCCAGGCCGGTGCTGAACCCGATCTCCGAAAGTCGCGCACTGATCCGGTCGGCGCGCGCACGGTCCCCGATATCGGTGAGACGACCGATCAAGGCCATCACCAGATAACGGTCGGTCATCCGCGCGATATCGGGCGACAGGCGACTGGCTTCCATCCACAGGTCTGCGGCTCTTTGCGGAGATCCGGAAAACGTGAAGATGCTGGCCGCCACCAGCTTTGGTCGCGGATCGTCGGGTAGCAAGCGTAGCGCATCCTCGACCGCCGCCACCGCGGGCCCGGCGTTTTCCTTATTAGCCAGCACGCCGGCACGGACCGTCTGCACCATGCCTCGCAACGGCGTCGGACGCGGCAGCTTGGCGAGCACCGCGTCGAGGCGGGCAATGTCGGGTTTCCGGCTCGCGACCGCCGAAGCCACCTCCGCCATGACGGCACGATCCCCGGCATCGGTCGTCATCGCCAGCGGATCCGCCACTTGCCCGGCGCCAGCCGCCGATGTGACGAGCAGCAGTGCCATGAACGCCTGATATGCCATTTTCCGTGTCCCCCTTGCTGCCATCCGCTTCGCGGCGCCCATTAGCGACGATGTTGCACAAGGCCCGCCCTCCTGACCACCCTGCCCGGACAGCGAAGGGCACCGATCGATCGGCGTAATCCCGAAATACCGCTTAGGTAGTTTCCGACGCTGCTCGCCCCACCTCGCGGATGGCACCTCGATACCTTGGACGCGCCTGTCCCGAGCATAGGATACACCATGACCGCTCCATTCGACGAAGACCCCGACACTGCCCCCGTCCCGCGCGACGAAGGACGCGCATTCCTGGTCGGCGGCGGGATCGCTTCGCTGGCCGCCGCCGCGTTCCTGATCCGCGACGGTGACATGCGCGGTGCGGATATCACGATCATCGACGAAGGCGCGTTGCTCGGCGGCAGCCTCGATGGCGGTGGGTCGGCGGAAAACGGCTATTCGCTGCGCGGCGGGCGGATGCTGGAATCGAAATATCTCTGCACCTTCGACCTGTTCGGCTCGATCCCGACGCTGGAGGGCGACAAGACCGTTACCGAGGAGATCTTCGACTGGAACGCGGTGATGAAGACGTCGTCGCATTCCCGGTTGTTCTCGGGCGGCAGGCGCCACGTCGCGCCGGAATTCGGGTTGACCGGCCACCATATCCACGGGCTCGAACGGCTGGCGATCACGCCCGAAACCATCCTCGATCGCTCGACCATCGCCGACCAGTTCGACGCAGGCTTCTTCAAGACCAGTTTCTGGCTGATGTGGTGCACGACCTTTGCGTTCCAGCCCTGGCACAGCGCGGTCGAGTTCAAGCGCTATCTGCTCCGCTTCGCGCACATGGTCGGCGGCTTCAACCGGCTCGAAGGGATCATGCGGACGCGGCTCAACCAATATGATTCGCTGGTTCGCCCGCTCCACGCCTGGCTCGTCGCGCGCGGCGTGCACTTCCGGATGAACACGGTCGTCACCGATCTGCGCCTCGCTGAAGAGGATGGCATGACCGTCGTCCGCGCAATCCGCATCGCCGACGGCGCGAAGACCAGCGATATCCGTGTCGATACCGACGATTACGTGCTGCTCACGCTCGGCTCGATGACCGAAGGATCGAGCCTCGGATCGATGGACGCCGCCCCCGACCTGCTCGACGCGACCGCCGGTGGCGGCTGGGCGTTGTGGGAGAAACTCGCGGACGGGCGGCCGCAATTCGGCAGGCCGGCGGTCTTCACCAACGACGTCGATCGATCGAAATGGGTGTCGTTCACGACCACGCTGCACGACTCGACCCTGCTCGCGCTGATCCGCGACGCGACTGGCAACGTCCCCGGCGAGGGCGGGCTGATCACCTTTTCCGAGTCGAGCTGGCTCGCCTCGATCGTGATCCCGTACCAGCCGCATTTCCTAGGCCAGCCCGACGACGTCGCGGTGTTCTGGGGATATGGACTGGCCGTCGACGTACCCGGCGATTTCGTGCGGAAGCCGATGGCGGCGTGTACCGGCCGCGAGATCATGACCGAAATCCTCGGCCATCTCGGCATCGTCGCGGAGGCCGAGACGATCCTCGCCAAAGCGACCTGCGTCCCGTGCATGATGCCGTTCATCACCAGCCAGTTCATGCCGAGACGCCACGGCGATCGGCCGGACGTCATACCGGCCGACACCGCCAACCTCGCGGTCATCGGCCAATATTGCGAGCTTCCCGACGACTGCGTCTTCACCGTCGAATATTCGGTCCGGTCGGCGCAGACCGCGGTGTACGCGCTGCTCGGCCTGCGTCGGTCGGCCCCCGCGGTCTACAAGGGCGCCTTCGATCCGCGCGTGCTGTTCAAGGCGTTCGTCGCGCTCCACGATCTAGCGCCCGCCAGCACGCACGGTAGGTAGTTTCCGACGCTGGTGCCGCCGCACCCCGATCGTACGGTTTGGCAACGCCCCCTTACCGAGGATCACGCCATGAAATTCAGCCATTCGATCGTCGCCGTGTTCGACGACCACGCCCAGGCCGATACCGCGGTGAAGGCGCTGGCGGCATCGGGCTTCGGACTGCGGCGGTTGAGCATCGTCGGCAAGGGCTATCACAGCGACCAGACTGCGACGGGCTTCTACAACAGCGGCGACCGGATCCGCTTCTGGGGCTCGCGCGGGGCGCTCTGGGGCGGCCTGTGGGGATTGTTCATGGGCGGGCTCTACGCGACCGTTCCGGTGGTCGGCGGAGTCGTGCTGCTCGGCCATCTGGCGGCGACGGTGATCACCGCGATCGAGGGTGCGGTCATGCTCGGCGGCACCGGCGCGCTGGTCGCGGCACTCGCCAGCCTCGGTATTCCCGAGGACTCGATCGTCACCTACGAGACCGAGATCGCAGCGGACGGGTTTCTCGTGATGGCGCACGGTAGCGAAGCGGAAATGGAGCGCGCCAAGCTCGTGCTCGAACCCCTCGCCCCCCGCCGGATAACCGTCCACCACGATCACGGCGGCGCGTCGCCGCATACGCAACTCACCGGCGAACTACCGATCGCCGAGCCGGTCGCCTGACCCGAAATTGATCGTAGCGCGCTGGGCCGCGGTGCAGAACGCAGCCGAGGCCTTGGCGCGCTACCCGGCGCGCAGGTCGCGCCAGCCGTTTTGGCCGCTATCGGCCAACCGCAGCCCGCAATCACGGTCGTCGGTCCCGGCGTTCCTGCCGGAAACCGAGTCAACGTCTTTTGCTCCTACCGCCCACCAAGACCGGGGACGCGCGGCGGACGTTCTAGACATGGTCTCGGGCAGCGCAGATGTGGAGCGGGTGAAGGGAATCGAACCCTCGTCACTTGCTTGGGAAGCAAAAGCTCTACCATTGAGCTACACCCGCGAACGGCGATCTACGCCTGTCGGTCCGGTTCGTACCCCGGCTCTCGATGGTCGGCCGAGTGCCACAGTCCCGGCGGCGGCGTCAACGCCAAATCTTTGCCGGCCGTGTGCGGGAGCAACTAGCCGCGCAGGCCGAAGACCTGCGAACGGTCGGTCTCGGGCACCAGTCCTTCGAGCACCGCCCAGAACCCCGACACCGCACTCTGCCCCGCGCTCGCATACGCCTCCGCCATGCGGATCCGCGCTGCCTCGAACAATTCGCGCTCCATTTTAGAGCCTTCGGCCGTCAACCGCAGCAACCGTTGCCGCCGGTCGCGCTCGCCTGGCCGCGTCTCGACCAGCTTGCGGTCCGCCAGTTCGTTCAGCACGCGCCCCAGCGACTGCTTGGTGATCGCCAACAGCGACAGCAGTTCGCTGACCGTCATGTCGGGCTTGCGCGCGATGAAATACAGCGCCCGGTGATGCGCACGCCCCAGCCCCTCCTCGGCAAGCCCCTGGTCGATCGACCGCGTCAGGTGGCTATAGCCGAAGTACAGCAGTTCCATACCGCGGCGGAGTTCGGGTTCGCGAAGGAACAGGGGTGAAGCGGAAGACGGAGTGGCAGGCATGTTGACCGGTTTAGACATCGCCCGTAGTCGTCGGCAACCCGCCACGAGAGAGATTTTCGATGTCCGCTCCAGCTTTTACGCCGTCTTCAGCCTTCCGACATGAGCCGAACGCGACTCCGGTCGAGGCGAACGAGCGGGCAAAGCGGTTGATCGATCCCGGATTCGGGCGAGTCTTCACCGATCACATGGCGATGATCCGCTACAGCGATACCGAGGGCTGGCATGACGCGCGGATCACCGCGCGCGCGCCGCTGACGATCGATCCGGCGTCGTCCGTGCTGCATTACGCGCAGGAGATCTTCGAGGGGATGAAGGCGTATCGACTCGCCGATGGCGGCACAGCGCTGTTCCGCCCCGAGGCGAACGCGCGTCGCTTCCAGGATTCGGCACGACGCCTCGCGATGCCCGAACTGCCGACCGAGCTGTTCCTCGAATCGGTCGAACGCTTGGTGAAGACTGATGCGAACTGGATCCCGGAGAGCGACGGCGGCGCGCTGTACCTGCGGCCGTTCATGTTCGCGAGCGAAGTATTCCTCGGCGTGAAGCCGTCCGCCGAATATCTGTACATGGTGCTCGCGTCGTCGGTCGGTGCCTATTTCAAGGGCGGTGCCCCCACCGTGTCGATCTGGGTGAGCCAGCAATACACGCGCGCGGCGCAGGGCGGCACCGGCGCGGCCAAGTGCGGCGGCAACTACGCGGCCAGCCTGCTCGCGCAGTCCGAGGCGATCCGCAACGGCTGCGACCAGGTCGTCTTCCTCGATGCGGCCGAGCGGCGCTGGGTCGAGGAACTCGGCGGCATGAACATCTTCTTCGTGTTCGACGACGGCAGCATGGCGACCCCTGCCCTGACCGGCACGATCCTGCCCGGCATCACGCGCGACTCGATCCTGACGCTCGCACGCGCGAACGGCATCGAGGTCCGCGAGGAAGGCTACACGATCGACCAGTGGCGCGCCGACGCCGCCAGCGGCCGGCTGGTCGAAGCGTTCGCCTGCGGCACCGCGGCGGTCGTGACGCCGATCGGCACCGTCGCCAGTCCCGAGGGCCGTTTCACGATCGGCGACGGTGCTCCAGGCGCGCTGACGATGCGGATGCGCGACGCGCTGGTCTCGATCCAGCGTGGCACTGCGCCCGACGAGAACAACTGGCTGCACCATCTCGCGGATTGACGTCTGGAAGGGCTTTTCACGGGCCGCCGCCCCGCTATAAGGCCGCCTCTGTTGGGGCGTCGCCAAGTGGTAAGGCAGCGGCTTTTGATGCCGCCATGCGCAGGTTCGAACCCTGCCGCCCCAGCCAATTCTCGTTCTTCGTTTGTGTTGCATGACGGCGGCGCTTTGGCGTGCCTTCCGCGTCCCAACCTCGTCCGAGACGGGATTCGCCTTCTGCGGCTTTTATCGGGTGGCGACTGAACCGATCGATGGACCCGGGGAGTCGAACATCGCTCGGGCAGTCGATCGAGCGTTAGGCTGGCTGAGAAACCGGGAGCCCCTTCAGCGGCGTCCGACCGCTCGGCCCGGTACGGTCGGTGACACGGGGCTGGCCGGTACCGGTGGCCAGCCCCGCGACGCGCACAGGCGGCGTTCGGGCTTATCGCGACCAGTCGCGAAACTGCTGCGTTTGCTCGCCCAGTCCGTCGATCCCCAGCCGTACCGTATCGCCGTCCTTCAGGAACCACGGGGTCGGCTTCTGTCCGGCACCGACGCCCGGCGGTGTGCCGGTCGTGATGATGTCGCCGGGTTCGAGCGCCATGAACTGCGAACAATATGTGACGATTTGGGCAACGCCGAAGATCATCGTCGCGGTGCTGCCGGTCTGGACACGCGTACCGTTCACGTCGAGCCAGAGACCCAGCGCCTGGGGATCTTCGACCTCGTCCGCCGTCACCAGCCACGGGCCGACCGGCCCGAAGGTCGGAAAGCCTTTGCCCTTGTCCCATGTCGGCCCGCGCTCGAGCTGCCATTCGCGTTCCGACACGTCGTTCACGACGCAATACCCGGCGACATGCTTCGCGGCATCGGCCTCGTCCACGTTATACGCGTAGGTGCCGATCACCACGCCCAGCTCTACTTCCCAGTCGGTCTTGGTCGAACCACGGGGGATCACGACCGGGTCGTTCGCTCCCTGCAGGCAATTCACCCATTTGTTGAAGACCACCGGCTGCGCCGGGATCGGCATGTTGGATTCAGCGGCATGGTCGGCATAGTTGAGACCGATCGCGATGAACTTGCGCGTGCCGGCAACGGGCACGCCGTAGCGCGCATCGGCTGGTGCCAGCGGCAGGTCCGCTATCGCCACCGCTCGCAACCGGTCCAGACCCTCGGCCGACAACACACCGGCATCGATATCCGCCACCACTGCGGACAGGTCGCGGACGCGGCCTTCGGCATCGACGATGCCCGGCTTCTCAGCGCCCAATGCTCCAAATCGGCAAAGCTTCATGTCAATCTTTCCTCATGATACGTCAGAGATTCGGCTAGGATCGTGCGGTCGATCGCGGTCACGCGATTGCACCCGGCAAGTGTCATAACGACTCGCATCTCCTTCTCCAGCATCGACAGCAGGCGATCGACGCCCTCCTCGCCTTCCGCCGCCAGCGCCCAGAGCCAGGCGCGGCCAAGGAGAACACCCTGCGCACCGAGCGCGAGCATGCGGACGACGTCGAGACCGGACCGGACGCCGCCATCGGCGAACAGCGTCATCCGGTCGCCAACCGCATCGGCAATCGCCGGCAAGGCACGCGCGACCGACGGGACGCCGTCGAGCTGGCGCCCGCCATGGTTCGACACGATCAGCCCTTGCGCGCCGTATGCCGCGGCGTCGCGCGCATCCACCGGGTCCAAGATACCCTTGATGATCAGCGGCCCATCCCAGGCCTCGCGCAGCCAATCGAGATCCCTCCACCGAATGCCCGGATCGAAATTATCCGCCAGCCAGCCGATATAGTCGTTCATCCCGCTGTCCCGACCCAACACCGGCAACAGGTTGCCCAGCTGATGCGGCCGGCCTCGCAGGCCCACGTCCCATGCCCATCCGGGCTTGCCCATCGCCTGCAGGGCGCGCCGCGCCGGCCCGCCGGGTCCGGACATGCCCGAATGCAGATCGCGATGCCGGATGCCGGGCGTCGGCATATCGACCGTGAACACCAGCGCCGTCGCCCCCTGCGCCTTGGCGCGCGCGATCAGCTCGCGCATGAAGCCGCGGTCGCGCACGATATACAGCTGGAACCAAAGGTTTACGTCCGGCGCGCCAGCGCGGACCTCTTCGAGCGAACAGATCGCCACGGTCGACAGCGTGAACGGTATGCCGTGCCGCGCCGCTGCACGCGCCGCCTGCACTTCGCCACGCCGCCGGAACATGCCACCGATCCCGACCGGACCAAGCGCAACCGGCAACGGCACGGTCTGGGCGAACCACCGGGTCGACAGATCGATCGACGCCACATCCTGCAAGACGCGCTGGCGGATCGCGACGTCCTGCAGATCGGCGACATTGCGCCGCATCGTATGCTCGCCGAGCGCGCCTCCGTCGGCGTAGTCGAACAGGAAGCGTGGCAGCCGACGACGCGCGGCCTCGCGAAAGTCGTCGATCGCAGCGATGATCGTCATGCCATCGTCCAACCGCCATCGATCGCGATGGCACTGCCGGTGATGTACGCGCTTTCGTCGCTCGCCAGATATAAAGCGAGCAACGCCACTTCCTCCGCCGTGCCGATCCGTCCCATCGGCTGCCGTGCGACGAAGGCGGCACGGGCGGCGACGGCATCGCCGGTTGCCGCCAGTCGCTCGTCCAGCGAGGGCGACTGCACCGTTCCCGGACAGATCGCGTTGCAGCGAATGCCCTTGCCGACATAGTCGAGCGCGATCGACCGGGTCAGGCCGACCACAGCCCCTTTCGACGCGCAATAGGCCAACCGATTGGGAACGCCGATCATGGCGCCGGCCACCGACGCGATGTTGACGATGGTACCGGAGCCGGCCGCGATCATCGCCGGAAGCACGGCCTGGGTCATCCGGATCGTCGCGCGTACGTTTAGGTCGAACGACAGGTCCAGCCCGCGTTCGGTGACGGTCAGGATATCGCCGGCGTCGACATAGCCGGCGCAATTCACCAACGCGTCCAACGTCCCCGCCGCCGTTCCGGCCGCGACGACCGCAGCGTGATCGAGCAGATCGACGACCTGTGTTTCGCATCCGGCAAGCGTCGCCAGCGCCTCCTCCTTCAGGTCGAGCGCGATGACCGCGGCGCCTTCGCGGATGAACAGTTCGGCGATGGCCCGCCCGATACCTTGCGCGGCACCGGTGACGAGGACGCGTTTTCCGGCAAGACGTGGCATAGTGCAATATTCCTCGATCGGCTGTGCGGCGTATTGAAGGGTCGGTTCATGGACAGGCGCGACGTCGCCGCACCATCACCGCGTCTTATGGCTTTTCCGGTTCGATCCCGGCGTTGGCGATGACGGCGGAGGCTGCCGCCGGCCATTTGCCCTTCGGGACCAAAATGTTGTCGACTTCGCGATTGTTCAAATACGGCGTCCACGAACCGTTGCGTCGACCAGAATCGTACCAGTTGCCGGTTACGCTATTGTCCATCGCCGTGCGCCGCGGCGCCATGTCGTCCTGCGAATTCAGGTTCAGCCAGACGCCGACATTGCTGATGACGTTGTTCCGCAACGTTATGTAGCGCGAGCCCTCGTCGAGGTAGAGCGCGATGCCGTCCTTCACGTCATACACATGATTCTCCGCGATCACTGCCCCCGGGTCGGCGGAAAGATGATAGATCGCGCCGCCATCGGGGAACCACTGTTTCACGTCATGCACGCGGTTGCCGACCACCACCGTGTCGCGCAATGTCGTGGGCGTGTCGTACATCAGGTTCCCCGGCTGGCTATAATAGCCCCGGCTGGCCGTCAGATACGCGGCGCTGCCGCCTGGATCGTTGACACCCCAACCCCAGCCGACGTCGATGCCGTCATAGGGCGTACCGGATACGTCGTTATGCGATATCACGGTCCCGCTCGCATATGTGACGAGGATCGCCGCCTGCTCGCGGTAATGCTGCGATACGGTGTGGACCAGATTATTGCTGATCAGGATGTCGCGCACGTTCATCTCGGGACGAGACGGATGGTGCGCATCGGGCCGGACTCCGCCGACCATGATCGCGCCACCGGCAAGGTCGGTGAAACGCGATCGCCGCACGTCGATCGCACTGGTACCAAGACCGATACCGCTGTCGTTCGCATCGGGATTGTTGCCGATGCCCAGGCCGATCTGCCCGAGCTGCGTAAACTCGTCGCGTTCGAACACGATGCGCGTGGCCGCAGCGACCTGCACGGCCGCCGGCTGCTGCCGCCAGCGATTGCGCATCGCCTCGAACGCCCAGCATCCCCACGAACAATCGCGGATCGGGTCTTTGGGATAGTTCGCCCATTCCCCGGCGAGGAAGGATCCGCTCTGCTGGCTCGCATAGCCCTCCGGTCCCGACGGTAGCAGCCAGCTGGTATGGCGGAAGCTCAGACCCCGGAACTGGAGGTCCTTGATCGCATCCTCGTAACTTCCCGCGATCGACACGAGCATCTCGAGCCGCGGCAAGACCACCTCCAGCCGGGCCATGTCCTCACCCGGTTTCGGCTTGTAATAGACCTTGCCGGCGGCCGGATCGATGTACCACTGACCCGGCTCACGCAGGAACGCGAGCGAATTGATGAAGAACAGCCCGGCATTGTCGCCCCAGACCGATCGCGCGAAAGTGTCGTAGCCGACGAGATTGTTGCGCCAGCCGGGCTGCTGCATGTCGATCCGGCGTCCCGCGATCCGGTCGACCATGGCATGGCGATCGGTGAACCATCCGGTCGCTTCGACCTCTATCCGGCGCTGGTCGGGTAGCGTCGCCAGGAACTGCCACGCCGGATCGGTGATCTCGATGCCCAATTCGTCGAATGTAAAGGCCGTCCGCGGCGCACGAACCGCGGCGCGCGGCGCCATGCGGCCATCGACCCACAATTGGCGTGGATCGATCCCGCGTGGAATGACCGCCGCCCAGATCCCTCGCCCGGCATCGGCGCGCGCCCACCCGGTGACCGGGGTTCCGCCGGAGAGAACGGGATGCGCGCCCGGTGCCGCCTCCCAGCGGACGGTGTAGCCGTTCTGACCGCCGTCCGCCGCCGTGAACCGCAGCGGTTCGCGCAGAGGGTAAACCCCGTCGGCCAGTTGCACCGTGACGTCATGATCGCCGTTCAACCGTCGCACCTGGGCCTGTGCCCGGGTCAGCGTCGCGAATGGATGGGCCACCGTTCCATCGCCATCATCCGACCCTTGCAAGGAAACCGACACCACGACCGGAATCGGCGTGGGGCGACGAGCGATATGGATCACGTCAGTGGTATGCGACCGGCTTGCCGTGGCTGGCGCGAAGGCGGGGATGTTCGGCACGGGCGCCAGTTGCGCGCCGAGCGGCGCCATCGGCAGACAAGCCGCGAATGCCACGATCGACAGTCCTGACCTAGGCCGCATCGTCAGTCTCCAAACCATAAAAGCGCGTAGCCGCACCCCAGAATAGATGATCGGGATCCCCCCCCGCGGCGGCCACGAGGCGCCGGGCATCGTCGTGCCAGCGTCGCCACCCGTCGCCCGACAGCAGCAGCACCGGCCAATCGCTGCCCCACATCAGGCGGGACCCGAACGCGCGGACGAGATGCTCGACATAGGGGGAAAGCGCGTCGGCCTGCTGGCCAGGCGCCTGTTCGGTTCGCAACCCCGACAGTTTGCAGTGCAGGCCCAGCGCGGCGAGCGCCGCGATCTCGCCACGCCACGGGTCCAGCGTGGCTTTGGCCGCATCGGGTTTGGCGGCGTGGTCGATCACGATCGGAATGTCCGGCCATCGCTCGGCGAAGCGCGCGAGCATGGGCAGATGGCGCGGCTGGACGAGCGCATCCAGCCGGAGCCCTGTCGCCTGCATCGCCTCCAACGCCGGCACCAGCGTATCCTGCATCAGCCAGTCCGTGTCTTCGATCGCCTGCAGCATGGGTCGCAGGCCGCGCAGCTTCGGGACGGCGGCCAGCGCCAGGATGCGATCCGGGGCATCGGCGGCACTCAAGTCGACCCAGCCGACGACAGCGCGGACGATCGGCGTGCGCTGCGCAAGTGCCAATACCCAGTCCGTGTCCCGATCGGTCGGTTGCGACTGGACCAAGACGGTACCGGCCAACGGCAGCCCTGCGACGGCGGAAACCAGATCGTCGGGTCCAAAATCCTTGTGGATCACCGCTTCATCCGTGGTCGGCCAGCTATGGCCGGCCGTCCCGAGTGACCAGAAATGCTGGTGCGCATCGACCAGCCGGGTCATGGGCGACCGCCCGGCAGACGCTGCAGGATACGCGACCTGCTCCGCGACAGGCTCCAGTGCCTCCTCACCGGACGGACCGGATCGGCAACACGAAGCACGCACCGACCACCACGAAGGTCGCTGCCACCATGAACAGCAGCGCGTAGTTCTGGCCGGTCGCCTGCAACAGGCCCGCCGCCATGACCGGGGCCAAGATCTGCGGCACGTTGATCGCGGTGGTCAGGATACCGAGGTCCTTGCCCGTCGAATCCTCGCCCGGCGCCCGTTCGGGCAGGACCCGCGTCATCAGCGCCAGATCGATCGACATGAAGGCGCCGTACCCGATACCGATCAACCCGGCGTAGACAAACATGCCCTGCAGGTCGGGCGAGACGAGCGGCGCCAGCTCCGCCAGTGCCATTACGAGTCCGGCGATGAATACCAGCGGCTTGAGACGCCCGATCCGGTCGGACAGCCAGCCGGACAGCAGCCCCGACAGGACAAGCGCGACGAAGGTCAGCGACGACATCCGCGCGATCGTCAGATTGGCCGCCGCCTGGTTCAAGCCGATATACCCCTCCAAGATGTAGAGCAGGTAGGTGATGATCGCCTGATAGCCCATGTAGATCGAAAAGCGTCCGAGCAATGCCCAGGCGAAATCCGGATGGGCCTTCGGGTCGATCCAGAAACCGCGGAGGAAGGATGCCAACCGGAAGCGTTCGGGTGCGGCAAGCGGCACGTCCAGTCCCGGCTCCGGATTGAGGACGACGAACAACAGGCACGCCGCAATGATCCCGCCGCCAATCACGGCATAGGCGACGGTCAACTGCGCCGCGAACAGGCCGCCGAAGATCATGCCGGCCGAGACGCCTGCGGTCATCGCCGCGCCGACCACGCCCGATACCAGTCCGCGCTCGGTGGCGGCGAACCGATCCGCCACGATCGTGGTGATGGCCGGCTGCATGGAATTGAGGCTAACGGTTGCGACCAGCCAGAACGCCGTGACACCGACGATATTGCCGCCGAACGGTATCAGGATCGTCGCCGTCCCACCAACGACGCCACCGATCACGATCCAGGGCGTGCGTCGCCCGAAGCGGGAGCGGGTCCGGTCGGACAGCGCTCCGGCCACCGGCGTCGTGATCGTGCTGAAGACCGACGTGATCGCAAACACGACGCCCAGCGTCGCCATCTTCCCCGCCGGATCGATGTTCTCGATTTGATTGGGCAGCAACACGCCCAGGATGGATGCGTAGAGCGCGAGCAGGACAAAGAACACCAGGCCCAAGCTGCCGATCAGCACCCAGTTGCGCGTTTCGCCGACCACCACCACTGCGCCCGGAGCGCCTATGCCGGCCGGTACGGTCATGCCGCCTGCCCTGCGGGCTGCGGCAGCGCACCGCCGTTCGCTCGCGCCGTCTCGCTCAGGACCAGCCCATGACCGGGCACGTCGCGCCCGTGGATCAGCCCTTCGGCCATCGCGAACGGTTCGTCGACCAGATGATCGAAGTTCTGGAAGCTGTATTCCAGCCAGCGCACGCCGGGCAACGCCAGCGCCATATTCACACCGACTTCCAGAAAGGAGTTCCCGAACGTCACCTCGATATTCGCCTCGCTCGCCAGCCACCCGGCGCGCATCACGTCCGAGACCTGCCCATGGACGTTGAGCATGTCGCAGGCGCGCGCCTCGATGAGCTTGCGCTTGCCGGTCAGGTCGAGATACTCGCCGGCGTTCATGCGCGTGATCCCGCGCTGACGGAGCATCCGCAACCCGTCGAAATCGTCACGCGGGATCGGGTCTTCGACCCAGTAGATCGTGTGGCCTGCGTGCTTGAACGCGTCGAGCGCGCGGATCGTCTCCTGCGCGGTCCATGCCTCGTTCGCGTCGATCATCACCGGACGGTGGACACCGACCGCATCGCGTAGCAGGTTCAGCCGTTGAATATCGCGACCGAGATCGGGATGCCCGACCTTGATCTTGAATCCCAGAAAGCCACGCTCCCCGGCCTGGCCGAACAGCTCGGTAAAATCATGGTCCGACAGATGATAATCGAGGCCGCTGGCGTAGACGCCGACCGTCTCGCGCTGCGCCCCGAGCATTTTCCAGAGCGGCAGCCCGCATTGCTTCGCGAACAGATCCCAAACCGCGTGCTGCAATGCCTCCTCGAATGGCAACCCCATCCGCCTGACATTGCCGCCTCGCGCACGCGTGACCGCGAGCGCCAACGCAGCCGGGTGACGCCCTTCGATCGCCGGCCAGGCCTCCGCGACAAAGATGCGCTCGATCTCTTCCGATCCCGGCAACGGCGTGAACAGCGACTGCGCGAAACCAAGTCCGACCCGGCCCGTCGAATCGATGAGTTCGATCGCGATCAGTGCGACATGGTCGGCCCGAACTTGCGAATCGCCGATCGTCCGGTCGCGGGCGAATGCCAGCCGGGTCAGCCGGTACTCGACGATCGGCAAGTTCAATGACATTTCACCGCTCCATTTTGAGATATCGATTTTGTTAGCCGATGTGCCGTCGATGGCAAGCATTGTTTCCGGCTGGGATCGGGCTTCCCAACGCGCCTGCCCGTGGCCCTGTCCGAAGACGCGCCCGACGCTGGGACCGCGCGTTTGCACGGCCCCCGCTCGCCGGGTAATCGCCGCTCAGAATTTCAGTCGCGCGCCGACCCGATACCGCCGGCCCACCGTGCGGTATTCCTGCGTGTTGCTGATAACGTTGGCGTAATGGAACTCATCGGAATCGGTCAGGTTCGTCGCGTCCGCGGTCAAAATGAAGTTGGGCGTCAACGAAAACTGCGCGCCGGCATCAAGCTGGTCATAGCCGTCGACGAATTCCGGAACGCCGGTCTGCGTCTGCGGCGCGAAGAGATATTTGCTGCGCCGGGTATAGGATGTCCGCAACTGGACAGGCCCCTTCTCGTAGAACAACGTCGCGGAATAGGAGTTTTTGGAAAGCCCCTGCAACGAGTAACTTGCCGTTTCCTTCGCCGTGTTCGTATAGCTGGCGTTGCTGCTGGTGTAGGTATAGCTCAACTGCGTTCCCAACCCGCTCAAAAACCCCGGCAACCAATCAAACAGCGTCCGGTAATTGACTTCGACCCCCTTGACCGTGGCACCATCACCATTGACCGGCTGATCGACGATGAAGGTCACCTGATCGACCTTCTGGGTCGAAACACCGCGCGTGATGAACGAGTCGATCGACTTGTAGAAGAAGGTCGCGGACAGCAGCGAGTCACTGTTATAATACCATTCAAGGCCTGCTTCCCCCTGAGATGCGCGGAACGGCTGGAGGTTCGGGTTGCCTCGCGTGATACGCTCGTTGCCCGGGTTGCTGGAGATCGACTGGGCCGGCGAAAGATCGGTCAGCGTCGGCCGCGATATGACACGCGAGGCCGCCGCCCGCAGGATCAGGGTGCGAGTCAGGTTCAGCCGCGCATTCACCGACGGCAGGATGTCGGTATAGTGCCCCTTGAACCTGATCGGCGTAAGACCGGACAAAACGATGATGTTCTGGCCCGTCCCGTTACCCTGCGCACTGACGATAGTCTGCCCGGTGCCAGCCGATGAGAAATTGGTATCCTCGACACGGACCCCAGTGTTGACCGCCAGCGGCATGCTGCCAAGGTCGCCCTTGAACTCGATCATGACATACCCGAGCGAAACTTTTTCGCGGACCTTCGAACTGCCGGCCGGGTTGCCGACGATGCCGTCGAGGTCGCCGTTGCGCGCCGACGGGCTCGATGTCGCGTTCAGGCCCAACATGGTCTCGTAGAGTTTGTCCGCGTCGAAATCGACCCAATCGTTCGTATTGCCCGCGCCCTTCCCGCCAAAGAAATTGAAGTTCGTCGGCGTAAAGAGTCCAGCCGGCAGCGGGACATCGCTCCCGCAATAGGCGCAACCATTCAGGTTGGTGAAGCCCGTCGTATCCTTGGTGCGATCCGAATAGCCAATGCCGCCAAATGCCGTCACGACACCACCGTCGTACGAACCGTCGAGATGCGCTTCCTTGATAGTATCGTCGAAGTTCTGGCCTTCAGCGCCGATATAGTGCGCAAGCCGGTTGTTCACATCCGTCGCTACCGGTCCGTAGCTGGGATTGCTCGCTGTGAAGTCGACCAGCGGCGTGCCCGTATTACGGTCATAGGTATAGTCGATGTTCTTGAGGCGGACAGTGGCGAAGATCGCACCGGCGTTCCGGAACCTCGCCTTCGATGTATCCACGTCAAGGGCCAGCGTGAACGGACCCTGCGCCCACTTCGCGTTGAAACCGAACAAATAGGTGCTCGATTTCGCCGGGCGGTTCTCGATGATCTCGTCGAGCGTACCGCCCTTGAACGTCTCCGAGGTGGCGAGCCCACCGACATGGACGGTACGGGTTTGTCCGGCGACGACCTCCGTCGTATCGGTCCCGCCGACCACGGTCTGGCCGACCAGCGTACCGCCGCTGAAATCCGGAACGATCGCCGAGCCGTGATAGTTCTGATCGTTGTGCGAGTACAAACCGTCGGCAGTCAGCACCAGGTTGTTCGTCGCCTTGTATTGCAAGGATCCGTCCAGACCAAGTCGCTTGCGGTTCGAGAACTCCACTTGCTTGGCGAAGTTATGATACATATCGACATTGCGAAACAATTTGACGGTACTGGTATCGATCCGCGGCGCGCAGCTGTTGCCGGTCGCCTTACCCACACATAATCCACCACCAGCGCTCGAAACCGCGCCGTAATAGCCGTCATCGAAACTCCGCGGGTAGGAACTGGCGCCGACGTTGAAATTGTCGGTCCGTTCGTTGCGTTCGTCATAGGACGCGACCAGCGCGATGCCGAGACGTCCGGAGGGATCCTTCCAGGTCGCATAGGCGGCGCCCGACGGCGTCTTCTTGTTGCCGAGTTCGTTGATGTTCGCACGCAGTGAACCACCGCCGTAGAAACCGGTCCGCTGCTCGAGCGGGCGAAGCGTGTGGATGTCGACCGTCGCACCGATGCTCGCACCGTTCAGATTGGCCTGTGGGCTCTTGAAGACATTGGCACCCGCGATCAGTTCGGACGGCAGGATATCGAAATTGAACTCGCGCCCGGCACCATCGGTCGCGATGACCCGACCGTTGACGGTGACCGTGTTGAACTGCGGCCCCAGGCCACGAACGGTCACACCGTTTCCGACGCCGCGGTTGCGATCGATCGTGATGCCGGGAACGCGCTGAAGCGATTCCGCGACATTCTGGTCCGGCATCTTGCCAAGATCTTCGCTGGCGATCGCATCGACCGAGTTGACGGCCGAGCGCTTGATATCGATCGACTGACGCTGGCTCGCGCGGATACCGGTGACGATGATGTCCGCGGCACCGACGCTGCCGGGCTGCTCCGTTCGCTCTTCTTTTGCCAAGGGGGGTGTCGGAGCCACATCCTGCGGCGAGTTGGTATCGCCCGGCGTCGACGCGGCGCCGCCATTCTGCGGAATCGCCTGCGCCCAGGCCCCGGTGGCCGGGAGCACCGCCATCGCTGAGAGTGCCACGCTAGCATAGAGCCGTGCAGTGCGCTTCATCATCCAAACCCCTTTGTGTCATTATGTTTCTAATGATCGATGATATTTCAGTAGTGCATGTTTGGAATATGTAAAATGGCACGCTGTCTTTCTGACAGGCGGATCTGCGCAAATTGGCATCGTCGTCCCGACGGTCGCCTGCCCGCGGCCAAGACGCGCGCCACGCAGCAGGCCGTTGGCGAAATAGGTCCGACGGCATATAGGGGTTAGCGTGGCAGTGGCTGCGGCCGCCGAGCCGACGCTACGGAGAACAGGTGAATTCGTATGCGTGCGACAGCAAAGAGGCAAAAGGCAACGCCTGATAAACCAAGCGACAATGATGGTTTTGAAATTGCTGATATCGAACTGAGTCTCGCCGACAAAGCGTACGCCGCGATCCTGAAAGGACTGTTCGATCGGTCGATACCGGCTGGTGCCGAGCTTTCACAGTCCGATCTTATCCGATTGCTGGGAATGACGATCCAGCCACTGCGCGATGCCTTGCGACGACTTGAAACCGAAGGGCTCGTTACTATCCACGCCCGCTCCTGCATTCGCTTCGTCCGTGCGGATCTGGAACTGTCGCGCTCGACCTATCAGTTCAGGTCGCTGATCGAGCGGGCGGGCGCGCGCGCGCTGGCGGAAAGCGGCGATGCCGACGAAATCCAGACGCTCGTCGACGACCACGTCGCGCTGATCAAGGCGCTGAAAGAGAATGGCTGGACCCCGACCGAAGAGGCCGAATTGAACAGGCTGGAAGAGCGGCTGCACGGGGCGCTGATTTCAGCGTTGCGCAATCCGCTGATCGAACTCACCGCCCGTCGACTGAAGAACTATGTGACATTGGTGCGCCTGGACTGGCTGACCACCCGACCGCTTGCGATCCGGACACTCGAAGAGCATCTCGACATCCTCAAGGCCTGCGTGGCGCGCGATGGCGATGCCGCGGAAGCCGCGCTCATCTCGCATTTCCAACTCGCGCTCCAGCGGCTTATCGGCATGGTCTAGCCGGCGGATCGCGCGCACCGATCAGCGCCGATCGCTCAACCCGTCGACCTGCACCGCCGCCATCCATTTTCGGACAGGCGTGGCAATGGGAAGCCGCCGCTGGCAGCCATCCAGCGACAACGCGTGGGTCATTTGGCCTCACCCCGGTTCTCGGGCGTTACGGCCAACCGCTGGACGCCCACGCACGTGCGCGCCGCATCTAGCTGTAGCGTAAGGTGGGCATAGTCCGGCATGGTCTGCAGGATGTGACGCGTCAGCCGTTCGTAATGACTGACGAACGTCCGGACCGCGTCGTCGGTCATCACGCCCGCACCCTCCGAACCGGTGCGTCGCAGTACGTGCTCCTGCTGCAACCGCCAATCGAAGACCCGGTCCCAACTCGGCGCACGCAGGAGCACGAGGTGATCGATGCGGGCAAACAGCCTCTGGTACGCGCCGGCCAGGCTCGCGTTGACGTACCGCCGCCATTGACCAAAGGGGTCGTGATCGCGTTCGGTCGCGTTGATCGGCTCGACCAGCGCCTCCGCAGTTTGCGGCCGCGCGCCGACGCACCAGCCTTCGAAGACGATCAACGCAGGCCGCTCCGGACTGGTCGGCCATAGGCGGGCATCGACGCGTTCGTCCGCCGCCTTGTCGAACCGTGGCAGCCGCACGGGTGCCCCCTCGTCCAGCGCTGCAAACGTCGCAAGACCCAGATCGACGTCGTGCGTACCCGGTACGCCGCGGGTCGCCAGCAACGGATGGATCTTCGCCGCCAGCGCGGCACGTTCGGCATGCGTTCGGTACAGATCATCCAGCGACAGCACCGCCGTCCGCGGCACATGCGCTGCGATCGCGGCCGCCAGCGTGGACTTCCCACTGCCTTGCGCGCCGCAAAGCCCCAGCACGAAAGGTCGCTTGCGCGGGACCTGCAACGCCTGATCGACGGCCCGGATCAGGATTTTCTCAGGCGACACGGTCGGGAAGCGGGCGACCCGCGAAGAAGGCATCGAGATTGTCGGCAGCCTGCATGCCCATCGCGATACGCGCCTCGTCGGTCGCACTGCCCAGATGCGGCAACAGCACCGCGCGCGGGCTGGCCAAAAGCCCGGCGTGCACGGTCGGTTCCTTCTCGTAGACGTCGAGCCCGACCGCCGCGATCCTGCCCTCGCTCAGCGCCGCCGCCAATGCGGCCTCGTCTATGACCGACCCGCGCGCCGTATTGATGATGATCGCACTCGGCTTGGCATGGGCCAACAACGCGGCGTCCAGGAAATGATGGGTCTGCGCACCGCCGGGGATGTGCAGCGACACGATGTCGGCCTCCGCCATGAGCGCCGGGGCCGACGAAGCACGTCCCGCCTCCAGCGCCGCTTCCACCTCCAACGAGGCTGCGCTCCGCGAGAAGTAGCGGATCCGCATACCCAGCCCTCGCGCCTTCGCTGCGGTGCGTTGCGCGATCCGCCCGAACCCGATCAACCCCAACGTGGCCCCGACCAGCGATCGCCCGACGAGATGCGTCGGCCGCCATCCGGTCCAGTTCCCGGCACGTAGCTCGCGCTCGCCTTCGCCTGCGCGCCGGGCGGCCATGAGCATCAGCAGGATCGCCAGTTCCGCCGTCGCCTCGGTCAGCGCGCCGGGCGTGTTGCTGACGGCAAGGCCCGCGGCGTGGGCCGCACGCAGATCGATATGCTCGACGCCGGCACCATAATTGGCAAGCAACCGCGCCCGACGTTCCGGGATACCGATGACGTCGGCGGTCAGCGCGTCGGTAATGGTGGTCACGACGGCGTCGAACGCGCCCAGCGCCGTGCGAAGCTGGTCCGCGTTCAGCGGCGTATCGTCGAGGTTGAAGACCGTCTCGTAATCGCGGGCAAGTCGGACCTCGACCTCGGTCGGAAGACGCCGGGTGACACAGATCCGGTGACGTGGCGACGTGGCCTGGCTCATCGGTCCTGTCCACCATCTGCACGCTCGTAGTGGTCGATCGCCTCTACGCCCCGTACCACACCGACCGATGCGTCGGCGCGCAACAGCCCGGCCTGCCGCAGGTCCGCCCAAAATGCGTCGGGTATCGCCCAGCGGTAAAGCTGCATCGTCCGTTCGGCCTGTGCATGGCTGGTCAGGCCAGGCAGAACACAGGCGACCGCCGGATGCGCCAACGGAAACTGAAGCGCCGCCGCAGCGAGCGGTATGCGGTGCGCTTCGGCGATCACCTCGATCCTGCGCACCCGGTCTACAATGGCGGTGGGCGCGCTATCGTAATTATAGTGCAATGGTCCCTCTCCCATGGTCCCGGTCGCGAGAATGCCGCTATTGTACGGGCCGCCGATCACGACCGATACGGCGTTTGCCTCGCATGCAGGCAGAAAGGCATCAAGCGCGTCCTGCTCCAAGAGCGTGTAGCGCCCCGCCAGCAGGATCATGTCGAGTTGCACAACGCGCATCGCATCCAGGCACACCGCCGTCTCATTCACGCCGAGGCCGAACCCGCCGATCGCCCGGCTGTCACGCAGGTGTTCCAACGCACGAAATCCACCGCCCCTGGTCAACTGGTCCCAATAGCGCGCGTTTGTTTCGCCGTGCGTCGTCCAGCCGATATCGTGGACCAGCAGCAGGTCGATCCGCGCCAACCCAAGCCGCTGCAGGCTGTCTTCATGCGAACGCAGGATGCCGTCATAGCTATAGTCGTAAACGACGCGGAATGGCAGCGGCGCGGCAAATCCGTCGCGCATCGCGGTCGCGCCAAGCGTCTGGTCGGCGATCAGGCGGCGGCCGACCTTGCTCGACACAACCACGTCGCGTCGCGCCCGTAGCGCGTCACCCAGCCGGCGCTCGCTTAGTCCGTAGCCATAGAAAGGCGCTGTATCGAAATACCGGATTCCGGCGTCGAACGCGACATCGACAGCCTCCCGGGCCGCGCCATCGTCGATTGCCTGATAGAGGTTGCCGAATGTTGCCGCACCGAAGCCAACGCGCGTTACGTGCGTTTCGGTTTTGCCCAGACGCCGCGTGGCAATCATTTGCACGGCTGGAATACCAGATACGCCATATTGCTATCCATGATTGCAAGTGGATAAGTACAAGGAGAGTGGCGATTTCGCCCGCCATACGGTGTAGCCCACGGCCGAACCGCTTCATCCCGGCGATACGGCGGACGACATTGCCGCCCGTGCCTCCCACCGATACCGGCTCGTGTCTCAGGCTGCATGAATTCGAAAAGCCACGGCATGGCGCGATGGCGGCGGTCCCGACGTCGTTATTTCCAGGCCGTTGCGCGTGCGCGTCCAATCGACCTTCGTGTTCGATCCCAACATCTCGACCCGCGCGATCGCTCGCGGATGATGCTCGCTCCCCTCCCGCAACGCGCGGATCAGGATCTTGCCGTCTGCGGGCCAACCGAGCGCAAACGCATAGAGCGCGTCGCCCTTGGTCGTAAAACGGATATCGCGGTGGTCGAACCGCAGTTGTTCCAGCTTATAGTTGCCGCCTAGCGGCTGGGCCACCGTCGAGGGACCCTCGCCGTAAATCTTCCACGGCCTGCTCCCTTTGATCCCCTCGCCATTGATCGCCTGCCATTCGGCCATGGCGGTCAGGAAGGCCACTTCATCGGTGTCGGGTTCCCCGTGTCCGGGCAGCGGTATGCTGAGCAACAGATTGCCGTTCTTGCTGACGATATCGACGAACAGCGGGATCATCAGCGACGGCGTCTTGTAGGCATGCCGCTGGAACAGGTTGCGATCATAATGCCAGTCGCCGATGCACGCTTCGGTCTGCCAGGGCTCGGCCTCCAGCTTGTCGGCCATCAGCATCTCGAAATCGCGCGTCAGTGCGCCCCAGACCGGTTCCGGCACTTCCTTCAGGTCGACGACCCCCTGCAACGTGCCGCCCCGACGCTGCATATTGCGATTATAATAATAGGCGATGATCTGCGGGGCGAGATCCGGAATGCCCAGCCACACGCCCAGGTCGGGCGCGGCGGGCCCACCGGCGTCGAAATTGAACTTGACGCCATCGTCGAAGGTCAGGACGTCGGGGTCGTAGCGATCGATGACGTCCTGCACGCGCAAAAGGAATTCGCGCACGAAACCGGGGCTCGGCGAACCCTTGAGGTGCGGGGTCCCGTTCAGTTGACGGGGGTCGCGGCCCTCCCACCATTGTCCCTTGCCGTCCGCCTTGGTCAGTACGCCGTCATACTGCACGCCGGCCATCGGACCGGTCGTGTCGCTCTTGTAGCGAACCGGCAGGAACTCGTCCCAAGTACGATGCGGCGTCCCGTGGTAGCTGACGCCGAACTTCAGGCCCTGCCCGCGCGCCTCCTTGGCCCAGGTGCCGACGATATCGCGCTTCGGACCTATCTGGGTACAGTTCCACGGCTGATAGGCGGAATCCCAGCAATCGAAATTGTCGTGATGCGTGGCCAAGGCGACCAGATACTCTGCGCCCGCCTTCTTGTAGAGCGATACGAGTGCCGCCGGATCCCAGCGCTCCGCCTTCCAAAGATTGCAGATGTCCTTGTAACCGAAGCGCGAGGGGTGGCCGTACGTTTTCACGTGATGCACGTTTTGCGGCATGCCCTGGATATACATGTTGCGGGCATACCAATCGCCCTGCTCGGGCACGCACTGCGGGCTCCAATGCGCCCAGATGCCGAACTTGGCGTCCCGGAACCAGCTCGGGCATTCATAGGCCTTCAGCGATTCCCAGTAAGGCTGGAATGGGCCCTCGGGAATGTTGCCCTTGAAGAACGTCGACCTGATCGACGCGCTCGCCGGTGCCGCACTCGCCAGAACTCCCGCCCCAGCCCCGGCGATAAACATCCTCCGATCCATCACGCTCCCCTCGTCCAGCCGACTATATTGCCTGACGTAGCATACGAATATCAGATAATCTAATTGAGATATGGCGGGCGATTTCGGCCGTCTCGCGCTTGGCAGCACCGATGTCCCGTCCTCGGTCGTCGGAAGTGCCGAGATTACGTCGCGCGAGGGTTGGCAATGCCGTCCGCAGGGTCACCGCGGAAGCAGGGAAGCGCGGTGCGCCCCAAGCCTGTCCTGCATTTTCTACGACCGGCGGCGCTCCGGGTCGTCCTCACCGATGGTGCGCGGCACTCGCCCCAAACACGCGCTTCGCGAACACCTGTGCGGCCTGTTTTACGATTGACTGCCTCACGCGCTTCATCGATAAACCAAAAACCCACGAGATTCCGCGGGTTTTTGCCGTGTGCCGGTTTAGCTCAGTTGGTAGAGCGCCAGTTTTGTAAACTGGATGTCGCGGGTTCGATTCCTGCAACCGGCACCACATCCTGCAACCAACGCCTATAGCGTCAGGCGCGACACCGTTCCCGCATGCCACCATTTTCGGCACGCCTTGTTGAACAGGCCATCGCTCGACCCGAGCAACATAGCACGCGCGATCATTGCGAAAATCGCAGCGTCAGCAACGCCGTGCGCGGATCGGGGAAGTTCTTGTACCACGCACCGATCGAAGGGTTGTAGACCGACGCAACCTGCTTGCTCGCGTTCAGCACGTTGCGGATCGATAGCGCGACGTCGACATGCGGGTTCGGGGTCGTCCAGGTGATCGTGCCGTTCACATAAGCCTGCCCCGGCGAGCGATCCTGCGGACGGTTGAGGGCGGAGACGTAGTAGGACGATTGATAATTGGCGTCGGCCGCCAATCGCAGCGAGCCCGCCGCGGCCAAGGGCAGTTCGTAGCTCGCGCCGCCGGTGACGGTCCATTTCGGCGCATTGGTCAGGCGGTTGCCGTCGGCGTTCACTCCTGCGCCGCCCGCGCCCTTATAGTCGTCGAACGTCGCATGGAGATATCCCCCCGCGAGTTGCAGGCTGAAGCGGTTCGTCAGGCTGGCGCTGTTCTCTATCTCGACACCCCAGCTATGCGCCTTGCCAGCATTGCCGCGACGCGATCCCTGATAGACAGGATCGAAGAACGACACCTGCAAGTCCTGATAATCATTGTAGAACGCCGCTACATTGGACCGCAGCGCACGGTCGAACAGCGTCGCCTTCAGCCCGGTTTCGTAGGTGCTCACCTTCTCCGGCGCGAACGGCAACGTGGCGAGATCGAGCCGCGTCGCACGGTTGTCGTACCCGCCCGATTTGAACCCCTGCGAATAGCTGGCATATTGCAGCAATTGCGGGTTCCATTGCGCCTGTACCGAGGCCTTCGGGGTCAGCGCACGCCACGTCTCGTCCGCCTCCCCCGCGATCGACTGCGCGGTCGGGACACGTGCGAGGTTGATGACCTTGTTGTCGAACACGAAATCCTTGTGTTCGATCGTACCGCGTAAGCCCCCGGTGACGCTGAATACCGACCCGAACCGATAGGTTGCCTCACCGAAGATCGCATAGGCGTCGGTGGTCGTGATGTTGTGGGCGCGCAGACCCGAGACCGCCGCGGTCGGCGACGTTCCGAGGCGCGTGAACCCGTCGCGTTCGACGAAGAAGCGTTCGTGCAGATAGAACAGCCCGCCGGTAAAGGTCAGTGCGCCGTAATCGCCGTTCAGCTGCACTTCCTGCGTCACGTAGCGATCATTGTAATGGATCAGGTTCTTCTGGATCAGCGCGGACTGGCCGTCATTGTCGTACGACACCGGATCGAGGTTGAACCCGCCGACCGCAGTGATCGATTTCAGGCTGAGATGCTCGCCGAGCGCGTATTTCACGCGCAGAGAGCCCGAACGGCCATCGAGATCCTGGAGCGGCTCGACCTCGGAATAGGAGGTACGCTTGTCGAACACGACACCCGGCTGGTTGACCGGGATATAGCTACGCGAGTCGGAGCGGTCGCGGACGAGATTGGCGGTCAGCAACACGTCGAGGTCGGCGTTCGGCGTCCAGCGGAGCTTGCCCCTGAACGAGTCGACGTCGATCCGGTTGACGTCGTGGCCGAGCGTCGGATCCTTGGTCACACCGTCGCGACTGTGGTGGATATACGAGAAGCTTGCTGCCAGCGTATCGCTCAGCGGACCGCTGACGAGCGCGCGTGCGTCGACCTCGTTCTTGCTGCCATAGCCGATCGCGGCCTTGAGGTGCGTTTCCTGGTCCGGATCGCGGGTTATGATCCGCAGCGCGCCGGCACTCGAATTGCGCCCATAAAGCGTGCCCTGCGGACCGCGCAGCAATTCGATCCGTTCGAGATCGTTGAACTCCACCATCGAGCCGATCTGTCGCGGGATGTAGACGTCGTCGACATAGACCGCGAGCACCGGCTCCTGGATCGGATCGCTTTCGCCGACGCCGCGCAACGAAAAGGTCTGCGTGGTGTGACTGATCGAGGTGCGGGGCACGAACAGATTGGGGACCTGCCCGGCCAGATCGCGCACGTCTCGGATGTCGCGATCCTGCGCGAGCTGCCCGCCGAACACGGAGATCGCGATCGGCGTCTTCTGCAGGTCGGTCGAGCGGCGCTCTGCGGTGACGATGATCTCGCCGCGATCGGACGTCTCGGTTCGGTCGAACGTATCGACCGGATCCGCAGTCGACGGACCGCCCGTCGTCTGCGCGCTCGCGGACCATGCCAACCCAAAAGCCATGGTTGCGACGGATATCTTCAGCAAACGCCGTGTAATACGACCCATCAATGCGACCCCTTATTATGTCGCTTAACTATGGAGCCTATCTGGTATTCGTACGAGTTGCTTTAGGTATCCGGTCTCAAACTACCGATTGTTCGTCGATACACATATGTATCATTGACTGTTCTTCAGTATATCTTCCCGATCCGTGCATTGAGTGCGGTCGACCAGAGCGGACGGACATCCACCTTCGCCGGAATCACCTTTGCCGTCGCGAACCGGTCCGCAACCTGTTGCTGCGAGGCGATCGCCGCATCGGTGACGGGCACTATGCGCGGATCGGAACTGCGCTCTCGAAACTGCTGGAGCCAGATCGCTTCGGGCACCCCCGTATCCTTGGCGAGCGCCGCCGCCCAGGCCGCGGGGTTGGCCACCGACCAGGCGAAGGTCCGCGCGATCTTGCCGAGATAGTCGCCGATGGCTTCGACGCGGAGCGGGTCCGCAAGCGCTGCGGTTGATGCCGCGACGACGTAATTGCCCGACAACCTCCCCTTGCCGGTGGCGAGCACGCGCGCGCCGGTCGATCGGGCGAGGCTGCCCTGCACGCCGTAAATCACCCATGCGTCGAGCCGTCCCTGCTGGAACGCGGTCAGTCCGTCCGAGGGCGACAGCGCGATCGGCACGACGTCCGCGAACGTGAGGCCCGCCTCGTCGAGCAGGCGGAGCAGGATATAATGCGATGTGGTCGCACGGACATAGCCGATCCGTTTGCCGCGCAAACCCGCCGCATCGTGGATGGTCGAGCCAGCCGGCACCAGCACGACCTGATTGTTCACGTCGTATTGCTGCACCGCGATCAGCCGGAACAGCGGGTCCGCGGCGGCGGCGAAGATCGGCGGGATCTCGCTCATCCCGCCGAAGTCGATCGCGCCGGCGTTGATCGCCTCGACGATCTGGTTGCCGCCCGCGAACAGCGCCTTGCTCACCGTATAGGGCGGCGCCGCTTCGCCGGCCTGCGCGAAGAACGAGTCGATCTGGCCCTTGTAGGTGGCGACGCGCAGCGTGACGTCCTTCAGCGCGACCGGTTTGGAACCCCCGCGTCCGCACGCCGACAAGGCCAGCGCGCCCCCCATCACCGCGCGGCGGGAAACCAGCGGGCTCAATCGAGCAGGTCCGGTTCTTGCGAGACGATCACGTCCCAATAGGGCTGGAACGCCCAGAGTGCGCCGACCTCCGTGCCGACCTGCGACGCGGTGTGCCGCGCGACCGCGTCGCTCATCGGCTTGGTCGTGCCCGCAGCCTCGGCGAGCAACTGCGCCTGGCACGCATTCTCCATCGCGAGATACCGCCAGACCGCCGCCTCGACCGAATGCCCGACCGTCAGGATGCCGTGGTTCTGGAGGATCACCGCCTTGCGGTGGCCGAGCGTCTTCGCGATCTTCTCGCCCTCGCTCGCATCGAGCACGACCCCGCTATACTCCTCGAACAGCGCGTGATCGTCGTAGAAGGCCGCCGAATCCTGTGTCAGCGGATCGAGCAGCCGGCCGAGCGACGACCAGGCCTTGCCGTACAGCGAATGCGAATGCGCCGCCGCGATCACGTCGGGCCGGGCCTTGTGCAGCTCCGAATGGATCGCGAACGCCGCGCGGTTGAGACGCGCGGGCACGCCCTTGGGTGGCTCGACGACCACGCCTTCGTGACTGACGAGCATCAGGTGAGACACCTTGATCCTGCCGAAATGCACGCCGAACGGGTTGACCCAGAAATGATCGGGCCATTCGGGATCGCGCACCGTGATGTGCCCCGCCCCGCCCATATCGTAGCCGTTGCGCCCGAACAGCCGGTACGCGGCGGCGAGACGCTGTTTGCGATACAGCCGCTCGACCGCGGGATCCGCGTGGACCGGGATCACGGACGATCCGAACTCGGGCAACAGCGCCTCGACGATCGCAGTCTCGGCCGGCTCCTTGCGCCGCAGGGGAAGCGGGTTGGTCATCGTCGGTCTCCTCAATAGCCGCGGGCACGATCGACCACGCCGTCGAGCGGTTGCCCGCGGCGGAAGCGATCGAGATTGGCGGCGAAACTCAGCGAAAGATTGCGGCGCGTCTCGGTCGTGTGGACGCTGGTATGCGGCGACAGGCGGATGCGGGGGTGCGTGTAGAAGCGGTGCCCGGCGGTCAGCGGCTCCGGGTAGGTGACGTCGAGCGTCGCGCGCCCGACCCGCCCTTCGTCGAGCGCAGCGAGCAACGCATCGTCGTCGATCAGGATGCCGCGCGCGATGTTGATGAGGTGCAGGTTCGGCTTGGCGAGCGACAGGAGTTTCGCGTCGACCATCCGCTCGGTCTGTGCGGTCGCGGGCGCAGCGAGCACGACGTGGTCGGCCTGCGCGAAGATCGTCGCGGGATCGGCACGCTCGACACCCGCTGCGAGCGGCAGGTCCGAGCGGCGCGTGGCGATCACCCGCATCCCCAGCGCCTGCGCGCGCGGTGCGAGCGCCTCGCCGATCGCCCCAAACCCGATCAAGCCGAGCGTGGTGCCGGCGACGGTCGCGAGCGGCTTGGCCACCCAGTCCTTGCGGTCGCTGATCCAGATGTCGGGGAGATGTTTTGCCTCCGCCAGGATCGCGGCAAGCGCGAACTCCGCCAGCGCGATCGCCGACGCCCCGCGTGCGGTGGTGACCACCGGCCCCTCGAACAGCCAGTCCGGATAGAAATCGATGCCGACCGAGACGAGCTGGATCCAGCGCAGGTCGAACGGCCAGCCCTTGGGTTGCGCCGGGAACGCGTCGCCCGGCCGACGGAACGGCGCGGCGATCAGCACCTCGGGCCCGTGCGCGAGCCCGGCCGATCCAGGCGCGACGCTGACGATCTCCGCGGCTTGGGAGGAGGCTGCAAAGGCGTCGTTGAAGAGTGCCGGCAGCTGGCTGGCGACCTGCACACGCGTCACGCGCCACGCTCCGCGAACGCCGCGCGACCGGTGCTGCCCAGCACGACATCGCCCTGCGGCGTATGGATGCGACCGCACAACACGTCGCGTAAGTGCCTCTCCAAAGGGTTGTGCCGCGTCAGCCCGGCATTCCCGGTGACTGCGATCGCCTTCTCGACCGCGGCGATCGCGTTCTCGGTGACGAGGTGCTTGACCAGCCCCGCCTCCAGCCCGCTCGTCGCGCCGCTCGTACCCGCGTCGAGCAACAACCGGTTCTGCAACAACAATCCGTCGATCGTCCCGACCACCTCCTGGAACCGCGGCAAGGTCGACAGCGACGCGCCGAGATTGGTCGGCTTGCGATCGATCAGCCAGCCGACCAGCCAGTCGCGCGCATTCCGTGCGACGGCGTCATAGATCGCCGACGTCAGCACCGCGGACCAGTTGGCGAACGCCGCAGAATATGGCGGCTGCTTGCCGACCGGCCCGGGCTCCAACGCCTGATCGAACGGCACCAGAACGTCCTCGAACACCACATCGTGGCTGGCACTCGCGCGCAGCCCGAGATGATCCCAGCTCTCCTCGATCCGAATGCCCGGCGTGTCGGCGCGTACCAGCCAGCCGCCGACCAGCGGCTCGGCGTCGTCCGAACGCGCCCAGACCACCATCCAGGTCAGCGCGGTCGAGCCGGTCGAGAAGATCTTCCGACCATCGAGCCGCCAGCCCTCGGCCGTGCGCCGCGCGATCGTGCCGGGAAGGCCGCCCCGCGCCGGCGTGCCCAGATCCGGCTCCACCCGCAGCGCATTGATCAGCGCACCATCGCGCAACGCCTCGCCGACGACACGCGTCTTCAGCGCCTCCGAGAAACCGGACCGATCGTCGAGCCCGGCATGAAACAGATACTGCATCGTCAGGACGAGCGCGGTCGCCGGTTCGCCGCGAGCGACCGCTGCGATTACGCGCCGCGCTTCCGCCAGATCCCCGCCACCACCGCCAAGCCGGCGTGGCGCGGTCAGCGCGAGCAGGCCATGACGGTGCAGCAGCGCGAAGTTCTCGACCGGCAGCGTGCCGGCGCGGTCATGCTGTGCGGCGGTTGCAGCGAACGCGGCTGTCACGCCCGGCAGGATCGCATCCAGATCAAGCGTCGGCCCCTGCGGCGCAATCGAGAGGAGTTGCGCACTCATCGCAGGACCATGCCGGCCAGGTCGTCGACCGGCTTCACGTGAAGACGATCGGTCGCGCACGGCGCAAGGCTGCCGTGCTGCGATCCGGGTCCGGAATTAGGATGTACCAAGGCTGCGCTCCTTCCCGCAGCAAGGAGCGCTTCATTTCCCATCGAATCAATGTAGATTGTCTGCTAACGCATATGAGCCTGGCTTCTAGGACCGATCATGGCCGTCAACATTCCCACCGACGTCGTGCGCAGCTTCGTCGCGATCGTCGATGCCGGCTCGATGCTCCGCGCCGCGGACCGCGTGTTCGTCAGCCAGTCCGCGCTCAGCCTGCAGATGAAACGGCTGGAGGAACTGCTCCAGGTCGCGCTGTTCCGCCGCGAAGGACGCAGGCTCGTCCTGTCGGTGCAGGGCGAACGGTTCCTGCCGCACGCGCGCGACCTGCTCGCGGTCAACGATCGTGCGCTGGCAGCACTTGGCGACGGCAGCCTCGCCGGCCCCGCGCGGATCGGCTTCGTCCAGGATTTCGCGGAGACGTTGTTGTCCGGCGTCTTGTCGGTTTTCGCATCCAGCAACCCCAACGCTTCGCTCGACGTTCGCGTCGCAGGATCGGCCGAACTGCTCGATCTGCTCGCGGCCGACCGCCTCGACATCGTCCTGTGCATCGGCGAGGACACCGACAAGGCTGCCGTCGCCACCGCCGACATGCATTGGCTCGGCAATCCGCGCCTGATGTCCGCCGCGATCCTGCCTCTGGCGGTGCTCCAGAAGCCATGCAGGTTCCGCGATGCTGCGATCGCCGCGCTGGAAGCGGCGGGCAGGCCCTACCGGATCGTCCTGGAGACGCCGAGCCTGTCGGCCCTGCGCGCGGCGGTGACCGGCGGGATCGGTATAACCTGTCGCACCGACGCCTTGATGGGGCTCGATCCGGAGATCCACGACGGGCTCCCCGCGCTGCCCCGCGTCGCCTATGTCCTGCACATCAACGACACGCGACATCCGGTACTCGACCGGCTCCACGACGTCGTCTTTCGTTCGATCGTCGAATCAGCCAGCGCAGATTGACGCTCTTCACGGCCGCAAAGGCTTTCTTTCCCGGTCGACTAACCTGCTGAGATTGAGGCGGTTTTAGGCTCGTATTTGCAACGCTCATAAGGCTGGCAAGCCATTCTCTATTGAACGAGTGGGAATTGAAGACGCATTGAAGGCGCTCCGGAAAACGAGCGTCCGAAAGGCTGTCCATGGCGAAGACGTCCCAACGATCCCCCAGCCGATCATGGCAGAGCAAGCTCCAGCGTAGCCGCTGGGTATCGCCGATAGCGCTCATGCTGGCCTGGGAAGCGGCGTCCCGGACCGGCCTGATCCCCACCCGTACATTGGCAGCGCCTTCGCAGGTGCTGGGCACGCTGTGGGGCATGATCGTATCGGGGGAATTGCCCGCCAACCTTGCCGTATCGCTCGGTCGTGCGGCGGCGGGCCTCGTGATCGGAGTCAGTCTCGGCATCGTCCTCGCCCTGGTCGCCGGTCTCACCCGCGAGGGCGAAGCGGCGGTCGACTCGCCCGTGCAAATGCTGCGGACCTTGCCCGCGCTCGCGCTGTCGCCGCTGTTCATCGTCTGGTTCGGGATCGGCGAAACGCCCAAGATCGCGCTGATCGCGTTCGCGACGCTGTTTCCCGTCTATCTCAACCTCTACAACGGCATACGCGGCGTCGATGTCCGGCTGATCGACGCGGGGCGCAGCTTCGGCCTGTCGCGCGCGCAGATCGTCACCGACATCGTCCTCCCCGCCGCGCTACCGCAACTGCTGGTCGGCCTGCGCTACGCCTTCTCGGTCGCGGTGCTGATCCTGGTCGTCGCCGAACAGATCAACGCCTCGGCGGGTCTCGGCTTCTTGATCAACAACGCGCGCGATTTCATGCGGACCGACATCATCGTCGTCTGCCTGCTCGTCTATGCCGGGCTTGGCCTCGCCGCCGACCAGTCCGTGCGCCTGATCGAAGACCGCGCGCTCGCGTGGCGCCCCAAGCTCGTGGAGGCCTGAAATGAATATCTCGCACATCATCCCGATGCCGCAGCCAGTCCGACCCGTCGTCAAGCTCACGCGCTTCTCGCGCAGCTTCGGCGCCAACACCGTCCTCGACAATCTCCATCTCGAGATTGCCCAAGGCGAGTTCGTCGCGCTGCTCGGTCGTTCGGGGTCGGGCAAGACGACGTTGCTGCGGACGCTCGCGGGACTCGATGCCGCCGATGCGCAGGACGTGACGATCCCCACGTCGCGCGCCGTCGTGTTCCAGGATGCGCGGCTGCTGCCGTGGAAGCGCGTGTGGCGCAACGTCGGGCTCGGACTGAAGGGCCCGGACGTACGCGACCGTGCAGAGGCGGCGCTGCGTGAAGTCGGTCTTGGCCACCGGCTCGACGTCTGGCCACTGACCCTGTCGGGCGGTGAGGCGCAGCGTGTGGCGCTCGCCCGCGCGCTGGTCCGCGAACCGAAACTGCTGTTGCTCGACGAGCCGTTCGCGGCACTCGACGCGCTGACCCGGGTGAAGATGCACGGCCTCGTGATGGCGCTGTGGCGCACGCACAAGCCCGCCGTGCTGCTGGTGACGCACGACGTCGACGAGGCGATCGCGCTGGCCGACCGCGTGCTGGTGCTCGATGCCGGGCGGATCGTCGTCGAGGAACGCATCTCGGTCCCGCGCGGTCAGCGTACCGGAATCGCGACGGCGTTGCGCGAGCGGTTGCTGGGCGCGCTCGGGGTGGAACGGGACGAGCCCCTGCCCTTCGTGAAAGCCGAATGATGGCGACCCTCGTACAAGACCGCCCACGCCTCGACCGCCTGCGCGACTTCGTCACCGGCATCGGCACGCTGCTCGACCGCACCCGCGACGAACGCTCGCTGCTGGAGGAAGGCAGCGCCGCGCTTGGCCGGCTCGTCGCGCATGACGACTGGCTGCCGGACGCCTACGCCGCCCCAAACCCGGATCACTATTCGCAATACCTACTCCACTGCGACAGCCGCGAGCGGTTTTCCGTCGTCAGCTTCGTCTGGGGACCGGGACAGGCCACGCCGATCCACGACCACCGCGTCTGGGGCCTCGTCGGCGTGCTGCGCGGCGCCGAACTGTCCGAACGGTTCGCGCGCTACCCGGACGGCGGCTTGCACGCGGTCGGCGCGATCGAGCGGCTCGAAGCCGGGGAAGTCGAGGCCGTCTCGCCCTCGGTCGGCGATATCCACCGCGTATCGAACGCGTTCGACGACCGCGTATCGATCAGCATCCACCTCTACGGCAGCAACATCGGCGCGGTCGAACGCGCCACCTATGATGCGGCGGGCACCCCAAAGCGGTTCGTGTCGGGCTATGCCAACGCCGTGCTGCCGAACCTCTGGGACCGCTCGGGAGCCACCGCATGACTACCCCCACCGAAATCCGCACCGCGCTGCTGCTCGGGCATGAAATCGCGCTGCTCGACGTCCGTCACGAAGCTGCGTTCGCGACCGGGCACCCGCTGTTCGCCGCCAACCTCGCCTTCGATCGCATCGACCTGGAAGCGACGATCCGCCTCCCGCGCAAGGACGTACCGATCGTCCTGTACGATGACGGCGAGGGCTATGTACCCGCCGCTGCCAAAGCGCTGACCGCGCTCGGCTGCACCCAAATTACCACCCTCGAAGGCGGTCTCGCAAGCTGGCGGGCGGCAGGTTTCGAAGTGTTCGAGGACGTGAACTCCTACTCGAAGGCGTTCGGCGAGCTGGTCGAGGCGCGCCGACACACGCCGTGGCTCGCCGCCGAGGACGTCGCCGCGCTGATCGAGGAGAAGGCCGATATCGCGATCCTCGATGCGCGCCGGTTCGAGGAATATGCGACGATGAACATCCCCGGCTCGACCAGCGTGCCGGGCGCCGAACTCGTGCTGCGCGTCGCAGAGGCGGTGCCCGATCCCGACACGACGATCATCGTCAACTGCGCCGGCCGCACGCGCAGCATCATCGGCACGCAGTCGCTGATCAACGCCGGCATCCCCAACCGCGTCGTCGCGTTGCGCAACGGTACGATCGGCTGGACGCTCGCCGGCCAGTCGCTCGCGCACGGCAGCGATCGCCCTGCGCCGGAAGTACGAAAGAGCGACGAGACCGCCGCCACCGCGCGCGCCGTCGCCTACCGCGCCGGTGTGAAACGCCTGACGCCCGCCGAGCTTGCAGTGCTCGAACGCGACACCAGCCGCACGCTCTACCGCTTCGACGTGCGCCGCCCCGACGAATACGCTGCCGGCCACATCGCCGGCTTCCGGTCCTATCCCGGCGGCCAGCTGGTGCAGGAAACCGACATCGCCGCCCCCGTCCGCGGCGCGCGCATCGTCCTCGCCGACGACATCGGACCGCGAGCCGACATGACCGCGTCGTGGCTCGCGCAACTCGGCTGGGACGTGTTCGTGCTCGATGGCGGGTTCGCCAACAGCACTGGGGGCGCGCTCGAAACCGGCCCCGGCCCGACCATCCCGCCGGGCGACCCCGCGCACCGGTACAAGCGCCCCTACGAAGGCACCGACAACGCCTCCGCCGCGATGCAGGCCTATCTCGATTGGGAATACGGCCTGGTCGACCAGCTCGCGCGCGACGGCACGCACGGCTTCTACGTCATCTAACGCCTCGAATATCACAGGAGACACGTCATGCCCGTCAAGTTCATCGGCTATATCGGTTTCAACGACGCGTCCGAGATCCACGGCGTCGGCAAGGCGCGCGGGCTCGACAAGGCCTATGTCGAGGCCGCCGCGATCGCGCAGGAAAAGGGCGGCTTCGACCGCGTCCTGATCCCATTCGGCTCCGACAGCCCGGAAAGCCAGATCGTCGCCGCGCACGCCGCCGCGATCACGACCAAGCTCGGCTTCCTGATCGCACACCGCCCCGGTTTCACCCAGCCGACGCTCGCCGCACGGCAGTTGGCGACGCTCGACCAGCTCTCCGGCGGACGCGTCGCGGTCCACATCATCACCGGCGGCGCGGACAGCGAGATGGCGCGCGACGGCGATCATTCGGTCAAGGACGATCGCTACGCACGCACCGACGAATATCTGGAGATCCTGAAGCAGGAATGGTCGTCGGCCACGCCATTCGATCACGACGGGCGTTTCTACAACGTCCGCCAGGCGTTCAGCCAGATCAAGCCGACCAATCTACCCGTGTTCTTTGGCGGATCGTCGCCCGCCGCGATCGACGTCGCCGGTCGCCATGCCGATGTCTACGCATTATGGGGCGAGACGCAGGCGCAGGTCCGCGAGGCGGTCGGCACGATCCGCCATGCCGCCGCGCGCTATGGCCGCAACCCCGGCTTCTCGCTGTCCTTGCGCCCGGTGATCGCCGACACCGAAGAGGCGGCGTGGAAAAAGGCCGACCAGATCGTCGAGAAGGTCCGCGACCTGCGCGTGTCGGCCGGTGCTGCGACCAGCGGTCACGCGCCACCGAACGCGGGTTCGCAGCGGCTCCTCGATACCGCCAACCAGGGCTACCGCGTCGACAAGCGCCTCTGGACGGGCGTGGCGGCACTCGGCGGTGCGCAGGGCAATTCGACCGGGCTGGTCGGCACGCCCGAGCAGGTCGCCGACGCGATGCTCGATTATTACGACCTCGGCATCGACCATTTCCTGATCCGCGGCTTCGAGCCGTTGCAGGATGCGATCGATTACGGGCGTGACCTGTTGCCCGTCGTCCACGAACTGATCGCCGCGCGCGATGCCGAACGCGACCTCGTCGAACCGCAGCGGGCGGTAGGCTGATGCCGGACTGGACGGACGACGAGGGGGTGGCAGCGTCGCCGCCCGCTCCGGCGGAAGGCCTGAAGCGCTGGTGGCCGTTGCTGCTGGCGGTCGTGCTCGCGGCAGGCCTGTATGCGTGGCTGGGACGCGGCAGTGCGAGCGGCGACGTGCTGCACGTCGGCAGTCAGCGCGGCGGCACCAAGGCGCTGATGCTTGCCTCGGGCGCGCTCGACGGTGCGCCCTACCGCGTCGAATGGTCCGAATTCCCCGCCGCTCAGACGCTGCTGGAGGCGATCGGCGCGGGCGCTGTCGATGTCGGGATGGTCGGCGATGCGCCGTTCCAGTTCGCCTATCAGAGTGGCAGCCCGATCAAGGCGGTCGCGGTGCAATCCGCCACCTCGCGGCCGCGCGAAAGCCTCGCGATCCTGGTGCCGGCGCGCTCGCGGATCGTCGATGCGGGCGGGCTTCGCGGCAAGCGGGTCGCGACGACCCGTGGCTCGGTCGGCCACTACCTCCTGCTACGCGCGTTGGATGCGAAGGGACTGAAACCCACCGACGTTCGCCTGATCTTCCTGGCGCCGGGCGATGCCAAGGCGGCGTTCGATACCGGTTCGATCGATGCCTGGTCGATCTGGTCGCCCTATAGCGGCACCGCTTTGGCCGAAGGGGCGCGCGTCGTCGCCGACGGCGCAGACTATCTCAGCGGCTATGCCTTCGACGCGGCGAACGCGAGCGCGGCAACGGCGAAGAAGACGATCCTGACCGATTATCTGCAACGCGAATCCCGCGCGCTCGACTGGGCCCGCGCGCATCCGCAGGACTATGCCGAGGTGCTCGCGAAGGAGACCGGGCTCCCGCTCGATATCGCGCTGTTTCACGCGAAGCATTTGCCGATGGCGCGCGTACCGGTCGACGCGGCCGTGAAGGCGGAGGAACGCGACGTCGTCGCCCAGTTCCGCAAGGCGCGCGCGCTTGCGGGCAATCGATCGCTCGACGAAGCCTATCTCCCGCTGGACCAGGGACCGCACGATGCCCGGTAAGCTGCGAATGCGGGCCTGACCCGCCCGCGGCCTCACGCCGCCAAGCCAATCGTTTTTACCTCGCGCGCTCCCGCTTGGGCGGGACCGGAGACGCGCGTCTTGCTCACGGACATCATCATGACATCGACCTCCCGCCTGCTCGCCGGTGTCGCCCTCGCGACCTTCGCCTCGCCCGCCTTCGCGCAAGGGGCACCGCCTGCCCCCGCCACCACCTTGACCACGCCGGATGCAAGCGGCGGCACCGACGACACGATCGTCGTCACCGGCGTCCGTGGCGGACAGGCGCGGACCGTCGCCGACAGCCCGGTGCCGATCGACGTCATCGGCCGACGCGAGTTGCAGGCGACCGGCCGCACCGGGTTGAAGGAGATCCTCGGCAACATCGTGCCCTCGCTGACGATGCCCGCGCTCGGGGGCGGCGGCACCTCCGCGAGCGTCAAGCCGATCGCGATCCGCGGGCTCTCGGGCGATTACCTGCTCGTGCTGGTCAACGGCAAGCGACGCCACACCACGTCGCTGATCAATAACCTCTCGCGCATCTCGGGCGGCTCCACCCCGGTCGATATCGACCTGATCCCGACCAACGCGGTCGGCCGCATCGAAGTGCTCCGCGACGGTGCGGCGGCGCAATACGGCTCGGACGCGGTGTCGGGCGTCATCAACATCATCCTCGACGACGCGCCGAAGGGCGGCCGTTTCTCGATCACCGGCGGCCAGCAATATTCGAAGGGCGCACCGCTGCTCCAGACGGATCTGAGCTACGGCACGCAACTCGGCGAAGGCGGATTCTTCCGCGCGGCGGTCGAAGCGAAATACCATGATCGTGCGGACTCGTCGGCGGACGCCGTGCCGCGGATCCTGCCGCTGGTGAACGGCCAGCCCGACCCGCGCGAGGCCGAACTCGATCATGTCTATGCCGGCGGATACGGCCGATCGAACCGCGACACGATGATCAACGGCTCGTACAATGCAGAGCTGCCGGTCGGCGATACGCTGCGCCTCTACAGCTTCTCGACGCTCAGCTACCGCGATATCAGGGACGCGCGCGGCGCCTATATCCCCTCCTCTACCGGCTATGGCGGCCAAGCCAACACCAACGGCCTCAACGTCCTGCCACAAGTGTACCCGACTGGCTTCCAGGCCTATCGCCGGATCAAGGAAACCGATTTCCAGGTCACCGGTGGCGCGAAGGGCGAGCTTGCCGGCTGGGCCTGGGACCTGAGTTCGAGCTTTGGCCGCGACCGCGTCTGGCTCGGTGCGGAGAACACGCTCAACCCCTCGATCGGACCGACCAGCCCGACCGGCTTCTACATGGGCACGCAGATCCAGGACCTGTGGGTCAACAATCTCGATCTCAGCCGCGACGTCGAGGTCGGCCTCGCCAAGCCGCTGTCGATCTCGGTCGGCGCGGAGCATCGCTGGGAACGCTTCCAGTCGCGCGCGGGCGAGCCCGACAGCTATCGCAACGGCGGCTACCAGATCCCGGTCGACGACACGCCGTTCGGGCAACTCTATGGCGGCCGCTATCCGTCGCCGGGGCTAGTGTCGTTCACCGGCACGTCGCCCGCCGACGCCGCCTCGCTCAGCCGCACCAATTTGGCCGGCTACGTCGATCTTGCGACCAACGTCACCGATGCGTGGTTCGTCGGCGTCGCCGGCCGGTTCGAGCATTACGACGACAGCGCCGGCAATACGGCAAGCGGCAAGATCTCGACGCGGTACGAACTTGCAAAGGGCCTGGCGATCCGCGGCGGCGTCAACACCGGCTTCCGCGCGCCATCGCTGGCGCAGACCGGCTTCTCGACCACGCAGAACACCACGACGGTCATCGGCAACACGCCGGTCTCGACCATCGCGAAGTTCCTGCCGGTGAACAGCGCCGCGGCGATCGCGCTGGGTGCGCAGCCGCTGAAGCCGGAAAAGTCGCTCAACTACACCGCCGGCATCACCTACGAAGCGGGCGCCCTGCACCTCACGCTCGACGCGTATCAGATCCGCATCGACGACCGGATCGTCAAGACCGAGTTCCTCGGCACCGCATCCAATGGCGGCACCGCGATCCGCGACATCCTCGTCGCGAACGGCGTGACCGGCGTCGACAGCGCGCAGTTCTTCACCAACGCGATCGACACGCGCACCCGCGGCATCGACGCGGTCGCGGAATACACGCTGCGCACGACCGGGCTCGGTGCGTTCCGGCTGAGCGCCGCCTACAGCTACAACAAGACCAAGATCCTCAGTATCGCCGACAACCCCGCCGCGCTGAGTTCGCTCAACGTGGTGCTGTTCGGCCGGCAGGCGCAGCGCGACTTGGTCGTCGCGTTGCCCCGTACGAAGCTGGTGTTGACCAACGACTGGTCGCTCGGCCGCGTCCATGCGCTCGCCCGCGCGACGCGCTACGGAAGCTACACCGAGTCGAGCAACGTCGCGACCGGCGACCGGACCTTCGGCGGCAAATGGGTGGCCGATCTCGACATCGGCTACGACCTCACCGACCGGATCACGCTGGCAGTCGGCGCGAACAACCTGTTCGACACCTATCCCGATCGAAACGGCCTCATCGCCGCCGACGGCAGCGGCGCCTATGGCGGGTTCGCGCCGTTCGGGCTCAGCGGCGGCTCCTATTACGCGCGCGTCGGCGTGTCGCTGTGAGCCGCCAGCTTCACCTTGCCCTGTTCGTGACCGCCGACGGGATCCATCACGGCGGCTGGCGCCATCCGCAGGCCAGCGGCGCGGACCAGGGCTTCGGTTTCTACCGGCACCTCGCCGCCCAAGCCGAAGCCGCGAAGCTCGACATGCTGTTCGTCGCCGACAAGCTGGCGGTCGACGATCTCTACGGCAACGATTTCGCGACGACGGTCCGCTATCGAGCATCGCGCGGGACGGAGCCGCTGACCCTGTTGTCCGCGCTTGCCGTCACGACCAGCCATATCGGTCTCGGCGGCACGATCTCGACGAGCTATACCGAACCCTATCACGTCGCCCGGATGTTCGCGTCGATCGACCATCTCAGCGGCGGTCGCGCGGCGTGGAACGCGGTCACCTCGGTCAGCGACGCCGAGGCGCATAATTTCGGCCGCGCCGAGCATTACGACCACGCGACCCGCTACGCGCGGGCCGGCGAATATCTCGACGTCGTCCGCCGCCTTTGGGATACGTGGGAAGAGGATGCGATCGCGCCCGACAAGCGTGCGGGGACCTATGGCGATCCGGCCAAGGTCCATTACGCCGACCATGCGGGAAAATGGTTCGACGTGAAGGGCCCGCTGTCGCTGCCGCGTCCACCGCAAGGCCACCCGGTCCTGATCCAGGCCGGCGCATCCGGCACGTTCCAGGATCTCGCGACGCGCAACGCCGAAGTGGTGTTCGCGGTCTATCCCGACATCGATCGCGCCAAGGCGGGATATCGCAGTTTCAAGGACGACGTCGCCGCCGCCGGACGATCTCCGGACGCGGTGAAAATCCTGCCCGGCATGGTGCCGATCATCGCCGACAGCGACGATGCCGCCGCCGACCTGCTCGGCGAACTCGACGCGCTGGTCGAGCCGCTGGCGGGGTTGAGCTTCATGTCGGGCAGCATGAACTACGACCTCGCGGGCCACGCGATCGACGAGCCCGTCCCCGACATCCGCGATCTGATCCGGGGCAGCAAGGGCCGCTTCCACTACGTCATCGGCAAGGCGATCGACGAAGGATGGACGTTCGCGGACCTCGGCCGCTGGTACGGCTCGAGCCTGTCGTTCGCCAAGATGGTCGGCAGCCCGCGCACCGTCGCCGACGAAATGGAACGGTGGCTGATCGAGGAGGCCTGTGACGGGTTCGTCGTCATGCCTGCGTTCATGCCGGCCGGCGTCGACCGGATGCTGCACGATGTCGTGCCGTTGCTGCAGGCCCGCGGGGTTTTCCGCCGGGATTACGCATCGTCCACGCTGCGCGGCCATCTCGGGCTCGCGCATCCAGCCAACAGCTTTCACGTTCAGGGAGACCGATCATGACCGAATCCGTCCGGGCCGCCTTGGCCACGCTACAGGCCGAACGCGACCGCAGCTGGACGCCGGGACAGCTCGCACTGAACGCGGGCCAACGTCTCGACCTCGTCGAAAGCTTCGATCCTCACGGTGCAGTGAAGGCGGGCGACACGATCCCCGACTTTGCGCTCGACGGTATCGACGGCACGATCATACGCCGCGATGCATTGATCGCCGATGGACCAGCGGTATTGATCTTCTTTCGGTTCGCCGGCTGCCCCGCCTGCAATATCGCCCTGCCGGTGTATCAGCGCGCGCTGTGGCCGAGCCTGCGCGATCTCGGCGTCCCGCTCGTTGCGGTCAGCCCGCAGGTCCCCTCGCTGCTCGCGGACATCCAGCAGCGTCACGCATTCGACTTCACGATCGCCAGCGACCGCGACAACCTTCTCGCGCGCCAGCTGGGGATCACGTTCGAGCCCAACTCGGCAACCCGGCAGGCTGCGACCACGCCCTTGGGAGACGTAACCGGAACCGGCACGTGGGAACTGCCCTTCCCCACGGCCGTCGTCATCGGCAGGACCGCCGTCGTGGAATGGGCGGACGTCACGCCCGACTGGATGAAGCGGACCGAGCCCGACGCGATCCTGGAAGCCGTCCAATCCGCGATCTCCGGTAGTGATGGCGGTAGGCCGCAAGCTCGAACATTGTCGCGCAGCGGCTGACCAGGTTTCGACGCAACGGGCTACGCCGTGCGGTCCGCCTTGCGCGCAAGAGACTGGAGCGAGGGTCGGACGCGGAGGAATATACGATACGACCGCTCGAGCCCGGCGAGCACGATCGGAATGCGCGCGATCTGACCCAGCGGGCGCAAGACCGGGATGGCGCGCCACATCGCGGCGAAGGCGGCGGCGCCCGACAGCATGCGACCGTCCTCGCGCGCGTGGAAGCGTGCGAGCAAGGCGTCGCGGTCGATCGGACAAGCCTCTACGCCGGCGCCGGCCACCTGGCCGTTACTGCCAACGCTGGCATCGACGAAGTCGATCGCGCCACGACGATCGAGACGACGCATCGCCGCGATCTCGCGTCGACACAACGGGCATCCGCCATCGAACCAGACGGTCAGGCCGGTCATGCCCCTGGATTTTTCGGACTGGGATTTCGCGCCCATATCCGTTCGGCAAGGATCGTCGCGAATCCGAGCCAAACGACGAACGGCACTGCGGTCGCCGCTGCGGGCCGGTCCACCTTGTCGGCGGCGTTCGCATAGGCGGCGCCGGTGGCGATCATGGCACCCGATGCGATCGCGCTCGAACCGAGCTGTTTCTTGCGGAAGAATATCTCGGTCCAGCCGCCGATCATCGCGGTGTTCAGCAACCACAGCCCGGTCGCCGTGGTTCGCGCTGGACTGGCGGGCTTGCGCAACAGCCGATATCCGCCGACCGCCAGCCCGGTTTCGAGTATCGGCCAGACCGCGCCGAACGCGGCATCGGGCGGCGTGAAGCTCGGTTTGTCGAGCCGCTTGTACCAACGGCGGATACCGGGATGCGACGGGTCGGGTGCATTGCGACGGCCGAGGATCGCGCTTGCGCCGAGGACACCGACCACGATCGCCAATGCTGCCGGACGCGACATGCCGGTTTCGGCACTCGTTTTCTCGACCACGGTCATGCTGCGAAAAACCGGTCGAGTTCGTCACTGCCGCCGATCCGTTCGCCGTCGATGAAGACCTGTGGCGTGGTCGCGAAATCGTGCTCGGCCTTGAACGCGTCGACATCCTCGCGCGAGGCGAGGATCCGATCATCGACCGCGAAGCCCTGCGCCTCCAGCGTTTCCTTGGCGCGGACGCCGTACGGGCAGACGTGGTCGGGGAGGACCATCCGGTAGAGTATCGCTTCCTGCGTAGGCATGTCCGTCGTCCTCGTCACGGACAGGCGGTCCGCGATGGCATAGCGCAGCAGCGCCGCCGACGTTCCCTTTGGCACCGCATCAGGCGGGACCGGAACTCGATCGCTCGATCATCCCATAGGGAAGCTCGACCGAATAGCCGTCGCGGGTCTCGGCTTGGGCGTAGGCGGGATCGACGAGGATATCGATCGTCGCGGCCGCCAGTTCGCCGTTCGGCTGACGGATCGTCGTGAGTTGCGGCCAGGCCATCCGCGAGACGGGTGCGTCGTCGAACCCGACCACCGACAACGACTTGGGGACGGCGATATCGAGCCGCGCGGCGCTGACCAGCACGCCCAGCGCCATCTCGTCGTTCGCCGCGAAGATCGCGGTTGGTCGGTCGGTAGCGGCCAGCAGCGCGTCGCCTGCCGCCATGCCCGAGCGGAAGGTGAAGTCCGCCGCCGGGATCCAGTCGGCGCGGACGTCCAGCCCAGCGGCGGCCATCGCGTCCTGGAACCCGGCGAGGCGGCGGCGGGCCGCGCCGTGGGTGGCGTTACCCTGGACGAAGGCGATCCGGCGATGGCCCAGCGCGACGAGGTGGTCGGTCATGTCCCGCGCGGCGGCATAGTCGTCGATATGGACGACCGCCGATACGGGACCGGCGGTGCTCGACCCCAGCTTGACCACTGGTATGCCGCGTTGCGCGAACAGGTCGGTCAGTTCGGTCCAGTCGCAGATCGGTGGGGTCAGCACGACTCCGGCGAGGTCGAGCGCCTGCAATGCGCTAGCGGTTTCCTCGAGCCATCCCTCGACGGAACGGTCGACCCGCTCGACGACCAGGTGATAGCCATGGTGACGGCAACGGGTGATCGCGCCGAGCTGGACGTCGGCGGCATAGCCGGAGGCGGGATCGTCGAAGAACAGGCCGATCAGGAACGATCGCGAGCTCGACAGGCTTCGCGCATGGGCATTGGGGCGGTAGCCGAGCTCGGCCACGATCCGCAGGACATGCTCGCGGACGGGCGCGCGGACATGCGCCTCCGCGTTCATCACGCGGGATACGGTCTTGGGGGAAACCCCCGCCGCTCGCGCGACATCCTTGATGGTAACCGCGTTCATTTCGAACCTATACGCGTGACGGACGGAGGCGCCACCACGCGAAAACAGCGATGACGCCATAGCAGCCGCCGGGCAACAGGAATGCCGGTGTCAGCCCGACCGCATCGGCGATGACTCCCGTCAATAGCGGTATGATCGCGCCACCGACGACGACCATGCACAACAGCATCGATGCGTAGGGCGCGGTGGCGTGATCGTCGGGCAGCGACAACGCGAAGATGGTCGGGTACATCACCGCATTGCACAGCCCGACCGCGAGCAGTGCCGCCGCCGCGACCGGTCCGTCCAGCATCACCGCAACCGCCACCAGCACGCCCGCCGCGATCGCGCAGCCGAGCAGCATCTGCGGCGCACCGAACCGGCCAAGCAGGCGCGCGCCCGCCAGCCGCCCGACCAGCGCGCCGGCCCAGTACAGGCTCACCAGCTGCCCGGCGACGACCGGCGTCGCATCCAGGATGCCGGGCATCGCCAGGAATTCGACGAGCAGCGTCCCGATCGTGACCTCCGCGCCGACATAGGCGAACATCGCCGCTCCACCCGCCAGCAGCCGCGGGTTCGACAAGACGGCCGGCATCCCCGACAACCGAACGCGGCGCGGCGGCGGGATCGCGTGCAGCAGGTCGCGGCGATACGCGAATCCCAGCGCCAGCACGACCGCGACGCCCCCGACGATCAGGAATGGTGCGACGACGCGGACATGCCCCGCGACGTCGATCGCCCCCGTCCGGCCGACGTCGAGCAACAGCGTCGCACCGCCCAGCGACGCGAGCACCGTGCCGAGCGAATTGAACCCCTGGAGCAACGTCAACCGCGAGACCGCGCGCCGTGCAGGCTCCACCACCGGGACGACGATGTTGCCCGCAATCTGGAGAAAGGTCACGCCGCCGGCCAGCACGAGCAGCGCCAGCAGCACCGCCGCATAGCCGAACGCCACGAGCGACGCGGAGAGCAGCAGGCACCCCGCCCCCATGATCGCAAGGCCGGCGGCGATGCTGCGCATGTACCCGACCCTCACGACCAGCGCGGTGATCGGCAGCGCGAACACGAGGTAGCTCGAGTGGAACGCGAACTGCACGAGCAGCGCCTGCGCATGATCCAGCCCCTCGATCAACCGCAGCCGCGGCACCAGCAGCCCGACAAGCGAATTGAGGAACCCGCCGATGAAGTAGATGCCGATGCACAGCCGGAACAGCGTCGTCGCCCGCCGTTCGACGGCGCCGCTCCCGCCGGGAATGTCGGTATCGATAGCCACCCCTCCTCCTAGCAACGACGCGATTCCAGGCAATCCACAATGCCAGTCTTGCAGCAGCCATTGACATCGATGTCGGAGCCCCCGATCATACGGCCAAGCTGCGGACAAGACGCGGCAAGGGGGAGGACATCATCGTGACATCCAGATTTCCGCGTTTCGCGTGTGCGCTGCTGAGCGTCGTGTCGCCGATCGCGCTTGCAGCCCAATCCGCGCCGACGGCGACACGCACGCCCGTCCACGCACCAGCCATGCCGGCGTCTTCACCGACGCGCCCGCTGGCAGGAGCGTGGAACGATACGACGCGGCCGGCTGCGGAACGCGCGGATGCCCTGGTCAAGGCCATGACGCAGGCCGAGAAGCTGCAATATGTCCACGGCTTCTTCCCGCCGATGGTCAAGCCGGCCGCGCCGGACATGATCCCGTCGGCGGGCTATGTGCCCGGCGTGCCCCGCCTCGGCATCCCGACACTGCGCGAGAGCGATGCATCGCTTGGAGTCGCCAATCAGGTCGAACAGCGCAAGGGCGACGTCGCGACCGCGCTGCCCGCCAGCCTCGCCACCGCCGCCAGCTTCGATCCGGCGATCGCCTATGCCGGCGGCGCGATGATCGGCAAGGAGGCGCGCGCGAAGACCTTCAACGTGCTGCTCGCCGGCGGCGTGAACCTGACTCGCGACGCCTGGAACGGCCGCAATTTCGAATATCTCGGCGAGGATCCGCTGTTGACCGGGATCATGGGCGGCGCATCGATCCGCGGCGTGCAGTCGAACCACATCGTCTCGACGATCAAGCATTTCGTGCTCAACAGCCAGGAGACCGGTCGCGCGATCCTCGATGCGAAGATCGATCCCACGGCTTTACGAGAAAGCGATCTGCTCGCGTTCGAGATCGCGATCGCCGAGGGAAAGCCCGGCTCGGTGATGTGCGCGTATAACCGGATCGACGGCGATTATGCGTGCGAGAACAAGGTCCTGCTGACCGACGTGTTGCGCGGCGACTGGAAATACCCGGGCTTCGTGATGTCCGACTGGGGCGCGGTACACTCGACCGAGAAGGCCGCGAACGCCGGGCTCGATCAGGAATCGGGACAGGAACTCGATTCGAAGATGTTCTTCGGGGCGCCGCTTGCCGACGCGGTAAAGGCTGGACGTGTATCGACCGCGCGGCTCGACCAGATGGTCCACCGCATCCTGACCGGCGTGATCGCAAGCGGACTGTACGACGACCCGACCCCCGCCACGGCACAGCCGATCGACTATGCCGCGCATGCCGAGGTGGCGCAGCGTGCAGCCGAGGCCGGCATCGTCCTGCTGAAGAACGACGGCGATGTCCTGCCGCTTGCCCGCACCGCGCGCTCGATCGTCGTGATCGGCGGCCATGCCGATGTAGGCGTGCTGTCGGGCGGGGGATCGTCGCAGGTCCGCTCGGTCGGCGGCGCGCCGATCGAGATACCGCTGACGAGTGGCGCGGCGGCATCGTTCGCGCGCGTCACTTATCATGCCTCATCGCCGCTGCGCGCGATCCGGGCAATCGCCCCGCAGGCGAAGGTGATGTTCGTCGACGGCAGCGATCCCGCCGCTGCCGCCGCCGCGGCCCGCGCGGCCGACATCGCGATCGTGTTCGCGACGCATTGGCAGACCGAGGCACAGGACGCACCGTCGCTGTCGCTGCCCGACAACCAGGACGCGGTGATCGATGCGGTCGCCGCCGCCAACCGCCACACCGTCGTCGTGCTCGAAACCGGCGGCCCCGTGCTGATGCCGTGGGTCGCGCGCGTGCCTGCGATCGTCGAGGCATGGTATCCGGGCCAGCGCGGCGGCGAGGCGATCGCACGCGTGCTGTTCGGCGATGTCGATGCCTCGGGACGCCTGCCGATCAGCTTCCCCCGGACCATCGATCAACTGCCTCGACCGCGCCCGGTAGTGTCGCCGACCGGCGGGACCGACAACGACGCCTCCGCCAATGCCGGCGCCGGCGACGCAGCAGCCCTGCCTTCCTATCCGGTCGAATACCGCGAAGGCGCCGATGTCGGCTATCGCTGGTATGCGACACGCAAGGATCACCCGCTGTTCCCGTTCGGCTTCGGCCTTGGCTATGCAAAGATGCAGATCGGCAAGCCGCGCTTTACGGGGGCAGCAGGCACCCCCGGCAAGGCCGACATCACCGTGACATTCGACGTGACCAACCGCGGCAAGCGGAGCGGGACGGTCGTGCCACAGCTTTATGCGACATTGCCGGGCGGCGGCGCACCCCGGCTGGTCGGCTGGGCGCGGCGCTCGATCGACGCCGGGCAGACCACCAGCATGACGATCACCGCCGATCCCCGCGCGCTGGCTCGGTGGGAGAAATCCGGGTGGCGGATCGGCGGCGGCGCCTATGCGCTCACGCTCGCAACCGATGCCGAGCATCCGGTGAGCAGCGGCAGCGTGACATTGTCGGCGCGCGCGCTGGAGCCTGGCAGTGCTGCTTTAGACACACACTGACACAAAATTACGGTCTGCGGACACCGATGTCACACTTTGATTGACATCGGTGTCGGCTGACAGCACGTTCGGGGCACGCGGGGTTACACCGCCAGATATCACATACCGGCGGGGACATGCCGGTCAGGGGAGGATGACTATGAGGGGATCTATTCCGTCGGCATTCGCGCGCTCGACATCGGCGATCGCGCTGGTGGCCGGGTTGGCAATGCCGTCGCTCGCCGTCGCGCAGGCCGCACCGGCCGTGCCGGCGCAGACGCAGGCGCAACAGGGTACGCCGCAGGCCGACACGTCGCCCGGACCCGCGCAGGCGGAAACCGGCGCGACCGCGACCAACGCGATGCCGGATCAGCCGCCGTCCGACGAAATCGTCGTGACCGGCGTCCGCGCATCGCTGGCGCGGTCGATCGCGATCAAGCGCGATTCGTTCGGCGTCGTCGATGCGATCTCCGCCGAGGACATCGGCAAGTTCCCCAACACCAACCTCGCGGAATCGCTCCAGCGCATCACCGGCGTGTCGATCGACCGGGTCAACGGCGAAGGCTCGACGGTCACGGTCCGCGGCTTCGGTGCGCAATATAACCTCGTCACGCTCAACGGCCGCCAGCTGGCGACCGCGAACATCGTCGCGGTCGGTGGCGACCAGGGCGGCGACGGCGCAGCCGGTTCGGGGCGCTCGTTCGATTTCGCCAACCTCGCGTCCGAGGGCGTGAAGACGCTCGAAGTCTACAAGACCGGTCGCGCCGCGATCCCGTCGGGTGGCATCGGCGCGACGATCAACATCGTCAGCCGCCATCCCCTGGATGCACGTGAATCCGGCTTCAACGGTTCGCTCGGCGCCAAGGCCAGCTACGATTCGAGCGCCGACGCCTGCATCGATTGCGGTAGCCACGTGACGCCCGAACTCTCCGGCCTCGCCAGCTGGAGCAATCCCGACCAGAATTTCGGTGTGTCGGTATTCGGCAGCTACCAGAAGCGCAACTTCAGCGTCCCCAGCCAGGCGAACGATGCCTGGAATATCCGTACGCTGACCGATTTTCTCAATCCGAACAATGGCTTCGTCAACAACGCTACGAAGCTCAACAACTTGCCGACCAACGGCAACGTGCTGGTCGCGGTGCCGAACGACAGCCGGTATCACTTTTCGGAAGACAGCCGCGAGCGCCTGAACGGCCAGGCCGTCATGCAGTTCAAGCCGACCGACACGATCACCGTGACCGGTGATGCGCTGTTCGCGCAGCTGAAATCGTCCGAGCGTCGCTCGACCCAGTCGAACTGGTTCAACCGTCCGTTCGACGAAGTCACGTTCGACGACGCCAGCAACGGCATCGCGACGACCAAATACCTGCACGAGACGATCAACGGCGTGAAGGACGAGGCGTTCGAACAGGCGTATCGCGCGCAGAAGAACCAGCTCTATGATTTCGGCGGCAACATTCAGTGGAACGTCACCGACAAGTTCTCGCTGGCGCTCGACGGGCATTACGGCAAGTCGGACAGCACGCCCGACAATCCGAACGGCCAGACCTCGACCACCGTCGCATTCAACGCGCCGGTCATCGCCGCACACTCGGTCGACTGGGGAACGAACGGCTTCCCGGTCCAGACCCTCGTCATCAACGACCGCACGACCAGCACGACGCCTGGCGGCCAGACGTTCGTCAAGGGCAATGGCAACGGCGTGATCGACATCGGCGATCTGTCGAGCGCGGTCCAGCGTCAGTTCGCCTCCACGCAGTCGCAGCGGATCAAGGAACTCCGCCTCGACGGCGGCTATGATTTCGGCGGCGGCAGCCGGGTCGATTTCGGTGGTAACTACCGTGAGACGAACACCCGCCAGACGCAGTACAACACGCGCCAGGTCCTCGGCGATTGGGGCAACTCGCTGCCGCCCGATATCGAGCGGATCGCACCGGGCCAGGTGTTCCAGTTCTGCACCGCGTGCCAGTTCACGCACAACGACGCGAACCCCGACGCCAATTCGAAGATCGCGTTCCGTACCGAGGACGCGACCAAGCTCTATAATTCGCTCTACAACAACTATATCGGCATCACGAACGATGGTGTCGGTCATCAGCTGAACATCGATGCGAACAACGACAACCGCGTCCGCGAGAAGATCTGGGCGGTTTATGGTCAGGTCACGTGGAGCGGCCAGTTCGGCAACATGCCCGCCAATCTCGTCGCGGGGGCCCGCTTCGAAAGCACGCGGGTCAGTGCGACCTCGCTCCAGCCCGTGCCGCTTGCGATCGTCTGGCAGGCGGATAACGATTTCAACATCCTGAACTCGACCGACCGGCAGGCGATTTCGTCGAAGGGCAGCTACAACAACCTGCTGCCGTCGATGGATTTTTCGCTCAACTTTACCGACAAGCTGAAGGGCCGCCTGTCGTACAGCAAGACGATCGCGCGACCGGCGTACGGCAATCTGTTCGCATCGACGGGGGTCGCTGCTCCGCCGCGGCCGACCGCGATTGGCGGTCTCGCGACCGGCAATTCGAACAACACCGATCTGGATCCGCTGAATTCGGACAATTTCGACGTCTCGCTCGAATGGTATCCGCGCAAGGACGTGTATTTCTCGGTCGGGTTCTTCGACAAGCGGGTGCACAACTTCATCGGCAACACGCAGGTGCAGCGCAACCTGTTCGGCTTGCGCGATCCGACATCGGGGCAGGCTGGAACGCCGTCCGGCACCGCCAAGACGCAGCTGACCGATGTGTTCCGCGCGGACATCACCGACGTCAATCTGTTCACCTACACCGCGGTGCTGCAGCAGAATAATGGCAACGTCGCCGCGGCGAATGCGCAGTTCGCGCAGCATTACAACGCCGCGACGCGGTCGCTCGACCAGGGCTTCGTCGATCAGACGCTGGCGGCGGTCGACATCCTCGCAGGGGCGAACGATCCGCTATTCAACTTCTCGGTGAACACGCCGATCAACAACAAGGACGCGGAGATCTACGGCTTCGAGATCGCGGGCCAGTATTTCCTCGGGGATACCGGCCTCGGCGTCGCGGCGAGCTATACCCTGGTGCGCGGCAATATCGGCATCGACGTGGCGGCGGATCCGACCGTCGACCTGTTCGCGCTGGTCGGGTTGTCCGACACTGCCAACGCGACGCTGATCTACGACAAATACGGGATCTCGGCGCGTCTCAGCTATAACTGGCGTGCCAAGTATCTGAGCCAGGTCAACCGCGACTCGTATCGCAACCCTGCCTTCACCGCGCCTTACGGCCAGGTCGACGTCAGCGTCAGCTACGACATCACGCCGCGGATGGCGATCAGCTTCGAGGGGATCAACATCCTCGAGGAAGGCGTCCGCAGCTATGGCCGCGACAAGATCAACACCTGGTACGAGGCCGAAGGGTCGGCCCGCTACCTGGTCGGCGCGCGCTACCGCTTCTGATCCGGATGCGTCGCCCCGGGCCGGGTCCGGGGCGACGCCACGCCAGTCGACGCGGCGCAGGACTGGCGATCCCGTTCGACTATCCGTATCACGGTGACGGTCCCGGTGCAGACCGGGCCGATGTCCTCCAAACACGAGCAACCATGTCCGGCCAGTATTTGTGAGCGCCACAGTGTCGAGCCCCATACTCCTCAACAATGTCGACCATCACGATCTCCGCGTGGTCGTCGCGCATGGTGCCGAATGGGGCGACGCCGTCGACCAGATCACCGTGTTCCCCACCGAGTTCGAAACGTTGTCGCGCGACTATGCGATCGTGTTTCGACGCGGTGGCGACGGCAAGCTGGAGGCACGCGCGCTGCTCGGCCTCGAGCGCGGCGAGAACCTGTTCCTCGACGGCGCCGACTGGACCGGCCGCTCGATTCCCGCGCTGTTGCAACGCGGGCCCTTCTCGATCGGCGTGCCGGCGGACGGTGCGCCCGGCGAACCGATGATCCACATCGACCCGACCGATCCCCGCGTCGCCACGGCAGCGGAGCACCGCGATCAAAGCGAACGCATCTTCCTCGATCACGGCGGCAACGCGCCCTATCTCGACCGCGTCGGCGGCATCCTCCGGTCGATCTATGCCGGGACGCAGATCATGCCGGCGCTGATCGCCGCGTTCGCCGAGGCCGGGCTGTTCGAGGAGGTGACGCTCGAACTCGACTATGGCGACGAGCGCCGGCACCGTATCGTCGATGCGATCACGCTGTCGGCAGAGCGGTTCGCCGCGCTCGACGGCGCCGCGCTCGCGCGTCTGCACGACGGCGATTTCCTGCGCTGTGCGGTCTGGCTGATGTCCTCGCTGGGCAACCTTCCCGCGCTGATCGATCGCAAGCTGGCCCGCGATGGCCGACGCTGACCCACCGCGGCCCGCCGCGCACGCCGTTCGCACCATCGCCAACGCCGCGGTTGATGCGATCGCCCTCGCCGAGCTGATCGCGCAGGGCCAGCCCGTCATCCTGAAGGGCGCCGCCCGGGACTGGCCGCTGGTCCGCGCCGGTCTCGACTCGCCCGAGGCCGCCGCCGCGATGCTGCGCGCCGCCGATGCCGGGCATCCGGTCGTCGGCTATGTCGGCGACCCCGCGATCCGTGGCCGGTTCCACTACACGCCCGACGCGACGGGCATGAACTTCACCACCGAACGCGCGCCGCTGGGCAGCTTCCTCGATCGCATCCTCGCCACGCAAGGCGACCCCGCCGCCCCGTCGATCTACCTCGGCTCGACCGATCTCGGCACCTATTTCCCCGAACTTCGCGCCGCCAACGACATCGTCCCGTCGGACGGCAGCTTCGACCGCCATCCCCCCACCGCGAGCATCTGGATCGGCAACCGCACGACCGCCGCGACGCATTGGGACATGTCGGACAACATGGCGGTCTGCGTTGCCGGGCGCCGCCGCTTCACGCTGTTCCCGCCCGACCAGGTCGGCAATCTCTACCCCGGCCCGATCGACCCGACCCCCGCGGGACAGGTCGTCAGCATGGTCGACCTCGCCGCGCCCGACCTCGATCGCTATCCCAGGTTCGCCGCCGCGCTGGCCTGCGCGATGGTGGCCGATCTCGAACCGGGCGACGTGCTCGTCTACCCCGCTTTGTGGTGGCACCATGTCGAGGCGCTGTCGGCGTTCAACATCCTCGTGAACTATTGGTGGAACGCCGCGCCCGACTATCTCGACACGCCGATGACGACGTTGCTGCACGGCATGCTGAGCCTGCGCGACCGTCCCGATCACGAGAAACAGGCGTGGCGATCGCTGTTCGACCATTACCTGTTCGCGCCCGCCGACCAGGCCCGCGCGCACCTTCCCAAAGCAGCGCAAGGCCCGCTCGCCCCGCTCGACGCGGTGATGGCCCGGCGCCTGCGCGCCTTGATCGCCAACAGGATCAACCGATGACCCCTGCCCCGCAAACGCCTCCCCCTCGCAAGCGCGTCGTCATCGCCGGCGGCGGCACCGCAGGCTGGGTCGCCGCGACCGCGTTGATCCGCCAGCTCGCCGGCCTGATCGACGTCACGCTGGTCGAATCCGACGATATCGGCACCGTCGGCGTCGGCGAATCGACCATCCCGACGATCCGCACCTTCCACCATTTCATCGGCGTCGACGAAGACGCGTTCATCCGCGCGACCAACGCGACCTTCAAGCTCGGCATCGCGTTCGAAGGGTGGGACCGCACCGATGCCCGCTATTTCCACGCGTTCGGATCGGTCGGACGCTCGACCTTCGTCGCCGATTTCCAGCATTTCTGGATGGAAGCCCGGCGCCACGGGTTCGCCGGCGACTATGGCGACTATTCGCTGGAGCTACAGGCGGCGGCACAGCACCGCTTCGCGCTCGATCGAGACGAGACGTTGGCCTACGCCTATCATCTCGACGCGACCGCCTATGCGCGCTTCCTGCGATCGATCGCCGAGCCCGCGGGCGTGCGCCGCGTCGAAGGCCGCATCACCCAGGTCCAGCAGGCCGCCGACGATGGCCGGATCACCGCGCTGGTGCTCGAATCCGGCGAACGGATCGAAGGCGACCTGTTCATCGACTGCACCGGCTTTCGCGCGCTGCTGATCGAACAGACGTTGAAGACCGGGTTCGACGACTGGTCGCACTGGCTGCCGACCGATCGCGCCTTCGCGGTACAGTCGACCGCGACCGAGGCTCCCGTGCCGTTCACGCGCGCGGTCGCGCACGGCGAAGGCTGGCGGTGGAAGATCCCGCTTCAGCACCGCGTCGGCAACGGGCTGGTCTATTCCAGCGCGCACCTGTCCGATGACGAGGCGCGGGCGCGGTTGCTGGCGGGTATCGATGGCGAGCCGCTGTTCGAGCCACGCCTGCTGCGCTTCACCACCGGCATGCGGCGACAGGTCTGGAACGGCAACTGCCTCTCGCTCGGACTGGCGAGCGGGTTCGTCGAGCCGCTCGAATCCACCAGCATCCACCTCGTCATGGTCGCGGTGACGTGGCTGATCCAGCATTTCCCGTTCGGCGACGACAGCGCCGCGCTGGCGGAACGGTTCAACGCCCGCTCGCGTCGCGAATGGGAACAGGTTCGCGACTTCATCATCCTGCATTACCACCTGACGCACCGCGACGAAACGCCGTTCTGGCAATCCCGCCGGACGCTCGACATCCCCGACAGCCTCGCCACCCGGATCGCCCTGTTCCGGGAATCGGCGATGGCCTACCAGGATCAGGACGAGCTGTTCCGCACCGATTCCTGGGTAGAGGTTATGCTGGGGCAAGGCATTTTGCCGAACGCGCATCACCGCCTCCCCTCCACGATGCCGGCCGCACAGTTGCAGACCGCGCTGACCGATCTGAAACGCGGGATCGCGGCGAAGGTCGGCGGCCTTCCCAAGCACGCCGACTTCCTGCGCCGCTACGCCTAGCGCGGCGGCTTACCCGTTCTGGCGTCGCGTGGAATGCCGGCGGCTGGCGATGGTCGTCGCAGCCGCCGCCGATCCGTTCGTTGGAGCAAGCGCGTCGATCCGGTACCGCACCGATACGCCGACATGGTCGGACAGCATCGATCCGTCGGTGTTGCGACCGAACGGCGCGGCCAGCGCGATCGGGCGGATGGCGACCGTCGGCGACGGGCGATACATCATCCAGTCCTTCGCACGTCCGATCGAGATCGCCATGCTCGACGGTTCGGCGACCGGGCAGCGCGCCAGCCGGCACGTAGCCAGCGCGGTCTGCAACGACGCCTCGCCGCCGAGCATCCGCAGGTCGAAATGCGTCCGTCGCTTCAGGTCGGCGCCGACGTTGAAATCACCGGCGACCAGGATCGGGCGATTGCCCGCCCCGAGCGATCCGATGAAGTCGGCCAGCAGATCGAGCTGCCGATCATAGGCATAGGTCGCGCGCGGCGATCCGGCACCCGACGCGCCGTTCGAATTGAGGTGCGTGTCGACCACCACGATCGGCGTGGCGATGCCGGGGACCGCGATCAATGCCGCCACCGCGCCCTTGTTCGCGAGGCAGTCATACCCCGCGCAGACCGGGTATGCCATGCGCCGCACGCCCAGGATCGGATAGTCCGAGAAGATCGCCAAGCCACTGTCGACATGCTTGCCGAGCCGTTCGCCGACCAGCCGGCTGCCGTCCTCGACGAAGCTATCGTCGCCGCGGGGGATCGCCGCGGACGAGTCCTCGCCGGGGCCATACACCGCATAGCGATAGCCCGCGGTCCGTCCGATCGCCTTGGCATCGTCCACGAACGCTTCCTGGAGAACGACGATGCCCGGCTGCTCGCCAAGCGTCCGCATCGCGTGCAACCGGGTACCAATCGCGCGAAGATCCACCGATCGATCGTCGGTGATCGGCCAGGGCAAGCCGTGCACGTTGTAGGTCATCAGCGATACCTCGCGCGTCGGTGTGCTCGCGACTGCGGGAACGCCGGCGATCATCGCGCCGATCAGTGCCGCCGCCGTTGCGTATTTCGCCATGTATCTCGTCATTGCACATCGTCCTTGGCCGTATGCTGCGATGACGCTGCCGGTGACGTATCTCCGCAGTCGAATTGTTCACGACTGAAATATTTAGCGGCAGACCCTCTTTTCCCGGTCGCGGGCGTCATGGTGCAACCCGGATCGTGCCCGTCGCGTTATAGGCCGCACGCATGATCAAGGTCGCCAGCTACAATATCCACAAGGGCATCGGGCTCGACCGTCGGCGCAATCCCGAACGCGTGGTCGAGGTTCTGCGCGAGATCGATGCGGACGTGATCGCACTCCAGGAAGCGGATCGCCGGTTCGGGGCCAAGGCGTGCGTTTTGCCGCATCACTTGCTGGAAGAGCATAGCGACTGGATGCCGGTCGATTTCGGATTGCGCTCGCTCAGCATGGGCTGGCACGGCAACGTTATCCTGGTCCGCAAATCCGCGACCGTCATCGACTGCGAGGCGGTCCACCTCCCCTCCCTCGAACCCCGCGGCGCGGTCATGGCGGACGTGCGATTGGCCGGGGGCACGATCCGCGTGCTCGGCATGCATCTCGATCTGTCCGGCCTGTGGCGGCGCAAGCAGGCCGCTGCGATCATGAACCATGTCGATACCTGCGCACAGGCGCATCCTACGGTGATGATGGGCGACCTCAACGAATGGAGCGCGGGCGCCGGGTGCCTGCGCGATTTCGGCCGCGACTATGCTTTTGCCGAGACGGGGGCGAGTTTCCATTCGCGGCGCGCTGTCGCTCGGCTCGACCGGATCATGGTGTCGTCGGACTTGAACGTTGTCGACTGCGGCGTGCATGCGAGCCCGGCGGCGCGGAAAGCCTCGGATCACTTGCCGATCTGGGCTATTCTGGAGACTAGGACACCGACGAACCGGACCGGGGCCAGAACCGGGGCCACCGGATAAAACCCCGAACGATACCGTCGGCATGAGGATGTAGAATGCGCGAGAAGGAACTGCGACTGGCGCTCGTCTGCTATGGCGGGATCAGCCTTGCGGTCTACATGCACGGCATCACCAAGGAGATCTGGCGCCTCGTCTGCGCCAGCCGTGCGTTCCACGACGGTGACACGCCGAAGGACGGCAGCGAGGGCGTGTATCACGCGCTGCTTCAGGAGATCGAGGCGCATGGTGCGATCCGGGTCCGCGTCCTCGCCGACATCATCGCGGGCGCCAGCGCAGGCGGGATCAACGGCATCTTCCTCGCGCAGGCGATCGCGACCGGCCAGAGCCTCGACCCGCTGACCGACCTCTGGATGACGTCGGCGGATGTCGAAGCGCTGATCGATACCGAGGCCGCGCCGAAGTCGCGGTTCTCGAAGGCGTGGGCGATGCCGCTCGCGTGGATGGCGGCGGGGCGCAGTACCGACAAGGTCGACGCACTCGACGATCCCACGCGTGAAGAGGTGCGAACCAAGCTGTCGCATTTCATCCGCTCGCGCTGGTTCGAGCCGCCGTTCGGAGGCAAGACCTTCACCAACCTGTTGCTCGATGCGTTCGATGCGATGGCGGCGAGCGAACGCGGGCCACGCCTGTTGCCGCCGGGCCAGCCGCTCGACCTTTTCGTAACGGTCACCGACTTTTCCGGGCATCCCGAGCGGTTGCAGCTCAATTCGCCGGCGGAGGTGGTCGAGACCGAGCATCGCCTGGTGGTCGACTTCACCGATAATGGCGGTGCGTGCGATACGCTAGCGCCGCCTGCCGAACTAGCGTTCGCAGCGCGTGCGACGTCGAGCTTTCCGGGGGCCTTCCCGCCGTTCACGGTCGCCGAGCTGGACGGCGTGCTGAAGGATCGCGCGATCGTCTGGCCGGAGCGTCCCGCATTCCTCGCACGAGTCCTCCCTCGTCATACAGCAGCCAATGCTGCGGAAAGCGCAGTGCTGATCGATGGCTCGGTGCTCGCCAATGCGCCGTTCCGGCCTGCGCTCGATGCGCTCAAGGAGCGGCCTGCGCGCCGCCAGATCGATCGGCGGTTCATCTACATAGACCCCTCGCCCGACATCAAGCTGCGGCTCAATCGCGGTGGCGGCACGCCTGGATTCTTTCAGACGATCATCGGCGCGATCAGCGATATTCCCCGCCAGCAACCGATCCGCGACAATCTGGAAGCGATCGCCGAGCGCTCCGCGCGAATCGACCGGATGCGCGGTATTCTCACCGCGATCCGTCCCGAGGTGGAGGCCGACGTCGAATCGTTGTTCGGCCACACATTGTTCCTCGACCGGCCGACCGCGCCGCGGCTGATCGCGTGGCGGCGACGTGCGCAGAAGGCGGCGGCGGCAAGCTCGGGCTATGGCTTCGTCGCGTACGGCCATCTCAAGCGCAGCGCGGTGATCGAGACGCTGGCGTTGCTGTTGTTCGATGCCGGGGAGCACCACCGGCCCCGGCGGCTGGCGCAGATCCGGGCGGCGATCATCGCACATGTCGCCGCCTCAGGCGCGGACCTGCTCGGGTCGGGCCATGCGGGTGGGGCCAGTGCCGCGTCGATCGCGTTCCTGCGGACCTTCGACATCGGCTTTCGCATCCGCCGGCTGCGGCTGATGGCGCGGCGTTTGTCGGAGGTTGAGACCGCCGCCGACGAGCCCGAGCTGGGGCCGATGCGCGACGCGATCTACGAATCGCTGTCCCCGTATCTCGATCGGTTGCGCGCCGAGATGCATGCCGGGCTGCACGATGCGGTGCGGGCGATGCGCGGCGATGCCACCGCGGTGCTGGAGACGCTCGGCCGGACGTTCGACTTGGAGCGCCTCGATGCGGAAACCGACCAGCGGCTGGCGGAGGCGTTCGCCGCGCTCGCCAAGCCGACGCGGCGCACGCTGTTGCTGGCCTATCTCGGCTTCCCGTATTTCGACACCGCGACGCTGCCGCTGTTGCAGGGCGAAGGGCTCGACGAGTTCGATCCTATCAAGGTCGACCGGATCGCGCCCGACGATGCGACCTCGATCCGCTCCGGGGGGGCGGAGGCCACGTTGAAGGGGATCCAGTTCGGGACGTTCGGCGCATTCTTCAGCCGCGCCTACCGCGAGAACGACTATCTGTGGGGGCGGCTGCACGGGTCGGAGCGGATGATCGACATCACCGTCTCGACGCTGCCGTCGACCGTGCGGATGAAGCCTGGCCGGGTGGCGGCGATCAAGCGCGCCGCGTTCCTCGCGATCCTCGACGAGGAGGAGCCAGGGCTCACTGCCATCCTGCCGCTGATCGCGCAGTTGCGGACCGAAATCGGCTAAAGCTGGCCAAAAGGCGGATGTGGCGGTAGCTCTGCGTTTCCAACCGCGTTTCGGCGCGATGGGGTATGATAAAGGGTCGCCGCATGCAGTTCCTGAAAATCCTGTTCTGGTGCCTGCTGGCGTTCATCGCCGCGGTCTTCACGATATCGAACTGGAATGCCGTCCAAATCCAGCTCTGGGGCGGCCTCATCGCCGACGTGAACCTCCCGCTATTGCTGTTCGTCACCTTCCTAATCGGCTTCCTCCCCACGATGCTCTACAATCATGCGATCCGGTGGCGGCTGCGCCAGCGGCTGTCGACCTGCGAGCGCGAGTTGCTGGACCTGCGCACGCCGCGGCCGGAGCCAGTGGCGTTCGTGCCCGCCGAGACACCGGCAACGATCGCACCGATTGGCGCTCCGACCACTACGCCGCCGGGGTCGCTCCTGTGAGCAACCGAATCTACGTCGCGCTCGACACGCCCGACCTCGCCCGTGCGAAGGCAATGGCTACGCGCGTCCGCCACCATGTCGGCGGTATCAAGCTGGGGCTCGAATTCTTCTGCGCGCACGGTCAGTCCGGCGTGCATGCGATGACGGAACTCGGCCTGCCGATCTTCCTCGACCTCAAGCTCCACGACATTCCGAACACCGTGGCCAAGGCGGTGCAGGCATTGGGCGCACTGAAGCCGGCGATCCTGACCGTGCATGCGAGTGGCGGGCGGGCGATGCTGGAGGACGCAAAGGCTGCAGCGCCGCTCGGCACGAAGGTGATCGCGGTGACGATGCTGACCAGCCTCGACGCGACCGATCTTGCCGCGACGGGCGTCATCGGCAGTGCGCACGACCAGGTTTCGCGACTGACCGAGCTAGCCTGCGAGGCGGGGGTCGACGGCATCGTGTGTTCTGGCGCGGAGGTTGCCGCGGCCAAGGCGATCTGGCCGAAGGGGTTTTTCGTGGTTCCGGGCGTACGCCTTCCCGACGGTCAGGTCGGCGACCAGAAGCGCGTCGTCACCCCGCGCCAGGCGATGGACGCCGGCGCCTCGATTTTGGTTGTCGGTCGCCCGATCACGCAAGCCGAGGACCCCGATACTGCCGCCAGGGCGATCGGCGCGACGCTTTAGAGAATCGTCAGATCGGCGTTCGGGTCGAGATATCACTCAACCCAACCCGTCACCCCGGACCTGTTCCGGGGTCTACGGTCCCGCAAACCAAATTCTGTCGATTTCGCGGGACCGTGGATGCCGGAACGAGCCCGGCATGACAGAGCCGCTTCTACCGATGCGAGGGATGAAGGAAGATCATGACCACCGCCAAGATCTGTGGGCTCTCCACCCCCGCCACGCTCGACGCCGCGATCAAGCACGGGGCGAGCCATGTCGGGTTCGTGTTCTTCCCCGCCTCCCCGCGCCACGTAACGTTCGCCAAGGCCGCCGAGCTTGCCGCCCGCGTACCGCGGCATGTCGCGAAGGTCGGCGTGTTCGTCGATCCGGAAGACGACATGCTCGAACAGGCGGTCGGCTCGGCGGCGCTCGACGTGTTGCAACTCCACAAGGTAACTCCGGCCCGCGCAGCCGCGATCCGCGTTAAGTTCGGGATCAAAACCTGGGTCGCGGTCGCGGTTCGCACGCGCGACGATCTCGATGCGGCGCACGGCTTCGTCGGAGTCGCCGATCGCATCCTGTACGACGCGAAGACTCCGGACTCGGCGGCGCTGCCCGGCGGGATGGGCTTGCGGTTCGACTGGGACCTGCTCGACGGCTTTCGGCATCCACTGCCTTGGGCGCTGTCGGGCGGGCTCGATCCGGCCAATGTGGCGGAAGCGATCCGACGGACAGGGGCGGAACTGGTCGACGTGTCCTCGGGCGTGGAAAACGAACCGGGCGTGAAGGACGAGGCCAAGATCGCGGCGTTCTTAAGGGCGGTCGACGCGCGCTAGCACCACCCCGGCGAAGGCCGGGGTCCAAGCGGGAACGGCCATTTGGCACGCGCCAAGCTCCGTTACCGTGACCTTTCCAATTGGGCCCCGGCCTCCGCCGGGGTGGTGCCCGACAAAACGGAAGGGGTGACAGCGATTTACGAAGTGCTAAACGCCAGTCATGAACGCTCCCACCCTCGCCCCCAACTCCTACCGCGCCCAGCCTGACGAGCGCGGCCATTTCGGCGACTTCGGCGGTCGCTATGTCGCCGAGACGCTGATGCCACTCGTCCTCGAACTCGACGAGGCGTACCGCGCCGCCAAGGCCGACCCCGCCTTCAAGGCGCAGTTCGACGACCTGCTCGAACATTATGTCGGCCGCCCCAGCCCGCTCTACTACGCCGAGCGCCTGACCGAAGCGCTGCGCGAGTCCGCCCCTGAGGGCATAGGTGCGCAAGTCTGGTTCAAGCGCGACGAGCTGAACCACACCGGCGCGCACAAGATCAACAACTGCATCGGCCAGATTCTGCTGGCGATGCGGATGGGCAAGACGCGGATCATCGCCGAGACTGGTGCTGGCCAGCACGGCGTCGCCACTGCCACGGTCTGCGCGCGCTTCGGCCTCCCCTGCGTGATCTACATGGGTGCCAAGGACGTCGAGCGTCAGGCGCCCAACGTGTTCCGCATGAAGCTGCTCGGCGCCGAAGTCCGCCCTGTGACGTCGGGCGCGCACACGCTGAAGGATGCGATGAACGAGGGCATGCGCGACTGGGTCGCCAACGTCCACGACACCTTCTACATCATCGGCACCGCCGCCGGCCCGCACCCGTATCCCGAGATGGTCCGCGATTTCCAGAGCGTGATTGGCATCGAGGCGCGCGCGCAGATGCTCTCGCGCGTTGGCCGCCTGCCCGACATGCTGGTCGCGGCGATCGGTGGCGGCTCGAACGCGATCGGGCTGTTCCATCCGTTCCTCGACGATGCCGACGTGCAGATGCTCGGCGTCGAAGCAGCAGGCCACGGCCTCGACAAGCAACACGCGGCGAGCCTTGCGGGCGGCTTCCCCGGCGTGCTCCACGGCAACAAGACCTATCTGTTGCAGGACGAGGACGGCCAGATCACCGAGGCGCATTCGATCTCGGCCGGGCTCGACTATCCCGGCATCGGCCCCGAGCACGCCTGGCTGCGCGACATCGGCCGCGTCCAATATGACAGCGCCACCGACACCGAAGCGCTAGACGCGTTCCAGCTGCTGTGCCGGACCGAGGGCATCATCCCCGCGCTCGAACCATCGCACGCGATCGCCACCGTGACAAAGAAGGCCCGCGAAATGCGGCAGGACCAGATCATCCTGGCCAACCTGTGCGGCCGCGGCGACAAGGACATCTTCACTGTCGCCGAAGCACTCGGGGTGGCGATATGATCGCACTTCTGCTCCCCTCCCGCCTGCGGGAGGGGTCGGGGGAGGGCCTGTTCGTTCCCCGGACCTTGGATGTGCGGCTATGTCAGCCCCTCCCCCAACCCCTCCCGCGAGCGGGAGGGGAACTGTGAGCCGCCTCGCCGACACCTTCGCACGCACCGCCGCCGCCGGCCGCGCCGCGCTCATCGCCTTCGTCACCGCGGGCGATCCCACCACGGAGGCGACCGGCCCGATCCTCGACGCACTCGTTGCGGGCGGGGCGGATGCGATCGAGCTCGGCATGCCGTTCACCGATCCGATGGCCGACGGCCCCGCGATCCAGGCCGCCAACATCCGCAGCCTCGCGCAAGGGACGCGCACCGCGGACATCCTCGCCACCGCGACCGCCTTCCGCGCGCGCCATCCGGACGTGCCGCTCGTCCTGATGGGCTACGGCAACCCGATGCTCCGGCGTGGCGCGGACTGGTTCGCCGAGGCCGCTGCCAACGCCGGTGTCGACGGCGTGATCTGCGTCGACGTACCGCCCGAGGAAGACGATGCGCTCGGCCCGCAGTTGCGTAGCGCCGGGATCGATCTGATCCGCCTCGCCACGCCGACGACCGACGCCGCCCGCCTGCCGACGGTGCTCGATGGCGCGAGCGGGTTCCTATATTACGTATCGGTCGCCGGTATCACCGGGCTCCAGCAGGCGCAGCAATCCTCGATCGAGGACGCCGTCGCCCGCCTGAAGGCGCAGACCGACATCCCGATCGCAGTCGGCTTCGGTATTCGCACGCCCGAGCAGGCGGCCAACGTCGCGCGCGTTGCGGACGGCGTCGTCGTCGGCTCGGCGATCGTCGAACTGGTCGCGCAACACGGTGCCGCTGCGGCCGAGCCGGTTCGCGCCTATATCAAGTCTCTCGCCGACGCCGTCGCGAGCGCAAGGAAGGTATCCGCATGAGCTGGCTCAACAGCGTCCGCAACGTCCTGCCCTTCGTCGCGAAGCGCGAGACGCCCGAGAATCTCTGGCACAAGTGCAAGGGCTGCGGGCAGATGGTCTTCACCAAGGAGCTCGAGGACAATCTCTACGTCTGCCCGAAATGCGATCACCACGACCGCATCGGGCCGAAGATCCGCTTTGCGCAGCTGTTCGACGAGGGGCGCTGTTCGGAACTCCCGGCGCCGAAGGTCCCCGAGGATCCACTCAAGTTCCGCGACCAGAAGCGCTACACCGATCGCCTGAAGGCGGCGCGAACGGATAACAGCGAGCAGGATGCGCTGATCAACGCACGCGGCGCGATCGACGGCCACCGCGTCGTCGTCGGCGTGCAGGATTTCGGCTTCATGGGTGGCTCGATGGGACTGGCTGTCGGCGAGGCGTTCGTCCGCGGCGTCGAGGCGGCGATCGAGGACCGCGTGCCCTATGTGATCTTCACCGCGAGTGGTGGCGCGCGCATGCAGGAGGGTATTCTCAGCCTGATGCAGATGCCGCGCAGCACGGTCGCGATCCAGATGCTTCATGACGCCGGCCTGCCGTACATCGTCGTGCTGACCGACCCGACGTCGGGCGGCGTGATGGCGGCCTATGCGATGCTCGGCGACGTCCAGATCGCGGAGCCCAAGGCGACGCTGGCGTTTACCGGTCGCCGCGTGATCGAGAGCACGATCCGCGAGAAGCTGCCCGAGGACTTCCAGACGTCGGAATATTATCTCGAGCACGGGATGATCGACATGGTGGTCCACCGGAAGGACCTGCGCGAGCAGCTCGGCACCGTCATCGGGTACCTCAGCGCGCGCGAGGCCGCGTAATCTCTACTCCCTCTCCCCTCCGGGGAGAGGGTCGGGGTGAGGGGCAGCCACAGACGCGGCGCTCGGAACTGCCCCTCACCCCAGCCCTCTCCCCGGAGGGGAGAGGGAGCCCAGAAGAATGCCCGACCACGCGACGTCCTCGTCCCCCGCAGTGCAAACACAGCTCGACCGGCTGACCGCGCTGTCGCCCGGTGCGGATATTCTCGGACTGGAGCGCATCACTGCGCTCCTAAGCCGCCTCGGCGACCCGCACCTGTCGCTCCCCCCGGTATTTCACGTCGCCGGCACCAACGGCAAAGGCTCGACCTGCGCGTTCCTCCGCGCCGCGATCGAGGCTGTCGGGCACAGCGTCCACGTCTATTCTTCGCCCCATCTCGTCCGCTTCAACGAGCGTATCCGTCTCGCAGGATCGCTGATCGAAGATGACCTGCTCGCCGCCTTGCTGTCGGAAGTGCTCGACCACGCCGCCGACCTCCAGGCGAGCTTCTTCGAAGTCACCACCGCCGTCGCATTCCTGGCCTTCGCGCGCACACCCGCCGCCGCGACGATCGTCGAAGTCGGCCTCGGCGGTCGGCTCGATGCGACCAACGTCATCCCCAACCCGGTCGTCACCGGCATCGCCGCGCTCGGCATCGACCACCAGTCGTTCCTCGGCGACACGCTGCAGGAGATTGCCGGCGAGAAGGCAGGCATCGCCAAGCCCGGCGTGCCGCTCGTCACGATGGATTATCCCAAGGCCCTCCGCGCGAAGATCGCCGTGGTCGCCGATGCCGCCGGCGCTCCAGTGTTCGCCCGCGGCACTGCCTGGACGAGCGAGACCGCACGCTCGACCGTCCGCTATGAGGACATCGGCTTTTCGGTCGTCACCAACCGCCCCCGCCTCGTCGGCGCGCACCAGTCTCGCAACCTCGCGCTCGCGATCGCGATGCTTCGTCACCAGGGCGCGCTGCACATTCCCGAAGCGGCCATGCGCGCCGCCGCCGACTGGGCGCACTGGCCCGCGCGGATGCAACGATTGTCCGATGGCCAGTTGCTCGCGCGATTGCCGGAGGGCAGCGAATTGTGGCTCGACGGCGCCCACAATCCCAACGCTGCGCAACCGGTCGCGCGTGCGCTGAGGACGCTAGCCAAGGGACGGCCGGTAACGCTGATCCTGGGCATGCTCGCAAACAAGGATGCGGACGCCGTGATCCGCATCCTGTCGCCATCGATCGGCCACGTCATCGCCATCCCCGTCCCCGGCCACGCCCATCACGCGCCCGAGGCACTTGCGACACTCGCTCGATCGTTCGGAAAGACCGCCGGAACAGCCGCCACGCCCAGTGAAGCGCTAGCCTCGATCGCCGCGCAAACCGACCAGCCGCAACTCGTGCTGGTCGCCGGTTCGCTCTACCTCGCCGGTGAAGTGCTCGCCGCAAACGACCAACCGCCGGACTGAGTTCTTATTGCTATTGACTATCAATAACCAACGGGCGACTTTGCGGGCACCACCACGGAGTCGCGTGAATGACCGATACCCGCCCCAATTCGACGACCAACTCGACGGCCGCCTCGACCCAGACCATCGCCAACGCGACCTCGCTGCTGCCCCATGCGCTACCGCCTTGTGAAAACGCGCGAATCGCCTTGTTCGCGATGCGGCGGATGGGCGCGCACGGCCTCGCCGATGCCCGCGCTTCGCACACGATGTTCACTGCGTTCGGACAGGGCTTCCGTCGCCCGCTGGTCCTGCTCAGGGCGCTGATGGCGGACCTTGCCGGCACGTCGGCGGGTACGATCGCGATCGCCCCGTGCTGCTGCGCACGGATGACGCCGGCGGAATCGGCGATGCTGTCGGTGCTCGCGCGCGTCGAGACCGCGCCCGAGACCGCACGCTATCTGATGGCCGACCTGCTCGGCGTGCGCCGCATCGACGGCGTCCTCGCCAGCGCCGCCGCGGTCGCCGCAGCCTTCGCCGACGAGGGTCGCCCAATCACGCTTTAGACCGGATCACCGGCTCGGGCGTCGCCTTCACCCTCGACGCCCGCGCTGCCGATCGAACGGTCGATCATCCCCGACCGGCTCATCCACCAGAACAGGACGATGCCCGGCAGCGCGAGAGCGGTCGTCAGTAGATAGAAATCGACATAGCCGAACGCCTCGATCAAGGCACCGGCAGTGGTGCCGGTGACGATCCGTCCGACGATGCTTGCCGCCGCTGAGATCAGCGCGAACTGTGCTGCGGTGAAGCGCAGATCGCACAGCGCAGAGAAATACGCGATCACGACGACGCCGCCAAAGCCGCTGGAGGCATTCTCGAAGCCGATCGCCGCCGCCATGCCGAAGTTCGAATGCCCGGCCGCCGCCAGCGCCGCGAACGACAGGTTCGAGACGCCCATCAGCACCAGCGACAGCAGCACCGATCGCTTCATGCCCATCCGCGCGTACAGGATGCCACCGATGAAGATGCCCACCAGATAGGCGATGAAACCGATCCCGACATCGTAGAACGCGATCTCGTCGCCGGTGAAACCGAGGTCGTCGAACAGCAACCGCAGCGTCAGATTGGCGAGCGTGTCGCCGACCTTGAAGATCAGGATGAAGGCGAGGACGATGAACGCCCCTTCGCGCGAGAAGAACTGGACGAACGGCCCCCAGATCGCGCGAAAGCCCTCGGCGAGACCGCGGCGTTCGATTGGCGGACGGCGGCGTTCGGGCTCGCCGAGCGCCAGGCCCGCCAGGACCGCGGGTAACGCAAAGACGACGCACGCCAGATAGGCCGCGTTCCAGCCGGCGCGTTCGGCGACCACCAGCGCCAACGCCCCCGAACCCGCCGATCCGATCCGCCAGCCATATTGGCTCATGCCCGACCCGACACCCAACTGCCGCGGTTCGAGCGTCTCGATGCGGAATGCGTCGATTACGACGTCGAAGGTTGCGCCAGCCGCGCCGACGAGGATCGCTGCGGTCGCTGTCGCTACAATGCTCGCAGCGGGATCGACCAAGGCAAGGTTGATCACCGCCGCGACGACAAGCGCGGCCGTCACGATCAGCCAAGAGACGCGCTGGCCAAGTCTCCCGATGATCGGCATCTGAACGCCGTCGACCACCCACGCCCACAAGAACTTCAGGTTGTAGACGAGGAAAGCGAGACTGAACGCCGTCACCGTCTTCTTGTCGATGCCGCTGGCTGCCAACCGCGTCGTCAGCGTCGCGCCGATCATCGCATACGGAAAGCCCGAGGATATGCCGAGCGCCAATGCTGCCAGCGGTGCCTTCTCCGCATAGGGTCGGAAGCCGTCGCTCCAGCGCTTGCCTACGGTTCCGTTCATCGCACTTACGCTCCCACTCTTGCGCGGACCCTAACGGGAAATTGTGGATGCGCTACCCGTCAGGCGATGGAGCGTGGGGAAACGTCACGCCGTCCGCGGAAACAACGTGAAGCCAGACGGTACGCGTGTCGGCTTGCGGCCACCGAGCATTGCCTCGATCGCCTCGATCGCCGCAATCAGGTCGCGCGGCATATAGGGCTTGGCCATGCAGCCCGCGGCGAGCGTGGTCGCCTCGACCGGGCAGCTTCCGGTTACGAACATCACCGGGACGCCGCGAGCCTGTGCCGCGCGCGCTACGTCGATGCCTGAACCGTCCGCCAAGTTCACGTCGACGAGCACCAGATCGATCACCGTGTCGCTCGCCAGGATCGGCAAGGCCTCAGCGACCCGGTCGATCGTCGCGACGATCGTGAACTTTGCGTCGGTCAGAAAATATTCGGTATCGAACGCGACCAGCGGTTCGTCCTCGACCACGAGGAGCCGGACGATCTGCCGCTTCTTCTTCCCGAACAACATCGCCGAAAGACCCCCGGATGCGCACGAAGGATCGTTACGCTCGCGTGTCCTAACGCGCTTGCGGGCGAACGGTCGCAAATATTTTCGCGCTGGACGCCGATCCATAGTATCAGCCGCGCCATGACGACTTCAAAAGACGATAACCCGACTGCCAGCCCGTCGAACGACGCGCCCGCAACCTCCCCCGAAACGCCGGCCGCACCGATCAAGGGCGACCGTATCGCCAAGCTGCTCGCGCGCGCCGGGATCGCCTCGCGCCGCGATATCGAGCGGATGATCGCCGAGGGCCGCGTCGCGCTCAACGGCAGCATTCTCGACACGCCGGCGACGATCCTGCGCAACCTCAACGGCGTGACGGTCGATGGCGACCCGGTCGAGGCTCCGAGTTCGGCTCGGCTGTTCCTGTATCACAAGCCGACCGGGCTGCTCGTCACCGAGCGCGATCCCGCCGGCCGCACGACGATTTACGATCGCCTGCCGCAGGATCTGCCGCGGCTGGTGCCGGTCGGGCGGCTCGATCTCAACACCGAAGGGCTGTTGCTGATGACCACCGATGGTGGCCTCAAGCGCCAGCTCGAACTGCCCGCGACCGGCGTCGAGCGTGCCTATCGTGCCCGTGCGTATGGCAACATTACGCAGCCGCAGCTCGAGGAACTGATCGAGGGTATCGAGATCGAAGGCGTCCGGTATGGCTCGATCAACGCGAATATCGAGCGTCGCACTGGCGCCAACGTCTGGATCGAAATGATCCTGACCGAGGGAAAGAACCGCGAAGTCCGTCGCGTGCTGGAGCATCTCGGGTTGCAGGTCTCGCGGCTGATCCGGACGCGTTATGGTCCGTTCGTGCTCGGCGACCTGCCGCCGGGGCAGATCGGCGAGGTGCTGCAGCACGACGTCGTCGCGTTCCAGAAGGAACTCGCGAAGGGGCGGCCCGAGGGTCCGGGCGCGCGCGCGAATATCGGGATTAGTGCGAGCGCCGGTGCGGGAGCCGGGATCGGTGCGCGGTCGAGCCAGCGCGGCAGCAATGCGCCGCGGCCTGCGCCGACGGCACGACCGGCACCGGGTGCGCGTCCGGTTTCGGGGGCGCGGCCTGCTGCCGGTGCGCGTACACCGGTTCGCAGTCCGTATGCTGCACCTGCAAGCTCTGGCTTTTCGAGCGGCGTGGTACCGACCGATCGGCCTTCGCGAACGGCACGTCCGGAGCGGATTCGTCCGACCGCGGCAATGCAGCGCGGCGACGTCAACGATCCCTGGGCGCGGCCCGATACACGCAACGCCGCGCGGCCGACCGGGACGCATCACGCCCGGCCGATGAGTGGCGAGACCTCGAAGCCGTATGTGCGGCAGGAGCGTGCGGATCGCGGCGAGGAGCTGAGCACGAACCCCAAGATCAAGCATTTCCGCGCCGCCAAGCCACCGCGGGAGCGCGCTGCGCCGTCGCGTGTCGGTGCGGGCGCTACGGTGCAGCGTCAGGAACAGCCGCGGGGCTTCCGTCCGCAGGCGGACGATTCGCGGGGGCGCAGTTCACTCGACAAGCGCGCGGCGCGGAGTGCCAGCGGGCGTCCGGGTGCCGAGCCGCGGCCGGTGCGATCGGAGGGTCCGGCGCGGCCTGAACGAGGCAGTCGTCCTACGGCACCGGGCAAGGGTCCGTCGGGAGGGCGCGGTCATCCGCCCCGTGCACCACGTGGAGGGAAGCGCTGATGCGTATCATCGCAGGCCAATGGCGCGGTCGCCCAATCGTTGCGCCCAAGGGGGACTCCACCCGTCCCACCGCTGACCGGATGCGCGAGACGTTGTTCTCGATGCTGACCAGTCGGGTTGGCAGCTTCGAGGGGCTGGCGGTCGCCGATCTGTTCGCGGGCTCGGGTGCGCTTGGCATCGAAGCGCTCTCGCGCGGCGCAGCGACGTGCATGTTCGTCGAATCGGACAAGCTGGCGGTCGACGCGCTCAAGGCCAACCTCGCCAAGCTGGAGATCCGCGGCGATGTCCGCGCGACGTCGGTGATGGCGCTCGGGCCCGCACCGGCGCCGCTCGACGTGATCCTGATGGATCCGCCCTACAACACCGGCGCCGGACTGGTCGCGCTCGACAAGCTGTCGCGACTGGGTTGGGTCGGGCCGGCGACGTGGATCAGCCTGGAGACGGCAAAGGCCGAGGTCGTCGAACTGGCCGGCTTCGAGGTCGACGCCACGCGCGTGCACGGCAAGGCGCGGCTGACGCTGTTGCGGCCAGTGTCGGCGTAAAAGAGTGCTCTCCCGCGAAGGCGGGAGAGCATTCTACCTGTCGGTCGTGCGGCCGAGGATCCGCAGCCCCCCAAGGCTCAGCACCCCGGCCGCCATCAGATACCCGCCGACCAGCCACAACCCATGCGGGGCCAACGCCTCCGCGACGATCGGCGCCAGCGCACCGCCCAGCACGCCGCCAAGGTTGAACGTCATCGACACGCCGGTGTAGCGCACCCCCGCCGGAAACAGGCTCGGCAGCCAGCCACCGAGCGGGCCGTAGGCGAACCCCATCACGAACAGCGCCCCCGAAAGCCACAGCCACACCGTGAACAGCGATCCGGAGCCCAGCATGGGCCCCATCAGTGCGCCGACGCCGATGCACCCGGCAAACCCGATAGCGAGCATCCGCGCCGCGGAATGCCGGTCCGCGAGCACGCTGGCCACGATCACGCCGCCCGCGAGGAACCAGATCGCGACGAGTTCGACGCCGAGGAAAGCCTCGCGCGAATAGCCGAGCGTCTTGGTGCCGTAACCAAGCGCGAAGGCGGTCGCGAGGTAGAACAGCGCGAAGCATGCGATAACCCCGAACGTGCCCGCTAGCGTCGCGCGGAGATGCTGCGTCAGGAGCGTCGCAATCGGCACCTTGGGGAGCGCCTCGGTGGCCTCCGCCTCGAGGAAAGCGGGCGTCTCGGTCAGCTTGAGGCGCACCCACAGGCCGAGCCCGACGAGGATCGCGCTGAGCAGGAACGGGATGCGCCAGCCCCAGGCGATGAACTGCGCTTCGTCGAGCACGAGTCCGATGATCAGGAACAGCCCGTTGGCGGCGAGGAAGCCGACCGGTGCACCGAGCGGCGGGAACATGCCCCAGGTGTTCCTGCGGTGCGCCGGCGCGTTCTCGACCGCGAGCAACGCCGCCCCGCCCCATTCGCCACCCAGCCCTAGTCCCTGCCCCAGCCGCATCAGGCACAGCAGCGCAGGCGCGATCCAGCCGACCTGCGCATAGGTTGGCAAGAAGGCGATACCGACGGTCGATCCGCCCATCAGCAACAGCGATGCAACGAGGGTGGACTTACGCCCGATCCGATCGCCGAAATGCCCGAACACAATCGCGCCTACCGGGCGAGCGACGAAGGCCAATCCGAACGTGGCATAGCTCAGCAACAACTGCGCCGAGGCGGACTGGCCCGAGAAGAACAGCGGCCCGAACACCAGCGCAGCAGCGGTCGCGTAGATGTAGAAATCGTAGAACTCGACCGCAGTGCCGACCAGGCTGGCGGCGAGGATGCGGCGATGGGAAGCTAGCGTCGTCATGGGCACGGTCTCGCCGGGGAGGCGGTTCCGGTCAACCGATTGCGGCTTACAATCCTCCCCCGCCAGGGGGAGGTGGCGCGTCGCGACGGAGGGGGAGGACACGGAACCGAGGTTGCCCTTACCTCCCCGTCCGTCTGGCAAGCGCCAGCCACCTCCTCCTTGCGGGGGAGGATCAGACTGGGAGGACTATGCGTGCGACCAAGCCCGGCGCGTTGTCGGCCAGTTCGAAATGACCGTCGTGGAGCCGCGCCACCGCCTCGATCAGGGCCATGCCGAGTCCTGCGCCTGGGGTCGAGCGGGCGCTGTCGAGGCGGCCGAAGCGCTTCAACGCCTGCGCGCGGTCAGCGGCGGCAATGCCGGGGCCGCGGTCCTCGACCTGGATCGCGACGCCGCCGGTGCGGTGGACGATCCTTAGCGTGACTTCGCCACCGCCGGCGCCGTGACGGAGCGCGTTGTCGATCAGGTTGGTGATCGCCTGGCTGATCAGCTCGCGGTGGAGCTTCATCGGCGGCGGGCGGTCGTCGATCGCGATCGTGAAGACGAGACCAGCATCCTCCGCGACCGGGGCGTAGAGTTCGCCGATCTCCTCCAGTAGATTCGCGGGCGAGACCTCGATAAAGCGGTCGCGCGACACCGAGCCAGAGCGGCTGATCTCGATCACCATCGTCAGCATGCGCATGACGAGGTCGGTCTCGACAAGTAGCCCTCCGAGCGCCGCTTCCCGGGCGTCAGGATCGGCGATCAGGACCGCCTGCTCCGTCTTGGTACGCAGGCGCGCGAGCGGCGAGCGCAGGTCGTGCGCCAGACTATCGGTGACGATCCGCAGTTCGGCCATCACGCCCTCGAGCTTGCCGAGCATGACGTTGAGCCGTGCAGCGAGACGATCGAACGCATCACCCCCGCCTGCGGTCATGCCGACTCGCCGAGACAGATCACCCTCACCCGCCGCCTCGATAGCCTTTGCGATACCGTCAAGCCGGCGGCTCACGTAGCGCGTGAGGACGAGGCCGCCGACCACGCCAAGAGCTAGCGACAGGAACACCGCCACCGCCAGCGCCCGTTCGATCGCACGTTCCTCCGCCGCAATCAGATCGAGATTGCGACCGGTCAGGAGCCAGTAGCTTCCAAGCGGGTGCAACGCGTACCCGGTCTCGCGCGCGGACCACAGTTCGTCCGCGCCCAACCGCGCGATCCGGAATTGGGTAATCCGAAGCGGGACCGCTAGGCGTTCTGGCGCGATCCCGACGACCGCCCTGCCCTTCGGGTCGACCACGGCGAGGACGAGCGAAACGTCGCCGGGCACGACCGCGCTGTCGATCGCCTGGCGGATCGCGGGGAGACCGCCACTACGCCAAACCGCGCGCAGAGCTTCAGACTGCTCGGTGGTCTCTCGCCGGATCGCGTCGATCGCATCCGCGCTGGTGGTCTTCCAGACGAAACCGACCAGCGCGAGATTGGAGATCAGCGCCAGCGCGATCGAGAGCAACGCGATTCGGGCTGTTACCGAAAGGCGAATCACCCTTCTACGGCGAGTCGATAGCCTGCGCCGCGGACCGTATGGAGGATCGGCGTCGGGAACCCTTCCTCAAGCTTGCGACGGAGACGACCGATATGGACGTCGACGACATTCGAGCCCGGGTCGAAGTGATAGTTCCAGATCTTCTCGAGCATCATCGTGCGGGTCACGACCTGGCCGGCATGACGGGCAAGGAACTCAAGCAAATTGAACTCGCGGGCGCCGAGCGGGATCGAGCGGCCGGCACGCGATACCGCGCGCGCGAGCAGATCAATTTCAAGATCACCGACGGAGAGCTTCGTCTTTTGCGGTTCGGTCGCGGCACGGTCGGAGCGGCGGAGCATGGCCTCGATCCGTGCGGACAGTTCGGCGAACGAGAAGGGCTTGCACAGATAATCGTCAGCGCCGGCCTTGAGGCCATCGACGCGGTCGTCGACGGCGGCGAGTGCGGACAGGATCAGGACGGGCGTGGCGATACCGGCAGCACGAATCGCGCTGACCATCGACAAACCGTCGAGGCCCGGCAGCATGCGATCCGCGATGATGAGGTCGAAGATGCCCTCGCTGGCGAGGAACAGGCCGTCGCGGCCGTCTGCACAGGCTTCGATTGCATGGCCGGCCTCAGCCAGGCCCTTGGCAAGATAGGCGGATGTCGAGGCGTCGTCCTCGACGATCAGGATCTTGCGGCTCAACGCGGTATCACCTTCCCTGCCACCGATTTCGGTCACCATCTCCTGCCCTTATAAACGGAAAGGCCGGCGGAAAGAACCCTTCCCGCCGGCCCCCACGGTACCCCCGGGAGTGACGGGCACCGATCTCTGGAAACTCATGCGGCCGTTGCTGGCCACGTGTTCGTTCTAGGATCGGGCGGAGGTCAGGGCGATGACCGAGGGGTGACAATTTCGTCATGTTGATATTGTTGTGGGGCGCAATACGAAACCGTCCCAAAAATCTACCCAACCCCAACCCCTACCCCGTCATCTCGGCGAACGCCGGGACCCATGGTTGCGGAGTGTGTAGTGGTTGTTCGCTATCGCCTGGTCCGCCGTATCCGTGGGTCCCGGCGTTCGCCGGGATGACGGAAAGGGTGTAAGGGTGGGGACCCAGATTGGTCCCCTCCCCCCGGCGGAACACGCTTACCTTTTGTCGAGGATCGCAGCGATCGCGGCACCGACATGCGCGATGTCGGCCATCCCGTCGACGCGGTGAACTAGGCCCCGTGCGTCGTAAATCGGCAGGATCGGTGCCGTCTTCGCGCGGTATTCGGCCATGCGGTTGTGGACCGTTTCCGCGTTGTCGTCGGGACGACGCTTGAACTCGGTCGAGCCGCAGACGTCGCAGACGCCCGCCACGACCGGCTTCTTGTAGCGATCGTGATAGCCCGTGCCGCACTTGGCGCAGGTGTAGCGGCCGACGACGCGATCGATCAGCGCGGCTTCGTCGACGCCGAGTTCGATGACGTAGTCGAGCGTGCGACCACGATCCGCGAGCAGACCGTCGAGCGCTTCGGCTTGAGCGGCCGTACGCGGATAGCCGTCGAAGATGACGCCGTTCGCCGTGTCCGGCTGATCGAGACGCTCGCCGATGATGCCCGACACGATCTCGTCAGACACGAGACCGCCGGATTCCATGACCGACTTCGCCTGGAGACCGACCGGCGTTCCGGCGGCGACCGCTGCACGCAGCATGTCACCGGTCGAAAGCTGCACCATGCCACGCTCGCTGACCAGCGTGGCGGCTTGGGTGCCCTTGCCCGCGCCGGGCGGTCCAAGAAGGATGATATTCACGAAACGCACTCCCCTCGTTCGTGCAGGAATTAAACCGGGTTAGACCCGCAGCTTAACGAAGTCGATTGCCCTTGAGCTTCGCCTTCTTGATCAGGTCGCCATACTGATGCGCCAGCAGGTGCGACTGGATCTGGGTCACCGTGTCCATCGTGACGTTGACGACGATCAGCAGGCTGGTGCCACCGAGGTAGAACGGGATCTGCAACGCGGTCACCAGATATTCGGGCAACAGGCAGATGATCGTCAGATACGCCGCACCGATCACGGTGATGCGCGTCAGCACGTAATCGAAGTAATTCTCGGTGTTCTTGCCTGGGCGGATGCCGGGGATGAACCCGCCATTGCGCTTCAGGTTGTCAGCGGTTTCCTCGGGGTTGAAGACGACCGCGGTGTAGAAGAACGAGAAGAAGATGATGCCGGCGCCGTACAGCAGCATGTACACAGGGCTGCCGTGCTGCAGGTACTGGTTGAGCGTGATGATGAAGTCACCCCACTTCGACTCACCCGCGACGCGCTGACCGGCGAACTGCGAGATCGTCAGCGGCATCAGCAGCAGCGACGACGCGAAGATCGGCGGGATCACGCCGGCAGTGTTGATCTTCAGCGGGAGATGGCTGCGATCGGCCTGCATGCCGCGCTGCGTCTGGCGCTTGGGATACTGGATCAGGATGCGGCGCTGCGCGCGCTCCATGAAGCAGATGAAGAGGATCAGCACGACCACCGCGACGACGATGCCGATAAGCTTGATCGGGTCGAGCGAGCCCGAGCGGCCGCCTTCGAGCAGGTTGACCAGCGTGACGGGGAGATGCGCGACGATGCCGGCCATGATGATCAGCGAGACGCCGTTGCCGATGCCGCGGCTGGTGATCTGCTCGCCGAGCCACATCAGGAACATCGTACCGCCGATCAGCGAGATGACCGCGGCGACGCGGAACATCATGCCGGGCTCGATGACTGCCTGGATGCCCTGTGCCGCGCCGAGCGTCTCAAGGCCGACGGCGATGAAATAGCCCTGCACCGCGGTCAGGCCGACGGTGCCGTAGCGCGTATACTGGTTGAGACGCTTGCGACCCGATTCACCGTCCTTCTTGATGGCGGCGAGCGTCGGCGACAGCGAGGTCGCGAGCTGCACCACGATCGAGGCGGTGATGTAGGGCATCACGCCGAGCGCGATCAGCGACATGCGGCTGAGCGAACCACCCGAGAAGGTGTTGAAGAAATCGAGCACGCCGCCCTGCGTCTGCTGCGAGAGCAGGCCGAGCGCGGTCGGGTCGACACCCGGCAGCGGGACATAGCTGAGCAGGCGGAAAATGATCAGCGCACCGATCGTGAACCACAACCGCTTCTTGAGGTCGGTCGCCTTCGCGAATTTCGAAAGGCTGATGCTTTGCGCCATCTGGTCGGCTGCGGATGCCATGCGTGTGATCGTCCTGGAAACAAAGAAGGCGGGATGCGTTGTGACCGCCCCCGCCGCTCATATAGGCGCACGGGCGCGCTTGTCTAATGGCTAGGTGGGATATCGCGGGCCATAAGGCTCACGAACTCTCTACTTATCCCGTTCGTCCTGAGCGTAGTCGAAGGACATTGCCCCGAGAGTGGTACCCTTCGACTTCGCTCAGGGCGAACGGAAGAGAGGAGCACTCCGGGCAAACAAAAGGGGGCGGGTGCACCAGCACCCGCCCCCTTCAGTCCGGCTTAAGCCTTGAACGACGCCTTGTGCGCCGCACGCTCCTTGTACTTCACGCCCTTCTTGGCGCCAGCCTTCTCGGCTGCGGGGACGAAGTGGATCACCTCGACCTTGCCGCCGATCTTCTCGACCGCTTCGATCGCGCCCTTCGACGCACCGTCGACGGTGAACGAGAGGACCGTGGTCAGCTCGCCCTTGGCGAGGAGGCGGACGCCGTCCTTGCCGCCGCGTGCCAGGCCAGCGGCCTTCAGCGCGTCGTGGTCGAGCGTGGCGTTCGCCTCGATCTTGCCGGCGTCGACCGCGAGCTGGATCGCGCCGAGGTTGACCTCTGCGAAGTCCTTGCGGAAGATGTTGTTGAAGCCGCGCTTAGGCAGACGCATATGCAGTGGCATCTGGCCGCCTTCGAAGCCGGCGATGGACACGCCCTCGCGGCTCTTCTGGCCCTTCTGGCCGCGGCCTGCGGTCTTGCCCTTGCCCGAGCCGATGCCGCGTCCGACGCGCATCTTGGACTTACGGGCACCTTCGTTATCGCGGAGTTCGTTGAGCTTCATGGTAATGCACTCGCTTTCGCTTGTTACGCGCTGGTTTGAAATCGCCGGGTTCGAATCCGGAAATAAGGAAGGGAGCCGTTAGCCCCCTTCCCGATATTTGTCACTAGGTAGCGTGAAGGCTCAGCCTTCGACCGACACCATGTGCTGCACCTTGCGGATCATGCCGCGGACCTCTGGGCTGTCTTCCAGCTCGCGGGTCTTGTGCATCTTGTTGAGGCCGAGACCGATCAGCGTTGCGCGCTGATCCTTCTCGCGGCGGATCGGCGAACCGGTCTGCGTGATCTTGATGGTTGCCATGATCGCTTACTCCGTGATCGCAGCTGCATCGGCCTCGGCGGTCTTCGAACCACCATGGCCGAGCAGGTCGGCGATCTTCTTGCCGCGACGCTGTGCGACGGCCTTGGGCGAGGTCTGCTCGCCAAGGGCCTCGAACGTGGCGCGGATCATGTTGTAGGGGTTCGACGTGCCGACCGACTTGGTCACAACGTCCGCAACGCCCAGCGATTCGAAGACTGCGCGCATCGGGCCACCGGCGATGATGCCCGTACCCTGAGGCGCCGACCGCAGCGTGACCTTGCCGGCACCGAAGTGACCGTTGCCGTCATGATGCAGCGTGCGACCGTCCTTCAACGGAACGCGAACCATCTTCTTCTTGGCAGCAGCCGTCGCCTTCGAGATGGCTTCCGGCACTTCGCGTGCCTTGCCATGACCGAAGCCTGCACGACCCTTGCCGTCGCCGACGACGACGAGTGCTGCGAAGCCGAAGCGCTTACCGCCCTTGACCGTCTTCGAGACGCGGTTGATGTGCACCAGCTTCTCGATCAGCTCTTCGCCGCCATCGTCCGCACCCGGACGACCGCCACGATTGTCGCGACCACGACCGCCGTCGCGACCACCGCGGTTGCCGCCTGGGCCACCGCTGCGGTTGCCGCCGGGGCCACCACGACCACCGCCGCCGCCGCCACCGGGACCGCCGCGACCGCGACCGCCACCGTTGTTGCCCTGGTAGCCAGTGCTCTGCGGGACATTCTGAGCCGTGACGTCCTGTGCGGTCGTCTCGGGAGCGATTACTGCCGGCGTGTTGTTTTCGTCAGCCATGTCTTAGAACTCCAATCCGGCTTCGCGCGCGGCATCGGCAAGAGCCTTCACGCGACCGTGGTAGAGGAAGCCGCCGCGATCGAACACGACCTGGGTCACGCCCGCTGCCTTGGCAGCCTCGGCGACGCGCTTGCCGACCGAAGTCGCCGCGTCGATGTTGGCGCCGGACGTGCCGCGCACGTCCTTCTCCAGCGTCGAGGCCGATGCGACCGTCGTGCCAGCGGCATCGTCGATCACCTGGGCATAGATGTGCTTGCCCGAGCGATGCACCGACAACCGCGGACGGGTGCCTGCACGTGCGCGGAGCGCGGTACGGTTGCGGCGACGCCGCTTGGCGAAAAGAGAAAGTCCCTTGGTCATTACTTCTTCTTCCCTTCCTTGCGGAAGATGAACTCGCCGTCGTACTTGATACCCTTGCCCTTGTAAGGCTCAGGCTTGCGCCACTGACGAATTTCCGCGGCCAGCTGGCCAACCATCTGCTTGTCCGAACCCGAGATCTCGATCGTCGTGTTGTCGGGGGTCTTGACTTCGATCCCCTCCGGCACGTCGATGTTGACGTCGTGGCTGTAGCCGAGCTGCAGCTTGAGGTTGCGACCCTGCGCTGCGGCACGATAGCCGACGCCGGTGATCAGCAGCTTCTTGGTGAAGCCTTCCGACACGCCGGTAACCAGGTTCTGCACCATGGTCCGCTGCATGCCCCAGAACGCGCGCGCGCGCTTTGTGTCGTTGGCCGGCTGCACCGAAATGCCGCCGTCTTCGATCGTGTAGCTGATCTCGTCGCGAAGCGGCATCTTGAGGGTACCCTTGGGGCCCTTCATCGTCAGCTGCTTGTTCTCGATAGTCGGCGTGATGCCTGCCGGTACGGTGACCGGCTTCTTACCAATGCGGCTCATCAGAACACCTCCGCGAGGACTTCGCCGCCGACGTTCTGCTCGCGTGCTTCGGAATCCGACAGCACGCCGCGGGGCGTCGAGACGATGGTGATGCCGAGGCCGTTACGGACGCGCGGGAGTTCCTGCGAGCCGGAATAGAGGCGACGGCCGGGCTTCGAGACGCGCGCGACATGCTTGATCGCAGGCTGGCCCTCGAAATACTTCAGCTCGATGCGAAGGCCGGCCGCGGGGCCCATCTGCTCTTCGCTATAGCCACGGATATAGCCTTCGCGCTGCAGAACGTCGAGCACGCGGACGCGCAGCTTCGACGCCGGCGTGAGGACGGAGTCCTTCTTCGCGCGCTGGCCATTACGGATACGGGTGAGCAAATCACCCAGGGGATCGGTCACTGCCATGATTTAGTCCTTACCAGCTCGACTTCGTGACGCCGGGGATGAGGCCCTTGTTGGCCAGATCGCGCAGCTGAATACGGCAGAGCCGGAACTTGCGGTAATAGGCGCGCGGGCGACCGGTCAGCTCGCACCGGTTACGGATGCGGGTCGGGTTCGCGTTGCGCGGCAGTGCCGCCATCTTGAGGCGAGCGATCAGACGCTCACCGTCGTCGAGCGTCTTGTCCGCTGCGATCGCCTTCAGTGCCGCGTACTTCGGGGCATACTGCTTGACCATGCGCTTGCGGCGCTCGTTCTTGTTGACTGAACTCAGTTTCGCCATCGACTTAAGTTCTTTCTTTGCTAGCTCCCCTCCCGCTTGCGGGAGGGGTTGGGGGAGGGAAGGACCAACGCCTGTTAGGCGCGAGGCCCCTCCCCTGACCCCTCCCGCAAGCGGGAGGGGGACTTAGATTAAGCTGCCTTCTTCTCGTCGGCAGCGTCGTCTTCGATCGGAAACGGGAAACCGAACAGACGGAGAAGCTCGCGAGCCTCGTCGTCGGTCTTTGCGGTCGTCGTCACGATCACATCCATGCCGCGGACCTTGTCGACCCGGTCATAGCTGATTTCTGGGAACACGATCTGCTCCTTGATACCGCAGGCATAGTTGCCACGGCCATCGAAGCTCTTCGGGTTGAGGCCGCGAAAATCGCGGACGCGGGGAAGAGCGATCGTGATGAAACGGTCGAGAAACTCGTACATGCGCTCGCGGCGAAGGGTGACCTTCACGCCGATCGGCATGCCCTCACGCAGCTTGAACTGCGCGATCGACTTCTTGGCCTTCGTCACGACAGGCTTCTGGCCAGCGATCAGCTCCATTTCGGAAGCAGCCTGGTCGACCTTCTTCTTGTCCTGCGTGGCTTCGCCGACGCCCATGTTCAGCACGATCTTGTCGAGCCGCGGGATCTCCATGACGTTCTTGTAACCGAACTTTTCGGTCATCGCCTTGATGATCGTCTCGTCGTACAGTTTGCGCATGCGCGCGACGTACACGGCCTCGGTGCCGGCCTGCTCGCCAGTGTTCTGATCAACCATTGATCTTCTCCCCGGTCTTGACGGCGACGCGGACCTTCTTGCCGTCCTGCTCCTCGAAGCGGACGCGGGTCGGCTTGCCGTCTGCGGTCACGTGCGCGACCTTCGAAACGTGCATCGGTGCTTCCTTGCGGATCAGGCCACCCTGCGGGTCACCCTGAGTCGGCTTGGTGTGACGCACGGCGATGTTGACGCCCGATACGACGACCTTGTCGGTCTTCGGCATGGAGACGGTGACTTCACCGGTCTTGCCCTTGTCCTTGCCGGACAGGACGATGACCTTGTCACCCTTCTTGATACGCTGCGACGCCATTACAGCACCTCCGGCGCGAGGCTGATGATCTTCATGTGCTTCTTGCCGCGCAGCTCGCGAACGACTGGGCCGAAGATACGGGTGCCGATCGGCTCCTCGTTCTTGTTGACCAGCACCGCGGCATTGCCGTCGAAGCGGATGACCGTACCGTCTGCACGGCGGATATCCTTGGCGGTACGCACGATCACCGCGCGGTGAACGTCGCCCTTCTTCACACGGCCACGTGGCTGCGCTTCCTTGATGCTGACGACGATGATGTCGCCAACGCCTGCAACACGACGCTTGGAACCCCCAAGCACCTTGATGCACTGCACCCGCTTCGCGCCGCTGTTGTCAGCGACGTCGAGATTGGACTGCATCTGGATCATGGATCCGTATCCCTTCTCTGTCTCTGGGGTCGATACCGACCGAACCCCGCCTAAAAAATCACCCCGCCACGGACGAACCGCAGCGGGGAGGAGCGGCCGCTTAGCCGTTCCCGTTTACGAAAACAAGAGCGCAGGAGGTTTCCCCCCTGCCCTCTTAACTCAAACCCGTCACCCCAGCGAAAGCCGGGGTATCCCTGTTCGAGCCGATCGCCCTCCCCCATGAGATCCCAGCTTCCGCTGGGATGACGCGGGTCGGAGCGTACCAGTTCAGCCCTCGGCCGAAGCCCGCTCCGGCGTCGCGTGGGTGTTGACCCGCTCGATCACCTTCCAGGTCTTCAGCTTGGAGATCGGTGCGGTCTCTTCGATCCGCACGGTCTCGCCCTGCTTGAACTCGTTGCTCTCGTCATGAGCATGATACTTCTTCGAGCGACGGATGATCTTCCCGTAGAGCGGGTGCTTCACCTTACGCTCGACGTTCACGACCACCGTCTTGTCGCCCTTGTCGGACACGACCAGACCGGTCAGCACGCGCTTCGGCATGATATTTTCCTTACTTCGCAGGCGCGGCGGTGGTGCGCTGCGCCTGGAGGGTCTTGATGCGAGCGATGTCGCGGCGGACCTCACGAACGCGGCTCGGCTTTTCGAGCTGGTTCGTGGCGGCCTGGAAGCGCAGGTTGAACTGCTCGCGCTTCAGTTCGCCGAGCGACTCCGACAGCTGGTCGTCGCTCTTGGTCTTCATGTCGTCGATACGAGCCATGATCTTACTCGCCTCCCAGATGCGAGGTGTCACCCAGGCGGGCAACGACCTTTACCTTGATCGGCAGCTTCATGGCCGCCCGCTCGAACGCCTCGGCGGCGATCTTGCCGTCGACGCCATCGAGCTCGAACAGGATCCGACCCGGCTTGACGCGAGCGGCCCAGTATTCCGGCGCGCCCTTGCCCTTACCCATGCGGACTTCGGCTGGCTTTCCCGAGACCGGAAGGTCTGGGAAGATGCGGATCCACAAACGCCCCTGGCGCTTCATGTGACGCGTGATCGCGCGGCGGGCCGCCTCGATCTGGCGTGCGGTGATCCGGTCGGGTTCCATCGCCTTCAGGCCGTAGGAGCCGAAATTGAGCGAGAAGCCACTCTTGGCATCGCCCGAAATCTTGCCCTTGAAGGCCTTCCGGAACTTGGTCTTTTTTGGTTGCAGCATGTCTGTTCCTGCCCCTTAGCGACGATCGTCGCGCTGCGGCCGCACGCCGGAGGTCTGAGCCTCCATCATGATGCGGTCGTACGACGTCGGATCGTTGCCGAGAATCTCGCCCTTGAAGACCCAGACCTTCACGCCGCAAACGCCATAAGACGTGTGCGCCGTAGCCTCGGCATAATCGATGTTCGCGCGCAGCGTGTGCAACGGAACCCGACCCTCACGATAGCTCTCCGACCGTGCGATCTCGGCGCCGCCAAGACGGCCACCGCAGTTCACCCGGATGCCCTCGGCACCGAGACGCATCGCCGACTGGACCGCACGCTTCATGGCGCGACGGAAAGCGATACGACGCTCGAGCTGATCGGCGATGCCCTGCGCGACGAGACGCGCATCGACTTCCGGCTTGCGGATCTCGACGATGTTCAGCGACACGGTCGACGACGTCATCTTGCCGATCGTCGAACGCAGCTTCTCGATGTCCGCACCCTTCTTGCCGATGATCACGCCGGGGCGTGCAGCGAAGATGGAGATACGGGCCAGCTTGGCCGGACGCTCGATGACCACCTTGGAGATCGCGGCCTGCGGCAGCGTCTTCATGATGAATGCGCGGATCTTGAGATCCTCGAGCAGGAGCCGACCATAGTCGGCGCCTTCGGCGTACCAGCGGCTATCCCAGGTACGGTTGATCTGCAGACGCAGACCGATGGGGTTGCTCTTCTGACCCATTATGCTTCTTCCTGCTCGCGCACGACGATGCGCAGACGGCTGAATGGCTTGAGAATGCGGGTCGACTTGCCGCGGCCGCGGGTAGCGAAGCGCTTCATCGTGATCGACTTGCCGACCGAAGCCTCGGCGACGACGAGTGCGTCGACGTCGAGGTTATGGTTGTTCTCGGCGTTGGCGATGGCCGAGGCCAGCACCTTGCGCGCTTCGATCGCCATGCCCTTGGTCGAGAAGGCGAGGATGTTCATCGCATCGCCGACCTTCTTGCCACGGATCAGCGCAGCCACGAGGCCGAGCTTCTGCGCAGAACCACGGATCTGCGTACCGACCGAAAGCGCCTCGTTGTCCGCGACCTTGCGCGGGCTGACTTGCTTAGACATCAGCGCTTGCCCTTCTTGTCGGCGGAGTGGCCGGGGAAGTAGCGCGTGGGCGCGAACTCACCGAGCTTCATGCCGACCATGTCTTCGTTGACCGAGACGGGCACGAACTTGCGGCCGTTATAGACGTTGAACGTGAGACCCACGAACGACGGCAGGATCGTCGAGCGACGCGACCAGGTCTTGATCGGCGAACGCGCGTTGGTGTCCTGGGCGGTTTCTGCCTTCTTGAGCAGATGAAGGTCCACGAAGGGGCCCTTCCAGACTGAACGAGCCATGTTAGCCCTTCCTCTTCGTCGAATGACGCGACCGGATGATCATCTTGTCGGTCGACTTGTTATGACGCGTGCGCGCACCCTTCGTCGGCTTGCCCCAAGGCGTAACCGGATGACGGCCACCCGAGGTACGGCCTTCACCACCGCCGTGCGGATGGTCGACCGGGTTCTTGGCGACGCCGCGCGTCAGAGGACGGATACCCATCCAGCGCGAACGGCCTGCCTTGCCCAGGTTCTGGTTCTGGTTGTCGGGGTTCGAGACCGCGCCAACCGTCGCCATGCAATCGCTGCGGATGTAGCGCTGCTCGCCCGAGTTCAGGCGGACCATCACCATGCCCTTGTCGCGACCGACGACCTGCACGTACGTGCCGGCCGAACGGGCGATCTGGCCACCCTTCATCGGCTTCATCTCCACGTTGTGGACGATGGTGCCGACCGGCATCTGACCGAGCTCCATGGCATTGCCTGGCTTCACGTCGGTCTTCTTGGCCGCGAGGACCTTGTCGCCAACGGCCAGACGCTGCGGCGCCAGGATGTAGGCGAGCTCCTCGTCCGGGTACTTGACCAGGGCGATGAACGCGGTGCGGTTGGGATCATACTCGATCCGCTCGACGGTGCCTTCGACGTCCCACTTGCGACGCTTGAAGTCGATGTAGCGGTACTTCTGCTTGTGACCGCCGGCGATGCCGCGCGAGGTCACATGGCCCTTGTTGTTACGACCGCCGGTCTTGTGCTTACCTTCGGTCAGCGCCTTGACGGGGCGGCCCTTCCAGAGCGACGACTTGTCGACCAGGATGAGACCGCGGCGTGCCGGCGATGTCGGATTATAATGCTTGAGTGCCATGGCCTCAGATCCCCGTCGTCACGTCGATGGACTGACCGTCCTTCAACGTCACGATTGCCTTTTTCATGTCGGAGCGCGAGTAGTTCGTGCCCTTCCACTTCTTGGTCTTGCCCTTCTGGACGAGCGTGTTCACGCCGACGACGTTCACGTCGAACAGCGCCTCGACGGCCGCCTTGATCTCGGGCTTCGTGGCATCGTTCGATACCTTGAACACAACCGCGTTGAACTCCGACAGGGTCGTCGTCTTCTCGGTGATGTGCGGGGCCAGGATAACGTCGTAATGACGATTATCGATGCCCGCCTTCTGCTTCTTAGCCATGGAAGCGCGCCTCCAGCTTTTCGACAGCGGCGCGCGTCAGCACCAGCGTGTCATGCTTCAGGATGTCGTAAACGTTCGCGCCGGCAGCCGGCATCACGTTCACTTCGTACAGGTTGCCCGCAGCGAATGCGAAGCTGGTGTCGACCATGTCGCCGTCGATGACGAGCGCACGCTTGCCGAAGCCGAGCTTTGCGAGATCGCCCTGCAGCGTCTTGGTCTTGCCACCCTCGACAGCCAGGCTGTCCATGATGACCAGCGAACCCGCCTTGGCGTGGCTGCTGAGAGCCATCCGCAGGCCGAGCGAGCGAACCTTCTTGTTCAGCGACGGGTTGAAGTCACGGACGCGGGCGCCGTGAGCCTTACCACCACCGATGAACACAGGCGCGCGACGATCGCCGTGACGAGCCGTACCGCCGCCCTTCTGGCGACCGAACTTCTTGCCGGTGCGTGCGACGTCTGCGCGCTCACGGGTGCCACGAGCCGTCTCGCGACGCTTCTCGAGTTGCCAAGTGACGACACGGTGCAGGATGTCGGCGCGCGGATCGAGACCGAAGACCTCGTCGTTGAGCTCGATGTCCGCTGCGTCAGTGCCGGCGAAAGATGAAACCTTGATCTTCACGCTCAGCCCTCCTGGCCGTCGGCTGCAGGTGCGTCGGTCGTTTCGGCCGGCGTGTCTGCTGCGGTGTTGCTGTTTGCGGTCTTGAGACCGGCGGGGAACGGTGCGTCGGCGTGGCGCGCGACCTTCACCGAGTCCTTGACGAAGAGCCAGCCGCCCTTGGAGCCAGGAACCGAACCCTTGACGAACAGGAGACCACGCTCGACGTCCGTCGATACGATCTCGAGGTTCTGCTGGGTGCGATACTTGTCGCCCATGTGGCCGGCCATCTTCTTGTTCTTGAAGACCTTGCCCGGATCCTGGCGCTGGCCGGTCGAACCGAGCGAACGGTGCGAGACCGACACGCCGTGGGTTGCCCGCAGACCGCCGAAGCCCCAACGCTTCATGCCGCCCTGGAAGCCCTTACCCTGGGTCTTGCCCTGGATATCGACGATCTGGCCTGCGACGTAATGGTCAGCCGAAATCTCGGCGCCGACGTCGAGCAGGCCGTCTGCGTTCACGCGGAACTCATGGACGACAGCCTTGGGCTCCACTTCGGCCTTGCCGAAATGGCCGCGCTGCGGCTTTGCGACATTCTTCGACTTGGCGACACCTGCACCAAGCTGGACGGCGGTGTAGCCGTCACGATCCATTTCGCGAACGGAAACGACCTGATTGCCTTCGAGTGCCAGAACGGTGACCGGCACGTGCCGACCATCTTCCTGGAACAGGCGGGTCATCCCCATCTTCTTCGCGATCACGCCAGTACGCATGATCTTGTCCCTTCCTAGACAGAGGCCCCGTCGGACTATTCCTCGGGGGCTTGCGGACCATGTCCGGAGCGAGCTCCATGATGCGTCCACCTGACCCCATCCCCGGCAAATGCCCTGAATGGAGTCGGTTCAACCCGGTAAATACGAAACGTGCCCCCGTCCCGGGCTGGTGCTCCTGCAGATGCGGAAGCGTGACGGGGGACGCTGCCCCGTCGGTTTTCACCGACGGCGGTATCCCAATGTCGAACGGCGCGGGACCGTTACCGGTCGACCGCGCCGCGCCAGCCCTTAGGCGAGCTTAATCTCGACGTCAACGCCAGCGGCGAGGTCCAGCTTCATCAGCGCATCGACCGTCTGCGGCGTCGGCTGGACGATATCCAGCATACGCTTGTACGTGCGCACCTCGAACTGCTCGCGCGACTTCTTGTCGATGTGCGGGCCGCGGTTCACGGTGAACTTTTCGATGCGCGTCGGAAGGGGAATCGGACCGCGGATGAGCGCGCCAGTGCGGCGTGCGGTGTCGGCGATGTCGCCAGTGGCCTGATCGAGCACACGGTGATCGAACGCCTTCAGACGAATGCGGATATTGCTGTCCATAGTCCCTACCGATGCGAAAGAGCGGGCCCGTTTCCGGGCTCTTGCTGGTTGATGTTTAAACCGAAGGCGGGCCATTACGGGAGAGTCGGTTGAAATGCAACCGGGGCGAGAGGGTTTTCGACGGGTTGCCGACGATCGAGGGAGCATCAGCGGAGGCTGCCTTATCCTCCCCCTCCGTCGCCTACGGCGCCACCTCCCCCTGGCGGGGGAGGATTGTGAAGGTCAGCATGCAGTCACAAACGATCCTCCCCCGCCAGGGGAGGTGGCACGCGGAGCGTGACGGAGGGGGAGGCAGGCGATGCGGCTCGAAGGATCCCTACAAGGTCGCGGCAACGCCAAGCGCCTGCGAAAACAGATGACCCCGCCCGAAATCGCCCCATGGCTGGCGCTACGACGCAGTGAGGAAGGCCTGCGCTTCCGAAAGCAACACGCAGCCGGCCCCTACGTCCTAGACTTCTACTTCGCCCCAGCCCGAATCCCGATCGAAGTAGACGGCGAAGCCCACAACCACGGCAACCGCCCCGAACGAGACGCAGCGCGAGACGCATGGCTAACAGCCCAAAACATCCAAGTCCTCCGCTACCCAACTCGCGAAATACTAGCCAACCGCGACGACGTCGTCCGCCAGATCACGTCCGCCGCACTCCAACGCCGAACCACCCTCGAGAGCTAATCGCCACCTCCCCCTAGCGGGGGAGGATGGAGAGGAAAGCCGACCTTCCGCTTTCGGGCGGTAGTCAGCCTAAATGACCGACCGGCCGAACAATATGGCGGGAGCTAAGGTTATTGAGGAAACCACGTATTAGGCTGATCCGTGAATCCGAAGTAACCGACACTCCATCCTCTTGGGGTTCGCAAAAGCTCAAATTCCCATCGAGTGACCATATCTCGATGCTGAACAAAGTAATATTCTCGCATCGCCATCGTACCAAGGGCGGCGGTCGATAACTTTTCATAGGACACCACAGGCCCATAAGCCTTGATCGCCGCGTCTATCTGTCCGACCATTTGCTCGCTCGTTCCAGGCCGCTGCGCCCAAAGCGGAGACGAAGACAGCAGCGTCATAACTGCCTCATTACCTTTACCGGCCTTGAGCGATGCGAGGAACGATTGGACTTGCTCATCCCCCTGCCTAGCTTCGTTCTGCGTGACGGGGCCCGCTGTTGCCCAAGAGGGGGTGGAAATTGCTAGAACGGCAAAGGCAATGCGAACTGTTGAGAGCATAAGTTCCTCCTGAAGCGTTCACCTTATGCGCTTAGTGCATGACGTCAATTCTGAGCGAAACGCGGCTTTCAGATAGCTCCCGTTGGAACGCGACTCTTGCACTTTAGGCGATAACGGACCGCGTCCATCTAGTTTGCCGCCACGCTTCTCGCGCCCCGTCTCCAAACACGAAAAAGCCCGGCCTCTCTCGCGAGAAACCGGGCTCTTTTCGATCACCTCCCGAAGGAGAAGATGCTTACTTATCGATCTGGCTGACGACGCCTGCACCGACGGTACGGCCGCCTTCGCGGATCGTGAAGCGCTGGCCCACGTCCATGGCGATCGGTGCGATCAGCTTGATGCCGAGCGACACGTTGTCGCCTGGCATGACCATCTCGGTGCCCTCAGGCAACTCGACGGTGCCGGTCACGTCCGTCGTACGGAAGTAGAACTGCGGGCGGTAGTTGGCGAAGAACGGCGTGTGACGGCCACCCTCTTCCTTCGACAGCACGTAGACTTCCGAGTTGAAGTCGGTGTGCGGCTTGATCGTGCCTGGCTTGCAGAGCACCTGGCCACGCTCGACTTCGTCGCGTGCAACGCCGCGGATCAGTGCGCCGACGTTATCGCCAGCCTGGCCCTGGTCGAGCAGCTTGCGGAACATCTCGACGCCCGTGACCGTGGTCTTGCGAACGGTCGGGTGAATGCCGACGATCTCGACTTCCTCGCCAACCTTGACGATGCCGGTCTCGACGCGACCGGTGACAACCGTGCCACGACCCGAGATCGAGAACACGTCCTCGATCGGCATCATGAACGGCTTGTCGAGCGGACGCTCTGGCTGCGGGATGTACTCGTCGACGGCAGCCATCAGCTTGAGGACGGCTTCCTTGCCGATCTCAGGCAGCTTGTCCTGGAGTGCAGCCGTAGCCGAACCCTGGATGACGGGGATGTCGTCGCCCGGGAAGTCGTACGAGCTGAGCAGCTCGCGGATTTCCATCTCGACCAGCTCGAGGATCTCGGCGTCGTCGACCAGATCGACCTTGTTCATGAACACGACCATTGCGGGCACGCCGACCTGGCGTGCGAGCAGGATGTGCTCACGGGTCTGTGGCATCGGGCCATCGGTCGCCGAAACGACGAGGATCGCGCCGTCCATCTGAGCTGCGCCGGTGATCATGTTCTTCACATAATCGGCGTGGCCCGGGCAATCGACGTGCGCGTAGTGACGTGCGGTCGTCTCGTACTCGACGTGTGCGGTCGAGATCGTGATGCCGCGCTCGCGCTCCTCGGGAGCCTTATCGATGTTGGCGAAGTCGACAGCGGTACCGCCGGTCGTCTCTGCCAGAACCTTCGTGATCGCAGCGGTGAGCGACGTCTTGCCATGATCGACGTGACCGATGGTGCCGATGTTGAGATGCGGCTTGTTCCGCTCAAATTTTGCCTTGGCCATTGTTTCCTACCTTCTGATTCGTATTCCGGTGCCACCCCGGGAACCGCGCGAAAGCGGCCCAATAGCGGCTGTTAAAGCGTTGCGCCAGCCCCTGCTTGGGGAGAGGCCGACGCGGACGTGAATTCCGCGTCGTCGGACTTCGGTCGCTGACCGAAGCCAGCCGGCCTTTCGACGTCTCGGAGCCAGGTTGCCCTGGCTCCGTGCGCCTCTGGCTTAGGCCAACTTCGCCTTCACCTCGTCCGCGACGTTCTGCGGCACTTCGTCATAGTGCGAGAACTGCATCGAGTAGTTCGCGCGACCCTGGGTGAACGAACGGAGTGAGTTCACGTAGCCGAACATGTTGGCCAGTGGCACCATCGCCTCGACCGTCTGCGCGTTACCGCGGCTGTCGGTGCCCTGGATCTGGCCACGACGGCTGTTCATGTCGCCGATGACGTCGCCCAGGTAATCCTCCGGGGTGACGACCTCGACCTTCATGACCGGCTCGAGCAGCGTGATGCCCGACTTCTGTGCGACTTCGCGCATTGCGCCACGTGCACAGATTTCGAACGCCAGTGCCGACGAGTCGACGTCGTGATACGCGCCGTCATATAGCACGATCTCGAAATCGATGATCGGGAAGCCGACCAGCGAACCCGAAGCAGCGGTTTCGCGGAAGCCCTTCTCGATCGCGGGCAGGTATTCCTTCGGAATGTTGCCGCCCTTGATCTCGTCCTTGAACGTGATGCCCGAACCGCGCTCGCCCGGCGTGACCTTGACCTTCACGCGACCGAACTGGCCGGTACCACCCGACTGCTTCTTGTGCGTGTAGTCGACGTCGACCGGCTTCTTCAGATACTCGCGGTATGCGACCTGAGGAGCACCGACGTTCGCCTCGACCTTGAACTCACGCTTCATGCGATCGACCAGGATCTCGAGATGGAGCTCGCCCATGCCCTTGATGATGGTCTGGCCCGACTCGGGGTCCGACGACACGCGGAACGAAGGATCCTCACGTGCGAGACGATTGAGCGCGACGCCCATCTTCTCCTGGTCGGCCTTGGTCTTCGGCTCCACCGACAGCTCGATCACGGGCTCGGGGAATTCCATCCGCTCGAGAATGATCGGTGCGTTCATCGCGCAGAGCGTGTCACCGGTCGTGGTATCCTTGAGACCCGCGAGAGCGACGATGTCGCCAGCGAAAGCCTCCTGGATGTCCTCACGGCTGTTCGCATGCATAAGCAGCATGCGGCCGACCTTTTCCTTCTTGTCCTTGACCGAGTTGGTGACCTGCGATGCAGTCTCCAGCTTGCCCGAGTAGATACGGGCGAAGGTCAGCGTACCGACGAACGGATCGTTCATGATCTTGAACGCCAGCGCCGAGAACGGAACGTCGTCCGACGAAGGACGCTCGTCCGGCGTCACGCCGTCGAGCTTCAGACCCTGGATCGCGGGAACGTCGAGCGGCGAAGGCAGATAGTCGACCACGGCGTCGAGCAACGGCTGAACGCCCTTGTTCTTGAACGCCGAACCGCAAACCACCGGCACGAACGCCATGCTCAGCGTACCCTTGCGGATCAGCGCCTTGAGGTCGGCGACGCTCGGCTCGTTACCTTCGAGATATGCCTCCATGAGGGCATCGTCCTGCTCGACGGCCATCTCGATCAGCTCGCTGCGATACTTCGCGGCCTTCTCGACCAGATCCGCGGGGATCTCGGCATATTCGAACTTCGCGCCAAGGCTCTCTTCGAGCCAGATGATCGCGCGGTTCTCGACGAGATCGACGAGGCCCTTGAAGCCGCCTTCCATGCCGATCGGGAGATACAGCACGGCCGGACGCGCGCCGAGACGCTCGATGATCGAGTTCACGCAGAAGTAGAAATCGGCGCCGGTGCGGTCGAGCTTGTTGATGAAGCACATGCGCGGCACGCCGTACTTGTCGGCCTGACGCCACACGGTCTCGGACTGCGGCTCGACGCCGGCAACGCCGTCGAAGCAGGCGACCGCGCCATCGAGCACGCGGAGCGAACGCTCGACTTCGATCGTGAAGTCGACGTGGCCGGGCGTATCGATGATGTTGATAAGGTGCTCTTCGCCCTTACCCTCTTCGGCGCGCCACTTGCAGGTGGTCGCAGCCGACGTGATCGTGATCCCGCGCTCCTGCTCCTGCTCCATCCAATCCATCGTCGCGGTGCCTTCGTGCACTTCGCCGATCTTGTAGGACTTGCCGGTGTAATAGAGGATGCGCTCGGTCGTCGTCGTCTTACCGGCGTCGATGTGCGCCATGATGCCGATGTTGCGGTAACGGTCGAGCGGATGGCTGCGGGCCATGATCGTGCTTCCTTAAGGATATGGGGAGCCGAACGTGCCGGCTCCCCAATATATAGGTGTTTGCGTGACAGGCGAAAGACCGCCCGTCACACGGATAGCAATGCTAGGCTTCAAAGCCCGCTGTTACCAGCGGCAGGAAGCCCGCTGTCACCAGCGGTAGTGCGAGAATGCACGGTTGGCTTCCGCCATCCGGTGCGTATCTTCACGCTTCTTGACCGCGTTGCCACGGTTGTTGGCGGCATCCATCAGCTCACCCGACAGCCGTGCGGCCATCGTGTTCTCGCTGCGCGAACGCGCCGCACCGATCAGCCAGCGAATCGCCAGCGCCTGTGCACGCTCGGGACGAACCTCGACCGGCACCTGGTACGTTGCACCACCAACGCGGCGCGAACGGACTTCGATGCCCGGCTTCACGTTGTTCAGCGCATCGTGGAAAACGCCGATCGGATCGCGCTTTGCGCGGCTCTCGACGGTTTCGAATGCACCGTACACGATCAGCTCTGCGACGGACTTCTTGCCGTCCAGCATGACGCTGTTCATGAACTTCGACAGAACCTCATCCCCGAACTTGGGATCAGGCAGGATGACCCGCTTTTCGGGACGACGACGACGTGCCATTTTGTATTCCTTCTAAACTTCAGCCTTGATGATCGCAAATATGAGCGATCGGCTTACTTCGGACGCTTGGCGCCGTACTTGGAACGCGACTGACGCCGGTCCTTCACACCCTGTGTATCGAGCACGCCGCGCAAGACGTGATAGCGAACACCGGGAAGATCGCGGACACGACCACCACGGATCAGGACAACCGAATGCTCCTGAAGATTGTGGCCCTCGCCCGGGATGTAGCTGATGACTTCGCGCTGGTTGGTCAGGCGAACCTTGGCCACCTTGCGCAGAGCCGAGTTCGGCTTCTTCGGGGTCGTCGTGTAGACGCGCGTGCAAACGCCACGCTTCTGCGGATTTGCTTCCATCGCAGGGACCTTCGACTTGGCCTTCTGCGGATCGCGGCCCTTGCGGACCAGCTGGTTGATCGTCGGCATTGAAGCCTTCACCTTTCAAGTGGTTACTTTGCTGGAGCCATGAGGCGCCTGAGAATACAAAAAGGACCATAGGAACGCGGGAACGCCCCTCAGGTCCTGGAATGCATCCAGCAATGTTCAAGCATGCCCGGCGGGAAACATTCCCGAAGAACAGGCCGCGCCTATAGGTCAGGACGGGGGTAAGGTCAACGGGGGCGGAATCGGTTTGGGTGCGGGTAGGTTATTGGTTTTGCGGGGGTGGATGCACGCGTGACCAACCATCGCCCATCGCCGGGGACCACCCGTCAATCCTCCCCCGCCAGGGGGAGGTGGCACCGCAGGTGTCGGAGGGGGAGGAACACGCAACGACCGTTGCCCTTACCTCCCCCTCCGTCTGGCAAGCGCCAGCCACCTCCCCCTGGCGGGGGAGGATCGCCCGGCACGCTTTACCGCAACCGCGTACCGAGCACCGCAAGCAACGTCTTCTCGAATCGCGCAGGGTCCTCGACCTGCGGCGAGTGACCCAGGCCTTCCAGCATCACCAGATTCGCATTCGGCATCTGTTTCACTGCCCGCGGCGCGACCATCGGCACCGGCTCGAGGAACTTGCGCAGGTTCGCCGGCGCCTGCGCGCGGCCGAACGCGGTCTTGTCCAGCGCCCCGATTATCAAGGTGGTCGGAGGCCTGATCCGGTACAGCTCATGCGCGACTGGTTGCGTTTTGATCATTTCACTCGTTTTGGCCTGCGCGAGCGCCACGGTGTCACGCCCTGTCCCCTGATACATGCCCGCCTGCATCCAGACCCAGCGATCATAGGACGGCTTCCACACGCCGTGGTAATAGTTCTCGAGCTGATACGCCTTGATCGACGCGTAGCTGGTCTTCTTCTCGCTCGCCCAGAGCGTGTCGACGTCGGTATAGGGCACGCCCTCCTCGCCGCGATCCTTGAGACCTAGCGGATTGACGAGCACCAGCTTCTCGACCGACGCCGGAAAGAGGATGGCGTACCGCATCGCGAGCATGCCGCCCATCGAGTGCCCGACGATCGTCGCCCGCGTGATGCCGCGCGATTCGAGCAGCCGCTTGGTGAACGTCGCCAGCATCTCGAAACTATACTGCGCCGCACGGGGCTTGGACGATTTGCAGAAGCCGATCTGGTCGGGGACGATCACGCGGTAACCGACCTCGCTCAGCGCCCGCGCGGTGCTGCCCCAAGTCGCGCCGCAGAAGTTCTTGCCGTGGAGCAGGACGACCGTGCGGCCATTGGGCCGCTGCGGCGCGATATCCATGAACGCCATTTGCGCAGGACTACCGACGATATCGACTTCCATCGTCTGGACCGGCCACGGGTAGGTGAAGCGTTCGAGCTGCGGCCCGAGGTCCGGCACCTGGGGAACCGGTCCCGCCCCCATGAGCAGCGCCGCGACCGGGAGCGCCAGCATCATCAATCCCGCCTTCATACGATTACGCTTTCCTACATCCAACGAGACGGCGTAAGGTTAACGGGCAAACCATGCACCGTGCAACGCATCATCCTTACGATGACGGTTGCGCGGATGCTCGCGAGACGAATTGCACGCGAGACGCTTGCCCTTCCCGAAAACGCTGGGTAAGGGGCGCGTCCGTGTAGGAGTGTAGCTCAGTTGGTTAGAGCGTCGGTCTCCAAAACCGAAGGCCCTCGGTTCGAATCCGAGCACTCCTGCCACCCCCATTAAATTCTCAGAAAAATCGTGGCGATCGCACTCGCCGCTTTCGTGCGCCCATCCCGATTGCAGAAATTGCATTCCTTGATGCATATTGCGCACTTGAGAAATCATCTGCTGCGATGCACAACACTCAGGCCTTTCAGGCATCCTCTCCTAAAAACTTTTACGGCCGGTCTTGTACCGGCCTTTTTTTTCGCCTGCGTTCGGCGTACACCCCGGCTGCCGTCGTCAAGCCGAACGATAAATAGAAACCGTGGGAGCGGAGCCGCCGGTCAAACCGGCACCGGCAAGACGATCGTGCGGGGGATCGAGTGACCCAAGCGCTCTCCCCCGCCACTTCTCCCGGCCGCTGCCGTGTCGCTTTCGATACGACGCCCGCCCCTCTCCTGCCGCGCACTTGCTTTCACGACGGGTGGAAGCTATCTGCCGCGCTTCCGACAGCGAGGACGGACCTGCCGCCGCTGCCCTTCACAGGGTGCGGCCAGTGGGTCTATGCCTCGCATCTCAGTTTCTCAATCAGCGGGTTCGAAGAACATCGTGGCGAAGACGTCCCCCCTCGAATTCATCCAGCAGGTCCGCAACGAGACCGCGAAGGTCACGTGGCCGACGCGTCGCGAGACGGTCATGACCGGCGTGATGGTGGTGATCATGACGACGATCCTCGCGCTGTTCTTCCTGGGCGTCGACTCGATCCTGCAAGCGATCGTCTCCGCCCTCCTCAAACTCGCTCAGTAAGCAAGGTTCCGTCATGGCGCGCTGGTACATCATTCACGCCTATTCGGGCTTCGAGGGCAAGGTCCGCGACTCGATCATGGCCGAGGCGACCCGGATGGGTCTCGAGCAGCTCGTCGAGCAGATCGAAGTCCCGACCGAAACCACCACCGAGGCCCGTCGCGGCAAGAAGATCGCGGTCGAGCGCAAGTTCATGCCGGGCTACGTGCTCGCCAAGCTGAACATGAACGACGATGTGTATCACCTGGTGAAGAACACGCCGAAGGTCACCGGCTTCCTCGGCAGCATGGGCAAGCCGCAGGCGATCAGCGAGGCGGAAGCCACGCGGATGCTGAACAGCAAGGAAGAAGCCGCCGCTGCGCCCAAGCAGAAGGTCAAGGTCGACTACGAGATCGGCGATCAGGTCAAGGTCCTCGACGGCCCGTTCGCGACCTTCAACGGGCTGGTGGAAGAACTCGACTTCGACCGCAGCCGCGTCAAGGTTTCGGTGTCGATCTTCGGGCGTGCCACGCCTGTGGAGCTCGAGTTCGAGCAGGTCGAAAGAAGCAAGTAAGGCGCGGAACGGCGCGCTTGTGGCCAAACGCGATTAGCCGCCAGCTAATCGTGAGACGGTCTTGACCGGCCGGCCGGCCAAAGGCCCGACCGACGACGTGGGATTCACTGTCACGTGGCGCCTTGGCGAAAGCCGGGCTCTACTCATACCTCGCCCGCGTATCGTCCTGATTAGAACGAACGCTGCGGCGTTGCCGCAATACTGGATAGGTCGGTCGTTGTGTCCAGCGGCACGCCCGCGTCTTTTCGTTCCGAATACCGGTCGACCAGCTGAACGGTGTGAGGCCGTAGCAGTACAGTAAAGCGCACCAGCTCTTCCATAACGTCGACGATCCGGTCGTAGTAGCTGGACGGCTTCATTCGGCCGGCGTCGTTGAACTCGTTGAACGCCTTGGCGACCGACGACTGGTTGGGGATCGTCACCATCCGCATCCAGCGGCCAAGGATGCGCAGAGTATTGACGCTGTTGAACGACTGCGATCCGGCCGACACTTGCATGACTGCAAGGGTTCGTCCCTGGGTCGGGCGCATCCCGCCCATCGACAGCGGCAGATGATCGACCTGCAGCTTCATGATGCCGGTGATCTGGCCGTGTCGCTCGGGGCTGCACCACACATGCCCCTCCGACCACATCGACAGTTCGCGCAGCTCGTGGACGGCGGGATGATCGTCCCCTGTGACCTGGTCGGGTAGCGGCAGCGTCGAGGGGTCAAAGATGCGTGTCTCGCAGCCGAAAAATTGCAGCAGGCGGGCGGCTTCTTCGACACACAGGCGAGAATAGGACCGTTCCCGCAGCGAGCCGTAGAGCAGCAGGATACGCGGGGAGGGATCACCGGCCCCAAGCCTGAGGGCGGGGCGATCACGCGCATAGTGGCGATCGAGCGCGGGCAGATGGTCAGGATCGGAGAGCGTGCGAAGCGGCATTACAGACTGAGCCTTATGGCGAGCGCGGTGAGTGTCACCAACAGCACGGGAATCGTCAGCGTCGCGCCGACCTTGAAGTAATAGCCCCAGCCGATCCGGATACCCTTTTGCCCGAGGACGTGAAGCCACAGTAGCGTTGCGAGCGAGCCGATCGGCGTGATCTTCGGGCCGAGGTCGCAACCGATCGCATTGGCGTAGATCATCGCGTCCTTGATCGCGCCCGTGGCGTGCGTCGCGTCGATCGACAGCGCGCCCACCAGGACGGTTGGCATGTTGTTCATCACCGACGACAGCAGCGCGGCGATGATCCCGGTGCCGAACGCCGCACCCCAAACGCCGCCTTGCGCGGTGCGATCGAGCAGGCCGGCAAGGTGGTCGGTGAGACCGGCGTTTCGCAAGCCGTAGACGACCAGGTACATGCCGAGCGAGAAGATCACGACCTGCCACGGAGCACCGGCCAGCACCTTGCGGGTCTGGATGACATGGCCGCGCGCGGCGATGATGAGCAGGAGGACCGCGCCGGTAGCGGCCACGGCGCTGACCGGCACGCCGATCGGTTCGAGCAGGAAGAAGCCGGCGAGCAGCAGGGCGAGGACGACCCAGCCCGCCTTGAACGTGGCAGGATCGCGGATCGCGTCAGCGGGCGTGCGAAGCTGTGTCACCTCATAGCGGGCGGGTATGTCGCGTCGGAAGAACAGCAGCAGCGTGACCAAAGTCGCGGCTATCGACGCCAGATCGACCGGCACCATCACCGAAGCATAATCGGCAAACCCGATCCGGAAGAAGTCGGCCGACACGATGTTGACGAGGTTGGAGACGATTAGTGGCAGACTGGCGGTATCGGCGATGAACCCTGCTGCCATGACGAACGCCAGTGTCGCCTTGTCCTTGTATCCCAGCGCCCGCAGCATCGCGATGACGATCGGCGTCAGGATCAGTGCCGCGCCGTCATTGGCGAACAATGCTGACACTGCCGCGCCGAGCAGGACGATCAGCACGAACAAACGGCGACCATGCCCCCCGCCCCAGCGTGCGACATGGAGCGCCGCCCATTCGAACAAGCCGGCTTCATCGAGCAACAGGCTGACGATGATGATTGCGACGAACGTCGCGGTCGCGTTCCAGACGATGCCCCACACCATTGGCACGTCTGAGAGAGAGACCACCCCGACGAGCAGCGCGACCGCGGCGCCGCCCAGCGCGCTCCACCCGATACCGAGACCCTTGGGCTGCCAGATGACGAGCGTGATCGTGGCGACGAAGATAGCGAGCGCGAGCAGCATCAGGCGATGCGCTGATCCGAGGTGTCCACGACCTGTTCGCCGTCTTCCTTAACAAACGCACCCTGTTGCGGCTCAAGCAGCAGATCAAGAACCGTTTCGGACGGCCGGCACAGCTTCACGCCGAGCGGCGAAACGACCAGCGGCCGGTTGATGAGGACGGGATGTGCCATCATCGCGTCGACCAGCGCATCATCGGACAGCGACGTATCGCCCAAGCCCAGCTCCTCATAGGGCGTGCCCTTCTCGCGCAGTAGATCGCGGGGCGCGATCTTGGCGCGGTCGATCAACTCGACCAGCAGCGCGCGCGAGGGCGGCGTTTTGAGATATTCGACGACATGCGGCTCAATGCCGGCATTGCGGATCATCGCCAGCGTGTTGCGCGACGTGCCGCACTCGGGGTTGTGATAGATCACGATATCGACGGCCACGGGGCGCCCTTTCAGCAGCAGGGAGTAAGTTCGGCCAGGAGCGGCGCGCACAGATCAGGCGAGCCGGCGCAGCAGTCCTTGACGAGGAACAGCGTCAGCGCGCGCAGCCCGTCCAGATCGGCCCGGTAGATGATCGACCGGCTATGCCGTTCCGAGCGCACGATGCCAGCGCGCGAGAGAATGCCGAGGTGAGACGACATAGTATTCTGCGGCACTTCGAGCTGACGAGAGATTTCACCCGCCGCCATCCCGTCCGGCTCGTGGCGGACCAGAAGACGAAACACGTCTAGCCGGGTAGCTTGCGCCAGCGCGCTAAGGGCTGTGATAGCTGCGTATTTATCCATATATCCAGTATAGACGATATCTGATGGCGAAGCTAGTCGCTGCTTTCGGAGCGGCGATCAGGCGTTGCTCGTCCTGGGCAGCGGGAAGCCCCATCAGGACAAACCGGCACCGCTATGCTCCCTTCCAATCCTTCAACCGCCACCCGCCGAACAGCGCGACATCCGGATCGTGCGCCACCTTCGTGGGATCGGCCTTGCTCCAGCCGGTGACCTGATCGAGCGCCGGTAGGTGTACTGGCCTCGCCGCCGGATACGGGTTGGTCAGCGTCGGTTCGCCGCGTTCGTTGCGAGCGGCTTCGGCGAGGTCGAAGGCTTCGCGTTCCAGGGCCTGGCGGGCTTCGTACATGGCCGTCAGGCGGTAGCTGTGGGCTTCGCTCGATTCACCGCGGCGGCGCCTGATGTGGGGCGGCTCCTCCTGGAGGTGGACCGTGCGGTTGTGCAGGTGGAGGAGTTGCAGCGCCTGGTTCGCGGTCATCGGCGGGATCGGCGGGGGATCGTTGTGGCGCCACGCGTCATGATCGTGCGCGCCGGGCAGGAATCCGGCGATCAGCGCGGACTCTACCTGTTCGTACCCGGCCGCCAGCGCGAGGCGCATCTCGCGGGCGAAGGCGGGGCTGGCCTTGCGCCGGGCGTAGAAGGCGGAGTGGCTGAAGCCGGCGGCCGCGGCCGAGAGACGGACGTTGGCGGTGGCGGAGAGCGCTGTGAGGAAGGCTTGCTCGGCGGCGTGGTCGAGGCGGTTGGCGGTGGGGCGGCGGAGCTGGAGGCGACCGTTGGCGGTTCTTGTCGTGGTGGGGGGTTCGGACGAGATGGCGGCGTTCTTGGCACTCCCCTCCCCCGACCCCTCCCGCAGGCGGGAGGGGAGTTTCAGGGCGGCGTTGGCCATGACCAGCGCGGCGTTCCACCTGGCGGCGAAGGCAGGGTGGGCGGCGCGGCGCTTGGTGAAAGTGGAGCGGTTATAGCCTAGCGTGCTGGCGGCCTCGCGGACGTTGCCGGTGCGGCGGAGGGCGGCGAGGAACACGGCGTTCTGGGCGGCCTGGCGTCGGGTGAACTTGTCGGGGGTGAACGGGCGCGGCATCGCTATCGGGTCTGCCTCGAAATCCTACATTGCAAGGGGCCTGTGCTGCATGCGGGGAGGCCGAGACCGTTCCTCCCGCGAAGGCAGGGATCCAGACCGGGCTCCCGTCTTCGCGGGAGACCCCAGCAGCCTCGATAATCGCCGCGACCGCCCGTCTGTCCGGCCGGGCCGGGACGAGACGGCGGCCGATGGATGCGACGTGGCCTGGCGAGCTTAAAACCGCACGCTGTCCGCCACCACCCTGGCTGCCGCCGCGCTGCGATCGTAGTAATACAAGCTCGGCGCTTCGTACGTCACCAGATACAGCTTGCCGCCGATCACCGCACCGCGGGCTTCGCCACGACGTTGCAGCGTCTCGTTCTGCTTCGCGAAGGTGTAGGTGAAGCGCACGCCCTTGTTGCCGGCGAACTGGATCGGCGCGATCGTGTCGATCGCCATCGACGACGCGTCGCGCGCGATACGGTAGCTGTTCTCGAGCAGCACCGGGATATCGGTGATCAGCATCGTCGCCGAGACCTTCGGCAGCGGTCTGTTCTTCTTGTCGACTTCGCGGAACAGCGGCCTGCCGGACTCGATGCCGCCATAGAAGCTGAGGTCGTTCAGTTCGTCGCCGTCCTGCGTCCAGGTTTCGGCATTGCGACCGGGGCGCTCGGACAGCTTGTTCCACTCCGCGCCAGGCTGCACGGTCAGCGCCGACTTGGCGACCGCGATGCGCTGGCCCGCTGGGATGAGCTTGTTGCCGGCCGCGACGGGGACGGCGAGCGAGAGCGTTGCGATCGCGGCAAGCAGGGCGAGAGTCCTGGACATGGTCATCCTCCTTACGAGATCAGCGTGGCGATGAGCGCTGCGTCGGTCGCGGCCGGCTTGAGGCGGAGATACGTCGCGAGCGCGGCCTGGCCTTCGGCAACCTGCTGGCTGCGGAGCAAAGCGAGGCCGAGGCCACGATACGCCTCGGGCAGTGCGTCGCCCTTGCCGATCGCCTCCTGGTAGAATTGCGCGGCACTGACGAGATCGCGGGGATTGCCGCGCTCTCGGTACAGGTCCCCGCGGGCGCACAGTAGCGGAGTCGTCCAGCCAGTGCCTTCCGCCAGATTGGCGAGCAGATACTCACTGCCGCCGAAGTCGTTGAGCTTGATCTGGTCGTTGAGTAAGATCGGCAGCCATTTCGCCATCGCCGCCTGGTGCGTATCGACGACCGCGGGCTTGACGTCATGCGCCTCGATCGACGCGGCGCGGAGATAGGTCGCACGCGCGAGATCGGTCGGGTGCGTGGCGAAAACGCCGGCGACGTATTTTTGCTTCGGCTTGCGCTTCCGACCGATCGCGGTGGCGTCCGCCTCGCCCATGACGTGCTCCCAGACGTCGGCGGCGGCCGACGATGGATATTGCGAGCGTGCGAGATACTGGAAGCCGGTCATGTCGGCCTCGCGCTCCTGGTCCCGGCTGAAGGCATACATCTGGCCGACCACGGCATATTGAAAGTTTGCGCTGTTGCGGACGAGGATCGATGCCCACGCCATCAGGTCGGTGCCGGTGCGGTGGCTCTTGAAGTCCTTGAGCGTATGCCGGAGTTCGAAATGGCCGAACTCGTGCCCGAGGATCGCACCGAGCTCCGCCTCGCTGCGGACACGGAGCAGCAGTCCGGTCCACACCACCATCGCGCCATTGGGCGTCATGTACGCGTTGAACGCCGGGACCTCGTCGATATACAGGCGTACCGACCGGCAACGGTCCTCGCCGACGGTCCGGCAAAGCACGCCGCGGACATAGGCGTTGAGCGCGGGATCCTTGACCAGCGACCGGGAGTCGCGCTGCACCCGCTCTCGCTCGTCCGCCTCCATCCATATCCCGCGCTCGTCGACCGTCGTCGCGGTATAGGCCTGCGTGTAGGTCGGTAGCGGCGGCCGCTTGTCGGTCGCAAATGCGGTGGTGGATAGTGTTGCGCCGAGCAGCACTATACCGGTCAGGGTTCGCATCTCAGTCGGCCGATGCAACGACGGGAGCGCCCGCCAGCATCGGACCCTCGACCGGTTTCCCCGGGAAGCCCTCCAGCAACTGCCGCACGCGCTTGTCCGCGCCGTCTGCGTCGCGCACGTCGCCGCCCATCTGCATGTCGGCGTTGAGCCAGACCAGCTCCCCCGTACGCAGGTCGACCAGCCCGGCGAATCCCTTGTGGACGCCCGCGGTGACGCCGACGCGCGCCATCGCCGCAAAGACCTGCAGCACCTTCCGCCCGGTCGAACCGAAATGATCCTCCGTCGTGATGAACAGCGCGTAGTCCGCGGTCTCCAGACCGGGGAGCGTTCGAACATCGGGACCGAGCCCCCATTCGAACTGGTCCTTGCGCTTCTTGGTGGGCAGCCGGTTGCCCTTGAAGAACTGGTATTCGATCACCGACGCGGCGACCGCACCGAACAACTCCTGATATTCGGCAGCCCTGGCCGACCTGCTGCCGATCGGCTCGACATAACCGACGACGCTGTTTCCCAAGCCGGTCTGGACCTTGGCGAGCGCGGTGCCGATGTTCTCCTTTGCCTGATCGGTCCAGTCGGCGTTCGGCTCGTACATCCCACCGGTCGACTGTGCGCCGACGCGGATGGACGGGCGCATCAGGACGATCCGGGCGGTGCCAGGCTTCAGGACGAAGCCGGGTTTCAGGCCGGTCTTCTCCTGAGAATAGGCCGCCGTAGCCACGGTAAGCGACACAAACAGCGCGGCGAGCGCCACGCGACATGACTTGACCATGATACCCCCGATATGTCGGATGCCCCCATCCCGACACACACATGGTAGTTGAAAGCCGAACGAAGAAAACAGCCTGATACGTCGGAAATGAACGCTATCTCGGCGTGCCGGCCATCGCCCGAACGCTCTCCTTCGTCGCGCTCCATCGCCCGCGAAGCTGATGGAACGACTGCCGGGCGGATCGAAAGCCCGTTATCCGCCGTGTCCCGTCAGAAGAACCCGGGATAGACTGTCGGATTATCCGCCACGCGGACTTTCTATCGAAACTAGAGATCGCGGTATACGGCGCTTTGGGGAGTTCGGCTTACTCCTCCAGCGCATTACACATCCACCAAACCGGACATAACGCCTCGTCCACCGACGGACTCTACTATTGTAACAAAAATAATACTGTATCGCAGCATTTCAATAAAGACGGCGTATCATGACTTTACGATCATCTCTGCCGGTTTTCCGATGTTCCGGTTGGAGAGTTAAGATTAGTTAACCACCTTTAGTCTTAATTCGATAATTTTTCTGGCGTCAGCCTGCCCGCGAAACGATCGCTTGGTCGACAATCGCAGCATTCGAGACGATCCAGAGCATCGGCACAACCGCATGATGCCGACCGATCATCGCGATGGTTGCAAGGTCGTACCGGGCGATCGGACGCAGGGGACGAACGATGCCGACATCCGCCATAACTATGGGCAAGTTTTCGCCGCGCCGCGACAACTTGCCCGACAAGAGCCACGGGGATCGTTCCGATCCTCACGCCGCCACGGCCGCGGCTACAGCCACGGCCGACGGACATCGCATCCTGTTCCTCGATCATGACGATATCGCCTATTCGCGCGTTCACCGCGAGTTGGAGGCGATCGGTCACAAGGTCGCCTGGATCGGCACGGCAAGCGAAGAGCGTGCCGGCGTAGCGTTCCAGCCGGACCTGATCGTCATCAACCCCGACATATCGACGCTCAACAGCCACGCGATCATCACGTTGCTCGACGATGAAGGCTATGCCGGCGCGCTGACGTTCGTGAAGTCCGGCCCCCATTCGCTCAGCGCCATCGTCAAGGCCGAACAATTCGGCATCGGCCCCATCGACCAGATCGAAGGGCCGTATGATGCGCAGGCGATCGCGCGACGACTCCTCGGCATTCCTCGGCGCGAGCATGACAGCGATCTCTGCGACCAGCGGTTCCTATCCTGGCTGATCCAGCAAGGCCGGCTGCTGCCCAATCTCACCCACGAGTTTCACGTCAAGCAGGATCTGAGGGCCGAACGCGTTGCCGGCTATGAAACGCTGACCCGCCTGCGCAATCGTCCATCGCTCAACCCGGAACACATCTTCGCGCCGTCGACGATCCTATCGATCGAGATCGCTGCGACGTTGCTCGCGGTGGAGGCCGCAGCAAGGCTGTTATCCGCGCTACAGGCCGATGACCGCGCGGTTCCCGTGGCGGTAAACTGTAGTGCCGCCGTGCTCAGCGATGATGATTTCATCACCGCGCTCCCCATGTTGCTTCGCAGGCACCGGGTCGCGACCGGTATGCTGACGATCGAGTTGACCGAAATCAGCTACCCTGGACTCAACGATCGCCTGGTGGCGAACATGCGCGAATTGGGGCGGATCGGTGTTCCCATCTCGCTGGACGACTTTGGCAAGGGGGCGACGAACTTCGACCGGATATCCGAATTGCCTATTTCCGAAGTGAAGATCGACCGAAAGATCTTCCAGAAATGCAGGAACGGCGAGTTTCCCATCTCGCTGCTGCGCGAGATTATAGAATATTGCAGGAGCCGAGCGATCGGCACCGTGATCGAAGGGATCGAGACGCCGGAGGATCTCGATCTCGCGCGGTCGTTGAACGCGGATTTCGGGCAAGGTTTTTTCTGGGGCAAACCCGTTCCCGCCAGCGCGATCGTCACGCATCGTGACACCTGACGCCGCACCGGCGCGACGCGATGACGCCGTTTCCCGGGACTTCGAGCCACACGATCCTGCGCCGCGACACGATGATCGCGTAACCGTTTTTCCGATCGCGTCCGGGGAGCCTCGCCCAACGGCCGATCCAGCGCCGAGCGAAGCCCCTGCCATGCGCCTGGAGATTTGGCAGGTTCGCGACGTGACGTTCAGACCGTCTCCCGCCCTGACCGGAGAATGGGCCTGGTTGTTGATTCACCAGGATAATTCGCTCATCGCATATTCGGACGGATATCCGACGAAATCGGTGTGCGTGGCCGCGGCCCGGCTGGTCGGATGGCCGGTTACGCTTCTCGAGTAACTTGCACTGACCAAGGCACGGCCCGGTGCCGGCGCTGGTTGCTTCGCACGCCGCGTTCCGCTATGCGCACGCGCTTCCAACGCTACAGCTGCGGGAATTTGCGGGAGGACGCGTCGGCGTTCGTCATCACCGCTAAGCTCACCGGGTGGCTCGCTTACGCGTTCGCCGCCCTTATCAAGAGAGTGACATGGCTAAAAAGATTACCGGATACATCAAGCTGCAGGTCCCTGCAGGCGAGGCAAAGCCTGCGCCGCCGATCGGGCCTGCGCTGGGTCAGCGCGGCGTGAACATCATGGAGTTCTGCAAGGCGTTCAACGCCGGCACGAGCGAACTGAAGAAGGGCATGCCGATCCCGACCGTCATCACGGTCTATGCGGATCGCTCGTTCTCGTTCGAGACCAAGACCCCGCCAGCATCGTACCTGATCAAGGAGGCCGCCGGTCTCAAGTCGGGTTCGAAGGAGCCGGGCAAGGTCGTCGCCGGCACGATCAAGCGCTCGCAGCTGAGCGAGATCGCCACGACGAAGATGAAGGACCTCAACGCCAACGATATCGACGCTGCGACGAAGATCATCGAAGGCAGCGCCCGCGCAATGGGCCTCGAAGTGGTGGAGGGCTGATATCATGGCTAAGCTGAGCAAGAAGCAGAAGGCCGTCACGGTCGACCTCGTCAAGCTGCACGGCATCGACGAGGCCATCGGTCTCGCACGGTCGGGCGCCACGTCGAAGTTCGACGAGACGATCGAAGTCGCGCTGAACCTGGGCGTCGATCCGCGTCATGCAGACCAGATGGTCCGCGGCGTGGTGACGCTGCCCAAGGGCACCGGCAAGACCGTCCGCGTCGGCGTGTTCGCCCGTGGCGCGAAGGCTGAGGAAGCACTCGCGGCAGGCGCAGACGTCGTCGGCGCCGAAGACCTGATGGAAATCATCCAGGGTGGCACGATCGATTTCGATCGCTGCATCGCGACCCCGGACATGATGGGCATCGTCGGTCGCCTCGGTAAGGTTCTGGGTCCGAAGGGCCTGATGCCGAACCCGAAGCTCGGCACGGTGACGATGAACGTCGCCGCCGCGGTTCAGGCAGCCAAGGGCGGCCAGATCGAATACCGCGTCGAGAAGGCCGGCATCATCCATTCGGGCATCGGCAAGGCGTCGTTCCCGGCGGAAGACCTGCGCGCGAACTTCGACGCACTGGTCGACGCGGTGGTCAAGGCCAAGCCGACCGGCGCCAAGGGTAAGTACGTCCAGAAGGTCGCGATCTCGTCGACCATGGGTGCAGGCATCAAGGTCGACACGACCGAGGTTGCTGGCGCGTAAGCCGCACGTGGCTAGCGAAAGCTAGCCACGAGACGGCGAGCGCCCGGCCGGCGCGGGCAACCGCGACCGACGAGGACGGGATTTACTCCCGTCCCGCCGCTACAGTTAAGAAGGGCCGGGAGCGATCCCGGCCCTTTTTGCGTCGGTCGATCGTCCGCATATGATAGCATTGCCGATACAGCATCGTCGTGACATTCTGCGTCGGATCAGGAGACTATACGTGGAAGCTCAGAACGCCATCACACTTGCAAAAAGCCAGGTCAGTACAATCTTCGCTGACGAGGGCGTCGTCAACGTAGGGCTTGAGGAACTCGAGTACGATCCGGCGAACGGCACGTGGAAAGTCACGATTGGCTTCTCGCGCCCTTGGGATATTAATACCCCTAACTTGCTAAATAACGCGATGAACGTGCCGCCACTTCGAAGAACTTACAAGGTGGTGACGATTGATGACACGTCCGGCCGCTTCCTTAGCGTATCTAACCGGGAAACGCAGAGCGCTTGATGGCGCCGCTACTTATCGACACAAATCTCCTGTGCCTTCTGCTCGTTGGCAATGTCGGTATCGACCGCATTGCCAAACATAAGCGATTGGCAAAATACGACGTGATTGATTATGATCGGGTACGCTTGATCGCACTGCGGTTCGGACAACTCGTGCTGTGCCCTCATGTCCTTGCCGAAACATCCAACATCTCCCGGCAAACACCGGAACCTCTCCGAAGCCTACTCGGTACTGCGTTGCAGGATATTGCGAACGTGAGTATTGAGTTTCACCTTCCCGCCAGTACGGCGGCAATGGCTCCCGAATATCTGCGCCTCGGCCTGACGGATGCGGTCCTGCTTGAGCTCGGACAAGCTGGCAGGACATTGTTAAGCGACGATTTTGACCTGTGCCACGCAGCAGCCGCTCGCGGATATCCCGTGATCAACTATAACTACATCCGCGATGGAATGACGCTGGAGCAGATCGGTGCGTTCTGAGTCCTGCCGGTTATTGATGCCGGGATCCTCGCTGTCAGGGAAAGGTTCCTCAGGCAGCGGACACGAAACTAGGCTTACTCTTACCGCCCCCTCCGTCTGGCAAGTGCCAGCCACCTCCCCCTGGCGGGGGAGGATCGCGGAAGCGGAATGCTCGACCGCTACGTATGCGTTGCACCTTTCCCGCCAGTTGACTCCCCCGCATATTCCGCTAAGGCGCACCTTCGTTCGGCGAGCTTGCTCGTCGAACTCCGTCCGAGACAGTGGGTGCAGCGGGTTTGCCGGTGCTTAATCTCCCACCTAGACGGGGAATGAGATTTTGTCGGCCCATATGCGTGCCGCCCCTCTCCCATGCCCCATCGACGAGACACCCGGGAGCGCGGGTTTGTCTGCGCCTCCGGTTAGTAACCGGGTCCACTGCGCAAGCGGTGAACTCGTAAAACGTGGAGAATGGCATGGATCGTGATCAAAAGACCGCGGCCGTAGCCGAGCTGAACCGCACCTTTTCCGAGGTCGGCGTCGTCGTTGTCACGCGCAACCTCGGCCTGACCGTCGCACAGTCCACTGTGCTGCGGAACAAGATGCGCGACGCCGGCGCGACCTACAAGGTCTCGAAGAACAAGCTTGCCAAGATCGCAATGGACGGCACCGACTACAGCTCGCTGGGCGACATGCTCACGGGTCCGGTCGGTCTGGCCAGCTCCATCGACCCAGTCGCGGCCGCCAAGGTGGCCGTGGAATTCGCGAAGACGAACGACAAGTTCGAAATCGTGGGTGGGGCGATGGGCGCGACTGCCCTCGACGTCGAAGGCGTCAAGGCGCTCGCAACGCTGCCCTCGCTGGATGAACTGCGTGCCAAGATCGTTGGCCTCATCGTCGCACCTGCGACGAAGCTGGCAACGATCACGCAGGCTCCGGCAGCGCAGCTCGCGCGCGTGCTTTCCGCCTACGCGGAGAAGGAAGCCGCCTGATCTTGCAGGCCTTTCGTTACCTTTTTGAACTGATGGGGCACGAGCCCCGAGATGGAGATTTATCATGGCAGACCTGAACGCGCTCGTTGAGAGCCTGAGCGAACTGACCGTTCTCGAAGCAGCTGAGCTTTCGAAGCTGCTCGAAGAGAAGTGGGGCGTTTCGGCCGCAGCAGCGGTCGCAGCACCCGCAGCAGGCGGCGGCGCCGCTGCTCCTGCAGCAGAAGAGCAGACCGAATTCGACGTCATCCTGACCGGCGACGGTGGCAAGAAGATCAACGTCATCAAGGAAGTCCGTGCGATCACCGCGCTCGGCCTGACCGAAGCCAAGACGCTGGTCGAGTCGGCTCCCAAGGCCGTCAAGGAAGGCGTGTCGAAGGACGAGGCCGCCAAGATCAAGGCTCAGCTCGAAGCAGCTGGCGCGACCGTCGAGGTCAAGTAAGCCGCAGCGGGAGAGACGCTTCAGCCACGCTGAAGCGCACTCCCCGCAAGGCCGGCCGGCGGCATTCATGCCGACCGACGAAGCAGGGGCTTTGCCCCTGCTGGCCGCAGCTAAGAAAAAGGGCGGCCCCAGCGATGGGGTCGCCCTTTTCGTTGCGCGGTAGTGTTGCGCGTGGATCATACCCGTAGGGTTCGCGTCTTATCGAGCTTGTTCCGGCATGCTCATCTTGCGATCCAGCCGCCAGCGAGTGCGTGTTGGGGCGAATGCAGGACCGAAGACGGTTATCCAATTCCGAGATAAATGCCTCGTACGGCCCCCGCCGCAATCGCTGCTTTGTTCTCCCGCGAAGGCGGGAGCCCAGTCTGGGTCCCCGCCTTCGCGGAGAAACAAGCTTTACGTCTGCGCTCGGTATTACCGTCCCGAGCAAGCGCGGCACGACCGAGTCTCTAAGGTCGGCACGCCGCGCGAAACGCGGCGCCCCTCACCTACCGATCGAACGTCACTGCATGCGGCCGCGCGGCGACGGTCGTGTACATCCGCGCCGGCGCATCGAGCCAGAACGGCGCGAGCTTGGGCGAGTCCACGCGCTCGATGCCCACCACCCAGGCGCGCGCCGTCTGCGCCTCGTCGCCAGCCGTAACATACAGGATATTGGTCGCGACGACCGGCACGAACATCGGCCGGTTCGCGGCGGTCATCGTCCGGATCGCCTCGCGCGCGATCGCCGTCACGGTACGGATCGTCCGTGTCTCGCCGGGGGCCAGCGCGAATGGCGGCGTCGACGGCCGCACGACCGGCGCCGCATTGAACGCGGCAAGATCGATATCCTGGTCGGCATGCGCGGTCAGCAGCGCGATGCCCGCGCGGATGCTCTCGGCCGGCGCAGTCCCGGTGTTGGTGACGACCATCTCGCACTCGACGGTCGCGCTCAGCAGGTTGAGACCGGCGCGCAAGGGACGCAGCTCGCAGCTCAGCCGGGCGCGTGCGACGACTGGTGGCGGGGGCGGCACCTTGCCCCTTGGTTCGAGGAACTTGGGTGCGGCCGCCGGTGCGACAGCAACGGGCAAGGCCGTAGATGCGGCGACGGGGGTGGCAGCAGCCGGGGACGATACCGGTTCGGAAGCGACAGTTTTGGGGGCGGCGGGGTTGGCGACAATAGGCAGCGGAGTCGGCTCGACATAGGCTTCGGGTTCGGCACTCTCGTACCGGTGGCGGCGCGGCTTGCGACGGAGCGCCCACAGCGCGCCGAGCACCACGACGATGGCCGTCAGCGAGAGCCATAGCGGCATGGCGCTGCCCTTTTCAGGCACCGAAAGCGTGGACTCCGGGACTGGGATCGGCGTCGGCGCGGAGGGTTGCGACGCGACTTCGGTGGCCGGGTTTTGTGTTGGCGGCGACTGGAGAGCCGGCTCGGGCGTCGGCGTGGCGACGGGTGCTGGTTCCGCCGACGTCGATGCACGCGTTGGGTCAACGTCAGGCGCGCGCGGCTGGGTCGTGGGTTCCGTCGTCGTCCGGGGGGCTGCACGTTCGCGCGTCGGCGCTTCGGTTGTCGGGCGCTCGACGCCTGCACGTTTCGTGGTCGCGCGATCCGTGGCGGGCTTTGCCGAAGCGCTCGAGCGCGGGGTACGGCGGGGGGCGGGCGCGGCGTTCGGCAGGACGATCGTCGGCGCGGCAGGCACCGGTATGGCGTTGGCGTCGGGAGTCGCCTGCGTGCCTGGGCTCTGGAGCCGCTCCAGGCCACGAACCGGTGCCGCCGGCTCGGTTTGGGCGACGGCCGGCGTCGCGGTAGCCAGCACGGTCATGGTTGCAAGCAGGGCAGCCAGCGCCCCGCGATCGATCGTCATCGTCGAAATCCCCTGCGCGCGGTCGTCGCGGCGTTGTGGGCGGGGGAGGCTGAACGGGGTCCGACGGCAACCCGTGATGCGACGAGTTGCGGCTGGGTAGCGGTGAAACGTTAATCGTGAGGGCGCGGCTGGATGCGGAGGAATTGCAATCCTCCAACGGCAGAGGGGGGGGTGTCACCGAAGGTGACGGAGGGGCTGACACGGAACATACGTTTCCCGGACCTCCCCCCTCCGTCTGGCAAGTGCCAGCCACCTCCCCCTGGCGGGGGAGGATCAGGACGGCTCGTTCTACTTCGGCGCGACGACCACTGCCCCGCCCTTCATGACGAAGACGGGATGCTCCAACTGGCGCACGTCGGCGAGTGGATCGCCGTCGACCGCGACGAGATCGCCGAACCGGCCCGGCTGGATCGCACCGACATCCACAGTCCTGCCGAGCGCGACCGCGGCGCTGGAGGTGGCCGCCTGGATGGCCTCGATCGGCGTCATGCCCCATTCCACCATCTTGGCGAACTGCAGCGCGTTGTTGCCGTTGGGGTATACGCCGCCGTCGGTGCCAAACAACATCTTCACGCCGGCGGCATGCGCGGCGCGGTAAGTCTGGCGCTGCTTGAGGCCGACCTGGCGTTCCTTTTCGAGGCTCTCGGGGAAGACGCCGTTCTTGGCGCCTTCGGCCAGGATATAGTCGTCGTCGTAGATATCCATGTCGAACCACGCGCCGCTCGCCTTGGCCAGCCGGAATGATTCGGCATCGGCAAGGCTGGCGTGCTCGATCGTGTCGACGCCCGCGCGCAATGCGTCGTTGATGCCTTCGCTGCCGTGCGCGTGGACCGCGACCTTCATGCCGAGCATGTGCGCCTCCTCGACGATCGCCTTGATCTCGGCGAGGCTGATCTGCTGCGCGCCGACGCTGTCGGTCTTCGAGAGGACGCCGCCGGTCATGCAGACCTTGACGACTTCCGCGCCGTATTTGCGGATCGTGCGGACGAGGCCACGGAATTCGTCCGGGCTGTTGGCGATCTGCGGATGTGGCACCGAGATCGAAGGCGGGAACTCGGTCGCGTCGCAGTGCCCGCCGGTCGCGCCGAGCGCATAGGTGGCAGGGACGATACGCGGACCAGGAACATAGCCCCGATCAATCCCCTGCTTGAGCGCGACGTCGTCGTAATTGGACGAGCCGACGTTGCGAACGGTGGTGAAGCCGGCGTCGAGCGTCCTGCGCGCATTGGCCACGCCGACGACGGTCCAGAAACTATCGGTGAATTCGAGCTGGCGATACCCGCTGAGCGTCGGGTCGCTGGTCAGGTGGACGTGCATGTCGATGAGGCCGGGGAGCAAGGTACGCCCGCCCAGATCGACGCGTTCGGCGCCTGCGGGCACTGCGTCGCCCTTGCGTCCTACCGCGGTGATGCGACCATCGACGATCGTCACCTGCGGGTCGTCTACGCGTTTGCCGGCGACGACGTCGATCATGTGCGCGGCGGTGACCACCACCGTCTTCGCGTCGGTGGCCGTGGCAGCGGTGCCCGAAAGCAGCGCCGCGGCGAGAATCATAGCGGTCTTCATGTGTGCCCCTGCCCCAATCGGTCCGAATGTGCGGCACGTGCCGCCGCAGGGCAAGCGCTCACAGTCCGTTCGCGGTCGTGCACTTGTCCTTCGGCGGAAACCGATCGTCGGGGGTCGGCGACTGGAAATCCTTGTTGCGCGCGCGGAACATCGCGATGCGCGTGAAATCGACCGGCAGCGACAGCATGCGGAACGGGATATCACTCATGATCGGCCGGTATTTATAGCTGACCTGGACGTGAAAGAGGATCTCGTCGAGCAGCATCCGGCGGCCGTTCGGCAAGGTCGCGACGGCGGTGGTCTTGTTGCATCCCACTTGCGGCGCGATCACGTACCCGCCGTCGAAGCGTTGCCACAGGATACGGTTCTCGACCGTGCCGTTATTGTCGGTATCCGTGCCGCGCACCCCCGTGATGACGATGCGCCCGTCGTTGCGCAGGTCGTACGGTCGCGAAGTAAGGTCCAGTGCGCTGAACAGGTCGTAGATCTGGCCCTCGCCGATGCCGATGTCGCCGGTCCCGCTCTGCGCGACCAGATCCGCGCTCATGGCCGCCATCCGCTGCACGCGGTTGTTGGCCATGATGTAATTGGCAAACTCGATCGCCGTCAGCAGAAACCCCAGGAACAGGGGAAGCATCAACGCGAATTCCAGCATCGCGACAGCGCGGCGGTCGCGGAACAGACCGCGCCTCACGACGTGCTCGACACGACGGCTTCGTTGCGCACGACCGTCGACGCCGACAACGGGATCACGCCCGAGCCATAGCCCATCACGCTGCCGACGAACCCGAACAGCACGCGCTTGGGGAACTTGACGGTGTAGCTAACGACGTCACCGGGCCCGCCCAGCGTATTGCCGGTGACGGGGGTCGCGTTGTCCCAGATCCCGTTCCTGTTGCGATCGACATAGGCTTCACCCTTGTCGTATTGCTTGTTGCCGTTCGCATCGGTGTAGGTTTCGGGAAATGCGGTGCTGAAGTTCCGATAGACGGTCGTGGTAATGTCGATCGTCTTGCCGGGTGCGGTGCCGAAATCGTTCATCGACCGGGCAATGCTCGCCCGCATGATCGCGGTGCGCTCCGATTCCTTGGTCTCCAGCGTGGCCGTCGCCGCGCGTGCGGCCTCCGTCACCGCGCCCTCGAGGACGACCCGCGCGAACAGCATGTGGCCGAACTCGATCGCGCCGCAGATCAGCGACAGCATCGCCGGCAGGATGATCGCGAACTCGACGATGGTGACGCCGCGGACGTTCCCGCGCAGCCTGGCAAGGATATTCACTGGACGAGGTGGAGGTCGACGAGTTCGGAGGCGATATCGTCGAAGGCGGCCTTCAGCGTCGCGGTATCGGACGTCTGGTAGACGTGCCCCGGCGCGCATTTCTCGAACATCGCGAGCGTGTTCTTGTCGGTCGTCGTCAACGCGACGATGTACACCTTGGGCGCGTTGTCCTCCGCCTGGAGCGCGGCGCAGGTCTTGCCGAACCGGCGCTCCGACTGGCCGATCAACCCACCCCTGCTCGCGGAGATCGGCGAGTCCGCGTAATTGCCGTAGAAGGTCCATGTCCGGTCTTCATAGCCGTTCTGGCTGGCCCCCAGCGCGGTCTCGCCATCGGTCATGAACACCAGCGCGCGCTTGGGATCCTCCTGTCCCCGCGGAGGCGTTCGCTTGAAGACGTCGTCGCGCACGAGCAGGCGGTAGCCCCACAACAGTCCGGCGTGGTGCAACGTCCCGTTGGCCGGATAGATCGCGGCGTTCTGACGATCGATGACGTCGTCGTAGAAGCTCCGCGACCGGCCATAGTCGACCTTGGTCGCGGCTTCCGGGCACTGCCAGTTCGGCGATGGGAAGTCGGTCTTGTTCTTCGATCCGTCGTCGACGCTGCCGCCGAGCCGGTTGACCGTATATTCCGTGGCATCCTTCCAGTTGTTGAACTGGGGAACCTTGTCGTAGCGGACCCTGAACTGCGTGCCGGTGCGCGTCGCGAAATTCCACGGATTGCTTGCCGGATCGTAGAAGCCGCCATTGTCCGCACGGACGATCACGTCGTCGTCCATCTTCGCGGCATTGTCGTTCAGCGTGATGTACGCGTCGTAGAACGCCTCGCGATACGGGTTGTTGGCGAACTGGTTGGCGTAGAAATCCAGGTTCAGCATCTGATCGTAATAGCTGGGGTGCAGCTTGTAGAGATTGTTGTTCGGCTCGACACTGGCGACGCTGTAATAGGCGCTGGACGGGTTCGACTTGGCGCCGTTCGCGACCGCGTTGCCGGGCATCTGCGGAACGTACATCGGCGGGATGAAGTACGGATTGACCGGCGGATGCGCGCCCTCGCCCGGCAGCGTACGATCGATATCCCATGCATTCGGCTCGCGGTAGGTGAGCGTCGCGTTGAGATCCTTGACCGTATCGTCGCCGAACACGCAGCCCTTCCAGCCAAGCTTGTTGCCGGGCCAGGTGCCGCCATAGGTAGTCGCGACAATGTCGTTGAACCCGAACATCTGGCGCACCGACGTCGGCCGCCAGTCGGTCAGCAATTTCCCGACGTTCACGGTGATGTCGTACATGACATACCCCATCGCCAGATCCTTGCGCGTGTCGCTGCCCTGAAACAGGATCTCGTTGAAGCTCTTGGCGGCATCCTTCAGCGCGGTGATGCGGGTCTTCACCACGCCGTTCGAATCGCGCGGCAGATTGGCCTTCAGCGAACCGGTATTGTCGAGCACCATCATCACCTCGAGCGGATGCGGGTTGATCGCTGCCTTGGCAGTCGCCCGGATCGGCTGCTGGACGAAGCCGAACAGCCGCATGAACGACATCGGCAGCGTCGCGGTGGCGACGACCGTGGTGGTGTTGATATCCTTGACCACCGTGAACGCGGGCGAGACCTTGAGGTTCGTGACGCCCATATAGGTGTCGGGGAAGTTGCCGCTGAAATAGGCCGAAACCTGACTCTCCCGAGAATTGGCCGCAGTGCCCGATACCGAGAACGCGCGCGCGCCGGCCAGTGCGGCGGCGTCGACGCCGGTCTGCAACTGCGACTTCACGATATAGATGCGCCCCGCGTCGATCGCCGAGCCCAGCGCGGCGATCGCAGGGATCAGTCCCGCCGCCATCATCGCGATCGCCGATCCCTTGCGGTCCATCCGCAGGCGCCGAAATGCGCTGCCGAGCGACCCTCGCGGACCGCCAGCTGGTGTACTGCCCTGTTGCATCCATCTCCCCTTCGAACCGGATCAAGTCCGGTTCCAATCATTTTGGTTCAATCGCAGATGAACGTTAACGTGCAGTTATAACTGCCTTTTATGGCAATGCCTTTCGAACAGGCCGCCAAAACCAAGCATGCCTCAAAATCGACATCGCTTGCGCCCAGACCAACAATCGGACGTACACTGTCGTCGACAATCAGAGATCGCGCGCCGATGAAACTTCGACTGCTCCCATCATGCCTGCTCGCGGGCCTGCTCGTACCGCAGGCCGTAAAGGCCGATCCCGCGCCGTTCGACCTGACCGGCCCCAGCCTGCGCGTCGGCGTGACGCATGGAACGACGACGTTGCCAATCGCGCAGGTCCCAAAGCTCGCGACTGGCGACCGCGTATCGATCGCGGCGGACTTGCCCGTCGGGAGGAAGGACGATGGCGCACGCTATCTGCTGGTCGCGGCGTTCCTGCGCGGGGCGACCGAGCCGCCGCCGAAATCATGGTTTTTCAGGGCGGAAACGTGGAAGGCGAAGAAGAACACGCTCGCGTTGACGGTGCCGGACGGGGCGCGGCAACTGGTGGTGTTCCTGGTGCCGGAGAGCGGCGGGTTCGATGCCGTCGTGTCGGCGGTGCGCAAGCAGCCGGGGGCATTCGTGCGCGCGGTGCAGGATCTCGACCAGGCGTCGCTCGATCGCGCACGGCTCGATGCGTTTCTCGACGGGATCCATGCGCTGGAGCGGACGCGGCCGGAGCGGATCGAGGCGGTGTCGCCGTTGCTGTCGCGCAGTCTGGCGATCAAGCTGAAGGCGGAGTGCCTCGATCTAGCGGCGGACCTGCAAGCCTCCTGCCTGACGCAGAGCCGCGATTCACTGGTGCTCGCCGATGGGCAGAGTTCGACGCTGGCGGATACTTTGGTGGGCGCGCCGACCGACCTGGCGCTGCAACTGAGCGCGACGCCGGAGGGCGGGCTTGGCTATTACAGCCCGTATATCGGCGTGGTGCGCGATCTGGCGAAGATCTTCGGTGCGTTCCAGACGACGCAGTTCCGGTATATTCCGGCACTGGCGCGGGCGCATGACGATCGGCTGGCACTGCTGCTGAACGCGGCGCCGTCGTTCGCCAGCCCGAAGTCGGTGATGGTCGTGGCGATGCCGGTGATCGAGACGGGCACGCCGCAGACGCCGACGATGCGACGCGCGGAGGCGGACCGGCTCGTGTGTGCGGCCAAGCCCGATCTGGTGCTGCCGGTCGAGGGCGCGCCGCTGATCTATGCGACCAAGTTCGCGCACGACATGAGCTTGCGGGTGACGACGCCGCAGGGGGGCGTGGTCGAGATGCCGGTGCAGGCCGATGCGGAACGCGGCGGGTATGTTCTCGATCAGGTCGGGATGCAGACCGCGGGCTTGAGTAGCGTGACCGATGCAACGCTGCACGGCCGCTGGGGCTTCACGCCGTTCGACGGGCCACGGTTCCGCTTGCAGGTGCCGCGCGCGGGCGGGTGGACGATGGTCGATACCAATCCCGAGAATCTGGTGGTCGGGCGCGATAACGCGGTCTCGCTGGCAGGGCCGACGCCGAGCTGTGTAGAGTCGGTGACGCTGGTCAGCGCGTCGGGCGACGTACCGCTCGCGTGGACGTCGACTGGCGAGCGGATCGGGCTGACGTTGCCGTTGGCCAAGACCGCGCAAGGAAAATTGTCGCTACTGGTGAAGCAATACGGGATCGAGGCTCCGGAACGGATCGCGCTCACGGCGCTCGCCGAGGCCGGACGGATCGACGGTTTCACGCTGTATGCGGGCGATGCGTCCGGGACACTGGCGGGGACGCGGCTGGATCTGGTCGCGGCGATGAGCGTCGACGGCGTGGCGTTCAAGCCGGGCGAGGTCGTGCGGGCGGACAAGGCGGATCGGCTGGGATTGGTTGCGGACACGGCGCCCGCTTTCGCCGCAGGTCAGGCGAAGACGGCGCTCGTAACTCTGACCGGCGGGCGGAAGCGGTCGGTGAAGTTCGTCGTTGCCGCGGCGCGGCCCAAGGCGACGCTGATCGCGAAGAGTGTGGCTTCACCGCCCTCCGCTGGCCTTCCCGTCCTATTGGCGGGGGATACGGCGATCGCAGAGGATTCCCGGCTGACATTCTCGTTGCGCGCCGAGGGGACGAAGTTTTCGGCGGGCGACCGCGTCGAAATCGCGACGGCGGACGGCGCCATGACGACGAGCGTCGCGTCGGGGCGCGGACTGACCGTGCAGGACGATCGGATCGCGGTGGTCTCGGTCGAGCCGGGCAAGGCGCTGGGGGTGTCTGCGCACGGACCGCTCCGGTGGCGACTGGTGCAGGACGGCGTTGCGGGCGACTGGGTGCCGTTGACGACCTTGGTGCGGGTGCCGGGGTTGGCCGACGTCACGTGCAAGGAGACCTGCACGCTGACCGGAAGCGACCTGTTCCTGATCGATTCGGTGGCGGCGAATGCGGGGTTCGCGGATGCGGTTCGGGTGCCGGAGGGGTTTACCGGGGCTTCCCTGACCGTGCCCAAGCCGGTTGGCGGGGCGCTGTTTCTGAAGCTTCGGGATGACCCGGCAGTGGTGGCGACGGTGGCGGTCAAGCCGTAACGCAGGAGCTCACCGTTTCCTTCCGTCATCCCCGCGAAGGCGGGGACCCATATCCTCCGACGATCGTGCGCAATCGCACGGCCAGCCAGTATGGGTTCCCGCCTTCGCGGGAATGACGAAGTTGAGCGGTATTTACGGGATCAGCCGATCCGCACGCAGCTCCGCGAACAGGTCGAAGAACGCGTCGTCGGTCGGCTGGTATTCCTTGAAGCCCAGGCGGCGGCTCTTGCCCATGTCCGTCACCACCTCGATCGGGCGGCCGAGATCGGCGTCGGTGTGCCACGGCGACGCGAGCCGCGACAGGTCGGCCTCCGCCAGACCTTCGCGCGCGGCGATCTCGCGCCAGATGCCGGCATCGTCCTTCATCTGCTCGTCGAGCGTCAGGATGGTGCCGTCGAACGGGGCCGGCTCGATCCCGAACCACTCGGCGATGCGACCCCACATCCAGCTCCAGCGGAAGACGTCGCCGTTGACGACGTTGAACGCCTGATTGCGCGCTTCCGGCGTGGTCGCCGCCCAGATCAGGTGATCGGCGAGCATCGTCGCGCTCGTCATGTCGGTGAGGCCGTTCCACTGCGCCGCCGAGCCTGGGAATCGGAACGGGCGGCCGGTCTCGCGGCACAGCGTCGCGTAGACCGCGAGCGTGGTGCCCATGTTCATCGCGTTGCCGACCGCCTTGCCGATGATCGTGTGCGGGCGGTGGACGCTCCAGCCGAAGCCGTCGCGCTCCGCAGCCTCGAACACGGCATCTTCCTGCGCGTAGTAGAAGTTCTCGACATCGAGACGACCCTGTTCCTCGCGGAACGGGGTCTGCGGGAGGACGCCCTTGCCGTACGCTTCGAACGGTCCGAGGTAATGCTTCAGGCCCGTCACCAGTGCGACGTGGCCGACGCTACCGGCGGGCGAGAGTGCGCCGAGCAGGTTGCGGACCATGCCGCCGTTGACGCGGATATTCTCCGCCTCGCTGTCCTGGCGCGACCAGGTGGCGATGAATACCGCGTCGGGCTTGAGACCGGTGAGCGCCGTTTCGAGGCTGGCGGGATCCTGGAGATCCGCCGCGACCGGCTGGACGCCGTCCTGCTCGGTCGGGCGCCGCGCGAGACCGTGGACGGTCCAGCCCGACTTCACCAACGCCGCGGCGGTCGCGCTGCCGACGATCCCGCTCGTTCCCACTACCAATGCCGTCTTGGCCATGTGCAATTCCCGTAATGTAGATAATCTGTTCCGATCCCAAACGCGCCGTAATTTGTATGGGATCCGCCGCGGCCCGTTTGCGGTGGCGGCAGGCGGGCGATTGTCGCTATGGGGCGCGGATGACCGCATCGGATCTCCAGAGCCTGTTCGTCACCAACCTCGTCCGGTACAATAGCGGCGACCGGCGGCGGTGGCGGCTGATTGTCGGCGACGTGAAGGTCTACAGCCTAGCGACGCACGCGCATTGCAACTGGGCGGTGACGCCGTCGGGCAGCGCGAGCGAGGTCGACGCGGTCGAGCGGCTGGCGGACCGGCTGCGCGAGGATCATCCTATCATCACCGCCGGCTGACGGCGTCTCATATACCCCGGCTGACGGCCTTTCATCTACGCAGGAGCGACACATGGCGAAGCAATATTGGGCGCAGATCATCGAACTCGATGAGGAAATGACCGCCGCGACGATTCCGGGCGCGACCGATCACGAGGATGCGGCGGATTCGCTCGTGGCGGATTTCGTCGGCGCGATGGGCGGCGAGATCACGTCTGGCGCGGTGCGCGTCTGGGTGCAGGGCGGCGTCGAGAAGGTGTACGACTGGAAGGCGGACTTCACCATGCCCGACATGGACGAGATGGGCGACGAGGACGAGATGGAGGTCGAGGGCGAGATCGAGCTGACCGAGCGGGTTTGAGCGCTCTTATGGTCCAGACCATTGCTGTTCCCCCGCGGAGGCGGGGGTCCAGGGTCACGAGCACCATCGTTCGAGACCCTGGGCTCCCGCTTTCGCGGGAGAACAGTGAGGGATGAGTTACGGCACCGTCTGCCCTGCCGGGGCAAGTTCGTGCCAGCTGTGGTCGTCGTGCGCGAGGAGGGCATCCGCCGCGGCGGGGCCTAGCGTGCCCGCCTCGTAGGGTTCCGGCATGCCGGCGTCATGCGCCCATAGGTCGAGGAACGGTTGCACCGCGGCCCAGCCCGCCTCGATCGCGTCGGCGCGTTGGAACAGCGTCTGGTCGCCGACGAACAGGTCGTAGATCAGCGATTCGTAGCCGGTTAGGTGACCGATATCGAATTCGTCGGCATACCGGAAATCGAGCGCGATCGGCGCGGTCGCGACTTCAAGGCCGGGGCGCTTGATATTGATGTCCATGCTCAGCCCCTCGTCGGGCTGGATCTGAATGATCAGCCGGTTGGGCGGCAGCATGTCGGCGGCCGCCCCGGGGAACGACGCGAAGGGCACCGGCTTGAAGGTGATCGCGATCTCGGTATCGCGACACGTCATCGCCTTGCCGGTGCGCAGGTAGAACGGCACGCCCGCCCAGCGCCACGTGTCGACCATCAGCTTCAGCGCGACATAGGTTTCGGTCCGGCTGTCCGGCGCGACGTCGGGCGAGGCGGTGTAGGCTGGGACATCCACCCCCTTCACTTTTCCTGCGGTATACTGGCCGCGGACGCCGTTGCGCTTGGCCTTGCCGGGCGAATAGACGCGGACGGCTTTGAGCACCTTGCCCTTTTCGTTGCGGATCGCCTCGGCGTCGAAGCTCGCGGGCGGCTCCATCGCGACCATCGCGAGCAGCTGGAACAGGTGGTTGGGGACCATGTCGCGCAGCGCGCCGGTGCCGTCGTAGAATTTGCCACGGGTGCCGACGTCGACCGTCTCGGCCGCGGTGATCTGGACGTGCGCGATGCAGTCCGCATTCCAGACGCGCTCGATCATCATGTTCGCGAACCGCGCGGTCATGATGTTCTGGACGGTTTCCTTGCCGAGAAAATGATCGATCCGGTAGATTTGCGCCTCGGACACGCGGGCGAGGATGCGTGCGTTGAGATCGCGGGCGGAAGCGAGGTCGTGGCCGAACGGCTTCTCGATCGCGATCCGGCGGAAGCCGTGCGGCGTCTCTGCCATCAGGCCGTGGTCGGCGAGCTTGTCGACGATCGTGCCGAAGAACTTCGCGGGCACCGCGAAGTAGAACGCGACGTTGCCGTGCACCCGGGCCTTGAGTTGCTCGAAGACGTCGTCCTTGGTGAAATCGCCCTGGAGATAGCCAACGCGGTCCTTGAGCCGTGCCCAGGCGTCGCCCTTCTCGCCGGCCCCCTCGCCGCCCTTTGCATCGAAAGTGCCGAGCGCCTCGCGCAACGACTGATCGTTGCCTTCGTCGATACCGACACCGAGCACGTGGAAATCGTTACCGACCAGCCCGAGCCGGGTCATGTTGATTAATGCCGGCATCAGCAGGCGGCGGGTCAGGTCACCGAATGCGCCGAAGATCACGAGCGTCGTCGGCGGGGCGGGCTTCACGGACTTGCTCACGAATTCGCCTCGGACATGCATCGACCCTTTCTGTGGTGGTTCTCTCAAACAGCGTAGCGCATGCCGATGTTCCGCGCGCCCTCAGGTCGCCGTGAGGATGTTGTCCCCGAACGCGCGCGCATCGACCTCCGCCCAGTCGAGTTCCTCCTGCAGGCGGCGATAGACGTCCTCGGCCACCTCGCCCTTGTCGCGCATTTCGTGGAGGACGACGCGCTGGCAGGCGATCATCTCAAGATGAAGTTCGTCGAATTCGGAGGTCGCCTGTGGATCGTCCGCTTCGGCCGTGACCTTGCCCGCCGCGCCGTAGCGGAAGCGCAACGCGTCCGCTGCTGCGCCTTCGCGTGCCGGGAGCACCGCGAGGCCTGCGTCGATCAGTCGCTTGCGCGCGGGGGCGATCTCGTCGGCGAGCCCGGTGTCTGCGCCGAGATCGAGGCGGCGGATCAGCGGGCCGAGCGTGAGCCCCTGCAGAACGAGCGTGCCGATCACGACAGCGAACGCCGCCAGCACGATCAGGTCGCGCCCCGGCACCGACCGCGGCAGCGCGAACGCGGTCGCCAGCGTCAGCAGGCCCCGCATGCCCGACCAGGACAGGATGATCGACGCATTCCAGGGGGGAGGCTTGGGCAGCCAGGACGGCGCGTAGCGGTTGGCGATCACACCCTCGACGAACCGCACGAAGAACACCCACGCGATACGCGTGACGAGCACGGTCACCAGCACCGCGGCAGCGAACCCGATCGCGGGCCAGCGCTCGGCGGCGGGCAGCCCGACCAGCACGTCGCGCGATTGCAGCCCCATCAGCGCGAACGCGATGATGTTGAGGACGAGCACCGCCGCCGACCATACCGCCGCGCCCTGCAACCGGTCGCGCGCAGGCTGGCCGATCGGGCGGCGCTGCGACACGATCATTCCGAACGTGACGACTGCGAGCACCGGCGAGATGTGCAGCCGCTCGGCCAGCAGCCATATGCCGAACGTCACCGCGAAATCGGCGAGGCTCGCGCCGAGCGTCCGCGCGAACAGCGGCGTCACGCGGAGGTAAAGCCACGAGGCGATGACGCCAAGAACGATCCCGCCCGGCACCGCGGCGGCGAGCGCGAGTGGCGTCACCGGCGTGTCGGAATGCGTCGCGAACGCCACCGCTAGCCCGAACAACAGCAGCGCCGTCGCGTCGTTGAGAAGGCTTTCGCCCTGAAGCAGCAACAGGCCACGCCGCGGGATGCCGACTTCGCCGAGAACCGCTTCCGAAGCGGCGGCATCGGGCGGTGCGACGATCGCCCCTAAGGCGAACGCGGCGGCGAGCGGCAGTCCGCCGATCGTCACGCCGACTAAAGCAACCGCCGCGGCGGTGACGAGTACCGCGAACACGGCGAGGCTCAGCAGTGGGAACCAGTGTCGCCGCAACGCGCGTGGGCTGGTGTGATAGGCGGCGTGGAGCAACGCGGGTGCGATGAACAAGGCCAGCGCTAGGTGCGGCTCGACCGTGATCTTCGGCGCGAACGGCAGCGCCGCAAAGGCGATCCCGGCCACCGCCAGCAAGGTCGGGTACGGCACGTTCAACTTGCGCGCGAGGACCAGCAGGACCAGCGCGGCGAGCAGGATGACGTCGAGACTTTCGAATAATTCCACGGGCACGCAACGGGTGGGAGGAAAGGACGGGCCCGCCGCATTGCGCAGGCCAAAAAAAACCACCCCGTGCATGTCGCACGGAGTGGCCTAGGTTCAGGGAGGAGGGACGCTAGAAGCGTCCCGTACGGCGCCGCGAAAGGGGGGGACACGATGCCGTACAGGACCTAAATGGGTGAGCGCCGTTTTGGTTCAACCCCTGCTGCACCGCACCCCAAATAATTTTCATACCCTCCCGGTTTCGCTATCAGACGTTGAACTGCGCGGGGGCGGGCATCTGCTGCTGCGGAGTCATGCCGAGCTGCGCCTGGCGCGCGAAGATGTCGCGCATCAGCGACAGCGAGAACAGGTGCGCGTACAGCAGCGGCAGCATGCCCGACTTGCTCATCTTGCGCAGCGCATCGCCGCGCAGGTCGATCAGCTTTTCCTCGTTGATCATCTGGAAGCCGCGATAGACGAACGGCTGGTCGGCGCCGTCGGGCTGGATCGTGACTTCGCCGTCCATCAGCAGCTCGAGCTCACGCAGCTCGTTCATGAAGTTCTGCGTGCGGGCGCCAGCCTGTTCGAACGACTCGTTGAAGCCGAGGATGTTCTTGGTCAGCTCGGTCGGCTGGCCGTTCTCGAACAGCGCATCGCCGTCCTCGAAATCACCGATCGCCTGCGAGGTCGGGTCGAAGCAGAGCGACAGCTCCTGCGCATCGGGGTGCAGGCGCGCGAGCATGTACGGGTAGCGGCGGACATAGGCGGGCACGTAGAAGGTGTTCTCGGTCAACTTGCCGTCTTCGCCGACGAACACGTTGACGCCCTCGTTCAGGCCCATCAGCGCGAGCGGGATCGCGTCGTCACCGACCGAGAAGACGATCGGCATGTGACGCTGGACCAGCGGAAATTCGTCGACGGTGATCGGGATCGCGTGCTGGCCGACCAGGAACGGCGCGCTGTCCTGCGGGCGGACCTTGTAGTTCGCGTGCGTGTCGCTCGAAAGCGGCTCGAGGCCATTATAGAAAAGCGGAAGCTGGGCGGTGCTGGCCATGTTACTCTCCGGATCGGTCGGTCGAAATGCCGGTGGCTCATGCCACCGATTGGGGCGAGGCTCTATGGTGCGGGGCGGGTTGGTGCAAGTGTGGCGCTGGAATCGGCCAACGCCGGCGATCCTCTCCCGCCAGGGGGAGGTGGCTGGCGCTTGCCAGACGGAGGGGGAGGACACGGAACGTGCGTAGCCGCTTGCCTCCCCCTCCGTCGCCTTCGGCGCCACCTCCCCCTGGCGGGGGAGGATCGTGTGAATACCGTTCGCGACTAGACCAGCTTGCCGGGGTTGAGGATGCCGAGCGGATCGAGCGCGGACTTGATCGCCCTGAGCGCGGTCATCCGCGCGGGCGATGAGAGGCGTTCGAGTTCGTCACGCTTCATCTGGCCGATGCCGTGCTCCGCCGAGATGGATCCGCCAGCCGCGACGACGAGGTCGCCGACGAACCGGGTGATGACTGGCGCGTCCTCGGCATACCAACGCGAAGGGTCGGTGCCGGGCGCGGCGCGGACGTGGAAATGGACGTTGCCGTCGCCGAGATGGCCGAACCCGCTCGCATGCGTGCCGGGGAAGCGCGCGTCGCATGCCGCCGCCGCCTCGATCATGAAGCGCGGCATCGTCTCGACCGGGATCGAGATGTCGTGCTGCGTCGCGGGGCCGAGCGCGCGTTCGGCGGCGGAGAGCGAGTCGCGCAGCAGCCAGAACGCGGTGGACTGGGCTTCGCTGGTGGCGATCGTCGCGTCTTCGATCGCGCCGTCTTCGAGCGCCTTGCCGAGGAGGCGTTCGAGCAGCGCGGTCGGAGACTCGCCTTCGGTGGTGGCCGAGGTCGCCTCGATCAGGAGGTGCCAGGGGTGGCGGCCGGCGAGTGGCGCTCGGGCGTTCGGGAGGTACGCGATGGCGGCGTCGAGCGACTCGGCGGGGAGGATCTCGAAGCTCTCGATCGCGTCGGTCTTCGCCTGCATCGTCCGCAGTAGCTTGAGTGCCGCCTGGGGGGACGCGATGCCGACCCACGCCGTGCCGCGCGCTGCGATTGCGGGGGCGAGGCGAAGCGTGGCGGCGGTGACGATCGCCAGCGTGCCCTCCGCGCCGATGAACAGCTGGTCGAGGTCGTAGCCGCGGTTGTCCTTCTTGAGCGCGGACAGGCCGTCGTAGATCGTGCCGTCGGCGAGCACCGCTTCGACGCCTGCGACGAGGCCGCGCATCGTGCCGAACTTGAGCACCTGCGTGCCGCCGGCGTTGGTCGAGACGAGCCCGCCGATCGTCGCCGTACCGCGCGCGCCGAGCGTCAGCGGGAAGCGCCAGCCCTGCCCTTGCGCGGCGCCGTCGAGGTCGGCGAGGATCACGCCGGCCTCGGCAATGGCGAGACCCGCGTCGGTGTCGAGGCTGCGGATGCGGTTCATACGACGCAGCGACAGGATTAGTGCGCTGCCGTCCGACGGAGCGGTCGCGCCGCCGACCATCGATGTGTTGCCGCCTTGCGCGACCAGCGGCACGCGGTGTTCGGCGGCGGCTGCAACGATCAGCGCGACTTCGGCCGTAGAGGTCGGTGCGAGCATCGCGGGCGCGACGCCGTGGAAGCGGCCGCGCCAGTCGTGCAGCCACGGGTCGATGTCGACGGGGTCGGTTACGATCGCCTTGGCATCGAGATGCGAGAAGAGCGATTCGAGCATTGCCGCCTGCGAAGGCGTCAGGATTGCTGACTGAATTTCGGCCATGTACGCGGCGCTAGACAAAATTCATCGCGCGTTCAACGATTGGCCCTAACGGTTACGTCAGCATGATCCAGCCAACATGATTCATCCCGCGATACCCGCCACCCTGCTTGTGCTTGCGGGTCCGCTTGCCATGGCAATGCGCGATGTGCCGTCGTCCGGCCTGTCTTCGGGATTCGAACTGGATGGCACGCAGGTCGCGCAGGTCTCGATCCACGAGCGGATCATCATCCGCGTGCCCCGGATGAGCCGAGCCCCCATCCGCACCTACGCGCCGCCGACCGAGTGGAAGGAGCACAAGGGCCCCAAATGCATCGCGGTCGACCAGATCGCCGGCGCGATGCTCAACAAGGACGGCGCAGTCGACCTGGTCATGGACGACACGACGCGGTTGCGCGCGCGGTTGGACGGGGACTGCAAGCCGCTCGATTATTATTCGGGGTTCTACCTGCGTCCGGGTGCGGACGGGATGATCTGCAAGGACCGCGACGCGATCCGGATGCGATCGGGTGCGCGCTGCGAGATCGAGGGGTTCAAGAGCTTGCGGGCGAAGAAGAAGTAAGCCGGGTAGGCCAAGTCGAGACTCCGCGAGCTCCATCTGCACCGCTCGATACACACTACCGATTGGCCGCCGAAACCGATCAAAGCATGTTTCCCCGCGAAGGCGGGGACCCAGACTGGGCTCCCGCCTTCGCGGGAGAACAATAGGTGTGTTAGCCGTTTTGCAGCTCAAATCTTTCATGTCCGGGAAACCGTGAGCGGCGGAACGAGCTCGGCATGACTAAGAATCTGCTCCCAGCCCCCTCCCCACCCTCCATTCACCGCGTTTCCTTGACATTTGTCGCCAAATCGGCGAGCGCCGGAACGCTTGAGGGCAGTGCATTTCACCCTCCATTTACCGGACATTTGCATGAGTTTTGCCGATCTCGGCCTCTCCGACGAACTGCTGAAGGCAGTCACCGACTCCGGCTATACCGAGCCGACCCCGATCCAGGCCGGCGCGATCCCGTCGGTGCTGATGATGCGCGACATCATCGGGATCGCCCAGACGGGCACCGGAAAGACCGCGTCGTTCGTGCTGCCGATGATCGACATTCTGGCGCATGGTCGTAGCCGCGCGCGGATGCCGCGCTCGCTGATCCTCGAGCCGACGCGCGAACTCGCCGCGCAGGTGGCGGAGAATTTCGAGAAATACGGCGTCAATTCGAACCTCTCGATGGCGTTGCTGATCGGTGGCGTGTCGATGGGCGACCAGCTCGCCGCGCTGGAAAAGGGCGTCGACGTCCTGATCGCGACGCCGGGCCGGCTGATGGACCTGTTCGGGCGCGGCAAGATCATGCTCAACGGCTGTTCGCTGCTGGTGATCGACGAGGCGGACCGGATGCTCGACATGGGCTTCATCCCCGACATCGAGGAAATCTGCACCAAGCTGCCGAAACAGCGCCAGACCCTGCTGTTCTCCGCGACGATGCCGCCGCCGATCAAGAAGCTGGCGGACAAGTTCCTGACCAATCCCAAGACGATCGAGGTGTCGCGCCCGGCGTCGACCAACCTCAACATCAAGCAGTATCTGGTGCCGGTGCCGAGCCAGACCGCCAAGCGCGATACGCTGCGCCGTATCCTCGCGCAGGAAGAGGTGACCAACGCGATCATCTTTTGCAACCGCAAGACGACGGTGCGCGACCTCAACAAGGTGCTGAAGCAGGCGGGCTACAAATCTGGCGAGATCCACGGCGACATGGAGCAGCCGCAGCGGCTTGCCGAGCTGGAGCTGTTCAAGACCGGCGCGGTGACGATCCTAGTCGCCTCGGACGTCGCCGCGCGCGGGCTCGACATCAAGGGCGTGTCGACGGTGTTCAACTATGACGCGCCTTGGCATCCGGACGATTACGTCCACCGGATCGGTCGCACAGGGCGTGCGGGCGCGACCGGCACGGCGTACACGTTCGTTGCGCCGGACGATGCCGAGAACATCGTCAATATCGAGAAGCTTACCGGGCAGACGATCGAACGGCTGAAGGTAGCCGAGCCGAAGGGTGCAGCCCCCGCTGCCGTCGAAGCCGACGAGGATGCGCCACGTCGTGATCGGTCGCGGAGCCGTCGCGGGGGGCGTTCGGAGGACATGGCTCCGGTCGCTGTTGCGGAGGAGGCCGGTCGCGAGCGGCCGCGGACTCGCCGCGTACCGCGCGAAGACACGGTCGCGCCCGCGATCGTCGCCGAAGTGCTGGCCGCGGTCGAGCCGGTCGTGGTGGCCAAGCGCCCGCGCTGGGAGCGGACGCCGATCGACGAGCCCGTGCCTGCGGTGAAGCCGCGCGTTGCGGAGCCGGTGCGGGTCGAACCGGTGGCGGTCGAACCGGCGTATGTCGAACCGGTTCGCGCTGCGCCCGTTCGGTCTGAACCGGTGCGGTCGGAACCTCCTCGCTCGCAACCTGTTCGTTCAGAAGCCGCGAAGGTCGAACCGCCACGCACGGAGCGCATTCCTGCGGATCCAACCGGTGGTCGTCGCCCGCCGGTCGCCGATGCGCCGGTGGATGGCTGGAACGGACCGTTCCCGAGCTTCCTCAATGCCGTAATCGGAGGATATGAATGATGTCGATGAGCCGTATCGCTGCCCTTGCCCTGCTCGCCACCGCGGTTGCAGCACCGGCAGCGCCCCGCGCGAAGGTCGCGGCGCCGCACGTCAACACGGCCAGCTTCGACAAGCTGCCGCAGCCTCTGCCGCTGCCGTATGACGAGGCGGCCAACGCCAATGCGCAGGTTGCGGCGGCGCGGGCGCGGGCGCTGAAGACGCACAAGCGGTTGCTGATCGATCTTGGCGGCAACTGGTGCCTCGACTGCCGGCTGCTCGCGGGGACGATCGACCTGCCCGAGATGAAGCGCTTCGTGGACAGCAAGTTCGTGGTGGTCACGGTGGACATCGGCCGCTTCGACAAGAACGGGCAGATCGCCGCGGGTTACGGGATCAAGGGCCGCCTGAAGGGTGTGCCGGCGGTGCTGATCGTCGATCCGCGGAGCAACAAGTTGCTGAACGCCGGGCATGAGACCGAACTGGCCGACGCTCGGTCGATGGGACCGCAGGCGCTCGCCGACTGGCTGGCGAAATGGGCAGCTTGATCTTCCCTGGTTGAGCATTGAGGTCGGGATATCGGTAAGCGGTATCCCGCAGATTTGCGTTCTCCAACAGAGACCGGGGCCCATTTTGGTGGGCCCGAGCACGTCCCGCAAGGTCTACGCAATTGCCCCGACCTTCGGAGAACGTGAAGGACTACGGCCCTAACCTACCGCGTGCCGCGAATGCGGAGTCGACGGCTTGGCTGCTCTACTCCTGCAGCACTAGCGCCTCCGAATTCCCTGAGAATGGTCAGGCCTTTACGACCGGGATCAGCGCATCGTCCAACGCCGCCGCTCGAATATAGGCGGGGCGTTTCGTAAGCCGCTCCGCATAGGCGGCGAACACGTCACGCTTCGGTAGCCAGTCGAACTGCTGGCCCCAGATCACTTGTGAACCGACATACACGTCGGCCGCGGTAAAATTGTCTCCGGCGATATAGTCGTGCGCGCCGACTGCCTGTTCGAGCACGGCGACCATCGTATCGAAATTGCCATAGCCGACCATCCGCTCCTGCGACTCCGTTGGCACGACGCTGAGCGCGCGGTTCGCGGTGGCTGCTTCGACCGGGCCCGCGGCGTAGAACAGCCAGCGGTAATAGGCGGCGCGCTCGTCGGGGTGCGGCGCGAGATCGGCGTGGGGGAACGCCTCGGCGAGATACGCGCAGATCGCGGCGCATTCGGTGACGGTCTGGCCGTCATGGACGATCGTCGGAACCTTGCCCATCGGATTGATCGACACGAACGGCTCGGCCTTCATCGTCGACGCGTAGTCGAGGACTATGGTCTCGTATTCGGCGCCGACCTCCTCAAGCATCCATCGGGCGATCCGGCCGCGGGACATCGGGTTGGTGTAGAGCGTTAGCGTCATGCGACTCTCCTGAGAACGGATCGTGAACGAAAGTCGCATGGAGAGGAGCCGTGGTCAAGCGACTGGCTAGTGCAGCGAGCTTGTTCTCCAGCGAAGGCGGGAGAACAAGGACGCGGAATGCCGGGTTCGGTACAGGCCCCTCACCCTCCCCCGTTAAACCAGCGCCTTGTCGAACAGCGCGAGCATGCGGGCCCAGGCCTTGTCCGCCTGGACGGCGTTGTAGACCTTCGAGTCGGGCGGGCACCAGCCGTGCATCGTGCCGGCGTAGACCTCGATCTCGGCAGGGAGTTTCGCGGCGGCAAACGCCGTGCGGAGCGTGTCCTTCTCGGTCGGGGCGCGGGCGTCGTCGTTGGCGGCGATCGCGATGAGGTATTGCGCCTTCATCTGCGGGATCAGGAGGTGCGGGCTGTCGGGCTTGTCGGTGACGAAACCGCCGCCATGGAACGTCGCGCCTGCGCGGATACGGTTCGCCACGGCTGCAGCGGTGCGCATGACCATCGGGCCGCCCATGCAATAGCCGGTGGTGGCCATGCCGCGCTTGCGATCGACCTGCGGTTGCGCGTCGATGAAGGCGGTGAAGGCTTTCGCGTCGCGGACCGTGCCTTCGGACGTGAGCGCGTCGCGGAACGGCGCGATACGGGCGCGGACGGCGGGCTGGTCGTAGGACTCGCCGGGGGCGAGGAACGGTGCCTTGGTCGAGCGATAGAACTGGTTGACGACGAGCACCGCATAGCCCGATTGCGCGAGCCGGTCGGCCATCTGGCGGAAGGCGGGGCGGAGGCCCATGATGTCGGGCCAGACCAGCACGCCGGGATGCTTGCCGGTCGCGGGTGCGACGAAATAGGCGTCGGCCTTGCCGTCGGGCGTCGTGATCGACACGTCGCGGCCCTTGATGACGGCAGCGTTCGCGGGGGCGGGCAGCAACATCGTCAGCCCCATCGCGCCGGTCATCACGCCGAACTGGCGGCGCGAGACGCCGGCCAGATAGGCTTCGTTATCGTCTGCGGTATGCTCGTCGCACATGGGCCTATCCTCTTGAATTTGGCCGCATGCTAACTCAGGCCGCGCGCCACCACCATACGCCATCTTCGGTGTGCCGGGTTGCTCGACCTTCGACTTCGAGGCGGCGGAGATGGGCTAGGGCTTCGCCGGTCGCCATGCCGAGCACGTCCTGCCCGATCGCGCGGCGGAACAGGCGGCCGAAACAGTCGACGGCGCGTCGCGGTTCGGCGAGGAAGACGGCGAGTTCGTCGAGACGCTCGCGGTGTTCGCGGTCCATCGCCTCGAGGCGGGTGTGGAGGCCGGTGAACGGGTCGCCGTGGCCTGGGAGGACGAGCAGGTCGGCGGGCAGCGTTTTCAGCTTGGCGATCGACGCGAACCATTCGCCCAAAGGATCGGCGTTCGGTTCGGTGACGCCGAGCGAGACGTTGGGGCTGATGCGCGGGAGGACCTGGTCGCCGGCGATGAGGATGCCGCCGGCTTCGTCGTACAGGCACGCGTGTTCGGGGGAGTGGCCGGAGCCGGTGACGATGCGCCAGTCGCGCGCGCCGATGGTGAGCGTGTCGCCGTCTTCGATGCGGGTGTAGCTGAGCGGGAGCGGCGTGATGATCTTGCGGAAGCCGGCCCAGCCCTTGGCGGTGGCGTGGTCGATCTGTGCGGCGTCCCAGCCTGCGCCGCGCCAGAAGGCGAGCATTTCGTGGGGGACCGAGTCGCGGGCGTCGGCGGCGAGCATGCGGGCGGTCAGCCACTCGGCTCGGGTCATGATCAAGGGGGCGGAATGATGATCGCACATCCAGCCGGCTAGGCCGATATGGTCGGGGTGGAAGTGGGTGCCGATCATTTGCGTGATGCGGGTGTTGGCTTTGGGGCCGCTGAAGATGGCTTTCCACGCGTCGCGCGCGGCCGCGGTGTTCATGCCGGTGTCGACCAACGCTTCGCCGTCGGTGTCGGTGAGGAGCCAGCAGTTTACGTGGCGTAAGGGGCCAGGGATGTGGAGGCGGACCCAGCCTATGCCGGGGGCGACCTGCATCGTGCCGCCTACTTCAGGTTCTGCGCCACCAAACGGGTAGGTCAGCCCTTTGTGACTGGTCGGCGCGAAATTGGTATCGGGTGCGGTTGCCATCCGTTGCAGTTAGCAACTGGATGTGGCGCGAGATAGCCCAATGCCGCTCTTGCTATCCTCCCCCGCCAGGGGGAGGTGGCGCCGAAGGTGTCGGAGGGGGAGGACACGGTGCAGAGGTTGGCGCTTGCCTCCCCCTCCGTCTGGCAAGTGCCAGCCACCTCCCCCTGGCGGGGGAGGATCAGGTTGGGGTTTTCTCTTGAGACGAAGGAACCTTGTTTCCCCGCGAAGGCGGGGACCCAGACTGGGCTCCCGCCTTCGCGGGAGAACATGGAGGTGCGGACTGTTCGACACCACGGCCGCCGCCTTGTGCGTCGGCTAATCTCGCTAGCCGTATCGTATGAGGAGGGCGCGAGCCCACCCCCTGCCCCCTCCCGCTTGCGGGAGGGGAAGTGCCGTCAGCGCTTGAAGGGGTCGTCGAACAGCGGCTTGACGGGGAGGACGCCGCCGTCTGCAACGAACTGTGCGTCCGCGGCCGCCTGGGTGCGCTCGGCGCGGAGCTGCTGGAGAAGGACTTCGCGATCGCCTTCGAGGCGGGTGTCGGTCGGAGCCTCCATGCCAGCGGCCTTGGCCGCCTTTGCCACCGCGGCATCGAGCTCGCGCTGCGAGGTCAGGCCGAGCGTGACCGGGTCCTTCGGCGTGATGTTGGCGATGTTCCAGTGGCTGCGATCTCGGATCGCCGCGATCGTCGTGCGGGTCGTGCCGATCAGCAGCGAGATCGCGCCGTCGGTGATCTCCGGATGATTGCGGATGATCCACGAGATGCCGTCGGGCTTGTCCTGGCGCTTCGAGACCGGCGTGTAGCGCGGCCCCTTGGTGCGGCGGACCTGCTCGGGGCCCTTGATCATCTTGAGCTGGTAATCGGGATCGGCGGCACCCTTGTCGATCTCGTCCTGGGTCACTTCATGGGCGCGCACGGGATCGCGGCCGGTGAGCTTGGTCGAGGTGGTGTCGTCGGCGATCGCCTGGATCTCGAGGATGTGCAGGCCGCAGAAGTCCGCGATCTGCTCGAAGCTGAGCGCGGTATTGTCGACCATCCAGGCGGCGGTCGCGTGGGGCATGAGCGGCTGGGCCACGGCGGAAACTCCGTAAAAATAGAAAGGGCCGCCCCTTTCGGAGCGGCCTGACATGGGAGAGACTTAGTGCGCGCCGGGGCAACAGGCAAGCGAACAAGCTCAGGCGGCCATGAGCTTTCCTTCGAGGGGAACGAGCGCGTGGAGGAACTGGCGGGCGCTGGCGGGCCAGCTGTAGCGCGCGGCATAGGCGGCGCAGGTGACGCTGTCGCGAGTGAGCGCGGTGGCGATGGCCGTTTCGAGGTCTTCGTGCATCGCGCCGACGCGGTCGTCGAGGACGTCGATCGGCCCGGTGACTGGGTACGCCGCGACAGGGGTTCCGCAGGCGAGCGCTTCGATCATGACGAGGCCGAACGTGTCCGTGCGACTTGGGAAGACGAGGACGTCGGCAGTCCGGTACGCGGCGGCGAGGTCGAGGCCGGAGCGTTGGCCGAGAAACACAGCGTCGGGGAAGCGGCGGGCGAGCGTGGCGCGGGCTGGGCCGTCGCCGACGACGACTTTTGTGCCGGGGTGTGCCGAGGACAGGAACGCCTCGATGTTCTTCTCGACCGCGACGCGCCCGACATAGAGGAGGATCGGGCCGGGCAGCGCTGCCATCTCGGGATCGCGCGCGCCGTCGAGGCCGAACTGCGCGAAGTCGACGCCCCTGCCCCATTCGCGGACCTGGTGCAGGCCTTGGGCGGCGAGCGTTGCCGCGACCGAGGGCGTGGAGACCAGGATCGATTGGGCGGGGCGATGGAACCAGCGGATGTAGCGCCAGATCCAGTCGGGGTTCGCGCCGGTGCGAGCGGCGATATAGTCGGGGAATTGCGTGTGATACGCGCTGGTGAACGGTAGCGCGCGGGCGAGGCACCAGTTGCGGGCGGCTAGGCAGACCGGTCCTTCGGTGGCGAGGTGGATCGCGTCGGCGCCGAAGGCGGCGAGCATGCGGCCGACGGCACCCGAACGCGCGAAGGCTAGGCGGATCTCGGGGTAGGTCGGGCATGGCATCGAGGCGAAGCGTTCGGGGGAGACTACCAGGACCTCGTGGCCGACGGATTCGAGCTCGCGCTGGACCGACTGGAGGGTGCGGACGACGCCGTTTACTTGCGGGCTCCAGGCGTCCGTGACGATCGCGATACGCATCGGCTTATCTCCATTTTGCCCCTCTCCCATGGGGAGAGGGAGGGGCCCGCCGCACTTGCGGTGGGAGGGTGAGGGCACGCGCTGAACGCCGTCGGGGACCGTGCCCTCACCCTCGCCGCTGCGCGGCTTTCCCTCTCCCCTGCGGGGGAGAGGGGTTTGAGTCAGGCGGCTAAGGTGACGACCTTGTCCTTCTCGCGGGCGGCGATTTCGTCGCCCCAGTGGAGGAGCTCCATTCGGCCGTCGAAATGCTCGACCAGCGCCGTGCAACCTTCGACCCAGTCGCCGTCGTTGTAATAGGCGATGCCGGCGATCTCGCGCATTTCGGCGGTGTGGATGTGGCCGCAGACGACACCTTCGACGCCGCGGACGCCGGCCGCGTGCGCGACGACTTCCTCGAAGTGCGAGATGAAGGCGACTGCGTTCTTGACCTTGGCCTTGGCGTGCTTCGACAGCGACCAATAGGGCATGCCCATCCGGCGACGCGCGGCGTTGACCCAGCGGTTGAGGCCCATCAGCATCGTGTAGGCGGCGTCGCCGATGTGCGCGACCCAGCGATGCGCGAGCGTGATCGCGTCGAACTCGTCGCCGTGGAGGACCAGCAGGCGGCGCCCGTCCGCCGTCTCGTGGATCGCGTTGCGACGGATCGAGATGCCGCCCAGGTCGAGCCCCGAATATTGGCGGAACACCTCGTCGTGATTGCCGGGAATGTAGACGACGCGGGTGCCGCGCTTGGCGCGCTTGAGCAGGCGCCAGATCACGTCGTTGTGCGCGGCAGGCCAGTAGAATTTCTTCTTGAGCCGCCAGCCGTCGATCATGTCGCCGACGAGGTACATCGTCTCGCTGTCGACGTGATCGAGGAAGTCGTTGAGCATCCCGGCGTTGCAGCCGCGCGTGCCGAGATGGACGTCGGAGATCCAGATCGTGCGGTACTGCCGCCGCTCGACGACCGGCTCTGGTACGGCGGGCCGGGAATGGATGAAGTCGGCGATATCGGTGATGTCGGCGCCAACGAAGCTAGATGGCGAAAACGTCGTAATGGCGTTCATGAGCCTGCCCCCGCAAAACTATCCTTGTCGCGAGTATTAGGCGAGTATTGTTACACGGTGGTCGCAGTCCGGTGACTGTTCTAAGTCAGCGGATCTGTCGTGTTTATAGCCGGAACAAGGTCAGCATGTTTCCCCGTGAAGGCGGGGATCCAGACTGGGCACCCGCCTTCGCGGGAGAACAAGTTTTGGGTCGGGTAGCGCTGTGAGGCCTCACCCCGGCGGAGGCCGGGGCCCAGTTGGAGAGGTGGCAATAACGAAGCGCGCCGCTCCCTTGCTTAGCGTCCCCGACTGGGCCCCGGCCTTCGCCGGGGTGAGGTAGTGGGGGTGGTGGCCGTTTGCCCCTCCCCTCACTCCATCGTCAGGACGATCTTCCCGACGTGGTCGCCTGCTTCCATCCGCGTGTGTGCTGCCGGTGCATCTGCGAAGGCAAACACGCGGTCGATCACTGGCTTCAGCTTCCCGGCCTCGACGTGTGGCCACACCGTCCGTGCGAGTTCGTCTGCGACCAGCGACTTGAACGCGGTGTCACGCGGGCGGAGCGTGGAACCGGTCAGCGTCAAGCGGCGGCGCATGATCTCGAACAGGGGGACGGTCGCCATCATGCCGCCCTGGACCGCGATCGACACGTGGCGGCCGTCTTCCGCCAAGCATTGGAGATTGCGCGGGACGTAGTCGCCGCCGACCATGTCGAGCACCGCGGCGACGCCCTTGCCGCCGGTGATCTGCTTCACGCGCTCGACGAAATCCTCCGACTTGTAGTCGATCGCGTGGGTCGCCCCGAGGCTCAGCGCGGCTTCGCACTTCGCCTTCGAGCCGGCGGTGACGATGATGTCGATGCCGAACACGTTGCACAGGCCGATCGCCATCGTGCCGATGCCCGAAGTGCCGCCGTGAACGAGGACCGTATCGCCTTCCATCGCGTAGGCGCGCTCGAAGAGGTTGGTCCAGACGGTGAAGAGCGTCTCGGGCATCGCCGCCGCCTCGACCATCGTCAGCGCCTGGGGGACGGGCAGGCACTGGCCGAACGGCGCGACCGCGTATTCCGCATAGGCACCACCGGAGATCAGCGCGCAGACGAGCTGGCCGACCTGTTCGTCGCCGACGCCCTCGCCGACCGCGACGATCGTGCCGGAAATCTCCATGCCGAGGATTGAGGGCGCCCCCGGCGGCGGCGGATACTTGCCCTGGCGCTGCATGACCTCGGGGCGATTCACGCCGGCCGCGGCGACCTTGACGAGCACCTCCCCGTGCCCCGGCCTGGGCACGGGACGGTCGACCAGAACCAGGACTTCGGGACCGCCGGGCTGTTCCGGATCGATCGCCTTCATGACGTCGGGTACACCTAAGTTACTGGATTGGTTTTCGGGTATCGCGGTCATCGCTCGTCACGTCCCTTTAGATTTCCGCGCCTTATTGACATCACTCTGGTGCGGGTCAACGTTACAGATCTTATGGAACTGGAAGACACCCCCTCCCGTCCCGACGACCTGCTGGACGCACTGGTGCGACAGGACCTCGATCCGTTGTCGGTCGCCGAACTCGATGCGCGGATCACCGTTCTGCAAGGCGAGATCGCGCGCTGCCAGTTGAAGAAGGACCGCGCAGTCAGTCACCGCGCCAGCGCCGACGACCTGTTCAGGCGGTGATCGCGCTGCCCGCCTCCACAAGCGTCGCATTTAGGCAGCGCAGGAACGGACGAGGCCGGGTTCAAGTGCTTGATGCGACCGATATCAGTTCCGACATAGTGGCAAAGGGCTCGCGTTCTCGCGGCCCGACAGGAGTATTGTAAATGCCATCATTTGCACCCGCCCTCGAGACCACGCTGCACAAAGCGCTCGAGGCGGCATCGTCCCGGCGTCACGAATATGCGACGCTGGAGCATCTGCTGCTCGCGCTGATCGACGACGAACATGCGTCGAAGGTCATGACCGCGTGCAATGTCGAGATCGGCGATCTGAAGAACACCGTCTCGCATTACCTCGACAGCGAACTCGATGCGTTGAAGGTCGATGCAGCGACCGACCCCTCACCTACCAGCGGGTTCCAGCGCGTCGTCCAGCGCGCGATCCTCCACGTCCAGTCCTCGGGCCGCGACGAAGTGACTGGCGCCAACGTGCTCGTCGCCTTGTTCAGCGAGCGCGAGAGCTATGCCGTCTACTTCCTGCAGCAGCAGGACATGAGCCGCCTCGATGCGGTCAGCTTCATCAGCCACGGTGTCGGCAAGGGCGGGCAGCAGGCGACCGAAGCATCCACGCCAAAGGGTGCGGACGACGAGAAGCCGGCCAAGGGACAGGAGAAGGGCAAGACGGAAAGCGCGCTCAAGCAATTCACGGTCGACCTCAACGAGAAGGCCAAGAACGGCAAGGTCGATCCCCTGATCGGGCGCGGGCCGGAGGTGGATCGCACGATCCAGATCCTGTGCCGCCGGTCGAAGAACAACCCGCTGTATGTGGGCGATCCCGGCGTCGGGAAGACCGCTATCGCCGAGGGCCTGGCGCGGAAGATCGTCGAGGGCGACGTTCCCGACGTACTGTTGCCTGCTGTCATCTACTCGCTCGACATGGGCGCGTTGCTGGCGGGTACGCGGTATCGTGGTGACTTCGAGGAGCGCTTGAAGGCGGTCGTCAACGAGCTCGAGAAGCTACCTGATGCCGTGCTGTTCATCGACGAGATCCACACCGTGATCGGTGCTGGCGCGACGAGCGGCGGCGCGATGGATGCTTCGAACCTGCTCAAGCCGGCTTTGTCGGGCGGCACCATTCGTTGCATCGGTTCGACGACGTACAAGGAGTTCCGCAATCACTTCGAGAAGGACCGCGCGTTGCTGCGGCGCTTCCAGAAGATCGACGTGAACGAGCCCACGATCGAGGATACCATCAAGATCCTCGCTGGCCTGCGCTCGGCGTTCGAGGATCACCACAACGTCAAGTACACGCCCGATGCGATCAAGTCGGCGGTCGAGCTGTCGGCTCGGTACATCAACGATCGGAAGCTGCCGGACAAGGCGATCGACGTGATCGACGAAGTCGGCGCGATGCAGATGCTGGTGCCGCCGAACAAGCGCAAGAAGACGATCACGCCCAAGGAGATCGAGCAGGTCATCGCGACGATGGCCCGCATCCCGCCAAAGTCGGTCTCAACCGACGACAAGCTGGCTCTGGCCACGCTCGAGACGGATCTGAAGCGCGTGGTGTTCGGTCAGAATGCGGCGATCGAGAAGCTCAGCTCGGCGATCAAGCTGGCGCGGGCGGGTTTGCGCGAGCCCGAGAAGCCGATCGGCAACTATCTGTTCACCGGGCCTACGGGTGTCGGCAAGACCGAAGTCGCCAAGCAGCTCTCGACGATCTTGGGCATTCCGCTCCAGCGGTTCGATATGTCCGAATATATGGAGCGGCATTCGGTCAGCCGTCTGATCGGTGCGCCTCCGGGCTATGTCGGGTTCGACCAGGGTGGCCTGCTGACCGATGCGATCGATCAGAATCCACACTGCGTCCTGTTGCTCGATGAGATCGAGAAGGCGCATCCGGACCTGTTCAACATCCTGTTGCAGGTGATGGATAACGGGCGGCTGACCGACCAGCATGGCAAGTCGGTCGATTTCCGCAACGTCATCCTGATCATGACGACCAATGCGGGTGCCAGCGACATGGCGCGCGAGACGGTCGGCTTCGGCAATTTGTCGCGCGAGGGCGAGGACGAGGTGGCCGTGACGAAGATGTTCACGCCGGAATTCCGCAACCGTCTCGATGCGGTGGTGCCGTTCGGGTACCTGCCAACCGAAGTGGTGGCTCGGGTGGTGGACAAGTTCATCCTCCAGCTCGAATTGCAGTTGGCGGACCGCGGCGTGCACATCGTCCTCGACGACGAGTCGAAGGCGTGGCTCACGACCAAGGGCTATGACAAGCTGTACGGCGCACGGCCGATGGGTCGCCTGATACAGGAGAAGATCAAGCAGCCGCTCGCCGAGGAACTGCTGTTCGGCAAGCTGGTCCACGGCGGCGAGGTGACGGTTAAGATGAAGGACGGCGCGCTGTCGTTCGCGATCGAGCCCGCCGCGCCGAAGAAGCCCAAGAAGAAGGGCAAGACCGAGACGGTCGACGCCAGCTGAGTCGCTGATGAGATTCGTCTAAGAAAAAACCGGCCGGGGCATTCCCGGCCGGTTTTTTATTGTCCGTGGTGGACGCGATACCCGGCTCGGCGTCGTGATCGTTACCTGGCCTCGGGTTCGCCGCGCTGCGGAACCGTCATGAGCGTAGGGGCATCGACGACGAACCGATCCAGCACGCCATCGGCGATCTTGATCGGGCCATCGAAGCGGGTGGCGCCGGGTATGCTCTGGACGGCCGCCGCTTCGGCTGCGCGCCGTTTCGCATCCGCAAAATAGCCGACCGCGGCGGGACTGTCCCGATCGACGGCTTCGAGACCTGCGACGGTCAGCTGAAGCGCACGCCCCCATAGCTGCATCGCGTCCAGCCAAGGGCGAGACTGAGCGGCAAACCCCGCATCGACCGTACCCGACCGGATGATATCCGGCGCAGCGGCGAACCCGGCGGCGTACCTGCCGAGTTCCGCGAGTGCCGTCTGTCGCGCGATATCGTCGCCGTCCGCAATGGCCTCGCGGACGTGATCGAGCATCGCCTTCAGCCGCGGTGCCTGATCCTGCCAGGGTTGGCTGCCAAAGGTCGGTGCCATGTGCTGCGTGTCGAAGAAGGTCAGCAAGGCGCCCGTGGCCCCTTCGTCACCACCCGCCAGCGCGCGGGCCGCGGCATGCCAGGTTCGCTCGGCATCATAGCCCGTGTCGTTCCAGCCGAACGCGGCCACGCCGGTGACCGCGACGCGACTCGGCACTTCCTGGTTCATCGGGTTGGACAAGATCCCGGTGAGTTCGCCCGACAAGCCGGCTTCGCGCCGGATATAGGGGGCAAGCAGGAGCCGACCGGTCGTCTGCGCGTAATCATTGACCGGATAATTGTCCCACAGCAGCGTCTTGCGACCGAACGCCTTGGTCGCGGCGCGGGCGTCGGGGATCGAGATCGCCGGAGGCACGACATCGGTGCCGGTCCACTGGACCACGATGCGGGGATCCAGATGCTTGCGCAAAGCCGCCTTGTACGGCGTTTCCTTTGCATCGTAATATTCGGTCGGCACCATGATCAGAGGCCGCGCGGCAGGATCCTTGGCGGAAAGGCTTGCCTGTACCGCGTTCAGCAAGCGCGCCTGCGCGACGCCCGCCGCCTCCGCGCCCGACGGACCAAAAGCCGCCTTGTCCTTCTCGCAGTTCCACTTGGTATATTCGATGTCGTCGAGCGCGACGTAGAAACTGCCTACCCCGATCGCGCGCATGGCGTCGAACTTGCGCTCCATCGCCGTGATATCCGCGGGATCGGAAAAGCATACCGATGGCCCTGGGGATACGGCGTAGACGAAATCGATATGATTGCGCCGCGCCGTTCCCGCCAACGCCTTCAGCGATGCCAGTGTCGCGGCCGGATAGGCCTCCCGCCACCGGTCCCGCGCATAAGGATCGTCCTTGGGGCTGTAAACATAGGTGTTCGCCTTCACCGTGGCGAGGAAATCGAGGTGCTTCGCGCGATCCGCCATCGACCAGGGCGCGCCGTAGAATCCTTCGATCGTACCGCGGATCGGCATCGCCGGATGATCCTGGATGACGAGAGCGGGAATGTCGCCTCGCGCGGCCAATTGTCCAAACGTCTGTACGGCATGAAACAGTCCGTCTGCGTCGTGGCCGGCCAACGTGACGACACCGCTGTCGCCGCGGGCGATGCTCGCGATCGTATACCCCTCGGCATGATCGTCGATCGATGCGTGGCTGGCCGCCAGTGCCTCGCGAACCACCGCGGCGTCGCCAGTGCCAACGACGACATGAAGCCTGTCGGGCGACGACGGTACGCGCTTCGCCATCGTTATTTCGGCTACCCCGGCTGACCGCAGGACGTTGCGGACACGCGCGACCGTGTCGGGGTCGGTGCCGCCGGCAACGACGAGTACCGCCGACGTGCCGAGGCGGAATTGCGCCGATCCGAGATCGATCAACACCGGAGCGGGAAAGATCGCCGGCCGTTTCGGCGCTCCAGCCCATGCCGGTGCGACGCCGGGTCCGGCTACGCCCGATACCGCGATGAGCACAGAGGACAGGCCGACGAAATTCACCATTTTGCGCGTCATTCCGGCCTCCGGTATCTGATTGGTATTGATAGCGGTCTACGTGACTGGAAGGATCGCGGCAAGCAAAGCGCGCAGACCGCGCCGCCGCTTGTAGGGCTCTACCGACATTGCCCTTTTCGCCGGCACCGCTGCTCGCGTGCGTCCGAACCCATGTTACGCGACACAATCCTAACCTGTGGCAGCGTGCGGTTATGCCTATTGGACGTTTTACAGATCGCCTTCTTTACGTTTAATTTTCGAAGGCGCCTTAACTGTACCGCATGAGATCCAGGTTCTGCCTACACTGGCTGATCGGCGTCGTCCTGATGGCGCTGGCGATGATGGGTGCATCGCCTGCCGATGCACTGGCCGGGCGCGCGCTGTCGGTTTGCCTGCTGCCCGCGACCCCTGGATTGCGGGCGGACGACCTGTTCCGGACGCCCTCGCGGTTCGACTGCACGACGCCGCAATCCCGCTATGGCGCGGGCGATTTCTGGATCATGTCGCAGCGACTGCCAGTGGACGTGGCGAGCACACCGAAGCTCAGCGCGCGCGCCGCCAGCGTCTGGCAGGACCGCGTCACGCTGTACGTTCTGTATGCGGACGGCGCGATTCGCCAGACCGGGTTTACCAGTCGCACTGCGGGCCGCCATCTCAAGCTTGGCGCGACGCTGTCACTGGCGCTGCCGCAACACGAAGCCCCACCCGTCCGCCTGCTCTGGCATGTCGAGGGCGCGGCCAACCTTCGCGGGGTCGTACTCGGAGCGACGCTCGCCACCGAACAACAGGCGGCGGAAAGCGAGATCCTGCTCGCCGCGCTCTATGCCAGCTTCGGCGGCATGGCGATTGCGCTGATTGTCTACAATCTCGCGTTGTGGGGCGCGCTCCGCCAGGCGTTCCAGCCGGTCTATTGCCTGCTCGTCCTGTGCCTGCTCGGCTATGCGTTCTCGTCGTCGGCCGCGCTTGGTCAAATGGTGCCGGGCCTGGACAACAATGTCCGGCTGCGGATCAACGTCGTGCTGCTCGCCATCTGTGCGAGCATGGCGTTGGTGTTTGCACGGGCCTTTTTCGAGCGCGCCGTCTTCGAAGGCTGGTTGCGGCCGGCGACCACGGCGGCGCTGACGATCCTGGCGACGACGAGCATCGGCTTCGTGCTGCTGGCCCCCTGGCAAATCTTCTGGCTCGATCGCCTCTTGTCACTCGGCTACCTGCCGCTGATCGCGCTGGTGCCTGCGATCCTGTACCGGGCATGGGGGGTGCGCAGCAGCTATCTGTGGATGTTCACCCTGGCCTGGGGCGTGCCGATCATCTTTGCGAGCCTTCGGGTCGTGAACGCGCTGGGGTTCATGTCGTGGAGCTTCTGGATCGACAATTCGACGATGGTGTCGATGATGCTGGAGGCGTTGCTGTCGAGTCTGGCGATCGCATACCGGATCCGGCTGTTGAGCCTCGAGCGCGACGAGGCGCGACTGCAGGAGATGGCGGCGCAGTTGCTGGCCGATACCGAACCGCTCACAGGGCTGCTCAATCGACGGGCATTCCTGAACCGGGCCATCGGGCGGCCGGGCGATCAACTCCTGCTGATCGCAGATGTCGATCACTTCAAGCGCGTCAACGACACGATCGGCCACGACGGCGGCGACGAAGTGCTTCGCGTGATCGCGCGCGCGCTGCGCAATGCGGTGCCCCCCGGCGCGCTGGTGGCGCGAATCGGTGGCGAGGAGTTCGCGATCCTGATGGATGCCGCGACGCCTATCCCGCCCGACCTCATACTGGAACGACTGCGCAGCCAGCGAATGCCGTTCGACATCGCGGTGACCGCCAGCATCGGCTGTTGCACCGGGCCGCTGTTGCGCGAAACGGACTGGAAGGCGCTGTACCGCGGCGCCGACCGTGCATTGTTCGCGGCGAAGGGCGCCGGACGCAACCGATCGCGCGATGCCGGCGTGTTACCCTTGGCCGCGTGAGCCTCGACACGTCGTTCATTCGTACGCCGCGTGCCGGGGGTCGGTCGATCCTTGACCCTCGTCGCGTGCCTGCGCCATAGCGGCGGCCATGGACACGCCGATCGAAGACCTCGCGTTCGAGGATGCATTGAAGGAACTCGAGCTTATCGTCGGGAAGCTGGAAAGTGGCGACACGCCGCTCCAGCAGGCGATCGAGTTGTACGAGCGCGGCAACAAGCTGCGCCAGCGTTGCGCCGACCGGCTCGATGCGGCGCAGGCGCGGATCGAGGCGATCCGGCTCGACGGCGACGGCAAGCCTGCCGGCGTCCGCCCGTTCGCGGCGGGCTGACGCGGTGAGCGGGATGCCCGTCACGCTCGATGCCGCGCTTGCCGAGGTCTCGGCCGAGATCGATCGGCAATTCGACCAGCTGCTGACCATTCCGGACGATCCGCGCGGCGACCTGTACCGCGCGATGCGGCATGCGGCGATCGGCGGCGGCAAGCGGCTGCGGCCCTTGCTCGTGTTCGCGACCGCCAACCTGTTCGACGTGGCGCGCGAATGCTCCGCACGGGCGGCGACGGCGATCGAGGCGATCCACGTCTATTCGCTGATCCACGACGACCTGCCGTCGATGGACGACGACGACATGCGGCGCGGCAAGCCGACCGTGCACAAGGTGTTCGACGAGGCGACGGCGATCCTGGCGGGCGACTGCCTGCACGCGATGGCGTTCGAGATCCTGGCCGATCCGGCGACGCATGCCGATCCGTTCGTGCGGATCGAACTGGTGATGGACCTCGCGCGCGCGTCTGGGCCCAACGGTATGGCCGGTGGCCAGAAGATGGATATCGAGGCCGAGAATACGCGCTTCGACCTCAACACGGTCACGCGGTTGCAGCAGATGAAGACGGGTGCGTTGATCTCGGCATCGGTCGAGGCCGGGGCGATCCTGGGGCGCTTACCGCCGGAAGGTCGCGTGGGCTTGCGCGGCTATGCGCATGATCTCGGGCTCGCGTTTCAGATCGCCGACGACCTGCTCGATGCCGAGGGCGACGAGGCCGTGGTGGGCAAGTCGCTGCGCAAGGACGAGGTCGCGGGCAAGGAGACGTTCCTGTCGCTGCTCGGGCCCGAGCGTGCGCGCGAACAGGCACGGATGCTGGTCGACCAGGCGGTCGCGCATCTGCACAGCTATGGCAAGGAAGCCGACCTGTTGCGGGATATCGCCCGCTTCGTGCTCGAGCGCGACCGCTAGAACTACAACCGGGGAGATCGGCATGACGGCACGGATTGGGGTTTATCCCGGGACCTTCGATCCCGTCACCCTGGGTCATATGGACATCATCCGGCGGGGCGCGAAGCTGGTCGACCGGCTGGTAATCGGGGTGACGACCAATCCGTCCAAGTCGCCGATGTTCACGATCGAGGAACGGATGGCGACGGTGCGACGCGAGGTCGCCGGGATCGGTGGCGATATCGAGGTGGTCGCATTCGATTCGCTGCTGATGGACTTCGCCGAGCGGCAAGGCGCGAAAGTGATCGTCCGCGGCCTGCGCGCGGTCGCCGATTTCGAATACGAGTATCAGATGGCGGGGATGAACCAGCAGATCAATCCGCGCGTCGAGACGGTATTCCTGATGGCCGATGTCGCGTTGCAGCCGATCGCGAGCCGGCTGGTGAAGGAAATCGCGCTGTACGGCGGGAATATTGCTAAGTTCGTGCCGGAATCCGTGCGCGAAGAGGTGGTTGCGCGGGTCGAGAAGATGGGCCGCAAGGGAAGCTGAGTTCCTTCGCCCATCCCTGGAAGGCAGGGGTTGGGGGTGGGTAGGGTTCCGCCTGATCGAACGGTCGTGGTTCAAGCGGGCCTACCCATTCACAGCCCTTCCCTTCCAGGGAGGGAGCAGTGATCCCCCCTCACGTTCAGATTGGCGCAAGCGGGGATTTGCTCTAAGTGGCGGCAGCCTGGTTGCGCCGGGCCTCTTTCGAGTGGGAATTTGATGCGCTTTTTCGTCGGAATGTTCGCGTTGCTCGGGTGCCTGGTCACGGTGCCGGCGGATGCAGCGCAGAAGAAGAAGGACGTCGTGGTCGCCGAGGAGCGCAAGACGCCGCCGTTGACGACCGACACGCAGAATTTGTTGCTGCTGGATCTGTCGACCGGCGGGCGCGTGACGATCTGGCTGCGGCCCGACGTCGCGCCGCTGATGGTCGAGCGGATCAAGACGCTCACCCGCCAGCATTTCTATGACGGGCTCGCGTTCCACCGCGTGATCGACGGGTTCATGGCGCAGGGCGGCGATCCCAAGGGCGACGGCACCGGTGGCTCGACGCTGCCCGACGTGAAGGCGGAGTTCAACTACCTGCCGCACGTCCGCGGTGCCGTATCGGCGGCGCGGTCGGACAAGGAGGACAGCGCCAACAGCCAGTTCTTCATCGTCTTCCAGCCGCGGCTGAGCCTCGACAAGAAATACACCGTGTTCGGTCGCGTGCTCGACGGGATGCAGTATGTCGACGCGATCGAGCGTGGCGAGCCACCGGCGAACCCGTCGCGGATCGTCCACGCCTATATCGCGGCGGATAATCCTCCGGCGTATATGGCTGGGCCGCCTGCCCCCGCGCTCGGTGCACCGGTGACGTTGCCGGGTACGGCTTCGGGGCCGAACGCCGCCAAGCCAAAGCTCGCGCCGGCCGTTCGCAAGGCGCCGGTAAAGAAGGCTCCTGCAAAGAAGTGACTCCACGTTGAACGTCGACCTTTTCGACTTCGACCTGCCGACCGACAATATCGCGCTCCGCCCCGCGGCGCCGCGCGATGCTGCACGGATGCTGGTGCTCGAAGGTGACGCGACCCGCGATGCGGGCGTGTCGGACCTGCCATCGCTGCTGCGGCGCGGCGACATGCTCGTGTTCAACGATACGCGCGTGATCCCCGCGCAGCTCGACGGGCGGCGGGGCGACGCCAAGATCGGCGCGACCTTGCACAAGCGCGAGGGGCCGCGGCGCTGGCGCGCGTTCATTCGCAACGCACGGCGACTACACGACGGCGACGTGATCGAGTTCGGCAACGGCGTCAGCGCAGCGGCGGTCGATCGCGAGGACGACGGCAGTTACGCGCTGGTGTTCGCGGGCGACGAACCGGTCGAACTGCTGCTGGAGCGCGCGGGCCACATGCCCCTGCCCCCGTATATCGCTGGCAAGCGCCCGACCGACGCCCGCGATGCGGACGATTACCAGACGATGTTCGCGTCCGAGCCGGGTGCGGTCGCGGCGCCGACGGCAGCGTTGCACTTCACGCCGAAGTTAATGGCGGCGCTCGAGGCTGCGGGGATCGAGCATGCGACGCTGACGCTGCATGTCGGCGCGGGCACGTTTCTGCCGGTCAAGGCGACCGATACGACCGAGCACAAGATGCACGCTGAGTGGGGCCGGATCGATGCCGCCACCGCCGACCGGTTGAACGCGGTGCGCGCGAACGGTGGTCGTGTGATCGCGGTCGGGACGACGTCGTTGCGGCTGATCGAGAGCGCGACCGGTGAGGACGACGTAATCCGCCCCTTCGACGGCGACACTGCGATCTTCATCACGCCGGGATACCGGTTCCGCGGCATCGACGGCTTGATGACCAATTTTCACCTGCCGCGCTCGACGTTGTTCATGCTGGTGTCGGCGCTGATGGGGCGCAAGCGGATGCAGGCGGCCTATGCACATGCGATCGCTGAGAAGTATCGCTTCTACAGCTATGGCGACGCCTCGCTTCTGCTGCCATGACGGGCGGCATGCTGCTCGCTCTCGCTTTGCTTCAGGCCATCGTCGCTTCACCGCCGCCTGCAGGTACGCCACAGCCGCCCGCGACGATCTTCGCCGAGCCTGCCGCGCTGTTCATTGCCGCATGCGACGCGAACGGCGATGGCCGCGTCACGCAAAGCGAACTGACCGCGTGCGTCGCGCGGAGCTATGCCACCGCCGAGGGCGCTGCGACCGGATCGATCGGATACATTGCCTTTGCCGACTGGGCGCAGGCGTGGCTCGGCGATCGAAACGCGTTGCCGAGCCCGTTCGAAGTCGATCGCGACGGCGACAACCGGATCACGCTCGCCGAACTCCAGGCGCGGTTCGCGCAATTCTTCACGCGGTTCGACCGCGACAAGGACGGCGTGCTGACCCGCGCCGAACTCATCACCATCCGCGGTGCGCCGGCCGGCGATCGCTACGGCATCCGCAAGAAACGTTGATACCATGACCCGCCCCCGCTTCGACTTCACGATCTCCGCCACCGACGGCAAGGCGCGCACGGGCGTCATCGCGATGCAGCGCGGCGACATCCGCACGCCGGCATTCATGCCGGTCGGCACCGCCGCGACCGTCAAGGGGATGAAGCCCGCCGATGTGGTCGGTGCGGGCGCGGATATCATACTCGGCAATACTTATCACCTGATGCTGCGGCCCGGCGCCGAGCGAGTCGCACGGCTCGGCGGGCTGCATGCGTTTTCGGGCTGGTCGAAGCCGATCCTCACCGACTCCGGCGGCTATCAGGTTATGAGCCTCGCGGACCTGACGAAGCGCTCCGAAGAAGGCGTCTCGTTCAAGTCACATCTCGACGGCACGCGACACCTGCTGAGCCCCGAGCGGTCGATCGAGATCCAGCGGCTGCTCGGTTCGAACATCGTCATGGCGTTCGACGAACTGGTGCCGACGACCTCGACGCGCGAGGTGCAGGCGGCAGCGATGGAGCGATCGATGCGCTGGGCGAAGCGGTCGCGCGCGGCGTTCGATGCCGGCGAAAAGCATGCCGAGAACAACGCGATCTTCGGGATCCAGCAGGGTGCGCTGAACGAGGGCTTTCGAAAGTCGTCAGCGGATGCGCTGATCGATATCGGCTTCGACGGCTATGCGGTTGGCGGGTTGGCGGTCGGCGAAGGCCAAGAGGCGATGTTCGGCTGCCTCGACTTCGCGCCGGGCCAGTTGCCGGTCGAGAAGCCGCGCTACCTGATGGGGGTCGGCAAGCCCGACGATATCGTCGGCGCGGTCGAGCGGGGGATCGACATGTTCGATTGCGTGATGCCCACGCGGTCTGGTCGCACCGGCCAAGCCTTTACGCGCACCGGGCCGATCAACATCCGTAATGCTAAGTTCGCCGAGGACATGGGGCCGCTCGATCCGGCCTGTCCCTGCCCGGTCTGCGCGACCTGGGGTCGGGCGTACCTGCATCATCTGGTCCGGTCGGGCGAAATGCTTGGCGCAATGCTCATGACGGAGCATAACATCTGGTTCTACGAAGCGCTGATGGCGGATCTGCGGGCGGCGATCGCCTCGGGGACGCTGACGCAGTTCGCGAATGATTTCCGCGCGATGTATGCGCGGAAGAGTGAAGGAGAGCCCAAGTGACCATCAAGATCGACAGCGACACCCCGAACGAAATCCTCGCCGCCGCCAAGGAAGCAAAGCTGCAGGCCGAAGCCGCCGCGCATAACGCCGCCGCGAAGGCGAAGAGCTGGCCGCTCGCGAAGATCGGCCTGGGTGTCGGCATCGGCTCCGCGGCGATCGCCGGCGCGGTGCTGTTCGCGAACCGCAACAAGTAAGGATCTTCATGCGCCTCTTCCGCTCCGCGTTGCTGCTGACCGCAGCATGTCTTCCCGTAGCGGGGGTGGCGCAGACCGCACCTGTCCCAACGCAGGTTTCGGTAAAGCCGATCGCCTATACCGAGCGCACCCTGCCGAATGGCCTGCGCGTCTATGCGATCCGCGATACCGGTACGCCCAATGTGTCGGTGCAGGTGTGGTACGATGTCGGATCAAAGGACGACCCCAAGGGCAAGTCCGGGTTCGCGCACATGTTCGAGCACCTGATGTTCAAGTCGACGCGCAACCTGGTGTCGGAGCAGATGGATCGGCTGACCGAGGATGTCGGCGGCTACAACAATGCGTCGACCAATGACGACTATACCAATTATTACGAGGTAATTCCGGCCAACCACCTCCAGCGGCTGTTGTTCGCGGAGGCCGACCGGATGGCTAGCCTCGTCGTCGAGCCCAAGAGCTTCGGGTCGGAGCGTGACGTGGTGAAGGAGGAACTTCGCCAGAGCACGCTGTCGCGGCCGTACGGCAAGCTGTTTTCACTCTATTATCCGGCGCTCGCGTATTCCGCGCACCCCTATGCGCGCGGGACGATCGGCAGCCTGGAGAATCTGGAAGCCGCCGGGATCGACGACGTCCGCGCCTTCCACGCGACCTATTATCGGCCGGACAATGCGATTCTGGTCGTGTCGGGTAACTTCGATCCGGCGCAGTTGAACAACTGGGTCGACCAGTATTTCGCGGGCATCAAGAAGCCTTCCGCTGCCATCCCGCGCGTGACGGTTGCCGAGCCCGCGCGAACGGCGGCGGTGAAGCGGACCGTGTACGAGCCGAACACGCCGCTTCCCGCCGTGCTGGTCAGCTATCACCTGCCGCCGGACCGCGACGCGGATATCCCTGCGCTGATGGTGTTGAAGGCAGTGCTGGCGACCGGCGAGAGTTCACGCCTGTACGAGAGCGTCGTGTACCGCGACCAGCTTGCGCAGTCGGCCGAGGCGTTCCTCGATACAAAGCAAGCGACCGGCAACATGGTTGTCTACGCGATCCTCGCAAGCGGCAAGACGGTCGAGGCCGGTGAAGCTGCGTTGAAGCGCGAGATCGCCCGGTTCCGCGATGCGCCGGTGACCGCGGCTGAGCTCGCCGAGGCGAAGAACGAAATCCTGACTCAGTCGATCCAGTCGCGCGAGACCGCCGAGGGCAAGGCGAGCACTCTGGCTGCGGCGGTGCTGATCGACGGTGATCCGCGGGCGGCTGACAAGCAGTTGGCGGCGATCTCGCGGGTGACGGCGGCGGATATCCAGCGTGTCGCGCGGAAATATCTTGGCGACAACCAGTCAGCGACGATCCGGTACATGCCGATCGCGGCAAAGCCTGCGGGCGGTATCGCCGATACGATCACGATTGCGCCGACGGTGCAGGTCGCGGACCTGAAGGCGCCGGCGAATATCGAGATCGTGACGCCTGCGCCCGAAGGCCAGCGTGTCCAGCCGCCTGCGCCGAGCGCACCGGTATCGCCGACGATCCCGCAGCCGGTGGAGGTACGGCTGGCCAACGGCATGCGGCTGGTGACCGTCGAGCGGCATGACCTGCCAATCGTCACCGCGTATCTGGTGACGGCTGGTGGTGCGGCGACCGATCCCGCGAACCGCGCCGGCGTCAGCAGCCTGTCGGCGGAACTGCTCACCAAGGGTACGAAGACGCGGTCGGCGACACAGATCGCGCGCGCGGTCGAGGGACTTGGCGGATCGATCGGCAGTTCGGCTGGCAGCGATGGCGCAGCGGTAGACGTGACTGTGAAGTCGGACCAGCTTGCGCCCGCGATGGCTATCCTCGCCGACGTCGCGATCAATCCGGCCTTTGCGCCCGAGGAGATCGAACGCGCGCGGACTCAACAGGTCGACGCGGTGACGCTGGCGTTGAAGGACCCGGCGCAGGTCGCGGGCCTGGTTGCGGATCGTGCGGTGCTTGGTGCGTCGCCTTATGGCGCGCCGAACGGGGGCACGCCGCTATCGTTGAAGGCGATCACGCGGGCCGATATCACGGCGGCGTATGCGCGAAGTTTTCAGCCGGGCCAGGCGACGCTGATCATGGTCGGCGATGTCACCGCGGCGCGTGCCAAGGCCTTGGCGGAGGCGCAATTCGGTAGCTGGAAATCGAGCGGCGCAGCGGCGGCGAACGCTCCGCAGGTCGCGTACCCGAAGCGGCGCGTAATTGTGGTGGACATGCCCGAAGCGGGTCAGGCCGGCGTCGTGGTTGCCCGGCCGGCGATCGCGCGCTCGGACGCACGCTATTATCCGTTGGCTGTCGGCAACACGGTGCTTGGCGGTGGCTTCTCGTCGCGGTTGAACCAGGAGATCCGGATCAAACGTGGGCTGGCCTATGGCGCGGGCAGCGGACTCGATGCGGGGAAGACGCAGGGCACGGTCGCGGCGCGGACGCAGACCAAGAACCCGACCGCCGCGGAAGTGGTGACGCTGATCGCCGCCGAGATGACGCGGATGGGGGCGTCCCCGGTGCCTGCGGCAGAGCTCGACACGCGCAAGGCCGTGCTGGTCGGCAATTTCGGGCGCGGAATCGAGACGACGTCGGGCGTTGCCGGTATCCTCGGCGCCTATGTCCAGAACGGCGTGCCGCTAGGCGAGCTCCAGCGCTACACCGGTGCGGTCGGCGCGGTCGATCCGGCGGCGGTGCAGGCCGCGGCGGTCGCCTTGCTCGATCCGAAGGCAGCGAGCATCGTCGTGGTGGGCGACGCCAAGCAGTTTATCGAGCCGCTGCGCAAAGCCTATCCGAACGTCGAGGTTATTCCCGAAGCTGCGCTGAAGCTGGACACTGCAACCTTACGGTAAGCGATTGGCGCTACGGTGACTGTCCGTCCCGCGGTGGGACGGATGGAATCCGTGCGCGATCGATCCGGCCAAATCGGCTATGCCGGACGTTAGTAACGCTCGATAGGGCTGGTACGAGGTAAGCGGTTGCGCGTTCGGTTGCAGACGGTTCGGCTGATGAAGCGCATCTGGGCGGCGATGGTCGTCACGGTGCTGATCATCGGCGCCGGAATTTCTGCGCATGCTGCGCTCCGGGCGATGTCGGCGCGAAACGCGGCGAACGACCGCGCCAGCGCCGCCTCTCCGGCCACGGTTCCATCCCCCGCCGCTACGCTGGCCGAGCAGGAGATCGCCGCCCCTGCGGCTGGTGTTACGGGAACCATCGACCTCCCCAACCTTCCGATCCCGGCCGACGCCACGCTCGACGCGGGTATCGTCCCGGCACGGCCCTTCTCGATGGCCGGCGCATCGGCACTGGACCGCGATCGCGCGCTGCAATGCCTGACTGCCGCGATCTATTACGAAGCGGCGTCGGAACCCGATGCGGGCCAGCAGGCTGTGGCACAGGTCATTCTCAATCGTGCGCGGCATCCGGCATTTCCGGGGACGGTATGCGGCGTGGTGTACCAGGGCTCGGAACATGCCGGCTGCCAGTTCAGCTTCGCGTGCGACGGCGCGATGGCGCGGGTGCCGGCGCGCGCCGCCTGGGTGCGCGCGGCTCGCGCGGCCGGCATGGCGCTCGCCGGCTATGTCTATGCGCCAGTCGGGCTGGCGACGCACTATCATACCTATGCCGTGACGCCTGCTTGGAACCGGAGCATGGTGATGACCGACGTCGTCGGTGCACATTTCTTCCATCGGTGGAAGGGGTATTGGGGTACTTCGGCTGCGTTTAACCAGCGCTACGCTGGCGGCGAACCGGTGCCTGGGCCGCATATGTCCGTGCAACCAATCGCACCGCCGACGCCGCAGATGATCGCTGCTGCGACTGCGGGGGCGGTGTCCGTGCCAGTGCCGGCTACGGTGGTGGCGAATGTTGCGCAGGCCAAGGCCGCTACTCAGGCACCGGCAGTACCGGCTGTTTCCGACATGCTTCCACCAGAATCGCAGATCCTCGACCGGTGGAAGGATTCGGGTAAGCCGCTGAAGTAGGCCGCCGCGATCACTTCCACGGTACTGTGTCAGGGGTGTTCAACGGATGCCTTCTGGCAGCCAACTTGCTAGACAAAGAAGTTGGTTCACGAAGAGGCGCAGAGGACGCGGAGGTGTTGCGTTCTGGGTTGAGCTGCGGATATCACATTTGATTTCGGGAACCTGCGGTTCAGCTAGAAGCTCCGCCCTCTCTGCGCCTCTGCGCCTCTGCGCCTCTGCGCGAACCATTCTGTCTAAAGATCACAAAGAAAAACCCGGATGCATCGCTGCACCGGGTTTTTCTTTCAAACAAATCGAACCTCGGAGATTCCGCTTACTCTGCGGGGACCATCGACGGGGTGCCGATCATCATGCGTTCGCCACCGGGAGGGGCGGCTTCGCGGGCGGCGCGGAGGATCTGGGTGCGTTCGGCGCGTGAGGCCATGTCGTCCCAAGCCTTTTCGGCGCGGCGGCAGCGGTCACGGACGTTGTCGAGGAGGGCGGCATCGCCGTTGCGACGCTCTTCATCAGCGCGGGCCCGGTAAAATTCTGGATTATCGGCCATGCTGGTGCGCTCCTGCGGGAAATTTCAAAGGGGTGATGCGGCGACCGTTATGGCCACCGCATCGCAACCGAGATCAGGTCGGCGGACCGTAATCCGCCAGCGAGATCAATCGGCTGGCTGGAGGTTCACGGCCGACTGCTTGCCACGCTTGTCGGGCTCGAGCTCGTAGGTGACGCGCTGGTTCTGGTTCAGCGTCGGCATGCCGGCGCGCTCAACCGCGGTGATGTGCACGAATGCATCGTTGCCGCCGCCATCCGGCGCGATGAAGCCATAGCCCTTGTCGGCGTTGAAAAACTTGACGGTTCCGGTGATAGCCATGAAGTGGCTCCTTCTTAGTAGAGAGTAACCCGACGTTCGGGCGACCCGTGCCGCGGAGCAGGGAAAGAAGGAGAAAGGTGCCGCAAAGCGCCAAGAACCGTCGATATGCGACTGTAGCTGAGCGCTATATGGGCCAAGACCGCCCGAATTGCAAATCTTACCGGTAAAATGGGTCAAGAACTGCACCGATTACCGCAGATATTATTTTCGCGCGCGGCGCCGGTAGCGACGAGAATTCAAAACGACCGGCGCCGATATTTCGACGCCGGTCGAGGGACTTAACGGCAGCGGGTCTCGTTGCTGGACCGGTCGATTGCACGGCCGGCTAGAGCACCGCCCGCAGCACCGAGGACGGTACCGAGCAGGCCCGAGCCGCCCGGAGCGATGACGTTGCCGAGCACACCACCCGCGACTCCGCCGACGATCAAGCCCGTGGTGCCATCGTTGCGGCGGCAATAATACCGGCCGTCGTTGCCGCGGTAGACGCGTTCGTTGCGCGACAGGCGGCGCTCGCGGTAGCGGCGGTCGTCGCGGTAATAGCGGCCGGCGTCGTAGCTGCCATAGGCGGGATCCGGCCGGTTATAGTCGTAGGAGCGATAGCGCGGGTCGACGCCGTAGCGGCTGCCCCCGTCGCCGACGCAGCCGGCAACCAAGGTGGAGGCGGCCAGCAGGCCCAGCATCGCAACGCGCATTTCGTGTCCTTTCAGAGGGTTGATACTGCAACCGCAATGCTCGGCGCCGGGATTTGGTTGCCGGCGCCGAAACACCGTCAATCCTTGAGGTTTGCCGGCACGGTGCCGCCGTTCTTCTCCAGCTCGCGCATCACGGCCTTGATCAGCCACATGTTCATCTCCGCGCTGCCGTCCTTCGCGCCGGTATAGCCGAGCTCGGTGGCGAGCTCCTTGCGGTTGTCGAGGCTCGAATCGAGATCGAGAAGCTTCATCAGGTCGACGATCGAGGTGCGCCAGTTGAGGTCCGATCCCTTCTTCGAGGCGATGCCCGAGAGAACGGCTTCGACGTCGACTGCCTGGGCGGGCGCGGCCTGCGGAGCCGGGGCTGTGGGCGCCGGTGCGGCGGGTGTCGGTGCAGGCTGTGCGGCAGTGGTCTGCGGCGCGGGCGCCGGTGCGGGTGTAGCCTTGGGCGTGCCGAAATGACCGCTGCCGAGCGGACCCTTCTCACCAAAGATGGCGGACTTGATCTTGCTGAAGATGCTCATGGGGGTTCCCGTCGAGTAAAGGAGTGACGGCGGGAGAACGCCCGATACGGGAATTGGGTGCAGGCCCGGCGAGCCGCAGCGGCGGATCGTCCGCGCCTTGCGACTGATCGGGATCGGCGGCGGCTGGCGCAGTCCGTTGCGGCTCGGGCTCGGGCTCCGGTTCGATGTCGGGTGGGCGCGGCGGATCGAACGCCCAGGCCAGCCCCGCGACGCGGCGCGCATCGGTGGTGCCACTGGCTTGCGCTGCTTCTGCGTCGACCAGCCCCGCGTCGATCGCAAAGCCGACGAACCACGTGTCGCGGTCCGCGCTCTCGGTGACGACACGCTCGGCGATCTCGCGGTCGCGCGGCGCTTCGAGGATAATCCCCTCGTCGTCCGAACATTCGCGGCTGTAGTCGTCGTCGCCGAACGCCCCGTCCTCTTCGCCGAAATAGGGCCGCGGCGGGGGGAAGCAGGTGCGCCACCGCTCGGCGACATGGTCGTACCAGACCGGACAATCGCCGATGCGACCCTCGTGCATATCCGAGTGAAGTATAGGAAGTGCCGACGCTGGCGCGGTTTCCGCGGCAGGCGTGGGTGCGTTGGGGGGTGCGTCGGGGAGCGCGTCGGGGGGCGCGGCGGCGGGAGGCGTTTCGGGCTCCGGTTCGGGGGCGAGGCGGAGCAGGCCGGCGGCTTCGGCGCGCGCCCATTGCGCGGCGGTCCAGCCGGCGCGGGCGGCGGGATCGAGATCGCTGACGTCGATCCCGGACGCGACGCCGGCGGCGCTGCGCAGCCAGCGGTCCGCGCGGGCGAGCGCGAGGATCGGCGCCATTGCCGCTTCGGCTGCGCTCGGCGCTGATCCCGTTCCTGGCCCTGCCCCCGCCCCCGCCTGTATGGCGTCGGCATCGAGACGTTCGCCGAGGAACAGGCCGGCGCGGGCGGGGCCGGCGTCGCGCGCGATGATGTCGAGGAAGGCGTCGAATTCGGCGGCGACCATCCGGGTGGCGGCGTTGGCGGTCTCGGTGGCGTCGGCGTGGCGGTCGAGCCGGTTAAGCAAGGACATGGCGAGGCGGTTGTCGTAGCGGTGGCGCTCGATCACTTCGCCGTCGGGCCTGGTGACGCGCTCGGTCTGGCCGGCGATCGCGCGGAGGAAGAGCGTTTCGGCGACGATCGGCCGCGCGACCAGCTTGGCGGCGTCCCAGCCGAGCGCGAACGCTGCGCCTGCCGCGCGACGCCGCAGCGTGTAGGCGGCACCGGGCGAGAGGCCGACGCTGGCGCTGGCTTCGTCGACGGTGGCGCCCTCGGCGATGCGCTCAAGGAAGCCGCGCTGGCGATCCGGGGTCCAGCCGTCGCTGCGCTGGGTGTAGCGGGTCGGGGTGGCTGGGATGTAGGCGCGCGGGGCGGGATCGGCTTGCGCGGCGGGGTCGGCTTGCGGGGGGGCGGGGTGATCGGGGGCGGTTTGCGGGGGGGGCTTCGGGTTCGCCGGTTTGCTCGGCGCCTTGGTCGATGCCGTGGTCCTGGAGAGCGGCGGTCACTTGCGCATGGTCCGGGCAAGCGCGGTCCAGCGGTCGCGGTTGGCGGCGATCTCGGGCGATACGGGGATGCGGGTGCCGATCCGGCCGGCGTCTACATGCGCTTGCCAGGCGATGACGTGGCGGACCGCGTCTGGGAGGTGGTCGGGGATTGGGGGTTCGTACCGGGGCCGGGGGGCGGGCGTGGCGCGCGTGGCGATGTAGCATGGGTGCGGGTCGGCCGGGGTGGGTGCGTTCGCCATGATCGATCCTCGTTGCGGAGAGGACCGATCAGGTATGCCGGGGGGGGGGGGGGGGGGGGGGGGGTGGGGGGGGGGGGGGGTGCGGGATGCGACGGCGGTTGGAGCTGCTGCCTTGTTCCCCCGCGAACGCGGGGGCCCAGGAGCCACGATCGCTGTCCTGCTTGGTGCTGGGCTCCTGCCTTCGCAGGAGAACGAGGATGAGGGTTATGCCCTCCCCCGTCATGCCGGACCCTTCGGCTTTGCTCGGAAGAGCCTTGTTCCGGTATCCACCGTTTCGCACATCGCCGCTATCGAGTTCGGGGGACCGTGGACCCCGGAACCGGTCCGGGGTGACGGAGTGAGGGTGGTGGCGTCGGGATCAGCGTCGACCGTCGGGCTTTTCCGATCCTCCCCCGCCAGGGGGGGTGGCACCGCAGGTGACGGAGGGGGAGGACACGCAACGAAGGTAATCACCCCCTCCCCCTCCGTCTGGCAAGCGCCAGCCACCTCCCCCTGGCGGGGGAGGATCAGGAAGGCGCGTCAGCCGAGCGTCGAACCGCGATCCGCGGCGAACGACGGGGCTGGGCCGGTGGCGGGGCGGAGCGACTCGCGCTCGGCCTTGGTGGGGACCGCGGTGGGATCGGGGCGGAAGGCGTCCGGCGCGCGATCGGTCGCACCCGGGCGGTGCTTGTCGAGCGCGAGATCGGGCGCAGCATGCTCGGCGGGGTTGGCCTTCGAGCGCAGGAACACCGCCAGCAACGCACCCCCGAGACCGATCGCCGCGGCCCCGATCGACAGCGCGTTGATGCCTAACGTCTTCGACTTGGGCTTCGGGGCGTGCTTGTCCGGGTGATGGGGCTTTGGCATAGGTTTGTCCGGTGTTGTTGGTCTGGCGGGTTCAACGAGTTGGGGTGGTAGCCTGTTCCGCTGATGGACTTGACGATAGCACCTGTCCGTCGCACCTTCTCACCATGACGCTCGCCGGCTTTCCCCGCATCTCGATAGACCCCGGCGTTTGCGGCGGTCGGCCGGTTGTCACGGGCACGCGTGTTCGGGTTACCGACGTTCTCGAAATGCTGGCGGGCGGCGCGACTATCTCGGAGATCGTTGCCGACTTTCCGTATCTTAGCGAAGCCGATGTGCAAGCGACATTGGGCTATGCAGCAGCGACGACCGATCATCCGGTGGTGCTGGCCGCCGAATGAAGTTCCTCGTCGATGCGCAGCTACCTCCGGCCTTGTGCAGGTGGTTGCGCGATCGGGGCGAGGACGCGACGCATGTTTCGGAGATCGAGATGCTTGCCGCGAGCGATCGGGCCATCGCCGCTCGCGCCGAGGCGGATGGATCGGTGCTGGTAAGCAAGGACGACGATTTTGGCTATCTCCGGCACCCGGACCGGTTCGCCCTGTTGTGGCTCCGCTGCGGCAACGCGTCCAATCGCGCGTTGCTTGCATGGCTTGAGCCACGATGGGATCAGGTCGTGATGTTACTTCGGAACGGCGAACGGCTCGTGGAAGTTCGCTGAGAGGATAAGGTCTAGGACAAGGAAAGCCGCCGCGTCGCTTTATTCGTCCAGAGGAGCGGCAGCGTCAACGCCGCTTGTGTTTGTCGATGATCGCCTGCGCCATTGCCATTACCTCAGCGTGAGGAATGCTGGGTGTGTCCGACTTCATTGCGCGCTCTACCTTGGCGCGGAACCACGCGTCATACGCGGCCGCGTCTTCGCTGGTCGAGCACTCCGACTCGGTGGGGGCTAGGTCGGGCATGCAACACAATCTAACTGACTACGGTCGAGTTTCAAAGCCAGTATCCCGGCAGCCTAGAAAACCAACTAGACTATGATTTCGAGTTCTTTAATTTTCCGAACTCAACATCATCGGTCACTATACCACACAACTTGGCTACCCATTCGTCCGAATAGGTGTAGTCCTTGTGGGCGACATGATAAGTACAAAATTTCGGATTCGTACCGCTTGGTGTTAATGATCCAGGTTTAGGACGGACGCCGAATTTTCGCCATGCCTGGGTGTGGTTATGTGAGCTAAAATGTTTGCCCGTCTTCTCCACTACCTTCTTAACTACCGAACCTGCCCTGTGCGGCCAATTTTCATCTGCCGCAACCTTCTGAACTAATACGTTGTGAGGATTTCCGTCTCCGAGCTTATTAGAGAACGTAAAATGGGCATCGCCCTTCGACGCCTTCTCCAGTGAATAACTAACCTTAAATTGGAAATCAGGGTCAGACATTTCATCGTCGGTAAACATTTTACTCAATTGTGCGTCGATCGATTGAACTGGCCCCGCAACCTCTGCCTTCTGAAGCATCGCTGCCTGATCAATCGACATTTTAGAAATCTGAATTGCATATGACAAATCTTTGCCCAGAGAAACGCGCTCTCCAAACAGCTCGCATAATGACTTTTCGAAGTTCAAGCAGTTAGCTTGAAATATTGCGTAAAATGTCTCGCCGATCGCTGCAAGAGTTTTGTGCTCAACTGCATCCCTAATTATCTTCATTGCTTGAAGATTATTAACCGATCCAACAGCGATTGGGACGTCCTGCCTTTTTATCATCTGACCGAGCAGGAATGAGCTTCCATCTTTATGGGTAATGACGCCGTCTCGACGAATGTAAAATTCGTGAAGTAAATACGTCCATGCTATGTTCGACAGGACCGCAAATACCTCAACCTTAAAACGAAGAAGCGGCATATTGAAAATCTGAATCGCCAGCATCATCGCCTCCCGAGCGCGAACTAAGCGTTCATTCTCGAACGGTGACAAGCCTGTCTGCAGATCGATAAGAGATTTTTCCAATGTGAACCGCTCGATCTGCTCATCGGTCGCGGGCAATATCTCCAATTTTTTAACATCACTAATTCGGCCAAAATTTACGGTCGGATCGCGGCCAGTATTGATCAAAGCATGAATGTCTTGGTTGCGGTGACCTTTGCCCAAGAGCGCCTTAACAATCTGCTTCTCAAGAGCGGTCATTGAAGGCGTAAGCATATCGTCTCCATGCGGCTAAGCATGAAGCTGACATACCACGCCGCGACCTTACAAGGAGATTCTGTGCCTTACTCCGCCGCAACCGCCCGCTTCTCCAGCAACGGAGCCAGATACTTCCCCGTGAAACTCCCCTTGGCCTTCGCGACCTTCTCCGGCGTGCCTTCGGCGACGATCTCGCCGCCCTTGACGCCGCCTTCGGGGCCCAGGTCGAGGACCCAGTCGGCGGTCTTGATGACGTCGAGATTGTGTTCGATCACGACGACCGTGTTGCCTTGCTCGACCAGCGCGTGGAGGACTTCCAACAATTTCCGCACGTCTTCGAAGTGGAGCCCGGTGGTGGGTTCGTCGAGGATGTAGAGCGTGTTGCCGGTGGCGCGGCGCGAGAGTTCCTTGGCGAGCTTGACGCGTTGCGCTTCGCCGCCCGAGAGCGTCGTCGCCTGCTGCCCGACCTTGACGTAGCCGAGGCCGACCTCGACCAGCATCGCCATCTTGTCGCGGATCGGGGGGACCGCCTTGAAGAACTCGGCGGCGTCCTCGACCGTCATGTCGAGCACGTCGGCGATCGAATGGCCCTTGAACTTCACCTCGAGCGTCTCGCGATTGTAGCGCGCGCCGTGGCAGACGTCGCAGGTGACGTAGACGTCGGGGAGGAAGTGCATCTCGATCTTGAGCACGCCGTCGCCCTGGCACGCCTCGCAGCGGCCGCCCTTGACGTTGAAGCTGAAGCGGCCGGGCTTATAGCCGCGCGCCTGCGATTCCGGCAGGCCGGCGAACCAGTCGCGGATCTGCGTGAAGCTGCCGGTGTAGGTGGCGGGGTTGCTGCGCGGGGTGCGGCCGATCGGCGACTGATCGATGTCGATGACCTTGTCGAGATACTGGAGGCCGGTGATCTTGTCGTGCTTGCCCTGGACGATGCGCGCGCCGTTCAGCTCGCGCGCGGCGGCGGCGTAGAGCGTGTCGATCGTGAAGCTCGACTTGCCCGAGCCGGAGACGCCGGTGATGCAGGTGAAGGTGCCGAGCGGCAGGCTGGCGGTGACCCCGCGCAGGTTGTTCGCGACCGCGTTGTGGACGGTGAGCTTCTTGCCGTTGCCTTTGCGCCGCGTTGCCGGGACGGGGACTTCGCGGGTGCCGTTGAGATAGTCGGCGGTGATGCTGCCCTTCGACTTGAGGATCTGCTTCAGCGTGCCCTGCGCGACGACCTGGCCGCCGCGAACGCCGGCGCCGGGACCCATGTCGATGATGTAGTCGGCGGTGCGGATCGCATCCTCGTCATGCTCGACGACGAGCACGGTGTTGCCGAGATCGCGCAGACGGCGGAGCGTCTTGAGGAGCATGTCGTTGTCGCGCTGGTGCAGGCCGATCGAGGGCTCGTCGAGGACGTAGAGTACGCCGGACAGGCCGCTGCCGATCTGCGACGCGAGGCGGATGCGCTGGGATTCGCCGCCGCTGAGCGTGCCGCTGGTGCGATCGAGGTTGAGGTAGTCGAGGCCGACATTGTTGAGGAAGCCCAGCCGCTCGACGATCTCCTTGAGGATGCGTTCGGCGATCGCGTTCTGCTGGTCGCCGAGATGCTGCGGCATGTCGGTGAAGAATGCGAGCGCGTCGACCACCGAGAGATGCGTGGCGTAGGAGATGTCCTTCATCGCGATCTTGACCGCGAGCGCTTCGGGTTTCAGGCGCGCGCCGCCGCAGACTTCGCAGGGGGCGGCGGACTGATACTTGCTCAGCTCCTCGCGCATCCAGGCGGAGTCGGTCTGGAGCATGCGGCGGTTGAGGTTGCCGATGACGCCCTCGAACGGCTTGCTGACGTCGTATTTCTTCTTGCCGTCGATGAAGGTGAGCGTGACGGGCTTGCCCTTCGAGCCGTGCAGGATGGTGCTCTGGACCTCTGGCGGGAGGTCGGACCAAGGCGTCTCGATGTCGAACTTGAACTCGCGCGCGAGGCTGCCGAGGACCTGCATGTAATAGGGCGACGGCGGGTTGGATTTCGCCCAGGGGACGACTGCGCCCTTCTTGATGCTGAGCATGTGGTTGGGGACGACGAGGTCTTCGTCGAACAGCAATTTCTCGCCGAGGCCGTCGCAGGCCGGGCATGCGCCTTGGGGAGCGTTGAACGAGAACAGGCGCGGCTCGATCTCGGAGATGGTGAATCCGCTAACCGGGCAGGCGAATTTCTCGGAGAAGACGATGCGGCCGTCGGGGGCGTTGTTGCCGAGGATTTCCGATTTTGGCGTGTGCGGCTCGACCGGGTCGGCGGGGTCGACATAGGCGAGGCCGTCGGCGAGTTTCAGTGCGGTTTCGAACGACTCCGCGAGACGGGTGGCGATCTCGCCGCCCACGACCAGGCGATCGACGACGACTTCGATGTCGTGCTTGTACTTCTTGTCGAGCGCGGGGGCTTCGTCGATGTCGTGGATCGTGCCGTCGATGCGGACGCGCGCGAAGCCGGCCTTCTGCCACTCGGCGAGTTCCTTGCGGTACTCACCTTTCCGCCCGCGGACGACGGGGGCGAGCAGGTACAGGCGCGTGCCTTCGGGGAGCGCCATGACGCGGTCGACCATTTGGCTGACGGTCTGCGCCGCAATGGGCTCGCCGGTGGCGGGCGAGTACGGGATGCCGACTCGCGCCCAGAGCAGGCGCATATAGTCGTAGATCTCGGTGACGGTGGCGACGGTCGAGCGCGGGTTGCGCGACGTCGTCTTCTGCTCGATCGAGATCGCGGGGCTGAGGCCCTCGATGTGGTCGACGTCGGGCTTCTGCATCAGTTCGAGGAACTGGCGGGCATAAGCGCTGAGGCTCTCGACGTAGCGGCGCTGGCCCTCGGCGTAGATCGTGTCGAAGGCGAGGCTCGACTTCCCCGAGCCCGAGAGGCCGGTGATCACCGTGAGCGTGTCGCGGGGGATGTCGATGTCGACGTCCTTGAGGTTGTGCTCGCGCGCGCCGCGTACGGAAATCTTGGTCAGCATGAGGCTGGTTCTACTTCTGTTCTGATCGGGAGACTAGTGGGAGAGATAGGAATGCATGAGGCCGGGTGCCAGTTCATCCGGAACGATCGATTGCGCGACGATCGGCTGGGAGGCTTACATCCGGCTTGCAACCGGGCGGGGTATTGATGACAACCGGCGGCGGTACGGCGTGCAGCGGGATGATACGATGAGGACTGATTTTCGATGCCGCTGATGGTGGCGCTGATCGCAGCCGCAGCGCTGGCCGAGCCCGCCGCGACCGCGCCTTTGACGCCAGTGGGCAAGTGGAACGTCGACTACGGCGCGACGGCCTGCATGCTGGGTCGCACCTATGGCACCGACAAGGCGGAGACGATCCTGGCGCTGCGCAGGGCACCGTTGGAGCCCACGATGGACCTGATGATCTATACCAACGATCGTAGCGCGACGATGCGGCTGGGACAGGCGGCGGTCAGCGTCGTCGGCGGGGGGACGGGCGAAAGCCGGTACGAGAGTTATCCGACCCAGGCTTCGGGAAAGCGGATGACGCGCATGCCGGTCGACGTCGCGCTGTTCGAGACGCTGCCGGCCGATGCCGTCCTGAAGATCATGCCGGACAAGATGCCAGGATGGGCGTTCGCCTTGCCCCACGCGAAGGCAGCATTCGAGGCCTTGGCCACATGCAATGATGCGACGGTCAAGCTGTGGGGGATCGACCCGACCGAGCGTTCGCGGATCGCGCAGCCCGCCGCGCCGACGACCTCGCCTGCGTATTGGATCTCGCCCGAAGACTATCCGAAGACCGTGCTCGGCAAGGGCGCGCAGGGGACGTCGACCGTGCTCTGGACGATCGGTGTCGACGGGCGGGTCGCCGATTGCCGGACCGTGGTGAAGAGCGGCGAAGTCGAACTGGACAAGGCGGCCTGCACTGCGATCACCAACCGCGGACGCTATAGTCCGGCGCTCGGCTTCGACGGCAAGCCGATGATCAGTCACCTGACGCGCAAGGTGACGTGGCGATTGCCGGGAACGTGGTCGGGACGCAACTGACCGTCTGCAAGACGATGACAGGTCCCTACCGTCGCGGGGTTGCGCTGCTTCATTGGTGTATTATCTTTATCGTACACACGAACGGAAGCGCACAGAGGACATCATGGGCAAGAAGAAGGACGAGCGTAAGCGGCGCGAGCGCGAGGCCGAGATGGTGGCGGCACGCAACCCCGAGGCCGCCGGGCATCAGCATCACGAGCACGACGGCGCTCGGCACGAGGATCGCAAGCACGACGACCGCAAGGCCGAAGACCACAAGGCTGGGGGCCGCAAGCACGAAGGCGGCACGGCGTTTGCCGGGATCGCCGCCACGATTGCCCGCCAGATGGGAACGCCGGTAGGTCGACAGATGATCGCGGCAGGCCTGATGGCCGCGGCGACGGCGATCTCGAAGCATGACGCCAAGTCGAGTGCTCGGCCGACGCCGCCTGCCCCGCCCTCCCCCGCCCCGTCTTCACCCTCGCCCTCGGGGTCGCCGCAGGCTGAGCCTGTAGCGTCGAAGGTCGAGCCGGACGTGGCTGCCGAGCCGACCAAGCCGCAGGGCAAAGGCCCGTTCGCTGGGGATACGCCGGAGCCGCCGCGTAGCGAGACGAATGCGCTGCCGCCGGAGTTCGCCAAGGTGCTGGACTCGGTCACGGTGGGACTCGAACGGTTGTTCGTCGGGTTCGGCAAGCCGACCGGGAAGAAGGATCCTCCCGCCGGTTGAGTTCGTGGCTCGCGACGCCGCTGCTGGCGTTGCGAGCCGGTAAAGCTGGTCAGGCGGCTTTAGTGCCGATGGACCAGAAACCCGGACGTGTGAGACGCCGCACGTGTGTCGGTCAGGTCGCGATAATGGGACGCGACCTTGCAGCCAGTCGGACGGTCCATTCTCCGCCATCGGCGGTGCATCGGCGGGGCGCCTGGACGACTTGCCGTCGTCGCACACACGGTTCGTCCTGTTTGTAACGCCTAATTAAATCTGACGCATATCCGTAATCCCGCTGTCCCGGGCCCGCCATAGGCGCTGCCTCGGGAGTGACGATCGATCGATCTCACTAAGGGGTTTCAGGATGACGAACTTTTCGAGCCGCTTCGCGCGGCTGTTGTGTGGCGCCGTCGGCGTGGGCGCGCTGGGCACCGTTCCGGGCGCGGCCGTCGCGCAATCGCTGGTAGCCGCCGGTGCCGAACCCGGTGCGACGCCCTCCGCCACCGACGCCGCGGACCCCGCGCCCGCCCCCGAGCCCGCCCCCGCGGCAAGCGGACAGGACGACCCGATCGTCGTCACCGGTGCGGCGACGCGGTCGGTCACGCAGGTCAGCGGCATCGACATGCAGAAGATCCTGCCGGGTGTCAGCCCGTTGAAGGCGCTGCAGACGTTGCCCGGCGTGACGTTCCTCACCGCCGATCCATGGGGCAACAACGAGCAGAACATCTCGTTGTTCGTCCACGGCTTCAATGCGCAACAGCTTGGCTATACGCTCGACGGCCTGCCGCTGGGCGACCAGAATTACGGCAATTACAACGGCCTGTCGCCGCAGCGCGCGATCATCTCCGAGAACGTGGCACGCGTGACGCTGGCAAGCGGCGCGGGCGATCTCGGGACCGCATCGACGAGCAATCTGGGCGGGACGATCGATACGTTCTCGAGCGATCCGCGCAAGGATCTTGGTGCGCAGGTCGACCAGACGCTCGGCAGCCATTCAACCTCGCGCCTGTTCGCGCGGATCGACAGCGGGACGTTCGGCAACGGCAACAGCTTCTACATATCGGGCTCGCGACAGAAGGCGAGGGCGTGGGATTTCGACGCAATCCAGGGCGGCTACCAGGCCAACGCCAAGTTCGTCCACGACGACAGCAACGGCAAGCTGACGCTGTACGGCGCCTATTCGGACAAGACCGAGCCGAACGAGGATTCGACCGTCATCACCACCGCGACGCAAGGCACCGCGCCATATGTGCGCCCCTTCGTCTATCCCGATTTCGGCGCGATGCTCGCCTATCTCAACTCGGGCGCGTACAAGGCGGACGGCGCGAACTATCGCAATTATTACGGCGTGGCGGCGCGTACCGATTACCTCGGCTACGTCAAATACGACTGGAACGTCAGCGACCGCGTGACCTTCTCGAACCAGGCCTATTACCACCACAATGACGGCGTCGGCGTCATCGGCGGCCCGATCGACGTCGCCGGCCTGCCCAAGCTGTTCTCGTTCTATTACCCCGGCCAGAACCTGACGACCGTGTTCGGCGGTTCGGGGCTGGCGACGCGCACGACCGAATATCGCATCGATCGCGAAGGCCTGGTCTCCACCGTTGCGCTCGACCTGGGCGCACATCATGTCGAGTTCGGTGCGTGGTACGAGCACCAGAGCTCGTCCGCATATCGTCGCTGGTATCCGTTCCCGGTCAACGATCCGAGCACGCCGTACCAGCGCCCGGGCGACGAACTGACGCCGCTGATCACGCAATATCACAGCGAAGTGCGCGTCGACGAATACCAGGCGCATATCCAGGACAGCTGGAAGCTGCTGCCGACGCTGACCGTGCTCGGCGGGGTCAAGAGCACGTTCCAGAACGCGTCGCAGCGCGTGCCGACGCAGCCGATCCCGGGATCGTTCACCGGCTCGGTCGCGCTGCCGGTCGGCACGATCGACACGCACAAATACTTCCTGCCACAGCTCGGCGCGCTGTGGGACGTGACGCCCGACGACCAGGTGTTCGTCAACGTGCAGAAGAACATCCGCCAGTTCCAGACGAGCGCGGCGGCGGGGCTGTCGCCGTTCGCGCTGGGCAGCCAGGCGGCGTTCGACCTGTTCAAACAGGACGTCGAACCGGAGACGAGCTGGACGTACGAGGCGGGCCTGCGGGCGCATCATGCGCTGAACCTCGGGCCGCTCACCGGGTTCGAGGGTCAGATCAGCGTGTACCATGTCGATTTCAGCAACCGCCTGCTCGGGATCAGCCCGAACCCGGTGGTGACCGCGGTCGTCAGCGGCGCCGCGATCCTGCAGAACGTGGGCGCAGTGAAGACCGACGGGTTCGACGTCGCCGGCACGTTCCGGTTCGGCTCGCATTTCTCGTTCTACGACGCGCTGTCGTACAACAACTCGCGCTACGAGGAGAACTATGTCAGCGGGACGACCACCGTCGCGACCGCGGGCAAGAAGGTACCGGGCAGCCCGGACTGGCTGAACAAGTTCACCGCGTCGGCCAATTACGGCATCTTCGACGCGCAGCTGGTCGGGGATTATATCGGCAAGCGGTTCGCGACCTACACCAACGACCTGTCGGTGCCGTCCTACTTCACGCTGTCGGGGCGGATCGCGGCGCGGGTGCCGCTGGCGGAGGGACAGATCGTCCGGACCGCGACGGTGAGCCTGAACGTGACGAACATCACCAACAAGCGGGCGGCGTCGACGCTGAGCATCGGTGCGGCGAGCGGGACGTTCAACCAGTTCCCGGTTTCGCCGCGGCAGTGGTTCGGGACGATTAGCGTCGGGTTCTGATGCTGGGGGGGCGTGGGGCGGCGTGGTCTGTCACGCAGACTCGACCGCCTGTCTCGTGCTCCTAGTTCCCCCGCGAAAGCGGGGGCCCAGGGTTCGGAAGGCTGACGCTTCCGGGCTCTGATCCCCCGCGAGAGTAGTCTCTCGTTCGGCGCGTGATCGGTACTTAGCTGGGCTCCCGCGTCCGCGGGATAACGGGGCTGACCTAAGAGGTCAGTCCCACTGCCCTGAAGAACCGGCAACGGGCCTGCTTGGCCGGACAGGGGCAAAGCCCCTGTCGTCGGACGCGGCTTTTGGCCGCGCCGGCCGATCTGACCGCTTTATAGCTCGGCCGTAGCTTGCGCTACGGCCTTGCGCGGTCAGATGTGTATGGGCTTGCCCTGAACCGCCATCGCCGCCTCCTTGATCGCCTCGGCATGCGTCGGATGCGCATGACACGTGTAGGCGATGTCTTCGCTGGTCGCGCCGAATTCCATCGCGATGGCGGCTTCGGCGATCAGCGTTCCCGCCAGCGAAGAAACGATCCAGACGCCGAGGACGCGGTCGGTCTTGGCGTCGGCGATGATCTTCACGAAGCCGTCGGTGTCGCGGTTGGTCTTGGCGCGGCTGTTCGCGGCGAACGGGAACTTGCCGACCTTGATGCCACCCGATTCTGCGGTCTTGTCGCGCGCCGCCTCCTCGGTGAGGCCGACACCGGCGATCTCGGGCATCGTGTAGACGACGCTCGGGATGACGTCCTCGTTGACGATGCCGGTCTGGCCGGCGATGTTTTCCGCGACCGCGACGCCCTCGTCCTCGGCCTTGTGCGCGAGCATCAGGCCGGGGATGCAGTCGCCGATCGCCCAGACGCCGTCGACCTTGGTGCGGAACGAGTGGTCGGTCTCGATCTGGCCGCGCTTGTTGAGCTCGAGACCGATGGCTTCGAGGTTGAGGCCGTCGACGTTGGCCTTGCGACCGATCGAGACGAGCACCGCGTCGGCGGTCAGCGTCTCGGATGCGCCACCGGCGGCGGGCTCGACGGTGACGGTCGCGACGCCATCAGCGACGGTCACGCCGGTGACCTTGGTCGAGAGCTTCAGCTCCATGCCCTGCTTCTTGAAGAGCTTGGCGGTCTCGCGGCGGACTTCACCGTCGAAGCCGGGGAGGATCTGGTCGACGAACTCGACGACGGTGACCTTCGCGCCGAGGCGACGCCAGACGCTGCCGAGTTCGAGACCGATCACACCGCCGCCGATGACGACCATGTGCTCGGGGACCTTGGGGATCTCAAGCGCGCCGGTGCTGTCGACGACGGTCTTCTGGTCGACTTCGACGCCGGGGAGCGGCATGACGCTCGAGCCCGTCGCGATGACGATGTTCTTCGCGGTGACCTTCTGGCCGGCGATCTCGACGGTGTGCGCGTCCTGGAACGCGGCCTTGCCCTTGAGCCAGGTCACCTTGTTCTTCTTGAACAGGAATTCGACGCCGCCGGTGAGTTCCTTGACGGCCTTGGCCTTCTCGGCGTGCATCTGGTCGAGGTTCAGGGTGACGCCCTGGAAGTCGATGCCGAACTTCGTCATGTGGCCGCCCTTGGCCTCCTCGTAGATCTCGGAGGCGTGGAGCAGCGCCTTGGACGGGATGCAGCCGACGTTGAGGCAGGTGCCGCCGAGCGTGTCGCGGGACTCGGCACAAGCGGTGCGCAGGCCGAGCTGCGCTGCACGGATCGCCGCGACGTAACCGCCGGGGCCCGCACCGATCACGAGGACGTCATAGTCGTAGTCAGCCATTGTCTCTAATCCCGTTCATCATCATGCGAGGACCCGAATGGCCCCACAGCCGGCATCCGCGCAGGATGCCGCAAATCGGCGCAGGGCAGGAACACCCTGCAAGATATATTCGAGCGCCTCTGGTCCTTCATTTAGGAAGGAATCCGCGAGATACACGTCCTGAGCTGCCATCGCCGCGGGATCGTACCGTTGCGCCAAACTACCGTCGTCCAGCGATTTGAGCGCCGCATCGAATGTCACCATGCGCTCGGGCGGCACGATCGAATATTCGAGCGAGCCGATACCGTCGCTGCTTTGCATCGGCGTTTCCTCGGCGATGATCCCGAGCGCGTGCCCCATCCCATAGGCTTCGCCGGTCAGCATAAAGTGCAGCGCCTGCCACGCCTTGTCGAACTCGACGAGATCCTGTTCCGGCGCGGCGTCGTCGAAAACGAAATCCGGAACGCCGCGTGGGTCGGCTTGAAGACGCGCAATATCGGCAATGGTGGCCCGACGGAGGTACATTACCATGCCCATCGGGCCAGTCTCCCTTAAAGGTCGATCAGGATGCGCGTCGGATCCTCGATCGCGTTCTTGAGCGCGACCAGGAACGTCACGGCTTCGCGGCCGTCGATCAGGCGGTGGTCGTAGCTGAGCGCGAGGTACATCATCGGGCGGATCACGATCTGGCCGTTGACGACGACCGGGCGCTCCTCGATGCGGTGGAGGCCGAGCACGGCGGACTGCGGCGGGTTGATGATCGGGGTCGACATCAGCGAGCCGAACACGCCGCCGTTCGAGATCGTGAAGGTACCGCCCTTCATCTCGTCCATCTTGAGCGCGCCTTCCTTGGCACGCTTGCCGAAGTCGCCGATCGTCTTCTCGATCGTCGCGACCGACATCTGGTCGGCATCGCGGATCACGGGGACGACGAGGCCGCCCGGCGACGAGACCGCGACCGAGATGTCGGCGTAATCGTGATAGACGATGTCATCGCCGTCGATCGATGCGTTGACCGACGGGATGTCGCGCAGCGCCATCGTCGCGGCCTTCACGAAGAAGCCCATGAAGCCCAGGCGAACGCCGTGCTTCTTCTCGAACAGGTCCTTGTACTTGGCGCGTGCCTCGATCACCGCGGTCATGTCGACGTCGTTGAACGTCGTCAGCATGGCCGCCGTGTTCTGCGCTTCCTTGAGGCGCTTGGCGATCGTCTGGCGGAGGCGCGTCATGCGCACGCGTTCCTCACCGCGACCCGATGCGGCGGCAGGGGCTGCTGCCGGAGCAGGCGCTGCGGCGGGCGCAGGTGCTGGCTTGCTCGACGCGGCGGCGGTCACGTCTTCCTTGGTGATGCGACCGTCGCGGCCGGTGCCCTTGACCGTGCCGGGGTCGACGCCGTGCTCGAGCACCGCGCGGCGGACCGACGGGGAGAGCGCAGCGGGGGAGTCGCTGGTGCCGGCGCCGGGCTGGTCGCCATAGCCTGCGCCGGACTCGTCCTTGGCGGGAGCGGCGGGCGTTGCGGTCGCGGCGGGCTCGGGCGCCTTGGCGGGGGCAGCAGCGGCGCCGTCACCGGAGTCGATCGTGGCGAGCATTGCGCCGACCTGCACGGTGTCACCGACGGCGACCGCGTGCTGGCCCATGACGCCGGCGACCGGCGACGGGACCTCGACCGAGACCTTGTCGGTCTCGAGGCTGGCGATCGGCTCGTCGACCGCGACGGGATCGCCGGGCTGCTTCAGCCACTCGCCGAGGGTGGCTTCGGTGATCGATTCACCCAGGACGGGGACGGTGACTTCGGTTGCCATGTTTGCTTCTACCTTTTGTGCTCCTGCGGACGCAGGGGCCTAGGGTTACTCTGCCGCACCCTGGGTTCCTGCTTTCGCAGGAAAACAGGGAGCGGGTTCAATCAGTTTGCGCGGGTGCGGCGGATTTCGTCGCGGACGGAGTGGCCAAGCGCGTCGGCGACGAGCGCGCCCTGTTCTGCCTGGTGACGCTTCATCAGGCCGGTCGCGGGCGATGCCGAGGCGTTGCGCCCGGCGTAGCGCGCGCGCTTCACGCGGGAATCGACCGTTGCCAGCGCCTCCTCGATCAGCGGCTCGACGAAGAACCAATAGCCGTTGTTCTTCGGCTCTTCCTGCGCCCAGACGATCTCTTCCAGGTTCGGCATCCGTGCGACGCGCTCGGCGATCGGGTTGCCGGGGAAGGGATAGAGCTGTTCGACGCGGACGATCTGCGTGTCGGTGTCGCCCGCTGCGTCGCGTGCCTCGATCAGGTCGTACGCGACCTTGCCGGTGCACAGGACCAGACGCTTCGTATCGACGTCGGCGGCCGGATTGGTATCCGACAACAGGCGGCGGAAGTGGCTGTCGCCCTGGAAATCCTCGGCGTTCGACACGGCCAGCTTGTGCCGCAGCAACGACTTCGGCGTCATCACGATCAACGGCTTGCGGAAGTTGCGGTGCATCTGGCGGCGAAGCAGGTGAAAATAGTTCGCCGGGCTGGTGCAGTTCGCGACCTGGATGTTGTCGTCCGCGCACGACTGAAGGAAACGCTCGGGACGTGCCGAGCTATGCTCTGGCCCCTGCCCTTCGTAACCATGCGGGAGCAGCATCACGAGACCGTTGGCGCGGAGCCACTTCGACTCGCCGGACGTGATGAACTGATCGATCATGATCTGCGCGCCGTTGACGAAGTCGCCGAACTGCGCCTCCCAGAGGACCAAGGTCTTCGGATCGGCAAGCGCGTAGCCGTACTCGAAGCCGAGCACGCCGTATTCGCTGAGCGGGCTGTCGAGCACTTCGAAGCGGCCGTGCTCGATCTCCTGCAACGGCACGTACTTGTGCTCGTCGGTCTGGTCGACCCAGACGGCGTGGCGCTGCGAGAATGTGCCGCGACCCGAATCCTGACCGGACAGACGGACGCCGTACCCTTCCGAGAGCAGGCCGCCGAATGCGAGGGCCTCGCCGGTCGCCCAGTCGAAGCCCTTGCCCGACTTGAACATCTCGCGCTTGGCATCGATCACGCGGTTGAGCGTCTTGTGGATCTTCACGCTGTCCGGGATTGTCGTCAGCGTGCGGCCGAGCGAGTCGAACAGCTTCTGGCTGAGCCCGGTCTCGACGTTGCGGCGTGCCGACGCGCCATCGGTCGGCGCGCTGAGGCCGGTCCAGCGACCGCCGAACCAGTCGGCCTTGTTGGGCTTGTACGAGGACCCGGCTTCGAACTCGCCCTCGAGGCGGAGCGTGAACTGCTTCACGTTCTCGTCGATCCAGGGCTGGTCGATCACGCCTTCCTTGATCAGGCGATCGCCGTACACCGACGAGACACCGGGATGCTTCCGGATGATGTCGTACATCAGCGGCTGCGTGAAGGATGGCTCGTCGCCCTCGTTGTGGCCGAAGCGGCGATAGCACCACATGTCGATGACGATGTCGCGGTGGAACTTCTGGCGGAATTCCATCGCCATCTTAGTTGCGAAGGTGACCGCCTCGGGATCGTCGCCGTTGACGTGGAAGACCGGCGCCTGGACGCCCTTGGCGACGTCCGACGGGTAGGGCGACGAGCGCGCGAACTGCGGCGAGGTCGTGAAGCCGACCTGGTTGTTGATGATGAAGTGGACGCAGCCGCCGGTATTGTAGCCGCGGATGCCCGAGAAGCCGAGGCACTCCCAGACGATCCCCTGCCCCGCGAACGCCGCGTCGCCGTGGATCAGCACGGGCAAGCTCGCGACATGATCCTTGAGATCGTTGTTGAGCGTCTGGATCGCGCGCGTCTTGCCGAGCACGACCGGGTCGGCGGCTTCGAGATGCGACGGGTTGGCGACCAGGCTCATGTGAACCTTGTGGCCGTCGAACTCGCGATCGGTGCTGGTGCCGAGGTGATACTTCACGTCGCCCGAGCCACCGATGTCGTCGGGGTTGGCCGAACCGCCGGCGAATTCGTGGAAGATCACGCGCAACGGCTTGGCCATCACGTTGGCGAGCACGTTGAGGCGACCGCGATGCGCCATGCCGATGACGAGCTCGCGCACGCCCATCTGGCCGCCATATTTGATCACGCTCTCAAGCGCGGGGATCATCGATTCGCCGCCGTCGAGCCCGAAGCGCTTCGTGCCGACATACTTCTTGCCGAGGAACTTCTCCCACTGCTCGGCCTCGATCACCTTGGTGAGGATCGCCTTCTTGCCGTCGATGGAGAATTCGATCGCCTTGTCCTGGCCCTCCATGCGCTCCTGGAGGAAGCGGCGCTCCTCGACGTCGGAGATGTGCATGTATTCGAGGCCGACATTGCCGCAGTAATTCTTGCGCAGCGTGTCGACGAGCTCGCGGATCGAGACCCATTCGAAGCCCATCGTGCCGCCGAGATAGACCTTCCGGTCGATGTCGGCGTCGGAGAAGCCGTGATATTCGGTCTTCAGATCCTCGGGCATCTCGCGCTTCGAAAGGCCGAGCGGATCGAGGTTGGCGGCGAGGTGACCACGGACGCGGTAGGTGCGGACGAGCAGCTGCGCGCGGATCGCGTCGGCAGCGGCCTTGGCGATCTCTTCCTTCGAGACGGGCGCGGGGGCCGCTGCGGCGGGGGCTGGTTTCCCCTTTGCAGGCTTGGGCGCGGGCTCCATCTGAGTCGGATCGAGTGCCGCGGTCAGGTCATCCGTGGTGGTGAGCGGCCAGCGGGCGCTCTCCCAGCTCGGGCCCTGCGCGGAACCTTCGAGACCCTCGAAGAACGCGCGCCAACCGGATTCGACCGAGGCCGGGTCCGCGTTGAACTTGGCGTAGAGCGTCTCCACGAACGCCGGGCTGACGCCGGCTGCGATATCGCTGAAATCCTGGCCTTCGTAGCCCATCGTTCTCGTCCTCAGTGTCCCTCTCCCCGCGGGGGAGAGGGAGGGGCCCGCCCGCACTTACGGGTGGGAGGGTGAGGGCACGGGCGGTCACGTGCCCTCACCCTTCCGCTGCCCCAGAACCCCATGAAAGTGCTACTTTCACGGGAGCCCTTCGGCAGCTCCTTCCCTCTCCCCGAACGGGAGAGGGGTAGTCAGCTCAGCCCTTCAACACGCTCAGCAGCGTCTCGCCGAGCAGGCTGGGGCTTTCCGAAACGCGGATCCCGGCAGCTTCCATCGCCGCGATCTTGCTCTCCGCGTCGCCCTTGCCGCCCGACACGATCGCGCCGGCATGGCCCATGCGACGGCCCGGAGGCGCCGTACGACCGGCGATGAAGCCTGCCATCGGCTTCGACCGACCGCGCTTGGCTTCGTCGCGAAGGAACTGTGCCGCCTGCTCTTCTGCGTCGCCGCCGATTTCGCCGATCATGATGATCGACTGGGTCTCGTCGTCGGCGAGGAACAGCTCGAGCACGTCGATAAAGTTCGTGCCGTTGACCGGATCGCCACCGATGCCGACCGCGGTCGTCTGACCAAGGCCTGCGTTCGACGTCTGGAAGACGGCCTCATAGGTGAGCGTGCCTGAACGGCTGACAACGCCGACCGAACCCTTCTTGAAGATCGAGCCGGGCATAATGCCGATCTTGCACTCGCCGGGGGTCAGCACGCCGGGGCAGTTCGGGCCGATCAGGCGCGACTTGGAGCCCGACAGCGCGCGCTTGACCTTGACCATGTCGAGGACGGGAATGCCCTCGGTGATCGCGACGATCAGCTCGATCTCGGCGTCGATTGCCTCGAGGATCGAATCGGCGGCGAAGGGAGGCGGCACGTAGATGACCGACGCGGTCGCGCCGGTCATGGCCTTGGCTTCGGCGACGGTGTTGTAGACGGGGAGGTCGAGGTGGGTGGTGCCGCCCTTGCCGGGCGTGACGCCGCCGACCATCTGCGTGCCGTATTCCAGCGCCGCCTTGGTATGGAAGCTGCCGGTTTCGCCGGTCATGCCTTGCGTGATGACCTTGGTGTTCTTGTCGACGAGGATGCTCATCTTGTCTCGTTCCTTACCACCCCGGCGAAGGCCGGGGCCCAATTGGGAAAGCGGTCATGGTAGTGCGATGCGATCGTAAAGGTCGTCCCAAGAGGGATTGAAACCGTTGATCTCACGCAGTTTCCAGTCTCGCTTCCACTCCTTCATGTGCAGCTCGCGCTGCCGGGCGGCTTCCCAACTACCGGCTAACTCATACCAGACGAGCAGCTTGCAGTCGTATTTCTTCGTGAACCCGGCAACGACGGCGTTGCGGTGTTCCCACACGCGCTTCGCCAGGTTCAGCGTCGAGCCGAGGTAGATCGTACCGTTAAACCCACTTGCCATGATGTAGACGAACGCTTGTTCTTCCATCAGCGGGGCCTTCCCAATTGGGCCCCGGCCTTCGCCGGGGTGGTGCGATCCTTACCTCACCTCAAATCAGTTCAGCGAACCATCGATGCCCTTGCAAGCGACGATCAGCTCCTTGACCGCATCGACCGACACGGTGAGGTTCTGCTTGGCTTCGTCATCCAGCTTGATCTCGACGATCTTCTCGACGCCGCCAGCACCGATCACCACCGGCACGCCGACGTACAGATCGGTAAGGCCGTACTCGCCCGACACATACGCCGCCGCCGGCAGCACGCGCTTCTGGTCGTACAGATACGCTTCGGCCATCGCGATGCCGCTGGTCGCCGGCGCGTAGTAGGCGGAGCCCGTCTTCAGCAGCGCGACGATCTCGCCGCCGCCGCCGCGCGTGCGCTTGACGATCGCGTCGATCTTGTCCTGGCTCGACATGCCCATCGCGATGAGATCCGGCACCGGGATGCCCGACACCGTCGAGTAGCTGATGACCGGGACCATCGTGTCGCCGTGGCCGCCGAGCACGAAGCTGGTGACGTCCTTGACCGAGACCTTGAACTCGTCGGCGAGGAAGTGGCTGAAGCGTGCCGAGTCGAGCACGCCGGCCATGCCGACGACCATGTGATGCGGCAGGCCCGAGAATTCGCGGAGTGCCCACACCATCGCGTCGAGCGGGTTGGTGATGCAGATCACGAACGCGCCGGGTGCGTTGGCCTTGATGCCCTCGCCGACGGCCTTCATGACCTTGAGGTTGATGCCGAGCAGGTCGTCGCGGCTCATGCCGGGCTTGCGGGCTACGCCTGCGGTGACGATGATGACGTCTGCGCCGGCGATGTCGGCGTAATCGTTCGAGCCGGTGATCTGCGAGTCGAAGCCTTCGACCGGGCCGCACTGCGACAGGTCGAGCGCCTTGCCCTGGGGGATGCCCTCGGCAACGTCGAACAGGACGATATCGCCAAGGCCCTTGAGTGCTGCGAGGTGCGCGAGCGTACCGCCGATGTTACCGGCGCCGATCAGCGCGATCTTCTTGCGAGCCATTCCAATCCGTCTCCGTCTGATGTGCGGGGTGATTGGTGACGCCGGTTACGCGCATTATCCCGCTACGGCAACCGCTAAAAGGACAAAAGCGGGTTATTATTGCGAGTGGTTCGCATGTGCAATAAGCTTAGAGGTGGCCCTCGGCGAGATAATCCTCGGAGCGCATCTCTTCGAGGCGGCTGATCGTGCGGTCGAATTCGAAGCGCCCGTCGCCGCTTTCGTAGAGGTCGCCGGGTTGCGCATCGGCGGCGGCGAGGAGCTTGACCTTGTGCTCGTACAGCGCGTCGATCAGCGCCACGAACCGCGCGGCCTCGTTGCGGTTTTCGGGGCCGAGCTTGGGGATGCCGACGAGGATGACGGTGTGGAATTTCCGCGCGATGGCGAGATAGTCGGCCACGCCGCGGGCTTCTCCGCACAGCTTCTTGAAGCTGAACACCGCGACGCCCTTGAGCGACTTGGGCACTCGGAGCGTGCGGCCCTGGACGATCAGGTCTTCGGCCGGGACGTGCTCGCTGTCGTCGGTCGAGAAGTCGGTGAGGCGGAAGAATGCGGCGGATAGTTGCGCGGTCGCCTCGGGGCCGTTGGGAACGAGCCAGGTGTCCTGGCTGCCGAGACGGTCGCGGCGATAGTCGACGGGGCCGTTGAGCGGGAGCACGTCGAGGCGCTGCTCGATCGTCGCGATGAAGGGCAGGAAATGCTCGCGGTTGAGGCCGTTCTTGTAGAGATCGGCGGGCGGGCGGTTCGAGGTGGTCACGATGGTCACGCCGCAATCGAGCAGCGACGTCACCAGCCGCGACAGGATCATCGCGTCGGGGCTGTTGGTGACCATCATCTCGTCGAACGCGAGCAGGCGCGTTTCGTCGGCGATCGCGGTGGCGACGGGGACGATCGGATCGCCGACTTCCTTGCGGCGCTCGGCGGCGATGCGCGCGTGGACCTCGAGCATGAACTCGCCGAAGTGGACGCGGCGCTTCTTCTCGACGGGGGCGTTGGCGAAGAACAGGTCCATCAGCATCGACTTGCCGCGGCCGACCCCGCCCCAGAGGTAGACGCCGCGGGGGTCGGGTTTCTTGGAGAAGCGGGCGAAGAAGCCGGTGGATTTTGGGGTGGCGAGTTCAGTGGCGAGGGTGTTGAGGCGCGCGGCGGCGGCGGCTTGTTCGGGATCGGGGCGGAGTTCGCCTGAAGCTACGAGTGCTTCGTAGGCCTTGAGTACCGTCATTTCCGTTCCCCCGCGCAGGCGGGGGCCCAGGCCCCCAGGCGTTGTATGTGTGGCTCCTGGACTTCCGCGTGCGCGGGAGAACAGAGAAATGCCGGTGCTATCTGGCAGTCGGCTTGCGGATCGTGGCCGAGAAGGCGGCGATCTTGGTTTCGTCGTCCCCTTGCACCACGAGGCCCCGGAGGAACAAGAGGCGGCCGGTTTCCTTGAGGACCTCGACCTGCGCCTCGATCGGCTCACCGATGCGGCCGCCGCCGATGAATTGGGTGTTGAGGTCGAGCGTGACCGCGGTGCCGGCGGTGATCAGGCCGAAGCCTCTGGCGGCCGCGAACAAGGCTACGTCGATGAATGCGAGGAGCGCGCCGCCGTGGACGTTGTTCTGGAGGTTCGAGTGGCGATGCTCGGGGGTGATGCGAACGCGGACGGTGTGGCCGTCGACACGGTAGAGCATGGGGCCGAGCAGGGTGTTGAAGCGGGTGGGGTCAGAGAGCGACCAGCTGCGCCAGCCTGGGTTGGCCGGGTCTTCGGCTTCGACGAAATGGGGCTTGTCCGTCATAATTTCCGTTCGTCCCGAGTAGACATCGAGCTTGTCGAGATGGCGTATCGAAGGACATGTACCTCGATGCGAGCTCTCGACTACGCTCGATCTCTACTCGGCACGAACGGGGTGGGGGGAAGGCAGGTCTTACCCCCCCCCAAAAGTCGGGAAAGGTAGGCCCTCCCCCAACCGAAGGGATCAGACGATCCGTTCGGCTTCCATCTTCTTGATTTCGGCGATCGCCTTGGCGGGGTTCAACCCCTTGGGGCACGCGTTGGCGCAGTTCATGATGGTGTGGCAGCGGTACAGGCGGAACGGATCTTCGAGTTCGTCGAGGCGCTCGCCGGTCATCTCGTCGCGGCTGTCGGCGAGCCAGCGATAGGCCTGCAACAGGATCGCCGGCCCCAAGAACTTGTCGGCGTTCCACCAGTAGCTCGGACACGAGGTCGAGCAGCAGGCGCACAGGATGCACTCGTACAGGCCGTCGAGCTTCGAACGGTCTTCCGGCGACTGGAGGCGTTCCTTGCCCGAGGGCGGCGGGGTGACGGTCTGCAGCCACGGCTTGATCGACGAATATTGCGCGTAGAAATGCGTGAAGTCGGGAACGAGGTCCTTGATCACGTCCATGTGCGGCAGCGGCGTGATCTGGACCTCGCCCTTGCAATCCTCGATCGCGGTGGTGCAGGCGAGGCCGTTCTTGCCGTTAATGTTCATCGAGCACGAGCCGCAAATGCCCTCGCGGCAAGACCGGCGGAAGGTGAGCGAGGAATCCTGCTCGCTCTTCATCTTGATCAGCGCGTCGAGCACCATCGGGCCGGTATCGTCGAGATCGAGCGCAAACGTATCGTAGCGCGGGTTCTCGCCAGAATCCGGATCGTAGCGATACACCTTGAACGATTTCAGACGCTTGCTGTCCCCCGAACCCTGGCTGGTCGAGGCGTGCTTGACGCCCTTCTTGACGACGCTGTTTTTCGGGAGCGAGAATTCGGCCATTGCGAGCGGTCCGTCCGTGGTGTGATTATAGGTTGTCAGAGCCGATACATGACAGGGGCCCTCCCCGCAAATCCTTAGCTTCGCGGGTGCAACATGCGTCACACCCGCCGTCGCGTTACCTGCGCGTGCCGGGTCAGATGATGTCGAGGACGAGCCCCAGGTCGCGGGCTTCCTCGGCTTCGATATACCAGTTGGAGGGGGCCTTCTTCTTCAACTCCTCGAGCGACACCTTCGAGCCCTCGACGATCGCGCGGAAGCCTTCCTCCTGGATGTTGATCGAATCCTCGATCTCGTGAAGCTTCGCCTTGAGCGTGTAGGAGAGCGTGTTGAGCGGGCCGTTGAGCTCGATCGTGCTCTGCATCTGGCGCTCGTGGATCATGATGCGGCTGTTGCGGGTGAGGAAGCGGCTGTCGACCGGGAAGGCGGACATGAAGGTCGCGCCGGCGGAATAGACCGCGACCTTGCCCAGGAAGAGCGTCTCGCGGCCGGTATATTCGCGGAGGAGGCGGATGTTATCGCCCATCGCGCGCGCGACTTCCGGGTCGCCGCCGAGCGTGGTGATCGAGACGACCAGCGGGCCTTCGGTGGGGGCGGCGGCGAGTTGCGACTTGAAATTGTCGTACATCGCGTCGTCGACGGGGCCGTGGAGGTGGATGTGGGGGGCGGCCAGCAGCGGGTAGTTGCGGGCGTTCGAAGCGGGGGATGTGTCGGTCATGCCGCGGCAAACTTTTGCGGGGGCGGAGGGTTCCGGTTGGGTTACCGCACATCAGCATATTCGCAGTTTCGTGGTAACATTGTTGGCACAGATCATCGGTGGTATCGGTGTGGCGAAGAGGATGTACGATGCGGACGTCGTTACGGAAGATGGGCAATTCGACGGGGATGATCGTACCACGGTCGATCCTGGGGGCGATCGGCGTGACCGCGCTCGATCCTACGGTCGGGAGCGAGACTCAGAAGACGCGACCTTGCCTGGTCGTTTCACCGGACGAGATGAACGATCACCTGCGGACCGCGATCGTCGCGCCGTTGACGACGGGGAGCCATCCGGCGCCGTTTAGGGTCGTGGTGACATTCAAGGGTACGAGCGGGCTGGTACTTCCGGATCAGATGCGGACGATCGACCGGGGGCGGTTGATCAAGCGGATGGGGCGGATCGATGCGCGGACGCTTCGCGAGGTGCTGGATGTTTTGGGGGAGATGTTTGCGGTCTGACGCGGCGGTTGGGATCGCGGCGCTTTCTTCGCCCCCCCCCTGGAAGGGAGGGTTTGGGGGTGGGTCGGGTTCTGCTCGACGTTGTCGTGGTGGCTCGAGGGGGCCGACCCACCCCCGGCCCCTCCCTTTCAGGGAGGGGGGCGTCGTGGGGTTGATGGTGCGTTCTGGTGGCTTGCCGGTTTGGGGAGGCGTTAGGCTTCTCGGCTTGTCCGCTTGTACTGGAGGATCCAGCCTACGAGGCCGCCGGGGACGCCGCCTACTAGCGAGAACAGCGCATAGAAGGTGATCGCTATCTTCTGAGGTTCTTCGCCGATACCGCGGGGTTCGATGGCGAAGACGTAGATTGCGGTCAGTAGCGCGACGACCGCCGGCCAGAGAAAGCCGGCGATCATCGGTTGGAAGCGCGTCAGGAGCCCCACCGCGACGGGCACCAGGAACCCGATCGCGATGATGGCCCAGGTCATTAGTATACCCGCTTCTTGGGCTTGATGTAGTCGATGTCGTCGGTGAGCGTGTAGTCGTGGACCGGGCGGAAATCGATCTTGGTCTCGCCGCCCTTGCCGCCCCAGCCGTTGAAGGTGGTGATGGTGTGCTTCATCCAGTTCGCGTCGTCGCGCTCGGGGAAATCCTCGTGCATGTGCGCGCCGCGCGACTCGGTGCGGTTGGCCGCCGAGTTCATCGTCACCACCGCTTGGCCGATCAGATTGTCGAGCTCCATCGTCTCGACCAGATCGGTGTTCCAGATCATGCTGCGATCCTTCACCGCGACGTCGGTCATCCGGCTGTAGATCCCGGCCATCTTCTCGACGCCCTGGTTGAGCAGTTCGGTGTCGCGGAACACCGCGCAATGCTTCTGCATGGTCTGCTGCATGTCGAGACGGATCTGCGCGGTCGGCGACCCGCCGCTTGCATTGCGGAAGTGGTCGAGACGCGTCAGCGCGAGGTCTTCCGAACCCTTTGGCAGCGGAGCGTGCGCCGTACCGGGCTTCAGCGTGTCCTTGATCCGCAGGCCGGTCGCGCGGCCGAACACCACGAGATCGATCAGGCTGTTAGACCCGAGGCGGTTGGCGCCGTGGACCGAGACGCAGGCCGCTTCGCCGACCGCGAACAGGCCGGGGACGACCGCGTCGGGGTTGCCGTCGACGAGGTTGACGACCTCGCCGTGGAAGTTGGTCGGGATGCCGCCCATGTTATAGTGCACGGTCGGCGTGACCGGCAGTGGCTGGCGCGTGAGATCGACGCCCGCGAAGACTTTCCCAGTCTCGGTGATGCCCGGCAGGCGCTCGGCAAGCACCTTCGGATCAATGTGATCGAGATGCAGGAAGATGTGGTCGCCGTTCTTGCCGACGCCGCGGCCTTCGCGCATTTCGAGCGCCATCGAGCGGCTGACGACGTCGCGCGAGGCGAGGTCCTTCGCCGACGGAGCATAGCGCTCCATGAAGCGCTCGCCCTCGGAGTTGGTCAGGTAACCGCCCTCACCGCGTGCGCCCTCGGTGATGAGAACGCCCGCGCCGTAGATGCCGGTCGGGTGGAACTGGACGAACTCCATGTCCTGCAACGGCAGGCCGGCGCGGAGCACCATCGCATTGCCGTCGCCAGTGCAGGTATGCGCCGAGGTCGCCGAGAAATAAACGCGGCCGTACCCGCCAGTGGCGAGCACGGTCTGGTGGCTGCGGAAGCGGTGGATCGACCCATCTTCCATGCACAGCGCGATGACGCCGCGGCAGACGCCGTTTTCCATGATCAGGTCGAGCGCGAAATACTCGACGAAGAAGTCCGTGTTGTACTTCAGGCTCTGCTGATACAGCGCGTGAAGCATCGCGTGGCCGGTACGATCGGCGGCGGCGGCGGTGCGCTGGACCGGAGGCCCCTCACCCATGTTCTGCATGTGGCCGCCGAACGGACGCTGATAGATCGTGCCGTTCTCATTACGGCTGAACGGCATGCCGGCATGTTCGAGCTCGTAGACCGCCTGCGGGGCTTCGCGGCACAGATACTCGATCGCGTCCTGGTCGCCGAGCCAGTCGGAACCCTTGACGGTGTCGAACATGTGCCAGGTCCAGTGATCCGGCGAGTTGTTGCCGAGCGACGCGGCGATGCCACCCTGTGCTGCAACGGTATGCGACCGGGTCGGGAAGACCTTGGTGATGCACGCGGTCTTCAGGCCGCTCTCGGCGATGCCCATCGTCGCGCGCAGGCCGGAGCCGCCGGCACCGACGACGACCGCATCATAGGTATGATCGATGATCTTGTAGGCAGCTGACATTACGCGGGAGCTCCGGAGAAGGCGACCTTCAGGATCGCGAACAGGGCGATGCCGCCCAGCGTGAAGGTGAACAGGTTGAGGAGGATCATCGTCACGACACGGCTTTCGTCGTGCATGTAATCCTCGATCACGACCTGCAGACCGAGACGGAAGTGATAGAAGACCGACAGGATCAGCAGCGCCATCGGCACCGCGACCCACGCCGATTGCAGCCACAGATGGACTGCGGCGTAATCATAGCCGGGCATCCGCGCGACCGAGATCATTAGCCAGAGCATGAGGAACAGGTTCGCGCCCGCCGTCAGGCGCTGCTGCCACCAGTGATGCGCGCCGTGTTTCGCGCTGCCTAGGCCGCGGACGCGACCGATTGCCGTACCCGAACCCATCACTTGATCCCCATGTAGAGCCAGAACACGACCGTCAGCGCGACCGAAGCGACCATCGTCGCGATCGCGCCCATCTTGTTCCGCTTCAGTTCGTAGCCCGCGCCGGTGTCGAGCACGAAGTGGCGGATGCCGGTCATCATGTGCTGGAACAGCGACAGCGTCAGCCCGACCGCGACGATATAGCCGAGGATGTTGAGCCGGCCGGTGTCGGTGGTGAACACGTCGACGAAGGTCGCATAGGCCTGATCGCCCGACGCGATCGCGGCGAGCCACCAGACGAGCAGGATGCTGCCGACGGTCGCCATCCCGCTGCCGGTCACGCGGTGCAGGATCGAGACCAGCATGTGCGGGCCCCATTTATAGACCTGCAGATGGGGAGATAGCGGGCGTGCCGGGTTGCGCGATGCCAAGGGCGGAGTCCTCGAACCAGAAGATGACGAACCAAGAACAGCTTGGTCCAGAATATATAGATCGGGCGACCTATTAGCCACCGCGTGCTGCGATGCAACCCATTGGGGGCGGTCCGATAACCCATGACACCGCGGGCCAGTACGGTTGCCAAATGATTCATGATGGTGGGCACCGCGTAGCCGATCCCTAACCCGCCCTTAAGATATGCCGTGTAGCGCTGTCCGGCACCTTCGATCCGGAGTTCATCGTCTTGACCACCACCGACCTGCCGGCGCCCGGCGTGATCGCGGCCTCCATCGACCTGATGGCACGCCTGCGGGTGTTCGACTTCGATGGATCGCTGGGCGGTGCAAGTCGCGAAGTCTGGGCGGCGCTCGCGCCCGAGATCACGCATGTATCCAAGGCCTTCTGGGAACAATGGCTGCGCTGTTTCTCCGACGAGCGGATCTGGGCGCCGCACGAGACCGAGCAGATGATCGAGGTCGGCTGCACCTTCCTGCGCAACCGCTTCCTCGACACGAGCGGTCGGGCGTGGGTCGAATCGATCGAGCGTTCGGTCGCGTCGGCCTATGTCGCCGACGTATCCCCGATGGCGCTGCTGTCGATGATCAGCGCCAGCGACCGTGCCGCGCTGGAGGTGCTGATGCGCCGCGTGGACCGGTCCGATCCCAAGTTGCCGGTGTATATCGATACGCTGATGCGGCTGTCCGCGCTGGAGGGCGAGATCACCGTGGCGATCTATAATGCGTACAGCACGCACTCCGCACGGGTCGCGCGCGATACGCTGGCGGCGGAGTTCCGCGACGGGATCGCCGCGATGGTCGAGACCGCGACCGACGAGGGGCACATGCTCCGCGAACAGGCGATGCGCAGCTCGGCGTCGACGCGGGCGGTGCTGGGCAAGGCGAGCGAAGTCGCGGCGGCCGCCGAACAGTCCGCGGTGGCGATGCGCGAAGCGGCGCAGACCGCCGCCGGGCTGATCCGGGCGATCGAGGATGCGCGGACCGAGGTGGAAGCCGCGGCCGAGATCGCCAATCGCGCGTCGGTGCAGGCTGGCCAGGCGGTCGGCATGTCGGAGACGCTCAGCGATCATGCCAAGTCGATCGAATCGATCCTCGGCCTGATCCGCGATATTGCGGGACAGACCAACCTGCTGGCGCTGAACGCGACGATCGAGGCGGCACGCGCCGGCGATGCCGGGCGCGGGTTCGCGGTGGTGGCGCAGGAAGTGAAGAGCCTCGCCAACCAGACCGCGCGCGCGACCGACGACATCGCCGCGAAGATCGCCGCGATCCAGTCGGCGACGCGCTCGACCGTCGATACCAACGCCTCGATCAAGTCGACCGTGGCCGAGGTGCAGGAAAGCGCCGACCGCATCCGCTATGCGATGGAGGCGCAGGCGCAGACCGTCACCGCGATCACCGCGGCGGTCGACGAGACCGCGCTGGCGGCGGATTCGATGTCCAACACGATCGCCGCGATCCGCGAGGATACCGAGACGGTCGCGACCGAGATCGACGGCGTCGGGCGCGGGTTCGACGTGCTCGACACCCGGCTCGGCAATCTGAAGACCAGCGCCGGCGACTTCGTCGCCAAAGTCGCCGCATAAGCGATCGCGAGATGACGAGTATGAATAGCGTCGCGGCCCTGCCCGCGCGATCGGGCCGTTCACTGCGCGACCGCGTCCGCGACTATGACTGGGACGGGCTGATCGGGCCGGCCTGCACCACGCTGAGCGCGCTGCTCGACGAGGACGATCATCGCCGGATCGGCGAGATGTTCTGGCGGCATTACCTGTCGCTCGACGCGGTGCGCCACATCGCCTCGCAGATCACGCCGGAGCGGCTCGAGCGGCGGATCGCCCAGAACGCGACCTATGCGCGGATGCGGTATCTGTCGCCGTACGATCCGACGTGGGAAGCGATGGCGATCGCGTATGCCGACGAGTCGCGGCGATCGGGTATACCGTTGCCCGCCCTGCTGTCGGCGGCGGCGTTCGCGCACAGCGCCACGCTCAACCTGATCGTCGATCGGTACGGTACCGATGCGGCGACGATGCGGATCGTCGCCGACGTGGTCCAGCGGATCGCCCTGATCGAGGCGGACATCATGGTCTCGCATCTCGGCGCGACCGATGCGGCGGCGGCGCAGACCGAGCGGCGAACGCGGGCCTCGGACTTTCGTGGCAGCATCGCCGCATCGATCGAGCATACCGCCGCGCTGGGCGCGCGCATCCATGTCCAGGCGACCGGCGCGTCGGCCTCGACTCGCGGGATCCTCGGCAAGGCGAGCGAGGTCGCGGCGGCGGCGGAGCAGTCCGCGCTGGCGATGCGCGAGGCGGCACGCACCTCCGCCGGCCTGATCCGCGCGATCGAGACCGCGCGCAGCGAAGTCGAGGTGGCGGCCGGGATCGCCGATCGCGCCTGTGCGCAGACCGGCGAGGCGGTCGGCATGTCGGAAGCGCTCAGCGAGCATGCGAAATCGATCGAATCGATCCTGGGGCTGATCCGCAGCATCGCCGGGCAGACCAATTTGCTCGCGCTGAACGCGACGATCGAGGCGGCACGCGCGGGCGATGCCGGACGCGGCTTCGCGGTGGTGGCGCAGGAGGTGAAATCGCTCGCCAGCCAGACCGCGCGGGCGACCGACGACATCGCCGCGAAGATCGCGGCGATCCAGGCGGCGACTGCGGCGACCGTGGCGACGAACGCGGGGATCAAGGCGACCGTCAGCGAGGTCAAGGACAGCGCCGACCGCATCCGCCACGCGATGGAGGCACAGGCGCACACCGTGACGGCGATCACCGCCGCGGTCGACGAGACCGCGCTGGCCGCGGATGCGATGTCGTTCACGATCGCGACGATCCGCGCGGATACCGAGGCGGTGGCGACCGAGATCGACCGTCTCGGCCATGCGTTCGGCGAGGTGGACGAGCAGCTTGGCGTATTGCGCGGCGCCGCGGACGGGTTTTCGGCTAGCGTTGGCTGAGGACCGGGCGGAAGAAAGATAGAATGTTTCGCGAAGAGGCGCAGAGGACGCAGAGACCTTGGCGGAACCGTAGGTTCTCTCAATATCACGTAAGTGTGCAACACCCGCCCAACGCACATCGTCTCTGCGTCCTCTGCGCCTCTGCGCGAACCCGTTCTTCTCTCGGGCTCAGGTGACGGAGACGGCCTGCGGCGCTAGAGCACGGGGATGACCATTCTTCTTACCGGCTCCAGTCGCGGTATCGGCGCGGCTATTCATGCGGCGCTGAGCGATGCGGGCGCGTCCGTCATTGGGCATGGGACCGCTAGCGGTATCCCGGCTGACTTTAGCGATCCTGCGGGGCCGACCGCGTTGTGGAACGCTGCGCTGGAGCAAGCTGGCGGTACGATCGATGTGTTGATCAACAACGCGGGGGTGTTCGAGGCGGCACCGCTCGCCGATGACGACTGGACCGCGCAGTGGGAGCGGACGATGCGGATCAATCTGACCGCGTCGGCCGAGCTTTGCCGGTTGGCGGTGCTGCATTGGCAGGCTCGGGGTGTTGGGGGGCGGATCGTGAATATCGCGAGCCGGGCGGCGTATCGCGGGGATTCGCCGGCGCACTGGCATTATGCCGCGTCGAAGGCGGGGATGGTGGCGATGACCAAGACGATCGCCCGGGGATATGCTCGGGAGGGGATCCTCGCGTTTGCGGTCTGCCCTGGGTTCACGATGACCGGGATGGCGGAGGATTATCTGTCGAGCCGGGGCGGCGATGCGTTGCTGGCGGATATTCCGCTCGGGCGGGTTGCGGCGCCTGACGAGATCGCGGCGGCGGCGAAGTTTCTAGCGCTGGAGGCGCCGGCTTCGATGACGGGGTCGGTGATCGACGTGAACGGGGCGAGCTATGTCCGATAGTTGGAAGCTCACCCTCCCCTGCACGCGCGCGGAGGCGGAGGCGATCGATGCGAGCGACGATCTGACGATCGACGGCGTGCTGATGACCACCGAGGAGATCGAGGACGACGTCGAGTCGTGGCGGCTCGATGCGTATTTCGAGCATGAGCCGGCGGCGGATACGGTCGCGGCGGTGCGCGCGCTGGTGCCGAGTGCGGCGGGGGCCGAGATCGCGGTCGAGCGGTTGGGCGATGCGGACTGGGTGACGATGAGCCAAGCTGGGCTCGAGCCTTTGTCGGTCGGGCGGTTCTTCGTGCACACCGGGGCGCATGCGGGCGCGGTGCCGGCGGACAGGCGGGCGTTCCTGATCGAGGCTAGCCGGGCGTTCGGGACGGGGCATCATGAGACGACGAGCGGGTGTCTGGCGATGCTCGACGGGTTGGCGGATGCTTCGTTTGCGAACGTGATCGATATCGGGACGGGGACGGGGTTGCTGGCGTTTGCGGCGGCGCATCTTTGGCCTGGGGCCAGGGTGATGGGGACGGATATCGATCCGGTCTCGATCGATGTGACGGCGGAGAATGCGGCGCTCAACGGGGTCGAGGGGATCGACCTCGTTGTGGCGGACGGTACGCTGGACGATGCGATCGTGGTTCGCGCGCCGTATGATCTGGTGATCGCGAATATTCTGGCGGGGCCGCTGGTGTCGATGGCGCCGGAGATCGCTTCGATTTCGGATGTGGGGGCGACGATTGTTCTTGCCGGGTTGCTGGAGACGCAGCGGGCTGGGGTCGTGGCGGCGTATGAGGCTTGCGGGTGTTCGCTCGAGGCGGTCGACCGGCGGGGGGACTGGTCTGTGCTTCGGTTGCGGGCCGGGGCGGAGAGGTTCGTGGCGGAGGGGCCGTTCGATCCCAAGGGGCGCGATGGGTGGGCGCTGGATATTTGAGGGCTGTGGATATTTGAGTAACTGCCCTCCCCCCAGAAGAGTGTTCCCCCGCGAAGGCGGGGGTCCAGTCTGGGCCCCCGCCTTCGCGGGGGAACAAGTTGGAAAGGGTTGCCCTCACCCCATCTCTGCCGCCACCCCGGCGGAGGCCGGGGCCCAGTTGGGTGAACCCTTGCGATAGAACCGCACCGCTATCCCAACTGGGCCCCGGCCTTCGCCGGGGTGGTGTCCTCCCCAGGGTAGTGGCATTTGTGAGCGAAGCTTATGCGGTCTCAGCGGACGCCTTCGACTTCGCGTAATCCTGCGTGCCCTCGGTAATCACCACATCGCCCGGTTCGATCCGTGCGACGGGGATATCCGGAAGCGCCTTCAGCTCTTCGTACAGCGGCGCGAAGTCCGTCTCGACCGTCAGCCGCAGCAACTCCTCGAAGCTCGGGATGACGAAATAGTTCTGCTGGAAATCGTCGATCCGATATTCGGTCCGCATCACCCGCGCGAGATCGAGCGCAATGCGGTTGGGGCTTGGGTCGTCGAGCGCAAACCGGGTTTCCGCGTAGCTGGAGACGATGCCGGAGCCGTAGATGCGCAGGCCTTCGGGTTCCGCGATCAGCCCGAACTCGACCGTGTACCAGTAGAGCCGGCCGAGATACTTCAACGCGTCGAGCCCCAGCGCGCGCTGGCCGCCGCGGCCGTAGGCGGCGAGGTAGTCGGCGAAGACGGGGTCGGCCAGCATCGGGACGTGGCCGAACACGTCGTGGAAGACGTCGGGTTCCTGCAGATAGTCGAGTTGGTCGGGGCGGCGGATGAAGTTGCCGGCGACGAAGCGGCGGTTGGCCATGTGGTCGAAGAACACGTCGTCGGGGACTAGGCCGGGGACCGCGACGACCGACCAGCCGGTGAGCTTGGTCAGGCGTTCGGACAGTTCCTCGAAATCGGGGATGCCGGGCTTCGACAGCTTCAGCACGTCGAGCCCGCGCAGCCAGGCGTTCGACGCGCGGCCGGGGAGCAGCTTCGACTGGCGCGCGAACAGCGTGTCCCACGTCGCGTGATCCTCAGCGGTGTAATCCCCCCAGTTCTGCGGGATCGTCCAGTCGGGCGCGCCTTCGGGCGGGGTGCTCAGTACGTGTGTGTCATTGGCCATGCGGCTGGTCTAGCATGACGGAATGAAGACGGAAACGCGTTGGGTTAAGTGGATTATTTGGGCGATCGCCGCGGTGTTCGGGGTGGTGGCGAGCTATGCGGTGGCGGGGCTGGTCGGCGGGTCGATCCCCAGCAATCGCGACTGGCGGGCGCCGGCCGAGGGCGTGCATATCTTTGTCGAGAGCAACGGCGTGCATACCGGGATCATCGTGCCGAAGGTCGCCGCCGGGGTGGACTGGCGCGGGGTGGTTCGGGCGGAGGATCTTCGCGACCCGCGGTATGGCGCGTTCGATCATGTGGCGTTCGGGTGGGGGGAGAAGACGTTTTATCTGGAGACGCCGACCTGGGCCGACGTGAAGCTGCGGACCGTGGTCGGCGCGGCGTTCGGTAGCACGCGGACGTTGATGCATGTCGATCATCTGCCGAGGCCGCGTGCCGGGGATGGGGCTCGGGAGATCGTGGTGACGCCCGCGCAGTATCGGCGGTTGGCGGCGTATATCCGGGCTAGCTTTCGGGATGGGGGTGCGCGGTATCGGGGGTATGCCGGGTATGATGCGTTTTATGAGGCTAACGGGCGGTATAGCGCGGTGCGGACGTGTAATGCGTGGACGGGGGATGCTCTGCGGTTTGCAGGGGTTCGGGTTGGGTGGTGGACGCCGTTTCCGGTTACTGTGATGGGGTGGTTTTAGGGGCTGTGCTCCCGAGAGTTTGTTCTCCCGCGAAGGCGGGAGTCCAGACTGGGCTCCCGCCTTCGCGGGAGAACAAGGAAGTCAGGGAACATTGGCTTGGGGAACCACCCCGGCTTAGGCCGGGGTCCAGTTGGGGGACGTTGCCGACTGAGCGCAGCGCTACGTTACTTCTGTTTCCCACCTGGGCCCCGGCCTTCGCCGGGGTGGTAGAAGGGAGGTCAGCTTCCCGCGCGATACCCTTGGTACTGCCCGCATTCCGAGCGTTGCGGGTCGCGCTTGCAGCGCTTCGCGAGTTCCTTGCGCTGCTTGCCTTCTTCGGCTTCCTGCTTGCGCATCTTCTTGCCGTAGTTGCGGTCCGATTCTTCCTGGCTGGTGGTGGTCCAGTCGACCGCCTTGCCGGCGACCTGGAACGGCGCCTTCACGATCGAGGTTGCGGTGCTGATGCAGCCACTTACGAGGAACGGCAGGACCGCGAGTACGGGAAGAACCTTACGCATTTACTTTACTCCTGCGCGCACAGTTCCCTGGGCTCGGTCACGCGCTTGGGCTCCGTATAGCGGAAAATCGGTGAAGAAACCGTCGATACCTTGTGCAAGTCCTGCGTCGATCTCCGCGGCGATGTCGCCGTGGGCGGCGGGGTCGGTGCCGCGGCGGAAGCGGGTCGGTTCGAAATAGTTTTCGGCGCGGTAGGTCCAGGGGTGGACCCGCAGGCCCGCCGCGTGGGCGTCGGCGACCAGCGTGGTGGGGGTTGCGTCGGTCCAGAGCATGCTCTTGTTCGGGCCGATGCCGTAGGCGTAGGCGGCGACCGCCTTCAGACCCTCGGGCGTGATCATCGCCTTGTAGCTCGGCTGCGCGCCGTCGGCGGGACCGCCCTCCCCGTCCATCAGCTGGATCAGGCGGACCTTGGTCATCTTGTGGAGGCGCTGGAGGTTGGCGACCTCGAACGACTGGATGAACACCGGCGCTTTCGCCGAATCCCAGCCGGCCTCGCGCAGTTCGGCGACCAGTTTCGCGTCGGTCGGGTGGCCGATCTTCGCGAAATAGGTCGGATGCTTGGTCTCGGGATAGATGCCGATCGTCCGGCCCGTCTCGGTCGTGCGGCGCTTGGCGAGCGCGATGATCTCGGCGAGCGTGGGGATCTGGAATTGGCCGTCATAGGCGGTGTTCGCGGGGCGGAGCTTCGGCAGGCGTTCCTTCGCACGCAGCGTCTTCAATTCGGCGAGCGTGAAGTCCTCGACAAACCAGCCCGTCATCGTCTGGCCGTCGATCGTCTTGGTGGTTTTCCGCGCGGCGAACTCGGGGTGGTCGGCGACGTTGGTCGTCTCCGCGATGTTGTTCTCGTGGCGCGCGACGAGGACGTCGTCCTTGGTCGGCACCAGATCGGGCTCGATGAAGTCGGCGCCCTGATCGATCGCGAGCGAGTAGGCCGCCAGCGTATGCTCGGGCCGCAGACCGCTCGCACCACGGTGCGCGATGACGATCGGAGGCGACAATCGGGGAGAAGCTGGCGTCATCGCAACAGCTTGCCCGCTCAGCGCTATGAACGCCAGCGTACCAACACGTGAGAGCTTGTCGCAATAGGAAACGATCGGTCGCATCGGCGTTGAGTCCTCGAAATCCGTACATTCCCGGCACATTCAACCAGGGGCACCGCCATGCATTTCACGATCAATGGTCAATCATATGACGCCGAGCCCGATATTCGCACGTCGGTGCTCGACCTGTGCCGCGAGCATCTCGGGCTGACGGGCTCGAAGAAGGGCTGCGATCATGGCCAGTGCGGTGCGTGCACGGTGCTGATCAACGGCCGCCGGGTCAATTCCTGCCTGACGCTCGCGGTGATGCACCAGGACGACGAGATCACGACGATCGAGGGCATCGGCCAGCCGGGCAACCTCCACGCGTTGCAGGACGCATTCGTGCGGCACGACGGCTATCAGTGCGGCTACTGCACGCCGGGGCAGATCTGTTCGGCGGTCGGCATGCTCGACGAGGTCAAGAAGGGCTGGGCCAGCCATGCGTCGGGCGACCTGACCGATCCGAAGTTCGACGATGCCGAGATTTCCGAGCGGATGAGCGGCAATCTGTGCCGCTGCGCTGCCTACCCGAACATCGTCGATGCGATCCGCGAAGTCGGTGGTGCCGAGCCCGCCGGCCGGACCGCGGACGAGAAGGATGCCGCGATGGAAGCCAACGCGCGCGGGGAGCTGGTGGCATGAAGACCTTTACGTACGAGAAGCCCGCGACGCCCGAGGCTGCGGTCAAGGATATCGACACGAGCGGCGCCAAGTTCATCGCTGGCGGCACCAATTTGCTCGATCTGATGAAGTTGCAGGTCGAGACGCCGGACAAGCTGGTCGACATCTCGCGGCTCGATCTCGCGAAGATCGAGGAGCGCGAAGATGGCGGGCTGACGATCGGTGCGCTTGTGCCGAACAGTGATCTCGCAGCGGATCGCCGCGTCGTCGCCAAATACGAGGTGCTGAGCCGCGCGTTGCTCGCCGGTGCGAGTGGCCAGTTGCGCAACAAGGCGTCGACCGGGGGCAATCTGCTTCAGCGGACGCGGTGCTATTATTTCTACGATACTGCAGCTGCGTGCAACAAGCGTGAGCCGGGCAGCGGCTGTTCGGCAATCGGCGGTTTCAACCGCATCTTGGCCGTGCTGGGGACGAGCGAGCATTGCATCGCGACGCACCCGAGCGACATGGCGGTGGCGATGCGCGCGCTCGACGCGACGATCGTGACGCTGAAGGCAGACGGCGATCGTCGGCGGATCTCGATCCACGATTTCTATCGCTTGCCGGGCGATACGCCGCAGATCGAGAACGCGCTCGAAGCGGGTGAATTGATCACGCACATCGAGCTGCCGGCGCCGGTCAAGGGCAAGCAGGAATACCGCAAAGTTCGTGACCGTGCGTCCTATGCGTTCGCGCTCGTCTCGGTAGCGGCGATCGTCGACGTGCAGGACGGCGTGATCGCGTCGGCCTCGCTCGCGTTCGGCGGGCTTGGGCCGATGCCGTGGCGCAATCCGGCGGTCGAGGCGGCGCTGGTCGGCAACGCGCCGTCCGATGCCGTGTTCGAGGCTGCGGCGACGGCGCTGTTGGCTGATGCCAAGGGTTACGGCTCGAACGACTTCAAGATCCCCCTCGCCCGTCGCACGCTGATCGCGACGCTGCGCAACGTCACGGGAGCATAAGCATGTTTGGTCTTGGCACTACGAATAGCCTGACGATGGACAAGCCGCATCCGGACAGTCTTCTGGATACAGGCGTCCAGGGCGTCATCGGCAAGCCGCTCGATCGGATCGACGGTCCGCTGAAGGTTACGGGCACGGCGACCTATGCCGCGGAATACCAGTTCGCCAACATGGCGTACGGCGTGCTGGTCGGGACGAAGATCTCGGCGGGCAAGGTCGTTTCGATCGACGTCGACGCGGTCAAGGCGATCCCCGGCGTGATCGACGTCGTCACCGACTTCGACCAGTTCATCCGCGTCTCGGCGCAAGGCGGCGCGACCGACGCGCCGACGCAGGGCGTGAAGGACATCGCGTTCTTCGGCCAGATCGTCGCGATCGTGCTCGCCGAAAGCTTCGAGGTCGCGCGCGATGCGGCGGCGCGCCTGCCGATCGAGTATGACGAGGCTGAGGGTCAGTACGACTTCGCCGCGCACCGCGACGAGACCCGGACGCCGCCGGACGACGCGACGCCCGCGCATTTCAAGCAGGGCGACGTCGACAAGGCGATGGCCGAGGCGGCGGTGACGATCGACTCCACGTATGTCACGCCGAGCCAGAATTCGGCGGCGATGGAGCCGCATGCCTCGACCGCGGTGTGGGAAGAGGACGGCTCGCTGTCGCTGTACGGCGCCTACCAGATGCCGACGTCGGATGCGCAGCAGCTGGCGAAGTCGCTGGGGCTGTCCGAGAAGAAGGTACGGATCATCGCGCGCTATATCGGCGGCGGGTTCGGATCGAAGCTCGGCATCGCGCCGGAGAGCGTTGCGGCGGCGATCGCGGCGAAGCAGCTTGGCCGTCCGGTCAAGGCGGTGATGTCGCGGCCGCAGGTGTTCGAGGCGACGGTGCGGCGCTCGAATACCGAGCAGCGCGTGCGCCTCGCGGCGGATGCGGACGGCAAGCTGTCGGCGATCGGTCACGAGACGCTGACGTCGAACCAGTCGACCGAGGATTATTTCGAACCCGCGGGCATTGGCACGCACCTGTTGTACGGTGGTGAGAACCGGTTGATCACGCATGAAGTGGTCGATGTGAACTTCGTACTGTCGGGCTCGATGCGCGCGCCGGGCGAGGCGGTCGGGATGCTCGCGCTGGAGGGCGCGATGGACGAGCTGGCCGAGAAGCTCGAGATGGATCCGATCGAGCTGCGCAAGCGCAACGATCCGAAGATCGACCCCGAGAAGGACGTGCCCTATTCGTCGCGCAATCTGACGCGTGCGCTCGACGAGGGTGCGAAGAAGTTTGGGTGGGACAAGCGCCAGAAGGCCGGCACGCGGCGTGAGGGCGAGTGGCTGATCGGCATGGGCGTCGCTTCGGCGGTGCGCGGCAACATGATGATGGAATCGTCCGCCAAGGTCGAGATCCATCCGGATGGGTCGGCGACGGTGTCGTCGGCGATGACCGATATCGGCACGGGCAGCTACACGATCCTGGCGCAGATCGCGTCGGAGATCCTGGGGATCCCGGTCGAGAACATCACGATGTCGCTGGGGGATACCAATGATCCTCCGGCGGCTGGGTCGGGCGGGTCCTGGGGTGCGACCTCGTCGGGGACGGCGGTTTATCTCGCGTGCGAGATGCTGCGCGGGAAGCTGGCTAAGGCGGCGGGAGTCGACGAGGACGGCCTGACGCTCAAGGACGGCAACGCGATCGGCGACAACCGCTCCACGCCTATCGGCGAGCTGGTCGGCAAGGGTCTCGAGGCTACCGGGCACATCAAGCCGGGCAAGCAGGAGAAGGAGACGACGCAGGCCGGGTTCGGCGCGCATTTCGCGGAGGTCGCGGTCAACGTGGTCACCGGTGAGACGCGGGTGCGGCGGATGCTCGGGTCGTTCGCGGCGGGGCGCGTGCTCAACGCGAAGACCGCGCGGTCGCAGTGCCTCGGCGGGATGACCTTCGGGATCGGCGCGGCGCTGACCGAGGACCTGATCCACGACACGCGGACCGGCAAGCTGGTGAACCACGATCTGGCGGAATATCACGTGCCGGCCAATGCCGACATTCCGCAGATGGACGTCCACTTCGTCGACGAGCGCGACATCCATGCGAACCCGATCCACGCGAAGGGGATCGGCGAGCTGGGGATTTCGGGCGCGGGTGCGGCCGTGGCGAACGCGGTGTTTAATGCGACGGGGATCCGGGTGCGCGAGTTCCCGATTACGCTGGATAAGCTGCTGGATCAGTTGCCGGCTGTTTGAGGGCTGACGATACCATAGACAGGTACCACCCCGGCGAAGGCCGGGGCCCAGTTGGGGGACGAAGATAACGAAGGATCGTCCTCCGTTATCAAGACCTATCCAACTGGGCCCCGGCCTTCGCCGGGGTGGCGGTTGAGAGGATGCGTAGCGCCCTCGTCAAACGCCCCCGCCCTACCCATATCCTTCGCTCCACCCGAGGACCGCAGAATGAACGAACACGTGATGGATGCGGCGTTTCGGCCGGGTGGTCTCGACCGCGCGAAGCAGGGCGTTCTCGGGCTCGGGCTCGACCGGATCGAGGGGCCGGCTAAGGTCACCGGCGTGGCGGACTATGCGTATGAGGGCACGCCCGACGGCATCGCCTATGCCGCGATCGTCGGCACGCCGGTTGGCAGTGGGCGCATTCTGGGCATCGACGTGAGCGCCGCCGAGGCGCTGCCCGGTGTCATCGCCATCATCCATAACGACCCGCGCATGCCGGCGGGCGAGTCCAACTCGCGCGCGATGCCGCTATTCGATACCGACGTCATTCTCCACCTCGGCCAGCCGGTCGCGATCGTCGTTGCCGAGGACCAGGCGATCGCGCGTGATGCCGCGGCGCTGGTCGTGGTTCGCACCGAGGCGGGCAAGGATCGGTTCGACGTCGAGGCGCAGCCGGTCGATACCGCGCCGAAAATCGGCTTCCTGCCGCCGATCGACAAGGGCGATCTCGACGCGGTGATGGGGGGCGCGGCGGTGACGTTCGATCGGACCTACACGACGCCCGTGCATTTCCCCGCCGCGCTGGAGCCGCATGCGACCACCGCGTGGTGGGAGGGCGACAAGCTGACCGTGCGGTCGAGCAACCAGGTGATCGGCGGTGCGCGCAAGACGATCGCGAAGGCGCTGAAGATCGATGCGGACAAGGTGCGCGTGTTGGCGCCCTACGTCGGCGGCGGGTTCGGTGGGAAGACCGGCGTCGGTCCTGAGGCGATCCTCGCGGCGATCGCGGCGGAGGTCGTCGGACGGCCGGTGAAGGTCGCGCTGCCCCGTCGCCAGACCGCGTACATGGTGCATCACCGCTCGCATACGACGCAGCGGATCCGGATCGCGGCCGACGCAAACGGCGTGATCCTCGGCATGGGGCATGAGAGCGTCGTCGCGCAGAACGACGATGGCGAATTTCTCGAGCCGGTGCCGTTCGGGACGCTGCCGCTGTACCGGGGCGACGCGCGGCGGTTCAAGACCGACCTCGTCCGCGTCGACCTGCCTGCGAGCGGCGCGGTCCGCGCGCCGGGCGAAGCGGTCGGGACGTTCGGGGTCGAGTGCGCGATGGACGAGCTCGCCGAGCAACTCGGGATCGATCCAATCGAACTGCGGCGGCGCAACGAGCCCGAGACCGATCCGGTGAGCGGCAAGCCGTTCTCCACGCGGCGGATGCTCGATTGCTACACCCAAGGCGCCGAGCGGTTCGGCTGGCCGGCGAGCGTACCCGCGCCGGGCTCGGTGCGCGACGGCGAGTGGCTGGTCGGGATCGGCATGGCGGCGAGCCTGCGCGGCAACTTTACCGTCGAGGCGCAGGCGCGCGTGCGGCTGGAGGCGGACGGGCGCGCGACGGTCGAATGCGACATGACCGATATCGGCACGGGGACGTACACCATCCTCGCGCAGACCGCAGGCGAGATGCTCGGGCTGCCGGTGGCCGAGGTAAATGTCCGGCTCGGCGATACCGACTTCCCGCCGAGCGCTGGGTCGGGCGGGTCGTTCGGGGCCGGCAGCGCATGTTCGGCGGTGGTGCTGGCGTGCGAGGATATCCTCGGCGAACTGGCGTTGCGGATGAACGCCGCGCCCGAGGACCTGAGCCTGCACGATGGCTGCGTGAGCGCTGGCGGGCGATCGGTGAAGCTTGCTGATCTGGTCCGCGGTGAGCCGATCATGGCGATGGGCAAGACCGGGCCGGGTGCCGAGAGCAAGCGCACCAGCCAGGCGAGCCACGGCGCGCACTTCGTCGAAGTCGCGGTGAACGCGGTGACGGGCGAGACGCGCGTGCGGCGGATGCTGGGCGTGTTCGATGTCGGGCGGGTGCTCAATCGCAAGACCGCGACGAGCCAGATCACCGGCGGGATGACGTGGGGGATCGCCTATGCGCTGAGCGAGGAGGGCATCGTCGACACGCGGACGGGGGCGTTCGTGAACCCCGATTTCGGCGAGTATCATGTCGCGGTGAATGCCGACATTCCGCAACTCGAAGTGCATTTCATCGAGGAGATCGACGACTCCGCGAACCCGGTGGGGGCGAAGGGCGTTGGGGAGCTTGGGATATCCGGCGCGGGGGCTGCCGTGGCGAATGCTATCTACAACGCGACGGGGGTGAGGGTTCGGGACTTTCCGGTGACGCTCGACAAGCTGCTCGAAGGGTTGCCTGCCGTCTGATCCTCCCCGGTACGGGGAGGGGGACCGCGCCCCTCGGCGTGGTGGAGGGGGGGCGACCCCAAGCGTAACGTCTGCGGCTGGCCCCCTCCACCAGCTGCGCTGGTCCCCCTCCCCGCGTGCGGGGAGGATTAGAAAGAGAACGAGACATGGCCGAAAACGATAGCGTGCTCGCTGCTGCGAAGACCTGGAAGGGCGAGAAGATGGCGATCGCCACGGTCGTCTCGACCTGGGGATCCGCGCCGCGCCCCAAAGGGAGTCACATGCTCGTCCATGCCGATGGGCGGTTCGAGGGATCGGTGTCCGGCGGCTGCGTCGAGAGCGACATTCTCGCCACCGCCGCCGAGGTGATCGCAGGGGCGCCGTTCCAGGTGCGCAACTACGGCGTGGCGGATGCGGCGGCGTGGGAAGTCGGGCTGCCGTGCGGCGGCGAGATCGCGGTGATGGTGCAGCCGGTGTCCGCCGAAGGGTTCGATCCCGAACTGTTCGACCGGATCGCCGATGCGCGCGATCAGGGCGATGCGCTGACGGTGACGACCGACCTCGCGACCGGGCACAGCGACGCGCGGCCGCTGGAGACGGGCGAGGTGTTCGTCAACCGCTACGACCCGCCGCGCCGGCTGTTGATCGTCGGCGCAGTGCAGATCGCGCAGGCGTTGGCGGGGCTCGCGCGCGAACTCGGAATCGAGACTATCGTGATCGATCCGCGCGCGCGCTTCCTGACCGAGGAGCGGTTTCCCGGCGTGACGCTCGACGATCGCTGGCCGGACGAGGCGATCGCCGCGCTTCGCCCCGGTCCCTCGACCGCGGTCGTGACTCTGAGCCACGACATCAAGATCGACGATCCCGCGCTGATTGCCGCGCTCGCGTCCGATGCCGCGTATGTCGGCGCGCTCGGCAGCCGCAAGAGCCATGCGGCGCGGCGCGAGCGGCTTGCCTCGGAAGGCGTTACGGCGGAGAACATCGACCGGATCGATGCGCCGGTCGGGCTCGACATCGGCGCAATCGGACCGTCGGAAATCGCGCTGTCGGTGGCCGCGGCGATGATAGGAGCGTTCAATGATCGCCGCTGAAAACGTCTTCCTCATCCTCCTCGCGGCCGGGCGCTCGGAGCGGTTCGGCATCCCCAACAAGCTCGAGGTGCCGTTCCTCAACAAGCCGCTCGGGATGCACGTCGTCACTGCGTTCGAGAACATTCCGTTCAAGCGGCGGCTGGTCGTCACCGACGGCTGCAAGCTCGATTTCATCAGCCATCATTTCGAGGTGGTACATAACGATGATCCGTCGTCGGGGATGTCGCAGTCGGTGAAGCTCGGCGTGCAGTGCGCCAAGGACGAGGGTGCGGAGGCAGTGCTGATCGCGCTGGCGGACATGCCGCGCGTGACCGCGGCGCATATCTACCGGATGCTCGATGCCGCCGACAGCGCGGACGCGGTGGTCGCGTCGAGCGATGGCGAGAAGCCCTCGCCCCCTGCCCTGTTCGGGCGCGAGCGGTTCGATTTCCTGCTGACGCTCGACGGCGATGCGGGTGCGCGCGATCTGGTGAAGGCGGGGCGGCACGTGGTGACCGCACCCGCCGAGCTAATCGATATCGATACGCCCGAGGATCTGGACCGGCTGCAGGCGCTGGTCCGCGATCCCAAGGCGGCGATCACTCGTGCCTTAACGCGTCGATAGGGTTCATCGCCGCCGCGCGGCGCGCGGGGAAGTAGCCGAAGACGACGCCGATTACCGCGGAGATCGCGAACGCGAAGATGTTGATCTCGGGCACGAACAGCCACTGAACCTTGATCAGCGGCGCGATGATCGCGATCGCGGCCTGCGCGACGATCAGCCCGATGACGCCGCCGAGACACGACAGCGCGATCGCCTCGACGAGGAACTGCAACAGCACCTCGCGCGCGACCGCGCCGATCGCCAAACGGATGCCGATCTCGCGCGTGCGCTCGGTCACCGACACCAGCATGATGTTCATGATCCCAATCCCGCCGACCACCAGGCTGATCCCGGCGACCGCGGCGACGATGCCGGTCAGCAGGGTCGTGGTGCCGGTCAGGGTGTCCGAAATCTGCTTGGTGTCGAAGATGTTGAAGTTGTTGTCCTGCCCCGCGGCGAGGTGGCGGCGTTCGCGCAGCAGGTCGGTCAGCGACGCCTGGACCTGTTGCGTGTCGTAGCCCTGATCGACGCCGACGAGGATCGCCGCGACGTTCTGGTTGCCGGTGAAGCGGCGCTGGACGGTCTTGATCGGCATGACCACGACATCGTCCTGGTCGCCGCCGAAGCCCGCCTGCCCGCGCGTGCTGAGCGTGCCGATCACGTCGCACGAGATGTCGTTGAGACGGATCCGCTGGCCGATCGGATCGGCGCCGCGGAACAGGTTCTGGATGACGGTATTGCCGAGGATGCAGACCGCCTTGCCTGCCGCTTCCTCCTGACTGGTGAACACGCGACCGCCGGCGAGCGGCCAGGGCTGGACCTCGAAATAGGCGCCGGTGGTGCCGTTGATCGTGGTGCTCCAGTTGGCGCCGTTGTAGATCGCGGTGGCGCTCCGCTGTTCGGTGGGGGCGACCGCGGTGACGCCGGCGATCTGCCGCGCAATCGGGTCGATGTCGTCCATCTTGAGCGGCGGCGGCGGCGGCCCGCCACCCCCGCGGCCGAAGCCCTGGCCGGGACGGATCTGGAGGATGTTGGTACCGAGCGACGAGATCGACTGCTGGACCGCGGCGGTGGTCGCCTTGCCGAGCGTGACCATCGTGACGACCGCACCGACGCCGATGACGATGCCGAGGATGGTGAGGAACGACCGCAGCATGTGGCGGCGGATCGAGCGGAGCGCGAGGACGAGGGTTGTGCCGAACATGATCTAAAGCCCCTCCCCTTCAGGGGAGGGGTTGGGGTGGGGAAGCCGCCAGTTCACGCGCGCCGGTAATGATCGGGCAACCGAAAGAACGTGAAGGAGAACACCTTCTGCATTGCTCATGACGTCGACGTTGGTCACCCGAACAGTCGTGAATCCCAAGTCCTGCATCGAGGCGTCCCTGTTCCGATCTGTCGCTTGGTCGTGGGTGTGGCCATCCACTTCGAGGATGAGGCCGATCGCAGGACAGAAGAAGTCGAGGATGCGACTGCCGAGCACAGCCTGTCGCCGGAACTTGAAGCCACCCAATTGGCTATTGGATACGCCGCGCCACAAGCGCTTTTCTGGCTCGGTCGGTTCTCGACGCATATGCTTCGCGTGGACGGCCAGCGTCGCTCCCCACCCCAACCCCTCCCCTGAAGTGGAGGGGCTTTTCGGGGCCACGCAGCTCACGATACCACGCTTTCGCCTTGGCGGTGCTGGCTTTCGATGCGTTCTACCAGGCCGTCCTTGAAGTGGACCACCGTCCTGGCGAATGCGGCCATGTCGGGTTCGTGCGTGACCATCAATACCGTGATGTTTTTTTCGGCATTCAACCGCGTGAGCAGCTGCATGATCTCGATCGAGCGTTCGCTGTCGAGGTTGCCGGTCGGTTCGTCCGCTAGCAGCACGTCGGGGCTGGTCACCAGCGCGCGGGCGATCGCGACTCGTTGTTGCTGGCCGCCGGACAGCTCCGCGGGGGTGTGGTCCCACCAGTCGGCGAGGCCGACCGTGTCGAGGCTGGCCATCGCGGCATCGCGTCGCGCGCGCTTTTCGTCGCCGCGGTAGAGCAAGGGGAGTTCGACATTTTCGAGCGCGGAGGTGCGCGAGAGGAGGTTGAAGCCCTGGAACACGAAGCCGAGGTGGTTGCGGCGGAGCAGCGCGCGCTGGTCGCGGTCGAGCGTCTCGACATGGTGGCCCTGGAACGTGAACGTCCCCGCGCTCGGCACGTCGAGGCAGCCGAGGATGTTCATCGTCGTCGACTTGCCTGACCCCGACGGCCCCATCACCGCGACGAAATCGCCCGCCGCGATGTCGAGATCGACGCCCTTGAGCGCCTGGAACATCGTCGCGCCGGTGCCGTACGTCTTGGTGACGCCGCGCAGACTTATCAGCGGGGGCGGATTACTGGCCACCACCCGCACCCTTGCTGGCGCCGCCCGCCCGGCGCGGAGTCTTGGTCGTGTCGGTGCCGGTGGCGAGCTGACCGATGATGACCTGCGCGCCGGGCTGGAGATTGCCCGACAGGACTTCGGTCATCGTCCCGTTGGTGTCGCCGGTCGTGATCTGCACCGGCTGCGGCGTGCCGTCGGCGCCCTTGATGTAGATCGTCTGCTGCGAACCGCGATCGAGCTTGGCGGTGCGGGCTGCCGGACCGCCCGCGCCACGCCGTGGCCGGAAGGTCAGTGAGCCGGCGATGCCGCCGCCCGAATCCTTCGCACCGTCCGCGCTCGGCTTGAAGCGCAACGCCGCGTTGGGAACGAGCAGGACGTTGCGCTTGTCCGAGGTGATGATGTCCGCGGTCGCGGTCATGCCCGGGCGCAGCGTCAGCGACGGGTTCGCGACGGTCAGGTCGGCGGCGTAGGACACCACCTGGCCGGTGGATGTCGTCGCCGTGGTCGTGGTCGACGAGGTTGCCGAGCTGACCGTCAGGTTCGAGCCGAGATCGACGCGCGTGATCGTCGCGGGAAAGGTCTGGCCGGGGAACGCATCCACCGTGAAGCTGGCCTTCTGGCCGATCTTGACCTCGCCGACATCGGCTTCGTCGATCGCGACCTCCAGTTTCATCTTGGTGAGGTCTTCGGCGATCACGAACAGCGTCGGCGTGTTGAACGACGAGGCGACGGTCTGGCCGGGATCGATCTGGCGCGCGAGCACCACCCCCGTCACCGGCGAGCGGATGATCGCGCGGGCACGCTGAGTCTGGTTCTGCGCGAGGAGCGCGCGGCTGGCGACGACGTTGGCTTCGGCGACCTTCTGTGCCGCGACGGCGCGGGCGTAGTCGGCGCGGCCGGTCTGGAGCTCGGTCTTCGACGGCACGCGGCCACCCGAAAGGCGCGAGACCTCTTCGAGACGGTTCAGCTGCGCGCGCGATTCGGCGACGGTGGCCTGTGCCTGCGCGACCTGCGCCTGGTTCGCCGCGAGCTGCGCGCTGGTCTGGCGGATCTGGTCGTCGAGCTGTTCGGGATCGATCAGCGCGAGCGGCTGGCCCGCGGTGACGCGGTCGTTGACGTCGACGACGACCTTGGTGACGAGGCCCGACAGCTGCGAACCCACCGTGACCTGCGTGGTCGGGGCGAGCTTGCCGGTTGCCGAGACGCTGACGGTCAGGTTGCCGCGCTGGGCGGCCTGCGTCGAATATTGCGTCTGCTCCTTCGCGCCGAAGCACTTCGCGAGCAGCAGGCACAGCAGGACCACGCCGACCGCGATCACGACCCACTTTATGTAGCGTTTCCAGGGGGCCTGCGGCTTTACGCCGAGGAAGTCGTCGATCGATGCGTCGGCCATCAGCGTGCCTCTGGATTGGATATGGGCGCTTGCGGGATCACGGTGGAGTCCCAGCCGCCGCCGAGTGCGGCATAAAGTGCGATCAACGCGGTGGCCGCGTCGGCGCGCGCTTGCGTCGCCCCGTTGCGCGCGGACAGGAGCGCGGTTTCCTGCTGGTTGAGCGTGGTGAAATCGGTGAGGCCGGTGCGGTATTGGCTACGGCTGAGGATCGCGGAATTGTTCGACGCGTCGAGTGCGATCGCAAACTGGCGCTCGCGTTCCTGCGCGGTCTGCAGCGCGACGACCGCGTTCTCGACGTCTTCGAGCGACGTCAGCACGGTCGACTTGTAGAGCGCGAACGCACCATCGGCGGCGGCTTCGCTGGTGCGGACCTGCGAGCGGAGACGCCCGCCGTTGAAGATCGCCTGGGTCAGCCCGGCGAACAGGCTGCCGGTGATTGCGTCGCCGATGCTGCCGATCGAGGTCGCGTTGGTGTTCAGATTACCGGTGATCGCGAGCGCGGGATAGAGCTGCGCCTTGGCCACGCCGATCCGCGCCGTCGCGGCGGCGAGCGCGCGTTCGGCTGAGCGGATGTCGGGACGCTGACGCAGCGTGTCGGCCGGGATGCCGACGCCGACTGCGGCGGGGCCGGTCGGGATTGCCTTCGCGGGCGCCATCATCGTCCGGAGCGCGCCGGGCGCCTGCGCGGTCAGCACGCCGATCCGCGCCACGGCGGCGGCATATTGCTGGTCGAGGCTGGGGATCGTCGCGGCGGTCTGCGCGCGCTGGGCGCGGGCCTGTTCGGCGTCGACGCTGGAGACGAGCCCGGCCTGGACGCGGAAGCCGGCGATCTCGAGATTGTCGTCCTGGATCGCGAGCGAGGCACGGGCGTTGGCGAGCTGCTGCTGGTAGAGTCGCGCTAGGACGTAGTTGCGCGCGACCTCGCTTTCGACCGAGATGAGGACGGTGGCGTAGTCGTAGCCCGACGCGGCGTACTCCGCGCGGCTCGCCTCGACGGTGCGGCGGATCTCGCCGAACACGCCGACCTGGTAGCTGGCGCTGGCGCCGAGCGTGAAGCTGTTCGCGCCGCCGCCGCCGGTATCGACGACGGTACCGTCGGGCAGCGTGAACGAGCGTCCGCCACCGCGGACGTTCTCGTTGCGCTGATAGCCGGCCGAGCCGTTGACCGTCGGAAGCAGCGACGCGCGGTTCTGGAGCAGGCTTTCGCGGGCCTGGCGGAGGCGGGCGACGGATTGTGCGAGGTCGAGGTTGGCGGCGGCGGCCTGCTCGACGAGCTGGCCGAGGACGGGGTCGTCGAATTTCTGCCACCAGCGGGTCAGGTCTTCGGGCTTGGTCTCGGGAGTGACCGAATAGGCGTCGGGGACGCCCAGCTCCGCGGCGGCCTTGGGGTGGTAGTCCGGGCCGACGGTGCAGCCGGCTAGCAGGACGGCCGCGGAGACGGGTGCGATGAGGAGGGCGCGGACGCGGGACATGGTTGGCAGGCTTGGCCAAGCGGCTGGAGCTAGTCCAGCGGTTTTGTGTCGCGAGGTGTCGCAGGTGGGTTGGATTGGAGGGGGGTGGGGGCTTCAACTGGCGCCGTCTACGCGTACTTGCCTAGCTGCTATCCCGATGGAGCGTTTGATGCGCCGTTTAACGTGGGCCACCCCCTGCTAATTTGTTCTCCCGCGAAGGCGGGAGCCCAGTCTGGGTCCCCGCCTTCGCGGGGAAACAAGGTCTCTGGCCTTAAAGGGAGTGAGATGCGCATCCTTTGACGCTTCCCCGGCGGAGGCCGGGGTCCAGTTGGAACGTCTGAGGTAATAGCGCGCAACGTGCTTCATTGCCGTCCCCCAACTGGGCCCCGGCCTTCGCCGGGGTGGTAGGACGCGACAGGAACATCGGGGTCAGCCTCCGCCTTGTTCTCTCGCGGCGACGGGGGGCAGGCTTACGGACGGTGTACTGCTAGGTCATGGGCCCCCGCGTTCGCGGGAGAACAGTGAGGGACTGCCGTGCTCCACCCCTCCCCACCCCCAAAGAATCGAACCGCACCCGTTCCAATTTTGCAGTGCAGCGGAACGGAGCGGTGGCGCTATGGGTTCAGGGATGATGCTAGCCGAACGCCAGCCCGCGACTGATGTCCTCGCGCCGCCCCTTGCCGTGCCCGACGCCGTGAGCCTTTTCTTCGATTTCGACGGGACGCTCGTCGATCTTGCCGCGACGCCGGATGCGGTCGTCGTCGACCAGATCCTGCTCGACACGCTCGATACGCTCGCCGAGCGCTTTCCCGGTCGCGTCGCGATCATCAGCGGGCGGTCGATCGCGCAGCTCGACGCGATGCTCGGCCGCCACGCGCATTTGTTCGCGGTCGCGGGCAGCCACGGGGCCGAAACGCGTACGCCCGATGACGGCCATGTTGCCGCTGAGCGCCCCGCTTCGCTCGAAGCCGCCGCCGGCGCGTTCCGCGACTTCGCCGACGCCAACGGGCTCGTCTACGAAGCCAAGAGCCTCGGCGCCGGGCTGCATTATCGGATGGCGCCGGACTTCGAACCCGCCGCCGTCCGCCTCGCCGAAGACTTAGCCGTCACGCACGGCCTCACACTTCAGCGCGGCAAGATGATGGTCGAACTGCGCACCCCCGGTGACAAGGGCGCTGCCCTCCGCAACCTGATCGCTGCGCCGGCGATGGCGGGCAGCGTGCCGTATTTCTTCGGCGACGACGTTACCGACGAGGACGGGTTCGAGGCCGCGCGCGATCTTGGCGGGGCGGGCGTGCTGATCGGTGAGCAACGGCCTACCGCCGCCACCTACCGCCTGAACGACGTTGCCGCACTTCGCGACTGGATTGCTGCCATATTGGAAACACCCATGTTGGAAACACGATGACCGCACCTATCCAAAAGGCCGACATGAACCTGTGGCCGATCGGCAATTGCCAGGTCTCCGCACTGATCGACAAGACCGGCACGTTCGTCTGGGGCTGCGTGCCTCGCGTCGACGGCGACCCGGCGTTCTGCGCGCTGCTTGGCGGCGATGCGCCCAAGACCGGGTTTTGGGCGATCGAACTGGAGGGCGGTGCGAAAACCACGCAGGCCTATATCCGCAACACGCCGATTCTGGTGACGCGGCACGAGGACGAGGCCGGCAACGCGGTCGAGGTGATCGATTTCTGCCCGCGCTTCGTGCGCGAAGGCCGCACCTATCGCCCGACCAGCTTCGTCCGGATCGTCAAACCGGTGGCCGGCTCGCCACGCATTCGCGTTCGGATGCGCATCGCGACGAACTGGGGGAAGCCGACCGAACACACGCAGGGATCGAACCACATCCGCTTCCTGATGGACGACCAGACGCTGCGGCTGACCACCGATGCGCCGGTCGGGCATATCGTCGGCGAGAACTGGTTCCGGCTCGAGCGGCAAATGCACCTGTTCCTCGGCCCCGACGAGAGCTTCGCGGGCGTGCTGCACGAGGCGGCGGAAGCGATGCTGTCGCGGACCAAGGACGAGTGGCGGCACTGGGTGCGCGGCCTCGCGACGCCGGTCGAGTGGCAGGACGTCGTCATCCGCGCCGCGATCACGCTGAAGCTGTGCCAGCACGAGGAGACCGGCGCGATCGTCGCCGCGCTCACCACCTCGATCCCCGAGCATGAGGGCTCGGAGCGCAACTGGGACTATCGCTACTGCTGGATCCGCGACGCCTATTATACCGTGCAGGCGCTGAACCGGCTGGGTGCGCTCGACGTGCTCGAAGGCTATCTCGAATATCTGCGCAACATTGTCGACGCGTCGAAGGGCGGCCATGTCCAGCCGCTCTACGGGGTCGGCGGCGAGGCGACGCTGATCGAGAGGATCGAGAGCGACCTGCCCGGCTATCGCGGCATGGGTCCGGTGCGCGTCGGCAACCAGGCGTACGAGCAGATCCAGCACGACGCGTACGGTCAGATCATCCTGTCCGATGTCCAGGCGTTCTTCGACAAGCGGCTGTTCCGGATGTCGAGCGAAGAGGATTTCAAGAGCCTCGAACTGGTCGGCGACCGTGCGTGGGAAACGTACGACAAGCCCGACGCAGGGCTGTGGGAGCTGCGTACCAAGGCGCACGTCCACACCTATTCGGCGGCGATGTGCTGGGCGGCGTGCGATCGGCTGGCCAATGCCGCCGAGGTGCTCGGGCTCGAGGATCGTCGGACGTTCTGGGAAGAGCGTGCCAACACGATCCGTACGACGATCGAGCAATCGGCGTGGCGCGAGGATACACAGCGAATTTCGGCGACGTTCGGTGGCGACGATCTCGATGCGAGCCTGATCCAGCTGCTCGACCTGCGCTTCTTCGCGCCCGACGATCCGCGGTTCCAGTCGACGCTGAAGGCGGTCGAGGAGGGTCTGCGGCGCGGCAGCCACATGCTGCGCTATGCGACCGAGGATGATTTCGGCCTGCCCCATACCGCGTTCAACGTCTGCACCTTCTGGCTGATCGAAGCGCTGCATGCGACCGGCCGGACCACCGACGCGCGCGCGCTGTTCTGCGAGATGGTCGCGCGGCGGACGCCGGCCGGGCTGCTGTCCGAGGACATCGACCCGAACACCGGCGAGCTGTGGGGCAATTATCCGCAAACCTATTCGCTGGTGGGGCTGATCAACTGCGCGGTCCTTCTCAGCAAGCCGTGGAGTGCCGTCCGATGAGCCGCCTCGTCGTCATCTCGAACCGCGTCCAGTCGGTCGACGCGCCTTCGGGCAACCAGGGTGGCCTCGCGGTCGCGTTGCTCGCCGCTCTGCGCGAAAAGGGCGGCGTGTGGTTCGGCTGGTCGGGATCGACTACCGAGACCTTCACGGGGCACATCAATTTCCAGCAGGGCAAGGGCGTCACCACCGCGACGATCGACCTCGAAGAGCAGGATTTCGACGAATATTATAATGGCTATGCGAACCGGACCTTGTGGCCGCTGTTCCATTACCGGATCGACCTGACCGAGTTCGAGCGCGATTTCTCCAGCGGCTATGCTCGCGTCAATAAGCGGTTCGCGGAGACGGTGCTGCCGTTGATCGAACCCGAGGATCTGGTGTGGGTCCACGATTACCACCACGTCCCGCTTGGGCAGGAACTGCGCAAGCTCGGCGTCGAGAACAAGATCGGGTTCTTCCTCCACATTCCGTGGCCGCCGATGGCGATGCTGCTGTCGCTGCCGAGCCACCGCGCGCTGGTCGAATCGATGTTCGCGTACGACGTGATCGGTTTCCAGACGCAGGACTGGCTCGACAGCTTCCTGCACTATGTCACCAGCCAGCTCGACGGCGTGGTCGGCGAGGATGGCTGGGTGACGGTCGGCGATCGCACGATCAAGGCGATCACGACGCCGATCGGGATCGAGACCGCGGACTTCGAGAAGTCGGCGAACAGCGACGCGGCGCGGCATGCCAAGGAGCGGATGTACATGTCCGCGACCGGGCGCAGCCTGATCGTCGGGGTCGACCGGCTCGATTATTCGAAGGGGCTTGCCGAGCGGTTTGCGGGCTACGAGCGCTTCCTCGGGTCGCATCCGGACCGGCGCGGGCTGGTCTACATGCTCCAGATCGCGCCGCCTTCGCGCGAGAAGGTCGATACGTACCAGGAGATCCGCGCGAACCTCGATTCGATGTCGGGGCGGATCAACGGCGAATATTCGGATATCGACTGGACGCCGATCCGCTACGTCAACCAGGGTTTCCCGCGTGACGTGCTGGCGGGGATCTACCGCGCGGCGCGCGTTGGGTTGGTGACGCCGTTGCGCGACGGGATGAACCTCGTCGCGAAGGAATATGTGGCGGCGCAGGACCCCGAGGATCCGGGCGTGCTGGTGCTGTCGCACTTCGCGGGCGCGGCGACGCAGTTGAAGGACGCGGTGCTGGTCAATCCGTACAGCCCCGAGGAAATGTCCGACGCGATCGACCGGGCGCTGAAGATGCCGCTGGCCGAGCGCAAGGCGCGGTGGGAGAAGCTGATCGACAACGTCCGCAAGGAGGACGTGATGTGGTGGTGCGAGCTGTTCATCACAGCGCTGGAGGCAGTGCCCGAGCACGTCGAGGCCTGACTCCTTGGCCCTTTGAATGGGGGGGAACGCAACTTCTTGCCCCCCTCCCTGGAAGGGAGGGGTTGGGGGTGGGTTGGCTAGTTTGTGTCAACACACCTGGGACTATGCGGAAGCCGACCCACCCCCGGCCCCTCCCTTCCAGGGAGGGGGGAAGTCAGGCGCGGCTCACTGGGTCCGGCGCCATCAGTAGGCGGTTGCGCGGGATGGCTTCGGGCATTTCCTCGCGGATATACTTCAGCAACGCCTCGCGCACATCACACCGCAGATCGAACGCGATCGCCGCATCTTTCGCGGTCATCAGCCCGCGCAGTTCGATGCAGTCCGTCTTCACGTCCGTCACCTGAAGGTTGTAGAACCTCTTATCCCAGCGCGGATTCGACGTGACGATCTCGCCCAGCTTCTCGCGCAACCTCGGCACGTCCGCGGACGGGTCCAGATACCAGAACACCGAGCCCATCAACTGGCTGGTCTCGCGCGTCCAGTTCTGGAAGCTCTGTTCGAGGAACTTCGACACCGGCACGACGAGGCGGCGCTCATCCCAGATCTTGATGACCACGAACGTCAGGTTGATCTGCTCGACCCGCCCCCATTCGCCGTCGACGATCAGCACGTCGTCGATCCGGATCGGCTCGGTGAACGCCATCTGCACGCCGGCGATCAGGTTCTTCAGCGCAGGCTGAGCCGCCGCACCGACGACGAGGCCGGCGATACCCGCCGACGCCATCAGCGTGACGCCGATCGAGCGAATGCCGGGGACGCTGAGCAACATCAGGCAGACGCTGACGAAGATGATGAAGAACGTGCCTATCCGCCCGAGGATCGCGGCCCGCGTGCGTTTCCTTCGGGCACGGAGGTTGTCCTCGACCGAGATGTCGGCGCGGATCTCGATGACGTCCTGGAACGCGCGCAGCGCCGCGACCGCGAGCCAGCCGAGCAACCCGGGAACGAGGAAGCCGAGCAGCTGTTTCCACAAATCCTCGATGTCGTTGTCCATCGGCAGGATTCGCGAGACGAACGCGACCGCGACCGAGACGAACACCGCGCGTAACGGGCGGCGGACGCGGGCGAGGACGAGGCCGTCGGTCTTGGCGGTCGAGCGACGCTGCGCGTGGCCGCCGATCCGCATCGTCAGCCAATGCGCGACCAGCGCGACGAGGACGGCCGCCGAGACGACGGCGACACTCTCCAGCCAGACCCATTCGGGGGGTATGTGGAGCGATCTGAACATGCGCATTTGAGCGAAACGATTGGGTGACGGCGGATGTTCCGCTGCAGTGCAGCATTTTGGTCGGTGGTGAACTTAGGTCGGCCATCTCATCAAAAAACAACCACCCCGGCGGAGGCCGGGGCCCAGTTGGAAAGGTGGCAGTAACGACGGGCCGTCCGCAGTTAATCCCGTCCCCCAACTGGGCCCCGGCCTCCGCCGGGGTGGTGACGCTTTTTGCTGGCGATTACGAACAGCCCCAAACGATACCCAATGACGCCCCGCCCCGATCATGCCAGAACCACCCAACCATGATCGCCCAGAGAATCAGACACTTCCTGAGCGAAGAGGACTGGCAGTTCGCCGAACACGAACGCCCCGTCCTCCCCGGCTCCCCCGGCTCGCCACTCCACCCGCGCCACCGCCAGATCGCCTACGCGCTGATCGGCATCCTGCTCGGCCTGACGGTAGGCTTCGGCAACGCGCTGATCAGCGCCAACACCTACACGCTACAGGGTGCGCTCGGGCTCGATCCTGCCGAAATTGCCTGGCTGCCGACGGTCTACGTGATGACCAACGTCAGCATAAACCTGCTGATGATCAAGTTCCGCGCGCAGTTCGGCCTGCGCCCGTTCGCGATGATCTTCCTGATCCTCTACGTGCTGATCACGCTCGCGCACCTGTTCGTCCACGGCTTCGCGACCGCGATTGCGGTGCGCGCCATCAGCGGGATGGCGGGCGCCGCGCTGAGCAGCCTGTGCCTCTATTACGTGATGCAGGCGCTTCCCGCGAAATGGCGGTTGAAGGCCGTCGTGCTCGGCATCGGCATTCCGCAATGCGCGACCCCGCTCGCGCGGCTGTTCTCCCCGGACCTGCTGGCGATGTCGCAGTGGCGGACCTTGTACCTGTTCGAACTCGGGCTCGCGCTGCTGTCGCTCGCAGCAGTCGCCGCGCTCCGCCTCCCGCCGACGACGCGGAGCAAGGCGTTCGAGCCGCTCGACTTCCTGACGTTCGTGCTGTTCGCCGGCTCGACCGCGTTGTTCGCCGCGGTGCTCGGGCTCGGGCGGATCGTGTGGTGGACCAACGCGCCGTGGATCGGCTGGGCGCTGATCGTCGCGATCCCGATGTTCGCCGCGGCGATCGTCGTCGAGCATCACCGCGCCAACCCGCTGCTCAACACCCGCTGGCTGGGCAGCGCCGATATCGTCCGGTTCACGATCGTCATCGTGATGGCGCGGATCGTGCTGTCGGAGCAGACCTATGCGTCGGTCGGGCTGCTCACCGTGCTGGGCCAGAACAACGACCAGCTTGTGCCGTTCTTCCTGATCATCTTCGTCGCGTCGGTCGCCGGCGTGATTGCGAGCGCGGTGACCTTGGACGTCGAGCGGCTCGGCCACCCGATCATGCTGGCGATCGGCCTGGTCGCGGTGGCGGCGTGGTTCGATTCCTACGCGACCAGCCTCACGCGCGCGCCGCAGATGTACGTGACGCAGGCGATCATCGGCTTCTCCGCGACGTTCTTCCTCGGGCCCGCGCTGCTGTTCGGCATGACCCGCGCGCTGAAGGAAGGTGCGGGGCACATCATCAGCTTCATCGCGCTGTTCGGGATCATCAATTCGCTCGGCGGGCTCGGCGGCACCGCGTTGCTCGGCAGCTATCAGGTGATCCGCGAGAAGGCGAACAGCGTCGCGCTCGTCCAGCAGATCTCGCCGACCGACCCGATCGTGACGCAGCGCATCGCCGCGGGTGGCGCCGCGGTCAGCCGGGTGATCGTCGATCCGACCCTGCGCAATGCCGAGGGCGCCGCGATCCTCTCGCAAACCACGACGCGGGAGGCGAACGTGCTTGCGTATGACGACGTCTTCCGGTTGATCGCGGTCCTCGCCGGCGGCACGTTCGGATATCTGCTGTTCCTGCTGGCGAGACGCGCGCGACGCGAACGACGGGCGGCGCTGGAGGGGACGACATGAGCGACGCACGCAGCCCGGTGGCCGAGGGGCCGGCGACCGAAGAAAAGCAGGCGGAGGTGGCCGCTGCACCGGCCGCCCCGGTCACGCCGGTCGGCTCTGGCTGGCGACCGCAACCGCCCAGCCGCAACGTCATCGTCATCATCGCTTTGCTCGCGATCGCCGGCGTGTGCGCGGTGCTCGCGGCGTGGCGTCTGCCCCCGTTCGCGACGAGCTATCAGTCGACCGACAACGCCTATGTGCGCGGTCGGACGACGGTGATCAGCCCGCAGGTCAGCGGCTATGTGACGCAGGTTCTGGTGCGCGATTTCGCCGATGTGAAGCAGGGCGATCCGCTGGTGAAGATCGACGACCGCATCTACCGCCAGCGCGTCGACCAGGCGCAGGCGCAGGTCGACGCGCAGGCAGCCACGCTCGCCAACAGCCGGCAGACGGCCGCCAGCCGCGAGGCGACGTTCGCGGCGCAGGACGCGGCGGTCGCCAATGCCGAAGCGCAACTGATGCGCGCGCAGGCCGACATGGCGCGCGTCAACGACCTCGTGACGGACGGCTCGGTGTCCTTGCGCGAGCGTGACCAGACGCTGGCGGCGTTGCGCCAAGCGCAGGCGCAGGTCCGGCAGGCCAAGGCCGCGCGGGAGATCGCGCGGCAGGATATCCGCACAGTCGAGGTCGGGCGTGGTGGCCAACAGGCGGGTGTCTCGGGCGCGGAGGCGGCACGACAGCTTGCCCGGATCGACCTCGCCAACACCGTGATCCGCGCGCCGGAAACGGGGCGGTTGAGCGAGGTCGGCGTGCGGCTCGGGCAGTATGTGACGGCCGGGTCGCAGCTCATGTTCCTGGTGCCGCCGGAAACGTGGGTGATCGCGAACTTCAAGGAAGCGCAGACCGCGAAGATGGTGGTTGGGCAGCCGGCGTCGTTCACGGTGGACGGGTTGGCGAACGCGCGGCTGACCGGGCATGTCGAGCGGATCTCGCCGGCGGCGGGGTCCGAGTTCGCGGTGCTGAAGGCGGACAATGCGACGGGGAACTTCACCAAGGTGCCGCAGCGGATCGCTGTGCGGATCCGGGTGGATGGGGGGCAGCCGCTGAGCGCACGGTTGCGGCCGGGGATGTCGGTGCAGGCTCGGGTGGATACCGCTGGTGGGCCGGGGGTGCGGTGATGGGCAACGATCGTCGCGGACTTCTCTCCTCACTGAGGCGTGCTGGTAGCGGACTTTTCCCCTCCGCGAGCCGTGGTCGTCGCGGATTTCTCCCCTCCCTGGAAGGGAGGGGCCGGGGGTGGGTCGCTCTCAAGGGAACGCCGTCTCCTGCCCCAAGCCTACCCACCCCCAACCCCTCCCTTTCAGGGAGGGGGGAAGCCGTGACGCGCCCGCTTGCTACCGTGTTGGCGGAGGTCGGCACCGTGGCGCGTGTTACCGCTCCGGCCAGGGCTATCACTATGGCACACGCCTCCACCCCGGCGAAGGCCACCACTCCGGCAGGGGCCATCGCACCAGCGGACGCCACCACCCCGGCGGAGGCCGGGGCCCAATTGGGGAACGGGGGTAATGAAGCGCAGTCCGCCCTCACCGCGACCTTTCCAATTGGGCCCCGGCCTTCGCCGGGGGGGAAGCGTTTTGCGCGATCGTCTTCGCTCAGGTGGTACGATCCGGTAAGAGCGGGATCAGCGAGAACCGCCGCCGCCCTCACCCTCGCCCTCCTCGCCACCGCCTGTATCGGCCCCCGCCCCGAGGCCCCAGCGACCACCGCAGTAACCCCGCCCCCCGCATGGCGCACCGCGCTCGGCCCCGGGGCACCGATCCGTGCGGACTGGTGGAGCGCGTTCGGCGATCCCGTCCTCACCAATCTCGTCGCCCGCGCGCTCGCCAACAGCCCCGACCTCGGCTCGGCCGCCGCGCGCATCGACGAAGCCCGCGCCGCCGCACGCCTCGCCCGCGCGCAACAGGCCCCGCTTGTCAGCGGCTCCGCCCCCAGCACTACCGGCCAGACGGTCAGCCCGCTCGGCACACCCTCCGACGCGATCGGCGCGCAGCCGGGGGTGGCGATCAGCTACGACCTCGACCTGTTCGGTCGCCTCCGCCTCGCGAGCCAGGCCGCCCGCGCGCAGTTGCTCGCCAGCGAAGCCGCGCGCGACACGGTGAGGCTCGGCATCGCGAGCAGCGTCGCGACCGGCTACATCACGCTCCGCGCACTCGACCTCCGCCTCGCCGTCGCGCGCCAGACGCTCGCGGCGCGCGCGGAAGGCTTGCGCATCGCCCGTCGCCGCGCCGAGACCGGTTACACCTCGAACCTCGAACTGCGGCAGGCAGAAGCGGAATATCACGCCACCGAACAGCTCGTCCCCGCCGCGCAGCTCGCAATCAGCCGGCAGGAGAACGCGCTCAGCCTGCTCCTTGGCGACACCCCGGGCCCGATCCCGCGCGGCCGCACGCTCGACCAGCTCGCGGCCCCCGCAATCCCCGATGGCCTGCCCGCCGACCTGCTCCGCCGCCGTCCCGATCTGTATCAGGCCGAGCAGACGCTGGTCGCCACCGATCGCTCGCTCGACAGCGCCCGCGCGGCGATGTTGCCGAATCTCGCGCTGACCGGCTCGGCGGGCGTGGTGCTGTCGAGCGCGCTCGCCAACCCGATCGCGGTGTTCTCGCTCGGTGCGAGCGTCCTCAGCCCCATTTTCGACGGCGGGCGCTTGGGGGCACAAGCCGACGCCGCCACCGCGCGCCGGGACCAAGCCGCATTCGCCTACCGCCGAACCGCGTTACAGGCATTCCGCGAGGTCGACGACAGTCTGGCGGGCGTGCAACGTTCGGGGCAGCAGGCGGTCGCGCTTGCCGGGCAACGCGATGCGCTCGCCGGCGCGCTCCGCAACGCGTCGAACCGCTACCGCGCGGGATATTCCGCGTATATCGATCAGCTCGATGCGCAACGCGGACTGCTGACCGCAGAACTGTCGCTGGTGCAGGCGCGCGCGGATCGGCTGACGGCGTATGTGACGCTGTACCAGGCAATGGGCGGCGGCTGGTCGCGGGCGGATGTGGAGATCGTCGAACATTAATGTTCCCCCGCGAAGGCGGGGGTCCAGGGTCAAGCAGCGCAGCGTTCTTGATCCTGGGCTCCCGCTTTCGCGGGAGAACAGGAAGCGGGCGGGTATGCGCTCGATCGATGCATTTTCCTGCCACACTTCGCCCGTAGAGCCTCACCCCATGAAGGCCATCATTCTCGCCGCGGGCCACGGATCGCGGCTGCTGCCGTTGACGCTGACCACGCCGAAATGCCTCGTGCAGGTCGGCGGTCGCGCGATCCTCGACCATCAGCTCGACGCGGTCGCCGCGGCGGGTTTCGAGGGCGCATTGATCGTCGGCGGCTACCGGATCGACCAGATCGAGGCGCACCTCGCGGCGCGCGACGGCGGCCTGCCGACCGAACTCGTCTTCAATCCGTTCTGGTCGATCGCCAACAGCATCGGCAGCGTTTGGGCGTCCCGCGCGTACCTCGACGCACCGTTCGCGCTGATGAACGGCGACACGGTGTTCGATCCGGCCATCCTCCGCACCGCGATGACCGGCGGCAGCGACGGCACGACCTTGCTGGTCGAGCCGCTTGCTGACGCGGGACTCGACGACATGCTGGTGGAGGCGGACGGCGACCGGGTGATCGCGGTCGGCAAGCACCTCGTCGGCCACGAGGCGACCGACCGCTCGCTGGGGCTGATCGTGTCGCACGGCGGCGCCGCCTATGCCGATGCCTTGCGCGCGGTGATCGGCGAGGAGAACGGCATCCACGCCTATCATCACGCCGTCGTCGCGCGCGTCGCGCAGACGGCCGGCGTACGCGCGGTCCGCATCCCGGCCAATGTCCAGTGGCAGGAGATCGACCGGCCCGAGGACATCGCGCTCTGGGAACGCGATCACCGGCCATGACCACGCCCCGCCCGAAGGGAAAGGTCGCCTTCCTGTTTCTCGGCGAGACGCTGCTGATCCCGCATCTCTATCCGATCGTCGAGGCGCTCGCCGCGAGGTCGGACGTGCCGATCGAGCTTTGGGTGAGTACGTCGGTGCACGAGTCGTTGCTGACGCGGTGGACGGCGCCCTTTCCTACCGTCCGCATTCGCCGTGCGCCGGGGTTTCGCGTCGTTGCTGACGACGGCAGCGGGCGTAATCCGGTGCTGCCGGCGAAGATGCCAATGCTGCTCCGGCTGCTGCCGTATCTGCGCAGCGCGAGCATCGTGGTGTGTGCCGAGCAGACGAGCCTGTGGATCCCCCGGCTGTTTCCGATGCGCGCGAAGTTCGTGAAGACTTCGCACGGCGTCGGCTCGATGAGTGCGCGCGACGATCCGCGGCGGCGGGCGGCGGCGTTGACTCTGGTGCCGAGCGAACTGGAGCGGCAAACCTATCTCGACCGCGGGTTCGCGCCCGAGCGGTTCGTCGCGACGGGCTATGTGAAGGCCGACTTCACGCACCGGACGCACGCCGCGCCGCCGTTCGCGGATAGCCGGCCGGTCGTCCTGTATACGCCGCATTGGCAGCAGCATCGCTCGTCGTGGTGGCGCTGGGGGGCGGAAATCGTGCGTCGGCTGGTCGCGGACGGGCGCTACAATCTGATCTTCGCGCCGCATCAGCGACTGGTCGAGCGTGCGCCCGAGGTGGCCGATCTGATGCGCGAGATCGGGGACTTGGCGCATGTGCACTGCGACATCGACGGGTTTGCGATGGTCGACGGTAGCTATACCGGCGTGGCGGACGTGTACCTGGGCGACACGTCGAGCCAGGTGATCGAGTTTCTGATGCGGCCGCGGCCTTGCGTGTTCCTCAATGCGGGGGGTGTCGCCTGGGAGGGCGATCCGAATTACGCGATGTGGGTTTGTGGTGAGGTGGTTGGCGATGTCGCGGATGTGGTGGCGGCGGTGGACCGCTCGGCGTTGCGGCACGCTGGGTACGCAGCGGTTCAGGCGGAGTTTGCCGGGCGGTCGCTCGGGGCGGTCGAAGGGGGCGCGGCGAGAGCTGCGGGGGAGATCGTTCGATTGCTGCAGGCCACGCCCGCCAGCTAAAACTCCACCACCCCGGCGGAGGCCGGGGCCCAGTTGAGGGACGTCGCTAACGACGGACTGCGCGCAGTTACTGCGGACATTCCAACTGGGCCCCGGCCTCCGCCGGGGTGGAGTAGCTGGTTGGGGTATGCTCTCGCATTACCACCCCCTCTCGCTTTCACGACCAGATCGGGTAACGGGTGCGACATGGTAGATTCGACAGCCCCCACGCCAGCGCTCCGGACCGTCCGGGCGAACGACACGCTGCTCTGGGGCATGACCAATGCCGAGCGGATCCGGCGGATCGGCGTCGCGCAAGGCCTAGCAAAGGATCCCGACGGCGACACCGGCCCGGTGATCCTCGCCAACCTCGCCTATGCGTTCGACCCGATGTGGATCGCGTACCTGAAGACGCGGCCGGGCACCGTCGTGACTCGCACCGGCGTCCCCGTGCTCGCGCATGTCCGCGACGCCGACGAGCGTGCGCGGATGACCGCGGCGATGCTCGGCGAGGCACCGCTGGTGACCGGGCTGACGGTGATCGCCGCCGAGGCCGAGGAAGGCATCTTCAACGAGGCGTTGCGCAAGCGCGAACGCCCGTTCGCGGAATTGCTTACCCCTGCGGCGGTGCCGGCGATCGAGCGCGCGAGCTATGTCGGCGCGTACAAGGGCGTCACCGACCTGCTGACCAAGTATCTGTGGCCGGAATGGGCGCTGGCGATCACGCGGGTCTGCGCGCGCGCCGGAATCACGCCGAACCAGGTGACTGCGCTCGGATCGGTGCTGTGCATCGTCGCGACCGTGGCGTTCTGGTATGGCTGGTTCTGGACCGGGCTCGCTACGGGTCTGTTCTTCATGGTACTCGACACCGTCGACGGGAAGCTGGCGCGGTGCACGATCACGTCGTCGAAGCTGGGCAATGCGTGGGATCACGGGGTCGACCTAGTCCATCCGCCGTTCTGGTGGTGGGCCTGGGCGGCGGGGTGTGCGCCGTATGGGCGACCGCTCGAGGACGGCGTGTTCTGGGCGGTGATCGGGACGATGCTGTTCGGCTATGTCGCGCAACGGCTGATCGAGGGGGCGTTCATCGTCCGGTTCGGGATGCACATCCACGTCTGGGAGCGGTTCGACAGCTGGTTCCGGCTGATCACCGCGCGGCGGAACCCGAACATGGTGATCCTGTTCGCGGGCCTGCTGGTGACGCGGCCGGATTGGGGGATCATTGGGGTGGCGGCGTGGCCCGCGATCTCGCTGGTGGTGCATCTGGTACGGCTGGTGCAGGCGATGGCGCGCAAGGCCAAGGGTGAGACGCTGACGAGTTGGCTGGCTTGAGCGCTTCGCGGGGTCGCATACTTGCTAACGCCGACTTCCCTCCCTTCCGTTCGTCCTGAGTAGCCATCGAGTAGCTGCTCTTGCAGCGTATCGAGAGGGCGTATCGGAGGACAGGTTGGCGCGGGAAACGCATGCTTCGATACGCGCCCTCGATACGCTTCTGCGAAGCTACTCGGTCGCTACTCAGCACGAACGGAAAGAGGGGTGGGCCGACCGATCCACCAGAGGCAGTAGATCGCCAGCGCATACAGGAACCGGCTGTAGTCGCGTTTCCCCGCACGGTGATCGGCGAACACCTTGTCGACCGCGCCGACGCGCCACATTCCCTGCTCACGCACGCCGCTGTCACGCCAAAGCTGCTCCGCATACGCGCCGAAATCGCCGGCGAACCACGCCGCCAGCGGCATCTGGAAGCCTTGTTTGCGGCGATCGAGGATCCCTTCCGGCAACCACGGCGCGATGGCCTGGCGGATCACGTATTTCCCGACCTTGCCGTGCAGCTTCATGTCCGCGGGCATCGACAGTGCGAGGTCGACCATGCCCTGCCCCAGCATCGGCACGCGCACCTCCAATGAATGCGCCATGCTCGCGCGGTCGACCTTCGTCAGCATCGCGCCGGGCAGGTTGAGCGCGAGGTCAGCGAGCCCGAACTGCTCGAGCGTGTCGGTCGAGATCGCGTCGGGATCGGGGAAATATTCCGCGACCAGCGCGGCGATCCCGCCCTCTTCCTCGGCGATGAACTCGGCCGAGAATATTTCGCGGCGGAACGCCTCGTTCGTAATTTGTGTCTTGGCGAAGAACCGCGCGATGCCGTTCGGGAGTGCGGCGCTGCCGGTGGTCTTCCGCCAGCGCTGCAACACCGCGTTGGCGTGACGCGACGGCAAGGTCGGCACCGCGTCGAGCGCACGCGCCAGACGACGCAACGGCGCGGGCAGCGCACCGATCCGCCGTTCGGTCGCGTGGCGCTTGTAGCCGAAGAACAGCTCGTCCCCGCCATCGCCCGACAGCGCGACCTTGACCTCCTGCGCGGCGATCTGGCTGACGTACCAGGTCGGCACCGCAGACGGATCGGCGAATGGCTCGTCATAGCAATGCTGGACCTCGGGCAGCATCGCCTGCGCATCCGCCAGTTCCAGCGTGCGCGTGACGTGGTGGCAGCCGAGATGCCGCGCGATCGCCTCGGCATGCGGCGATTCGTCGAAGCGCGGGTCGGGAAAGCCGATCGTGAAGGTGCGGACCGGCCGATCCGAGACCTGCGTCATCGCCGCGACCACCGCGGACGAATCGACGCCGCCCGACAGGAATGCGCCGACATCGACGTCCGCGACCATCTGCTTGCCGATCGTGTCGAGCCATTCGTCGCGGAACCGCTCGATCCACTGCGCCTCGGACCGAGGTTCAGCGGGATGATAGGCGGGCGTCCAATAGGCGCGCATCGTCGGCAGACCGCCTGCCTCGATCGTCATCACATGGCCGGGCGGTAGGGTCCGGACCTGAGCGTAGATCGAGCGCGGGGTGCGGACATGGCCGAAGCTGAAATAATCGTGGAGCGCGCGGCGATCGACGTCGAACGCCATGCCGGGGAGCAGCGTCAGCGTCTTCAGTTCGGAGCCGAACGCGAACCCCGCGGCCTGGTCGGTATAGTAAAGCGGCTTGATCCCGATCGGATCGCGCGCCAGCGTCAGGCGACGCGCGTGCGTATCCCACACCGCGACCGCGAACATGCCGTCGAGCCTCGCCCAGACGTCGTCGCCCCAGCGTTCGTAGCCGGCGAGGATGACCTCGGTATCGCCCGCGCTCTCGAACACGCGACCCAGCGCCTGCAACTCGCGCCGCAATTCGCGGAAATTGTAGATTTCGCCGTTGAAAACGAGCGCATAACGGTGGTCGGGCGAGTGGAACGGCTGGTGGCCGCCCTCGATGTCGATGATGCTCAGCCGACGCATCCCGAAGCCGAAATCGCCATCGGTCATCACGCCCTGGTCGTCGGGCCCGCGGTGGAGGATCGCGTCGCACTGCGCCGTAACAAGGCGGGGCGAGACGACACCGCCACCTCGCGCGTAAAGGCCGGCAATTCCGCAGATGACGAACGATCCCTCGCATGACGGCGGCACCGCCGCCCGATCGCGCGCGGTCTAGGAGCCGCCTGTCGCTTTGTCACCTCCGGGGTCACCTCCGGGGTCACCTCCGGGCGCCCCGTCCCCTCTTCACACCCAACTGCCCCCGCGCATCTTGCCGCACCTTCGATCGCGCTCTAGGGGCCGGTCGCAGATGGTTCAGGACCCCGCTCCTTCTCCGGCCCCGGCGGATGCGCCGGCACGCGCCGGCACGACCGGGATTTTCCGGGCGGCAGCGCGCAACCTCGGCTGGCTGCTCGCCAGTCGCAGCGTGCTGGCGATCCTGTCGCTCTTCTATCTCGGGTTCGCGACGCGCACGCTGGGCGTCGTCGATTTCGGCCGGTTCGCGCTGATCTCGGGTGCGGCGCAGGCGCTCGCCACGTTCGTCGGCTTCCAGACTTGGCAGATCATCGTCCAATACGGCGTCGAACCGATGCAGCATGGCGACACGCCGCGGCTCGCACGCCTGCTCCGGTTGTCGGCGATTCTCGACATCTGCAGCGCGCTGGTTGGCGCCGTGCTGACCGTCGCGATCCTGTTCGCCTGGAGCGACGGGTTCGGCATCCCGCCCGACCTGATGCGCGACACGCTGATGTTCGCGGTGGTGCAGCTGATCACGATCCGCTCGACCCCGCTCGGCATCCTCCGGCTGCGCGACAAATTCTCGCTGTCGGCGGTGGCGGACAGCATGACGCCGATCATGCGATTCGTCGGCGCGGGCGCGGCGATGCTGTTCGAACCGACGATCCGCGGCTTCATGCTAGCCTGGGCGCTCGCCGAGATCGTCACCGCCGCGACCTACTGGATCATGGTCGCGAAAAGCGGCGACCTGCGCCTGCTCGCGAGCGGCCGCGGCAGCTGGCAGCAGGTCCGCGACGAGAACCCCGGCATCGTCCGCTTCTCGCTCAGCACCAACGCCAGCGCGACATTGGGCCTGTCGAGCAAGCAGATCCCGCTGCTACTGGTCGGCGCGTCGATCGGCCCGGCGGCGGCGGGTGCGTTCCGGCTGGCGACGCAACTGGCGCAGGCGCTCGCGAAACTGTCGCAGATGCTGTCGCGCGCCGCCTTCCCCGAGATCGTGCGCGCGGTGCGGACTGCCGAGCCGTCGCGCCTGCGCCGCATCCTGATCCGGACGATGATCGCCAGCACCGCGGCCGCGCTCGTCATCCTCGCGGTCGTCGCGCTGGTCGGCGAGCCGATCCTGAAGCTGGTCGGCGGCAAGTCGTTCGGCGGCGCGTACCCGGTCTTGTTGTGGCTCGCCGCCGCCGGGTGTTTCGACCTCGCCACCGTCAGCCTCGACACCGTGATGACCGCGCTGCACCGCGCCGGCACGGTGTTCGCGATTCGCGCGGTCGGGGTCGGCCTGCTGTTCGTGGCGGCGTTCGCGCTCATGCCCACCTATGGTTCGGCGGGCATCGCCGCCGCGGTGGCCGCGGGGTCGGTGGCGGTCGCGATCCTGCTGGGGTTTGCCGCAGCGCGAATGACACGCACGCGCGCCGAAGCGTAACCCGCACGGCGAAGGCGTTTTCGATAAACGCCTCGTTCACGTCGCAAATGTCATCTGCGCGCCGCTCTATCGCCACTATTTTCGAGTTTTAGTCAGTCGATGAACCACGTATTCCTTCTCGCGCTCGGAGCCGTCGCGGTGCTCGCGCCGGTCCAGGCTCATGCCGCCGAAACCTGCCAGGGCACGCCTGGCAACGGCAACGCCAAGCTGGTCCTCGAGGCGACTACGCTGCACAGCGCCGCCGGCGAGGTCGCCTTTGCGATCTATCCCGACGACAAGTCCCGGTTCTTGGCGAAGGGCGCGAAGGTCGGTCGTGCCCGCGTATCGGCCGCGTCGCCGCGCGCCTGCTTGTGGATGAAGCCGGGGCATTATGCGATCGCGCAATATCACGACGAGAATGGCGACCATAAATTCAACCGGACGCTGTTCGTGCCGAAGGAGGGCTTCGGCTTCTCCAACGATGCGCCGACCTCGATCGGGCTGCCGTCGTTCGACGCGGTCCGTACTGCCCTGCCCGCATCCGGTACCGTCGTACGGATGAAGATGCGGTACCGCCAATAACCTTCGTCCGGTTCGCGTCCGACGCGGAACGGAAATCTTGCTGACACAAATTTGTAGCGGTTCTGTACCGTGACGGGTATCTCTATATCGTGGCTGATGCTGTTTCGAACTTTGATGCCTTTGGCAGGCACTCGCTCTCCCCTCCCGTGGCACCCGCCTGGTTGCCCGAGGGGATGTTCGATTCGTCCGCGTCCGAGCGGACCAGCGTGAACCCGCGCGACGCCGCCGCGAAGATCCGTACCGGCATCATCTGCAACCCCAAGAGCCATCGCAACCGTAGCAGCGTCGAGGCGACCAAGCCGTTCCTGTCGGGCACCGTGCTTGCGGTAACCCCGCGCACCCAGGCCGAGCTGGCCGAAGTGCTGACCGATTTCGCGCGCCACGGCATCGAACTGCTGGTGATCGACGGCGGCGACGGCACCATCCGCGACGTGATGACCGCCGCCGCGCGCGTCTGGACGGGTGCCGCACCGCGTGTCGCGATCGTGCCGTCGGGCAAGACCAACGCGCTCGCGCTCGATCTCGGCATCCCGGATAGCTGGACGCTCGATCAGGCCCTCACCGCGGCACGTCACGGTCGCGTCAAGCTGCGCAGTCCGGTCGAGGTCATCCGCAAGGATACGGGTGCCAAGCTGTGCGGCTTCCTGCTCGGTGCCGGCGCATTCGTCGATGCAACCGCCCTTGCCCAGCGCACGCACCGCGCAGGCGCCTTCAACGGCGTCGCGGTCGGGTTGGCGCTGTGTTGGGCGATCCTCCAGACGCTGTTCGGCGGCGCCAGCAGCGCGTGGCGCAAGGGCAACCGGATGGGCATCCGCTTCCAGTCGCGCGGCGACGAGGGCGTGCACGCGGCCGGCAGGAACGCCGACACCAATCGCGCGCGCTACATCCTGCTCGCCTCGACGTTGAAGCGCATGCCGATCGGCATCCGTCCGTTCGGCGTGCCGCGCGCCGGGCTGAAGACGCTGGTGGTCGATGCACCGCCGCGCTGGCTCGCCGCCGCGACACCGCTGATCGTCGCCGGTTCGCCTGCCGCCTGGCTCGATCGCGCCGGCTATCACCGGATCGATTCGCCGAGCTTCGACCTGTCGATCGATTCCGGCTTCATCCTCGACGGCGAAGTCTATCCGGGCGGCGACCTGACCGTCCGCGAAGCGCGCGCACTCAGTTTCGTCGTTCCGTGATCACGCTCGGCGACGTCGTCCGCCGCCAGTTGCACGTCCCCACCATCCCCGCGGTCCGCGACGTCGCAGCTTTGCTCGCTGACGGTGCCCCCGAGACCGCGGCCGTGCTGTTCTACGGCTCGAACCTGCGCACCGGCGAAACCGAAGGCGTGCTCGATTTCTACGTGCTGACCGCCGGCCCGCCCGAGCGGGGCATGTGGCCGACCGTCAGCTACCGCGAGTTCGACCTCCACGGCGAGACGCTGCGCGCGAAGATAGCCACCATGCGTCTTGCGACGTTTGCGAAGGCCGCGGCAGCGCGGACGCTCGACACGACGATCTGGACCCGGTTCGTGCAGCCCTCCGCGTTGGTCTGGGTGCGCGATCCGGACACCGCGACGAAGGTGGCCGCCGCGATCGGCGACGCGGCGAAGTCGGCCGCACGCTTTGCCGCCGCGCTCGGCCCCGAAACGGGGACGGCCGACGACTATTGGCGCGCACTGTTCCGCCAGACCTATGCCGCCGAACTCCGCGTCGAACGCAAGGGGCGCGAGGGGCAAATCCTCGGCTTCGATCCGTGCCGCTACGCCGAGCTCCTGCCGCTCGCCTGGACCGCGGACGGCATCGCCTATCGCGATGAGGCCGGCACGCTGAAACCCGAACTGGCGTCGGGCCAGCGGCGCGCCCTCCTCCAGGCCTGGGGACGCCGCCGCTGCGCGGGCAAGCCGATCAACGTCGCCCGCCTCGTCCGCGCCGCCTTCACTTTCGAGGGTGCCGCCCGCTACGGCATCTGGAAGGTCGAGCGGCATACCGGCGTGTCCGTGGCGCTGACGCCGTGGCGCGAGAAGCACCCGATCCTCGCGGCGCCCGGCGTGTTCTGGCGGGTCTGGCGCGCGCGAGCGCAGACCGGGGCCAAGCCGATATGAGCGCCACGGCCGGCCAGGGCTTCAACGCACTGATCCTCGCCGGATCGCGCGGCGGCGTCGATCCCGTCGCGGCCTATGCAGGCGTCTCGCACAAGGCGCTGATCCTGCTCGACGGCCAGACCCTGCTCGCCCGCGTCGCGCACGCGTTGCGAGACGCAGGCGCAACCCGGATCGCGGTCTCGGTCTCCGACGATGCGGTCCGCGCCGCCGCCACTGCGCTTGGCCTTACCGTCCTCACCGCCGCGTCCGGCCCCAGCCACAGCGTCCGCGACGGCATCGCGGCGCTCGGCACGCCACTGCTCGTCACGACGGCAGACCACGCGCTGCTCCAGCCCGAATGGATCACCCGCTTCCTCGCCGACAAGCCTGCGGGCGCGGATGTCGCCGCCCTGCTCGCGCGGCAGGACGTGATCGAGGCCGCCGCGCCCGGCACCCGCCGCACCTATCTCCGCTTCGCCGACGGCGCCTGGTCGGGCTGCAACCTGTTCCACTTCGCCACCCCCCGCTCGGTCGCCGCGCTCGATCTCTGGGCGCAGGTCGAGGCGGATCGCAAGCGGCCTTGGCGGATCGTCCGCCGGCTCGGGATCGGCACGCTGCTCCGGTACATGTCCGGCCGGCTGACGCTGGTCGCCGCGCTTGCCCACCTGGGACGCCTCGCCGGTCTCGACGCGGCTGCGGTCGCGACCCCGTTCGGCCTCGCGGCGGTCGACGTCGACAAGCCCGCCGACCTCGATCTGGTCCGGGACCTGATCGCGCGTTCCTGAGGCCGTACGACCCGAGAGGTATCGCGCACTTTCGCGGAGAAATTGCCTCAGGCTACCGCTCCCCCCTGTCCCCGAACCGCGGCTTGGTGCAAAGCGCCGCGCATGCAGACGCTCGCGACCCAAGCCGCCCCGACCGCCACCACCGCGCCCGCGATCGGCATCTACGGGAGTGCGGGCCGCATGGGCCGCGCGATCGTCGACGCGATCGAGTCCGCCGGCGCATCGCTCGCGGGTGGCGTCGACGCGCGCGAGGACCCGAACCCGATCGCCCGGATCGCGGACGTGCTGGTCGACTTCTCGACGCCCTCCGCGGTCGAGGCGCACCTCGCTGCCGCGCGTACCGCTGGTACCGCTATCGTGATCGGCACGACCGGCCTGTCGCCGCAGCACCAGTCGATGATCGACGACGCGGCGAACGACATCGCGATCCTTCAGACCGGCAACACCTCGCTCGGCGTCACGCTGCTCGGCATCCTCGTCCGCGAGGCCGCCGCGCGGTTGGGTCCCGACTGGGACGTCGAGATCGTCGAGATGCACCACAAGCACAAGGTCGACGCGCCGTCGGGCACCGCGCTGCTGCTCGGCGACGCCGCCGCCAGGGGACGCGGGTCGTCGCTCGCCGAACTCCGCGTCGACAGCCGTGCAGGTCTCGTCGGCGCGCGGACCGAAGGCACGATCGGCTTCGCATCGTTACGCGGCGGGTCGGTGATCGGCGACCACAGCGTCATCTTCGCAGGCGAAGGCGAGCGGATCGAACTCAACCACCGCGGGGACGATCGCTCGATCTTCGCGCGCGGCGCGGTGCGGGCGGCGATCTGGCTCGCCGGCCAGCCCGCCGGCCGCTACCGGATGGGCGACGTACTCGGGCTGTGAGCGTGTGAAGAAGGCCGACGTCATCGAGTTCTATGCGCGTCTGGCCGAGGCCGATCCGCACCCCGAGACCGAGCTGGAATTCGTCAACCCGTACACGCTCGTCGTCGCGGTCGCCCTGTCGGCGCAGGCGACCGACGTCGGCGTGAACAAGGCGACGCGCGCGCTGTTCCGCGAGGTCGACACGCCTGCGAAGATGGTCGCGCTCGGGCTCGAAGACCTGAAGCGTCACATCAGGACGATCGGGCTCTACAACACCAAGGCGAAGAACGTCATCGCGCTCTCGCAGATGCTGATCGACGACTATGGCGGCGAAGTGCCCAACGATCGCGCCGCGCTCGAACGCCTCCCCGGCGTCGGGCGCAAGACCGCCAACGTCGTCCTCAACGTCGCGTTCGGCGCGGAGACGTTCGCGGTGGACACGCACATCTTCCGCGTCGGCAACCGCACCGGCCTCGCGCGCGGCAAGACCCCGCTCGCGGTCGAACTCAAGCTCGACAAGGCGACCCCGCAACCGTTCCGCCTCCACGCGCATCACTGGCTGATCCTGCACGGCCGCTATGTCTGCAAGGCGCGGACGCCCGAATGCTGGCGCTGCATCGTCAGCGATCTCTGCGCCTACAAACCCAAGACCCCACTGCCGAAGGGGCGATCGGCTGCGGGATCGCCACCGGAGGTCGCCTCCGATCCGGCAACCGGCGCGCCCTGATCGCGAAAACGTCTGGCGCACCCCGGTTTGCTTTGCTAGGCGGACCGTCCGGCACCCGTAGCTCAGCTGGATAGAGCGCTGCCCTCCGAAGGCAGAGGCCACTGGTTCGAATCCAGTCGGGTGCACCAAGTTTTCAATGACTTAGTTAAACGGTGGTTTGCTTGTACGGAAAATGTATGGAAAACCTACATTTTTAGCATGATGCCTGTTGCGCGCTTTTCCAGCCGATTCGCGGCAGGTCTGAGCGGTTGACTGATACCACCGTGCGTTGTGCAAGTCGCGCGTGGGGCGTCGACGCGGCATCAATCGCAACTATATCTAATGGTGCAGGCCGCACTGACGGCCGCGGCAATTGATAAGGAATAGGCGCCGGCGTCGGATTGCCGTGCGCTCGAAGCGCAAAAGTGCGAAATACATCGGCTACTGGCAAGAAGGCCCTGGATAACGAGTTGCTCCACGATGCCGTGTCCCGGGTCGTACGCATCCGATAGCGGCCGCGGGTTGACGGCTATCGGAGCGGGGCTGGTGCGTCAGTCCTTGCCGAGGAAGGCCCCGAAACCTTCTTCGGCCAGCGCGCTTTGGAAGGCCTCATCAGCGTCGCGATCGGTTTCGAACTGGTCGTCCCAGACGATTGAGGTGTTGTAGTCGTTGACCACTTCGAGAGACCATCCTCACTCGGTAGCTAGACGGACGATGTGGACTTCCAGTCGCCTGCCGCCTTGCTCGATCGACCGGTTCAGCGAAGATTCGATCAGTTCGGGTTCGGGTTGGGGATCAGTCATCAGGCAGCCTCTTGCACGAGCGGCGTTTTACGAAGGCGGGTCCATTCCCAAGGCAGCAGCTCGTGAAGCCGGGACTGCGGCAGATCGGCGATACCGACAAGTACGTCGGTAAGCCACGCGAGCGGATCGACGCCATTGAGCCTGGCGGTGCCGATCAGGCTGTACATCATCGCCGCGCACTCACCGCCACGATCCGAGCCAACGAACAACCAGGCTTTCCTGCCGCGCGCTACGCTGCGCAGCTCTCGCTCGGCCGCGTTATTCGTCAGGCAGATCCGACCGTCAGCGAGGAATGTCGTGAACCCCGTCCAGTCGTTGAGCAGATAGGCGATCGCTTTGGCGACGGCATCGTGACGCGACAGCATGCCGGGCTTTTCCCGCGTCTAGGTTTCCAGTGCTTGGATCAGGGGTGCGACGCGTTCCTGGCGTACGCTCAGGCGCTCACCGGCAGTCCGCCCGTCGATCTCTCGCTTGATCGCGAAGATCTGGTCGATCCACTCCAGAGCCTCCTTCGCCATCGGCGAGACGAGCGGCACGCCGCCCTTCTGCCGCTTGAGCTGACGCGCCACCTCGGCCAACTCGAAGAACTGCCGTCGGGCGTGAGCCCAGCAGTTTGCCCGCGTCATTAGTTTGTCAGCCCAGCCATTTCGGAACATGTCGTTGAAGCCGGCATAGCGGTCGACCTGCAAAATGCCGGTATAGCCAGCGAGATGTCTGCGAGGATGTTCGCCTTTCCGGGTTCGCGAGTAATAGCACAGCACTGCCGGCGGTGCTGGACCGCCGAACGGGCGGTCGTCACGCACGTAATCCCAAATCCGCGCGACGTCGGTCTTATACTTCGCCACCCGCGGGACGGTGGTGTCGTCGCCGTGGAGGCGTTCGGCCGTAAGGACGTGCGCTTCAATTAGCAGGAACAATGGCCTGGCAGCTACGCTCACTGCGCCAACCTGATCTGCGAGCGTCGACAGGCTCGTCTGAGGGAGATGGTATATCCACGACGTGCCTGAGCGAGGTCGCCACCCCGCTCAGGCGGCGGATGTGAGGCCGTTCGACAGGCTGGTCGTCAAAAAGACCGTTCCTGAGCAGGGCCGCATCCGTCTTCCCAAACCCCGAACAGTTGCTTGGGGCCGTTACGGACCCCGCACGACAAGCCTGGGAGACTGGATCATGTCACAGCCCGACCTCTTTGTCGGCATCGATGTTGCTAAGACGAACTCGTTATCCACCTTCATCCGACCGGGATGCTGTGGCGGGTCGCCAACAGCAAGACCGGTCTTGCCATGCTCGGCCGCAAGCTCACCCGGCTTGCCGGTACGGCCTGCCTGCGGATCGGCTTCGAGGCGTCGGGCGGTTACGAGCGTAAGCTTACTATCCTGCTCGATAGGCTGGCGCTTGCCGCCTATCTTCTAGATCCGGCACGGATGCGCAGCTTCGCCCGCGCCTAGCGACAGCTGGCCAAGACCGATCCGCTTGATGCTGCGGTAATCGCACGCTGCCTTGCCGCGCTGCACGCCGAACTCACGCCCCATGTCCATGACCCCGAAGCCATCAGGCTTGCCGAGCATGTTCGTCTGCGCGACCTCGCCGTCGCCCAGGCGGTTCAACTGGGCAACCAGCTTTAGAGCGTCGCTGATACCGCCATGCGTCGCCTCACCGTCGCCCAGACCGCGCGGCTCAAGGCGTTGGCCTTATGGATCGAAAAAGCCATCGCCGTCGTCATCGCTGCCTCACCCGATATGGCAGCACGGGAGGCATTGCTACGCACCGCACCCTGCGTTGGACCAATCGTAGCCGGATGCCTTCGGGCGCGCATGCCCGAACTCGGACGCCTCTCCAGCCGTCAGGTTGCAGCCCTTCCCGGTCTGGCGCCGTTCGATCGGCAAAGCGGCAAGACCAGCCGGCCTGAACGCTGCTCGGGCGGCAGGCCAACCGTCAGACGCTCGCTCTACCTGGCAGCGCTCACCATCGCGCGCTGAGGCAAAGGGCGCCTCGCTGCGACAACCAGTCGGCTGCGTGAAGCCGGCAAACCTTTCAAGCTCGCGATCGTCGCCACCATGCGAAAGCTCCTCATCACGCTCAACGCCATGGTCAAAAACAACACCGAGTATCGCAGTGCCTGAACACAGTTGCTCAAGGAGATGCCCACGCTCTCGAGGCCATCGCACTGACTGTTGAGCGGCTGGTCCAGACCGTATTTTTGAAAGATCAAACTGGCTAGAAAGTGCGGCCCGAACATACCCCTCGGGGTGACGTGGAACGGCGCCGGTGGCTGGCTGGTCTTCTCGCACCGACGGCAAGAGACCTTTTCCCGCACGGTTTGAATCACCTTGTGGCGGGCGGGCACCTTTTCGAGCGTCTCGGTGATATCGGCCGGAAGATGGCTGAGGTCGGCTGACCCGCAGCAAGGGCACAGGTCGGGCGCCGGGATGACGACCTGTTCGCGCGGCAAGCCTGGATCGAAGTCGCGGCGGGTGGACCGGACGCAGGTGAACGCGGTCACCATCGTCGCTTTGGCGGAAGCTATTGCGCCGAGCCTCTCGGCTTCGGCAGCGTCCGCCTCGAGTTCCTCGAACGTCAGTTCCAGCTGGTCGATCAGCCGACGGCTGCGCTCCGAGCTGGCGCCGTATTTGTCGCGGCGCATCTTTTCGTTCATCCACTCGAAATGAGCATTGCGAGCTAGCAGATCGGAGTTGATCGCTCTGACGCGCGCCGCTTCGGCATTGAGTGCGTTGGCCTGAGCCTTTTCCGCGAGATCACGAGCGACCGCCAGTTCGGTGCGAAGCTGCAAAAGCTCGTCGCAGGCATCGCTCGAAAGCATACCCGATTATACCAGAACACCCTTGAGGAACCTACGGTTTTTCGCTGATTTCAGCCGCTTTTCTCATCTCGGCTGCCGTTGGAATTTGTTACCCAACCTGGGTCGGACGCCACGTTTCCTGCGGGTTGCGCCAGTCGATACCTTCGAACAGGCACGCCATCGCCGAGCCCGAGATCGTGACTGTGCCGTCCTTTGCAGCCGGCCACACGAAGCGCCCTCGCTCCAGCCGCTTGGCGTACAGCGACATGCCCAGCCCGTCATGCCACAGGATTTTGCACAGCGACCCGCCCATCCCCCGGAACACGTACAGGTCGCCGGCATGGACGTCCTTGTTCAGCGCTTGTTGAACCTGCAACGCGAGCGAACGCATGCCACGCCGCATGTCCGTGTGACCCAACGCCAGCCAAACTTTCGCGCCGTTCGGAACAGGTATCATCGGATCACGGACTTGAGCACCGCGGCCACCTGATCTGGCGACGCTGATGCGAACGGGATCGCTCCCCGCCATAGCAAACACAGTATCCAGCAGCGCCGGGGCAGCCGTGGTCCTCACCATCCTTAAAACAAGGTACGCACCCAAGTGGAAGGCCCGAGCATTGTCTAAAGGGTCGCTCGAGGAGCGCCCTCACGGCACTTGGAGGGAGGGGTCCTTCCACCTGGCATCCGACCGTTCGAGGAACGCCCGGTACTAGCGCGCAAATAAAATCATTGTGAGGGAAAGGCGCGAACCGCAAAACTGCGTGCGTTAAGGGCGGTCATCAACATTAATCGCCCTCTCCTTACTCCGCACCCCACAAGCTACGATAGGTTTGAACTAAATGTAACTAAATTTGGATATTTGATGAAATAGTTATTGTGACGATGACACATCGTCATTCTATACATTTCGTGAAATCTCCACTTTGCCCGGTATACATAAAGCTTCGCCGCCATTTTGCCGAAGGAATTGTGAAGCGCCCGATCCCGGCATCACCGTTGGTGGTATAGTTTTGCCAAACGCTGCCCGGCGTCTTCCAATAATCACCTCCCGCCGACACAACGTAGCGATTACCACCAGGCTTCCCGGCTACCACGCGGCTCTGAAACACGACCAAAATGCCGCTCACATCAGCGCCATCGATCGCGACACGCCCTTGTGCGGGCCAAAAATGAAACGGACGCACTGAGTCTAGTTTCACTCTTGTTCTGTTTGGCAAGAACTCAACGTCAGCTGCAACGCTTTCATTGCGATCAAAATTCGGCAGAAACAGTCGGCCTTGAATCTGGTCTGTTCGGGACACCAGCTTCCAACGCTGGGTTCGACGACTGAGAACGTAAGCTCGCAAATCGCGAACCTCAATGGCAGCGGGCACGATGGGATCGCCGCCCTCTTGAGGAAAAACCTGCCCCCAAGGAACGAATGCCGAGTATTGCTGAGCATTGTTGCCTATTCCAACACGACCATGCGTGCGCCAGTTCATGAAGTGGTTCACGCCGCGTGGCAGCGCTTCGCCAGCTGATGAAATCGAAAGGAGCGCTTGGCGGCGGTCGTTCGCAGAAAAGGATTTGGCTAGCGTGGGACAAGACGAGTGTCCGGCAGTAGAGACGCCGGCTGTCAGAACAAAAAAAGCTGGCAACAGAAATGCCATTGACCGCCGAACTTCATGCTTGAAAATCATGCTGGTTCCTCGCGCTGAATGTCGGACTCCAATATATTGCCACGAGCATAAAGGCCTGCACCAGCAAAAAGTAGAACCATCGAAGAAAAGTTATCGATCATATTATCCGTAAAAGAATAAATAACATATACTGTAAATAGAGACTTGGTAATCTTGCTAGGCAATCGTAAGATTATGATGATCAATAGAGTCAAAAAGCAAATGAGGTTAAATACGCCAAATTCTACAAGGACTCTGAGATAGTCGTTATGTGGGACCAAAAGTGCAGTTGTAATGAGCTTGCTTTGCCCAGGCCCATATCCGAACAAAATATGATCAAGGCCGGCGCTACTGTAGATTTGCCAAATTTCCACCCAGTGCTTGATCCGAAAATAGCCGGACACATCCGTGGATCCTGCGCGCCGAACGATTTCACCGTAACTCATTAGGCCGATTACGGTAGGACCAAGTAGAAACAAATCACGATAAAGCGGGCCAATTACATCGACCGCGCGCTGCAAAAGCCCAATGAAGTAGGCAACCGCCCCGATGACTGCACCGCCGACCAGGACACCAAGCGACGCCAAGTTTGGTCGAATATTCCAAACTGCCACGGCAGCGCTGCTCGCCAGCATCGGGCCAATTTTGCCAAGAAGCAGGCAGGATAACATTTGGATCGGGATCGCCAGCCAGCCCAGTATGGGAACCAGGCAAAATATCAGCGCAGTGAAATAAATAGTGGCTGCGTTGCGGGTCTGGAAATATGAGAATGAAGCTTCTTCCAGAACTGTGCTACCGGTGTATACCCGGCTACCGATAGGCAGCAGTATCAGAGGAATGATAAGAAGTACGGCCGCGGACGACCAGCCCATTATACCACGTTGCGGAGAAATTGTGCCGGCGAAGAAAAGTACGTAGAGCGACATATATTTAAGAAAATCAACCGGATCAGTTTTTCCTACGTTGACGATAAGAGTTCCCGCTAGTGCGACAGTTAAAAGAATGAGAAGCGCGCCGTAACGCGATAGGATTTCCGGCGACGTCAGCACGTTAAAAAGTAAATAGATCACGACTATAGCCGAAAACGCGTTGCCAACCAAGCCAAGCGCGCCGTTGCCCGTCGCGTGATACAGTAGCATCATCAATGAGTTGATGATGACGATCCAGTTCAACCGCCACGGCAAGGTTGCGGTTCCGGTTGATTGTGCCATACCCGCTTCTTGTAGCAAGAGGCGGGGAGGCGCAAGCGCTAAGGACGCGCGGGCGCATCCCCCTTCGCGTTGCGAGGATCCGGCATTCTCAGTGGCGATCCCCGTTAAGCTTGGGCTGGCAAAAGCATTGTAACTGCTTCAGCTTCCAGGGGGAGTTGAGGGAAGGCGCCGAAACGTTCCCAGCGCATTTTTGAGTAGCCATAGAGGGTTAGACCTCCAAGTAAGTGCGGAAAGACGCAGGTTGCGATAGTTCGGTAGCTTACGCCTGCCGGCAACAAGCGCGCCAAGGCGAGCTAGTACTGCGCGTTTACGATCGCGCTGATAGGGCTGCATCAGTTCGATCTCGCCTACGCGGAGGGGCTCAAGCTCGACCCGCCCCTTGTGCGTCAAGTCAGCGAGCAGCGCCTGCCCGCGTGCGGTTCGTACTATTACCAAACTACGCCCATCGCGTTCCGCAAAATCGGGATAGCCATCCTTGCCATACCAAGCGTCGGCACAGACGATATCGGCAAACTCGCCGGTACCGTCTGGGCAAATCTTGCAGCGAAACTGCAGGTTGCGGCTCAGCACCGTACCCCAGCTACTGTTGTAGTCCATTGTTGCCTCAGACCCGTCGAAGCGGGTCGCGCGCGTAAGGCCTGGCCAGCCACGGCCGCGGAATTCAAACTTGCTCACCTCTGCCGCTTCAACCTCCAGCTTCTTCAGTACTGCCAATGCGCCAAACCGGCTCGGCACGCCGGCGCAAAAGAAGGAGAGCATATACGGCACTTGCAAGTCGATCCGCGGATCAATCCGCGCCATCCGCCGCAGTGCGACAACATCACATGGCTTGCCGATAAAGACGAATTTCTTGCCGGTTTCTAGATAGACGTTGAGCTTCGCCAATGGGCTTGATGGTGCATAGCGCGATCCGGCGCCCGCCAAAATTCCTTTCCTATCGAAGCTCGGGCTAGTGACGTTACCAAGCGGCTCGTCGGGATCTGCCTGGGTATGGACTACGAAGTCCACCGCCTTGCTTTCGATCAGGTCGATTGCAATCTGCGATAGTACCCCGCCCGAGGAGCCACGGTACCGAACCTCTGCGTCCGTAGAATTGCCAGTCCAAATATCTAGAATTGGCCCCCACACGTCGTCGTAGGGCCGGTCAACTGCATCTTGCTCTACCGAATATCCGCTGCAGATGGCCTCGAGCTCGGGCTGTGGCGCGGATTGCGCAACTTGCGGTCGTGACGGTCGCGCGAAACCCCGTTCGTTCAGTTTCATCGTCACCTCGGGCAGGTTTGCGCAGGCACCGCAACCTAAGCACAAGTTCGACCGCACAACTTCTTCAACTGAAAGCATCTTAACCTCTACTTTATAACGATAGCGGGGGCTTTTGTTACGACGCGGCCAGCGCGCGGAGCACGCCACGATAATCCAGCCAACGATCACCATGCTTCGCGCTACGTAACAGGTGGTTGATGCGGCTTGCATCGGCGCGATCAAGGATTGCGTCGATGATCTCTAGATCGTCAGGGCGCAAGCGGTTACCGAAACGTGCGCGCAGCTGAGCCATGCTGTTGTAAATCGACGCTGCCTGCATCGCCCAAGTCCGCTGACGCATGGCAAGTTCGCTTGGCAGTGAAGTAAGGAATCGTAGCGCCTTAGCCGCCCTCCGCTCGCCGACATGGGCCAGGCCGATGCTGTTCGATCCGTGCTGCCGATACTGCACCAGCGGCATGTCGACATGTCCGATATGGCCGAAGAGTGAGGCTACCTGGATCAGCCAATGATCGTGAATATCAACTTTCGGAAACGGCAATGCGAGATCGAGAAGCGCACGGTTCATCAGCATCGCGCAGCCTGGTACGTGGTTGTTGATCACGAAATCGCGGAAGAATGCGGCCTGCCCTGATTTTATAGAAGAGCGGAAGTAGGAGGAATTGATCACGTCCAACTTCTCACCAACGATCGCTAGGTCGCAAAAAGCCAGTGCGGGCACACTCTTGCCGTATCGCACCTCAAGGCCGGCCACGCATTTTTGAAGTAGTGAGATCTTAAGCGGGTCCCACACATCATCTTGGTCGGACAGGGCAATATAAGGTGCCTCAGTGCAACGCAGGGCGTTTTCGAAATTTCGTACGATGTCGCGCTGCGGATCGAGCGGAGCAATCGAAATATCGAGCTGATTTTGCGCTGCGGCGATTACCCCGAGCGTATCGTCGCTCGATCCGTCATCCGACACATAAATTCGAATGTGTGGATAAGTCTGTTGAGCAAACGAAGCGAGCTGTTCAGGCAAGTATCTCGCGCCATTATACGTGGCGAGCGCGATATCAACCCGTGTCGGTTGCTCGCTCATGTTGCGCTCCTCGTCATATGCCGCCAGCAGCGCCGGATCCCATCTTCCAGCGATATCGCCGGGTTCCAGCCAAGTGCACGCTGCGCTTTGGCAATGTCCAGTACGATCGCTGGCGGGTCAAAGGCGCGGGCGGCCGTATGGTGGCGGCGAATCTGCTTGCCGGTGATGTTCTCCACTGCGGTGAGTATTTGTAGCAGTGAAGCGCCTTTACCGCTCCCGCAGTTAAATATCCCAGTCGCGTCCTGATCTATGCCTCGCATCAGCAGGTCGCACAGATCGTCGATGTAGACAAAATCGCGTACCGTCAAACCATCACCGAATATCGTCGCCTCATCGTTGTCGGCGGCAAGCTTTAGGATTGTACTAATAAATCCCAGGAAGTTACTTTCAGTCTGACTAGGCCCATAAGGATTGGCCGGTCGAACTATCAGTGGTCTAAATCCATGAAGTTGTTCATAGAGGCCTAGATAGCGCTCGACGGACCCTTTGACGATGCCATAGGAGCTGATTGGCCATTGCGGATGTTCCTCATCCATCGGCGAATATTGAGGCGCGCCATAAACCGCACCGCCCGACGAGAGATAGACGATCCGTCTTACAGCTGCCGTTTTCATGGTCTCGAGCAGCTGAATGTTGGGTACCAGATTGCCGTTGACGTCGCCGAGCGGATCACCTGCCGAACTTGCCGGTGTCGAAACGGACGCGAACTGGCAGACGACATCGATGTTACGTAGCAGCCCAGGATCCTGAATTAGCCGCTCCATACCGCCCTCGAGCCACTCCGCAGCGCCAGTGGATTTGTGCTCGGACCAGCGCGAAACAATCGTGACCTGATGGCCCTTGTTGACTGCATGCCGAGCGAAGTGGCGCCCGATGAAGCCGCTACCGCCTATTAGAATTATGCGCACGGATTGCCACCTCATAAGCTTTGATGATGTCGCTATAGGCTATCTCGTCACGAAATAGATCATCTGACCAGTTTTTGGCAGCTTTGCCCATGCGGCGGGCGAGATTCTCGTCACAAGCTAGCGAATTCATCGCGTGGGCCAATTCCTCAACATTATCGGGATCGAAGATTAGCCCTCGCGTACCGTGGTCGACCAGCTCAGTTATTCCGCCCCGACGAGCGCCGATTACTGGCCTGCCAAAAGCAAACGACTGATTGATGACATAAGGAAAATTTTCATGCCAGATCGACGGCACCACGACGAACCGAGCATGCTGTAGTATCTCGTCGAGTTCGGCACCCCATTTTGGACCAAGAAACTGCACGTTGGTGAGGCCAAGGGAAGCCGCTTGCGCCTTGAGTCCGGCGAGGTCAGGGCCGTCGCCGATGACCTTGATCGAAAAATCTGAAACCAGCGCCGCTGCCGCGACCAACCGGTCGACGCCCTTCTCGTCGATCAACCGCCCAAAATAGAGCCCATAAGGATCGTAGCGATCAGCCGCTGTATATTTGCGCGAATCGAACGGATTACGCAGCTTAGACCACGAAATTGAACGGTGTGGCCAAAAGTCGGTTGTGACGCTGGCTAAAAAATCACTGGAGAACGTGAAATGGTCAAAGTGATCATAAACATTCATTGATGCATGAACATAGGCTTCTACCATACTAGCAACAGATAAGGCGAAACTCCCCTTACAGCACCTATTTCTTACCGCGCTATAGAACTTCTTACCTTTGCAGTCGTAGCAGATGTGGTTATGATGGAATAGCTTATAATTTGGGCAAATATGTTTATAGTCGTTAAACGTCCCAACGACGGGAATGCCAAGCTCCTTCGCCGCGAAGACGATTGATGGGCTAAGGTGTACATTCATAGCAAAGACGTGAAGAACATCTGGCTGAAACGCTTGCAATGCAGCCTTGACTATCTTCTTCTTTTCGCGGTCGTAGATCGCCGCGGGCAGGCTGCGCAGCTTCGCTAGCGCGCCGGGCGCGTCATAGGCAGGCGCCTCCAACAGCAATCCGTTCGGCACGCCAATTAGATCCGCCTCTTCGCCGGTCGCGATCATCAGCGTTTCGTGATTGTTCTCGCGCAATACACGTTCAGACTCCCGGAAAAACACATCAGCACCACCGGTTAACCGGATAAACTTGTGAGCAAGGGCGATACGCATGTTCACAATTCCTCAACGACGTGCGAATCGACCCGCACACTCACCGCCGCCACACGACCGAAATGGCGTGGGCCTTCAATAATTCTTCATGGCAATTTTGCTCGCTTGCTGCAATGCAATATACCAGATGCTAGAAACGCGTTGAAAGTCCGATAAGCGGAATGCAGAATGGCTTTTGATTGTTCTTTCTGGTTTTTATAATTCGCAATGTATCATGCATTTGCGTTGTGCATGGTGGCTTCGCGAGCTAATTTTTGAAAGGGGATGCGCGTTGATGCGTTCGTTGAGAATCGGTTTGTTGTGGCATCAATTTGGTAGACCGAACTTGGGTGTCGACGCACTCAGTCGGTCGAATATTGCTATATTGAGAGCGGCAGCGGCAGCGGCAGGGGCAAAGCCTCACTTCATATTGTTTGGCAAGCCAGGCGAAGATTTAACAATTGCCGATGATATCGAACTTGGCCCGTTTCTACGCGTCCGTGATCTAGCTACTGCCAATACTCGTAATTATAGAAACGAACTTAATAAGTGCGATCTTATAGTCGACATATGCGCGGGTGATGGGTTCACCTCGATATACGGACGATTCCTATTTAGTCTGCAGGCGATTACCAAATATCTTGCTATTCAGTCAGGTCGCCCCTTGGTATTTGCACCGCAGACCATTGGACCGTTCGATAGTGCCTGGACTCGATCAGCAGCTCGCTGGATATTTAACCGTGCCAAAATAACATTCGCGCGAGACGGTATGTCATCACTCGCATTCAAGGATCTTGGCGTAACTGCGCCTCTTGAGGAGGTAATCGATGTCGCCTTCCGCTTACCTTTTGAGTCCGCCAAGGTTAAAAATCAAGGTGAAGTGATCAAGGTTGGTATTAATGTCTCTGGCTTGCTCTACCGTCACGGCGACCGCTTCGGTTTAACGCTTGATTACCCCGAGCTTAATCGACGACTAATTACTGCGTTCGGTGCAATGCCGAATACCGAGGTGTGGCTTGTGTCGCACGTCCATCACGATGCCGGTGATGCGGAAGACGATTTTACCGTCATTAATGAGATCGCTCAGCAGTTTCCAGGCGTGAAAATAGCGCCAAAGTTCGAAAATTCGGAAGAAGCTAAGTCTTGGATTGTCAATCTCGACTTCTTTACCGGCGGCCGTATGCATGCCTGCATCGGCGCCTTCTCGTCGATCGTACCGGTGATGCCGATAGCCTACAGTCGCAAATTCAACGGGCTATTTTCCACCCTTAATTATCCGCACGTCGTCGATGGGCGTTGCGTAACCACCGATGAGGCGATGACGATGCTCATTGCAGGATTTAATGGGCGTGCGACGTTACGCGACGAACTGGTCCGCAGCATGGCCGAAATTGTTAAAGTGCGACTCGATCGCTATCAGGGCGTCATGGCCGATATTCTAAAGGAATTACCGACGGCCGCATAATATAAGGCGCCTGTGCACTGAATCATAGGCATATGATTTGATCAAGAACGTAAATTGTAAGCGCTCAAAAATTAACGTGCCTCTATCCGATTAGCACGAAGTGCCTGAGGCACGTTAATTCTGTTTAAATCTGAGCCGCGACTAGTACTGCAACTACCGTTAAAGTTAATACCATGCTCCCGAGAACATGGCGGCCGCCCAATCCTGTTCTCATCAAGGCTGTTCCCAGAAATAGGAAGGGCGGCACAGCCGATAGGGCTAATATCCACGTCGATGAAGCTAGGCCGAATTTCGGCATAACGAGAAGGGTCGTCCCGAACAGCACAGCAATTGATGCCACGCTGTTAATCAACCGCGCCCTTATCCGTCCAAGAGCAACCAATTGCACGCCATAGGCGGAAGCCGCAAGGCGTAGACAAGCAAATACCGCAAAACCGGGCCACAGCGGTTGTAGCGCACGATACGCATTGCCGTATAACAAATCGGTGAAAGCCGGCGCAACAAAGGTGAACCCAAGACCGCTTAATACCGCGAGACAGGTGAACTCCCAAGTCAGTCGCGTCGCGTTGCCTCTGTATTCGACATCGCGCCCATGAGTCCGCGCCGCCACCAAGCTCGGGAGGTAAACTGTAGATAGCACCACCGCGAAAGGTACAATGACTTGCACTAGCCGGGCGCCCGACTGGTAGATACCCATGTCGTGTAGACTCAGGAATACTCCAAATAGTAATACGTCAATCTGCGTCGCGAGACTGGTAAGGCAACTGTCAGCAGCATAACTCGATGCACGACGGCCAGTACTGACAATGCCGCTCCAGTTGCTGGTAAAAGGATTGCCTAGCCAGCGCCTCAAGGTAACAAGCACTAGTAAGAGGTACCCGAGCCGGGTGACAAAAAAGGCAATAGCTACTGGCATGACAGCACCCGTCAATGCAGCGACACCGCCTACTAAAACCAGCATGACGACACTACTCGCAATGACCGTTTTTGCTTCTAGGTCAAATCGCCCATTAGCGCGCGCCGCGACCAACGACAGCTCACCGAAGGAATAGGCTAGTGCCCCTGCGAACACGAACCCATAAATCAGTAGTCGATCAAAGGGCATCAGGAAGGTCAGAGCCAATCCTCCCACGAGCACAATGAGGGCAGCGAGCAAGCCCTTCACCGCCAGTGCGTCAGCCATGATCTGCGCGGATTGGTCCGGCACAGCGGCAGCATCGCGCAACGCGGCAGTGCCCAACCCAAAGTCAGTCAAAATTCCCATGAAGGCGGTGTAGGCCATTGCTGTCGCGATAAGCCCAAACGGCTCTGGATGGAGGTAGCGTGCCAGCAGTACAAAGGTCAGCAGGCCACCCGCCATTCGCGCTAGCGTCGCAGCCATCATCATAGCCTTGTGACGGTTCGCGACGTGTCGAACTTTTTCCGAAGTAGCCGTCAGTGTGCGCGTGTGTCTCATTCCACGCGGTTCGTGTGCTTCGTTTCTTCGGCCACGATCAGTTCGTGGTAGGCAGCCAAGATTTTTGGCCACGTGAACATTTCTGCCCAGCGACAGTGGGCGGCTTCGCGCATTTCCCGCCGCAGTGTTTCAGACGTAATTATTGCTTCAATTTGCCGTTCACACTCTTCGATACTGGTGAAATAGCGTCCAGCATCGCCCGCGACCCATCGGTTGAAAACGTTGTCATGTGCAATAATTGCGTTTCCGGCCCCTAGCGCTTCAACTAGCGAAGGATTGGTACCCCCGACCTGATGCCCATGGAGATACGCAATTGAATGCAATCGTAATGCCGATAAAATAGAGCGATCGTAAATACCACCGGTAAAAACTACCTCTGGACTCGCTGCTTCCAGTACCATTGCCTGATACGGATCTGTTCTGTCGTAGCCTCCGAGCAATGCGAGCTTTACGCCACGCGACTTTGAGGAGAAGGCCTTTACAATCTCTAGAACCAAATTCTCGGGTACTGCGCGAGCTATCAAAGTAAAGAACAGACCTGGCTGCAAGCCAAGAGCTTCTAGCGGGCTAGGATCAGCGTCAACGATCTTATCGCTGCCGTATGGGATGGTTGCAATTTTTGATCGCAAAACACGTGTCGCAAGATGATCGGCTATCGCTGGGTGATCAGCGATCAAAGTCGATCCAGACCAAGCGGCTAATCGCTCATTCAACCATAAGTAAGCCCTAGGAGCCCAAGAGTATTTCGCACGTTTCCATTCAAGTCCGTCCATATTGATAAGGTTTAGACGGCCTCTCATGCGGAGCCACGTCGAAAGAAATCCTGTATTGTAACCGAGAGTCAATATGGTACCATCACGACTTTCGACATCATGAGTGCACTTTATGTCAAATTCAATCGTTCCGGCCGATCCGGTTCGTTTTACAGGGATATGAATGCGGTGAATCCCCTGCCACTCATCTTCTACTATCTTGCCTGACACGCTTCCTTGGCAGTAAACCGTCACACGCCAGCCACGCTCTATAAAGTAAGGTGCAAGTCGCTCTGCGAAGGTCTCAAAACCCCCGTGAGCTGCTGGTAGGCCGCGTATGCCAAGAATGATCAGATGGAGAGGCAAGATCGTTCCCAATATCTACTCGGATTTGAACGCGGTGAAGCCACACGGCTCCGTCGAAGCATGTTTGCACATACGAATTAACCCAATATAATCGGCGGCAATAGTAAAAAACCCGTCTTTTGCAATGCAGCATATCGCGCAATATTGACAGCTCTTAAAAATTAGATTTCCCCTGCTGCCGACTAACGAGAAAACGTAATAGTGCTGAGTTATCTTGCTTTTGATTCTAAAGTGACGTCCAAGGCATGCAAAATGGCGCGTCCGTAAGCGGTTTTCTTGAAGCGTTCGCCAGCTTCGCGCGCCTGATCCGTAGTGATGAATCCTTGGTGAAACGCGATTTCTTCCAAGCAGGCGACCTGAATCCCCTGCCGGTGCTGGATCGTGCGGACGAACTCACTGGCTTCGAGCAGGCTGTCGTGGGTGCCGGTATCAAGCCAGGCATATCCACGGCCCATCTGTTCGACGAACAGGTCGCCGGCGTCCATGTAGAGGCGGTTGAGATCGGTAATCTCGAGTTCGCCGCGCGCCGACGGCTTCAAGTCGCGAGCGAGTTGCACGACGCGGTTGTCGTAAAAATACAGCCCGGTGACCGCGTGGTTTGACTTGGGGCTCTCAGGCTTTTCCTCGAGGCTGATCGCCTTGCCGCCTTCGCCGAACTCGACCACGCCGTAGCGTTCGGGGTCCTCGACGCGGTAGGAGAACACCGTCGCACCGCTCTTACGCTCGACCGCGCTCGCCAGCAGATCGGTGAGGTGCGCGCCGAAGAAGATGTTGTCGCCGAGCACCAGCGCGACATTGTCGTCGCCGATGAAGTCCGCACCGATCGTGAACGCTTGGGCGAGACCCTCAGGCTTGGGCTGTTCGGCATAGGCGATCGTCAGGCCAAGCGCCGCCCCGTCACCGAACAGGTTCTTGTAATTGCCGATATATTCGGGGCTTGATATAATCAGGATGTCGCGAATGCCGGCGAGCATCAGCACCGACAGCGGGTAGTAGATCATCGGCTTGTCGTAGACCGGCAGCAGCTGCTTGTTGACCGCCAGCGTAGCCGGATGGAGGCGCGTGCCTGAACCGCCTGCGAGAATGATGCCCTTCACGCGCGTGTCTCCTTGTTGGATGCCCCGAGCAGTTCGTCGAGGATGTTGCCGAGCGCGGTCTGCCACGCAGGCGGATGGATGCCGTAGTCGCGGGTGATCGCGTCGTGGCTGAGCAGCGAATTGGCGGGTCGCGTCGCCGGCGTCGGGTATTCGCTGGTGCTGATGCCCTGCACCTCGGCACTGGCCCCGCCGCGCGCGCCGCTCTGCGCGAAGATCTCGCGCGCGAAGCCTGCCCAGGTCACTGCGCCGGCGTTGCTGAAATGATAGGTGCCGGTCGGCGCTGCCGGGTTCTCGACGAGCCGCATCGTGATCGTCGCGAGCGCGGCTGCGAGATCGGTCGCCGATGTCGGGCTGCCGTGCTGGTCGTCGACGACGCGCAGGGTCGGGTTGGTCGCACCGACGCGGAGCATCGTCTTGATGAAGTTATTGCCGTGGGCGCTGACCACCCAGGCGGTGCGCACGATCGCGTGTCGTGCGCCCGAGGTACGCACCGCGAGTTCGCCACCGAGCTTCGAGGCACCGTACACGCCGAGTGGGGCAACCGGATCGGTCACTTCCCAAGCGCCATCGCGCGCGCCATCGAAGACATAGTCGGTCGAGACCTGGACGATCGGGATGCCGGCCTTGGCGCAGCTTTCCGCGAACGCTGCGGGCGCCATCGCATTGACAGCCCAGGCGGTGACGACGTCACTCTCGGCCTTGTCGACCGCGGTGTAGGCACCGGCCGAGATCACGGCTGCCCAAGGCTGCCCGTCATGACCTTGGGCGACCATCGCGGTGATCGCGGCGGTATCGCGCAGGTCGAGCTCGTCGATGTCGATCGCGGTGACCGCCCAACCGTCAGGCCATGCATACCGCTTCAGCTCGGTGCCGAGCTGGCCGTTACCACCGGTAACGAGGATTCGCTTTACGTCGCTCATACCGACAACCCGCGGCGCTGGTCGGCCTTGTGCTCGGCCACGATCGCCTCCCACCAGCCCTGGTTGTCGAGATACCAGGCGACGGTTTTCTCGATCCCCGTCTCGAACGTCTCGGCAGGCTCCCAGCCAAGCTCGTTCTTGATCCGGCTCGCGTTGATCGCATAGCGCTTGTCGTGACCCGGACGGTCCGCGACATAGGTGATCTGCGTCGCGTAGGACTGGCCGTCGGCACGCGGGCGGAGGCGATCGAGGATCGCGCAGACGGTCTTCACGACCTCGAGGTTCTGCTTTTCGTTATTCCCGCCGACATTGTAGGTCCGACCGGGCTCGCCTTTCTCGAACACCGCGTGCAGTGCGCGGACGTGATCCTCGACGAACAGCCAGTCGCGGACCTGGTCGCCCTTGCCGTAGACCGGCAGGTCGGCACCCGCGAGCGCCTTGACGATCATCAGCGGGATCAGCTTTTCGGGGAAATGATACGGCCCGTAATTGTTCGAGCAGTTGGTGATCAGCACCGGCAGCCCGAACGTGTGGCCCCACGCGCTGACGAGGTGATCCGAGCCAGCCTTCGACGCCGAGTAGGGCGAGCGCGGGTCGTACGGCGTCTCTTCGGTGAATAGCCCGGTGTCGCCGAGCGAGCCGTAAACCTCGTCGGTCGAGATATGATGGAAGCGGAACGCCGCCTTCGCTTCGTCGTCGAGGCCGAGCCAATAGGCGCGCGCCTCGCTGAGCATCGTGAAGGTGCCGACGACGTTGGTCTGGACGAACGCGCCGGGGCCGTCGATCGAGCGGTCGACATGGCTTTCGGCTGCGAGATGCGTGACAATTTCGGGCTTGAACTCGGCGATCGCGGCCTTGACGGAGTCTGCGTCGCAGATGTCGCCTTGGACGAAGCGGTAGCGGTTCGAACTGGCGACACGCTCGACCGTCGACAGCGTACCGGCATAGGTCAGCTTGTCGAAGTTCAACACCTCATGGTCGGTGTTCTCGATCAGGTGACGGACGAGCGCCGAGCCGATGAAACCGGCCCCGCCGGTGACGAAGATGCGCATGGGTCTGTCCTTCAGGCGAGCGGCGCCAGCGGGCGGCCGTCATAGGGAAAGGGGCTGTCAAAGTCGGCGAGCAGCGGCTGCACCGCATCCTTCGGCGAAAGCTCGGGCGTGGTACCAGCGGGCATCGGCCAGTCGATGCCGCCCGAACCAATCGCCGGATCATTCCAGCGGATGCCGCCATCACTGTCAGGCGCGTAGGTGTCCGAGCATTTGTACGAGACTTCACAATTGTCTTCGAGCGTCACGAAGCCGTGTGCAAAGCCGATCGGGATGAACAGCTGGTGGCCGTTCTCGGCCGACAGCTCGGTGCCGACCCACTGGCCGTAGGTTGGCGAGCCCTTGCGGATGTCCACGGCGACATCGAAGATCGCGCCACGAATGCACCGCACCAGCTTGTCCTGGCCGCGTGGCGGCTTCTGAAAATGCAGTCCGCGGAGCGTGAAGGCCGGCACAGACAGCGAGTGATTATCCTGCACGAACGTGCAGTCTATCCCGATTTTCTCGAAGGCGGGCACCGAATAAACTTCGGTAAACCAGCCACGATCATCGCCAAAACGTTTTGGATGGATAAGCTGAACCATCGGAATGATTTAAACCCCTTGCATGAATATGCTTATCTCAATCACACTTAATCCAATGCGAAATATTTGCGATACAATATCAAACGTTTTACACAGTCAATACTTCGAATTTAACGCCTCTTCGTCGCCATCCTATTGATACTTCACATCAATCTGATAGTGCGGGAAAGCCTAACATTATGTCCACATTCTTCGAGTCAGGTTTCTACGTATCGGTTATGCCGATAGGCAATGCCATTTTGCCGCACCCTCGAACGTTGTATGTTGCTCAAAATTTGGCCCCCGCCGTGCCCTAGCCTTGTTCATCTGCATTACGACGGCGCGCGTCAACGCATTTTATGCTGCAACTGCTCAGCGAAACGAACTACCGTTCTTTACAAACCAAGAAAAGTCGTAAATGCCAGTTGCTTGGCATGACTTTTTCAAGATGTCCTTCTAGATCATTATGATCGCCTGATTGGAATAGCTAGCATTGACACCGGAGCGCGACTTGGGGCCAAGACTCGTTGATGCCGGACAGAGGATGACGGCTGCGGCGTGAGAAATGACAGACAAGAGGACGGTAGGGCAGCAGTCGTAGCGGGTACCGATGCGAAGCCAGTCCTTTAGGCAGCGAACATTACCTCGACCAGCCGCTCGAGCGGGTTCGTCCACCAATCAGATAGCCGCCGGCCTGCTAGCAGCGTTACCTGATCCGGAGACGAATTGCCTGCCCGCTTCCGAGGAATAAGGAGGCCGCGCAACAACGGGGGGAGCCTTCAGCGGACAGGTTTTACATTCCAATACCCAAGCCGCGGCCACGGCCCGGCCCAATCAAACCCGCCTGCTCCGGCCGACAATTGCGCCACTGGTCGCCCTCCTGGGCCGCAAGTCAGCGCCTGAGACAGCGCCGAACGCCGCACCGCAGAAGCGACGGCCGAGACAAAGAGGGCGCCGCATAAGCGGCTCAAACTCGCCTGACCCGGATGCCGTGGCTGGAGCGCAGCCGCGGCATCCGATTTCACTGCCGCAGACTGATCGATCCGTCGCTGTCGGTTTGCGATGTCAGCGGCAGCACGGCGGTGACCGCGGCGGCGAAGCTGCGGGCATCGCCCGTATCGACGGTGCCGCTGATGCGCGCGTTGGCAAAGCCCGCTGCATCGAGCCGGACGGGCGTATCGACGTAGCGATTGACGGCGGCGATGGCGTCTTGGAGCGTCATCCCGTCGAGCACGATCCGGCCCCGCGTCCATGCCGTCGCGGGCGTCGTATCGACGACTTTGATTGGGCTGACGCGCCCGCCGTTCAGCGTCAGCGCTTGCCCCGCGCGCAACCGCGCCACCGGGCGGTCATCGGCACTGACGCGCACACTGCCCTCGACCAGCGTGACGTCGACCGAGTCACCGTTGCGATGCACATCGAACTGGGTGCCCGTCGCCAATACCCGAGCGCCGCCGACATCGACGGTAAAGGGTCGCGCGGCATCATGCGCGACGGTAAAATAGGCTTGCCCGTGCTCGAGCGAAACGCGGCGCGCACCATCGACGAACTTCACCGTCATGGCCGTATCGGTATCGAGCATCACGCGTGATCCATCGGCCAGCATCAGTTTACGCTGTTCGCCAATCCGGGTCGCGTATCTATCGCCGCCCGCCGGCCACTCAGTGACCAAGGTGACGCCCACGACCACGAGTGCAAGCGCGGCGGCAGCCAACGTGCCAATCGAGAAGCCGCGATTACTCGATGAATGCGCGGGGCGGTTCATTGCCTGCTCGGTCGCGGCGAGGATTGCTGGGCGATCGGCAAGGCTGCCCGACTGATTGTAGAACCGATCGACCGCGATGTACGCGTCGCGGTTTCCCTCGAGTCGGCGCCATGCGAAAAACTCCTCGAGCGTCCGCGCGGACACGGGCAGCGTCTGGAGACGCGCATACCAGTGTGCCGCCTGCGCCCGCGCGCCGTCGCCGCTCACGTCATTGTCGTTCATGGATCTGTGCCGCCGCCTAGTCGCGCAGCCTGCTCATGCAGTGTGACAAAGCCTTACCCATCCGCCATTCGACGGTCTTGATCGAAATGCCTAGCTTCACCGCTATCTCAGCATTGGTCATATGTCGGAACCGGCTCAGGACGAAGACGTCACGCAGTTTGTCGGGCAGCTCGAGCACGATGCGCTCCAGCTCGACCGTGGCTTCCTGCTCCGACATCCCGTGACCGAAGCCGCCGCCTTGATCGGCGGTGATGGTCCTTGAATGCTGTTGGCGAACCGTCTCCCGCCGCTTGGCGTCACGAAACAGATTGAGAGCGGTCTGGAACAAGAACGCTCGCGGATGCGTGATCTCCGGAGCGCCGGGCCTGGCGGCGCGCACCCAAGTATCCTGTACAATGTCGTCGACATCGGCCGGCTGCAAACGCAATCGCCCGGCGATAAGCCGGCGGAGCCAGTCGGTATGGTCTTGATACAGAGATTCCATTTCCGGCCAGTGCACGCCCTCACTGGTGAGGCGCGGCGGCGCGTCGTCGTTATACCCTGCCATCAGCCCGCTCCATCTTGGCGAACGAACCCACCGATTTGACCAATCCAGCTCATCGGATCGCACGAATGTAGAGTATACTCCGTGGATATATACTCTTCAAGATCGTGCTTTCAGATAGATGAATGCGCGAGATATCCTAGCCCAAAACCTGCGAGCTCTTCGCCGCACGAAGGGCTGGTCGCAGGAGGAACTTGCGGATCGGGCGCAGATCGACCGCACCTATGTGAGTGCGCTCGAGCGCTGCATCTATGCGGCAAGCGTAGATGTCCTCGACCGATTGGCGAACGCGTTGGGTGTCAACGTTGCAGCCCTCTTCGACGAAGGTACTTCCGCCACCTCCAAGGAATAGGTCGTTGATGGAGGCATACCAGACGTTGTATCAGGCTCGCCCCCGAAGACTTGATCATTGTACGGGAACTAGGTCTGCGAACGTTCGCCTTCGCCCGACTCGATGCTCTCGCCTCGACGTAATCTGTCGCGACAAACTCATAGAGATCAGGGTGATATGAGCGTGATAGCACTCATACTCAGACCGCTTATCCGCTAGAAAATAAATTTGCCTACCGCTGATTTCACTCAGAACTATCGTCACGTCCCCCAATTATGACTTAGGGTCACTGAATCCATACCAAGAAGGTATTTTTCCGCCATCTCCAATACTTGACACTCGAAATCTGACATTTCAAACCTGCCGCCGGTGAGTGTTCAGGCTCACTGAGTACAGGAGACTGTCATGCAGACCGGAACACCTGACCGCATTCTTCGTCTTGGCGCCGTGCTCAATCGTACGGGCCTGACCCGCTCGACATTGTACCGGAAAATTCACACCGGCACCTTCCCCAAGCAGGTACGTATTGCGACCCGCTGTACGGGGTGGCGCGAGTCCGCGGTCAGTGACTGGATGCGCGACCCGCTGTGCTACAGCGTCGATGACCACGCGGGCGATTAAGCGGGCTGTCGGACCGGAGCGAACAGCCCACCAATCCTGCGATGGCGCGCGAAGCGAGTCCGTCGAGTTGTTCGACTGTTATCGGTGTGAAACACGAAACCGAGGCATTACCGGACACGCCGAACGCAAGAAAGCGCGCCACGCGCGCCTTCAGCTAGCAGGCCTGTCGACCATGCTGTTCATCGCCCGTCGCATCCGCATGGAATGCCAGCAGATGATCGGCCGCCCTGCTCAACGATCCACGCGATGATCTCCCGGTCGCTCCAGCGCGAGGCGAATAGCGTCAGCTTGTATAGATGCGGAAACGTCCACTCCTGGATCATCTGATAGATCATCGAGTTGCCGGGGGCCGTCGCGGCGCTTGACCTCATCGAGCTTTACGAAGCGGTCCGGGAGGCCCTTCCCGGTGCTCATCTGCCGGTCGCGCGGTTTCGAACAAAATTACGGTCGCTTTCGAGGAACGCGGCCAACATGGCAGGAATGAGTTCTGCAACCGGCTCCTCGCGTCCGTAGGTTTCGGCGTATAGCGCGGCATAGTCGTGCAGCATCTGATGCAGATCGGGCGTAACAGTGATCGACAGCTTGACCGGCGTCCGGTCCGGCAGCTTCGCCAGTTTCAATTCGGTCATATTGTGCTCCTATTGGCGCCACGGCGCGAGGATCAGATCCTTGTGGACAACCAGCCGCACGGCTGAGCCTGGCCGGATCGTGATCGTCGGCTGGATGTTGAGATTGCGCTGGGTGACCTCATCACCGGCGCGCGACACATTGCCTTGCATCGACTGACGGATTGCCTGCACGAGATCGCTATCGCCCGACAGCGACAGTTCCGAGCCAACCCCGAACACTGTCGATAGCGCGATACCTTTCAGCAATTGCCAAGTGTGAAAGTCGACCTTGTCCTGCAATCCGACATAACCCGACGGATCAGTGGCAGGCACGTTATCGATGCGCAGCGAGCTACCGTCAGGCATGATGATCCGCTGCCACACGATCAGCGCGCGCTTCTGCCCGAACGCCACGACGCTGTCATAGCTTCCCACCAGACGTGCGCCCTGCGGTACGAGCAGGATACGTCCTGTCGGACTGTCATAGACGGTTTCGGTCACCTGGGCTGTTACGAGGCCTGGCAGGTCAGAACGCAGCCCGGTAATCAGGCTCGCCGATATGACGCTGCCTGCGGACAGGAGATAGGGTGACGCGGCCGGCTCGATCCGGTGCGGATTACTGTCGCCCTTGGGATTGAGCGCCGCCACGAACGCCGCCTTGCGGTCCTGCGCGTTTGGGTGGGTGGTCGGATCAAGCGCCACCTTGGATGGCTCGGCCACAGTCGGCACGTCCCCAGGTGACGCCGGCGTAGCCACTGCGGCTGGCGAGGTCGTCCCGCTGGAAACGAGCACACCCGACTCGCGCGCGGCCTTGCCTTGGGCGAGAAGGCGTTCGCGTTCGGCCGCCTCCGTCTGATCGGCCTCCGTCTGATCGATCGCCGTTTGTCCGGTCGATGGCGACTCCAGCGCAAGCTGCCGCTGGCGTTCAAGGATAGGTCGCCCGAGATCGCCGGGGAGCGGCGGCCCCAGTTTGGGGGCATCGCCATAGGTGGAGGGCAAACCGTTCACTGCGTCGGCCGCCGCCTTGCCGTTCGGCTCGGACATGTCGGTCTGCTCGGAGGCATGGCGAAAGATCGTAGGCTTGAGCGCTATCCAGGTGATCGCGATCAGGCTGACCGAACCGATCGCGGCGATCGCAATGATCACGCCGCGTCGGAAGCGGATCGCGCGCGCCGGTTTTGCCCGGATCGCCAGTGTTTCCGGATCGACCTTTGCCGGGGCGGCCGGTTGGGCTTCCTCGCTCATGCCCCCCTCCCCTGCCGTCCGCCCTCATCGATGCGGGTGATGCGGACTACATCCTGATGTTTGGTGCCCAGCCGGAGTTCAGCGCGATCGAAAATGCGATCGACGACGTAGAAGCGACCCGCGACACGATAATTGACGAGGCTGACCTCGCCCTTTGCATCGACGAGGAACAGCGGTGGCGCTTCGCCGACCGACAGGCTTGGCGGGAATTCGATGAAGGTCTGCCGGCCGTCGTCGAACGCGCGCACTGGCCGCCACATCGGCGTATCGCCGCTGACATCGTAGTTGAATCGCAGCGCCTCGACCGTGAGACCCGACGCGACAGGCTTGGCCGCCTCGGTCGCTTCGCTGGCCCGGCGCAGCGCGATGAGCTGGTCGGCGGGGTACGTCCACGAAAGGGCCGCCATCGCCGTTGCCGTCGTGCTGGTCAGGGTCACATGGTAGCTGCGGCGGTCGGTGGTGATGACGAGGTTGGTCGACAGGCCTGGGGCGAACGGCTTCACAAGAATATGGGTGCGCCTGTCCGTGCCGCTGCCGCTGGTGGTATCGCCGATGACCCACCGCACCGTATCGCCCGACGCCACAGCGCCCAACGCCTCGCCAGGCTGGAGAGCGATGTCGGTCACGCGTTCGGGCGCGGTGTAGACCTGATAGATGGCCCCATCCGCATAGGGATAGACCTGTACGGCGTTGATGAACCCATATGCCGTCGGCTGCAGGGTCGCCGCACCATTGGCGGCACGCACGCGGCGTTCGTTTGCCGAGATCGGTTTGTATCGGCGGCCACGCGGTACGACAGGCTTTGCAGGCGGCACCGTTGCCACCACCGGCGATGGGACCGGCGTCGCAGTGGCGACTGATGACTTGGGCTGTGCTGCGGGCCTTCGTGGCTGGGAAGACGCCGGCAACGTCAGCAGCACGGTTGCGCTGGCGAGCAACAAGAAACGTCGGGTCATGGCTGTGTCTCCGGGCTGGGTTGAACGGGCACCGCGCCAAGACCGGGGTCGATGGGCGAACCCTGCGGCATGGTTGCGGACGCGGTCGAATTCTGCGCCGGGACCGAAGCCGGCGCCGGACCGGCGACGTCGAGTTCGCGGCTCCAGTCGATCGCATCGACGTAGAGGCCCAGCGGGTTCTTGCGCAGAATGTCGGCGGTCGATGGCGGCTTGGTGACGATTGTCAGAATCGCGGTCCAGTTCGATCGGCCCGTCTGATTGCCGCGTTCATAGGCGGTCTCGGTCCATTTGAGCTGGAATGATCGATCCGACGCCCGCACCACGCTGGTGACCTGCACCGACACCGTGCGTTCGCCGATCCGGGCGAACGGATCCTTGGTGCGGGCATAGTCGCCGAGGAATTGCGCGCCGCGGCGGGTCGTGAAGTCATAGGCGGCGAGCCAATTGGCGCGCATCAGTACAGGATCGAGCGATACGCCGCGCACGGTTTCGATGAACTTTGACAGGTGCCAGGCGATCTGCCGATCTGTCGGTCGAAAGGCGGCGTCGGCCGCAGTCACCGCGCGGGCCTCGCCAAGCCGGTCGACCTCGACGACATAAGGCGTGACCCTGCTTTGCGTCGATTGCCAGAGCAGCCCGCCCGCCAAACTGGTCGATAGCGCCAGACAGCCAAACGCCATCAACCGCCAGTTGCGCGCCTGTACCCGGGCCGATCCAATGCGATCGTCCCAGACCTGCCCGGCGCGCTGGTAGGGAGTCTCTGGCTCGGGAGATCGTCCATAGCGCTGGACGGCACGTTTGAAGATCATCACTCATCCCTTTCCTTGATGTCGGGTGTGGCGGATCCGCCGCCGCGATCGCCGTCCTTGATCGCCTGGAGGGCAACATGGCGGTGGTGGCGGGCGGTCTGTTCGCGACGCATGACCCGCGCCCAGGCGGGAGCGCCGTCGCTGGGAGGCGTCGTATCTGCAGACGACGATCCGCCACCGGGCGGGTTGAAGGCGCTCCGTGCGGCGGCACGGCCGCTGCTCGCGGCTTCGCTCAGGCCAAGCGCCTGCGACATGCGACTGCGTGCCGTGTTGCCGGCCGCGCGCGCGATGCCACCAAGGCCGGTGCCCACACTCGACGATCCAGCCGTTTCCTGGCCGAGCTTGTAGGCGGTCGACGCCGCCGATCCCATCGACGTGCCGGCGCGGACCGCGGCCAGCGCGCTGCTGCCAACGGCACCTGCTGCGCCCAGCGCAGCACCGCCGCCGACCGCCGCGATGCCAGCCGCGCCTGCCGTGGTACCCAGCGCGGCGCCCGCGCCGAGCTGCGGCGCACCGGACACCAGGCCCGAGGCGATGCCCGGCGCGAAGATGCCAAGGCCGAAGATGGCGAGGCTCGCAAGCACCAGCGACATGGCCTGGCCGATGTCGGGTTCCTGCCCCTGCAAGGCAGCCGTGAACTCGGTGAAGAAATTCGAGCCGATGCCGACGATGACCGCCAGCACCATGACCTTGATGCCCGACGATACGACATTGCCGAGTACGCGCTCGGCGAGGAAGCTGGTGCGGTTCCATAGCGCGAACGGCACGAGGATGAAGCCGGCCAGCGTCGTCAGTTTGAACTCGATGATCGTGACGAACATCTGCACGGCGAGTATGAAGAACGCGATGATCACCAGCACCCAGGCGAACAGCAGCACCGCAATCGTCAGGAAATTGTCGAAGAAGCTGGTGAACCCCATCATCTTCGCCGCCTGGTCGAGCAGCGGCCACGCAGCGGAAAAGCCGGTGGCAGCCAGCCGGCCCGGCTTGAGCAGATCATCGGCGGACAGCACGCCGCCGCCAGCGGTGAGACCCGCCTGCGCGAACGAGCGAAAGATGATGTCGGCGAGCGTCGAGAAGCTGTTCAGGATGAACGCGAACGTGCCGATATAGAGGATCTTCCGGATAAACCGACCGATGACATTGTCGTCGCCACCCATCGCCCAGAACAGGCCGGCCAGCGTGATGTCGATGCCGATCAGCGTGGACGTCAGAAAGCCGACATCGCCACCGAGCAGCCCAAAGCCGCTGTCGATGTAGGTAATGAACGCGGCCATGAAGCGGTCGATGACGTTGAGATCGTTCACGGTGGGGTTTTCCGACGCACGGGGGAAAATGCCGCGGGGCGTGACGGGGGAGCGTCGCCACGCCCCGCGACGACGGCGACGGTCAGGGGGAACCGCCGCCGTCAACCGGTCGGCGCTACTGGGGGCTGTAGGCCGAGCCGGAACCAAGGAACTTGGTGGTGGCAGCCCGCGCCTCGGCCTCGCCCTGGACACGGCGCGCCTGCTCGATCGCCTGGGCGCGATATTGCGACGCCATCAGGGTCTGGATCTGGAACTGCTGCTTGGCCGTGAGTGCGAGGAGCTGGTTGGTCGCCTGCTGGGCTTGCAGTGACCCTTCGGCGCCCTGGCTGCGCGCGACGATGCCGCGCAATGTTTGTGTATCCGCCTGGACATTCTCGACAACCTGGGACTGCACGCCCATCGTCTGCTTGTACGCTGCCATCGCCGTGTCGAGCCGCGCCTTCGCGGCGACCACGCGCTGGTTGCTGGTCAATGCCTGATCGAGATTGGCGACACGGAACTGGATGCCCTGCGCCTGCCCCATCAACTGGTCGATCTGCCGGAGCGTCTGGGTGATCGCCTCCAGCTCGGGAAAGCCGATCGTGGCAAGATTCTTCGCCTGGTTGATCAGACTCTGTGCCTGATTCTGCAGTGACCGGATCTGGTTGTTGATCTGTTGCAGCGTGCGCGCGGCGGTCAGGACATTCTGGCTGTAGTTCGACGGATCGAACACGACGATCGCGTGAGCGCCGGTTGTCGGCAGGGCGACCGCCATGATGAGCGCACCCGTTGCACCCAAACCAAGGGCAGAGGCGATCAGATATTTACGCACGCGACTATGGGATGACGGGGGTTTCATGACAGGCTCCTTGACCCGGGGGAGCACGCAATTTCGGGCAGTTTTCGGTATGCCGTCAGAGCCTGTCTGGTGACGGCACGAACATCTTTGGGCCGATCACCGCGGATGCTTGAGCCCTGCCCCCGACCTTCATGCTTTCGCGCCAACCACGCGGCAGACAGCACCGAGCGATCTGTCTGCATTCGTCGCCGAAGCTGGACATGCCTTGCATGTCATGGGGAGGTCGCGACGCGAGGCTGCCGTCGATCGACCTTGGCGCAGCGTCAGCGCCCGCCATCGAACTGGACGAATAGCGACGCCGCCCAATCCAACCCGGCATCGGTAAGAAATCGGGCGCCAAAAGTATCGGCGCCATGCTCGGCAAGCATCGCGTCAATACGGGCCTGGATCAGCGCATCGGACGCGCCACACAGTGCCAGCGCGATCGGTCCAAGCCCAAGCTCGAACAGGCGGTTTCCTCTCGCAGACTGCAGATAATAGTGCCGTTTGGGTATTGCGCGGGCGACAAGCTCGATCTGCCTGTCGTTCAGCCCGAACCGTTCATAGGCGTCCCGGCTCTGCGGTTCGATCGCTCGATCGTTGGGCAAGAATATGCGCTGCGGACAGCTCTCGATGATGGCGGGCGCTATGCTGCTTGACGCGATGTCAGCCAGGCTCTGCGTCGCGAACAGCACTGCGACATTCTTCTTGCGCAGGACCTTGAGCCATTCGCGGATACGGGCGGCGAACAGCGGATGGTCGAGAAAAAGCCAGGCTTCGTCGAGGATCAGCAGCGTCGGGCGTCCGTCGAACCGCTCCTCCAAACGGTGGAACACATAGGTCAGCACGGGTGCGACCACGCCCGCCTGCCCCATCAGCGCCTCGGTCTCGAAGCACTGGACGTCGGCGAAGGCACGGTCTTGTTCTGCCGCATCCAGAAGCCGGCCATAGGGACCGTCGAGAGTGTAGGCGCCAAGCGATATCCGCAGCGCATTCGACTGGAGGAGCAATGTGAAACCCGTCAACGTCCGCTCCTCGGGCGGTGCCGAGGCGAGGCTGCCCAGCGCCGACCAGATGGCGTCTTTGACATCCGGTGTGACGGCGACCTTCTCGCCGGCCAACAGCGCGGCGATCCATTCGGCCGCCCAACTCCGCTCGGCGAGGTCGTCGATCCGGCGCAGCGGCTGGAACGCCAGCGTTTCCCCACCATCGGCGCCCAGGCCCAACGCATGATATGCGCCGCCCATCGCAAGCACTGCGGCCCGGGCAGAGAAGCCCTTGTCGAAAATGTAGACCTGAGAGCCCGCATAACGACGGAACTGCAACGCAATCAGTGCCAGCAGCACGGACTTGCCCGCACCGGTTGGGCCAACGACCAGCATATGCCCAACGTCGCCGACATGGGTGGATAAACGGAACGGTGTCGAGCCTGCCGTCTTGGCATAGAGAAGCGCTGGCCCGTCGAGATGCGCGTTGCGCGCAGGGCCGGCCCATACCGACGACAGCGGCATCAGATGCGCGAGGTTCAACGTATGGACGAGCGGCTGACGGACATTGGCATAGACATGCCCTGGCAGCGAAGACAGCCATGCTTCGACCGCATTCACGCTTTCGCGGATGGTGGTGAAGCCGAGGCCGTTGACGATCCGCTCGACCTGCCGGACCTTGGCGTCGACACGGGCACGATCGGTATCGGCCACCGTGATCGTTGTGGTGAGGTAGCCGAAAGCGACATGATCACCGCCTAGCGCCTGGAGCGCCAGATCGGCGTCGATCACTTTGTTGTCCGCATCGCTATCGAGCAACGGGGACGGTTGGTTATACATCACCTCACGCAGCATCGCCGTGATCGACTTGCGCTTGTTGAACCACTGGCGCCGCAACTTCGTCAGCGCCTTGGTCGCATCCGACTTGTCGAGGGAAATGAAGCGGGTCACCCAGCGATAGCCGAAATCCTGATGATTGAGCGCGTCGAGAATGCCGGGGCGGCTCATGTTCGGAAAGCCGAGCACGGTCAGCGTGCTGATATGTCGGTTACCCAGCTTCGGTTCGAGGCCGCCGATCAGTGGCGTGTCGGCGAGCAGCGCATCGAGATAGACCGGAGTCTCGGGTACCGCGACCGGATGACGGCGATCCGATACCGCGCCATGGAGATATGTGAGCGTCTGCGCGTCATCGAGTGCCCGCACCTCGGGCATGAAGCCGGCGAACAGATCCAGCGCGCGATCGGTCTCGGCGACGAAGCTTGCCAGGGCGGCACGCCAGTCGCGCGCCTTGCCTGTGTCGGGCCGGTCGACCAGGGATCGGCCCGCCGCATCGACGCTGTCGACCGGTGGCAGCCAGGTCAGCGTCACATGATAGCGGCTTACATAGTGTTCGCCCTCGGCAAGGAAAGTGGCGCGCCGCTCGCGATCGACCAGCCAGGACGCGGGATCGGGGAAATCGCTGTCGGGATAACCCATTGCCTCGCACCGCTCGGCGTCGAAGAACAATGCCCATCCGGTGCCGAACCGCTGGAGGACGTTATTGGCGCGCGCGCAAGCCGACACGAGTTCGGCTTGGGTTGCGGATTCGAGATCGGGGCCGCGGAACGCCAATGTGCGCTGGAAGCTGCCATCCTTGTTGAGGATGATGCCGGGCGCGACCAATGCCGCCCAGGGTAGATGATCCGCTAGGCGATCTGCGCGGTGGCGATATTCAGCAAGGTTCAGCACGCGAGATAGCCTTTCTGACGAAGGTGACGCAGCAGCACGGGTGCGAAATCCGGATCACGCCGGGCGGCGAAGACGGCGAGGCTGTGCCCCGCCGCCCAAAGCAGAAGACCGGCCGGCCATTGTTGAAGTCCAAGGCCAACGGCCGCGCAGACGGTACCGTTGACGATCGCGATCATCCGGGGGGCGCCGGCCAGCAGGATCGGTGACCCGAGGCTGCTGTGAATCGGGGCATCGAAACCGACGACATGGCCATCGGCAATGTGCTGGCCGCTGCCCGTCATGCGATCAGCGCTCCGCCGCCGAACGAGAAGAAGGACAGGAAAAAGCTCGATGCGGCGAACGCGATCGACAGGCCGAACACGATCTGGATGAGCTTGCGGAAGCCACCTGCGGTCTCACCGAACGCCAGCGTCAGGCCTGTGGTGATGATGATCAGCACCGCGATGATCTTGGCAACGGGGCCCTGTACCGATTCCAGCACTTGCTGGAGCGGCTCCTCCCACGGCATGCCCGCACCGGCAGCCTGAGCATGGGTGGCGATCATCAGCGAGAGACAGGACGCGGCAGCGATCAGGAAGGTCGAGCGGCGGACGGGGATATGGGTACTATGCATGGTCTTCTCCTTGCGGACTGGGGCTAATGTCCACGACGGCGTAGCTGCCGCCGGGATCGACGCCCGTGACGCGGACGATCGATTGGATGCGCCGGGCAAGGCCGCGGCCGGCGATGAATATGACGATGTCGATCGCATCGGCGATCAGACGGCGGGGTACGGTAACGACGGCCTCCTGCACGAGCTGTTCGATGCGATAGAGCGCCGATGTCGCGCTGTTGGCGTGAACGGTGGCGATCCCGCCGGGATGGCCGGTGTTCCAGGCCTTGAGCATGTCGAGCGCTTCGGGCCCGCGCACCTCGCCAACGATGATGCGGTCGGGCCGCAACCGCAGCGTCGAGCGGACCAGATCGGCCATGCCGACGACACCTGGGCGCGTGCGCAGTGCCACCGTGTCGGCGGCCGGACTTTGCAGCTCGCGGGTATCTTCGATCAGGATCACCCGCTCGTCGAGGTTCGCCATTTCGGCGAGCAGCGCATTGGCGAGCGTGGTCTTGCCCGAGCTGGTGCCGCCCGCGACCAGGATGTTGCAGCGATCGGCGACCGCTTGGGCGAGCAACCGCGCCGCATCGGCCGACATGATGCCGTCGCTCACATAGTCCAGCAGCGTGTAAAGCCGGGTCGCAGGCTTGCGAATCGAGAAACAGGGCGCTGTCGCCACAGGAGGCAGAAGGCCTTCGAACCGTTCCCCGGCATGGCCGTCGGTGCGCGGCGGCAGTTCGGCGGACACGATCGGCGCATCGCCATGCACTTCAGCCCGAGCATGGCTCGCGACCAGACGGATGATCCGTTCCACCTGCATGGGGTCCATGCGGATACCGGTATCGCTGCGGCCTGCACCAAGCCGGTCGAGGCGTAGCGCGCCGTCCGGGTTGACCATGATCTCGACGACGCGCGCATCGTCCAGCGCCATGCCGATGTCCGGCCCCATCGCGGTACGCAGCATGGCGCGCCTTCGCTCTGCGGAGAGCGTATTGCTCATGGAATACGCTCCGGGTCATTACCGATCGTGCGTCGGCCTGCGGCGATCTGCCTGCCGACCTGTGCAATGAACGCCTCGAACCGCTTGGCGGCGATGGCGCGCCCCGCCTGGTCGTTCTCGGCAAGCGGCGCGTGGATGGCGAGTTCGTAGCGGACGAACAGGGCGAGCGTTTCAAGCAGGATATGACCGTCGCGCTCGATCCGGCCGAGTGCGTTGGTCATGCGGTCGAGCCGCATGCCGAACCGGTCGTCGAGTTCGTTGCTCCCGCGACGATTGAGCCAAGCGGTGACCGCATCGGCAAGGATCGCCGACTTGGACGTGCCCGGCTTCGCGGCCAGCGCGTCCAACCGATCACTGATCGGTTTGGGCAGGAAGAGCTGATGGCGGATTTTCGGCTCGGCCATGGTTCAGAAACCCGGCATCAGGTCTTTGGACGGCGCGAGTCCGGCGTCGACGGCAAAGGTTGCCCGCGCGTTTGTGATAGCGCGTGCCTGATCCATCGCCCGCTTGTCGGTAGCAGGGTCGGTACTGCCTTCGCGGAGTCCCAGCGGATCGTCCGTGGCGGGTGCGGGCGTCGGCGCTTCGTCGGGCTCATCGCCGGGATGGCGGGCCTGCTCCTGCCCGTCGCCAGCGCTTTTACCCTCGGTAGAATCTTCCATGCCGGCCAAGCGCGTATCGGTGCTGCGAACGGTTCCCGCCCAGTCATCGACGCGATGCGGCGGGCGATCAGCATAGTCGCCGTCCGTCAGCACAGGCGGGGGGAGTAGGCGCCCGGTAAAGGCCACGTCCTCATAATAGCGAAGCTTGGTCGCCCGGATTGGCGGCATGCCAGCGACCAGCACCAGTTCGTCGGTTGGCACGAGCTGCATCACCTCGCCTGGCGTCAAAAGCGCACGGGCGGTCTCCTGACGGCTGACCATGACATGGGCAAGCCACGGGGCAAGCCGATGCCCGGCATAATTGCGCATCGCGCGTTGTTCGGTGGCGGTACCGAGCGCGTCGGACAAGCGTTTGGCGGTCCGTTCATCGTTGGTCGCGAACGCGATTCGGACATGGCAATTGTCGAGAATGGCGTTCTGAGCGCCGTACGCTTTCTCGATCTGGTTCAGGCTCTGCGCGATCAGGAAGGCGCGGACGCCATAGCCGGCAAGGAAGACGAGACTGGTTTCGAAAAAGTCCAGGCGCCCGAGCGCTGGAAACTCGTCCAGCATCATAAGCAATTTGTGGCGAGCAGACGTGGAACCGTCGCTGGGATTCACCGCGTGGAGCTGCTCGGTCAGCCGGCGACCGATCTGGTTGAGCACCAGGCGAATCAGAGGTTTGGTACGGCTGATGTCGGACGGCGGCACGACAAGATAGAGCGAGACGGGCGATTTGCCCTCCACGAGATCGGCGATGCGCCAGTCGCAGCGTGATGTTACCGTGGCGACGGTGGGATCGCGGTATAACCCCAGGAAGGACATGGCAGTCGAGAGCACGCCGGATCGTTCATTGTCGGATTTGTTGAGCACCTCTCGCGCAGCCGACGCCACAACGGGATGCACCATAGGCGCATCCTCACTGCCGAGATGGTTGGTGGTCATCATCCGACCCAGGGTCGCGGTGAAGGAACGCTGGGGATCGGAAAGAAAGGTCGCGACCCGCGCCAAAGTCTTCTCCTCCTCGGCATAGAGGACATGCAGGATCGCGCCCACCAGCAGCGAATGACTGGTCTTCTCCCAATGGTTGCGCCGCTCCAGCGCGCCTTCGGGGTCAACGAGGATGTCGGCAATGTTCTGGACGTCTCGAACTTCATTGATACCACGCCGGACCTCAAGCAGCGGATTGTACCGCGCGGACCGCGCATCGGTCGGGTTGAACAGCAAGCAATGCGAGAAGCGCGCGCGCCAGCCGCCAGTCAGCGTCCAGTTCTCGCCCTTGATGTCGTGAATGACGGCAGAGCCGGTCCATCCCAGCAAAGTCGGCACGACCAAGCCGACACCCTTGCCCGAGCGGGTCGGCGCGAACGCCATAATATGTTCGGGGCCGTCATGGCGAAGATAGCGGGCGCCGATCCGGCCAAGAAAGGCGCCGCCTTCGTTAAAGAGCCCTGCGCGGCGTAAATCAGTGAGTGTCGCCCAGCGAGCGGAGCCGTACGTGGTTATGTTTTTGCGTTGTCGAGCACGCCACAACGACCCGATGACCGCTGCTCCGCAGCCAACGAACCCGCTGGCGCCTGCGATTACGCCAGCCTCGTCAAAGATCGTGGGGGCATAGGCGTCGAAGTGATACCACCAGCCGAACAGCGCCCACGGATGATAGACAGGATGTCCGAACGCGATGAACCAAGGTGCACCCAGTTCCGGCTGATGAGCCAGCGCCGCCGCTGCCCACTGGGTCGCGAACCAGATGCCCGCCAGAACTATAGCGAAGACGGTCAAGATCTGGCCGATAAGCAGTTTGGTCGGGGTCATGCGGGCCTCCGCCCGCGCAAAGATGATCACACACGGGCCGGCGTGTAGTTTCCCTTGGGCACCTTCCCGGCGTCAGCCCCCTTCTGATGCCTACCGGTACCGATGAAGGGCCTCTCGGTGCGGTTTTGGATTAAAGCCGCGTCTTCACTCAGTTGCAAAGCCTCGGCAACCCGATCAAGCAGGGCTTGGAGGTTACCGGCCTGCCGCGCTGACAACGACCGCTGGGGCACGGCGGGTGCTTTTTCCCGGTCACCTTCTCAATACAGCATCGTTTTCGGCAAGTAATCTATTCTAGGGGCCGCGTTGATAAGTATTGTGCGAGACGGGGGAGGGTCAGCTGCAACGTGTTCGTTGGCTTAAACCTGACGATGCAGGATCGCAGCCCCATATTCCGGGATCGCATGGCTAACGAGATGCCCCGACACCTCGATGGAGTAGCGCCAAACTTCATCGTCTGGATCGGAAAGGGCGAGCCGGAGCATCTTGTCAAAGCGACCTTCGCCAATCTGCTCGGGCAGGTTCTGAGATACGTCCTGCAGACTTAGCGCATGCGATCGAAAGAGCCGAGCATGACTTTCTGGCAAAATCGCAGGGTCAGGATCGGTAGCCGTTTCGATTGCGCTGCTCCTCATTATCACGATAGATGACGTCCACCGAATTGCGATCAAGCAGGTACTGCCATCATCCTCCAGTCTGCCGCCATACCTTATCGCAAAAGCGACCTGAACGGCGTCGAAGTTCTGCTAGTCACCTCCCGCAAGCGATCCAGGTGGGTATTGCCCAAGGGTAAGGTAAAGCGCGGAATGCCAGCGCATCAATCTGCCGCCCGTGAGGCCTTCGAGGAAGCAGGCGTCGTAGGCACGATCAGCGCCGTACCCGTTGGGACCTACCGTCAGGTCAAGACCGACGAAGACGGCCAAGCCAAAATGATAGCCATACGGGCGTTTCCAATGCTGGTCCGTCAGGAAAACGTCAGCTGGCCCGAAATGCGGCAACGAGAGAGACGCTGGATGCCCATCAACGCAGCGATTGAGGCCGTTAAAAATGGCGAGCTTCGTGCGCTGCTGATCACTTTCGCCGGTGCAATACCGGACTTCGCCTGATGTCGGCGATGCTCAATTGAGCATCCCTCGCGAGAAAGCCGGATCGGACACGAACGCCCACCTGCGGACATTCGTTTTGGCATTCTAGGTTTTACAAGCCGCCGTTTAAACGACAGGGTTGCGTACCAAATTCAAAGTCCTATTCTCGCTCGGGTATAATTGGAGCATCGCACTATGATCCCATTCCTGCTTATCGCGCTCACGGCAGCGGCGCCCTCAAAGACAGCCAATACCGAGCAGAGTTCACCTCAGAGAATATGCCGAGAATTTAAGACAACTGGTACCCGCCTTTCAAAGAAGGTATGCCGCACTGATGCTGAGTGGCGAGCGTATGATGTCAATCAAAAACACGAAGCCGAACTCCGCGATGATCTTCGAAACCGCACCTTTCGAAAAAACAGATAAGACATAAATGAAAGAGGGCAACGGCGCGTCCGCTTTCCTCTCCATCCCAGACATTCCCAAAATTCGATCCCTCGCGAGAATGCGGGATAGTACCAGAAGCGCCCACATCCGGTCGTTCGATGGTGTTCAGGCATCCACCAATTGCAGACATTCGTTTATGCTGGCAGTCTTACTAGAATGACGTGGAAACGACTTGGTCTCGCCACTTTGCTGGGTGGTATTGCTCTCCCCACGGGCTTCTACCCAATGAAGGCGGCTCTGACTGAGTGGTATTTGCATGCCGCTCCTCACGACGGGCTGTCCGGCTTAGGCGTACTTGCAGGGAGTCTCTATTTCGCTCTAGCTTGCGGACTAGTGACTTTCGGAACCGTTCTGAGCCTACGCCGTCAGCGTCCATAGCTGCCGTTTGGCCATTCCGCTTTCGCCCACTTGTACACATTCGTCGATGAGACCAGAATGCGTCCATGCGCTACGAACGCTTTGACGCTTGGTTTCGAAAAGAGTTCGATTGGACCTTCTGGTCAATCGTTGCCGTCGTAAGCGTTATGTGGGGCGCGACGATCTTGGATTTTGCGCTCGGCCTTGGGTGGGGTTGGGACAAAGAAGTCCTGTGGGTGGCTCCATTGATCTTACTGACCGCATTTGCGGTTCGTATCTGGAAAGTAGTCATCGACAAGCTCGTGGACCGCTTTCGGAAAGGCAACTAACCTCCATTCCGGCCATCCTGCTTACGGCCATTTGTTACCGTTCGCGGCGCAGGTAGCGCTTCCCGAAAGCCGACGTTACGATTGGTTCGAAATAGAGATGGGGGCAGCATGAAAGCCGCGTTTTGGCGTTTTGCACACCAGCATTATCAAAGCAGGACGCCGTTGCTCCTCGTTGATGCCGCAGCATTCGTATGGTTCGCGTTCTTCGCGCTAATCTATGGAGCGGCTCTGCTGGCTGGTCGCCGGATTTCATACAGGTGCTGATCGGTCTGCTTCTAGTAGGCGGTCCGTTGATGGTGGGGGTGCTACATCGCCGGATCAGGATCGAAGCGGCTAAAGCCCCGGACGCGCTGTATAGGAAGCGACTGCTCACAAGTCGGTAATTCACGGCGTCCGTTTTCCAGCGCATCGTCCCGAAAGCCGCCAGTCCGCTTTCCTTCCCATTGTCACCATTCAGCGTCCCGATGCGTGGAAAAGCCGGTCGAAATTGCCATTGTGCGACAAACAGGTCAGGCCGTCCGAAAACGTCCCTCGCGCAGACCGCAGGCGCCGCACGCGAGCTGCTGGGCGTAGAGCGGATCGCCGCGGTAGCCGACAAGGGCTACTACAAAGGGGAGGACATCGCTGCCTGCGAGACGGTCGGTGTGATCCCCTACGTCGCACGTCCGGAGCGTGGTCCTGCCATCGACCAAGGCTATTTCGGCAAGGACGCTTTCCCCTACGATGCGGCGCAGGACTGCTACACCTGCCCTGCCAGGCAGCGCCTCGATCCGTTCAGCCTCGGAGAAGGGCGTTCATTGCACCATCCGCTACGGCAACCGGCAAGCCTGCCGGGACTGCACACTCAAGCCACAATGCACGTCTGGTACGGCGCGGACCATCAACCGTTGGGAAGGCGAGGCGGTGCTCGACCGCATGGCCGAGCGGCTTGCCACCCGCCCCGACATTCTCGACCGGCGCCGCGAAACGGTTGAGCACCCCTTCGGCTCGATCAAACAGTGGATTAATCAAGGTGCGTTCCTGACGCGCGGGCTTGCTAGCGTGAACGCGGACTTCAGCCTCACCTCGATCGCCTACAATCTGAGGCGAGCCATCACGATCCTTGGGATCCCCGCCATGCTCCAGGCCATGCAGACCTGAAAGGCACGCGTCTGGCTGCCAGAAACACCCTTATAAGTCGGCTCTCAGCGGCCAAGGCGCAGTTCTTGCGATATCAAAGCGGGCTTAGGCCGAAAATAGCGTCAGCGACGGCGCTTCTGACACTCGATCGATTTCGCATTTCCCCAGAATGCGTTTTCGGACGGCCTGAGGTGTTTTGCGCCGCCTGCGCGGCCTTACCGGCGCTTATGCCCAGCGACGGATACTGCTAGAGCGGTGATCAGTCCGTGGACGAGATCAATCGTCGTCGACCAGGAGGTCGCAGCACACCCGCCAATGTTCAAACGGACGCTAGCGTCGGCACCAGCGGAAGGGTCAATTTGGCTAACGCCCTAGATAACACTTATGAGCGGATTGATACTTCCATTTTTATGTATCGCTCCAAATAGATGGTCTCGCGCAGTCTGAGATTGCCAGAGACCAATCAAATACCTAGATGCGCGTCCAGAAATGGAGCGCTGCTATGTCTGACACTACCCTCGATCTGAACCCCATTGAGCTCGCCACGGAATTGACCATCGCGTGGTTAGCAAACCCCAACATGCGTACCAATGCTGACGACGTTCCGGCCTTCCTGAACAAAATGTACGAAACTGTTTCGCTGCTGGTCGGCGGAAACGCTGCGGCTGCTGAACCTGAGGCACCTGCTCAAGAATACACCCCGGCCGTGACGGCGCGTAAGTCGCTTGCCAGCCCTGATCACATCATCAGCATGATCGATGGCAAGCCGTACAAGACGCTGCGTCGCCACCTTGCCACTAACGGCATGACGCCAGTGGAGTATCGTGAGCGTTATGGCCTGAAGGCTGATTACCCCATGGTCGCTCCGACCTATTCGGAAGCACGTCGCACGATGGCGAAAAGCATTGGCCTGGGTCGCAAGCCCGGTCAAACCAATGCAGCCAAGGCAGACGCCAAGCCCACCCCGGCTCCGCGCAAGCGCAAGACCGAAGAAACGGCAGCCGAATAAGCCATGGCATAGCTTCCCGGAAAACGGGAGCCGAGCCCCTGTGGAAATGCAGTCTACGTCCCTGGAGGCGCGTCCTCAGGGCCTCCAGGGTCATCAGACGGCGATCATGGCCACTAAAGGGCACGATGCGCAGGTAGCGGGTCTTCAAGGGCCCGGCTCGCTGCCACCAGCCGGAAAATGCCTGTAAAAGGTTGCGACCGAGACGCCGATCGCTTCGGCTACGTCCCGGGGACGATCGCCCGCAGCGAGCAGCTTCATAGCCGTGGCCCTCTTTTTTGGCGTCAGGACCGACTTGCGCCCCCTGCCGGGCCCGTTCTTGCCACGGGCTGCCAGTAGCCCGGCCATTGTTCGTTCGCGGATCAGCTCACGCCCCATTTCTGCGATCGATGCCAGAATGTGAAAGAGCAACCGGCCGGTCGGCGTCGCTGTGTCGATCCCGTCGGTCAGGGACCGTAACTCGATACCGCGGGTAGCAAGGTCAGCCGCCAGTTCGACAAGGCCCTTCATCGAACGGCCGAGGCGGTCGAGCTTCCAGACGACGAGCGTGTCGCCCCGGCGGGCTACGTTCAACGCTTCCGACAAACCTGGACGGTCGGCTTTCGCCCCACTCGCCGTGTCAATGCAGATCCGCTCGCATCCCGCAGCGGTCGGAGCGTCCGTTTGCAGCGTCAAATTCTGGTCCGAGGTCGAGACCCGGGCATATCCGATGAGCATCAGCGGGGATCCGCCATGTCAGCGCGACTGCTTCAGGAACGCGGTGAAGCAATCTGCGCTCTCACCCAGCGCGTCGCCGTTGGGGCCGCCGAAGGCGGGCGGTGGTACGCGAAGGTTCAGCCGGCCAAGACCGTACAGGACTTGAGCATAATCCAGCCCGGTACGGTCCTTCGTTTCCTTGGCCGAACTGTGTCCTGAGGCATAAGCGCGCAGTGCGTCGTCGATCGTCATGGTTCGACCCTTCTCAGCTAGCCAACAATGTTGGCGTTCAATGAGAATGAACAATGAGAACGTGTTTTGAGAAAGTGGAAATCCAGGCCGGCTATGATCTGTGGCCGCCGAGGATGATTCATTGGTGAGATCGCTAGCCACGTTGCCGCCAGCGGGATAACCGATGTCGTAAATTTGGAGATCACGCCATGCCTGTTGCGATGCTCGCGCTGCTCAGTGTCCCCGCCCCCCTGGTACCGTTCGCAACCCAGCGAACGGAGGTCGTGTCGTTCACCGCCAGGGATGTCACCTGTTCAGGGCAGCCGATAGCAGCCGATAGTATCGTTCGGCCTTTCACGGCAGTTGCGACGCGTTACGGTCTCGCTATTACCGGAAGCCCCTCACCCACATATCGGTTCTCCTTCGTAATCGATGCGCAGGGACGTGCTCGCACGATCCGCCGTGATATGACGGAATTGCCGGGTTGGTATGTCGACACGAGCGATCTTGCCCCTGCGCTGGCGGCTTCGAGCTTTCCAACCGGAATGCCGCAGGCGAAATGCAGCGTGTCCTTCAAAGCATCGGTCACGCTGATCGAGAAGGCGTCGATGCGGAATTTGTACGAGCTGGCGAGCCGTCCGGACTCCACAGGGTTCGCGCCTGCCCTGTTTGAACGAGTTCGCCCCGCAGACTCAAACTGCCCCCGCGAACCAGGCCAGTACCGGCGTCTTAACCTGCCGGCCTTCGAAAAGCTGCCGCAACCGGCGCGCCGACCAGCTTGGGTGTTTCTGGCATTCGACGTGAACGCCGCGGGTAAGCCTGGAAACGTCCAGACATTGGGTACGTCCGGCGATACAGGGCTCGAGCGCGCCGGTCGAGAAGCTTTGCTGGCCAACCGCTATGAGCCGGGAGCGGGTTTTCACGGATGCACCTATCACTTCTACCATAACGGCAGCGCCAACCTGGCGGCCCCCGTACCGGTGCCAGACACGCCCCTGGATACTGGAGACCAGCCGGGTTGTATCGTGGATCCCAAATCGATCCCGGGTCTTCTCGACGGAAGCGCCTACCCCAGAGCGTTCTGGCGCCGCGGGATCGAAGGGGCGGCCGTAATTGGCTATGATACGGCGCCATGGGGAGCGGTAGGGAACGTAAGGGTTCTAGGTTCTGAACCGGACGAGGCGTTCGGCGATACCGCGCGCAATGCGCTTTCCAATGCACGGGTAGTAGAAAGCGATTCAGGCCGTCGAGGCTGTGTTCAGCGGGTCAAGTTCAAGCTTCCGCTGAAGAGCACCCGGTAACGAGCACTGCCTGGCTGGCGTTCCTGATTGGGAACGCCACAGGCTTCTCAATTGGCGTTCATCTGCGAGAACGCCGAACGGTCAAAATTGCCCAAATTCGGACGTTTGGGCATGCGATCAGATCTCCCGATGGCCGCCATCCGTTATGATAGCTTACGAGCAGTAGTAGAAATCGCAGCAAGCGTCGCGCATCCATACTATCGACGTCGCCGGGTTAAGACAGATATGCTGTCTCTATGAGCTCCGATAACCCGTTGACGGCCCAAGATTTGAAGGACGAATTGGAAGTGTTACTACAACTCGCGGACGACCTCGGCCTCACGGTCGTTGGTGCGTTGCTAGCTTCCGCAATCAACGTGATCCCGATCGTTCGACATTGATATAATTCCTCCCCATCTCGACCATTTCAATTTAAACCAATAAGCTTTGTCGTTGATCAAACCGCCTTTTTAAGCGGCTCCGGTAACTTGTTGTCCGGGAGCATGTTCCGCAAATGCTCGTGTACCATGTGCTTGTTGAACGGCTTGGAGATGAACGTAGCCTTTTCGGGCATCTCGCCCGCTTTCGGTAGAACATGACCGGAAGCGATGACGATTTCGATCGCAGGCCAGCGTTCGGCGACATGCCGCGCCAACGCAAAACCGTTGGTATCGCCGGGCATGTCGACGTCAGAGAACAGCAGTACGATGCTTTCCCAGTTGGTGGCTAAGACGCGCTTTGCCTCGTCGCCGTCCATGGCTTCGTAGAAGCGGAATCCGGCGTCTTCGAGGATGGCAGTCGTATCCATCATGATGAGCGGATCATCATCGACAACGAGGGCGTAGGGTACGGTTGAAAGGGTCATGGAGCCCTAACCCTCCCGCCATAAGCAGAGTTGCGGCGCGCGAGGATTTTTGGTTGATTTCTTAGAATGCGACTGCGGCATGGCCGCATTTGCGGGCCATGCCAGGTGTCGTTTGCAGGCTACTAACCGAGTAGTTTTGTCACAATGGTCATCGTTGTCTACTGACACTAAAGGACTAAAAAACATAGCGTCCAACGACATAAGGCCCGTTGAGCGCGCGAACGGAGTGACGTGTGCGAGATATCCAGGAAGAAGCGCGGATCGTCCGCGAACTGACGCGCGGCGATGGCGGATCTGACCCTTTTGCCTCGGCCGTGCGGGCAACGCGCATGCCGATGATCATCACCGACCCCCGGTTGCCCGACAATCCCATCGTGTTTGTGAACGACGCCTTTGGGAAGCTGACCGGTTATGCCCGCAGCGAGATCATGGGGCGCAACTGCCGGTTTCTGCAGGGACCGAACACGGACATGGCCGACGTCGGCCGGGTGCGGGACGCGATACGTGCGCGGGAGTCGATCGAACTTGACCTGCTAAACTACAAGAAGGACGGCACACATTTCTGGAACCGGTTGCTGGTTTCGCCCGTGTTTAACGACGACGGGGGGCTGCTCTATTTCTTCGCCTCGCAGTACGACGTCACTCTTGAGCGCGAACGCCTCGTCAATCTTCAGCTCGATCGCGATGCCCTCGAAGCAGAGGTAGAACGCCGCATTGCCGAGCTTCAGGAGAGCGAGCAGCGGCTTCAATTCGCCCTGGATGCCGGTCGCCTGGGGGCCTGGAGCATCAATCTCGATACGTACCGGCTGACGGCATCTGCCGAGTGCAAGAGGATATGCGGTCGTGCCCCGACCGATCCTCTGACCCTCGACGAACTGCGAGAGTCGATCCATCCGGAAGACCGGCAGATGCAGGTCGACGGCATAGAGCGCGCCGTACGCGACCGATCGCTGCTGGACCTTGAGTACCGCTTGCAGACGCCGGCAGGCGAGGAGCGCTGGGTACAGATCCGGGGACAGGCGAGCTACCGCGCCGATGGCAAACCGTTGGCACTCGTCGGGACGACCCAGGACGTGACCGCACGGAGGCGCGCTGAGGAGCATCGGACCCTCTTGGCTAATGAGCTAAGCCACCGGGTGAAGAACACGCTTGCGTCCCTGCAGGCGATCGTCTCGCAAACGATGCGCCGGGCGACCTCTGTGGAGGAGGCCGGCACGACGCTGGAAGCACGCATACACGCGATGTCGGCCGCGAATGACTTGCTGATCAGTGGCAGGTTCGAGAGCACGTCTCTGCGTGCGCTGGTTGAGCGCACGCTTATCCCCTTCGGGGTGGAAGACGGTCAACGGTTCAAGCTTTCCGGCAAGGACCTTCAGCTCCCGCCACGCCTTGTCGTCGCATTCGCCCTTGCCCTCCATGAGCTTGCAACCAACGCCGCAAAATATGGCGCGCTATCGACCGCCGATGGGGTGATTGATCTGAGCTGGAAGGTCATGGACGGCTGGCAACCGCATGATCTCCACCTCACTTGGGTAGAGTCAGGAGGCCCACCGGTTGAACCGCCGACACGGACCAGCTTTGGAACACAGCTCATCCAGCGTGTTTTGGCGCACGAAACCGGCGGAACAGCTAAAATCTCATACCTTCCTGGCGGCGTCGTGTTCGAAGCCGTCGCACCGTTGGTCGACAGCGCCGACAACGACAACGACAACGAGCAGCATGATCGAGCCGAAGAAAGGAACTAAGGGGCTAGCCTCTCACAAAGCACTAAGCACAGTGCTTTCGGCTTGGCGTTATAGCCCCTATCCGTCTTGCCACTTATGGGTGAACAACGGCCCGTCCCCACAGGGTAGCAAGGACGGACCGGCCACGGCCGGAGGACGACCGCGGCAAGGCATAAACGATACCCGTCATATTAGTTTCCGGCGGTTTTTGCCGTTTTGCTTCGACTTCCCAACCCGGCCATTTCCAAAATTCGATCCTCTTTGAAAAGCCGACAGTTGCCCAATGTCTGCTATCGCCGCCCGCCTTCCCGAAAGCAGCCTGTCCGCTTTCCTTCCCAGGCCGGACACTGGCCGTGCGGGGAATACCCCCTCTGCCGAACCGCTATCACCAGCGCGTTGGTCGTTGTAGCGTGGCCATTGAACTTTAAGGCGGCTTGATGGCTGAGCTATCGGAACTGAGATACGCGGTGGAAATCGCCGATATAAGTTTGCCGCGCGCGTGGACTACGGTGGCAGTACGCTTGTCGATCCAGGGAGCCCTTTTTGAGCTGCGCCTTTGTCGGCGCGACCTGGGTTCGAGGGCTTTTCGGATATTTGATCGGCAGACCGGTGAACCTTACGCCGAATGACCGTACCCGAACGAACGGCACCTATCGAGGACAGGTCGCCCGAAAGCCGCCCGTCCGTTATCCTTCCCAACCCGGACATTCCCGAAATTCGATCCTGGGTGAGAAAGCCGGATCGCCCAACCATGGACGTTGACACCGCACTTCCGACTTCCCGATAACAGACGTTGATCGTGTGTCCGGTGACGCACACCGTCAGGTGCAGGGAGATTGTCGTGAAGCGTCGACTTATCTTAGCCGCTTGTACTTCGATGATGTTCGCGCCGTTCGCAGTTAACATCTATCTCATGGAAAACCGTCCGGTGGTGGCCGTAGGCCCCCGTTTGGCGGCCATTCCTTCCGATTGGCTTTGCGGGCGCGTGTATTCGGGACCTTACTGCGTCGAAATAACCGAACGTGACAGGCATCTCGAAAGGTGGTCAATCCTTTTATTGGTCCTTTTGGGTCTGCCCGCCCTTCTTTGTCAGATACCCGACGTGTTGAAACGAAAAAGATCGAGCGCGGCATCTCGCGCGTCGGAACGTCGGCTTTTCAAACAATAAGCGGCCATTCCGTTACCGTTCCCAACCCGGCCATTCCCGAAATTCGATCGTGAAACGGAAATAAAAACGGGCTCAGCGTCATGGCCCGATAGCGGGAGTGTCAGATAGGTAGCTTAGGACGACTTGATGGAGGTACGGAATTACCTCATCAGTGCGGCCTAATCGTTGACCGATTATCTCTGCTTGATGGAACGTCGAAATGGATAACCAACGATCGTCGCCTTCCCATGTACGGCTAACGCGTAGGCGCATTGGATCGACATTCGTCGTGGCGATCTTCCTGCTAGTGTTCCCCAACTTTACCGGAGCCATTTCTGCTTTCGGTCCAGGAATAGTTGGATTCCGTCACTATATTGACGGAGGCCTTTCGTCTTCGATGAACAATCTGTACCCGGGCACAAATTGTGAGATATATAGTAACGCCTTAACTGTTACTGATGTTTTACCGTCGATTTTTGATATGTGGGCCGAAACATACGCAAGGTCATATAACACGACAATGCACTGACTCTTCACAGGTTCAATAACTACTAAATGCGGCGCTCTTATAGACCCAGATGCTGATATTTTTCCTCCAAGCGACATGGACGTCGCACCAGCACGCTAATGCGCCATTGACCGCGCAATTAATACATTCCGGAAATTCGATCTCTTTTGAGAATGGCGTTTCGGCTGCTAGCGCCCGATCGTGTTGAAAAAGTTGGTCTCGGTGCGAGGTAGGTACGCGGTAGAAACTAAAGACAAAGCTGCCTGACGGATCAGGCGGGTGCCATCTGTGTGGACATTGGGATGAGTTGGGCCATCTCGCGGCGGCTCTGAACGGTGGCGGCGAGTATGAACTTGTCCTTGGTGTGGACCGGCGCTGAAAGCGGGACCCCGGCCAAAGCGAGACAACTACCTGTAATCTTTCAGGATGTATGAGTTGTAAAGGGGGGGGGGGGCGATCAAGACAAGCGTAGACGCAGTTTCAACAGCTTGGCAAAATCTGCCGGGGTCCTTTTTTCGGCGCTGATCCGCGCTCAAGCTCGGCAAGAACCCAGTATCTAGAATTCGTCGTCTACCAAAGCCGTCACCACCGACGCTCTCCAGGCGACGAAGATTGACCTGCGCCAATTGATTTATGCCGCGATACAGAAGCGCACGTTAGCGTCCCAACGCTGACGTCACCGTTCGCATACGGGCATCGATCTCGTGGCTATTGCGCCTTCAAATTATCCGGCCGCCGAGTCGCATAAACAAATGTGTTTGACATTGGCATCCGTACAATCGCACCGATAGAACCATTGTAAAATACGGAGATACTGTCCCCTGTCGACTTAATTAACTTGATATCCTTTGGGTTAATATCATTTTCGATGGAGCGGTTATACGGGTTTACGCTCTCTATTACCTGTAGTTTCGACCCTTCAGAATATTTAAAAACCACCGCTTCTGATAAGGAGCGAATGTATACCTGATAAAAAAAGCTTTGGTAAAAAGCAGGTGTTCCGAAGGGATATACATGTATATTGGATGCGATCCCTTGAGCCATGAAAACAGTTTCGCGATGGACGCGATCTATGCTTTCGCGCCGATTCGGCTGAGGAGTTTTCCATTGGCCATAATATTTTGAGACGCCTTTGGAACTATCCGCAACGGGGCGGGCCGGTGTAGCAGTTGGCACTGTCGGAACGTCTTGGGCTATCAGGGCGATCAGGCAGATAGCAGCAATCATGGTCAATCCCTTTGGAACGCTCGTTGCCCATGCAGAAGGCATCGACACGTCGCCGGCTTGAGGCTCGTTTGTGCCAACCGGAAGGTCCGAAATATGAGGTACCAGTAATTGGTCCTCCTCAGCGCCGGCCAAAAGCCGTGCTGCGGCCAACGATGAGGAGACTCCCAATTTGGCACGTGCCATCCTCAACCGCTTCTCTACGGCATGTGGCGAAATACCTAGATCGGTTGCCATCTCCTTCGCGGTCTGAGGGAGCAACCGGCGGCGCAGACACTCTTTTTCGTTTGCTGTTAATCTGGCGAGGGCGGCTTCTCGCTGCTTGTCAATCCGCGGACTGTGGGTGTCGCTCATGCAGACCTGCTACCGCAACGACGCCTGCCTTCCACGAACATAGTGTTGTTGATGCAAAAATCACGGGTTTCGCATCAGCCCAAGAACGGCAGGGAATCGGAGGCTCCGGCGATGCAAAAAACCGAGGCATCTAAGATACCCGCTCAGTGGCCGGTTTCCTAGGTGTGGCCTCCGAAGCGGAAGGTCCGCATTCCACCAGAAAGCAGCCGGTCTGCTCTCGTATCGAATGATTAGAGCCACCCTTTCAAGCGCCTGATCCGTAGTCCATGCCCTACCCCACTTTGGACGACATGCCGTTCTGGTCAGGATCCCCCATTCGGGTACATCTTCATACGGGTAAAAATCGTCGGGATCATAGCGCTCTGGGGTTCGTGACGATCCCGCGAGAGCCAGGTCCTTTATCATCCGCGGTGACGCTGAGCCCAGGTGACCGGCGTCAGCTTGGGCTGGGTACAAAAGCAAGCGTCCCGCAGCCAGTCGAGCTCGCCCACCTCTCCTGCCGTCGCGATCTCGGTCCACCATGTCCGCTTGTCAGCATGCCAGCGGTACCCCCTCGCCTTCAGCACATCCTTTGCCTCGAACGGGGCGTTCGTCGCCTCGATCCGGACACTTGGCTGCTCTGCCTGTCGGATGAGCTTGGCCAACGCCGTCTCTCCGTCGGGTAGCACGCGGCCTAAAAGATTAATCGTTGCCCAAACGTCGACTGCGGCCCGGTGGCCTTGATGGAACATGCCCTGCTGCATCAGGAGATGGCCAAGCTTGCGGCCGTCGAAGCCGAGTTCGCGCCAGGGCACCTCATTGCATGAACACGCCCAGGCATGGCTGGCGATGGTCGGCAGGCGCCGCTCGACACGAGGGGCATCGAATGCGGCATTATGGGCAATGGCGACAGTGGTGCTGGCGATCAGGCTCACGGCCTCGTCGACATCGATCCGTTTGCCGGCGACATCGGCATCGGTGATGCCCGTAAGCCGAGTGATCTCGGCCGGGATCGGCACGCCAGGGTCCTCGAACCACTGGCGAGGCTGGCCGACCTGCACGATCACGCCGCGTGCATCGAAGGCGATGCGCTGGATCGCAAGATCGATGATAGGATGATCCGCGTCGAGGCCGATGGTTTCAACGTCGATGACCGCGGCGGTGCGCACGTGCCCCTGCGGCTCTGTAATAGGATAGTCCGCGAGCGGAGGTAGCGCACGCAACACCTTGTAGCCGGGGTGTTCACCCAGCAGGGCGGCGGCGCGCTCGTGTGCGGATGTTTCATTGCCCATAGGCAGTAGCCATTACCCTGTCGTGACCCGCTTGCACCACTGCCCGGACAATGGGTTGGCGGATCGGTCGCGATGGGGATATTGATGGCCTTGCCGGTCACCCGATTGCGCCCCTCACGTGCCGGGCCGTCCTTGACCTTCAACTTGCCGAGGCCTGCCAGTGAAACGCCGTTGCTCTTGCAGGATGCGGCGAGGATCGTGGCGGTGCCGTTTAGGTATGCCTTTTGCATACCTCTCAATAGCTGGTACTTTAATCCCGTCTTGATAGCGTAAAAAGGACTAGACTAATAAGCTGCACATATAGCAGAGCACGGGATGTTCATCCGAGCCTATCTTCGCGCTTCTACCTCCGAACAGGATGCGTCGCGCGCCAAGAGTGCTCTCGACGTGTTTGCGGCCGAGCGCGGGCTTCGGTTTGCGGCACGCTATGTCGAAAACGAAAGTGGAGCCAAGCTTCACCGGCGAGAGCTGTTCCGCCTGCTGTCGGATTGCGAGCCGGGAGACGTGCTCCTGGTCGAGCAGGTTGATCGACTTTCCCGCCTCACCTCACCAGACTGGATCAAACTGCGCAACCTAATCGACGCCAAGCAGGTCCGGGTAGTTGCACTCGACCTGCCGACGTCGTGGATCCTGACGGCACCGACGGATGAGTTCACCGGCCGAATGTTCGCAGCGGTCAACGACATGATGTTGGACGTACTCGCCGCGGTTGCCCGTAAGGACTATGACGATCGCCGTCGTCGACAAGCCGAAGGACCCGCAAAAGCCAAGGCAGCGGGGCTTTATAAGGGGCGTCGCGAGAACAAGACCCGCAACGCTCCTATCTCGAGCCTTCTTCGCAATGGCCGAAGCTGGCGCGATATAATGGATACGACTGGGTGCAGTCGAACGCTGCTCGCCAAGGTTGCTCGTGATCGCCGTCGACAGGCAGAGGCTGACGCAGCAATTTCAGACGCGCACCCTTAATGCGTTCAGGCAGACTCTAGACCCTCATAATGAGGTGTCCGATTTCTCTACTACCGACCCTGTTTGAACGGGTTTTGTGTACCAATGCCCATGCCCACTCAGGGTATACCCAGAATGACAGTGGGCGCGTGATAGGTTCGGCCTGATGTCGGAGCTCGTATTGTGTCGTATCCCTTAAAGTGGCACATGCTCCTTACAAGCATTGAGTAGGAACACCGCGATGGCTACGCAATCCATAGACGTTAAAGTTGCCAGTAACGGTCGGATGATTCTGCCGGCATCGGTTCGCAAGGCGATGGGGCTCCACGGAGATGCAAAGGTCATTTTGACGGTTGAGGACGATCAGGTCCGTCTGTCGCCGATCGGACACGGGGTTTCTCGCGCTCAGGCGCTTTATCGAGAGCATGCCAAGCAGGCCCGAACAATCGACGACTTCCTATCTGATCGCAAGGCAGAGGCCGTCACCGAGGCAGGCGAGTCTTCGCATTCGGACCGGCAGGGAGATCCAGTATGACATCTGTTGTAATGGATGCATCCGCAGTGCTGGCGTTGGTTCGGGATGAACCAGGCGCCGACAAGGTCACACCTCACATCGGACGAGCAGCGATTTCCGCCGTCAATCTGCAGGAGGTTATCAAGGAACTCCTGCTTGGTGGTTTGGGCGCAGCCACCATCCGCGAGATCCTAGACGAGCTTCGTCTCGATGTACGTCCTCACGACGTGGAGGCAGCATATGCGGCCGCTGATCTGCACACTCAAACGAAAGAGTTTGGGCGCGGCCTTGGTGATCGCTCCTGTCTAGCGCTTGCGATCCTACTGGGCGTTCCCGCCCTCACTGCAGATCGCGAGTGGAAGAAGGTAAAGGCCAAAGGGCTCAAGATGGAGCATATCCGCTAGCAGCCGTCGCCAAAACCGGTCAGCGAAGGATTCCCGTTTTCCCGTGTCGTTTAGGCAATTTCGAGAAAATCGATTTGGGAACAGATTTCGAGAAAACGGCACCCAACACCCGTGCTTTTCATGGCGTTGAGCTGGGGATTCCCCACTCGACCTTCGTTTTTAGGAAGACCGGGTCGGCCCCGCAGCAGCCTCCGACCGTAAAGGCAGTGTCAGCGGGTTGTCGGAATCGAGGGCGTCGGGCTGCCCGAACGTTCGCAGGTCGGGACGGCGACCCGCTGGATGATTGCGAACAGGACGATCAAAACCGGAAGAACGAGCAAACTGGCTTCCGGTCCGGTGGTGCCCCCCGTCAGCAATGGCGAGCCGTCAAGGGTGGCGGACAGCAGGCTGGCTGGGGGTTTGCTTCCGCTGTTGTTAAACCCGAAGATGAAGCTCTGACTGAAATTCCACGAGGCGTGAAAGCCGAGTGCGAACCAGAGGGAACCCGTTTTTAGCAGGCTGTACGATAATGCCAGGCCGAGCAGTCCAGCGGCGATGATGCCAAGTACTGTCTCGCCCTCGTTTCCGATGTGCCCGTACATGAACCAGGCACTACTCAAGACGGCGGTTGGCCAAAAAGAGAGCGCGCGGCAAATTTGCACGAAGGCATAGCCGCGATGCAGACCTTCCTCACCTGCTGCTTGAGCCAGCCACAATATCGCAGACATCATCAAGCCCGAAATCGCTGCTGATATGGTCGGGGTGGCGATCCCGAACGTGACAGCACCCAACAGCCACATCAAACCTGCCATAATTGCGAGTAGTATGAAGCCGGTCGCGAGCCCCCAAGCTGTGAGCTTCATTGCGCTGCCGAATGCCCATGCCGAGAGTTGAAACGGCTCTTTGAAGATTCGGAGAACCAGCGCGGTCGGCACAATAACCAACCCAAGCAGCAACAACACTGCCCTCGCCGTGCCTGTCGCCGTGCCGCCTTGCGCGAGTTGAAGAAGGGATGCGCCGAGGAGGCCCTTCGCCACAGCCGAGACGAGAAGCGCGCCGACAAATGCCAGGGTTAGATAGCTGACTGCCTTTCCAATGGCGCTTAGCCTTGATCGGGAACCCGATCGAGTTGCCAAGAACGATTTGGTCGTCATCGGTCCTCCTGCCGCGCCGCGCGATCTTCGTGTGTTGCTGCGGTATAACACAGCGGTCAACGAGGCATTCCGACGGCACCTCGCTTTTCTCGAAATTCGATCCTCATGGGAACGTCGCGGCCGTCTCGATCCCGTTCCCAGCTGGGAAGGCTGAATAAGCAGCCTCCTCGTAGTTACCCTTTTGTTGGGTGCGCCAGCTCCATCCTTATTGAAGGCACCTCGCTACCTGCCGCGAGGCAAGGTCGCATGACGTGCCCGGTTTCCACGAAGCCGAGCTTGCGAAGCACCCGGCCCGAAGGAGGATTGTCCTCAAAATAGCCAGACGTGATGACGGGAAGACCGAGACGTTTGAAACCAAAGGCAACGACCGCCCTAGCGGCTTCGGTCGCTATGCCACTCCCCCAATGGGCAGGGGACAGCCAATAACCCAACTCAGCGGCGTCAGCGCCCTCTTCCGGCGTCAGGCCGATCGCACCGAGAAGCGTGTCGGACCCTCGCAGAGTAACAGCCCATACCCACTCGGCAGGAACGACATAATCTAGGAAAAAGCGGGCATCGGCTGGACCATACGGATGCGGGACACGCGCCAAGCGGCGTGCCACTTCCCAATTTCCGACAACGCCAACTATGGCGTCAATGTCGCGATCGTCAGGACGCCGAAGGGATAGGCGTTCGGTGGCGAGATCGGGTCGATTGCCCAATGACAAGTCGGTGTTCATTGCGTCTGAATAAGCTGGCTTACGTAGCAATCGCAACAGCGGGCGAATTACTGATGGCGCCCGTGTTCATGTGATCGCGCTCACTGACGCAGAACTGACTCCGCATGCCGAATTCCTGTTCGGTTGCAACCGGCGGGATGCCTTCGCATCGCGGCGCGTGTCCTGAAGTGCTCTTTTTCTCGTTTCCCGATCCCGATTGAAACCATTATCGGAGTGGCGTGAAGCTCACTGAAGGGGGACATATGCGTTTGGTGATTTGGGCGATTGGTTCGGTGGCTTTGTTGATAGCATCGACCGCAAGTGCACAGAATATGGAAATTCAGTCTTTGATTGATCGTTTCGACACCGCTCGCCTTCAGCACGACTCGGCCACCCTCACGAAGACTCTTGCAGCTGACTACGAGGAAATATCACCAGTTGGCGAAGTTGATGATCGCCAGAAGGTGCTGGGGTTCTACGCTCCTGAGTTGAAGCGTACCGCGCCAGCGATGACCAGCGAACCTTTGGTCATTCGGTCGCGCGGCGACGTCGCTATTATCACGACGCGTAAGTCATTCGCTATTCCAGGTGGACCAGTTCGGTCGGTTCGCGTTCGTTACGTTGCCGAGCGGGCAGCAGGCAAATGGCTGTTGGTTTCCGCGCAGTACACCCCGATCCCGCCAGCAAAGGCGGGTTGATTCACATCGCTAAACTGCTTGCGCCAGGCAGGCTTCTCAGAACGTCGCGTTTTGGGAAGCCTGCCATAATCCCAGTTCACCATCGATTCCGGGAATGCCTGGACCGTCTCGATCGCCGTTCCTAATCGGGAATGGCGCTTACGCTGCTGTCTGTCGCTTCATGGCCCATGCGAAGGGGCTGCTCACCAGCACAAACATCATAAAAGCGATTTGCTCGATCACCTGCGGGGAGTCAGCCAAAGATTGCAGGAGCGGTGGAAAGTATCGCGCCTGAATCCAGACGTTATGAGTAACATCAGTTACAATGATTCCAACCGTTAGTGCGACGCCGATGTTAGGGCGCGCGAACAAAAGGATGATGGCGGCAGGATCGATGAAGGCCAGCATCGTCCAGAAGGTAGCACTTGCCTTCGGAAATCCTCCGTAATCCCAATGTAAACCGTGGTGATATATCGCGTACCAATGGTTGTAGGTCGCGCCGAGTAGGCAAAGTGCATAGAAGGTCCGCAGGATTAGCCTGCGACGCGGTGTTCGAGGGTGAAGCGTTCTATGCATGGCTCTACCCTCATAGGCAGGGCTACGATCGTCAATGCTGCCGGCTCGATCGAACAGCGCCATTCTCGTTTCCCGATCCCTCGCGAGAAAGCCGGATCGTACCAGAACGCTCAATAGCAGCCCTTGCTGCCGATCATCGCGCCTCCTAAACCGGACTGGGATCGCGAGGAAATATCATGACGATTAGTGGCCGGGTTGCGGACCGGATCGGAGTTAGAATGAGTATCCTCGGCCCGATGACGTTGCTGCTAGCTGCCCCTGCCCATCTTCCGATTATTTGGGATATTCTCGCATTCGGAGTTGCGGTGACGGCAACAATCGTTGGCGGGTCCATGCGGTCACAGTCTCGGCGGCATCGGCAGGGTGAAAACCCGCGTCAGCTTTAGAAAGGCCACGCCAGAAGCCTGCCGATAGGAATTCGGCCAGTTTTCGGCGTTCGTGATACGGAAATCACACATTCCGCATAGAAAGGTGATCGCCCAGATTACTGGGGCTGGTTTGGAACTCGCGCCTTGAACGCGCCGAAAAGCAGCGCAAAAACCGGAATAATGATCGTGGCTTTAATGAGCAGCGAACGGCAGACTTCGGCCCAGTTTCCTGACCAAAAACCTTGGATAGCGGAACCAATCAGGAGGAATAGAATACCGGCCACAAGCCCGTATCGCCACCCATTCAATCGGGTCATTTTCGTCTCCTGCAACGCCGTTCGGACAGTATCATAAGCAATTCAAATCAGGCAATGACGGCGTCTCACCGATGAGACATCTGTTACAAATTTCACCGGTTTTGCATTGACGCCGAACCGTAGGATCGGCCCAGGTCGAGTTTCAGTTTTCGCAGCCGACATCGCTGGCGGGCCGATGCTGAAAGATATAAATGACCGGTATGAGCGACGATCCAAAATTGTACCGAGAGCGTGCGGACACCGAACGTGCAGCGGCTGAGATTTCCACGCTACCTAACGTTCGCAACAGGGCACTTCGATCAGCAGAGCGATGGGAAGAAATGGCTCAGCGCGCTGAACGTGTTCAAAGCCTAGCTGCGGAACGGTATAGCCATTCGGGCACTGTGCGAGCGAAATAGCTGCTCCCCTCCAATCCCGGCCATTTCCGATGCGGAGATCAAAAGTTTTGCATCAGGCGAGGGTCCAATCGGCTGATTGTGAGCCGCCACTTGCAGACCTAGGCAGGGTTCGGCAGGCTGGCTGAATGACCAAAATCCTCTCCTCGATCGCGCTGATGCTTCTCTCCGCCACATCCTCACTTACCGCAGCGCCTACCCAAGTTGTTGTCGAACGATCGCAGCACCCCGGTGACGCACTGCGCTCTCGCCTTGGCGTGGTGCTGCCTACGGCGGACACCATGATTATCATTTACGGTGTCGCACAGCATCATACGAGAACCGAATGGAGCATCGTCGCCTCGCGAAGCAAAGACGGAAAGTGGACGGTCGAACGAGCGGAAGAAGAAGGGCCGGGATTGCTTCCAATAAATCCCCATCCGCTTTCCGCATCGAAAACGACACTTTCATTAGACACAGGCAAAGCGCTTGATCACTTGCTAAGCGACCGTCAGGCCTACCTTGAAAAGGTCAGCGGTGGCGATATGCCGATCGGAGGTTACGCTTCAACGATGGAGATCATCACCCCCAAGCGAACCCTAACGATCGATTGGACAGGCAAGCTCGTCGGCAAGCTAGGCCAGATCGTCGATACGGTAATCAGCCCCAGTTAAGGCCCCTATAATGCAAAATTCACACAGACCGTGTGGAAAGTCGTGAACAGCGCGGTCGGTGTCAGCGATTTCCAATCTCGAGCGGTTCGAGAACCAAATGAGCCCGAAGGTGGCCGTTGATGGCCTTGAGGCGGCGAGAGACGGCTGTTGGAGGTCAGGTCTGGCGTTCGGGGCGCGAGAAGGCCGGTTTTACGCTTACCGCGGCGATGACGCCCGGAACACCGACCAGAGTGATGGCCCGTCTGATATTATAGGCAAGCGCGGTCAGGCTGAACTCGCCGCGAACGTTCTCGAGCCGGCGCATCAGGAACGCGCCCTGACCCATCCACTGTTTGATGGTGCCGAAGGGGTGCTCGACGATGTTTCGCCGGTGGTCCAGCATCTCGGGCCTGGCCGCCAACCGCGCCGCCATGCGGTCGAGAACGGCCTCGTTCTCCAGGCGCGAGACGCGGCGGAATGACCGAGTACAGCGCGATCTCAGCGCACACGCCTTGCAGGCATCGCGGTTGGCATAGTCGACCTTCACATTGTCGCGCGACTTGCCCCTGTAGCGCGGCGACAGCGCGGCCCCAGCCGGGCAAACGAAGACGTCCCGGGCAGGCTCGTAGCGGAACACGTCCTTGCCGAAGAAGCCCTCACGCGCGGCGGGACCGCGGATTGGCTTGGGCACATAAGCCGTAACCCCGGCCGCCTCGCAGGCCTCGATATCCTCGATCTTAAAGTAGCCCCGGTCGGCGACGGCCTCGATCCGCTCGACGCCAAGCGCTTCCATTGCCGCTGTCGCGGTTTGCGCGAGCAGGCCGAGGTCGAGGACCTGGTTGCTCACCGCCTGCTCGGCGATCAGCTTGTGCTTCACGTCGACGGCGAGCTGGATGTTGTAGCCGCCCCCCACTTTGGTCATGCGCGCCATCGCGCGGGCGTCCGGATCGGTCAGCGAGATCTGGTCGGCGCCGGTGCGATCCAGTTCGGCGAGCATCTCCTTGTGACGATCGCGCTTGCCCTCAATGGCGGCGATCTTCTCGGCCAGTTTGCCATCGCCATTGCCGGAACCGCCGCCCGGAGTGCGGTCTTCGTCGGCATCGCCCTCGTCGGGCCGTTTCATGTAGCCGGCGAGCCTCTCGTCCGCGTCCTGGATAGCTTTGGCGAGCGACGGCCGGGTGAAGTTCCGGGTCTTGTTGTTGACCGCCTTGATGCGCGTGCCGTTGACCGCCACGAGCTCGCGCCCGAACAGATCGAGCTGACGACACAGCACCACGAACTCGCGGAACACCGTCTTGAAGGCGGCACGGTTGTCGCGGCGGAAGTCGGCGATGGTTTTGAAATCCGGCTTGAGGTGCCGTAGCAGCCAGATGACCTCGATATTGCGGTGCGTCTCGGCTTCCAGGCGCCGGCTCGACCGGATCCGGTTCAGGTAGCCGTAGATGTACAGCTTGAGCAGATCAGCCGGATCGTAGCCCGGGCGGCCCGTTGCCCTGGGGTGTACACGGACGAACTCGGCCGACCCAAGGTCGAGCCCGTCAACAAAGGCCTCGATGAACCTGACCGGATTATCCGGTCCGACATAATCATCCACCGCTTCGGGCAGCAGCAGGAGCTGCGAGCGGTCCGTTCCAGACAGATGCGCCATGCCACAAACATACCATGCGTCGCGATCTACGGGAATCCTCAGGCCGGGTTCTCACACAGTCTGCACGGGTTTCGCATCACGCGAGGATTGTATGAATCTGTGCACTTACCGCGATGCGTAATTCCGATGCATATTATTAACTGGCTCATCGCTATTGAGCTGATTTACCGTTACGCCATTCTCCAAGCGCTGGTGTGAGCGCGCCGGATAGGAAATGTACCTGCGTCGTGACAGCTTGCGCAAGTTCTGGAACACGAAGAGCAGCAGCCACCATATCGCGGTCGGGCGCGTAGTCCGGACTCTCTGGTTGAAGCTCCAGGAACAGATCAGACCCCGGGTAGGCAGACTTTAGCTGAGTCACGAATTCCTTGGCTAACGCGTCCGTGTCTTTCATGCACATGAAGCCACTCAGCCTCGCCTGGCTGGCAATGGGGACTTCCGAGGTTGTCGCGGACATAGGACCGATCAACGACATCATCTGATCGGCCTCGTCCTTCTTCCCCAAACCCCGCAACGCGCAAGCTTTGATCCAGGCGAACTGCGCCTCGCTGCCTGGCTGCTTTTCGGACCCCTGGTCCTGAGGATTCGATTGGGAATACGTTGCCCAGACTTTATCGATAAGTGGGAGCGCGCGAGCAAAATCTCCGCTGCGTGCAAGATACTGCGCTAAATTGACCTCAACGTTGACCTTTTGATCCGGGCTTGTTGCGGGATCCGCTATGAGCGGTTCGAGCAGCCCAATTGCCGCAGCGGGATCGGTATCAAATACCATGCCGGCCAGCCTCAACGTCAAAAACACCCTTGGGTAGGCGGTCTGTACCGTGTGGGGAAGATTGGCGATTTCCCGACGCAACATCTCAGCGGCCTCCATGCGGTGCCCGGTCTGCTTAAGCGTACGCGCGTACTGAAGCTTTGCTGCCAACTGCCATGTGCCTGACAACTTCTCGGCCTGCCCTTTGGCAACGGCACCCGGTAATCCAGCCTCGAACCCGGTTCGAGCATGCAAAAGAGAACGGTCGCGGAGCAGTCCGAGGTCAGCCCCTGCCCAGGAGAGCAAGGCTGGCCACGTGAAGCGTAAACGTTCGTCACCCAGCACGGCTAGGGCATCGTTCGAATCGCCAATCTGACGTAGGACGGTTACATTCCCATCGGGAAGACGGAGCGTCAGAACGGCTGCATCACCTGCAGCATGAAACTCTATTTCGCCAGATCCGTCGCTCCACCGCACGGGGGCATGAGGAAAGGTGGTCGCCGCCTTTGCCACGTCCTGCGCCGACGCGGCGTACGGCGAGAGCAAAAGACACAACGCGATCATACTGACCTTTGAGCAAGCCGATGAGGCAGATCCATTGCGTCGCGCCTGATAGTTGACGGCCATTGTAAATCCTTCTCGTCGAACGATGTGCTAAGTGACGTGCTTCCGTAGCGCGGCTCTGCCCGGCTTTGTCGGCTAACTTTACTTGCGGGACGACCTTGATATCGTCGCCTGATCAACGCCAAGCAGGGCAGCGACGGTGCGCTGCGTATCGCCAGTGGCGAGCCGTTGTAGCGCTTCAGTCTGCTGGTGAGGGGTAAAGGCCACGCGCCGGCCGAAATTAACGCCCCGGGCCTTGCCCTGGACCCTGCCAGCAGCCGTCCGTTCGACGATACGATGACGCTCATAGCTCGCCGCGACCCCCGGCACGGCAATGATGACGTCCGCGAACTGCGAGGTGGTATCCACCATCGGCTCCACGATCGAGCGGAAGCCCGCACCAACCTCTCTCACTGTATGGAGGATGTTCAACAGGACACGAATGTTGCGGGCGAGACGATCGGTGGAGGTCACCATCAACACGTCGCCGGCATTGAGCGCGGCGATCGCAAGCTTAAGCTGCGGCCGTTCGGCCGTCGCGGCGCTGACCTTCGCGGTAGATATTGGTGCAGCCCCCCACGTCGAGTTGGGCGAGCTGCTGTGCCAGGTCTTGGCTGGTAGATGAGACCGTGCATAGCCATAAATCATGCCCACAATGTGCACTGGATTTATGCCTCACGGAAGTGCCCGGTTTCGTGCGGTTTTTTCATCTGATGCAAAATCTGTGAATTATGCATCATGACCGCAAAATTAGCTGTGACTTGGGTTTGTCGCTTTAGGGCGCTCCGCCGCTGTCATGTCGCCCTTTGGGCGGCATATGCGTTTCAAAGGCTGACAGGCGATTCCTGGGTTGGAGCAGCGCTGCTTGCCATCAGTAGTCGTACAAGCGCGGCATTCGCGCTTTGTGTCTATGCATCCTTGTGGCGCCGCCAGCAGTAAGGTGAATGCTAAAAACATCGTTTCGTCCTTTAATCACGGCAAGCACGCCAGCTTGCGGTCACGCGCACTACGCCGTCAAGCAGCTGATCGCTGATTCAAAGTCTATGTTTGAAAACCTACGGTTAGGTTAGAGCGACAAGATAAGAGGCAAGGATCAAACCCAGTGCTAGCGATGCGGCCGCTCCCCACAGGTGTTCACGTCGGCCGGAGCGTCTAGCGACACGCCATTCACCGACCGCTGCGATGCCCGAAGCGACGGCACCGGTAACAAGAACTGCGGTCCACATTCCTCCGTATTGTATCATCATGCCTCCTCAGCATCTGCTTATGGCCACACCGCTGCGAGCAACAATCGCCGCTGTGTAACTAGCAGCCGTTCGCCAGAGCGTATTGAGCGATGCCGCGACGCCGGTAGAACATCGATGCTGACAGGGCGGCTAATCCCATGACTGAACCGAGGGCACGGAGTTGGAGGATGTTTTCGGGCTCTGCCGCAGCATGCCCCCCGAAACTGCCAAGAGCAAAACCAACAGCAAGAAATAGCCCGGCTACACGAAGATGGGTCCGGTGCCCCAGCCGCCCGACGATGGCCCACCCCAGAAGTCCGTAAATCGTGACGTTTGCGCAAACTGTAGCGACAGTGGGCATGCGGGATGTTTCCTTAGATCGGGACAAGGAAGCTAACCGGGCAAGATCGTGATCGCAACCTGTTCGCCCATCTCTATAACTCGGCACCCGCGATGGAATGTACCTCATAGCCTATCAGCATTCTTCGCCTGACCGCAGGCATAGCGCGATCGTCATCTGATCGCGGCGGAGTTCTTTGGACAACCTTTCATCAATCGGTCCTTGCAGAGCAGCCAGCATGCCGCCGATAACCGCACTCGATCCGGCGAAGGGCCAAGCAGCGGACACGGGATCAAATCCGGCGAAACATATAGGTCGTCGCGTGACGTGCCTGCCCGTCCGGATCCCACGCGAAGTCCGGGATGACGCCTGCTACCTCGAAGCCGACAGAGGCATAGAGCGGCTCGGCCGCGTCTCCGGTTCGCGTATCGAGCGTGACCAGCGTCTTGCCAAGTTCCCCCGCGTGCTCGATCGCTCGGGCCATGAGGGATCGTCCAATGCCGAGACGCCTAGCGGTCGGATGGACGATCATCTTGGCGACCTCGCAGCGATGCTGCTGGTTCGGCGGCATGGCGGTCAGAAGTTGGACCGTGCCGATGATGTCACCGCTGCGCTCCGCGCCGAACACCACTCGTCGGCCCGCTGCCACCTCGGGTAGGACGTTGTCCAGCCAGAAGCGAGCGGCATCCTTGTAGGACATGGGGGCCATGAAACTGATGGCGGCTCCCTTATCCACGCTGTCCGCAAGAATCCGCGACAGGGTTTCGACATGCCCCTCGATGGCTGCGGCACCGAGTTCAATAACTTGCGTTTCCATGCGGGGCTCCTCAAGCCATAGCGATGATGTAGCGGGCCGCGCGGTCGCTGGTCTCGAAGATGGACGCGCCTTGAAGTCGATAGCGAAGGCAGTCGCCCGGACGCAGTTCGTGGCGAACGCCGTCCACGGTGAGCGCGAGCGCTCCCGCGAGCAGAAGTAGGTGATGCTCATGTCCCGAGATGGACGGGCGGTCGTAGGTGATGCGCCGGTGCGGCTCGATCTCACCCTCGATCATTTCGAGCTTGAGCTGCCCACTGGGCGGCGAGACGGCACGGCGGGTGAAGCCGTTTGACGGGTCCGTCCAAAGGCTTTGTTCCTCGCGTCGAACCGCTGGAGGAAAGCCGGGTTCGAGCGGCGCGAGTAGTTGTGAAAGCGGCAGGAAAAACGCGGAGGCAAGACGGCCGAGGGTCTCTGCGGTCGGACTGACTTCCGCATTCTCAATCCGTGACAGCGTGGCACGACTGACGCCGCTTTTCGCAGACAGGTCCTGGAGGCTGATACTTCGGCTAGTTCGAACGCTCTTGAGATGGTCAGCTAATACGCGATGAGATTGTGAGACGTCTTTCATATCCGGGATTAAATCCCATATATGGTCATAAGGCAAGGGTTGGTCGATGCAAACGCGGTGGAAGTGGTAGTAGACGTGGTCGCGCAGCATTTCGGCGGCCCGACCCTATAGGTCGAAAAGGCGTCCAGCCTCTCGACTGGGAAGGCCCGGGGAGACGGCCGGGGCATTCCCAACGGGATGCTGAAACGGGAAAGTTGCTCGCCCGTGGTTCAAAACAAGCTACCGCTCCGAAAAGGAGGCTTCAGGGCCATAGTCGCTCTCGCACCCAACTCACGCTATCGGTCATTCGGCGATAGCGCAGACGAATATGCCTGCGCTCCTCGTCTGCCTGCCAGAACTCGATCTCCTCTGGTTTGACGGCGTAAACGGCCCATGCCGGTGCAACGATTGAAGGATCCGCTTCGATACGACGGCGCTGCTCCGCCAAACCGGTCTCCAACGCCTCATCATTATCGAGCACCTGACTTTGACGCGCCAGCAAGGCGCCTGCCCGCGATCCGATAGGGCGCGCCAGAAAGTCTGCTCCGGCAACCTCCCGGCTCAACTCGATCACCCGACCACGAAGCCGAACCTGCCGACCGAGCGGTTGCCAGTAAAAGGTCAGCGCCGCTTGAGGTTGCATGGCGACCTGGTGCTCTTTTGCACTGAGCTTCGTGCTGGCAAAATGCCAGCCATCGGCATCGATATTTTTCAGGATTAGGATGCGAGCATCCGGACGGCCATGCGCATCGACGGTTGAGAGCGTCATGGCATGCGCTTCGGGTATGCGGCTTTTTATGGCGCCGATCAGCCATTCTTCAAATAGTTGAGTGGGATCTTCTGGCGCATTGTCGACGTCGAATTTGTCGAAAGGTCCCGCAAGGGACTTCAAGCCACGAAGCTGGTCCTTGAGCAACAACGCCTCCTCTGGTTCGCTGGCCGCCGCAAGCGGCACATAGGGGAGTGCCGATCAGCAGGGCAATATCGCGGATGTCTACAACGCGGAGATTTAGCCTTCTCAATTGGAACCCAATCGAGAACGTGCTGGCGTTAACGCCGGCCGTTCTTAATCGGGAAGTCTACGCGCCAGCACCACTTCAATCTCGACCAGCGTCCCCATCGGCAGGCCAGCGACCGCGACTGTGGGTCGTGCTGGCTTTTGCTTCCCGAAGGTCGCAGAATACAGATCGTTCATGGGCGGGAAGTCGGCCATGGCGGTCAGGAACACCGTCGTCTTCACGACTCGCTCAGACGAGCTGTCGGCGAGCAGCAGCGCCTCATTGATGTTGGCGAGGCAGCGGCGGGTTTGTGCGGCGACGCCGCCCTCGACCAGCGTCATGTTGCTATAGTCCAGCCCGTTCCTGCCCAAGAGGGATAGTAGGTCCCCGACGCGGACGGCATCGGAGTAGGGGCCGATCGTTCGGCCACTCGGCAGCGATATCGGCTCGATCGGATGCGTCGTCGTCATACGCTTAACTCCCCCGCCATGACGGACACGCACGAACCGTGGAGCGTCGCCATGATGCCGGCCGGGGTGCGCCGCGCCTCGACCTGGAGGAGGCTGGGGCGACCCATCTCCACACCCTGAAGGATAGTGAAATTCGCTGCCTCGCTCGCGGCGTCGAGCGACAGCAGCAGGCAGGCGAGCGGAGCGTTCGCGCTGCCGGTTGCCGGGTCTTCCCACGTGCCGGCCAGCGGCGCGAACATGCGGGCGCGCAGCGTGGCATCATCTCGGCTATAAACGTGGACGGAAAAGCGATTGCCCAGATGCGGATGCGCCGCCAGCGCCGATCGAAAGGCGTCTATATCCGGTGAGCAGCGCGTCAGGGCATCGGCAGCCAATTCAGCGATGACATAGGCATTGCCGTTCGATGCGACGATCGGCGGGTGCGTCCGCGTTACCACGTCGCCGGGATCGAGCCGGAGGACGGCAGCGATCAGCTCGGGTGTCAGCGTCTCTCCTGTCGTCAGAGGCTGGGGCGTTGTGATCGAGGCGCCGACTGCGGTGCCAGCATCGTCTCGCGCGATCCGGACGAGAACGAGCCCGGCCGCGATCTCAAAAGTTGCCTTAACAAGGTCGGGATTGTGGCGGGCGAGAACGAAGGCCGTTCCGACCATTGGATGTCCCGCGAAGTCCATTTCGGCCGTTCGGTTGAAGATGCGGACGTGCGCCGTATGCGCTGGATCCGACGGCGGCAAGACGAAGGTCGTCTCGCTCAGATTGAACTCGGCCGCGACCGCCTGCATCGTCGCCGTGTCCAGCATGTCACCGCCCATGACGACCGCCAGTGGGTTTCCGCCAAAGCGGGTCTTCGTAAACACGTCGGCGGTGAAGAAGGGCAAGGTAGGCATGACGATCTCGCTGTGATTTCGGCACAGAATTGACACGTATTTCGTCATTTGGCAAACCGACGACTTATGAACGATGCTGACCTATTCCGCGCCCTTGGCAACGAACGCCGCCTGCAAATCCTCGGATGGCTGCGCGATCCGGTGGCGCACTTCCCACCGCAGCGCGACGGCGACCTGGTCGAGGATGGCGTGTGCGGTCAGTTCATCGCCGACAAGATCGGGATAAACGCCTCCACGCTAAGCGAGCATATGCGTGTGCTTCAGGCGAGTGGGCTAGTGACCGCAAAGCGCATCAAGCAATGGACCTTCTATCGTCGGAATGACGAAACGTTTGCCATGATCGCGTCGATCGTGGATGCGATCTGAAAGGCATTTCGATATTTAGTCATATCACGGTTGGAGTGAGCGACCTCGATCGTGCCGCGGCCTTCTACGACGCGCTGCTGACGCCGCTGGGGCTTGCCCAGCGGGAGGTTGAGCCTGACGGCGGGCAACCCTCCCGGTGCTGGCATATGCCGGGTGTGAACCTGCCCCGGTTCTACGCCTATCTGCCGTTCAACGGCCGCTCCTGCTCGGCCGCCAACGGCGGTATGGTGGCGTTCCTGGCCCCCTCGCCCGAGGCCATCGAGCATGCCTATGCGGAAGGGCTGCAGCGGGGCGGCTCGGACGAAGGCCCGCCGGGCCCACGCCCTCATTATGGCCCCGATTATTTCGGCGCGTACCTGCGCGATCCGGATGGCAACAAGGTCCAAATCGTGCATCGCGGGTGAGTTTCTAAAAGGCTTTCGCTTTCCCTTTTCTCGATTATTGTCGTCACTATGGTAGACGAGGCGCAGGATGAAAATTCGCGATGCGGTCCCGGCCGATGCCGAGGCGATTACCGCCATCTATAATGATGCCGTCGCCAATACGACGGCGATCTGGAACGACACGCTGATCGAGCCGGCCAACCGGCTCACGTGGCTCGCCGATCGCGCGAAGCAGGGCTATCCTGTTTTAGTCGCGGTCGATGACAGCGATACGGTCGTCGGCTTCGCCTCGTTCGGCGACTGGCGGTCATGGGACGGCTATCGCTACACCATCGAGCATTCGGTCTATGTTCGCGCCGACCAGCGCGGCGCTGGGATTGGCAAGCTGATGATGATCGCGCTGATCGACCGCGCGCGAGCGATCGGCAAGCATATCATGGTGGCCGGCATCGAGGCGACGAACACTGGCTCAATGCGGCTGCACGAGAAGCTGGGCTTCGAGAGCGCTGGCGTGCTGCGGCAGGTCGGCATGAAGTTCGGCACGTGGCTCGACCTCGCCTTTCTGACCTTAGCGTTGGACACCCGTCCGCCCCCGGATGCCTGATGACGGCGATCTGATCGCGCCGTTTGTCGCCGGCAGAGACGCCGGACTGCTCACAAACGACCTGGGATGAGCGGCAACACTGCACAACGTCAGCTATTGCACCGCCCCCTCGAAGCCGGCCGGGCCGCTTTTGTAGATATCAGCGCTAATCGGCACGCCTCTGTCAGCGATAAATGTCACGTCGCTGGGCGTCGCGGCATTCCCGGAATCGATCAAATTTCGAGAGTGTCCGGGATGGAAAGGAGAGCGGACATTTAAGCGACCGTCGGCGCCCGCTACCAGAGGATATGATCGGTAATCACGCCGAATCTTACCAGAAAGCCCAGCGCCGCGCCTAACATCAGTAGGGTCATGTACACGGCGATGGCTCGCGTCCGGCTTCGACGGTCCGTCTGGTAGCTCATTTTCGATCGCCTCTTAGCTGACCCTGCTGCCAACGTGAACGGTACAACAAACGTCCGCAATCGGGCGTTCTGGTCGATCCCAGATTTCCTGTTTGGGATCGAATTTCGAAATTGTCCAGGTTGGGAAGGAAAGCGGAGAGGCCGGTTTCGGCGCCTCACCAGTGCTAAGCAAACATAGACAAGATGTTCATAATTAATGCGGTATTATATTCCCTTACGGAGGTGGCCATTGATACGATTGATTTACATCAGCACCGCGCGCATGGCCCTGTCGAAACAGGAACTGGACGAAATCCTGCGAGTTTCACGGCGGAACAATCAGGCGGTCGGCGTCACAGGCCTTTTGGTCGTTGGCGGTCGCCGGTTCCTACAGGTTCTGGAAGGCCCCTTGGAATCTGTTATGAAGACCTACGATCGTATCAAAGCCGATGATCGGCACTTTGCCGCGGTTATATTGAGCGATCGGAAAGTTGCCGAGCGCAGCTTTTCCGAATGGGCGATGGGCTATCAACCGGCTGGCAACCCTCGCGCTGGAGGCACAGTCGCGAGTGACGTAGCAGCACTCATCGCGCCAATTACGGATCCTATTGTCCATGCTTACTTCGCAGAATTTGCGAAGAAGCACGCTGCCTGAACGAAAGTCTATTCTCGGGCGCTTTTATTGTTAGCCTGGGCGTCTGGTTGTGGGCGTAAAGGGAATGGCCGGAATGGGAAGATGGCGTCGAAGAATATCGACGCCATCCAATCGCTCTCGTCTTAGAAACGAACGCCCATTGCATAAACGACTTGCTGTCGGGTCGGCTTTAGGCTGGCATTCAACGCGTCGGTCTCTGCTGAAATGCGACCGTACTTGGTGTAAACGTATTCGAGTCGACCATAGACGCCGCTCCCAACTGCCGCTTCAATGCCAGCGCCTACATGGAAGCCATCGAAGTTGTGGCCGAAATTTTCATCGGCCAAGATCAGTTCGTAATCTTGGTAGTCAACCGTTACGCGGCCGTTTGAATACCCACCCTTGCCGTAGATGAGGAACTTGTCGTCCAGGACTGCGCCAACGCGCGCACCAGCTGTGATATTCCGACCCGCACGAACGCAAAGCCGATCTTCACCGTACAGTTCACCACATGCTTTGGTTGTAGAGCCCTCAAGCCCAGCATAAGCGCCAATGACCATTTTATTGTTGGGACTGTAATCGTAGCCAAATTCGCCGCCATAGGTGAAACCGCTCTTGTCCGCAGACCGGCTGACGCGATTACGGTTATCCTGAATAGTGGCGCGAATATCGGGGTTGTCCCAACCGGCGCGCAACTCGATGCGAGGCCCGTTAAATGTCTGAACAATATCCTGAGCATAAGCCGACGTGGATACGAGAGCCGCCGCAACAGCGACGCCAATGGCAACGGTCTTCATTATTTCCTCCCGGAGCCGGAGCGATCGCCAGCTACGGTCTTAAAAGCCGGCCAAGGTTAATAAACCGGATAAAATGGCACCATTTCTGACCAAAATCCAAATTCGTGGGCGGCATCGGGCATCGTGCGATCAGAAACCCGTCAGGTATTCGGTGTAGATGCGGTTCATGGTCAATGTGGTCGACGTGGCTGGTGCTGCGTTGCCGACCTACGGGAAATAGCCTGTCGGAGACGGAGAAACGGGAACTATAGCGCCTAACGAATGGCTGTTATCGGGAGCCCGGACTGCCAACCTGAACGTCCGTATTCGGCGTAAAGGGGAATGAACGAGATGGGAAGGATAGCGGCCTGTCCGGCTACGGATGGCGATCAGCGGTAAGCTGCCGTTCGTTCAGCGAGCGGTAGCAAGAGGCTGGTTGGCCAGCCCCTTTTGTGCACCCGCCTGTCCGTTTTTGCGCTGAGAGAACATCACCGGACTTCCGCCTCTACCCCGTCGATCAGCGACCATCCATGCGCGTCCGCCATAGCGCGAATGGAAGATGCTATTGCGCAACAATTCAGCATAAATGTCTTGAATAGGTATTGTTTGGGTATTGACGGATATGACAAATTAACGAAATCTGTCGTTCGAACCGGTCAAAGCGTCAGGGCGCAGCCGGATAAGGGGTAAGTATATGATCACCGACCAAACTGTGTCGCGCATTGCTCTAGCGGGGTCGCTTTTGTTCTGCGCTGTCCCGGCAATGGCGCAAAATCAGGATGTTGCAGGGGGTCCCGCTCAGACACCGGCACAGGCTAAGGTCGAGGCGGATGCCGCGACCGCGCTTTCCGCACCCAATCCTACGTCCGCATCGGACGACACGTTAGTCGTGACCGGATCCCGCATTCAGCGTCCGAACATGACATCGGCCGCACCGATCACCTCGGTCACCGCGCAGGACATTCGCGCGCAAGCGCCGACCAACATCGAAGACGTGCTGAACCGTCTTCCGCAGATCGCGCCGGACGCGCAGCAGAACTACCAGGATTCGGACGGCCGCCAGCGCATCAAGCTGCGCAGCCTAGGCTTCGAGCGTACTCTGACGCTGATCGACGGCAAGCGTATCGGCACGCAGAACGGCGCGGACGTCGGCATCATCCCGCCGTCGATGCTTGAGCGTGTCGACGTGCTGACCGGCGGCGCCTCGTCGGTCTACGGTTCGGACGCGGTAGCCGGCGTGGTCAACTTCATCCTGAAGAAGGATTTCGAGGGGTTGCAGATCGACGGCAACTACAATTTCTACAATCACGACAACAAGGACACGATCGTGTCGTCGCTGGCGCGCGCGAACAGTTTCGGCAGCCCGCGCGGCATGACCAACGACGGCGGCCGGGCTGACATTACCGTGACCGCGGGCAAGAAGCTGTTCGACGGCAAGCTGCGCCTGTCGGGCTTCGTCAACTACCGCCACACCGACGCGGTCGATTACGACGCGCGTTCCAGCTCAGCATGCCAACTAATTCAGACCGGCAAGGATGGCCCGCTCTCCTGCTCGCTGTCGACTTACTCGCGCAGCGGCTACATTTCGCCACGCTCGGGTGCGAACAACGGCGCCACTTATGTCAACGACCCGAACGGCACGCGCACCTTCGTCCCCTACGGCGTCGGCGCGGGCAATGCGGCGAACCCGTATGACGGCTATTCCTATCAGCGCGGGTCGGAGCGGTGGAACGCGGGCGGCTTCGTCAGCGCCGATCTCACCTCCGATATCGAAGTCTACGGATCGGGAATCTGGTTCCGCGACAAGTCCGTGAACGTTTATCCGGCGCGGATCTACAGCTATACCGTCTATGGCGATCAGCCGTACCAGGTGAACTGCAACAACCCGTATCTGTCGGGTTCGCAGGCAACCGCGATTTGCGGCGGTGCAGCCGGTACCAACGACAAGGCACCTCTCGAACTCCGCTATCGCTTCAACGATCTCGCCGACATCCCCGATACCTATATCAACAGCGGCGTTCGCGCCACCGGCGGCTTCCGCGGCAAGGTCGGCGATGCGTGGACTTGGGACGTCGGCGGCGTCTATGCCCGTAACCAGCAGGTCGTGAACTACGGCAACCTGCCCGATTACAACCGCGTCAACCAGTCGCTCGACGTCGTCAACGTCAACGGCGTGCCGACCTGCGCTAGCGGCGTCGCGGGCTGCGTGCCGTTCAACGCGTTCACCGCCAACACCCCCGGCCAGCCGCTCGCCAACTGGCTGTTCACCGCACCCGGTGGCAGCACCAAGGGTGTCGGTACGTTGTGGGATGGCCTGATCTCGGTAACCGGCGATCTCGGGAAATACGGCGTCACCTCGCCGCTTGCCAACCAGGGCGTCGCGATCGCGCTCGGTGCCGAATATCGTCACGATAACTACACCTCGACCGCCGACACATTCTACCGCGATCTGAACGGCGGCAGCGATCTCGACATCTCGCAGGGCGTCTGGGAATCGAACATCGAGGTGCAGGCGCCGCTGATCGAGGACCGTCCCTTCGCGCATCTGCTGCAGGCGAACGGCGGCTACCGCGTGTCGCAATACAGCAGCAATCCCAAGACATTCAATACCTGGAAGATCGAGGGCATATACGCACCGGTCAGCGACCTCACCTTCCGCGGCTCGTACAACAAGGCGCAGCGCGCGCCGACGGTAATCGAGATCGGCCAGTCGCGGAACATCAGCTACGGCCTGCAAGGCGGCTCGCAGAACGATTTTTGCGCGCCGACCGTCACGACCAATCCAACCACCGGCGCGATCAGCTACGGCACGCCGGTCGCATCGCGCGACGTCTGCCGCGCGACGGGCCTGTCCGACGCGCTGTACGGCAGTCCCACGCTGCTGTGTAACCAAGGCGACGGCAACCAGTGTACCGTCCAGTCGGGCGGATACACCGCAGATCCGGAGACCGCCTACACGCTGACCTACGGTCTGGTGGTGAAGCCCAGCTTTATCCGCGGGCTGGTCTTCTCGGTCGATCGCTATCAGATCCGAATCGACAACTCGCTCGGGTATAACGATTATACCTACTACACCGATGGCTGCCAGCGCTCGAACGGCGATCCGTTCTTCTGCTCGGGCATCGTCCGCCAACCCGGCACCGGCATCCTCTACGCCCCGGCCAGCAGCAACCCGACCAGCGGATTCATCCGCCAAGGCACGACCAACTATTACAAGTCGATCTCGCGCGGGATCGATTTCCAAGCGCAATACACGCTGGGTCTTGGCGGCGCGGGCAAGGTCGACTGGAGCTTCAACGGCTCGCTGACGACCTTTGCCGGGAGCCAGGATTCGCCGCTCCAGCCCAAGCGCAACTGCGTCGGCTATTACGGCAATGGCTGCAGCCAGTTACTACCGAAATGGTCGCACGGCCTGCGCACGACCTACACCACCGGCGACGGCATCTTCAGCACGTCGTTCAACTGGCGCTATGTCGGTTCGTTGACCAGCGCCGACAATTCCGGCGACGAAGCGATCGGCGGCACGCCTGATCGGGCACGCACGACCTTCTACCACATCGCGCCAGCCAGCTATTTCGATCTGGCGCTCTCGTTTGCGATCGCCAAGGACTTTTCGTTGCGGTTTATTGCCAACAACCTGCTCGACAAGACTCCGCCGATCCTCGCGAATTCGTACGACATCAGCCTTGCACGGAGCAACACGATCCCCGCGCGCTACGACTCGCTCGGTCGTAACATCGCGGTTGGCGCTACCATCCGGTTCTAAAGCCGGACGCAATGATTACAGGGCTCGCCAGCGGCGGGCCCTTTACGTGTCACTGGTTTCGGATGGATGGGCAGGCGAACCGAGATCTGCGACGGTTGGCACGTACTGTGAGCCGGTGAAAAACAGGTCACGATCTGACGCGAGGGAACGTTGTCGTCGCGAACATTGTGTCTATGGAAACCAACCCCGGCGCGCTGCCTTCGGCCCCTACAGTTTATGAGTCTGCATTCAAAATTCGGTAAGCGGCACGAGACCGACGTCGTTGCGCTTACCGAACACGGTCTTCTATTAAGATGAACTAATGACCAAAGCTGAGAAGCAGGTCGGGCTTTTCGAATGTCCACAAATAGGCGACGGCGGACGAGGAGCTCTCGAAGGATTGACCCGGCCGTCTGCTGCCATTCGCCTGCCTACAGCGGCAAACGATGCTGCTTCACCTCAGCATCCGTCGTTCGATAGCCTGGCCGCCCTGAGATCACCATGCATTAAGAATGAGTGACAGCTCCGGCCGCCGAGGACCCATACTCTTGGGCTTGCCCCGATGATTGATCGGGCGGGAGTGTATCGGATCAACCAGTCAGCTCGAAAATCCCTTTGGGCTTATCGTGAGTTGATTGCCGTTCTTCGTACCGGTGCGCTGACCGCGCTCTATCAAACTCCATACCTGCTTAGGTGACGGCAAGGCTGTAAAAGATTGGAAAGCTGATACCGTTCCTTCGACGTCCTCCAGAGAAACCGAATACGTTCCGTTCTTATTGATCTGCCCCATTATCGATGGATACACGCTCACAACACGGCCGGCGTCGTACAACGCGAGCACGTAACTGCTGGGAGCGCTGTCCGGTCGATACATCCCGTATTCTGTGCGCGCATCCCCGTCGCGACACCAAGTCGCACGAACCGAAGGCTCGGACTTCGCCTCTGCCTTCTTCTTGGCCGCTAGACTGCTGCCCATTAGCGACATCAGCAGGTCTGCTCCGTCCGGCTTGGCCTGCTTTGCTTTACCGAACGTCAGGGGTGTTGCGCATATTTTCACCGGCGCGGCGGCGGGCGCTTCAGTGCCAACGGCTTTGGGCCAACGAACTGCGGCAATCACCTGCTGAAGACGTGCGTCCAGTTGCTCTGCTGTTAGTGTTTTGGCGCTCATGCGAACGCCGACGATCCATTCACCGACCGGCACAACTGCCAGCGCAGTACTCCGGTATTGACCTGCAGGAGTCGCATAGACCTGGCGCAGCGAAGACGCACTCCTTGCGCCGCCGACGGCGAAGGCAATCGGATCGGCGGTCGCAGGCGACGCGTTCTTGAAAAGGTCTCGCGTTTCGAGCGCCGTTTGCGATCGGTCGAACCAAAGGCCGACGTCAGCTATCGCGGGGTGAAACAGGTAGATGGTTGCAAAGGTGCTCTTATCCGGGGTGTCGTACTGCGCAGCTACGTCATGCTCAGTCTGCGTCGTATCAGTAAGCGCGGTACGGGACATCCCCGCGAGTTGCGGCATCAGGATCAAACCTGTTTCAGCATGCTTCCAGCCCTTGTCCGTCGGCACAGCCAAGTCCCGCGCATCAACAGGCACTGCAAGTCCCAACGCAACAGCCACCATCCACCACTTCATGCGCGTGCTCCCCTAATGTTCGCGATATTGATCGACGCTAGTCGGTAGGACAAGCACCGCGAGACGCCGTTACAAGATAGCGCCATGCCCGAATAATATCATAGCGACAGAGGAAACTGCCCCGCTTCGCTGTCGAACGGGCGATCGAGTGCGCTGTGGACACCCATCCAGCAGGAATGGACCGCACGGTGAATCGTCGAGAGCGTCGAAAAGTAGGTTTTACGCCGCTTCTTGTTCATCGCCATATTCGTGCCGAACGCGCACGGTGATCGAACACGAAAGCATTCATTTTCGATTTAACTCGTTAGCTGCCAATCATATGATCTTTAACGATTTATTAAGAATACAACCTTGCGGTTGGATCATAAGCGCTTGGCGATACGTCACATTCGGCCAGCAGCTGAGTGACACTGGTCACAATTTGACCTGCTCCCCAGAATTCATGCCATTGGTAAGTTAGCTCGTCAGATGGAGACGAGTGATGCGGCGAGGCCGATTTACCGAGGATCAGATCATTGGCGTGCTACGCGAGCATGAGGCCGGCGTGAAGACCGCCGAACTGTGCCGGAAGCATGGAATCAGTGACGCGACGTTCTACAACTGGAAGGCGAAGTACGGCGGGATGACCGTGTCGGAGGCGGCGCGGTTGCGGGCGCTCGAGGACGAGAACCGCCGGCTGAAGAAGCTGCTGGCGGAGTCGATGCTCGACGTGTCGGCGCTGAAGGATCTGCTGGGAAAAAACTGACC
>NZ_FOVZ01000011.1 GCF_900115295.1 Sphingomonas sp. OK281 | reverse complement strand
GCGTCCGATGTGCGTCCGATGTGCGTCCGATGTGCGTCCGATGTGCGTCCGATGTGCGTCCGATGTGCGTCCGATGTGCGTCCGATGTGCGTCCGTGCTTCTAATTTGCACCCTTCCTGCACCCTTCCTGCACCCTATCCGCACTCTAATTGCCCCCTATTTGCACCCTATCTCTTTCTCAGAGGTCGTTCTGTGCATGAATGCATCACAATTGCATCATATCTGCGCTATAATCGCATCAGATCTGCATCATTGAGTATGCTAGCCTGCTGAGCTGCGCTCATCAGGGTAGTTTGGACCCCCTTAAGCTCGGCCAGCCCGTTTCCGATCTGTCAGCGCTTCATTTTCGACCCTTAAATCCGTGATTTTAGGTCGTACACCATACGCACCTTTCGGTGCTGATAGGTTATTGAAATAAAACGGCAAAATTATAAGTGCGCCGAGTAAACTGTGCCGCGAACGTGCCTCTAAGTAAAATAAGTAATGATTTATCAGCAGCTTGTCGTAGTCTATCTGGACACAGAGCGTGCCAGGGGACGTATGAAGCTTGAGAACTGGGTGCGGGTCCGGCTGAACGAGAGCCAGATGCTGGTTTATGCCGCCGAGGCCGAAGCGCGCGGCATTCCTATCAGCACCTATCTGCGTGACCGGCTGGCGAGTGCGGACCTCATTCGCGAGGAGCTTGCGAGCATCCGCGCTGCCATGATCGATATGGGCGAAACGATGGATGAGCTGCGCGATCAGGTGGCAGAACGGCTCGTTGCACCTACCCAGGAAACGCAGGACACAGGCGAACCCAGTGCCATAGAGATCGAAACTTTGCTGTTGTTGCGCGTCCTTTCAGGATCGCAAAATCGACAGATGGTTACAGCCGAAATTGAACGACAGGGACTAAAACCTTTCCGAATACCGGGACCGCCGACAAGGAGCCGTTGAGCTGGTAAGGTCGCGACACAAAAGGGGCTCGGCATACGCCGAGCCCGAAAGTTATAGGCCCGGGGAGATCAGTGGGCTGCTCGACGCGAGATAAACGAGGCAACCGGTTCCCACGATATGACTGCCGTTAAAAGCGCGATCACCGTGGTCCAGATCAGGTCGTTGGTAATGGCATAAGCGGCAAGGCCGTACATAGCCGTGCAGTAGAGAACGCCGATCGCAGTTGTCGTGCGGGGAAGGGCGCTCGCTAATGCAGTCAGGATTGCGGTTATGACGCCAATTGCGAAAAATGCCGCCAGGACGATCAGCGCCGGGTGCCAATGCAATGTTGTGAGCGCGTTCCATCCCCACACTGCGGAATAAATCGGGACCGCGAGCAGCGGGGCAAAGAAAACAAGCTTGATGGCACCCAGAAACAGGCCATCACCTTCGCGGACATAGATACGATCCATAACCCACCCTCGACGGATCCTATCTTCACAAATGCCCGATTGAAGGCATACCGGCAATGTCAGCGCGTGGATTGCCAGTAGCGAGGATTGTCACAGCCATTCGGTTGTGACGCTGACGGCCGTTACCTGTTGTGTGCCGTCGCCCTCAAGCGCACTGCTTTTCCATGACGCTGCTACAAGCAATTGGGATCACGCTGCCGATCGTGCAGGCACCTATGGCCGGCGTGTCCACCCCCGAGTTGGCCGCGGTCGTTTCAAACGCCGGTGCGATGGGCTCGATCGGAGTAGGCGCGACAGACGCGTCTGGCGCGCGTGCGATGATCGAAGGCGTGCGGGCTCGCACCAAGCGGCCGTTCAACGTCAACCTGTTCGTTCACGCGCCCGCATTAAGCGACGCTGCGCGCGAAACCTCCTGGCTCGGCGCGCTTGCCCCGGTGTTCAATGGCTTCGGCGTCGAGCCTCCCGCGGCTTTGCGATCGATCTATAAAAGCCTGGTCGAGAATGACGATATGCTCGCCATGCTGATCGACCTTGCCCCCCCGGTAGTCAGCTTCCATTTCGGCTTGCCGAGCGCGAATGCGATCGCCGCGCTCAAATCAGCCGGGTGTGTTCTGCTGGCGACTGCGACCAACCTCGCCGAAGCGCACGCGGTGAAGGACGCCGGGATCGACGCCGTAGTTGCCCAAGGTTGGGAGGCAGGCGGACACCGAGGCATGTTCGACCCTGACGCACCGGATAACTGCCTGGGCACAATGGCGCTCACCCGCCTGCTGGTGTTGCGCTCCGGCCTTCCAGTGATAGCCGCGGGTGGTATCATGGACGGGCACGGGATCAGGGCCGCGCTCGATCTCGGGGCTGTGGCGGTGCAGCTCGGCACGGCGTTCATCGCCTGCCCCGAAAGCAGCGCGGATCAGGCCTATCGCGACGCCCTGACCGGGCCAGGTGCGGAACATACGGTGATGACGCAAGCAATATCGGGGAGGCCCGCCCGCTGCCTGCGGAACCGCTTCACAGAATGGGGGGAGCAAGCCGGGCTCGCCGCACCCGGCTATCCGATCGCCTATGACGCGGGCAAGGCGCTGAACGCGGCTGCGAAAGCAGCCGGTAAAAGCGGATTCGGAGCGCAATGGGCCGGGCAAGGTGCGCCGCTTGCCAGAGCGATGCCAGCGGCCGAGCTAGTCGCTACTCTCGTTGAAGAATGTCGAGCCCAGGCTCGTTAGGATGTCACAACTGACCGAGACTGTCGAAAAAGGCGCGCGCGGTATCGCGGACACCCGCATCCTCGAAAGGATCCAATTTCGGGAAGATTGCTCACTGTGAGATGGTGGCAATATACCCTCGGAAGGGACTGCTTATGTCCCGCGCAGAACGTCATCTCGACCTGATTCAGGTGCTGCTCCAGCCGTCGAGGAATGCCCGCACGCGCCGCAGGAAGTCCTTGTGATACTGGAATATCCCGCCGTGGCCCGCGTCTGGGTACAGGACAAGCTCGGCTCCCGGGATGCGGCGCGCCATATCGACCGAGTTCTCGCTCGGCACCATGATGTCATGGTCGCCGTTCGCGATGAGCACCGGCCGCGCGATGCTAACGAGGTTCTGCGGTTGCTGCCGGCCCCATGCCGCGATAGCCCGCAACTGACGCAGGAATACCTTCGGCGTCACCGCCGCATCGCGGTCGGTCTTGCGTTCCTTCAACCGCAGCAGGAACGCCCTAGCCGCCTGTCGACCGTTCGTGGTCGACGTGAAGAAGAGATAGGCCTTCGGGTCCTTCAGGGTCAGCAGCCCCTTGATGATCAGCGGCCATGAAATTGCACCGACCTGTTCGATGCCTGCGCCACCGGCGGGTCCGGTACCGGCCAGCACCAGCTTGCGCACGAGGTTCGGCCAGGTGAGCGCGATCTGCTGCGCGACGAACCCGCCGAGCGAGAAGCCGATCAGATCGAGAGTGTCTAGCCCAAGGCTCGCGATGACGGCGACCATGTCCTCGGCCATCGCCGCGATCGTAAGCGGCGCTTCGCCACCCGACTTACCCACGCCCCGATAGTCCAGCGCGTAGACTGGCCGGTCCTGCGCGAGGCCATCGACGATGCGTGGATCGAAATTGTCGAGGTTGGCGCCCCAGTGGTCCAGCAGGATGACGGGCACGCCCTGCGCCGGGCCAAGCCGTCGATAGGCAAACGTCGTGCCTGCCGCCTTGGTCGTGAGCGTCGGCGTGGCGATCCAGGTGTCGTTGGCGCGCGTGCGCGGGGCGGGGTTTGTCATGGTGGCTACCGTGTTCGAGTGGCAGAATTCAGCGGATGCTGACGACAACCTTGCCCTTTGCGCGGCCGGTATCGATGTAGGCCAACGCGTCGTTCAGCGCGGCAAAGGGGAAGACGCGGTCGACGACAGGCCGGATCGCGCCGCTTTCGATCAGCGTCGTGATGGACGAAAGTTGCTCGCCGTTCGCCTGCATGAACAGGAACGAGTAGTCGATGCCGCGTCGTCGCGCCTTCCGCCGGATGCTCGCGCTGAGCAGGCGCATGACCTGGCGCAGACCCCAGTTGAGGCCTTGCTGCCGGGCGAACACCGGATCGGGCGGCCCCGAGATCGAGATGAGCTTGGTGCCGGGTTTCAGCACCTTGAGCGACTTTGCAAGCGTCGTCCCGTCGAGGCTGTTAAGCGCCACGTCGTAGCCGGACAGAAGGTCGGAAAAATCCTGCGCCTTGTAATCGACGACGGTATCCGCGCCGAGTTCCCGGACCAGATCAAGATTGCTCGTGCCAGCGGTCGTCGCGACATGCAGGCCGAGATGCTTTGCAAGCTGGATGGCGAACGTCCCGACGCCGCCCGATCCGGCGTGGATAAGCACCCTCTGGCCACGCTGGAGTTTGGCGCGCTCGACCAACACCTGCCACGCGGTAAGGCCGACGAGCGGGATCGATGCGGCCTCCTCCATCGAGAGGTTCGCGGGCTTGAGTGCGACGTCGGCCTGATCCACCGCAATGACCTCGGCGAACGTGCCGATCCGGCCTTGCCGCGGACTGCCATAGACCGCATCGCCGATCGCGAACCGCGTCACGTTGGCACCGACGCGCGTCACGATCCCGGCGAAATCCGCGCCGAGGACAAAGGGTGGCTTGTAAGGCAGGATCAGCTTGAATTCACCGTTGCGGATCTTCGAGTCGATGACGTTGAGGCCCGTGGCGTGGATCTCGATTAGAACGTCGTCCGGCCCGACCACCGGGTCTGGCATCTCGCCGAGCCGCAGCTGGTTACCCTTGTCGTAGGCGTCGAGGATATAGGCTTTCATGATGCTTCGTGTCCTCTAGAGGCGTTGGAGTTACGGCACTCGGCGCGCACGTCAGGCGACGTAGCGATCTGCGCGGAGCAACTGGGCGAACCGCGGCACCATCGCCTTCCGGGCATCGTCGAACGCATTCCAGAGTTCGCCTTCGTGCAACGTCGGGATCGTCACGCCCTCGCGGCGATCAAAGCCGATCAGCGCCGCATCGACCAGTTCGTTCACGTCCATCATCGGTGGCAACGCGGCTTCGTCGGCGCCTGCGCGACCCCATAGCTCGGTCCTGGTCGCAGCCGGCAGTACCGCCTGGACATAGACGCCCTTCGGACCGAGTTCGAGCGCAAGCCCCTGCGACAGGAACAGCACGAACGCCTTGGTCGCGCCGTACACAGTCATCCCGAACTCGGGTGCGAGCCCGACCACCGAGCCCAGGTTGACGATTGATCCCGTGCCCGCCGCGACGAGACGCGGCGCAACCGCATGGGCGAGCCGGACGACCGCCGTCGTGTTGAGCGCGACATTGCCCCGCACCGCGTCTGCCGACTGGTCGACGAAGCTTCCTCCCAGTCCTGCCCCCGCATTGTTGATCAGTATCTCGATGGCAGCGTCCTCGCGCAGGCGCGTTTCGACCGCGGCGATATCGTCCTCGCGCGTCAGGTCCGCCGTCAGGATGTCGACCGTCACGCCGCTCTCACCCTTGAGCTGTGCCGCAAGCGCCTCGAGCCGTGCAGTATCGCGGGCGACGAGAACGAGATCGTGGCCGCGACGGGCAAAACGGTCGGCGTAGGTCGCGCCGATGCCGGTGGAGGCACCGGTGATGAGAACGGTTGGACGGGTCATGGGATTGCTCTCTTTCGGCCGATGCTTATATACATGACGGTCATCATGATTGATCAAATATGATGGCCGTCATGAAACTGTCAATGCCGTCCCAGGAGTTTTTCGCCATGAAAGTAAGTCGCGAGCAGATGTCGGCGAACCGCACGCGCATCCTCGATGCCGCCAGCATGCTGTTTCGCGATCGCGGGTTCGACGCGGTCACGGTGTCAGAGGTTATGAAGGCTGCAGGAATGACGCATGGCGCGTTCTACGGTCACTTCGCGTCGAAGGACGATTTGATCGCGCAAACGGTCACGCATGCGCTTACCCCGTCCGACAGCGTCAGCGGCGACCTGCAGGCGTATCTCGATGCGTATCTGTCACCCCATCACCGCGACCACGCGGCGACCGGCTGCCCGACCGCCGGCCTCGCCAGCCCGTTGCGGCATCAATCACCAGAGGCCCGTGAGGCGATGACCAACGGCCTGCGCAGTCAGATCGATCGACTCTCCGATGCCGTTTCGGGGGCGGATGCCGACGAGAGGCGGCGTGCGGCAATTGGCAGCTGGGCAGCGATGGTGGGTGCGGTCATCCTCGCGCGTGCTGTCGACGATCCTGCGCTATCCGACGAGGTCTTGGCGGAGACACGTGCCTGGATCGATCAGCGCGGTGCGGCCTGCTGTTAAGTCGCTTCGGGAAGTCTGGATAATCCCGTTACGGCAATCGGCAGCGTGGATTCTGTGGCCACGGTTTTCCGAAATGGGCACCGCGGTCAAGATATCGCAGGAGACGGTTTCTCGCCATTTTTTGGTCAATGCATAACCTGTGATTTTTGCATCATGCCGACTGCCAACATGTCGGCTGGCTCTTTGCCGCCACGATCGTAAGTTGCTCCGATCAGGGAGTAGCAGATGAATAACAAGGCATCAGCATTAGCGCGCGCAAGCGCGGGGATTACCATAGCCGTCGCGGCGATCAGCGCTCAGGCGCAGTTTGTCCCGCCCGCCGGATACAGTGGTAACGGATCGCGACCAGGTGTCGCGGTGCCATCAGATCCCAGCGCACCGTCACTAGCTCGCATCTCTGATGCGGCGGTATCAAACGTGTTCCGCGTTGATCCGGCTTACAAGCGCGGCTTGGCTATAGGCCGTGCCAAGGTTGTTGGCGCATTTGCGATAGCCGAAACGAGCAAAACGCATGTCGTAGCGGCATGGTCCCCAGGTTTTCTGCCCGTCACTCTCTCATTGAGCGATGGTCGCTGCTACGTGCTCCAAGCTGATTATGAGGGAGGCACACTCTCTAACGGCCGGTTGAGCAAAGCAGGATGTGAGGGGCCACGAAAGTTTTATGAGCCAGCCGTTCCTCCGCCACCTCCCGGCCACTCACTACGGTTCATAGGGGCAGCATGGGGTTACGGCGCCTGGGTCGATGATCGGGCAAAGGTCACCATTGTTACCGCGCCGGGTGCAACAACCTTCAAACCTCTTTTCACGGGCCTAATGACGTCCAGCACCATCATGGCAATGAACAGCCCTGACTCGCCAGGCGGCAATGTGACGTTGGTTGGCAAAATCAAAGGTCGGCTGACGATCGTGACGTTGGAAGTAGGGTACTAACGCTGATGCAAAACCGTTGATTTTTGCATCAGCGAATGTCCGGGATGGAGAGGAAAGCGGACCATCCGCTTACGGGGATGCCAATGGCGATAGCCGACATAGCGGTGCGCCGCCTTTCCCGAAAACGATCGAAAAACCGGAAAGCATGAGCCTTGCACGCGGTGTCACAACCGCTCGGTTCTGACACTGGCACGGACGCGGCGAAGTGAGGAAAAAAGGTCTATCTTCCTGCGCCCGACCATCGCTGGTGATCAGTGTCACAATTGCTATGTTGGCCTAATGGCGAGAGCCTTTCGATCCTATTCAAGCGGCTCCGGGTGAATTAGTCTGAGGCATCACGATTGACGGGCTAACGCGCTAAGTTCCAAGAACTAGCAATGCAGCGCGAACGCTTCAGGGCTTCCAACTCCCGCAGTCTGCCTTGCGCGATATCACCCGCGCTTGCCGGTCGCCTGCCGCTCATTGCCGCTCGCGTGCCGATCCGCTTACGGGCAAACCATGTAGCCTTGCGGAGAGAACAACCGCAGAGGTCACGATGAAGAAGGTCACACCAAACGGAACCTTAATCAAAAAGCTAAGGGAGCAACTGGCGAAGGGATCGCTCCAGAAAGAGATGGCGCATGCCGTCCGCGTCAGCGAGCGGATGCTCCGCTCGATCGAAAACAAGAACGCGACGATCTCCATCGCGACCTTGGACCTGATCGCAAATTATTTGGGTGTCCCACGTGATCAGGTCGCCTTCGCGATCGACGTGCCGAAGCTGGTACCGCCACAAGAGGTAATGGATCGTGTCCTAGACGACTTGTTTCAGGACCGGGTTATTCCACGCTTCGATAAAGACCTTGCCTATGCGACGATGGATGAGGGGCAGCTCATTCACGACGCGGGGCACTCGGAAGACCTGACCGTTCAGGTCGACGTGCAGCTTTCAGGCGAAACCAGCGAATATGCTGAGGAGCTAATCCGGTTGTTGACTGCGCTAACGTGGTCGCAGCGGGACTGGAGCGCTAAGCCTACCCCGGCCGATGATATCGCCCTCGCGAGACGGGTCCGGCAGCTCTTAGTGCTGCTCAAAGGGAACGATGTATGGCTCTACTACACGCATCAGTTACGCCATCTTCCGGAGCGTTTCGAACTGCCCCCGCCCGATGAAATCAGCAAAATGGAATTCCGGGTGGCGATTGTCCTTGGACCGCCCGGTGAATATGGCGAGAACACTGCCAAGGTCGATGTAGACAACGGCCAGCCCTATCTTCTCAAGGGATGGGCAAGAAGCACGGGGGGAGAATAAGAGTGCTTACGGCCATTAAAAAAATAAGGAACTTGGGAGTCTTTGGCGATTACGCTCAGGTTGTAGGCCTCAAAGAATTTTCCCGTTATAACTTGATCTATGGAGAAAACGGCGCAGGCAAAACTACACTATCGAGATTGTTCACTGCGCTGAACAGCGGGGCGCATCCCGAATATCCACTATTAGAATTTGCCGTTGATGCGGAAGGCGGCGCGATCGGCAAAGGGCAAAAGAGCACTCGAAAAATCCGAGTCTTTAACTCAGATTACGTCGAAGCGAATATTGGGAAATTTGACGGCCCGTTACGCCCGATCCTAATTGTGGGCGTCGAGAATAAGGCTCTCGCGGAGGAAGTGCGCCGGGAGCAATCGATCTATGATGCCCGCTCCGCACGCATTGGCGAGATCGCGACCACGATAGGTAAGGCCGCGACCGAGAAGGGCAAAATCTTCTCAGCAGTGGCAAAGACGATTGGCGAAGCAACAAGCGGGGCCTCGCTTCGCAGCTACCGCAAGCCCGACGCCGAAAAGGATTTTGTCCGGCTTCAGCCGCTGAAGGCATACTCCGAGGAGGAGCTTGAGGTCAGTCGTGCTACCTTGCGGCAGAAGCAGGCCGCCCCGGTGTCGGGTTTTGCGCTGCCATTCCAATTGCGTGACGGACAGGCAGAGCCGGTGCCTTTCGTGGACGCCCTACGTCAGTTTTCTGATTTAGTTATCGCGCTGACACCAAAGACCGCACAGGAGGGAGCCCTTCAGCGCCTTGTCGCAAACCCCGATATATCGAAGTGGGTCGAGGAAGGTATCAGGCTTCACCGCGACCATTCCTCAGAGGTATGCGAATACTGCGTCCAGCCCATCCCACCGGCACGGATCGAAGCACTTGCCCAACATTTCGGCGCGGCCGACCAGCTTCTCAAAGTCGAGATCGAAGCGGCCATCCAGCGTGGTCGCACGCTCGCCGAAAAATTGAATGCTCTTCAATTCCCTGCCCAACAGACGCTCTACAGCGAACTTTGGAAAGATTATGAGATCGCGTCAGCCGCGTTTGAGGAGGCCCGAACTGCCTGCCTCAAAAAGCTTGGCGCGCTTGACACGATCCTTGCCGACAAACTCGTCCGCCGATCAACCGCCTTCGAGGCCGACGGTTCTATTGAAACCGAGGCGCTAGGCGCTGCCGCCAATCAACTCGACGGCATTCTCCAGCGTCATGACATCAAGACCGCGCAGTTTGATGCCGCCAAGGCCAGAGCCCGAGAGATGCTGGAAAGGCATTATCTGGCTGAGATTGCCGGTTCAGCCGCCGAGTTTGATCAACAGGTCAGGGAGCTTGAAGCAGAGGCGAAGAAGCTGAAAGACGGCGCTCCCGGTCTTGACGATGCGCGCGGCATGGAAGCGCTTTTAAACTCCGCGAAGGAGAAGCGGGCAAAAGTTTCGAGCGAACATGCCGGTGGTGCGGAAATGACCACGCGGCTACGCGATTTTCTCGGCCGTACTGACTTGGAGTTTCAGTCTAACGACGAAGGCTATCGCGTTCTCCGCCGCGGTAAATCGGCGCGGCGCTTAAGCGAGGGAGAGAAAACGGCAATCGCTTTTCTTTATTTCGTCGTGCAACTCGGCGATCACGAATTTGACGTGACTGAAGGCATTGTTGTCGTCGATGACCCGATTTCCAGCCTAGATTCCTCGGCGATCTATCAGGCGTTCGCCAGTCTCAAAAATGCCGTTAAGGACGCGAAGCAGGTTTTTTTGCTTACTCACAATTTTGAGTTTCTAAAGCTCCTTCTAGATTGGCTTAAGCAAACCAAGAAGGCCGCCTCCTATTACATGATTATTTGCGCCGAGACTGAGGATAATCGTGTCGCCCGTATCGAGTCGCTTGACCAAATGCTGATCGATCATCCTACCGAATATCACTTCCTGTTCAAAACGCTCTACACGTTTAAATCAAATGGAACGATCGCTGCCTGTTATCATATTCCGAACGTCGCCAGAAAACTGCTTGAAACGTTTCTGGAATTCCATTCTCCATCCACGGCCACGATGTACAAGCAGCTTGAGGCGGTAACGTTCGACGAGGATAAAAAGACCGCAATATATAAGTTTACAAATGACCATTCTCATCGGACAGGAAAAGGATTTGATCCTGCTATTGTTGCGGAGAGCCAAAAGAACGTAACGTTCATTTTGGAAATGGTTAAAGAGATGGCGCCTCTTCATTACGATGGTCTGGCAAAGTTGTCAGTCTAACTGATCGACCACCCTACCGGCTAACGATCCACTCAAACATTCGCCAATGCCACCATCGAGGTGCGTAGGTACCGTTCTCGGCTAAGTGTCAAAACCGGACGGTTGTGACACTACAAACCAACCCACGCTTTTCTGCGGGTTGCAGAGTGTCAGAATCCCGTGTCAGAAGAGCTGATGCAAATTGGCTATGCGCGGGTGTCCCGCGGCGATCATCAAGACCTCAGTGCCCAGCTCGCTGCGCTTAGCGCGGCGGGGTGCGATCCAGTGTTTCGGGAGGAAGCCTCAGGAGGCCAATCCGACCGTCCCGAGCTGGCGCGCGCGATTGGTGCGCTGACGCCCGGCGACGTGCTGGTGGTGTGGAAGCTCGACCGTCTATCACGATCGTTGCGCGATCTTTTATTCACGTTGGAGGCGATCACCGCAGCCGGTGCTGGCTTCAGGTCTCTTACCGAGGCCGTGGACACCACGACGGCCGCAGGTCGGTTGATGACCCAAACCTTAGGTGCTTTTGCTGAGTTCGAGCGCGCTATGATCCGCGAGCGGACCATGAACGGCCTGGCACATGCCCGCAAAGCCGGTAGGCATCTTGGACGCCGACCGAGCCTCACCGGCCAGCAACGCGCCGAGATCATCACCAAGGCCGAATCCGGCCAGGGATCACCCTCTCAGCTCGCAAGCCTATTTCGGGTATCACGGTCGACCGTGCAGCGCGTGCTCCGCGAGCATCGTAACAGTTCGCCCGCGGCATGAGCCTCGCACCCGCGCTTCCACGCGTCCTGCCCGCCGACCTTGAGGCACAGCGTTACGAGCTGGCCCGTGCGCGCCAGCTCGCGCGCGCATGGGCAGAAACGCTACCCGAGCCGCGTCGCCGCGATATGGCGGCAGTGTTCACTCGCGTTGCGATTGACACTTACCAGGCGGAGGCCCGGCCTCACGCCAAGCTCAGCCCACCTTTCGCCAAGCCGTATGGTCGTCTTGATCGTGCCGTTGCCGATCTAGCGGGAGCAGTGGGCCGTGAGGCGGCGCCGCTGCCAATCGCCGAGGCGGTTTATTTCTTGACCGGCCTCTACACTACGCTGCTTCACGCGCGCGAGCGCGGGGCGCTCGGCGCTTTCTACACTCCGCCAGCGTTAGCGAACCGGCTGCTCGACATGGCCGAGGAACAGGGGATCGACTGGACCCGTGCCCGTGTGCTGGACCCAGCGAGCGGCGGAGGTGCATTCTTGCTACCTGCAGCCGAGCGGATGATCGCTGCACTTCCCGCCGCCGAGCCGGCGATCGTGCTCCGGCAGATCGGCACGCGCTTGCTTGGGTTGGAAATGGACCCCTATGCGGCTGGCTTCGGGCAGAATGCAGTCGAGTTGTTGCTGGCGGATGTTACCGCGGCTGCAGGTCGGGCAGCCCCTATCGTCGTGCGCGTCGCGGACACGCTGGAAGAGGCGCCTGCGGCCCGCTTCGACCTTGTAATCGGCAACCCGCCTTATGGACGCGTTACCCTCACGCCCGAGCAGCGGCTGCGCTTCGCGCGTGGTCTTTACGGCCATGCCAACCTTTATGGGGTGTTCACCGACATCGCCGTGCGTTGGACCAAGAAGGGCGGTACGATCGCTTATCTCACCCCGACCAGCTTCCTCTCCGGGCACTACTATTCCGCGTTGCGCGAGCTGATCGCTAAGGAAGCCCCCCCAGTTGCGATTGATTTCGTGCACGCGCGCCGCGGTGTGTTCGAGGACGTGCTGCAGGAGACGTTGCTTGCTGCCTATAAGCGCGGTGCAAAGCCCGGGCGCGCTCAAGTTCACTATGTCGAAGTGACGAACGAGCGCGAGGCGCGTCTCATCCGCAATGGCACGATCGGCCTCCCCTCTCCGGCATCGCAGCCCTGGCTTGCGCCCCGTGAGCCGCGCCACAGCGCCCTGATCGCCGCGGCCGAGGCAATGCCGGCGAGGCTTGCCGATTGGGGCTACCGCGTATCGACCGGGCCGCTGGTCTGGAACCGCTACAAGGACCAGATGCGGCTTCGTCCTTCCCGTGACGCGCATCCGCTCATCTGGGCAGAGGCGGTGTCGGCAGATGGTAAGTTCGCGTTTCGAGCCGAGAAACGTAATCACGCACCCTATTTTAAGATCGAGCGTGCCGACGGCTGGTTGCTGGTCAAGGAGGCTTGCGTTCTCGTTCAGCGCACTACCGCCAAGGAGCAGGCGCGCCGGCTCATCGCGGCTGAACTACCGGCTGACTTCATCGCTCAGCATGGCGGGGTGGTAGTCGAAAATCACCTGAACATGGTTCGGCCAACCACGAGCCCAGCAGTGTCACCAGCAACGGTTGCGGTGGTGTTGAACAGCCGGATCATCGACCAGCTCTTTCGCTGTATCAACGGCAGCGTAGCGGTGTCGGCGTTTGAGATGGAGGCGATACCCCTCCCCTCACCCGCCGAAATGCGTAGCGTTGAGAAGCTGGTAAAGCGCGGAGCCTGCAGCGCCGAAATCGAGACCGAGCTGGCGCGGCTCTATGGGCAGGTCGCACCATGACGCCGATGCTTACCCGCGAGGAGGTTCACGCCCGGCTGCAGGCCATCTTCCCTGATGGCGCTCCCAATCGCGCCTATCTGACCCGCATGCTGGCGGCGAGCGTGGTGTTCGTCGCGCTCTATGTCGAGGCGATAGAGGGTAGCGGGACGTATCTCGGCCCCAAGCACGTCTATCGGATGACCGACGAGCAGGCGACCCGTATCGATGACGCGAGCCGTGCCGGCTATGCCGCCAGCGTTTTGCGAACCGGCAGCCATACCGAGGGTAAGCGCTGGTATCAGGATAATACCCGCGAGCCGATCCGCGACGAGACGTTGCGCGAGGGACTGGTGGCAATCGGCGCCGTGACCGAGCGAACCGACCTTGCGACCACATCGAGCAAGCCGCGCTACGCCTTGAAGGCGAACTTTGCCGCCTTGTTCGATCCCTCCCTTGCTGGCGAGGCGCTGCAGGCCCGTATCTCGGCATGGCAAGCCGAGGCGCTGAACAAGGGCGCGCTCGCTCGACTAGCGATCGTACGCCGCGGTGCCGGCGTTAGCGCCGATCAAGTGCTTGTCACCTTCCCTAACGGTGAAACGCGCCGGATGAAGCCAGGTCCTAGCTCGGAAATCACGAAGGCAGTGGTGGAGGTGTTCGCACCCGCCTTTCTCACCGAACCGGCGGTGGTGTTCCTCAGTGAGAGCGGCAACAAGGTGGTCGCGCGTGACGATGAGCTAGCACGCTCGATCGGTCTCGTTATCCAAGCCGATAAAAATTTGCCCGATACGATTTTGGTAGACCTTGGACCTGTCCACCCATTGCTAGTGTTCGTGGAGGTAGTGGCTACTGACGGTCCAATCAGTCAGCGTCGCAAGGAAGCGCTAGAGGAACTGGTTGCCGAGGCGGGCTTCCCGTCTGAGCACGTCGCGTTTGTAACTGCTTATCTCGACCGAAGCGCGGGACCGTTCAAGAAGACCGTCGATAGCCTTGCATGGGGCAGTTACGCTTGGTTTGCGGCAGAGCCGGAGCGGCTGATGGTGTTTCGTCAGGGACCACGTACGCTACAGGATGCTTGAACCAGGCCGCCCAGCATCAGCACGCTCTCTGACCTCGGATACGCCTGCAATCGCAAACGATTTGAGAATCGTCGCTCTGGTTGCGATTGAGAAACTCTAAGTATCAGGAAATCTGGGCCAATGACCGACCCCGCGCCAGAAGTCATCCCACCGAGCATTGATACTCGGCCATGGCTAAAGAACTTTGATATTGACCAAAGTCGGACACCGGATCGTGCCCTGTCGGTAATCGACTGGGCACGATCCAACTTTTCGCAAAAAAAGTACGAAGCTACCGGGCGTAACTTGAGCCTGCACTGGGAGAGCGTACGAAAGTTTAAAGCTTATGCCGCGGTGGATTTAAGGCGGCCTAATGACCACATAATTGGCTTTAGCGAGTTAGCCCCAAAAGCGCTGCATAGAGATGCCGTATCTCTTACTAAGCTTTGTGCGGAACACTTTACAAACATTCATTACGATGATCTGTTCGGCAGCCCCGTTTACGATTATGGACAAGGTCGTCATAACGTACTCCCTCCAGGGATAACCGAGCAGGCCGCTGCGGATCAAATGTTCCGCCTCACTTTTGCATGGTTATACCTGCACGAGCAGGCGCATCATTTTCAAGGCCATCTCTTCATTGAAGGCGCCGAACCGAGGCGGATGATCCATGAGCAGGGCAATAGTCTAATTATCAATGATGCGACCTCTCACGTTGCCTCGCAACTTACTCCGCAACAAGCGGCCATGAGCCACATCACTGAGTTGGCTGCAGATGCCGAGGCCACAGGTATGGCGGCATCGCTCATTATAGTCGCGAACGACGGAGTATTCTCTCGCGCTTCACTGTGGCTTCTAGTCTGTGGACTCATGTGTCTGTTCCAACGATTTCATGGCGGAGACGACGATGTTCCAGGCGAAATGCCAGTTGGGAGTCACCCGTTACCGGCTTTTAGAATGCGAATGGTGCTGCAGAAGCTTTTATGGTTTGCAAATCTGCCGAGAGTCCGAGATGCGACACCTTGGGCGGTCAATAAAGATACCATAATTCGTCTGGTAGACCACGCTTCAACAACCGCGTCCGTGTATTGGTCTATAAGATCAATGAAAACAGATCGCCAGGGCGTACCGCCTTTCTATCAGCAAATACATACACAAGATCGGATTCCTGAAACTCACTCACGCGTTTTATTTGAGTCATGGTCTAGCATTAGGTCTCATGTAGAAAACTACTACTTCGGCTGGTATAAAGATGGATTGCCATTTGATCCACAGAGCGCGCAATCCATTGCATAATTTGCAGTAGACATTTGCAACATGCGGCGACAAGCCAGATTGGCATCGCGGGCCGGCGTTGCAAAGGTTAGCAGTTTAGCGACACAATCGCTTCCCGCTTCTCCGTTACCGTTACCTCGTTTCGAGGAAGGGCAATCGGGAACATGTTTTGGGGAAAGGGCCTCGCGGGAGGCCGCGGCCCCTGCCCTGGTTTGCCCGTCTATCTCTACCGACCTTCCAATGGGAAAGCCGGAATTGACTAGAACGTCACAATTGGACGCCCCGAGGAGTGGTTGGGGGGCTGGCACTGCTCCCCAAACGAATAAGGTCCCAACCGCTGGCACGGTTGGGACCTTAAATTTTTACGAAGTGTCACCACCCCAGCAGACATTGCTCAACGAGACTATACCTATCGACTGTACGGTCAACACCCGTCTTCCGGAAAGTGGATGGCCGGTTTGCTTTCCAACTGGGCCACTGGCAAGAATCCGATTCTTGCGGGAAAGCTGGTTAGGAACGGGGCACTATGCGGAGGGAGCAAGTGCCTCGATGATCCGGCAGTCGGCGACGGTGTTGCGGCTACAGGAATCTATCAGTGCGTCGAGTTCACCAGCGAGCGCGGTGAGGTCTGCGATTTTGCGCCTGATCGCGTCGCGGTGTTGGTTGGCAACGACATCGACAGCGATGCAGGACTGATCGCGCCGATCGGCAAGCCCCATCAACTCGCGTACCTGATCGATCGAGAAGCCGAGATCGCGCGCACGACGGATGAAGGAAAGACGGCGTAGATGCGCGCTTTCATAGGTCCGGTAGTTCCCCGCCGATCGCGCAGGTGCCGGCAGCAAGCCAATCTGCTCATAGTAGCGGATCGTTTCGACCTTCGTGCCAGTCGCACCAGCCAATTTTCCGATTGTCAGTTTCTCAGACACAGCGCTTGACCCTCTAGCGACTAGAGGGTGCATATAGGCTGTCAGATCGATTCTATCGAGGTGGCGAACATGGCCTGCACAAGCTGCGCGTCCGACAAGGCGGGTACTCTCAACGACCCAAAGTGGCGCCGGGCGTTATGGATCGCGCTCGCCATCAATGGCGGCATGTTCGTTATCGAGATCATAGCCGGCATCACGGGCGGATCGAAGGCGCTCCAAGCCGACGCGCTCGACTTTTTTGGTGATACTGCGAACTACGCGATCAGCCTTGGCGTTGCCGGAATGGCGATAGCCTGGCGCGCACGCGCTGCGATGTTGAAGGGGGCGACGCTTGCTTTGCTAGGCGTCTATATCCTGTTCGCGGCGGGATGGGGTGCGCTCCACGACGCGACGCCCCATGCCGAGATTATGAGCGTGGTCGGCATCGCCGCGCTTATCGCGAACCTTGTCGTCGCGGTCATGCTGTACCGCTTCCGAAGCGGTGACGCGAACATGAGGTCAGTATGGATTTGCTCGCGCAATGACGCGATCGGCAACATCGCCGTCGTGCTAGCCGCAGGCGGGGTCTTCGGCCTCAACAGCGCGTGGCCTGATCTTGCCGTCGCCACCTTGATGGCTGTGTTGGGAATATCGGGCGGTGTTCAGATCATGCGGCAGGCACGCGCCGAAATGCGTAGCGAGCCTTCACCCGCCCCCGCTACTTACCAGCAGTCGTTACATGGCAGTCGGTAAGCTGCTAAGGCGCGGGCCGATGCACCGCCTTTCCGCCCTGTTCCTCAGTTTCATGCTCGTGCTTATGCTCGGGCTTGGATCAGTCGCGCATGCGACAGAAGGCGTGACGTGCGTTGATACCACAGCGGTCAGTTCCCTCGATCATTGCGATGGCGATGCCGACCAAGTGCCGGCAGACGCCGACAAGGCGTATCCTCACCATCATGGCGGTTGCCACGGCCATCATGTCGGCGTGCCGATCGCGTCCGATTCAACCGGACCAGCCAGCAGCGTTCGTATGACTGCATCGGTGTGGCGCAATGCGCCCAAGGCCCCGGTAGCGTCGGACCCAGCCCTACGTCCTCCCCAAGCCTGACCAACGCCTAATTCCGCCGGGAAAGCCCGTGCGGACGCCCAAGGTTCGTCAGGAGTCCGTTACCCATGCACCGTTTTATTGCGGCCTTATTGGCCGTGGCGTCGTGCGCGTCGATCGCACAGGCGCAGTCAGCCGATCTAACATCGACCAGTCCCCCGCTCACCCTTGAGCAGGCGCTTTCACTTGCCGGAGCCAGCGCCCCCAGCCTTGAGGCTGCCACGGCTGGCGTCCGGGCAGCAGAAGCAGGCCGCACGGTTGCCGGCTACCGGCCGAACCCGTCGATCGTCGCCGAGACCGAGAACATTGCCGGCAGCGGTCAATATCGCGGTCTTCGCAGCGCCGAGACAACGGCAGGATTGGCTCTACCGATCGAGTTGGGTGGCAAACGATCGGCACGGATCGCCGTCGCGGACGCGATTGGCAATCGAGCGCGGATAGGCACGGCGTTGGCCGAAGCTGATCTACGGCTTGCCGTCACTCAGCTCTACATCGAAGCGACAGCGGCGGAACGCCGACTTGTGACAGCGCGCGAGCAGGCCGGCATCGCCCGCGAGGCATCGCGCGCAGCCGGTGTCCGTGTTCAGGCGGGGCGAGCATCGCCGCTCGAACAGCAGCGCGCCGATGTATTGCGGATCAACGCGGAAACAGCTGTGGAGCGCTCAGAACGGCTTGCCGAGGTTGCGCGGAGCAATCTTGCCCGACGGATCGGCCAACCTCTCACAGGACCGTTGGATTTGGCGTGGTTCGGCCGTGTCGAGGGCTTTGGTCCAGCGCGGCCGATTGAGACTACCGGGACGCTGGCATTGGCGGCGACGCGCGCGGACGTGACAACGGCAGAGGCACAGGTGCGGCTTGCCAGGTCGCAGCGCATTCCCGACGTGACACTGAGCGCAAGCGCACGCCGGCTTGAGGCTACGAACGACGTGGCAGCAGTGTTCGGGCTGTCGATCCCGTTTCCGCTGTTCAACAACGGCAAGGCGGCAGTGGCGCAGGCGCGGGCGCAGACCGATCAGGCGCAGGCGCTACGTCGCGTCGCCGAGCTGGATACCGCGCAGGATATCGCAAGCGCACAGGCGAACGTCGCGAATGCCGCGACGACCGCTCGTAACGCCAGCGGGCCGGCACTGGCATCGGCAAGCGAAGCCGCTCGTATTGCCCGGATCGGCTACCGGGAGGGCAAGTTCGGGCAGCTTGATTTGCTCGATGCCGAACGTACCCTGTCCGAAACACGAATCGCCGCGATCGATGCGCTCGCCACCTATCACGACGCCAAGGCACGCCTCGAACGGCTCGTTGCCGCAGCGCCCTCGCCCGAGGAAACCAATCAATGACGAAGACCATCATGCGGGCGCTCGCGCCTGTGACCTTGGCTATCCTCCTTGCCGGATGCGGCGGGGGTGGCAGCGGCGAGGCCGGTGAGAAAGCCGGAGCCGAGAAGGCGGAAGGTGCCGAGGCCGGCGAAGCCAAGGAGGGGCCAAAGGATATCGTCACCCTGTCCGCGCAGCAGATCGCGGATGCCGGGATAGAGGTCACGCGTCCCACAGTAGGCGGCGTGGCCGGAGCGATCGAGCTATCGGCAACGATCGAGGGCGATCCTCAGGGTGTGCAGGTTGTGTCCACCTCCGTAGGCGGTCGGCTCGTTTCCCTTACCCGCAATCTCGGGCAGTCAGTCAGCCGGGGAGACCCGCTGGCTATCATCGAAAGCCGGGAAGCGGCATCACTGAAAGCGGAGGTAGAGGCCGCGCGCGCGCGTTCCGCACTCGCCCAATCGAACCTTCGCCGCGAACAGCGCCTGTTCGCCGAACGCGTTTCGCCGGAGCAGGATCTGGTCGCAGCGCGAACGGCCGCAACGGAGGCTAACATTGCCCTTCGCCTGGCGCAGCAGCAGTTGTCAGCGACGGGCAGCGGAGGCGGCGCGCTCAACCGCATCGCGGTCCGCTCGCCGATCGCCGGCCAAGTGATCGCGCGATCGGCGACCCTTGGGCAGGCAGTCGCGGCCGATGCAGAACTGTTCCGCGTCGCCAATCTGTCGAAGGTCACTGTCACCACATCACTCGTCCCCACCGATGCCGGTCGGGTGAAACCCGGCGTGCGTGTCGAAGTGACAGCGCCGGGGCGGCGTCAGGAGGGACGTGTCACGTTCGTGTCCCCCATTCTGGACGAGACGACCCGATTGGTGCCGGTGATCGCCACCCTCGACAACGCCGGCAGCACATGGCGCGTTGGTGAGACGGTCAACGTATCGATCCTCGTTCCTGCGACCGGGGACCGCACCGTCGCCGTGCCATCGGCCGCAGTGCAGATGATCGAGGACAAGTCGTTTGTGTTCGTCCGGACGGCGACAGGTTTCCGGGCAATTCCGGTGACGCTTGGCCGCACCAATGGCGGGCAGGTCACCGTAACGGCAGGCCTTACCGGCTCGGAGCGCATCGCTTCCACCAACAGCTTCACGCTCAAGGCCGAACTCGGCAAGGGTGCGGGCGGGGATGAGGACTGAGCCATGATCGGTCGCATCGTCACCCTCTCCGTCGAGAAGCGCTGGCTCGTCCTGCTTCTCACCATCGCGGCTGCATTGCTCGGGATTGGCGCGCTACGTCAGCTTCCGATCGACGCCGTACCCGACATCACCAACAACCAGGTGCAGATCAATGTCGTTGCTCCCGCCCTGTCTCCCGATCAGATCGAGAAGCAGGTTGCGTTCACCGTCGAAACAGCGCTCGCTGGCATTCCCGGCCTTGAATATACCCGCTCGCTAAGCCGCAATGGCTTTGCCCAGATCACAGCAGTTTTCGGTGAAAAGACCGATATCTACTTTGCGCGGGCGCAGGTCGCGGAACGCCTGCGAACCGCAGAGGAAGACCTTCCCGAAGGCGTGAACCCGGAGATGGGGCCGATCGCCACGGGCCTTGGCGATATCTTCATGTGGACCGTCGAGTACCGCGAGCTGGATCAGGTTCATCACCGCAACGGCGAACCCGGCCTGCAACGCGATGCCAGCTATATCACCCCCGAGGGTGATCACCTCGTAAGCGACGCCGACAAGGCGACCTACCTGCGCACCGTGCAGGATTGGATCGTCACGCCGCAGCTAAAAAGCACGGCCGGCCTTGCTGGCGTCGACTCCCTTGGTGGCTACACCAAAGAATATCTCGTCGTTCCGGACATACAGCGCATGGCGGCAATGCGGCTGACGCTTCAGGATCTCACCACCGCCCTTCAGCGCAGCAATACCAGCGCGGGCGCTGGCGTGGTCAACCGCAACGGCGAAGGGTTGGCGGTTCGATCAGATGGGCGTGTCCGCAACGCCGACGAGCTGGCCCGTACCGTTGTTGCCACCCGCGAGAGCGTTCCGATTCTGCTTAACCAGATCGCGACCGTTCGCACCGGGCAGGCGCTACGCATGGGATCGGCTTCGGAAAACGGCCATGAGGTTGTCGTCGGCACTGCGGTTATGCGGATCGGGGAGAATAGCCGCACGGTATCGACGGGCGTTGCCGAACGGCTGACGCAAATCGGCCGCTCGTTGCCGGTCGATGTCGTCGTGAAGCCGGTTATGAACCGGACCGAGCTGGTGAACTCCACGATCGCGACGGTTGCCCGCAACCTTGCCGAGGGTGCGGTGCTGGTGATCGTCGTTCTGTTTGCGCTGCTTGGCAATTTCCGTGCGGCGCTGATCGCGGCCTGCGTCATTCCGATCACGATGCTGCTGACCAGCATCGGCATGTTGAAGGCGGGCGTTTCCGCCAATCTGATGAGCCTTGGCGCGCTCGACTTTGGTCTGATCGTGGATGGTGCGGTCATTATTGTGGAGAACGCATTACGGCGTTTGGGCGAGGCGCAGCATGGTCGCGATGACGTGCTGACCATCGAGCAACGTCTTGGAATCGTAGCTGCATCGGCGCGCGAGATGATCCGGCCATCGGTGTACGGGCAGGCTATTATCATCCTGGTCTATGCGCCGTTGCTCACCTTCACGGGTGTCGAAGGCAAGATGTTCGAGCCGATGGCGCTCACCGTCATCATCGCTCTGGTGTTCGCCTTTATCTTGTCGCTGACCTTCATACCGGCAGCGATTGCGATCTGGCTCAGCAAGCGGGTCGAGGAAAAGGAAAGCCGCGTCGTCACATTCCTCCGGCAGCGCTACGAGCCGGGACTCGATGCTGCAATGCGCCGGCCCACCCTCACCATCGGCGTCGCGATCGGCGCGCTGGCGCTTGCCGGTGCCGCTTTCACGACATTGGGGCAGGAGTTCTTGCCGCAGCTCGATGAGGGCAACATCCTCGTGCAGGCGGTCCGCATCCCGGGCACATCGGTCGACCAGAGCCAGGCGATGCAATTCCAGGTGGAAAAGGCACTCGCCAAGGCCCCTGAGGTCCGCTTCGCCTTCTCGCGCACCGGCACTTCCGAAATCGCATCGGACCCAATGCCGCCTAACGCGACTGACACGTTCGTCATCCTGAAGCCGAAGAAGGAGTGGCCCGACCCCGGCCTGTCCAAGGAAGAGCTCGTGGACCGGCTGGAAAAGCGCCTCTCCACTCTGCCGGGCAACGCCTATGAGATCACCCAGCCGATCCAGATGCGGTTCAACGAGCTGATTGCAGGCGTGCGCGGCGATATCGCGATCAAGGTATTCGGCGACGACTTTGGCGAGATGAACGCGACCGCAGATCGGATCGCCGGCATCTTGCGAAAGACGCGGGGTGCCGCAGACGTGCGGGTTGAGCAAACCGAAGGCTTGCCGATGCTCGATATCCGGCCGAACCGCACTGCCATGTCCCGCGTCGGGGTGACGGCGGGTGACGTGCAGGACACGGTTGCCGCAGCCATTGGCGGCCGACAGGCTGGCGTGATCTTTGAAGGCGATCGTCGCTTCCCGGTCGTGATCCGGATGGCGGAAAGCTCGCGCTCCGATCTGACGGCGGTTGCTCAGGTGCCGGTGCCGACCGGCAGTGGTGGCTTCGTACCGCTATCGACTGTGGCGGATATCGCCGTGGTTGATGGTCCTAACCAGATCAGCCGCGAGAACCGCAAGCGGCGCGTCGTGGTGCAGGCCAACGTGCGCGATCGGGATGTGGCCGGCGTTGTGGCTGATGCCCGGTCAGCCATCGACGCGCAGGTGAAATTGCCAGCCGGCACGTACCTCGAATGGGGCGGTCAGTTCGAGAACCTGGCATCTGCCCGCGATCGGCTCAGCATTGTGGTGCCGATCTGCTTCGTGGTCATCATGTTCCTGCTCTACGGCGCGCTTGGCTCCGTCAGGGATGCGCTGATCGTGTTTACCGGCGTTCCGCTGGCTCTGGTCGGAGGCATCCTTGCGCTGGTGCTAAGAGGCATGCCGTTCTCCATTTCAGCGGCAGTCGGCTTCATCGCACTATCAGGGGTCGCGGTCCTCAACGGGCTGGTCATGGTGTCGTCCATCCATGATCTGATGCGGCAAGGCATGGATCGTGCGATAGCGGCGCACCAAGGCGCTCTGGCGCGGCTCCGGCCGGTTGCGATGACAGCCCTCGTTGCGTCGCTTGGCTTTGTGCCGATGGCGCTTGGGCATGGGGCGGGAGCCGAGGTGCAAAAGCCGCTGGCGACCGTCGTGATTGGTGGCCTGATATCCGCAACCCTGCTTACCTTGTTCGTGCTGCCGACGCTCTACGCTCGTTTCGGACGGCGCGAGCTGCCAGCTCCATCAGGGGGACATATCGAACTGCCGCCTTTGGCTCATGACAGCGTGAGGGCTTAAGCTATGCAGGCCGTTGCCTTCACTCTCATTCCCGTCGTTGCCGTACTGATCGGCTCGCTATTCGCGGTATCGAGACGGCCAAGCGATGCCTTCGTAAGCGCTATGCAGCACTTGGCGGCAGGCGTCGTGTTCGCCGCAGCGGCAGCCGAGATCCTGCCCCAGGTGATGCACGAAGGTTCACCGATCGCGACATTCACAGGCGGCGCGCTTGGCATAGTCGTGATGCTGTCACTCAAAGCCCTTGAGGGTCGCGCCAGTGGACCGATCGCCATGTTGGGCGCGGTCGCAGTGGATATCCTGATCGACGGGCTTGTTCTCGGGTTGGCGTTCGTCGCTGGCGGGAAGGCCGGGGTGTTGCTGACGATCGCGTTGACGCTGGAGGTGCTGTTTCTCGGACTGACCGTGACGACCGAGTTGGGCGAGACGATCAAGTCCAAGGCGCGGATCATCGCGATTACGATGGGGATCGCGTTGTTGCTGCCGATCGGTGCAGCGATAGCGACGCCCGTTGCGACGTTTCCGCCCGTCGTCATCGCCGGGTTTCTCAGTTTCGGTCTGATGGCGCTGCTCTATCTCGTGACGGAAGAACTGTTGGTCGAAGCGCACGAGAAGCCTGACACCCCGCTTATCAGCGCGATGTTCTTCATCGGGTTTCTGGGATTGCTCCTGATTGAGGAGGTATTGGGCTGACCGCTCGACGTGGAACGTCCTGGACCGATGATGATGACGTCGAGCTTCGTCGGCGTATCGAGGCCAGGCAGACGCTGGCGGTAATTGCGCGCGAGATGGAACGAACGATGGATGCGGTTCGGGGAAGAGCCTCAACCCTGAGGGTAACTCTCCGCTCGTCGCAGCGACCGTGGCGGGACGGCGTGCCGCGCCGAGTAGACGTAGACTAGAAAAATAGGGGCGGTTGCCCGCCCCTATCCAGCTTTAGCCGTGCTTCATGCCGCCCTTGGCATGATCGCAGCAGTCCGCAGCCTTGGCTTTTGCGCCATCCTTGCAGCAGTCCGCACCGTCCTTGCAGCACGCCATGTCGGCGCAGCAATTGGCGACAGCGGCGAATGCGCCAGTCGACAGGGTGAGGGCGAAGGCAGCGCTGATGAGCTTGAACTTGGTCATGATATTCTCCGAAATTTACGTGTGATGGTGTTCAATTTCACACGGTTTGCGGAGGGGGTGTGGCCGGAGCGTATGCCATGCCTAAAAGGCCCGTCTGTGGAGCCGGCCATGGCGATAGACGGGAGGACGGAACCAGCTCGATATGTTCGACGGTTTCGCCGGCAACTGCAACGCACGGTATGGCGCAGGCCGACGCAGGCGCCTTTTTGACGGGAGCGCCTGCTGATTTGCTGGCGCAGTCCATCATCGCGGACGCAGCCGGAGGCGCGGCCATCGCCATCGTCTCGCAGAGCGGACCAAGCCGGACCAGCAACATCACTGCCAGGACGAAAAACGCCATGGAATGCAATATCTTGGAGAGTGGGCGAGCCCGGCGTTTCATTGGATGCATCTAGAAGCACACTTCGTGATGCACAATGTCGCAGGAGCGGTTTGCCACACTAAGCGGACTTTACTCGCCTTTCCGATACGTTGGTGAGGTTGCGATGCTCGAAAGGTCCGTGGCGCTATCGATCGGCACGCCTGCCTCCTTTCGTTCGGAATAGCGATCGACCAGTTGGGCGGTGTGCGGGCGTAGCAGGATCGTGAAGCGTACCAATTCCTCCATCACATCCACGATCCGATCATAGTAGGCCGAAGGCTTCATTCGATCGCTTTCGTCGAACTCGGCAAACGCCTTCGCGACGCTGGATTGGTTGGGGATCGTCACCATTCGCATCCAGCGGCCGAGGACGCGCAGCGTGTTCACGCTGTTGAACGACTGCGACCCCGCCGACACCTGCATGACGGCGAGCGTGCGGCCCTGCGTCGGGCGCATCCCACCCATCGACAGCGGCAGGTGATCGACTTGCAGCTTCATGATGCCGGTAATCTGGCCGTGTCGTTCAGGGCTGCACCACACATGCCCCTCCGACCACATCGACAGTTCGCGCAACTCGTGGACGGCCGGGTGATCGTCCCCCGTCACCTGATCGGGTAGCGGCAGGGTCGAAGGATCGAAGATCCGCGTTTCGCAGCCGAAGAATTGTAGCAGGCGAGCAGCTTCTTCGACGCACAGCCGCGAGAAGGACCGCTCCCGCAGGGATCCGTAGAGCAGCAGGATCCGTGGAGGTGGATCACCAGCGCCCAGCCCAAGGGCAGGACGATCGAGCGCATAGCGCCGATCGAGCGCGGGCAGATTATCAGGATCGGAGAGATTGCGGAGCGGCATCAGGCGGTCCTTGGGCCAAGCAGAATAATACAGGTGCCGATCAGGCAGAGCGCCGCTCCACCAGCATCCCAGCGATCGGGCCTCACCCCTTCGACAGCCCACAGCCAGACCAGCGATGCGCAGATATATACGCCGCCATAGGCAGCATAGGCCCTCCCTGCTGCGTCGCTATCCACACGTGTCAGCAGCCAGGCGAACAGCATTAGCGAGACCACGCCCGGAGCCAGCCACAGGGGCGATTTGTCCAGCCGCAACCATGCCCAAAAGGCAAAGCAGCCCGCGATTTCCGCAAGCGACGCGGCAAGGTAGACGAGTGCCGTCATACTATGCTGATCCTGATCGCGAGTGCCGCGAGCGTTACCAGCAGCACCGGGATCGTCAGTGTCGCGCCAACTTTGAAGTAATAGCCCCAGCCGATCCGGATGCCCTTTTGTCCGAGAACATGCAGCCAGAGCAGCGTCGCGAGCGAGCCGATCGGCGTGATCTTCGGCCCGAGGTCGCAGCCGATCACGTTGGCGTAGATCATCGCTTCCTTGATCGCGCCCGTGGCGTGGGTCGCGTCGATCGACAGCGCCCCCACCAAGACGGTCGGCATGTTGTTCATCACCGACGACAGCAGCGCGGCAATGATCCCGGTCCCGAATGCCGCGCCCCAAACGCCGCCTTGCGCGGTGCGATCGAGCAGGCCGGCAAGGTAGTCGGTCAGTCCAGCATTTCGCAGGCCATAGACGACCAGGTACATGCCAAGCGAGAAGATCACGACCTGCCACGGCGCGCCGGCCAGCACTTTGCGCGTCTGGATGACGTGGCCGCGCGCGGCGATGACCAGCAGGAGGACCGCGCCGGCAGCGGCAACGGCGCTGACCGGCACGCCGATAGGTTCGAGCAGGAAGAAGCCGGCGAGCAGCAGGGCGAGAACGACCCAGCCCGCCTTGAACGTGGCAGGATCGCGGATCGCGTCAGCGGGCGTGCGGAGCTGAGCCACATCATAGCTGCCCGGTATGTCGCGCCGGAAGAACAGCAACAGCGCGACCAGCGTCGCGGCGATCGACGCCAGATCGACCGGCACCATCACCGAGGCATAATCGGCAAAGCCGATCCGGAAGAAGTCGGCCGACACGATATTGACGAGGTTGGAGACGATCAGCGGCAGACTGGCGGTATCGGCGATGAACCCCGCAGCCATCACGAACGCCAGCGTCGCCTTGTCCTTGTATCCCAGCGCGCGCAGCATCGCGATGACGATCGGCGTCAGGATCAGCGCCGCGCCATCATTGGCGAACAGCGCCGATACCGCCGCGCCGAGCAGGACGATCAGCACGAGCAGCCTGCGACCATGCCCCCCGCCCCAGCGGGCAACGTGAAGCGCCGCCCATTCAAAGAATCCGGCTTCGTCGAGCAAAAGGCTGACGATGATGATCGCGACGAACGTCGCGGTCGCATTCCAGACGATCCCCCACACCACAGGTACGTCGGAGAGTGAGACGACCCCAACGAGCAGCGCGACCGCCGCGCCGCCCAGCGCGCTCCACCCAATGCCGAGGCCTTTGGGTTGCCAAATGACGAGGGCGATCGTGATGACGAAGATAGTGAGCGCGAGCAGCATCAGGCGATGCGCTCACCCGAGGCATCAACAACCCGTTCGCCGTCTTCCTTGGCAAACGCGCCCTGTTGGGCCTCAGGCAGCAGATCCAGGACTGCTTCGGACGGTCGGCACAGCTTCACGCCGAGCGGCGAGACGACTAGCGGCCGGTTAATGAGGACCGGATGCGCCATCATTGCGTCCACCAGCGTGTCGTCTGACAGCGCTTCGTCACCAAGGCCCAGTTCCGCATAGGGCGTCCCCTTCTCGCGCAGCAAATCGCGGGGCGTAATCCCGGCGCGATTGATCAGCTCGCCTAGCAGCGCGCGCGAGGGCGGCGTTTTCAGATATTCGACCACATGGGGCTCGATGCCGGCATTGCGGATCATCGCCAGCGTGTTGCGAGACGTGCCGCACTCGGGGTTGTGGTAGATCACGATATCGACGGCCACGAGGCGTCCTTTCAGCAGCAGGGGGTGAGTTCGGCTAAGAGCGGCGCGCACAGCTCGGGCGAGCCGGCGCAGCAATCCTTGACGAGGAACAGCGTCAGCGCGCGCAGCCCGTCTAGATTGGCACGGTAGATAATCGATCGGCTATGCCGTTCGGACAGGACCAGTCCGCCGCGGGCCAGAATGCCGAGGTGCGCGGACATGGTGTTCTGCGGCACGTCGAGCTGGCGGGCGATTTCACCTGCTGCCAGACCGTCCGGTTCGTGCCGCACGAGCAGGCGGAACACGTCGAGGCGTGTGCCTTGCGCGAGTGCACCCAATGCTGCGATTGCCGAATCGTTTTCCATATATCCAGCATAAACGATATATAGGCTCAGGGAACCCTTGCTGGAACGATCGCCTCACTCGATTGCCGGCAATCGACGGCGATCAGGAATACCTCAGCGACGAAAGGCCCAGTGTTGCCGACGCCCCGTTTTTCCGTTCGGCCCTGTCGAATGACATGAGAATGCCGAGCAGGATAAGCACCGTCATCATTGCCGATCCACCGTAGGACAGAAGCGGCAGCGGGATGCCGACGACCGGAGCCAGACCCAGCACCATCGCCATGTTGATCCCGACGTACAGCGAGATTGTGAAGGACAGCCCAATCGCAGCGAGTTTTACGAAGCGATCGGTTGCGCGCATGGCAACCCCGCTCGCCCAGCGAATGATCCACGCATAGGCCAGCAGGATCACGACCCCGCCGACCAGGCCCCATTCCTCCATCATCGTCGCAAGGATGAAGTCGGTATGCGGTTCAGGCAGATAGGCGAGGTGGCTCTGTGTGCCCTGCATGAAGCCCTTGCCCCAGATACCGCTTGATCCGATCGCGATTTTTGACTGCGCGATATGGTATCCCGTGCCGAGCGGATCGCTTTCGGGATCAAGAAAGATCAGCACCCGGTGTCGCTGATAGTCGTGGAGTAGGTTGTTCACGACGACGGGAAGCGCGCAGGCGAATGCCAGCCCTCCCCCCACGAACCAGCGTAGCGGGATGCCGGCAAGAAAGAGGATGGCGGTGCCGGCGAGCGCGATCATCATCGCGGTGCCCAGATCGGGTTGTAGCAGGACGAGCACGACCGGCAGACCGATCATCACGACAGGTGGCAGCAGCGTCATGGGGCGGCGGATGAACCCGGGGGGCACACGGTCGAAATAGCTCGCCAGTGAAAGCACGATAGCGATCTTCATGAACTCGGAGGGTTGCAGGCGGATGATCCCGAGATCGATCCAGCGCTGCGCACCCATCCCGATCTTGCCGAACAGCTCGACGATCAGCAGCAGCCCGAGCGTGACGCCATAGAAGGGCAGCGAATAATCGCGCCAGAACGACACCGGGACGAACGACACCAGCAGCATGACCACGAACAGGAAGCCGAACCTGAGACCCTGATTGAATGCCCACGGTGTCATGCTTCCGTTTGCCGCAGAGTAGAGGGTGAGCAGACTTGCAGACATGACGATGCAGACGGCGAGAAGCATCGACCATGGCAGCGACTTGATCGCGACGGGAACATGTTCGCGGGAAATGGCAGGCGTCCTTGGGTATCCGCAACAGCGGGTAGAATGATGAAGGCTTGGTGGCGGTGGTCAGTCGGGCGCTGGCAGCTAGATCGTCGACGCCGGGGAGGCCTTGGGCCGGGCGAACCGCAGAACGCCATATCCGGCGAGCGCAGACATCATCGATCCTAGCAGGATACCGATCTTCGCTTCCTCCGCGAGATGCGGAGATGCCGGGAATGCAAGGGCACCGATGAACAGGCTCATCGTGAAGCCAATGCCGCACAGCAGAACGACGCCGTACGTCTGCATGACGCTGGCGCCCGGCAGAGCGCCGAACAGCCTCAGCTGCCTCCCGATCTGCAATGCGCCGAAGATGCCGAGCTGCTTGCCAAGAAACAGGCCGGCAGCGACGCCCAACGGCAAGGGAGCGATAATCGTCTGCCACCCGATATCGTCCAGCGAGACGCCGGCATTGGCGAACCCAAACAGCGGGACGATCAGCAGCCCCACCAGTGGTGCCAAGGCGTGCTCGAGACGGTGCAGCGGTGCGCCCGCGTCCCCGTCGCCGCTCGCGCGAAGCGGGATGGCGGTTGCGGCGAGGACGCCCGCGATCGTTGCATGGACGCCGGAGAGTAGCACCGCGTACCAGAGCAGCGCCGCCAAGATGAGATAGGGCGTCAGCGCGTTCACACCCCGCCAGCGGAGCAGGTGCATGACCCCGAAGATCCCCGCGGCAGCGGTGATCGCCAGCGCGTCGATCGACGCCGTATAGAACAGCGCGATAATAGCGACTGCGCCGAGATCATCGACGATCGCGACCGACATGAGGAATAGTTTCAGCGAGGCCGGCACCCGGTTGCCGAGCAGCGCCAGTACGCCCAACGCAAAGGCGATATCGGTTGCCGCGGGGATCGCCCATCCGCCGTGCAACAACGGATCGGACCATGCTACGAGCAGATAGATCAGCGCCGGGATAGCCATGCCGGCTGCGGCAGCTACGGCAGGCATCGTCCGGTCGGACCAGCGCGACAGCCTGCCCTCTAGAAGCTCGCGCTTCAGTTCGAGACCTACCAGCAGGAAGAATAGGGCCATGAAGCCGTCGTTGATCCAAAGGTGCGGCGTCATTGGGCCTAGCTGGTCAGATAATGTCGGCCCAACGACCACGTGCAGAACGTCGTGGTAAGCGTGCGTTCCGGGCAAGTTGGCCGCAATCATCGCCAGCGCCGCAGCGCCCATGAGCAGCAGGCCACCAGCAGCCTCGCTGCGAAGGAAGGCGAAGCGTACTTGGGCACCTGTCTGATGATGAGCAGCCATGCGCAATCCTGCCTTTGCGGTATCGGCACCGCCGGCAGGACGTGCGGATCAATGATGAGAAGTTGTCGACACGACGGTTGGAATGCTGATCGCCGTAGGCTGCCTATTCCTAGCAGGCCCGTTCATCATGAGAAAATCGGAAGTTACATTGCCGCTTATAGAGGTTGGCTATAAGGTTGGTGATGCCTCGCATCCAACAGCTGCGCTACCTCGTGGCCGTCGCCGACACGCTTAGCTTTAGCCGAGCGGCCGATCAGTGTCGTGTCACCCAGCCCACGCTCAGCATGCAGTTGAAGGAGCTGGAGGGCCGTCTGAACACGCAATTAGTCGAACGCACGCGTGCGCGCGTCGTGCTGACGCCGGTCGGTGCCGAGATTGCCCGGCGTGCGCGCTTCGTGCTTGCCGAGATCGAGGATATTCGAGAGATCGCGCGACGCGATGATCCGGCCGCATTACAGGGGACGCTCCAGATGGGCGTGCTCCAAACGGTGGGGGGCTATGTCCTGTCGCTAGCAATGCCGGCGCTACGCGAGACATTCCCTGATTTGCGGATCGTCGTGCGCGAGGACAGGCTGGAAAGCCTGCCGGGGAAACTGTCGGACGGCACGCATGACGTGCTCCTTTTGCCTCACGGACCAAGCCAGCCAGATTTCAGCTCCGCCCGGTTGATCCGGGAGCCGCTGCACCTCGTCATGCCGAGCGACCACCGGCTTGCCCAATGCGAAGTGGTGCGGCCCGAGGATCTAGCCGGAGAGACAGTTCTAGCTATGGACCGTTCGCCGCGGCTGCACGACCAGATCGCTTCGCTATGCACCGACTTCGGCGCGATCGAGGTCGACGATTATGCCGGCACCACGCTCGACACGCTGCGTCTCATGGTGACGACCGGCATGGGCCTGTCGCTCCTCCCCGCGCTGTATGTCCGGTCGGACGTGCTACGCGAGAAGCTGATCGTTGCACGACCGCTGGCGAGGCGGGCGCCGGTGCGCGACCTGACGATGGTGTGGCGATCGTCGTCCCCGAGGGAGGCGACCTATCGTCGACTTGCCGACATCATCCGGCGTTGCGTGGTGCCGTGGGAACAGCCCGACACCGGTGCGCCCGCGTCGATCCCGATCGGCTAGATCGCTAGGGTCGATCACGCATTACAAGAAGCGCGACAGCGCGAGGCCGACGAAAAGCGCGCCGATGCCGACGACCAGCGAGCCGCTCACATACAGGATCGCGGACAGGGCATGGCCACCCTTCCACAGAAGGGCATAGTCGAGGCTAAACGTCGAATAGGTGGTGAAGCCACCGATGACGCCGGTCGTCAGGAACAGGCGCAGGCTTTGATCGGCACCGCTCCGAGCGGTGAACCAGCCCGCAACGATGCCCATTGCAAACGATCCAACGATGTTGATCGCTATCGTGCCGTACGGAAACGATGGGCCGAACAGTGCGAGGGCGGCGCGACCGACACCGTGACGCAGCATTCCGCCGATGCCCGAACCCAGAAAAACAAACAGGAACTCCACGCACGTTACTCCCCTGCACCTATTGGGCGACTAGCAGGGGCCATCAGCATCAGTGCGGTTACAAGGGAGGCTCCATTCCCTTCTTAAACATGTGGCAATGCGGTCCGATTGGATCAAGCGTCTCACTTAACCTGCAATCTGCTTCTAGCGGCGGTGTCAAAACCGAACGGTTGTGACATTGGCACCCTACCCTACTTCTTCGAGTTTGCAGGTGTTGAAACCTCATGTCAGAACGGCTGCATGCATATCCGCTATGTCCGGGAGGCGCGCTAAGGTGCGAGGTAAGCCGGGGACGGTGAAGAGGCCGGAGGCCGAGCGGGCAATCCGACAACTCACACACGAGTGGGCGACCGCTCACGGTGTAGGGCCTGGCTCGGTCGAGATGCCTTCGTTCAGCGCGTTTCACCGCTGGGTCTTAGGCCGGGGCGGAGCAGCGTATTTTCAGTTCCGCTCTACGCTCGGCCCGCTGGAGGATGCCGAGAGTTGGTTCGATCAGGAGCTACGCCAGGCTTGGCGCAACTAGGAAAACACGATGTCGGACCTACCCTCACGGCGCGAGTTCAAGGTGCTGAAGGCGCTTTGCCTCGACAGCGTAGAGGACCGCAGCCAATGGCCGGGTATTGGGGCCGGCACCGAGGCCGCGCTAGTTGCGAAAGGGTGGATCATTCCCTCGACGTGCGAGACGTATGGCACGGAGGGCTTTCTGGTCACCAAAGCCGGACAGGAAGCGCATGAGGCTGGCTGGAATGCTGGCTTCCGCTAAGCTGAGGTAAAAAGGTCTACCTTTTGGCCCCGGCTAATGGCCGACGTGAGCGTCACAACCGCTCGATGTAAGGACCTTCGACTCTCCGTTTGGTAATTACAGCTGAGCGGGCGCAACCAATCTTCGGAAATTCTCGGTCATTAGGCGCTCAATGCTGTTAGTGGAGATCCCCTTCAGCCGGGCAAGATCACGGTAGACCGAACCGCCACCGCCAGGGGCGAGCGGAATGCCTTCCGCCATGCCAAACGGTCCGTCGGTCTCAGGCAGCAAACGGTCGATTGGCATTGCGTCTACGGCATCGCGTCCGGACCTACTGGCCATCATGCCCGACCCAACCGAAAACCAGCATCCAAGGCTGTTTGCGCGTTCGATTATCGGGCGTTTTGCTGAAAACCAGTGAAGCACGAATGTCCCGGCAAGTGGCTCGAACTCCAACATGTCGAGCAGCATCTCGACGGCGCCGCGGCTGTGGAGGGAGATAATGCGGCCTCCGGCTGCGGCGCAGGCGTCGAGGATCTCATGTAGAACTTCGGCCTGCGTTGTCAGTGTGTCACGGTGGGGCTTCGAGCCGTCGAGGCCAACCTCACCGACGTATTCGGTGGTAGGCAGTAAGTCGTGAAAGAGACTTAGTTCGTGTCGACGGGTGGCTGCCAGTTCCGGGTGTAAACCGAGTGCGGTGCGAATCCTGCCGCCCTCAGGTGCGAGCGCCGAAGTTCCGGCGAACGCGCTCGGCGTCGTCGTTACTGACAGGACGTATACGCCGTCGTCGGCAGCCTTGCGGGCGGTCGCTGCTGGATCGGGATAGAGGTCGAGATGGCAGTGGAAGTCGATTAGCGCCATCGCACCGTGCCAAACATGGTGCCGAGCTCGGCTAACCCGCGGCCGACGGCGTTAATCGTGAGTGCCCGTGCTGCAGCGTCCGCGGGGAGCGGGCCGGCCCGAGCAACCCACCGGCCGAACTCGCTTGGACTATTACTACCATGTGCGGCCACGGCATGTCTCGCTGCTAAGACGTCGTCGTTGCGCGAGCTGGCTCGTAGCTCATTTAAGTAAAATGTTCCGTCGTGCATCATTGCGTTATGGAACGACGCCCGCCTGATCAAGCATGGCACGCACCTTCCGCATTGACCGTTTGCGCGTTTGCCCTTGCCGCAGGAATAAGTCTCGGCAGCGAGATCGGCCAGTCGTGGGTGGTGACCTTGGGCTAGCATTTCGCCCTTGGTGGTCGCGAAAAATGGATTGCGCAACTCCGCCTGAACGCCAGTCGCCGCCCAGACCTCATTTAATAGAGTCATGAAGTGTGGATGGGTCGTGCGTGTGCTGAGCGATCCCATCCGCCTGTCCGTAAACGGCGGATTGATCGCAATCAGTGCGTTTTCCGGGACTAGCACCTCACGGATCCCGCAGCCTGTCGCGGCAAGCGCCCCGTAGGCGAAGAACAGGATCGACCGAGCGCGGGTCGAGCCTTCATATGGTTGGTGCCATCGCTCGGCCACCCGACCTTCGAAGCGGTGCGCCTCGAGTCCCAATGCAGCAGCCAGTCGCTCCTGCGGTCCGATCTCCTTAGTCGATCCTTGGCTGACAAGAAGCGGGCGGGCACCGCCGTTCAGCGCCGCGAGTGCGCCGAGAAAGCTGTCTAGCCCGCCCGAGAAGAGGCACACCGTGTCGCGATCGTGAAGCCGACCCTGGACGTGCGGGCACGCAAGCCCGCCGGCGCGGAAGGTGAGGTGCCACACGTCGCCAGTGAGAAACCGAAGGGCTTCGGCCAGCTCCGTCGCCTGAGCAGTCCATGGAGTCGGATCAACAACGGCAACGTCGAGCCCGATGACGCGCGTCCAGCCATTTGCCGATCCTGATCGTACAACGAACCGGTCGGCTGCGAACACCGACATTGCAATCGACATGAAGTCCCAAGCCGCCGCGCTTGGTGCGTTGGGAATTTGTTTGCGCACGCGGTCGACTAGCGTTGCACCCAGACCCGGCAGGTCTGGTGTCCCGCCGGCGAACAGGTGGACACCGATCATGTTAGGCTGACGGTGCGCCGCAACGGCATCGGCGTTGACGGGCGTTGCCCGAATGGCGAGGTCTACCATCGGGTCATTTCCCCATAAACGGCGCTTGTTATCTCGGCGACGATCCCGTCGAGACCAGCTGGGGCCAACGCCCCTCCGGTCCGCTGGATGATCGGCGTCGCGATCTCGTCTGCAGCTGCGCGGACCAGGTCACGTAAGGCGTTCTCGCGCTGGACCGCCACCGCGGGCGGTACGTTCTCGGCTGACTTCCCTTGCTCCGACGCAACCGCTGCAAAAACTAGTTCGGCGACGAAGCAGACCGTTGCCACGACCACCACGTGGTCTGTCACAGCGTTCAGGTCGAATACTGGTTGATCACCAAGAGCCTCGAAGAGCGCTTCGGCCATAGCTGATCGAACCACGTCCTCGTCGAGGATGCCCGGTGGACAGAATTGGTCGACAATTGCGGTAATCGCCTCTTCTAGCGGCCGGCCTGCGAGGGTTCCGAGGTCGAATCCTGCGACTACAACTGCCGCGCCGTTCGCCCGTGCGACGGATGCTAGGGCCGACAGGGCGGCGCCGCCCGTTCGTGCTGCCCGTGCGTGGCGGGCTGACGCCCGCGGCCCCCCCATGGCCCGGGCATACCGGCCAAGCGCACGACGGCCGGCTGCTGGGTCGCCAGTGCCCATGTATTCTCTAAGCGCCCGTCGCATTCCTGACAGGGGCGCTGCCGGTAGGACGTCTGGCACAGCGAGCGCGGGTTGCGGTTGATCGGGCGCAGGCGGATCCTGATCCGCCCAAGGCGCGACCAGCGGTGAACCGCCTGGCGTCGATGGCTTAGACTGTGATGTGCCCATCTACTTGCCCCCTAAATACCCCTTGCCCCGTAAGGCGAACTTTACCCCTGAATTAATTGTATCCTGCGGGACGTCATCAATCAGCGCCTGCAATTGGCGCTTCCCGCCTTCTGACTTTTCGCCCAGCAGTATAGCTCCTTGGATGCCGGGCAGCTTGCTGGTCCAATCGCCCTCGCGCAGGCTCGCGACCATCCCCGCCATCGTAGCGACGCGCTCGTCGACGTTCAGACGGTCGATTACGTCGGTAGCGGCCGGCGAGTTTATGCTGGTCACACTAAGGAGCGCCTTCACGGCCGCTCCGACGCTGTCATTCGTCCTAGAGCTGGCCGGTGAGGCCATCACGTCGCGGCTGAGGAACAGCGCTGGCTGCAATGCCTTTGGATCGTCGAAGCGAGGTTCCAGCCGGCGCCATTCCTCAATGAACGCTTCGTGCGCCTTCCATGCCGCTGGAGCATTCGGGCGCTTGACGCCATCGCCCAGATCCTCGGTGGCCCTGAGCTGGAGGTCAGCGCCTTCTTCGCCGGCCATGACCATCGTGTAAAGCGCCTGGGTCGCGTCGGCGTCGGTGCCGCGCTCAAAGATTGCGAGCTTCGCCAAAGTCCCAAGGTCGATCTTCATCTTCCTCGTAGCTGCGAGCGATCTGCGTAGCATCACTGCGTTGAGCAGGCGCTTGATGATGCGCGGGTTGCCATCGATCTTGTCCGCCGTGGTGAGGGTCGGCGCTAGCCCGTCGGCGGTTCCGAGCATCTCAAGAAGTCCGGCGGGACGGCCAGCAACACCATCAATTTGGTCGGCGGTGAAACTTGCCCCGTCCCATGCATTCTGCAATGCTTCGAGCAATACCGCCTGAACGTTGCCAAGCGCAGTGGGCGCAAGCTTCTGGGTAAATAGAGAGTACATATAAGCGCGCACATCATCGACGCCGACGCGGGGGACCCGGAATGGCACCTGTATGACCTTGTCGAGGTAGTCGTGAACGTGCTTCGCGTTTGGATCACTGAAGTGCCTCGCCACGGAATGGCGGATCATGTCTTCGTCTGCAGCGACTACGAAGGCGGTGCCGGGCAGGAAGAGGAAAAGGCGGATGGCTTCCAACGTGCCAATCGCAACATCCGGCAGGCAACGGTCAAGATTGTCGACGAAGACAATCAGAGGACGGCCGAGTTCGTCTAGAATCTCGCCGAACTCCTTGCGGAACGCAGCTATCTCCTTTGGCGGCGTTTTTGCCTCCTCGGGTTTAATTAGCTTCGACCAGCCCTCTTGTGCGTCCTTTGCCACACCCTTCAGGTCCTTGGCCTCGTCGCCCCCGCCGCCACCTGAGACGAGCGACGAGATTGCCGAACCCGCCTTAGTCAGCAGCCCTGGCGGGACCCCGAACGCCATCCCAATGCCAAAGTCAGCGGCCATGCTGATTGCACGGAAATAGTTCACGCGTGACGCGAACCGCTTGATCTTTTCCACCAGCTTTTCATCGTTTTTAGCGGCTTTAAGCAGGGTGTCGGCGACCACCTCCATCAACGCGGCTTTAGAATCGTCAAAGCCTTGGTAAAGCCAGGCATCAAAGTCGATGAAGAGAGGCGGTGTCTCGCCGCTTTCCAGCTTGCCTCTGACAAGCCTGAGCACTGTCGATTTTCCGGTGCCCCAAGTTCCGAACACGCCGATCGAGAGAGGGAGCATTTCCTTGGTCGTCGCAAGCGCACCAATCTGGTCCGCTAGTTCTGTAAAATTCAGGAAATCCTCAGCGCTTTCGCGATCACTCCACATGCTCTACTACTCCCCCGAGTTAAAACTCGCTCAATTTATCTTCTTAGTCGAGCCCTGTTTGGTACATTAAGACAAATATGCCGTGTTTCGCCTACCACCGAGTTTACCGACGCTGGGTTCGGCCAGTGGCTCAATTCCAAGGGAGGGAGCGATAAAATTCATTAACGATGTCAAAGCAATGGTCAAAATCTGGAAGCTCCTCAAGCTCTAGCCCAAGCGTATTCCAGTCCTTTTTGGCCCGATCCCTGACGGCAAGCTGCCCAAGCGCATCGCGATCAGGATTTATATCACGTGCGCGGCACTTTTCGTGTAGGAAAGCGAGCAGGTCAGTTTTCTCACTTTCATCAAGTGAAAACTTTTCCAGTAATGACGCAATATCATACACATCCTGGCGGCGATTTCGATTACGCTTGGGCTGTTGGAGCAACGCCCGTAGTTTCTCCGCTATCAAATCAAGCAACGAATAAGCTCGGATTGTCACTCCCTCGCCAAGCTGAACAATCTGAATTGCGTTCACAGGCTCGCGAAACGCAATGTCGACGTCCAGCACGTCCGAGGCGGTGCCAGCCCGGAAGAGCCTCTCTTGCGGGGCACCCCGCTTCGCATAGCCGACACGAAGTGCGAGCAGGGGGCCGGTCGCCTTAGCAAACATCTTAGCGCTGGGCTCATAACGCGATGATTGGACGTTACACATTAAGTCAGGATAGCCGAGCTTAGCTGCCGCTCTAGGAAAGGCATCGTTGAGTGCCGCCTTTAAGGCTTCAGCCATTTCCATATTTGGTTCGCTAATGGCGGTGAAGTCAACATCGCCGGTTTGTCGAGGGCTTTTATAGACTACCCCCATTAAAATTCCGCCCTTGAGAAATATCTCGTGAGAAAAAGGTTTGGTCATTGCCAGCGCAGTCAAGAATATCTCGGTTACCTGCCTTTCGAGATAGGCTTGAGGATCGAGCCTTGCCTTTTCAATCCATTCACCAATATTGACGGTAATCTGTTTTCCTTCTTCTATGCTATTAGACATTGAGTGATAGCATCCACTTCTCTGAAAATTGCGGTGCAAATGGCTTGCCCGGATCAAGGACGCGGCTTGAGCCCCGCTGCGCAAAACGCGCCCAAGCAGATATTCGGGCATCGGTAATGCCGATATGTTCTTCTAATATAAAGCCAGCGCGGACTTTCCAAATTGGCTTCTCGGCTCTCTCGACCCGCTCAATAATTTCATCGCAGTAGGTTCGGCTATGCTCCGTCCAGATGTCGAGAACATGCGACATTCCTCCGCATCGGTCGGGACTATCAAGCGTGTCAAGAAAGGTCTGCCCGATCGTAGCGATCCTCGATAGGCTACCCTTGATCGCGATCTGATCACCGGCAAACTTCGTTGTGTCGATCGCAACTGGCCGGCCGCGCACGGTCTCCGGATGGGTTACGGCCTTGGCTGGTTCGATATCAGCCTCAGGATCTTCGAGGCTATCTCCATAATCACCCTCCATTTGCTCACGTACAAGTTGACGCCGTAAAGTCGGGATCGGTTCGACAAGAAAGAGGCTCTCGGGACGTCTATTAGAGAGGCCGTACCGTTGCAAAGCAGATAGATGAGCAATGTGGCAGAATGGATCAACCGAACAAATAACATCTTCGGCTGGTGCATCGGAGCGATCCACGATCCGCCAGTGTGAGCCGTAGTCATTGTCTTGGCGGATGACACCCTCGCTTCGTAGCAGGCTGCGTGTTCGCCGAAAAACGTCACGGCTTGGTGTCGCACCCCGGAGATATTTAGCACTGCCGGACTGATATATCTCCCAGAGCTCGCGGAAAATATCATAATTAGAAAGGACGGGCTTCGGCTGTCGAATAAGCGCGCGGGACAGGGTCTCGGCAAGCTGCGTCATCCGCTTGCGTTGCTGAAAAGGGCGCAATCGTTCCGTCATTTACGCAGCGTCCTATATGCTATGTCCTAAGGACATAGCATATAGGACGCTACCGCAAAGTCAAGAAGGCTGCATCTTTAGGGCATGCGTCCAATTGACGTTTCACGCTGTGTACGATATAATCCGTCCTAAGGACGGATTATATCGTACACATGCATAGGTTGTTGTTGACGCGCAAAAGGCGTTCAGCGAAGCAATAATTTTGCTGGAATGCTTAAATAGTCGAGGACTGGGCATTAGCCCGCATGCTGATCGGCGTGTGCGTGATCCAGTCGCCTCCCAGCATGGGATATGGGCCGTAGAACAGGTCGCCAAGAGCGCGCCGGTAATGCGCGTTCATCCAGCGTCGGCGCCGATGCTCAGGACCGTCATGGATCATGTGGCAGCGCTGGCAAAGCGCTGCGAGCCGGTGCAGCGCACTGTCACTGGGGTCATGGTCGAGATGCGCACAGGCCAGGACGACCGGCGTCCAGCGGCCTTTCGAGAGAATGTTCTCCACGGGGCGCCGCACGCGCCGCCCCTTGCCGTTGCGCCAGCACAGGCGGCTCCTGTCCCACCACCGTCCGTCGCCTAGGTGGAAGACCCGCTGCCCGTGCGGCCGTGCGCAATGCTCGCACCGCCCCTTTGCCCTGCCGAAGCGAACGTGCTGCGACAGCTGTGGCCAGTCGATCGGATAGAGAAAGACGTGTTCGGGACGGATCGGCATCAGACAAGTCCCGGCGCAGCGGCCGTCAGCGCGCGGTAGAGCGTGGCGTGGTGGCATTTGAGCAGCTTGGCTGCTTCCCGCACAGAGGTTCCCTCAGCGACCAGTCGCTGGCCCAGGGCAACCTGTTCGGTTGTTAGTTTGGGCGGGCGTCCGAAGCGTACACCCCTCGCCTTTGCCGCTACCCGCCCACTGCTAGTGCGTTGGTGGATCAGCTCGCGCTCAAACTCGGCAATGCCGGCAAATACGGTCAGCACCATGCGGCCCGCTGGCGAAGTCGTATCTGCCCAGGGCTCGGCCAGTGAGCGCAGGCCGGCTCCAACATCCTTCAGCTTCTCGGCAATGTCGAGCAGGTCGCGGGTGGAGCGTGCCAGCCGATCGAGCCGCGTCACCACGACCGTGTCTTCGTTGCGCAGCTGCTCGATCATCTTGACCAATTCGGGCCGGTCACGCTTCGCGCCCGAGATCTTCTCCTCGAACGTCCGCTTGCATCCGGCATCCTTCAACGCGGCGCGTTGCAGTCGGAGATCTTGGTCATCGGTGGACACACGAGCGTAGCCAATCAGCATGTCGCATAACTGTATCGGAATCAACGGGTTATGCAACAGACTTTTGCGACATTTGCGCACGAGTGAGCAAAAGCGTTGGGCACTCCGTCGCAAAACTTAGGCCTTTGCCGGTGCGGCCCAACCGATCCGCGCCAACGTGCCAAGCAGGGTAGAGCGCGGTACCTTGAAGGTCCGGCAGACGGAAGCTTTGCTGGCTCCGCCATCCAGTGCGGCGGTGATCCGTTCGAGCGTTTCCGCGTCGATCATAGGTGGCCGCCCCCCTTGGCGTCCTCGACGTTTGGCAGCGGCTAGTCCCGCCATCACTCGTTCGCGCGTCAGCGCACGCTCATACTGAGCCAATGCACCGAACAGCGAGAACAGCAACTCGCCGTGCGGCGTGGTCGTATCCATCTGCTCGGTCAGCGATCGGAACGCGATGCCGCGCGCCTTCAGGTCGGTGACGATCGTCAGCAGGTGGGGCAGCGAACGTCCTAACCGGTCGAGCTTCCACACAACCAGCGTGTCGCCCGCGTTCAAATAGTCGAGGCATGCTTTCAGCCCAGGTCGATCGTCGCGAGCGCCCGATGCCTTGTCAGTATGGAGATGCCGATGATCAACGCCAGCTGCTACCAGCGCGTCACGTTGCAGGTCGACCGTCTGACGATCGTCGGCTGACGACACCCTCATATATCCGACCAACATGTACGACAAACCTTCGAAAGTACGTTCTCGCACACTTTACCAAAGCGATAGGGTTTGTCGATCATTATGGGTGGAGGTGGGTATGGTTCGGTGAAAGCGCAGGTCGGGGGTGTCGGCTATCATGTGTTTTCCGACACTGGCGGGGCTAGTCGGCGCTTAAAAACGGCAGGGCCGTTCACGCCCACACCCGGACGCTCGGGTTAGTAATTCGGAGTCCCGGTAGTAGTCATTCGTTCAGTGGGATTATGGGGAACTTTCCAGACATGAGTTGCAATCGGGGCGCTCGGGATTGGTAAAGCTGTCTAGTTACGGCCAATGGGCAAGCGCGGTAAAATGGATCGCAAAAGCGATTACGCTGATATAATCTGGCATCGGAGGTAAATGCAGAAATGGAAAGTAGCCGTCAGCTGGAGAGCATCGCCCTCGCAATTGCTCCAATGCTAGCGGCTTCTGTATCCGAAGTATGGATCGTGGCAGAAGTTCATGACGACTGGATACAGAGGCGCTACGATGTCGTGTGCAACGGTAAGCTTGTTGAGGGGGTGGAAGGTGAGAGAACCATGAACCGATCCGTCAATGATGCTCTATCCGCCCTAAGGCGTGACATGCTTAAAGAGAGTCAGGAAGATTGGCATCATTGCACCTATGTTTTGAGGTCTGACGGAATCTTCAAAATGGAGTTCGATCGTAGCAGACCGCCGAGCGTGTGAATGTAACGATAGATACTCCTGTAAAAGGAGGCAGCGCCACAGAATGTCGGCCATCGCCAGCACCTTCCCGAAAGCCGCCGTTCCGCTTTCCTGCCCAACCCGGACATTCCCGAAATTCGATCCAGACCGTGCGAAAACTCACCGCCGCCCCCGATACAGACGTGATGCTCGAAACATAACGTCGCCAGATATGGCTGCGACGCAAGATAGCCAATCACCTGGCAACCGACACGCAGCTATATTAGTACGCTACATTCGGGGTTGGAGTTTTCGCACGGTCTGGATCGTTTTCGAGAAAGGTTTCGTGCCGCAACCAGCCGGTTTTGACACCTGTGAAGGCGGGGGATCTGCTAACCTCGATAACTTATTCGGCATGATCCTTTTTAACATTCGATGTGCTGAAAGCGTGTGGGTATCGTTGATCATCCATGGCCAACGAACGACTGTCATTGACCCGTGATTTCAACGGCCCATTCGTTCACGGTGCGGACCGGTTGGAGCATAGCGCCAAGCAGCAAGCAGATAGCGCCGATCGGCGCACGGAGCTTGCTGCCGATCGAACAGTCATGGCAGCGGAGCGCACCTACGCAGCCTGGGTCCGTACCGGGCTTGCCGCTCTAGCCGCAGGAATTGGCGCCCGCGCATTGCTTGAGAACATCGTGCCCGGCTGGCTTGCCGGTGCGACCGCAACCGTCCTGATCCTGTTCAGCGGCTTCTGCTTCGTTGCAGCGGTCTGGCGTGAAATGATTCCTATCGCCCCACCGCGGCCCGACACTCAGCGACTGCCGGCTTGGTTGCTGATCTCTGTGAACGGCTTCCTAGCGATTGCCGTCTTGGCGGCACTCGTCGGGATTTGGCTGCAATAACCGGCGTGACTATCGCCATTTTACGGATTCTGCTTGCATGACCACGCCGCAACTTATGTCGATTGGCCTGCTGATTGGCATGATGGGCCTCTTTCTTTGGGGCCGATTTCGCTATGATGTCACGGCCATCATCGCCCTGCTTGCCGGGCTGTCGCTGGGATTGGTGAAGCCCAAAGCGGCATTTACTGGCTTTTCCGATGACATCGTTATCATCGTTGGATCGGCGCTGGTGATCTCATCGGCAATGCAGCGTTCCGGCCTAATCGAGAGCGCGCTCGGGATACTGGCGCGGCGCGTGACACGCGTCCGGTCGCAACTCGTGGTGCTGACTACGGCAGTCGGGGTATCGTCCGGGCTCGTAAAGAACGTCGGTGCCTTGGCTATGCTGATGCCGGCAGCCGTGCAGACGGCGAAGAAATCGGACACTAGCCCCTCGGTGTTCCTGATGCCGATGTCGTTCGCTTCGCTCCTTGGCGGGTTGATGACCCTCGTTGGTACGTCGCCGAATATTATTGTCAGCAGAGTACGAGAGCAGATGACCGGTGAGCCGTTCGGCATGTTCGATTATCTGCCAACGGGGCTGGGCCTGCTTGTGGTCGGCCTCATTTTCCTGCGTTTCGGCTACCGCCTCCTGCCCAGGGAACGCCGCGCAGCGCCGACCATGGGCGAAGCTCTAAACATCACGGACTATGTCACTGAGGCGACCATCCAAGACGGATCGCCCGCTGTCGGCGAAACGGTTGAGTCCTTCATCGACCGTCATGATAATGAGGTGACGATCGCCAATGTTGTCCGTGACGATGTGCGCACGAGCATTACGGCCGAGTTCCTTCTGGCTGCCGGCGACACGCTGATCTTGGGCGGTGACCCGGATACGCTTGAGCGTGTCATTGCGGGTGACCACCTAGCACTTGCCGGACAGCATCGTGACCTACCGGAAGGCAGCGAAGATGATGAGGTTGGCGTCATTGAGGCGGTCATCACCACCGGCTCCGTGTTGGTCCGCCAGTCCGCTGGACGACTGCGGCTTCAGCAACGCTATGGCGTCAATCTCATCGCGGTATCGCGCGCCGGCAAACGGCTGACCAAGCAGCTCAGCGAGACCGTCTTGCGCGCCGGCGATGTCATTGTTCTTCAAGGACCCCTCACACTCTTGCCGGAACGCATGCGTGACCTCGGTACGCTGCCGCTGGCAGAGCGTGCCCTGCGTCTGGGAAGTTCGAAGCGTCGCTTCCTACCACTTATCATCCTCGCGGTGGCGATGACCGTAACCGCGACCGGCTATGTGCCTGTGGCCGTCGCCTTCTTCGCCGCTGCCGGTCTAATGATGGCGACCGGAGCGCTACCGCTGCGAGATGCCTATGATGGCGTCGAATGGCCAATTCTCATCATGCTGGGCGCGCTCATTCCGGTCAGTGAAACCCTGCGCACCACCGGCGCGTCGGATGTACTCGCGACCTCGCTTGCCCATCTGGCGGCCTCCTTGCCGCCATGGGGCGCGGTCGCCCTGATCCTCGTAGCGGCGATGGCTGTGACGCCGTTTCTCAACAATGCCGCGACGGTCTTGGTGATGGCGCCAATCGCGGCGGTGTTCGCGCATGACCTCGGATATCGCCCCGAAGCCTTCCTCATCGGGACCGCTATCGGGGCAGGATGCGATTTCCTGACGCCGATTGGGCATCAGTGTAACACCTTGGTTTTTGGTCCTGGGGGCTACCGCTTCAGCGATTACGCCCGGCTGGGCGCACCACTATCGGTTCTGGTGGTCTTGGTTGGTACGCCTCTAGTGATGTGGACTTGGCCACTGCACTGATCGCCGGGTACTGTTGATGGGCAGCATGGCCAAGCCGCAGGCGTTCGAAGATACTGAATGGCGTCCGTGGCGAGGAAGCGTACCGGGCGGCTCGGAAGGTTGTGGCACCGCAGATGTAGCAGGCGTAGGCGGCTTCATGCGTTTTTTCCACTCGCGGGCAGCCATGCCCGTTCTCATCGTCCTACTGCTTGCAACAATCACGGCAGCTGGACTGGCGACGTCTTGGACGCTGTCGATTGTGATGTGGCTTTCGAGCGCCGTTCTCGCCGCAGCCCTGTTTGCAACCTTGATGCAGGACGCCGACTGACATGGCTTCAGCGCCACTGATCGATAGCGCAGCTAGTCCACCTGGATCTGGTCGGGTGGCGCCATCGTGGCTCCGTAAAGCTTTTCGATCCAGCGAAGCTGCACTCATCGTGCTGGCCATCATGATCGGCAGTGCAGCCGGATTGCTCAGTGTCGTCCAGGGTACGCTCGCACAGGCGATGCAGCATCTGCTTTATGCCTTGTCGCCGGATGAAAGGCTGAGTGCGGCCACGACGATCCCTTACCTTGCTCTACTTGCCCTGCCGGCTGGTGGAGCCGTCCTCGCACTCTTCTCTTGGGTTACTCATGCTCGCCGGCGCCGGATGGTCGACGCTGTAGAGGCGAACGCCCTTCATGGTGGTCGCATGTCATGGTCCGACAGCCTCGTTATCTCCGGGCAAACGATCCTTTCCAACGGCTTCGGTGCGTCTGTGGGGCTTGAGGCGGCGTATGCGCAGTTGGGAGGGCTCGTCGCCTCGCTCAGCGGCAACTGGTTTGCGTTACGCAGGTCCGATCTGCGCATCTTGGTCGGCGCCGGAACGGGCGCCGCCATCGCAGGTGCATTCGGGGCTCCATTAGCTGGGGCCTTCTATGCCTTTGAGATCGTAATCGGGGCCTATACGATATCAGCGCTGGCACCTGTCGCTGCGGCGTGCCTGGCGAGTGTCCTTGTGGCGCAGGCGTTTGGTGCTCAACCGTATCTGGTTGCGGCTAATGCAGGCGAACAGATCGAGACGTTCCACTACCTTCTCTACGCCGGTCTTGGGGCCTGTGCCGCTGGCGCTGGTATACTGCTGATGCGGGCTGTTGCGGAGATGGAAGCAGCTACACGCAAACTGCCGATACCCTCGATTTGCCGGCCGATATTGGGCGGTCTTCTGCTCATCCCTCTGGCGATGCTCACGCCGCAAATTCTCTCTGCTGGTCACGGCGCCCTCCACCTCAATCTTGAAGCCGAGGTATCGCTGCGCTTCCTCGCCGCCATCTTCGTCGTCAAGTGCGCGGCCTCCATCATCTCACTTGGCTTTGGCTTCCGCGGTGGCCTGTTCTTCGCATCCTTGTTCTTGGGCAGCCTGCTGGGTCACCTGTTTGCTGGTTCACTCGAATGGATTGTCGGATCGCCTGTGATCGACCCGCACAATGCGGCCCTGGTGGGGATGGCCGCATTAGCGGTCGCCGTAGTTGGCGGACCGATGACGATGGCGATGCTAGTCCTTGAGGCGACCCACGACTTCTCCCTTGCCGGCGCGGCCATTGCAGCATCGCTGGTCTCGTCCACCATCGTCCGCGAGCTGTTCGGCTATTCCTTTTCTACGTGGCGCCTGCATCTCCGGGGCGAAACCATCAAAAGCGCCCGCGATGTCGGCTGGGTCAGAACGCTTACAGCGGGCAAGATGATGCGACGTGTCGAAAGGGCTACGCCGTGCAACACGACGATCGCCGAGTTTCGTCGGGCGTTTCCGCTTGGTTCCACAAGTCGGGTCCTACTAGTCGATGACCACGAAAATTATGGCGGTATCGTACAGACTGCCAGTGCATTTGCCGAAGAGGTCGATCAGAAGGCACCGATCGGGTCGCTGGCGATCCACACGGGTCTCGCCCTTACGCCGGATTCAGACATCAGAAGCGTCATGACTACGTTCGATACCGAAGGTGCGGACGAACTGGCGGTAGTTGGAAGCGACGGGGCAGTTCTCGGCATCCTCTCCGAGAGCTATGCGCGACGCCGCTACGCAGAGGAATTGGACAAGGCGCAACGTGAGTTGTTTGGAGAAAGCTGACCAGCCGGCACGCAGCAAACGCTTCGTCCTACCGGTCTCGCTTAAGCCGGGCTTCGATTTTGACCCAGAACATGCCGCATCGCAGACCCATTCCGGCGAGTTGGGCGCCATGTACTGACATCAGCTCCGCACCGCGGCGAAACTGTTCAACCGGCACGGATATGGCGACGAACAGCCCGGCGTAGAGCAGCTGCGACATGATCGAGTGGATCACGACGGCGACCCCCAGCACTATCAGGCGGGCAGGCACGGAAGGCCGATGCGGCGCCGGATCGGGGCCTGTAATGAGCTAGGCGTAAAGGCATCCTGCTGCGACGAAATGGAAGTGCACCAGGTAGTGGAGCGCACCTGCCCTCTCTAAAGCAGCCAGTCCGCTTTCCTTCCCATTGTCGGCATTCAGCGGCCCGATATGTAGAAAACCCAGTCGTAATCACCATTGTGCGACAAACAAGTGCTTTCCGACACTCTCGAGACGTCGTGTCGACCTAGCCCAGCGTCATGCCGAATATACCGGACACGGACAGCGGGGCGCAGGTTTCACCGGAATCCTCATTTTTGCACCTGAACGACAGCGCCCGGCATCATCGGGTCGCCCGGAGCAATGACGAGGTAACGGCGCATGTCGCCTTTCGCGTCGCTGACGATCTGGCGGAGCGGTCCGAGCGTGTTTACTATCGCGCCGCCCGCCGGATTGGTCATGAACTTCGCCAGAGGCTGGATCACGCCGCTGCCGTCAGCGTGGGAGGATAATCCAAGGACATAGGGCATCTTTGGGCTGAGGCCCGCAACCGCCGCCTGCAAAATCTGGACCTGGCCTTGATCGAACAGCGTGACCTGGCTGCGCCCAGTCCCGGATAGAGTCAGCTGGATCTTCATGCCGGCCTGCGCGAGCGGCACCAGGTTTGCACGGCCATCGCCTACCGGCACCGCGCCGGGAACATATGCCACGCCTTGCGGCCCCTGACCGATTGGAATCGTCGCGATGACGGTGTTGCTTGCTGTGTCGATCGCCGCGACCGCATCGGCGTTCTCCAGCCCGACATACATCCGCGTGCCGTCGCCCGACGGCCATAGGCCGTGCGGGAGCGCGCCGACCGGGATGCTCGCCACCTGCACGAAGTCAGTGGTGCGGAACACCTTCACGACATTCTCGGTGCCGACCGTCACAAAGGCGAACTGGCCATTCTTATTGCGGGCGATATTGACGTGGTTGGTGATCGCGCCGGTATCGAACGTCTTGAGCACTGCGAAGGGTGGCTTGGCGTCGAACACCATGACCTTGCCGACGTCCTTGAGCGTCAACCAGACCTGCTTACCGTCGGGCGTCGCGGCGATGTCAGGGCAGAACGGGCTCGCCTGCTTGACGCGACCGACGATCTTCTTCGAGGCGGTGTCGATCACAACTGTCTCGGGCGAGAAGCTCGAACAGACGTAACCGTATTTCCCGTTTGGCGAAAAGATCGTCATGCCGGGGCCATTAGGAACGGGGATGCGCGTGGTCGGCGCGAAGGTCTTACCGTCGAGCACCTGGATATAATCCTCGCCGCGCACCGCGACCCAGACTTCGCGACCGTCGGGGCGGAAGAACGCTTCGTGCGGCGATCGGCCCACATAGGTCGTGTGCTTCACGGCATTGGTCGCAGTGTCGATGAACGTCACCGAGTTCGAGCCGATCGATATTACCGCCAGCGTCTTGCGATCGGGCGAGAAGCCCATGCCGTGGACGAGCAGCTGTCCCTTGTAGAGCGGGCTGAGATTGGCGGGGGTCTGGTCGCCCAACCTGATGACGCCGAGCAGCGTGTTGGTCGACGGATCGATCACCGACACGGTGTTGGAGAACTGGTCCGAAGTGTAGAACCGGTCGTGCGCGCTGACGGGGACGTCGGGGGTCGCGTTCGGCACTTGCTGTGCAAACGCAGGGCCCGAGAAACACAAGGCGGCGCAGGCGGTTAGGGTGAAACGCTTCATGGACGGTCTCCGTGATGGGGGTGACCGGTCGCGGTCGGTTCGGTGTGAGGCGGCAACGCGCCGCCTTCGGATAAGATGCCCTGCATCACCGCGATTTCCTGACGCTGTTCGACGATGATTCCCTGGGCGAGCCGGCGCAGGCGTTCATCCTTGCCGAACCGCAGTTCGACTTCGGCCATGTCGATCGCGCCCTGATGATGCGGGATCATCATTTTGGCGAAGTCGCGATCGGGATCGCTCGAATAACCGGTCATCATCGCGCCGTGCATCCGCGCCATCGCCGCATCCATTGCGGACGCGAAACCGTCCGTTTGCGCTAAAGCACCCGTCGATACGGACACGGCTATCGCCGTTAGCAAAGCCGTGCGAGATTTCATCGTCATGCCTTTAGTGTTGCCATTTATGACACGCGAGCGATCAACGCCGAGCGTGACAGCGTAATGATCGCGGCGCAGCCGTCGATCCAACGCATAAGCATGGTTGTTCTGATCATCTAACAAGAACGGTAGGCGATCTATGATCGCGTTTTCGTATTGAAACCATCGCGACCATGCGTTGGACGCAGGGGACATATCGGTCGATCTAACGGCATCGGACTGGCACGATCACCCGCCGGATCCGCGATAAGGATCAAACGATGAAAGCTGCGATCGTTTTGGTTGCCGCGATGTTGGCCTCCGTAGCGCCAGTCCCGGTGATCGCTCAGGCCTATTGGGCTGCGCCTGCGGCGGACGACTTTCCCTACGATATCAAGGCGGTTCAGGCACCGTGGTCGAAGGCTGATATCGACCTCAGCCATCATGACCGGATCTATGTGTCTGACCCTACATCGACGAAGATCGTTGTCATCGATCCTGCAGCGGGCAACGAACTGGGACGCATCGACCTCGCCAAGAGCGCGATAGCTGAGCCCAGCTTTTCCAGCCCGAACGTCCAGCACCTGGCTGCAACGCGTGACGGGCGGACCCTGGCGGTATCGGTATCAGCGCAGCACAGTGTGACGCTCGTAGATCTGGCCACGAACACGGAACGAGGCCGGACCGTGTTCCAGACGTCGCCTACCGCCGTCGCGTTTACGCCCAATGGGCACGAACTCTGGGTTTCGCTCGGCGATGAACATGCCATCGCGGTCGTGGATCCTAAGACCGCGCGGGAGATCACCCGCGTACCAGCAAGTGGCGGAGCGGGCGCGACCATCCTGTCACCAAACGGACGCTATGCCTTTGTATCGCTTACTGAAAGGCCGTCCATCCTGGTTGTCGACGTCGAGCATCGGCGCGTCGTCGGACACGTTGCCAGCACCGGTGCAGGTGCGGGAGCAATCGCGGTCTCGCCAGATGGCAAACAGATCTGGGCGACACGCCGCGAGAGCGGCACGACCACGGTCTTTGCTGCCAAACCGCCGTTTGCGCTACGCGAAGTGATAAACACTGGTCCAGCAACGGGCGCGGTCAACTTCGCCCAGCGCGCAGACGATTCCTTTGCCTATGTCAGCGTTGGCGGCGATCAACCTGCAATCAAGGTCTATAGAACCGACAGCCTGGAGGCTGTGGCAACCGTCCCGCTACAAGCGGCTCCGAGTGCGGTTTGGCCGTCGGGCGATGGTACGAGGATCTATGCCAGCCTGGCCGGAACCAACAAGGTCGCTGGGATCGACACGCTGACGTACACCACCGTGTCGACAATCCCGATCAGTACGGATGCGCAAAGCCTGATCTACGTTCCTGGTGCCGTGCGATCAGGAAAAGGTCTCGCCAATCTGGTGCCATCCGGGCGCGATGCGGCGCTTGCCCTGGCGGCGCGTTGATCGGTCTTACACCGTCTGTAATTTCCCAAGGAAAGCCCTTTCCAAAATGACCAAGCCCCCCGTCAGGATCGCGATCAGCGGTGCCGCAGGACAAATTTGCTATTCGCTGCTCTTCCGGGTCGCGCAGGGTGACGTGTTCGGACCGGACCAGCCCGTTATCCTTCAACTGCTCGACGTGCCGCAGGCGATGGACGCCGTAGGCGGCGTGGTCATGGAACTGGAGGATTGCGCGTTCCCGCTACTGGCAGGTGTGATCATTACTGATGATCCGATGGTGGCTTTCAAGGACATCGATGCGGCCATGCTGGTTGGGTCTCGTCCCCGCTCAAAGGGCATGGAGCGCCGTGATTTGCTCGCTGCCAACGCAGCGATCTTCAAGACGCAGGGCGCAGCGCTGGACGCAGTGGCCAAACGCGACGCCAAGATCCTGGTCGTCGGCAATCCCGCCAACACAAATGCCTGGATCCTTGCGCAAAGCGCACCGGGTTTTCCTGCCGAAAACATCACGTCGATGATCCGCCTCGATCACAACCGCGCGCAAGGACAGCTTGCGGCCAAGGCGGGTGTCGGTGTCGATGCGATTACGAAGCTCGTCGTCTGGGGAAACCATTCGCCAACGATGTTTGCCGACTGGGGGAATGCCGAACTCGATGGCCAAAAGCTTGCCGACCGTATCGGAGACGAGCCTTGGTACCGCGAAACGTTGATCCCCACCGTTGCGCAGCGCGGAACCGCGATCATCGAAGCACGGGGTGCGTCCTCGGCCGCGTCGGCCGCAAATGCAGCGATCGACCATCTGCGCGACTGGGTGCACGGGGCAGGCGATAATTGGGTGTCGATGGGCGTGGTGTCAGATGGCTCCTACGGTATCCCGCACGGACTGGTGTGCGGCGTGCCGGTGCACTGCATGAGCGGTGGCTATGTGCGTATCGAAGGCCTGACCCTCGATCCATTCCAGCGAACGATGCTCGATCGCACGATTGCCGAACTGGTCGATGAACGTGAGGCGGTTATCGACATTCTGAAATGACCGATCGGTATATATGATTGGAACGACCGTAATCTTTGGTTGGTGAGATTGATCTCCTTTCCCTATCATTGGGGCAAGGAGATCGGGCATGACCCTCGAACAACTCAGGATTTTCGTCGGTGTCGCAGAGCGCGAGCACATGACGCGCGCTGCCGAAGCGCTCAATGTGACGCAGTCAGCCGCAAGCGCTGCCATCGCCGCGCTAGAAGCTCGGCACGGCGTGCCGCTGTTCCACCGGGTCGGCCGCGGGATCGAACTGTCCGAAGCGGGCCGCATGTTTCTGGTCGACGCGCGCGCAGTGCTTGGCCGTGCCGCCAGCGCGGAACTTGCGCTGGCCGAATATGCAGGACTGGAGCGCGGCACTCTGCGGCTAGTCGCAAGCCAGACGATCGCAGGCTATTGGCTGCCCCGCCAGCTGGCCGCGTTCCATGCGCGCTACCCGTCCATCACGATAGAACTGGCGATCGACAACACCGAGGGGGCCGCGGCGCGCGTGCTCGACGGTGCGGTCGAGCTCGGCTTCGTCGAGGGTGTGATCGACGAGCCCGCGCTCGCGCATTGGACGGTCGCGAACGACCGCATGGTGCTGGTAAGCGACCGCGCAGCCGACACGATCGACGAGGACTGGATCCGCGCCGCGCGCTGGATTGTCCGCGAGCAGGGATCGGGCACGCGCTCGTCGTTCGAGGAGGTGTTGCGCCAGCGCGGCGTCGATCCGTCGGACCTCACCACCGCGCTGACCCTGCCGTCGAACGAGGCGGTCCGCAGCGCGGTCGAGGCTGGCGCAGGCGTCGCGGTCCTGTCGCAGCATGTCGTCGCACCTGCAATCGCGGCCGGAACGTTGCACGATCTGCCGCTCGGTCTGCCGCGGCGTCCGTTCTACGCGCTGAGGCACAAAGAGCGCTATCGTACCCGGGCGGCCGATGCGCTGACCGATCTCATCAAGGAGACTGGCAAGTGACCGCCGATTTGAAACCCGTTCTCGATGGCCTGAAGCCGCTCAGCCGGCTCGACTCTCCACGCGAGATGATCCGGCAGTTCACCCCCAACTGGTTCGCCGCGACGATGGGCACCGGCATCCTCGCGCTGGCCTTGCCGCAGGTTCCGGGGGTCGGCGCATCGCTGCATCGGGTCGGCGAGGCACTGTGGTATTTCAACATCGCGCTCTTCACGCTGTTCGTTGGGCTCTACACCGCGCGCTGGACGATGTTCGGGCACGAGGCGCGGCGGATCTTCGGGCACAACACCGTATCGATGTTCATCGGTACGATCCCGATGGGCCTCGCGACGATCATCAACGGGTTCCTGGCGTTCGGCCTGCCGCGGTTCGGCGCCGGCGTGATCCCGATTGCCGAGACATTGTGGTGGATCGACGTCGCGATGTCGCTCGCCTGCGGTGTAGCGATCCCCTACCTCATGTTTACCCGGCACGAACATTCGCTCGACGGCATGACCGCGGTGTGGCTCCTGCCAGTGGTCGCGGCCGAGGTCGCAGGCGCGAGCGGAGGCCTGCTCGCACCGCATCTGGCGGACGCCCATCATCAGTTCGTTGTGCTGGCGACCTCCTATGTCCTGTGGGCCTATTCGGTGCCGGTCGCGTTCGGCATTCTTGCGATCCTGATCCTGCGGATGGCTCTCCACAAGCTGCCGCACGAGAGCATGGCCGCCTCGAGCTGGCTCGCGCTCGGTCCGATCGGCACCGGTGCGCTCGGGATGCTGGTGCTTGGTAGCGACGCGCCCGCGATCCTCGCCGCCAACGGCCTCGGCCAGATCGGCGCAGTGGCGCAAGGAATCGGCACGATCGCCGGGCTGTTGCTCTGGGGCTTCGGCCTGTGGTGGCTGGCGCTCGCGACGCTGATCACGATCCGCTACTGGCGCGCGGGCATTCCGTTCAACCTTGGGTGGTGGGGCTATACCTTCCCGCTCGGCGTCTACACGGTCGCGACCTTCAAGCTCAGCACGACGCTCCAGCTCGGCTTTTTCGGGATCGTCGGCACCGTCCTCACGATCGCACTCGCCGCGATGTGGCTGCTGGTCGGCGCCAAGACGGTCGCAGGCGGCTGGCGCGGAAACCTGTTCGTGTCGCCCTGCATCGCCCAAGCCAATTAAAGGGCCGAACTGATCGTCCTGCCGGATCGAACCGGCGCATCCGATCGACCCGTACCGGGCAGACTGGCGGACAGGTCGCGCATACAGATCATGACAGAAACGGGAGAATGTTGGTGGACAGCCTGGATATGAAACTGGCGCAGGAGACGAACCGCCGTCGCTTTCTCGCAGAGGCTGCGATCGGCAGCGGCGCGCTGATCGCCGCACCCGCGCTGGCGCAGAGCATGATCGACCTGCATCTGCCGGGTGGCCCATCGGAACGGCCGATGACCAGTGCGTTCCCCGGCAAGGGCAGCATGATCCTCCAGCGGATCCACCCGCCGCTGCTGGAAACGCCGATGAGCGTGTTCAATGGCGACGTCTTTACGCCGAACGACCAGTTCTTCGTCCGCTGGCACTGGGCCGACATTCCGACCGCGATCGATGTCGAGGCATTCCGGATCAAGGTGCACGGCGCGGTCACGCGGCCGCTGTCGATCTCGCTCGCGCAACTGCTGAAGCTGCCGCGCGTCGAGCTGGCGGCGATCAACCAATGCTCGGGCAATTCGCGTGCGCTGTTCCAGCCGCCCGTCGCGGGCGCGCAGTGGCGCCACGGGGCGATGGGCAACGCCAAATGGCTAGGCGTGCGGCTGCGCGATGTGCTCGACATCGCCGGCGTGAAGCCGGGCGCGGTCGCGGTACGGTTCGGTGCGCTCGACCAGCCGGTGGTTGCGGGCGCACCGGATTTCGCCAAGTCGCTGTCGATCGACCACGCACGCGACGGCGAAGTGATGCTCGCCTTCGGGATGAACGGCGAACAGATGCCGCTCCTCAACGGCTTCCCGGTCCGGCTAATCGTACCCGGCTGGTATTCGACCTATTGGGTCAAGATGCTGAACGACATCGAGGTGCTTGCCGCGCCCGACGACGGTTACTGGATGGCTAAGGCGTACAAGATCCCTGACACTCCAGGCGCGAACGTGCGGCCTGGCCAGAAGGATTTCCCGGCCGTCCCGATCAACAAGATGATCCCGCGCAGTTGGGTCACGAGCCTCGACGAAGGGCAGGCGATCGCGTTCGACCGGTCGATCCCGCTGGGCGGCATTGCGATGGGCGGCGATTGCGGCGTCGCCAAGGTCGATGTGTCGACCGACAACGGCAAGACCTGGTACAAGACGACGCTCGGCCCCGATCACGGCAAATACAGTTTCCGCCGCTGGGACGCGCAGGTGCCGCTCACGCATGCGGGTCCGACCAGACTGATGTCGCGCTGCTGGAACACCGCCGGCATCGCGCAGCCGATGACGCCGATCTGGAACCCGGGCGGGTTCATGCGCGGCAACATCGAAACCACCAACATCGTCGTCGGCTGAGGAGCGCTCCCCCATGAAAACGCCTTCCATCGGCACGCTGTCGTTCGGGTTCGTCGGCGCGACCGTCGTTCTTCTGCTCGCGATCGGTGCCCCGAACAGCCGCGTCGCCCCGCCGCCTGCCGCCCCGACCGCACCACCGCCGCCAAGCGTCTCGGCGCGCGGCTTCTCGCTGGCGTCCACTACGGTCGATCTCCCGACCGACGAAGGCCAATATCCCGCCGGCCCGCATGCCGACGTCATCAACGCCAACTGCACCTCGTGTCATTCGGCGAGCATGGCGCTGAACCAGCCGCCACTCTCTTCCGATCAGTGGACCGCGGAGGTCACCAAGATGCGCGAGGTCTACAAGGCTCCCGTTGCACAGGCTGACGTGCCGGCGATCGTTGCTTATCTGACCGCCATGAGCGCAAAGCAGCCGGGCGCCGCGAAGGGCAAGGCGCAAGACCCCGATCCGAAGGCTGCGCCCGACGTATCGGGGGGATCAGGCTAGGCCCATCAACTCACGGCACGCGGTTCTGCGCGCGAAGTGCTGTGCAGCGTGTACGTGTCTCGCGCAGTGTTGCATTGGGGGCAAGGCCGTTCGCGGGCACCTTGGGTATCGCAACGCGCTGCGACAGGTAGATGCCGTTGTGGCCCGAGCAGAGATAGGCCACGAAACAGGCGACGGCGATCGGCACCGCATAGCCGGCGCCGAACAGTTCGATTCCCATGAAGGTGCAGGCGAGCGGGGTATTGGCGGCCCCGGCAAAGACCGCGACAAAGCCGATCGCGGCGAACAGGCCCGTCGGCACGCCCAAGAAAGGCGCCAGCGCGTTACCGAGCGCTGCGCCGATGAAGAACAACGGCGTGACTTCACCGCCTTTGAAACCCGCGCCGAGCGTAACGACGGTAAACAGGAGCTTGATCGCCCAACTCCACGGATGCGTGTCCGGTCCGAAGAAGCTGGCGATGGTAAGGCTGTCGGGCCTCGCTGCCAGGACACCCAGGCCCAGATAGTCGCGCGTGCCGAACAAGAAGACGAGCGCGATAACGAAGACCCCGCCGATCACTGGACGTAGCGGACCATAGGGAACAATCCGCTTGAGCCATCCCCCGACCAGGTGGTTGGCTTCGGCGAAGGCCAGACCAACCAGTCCGAATATGATCCCCGCAACACCTGCCTTCGTCACGAGCAGCGCATCGACCGGTATCGACGCGCCGATCGGGTAGACACCGTGATGGATACCCCAGGCGAGGCACGTCCAATCTCCGACCAGCGCCGCAACGAGGCAAGGCACTAGCGCGGAGTATTCGACGCGGCCGATCGCCAGCACTTCGAGCGCGAAGACCGCGCCTGCGATCGGCGTGCCGAAGACCGCGCCGAACCCGGCTGCGATACCCGTCATCAACAGGATGCGCGTGCCGCCCGCATCGAGGCGGAGCGCGCGGCCGAAACCGCTGGCAAGGCTTCCGCCCAATTGGACGGCGGTGCCCTCACGTCCGGCCGAGCCACCGAAAAGATGCGTCACCACTGTGCCGAAGAAGATGAGCGGCGCCATCCGCAGAGGCACCCCGCCACCAGGCTCGTGGATCTGCTCCACGATCAGGTTGTTGCCGCCCCCCACCGAGCGCCCGATGAGATGGTACAGTAATCCGACAACGAACCCGCCCACCGGCAGCAGATAGAGCAGCCAAGGCGACGCAAACCGCAGTCGCGTAACGGTATCGAGACTCAGCAGGAACGCCGCACATAGCGTCCCGACGAGTGCCGCCATGGGCAGCAAGATCAGCGCCCAGCGCAGGACAGAGATCGCATGGTCGTGACGATCGCGCATGAATGCCGCGACGTTCAGCGTGCCGACGAGATTGCGAAAGGTAGCGCGCACAATTCCTCCTTGCTGCCTGAAGGCGCCAAGTAGGAATCATCAGCTCTTATCAGAGCGGTTCGGCCAAATTGCCCGGCAGAAATCCATTGCCAAAGTCGATCTATGAGACGTTTGCCCCAACCGTCAATGGGCATGTTGGTCGGGCAAATGCTCGGACCGGGCAGTCGGCAGCGTCTTGACGTGCTCCCCTGAAACTCTGCCAGTTTGAGCTAGAGTCCGCCTTCGTGAGGAGACGGACGTGAAGAAGACCAGGTTCAGCGAGGAGCAGATCATCGCGGTGCTGCGCGAGCAGGAGGGCGGGATGAAGACCGCCGACGTGTGTCGCAAACATGGGATCAGCAGCGCGACGCTCTATGCGTGGAAGGCGAAGTATGGCGGCATGGACGTGTCGCAGGCGCGCAAGCTGAAGGTGCTTGAGGAGGAGAACGGCCGGCTCAAACGGCTGCTGGCCGACGCCATGCTCGACAATGCCGTGCTGAAGGAAGTCGCCGCAAAAAACTGGTGAAGCCCGCCGCTCAGCGGAAGGCTGTCGAGCATGTTCGGCAGCTGTTCGGCATCAGCGAGCGTCGGGCGTGTACCATCTTCGGCGTGGACAGGACGTCGGTGCGCTACGCGCCCCGGCGTGGTGATGATGGCGACCTGCGGTCGCGGCTGCGCGAGATCGCGGCGGAGCGTCGCCGCTTCGGCTACCGGCGGCTGGGGATCATGCTGGCCCGCGAGGGGCTGATCATGAACCACAAGAAGCTGCTGCGGCTGTACCGCGAGGAGAACCTGCGGGTCAGGCGCCGGCGTGGCCGCAAGCGAGCGATGGGCACCCGAGCGCCCATGGCGCTGCCGCAAGGTCCGAACCAGCGCTGGAGCCTCGACTTTGTCAGCGACACGCTGATCAGCGGCCGACGCATCCGCATCCTGGCGGTGGTCGACGATTTCACGCGCGAGTGCCTGGCGTTGGTGGCCGACACCTCGCTGTCAGGCGCGCGTGTCGCTCGTGAGCTCGACGCCATCATCGCCATCAGAGGCGTACCGCCGCTGATGATCGTGAGCGACAACGGCACCGAGTTGACCAGCCTGGCGATCCTGAGATGGACGCAGGAGCGACCTATCGAGTGGCACTACATCGCACCCGGCAAGCCGCAGCAGAACGGCTACGTCGAGAGCTTCAACGGTCGTCTGCGTGACGAATGCCTCAACGAGACGCTGTTCGTGTCGCTCGGTCACGCTCGCTCGGTGCTGCGGCTCTGGCGCGACGACTACAACCATGTGCGCCCGCATAGCGGTGTTGGCGGGCTGACGCCCGCCGATGCTGCCAGGCGGGTTGTGCAACACCGCCCCGAGGGGCACCATACCAACCCCGGACTCCAGCTATGACCGGTAGAGCTTTGGGGAGCACGTCAGTCTATCTAAGCCCGTTATTATGTACCGACCCCGGGTACGCTGCATGCGGGACCGATCGGCTTTGGCCCACGTCGTTTTTGGGCTTCGTCACAAGGGGGTGATACCGCACGAAAGCCGCGGATGCGCTGCGGGGTCTGATCGGCTCGCAGCAAACCTAGGGATGGCTGCTACGAGCGTGCCGTCCAGATGCCGACGAGCGCGGCCAGTGACACGAGCATGAGAAACCCGTTCATCACTAGGAGCAACGTCGCTGGCAGGCGCTTGATGTCCGGTCGTGGCGGCGGGGCGCCTGCGCCCATCTCTCGCCACACCGCAGCGGCGAAGCAAAAGGCGCTGAACAAGATCAGCATGGTCCCGGTCGCCGTCGCCAGCCACGGGAACACGACGTCCTTGAGCAGCGCGCGCGCGCCGATACCGGAAGCGAGCGCCGCCAGTCCGGTACGTACCCAGGCAGCATAGGTGCGTTCGCCGGCGAGGATTGTGCGGTCCGCGGCAAGCTCTGTGCGACGGTCGGCGCTGTCCACCTGCTGGACTGCGCTGTCCTTCAGCTTGCTCGCGCTCTCCGCCAGCTTCGCATGGGCCCGATCGGCGTCGTGCGGCGCGTCCATCAGCCAGCGGTAACGGCGATGCGATGCCAGGCAGTCGAGAGATAGCCGGCGAAGTTCCAGATCGCCTCGGGCCGTTCGGGCTGCATCTGCCCGGCACCGTCAACGGCGCGCACGATCAGGACGTGGAGTCCGGGAGACAGATCGACCGTGACGTGCCACTGCGTCCAGCTCCAAGGCGCATCGGGTTTTGCAGTCAGTTCCGCCTGCAGCCAGTCGGTGCCGCCATTGACGGAGACCTCGACGCGCGAGACCGCTCGGCCGAAGGCGACCGCATAACCCGCGATTTCGCACGCGCCGGCGCTGACATGCGCGCCGTCCACCGGCGCGCAGATCGCAGCATTGAGCGGCATCTCCTCGATAGTCAGACCCCGATCCCAGTCCGCGTCCTCCTTCGCTACCGATGCCGGAAAGAGCTTGTAGTTCTTGGCCTGGATCGGCGCATCGGACGGGCGATCGCGCACCTCGATGCGCGTCAGCCACTTGGCGCTACGAACGCCCGCATAACCCGGCACGACGAGCCGCAGCGGTGCGCCATGTTCGGGGGCCAGCGCCTCGCCATTCATGGCCCAGACGATCAGCACGTCGGGCTCTAGCGCCTTGGCGATCGAGATCGAGGCACCGAACGGTGCTGTCTCACCATCGACATCCACGTTGTCGGCCCCCGTAGTGCCGACGAACGACGCGCCGTCCTGGATGCCGGCTGCGGCGAGCACGTCGCACAGTGCGACGCCGGTCCACGCCGCATTGCCGATCGCGCCCACGTCCCAGGGATCGCCCGAAGTCTTTTCCACGTCTTGAAGATGTGCCCGACGATTGCCGGCGCACTGCATGGTCGCGGTCACTGTCCGGGTCGCAAATGCCGTTTGAAGTTCGGCAACCGTGTAGGAGCGCGGGCGGTCGACTAAGCCGTCCAGCGCTATACGATGATCGTCGGCCAGTTCCGGCGTAGGTCCGTGGCTGCGGATGTAGAAGTTCGCCTGCGGCGTCAGGAAGGACGTGATCAGGTTATCCGGGGGCGTTTCCGCATTGAGCGGCTCCGGACAGCGGAGGATCAGATTCTGTTCGGCGCGATCGGATGCGGTCATGCAAGCAGCCTACCATGATGAAATCAATAGCGAAATCGATCGTTTTGCTAGGCGATGTCACCCAGACTCTTTCGATAGCTTATCCCTTTCTAGACGGCGGTGGAGCGATCACTATGCCGTCGCGCGAAGGCGCCGAGCGCCAGACAGCCTTTCCCGTAGATCGTCGCGATGTGGCTGGACTTGCTACGACGGCTTTGTCCCAAAAGTCGTCGCTAGGTACTAGGGATGACGGAAAACCCTGTCGCCATCGCAGATGCGCGACAAACGGGTGTTTTCGGTACATATCATTCCAATGGCCGGCAGCAGTTTCCGTATCGCGAAAATCAGCACGTTCGCGACAAGGCTGCGGCGGCGCGCTACGTGTGTGTCGCTAACGGCGATCCGCTGTAGCGCTTCTGCTTACTGGTGAGAGGTAAGGCTTGCAGATAGGCACCTACAAGATCGCAGCGTAGCACGTTAATGCTCGATACCGATTCATCCTAAACCTTTTTGTACCGCACTCTTACGTTTTGAATTCCATTCGCCTATAAATCCGGTCGAAAGCTTCAAATGAGCGATCGGACCGGTTCATGAATGCCATCGTCAACCATATCGGTGAACTTGCGGACGCGGGGGAGCGGATGATCGAACGCTTGCGGCGCAAGGCATTCCTGCCCGAAAGCCGGAAGGGCCTCAATGTCCGCTTCGGAATCGCCGAGGCGGCGCAATTGCTCGGCTGTTCGACTAACCGGATCCGCATGGCCGAGGATGATGGTCGCCTCCCCCCTGCCCCGGCGGGTGAAAATGGGCGGAGACTTGGCTATTCGGTCGAGGAACTGCTGCAGATGCGCGAGGTACTTGGCGCCTCTCCTGCCCGCGCGCCGCTTGATGTCCCCGCGATCATTGCAGTGCAGAATTTCAAGGGCGGGGTGGGCAAATCGACGGTTACCTGCCACCTCGCGCATTATTTCGCGGTGCAGGGGTACCGTGTGCTGGTGGTCGATTGCGATAGCCAGGCGACGACAACGACGCTGTTTGGATTTAACCCCCATTTCAATATCACACGAGAAGAGACGCTCTACCCCTATCTGTCGATCGATCCGACCCAGGCCGACCTGCTGTATGCGGTCAAATCGACGCCGTGGCCCAACGTCGACCTTATCCCATCGAACCTCGAATTGTTCGACGTCGAATACGAACTCGCCGCGGCGGGGTCCGACGGGCAGTCAGTGCTCGCCGCCCGCTTCCGCAAGCTCAAACAGGGGCTGGCCGATCTCGCGCGCAATTACGACGTGGTACTGCTCGATCCCCCACCTGCTCTCGGGACGATCAGCCTCGCGGTGATGCAGGCGGCAAATGCGCTGCTCGTCCCGCTCGCCGCGACGACGCCCGATTTTTGCTCAACCGTCCAATTTCTGTCGATGATGAACCAGGTGCTACAGCAGCTCGCGCATGCCGGAATAGAGGTCGAATACAGCTTCCTCCGGCTGATATGCTCGAAGTTTGACAGCAACGATCCCAGCCATGCGATGGTCCGCACGATTATGGAGCAGAGCTTCGGTCCAGCCTTACTCCCGGTGCCGATCTTGGAATCCGCCGAGATCAGCCATGCTGCGATGCGGATGATGACGATCTACGAACTTGAACGCCCGATTGGTACGCCCAAGACGCACAAGCGCTGCCGTGCCAATCTTGACGAGGCCATGGGGCAGATCGAGCAGCTTGTCCGGCAAGGCTGGGGCCGGGTCGAGCCCGCACGCGAGGAGGATCTACTCCATGTCGCGTGAGCCAGAATTAGTGCTGTCCTGCGCGGCAACGTTCCTAATAAGTTTAATGCGGGAGGTGCCGCATGGCGCGTAAGCAATCCGACTATCTCGCGGCCTTGCTGGCCGATGAACCAGCCGAAATTCACACCGACGTGCCCCCTGCCCCGCCCGCGCCTGAACGGACGCGTGGGACGACACTGCTCAGCCGCGAGACTGCGCTAGCACGCGTGACCAGCGGGGAAGTGCGACAAGTGACGCAGCTGCTGCTTGACCCTGCACGCGTACGGATCTGGCCGGGTAATGCGCGTAGCTACCAGCATCTGACAGAAGAAGGCTGCCGCGAGCTGATCGATTCCATCATCGCCGAGGGCGGGCAAAAGGTTCCTGCAGTGGTACGTCGTGTCAACGGCGATCCTGCGCATGACTTCGAGGTAATCGCGGGCACGCGACGCCACTGGTCGATCAGCTGGCTACGCGCGCATTCCTATCCTGAGATGCAGTTCGTGGCGCAGGTTGCCAACCTCGACGACGAAGCCGCATTCCGGCTCGCCGATCTCGAGAACCGCGCGCGTAAAGATGTGTCAGATCTCGAGCGTGCCCGCAATTATGCCGAGGCGCTCAAGGCGCATTACGGCAACCACCTGACGCGGATGGCGGAGCGGCTCAAGGTGTCAAAGGGCTGGCTGTCAAAGATGGTCAAGGTTGCACAGATCCCCGACGCGGTGATCACCGCGTTCGCCTCCCCCGCCGACGTCCAACTCAAACCTGCCTATGCATTGGCGCAGGCGCTCGACGACAAGGTTGCCGCTAAGGCTATTGAAAGTGCTGCTCGAGATCTCGCGCGTGAACAGGCCGCACGGCGCGATCGGGGTGCGGCCCCCTACCCTGCTGCCGACGTGCTGCGGCGGTTGCTCGAGGCGTCGACCGATCCCGCCGACGCGGCGCCCCCGTTCACCTGGACCACGCCGCATGGGCGCCCTGGGCTCAGCATCCAGTCGAGCAACCGACAGGGCGTGACGATCCGGCTCCATGCCGGGTCGGGCGCCGGGAACGACGAGCTGGTCGACGCGCTGCGGCAGGCGCTAGTGCATCTGGAGGCCGAAGGCCGCGGATTGCAGCGGTGAACGTGTTTCCCCGGGGAAACATGCTACGGCTTATATCAACGCGGACGGTTGCCGCCGCCGCCCCGACGATGTTTCCCCCGGGAAACACTCAGGGCGTGGCGGCATGACCCGCGCCGATCGTCAGAGGGTGTCCGAACGGTTCGACCTGCTCCTCCCCTATCTCGCCGACCTGCCGCTGCGCGACCAGCGCGAGATGATGGAGCGTCCGTTCTTCAGCCTCGCCAAATCGAAGCGCGTCAAACCGATCGATTATCATAGCCCCGACGGCAAGTTGTGGGTGCACGTCTCGGGCAACCCCGATTACGGGATGGCGACGATTTGGGATGCGGACATATTAATCTATTGCGCGAGCGTTCTGGCGGACATGGCCCGGCGCGGAGTCAACGACGTTCCGCGCAAGCTCCACCTTATGCCCTATGACCTGCTCCGCGCGATCGGGCGGCCCACGACCGGACGCGCGTATGAGCTGCTCGGCCAGGCGCTCGACCGGCTGGTGTCGACCACGATCAAGACCAACATTCGCGCCGAGAACCGCCGAGAGGCGACGTTCAGTTGGCTCGACGGCTGGACGCAGCTGGTAGACGAAAAAACCGAGCGGTCGCGTGGGATGACGATCGAGGTGTCGAACTGGTTCTGGGAAGGCGTGATGATGCAGGGCGGGGTGCTGTCGATCGACCGTGCCTATTTCGACCTGACCGGCGGGCGTGAGCGCTGGCTTTACCGCGTCGCGCGCAAGCATGCTGGCGGGGCAGGGGAGGTCGGCTTCGCGATCGCCATGCCGACGCTGTTCGAGAAGTCGGGCGCCGAAGGGCAATATCGCCGCTTTAAGTTCGAAATCGCTAAGATCGTCGAGCGCAACGAGCTGCCGGGCTATGCGCTCGCTTTGGAGACGCCGGTTGGCAAACGCGAGCCATCTCTGCGGATGCAGCGCCGCAGCGATGTCGAGCGCCCGCTGAAGACCGTGGCGGCGCATGGGGCAGGGGGCGCTAAGGCTGCAGCAAGGCCAACGTCAACCAACCCCGCTGCGACGGTTAACGATGCGAATGAGACGATTGACGTAAGAGCGCTGCTGCGACGGTCGCGGACCAGTCTGGCGACACGAGCGACAGCTGGCGAAATCACCGACGCAACGATGGCAACGCTGCGCGCGGAATGCCCGGGTTGGGATTACCAGACGTTGCACGATGAGTTTCGCACGTGGGTTGAGGCGGACAGCGCCCGAACGCCGGTTAGTTATCAGGCGGCGTTCATCGGATTTGTCCGGCGGTACCATGAAAAGCATCGCCACGAACTTGGGCGTTAAGACTGCTTCGTCTTACGAACCGCTCTGCCCCGGGAGGGCAGGGGAGCGCGAGTACGTTAAAATTGCTATAGACTGGCCCAACCGTTCCCGAAGTGTCGTGCTTGGGAATGTCCCTCCCGCTTGACGCTTGAGTACCTGTCGCAATTGAACGTCCCTTCGGGCAAAGCTTACCGAACTGATTCAATTGCTCCGAAAAAATTACGCAATCGAACGAGCCTTCGACACTTCAGGAACAAGGGTCGATCCTTCAGGAACGCAAAGTCGATCCTTCGGGAACTTAGTCGTCGACACTCTAGGAACGAAACGACGACACATCCGGAACAACGTTATCGAGCTAACTCACGGAAAACAGGGCAGTTAAAGCCCTTTAAGAAGCCACCTAACTCATTAACATCAGCTATAAACCCTCTAACCAGCGAGTTTGTATATCTTTGAAAAATGGATTGAGTCGTGCCTGTATCCGAGCATTGTCCATTATGCGGGGGTCGATGACCGACCTCTTGTGGATCGCTAAGAATGGAGTGGTCCGGTGGTCGAAAGCGAAAATAATCTAATCGCAGCGTAAACGCCATCGGTAGCGGATCAAACTGATCCGATCCGATCCGAGGTTCCTCAGGGCCGGCTAGCCGTTAAACGAGATACGCGCCTCCTGCCCCTTCCATGGCCGTCAGGCATGCTTTCGTGCCGCGATAGTCGCAATTGCGTTTCGCATCAGTCGAGCACGGCTAGCTTCAACCTGATCACGAGTATCAAAATGATCGTCCAGCGCGCGTGTCGCAGCTACCTTTTCTGCATCCGGGGCATCCGTAAGGATCTGTCGCAACAGACCCGCCCGAACCGCCCACCACTGGGCATGAAGGTGGTCAAGGTTCGCATCGATGCCGCTACGGACAAGTTCCAGCTCCGTCATTTGCGCAGCTCTCTGGCGATTGGGATAGGCGTGACCAAGTTTGCGAACAGCGATGAAGCGGCGGGCGTGGGAGGCACGGCCTTCGCGATCGACCCACCGCGCACGTAATCCGGCCTCCACGGCGCCGACGATGTCATCGCGCCAGGTGTCGCCCACCATCAGCAGTTCACCGGCCTCGCATCCCAGGTGTGCCGTCAGGCCGGCGTAGAACGCCCTGTCAGGCTTGATCGCGCCTGCGTCGAAGGAGAAGTGCCAGATATCCACCAGATTGCCCAGGAGGGCTTTCAGCGGGGCCGCGTAGGGTAGGGCGAGGTTCGAGGCGACAGCGATCCTCACACCCTGCTCGCGGACTTGACGCAGCGCATCCAGCGTGTCGGGGTAGAGCGCGATCGTCGTCAGTTCCTCGTCCAGCATCGCCAGCTCGGCATCCGGGTGCCGCAATCCCAGCGCCGCGGCATAGTCGGCGAGGCCGATTGGCTGGACCATCGGCGAGGGCAGGGCCTCTGCCCGGTCACGGGCCTGCCGGATCAGCCGCTCGAATGGATGCCGCTTGCGACCGATATGGACCAGCGTACCAAACGCATCGAATGCGACTGCACGGGTGACCGGCGGTGGAGCATAGAGGCGATCGGCAGCGGCGAGCAGGCGGGCGTATTGATCGTCGCTGACGCTGCCGGCCCGGGTCATGGCATCGGCGGTCACTGCCGCGTCCGGATCGGTCGGCTCGCGGAAGATCATGACCGCCTCATCTTCCCGATCGCGGTCGGCCAGGTCAGCCAGGACGGCAGCGTAGGCGGCTTGCTCGGCAGGTGTGCGGAAACTTGGAAGCGCATCGCTCATGGCAGGATCGTCCTGGCTCGATGGGGTGATGATCGTCGATACGTCCGTCTCTGTCGCAGCAGCTTGTCCGAAGCGTTCGCTTCTGCGACCATAGACCTGCGGTTCGGTCAATCCCGGCCGTGGGGCGTAGGAACCCCGATAATCACAAGTCCGGTCGAGAGCTTCTCGGCCGGGTGGCTGTCACGCATGTCCAAGGCTTGCCCAAAGGTGGCAGCGCCTTGTGCTTGTGCAGGGTTCCTAACACCCGGCTTTCAGCCGGGTTATGCCTCCATTCCGAGCGAGGAGGCATCGCGGTGGACGATCTAAAACAGAAAATGCGGGAATTGCTGGGCGGGCTGGGTGAATGCCGGCAGCTTGGATCGGGTCCGACCAAACTCGAGGATCTCCTGTGTTTGGAGATGACAGCAATCAATCTAAACCGGCCAACCAACATGACCAAACCTCAGGATGTCTATGTCGAATGGATGGCTGAAGAAGCTGAGCAGTTTGTGTCATTGGCGAGAACGTTGATGCTGGAAACCCGTGACGGATTTTCGGGGCATCAGCGATTGCTGTTTGGGGGGATCATTGTCGATCTGAATCAGAATCTAGTGAAATTTATCAATGACGCTCTTTTGATAATGGGGGACAGGCAGGAGATACGCCGGCGTATCGAAGCTAGCTAGAACGATTGGGCTTGAGTGACATAAGCCGGACCGACAATGTGCGTCCGATGTGCGTCCGATGTGCGTCCGATGTGCGTCCGATGTGCGTCCGATGTGCGTCCGATGTGCGTCCGATGTGCGTCCGATGTGCGTCCG
>NZ_FOVZ01000004.1 GCF_900115295.1 Sphingomonas sp. OK281 | reverse complement strand
ACGACCATCAGCGGGTCATAGAGCACCGCAACGTCGAGGCCCGCTGCACGAAACAGGAAATCCGTATCCTCCGCGGACACGAAGGGCGCGCCGGCCCCGAACCGTTCGTCGAAGCATCCCGTCAACCGCACAACATCCGCGGTGAACGCCAGATTTGCTCCCATGATGAACCCACCCGGAAACCCGTGCGACGGCGCGACCATGGGATGGTCCTCGAGCTTGATCGTTACGGGGAGATCGGCCGGGTTGCCGAGCAGGATGCGACCGCCGATGATCGCCGGTCCGCTGGCCCTTTGGAACGCGGCACATACGGCGGCGAAATAGTCTTGATGCAGGACACAGTCGTCGTCCGTCATCGCGATGATGCGCCCGGTGCAGCGCGCAAGCCCGGCGTTGCGTGCGCGGGCGAGCCCGGGATGCGGTTCGTGGACGAGGTGGACCGGTAAAGTCTGCCCGGCTTGCCACTGCGCCAGTCGCTGCGGCGTGTTGTCGACCGAGCCATTGTCGACCACGACGACCTCCACGGTCGTGTTTCTGGCATACGTTGCCGCCCGCTCCACGGACTCTAGCGTCGCTGCCAGCGAGCCAGCGCGATTGCGCGTGCAGACGAGTAGGCTCACGTCGACGGCGGCAGTCACCGCGCGCCTACGCGCTGCGTGGCAAGAACCATGGCGTGTTCGATCGTCGACGCCCTCGTCACGATCGAGTCCGGGGCGGGCCAGGCGTCGAGATACGCGGCGATCTTGCCGTAGTCGTTGTCGAGGACGACGTGCCGAATGCCGAGCAGGTCGGCGAGAATGTGACCATGCAGCCGGTCCGTCACGACGACCCGCCCCTGCGCGAGCAATCGCAGCCCACGATCGACGCGTGCGACGGCTTGGGCTTCGCGTGCTTTGGCATCGACTCCGAACGGTAGATCCGCATCGTCTTCCAGCCAATCCACGACGGTCGCTGGATCGGCCGAAGGTACCGCATAGCCTTGTCGTTCGTCGTCGGTACGCATCAGCATCAATACGTCGTATTGCGGCGCGCCGCGCGATTGCTCGCCCAGCGCATACGCCGAGTCCGGCGCTAGGTGGGACGGGCAGGCCAGCTGCTTGCGTGCGAAATCCAGGCTGCGCGTATCGCGGACGTATAGGACGAAGTCCGGATGGTCGGCGACAAGCGCGGCGAACCGTTCGACCTCCGACGGCGTGCGAAAATGGATCGATTGCGGTAGCTGCACGACCGGTCGATCGCGGACCATTGCCAGGATGTTCTCGCGGAACCGCTGGTGATGCGGCCAGATGTCGCCAAGATTTCCGCCGCCATGCAGGAACAGCACTCCGTCGGGGCAGGCGCTACGAAATGCATCGACATCGAAATCGTGCCAGGTCGAAACGTAACACGGATCGCGTCCCGTTATCTCCCGCAGCATGGCGAGTTCGCCGAGCCAGATCGCGCTGTCGCCGACGTTCGCATGATCTGGAAAGTCGACCAGCGCGTAGTGAGAACCAAGCTCGACATGCGTCCGGTATAATGCGGAGAGCAGCGCGCGCTGCTCTCCCAGATGGTCGCTGTTCGTCATGCGACCCGCCCTTGTTCGTGACCGACCACGTCACGGTAAAGGTCCTCGCATCGATCGAGCCACCGATCACGGGTAAAGGCCGTCTCGACCCGCTCGCGTTGTGGGGCGCGGGGGCGTTGGATGGCCATCGTGATGGCGTCGGCAAGCGCTGGAACATCCCCGGGTGGTGCGAAACACCCTGTTTCGCCGATGACCTCGCGTAGCGCGCCGCGGTCGAACGCCGCTACCGGCAGGCCACATGCCATCGCTTCGACCGCGACCAAGCCAAAGGGTTCGTCCCAGCACGGCGTGAACACGAACACCGAGGCGTGGCCCATTTCCAATGCCAGTGCCGCTGCGTCCAGATGCCCGCCATATCGGATGCTGCCGTCCAGCAGCGGCGCCACGTCGGCGTCCCAATAATCGCGATCCTCGATCGGTCCGAACAGCGTGAGCGGGACGCCGGTCATCCGGGCCGCCTTCGCCGCCAGATCGGGTGCCTTGTCCGGCGTCATCCTGCCGCACCAGACCGCGCTGCCATTGCCGTGGGCGACGAACGGCCACGTTGCGAGATCGATGCCGTTGTGGAGGACCGAGGCTTCGCGTGGCGGGCCGTCCGGCCACCAGGCGGCAAGCTGGTGCGCCGAGGTCGCGGTCAGGCGGTGGGTCGGCGCGACGCTGGCATGCACGAACCAGCGGAGCGCGTCGTAGGGCGGGACGTGCAAGGAGGTGACGGTCGGGACCACAGCGGTCCGCGCCGGCTCGAGCGGGAAGCGGTGCAGGCTGTTATTATGCACCACGTCGAAATTACCGGCGGCGATCCGGTCGCAGGCGGCGGCGTAGCCGTCGTCGAGATGCGCGATCAGCGGCGCAAAGCCGCGGTGCTCGGCGCCCGGAAATGTGCGTTCGTAATGCTCCGGGATCACCGCATCGATTGTAAATCGCGGATCGCTGTCCCCCGAGGCGAACAGCACCACGTCGTGACCACGCGCCTGGAGACCCGCTGCCAGATGCCAGCATTGCGATTCCATCCCGCCAGCAAAGGGTTGGGCGATCGGCTGGCGGACATGGCAGAGGAGCGCGATCCTCATTCGGCCGCCGCGGCTCTCTCGCTTGCCGCCAGCCGGTCTTCGAGCAGGCGGATAACGGTCGCGGTATTGGCGTAGGGCTGATGGCTCTGCTGGCCGGTCAGCGCGAGATCGGCGGCGTCGGGTCGGCGCAAGATACGGATAGGCCGACCCGGGGTCGGGTCGATCAGGCCCATCAGGCGGAACGCCTGGAGCCAATGGCCCATCGTCCGATAGCCCCATTTGGTCTCGAACAGCTCGGCATTGCGCACGACGCTGTCGAGGTGATGCACCGGCGGCATATGGTGCGGATGATATTGGTGATAGGCCAGACCGCCCTTGATCCACGCGATCTGCACGCCGGCCTCGTCGAGCGCCTTGCCGAAATCGGTATCCTCGCCGCCATAGCCGACATAGCGCTCGTCGAAGCCGCCAAGATCGAGGAACGTCGTCCGCCGCATCGCGAAGTTGAGTGACCAGAAACAACGATAGTCGGTGCAGATCTCGATGCCCTGGGGCGGGGGACCGCGACGGTCCGAGTGCTTCACCGCGATCTCGGCGAACCGGTCATACTGCCAGTCGCCATCGGTCGCGCCGCCCGGCAGGTACAGGACCTCGCCCATCAACAGCCCGTCGAACGTGTCGAGGAACCCGGCATAATCCGCTAGCAGCGTGGGCGTCGGGATGCAGTCCATGTCGAGAAAGACGATGACGTCGCCGGTCGCTGCGCGGGCCGCGACGTTACGCGCAGAGGCAAGCGGAAGGGCGTCGGCGACGACCTGCATCTGGCGGATCGGGAACGGCGCCTCGGGCAGGTCGTACAGGTCGTCCTGCATCACCGCGACGATCAGTTCGGTCGGCATCAGCGTCTGGCGCATCAGTCCACGGACGACGTTGACGAGATGGTCTGGACGCCCCTTGCCCAGGGTAACGACGGAAACTTCGGTCATGATGATGGCTCTGCTTGGAATTGGGGACGCGCGGCGGCGGTGGATCAGTAAGCGCGAAGCGGGTAGAAGCGTTCCTCCGCGATCCGCTCGGTCCGCTCGGTCATCGCCTCCACCCCGCCGAACTGGAAGCCGAGCTGCGACCCGTACGCGGCACACGCGGCGATCCGCCGCGCCCGCGTTTCCGGCGTGAGGCGTTCGATTACCGCGGGCATGGCGGCAACGCGGTCTTCGCGGTCGGCATAAGGCCAGTCTTCCCATAGCAATACGGTATGATCGGCAGCGGACCGCCGGATCGCCTCCAGAACGATGGGATGGTCGACATGGTTGCCAATGCACAGCGGCCCAAGAACGAGATCCGGCCGTTCCGCCACGAGTAACTCGGCCACCGCCGCCGCGACATCGTCGACGATCCGGTCGTCGGTCAGCCGCGCCGCGAACAGCATCTGTGCCGAGGTGTAACCACGGTGCGGCGCCTCCAGGAACGGCAAATGCGTCGCGCGTGCGCTAAGCGCTTCGCATGCCGCTTGATCCTCGGCACGGCGCATCGCCATGTAATCCACGTCGGCGCCCAGGCCCTTGTCGAGCTGGCACGCGAGCGCGAACCCGGTCGGCTGCGCGACGTTGCCGGTGAAGCACGTCGCCACCGTGACCTCCCAGCCTGGTCTATACGCGACGCCAGCAGCCCGCCGGCGGAGAAGGCGGCATCGTCCAGATGCGGCGATATTGCGAGCAGCTTCACCGGTCGCTCACAGCAGATGCGGCTCGCTACGGAAGCGGCAGGGCGTGATCGGCAGGTCCGTGTCGAAGGCGGCTTGCGGCTGGTTACGCAGGTCGCGGTAGATGCCGACGATCTGCTGCCCGACCGCATCCCAGCTATATACCCGGCGGCATTCTTCTAACGCGACGGTCGCCAGGCGCGTGCGCAGGCTCGTATCGGCAATGACGCGGGTCAGCGAAGTCGCCAGCGCCGGTACGTCGCCCGGATCGGTGAGCAGGCCATTCTCGTCGTCGCGGACGCAGTCGACGACGCCGACGGCGTGGCACGAGACGACCGCGAGGCCGCACGCCATCGCCTCGAGGATGGTGTTCGAGAACCCCTCGGCGTAGCTCAAGTGGTAAGTTCGGCATGATCCCGCCGCACGGCCTCCACGATGAGATCGCCCGGTTCGAGCCGCTGCGTTTCCGCCTCCCAGAACCCAAAGCTTCGATCGCCCCGGTAGATACGGTGGCCGAGACCGGTACGGATCTCCGACAATGGGAAGCCCACCTCTCCCGAGGTCACCGCCCGTTCGTGCAAGACGACCTGTCCGTCTGTCGCGGCAAGATCCGCCAGATAGGACGCGATATGCGCGCCGTGGGTCGATCCTGCCAACAGGACACCGGCCAGACTTGCCGGATTGATCACGGTGTCGGCGCCGGCCTGCCGTGCAATCGCCTCGTTGTCATGCGACTTTATGACGACGCTAATGGGTACCCGTGGGGCCAGTCCCCGCGCGGTCAGGACGATTAGGATTGAGGTGTCGTCCCGCCCGGCCGCGACAATCAGGGCACGCGCACGGGCGAGCTGTGCGGCTTCCAGCGCCGCATTGCGGGTCGCATCGCCCTGCATGACGGTCGTTCCCCGCGCTTCGGCAGCGTCGAGCGCGACAGTCCGATCGTCGATGACCACGATCGCCTCGGGTTCCGCACCGCGCTTGACGAGTTCTTCGACGGCTTCGGCGCCGCTCGTTCCATACCCGGCGACGACGACATGACCATGGAGGTGACGCTGAATGACCGTCATGCGCCACCGGTCCCAGACATTTTTGAGCAGGAAGTCATACGCCGTCCCCAGAAAGATGATCCATACGAAGAGCCTGACCGGCGTGACGACGAACGTGTCGAACATGCGCGCCTGGGTCGTCACGGGTACGATGTCGCCATAGCCGACGGTGGTGACCGTGATCATGGTAAAGTAGAGCACATCGAGAAAGCTAATCGCGCCGTCGATGTTGTCGCGCAGGCCATCGCGGTCGAACCAGTGACCGAATAGCGCGATGGCGATGAGCGCGCCAGCTAGTCCCACCCGCCATAGCAGCCTGACCCAAACCGGCGTTCTACCGCGCCGTCTCAGGGTAAAGCTGCGTCGTTGGGGACGGATCATGCCGTGGTCTACGCATGGTTCCGACCGACCGGAAGGGCTGCCGATCACGTTTTAGGCGTCGTGAGCGCGCGACCAGAGCTGATAGGTCAAACGTGCATGAGCGTCCGACGCCCTATCGGCCTAGCGGACGCCGAACCCCGCGGTGCTGTTTGCGCCATCGTCGGTTCGCTCGCGACCAGCGAGGACGTTCTCGAGTTCCGCCAGGGAATGGGGCACGTCGAGGTGCTGCGCTCCAAGGAACAAGCGTGACCCATTACCTTCGGGCACCGCATGGGTCAGCTTGTCAATATCTACTAGCGCCTTGCCTTGCGGCAGTATCTCGATCTGAACAAATCGCATGTCATGTCTCATTCTTGAGTCTAGCGGCTGGATCGCCACATGTTGATACCGAACGGGTGCGCTGGACACCTCGCGTCATCTAAAAGCGTAGCTGATTGAAGCCGCAAATATCAGCCTACGATTGAGATGAACGAATGGCCGAAGTTAGGAAGCGGGTAGGTCAGTCTGAATGTCTACAACTGGGTCCCTTCACGGGCCCGAATGACTGACCCGCTGCGTGCGCGCTGCCAGTCTACGCGAGTGATCGACCACGCGCCGGCAGAACGCCGCTGGCCAACCGGGACTTCAGGCCAATGGATACCTATCGACGCTAACCGTCGCGCCGGCATGAGTAAGGAAGCAGCTTGCTATCCAAGAGAAATTGCGCAGGACTGCGTGGCATGAAGCGCGTGCAACGTCTTGTAATCCTTGGCGGAGGAACCGCGGGGTGGATGACCGCCGCGGCCATGAGCGCCACGTTCGGCGACCTGGTCAACATCAGCATCCTCGAATCTGACGCAATCGGCACCATCGGTGTCGGCGAAGCGACTATCCCGACGATCCACTGGTTCAACCAGTTGATCGGACTGGACGAGGAGGCATTCGTCGCGGCGACGAAAGCGAGTTTCAAGCTCGGCATCGAATTCGTCGATTGGGCGCGACCCGGCACGCGGTATTTCCACCCGTTTGGTCGCTACGGCGTCGATCTTGGACCCGTGCCGTTCCACCAGCACTGGTTGCGCGGGAAGGGAGACGGACTCGATCGGCCGCTTTCGGTTTATTCGCTGGCCGCGCAGCTTGCCGCCGCCGGCCGCTTCGCGAAGCCCGTGGACGATCCGCGGTCGATCCTGTCGACGCTCGGCTATGCCTATCATTTCGACGCCGGCCTCTACGCCCGCCACCTGCGCCAACTTGCCGAGAAACGCGGCGCCGTCCGGCACGAGGGCCTGCTGCGCGATATCGAGCGTGATCCCAAAACCGGCTTCGTCACCGCCTTGACGAGCGACCGGGGCGAGCGGCTGGAGGGCGATCTCTTCATCGACTGCTCGGGGTTTCGTGCGCTGCTTATCGGCGAGACGATGGGCGCTCGGTTCGAGGACTGGTCGCATTGGCTGCCCTGCGATCGCGCAGTCGCCGTGCCGTGCGCGCGCATCGCCGCAACGACGCCGTTCACGCGGTCGACGCTGCGCCCCGCCGGCTGGCAGTGGCGGATCCCGCTCCAGCACCGCACCGGCAACGGCTATGTCTATGCAAGCAGTTTCGTGTCGGACGACGAGGCGGTGGCGACCCTGCTCTCCAACCTAGACGGCGAAGCGCTGGCAGATCCACGGATGCTGCGCTTTACCGCAGGGTTCCGGCGCGAGGCATGGCGCGGCAATGTTGTCGCGATCGGGCTGTCATCGGGGTTCCTCGAGCCGCTCGAGTCGACCAGTATCCACCTGATCCAGAGCGGTATCGCGAAGCTTATCACGCTGTTCCCGGATGCCGATTGCGACCCCGTACTGGCGCGTCAGTTCAACACGCTGTTCGCACGTGACATGGACGGCATCCGCGACTTTCTGATCCTGCACTATCACGCCACGCAGGGCCATGACGCGCCGCTCTGGCAACACACTCACCATATGACGCCGCCTCCCACGCTGGTCGACAAGATCGCGCAATATACGCGCGCCGGACGTCTGATGTTGAGTGCCGACGAACTGTTCCGCGAGCCAAGCTGGCTCGCGGTGCTGGAGGGGCAGGGGGTGGGCGCCTTGGGCCATGCGCCGTTGGCCGATACCCTCGATGCGGCGACAAACCGCCGCCAGCTCAACCAGATCGAGACGGTCATCGCGCGCGCGACGCCCACGCTGCCCTTGCATGACGCGGCCATCGCAGCGCTCGTTGCCCCGCAGGTCGCCGGGAGATGACGACGCCCGACGTGCGGGCGCGCCGTATCGGTACGGAAGGGGAGCCGGTGGTCGTCATCGACCACTTCGTCCCCGATCCCCACGCGCTGCGAGTTTTTGCCGCGACGCAGGATTATGGCCCGGCAGGACGACATTACCCCGGAATCGCCGCGTCGCTTCCCGATAGCTATATGCGCGATCAAGGGGCGCTCATCGCGACGATCGCGAAGCAGGTTTTAGGAATGTCGGCCGGGCTGTCGCTGCTGGAGGCGCGCTTCTCGATCGTGACGATGGCGCCGTCCGCGCTGTCGATCGAGCAACGCCTGCCGCACGTTGATGCGGTGGAGCCCGGACGGCTAGCGCTGATCCATTATCTCGTGCCCGACGAAACCGGCGGTACCGCGTTCTACCGGCATCGTTCGACCGGGTTCGAGACGATCGACGCCAGTCGCCGCGATCCTTATTTCGCCGCGCTCAACCGGGATCTGGCGAAGCACGGCGCACCCGAGTCCTATATCGCCGGCGACACGCCGCTGTTCGAACGGATCGCGCGTATCGACGGCGTGTACAATCGGGCGCTGCTGTATCGCAGCAGCCTGCTGCATTCGGGTGAGATCGCGGACGGCACGTCGCTGGCGTCCGACCCGCAAACCGGACGCCTGACGATCACTGGCTTCTTCGCCGGTTAGCGAGCCTCCGGCGGCTGCACGGCGAGATAGACCGTGCTCCACAATTGCGCCGCGTTTGATTCGTCGACATCGGCCTTGCCTGCACCGAAGGCGACGATGCGGTAGCCGCCGTCTTTGTACGTCCACGACCAGAGTTCCGATCCGCGGATCGTCCTGCCTGCCGCTATCGCGCGCCACAACGCCGCCTGTGCCGTCCTGAGCCGCGTCCGGGTCGCCGCGGGCAGGTCAGTCCGCTGCAACTGGCGTTCAAGCCCCGCCGCCAGCAACGCCTGCTGCCACGACCAGACGACTGCGCCGTGATATGCCGCGGGCGTAAAGCGCGCCTGTGCCGCCCCATCGGCGAACGCCGGATTAGCTACCAGCAAGCCGATGTCGGTCATCAGACCCGCCGGGAAGGGCTGCATGATCCCGCCCACAAAGGTATCGAGATCGTTTGAGGACGGTCGCCCGAACAACAGCGCAAAGCCCTCGTCCGAATTGACGATCTTAACCGGCGCGCCATCGGCGCCCAAAGATAGCGCATGAAATACGACCGGGGCCTTGCCCAGTGCCGCCAGCGCCGGTGCTGCGAGCACGCCAAGGGTCGCTGCATAGCGCCGCACGTCCGCCGCGGCCGTTGCAGCAGGAATTACGACGCGGAACAGCGCGGGTGCCTTTGTCCGCCAGACTTCGGCCATCGTGCCGGCCCGCCCAAACGCCGCGCGATCGCCCGCCGACAGATATCTGTCGAGCAGTCCGGCCTGCGCGAGGCGATCTGCCGCTTCGATCGCCGCGGGGACTAGGGCGGCGTTCACGTCATACGCGTAAATGCCGCGGCCAAGGCCTTCATTGCTGTCGCGCCACTCGCCGGTCATCCGCCCGGGCTTGATCGCGACGAGGTTGCGGGCCGATGGGGCTGCGGCGAACGCACTCGCCTGCGCCAGCACGAAGCGGAGATTGCGGACCAGCGCTGCACCGACCGTCTCGCCGCGCCCCGGCTGGCTCTCGCTTGCTAGCGGCGCGGCCAGATAGGCGGACGCACGTGCTTTGTCCGCCCCGAGCAGATAGTCAGCGGCGACCGGTCCGAGCATGTAATCGTCGTCGACCATGCCATAATCGAGTTCGGCGGCGTCACCGCTGCGGCTCGTCTTGCGATTGGCGAGGATCGCGAATTCGCCAATCCCTTCTTCATGCGCGACTTCGCCGCCAGCCGACAGTCGCGCGATGACGGCATTGAGGCCCGCTTCGATCGCGACGGGTTTGAGCGCCGGCATCAGCAGCCGCAACGACATCAGCGTGTCGCGCCCGAAATACGTATCGAAGCGCCAGGAACCCGCCAGGAACTTTTCCCGATAGCTGAGAAACGCCAGTGCATTGCGCGCGGCGGGATCGGCGGCCGCCGTCGCATTGAGCAACTCCGCCGCCGGGATAGGGGTCAACGGTGCGTCGCCGGTCAGCGCAGTGATCTCCAACCGGATCTGCCCGTTCGGGCCGGCAACGATCGCGCCCCGGTCGATCCGCCCTTCGACAACCCGCAGCGTCAGTTCATAGCCTGCCGCCCCGTCGAGGCGCTTGCGGTGCCACGTGATTACATCCCCGGCGATTGCCGGCGTCGCGGCGAGTTCCACGGGGAACGTCCCAACTGCCTGATAGTCGCGCAGGAAGCGGATGTTGGACAACACCGCCTGCTTTGGAACCAGCCGCGGCGCATCGACGGTCGCGACCGCAACGATGCCGTGCAGGCTCCCGCGGTTCAACGTTAGCGGTGCCTGGTCCAGCCGCCAGGTCACGGGGCGTGCGGTGTTCGCGAACCACAGGCCGACACCGCTGTTGCCCGCCGGAAACGCTACCAGGATGCGCGGATCGTTACCGTTGCGCAGCAGGACATGCGCCGCCACCGCCTTGTCGCGGACGAAGGCGTTGAGGTTCTTCCCCTCGGTCAACTGATACGCAAGCTCCGGTCGAGCCGTGATCGGCGCCGCGGCGCAAGTGAGGAGTACGAGGCCACCCGCCATCGCCATGCGCGCTATCGTCTTCATGATTGTCACTCCGCGAAAAGGGGCGGCAGAACAGTTGCCTGCTCGCCGCCCCGTTTGAACCCCCAAATCGTCAGTCGTTCAGAATTTCAGCGTAACCGATCCGCCATAGGTCGTGCCGACAATGCCGCGGGCATAGAAATAGCCATCGGTTACCGCCTGTGTCTGGCCCTGCCGCGGATTGCCCTCGGTCAGGCCAACGACGTTGAAGATGTTGTCGGCGTTGAAGTTCGCCTGGATCCGGTCGTTGACGTTGATCGTGATCCCCGCGCTGGTCACGCCGTAGCTGGGGAGAGCGACCCCGTTGCCGGCATCCGCGAAGATCCGCCCGACATATTTGTAGCGGCCGTACACTTCGCCCAAGCCATTCGGCAGCTTGATCGCTGGCGTGATCGTGAACAGCTTGGCGGGCGTGCGTTCGGGGCGGTTGCCTTCGTACTGCGCACCCTGGCTAACGCCGTCGATCTCGAGGTTGAGCAGCTTGGGTTGCTGGAACACGCCCTGGAAATCCACCGAGAACCACGTGATCGGACGGACGTTCACATCCACTTCGACGCCGCGCGTGCGCAGGTCGGCGTTGATGTTCTGCTGTTGCGATGGGTTGGTCGGGTTGGCGAAGTTGTAGTTCTGGTTTTTGAAGTTGGTCTGGAAAACGGTCGCCGAGCCGCTGATGAAGCGCTGGTATTGATAGCGGACACCGGCCTCGTACAGCTCGATCGTCGTGATAGGATCGGTGTTGTTGGTCTGGAAACCGTTCGCATAGCGCGCGTAGATCGCGAGGTTCGGCGTGAACTGATAGTTCGCGCCGGCGGTGTACGCTGCCTTCGACTGTGTCCGCTGCGTCCGTGCAAAGGTCCCGTCGAAGGTCGATCCGACCGTGCGGATGAGGCCGGGCACGTTTGGCTGCACCGGCTGGTTCACCGCCGCTGCCTGACCGTCCAGGAACGTCGCGGAGTCGCGCTCCCAGCGGATGCCGCCGTCGAGATGCAGGTCGCCGATCGACAGCTCGTCATTGGCATAAAACGAGACGGTGGAGTCCTTGCGCGTGCGGATGCCAGCGCCCCAGTCGCCATACGAAACCAAGCCGTTATCGGACAGCGTACCGACGACGCCATTAGCCGCGTTCAGCGCAACGATGTCGTAGATGTCGCTGTTCGACCGCACGTCGTTGACGACGCTGGCCGTCGCCGACTGGTCCTGCTCGCGTGTCACGTCGTAATACATCGCGCCGACGGTCAGCGAGTTCTTGAAACCGCCGCTCTCATATTCCCACGTGCCGCCGCCGTTGAGACCGAAATCCTTGCCGTCGATGTAATCGTGGTTGAGCGTCGTGCGCTGGAGGAAGCCGTTGCCGTTCAGCGCATTCAGATCCGTGGTCTGGTTGCTGCCCAGCACCGTGCCAGTCCGCAGGTTGCGGATGCCGAAGCGCGTCGCGGTTGGAAACGCCGTTCGCCCCGCGGTCAGCAGGTCGTTGATCGGCGAACCGGCGCCGGGCGTCAGATAGTTGACGGCGCTGGTCAGACCGGCGTTCCCGGTGCCCGAGCCGGGGAACAGGCCGTTGAAGTCGTACGAGTATTTCAGGTAGCGACTGTGTAGGAACAGGTTGACGCTGTCGCTGACCGGCGTTTCCATGTCGATGCGGAACTGCGCCGTCTTCGCCTTGATGCCATCCTGATAGCGAAATTCGCGGAAGCCGCTTGGATGCGCGAAAGTCGAGACCGGGACCTGGATGCTCTTGAACGCATCACCGCCGACATTGCCGAACTGCGTGCTGAGGCTTGGGATACCGCTCGGCTCGCCATCAATGAAGCGGTACGGCTGATCCGCATAAAAGGCATTCTCGATATCGCCGCCCTTGGCGGAGATGCGGATATAGCCACCGGCCTCGGGGCGATACTCCAGCGCGCCCTTGATGCGCCATCCGCGATAGTCGAACGGGTTGTCGCGCACGCCAGGGCTCGACTGGAAATAGCCGCCGACGTTGAACGCCAGCTTATCGGTGATAGGCGACGACAGATACACTTCGCCGCGCTTCTGGCCGTAATTGTAATAGCTACCGCGCGCCATGGCTTCGGTACGCGTGAAGTTCGGCGTCTTCGAAATGAAGTTGATCGTCGCGCCGGCACCGTTGACGGTCAATACACCCGACGAGCCGCCCTTCACCGCTTCGAGGCGATCGATCGTCAGGTCCTGGTCGAAGAAGAAGTCGGCACCGCCGCCGCTGTACAGGATCGGCATGCCGTCCTCTTCCAGCTGGATGAAGCGCTGGCCGCCGCCTTGCAGGCCGCGCACCGAATAATTGTTCGATACGGCGCCCGCGGTCGACTCCACGAAGATGCCGGGGATCAGTTCGAGCATGTCTGCTGTCGACCGCGGAGCCTTGCGGTCGATATCGGCGCGCGACGCTAGCGTAATATCAGCTGACGATGTGATTAGAGCTCGGTTACGGGTTGTTTGCCCCGTGACGACGATGTCCGCGTTCTCATCAGATGCGCTCACCGCAGTTGGGGCGGTTGTATCTTGCGCAACTGCGGTTGATACTTGAGTTGTCGAGCGGGGTGCCGCCATAACCCCAGTCGCGAGCACAGCCGTGCGGCCATTGAATGACACGATCTTGAGACCGGAGGCGCTGGCGATCTGGCGGAGGCCGTCGGCGACTGCAAGATTGCCCTTGATTGCGACGATCCGTCGGCCGCGCGTAGCGTCTTCAGGCGCAATGATCTGAATGCCCGCCTGGCGTGCGAATGCGACGATACCGGTCGATGCCGACTGGGCGGCAACATCAAAGTTTCGGGTCTGTCCGAAAGCAACTGCTGGCGATGCGGCAACCGCGACGCTGGTCAACATAAGGCCCAAATAGAACTGCGAACGCATTATAATCCTCCCCTTACGATCTGCCGACCGCGTCTTTAGCGCGTCTGCAGGAGAAGATGCGTCGCGCTCCCGTTTCCGTCAGGATTTGCGAGATTTATTTTACGATCCGTAAATCAGTGCCGTCTCTCTCGATCTTCGCACCCGTCATTATCGCAGCCGCGCGTGCGAACCCGTCCAGATCATCGGTGCGAAACCAACCCACGATCCTGCGGTCGGCTAGTTGTGTATCAACGGATAATTGTCGCCTATTGTACCGGTTGAACTCGGCTGCAGCGTCGCCAAAAGTCATACCATCGAGTATGATTTCACCCTGTCGCCATGCTAATGACTCGGCGGGCTTCGCATTTGCGACGACGGTTTCGGCGGTACCGGACACATCTGCTACGCTTGCTTGCTTGCCAGCGCTTAACATGACGAAGCGTTCTGGGGCAGCAACCGACCAGACTCGAACACGCCCTTCCGTTACCGTCACCTCAGCGCGGCCCAGATAACGGCGAACCGCGAAGGCCGTTCCAACCGCACGAACCCGCACGTCGCCCGCAGAGACCACAAACGGTCGAGCATGATCCGTTGCTACCGCGAACCAGGCCTCGCCATCGTCAAGCGCTACCGACCGCTGCTCCGGCGTCATTCGTACACGAGTCCGGCTAGCGGTGTTGAGAACGATGGTTGATCCGTCTTCAAGCTTGGCTAGACGGCGTTCGCCGACAGCTGTTTCTATGCCCATACTGCCGTGCGTTTCTAGCCAGACCACGCCTAAGGCCGCGGCAGCAACCGCTAAGCCCCCGCTGACCGTCAGTACTCGCCGACGAGAGAATAACGGTCTCGCTACTATGCGGGCATCAGCCGCGTCCAACCCACTCCAAACAGCACGGGCACGCAGCAAGGCACCAACGTGTCGCGGATGTTCTGCACACCAACGGTCGATCTCGCCTGCCAAGTTCGCATCGTCTGGTGCGCGATCCAGCCGCGCGACCCACCTCGCTGCAGCAACGTCGATAGCGTCAGGATGGTCGCGCATTGCGGTTCCTTTCGTTTCGCGATGGCAAGTCAGCCCTGTCATCTGTTGAAAGGCCACTAAGGATAATTTTTAATCCCCGTGCCAGATCGTTCTCAACGATCATCTCAGTCACGCCCAATTCTTCTGCGATATGCCGCTGCGACAGTCCTTCGACCTTTCGCATGCGAAAGATGGTTCGGCTTCGCTCTGGAAGCGCGGCTAGAAGATGTTCGACTTTCGCTAATAGTCCCCGCCCTGCGACGATACGTTCAGGTGAAAGATGGTCGGCAGCTAGCGCAAGTTCGAGATCGGCAATGGTTCCAACGGCCTCAATACGCACGACGCGAGCTCTGCGTAGCTCGGTCAGAACTACGTTGCGTGCTGTCTGAAACAGATAACGACGCGGATCCTCTACACGCTTGAAATCTGCCAACGCCGCCAACCGGCAATAGGCTTCCTGGACGACATCATCTACATCAACACCAGGAAATCCGGCCCGGAGCCACCGTCGCAACTCGGGCTCATGCGGCAGAATCTGCCGGGCAACCCAGTTTACGAGTTCGGTAGTTACGTGCCTCATTTCACTCCTGACCACAGCATAGATGCATGGCCCCGATATTTCCGTCACGGTTTTACCGAGCGAAGACCAAATCTGTGCTCCCATCATTCGATGACGCCGGTTGTGGATCGGCGTCGAAAGCTCTGCCATGGCAGAGTATCGCTAATTTATTGAAGCTACCTCGAAAACCTACATGGTAGGGGCTAGATCGGCGCCGATCGAAACCCTTCCCTGACCGACATTTTGCGAATGATTGCAGTCAGTTGCTTCGCTAGCAGCAGGGGTTCGCTTTCGACGCTGATCCCCACCGCTGATAGATCGAGTTCGTCTCACTGAGGCATGAGCATTGGGCGGCATGGCTTGCACGTACAAAGCCTCTTTGAGTTCGAAAATCGGCGACATTTCGTGCAGGCTGAAGATGAACGAACGGCAGAAATGGGGAGAGAGGAAATTGCTCGTGAGTGTCCGCTTGTGGGTCTGGCTGGAAGCCTCAAGGGCAGGGACGCCTTTGCCCAGCAGCGACTTAAGGTTAGGGCCAGTGCCGAAGCACTGGTCCACCTCGATGTCAGGTCAAAGTACAGCGTCTCTGGCTCGCTTACGCAGAAAAGTCGACTGTAAGGCGCTCAGTTCGCCGTCTTATCTTAGAATGCGATCTTGAACTGTCCCCCGATGATCCGCGGCTCGTTGATCATGCCCGTCAGGTTGTTGAAGTCGATCGCGCTGATGCTGCGATACTGGTTGGTGATGTTGCGGACGAATGCGCCGACCTCATACCCCTGCGGCGACTTGTAGCCGACCTTGAGCCCGCCTTCGAGCGACGACTTGCCGGTGAACTCGACCGCTTCGTACAGGAAGAAGTTGATACGGCTGCGATAGACCCAGTCGGTATAGGCATAGACCTCGCCGCCATTGGCGAGCGGGATGCCGTAGCGCGCCGTCCAGTTGGCGATCCAGCGCGGCGCCTGGGGAAGGTCGTTGCCGTCGATCACCGCGAACCCGTTGACGATCGGATCGAGCACGGTGCAGGTCGCACATACCCCGACGCCGATGCCCCGGTCGCGAATTTCGGTGAAGTTGTAGCTCCCGCTCGCGGTCAGCGTCAGCTCGGGGAGCGGCCGCGCCTCGAACTCGCCTTCGACGCCGTAGCCGATCGCCTTGTTCGCGCTGATCAGCCGTGCCGAATTGCTGCTGCCGCCGACCGCAGTGATCTGCAGGTCCTTGGTGCTGTACCAATAGCCGTCGAGCGAGAAGTTCACTTTCCGGTCGAGCAGCGTGCCCTTGAAACCGCTCTCGCCCGAGAACGTCGTCTGCTTGGGGGCGGTGCTCTGGACGCTGCCGAAGGTCACGCGGTCCTGGATTGCCGGGCCCTGATAGCCGGTCGCGAGCCGCGAATAGACGTTGATCGCGGGCGTCAGTTCATAGGTCGCGCTCGCGTCCCAGGTGACGTTCGAGCCACGGACGATCGCCCGCGCCGGCAACGTGTCGCTGATCCCGGTGCCGGGGATCGGCGCGGTGACGAGGTCGTTGCGATAGTCGTGCGAATAGCGAACGCCCGCGCGCAACGTCAGCAGGTCGACGGGCTTGGCCTCGATCGAGGCGAACGCGCCATAATTCTCGTTGCGGTTGTCGTGGTAGATATCCTGGTCGAGATCGGTCGCGCGCGATCCGGTACCGCCGAACGCATAGTCATACTGGTGATACCGCAGCGTCTGGTGGAAATAATACAGCCCGCCCTGCAGGCGGATGCCGTTCAGGTCCTCGCTCGCGTAGCGCAGTTCCTGGCTGAACTCCTTGGGCTTGGTCAGGCCGCCGGTGTTCGACGGAAACAGCCCGACGCCGATCGCGCCGATCGTGCCGCCGAGGAACGTGTAGTTGTTGCCGCCATCGACATCGCCGGTGCTCTCGACCTTGGCCTGCTCGTAGCCGGTGACCGAGTAGAACGTGCCGATGCCGTCGAGGTGATAGTCGAGCCGGAGATTGGTACCCCACTGTGTGAGGCTCTGGCTGGTATAGCCGTCGAGCGTGACGTGCTTGGGGTCGAACCCGGTGTTGAAGTCGTTGGTGCCCGGCTTGAACAGCCCGGCGCGGAAGATGCGCGGCGAGCCGGTGAGGTCGCGGACGTGGACGTTCAGCAACGCGTTGAAGTCGCTGCTGGTATAGCCGAGCTGGAAGCGGCCGGCGACGTCGCGATAGCCTTCGAGCTTGCGGTCGGCGTTGCCCGTCGTCGAATCGTTCTTCACCCAATCGTCGCGCGACTGGATGATCCCCGACGCGCGAAACGCGAAGCCGTTGCCGATCGGCAGGTTCAGCGCCGCCTCGCCGTTGATCGTGTTGTACGTCGCCCAGGATCCGGTCGCATAGCCCGAGACCTTGTCCGGGTTCGGCTTGGCGGAATCGATCTTCACGACGCCGGCGGGCGTGTTGCGCCCGAACAGCGTGCCCTGCGGACCACGTAGCACTTCGACGCTTTGCAGATCGAAGACCGGGAACGACTTCAGCATCGGGTTCTCGAGCGCGACGTCGTCATACACGACCGACACCGGCTGCGCGGCGTTGGGATCGAAATCGGTGTTGCCGAGGCCGCGGATGTAGAAGCGCGGGAAGGTGCGACCGAACGACGACTCGACCTGAAGGCTCGGCGTGCGCCCAGCGAGGAAGCGGATGTCGAGGCCGCTCGAATTGAGCACGTCGAGCTTCTCGCCGCTGATCGCGGTGACCGCGAGCGGCACGTCCTTCGACGATTCCCGGCGGCGGGTCGCGGTGACGACGATCTCACCGACGCCTTGCTCGCTCGCCGGATCGCTCACGGCTTGTGCAGCCGGCACCTGTTCCTGTGCGATGGCGGGCACCGCGAAAACGAGCAGCGGCGCGCTGGCGGCGAGCAGGCGGGCGATGGCAGACGTACGAACGGGCAAGCGAATCATGGATGGTCCCCCCTTGGGCTTCGAACATCCTCCAGCGTCGATCCGTGTGACCCGGATTCGTCGCCAATCGGTAACACCGCTGTAACGCGCGGCAATAGGCGGGGTTAAGCTCGATGCGTTTTTGACGGGCACCGCGACATCTTTGCCCCAGTTGGCGCCGCTGACACGGTTGCCTGCGGCATCACTCTGACCTCGAACATGAATGAGCGTCTGAAGTCAGGAAACGATGAAAGGCGCCTGAACCTCCACTTGTGGGTCTAGGCGTACTCTGGCTGCTACGTGTCACTAGCATGTCGAGCCTGGAACAGCCTTCGTCCTTCCGTGAAGTACACGACGCCCAGAACTGCGACGCCGATCGCAAGGTATCCAATGGCCAGCGGATAGGTCGTGCCGTCATATGCCTGCCCGATGATGGAGCCGACGATCACCGCCCCGATGCTGGTGATGAAGCCTTGTATTGAGGACGCGGTACCGGCGATGTGTCCTACAGGCTCCATCGCCATGGCACCGAAGTTCGACCCGCACAGTCCTATGCAGGTCATGCTGAGTGCCTGGAACATCATGTACGTCCCCAGCGACTCCCGTCCGACGCCGATTACTACGAGGTGGAGCAGCGACAAGGCGATTAGAGCGAGCACTGCGGACTGGGAGATGAGGCGGGTGCCAAGCCGCTCGACGAGGCGGCTGTTGGCAAAGGATGCACAGCCCATTGAGAAGGCGCAGACGGCGAACAGGATCGTGAAGCGTCCGCCGGCATGGTACTCATCGACGAATATCTGCTGGGCGGAGGAGACGAAGGCGATGATGCCGCCAAACGTCATCGACGCCGCCACGGCATAGCCGGCGGAGAAGCGGTTCGTCAGCGTCAATCGGTAGGCGCGGCCGAGAGACGCCCGCGACAAGGGAGAACGACGTTCCACCGGCAGGGATTCGCGCAGGCGGAGCGCGGACCAGGCGAGGACGACGGCCGCAAAGGTCGCTAGCGCGTAGAAGATGAAGCGCCAGGGTCCGAAGGCCAGCAGGACCTGGCCGAGGCTTGGCGCCATGATCGGCACCAGGAAGAAGATCATCTGGGCGACCGAGAGAGTGCGCGCCATCTGGCGGCCCGAATAGCGATCCCGCACGATCGCGACCGCGAGTACCCGCGTTGATGCCGACATGAGGCCCTGGAGTACTCGCGCGCCGAGAAGGGCTGGGAACGTCTGCGAACCTGCGGCGAAGATGCTGGCTGCCACGAAGCCGGCAAGGGTGATGAGCAGGATGGGCCTGCGGCCATATCTGTCCGCAAGCGGGCCGTAGACGAGCTGTCCAGCACCGAAGCCCAGCATATAGACCGTGATAATCCACTGTCGGTGGTTGGCCGTCGTGATGGCAAGCTGATGGCCGATGTCGGCGAGCGCAGGCAGCATCAGGTCCACGCCCAAAGCGTTGACCGCCATCAGCGCGGCGACGAACGCGACGAATTCGCCAGCTCGCATGGAGGCAGAAGTCTGCTGATCGATCATGGCCGTCATCTAGGTCAGCAATTTGCCAGTGACCATGCCTGCCGGCACGCACAAACGGCGGCTCGCGAGGAGTGAACTATGGGGGGCTTGGCTTTTCGGCGTGCAGATCAACGTTCGATCGATTTCAGGGCAATTCTCGTTCGTTGGCATTGACCGCAGGCTTCCTGAACGAGCGTCTGAAGTTGGGGAGCGACAAGGACAAGATGAACGGCCCCTTGTGGGTCTCTCGTGTCGCCAGACGCTGCCTTTCCGATGCCATCCCTCATTGACGACGACCAGCATCTGAGACCATCGCGTTGTCCATGACCAAGAGCAAGGGGCGCACCGGCGCGCATGCGCGGGCTAATATCCAGCCTGCACCAACAGCCACGGAGCTCGACGCAGCCAAGCGAGAGGCCACTCAGATTGAAGGACGGCTTGCCGGCCTGGCTTCCGGGCATCCATCGGTTAAGATATGGAAGGCCCGTCTTCGTCTAGCCCAGGCTGTGATCGCCCGCGCCCCGCGCGACTGAGAGCCTATTTGCCGGACTGTCGCGACTGGTCACCTCCGGTGAAAGTGCGCCGCGGCGGCACGGCACATATCAGCCTCTTGTCCTTGATCGGGGCGCCAGCGAAGTTTCGGTATCGGCACGGGGACCGTCCATCATGCGTCGGCGATCGTTCGTCGCAGCCTTACCAAGGGCTGCGTTGGCAACGGGTACGGACGTAGGCCGGGGCATGGTGCAGGAGGGGGCGGCCGGCCTGAGGCGCGGTCCCGGACAGTGTGGTGGGCCACGCTGGCATCCCGGTCGAGTCTAAACCTCACGCCAGTGGAGACCGGTACGGCAGCATTAATTTGCCGCACAGGTCTCCCGACAAGCGATTATTTTTGCATGAACTGTGCAAAGGCGTCGCGCCAGTCAGGGTGCCAGCGGGAAAGGGCTGGACGGTTCTCGATCAGGTCTCCCGCCGCCCAGGCTATACGCTTGGCGTCCTGTTCGGGCGTCGTCTCGTTGTCCGGGCACAGGATGTAGAAGTCGCCCGCTGCTACCCGGTCCATCATCAGCGCGACGACCTGTTCAGGCGTCCATGCAGCGGGTGGTTTTTCCGCCGGTCGACCGGCGGTCATGCCGGTCCAGGTGAAGCCAGGCACCAGCAGATGCGCGCTGACCCTGCTTCCGGTCCGTTCGCGCAAGCTGTGGGCCAAGCCTTCGGTGAGGGCCTTCACCCCGGCTTTGCTGACGTTGTAGGCGGTGTTGCCGGGCGGCTGGGTGATGCCCTGTTTGGAACCGGTATTGATGATCAGGGCAGGGGCTTCGCCTTCGACCATCGCCGGGACGAAAGCCTGAACGCCGTGGATCACCCCCATCAGGTTGACGCCGAGCACCTCGTCCCACTGCGCTGGGTCGGCGAACGCGTCACCGCCCGCGCCGATGCCGGCGTTGTTCATCAGCACAGAGACAGGACCGTGACGGTTCACCACGTCGCCTGCCAGCGCGGCCATCGCGGCACGATCGGCGGCGTCGGCGGACATTGCGACCGCGCCGTCCAAGGCGGCAGCGGCTTGCTCAAGCGCCGCGCCGGGGCGGTCGACGAGGACGACCTGCATGCCTGCGTCGGCAAAGGCACGGGCAGCGGCGAGTCCGATGCCGCCAGCTGCGCCGGTGACGACGGCAAGCTTACCCGGCGTGATGGCTGCGAAAGACGGCACGCTCACGTGTCGATGCTCGCCATCGACGCGTCCGGATAGCGTGTCCCTTGGGCCGCGCCGGGCGGCAGGATGTCATCAATGCGGGCCAGATCGGCGTCGCTTAATTCGACGTCGAGCGCGCCCAAATTGTCCTCGAGATACTTGCGCCGCTTGGTGCCCGGGATCGGCACGATATCCTCGCCCTGGCGCAGGACCCATGCGAGCGCCAGTTGCGCCGACGTGGACCCCTTGTCTGCGGCCATCGCCCCGATCGCTGCGACGAGGTCGAGGTTCTTCTGGAACGCGTCGCCCTGAAAGCGGGGATGGTTGCGGCGCGTGTCGCCTGCGTCGAGATCGTCAGGTGTCTTGAACTGGCCGGTGAGGAAGCCGCGTCCAAGCGGGCTGTAAGGCACAAAACCGATCCCCAGTTCGCGCACCGTCGGCAGGATCTGGTCCTCCACGTCGCGGCTCCACAGCGAATATTCGGTCTGCAGCGCGGTGATGGGGTGCACGGCATGCGCACGGCGGATGGTCGCGGGGGCAGCCTCGGACAGCCCCAGATACTTTACCTTACCAGCGCTCACGAGATCGGCCATGGCACCGACCGTCTCTTCGATCGGCACCTCGGGATCGACGCGGTGCTGGTAGTAGAGGTCGATGAAATCCAGGCCGGTCCGCTTCAAGCTCGCGTCGCAGGCCGCCCGCACATAATCCGGCCGGCCGTTGACGCCCTTGAAGCTACCATCCGGCCCACGGACATTCCCGAATTTCGTCGCAACGATGATCCAGTCGCGCCGCTCGCGGACAACCCGGCCGACCAGTTCCTCGTTGGCGCCAACGCCGTACATGTCGGCGGTGTCGAGGAACGTCACGCCAAGGTCGAGCGCGCGGTTGATCGTCGCAACTGACTCCGCCTCGTTGCGGCCACCATAGAAGTCGGACATGCCCATGCATCCGAGGCCCAGCGCGGAGACTTCGAGACCTTGTCGGCCGAGTTTGCGGGTTTTCATCAGATCGGTCCTTGTTGGCATGCGGGGCTGTTGGCGGTTGAACGGTTTTGCTTTGTGTAATCGCGAAGGCTCATGGTGAGACGTCGGCGGCCGTCAGCAGGACAGGGGGCTCTCCGCCCAGTCGACTGACGAACTCGCGCCGTGCGATCCGGTGGATGTCGGATTCGAATTCCACATACGTCTCGATCGCGGTGTCGCTGTCGATGCCTTCGAGGTCCGGGTTGATGAACTCGACCAACGCCTCGCTCGTGATCAGGAACTCGACCATGCCAAGGTCCGTGTGGCCAAGGAACAGCACACCGTGTCGCTCGGCCAGCCACTCATACTCGCCGAGCTCAAAGCGAACGCTCGGAGACGCCATGCCTCAGCCCTTGTCGTTCGCGCTGGGCAGGCGCTCGGCTAGCGCTGCGATACCATCACCGGCCAGCGTTGCATGCGCAGCCCCATCGATTTGCACGGGCCGCTCCGGGGTCAGCACGGCAGCGTCGCGATGCGCGGGATCAAGCGTCATCCACGCACGGACCGCGCCTTCCAGGCTCGTCACTTCGGCGACATCCTCGTCCCCACGGGGTACGTTCTCTAGCGCGGCACTCATCCGCCAGTCGATGTCCGGCGTCTTCGCCTCGTCGCCCCAAGTTGCTTCCGTCATGCTGAAACCTCAAAATGGCCGGCAGTGCCGGCGTCCTGATGGCTCAAGCGCGCACCTTCGAAGGCTGGTTCCGCCCAATTGCGCATTTCGGCAGGACGGTTCACCTGCAAAGCGGGGTGAGGCTACAAGGTAACCAACGATGAGCTATGAGACGGACCATCGCAGCCGAACGCGCGCCCTCGCCGCGTATGGAGCCGTTATTTGCGTCGCTATACTTCTGGGTCTGCTCGTCAGGGCGGGCGTTATCACCGACCATTTGCTTTGGTAACAGCGGCTGAGACGGGCTCTAGAGTCCGCTAGTCATCCCCTATGGCGTGGAGGATGCGGTGTGCGGCAACGACGTCGCGTTCGACGACGGCGGCGGTGAAGCGTTCGATGATGGCGCGTAGGCGGTTGGTTGGAGCGGTCGCTGCGGTCAGGATCGGGCCATCGATCAGGCGACTTCCCCATTCGATGCCCAAGCGCTGCGTCTCGTCATCCGCGCCGACCGCGATCGTTGGGAAGGGCAATCTCATCTTCGGAGATGCGAAATCGTGGCACTTGAGGCCCGACCGCTCGGGAGCCGCGAGCAACGCGCCGGACACGTTCGCGGTATAGGAATTCGGCGACAAGCGCGCCCACCATGCGGCCGCCGCGCATGCGCTTCCCTGTGCCAGCAGCAAGACGGCACGATCGGAGATCGACACCGCAGCGTCGATATGCGCCGCCATCGCGGTTCGCTCTGCAACGATACGGCCCCGAACCGCGATCTGCTGCATATCGCCAAACCGAGAAAATTCTCGGAACCGGTCGAAGATCGAGACGGAATTATCGGGGACGAGCGCGATGAGCTTCAGCCGACGGCTATCCAGGACAGCAACAGACACGATCCGGTCTCCCGTTCTATGAGCGCAGATGCTGCGTAATTCGGACCATCGGTGCAATGCCGTTGAACGGATACGCGCCAGACAGGTCTATCCTGGCTCTCGGCGGATTTCGGGGCAAGCCGTATCGTCGGGATACGACCGCCCCTTTCACGGGCGGTTGATCGGCAAGGGCATCCTTGTGTCATCCGAACTCAACGCGCTTTGTCAGATTGGAAGGGTTTTTCCGGGTGCATGAAGAACGACAGACCCGCGCCGACCAGCAGCAGCGCGAGGGACGCGCAGAACGGGATCGACCAGCTTTCCGTCAGGTCCACCGCTGCACCGAACACCAACGGTGACAGAATGCCGGCGATACCAAAGCCGAAGTTCATCATGCCACTGGCGGTGCCGGCGTACTGGGGCGCGATATCCATCGGCACGGCCCATATCGGCGCCACGACGAGCTCGGAGAAGAAGAACGCCAGCGACAGGCACACCGCGACCGTCGTCAGATCGTGGGTGAGGACCACCGGCACGAGGAACACGAACGCGCCGACCATCCCGACGATAATCAGGTTGCGCCGCGCCGCCTGCAAGCTGCCCGTCTTGCGATAGATATAGTCGCTCGCCGCGCCCCCGACCCAGTCGCCGATCACGCCACCCAACAGCACGCCGCCCGAAAACAGCGCCGAGTGTTTCAGGTCGAGCCCGAAATTCTTGAAGAAGAACGAGGGGAGCCACGTCAGGAATACCCAGAGCGTCCAGCCATAGCAGAAATCGACGGCGGTGACCGGCGCGATCCGACGCGCGAGCTGCCACCATGGGACCGCGCGCGTGGCGGCGGTCTGCTGCGCGGTCGGGTCGAGCTCGGCGAGCTCATCATCCGACATGCCGGGGTGTCGTTCCGGATTCTCCCGAGCGACCACCAGCCACAGGATCACCCAGACCGCGCTTGCCAGCCCGAGCACTACGAATGCGCCGCGCCACGAAACCAGCGCCATCAGCCCGACCAGCAATGGCGGTGTCAGCGCATTGCCGAGCCGCGCGGCGGCGTGGGTGATGCCTTGCGCAAAGCCCCATCGACCTGGTGGCAGCCAGGTCGCCATCGCGCGCGTCGCGGCAGGAAAGGCGAACCCTTCGCCGACCCCGAGCGCAAGACGCAACGCGAACAGCGATGCCATCCCGCCGACCAGCCCGGTCAGCACCGTCGCCACGCACACAACCGCGCCACAGATCACGAGCATGCGCCGCGGCCCGAGGCGGTCGATGACCCGACCGCCGAAGAGCTGGATCAAGGCATAGGGATAGGAAAAGGCGGAGATTGCCAGGCCGAACTGGGTGTTGCTCATCCCCAGTTCGGCGGTCATCCGCGGACCCACCGTCGCCAGGTTTACCCGGTCGATGTACAGCACCAGATACATCAGGCAGAGCACCGCGAGGATCCGGTTCGGGACGCTCATCCACCGCGGTGTGTGACGGGTGTCCGCGTCGGACCCGATCGGGCGAGCGGCCGTCATGCAGGTCGACCCGTCCCCTTGATCTGCGTCCTGTGCAGCACGCGGCGTGCCGCAGGATCGAACGCGTCGCGCCGGTGCATCGTGCAGCGATTGTCCCACAACACCAAGTCGCCCTTGCGCCATTCGTGGCTCCATCCGAACCGGTCGCCGTCGACATGGCTCCAGAGTTCGTCGAGCAGAGCCTCGGAATCTGCCAAGTCCAGTCCGTCGATATAGGCGTTCCGGCGACGCCCCAGATACAGCGCGGGACGCCCGGTTTCGGGGTGGGTGTAGACCAGGGGATGCAGGCTGCCGGGCGACTCGCGTGGGTCATCGCTCGGCGTAACGCCCTGCCGCAGAAAGCCGCCGCTATTATACGTGCCATCATGCTTCACGCGGCGTCCGGCGATGCGCACCTTCAACGCGTCGGGCAACGTGTCGTACACGTCGTACATGTCGATAAAGCTCGTATTGCCGCCGGTCGGCGGTACCTCTAGCGCATAGAGCGCGCTTGCCTGAGGCGGGACTTCGACATAGGACATGTCGGTATGCCAGACCGCCTCGCCATTGCCGAGGCTGCCGATCGGAACGCCGCCCTCAAGCACGTTCGAGACGATGTAGAGTTCGGGAAGCCCCTCGACGAAGCGGCGCCCGCTTTCCTGGATGGGCGCGAGGTCTAGGTCACCAAACCGGCGGCTGAAGGCAATCAGATCCGCATCGGCAAGCGATTGGTCGCGGACGAGCAGGACCAGATTGTCGAGCCAGGCCTGGCGCAGGTCAGCGAACTGCTCATCATCGAGTGTCCGTAGTTCAATCTCCCGAACCTCCGCGCCAACGCCTTTGCCCGTTTTGATCACGTCCAGACCGTCGCGGCTCGGGAGATGATCGCTCATATTTCCGCACTCCATCATCATACGTTCGCGGCCGACCTGGATCGGCTGCAGCACGATCAACATAACGACCGGCCCCTGCGGCGGTTCGCAAAGCATTTGTTTGGACCGGTCAATCAAGCCGCATTCTCGTGCAGACATGGCGCAAAATTGGTCGCTGCGTGGATCGTTGCAGCCGGTAGATTTATTCCCACAGGCGACAGGCTTTCCGCCACCCTCCAGCCGATCACCCGTCATATCGGCTGCCTTGAAGGTACTCATCATGGTCCGCGTCACCCTTGAACTCGCCAAATCATCCCCCGCAAGTGGCGACCGAACTGCTGGAGGGGTTGAAGGACTCCCCATTCAGCGTGCTACTCGCGAAATTTGCGGACGACGTAATGGCGCAACTCATCGCGCATCCGTCCGCGGACGAGATCATCGTCGACGAGGTGACGCCGTTCCGCTTCGCCGAACGGGACGGAAAGGTTGGCGAGATTGTGAGCGACATGTTGGCTGGCGCCTGAGCCTGGGGGAGGACTGTTGCTGACCTTCGTTGACCTTCGATCGTACCGGCGCAGCTGACCTGAACAGACAACCGGATCTGGGGAGCAAAAAACGCGCGCTGAACGACCGAATGTGGGTCGTTGCGTTTCTCTGGTCGAACGTTTTGGGCAGTGAACGCTAGTATCGCGAGAAACGAGGCCTTCGAGTGTCGATAAGGTAGTGAACCGAGCGCAATGCTATGCTCGCACTATGCGGTCAGCGGGAATCGATCTCGAAGCACTATGCCGTACCTCGTAAATACTGGGGGGCGGGCAGGACGCTCGTGATACGAAAGGCACTCAGGCAAAATGTCGTCCGAACCCATATTGGAGCCCGATCCTACCGGGCTCGTCATCTATGTCGGGCAGGATCGCGCAGGCCATTGGCTGGTCCAGGACAGCCGGCGCACTCTCGAAGGCCGCTTCATCTCCTACGGCGCCGCGATGGGCTATGCGCAGGCCGAGCGGGATATCTACCATGCCAGCGTCGAGATCGCCGAACTGCCGCTCACGCCACTAGTGTCCTTTGCGCCCGTCGGTTGCGACGAGCGCGCCTTGCCGCGCGCGGCGTAACGGGACGGATGGCGATGAACGTCTTTAATCTACCTATCTGGTCGCGTACCGTCATCGGCGCGGTCAAGCGGACCTGTACTGCACAACCTGACTCGGAAGCGGCGGTCGACGACCCGCGCTGGCCTCGTATCCAGGCCGCCTTGTTGGAATTGCAGTCCGGCGGACGGCATGCGGTCCGCATCGTCGATGCCGACTGCGGTGCCGGAACGCTGCTGCTGCATGCAATGGGACATGCGAGGCAGCTGGGATTCACCGCCGTCGAGGGGCATGGGATCGATCGATCGTCGCTGTTGATCGGCCGCGCGCGGTTGGCGGCGAGGCATGCTGCCGACCCGGCGCTCGGCGTGGACTTCGAGGCGGCGGACATGATTACGGCCTTGCGCGACGAGCAGGACCTGCCGGCCGATATCGTGATCTGCCACGACCTTTCGAGATACCGTCCTCCAGAGGCAGCGCGTGCGGTCCGGAACGCCGGGCGGGTCGTCATCGCCGATGACGCCGCATGCAATGTCCAGGGAATCGCTGCATGACCCGGCGCGATATCCTCTGGCGCGGAATAGGCGTGGTGCTGGCCGTCGGAGCATGTGGCTTGGCTGCGGCGATGAATGGGGCGGCGCTGGCGATGCTCGTGTTTCCGATCGCGCTGCTGGGCTTGACGCTGATGATCAACGGCAAGCGCGTAGTAGTGGTGCTGCGGGCCGAGCGTCATGGTCACGCGCATACCGCCGAAGTGATCCACGCCGTGCGCCTCCGTCGCTCCCGCCGGCGCGTCGATCTGCCCTATTCCTGATTATCGGACGCCCAACACTCATGACCTATTTCAGTTCGCGGGACGGCGTCCTGTGCGCCGAAGGCGTGTCGCTGCCCGTCATCGCCGAGGCGGTGGGAACGCCCGTCCACGTTTATTCCGCCGCCGCGCTGCGCGATGCCGCACACCGTTTCAGGTCGGCGCTGTCGATCCTCCCAAGGGTGCGGGTCGCGTTTGCCGTCAAGGCGAACCCGAACGGCGCGGTGCTGCAACTGCTGGCCGTGTGCGGCTTCGGCGCCGACATCGTCTCGGGCGGCGAGATGCAGCGCGCGCTCGATGCGGGGATCGCGGCGTCGGACATCGTCTTCTCGGGTGTCGGCAAAACCGACCGCGAACTCGCCGACGCGCTCGTTGCCGGCGTCGGCCAGTTCAATCTCGAGCTCGAAGAGGAGGGGCAGGTGCTCGCCGCGCTGGCGCGCGCGCGGGGCAGGCGGGCGACCGCCGTTCTACGGGTCAATCCCGACGTCGATGGCGGTACGCATGCCAAGATCTCGACGGGGCTGCGCGGCAACAAGTTCGGGGTGGCGATCGCCGACGTCCCCGCGATGTACGACCGACTGTCGCGGCTCGAGGGTCTCGACCTCGTCGGGGTCGCGTTGCACATCGGCAGTCAGTTGCGCGATCTCGCCCCACTGGAGGACGCGTATGATCGGATTGGCTGCTTAGTGGCGGACTTGCGCGCGCGTGGCCATGTCGTCAGCCGCGTCGATCTCGGTGGTGGTCTCGGCATCCCCTACCGCGCCGACGACGTCGTACCGACGCTCGACGCCTATGCCGCCATGGTCGCGCAGGTCACGCGCGACTGGGACGTTGAACTCACGTTCGAGCCGGGGCGGGTGGTCGCGGCGCTTGCGGGCGTGCTGATGACGCGGGTGATCTGGGTGAAACCCGGTGCGGACCATCCGTTTGTGATCGTTGATGCCGCGATGAACGACCTTGCGCGGCCGGCGCTGTACGACGCCTTTCACCGCTTCGAAGCGGTCGCGCCGGACGGTGAGCGGATGGTCGCGAATATCGCCGGCCCGGTGTGCGAAAGCGGCGACGTGTTCGCAGTCGCGCGCGACATCGACCGTGTCCGCCGCGGCGACCTCGCTGTGCTGCACGCCACCGGAGCGTATGGCGCGGCGATGGCCTCGACCTACAATTGCCGCGCGCTCAGCCCGCAGGTTCTGGTCGATGGCGACCGGTTCGAGATCGTCGCCGATCGCTATCTACCCGAGGAGTTTGCGGCGTAGGGAGGGGGCAGTCAGCTACGCGTGAACGATTTCGACTAGCTCCTCGACCGCGACCGTGCGCCGATCGTCACGCAATGGGCCGCCGTTGGTGACAAGACAGCTCGATCGCGTTTTGTCTAATGCATGACGACGTGAACGAATGTCTGAACCTGGGAAATGCAAATAGCCATGCGAATGTCCGGAACTGGGTCGATTCTGTCAGGCCATTCTAAATTTATGGCTTTTTCTCTGCCTTGTCAGGTTGGAGTAAATGAACAGCAGTTTCGCGAAGTTGTATCCCAAATTGTTGATCATAGCCGAGCCAAGCGCCGGTGATAAGCATTGCCCAAAATACACTGAACAACGAGCCGACAAGAAAGTATTCCGCCGGTAGTTTAGTATCAAGCTCTTTGAACCGAGCGACTGACTTCAGTGCAATGACTGCGGCAAGGACCTCCCAACTGTGGGCGATGATGCCGATCGCAAGGATGAGACGTTCTAGCCATCCGATAATACGACCGGCTGAATAGGCCTCTTCGGGCGTCGCGGCCATCGCTTCCTTCATCCCCGTCAGCGATAACAGACTGCGGCACGCCCCATTGCCAACCCCAGTGAGCAGCCATAGGGCAAGTCCAGAGTAAAGGGCGCAATGAAGGTAGGTGAGCATCAGTTCATCCCACGCTGCGCATCAAGGCGCGCTAAGGTTTCTTGGATAGCATGCCACTGGACAACGTAGGTGTCGAATTCCCCCGAACTACGCACCTTATAGACGGTATGAACCGAAACGTTGCGTCGCTTGGCAATGTCGGCGGCAGTCGCTCCGCGGAGTAGCTCGGCGATGTCCTCGCGCTGCCGGCCTGTCCAGCGGCGTTCAATCGAGGTCAGGCCAGCGCCTAGTGCCTCCAGGGTTGTTTCGACAAGCGGATCGTCTGTTACTGCGAACCGGTAGAGCGAGCCGGACCGCTTCTCGTTGAGCTTCTCGCGAGTGCGAGCCAAGCCCGGACCCATCATATTCCAAGCTTTGTCTGTGTTGAGAGGGGTTTGCAGTTCGACGTGCCCGATCGCGAAACGGCACTCGATATCATGGGCCATGAGTTGGAGGCGTAAGTCGCGTATGAGCGACAGCATCGCGGTAAGCGATGTGCCTAGGCCCTGAAACTCGTCGCCAAGGGTGATAGTAAGGGGGGACGACAGCAGATTCTTGTAGTCGCGGTTCTGCTTTTCAACTGCTTCGTTGAAGCGGGTGTGGAGCGATGCTGTAGCGAGAGTTCTCTCGCTGCCGACCAAGTCGCCCATGACGACGGCATATGAATGTGATGTACCCGCCATAGGGTCACTTTAGATATGTGCCCGCATACGGGTCAATATGAGATTTGACCCGTATCTGGGAAAATGCACTGCTAACTGATCAGTGCGTCAGTCCAAGCACCTAGGCCGACAAAGCGAAACAGGCGGCAGGACGACTGCAGACGACCAATCCCGACATGAACGCGTAGCTGGATCTGGGTCATCTGGGCTGAAGCCTCTGCCGAGATTCTCAGGGAAATGGTAGATATAGCGGCGATCAGCTAGCGTACCGGGGTTCGGGCTAGCGTGCCGCCTCCTTGGCGAGGTCAGCAAAGCTTGTTCCCCTTGTGTGCCGCCCCGCCGTCCCCCACTATCCTTGGGGGGCGGAGGACCGAGATGGCCAAGGTATTCTTTTCATACTCGCACGCTGACGAAGCGCTGCGGGACCAGCTGGAAAAACAGCTGTCGCTTCTAAAGCGGCAGGGGATCATCGAGACTTGGCATGATCGGCGGATCGGAGCTGGGCAGGAGTTTGCACGTGAAATCGACCAGCATGTCGAGACTGATGACATAATTCTGCTTCTGGTCAGCGCCGATTTCATTGATTCCGACTATTGCTACGAGCTGGAGATGCGGCGGGCAATGGAGCGACATGAGGCAGGCGACGCAATCGTCATCCCAGTGATTCTTCGCGCATGTGACTGGCATGGTACGCCATTCGGCAAGCTCAACGCGACGCCACCCGACGGGAAGGCTATCACCACTTCGCCTGATCGTGATCAAGCGCTGCTGGAAGTTGCGAAGGCCGTGCGTAGCGCAGCTGACCGGCTCAGCAGCCGCTCCTCGCCGACGAGTGTTACGGAAGCTCCTGGGACCACAGCTGTCAGTGTAGCGCTGCCGCTATCCACCAGAGGTCCGCGGTCGAGTGCCCTGGCTCTGGCTCGTACATTCACCGAACGGGACAAGGACACTTACAAGCTCGAGACCTTCGAGTATATTTCTCGGTACTTTGAGAATTCAGCGGCGGAGCTAACTGCTCGCAACCCGGGCATTGACGCAACGTTCCGCCGGATAGACGCGAACCGCTTCTCGACCATCATCTACCGTGACGGGCAGTCGATCGCACGCTGCTCGATATTCATGGGCGAACGCCCATACTCCTCTGGGATCGCGTATTCATCGTCCGACATGTCCACGAATGGATACAATGAAGCGTTGAGCGTCGAAGCAGACGACCAAAGCCTGTTTCTGATCAGCATGGGCATGGCAGCAATGGGTGGCCACGGCGGCGGGTCGGGTAAGCTAACCCAAGAAGGCGCCGCTGAGATCTATTGGCAAATGCTTATAAGGCCGCTGCAGTCACGAATGTGACGTACAGCGCTCAGAAGGTCGTACGGATAACATTCGGACGCTTAGGAACGGGCATCGCGTCCTGTTTTTAGCTAGAAGCTAAGGCTTCAGCGCCTCTCCATTGTTTCCCAAAAACGATCCGGGGCGCCTTAGCCCGCTGTGAAGTTCGATGTGCTGAGATGAATGAGTGCGTGAAGTTGGGACGCGGGGGAGGGGCACGCGAATGGCCAATAGTGGTTCGTAGCTGCGGATATCGAGCAGCTTCACTGATGGCTACACATCAAAGCGAACGTCTGTTCCATTAGATCTTGCCGGTCGCCGAACGCCAAAGGGTGGGTTGCGGGCCCGAGTAGGTGGTTGCTGGCGACGCATTAGATCGACGGCAAGTATTTGGGCGGTAGGGAAGCACCATGTCACGTGTCGCCCCTCTCCCTCGCCTCGCCGTCCTGATTGACGCTGAGAACATATCGCCCCGCATTGCGCAGCGCCTTTTCGAAGAGATCGCAACTTTCGGTGAAGCGAGCGTGCGACGCATCTACGGCGATTTCTCGGAGGAGCGGCTCAAAGGTTGGGCGCAGATTCTCGCCGATCACGCCATCATTCCTCAGCAGAACTTCGCGCTGACCGTTGGCAAGAACGGGGCCGACATCGCGCTGGTGATCGACGCGATGGATCTGTTGCACAGCGGGCGTTTCGCAGGGTTCTGCCTAGTGTCGTCGGACAGCGACTTTACACGCCTTGCTGCTCGCATCCGTGAGCAGGGTCTCGATGTGTTTGGCTTCGGCGAGGCCAAGACACCCAAAAGTTTCCGTCAGGCCTGCAAGCGCTTCGTCTTGACTGAGAACCTGCTTCCTCAGCCTGGGACCCTCGCACCAATCGCCAGCGAAAAAGCTGCGACGCCCACCCTGGCACCGCGCAAGCCTACGCAGGCCACTGCTATGGTTCGACGCGCGATCGCGCAACTCGAGGACGAGGAGGGCTGGGTCCATCTCGGAGGCCTCGGATCTCGGCTGCTTGCGATGGACCCCGAGTTCGATCCGCGGACATATGGTTGCGCGAAGCTGACGACACTGATTGAGCAAGCAGGCGGTTTCGAAGTACGCCGCGGCGGCGGCATGTCGGTGCAAGTTCGGCAAAGGAGCGCCGCGAATTAATCTACTTCGTCGTCTACCGGCGCGCGCCATGGCAACCTAGACGCGGTCAAAATCGGAACATGAACGAACGGCGGCTTTCGGGAGGCGGGCTGGCCGGCCGGAATGTCGTGTATTGGGTCTGCCGGAAGCTGTGGGCAGGTGCCTTCGCCCACGATCCGATTGTGAGTCTTAACGCCTCCGATCGGCGCGGCAGTAAGTGGCGGCAAATGTTGGCATGACTGGTATCACCCGGTAAGCAGCCGTTGATCCTTACGCTGGCGTCGCTTCCACTGCACGGCATAGCGCTAACATCTCTGTTTGCGTACGGCGCGCTCAGTTCCGACGAGGAGAGGACGATGCGTAACCTATGGGCGATAGCGATGACCGCCAAGCTGACCGGGTTCGACCGCAGTTTCGAGTGTTTGATCGACAAGGCTTATGAATACGAACCGATCTCCAGCAAGATTGCGAAGGTCGGCAAGACGGCGGCGGGCGGCAAGTGATCGAGCCGGCTGGGTCGGCGATCGATCGCCTTGTTCCGGAGTTGCAGGCTGGCGGGTTCAAACGCGTGAAATCGTCGAACTATCAGGAGGAATTCAAGCGAGGCGATGTGACGATCGCCTATTCCTGCGGGCGGTACGGAGAGGAGTTCATGTGCTTTGTCACCGACGCCGATCAGTTCCGGTTTCAGATGAGCTCTTACTTGGAGATCGTCGATCCTTCCGCTGCGGCACAATCCCAAGCCCTCGGTTGTGAGAGCGATGTCGATCAGCTGGACTTCCACCATACCAATTATGCCGCGATCTCGCATGGTTATTATCTGACGATGCAGGCGCTGCTTTCTCGTTTCCTGCAAAACTGGCCCAGGGGAAAAAGCACCGTCGACGGTGAGGCGAAAGAGCGGATGACGCAACGCGACCAGGAGGTACTCGCGTCCTTCGGTCTGTCGAGAGAACAAACCTACATCTAGCCGCGGGGCTTACCCGGCAGTCAGCGCTGTCATGCGGCAATGGCAAATCAGCCCTCTACAACGGTTATCGCGGGCATTAATGCATGCCCGAATTTGGTAAGCGGGGAAGGACGCGAATGTCCGGCTATGGATCTGGCTGGAAGCCGGAGGGCAGGGCGTGTCCGCCCATACCCGGACACCCGGCTGTGAAATCCCAGCTCCCGATAACGGCCATCCGTTCAGCGCATCTTTCCCAGTTTAAAGTTGCCCCATCTGCCCGAACTGCTGCCCTAATTGCCGCTGTACCGTGAGAGTCGTCGTGAGGCTTAACTTCAATCAAGCCTTGTCCGGCAAACTATGGTATAAATTATAAATTGCTGACCGATCACGGCTCTTGGCAACTGAGAGTTTCAATACTCCCGCCGATATTACGGGAACCTTGCGTTGATCTCGGAAATTGACCCTCGCGGTCTTATTGCCAAAAGTCTTTCGGAGCATTCGGAGTTACAGGTTTTTGACACCGAAGCTCTGGGCCGTTTGAAAGCTCGAGCAAAAACCTTTGAGTCGGGAAGCTACGTATTCAGGGAAGGCTTGTCATTTTCAGACTATGTGTTCGTAATATCGGGATATTTATTCCGTCAAAAGCAGACTTCGGATGGCTATCGACAAATTGTATCATTAACAATTCCCGGGGACATAGTTAATCCAGAAAATAGATTTGTGAATAATATGGACTATAACGTGGTTTGTGCAGAAAAATCTAGCATCGCGTATGTGCAAAAGGCCGAGTTTGAATCGTTAATAGATTCCCACCCCTCTATTCGGTTGGCGATGGATTTAAGAATAAGTGCGGAGTCGCGACAATTACGGGAGTGGCTGTTAAACATCGGCGGGCGCTCTGCAAAAATCCGTGTAGCTCATTTCTTAAACGAATTTGCCGCCAGGACGAAGTTGCGTGGCTTAAGTGATGGGTTGCACTTTTCCCTACCAATGTCGCAGGAGCAGATTGGGGACAGCGTCGGAATCACACCTGTTCACGTTAATAGGGCTATCAGGTCGTTGGTTGAAAGTGGCTTGATCTGTCACACAAACAGAAAATACGAAATAGTTGACATCAACGGCTTTAGGCAAGCTGGTCAATTCTCTGCAAAGTTTCTTTCGGTAAACAATTTGCCTCAATAATCATCACGTCGTGGACACCATGATGGCCGACGTTCGGCGGTATGTGGTGCAATTTCAGCAATCGCAATCCAACTCGCCATAAGAGGGACCCGCAGCGTTCCTTCCCATTCCAGCCATGCCGCTTTCGCTCCGACAAGGACGCTGAGGTGGGTCATTTTTGCGGTCGAACCCGACTGTGAATTCAGATGGGGCTGCATGTTTTTGATGTCGCCGATTGCCATCGAAGAAAACGCAAGCGATGCGTCGACTGCGGTCGGCCGACCCCTGTGCCGTCGGAGAGGGCGCCATAGTCAGCGGACTTGATCCTAATTAATCCTACATTGGTATTATCATTTCGCTTTCTTGATCTAAGTTATTCCCGCAAAGGCTCACGGTACACGTCGGAATACTAGACAGGATGCCGAGTATGACGCTCGACCAACATGAAAAATTGAAAGCGCTCCTGCTGGAAGCGTTGGCCATAGCCGATAAAATGCAAGGGCGCGGTGTTCTCGCCCTCTACATTGCTCAGGCACTAGATACCCTGACGCCCAACGTTCGGCGTTAAGCGGTTCAATGTCCGCTATCGCCGCCTGCCTCACAAATAGAGGACGGACCGCTTTCCTTGCCGTTTCCGACGTACTCATCTTCCCGTCACAAATCGGCGTCCAGGGGAACCGAAGACGCTCGGTATTCGCTACCCTTCTATCGTTGGTTCTCGGCGACTGAGAGACATCGTGCTCCCGTGTTATTTCGGGAGCTCGAATGTCGGTCTTTTATTTCGAGATAGCCGATGCCAAACCTAACATTCCATGCGTAGGCGAGGAGCTGCCGTCCCTCGCGGCTGCTCGCTGCTTCGCGCTGAAATATGCGGCGCTGTTACTATGCGATCAGGGAGAGGTATTCTGGGAAGGTGAGGAATGGGTAATGACGGTTACCGATGCAAACCGTCTAACCATGTTTACGATTATGATCTGCGCGACGGCAGCACCTGCCACTTTGAACCTCAAAAAGTTGATATGAGAAGTGTGCAAACCATAGGCGTTTATCTCGGCTGGTCTCTTCAAAGCCGCCGGTCCGCTTTCCTTCCCATCACAACTTCGCGAGCGGATAGCCGGGCTTGAGAATCGATTATTTGCAAAGATGAATCAGCGTCCGAAGTTGAGAAGCGAGGGAAGGGGCGTAAACGTCCGGTTATGGGTCTTAGCCGAAGCAGATCAGCTCAACTCATCTCTACACCCGTAAGGTCAGCTAGTTTGGCAACCAGCCTTTCCTGGAAGCGCGTATCCGTAACTTCAGCCGCGGGCTGTTGACGCTGTAGGTTGTGCCAATAGCCACCGCTGAACAGTGCGGTTAAATCATCGCTGACCGCGAGCCAACTCTGCGTGCGTTGCCCGGTGTCTTGATCAACTGGCGCGCCGGCGCCACCCATTCGCGTGCGCACCCATCCCGGATCGACCGCGTTGCTCAGTACGTTTGGGCGGCGCCCAGCGATAGCGAAAGCCAGCGCGACCATGTGCAGCTTGCTTTCGGCATAAGCGCGAGAGCTGTCCCATGCGCGCGCCGTCCAGTCGATGTCCTCCAGCGATCCCTCGCCTCCGCGATGCAAGCTGCTGCTGAGATAAATGATCCGGGCGGGCCGTTCGATCAGCGCGGTCAGCATATATGGTGCCAGCGTGTTAACCGCGAGCAGGGTGGGATGGCCGTCCGGCGTCGCGCCTCGCTCCGGCACGGCGTAGAGCCCGGCGTTGTGAATCACCGCATCTATATGGCCGATTGCGTTCACCTGATCCGCAATTCCGTGCACGTCCTGCGCGCTTGCCAGGTCGCCGATAACGACACCATCAACCTGTTCGCGTAACTTGCCTAGATCGGCAGCGCGCTGCGCAGAACGTGCATGCAGAACGACATGGTGCCCGTCGGAGAGCAGAGACTGTGCCGCCGCGAGGCCAAGGCCGTCGGTACTCCCGGTAATAAAGACCCGTGCCATGTCTACCCTTCCGCGACGTTGACCCGCCGCTATCGATGTTCGTTGCCGTATCAACGCCGGAACGGCCAACCCGATGCCTCTTTGATCACGCCAGGACGTGCTGTGATCCGGGTGCCTCACGCCGATCGTTTACTGGCGGCCTTATACGGAACCACAGCGCATAAAGCGCAGGCAGGAACACCAGCGTCAGAACTGTCCCGCCCAGCGTCCCGCCGATCAGCGTCACCGCCATCGATCCCCAGAACACCGAACTGATCAGTGGGACGAAGGCGAGCACGGCCGCCATTGCCGTCAGGATTACCGGCCGCGATCGCTGCACGGTCGCCTCGACGACCGCGTCATAGGGATCCATCCCGTCGCGCTCGTGATCGTGGATCTGCCCGATAAGGATCAGCGTGTTGCGCATCAGGATGCCCGCCAGCGCGATCAGGCCGAGGATCGCGTTGAAGCCGAACGGCTGGCCCGTGACGAGCAGCGTCGGCACCACGCCGATGAGCCCCAGCGGTGCGGTCAGCAACACGATCGCCATCGCCGACAGGCTGCGGACCTGGAGGATTATCACGACCATCATCAGCACGATCATGATCGGGAAGATCGGCGCGAGCGCGGCATTCGCCTTGCCGGCCTCCTCGATCGAGCCGGCCATGTCGATATGGTAGCCGGATGGCAGCGTCCTGATGATCGGCTGCAACTTCTCGAGCAGCGCGGTTGAAACGTCGGGCGGCTGCAGGCCATCGGCGATGTCGCCGCGGACCGTGATCGTCGTCAACCGGTCGCGGCGTTGCAGGATCGGGTCCTCCATGCGGACTTCGAGCTTGCCGATCTGGCCGACGGGCACGCGCTGGCCATTGGCACCTGTCAGCATGTAATCGCCGATGCGCGCCGGATCGAGCCGATCGCTGCCCCCGGACCGCGCCACTACGTCGACCGTCCGGATATCCTCGCGCGACTGGCTGACCGTCGTGCCGGTCAACAGGAACTGCAGCTGTTCGGCAACGTCGCTCGATGTCAGCCCAAGCGCGCGCAACCGGTCCTGCTCCAGCACGAAGTGCAGCGCGGGCGCGCGGTCGCCCCAGTCGGCATTGATGGTACGCATCGTCGGATCCCGTTGCATCACGCCCTGCACCTTCTCGGCGATGCTGCGGACGGTTGCGAGATCGGGGCCGCTGACACGGAACGCGACGGGGAAGGGGGAGTAGGGGCCGAACACGAGTTGCGTCGCGCGAACCCGTGCCTGTGGCGCGAGCCCCTCCGCTGCGGCCTCACGCAGCCGCACCTTCAAGGCGTCGCGCGCATCCTCGTCGACAGTCAGCACAATGATCTTGGCAAAGGACGGGTCGGGCAGCTCGGGCGACAGCGACATGAAGAAGCGCGGTGCGCCTTGACCGACATAGGTCGTGACGACCTTGGCCTCGGGCTGTTTGCGCAACCACGTCTCGACCAGTTTCGCGGCCTCGGCGGTCTGCGCGATCGCGGTGCCCTTGGGCATCTGCACCTCGACCAGCACCTCGGGACGATCCGAGGCGGGAAAGAACTGCTTGTTGACCAGCGCCATGCCCGCGCCTGCAATCAGGAACGCACCCAGCGTCGCCAATGCGACCAGCAACTTGCGGCGCACCGCCCAGGCGATGATGCTGCGGACCCTTTCGTAGCGCGGCGTCCGGTAGATCGCCGCGTGACCGCCCTCGATCGGCTTGATCTCGGGCAGCATCTTCACACCCATGTACGGTGTGAAGATCACCGCGACGAACCATGATGCGATCAGTGCGAAGCCGACCACCCAGAAGATGTTGCCGGCATATTCGCCCGCGGTCGACTGCGCGAAGCCGACCGGCATCAGCCCGATCACGGTCACCAGCGTGCCGGCCAGCATCGGCGCAGCGGTATGGCTCCAGGCATAGGCGGACGCGCGGATGCGGTCGTATCCCTCCTCCATCTTCACCACCATCATCTCGATCGCGATGATCGCGTCGTCGACCAGCAGGCCGAGCGCGAGGATGAGCGCACCGAGCGTGATGCGGTCTAGCACCCGGCCGGTCGCCCACATGATGACGAGCACGACTGCCAGCGTCAGTGGCACCGCGGCCGCGACGACGATGCCGACGCGCCAGCCGAGGCTGACGAGGCTGACGATCATCACGATCGCGAGCGCCTCGAGGAAGGTGTGCATGAACTGATCGACCGCGTCGGTGATGTTGACCGACTGGTCGGTGACGCGGGTGAGGCTCATGCCGAGGGGCAGTTCGTCGCCGAGCTGCGCGACCTCGGCGTTCAGCGCCTTGCCGAGGTCGAGCCCGTTCCAGCCTTCGCGCATGATGACGCCGAGCAGCAGGGCGGGTTCACCCTGGCTGCGGATGAGGAAGGTCGCGGGATCCTCGTAGCCGCGCTCGACCTTGGCGATCTCGGACAGCCGCAGTGTGGTGCCGTTCGCGACGATCGGCAGGTCGCGGATCTTCGACAAATCGTCGAATGCGCCGTCGAGGCGGACCACGACCTGCTGCCCCTTGGTCTCGATCGAGCCCGCGGGCGTGATGAGGTTCTGCCTCGAAAGCGCGGTAAAGATGTCGCGGGGCGAGACGCCGAGCGTTGCCAGCCGCTCCTCGGCGAACGCGACATAGATGCGTTCCGGTCGCTCGCCGACGATGTTGATCTTGTTGACGCCGGGCACATGCAGCAGCCGCTGACGCAGCGTCTCCGCCTCGCGCGCAAGCGAGCGTTGCGGCTCGCCTTTCGCCTTCAAAGCGTAGAGCGCGAAGGTGACGTCGCCATATTCGTCGTTGACGAACGGCCCGACCACGCCGCGCGGAAGGCTCGGAGCCTCGTCGCTCATCTTCTTGCGCGCCTGGTAGAATTGGTCCGGCACGTCCTTCGGGGGAGTGGTATCGCGCAACGTCAGCGTGGTGAAGGCGAGACCGGGTCGCGTGAACGTCTCGCTGCGATCGTACCAGCGCAGTTCCTGCAGGCGCTTCTCGAGCGGCTCGGCGACCTGGTCCTGCATCTCCTGCGCCGTTGCGCCGGGCCAGGCGGTGACGACCGTCATGACCTTGATGGTGAACCCCGGATCCTCCGCACGCCCCAGCCTGGTGAAGGCGACGACCCCGGCGATGATGATTGCGATCAGGAAGAACAAAGTGACCGATCGTTCGCGGACCGCAAGCGCCGACAAGTTGAAGCGGCCGGGCGTCTTCTGCTCGTCGCCACTCATCGTGCGGCAACCCGGACGATCTGGCCCTGGTGCAGCATGTGCGCACCCGTTGCGACGAAGCGGTCACCTGACTTCAGACCCGAGGTCACGGTGGCGGTTTCTTCCCCGATCGCGGTCACCTTCACCGGCCGCCATGTGATCCTTGGCTGCGCGCCGGCACCGACGATCCATACACCGGCCCCGTGGCCGGTATCGCGGAGTGCGCCGAGCGGTACTTCGGTCGCGACCGTGTCGCCTGGCTCTGACAGCGTGACGGTCACGGTCGAGCCGAGCGGCGCACGCGCGGTCGCCCCGGCGAGGACATACCGGGCCTCGAACGTCCGCGACGCCGCGTTGGCGGAATCGGCCAACTGCCGAAGCGTCGCGCTGCCGGTGGCCCCGTCGAAAGTACGGGCACGCGCGGTCGAGCCCAGGTGCGGTCGCAGCGTCTCCGGCAATTGCACTAAAGCCTCGCGCGGCCCCGATCGTGCGACACGGACGACGATCTGCCCCGCGGCAACGACCTGCCCCGGCTCGGCCAGCGTCTCGACCACGGTCCCGTCGGTATCCGCGAGCAGGACGGTGTAGTTGGCTTCGTTGCGCGCGACGCGAGCCTGTGCCTGTGCGGCGCTCAGTTGCGCACGCGCCGCGTCCGCAGCGGCCTTCGCCTGATCATAGGCCGACGCGGAGACGGCGCCCGCGCCGACCAGGTCACGATATCGTTTCTCGTCCGCGCCGGTCTGCTCCGCGCGGGCGCGTGCTGCATTGACCGTTCCCTGCGAAGCGCGGGTCGCCAGCGACAGGTCGGTTCCGTCGATCCGCATAATCGGCTGGCCACGGCGCACGATCTGGCCGGTATCGACCAATCGTTGCGTGACCTTGCCGCCGACGCGAAAGCCGAGGTCGCTCTGGACGCGTGCCGCGACGACCCCGGTAAACTCGCGCGTTGCCGCGTTGGCGGCGACTGGCGTCGTGACCCTGACCAGCGGCGGCTGTGTGCGCGGATCGGGCTCCGTACGATGGCATGCCGTCAGCGTCGCGGACGCCAGCGGCACGGCCAGGGCGATATACAGTCGGTTCGACACACGGGTCCTCCACAGAAGCGGGACCCGAATGTTGCCTTATGACTATATTGTCAACTGGTCACATTGTGAAATCTACGGCGCGAGGCTTCGCAGGATGAGCCCAGTGACTTCGTTCTGCGCGTCAGGCAACAGGTCGAGATTGCGCTCCAGATGCAGCGGATCGATGAACGGCGTCATCGCGTAATAGATCGAGCGGACCGTCTCATCGAGCGGCGTCTTGCGCTCGAACTCGCCGTTTTCCCGGCCCTGTCTGACGATCTCCTGGATCATGTCCTGGAGCGACCGGGAATAAGCTTGCGCCGACCCCCAGCGCTCCGACGCGGCCAAGGCTGCGATCTCGTAAATCTTGCGATCCTCGAAGAACAGCGCCACGCCGAGCGTGGTTATGCTCCTGAACATACGGCGAAACCGGTCGGTCGCGCTGCCGCCCGCATCGACGGCCTTGCGCGCTTCGGTCAAGATCTGTTCGAGGCGCGCACCGCAAATCGCCTCGCCGATGGCCTGCTTCGACTCGAAGAACCGGTAGATATAGGCCTTGGAGAACCCGATCTCGCGCGCGAGGTCGGCGACGGTCGTCTTGCTGTATCCGTAATGCGCGAAACAGTCGTTTGCGGCCTCGACGATCTGATCGCGGACCGCATGTTCGGCAGGGCCACGCGTCGGGGGGGATTGGGGAACGGGATCGGTCATCGCCGCGTCATAGGCGGACAGCGGCCCGTTGACAAACAATGACCATATGCATCATTGGTCACGGTCTGGGTAATCGAAGGTCGATCATGCGCCATTTCCGCTCTGCTGCTACTTTGGCCACCACGCTGCTGTCGGTGAGTGGCTGCACGACCGCGCCGCGCTACGCGGTGCCGGCGTCGTCCGCACCGGCCGCCTTTGTCGGCGCCAGCGCCGTCGACACGAGGTCGGCGGATGCAGGGCAGGCCGATCTCGTCGACTGGTGGCGCGGGTTTCAAGATCCGTTGCTCACCAGTTTTGTCGAGCGCGCGCTGGCACAGAATCTCGACCTGCAACAGGCCGGCGCGCGCGTGGCGCAGGCGCGGGCTGCGCTGAAGACCGCCAACGCAGCCCTGCTTCCGTCCGGTCAGGTCAGCGGGCAGGGGGGCGAGATCTATCAGTCGCTGGAGACACCGATCGGCCGGATCGGCAGCGCGTTTCCGCAGTTCGAGCGTTCGACCGAAACCTACGAACTCAATGTCGGCGCAAGCTGGGAACTCGACGTCTTTGGCGGGCGCGACGCCTCGCGCGATGCGGCACGGGCCGACTGGCAGGCGTCCGCCGCCGCTGCGGTAGCCGTGCGTCTTGCGGTCGCGGCGCAGACGGCGGACACGTACATCGCGATACGGGCCTTGCAGGCACGGCTCGGCGTTGCCCGCGCGCAGGCCGATACGCAGGCGCGTCTCGTCGATCTGATCGCGCTGCAATACCGCAAGGGCGTGGCGGCCGAATTGCAACTTCGGCAGGCGGAAGGGGCGCTGGCGCAGGTTCGCGCTTCGGCCCCGGCAATCCAGAACCAACTCGACATGGCGCTGACTGCGCTCGACATTCTCATCGGGGTTCAGCCGGGCGCGACCCGCTCCGAATTCACAGTCGTGACCGCGATCCCGTCTCCTCCGGCGATCGCGACCGCGGGCGGTCCGGCCAGCCTGTTGCGCCGTCGTCCCGACATCATCGCGGCCGAGCGAACGCTGGCGGCGTCGAACGCACGGATCGGTGTCGCGATGTCAGAATATTACCCGAAATTCTCGCTGAGCGGTCTGCTCGGCACCGCGACGACCGCGGCAGGCGGCCTGTTTGGTGGCAATGCGACACAGGCGAACGGCGTGCTGGGCCTGCGCTGGCGCCTGTTCGACTTCGGCCGCGTCGATGCCGAAGTGAAAAGCGCCAAGGGACGGAACGCGGAAGCGCTTGGCGCCTACCGCCTGGTCGTCCTGCGCGCATCGCAGGATGTCGAGGATGCCTTCTCGACGCTCGTCCAGCAGGACGCACGGTCGACCATGCTGGGCCAGGGCGAGACGTCGTTGAGCCGCGCCCGGGATGCCTCGTTCGCGGCTTATAAGGGCGGGGTGTCGAGCCTGATCGAGGTTCTGGATGCGGACCGGCGCCTGCTCGAAACGCGGGACGGGGTGATCCAGGCACGCGCCGCCGCCAGTCGTGGTGCCGTCGCGTCGTTCCGGGCGCTTGGCGGGGGCTGGGATCCAGTTGCTCCAGTGACCTTATCGACGCCTGCAATGTGAGGATAACCCATGACGACCGATGCCCCCACAAATCCCGACGGCCTTGCTCAGGTTCGTGCTCTGCTTGCTAGCGGACGACAACCTCCTCTTGGCGAGAAGTTGGGTATCTCTCTAGTCGAAGCGGAACATGGCCATGCCGTATTCGAAGCCACGCCCGACGGCACGTCCTACAACCCCATGGGATCGGTGCATGGCGGATATATCTCTGCGATCCTAGACAGCGCCTGCGGTATCGCCGCCCACACCGGTCTGAAACCAGGGTTCGAGTACACGACACTGGAGCTGAAAGTGTCGTTCCTCCGCTCCTTGAACGACGCCAGCGGCAAGATCAGAGCGGTCGGGCGCCTGATATCGATGGGTGGCCGCGCGGCTTTCTCCGAGGCCACGTTATTCAACGAAAAGGGACAGATTTGCGCCACCGCGACGTCCACCTTGCTCGTCTTCGAACTCCGTCCCGCTAAACCGGCAATTGATACCGCGTGACGTCTGGTATGCTGCAGTTTTACCTTGGCGTAACGCTGCCGGTCGGTCACGACAATCCAGCAAAAGCAGATGCTTAGGTGTCGTTACAACTCGCGGGGCTCTCATATACTGACCACGGGAACTGGTTGCAGCGAACGATCTCTCGTCTTCCTTGAAAGTTGCCATCTAACCGGATGAACGAACGGCCGGATTTGGGAAGTGAAGATGACGTTACAAGTGTCTGCTTCTGGGTCGTCCGGCCGCCAGTTGCCTGTGCAATTAGGGCAGCACGGCTGGTTTGGCGGGGCCTCCGTATCGACGGAGCGGATGACTGGCGCGATCAGCTGATCTATCGCATTGCCCGGTTGATATGACAGGTTACTCTACATCGGGCATCGCGCCACTGCTCGCGTTGGCGACAGCGGCGCTGGCTGCGCCGCCCGCGGTCCATACGCCTGCTCCCGGAAGCCCGGAACGCATCGCGATCGTCAAGACGCTCCACGCGGGCGACGATAGCGCGCAATCGCGTTTCACCTTCCGCGCGTTTCGCGTCCTTTCGGCGGGCACGGGTGCGATTGCCTATGTCCGCGGTGCAGGGCCGGTCGGCACCTTCCAGGCCATCCTGAAGCGCGACGGCCAGGCTGCATGGCGCAAAATATGGGGCGATGGCGATGGCGGCAGCAACAGCTGCGAAGTCGGCGCGCGCCATTATGCCTGGGCGTTGCAACTTCTCCACACCTACACGGCCAACCCCGATACGATCTTTCCGGGCATCGTCGCGCGGACCGGGGACTTGCGACGCATGGCGAAAGCGCAGCCCGACGTGCAATGCGTCGGTGATTTCGACGGCGGCCCCAGTTGATCGCGGGCCATTGGCGCCCACTTGGCGTTATCGATCGGGCGCCGCGCTCGATGCCGCCTCCAGCCGCCCAAGCTGCGTGCGCTCATCGATCATATGCGGGAGTGGCGCCATCGTTGACTGACATTGCCATTCCCGAACCTCAGGCTGAAATGTGTCGTCGTAGAAAGTCGCGCATCAGCGTCGCGATCTCAGCGTGGTGCGTCTCTAGCGCAAAGTGCCCAGCGTCGAGCAGGTGGACTTCGGCATCGGGGAGATCGCTCTGATAGGCCATCGCGCCCGCAGGTACGAACGCTGGATCGTGGCGCCCCCAAACGGCAAGCAGCGGCGGGCGATGTTCGCGGAAATAAGCTTGGAAGGCCGGGTAGAGCCCAACGTTACTGCGATAGTCGAAGATTAGATCGAGCTGGATGTCCTCAGCGCCGGGCCGTGCCATATAGGCGATGTCGAGCTCGTAGCCGTCGGGCGACAGGAGGCTCGGGTCCGCGCCGGTGCCATATTGCCAATTCTTGATCATGTCAGGCGCAAGCGAAGGACGGCAGGCGTCGCGGTTTTTGGCGCTCGGCTCACGCCAGTAGGCTTCCCACGGACCCCATTGGTCGCTGAAGCCTTCGACATAAGCGTTGCCGTTCTGTGACACGATCGCGGATACGCGCTCGGGGTGGCGCATCGCCAGGCGCAGGCCGACCGGCGCACCATAATCGAAGATGTAGAGCGCATAACGGTTCAGGCCGAGCGCCTCGACAAAACCACCGATGACCTCGGCGAGCGCATCGAAGGTGTAATCGAAGTGGCCGCGCGGCGGCGCCTTCGTCTGGCCGAAACCAGGCAAGTCGGGCGCGATAACGCGGTAGCTGTTTGCCAGTTCGGGGAGCAGATCGCGAAACATGTGGCTCGACGTCGGGAAGCCGTGGAGCAGCAGCAGGACGGGGGCGTCAACCGGCCCGGCCTCGCGGTAGAAGATGTCTACCTCGCCTACGCGTTGCGAGCAGTATCGAACGGCTGTCATTGCCTTTTCCTTCAACGGAGTTTGCGTGCGGCGCGCCTTGGCCATGCTCGGCATAGCTAAGGCGGCGGATCCAGCTGCCAGGCCGGTTAGAACGCCGCGGCGCGATGAAAGGGATAATCCGGAGTGCATGATGTCTTCCTTCTCGGAAGCCGGGAGATAAGCCTTGCCAATACCGGGTAGAATAGTCGTATTCTGGTTGGCTGGATTGCAGAAAGAGAAACGATGGATCGGCTGGAGGCGATGGCGATGTTCGTAACGGCAGTAGACGAAGGGTCGCTTGCAGCGGCGGCCCGGCATCATGGTCGATCTCCCGCGACCCTCACGCGCGCCGTGACGCTGCTGGAAAACAATGCCGGCGAAACGCTGTTGCTGCGATCGACGCGCCGATTGAGCCTGACGCCGGCCGGGGAACGGCACGTGGCGACCTGGCGCGACGTGCTGACACAACTTGGCGCAATCGCGCCCTCAGGGGCGGCCGGGCAGCTTCGCGGCAGCATCGCCCTGACGGCACCCGAACTCTTCGGCCGGCTGAAGCTGATGCCCGTCCTTGAACCCTTCCTCTGCGCACATCCGTTGGTGTCGGCCCGCGTGCTGCTGGTCAACCGCCTCGTTGATATGATCGGCGAGGGTGTGGACGTGGCCGTTCGGCTGGCACCGCTGCCGGATTCTATGCTGACGGCGATCCGGCTGGGAGAGGTACGGGTACTCGTCTGCGCTTCGCCCGACTATCTTGCGCGCGTCAGCGCGCCGAGCGATCCGCAGGACCTCGGACGTCACGACTGTATCGGGCTGAACGCAGAGGGGGACGGTGAACTCTGGCGGTTCGGCGCGAAAGAAACGGGTGCGCGAGTGCGATCGGTGCGCGTTCCGACGCGGCTTAGCCTCAACGACGTGGGCGCCGCGATCGATGCCGCCCGGCGAGGGTACGGACTCGTGCGGACGCGCGCGTATCAAGTGGCCGACGACCTAGCAGCTGGTCGCCTCGTACAGGTTCTGGCATCGTTCGAACCGCCGCCGGCGCCGGCGCATCTCGTCTTTCATCCCGACCGCGGGATGCGCGCGCCGGTTCGGTCGTTTATCGATCATGTCGTGCCCGCATTGCGGGGGGAACTGCGCCGGATCACGTCGCTGCTGGAGGAATCAGTCGAATAGTGTGACGCCGATCCCACGCGATGCCGTTTTCGCAGATATGCCTACGTGAACACATGGCCGAAGTTGGGATGCATGTGGAGCGGTTCGAACGTCCACTTGTGGGTCGTTCAGATCGCAAACTGACTTCCAGCAATCAGGCGTGCTTCTGGCGAACCCAAATATCGCGTTCAGCGAAGATCGCCTGCATCTCTGCCATGTTCTCGGTCCCCCAAACGCATAACGGCTCGAGTGCCTGAGCAAGGCTCTGACCAAGCTGCGTCAGCGTGTAGTCGACGCGTGGCGGTACCTCCTTATAGTCGTTCCTGCGCAATACGCCGTCTGCTTCCAACTCCTTTAGATGCTGGATTAGAACCTTGTCGCTGACGTCGCGTACCGCGCGCTTGAGCTGGCCGTAGCGCGTCGGTCCACGCAACAGGAAATACAGAATGAGCGGCTTCCATTTGCCAGAAATGATCTTGAGCGTCGCGTCGAGGCCACAGGTGAAGGCAGGTGCAACGGGAGCGGGCTCGACGATAGCGGATCTCCGGTGATCAGACATAATTGATACTTACCAAAAGGTGCATACTTGCTCATAGGTAGGTCCAGCGCCAGCTGCATGCAACCAAAACTGGAGGCATGTATGAATAGACTAGAAGGCAAGACGGCGATCATCACCGGGGGCGGCACGGGCATCGGCCTGGCGTCGGCAAAGCGCTTCATCGAAGAGGGGGCGTTCGTCTACATCTTCGGCCGGAGACAGGAGAAACTGGACGCGGCATTGGCTACCCTTGGTACGGATGCACGCGCGGTAGTGGGATCGGTCACCGATGCCGACGATCTCGACCGGCTGTTTGATACAGTGAAGCAAGAGCGCGGCACGCTCGATATCCTGTTTGCCAATGCTGGGACCGGCGCCCTCGTGCCGCTCACTGAGATCACGTCCGAGCATTACGACGAGACCTTCGACATCAATGTAAAGGGCACTATCTTCACAGTGCAGAAGGGCTCGAAGCTGATGGGCCAGGGCGGTTCGATCATCCTTACCGGCTCAACCACAGGCGTGATGGGAACGCCCGCGTTCAGCATCTACAGCGCTTCAAAGGCTGCGGTTCGTAACCTCGCGCGCAGCTGGGCGCAGGATTTGCGGGGTACGGGTATTCGCATCAATGTCCTGTCGCCAGGACCAACGCTCACCGAGCTGGCGGCCGAGGTTGTCGGTCGCGATGCGATGATCGAAATGGGGTCTACCACGCCGATTGGGCATGTCGGCGACCCGTCCGAAGTCGCGGCAGCCGCGGCGTTCCTCGCATCGTCGGATAGCAGCTTCATGACGGGCAGCGAGCTGTTCACCGACGGAGGATTGGCTCAAATTTAAAGAACTAAGCCAGCGGGCAAATAAGCCCGCTGGCTTTGATCGCGGTATCGGTCCACTCGCCAAGTTAGACAGGAGGCGTGTTTTCGTCCGCCAGCTCTACCAATCCTCAAGCGCGCGATGTCCGCCCCGGTTCGGATCAGCCGCCGTTCGGAAAATTTACGCCGGTTGCCCATTCCCTCCGGTCGAACCAAAGATCTGACCTGTCGAATAGCTCAAGGACGGATCGGCAGCGGCTACGTAAAGCGCCGCAATCTCAGCTGGCTGGCCAGCTCGCGCCATCGGCGAGTCTCCACCAAAGCTGCGCAACTTTTCAGGCGTCGCCCCGCCGCTGACCTGCAACGGCGTCCAGAACGGACCGGGGGCAACTGCGTTCACGCGGATACCGCGACTGGCAAGCTGCTTGGCCATGCTCTTGGTGAAGTTCAGCACCGCGGCACGGGTCAGTGCATAGTCGACGATGTCGGGTGATGGATTGCCAGCCTGCTCGGAGGACGTGTTGACGATCACCGCGCCCGCGCTCATCCGTTCGAGTGCCGCCTTCGTCAGCCAGAACGGTGCGTAGACGTTGGTCTTCATAGTGTCGTCGAAGTCTTGGCTCGAAATATCGCCGATGCCGGGACGCGTCTGCTGACGGGCCGCATTGTTGACCAGGATATCGAGTCCGCCAAGCTGTTCGCTCGCTTGCTGCACAAGACGTCGGCAAAAGCGCTCGTCGCGTAAATCACCGGGGATCGCGACGGCCTTGCGACCCTCGGCCCGGATCAACGCAATGACTTCGCGAGCGTCCGGTTCTTCGGCCGGCAAATAGTTGATCGCGACGTCCGCGCCCTCTCGCGCATACGCAATCGCTGCGGCCCGACCAATGCCACTATCTCCGCCGGTGATCAGGGCCTTCTTGCCTGCCAGCTTGCCTGAACCCTTATAGCTTTTCTCGCCATGATCGGGACGCGGTGTCATCTTTGATGCAAGACCGGGCCAAGGCTGCCGTTGTACGGGGTAGGGGGGCTTGGGATACGCTGCGGCCGCTGGTGTCGTTGCGGCATTACTGCCACCGCTTTGTGTCGCGGCGTTTGCGGCTGTCGCGGCGATGGCACCAGCGGTAACGGCTGCCCCCGTCACGAATGTGCGTCGTGTGGTATCGGTCATTGTCATAGCTCCCGGAATGATCACAGCCCCAAGCGCTAAGCAATTGCTTCTGTTCCAAAATTGGTCGTGATGCTGCCTTGTTACTTCTGCGTCACCAGCATTTGCAGAAGAGGATTCGCTTTAAATCGAATGAGCATCCGCGAGCGACATTCGCCCTTTTAGCCGCGCTTGCGATACCGGACGGTTAAAACGAACGGGCGTCTGATGTGGGGATGCGTAGAAAGGCGTGTGAGTTTCCTAGACCGGGTCTCCGTGCAGATATTCTACGGGTAATTCGGCGTATTTGGGACCGCCACGCGCAAACGCGATCCTAAGGTCGGCCAGAGTTTGCATCCCAAGCAGCCAATGCCTGCGTGACCCCCGCATCGAGGTCTTCGTGAGAGACGCCATCTCGAGCCTGAATAGACAAGCCAACCAAGACCCCGTCGAACAGCGTGGTCAGTCCGGCCCGATTGGTGTCGTGCCGCAGTGCGCCATCCTTGATCGCCGCGTCGACACAGGTCCGGATTGCCTCACGGTTCGCTGCCCGCTCAGCTAAAGTCAGCGCTTGAACGGATCCTCCGTCGACAGAGCAGATAGTGCTCGAGAGCGTGATCATGCAGCCAGTCGGATGGGCGGGATCGGTCTGCATCTCCGCCGACCGGCGCAATGCTTGCTCTATGCGCTCGCGCGGCAAAAGCCCCTCATCATGCAAGACAAGCATTACCTTGCCATGCGTCGCGCCATATCTTTCAAGCGCGGTGCGATAGAGTGCCTCCTTGGAGCCAAACGCCGCGTAGAAGCTCGCCGACGAGATGCCGCCCATCGATCGACGAAGCTGCTCCAGCGACACGCCTTCGAAGCCATACTTCCAGAACAGGTGCATAGCCTGCCTGACCGCGGTGTCACGATCAAAGCTTCGGGGACGTCCGGTACGGGCCATAGCAAGCTCCTATGCTAACTTCTGAAATAGTCGATCCAAAAGTCGTTGACAACCGGAAGCGCATCTCACACTTGTGGACTATTCAATCCACAAATGAGGTATTCTATGGCGCATCCAGTACCGGCACGCGTGGAAGGCGAGCGCGATACGCTGCCAATCGCTGCGCTTCTGGCGCTCGCTATGACTGGTTTCACCGCCATTTTGACGGAAACGCTACCGGCCGGCTTGCTGCCCCGTATGTCGGAGGGACTTGGTGTTTCCGAAGCGCTAGCCGGGCAGACCGTCACCGCCTACGCCGCAGGTTCGCTGGTCGCTGCGATCCCATTGACGGCGTGGACCCAAGGATCGCGCCGCAAGCCGACGCTGCTGGCGGCTATCATCGGCTTCCTTATCTTCAATACTATCACTGCCATCTCCGGTAACTACTGGCTGACCTTAGTCGTTCGCTTCCTGGCCGGTGTGGCGGCCGGCCTCGCCTGGGGTATCCTGGCAGGCTATGCCCGCCGAATGGTCATTGGCCCGCTCAAGGGCAAGGCGCTCGCAATCGCGATGGTCGGTACACCGATCGCGCTCTCGCTTGGCGTACCAGCGGGCGCCTTTCTAGGGGCGACCGTGGGCTGGCGGGCCGCGTTCTTCGCGATGTCGGGAACGACTGTCCTGCTGATCGGATGGGTGTTGTGGGCGGTGCCCGACTTCGCGGGCCAGTCGGCGCACCGACGGTTGTCTATCGGAACCGTCTTTAGAACTCCTGGCATCCGCCCGATCCTCGCGACGATTTTCGCCTGGATGACCGCCCATAATATTCTCTACACCTATGTCGCGCCGTTCGCCGTGCTGTCGGGCCTCCAAGGTCGCGTCGATCTGCTGCTGCTCACATTTGGCGTTGCAGCGCTTGTAGGCATCTGGGTGACGGGGCTTCTGGTGGACCGGATGCTGCGCCGGCTGGTGTTGATCAGCTTGGTCACGTTTGTCGGTGTCGCGCTGGCCTTCATCCTGTTTGGTACGGTCGCGGCAGTGGTGATCGGGGGCATCGTTGTTTGGGGGTTATCCTTCGGCGGTGCAGCGACGCAATTGCAGACGGCATCTGCCGATGCGGCAGGCGACGGAGTCGATCTCGCCAATGCCATGATCACGACCGTCTGGAATAGCGCAATTGCCGCGGGCGGCATTGTCGGCGGCATTCTGCTCGATACATCAGGTGCGGGCAGCTTCTCCTGGGTGGTTCTCGGGCTTTCGGTGACCGCGCTTGGCATCGCTTTCAGCGCGCGTAGGAATGGTTTTAAACCCGGTCCACGCTTGCATGCGTAATCGAAGGATGCGCGGTGTTGGATGACGTCGGGTTATGGCGTCAGGCGCGAGATCGGCGTGAGCGGGTATCGCGCTTACCCGTGCCATCGGGCAGGAGCGATGTCTTCGGAGATATCTCCGCCCCAAAGATAAATGAATGGTCGAAGTTGGGTAGCTGATAGCAGATCGCGAATGTCCGGGTATGGGTCATTCCTCCTATGATCGCAAATTGCAACGTACCAAGGGAGCCGAGCAGCGACGCAGGTATACGGTATCTCCGACGTGCTTCCCGGGCACTCGTCGCAAGCGACCATAATAGCCTTGGACGAAGCCGTTCTGCTGCGGCCTACCCGGCGCCATGTAATACCACGTGACCCGGGTGTCCGGGACCAAGCCAAAACGGCATGACCTGTCAGCTCGTGCCATTGTCGCTGACCACCATGCACGACAGCTCGCTTCGTTCGGCAAGGGTGCCGTCCGGGAAGCTGGCGCTTCAGGCTGAGAAGGCGCTCGTGAAGGCGAGATCGCTCGGCTTCCGGGGCTTTGAGCGCTACTGCAGCTGGGGATCGGTGCAAACGGGGAAAGCGCCTCTCCAGATGCGCTTGCGGCGCGCGGCCGGTCACTCACTGCAGCAATGGCGAACGCGGCGGTCAGCGCAGCCGTTCCACGTCGGGGCCGTAGTCCGCAATGCCGGAAGGCAGGAGGATCATCAGGCCTCTGAGAGACGGGTAGACTCGCTGCACCTCGTCGAAGGCGTCCCCTCCATTTCGGACAAGCACAGGCTCGGTGAGCGGGGCCGGCTCCGCCATGGTTTTCTCGATGGTCTTGGGTGCCTTGGATCGCCCAAGCGGCCTTCCCGTTGCCGGATCGACCAGCCGCGCGAGGGCCTGCATGGCGGCGTTCGCCGAGACACCTCTGTCGCTCCAGTGCGCGATGCCAACCCAGCGCTCGCCGGGCAGGTCAGCTCCGTGTTCGGCTAGGTGTGACTTGTACCAGAGGACGTTCTCGAAGACCCAAGAGAGCGTTGACCGTGAGCGACTGCGGCGGCCGCTGACCGAAAGGGCGAGCAGCGGACCTTCATCGCCGCCGGCCTCCAGTTGGGAGTCGATTATCACATCTCCATCGGTGGGATGATGGGCCTCCGTCCATCGGATCTGCACCTGTCTTATCCAGCCATCCGTCATCGTCTTCCCCAGTGTTTCAAGCGAGTTCGGCGCATTTCTGCATCGCCACGACCGGCGCGGATGTCGACGTGCTCGGTGGCACGATCTGCGTGAGCGCCCGGTAGCCGGTCAAGTCATAGTGTTTTCTCTTCCTCTTCGAGATGTTTCCGATAGTCTTGTCGTAGGAGGCAGATCGTCAATGACCATCCGCGACATGCACAGCGGCGCGGCCGTGACCGGAGTGCTTGCCTCGGGCGAACGAGGTCGCACCTTCAGGCTTCTCTGCTCCCGTCTGTCGCCGGCGGAACTCGCCGACGTTCGCAACGCGCTGGACACGAGGATCGAAGGCAGCCGGATCGAGACCGCCAGCTGGATCCCGGGAGCCGACTGGCGCGGCACCGCCCACCAGCCGATCTACGAAAAGGGGGCCCGCAGGAACCCGGACCTGGCCGCCCTGATGTTCGGCCTGATGGCGTGGGAGGCCTTCGAGCGGCACGAGGACGATTGGTATACCGAGAGGTTCAGCATGGGCGGCGAGGAGGATCGCTTTCGCGTCTACTTCAAGCCGGATCGATGACGAGGTCTGGGAACTAGGGAGCACCATGGCAGATTTTCGAATCTTCAAGGCGGAAGCGGACGAAGTCCTCGGGACGTTTGATGGGCGGGCTATCACGATCGAACGGGGATCGACCGCTTCGCGCGAGGTCGCGGTCCACGAGTACATTCACGAACGGCTGTTTCACGAAACGCTGGATGGCGTGCTGCATCGTGTCCTGATCCGTCGTTCCGATCAGGACGGAGATTTTGAGGCGGACGATAGATCCTCCCGTCTGATGACCGAAACCGAGTTCGCCCATGAGGCGGCGGCGACCTACCTTGGGGTTCAGGCGCTCGATGGGATCGAAGAGCGCGCCGACACATTCAGCCAGCTGCCGCCGGAGTATCAGGAGCACTACAAGGTGATGGGGGACGTGATCACGCCTCTCACGTCCAGCACCTTCTTGGCTTTCACTCTCGGTTGGTCGCTCGCCTTCTGGGCGTTTCATAGCGCGCGCATCTTCGAGATTTATCAGGAGGGCTGGAACTCGTTTGACGCCGTCCTGACGCGGGTGCCGTCTCCTACGGAACGCCTCCGCGCCGGCGTTGTCCATCTTCGGGCCTCTGGTTCCGCTTGGCTAGAAGCGGGCCTTTGGGCGGCCGCATCAGCCTACGCGGAGGATGGCGAGTTGCCTTGGGACGTGCACGACGACGAGCGATGGCGCGCACAGCCCCAGTCGAGCATCGCGCGTCTGGAGACGCTACTGTCCGCGGCGCTCTGGCGTTGGCTGCGGAATTACGCGCCGTGTCCTTCCGCCGGACCGGAGGAGCGACCGGAAGGCTTCGATCGCTGGCTGCTGGATCAACTCGATGTGCCTCCGCAGCAGAGGGAATTAGTCGTCAAGGACGACGCCTTCGATGCAGATCCGGAGAACGAGCTCGTTCTCGCCGCGACCGGAGCACTGCGGGCGGGCAGGGCGCGCGTCACGAACGGCTCGGCGCTGAAGATCCAGCGCGTTCCGACACGTCAGCCGCATGACAGGCGAAGAGCATTGAAGCGCTTCCTCAATCAATCGCCAGCGATGTACTTCATCGGGTCGGCCTCACCCTGCGGAACGAAGGGATGGGCCGTTCACATATACAGGCGCGACGCGTTGCCCGGACTGGCGGCGAACGAGAGCGCCATCGCCGATCGCTTCATCGTGGTGGAAGATTTCGCGCTTGAGCTGATCTCGATGCTGAAGAGCACCGGCATTATGCGCGACGGCGATCGCCGCTCGCTCTTCATGGCCGCGGTCCACGCCGCGACCCTTGAAACCCGTCTGGAAGACCTGAAGGCGCTGCTCGGGAGCTTGCCGTCGGTCGGCGCTTCTCTAACCGGGTGGAACAGTGCCGACTGGCCACTGTGGTACTGGACGGACGACTGGCCGACGCTGCTGTCGAGCTCCGGTGCCGCCACGGGAGCTCTGAGGTTGGAACTTGGCGGCACCGGTTTGACAGAGACCTACATCCTGCATGTCGCCAAGATGAACGGCGTGCCCGGCTACATCATCAAACTCACCGCTCCGCTCCCCGGAGATGCGATCTTGCGATACGAAGCCGCCCTTAAATCTGGTGGGTCTTTGCTCTCCATGCCGGAAGAAGAGATTAAGAATGTGACGAGCGGTCTGTCCGGGTATATCGGTATCGTGGTTGAGAACTGGTATGTATTCTGATAAAGAAATCTTCGTTTGAGGTGCTACTCTCCCCGTGTTCGGAATAGTTGGCGGCTCTCGTTTCGGCTAGCGGGGTTTTGATTCTGCGTGACGCTGCGACCATGCGCGAGACTTGGATGCGGGGCTTTCGTCATTGGCGCTGCGACATGGACAAGACGTACGTGAAGCTGAACGGCGAGATGGTCTACCGCTAGCGAGCCGTCGATCATGAGGGCGAGTTCCCCGAGAGCTATATCACGAAGACGCGGGACCGGGATGCGGCGCTCACAAGCATGGAGAAGGCGCTTAAACGGCATGGCTCGCCCGAAAGGATAACCACAGACGGTCTGCGCTTGTACCGTGCGGCGATGAAAGACTTGGGCAGCGCCTACAGGCAGGAGCGTCGCTGGGCCAGCAACCGGGTTGAGAACAGCCACCTGCCGTTCCGACGACGAGAGCGGGCGATGCAGCGTTCCGACAAATGAAGACGCTACAGAAGTTCGCTTCCGTCCACGCCGGCGTTCACATCCATTTCAACCTCGAGCGTCACCTCATTGACCGCCAGACCTGCAGCGAACGACGCTCAGCCGCCTTGGCGGAGTGGCGGAGTGGCGGATCCTCGCGAGTTAAGCCGCCGTGATCAAATCCCGAAGTCCATTGTGTGGAGAGCGGCGCGCTTCAGACTGACATCATCACGCGAAGTCTGATGCCGCTGGGCAATAGAGCGCTGGCGCCCGGCGGGGCAAATTCCCTTGCCTCGCCGCGAATCCCCAGAACGGCGTTATCCTCGCCATTAATTGTCCGATAATCAGTATACCGTTCCCTTTGGGGGCTTAACGTAGCCTTGCATCGCGATGCATGAACCGGATAGCCTGAGGAATGATGACTGCAACGCGTGCCTGTTCGAACTAGGGAAACTCCAGCAGGCACAAATGCGGATGTAGGGGGGGGGGAATGCAGGAATACGAAGATGCGCCGCCACCGGCGGACGCACTGTCAGAGTCTCTTCGTGGTTTTGGCTATTCAGTCGAAACTGCACTGGCGGACATCATCGACAACAGTATTACCGCTAGAGCGAAAAACGTGCGAGTTACGCTGTCTCTCGGTGGGGCCAGTCCGTTCGTCCTAGTACTCGATGACGGTAACGGCATGGACGAGCCGACGTTGCGCGATGCCATGCGGCTGGGATCCCAGAACCCCCTGACCCCCCGCGACAGTGCTGACCTTGGTCGGTTTGGTCTCGGCTTGAAAACTGCGTCCTTTTCTCAGGCGCGCAGCCTGACGGTGGCCTCGAAAAGGAAAAAGGGCGGCATCGCGGTCCGGCGATGGGATCTGGACTATCTGGCAAGCAACGATGGTGAGTGGCGACTTCTGACCACCGCACCCGAAGATGCCGTATCCCACCTCGAAGAACTCGAGCAGGCTTCCCACGGAACGGTTGTCCTCTGGAGCAAGCTTGACCGAGTTCGGCCGCGAGCTGGGCATTCGCCTCAGGGAGGTTCTCACATCCTGATGGGACAGATCGAAAACCATCTCGCCATGGTTTTCCACCGTTACCTTGAAGGCCCGCAGCCACGGCTGAAACTTTACGTGAACGGCGCGCGCATAGAGCCATGGGACCCGTTTCTCAGCACGCACAAAGCGTGCCGGCCAACGCCGGAAGAGACTCTCGGCACCGGTGAAAACCGCATTCGAGTTAAGGGTTTCGTCCTGCCCGCTAAGGACATGATCGGCGACGCGGCAGATTTCGAAAAGGCGGGCGGCAACGACGGATGGATCACCCACCAAGGGTTTTACATTTATCGCAATGACCGACTGCTCGTTGCCGGCGGTTGGCTTGGCCTTGGCGTCACAAGACCATGGGTACGTGATGAGACCCACAAGCTGGCGCGAATTCGGATAGACTTGCCAAACTCGGCCGATGCCGCTTGGCAGATTGACGTCAAGAAGTCGGACGCCAGTCCGCCCGAGAACCTGCGCAACCGGCTTCGTGATCTGGCGATGCGTGTGCGATCCGACGCTCGATCTGTCTTCGTCCACAGGGGAGAATACGGCAAGCGAGCTGCCGCGCCGAACCTAGCGCGGCCATGGAAAGCAATCAGGATCGGCGGGCAGTCGGCGTACAGGATCGATCGATCACACCCGCTGGCGTCCTACATTCTTCAGCAGCTCAATGATGACGACAACTCCGTCGAGACGTTCTTGAGGCTGGTTGAAGAGACGGTTCCGATCGAACGTATATGGATAGATACCGTCGAGCAGGGCGAATTCCCCGCACCGGCATTTTCCGGCGAGACGCGCGAGCAGATCAGACAACTTGCGCGCGATCTGCTCGCCAGCCTCGTGAATGGCAGCGGCATGACGGCCGAGAAAGCGAGAGCGCATCTGAGAAGGATGCCGCCGTTCGACCAGCACGCAGATATTCTAGACGAGATTTAAGGAAAAATGATGTCCGAAGGACTTTCATCGAAAATAAGAGGTCAAGTCATGGGTTTTCTGGAGGAGATCCGGAAAACCGAGGCCATCACCGCGGATCGCATTGCGCAGATTCTCGATGGAGTCTGTCTAATGTTCCCCTCACTACCGGCCGACTTCGATCGCCAAGCGATGCTGGATTCCATCGCGGGCAAGATCAGCATCTGGATCGGTGAGGAACGCGAACTCGTAAACGACGAAGGGCATGTCGAATGGCTTGCGGCCCGGAAACCCGACATCAGCTGGAGCTACTGGGATCGTTATCGCACGCTGATGCTGCCGCAGATCGGGCTGGATCCAATTACTAGACTGGACGGTATCACGGACCGGATACTTTCTCATCTGGAGGACCCGACCCGCGAAGGCTCATGGGATCGGCGCGGCTTGGTGGTTGGTCATGTCCAGTCCGGCAAGACAGCAAACTACACCGGGCTGATCACAAAGGCGGCTGACGCGGGCTACAAGATAATCATTGTTCTCGCGGGGATACACAAGAATTTGAGATCGCAAACCCAGATTAGAATCGAAGAGGGCTTCCTTGGCTATGACAACGATCGAACGGACGGTGAGGGATTCCGTGCGGTCGGCGTTGGGTTGATCGATCCAGATCACAGGCTGCGGCCGGACTGCGTCACAAATCGAGCTGACGATGGAGACTTCAACACTGTTCGCGCCCAGACGTTCTCCATCAATCCCGGCGGCCGGCCACTCGTGTTCGTTATCAAGAAGCAGCGTACGGTTCTGATGAACCTGATAAACTGGGTGAAATGGGCGCACACCGCCGTCGACAAGGATACGGGTTGTGAATTCGTAATGGGCATTCCGTTGCTGGTCATCGACGACGAAGCGGATCACGCATCGGTCGATACAAGTGAGGGAGCCTTTTACGAAGATGGCAGCCCGGATCCTGAGCATAATCCGTCCACCATCAATAAGCTCATCCGGCAGCTGCTGACCCTGTTCGAGCAAAAGGCCTATGTCGGCTACACGGCTACGCCCTTTGCTAACATCTTCATCCATGAGAAGGCGGAAACCAAGCAGGAAGGGCCTGACCTTTTTCCGAGCAGTTTCATCCTAAGCCTGCCGGCGCCATCGGACTATTTTGGGCCCGTCCACGTCTTCGGCTCCGAAGTTGATGACGACGCGTCCGTCGAAACATCCGAGCATCGCTACGTACGCGAGATCGACGATCACGCCGATTCGCTTGAGCTCGAGGAAAGACTTGGCTGGGTCCCTCCAAAGCACCGCAATGGGCATGTTCCACGCTACATGGGTGAGCTGGCTCCGCCCCCCTCCCTCCAGACTGCGATCCAGTCATTCATACTTGCCACGGCGGTCCGTCGTGCACGCGGGCAGGTGAATGACCACAATACGATGCTCGTCCATGTCTCGCGGTTCACGAGCGTCCAGAACCTGGTGAAGGATCAGATCGAGGCCGAAGTGCACGCGATCCAGCGCGAGTTTCGCTACGGTGAGATGGAAGACGAACGATCAGTTCGACAGGAGCTGGCGTCGCTCTTCAGCAAGGATTTCGAGCCGGGCTTGAACCCGGCCTACGTTCCCGACGGCGTGACGCTCAATTGGAAGAGCATCGAAAAACAGGTCGAAATAGTCGTCAAGCAGCTTGAAGTGCGCGAAATCAACGGATCGGCTGGCGACATCTTGGATCAGGAAAAGGCTGGCTCCGAACATGTGGCAACAATTGCCGTGGGTGGTGACAAGCTTAGCAGAGGTCTTACTCTCAAGGGTCTCACGACGAGTTACTTCCTGCGAGCCTCACGCATGTACGACACACTTATGCAAATGGGTCGCTGGTTCGGCTATCGTCGCGGCTACGAGGACGTGTGTCGACTGTTTATGACTTCCGATATTCGAGAATGGTTCGAGAAGATAACCACAGCCTCGGAAGAACTGCGAAGCGAGTTCGACCATATGGCAGCAGTGGGCGGCACGCCGCGGAAATATGGCCTGCGAGTTCGTTCGCATCCCGCCCTGCTGATCACGTCGCGTGTAAAGATGCGGTCAGGTACTGCCATGAAACTGAGTTTTGCGGGCACCATATCCGAAACGATCACGTTCCAGACATCCGAAAGGGTAATCGAGAACAACCGTGATGCCGTAAATGCGCTGCTGCGGGCAGCAGGAGTACCAACCGAGGCCGATCCCAAGCGACAACGACCGGATGGAGTCGAACAGCACTGGTCGGGCTCCTATTTCTGGCGCGATGTTGGGGCAGGAAGCATTCTCTCCTTTTTGGCGAGCTACTCGACACACGAAGATTCCGTAAAGGCGAACAGTAATTTCCTTCGGCAATATATAGAGAAACAGGTTGCGAAGGGCGATCTCGAGCATTGGGACATCGCGCTCCTTGCCGGTCGCTCCTCAGGAAAGGCAAAACTGGGCGGGCTGGACCTTTCCATGGTTCAGCGAACCGCTCTGGAACGAAATACCACTATTCAGGAGCAGAAGGATGCCGGCAAGTACGTGATCGGACGGCTAGTCTCGCCGCGAGATGAGGGCATAGACCTCTCTGAAACGAAATACGCGCAGGCACTGGATCAAACGCGCAAGGCGTGGGTCCAGGACACTGGACGCAAGCGCAAGAGGAACGAAATCCCCGACGAGCCCGACGGCATTGCGATGCGTGACGTCCGGGCTCAGGGCAGGGGTCTCCTGCTGCTCTATCCGCTGGATCCGAACAATGGCGTCACCGATGGAGGGAGCATCCCGATCATGGCAATGGCCATAAGTTTCCCCACCAGCAGCAACGCCACAGCAATTGACTATGTCGTGAATAATGTGTTCGCCCGATCGGAGAGCGAGCTGTGACACCTGACACGGTGGAAGATACATGGCGCACCATTGAGGCCGAGGGGCGAACCGAACGAGGCTGGCATGTTCGCAAGGTCTCCGACGGCCCTGTCCATGAGCTGCAGGCGGGACGGCGCATGCCATCCGGATCCGTGGGTCTTCTGTACGAGCTTGATGCCTCTGCCGTCCCCAGCGGAACCGAATGGCCTGATGGCAAGGGTTTTCGGACAAAGGTCGAGACGCTTGTGCCGGGATCCACGGGTCGAATTCGTGTCGCGTTGGAACTGACTGTGCCGCAGTACCGGGAGGTCTTTGGCGCGCTTTGCGGCGACATTTCTGAAGTCGTGATGGCAACGAAGACATCCCGGGCAGGCTTTTCAACGTTTCTGCGCCGCCTGCATGCGTGGCAGAAATTCATGCAGATCCACGCGGACCGCGGGCTGTCGAACGAGAAGATCCGAGGCCTGTTTGCAGAGTTACACGTGATCGAGGCTATGCTGATGCCCATGCTCGGCGAAGCCGAAGCGATCAGCGTTTGGCAGGGGCCGCATGCACTTCACGATTTCGATCGAAACGGCCACGCCCTCGAGGTCAAGAGTGGCGCCGCGACCGGCGATCCGGTTTTCCACGTCTCCCGCCTCGATCAGCTCGATGAGACAACGGTGCGCAGCCTGCACCTTGCGTTCGTGCCACTGACCGAAGTCACGGGCCGAGGATCAAACCTTCCCGAAATCGTGGCCAGACTGCGCGCGCGAGTGAAGTCGTACCCCGGTGCAGAACAGCGGCTAGAGGATTTGCTCGTCGGATCTGGCTATCACGAATCCCAAGCGTCTCTGCTCGCCGAACCCCGGCTCGTTGCCAGAGACATGTTGCTTCATCGGGTTGAGGGCAATTTCCCTCGACTGCGTCGAGACTCCGTCGCCGCCGGAATCGTTTCTGGCCGGTATGCCGTGAGGGTAGCATCCTGCTCGGACTGGCTGGCTGTTACGGACGACCTTGCAAGGACTTTTGGAGAAGACTTACATGGCGCCGCCTGATCGAGAACTCGGAGCCTTCCGCGAGGGTCTTCTAGCGGAAATTAGGGAGAACCGCGGTGGCTCGGCAGAGCTGCCCGAGTTTTCCGAAAACGTGTTCACGGCAATCTGCCTTGAATGGCTTGAAGACGTCGGGCTCACCGAGAATTCCGAAGTCTGTCACTTTGAACGCAGCTTCGGTAATAGAAATGCTCGCGCCAACGGTTATGCGGTGGATGACGACGAGGCTGTTGTTGATGTCTTCATTGCATGTTTCGATGGCGGAGATGTTTCCGGCATGCTTCCGCCGGATGATCTTCGACGTGCCGCGAGACAGGCCAAAACCTTCTGTGAAAAGGTCTCGACTGAACTCCTGTCGAATCTCGACCCCTCGGGTCGGGATTACGGTATGGTCGAACGCTTTGGTGATGTTGCCCCCAAAGCAAGCAAGTTTCGGGTTTTCGTGATCACAGATCAAGCATGCTCTCTTTCGTCCATTGATGCCGAGGACCTGAACGGCAAGGATCTGGTATACGAGATTATCGACATCGAACGCCTTTACCGGCTTGTTCAGGCCGGCTTGCCACGTGACGAAGTAGTCATAGACTTCACGCAGCACGCCGCCGGGGGCCTGCCCTGCCTGCATGCGCCGGAAATCTCCGGTGACTACGACGCCTACCTGGCACTCATCCCCGGAGAGATGCTGTATCAGCTCTACGACCTTTATGGTCCACGCTTGCTCGAACGAAACGTTCGATCCTTTCTTCAAGCGCGGGGGAAAATAAATCGGGGGATCCGCGATACGCTGCGCAAACAGCCCGATCGTTTTCTCGCATACAACAATGGCATCGTGGCAACGGTTGACGAGATCCACGTTCGGCATGATCAGGCCGCTGGATCCCGACATATCACGTCAGTTCGCGGGTTACAGATAGTAAACGGAGGACAGACGACCGCTTCAATTCACAGAGCTAGGCGCGACGACAAGGTCGATCTGTCGTCGGTGTATGTGCCGGCCAAGATCTCACTGATCAGCGAAGGCAGGATTGAGGAGATGGTGCCGGCGATTTCTCTTTACGCCAATTCGCAGAACAACATTCAGATGGCCGATTTCTCGGCCAATGATCCCTACCATGTTCGCATGGGGCAACTTTCCGGACAGATATGGTGTCCAGGTGAGCAGGGTCGCTGGTTCTATGAACGGACGCGCGGCGAGTATGAGGTCGAGAAGATCCGTACCGCCAAGACACCCGCGCAGCTCCGACGGTTCAATGAGCGAACGCCTCGCCAGCGCAAGTTTGACAAGGTTGAGCTCGCCAAGTTTCTACTTTCATGGGAGCAGCGGCCCGACAAGGTCAGTCTGGGCGGTCAGAAATGCTTCGCATCCTTCATGCAGGATCTATCGGAAACCCATTCAAAGGACTGGTTACCCGACGACGGCGACTATCGACGTGCGATCGCCAAGGGGATTCTGTATCGATCGGCACTCGCAATAACGCGCCAAGAGGATTTTCCAGCTTATCGAGCCCAAGTAGCGACATACCTAGTGGCTTATCTTTCCCATCGCACCGGCAGGCAGATCAATCTGGAACGCATCTGGAATGAGCAGGGGCTTTCGAGCGAGCTCGTCGCACTCCTTCGGAGCTGGGCCTACGGAGTTCGTGATGCCATCGTGCAGTCATCGGGCGGGCGAAACGTCACCGAGTGGTGCAAAAAGGACGCCTGCTGGAAAGCACTACGTGCTGTCGATTTGTCGCTTTCGGATGAACTCCCGCCGGAAATTGACGGCGCTTCATCTTCGTCCGCGGCCACAAGCGACGTTTCCAATCTTACTCCAGCCGAGCTGGACGCAATCCACCATTGCCAGAAAATCACTGCTGAAGAGTGGATCAGGATAAGCAAATGGGGGTCCGAGACCGGCCGGCTCAAGGACTGGCAAACCGGCATTGCGGGGACCCTGGGCACTTATGCCGCGCGTGATTGGTCCAAATCCCCATCGTCCAAGCAGGCGAAACGCGGCCTCGAAATATTGCTGATTGCGAGAGAAGATGGTGGACCCCTCGCATCTGACCCCGACGCCTAGCCCGGCGTAGGGAACTCGATCGCCTGAAAGTCAGATTTCAGCCAGGCAACCATCTCGGAAATCAGTTCATCGATATTTTTTGCTCGAAGCGCGCACTCCCAAACAATTGCCACACGCCAACCAGCTTCGCGGAGCAGCTTTTCGTTCCGTTGATCCCGCTCGACGTTCGAGCCGAACTTGGCCGCCCAGAACTCAGGCCTTGTCTCAGGCATCGTTGTGAACCGGCATCTCTCGTGCCGATGCCAGAAGCAACCTCGCACCTCGATAACGGCCCTCCAGCGCGGAAGAACGATGTCGGGACTGCCGGGAAGCGAACGATCATGAAGCTTGAACCGGAAGCCTTTCGCATGGAGCGCCCGGCGTAATCGCAGCTCGGGTTTCGTGTTGGTTGACCGGATGCCGGACATCATCCTCGAGCGCGTGCCACTGTCTACGACGTCGACCATGTTTTTCCCTGGCTGAACCCCTCACAATTGGTAATGCCCGGTCGCATGATCTGGATCCGACAAATTTGATGTTCAAGGTAGTTGATCTGTTTGCCGGGCCCGGGGGGCTTGCCGAGGGATTCGCGGCAGTCCGCGACGCGAACGGGGAACGCGCGTTTGACATCGCACTGTCGGTTGAAAAGGAGTACTCGGCATTCTCGACGCTCAGGATGCGAAGCTTTTTCCGGCAGTTTGATCGACCGCCAGCAGATTATTACGAACACGTTCGCGGCAACGTGACTCGCGAACAGCTGGTGAGCAACCACCCGGCAGAATGGAGCGCTGCCTGTGCCGAGACGCTGCAGCTCGAACTCGGAACACCGGAAGCCGCGGCACAGATCGATCCGCTGATCGACCGGATCGCTGCGGAAGCCAGCGATCGTTGCATTCTGGTCGGCGGTCCGCCCTGCCAGGCTTATTCACTGGTCGGCCGAGCGCGAAACCGTGGCAACGCGGATTATGTCGCGAGCGAAGACCATCGGCATTTCCTGTACCGCGAATACATCCGCATCCTCGCAAGGCTGAAGCCCGTCGCGTTCATCATGGAGAACGTGAAGGGGTTCCTGTCCGCGAGCATCGACGGCGAGAATATCTTTGCCAAGGTGACCGCCGATCTGATGGAAGCCGGCGGCTTCAGGGAAAGCTATTCGATCCAGGCACTGACGATCGGCATTGCTCGTGGCGGAGCGGCCTACATCCTGAGAAGCGAGGATCACGGGGTGCCTCAACGCCGGCACCGGGTCATCCTTTTCGGTGTGCGACACGACTTCGCGTCGCGACTGCCGGTGCTTCAGTCTCCGGAAGACCACCTTCAGCCTTGTGACGCTTCGGCAGTTGTTCGGGATGTTCTGGGTGACATGCCGGCGCTGAGAAGCCGACTGAGCAAGGCCGAGGATAGCGGACCCGCCTGGCGCGACGCCGTGATCGAAGCATTTGAAATTTCTGCCCGGGCGGCCTTCGAAGAGGAAGACGAGCAGTTTGACGAGATAGCCATGCGGCTGATCGCCCATGCAAAATGGATGGTCGGCCTCAACGACATACTCCCGTCCTGCTCAGCAGAACCGGCGGGCGTCGCCAATGACGAACTGGCCGACTGGTTGCTCGATCCCGAGCTGAAATACCTGCCCAATCATGAGGCCCGCGGGCACATGGGGAGCGATCTCGCACGCTACGCATTTGCCGCAACGTTCGCCGAACTGAACGGCCGCTCACCGAAGGCGTCTGAATTTCCGGCAGACCTCGCCCCCGCACATCTGAACTGGACTTCGGGCAAGTTCAATGATCGCTTCCGGGTCCAGTGCTGGGACCAGCCATCGACGACGGTCACCAGCCACATCGCGAAGGACGGACATTATTTCATTCACCCCGATCCGCTGCAGTGTCGAAGCCTCACAGTGCGGGAGGCCGCCCGACTGCAGACGTTCCCGGACAACTACCTGTTCGAGGGGAGCCGCACCCAGCAATACACTCAGGTCGGCAACGCGGTGCCGCCCTTCCTTGCGTATCAGATCGCCAGAGTGGTGCACCGCGTTTTGTCATAGGCGGCGCAAGAAACACTGCCGCGATTCCTCAATGTCGGGCCCGCCGATCAGCATCATCTAGAGAGCTCAATTCCAGCCAACTGCAACCGGTCAGATGCCGCATCGAGCACATTGCTGTCGAACCGATCGGGATGCTGGAGAGCGACATGTTTACACGTCAAAGCAGCCATGTCGCGATCGATGAGCATGGAGAAAGGCATTTTAGTCGTCCACCAAATGGTGATTGTCACATTGCGCCGGGTGCGACTTGTTGAGCGAGGACGGACGGCCGCCTTGAAAGTTCGAACAAGACGGGGTCGTTCGAGCGTTTTAGCAAGGCCTTGGCCGATCCGTTCTTACCTTGGTTGAAACGCGGGCCAATAGGTTGCGTCTACGTCGCCCCCGCGGAAGGACCCATCGCCCGCAGGATCGCACCGACCGAAGCCAGCCGGTCGATCATGTCCGTCTCGGCAGTCTGGAACTCAGCACGCCGTGCGTACTTTGAAGGGTGTGCAAGCGCGCACGCTACGATAGGATCTGGAAGGATCGAGGTGCGCAGCTCGTGGACCGAGTAGATGAGGGCCCGGTGTCGACCGTTCGGGGTGGTGACGGGTTCGACCAGCGAAGAGCCCAATGCGCCAGTGCCGAAGGTCCGGTTGAACATCGCGAGCGCATCCAGCCCTTCGAAGATAATCGCCTTCGGCGACACGCGGCGAACGATCTTCTCCAACGTCGGTGCAGCTTCCTTCAAAGCGGTATCCATCGTCATGCCCGACTGCTGCTCCTGGAACTTGCTGACGCCTTGCGAACGGCGAAAGACCATGTTCGTCTTTGGGATACGCCGAAGCGACGCGTCGTCGATCCCAAGGACCTTCCGGAGCAGCGGCTGCATGACGGCCTGGATTGGGTAGCGTTCGTCGACGTAGTCGTGCTGCCAGGCCGAGCAGAACTCGTCCGCGCCAGCCGGCATGGTCCACGTCGCCGGGTTGCCGCCCGGGTTGATGCCCAGAATCATCAGCGGCGATGGCGGGATCCGACTATAGAAGATGCTGTAGTGGCGACGTTCGGTCAGACCGGACCGGTCCCGGTATTCCCTGTCGAGTTCCTTCATCAGCTCGGTTTCCGAACCGGTAGTTATGTCGGGCAGCATCGTGTTTGTCTCCTGGAGTTCTGAGGCGGCCTGCGGGGCCGCGTTCGGGTCTTCGCGCCCGCTCATCGATCTTCGCGGGTTGCGGCCGCCTCCCATTCGGCAAGTAAAGCCTGCCTCGCGAGACGTGCCGGCGGAACGGTCGAGGTACGGTGCGCGTCGACCAGCGCGCGCAGTCCGTCCAATTGCGCCAGAAGCATCGTATCGATCCTGCGATCGGTATCGTCCGGCGACGCGTAGGTGAGGTTGCGCTCCACGACTGCAGCTACAGTCCGCGAAGGAGCTTCGGTGGGGTACTCCTCCACGGTGTCAACGTAGCCCCCCGGATCCCAGACCTGGAAGTCCAGCCGGTCAAGCCAGATCTCCGGAAATACGATCTGCGAAGCCGCGAGCGCGTTGAAGGCCGGCGATCCGAGTAGGTTGAACCGGACGGAGTTCGGCGGCAGCATTCCGGTCGGGCCGGCAGCGCATCCTATCTCCTCGTACGTCTTGGAGATCGGAAATGCCCGCTCCCGGTCGGTCTGATACTGGAACACCAGTTCGAGTACCTCCCACTCGGCAAATGCCACGGTCGGCGCCTTGGTTGCCGCGTCGATCACGAACGCAAGGACGGTTCGGGTGCCGGCGCGAAGCACCGCCGATGGCTCGTCCATGGCCAAGGCGGGATCCAGAGCCGCCGCCTCCACGAGTTCGGTGAGAGAGCCGTCGGCCGCCTCGTACAGGTGGTCCAGACGGCTCCTGAAGTTGAGGCCATGCACGTGCGGCATTCCGGCGAGCGCCGAGGGCGTATAGAGACCGTACTCCTCCACGCCGATGGTATCGTGTTGCGTCTCGCACACCTGAAGGCTTCCGTCCTCGACGAGCAGGCCACTGTCGGCGAGGTAGGTCGCCATTGCAGGATAATCGGCCGAGTCCGCGAGCCGGCGAACGAGCCTTTGCATCAGTTCGCCGAAGCTTCCAAGCCATCGTTCTCGGCCGAAACTGTTGCCCTCCGGATCGGGCATGAGCGTCGTACCCTTAAGCGCGTCGAGGAAGGCTCGGTCCGGATCTCGGCCAAGCTCCACCGCCAACCGATCCAGCACGCGCTCCCAGTTGCCCGGGTTCTGGCAGAGTACGCCGGGCTCCTGCTGCTCAGCCAGGATGAAGCGCTGTTTCTGTTTCAGCAAGTCCCCGAACGCGCGGTTCATCTTGCCCGACCGCTCGCCGAACAACCCCTTCAGCTCTTCGACCAATCGAAAGGTGTGCCTTGCAAGGTGACAGAACGTCTCGCGTTGAGCGCGACCGTTCTCGCGGAACCTGCGCCTGAGGACCAGTGCCGCCTCCGCTGGTCCGCTAAGCCGGCGTGTGGACCGATCGGGGGCTGGAAACGGCACCACGTTGTCTTCGAAGATCATGCCTTGGCTCCCTTCCAGTAGGCGCGTCGATCACGTCGGCGATACGCGCGGGACTTCGAACCATGAAGATGGGCGAGGGTGACGATCGCGCCATCATCGGCGAGTACGAGCGTGCGCCCTGCCAACCGGTCCGCCTCGGCGGGCGGCATGCCGTCGGCAATGGCTTCCTGCAGCGCGCTTCTTGACAGACGCAGTGCGCTAAGGTGGCGATCGACCCGGCTCGACGTATCCGAAAGAAGGAACAGCTGCTCGATCTGGGGCCGTCTGATGGCGCGTTGTTGCGCACGGCGAGCGGCGTGAATGGTCATTGCGAGGTTGGTCATGGTTGGTCTCCCATCGTTCGATAGCGCCTTATGCCAGTTGATCACTCTCACAGTGACCACAAAATGTGGCCTTTCTTGTGGCGTTAACGTGAACTTAGAGTAGGGTTCTGCCGAACTGGAACTGCTCGCAATGGCACGTCCCGTTGGGTCCCCATGATAAATCTCGGACGCCATCGACCACCAGATCCGCCTAGCCGTGCATACGTACGTCCGGTTGGGTAGATGCGATTGCAAGGACATCACTTCGCTGCTTGTTGTGCGATTCTCGTCATTCCGGCCCGAGATGCTCGAGCAGCTTCGTGATGAGAGAACGCAGTTCGCCGCGGAGCTTGCCGCACTGCGCGGCGTGTTGCGCCTCGTACCGATCGGCAAGCTCAAGCACGGCTTGCGTGACCGCATCCGAATGGCGCATCAGCACCACCAGCCCCGCTCCGCTCGGACCGTTCCTCCCGTAGAGCCAGTTTTGCACCGTCCGCGCGTTCGCTCCCGTAAGACGGGCGATATGCTTTACCTTCGCCGGGGATGTTCCGAAATCCCGACGCAGCGCGTCGGCGATGACACTGGCGAATGACGCCACCGTGTCTGCGGCCGGATCAATGGGAAACTTGTTTCCGTCTCCCGCGCGAAGTTTTCGGCCCTTATCCGACAACGACATTCCATCCTCCCGCGAATAGAAAGACGTCAGTCGGACACGGGAGCGACACGCCCGTGACAAGCGTCAGGAAAAGCGGTGCGGGAAGAACCTCCGGACATGAAGCTGGTGCGGGCCGCTCAGTACGTGCGCATGTCGACCGACCTTCAAAAGTACTCGACCGAGAACCAGGCCGAAGCGATCGCGGCATATGCCGCCAGGCGGGGCATCGAAATTGTCCGCACCTATGCGGACGAAGGTCGTAGCGGACTGAACATAGCCGGACGCGATGCGCTCAGACGTCTGATCGACGACGTGCAGAGCGGCAAGGCCGACTACGACGCGATCCTCGTCTACGACATCAGTCGTTGGGGGCGCTTCCAAGACGCGGACGAGAGCGCCTACTACGAATTCATTTGCCGGGAACGCGGCATACACGTCCACTACTGCGCGGAGCAGTTCGACAACGACGGCAGCTTCCAGGCGAACGTAATCAAGACCGTCAAACGGATGATGGCCGGCGAATACAGCCGTGAACTATCCACGAAGGTCTTCGCGGGGCAGTGCCGCCTAATCACTATGGGCTATCGGCAGGGCGGCCCCGCAGGATACGGCCTGCGTCGACATCTCGTGAACGAGCGCAACGAACCAAAGTCGCTCCTCGCAGCCGGCGAACAGAAGAGCCTCCAGACGGACCGCGTCATCCTCGTACCGGGACCTGACGTCGAGATCGAAACGGTGCGCCGGATATATCGATGGTTCGTACTCGAGCATAGGTCGGAGCGCGAGATCGCGACCGCCCTCAACGGCGAAGGCTTCGTCACCGATCTGGGCAAGTCATGGACCCGCTCCGTCGTCAGGCAGATTCTGAGCAACGAGAAGTACATCGGGAACAACGTCTACAACCGCGTCTCCTTTAAACTGAAGAAGCAGCGCGTGGTGAACCCACCGGACATGTGGATCCGGAGGATCGGTGCGTTCGAGTCGATCGTCGATCCTGGGCTGTTCGAAGCCGCGCAGAAAATCCTCGCTGAGCGCGCCCGGCGCTTCTCGGATTCCGATCTCCTGACCATGCTGTCGGACCTGCTCTCCGCCAAAGGCGTCCTGTCGGGCATGATCATCGACGAGGTCGAGTCGATGCCATCAACGGCTGCCTATAGACATCGGTTCGGCAGTCTGCTGCGGGCATACCAGCTGATAGGCTACACCCCCGACCGCGACTTCCGCTACGTCGAGACCAATCGCCAGCTTCGCCTGATGCACCCCGAGGTGGTCGCCAGCGCCGTCTTGGGCATCGAAGCGGTCGGCGCCCATGTCTCGGTCGACGGAACGACCGATCTGCTCGTCGTCAACCACGAGGTGACGATCGCGCTCGTTATCGCTCGATGCCGGACGACCGCCGCTGGATCGCTACGCTGGCGGGTCCGCCTCGACGCTGGTCTGCGGCCCGACATCACAGTCATTGTTCGCCTTGCGCCGGACAACAGGACGGTGCGCGACCACTATCTCCTTCCGTGGATTGATCTCGGTGCCGAGCCGCGTTTCGGCATGGGAGAGGACAACGGCATCATGCTCGATGCTTATCGCGCCGAAGACCTCTCGCCGCTGTACCACCTGCTGCGCCGTCACGCCGTGGAGTACGCTCTGTGACGCCCAACATAATCGACATCTCCATCGCGTCGATCGAAGTGCTGAACCCCCGGGTACGCAACCGGAAGGTCTTCGAAGAGCTTGTCGAAAGCATACGGGCGGTCGGACTCAAGCGCCCCATCATGGTCAGGCGTTCACCAATCGGCCAGGGCTTCGAACTAATCTGTGGGCAAGGTCGCATGGAGGCATTCGTCAAGTTGGGCGCGACCGCGATCCCAGCCATCGTCATCGAAGCCACGCGCGACGAATGCTACGTGATGAGTCTCGTCGAGAACATGGCGCGCCGCAACCTGTCCCCGCTCGAGCTGATCCGCGAAGTGGGTGTGCTACGGCAGCGCGGCTACAGCCATACGGAGATATCACGGAAGGTGGGCTTCAGCCCCGAGTACGTCTGGACGATCAACTTCCTGCTTGAGAAAGGCGAGGAACGGCTGCTGGACTCCGTTGAACGAGGTGTCATTCCACACACCATCGCCGCCGAGATCGCCCGTGCCGACGACGCGCAGGTGCAGCGGGCCCTTACGGAGGCGTACGAAGCGGGGTCGTTACCGGGCGCTCAGGTACTCGCGATCCGGAGGATCGTCGATCAGCGGAACCTGATCGGCAAAGGCATCAAGTCCGTTCGAAGCGGACCGAAACGCAGCCAGCCCACAACCGCCGCTGCGCTCGTCCGCGCCTACCAAAAGGAGGTCGAGCGCCAGCGGCTTCTGGTGAAGAAGGCAACGCTGACGGAAGGACGTCTCACGTTCATCGTCAGCGCGATGGGCAAGCTGCTGGCGGACGAGCATTTTGTCACGCTTCTTCGAGCCGAAGGGTTGGCCAGCCTCCCTCATCCTGTCGCTCAACGCCTAGGCATCGCCGGGGACCCGACGTGACAGATCCGATCCGGATATCGTTCGCTCGCGAGGTGTTGGACCTTCGACTTGACGCGATCCTGCCGGTCCGCCCCATGACGGTCCGCATAGTCGAGTCGAAGCGCTATGTCCGCATCGCGACATCGGTGCGTGAGATCGGCATCGTCGAGCCACTGGCCGTCACGGTTGCCGATAGGAACGGACGGCACATGCTGCTCGATGGCCATCTTCGTCTGAATGCGCTCCGCGAAGCGTCCGTGGAGTCGGCTCCGTGCATCGTCGCTGACGACGACGAAGCCTTCACCTACAACAAGCGGGTGAATCGTCTGGCTACGGTGCAGGAGCACTACATGATTACGCGTGCCCTTGATCGCGGCGTACCGGCCGCCATGATCGCAGCGGCGCTGGGCATGGACGAAACGCTGGTCGCCCGCCGACGGACCATGCTCGACAGAATATCCTCCGATACCGTCGAGATACTCAAGGACAAGCACGTCAACGCGGTCGTCTTCGACATCCTCCGCAAGCTGAAGCCGGAGAAGCAGTTTGCCGCGGCCGAGATGATGGCGGCGATGAACAACTTCACTGCCAGCTACGCTCGAGCTATCTTGGCCGCGACTCGTCAGTGTGATCTCGCCAAACCCGATCAGCCGAAGAAGATACTCGGAGTCACGCCGGAACAGATGGCGCGAATGGAACGTGAACTCGAAACGCTCAATGCCGATTTCCGCGCCCGGGACTCCAATTTCGGTGACGACGTTCTCGAACTCGTGCTGTCGTCGCGGTACCTGAAGCGGCTGATCGGCAACGATAAAGTCGCTAGCTATATTATGTCGAGGCATCCTGAAATCATGAACCAGTTCCGAGCCATAGTTGACGCTACCTCCCTCGATGCCAACTAAGGCAGTGCTCGGACGTTGCCTAAGCCGTTCCAACATCTGTTCTCATAAATGATCTCCATTGGGCCTAAGGGCTTTGTCAGACTAACGTGGTAGGCGGGGTATGGGGATGATACCGGCGGTGGATGAGCCGAAAATCGAGGGCACTACCGCTTGGCCCGTTCCGTCGTTTCAACTCGTCGCCGGAGGTGATCCGGTCGGCAGCGCAGCAGAAGTGGTTGGACAGGGCGTCGAAAAGTCCGGCGAAGACTGGTGGCCGGCGCCCGACACTTCTACCGAGCCGCGAATAGCCCTGCTCTAACCAGCCAACACGTGGCATCCGACCGGCTGGCGCCTGACGGCTTTTCATGGGATTCCAGGCAATGTCGCGGACGCGGCGAGACGAAACGGAGCAGACCCTGATGCCAATCTATTTGTTCAAGGGCCGAATGCTGCCGAAGGAGATTAAACTGACTTTGGACCATGAGCCCAAGGTCAGCGTCACCGGCGCCGAGACGATCCCCGACACCGTGTTCACGCTGTCGGTCGAGGAAGGTGCCATTCGGATCGAAGCAGAGACTGATCATGCGGAAACCGACGTCGCGGACGACCTCTTCTTCTTCGCGCAGGACCTAGCCCGCACCGCGGCGGAGGTGGCCTCGATCGCCGAGGGCGTTGCTTACGTCCCGCAGATCGAGAGCGTGGTGCGGCCCGACGGCGAAGAGCGGGGACTGATTCTCGCCGATCGGCAGCTTGGCGCGCTGATGACGGTTTTCGCGAGCCACAGCTCCAAGGACATCTTCGAACTAGTCGCGACTGACGTCGGACTGATGAGGGCGCTGTCCGACGTGGCGGTTATGCTGACGTGGGGACACTACGCGCCGATCGCCGCCGGCAGGGTGGCCGAAAGCATCTTGAGGATGCTCACGGGCGGAAGATCGCCCGACGACTGGTCGAAGATGCGTGACATCCTCCGTGTGGACAGGCCCTACCTGCAGCTGCTTACGGACCGCGCGGTGGCGCCCCGCCACGGCAACCGCGAGTATGTCGATGGGAAGACGAACCGCCTGCTGGCGGAACGCTCGTGGACGCTGATGAACCGTTACCTAGCCTACCGCCTGGCGGCCAGGCAGGAACTCGACACGAGCGCGTATCCCGAGCTCCACGGGTAATTTTCGCGATGAACGAACGGTTGTGGGTCAGGCCGGAAGGGGGGGCAGGCACGGCGGCCGGCGACCAAAGCCAGTCGTTTCAATCTTAAGGAGTAAACGTCCGGTCCTACCGCAAGCGGTCAATCGCGCCGATCGAGCCGGACGATCGGCAAGGCGCCCCAGCAGTTCTTGCTCGGACGCGAGCCCGAGCTGACGGCGACGAGCCAGAAATCCATGATCAACGCAAATGCCCGACGCCGTGCAGCAGAACCATCGGCGAGAGGGGTAGCCGGCGTCAATTCTGTCCTTCTTCGATCAACGCTAACGCGGCCCGCAAAGCTCGGATCGTTGCAATCCTCTGCAATGCTGACTTGAGCGGCTTGTTAGTGGTCGGGTCGGGGTCTTTGAGCAGAGCGTCGATGTCTGCGACACGGGATCAACGTCACGACCGTGAGGCTCGGCAACGATTCGCTCAGATGCAGCGGTCACCTTCATGAAGGAGGCGCTGAAGCGTCATGGTAGGCCCGAGCCGATTACCACCGACGGACTGCGCTCATACGGTGCGGCGATGACGGAACTGGGCAATACCGCTAAGCAGGAGGTCGGACGCTAGGCCAACAACCGGGTTGAGAACAGCCACCTGCCGTTCCGGCGAAGAGAGCGCGGAATGCTGCGTTTTAGGCGAATGAAGACCTTGCAAAAGCTCGCCTCGGTCCATGCCAACGTCCACAACCACTTTTATCTCGAACGCCACCTCGTCGACCGCTAGATCTATAAGGACCGACGCTCCGCCGCCCTGGCGGGTGGCAGATCATCGCGAGCCAGGCCGCTGCGCTCAAAGCCCGATATGCATCGTGTGGAGAGCGGTTCGCGTTAGACTGACAGCACCGCCACTACCCTTGTTTTGTCCATTCTTTCCTGGCCTCCGGGCTTGATTGATGGCGGTTTTCGGGCCTTTCAGCCTCATCGGCTGTTCTTTCCTGTGCACTAGTGTTCATACATCGGTATGGCACCTCGCATGGTATGAACTTCGCAACGTGTGGAACGACATCTTCCCCGCGATCGGCGACCTGCCGATCCGGCTCGTTCTCTCGCCAAAGCTGCTCAAGTGCTGAACAAGGTCGAGGAACGCGGCGCGATCGAGACAGCGCACCGCCTCCGCCAGCGCGCGTCGATGCCGCCTCACACGGCCTGTTCATCAAGTGCGCCGGCCGCGATCGGCCGATCGCATGGCTCGAGGTCAGGGACTCGCGTCGAACATAAACCGTCGCGCTGGACACGGGCGGGCGGTGCGTTACTGGCAGCGCACACCCCGCCAGCGAGTACATGACATGGCAGCTACCGTAATCACCCCCAGTGGCCCCGGCGCGATGGAGGCTGGCCTCGTCCTCGACGAGGAAGGCGGACGCTTCGTGGTGCTGACGTTCAAGGAGCCGAAGGGCGAACCGACGCTTGTCACGTTCACCGTTCCGATCTTCCAGAACTATGTCGAGCACCTGGTTCGCACGGCGAAGGCGGCCAACGAGGATGCGAACTGGGGCATTCCCGGCTGACAGCGATCGCTACGGCGTCGCGCTCCATGCCGGCGGTCTCCCAGGCTATCCGGAAAGCCACGGATGCGTGCACCTGTCCGACGGCTTCTCGCGCGATCTCTTCGGCATCACCGCACTTGGGGCGACCGTCGTGATCGACGGCAATGCGGCCGACCATGTCCGCATGAGGAATCCGGCCTGCTCGCCCCGTTCGGCGGCAAGGGGCGGCGGATCGAACCGTCGTTCCTTGGCGGCCAGCAGTTCCGGTGAACTCCGGATCGCTCTCCCACCGGGCCGATCACGATCATCGTCTCGAAGTCCGAGGGTCAGGTCGTGGTGATGCGCAACGGCGCGGAAAATCGGCCGGAGCATCGCCGACGTGAACGGCGACGATCCCGGCAGGCACGTCGTCACGCTGACAAAGGCGGCGGATGGCACGCCCCGGTGGGTCTATATCGGCCGTCCGGTCACGAGGAGGAGGCCGGGCCGAGGTGGTCGTCGAGCGCCTCCGGCTACCGCGCGGCTTCCATGATGCGGTGCGCGGAGCGCTCCGGCCCGGAACGAAAATTCCGATCAGCCGGTCGCGCGTAGGAACCAGCGGCGGCGAACCCATTACGGTCATGGACGCGGTCGTAGCGCGACCGTAAAATGTGCGCGTCTCGCCGAAGAACGGGAGCGGGACGAACAGGGGAACGCACGTGTCGGTCATGAAAAGCTCAACTGTCCTCACCGTTTCGCTTCTGCTCTCGAGCGTCGTGCCGACGATCGCTGCGGCGCAGTCCACGGGTCTCGAAGACATGGTCGGCGCGCGTGCCGGTCAGGCAGAGGCGGAGCTCCAACGTCGCGGCTATACCAACATCCGCGCCGAGAAGGGCAACGACCGCAGCTACAGCTATTGGTGGAACGGCGATCGCCGCCAGTGCGTGACCATCGCGACGATGGAAGGGCGCTACAATTCAATCCAGCCGACGACACCGCCCGATTGCCGCAAGCCTGCGAACCTGAGGCCGACGCCTGGATATCCGACCCAGCTGCCCAGCCGACCCCAACCCGGCTATCAGTCCGACCGCGGATATTCGCAGCCGCCGTATCGCCCCAGCAACGACCAGCCGGGCTACCCGGCTGGCGGCCCGATCATCGGTGGCAGACCCGTAAGTCTCGGTCTGGTCTGCTTTGGCGACGGATCGAAAAACGGCATCGCGAGCGGTACGACATGGACGTGGAACCGCGATCGCGACCGCTACGAATATGGCACCTACAACCAGACCACCCGCGAAGTCTTCGATGCCTCGCTGATGGTACAGACATGGGAAGGTGGCGGGCGCATCCGCCTGCCGCGATCGCTGATCCCACCGATCAACTCGCGCGGCAACGATGGCTGGTGGGACCTTTACGACGTCGTCGCCGGCCCAGACAGTATTCGCGCAACCTACCGTCTGAACGGCCTGAACAAGCCGCGCGTCGTGATCGACCGGCGGACAGGGCGGATCACGGTGCAGGGAACCGCCAGCTACGGCTTCCGCGGATCGTGCGACGTGATCGGTCGTGAGACGCGCAAATTCTAGACGTCGTGCCGGCCATCCGTAATCCGGCGATGCCGATCGAACTCGGCCTTGCGACGGCCTCGTCGTGCCGACGTCCATCGTCCATGGCCTCGGACTGCTCGTGATCGAACGCTCACCGCGAGCGTTCGATCACGGCCGCATCGATGTGGAACTAGACTCTTGCCTATACCAGCGCCGGCGGGCTCGCTCTGCCGGCGCTGGAGCCATCGGCCGTGTCGGGCCGGTCCGCTTGCGGGCTTGGAACCGGCTGGATCAGGCCGCGAGCATGCTGATAGTGGCGCGGTTGCGGCCCTCACGCTTGGATTGATACAAGGCCATGTCCGCCGCCTGGATGAGCGTGGCGCCATCCTTGTCCATGACGTCGGACCATGTAGCGATGCCGAACGACATGCTGGTCGAGCCCAGCGTGCGGTTGCCATGCCGGACGTTCAGTTCGGCAACAGCTTGCCGTACGACCTCGACGCGGCCGGCAAGCGCTTCCGCGGTCGTCCCCGGCGCGATGATCGTGAACTCCTCGCCTCCGAAGCGACAGACCACATCGCCGTCACGGAACCGACTGCGCATTTCCGCGGCGACCGTTTGCAGCACGGCGTCGCCGGCGTCGTGGCCGAACTCGTCGTTGAACCGCTTGAAATGATCGATGTCGCACATGACCAGGCTGAGCGGACTGCCTGCCCGCGAGGCCCGGGCGATCTCCAGCTTCAGCGCCTCTTCCATGTAACGACGATTGAACAGGCCGGTCAGCGGATCGCGGATCGTCTGCTCGCGCAGCGACCGCTGCAATCGGTGGTTCACCAGCGCCGAGGCGATGTTCTCGGTCAGCACACTCATCCGAAAACGGTTCTCGGCTTCGATCCGGCCACGCAGATACAGCACGCCGATCACCTCGCCACCCGCCAGCAACGGTTCGCAGTGATAGACCTCGTCCTCGGCCACGTGCGCGCAGATGATCTCGCGTCCGGGGTCCACGACGGAGTGGCTCTGACCACGGCGCAGCGCCCAGCATCGCTCCGGCGCAAAGCCGTCGAGCGGCACGGTTATGCCGCCCCAGCTGGCGACGGGGACGAGGCAATTGCGCGAATTATTGTGCGCGTACAGGGCGCCGGATATGTCCGGCAATACCTGCGGTACGAACACCCGGATGATCTGAGCCAGCTCGTCGTCGGTGCGCGCGGCTTGCATGCGATGCGCCATGCCGCCGAGAAGCTCGATCACGTCGCCGCGTTCCTGCAGCGTTTTGCTATTCCGTTCGAGCTCTGCGTTGACGATCTGCAACTGGCGTTCGCTGTCGCCCCGATCGGCGACGGCGCCCTCCAGTCGGTCGGCCATCGCATTGTAGCCCAAGGCGAGGCGGGTAAACTCCCGAGACCCCATCGCCGTGTCGATCCGCGCCTCCTGTTCGCCGCTGCCAAGCGCGGTCATGGCGCGCATCATCGTCTCCAGCGGGCGACGGATTCTCCGGATCAGGAAGGCAAAGCTGCCGATGACGACAAACCCGACGGCGATCGCGCCCAGGATGGCCAGCCTCTTGCCGCTGTGCAGGCGCTGGACCGCCGCGTCCTGCCGCGTGGTCTGAAGCGCGCGTTCCTCATCGAGAAAGCCTTTGGCGCGTACGCTGATCGCATCCATCAGTTCCCGACCGCGGCCGCTCGTGATGACCGCGACCGCGCCGGGAAAATTGCCATGGCGGGCAAGGTCGAGCGGCTGCAGCAAGAAAACAGAACGTTCCTTCATCAGCAGCGCGATTTCTTGCGCGCGCGCGTGCTGAAGCGGGTTGTCGTCAGTCTGTTGAACGACTCTCGCGATGGTCCGTGCAGCGCTGGTCACACGTACCGCAAACGACCGGGCATAGGCTGGATTGCGGGTGATGATGAAACCGCGCTGGCCGGACTCCGCCTCGCGCAAGTCACCCAGTGCAGCCTCGGTCGTCTCGATGATTCCGGCAGAATGCGCGGCCCATTGGAAGCTCTGGCTTGCCTGGTACGAAGCGTCGGCGAGAAGCCCTGCCAAAGACCCTAACGCCAGGAGCACTATCAGCCCGATCGCGGCGATACGCGCTGTTAGCGATACGAACATCGCGGTATGCTTAACGCGGAAAGCTTAGCGTTTGGTTACACCGCGTCACGCACGGCATCGGTCTTGTTTCGCTTGGACGGGGAAATCGGTCGGCCCGTGGAAGAATCCATCGAAATTCGCTGCGACGATGCAGCGAGGCTGGTCTTCGGCAGCGCGGTAGACCCTCGCGGGTGCCCCCGTGACTATGACGGTTTTGCCCGACTTCGATCGTCCTGCTTGCCGGTGTCCAACGGGACCGGGCCGCTGCATCCGGGGTCCGTGGGTGTCCGAAGATGGAGCGGGTCGAAGGTTTGGGTCAAAGGCCGTTGCAGAGCGTTGACGTGACGACGAGATCGAACAACGGGCAACACATGAACGATAGCGATTCAAGGGACGGGCCCGCGCCATCGGGCTGTGACATCGACAATGCCGCTCGCGCAGCGGCGTTGGACCGTTACGGGATACTCGACACCGCGCGCGAGCGTGTGTTCGACGACGTCGCCGAGATGGCCGCCGACATTCTGGATGCACCCATGGCGGTCGTCAATTTCGTGACCGACGAACGGCAGTGGTTCAAGGCCGAGGTCGGCATTGGCCGCAATGAACTACCGCTCGACGTTTCGATTTGTCGTCATGCGGTTCTGCAACCCGGCGTGATGGTCGTGCCCGACCTCTCGCAGGATGCACGGTTCGATGGCAATCCATTGGTCCATGTCGTCGAGGGGCTTCGTTTCTATGCGGGCGCCGTACTCCAGACGCCCGAGGGCGTACCGGTTGGAACGGTATGCGTGCTCGATACCAGCCCGCGCCCCGAGGGAATCAGCAGGCGGCAGGAACGGGCGTTGCGGGCCTTGGCAGCACACACGATGGCGCAGCTGGAACTCCGCCGAACCGCCGCACTCGCCGAAGCCGAGACGGCGCGCGCCGAAAAGCGAGGACAGCGTTTGTCGCTGCTGGCGCAAGGCGCGGCGCTACTGTTGGCGGCCGATGATGCGGCGACGATGATCCGTGATATGTTTGCGTTGCTCGAACGCCCCTTCGCGCTCGACACCTGTTTTTTCTACGCTTGCGGCGATAACGATCTCCGTCTGGTCGCGGCGATGGGACTGCCGCCGGAGATCGAGCAGCAGGCCGGACGTCTTGAATACGGTCAGACGATCTGCGGCGTCGTCGCGCAGACGCATGAGGCCGTGCATCTCTCTCGGATCCAGGATCTCGACAATCCCGATGCCGCTTTCCTCAAGGCGATTGGGCTCCAGACATATCTGAGTTCGCCGCTGATGCGCGGGAACAGGCTATTGGGCACGCTGTCGTTCGGCCGAAAGGGGCCGGCGTTCTCGGACGGTGAGCTGGAGGTCCTGCAAACGCTGGTGGCGCAAACCGCCACGGCGGTCGAGCGGCTGCGGGCCGACGACCGTATGCGGGAGAGCGAAGCCCGGTTCCGCAACATGGCGGACAATGCGCCCGTGATGATGTGGGTGACCGATCCCTCGGGGGTCTGCACGTATCTCAATGCCGGATGGTATGCCTTTACCGGCCAGGAGAAGGGCCGCGGCGAGGGGTATGGCTGGCTGGAGGCGGTCCATCCGGACGATCGTCCTGCTGCCGAGAGGGCGTTCGTGACGGCCAATGCCGAGCGCCGCAATTACCGCGTGGATTTCCGCCTGCGTCGTGCCGACGGCGTGTATCGCTGGACGATCGATGCGGCGGCGGCGCGGTTCGATCACGATGGCACGTATCTCGGCTATGTCGGGTCCGTCATCGATATCGACGAACGCAAGGTCGCAGAGGCCGAACTCGAAGCCCGCGTCGCCGCTGCCCTCGCCGAGCAGGCGCTGACCGAGGACGCGTTGCGCCAAAGCCAGAAGATGGAGGCCGTCGGTCAACTCACCGGCGGTATCGCTCACGATTTCAACAATATGCTCGCGGTCGTGATCGGCTCGCTCGACCTGCTGGGACGGCGTATCGGTATCGATGACGCCCGTTCCAGGCGCTATATCGATGCCGCCAACGACGGTGCCCGTCGGGCGGCGAACCTGACCCAGCGGCTACTCGCCTTCTCGCGCCGCCAACCGCTCAATCCCGAACCGATCGACGTCAACCGGCTGGTTACCGGCATGTCGACGTTGATCCGGGGGTCCATCGGCACGGATATCCAGATGGAGACGGTGCTCGCGGGCGGCAGCTGGCGGACGCTTGCCGACTCCAACCAGCTCGAGAACGTGATCCTCAATCTGGCGGTCAACGCGCGGGACGCGATGCCGGAAGGAGGCAGGCTGACGATCGAAACGCAGAACGCGCATCTCGACGATCGCTACGCGGCGGCCCATATCGGCGTTTCGGCGGGGCAGTATGTCCTGATTGCCGTCACCGACACGGGTGAAGGCATGAGCGAGGACGTGATCGCCAAGGCGTTCGACCCGTTCTTTACGACCAAGGAAGTCGGCAAGGGGACCGGCCTCGGGCTCAGCCAGGTATACGGCTTCGTCAAACAGTCGGGCGGTCACGTGAAAATCTATTCCGAACGCGGCGAAGGCACGACGGTCAAGGTCTACATGCCACGGCTCGTCGGTGCCGACGTCGCGCATTGTGTGGAGGAGGCGGTATCCGACGCGCCGGTCAGTGAACAGGGTGAAGTCATCCTGGTGGTCGAAGACGAACCGGCCGTTCGCCAGTTCAGCATGGATGCGTTGGGGATGCTCGGCTACCGCGTTCTCGAAGCGGATGGGGCGGCCGCCGCCCTGCGTATGCTGGAAGCGCATCCGGAGATCGCGTTGCTGTTCACCGATGTGGTGATGCCGGAAGTGAACGGAGCGAAACTGGCCGAACTGGCACTGGAGCGAAGGCCGGGGCTGAAGGTGCTGTTCACCACCGGCTATTCCCGCAACGCGGTCTATCATAACGGCGTCCTCGACGTCGGCGTAGAGCTCATCGGCAAGCCGTTTTCGATCGAGGAACTCGCGACGAAAATTCGTCAGGTGCTCGATCTCCGCGTGTGAAACATGGAGGGCGCCGGCCTGTAACGACAGCATGATCCCGGTTCCAAGCGCGCATGGATCAGGGGGTGCGGAAGCCTCGCTATGTCGCGTGGTGACTGGTCAGTGCTCTGTAAGTCAGGGCGATCTGCCGCGCGTTGAACGGTTTGGTGAGAACGACCGCAGGCGGCGTGACGGGAACGCAGTCCTCGGGATTGCCGGTCAGGAAAAGAACCGGGATACCGCCATGCCTGGCGAGAATGGCGGCAACGGCGCGTGGCCCGGTACCCTCGAGCAGCGCCACATCCGAGGTGATGAACGTCGGCAGGCGCTCGTTCGCCATGGCGACCGCATCGGCCTCGGTAGCGGCGATGTCGAAGCTCGTGATTCCTTCGTCCTCCAGGGTCATCTGGATGGAGAGGGCGATCATCGGTTCGTCCTCGATAATCAATACGTGGTCCAACGCCGTACTCCCGTGAGGAGAAGGCAACGAACAAGCGCCGCGATTGAGCCGTAGAATTTCATGCCTGCGACGCCGGATCTGGCATCCTGCTGAAATCCGACGAACCGCGGACCGGCGGTATCAGCTCGATTATCCCGCCCTTAAGACCGGACATCCCCCGAGATCGAGGTCTCGCTCGCGAGTATGCGCCGGATGCGCTGTTCGAGATCGGCGATGTTGAAGGGCTTGGTCAGCACCTCCATTCCCTCTTCCAGATGCCCCGCACCTACCGCTGCGTTCGCGGCATAGCCCGTAACGAACAGGACCTTGAGCATCGGCCGGACGGCGCGTCCGGCATCGGCCACCTGACGGCCGTTGAGACCACCGGGCAGGCCCACGTCGGTGATCAGGAGGTCGATCCGCTCGTCGGATCGCAGCACGGCGACGCCTCCCGGGCCGTTCGACGCCTCCAGTACGCGGTAGCCCGCTTCGACGAGCACCTCGGCTACCAGTTGCCGGATCGCGATCTCGTCCTCGACGATCAGCACGGTCTCGCCGGCGATGGCGCGAACCGGGCTTCCCGCGTCGATGATCCTATCGTCCGCGGTGACCTCGCCACGATGACGCGGCAGATAAAGGCACATCGTCGTACCTTGGCCTATTTGCGAATGGATGCGCACCTGACCGCCCGATTGCCGGACGAAACCATAGATCATCGACAGGCCGAGCCCGGTGCCTTCGCCGATCGGCTTGGTCGTGAAGAAGGGATCGAAGACGCGTTCGATGATCTCCGGCGTCATTCCGGTGCCCGTGTCGGTGACGCACAGCGAGACATATTCGCCCTCGGGAAGATCCTGATCCGCGGCCGCGCGTGCGTCCAGCCGCGTGGTGTTCGTCTCGATCGTCAGCCGACCGCCGGCAGGCATCGCGTCGCGCGCATTGATACACAGGTTTAGCAACGCGTTTTCGAGCTGCGGCGCATCGACCAGCACCGGCCACAAGCCCGCGGTCGCGACGATGTTCATCTCGATTGCGGGCCCCAGCGTTCGATCGATGATCTCCTCCATCCCGGCGATCAACCGGTCGGCATCGGTCGGCGTCGGCGCGAGCGTCTGTCGTCTGGAAAAGGCCAGCAGCCGCTGGGTCAGCGCGGCGGCGCGATTGGCGCCGGTCTGCGCCATCGAGACATAGCGGTCGAGTTGGTCATACTCGCCCCGTGCGACGCGCGCGCCGAGGAGTTCCAGCCCGCCCGTCACTGCCGTCAGCAGGTTGTTGAAATCATGGGCAAGGCCGCCTGTCAGTTGTCCGACAGCCTCCATTTTCTGGCTCTGGCGCAATTGCTGTTCGGCGTCCGCCAGCGCACGGGCCTGCGCCTTCTCCTCGGTCGCGTCGCGTCCGACCGCGATGATGCGGTCGTCGCCCGGTCCCGCTGCCCACACGATGTCGCGGTAGCTTCCGTCCTTGTGACGGTAGCGGTTCTCGAACCGCGCATAGGTCCCGCCCGAGGCGATACTCGACGCGCCCGTCACCGTGTGATCGAAGTCGTCGGGATGAATGAGCGAGAAGAGCGCGGCGCCGACGAGTTCGCTCTCCAACCAGCCGAGGATCCGCGTCCAGGCGGGATTGACGGCTTCGATCGACCCATCGAAATTGGCGACGAGCATCAGGTCCGCCGATAGCTGCCAGAGCCGATTGCGGTCGGCGGTGCGCGCAGCGACCTGCTGTTCCAGCGTCGCGTTGAGCGTCTCCAGGTCGCGCTGCGCCTGCCACCGCTGGGTCTCGTCGCGGGCAATCCTGATGAACCCGCGTAGCTGTCCCTGGGCGTCGACCGGGAGCGGATGGACCGACCCGGTGAGAAACACGCGCGACCCGTCGCGTCGCAGGTGCCAGCGTTCGTCCGCCGCACACCCATCGCGCGCAGCTCCCGCCAGTTCGCGCACATCGTCGCCGCTTGCGCGATCCTCCGGTGTGAAGATCATCGCGGCCGACCGACCGAGCGCCTCGTCGACCGTCCAGCCCAGGACCGCTTCGGCGCCCGCCGACCAAGTGGTGACGATCCCGCCCGGATCGGTCGTGAAGATGACGTGGTCCTTGGCGCCCTCGATCACCAGCCGGAGCCGCTCTTCGCTCTGGCGGAGTGCGGCATCGCTCAGCACCCGCTCGGTCGTTTCGTTGGTGAAGATGAACACACCCGCGATCGCCCCATGGGGATCGAGGACGCGCGAGTACGAAAAGCTGAACCATGTGTCCGCCCGGCCGCGATCGGTGTCGAGCTTCCACGGCAGGTCGGTGAAGCGCTGGCTGCGGCCGGCAAATGCGTCGTCGATGATCGGCTTGGCCTGCTCCCACGCATCCGGCCAGACCATTTGGAACGGCGACCCCATCGCCCATGCCACACGCGGTCCCAGCAACGGGAAATAGGCTTCGTTGAAGAAGAAGGTCAGCTCGGTCTCGCCCCACGCCAGGATCATCGACTCCGGTGAATTGAGAATGAGGCTGAGACTGGTCTTCAGGATGTCGGGCCAGCCGGCGGGTTCTCCGAGCGGATGCGCAGACCATTCACGTCCGAGAATCAGACGCGTCGCCTCGCCGCCCCCGGTGAGGAATCGCAACTCGGGCGGCAACGTCTGCGGAGCGCTACTTGATTTCGAGTTCATCGCTAAAATCCGTAGCGATAGTTCAACCGTTTGAAAATCGGTCACTAACGCGGGGTGGGCGGTCGAGGCGCGAAATCTACTGCGACAGATCGGGCGGGTTGATCGGGATGCCGTGAGCGCACGCGGGGAACACTGGCCTCACCCCGCACGCCTCTCGCAAGACGCTGGTTCCGCCAGGATCTGATTACCAATCCTAAATGGTTTTATTGGATAGATCCTGGGCAACTACCGCCATGGTGACCCGTCGATGCTCAAGAACCTCTTTCAAGAGCGCCGACGCTCTCACGCCGTCAAGCGGCTTGGTGTCCTCGACACGCTGCCCGAGCCCGCGTTCGACCGTTTCGTGAATCAGGCGGCTCTGGCCTTTGACGCGCCTATCGCGCTGTTGTCGCTGATCCATAGCGACGATCAGTGGTTCAAGGCGACGATCGGCCTCGCATTGACCTGCATTCCGCGGGACAGCGGTTTTTGCGGGTTCGCGCTCGACCAGGGCGGTGTTCTGGAATGCTGCGATCCAGAAACCGATGCGCGCTTCGCTCAGCTCGGGGTGGTGACGGGAGATCCGTTCATCCGGTACTATATCGGTGCTCCGCTCAGGATGTTGAATGGTGTCGACGTCGGCGCGCTCTGCGTGCTGGACACGGTAAAGCGGTCGCCGTCCTCTGCCGATCAACGGGCCTATCTTCTCGGCTTGGCGCGGCAGGCGTCGATGGCGCTCGAAGCGCGTGGCGACCTCTGGCGGGAAGGGGCCGCGGCATGATGCGGGTCGCACTTTGCATTACGCAGGACCATGACCTGCGGCTCGTGATGGTCGCGCTTGCCGTCTGTCTGATCGGCTCGGCCGCCACGGTGCAGTTGTTCGGCCGCATCCGATCGGCGTCGGGATATAGTCGGCTGGGCTGGGTTCTGCTGACGGCGGTCAGCACCGGGACGATGGTCTGGTCGACGCATTTCGTGGCGATGATGGCGTTCCGCACGCAGGCGCCGGTGATACTCGATCCCATCCTGACCCTCGCGTCTCTGCTTTTGGCCATCGCCGTCGCGGCGCCGGGGCTCGCGCTGGCTGCAGCGCGGCGACGCTGGGCCGGGATCGCGGGGGGCGCCGTCATCGGCGTGGCCGTGTCGGCGATGCACTATCTCGGCATGTCTGCCTACCGGATCGACGGGATCGTCACCTGGGACTGGCAATACGTCATTGCGTCGATCGTCCTGTCGTCGGCGTTCTCTGCTGCCGCGTTTCACAGCCTGAGACGAGCTGGCCGATGGCGGCGGATCCGCGCCGGCGGCCTGTTGGGCTTGAGCGTGGCTGCGCTGCATTTCACCGGCATGGCCGCGATGAACATCGCCGTCCTGCAACTCGGCGACGGCCTGTCGGACGGAACGCTGTCGGCGCTGGGCGTGACGACCGCGATCGCGGCGCTCCTCGTGGTCGGATGCGCCGCGCTCAGCGCGCTGATCGACGGCCATAGCCAGGACGAGTCCTATCGCCGCCTCAGGCGCATGGCGCTGCACGACGGTTTGACGGACCTGCCGAACCGCATGAGCTTCAATGAGGAACTCGGCCGCAGGCTCGGATTGAAAGGCGGACGTCCTTGCATGGCGGTGGTCATGATGGACCTGTCGCGTTTCAAGGCGGTCAACGATACCTACGGACATCAGGCAGGCGACCAGGTCCTGATGGCACTGTCGGCTCGGCTCGTCGAAGTCCAGCGTCCGGCCGAACTTGTCGCTCGCCTTGGCGGCGACGAGTTCGCCGCGCTGATCTCGTATGACACGCCGACGGACTTGACCGATTTCCTCGATCGGCTGCGCGCCAGCTTCGTCGCCCCCTTCGCGTTCGAACGGTTCACCGCCTCGGTGGGCGCGAACATCGGCGTGGCGCTGGCCGTCCACGACGGACTCGACGCCGATACGCTTCTCGCCAAGGCGGATCTGGCCATGTACCGCGCAAAATCGCTGCACTCGGACGAGCCTTGTTACTACCAGGCCGAGATGGATGACGCCGTTCGCGATCGGCGCGAGCTTGCCAGCGATCTGCGCGCCGCAGTCGCTGCCGGCGCGTTCGAACTTCACTACCAGGTCCAGGCATCCGTCGCGACCGGCGAGATCACCGGGTACGAAGCGCTGATCCGCTGGCACCATCCGACGCGAGGAACGATCTCGCCGGCGATGTTCATTCCGTTGGCGGAGGAAAGCGGACAGATCGTGCCGCTGAGTATCTGGGTCCTTCGCCAGGCCTGTTTCGAGGCGGCTCTGTGGACCAATCGCCATATCGTCGCGGTCAACCTGTCACCCCTTCACCTGTCGGATCCGCAGTTGGTCGAGACGGTGCGGTCGGCGCTCGAGGATAGCGGTCTGCCGGTCGAGCGACTGTCGCTGGAGCTGACGGAAAGCGCCATCATCCACGACCGCGACTTTGCCTTGAACCAGCTGCGTCAGCTGAAAGCGATGGGCGTTGCACTGGCGCTCGACGACTTCGGGGTGGGATATTCTTCGCTGGACGTCCTGCGATCGTTCCCCTTCGACCGGATCAAGCTGGATGCGTCGTTCGTCGCCGAGATCGAGCATAGTGAGCAGGCCGTCGCCATCCTCAGGTCCGTCACCGCGCTCGGTTCCAGCCTGGACATGCCCGTCCTGGCAGAAGGGATCGAGCAGCCAGCGCAATTATCGATTGTCGCGCGTGAAGGATGTGGTTCGATCCAGGGATATCTGATCGGCAAACCGTCGCGAAGCTTGGCGAACCCAGAACAGGTGCGACGGGCGATGCTGCTGACCCCCCGAGAGGTGGGGACGGAACCCGCCTTCGGCTGAGCGCTGCCCGACGCTGGATCTTGGCCGACCATGACTGTCGTGTCGGGCCGCACCGCGCCCGTTTCCGCTGCGCTCCGGTCGGCAGTTCTTCAAGGCCGAAGTCGGTCTTGGCGTCCGCGAGACGCCGCTGGATACGTCGTTCTGCGCCTAGGCAATTCTCGAGGAAGACTTTCTCCTGGTTCCGGACGCGACGAAGGATCCGCGCTTCGCCCGCAATCCACTGGTGACCGAGGAGCCTTGCGAACGATTGTACGGCACCGGTAACGATACGGGAACCACGGTCTGCCGAAAGCCTCAGTCCATTGACGCGCGGATCGCGGCGGCGGCGACGAAGGGGGCGCCGGCGATCAGGAGGAGGCTGACCGCGGCGAGCAGCTTGATCGCGCCGGCGCTACCGGCCGGGTCCAGCGAGCCGGCGCCGAAGATGAGCAGAGGAACGGCGAGGGGCAGCATCACCAGGCCACTCACCGCGCCGCCGCCGCGGACGCCGGCGACTAGCGCGCTGGTGACGACGGCGAGCGCCGCAAGGCCGGGCGTGCCGATCGCGAGGCCGATCTCGACGCGCAGCAGCATGTCGCCGGACAGGCCGAGCAACCCCGCCGCGACGATCGCGGCGAGCATCAGCGGGGGCCCGAAGCTCAGCCAGTGCGCGACCGTCTTTGCAGCGGCAACGAGCGTCATCGATCGGCCGCGGACCGCGAGCTGATCGAATATTCCTGCGTCGAGATCGGGGCCGATCAGGCGCTCGACCGGGAGCAGGGCTGCGAGGAGCGCCGCGGTCCAGATCACGCCGCCGCCGATCTTTGCAAGAAGCGCCGCGTCGGGCCCGATCGCGAACGGGAACAGCGTGGCGACGAGCAGGAAGAAGCCGACGACGAGCGTCGCGCCGCCGCTGGACAAGCTGTGGCGGAGATCGCGGCGGATGAGCGCGATCACGGCGTGCTCCTCATGGTCGTCACGCTCTTGGCCCTCACAGGGCGATCTCCAGCGCATCCGGCATGGCAAGCGGGAGGTGCGTGGCGACGAGCGCGATACCACCTTCGGTCCGGTGCTGGGCGATCAAGGCCTCGAGCCGCGTGATCGAGTGTGTGTCGAGCCCATTGGCGGGCTCGTCGAGCAGCCAGACCACGGCCTTGCTGGCGGCGACGCGCGCGATCGCGGCACGGCGGCGCTGGCCGGTGGAGAGAAGGCGGACGGGGATATCGGCCAGCGCCCCGAGATCGAGCGCCTCCAACGCGGCGGCAACGCGCGCGCCGGGATCGACGGTACGGTCGAGACTGGCCCAGAAGCGGAGCGCGGCGGCCAGGGTCCGGTCCGTGTCGAGCGCGCTGGCTTCGGTGAGCAACGCCTTGTCCGTGTCGCAGGTCACCGCACCGTCGAACGGCGGCAACAGGCCTGCGGCGACGCGGATCAGGCTCGACTTGCCGATGCCGTTAGGGCCCGTGACGACCGCTGCGTCGCCAGGACCGAGACCGAACGACACGCCCGAGAACAGCATTCGCCCACCGCGCACGCAGGCGACGTCGCGAAACGCGAGACTCACGTGGCCGGATCTTCCGCGCTGTCCTCGGCGGCGTCTTCCAGCGCGTGCATGTCGTCGTCGCTCAGGCCGAAATGATGGCCGATCTCGTGGGTCGTCACATGCGCGACGAGATCGTCGAGGCGCACGCCGGTCTCGATCCATTCCTCCAGGATCGCGCGCCGGTAAAGGACGATGCGGTCGGGCATCGCGCCTGAGTCCATCGACGATTTCTCGCCGAGCGGGCGGCCATGATACAGACCCGACAGGTCCAGCGGGTGTTCGATGCCCAGCGCCGCCAGCGTCTCGTCGTCGGCATACTCCTCGACCACGAAGACGATATCGCCGAGATGCTCCGCGAACTGCGCCGGCAGCCTGGCGATCGTCGCCCGCGCGATCGCCTCGATCGCATCCGCGTCGGGGGCCTCCCCGGATATTGTTGCTTGCCCGCTCATGCCGCCAGCCATACGCGTCGGCGAACTGTGGCGGCAAGGGAGAGCCCGATGATCGAAGCGCTGAACGAGACCGAACGGGCCGAGGCCCTCGATGGCCTCGACGAGTGGGATTACGACGACGCGCGCGACGCGATCACGCGGACGATCGTGTTTGCCGATTTCGTCGAGGCGTTCGGCTTCATGACGCAGGTCGCGCTGATTGCCGAGCGTGCGAACCACCATCCGGAGTGGAAGAACGTGTGGAATCGCGTCGAAATCCTGCTGACGACGCACGACGCCGGGGGCCTCTCGTCGCGGGATATCGAGATGGCCGAAGCGATCGACGCGATCGTCGGCGACGCCTGAAATCTTCTGTCTCGCCCCTCCCTGAAAGGGAGGGGTTGGGGGTGGGTAGGCCGGCTTGAGCCACCAAAGGTCCGGGTATGCGGAAGCCGACCCACCCCCTGACCCCTCCCTTGCAGGGAGGGGGGATGTTCAGCCCTTCCGCATATCCCGCCGCATCCGCTTGCGCAGCGCACCCGGCATCCACCGCGCGGCGAACGCCATCCGGTGCGCGGTCTTGCCCACGAACGTGTGCACCTTGTCGCCATGCACCGCAGCCCAGGCTGCCTCCGCAACCTTGTCCACGCCGGTCAGTTCCAGTCCTGCGCCCGTCACCGTCTCGCGGATCGAGTGGTTGCTGTTCCCCGCCGCGGAATCGAGCAGCGGCGTGTCGATGAAGCTCGGCACGATCGAGCGCACCTTGATGCCGTCTGCCGCCCATTCGCCATCGAGCGCCTCGGTGATCGCGCGCACTCCGAACTTGGTCGCGGAATAAGGCGCGAGCCCCGCCGAGCCATAGATCGCCGACGCCGACGCGGTGTTGAGCAGGCACGATCCCGGCGTCCGCTTCAGATACGCATGGCCGATCCGCGCCCCGTTCAGCGCGCCGACCAGGTTGATCGCGATCACCCGGTCGATCTCGGCGAAGTCGGTCTCCGCGAGCGGTCCGCCCGATCCGATCCCGGCATTGTTGAACAGCACGTCGAGTCGCCCGCCGGTGGTCGCGACGAACGCATCGAGCGACGCCACCCACGCATCGCGGTCGCGCACGTCCATCTGGTAGGTGCTGACCATCCCCGCGGGCAGCAGCGCGGCGGTCTCGGCAAGCCCTGCGACGTTGACGTCGGCGAGCCCGACGCGCCAGCCTTTCCGCGCGAACAGTATCGCGGTCGCGCGGCCGATCCCCGATCCGCCGCCGGTGATGAAAATGCCCTGCTGGCTCATACCCTCTCCATTTGATTTTCCGGTATGTTTCCCGCATCCTGCGCGCAGATGCCAGACAATTCCCCAGCGCTCGCTTTCGAACGCGTCACCAAGAGATACCCAGGCGCTGGGGGCACGACGATCGCCGTCGACGCGGTCTCGCTGGAGATCGCACCCGGCAGTTTCGTCGCGCTCGTCGGCACGTCCGGTTCGGGCAAGTCGACGCTGCTGAAGACGCTCAACCGCCTGGTCGAGCCGAGCGAAGGCCGCGTGACGATCGACGGTGCCGACGTCGCCGACGAGCCCGCCCCAGAACTCCGCCGCCGGATCGGCTACGTCTTCCAGAATATCGGCCTGTTCCCGCACATGACGATCGCCGAGAACATCGCGATCGGCCTGCGCATCGCCGGCCGCACGGACAAGGCGAAGGTCGGCGAACTGCTCGACCTCGTCGACTTGCCCCGCGACATTGCGGGCCGCATGCCCGATGCGCTCTCGGGTGGTCAGCGCCAGCGTGTCGGGATCGCGCGTGCGCTCGCACCCGGCGCGAAACTGCTGCTGCTCGACGAGGCGTTCGGCGCGCTCGACCCGGTCACGCGCGATGCGCTCGGCACGCGGATCCGCGAACTCCACGACCGGCTCGGGCTGACCACGATCCTCGTCACGCACGACATGGCCGAGGCGCTGCTGCTGGCCGACCGCGTGCTGGTGATGAAGGCGGGACGGATCGTCGCCGACGCCACGCCCGCCGACCTCGTCGCCGGCAAGGGTGGCGACGACGCACAGGCGCTGGTGCAGGTGCCGCGCGCGCAGGCCGAACGCCTCCAGGCGCTAGTCGCATGAGCGCGTTCCTCGACGCGCTCGGCCGCGTGCCGCCGCTGCTCGCCAACCACGTCCTTCTGTCCGCGGCGGCGCTACTGCTCGGCATCGCGATCAGTCTGCCGCTCGGCATCTGGTCCGCGCGCAACGCGACCGTGGCGCGCGTGTCGCTCGGTTTCGCGAGCCTCGTCCAGACGATCCCGAGCCTCGCGCTGCTCGCCTTGTTCTACCCGCTGCTGCTCAGCCTCTCCGCGCTGGTCGGCGGCGGCATCCCCGCGCTCGGCTTCCTCCCTTCGCTGATCGCGCTCACGTTGTATGCCCTCCTCCCGATCCTGCGGAATGCGGTCGCGGGACTGCACGGCATAGATCCCGCGGTGATCCAGGCGGCGGACGCGGTCGGCATGACTCCCGCGCAGAAACTACGGCTGGTCGAGGCACCTTTGGTCGCCCCCGTACTGATCGCCGGCATCCGCACCGCGGCGGTCTGGACGATCGGCGCAGCGACGCTGTCGACGACGGTCGGTCAGCCGAGCCTCGGTGACATGATCTTCGCCGGTCTGCAGACGCAGAACTGGGCGCTGGTGCTCGCCGGCTGCGTCTCGGCGGCGGCGCTCGCGCTGGCGGTGGACGCGCTGATCGGCGCGATCGAATACGGCATCCGCGCGCGCCGCCGCTGGCTGTGGATCGCGAGCGCGGTGGTGCTGGTGTTGGGCACCGCGGCCGCGACGGCACCGCTCTGGCCCAAGGGTGGCGCGGACCGCACGGTCGTCGTGGTCGGCGCGAAGAACTTCTCCGAGCAATACATCCTCGCGCGGCTGATCGGCGACCGGCTCGAACAGGCCGGCTATACCGTCGAATACCGCGACGGCCTCGGCTCGGCGGTCGTGTTCGGCGCGCTCTCCGGCGGCGATATCGACGTCTATGTCGATTACGCCGGGACGATCTGGGCGAACGAGATGAAGCGCAACGACGTCCCAGAACGCCCGGCGATGGTCGCCGCGATCGCCGACTGGGCAAGGCGCGAGCATCACGTCGGCCTGGTCGGGTCGCTCGGGTTCGAGAACGCCTATGCCTTCGCGATGAAGGGCAACGCGGCAAAGGCCAAGGGCATCGCCAGCCTCGACGATCTAGTGAAGGCCGCGCCCTCCCTGACGCTAGGCAGCGATCTCGAATTCCTCGAACGTCCCGAATGGGCCGCGGTGAAGCGCTCCTATCCGCTCCGCTTCGCCAAGACGACGCCGTACAGCCCGACCTTCATGTACCGTGCGCTGGAAAGCGGCAACGCCGACGTGATCTCGGCCTTCTCGTCGGATGGGCGGATCGCGGCGGATGGGCTGACCGTGCTGACCGATCCGCGGCGGGCGATCCCCAGCTACGACGCGATCCTGATGGTCGCCCCGAAGCGGGCAGGGGACGCGAAGTTCGTCGCCACCCTGAAGCCGCTAGTCGGGCGCATCCCGGTCGAGGCGATGCGCGCGGCGAACTACCGCGTGGACCGCGATACGGATAAGCAGACGCCCGAGGCCGCGGCAACGTGGCTAGCGAATCGGATCGGTCGCTAGCTGCGGCCGTCTGACCGGGTGTACCGGGCGGCAATCTGTCCTAGGGTATGGTGCCGGTCCGCCATCAACCTTTGGCTCGTCACCAAGGCGGGCCGGTACCCCGTAGCGGGTTACGACGCTTCGGCGATCAGTTTGGCGGCGGCCGGCGTGTTCCATTCATACCCGCCGGTCATCCGCCACACTTCCTTGCCCGCCGAATCGTACAGGATCGTGGTCGGCAGGTTCGCCTGGTAGGCGAGGCTCAGGCCAAGCTTCGGATCGAGATAGGGTCGCAACGTCGAGAATGTCTTCGCGGCGAAGAACGGCGTCACCTTCTCTGCGCCCTGCATGTCCTGGCTGACCGCGATGACCTGAACCTTGCCAGCGAGCGACTTCGCTGCGGCGTCGAGCGTCGGCATCTCGGCTACACAAGGCGCACACCAGGTCGCCCACAGGTTCAGCAGCAGCGGCTTGCCCTTGAACGAGGCGAGCGTCACCGGCTTGCCGTCGGGCGCGGTGAAGGCGACCGCCGGCCCGGTCTCGCCCTTGTGGCTGCGGTCCAGCTTTTTCGCACTGGCGGCCGGACCGGTCGCTTCGTCGGGCGCAGGGCCGGACGCGACCTCGTCGGCGGACACGGCATTCGCCGCGACGACGTTTGCTTGCTCCGGCGCGGGCGATTTCCTATCGCAGCCGGCAACCAGCAGGCCCATCCCCATCACGGCGGCGATCGGCCCAGACTTTAACAGCGAATTGAACACAGGATTCGAGAACATGGACGGTTCCAATTCGATGTGGGGTGGGCGGTTCGCCGAGGGGCCGGCAGCGGTCATGCGCGAGATAAACGCCTCCATTCCCTTCGACAAGCGCCTCTGGCAGCAGGATATTGCCGGCTCGAAGGCGCATGTCGCGATGCTTGGCCAGCAGGGCATCGTTTCGGCGGAGGACGCCGCGACGATTTCGGCGGGCCTCGACACGGTCGCGGCGCATTATGCCGAGCACGGCGTCGAGGAGGATCTCGTCCTCGAGGACATCCACATGCAGACCGAGGCGCGACTGGCCGACGCGATCGGGCCGGTCGCTGGGCGACTGCATACCGCGCGCTCACGCAACGATCAGGTCGCGACCGATTTCCGGCTGTGGGTGCGCGATGCGATCGATCAGGCGCTGGCGGCGCTCGCCGGGTTCCGGGCGGCGCTTCTCGCGCGGGCTGAAGAGCATGCGGCGAGCGTTATGCCGGGCTTTACGCACTTGCAGTCGGCGCAGCCGGTGACGCTGGGGCATCACCTGATGGCCTATCACGCAATGATTTCGCGCGACGTCGGGCGGTTCGCTGATGCCCGCGCAAGGATGAACCGATCGCCGCTGGGCTCGGCTGCGTTGGCGGGAACGGGCTTTCCGATCGACCGCGCGATGACCGCCGAGGCGCTAGGCTTCGACGGGCCGATGACGAACTCGCTCGACGGTGTCAGCGACCGTGATTTCGCGATCGAATACCTGACTGCCGCGACGCAGACCTCGCTGCACCTCTCGCGGCTTGCCGAAGAGTTCGTGTTGTGGGCGTCGCAGCCGTTCGGCTTCGTGGCGCTGAGTGATCAATGGTCGACGGGCAGCTCGATCATGCCGCAGAAGCGCAATCCCGATGCCGCCGAGCTGGTGCGCGGGCACTCGGGCCGCATCCTCGGCTGCATGACCGCGCTGATGGTGACGATGAAGGGCCTGCCGCTCGCCTATTCGAAGGACATGCAGGACGACAAGCCGCCGGTGTTCGAGGCGCACGACCTGCTCGCGCTGTCGATCGCCGCGATGACCGGGATGGTCGAGAGCGCGACGTTCCGCACCGATCGGATGCGCGGGCTGGCCGAGAGCGGCTTTGCGACCGCGACCGATCTCGCCGACTGGCTGGTGCGGGAGGCGGGGCTGCCGTTCCGCGAGGCGCATCATGTTACGGGACGTGCCGTCAAACTGGCGGAGGAGCGCAAGGTGGCGCTGGATGCGCTGCCGATCGAGGATCTGAAGGCAATCGATGCACGGATCGACGAACGCGTGTACGGCGTGCTTTCGGTCGATGCGTCGGTCGCCAGCCGGACCAGCTTCGGTGGCACCGCGCCCGACAATGTACGCGCTGCGATCCGTGCGGCGCGTGCCGAGACGGCGGGGGGAGAAACGGCATGAAACGGCTTTTTGGCATCGTGGGATTGGCGCTGGCCCTGTCGGGTTGTGGCGCGGCGGACGGCCTCGTCCCTGCGGAGGGCAAGACGCTCCCGGTCGCGCCCTATGGTGCGAAAACGCCGCCGACACCCGCGGAACTGCTGACCCCCACCACGCAGCAACGCCCGCAGCGCAGCGACGAGCTGCTCACCACGTCCCAGCCGCGCCGCAGCGACGAGTTCGACCTGCCGCCGCCGAATTGAAGACCTGAACCATGGATCATTTCGCCTATCGTGACGGGGTCATGCACGCCGAGGACGTCGCCCTGCCGGCGATCGCCGAAGCCGTCGGCACGCCCGTCTACGTCTACTCGACCGCTACCTTCCGCCGTCACGCGCAGGTGTTCCGCGACGCGCTGAAGGGCGCCGGACGCGTCCATCTGGCCTATGCGATCAAGGCAAACCCCAACGTCGCGGTGCTGCGCGTGCTGGCCGACGAGGGCTACGGCGCCGATGTGGTTTCGGCCGGCGAGATGCAGCGCGCGCTGGCGGCGGGCATCCCGGCGTCGGACATCGTGTTCTCGGGCGTCGGCAAGACGCGGCGCGAATTGGCGCAGGCGCTCGACGCGGGGATCGGCCAGTTCAATCTCGAGCTGGAGGAGGAAGGCGAAGTCCTCGCCGCGCTTGCCCACGCTCGCGGCGAACGCGCGCCGGCGGTGCTGCGCGTGAACCCCGACGTCGATGCTGGCACGCACGCAAAGATCTCGACCGGGCGCAAGGAGAACAAGTTCGGCGTCGCGATCGACCAGGCTGTGGCGATGTTCGACCGCCTGTCGAAGCACGATGGCCTCGACCTGCGCGGCGTGGCGATCCACATCGGCAGCCAGCTCGCCGATCTTGCGCCGCTGGAGGCCGCCTATGCGCGGATCGGCGAGCTGGTCGCAGAGCTGCGCAATGCGGGGCACACGATCAGCCGCGTTGATCTCGGTGGCGGTCTCGGCGTGCCGTACAAGCCTGGCGACGTGCTGCCGAGCCCAGCGGATTATGGCGCGATGGTCGCACGCGCGACCGCCGACTGGGACGTCGAACTCATGTTCGAGCCCGGTCGCGTGATCGCGGGCAATGCCGGTGTGCTTCTGACTGAAGTGATCTGGGTAAAGCCGGGCGTGGTAAACCCATACGTGATCGTCGATGCGGCGATGAACGACCTCGCGCGCGTCGCGATGTACGACGCGTATCACGATTTCGTCGCGGTCGCGCCGACCGGCGATCGGATGACCGCCAACATTGCCGGGCCGGTGTGCGAGACCGGCGATACCTTCGCGATGGGCCGCGATATCGACGCGGTGAAGTCGGGCGATCTCGGCATCTTCCGTACCGCCGGGGCGTACGGCGCGACGATGGCGTCGACCTACAACAGCCGCGCGCTGGTGCCCGAGGTGCTGGTCGACGGCGACCGGTTCGCGGTGGTCGCCGACCGCATCCACCCGGAGACGATCCTGGCCGCCGAGCGCGTGCCCGAATGGCTCAAGCGGTGATACTCCAGAGCCTGCCGCTGTTCGTGAGGCTGGCAGGGCGCCCGGTGATCCTGCTGGGCGAGGGCGAGGCGGCGGATGCGAAGCGGCGGTTGCTCGATCGCGCGGGGGCTGACGTCGTCGGCGAAGATGCTAGCGCTTCGCTCGCGATCGTCGCGATCGACGACGAGGACGAAGCGCTGGCGGCGGTCGCGCGGCTGAAGGCGCGTGGCATCCTCGTCAACGCGGTCGACCGCTCGGCGCTGTGTGACTTTACGCTGCCGGCGATCGTCGACCGCGCCCCGGTGCTGATCGCGATCGGCACCAGCGGGGTGTCGGCCGGCTTGGCGGCGGCATTGCGCCAGCGCCTAGAGGCGCTGATCCCCGCCGATCTCGGCAAGCTGGCACTGGCATTGCAGGCTGCGCGGGGGGCCTTGCGCCAGCGCTGGCCCGATATGGGGGAGCGTCGCCGTGCGCTGGCTACGGCGATGGGGGCGGGCGGCATGCTCGATCCGCTATCGCCGACGCATGACGTGGACGCATGGCTGACCCCAACCGCCGAGTTCTCTGGAAAGCGGGACGTAGCGATAACCCTCGTTCTGCTTTCCGACGATCCCGAGGACCTGACGCTACGCCAGGCGCGCGCGCTCGCCAGCGCCGACCGGGTCTATCACGGCCCTGACGTCCCCGCGGCGATCCTAGACCGGGCGCGAGCCGATGCCGCCCGGCTGTGCGCGGCGATGCCCGCCGATCCCGGCACCGGCCTGTCGGTCGAAGTCGAGCTGGCACGATGAGCGGTTTCGCCTTCCGGATCGTCGATGGGAAAGCGACCCGCGTCGACGTCAAGGAAGCGCTCACCTGCACCGCCGACCTCGTCTGGGTGCATTTGTCGACCACCGCCGAGCATGCACAGACCTGGCTCCGCGACGAGGCCAAGCTGCTCGACTATGTCGTCGACGCGCTGACCGCGACCGAGACCCGGCCGCGCTGCGAGGCTGTCGGCGACGGCGCGTTCCTCAATCTGCGTGGGCGATCGAAGGAGGAACTCGACACCTCCGACCTGCTCGCCTCGGTGCGGATATGGGCGGTGAAGGGCCGCGTCTATTCGGTCACGCGCAAGCCGCTGATCGCGGTCGCCGAGGTGGAGAAGATGGTCGAGCGCCACGAGGTGCGCGATCCGGGCGACCTGATCGCCGCGTTCGCCACCGCGATCACCACCGATCTCGATCCCGATGTGGCGACGCTCGGCGACGAGCTCGACGATTGCGAGGAACAGCTCGACGCCAACCGCGTGTTCGAACTGCGCCGCGCGGTCAGCAAGGTGCGTGTCGCGGCGATCGGCTACAAACGCTTCCTCAGCCCGCAACGCGCGGCGCTCGAGAAGCTGGCGGCACTACCCGGCGACTGGCTGGCCGACGACGACCGGCTGCATCTGGCGGCGGCGGCGGACCGCGCCGCGCGGATGGCGGAGGAGCTGGAATCGATCCGCGAGCGCTCGGCGCTGATCCACGAGACCCTGACGGACCTGCGCGCCGAACAGATCGACAACCGCTCGCTGATCATCTCGATCGCGGCGATGGTGTTCCTGCCGCTGACGTTCCTGACCGGCCTGTACGGCATGAACGTGAAGGGCCTGCCCTATGCCGAGGAGCCGTGGGCGTTCGATGCGATCGCCGGCGCATGTCTGGTGATCGCGGTCGGTGTCGTTGCGTATTTCTCGATGCGACACTGGTTCAAGCGGTAGAGCCTACGCGGCGCTGGCGGTCCGCCAGGCCTGCGCGATCTCGTCGAGCATGTCCGCGGAATCGCGGAATGGCTGCGGATCGTGGCCTAGTGAGGCGTTGACGATGGTCTTGCGCGCGCCGCCATACAGTCGGGCGAGCGTTTCCGAGACCTGCCCGCCTTTGTCGAAGTCGAGCCCTGCTTCAAGTGCGAACAGAATGGCGGTAGCCCGCGTGATCCGGTCACTCTTGACGGAGAATTGCCGCTTCTCGCAGGCCCATGCCGCAGCACGCAAAGCCGCGACAAGCTCCTTGTAGAGAAGTTGTACCAAAGCCGGGCCGGTGGCCGCTGCGGTATGGCCGACCGCATCGATCTGGCGATAGGTTGCGAACGGATCGCGCATGAGAGTTGAGGCGTAGGTCACGAGTCGCTCTTGTTCCACTGCGCGATCTGACCGGTCAGAAACGTCTGTGTCGATTTGTAGGCGGAGAGGCGCGAATTCAGGCTGGAATATTGCTGTGTCAGGCGGGTCGTCATCTGCGCGGACTGGTCGGTGACCTTGTCTTGCTGCTTGGCGATCTCGCTTGCCGCTGCAGTGTAGCGCGCGGTCGATGCGCCGAGACCGGTGACGATGCTCGTCGCGCTGGTGGTGAGTGCGCTCAGGGTTGCCGACAAGCTGAGCACATTGCTGCTCGAAGGCGCGAACATCGCCTCGATCGTGTCGGGATAGGCGGTAATCTGCCGTGCGAGCAATGTGCTGTCGAGACGCAGCGTACCGTCGGTGTTCGTCGCGACGCCGATCTCGGCTAACGTACGAGGAATTCCCGATACCGCACCGCCGACCAGCGCCTTCGACGTCAGTGCTTTCAATGACCGGAGCAGCGACGCCGCAGCAGGGTCCGACCGCAGGCTGCCGGTCTTCGGATCGGTCTGTTCAGTGATCGCTGCGAGAACCTGGTTGTAAGTCTCGACCACGTCGCTGACCGCCTGCGACAAGGCTGCGGTGGGCGTCGAACTGGTGAGGGAGACCGGGGCGGGGGATGTTGCATTCAGTTGCAGTTTCACCCCGTCGATCAGGTCACTGATCGTGTTGCTAGCCCGCTCAACACCAATCCCATCGACCGTCAGTTGGGCGTTCTGCGCCTCAGAGATGGTGTTCGTAGCATTCGAGCCAAGGCCGATATCGAGTGCGTGGCCTTTTTCGCTGGTCATCGTGAACGCTTGTGCATCACCCGTCGCACCCTTGACGGATAGATAGGCACCGCCCGCCGCATCGGTCACGATCGAGGCGGTAACGCCGGTCTTCTGATCGTTGATCGCAGCGGCGATCGCATCGAGGCTGCCGGCGCCAACGCCGAAAGTGTAGGATTTCCCCGAGATGCCCCCGTCCCAGACGGCGCCTTCGGTGCCGGCCGCGACCGGCTTTTTATCGGCATCGACATATGTCTTAGTGCCGATCGTCAGCGTCAGCGGCCCGGTGTCCAACGCGGTCGTACGATTCGCAAAGGGGGACTTGGTGCTCGCGGCCTGCGCCGTTGCCAGACGGTTCACCGTGACGCTCGCCGATAAATTCGCGAGTTTTGCGCCAGACAACGCCGTGGCGGACAGCGTCCCAGGGCTGGAGCTGAGGGGTTGCGTCTGCAGCGAGCCACTTTTGACTAGCGTGTCGAGTGCGCTCGAAAAGCCCGTGATCGTGCTCTTGATCGTGCTGATCCCGGAAATCTGTGTGGTAAGCGTGTCGTTCTGCGTCTTCAGCGTGGCTGTGCGCGCTGCGAACTGCGCCGCTACCAACGCAGGCACCAACGTCCCGGTATCGACACCGGAATTGGCATTCAGGCCCGTCAGCAACGCCTGCGTCGCGGTATTTACCGCGCTCTGTGCGGAAGGCGTTGGCGTGGGTGTAGGGGTCGGCGTAGCCGTCGTGCTGGTGGTCGATGTTACCATGGCAAAGTTCCTGCACGTGCGCTTGTCTGTAAGAACGGCCGTGCGCCGGCGATGTTTAGACCTGTTTCATACCGTTTTCGTCGAACCGCGCATCCTTCGGCACGGTGACGAAGGGTTGAACCCCGCCGGCCGTACCGCCCGCCGCCGCGTTAAGCCCGAAGACGAACGCCAGCACGGTCGCGATCGCCGTGTACAAGTCGTCGCGGACCTCCTGCCCCTCCTTGCTCGTGTAATAGACCGCACGCGCGAGCGTCGGATATTCGAGGATCGGAACGCGGCCTTCGCCAGCCAGCTCGCGGATCGCCAGCGCGGTTGCGCCGCGCCCCTTGGCGACCACCACCGGCACCTGATCCTTGCCGCGATCATAGCGCAGCGCCACCGCGAAGTGCGTCGGATTGGTCAGCACGACATGCGCCTCCGCAACGGATTTGCGTAAGCCCCCGCTCGCCATTGCCCGCATCTTGGCGCGCATCTGGCCCTTCGCCTCGCCATTGCCTTCGGTCGACTTATGCTCGTCCTTCACCTCCTGCTTCGACATCCGCATCTTGCCCAGGCGGCGGATGATCTGGATCGGCAGGTCGATGCCGGCGATCGCACACAGCCCGAACGCCATCGCGATCAGGATGCCCTTGAAGATCCCGCCCAGCGTCGACAGCGCCTGGTTGAGATCGGCGGATGACGCGAGGCCCATCGTCGAATGCGCGGCGTTCCACAGCATCCAGCCGCCGATCGTGCCAAGCAGGATCACCTTCAGCAACGACTTGCCGAGTTCGATCCAGCCGTTTGCGCCGAAGATGCGCTTGAGGCCAGCGGCCGGATCGACGCGGCTGTATTTGGGCGCGAGCAGACCGCCGTTGAAACCTAGCGACCCGAGCCCCGCCTGGCTCAGGATAGCGGCGCCGATGCTGACGATGAACAAGGTTATGAGTGATGGCGCGAGCTTGCCGCCGGCTTCCATCAGCGGGCGCCACGGCGAGAAGTCCTCGACGTCGGCGTGCGTGAACTGGAAGCTAGAGCTCATGATCGCCTTGCACGCGGTGATCAGCGTCGGGCCGGCGTAGATCAGCCAGGCAACGCCGGCGAGCATGCTCAAAGCGGTGGCGAAGTCGCGAGACTTGAGGATGTCGCCCTTCTCGACCGCATCCTTCTTGCGCTTGGCGGTTGGTGCTTCTGTCTTTTCGCCCGAATCCTCAGACATCAGCCGAGCACCAGGTTTTCGGTGGCGGCGAGGCCTTCGCGGACGATGACGAGCATATAGTCGCCCATCGTCGGGAACGCGATCGCCAGCGTGACGACGCCGACCGCGAGGCTGGCGGGGAGGCCGACCGCGAACAGGTTGAGCGAGGGCGCGGCGCGGCTCAGCATGCCGACGACGATGTTGAGGCAGAGCAGCAGGAAGCCGACCGGGAGTGCGAGCAGCAGGCCGGCGAGAAACGCGTAACCGCCGAAGAACGCAATCGCCTTCAACCGCTCGACGCCGATCCACGCGGCGCCAGGGGGGAGCACGTCATAGCTCTTCACGAGCAGATCGATCAGGATCAGGTGGCCGTCGACCGACAGGAACAACAGTGTCAGCATGATCGAGAAGAACTGGCCGAGGGCAGGGGAGGACTTGCCGTTCTGCGGGTCGATCGAGGAGGCGAAGCCGAGCCCCATCGCGCCGCCGATGACTTCGGCCGCGATCATCGGCGCGGCGAACGCGATCTGGAGGACGAAGCCGAGCGCGAGGCCGACAAGGGCTTCGGCGGCGGCGGAGAGGATCGTGGAAACCGCAAAGATGTTCTGCGGCGGCACGATCGGATGCGCGGCAAGCACGAGGAACCCGATCGCGCCCGACAGCGTGATGCGCACGGTCAGCGGGACCGACACGGACCCGAACACCGGCGCGGCGATGAACGTCGCACCAATGCGAATCATGACGAAGATCAGCGCCCAAAGCTGTGGCTCGATCGAGAGCCCGAAGCCTAGCACTGCAAAATCCCCCTCCCGCTTGCGGGAGGGGTCGGGGGAGGGCGCGACGTACGTACCGGCGTCCGGCCCATGAGGCACGCCCCTCCCCCAATCCCTCCCGCAAGCGGGAGGGGAGCAGCAGGCGCGCTCACTTCACGAGATCCGGAATACGCTCGAAGATCCCGATCGTGAAATCGCTTAGCAGGCCTAAAATCAGGCTCCCGAAGATCAGGATTGACACCGCGACCACCACCAGCTTCGGCACGAACGACAGCGTCTGCTCGTTGATCGACGTCGCCGCCTGAATCATCCCGAGGATCAGCCCGGCCAGCAGCGCCGGGATCAGGATCGGCGCACTCGCGAGCGCCAGCACCCACATCGTCTGATTGGCGACGGTCAGGAAATATTGCGCGTCCATGTTCTCAGGTCGCGAACGAGTTGGCGAGGCTGCCCATCGTCAGCGCCCAGCCATCGACCAGCACGAACAGCAGCAGCTTGAACGGCATCGAGATGATCGTCGGCGACAACATCGCCATGCCGAGCGACATCAGCACGGTCGCGACGACGAGGTCGATAACGATGAACGGTAGGAAGATGAGGAAGCCGATCTGGAATGCGGTCTTCAGCTCGGACGTGACGAACGCGGGGAGCAGTACCGAGAAGGGAATGTCGGTCGGCGTCGCATAGGGGCCAGATTTCGCGATCTGCGCAAACATCGTGACGTCCTTGATCCGCGTCTGCTTCACCATGAACGCGTGCAGCGGGACGCCCGCGGTGGTGATCATCTGCGTGCCGGCGAGTTGCCCGGCGGCATAGGGCTGGATCGCGGTCGTGTTGATCTGGCTGATCGTCGGCGCCATGATGAAGAAGGACAGGAACAGCGACAGCCCGAGCAGCACCTGGTTCGGCGGCGTCTGCTGGAGGCCGAGCGCCTGGCGCAGGATCGCGAGCACGATGATGATCCGCGTGAAGCTGGTCATCATCAGCAGGATGCCCGGCAGGACCGTGAGCAGCCCCATGATGATGAGGACTTGCAACGATAGCGACAGCGAACCGCTCTGGCCGGTATTGCCCGCGGCCTGGCCACCGAGCTGGCCCAACGCGCGATCGACCGCGTCGCCGACGGCGGGGTTGGTCGGGGCGGGGACGCCTTGCGCGAAGGCGGGCATCGCGAGGAAGAGGGCGAGCAGGACGGCAAGGCCTATCCACAGCCATGCGTTTGCGCGCGGGCGCGACGCAGAATTATGCAGCGCACCGTTCGTGGCTCCTGGATTCCCGCGTACGCGGGAAAACGGTTTGGCGGTCGATGCGGCGAACAGGGCAGGGCCCGAGCCTTTCCGCGTCACCGTCGGACGAGCGACCGCGCTCATGCGTCGACCTTGTCGATCAGGTGCACGCCGCCACGGCCGACCGAGACGAGCAGCCGGCGGCCCTCAAAATCGATCACCGCGAGGCGCAGGCCCGGGGAGATCATCATCGTTTCCTTGACGCCGATCAGCCGTGTCGACGGCTTGCCCGGAATCCGGCTCTCGAACTTGCGCCACAGATAGAGGCAGCCGAACATCAGCCCGCATACCAGTGGGAGCAGGATGACGAGCTTGAGGATGTAGGTCCAGAGCATCGGGTTCAGCCGCGCCCGACGAGCGATTTGTCAGGCGACACGAGCTCGGTCATCCGCACGCCGAAGCGCTCGCCGACCGTCACCACTTCGCCGCGCCCGATCAGCGTGCCGTTTACGAACACGTCCAACAACTCGTTGGCCTGGCGGTCGAGTTCAATGACGCTGGATTCGCCTAGCGCCAGCAGCTCGCGCAGCGTCAGGCTGGTCGAGCCGATCTCGACGGTCAGCTTGACGTCGACATCCTGAAGCAGCCGGAAATTGGCGGCCACCGCGGAGTCCACCGGAAACCCGCCGGTCATGTCGTTCATGCTGCAAATCCTTCGTCGAAACGGGTAATCGAGGTGAGCTGGATGGCGGCGAAGCCGTTCGATGTGCCGACCGTACCGCAGCCGAGCCGGTTGTTGCCGACCATCACCGGCACGTCGCCCGAGATGGTGATCGGGATCACGTCGCCGGGCTTCAGATCCATCAGCATCGTCAACTTGACGACCGGCTCGGCGAGCACCGAGCGGATCGGGAAGCGGACGTTCATCGCCGCCCGCGTCAGCTCGGTGCGCCAGGCCGGATCGGGCTCGGCCGACTTGCCGACGACCTTCGCGGTCAACGACGGCGCATGCGGCTTCAGCGCGGACACGGGGTAGACGAGGTCGAGGAACACCGGCTTAGCGGTGCCCGCGGCGATACCGAAGCGCGTGACGATCATCGCGTCCTCGCCGTCGAGATCGGCGATCATGGCCGGATTTACCTCGACGCGGGTCGGCAGGAAGTCGAACCGCGCCATCGGCTCCCATGCGGTCTTCAGCGGCGCGGCGATCATCTGGCCGATCCGCGCGACCATCGCCTCGGCGGCGGGCGAGAATTCGGTCGGCAGCACGTGCGGCGCGGCACCGGTGCCACCGAAGAACATGTCGAGCATCTCGAGCACGAACTTGCCGTCCATGATGCACAGTGCCTGTGCCATGCCCGGCGTCATGATCAGCGGCAGCCACGCGGTCAGTGCATCGCTGCGCTCGGCCCGGTAATCGGTGAAGCGCTGGACCACCAGCGGCTCGGCCCAGCAGCGGACTTCCTGGCGGAGCAACGGCTCGAACACGGCGCGCAGGCCACGGGCGAACCGGGCGGAGAGATGCTGGAGGGAATGGAGGTCGCCGAACGGATTGAGCTTGGCCCCGCCGAGCACGCCCTGGTGCAACACGCCCTCCTTGGGCGCGCCGGAGCGATCCCGGTCGCGTCGCTCGCGTGTCTTTGCTGAAGGCTCGTTAACCATGCCTCACTGAACAACGAAACTGGTAAAGTAAACGTTACCGATGCCGCCGAAGCCTTCCTTCTGCTTGAGCGTATCGTTGATCGCCTTGGCCAATCTGACCTGCAACTGGCGCTTGCCGTCGCTGCTCATCACCTGCTCCTCGGTGGTGTCGCCGAGCGCCATCAGGATCGCCGACCGGACTGCGATATCGTTGGTTTTCAGGTTGGTGATGACGGTGTCGTCGTACGGCGTGGAGACCGCGACGCCCACCTGGACGAAGTGCACCGAGTCCTGGAGATTGGACGTGAAATCCTTCTCCATCGGGTAATAGGTGGAGGCGTATTTGTCGCCGCCCTGCCCTGCGGGGGGCTTCATCCCGTGGTTCTCCGGCGCAGCTTCCTCGCCACCATGACCGCCGCCTTCGCCGCCTTCGGTCGCGTGCTTCTGCTCGCTTTTGGGAACGAGTTTGGGCTTGCCGTCCTCTGCTTCGGTCGCGTGCTTGCCACCGCCGAGCAGCCCTGCATTGGACGCATACACGCCCGCGCCGACGCCACCGCCGACCAGCACCAGCAGCGCGACGCCGCCGATCAGGATCGTCTTCATCTTGCCCTTTTTCTTCGGGGCGGCGTCGGGCGTTTCTTTTGTGTCGCTCATGATTTCGGGGTCCTTCGGTTCAAGCGATTCGGATGTCGTCGGGTGCGTCCGCGATTACGGTCGAGACCGGCGCGGGGCGATTCGGGGTTTGCGGTGTTGCGGGCGCGCGCTGCTGTTGGGCACCGCTGTCGCCGAGCGAGCCTTGCGAAAGCTTCAACCCGCGCGCTTCGGCGAGTTCGGCGAGCCGTGGCTGCGCATCCGCCAGCAACGTCCGCGTTGCAGCCTGCTCGGCGTTGAAGTGGACGTGCACGGTGTCGCCCTCCGTCTTCACCGACACGTCGATCGCGCCGAGCGCGTCGGGGACGAGGCGAATACGCGTGTCGACCGCGTCAGCGGCGTCGCGGAGCATCTCGATCCGCTCGATCATCGCGTGCGGCCATCGCTCCTGACGCATGTCGAGTGGCGCCTGCTGCGCGTCGGCGACCTTGATCTCGTGGGTCGCAGCGGCACCGATTGGGGTCAGCGGCGTGTCGGACGGAGCGGCGGGGGTATCGGGCTCGTCGCGCTTCTTGGTTGCCGCCCGGATCGCTGCACCGAACACCATCGCAGCCGACGCGACCGTGCCGGGTTGCGGCTGGACGACATCCGGTTGTGCGACGGCGAGGGTGACGGGCGTCGTATCGGGCGTGGCCCAACGCGGCGCGTCGGTGGTCGGCGTGTCCACCGGCGTCTGCACGGCCGTCTTTACCGGTGGCATGGCAGCCATGATCGCAGCGGCGAGCTGCGTTGCGGGTGTGCCGCCGGCTTGGGGCGGCGCGGAGGGCAGGGGTGGTTGAGGCTCTATCGGAGCGGGGGTGGCGGCCTGTGGCTGCAATTGAGCGAAGGTCGGGCGCTGCACGCTAGTTGGTTGGCTGGTCGATGCATCAATGACGCGTGCACCGACCAGGGAAACGGGTGGGACAGGGGCGGGCGTCGCGACGATCGGCTGCCACACGAACGCGGCATCGGGCACGACATCCGGCAGCGGCAAGGCGTTGCCGGTCGCGGCGTCGTCCTGCCGGGGCTCTTCTTCCGGCACTGCGGCGGAAGATTCGGGTTTCGCCTCGTCGCTAACCTGCTCGAAGGCACCCGCGAAATCGCCCGACTCGCCGCCACCTTTCGCAGCAGAGGCGCGAGGGTGGAGAGGAACGGTACGGGAAAGGGTCGCGGTCTGGATCATGCGGGCACTCGCGTTCGGGCATCTGACCCTCACTCAGCAAGGATCGTGCCGAACCTTCCGCAAGGCTGGTGCCTCTTCCATCGCGCGGATCGCTTTCAGCACCGCGTCGGCGTCGGCGCGGGCGAGGAGCTTCTCGACCGCACTCTGATCGCGCTTGGCTGCGCGTGTGGCCTCGGCGGCGCGTTCGACATGATATTCGGCGGCCTGCACGCGCTCGACGGCGGCGTTGGCGGATTGTTGCAGGCGATCGCGGTAATGTGCAGCGGCGCCGAGCGAGACGGCGACCTGCGTTTCATGGACCGGCGCGACGGCTTCGGCGAGCAACGCGATACGGCCCGACAATGCCTGTTCGCTGGCGAACTTGTCGTGCGCACGCGCTTCGTCGGCGCGGGTCAGGCCGAGTTGGAGCGTGCGGACGCGGTGGATGCGCGCCAGCGTCTTGCTGCGGGCATCCGCCATCTCAGCCGCCGAACACGCCGGTCAGTTCGGCGACCGCATCGATCAACGACACGTTCTCGTCGGCGTCCTGGCGGATATATTCCATGACGGCGGGGTGGCAGGCGATCGCCGCGTCGATCGCGGGATCGGCACCGTGGCGGTAGGCGCCCATCAGGACGAGATCGCGGTTTTCTTCGTATGTCGCGAGGTGACGGCGGAGTGTGCGCGCGGCCTTGGCGTGGTGCGAGGGTACGATGTCGGTCATCACGCGGCTGACCGACGGGCCGATGTCGATCGCGGGATACACGCCACGCTCGGCGAGCTGGCGGTTGAGGACGATGTGGCCGTCGAGGATCGAGCGGGCGGAGTCGACCACGGGGTCGTTGCCGTCGTCGCCATCTGCGAGCACCGTGTAGATCGCGGTGATCGAGCCACCGGTGTGGACGTCGACGCCTGCGCGTTCGATCAGGTTCGGCAGCATGGCTATGGCGGAGGGCGGATAGCCGCGCGCGGATGCGGGTTCGCCGAGCGCGAGGCCGATCTCGCGACCGGCATGCGCGACGCGGGTCAACGAATCCATGATGAGGAGCACTTTCTTGCCCTCGTCGCGAAACGATTCGGCGATCGCGTGGGCCCGGAGCGCGCCGCGAATGCGGAGAACCGGCGAATGGTTGGCGGGGACGGCGACGACGACCGAACGCTTTCGCGCGGCGCCCGCGACCTTGGTTTCGAGGAAGTCGGCGACTTCGCGGCTGCGCTCGCCGATCAGGCCGATGACGATCACGTCGGCCTGGGCGGCGCGGACGATCATGCCGAGCAGCACCGACTTGCCGACGCCCGAGCCGGCCATGATGCCGACGCGCTGACCTTGGCCGATCGTCAGCAGGCCGTTGATCGCACGGACGCCGACGTCGAGCGGTTCGAGCACGCGACCACGATCAAGCGGCGACTGGAGCTTGCCGGCGAGCGGCCAGCGACCCGCGCCGCGGATCGGGCCGAGACCGTCGATCGGCTTGCCGGCGCCGTCGACGACACGACCGAGCATGGCCGCCCCGACTTCGGCTTCCCCCGGCGCACCGATCGGCTTGACCGGTGCGCGCGGAAGGAGGGCCGCGGCGCCGCCGAGGTTCATCATCAACGTGCGGCCGTTGCGGAAGCCGATGACTTCGGCCTCGACGCTCGCCCCGCCTTCGCCGACCTGGCAGACGGTGCCGACCGGGAGGGTCAGGCCGACCGCTTCCATGAGCAGGCCGTCGAACGAGGCGAGGCGGCCTGAGACCTTTGGCTTGGCGACGAAATCGGCGTTGGAGAGGGTTTCGAGATAGTCGGCGGTAAAGCGGTTCAGCATTTGGGCACCGGCACGCGATCGATCGCTTGCGCGAGTTGATCGAGCCAGAGTTCGGGGCCGTCTTCAACGATCGTCGATGCGCTTTCGAGCACGAAGCTGCCGCGCGTAACGTTCGAGTCGCCCGCTGCGAAGATCGACTTCGGCAACCGGCCTTCAAGCAACGCGACGTCGTCCGGATGCACACGGAGCAGCGCTGATTCGGCGGAGTCGGACAGGAGCTCGGCAGCCGATTCAATCCGCCCTGCGAGGACGTCAGGGGCGATACCTACTTCGCCGACGAGTTTCGAGACGAGGAATAACACCGTCTGGCGAAGCTGGGCGGCGACTCGATCGCGGTCGATCCGGTCGTTGCCGAGCGCGCTGGCGAGGTCGCCGAGCAACGCGCCATCGCGTGCCGCTGTCTCCTGCGCGGCCGCGGCTGCGGCGGCGAGACCCTCCGCATAGCCGGCGGCATGCGCGTCGGCGAGCGGATCGATGAACGACGATTCACTCACCGGATCGAGCGGATCCCAGCCGGCGGTCGGGTTTACGTCCTTATCGGCTGGACTGAAGTGACGTGGGGTGCTCGGCTCCGACGAGAAGTTCGGCGATGCGAAGTTCGCGGGCCGCACCGTCGCACGCTCGCGAATATCCGCAGCCGCGAACCCGGAGGGCGGAGCAAATGCGCTCGCCAAGACGTGCGCGGTCGTCGTGTGGCGCGACGCGAAGCCCGCGGTGAAGCCGTTAGACATAATCGTCTTCCCCCCCGCCCATCTGGATCGTGCCGTCCTTCGCCAGACCGCGTGCGATCGCGATCATCGCCTTCTGTGCCTCGAGCACTTCGGCCAGTTTCATCGGGCCGCGTGCCTCCATCTCGTCGCGGATGCCGTCGGCGGCGCGCGCCGACATGCAGCCGAGGAAGCGGTTGCGGATGGTCTCGTCGACGCCCTTCAGGGACTTGGTCAGGATCTCACTGTCGACGTTGCGGATCAGCGTGCCGAGATTCTTGTCATCGAGCTCCAGCAGGTTGTCGAAGACGAACATCGCCTCCTCGATCGCCTTGGCGACGTCGCGGTCGATCTTGAACAGCTTCGGCATGACACGTTGTTCGGTGGCCTTGCGCGCGCCCGACAGGATCTTCGCGGCCTCGCGCGTGCCGCCGAGCGTGACGCCGGCCGAGCCCGGTGCCGCAGTGGTGCGGTTGGCGAGCAACGTCTTCAACGTCTCGACCGCCTCGGGCGTGATCGGACCCAGCCGCGCGATGCGGTGGAGGATGTCGGGCTGCACCGCGTCGGGGAGCAGTTCGAGTACCTGGCCGCCGATCGAAGCATCGAGATTGGCGATCAGCACGGCCGCGATCTGCGGATGCTCCTTCTCGATCATCGCCGCGATCTCGGGTGCGTCGAGCCAGTCGAGCAGTTCGAGTTCGCAGGCGGCCTCGGGCGGCGTGATGCGCGCGAGCACGCTTTCCGCCTTCTCGGGCCCAAGCGCGCGGTTCATCACCGCCTCGATCTGCGGGCGCGGGTCGAAGCCGATCGCGGTGCGCTCGCGGGCGCGGCCGACGAAATCGTCGAGCACGTCCTCGACCTCCTGCTCCGACACGTCGGCGACCTTGAACATCGCCGCGCCGAGCTGGCGGACTTCCTCGGGCTCGAGCTTCTGGAGGATGGCGGCCGCCTCCTCCTCGCCGACGAGCATCATCAGCACCGCGGCGCGCTCGACGCCGGTGTAGGTGCGGATGGCGACGTCGCTCACTTGGAGTCTGCCTTGATCATGTCGCGTACGGCCAGCGCGGCGCGCGTCGGATTGTCGCGGGTGAAGCCGCGGACCGCGCCGATCCGGTCGTCATAGCCGCGCGTGTTCTCGAGCTGGTCGAGGCTGACGGGGGCTGCGACCGCCATGCCGTCGCCGCTCGCCGTGCCGATCGGCTGGCCGAGTGCAGGGCGCGTGCCGGCATCATCGCGCTTCTTCATCAGTGCCTTGGCGATCGGGCGAACGCCGAGCAGCAGCACCAGCAGTGCGATCAGGATCGCGGTGCCGTTGCGCGCGAGCACCGGCAGCCACGCATTGTCGTACCAGGCGGGGCCGGCGGCGGCATCGGTGGCGCCGGCGAACTTGCGGCTGATGACCGTCACGTTGTCGTTGCGTGCCTGGTCGAACCCGACCGCGCTCTTCACGAGATCGCTGATCTGGTTGATCTCCATCGCGGTGCGGCGGCCCTTTTCGGGATCGCGGAGCAGGACGGCGACCGACAGGCGCTTGACCCCGCCCGGCGTAGCGCGCGTGACCGACACTTCGCGGCCGAGGTCGTAGGCGCGCTGATACTGGTCGGACTGCTTCATCGCGTCGGGGGCAGGGCCGCCGGCGACCGGCTGCGCACCGGTGTTGCCGGTCGCCGGCTGCGGCGTCGACAGCGTGCTCGCGGCAGGCGGGGTGTTGCTCAGCGCACCCGGAATGCCGCCCGGAGCAGCGCCCGCGCCGTCCTTCTGATTGCCGGTCCAGTTGCCCGTCTCGGCGCGCAGCACGCCCTGCTTCTCATAGCTTTCGCGCGTCGCCTGGCTCTCGTCGAGATTGACGTCGGCCTGCACTTCCGCGGTGAAGTTGCCCGCGCCGACGAGTGGCGTCAGCAGCGCGATCAGCTGCGTGCGATACTTGTCCTCGACGCGGCGCTGGATATCGATCCGCGCGTCGCTCGCCGCCCCTGCACCGTCGTTGCCGCCGGCTTTGGTGAGCAGTGCGCCCATCTGGTCGACGATCGTGACGGCCTCGGGCTTCATGCCGGGGACCGACGACGCGACGAGGTTGATGATCGAGCTGACCTGCGCATCGCTCAGCGAACGACCGCCCTGCAACTTCAGGATCACCGATGCGGAGGGCGCGGCGTTGTCGCGGACGAACACCGACGCTTCGGGCATGGCGAGATGCACGCGCGCCTCGGCGACCGCATCGATCTCCTCGATCGACTTCGCCATCTCGGACTCGCGCGCCTGGCGGAGGCGTTCGCCTTCCACCGCGCGCGACACGCCCATCGGCAGCTGGTCGAGGATCGCGTAACCGCCGGGCGCCGCTTTCGGCAGACCCTGGCCCGCCAGCAGCATCTTCGCGCGGCTGTAATCGTCCTCGCCGACCGTCAAAGCGCCGGTGCCTTCGTCGATATGGCTCTTGATGTTGGCCGTCGTCAGCGCGGACGTTACCGCGGCCTTGTCCGAATCGGGCAGGCCGCTGAACAGCGTCTTCTGCGTCGGCGTCGACAGGCCCATCCACGCAAGCGCGGCGGCCGCAATGAGGCCGACCATCAGCGCCATCGGCAGCGAACGGCGGACCGCGGGCTGCGCGAACGCGCCCTTGATCTGCTGGAGGGGATTGGCGAACCGTTCGGTCGCGCCGGATGTGGGGATGAGTGCGGTGCTCATATCAGACCGGCATGCTCATGATATCCTTGTAGGCGGACAGCAGCTTGTTGCGGACCTGCAACGTCGCCTCGAACCCGACCGACGCCTGCTGGCGGGCGAGCATCACTTTCGCGATGTCGACCGTCTCGCCGCGCTCATAGCTTTCGCTGAGCTTGGCGGCCTGGGTCTGGCCGTCGTTGACGCTCTTCAGCGCGGTTTCCATCGTGTCGGCAAAGCTGGTCGGCTTGACCGTATCGGTCGGTGCGACGTTCCCTGCGGCGCCAGCACGCGAGAGCGCCTGGTTGCGTTCGAGGATCTGCGAGCGCAGCGCCATAACGCGGTCGACGCTCATCGCACCGCCGCCAATGCCTGAGACGCCGCTCATGCCGAAGCTGCCCAATTCTGTGCGCTGCCGATGTCGTCACCCTGTTCGCGCGCCTTGGCGAGGCGATAGCGCAGCGTGCGTTCGGAAATGCCAAGGCGCTTTGCGGTCTCGATACGGCTGCCGTTGCACGCCTTCAGCGTCTCGCGGATCGCCGCAAACTCGCTCATCTGGACGATGTTGCCGAGCGTCTCTGGCTCCGCAGGCGCTGCGATGGGCGTGATCGGCGTAACGGACGCAGTGCGCTGAAACGTCATCGTCACCGGGCGGTCGAACACGATATGGTTCGCCTCGATCGTGTCACCGCCGCAGAACAGCAGCGCACGCTGGATCACGTTCTCCAGTTCGCGAACGTTGCCCGGCCAGTCGTGCAGCATCAGCTGCTCGATCGCCGCATGGCTCGGCCACGGAATGACGTTGCGCGCGCCGGCATGACGCAGGATCAGCGTCGCGGCGAGCGCGGGAATGTCCTGCGGGCGCTCGGCCAGCGACTTGGTCGCGAGCGGGAACACGGCAAGGCGGTAATAGAGATCGGCGCGGAACCGGCCTGCGGCGACTTCGGCGTGAAGGTCGCGGTTGGCGCAGGCGATCACGCGCACGTCGATCGGCTGCGGCACCGACGCGCCGAGCGGCACGACCTCGCGCTCCTGCAACACGCGGAGCAGTTTTGCCTGCAATTGCAGCGGCATCTCGGCGATTTCGTCCAACAAAATCGTGCCGCCATTCGCTGCGCGGAAGAACCCGTCGCCGCCCGCCGACGCGCCGGTGAACGCGCCCTTCTGGTGGCCGAACAGCAGCGCTTCGAGCATCGACTCGGGGAGCGCGGCGCAGTTGATCGCGATGAACGGCTTGTCCTTGCGCGCGGAGCCATTGTGGATGGCACGCGCGAGCACTTCCTTGCCGGTGCCGGTCGGACCGTTGATCAGCACGGTAATGTCAGCGGCGGCAACGCGCTCCGCCAGGGCAAGCAATGCGAGCGATTCGGGGTCGGCAGCGGTCGGCATGTCGGCCCCGCCGATCAGGGCGCGCGCGAAGCCGTTGCCGACCGCGGTGTCCTCTGCGGCGAAGCTGATCCGCGCCGGCGAACCGTTCCGTGACGGCGTCACTTCGCGACCATTGCAACCGATCACCACCGTGCGGGCCGGCGCAGCGATGCCCTCGCCGTCGGCGACCAGGAACAGGTCGTTCGCACCCGGCTGCGCGGTTTCGAACGAGCCTATGCCGAAGCCCTGGGCGCGCAACGACGAGACCAGCGCATATTTCCGCGAAGTGACTGCAGCGGATGGAAAAATAGAGCGCATTGAGTTCCCCCTGAACAATCGGGGGAATGCGGCATTAGTGGTAAACGCGCGGTTAAACTCTGCCGCCCCCCGGCAGGTTATTTCCGGTTTATTTCCGGGTGTGTGTCCGCGGTCACACTCGCGCACGTTCACGCGTGCCCGTCGCGCGTGCGTGAGCCCGCGCGCGACCGTGCGTGTGAGCCCGCACGAGACCGCACCACGGCGAATCTTTTTCGCTTAAGCCCGGTCCGAAGCGGCCGTTACCCACTTCGACGGCTCGGTCCTTCGCCATGGGGGCGGCGGGGAAGCCGGACACACGGAGACCAACATGACTGTGATCGGTACCAACATCGCAGCGCTGCGTTCGGCGAACGCATCGAACAGCGCCAGCGCAGCACTTTCGACCTCGATGGAGCGTCTGTCGACCGGCAAGCGCATCAACTCGGCGAAGGACGATGCCGCAGGCATGGCGATCGCCAGCTCGATGACGAGTCAGATCCGCGGCATGTCGCAGAGCATCCGCAACGCCAATGACGGCATCGCGCTGGCCCAGACCGCCGATGGCGCACTGAGCGAAGTGACCAACATGCTGCAGCGCGTGCGCGAACTCGGCGTCCAGTCGGCATCGGGCACCTACAGCAAGGACGACCGTGCCAACATGCAGGCCGAAGTCACGCAGCTGACCTCGCAGATCTCCAGCACGCTGAACAGCGCCGAGTTCAACGGCGTGAAGCTGTTCGACACGACCACCAGCGGCACCGGTACAAAGACAACCATCCAGACCGGTGCGAACGGTGGCCAGAAGGTCGATGTGAATATCGGTAACTTGTCCTCGCAGGTGACCCTCAAGACTACGGTCAAGGGTGCGCTTGATACGGCCGTTGGGGCTGCCGACCCGGATACAACGCATACCGTGACCATGGATGATTTCGTTGCTGGCGGTAAGCTCGCTGGTGCGACGATTAAAGCGTCGGACGTTGGAACGACGTCGTCGCTCAAGCAGGGCGACCAGTTTTTCAAGGCTGATAACTCGAAAGCAATCATGACCAAGGATGCTGGTGCACTGACTGCTCTGTCGGTCGGTGATACCGACGCTGCCAACTCGACGCTGATGGCGGTCGACAAGATGCTCAAGGACGTCAGCACGGTTCGCGCAGGGATCGGCGCATCCGAGAGCCAGCTCCAGTCGGCGGTCAACAACCTGACCAACACCGTGACCAACCTGTCGGACGCCAAGAGCCGCATCGAGGACACCGACTTCTCGGCCGAGACGACCGCACTCGCCAAGGCGCAGATCCTGAGCCAGGCATCGACCGCAATGCTCAGCCAGGCGAACCAGAGCCAGCAGAGCGTTCTGAAGCTGCTTCAGTAATCCGGACCGGCACCGGCACCGCCCCCCCAAGGGTGTCGGTGCCGATCGGACCCGCCTTGCTTCCCAGAAGCGGGGGGCGGAGAAAACCTCGGTGGCGCAAGCCATCGGGGTTTTTGCGTCTTGGGTCATAGTGCGCCGCGCGCATGCCGGCTTTGCGGTGCAGGCGCGCGCGGGTAGACCCGGACAATGTTGTTGATCGTGGGAACCGTGCGACTGCCGGCCGGGACGTTGGATGCGGCGCGACCGATCATGCAGCGGATGGTCGAAGCCAGCCGGCTGGAGCGTGGCTGCGTCGATTATGCGTATGCAGAGGACGTCCTGGAACCCGGCCTGATCCACGTGAAGGAGACGTGGACGGATCAGGCCGCGCTCGATCGCCATTTCGCGTCGGCGCATATCGCCGAATGGCGTGCAGCCTGGCCGAGCCTCGGTATCGGCGATCGCGACCTGAGTCTCTACGACGTCGGCGAACCCCGCCGGACGTAGCGCGCGCCAGGGCCGATCGATATTCAGCGTTTATGGCAGTATGTCTGGCAGTGTTTCGGGGTCGCGACGGCCTTATTATCGGCCGTCACCCCAGACCCTTCGGCTTTGCATAGGACAGCCTGGTTCCGGGGGACCGCGATTCCGCAAAACCGAATTCTATCGATTTTGGGTCACCCTAAATGCCGGAACCAGGCTCTCCTGCGCAAAGCCGAAGGGCCCGGCATGACAGGAAAGAGTGGATCCAGCGGTTCAAACTGAATGTCGATCCGACCTAGACCTGCCGCGCGAGCGCCTTCTTCAGTTTCGCGTGCGCGGACGCCTTGATCTGGCACACGCGCGCGGAGCCGACGCCGAAGACTTCGCCGATCTCCTCAAGGTTGAGTTCCTCGACGTAGTATAGCTGGATCACCTGCGCTTCGCGTTCCGGCAAGGCGGTGATCGCGGCGATCAGGGCTTCGCGCATGTCGCTGTCCGCGAGTTGCTCGAACGCGTCCGGGCTGTCGTCGGCGAACCAAGGCAGGTCATCTGCATACATCTCGTCGATCGAGTCGAAGCGGATCGCGTCGGCGGTGACGTAGTCGGTGCGGAGTTTCTCGATTGTCACGCCGATATGCTCTGCGATCATGTCTTCTCCGGGAGCCTTCCCCCTGCGGGCGGTTAGCGTCGAGATAGCCTCGGCATACTGGCGACGGCGACGCATCGCGCCTCGCGTCGACGTGGCCTGGCGGCGGAGTTCGTCGATCATGCTGCCGCGCAGGCGGGTGATGAGGTAGGTCTTGAACGGCATGCCGCGCTCGTCGAAATTCGCGGCGGCCTCGACCAGTGCTACCAGGCCGACCTGGATCAAATCCTCGACCTCGACGCTGCTGCTCATGCTGCCGTGGACGTGCCAGGCGATCCGGCGGACCAGCGGGAGGTGCTGTTTGACGAGCTGGTCCGCATCGCCGCCGGGGCGTTGGTGCGGGCGATACGTCAGCGGCTGCGCATCGGCGAAGGCACCGCGCATCGGGAGGGCGCTCATGCCGCCAGCGCCTGTTGCGAGGCACCGATGACCGCGACGACTTCGACCGCCTTCTCCTCGGGCACTTCGAAGAACGACATCACCGGCGTATCGGGCAGGCACGTCCGCACCAGCTTGCGAATGGCGATGCGGATGGTCGGCTGGACGACCAGCGCGAACGGTTTCGCCTCGGCGATCAGCGGTTCGGCGGCGCGTTGCAGCGCCTCGACGATGCGGCGGCCGAGATCGGGTTCGATGACGTGGCGGCGCGATTGATCGGCGCGCATCGCCTGGCCGAGCAGACCTTCCAATTGACCCTCCAACGTCATGACGCGCAGCGGTTCGCGCACGCCGCACAGTTTCTGGATGATGAGCGCGCCGAGCTCGGGACGGATCGTCTCGATGATCTCCTCGGCGTCCTGCGTGCGCTGCGCGGCGACCGCGATCGCGCCGGCGATGCGACGGAATTCCTTGAGCGGCACGTTCTCCGCGAGCAGACCTTTCAGGACCTGCGTCAGCGTCGTGATCGGCAGCGGTGCGAGCGCGGCGACCAGCTGCGCAGCGCGCTCCTTGAGACCGTCGAGCAACGCCTGCACTTCGTCCTGACCGAGCAGCTCGGACGCGTTCTGGCCGAGCAGGTGATTGAGGTGCGTCGCCATCACCGTGCCGGGATCGACCACGAGATAGCCCGCGCCGGTCGCAGCATCGGCATCGCCCGCATCGACCCAGGTCGCGTCGAGCCCGAAGGTGGGATCCTTGACCTTCTTGCCGAACAGGTCGCCGAACGCCTGGCCGGTGTCGAGCGCGAGCATCTCGTCGGGCGACACGGTATCCTCGCCGACGACGACGCCGTTGACGAGGATCCGGTAGACATAGGGCGCGAGGTTGATGTCGTCGCGCACGCGGACCTGCGGCACGACGAAGCCCAGTTCCTTCGACAACTGACGACGCACGCCGGTGATCCGCCCCATCAGTGGTGACCCGCGTCGCTCGTCGGCGAGCGGCACGAGGCCGTAGCCGATGTCGAGATTGACCTGCATGCCATCCGTAACTTCCTCCCAGCCGATCTTCGACTGGTCGATCGTCTCGACGGGGACGACCACGACGGGGGCAGGACGGCGCTCGATCTGGCGCAGCTTCCACGCGGCGAACCCGGCGATCGCCGCGGCAGGGAGGATCACCATGTGCGGCATGCCGGGCAGGATGCCGAGCAGCGCGAGGATGACCGCGACTGGCGTCCAGGTGCGGGGGCTACCGAACTGGCCGCCGATCTGGCCGGCGAGATCCTTGTCGGAGGTGACGCGCGTGACGATCGAGGCGGCGGCGATGGACAGCATCAGTGATGGCAACTGCGCGACGAGCGCGTCGCCGATCGCGAGCAGGATGTAGTTGTGCGCGGCATCCGCGATCGTCATGCCGTGGCTGACGGGGCCGAGGATCAGGCCGCCGATGATGTTGGCGGCGAGGATCAGCATCGCCGCGACCGCATCGCCCTTCACGAACTTCGACGAGCCGTCCATCGAGCCGTAGAAATCGGCTTCGGTGGAGACTTCGACGCGGCGTGCCTTGGCTTCGTCGGGGGTGATGAGGCCAGCGTTCAGGTCGGCGTCGATCGCCATCTGCTTGCCGGGGAGCGCGTCGAGCGTGAAGCGCGCGCTGACTTCGGAGACGCGGCCGGCGCCCTTGGTAACGACGATCATGTTGATGATCATCAGGATCGCGAAGACGAAGATGCCGACGACGTAATCGCCACCGATCAGGAACGTGCCGAACGCCTCGATGACGTGGCCCGCCGCGCTCTCGCCTTCGTGGCCGTGGACCAGCACGATGCGCGTGGAGGCGACGTTGAGACCGAGGCGGAACAGCGTGGCGAACAGGAGGACGGTCGGGAAGGCGGAGAAATCGAGCGGCTTCTGTGCGTTGAGCGCGACCATCAGCACCGCGAGGCTGATCGCGATGTTCGCCACGAAGAAGATGTCGAGCATGAACGCCGGGATCGGCACGACCATGACGAGCACGAGCAGCAGGATCGCGAGCGGCAGGACCGACGCCCTGGCGTTGGAGAGGATGCGGTTCATGGCTTAGCCGCCCAACCGTGCGAGCATCATGTAGGCGAGCCGCGCGGTATCGGGCGTCGGGCGCAGGACGTTCACCGCGGTCTGGGCCGTCTTGCCGGTGAACTTGTTCATCGCGGTGGTCGCCCAGGCGAGCGCGTCGTCGGCGCTTTCGTTGTTGCCGGTGATGACCGTGCTGCCGTTCATGTCGAGCGCCTGCGCGGCGTAGTTGGCGGGCGTCGCGGTCGCGCTTGCGCCCGCGGCGGCACCGCCGAGCTTGTCGGCGAACCGGTCGTAGATCGCCGACAGCGTGCGCGGCTGGTTGTTCGAATCGTAGAAGACGTTGTGGTTCGCGCGGGCCGCGGCCGGAAATAGTGCGGCGCCGCTCGCCTGCGGGTTGGCCTGCATGGTCTTGAGGAACTTGGTCGCGCCGCCGAGCCCCATGAAGTGCGCCATATACAGGTCGGTGCCCGACGCCGGTCGGTTCAGCGTGCCTTCGAGCGAGGCCTTGTTGTCCGACGCGTATTCGGCGGCCATCAGCGAGGCGGCGTTGGGATCGTTGCGCAGCGCGAGGATCGCCGCCTTGGTGCCGGCATCGCCGACCGAGAGGCGGCCGCTCGACGACTGGCCGATGCTGTTCGCAGCCCACGCCATGCCGTGCTCGGAACCGTGCTTCTTGACGACCGACAACCAGCTCTGTTCGATGAACTGATAAAGGCCCGAGGCGCTCGACGTGCCGGCCTTGGCATTGGCGTTGAGCCCGCTCTCGAGTTTCGCCTGGCCCAGCAGATAGTCGAAATCCACGCCCGTCTTGCTGCTCGCAAGCGCGATCGCGGACTGGATCCGGCCGGTAGTGATAGGATTGACAATCATGCCCGTGTGCGGTGCCCCTGGTTCAGGGGATACTCAGCAAGGGGCGTGCCAGTTTTAATAAGTGCAGGCTGTATTCACCCGGTCCACGACGATCTCCCCTCCCTGGAAGGGAGGGGCAGGGGGTGGGTAGGCCGGCTTGAGCCACCACGGTCTGGAGATTGCGGAAGGCGACCCACCCCCAACCCCTCCCTTCCAGGAAGGGGCGCAGAAGTCAGGCGTACGCGGCGCGCAACCCCGGCCGATACCCGGCAACGGCACCGTCGCCGGTCAGGGTTTGCAGGCGGCGGCGGACATTTGCCGCCATCAAGTTGGTGTAGATCCGGCACGTCTCGTTGAGCCGGTTCGCCTCGTCGGCCAGCTCCCGGATATCCGTGCCCGCGGGCCCGGTGCCGAGCAGCGCGACCTCTTCGATCCCGGCGAGCTTGTCGGCGGTCGCGCGCTCGAGGCTGGCGACGTCGTTCGACTTGAGCGCGGCGATCTCGGCGTGCAGCGCGTCGATCACGCGGATCAGGGCATCACGCCTTTTCATTGGAATTCCAGGCCAGGCTGAGCGCCATCAACCGGTCGGCGATGGTTGCGGGAAGGATGGGGAAGGTGCCGCTGGCGATCGCCTTCTTGATTTCGGCGACGCGGGCGGCGTTGACCGGCGGGGCGGACGCCATCGTCTTGGCGATCGCGATCGATTCCGGCGCCACCGACGTTTGCTTGGGCAGAACCGACGTCTGAACGGCCATCGTCGGCGTCGCCGCGGCGATACGCGCGACGGAGCGATCTCCTGCTACTGACGGCTTCGCGCCGATCGAGTCCACCATGTCCGCATCCTCTGGTTTGCGCTGACATCAGGAGAAACGGCTGCAATCAGAAAACCTTTAGCAAAATTAATCTGTTCGTTTGAAATTAGTTCGACCAGCCGGGAAGGGTGGCTCGGCCAGCGTCGACCGCGATTGCCTGGACGGGCGTGCGTGTGTCGTCGACCTTGACCATGAAGCGGCCGCCGGGCGCGGCGTCGCCCATCGCGACGCCTTCGCGGCTGATCGAGAAGCCCTCCGTGCCCGCCTCGATCACGATCGGATCGCCGCGCTTGATGACGGGCGCGGCCTTTATCGCGGGAGCGAACGATGCGGCAATCGCGGCAGGGGCATTGGCCGGACGGATGACCGGCACGAAGATTCGCCACGCGGGGCCGGCGCACGATACGACCACCGCATCATGCTGTTCGGAGCGCCACGACAGCGACACTGTCGGACAGGTCGCGAGACGCAACCGCGCATCGACCGGCGTGCGCGCGCCGCCCTCGGCGCCGGTCGGGCGACCGGTGAACGCGGCGACCGATGCGTCGAGCGCGGCGGTATCCTGGAAGCTCGCGGCCATGAGCAGGATTGGAAGAATCATGGTTGGGTCCTTGGGGCTTCGCCGACAAAGGCGACCGAGACGATAGCGGCACGGCGGCCGGGCTTGGTGGCGGTGACGATCGCCACGCGGGACGGTGCGACCGCGGCGAGCGCGGCGGCGATGGTGCGTGCGCGGTCGGCGGCGAGGATCGCGGCGCTACCCGTTACGCGGTCGATATCGGCGGGCGTGCCGTCGGTCGATCCGGTGACGGTGAGCATCACGCGGGGGTCACGTGCCGCTTCCCTCGCCCAGGCGACGAGCGCGCCCGGCGTGGTCGGCAGAATCGCCGAGCCGGGCGCGAAATCGAGGATGCCGGCGGCGGCGACGGGCATCGGCGTCGGCTCGGTATCGTTCGCGCCGAAGCCTTCGCGGATGCCCTTGGCGAGGTCCTTGGCGCCGATATGCTGCGTGGCTTGCAGGAGCACGAGGAAGCCGACCAGCAACAAGGCGAGGTCGGCGAGCGTGATCAGCCACAGCGGCTTGCCGGTCGGTGCGTCGGGATATTCGCTGGCGTTCATGCGACGGTCGCCAGCGTCGGCGGAGCGACCGGTGCGACATAGCCGCGCGGCGTCTCGCGTTCGGCGAGTGCGACGAGTGGTGCTTCGATACGCGCGCGCTCGAACGCCTCGTTACGCCCTTGTGCGCGGAGGCGGTTGGCAATCGGCATGAAGAGCAGGTTCGCGAACAGCGCGCCGTACAGCGTCGCGAGTAGCGCCACCGCCATCGCGCCGCCGATCGCGCCGGGATCGCTCATCGTCGCGAACATCTGCGTGAGGCCGATCAGCGTGCCGACCATGCCCATTGCAGGCGCGACCTCGGCAGCACCGGCCCAGACGTCGGCGGCGGCCGCGTGGCGTTCGATGCGGGCGCGGCGGCGGTGCTGGACTAGGGTGGCGACGTCGGTAGCCGAGGCGCCGTCGACGATCGCGGCGATCCCGGCAGCGACGTCGGCGTCGGTGATAACCGAGCGATCGAGCGCCATGACGCCGTGACGCTTGGCGATGCGGGCGAGGGCGGTGATCTGGAGAAGCAGCGGATCGGCGTCGAACCGACCTCGGCCGAGGGTGGTGATGGCAGCGAGTGCTCGGCCGAGGTCGCGCAGGGGGGTGCGGAGGACGACGGCGAGCGTCGTGCCGCCACCGACGATGGCAAGTGCTGCGGGGTCGAGGAGTTGGGCGAGCGTGATCATGTGCGTGGGGTGATGCAAGGGGTGGGCCAGATTGTCGGGGGCGTCCTGCGTGATGTCCGGGGCTTGGTCTTCTGTTCCCCCTCCCTCGTGAAGGGAGGGGCTAGGGGTGGGTGGGTTCGTTGCAGGCGCTGGGGTTCACCAAGCGGCCCACCCACCCCCGGCCCCTCCCTTCACGAGGGAGGGGAGAAGACGGGTGATGCGGGCGGCCAAGCAACTACCTCCCCGGGAGGCCGGGGCCCAATTGGGGGACGTCGCTAACTGAGTCTGCGCTTCGTTACTGCGACCTTTCCAATTGGGCCCCGGCCTTCGCCGGGGTGGTGGCAGCGGGTGAGAGACGGCGCCCTCCTCCTTGTTCTCCCGCGAAGGCGGGAGCCCAGACTGGGTCCCCGCCTTCGCGGGGAAACATCGTGATGGCGCGGGCCGGCAGTTCGGTTTGCCGTTTTCAATAGGCCACCGCACCAACCGGCAACCCCCTTGCCGCCCACCCCTGCAACACCGGCAACCTCTTGCCGCCTACCTTGCCGCCCGCCCGCCACCACCCGGCAAACCACCATCCCCCACCCTCGCCGCCAAAACTGGCACGCCCATTGCTTATGTCCCGATGCGCAATGGGTGCGCCAGGAGACGGGCTTGTGTCAGGCGACACGCTTTTCGGAGTTCACGGGGCGGCACTCGAGGTGCGGTCGCAGCGCATGGGTGTGCTGGCGTCGAACATCGCCAACGCCTCGACGCCCGGCTTCAAGGCGCGCGACATCGATTTCCAGGCCGCGCTCGCCTCCGTCGAGAACGACGGCAGCACCAATGCGGCGACCAAGTACCGCATCCCGACGCAGACCTCGATGGATGGCAACACCGTCGAGCTGAGCCAGGAGCAGACCGCGTTCGCCGAGAACGCCGTCCAGTATCAGACGACGCTGTCGTTCCTGAACGGGCGGATCGGCCAGATCACCCGTGCGCTGAAGGGGGAATAAGACGTGTCCAACCAGCCCATGACGATCTTCCAGGTCGCCGGCCGCGCGATGTCCGCGCAGCTCGTCCGGATGAACACCACGGCGTCGAACCTTGCCAACGCCGGCGGGACGACTGGCTCTGCGGAGACCGCGTACAAGACGATGAAGCCGGTGTTCCGCACCAGCTTTGACGCCGCCAGCGGCATGTCGACGGTCGACGTCGAGCGCGTGGTCACCGCGGGCGATGCGCCGACCAAGCGCTACGACCCCGACAATCCGATGGCCGACAAGGATGGCAACATCTTCGAGGCGGCGGTCGATGAAACCCGCGAGATGGTCGACATGATGGAGACCGCCCGCAGCTACCAGAACAACATCGAAGTGATGAACACGGCCAAGTCGCTCATCATCGATACCCTCAAGCTAGGCCGCTGATCATGGCAACCTCCTTCGATACCACGCTGTCCAACCTCGGCATCACGCGCACCGCGACCGCCGCAGCGACCACCACCAAGGCGTCGACGTCGCTCGGCCAGTCCGACTTCCTGAAGCTGATGACCGCGCAGATGCAGAACCAGGACCCGTTCAACCCGGTCGACAACACCCAGATGGTCGCGCAGATGGCGCAGATCTCGACCACCTCGGGCATCTCCGAGATGAACACGACGCTGAAGGCGATGGCCGACAAGCTCGGCGTCACCAGCACCAGCGACGCGCTGTCCTATGTCGGCAAGACCGTCCTGACCCCGGGCAGCACCGCCTATGGTCGCGCGGCCGGCGGTATTGCCGGCTCGGTCGAGCTCGCCGGCGCGGCGACCGACGTCAACGTCACGATCAGCGACGCGAACGGCGCGGTGCTCAAGACCATGTCGCTCGGCAAGCAGGCCAAGGGCACGATCGGCTACGACTGGGACGGCAAGGACGCCGCCGGGGCAGAGACCGGCAGCGGTCCGTTCACGGTCGCGGTCAACGCGCAGAACGCCGGCACCACGGTCGCCGCGACGGGCCTGGTCTGGGCGCCGGTCCAGTCGGTGTCGACCACCACCGGCGCCGCCGTCCTCACGCTTCCCGGCCTCGGCGAAATTCCCGCCAGCGCCGTCCGCCAGATCGGCTGAACCCAAAGTTTCCAGGAGCTAAACCGTCATGTCCTTCTACACTTCGCTCTCCGGGCTGCAGGCGTCTCAGACCGAGATGTCGACGATCTCGCACAACCTCGCGAACGTCGCGACCAACGGCTTCAAGAAGAGCCGCACCGAATTCGCCGACGTCATCGCTTCGAGCGTGTCGCAGTCGCCGTCGCAGCAGGTCGGCTCGGGCGCGGTGGTGAAGGCCAACCGCCAGCAATTCTCGCAGGGGAACCTGATCCAGTCGTCGAACAGCCTCGATCTCGCGGTGTCGGGCGACGGCTTCTTCGCGGTCAAGCCGAACGTCGAATCGGCGACGGTCAACTACACGCGCAACGGCGGGTTCCTGGTCGATGCCGATCGCTACGTGGTCGACGCGCAGGGCTCGCATCTGCAGGTGTTCCCGGTCGATGGCTCGGGCACGGTGGTCGCGACCGGTTCCGACGCGGCACTGAGCCTGCGCCTGCCCGAGACGAGCGGAACGCCGACGCCGACCAAGGCGGTGACGATGACGCTCAACCTCAATTCCAACTCGGCGGTCCCGTCGACCGCGGCGTTCGACCGGTTCGATCCGTCGAGCTACAACCAGTCGGCGCAGACCACGGTCTACGACGCCGCCGGCAACGCGATGACGCTGACCAATTATTTCAAGCGCACCGCGGCGGCGAGCGACACCAGCCCAACCAGCACGTGGGAGGTCCACAGCTTCGTCGGCGACAAGGAGCTGACCTCGAGCGGCACCGCCGGCACGACGATGACGTTCGATGCCTCGGGCAAGATGACCGCACCCGCGGGCACGATCAAATATGATCAGTTCACCACCGCGAACTCGACCACGCCGCAGCAGATCGACTTCACCTTCGGCGCCGGCACGACCCAGCTGTCGAGCGCGTTCAGCGTCGCCTCGCGCACGCAGGACGGCAAGGCGGTCGGCCAGATCCAGGGTGTGACGGTCGACGAGAAGGGCATCGTCAAGGCGAGCTTCTCGAACGGCGACACGCAGGCGCTGGGCCAGGTGATGCTCGCCAACTTCTCCAACCCTGAGGGTCTGCGCCAGCTCGGCAGCAGCTATTGGTCGTCGACCGGCATCTCGGGCGAGGCGAAGCTCGGCTCGGCGGATACCAACGGTTTCGGCAAGCTGATGTCGGGAACGATCGAGGGGTCGAACGTCGACATCACCGAGGAGCTGGTCAACCTGATCGCGGCACAGCGCAATTTCCAGGCGAACTCGAAGGCGCTCGATACCGCCAACCAGATCTCCGAAACCATCTTCAACATCCGCAGCTAAGCACAAGCGCGCAGGGGATCCTGAATGGACAAGCTGGTCTACACCGCGGCGACGGGCCTGCGCGCGCACATGGCGGCGCAGGCGGCGATCGCCAACAACATGGCGAACGCGTCGACCACCGGATTCCGCGCCGATCGCGTGGTGTTCGACCGGCTCAACCTGAAGGGCGACGGCTCGACGATCGAGGCGCGCGCGCCGACCTCGGAAGAGGTGACGGACGCCGATCGATCGCCCGGCGCGATCCAGTTGACCGGGCGTCCGCTCGACGTCGCGATCACCGGCACCACTGCGTGGCTGGCGGTGCAGACCTCGGACGGATCCGAGGCGTACACCCGCCGCGGTGATCTGGAGGTCGCGCCATCGGGCGTGCTGCAGACCGGCGACGGGCATCCGGTGATCGGTTCGGGGGGGCCGATCACCCTGCCACCCTACCAGTCGCTGACGATCTCGGCCGACGGGACGATCTCGATCGTGCCGCAGGGTGGCGACGCGAAGGATACGCAGGTGATCGACAAGCTCAAGCTCGCCGACACCAAGGGGTCGGATACGGTCAAGGGCCTCGACAACCTGTTGCGCGTGCGCGGTGGTGGGGCGCTGCCCGAGGACATGGACGCCAAGGTCCAGGGCGGCGCGATCGAAGGATCGAACGTCAACATGACGCAGGCGCTGGTCGACATGATCGAGAACCAGCGCAGCTACGAAGTCCAGGCCAACATGATGAAATCCGCCAAGGAAATCGACGAGAGCGGTGCATCGCTGATGCGCCTGCCGAGCTAGAAGGAACAGACGAATGTCATCCGCAGCCATGCATATCGCGCGCACCGGGCTCGACGCCCAGGACATGCGCATGCGCGTCATCTCGAACAACCTCGCCAACGTGAACACCACGGGCTTCAAGAAGGACCGCGCGGCGTTCGAGACGCTTGCCTACCAGACCGTCACGACACCGGGCACGCAGAGCACCGCCGAGACCAAATACGCGACCGGGCTCAACCTCGGCACCGGCGTCCGGATCCAGGGCACCGCGCGGATGGACACGCAGGGCGCGATGCAGACGACCGGCAACAGCCTCGATCTCGCGCTCGACGGCGACGGCTATTTCCAGGTGCAGATGCCCGGCGGCACGCTCGGCTATACCCGCGCCGGCAATTTCTCGCGCTCCGCCGAGGGCCTGCTGGTCACCAGCGAAGGCTATCAGGTGCAGCCCGGAATCACCGTGCCCGAGGGGACGACCGGGATCACAATCGGCCGCGACGGCACCGTGTCGGCGACCGTTCCCGGCCAGACCGAGGCGTCGCAGATCGGCCAGATCCAGGTCGCGAGCTTCCCGAACGGGGCAGGGCTCCAGGCGACCGGCGACAACTATCTCGTCGAGACCGCAGCGAGCGGCGCGGCGAATGTCGGCGTCGCCGGGCAGGACGGTCGCGGCGGCATCAAGCAGGGCATGCTCGAGGCCTCGAACGTCAACGTCGTCGAGGAGCTCGTCGACATGATCGAGACGCAGCGCGCGTACGAGGTCAATTCGAAGATGATCTCGGCGACCGACGACATGCTCAAATACGTCAACCAGAACCTGTGATGCGCACCGCCACAACTTCGCTTGCCGCCCTCGCCGCGATCCTTGCCGCGTCTTCAGCAGACGCCAGCCTGTTCGGCAAGAAGGCCCCGCCCGAGGATTTTTCCGTCGCGCGGCCCTTGCCGGTCCAGCCGGTGCCGGTCGTCGCTACCGGTTCGATATTCCAGGCGCAGGACGGCTACGCCGCGCTGTACGAGGGCTGGCGTGCGCGGAAAGTCGGCGATCCGCTGACGATCGTGCTGGTCGAGCGCACTGCGGCGTCAAAGTCGTCGGGGTCGAAGCTCGACAGCAATGGCTCGGGGACGATCACGCCGCCGACCACCGGGCTGCTCAACCTGTTCAACAAGACCGACGCGACGCTCAGCGGCGGGCGTAGTTTCAACGGCACCGGCGCCGCCGACCAGACCAACTCGCTGTCGGGCGAGGTCAGCGTGACGGTCGCCCAAGTCTATCCCAACGGGACGATGCTGGTGCAGGGCCAGAAGCGCGTCACGCTCAACCGCGGCGACGAGTTCCTGAAGATCAAGGGCCTCGTCCGCACCGCCGACGTCGATGCCAACAACCGAGTCCTGTCGACGCGGGTCGCCGACGCGCAGATCTCGTACACCGGCAAGGGCGACGTCGCCCGCGCCGGCCGCCAGGGGTGGCTCAGCCGCTTCTTCTCCGTCGTCAGCCCGTTTTGATGCGTTCGTTAACCCGTGCCCTCACCCTTCCCACCCGGCAAGCGCCGGCCGGGCCCCTTCCCTCTCCCCTCAGGGGAGAGGGAGAGACGCCGAAGGCGGCGAAGGGTGAGGGCACGCGTGTCAGCGCCAACCCGTTAGTCCTGAGTAGAGACCGAGTAGTGCCGAAGGCGCGTATCGAGGGCTCATATCGAAGGACAGGTTGGCGCGCGGAACTCATGCTTCGATACGCACCCTCGATACGCCGCTGCGCGCCTACTCGGTCGCTACTCAGCACGAACGGTAAAGGTCTAAAGACCGTGTTTCGTACTTTCGCAGGTCTCGTCACCACCCTCCTGGCATCGCTCCTGCTCGCCGCGCCGGCCTCGGCCGACCGCATCAAGGACCTGGGCGGGTTCCAGGGTATCCGTTCGAACCAGCTCACCGGCTACGGCATCGTCGTCGGCCTGCCAGGCACCGGCGACGACAATCTCGAATACACGGTGCAGTCGCTGAAGGCCGTCGCGTCACGCTTCGGTCTCCAGCTGCCGCCATCGGCGAACCCCGGCATGAAGAACGCGGCGGTCGTCATGATCACCGCCGAACTGCCGCCGTTCGCTAAGCCCGGCCAGCGCCTCGACATCACCGTCGCCTCGATGGGCAAGGCCAAGTCGCTCCGCGGCGGCAGCCTGATCATGACGCCGCTGCTCGGGGCCGATAACCAGATCTATGCGATGGCGCAGGGCAACCTCGCGGTCGGGGGGCTTGGTGCAGAGGGCGCGGACGGGTCGAAGATCGTCGTCAACGTGCCCTCGACCGGACGTATTCCCGAGGGTGCGACCGTCGAACGCGCGGTCGCCACCGGGTTCGACAGCGCCCCGACGCTGACCTTCAACCTCGCGCGCGCCGACTTCACCACTGCGCAGAACGTCGCCGGCGCGATCAACTCGAAGCTCGGCTTCGGCAGCGCGCAGGCGATCGACGCGGTCTCCGTCGCGGTCCGCGCGCCGATCGGCGCCGATATCCGCGCCACCCTCATGTCGACGATCGAGAATCTCGATGTCGTCTCCGCCGAACCCTCCGCCAAGGTGATCGTCAACGCGCGCACCGGCACCGTCGTCATCAACTCGGCGGTCCGCGTAGGGCCTGCGGCGATCACGCACGGCAAGATGACGGTACGGATCGACGAGAAGCCGCAGGTCAGCCAGCCTGCGCCGTTCAGCCAGGGCCAGACCGCGATCACGCCGAACAGCCGCGTCGCGGTCGAGGAGGAGCGTCGCCCGATGTTCCTCCTCGCGCCCGGCCCCAAGCTTGCCGACATCGTCAAGGCGGTCAACGCGATCGGCGCATCGCCGGCCGATCTGGTCGCGATCCTCGAGGCACTGAAGGAAGCCGGCGCGCTCAAGGCCGAGTTGATCGTCCTTTGAGCGCGATTACGCCGACCCCGTCCGCGACGCTGTCTGCGACGACCGCGACCACCGGCATCTCGACCGATACGAGTCGCCTCAAGTCGAAGGACAATCTCGAAAAGGCTGGGCAGAAGTTCGAGGCGGTCTTCACCGGCATGATGCTGAAGAGCATGCGCCAGGCGAAACTGGCCGACCCGCTGTTCGATTCGAAGGCGATCGACACCTTCACCGACATGCAGGACGGGCTGATCGCGAAGTCGATGGCCGAGCACACGCCGCTCGGCATCGGCAAGGCGATGACCGATTTTCTCGCCAAGTCTCAATCCGATCTTAACCAGGCTGCGGCAGACTCGCCGCCATGAGCGATCTCCTTTCGATCGGCGCTTCGGGCGTGCGCGCGTATCAGACCGCGCTGTCCACGGTGTCGGAGAACATCGCGAACACCGGCAATGCGGGCTATACCCGGCGGACGACGACGCTTTCCGAAGTGTCGTCGGTCAATGGCGGGCTGAACGCGCAAAAGTCGGTCAGCAGCAACGGCGTGACGGTTACCGGGATCGGCCGCAGCGCCGACGCCTACCGGTCGCAGGCGGTCCGCTCGGCGGGCACGGATCTGGCGAAGACCGAAGCCGGCGTGACCTGGATGAACCGGATCGAGACCGCGCTGAGCGACAACCAGCTCGGCGACCGGCTCACCAGCTTCTTTACCTCGGCGCAGAAACTCGCGGCCGATCCGACCTCGGAGCCGGCGCGCGCGGTGATGCTCGAATCCGCCGGCACGGCGGCGGCGGCGTTCACCGCGACCGGGCAAGCGCTCGATACCGCGTCCGCCGATCTCGATTCGACCGCATCGCAAGCCGTGCAGTCGCTCAATTCGCTCGGCACCGCGCTCGCCAAGATCAACGACGGCATCGCGCGCACGTCACCCGGATCGTCGACCGCGGCGCAGCTTGCCGACCAGCGCGACCAGATGCTCGAACAGATGAGCACGATCACCGACATCGCCACGTCGTTCGACGATCTCGGGCGGACGACCGTTCGGCTCGGCGGCGCAGCAGGCTCGGTGTTCGTCGCGGGCGGAGAGAGCGCGCAGGCATCCTATGCGCGCAACGACGAGGGCGCGGTACAGTTCGCGGTCACGCGCGACAACGTCACCTCCGCGCTGTCGCCGACCGGCGGCGCGCTCGCCGGCTTTGCGGAGGGCGCGCAGCGGATCGCCACGGCGCGCGGCTCGCTCAACGCCATCGCCATCGACTTCACGACTCAGGTCAACGCGGTGCAGGCGCAAGGCCGCGATCTCGACGGCAATGCAGGTGCGGCGCTGTTCGCGACCGGCGGCACGCCGACCGATATTTCCGTCGCGCTCACGGATGGTCGCGGGATCGCCGCCGCGAGTGCGACCGGTGGCAAGCGCGACGCCTCCAATCTCTCCGCGTTGCAGGCGGTCCGCAGCAGCGGCGCCTTCGAGACGCGCAACACCACGCTGATCGCCGGCAACGCCGCCGCGCTCGAACAGCGCAAGGTCGTGGCCGATGCGCAGAGCGCGATCCGCGACGGCGCGGTCAGCTCGCTCGCGTCCGCGTCGGGCGTCGATCTCGATAGCGAAGCGGTCGACCTGCTCCGCTTCCAGCAGGCCTATCAGGCGTCGAGCCGCGTGATCCAGACCGCGCGGGACACGCTCCAGACCATCCTCGATCTACGGTAACGCGCATGCAGATCGCCACCAGCCTCTTCTATGATCGCTCCTCGTCGTCGATCAACGCGCTCGGCGCGAAGGCGGATTCGCTCCAGTCGCAAATCTCGACCGGCACCAAGCTGTCGGCGCCGTCGTCGGACAGCGCCGCGTATCAGCGGCTCGCCGGGCTCAAGCGCGCGACCGTCGACGACAAGGCCTATGTCGCCAATCTCGGCACCGCCGAATCGGTGCTGAAACAGGGCGATACCAGCCTCACCGCGATCACCGACCAGCTCCAGAGCGCGACCGAACTTGTGACGCAGGCAAAGACCGGCACGCTGAACGCCGCGAACCGCAAGGCGATCGGCGAGCAGATCGCCGGCCTCGTCACGACGCTGACCAATCTCGCCAATGCGAAGGACGCTCGGGGCCAAGCGCTGTTCGGCGGGGCGGACGGCGCGCCCGCCGTGGCGACCGACGGCAGCTACGCGCTCGCCGCCAAGCCGGTCTCGGGTATCCCGATCGGCGATGGCCAGAGCGTCCAGGCGAACGAAACCGCCGCGCGCATCTTCACCGTCGGCGGCAAGACCAAGCCCGATGGCAGCATCGAAGGCGGTACGAACACGCTCGCCATGCTCTCGGCGATCGCGACCGCGTTGCAGTCGGACGATTTCAAGGCGAGTTCGCTCGACACGTCGCTCGCCGATATCGGCGCGGCGTCGGACCAGGTGTCCGCGGTGCAGGCCTCGCTCGGGGCTCGCGCCGCGCGCGTCGATCTGGAGGCATCGCGGCTGACCGATGTCGCTGCCGACCGCGAGGCGACCCGGTCGGGTCTCGAGGATACCGACATCACCACGACGGTGGTCGAGTTGCAGAAGACGATGACGATCCTGTCGGCAACGCAGGCGAGCTTCTCGAAGCTCTCGGCGCTGTCGCTGTTCGATTATCTGCGCTGATCCGAATTTAATCGCGCTCGACGTCGTCTTGGTAACCGGTTGGCTACCAAAGGCGGTTAATTCTGTGGCGACGCAAGAGCCGCCACCGGCCCTGGGGGAATTTCGAACACCATGTTTCCGGTCATCGGCATCGTCGTCCTGCTCGTCATGGTGTTTGGCGGATTCGCGTTCACCGGCGGCGCGCTCGGCCCCGTCATGGAGGCGATCCCGCACGAGATGCTGATCATCGGCGGTGCCGCCGCCGGCGCGCTGATCATCGGCAATTCGGGCAAGGAGCTGAAGGGGCTCGGCGCTGGCCTGGGCAAGGTCTTCAAGGGGCCCAAGTACAAGAAGCAGGACTATCTCGACGTCATCTTCCTCGTCAGCAAGCTGATGAAGATGCTGCGGATGGACGGGCCGATCGCGCTCGAGCCGCATGTCGAGGATCCGCAGTCCTCGGCCGTATTCGCCGAATATCCGAAGCTCCTGAAGGACAAGGCGCTCGTCAACCTGATCGCCGATACGCTGCGCTTGGTCGTAGTGTCGTCGGGGACGCTCGACGTGCATGCGGTCGAGGAGGTGATGGACCACTCGATCAAGACGCACCACCACGAGGAAGAGGCGGCGCACGGCACGCTCGCCAGCCTCGCCGACGCGCTGCCCGCGCTCGGCATCGTCGCGGCGGTGCTCGGCGTGGTGAAGACGATGGGCTCGATCGACAAGCCGCCGTCGATCCTGGGTGCGATGATCGGTTCGGCGCTAGTCGGCACGTTCATGGGCGTGCTGCTCGCCTACGGCATCGTCGCGCCGCTCGCGAACCGGCTGAAGCAGGTGCTCGATGCCGATGCGTCGATCTACGACGTCGTGAAGCAGATCATTATCGCCTCGCTGCACGGCCACCCGCAGCCGCTGGTGATCGAGGCCGCACGCTCGGGCATCGCGCACAAGAACCAGCCGGGCTTCGCCGAAGTCTTCGACGGGCTGAGGGGCAAGTAACGTCGTGGCCGCGCGCGCGCCTCATGGGACGAATCAGCCGCCCAAGGTCATCGTCAAGAAGATCTATATCGAGGCGCATGGCGGCCATCACGGCGGCGCGTGGAAAGTCGCGTATGCCGATTTCGTGACCGCGATGATGGCGTTCTTCCTGCTGTTGTGGATCGTCGGCGCGACCACCGAGAAACAGCGCAAGGGCATCGCCGATTACTTCGCGCCGACCATCCTCAACACGCGCTCGCTCGGCATCGGCGGCGGCGGGCTGTTCGGCGGCGAATCGATCCTCGACAAGAATCGGATTGGGCCGAAGCCGGGCCAGACCAGCATGGCGCAGCTTGCGATTCCCGATGCGGGGCTCGGTGGGCCATCGGCGGGGACGGGGCCCAAGGGTTCGCTGAAAAGCCGCGATGCGCTGACCAAGGAAGACCAGAAGAACTTCCAGGCGCTGCGTCGGCGCGTGCTTGGCGAGATGTCGGGCAATGCGAAACTGTCGCGCCTGCAGAACCATGTCCGCTTCGTGCCGACGCAGGACGGGATGCGGATCGATCTGGTCGACGATGCGGATTACTCGATGTTCGCGCTCGGCACGACTGCGCTCGATCCGGAAGCGTCGGCGTTGATCGGCATGATCGCAGGCTCGGTACAGGGCATGCAGAACCCGATCATGATCCGCGGCCATACCGACAGCGTCCCGTATGGCGACCCGCGCGCGATGAACAACTGGATGCTGTCGTCCGGTCGCGCCGAGGCGACGCGGCGGCGGTTGTTGTCGGGTGGCACGCCCGAGCAACGCTTCGAGCGGATCGAAGGCGTCGCCGACCGCGAGCCGCTGATCGTCAAGGACCCCGCCGACCCGCGCAACCGCCGCGTCGCGATCACCTTACTGTATCGGCGCGGGGCGTTCGGCAAATAGGGACACGCGCCGTAGGACGACTTGGCAATTTTGCCCGCCGCGCCGTCATTGCCGGCAGTCGTTATCACCAAGCAAAGGCTAATTTGACGAAAAAGGACCGGGGTCTTGCGACGCCGGTCCTTTTGTATCTTGCCGTAAACGCGACTGCTTATTCGGCAGCGGCGGCTTCCGGTTTGCGCTTACGCGTCGCCGCAGCGCCCTGGGCAGGGGCAGCATCGGTCTTGCGCGCGCCGGGCTTGCGACCCAGGCCGATCTTCTTCGCCATCGCACGACGGCTTTCCGAGTAGTTCTCGGCAACCATCGGATAGTCGGCCTTCAGGCCATAGCGTTCGCGATATTCGGCAGGAGTCATGCCATGGGTCGCGAGGTGGCGACGCAAAGTCTTGTACGACTTGCCGTCGATCATCGAGATGATGTGATCCTTCGACGCGAGCGACTTGCGTGCCGTTACGGCAGGCGTGTATTCGGTCGCAGCTTCGGCGGGGGCGGCTTCGGTCGATGTGCCGAGCAATGCAGACACGGTCTCATGCATCTTGCCGAGAAACGCGGGGACGTCATCGGCCGAACTACGTGTATTTGGGTTGCCGAGCCAAGCAATCGTCAGTTCGGTTGCCAGTTCGACCGCATTCAGGTCGGTGGTATCTTCGGCCATGTCGTACTCCATTGTCTACGGACGCCGTAACGACGTGCGACAACGGGTTCAACCGTTCGCAAGGCTAAAAGGACCAATAAGTTGTAAAAAACGACATTGGAACCCCGTGCATGGACAGAAGGGTTCATTTCGATTGCTTCAGATTAAAGTCCGCGCCGTGAACAAAGTGAGTACGTCTGCGACGAAGTTCCAGCGTGCGGGATGCGGGATGGATACTTGCCGCGATGCGCGACGCTGGACGCATGTCCTCCCGCTGGATAGAAATGCTGCGGACGATCTTGTGCATCGTCCGGTGCGTCGACGGTCGCGACCTGTTCTATCGAGAGATGTGTCCGCATGGTTTCCAGCCACGACAACGCCGATCCAGCTTCCGGAAGCCCGGCCTATTCGGGAAGCGACTGGCTGATCGCGCGCGGCGCGGCGCGCGACGGGCGCCGCGAACGCAGTGGGGATGGTGGACCGGGCATCGGTGCGATCGCGCGCAATCTGGGCGACGGGTTGATGCCGCTCCGGATCGCGATCATCGCGCTGGTAGCTCTGGTCATGCTCGGGCCGATCATGACCAACGTCGAGGGCGGCGAGTCCGGCGAAGGCAGCATCGTCCGCCAGATCGCGTATCTTGCGATCCTGGCCGGCACGATCTTTGCTATTCGTCCGTCGGTGACGCCTCGGTCGATGGTCGCGCTGTCATGGCCTCTGCTGGTGGCGTTCGCCTGGTGCTGGATCAGCCTGAGTTGGGCGATCGACCCCGGCACGGCGTTTCGTCGCGTCCTGCTGACGACATTGGTCGCGTGGATGGTGTTCAGCCTGGTGCGACATGGCGGGTATCAGCTGACGGTGGATATCCTGCGCTATGCGCTGCTGGCGACGGTGCTGATCTCGTATGTCGTCGTCAAGTTGGACCCCATGGTCGGCGTTCACATGACTGGCGAAGATATGGCGACCGCGCTTATTGGCAACTGGCGTGGCTTTCTGGGACACAAGAACTTCGCCGGTGCCGTTTGCGCATTGTGCATCGTCATGTTCCTGTTCGATGCAAAGCGGATACGGCTGACGATCCGAATTTTTGCCATCGTGATCGCCGCCTATTTCTTGTTTCGATCGCAGTCGAAGACTTCGGGAGGCATGGTAGTGCTGGCCTCGATCGGCGGAGTCGTTTTCGAGACAGTCAGCATTCGACTACGCCGTTACATTATACCGATCCTGATGATTGTCGGCTCGGTCGTATGGTTCCTGACCAGTGCCTATGCGGACATGGTCCAGTCGAATTTCCTTCAGCCGAAGGCGTTTACCGGACGTGGCCAGATTTGGGCCGCGCTGCTGAATTATGCAGGCGATCATCCGATGTTGGGCGCCGGCTTCGGGTCGTTCTGGAACATCGAGTCCGGCAGCCCGGTCTTCGAATACGGGCAGGGGTATGTAACCAAAATCACGGTCGGCCATTCCGGCTATATCGACCAGCTGGTGACAGTCGGCATACCGGGCGTGCTTCTGATGGTATTTGCTATGGCGGTCTGGCCGTTGGCCAAGCTGCTCGCAAGCGAGAACATTGCGAAGGGGCGCGGGGCACTGATCGCGGCGATGCTGATGTTCTGCATCGGCCACAACATCACCGAAAGCGGCCTGTTCGAGCGTGACGGCATCGTCAGCACGGTCTTCTTCTTCGCGGTTGCGTTGGCGCACTACTGCACGATGGACGAAAAGCGGGTGGCGCCATCCAAACAGGCGGGCGACGACGTGATGCGCGAGCTCCGCCGACGCAAGCGCAAGCATCGCCCGGTACTTACCGCGGGCGGCGCCGAGTGACCGGATGCCGGGCGAGGATCGCCGCGAGCGTTTGCTGCGCCCCCGCCGGCGTGAAGTGCGAATGGTCGAAATGCAGCGGCGTACCGTCGGCGGTGGTCAACCGGCATGTCGTGCCCGTGCATTCGGGTTCGATCGCCGAGGCATAGGCGGCGCCCGCCGCGCGTACCGGGCCTGCCATCGTCCGGTCGAGAGTGATCCGATCGGGAAGGCGGAAGCGGTCGGCCAAGCGGGCCCCTGTCGCTTGCTCGGAGCGTACGATCAGCGCGGGGAGATCCGCGTCGTATTCGACCGAGGGGCCGATCACGAGGACGGTAGTACCCCGGCTGCGCAGCCAGCGGATCGTGTCGAGCAACGCCGGTTGTTCGAAGTCGAGCCACCGTGCTGACAGGACGACCGTATCGATCCGCGCGAAATCCAGCGTGTCGAACGCGGTGTCCATGGTCGTGCGACAGGTCGGCAGGCCTTTGCCGTGGAGCAGCGGCCGACACCCGGCCGCCGTCGCCTGGATGAGGTTCGCGCCCGGCAGCAGCGTGTGCAGCGCTTCCGAGAAATGCGCACCGTGGCTGTCGCCGAACAGTGCGATGTTGGGCTTGGTCGCCGACAACCGCAGGCAATCGGGCGAGAAGCCGCGGCCGGTCGGCAAGACGAAGCAGCGATCCGTGCTGAATTGGCGTTTGCCTGCCTCCGTCGAGTCCCAGCCGAGATAGCTAGCGGCCAACGCTTGACGCGGCGAGAGTGGTCGGATGTCGTCGGCCTTGGCGGCGATCGTCAACCCGGCGATCGCCATCGCCGCGAGTAGCACGACCGCGGCTCCATGCGGGACGAGCCCCGATCCGCTGCGCCAACGCTGGCTGGCTGGACGCTCGACGAGCGCAAAGCTCAGCCATGCCGCACCGAGCGATGCGCCGAGCAGCCCGATCGTCTCGACCGGCGCGAGCGTCGAGCCATGGCGGATCTGGTAGAAGGCGATGATCGGGCGATGCCAGAGATAGGCCGAATAGGAGATCAATCCGATCGCCCGCAGCGGCCACGCGCCGAGCAGTCGTGCCGTCGGACCTTCTCCGCCATACGCCAGCAACACCGCTGCAGCGACCGCTGGGGGCAGCGCGAAGGGAACGGGAAACGGCCAGCCGCTGCTGATCGCGATGCAACTTGCGGCGATCACTGCGATCGCGAGAATGCACAGGGCCGCCCGGATCGATCGGTGCGCGATCGTCGGTACGGCGCCGAGCGCGACTAGTGCACCGAGCGACAATTCCCAGATTCTCGCGGGCAGCAGGAAGAAGGCGGCAGAGGGATAGGTCGTCGCCAGCCACCCGCCGATCGCGAACGAGACGAGTGCTAGGCCGGCGATCACCTGCGCGAGACGTTGGCGCGATAGCCTCCGGAGAGACCAGAGCAACAGAGGGTAGAGCAGGTAGAACTGCTCCTCCACCGCCAGCGACCAGGTATGGACGAGCGGCTTGGCATCGGACGCCGCCGCGAAATAGTCCGACGTCAGGTAGAAATAGACGTTCGACCCGAACACGCTGGTCGCCGCCGCACTACGCCCGAGATCGCGCAACTGGTTGGGCAGCAGGAGCACGCAGCCGATCGCGAGCGTGACGGTCATCATCACGAGCAGCGCAGGCAGGATGCGGACGATCCGGTGGCGATAGAAGCGCGCGATCGAGAAGCGCCCGTCGGCGATGTCGCGCACCATGATCGCGGTGATCAGGAAGCCGGAGATCACGAAGAAGATGTCGACCCCGACGAACCCGCCCCGCAACCGGGTCACGCCGCAGTGCAGGAGCAGGATGGGCAGGATCGCGAGTGCCCGCAGCCCGTCGATATCCGGCCGATAGCTGAGCGCGCGTCCGTCCTGCGGCGCCGACGTTCGCGCGCCTGCGGTTGCGGCCGACCCTGTCGCTATGCTCTCGCTCACCTGTACCGACGCCCCCACTTGCGCGGTCGGTCTATAGCGGGTGGCGGCATGCCGCTAGGGCCGGCATGGACGCGCCTGCCGGGCGTTGCTACGCGCAGATGGCGGCGGGGGGCGGATCATCTGGTGACGGGTACGAACGACGAGCCTTCGCAAGCGGCGGGTGCGCCGCGCCTTCGGGTGATGCACGTCATCACGCATCTCGACATGGGCGGTGCCGAGAACGTCGCACTGGGGTTGATCGATGTCTTGCGCGACCGGGTCGAGTTCTCGCTGTTTGCGGTGCTGCGCCAGTCGCCGCTGAGCAAGGTCGGGCAGGACATGGCCGAGCGGCTGGCGCGTTGGGGCGTGCCGTTCCGGTTCGGCACGGACCGCGGGTTCAAGTCGGGCGGCGTGGTCTTCGCTGCGCGGTCGCTCGCTCGCGCGGTCGCCGAGCAGCGGCCCGACCTGATCCATGTCCATACCGAGATACCGGAGCTGACGCTGGCGGTGGCGGGCCTGATCTCGCGTCGCGTCCGCCGCACGCCGTTGCTGCGCACCGTCCACAACAGCGAGTTGTGGATCGCCTGGGGCGGCATCGGTCGATGGGTGACGCAGCGGCTCGCCATGGGCGACGCGGTGGCTGTGTCACGCAACGCCGCCAATGCCGACGCGGCGATCGTCACGTGCGGCCGCCGGCCGCTCGCCGACGTCATCTACAACGGCGTGTCGCCACCGGCGGCGTCTCCGATCGGGCGGGAAGAGGGCCCGGTACGCCTGCTGTTCGCGGGGCGGCTCGTTCATCAGAAGGGCGCCGACCTGTTGCCTGCCATCCTCCGAGAGGCACACGCGCGGACGACGCGCCGCGACGTCGTGGTGACGATAGCCGGCTCAGGCGCGATGCGGGACTTGGTGACGCAAGGATTAGCGAAGGGCCTGGCGGGCTGGGACGTCCGGATGACCGCGCCGATCGAGCGCTTGTCCGAACGCCTGCAAGAGTATGACGCGGTCCTGTTGCCGTCGCGGTTCGAAGGGTTCGCGCTGCTCCCGCTCGAGGTATTGATGGCAGGTATCGCGCTGGTGACCACCGACGCTCCAGGCCTCGATGAAGCGATCCCGGCCGACTATCCGTTCAAGGCCGCGGTCGACGACGTCGCGGGGATCGGCGCGCAACTGGCGGCTGTCATCGACGATCCCGCGGCCGTACGCGTCACTGCCGCACGTTACGGCGCAGACCTCGCCCACAGTTTCAGCCCGGAGGCGATGGCGTCCGCGTATCTGGCACGCTATCGCTCGCGTGGGGATACGGGGGCAGAGTGACGGTCGCAGTCGGGATCAAGGCGCTGAACGAGGCGGCGCACATTGACGCCGCGATCGGCAGCGCGCGCGCCGCGCTCGACCGCGTCGGCGGCGGGCTGGTCGTGCTCGCGGACAGCGGGTCGTCCGACGCCACGATAGCGTTGGCGCAGTCACATCCCGGCACGCGGATCGCGCAACTCGCCGATCCTGCCGAGCGGTCCTGCGGCACGGGGGCACAGCTCGCATTCCAGGCCGCCTCCGAGACCCCCGGCATCCAGTATTTCTACCTGCTCGACGGCGACATGGTCCTCGACCCGCATTTCCTCGAAGCAGGCATCGCGTTCCTCGAGGCGAACCCCCGTCACGCTGCGGTCGGAGGCCGCGTGCGCGAGGTCAACACCGACAGCATCGAATTCGAACTCCGCGCGCGCAACGATCGCGTGAAGGGAAGCGCGGTGGCGGGGGATGTCGACCGGCTCGATTGCGGCGGGCTGTACCGCGTCGCCGCGGTGCAGCGCGTCGGGCATTTCGCCGACCGCAACCTCCACGCGTTCGAGGAATACGAGCTCGGCGCCCGGCTGCGCGCGGACGGCTGGCGGCTGGCGCGGATCAATGTCCCCGCGGTCGAGCATCACGGCCACGCGACCGGCGGCTACCAGCTGATGTGGCGACGGTTGCGCACCGGCTATGCCGGCGGTCCGGGCGAAGTGATCCGCGCCGCCTGGGGGCGGCCGCACTGGTCGCAGGTCCTGCGCGGGTTCGCCCAGTTGCGCTACAGCGTGATCGTCTATGGCTGGTGGCTGGCAATGCTCGTCGCGCTGGCATTGGGACAGGGTATCGCCCTGCTCACGATCCTGCTGCTGCCGTTGGCGTTCCTGACGATGCGCCGCCGGAGCCTGCGGGTCGGGATATACTCGCTGGTGACGTGGAACGTGATTGCGATCGGCATGCTCCAGGGCCTCGTCCGCGCCCGCCGCCCCGCCGATGCGCCCGTTGCCGCGCGCGACCTGTCCGCGCCGGAGCGATGAGCACCGCGTCCGGCTATCTCGGCAAGTTCGTCTGGACCGCGGGCACCTTCGTCGTGTCCGCCGGGCTCAAGTTCGGGCTCAACATCGTCCTCGCCTATCTGCTCGCGCCCGAGATCCTCGGCGTGATGGTGGTGGTCAACGCGATCCGGCTCGGCGTCGAATTGCTGACCGATGTCGGGATCGAGCAGAACATCATCCACCACCGCGACGGGCTCGACCGCCAGTTCCGCGACACTGCCTGGACGCTGCAACTGCTGCGCGGCGTGCTGTTGAGCCTGGTCTTCCTGATCGCCGCGCCGTTCCTCGCGCACGCCTACGGCATCGACGTCCGCATCTTCCTGGTCGCGGCGCTGTCGCCGATGATCGGCGGCGCACACTCGACCGCGATCTTCGTGTTGGTCAAGCAGATGGAGGTCCGCCGCCGCAACCTGTTCGAATTGTCGTGCGAGGCGCTGGCGTTCGCGGTGCAGGTCGCGCTGGCGGCGTGGCTGCGCTCGGTCTGGGCACCGGTCATCGGCCTCGTCCTCGCGGTCGCGATCCGCTCGGCGCTGAGCTATCTGCTGCCTGACCCCGGCCAGCGCCTCCGCTTCGATCGCGAAATCGTCCGGCGGATCGTCCATTTCGGCAAGTGGATCGCGATCACCTCGCTGGTGATGTACGCCGCGACCAATCTCGACCGGCTGTATCTCGGCCGCGTCGCGCCGCTCGCGCTGCTCGGCATCTACGGCATTGCGCGCGCGATCGCCGAGCTGCCGACCACGCTCGCGCGGCGGATGAGCTATCAGATCATCTTCCCCGCGTTGGCTAGCGTCTCCGAAAGCGACCGGGCGGGGCAGATGGGGGCGATCGCGGGCTCGCGCGCGGTGTTCACGCTCGGCGTCTGCGCGGCGCTCGCGCTGGCGGCGTCGGTAGCGGACGGGCTGATCCTGATGATCTACGATCCGCGTTACCAGGCGGCGAGCTGGATGCTGTCGGTGTTGCTCGGCGGCGCGGTGTTCGCGGTATTGTCCAACCTCAACGAGGCGTTGCTGCTCAGCGCGGGGCGGCCCTTCTATGCGAGCGTCGCCAACATGATGCGGCTGGTAACGCTCGCGGTGTTGCTGCCGACCGGCCACCGGCTCGCGGGCTTTCCGGGCGCGGTCGTCGCGGTCGCGGTCACCGAGCTGCTGCAATATGGCTATATCGCAGTCGGCCTGCACCGCGTGCGGATGAGCTTCTGGCGGCAGGACGCGCTGGCGATCGGGGCGGCCTGCGCGGTGTTCGCGGTGATGCTCGCGGTCCGCTGGCAGCTCGGGTTCGGCACGCCGCTCGCGGGCCTTGGGAGGATCGGATGACGCGGCTGCTGATCGTGCATTATTCGGGCGACTACCGCGAGGCCGACCGCCTGCGCCGCGCCACCGGGGGCGAGACCTATTACGGCCACGGCTATGTCCTCGACCAGCTCGCCGCGTGGCGGGCAGAGCACGAGGCGGTCGGGTTCCTGTGCTCGCTCGCGCCGTCCTATTGGGAGACGCTCGACAGCGGCGTGACGGTGATCGGCGCGGATACCAATCCGGACCAGGATCCCGCGCCGGTACTGGCGTTGATCGAGCAGTTCGCGCCGACCCACCTGATCGTGTTCGGGCCGATGCTGCATTTGATCCGCTGGGGACTGGAGCACGACGTCCGGCTGGGCGTCATCATGGCCGATTCGTTCGCCAATCCCTATTATCGCTGGGTCCGGTTCAGGCGGCTGCCGAAGCTGCTCAACGATCGCCGCGTGACGCTGGTCGCCAATCACGGCGCCAATGCCGCGCGGGCGCTGGTCGGGATCGGTTTGCGCGCGGACAAGGTGCTGGCGTGGGATTTCCCGCATGATCGCACGCCCGAGACACAGCCCTGCAAGACGCGCGCGTCGGGACCGCCCATCACGCTGCTGTTCGTCGGCTCGATCAGCGCGAAGAAGGGTGTCGGCGACCTGGTCCGCGCGGTGGCACTGCTGAAGGACCGCCTCGACGTCCGGCTCGACGTCGCGGGTCTGGGCGCAACCGACAAGTTCGCGGCGCTGGCGACACGCCTCGGCGTCGCCGACCGCGTCCGGTTCCTCGGGCTCGTCCCGAACGGCGCGATCCCGGCGATGATGCAAGGCGCCGATGCGGTGATCGTCCCCAGCCGTCACAATTTTCCCGAAGGCCTGCCGCTGACGCTGTTCGAGGGGCTCGCGTCGCGCACGCCGGTGATCGCGTCGGACCATCCGATGTTCGACGGGCATCTGGAGGATGGCGTGAGCGCGCTGGTGTTCGCGGCCGGCAAGCCACGCGCGTTGGCGGATGCGATCGCGCGGCTGGTGACCGATCCGACACTGTATGCGCGGGTGTCGCAAGGGTCGGCAGCGGCGTGGCACCGGATGCAGAACCCTGTGAAATGGGGCGAGATGATCGATCGCTGGGTGCGCGACGATGCCGAGGATCGTGTATGGCTGTCGGCGCACACCGTCTCCGCGCTGGACGGGCCGGCATGACGACCCGAACTGGCGCTATCCATTTTACGATGACGCATTCGACGGCCGGCGGCTTGCGCGAACTCTGGGATGACATCGCCGAGGGACTGATCGCGCGCGGCCATCCGGTAAAGCGCTTCGTCCTCTATCCGCCGGCCGATGCGGAGGGCGAAGGCGTCGACATGGCGGTCTGGCACCATGTCGTCGACGCCCGCCCGCGATCGGTGATCGGCGCGGTCCGGACGTTCGCGGCGCTGGTCCACTATCTGCGCCGCGAGCGACCCGCTGCGGTCGTATCGGCGATGCCTGCCGCCAACGTGCTGCTCCCGCTCGCGGTGACGATCGCGCGCGTGCGCACCCGCGTGTTCCTGTCGCATCACTCGCCGACCGATACGCATAACCGCCTGCTCGACCGGATCGACGGCTGGACCGGCAGTTTGCCGTGTGTCGCGGGGATCATCAGCGTGTCGGACGCGGTCGGCGCGACGCTGGCGCACAAGCCCGCCACCTACCGCGCGCGGACGCTCACGATCCACAACGCGCTGTCGGAGCGGGTCGAACGGGTCCTCGATGCCTTGCCGCGGGCAAAGGCGGGGGGCGATCGGTTGCGTGTCGTCGCGCTGGGGCGGCTGTCCTACCAGAAGAACTATCCGGTGCTGATCCGCGCGATGGTCGAAGTGCCGGGCGCGGATCTGGAGATCGTCGGCGGCGGCGAGGACGAAGCGTCGCTGCGCATGCTCGTCGCGGACCTTGGCCTCGGCGATCGCGTGACCTTCGCCGGCCTGATCCCGCGCGACGCCGCACTCGCCAAGGCTGCCCGCGCCGACGTCTTCGTCCAGGTCAGCCGCTACGAGGGGCACAGCCTGGCGTTGATCGAGGCGGCGCGGCTCGGGCTGCCGCTGGTCGTGTCGGACGTGCCGGTGCAAGTCGAGGGTGTCACTGCGCCGGACGGGACGCGCTGCGGGATCGTCGTCGCGCTTGACGATCCGGCGGCGCTGGCGGTGGTTCTTCGGGAATTGCAGGACGATCCCGCGTCACGGTTGCATTGGGAGGCGCTCGCGGCGAAGCTCGGCAAGACGGTGTCGAATGCGCGGATGCTCGATCGGTACGAGGCGGTACTGGTCCCCGCCGCGCCGGCGCGATAGGAACACGGCCATGGCGACGACGATCTCCGCGGTGCAGCGACGCCAATCGGGCATGGTGCGGTCGTCGTCCGCACGCGCGCGACGGCGGTACATCGTTGCCAATATCTGCTTTGCGGTCTTCATGTGGCTGGTGCTGATCGGCACGTCGCCGGTCCAGGAATGGGCGTTTCGCGGACAGATCGGCGAGGGGGATGCGGCCAATCAGGTGCTGCACATCGTCATTTTCCTCGCGCTGCTGATCGCAAGCGGCATGCCGAGCAAGCGCGAACTGTTCTGCGTGCCGATCGGGCTCGCGATCCTGCTGGCGTATTGCTATTTGTCGGTCTCGTGGGCGATCGCGCCGGCGATCTCGTTTCGCCGCATCACGCTGACCGCGCTCGTTGTGTGGGTGACGTTTCGGCAGGTCGATGACCTGGGCCCCGAGCGAACGCTCAGGATCGTCCGCTATGCATTGTTGATCCTGCTGGCGATCAACTTCCTGATGGTGTTCTTCAGTCCGTACGGAATTCATACCGAGGTGTTCGGCGAGGAATCGTCGGTGGTCGGCGACTGGCGCGGGATCATCCCGCACAAGAACGTGGCGGGCGCGGCGTGCGCGTTCACGATCCTGCTGTTCACGTTCGACAACCGACAGTTCCCGCGTATCGTCTCCGTGCTGGTGATCGCGCTGTCGGCGACCTTCCTATACTACACGCATTCCAGCACGTCCGAGATCTCGCTTGTCATGGCGCTGGTCGCGGGCCTCGCGATCCGACCCTATGATGCGAACTACCGCGTCGTGCTGGGGATCGTCCTGTTGATCGTCGCCGGCCTCGTGGCGGAGATCGTGTTCACCAATATCACGGTGCTGACCGATATCCTCAACGATCCCGGCGCGCTGACCGGGCGCGGCGCGATCTGGCCGCTGTTGCTGGAATATGCGAGCGAACATCTCTGGACGGGGGCCGGCTTCAGTTCGTTCTGGCAGATCGGCGCGGACAGCCCGATCTGGACGCTGACCAGCGGCTGGGTGGCGATCTATGCGGCGCACGGCCATAACGGCTTTCTCGACCTGCTGGTGACGATCGGCCTGCCGGGGCTGGTCCTTGCAGTGATCGCGCTCATCGTCTGGCCGCTGATCCGGCTGTTGCTGAGCCAGTCGATCGCCAAGCCACGCCGGTCGCTGCTGCTCGCGATGATCATCTTCTGCATCGGTCACAACCTCGCCGAATCCTCCCTGCTCAACGCGGCATCGATGGTGCAGGTGTTCCTGCTGATCGCGATCGCCATCACGTATCGCCAGTCCAACGCGAGTGCCGGCGCGCACCACGGTCTGCGGCAGAAGATGACACGGCTTTTGCGGCGATCGCGGCGCGACCCGGTCCGGGCACCGGTCCGGGGCCCTGTAAGGGGGGCTATCCGGACGGTGCGGCGTTGATGGTGCGGAGGCTTTCCGGACTGATCGACCGCGTGTTTGCGGACGTTGAGGACGGAACGCGATTGTCGGGGGCGGGGTGGCCTCTCCGCTCGGCGATCTTCCTCGCATGGGTATCGCTCGTCCTCGTGCTCGTTGCGAACCATGTGATGTGGCGCGACGAGGTTCGGGCGCTGAGCCTGGCAATGCAGGGCGAGACGATCTGGGACATGCCGGCGCAGGCGCGGGGATACGGTCACCCGCTGCTATGGCACGTGGTGTTGCGCCTTGGTGGGGATCTGTTCGCAACCAAGCTGGTCCTCCCCGGTCTGGCACTCGCGATCGGCATCGCGAGTGCCGCAATACTCGTGTTCGTTGCCAGGTTGTCGCTGCCGGTGATGACCCTGACGCTGTTCGGCAGTTTCGCGACCTACGACTATGTCGTGATGGCGCGGAACTACGGTCTCGCGATGCTCCTCCTGCTGCTGATCGCGTGGGCGTATCCGCGCTGGCGCGAGCGCGGCGTGGTGCTTGGCGGCCTGCTGTTCCTGCTCTGCAATGCCAATGTCCATTCGGTCGTGCTGGCCGGTGCGTTCGGGATATTCTGGCTGGGCGACCTGATAGCGAGCGAGGGCGTGACGTGGAGCCGGGCCAAGCGGTGGTGGCTTGCCAACATGATACTGCTGGCGGCTGGCGCACTGCTGTCGTTCGTGTCGGTCTATCCGTCGGTCGAGGACGCGCCCGCTGCGGCACGGCGGACGTTGGGCCAGACCTTCGTCCACCTGATACCCGGCATGGAGTTCCAGCGGATATTCGGGAATTTCAACGCCAGCCTGCCGGTCGTGATCGTCGCGGCACTGCTGGTGACGGGAAGCGTGGCGGCGTTCGCACGGCGTCCCGCGGCACTGGCCGCGGCGATCGCGGCGACGGGCGGCCTGCAACTCCTCTTCGTGTTCGTCTACCCCGGACATTACCGTCACGTTGCCCTGCTGATCGTCTTTCTCGTCATACTGCACTGGCTGACGGCGACGGGGTTCGGCGGCCAGCGCGATGGTCCGCTCGCACGCCGTGCCGAACGCGTCGGCCGGGTCGCGTTCCTCGCGCTGCTTGCGGCCCAGCTTCCGGCAACTGCGCGTGCGATCGTTCAGGCCGCGAAGTCGCAACCGCAGAGCGAAGCCAAAGCACTGGCCGTGCTGCTGGCCGGGCAAGGTCTAGCGCGGGCCGTAGTGATTGCGGACCCCGATTTCCTGATCGAAAGCCTGCCCTATTACGCTTCCAACCCGACCTGGTCGGTTCGCGGCGATCGTTTCACGCCGCTCGTGCCGATGAAGCGCGTGGAGACCGCCGCAATGTCGCCCGGGCGTCTGCTCGCAACCGCGCGGCGCATTGCCGCGACGACCGATCGCCCGGTAGTAATCCTGCTGGCGACGTCCCTGGACGGCGTGGACGCGCGACGGGTGATCGACCGCGGGACCTTCGGGCCGCTCGTGCTGGATCCCGCCGATATCGCCAAGTTCCGCGCGGCGACTACCAAGCTCGCAGTCCTCCGGACCGCTTCGGGCGACGAAGTCTACGACGTCTATCGTCTTCGCGATTGAAGTCGATAGACGAGGTGGGGGGATCTACTAGGTGTGGGATTGCCATTCCTTGCGTCGTCCGCGCATAGCGGCACGAACATCTTTGTGCGGGGCGGGCGGTGACGGTCCGAGTAGACCTCGACCGTAGAATTGAGACGACGGGGGCAAGATCGGTGAAGGACGAACCGCTGTTCGATCGCGATGGGGTGGATGCGACGCTTGGTGCGGTCGATATCGACCTGGTGCGGACCGCGACTATCGGGGGCATGAAGATCGCCCGGCTCCGTCGCGACGAACTGGCCGCACTCATGCTGGCTGACACGCGCCGTGCTCGTGCCGGAGATCTGGCAGTGCCGCGCATCGTGACCTCGGCGAATGGCAGCGTGGTCGCCGCGTATAATCGCGACGATCGGTACCGCCGGGTGATGGATGGTGCCGACATCGTCGACGCCGACGGGATGCCACTGGTCTTTGCCAGTCGACTCTTGTGTCGCGAGCCGCTGTCCGAGCGCATTGCCACGACCGATTTCCTGCTCGACGCGGCGACTGTTGCTGCGCGCGACGATATCCGGTTCTACTTCATCGGATCGCGTCCCGGCGTCGCCGCAAGGGCGGCCCAGCACCTGCGCAGCCGCTTCCCGGGATTGAAGGTGGTAGGCACGCGCAACGGGTTCTTTCCGCCCGAGGCGATACCGGACATCTGCGCGAAGGTGCGGGCGTCGGGCGCCGACGTGCTGTGGATCGGGATGGGCAGCCCGGCGCAGGAGCGGTTCGCAGTCGAGAATCGCCATCTGCTTGGCGGGGTCGCCTGGATCCGGACCTGTGGCGGCCTGTTCGATCATTATGGCGGCGGCGTATCGCGGGCACCGAACTGGATGCAGGCGACCGGGCTGGAATGGCTGTACCGTGCGGCGCGCGAACCGGTGCGGCTCGGATGGCGCTATCTCGTGACAAGCCCTATCGCTATCTTCTATCTGGCAACGCGAACGCATGACTGACCGCCGTGGGGCGGGGTCGGGATCGGCAGGGAGTTCGATGGAACCACATGTACGCCGTACCGTCCGCTATGAAGATTTCGCCAAGCCCCGTCGTCGGCGCTGGCCTTGGGTCCTGGGCGCCGTGATGCTGCTCGCGCTCGCTGCCGGGCTCGCGGCATTCTGGTTCGGTGGCGATCATGAGGCGCATGCGGCGCCGCCCGCCTTGTCCAAAGCTGGCGGTCCAGTCGCGGCGGAAGCGTATCAATGGAAGCACGTCGCGATCGGCGGCGGGGGGATGATTTCAGGACTGTCGAGCGACGACACTGGCAAGACCTTCGTCGCACGTACCGACGTGTACGGCGCTTATATCTGGGATGCGGGTGCCAATCGCTGGGCGCAACTCGTCACCGCGGCGTCGATGCCCGATACGATCCGTACGCAGAACGGTGCGGCCGCGGGGGCCTACGAGATCGTCGTCGCGCCATCGCGTGCGCAACGGTTGTACATGGCGTTGCAGGGGCGCGTGTATCGCTCGGACGACGCGGGCAAGCACTGGACGCAGCCGCACGCCGGCAATCCCTTTCCGCTCGCCTGGGACGCGAACAGCGAATACCGGCTGCACGGGCCGTTCATGGCGGTCGATCCGACCAATCCCGATGTCGTGTTGCTCGGCACGCCTGGCACCGGGTTGTGGCGGTCCACCGATGGCGGGACGAACTGGGCGCATATCGGCTCCGTCCCGGTCAGCAAGGATCTAAAGCCCGACGCCGGCGTGCAGGCGCCCGGCACGATGATCTGGTTCGAGCGTCCTGCCGGTGGCAAGCCGACCGGGCGTCTGTTCGCGCTGGCGTCGGGGAGCGGCATGTTCGTGTCGACCGATCGCGGCGCGACCTTCAGGCCGTTGCCAGCGCCCGGGATACAGCCGCTGACGCTTCAGCGCGGCACGTTCGATCGTCGCGGCACGTTCTTCGGCGTGGACGACCTTACCAAGTCGATCTGGTCGTACCGCGAGGGACGCTGGCGCGATCTGACCGCGGATCTCGGCCTGACGGTGCGCGAATATGCCGCCGTCGTCGCCAATCCGCGCGCGGACCAGATCGTCGTCGTCGATCGTGGCGGGCAGGGCTATGCGAGCAGCGACGGCGGAGAGACCTGGAACAGCGTTTCGCACAGTGCCAAGGCCGGGGCGGGGGACCCCCCTTGGCTGCGAGTCGCCAACGCGCCATTCTTCACCACTGCGGATCTGATGTTCGATCCGGTCGTACCGAACCGTCTGTGGGTCGCGGCTGGCATGGGCGTCTTCTATGCCGACGTGCCGCCGGGATCCGGAGCGCTCGATTGGGTCAGCCAGACCCGCGGGATCGAGGAACTGGTCGCCAACGACGTGATCCAGCCGCCCGGCGGATCGCCGATCTTCGCCGGCTGGGATTTCGGCATCCACGTGAAGGATGATCTGAACGCCTATTCGACGACGTTCGCACCCGGCGAACGCGCGTTGATGACCGTGCCCCAACTCGACTGGACCCCGGCGAAGCCAGGCTTCGTCGTCAGCAACGCCTCCGATGCGCGGATGGGCTGCTGTTCGGAGGACGGCAACGCCGTGATGGCGGGCACCAGCACCGATGGCGGTCGGAAGTGGAACAAGTTCCCGACCTTGCCGACACCGCCCGGTACGAAGGACGAGGACCCTTGGCGGATGTCGTTTGGGACGATCGCGGTCGCATCGGACGATGCACAGAACATCGTCTGGGCCCCGGCCTTCAACCGGCAGCCCTTCTACACCGTCGATGGCGGTCGAATCTGGACTCCGGTGCGGCTCCCCGGCGCGGTCGGCGATACGCCGGGATCGTTCCAGGCGCAGTGGATGCAGCGCAAGACGCTGACCGCGGACAAGTCGATGCCTGGGACCTTCTATCTGTATCACAGCGGCGGCGGTGCGAATGCCGGCCTGCAAGGGCTGTGGCGGACGCAGGACCGCGGCGCCGCGTGGGACCGGGTATTCGACGGCGAGATCGCGCCATCGAGCGAACTGGCGGCGAAGCTCCGGTCCGTGCCGGGGAACCCTGGACATCTGTTCTTCACCTCAGGGTTCGAACATACGAGCGATACGGGCCTGCGCCGCAGCATCGACGGCGGCACGACGTGGCAGGTCGTTCCCGCGGTCACGCGCGTCGACGACATAGCGTTCGGCAAGGCGGCAAAGGGAAAGACCTATCCGACGCTGTTCGTGTCGGGCCGCGTCGCAGGCGAATACGGCATCTGGCGTTCGACCAACGACGCGGCGAGCTGGCAGCAGCTGGTCGACTTCCCGGTCGGTACGCTGGACCAGGTCAGCGCCATCGGCGCCGATCCCGACGTGTTCGGTCGCGTGTACCTGGGCTATGTCGGATCGAGTTGGATCTGGGGCGAACCTGCACCGTGCACGCCAGCGGCGTATCGGCCGTTGGCGGAGAAGCAGTGCTCGCTGGTCCGCTGACGTAGAGAGCGCCTCTTTACGTTGTCCTTCGTCAGGACAGCGCGACGAGCATCTTGGGCTGATTTTTCGAACGTACCGAGCCGATCGCTATCGGCTTGGAGTATGATTCGCGTCCGCGTGGCTGCCAAGCGTCAGTGGCATGGGCTCGAGTGGTATAGCGCGTAATTTCGTTGCGGGGCGTCGCCGTAGCCGCCCGCGCCGACCGGCAGGTATCGCTTGGGCGGCGGGTGTCGGGGTGACGTGCGCACCGTTGTGCACGATCTTGTAGGTCGTCGATGCCACGAGGCAAACTGCGGGAAATTCTGGTGGCAAGAGGCCAGCAGAGCCTTCGGCCTGCGTCACGTGAACAGGTCGGACCGATCCAGTCCGCTGATCGGCATTGAGCTTACGGTGCTGGTGGGCCAACTTTTGCCCGCCCACCAGCAGTCCAGTCGCGATCATGCTTCCTGGTAGTATTCCGAATATTGCTTCGAATAATAGTAATACGAACCGACAGCCTGCGAGCTCGTGTCGACCATCGTGAACATCGAGCCGACCAGATTCGCACCATCCGACTTCAGCCACTGGGTCGCAGACGTGACCGCATGCTTCGGCGTCTTGTTCCACCGGATGACCAGCGTGACCGCATCCGCCAGCGCCGCCAGGAAGCGCCCGTCTGCCAAACCTACGAGCGGTGGCAGATCGAGGATGATCGTATCGTAGCGGCTCGAGAGATCTTCGAGGATCTTCGGCATGAGATCGTTGCCGAACAGGTTCTCGGACGAGAAATAGGGCTTGTGGATGATGATCTGGTCAAGCCCCTGCAGGCCGCTCGGCTCGATGGCCTCTTCGAGCGTCACGTCGCCATGTAGCAGTTCGACCAAGCCGACACCGTCCGACCTGGTGGTAGTGATCATGCGCAACTGCGCGCGGCGAACGTCTGCATCGACGATAATCGTCTTGTCGCCGTTCATCGCCATCACGCGGGCAAGGGCCAGCGCGGTCGTAGTTTTCCCTTCGCCAGGAAGCGCCGAGGTCACGGCGATGATCTTCGGACGCGCTTGGCCGCGAACACCGAGCAAAGACGCTCGGGCGTTGCGAAGTGCCTCGGAATATTGCGAAGTCGGCTTGTCGATCACGATGTCGGCAGGGCGATCCTGACGAATGTTGGGGATCGCCGCGATCAGCGGCACGCCCAGTTCGCTTTCGACTTCGTCGATGCTTCGCAGGCCTGTCACCATCATTTCCTGCGTCACGATGACGGCGATGCCGACACCGAACCCGGCGATCAGTGACAGCAGGAACAGCAACGGCCGGTTTGGCCAGCTCGGCGACTGCGGCGGCTCCGCATTGTCGATGATCTGCGCCTGAGCGATCGAGTTCTGCGCGGCCTGACGCGATTCGAGCGCCATCTGCGACATCTTTTCGTACGCGTCATGCTTGCCGTCGGCGTCACGCTGAAGGCTGGCGGCGATGACCGAGGCACGAGCGTTGCCGGCCTGTTTCTGCTCGAGCTGCGTCATCGACTGACGCAGGCTGGCTGCGCGCGCATCGGCAGCCCCCGCATCGGCGTTGAGCGACCGTACGACACGGCCCATTTCCTTGTTCAACTCGGCATTGATTCCCGCAACCTGATCGCGGACCTTGATGAAATCGGGATGCCGTTCGCCGTAGCGTCCCCGAACATCCTCCAGTGTCTGCGACAGGGAGGCAAGCTTGCTGCGAAGATCCTGGATGGTTACCGATTGCCGGACGTCGGAAATCGAGTCCAACGCGCCGCGACGTACCTGCTGCCGGGCCGACTGTTCCTTCGAGCGAGCTTCGGCCGCGAAGGATTCCGCCGATGCCAGCTGGAGCGACAGCGGCGCGACCTGCTGGTCCACGATAGTCCCCGTCTGGTTCGACGCGCCGCGCACGATACCGGCTTGCGCCTGATACTGCGCGACCCGCTCGTCGGCGACGCGGATTTCGGCCGCAAGTTCGTCCATGCGCTTCTGATACCAGCGTGTCTGGCGTTCAGCGGTACCAATCTTGTTGCCGACCTTTGTATCGAGATAGGCGGTTGCGAACGCGTTGGCGATCTTGGCGGCTTTTTCCGGCGACTCGGAATTGAACCGGATCGCCATGATGTATGTCAGTCGATCGCGTGCCACGTCGAGATGGCTGTTAAGCGAACGCGCCACGACGTCGAGCTTTGCCGTCGGTGACAGCGCCGGTTGACCTTCCGGCGTCGGTCCACCACCAAACTCGGGATCGTTCAGCAGGTTCAGTCGCTTCACGACGATCCGAGCGAGGTCGAGCGAGCGGATGACCGACACCTCGGTTTCGATTGCTTCGCTCGCGAGCTGCGCCTGAGCTTCGCTGGCAGTACGCGCCAGCGGATTGCGGCTCGGATCGATCTGGATGCGCGTCACGCCCTGATAGACCGGTGTAATCCGCAGCGTGAGAATGATCCCGATCGCGGCAACTACGGCGGTAATGGCAAGGAGGATCAGGATGCGCCGGCGCACGACGTCGCGCACCGTACGGATCACATCGCTTAACCGGGTTTCGGACTCAGCGGCGGTCACGACCTTCATGTCAGAATTTTCCTAAGTATCTGGCGAACAGGCCGTTGTTCTCAAAATGAAGCATGCTTTGTCCTCATCGTCTGATACGGATCGAGAACCGTGCACGCAACTCGTCAAAAGGATTGCCCAGGCCGGTACCGCTCGGTTTATTCGAACCATAGCCGATGTTCGCGTCGAGGCCGAGCCACCGCGTGACCTGATATCGACTGCCGACTTCCGCGCGGTATACATCGGTCGAAGAGGAGCGTTCGGGATACTGGCGCTTGCTGATTTCAGCACCGATCGTCACGATCAGGTTATAGAGCAATTCATGATCCAGCGTAACGCGGACCCGATTATCCCAGGACGTGCCCGCATTGGACAGGTCGACGTCGATCAGGCGTCTCTGCAACAATATCCCTACTGTGGTAAGTTCGCTGGGAAACCAGTCTGCGCGTGCCTCTACCGACATGCCGCTCGCGTTGCGGTAGGTCTGGCTGGCGTCGAACTTACGGTAGCTATAGCCGATGCCGACGGTCCCGCGTGCTACGCCGGCAATGTCGAAATTCGATCCGACGATACCACGATAGCCGTTCGAGTCACGATTGGGTGCGCCGAACGCCGTCGCCAATCCATAATTGTTTCGATCCGCTTCCAGCCGGGCGTAAAATGACAAGCTGGGACTGAAGCCGAGTTCGTAGGTTCCGGTGCCGCTGTACGTGACGCGGTCGCGGTAGCGCTGGTCACGGATCACGTTATCGGCAAACCGCACCGAACTGAATTCATACGACGTACGATCGACGGTGCCGATGACGCGCGAGCGGCCCGAGTCGTAGACTGTACGAGTGCCGACGAACGTCCGCAGGTAGCGCGACGGCTCGGTCAGATTGGCGACGACATCGGCGGAGAAGGGGGATTCATATGTTCGGTCGGCCTGCGCATCGAGACGAACGGTCAGGTCACGTGTCACGTCGATACGCCCGCTGCCCTGGACGTTCCATGCATCCTGATTGCGAAGCGTCTGTTTTGCAAACCGGCGGATGTCGGCGGCGCCGGTAAGGCGCAACTGGTGAACCGACCAGTCGGACGCGACGTTCAGATAAGGCTCGAACGATGTATAGACGTCGGATTTCTTGTTCGTGTTATCGTTGAATACGTTGTCGCTGTAGCCGATCGAACTCGTCAACTGCGGGTTGACCACGAAGCTGCCCAAGCGAACGCCGATCGCGTCGTATTCGGGGCGGCCACGCTCGGTCACGCTGACATTGTGGCCCCGGTCGTAATCGTCGCCACTTGTGGTCGCGGGTGGCAATAACAGGCTGCTCGTCTGTCCGGCCGCAAGGTTCGGCGCCAGCCCCGCTACGGCGAACACCGCGCGACTCAACCACAGCGCGGCCGCCCGCTGGCGCGACAAGGACCATGCCGGCGTAATGCTGCGTGCCCCCATCGTTTCGTCAGCGTCCCTAGTCCGGCCTGTCCAGAACAAGCGATAGCGTGTCGTCCGGTTCGCCCGGATCGGACTCGATATCAGAAAAATCGCTCCGTCAGGCGGATCGTGTCACCGGGGTAAATCCGTAGATTGGGCGTCAGGACGTATTCCTGTTCGTACTGATCGCCGAACCGACGGATACGAACCGTCGATTTGCGGGCACGCGGCGTATAGCCCTGTGCCGTCGCGATCGCGTTCAACGCGGTCAGGCCGCTCAGATACGGGTATTGGCCGGGCGAGCGGACTTCGCCGAGAATGAAGAAGGGGCGATAGGTCGCCACTTCCATGTTCACGCGGGGATCGCGAAGATAGCCATCGGAAAGGCGCGCCTGGACTTCCTCGGTAACCCGTTCGATCGGCTTGCCGCCGACCTGGACGTTGCCGATGAGCGGAAACGAAATCTCGCCGTCGCTGCTGACGGAGAAGTCGCCGCTAAGCTGTGGTTCGTTGTAGACGATGACGCGAATCTTGTCCCCGGCGCCAAGTTTGTAGACATCTGCGCTTGCGACGCCTTCAACATAGCGTTCACCGCTTGATATTGGCGGCGGTCCGGACTTCGAACAACCGGCAAGCACCATGGCGGCTAGCACTGTATAAGCCGCTCTATTTTTCACGCAAACCCCCATTTACACAGTCGATTCTTGGCTAACACGTCGCTAATGAAGCATCAAGGTGATTTGTTGCATCGCGGTATCGTGTGACATCTAGGCATCAGGCGATATCGCGGGGGACGCCGGCAAGACGGCCGCGTATCCTTTTGAGCAGCGATGGTTTTGGGGGCTTGTGCACGAACGCGGCCAGCCGATCGACAAAAGCAGCCGGGGCCTTTTCATTCAGCGTCGGATACGCGGTCAGTTCGTCGACGCGATCGAGCAGGCGGAAAAGATCGACTTCTGTTTCGGCCGGATAGATTCCGGGGCGATCGCCGAACTGCCTGAGCGTCGCGAACTGGTGCCCGTTGCGGTGTTCGCCAAGCTGATGGTTGCGCGGCATGACGATGATCGGCTTGCCGAATTCCATCGCCGTGATGATCGATCCCATGCCGGCATGGCAAACCATCACCGCGCAATCCTTCTGTAGTTGCCGGAACGCGTCATACGGGATGTGGGAAAAGCTTCTCATCGCCGCCGGACGGTACCGTGTTGGGCCGACCTGCGCGATCACGTCGTCGCGACCATTCTCTGTCGCCCAGAAATCTACGGCGCGGATCAGGCGGTCGAACGGCAGTTGCGTGCCGACGGACAACAGGATCACAAGATCTGTCCGAAAAACCGCAACGACGCATTTCTGTCTGCCAAATGCTTCCATTGGGTGATCCGGAGGTCTGCGACCGGCCGCACCAGTCGACCTGAGAGCGACAGCGTCTCGCTGTTGGCGATGCTGTCGATCCAGATCGTGCGTGCGCCGAACATCTTGCCAACAAGCAGCGCCAAGGCTCCGGGCGCGGCACCGGTCGATACCACGAGGTGCGGATCGAATGCCCGGACGATACGCACCAGGCCGGCGAGCGTTGGCGCCATCGCCAATACCGAATCCCGCGCGGTGTCTGTGATTTCAAGCACCTCGCGGTCGCCGAGCGGCGGGGTCATGCCCTTCGAGGTGCTGACGAACTGACAATCGGCGCCAACGAACGCCGCACGCAGTCGGTGCAGTTCGATCCAATGCCCTCCGGCTGAGGCGACGAGCAGGATCCGCATCGGGGTGGCGCTAACGGTAATTGGCTTGTTGCGCAATTCATTGGCAAGATTTGTGGGAGCCCGGCCAGGTCTGTCGGCAGGTCGGCCCGCGGCGTTGATGCCGTCGTCTCTACCGGGATTCACATGGAACCGACCGGGCGCAGCACTGGCCGACGCGGAACCAACCTCAGCCACCTAGTTGCGCCCCCATTCGTTGCTACACACGATCACGACGACACGTCGTCGTCAACCGCACTCGGCGGTGCCCATGCCTCCGGCTCGCACCCGGATATGCATGCACACAGACCACGCGCCTGTGGTATTCCACGAATACCGCTTTGCACAATCCCGAAATCTATCAATTGATTGCCCGACCGCGTTCGCGCTAGGTCGTCATGCTTTCCCACAGCATTCCGGGGACCGCTATACTGGAGATGTTGCGTTGCCAAGCACCGATTCAGGTGAACGAATATATGCGATCGGCGACATTCACGGGCGATATGATCTTCTCCAATTGCTGATCGAGCGGATCGGGGAGCATTCCCGCGCCTTGCCGCCGGTTCGCGCCTTGTACATCGTGCTGATCGGCGATCTGGTCGATCGCGGCCCGCAGAGTGCCGAAGTCTTGGCGATGCTCTACGATCTCCAGCGCAGAAACGGCGATGTGATCGTTCTGCTCGGCAACCACGAAGAAGCGATGCTCCAGGCGCTCGACGGCGACATCGATGTGCTGCGACGATGGCTGAAGGTAGGCGGCGACACGACGCTGGCGAGCTTTGGCGTCGGCCCGATGCGGCGCGATCAGGACGTGCACGATTATCTTGCGCTCATGCGCCGTGCTGTGCCGAAGGCATGGGTCGCCTGGCTACGGCATTTGCCGCTCAGCGTCCGCTCGGGCGATTATTACTTCGTGCATGCGGGCGTGCGCCCGGGTGTCGCGCTCGATCGACAGGTGCGGAACGACATGCTGTGGATCCGCGACGACTTTCTGACGGACGAGCGCGATTTCGGCGCGGTCGTCGTCCACGGGCATAGCATCACGCGCGATGTCGATATCCGCCGCAACCGGATATGCATCGATACGGGTGCGTATCGAACCGGTCTGCTGAGCGCGATCTACCTCGAGGGTGAGAAGCGGAGCGTGCTTGCTGTCTCGTTGCCCGTCGTGATGGCCGCCGAGTGACTCCCTGCGGTGGATTGTAAGGAAAGACAGTAACGATCCTTGCCAGCCCAATGTTCGCCGCACTCTACCTACTTGACTTGTGCCCCTCGAAATGGATAACTGAAGATAAGGTGCGGACGCGTCAATCAAGGGGTCAACAAGATGTTCAAGAAAATGATGCTTGGGGCGGCGATTGCAAGCCAGGTTCTCGCGGGTGCGGCATACGCAGCGCCGGCACGTCCGCAGGCCGTCAGCTTCGACAGCGTGAAGACGGTGGATGCCGCGGGTTCGCCGGCACGCATCGGTTCTGCCACCAAGCGGAAGAACGACATTGCAGGCGTGCCGTTCCTGCTGCCGTTGCTCGGCGTGGTCGCGCTGGTTGCCGTGGTCGCGGTCGTCGCAAGCGGTGGTGACGACGATTCCAGCCCGAACTGAATAGTCTAGGCGATCACGCTGCGTGCGGGGTCTCCAGATGTGATTAGGCGGGGCGCTCAGCATGGGGCGCCCCGCTTTTTTTATGGCTGATGGAAACGGTCGACGGATCGAGGTTTCGGGTTCTGTGCCCATCGAATCGCGACCCGGTAATTTTCGTGCGTCGTTCCGTGTTGCAATCGCGCACGGCCGCACGGGTTACGGTCGTACGGTCTAAGGTTGTGGATCGTACGGGCGCTGCGATGTTTTCGGGGCAGGCGGTAAGGTAACGATCTTGTGATCGAGCGGTTGCACCGGTCGAATGCGCGACCGTGCGAGCGTCCAGATCCGCGTGCAGTAGCGGTCTGCGGCTTGAAGAGCCGCGCTGTGCCATATCACTATCAAGCGATTGCCGGCGGTTGGCCGGAGACGGTCGCCATGAACGGGGGCGGGATGCGAACTGTGATCGGCGAGACTCGCGCGGTGCGTCGCGGTTGGGACAAAGCATGAGTCGCAACGATGGCCAACGGCATGGTTCAGGCAGGAACCGACGGACAAGCGCGCAGACACGCGACCGATTCTCTGGGTGGCGCAACGATGCCCCCGCGCTTCTCTTCCTGGCCATACTTGCGTTCGGCGGCGGCGCGGGGACCGGCTATCCGTTGATCGAGCTTATCGCGCAGGTGCTGGCGTTGGGTCTGATCGTCCGCGCCGCGCTTCCTGGCAGCATTCCTGCGCGACTCGAGCCGGGCGTTGTCGGCCTCGGCGGTTTCCTGCTCGTATTCGCCGCTGGAGCGTCCTTGTCGCTTCTTCAGATCGTGCCGCTGCCGCCGACATGGTGGCATGGACTGCCTGGGCGCGAAACCGCGACGCAGATCTTCGCGCTGCTGGGGTGGAGCGGGCGCTGGCACGCGTTCAGCCTGGCACCCGATGCGACGCTGGCCGCGCTATTGGCGTTGCTCGTGCCGTTGGCTGCGATGCTGACCGTCGCATCGCTGCGATTGTCGCAGCGTGTGATGCTGTTGCGGTTGATCGTCGGCGCTGCGGTGATCGCCACGATCCTCGCGACGCTTCAGGTCGCGGCGGGAGTCAGCAGCGCGCCGATCCTGTACGAGACGGCGCATCGCGGCTTCGGCGTCGGGTTTTTCGTGAATCGCAATCACCAGGCGACACTGTTGCTGGCGGCGATCGTCTTTGCCGCAGTGCCCGGCGTGATGGGCGTCGGCGCCCCCCGGCGACTCGCAACGCTGGCGGTCATCGCCTTCCTGTCGTTGGGGATCTTGGCGACCAACTCGCGCACCGCGCTGCTACTGTTGCCGCTCGCGCTGATCGTCGCGGTCGCGCTCGTCGGTGGGGTTCGACGCACCGGCCGGCGTCTGGCAGGCGCCGGCATCGTGTACGTGCTGGTCGGCGTGCTGCTGTTGCGGACGGATCTGGTCCAGCGCGTCTTCGCACGGTTTTCCACGGTCGCCGAAGAGCTCCGATATCAATATTGGGAAAACTCTCTCTATATCGTTCGCGAGACGTTTCCGTTCGGCATCGGCTTTGGCAGCTTCGAACGAGTCTATCGCAGCGTCGAACCGCTGGGGCAGGTCTCGCCGCTGAGCGTCAACCATGCGCATAACGACTTTCTCGAACTGTCGATGGAAGGTGGCCTGCCGGCACTGGTTCTGATCCTGCTCGGGCTCGTCGTGGTGGTCGTGACACTGCGCGGAGGATGGCGATCCGCGAACGACCGGCAGGAGCGCGCGACCTTGGTCGCTGGTGGTGCTGCGATCATACTGATCCTGCTGTTTTCGCTGGTCGACTATCCGTTGCGGATGGCGGGGATCGCCGGCTTGTTCGGCGCGGCGCTCGGCTTGATCGCTGCGGTTGGCCGAGTCGAGCGACCGCTGCGGGGGAAGGCCGCGGCTGGACCTGGGCGGCTCGGCGCATCGGCGTGGATCGCGGGCGCCATCGCGATCGTGATCGGGCTTGTCGCGAGCGGCGATGCCCTTGGTCGGTTCCTGACGCTTCGCGGGCAGGGCGGCGCGGCAACGGCAGTGGCGCCGTGGTCTGCAAACGCCTGGGCTGCATTGGCCAATACCGAGCAACTGGCGGGACGCCCGGCCGCCGCGAAGGTCGCGGCCGGGCGTGCGATCGCGATCGTGCCGATCGACGCACCGGCCGTCCGTGCGTATGGCTATGCCGATCTCTCACTCGGCGCGTCGAAGCAGGGCAGCACCCTGCTAGAGGCTGGCGCGGCGCTGGGGTGGCGCGATACGCTGCTGCAATTGTGGCTGGCGGAGCGAGCGCTGGAAGTCGGTAGCGCGAGCGTCGCGGCGGAGCGGATCGACGCGTTGCTGCGTCGGGGACAGCTGCCCGATGCCCTGATGCGGCAGATGCGCGCCACCTATCTCTCGCCGGGCGGCGTCGATGCGATCGTCACGCGACTCGCCGATCGCCCGCAATGGCGGCAGGGGTTCTTCAATGCGATTTCCAGCGACGCGGCGCTGTCGGTGCCGCGAACGTTGCAATTCCTGACCAAGCTGCGCGCTGCAGGCGTGCCGGTGACAGAAGCCGAAACGATGCTGATGCGCTGGCGGCTTGCCGACACGGGCGACATTGCCGGCGCGCGCGAGATCTGGATCGCCAGCGGTGGCCGCGGCCTGATCGCCGACGGCGGTTTCGAGGCGGTACCGCCGGTCCTGCCGACCGGGATCATTCCCTATGCATGGGGTGCGCCGCGCGTGCCTGGTATCCGCGTCGTCCCGATCGATCGCGGCTTCGATGGCACGGGGCACGCGATCCAGATCGTGTCGGACGGGTTGTCGACTGGTACCGCGCTGGCTCAGGCGATGACGCTGCCGCCCGGACGGTGGCGGATTCGGGCGATGGTGCGCGGCGTGGATATCCCGGCCACCGTGACGATCGCGTGCACGGGTACGGCATCGCAAGCCAGCGCACCGGGCATCGCGCTCGACGGGCAGGGAAGCGGATGGCGGCCGGTGGAGGGCGTCGTTTCCGTCGATCCCGGCTGCCGAGCGCAAATCCTGGGCGTCGTGGTGCGCGAGCGCGGCGGACAGACTGGTACATTCTCGATCGATTCGATCCGGATCACCCCTGTTGACGCCGGGTTGCAAGGGCATAGGCAAATTGGCGTGCAGGGTTGACCTAATGCACCGGGGGATGCGAGTGAACGTCAGGCAAAAAGGGCAAGATCAACGGATGCGAGCGACCTTGGTAGGAGTGGTCGCGCTTGGCGTTATGCTTGGCGCCTGCGCCGATGATAATATTGGTCCGAACCTCCGCACCGGCGAGAGCGCGTACGAGACTATTCCGGCACCGGCGGGAGAGCCGCGGGTGCAGGATTATCGTATCGGCGCACTCGACACGGTCGATATCTCCGTATTCCAGGAACCCGATATCTCGACGCGAGGCGTCGTGGTCGACGCGGCCGGCGTGATATCGATGCCGCTGATCGGTCGCATCCAGGCCGCCGGCAACACCAGCACGCAACTGGCCGACCTGCTGGCCGCCAAGCTGGCCGAGCGGTTCTACGTCAATCCGCAGGTGACGGTCACCGTCGCGAGCTCGGTCGCGCAGCGCGTAACGGTGCAGGGCGATGTCAAGGAGCCGGGTATCTATCCGATCTCCGGACCGACGACGCTGCTCGATACGATCGCCCTGGCAAAGGGCGAAAGCGAGGACGCGGCGCTGCGTCAGGTGATCGTCGTACGGTATATCGATGGCAAGCGGATGGGTGCGGTGTTCGATCTGAAGCGGATCCGCCGCGGCGACGACGCCGACCCCGCGATCGCGCCACGCGACACGATCATCGTCGGCCATTCGGCGAGCAAGTCGGCCTGGCATGACGTCCTGCGCGCAGCGCCGTTGCTGTCGGGCTTTGGCATCTTCGCGCAATTCTAGGTTTACAGGAAGAGATTGAGTCCATGGGGAGTGTCGATGGCCCTCTAGGCGCTCCCACGCCGAACGATCGCTGGACCGCGGGTGCTGCGGCCGCGCGCGATCCTGCGTTCGGGATGGAATATGCCGGCGGACCGGGCGTGATCGACGGTGAGGAAGACCAGCCGGCGATCGATCTCCGTGCGGTCTGGGCGACCGCGTATCGCAATCGGTACATGATGATCGCGATCGTCGGCGTCGCGCTGCTGCTCGGGATCGCGTCAGCGGTGCTGATGCCGCGCAAATACACCGCGCAGTCGAGCATCCAGATCGACCAGCAGGTCGCCAAGGTGCTGGGCACCGAGGACTCGGACCCGCAGGTTTCGGGCAGCGACGCCGATCGCTTCCTGCAGACGCAGGCCGACGTGCTGACCAGCCGGGCGATCGCCCGACGGGTCTCCGATAGCCTCGGTCTTGCCGCGAACCCGGATTTCCTCAAGCGGATGACGGGCGCCCGCCAGATTGAGATCAAGCCGGGCGACGCCAACCTCGCCGACCAGGTCGTCGACGTCCTGCAGAAGAACCTCACGGTCGACCTGCGCCGCAATTCGCGCGTCGTGCATATCATCTTCACCAGCCGCGACCCTGCGCTCGCGGCCGAGATCGCGAACAGCTACGCGGCAAATTTCATCGAAGGGAACATCCAGCGCAAGTTCTCGGCGTCGTCCTATTCTCGCCGATTCCTGCAGAATCAGCTGGGGTTGGCGAAGACCCGACTCGAGGGTTCCGAGCGTGACCTGATCGACTATGCCCGCTCGGCGCGACTGATCGATGCCAGTGCCGGCGCGCGGCAGGCCGAAGGCGACAATGCGCCGCGATCGCTCGTGACCGCGAACCTGATCCAGCTCAATGCCGATTCGGCGACCTCGGAAGCCAATCGCCTGCGCACGCGCGAGCGCTGGGAACAGGCGCGCCGCGCGCCGCTGATGTCGCTGCCCGAAGTCCAGGCGAACGAAGCGGTGCAGCGCCTGTCGCAGAAGCGCGCCGAGGATTTTGCCAGCCTGAGTGAAGTCCGCCGTCGGCTGAAACCCGATCATCCGGTCGTCATCCAGGCGCTCGCCGAGATCGCGACGCTCGACCAGCAGATTCGCCAGCTGGCCGAGGAAACGCGCAAGTCGATCGAGAACCAGTATCTGACGGCGGAGCGGCAGAACCGCGCGCTGACGCAGCAGGTAACATCGCTTCAGGGCGCCACGCTGGCCGAACAGGGCCGCAGCGTCCGTTATAATATCCTTCGCCGCGAGGTGGATACCAACCGCCAGCTCTATGAGAGCCTGCTCCAGCGCTACAAGGAAGTCAGCGCGGAGGCGGGGATCACGTCGAACAACGTCTCGAGCGTCGATACCGCCGAACAACCGCGCCGGCCGACGTCGCCGCGGCCGCTGCTCAACATCGCGCTGGCGCTGATCGCCGGGCTTGGGCTGGCGATGCTCTATGCCTTTGGGCGCGACTATCTCGACGACTCGATCCGCAACCCGGAGGACGTCGAGGAGAAGCTGCGCATCCCGTTGCTCGGCGTCGTGCCGGACAGCGGCGGCGAAGCTCCGCTGGAGGCTTTGAACAATCCCAAATCGGAGATCGCCGAGGCCTATCACGCGATTCGCACGTCGATCGAACTGTCGTCCAACCAGGGTCCGCCACGATCGATCCTGGTGACGGGCAGCAGCAAGTCGGAGGGCAAGTCGACGACATCGTTCGCCCTCGCCCGCGACTTTGCCGGGCTGGGACGACGCGTGTTGCTGGTCGATGCCGATCTGCGGCGTCCGTCGCTTCACCGGACGCTGGGTATCGCGCTGCCCGAGACCGGCCTGTCGTCCGTGCTTGCGCGGATGACCGAGCGCAGTGCAGCGGTCCTGCCGACCGCTATCCCCGGCCTGAGCTTTCTGCCGAGCGGTCGGTTGCCGCCGGATCCGGCGACGCTGTTCGCCGGGACCGCGATGCAGGACCTGCTGATGGCGCTGGAGACCGATTACGACGTCGTGATCGTCGATGGCCCGCCGGTGCTGGCGCTCGCGGATGCCGCCCAGCTTACCGCGGCGGCACAGGCGACGGTGTTCGTCGCGGAAGCATCGAGCGCGCATTTCGGCCAGGCCCGCAACGCCGTCTCGCGCCTGTTGCGCGCGGGTGGCACGGTGATCGGCTGCATCATGACGAAGTACAACGCGAAGAAGTCCGGCTACAGCTCGTCCTACGATTATTATCGCTATCGCTACGACGACGCGTCGAAGTGACGCTCTAGTTCCTGAGGACGCGGATCAGGGCTTGGAGGTTCGCGTCGCCGGCGTCGGACCGGCGCGTCCTTCGGTGGTGCAGGGGTAGCGGATCTTCAGCGCGACCACGACGACCGAGGCCGCCTCGCCGGACACGTCCGAGGCGTGGTCGCGGAGATACCCGATGAACGCCTCGCGAAGATCGCCCTGCGGAACATGGCGGGGCACGCAGAACTCGCGCTGGTTCAGCCAGGCCTCGTAGGCGCGGACCGTGTCGTGGACGCCGGTGATGTACGCGAAGCAATAGGAGGCGTCGGCGGAGACGTTCGACAAGCAGCGCTGGCGAAGCTGGTTCGCGCTGAACAGGCCCCCGGCTGGCGGCGCAGCCTGTAAAGATACCGCGGAGGGCGCCATCAATGGCTTCGCGCGGGAGGATTGCGGCGCGGGATTCTGCGGGACGGGATGCTGCAGGGCGGGGCTCTGGGCGGTGGCGCTCTGCAGGGCGGGGGGCTGCAGGGGCGAAGAGGTGACGAGCAGCAGGGCTAAGGGCAGGACCATGGTGGCCCGTCGTTACGCGCTGGTGCGGCCGGCTTCAACGCACTAACTATCCGCTGAGCATGGCGCCTACCGATCCCAACCCGCGACAGTCGCGCGAACCGAACGATCCGGACCATGTCCCGTTGCTGCTCGATCCGTACACGATATCGACGCTTCCACCGGTCCGTCGGTTTCACGCCGGCGTGCTCATCCCCGTCATGCTCGCGGTTATCCTGATCGTCGGATCGATCACGGCTGCGATCCTGAGCCTGAGACAGACCCCGGAGACCGATACGGCGTGGACGAGGACGGCGGTCCGCGCCGCGCGGATCGAAGCGCCGTTCGCACCCAGGACGTTGCGTCCCTTGTCACCCGAGCAGGCGGTGGCGTGGAACGCCGCGACGCCGACCGTGAAGACCATGGTCGATCCGGCCTCGGCCTTCCTCCTGCGGACGAGCAAGCTCACCGATTACCAACGATCGCTTCAGTGCCTGACGATGGCGGTCTATTACGAAGCGGGCAGCGAATCGGACGACGGCGAGCGGGGCGTCGCACAGGTGATTCTCAACCGCGTGCGTCATCCGGCGTATCCCAAGACGGTTTGCGGCGTGGTCTACGATGGATCGCAGCGGCGTACCGGCTGCCAGTTCACCTTCATCTGCGATGGCGCGCTGACACGGACGCCCAATCCGGCAGGGTGGCAACGCGCCTCGCGAATCGCGACTGCGGCGCTGGGCGGCGCGGTGTTCGCACCCGTCGGCTGGGCAACCCACTACCATGCCAATTATGTCGTGCCCTATTGGGCGGCGACGCTCGACAAGGTGGCGGTGATCGGCGCGCATATCTTCTACCGGTGGCTGGGTCCGGCAGGCCGCGCGGTTGCGTTTCGTGCGAAATACGCGGGGAACGAACCCGATCTTCCCTTGCCGATGGGCGAGGCGCCGACGGACGCCGCCGTGGCTGCAGCGAGCACCGCCGTCGCCGGGCCGCCGACACCGATATCCACGACCGAGCGTCCGGTTCTCACCGGTTCGCGCGCTGCGACCACCAACGATCCCTCGGTGCCGACGGTCGGGTTGAACGATCGCCGCGTGCTCCAGCGCGCCTGGGAACCCGGCGGATCGGCGGTGACGTTGCCTGCCTTGCCTGAACGCCGCGTCCTGCCGGCCTCGCCAACGCCCGGACCGGCGAACTGACGGCTCCGACCGTCGACGCGGCGCGCTGCATGTTCAAGGAGCGACGAGTTCGGCCCTCGTCTGCCTGCGTCCGCTCACGATCCGCGCGATCGGTTGCTCGATCAAGCGCCATGACAGCCAGCCGATTGCAAAGCACGTAACACACGCCAGCAGAGCCATTGCCACCAGCGCGGGCATGCCGTGCGTCACGATCGAGGCCGTCGCAGACGCGAACGCACCGAGAATGAAGCTGTGCGTGAGATACATGCTGTACGACGCGTTGCCGAACGCACACGAGAACCTGGAGAATGAGGTCGACCGGCTGGAGGGCGTCGGCACCAGGAGAACCGTGGCGCCAAGCGCGGCCGCGGTCGCTGCCATGGCGAGCGCCGTCGAGACCGTGGTGGAGATCATTCCCGAACGATCGCCGGGGACGAACGCCGCCGCAGCCAGCGCCGTAAACGCGATCGCGGCGATGAGCGGTACGGGCAGGACGGGCAAACGGTTGCCAAGGCGATGGCGCACGAGTGCAATGACGATCCCGATCGCGAAATAGGCCATGATCGGGCGGGTGAAGACATAGGCGACGACCGACAGGCCGATTCTCGTGGGGGGCGCGTCGATCCCGGTCCCGGCGATGACGAGCAGGCACAGCAGGGCGAGCACGGCGTACGCCCCACGTCGGGCACCGAGCGCGAGTCCTGCGGCGAACAGAAGGTAGAAGAACATCTCGTAATGGAGCGTCCAGCCGAGACCGTAGATCGGCTGGATCAGTCCGTTGGCGCCGCGGTGAGGGATGAAGGCGAAGGACAGCAGGAATTCGGTCGCCGAGGGCAGGCGGAAGCTCGTTCCGGAGCCGGCGCCGAACCGATGTGCGATCCAGCCGAACAGGACGATCAACAGGGTCATCAGATAATATAGCGGCGCGACGCGGAGGTAGCGGTTGCGCAGGAACGAACGACCGGTCGGTGGGCGTCGGCCATCGCGCAACGAGATATGGACCATGATGAATCCGCTGATCGCGAAGAACGTCGCGACGCCGACCTGCCCGAGCACGCTGGTGAAGTCCGGCAGGGTGTTCGGGATCGCCCCCCGCCGGAGATAGCGTTCGAGCAGGTGTTCGACCACGACGCCAGATGCGGCGATCCCGCGCAGGAACTGGAGGGGGGCGATCTGATCACGGTCGAGTTCGGGTTCGCGCGGCCGTAAACGCGACAAAAACGAGCGGGCCAGCAGCGGGCGAGCCGTCACGACAGGCGAAGCATGACGATCGTCGCGTTCAAGGCGAACCCCAATGCGACGCTCTTGATCAGCTCGCGCGGCGTGACCGGAAGATTGGCGTTGATGATCGCCGCGACCAGCGAGGTGGACGCCGCGAACAGCAGCAGCGACCACCAACTCGGCCAGGTCGCATCGCGAACATGCGCCCAGTCGGTGATGAGTGGCAGCAGCACCATCAGGAAATGCCCGAAACAGGCGGCGAGCCAGTGCGACAGGAACCTCGGCAGGTTCTCGCCGAGTTCGAGATGCGGATCACCGCTCACGTACGGCCCCCTTCTCGTCCTGCTCGGCATGCGACACCAGCGTGCCGATCAAGACTTCGTAATAGGCAGCCGAATGCGGCTCGATCTCGTCGGCATCCGGATCGGCGGCTCGTCTTTCACCGGCCGCCGCACGCGCGGCGCGGATCTGCCACTCGGCCATGTCGCGCCATGTCGCGACGTCGCGCGCGGCGATCGCCTGCTGCGCCATGCCGATCAGGATGACGAACGCGCCCAGGACCGCGACCGCTACCGCCAGATAATAGCCGTGCGCCCAGATCGCCCGCAGCCAGAAACCATAGATGACCGTGACGAACACGACGATCAACGCGACGAGACAGGCCGAATCGATCAGCCGACCGATCCGTCGGGGCCATCGCGATTGGTTGAGGCCAGTTTGAACGGGGTCGGACACGCACGCAATCCTGTCAGAGATGATCCGGATCGGCAACCGACCGGACCGTTCTCGACGACTGCGCCCGTATCGATCCTGCCGATCGCCGTCGAAGCCGCCCCATGTCCATGACGAGCCATGCACATGCGTGTCACGAGAACGAGCCGCGCACGATACGCGGCATTCGCGTGCCAACATGCTGGGTTCAGCGTCCGAACGCCAGCCGCTGTGATCCTGCAAGCCTCGCAATTCCTTCCAATAATACCGTTGTTCGATCAGCCGGCGATGATCGCGGCGTCGGCATCTCCAGCCAGCAGCAGATGGAGCAGGCCGGGTGCGGGGCGGGCGATCGCATGGATGCCCAGAGCCTCGAGTGCGGGTGTAGACGCGCGGTCGACGTCCTTCAGGCGGATGCGCAGGCGCGTGCCGTGCTGGCTCGCGGTCTCCACATTGTCGGTGCCGCCAAGCGCGGCGACCGTTGCGGGAGTCAGCCGGACGTCCATCTTTGCGGTTGGGCCCGGCTCCACCGATTGCAAAACCGGGCTTGCCGAGTCGGTCGGTGCCGCGATCGCGTCCCGGATCTCGACGGCGACCGAATCCGCAATCGGTCCGAGCACGATCTGGAGCGCGTTGGCGGACGGGCGGATCAAGCCACGCGCGCCGAGCGCCTTCAGTCGGGCTTCGTCGATACGCTTCTGGTCGACGACGATCAGCCGTAGCCGAGTCGTGCAGGCGCCGACGCTGGTGAGGTTGGACGCGCCACCGAGCGCCTCCGCAAACGCGGCGCCGCGTTCGCTCTTGGCAACGATTGCCGCAGCGACCGGCGCGTCGCGCTCGCGGCCCGGCGTGGGGAGGTCGAGGCGTTCGATGACGGTGCGGAATAGCACGTAGTAGATCGCTGCATAGGCGAGGCCGACGGGGAGCAGCAGCAACGGCTTGGTCGCCTTGCCGTAGTTCAGCACGTAGTCGAACAGCCCGGCCGAGAAGCCGAATCCGAGCTTTACGCCCAGCGCGTTCATCAGCGCCATCGATACGCCGGTGAGTACTGCATGGATCGCATAGAGCACGGGTGCGAGGAACATGAAGCTGAACTCGATCGGCTCGGTCACGCCGGTCAGCGCCGAGGTGAGCGCGAGGCTGAGCAGCATGCCGCCGACCGCTTTGCGGCGTTCGGGCAGCGCGGCGTGGTACATCGCGAGGCAGGCGGCGGGCAGGCCAAACATCATAACCGGGAAGAACCCGGCCATGAAGGCGCCGGCGTTGGGATCGCCTGCGAAAAAGCGCCGCAGATCGCCCGTCGTGCCGTGATAGTCACCGGCGACGAACCAGACGATGTTGTTGAGCAGGTGATGCAGCCCGGTGACGAGCAGCAGGCGGTTGAGCAACCCGAACGCGAACAGGCCGAACCCGCCGGCGCCGCTGATCCCGTAGCTCAGGCCGTCGATGCCCGTGCTCAGCGCGCCGAAGCCGAGGCCGACGATGATGCCGAGTACGAGGCCCGCGACGCCGCTGACGATCGGCACGAACCGGCGTCCACCGAAGAAGGCGAGGTATTCGGGCAACGCGATGGCGGAGAAGCGGTTGTAGAAACTGCCGCCGATCAGCCCCGAGAGGATGCCGATCGGGACGTCGAGCCGGGCGATCGCCTTGGCTTTCCAGGCGGCGGTGGCGAGTGCGATCGTGTCGCCGGTCAGTCCCTTGAGTGCGTCGGCGGGGACGGTCATGAGCGCCTGTGCGCCCTGCGTCGTCACGAGGTAGCAGACCACGCCCGCAAGACACGCGGCGCCGTTGCCGTCGCGCGCGAAACCGGTGGCGACGCCAATCGCGAACAATAGGCCGAGGTGCGAGAAGATCGCGTCGCCGGCGGCGCTGAGCACCGCGATGTCGAGCATGTCGGGTTGGCCGAGGCGCAGCAGAAGGCCGGCGACGGGGAGCACGGCGATGGGCAGCATCAGCGCGCGGCCGAGCGGCTGGAGAGCTTCGAGCACGGACTTCATGGGCGGAACTCCCGGGCGAGCGTTCGCACGTCCGCGGCTGAGATACAGTTCATAGCGGCTGCGGCATGCGCGCGGCAGGCGTCGATCGTGAGCGTGGCAACCAGCGCCTTGATTTCGGGCACGAGCGCGGGCGCGGACGAGAGTTCGGTGACGCCGAGCCCGATCAGAATCGGTACCGCGAGCGGGTCGGACGCGAGGCCCCCACACACGCCGGTCCATTTGCCGTGGACCGCGCCGCCCTCGCAGGTCCGCGCGATCAGGCGGAGCACCGCGGGGTGAAGCCCGTCGAGATCGCTCGCGACCGCCGGATTGCCGCGGTCCATCGCGAGCGCGTATTGCGTCAGGTCGTTGGTGCCGATCGAGAGGAAATCGGCTTCGCTGGCGAGCAGGTCGGCGGTGACTGCGGCGGCGGGCGTCTCGATCATGATGCCGAGCGCGATCGGATCGGTGTGGCCGGTCGCGGCGGCTGCGGCGTCGAGCGCGGCGCGTACGGCACGCAACTCGGCGAGGCTCGCGATCATCGGGACCATGATGCGGCACTGGCCGGCGGGGCGGACCGCGAGAATCGCGCGCAGCTGCGCGTCCAGCATCTCGGGATGCGCGAGCCCGACGCGGATGCCGCGCAACCCGAGTGCGGGATTTTCTTCCGCTGCAATCGGCAAATAGGGCGCGGGCTTGTCGCCGCCGATGTCGAGCAGGCGGACGATCAACGGGCGACCGTCGAGCGTGTCGGCGATGCGCTGGTAATCGGCGGTCTGTTCCTCGACGCTGGGCGCGCTGTCGCGTTCGAGGAACAAAAATTCGGTGCGGAGGAGGCCACAGCCTTCGGCGCCGTTGCGGACCGCGGCTTCGGCGTCGTCGGCCGAGCCGAGATTGGCGAAGGCTTCGATCCGGACGCCGTCCTGCGTGCGGCATTCCTGCGCGGCGTTGGCGAGCGCGGCGCGGCGGCGTTCGGTCTGCGCGTCGAACGCGGTTTGTGCGGTCGCCTGCGTTTCGGCGTCCGGTGCGACGTGGAGCAAGCCTGCGCCGGCGTCGAGGATCAGTGGCGTGCCCGCGGCGATCTCGGCGAGGGCGGGGCCGACGGCGACCAGGGCGGGCAGGCCCATCGTCGCGGCGAGGATCGCGACGTGCGAGGTCGGCCCGCCGCGCTCGACGCAGAAGCCGACGATGGACGCGGTGTCGAGGCCGAGCAGATGCGAGGGGAGCAGGTCGTCGGCGAGCAGGATCGTGCCGGGCGGGAAGCTCAGGCGTTCGTCGAGGTCTTCGCCGGCGAGCGCGCGGAGCACTTGGCGTTCGAGATCGAGCATGTCGTCGGCGCGCTCGGCGAGGCGCGAATCGCCGGTAGCATGGAGTGCGGCGGCCTGCGTGCGGATCGCGGCGCGCCAGGCGTAGGCGGCACTGTCGCCTTGGGCGATCGCGGCGTGCGCGGCGTCGGTCAGCGTCGGGTCGTCGAGCAGTGCTGCATGTGCGGACAGGATCGCGCGTTCGGCACCGGTCGCGGTGGCCGATTTGTTGGAGAGGCGGGCCGCGACCAAGCCAAGCGCGGCGTCAAGCGCGGCGCGTTCGGCGGTTGCGCCTGCACCTTCGCGGGTCACGGTGATCTCGGCGAGGCGGAAGAGTCCTGCCTGGCCGATCGCGATGCCGGGGGACGCGGTTACGCCGGGCAGGCGGCCGTCGGCGGGGAGCGTCGCGACTCGCGTTTGAGCAGCTGCTTGTTCCCCCGCGGAGGCGGGGGCCCAGGACCCAGCAGCGCCATCGTTCTTGGCTCCTGGGCCCCCGCCTTCGCGGGGGAACTCCGATGTAGCTGCGGGAGCGGGGGCCTTCTCGCCCATGCCACTAAGGATCAGGTCGCCGATCGCGGCGAGCGCGTCGGCGGCGTCTGGGCCGGTGGCGGCGAGCGTGATCTCGTCGCCGAGCTTCACGCCGATCGCCATCAGCGCGACCAGGCTGCGGACGTTGCCCTCTCGCTCATCCTTGATGATCTTCACGTCGGACACGAATTTGCGCGCGATCTCGCCGATCCGGGCCGCCGGCCGCGCGTGGATGCCATGGACCAGCGGCACGACGATCGTGCGGCAGATCGTGTCACCCTCGACCACCGCCACGTCGGCGGCGTCGCGGGGTTCGAGCGTCATGATCACCTCGCCGACACCGACGAGCTTGCCGGTCTCGCGGCCGACGATGGTAAAGCGCTCGGGGTTGGTGACGATCACCGGCGTGATGACCGCGCGCGCCTCGCAGACCAGCAGGTCGAGGTCGAAGCGGATCAGCGGATCGAGGCGTTGCACAGTGGCGCCCTCGGTCACGCACGGCGTGAACCCGCGTCCGCCGAGCGCCACGGTGTCGAGCCCGATATGCATCAGGATCTCGGCGCCCTCGGGCGTGCGCAGCGTGATCGCGTGGCTGCTGGCATGGACGCTGAGCACGACGGCGTCGCACGGCGCGTGGAGGCAGTCGCCGGTCGGATCGACGGCGATCCCGTCGCCCATCATCCGTTCGGCGAAGACCGGGTCGGGGACCGCCTCGAGTGGCGATGCCCAGCCCTGGAGGGGCGACGTCAGGACGATAGGCTTCATGGCGTTATGTCCTGCCCGCGATCAGTTGGCCGCCGATCCAGGTGCCCGCGGGCCTCAGGTCGGCGGTGAGCACGACCCAGTCGGCGCGCAGTCCGGGCGCGAGCGCACCGCGTTCGTGCGACAGGCCGAGGAAGGCGGCGGGATTGGTCGCCGCCATCGCCGCCGCGGCAGGCACGTCGGCCTGCGTGCGCGCGACGAAGTTGCGGACCGCGCCGGCCATGTCGAGATCGGAGCCGGCGAGCGTCCCGTCCTCGCCGAAGCACTTGCCGTCCTCGACATGGATCAGCCGTCCTTGCAGGCGGAAATCCTTGTCGACCGCACCGACCGACGGCATCGCGTCGCTGACCAGCATCAGCCGGTCGTTCGGACGTGCGTTGCGCGCGAGTCGAAGCGCGGCGTCGTGGACGTGGAGACCGTCGGCGATCAGCCCGCAATAGACGCTACGATCATCTAGTGCGGCGCCGACCACGCCGGGCGCGCGGTGCAGCAGTGGCGACATCGCGTTGAACAGATGCGTGATGCCGCTGAGGCCCGCGCCGACCGCTTCGATAATCGTTTCATAGTCCGCATCGGTGTGACCCGCGCTGACGATCACGCCGCCGGCGACCAGCCGCGCGATCGAGGCCGCATCGGTCAGCTCGGGGGCGAGCGTCACCATCACGCGGCCCTTGCGCGGCCGGACCAGCAATTCGATCATCGCATCGTCGAGCAGCCGGAATTTGGCGGGATCGTGGATGCCCTTGCGCGACGGGTTGATCCACGGGCCTTCGATATGCGCACCGACCACGCCGGGCACGCCCCTCTCGATCGCGGCGTCCATCGCGTCGAGCGTCGCCTCGATGACGTCGGGCGTATCGCTGATCAGCGTCGGCATGAACGCCGTCGTGCCGTAGGGCGCGTGCGCAGCGCCGATCGCGGCGATGCCCTCGACGGTCGGCTGGTCGTTGAGCAGCACGCCGCCGCCGCCATTGACCTGCGTGTCGATAAAGCCGGGCAGGAGCCAGCCGCCGCCGAGGTCGATGGCCTCCGACGCGATACGCTCGAGCGGGGTTATCAAGGCGATCCGGTCACCGACGACGCGGATCGTCGCGCCGTTCAGCAGACCGTCGCGGGTGACCACGATGCCGTTGACGACATGAAACTGGGAATCGCTCATACCGTCTTCGTCACCTTGCTCAGGTGCAGCGGTGCGTCGGGATTGAGCCCACGACGCAGCGAGAGAGCATTGGCCATGCGGTAGAAGCTCTGGATCATAAGGATCGGCTCGATCGCCGGATGTGCGGTGTAGGCGGCGGGGGCGGTGTCGCCGTTCGCCTTCGCATCGGCGAGGCATACGCGGGCGCCGCGTGCGGCAAACTCGGCTGCGGCGTCGCGCACGCCGTCGCCGGCGGTGTCGGAGGTGGCGAACGCGATCACCGGAAAGCCGTCATTGACGATCGCCATCGGCCCGTGGCGGACTTCGGCGGCGCTGAACGCCTCGGCATGAAGCGCGCAGGTTTCCTTGAGCTTCAACGCCGCTTCCTGCGCGATGCCGTAGCCATAGCCGCGACCGATCACGAACAGGTTGTTGGCGTCGGCAAGCGCGTCGACCACCGACGTCCAGTTCGCGCCGAACGCGAGCGTCAGCATGTCGGGGAGCGTGTCGATCGCCTCGGCAAGCGCGTCATTCTGCGACCAGGCCGCCGTCAGTGCCGCGAACGCCGCGAGTGCGCAGATATAGGATTTCGTGGCCGCGACCGAGCGCTCCGGCCCAGCCTTCAGCGCGATCATCGTGTCGGCCATCTCGGCGAGCGGCGAGGTCTCGTCGTTGACGAACGCGACGACATGCGCGCCAGCCGCCTGATACGCCGACACGGTAGAAAGCAGATCGGGGCTCCGGCCGCTCTGAGACACCGCGATCACCAGCGCGGTGCCCGGCGCCATCGGTGCGGCATAGACCGACGATACCGACGGCGCGGCGGAGGCGACCGGTACGCCGAGCAGCGTCTCGATCAGGTATTTGCCATAAGTCGCGGCATGATCCGACGATCCGCGCGCGCACGTCACGACGACCGCGGGCGGTGCGGCGCGCAGGCGCTCACCGAGTGCGGTCAGCGCCTCGCCGTTGGCGGCGAGGAGCCGCGCTACTGCGTCGGCGGCTTCGGCGGCTTCGCGGTACATCAGCGTCGGCGACGCCCCAGTGGTCGCGGTATCGATAGTCTCGGTCACGGTAAGCCCCCCGGCCGGCGCCCGTGCGCCGACGTCAGATATCGTTGAGTTCGGCGACGAGATCGTACGCGTCGCCACGGTAATAGGATTGGGTGAATTCGGCGGCCCGCCCGTCGCGCAGGAAGCCGCGGCGTTCGATGAACAGGCCAGCATGGCCCGCATCGACGCCGAGCATCTTGGCATGCTCCGGGCTGAAATGGACCGCGCGCAGGCGTTGCAGCGCGCGGACAGGACGGTTGCCCGCCGCCTCGAGCGCTTCGTACAAGGAGTCCTGGACGGCATCGATCGTCGGCAGGCAGTATCCCGCGATCGTCGAGTATTCGAGCGCCATCGGCGTATCGTCGGCGTAGCGGATGCGCTGGAACCGGTACACCGCCGAGCCCGGCGACAGGCCGAGCGACAGCGACTCTTCAGGCGTCACCATGCCGATCGTACGGCTGACCCATGCGCTGCTAGGCGTGCGGCCGCGCGACTGCATGTCCTCCGAAAAGGACGACAGCTTCGAGAAGCTCTTTTCGACACGCGTGGCGACAAACGTGCCCGCGCCGCGACGACGGGTCAGAAGCCCCTCTTCGACCAGGCCGCCGATCGCTTTCCGGACGGTGATGCGCGACACGTCGTATTCGATGGCGAGATCACGTTCGGCCGGTAGCGCGTCGTCCTTCGCCAGCACATTGCGGTTGATGGCGTCGCGGATCAGCTGCTGGAGCTGGACGTACAAGGGCGCGGGATTGCCTTCCCGGAACCTGCCAATGCTCGTTGAAAAGGACATGAACGCGACTTTCGATGGTGCCGGTACGGAAATGCACGCGATCCGAACCGGCAGCGAGTGATGGGATACGTTATGTATTGGTATTGTTCAAGCGGATTGCCGATCGAACTGGTCGAGAACGGTCTTGAGGGCATGGACTCGGCCGGCGTCGGTAACCCGGCGATCGGGGGCGGCGAAACCGAATTCGCGCTCCCGTGCGTCGCCGCCGACCTGGTCGATCGCGCACGCCACGGTGCCGCAGGACGCGTGGAGCTCGCGTAGACCGACCCGGAGAAAGTCGGGCGCGTTGTTCGCGTCGATGCCGCTGCCGGCCATGACGACGATGCGCCCGGCTGCGCGATCGTGGAGCGCTGCGAGCACCGGCAATCCTTCCGCGGCTTTCGGTTTGCCGCCCGATGTCAGCACGCGGTCGAAGCCGAGTGCGATCGCGGTATCCAGTGCCGTGGGCAGGTCCGGGCAGAGATCGAAAGCCCGGTGCAGGGTCAACGCTATCGGTAGCTGCCGTGCGACGCCAAGAGTGCGGGCATGTTCGACAAGACGGGCGAGCAGGGTCGTATCGAGGGTGCCGTCGGCCGCGGACGCACCGATCACGACGCCTGCAAGCCCTGCCTCGGCGGCGGCGGTAATATCGTCGGCGATCATCGCCGCCTCGCGTGCCGTATATCGGAAGCCGCCCTCGCGCGGCCGGATGAGCATATGGACCGGGACCGGTGCCGTTCGCGCTGCGGCCATGAGCGACGGTGCCGGCGTCAGCCCGCCCAAGGCCAGGGCGGAACAGAGTTCGAGACGGTCCGCACCACCAGAGATCGCCGCGTCGACGCCTGCGATATCGTCTACGCAGATCTCCAAGGTCATTCGACTGCTTTCGATTGGTCGTAATTATATTTCGTGTGGCGGATCGAATTACCGGGTTCAATGGGAAAACGGCGATCGTCGGGCAAGAAATGGTACCGGTGCGCCACGGTCCCTTGACGCCGAAGTTTCATGGGTTTTGGTGCAATGCTCTCACTAGAGCGTTGTATTTGCTATCTAATTCGCCGTGTCCGCCCAGGCGATGGCGCTCTTCGTGAAATACTAATTTCCGATGGATTCCCAGTCTGGATTGGTTATAAATACTCACTACCAAGCCTGTAAAAATACCACCAAACTAATACCAAAGGCTTGGCGCCCTTCACATGGATACGCTCCACGTCGAGGGACTGACGCTGCCGTGTGTCGACGGGTAGGGGGCTCTGACAGTGAATTCTCGGGCAAACACTCTGCGACTGCGACCTCACGGGCGCATCGGGCACGCGCGCCTTTCCTCGTTTGACGGAAGCACGACAGCACGCATGATATCGGAATATGTCACGACAGCGTTGCGGTGGATCGGGCACGCAAGTGTGGCGCTTGCCGCGTCTGTGATAATGCTGATCGCGTCGCCTGCCGTAGCGGAGCATCTCGACCTCGATGCGGGGTGGAGCTTCTGGCTCGCAAAGGATGCGCTGGCCGACCCGGCGTGGCTGAAGGCCGATCCGCCGGGCGCGGAGAGCGTCGCCGTTCCGCATAGCTGGCCGTTGTCGCGCGGCGCAGGCTCCGAGGGCGTCGGCTGGTACGCGCGGACGCTCGTGGTGCCCGAGGCGATCGTCGGAAAGCATCTCGAGCTGCATTTCGACGCTGTGTTCTACGCGGCGCGGGTCTGGGTGAACGGGACGCTCGTCGGGACTCATGAGGGCGGGCATACCGCGTTCGATATCGACGTTTCGCGGGTGTTGAAGCCGGGCGCGAACCGGATCGTGGTGTCCGCCGACGACCGGCCGGGGTTCGCGACGATTCCGGGCTATGCGATGCGCCTCGCCGGCTCGGGGAACGTCTGGTACGATTGGTGGCACAGCGGCGGGATCACGCGCGACGTGTCGCTGCGGATCGCCGAGGGCGGGCTGATCCGGCGCCAGCGTATCCGGCAGGTTCTGCGGGCCGAAAGCGCCACGATCACGAGCGGTATCGCGATCGAGAATATCGATGCCAAGCCGCATACTTACGCGCTGACGACGATCGCGATCGATCCGGGTGGCCGCGAGGTCGCGCGCGCTTCCAGGGGCGTGACGGTTGCGGCGTCATCGGCGGCGACGCCCGTCGCTGAGCTGACGATCGCGAAGCCGCAACTGTGGCAGATCGGCGCGGGGAAGCTCTACCGGATCGTCGCCGAAATGCGCGACGAGAAGGGCGTGGTGCTCGACCGGCGCGAGGACACCGTCGGGCTGCGCACGCTCGCGCTCCGTGACCGGAAACTCTACGTCAACGGTGTCGCGGTGCGGCTGACCGGGGTGACGCGGCACGAGGATTCGCCGTGGGAAGGTGCCGCCGAAACGCGCGGCACGATCCTCCACGACATGCGCGATCTGAACGCGCTGCACGTGACGCTGACGCGGCCGGTACATTATCCGCAGCCGCAGAGCGTATTCGACGCCGCCGATCGCGCGGGGATGTTGCTGATCCCCGAAATCCCGATCTGGCAGATGACTGCGGCACAGCTGGGCGATCCCCGGCTGCTGGTGCGTGCCAAGGCGATGATGGCCGAGATGATCGCGGAGAGCGGCAATCATCCGAGCGTGCTCGCGTGGAGCGTCATGAACGAGAGCGAGGCTGCGACGCCGCAGGGGCTCGCGTTCGTCAAGGCGATGAAGGCGTATATCAACGCGATCGATCCGGGCCGGTTCGTGACGTTTGCGGATTCGCAGATCGCGGAGCGTGCCGTACGCGTGCCCGCCCTGGTCGAGGCGGACTTCGTGATGGCCAACGCCTATTTCGGGACCTGGAGCGGCGCCGCGGACAAAGTCGGGCCGTGGCTCGACGCGTTCGACAAGGCGTATCCCGACCGGATGCTGGTGATCTCCGAATTCGGCTGGCCGGGACCGTTCTCGCACGATTCTGCGAGCGCAGACGTCGCGCGTACCGAAAACCTGAAGGACCAGCTCGCGGCGTTCGCGACCCGGCCCTGGGTCGGCGGCGCGATCTTCTGGAGCTATGCCGATTACCGCTCGAACAAGAACCTCTTCGCGGGGCTCGCGGACGGCTATGTCGATCACGGGCTGGTCGATGCCGATCGCCAGCGTCGCCCGAGCTATTTCGCATGGGAGGCGGCTAACCGCGCGGTCTCCGCGACGGTCGACCTGACGATGGCGGGGGAGGTCCCGACCGGCTTCACCGCCACCATCGCCGGCGCCGCGAAAGACGCGTTGCCGTCCTATCCGCTGATCGGTGCACGCCTTCACTGGCGCGCGATGGGCGGCGACCGCGTGCTGCTCGGCGAGGGCGAGGCGGCGCTGCCGGTCATTGCACCGGGTGCTACGGCGAAGGTTTCCGCGTCGTGGCCCGGTCGTCTGTCGCCGGTCACGGTGACGGTCGACATCTTGACCGCGGAGGGCGCGCGGGCTGGCGGCGTCGTCCGCGTCTATGAACCGCTCAAGGCGGGGTCGGCCGCCTATCCGCCAGATCCTGCGCAATTGCCGAAGGCTCCTTCATGATCCGTTTCCGCCCGCTCGCACTTGCGCTGCTGATGACGTCCACCGCCGTGCTGGCCGAGGAGCCGAAGCTGATCCCGATGCCGGCATCGATCGAGACGCGGGCGGGAACGCTGACGATCGCCGATGGTGCGGGGATCGTCGCCGGGGATGCGGGCGCGAAAATCGCGGCGCGGTTGCTGGTGCAGCAGGTGAAGGTGGTTCGCGGGCTGACGCTTGCAGGTGACGCGCGCGCTGGGCCGATCCGGTTCGTGCGGGATGCAGGCGTTGCGGGGGACGAAGCGTATGTGCTGACCGTCGCCACGACCGGCGTGACGATCGCGGCGAGCGGCGATGCGGGGCTCGTCCACGGCGCGATGACGCTGGCGCAGTTGCTCAGCCCGGATACGGCGGTCGGCAAGCCGGTCACGCTGGCGGCGATGACGATCCGCGATGCACCGCGCTTCAAATGGCGGGGCCTGCTGATCGATCCGGCGCGGCATTTCGTGCCGATTCCGGCGCTGTACGCGATGGTCGACCAGCTCGCCGCGCAGAAGATGAACGTGCTGCATCTCCACCTGACCGACGATCAGGGCTGGCGGATGGAGATCAAGCGCTATCCCGACCTTACGCGCATCGGCGCGTGGCGGACGCCGCCGTCGAGCGGTGGTGCGCCGGGGCCGAAAGTGGGCGGTTTCTACACGCAGGCCGAGCTGAAGGCGCTGGTCGCCTATGCCAAGGACCGCGCGATCACGGTGGTCCCGGAGATCGATCTACCGGGCCATGCGCAGGCGGCGGTCGCGTCGTATCCGGCGGAGGTCGGCGTGCTCGGCGATCGTCCCGCCGTCAGCCACGACTGGGGCGTGAACCCGTGGCTGTTTAGCCCGGAGGATCGCAGCATGACCTTCATCAAGCATGTCCTCGACGAACTGATGGACGTGTTCCCGTCGCAGTTCATCCATCTCGGCGGTGACGAGGCGGTGAAGGATCAGTGGGAGCGGTCGCCCGCGGTGCAGGCCAAGATGAAGGCGCTCGGGCTGAAGACCGAGATGCAGATGCAGAGCTGGATGATCGACCAGCTCGGCGAGTATCTGGCCAAGCACGGCCGACGCCTGATCGGCTGGGACGAGATCCTGGAGGGCGGTCTGCCGCCGTCGGCGTCGGTGATGTCGTGGCGTGGCGAGAAGGGTGCGGTCGAGGCCGCGAACCAGGGCCATGACGTCGTGCTCAGCCCTGCGCCGACGCTGTATCTCGACAGCCTGCAGAGCAATCGGAGCGACGAGCCGGCGGGGCGGATCTCGGGCGGCGATGCGATCGTCACGCTCGCCGATCTCTATAAGTACGAACCCGAGCCGAAGGGGCTTGCGGCCGACAAGGCGCAGCATGTGCTGGGCGCGCAGATCAACGCGTTCAGCGAATATTTCGTGACGCCCGAACAGCTGCAGCACGCGACGTTCCCGCGATTGTCGGCACTGGCCGAACGGACATGGTCGCCGAAGACCACGCAGGATTATGCGAACTTCGTCGCGCGGCTGGAGCCGCAGATGGGGCGGTATGCGCGCGCAGGGATCGCGGCGGCGGACAGCGCGTTCGCGGTCGATTTCGCGGTGCAGGGCACGCGCGGCGATGCGCTCCGGGCGCGCAAGGTGCCGGTCACGCTGGCGACGCAGGCGGGCTATGGTACGATCCGCTACACGCTCGATGGCAAGGAACCGACCGCGCGGTCGAAGGCCTATGCGTCGCCGCTGTCGCTCAAGCCGGGTGTCGTCGTTCGCGCCGCCGCCTTCACCAGCGACGGGCGCCCGACCGCGGTACCGCGACTGTTCGAGACGAGCCGTGCCGCGCTGTTGCGTCGGTCGAATTCGGAGATGGTCGCGTGTCCGGGCGGCTCGCTCAACCTGCGCGTACCGCTGACCGCGGAGGCGACCGCGCTGGCGCCGGTGTACAACATCAATATCTTCGACGGGTGCACGATGTATCCGGCCGCGCCGCTCGACGTGGCACGCGGCTTCAGCGTCGATGTCGCGCGGCTCGCCCGGCATTACGGGCTGGCGCACGATGCGAGCAAGCTGGTGCCGCAGTATGCGGTGACCACATACGGCGAACTCGTCGTGCGCGCGGGCGGCTGCAAGGGGACGATCGTCGCGACCTTCCCGCTGCCCGACCCGGCGACGAGCCCCAACCGCATGGCGTTCAGTGGCAAGCTTCCCGAGGGGAAGGGTGACGCCGACCTTTGCCTGCAATTTACCCAGTCGCTCGAGTCGCCGATCTACGCGGTCGAATCGATGCAGCTGACGGAGACGAACTGATGCGTTGGGCTGCACTTCTCCTGCTCGCGAGCGCCGCGACCCCCGCGCTGGCCGCACCGCGCACGAGCGTCGTGCTCGACAAGGGCTGGTCGATGCGGATCGATCCCGCTGATACCGCAGCGGCCAAGGCGCATCCGAAGGCGGCACGCTGGCTGCGCGCGACCGTGCCGGGCAGCGCGCAGACCGACCTGATGGCGGCGAAGATCGTCCCCGATCCGTACAAGGGCCTGAACGAGGCGAAGATCCAGTGGGTTGGTCTGACCGACTGGCAATATCACACCGTCGTGCGCGCGACGCCCGAACTGCTGGCGCGCGATCATATCGACCTGGTGTTCGACGGCTTGGATACCTTCGCCGAGGTGCGGCTGAACGGGACCAAGCTGCTCGCGGCGGACAATGCTCATCGGCGCTGGCGCGTGCCGGTCAAGGCTGTGCTGAAGCCGGGTGCGAACGAGTTGCTCGTCACGTTCCGATCGCCGATCCGGACGTTGCAGCCGATTGTGCTGAGGGCGAAGAACCCGCTGCCGGGCGAATATGATTCGATCTATGGCGACGAGCCGATGGGCAAGCAGACCTCGCCCTATATCCGCAAGCCGAAATACCAGTATGGCTGGGACTGGGGCCCGCGGATCGTCACGCAGGGCATTTGGCGCCCGGCGCGGATCGAGGCGTGGGACGACGCGCGGATCGAGGCGTTTCGGGTTACGCAGGAAGGGCTGACCAAGTCCGAAGCGCGGCTTTCGGCCGAACTCGACGTGGTGGCGGGCCAGGAGCGGCCGGTTACTGTGCAGGTCGCGGTCACGGGGCCAGACGGTCGCGTGACGCAGGCGGCGCGGACCGTCACCGTCGCCGCGGGCGCGAGCCACGTTGCGGTGCCGGTGAGCGTCGCCAACCCGCAGCGCTGGTTCCCCGCGGGCTATGGTGCGCAGCGGCTTTACACCGTGAAGGCGACGCTGACCGACGGAACCACGACGATCGACACCGCGCAGCGCCGCACCGGCCTGCGCACCGTCGAACTGCGGCGCGACAAGGACGCGCAGGGGCGGGGCTTCGCGTTCGTCGTCAACGGCATCCCGGTGTTCGCCAAGGGCGCGAACCTGATCCCGTTCGACATGTTCCCGGCGCGCGTTCCCGAGAGCCAGATCCGCACCGTCATGGCCGGCGCGCGCGATGCCAACATGAACATGATCCGCGTGTGGGGTGGCGGCTATTATCTCGACGACGCGTTCTACGACCTTGCCGATCAGATGGGCCTGATGGTGTGGCAGGACTTCATGTTCGGCGGCGCCGTCACGCCGCCCGACCGCGATTTCCGCGAGACCGTCCGCATCGAGGCGGAGGAACAGGTCGACCGGCTCCAGGCGCATCCCTCGATCGTGCTGTGGTCGGGCAATAACGAAGTGCTCAGCGGCTGGGCCAACTGGTCCGACCGGATCGCCTACAAGAAGGCGGTCGGCGCGGACGAGCAGGAGCGGATCGGCGTCGGCATGGCGGTGATCTTCGACCGCGTGCTGCGCGATGCCGCCGAACGCCGCGATCCCGACGCGGTCTATTGGCCGGGTTCGCCGAGCAGCAATTACGAGGACAAGCCCGACATCGATGGCGATGGCGACCGGCATTACTGGGACGTGTGGGGCGGCAAGAAGCCGGTCGAGGCGTATCTCGACAGCTGCCCGCGGTTCATGTCCGAATACGGCCTGCAATCGATGCCCGAGATGAAGACGATCCGGACGTTTGCGACCGGCGCCGACTTCTCGCCGACCTCGCCGGTGATGAAGGCGCACCAGAAGTTCCTCAAGGGCGAGGGCAACGACCGGCTGCTGTTCTACATCCGCGAGAAATATCGCGAGCCGCGCGACTTCGCCGAGTTCGTGTATCTGAGCCAGGTGATGCAGGCCGAGGGGATCGAACTCGCCGCGCTGCACCACCGCGCGTGCCGGCCGGTGACGATGGGGTCGCTGTTCTGGCAGATCAACGACGTCTGGCCGGGCGCGTCATGGGCCAGCATCGATTATTACGGCCGTTGGAAGGCGCTGCAATTCCGCGCTCGGCATTTCTATGCGCCGCTCGCGATTGCCGCCGAGCATAAGGACGGCGCGACCAAGGTAAGCCTGATCTCCGACGCGACGGTGCCGACCGAGGCGAAGTGGCGCGTGCGAACGCTCGATGTCGACGGCAAGGTCGTCGCGACGCGCGAGGAGGCTGCGACGTTGGCGCCCTTGTCCGCGACGGCGGTGGCGACGCTGCCCGATGCGGCGCTGTTCGCGGGTGGTGATCCGGCGCGGACGATTGCGGTGGCTGAGTTGCTGGTGGACGACCGCGTGACGTCGCGCGTGCTGGTGTCGGCGGCGCCCAAGACGATGACGCTACCCGATCCGGAACTCGCCGCGACGTGGGACGGCGATCGACTGACGCTGACCGCCACCAAGCTGGCGCGCGCAGTGTGGCTCGATTTTGGCAAGGTCGAGGCGACGCCATCGGACAATGCGTTCGATCTGTTGCCGGGGGAGAGTGTTACGGTGACTGTTGCTTCGAAGGCGTCGGCTGCGGCGCTGCGGCGTGCGCTGTCGATCCGCACTCTGGCCGGTGTCGCGGCGGTGAAGTCGTGATGCGCGACTACGCCACCCCGCCGTCATCCCAGCGAATGCTGGGATCCAGAGTTACGGACACCGCCGCTCGTGGCTCTGGATCCTGGGTCGAGCCCAGGATGACGGATGGGGGGAGGGGGCGCCTCTCGACCAAGCTTGCCCGGCTCGCCTTCGTGCCCGGCCTGTTGCTCGCGTCGTCGGCGCTTGCGCAGACGGTCGATCCGGCGGTGCGGAGCATGACGCTCGACGAGAAGGCGGCACAGTTGCAGAGCGTCGCGCCGGCAATCCCGCGGCTGAATTTGCCCGCGTACGATTACTGGAACGAGGGGCTGCACGGGCTCGCACGCAACGGCGTGGCGACGGTGTTTCCGCAGGCGATCGGGCTCGCCGCGACGTGGGACGAGGCGCTGCTCAGGCGCGTCGGCGACGTGGTCTCGACCGAGGCGCGCGCGAAGTCGAACGCGCTGCCGGCGGGTAACCGCGAACGCTACCAGGGGCTGACGATCTGGTCGCCCAACATCAACATCTTCCGCGATCCGCGCTGGGGTCGTGGGCAGGAGACCTATGGCGAGGACCCGTACCTGACGGGGCGGCTCGGCGTCGCCTTCATCGGCGGGTTGCAAGGGCCCGACCTCGCGCATCCGAAGGTCATCGCCACGCCCAAGCACCTCGCCGCGCACAGCGGACCCGAGGCGGGGCGCGACGGGTTCGACGTCGATATCTCGCCGCACGACCGCGAGGCGACGTTCCTGCCAGCGTTCCGGCTTGCGCTGACCGAGGGCAAGGCGCTGTCGACGATGTGTGCGTACAATGCGATCCACGGCGTACCGGTGTGCGCGTCGGAGCCGTTGCTGACCGAGACGGTGCGGAAGCAATGGGGCTTCAAGGGGCTGATCGTGTCCGACTGCGATGCGGTCGGGAATATCTCGAACTACCATTATTATCGGCCCGATACTGCGAGCGGATCGGCCGCGGCGATTTCCGCTGGCATGGATTTCAACTGCGGGAAGACCTACGCGGCGCTCGGCGACGCGGTGCGGCGGGGGCTGGTGCCCGAGGCGACGCTCGACACGAGCCTGACGCGGACGTTCGCGGTGCGGCGGATGCTCGGCGGGGCGTTCGGGACGACGAGCCCTTGGGACAGGATCAAGCCGACCGAGTTCGACACGCCTGCGCACCGCGCGCTGGCGCTGGAGGCGGCGCGGAAGGCGATGGTGCTGGTCCAGAACAACGGCGTGCTGCCGCTGAAACCATCGGCGAAGATCGCGGTGATCGGGCCGAATGCCGACAGCGTCGACGTGCTCGAGGCGAATTATCACGGTACGGCCGCGGCGCCGATCACGCCGCTGGCGGCGCTGCGCACATCGTTCGCGGGCGTGCGGTATGCTCAAGGGTCGAGCATCGCCGAGGGCGTGCCCGTGCCGGTGCCCGACACTGCGCTGTCGCTGCGCGGCGAGTACTTCCGGGCGACGGATTTCACGGGCACGTCGGTGGCACGCGCCGACCGGCTGATCGACTTCGACTGGGACCGCACCGCGCCCGCGCCGGGGATTGATCCGGCCGCGTTCTCGGTGCGCTGGACCGGCACGATCACCACGCCGGCGGCGGGCGACTATGTGTTCCGGCTCGACGTGCCGCGCTGTTTCGACTGCAAGGGGCATGATCCTGCGCGGTTATGGATCGACGGGAAGCCGGTCGCCGACGACGACGGCAGCGGCAAGAATGTCGAGGCGGCGGTAACGCTGGCCGCGGGCACACACGCGATCCGCGTCGAGCTTGCGCATAGCGGCGAGGACCAGGGGCTGCGGCTGACCTGGACCGCGCCGGCCGATGCGCAGGTCGCAGAGGCGGTTGCGGCCGCCAAGGATGCGGATGCGATCGTCGCGTTCGTCGGGCTGTCGCCCGCGGTCGAGGGCGAGGCGTTGCAGATCGAGGTGGCCGGATTCTCGGGCGGCGATCGGACCGATATCGGGCTTCCCTCCGCGCAGGTGCGGTTGCTCAAAGCGGCCAAGGCGACCGGCAAGCCGCTGGTCGTCGTGCTGATGACCGGCAGCGCGGTCGCGATGACCTGGGCGAAGGCGCATGCCGACGCGATCCTGGTCGGCTGGTATCCGGGGCAGGCTGGCGGGCAGGCGATCGCCGATACGCTGGTTGGCAAGAGCAATCCGGGCGGGCGACTGCCGGTGACGTTCTACGCGAAGACGCGCGATCTGCCCGCTTTCATCGACTACAACATGCGCGAGCGGACCTATCGCTACTTCACCGGCACGCCGCTGTGGGGCTTTGGGCACGGGCTTAGCTATACGCAGTTCGCTTATGCCGCGCCGAAGCTCGCGCGCACCACGATTACGGCGGGGGAGAGCGTCTCGGTCGAGGTGCCGGTGCGCAATACCGGCAAGGTCGCCGGCGACGAGGTTGTGCAGGCGTATCTCGTGCCGCCCGAGCCGACGGTGAAGCCGCGCTTCAACGATCCCGTCCTCCAGCGTCAGCTCGTCGGGTTCAGGCGCCAGACAGTGAAGCCGGGGCAGACGGCACGCGTGGCCTTTACGATCGATCCTCGCGGCATGAGCAGCGTCGATGCGGCGGGAACGCGCCGTGTCGTACCGGGCGAATACCGGCTGCATATCGGTGGCGGCCAGCCCGGCGACGGGCCGGGTGTCGATACCGTCTTCACCGTGACGGGAACGCAGGATTTGCCGAAATGATCGATCGCCGGATGCTTATCGCGGGTGCTGCGGCACTCGGGCTCGCGGGACCGCTGCGGGCGGCCGCACCGCCGTTCGTCAGCAAGCGCCCGAAGCTTGGCGATCGCCGCTATACCAGCCGCGCGGTCGAGGCGGAGATCGCGCGCGTGTCGGCGAAGATCGGCGATCCCGAACTCGCCTGGATGTTCGGCAATTGCTACCCGAACACACTCGACACGACGGTGTTCATGGGCACGGTCGACGGCAAGCCCGATGCGTTCGTCATCACTGGCGACATCGACTGCATGTGGCTGCGCGACAGCTCGGCGCAGGTCCATCCGTATTTGCCGCTGGCGAAGCGCGACCCGGCGTTGCGGACGCTGTTTCGCGGGCTGATCGCGCGGCAGGCGCGGTGCATCCTGATCGATCCGTACGCCAACGCGTTCATGCACGATCCGTCGGCGAAGACCAATCTGAGCTGGTCGCTGGACGACGATACGGTGATGAAGCCGGGCGTCGGCGAGCGCAAATGGGAGGTGGATTCGCTCTGCTACCCGATGTGGATCGCGCACGCCTATTGGCAGGCGACCGGCGATACCGCGCCGTTCGATGCGCTGTGGGCGGACGGGGCGCGCGCGTCGATCCGGACGTTTCGCGAGCAGCAGCGCAAGGACGGGCCGGGGCCGTATCGCTTCCGCCGGTCGTCGCCGATCGTCGGGGAAAGCATGGCGCTCGACGGCTATGGTCCGCCGTCGCGGCCTGTCGGACTGATCCATTGCGGCTTCCGGCCTTCCGACGATGCGTGCGTGCTCCCGTTCCTCATCCCGTCGAACATCTTTGCGGTCCGCGCGCTGCGCCAGTTGGCGGAACTCGCGACGCGCGCACGGCCCGACGCGGCGCTGGCGGCGGATGCGTCTGCGCTGGCGGACGAGATCGAGGCGGCGTTGCGGCTGCATGGGCTGACTAAGGGGCCGGACGGTCAGCCGGTCTGGGCGTATGAGGTCGACGGCTATGGCAACGCGATCTTCATGGACGACGCCAACGTACCGAGCCTCTCGGGGCTCGCCTATCTCGGTGCGGTGAAGGCCGACGATCCGCTCTGGCGGCGCACCGCGGCGCGGGCGTGGAGCAAGGACAACGCGTATTTCTTCACCGGCAAGGCGGCGGAGGGGATCGGCAGTCCGCATACCGGCCTGCGCGAGATCTGGCCGATGTCGATCGTGATGCACGCGCTGAACGCGCTCGAAACGGGCGACGACGCGACCGTCGCGCGGTCGCTGGCCGCGCTGAAGGCGACGCATGGCGGCACCGGGTTCATGCATGAATCCTTCAACCAGGACGATGGGGCGAAATTCACGCGGTCGTGGTTCGCCTGGGCGAACGGGCTGTTCGGCGAACTGATCGTCGACATCGCCGCCAAACGTCCTGCCCTTCTAGGAGTCCGAACATGATCTCCCGCCGTATGCTCCTCGCCGGTAGCGGTGCGCTTGCGCTGACCGCGCGCGCGACGTTTGCCGCCACGCCCCGCGGGCAGCAGACTGCACCCGATCTGTTCGTCGGCACCGGCGGCCACGGCCACACCTATCCGGGTGCGACGTTGCCGTTCGGGATGGTGCAGCTCAGCCCCGATACCGACGTCGAGCGGTGGGATGCGTGCTCGGGCTATCACCGCACCGATACGTCGATCATGGGGTTCAGCCATACGCACCTGTCGGGCACCGGGATCGGCGATATGCTCGATGTGCTGGTGGTGCCGAACCGGGGGCCGGTGCAGCTGACGCCGGGGACGCTCGCCGATCCCGATGCGGGGTATCGCCAGCGCTTTTCCGCCGAACACGCCGAGCCGGGATATTACCGCGTGACGCTGGAGTCGGGCGTCCGCGCGGAACTGACCGCGACCGAGCGGACCGGCATCCAGCGGCATGTCTTCCCGGCGGGCGCGGGGCATATCCTCGTCAACCTGTCGCACCTGGTGCTCGACAAGACCGACAAGGGGGTGCTGATCGACGATGCCTCGCTGAACCTCGATGCGACCGGCATGCTGACCGGCAGCCGGCGCGTGTTCCGTTGGGCGAAGGGGCGGCGGATCCACTTCGCGATGCAGCTTTCGCGGAAACCCGACCGGATCGTGTTCTACGGCGATGGCGACGTCGCGCAGCCAGCGGACGCGAAGGGCGTCGCGGGCAAGCGCGTCAAGGCCGTGTTGCACTACGACGACGCGGGTGCCGCGCCGATCGTGATCCGCACCGGCATCTCCGCGGTCGATGTGGCCGGCGCACGCGCGAACCTCGCCGCCGAAGCGCGGCATTGGGATTTCGACCGCTACCGTGCCGAGGCGACCAAGCTTTGGGCGCCTGCGCTTGCCGCGGTCAGCGTCGAGGGGGGCACGCCCGCGCAGCGCACGATTATGGCGAGTGCGCTGTACCACGCACAGCTTGCGCCGACGCTGTTTTCCGATGTCGACGGACGCTATGTCGGGCTCGACCGGCAGGTACACACGGTGACCGGCAAGGACCGCGCGTACAGTACCTATTCGATGTGGGACACGTATCGCGCGCTGCATCCGCTGCTCACGTTGATCGAGCCGGAGCGCACCGCGGAACTCGTCGGCGACCTGATCCGGCAGACGCAGCAGAGCCCTTATGGTCCACCGGTCTGGCCGTTGCAGGGTGTCGAGACGGGCTGCATGATCGGCTGGCACTCGGTGTCGGTGATGGCCGAGGCGCGTGCGAAGGGCGTGCCCGCGAACTATGCCGCGGCGTGGCCGAACGTGCGACGCCGCTCGTTCGATTTCGCGATGCCGAACCTCGACAACAGCCTCGGGATCAAGCCGTACGACACGATGGGCTACATCCCCGCCGACACGGTGTTCGAGTCGGTCTCGCGCACGCTTGAATACGCGTATGACGATTACGCCTCGGCGCATCTGGCGGATGCTGCGGGCGCGAGTGCCGATGCGGCGCGGTTGCGCAAGCGGAGTGGCAATTGGCGCAACGTGTTCGATGCGTCGATCGGGTTCGCGCGGCCGAAGCTCGCGAACGGGACGTGGACCACGCCGTACGATCCGATCGCGCTCGGTCATTCGAGCAAGTGGCGCGATTATACCGAGAGCAATGGCTGGCAGGCGACGTTCCTCAACCAGCACGACGTCTACGGCCTGATCTCGGCGATGGGCGGCGATGCGCAGTTCGAGGCCAAGCTCGACGGCCTGTTCAACGCGCCGTCGATCCTGCCGGAGGACGCGCCGCCCGACATCTCCGGGCTGGTCGGGCAGTACGCGCACGGCAACGAGCCGAGCCATCATGTCGCGTATATGTATGCGTACTGCGGAGCCGCCTGGAAGACGCAGGCGATGGTCCGCCGGCTGCTGACCGAGATGTACAAGGACGATCCCGACGGCATCATCGGCAACGACGATTGCGGGCAGATGAGCGCGTGGTTCGTGCTGAGTGCGCTCGGGCTGTACCCCGTCGATCCGGTTAGCGCGAACTATGTGCTAGGCTCGCCGCTGTTCGACCGGGCCGAGATGCGCGTCGGGGGCGGCAGGACGCTGGTCGTCGAGGCGCGCGGCAATGCGGCCGACCGGCCGTATGTCCAGTCGGTGACGTGGAACGGTCGGTCGTGGACCAAGAGCTGGATCGCGCATGCCGATATCGTTCGCGGCGGGCGGCTCGTGTTCGAGATGGGCGACAAGCCCAACCGTGATTTTGGCCGCGCGCTCGCCGACCGGCCGCCAGCAACAACCGGAGTTTCGCGATGACCTTGGATATGAACCGCCGCGCGTTGATCGCCGGTACGCTCGCTACCGCCGCGGCAGGCCGAGCGAACGCCGCCGCTCCGGTGGGTGCACCCGCCCCCTGGGGCGCAACGCCGAGCGTCCGCCAGCTCGCGTGGCACAAACGCGAGCGCTACGGCTTCGTCCACTTCACGCTGAACACCTGGACCGACAAGGAATGGGGCTATGGCGACGAAGATCCGAAGCTGTTCGACCCGACCGCGTTCGATCCCGACCAGATCGTCGCGGCGGCGAAAAGCGCGGGCCTGACTGGGCTCGTCCTCACCGCCAAGCATCATGACGGCTTCTGCCTCTGGCCGACCAAACTCACCGAGCATTGCATCCGCAACAGTCCCTACAAGGGCGGCAAGGGCGACATCGTCCGCGAACTGGGCGACGCGTGCCGGCGCGGCGGGATTTCCTACGGGCTGTATCTGTCGCCGTGGGATCGCAACCGTGCCGACTACGGGAAGCCGTCGTACGTCGAGTATTTTCGCGCGCAGCTGACCGATCTCTGCACCAATTACGGCGAGCTGTTCGAAGTGTGGTTCGACGGCGCGAACGGCGGCGATGGCTATTATGGCGGCGCGCGCGAGGCGCGGAAGATCGATGCGCCGAAATATTATAACTGGCCGTCGATCATCGCGCTGGTTCACAAATTGCAGCCGATGGCGTGCACCTTCGATCCGCTTGGTGCGGATATCCGCTGGGTCGGCAACGAGGACGGTCACGCGGGCGACCCCTGCTGGCCGACGATGCCGAACCATCCCTATGTCCAGTCCGAGGGCAATTCGGGCGTGCGCGGGGCGCCTTTATGGTGGCCGGCGGAGACCAACACGTCGATCCGTCCCGGCTGGTTCTATCATGCCGACGAGGACCTTCAGGTGAAGTCGCCGCAGCGGCTGATGCAGTTCCACGACGAGTCGGTCGGGCGCGGCACCAACATGATGCTCAACCTGCCGCCCGATCGCCGCGGGCTGATCGCGGAGCCCGATCTCGCGTCGCTGAAGTCGTTCGGCGATGCGTTGCGGGCGAGCTTCAAGACCGATCTGGCGAAGGGCGCGGTGGCGAGCGGCCCATCGCGCGGGAGCCGGTTCGCGCCGGCCAACGTGCTCGACGGCAATCGCGACACCTATTGGAGCACGCCCGATGCGGTGAAGACGCCATCGCTGGTGCTCGACCTGCCGCCGGGGCGCCGGTTCGACCTGATCCGGATCCGCGAGGCGCTCGACCTCGGCGTACGCGTGACGAAGTTCGCGATCGACGTGGCGGATGCGAAGGGCGCGTGGCGCGAGGTTGCGATGCACGAGTGCATTGGCGCGCAGCGGATCATTAGACTGCCCGAGCCGGTGACCGCACGGCGCGTGCGGCTGCGCATCGTCGAGGCGCCCGCGTGCCCGGCGATCACCGAGCTGTCGCTGTTCCTGAGCGTCGCGCCGGTCGCGATCGCGGCATCGCAGGCGACGGGCAACAAGATCATTGCGAAGACCGGGTGGACGATCGTCAGCGCGATCCAACACACTCTGGCGATGAAGGCGGGCAAGCCCGATTTCGCGGGCGAGACATCGCTGGCGGGTGTGGTGAAGCCCGGATTGCCCGGCGCGGAAGCGGTGCTCGACGACGACCTTGCCACCGTCTGGACGACGCCCGCGCCGACCCCGACGAGCATCGTGATGCTGATGATCGACATGGGTAAGGCGGAGAACGTCGCTGGGTTCAGCCTGACGCCGACCCGCCTGGCGCTGCCCGATGCCGGCCCGCCGGGGCGCTACCGCGTCGAGACGAGCGAGGACGGCAGGACCTGGACGCCGGCGGGCGAGGGCGAGTTCGGCAACATCGCCTATGCCCGGGCGACGCAGCGGATCACCTTCGCGAAGGCTCGGCAGGGGCGATATCTGATGCTCGGTTTCACCACCGTCGCGACCGCCCAGCCAAAGATGGCGATTGCCGGCATCGGCGCGTTCCGGCCGTAAGCTCTCGATCTCGATCCTCCCCCGCCAGGGGGAGGTGGCTGGCCCTTGCCAGACGAAGGGGAGGAAAGGGTAACCGAGGTTCCGTGTCCTCCCCCTCCGTCACCTTCGGCGACACCTCCCCCTGGCGGGGGAGGATCGCGAGGGCTGGGCTAGCCGACTTCGATCGGGCATGGCGGCCATCGGCAGTACAGGTGAGCGAACTGATGGACGACCGAGCGACGATGCCGCGGATTGCGGGGCCCGAGGATCATGTCGTCGTTGTCGGGGGCGGGTTCTCCGGCGCGCTGTTCGCGGTCAATCTGATGCGGCACGAGGGGCCGCGCGTGACCTTGATCGAGCGGCGCGACCGGCAGCTTGCGCGCGGTGTCGCGTATAGCGCGGCGCATCCCGATCACCTGCTCAACGTCCGCGCGGGGAACATGAGCGCGCTGCCCGACGATCCCGATCACTTCGTCCGCTGGCTCGAGGTGCACGGCGAGGGCGACCGCAAGACCTTCGTCCCGCGCACCACCTATGGCGCGTATCTGCGCGAACTGCTCGATGCGGCGATCGCGGAGTCGGACGGCCGGCTGGTGCATGTCGAGGGCGAAGTCTGCGCGATCGATCCGGTCGAAGGCGACGGGGTGACGCTGACGATGGCGGACGGGCGCAAGATCGCCGCCGACACCGCGGTGCTCGCGCTCGGCAACCTGCCACCGCATACCCCGCCGGGACTGAAGCCCGACGCGCTGCCGACCGGTGTCTATTACGCGGATCCGTGGGCGGCCAACCTCGCCGAGGGGTTGGGTGCGGACGATACCGTCGTGCTGGTCGGAACCGGGCTGACCGCGATCGACGCGGCGTTGCTGCTTGATGCGCAAGGGTTCGCCGGAAATATCCTGGCGATGTCGCGACGCGGGTTGTCGCCGCGACGGCATGTCGATGGCGCGCCGGCGCATCGCGGGGTTTCGGACAAACCCCAGGGGGGGCTGACCGACCTCGTCCGCCATGTTCGTGCACGTGCCGCCGAAGAGGGCTGGCGCTGCGCAGTCGACGAGCTTCGTCCGGTCACGCAGATGCTGTGGGCAGCGGCGTCGCAGGAGGTGCGCGGGCGCTTCCTTCGCCATCTACGCCCGTATTGGGACGTCCACCGCCACCGGCTCGCACCAGCCGTTGCGGACCGTGTCGAGGCGCTCGTTACGACCGGGCGGCTCAGCTTCGCGGCGGGGAAGATCGTCTCCGCCGAGGCCGACGGTGAACAGGCAAAGCTGACATGGCGGCCACGGGGCGAAACCGACCCGGTCGTCACGCGCGCGGCGCGGATCGTGAATTGCACCGGGCCGCAGGGCGACCTGTTGCGCTCGGAGGAACCGCTCGTGAAGCACCTGCTAGCCTCCGGTGCGATCCGGCCCGATCCATTGCGGCTCGGCGTCGACGTCGATGCGCAGTCACGCGCGATCCGCGCCGACGGGACCCCCGACGACCGCATCCACTGCATCGGGCCGATGACCCGCGGCGGCTTGTGGGAGGTGGTCGCGGTGCCCGATATCCGCGTCCAGAGCTGGGATCTCGCGCGGCGCCTGTCCAATGCGCAATGGGTTGGCGGCGAAGGTCTTTGACCGCGATCCGGCGCTTTTTCTCGGGTGATGCGGCGGGCGCCATCGTGCTGCTCGCGGCGGCGATAGCGGCACTGATCGTCGCCAATTCACCGCTCGCGCCAACGTACTTCGCGACACTGCACCACGCAGTCGGCGGGATGAGCGTCCATCACTGGATCGACGACGGCGCGATGGCGCTGTTCTTCCTGCTGATCGGGTTGGAGGTGAAGAGCGAGTTCGTCGCGGGACATCTCTCGACCTGGGGCGAGCGCATCATGCCCGGTGCGGCGGCGCTCGCGGGCATGGCGGTGCCGGCGGCCCTCTATGTGCTCGTCAATATCGGCACGCCGGCGAACTTACGCGGCTGGGCGATCCCTGCGGCGACCGACATCGCGTTCGCGCTTGGCATCCTGGCCCTGCTCGGGTCGCGCGTACCGACCTCGTTGAAGGTGCTGCTGACGGCGATCGCGGTCATCGACGACCTGCTCGCGATCCTCGTCATCGCGCTCTTCTACACGGGTCATATCGCGCTGCTGCCGTTGCTTGCGGCGGGCTTAGGGCTGGGCGTACTCGTCGTCCTGAACCTGTCGGGCGTGCGGTCGCTGGTGCCGTATCTGCTGATCGGTGTCGGCATCTGGTACGGCGTCTTGTTGTCGGGTGTGCACGCGACGCTCGCCGGCGTGGCGGTCGCGTTGACGATCCCGCTGCGGACGGGGGACGGCCAGCCGCCGCTGAAACGGCTCGAACACGCACTCCAACCCTGGTCGAGTTTCCTGATCGTGCCGGCGTTCGGGTTCGCCAATGCGGGCATCGCGTTCGGCGGGATGGTGGCGGCTGACGTGATCGCGCCGCTGCCGGTCGGGATCATGCTGGGACTGTTCCTCGGCAAGCAGGTCGGCATCTTCGCGACGATCCGTGGGCTGGTGACATTCCGGCTGGCCGAGGCGCCCAGTAACGCGAGCTGGGCGCAGGTGTACGGCATGGCCGTGCTGTGCGGGATCGGCTTCACGATGAGCCTGTTCATCGGCGGGCTCGCCTTCGCCGGCGCGCCGCACGCGATGGACGCCGTGAAGGTGGGCGTGTTCGCAGGCTCGATCCTGTCGGGCGTCGCTGGCTGGCTGATCCTTCGCCGCACCGCACAATAATTCGACAATACTACGCGAAACATATGCTCCGGCCCGGCAATCGATCTCGAATTGCTACGTCGCTGGAGCCTAATTGCGAGTCCTCGCGAACCGCCATCCTTTCGGCGGCACGCGCATGGGGACCGCAATGCACATTCTTCGTTTCGCCACCGCCGCCGGACTTCTCGCCGGTATCGCCACGCCCGCGTTCGCACAGGACACCGCGCCGCCGTCTCCGGTAACCGTCTCCGGTTCGGTGACGCTCGCGACCGACTATCGCCTGCGCGGCGTGTCGCAGTCGGACAAGGACGGCGCGATCCAAGGCGGGCTGACGATCGCGCATGAGAGCGGGTTCTATGTCGGCGCATGGGGCTCGAACCTGTCGGGCTGGGGCACGTTCGGCGGCTCGAACATGGAGCTCGACCTGATCGGCGGCTACAAGCACAAGCTCGCGGACAACGCGACGATTGACGTCGGCCTGACCTGGTACATGTATCCGGGCGGCGCATCGAAGACCGACTATGCCGAACCCTATGTGAAGCTCAGCGGCACGACCGGCCCGGCGACGCTGACGGCGAGCGCGTTCTACGCGCCGAAGCAGCAGGCACTCGGCAAATGGTATCGCACGGGCGCCGATGCCGCGGCAGGCGTCTACACCGACGCGGGCGACAAGGAAGACAACCTGTATTTGACCGGCGACGGCGCGTTCGCCATTGTCGGCACGCCGGTCACCGCCAAAGCGCATATCGGCCATAGCTGGGGCAATGACGGCCTTGGCCCGAACGCGACCAGCGCGGCGCCGACCGGCGAATACTGGGATTGGTCGCTCGGTGCGGACACTACGTATCGAAACCTCACCTTCAACGTGAGCTATGTCGACACCGACATTACGCGTCGCAGTGCTGCGTATCTCCAGCCCAGCTTCTCCCGCGGCCAGGACGGCACCGGATCGATCGCCGACGGCACCGTGGTTGCCTCGCTCACCGCAGCCTTCTGAAAGGAACCCAGCCATGCAGGACCTTCTCAGGATCGCCATCATGGTCGGATTGGTGGCGGCGACGCTCGCCTATGTCCGCCTGTGCGACAACGCCTGAGCCCATGAGGACACCATCATGACCCTCGACCTCTGGCTCGCCGCGATCGTCGCGCTCGGGCTGCTGTTTTACCTCGTGGCGGTGCTCATCCGCCCCGAACGCTTTTAGGAGCGCATCCTCATGACATTCGAAGGATGGATCCTCATCCTGGGCTTCGTCGGCATATTGCTGGCGTTGACCAAACCGGTCGGCCTGTGGCTGTTCGCCTTGTACGAAGGCCGCCGCACCCCGATCCACGCAATCCTCGGCCCGGTCGAGACCGGCTTCTACAAGCTCAGCGGAATCGATCCGAAACAGGAGCAGGGCTGGCGCCGATACGCGCTGCACATGATCGTGTTCAACGCCGTGCTGATGGCGCTGACCTACGCGGTGCTGCGCTTGCAGGGTGTCCTACCGGGTAACCCGCAGGGCCTCGCGGGGCTCAGCCCTCATCTCGCGTTCAACACCGCGATCAGCTTCACGGCAAACACTAACTGGCAGAGCTATGCCGGTGAATCGACGATGTCGAACTTCAGCCAGATGTTCGGCCTGACGATCCACAACTTCCTGTCGGCCGCGACCGGCATCGCGCTGGCGTTCGCGCTGTTCCGAGGGTTCGCGCGGCGCTCGAGTGCGACGATCGGCAATTTCTGGGCCGACGTGACGCGCGTCACGCTGTACGTGCTGCTGCCGATCTGCGTCGTCGTGACGCTCTTCTATATCGCCAGCGGCGTGCCGCAGACGATGGCCGGCACGGTCGACATCACGACGCTCGAAGGGCTCAAGCAGACGCTGACGCTCGGGCCCGTGGCGAGCCAGGAGGCGATCAAGATGCTCGGCACCAATGGTGGCGGCTTCTTCAACGCGAACTCGGCGCATCCGTTCGAAAACCCGACCGCGCTGGTCAACCTCGTGCAGATGCTGTCGATCTTCGTGATCGGCTTCGGCCTGACCTGGACCTTCGGCAAGGCCGTCGGCAACACGAGGCAGGGCTGGGCGATCCTCTCGGCGATGCTCGTGCTGTTCCTCGCCGGCGTCACCATCACCTATGCTCAGGAGGCCGCGGGCAACCCGATCCTCCACAACATCGGCGTCGCGGGCGGCAATATGGAAGGCAAGGAGGTCCGCTTCGGGATCGCCGCGTCCGCCTTGTTCTCGGTCGTCACGACGGCGGCATCGTGCGGCGCTGTCAACGCCATGCACGACAGCTTCACGGCCTTGGGTGGCATGATCCCGCTGCTCAACATGCAGCTCGGCGAAGTCGTCATCGGCGGCGTCGGTGCGGGCATCTACGGCTTCCTGCTGTTCGCCATCCTCGCCGTGTTCGTCGCGGGCCTGATGGTCGGCCGCACGCCCGAATATGTCGGCAAGAAGATCGAGGCGCGCGAAGTGAAGCTGGCGGTGCTGGCGATCGCGATCCTGCCGCTCGTCATCCTCGGCTTCACCGCGCTCAGTGCCGTGCTGCCGGACGGGCTTGCGGGGCCGCTCAACAAGGGGCCGCACGGGTTCAGCGAGATCCTCTACGCCTTCACCAGCGCGGTCGGGAATAACGGGTCGGCCTTTGCCGGTCTGACGGCCAACACGCCGTATTACAACGGCTTGCTGGGCGTCGCGATGTGGCTTGGGCGGTTCTTCATCATCGTGCCGATGCTCGCCATCGCCGGTGGTCTCGCGGCCAAGAAGTACACGCCGGAGAGCGCAGGCTCGTTCCCGACGACGGGTGCGCTGTGGGTCGGCCTGCTGGTCGGGATCATCCTGATCGTCGGCGGCCTGACCTTCCTGCCGAGCCTCGCGCTCGGTCCCATCGCCGATCATCTCGCGATGATCAGCGGCAAAACCTTCTGACGGGACAAGCCAAAATGGCACGCACCCCTACCAAGTCGCTGTTCACGGCCGACTTGATCGTTCCCGCGATCGGCGACGCTTTCCGGAAACTCGATCCTCGGCAGCTGATCCGCAACCCGGTGATGTTCGTCACCGCGGTCGTTGCCACGCTGCTGACGATCCTCGTCAACGTCGGCGGCGACGGGCTTTCGGTCGGCTTCAAGATACAGCTGGTGATCTGGCTGTGGCTGACGGTGCTGTTCGGCACCTTCGCCGAAGCGCTCGCCGAAGGGCGCGGCAAGGCGCAGGCCGCGTCGTTGCGCGCGACCAAGGCCGAACTGACCGCCCGCCGCATGAAGGGGGATCAAGTCGAGTCCGTCCCCGCCAGCATGCTCCGCTCGGGTGACATCGTCCTCGTCACGATGGGCGACCTGATCCCGGCCGACGGCGAAGTCGTCTGGGGCGTCGCCTCGGTCAACGAAGCCGCGATCACCGGCGAGAGCGCGCCGGTGATCCGCGAGGCGGGCGGCGATCGCTCGGCGGTGACCGCGGGCACGCGCGTCATCTCCGACGAGATCCGGGTCAAAGTCACCGCCAATCCCGGCGAAGGCTTTCTCGACCGCATGATCGCCCTTGTCGAGGGTGCCGAGCGGCAGAAGACGCCGAACGAGATCGCGCTGACGTTGCTGCTCGTCGGGCTGACCATCATCTTCCTGATCGCCGTCGGCACGATCCCCGGTTTCGCGAGCTATGCGGGTGGTCGCGTGCCGGTCGCGATCCTGGCGGCACTCCTGATCACGCTGATCCCAACTACGATCGCCGCACTGCTGTCAGCGATCGGTATCGCGGGGATGGACCGACTGGTGCGCTTCAACGTGCTGGCGAAGTCGGGTCGTGCGGTCGAGGCGGCGGGCGATATCGACGTGCTGTTGCTCGACAAGACCGGCACGATCACGATCGGCGACCGCCAGGCGAGCGAGTTCCGCTCGGTCGGCGGCACGCGCGACGAGGATCTGGCCGAGGCGGCGTTGCTCGCGAGTCTTGCCGACGAGACGCCCGAGGGCCGCTCGATCGTCGTGCTGGCGCGCGAGAAGTTCGGCGTTACGACCAGCGAACTGCCGGGCGATGCGGAGGTCATCCCGTTCACCGCGCAGACTCGGATCTCGGGCGTGATCGTCGGCGGTTCGCTGATCCAGAAAGGCGCCGTCGACTCGATCCTGAAGGCCAATCCGGGGGCGGGGGCAACCGCTGCGGCCACCGAACTGCGCCGGATCACGGACGAGATCGCCCGCGCTGGCGGCACTCCGCTGGCGGTTGCACGCGATGGTCGGTTGCTTGGCGCCATCTTCCTCAAGGACGTCGTGAAAGCCGGCATTCGCGAACGCTTCGGCGAGTTGCGCGCGATGGGCATCCGCACGGTGATGATCACCGGCGACAACCCGCTCACCGCCGCCGCGATCGCTGCCGAAGCCGGCGTGGATGATTTCCTCGCGCAGGCGACGCCGGAGGACAAGCTCGACCTGATCCGCAAGGAACAGCAGGGCGGGCGGCTGGTCGCGATGTGCGGCGACGGTACCAATGATGCGCCGGCGTTGGCGCAGGCCGACGTCGGCGTGGCGATGAACACCGGTACGCAGGCGGCGCGCGAGGCGGGCAACATGGTCGACCTCGACAGCGATCCGACCAAGCTGATCGAGATCGTTGGGCTCGGAAAGCAACTGCTGATGACCCGCGGTGCGCTGACGACCTTCTCGGTGGCGAACGACGTGGCGAAGTATTTCGCGATCATCCCGGCGATGTTCGTCGCGCTGTATCCGGGGCTCGGCGTGCTGAACGTGATGCGGCTGGGCTCGCCCGAAAGCGCGATCCTGTCGGCGATCATCTTCAACGCGATCATCATCCCGATGCTGGTGCCGCTCGCGCTGAAGGGGGTGGCGTACAAGCCGATGGCGGCGGGGCCGCTGCTCGCGCGCAACCTCGCGGTGTATGGGCTGGGCGGGCTGATCGCGCCGTTCGTGGGGATAAAGCTGATCGACCTTCTGGTCGGTGCGCTGGGGCTGGCATGATGACGAAGAGTGGCTCTTCGAGAGCGCACGCATCCTCGCACCAACCCCCAACGCCCCCCCGGCGAAGGCCGGGGCCCAGGTGGAAAGGTCGCGGTAACGAAGCGCACCCGCCGTTAGCGACGTTCCCCAACTGGACCCCGGCTTCCGCCGGGGACGTGGCTGGCGGGCGCGGCCGAGATGCGACGTGTGACCTCACCCCCAAGAATTGTTCACCCGCGAAGGCGGGTGCCCAGACTGCGTCCCCGCCTTCGCGGGGACACATGGAGACGACACAATGAACTCCGATTTCACCTCCGCCCTCCGCCCGGCGTTCGTCATGACGATCCTGTTCGCGCTGCTGCTCGGGATCGTCTATCCCCTCGCCATGACCGGGATCGGACAGGCCATCTTCCCCGCGCAAGCGAACGGCAGCCTCGTCATAGCCAACGGCAAGGCGATCGGCTCGACCGTCGTCGGCCAAGCCTTCACCACCGATCGCTATTTCCAGACGCGCCCCTCGGCCGCCGGCAAGGGCTATGACGGTCTGGCTTCGTCCGGCTCGAACTACGGCCCGACCAGCCAGGCGCTGGTCGATCGCACCAAGGCGGACGTTGCCAAGCGCCGCGCGGAAGGCGTGACCGGGCCACTCCCGGCCGATCTCGCCACCGCCTCGGGTTCGGGTCTCGACCCCGATCTGTCGCCGGCCTCGGCCTACGCGCAGGTCGCCCGCGTCGCCCGCACCCGCGGTCTGCCCGCCGACAAGGTCCGTGCGCTAGTAACCGCCAACGTCGACGGCCCGCTGCTCGGCATCCTCGGCGAGCCACGCGTGAACGTCTTCGCCCTCAACCGCGCCCTCGACGCCGCACGTTGAACGACGACGGACGACCATCACCCGAGGCCCTTCTGCGACAGGCGTCGCAGGAGGGGCGCGGCCGTCTGAAGATCTTCCTTGGCGCCGCCCCCGGTGTTGGGAAAACCTACGAGATGCTCTCCGAAGGCGCGGAACGTCGCCGCGCCGGAGTCGACGTCGTCATCGGTGTGGTCGAGACGCACGGCCGCGTCGAAACCGAAGCGCTCACGCGAGGCCACGAGATCGTCCCGCGCAAAGCGATCCCCTACGAGGGCCGCACGCTCGACGAGATGGACCTCGACGCCATCCTCGATCGTGCGCCGACGCTCGTCCTGGTCGATGAACTCGCCCACACCAACGCGCCCGGCAGCCGCCACCCCAAACGCTACCAGGACGTCGAGGAACTGCTCGCTGCGGGCATCGACGTCTATTCGACGATCAACATCCAGCACATCGAAAGCCTCAACGACGTCGTCGCGTCGTTTACGCGCGTCCGCGTCCGCGAGACCGTCCCCGACAGCATCGTCGAGGCCGCCGAGATCGAAGTCGTCGACATCCCGCCCGACGAACTGATCGAGCGGCTGAAGGCGGGTAAGGTCTACCTCCCCCACGAAGCCACGCGGGCGCTCGCGCACTTCTTCTCCAAGTCGAACCTGTCGGCTTTACGCGAACTCGCCCTCCGCCGCGCCGCGCAGGCCGTCGATGCGCAGATGCTCGAACACGTCCGCGCATTAGGCGTCGGCGGCACCTGGGCAGGCGGCGAGCGGATCGTCGTCGCGATCAGCGAACTGCCCGGCGCACTTGGTCTCGTCCGCGCGACCAAGCGGATCGCCGACGCGATGCACGCGCCCTGGACTGCGGTGTATATCGAGACGCCGCGTGCGCAGACCTTCGGCGAGCCCGAGCACCGCCAGCTCGCCGCGGTCTTCAACCTGGCGACGCAACTCGGCGGCGACGTCGCGACCGTCCCCGCGACGTCGGTGGTCGACGGCCTCAAGACCTTCACCACCGAAGCCCGCGCGACGCAGCTGGTGGTCGGCAAGTCCACCCGCTCGCGCTTGTTCGAACTGCGCCACGGCTCGGTCGTCGACCAGATGGTCCGCGAGTCACCGGGGATCGCCGTCCACGTCCTGCCGATGGAGGCGGGCACCGCCACCCGGAGCAAGCGCACGCACAGCGGCGGCTGGGGCAGCAAGGCGGGCTATGCTTGGACGACTGCTATGGTGGCCGGCGTCACCGGCATGGCCAGCGCGCTGTTCCACATCCTCAACCTCGGCAATGTCGCGTTACTGTACCTGCTGCCGGTGATGGCCGCGGCGAGCCTGTTCGGCCTGCGCACCGGGCTGTTCGCAGGCGTGGTTTCGTCGATCGCGTACAACTTCTTCTTCCTGCCGCCGACCGGCACGCTGACGATCAACAATCCCGAGAACGTGATCTCGATCCTCGTGCTGCTCGGCATCGCGTTCGTGACGAGCCAGCTCACGTCGCGAGTCCGCGCGCAGGCCGACATCGCCGCCGCCAGCGCTCGCACTAACGCCGCGCTCGCCGGGTTCCTGCGCCAACTGACCTCGCTCAACGACCCGGTCGCGCTGGCCCGCGCGATCTGCGAGGAAATCGGCAGGCTTTTCGGCGTGCGTTCCGTCATCCTCGTCGCGGAAGATCCCGGCCTTGCGGTTCAGGCTGCGAACGGCGTGGACTATCGGCTCGAGACGATGGAGATGGCGGCCGCGCAATGGGCCTATGATACGGGCACGCCGGCGGGGCGTGGGTCGAGCACGCTGGCGGCGTCGGAGTGGTTTTTCCAGCCGCTTCGCTCGGGCGAGCGGACACTGGCGGTGCTCGGGCTGGCTCGCGAGGCGGGTGGCGATCCGGTGCGGTCGGACCAGTTGCCATTGCTGATGAGCCTGGTCGACCAGGCGTCGCTGGTGCTCGAACGGGCGCGGCTCGAGGTCGAGATGCGCGATGTCGATGCGGTGCGCGAGCGCGATCGGTTGCGGCAGGCGTTGCTGTCGTCGGTGAGCCACGACCTGCGCACGCCGCTGACCTCGGTGATGGCTGCGGCAGCGGAATTGCACCGCGGCGTCACGCCGGAGCTGATCGACACGATCGAGACCGAGGCGGCGCGGCTCAATCGTTTCGTCGGCAACCTGCTCGACATGGCGCGCGTCGAGGCGGGGGCGCTCCGGTTGCGGCTCGAACCGACCGACCTCACCGATGCGGTGGCGGGCGCGGTCCACGACACGAAGCGCGTGCTCGAAGGTCATGCGATCGAACTCGACGTCGCGCCGAACCTGCCTTTGGTCCGCGTCGATCCGCAACTGCTGCACCACTGCCTGCTCAACCTGCTCGACAATGCGGGGCGCTATGCCGATCCCGGTACGCCGATCGTCGTGCGCGCGGAACACCGGTTCGGGCTGCTCCGCCTGTCGGTGATCGACCAGGGACCCGGCCTGCCACCCGGCCGCGAGAAGGAGGTGTTCGAGACGTTCCGCCGCCTCGAAGGCTCCGACCGCGCGATCGGCGGCACCGGGCTCGGGCTTGCGATCGTCAAGGCGTTCGCCGAAGCGATGGGGATGACCGTCGAAGCCAGCAACCGCGATGACCTGACGGGCGCACGGTTCAGCCTGTGCTTTCCCGTGGCCCTGCTCGTCCGCGATACCGATGGAGCGAATCTGTGAGCGCGCAGACGGTTCTGATCGTTGACGACGAACTGCATATCCGTCGGCTGTTGAAAAACACGCTCGAACGCGCGGGGTACGGCGTCGAGGAGGCGGTCGACGCGCGTGAGGCGCTGCGGATCGCGGGGAGCCGACCGTTGACCGCAGTGCTACTCGACCTGGGGTTGCCCGACCGAGACGGACTTGAACTGGTGCCGCTGCTGAAGAAGCTCGGCGATCCGATCATTCTCGTCGTCTCCGCGCGCGAGGCGACCGACCAAAAGGTGGCCGCGCTCGATCTGGGTGCCGAGGATTATGTGACGAAACCGTTCGACACCGAAGAACTGCTCGCCCGCCTCCGCGTCGCGTTGCGCGGTCGAGGGGAGGCGACATCGCGGCCGACGGTCCTGCGCGCGCATGGAGTGGAGATCGATTTCGAGCATCGCCTAGTCCGGCGTGGCAACGAGGAGGCGCATCTGACGCGGAAGGAGTTCGACGTGCTGTCGGCGCTGGCGGCGCATCCGGGGCGGGTGGTGACGCACCAGCGGATCCTAGAGGCGGCGTGGCCGACGGATCACGATCGCCGGATCGAATATCTCCGCATCGTCGTGCGTAACTTGCGGCAGAAGCTGGAGGGGACGGGGGGAGTCGGCACGGTCATCGCGAACGAACTCGGGATCGGGTACCGGCTGTTGGTCGACGCATGAGCTGAGAAAACTTGTTTCCCCGCGAAGGCGGGGATCCAGACTGGGCTCCCGCCTTCGCGGGAGAATGAGGAAGCAGGCGGTTCGCTGGTAAATGCACGCAGCCAACCGTCACCCCAGCAAATGCTAAGGTTTCCAGCCACGCGTCGCCCCTGCCGCGCGAGGTCCCGGCTTTCGCCGGGATGACGGGGTTGCGCACTATGTGAACACTATGGCTCCCCCTCAAAACCAATCTCGAACGCATATGCGGCAGGCGATAGCTGGAGTGTCGCATGACCGACGCTCACCGCCTCCGCACCGATCTCAGCCTCCGCGCCAGTGGTGTTCTGTCGCTCGCGATTGCCATTACCGCGGTTCACGCGCTCGCTCGCCTTCACTCGGCAGCCGGCCCGTTCGCGTTCCTGCTCGCCACGATAGGCTTCCTCTGCGCAACTGCCGGAACGATGCTGGTGGTCGTCGGCGGGCATATCCACGACCCGGTCAGGATCAGCGCCCGCTGGCGACGCGCCGCGCGATAGGGCGCGCCCGCCGCGGGACCTGTCGACGCGCGCGCGCATCGTCACTATGCTACCGCACTGCAGCATGATGATGACAAGGGAGCGCTCTGCATGATCGGTCGACGCGAAGTAGTAACCGCGCTGGGTCTGTTGGGTGTCCTCCCGCAGGCCGCCGCAGCAATGCGTACGGTGCCCGGCAAGGCCGAGCCGTTCTCGTGGGATGCGCTCCAGCAGCGCGCCGCGACGCTCGCCACCAAGCCATACGCCGCTCCCGCCAAGGTCGCAGCCGCCGCCGCGATCGATTACGACAAGGTTGGCAGCATCCGCTTCCGCGCCGACAAGACGCTGGCGGGCGGTATCCGCCTGTTCCCGCTTGGCCGCTATGCGCCGATGCCGGTCGCGATAAACGTCGTCGAGGGTGGGCAAGCGCGTCGCATCGAGTTCTCGCGCGACCTGTTCGAGGCCGAAGAGGGCCACGCCGCCGCGCTGGGCATCGCCGGGTTCCGCGCGATGGCACCGGGCGGGACCAGCGACTGGATGGCGTTCCAGGGCGCGTCCTATTTTCGGACCGCCGGCGCGCAGGACCAGTACGGCCTGTCCGCGCGCGGACTCGCGATCAACACCGGGCTGCCGGGCCGCGAGGAATTCCCCGACTTCACCGAATTCTGGATCGAGCGAACCGGCGCGGACGCGTACACGATCTATGCGCTGATGGACGGCGAGAGCGTCACCGGCGCGTACCGCATCCAGTCGCGCCACGTCGCCGGCGCGGGGGTCGAGCAGCAGGTCTCGTCCGTGCTCAACGTGCGCCGCGATATCGAGCGGCTCGGCGTGGCGCCTGCCACCAGCATGTTCTGGTACGGCGAAGGCAATCGCGCCGCTGCGGTCGACTGGCGTCCCGAGATCCACGATTCGGACGGCCTGGCGCTCCTCACCGGAGCCGGCGAACGCATCTGGCGCCCCCTCAACAATCCGCCGCACGATACGCTCGACAGTTTTGCGGACCAGGCGCCCAAGGGCTTCGGGCTGATCCAGCGCGATCGGAACTTCGATCACTACCAGGACGACGGCGCGTTCTACGATCGCCGGCCGAATTTGTGGGTCCAGCCGCAGGGCGACTGGGGCAAGGGCGCAGTGATGCTCTATGCCTTCCCGACCAACAGCGAGACGGTCGACAATGTCGTCTCGTTCTGGACCCCGGCCGTGCCTGCAAAAGCGGGGCAGCGGTTGCAGTTCGATTACTCGCTCTCATGGAAATCGGCCGATCCGACCGCCGTCGCCACGACCGCGCACGTTGTCGATTGCTGGCAGGGCGTCGCCGGCCGCCCGGGCGCCGAGCCGGTGAAGGGGGCGCGGAAGCTCGTCGTCGATTTCATCGGCGACGGTCTTGCCGGGCTTGATCGACAGAGCGGTGTGACCGCGAAGATCGACGTCGTCCGCGGCAAGGTGCTTGCCAACGCGGCCTATCCCGTCGTCGGCCAGAAGAACCGCTGGCGCGTCACCGCAGACGTGGCTCCCGATGCGCAGGGCCCCGCCGACGTCAGGTTGTTCCTCACGCGCGGCGGTCGCGCTCTCAGTGAAACCGTCCTGACTCCGATATTCTGATGCCCGCGCTTCCCGCAATGATGGCCTCCATGATGCCGGGCGAAACGCCGATCGATATGCCCCCGCAGCGTTTCGACGGGCCGCCGCCGCCCTGGTCCGCACCCGAGCCCAGCCCCGGCATGGTCGTGTCCTCCGACGACATGCTCGCGCGCCGCATCCTTCTCGTGCTGATGACCGGTCTGCTAGCAACCGCGGCGTCGTCGGCGGTGCAGGAATCGCTGCTTGCCGACGGACTGAGTTTCTGGGACGCGGCGTTGCTCGCACTGTTCTTCCCGTTGTTCGCGTGGATCGCGTTCGGCTTCATGAACGCCGCGATCGGCTTCGTGCTGCTGATGACCGGCGGGCATCCGGGGTTCGTCCCGACGCCGCGCCAGTCGGAGCCGCTCGAGGGCCGCACCGCGATCCTGATGCCGGTCCACAACGAGGACATCGATGCGGTGTTCGAGCGGATCGCCTGGATGGCGCGGGCGATCGCCGCCGGCGGTGTCGCCGACCGGTTCGACATCTTCATCCTCAGCGATTCCGGCGAAGCTGCGGAAGCGGCCGAGGTCGTGGCGTGGGAGCGGCTCGCGCCGACACTCGACTGCGCGCTCTATTACCGTCGCCGTACCGTGAACGTCGGCCGCAAACCCGGCAACGTCGCGGAATGGATCCGGCGGTTCGGCGGCGGCTATCGCTATATGCTGATGCTCGACGCGGACAGTTTGATGGGCGGCAACACGATCATCGGCATGGCGCAGGTGCTCGAACGGCGGCCTGCGGTGGCGCTGCTCCAGACCGTGCCGGCGGTGATTAACGGCGTGACGTTCTTCCAGCGCTGGATGCAGTTCGCCAGCCGGTTGTATGGCCCGATATCGACTGCCGGGCTGGTCTGGTGGTCGGGCTCGGAGGCGACCTTCTGGGGGCATAACGCGCTGATCCGGATCGAGGCGTTCGCTTCCAGTTGCGGGCTACCGGACCTGCCAGGGCGCGCGCCGTTCGGCGGCGTCATCATGAGCCACGACATGGTCGAGGCGGCGTTGCTGCGGCGGCGCGGCTGGCGCGTCCACATGCTGATGACCGAGGAGACGTTCGAGGAATATCCGCCGACGCTGATCGATGCGGCGGTGCGCGATCGGCGCTGGGCGCAGGGGAATATCCAGCATCTGAGTTTGCTGACGTCGTCGGGGTTCCACTGGGTCAGCCGCCTGCAACTGCTGATGGGCGCGTCGGCGTTCATCACTTCGCCGGTGTGGCTGCTGATGATCGCGACGAGCGTGGTGCAGGCGTTGATCGGCGAGCGCAACATCGTCGAAGCGCACACCTCGCTACAGGTGCTGTTCGTAACACTGATGCTGCTCTTCGGCCCAAAACTGCTAAGCGTTATCTGGGCGTTCTCGAATGCGGAGCGGCGTGCGGGGTTTGGGGGGCGGCGCGGGATCGTGCGATCGGTGCTGCTCGACGTGCCGTTCTCGATGCTGTCCGCGCCGGTGATCGCGTTGACGCAGACGATCGATCTCGCGGGGATCCTCATGGGGCGGAAGTCCGGCTGGGCACCGCAGAACCGCGATGCCCACGAACTGTCGCTGGCGGACGTGATGCCGCGGTATCGCTGGCATGTCGGAGTGGGGGTGGCGTTGCTGCTGATCACGCCGTTCGCGCCGGTCACCGCGGCATGGCTTGCACCGGTTACGCTGGGGTTTCTGCTCAGTCCGTTCCTGACAATGCTGACGGCGAGCGAGAAGGCGGGGAAGTGGGCGCTGTCGCACGGGATGTTCGTCGAGCCCGGCGAGCATGTTTCGGTGCTGTCGCGACCCTCGCTGCCGGCGCATAGCAGCTGATACGTCCTCCCCTTGCAGGGGAGGATAATTATGCGGCTCGGTGTCCGCTTAAGTCCGCTCCGGCGTCCGCTGCGAACCGTCGGTTCCAGATCGTCGCCGACGCCGACACCGCAGTCACCACTAGAAACGCCAGCGTAAAGTCCGTCAGCGCAGGCCGCGTCGCACCCGTCCCCAGCATTCCAACATGCAGCGACGCCGCCCCCACGCAGATCCCGAGCGACAGCATCAGCTGCTGGAACGTCGCGTAGAAGCTGGTCGCGCTGCTCATCCGCGACGACGGGATCTCGTCATAGGCGATCGTGTTGTACGCCGAGAACTGGAAGGACATGAAGAAGCCCGACACCAATAATACCGCAAAGATCGCGGGGATCGGCCAGTCGGGGCGGAACAACCCTGCGACCGCGTAGCCCGAACTCGCGCAGAGGCCGCCGACGATCAGGCTGTTGCGGAACCCAAAGCGCCTGAGCACGCGCGGTGCGAGGCTCTTCATCATCAACGAACCGATCGCGCCGGCAATCGTGATCGCGCCGCTCGCCGCCGCGGTCATGCCGAAGCCCAATTGGAGCATCATCGGCAGCAGAAACGGCTGCGCGCCCTGCGTGATGCGGGTCAGCGATCCGCCGATCACCGACAGCCGGAACGTCGGGATCCGCATCAGCGACAAATCGAGGATCGGGTCGCTGCGGTGTTTCGCGTGGCGGATATACGCCACGCCCGCGACCAGCCCGACCACGATCAGTACCATTGCCCGCGACAGTTCGCCGGTGCGGCTGGTCATCTCGAACCCGAACAACAGGCAGCCGAGCGACACGCCCGACAGGATGAAGCCGGGCACGTCGAAGCGCGCCGGTTTGTCCTCGCGAACCTCGCCGATGAAGCGCGTCACCAGGATCACGCCGAGCAGGCCGATCGGCACGTTAAGATAGAAGATCCAGCGCCAGTCGAGATAGGTGACGATCGCGCCGCCGACCGGGGGACCCAGGATCGGGCCGATCAGTGCGGGCATGATCAGCCACGACATCGCCTGGACCATGTCCTCCTTGGCGACGCTGCGGAGCAGGACGAGGCGGCCGATCGGGATCATCATCGCGCCGCCGAGCCCTTGCAGGAAACGCGCGAACATCATGAAGGGCAGGCTGGTCGCCTGGCCGCACAGCATCGATCCGCCGACGAAAATGAGGATCGCCGCGCGGAAGATCGTGCGCGAGCCGAACCGGTCCGCCAGGCGTCCGCTCGCGGGGATGAAGATCGCGAGCGCCAGCAGGTACGAGGTCAACGCCGAACTCATGCTGGTCGCGGGGACGCCGAAATCGCGCGCCATCGTCGGCAGCGCGGTGGCGAGCACGGTCGAGTCCATCTGCTCCATGAACAGCGCGCAGGCGATGATCAGTGCGGTGACGCGGTAGTTGCTTGGCGTATGCGGCAACGCGTCCGGGTCCTTCGCGACGCGCGCGATGGTGTCGGCGGCGGGCATGATGCCGTCGCGGATTTCGCTGTTGATCGAGGCGAGCCCGCGTCTGCGGAGCCTCATGCCTGCCACCCCCCGCCGAGCGCCTTGAAGACGTCGACCTGGCGATCGACCAGCAGCGCATCGGATGCCGCAAGGTTGGCTTGCGCGGTGGTCAGGGCGGCTTGCGCGGTCAGCAGCGACAGGAAGTCGGTGCGGCCGAAGCGGTAGAGCGTCCCGGCCTGATCCGCGGCGCGTGCGGCGCTGGACTGCGCGCGGCGCAGGGCTGCGTTGCGGTCGCCTTCGCGCGCATAGGCGGAGAGCGCGGTCTCGGTCTGGCGGAGCGCCTCGAGTGTAGTCGAATCGAACTGCGCCAGTGCCTGATCCGCGCTGGCACCGGCTTGCGCGATCTGCGCGCGGATGACCGGGCGGTTGGGGAAGCTCCAGCTGATCAACGGCCCGAGTCCGAGATGGAACGCGTTGGTCGAGCCGAGCGACGAGACCGGACCCGTGAACCCGGCCGAGCCGCCGAGGCTGACCTGCGGATAGAGGTTGGCGGTCGCCACGCCGATCCGCGCAGTGGCGGCGGCGAGCGAGCGTTCGGCCTGGCGGATATCGGGGCGGCGCAGGATCAGCGCGGTCCCGTCGCCGATCGGCAGCGGCCGGGTTAGCGCCGGGGGCTTCGCACAGGTCGCGACGTCCTTGGGATAGTCGGCGGGCGTGCGGCCCATCAGCGTGGCAAGACGGTAGAGCGCGGCGGTGCGCGTCGCTACCTGTGACGGGATTAGCGCCTCGCTCTGGTCGACCGCGGTGCGCGCGCGCGTCACGTCGAACGCGGTGCCGCGCCCGCCGCGTTGCAGGCGCTGCGTGACGTTCAGCGTCTGGCGTTGCAGCGCGAGGATGCGGTTGTTCGCGGCGAGCACCGAGTTCGCGGTGCAGGCGGTAGCGTAGCTGCGCGCGGTCTCCGCGGCGACGGTCACGCGGACGTTGTCGCGCGCGGCGGCGACGGCCTCGGCGTCGCCTTGGGCCGCCTCGATCGCGCGGCGGATGCGGCCCGACAGGTCGAGTGGATAGGCTAGCGTGATGCCGAGGTTGTAGTCGAGCGTGCCGGGTAGGTTGCCGCCAGTCGTGTAGGGGCGGTCGAGCGAGGTGCCGCCGCCGACCACGGTCGACAGCGTTCGGCCCGCGGCGACTTCGGCAACGACCGCGTCGGCCCGGCGCAGGTTGGCGTCGGCGGCGCGGAGGTCGGTGTTGGCGGCGAGTGCCTCGGTGACGAATGCGTCGAGGCGGGGGTCGCCGTAGAGCTGCCACCAGTGATCGGGGAGGGGGGTGTCGGCGAACGCCTTCTCGTGGCCGCTGTCGAATTCGCCCTGGGCGGAGGGGCGCTTGACGACTGCGGACTCGGGGAGCGCGTAGTTCGGGCCGGCGGTGGTGCACGCGGCGAGCAATGTTGAGGCTACCAGGACAGCCACGGACGCAACCGCCCCCTTCCCTGAAAGGGAGGGGTTGGGGGTGGGTAGGCCGGCTTGAGGCACGACGGTTCGGATTTGTGGACGCCGACCCACCCCCGGCCCCTCCCTTTCAGGGAGGGGGGAAGAAGGGGCGTTGCCGAACGACGCGGGGCGGCGACCGAACATCATGCCGTCGTCCCCGGTGCGATGCGCGGTTGAACCGTTACCGTAGCCGTCCGACCAACGATCAGTTGCGTCCCCTTAGGGACGCTGGTTAGCTTTACCCGCACCGGGATCCGCTGCGCCAAGCGCACCCAATTGAACGTCGGATTCACGTTCGGCAGCAGGTTCGTCGTATTGGTCCGCTCGCTGTCGTTGATCCCCGCGGCGATGCTGTCGACGCGGCCGTGCAGCGCTTGTGGCTCGCCCATCAGGTGGACGATCACCGGGTCGCCGAGATGAATGCTGCCGAGCTTGGTTTCCTCGAAATATCCCTCGACGCGGAGCGAGTCGGTATCGACGAGCGCCATCGCCTGCGTTCCGGTCGCGATATAGTCGCCGGGGTGGAGATCGAGGTTGGTGACGATCCCGTGAACCGTCGCGCGCACCGTCGTGCGGGCGAGGTTGAGCGCCGCGGTGGAGCGTGCGCTCTGCGCCTGCGCGAGTGCGGCCGACGCGGTGGCGACGCGCGCGACGTTCTGCTCGTGCGTTTCCTTCGCCACCAGATCGCCGAGCGCCAGATCGCGCTGTGCTTCACGTCGCGCCTGCAACAGCGTCGCGCGGGCGCTCGCGATCGACGCGTCGGACTGCGCCAGCGTCAGCTGGAAGCGGGGGCGATCGACCACGAACAGCACGTCGCCGGGCTTCACCGCCTGGTTGTCGTGCACCGCGACCTGCGTGACGAGGCCCGCGACGTCGGGCGTCACGCGGACGATATCGGCGCGGATATGCCCGTCGCGCGTCCACGGATCGGTCTCGTACCGCTTCCACAGCCACAGCGCGACCAGTACCGCGAGCGCGACGATGATCAGCGTGACGGCCGAGCGACCCAGAGGGGCGAGCAAAGATTTCAGGCGGGTATTCATGCGGAAGGTCCGGTGAGCAGGGCGAGGAGGCCGAGGATGAGAAGGAACAGTGCCAGGTCTACGAGCGGTCGATACGTCACCATTCGGTAGGCGCCGGCGAACGCGAGCAGGCGGGTGGCGATACCGGTCAGGATGACGGCGGCGACGGCAAGCAACAGGATGCTCGGCAGATAGACGCCGCCGATCGAGATTTCGCCGGTCATGCAACCCCTCCAAAGGCTGGTGCTTGCGGGAAGAGATTGCGGCGCAGCGACGTCAGCGCGAGTATGCCGGTGCGGTGGCGATCGGGCGTGCTGGTCGCAAAACCGATCATCGCGGCGTCGATACCCGCAAGCAGATCGGGTTCGGGCGGCGCGGGTTCGTCGGGACGCAACGCACGGTAATGCGCGCCGACGCCGCGCAGGACCGGCGTGATCACCGCGGCCTCGTCGGTCGAGCCATCCATCCGCAACTGCTTGAGTTCGCCGACCGCGACGCCGACGCGCAGGTCGGTCAGCGCGTCGAGCAGCGGCTTGCCCGGATCCTCGCCCTGCAACGCGAGGCGCGGCGCGAGCAGGCCGATGCGGTCGAGCATCGTCGCGATCCAACCCGCGGCATCGGGGCGGCGCATCGAATCGCTGCGCGCCGCCAGTTCGCGCCAGCCTGCGCGGATCAATCGCCGCGCGCTGGTATCCGCGCCGATCGTCTGGAACAACCCGACGGTGACGACTGCGAACAGCGTGCCGACCAGCTGGGCGATGCCGCCGTTGATGAAGCTGCTGAAATCGCTGCCGAAGCGGTCGTTCAGGCCGACCGTATTCAATCCGCCGAGCAGCGCGCCGAGCGTCACCAGCAAGGTCGTCGGGCGTGCCAGGAACATCCCGCCGATCAGCATAGGTGGCGCGAGGACCGCGACCAGGGTTACGAAATCGGTCACGCGCGGCAGGATCGCGAAGGCGTAGATCGCGGACACGACCAGCCCGATGATCGTACCGTAGAAGAACGCCTTGATCGCCGGCGCGGGATCGTCGCTGTTGCCGAACAGCGCGCAGCACACGCCCGCGATCAGCACCGCGCCGGCGCCATCCGCCCAGCCGGTACCGATCCAGAAGACGCAGCCGAGCAGGATGGTCGCGACGGTGCCGGCGGCGGCGCGCAAGGCGATCCCGCGATCGCGGTGCAGCGGTCGCTTTGCGATCCGGGCCAGCAGCCGCGCGACGGCGGGGGTGACCGGCGCGCGCGATGGCGACCGCATCTGGTCGCGCAGGTCGCGCGCGTTGCGGTGCGCGTCGACCAGTTCGGCAAGTCGCGCGAGCAGGCTGAGCCGCAACGCGTCGCGCCAGATCAGCGTGTCGCCCACCTTGGGCTCGAGATCGCGGGCGCGTTCGATCAACGCATCCGCGGTCGGACCACGCTCCGCCACGGCCGCCGGATCGTGCAACCATTCGCGGACGTCCTCGATCAGCGCGAGCGCTTCGGGGCGGGGCGCATCGGCGCCGCGCTTCAGTTCGACGATCCGGTCGTCGACCGCGCTCGCCAGGGGCAACAACATCGACAGTTCCGCCTGCAACGCGCGCAACGTCCGTGTCCGCGGCAACAGGCGTGCGGTGTCGAACGGCAAGTGGATCGACAGCTGGTGAAGCTCGTTGATGTCAAGCGCCAGCCGCCGGCGATCGCGATCAAGCGCGGCATCGGACGCCCCCGCCAGCGAGTCCCGCGACCAGCGCTCTGCATCCGCCAGGATCGCGTCGATCCGCGCGAGCAGCGTCGCGGTCACGGTCTGCGGGAAGACGAAGCCGTGGATCAGGCTTCCGCACAGAATGCCGATCGTGATCTCCTGCACGCGCAATGCGGCGATCGTGAACACGGCACCCGGCGTCGTCACCGACGGAAACCCGATGATGCTGGCCGTGTAGCCCGCCAGCAGGAACAGATACGCGCGCGGCGTCCGGTCGAGCAGCGAGATATACAGGCACAGCCCGAGCCACAGCGCCAAGCCGAGCGAGAGCAGTTCGGGCGCGTTGACCAGATTCGGCACCAACACGACGGCAGCTGCCGCGCCGAGCACCGTGCCGGCGACGCGGAACACCGCCTTCGACAGCACCGCGCCGGCGAGCGGCTGCGCGACGATGTACGATGTCGTGACCGCCCAATAGGGTCGGGTCAGCCCGATCCTGAGCGCGATGTAATAGGCGAGGATCGCGGCGATGAAGCATTTGACGGAGAAGAGCGCTTCCTTCCCGCCAAACCGGGCAAGGTTCATCGGGCGCGATCCGCCATGAAGCGTGCGCCCAGCTGCTCCGCGACGCGTAGCGCGGTGGCAAGGTCCTGGTCGGACACGTCGTCGAGCATCGCTCCGCGCAGGCTCGCGAATTTCGCCTCGATCGTCGTCACGAGTGCGCGGCCGTGTTCGGTCAGGCGGATGCGGCTGACGCGCGCGTCGGCGGGATCGCGGCAACGCTCGACCAGGCGCGCCGCCGACATCTGGTCGATCGAGCGGACCAGCGAAGCCTGCGTCACGTCGAGCTGGTTGGCGAGGTCTGTCTGCCGAACGTCGTCGCCCAGCCGCCCGACCTGGACGAGGGCCCAGCCGATCGATGCCGAGACGTTCATGTCGCTGAGCGCACGATCCGCCGCTTGCCGCCACATCCTTGCCAGTGGAAGCAGGGTGCGGGCGTAGGACGATTCAAGGACGGCACGAGGAGAAGTCATTAGCGTGCTAAGTAATGGTGTTTTCCTATGCTGCAATGCGGAAAAGATTCATGACAGAAAAGTTAGGAACGTCGCGATACGCGTCGAGCGGCGACCGCCGCGGCGTAACGGCGCAAGAGATTCGCCGTGAGACCTGCGTCAGCCTCGTGAAAGCCGGGATCAGGGGTACAGCCGGCCGGCGCTCTGTTTCCTTCGACACACGATTCCATCAAGAGGACGGCAGCGGGGAAGGTTGGCTAGCGCTCAGACAGACCCGTAGTGGTCGAACAGCGCGACGATCTCCGCGGCGATCTCGGCGGGCAAGCGCGACGCACCATCCGTGACCGTCGAGACGGTCGCCCAGCGTCCAAGCAAGCCCGCCTGAGCCATCGCGGCATAGTTCGTTCGAACCCGGTCCTGCAGCCCGCTATCCGCCTCGTACGCGTCGAACGCATCGTCAGTGTACGAGCGTTTGCGCTTTTTCAGGATCAGGCCGCGCGCGATTGCGGCGGGCGTATCGAGATATACCGACAGATCCGGCTTCGGCAGCGCGAACGACCCGGTCTCCAGATCCGCGATCCAGGCCATCATCGTATCGGCTTCGTCCGCGGGAACCTGCGCTGCCTGATACGCCATGTTGGAGGCGATATAGCGGTCGAACACCACGACGTCGTTCGCTGCCATCGTGGCGAGCAGATGATCGCGCGACTCCATCCGGTCGAGCGCATACAACACCGCAGCCGCTTTGGGCGAGGTGCCCCGCGGCAACGTACCGGCCAGCATTGCGCCGAGCGCCCAGCCGCCGACCGTCTCGGTATAGCGCGGAAACGACACGACGTCCGCGGTGCGGCCCGCAGCGCGCAACTGCTCGACCACCAATGCCGACGCGGTGGCCTTGCCCGCGCCGTCGGCGCCTTCGATTGCCAGGAGGAAACTCATGTCAGAGCCCTAGAACGGATCGACGTTCGGTTTAAAGCGATCTTCGTCATGCCGGACGGGATCCGGCAAACACGGCGCTGGGGATCGACGGGATCTGGTTTGCGTACCTGTCGACCGGATCGTCGGACCGATTTCCGGTGACGATCAATCGAAGGGGCGTCTGCCCGGTTTGCTCGTACGCCTTACCGGCTCACCAAAGCCTGCAGATCGATCAGCCCGCGCAACAGCGACGTCCCCCCCGGCGACGCGATATAGCGCGGCGTCCAGTTTGGGCGGAACTTCTCCTTGTACGCGCGCAGCCCGGCGAAGCCGTAGAAGCGCTCGCCGTGGCGAAACAGGAATGCCGCCACCTTCGACCACGTCGGCGATAGCCGCCGCGCCTCGATCCCCGACAGCGGCGCGATGCCCAACGAGAAATTGCGGTAGCCATGCTCGTGTCCCCACAGCATCAGCCGGGTGAACAGGAAGTCCATGCCCCCCTGCGGCATGTCCTCGGCATGGCGCATCAGATCGACCGACAATTCCTGCTTGTTCGGCGTGCCCCAGACGTTGGCGAAGGCAACGACCTTGCCCTCGATCCGCACGACCGCGCAGTCGAACTTGGCCATGTACCCCGGCTCGAACCGGCCGACGCTGAAGCTTTTCTCGGCATGATCCTTGTCGGCCAGCCACCAGTCGGAGATCGCCTGCAATTCGGGAATGATCGCGGGCATGTCGGCGGCGGCCACGACGGCGAACTGCGCGCCCGCCCGCTCGGCGACCCTGCTTGCTTTCCGCACGCTGCGCATGTCGGGCGTGTCGAGGGTGAACCCCTCCAGTTCGACCGTCGCCTCCTCGCCGTATTTGACCAGCTTCAGCCCCATCTCGATTGCGATCGGCACGATGCGGAGGCCGATCTGGTACAGCAGCAGCCGACCCTGCGCAGCATCGGCACGCGCGCGGATCGCCCAGAGCAATTCGGACCATGCCTCGCTCGGCCCTACCGGATCGCCGAGCACGATCCAGCTCGATCCCTTGACCTGGTACATCAGGAACGCGTCGCCGCTGTCCGACACAAGGAAGCGCTTGTCACCGGTGAAGGCGAGCATCGCGTCGGTGCGATCGGCGTGCACGAGCGCGGCCTCGGCGACGTCGTCGGGCAGCATGTCGTGCACCATCGGCACGGGTGCCGCCGCGAACAATCGCCAGATCGCCGCACCGATCAACAGCAGGCCGACCGCCAGGCTGGTGCGCAGGAAGCGCGAGGCGTTCGCATCGGTCTCGAACCGCCACCACAGGTCGCTGGAATAGCCGACATGACGGTAGGCGAAGAACCCGATCAACACCGACAGTCCGATCGCGGCGCCGACACCGACCAGCCATTCGGGTGACAGGGGCTCGGCGGTCAGTCGCGTCCGCCGATAGAAGGCTGCGCGCGTCCATTGCAGCGCGGCGGCGGTAAGAACGAGGACCGTCGCTTCCTCATAGTCGAGCCCCTTGGCGATCGACAGCAACGCGCCGGCGACAAGCAACAGCCGCGCCGCCCAGAACGCACCATCGAGCCGGCGGTACAGACCGAGTGCGACCAACAATAGCATGACGCCGACGAGGCTCGCCGCGACATGCGCCATCTCGCTGATCGGCAGCGGCAGGATAGTCGCGAGCGTATCCATGCGGCCGGGGGCTGCGGGCAGGGCACCGGAGACGAGCAGCATCGCACCGCTGAGGAAGACGAGGACGCTCAGCAAGAGCGGCGCCAGCGGCAGTGCGATCGCGAGCGGATCGGTCCCCTTGCCGCGTGCTCGACTGCGCCATTGCCGACCCTCGTGAAACGCCAGCAGCGCGGCCGCCAGCACCAGCGGCGCGACGTAGTAGATGATCCGGTAGGCCAGCAGGGCGGCGAGGATGGTCGCATTGTTCTGCGGCATCGTCGCGATGATGACCGCTTCGAACACGCCGAGACCGCCTGGCACATGGCTGATCAACGCGACGACGATCGCGACCGCATAGCCGAGAAAAAGCACCGGATAGAGATCGGGCGAGGCGTTGGGCAGGAGGACGAAGAGTGCCGCGCTGGCCGCGGCGAGGTCCACCGTCGAGACCAGCAGGAGTGCGAGCGCCTGTCGCCAGTTCGGCAAGGGCAACCGCCAACCGAACAGTCCGATCGATCCGCCCTGGCGATGACGCAGGACGATGCCCAGCATGACGAGCGGGATGACGATGCCGACCGCGCGTTCGAGCAGCGGTGGCATCGTCCAGTCGACGATCGGCAACGTGCCGGGATGGATCGCCATCGACAGGCACGCGACCGTGACGACCCCGGCCCAGAACGTCACGCCTGCGATCAGCACGACCCGCGCAACGGCGGCTTCGTCGAGCCCGGCACGGCTGTAGACGCGGTAACGCGCCGAGCCGCCGGTCAGCATCGCGAGACCGAGATTGTGGCTGATCGTATAGCTGGTGAACGACGCGACCGCTGCGGTCCGCCACCGCAGGGGATGGCCGATCACTTTCAACGCGATCGAATCGTAGAAGGTCAGGGCGATGTAGCTGACGGCGGTGAGCCCGATCGACACCGACAGTTGCGACCAGCCAAGCGCCGCGAACGCGGCGCGCACCTCCGAAAGGCGGATTTCCGAGGTTAGCTTGTGAATCGCCGCGAAGCCGAGCACCGCGACCACCAGCACCGCCAGCGCGATCAGCATCCCCCGGCGATGCGCGATCCAGTCGCGGATCCGGATGACCAATGTCGCCGTGGTCATCGGGTCAGCCGCGGCGCCACGTCTGCGTCTTGCAGAAGAACCCGCCGATCAGGCACCCCTTCACGTCGATCGTGTTCGCATCGACCAGCGTCAGCGTCGACCCGAAGGTGCGGCCCATGTCGGGGACGAAGATCTGGCCCGACCATTTGTTGCGACCGCTCGTGCGGTATTCGCGGAGCAACGCGGTGCCGATCAGCTTTGGCGTACCGCCATCGCGCGCATCGGCCTGGGCCTCGTCGTCGGCGCGGATTACCCAGCCACACAATTTGTCACCGCAGGCACCGGTCTTTACCGCGACACTGTTCTTCGGGTTGTGCCAGACTCCCTCCACCGGTGAAGCGGGAGCCGGGCTGCCCGCGGCCATCGCGAGCGCCATCATTGCAGGAACCATCGGTCGATCCTCAATCCGCGAAAACGAACCGCGCCAGCACGTCGTAGAGCGCATCTGCGTCACGGTGAAGCGGGTGTCCACCCGGCAGTGCGACCATATGGGCATTGGGCTGCTTGAGTAACGGACACAAGCTTCCGACTTCTTCCGCACCCTGGACGCACAGCAGGGGCGCCCAGGTCAGCCGCCGCGCGGTCGGCATGGCATCGATGGTGGGGGTCCAGAGATCGAAGACCTCGCTGGGCGAAGCGCGGAACTGGACGTTGTCCTCGGGGACGATCAGCGTGACCTTCGCAACCTTCGCGCGCAGTTCGGGGGCGAGGTCGACCAGCCCGACATGCAGCATGTCGGCCCCGAACGACTGGCCGATCAGCACCACCCGATCGGTATGGCCTAGCCGCAACGCACGCTGTTCGGCGCGCGCGATCAGCGTCGTGATGTCCGCCGGGGTTCGCGTCGTGCGCAGATAGGTCAGCGTGTTGACCGCGACCACTGGCACGCCGTCCGCCGCCAGCCGCCGCGCGATCTCCGGTGCCATGCCGATCTTGTAGCCGAGATCGCCCGTGAGGAGCACGGCGGCGAACGGCCGTTGCGGCCTGGTCGGGTAGACATCGGTGAACAGCGGCCCACCGAAATAGCCGAGCCAGCCCATGAAACCGGTCGCGGCAACGCTGGCCAGGACCAGCGCGAACAGGGATCGGCGGAGCCACGTCATTCGCAACCGATTGCACCGGGCCGAATGATCGGCAGGTGGAGCAAGGATGACGTTTTCTTCACGCATTGCTCCCCTCCCTGGAGAGGGGGGAAGAGAATCGCCGCCGCGCCGCTTACAGCGGATCGTGCGCCAGCCGCTCGTGGTGGCGGATCACTTCGTCGATGATGAAGCGAAGAAACTTTTCGGAAAATTCCGGATCGAGCTGTGCCTCCGCCGCGAGGTGCCGCAACCTTGCGATCTGGCGCTCCTCGCGGCCCGGATCCGCGGCGGGAAGGCCGTGCGTCGCCTTGTGCCGGCCCACCGCCTGCGTCACCTTGAAGCGCTCGGCGAGCATGTGGATAAGCGCCGCATCGATATTATCGATGCTCTGGCGGTATCCGTTGAGCAGGTCGTCAGCCATCCGCGCACCCTTTCGTTGGTTCGGCGCGCCTTTTGCGGGCGTGGATCGCGAACGGCAAGAGGCACCAAGGGTTGCTTTGCAGGGGCATAGGCGTCAGAGGCTCGGGAAGATGAGCGCCACCATCCACCGCCTCGAAACCGTACGTGCCAATCCCGAGTCCCAGCCGTCGCTGGACCCGATGGTCAAACTCGTCACCGGCGACATGGACCAGGTCAATGCGGTCATCCGCGGCCGGATGCAGTCGGAAATTCCGCTGATCCCCGAACTCGCCGGTCATCTGATCGCGGGTGGGGGCAAGCGGATGCGGCCGATGCTGACGCTCGCGAGCGCGCAACTCATTGCCTATACGGGCACGCAGCATCACCTGCTCGCCGCCGCGGTCGAGTTCATTCACACCGCGACCCTGCTCCACGACGACGTCGTCGACGGCTCGGACCTGCGCCGCGGCAAGCGCACCGCCAACATCATCTGGGGCAATCCCGCCAGCGTGCTGGTCGGCGATTTCCTGTTCAGCCGCAGCTTCGAACTGATGGTCGAGGCGGGCAGCCTGAAGGCGTTGAAGATCTTGTCCTCGACCAGCGCGGTAATCGCCGAGGGCGAGGTCAACCAGCTTACGGCCGCACGCCGCGTCGATCTCGGCGAGGAGCGCTATCTCGACATCATCGGTGCGAAGACCGCGGCGTTGTTCGCCGCCGCCTGCCGGATTTCCGCGGTCGTCGCCGATCGCCCCGAGGCCGAGGAAGCCGCGCTCGACGCCTATGGTCGCAACCTGGGCATCGCGTTCCAGCTGGTCGACGACGCGATCGATTACGTCTCGGACGCCGACACGATGGGCAAGGATGCGGGCGACGACTTCCGTGAGGGCAAGATGACGCTCCCGGTGATCCTGGCCTATGCGCGTGGCTCGGCCGAGGATCGTGCGTTCTGGAAGGACGCCGTCGAAGGTCGTCGCGACAGCGAGGCCGATCTCCAGCATGCGATTCGCCTGATCCGCTCCACGCGCGCGATCGACGACACGTTCGCGCGTGCGCGGCATTACGGCCAGCGCGCGATCGACTCGATCGCCGGCTTCCCCAATGGCGAAGCCAAGGACGCGATGGTCGAAGCCGTCGAGTTCGCGGTCGCCCGCGCATACTGATCGCCTAGCGGATCGGTGATCCTGCATTCGGCAACGTCGCTTCGCCGACAGGTGCCGATTTGCCGAACAGCGCGCGGTCCGCGGGGCCGAACGCGTATTTCCACAGGATGTACAGGTAGGTCGCCGCGATCGCGGGTTCGCCGATCGCGAGTTCGACCCACTCGTAGCGCTTGGGCAGCGCCGTGAATGCAGCCCCGACGACGATCGCCGCGAGCGCAGCCCAGATCAGCGGCCAGCGCCATGGCGAGACGCTGGCACCCAGCAGATGGCCGAGAAGCTTCGACTTGATGATCGAGGTCAGCCCTACCGAGAGCATCAGCGCGATCGCGGGGCCTGCCGCCTGGTAATTGACGGGGTAGCCGAGCGCGCGGATCGTGAAGATCAGCGCGAAGCTGAGGCCGACCTGGAACGCGAGCATCGCCGCCGAGATCATCAGGTTGCGATGACGGGCGATGTAGACGAGCGCCGACTCGCTGACAGCGCCGGTCGAGGCGAGCACTTCGGCGGTGAGCAGGAAGGCGAGCGCGGCGGTGCCGGCGACGAATTGCGGCCCGACCACGCCCATCACCGCTTCGCCGGGGATCGAGCCCATCAGCGCGAGCCCGCCTTGCGCCGCCATGATCCAGAACGCGACCTGGCGGACCTGGTTGGCGATCGCCGCGCGGTCGTTGATCGCGAGGCTGTGGGTGATGACGGGGCCGAGGATCGGGTCGAAGCTGGTCTTGAGCTTCTGCGGCAAGCTCGCGACCTGTTGTGCCATGTAATAGATACCGACGACCTTGGGCTCGAACATCACGCCGAGGATGAAGCGGTCGACGTTGCGGCTGCCCCATTCGAGGATGTCGGCGCCCGCGAGCGGTACGTTGGCGCGGGCGAGCGCGTAGAGCGGACGGAGCTGCGGCGACCAGCCGCGCGGGATGCCGTAGCTGCGCAGGAACGGCACGAGGCTGGCGATCAGCGCCGCGGTCATCGACGCGACGTAGCTGAGCACAAGGCCGTCGCGGATCGTGAAATAGGAGAACGCCCAGGCGGCGATCGAGATCGTCCAAGGCTCGACCACCGCGCGGGCGGTGACGGCGGCCTTGACGTTCAGCCTGTACGCAAGTGCTGCGAGGCTGACATCGGACCATGCAATCGCGACGATGATCAGCGGCAGGAACCGGTCGAGCCCGGTGATCGCGCTGTTCGGATACATGATCTGCGGGAAGGTGCAGAGCACGGCGCTGGCGATGAGCGACGCGACGAACGCGACTGCCATCGCGTCCCAGACGACGTTGGCGTGGGGGCGATCGGCGCTGCTGAGGGCCTGCGCGAGGCCGCGCTTCAGCCCGAGCGTCGCGAGAAGCGCGGCGAGTTCGACCACCACGACCGCGATCGCGAAGCGGCCGACGAGGTCAGGGCCGTAGATGCGGCCGGCGATGAACAGGAACGGGATGCGCGCGGCGAGGCGGAGGACGAAGCCGGCGATGTTGGTCCGACCGCCCTTGGCGAGCGTGTCGATATCCTGCGTGGCCTCGGTCACGCTGCTGCGCCATTCGTGGATCGCGCCGCGGCAAAGCCGCGTCGTCGGTCGGAGCGAACGCTCCGCCGGCCGCGCTGGTGCGAGTCAGCCGGACATGGCCGGCTGCCGCCCTGCGCGTTCAATGTGCCGCTCCCCAGCTAAGGCCGGTGCCGATCTCGATGCCGAGTGGGACGTCGAGCGTTACCGCGGGTTGCGCGGCGTTCGCCATGACCTGCTCGATCACGGGCTTGGCCGCGGCGACGTCACCTTCCGGTAATTCGAACACGAGTTCGTCGTGGACCTGAAGCAGCATGCGGACATTGGGCAGACCCGCTTCGAGCAATGCCGGCCCCATCCGCACCATCGCGCGCTTGATGATGTCGGCGCTCGTGCCTTGGATGGGGGCATTGATCGCGGCGCGTTCGGCGCCTTGGCGTTCGTGCTGGATTTTCGAGCGGATGCGCGGGAAGTGCGTTTTGCGCCCGAACAACGTGGTCGTGTAGCCGCTCGCGCGAACGCTTTCGGTTGTCTCGACGATGTAGTTCGAGATGCCCGGGAAGCGATCGAAATAGCGGTCGATCATCGCCTGTGCTTCGTCCGCCGACACGTCCAGACGCCCGGCGAGGCCCCAGCGCGAGATGCCGTAGAGGATCGCGAAGTTGATCGTCTTCGCGCGGCCGCGGGTGTCGCGGTTGACCTCGCCGAACAGTTCCTGCGCGGTGAGGCTGTGGATGTCGTCGCCGTTTGCGAACGCGGCCTTCAGTGCGGGGACATTGGCCATGTGCGCCGCCAGCCGCAGTTCGATCTGCGAGTAATCGGCGGCGAGGATGACGTTGCCGGGTTCGGCCACGAACGCGTCGCGGATCTGGCGGCCGATCTCGGTGCGGATCGGGATGTTCTGGAGGTTTGGATCGGTCGACGACAGGCGGCCGGTCTGCGCGCCGGTCAGCGAGTAGGACGTGTGGACGCGGCCCGTCGCCGGGTTGATCTGCGCCTGCAACGCATCGGTGTAGGTCGATTTCAGCTTCGACAACTGGCGCCAGTCGAGCACTTTTCGCGCAATGACTGCACCCGGCGAATCCTTGTCCGCCGCGATCCGTTCGAGTTCGTTGACGTCGGTCGAATAGACGCCCGACTTGCCTTTGCGGCCGCCCTTGATGCCCATCTTCTCGAACAACACGTCGCCCAGTTGCTTGGGGCTGCCGATCGTGAACGGCGCGCCGGCGAGCGCGTGGATCTCGGTTTCCAGGCTCGCCATCTGGCCGGCGAACTCGGTCGAGAGCTTCGACAGTTTCGCGGCGTCGACCTTGATCCCGTGCATCTCCATCTGCGCGATGACGGGGACGAGCGGGCGGTCGACCATCTCGTACACGCGGGTCGAGCCTTCCGCGGGCAGGCGGCGCTTGAAGCGGCGCCAGAGACGGAGCGTCACGTCGGCATCCTCGGCGGCGTAGCGCGTCGCGGCCTTAAGATCGATTTCGTTGAAGGTCCGCTGCGTCTTGCCGGTGCCGACGACGTCCTTGAATGCGATGCAGCTGTGCGAGAGATGCGTGGCGGCGAGTTCGTCCATGCCGTGGCCGTGCAGCCCGGCGTCGAGATCGAAGCTCATCACGATCGTGTCGTCGAATGGCGCGATCTGCACGCCGCCGGTCGACGCATAGGCGCGGCCGAGGACGATCATGTCGTATTTGAGGTTGTGGCCGATCTTCAGGACGCTCGGGTCTTCAAGCAGTGGCTTCAGCTTCTGTAGCACGAGCGCGCGATCGAGCTGGACCGGGTTTTCCGCGAGCAAATCGGTGCCGCCATGCGCGATAGGTACGTAGCAGGCGAGGTTCGGATGCAGCGCCATGCTCACCCCGACGAGATCGGCGCGCGTCGCGTCGATGCCGGTGGTTTCGGTATCGATCGCGATCCAGCCCTGGTGTTTCGCCACCGTGATCCAGCGATCGAGTGCGGCCTCGTCGACGACGGTCTCGTAGTCGTCGTGTTTACACGGTTCGTCCTCGTCGAACTGGGCGGTGCTTGCCGGTTCCGCGACGGGGGCTTCGGCGACCGCGGAAAGCTTCGCGATCAGCGACTTGAAGCCGTGATGTTCGAGGAACGCACGTAGCGGCGCGTCGGGGATGCCCTTGAGTTCGAGATCCTCGAGCGGCTCGGGCAGCGACACGTCGCATTTGAGCGTGACGAGAACTTTCGACAGCCGCGCCATCTCGGCATGCTCGATCAGGTTGTCTCGGAGCTTGCCCTTCTTCATGCCGTCGGCGGCGGCGAGCACGGATTCGAGATCGCCGTGTTCGAGGATCAGTTTTGCCGCGGTCTTGGGGCCGACGCCGGGGACGCCGGGGACGTTGTCGACGCTGTCGCCCATCAGCGCGAGCACGTCGCCGAGCTGCGCGGGCAAGACGCCGTGGAACTTCTCCGCGACATGTTCCGCGCCGAGCCGGCGGTTGTTCATCGTGTCGTACATGTCGAGGCCGGGCTCGATCAGCTGCATCAGGTCCTTGTCGGAACTTACGATCGTGACTTCCCAGCCCTGCGCGAGTGCGGCCTTCGAATAGCAGGCGATGATGTCGTCGGCCTCGAGGCCTTCGGTCTCGATGCACGGGAGGCTGAACGCGCGCGTGGCGTCGCGGATCATCGGGAACTGGGGGACGAGGTCCTCGGGCGGGGGCGGACGCTGCGCCTTGTACTTGTCGTAGAGATCGTTGCGGAAGGTCTTCGACGACTTGTCGAGGATGACCGCCATGTGGGTGGGGCCGTCGGCGGCGTGGACCTCGTCCGCGAGCTTCCACAGCATGGTGGTGTAGCCATAGACCGCGCCGACCGGCTCGCCATGCTTGTTGGTGAGCGGCGGCAGCCGGTGATAGGCGCGGAAGATATAGCCGGAGCCGTCGACGAGATAGAGATGGGGCATCGCGCGCGGTCTAGCGGATGCGGGGGCGGGCTCCAATGGGCGAAGCGTGGTTGTTGGGTATCAGGTGGGTAGAAAAGCGGTGGGGGGATGGGAGCGCTCTAGCGGTCCCGAGAGATGCACCACCCCGGCGGAGGCCGGGGCCCAATTGGAAAGGTTGTCGTAACGGCGCGCTGCGCTTCGTTATCACCGTCCCCCAATTGGGCCCCGGCCTTCGCCGGGGTGGGGGCAGTGGTAGCGGAGGCCCCGCTAACTTAACCCCACCGACCCCCTCCAATTTGTTCTCCCGCGAAGGCGGGAGCCCAGACTGGATCCCCGCCTTCGCGGGGAAACATGCTGCCTCTTACTTCTTGATCAGCCCGATCTCGACCAGTCTCTCGTACAGGTAATCATGCGCGGTGATCGGGTTCGGATAGCGGTTCGCGTTGTCCGGGGTGATCGTGCCCGGCAGCGTCTCGATCAGGAAATCCGGCGCGGGGTGTAGGAAGAACGGCATCGAATAGCGCGAGTGGCCGCGGCGCTCGGGGGGCGGGTTGACGACGCGGTGCGTGGTGGAGGGCAGCACGTTGTTGGTCAGCCGCTGGAGCATGTCGCCGACGTTGACGACCATCGCGCCCTCGGGCGGCTTGATCGACAGCCAGCGGCCATTGGCGCGGTCGAGCAATTCGAGCCCCGCTTCCTCGGCGCCGAGCAGCAGCGTGATAAGGTTGATGTCCTCATGCGCGCCGGCGCGGACGCCTTCCGCGTCGGCGGGGATCGGCGGGTAATGCAGCAAACGAAGGATGCTGTTGCCGTCCTTCACCGCCGGATCGAACCAGTCGGGCTTGAGCTTGAGGTGGCGCGCGATCGCGGAGAGCAGCTTGTCGCCGGCGCGGTCGAACGCGGCGAAGAGTTCGAGGAAAACCGGCTTGAAGCCCTCGGGCCGCGTCGGCCAGACGTTCGGCGCCATCGTGTCCGCATAGCGATGACCCTCGGGCAGTTCGCGGCCGACGTGCCAGAATTCCTTGAGGTCGACGACCTTGGCGTCCTTGGCGATCTCGGTCTTGAACGGCGTGTAGCCGCGCGCGCCGCCGCCGCCGGGGATGTGATAGCCGCGCTTCTCGTCCTCGGGGAGGTCGAAGAGGAGCTTGGTTTCGGCCCAGGCGCGCTCGATCAGGTCGGCGGGGATGCCGTGATCAGCGACGATCGCGAAACCGTACCGCTCGAACGATTCGCCGAACGCGGCGGCGAAGCCATCGGGGTCGGTATCCTGCGTGGCGAGGCTGAGCGTCGGGACCTGGGCGGCGGGGGTGTCGAGCATGGGGTTCGTGTCCGGATTGGGGGACGCCCGATATAGGGGATCGGGCGGGCGGTGCCAAATGCCTGGGTTAGGGTGGGGCGAGATTTCAATCCTCCCCTGGCGGGGAAGGAGTGCAGATTCAGCCGCTGATGACGATCGTGCCGGTCGCCTTGTCCTTGCCGTCGGGGGCGAGTTCGAGGCGGAAAGGCTTGTTTTCATCGGTCGTGCCGATCAGGTTCGCGCCCTCGGGATGGACCTGGTAGCCGACCTTGCCGAGCCGCTGGGCGAACCAGTCGCGGACGACAGTCGGTGTTGCCGGGCTGGCGAAGGCCACGCGCAACCCGCCCGCCTTGTCGTCGCCGACGATGTTGAGCGTCTTGATCGACGATCCCGGATACAGCCGCACGCCGTTGAGATCGAAATTGCCGGTATCGATCTTGATCTTCGGCAGCTTCACCGAGCCCTGGAAGCCGGGGACGTCGATCTTCATCTCGCCGGTCTCGCCGTTGATCGCGCCGAGCACGTTCCCGCCATCGGCGTTGATCGAGACCGACGCGCCTTCGTTCGAACGATCGCAGGCGGAAAGCGCGAGTGCGCCGGCGAGCCCGAGGGTGGCGAGAAAGAGCGGGCGGATCATGGCTATCTCCGAGGTGTGTTGTTCCAACAATACAGATAGGGAGCATTGCCGCCCCGCGCAATCATCTCGGGCTGCGATGGTTAGCGGGTTTCGCAAGACCGGCCGAGCGGGTAAGGGCGCACGCATCATGCAGACCCAGGACCCCCAATCCGACGCGCCGGCGATGCGCGGCGCGCCGATCGGTTTCGTCGAGTTCGTCGCGCTCGTCGCCTCGCTGATGTCGCTGACCGCGCTCGGCATCGACTCGATGCTGCCGGCATTGCCGGCGATCGGCGACTCGCTCGGCGTCACGTCCGAGAACGGGCGACAGTTCGTCGTGACCGCGTTCGTGATCGGGTTCGGCATCGCGCAACTCGTTCATGGACCACTCGCCGACCGGTTCGGGCGGCGGACGGTTCTGCTGTGGTCGCTCGTCCTGTACATCATCGCCAATGTCGCCTGCGCGACCGCGGGAAGCTTCACGCTGTTGCTGGCGGCGCGGGCATTCGGCGGCGCGGTGATTGCCGCGGCCCGGGTCGCGACGATCGCTTTGGTCCGCGATTGCTATCACGGGCGGGCGATGGCGCGGGTGATGTCGATCGCGTTCATGGTGTTCATGATCGTCCCCATTCTCGCGCCGACGTTCGGCTGGACGGTGCTCCAGTTCGGCGACTGGCGCGCGATCTTCTGGACGGTCGCGGTGCTGACGCTGGGCGTGCTGATCTGGTTCTACCTGCGGATGCCCGAGACGCTGGCGCCCGAGAACGTCCTGCCGATCACCCCGGGGCGGATCCTCAGCGACTGGCGCCTGACGCTGAGCGATCGCAATTCGCTCGGCTACACTCTCGCCTCGACCGCGTTGATGGGTGCGCTGTACGGCTATCTCAATTCGATCCAGCAGATCATGGCCGACGTGTTCCACAAGCCGACGCTGCTCGCGCTGATCTTCGCGACGACGTCGGTGACGATGGCGGCGTGCAACCTGCTGAACTCGCGGATCGTGATGCGGCTGGGCACGCGTCTCATCAGCCACGGCGCGCTGTCGGTGCTGATCCTGGTGTCGCTCGTCCACCTGTTCGCGATCGAGATCGGGTTCGAGACCTTGGTCAGTTTCGCGGTTTTCCAGGCGTTGACGCTCGGCTGTTTCGGGCTCGCTACCTCCAATTTCTCGGCGATGGCGATGGAGAATATGGGGCGCATCGCGGGTACCGCGTCGAGCGTGCAGGGCTTCCTGAGCGTCACCGTCGGCGCCGTGTTCGGCGCGCTGATCGGGCAGGCGTTCAACGGCACCACGGTGCCGCTGGTCGGCGGGTTCCTGCTCGCAGGGTTGGCGGCGCTGGTGGCGATCCTGATCACCGAGCGGGGGCGCCTGTTCCGGCCGGCGTCGACGGCACCCGTCCGCGCTTGAAGGAACCACCGCGCACGTCCACCGTTCGCATCTGGCAGGCCCGCAACGTGCGGGCGTCCTGGAACGAGGGAGTGTGACCATGGGCGGACATCAGGTGCCGAGTGCCGGATCGGGCGACGACGGCTATGACGAAGAGGGCTATGACGAGAGCCAGCGCGCCGAGATCCTCGAGGCTACGCGCAACGGGCCGAGCGACGGCGTCATCCTGACCGACCTCGATCCCGATCTGGGCGAAGACGACACCGACGACGAGTCGATCGACGAGACCAAGATGGATTCGGAAGAGGTCGGCGAGACGGACTCCTCCGTCACGATGGACGAAGCCGACATGGACGAGGACGACGTCCAGGACGAACTCGACGACGACACGATCGACGACGACGAAGACCTGAAGGATGCCGACGACGTCGCGCTGAAGCCCTGAACGATCCGCGACGCGCCTGCGACAGGCGCGTCGCCGCTAACCGACGGCGTTCGCCAAGACGGCCAGATCCTGCGCATTGAACGCAGTTCCCGTCGCGTCGGTCGGTCCATCCCCTGCATTTGCCGAAGACGCATTCGACGGAGCCGGTTCGGGCGCGTCGTTGGCGACGTCATACGCCGTCCACAGGATTCCGGCGCACCAGAACAAGGCCGCCCAACGGCTGCGGAACAGGCGTGAAAACCCCATCCATGCTGCATCGCACACCGGTCGTCACCGACCCGTAAAGATACAGCGTTAACATCCCGTCAGGCTGATTTTTGCCGCTTTTCCGCTGCATTTCAGCAGCCTCGGCCCTGTCTCTGCCACGGTTCGTTCATGTAAATGACAGGAACCGTTGCTGTAACGCAACACAGCCGAACAGTTCCCTGAATGTGACGTTTTTTGTGCAACCATGTGCCCGCCGGCCGGTTTCGACTTGCCTGGACCGAACCGACGCACCGTGCAGTCGGGCATCCACGCAACATACGGTATAAGGTCAAACTCATGCGTAAGCTTTCCCTGGCAATCGCCCTCGCCGCCGCAACGGTCGCAGTTCCCGCTTTCGCGCAGGACATGTCGGCACCGGCTGCCACCGACAACAGCGCACAGCCCGGCGAAGCAGCAGCACCCGACGGCTCGAAGGCATTCGGCATCGAGCCGTATTTCGGCGTGATGGGCGGCTGGGAGCAGTTCGACAACGAGCGCGGCCACGGCATCCCGCAGGCGCTGAACGCTGACAACACGATCCGTCGCGGCTACAAGCCTTCGGGCTCGCTGGTCCAGGGCGTGCTCGGCGTGAACGTGCCGCTCGGCCCGGTCTTCGTTGGCGCAGAAGGCAACGTCATCAAGGGCATCGATGGCAACATCGATTGGGAATATGGCGCAGCAGGCCGCTTCGGCTTCCGCGCTGGCGATAGCGGCATCTTCTACGGCAAGGTCGGCTACCAGTGGGTCAACTTCGACCATTTCTCGGCACGCTCGACCAACGGTGGCAACACCGGTCGTGACTACAGCGCGATCACCTACGGCATCGGCGCAGAAGTCGGTCCGCAGAGCATTGGCCTGAAGGGCATCACCGGCAACGCAGGCTTCCGCATCCGCGCCGAGGTCAACACCTTCGGCGACGCGCAGAGCTTCCGTCCGATGCTCGGCATCATCACGCACTTCTAAGCCCTTGCCTCGCAAGAGGTTCAAGCTGGACGCGTAACGGGGGCGGGGAGTGGCTAGGGCCATTTCCCGCCCTTCGTGTGTCTGGCGTTTCCAATGGGTTGGCGAGTGAAGTATAGGAAGTGCAGACGCTCGCACGATCCCGTGCATGGGACGGGCGCGACGCCGGACCCGCCGATCGCAGTTCGTGGTGACGAGGACGTGGATCAGCGATGCCATGCGTCGAACTGGCCATGGCCGACGCGTGTAGGACAGCGAATTTTGCCGTCGACTGCCACCTGACCAATGCCCGAAATGCCCCGCGCGCCAGATTTCATCGGAGCAGTTCGGCAGTAATGTCGAACCCGGCTGGTCGATCGGGGAGTCGGCCGGATGGTTCGGTCCGACGAAACAGGGTACCGTCATCGATGTCGGCGCAAGATGTTTCGACGCCCGCATCCTGCGCCGTTTCCTACCGAACTTTCCCCTTCTGGTTCGAGCGACATCGCCATCCGATCAGCCAAGCGGAATCGACTTTGCCGCGCGCACACGGGGCGGCGCATGTTCACGATGCGTTCGCCTCGTTTCCGACTCCGCTGGCCGCAAGATCGGCGCGTCCTACGGTGACTTCTACGCGCGCGCGCGTACGCGCGATCGATGATGGAGTATGTGTTTGATTTCATGCGGTTGCTCGGCGGCGATCGCACCAGCGCCCCGCGTGGCCGAGGCGGCGTGGGACGCAGAGCAAGGCCGGGCGTGTTCGTGCAACTCCGTCTCGTGTTCTACGGCGTGCTGCTCGGGCTGATGATGCCGGTGATCCGCCAGATCGACTGGTCGGCGTTGGTGCCGCCCGGCTTGAAGATCGAATGGCCGACCGGGTTCGGCATCGCCTGGCCCGCGGGGCATCTGCGTGTGCCGGGCGGCTGGACCAGGGGCGTCGACGCGGCCAAGGCCGAAGCGTCGTCCGCGGCCGCCGTGGCAACCGGGGCCACCGCCGCCACAGCCGCCGGCGCCACGGGAGCCCTGGCCACTGCGGCAGGTGTTGCCAGCGCGGCATCGACCGTCGCGGCCGCGGCGTCGACGCTGTCGGGAAGAAGCCCGGTATCGGCGCGCTTCACGATTTGCGGACACGCCAAGCGGATCGATTGCATGGTCGACGGTGATACCTTCTGGATGGCCGGCACGAAGATCCGCATTGCCGACATCGACACGCCGGAAACCCACCCGGCCCGGTGCGTGTCCGAAGCCCGCGCGGGCAAGGCGGCGACGCTCGCGATGCAGGCGCTGTTGAACGCCGGTCCCTTCGAACTGGTCCCCATCAAGCGGGACATGGACCGCTACGGCCGCAAGCTTCGGCTGGTCGAACGCAACGGCAAGTCGCTGGGCGCGGTGCTCGTGCGGCGCGGGCTGGCGCGACGCTATGGCGGCGGCAAGCGTGCCGGATGGTGCGGCTGGCGCAGATGGGTCTGAGAGCGGTCCTGCCTTCCAGGCCATCAAGATCCGGTTCGCGCTCTCGCTCTAGTTTTCGATCATCGTCCTGATCTGCGTCGCGAGCGCCTCCATCGCGAACGGCTTGGTGATCATCGACATTCCCGGCTCCAGGAAGCCCGAGGCGAGCGCGGCGTTCTCCGCATAGCCGGTCATGAACAGCACGCGGAGGTCGGGGCGCAGCGCACGGCCCGCGTCGGCGACCTGGCGGCCGTTCAGTCCGGGCAGGCCGATGTCGGTGACGAGCAGGTCGACGCGCTCCATCCGACGTAGGCGGTCGAGCCCGGCGGGGCCGTCATGCGCCTCGACCGCCTGATAGCCGAGCTCGCCCAGCACCTCGACGATCAGCGCGCGGACGACGGCATCGTCCTCGACCACCAGCACTATCTCGCCCGCATCGGTCACGTGCGCCGGGGTAAGGCCGGGCAATGCCTCGTCCTGCTCGGCTTCGCCGTAATGGCGTGGCAGATACAGCTTGATCGTCGTGCCCTGGCCGACTTCGCTGTAGATTCGCGCATAGCCTTCCGACTGGCGCGCGAACCCGTAGATCATCGACAGGCCGAGCCCTGTGCCCTGGCCGATCGGCTTGGTCGTGAAGAACGGTTCGAAGGCCTTCGCGATCGTGTCGGCGGACATGCCGGTACCGGTATCCGACACGCAGATGCAGACATAGTGACCCGGCCGGACGTCGCGCTGGCTGGCGGCGAAATGGTCGTCGAGCAACGCATTGCAGGTCTCGACCGTCAGCCTGCCGCCGTCCGGCATCGCGTCGCGCGCATTGATGACGAGGTTGAGCAACGAATTCTCGAGCTGGTTGGGATCGCACAGCGTCGTCCAGAGATTCCCGGCGAGCACGGTCTCGAACGCGATCTGTTCGCCCGTCGTGCGGCGAAGCAGGTCCTCGAGCGAGGCGACCAGCGCGTTGACCTTGACCGGTCGCGGATCGAGCGGCTGGCGGCGCGAGAAGGCGAGCAGCCGGTGGGTCAGCGCCGCGGCACGGTTGGCGGCAGTGGTCGCACCGGTGATGAAGCGGTCGAGTTCGCCGACACGCCCCTGCGCGACGCGGCGCTGGACGATCTCCAGGCTGCCGGTGATGCCTTGCAGCAAGTTGTTGAAGTCGTGCGCGATGCCGCCGGTAAGCTGGCCGACCGCTTCCATCTTCTGCGCCTGGCGGAGTGCCTCCTGCGCCTCGATCAGCTCCTGCGTGCGATCGCGGACGCGCTGTTCCAGATCGGCGTTGAGCGATTTGAGATCGCGTTCGAGCGTCTTGCGATCGGTGACATCGGCGCCCTCGACGAACACGCCGACGACGGTGCCGGTCGCGTCTCGAATGGGTTGATAGACGAAATCGCAATAGCGATCGTTGATCGGCCCGCCGGGCTCGGCCTGGACCGCATACAGCATGCCGCGCGCGGTGAAGGCGTCGCCGCTCGTGAACACGCCGTCGAGCAGATCGAGGAACCCCTGTTCGACCGCGTCGGGCAGTGCCTCGGCGACGGTGCGGCCGAGGACTTCGCGGTGGCCGATCAGCTTGTCGTAGCCGGGATTGGTCAGCTCGAACCGGTGCTCGGCCCCGCGCAACATCGCCATGAAGGTGGGTGCCTGCGCGAACATCTGGCCCATCCGCTCGCGCTCGTCGCGCAGCGCGCGTTCGGTCAGGACGCGCTCGGTGCTTTCGTAGGTCGAGCAGAACATGCCCGCGATCGCGCCACTCTCGTCGCGCACGGGCGAATAGGAGAAGGTGAACCAGGTATGCTCGTCATAGCCCTTGCGGTCGGTGACGAGCGGGAGGTTTTCGAAGAACGACGCTTCGCCTGCCAGCGCCTTGGCCACCAGCGGGCTGATATCGCTCCAGACGTCGGCCCACACCTCCGCGAACCGCCGGCCGAGCGCCCGCGGGTGCTTGTCGTGCATGATGCGCGCATAATGGTCGTTGTAGAGGAAGCCGAGCTCCGGCCCCCAGGCGAGGCACATCGCGAATTCCGACGCGAGCATCAGCGAGACGATAGAGCGGAGCGACTGCGGCCAGTGCTCGATCGGGCCGAGCGGCGATGCCGACCAGTCATGCGTGCGGATCATCGTGGCCATCTCGCCGCCGCCCGTCAGGAAATCGGCCTCGGTCGTTCGTATGGTCATGGTGAATTCCTGCCGGGTCGCACGCCGGGCCGAACCGTGTTTCGGTGCTCGTTCGCTACGGGCGTTCGATACGGCGCCGCGTCGTGCGTTTCTACCGGTTCGCGGGCAGGTCGGCGGGTCAGCGGCACAGTTCGTCCGCCAATCGCGTCAGGCTGTCGACGCTGTACTCCCAGTCCTGCGCGGCGTCGGCGTCGGGTGCGCGACGGCCGCCATATTCGTGCGGACGGTCGATGTAGGCGGTCTGCAGGCCGGCGGCACGGGCGGCTGCGAGGTCGCTGTGATGCGCGGCGACGAGGCAGAGTTCGGCCGGGTCGATCGCCAGAAGGCGCGCGGTGGCGAGGTAGGATTCGGGGAGCGGCTTGTAGACGCGGCTGACTTCGGCGCCGAGGATCGCGTCCCAGGGCAAGCCGGCGCGGCGGGCCATCTCCAGCATCAGCGCGATGTTGCCGTTGCTCAGCGTGACGATGGGGTAACGCATCTTGAGGCGGGTAAGGCCTTCGACCGAGTCGGGCCAGGGATCGAGCCGGTGCCAGGCGTGGGTCAGGCCAGCGAGCGTGGCCTCGTCCAGCGCGACGGGGTCGATGTCGTGGTGGCGGAGCAGGTCTTCGAGCGCCTCGCGGTGGAGCGTGTCGAGGATGACGAACGGCCGCCGCTCGCTGCGGACCTCCTCGAGCGCGGGCTGATAGCGTTTGCGCCAGCCGTCGGCGAAGGCGTGCGGGTCGATATCGGTGCGATCGAGGCGCGCGAGGATCGGCGCGGCGTCGCGTGCGATCCCTGCGCGCCAGTCGACCACGGTGCCGAATACGTCGAACGCAAGGGCTTTGATCGGGACGCGATGTACCATGAGGGAAAGACGGTGGGGGGCGGCGGTTGGTTCCCGGCCTTCGCCTTCGCGGGGCGCAACGGCGTCAACCCGCCCGGCGGAGGCGGGTGGAGTGGCCCTGGTTCAGCCGGTCCAGATTGAACGCCTCGTCGAACTCGACGCCGGCCTTGCCGTCGCGTGCCCAGCGGACGCGGGCAGGGGTCATCTGGTCTTCGAGCAGTTCGATCTGCATCGCGACGCCATTGGGGTCGCCGTCGATCCGGAGGCCGTCGAGCATCGCGCCCGATGTCGAGATGTCGCGGATCCGGACGTCGCCGCGGACGCCTCCGATCACGATGCGTGCCGAGCGCAGCATCTTGGTGCGCGGCGCGCGGCTGACCTTGAAGCCGCTCGCCGTGACGGTGCCGTTCTCCGCGTCCAATTGCCGCAACGCCTCTTCGGCGCGGACCGGGCGGCCATAGACATAGCCCTGGATATGGCTGCACCCGAGGTCGCGGATGAGGTCGATCTCGTCCTGCACTTCGACCCCCTCGGCGGTCGTCTCCATGCCTAGCGTGTCGGCGAGCGTGACGATCGCCTTGATGATCGCGGCGTTGCGGTTGCCGGGTTCGGCGGCGCCGCGCACGAACGACTGGTCGATCTTGATCTTGTCGAACGGCGCGTTGCGCAGATACCCGAGCGACGAATAGCCGGTGCCGAAATCATCGAGCGCGAGCCGGACGCCGACGCTTTTCAGCGCCTTGAACATCTGTTCGGACGAGCGCGTCTCGTCGAGGAACACGCCTTCGGTGATCTCGAGTTCGAGCCGGCCGGGCGCGATCCCCGACTGCGCGAGCGCGCTGGTGACGAGTGCGGGAAGGACCGGGTTGGCGAACTGGATCGGCGAGACGTTGACCGCGACCCGGATCGTGTCGGGCCAGCGCGCCGCCTCGATGCAGGCGGTGCGCAACACCCATTCGCCGATCGCCTCGATCAGCCCGCATTCCTCCGCCACGGGTATGAAGTCGGCGGGCGAGACCAGTCCGCGGGTCGGGTGGTTCCAGCGGATCAGCGCCTCGTAGCCGACGATCCGTACCGACTGCGTGCTGACGACGGGCTGGTAGCAGAGGTGGAACGCGCCTTCCGCGACGGCGATGCGAAGATCGTCCTCGAGCAGCTTGCGCGTCCGTGCGCCCGCCAGCATCTCGTCCGAGAAGAACCGGTGGACGCCGCGTCCATCGCCCTTGGCGGCATAGAGCGCGAGATCGGCGTTGCGCACGAGCGTCTCGGAATCGTCGCCGTCGTCGGGCGCGATCGCGATGCCGATCGAACAGCCGATCGTGACGGCCGTGCCGCTGATGAAATAGGGCTGCGACAGCGCCGCGATCAGATCGCGCGCGAGCACCGCCAGCGTATCGCGGTTGTCGATCCCCGGCAGCACGACCTCGAACTCATCGCCGCCGAGCCGTCCGACCAGCCCGGCATCCCCGACCCCGCGTTGCAGGCGCTGCGCGACTTGTTGCAGCAGCGCATCGCCCGCCTGGTGGCCCAGCGTGTCGTTGACCGCCTTGAACCGGTCGAGGTCCATCAGGAACAGCGATGTGGCGCGATAGGGGCCGGTGTTCTGCGCCAGCGTCTTGTCGAGCGATATCCGCATCCGCTGGCGATTGGCGAGCCCGGTCAGGCCGTCGAACAGCGCCAGCCGCGTGATCTCCGCTTCCGACTTGCGCTGTTCGGTGAGGTCGCTGCCGGAGCCGATGAAACCCTGGAACCGACCCAGGTCGTCGACCATCGGCCGGCCCGATATGGACCACCACCGCTCGCAATCCTGCGCCGCGGCACACACCGAATACTCCGAGAACGAGGTGCGCGACGAGATATGGAAGGCGAGCGTCCGTTCGGTACCGGTCGCGTCGCTGTCCATGCGGAACAGGTCGGTCAGCATCTGGCCGACCGCATCGCCCGAGGGAACGAGGTCCCGTCCGACCTTGACCGAAATATACGTGACGCGGCCCTGCCGATCGGCCTCCCAGAACCAGCCGGCACCATGATCCTCGAATTCGGCGATCATCTTGACCGCGATGCGCCCTTCGTTGGACGCGGTCGCCCGGTCGAGTTCGAGGACGTGATCGATCCGCGCGAGGCTGACGGTCGCGGCCACCAGGCACCCGAAGAACAGGAGCGCGATCGCGACCGCAATGGTGAAGCCGGCGAGGATCGCGAGCGCAAGCACGAGGCCGGTGCCGACGCCGAGGATCGCGGCGCGGATCGGATGCAGGCTGACCGCGGTGATGCCGATCGTCCCCGCCACAGCGATCGCGCTCCCGAACTGTACGGGGCCATCCGGCGTCGAGGTGACCGACCATAGCAGCGAAGTGAGTGCCGCCCCCATGATCGCCCCCGACAAGGCGACGATCCAGTTTCGCCGGTGCGGTGCGAGGGACTCCGTATCGGGCAGGCGAACCGTCACGAACACGAGCAGCGACGCCAGCGTGAGGATACCGCCATGCGCGACGATCACGCCGATCGACGCGTGCGCGGATGGATCGCCGACGACCGCGAGGCAGGCCAGCAGGCCACAGGCGACGATCTGGATCGCCAGGGCAAACGGCCAGACGGCGGCGACCTGCGCGAGTTTCAGCACGAACAGATCGTTCGCCTGATCGCCGGTATCCGCGGCCAGCCCGAACAGCCCCCGCAACGCGAGGGAGGACGGCCGATCTTGCGCACGGCGATCGGCGGAGGGAAGCGGGGCATACATCGCGGTATTCGTCACCTTGAGGGCCAAATGCCGGATATGGCGCGCGATGCCCGAACACTCGCGTGTCGCGGTATTTCCCCCGAATTGGTTTCTTTCGCGTAAATCCCCCGAGGATTTCTCGTATCGAAACAATATGTTCTGCCGTTCCGTCGAAGGTCGGAACGGCGCAAGTCCGATGTCGTCAGCAGAAAAATCCGGGATAGCTATCCGCGCTGTGGCGTTGAGCGCGTGACCCTATCCACCGAGGCATTTCCCATGAGCGCAGTTTCCACGATCACGTCGGCCCTCGGGCTGGGCAAGAAGAAGGTCCGCTATGCGATCGTCGGGCTCGGCGACATCTCGCAGGCATCGATGATGCCGGGCGTCGCGCATACCGGCAATTCGGACATCACCGCGCTGGTGACAGACGACGCGGAGAAGGCCCGCGCGCTCGGCAAGATGTACGGTGTCGAGGCGACCTATCGCTACGACCAGTTCGACGAACTGCTCGCCTCCGGGCTGATCGACGCGGTGTATCTTGGGACGCCGAACTGGCGCCATGCCGAGTTCGCGATCCCCGCGCTGAGGGCAGGGGTCCACGTGCTGTCGGAGAAGCCGCTGGAGATTTCGGTCGAAAAGGCGGAGGCGATCCGCGACGCCGAGCGCGCATCGTCCGCCAAGCTGATGACCGCGTACCGGCTGCATTTCGAGCCGTCGACGCTCGACGCGATCCGCCGCATCCGCGCCGGCGAACTCGGCGAACTGGTCGCGTTCACCTCGTGCTTCACGCAGAAGGTCGATCCCGCCAACCACCGCGTCAAGAACGGCATCATCGCCGGGCCGCTGTTCGACATGGCGCCGTACCCGATCAACGCGACGCGCTACCTGTTCGGTGCCGAACCGATCGAGGTCGTTTCGGCAGTCGCGACGCGGCATCCGGAAGCGGGGCTGGGCGACCTCGACGACACGTTCGCGGTCACGCTGCGCTTTCCCGGCAATCGGCTCGCGCAGTTCACGGTTTCCTATTCTGCGAACAATGTCGACAGCCTGACGATCTCGGGCACCAAGGGCAGCATCCATATGGACCCGGCCTACGGCTTCGGCGACGCGATGGAGCAGCGCGTGACGATCGGCGAGAAGAAGAGCCATGAAAGCTTCAAGCCGACCGACCAGTTCGGTGGCGAGATGCGGTATTTCTCCGACTGCATCCTCGAGGATCGCGATCCCGAGCCGGATGCGGAGGAGGGGCTTGCCGACTTGCGCGTGATCGAGGGCGTGCTCGAGGCGTTGAAGACGGGCCGGGCGGTGACGTTGCCGCCGTTCCAGCGGTCGCGGCGGATTTCGGCGGACCAGGAGCAGACCCTGTCGCCGGTCAAGGAGCCCAAGCTCGTCCACGCCGCCAGCCCGACCGGCTGAGCGGCATGCTCGCCTTCCTCGATTTCGAAGCGTCGTCGTTAGCGAAGGCGAGCTACCCGATCGAGGTGGCGTGGGTGTTCGAGGACGGGACGTCGGAAAGCCACCTGATCCGGCCCGCGGCAGAATGGACCGACTGGGATCCGGCGGCGCAGGCTATCCACCGGATCGAGCGACGCGTGTTGGAAGAGACTGGCGAGGACCACACCGTCGTGGCGGCGCGAATGGTCGACGCGTTGGCGGGGCATGATCTGCTGGCGAGCGCGCCGTCCTGGGATGGCAAATGGCTAAGCGCGTTGCTGCGGGCTGGCGGGCAGCCGCGGCGGGTGTTGCGGTTGCGCGATAGCGACGAGGCGCAACTGGAGGCTGCACGAGCGTGTCTGGCGGGTGTCGAGCCGCCGGCGGTGCGGGAGGCTTTGGCGCGGGAGGTGGTCGGCGAGGTGTCGCAACGGCGGAATGGACGGGTGCCGGATCACCGGGCGCTTGCCGATGCGGTGGCGGAGCGCGAGCAGTGGTTGGAGGTGAAAGCTGAAGCTGCGCGGCGGGCCAGGGGGTATGGGCTGACGTACCTGTCTTAGGCACCACCCCGGCGGAGGCCGGGGCCCAATCGGGACGGGTTTGTGACGACGTGCAGCGCTTCGTTACTGTGACCTTGCCAGTTGGGCCCCGGCCTCCGCCGGGGTGGTTCTGAAACTGGAGTTGGTCATCTATATTGAGAAGCTTGTTTCCCCGCGAAGGCGGGGACCCAGACTAGGCTCCCGCCTTCGCGGGAGAACACGGAGCGGTTGCCGCGACCCTTACGACTATCACGCCCCCCCGGCGGAGGCCGGGGCCCAGTTGGGAAACACAGCTAGCGGAGCGCGGCCCGTCGTTACTACGACCTTGCCAACTGGGCCCCGGCCTCCGCCGGGGTGGAGCCAATTGGTCGACGGCAACGGGGGGCCTGCGTGCGCCGACACCTCGACGCGATACCCCCGGTGCCTCAGTCCGTTTCCGCCCGCGAAGCGCCGCTCATCGTCACCGGTTGCGGACCGCCTGCGGTGGCTTCCAGCGTCGAATCCCCGCCCAGCACGCGGTACAGCGTCACGCGGTTGCTCGCGCCGACGAGTTGCGTCGCGACGAGGTTTCGCTGTGCCGTATACAGTGACCGCTGCGCGTCGAGCGAGTTGAGGAAGGTGTCGATCCCGCCGCGATAGCGCGCGTCGGACAGGCGATACGTGTCCAGAGCGGCCTCCGAGAAGTTCTGGTTCGCCTTCAACTGGTCCGCGATCGTGCCCTGGCGAGCCAGCGCGTCGGCCGTCTCCTGGAACGCCGTCTGGATCGTCTTTTCGTAGGTCGCGAGCGCGGCGTCGCGTTGCGCCTTCGAATAGGCGACCCCGGCGATCCCCGCACCGGCGCGGAAGATCGGGTAGCTGACCGAGGGCGCGACCGAATAGTTGAACGCGCCGCCGCTGAACAGCGAGGTCAGCGACGTGCTCGCGAAACCGAGGATGCCGGTCAGCGAAATCTTCGGGAACAGTTCCGCGCGCGCCGCGCCGATCTCGGCGTTGGTGGCGCGCAGTTCATATTCCGATTCCACGACGTCCGGCCGGCGCAGGAGGATGCTGCTGTCGAGCCCCGCCGGGAGCGCGGCGACGGTCGGCAGGGCCTGCTCGATCGACACGGGCAATAGCGCCGCATCGACCGGCGCGCCGACCAATAATTGCAGCGCGTTGACGTCCTGTGCGAGCGCGGTGCGCTGCTGCGCGAGGTCGGACTGCGCGGTGAACAGGATCTGCTGTGCCTGCCGCAGGTCGGTGCGTGGCGCGACGCCGCCGCGCAACCGCGCGTTGGTCAGCGTGACGCTGCGCTGCGAACTGGCGACGGTGTCCTGCGCGATCTTGAGCAGGCTCTGGTCCGACGCGTAGGTGAGCCACGCGTCGGCAATGTCGCCGACCAGCGTCAGGCGGGTGGCGCGCGCGGCGGCTTCGGTCGCGAAATAGCGATCGAGCGCGGCGCCGGTCAGCGACCGGATGCGGCCGAACAGGTCGAGTTCGAACGCGGTGGTGCCGAGATCGACCGAGAACGCGCTGCTCGAACTCGAGGACGTCACCACCGAGCCGGTCGTACCGGTGGTCGTGCCGGTCCCGCTAGTCGTGCCGGTGCCGGTGGTGGTGCCGGTGGTCGTGCCGGTTCCGGTGCCCGTCGTGGTCCCCGTGCCGCTCGAGACGGTGCTGCGCGTGCCGCTCCCGCCGCCGGAATATGTGTAGCGACCGCTCGCATCGATCTGCGGCAACAGGTCGCCGCGCTGGATGCGGTATTGCGCACGCGCGGCGGCGATGTTGGCGGCGGCGACGCGGAGATCGCGGTTGTTCGCCAGCGCCTGGACGATGATCTGCTGGAGCCGTGGGTCGCGGAACACGTCGCGATAGGTGATCGCCGGCAGCGCGGCCTCCGACTGGCGCAGATACGCGTCGCCGACCGGGAGCGAGGGCGGCACCGGGAGTTCGGTACGCGCGTATTTAGGCGCGAGCGAGCAACCGGCGAGCGCGGTCGAGGCGGCGAGGATCAGGACTAGCGAACGCATCATGCGGGCTCCGGCCGGTGAGGGCCCTGTGGTTCGGGCGGGCCGAGCGGTTCGTTGCGATCGCCATCATGGCCGTCGCCGTCATGCCCGTGGTCGTCGCCATGACCCTGGAAGCCGGTCGGGCGTCCCCGCAGCTTGGCGATGCCGTCGCGCGCGCCGCGGCGGACGAGGACGAAGAACAGCGGGATGTAGAAGATCGCCAGGATCGTCGCGGTCAGCATGCCGCCGACCACCGCCGTACCGATCGCGATACGGCTGTTCGCGCCGGCGCCGGTCGAGAGGGCCAGAGGCAACACGCCGAGGATGAACGCGAACGAGGTCATCAGGATCGGGCGCAATCGGATCTTCGCCGCGGACAGCGCCGCCTCGATGACGCGCTTGCCCTTCTTCTCTTCCTGCTCGGCGAACTCGATCATCAGGATCGCGTTCTTTGCCGCCAGGCCCATCGTCGTCAGCAGGCCGATCTGGAGATAGACGTCGTTGATCAGCCCGCGCAGGGTGACTGCGAGGATCGCGCCGACGAGGCCCAATGGGATCACGAGCAGCACCGCGATCGGGATCGACCAGCTCTCGTACAGCGCGGCGAGGCACAGGAACACGACCAGCAGCGACAGCCCGTAGAGGATCGGTGCCTGACCCGAGGACAGGCGTTCCTGATACGACAGGCCGGACCACGCGACCGAGGTGCCGGGGATTTGGCCCGCAAGCTCGGCAATCCGGTTCATCGCATCGCCCGAACTGACGCCCGTCGCGCCGGAGCCCTGGATCTCGTACGAGGCGATGCCGTTGAAGCGCGACAGCGTCGTCGGTGCCTGGCCCCAACTGGTCTTCGCGAATGACGAGAACGGCGCCATCTGGCCGTTCGAGCCGCGCACGAACCACTGGCTGAGGTCCGATGGCTGCGCACGGAACTGTGCGTCGCCCTGGACATAGACGCGCTTGACCCGGCCACGGTCGATGAAGTCGTTGACGTACTGACCACCCCAGGCGGTCGACAGCGTCGAGTTCACGTTGGCTTGCGTCAGGCCGAGCGTCGACAGCTTCTGCTGGTCGGCGTCGACGCGCAGCGTGGCGACGTCGGGCAGTTCGGTCAGGCGGATCGCGGTCAGCGACGAGTCGGCGCGGGCGAGCGCGAGCAACTTGTCGCGCGCGGCGTTGAACTCGGTCTGGCTGAGTCCACCGGCGTTCTGCAGCTCCATCGTGAAGCCGTTCGACGAGCCCAGACCGCGCACCGCCGGGGGCACGAGCGAATAGACCTGCGCGTCACGGAAGCCGGCGAAGGCCTTCGACGCGCGACCGGTGATCGCGTCGGCGGTGTTTTCCTTGCCCTTGCGGTCGTCCCACGGTGCGAACGCGATGAAGCCCTGCCCGGTGTTCTGGCCGCTCGCGCCGCCACCGCCGCCACCGCTGACGGTGAACATTGTGCGGACGTTGGCCTTCTCGTTGGTGTAGTAATATTGCTCGATCTGCTTCTGCAGCGCGAAGGTGCGGCCTTGCGTGGCACCCGCGGGCAGCTGGAACTGGACGATGCCCGAGCCCTGGTCCTCGGTCGGCAGGAAGCCCGTCGGCAGTCGCAGGAACAGCACCGCGAGCACCGCGACGATCACCGCGTAGATCAGCAGGAACAGCCACTTGCGATCGATCACCGACTGCACGGCACTGGTGTATTTTTGCGTGCCCTTCTCGAACCCGCTGTTGAACTTGTCGCCGGCCCGCGTGAAAAAGTGCGCGACCTTCGGGAATTTGCGTTCGCCCCAGCTCTTCTCGGTGTTGCCGTCTGCGTCCTTCTGCTTCTGCTTGAGCAGCGTCGCGGTGAGGGCGGGGGAGAGGATCAGCGCGACCAGCACCGACAGCACCATCGCCGACACCATCGTCAGCGAGAACTGGCGGTAGATCACGCCGGTCGATCCGCCGAAGAACGCCATCGGCAGGAACACCGCCGACAGCACCAGCGCGATCGCGACCAGAGCGACGGTGATCTCGTTCATCGACTCGATCGTCGCCTCCCGAGGCGTCATCTCGGGATTTTCCTCCATCAGGCGCTCGACGTTCTCGACCACGACGATCGCGTCGTCGACCAGCAGGCCGATCGCGAGCACGAGCCCGAACAGCGTCAGCGTGTTGATCGAGAAGCCGGCGAGATAGAACACGCCGAACGTGCCGAGCAGCACGACCGGGACCGCGATCGTCGGGATCAGCGTCGCGCGCCAGCTTTGCAGGAACACGAACATGACGATAACGACGAGGATGACCGCCTCGATCAGCGTCTTCACGACCTCGTCGATCGACAGCTTGATGAAGTCGGTGGTGTCGTTGGCGTAGGCGAATTTGAGGCCTGGCGGGAAGCTCTTGGCGGACTTGGCGACGAACGCCTTGACCAGCTCGGCGGTCTTGAGCGCGTCGGCGCCCGGCGCGAGCAGCACCGCGATGCCGGCGCCGGGATGCGCGTTGACGCGGCTGCGCGCGTTGTAGTTCTCCGCACCCAGCTCGATCCGGGCGACGTCGCGCAGCTTGACCACGGCGCTGTCGTTGGTCGTCTTCAGGATGATGTTGGCGAACTGCTCGGGCGTCTGGAGGCGCGACTGCGCGGTGACGGTGGCGTTCAGCATCTGCGTGTCGGGCTGGGGCTGCCCGCCGAGCTCGCCAGCGGCGACTTCGGTATTCTGCGCCTGGATCGCGGTGGTCACGTCGCTCGGGATCAGCTGGTAGCTGGCGAGCTTGTTCGGGTTCAGCCAGATCCGCATCGCGTATTGCGCGCCGAACACGTTGCTGTCGCCGATCCCCGGAATACGGCCGAGCGGGTCTTGCAGGTTCGAGACGAGATAGTCCGAGACGTCCTGATTGGTCAGCTTGTCGGTTTCGTCATAGACGCCGACGATCAGGAGGTTGTCCGGGTTCGATTTCCGCACCACGAGGCCCTGCTGCTGCACCTGCGTGGGGAGGCGGGACAGCGTCTGCTGGACCTGGTTCTGGACCTGGACCTGCGCGATGTCGGGATCGGTGCCCTTCTCGAACGTCACGGTGATCGTCACCGAGCCGCGCGACGACGAGGACGAGCTGAAATAGATCAGGCCATCGATGCCGGTCAGCGATTGCTCGACGACCTGCGTGACGCTGTTCTGGATGGTCTGTGCGTTGGCCCCCGGGAAGGTCGCGCGGACGGTCACCTGTGGAGGCGCGACGTCGGGGTACTGCGCGATCGGCAGGCTCATGATCGCGCCGATGCCGCCGAGCATCACGATGATCGCGAGCACCCAGGCGAAGATCGGGCGATCAATGAAGACACGGGATAACATAAGAGCTTAGCCGGCCTTTTTCTGGCTGGAGTCGCCGTTTGAAGAGTCGTCCTTGGGCGCTTCGATCTTCTGCGCGGTGTTTTCCGGCACCGGCTTCACGCCCTGGTTCGGCGCGATCTTCGACAGGCCCTGCGTGATGATCCTGTCGCCGGGGTTGAGCCCGCTGGTGACCACCCAGAATGCGCCCTGCGTGCGGTCGGCCTTGATCTTCTTCTGCACCGCCTTGTTGTTCGCATCGACGACGTAGACCGTCGCATTGCCCTTGGCATCGCGCGACACGCCCGCCTGCGGCACGAGGAACGCGCGCTGGTTGATCGCCTGCGCGAACTTGGCCTGGACGAACATGCCGGGGAGCAGCAGCCCTTGCGGATTGGGGAAGCGCGCGCGCAGCGTCACGGTGCCGGTCTCGGTATTGACCAGCGCTTCGGCGAACTCGACCGTGCCGGTCGCACCATATTCGCTGCCGTCCTCGAGCGTGAGGCGGACTTCGGCGCGGGTCGCGACGATGCCATTCTGGCCGAGCGAGCGACGCAGCGCGAGCAGGTCGCCGGAGGATTGCTGGATGTCGACGAACATCGGGTCGAGTCGCTGGATCTGCGCGAGCGGGTCGGTCTGCGTCGCGGACACGAGCGCGCCGACGGTGAACAGCGAGCGGCCGATGCGCCCGGTGATCGGCGCGGGGACGGTCGTGAATTTGAGGTTGATCTGCGCTGTCTCCAGCGCGGCGCGGGTCTGCGCGACCGAGGCGGTGGCCTGGCGCGAGGTGGCGACCGCGTTGGTATAGTCCTGCTTGCTGATCGCCTCCATCTCGGCGAGCGGCTTGTAGCGCTGTGCGAGAATGGTCTGCGCCTGCTGGTTGGCGCGCGCACTCTGGAGGTTGGCCTGCGCCTCGTTGGCGGCGGCGCGATAGAGTCGCTGGTCGATCTCGTAGAGCGGCTGGCCCTTCTTGACGAGCGTACCCTCGGTGAAGAAGCGGCGGCGGATGATGCCGGTGACCTGCGGGCGGACGTCCGAGCTTTCGAACGCGGTGGTGCGGCCGCTGAGTTCGGTGGTCATCGCGACGCTGGTCGGCTGGACGACGACGTAGCCGACGGTCGGCGTGCCCTGACCGGGCTGGCCACTGCGGCCGGCCTTGCCCTGGGCCTTGTCGTCGCCGCCGGAGCAGGCGGCGAGCGCCAGTGCGGGCACCAGCAGGATGGCGCACCGCCGCGCAGAAAATCGTGTGGCTATCAAGTTTGGTATCCGCTCGCGATCGGTGGTGGCAGCTGTTGGTCGGCCTAAACCACGAGGATGTACCAGAAGTATGTCAGTTGAAAAGTAAGGGTTGGAAATAGGGAAGAAAGAGTAACCTGTTTGATTGTTTGAGGGTGTTTTGTGCGACGTAAGGCCCGCCAACGTCCCAAGAATTGTTTCCCCGCGAAGGCGGGGACCCAGACTGGGCTCCTGCCTTCGCGGGAGAACAAGGAAGGGGCGGGCGCCCCGACCGTTACACCACCCCGGCGGAGGCCGGGGCCCAGTTGGGGAACGTTGCTAACGGAGGGCGGTCCGTCGTTACTGCGACCTTTCCAACTGGGCCCCGGCCTTCGCCGGGGTGGTGCTTGTTGTTCGGGTCCTCCAAACCAAATTCTCTTGAGCGCGTTTAGCGGTGGATGCCGGAACGAGCCCGGCATGACGGATGGGGTGGGCTGATGGCTTCGATCGATGATGACAAGAAGGCGCCTGCTGTATCTGCCGTGGCGGAAGTTCAGGACGGGATGCTGGTCGGTCTTGGCACCGGTTCCACAGCAGCGTTTGCGATTCGAGCGCTTGGCGAACGGGTCGCTCAAGGTCTGCAGATCCACGCCGTCGTCACCTCCGAAGCTTCCGGCAAACTCGCCCGCGAACTCGGCATCGAGATCCTCGACTTCGCCACCATCGCCCATGTCGACCTCACGATCGACGGCGCGGACGAGATCGACTCGCGGTGCTTCGCGATCAAGGGCGCAGGTGGGGCGATGCTGCGGGAGAAGATCGTCGCCGCAAGCTCGGCACGGATGGTCGTGATCGCGGACGGCTCCAAACGCGTCCACCGGATCGGCGCAGCCAAGCTGCCGGTCGAGGTGCTGCCGTTCGCCATCACCTATGTCATGCGCGTCCTCACGGACATGGGAGCCGCCCCGACGATCCGTGACAACTACCGGACGGATCAAGGCAATCTCGTCATCGACTGCCACTTCGCGACTCTCGAAGACCCCCGCGCAACCGCCACCACGCTCGCCGCGATCCCCGGTATTCTCGGCCACGGGCTGTTCCTCGACGAGGTCGATGCCGCGTATATTGCTACCGATGGCGTCGTTACGCGACTGGAACGGACGGGTGCATCCGACTAAAGGCATCCTATGTTGGCAACCAGATCGGATGCGCGGCGTTCGGTCACCGTCTAGAGCGAGGCTTCTTCCATGACCGATACCGCAACCGCCCCCACCAAGGCGGACCCTATGCTGCACGAGGACGGCTCCCCCGAGCGTCTGGCGATCGATACCATCCGCACGCTGTCGATGGACGCGGTGCAGAAGGCCAATTCGGGCCATCCCGGCACGCCGATGGCGCTCGCGCCGGTCGGCTACACGCTGTGGTCGAAGTTCCTGCGCTATGATCCCAAGCACGCCGACTGGCCCAACCGCGACCGTTTCGTGCTGTCGGTCGGCCATGCGTCGATGCTGCTCTATTCGCTGATCCACCTCGCCAAGATCGAAGAGATCGACGCGGACGGTAACAAGACCGGCAAGGAGGCCGTCAGCCTCGCCGATATCGAGCAGTTCCGCCAGCTGTCGTCGAAGACGCCGGGTCACCCGGAATACCGTCACACGACGGGCGTCGAGACCACCACGGGGCCGCTCGGCCAGGGTTGCGGCAATTCGGTCGGCATGGCGATCGCCGAGCGCTGGCTCGCCGCGCGCTACAACAAGGACGGCTTCACGCTGTTCGACCATGACGTCTACACGATCTGTGGCGACGGCGACATGATGGAGGGCGTCTCGGCCGAGGCTGCGAGCCTCGCCGGGCATCTCAAGCTCAGCAACCTCTGCTGGATCTACGACAGCAACCACATCTCGATCGAGGGCGCGACCGATCTCGCGTTCGACGAGGACGTCGGCCTGCGCTTCGACGCCTATGGCTGGAACGTCATTCACATCGACGACGCGAACGACACCGCTGCGCTGAGCCGCGCAATCGAGACGTTCAAGGCGACCAACGACAAGCCGACCTTCATCGTCGTGCATTCGGTGATCGGTTACGGCAGCCCCAAGGCGGGCAGCGAGAAGGCGCATGGCGAGCCGCTCGGCGAGGAGAATATCCGGCTTACCAAGCAGGCTTACGGTTGGCCTGAAGACAAGTCGTTCTACGTCCCCGACGGCGTGATCGAGCATTTCAACGGTGCGATCGCCGAGCGTGGTGCCAAGCTACGTGACGAGTGGGTCGCGCTGACCGACAAGTATCGCGGTGCCTATCCCGAGCTGTCCGCCGAGCTCGACCTGCTGCTCAAGGATGAACTGCCCGAGGGCTGGGACGCCGACATCCCGACCTTCGAGGCGGATGCCAAGGGCGTTGCTAGCCGCGATTCGGGTGGCAAGGTGCTCAACGCGATTGCAGCCAAGGTGCCGTGGCTGATCGGTGGTTCGGCCGATCTCGCGCCGTCGACCAAGACCGACATCAAGGGCCAGCCCTCGTTCGAGGCGGAGAACTACGCCGGCCGGAACTTCCACTTCGGCATCCGCGAACATGGCATGGGCGCGATCGTCAACGGCATGGCGCTGTCGCATCTGCGCTCCTACGGCTCCACCTTCCTGGTGTTCGCGGATTACATGCGCGCGCCGGTGCGCCTGTCCGCGATCATGGAGGTCGGCGCGATCTGGGTGTTCACGCACGATTCGATCGGTGTCGGCGAGGACGGCCCGACGCACCAGCCGATCGAGCATCTCGCCACTTTGCGCGCGATCCCCGGTCTCGACACGATCCGTCCGAGCGACGCGAACGAAGTCGTCGCGGCATGGAAGGCGGTTCTCAAGGACGCCAGCACGCCGGCCGCGCTGATCATGTCGCGCCAGGCTCTGCCGACGCTCGACAGGACCAAATATGCGAGCGCAGACGGGCTCGAGAAGGGTGGCTATGTCCTCGCGGATAGCGATGGCACGCCCGAGGTGATCCTGATCGCAACCGGCAGCGAAGTGTCGCTGGTCGTCGAGGCGCACGAGAAGCTGACCGCGGACGACGTGAAGAGCCGGGTCGTGTCGATGCCGAGCTGGTATCGCTACGAACTGCAGGACGCCGCGTACAAGGAAAGCGTGTTGCCGCGTGAAGTGCGGGCGCGCGTTGCAGTCGAGATGGCCGGGTCGATCGGTTGGGACCGCTATGTCGGCCTCGACGGCGCGACCGTGACGATGTCGACCTTCGGGGCTTCGGCACCGCTCGCCAAGCTACAGGACAAGTTCGGGTTCACCGTCGACAATGTCGTCAAGGTCGCCCGCCAAGTGATGGAGACCAAGTGATGGGTGCGCTCAACGATCTCGAAGGCTTCGGCCAGGCGGTATGGCTCGATTTCGTCGACCGGAAGTTCCTGGAGGCCGGTGGCCTCCAGAAGCTGGTAGATGAGGATGGCCTGACCGGGGTCACGTCGAACCCGTCGATCTTCGAAAAGGCGATGGGTCACGGCGATGCCTATGACTCGACACTGGCCGAATACGACAAGCAGCATGCCGGCGCGGCGACGATCGACCGCTACGAGCATCTGGCGATCCAGGACATCAAGGCGGCGGCGGAGACTCTGAAGCCGGTCTATGACAAGCTCGACGCGAAGGACGGCTATGTCAGCTTGGAGGTGTCGCCGTACATTTCGGACGATACCGACGCGACGATCGCCGAGGCGAAGAAGCTGTGGGCGGCGGTCGATCGGCCGAACCTGATGATCAAGATCCCGGGGACGCTTGCGGGCGGTCCGGCGATATCGTCGACGATCGCGAGCGGGATCAACGTGAACGTCACGCTGCTGTTCGCGCTCGACGCGTATATTCGCGTTGCCGAGGCCTATGCGGCTGGTCTGGAAGAGCGCGTCAAGCAGGGGCAGCCGATCGACAAGATCGCCAGCGTTGCGAGCTTCTTCGTCAGCCGGATCGACGCGTCGATCGACAAGGAGATCGATGCGCGTCTCGAGAAGGGCGATGCCGAGGCCGATGCGCTGAAGGCGGTCCGCGGCAAGGTCGCGATCGCGAACGCGAAGATGGCGTATCAATGGTATCTCGACTTCCTGAAGTCGGATCGCTGGCAGGCGCTTGCCGCCAAGGGTGCGCAGCCGCAGCGTCTGCTGTGGGCGTCGACCGGCGTGAAGGATCCGAGCTATCCCGACACGCTCTACATCGACACGCTGATCGGCAAGGATACGGTCAACACGATGCCGCCAAAGACGATGGATGCGTTCCGCGACCACGGCACCGCGGCGGAGACGATCACGCAGGATGTCGAGGGCGCGAAGCACACGCTGGCCGAAGCTGAGCGGCTTGGTCTCGACCTGAACGGCGTGACCGGCAAGCTGGTCGAGGAGGGCGTCGCCTCGTTCGTGAAGGCGTTCGACGACCTGCTCGGCTCGATCGCGAAGAAGCAGCCCGCGACGGCGTAAGTCTACGTCATGCCGGGCTCGTTCCGGCATCCACGGTTCCGCGAATCCGACAGGTTCGATTTGCGGAACGGTGGACCCCGGAGCAAGTCCGGGGTGACGGAATTTGGCGTTGCACTACCCACACAAGGAATTCCCCATGAAGATCGGACTGATCGGCCTCGGCCGGATGGGCGGCAACATCGCGCGCCGGTTGATGAAGAACGGCCACGAAGTCGTCGCGTTCGACCGCGATGCCGAAGCCGTGAAGAAGCTCGCCGCCGACGGCGCGATCGGCGCGGACTCGCTCGACGACATGCACGCCAAGCTCGACACGCCGGCGATCTGGTGGGTCATGGTCCCCGCAGGCGAGCCGACCGAGAGCACCGTCCAGGCGATCGCCGCGAAGTCGAATTCGGGCGATATCATCATCGACGGCGGCAACAGCTTCTACAAGGACGACGTCCGCCGCGCGAAGGAACTGGCCGAGAAGGGCATCCACTATGTCGACGTCGGCACGTCGGGCGGCGTGTGGGGCCTCGAGCGCGGCTATTGCATGATGATCGGCGGCGACAAGGAGACTGTCGACCTGCTCGATCCGATCTTCGAGACGCTCGCACCGGGCATGGGGACGATCGTCCGCACGCCGGGCCGCATCGAAGGCCAAGCCGATCCGCGCGCCGAGAAGGGCTATATCCACGCAGGCCCCTCGGGCGCCGGCCACTTCGTCAAGATGGTCCATAACGGCATCGAATACGGCCTGATGCAGGCCTATGCCGAGGGCTTCGACATCCTCAAGGGCAAGTCGGGCGAGCATGTCGTCGAGGAGGAGCGCTTCGACATCAACCTGACCGACGTCGCCGAAGTCTGGCGTCGCGGCAGCGTGATCTCGTCGTGGCTGCTCGACCTGTCGGCGATCGCGCTGGCGAAGGACGGCACGCTCGAAGGGTTCAGCGGCAGCGTCGCGGACTCGGGCGAAGGCCAGTGGACGATCGATGCGGCGATGGAGGAGAAGGTGCCCGTCAACGTGCTGAGCGCGGCGCTGTATGCGCGCTATCGCAGCCGAGTGGACCATACGTTCGGCGATAAGCTGTTGTCGGCGATGCGCTATGGCTTTGGCGGTCATGTCGAGATGCCACAGTGAGCGGTGGCATGAGCGGTATCAAGCTGCTGGTCTCCGATGTCGACGGAACGCTCGTCGACAAGGAGAAGAAGGTCACGCCAGCCACCGTCGACGCGGTCAAGCGATTGAAGGCGGCGGGTCTCGGCTTTACGATCATCAGCGCGCGGCCGCGCTCGGGGATGATGCCGATCGCCGAGTTGCTCGGCATCGACGAGCCGATGGGCGCGTTCAACGGCGGGATCGTGTTCAAGCGCGACGGCACCGTGATCGAGCACCACATGATCGACGTCGACGTCGTCCGCGGCGCGATGGAGATCATCGGTGACGCGCCGGTCGACACGTGGTTCTTCGCGGACGATGTCTGGTATGCCAGCACCGACCAGGGCGGGCATGTCGGCAGCGAGAAGAAGGCCTCCGCGCAGGACCCGGTGATCGTCTCCGACTTCACCGACCTGCTAGCCAAGGCGGACAAGGTGACGTTCGTCAGCGATGACGAGGATTTGTTGCGCGACCTGCACGCGAAGGTCGCCGCCAAGTTCGATACGCAGGCGACGATCGTCCAGAGCCAGACCTATTATCTCGACATTACGCCGGTGGCCGGGAACAAGGGCAGCGGGATCGAGGAACTGGCGGACGCGTTCGGTATCTCGTTGACCGAGACCGCGGCGATCGGCGATCAGGCCAACGACATTGCGATGCTCAAGCGCGCCAAGCTGGCGATCGCGATGGGCAACGCACCGCAAGCCGTCCGCGACGTCGCGCACGAGATTACCAGCGCGAACGATGCCGACGGCGTCGCGCACGCGATCGACACCTTTATCCTTACTGGAGTTTCCGCATGAAAGAGCTCGTTGCCTTCGACCTCGATGGAACGCTGGCCGAGAGCAAGCAGCCCTTGCAGGAGCCGATGGGCGAGGCGCTGGCGAACCTGCTCGACGTCGCGCATGTCGCGGTGATCTCGGGCGGCGACTGGCCGCAGTTCGAGAAGCAGGTCGCGTCGCGCCTGCCCGAGCGTGCCGACCGCACCAAGCTGTGGCTGATGCCGACGACGGGCACCAAGCTGTACCGGTTCGATGGCGAATGGCGCGCGGTGTATGCCGAGCTGTTCGAGGAGGACGAGAAGCAGAAGATCCTCAAGGCGTTCGACGAGTCGTTGGAAGCCACTGGCTTCGTGCCGGAGAAGACCTGGGGCGAGCGGATCGAGGATCGTGGTAGCCAGATCACGTTCTCTGCCTTGGGGCAGGAAGCGCCAATCGACGCCAAGCACAGCTGGGATCCCGACTTCGCCAAGCGGAAAGTGATCCAGGCGGACTTGCAGAAGCGCCTGCCGGGGCTGTCGATCAACATGGGCGGCGCGACCTCGATCGACATCACGCGTGAGGGCGTCGACAAGGCGTATGGTCTCAAGAAGCTCAACGAGGCGAGCGGCATCGCACTCGACAAGATGATGTTCATCGGCGACGCGATCTTCCCGGGCGGGAATGATTATCCGGCGGAGCAGCTTGGGCTGGACGTCGTGAAGGTAAAGAACGTCGACGGCACGCTGGCGGCGATCGCCGGGATCGTCGCGTGCCTGAAGTAATGGCATGAGCGTCGCGTTTCGTCGCGAGAGTGACGAGGAACATCTCGAGCCGAAGTTCGAACAGCCGATCGCGCCGGGGCCTAATCTGGTCACGGCGCGAGGGCTTCGGTTGCTTGGCGAGCGGGTGACGGAGATCGAGGCGGCGGTTGCGGCTGAGACGGACGAGGAGGCGCGCAAGCTGTTGCTGCGCGACCTGCGGTATTGGCACACGCGCCAGACGACCGCTGAACTCGCGCCTTTGCCGGAAGAGGATGAAGTCGGGATAGGCTCGCGCGTTCGGGTTCGGATGAACGGGGCGGAGCGCGTGATCGCGATTGTGGGTGGTGACGAGGCGGAGCCTGGCGAGGACCGGCTGGCGTTCTCGGCACCGTTGGCGCGCGCGTTGATGGGCGCGGCGGTTGGCGAGACGGTCGCGTTTGCGGACAAGCCGGACGCGATCGAGGTTCTGGCGATCGACAAGGATGACGGCTGATGGCTGAGGCGAAATTCGAACGGCATCGTCAGGCTTGGACTCAGGATGAGATCCAGAAGCTGCACACGCTGGCGAAGAAGGGCATGGCGTTGAAGGCGATCGCGAAGGCGCTGACTCGGAGTGAGGAGTCGGTGAAGGTTCGGGCGAAGGAAGACTCGTTGAATATTGCCAAGCTGCGGTGAGGTGAAAAAGAGCCCTCTCCCCTCCGGGGAGAGGGTTGGGTGAGGGGCTGTTCTTGGCGGCGCACTGCTTGGCCGCCCCTCACCCCGACCCTCTCCCCGGAGGGGAGAGGGAGCAGAAGGGGGGCGTTATCGTGCTCCTCCACGCCGTCGGAGGCTTCCGCGCCCACGGATGGCGCCACTTCGAACGGCACCACCGCGAGAGACATTGCCGCGATAGGCACCACCCCGGCGGAGGCCGGGGCCCAGTTGGAAAGGTCGCTGTAACGAGGCGCAACTTGCGCCACTGCCGTCCCCCAACTGGGCCCCGGCCTTCGCCGGGGTGGTGCTATCTGGAATATGGGTTTCGTAAACTTACGAACGCCTCACCACCTTTGTGGCGTACCCCTAACACGCTACAGCGGCCATCCCTTGTTCTCCCGCGAAGGCGGGAGCCCAGTCTGGGTCCCCGCCTTCGCGGGGAAACATTCTTGACTAGCGGCTCGCGCAACCAAGCCGCACGGAGCGACCCTTGTCCGATTACGACGCGATAATCCTCGGCGCAGGCGCCGCCGGCCTCATGTGCGCCGCCGTCGCCGGCCAGCGCGGGCGGAAGATCCTGCTCGTCGATCACGCCGACCAGGCGGGCAAGAAGATCCTGATCTCCGGCGGAGGACGGTGCAATTTCACCAACGTCCACACCGCCGCCGACCGCTACATCTCCGCCAACCCGCATTTCGCGAAGTCCGCGCTCGGCCGTTACACCGCGCAGGATTTCCTCGCGCTGGTCGAATCCTACGGCATCGCGTGGCACGAAAAGACGCTCGGCCAACTCTTCTGCGACGGCTCGGCGCGCCAGATCGTCGAGATGCTGCTCGACGAATGCGACAAGGGGCGGGTGGATCTGTCGCTCGGCCGCGCGGTCACCGGGGTGGAGCACGCTGACGGGCAGTACCGCGTGTCGCTCGACGGTCGCACCGTCGCTGCGCCCGCTTTGGTCATCGCCACCGGAGGGCCATCGATCCCGAAGATGGGCGCGACCGGGTTCGCCTATGATCTCGCGCGGCAGTTCGGTTTGAAGGTCGTCGAACCGCGCCCCGCACTCGTCCCGCTGACGCTCGGCGGCGACGAGACGCTGTTCCGCGAACTGTCCGGAGTCGCCGCCGAAGTCGTCGCCACCGCTGGCAAGACCGCATTCCGCGAGGCCGCGCTGTTCACGCACCGCGGCCTGTCCGGCCCCGCGATCCTCCAGGTGTCGTCCTATTGGCGCAACGGCCAGCCCGTCGGGATCGATTTCCTCCCCGATCGCGAGTCCGGCTGGCTGCCCGCCGCCAAGCGTACCACGCCGCGCGCGACTCTCCGGAAACTGCTCGGCAGCACGCTCCCGGACCGACTCGCGGAGACTTTGAGCGAGCGTTTGGGGATGACGAGCGAGATTTCCACGCTCACCGATCGGAAACTCCAGGACGCCGAGCGCGCGCTAAGTCATTGGCAATTCACGCCGAATGGCTCCGAAGGCTATGCCAAGGCCGAGGTCACCGCGGGTGGAATCAGCACTGCGGAACTGTCATCGCAAACAATGCAAGCCAAACGCGTACCAATGCTGTATGCAGTCGGCGAAGCGGTCGATGTCACAGGGTGGCTCGGCGGCTACAACTTCCAATGGGCATGGGCGAGCGGGTGGGCCGCGGGTCAAGTCCTGTAGGGACCACCACGCCAGTGCCTTGCCGTTGCGTAAGCCGGCCACCAATTAGGACGTACATGCCTTTTACAAATATTCCGTCGCTTCTTTCCGAGGCGCTCGAAGCGCGCGGCTATACCGCGCTCACCCCCGTCCAGGCTCATGTGATCGAGGACAATGCGATCGGTCGCGATCTCGTCGTGTCGGCGCAGACCGGCTCGGGCAAGACCGTCGCGTTCGGCCTGGCGATGGCCGGCGAACTGCTCGGTGAAGCCGGCGAGGACGGCGTCCAGCGCCTGCCCACGCCGCACAAGCCGCTCGTGCTCTGCATCGCGCCGACTCGCGAGTTGGCGCTCCAGGTCAGCCGCGAGCTGATGTGGCTCTATGCCAAGGCCGGTGCGCGCATTTCGACCTGCGTCGGCGGCATGGACGCCTCGAAGGAGCGTCGTTCGCTCGCGCACGGCGCGCATATCGTCGTCGGCACCCCGGGTCGTCTGCGCGATCACCTCGAGCGTGGCGCGCTCGACCTGTCGGCCCTGAAGGTCGCTGTGCTCGACGAGGCCGACGAGATGCTCGACATGGGTTTCCGCGAGGACCTCGAGCAGATCCTCGACGCATCGCCCGAGAGCCGTCGCACGCTGCTGTTCTCGGCGACGATGCCGCGGCCGATCGTCGCACTTGCCAAGCGCTACCAGAAGGACGCGCTGCGGATTTCGACCGTCGGCGAGGATCGCGGTCATGGCGATATCTCGTACCAGGCCGTCACGGTCTCGCCGTCCGAGATCGAGCATGCGGTGATCAACCTGCTGCGCTTCCATGAGGCGGAGACGGCGATGCTGTTCTGCGCCACGCGTGACAACGTGCGTCACCTGCATGCGAGCCTGGTCGAGCGTGGCTTTGCGGCCGTCGCGCTGTCGGGCGAGCATTCGCAGAACGAGCGTAACGCGGCGCTTCAGGCTCTGCGCGACCGTCGTGCGCGCGTCTGCGTCGCGACCGACGTTGCGGCGCGCGGTATCGATCTGCCGACGCTTAGCCTCGTCGTGCACGTCGAACTGCCGCGCGATGCCGAGACGCTTCAGCATCGCTCGGGCCGTACCGGTCGTGCGGGCAAGAAGGGCACCGCCGTCCTGATCGTGCCGTTCCCGCGTCGCCGTCGCGTCGAGATGATGCTCCGTGGTGCGAAGATCAACGCGGAGTGGGTCAACGCCCCGACCGCGGAGGACATCCGCAAGAACGATCACGAGCGGCTGATCGGCATGCTGTTGCAGCCGGTCGAGGTCGAGGAGGAGGATCGCGCACTCGCCGTCCGCCTGATGGCCGAGAAGACGCCGGAGGATATCGCCGCCGCGCTGGTGCACATGCACCGCGCGACGATGCCGCAGGCCGAGGATCTGATCGACCAGAGCAAGCAGCCGACGCAGGACGAGCGTTCGCAGGGTCCGCGCGCGGGCTTCGAGGACACCGTCTGGTTCCGCATGGACATCGGTCGTCGCCAGAACGCCGATCCGCGCTGGATCCTGCCGCTGATCTGCCGTCGCGGGCACATCACGAAGTCCGAGATCGGTGCGATCCGCATCGGGCCGAACGAGACGGCGTTCGAGATTCCGCGCGCTGTGGCCTCGCGGTTCTCGGCGGCGATCCAGCGGACGGCACAGGCTGGTGAGGAAGAGAGCGGCGTGGCGATCGAGGCGATGCAGGGTGCGCCCGAGAGCGGTGCGCGGCATGACGGCGGCGGCGGTGGTCGCAGCAATGCGAGCGGTCCCCGCTCGACGCTGCACCGTGCAGCCCCGCGTGGCGGTCCGGCTCCTGCGCGGAAGCCCCCGTACCGCGGTAATCGCGAGCGGAGCTGAGCTAGCACGATCCTCCCCCGCCAGGGGGAGGTGTCGCCGAAGGTGACGGAGGGGGAGGATACGCGACAGATGTGGTGGATGCCTCCCCTCCGTCAGGCTGCGCCTGCCACCCCCCCTGGCGGGGGAGGATTTTGAATGACTGACACCATCCGCATCCTCGTCGACGCTGACGCGTGCCCGGTCAAAGACGAGATCTACAAGGTCGCGTGGCGCCACGAAGTCCCCGTGACGATCGTCGCCAACAGCCATTTCCGCATCCCTGTCCACCCGCTGATCTCGCGCGTCGTCGTCAGCGACGGCTTTGACGCCGCCGACGACTGGATCGCCGAACAGGCCGATGCGAAATCGGTCGTGATCACCGCCGACATCCTCCTCGCCGATCGCTGTGTGAAGGCCGGCGCGACCGTGCTCGCCAACACCGGCAAGCCGTTCACCACCAGCTCGATCGGCGGCGCGATCGCCACGCGGGCGATCATGGCGGACCTGCGCGCGGGCGGCGATATCATCGGTGGGCCGGCGCCGTTTTCGAAGGCCGACCGGTCGAGCTTCCTCTCCGCGCTCGATGCGGCGTTGGTGCGGCTCAAGCGACTTTAGGGCAGATCTTCATCGATCTCCCCTCCCTGAAAGGGAGGGGCTGGGGGCGGGTTGGTCGGCTTGTGACGCTGACGGTCGACGATACGGAACCCGACCCACCCCCGACCCCTCCCTTTCAGGGAGGGGAGAGAAGAGTTGCGCAGACGAGGCGGGATTGAGCGTCGATCCGTCCTGACTGCGCAGACCAGGCGTCTCCAGGGCTGCTGATTATGGTCGCGTCCGTTGTCGCACTTTGCCCGAACGGGGTTGCCATCACGCACCCCGTATCGCCATAGGCGCGCGTTCACGGAGAACATGCGATGCACACGAACGCTGGCGGCCCCGCGCTGGGGCTGGATTTCGGCACGACCAACAGCGTCGTGGCGCTGGGGACGCGCGGCGGGACGCCTGAACTCGTAACGTTCGCCGCCCCTGCCGAAACGAGCCCGGTATTCCGCTCGGCGCTGTGCTTCTGGCAGGACGACAGCGGTAAGGGGCTCGCGTCGGATGCAGGCCCGTGGGCGATCGCCGAATATATGGAGTATCCGCTCGACAGCCGGTTCATCCAGTCGTTCAAGTCGGTCGCGGCGATGAAGACGTTCGAGCAGGCCTCGGTCTTCGACAAGCGCTATCGCTTCGAGGAGATGGGCCAGCTGTTTCTCGAGAAGCTGATTTCGCATGCTGGCGGGAAGCTCGACACGCGGCCGCACCGGATCGTCGTCGGGCGCCCGGTCGAATATGCCGGCGCGCGGCCCGACGAGGCGCTGGCGCGGACGCGGTATGACGCGATGTTCAAGGGTTTCGGGGCGGAAATCCATTATGTTTATGAGCCGCTCGGGGCGGCGTATAGCTACGCGACGCGGCTGACCGAGCCTGCGACGATCCTAGTGGCCGATTTTGGTGGTGGTACGAGCGACTTTTCGGTGGTGCGCGTGGCCGAGCCGGGCGCGGCGCGGCGGTGTACGCCGCTTGGGCATGCTGGCGTCGGGATTGCGGGGGATCGGTTCGATTACCGGATTCTCGACCGGCTCGTGCTGCCGATGCTGGGCAAGGGCGGCGCGTACAAGTCGTTCGGCAAGGAACTGGAGATTCCGCGCGCGTATTTCGCCGATTTTGCGGACTGGTCGCGGCTCGCGCTGATGCGCAATCGCAAGACGATGACCGAGCTGGAGCGGTTGCAGAAGACCGCGGTCGACCCCGACGCGATCGGGCGGATGATCGCGGTGATCGAGAACGAACTGGGCTATCCGCTGTACGATGCGGTCGGGTCGCTCAAGCGGGCGCTGTCGAGTGGCGAGGATGCGCATTTCCACTTTGCGGGCGCGGGGCTGGAGATCGAGGCGGACGTGACGCGGGCGCAGTTCGAGGGCTGGATCGCCGACGACGTGGTGCGGATCGAGGCGGCGGTCGACCGGGCCTTGGAGGTGGCGAACGTTGGTGGTGGCGAGATCGACCGGGTGTTCCTGACCGGTGGATCGTCGCTGATCCCGCGTATCCGGCGGATCTTCGTCGAGCGGTTCGGCGAGGCGGCGATCATGAGTGGCGGCGAGCTAACCTCGATCGCGCACGGGCTGGCCTTGATCGGCGAGCAGGACGATATCGCGGCTTGGTCGGCATGATCCCTCGGGTGCTTCTCGGGACGGCGCAGGTGCCGGGTGGGGGTGAGCTTCGGCTCCTCCAGCGTGGCGCGGAGTTCTCGATCATGCTCGGTGCGAACGAGTTGATGAACAGCCGGTTGAGCGGGTCGGAAGAGGCGCTGGCGGAGCAGGCTTGCGACCGGATCGGTGGGCGGCCGGGTGTTCGGATGCTGATTGGTGGGCTTGGCATGGGGTTTACCCTCCGCGCTGCGTTGGCGCGGCTTGGCGCTGATGCGGAGGTGGCGGTTGCGGAGATCGTACCGGCGGTGATCGAATGGGCGCGCGGGCCGATGGCGGCGCTGCACGGTGACAGCCTGACCGATCCGCGGACCCGGATTTTCGAGGGCGATGTCGCCGCGGTGATCGCGGAGGGCGATTGGGACGCGATCCTGCTCGACGTCGATAACGGTCCGGACGGAATTTCTCGGCCGGGTAACGATCGGCTTTACGGGGCGCGGGGATTGTCTCTGGCGCGAGCGGCTTTGCGGCCGGGCGGGGTGCTTGCCGTGTGGTCTTCCGCGCCGAGCAAGCCGTTTGCTACCCGGCTTTCCGACGCGGGGTTCGCGGTCGACGAAGTGATTGCGCGGGCGACGCGGAAGGGCGGCGCGCGGCACACGATCTGGTTCGCTACCAAGCCATGATCTGGCGGTGGGCCGTCTTGATCGCGCTGTCGGCGGTGATCGCGGGGCTGCTGGAGGTCGTCGGGCTGCCCGCGGGGTTGCTGCTCGGGCCGATGGTCGCGGCGGTCGTGCTGGCGGTGCGGGGATGGTCGCTGAGCGTGCCGACGTCGGCATTTCGGGGCGCACAGGCGGCGGTCGGGACGCTGATCGCGGGGTCGATCACTACGGGGATCGTCGCGACGGTGGCGAATCACTGGCCGGTGTTCCTGATGGTCAATTTCGTCACGCTCGCGGCCAGTAGCGTGCTCGGGTACCTGCTGAGCCGGTGGCAGGTGTTGCCGGGGACCGTCGCGGTGTGGGGATCGACGCCGGGTGCGGCGAGCGCGATGGTGTTGATGGCGCAGGCGTACGGCGCGGACTCGCGGCTGGTCGCGGTGATGACGTACACACGGGTGGTGAGCGTGGCGGTGGTCGCGTCGGTGTTGGCGGCGGTAATGGTCGGGGGCGGGAGCGGGCATCATGTTGCCGCGACGTGGTTCGCGGCGGTCGATCCGGTTGCCGTGCTGCGGACGATCGCGATTGCCGGTGTTGGTGCGACCGTGGGGGTCGTGCTGAAGCTTCCTGCCGGCGCGCTGCTCGGGTCGCTGGTGGCGGGGGCGGCGCTCAACGTTACTGGCGTTGCGCAGCCGGTGTTGCCGCAGTGGCTGCTCGCGATAAGCTATGCGGTGGTCGGGTGGCGGATCGGGCTTTCGTTCACGCGCGATACGCTGCGGGTGGCGGGGAAGGCGATGCCGCGGATATTGTTGTCGGTGGTGTTGCTGATCGCTTTCTGCGGCGGGATCGCGGCGGCGTTGACCCGGTGGTGGGGGATCGATCCGGTTACCGCGTATCTGGCGACTAGTCCGGGCGGGATGGACTCGGTTGCGATCATCGCTGCGTCTAGCCCGGTCGATGTGCCGTTTGTTATGGCGCTTCAGGTGTTGCGGTTTCTAGGGGTGTTGCTGATCGGGCCGCCGCTCGCGAAGTTCGTGGCCACGCGGCAGGGTGGTGTGCCGCCGCCGGGTATCCCGACCTGACTCTATCCTCCCCTGCAAGGGGAGGTGTCGCGCAGCGACGGAGGGGTGTCGCCCCATCGAGAGCGGGTCACCTCTCCGTCAGCGCTGCGCGCTGCCACCTCCCCTTGTAGGGGAGGATTGAGAATTAGCCCTTGGTCGGGCGGTAGGCTTCGACGTCGATCTCGTGGCGCTTCAGCTTGTCGTAGAACGTCTTTCTCGGGATGCCGAGCGCGGCCAAGGCCGAGCGGACGTCGCCGCTGACCTGTTGGAGCACGGCGCGGATCGTTGCTTCCTCGAACTTGTCTACGCGGGCGGGGAGGGGGATGTCGCTGTCCTCGTCGATCGGGTCTTCGGTCTCGACGCGCAGCACCAGACGTTTCGCGAGATTGTCGAGTTCGCGGACGTTGCCGGGCCAGTCGTGCTGGCCGAGATACGCTAGCGTCGCAGTGTCGATCGTTGGCACCTCGCGGCCGAACCGTTCTGCTGCCTGGTGAAGCAGGTGGCCGAACAGCAGCGGAATGTCGTCTCGGCGTTCCCTCAGCGGCGGGATGCGGAGGCGGACCGCGTCTAGCCGGAACAGCAGGTCGGCGCGGAAGCGGCCTGCCTCGACCGCTTGTTCGAGGCCGGGTTTGGCGGCGGCGATCACGCGGAGGTCGAGCGCGCGCGGCAGGTCGCCGCCGACCGGCATTACCTCGCGCTCCTCCAACACCCGGAGCAGTTTCGCCTGGAACGCCGGCAGCGTGCTCTCGATCTCGTCGAGGAACAGCGTGCCGCGGTTGGACGCCTCGATCCTGCCAGTACGCGGCAGGCGGGAGTCGCCGTCGTGGCCGAACAGCTCGATCTCTGCGACCGCCTCGGGCAAAGCGGCGCAGTTGACGGCGACGAAGGACCGTGACCGCCGGTTGCTCCAGCGGTGGAGGAGGACTGCGACGAGTTCCTTGCCGGTGCCGGTCTCGCCTTCGATCAGCACGTCGATATCGGCTTGGGCGATCTGGCGCATCGTTTCGCGGAGGCGGACCATCACCGGGGTCTCGCCGATCAGCGGTTCGGCGCCGATCGTTTCCTCGGCGGCGGCGCGGAGGCGGCGGTTGTCGAGGACGAGGCGGCGCATTTCGAGCGCACGCCTGGCACCCGCAATCAAATGGTCGGTCGCGAAGGGTTTCGGGATGAAGTCGAACGCGCCGTTCTTCAGCGCGGCGACCGCCATCGCGACGTCGCCGTGGCCGGTCATCAGCAGCACCGGGATCTCATGGTCGATCGCGGCGATCCGGCGGAAGAGTTCGAGGCCGTCCATCTTCGGCATGCGGATGTCGGAGACGACCGCACCGTCGAACCCGGCGGTCACGCGAGCAAGCGCGACGGTCGGGTCACGCTCGGCGATCACCGCGATCCCGGCGAGTTCGAACGATTGCTCCAGCGCCCCGCGCAACACGTCGTCGTCGTCGACGAGCAAGACGGCTTGCTCGCTCATGCCTTCACCAGGATCATACGGAAGATGGCGCCTTCTGGAGCGGGGACGAGGTCGAGCGTGCCGCCGAACTCGGTCATGATGTCGCGTGCGATGCCGAGGCCGAGGCCGAGGCCGTCCTTCTTGCTCGTCGCGAACGGGGTGAAGAGGTGATCGGCGATGTCGGGCTCGATGCCGGGGCCGTTGTCGGCGACGGTCAGCACCACGTCGCGGCCTTTCCTGCCGACGGTGACGCTGACGCGCGCGTCGCGGCGGTCGGCGACCGCGTCGAGGGCGTTCTGGAGGAGGTTGACCAGCACCTGCTCCAGGCGGACGCGGCCGGCGATCACCGTGAGCCGTGCCTCGGGGCCGTTCGGCAGGTCGAGCGTCACGCCCTTGGCGCGGAAGCGGTCGCCGATCAGCAGGCGGACGCCGTCGATCGCCTCGTCGAGCGCGACGGGGCCGATCGAGCCTGCACCGCGCCGGGCATAGCGCCTCAGCCCAGCGGTGATCGTGCCGATCCGGCTGGTGAGGTCGACGATCGACTGGAGGTTGGTTGCCGCGCGCGCCGGCTCGCCGCGGTCCAGGAACGCCGCGGCATTGTCGGCGAAGGTGCGGATCGCGGCGACGGGCTGGTTGATCTCGTGCGCGACGCTGGCGGTGATGGTGCCGATCGAGCCGACGCGGTTGGCGTGCGCGAGTTCTTCGCGCGCCTGGCGGAAGCGCTGGTCGGACGCCTCGCGCTGCTCGACCTCGATCTGGAGGCGGTCGGCGGTGGCGCGGAGTTCGGCAGTGCGGCGGGCGACCTCCGCTTCCAGTTCTGCGCGCGCGCCGACGTTGCGCTTGCGCCGCTCGTACAGCCACCACGCGCCCAGCATGGCGGCGATCGTCAGCATTGCGGCGATCGCGGTGGCCCAGCGCGTGCGGACGGCAGCCGCGCGCAATGCTGTGTCGAGTGGCTCCATATGCACCAGTCGCCAGCCCGCGATGGGCACGGGCAACGACACGGTGATCGCGGGCGATCCGTCGGGTAGTCGTGAAACGCCCTCGGCCAGTGTCAGCGGGGCGGGGACCAAGGGCGAGGCCCCGAACTGGCGTGTCCGTACCAGCGCAGCGCGACGCGTTGGCGGGAGCGGGCGCGTGGTGCGGAATTCGAGCTTGGGATCACTGGAGATCAGGATGATGCCGTCGGGATCGGTCACGAAGGTTGCCATCCGATCCTGGATCCACGCGCGCGCGATCTTCTCGAACTCGACCTTCACCACGACCACGCCGAGCGGTTGGCCGGCGCGGTCGATCCGTCGCGACAGGTACAGGCCGGACCGCCCGCTGACGCTGCCCAGCGCGAAGAACTCGGTCGCGCCGGAGGCCATCGCCTTGGTGAAATAGTCGCGGAAGCGGTAGTCGTGGCCGAGGAAGCTGTCGGGGCGCCCGGCGTTGGAGGCGGCGATCGTCATGCCTTGGGTATCGAGCGCGTAGATCACCGGCGCGCCGGTCCGCTCGGCCAGCATTGCGAGCTTGATGTTGAGTGCCGCGTCGACGTTGCCGGATGCCAGCGCCGCGCGGACGTCGGGATATTCGCCGAGCATGATCGGTAGCAGGCGATAGGTCTGCAACTCGGCTTCGAGCAGGCGGAGATTGCTGCGGGTCTGCTGGACCGCGCGCATTCGAACGCCTGCGCGCGCGTCTTCGGCAGCGCGCCGGCCGTAGATCGAGGCGACTCCCGCCACGATCATACCGAGCGCCGCAAATGCGAGCAGCACCGTCAACGCCATGACGAAAAGGGAGGATCGGAGTCGCGTCATTTTGTGCGGATTATCACACACCTGCCGCGCGCGCTATCAACGAAAGGTGGCATTTTTCGCACGTCAGAATAATGGGTATGCCGATAAATGGCTAAAAACCAACGTTCTAGGGGATAGACGTCGCACTCTTGTAGTCCTGGGTTCGGCCCGGCATTACCGTCGCACATAACGTCCCGCGTGAGTGGACGAGGATTGCAGGAGGCGATGTTGACCCTACTCACCCAGACATATGGCGTCGCGGAAACGCCCGCGCGGAAGCGCTGGAGCGGCCAGCTCTATATCCAGGTCCTGATCGCGATCGCGCTCGGCGCGGCGCTCGGGCATTTCTATCCGACCTATGGCGCCGCGCTGAAGCCGCTGGGTGACGCGTTCATCAAGCTGGTGAAGATGATCATCGCACCGGTGATCTTCCTGACGCTCGTCACCGGCATCGCGGGCATGAAGGAGCTCGGCTCGGTCGGTCGCGTCGCGGGCAAGGCGTTCGCCTACTTCCTGTTCTTCTCGACACTGGCGCTGATCGTCGGGCTCATCGTCGCCAACGTCGTCCAGCCGGGCGCGGGGATGAACATCGACGCTGCCACGCTCGATACCAAGGGCATCGCCGACTACACCGTGAAGGCGCACGAGACGACGATCACCGGGTTCCTGATGAGCATCATCCCGGACACGATGGTCAGCGCGTTCACGGAAGGTAACATCCTCCAGATCCTGCTCGTCGCGATCCTGTTCGGCATCTCGCTGAGCCTGGTCGGCGAGCCTGCCAAGCCGGTGCTGAACTTCCTCGAGCGCCTCAGCCTGATCGTGTTCAAGCTGGTCGGCATCCTGATGCGCGCAGCCCCGCTCGGCGCGTTCGGCGCGATCGCGTTCACGATCGGCAAATACGGGATCGGCAGCCTCGCCAATCTGGGTGCACTGGTCGCGACCTTCTATCTGACCGCGGCGCTGTTCGTCGTGGTCGTGCTCGGCACGGTCGCACGGCTGACCGGCTTCTCGATCTTCAAGCTGATCAAGTATCTGAAGGCAGAGCTGCTGCTGGTGCTCGGGACGTCGTCGTCGGAAGCCGCGCTGCCGAACCTGATCCAGAAGATGGAAGCGGCAGGCTGCGAGAAGTCGGTGGTCGGGCTGGTCGTGCCGACCGGTTATTCGTTCAACCTGGACGGCACCAACATCTACATGACGCTGGCGGCGCTGTTCATCGCGCAGGCGACCAACACGCACCTGACGCTCGGTCAGGAACTGTTGCTGCTGGTCGTGGCGATGATCTCTTCGAAGGGTGCGGCGGGCGTCACCGGCGCGGGCTTCATCACCCTGGCCGCGACGTTGTCGATCGTGCCGACGGTGCCGATCGCGGGGATGGCGCTGATCCTCGGCGTCGATCGCTTCATGAGCGAGTGCCGCAGTCTCACCAACTTCATCGGCAACGCGGTCGCGACGATCGTCGTCGCCCGCTGGGAAGGCGCACTCGACCGCGACAAGCTCGATGCCGCGCTGTCGGGCAAGCTTCCCGAGTTCGTGCCGGCGGCGATCCCCGCCGCTGCTACCGCCCATTGATGCCGGCGGGGACGGCCAGCCCGTCCCCGCCCGCCAGTACCGGATTTTGCTTATGACCCCGATGACGATCCGCCGCATGGCGTATGCGGCCGGCTTTGCCGCGTCCGCGCTGTCGACTGTCGCCTTTTCGAGCGTGGCCATCGCGCAAGCCGAAGCCCCGCCTTCGAGGCAAGCCAATGCCGGTGCCAAGGACGTGTCGAGCACGGCCGAGGCCTCACCGATCGCCGAAAGCTATCCCAACGCTGCGATTGGCGACGGTACGACGACGGGTGGCTACAACCAGTCGCGCTGGGCGGAGGACTGGTCGAAGCTGCGCGATCCGAAGAAGCGCAAGGACATCGTCGACCAGTTGAAGTTCATCTCGATCGCGGGTGATGGCGACGTCTATCTGACGCTGTCGGGCGAGGCGCGGTTGCGCGTCAACGAGACGACCAACCCCAATCTGCGCGATGCCGAGGCGCAGCGGCAGGACATTCTGCGCCTGTTTGGAGGCGCCGACCTGCATGTCGGCAAGCATCTGCGCTTCTACGGCGAACTGGCGCACGGCACGCTGGAGGGGCAGAATCTTGGCACCGCGCTGCCCAACCTGCGCAACAAGCTGGCGGTGCAGCAGGCGTTCGTCGATCTGACCGGGACGGTCGCCGACGTCGATGTCGGGGTGCGCTATGGCCGACAGACGTTTGCGGACGGTCCTAACCTGATGGTCGTGCCGCGTGACAACAACACGCTGTTCTTTGGCTTCAACGGCTTCCGCGCCTGGGCGCGTGCCGCTGGCGTCCGTGCCGACGTGTTCGACTTCAAGCCGACCGCGTACGGCAATGGCGGTACGCAGGATGACAATGCGGAGAGCGCGCGGCGGTTCTCGGGCATCTCGACGGGCATCGTCGTGCCGGAGACGCTGTTCGGGGGCTCGAAGCTGTACGTCGATCCGTTCCTTTGGCGCCTGCGCAATCGCGCGGCGGTATGGGGCACAGACAATGCCCGGGAAGTTCGCAACTTCTATGGCCTGCATGTCTGGGGCGATGCGGGGCCGGTCAATCTCGACTGGACGATCAATTACCAGGGCGGCCGTTACGATGATCGCTCGATCAAGGCGTGGCTGATCCTGTTGGCGCAGACCTACAAGCTTGGTGAGGGCAAGTCCGCACCGCGCGTCGGTTTCCATGCCGACTATGCGAGCGGCGGCGGCGCGTATGGCAAGGGCACGTTGCGCAACTCGTTGGCGCCGTTCGGCAACAACATCTATTACAGCTATCAGCTGTTCGCGACGCCGACCAACCTGATCGCGCTGGCGCCGAACGTGACGTTTACGCCGTTCGGGAAGCTGCGCATGACGGCGGAATATCAACGCTCGTGGCGCGATACGACAAGCGATGCGGTGTATCGTGCGAACGGGTCCGCGTTTGCGGGGACGCAGAATTTCGGGGGCAAGAAGATCGCCGATACGTTGCGGTTCCAGGCGGTGTATCCGTTCACCTCGCGGCTGTCGTTCACCGGGCGGTACGAGCATTTGATCGCGGGGCCTGCGTTGACGAATGCGGGGTATAAGAACTCCGACTTCCTGGCCGGCTGGATCAGCTACCGGTTCTGATCCTGCTCCCCTTCCCCCCGAAAGGGAGGGAGGTCTGACATTTTCTCCCCTCCCTGGAAGGGAGGGGCTGGGGGTGGGTCGGCTTCCGCATACGCACGCGCGTGACCCAAGCAGGCCGACCCACCCCCGACCCCTCCCTTTCAGGGAGGGGAGAGCGTCAGTGTTGGAACTGCGATACCGTTCGGATTAACCTGCGTCGTTCGGCGCCGTGTTTTCTTCGTTTCGGACCATACCGGTCCTTCAATTCCACGATCGACTGTGGCACACAGGCTCCAACATCAGGAGTCACATGGCCATGGATCTCAGCTTCACGCCCGAGGAAGAAGCCTTCCGCGAGGAAGTCCGCGCGTTCTTCCGCGACAAACTGCCCGCTCGCCTCTCGACGCTGGTCCGTGAGGGCAAGCGGTTGCGCAAGTCGGACATGGAGGAATGGCACGCGATCCTCAACGAGCGCGGCTGGCTGGCGAACCATTGGCCCGAGGAGTGGGGCGGTCCCGGCTGGAGCGTGATCCAGCGGTTCATCTTCGACAATGAGTCCGCGCTCGCGCACGCGCCTCGCGTCGTGCCGTTCGGGGTGAACATGCTCGGGCCGGTGCTGATCAAATACGGCTCCGAAGAGCAGAAGAAGCAATGGCTACCGCGGATCCTCGACGGCTCCGATTGGTGGTGCCAGGGGTATTCCGAGCCGGGCGCGGGCTCCGATCTCGCCGGCCTGAAGACGACTGCCGTGCGGAAGGGCGACGTCTATGTCGTCAACGGCCAGAAGACCTGGACGACGCTAGGCCAGCATGCCGACATGATCTTCTGCCTCGTCCGCACCGATGCGACCGCGAAGAAGCAGGAGGGCATCTCGTTCCTGCTGATCGACATGAAGTCGCCCGGCATCGAAGTCCGCCCGATCACGCTGATCGACGGCGAGCAGGAGGTGAACGAGGTGTTCTTCACCGACGTCGAGGTGCCCGTCGCCAACCTCGTCGGCGAGGAGAATCTAGGCTGGACCTACGCAAAGTATCTACTGACCTACGAGCGGACCAACATCGCCGGCGTCGGCTTCTCGATCGCGTCGTTCGAGCGGCTGAAGGAGGTCGCGCAGATGCAGAAGAAGGGCGGGCGGGCCTTGGCGGACGATCCACTGTTCGCGGCAAGGATGGCGCGGGTCGAGATCGACCTCGCGAACATGCAGACGACCAATCTCCGCGTGCTGGCGGCAGTCGCGGGTGGCGGTGCGCCAGGCGCGGAAAGTTCGATGCTCAAGATCAAGGGTACCGAGATCCGCCAGGAGATCACCTCGCTGACCCGTCGTGCGTATGGATCGTACGCGGCGCCCTACATACCCGAAGCTCTGGAGGCCGGGTGGAACGGCGAGGATGTCGGGCCGGAGGACGCGGCGATGGCGGCGCCGAGCTATTTCAACAACCGGAAACTGTCGATCTTCGGCGGGTCGAACGAGATCCAGAAGAACATCATCTCCAAAGCCATCCTGGGTCTCTGATACCATGAACTTCGAACACACCGACGACCGCCGCATGCTGGCCGACACGCTCGTGCGGGCGTTGCGCGACGGCTATTCGATCGAGACGCGCAATGCGGGCGCGTATGGCGAGGCGGGGTATGATCCGGCGGTCTGGCAGCAGTTGAACGAACTCGGCATCGTCTCCGCGCTGTTCGACGAGGCGGCGGGCGGTTTCGGCGGCAGCGGGTTCGACATCATGGTGGTGTTCGAGGCGCTCGGCCGCGCGCTGGTGGTCGAGCCGTTCCTCGGTGCGCTGATGGCCGGGCGGGCGCTGGCGAAGGCTGGCGGGCATGACGAGACGCTGGCCGGAATCGTGTCGGGCGACACGATCGCCGCGTTCGCGCATGAGGATGGCGCGACGCCGGTGACTGCGACGAAGAGTGGCGATGGCTGGACGCTCAATGGGACCAAGGCGGTCGTGTCGCACGCCGGTGCGGCCTCGGTGTTCGTCGTGACCGTCGAGCAGGATGGCGAACCGCTCGTGTTGCTCGTGCCGGCGGATACGGCCGGGGTGTCGGTCCGCAGCTTCAACGTCGTCGAGGGCGGCGCTGCCGGGGACGTGACGTTCGAGAACGTGACGCTCGGCGCCGATGCGCGCGTCGGTGGCGAAGGGCAGGGGCAGGCGATCGTCGATGCGGCGGTCGGGGCGGGGTTGCTCGCGCTTTCGGCCGAAGCGGTCGGCGCGATGGAGTTCGTCAAGGAGGCGACGCTCGGCTACCTCCGCGACCGCAAGCAGTTCGGCGTGCCGATCGGCAAGTTCCAGGCGCTCCAGCACCGAATGGCGACGGTGTTGCTCGAGATCGAGCAGGCGCACTCCGCTGTGATCAATGCGGCGTCGGCGTTCGATGGCGAGGATGCGAAGGCGCGAGAGCGGGCGTTGTCCGCGGCGAAATATACGATCGGGCGGACTGGGGCATTGGTCGCGGAGGAAACGATCCAGCTTCACGGCGGGATTGGCATGACGTGGGAATATGCGGTGTCGCATTATGCCAAGCGGCTAGTGATGATCGACCACCAGTTGGGCGATGAAGATTATCATCTGCAACGGTACATTGCTTTGAGTTGAGCCGGGGCGGTTGGCTGGGGTGGCTGAGGTAACCCCGGTCACAACGCGTTCCCCTCCCTGGAAGGGAGGGGCTAGGGGGGGGCGGCTGCTTGTGGTCCGGTGCGCCAGCCAAGCGGCCTACCCACCCCCAACCCCTCCCTTCCAGGGAGGGGCGCAAACTAGTGCTGCGTCTCGACTGGCACGTCTTCTATCGAGACGGCATCCGGCGCGGTTTCGACCGACCCCACTTTTACCGTGACCCGCTGCGCGATCATCGGCCGCAACCGCACGCCGAGGCAGATCACCGTCGGCCACAGCAACGTGTTGATGATATCCAGCGAGGTATCCTCCCACCGCCACGACCCGAAGTTCAGCCGGTCCATGATCTCGTTGAACGCCTCGCCGGCGACGACCACCCACCACGGAATGAACGTCCCGAACGAGCGCCGCGTCACTAGTCGCGCGAGCATGAGCAACGCCATGCCGGCGTGGATGTGGAGGATGATATCGGGCAGCCCAGTGCCGTCGCCGATCGCGTCGATCATCTGGTGATAGAGTTTGGGGATCAACGCGCTGCTCCAGGCCCGGCGATGCTGCCATGCAACATCGATCTATACGGGGCTCACTCGGGGGCGGCAATCGGCGCAGAGGGCACGCCGATCATCAGCGGCTTCAACGCGCCGATCGTCGCGTCCAGCCAGGCGATGAACCGGTCGATCCGCGCGATCCGGCGGACGTCGCGGTGGACGACGAGCCAGAACGAGCGCTGGATATCGACGGCGTCGGGCAGCACCCGCACCAGTCCCGGCATGCCGTCGCCGATGAAGCAGGGCAGGATCCCGCATCCGGCACCCGCCGCGATCAGTTCGGCCTGCGCGACGATGCTCGAACTGCGGATCGATGCGTCGAGCCGGCCGTCGATCTCCGCGAGATAGCGGAGTTCGGGCGCGTAGATCATGTCCGGTACGTAGCCGATCAGGCGGTGCCGCATCAGGTCTGCAGTCGTCGCGATCGGTCCCGACCGTGCGAGGTGATCGGGATGCGCGTAGAGGCCGAGGTGATAATCGGTGAGCTTCCGCGCGACCAGCGGGCCACTCTTCGGGCGGGCGAGCATCACCGCAATATCCGCCTCGCGTCGTGAGGGGTTCAGGAAGCCGGTCGACGCGATCAGGTCGACCGCGATCCGCGGATGCTGGTTGGTGAACGATGCGAGCCGGGGCGCGAGGATGCGGCTGCCGAAGCCTTCCGAGACGCTCAACCGGATCGGCCCCGCGAGCACGCCCGCGTCATTGCCGACGACTTCCTGGATGCCGAGCGCGGACGCCTCCATCGTCTCGGCATGCTCGAGCAGCGCCGCGCCGCGCTCGGTCAGCGCGTATCCCGCCACGGTCTGCTCGAACAATGTCGTCTGGAGCCGCCGCTCCAGCCGTTGCAACCGCCGAGAGACCGTCGTCGCGTCCTGGCCGAGCAGTTTCGCGGCTGGGCCGAGCCGGTGCGTGCGCGCTAGAGCGAGGAAATACCGGACGTCGTCCCAATCCATGAACGCCTCACCCCATGCTGCACATTTGCAGAGCGTATCTGCAAACAGCCCCACTTGGCTGCGAAACGCTTATGGCGGACGATGCGGGCAACTAGAAGAGGATGCCCATGCGGACGATCGAGAATTTCGTGAGCGGTGCGGCCAGCACGGCCGAGCGCTTCGGTGATGTGTTCGACCCGAATTCGGGCGAGGTGCAGGCGCGCGTGCGGCTTTCGGGTGCGACCGATCTGAATGCGGCCGTTGCCGCGGCGCAGAAGGCGCAACCTGGCTGGGCGGCGACCAACCCGCAGCGTCGCGCCCGCGTGATGTTCGAGTTCAAGCGGCTCGTCGAGGCGAACATGGACGAACTAGCGCGGCTGCTGTCGTCCGAGCACGGCAAGGTGATCGCGGACTCGAAGGGCGATATCCAGCGCGGTCTCGAGGTGATCGAGTTCTGTTGCGGAATTCCGCACATCCTCAAGGGCGAATACACGCAGGGCGCCGGGCCGGGGATCGACGTCTATTCGATGCGCCAGCCATTAGGCATTGGCGCGGGGATCACGCCGTTCAACTTCCCGGCGATGATCCCGCTATGGATGTCTGGCGTCGCGATCGCCACGGGCAACGCGTTCATCCTCAAGCCCAGCGAGCGCGATCCGTCGGTGCCGGTGCGGCTCGGCGAATTGTTCGTCGAGGCGGGGCTGCCCGAGGGGATCTTCCAGGTCGTCCACGGCGACAAGGAAATGGTCGACGCGATCCTCGATCATCCGGCGATTTCGGCGGTGAGCTTCGTCGGATCGTCCGACATCGCGCATTACGTTTATCGGCGCGGCGTCGAGGCGGGCAAGCGCGTCCAGGCGATGGGCGGCGCGAAGAACCACGGCATCGTCATGCCCGACGCGGACCTCGACCAGGTCGTCGCCGACCTGTCGGGTGCTGCGTTCGGGAGCGCCGGCGAGCGCTGCATGGCGCTGCCGGTGGTGGTGCCGGTGGGCGAGAAGACCGCGATTGCGCTGCGCGAGAAGCTGATCCCGGCGATCGCGGCGTTGCGCGTGGGTGTGTCGACCGACAACGACGCGCATTACGGCCCGGTGGTGAACGCGGCGCACCGCACCCGGATCGAGAACTGGATCCAGACCGGCGTCGACGAGGGCGCGGAACTGGTCGTCGATGGACGGGGGTTTGCGTTGCAGGGGCATGAGAAGGGCTTCTTCATCGGGCCGTCGCTGTTCGATCACGTGACGACCGAGATGTCGGCGTACAAGGAGGAGATCTTCGGGCCGGTGCTCCAGATCGTCCGCGCGGCCGATTTCGAGGAGGCGGTGCGGCTGCCGAGCGAGCATCAATACGGCAACGGCGTCGCGATCTTCACGCGCAACGGGCACGCGGCGCGCGAGTTCGCGGCGAGGGTGAACGTCGGGATGGTGGGGATCAACGTGCCGATCCCGGTGCCGGTCGCGTATCACACGTTCGGTGGCTGGAAGCGGAGCGCGTTCGGCGACACCAACCAGCACGGGATGGAGGGCGTGAAGTTCTGGACGAAGGTCAAGACGATCACGCAGCGTTGGCCGGACGGGTCTGCACTGCCGGCGATGGCCGAGGATGGCGGGCCTGCACGGAATAACGACGCGTTCGTTATTCCGACGATGGGGTGATGTGGGCCGTTGAATTCGTGGCCCAAGCATCGCGCTGCCGACCGTCACAAGTCCGATCCGAGCGATCCTCCCCCGCCAGGGGGAGGTGGCTGGCAATTGCCAGACGGAGGGGGCGGTAGGGTGCGTCCAGCGTTGCGTGCCCTCCCCCTCCGTCACCTTCGGTGCCACCTCCCCCTGGCGGGGGAGGATTATCAGTGCCGTAGCGCCTTCGGCGGTCGTAGCTCGACCAGCCCGATTTGGGCCGACGTTTCACGATACGGCGCACGATTCTGCACAGCATCCATGCCTAACTGTTGCTCGGCGCCACGATCCTATGAGTGGGTCGCGGTGTTCGCGCATCTATATGGCAGCCGATGGCACCTGAGCGAGACGAGCGCATGAGCGCGCAGATACTGACCTTCACGTGCGAGGATCGCGTCGGCATCGTCGCGGCCGTCACCGGCGAGCTTGCAGCGGCGGGCGGGTTCATTCTCGACAGCCAGCAATATGCCGATCTGGAGACAGGGCGGTTCTTCATGCGCGTCGTGTTCAGCGCGGCCGACGACGGCGACGCGGATTTGCGCACGCGGCTTGGGAAGGTCGGCGAGACGTTTGCACTCGACTGGTCACTGGTTCGTGCCGACTCGCGGCCCCGCGTGTTGATCGCGGTGTCGACGACGTCGCACTGCCTGAACGACCTGTTGCACCGCTGGTCGACCGGTGCCCTGCCGATCGAGCCGGTCGGCGTGGTATCGAACCACGAGACGCTCCGCGGGCTGACCGAGTGGCACGGGTTGCCGTTCCACCATCTTCCGGTCGATGCGGGCAATCGGGCGGCGCAGGAGGCTGCGTTGCTCGACCTGTTCGAGACGAGCGGGGCCGACCTGCTGGTGCTCGCGCGCTACATGCAGGTACTGAGCGCGGATCTGGTCGAGCGGCTGGCGGGGCGGTGCATCAATATCCACCACAGTTTCCTGCCGAGCTTCAAGGGTGCCAGGCCGTATCACCAGGCGCATGCGCGCGGCGTGAAACTGATTGGCGCCACCGCGCATTTCGTGACCAGCGATCTCGACGAGGGCCCGATCATCGAGCAGGCCGCCGAACGCGTCGATCACCGTGCCACCGTGAACGATCTGATCGCGATCGGGCGTGATAGCGAGGCGCAGGTGCTCGCGCGAGCGGTCGGATGGATTGCAGAACGGCGCGTGTTGTTGAACGGCAAGCGTACCGTGGTGTTTCGATAAACGAGAGGAACTGAGCGGACAGCCGAACGGCGCCGCTCGCTGAAGGACAGATGATGAACCAGTTCGACCTGACAGACGACCAGCGCGAGATCCAGGAGCTGGCGCGCCGCTTCACCGCCGACCGGATCACGCCGCATGCGGCGGAGTGGGACGAGAAGCATATCTTCCCGCGCGAGACGATCAAGGCGGCGGCGGAACTCGGCTTCGCGGCGATCTACGTCAGCGAGGAGAGCGGCGGGATCGCGCTCGGGCGGCTCGAGGCGGCGCTGATCATGGAGGCTATGTCGTACGGGTGTCCCTCGACCAGCGCGTTCATCAGCATCCATAACATGGCGGCGTGGATGATCGATCGGTTCGGGTCGGCCGCGGTGAAGGACAAGTATCTCCCCAGCATGGTGACGATGGACCGTCTCGGCAGCTATTGTTTGACCGAGCCGGGGTCGGGTTCGGACGCGGCCGCTCTGAAGACGCGCGCGGTTCGCGACGGGGACGACTGGATCGTGACGGGCTCGAAGCAGTTCATCTCGGGTGCGGGCGAGAACGAGGTGTACGTGACGATGGTCCGTACCGGCGAGGACGGGCCGAAGGGCATCTCGTGCCTGGTGATCGAGAAGGACATGCCGGGCGTGTCGTTCGGCGCGAACGAGAAGAAGCTCGGCTGGCATTCGCAACCGACGCGGCAGGTGATCTTCGACGGCGTCCGCGTGCCGGCGGCGAACATGGTCGGTGGCGAGGGCGAGGGCTTTCGGATCGCGATGATGGGGCTCGACGGCGGACGGTTGAACATCGGTGCGTGCTCGCTCGGGGGCGCGCAGCGGTGTCTGGACGAGGCGATCGCGTATACCAAGGACCGGAAACAGTTCGGGAAGGCGATCGCGGACTTCCAGAACACGCAGTTCATGCTGGCGGACATGGCGACCGAATTGGAGGCGGCGCGGGCGCTGCTCTATATCGCGGCGGCGAAGGTGACGGCGAACGCGCCCGACAAGACCAAGTTCGCGGCGATGGCGAAGCGGCTGGCGACCGATACCGGCTCGTCGGTGGTCGACCGTGCGCTGCAGCTGCATGGCGGCTACGGGTATTTGCAGGATTACCCGATCGAGCGCTTCTGGCGCGATCTGCGCGTGCATTCGATCCTCGAGGGGACGAACCAGGTCATGCGGATGATCGTCGGTCGCGAACTGACCCGGCAGTGAATCCGCGTAGCTTTGCTCAATCTTTCTCTCCCGCGCCTCCGCGTCTCCGCGTGAAAAAACTTTTGGTTCACGCGGAGACGCGGAGGCGCGGAGATGGTGCTTTGGAGGTGACCGCGTGACCGATGATCTGATCGTCGAGAGTGAAGGGCCTGTCGGCCGTATTCGTCTCAATCGACCGAAAGCATTGCACGCGTTGAATCTGGCGATGTGCGAAGGCGTGCTTGAGGCGCTGGAGGCGTGGCGTGGTGACGCGGCGGTCGAGGCGATCGTGGTCGATCATGCGGAGGGACGCGGGTTCTGTGCTGGCGGGGATATCCGCATGCTTGCAGCCTCAGGTGCGACTGACGGCGTCGAGGCGCGGGCGTTCTTTCACGCTGAGTACCGGATGAACCATCGGCTGTTCACCTATGCCAAACCAATCGTCGCGTTCATGGACGGGATCACGATGGGCGGTGGCGTCGGTCTCGCGTTGCCGTGCCGGTATCGTGTCGCGACCGAGAATACCAAGTTTGCGATGCCGGAAACGGGGATTGGGTTGTTCCCGGATGTCGGCGGTGGCTGGTATCTGTCGCGGTTGCCGGGGCGGATCGGGCAGTATCTGGCGCTGACCGGGCACCGGCTCGATGGTGCGGAGTGCCTCGCGCTTGGGCTGGCGACGCATTTTCGCGCGAGCGATACGCTCGATACGGCCAAGGCGCGGATTGCGGAGACGCCGCAGGATATTGCGGGCGTGCTGGATGCATTGGCGACGTCGGTACCCGACGCGAAGATCTTGGCTCGCAAGGACGAGATCGACCGGCTTTTCGCGTCAGACGTGCTGGAGGAGATCTACGCTGCGCTCGACGCCGATGGCGGGGAGTGGGCGACTCAGACACTTGCGACGCTGAAGACCAAGTCGCCGCAGACGATGAAGGTGTCGCTCCGGCTGCTCCACGAGGGCGCTGGGATGGCGAGTTTCGCGGACGAGATGCGGCAGGAATATGCGGTCGGCGCGCATGTCGTGCAGCGGCATGACTTCATCGAGGGCGTGCGGGCGGTGATCGTCGACAAGGACAATGCGCCGCACTGGGATCCGGCGACGCCCGAGGATGTGACCGATCACGTGATCGACCAGATCTTCGCGCCGTTGCCGGAGAGCGAGGCGTGGACGCCGGGTTAAAGAACAACACGACACCCAGCGAAAGCTGGGCTGACGTAATTGGAGGAATAGAAATGGCGACCTACGAAACGATCCTGGTCGAGCAGCGCGGTGGCGTTACGCTCGTCACGCTGAACCGGCCCCAGGCGCTGAATGCGCTTAATTCGCAGGTACTCGCCGATTTGATCGCTGCGTTTGCCGCGTTCGACGCGGATGCGTCGCAGAGCTGCGCGGTGCTGACCGGCTCGGCCAAGGCGTTCGCGGCGGGGGCGGACATCAAGGAGATGCAGTCGCAGGGCTTCGCGGAGATGTACGCGAGCAACTTCTTCGCTGGCTGGGAGAATTTCACGCGGACGCGGAAACCGGTGATCGCCGCAGTCGCGGGCTATGCGCTCGGCGGCGGGTGCGAGCTGGCGATGATGTGCGACTTCATCCTCGCCGCGGATACCGCCAAGTTCGGCCAGCCCGAGATCAAGCTCGCCGTGTCGCCGGGCATGGGCGGATCGCAGCGCCTCACGCGCGCGGTCGGCAAGGCGAAGGCGATGGAAATGTGCCTGACCGGGCGGATGATGGACGCCGCCGAAGCGGAGCGTGCGGGGCTGGTCTCGCGGATCGTACCGGCGGAGGAGCTCGTCGAGGAGGCGGTGAAGACTGCCGCGACGATTGCGGCGATGGCACCGCTGGCGGTGTTGGCGAACAAGGAAATGGTCAACGCGGCGTTCGAGACGGGGCTGGCGATGGGCGTGCAGTTCGAGCGGAGGCTGTTCCACGGGCTGTTCGGGACTGAGGACCAGAGCGAGGGCATGGCCGCATTTGTCGAGAAGCGCGCCGGGACCTGGACGGGAAAATGATCAATATTCCCCTCCCGCTTGCGGGAGGGGTCAGGGGAGGAACGTGCCGCGACCACGCGCGACGTATTTGCGGCACTGCCCTCCCCCAACCCCTCCCGTGAAAGGGAGGGGAGCAAAATTAGGAGAGAGAACATGGCACGGATCGGTTTCATCGGGCTCGGCAACATGGGCGGCGGGATGGCGGCGAACCTCGCGAAGAAGGGCCATGACGTCCGCGCGTTCGATCTGAGCGCCGACGCGCTGGACAAGGCGAAGGCCGCGGGTTGCCTGCCGGTCGCGTCCGCTGCCGAAGCCGCCGACGGTGCCGAGGCGATCGTGACGATGCTCCCCGCCGGCAAACATGTCGCCGAGGTCTATGACATGCTGTTCGGCGTCGCGTCGCCCTCCGCGATCCTGATCGACTGCTCGACGATCGATGTCGCTACCGCCAAGCAGGTCGCCGCCGCGGCGCAGGCCAAGGGCCTCGTCGCGGTCGACGCGCCGGTCTCTGGCGGGATCGGCGCGGCGAATGCGGGGACGCTGACCTTCATGGTCGGTGGCTCGGCGGAGGCGTTCGACCGGGCGCAGGCGATCCTTGCCGACATGGGCAAGGCGGTCATTCACGCGGGCGCGAACGGCGCTGGGCAGGCGGCGAAGATCTGCAACAACATGATCCTCGGCGCGACGATGATTGCGACCTGCGAGGCGTTCGTGCTGGCGGAGAAGCTCGGGCTCGATGCGCAGGCGTTCTACGATATCGCGAGCGTGTCGTCTGGACAGAGCTGGTCGATGACTACGTACGCGCCGCTGCCTGGGATCGGTCCCGATACGCCGGCCGATCACGACTATCAGGGCGGTTTCGCGTCGGTGCTGATGCTCAAGGACCTTCGGCTCGCAATGGCTGCGGCGAAGGACACCGGAGCGGATACGCCGATGGGTGCGAAAGCGGCCGAGTGTTACGAGGCGTTCGCCGAGGCCGGGCAGGGTGGACTCGATTTCTCGGCGATCATCCGCACGCTGAGAGACTAGGTTTCAGAGGAAGCGGATCAGCATCAGCAGCAGGCCGAGGATGGACACCGTCCAGCACAGGCTACGGACATATTTGATGCCGAACAGATAGAGCGGGATGTACGCGATGCGTGCGCCGAACCAGAGCCAAGCGCCGATCGCACCCAGCCCGCCGGTGCGATCGGTCACGGCCAGCCCCAGCGCGAGCGCGACGAAGACCGGGTAGGTTTCCTGGAAGTTCTTCAGCGCGCGTTCGGCGCGGCCGGCCATCTCGCCTAGCGGCTTCTGCTCGCCATCGCGGGGGCCTGCGTTCCAGTCGAGCCCGCGGTCGCGCGTCGCGGTCTGCCCCTGGATCATGATGTACGCGAATAGCAGGACCGTCGACCAGCCAAGCAGCAGTAATTCGGTAGGCAGCGTCATGATCGATCTCCGCGGGGCAGCGGGTCTCGAACGCCGCTATGCGAGCGAGGTTGCGCTCTGTCGCAAAGGAATGGCACGCTGCTGCGCATCGCGCGAGCGGTGGAACGCGCGGTCCGCGTCGTCGATCGCACCAAGCAGGCTGCCGAAGCACGGCATCTCGTCGATCGGATAGACGCGCGACAGGTCATGGCCGAGCGCGAAAACGTCGCGCTGCGTGAGCAACCCGATCGCGACGATGCGGTCTTGATCAGGCATATGTCAGGCTCCAGTGGTTTAACGCATGTTAACACGTCCCGGCGACTATGTATCAGTAATATCGGATAAAGAGCCCAGGCGAGCCTTAGCCAAGGCCAAGTCTCTCGCGCGCCTGCCAGCGGGCGATCATCAGCACGGATACCACCGCGAGCCCGGTCGCCAGCCCGGTCCAGATGCCGACTCCGCCCCAGCCGCGCGCGAAGGCGAGCCACGCGCCGACGCCGATGCCGATGCCCCAATAGCCGATCGCGGCGAACAGCATCGGTACCTTGGTGTCGCCCAGTCCGCGCAACATCCCCGCGCCGATCACCTGCGCGCCGTCGACCACCTGGAACACCGCGGCGACCGCGAGCAGCGAGATCGCCAGCGCGACTACCGGCGCGTTCGCGGGTGCGTCGACGTCGAGGATGATGCCGATCAGGAGTTGCGGGGCCAGGACCAGCAACGCGGCCGTCAGCACCATGAAGCCCTCCCCGATCGCGAACGCGACCCAGCCTGCGCGCCCGATGCCCGCGCGATCGCCGCGTCCCGAGGCGAGCCCGACGCGGACGGTGGCGGCTTGCGCGATGCCGAGCGGGACCATGAAGGTGACGCTGGCGATCTGGATCGCGATCGCGTGCGCGGCGAGTGGCACGGTGCCGAGCAGGCCCATCAGGAAGACGGCGGCGATGAACACGGTGGATTCGAACCCGAGCGTGATCGCGATCGGCAGGCCGAGCGTCCAGACCGCGCGGTATCGTGGCCAGTCGGCGCGCCAGAACCGGCCGAGCAGGCGATAACGGCGGAACGGCCTGGCGTAGACGATGACCGCGGCCATCGCGACGAAGCTTAGGCTGTTTGCGATGCTGCTTGCCATGCCCGAACCGAGCAGGCCGAGCGCGGGGAGGCCGGCGTGGCCGAAGATCAGCAGCCAGTTGAGCCCGGCGTTGACGACCAGCAGCCCGACCATCACCACCAACGACCAGGCGGGTTTCTCGAGCGCGGCGACGAACGCGCGGAGCACGAGGAAGCACAGGCTGGGCAGCATCCCCCACATGACCGCGCGAACGAACCGCGCCGCTTCGTGCGCGAGCGCTGGATTCTGGTCGAGCAGGTGTACGAGGATCGGCTCGGCGTTCCACAGGACGATCCAGGACGGGATGCAAAGCGTGGCGGCGACCCAGATCGTCTGGCGCACCGTTCGGCGGATATCGCGCACCGCATGCGGCCGCGCACCCCGCTCGCGCGCGATCATCGGGACGGCGGCGGTGGTGAGGCCCATCCCGAAGATCAGGAAGACGAGGTAGAGGTTGAGCCCCAGCGTCGCAGCCGCCAGCGTGTCCGACCCGAGCCGCCCCAGCATCGCGACATCGGTCGCACCGACCAACGCCTGCGCGAGATTGGTCGCGACCAGCGGCCAGGCGAGCTTCAGCGTGGCGGCGAACTCGGTGCGCCAGGGGCGGGGCGGGGTGGACGTCATGCGGTGGCTTTAGCCGGGTTGGGCGGCTTGTCGATTACCCGCGTCGATCGTCCCTTGTTAGGGGGTGGCGCCGTAGACGTCGGAGGGGGAGGAGCAGCAACGGATGCCGTCCATCCCGCCCCCTCCGTCAGGCAAGTGCCTGCCACCTCCCCCTGGCGGGGGAGGATCGATATGGTGGCGTGTGCCGCGCAGATTGTGCGGTCGAGGCCGTCGAGGTTTTCACCAACTCCGTCACCCTGACGAACGTCAGGATCCAGGGTAACGGATGGTGTCCTGTTTGGCTCAGGGTCCTGACTTTCGTCAGGATGACGGTTGGGGTTGGTCGGCGCGTCCGACATAAGCGCTAGCCAATAGGGGCTTTTATCGCATCAACCCGGCAGCGCGGAGGGCGTTCTCGATCGTTGCCTGGATTCCGGCTGGTGCCTCGGCGCGGGGCTTCGACGCAGGCTTCGGCGAGACGGGAATCGCGATCTTGGCGACGCGTTCGACTGGTGCCGGCTTGATCGCAGTCTCCGCCTTCGCCGCCGAAACCAGGCCCCAGGACTTTGCGATCACAGCCGTGCTCGAAATTCCGACGTCGAGCATGAACGGCCCGGCGGCGCCCAAGCGTTCGCCACGCGAAGGATCGATCGGCGTTCCGTGGCCCATGCCGGGTACGGTCCAGTCCTCGACGACATCGCGCCCTTCCGCGTCGGACCAGATCCGGTGGACGGCGGTGCCTACGCGCTCCGTTCGCACCGCTTTGGCGTCGACGCCGTGCACACCGCGCCACTGCCGCGCGATCGTGTCCGCGTTCGCCACGCTTACCGTCGCATCCGCGCCGCCGTGCCAGATCGCGAGCGTCGGCCAGCGTCCGTCATGCCCGCGCGCGCCGCTGCGGACCATGTCGACCAGCGCTGTGTCGCTGGTGTCGCCGTGCCCGCGCATCCGGTCCAGCGCCTGCGACACGCCGGTCGCGGTGCCGTAGGCGAGCCCGCCGATCACCGCGCCGCCCGCGAACAGGTCCGGCCGCGTGGCCAACATCGCCATCGTCATCGCGCCCCCCGCCGACAGCCCGGTGACGTACACGCGGCTGCGGTCGAGGCCGTGGCGCGCGATCATCGTCTCGGTCATCTGCGCGATCGATTCTGCCTCGCCGCCGGCCTGCGCGGTGTCCTCCGACGCGAACCAGTTGAAGCAGCGATTGGGATTGTTCGCGCGCGTCTGTTCGGGGAACACCAGCGCGAAACCCGCGCGATCGGCGAGCTTCGACCAGCCTGAACCGTGGTCATACCCCGCCGCGGTCTGCGTGCACCCATGCAGGACTACGACCAGTGGCGCGCCCGGCAGAAGGTTGGCGGGAACGTAGCTGAAGCCGAGCAGCGCACCCGGATTGGTCCCGAACTCGGTCAGCAGCGTCAGGCGGCTGGGCGCGGTGTCGCGCGGCGTCGGCGCTCCGGCGCGCGCCATGCGCGCGATGGTATCGGCGATGTTTCTCACGGTAATCGGGCCTTTCGTCGCCAGCGTACTCGGCCGCGATCTTATCTCAACGTCGCATGTACTTCATTTGTTGCTGCAGTGCAGCAAAAACGTCAGGAGTCTTGCCCGACCACGTCGCACGCCTCGGTGATGCCTGCGTAGATCCGGTCGAGATCGGCGTCGTCGGTGCAGTAGGGCGGCATGACGTACACGATGTTCCCGAGCGGGCGGAGCAGCAGGTCGCGGTCGCGGAAGAAGGCGAGCAATCGCGGGCCGATCTGCGAGAGATAGCCGTCCTCGCCCTGTAGCTCGACCGCGGTGATCGTGCCGATCTGGCGCGCGTTGGCGATGCGGGGATGCCGGGCGAGGGCTTCCAGCCGCGTCCGCTGGCGTGCGGCGAGGCCTGCGATCCGCTCGCACACGGGTTCGTCACGCCAGATCGCCAGGTTCGCATTGGCGGCGGCGCAGGCGATCGGGTTGGCGGTGTAGCTCGATGAGTGGAAGAACATGCGCGCGCGGTCGGTGCCGTAATGCGCCTGGTAGATCGCCTCGGTCGCCATCGTCACCGCGAGTGGGATCGCGCCGCCGGTCAGTCCCTTCGACAGGCAGAGGATGTCGGGGACCACGCCTGCCTGCTCGCAGGCGAGCAAGGTGCCGGTGCGACCCCAGCCGGTCATCACCTCGTCGGCGATGAACAGGACGTCGTGGCGCGTGCAGATCCGCCGCATCTCGGCCAGGATGTACGCGGGATAGATGTGCATCCCACCCGCGCCGAGCAGCAGCGGCTCGACGATGAACGCGGCGGGGTGTGCGGCGCAGGCTTTCTCCAGCGCGTCGAGCGTTGCTTGCTCGCACCCGGCGGCGGGGAAGGGGATGGTGCCGACGTCGAACAGCAACGGCGCGTAGGCGCGGTTGTAGACGCCGCGCGCGCCGACCGACATCGCGCCGATCGTGTCGCCGTGATAGCCGTGTTCGAGCACGAGGATGCGGTGGCGATCCTCGCCGCGATCGAGCCAGTAACCGAGCGCCATCTTCAGCGCGCACTCGACGCTGGTCGAGCCGGAGTCGGAGAAGAACACGCGGGTCAGATCCGATGGCATGATCGCGGTCAGGCCACGCGCGAGGTCTTCGGCAGGCTGGTGCGTCCAGCCGGCGAAGATGATCTGGTCGAGCTTGCCCGCCTGTTCGGCGATCGCCGCCATGATCTTCGGGTTGGCGTGGCCATGCGTGGTCACCCACCATGACGAGATCGCATCGATGATCCGCCGGCCGTCGGAAGTGTAAAGCGCGGCGCCCTCGGCATGCGTGACGAGCGGGATGGGTTCGCGCAGGCCGTGCTGTGTGAAGGGGTGCCAGACGGGCGAGTCGCTCACCGGAACGCCTCCAAATCGAAGTTCTCGGCGAATGCCTCGGCCAAGGTGGCGGCGTTCAGTGGATCGAGGCGGGGCAGGCGGCCGAGCCGGCGGACTTTGCCGAGCGTGGCGATCGTCGCCTCGCTATCCTCGACCGCGTCGCCGACGAAGGCGATGCCGAGGATCGGGACGCCGCGGCTGCGCAGTGCCTCGATCGAGAGCAGGCTGTGGTTGATCGTGCCGAGACCGGTGCGCGCGACTAGCACGATCGGCGTGTTCCACCGCGCGAACAGGTCTGCGAAGATCAGGTCGCGTGTCACGGGGACCATCACGCCGCCCGCGCCCTCGACCACCAGTGGGCCATCGACCTCTGGCAGCGCGAGCCGGTCGGGATCGATCGTAACGCCGTCGATTTCGGCGGCGAGATGCGGCGAGCACGGGGTCGTCAGCCGGTATGCTTCGGGCAGGACGTGGTCCGCGGGAACGCCGAGCGTTACGACCGATGCCGCGTCGCTGCCGTCCGCGAGCCCGGCCTGCACCGGCTTCCAGTAGCGCGCGCCGAGGGCCGCGGTCAGGCCGGCGGCGAACACGGTCTTGCCGATATCGGTGTCCGTCCCGGTAACGACGATCGTCATTGCAGCGCCTCTCCCATGACCGTTCCCAGAGTTTCGACATCCGCGACGGTCGCGTTGAGCGTCAACGATATCCGCAACCGCGATCCGCCTTCGGGCACGGTCGGCGGCCGTATCCCGCGTACGTCGAACCCTGCCGCCTGGATCGCACCGGCGACGCGCATCGTCCGTGCGGCGTCGCCCAGGACCAGCGGCAGGATCTGCGACCCCGTCGCCGTGACGCCGTAGGGTGCAAGCACGCGCTCCGCCGCAGCGATCAACGTCCAGAGCCTCTCGCGCCGTGCGGGTTCGTCCGCGATGATGCGGAGAGCCTCGCCGACCGCCAGCGCCATCAGCGGCGACGGCGCGGTCGAGAAGATGAACCCGCGGCCGCGATTGACGATGAACTCGCGCATGACTGCGGGCCCGCACAACAGCGCACCCTCGCACCCCAGCGCCTTGCCGCAAGTGCGCAGGGTGATGACGTTCTCGCGCCCGTCGAGCGCTTCGGTCAAACCGCGGCCGTCGGTGCCGAACACGCCCGTCGCATGCGCTTCATCGATGAGCAGGATGGCATCGTGCCGGTCTGCGATTTCGGCCAGTGCCGCGAGCGGGGCCAGGTCGCCGTCCATGCTGTACAGGCTCTCGACCGCGATCCACGCGCGGCCGGTGCCGCCCGACGCGCGCCACGCGGCGATCGCGTCCTCGAACGCATCGGCATCGTTATGCGCGGCGGCGACGAAGGTCGCTCGCGTGAGACGCATGCCTTCGTGCGCACTGGCGTGGATCAGCGCATCGTGCACGATCAGGTCGCCGCGTTGCGGCAGCGTCGCGAACAGGATCGTGTTGGCGACATAGCCGCTCGCGAAGAACAACGCCGTCTCGGTTCCGAAGAACCGCGCGGCGTCTGCCTCGAGTGCTTCATGCTCGGGCGCATTCCCGCGCAGCAACCGCGAACCGCCCGATCCGACCGGCACGCCGCGGTGCAACGCCTCGGTCATTGCCGCGCGCAGTCGGTCCGATCCGGCGAGCCCGAGATAGTCGTTGGAGGCGAAATCGACGCCTTGGCGCGGGCGGAGCGATCGGTAGCGGTCGGCGGCCGTCAGTTTGGCGAGGTCTCGGTTCTGGTCGGCGAACATCATCGCGTCGCCCTAAACCCTGCACGCTGCGAAGACGAGAGTTCGGGGGGAGTCATAAACCTTTTACGGAACGATCTCGAACGCCAGTGCCTGCCTTCCGTCCCATCACCCCCGCGAAAGCCGGGTACCCTGATTGCCGCGCAGCAGACTCAACGGGGATACCCCAGCTTTCGCTGGGATGCAGCGTGACGGTGCGATTAGCTGTGCTTTTGCTTGTGCCTGTGCCCGTCGCCGTGACCGTGGCTTACCCCGCGTTCCACATCTCCATAAACTTCCTCGCCCGCGCACCGACGTCCGCGGCGGTCATGCCGGGCGCGAACAGGGCGGAGCCGAGGCCGAACCCAGCAGCGCCTGCCGTGCGCCAGTCCGCCATCGACTCCGGCACGATCCCGCCGACCGGCAGCACGCGCGTATCCTTGGGGAGGATCGCGCGCATCGCCTTCAGCACCGTGGGGCTGGCGGCTTCGGCGGGGAAGAGTTTCAGCGCGGCGGCGCCGGCGTCGAGCGCGGCGAACGCCTCGGTCGGAGTCGCGATGCCGGGGAGCGCGACATAGCCCTTCTCCACCGCCGCGGCGATCACGCGCACGTTCGCGTTGGGCGCGATGATCAGCGTGCCGCCGGCCGCGCCGACCGCTTCGACATCCTCGACGCGCAGCACCGTGCCAGCACCGACGACCGCGCGGCCTTCGAACCGGCGTGCCAGTCGGGCGATGCTGTCGAGTGGATCGGGCGAGTTCATCGGCACTTCGAGGATCGTGAAGCCCGCATCGACCAGCGCATCGCCGATCGCCTCGACGTCCTCGGGCTTCACGCCGCGCAGGATCGCGATCAGCGGGCATTTTGCGAAGGCGTCGTCGAACGCCTGGCGGTGGATCGTGGGAGGAGTCATGCTGCGAGATCCTGGATGCGGGTGATGCCGGCCACGAACGCGGCCTGACTGTCGATATGGTGTGCGGTGCCGCCAAGCGCATCGATCGCGGCTGCGTAGAGCGCGCCGAGCGCCGGGTCGGCGAGGATGTGGACGGTCGCGCCGGCCTCGATCCGCGCGGCGGTATCCGCGCCGATCAACAGGCCGCTCGCGAACGAGGCGGCATGCGCATCGTCGGCGATCCCGAGCACGCCCCGCGCGCGGATCGCGAACAGGCTGGCGGCGAGATCGCGCCTGGCGCCTTCCGCGACTCCTTCGAGGAACGCTGCGCCTGGCTCGACCGGAAACCCGAGTTGCCGCGACAGGACGCCGTGCGCGCGGAGCAGGGCGAAGAGTTCGCCGGTCATCGCAGTGGTGAAGCGTGCGATCTTGCCGCCCTCCACGGTCGCCCATTTGCAATGCGTACCAGGCTGGCAGAGCACCGCGTCCGCCGGTACCAGGGCTGCAGCGACCGCGCCCAGCAACTGGACCTCCTCGCCGCGCATCACGTCGGCGTGCGGTCCGTCGCGGTACGAAAGGCCGGGTACGATCGCGGTCCGGTCGTCGATCCGGTCTAGCGCAGCGGCCACCTCGGTTAGCCCTGCAGGGGCCGGAACATAGGGTACGCTACGCCAGCCGATGTTCGAGCCGACCATCCCCGCGAGCAACATCGGCAGGTCGCCCAGCCGGTTGCGGATGCCGGCAACTTCGGCGTCGTACGCATCCGCCGCCACGGTCGCGGCGCCGCGGTCGTCGCGTTCGGACGCGACCACGAGGCCATCCTCGATCCGGAATGCCCGTCGGTTGCTCGTACCCCAGTCGACCGCAATGAACGCGTCCGTCTTTACCATTCCGTCCTCACAGTATTTCCCGCCGGTCGTACGGCCGCAACTCCCGAACATATTGTACGACAAATGATGGGAGTCCACCATCGGCGAATGTCGGCATGGTTCGCAAGATGCGTGACAGCGTTGTGCGGTTAGGCCAGAACCACCGGCGATGGCGATTGATATGACAGACAGCGCCCCGCCGGTAGCCGGCGTGGCAGGACGTAACCTGACGCACGGTATGCTCGACACGCTTGGGCGGGCGATCGTGACGGGTCGGTACGAGACACGCCCGTTTCCGACCGAAGCCGAAATCGCCAAGACCCACGGGGTCAGTCGGTCGGTAACACGCGAGGCCGTCAAGATGCTGACGGCGAAGGGCCTGGTCAGTGCCCGCCCACGCCAGGGCACCGTGGTACAACCCGCGAGCGCCTGGAACCTGTTCGATACCGACGTCCTGCGCTGGACGTTGGAGCGCAAGTTCTCGGTCGAGCTGCTGCGGCATTTCAACCAGCTGCGGATCGCCATCGAACCCGAGGCAGCGGCCCTCGCGGCGCGGTTCGGCGATGCCGCCGACATTGCGGCGATCCGTAGCGGCCTGGAGCAGATGGAGGCGGGCGAGGCCGGGCTGGCCGATCCGCTCGAAGCCGACATCGCGTTTCACATGGCGATCCTGCGCGCATCGAAGAACCCGTTCTACGCGCAGTTCCAGTCGGTGGTGTCGACCGCGCTGCGCACGTCGATACGCTTTACCAACCGGATCAAGGGCCGCTCCGCCAACATCGCCGATCATGCCGCGGTTGCCGACGCCATTGTCGCCCGCAATCCGGATTCGGCGCGGATCGCGATGTCGCGGATCATCGGCGACGTCCTGACGCTGATCGGCGAAGCGTAGCGCGAACCGTGCGCTGCCGCTTCCATTCGGAGCGGCACGGCGCTGACCGAAGAGATACATCGAGAGGATACGGGAATGGCGAACGAAGCAGCGGCCCCACGGCCGATCCGGCTGGCGATCATCGGCGTGGGCAAGATCGCCCGCGACCAACACCTACCGGCGATCGCGCAGGATCCGCGGTTCGAACTGGTCGCCGCAGTCAGCCGTAATGCCGTGGTCGACGGGGTCGCGAACTATCACGACATCGCGGAACTGATCGCAGCCGGACATGACCTGAACGCGGTATCGCTCTGTACGCCACCGGTCGGACGGTCGGCGATCGCGATCGCGGCCATCGATGCTGGGCTGGACGTGATGATGGAGAAGCCGCCCGCCGCGACACTGTCCGACGTCGCGAAGATCCAGGCGCATGCCGCTGCCGCCGGTCGAACGCTGTTCGCGACCTGGCATTCGCGCGAGGCGGCAGGCGTCGCCACGGCGCGTGCGTGGCTCGCGGATCGTCGGGTCGAGCGCATGACGATCGAATGGCGCGAGGATATCCGCCGCTGGCATCCGGGCCAGGACTGGATTCTCGAGGCGGGTGGGTTCGGCGTGTTCGATCCCGGCATCAACGCCCTGTCGATCGCCACCGCGGTCCTGCCGGGCGCCTGGACGGTCGAGGGCGCCGATTTGCGCGTACCGGAAGGGCGCATGTCGCCGCTGTCCGCCGATCTGCGGATGACCTGCGGCGACGTCCCCGTAACGGCTGCGTTCGACTTTCTGCACGAAGGCCAGCAGCAATGGGACATCGTCGTCGACACCGATGGCGGCACGTTGAGGTTGCGGATGGGCGGATCGGTGATCGAGATCGACGGGGCGGTCACCGAGGCGCCAGATGCGGAATATCCACGGCTCTATGACCGGTTCGCGCAGTTGGTGCGGGCCCGGTCGAGCGATGTCGACGTGCGCCCCCTGCAGCTGGTGGCGGACGCGTTCCTGATCGGTCGCCGTGAGTCCCTGCCACCGTTCGCCTGGTAACGATCGCCGGTCGCGATCGCCGGTAACGGTCGAACGCCCTGATCCAGGATAGCATCGTCGGAACGCACCCAGGGGGCTCACGTTGAGCTTCCAAAGAAGGATGCGTATCGGTGCTTCAGGTCAGTCAGCAAATCGTCGACGAACGTGCCATTCCCCGTGCTGCACCCGTCGCAGTCGGGCTCGTCGAACACCTGCGCGAGGGGAACGTCGTCTACGTTGCGGCCGACGATCATCGTGCGACCGAGATCGCGACGATCGCGGGCGCGATGGCACCCGATGCCCTGGTCGTTCACCTTCCCTCGAGCGATGCGCTGCCGGGGGACGAGGCGCCCGCATCGCCGGCAAACGTCGGTCGACGGGTTGCCGCGTTGCGACGACTGCGGGCCGCAATGGAATGCGGGGCGGCGCCGATCCTGCTGGTGACGACCGCGGAGGCCACCGCCGTACGCTATCCGGTGCCCGCCATGTTCGATGCCGCCCCGCCCCGGCTTGCGGTCGGGGAGGCGATCGATGTCGAGGCGTTCGCCTCGATGGCTGCCGATATCGGCTATCTGGCGGACGACCGGGTCGACGAGCCGGGTGAAATCGCCGTCCGCGGCGGCGTGATCGACGTGTTTCCAGCGGATCGCGACATGCCCGTCCGGATCGAATTCGCCGACGGCCAGATCACCGGACTGCGCTGCTACGACCCGGTGTCGCAGCTGGGCGAGGACGACATCGATGTCGTCGAACTTGGCCGTGCGACCGAACCGGCCGTCGGGGACGGTGTCTCGATCCTCGCGCATTTGCCGAATGCCGCGATCGCGTTCGATAGAAGCGCCGAAGCGCGCCGGTCGCGTTTTCTCGCGATCGCCACCGATGGCCTGCCACGTCGCAAGGCCGCAGCGGATCTGGTCGACGACAAGGCATGGGGCGTCGCCGTTGTAGAGCGTAGCCCGCTCGCCATGGACAACAGCGACGAGCAACCGCCCCGTTTCGTCGAGCGACGCGATCCCGCACGAGCGTTCTCGCGGTTCGCGAAGGATGTGCTGGCCGACGGGCGCCTGCTGGTCGTGGGTTCGGCGCGCGATCTTCGGTTCCTGCAGCCGAGACTGGAGCGGGCCACCAAGATCGCGTTCACGCAGGTCGAGACCTGGGCCGATGCATGCAGCGCGAAGCCGGGTAGCGCGGTGCTGATGGCCGCGCCGATCGACCGGGGTTTCGTCGCGGGCGGCGTCACCGTTGTCGCGAGTGCGGACCTGCTGGGCGGGCGGGCACGAGCCGACGACACGGTGGGGCACGCTGCCGACACGATGGGCCTGACCAGCGAGCTGCGCTGTGGCGACGTGATCGTCCATGAATCGTTCGGGATCGGCGTCGTTCGCGGCTTGGAAACCCTGCCCGGCACCGATGGCGATGCGATCGTACTCGAATATGCGAAGGGCGGACGTCGCCTGGTTCCGGTCGCCGAGGCGGACCGCATCTGGCGTTATGGTGCGGAGGTCGATGCCGTGACACTCGACGCGCTGGATGGATCATCCTGGCAGAAGCGCCGCGGTGCGATCGACGCGGCAATCGCGGAAAGTGCACGCGATCTGGCCGAGATCGCCGCCGAGCGCGATGCCCGGACGACCGATCCGATCGTGCCGGACCGAGCCGCCTATGAGCGGTTCGCGGCCGGCTTCACGTTTACCGAAACGCCTGACCAGGCGCGCGCGATCACGACCACGCTCGCCGATCTGGCAAGTGGCAAGCCGATGGACCGGCTGGTGATCGGCGATGTCGGATACGGCAAGACCGAGGTCGCGCTGCGTGCCGCGGCGGCGGTCGCGCTCGCCGGGCGGCAGGTAGCGATCGCCGCGCCGACGACGGTATTGGTGCGCCAGCATATCGAGACCTTCGCGCGGCGATTCGAAGGGACGGGCATTGCGGTTGCAGGACTGTCGCGGCTGTCGACCACGGCGGAGAAGGCGCAGGTGAAGGCAGGCCTTGCGGACGGATCGATCGGCGTCGTCATCGGCACCGGCGCGATCGCGGGCAAGGGCGTCGCCTATCACGATCTTGCACTGGTGGTGATCGACGAGGAGCAGCGCTTCGGCGCCGCCGACAAGGCGAAGCTGCATGCGCTGGGGGCGGGGCACGTCCTCACGCTCAGTGCGACGCCGATCCCGCGGACGCTGCAGTCCGCGATGATCGGACTGCAGGGGCTCTCGGTGATCGCGACACCGCCGGCGCGTCGCCAGCCGATCCGGACGGCGGTAGCCCAGTTCGACGATACCACCGTTCGTGCCGCCCTGCGTCGGGAGCGCGCACGTGGCGGACAGAGCTTCGTCGTGGTGCCGCGGATCGACGACATGGCGCCACTTGCCGCCAAGCTGGCAAAACTCGTGCCGGAACTCGGCCTGGTCCAGGCGCACGGCAAGATGCCCGCGACCGAGATCGACGAGGCGATGGTCTCGTTCGCGGCCGGTGACGGTGACATCCTGCTGGCGACCAACATCATCGAGGCCGGATTGGACGTGCCACGCGCCAATACGATGATCGTCCATCATGCCGATCGCTTCGGGCTGTCGCAGCTTCACCAGTTGCGCGGGCGGGTCGGACGCAGCGGCCGGCGGGGGCAGGTCATGCTGCTGACGGATGGCGAGGCGACGATCGCCGAGGCCACGCTGAAGCGATTGCGGACGCTCCAGGCGTTCGATCGCCTCGGCGCCGGATTTGCGATCAGCGCGCGCGATCTCGATCTGCGCGGCGCGGGCGATCTGGTCGGCGAAGCGCAGGCCGGACACATGAAGCTGATCGGGATCGACCTGTACCAGCATCTGTTCGGGCGAGCGTTGCGACAGGCACGGATCGAACGCGACGGGGGCACGTTGCCCGGCGACTGGACGCCCGAGCTTCATCTCGAGCTCGGCGGATGCCTGCCCGAGGACTGGATCCCGGAGATCGAAGTGCGCTTGTCTCTGTATGGGCGGCTGGCGCGATTGGAGGAGATTGCGTCGCTCGACCAGTTCGAAGCGGAACTCGAGGATCGCTTCGGAGCGATGCCCGATCAGGCACGCCGGCTATTGCAGGTCGCGCGAATCAGGACGCTGGCGCGCATGGCGGATATCCGGCGGATCGATGCCGGCCCCGCCGCGATCGCCTTGACTCCGCATGACAAGCGGACGGCGCTACCCAAGACGGGTTCAGGCATTGATCTGGCCGAAAAGAACGGTCGCTGGATCGCCGCCGAAAGTCTTGCCGACCCGGTCGAGCGGGCCAGCCGGATCGAAGATGTGCTGGAGGCGCTGGCGGACTGAGCGCGGACCTATTCGGCGGCTAGCGCCATAGGAACGGACAGCGCCTCGTCCGCCAGCGCGGCCAGGATCGCGCGAACCAAGCCGACGACGCGTGCGAATCCTGCACCCGGCGCGAACAGCTTGCGATCGAGATAGAGCGACCGGTCGAGTTCCAGCTGGATCGCATGGACGCCGGCTTCCGGGCGGGCATGCCGCTCGAGGATATGGCCACCGGCATACGGTGCGTTGATCGCAGTCGAAAAGCCCTGGGTGACGCATTCGGTTTCGACCCGGCCGACGAACCGCGGCGCGGCGGCATGGCCGAACCGGTCGCCCAGCACGATCCGCGCGCCGCCCGGACCCAGCGTCGGCATCGAGTGGAGATCGAGCAGTACGGCAATGCCGAACCGCGCCCGCGCGGCAGCCAGCGCGGTCTCGACTGCGTGATGATAGGGACGGTGATCGTTTGCGATCCGAGCGGTGATGTCGGCATCGGTGAACCGTCTGGCCCACAAGTCGCCGACGCCGCCAACCCGACGCGGGACGAGACCCAGGCCACTGCGCAGCTTGGCGGATTGCTGTGCCGGTGGGCTGACCAAGGCGCCCTCGTCGATCATCGGATCGCGCTCGTCCTCGCGGCGGTTGAGGTCGATCCACGCACGGGCGCGTGTCTGGACGATCATCGTTTCGGTCGTCCGTGCCGACCGCGCTACCGCGTCGACCAGACGATCCTCCAGCGGCAACAGCCCGGCCAGGGGAACGCGGAGTGCGGTCTTCAGTGCCAGCGGATAGTCCCGCCCGGCATGCGGTACGGACAGCACTACCGGGCTGACCGGTAGCGTGGCGCCCGTGCGCTCGAAGGGGGAGGGATGCATCGCGCCACGCTAGGGCGGCGGCATGCCGGGGGCAATCGGCTTGACATTCCACCGGCCGGGCTTGCGAGACCCTGGCATTCCACCGATCGCGGTAAACAACCTGGAAATCTTAACGGCTTCGCGCGTAAGTGTGACGCGGAATGTATGTGGAAATACGGGACTTTAGATCGATGTTGCGAATCCTGCTGGCCGAAGACGATCAAGTGATGCGCGAATACCTGACGCGTGCGCTCGAACGGTCGGGCTATGCGGTGACCGCCGTCGATCGGGGCACTGCGGCGATCCCGTTGCTCGAGACGGAGAAATTCGACCTGTTGCTGACCGATATCGTCATGCCCGAGATGGACGGGATCGAGCTCGCGCAGAAGGCCGGAGAGATGTGCGCGGACCTGCGCGTGATGTTCATCACGGGCTTTGCCGCGGTGACGTTGAAGGCTGGCCGGGCGATGCCGCAGGCACGCGTGCTGTCCAAGCCGTTCCACCTGCGCGACCTCGTCGCCGAGGTCGATCGGCTGTTCGAGATGGATAATGCGACGGGGGTGCATTGAGCGCTTGCACGCCGCGATAACCGCGGCTAGTGGAGCCCTCCGGCGGGCGTGTAGCTCAGTGGTAGAGCACTGTGTTGACATCGCAGGGGTCGCAAGTTCAATCCTTGCCACGCCCACCATTGAAAGCCCCGCCAGTCCCAGTGACTGGCGGGGTTTTTATTTGTCCTCGACGTTCTAGCCACCAGCCCTAGCCATCCGTTCCGCCGCGGCCTCGAACTCGCGTGAAGGTGGCTGCGACCGACGGCAGGGATAGAATTCGCTCGGCGGGCAGCAATGCCGGCACAGACCAGCGATCCTCCAGAAACTCCATGATCACGGTCGTATCGAACACGGTTCTGCCACTGATCAAGGCCGGCACCTCGTCACGCGGATTGGCAGCAACGAACGGCGTTCCGTGACGCGCTTCTCGCGCAGGGCAATCTCGACGTTACTGCGAACAAGACGACAGCGGATGATCGGAGGGCGTGACCCCGTTACTGCGCGGCGGTCCGGTCGCCTGCGAGCGCATGGCGCAGTGCCGCGACTTCCGCATTCAGCGCCGCAAGCCGATCGGGAGTCATTCCCGTGCGCTCGACCACGAGCGCGCCCAGACATCCCGACTCCGCCCAGCACGCCTTGCCTGCCTCGGTAAGGCGAACGCGGACCTGGCGTTCGTCGGCGGGATTGCGGATGCGCGTGACGAGCCCTGCCGCTTCGAGCCGTTTCGCCAGAGGCGTGATCGTGCTGGGTTCGAGCGCCAACCGGTCGGCGATCGCGCCGATCGAGCGACCGTCTTCCGCCTCGTGCAAGGTCTGGAGCACCAGGAACTGCGGATAGGTGATGCCGAGGCGGTCGAGGACAGGCTTGTAGGCGCGATTGATCGCGATCGTCGCGGCATAGAGCGAGAAGCAGAGCTGGTCGTCGAGGGGCAAGGGATCGGGCACGGCATGGCTCCTTTGCCTCGCAATACCACAATAAACTTTATCGCGGCAAATCTCGTTCTGGACATCTGGCATCCGCCCTCATATATCCGTTATCGCAATAACGTTTATGGAGATATACAATGTCGATCGACGTCAAGTACACCACGACCGCCACGGCAACCGGTGGCCGCGATGGCCATGCCAAGTCCGAGGACGGTCGGTTCGACGTCGCATTGTCGACGCCTAAGGAACTGGGCGGCGCCGGCGGTGACGGCAGCAACCCCGAGCAGTTGTTCGCAGCCGGCTATTCCGCCTGCTTCATCGGTGCGCTGAAGGTCGCCGGCCAGCAGCTGAAGGTGAAGGTGCCGGACGACGTTGCCGTTACCGCGAAGGTCGGTATCGGCCCGCGCGCGGCAGGCGGCTTCGGCATCACCACCGATCTCACCGTCGTCCTGCCGGGCCTGGACCGCGAACAGGCGCAGAAGCTGGTCGATGCGGCGCATGACATCTGCCCCTATTCGAACGCGACGCGCGGCAATGTCGATGTCGGCCTCACGCTGGCCTGATCGACGACTCCGCTCGACTGCTTTCACAGCAGTTCGTTCAAACACGGCACCGGGCGTCATCGCCCGGTGCCGTCGTCGTTTGGGGGCTGGGAGGAACGGCATCTTCGCTGTTCAACCATCACCAAAAGCTGTCATGCAACGGCGATGATTCGTCCTGTCTTCTTCGCTTTACCCGTGTTTGTCAGTGCAATGCTGCCGGCCACCGTCTCGTCGGCACAGTCGGCACAGTCGGCCGTTCCCCAGACGGCAGAGCCATCGCCCGAGATCGTGGTGACAGGTCGCGGGCTGGCGGATGCACCCGGCGACCGCGCGTACGACATCGTCACGATCGATCGCGACCGGATCCAGGCGAATGCGAGCAACCGGCTGGAAAGCGTGCTGGCCGACGTCGCGGGGCTCCAGCAGTTTCGCCGGTCGGATTCGCGCAGCGCCAACCCGACCAGCCAGGGAATTTCGCTGCGCGGGATCGGCGGCAACGCGTCGAGCCGTGCGCTGCTGATCTTCGACGGCGTGCCGCAGGCGGATCCGTTCGGCGGCTGGGTCGCGTTTCCGGCCTATGCGACGGGGCGGCTCGGGCGCATCCGCGTCACGCGCGGCGGCGGGAGCGGGTATCAGGGGCCGGGGGCGTTGGCCGGGACGGTCGAGCTCGAGAGTGCGACGCCGGACCAGGCGGCGCCGTTCCAGGGCCGCGTTGCGTATGGCAGCCGGGATTCGGTCGATGCTCAGGGCTCTGCGGCGCTGGTGCGCGGATCGGGGTTTGCGACCCTGTCCGGCGCTTACGCGCGGGGGGACGGCTTCACACCGACCGTCGAGGAAAGCCGCGGGGTCGTCGATCGTCCGGCGCCGTACGAGCAGGCGTCGGGTGCGTTGCGAACCGTCGTAGGGATCGGCGCGAAGACCGAGTTGCAGATGAATGCGAGCGCGTTCACCGATCGGCGTGACCGGGGCAGCGACTTTACCGACAATAAGAGCGAAGGCGCGGATGCGAGCGTCCGGCTGATCGGGCGCGGGCGTTGGGGTTATTCGGCGCTGGCGTATCTGCAGACGCGGGCGTTCGCGAGCAGCTTCAACAGCATCAATGCCGCGCGGACGACCGCGATCCAGTCATTGAACCAGTATAATACCCCCGCGACCGGTCTCGGCGGGCGGATCGAAATCCTGCCGCCGCTGGGCGAAAGCATCACGCTGAGGCTGGGGGCGGATGTTCGTGATGTCAGCGGCAAGACGCAGGAGCTTTATACGTTCGTGAACACGCTTCCGACGCGGCGGCGCGAGGCTGGGGGGAGCACGACGACGACGGGTGTGTTCGCCGATGGAAGCGTGGTCGCTGGCGACTTCACGTTCAGTCTCGGCGGGCGGGTCGACTGGTGGTCGATCGACGGCGGGTATCTGTCCGAACGGCCGCTGGCGGGCGGCGCGGCGTTGACCAACCTTCGGTATGCGGATCGCGACGGCAGCGAGACGACGGGGCGGGCGGGCGTAGCGTACCAGCCGGTCGAGGCGATCACGCTGCGCGCGGCCGGGTATCGCGGGTGGCGGTTGCCGACGCTCAATGAACTGTATCGCCCGTTCCGCGTCGGCAACGATGCGACCGCGGCGAACGCGCTGCTGTCACCGGAGCGACTGACCGGGGTCGAGGGCGGGGTGACGCTGACGCCTGCGCCGGGCGTCAGCATCGCCGCGACGTATTTCTACAACCGGCTGAAGGATGCCGTGGCGAACGTCACGACGATCACGCCGCCGCAGGTGTTGCCGGGGGTGACGACCTACCGCGTTCGCCAGAACCTCGACGCGATCCGCGCGCATGGGTTCGAGCTGGATGCGTCGTATCGGCCCAATGCCGGCACTTCCCCGTTCGGTGTGCAGGCGTCGTGGTCGCATACCAATTCGAAGGTCGCGGGTTCGGGGATCACCGCCGCGTTGGATGGCTTGCGACCGGCGCAGACGCCGCGTGACCAGGTGTCGGGGACGGTCGATTGGCAGCGCGATGCGGCGGCGCTGTCGCTGACGGTGCGGCATATCGGGCGGCAGTTCGATGACGACCAGAACACGCGTGTGCTTGGGGCCGCGACGACGCTGGATGCGTATGCGGCGTTGCCGATCCTGCGCTCGCTGGTGGCCGAGGTGCGCGGGGAGAATCTGTTCGACGAGCGCGTCGAGGCGGGGATCAGCGGCGCTAATATCGTCGAGCGCGCGACGCCGCGGACAATCTGGGTGGGGCTGCGGTACGGAGGGCGGTGAGCGTTAGTCCAAACGAAGACAGCATGTTTCCCCGCGAAGGCGGGGACCCAGTCTGGGCTCCCGCCTTCGCGGGAGAACAAGGAAGGGAACGCGACGTCCTGACTAACACGCCACCCCCCCCGGCGAAGGGCGGGGCCCAATTGGGAAGGTGGCGATAACGAACCACAGCGCCCCGTTATCGACGTTCCCCAATTGGGCCCCGGCCTTCGCCGGGGTGGTGTGATGGAGGGTCCCAACTATACACAGCGCGCGCTATCGCGGGTCGATGCTCCTTATCCTCCTGCGTTGACCCGTGCAGGACGCGCGACTAATGCCATCCTTGTGAAGGGTTCCCGGCGACGGGATCAAAAGGGAAGTCGGTGCGCGGGCCGGGTCGTCATGATCTAAATCCGCAAGACCGGCGCTGTACCCGCAACTGTGACCGGATAGCGGCCACCCCGATTATGCCACTGGGTTTCGATCTGGGAAGGCGGGGTGGGCGCGGCGACCCGGAAGCCAGGAGACCTGCCTCTCACGGTCGATCCACTGCGCGGGCGGGTGTCCGGCGCGGACGAGTGCTCCGGTCCTTCCGGGTTTCCTCGAGCGAGAGACGTCTGGCCGTCCGGCGAATGGTCGCTGGCGGCTCCGGTTAGGACGTGCCCAATGACGAAATTCTTCCTTCTGCTGAGCGCCGCAGCGATCGCATCGCCGGCGTATTCACAAACGATTCCCGACCCCGATGCCCCCGAACTCGTCGTCACCGCGACGCGTGCCGCGCAACCGCTGAGCGAGATCGGCCAGGCGGTGACCGTGATCGACCGCGCCGAGATCGAGCGCCGCCAGACCACCGTGGTGTCGGACCTGCTCGCGACCACGCCCGGCGTCACCGTCACGCGCAACGGCACCGTCGGCGCGCTGACCAGCGTCCGCATCCGCGGTGCCGAGGCGGACCAGACTCTCGTCGTGATCGATGGCGTGCGCGTCAACGACCCCTCGTCGACCGGCGGCGGCTTCAACTTTGGTAACCTCCTGTCGAGCTCGGTCGAACGGATCGAGATCCTGCGCGGGCCGAACTCGGTGCCGTGGGGTAGCCAGGCGATCGGCGGCGTCGTCAACATCATCACCGCCGCGCCGACCGAAGGCGTCCAAGCTCGCGCCAACGCCGAATATGGCTATGCCGACAGCGTGTTCGCGAGCGCGGGCGTGTCGGGCAAGTCGGGGCCGGTATCGGGATCGCTGACCGGCGGCTATCTGCGCACCGACGGCATCTCATCCGCGGCCAGCGGCACCGAGCGCGACGGCTATCGCCAATATGGCGCGACCGGGCGATTGGGCGTCGAGTTCGCGCCGGGCATCGGCCTCGACCTGCGCGGCTATTTCGCGGACAGCCGCGTCGCGATCGATGGCTTCCCGGCCCCCGACTACGTGCTCGCCGACACCGCCGAATATTCGAAGACGCGCGAGGCATACGGTTATGCCGGGCTCCATGCGAACTTCGCCGACGGTCGGATCAACAACCGCGTCGCGTTCACGATCGCCGACATCAACCGCGACAATTACGACCCGAGCTTCGGCAGCGATCCGTCGTTCATCGGCCGTGGCCGCAGCGAGCGCTATGAATATCAGGGCGACTTCCGACCGATCGACCAGGTCCGCGTCGTCGCAGGCGTCGAGCGCGAGAACAGCCGTTTCAACGACGGCTTCACGTTTGCGGATACCGGCGTCACCAGCGTCTACGGCCAGCTGATCGTCAAGCCGCTCGATGTCCTTACGATCACCGGTGGCGTCCGCAACGACGATCACGACGATTTCGGCAGCCGCACGACGTTCGGTGCGAATGCGGCATTGGCGTTGCGCACCGGCACAACGGTCCGCGCGAGCTACGGCGAAGGCTTCAAGGCGCCGACCCTGTACCAGCTCTTCTCCGACTACGGGAACCGCAACCTCGATCCGGAAACCGCGCGCAACTTCGACGTCGGCGTCGATCAGGCTTTCCTCAGCAACCGTGCCCGCGTCGGCGTCACGTATTTCAATCGCCGCACGCGCAACCAGATCGACTTCCGCGATTGCAGCCCGGCCGAGCTGACGACGCCCGGTTCGATCTGCGCCAACCGTCCGTTCGGCGTCTACGACAATGTCGCGCGCGCCGAGGCGGATGGTGTCGAGTTTACCTTGGCGTTGCGCCCGGTCGACGCGCTGACGCTGACCGCCAACTACAGCTATATCGATACCGAGAACCGCTCGATCGGGGACAATTTCGGCAATGATCTTGCACGGCGCCCCAGGCAGACCGCGAGCATCGATGCCGATTACCGGTTCGCGTTCGGCCTGTCCGTCGGCGGCACCGTGACGATGGTCGGCGACAGCTTCGACGACGCCGCCAACACCACGCGGCTCGACGGTTATGCGTTGGCCGGCGTGCGTGCGGAGCTGCCGATCGGCGAGCGGTTCGCGGTCTATGGCCGCGTCGATAACCTGGCCGACGCGCGGTACGAGACGATCGCCGGCTACGGCAATTACGGCCGCGCGGCCTATGGCGGCGTGCGGTTGCGGTTGAAGTGAAGCGCGGGGCGATCCTCCTCGCGCTCCTGCTCGGGGGCTGCGCCAAGCCCCCGGGTCTCGCTGCGAGCGGGGGCGGGGGCGGGGGCGGGGGGATCGTCTCGACCAATCCGTGCGTGGACGCGGTATTGGTCCGCGTCCTGCCGCCCGCGCGGATCGCCGCGATCAGCCATTATTCGCAAGATCCGGCCGCGACCTCGATCCCGATCGCCGTCGCGCGCCGGTTTCGCGGGATCGCCGGGACTGCCGAGGAGGTGATCGCGCTTCACCCCGATCTGGTCATCGCCAGCACCTACACGCCGGCAGCGACTCAGGCGGCGTACGCGCGCGCCGGTCTGAAGACGTTGCTGGTCGGCATTCCCGACTCGATCGCGGAAAGCCAGGCGCAGGTCACGCAGATCGCCGACGCCGCGGGAGCGCCGATGGGCGGCGCGCGGATCAATGCCGAGATCGACCGCGCCGTGGCGCGCTGGAGCCGCAAGGATGGACCGTTGCCGAGCGCCTTGCTCTATATCAGCGGCGATCTCGCGACCGGGGGGAGCACGTTGCTGAACGACATGATGACGCGCGTCGGCTTCCGCAACGCCGCCGCGACCTACGGCCTGACGCATACCGGCACGCTGTCCGCGGAGACGATCGTGACGCAACCGCCGACGGTCGTGATCGCCTCCGAACGCGAAGGCCGCGGCACTGCGCTGCGCCACCGTCTGCTGCCGCGGACGCCGCAAGCCATATTCCCGCGCGTGCTGATCAATTGCGGCGGGCCGACGATCCCGCCCGCGCTCGAACGCCTCGCCGCGATCCGGGCGGGGCTGTGATGCGACACGCATACCAGAACCACCCCGGCGGAGGCCGCGGCCCAATTGGAATGGCCGAAGTAACTAAGCGCTCCGCGTCGTCACGACCGTTCCCCAATTGGGCCCCGGCCTTCGCCGGGGTGGTGGCGGCGTTCGGTATGGGCGAGTAGGCGTTCTGATGACCCGCTCCCTCAAACTCATCGCGCTCAGCCTGCTCGTGATCGTGCTGTTCGGCCTGTCGCTCGGCTGCGGCAAGGTGTGGGTGCCGGCTTCCGCCTGGTTCTCCAGCGACCCGCGGTGGTGGATCATCCTCGAACTGCGCCTGCCCCGTGCGGTGCTGGGGCTCGCACTGGGCGCGACGCTCGGGCTTTCGGGCGCGGTGCTGCAAGGCTATCTTCGCAACCCGCTCGCCGATCCTGCGGTGGTGGGCGTGTCCTCGGTCGCGGCGCTGGCCGCGGTGGCGGCGATCGTGTTCGGGCTCGGCTCGGGCCCCGCGATCTTCGCCGCCGCGATGCTGGGTGCAGGCGGCGCGGTCGCATTGCTCGCCGCGCTGACATGGCGGTCGCCGAGCGCGATCACCTTCATCCTGGCGGGCACGGTGCTGTCGAGCCTCGCCGGCGCGCTGACCGCGTTCCTGATCTCGATCGCGCCGAACCCCTATGCGGTCGCCGAGGTGATCGACTGGATCATGGGTGCGCTGACCGATCGCGGCTGGGACGACGTGGCGCTCGCGCTGCCGCCGATGGCGGTTGGCGCGGTGCTGCTGTTGCTCACCGGCCGGTCGCTCGATGCGCTGGCGCTGGGCGAGGCGGCGGCGCGGTCGCTCGGGACACGGATGGGCCGCGTCCGGTTGCTGGTCGTGCTCGGCACCGGCCTGGTCGTCGGCGCGGGCGTCGCGGTGACCGGCGTGATCGGCTTCGTCGGCCTCGTCGTGCCGCATCTGTTGCGCCCGATCTTCGGCCACCGCCCGGGCGCGTTGCTGCTGCCCTCCGCACTCGGTGGCGCAGCGCTGGTGCTCGCTGCCGACAGCCTCGTGCGTCTTGCACCGGGCGCTGGCGAAGTCCGGCTCGGCGTGGCGATGGCGATGATCGGCGCGCCGTTCTTCCTGGGGTTGCTGGTCAGGGAACGGGGTCGCGCATGGATCTGATCATCGACGCGCTGGGCGTGAAGCTCGGCAAGCGCACCGTCCTCACCGACGTGTCGGCACATTTCCGCCCCGGCCGGGTCACCGCGATCCTCGGTCCCAACGGCGCCGGCAAGAGCACGCTGATCAAGGCTGCCGCGGCGCTCGTCGATCGCAGCACCGGCAGCGTCCGGCTCAACGCACAGGACGTCGCAACGATGGACCCACGCGCTAGAGCCCGCGCGATCGGCTATCTCCCGCAGGACGCGACGGTGCACTGGAATATCGTCGCACGCGACGTCGTCGCGTTAGGCCGCCTGCCGCATCTCGGCGCGCACGCCGCGCCGTCGCCTGCCGACCACGCGGCGGTAGAGCGCGCGATGCACGATACCGAGACGGTGCATCTCGCGGATCGTCCGGTCGGCGAACTCTCCGGGGGCGAACGTGCGCGCGTCCTGTTGGCGCGCGTGCTGGCGGGCGAACCGCGCTGGCTGCTCGCCGACGAACCGCTCGCGAGCCTCGATCCCTCGCACCAGATCGACCTGCTGGCCCGCCTGCGCGGCTATGCGCTCGGCGGGGCAGGGGTGGCGATCGTGTTGCACGACCTCGTCCAGGCGCAGCGTGCGGCCGACGATGCGCTGCTGATCGCCGATGGCCGCGTCGTCGCGTTTGGTCCGGTCGCCGAGGTGATGACTGCGGACGCGCTGGCGCGGGTGTTCGGGGTCCGCGTTGCCGCCCTCGAAGACGATGGCCGCCGCCTGCTCGTGCCGGTCGGACGCATCGAACGGGCATAGACGGTCGACGCGCCCGGCCGGGGGCACTATCCCGCGCCGGGTGATCGACATTCCCGCCCCGCTCCGCCTGCGCCTCGACAGCGATGCCCTCGTCCAGAACTGGCGGACGCTCGACCGCGTGAGCGGCACCGCGGCGTGCGGCGCCGCGGTAAAGGCGAACGGCTACGGCCTCGGCGCGATCGAGGTCGCACGGCGGTTGGCGCAGGCCGGCTGCCGCGATTTCTTCGTTTCGAACTGGCAGGAAGCCGCCGAACTCGCGCCGCTGGGCCTGACCGTGTCTGTTCTTCACGGCGTCCGCGACGAAGACATGGCCGCCGCAGCCGCCGGCTTCGCCCGCCCGGTTCTCAACACCCCGACGCAAGTCGCCCGTTGGAAAGCGGCCGGCGGCGGCGCGTGCGACGTCATGGTCGACACCGGTATGAACCGCCTTGGCGTCTCGGCGGCCGACATCGCAGACGGCCTGCTCGACACGCTCCAGATCGATACGCTGATGAGCCACCTTGCCTGCGCCGAGGAGGATTCTCCCATGAACGCGGTACAGCGCGACCGGTTTGCCGCGCTGACGGGCACGACATCGGCAAAGCGCATGAGCCTCGCCAACTCCGCGGGCATTGCGCTCGATGGCTATGCGTTCGACCTGACTCGACCGGGGCTGGCGCTGTATGGCGGGGTTCCGTGCGCCGATCTGGCGGACGTCATTCGTCCCGTCGCCAGAATCGAAGCGCAGATCCTGCAGCGTCGGCGCGTACCTGCGGGGCAAACCGTCGGCTACAACGCAACGTGGACCGCGACGACCGACACCGAAGTCGCGATCATCAACCTAGGCTATGCCGACGGTTATTTTCGCGGCTTTTCCGATCGTGGCACGGCGATGATCGGGACAACCGGGCTGAATGTCATCGGTCGTGTCTCGATGGACCTGGTGGCGCTCGACGTACGTCTCGAGCCATCAGCGAACGAAGGCGACTGGGTGACCTTCGAGACCGATCTGGCGAGCGCATCGCGCGCATCGGGCATGTCGCAATATGAGCTTCTGACGAGTCTGGGACGACGTCTTTCCCGATGCTGGCGAGGCTGATCACCCCCGTCCCGCGAACTGTTTTTTCATGACATCAACTACGGCATTTCGCGTCAGAAATGTTGCCGTTTTGTGTCATTCTCGCAACATTCTGCATGTAAAACGCCTGATGTCAGTGTTTTAGGTTTGTTCAATCGCTCGTCCCCCGCTTAACCTTGATAGGAGAAAAATAACAACCGGGGGCTTTTGATCAATGCGACATTCATATTTGGCTCGAGCGTCTGCGCTCGCACTGCTGGCGGCAGGGTATGCGGCTAGCGCGGATGCGCAGGTCACGACGACGCCACAATGTGCGCCGGGGGAAGAGCGGCTGGCGGACGGATCACGGTGCACGCCGGTATCGGGCGAGCCAGCGCTGGGTGCGGATGGCGCATCGCGTGCGGAATCTGCCGATGGTGAAATCACCGTTACCGGATCGCGCGTCCGACTGCCGAACATCGAGGGCACGGTGCCGGTCACGGTCATCGGCAACCAGTATCTGTCCAACCGCGGCCTGACCAACGCCGCCGACGCGCTGAATGAAATCCCCGGCATCCGTGGCAGCATCACGCCCGCCGGCGCGCAGGGCTCGTTCGGGCAGGGCGTCAATTTCATCAACGCTCTCAACCTCGGCTCGAACCGCACACTGACGCTCATCAATGGGCGCAGAGCGGTCTCGTCGAACGTCAACACGATCTTCAATCAGGGCAGTGCCGGCACGCAGGTTGATGTCAACGTGATCCCGACGCTGTTGCTGGATCACACGGAAATCATCTCCACGGTCGGCGCGACTACCTATGGGTCGGACGCGATTGCGGCCACCGTGAACTACGTGCTCGATACGCGCCTCAAGGGCATTCGCTACAGCGCGACCAGTGGCGTTACTGAAGAAGGCGATGCGTTCCGCTACAATGCAGCGATCGCAGGCGGCGTCGACTTCGACGAAGGCCGTGGCAACATCACGCTGGCCTACACGCGCGATTACCAAAAGGGCTTACTGTACAATTCGCGCGATTTCCTGCGCGACAATGTCGGTTCCGCGGATAACCCTACGACCGCGCAGGCAGCGGCACTTGGCCGTCCCGCAGGCACGACGGCTGCCAATGACGGTCGTATCAACACGGCGATCGGCTTCAACAATTCGGCAACCGATGGCATCCCGGGCTCCATCCTGGTCCGCGATCGTACGCTGCCATTGCTGACCGGCGGCGGGCTGATCACCTCGGCGTTTTCGAACGTCAACGGCACGGGCGCCGTGGCGGGTGCGGTCCAGAACTATCAGTTCGATCGCAGCGGCAACCTCGTTCCGTTCAACCGCGGGATCCGGTTCCTAAGCGTCCAGCAGGCCAGCGGCGGCGACGGCTTCCGGTTCAACGACTATTCTCAGATTACCAGCGACCTGCGCCGCAACGTGTTCAACGGTTTTGCCGGATATGATTTCTCGGACGCGTTCAAGGTGTTCGTCGAGGCGACGTATTTCCAGTCTCGCGGCGACGAACTGGTCCAGCAACCGACGTTCAACAGCAGCCTGTTCGGCGGCCTGAGCGGTGCGTTGACCTTCACCACGGCCAGCCCGTTCCTGACGAACCAGGCACGGGCGCAGCTGACCGCGCTCGGCGTCCAGCGTTTCCAGGTCTCGCGCGCTTCGCTCGATCTCGCGGATCTCACCGGCTTCTCGACCAACAAGCAGTATCGCGCGGTTGCCGGTGCACGCGGCGACTTCAAGATCGGCGGACGCAGCTTCAACTATGAAGTGAGCAGCAACGTCGGCCGCGTCGACATTCGCGATACCCGGCAGGACATCAATGCACAGCGCTTCATCAACGCGGTCAACGTGACCCGCAACGCCGCGGGTCAGATCGTCTGCACCGCCACGCCGGCGGTACAGGCTGCACCCGGTGGCACGCCGATCGCTGACGCGTCGTGCGTCCCGCTGAACTTGCTCGGCGAAGGCCTGTCGAGCCCCGAAGCGCGTGCCTACATCATATCGCAGAACGTGACGAACAGCCGGCTCGAGCAGATCGTCTACAACGCCAATATCGGTGGTCAGCCTTTCGAACTGTTCGGGAACGAGCAGGGCTTCAACATCGGTTTCGAGCACCGCGAAGAGCGCGGCAGCTTTACGCCGAGCACGTTCGAGCAGCAGGGTCTGGGACGTTCGGTCGCGATCCTGCCGGTGGCTGGCCGGTACAATGTCGACGAAGTATTCGGCGAAGTCATTCTCCCGATCGTCGCACCGAGGAATGGCCTGTCGTTCCTTAGCTCGTTGCAGTTGAATGCCAGCGGCCGTCATGTCGACAACACGGTCAATGGCGGGTTCACGGCTTATGCTGGCGGTATCTCGATCGCGCCGATCCGGGACATCATGTTCCGCGGTAACTACACCAAGTCGTTCCGCGCACCGGCGATTACCGAGTTGTTCTCGCCAGTGGCCAACGTGTTCACGACGGTACCCGACCTGTGCTCGCCCGCGAACATCAATGCTGGCGCTGCACCGGCGAACCGTGCCCGGAATTGCGCTGCGTTCCTGACGTCGTTCCCGAACGCTACCCCGCTCGACGCTGCTGCGGCCACGGTACCGGGGCGCAACGGTGGCAACATCACCTTGCAGAACGAAGTCGCGAAGAGCTTTACGTATGGCGTCGTGCTGCAGCCACGGTTCATTCCAGGGCTGTCGCTGACCGTGGACTATGTGAACATCAAGATCTCCAACCCCATTGCCAGTTTGACCGTCGCGCAGATCGCGTCGGCGTGCTTCGATAACGCGACGTTCAACGCTGCCGATCCGGCAAACGGGAATGCGTTCTGTTCGCAAATCCGTCGCTATGCTCAAGGCTCTGCCGGGACGGCGGCTAACGGCCGCGGTATTGGCGGCCAGGTCATCAACGATCCGGCAAACCCCGGCGTCAGCAGCGGTTTCGTCAACGGCAACCGCGTGAAGTTCGAGGGGATCCAGTCGGAGTTGGTCTATAACCGTCCTCTGACCGGGCTGAACCTACCAGGCTCGATCGCGATGCGTGCCAATCTGTTCGTGGCACTCGAGCGGGTCAACGACATCACGGGTGTCGCCCCCGTTCGGACCGACGGTACGCTGGGCGACCCGACCTTCCAGGGGCAGGTCAACATCGGCTACATCCACGAGGACTTCGGGATCACGAGTTCGTTCAACTACATCGGTGAACAGTTGTTCTCGCGTGTCAGCCGCGGTCCGGACATCCGCGAAATCGACAAGCTGAACGACTTCGTGACGATCAACCCAAGCGTCTACGTCAACGCCAGTGACCGGTTCCGCATCACGTTCGCGGTGACGAACCTGCTCAACCGCGTCGGCCAGAAGTATAACGGCATCATCATCCCTGCCAGCTACAGCGATCTCATCGGTCGTCGGTTCGCGGTGAGCGTGAACGGCAAGTTCTGATCGAACTGGAAGTCTGACACGTATAAAAAGGCAGCCCGAGCGATCGGGCTGCCTTTTTCGTTTAGGATAGAAGGGTTGGAACCGACCTTCTACCGTTCCAGACACATCGCGATTCCCATGCCGCCGCCGATGCACAAGGTCGCCAGCCCCTTCTTCGCATCGCGCTTCTGCATTTCGTAGATCAGCGTCGTCAGGACGCGGGCGCCGCTGGCGCCGATCGGGTGGCCGATCGCGATCGCGCCGCCGTTGACGTTGACCTTCGATGCGTCCCAGCCGAGTTCCTTGCCGACCGACAGCGCCTGCGCCGCGAAGGCTTCGTTGGCCTCGATCAGGTCGAGGTCGGCGAGTGTCCAGCCGGCCTTTTCCAGCGCGCGCTTGGTAGCGGGGACGGGGCCGATGCCCATGATCGACGGGTCGACGCCAGCCGATGCCCAGCTCTTGATCGTCGCGAGGATGGTCGAGCCGCGGCGTTCGGCTTCGTCGCGGCGCATCATGACGAGCGCAGCGGCGCCGTCGTTGAGGCCGCTGGCGTTGGCGGCGGTAACCGTGCCGTCCTTCTTGAAGGCGGGCTTCACGCTGGAGACGCTCTCGATCGTCGCGCCGGCGCGGATGTATTCGTCGTCGGCAACGATGGTATCGCCCTTGCGGCCTTTGATCGTGACGGGGGCGATCTCTTCCTTAAAACGCCCCGAGCCGCGCGCGGCCTCGGCCTTGTTCTGTGAGGCGACCGAGAACGCATCCTGCTCGCCGCGCGTGACCTGGTATTGCTCGGCAAGGTTCTCGGCCGTGATGCCCATGTGATAGCCGTTGAAGACGTCGGTCAGGCCATCGCTGACCATCGTGTCGACGAGGCTGAGATTGCCCATCTTCTGCCCGCCGCGGATCGATTGGGCATGCGCGGAGAGCGACATCGATTCCTGGCCACCGGCGACGACGATGGTCGCGTCGCCGGTCTGGATCGCCTGTGCGGCCAGCGCGACGGCGCGAAGGCCCGAACCGCAGACCTGGTTGACGCCCCAGGCGGGGATTTCCTTGGGGACGCCGGCGGCCATCGAGGCCTGGCGGGCGGGATTCTGGCCCTGGGCTGCGGTAAGGACCTGGCCGAGGATGACTTCGGAGACGTCTTCGCCAGCGACGCCAGCCTGTTCGAGCGCGGCTTCGATCGCGATGCGGCCGAGTTCGTGCGCCGGAGTTGAAGCAAAGGCGCCCAGGAAGCTGCCGACGGGGGTGCGCTTGGCGGCGGTGATGACGACGTCGTTCGGATTGAGATCGGTCATGTCGGGATCCTCTATGGTTGGACCCCATGTAGGTCAGGCGAGCGCGGCGATCCAGTTGGCGAGCGGTTCCCAGAGACGCGCGCGTGCCGAGCGGCCGACGATCATGCCGACATGGCCGGCACCGAGGTCGCGGCGGTCGGCGAGGCCGATCGCGGTAGCGGCGGGGACGATGCGATCGCTGAGCGATACGAACTCGACCGTCGGGCAGGCGAGCGCGAGCGGATCGACCGGGATGCCGGCGACCGTCCACTGCCCTTTGCCTGGCAAGTCGTTGGCGATGCAGTCCTCGAACAGCGAGGCGGCGGCGGCGTAGGGAAGGGGGGCGCCGGCGTTCGCCCAATCCTCGAGTCGGACGAATGCGCGTGCTGCGTCGCTGTCTGGGGGGAGGTCGGCGAAACTCTCGTATTTGGCGATGGTGCGGACCGGGTCGAGTTGCCAGAAGCCGGCTTGCAGGACTTCCATCGGGAGCAGGCCGAGCATCGCCGCGGCAGGTTGTACGGCGGCCCAGGTCGCGGCGAGCGTGGGACGGCCTTCGCCATAGCCGGCGAAGTGCCAGGGCGCGGCGATCGTCGCGACCCCGGCTACGCGAGTGATCGCGGCGGCGCCGAGTGCGAGCGTGCCGCCGAGGCAATAGCCGACCAGCACCGGCGGCTCGGGCAGCACCTCGAGCAGCGGCACCAGCAACCGCTCGACATGCGCCGCCAGATCGAGGTCGCGGTCCTCGTTGCCGGGCGATCCCCAATCGACGAGCAAGGCACGAAACCCCTGCGAGGCTGTCCACTGCACCAGCGAAGACTCGGGCGAATGATCGAGGATGTCAGGCGGGTTTATCAGAGACGGGACGAACACGACGGGACGGCCCTCACCGCCGTAATCGCGCAACGAGACGCGTCCGGCGCGGTGGATCGCAGGCTTCGGATCGAGGGGTTTCTCTCGCGGCGCGCGCTGATAGGCGCGCAATCCGGCTAAAGCTTGGGCCATGCGATCCGGCGATGCTGCGGTCTCGCTGCGCAGCACGGACAGGAACAAGGGCAAGGGCCTTGGACCGTGTTGCGGTGCGTCATCAAAGACTGTAGCCTCCGTTTCAAACATAAGACGGGGGATCCATGAAGAAGCAACCGGCTGCCGACGGAATCGTCATCATCAAGAAGTACGCCAACAGGCGGCTCTATAACACCGAGTCGTCATCCTACATCACGCTCGATCATCTCGCGACGATGACGCGCGAGGGCCGCGACTTCAAGGTGGTCGATGCGAAGACCGACGAGGACATCACGCACAACGTCCTCACGCAGATCATCATGGAGGAGGAGAGCCGCGGCGAGACGATGATGCCGGTGAACTTCCTGCGCCAGCTGATCTCGATGTACGGCGATTCGATGCAGACGATGGTGCCGGGCTATCTCGAGGCGTCGATGGACAGCTTCCGTCGCAACCACGACCAGTTCAAGTCCGCGGTAGAGGGCGCGTTCGCGAACTCGCCGTTCGCCGACATTGCCAAGCGCAACCTGGCGATGTTCGACGTCGCCGCGCAGGCGATGACACCGGCCGCGGCGACGCCAGCCCCCGCCGCCAGCAAAGACGACGAGATCGCGGCGTTGCGCAGCGAACTCGCGAAATTGCAGGAAAAGGTCGAGAAGCTCGGCTGAGGTATGACGCCTGTGTTGTGGAGTGCTGGCGGGGGACTCGCTGCGATCGCCGTCGTTGCGGGTCTGGGCGAGCGTCGCAGGCGACGGCGGCACGATCCGGACTCGGTCGGCTGGGTCGATTGGCTGACCGTGCAGATGCTGGCGCTGATCGGCCTCGCGGTAACGATCGGGCTCGCGTTCAAGACCTGAGGTCGCGGCGCCTCGTCAGTGGGACGCGTCGGTGCGCAGGCGATAGACGCTCTGGCGCAACTCGCCGATCTTCACCGAGCCTACCAGTCGATAGCGCGTGGCGATGGCGCGAAGGACCAGCGCCTGGGTCGCGAGGTTCGTGCTGGGCTTGGGCGCCCGCACCACGATCACGCCGGGGCGGGCCGCGAGCAACCGTGCGACCTCCACGACCGGATCGATCCCCGTGCCGTGCGCCTCGGTCGTCTGGCCCAGATGGCTGCGGAAGATATAAGGCGTCGGCAGGCAGGACCGGGTGAGGAAGTAGAGGATCGGCTCGCTGCCATAGGCGAACATGCAGCCGCGCGGCTGCTGGCCAATCATCTCGACGAGTTGTGCGATCTGGCGAGCGTTGCCGCGCCGTCCGACGCGGACGTTCGTCAGGATGGTCGCTGCCAGCGCGCCGAAGACCAGCACGGAGGCAAGGCGGAATATCGTCGCGCGGACGGTCGGGCCTGCCAGTCCGGTGCCGGCGGCGATCGACAGCGGCAGTGCGAGAGGCAGCATGTAGAGCAGCTCGAACGTGTGCATGATGAGGATCGCGATCACCGCTGCGGCCACCCATCCGAGCGCGAAGCTGCCGGCCCGTCTCCCGCGCCATGCAAGCCAGGCGAGCGGCAAGCTCAGGCCGACGCCGCCCAACAGCTTCAACAGGTTGGAACGGAGCGTATCGTCGTCCCGCTGCCCGAAGATCGACAGGAAATTGGCGAAGACGAAGGCATCGCCGTGACCGGCCGCGGCATAGATTACCCATGCGAGCGCGGTCGGGAACAGCGCTGCGCCAATCCACATGGCTGCATCGGCGGCAAGGCGACCGATCGACCGCCCATCACGATGCGCCGCCCACAACAGTGTCAGGCCGAAGAATATACCCTCGAACATCGCAGTGTACTTGATCTGCATCGCCGTGCCGATCAGCAGCATCGCACCCGCACCCCGCAGGCTGATATGCCGGTGGCCGCGCGTCGTATCGAGCACCAGTAGTGCAGCGGCCGCCATCAAGGCATTGCCCCATACCGCGGACTGCCCGCCCGCCCCGTCGAACACGATGATCCAGACGAGATAGATCAGACCCGCGCCGACGCTCGCCACCGGGCTCGAGTCATCGGGAGACAGGCGGCTGACGATCCGGGCGACCAGGAATGCCGTGGTGGCCGCGACCAAGGTCGCGGCAAGCTGGTACATCAGCACGCCATCGCCGCCGACGCTGCGGATGGCGGCGAAGATCAGGAACAGGCCGACCGGCTTGCGATCGAAGATGTCGACGAACGGCCATGCGCCCTGCAGCAGGCGATCGCCGACCAGCAGGTAGAATTGCTCGTCGCTATGGATCACCGGATTGCCGAAGAACGGACTACGGAGGGCGAAGGCGACGAGAAGCAGCAAGATTGCCTGCCCCGATCGGTGACGCAGGCTAAACATGGGCAGTCCTAATAAAAATGCGTCAATTCGAGCTTGCGTGTCGTGCCGTCGCACAGTCCGAGCGTCACGACGCGACCGGGCATGCCCGCGGTCCATGACGCGATCGGGCTCGTCGAATAGCCACTGGTGACGGGCGTACCATCGATCGTGCAGATCAGGTCGCCGTCCTTCCAGCCCGAGGCGGCTGCCGGGCCGCCGCGCATGACATGAAGGATTTTCAGTCGGTTCTTCTCGATGCCGATGAGCAACCCGCTGGTCGAACGCGGCGGCGGCAGGTCGGCCTTGGGACCTCGGCTGAGCACCATGCGCCGTGCGCCGGGATCGAGCAGGACGCGGTAATTCTGGAGGAAGCCCGAGCCGATCCGGCCTGCGGTGCCGATCGCCTGCGAGAAGCCGCCGGCGGGCTCGATCCGAACCTCGGCCGCGCGCGCGACCATCTCGCCGATACGGATTTCCGGGACGATCGCGAGGCCGCTGACCGCCGGGCCGGCTAGTCCGAACGAGATCGCGCTGGTGGTGCGCAACGCCTTCAGGTTTGCCGCCTCCCAGCCCGTCGCCGTGACGGTGATCGATGAGCCATCGCCGGTATCGACGACGATCGGCGCGAGCTGTCGGCTGCCCAGCGTCAGCACGCTTTCGTACACGCTGCGCTCTGCGGAGACGCGGAGCGGTGCGCTCTCGCCCTTGAACGGCAGGCGGCCGGAGCGGAGCAGGCGGAAGCGCTTGGCGGCGTAATCGATGTCGAGCGCGTGGCCGGCGAGCATGTCGGCGCCGACCAGCAGGTCGACCGCGGACGCGCTACCCGTGGCGATCGCGGGCAGGTCAGCGACGGTCACGCCGCCGCCGGTCCGCGCTAGGCCCCCGAGTGCAATCGAGCGCGTCGGCATCCAGCCGAGTGCGACCGATCCGCCGATCGCGGTTGCGCTGCCGCCGGCGGCCAGCTTGGCGGGATCGACCGCGGGCGAGGCCTTGGCGAGCAAGCTGTAGCTGACTCCGGTATCCAGGATCGCGGTGACGTCGCGGCCGTCAAGCTGCATCGTGAAGCGGATCTGGTTGCCGGGGGTGAGGTCGAACGGGATCCAGCGGGCCTCGGCATCGGTAGCGAGGTGGTAGACGCCGCGGTCACGCGCGGCGGGGGAGGTCGCGGTCGCCGGCGTGGATTTCGAGGGTTCGCGCGCCGATACGAAGAGGACCGCGATCAGCGGGACGAGTGTGAGCAGGGCGCGGCGCATGTCGCGTTGTCCCTAGCGGGTCGGGTGATGGGTACAAGCGGGCTTTGCCGGGGCGGGGTGGAGATGGGGTGGGGATCGATGCGGCGTGCTTGCCTGCAGGGCAGTATCCGCTTGGCACGGCGCGCTTATCTTGATCCAGGTAAGCTTGGCTTCGTGAAACAATAATTGTTCTCCCGCGAACGGGAGAGTCCGGGGTCGCAAGCGGGGGCGTTCGTAACTCCTGGCCCCCCGCGTTCGCGAGGCAACGGTAGGAGGGGCGTGCAGTGGCTTGAACCAGTCTTGCGATCAGCCCGGCGAACTAGCGTGCCGAGGGCAGCCTAGCGAACAGTTCGGGATGCATTCAACGTTCGCAACGGCCGCCACCCCGGCGGAGGCCGGGGCCCAGTTGGGGGACGGTAATGACAGCGGACCACGCTCGGTCATTGCCACCTTTCCAACTGGGCCCCGGCCTCCGCCGGGGTGGTGGCCTACGCCCAGGTGATCGGCTTAACAGGGACGGTAACAGTCGAGGAGGTGGGTGCAATCGGCGACTCCCCTACAGGCACGCCTCCAGATACGCCTGGTCGAACCCGAACTGCTTGGCCTTCTCCAGCGTGTACGGCCGCAACCCCATCGAGCGGTATTCGCCCAGGATTTTCCCGTCGGCCGACTCATCCATATATTCGAACTTGAACAGCTCCTGCGTGACGATCACCGGGCCTTCCATCCCGATCACCTCGGTGATGTTGGTCACGCGGCGCGAGCCATCGCGGAGGCGCTTCACCTGGATGATCAGCTCGACCGAGTCCGCGATCTGGCGCGAGATCGCTTCCTTGGGCACCTTGATGTCGGACATCATCACCATGTTCTCCATACGCGCAAGCGCCTCGCGCGGGGAGTTGGCGTGGAGCGTGCACATCGAGCCGTCGTGACCGGTGTTCATGGCGGCGAGCATGTCGAAACACTCGGAGCCACGAATTTCGCCAAGGATGATCCGGTCCGGCCGCATACGCAGCGCGTTCTTGACGAGATCGCGGATCGAGATTTCGCCCTGACCCTCCAGATTGGCGGGCCGCGTCTCGAGCGGGAGCCAGTGCGGCTGTTGCAGGCGAAGCTCGGCGGCGTCCTCGATCGTCAGCACGCGCTCGCCGGGGTCGATCATCTTCGACAACGCGTTGAGCATCGTCGTCTTGCCCGAACCGGTACCGCCCGAGATCACGACGTTGAAGCGCGAGGCGCCGGCGATCTTCAGCGCGGTCGCCATCTTCGGCGACATCGATCCGAAGCTCGCCATCATGTCGAGCGTGATCGGTTTCGCCGAGAACTTACGGATCGAGATCGCGGTACCGCGCAAGCTCAGCGGCGGCACGATCACGTTGACGCGCGAGCCGTCCTTCAGGCGCGCATCGGCGAGCGGCGACGTTTGATCGACGCGGCGGCCGACCGAGTTCACGATCCGCTGCGCGATCTGGAACAGATGCTCCTCGTCGCGGAACTGGATCGGTGCGAGTTCGAGCTTGCCCTTGCGCTCGACATAGGTCTGGTCGGGACCGTTCACCATGATGTCGGTGATGTTCGGATCCGCCAGCAATTCTTCCAAAGGCCCGAGCCCGAGCAACTCGTCGACCAGCACCTTTTCCAGCGCGAACTGTTCGCGACGGTTGAGCGTCAGTTTCAGCTCGGCGAGGACTTCACCGATGATCGGGCGGAATTCCTCGGCAAGTTCGTCCTTGCCGAGCGTCGCTGCCGCCTCTGGATCGACGCGTTCGAGCAGGCGCGGCAGGACCTGTTCCTTGATCTTGTGGATCGATTGCTCGAAGCCCTCGACGCGGCTGTTGCCCGCTTCGCCGCTGGCGTTCTGGCGATCGGAGAGGCGCTGCATCGCGTCGATCTGCGCGCCGGGCATCGTGCCGGGGCCGAAGCCGTCGGTCTCGCCGGGCATCGGCAGCGAGTCGATCGGCGGAAATTGCGCGCCACCCTCCTGTTCGGGACGCGGCGCGGGGCCGCCTTGCGCAGGCCCCCCTTGCATGGGCCGCGCGACGCCGAATGCGGGCCGGGCCGCTTGCCCTCCGCTTATGCCATTACGACGCCCGAATGCGCTCATGCCCAAATCCCTGGATGATTGCGCACCGGGGTAGGCGCCAAGGCTTGATAATTCGCTAACCAAACCGGAATGGCGGATATCGTCCTGCCGAGCGCGAAGGGTTGATCGCGGTCAAGAACTCCCCGAAGGCAGGCGCATGATCCGCCTGCTGCTCCTCCTCGCGCTGACCTTCGGGTTGGCCAGCTCGGCATCGGCCGACGACATCGCCGCCACCGGGCGCGGGGTGGTGCGCGTCGTGACGATCGCGGTGGTCGACGATCAGGTGGTCGGCTTCGGCCACGGCAGCGGCTTTGCGATCGCGCCCAACCGGATCGTCACCAACGCGCACGTCGTCGATCTCGCCGAGCGCTATCCCGACAACGTCGTCGTCGGCATCGTCCCTACCGAGGGCAGCAAGTCGTACCAGGGCAAGGTGATCGCGTATGATTCGCAGCGCGACCTGGCGCTGATCGAGTTCACCGGCGCGCGCCTGCCGCCGAGCGCGCTGTATACCGGGCCGATGACCGAGGGCGATCCGGTGGTGTCGCTGGGCTTTCCGGGGAACGTCGACCTGGCGACGGCGCGGTCGGCGGCGGATTATATCCGGCCGATGACGCCGGTGCGGTCGGAGGGCGTGCTTTCCGGGCGGCGCGTGTTGAGCAGCGTCGAGGTGCTTCTTCACACGGCCAGCATCGCGCGCGGCAATTCGGGCGGGCCGCTGCTCGACCGGTGTGGGCGGGTGATCGGGGTGAACTCGGCGATCACACGCGGCGAGGAGGGCGATTCGACGTTCGGGTTCGCGATCGCGGATACCGAGTTGGCCGGCTTCCTCCACGATGCGAAACAGCCATACGCGTCGATCGGGACGGGGTGCACGTCGATCGAGGATCGCTTGCGACAGGACGCCGACGCGGATGCGCGGGCGACGGCCGATGCGGCATCCGCCAAGCGCGACGCCGCGACGCAGGATGCGATGACTCGGGAGGTCGCGCTGGAGAAGGCGCGGACCGAGGCTGGGCGCGCGCGCGAGAACGTCATGGCGATCGCCGGGCTGTTGCTGGTGGCGGGGGCGCTGGTGATCGGGAGCGCGGGGTTGCTCGAATCCCGTGGCCAGCGGCGGCAGGCGGTGTGGGCGCTGGGCGTCGGTGGGCTGAGCGTGCTGGTCGCGATCATCGTGTTCGTGTTGCGGCCCTCCGGTGAGGTCGACGTGCCGCTGTCCGCGCTGCCCAAGACGCGGCTATCGACACCCGATGCCGCGCTCGGCAAGCTGATGTGCACGCTGATCCCGGAGCGAAGCCGGATCACGATCTCGTCGAGCGAGGACGTGCCGATCGACTGGGGCGCGAAGGGGTGTGTGAATGGCAAGACGCAATATGTCGGCGCGAATGGCCGGTGGGACCGCGTGCTGGTGCCCGATGCCGAACAGACCGTATCCGTGCTGTCGTTCGATCCGGCGACGCGCGTCTATTCGAACACGCGCTATCTGATGTCGGCGGCGGGGATGGAGGCGGCGCGGACCGCGCGGGGCGTCGTGCCGAACGTGTGCAACATGGATGAGGCGGCGTTGGGTCGGCTTGCGGGGCAGCAGGCTGCGGTGCGTGCGGTATTGCCGCCGCTGCCGAACGAGAAGCTGGTTTATTCCTGCAAGTCTGCGCGCTGAGCTTCGGTCGCGAGTAGCGCGCGCTTGCGGTCCAGCCCGTAGGCATAGCCGCCGAGCGCGCCGCCGATGCGCTGGGCGCGGTGGCAGGGGATGACGATCGATACGGGGTTTTGGCCGCATGCGGTGCCGGCTGCGCGAACCGCGGCGGGGCGGCCGGCCAGGGCCGCGAGTTCGCTGTAGGTTCGGGTTTCGCCGATCGGGATGGTGCGTAGGGCTTGCCAGATCGCTTCCTGGAAGGCGGTGCCGCGGACGTCTAGCGGGAGGTCTTGGTCGCGGTCGGGGGATTCCACGGCTGCGACGACTTGCGCCGCCAGGTCCGCGAGGGCTTCGTCGCTGGGTTCGATCGTGGCGTTAGGGAAGCGGCGATGGAGTTCGTCCGCGTCTTCGTCGAACGATACGCGACACAGGCCCTTTTCGGTGGCGGCGACGAACAGCGTGCCCAAGCTCGTGCCGGCAGTGGTCCAGCGGATCGTGACGCCTTCGCCGCCGCGTGCCCAGGCGCTGGGGGGCATGCCGAGCCGCTTCGCGTCGGCTTCGTAAAAGCGGCTGGGGGCGGAATAGCCGGCGTCGTAGATCGCTTCGGTCACGGTCGAGTCCTCCGATAGGGCGCTGGCCGTGCGGCCGGTGCGGAGCGCACGCGCGTAGGCGGCCGGGGTGACGCCGGTGGCGCGCTTGAACAGGCGGTGGAAATGATGCGGCGCGTAGCCGACTCTGGCGGCGACCTCGTCTAGCGAGAGGCGGTCTTCGGCGGCTTCGAGCAGCGAGACCGCGGCGGCGACGGCGATGCGGTCGCGGCCGACTTGGTCCGGGGTGCAGCGCAGGCACGCGCGGAAGCCGGCGGCGCGGGCGCTCGGCGGATCGGGGTGGAAGGTGACGTTCTCGCGCTTTGGGTGGCGCGCGGGGCAGCTTGGCTTGCAGTAGATGCCGGTGGTCTTCACGCCGACGACGAACCGGCCGTCCCACGCGCGGTCGCGGGCTTCGAACGCGGTCCAGGCGGTTTCGGTGTCGGGGGCGATGCTCATTGGACCGGTATAGCCGGTCGCGACGCGCGCGCATCCCGCGGCTTGCGGTCAAAGCGGAGCCAATCGGCGGTCCGGCCGTTCTTCCGTGCATACCCCCTAACGAAAGATGTCTCATGGCCTCCGACACGCCCGTCTGGTTCATTTCCGGCTGCTCGACCGGTTTCGGTCGCGAACTCGCTAAGCTCGTGCTTGCGCGCGGTTGGCGTGCGGTGGTTACTGCGCGGGATGCTGATCGCGTCGCGGATCTGGCGGAAGGCGCCGAGGATCGTGCGCTCGCACTGTCGCTCGACGTGACGGAGCAGGCGCAGATCGACCATGCGGTCGCGCAGGCCAAGGCCAAGTTCGGACGGATCGACGTGCTCGTGAACAATGCGGGCTATGGCTATCAGGCGTCGGTCGAGGAGGGCGTCGAGTCCGAGATTCGCGCGCAGTTCGATGCGAACGTGTTTGGGTTGTTTGCGCTTACGCGGGCCGTGCTGCCGGTGATGCGTGCGCAAAAGAGCGGCAATATCATCAACATCACGTCGGTTGCTGGTCAGGTCGGATTTCCGGGCTCGGGCTATTATGCCGCGTCGAAGCATGCGGTCGAGGGTTGGTCCGACGCGTTGCTGGCGGAGGTTAAGCCGCTTGGGATCGACGTGACGTGCGTGGAGCCGGGGCCGTTCCGGACGGATTGGGCTGGGCGTTCGCTGAAGCAGACGCCGGTGAAGATCGCGGACTACGCCGATACGGCGGGCAAGCGGCTGGATGGGACGCGCGAGGTTAGCGGGACGCAGGCGGGCGATCCGGTGCGGGCTGGTGAAGCTATGATTGCGCTGACCGAGAATGCGAACCCGCCGCGGCACCTGGTGTTGGGGGCTTGGGGGTATGATGCGGTGACCAAGAAGCTGGCCGAGAGGCTGAAGGAGATCGAGGCTCATAAGGCGGATAGCCTTGGAGCCGATTTTCCGGGGGAGTGATTTGAGGGCTTAACTCCCCAAGTTGTTTCCCCGCGAAGGCGGGGATCCAGACTGGGCTCCCGCCTTCGCGGGAGAACAAGGAAGCGGGGACTGCCTTAGCGTCTTTAGCGCCAACCGGTGCCGACGGCCTTATTGTGTGGGCCCTATCAGAGCCACCACCCCGGCGAAGGCCGGGGCCCAATTGGGGGACATTGCTAACGGAGCGCGTCCCTCAATTATTGCCACCTTTCCAATTGGGCCCCGGCCTTCGCCGGGGTGGTATCGGTTGCGGGATGCGGCCGGTCGATCAGCCCCCATTCGCGCGGAACAACTCCAGCGTGCGCTGCTTCGCCAGGTCCGCACTCGGCTCGTGGTAATCCTTCCGCCGGTCCGAATTGAAGCCGTGGCCCGCTTCGTAGACATACACCGTCGCGTTCGGCCAATCCTTGGCGATGACCTGCTCGACGCCGTCCATCGGGATATGATCGTCATGGCGGCCGAAGTGGAGGATGACCGGCACCTTCGGTTCCTCGTCCGCCGACGCCGGGATCATGCTGCCATAATAGCCGCTCGCCGCCGCCACGCCGGTGAGCTTGGTAGAGGCGAACCACGCGATCGAGCCGCCATAGCAATAGCCGACGACGAACACCGGGCCGGCGGACGCGAGCGTGTCGATGCAGGTCTGGACGTCCTTCAGCGACAGGTCGAACGGGTGCAGTTGCCGCGCGAGTTCGACGCCGCGCGCGAAGCCTTCGCCCGTATACTCCGCTTCGAAGCCGGGATGCTCGCGGTCGAACAGCGCGGGGGCGAGGACCTCGTAACCGTCGGCCGCGTACTCGTCGCAGAGGTCGCGGATGTGGTCGGTTACGCCGAAGATCTCCTGCACTAGCACGAGGCCGCCGCGACGCTCGCCGGTCGGCTGCGCGTGATAGACCGCGACAGTCGCGCCGTCGGACATGGTCATCGTTTCCATCGTGCCGGTCATTCTCTCGTCCTCGTCGATTGGTCGTAACGTCTGCCCAATACCGTCATTCCCGCGGAGGCGGGAAGCCATAGTGGCAGGCCGTGCGGTGAAAGCGCCGGGTTCGGAGGATATGGATCCCCGCCTGCGCGGGGATGACAGGGAGGGGTGGGGTCGGGCCCTTCCAACCCTCGATCAATGACAAAACAGTCACAAACCCGTCCCCCTGACCCTCCCGCCGGGTTGCCAATCCGACAACCCGATGCTAACCGCGCCGCGTCCCAGGAGAGGTGCTTTCGCGCCCTCTCTTCCTTTGGGTCGGTTATTCGTTGCAGGCGAGGATAGAGGTTCCGTGGAGACATCCGGCGGTATTCAAGCGAGCTTAGGCGGGCGTTATGCGCTGGCCCTGTTCGAACTCGCGCGTGACGCGAAGACGATCGACGCGGTCGAGTCGAGCCTGGCGAACGTGCGCGACGCGCTCGCGCAGTCGGACGACTTCCGCAATCTGACAGTGAGCCCGATGGTGTCGCGTGGCGCGGCGGTGAAGGCGGTCTCCGCAGTCGCCGACGAGCTCGGCGTCGATGCGACCACCAAGAGCTTCCTCGGCGTCCTCGCCGAGAACCACCGGCTGGGCGCGTTGCCGAAGATCATCAAGGCATTCCGGACACTTGCCGCGCAGCATCGCGGCGAGATCGCGGCCGAGGTGACGTCCGCGCATCCGCTGACCGACGAGCAGGTGATCGAGCTGAAGCATCAGCTCCGCCAGCGGGTCGGCCGCGAAGTTTCCGTCGACCTCAGCGTCGACCCATCGTTGCTGGGTGGACTCGTCGTCCGCGTCGGCAGCCAGATGATCGATTCGTCGATCAAGACGCGTCTCAACACTCTCGCGCACGCGATGAAGGGCTAAGCTAATGGATATCCGCGCCGCAGAAATCTCGAAGATCATCAAGGATCAGATCGCCAATTTCGGCACCGAGGCCCAGGTCAGCGAGACCGGCCAGGTGCTGAGCGTCGGCGACGGCATCGCGCGCATCTTCGGCCTCGACAACGTCCAGGCCGGCGAGATGGTCGAATTCTCGAACGGCGTGCAGGGCATGGCGCTCAACCTCGAGGCCGATAACGTCGGCGTCGTGATCTTCGGGAGCGATTCCGAGATCAAGGAAGGCGACATCGTCAAGCGCACCGGCACGATCGTCGACGTGCCGATCGGCAAGGAGCTGCTCGGCCGCGTGGTCGATGGCCTCGGCAACCCGATCGACGGCAAGGGCCCGATCCACACCACCGAGCGCAGCCGCGTCGAAGTGAAGGCGCCGGGCATCATCCCGCGCCAGTCGGTCAGCGAGCCGGTCCAGACCGGCCTCAAGGCGATCGACGCGCTCGTCCCCGTCGGTCGTGGCCAGCGCGAGCTGATCATCGGCGATCGCCAGACCGGCAAGTCCGCCGTCGCGATCGACGCGTTCATCAACCAGAAGATCGCCAACGCCGGCAACGATGAGTCGAAGAAGCTGTATTGCGTTTATGTCGCGATCGGCCAGAAGCGCTCGACCGTTGCTCAGCTGGTCAAGACGCTCGAAGAGAACGGCGCGATGGAATATACCATCGTCATCGCCGCGACCGCGTCGGACCCTGCGCCGCTCCAGTATCTCGCACCGTACACCGGCGTCGCGATGGGCGAGTATTTCCGCGATCGCGGCATGCACGCACTGATCTGCTACGACGATCTGTCGAAGCAGGCGGTCGCGTATCGCCAGATGTCGCTGCTGCTGCGTCGTCCTCCCGGCCGTGAAGCGTATCCGGGCGACGTGTTCTATCTGCACAGCCGCCTGCTCGAGCGTGCGGCGAAGATGTCGGACGCGAATGGCGGCGGATCGCTGACCGCGCTGCCGATCATCGAGACGCAGGCGGGCGACGTTTCGGCGTACATCCCGACCAACGTGATCTCGATCACCGACGGCCAGATCTTCCTCGAGACCGACCTGTTCTTCTCGGGTGTGCGTCCGGCGATCAACGTCGGCCTGTCGGTGTCGCGCGTCGGTTCGGCCGCTCAAACCAAGGCGATGAAGAAGGTATCGGGCTCGATCAAACTCGAGCTGGCGCAGTACCGCGAGATGGCGGCGTTCGCGCAGTTCGGGTCGGATCTCGATGCGTCGACGCAGAAGCTGCTTAACCGCGGCGCGCGCCTGACCGAGCTGCTGAAGCAGGCGCAGTTCTCGCCGCTGCCGTTCGAAGAGCAGACGGTGTCGATCTTCGCCGGCACCAGCGGCTATCTCGACAAGGTGCCGGTCGCCGACGTGACCCGCTACGAGCAGGCGCTGCTGGCCGACATGCGTGCGAACCATGCCGACGTGCTGAAGCTGATCCGCGATACCCGCGACCTGGGTAACGAGGCGAAGGACAAGCTGAAGGCAGCGCTCGAAGCGTTCGCGAAGACGTTTGCCTGATTAACTCCCTCTCCCCTGCGGGAGAGGGTTGGGGTGAGGGGTTGTACCGGGCGTTGCGCTTTGCAACTGCCCCTCACCCCGACCCTCTCCCCGACGGGGAGAGGGAGCAGAGCGTGTAATCCGACCCTCCTCTGTGAGGAGCGAGGGAGCAGGAAGAGAAGATGGCATCACTTAAGGCCCTCAAGATCCGCATCGGCTCGGTGAAGTCGACGCAGAAGATCACCAAGGCGATGAAGATGGTCGCCGCTGCGAAGCTGCGCCGTGCGCAGGACGCGGCGGTCGCCGGTCGTCCGTATGCCGAGCGGCTCGAAGCGGTGATGGCGAGCCTCGCAGGGCGCGTCGGCATCGCGCCGGGCGCGTCGCCGCTCCTCGCGGGCACCGGCAAGGACCAGGTCCACCTGATCGTCATTGCGACGTCGGAGCGTGGCCTCGCCGGCGCGTTCAACACCAACATCGTCCGCGCGGCGCGCCGCAAGGCCGAGGAACTGATCGCGGCCGGCAAGACCGTGAAGTTCTACGTCGCCGGCAAGAAGGGGCGCGTGATCAAGCGCTTCTTCCCGAACGATATCCTCGCCGATCACGAGATGGGCCAGATCAAGCGGCTCGCGTTCAGCGATGCGCAGGAAATCTCCGAGGACCTGATCAAGCGCTTCGGTGAAGGCCAGTTCGACGTCGCGCACCTGTTCTACGCGAAGTTCGTGTCGGCGCTGGTGCAGGTCCCGACCGGTATCCAGATCATCCCGATTCCGTTGTCGACGATCCCCGGTGCGGAAGCCAAGCCGGGTGCGCCGGCCGAAGCCGTGGTCGAGTACGAGCCCGACGAGGAAGCGATCCTCGCCGATCTCCTGCCGCGCAACGTCGCGATCCAGATTTTCCGTGCGCTGCTCGAAAACGCCGCGTCGGAGCAGGGCTCGCGCATGAACGCGATGGACAACGCCACGCGCAACGCCGGCGACATGATCACGCGCCTCTCGATCCAGTATAACCGTACCCGCCAAGCCGCGATCACGACCGAGCTGGTCGAAATCATCTCGGGCGCCGAAGCGCTCAAGTAAGTCCAAGGAAGCAGACAATGGCAACCGCCCCAGAGACCCTCGGAACCACGCTCGCCCCCAAGGCCACGAACAACACCGGCCGCATCTCGCAGGTCATCGGTGCGGTCGTCGACGTGCATTTCCCCGACAATTTGCCCGCCATTCTGTCGGCGCTCGAAACCGATAACAACGGCAACCGGCTCGTGCTCGAAGTTGCGCAGCATCTCGGCGAGAACACCGTTCGCACGATTGCGATGGACGCCACCGAGGGTCTGACCCGCGGCCAGACCGTCACCGATACCGGCTCGCAGATCCGCGTGCCGGTCGGCCCGAAGACGCTCGGCCGCATTCTCAACGTCATCGGCGAGCCGATCGACGAGCGTGGTCCGGTCGGCGCAGAGACGACCGCCCCGATCCATGCCTCGGCACCGCTGTTCGTCGACCAGTCGACCGAGAGCGCGATTCTGGTCACCGGCATCAAGGTCATCGATCTGCTCGCGCCGTATGCGAAGGGCGGCAAGATCGGCCTGTTCGGCGGCGCCGGCGTCGGCAAGACCGTGCTGATCCAGGAGCTGATCAACAATATCGCCAAGGGTCATGGCGGCACGTCGGTATTCGCGGGCGTCGGCGAGCGTACCCGCGAGGGCAACGATCTGTACCACGAGTTCCTTGACGCAGGCGTCATCGCCAAGGATGCCGACGGCAATCCGCAGTCGGAGGGCTCGAAGGTCGCGCTCGTGTTCGGCCAGATGAACGAGCCGCCAGGCGCGCGTGCACGCGTCGCGCTGTCGGGCCTGACGATCGCCGAGTATTTCCGCGACGTCGAAGGCCAGGACGTGCTGTTCTTCGTCGACAACATCTTCCGCTTCACGCAGGCTGGCGCAGAGGTTTCGGCGCTGCTCGGCCGCATCCCGTCGGCAGTGGGCTATCAGCCGACGCTGTCGACCGACATGGGCGCGCTGCAGGAGCGCATCACGTCGACCAACAAGGGGTCGATCACCTCGGTGCAGGCGGTGTACGTGCCGGCCGACGATCTTACCGATCCGGCGCCTGCAACGTCGTTCGCGCATCTCGATGCGACGACCAACCTCAACCGTGCGATCTCCGAGCTGGGCATCTACCCGGCGGTCGATCCGCTCGATTCGACGAGCCGTCTGCTCGAGCCACGCGTCGTCGGCCAGGAGCATTACGATACCGCACGCGCCGTTCAGTCGACGTTGCAGAAGTACAAGTCGCTGCAGGACATCATCGCGATTCTTGGCATGGACGAGCTGTCGGAAGAAGATAAGCTCACCGTCCAGCGTGCGCGGAAAATCCAGAAGTTCCTGAGCCAGCCGTTCCACGTTGCCGAGGTCTTCACCGGCATCAGCGGCAAGTTCGTCCAGCTCGAGGATACGGTCCGGTCGTTCAAGGCGGTGGTCGAGGGCGAGTATGATCATCTCCCCGAGGCCGCGTTCTACATGGTCGGCGGCATCGACGAAGCCGTCGCCAAGGCCGAGAAAATGGCCGCGGAAGCGTAAGCCGACCTGACTCCCTCTCCCCTCCGGGGAGAGGGTTGGGGTGAGGGGTCGCCACGAGCGCCTCGCCCGGTACTGCCCCTCACCCCGACCCTCTCCCCGCAGGGGAAAGGGAGAAGGCGAACAAGATGCTGCATTTCGAACTCGTCACGCCAGAAAAGCTCGTCCGCTCGGAGGAGGTCTACATGGTCGTCGTTCCCGGAACCGAAGGCGATTTCGGCGTCCTCGAAGGCCACGCGCCCTTCATGTCGACGGTCCGCGACGGCGGTGTGCAGGTATACCGCACGCAGAACGGCACCCCCGAGATCATCGCGATCAAGGGCGGTTTCGCCGAGGTCAACGCCAAGGGCCTGACCGTCCTCGCCGAACACGCTGGCGAGTAAGCGCACCTAACTGACCGAAGATTGTTTCCCCGCGAAGGCGGGGATCCAGACTGGGCACCCGCCTTCGCAGGTGAACACACTACCTCGGTACCTAATACCACCCCGGCGAAGGCCGGGGCCCAGGTGGAAAGGTCAAGGTGAGGAAGCGCAACGCTGATCACCGCTGCCTCCCAACTGGGCCCCGGCCTTCGCCGGGGTGGTGGTATTCTCCGAGGCAAATGATACTCATTGCGGCGCTGGTACGCGCTTAGGTTGAGCCCTAGCGCTACAAGAAATTATACGGGTCGACGTCGACCGTCACCCGAACCCTCGACGGCCAGTCCAGCTTCCCAAGCCATTCCCGGATAACATCCTGCACATCCAGCGCCCGCCGCGCATGGACCAGCAGCCGATACCGATGCCGCCCGCGCAACATCGCCAGCGGCGCCGGCGCGGGGCCATAGACGTGCATCCCCTCGACCTCGGGCGCACTTCGCCCCACCAACTTGGCCGTATCGTGCGCGCAAGACTGGTCCTCCGACGACACCACTATCGCCGCATAGCGTCCGAACGGTGGCGCCCCCGCATCCTTCCGCGCGTCGGTCTCCGCCGCGTAGAACGCATCCGCATCGCCGGTGATCAGCGCCTGCATGACCTGCGCGCCGGGGCTGTGCGTCTGGATGAACACGTGCCCCGGCTTCTCGCCACGGCCAGCACGCCCCGACACCTGCCGGATCTGCTGGAAGGTGCGTTCGGCCGCACGGAGATCGCCACCGTCCAGACCGAGGTCCGCGTCGACCACGCCCACCAACGTCAGGTTGGGGAAGTGATAGCCCTTCGTCACTAGCTGCGTGCCGACGACGATGTCGATGTCGCCAACCTCCATCCGCCCGACGAACTCAGCCGCCTTGGCAGGCGACCAGATCGTGTCCGAGGTCACCACGGCCGTCTTCGCCTCGGGGAACAGCGCCGTCACCTCATCAGCGATCCGCTCGACCCCCGGCCCGCAGGCAACCAGCGTATCCTCACCCTTGCATTCCGGACACACGCGCGGCGTCGGTTCGGCATGGCCGCAATGATGGCACGCCAGCCTTCGCGTTAGGCGGTGCTCGACCATCCACGCGGTACAGTTCGGGCACTGGAACCGATGCCCGCACGTCCGGCACAAGGTCAGCGGCGCATACCCCCGCCGGTTGAGGAAGAGCAGCGACTGCTCGCCGCGCTCCAGCGTCGCCTGCATCGCCTTCACCAGACGCGGCGCCAGCCAGCGACCGCGCTCGGGCGGTTCCTTGATCAGGTCGATCGGCTCGATGGTCGGCATCTCCGCCGCACCGAACCTGCCCGGCAGCTTCAACTCCGCGTAACGTCCGGTCACCACCTGCTGCCGCGTCTCGATCGCCGGCGTCGCGGAAGCGAGGATGACCGGACACCCCTCGAACTTCCCCCGCATCACGGCCACGTCGCGCGCGTGATAATGCACGCCCTCTTCTTGCTTGAAGCTGGTCTCGTGCGCCTCGTCGACGACGATCAGCCCGAGGTCGCGGTACGGCAAGAACAATGCGGACCGTGCACCCACCGTTACCAGCGCCTCACCGCTGGCGATTGCTCGCCAAGCCCTGCGCCGCTGAGTCGAGCGCAGCCCCGAATGCCACGCGATCGGCTCGCACCCGAAGCGGTCGTGGAAGCGCTTGAGGAACGGCTCGGTCAGCGCGATCTCGGGGAGCAGCACCAACGTCTGCCGACCATCGCGGATCGCCTGCGCGACCGCTTCGAAATACACCTCGGTCTTGCCGGAGCCCGTAACGCCGTCGAGCAAGGTCGGGTGGAACGCGTGCTCCGCCACTCCCGCCACCAAGGCATCCGCCGCTGCGCGCTGGTCCTCGGACAGCGTCGGCTCGTGATGCGACGGATCGGGCACGGGGTAGGGGACGTCGATGCTCACCTCGACCGCCTCGATCGCGCCGACCTTCACCAGCCCGCGGATCACTGCGTCGCTGACCTCCGCCAGCGTGGCGAGCTCACGGATCAGGCCCTGCCGATCACCGATCCGCTCCAATGCCTGCTCACGCTGGGGCGTCAGGCGGGGCGGCACCACCCCGGTGGAACGATATTCGACAGCCGTCCGCGCACCCTCCAGCGCCGAGGTCGATGCCAGCGTCATCCGCAACACCGAGGCCGCGGGCGCGAGGTAATAATCCGCGGTCCACTCGACCAGCCGCCGCAACGGCGCACCCAAGGGCGGTACGTCCGCGACGGCGAGCAGGTTGCGCAACCGGTTGTCGCCGACCTCCGCGTCGGACGGCATCCGTTCAGCCTCCCACACCACGCCGAGCAACTGCCGCGGCCCAAGCGGCGCGACCACGACCGACCCTGGCTCGACGCTCATGCCAGCGGGCACGCGGTAGTCGAGCGGCCCGAGGGCGGCGTTGAGGATCAGGACACGGGCGCGGGACGACATCGTGTCGGTATATGGGGACGGATCGACTCCGCGTGAACCGTTTTAGGCAGCGCTTCGTCGGTCGGTCCGTCGGCGTTCGCCAACCCGGGCACGCTTGGCCTGGTACAACACCGTGTCCGCGCGGTGGACGAAATCGCGGATCGAGTGGCAGTCGGGTGCCAGAGCGGCGATGCCGACCGTCCCGGCGCTGACCATTGCCAGCCCGTTCATGGCGATGGGAAACCGCAGCGATTCCTCCAGCCGTGCGCAAATCTGCGCTGGCATCGTAACGAGCGCGGGGTTCTCGATCAGCACCGCAAACTCATCGCCGCCAAGGCGCGCGACGAAACTGCCCATCAGCCACCGCGCCTGCAATTCCCGGCCAACGCCGCGCAGCACGTCGTCGCCAGCGGTATGCCCGAGCGTGTCGTTGATCGCCTTGAACCCGTCGAGATCGACCAATGCCAGCAACAGCGGCGTGCCATCGGCGTGAGCGCGGGTCATCGCCGCATCGAGCGCGCGATCGAACGCGGCACGGTTGGCGATTCCCGTCAGGGAATCAGTGTCGGCGGTTCGCCGTAACGTGGTTTCGAGGGCATGCCGCTCGGTCACGTCCTGGAATACGCCGACGAAGCCGACCGTCGTCCCGGCGTCGTTCTCGAGCTCGCCCAGAACGCGCACGCGGCGCGGCTCGCCCTGCGCGGTCGTAAAGTCGACCTCGATGTCGAACGGCATACCGGTTTCCAGGGTCAGCGTCATCGCGGTGGTCAGCTTGTCCCGGGCGTGCGGCGGGTAGAAGCCCATCGCAATGTCCATTTCCGGCACCGGCCCGACCGGCAGGCCGTAGATATGAAAGACGCCGTCCGACCACGCCATATGTTCGTGGTCGAGCGACGTACGCCACGATCCCATCGCCGCCATCCGCTCCGCCTGGCGGAAGATCCGGTCCTGGCGCTCGAGCGCGGCGGCTTGTCGATCGGCCGTGGTGGCGATCGCGATCGCCTGGTTCGCGGCGGAGCGTGCCGCGATCGCAGCTTCCGCGAGCGTCGCCAGGTGCATCAGCGCGCGGCGGCCGGCCTTGTTCAAACTGCGGGGCGACGTATCGATGACGCATATCGTGCCGACCGCGTGACGTTCGCCATCGCCGTCGATCGCGTGGATCGCCGCGCCGGCATAAAAGCGCGCGCCCCGCTCCGCCATGACCAGAGGGTTCTTCGAAAACCGCGGGTCGGCGTCGAGGTCTTCGATGACGAGCGGGTCATCGTTCTGGATCGTGTAGGCGCACATGCCGATGTCGCGGCTGATCTCGCCGCGTTCGCCGCCTGCCGCCGCCTTGATCCACAGTCGATCGCTGTCGACTAGAGTCATCAGTGCCGTCGGGCAACCGAGCATTTCCGCCGCCAACGAGACCAGCGCATCGAATTCGCGTTCCGGCTCGGTGTCGAGCAACGCCAGCGCGTGAAGCGCGGCGACTCGCCGGGTTTCATCGGTAAAGATGTTGGACAGGAGATCTGCGGGGGGCATGGCACTCAATATCGTGACGGGGGTTAATTTTCTTTGCCGAAGGAACGCGTTACTGTCCAACGATGGTATCTAGCGAAGTCCTGCCCCCGTCGATGCTTTGGGCCGATCATCTTGCGCGCGATCGTCGGCGGTCGGTCCATACCGTGCGGGCATACCGGGCGTCCGCGGAGCGGTTGACGGCGTTCCTCGTCGGGCATTGGGGGGAGCGGATCGACCGCCGGGCGCTGGTGCGGGTGACGACAACCGACCTGCGGGCCTATCTGGCGCAACGGCGGGAGGCCGGACTGGGCAATGCGTCGGCGGCGCGTGAGTTGTCGGCGGTGCGCGGGTTCCTCGCCTGGGCGAACGAAGGCGCCGAGCAACCGCTGATGCGCGGGCCGCGCGTGAAGGCGGGCGTGCCGCGGCCGATCTCGCCCGCGGAGGTGGTCGCGCTGGCGGAGGAAGTGGCCGACGATGCCGCCGAGCCGTGGATCGGCGCGCGCGACTGGGCGGTTTTGATGTTGTTGTACGGCGCCGGGCTGCGGATCGGCGAGGCGCTGACGTTGCGGGGCGATATCCTGCCTCTCGGCGAGACGATCCGGGTGACGGGCAAGCGTGCCAAGACGCGTGTAGTGCCTTTGCTGCCGCAGGTTCGTACGGCGATCGAGGCCTATGCCGCGCAGACGCCGTGGCCGGTTGCGCGCGACGAACCGCTGTTTCGGGGCGCGAAAGGGGGGGCATTGTCCCCGGTAATGATCCGCCGCGCGGTGCAGTCGGCGCGGGCTCGACTGGGGCTTGGCGACCGGACGACGCCGCATGCGCTGCGCCATAGTTTCGCGACGCATTTGCTGGGGCGGGGGGCGGATCTGCGCGCGCTGCAGGAGTTGCTCGGCCATGCGAGCCTGAGTTCGACGCAGGTCTATACGCAGGTCGATGCGGCGCATTTGATGGACGTATATCGCAACGCCCATCCGCATGGCGGGGTCTAGCCCTTCGGCTTCCAGGTCAGCACGCGCCAGCCATAGCCGATGATGATCACCACGAACGTCGCCACCGCGACGGGCCCGACATAGCGATCGAGTTCCTCGAAGTGCGAGCCGAGCAGGATGCCGGCATAGGTGAGCACGGTGTTCCAGATCGCGCTGCCCGCCGCGGTCCAGATCACGAACTGCCAGATCGGCATGCGGGTCATCCCCGCTGGGAGCGAGATGACGGTGCGGAAGGTCGGCATGAACCGGAACACGAATATTACCCACCCGCCGCGCTTCATGAAGAAGCGGTGGATCTTCTCGACGTCCGACCATTCCATCGTCAGCCAGCGGCCGTTGCGCTCGATGAACGGGCGGAAGCGCTCGTAGCCGATGTTGCGGCCGATATAATACCAGAAGTAATTGCCGACGACCGAGCCCGCGGTGCCCCAGGCGATCAGCGGCACGACGCTCATGTCGCCGCGCGCGACGGCCATGCCACCGAGCCCCATGATGACTTCGGACGGCACCGGGGGGACGATATTCTCGAGCGCCATCAACAGGAAGATACCGAAATATCCGCCCCAGGCGATGAGATCGAGGATGAATTCGGTCATGGGTATCACATACTGCCGGGATGCCGGATGGGTTCCGTCGACATCACACCACCCCGGCGAAGGCCGGGGCCCAATTGGGGGACGGTCATGACGGAGGACGGCGCTCCGTTACTACGACCTTTCCAATTGGGCCCCGGCCTTCGCCGGGGTGGTATCCTGTCCGCCTACCGCGCCGCGACCTTCGCCTCGATCGCATCCCAGATCATGCCCGCAACATCGGTCCCATCGAAGTTCGAGATCGCGACGATCCCGGTCGGCGACGTGACGTTGATCTCGGTCAGCCAGGTGCCGCCGATCACGTCGATCCCAACAAACAACAGCCCGCGCTTCTTCAGTTCCGGCCCGAGTACCGCGCAGATCTCGCGCTCCTTGTCGGTCAGCACCGACTTCTCCGCCGAGCCGCCGACCGCGAGGTTGGAACGGATCTCGCCCTCGCCCGGAAGCCGATTGATCGCGCCCGCGACTTCGCCGTCGATCAGCACGATGCGCTTGTCGCCCTTCGCCACGTCGGGGAGGAACGCCTGCACCATGTGCGGCTCGCGCCACGTCATGTTGAAGACCTCCATCAGCGCCGACAGGTTCGCGCCGTCCGACTCGACCTTGAAGATCGCCTTGCCGCCATTGCCGTGCAGCGGCTTGATGACGATCGCGCCGTGTTCCGCGAGAAACTTCCGTGCCTCGTCGAGCGAGCGCGTGACGAGCGTCGGCGGCATGAACTGCGGATAGTCGAGCACGAACACCTTCTCTGGCGCGTTCCGCACCTGAGCAGGGTCGTTCACGACCAGCGTCTTGTCGGCGATCCGCTCGAGCAGGTGCGTCGCGGTGATGTAGCCGAGGTCGAACGGCGGATCCTGGCGCATGAGGACGACGTCGGCTTCGTCGCCGAGGTCGAGGTTCGCGGGCTCGCCGACGCTGAAGTGATCGCCGACGACGCGCTGCACGGTGACGGGGTGCGCCTTCGCCCAGACCTTGCCGTCGCGGTAGTTCAGGTCCTCGGCGGAATAGTGGAAGAGCTTATGACCACGGTCCTGCGCGGACAGCATCAGCGCGAAGGTCGAATCGCCGGCGATGTTGATGCTGTCGAGCGGGTCCATCTGGACGGCGACGGTGAGGCTCATGCGTCTTCCTTCTGTTCGGTCGAGCGCATGTAGGCGCGGGCGGGCGCGAAGTCACCGGGCGGCGTCACCCGATCCAGGCATTCTCGATATGGCGCGGGCGCGTGCCGGGGGCGAGCAGGATGACGTCGACGCGGATATCGTCGCCGGGTCCGGCGTAGCGCGGCATCAGGTATTCGGCCGCTGCGGCAACGCGCGCGAGGCGGCGTTCGTCGATCGCGAAGTCGAGTTCGGCGGCGGTCGCGCGGGTTTTTACCTCGACGAATGCAATCAGGTTTCCCTTTCGTGCGACGAGGTCGACCTCTCCGGCGGGCGTGCGGACTCTGCGATCGAGTATGCTCCAGCCCTTGAGGCGCAGCCACCACCCCGCCAGCCGCTCGCCGCGACGGCCGGTAGCTTCCGCAACCTGTCGGTCCTGCGTGTTCCCCTTCCGCTTGCGGGAGGGGTGAGGGGAGGGCGGGGGCGGCACGTCCGTGGCATGCCCTCCCCCGACCCCTCCCGCAAGCGGGAGGGGAGATCAGGCCTTCGGCTTCAATTCCAGCGCTCTCGCGTAAAGCGCCTTCCGATCGAGCCCTAGAGCCTTCGCCACCTCACTAGCGGCCTGGCCCGTCGACAGTCGCGTCAACGCCTCGACCAGCGCGGCATCCCCGTCCTCCGCACTCGCCGGCGGAGCCTCGCCCGGTGGTGCGACGACGATCACGATCTCCCCCCTTGGCGGCGCATCCGCATAGCGCGCGGCGAGCGTCGAGAGCGTTCCCGTCACCGCCTCCTCGAACTTCTTGCTGATCTCGCGCGTCACCGCCGCCTCGCGGTCGCCGAGTCCTTCCGCCAGCGCCGCGAGGCACGCCCCAAGCCGCGGCCCCGACTCGTACATCACCAGAGTCGCGCGGATCGTCGCTACCTCCGCGATCGCCTCGGCCCGCGCGTGCATCTTCGACGGCAGGAAGCCCACGAACAGGAACCGGTCGGTCGGCAGCCCCGCCAGCGTCAGCGCCGCCACCGCCGCGCACGGCCCCGGGATCGTCACCACCAGATGCCCCGCAGCCCGTGCATCGCGCACCAGCTTGAACCCCGGATCGGAGATCAGCGGCGTCCCCGCATCCGACACCAGTGCCACCGCCTGCGTCGCCATCCGCGCGATCAGCGCCGGGCGCACGCCTTCCGCGCTGTGGTCGTGATACGGCACCATCGGCGTCTTCGTGCCGATGTGGCGGAGCAGCCCGGCGGTGACGCGGCTGTCCTCGACCGCGATCACGTCGGCGCGGCGGAGGATGTCGGCGGCGCGCGGCGACAGATCGCCAAGATTGCCGATCGGGGTCGCGACGATGTAGAGGCCGGGATCAAGAAGAGTTTCAGGGTTCATGGGGACGGTCATGGCAGACGCGACGACGATAGGGCAATCCGCACGTACCATCGGGCGATGGGCGATACTTGCCGCGGCGGGCCTGCTCGGCGCGTGCCAGACGATCGTCCCACGTGGTCCGGTCGAGCCGTCGCAGCAGCGCCCGACCACCCGTCCGGTCGATCGCCCTAACATCGGCGTCGAGACCGGCATCCCGCGCGACGCGGAGCGTAACCGCGTCGCGCTGCTCGTGCCGCTGTCGGGCAGCAACGCGGGTGTCGGCACCTCGATCGCCAACGCGACGATGCTCGCACTGCTAGACACGCAGAACCAGCGCGTCCGGATCACCAACTACGACACCGCGACCGGTGCCGCCGCCGCCGCGCAGCGCGCGATCGCCGAGGGCGCGCAGCTGATCCTCGGACCGCTGCTCGCCGACGACGTCCGCGCGGTCGCACCGATCGCGCGCGCCGCGAACATTCCGGTGCTGAGCTTCTCCAACGATCTCGGCGTGGCGGGCAACGGCGCGTATCTGATGGGCTATGTCCCGACCCAGTCGATCGCGCGCGTCGTCGACTTCGCTAAAGAGCGCGGCGTCAGCAACTTCGCCGGCCTCGTCCCCAACGGCCTGTACGGCGAGCGCGCCTCCACCGCGTTCCTCCGCGCGGTCGAAGGCGCAGGCGGGCAAGTTGTCTCGCTCCAGACCTACGCGCGCGGTCCCGGAGGTATTTCCGGCGCCGTCACGCGGCTTGCGGCGAAAGCCCCCTATGATGCGGTCCTGATCGCCGACGGTGGCGCCACCGCGGCTTCGGCCGCGGCGATGGTCAAGCGTGGCAGCGGCGCTTCGACGCGCATCCTCGGCACCGAACTCTGGAACTCCGACACCGCGATCGCCGCCAAGCCAGCGCTCTCCGGTGCGTGGTACGCCAGCGTTTCGGACACGCTGTACCGCCAATATGCCGCCAAATATCGCGCGCGGTTCGGCGCAGGGCCATACCGCCTGTCGAGCCTTGGTTACGACTCGGTCCTGCTGACGGTTCGCATCGCGCGCGACTGGAAGCCGGGCACGCCGTTCCCAGTGAACCGCCTGCGCGACGGCGACGGCTTCGCCGGCATCGATGGCGCCTTCCGCTTCGGCAAGGACAACGTCGCCGAGCGCGCGCTCGAGGTGAAGGAAATCCGCGCCGGCACGACCACGGTGGTCTCGCCCGCACCGGCCGGGTTCGGGAAGTAAGGCCTTCTGCATTAGTCATCCCCGCGGAGGCGGGGACCCAGATACTCAGCCGGTTGCGATCCTATCGCACGGCTAGCCAGTATGGGTTCCCGCCTTCGCGGGAATGACCTGGTTGGGCATGCCTTACGCCGTTACGATTTCCGGCAGGATCGCGTCGAGGAGTAGCGCACCCGCCTCGGTAACCCGCAACCGCCCCGGCGAATGCACGATCAGGCCGAGCGCCTCCAGCCGAGCCACCGCCGCCAGGTCGACCGGTACCACGCCCGCGTTCAGCCCCGTTATCCGGTCAAGATCCACGCCTTCCGCCAACCGCAACCCCATCAGCAAAGCCTCGGTAGCCCGCGTCGACGGCGTCAGCGGATCCTCCACCTCCATCCCGTGGCCATTGCGCTCGATCGCGGCCAGCCAGTTCTCCGGCTTCTTCCGCCGCACCGTCGCCAGCCCGCCGCGTCGTCCGTGCGCGCCCGGCCCGATCCCGGCATAATCCTGGTACCGCCAGTAAGCGAGATTATGCCGGCTTTCCGACCCCGGCCGCGCATGGTTCGACGTCTCGTACGCCGGAAGCCCAGCCGCGGCGGTATCGGCGCGCGTCGCCTCGAACAGATCGGCGGCCGAATCACCGTCGGGGATCACGATCCGCCCCGCCAGCGCCTCGGTCGCGAACCGCGTGCCGGCCTCGATCGTCAGCTGATACAGCGAGAGATGTTCCGTCCCGAGGCTCAGCGCACGCGCCAGTTCGGCGCGCCAGTCATCGAGCCGCTGGCCGGGCAGCGCATAGATCAGGTCGAAACTCACGCGGGGAAACACGCTCTGCGCGGTCGCCAGTGCGGCTTGCCCCTCGTCGACGTCATGCGCACGCCCCAAAAACTTCAGTGCCGTATCGTCGAGCGATTGCAGCCCCAGCGACACGCGGTTCACTCCAGCGCGCGCCAGATCGCCAAACCGCGCCGCCTCCACCGAAGACGGATTAGCCTCCAGCGTGATCTCGATCCCCTCGGCGAACCCCCAGGCCTTCTCCGCCGCATCCAGCACAGCGGCGACAGTCGACGGCGGCATCAGCGACGGCGTGCCACCCCCGAAGAAGATCGACTGCAATTTCCGCCCCGGCAACACCCGCGCCTCATGCGCGAGGTCGATCAGCAGTGCGTCCCGCCACGCCGCTTGGTCCACCTCTTCGCGGACATGGCTGTTGAAATCGCAATACGGGCATTTCGACACGCAGAACGGCCAATGGACGTACAGCGCGAGATCACCCGCTTGATGGGGGCTAGGGCTTGGTGTTTCGAAGACGGGCATTATCTCGCGCATATGGTCGCACGGGGCGGCCGAAGGAAGCGCAATGACGGCACGGATGGGTTTGGCGATCGCCGGGGCGCTGTTGCTGGCAGGTTGCGCGCCGGGCCCCGAGCGAGTCGTCGAGCCGCGCGAATCGACGGCACCGGCACCGCGCGGTGCGAGCCTGCTCAAGACCGCGATGATGGACGGCCACAACGCCGCTCGCGCCGCGGTCGGCGTGGCGCCGCTGACCTGGAGCGACGCGCTGGCGACCACCGCGCGCACCTATGCCGAGGAGATGGCACGCACGCGGAAATTCGCGCACGCGCCGCAACCGCAAGGCATGTCGCGCGAAGGCGAGAACCTGTGGACCGGCACGCGCTATGCCTATGCGTACACCGAGATGATGGGCCACTGGGTCGCGGAGAAGCGCGATTTCATCAACCAGCCGACCCCCGGGTTCAGCCGTACGGGCAAGTTCGAGGACGTCGCGCACTACACGCAGATCGTCTGGCGCGGCTCGACGCAGGTCGGTTGCGCGATGGCGAGCAACAAGACCGACGACTATCTGGTGTGCCGCTATTCGCCCCCCGGAAACGTCTTTGGCGAGCGCGCCTATTGATTCAGGATAGGCAGCCAGTGTCTGTCACGGTCGTACTTTTTAAACCATAGGCGGCTAACCTGCTGTGATGATACCAGTACCCCAACCCGATATTCGTCGTCCTGGCGGTTGTGCCGGTTGCCGTGACGGCGCCGGCCTGTCGTTCGCCTTCTCGATGGCGTTCCAGCCGATCGTCGATATCGAGACCGAGACCGTCTTCGCCTACGAGGCCTTGGTGCGTGGCCCCGAAGGGCAGTCGGCGGCGAGCGTGCTGGCCCAGGTCGATGCGGCGAACCTCTACGCGTTCGATCAGCAATGCCGGGTGCGCGCGATCGAGGCCTCGGTGAAGGCCGGCTTGCTCGATACGGCCGCGCGGCTGTCGATCAACTTCCTGCCGAACGCGGTCTATTCGCCGGCGGCGTGCATCCAGTTGACGCTGAAGACCGCGGGCGCGGTCGGCCTGCCGACCGATCGCCTCATCTTCGAGTTCACCGAGAACGAGGAAATGCTCGATCCCGCGCACGTCGCGAACATCATCGCGACCTACCAGAAGATGGGTTTCGGCACCGCGCTCGACGATTTCGGCGCGGGACATGCCGGGCTCAATTTGCTCGCGCGGTTCCAGCCGGACATCATCAAGCTCGACATGGAACTGATCCGCGACATCGACACCAGCTTGCCGCGACGGATGATCGTCGAGGGGATGCTGCGGATGTGCACCGCGCTGGGGATTTCGGTGATAGCCGAGGGGGTCGAGACTCTTGGTGAGTTCGAGGCGCTACGGGGTCTCGGCGTGCGGTATATCCAGGGGTATCTGCTGGCGAAACCGGCGTTCGAGGCTTTGCCTGCGGTGATGTGGCCTGAGAAGCAGCTGATCGCCGTCTGACGTGGCCGGTTTGAGTTCGACCGTTCGCTAGTCTGCAATCCTCCCCCGCAAGGGGGAGGTGGCACCGCAGGTGACGGAGGGGGAGGACACGGAACAGAGGTTTCGTCTTCCTCCCCCTCCGTCTGGCAAGCGCCAGCCACCTCCCCCTTCCGGGGGAGGATCAATAAATCAGAAGACCGCCGCTTCGAGCAGCTTGAACGCTTCGTTCCGGTGGCTGATCGCGTTCTTCGTCTCATGCGGCAATTCGGCATAGGTCTGGTCGTAGCCCAGCGGCACGAACACCGGGTCATACCCGAAGCCGACATTCCCACGCGGCGGCCAGACGAGCGTACCCTCGGCACGCCCCTCGAACCATTCTACGTGACCATCCGGCCATGCGAGCGCGAGCACGCTGACGAAATGCGCGCCACGCGTCGCATCCGGACCCTTCGCGACGACCGCGTCCTCAACCTTCTGCATCGCCATCATCCAGTCGCGACCGTTCGGCGTCTCCGCCCAGTCGGCCGTGTAGACGCCCGGATCGCCGTTCAGCGCATCGACGCACAGCCCGCTATCGTCCGCGAGCGCGGGATAGCCCGACAGGTCGGCGGCCGAGCGTGCCTTCAGTTCGGCATTCGCAAAAAAGGTCGTGCCGGTCTCGATCGGCTCGGGCAGGTCGAGCTCGGCGGCCGAGACGACTTCGAGACCGCGGCCTTCGAGCAACGCGGCGATCTCGCGAACCTTGCCCTTGTTGTGGCTGGCGATGACCAGCTTGCCCGGCTGGAGCTTGCGGATCGCCTGCGGTTCCTTGCCTTCGCCGCTCACTTGGTGACGGCTTTCGCCTGTGCCGCGAAGATGTCCGTGCAGCCGATCCGCGCGAGACGCAGCAGGCGAAGCAGCGCCTCCTCGTCATAGGTCGCGCCTTCGGCGGTCGCCTGCGCCTCGGCGATGTTGCCGTTTTCGAGCAGGACGAAGTTCGCATCCGCGTCCGCGCCCGAATCCTCGATATAGTCGAGGTCGAGCACCGGATTGCCCTGGTAGATGCCGCAGCTGATCGCCGCGACCTTCTGCGTCAGCGGGTCGGCGGTCAGCTTGCCGCTTGCCAGCAAGCCGTCGATCGCGAGCCGTAGTGCGACCCAGCCGCCCGAGATCGACGCGGTGCGCGTGCCGCCATCCGCCTGGATCACGTCGCAATCGATCACGATCTGGAGCTCGCCGAGCAGCTTCAGGTCGACGACGGCGCGGAGCGAACGCCCGATCAGCCGCTGGATTTCCTGCGTGCGGCCCGACTGCTTGCCCTTGGCGGCCTCGCGGTTGTTGCGCGTGTTGGTGGCGCGCGGGAGCATGCCGTATTCCGCGGTCACCCAGCCTTCGCCCTTGCCGCGCATGAACGGCGGCACCTTCTCTTCGACGCTGGCGGTGACGAGCACCTTGGTGTCGCCGAAGCCGATCAGGACGGAGCCCTCGGCATGCTTGGTGAAGCGCGGCTCGATCGTGATCGCACGCATCTGGTCTGGGGCGCGGCCGGATGGGCGCATAGTATATTCCTAATCAAATTGCCGTTCGTCCCGAGTAGCAATCGAGCGTGTCGAGATGGCGTATCGAAGGACATGTACCTCGATACGGGTTCTCGACTTCGCTCGACCCCTACTCGACACGAACGGGGTGTGAGTAATTGCCGCTGCCTAGCCTTTCGCATTCCCGCTCGCCAGCCTAGATCAAAGCGATGGCCACGCCCCCCGTCACCGAACTGACCGATCGCGCGCGCGACATTTTTCGTGCGGTGGTCGACAGCTATCTCGCCAGCGGCACGCCGGTCGGGTCGAAGACGATCGCGCAGCTGACTGGGCTGAGCCTCTCCCCCGCGTCGATTCGCGGCGTGATGGGGGAGCTTGAAGGTTTGGGGTTGCTCGCCAGCCCGCATACCAGCGCTGGGCGCATGCCGACCGACCGGGGCCTGCGGCTGTTCGTCGACGGCATGATGCAGGCGATGGAACCGTCGTTCGAGGAGCGCCAGACGATCGAGGCGCGTGCCGGCGTCGGTGGTCCGGTCGAGGAGGCACTCGCCGCGACCACGCTTGCGCTCTCCGGGCTGTCGGCCTGCGCGGGGCTGGTCATGGTGCCCAAGCGCGAACTGAAGTTGCGCCAGATCGCGTTCGTCGCGCTGTCGCCCGAACAGGCGCTGGCGGTACTGGTCAGCGAGGATGGCTCGGTCGAAAATCGCGTGATCGCGCTGCCGAAGGGCATGTCGCCGTCCGCGCTGATCGAGGCGGGCAACTACATGTCGGCGACGCTCGGCGGGCTGACGCTGGCGGATGCACGGACCCGGATCGAGCGCGAGCTGGCGGACGGGCAGGCGGCGCTCGACGGCGCGGCGCGGACGCTGGTCGAGCGCGGGATCGCGGTGTGGAGCGAGGATGCCGATCGCCGCCCGGTGCTGATCGTGCGCGGGCAGGGGCGGCTGATCGATGCCGCCGCCGCCGCCGATCTCGACCGGGTCCGCGACCTGCTCGACGATCTCGAGGGAAAGCAGGAAGTCGCATCGCTTTTGGACAGCGCGCGGGCCGGAGATTCGACGCGGATTTTCATCGGCGCGGAGACAAAATTGTTCGCGTTGTCAGGGTCTTCGGTGATCGCCAGGCCCTTCCGCGGATTGGACGGTCGGGTGGTTGGCGTGGTCGGTGTCATAGGCCCGACGCGGTTGAACTATGCGCGCGTCGTGCCCATGGTGGATTTCACGGCTGCAACGCTCGCCCGGTTGATGGGTTGAGCCGGCCCAATTTATAGGGAAAACCATGTCCGACATCGACCAGAACACGCCTGCAGACCTGCGCGAAGAGACCGCTGAAGCCGCACCTGAGGTGGCCTCGAACGACCGCGTCGCCGAGCTCGAGAACCAGCTCGCCGAAGCCAAGCAGAACGTCCTCTACGCGCAGGCCGAGATCCAGAACGTCCGCCGCCGCGCCGAGAAGGAAGCGCAGGACGCCCGCGCCTATGCCGCGACGGCGTTCGCGCGCGACGTGCTGTCGGTTGCAGACAATCTCTCGCGCGGCCTGTCGGCGATCCCGGCTGACCTGCGTGCGGACGACAAGATGAAGGGGCTCGTCACGGGGCTCGAAGCGACCGGTCGCGAGCTGGAAAGTGTGTTCCAGCGCCACGGCATCACCAAGATCGCCGCGGAGGGCCAGATGCTCGACCCGAACAAGCACCAGGCGATGCTCGAAGTGCCCAGCGACCAGCCGGCCGGGACGATCGTCCAGGAGATGCAGGCAGGCTACATGATCAAGGACCGCCTGCTGCGTCCCGCCATGGTCGGCGTCGCCAAGGCCGGCTGAATCCTCCCCGGAACGGGGAGGGGGACCGCCGACCGCTTGGTCGGTGGTGGAGGGGGATATCCTCCCGAGTAACATCTGCGGCCGGGGGCCTGCGTCGAGCGTTACGAACGCGGCACGCCCCCTCCACCAGCTGCGCTGGTCCCCCTCCCCTTGCAGGGGAGGATTTGAAAGTCAGTTCATGAACCAGAACCTCACGACCGATCGCCAGACCTTCGTCACGCATCTCGAATGCTCGATCACCGGCGAGCGGTACGAAGCGGATCAGCTTCACGGGCTGTCCCGCGCCGGGCGGCCGTTGCTCGTCCGCTACGACCTCGACGCGGTGCGGTCCGCGGTTTCGCGTGACACGATCGAGGCGCGGCCGACCGATCTGTGGCGCTGGCGCGAACTGCTGCCGGTTCGCCACACGTCCAACATCGTCAGCCTCGGCGAGATCGAGACGCCGCTGGTGCCGCTGACCAAGTCCGGCGGCCCCAACGTGCTCGTGAAGGACGAAGGCCGCCTCCCGACCGGTTCTTTTAAAGCGCGCGGGCTCGTCATGGCCGTCGCGATGGCCAAGGAACTCGGCGTCACGAAGATCGCGATGCCGACCAATGGCAATGCTGGCGCGGCGCTGGCGGCCTATGCCACGCGCTGCGGGATCGAGACGATCGTGTTCTGCCCGGACGACACCCCCGAGATCAACGTCCGCGAGATCGCGATGCAGGGCGCGCGAGTATGGCGGGTTAACGGCCTGATCGACGATTGCGGCGCGATCGTCGGCAAGGGCGCCGCGGAGGGCCGCTGGTTCGATTTCTCGACGTTGAAGGAGCCCTATCGGATCGAGGGCAAGAAGACGATGGGCCTCGAACTCGCCGCACAGTTCGGGTGGAAGCTGCCGGATGCAATCTTCTACCCGACCGGTGGCGGTACCGGGTTGATCGGGATGTGGAAGGCGTTCGACGAACTCGAAAAGCTCGGCTGGATCGGCTCGGAGCGCCCGAAGATGTTCGCGGTGCAGGCGAGTGGCTGTGCGCCGATCGTCCGCGCGTTCGAGGCGGGCGAGGAGCATGCCGAGCGTTGGGAGGACGCGAGCACCGTCGCGGCAGGCATCCGCGTGCCGAAAGCGGTTGGCGATTTCCTGATCCTGCGGGCGGTCCGCGAAAGTGGCGGGCAGGCGCTCGCGGTCGGCGATCCGGCGATCTTGAAGGCGGTCGACGCGGCGGCGAAGCAGGATGGGCTGCTGCTATGCCCCGAGGGCGGTGCGACGCTGGCGGCGTATCATCAGGCGCTGAATATCGGGTTGGTCGACGAGGACGACAAGGTCGTACTTTTCAACTGCGCGACCGGGTTGAAATATCCGATGCCCGAAGCGCCGCAAGCGCTTGATAGAACACGACCTATCGATTTCGACGCGCTCTAAACCGCCGATTTCTGCCGATCTGTTGGATCTCGATCTACCAGATCGGTGGTTGAAATTGATCCATGTTGGCTGCAACGGGGCGCCCTTATTTACAAAAGGGATCCCCAATGCAGAAAATCGTCCAGGTCGTTTGCGTCGTGCTCATCGCCGCGGCGGTTATGTTCGGCGGTCGCTGGTACATGTACGTCGCGCGCGGCTCGAGCCCGTATGACGAGGTCGGTATCGCGTTGAACGGCTATGCGCCGGGGCCGATGCGTGCCTGGGGCTGCCACAAGATGCAGGCGCGGTTTCCGGGCCAGTTGCCGCCATATGGGTGTGGCGGGCCGGATGGTCGTAGCTGGCTCTGACCATTCGTCATCCTCGCTTTCGCTAGAATGACGACGGGGCGGCGGCGGTAGCTGGAACGCAACCTTCCGTTCCTCCCCTGCAAGGGTAGGTGGCAGCGCGTAGCGCTAACGGAGGGGTGATACGCTCTCGATAGGGCGATACCCTTCCGTCGCTGCGCGCCACCTCCCCTTGCAGGGGAGGATCAACGGCTCAGACCAAAACCCGCGGCGTGAACGGCAGCACCGTCTCGTACTGATCGAGCGGCGGTGCACCCGCGACCTTCGCGCCCGCGCGCAGCAGGAAGGCATGCCGCACGATCTCGCCCTGTTGCTCGATGCCGTAGCGGTGCAGGGCCACGCCCGGCCGGAACGCATAATCGTACCGACACCACGGATGCCGCGCCAAGGGCAGGAACACGCCGCGCTGGTGCTGCCAGATGTGCGTCATTTCGTGGACGAATAGCCCCTGCAACGTCAGATTGGCGTGCGCGAAGTCGTCGCACCACAGATCGCCCTTGGGGTGGAAGTGGATACACCCCCGCGGTGCCATCACCGTATCGCGCGGCTGGAAGAACGCCCATTTGCTGCGGGCTAGGCTCACTCGAGAGTATTCGATCGCGCCCCCGAACACCGATTCCGCCAGCGCCGTCTCCCCCTCGGTAAGCCCGCGCCTTGCGCCTGCTTCGGTCACTTCCCTACCGGGGTTCCCGCCGCGACCACAGTCGCGTTGTTGATGATGCGCGTCCCATCTGCGAACGCGAACGTGAGCGTTACGCGATCGGCGGGCTTGATCCCCGAATTCATGTCGAACAGCATCACGTGCCGCCCACCCGGCGCGAACGCCACGTCCGTATTCGCCGGAATCTCGACCTTCGCGAGCGGTGCCATCGTCGACATGCCGCCCTTGTCCATCGTCTCGTGCATCTCAGACCTGATCGCGACGTCGGTGGTGGCCGAGATCAACGTCGCCGGCGTAGGCCCACCATGCACAATGAAGTACGCCGCCGCGGGCCGGCCGGTAACCGCGCCAAGCCGCACCCAGGCCCCGTCGACGGACAGTTCCTTGGGCGGCGAGCACGACGCCAGTGCCATCGCGGCAACACCCAGTCCGAAAACGATACGCATAGGTTACTTTTCTCCGGGCCCGACCACTTGCGCATCCTATGACCGGTACAATCTTGCGGCAAGCGCGAGGCCACCTATATCGCGCCCATCATCAGAAAGGTTCCACTGCCGTAACGGGGTGGAACCGGTTTCGTATTTTCGTTTCAAGTGAGGGGCTAATCAGAACTCATGGCTAAAGTAATCGGTATCGATCTCGGCACGACCAACAGCTGCGTTTCCGTCATGGAAGGCGGCAAGCCTAAGGTCATCGAGAATTCCGAGGGCGCGCGCACCACGCCGTCGATCGTCGCGTTCGCCAAGGATGGCGAGCGACTGGTCGGCCAGCCGGCCAAGCGCCAGGCAGTGACGAACGGCGACAACACCATCTTCGCGGTGAAGCGCCTGATCGGCCGTCGCTTCGACGATCCGATCACCAAGAAGGACACCGAGCTGGTCCCGTACAAGATCTCGCGCGGCCCGAACGGCGACGCCTGGGTCTCGGCGGGTGGCAAGGATTACTCGCCATCGCAGATCTCGGCGTTCACTCTGCAGAAGATGAAGGAAACCGCTGAGTCGTATCTCGGCGAGACGGTCACGCAGGCGGTCATCACCGTGCCGGCCTACTTCAACGACGCGCAGCGCCAGGCGACCAAGGACGCCGGTCAGATCGCCGGTCTCGAAGTGCTGCGCATCATCAACGAGCCGACCGCGGCGGCGCTGGCTTACGGCCTCGACAAGCAGGACGGCAAGACGATCGCGGTCTACGATCTCGGCGGCGGCACGTTCGACATCTCGGTGCTGGAAATCGGCGACGGCGTGTTCGAGGTGAAGGCCACCAACGGCGACACGTTCCTGGGCGGTGAGGATTTCGACAACAAGATCGTCCAGTATCTCGCCGACGAGTTCAAGAAGGCCGAGGGCATCGATCTCGCCAAGGACAAGCTGGCGCTGCAGCGTCTGAAGGAAGCGGCCGAGAAGGCGAAGATCGAGCTGAGCTCGGCGCAGTCGACCGAGGTCAACCTGCCCTTCATCACCGCGGACCAGAACGGTCCGAAGCATCTGGTGAAGTCGATCACCCGCGCCGACCTGGAGCGGATGGTCGAGGATCTGGTCAAGCGTACGCTCGAGCCTTGCCGCAAGGCGCTCGCAGACGGCGGCCTGAAGCCCGAGGACATCTCGGAAGTCGTGCTGGTCGGCGGCATGACGCGCATGCCGCGCGTGCGTGAAGTCGTGAAGCAGTTCTTCGGCAAGGAGCCGCACACCGGCGTCAACCCGGACGAGGTCGTCGCGATGGGCGCCGCGATCCAGGCCGGCGTGCTGCAGGGCGACGTCAAGGACGTGCTGTTGCTCGACGTGACGCCGCTGTCGCTCGGCATCGAGACGCTGGGTGGCGTGTTCACCCGGATGATCGATCGCAACACGACGATCCCGACCAAGAAGTCGCAGACCTATTCGACCGCCGACGACAACCAGGGCGCGGTGACGATCCGCGTGTTCCAGGGCGAGCGCGAGATGGCGGCCGACAACAAGATGCTCGGCAATTTCGATCTCGTCGGCATCCCGCCCGCACCGCGCGGCGTGCCGCAGATCGAAGTCACGTTCGACATCGATGCGAATGGTCTGGTCAGCGTCTCGGCCAAGGACAAGGGCACCGGCAAGGAGCAGCAGATCCGCATCCAGGCTAGCGGAGGTCTTTCGGACAACGACATCGACCAGATGGTCCGCGATGCCGAGACCTTCGCCGAGGAGGACAAGAAGCGTCGTGCGGGCGCCGAGGCGAAGAACAATGCCGAGTCGCTGGTCCACACCACCGAGCGTCAGCTGGCGGATAATGGCGACAAGGTCGACGAGTCGCTGAAGACCGAGATCCAGGCGGCGATCGACGCGACCAAGGCCGCGGTTGAGAGCGGCGATGCGGACGCGATGACTGAGAAGAGCACCGCGCTCGCCCAGGTCGCGATGAAGCTCGGCCAGGCGATCTACGAGAAGCAGGCCCAGGCGGACGCTTCGCCGTCGGCTGATGGCGACGCGGCGAAGAAGGACGACGACGTCGTCGACGCCGAGTTCTCGGAAGTCGACGACAACCCGAAGGCGTAACCGAAACTCCCTCTCCCCTCTGGGGAGAGGGCCGGGGTGAGGGGCAGCCACGAGCGTTGCCGCCCGGAACTGCCCCTCACCCAACCCTCTCCCCGGAGGGGAGAGGGCTAAGAGGGCCGCTATGAGTACCCAGACAGATTATTACGAACTGCTCGAATGCGAGCGGACCGCGGATGCGGGGACGATCAAGTCGTCTTACCGCAAGCTCGCGATGAAGTATCACCCGGACAAGAACGCCGGCTGCAAGGATTCCGAAGCGCAGTTCAAGGCGGTCAGCGAGGCGTACGAGTGCCTCAAGGACCCGCAGAAGCGAGCGGCATACGATCGCTTCGGTCACGCCGCGTTCCAGAACGGTGGCGGCGGCGGTCACGGTGGCGGCGCGCAGGACTTCGGCGGCTTCAGCGACATCTTTGAAAGCGTCTTCGGCGAGTTCATGGGCGGCGCACAGCGCGGCGGCGGCCGGTCTGCGGCACGACGCGGCGCGGACCTGCGCTACGACATGGAAGTCAGCTTGGAAGAAGCGTTCCACGGCAAGACGACAGAGATCACGATCGACGTCTCGGCGCTTTGCGACACCTGCGACGGCTCGGGCGCCAAGGCCGGGACGCGCGCGAAGACCTGCCAGCATTGCGGTGGCCACGGGAAAGTCCGCGCGCAGCAGGGCTTCTTCGTGGTCGAGCGCGCCTGCCCGGTCTGCAATGGCGCGGGCGAAGTCATCGCCGACCCATGTCCTGATTGCCGCGGCGAAGGCCGTGTCGAGAAGACCAAGACGCTGTCGATCAACGTCCCCCCCGGCGTCGACGAAGGCACGCGCATCCGCATGTCGGGCGAAGGCGAGGCGGGTGCCCGCGGTGCGCCGTCCGGCGATCTCTACATCTTCCTCCATGTGACCAAGCACAATCTGTTCGAGCGCGAAGGCACGACATTGTTCGCGCGCGCGCCGATCAGCTTTACGGTCGCGTCGCTGGGTGGATCGCTGTCGATCCCCGGCCTCGACGGCCGCACGCACGAAGTGAAGATCCCCGCCGGCATCCAGTCGGGCAAGCAACTCCGCCAACGCGGCGCCGGCATGCCCGTCCTGCAAGGCCGCGGCCACGGCGACCTAGTCGTCCAGATCGACGTCGAAACCCCCACACGTCTCAGCAACCGCCAGAAGGAACTGCTCGAGATGTTCCGCGAGACGGAAACGGGCGACGAATGCCCGGCCAGCCAGGGCTTCTTCGCCAAGCTGAAGGGCGTGTTCGCGGGGGAGTGATAGGAAGGCGAGATCATGGCTGGCCCAACATTTACCGTGGGAAACGCGACCGTTACCCGCATCGACGACTTCGACCAGGCTAAGCTCCCAGCGCAGGGTTTGTTGCCTGACTGGGACGCGAACTGGATTGGCGATCATCCCGATGCGGTACCGTCTGGTACGTTCGATGCGGACGAAGGGACGGTGCCGTTGCCCGTTCATAGCTGGCTCATCCGAGATGGCGTGCGGACGATCTTGGTCGATACCGGCGCGGGCAATGCCAAGGTCCGGCCATATTCGCCGTGGTTCGACAGGCTCGATACGTCGTTCCTGTCGAGGCTGGCCGAGCAAGGCGTCGCTCCGGAGGACGTCACCCATGTCCTGCTGACACACCTCCATGTCGATCATGTCGGCTGGAATACGCGGCTTCAGGACGGCGTATGGGTACCGACGTTCCCGCGTGCCCGCCATGTTCTGGTTGCCGACGAACTTGCGTACTTTACCGACTTCGCCAATCTCGACGAGCGGTCCCGGACCAGTTTTGCTGCGCAGCAGGACAGCGTGCTGCCGATCGTCGCCGCGGGATTGGCCGATCCAATCGCGATCGGCGGGCTGGAAGCGATCCCGGGCTTCACCTTCCACGCGTTACCGGGCCACAGTCCGCATCATGCCGGTATTTTGTGGAAGAGCGGCGGTGCGATCGCGCTGTTTTCGGGTGATGTCATGCATCATCCGGTCCAAGTGTCGCGACCTGAGTGGAACTCGCGGTTCGACGCCGATCCTGCGACGGCGCGCACATCGCGACGACAGGCGCTGGAACTGGCGGCAGATACCAATGCGATCGTGTTCACAGCGCATTTCGGCGGAACCTCGGCCGGTCGCGTTTCGCGCGACGGTCCAAGCTTTTGCTGGACTACGGAAGGCTGACGATAACTGCCGGCCTAGCCGCGCCCCCTCGGAAGGGGGCGGGCGGGCCGATGGATCAGAAGGCGGTGATGACCACCCCGACCACCAGCGCTTGAGCCGCGATCGCCAGCATGGTGCTGGTCACGGTTTCGAACATGCGCATGGGTAGGTCTCCGATGCCGGAACAATATCCGGCAAGCGGGATATGGGCTTAGTTGCGCGTTGTCGCAATTTTGTAACACGTAATCGCAATTGCGTTGCGTGCATCCTGGCGTGGTTTGGATGTCACATCGCCCGATCCGCAACGCTCTCCCCTCCCTGAAAGGGAGGGGCAGGGGGTGGGTCGGCTTCCGCAAGCGCCAGACGGAGGTGGCTCGAGCCGGCCGACCCACCCCCAACCCCTCCCTTTCAGGGAGGGGAGCAACCTTCGCTCAGTCCTCAGGCCGCGCCGAACACCCGGGCGAAGATCGTGTCGACGTGCTTCAAATGATAACCGAGGTCGAACTTGTCCTCCAGCTCGGCATCGCTCAGCGTCACCTCCGGATCCGCCTTCAGCAGCTCCAGCAACGACAGCGCGCCGTCCGAATCCCACACCTTCATCGCGTTGCGCTGCACCAGCCGATACGCGTCCTCGCGGCTCACCCCCGCCTGCGTCAGCGCCAGCAGCACGCGCTGCGAATGGACGAGGCCGCCCATCTTGTTGAGGTTCTTCAACATCCGCTCGGGGTAGACGACCAGCTTGTCCATCACGCCGGTCAGCCGCGCGAGCGCGAAGTCGAGCGTGATCGTTGCATCCGGGCCGATATAGCGCTCGACCGACGAGTGCGAGATGTCGCGCTCGTGCCACAGCGCGACGTTCTCCATCGCCGGCGTGACGTAGCCGCGCACCATCCGTGCAAGGCCGGTGAGGTTCTCGGTCAGCACCGGATTGCGCTTGTGCGGCATCGCCGACGAGCCCTTCTGGCCCGGCGAGAAGAACTCCTCGACTTCGAGCACTTCGGTCCGCTGCAAATGCCGAACCTCGGTCGCGAGCCGCTCGATCGAGCTGGCGATCACGCCCAGCGTCGCAAAGAACATCGCATGACGATCGCGTGGGATGACCTGCGTCGAGACCGGCTCGACCGACAGCCCGAGCTTGCCTGCAACATACTCCTCGACGAACGGATCGATGTTCGCGAACGTCCCCACCGCGCCCGAGATCGCGCAGGTCGCGACGTCCTCGCGCGCCGCCACCAGCCGCGCGCGGTTGCGGGCGAACTCGGCATGCGCCTGCGCCAGCTTCAGCCCGAACGTCACGGGTTCTGCGTGGATGCCGTGGCTGCGGCCGATCGTCGGCGTCATCTTGTGCTCGCGCGCGCGGCGTTCGAGCACCACCAGCAGCGCGTCGAGATCGGCGATCAGGATGTCGCTAGCCTTCGCCAGTTGCACGGCCAGGCACGTGTCGAGCACGTCCGACGAGGTCATTCCCTGGTGCATGAAGCGCGCTTCCGGCCCGACATGCTCGGCGACGTTGGTCAGGAAGGCGATGACGTCGTGCTTGGTCTCGCGCTCGATCTCGTCGATCCGGTCGACCTCGAACGCGCCCTTTGCCCAGATCGCGGCGGCCGCGTCCTTGGGGACCACGCCCAGCTCGGCAAGCGCGTCGGTGGCGTGCGCCTCGATCTCGAACCAGATTTTGAAGCGCGCTTCGGGCGTCCAGATCGCGACCATGTCGGGGCGGGAATAGCGGGGGACCATCGGGTTTCCTCGGGAGCGTGAAGGGTAGGGTGCGTCGCGTGCCGTTCGGCCCGCGGTCACTCGCGAAACGCGGTAGCAGGACGCAGGAAAAGGTTCAAACACCCGTCGCGAGGTATAAATCCGGCGATGTGGCGCGTATAGACTTGGTAAGCGGTTCGCTATGTCGAGTATATATCGGACATGGTCGTAACGTCGCTTAGTAGACGCGTAGAACACTACCGGAGAGACGTAATGTTGAAATATGCTATGCTGGCCGGCGCGGCACTGGTTGCTGCACCCGTATTGGCACAGACGACCACGACATCCCCGCAGACTTCGGCGCCGAGCAGCGCTGCTGTCGGACAGGCCGCCCCATCCGGTACGCCGACCGATGCAGTGCAGATGCAGTCCGCCGCGCGCGAGCAACCGGCGACGGGCAGCCAGGTCGCACAGGTCGTCGACACCGAGTTCCCGACCTACGACAAGAACGGCGACGGCAAGCTCAGCGCGGCGGAATTCGGCGGCTGGATGGTCGCGCTGAAGAGCAAGACCGATCCGTCGACCAAGCCGGACGCGCCCGAGACCAAGAAATGGGTCTCCGCCGCCTTCGCGCAGGCGGATACTGACAAGAGCAAGTCGTTGACCAAGACTGAGGTCACGAGTTTCCTGTCGCAGGGCTGACGGCAACGCCACGTCCGTAAGGTCCCATCGCACGGAACGAAGGCCGTCGGGTTCCCACCCGGCGGCCTTCGTTACGTCAACCGTCGAGCGAACCCGTCGCCATCAGCGCGAGGAACGGATCGCGCACCCGCTGCGACGCGCCGTTGAGCAGGCGCCGCATTCGCGCATCATACGCATCGACCGGATCGTCCGCACGCCGGTGTGCCATCGTCCAGGCACCGAACTGGCGTTCATGGATCGGCAGGTTGTGCTGAAGCGACAGATCGTGATGACGATCGTCGTTGACGATGCGGCCGAACGTCGCGTCGATGGAAACGGTCGGCCCTTCGATCACCTGCAGGAAATGCGTGCCGTCCGACCACAACAGCCCGGTTATCCCGTTGAACGCATTGTTGTGCCGGGATTGCTCCAATATTCCCACGAGATCCGCCTTGTCGCCGGATATCGTGCTCGAACTCATGTAGAGAATTTGGCGCATCGGGTCTCCGGTCGGTAGAAGAGCTACTACAAACCGGAGAGCCACGTCTTGCGGTGGATCAATCGGACTTGCGCACACGATCTTCGGCGGCGCGAGCCTTCGCTAAGATCTGGCCTTGAGCTTCTACCGCGCCATTCAACAAGCGATCCGAGGTTTCGGCGGCGGCATCGGGCGTCAACGCCACTGCGACACCGTCCGGCCCGTCAACCATGACCTGTCCGTGCTCGGCCGTTACGTCCGACGCTTCGTCGTGCAATTTCTTGTCCACATGCAATTCCTTTGATGGAACAACGAAGAAGCGAGCGGAAAGATACGCGATCGGCCGCGAGTTTATCGACTATATCGTTGCGCTAGATCAACCCTTGCGCCCGCAGGCTGACATGGCCGCCGGTACCCATCACGATATGGTCGTGCACGGTGATCCCGAGCCGCTTGCCCGCCTCGGCGATGGTCCGCGTGATGTCGATGTCCGCGCGGCTGGGGGAGGGGTCTCCGCTCGGGTGGTTGTGGACGAGGATGATCGATGCGGAGCCCAGGTCGATCGCGCGCCGGATCACCTCGCGGACATAGACCGCGGCCTGGTCGATCGAGCCCTTGCTCATCACCTCGTCGCGAATCAGCATGTTCTTGGTGTTGAGGTGGAGCACCCGGAACCGCTCGATCGCGTGGTGCGCCATGTCGGCGCGGAGATAGTCGAGCAGCGCCTGCCAGTTGGCGAGCACGGGGCGGTCGCTGACGTGCGATTGCAGCAGGCGGATTGCGGCGGCGTGCGCGATCTTGATCGCCGCGGTCGAGATTTCGCCCATGCCCTTCACCCGGCCGAGCGCCTCGGCATCCGCGGTCAGCACTCCGCCGATCCCGCCGAACTCGCGCATCAGCGCCTTGGCGAGCGCCTTGGTGTCGCCGCGGGGGATGGCGATCGCGAGCAGGTATTCGATAAGTTCGTGGTCGAGCAGCGCGTCGCTGCCGCCTTCGAACAGCCGTTTGCGGAGGCGGCCACGATGGCCCTTCAGATCGTCCCCCCGGACGTCGATGTCTTCGTCCGGATCGGCCATTTTGCGATGCTAGCACATCCCTGGGCAATTGCATGACGCCCTCGCTCCCGCCTATGCAGAGACCTCGAATATGGCGGAGTGCGTTGGTGAGCGAGACGAGCGAGACGGGGGCCGACCCCGGGGCCCATCCTCGCCGTCCTGCGACTGCCCGCCGCGTTGCGCTGGTGATCGCGCTGCTGCTGATCGTCGGACTCGTCGTGCTGTGGCTGGTCCGGAAGCCGATCGCCGAGGGGTTCATCGACCGCGAACTCGCCAAGGCCGGCGTGCCTGCGCGCTACGACATCGCGGACCTCGCGCTGGGTGGCCAGCGATTGACCAACGTCGTGATCGGCGATCCGGCGCATCCCGATCTGGTCGCCGACTGGGTCGAGACGCGGACTGGCGTCGGGTTGTCGGGACCGTATCTGGAGGGCGTGCGCGCGGGGAAGGTCCGGCTGCGTGGGCGACTGGTGGACGGGAAGGTGTCGCTCGGCGCGATCGACAAACTGCTGCCGGCGCCGTCGGGCAAGCCGTTCGCATTACCGGCGCTCGACGTATCGGTCGCCGATGGTCGTATGCGGCTGGAGACTCCGCAGGGGATCGTCGGGCTGAAGCTCGCGGGCTCGGGCACGCTCGACGACGGGTTTCGCGGGTCGTTGGCAGCGATGAGCGAGCGGCTCGATGTCGGCGGGTGCGTGATCGACCGGCTCGCGGCGACGGTGAAGCTACGGATCGATGCGGCAAAACCGACCGTCACGGGGCCCGTGCGAGTGTCGCGGCTGGCCTGCGGGAAGACGCACGCCGAGCGGATCGTGGCCGATCTGGACGTCGGCCTCTCCGCCGCGCTCGATCGCTGGCAGGGCAAGGCGACGCTCAAGACCGGCGCGGCACGGACGCCGGGTGCGACTTTGGCCGGTGCCGAGGGCACGATCGACTTCACCGGAACCGCGGCGGCGACCGGCGGCAAGGCGAACATCGCCGCCGACACGGTTCGCACCACCGAAGGCGGCGCGCGGCGGGTTTCGCTCGTGGGCACGTACCGGATCGGCGAGCAGACCGCGTTCGACGGGCGCGTCCAGGCGAGCGGCGCGGCGGTGGCGCAGAAGCGACTCGCCGGGCTGGCGAGAATAGGCAGGGCAGCCGCGGGGACGCCCGTCGCGCCGTTGGCTAAAGCGGTGACGCAGGCCGTCCAGAAGGCTGGGCACGGATTTGCCGCAGACGCCGACCTTCGCGTGCGGATCGATGGCGGACGCGGCAAGGCGATGCTGTCCCGTCTTGCGCTGGCCTCCGCCAGTGGTGCGCGCGTGGCGCTTGGCGGCGGGAGCGGGGTCGCGTTCGGCTGGCCGAATGGTGGCGTGCGGCTCGACACGGTCCTCGCGATGCGTGGCGGTGGCTTGCCCGACGCGCGCGTGTCTCTGGCGCAGGTGAAACCGGGCGCGGCGATTCGCGGCGTCGCCACCATCGCGCCCTATGCGGCGGGAGACGCGCGACTGGCGCTGACGCCCGTTACCTTCAGCGCCACTCCGGGCGGGGCAACCTCGATCGCGACACGTGTCACGCTCGGGGGACCAATCGGTGCGGGCGGTCCCGCCAACCGGGTCGATGGCCTGTCGATGCCGGTGTCTGCGGTGTGGAACGGTCGTGGACGGCTGGTCGTCAATACCGGTTGCGTGCCTTTGGCAGTCCAGCGCTTCGCGATCTCCGGGCTTGTGCTCGATCCCTCGCGGCTGACCTTGTGCCCGCTCGATGGCGCGCTGGTGCAGATCAACGGCGCGCGGGTCAGGGGCGGCGCGAAGATCGCCGCGGCTAAGCTGGGTGGGCGACTCGGCACCACCCCGATCACGCTCGCGACCGCGGGAGCGATCGTGCGGCTGGCGGATCGCGGCTTTGCCATCGACGGCGTGCAGACCCGGGTCGGCGCGCCGGAACGTGTCACGCGACTCGATTTCGGCACCGTCACCGGCCGCATGACGGGGCAGGGCGTGGCGGGCGCGTTCACGGGAGGCTCGGGACAGATCGCGAACGTGCCGCTGTTGCTCGGTGAGGCGGCAGGCGACTGGACGCTCGTCAATGGCGCGCTCAATCTCACCGGCGCGATGGGGGTATCCGATGCCGCGCCGACGCCGCGCTTCAAGCCGCTCGCCGCGCGCACCGTGACGCTAGCGCTCGTGGACGGCACGATCACCGCCGCCGGCACGCTGTTCGAGCCGATCACCAACACCAAGGTCGCCGACGTCACGCTGACCCACGCTCTCGGCGCGGGTGCAGGCAAGGCCGACCTCAACGTCCCCGCGATCGCGTTCGCCAAGGACCAGCTGCAACCCGACGCGCTTACTCCGCTGACCTTCGGCGTGATCGCCGACGTCAACGGATCGGTCAGCGGCGAGGGGCATATCGCCTGGAACCCCGACGGCGTGACCAGCACCGGCGTGTTCCGTACCGCCGGCACCGATCTCGCCGCCGCATTCGGCCCCGTCACCGGGATCGCCACCGAGATCCGCTTCACCGACCTGCTCAACCTCCAGAGCGCGCCGGGGCAGGTGGCGACGATCCGCACGCTCAACCCTGGCATCCCGGTCACCGATGGCACGATCCGCTACCAGACGCTGCCGGGCGCGCGCGTCCAGGTCGAAGGCGGCTCCTGGCCGTTCGCGGGTGGATCGCTGACGCTCGATCCGACGCTGCTCGATTTCTCCGCGCAGTCCGAGCGGCGGATGACGTTCCATGTCGCCAACATGGCCGCCGACCAGTTCCTCCAGCAGTTCGATTTCAAGAATCTCGATGCGACCGGCATCTTCGACGGCGTGCTGCCGATGATCTTCGACGAGACCGGCGGCCGGATCGAGGGAGGCGACATGCGCGTCCGGCCGGGCGGCGGCACGCTCGCCTATGTCGGCGACCTCAGCCAGAAGGATCTCGGCGTCTGGGCGAACATCGCGTTCGGTGCGCTGAAGTCGCTGCGCTACCAGTCGTTGCGTGTCGGCCTCAACGGGCCGCTCGCGGGTGAGATGGTGACGGACGTCCGCTTTGCCGGGATCAGCCAGGGCGAGGGCGCGAAGGCGAACTTCATCGTCCGGCGCCTGCAGAAACTGCCGTTCGTATTCAATATCCGGATCAAGGCGCCGTTCCGCGGGCTGCTCGATTCGGCGCAAAGCTTCTACGATCCGAAGCGGCTGATCCAGCGCAACCTGCCGGCCTTGCTGCAACAGCAGGCCGCGCCGCCGCCGCCCAACCCTACACCCAAATTTCCAACCATTCAGCCTCCCGCAAGCAGGATCGTGCCATGACCGAAACAGGATTGAAGAAGCTGGAGCAAAGGCCGATCTTGCAGATGATGACGAGGACGATCGCGATTATCGGGCTGACGGCGGCCTTGCCGGGCTGCATCAACGTGTCGGCGCCCGACAAGCCGATCGAGATCAACCTCAACATCAACGTCACGCAGGAAGTGGTCTATCGTCTCGATGGCGAGGCGAAATCGTTGATCCAGCAGAATCCGGGGATATTCTAAGATGAAGACCAAGGTCCTTATGATGGTTGCCGCAGCGGCGGCTCTCGGTGGCCTGTCTGTCGCGGCAACCGCGCAGCGCGATCCGGCCTACGCCGCGGCGCGTGCCGGTGGTGAGGTCGGCGAGCAGCCCGACGGCTATCTCGGCCTTGTAGGCGCAGCGAGCGGCGACCTGCGCGCGCTGGTCAACAACATCAATATCCAGCGCAAGTCGGCGTACACGGCAAAGGCGCAGGCGAGCGGCGCGACGGTCGAGCAACTCGCGTTCACGAGCGGCTGCAACCTGATCATGCAGACCAACCCCGGCGAGAAGTACAAGACCCCCAACGGCGTCTGGAAGACCCGCACCGCCGGCGCCCCCGAGCGCGATTCGCGCTGCGTTTAATCTGAAGTGCTCCCCTCCCTGACAAGGGAGGGGTTGGGGGTGGGTAGGCTGCTTGGGATCCGTGACGTGAGCCAACCGGCCGACCCACCCCCGGCCCCTCCCTTCCAGGGAGGGGGGAAGAAGTAGGGTTGGCCCGATCCCATCCGCCGCCCCATTAATGACGCCCGTGTCACACCGGTTGACTTGCACCCCCCCCTTTTCTAAACGGACCGCGCCTTGGCGGGATCGCTCGTCGCTGCTTGCTTCCTCCCCGATGCGTAATCAGGTGGAGGAACGTGCGTGGCGGAGATCGAACCCGGACAGGACCCCCAGGGTGTTGAAGATCCGCGACTTTCCGCGCTCGATGAGCGATTGAGAGAGGTCAAGGCTCGGGAAACACTCGCTAAGGGGCAGGGAGGGGCGGACGCCGAGCGGGGATACTCGCAAGGCAATCGCGTTATCTCCGCCCTTATCGGGAGTCTCGTCGGCAGTGCGCTGATCGGCTGGTTGATAGACCGCTGGTTCGGCACTGGCCCTTGGGGGCTGATCGTGCTGCTGTTCCTCGGGATAGCGGTCGCGTTCAGGCAGATCATTCGAATTTCAGGCGAACGCCCGGAGTAACCGGGCGTTTGTCGTATCAAGACGGCAGGGATTCCACGTGGCGGCAGAACAGGGCGGCAAGATCGATCCGATGCACCAGTTCCTGATCGAGCCGGCGTTCGGCTCGCACTGGATCGTAGGTGGTTACGACCTGTCGTTCACCAATTCCGCATTGTGGATGGTGGTGACGGTCTTTGCGTTGTGGGCCTTCATGATCGGCGGGATGAAGCGCGAGCTCGTCCCCGGTCGCTGGCAGATGGCGGTCGAGGGTTTCACCGGCTTCATCTCGGGCATGCTGACGCAGAACATCGGACCCGAAGGCAAGCGCTTCGTGCCGTATGTCTTTTCGCTGTTCATGTTCATCCTGTTCGCGAACATCATCGGGCTGCTGCCGTTCGGCATCGTTCCCGGCGTGCATCCGTTCACCGTGACCAGCCACATGACCGTTACCGGCGTGCTGGCGCTGATCAGCTTCGGCATCGTGCTGCTCGTCGGCTTCGGCAAGCACGGTTTCCACTTCTTCTCGCTGTTCGTGCCGCACGGCACCCCGCCATTGATGATCCCGCTGATCTTCGTGGTCGAGCTGATGTCGTTCCTGGTGCGTCCGTTCTCGCTCGGCCTGCGACTGTTCGTCGCGATGACCGCCGGGCATATCCTGCTCAAGGTGCTCGCTGCGTTCGTCATCAATGGCCTGAACCTCGGCGCGGGCTACATCGCGATCGTCAGCCTGCCGAGCTTCGTCCTGATGGTCGGGATCACGCTGCTCGAGCTGCTGGTCGCCGCGATCCAGGCATATGTCTTCGCGTTGCTGACGTCGGTCTATCTGAACGACGCAGTTAATCTCCACTAAGTGGGGCAATCTTCACTAAGTTTTCCATTACTTAACTGATTTTCAAAGGGAATTTATCATGGACGCACAAGCAGCAAAGATGATCGGTGCCGGCCTCGCAGCGATCGGCATGGGCCTCGCGGCACTCGGCGTGGGCAACGTGTTCGCCCAGTTCCTCGCCGGCGCTCTCCGCAACCCGGGCGCAGCCGACAGCCAGCAGGGCCGTCTGTTCATCGGTTTCGCAGCAGCCGAGCTTCTCGGCCTGCTCGCGTTCGTCACCATGATCATCCTGGTGTTCGTCGCCTAACCACTCGCTGATTTGGCCGGGCAACCGCGCCCGGCCGGATTAACGCAGGACAGACCAATGCCTCAGATTGCCCAGATAGCCGCTACCTACGCCTCGCAGATCTTCTGGCTGCTTCTCACCTTCGGCATCCTGTATTTCGGGATCGGCAAGGGAATGGTGCCAAAGATCGTGTCCAACGTGGACTCGCGCGAAGGCCGAATCGCGGGCGATCTGGCGGCGGCGGTCGCTGCCCGTGCGCAGGCCGATACGGTCCAGGCGAACTGGCAGGCCGAAATGGACGCGGCCCGCGTTGCGGCGCAGGCCGAGACCGCGGCAGCAGCAAAGCGCGCGGCAACCGCGTTCGAGCAGCAGGTCCATGCGGCCGATGCCGAACTCGCCGAGCGTCTGGGTCATCACGATCTGGCGGTAGCCAACGCGAAGGCCGAGGCGCTCTCGAACTTGCAGGGTGTCGCCGCCGAAGCAGCACAGCAATTGGCCGCAAAGGTCGCCGGCCTCCAGGTCAGCCTGGATGCGGCGAGCGACGCGGTACGCAGGACGACGGCGCATGGCTAATCCAGATTCGGCCGCAAAGGTCATCCACGGCGAGGGCATGGCGCCCGAAGGTGCGATCGACAACCAGGGACTCCAGGGTCACACCGCCGCGCCCGGTGGCGTCGAGCATGTGCCCGATCCGACCGCGCTCGGCCTGACCTCGACCGGCTGGGTTGCGGTGGCGATGATCGTCGTCATCCTGCTGATGATCTGGAAGAAGGTTCCAGGCATGATCGGCAAGATGCTCGACACGCGCATCGCCGGCATCCGCACGAAGCTCGACGAAGCCAAGGCGCTCCGTGCCGAAGCCGAGGCGATCCGCACCGAGTACGAGGCCAAGGCCAAGACCGCGCACGTCGAAGCCGAAGCGATGAAGGCTCACGCGCACCACGAAGCCGCGGCGATCATCGCCAAGGCGAAAGCGGGCGCCGAAGACCTCATGACCCGCCGCGCGAAGATGGCCGAGGACAAGATCGCTGCCGCCGAGCGTGCTGCGATCGCCGAAGTCCGTGCGCGGGCTGCCGATGCCGCGGCTAAGGCGGCCGGTATCCTCATCTCCGAGCATCACGACGCCGCCGCCGACCGCATGATGGTCGACCGCTCGATCTCGGGCCTCGCCCGCCTGAACTGATCCTGCTTCTCTCCCCTCGGGGAGAGGAAGGGGCCCGCTGCAAAGCAGTGGGAAGGTGAGGGCACGCCCCTCACGCAACACATCATTATCGACGGCCGTCTCTTCCCGGGTTTCCGGCGGCCGAGTCTCCAATCTGAGCCCGTTGGAGAACACCTATGTCCTGGCTCATCCTCGCCGTAGCCGTCGTCACCGAAATATGCTGGGCGCTTAGCCTGAAATGGGCCGCCACCATCGCCACGTGGCAGGCCTCGAGCGTCCCGATCGTCCTCAGCTTCGTCAACATGGGCCTGCTCGCGCTCGCCATGCGCGGCCTTCCCGCCGGCACCGCCTATGCGATCTGGACCGGAGCAGGCGCGATCGGCGTCATCATCGGCGGCGTCATCCTGTTCGGCGACAAGGTCAGCGGCATCCAGGCCTGCTTCATGGCACTGACCGTGGTCGGCATCGTCGGCACCAAGGTTTTCGCGCAAGCCTGAGCGTCGAGCGTTCGCGGTACGTCGTACCCGCACCGGTCGGCACTACGGCCGGCCGGGCACGGTCTCGCTAGGACCAGTCCTCCAGCTTCCCCATGGCATTGCGAGGCAGGCTGTCTCCAAAGCGAAAGCTCCGGGGACGTTCATGATCCCGCAGGCGCGCGATGGCGGTCCGCTCGAGCGCGGCTTGCAACTCGACGGAGGTCGAGCCGGCATAGGGTACGACGAACGCCTTTAACCGGCCGTTCGCATGCAACCGGACCGCTAGTTCGGACACGCCTTCGACACCGCGCAGGATGTCTGCCACCCGCTCCGGCCAGACATTGTGCCCCGCGATCTGAACGGCGCCATCGCGTCGCCCGGCAAGCCGCAACGAACGACGTCCGGTCCGGTCTATATGGTCCGGTAGCACCGCCCGCCGACCGCTTCGATCCTCCAGCTGCCAGCGATCGTCGTCGTGCGGCACGAGGTTCCACCGCGCTATGATCTCGTAACACGCCGCAGGAACGTCCCGCCACGCGATCGCACCGGTCTCGGACGAACCATAGACGTCGATCAGCCGCGCAAGGCCGGCGTCGAACACCTCTCCCGCGATGGCGTCCTGGAACGGTCCGGCCGAACTCACGCCAAGCACGTCGTCCGGAAAGCGGGTCATCCTCGACAGCGCGCGCCACTGTTCCGGAACTGCGACGACGAGATCCCCCTCGATCAGATCGAGCGGCGCTCCGATCGTTCGAGCGACCACCGGTACGTCGAGCGATGCGGGCAGCAACGCGGTCCAGATGATCCCGTAGAGATGGTCGGCGGGCACCAGGGCGACGACACGCCGGCGACCCGCAAGGCGCGCGGCGAACCACGCGGCTTCCTCGATCAGGTCGGCCACGGCATGCGAGCACGTACGCGGCGCACCGGTCGAGCCCGACGTACGAACCGTTATCGAGCCGCCAGGGGTCGCGTGTCGCCGCATGATCCAGTCGATCCAGTCGTCGACCCGCTGCGGCGGTCCCGCATGCAACAGCGCGTCGTCGAGATCGAACGTCTCCGCCAGCGCGCCGAGCGCACCCAGTTGCTCGATCGAATCCAGCCCCAGCCCCTCGTCACCGATCGGCAATCCGTCCGGCCACTCGCATGCCATTGCCGACGTCGGGTGCGTGCCGCGCAGGTATCGCACTTCGGATGCGACGACGGCGCAGGCGATCCGGGCCACCGCCGAACGCGCCAGCCCAAACTGGTTCACGCCGCGTTGGACTGTGGCCGGAACACCTGGTTCCGCCCTGCATGCTTGGCCGCGTACAGGCGCTTGTCCGCGAGCGTCATCAGCGTGTCGATCGCGCCATCGGCCTCGTCGAGCGTCGCACACCCAAGGCTCGCGGTCACCTGCAAGGCGCCTCTCGGCGTTTCTACCACGATCGCGGCGACCGCAGCGCACAGCTCCTCGGCAAGCCGCAGCGACTGGTCGAGATCGTAGCGCGGCAACAGCACGCCGAATTCCTCGCCTCCTAGCCGCGCAAGCAGGCCATAGGGCGGGATCAGGTTCTTGCACGCCTCGGTGACCCGGCACAGCAGCGTATCGCCGAGCGGATGGCCGTAGGTGTCGTTGACGGCCTTGAAATGGTCCAGGTCGAGGACGATCAGCGCCATCGGCTGGCGCAGCTCGCGCCATCGCCCTTGTTCCCGCGTCAAGACTTGGCTGAAATGGCGGCGGTTCGCGGCCCCGGTCAGGTGATCGCACGTCAGCAGCCGGCGGAGATCCTCGGTCACCGCATCGCGGCGCGGCACGTCGCGCAGGATGACGGAAAATTTGGTCGGCCGGGTGTCGCCGCTGGACGACCGCGCCACCACCAGCCGCTGGCACCAATAGCGCTCGCCATCCGCGCGTTGCTGCCAGCCTTCCTGAAGATGCCATCCCTCCCGGCCTGCGATCAGCAACTGCTCGTCGAGCCGCAGGTCGCCGCCGGGGGCATCGGTGCTCAACACGTCGGCAAGGTTATGCCCGGTCACGTCGTGATGGTCGTGGCCGGTCTGGACGGTGAGGCACGTATCGGCCGATGCGATCTCGCCGTCCGGGTTGATCGTCAGCGCCGCATAGCCGTTGACGCCGTCCAGCAGCGTCGCGAACCACGTGTCCGCCTGGCGAAGGCGTTGTTCCTGTGCGACTTGCTGGCTGATGTCCGACAGCGTCACCATCAGCCGATCGGCTGCCAGCTTCATGATCGTGCAGGACAATACCGTCGGCGGCGCGGTGTGGCGCCCGATGCCGAGTTCGACGAAGATCCGGTGTCCGTCGCAGATCCGGCCCGTGGCGGCCGTGAACGCGGTCGTCATGCTGCGGAGTTCGGGTGCGTGCTGTTCGAACGCGGAGAACAGGTTGCTCGCGTCGCGCGGCCCGGCCAGCGGCAGCAGATGCTGCATCGCGTGTGGGTTCATCATCCCGATCTCGCCCGCGGCATCGCATTCGATCAGTCCGACGGGACAGGCGTAGAGGAATTCGAGGAGGCGCTCCTCGCTGGACGGGTCGGCCATCGCTGCTGTCCTAGCGTTCGATCAGCACATAGCGGCGTGCCGTCCCGGCCGTCTTCAGCAGTCGCAGCCGAACCTTGGTGGGGCGCATCCGCAACGTCAGGACATACGGGATGATATCGTCGATCTCCGCCTCGTCCTCGAATCGCTGCGCGACCATGAAGTTGTTCATGCACTGCGCGACCGCATCGAAAAACGGCACCCCGATCACCGAAGCCTGGTCCAGGCCGGCCATCCGTGCCTCGGCCGCGTTGTAGACCTCCACGACGGTGTCGGGCGCGAGGCCGACGACGCCGAACGGGAGTGCATCCCGGTCCGCGGCGGGCATCGTTTCGAGATAGTCCGTTGTAATCGTTTCAAACATCGCTTCTGGTACCGACACGGTCTGCAACCTCCCTTGGCGTGGTGATTATGCCAAAGGATGATTAAAGATCACCTAGTGACGTCCGGGTTTTAGAACGCGCCAAGACCGTCATCGGCTACGATAAGTGCCCGGTGCGGGACGATTTTTACGAAACCACGCTGGTGCCGGGTCGCGCGCGTGCGATCAGCTACCACGCCGGCTGCCACGAAAATTTTGGAGGGACCGAAATTCGCCGACGTGCGTCGTCTCGGATGGCAGTCGATCATGGTTCGACCACGGGGAGTATCAACGCATATGACGATCATCGGGACTTTGATCGACGAGACCGGTACGCTGATCCGCGACGGCGGCGCCTTCTATCTGCGTCGGGATCATGGCGGTCGCTACCAGCTCGAGTTGCAGCGCACGCCGGTCGATCTGGTGGAAAAGCGCGTGCGTCTGCGCGGCACGCTGGTGGGTCCGGACCTCGTCAATGCCGATGGCGTCGCAGCAGCGTGAACGAACAGGGGCGGCCCCGAGGGTGCCTGGCCGGCTAGGGCGTATCGAATGGACCGATCGTCGCGATCCGAAGCGGAGGATGCGGCCGTGCCGATCCCCCGCTTCGTTCACGAGGCCGTGGTTAGAAGCCCATGTTGAAGGTGGCGGACACGGCGCGCGGTGCGCCGATCTGCGCATAGGTGAGCGAGTTGGTGGCGCTCGTCCCGCTGAACCCGCCGACATAGAGCTTGTCGAACAGGTTGGTGATGTTCAGCTGGAGGAACGTCTGGTCGTCGAGACCGAGCGGCTTGAGCGAGATGCGGGCATCGAGATTGACCAGCGTATAGGCTGGCGCCTTGGCACCATAGACCTGGACGCCCGAGATCACGACGGGCAGGTTCTGGTCGTTGACGTAGCGCTCGCCGGTACGCTTGGCCTCCAGGCCGACTCGGACCGGCCCCGCATTGCCTTCGACGCGACCGCCGAACGTGTAGGTCGGCGCGCCCGCTTCCCGCTTGCCGGCGGTCAGATAGGTCGTCGTCGCGGAGGCCTGGACATCGTCGAGGATCTTCGACTTCAGGTAGGATCCGAACGCGTACAGCGTCACGAGGTCGATCGGGCGATAGCTGACGCTGCCGTCCACGCCGTATTTGTGGACCGTGCCCAGGTTGCGATAGATCGTCGTGTTGGTCTCGAGATCGTAGGACGAGGCGAGGCGGTCATGGAACACCGTGTACCAGCCCGACGCCTGTGCCTGTACGCGACCCATCTGGTACCGTAGCCCGGCATCGAAATTGTCGGTCGTCTCGGGCTTGGCGCCTTCGGCACCGGTCGTGCCCTCCGCATAATAGAAGCTGTTGTAGAGATTGTCCGTACCGGGAACCTGCATCCCCTTCGAATAGTTCGCGAACACCGCCAGGGGCGCTGTCAACTGATAGACCAGCCCGGCACTTGGCAGGACGCGGTTATACGTGAATTTGCGCTGCTGTGGCCCTTGGTAGGTCGGGTTGGCGGCGGCGATGATCGCATCGGTCGCGGCGTTCTGCCCGGAACAAATGAGCCCGCCGGTCGCGGTCGTCGTGAAGCAGTAATTGGTCAGGTCGCGCTCGAAGAACGGGGCGCGGACACCGGCGGTCAGCGTCAGCTTGCTATCGAAGAACCGGCCACGATATTCGCCGAACGCCTGGTTCAGGATCGCCTTGGAGAAGCGATCGCGCTTCTGCAGGGCGGTACCGGTCGAATCGAGTAACGGCTCTTCGCTCGGGAACGGCGTCGAGGCCAGGTTGTTCGCACCGATCGTGGTCAGTTCGCCGGTCTGGCGATGCCGCCCGTAATCCAGGCTGTACCCGACCCGGACCGTCTGCGTGGCGTTGAAGTCGTAGCGCAGCCCGAGATTGAGCAGATAGCGATTGGTCTCGGTCGTGCTTGGTGCGCTGACCAGCACGGTGTCCTTCGTGTCACCGTCGCCGTTGAGGTCGACGCCGCCGAAATAGGGCGTGCTGCCGACATAGCCGGCGACCTGATGGCCGCCGATCGTCGCGAAGCCTTCCGATGCGGTCGCCGTCCCGCCGCCATTGGCGAGCGTATAGGAATAGGCGGCGTCGGCGGTGAAGGTCAGCTTGTCGGTCAGCGTGAAGCGGGAGTTCACGCGGATGTTGGCGGTCTTGGATGGATTGTAGCGATAGTCGTACGCCCCGGCGCCGCACGCGACGCCCGCGCTGCTGACGCAATTCGCCACGTCGTAGAACCGCTCGTCCCTGGTTTGCGGAAAGCGGTTGCCCGATCCGGTGCCGACGCTCGCGCCCACGTTGCTGAGCGGGACGGAGCCGAAGAAATTGTTGATGTTGCGGTTGTAGTGCCCTGCAACCGAGATGAAGTCGCCGCTGTTGCCGATCGGCTGATAGATCTTCGCGTTGATCTGCGTCTTGTCGATCTTGCCGGCGTCGGTGAACACCACGTCGTTGGTCGATTTGCTCGCGGAGAAGAATGCGCGCGTGCCGAATGGGGTGAACACACCGGTATCGACTGCGCCGAACACGCGGAAGAAGTCATAGTCGCCCGTGGATCCCGCCATGCGGACGTGGAAATCCTCGGACGGGGTGCGAGTCGAGTAGTTGATCGTCGAACCGGTCGCTGATGCGCTGGGGCTGTCGACGTCGGTCGAGCCGAGGCTGACGGTGACTTGGCCGATCAGTTCGGGATCGAGCTGCTGGTTGGCATAGATCGCATAGCTCCCGGTGTCGTTCAGCGGGAAACCGTCCCACATCTGCGAGACGCGGCTTCCGTCGAACCCGCGGATGCTGAGCGTGCCGCCGGCCGAACCATAGGGATCGTTGTTCTGAAAACTGACGCCGGGCAGCATGTTGATCGTGTCGTTGATCGACTGGCCGGGCGTCTCGTGCTGGATGAACTCGGCGTTCAGGCCGACCTTCGCCTTCGATGTCGCGGGCAGCACGACGCCGCCGACGGCAGGCTCGCCAGCCTTGCCGGTGACGACGATCTCTTCGAAATCCTTGGTCCCTGTTGATTGCGCGAATGCCGGCGACGCGATCGCACATAACGAGCAGGCGAAAACGCCACTCGTCAGAAGAGTTTTACCCACGTTTATATTCTCCGAGCTGGTGGCGGTTTCCGTATTCCACTCGGGCGGATCCCTTGAGGTCGGCTCGTGTCCGCGAAATGTCCGAAGGTTACAGTGTTCGTTACTCGGTCGGTTGATCCGCGTTCGACCGTTGTGCGGCGGCCGCCCGCGCCTTTCGCCACGCCAGCGATCGTCGGTTGAGCATGTCGAGCGAGGACCCATCGGCCAGCACCGTTTCCGCCAACGCGATCGCCCGCGCCAGGATGGCACGAGGCGCATGGGCATAGGCAGGTCGTCCGGCGATATGATCGTACCAGACGCCCTCGCAGGCATTGTCGAGGAAGATGCGCTGGAAGCAGTGATCGTTCCTGACTGGCCATCTGCGGGCAGGTGCGACTGCCGGCAAAATGGTGCGCGTCAGGTCGAGCCAGCGGGCGACAGCGGCAGCACGGTCATCGATGTCCATCCCCATCAACACGTAACCCCCGCGGATGGTCGCGCGTGACGCATCCTATGAGGTCGACATTGCCCGCGTGGTATAAGCTCGACTAGTACTAAAGCACTCTATTCTGGTGCAATAATACTGCGGACCCATTGGGCCAACGGCGGGTTATGCGTTTGGCAAATATGGGTTTTGCGTCCGATCGGACGGAGACTGCATGGCGTCCGAAAACAGGGGTTCATCATGATCCAGCATTGCAGCGTTGCACGCATCGCGGGGCTTCTCACCGTCGGCATCGGCGCACTGTCGCTCGCGGCGTGCGTCAATCCGTCGGCAAAGATCGCAACCTCGCTCGAGGGGTATGGATTCCAGCCGACCCAGTCGCAGTGCGTCGGCGACCGGCTCGAAGCGAACCTGTCGCTGGGCCAGCTCCAGCAACTCGGTCGCGCGGCCAAGGCTTCGCGCGAAGGCGATACGACGCCTGGCCGGTTGACCGTGGGCGATTTCATCCGGGTGTCGGGTAAGGTCAAGGATCCCAAGGTGCCGCTCGAAGTCGGCAAGGCGGCCGCTGCCTGCGGTATCCTGACCGATCCCGCATCGCCGCTGTGATCCGGACGGTCCGGACGCGGTGAACCGTCAACAATCCGGTTCGTTCGAGGATCGTAACGACGTCCGCGACGTTACCGACACGCATCGTCTCTGACCCCCGTCTCTGATCGAAGCGGCCCAACTCTCAATTCTAACACTAACACAGGAGACTTTTCATGAACACCGATACCCTCGCAGGCGCAGCAACCGATTTCGGCGGCAAGGCCAAGGAAGCACTCGGCAACGCAACCGGCGACACGTCGCTGAAGAGCGAAGGCGTCGCGGATCAGCTGGGCGGCACCGTCCAGAAGACCGTCGGCCAGGCCAAGGACGTCGTCGAAGAGAACATCCGCCCGCTGGTCGATTACGTGCGCCAGTTCTCGAAGGAGCGCCCGTTCACCGCAGCAGCGGTTGCCGGCGTCCTCGGCATCGCGCTGATCAACACGCTCCGCGGCAAGTAAGCCGTACGCGGCGGTGGATGGCCAAGGCCTCCGCCGCCGCGACATCCGATATGACGAAAAACGCGCGAACGGACGTCCCGCAACGGACGGCAGGGAATGACCGGATGACACGGTTTCGCGCCATTGCAGGGCAGAACTGCGGATGACCGGGCATAGCGACTACGACACTGATTTCGACGAGGGACGGGCCGACCCTCGTTCCGATGACGAGTGGGAAGGTGTCTGGAACGTCGAAGACCGAAACCGCGATACGCTTCGCAAGATCGAGATAGGTCTCGCGGCGATCGGTGCGACGGTCGGTGCGACGATCGCCCTATTCATGGTTCGTGCCGGCTGGCTGAGGATGGCGCGGTCCCAGCATATCGTGCCGTCGGCGGCGGACATCCACGTCCGGATGCCCCCGCCCAGATAGGCGCACTACCCGCAGCGGAGCCGGGTGTCAGTCGAATAGGACGCGACACGCTTAGGTGCATCGTCGTCCGCTGGTTCCTTCAGATCCGCAGGTACCGGTAATACCAGACCTCATGGCCCTGCCGCCGCGCTTTCCGCTCGTAGCGCGTCTCTGGCCAGTCATCGGGGCGGGTCAGGAAATCATGCGGCGTCTTCGCCTGCCATTCGAAATCGCGACGCGCGTTCATGATCATCATCGACCAGCGGCAATAGGTCGGATCATCGGTGCCGAGCCGGAACTCCGCGCCGGGCTTGAGCTTGGCGGCGATCGTGTCGAGCGGGCCGTGGTTGACCATGCGGCGCTTGGCATGGCGCGCCTTCCGCCAGGGATCGGGGTGCAGCAGGTACAGCCGGTCGAGGCTCGCGTCGGGCAGGCGCTCGATCACCTCCAGCGCATCGCCCATGTGCAGCCGCACGTTGGTCAGCTCACCATCGCGGATGTGCGCCAGCGCGCCGACGACGCCGTTGAGGAACGGCTCGCAGCCGATGAAGCCGACGTCAGGGTTCATCGCGGCCTGTCCCGCCAGATGCTCGCCCGCGCCGAAGCCGATCTCGACGTGCAGCGGGCGGTTGTCGCCGAACAACGTCATCGCATCGATCGGCCCTTCCTCGGGCACCGACAGGTCGGCGAGCGTTTCCTCGACGAGCGCGGCTTGGCCGAGGCGCAGCTTGTGGCCCTGGCGACGGCCATAGAGGCGGCGGATAACAGAAGGATCGTTCATCGCCGCGCGCTCTAGCGGGCGATTGCGCCGGAGCAAAGCATGACGCGAACCGTTGCACGCTCGTAATGGTCGAGAATACTTCCAATTCGCCCGGCGAAGACGTCGAGGATCTCAAGGCGGCCGATGCGCAGGACCTGCACAAGGCGGTTCGCGAGGAGGGTGAGGATGAGCTCGATCGTCCGGTGTCGTCGCTGTTCTTCTCCGGGCTCGCCGCGGGCATGGCGATCGCCAGTTCGCTGATCGCGGAAGGCGCGCTGCACCACGCGCTGCCGGATACGCCGTGGCGGACGATTATCGTCTCGCTTGGCTATCCAATCGGGTTCCTGGTCGTGATCCTCGGGCGGATGCAGTTGTTCACGGAGAGCACGATCACCGCGATGCTGCCGTTGGTGACCAAGCCGTCGGGCTGGGCATTGCGGCGCACCTTGAGGCTCTGGAGTGTGGTACTGGGTGCTAACCTCATCGGGACGGCGCTGGCCGGCGGGATGATCGCGGCGGGCCTGCTCGGCGGCAGCGAGCTTCGTACCGCGATGATCGAGGTGTCGATGGCGATCACCGAACTCTCGCCGGGCGCGACGTTCGTCAACGCGGTCCCGGCCGGGTTCATGATCGCGATCCTCGCCTGGTCGCTGCCGAATGCGCGCGAACAGTCGTTCCTCGTGATCGTCGCGATCACCTATGTCGTCGCGATCGCCGCGTTCAGCCACTCGATCGTCGGATCGGTGGAGGCGTGGCTGCTGCTGTTTTCGGGTAAGGTCGGCATCGCTCGGGCGCTCGGCGGGCTGATGGTGCCGGCGATCCTCGGCAACTTGCTGGGCGGTGCGGGGTTGTTCGCTTTGCTCGCGCATGCACAGGTGCGCGGTGAAATGGACGGACAGGGCGAAAACTGATGGGCAAGACCAAGGACGCCGCAAAGGCCGTCGAGAAGGCGGACCGCAAGGCGACGCACAAGGCCGCCGAGCACCGCGACGAACCGCTGGTCAAGGCGAGCGGGTTCCTCGCCGAGATCGGCGACCAGCCTCAGCTGGTGGCGACGTCGATCGGCACGGTCGTGATCGGCCTGATCGCGCGCAGGCCGGACGTGATCCGTGGCGGTGTACGGATGCTGGCGGCGCATGCGGCGGCGACCTTCGTCAAGTCCGCGATCAAGGCGTCGGTCGACCGTACGCGCCCCGAAAAGGCGATCGAGGACGGCAAGGCGCGGTTCGAGCCGGGCAAGAGCGACGATCACGACCAGACGTCGTTCCCTTCGGGCCACACCGCTGGCGCAGTTGCGGTCGCGCGTGCCGCATCGCGCGATATCAGTGGCGCTGGCGGTCCGGCGGCGCTGATCTCCGGCGCAGTCGCGGCGGCGCAACCGGTGAACGGCAAGCATTACCTCTCCGATCTCGTCGTCGGTGCTGCGGTCGGCTGGATCGCCGAAGCGCTTGTTAGTGCGGTGTTCGACCGGGTCGCGCCCGTGGTCGAGACGGCGGTGGCGAGCAAGGCGCCTTTGTTGATTGAGCATGCCAAAGCCTGAGCATCATTGCGCGATCGAGTGTTACCCGTTGACCACAGGTTGCGACGAAATCGATATTCGCAAGGTTGCGCAAGGGGATAGCGGAACCGTTACGCCCGCGTGACGGTTGCCACCGCATCGTAACCAGAACGGACTATCCCCATGAAGAAGCTTTCCATCGCCGTCACGCTCGCCGCCATGGCCGTCTCGCTCGCCGCTTGCGGCGGCAAGGGCGACGACAAGCTCGGCAGCCAGGTCGAGAAGGCCGCGGACAACCGCGCCGACGCACTCGAAGCGACTGCCGATAATCTCGAAGACCAGGCCAAGGCAGTCCGCAAGGACGGCGACCGCCAGTCGGACGCGATCGACGACGCCGACGTGAACGCGCAGGCGATGCCGCAGGCGCAGAAGGATGCACTGGTCAACGGCAGCGAAAAGCTCCGCTGATCGTCTAGGCGCACACCAGCGCCGGCGTCTTGGCCGCCTTCCGGTACACACCGGGGGGCGGCTTTGACGTTTTGAAAGGACCGGCTCGACCGGCCGCTATTATGACAGGGGACACGGCAATGATCGACAGGCGTCGACTGGAAACGGGGGGCTTCATCACCTTCCTGGTGGCGATCACGATCGCGTTGTGCGTGGTCGTATCGTCGTTCGCGGCGGCCTTGCTGTGGAGCGCGCTCGCGGCGATCCTGTTCCAGTCGCTGTACCAGTGGCTGCTCAAGCGCTGGCCCGGCCGCCGCAATCTCGCGGCCGCGCTGACCTTGCTGATCATCTTCGTTGCGGTGATCATCCCGACCTTGTTCATCGGCAGCCTGATGATCGACCAGTCCGCTTCGGTCTATGCCAAGCTGCAAAGCGGCCAGATCAATTTCGGTGCGTATTTCCAGCAGATCCACGACGCACTGCCGAACCGCATCCAGGGTGCGCTGGACAAGGCCGGGCTCAACAGCTTCGAACAGGCGCAGTCGCGCGTGTCGACCGTCCTCGGCAACAGCGTCCGCTCGATCGCCGGGCAGGCGCTCTCGATCGGTCGCAATGCGGCGGCGTTCCTGCTGTCGTTCGGCGTCGGGCTGTACGTGACGTTCTTCCTCCTCCGCGACGGCGACAAGGTCGGTCCTGCGATCCGCCGCGCGCTGCCGTTCGAGCATTCGGTGGCGGTGAAGCTGGTCGACAAGTTCGTCGCGGTGGTGCGCGCGACGATCAAGGGTTCGGTGATCGTAGGGCTCGTCCAGGGTGCGCTCGGCGGCCTGACCTTCTGGATCGTCGGGGTGCCTGCCGCCCTGCTCTGGGGCTTGCTGATGGCGCTGACATCGCTGCTGCCTGCGCTTGGGCCGGCGATCGTTTGGGTGCCGGTTGCAGTGTACCTGCTCGCGACGGGCGCGATCTGGCAGGGCGTGGTCGTGATCGTCTCGGGCGTGGTGGTGATCGGTCTGGCCGACAACATTCTACGGCCGATTCTGGTCGGGCGTGATACGGGAATTCCGGATTACATCGTGCTGGTGACCACGCTGGGCGGGATCGAGGTCGTCGGGCTCAGCGGTATCGTCGTCGGCCCGTTGGTCGCGGCGCTGTTCCTGACGGCGTGGCAGATCCTGACCGAGCAGCGGCATGCCCAGATTTCCCCCGTTCGTCCTGAGTAGCGGCTGAGCTTGTCGAAGCGGCGTATCGAAGGACAGGTCGGGGAGCGGAACGCGCTTTGTCCTCGATAACCCTCTCCCTTCGGGGAGAGGGAGGGGCCCGCACGGCGAAGCCGGGTGGGAGGGTGAGGGGGAGTGAGGCTCGGACCCTCTCCACCAAAACCCCTCACCCTTCCGTCGCCAAGCGGCTCCTCCCTCCCTCTCCCCAACGGGGAGAGGGACTAGACGCTCAGCTAAAAATAAGCCTCCCGCGGACCGCTCCGCGGGAGGCTTTTTCGTAACCTCAAGAGACGTCGCTATCAGGCGACGGCAGCCTTCAGCGCATCGACCAGATCGGTCTTCTCCCAAGTGAAATTATCACCCTCAGGCTCACGACCGAAATGCCCGTACGCTGCCGTCTTCTTGTAGATCGGCGCGTTGAGCTTCAGGTGCTCGCGAATGCCCTTCGGCGTCAGGCGAACCAGCTTCGGCAGGACAGCCTCGAGCTTGGCTTCCTCGACGGTGCCCGTGCCATGCGTGTCGACATACACCGACAGTGGCTCGGCAATCCCGATCGCGTAGCTCAGCTGGATCGTGCAGCGACGCGCAAGCCCCGCAGCAACGACGTTCTTCGCCAGATACCGCGCAACATACGCCGCCGAGCGATCGACCTTCGTCGGATCCTTGCCCGAGAACGCACCACCACCATGAGGAGCAGCGCCGCCGTACGTATCGACGATGATCTTGCGCCCGGTCACGCCGGCGTCGCCGTCAGGGCCACCGATCTCGAACTGGCCGGTCGGGTTGATGTAGATCGCGGTCTCGTCGGTGATGAAGCCGTCGGGCAGCACGTCCTTGAACACGCCCATGACGTAATCGCGCAGCACCGCGTACTTGGCGGGATCGGCGTTGTCGCCCTTCTCGCAATAGCCCGGCGCATGCTGCGTCGAGACGACGAGCGCGGTCGCGCCGACCGGCACTTCGTTCTCGTACGACAGCGTGACCTGGCTCTTGGCGTCGGGCTCGAGGAACGGCGCGGCGCCCGAGTGGCGATCTTCGGCCATCTTGGCGAGGATCTTGTGGCTGTAATACAGCGTCGCGGGCATCAGGCCTGGGGTCTCGTCGGTCGCGTAGCCGAACATGATGCCCTGGTCGCCGGCGCCCTCGTCCTTGTTGCCGCTCTCGTCGACGCCCATCGCGATGTGCGCGGACTGGCCGTGGAGGTTGTTCTCGAAGCGGAACGTCTCCCAGTGGAAGCCCGACTGCGCGTAGCCGATTTCCTTGACGGTGTTGCGGACAGCCGCCTCGATCTCTTCGAGCACGCCGTCGGTCCACTGGTCGTTCTCGTAGATGCCCTTGCCGCGGATTTCACCGGCGAGCACGACGAGCTGCGTGGTCGTCAGCGTCTCGCAGGCGATCCGCGCCTGCGGGTCCTTGGCGAGGAACAGGTCGACGATCGTGTCGCTGATCTGGTCGGCGACCTTGTCGGGATGGCCTTCGGAGACCGATTCGGAAGTGAAGAGGAAAGACTTGCGCATGCGGGCCTCTTTGCCATGCTCTGAAGCGAGCGTCATATAAGGAAAGCTTTATATGACCCTAGCGCTGGCGACGGCGCAGGGCAACCGCGGTAACGAGCATGAGTAGGGCAACGATCGCCGCCATCGCGTTGCCGACGCGTGAGAACAGGGTGGGCGGCAGCGCGGACGGCATCGGCTGCTCGATCGCGCCGGCGGTCTCGTGCGGGACGGTCGCGACGAGGCGACCATCGGCAGCGATGATCGCGGAAATACCCGTGGGAGTTGCGCGAAGGATCGGCAGTCCTTCCTCGATCGCGCGCATCCGGGCCTGGGCGAGATGCTGCGGCGGGCCCCATTTGCCGAACCACGCGTCGTTCGAGGGATTGAACAGGATACGAGGCCGGTTTGCGCGATCCACGACCTCGCCCGAGAAGATGATCTCGTAGCAGATCTGCATGCCGATCGAGCCGAAGCCCGGCAGCGTCAGGTTCGCCGGCCCCTTGCCCGAAGTGAAATCGATGTCGCCGGGCACGAGCCGCGCTAGGCCGAGCGGCTTCAGCAGCCACGGCATCGGCAGATATTCGCCGTACGGCACGAGGTGCGCCTTGTCGTACCGTCCCCGCAGCCGCGCCTGCGCGTCGAGCGCGAACACCGAATTGGCCGCGCCGGAGATTTGATCCCTCGCGTTGAACTCCAGCGCAGTGCCGCCGATCAGCAGGATGTCTTGGGGGCCCAGCAATCGCGCCATACGGCGGCGGAGGTAGAGCGGGCTCGACCAGCCATAGGCGTAGAACGGATAGCCATCCTCGACGTAATCACGCACGACGCCCTCGGGCCAGACGACGAGGCGCGGAGTGGCGCCGCCTTGGCCAGACAGCTTTTCGAGCGCGGTAAGGACGCGCTCGCCGTCGGTCTCGCTGCGGTCTTCCTGGCCGATGTCGGGTTGGACCACGCGGACCAGAGGCGTGCCGGCAGCGGGCGGCGGCGCATTCGTCCAGAGCGCGGACAGTGCTGCGAGACCGAGCGCTGGAAGGGCGACGGCTGGTAGTGTCCAACGGCGTACCGCGAGCATCAGCAGCGCGCCCGCAGCGAGGATCGTCACACCCGACAGGGCGTAGGTGCCGATCCACGCGGACAGCCGCGCGACACCAATCGCGGGGAGCCAGACGACGCTCAGCGGATCCCAGGCATAGCCGGTGAACAGCGTCGCCCGCAGCCACTCGGTCGCGATCCAGGCCGCGGCGAAGACGAACACGAACGTCGCGTCGGGGGCGCCGAGCCGTCGGGCGATCCGCCACGCCAAGCCTCCTGCAAGCATCGGGAACACTGCCAGATACAGCGCGAGACCGACTGCCGCGAAGTACCCGAGCACCGGCGGCATCGCGTCCTGGAAGTCGAACGCATGCTGGAACCAGTTGTTGTTCACGGTGAAATGCCCGACCCCGAACACCCAACCGCGCCACAATGCCCCGCGCAGGGTCGGTGCGTCGTGGACGAGCCTCATCCACAGCGCGAACGCAACCAGCGTCAGCGGCCAGAGATCGAGCGGAGCGAACCCGGTCGCAGCAAGCGCACCGAGGACGAGGCAGGTGAGGGCAGGATAACGGTTCACGCTCGCGCTATGGCGTGGCGGGGAAGGGCGGGCAATGTTTTCGGTGTGATGGGGCGGGGGGATGAAAAGCTCCTCCCGGCGTCTAGCACCACCCCGGCGAAGGCCGGGGCCCAATTGGAAAGGTGGTCGTAACGAAGCGCTGCCTCCCGTTAGGAACGTTCCCCAATTGGGGCCCGGCCTTCGCCGGGGTGGTGCAGAGTTGTGAGGACACGAGCCCAAAGCTTGTTCTCCCGCGAAGGCGGGAGCCCAGTCTGGGCTCCCGCCTTCGCGGGAGAACAATAGAGGGCCACCGTCCCGGTAGGTGAAAGCACCCACGCGATCCCCCGGCTCGACGAACCGGATCGCCCGACCTATCTTCCCCCCCATGACCCTACGCCCCTTCCACCTGGCCTTCCCGGTCCACGACCTCACCGCCGCCCGCACCTTCTACGGCGCCACGCTCGGCTGTCGCGAAGGCCGCTCCAGCGACCACTGGATCGACTTCGACCTGTTCGGCCACCAGATCGTCGCCCACCTCGACCCCGCCGCCAAACCCGTCGCGGTCGAGAACGCGGTCGACGGCCACGCCGTCCCGGTCCCGCATTTCGGCGTCGTGCTGACGATGGACGACTGGACCGCGCTGTCGGAACGCGTCACCGCCGCCGGCGTCCAGTTCGGGATCGCGCCGTACATCCGCTTCAAGGGCGAGCCCGGCGAGCAGGCGACGATGTTCTTTCTCGATCCCAGCGGCAACGCACTCGAGTTCAAGGCGTTCGCCAACGACGACATGATTTTCGCGACTTAAGGAATAGACATGGGCACTCCCATCACCGTCGACGTACCCCATCAGCTCGGCAAGGCGGCGGTTCGCGCGCGGCTTGACGGGGGGATCGACAAGATCAGCGCCAGCATTCCGGGTGGGTCGGTGACCGATCACCGCTGGGATGGCGACACGTTGCACTTCACCATCCAGGCGATGGGCCAGACGATCGCCAGCGCCGTCACGGTGTTCGAGACCAACGTCCACGCGGTCGTCGACCTGCCCGGCATCCTCGGCCTGTTCGCGAGCAAGGTGCAGGACATGATCCGCAAGGAAGCGCCGAAGCTCCTGCGCTGAGATCAGGCCGGCGCGCGTCGATACAGCGCGAACGCCGCCTTTGCGCCGACGATGGCCTGCTCGACCCAGGCCTCGTCGGCGCTCTCCCCGTCGATCGCGGTCAGCAACGCGCGCCACTCGCCCGACAGATGTTTGGCGCCGAGATAGGCCGAGGGCATCCCATCGGGCACCGAGCGCGACAGCATGATCCCGCCGAGCCGCGATCCCTCGACCACATACATCGCGCCCCACCCGGCGGCAGCGCTCGCCGGCACGTCGAACGTCATCGGCGCGGGCATGTCCTCACCCAACGCGGCAAGATCCTCGGCCAGCGCCGCCCCCCGCGATCGAACCGTCGCCAGTCCCGGAATAGCGGCCAGCCAAGCCTCGACCGCCGGCAACGCCTTGGCGTGCGCGATCAGGAACGCGCGGTAGTCGTCCGCATCGGTCAGGTCGTAGCGCCCAAACCCGGCATCGACCGCGTCGTGATCGCTCGCCGTCGCTGCCCGGAGGCGCGCGACCGTCGAAACCCCATCGGTCAACAGCAGCGTCCCCCGCCCTTGCTGCCGTACCGCGCCTCCTGCCGGTCGCGAAAAAACGCGCGCTCGTCCATCGGCGCGTGTTCGGGATGCCGCTCGGCCATGTGCTGGCGGTACGCGGCATAGGACGGCACGCCGACCATCAGCAACGCGGTCTCGCGTGCCTTTGCGTAAAGCGTCCGGATCATTCCGCGGCCACCAGCTGCGGTGGAACTTCGGTCACCGTCGGCCGGTCGATCTTCAGCGCCGCGAGACAGGTGCGGATGCCGAAGAACACGATCGACAGCACCACAGCCAGGAACAGCGCGCAAAGCCCCGCGTCGATCCGGTCGTTGAGAACGATCCGCTGCATCTCCGCCATCGTCTTGGCCGGCGCGAGCAGTTCACCCCGCGCCGCCGCGTCCGCGAACTTCGAGGCGTGCGCGAGGAAGCCGACCTTCGGATCGCTCGCGAACAGCTTCATCAGCCCGGCGGTGATCGTGCACAGGCACAACCACGCGGCGGGCAGGATCGTCACCCAAGCGTAACGCTGGCGCTTCATCCGGAACAGCACGACGGTGGCCAGCACCAGCGCGACCGCCGCGAGCATCTGGTTCGAGATGCCGAACAACGGCCACAGCGTGTTCACGCCGCCCAATGGATCGGTGACGCCCTGGTACAGGAAGAAGCCCCAGGCAACGACACATAGCGCGGTCGCGATCAGCCCCGGAACGATCGCCGACGCGTTGCGGAACGACGGCACCGCGAGCCCGATCAGATCCTGCAGCATGAACCGCCCGGCGCGCGTGCCCGCATCGACCGCGGTGAGGATGAACAGCGCCTCGAACAGGATCGCGAAGTGATACCAGAACGCCTTCATCGCCTGCCCGCCGACGAGGTGGCTGAAGATCTCCGACATCGCCACCGCCAGCGTCGGCGCGCCGCCTGTCCGGCTGACGATCGTGGTCTCGCCGACGTCCTTCGCGGTCTGCGCGAGCAGCTCGGGCGTGATCGGGAAGCCCATCGCCGTCACCGCGGTCGCAGCGGTCGCGAAGTCGGTCCCGACCACCGCCGCCGGGCTGTTCATCGCGAAATACACGCCGGGATCGAGGATCGACGCGCCGACCAGCGCCATGATCGCGACGAAGCTCTCCATCAGCATCGCACCGTAACCGATGAACTGCGCGTCGCCTTCGCTGGCGATGAGCTTCGGCGTGGTGCCGCTGGCGATCAGCGCGTGGAAGCCCGACACCGCGCCGCACGCGATCGTGATGAACAGGAACGGGAAGAGCCCACCCGACCAGACCGGGCCGGAGCCGTCGATAAATGGGGTGAGCGCGGGCATCTTGAGCGGCGGCGCGACGACCGCGATGCCGATCGCGAGCGCGACGATCGCGCCGATCTTGAGGAAGGTCGACAGGTAATCGCGCGGTGCCAGCAGCAGCCACACCGGGAGGACGGAGGCGACCGCGCCATAGCCGACCATCAGCACGCAGAGCTGCACCGGGGTCAGCGTGAACAGCGGCGCGAGCGTCGGCGAGGCGGCCACGGTGCCGCCATAGACGATTGCGGCGAGCAGCCCGATCACGCCGAGCACCGAGACTTCACCGACCTTTCCGGGTCGGATCCAGCGTGTGTAGATGCCCATCAGGAACGCGAGCGGGATGGTCGCGGCGACGGTGAACAGCCCCCACGGGCTGCCCGCGAGCGCACGCACGACGATCAGCGCGAGCACGGCGAGGATGATGACCATGATCGCGAACGCACCGATCAGCGCGATCACGCCGGGGATCGCGCCCATCTCCATGCGGATCAGTTCGCCGAGCGACCGCCCGTCGCGGCGCATCGAGATGAACAGGATCATGAAGTCCTGCACCGCGCCAGCGAGTACGACGCCGGCGAGGATCCAGAGCGTGCCGGGAAGATAGCCCATCTGCGCGGCGAGGACGGGGCCGACGAGCGGCCCTGCTCCGGCGATCGCAGCGAAATGGTGGCCGAACAGGACGTTGCGGTCGGTCGCGACGTAATCCAGGCCGTCCGCGCGGCGGAGCGCCGGGGTGGGGCGGCTCGGGTCGAGCTCCATCACATGCCGCGCGATGTAGCGCGCGTAGAAGCGGTACGCGATCAGCTGGACGGAGACGGCGGCGGTCACGATCCACAGCGCGTTGACATGCTCGCCGCGCTCGAACGCGACGACCGCGAGCGCGCAGGCTGCGAGCAGGGCGAGTGCGCCCCAACCGATCTTCTCGCGTAGTGTCATCCGTGCGCCCTCCCGTGCGGTCCGTCACGCGCGGCATCGCGTATTCGGGCGCGGAGCGCTAGCCTAGATCGGGTTGTGACGCGCCAATGCGGTGACGCCGATCTGCGGGACACGATGCTGAAGATGGACACCTATTAGAGTCAGGATTCAGCGCGATAAGGCTCCTCCCCGGCGGAGGCCGGGGTCCAACTGGAAAACTGGTCGTAACGGAGCGGAGGGCATCGTCATTACCGTCCCCCAATTGGGCCCCGGCCTTCGCCGGGGTGGTGGCGATTGGGGGACGGTCTTTCGCTCCATTGGCGTGCGGGAAAATCTGCCCGGTTCCGCGCCGCCATCGCGCGGGATGTCGTGGTTCGACACGAGCCCTGGACTGCGGGCTTCGTACCGAACCGAAAGTCGTCATGGAACACTCAGGAGGCTCAAACCCGCTCCCGTCACCCCGGCGGAAGCCGGGGCCCACCGCCCCGCACGACCCGGCGCGGTTGGCTTGCGGCAGGGTGGGGGCGGAACGAGTTCGGCATGATGCGTTGGGGCGGGCTTGGTAGTGGCGCAATCTGGGTGTTCGGCCGTCAGAACCGCACGGAAGATGCGAACCATGCGACAGCCGTTCCCCCGCGGACGCGGGGGCCCAGTTGAATACCGTAGCGCACCGGTACCCTGGATTCCCGTATTCGCGAGGGAACGGCGGGTTAGGGATGTGCCGGGATGCGAATGCCCGTCGATTGGTTTTAGCATCCGGACTACCGATGCGAGGGCAGTTCGATACTCGTCAACCGCCGCACCGTCGCGACAACGCGCAGACCAACCGCTCCATCACTTCGCTCCCTTCCCTGAAAGGGAGGGGCTGGGGGTGGGTTGGCGGGCTTAAGCCACCAACGTTGGACCGTGTGGAAGCCGACCCACCCCCGACCCCTCCCTTCCAGGGAGGGGGGAAGAAGGAGGTGCAGCCCGTCAGCACCTTGGCTCGTCGCCCCTACGGCCCGCAAAGCTCAAACCTGCGAGTGATGCCCCTTCAGCTCATCGCCGACGATCCGCACCACGTGCAGCACGTTGGTCGACCCAGGCGTCCGGAACGGCACGCCCGCGAGCACGATCACCCGGTCCCCCGCCTTCGCCATCCCATGCCGCAACGCCATCCGCTTCGACTTCGCCACCATGTCCTCGAACGACTCGACGTCGCGCGTGTGGACCGCATGCGTCCCCCACAGCAGCCCGAGCCGCCGCGCGGTCTCCTGGCTCGGCGTCAGCACCAGCAGCGGCACCGACGGTCGCTCGCGCGCGATGCGGCGCGCGGTCGAGCCCGACGTGGTGAAGCAGATGATCGCCACCGCCGATACCGTCGCGGCGATGTTCTTCGCCGCCTCGGCGAGCGCATCCGCGGTCGTCGGATCGGGCTTCATCACGGTGAAGTGCATGCGGTCGCCATGCTCGGGATCGGCCTCGACCGACACGCCGATCGCATCCATCATCGCGACCGATTCCATCGGCCACGCACCCGCCGCGCTCTCCGCCGACAGCATGATCGCGTCGGCGCCGTCATACACCGCGGTTGCGACGTCGGACACTTCCGCCCGCGTCGGCGACGGCGACGTGATCATCGATTCGAGCATCTGCGTCGCGACCACCACCGGGCGGCCCATCCGGCGCGAGACTTCGACGATGCGCTTCTGCAAGGGCGGCACCTGCTGCGGCGGCAGCTCGACGCCGAGATCGCCGCGCGCGACCATCACGCCGTCGCAGGCCTCGACGATCTCCTCCAGCCGCTCGATCGCCGCCGGCTTCTCGATCTTCGCCATCAGCGCCGCCTTGCCGCCGATCAGCTTGCGCGCTTCCCAGAGATCTTCCGGGCGCTGGACGAACGACAGCGCGATCCAGTCGACGCCCTGGTCGACCGCGAAATCCAGATCGCTGCGGTCCTTCTCGGTCAGCGCCGCCATCGGCAGCACCACGTCGGGGACGTTCAGACCCTTGCTGTTCGACAATGCGCCGCCGACCTCGACGCGCGTCGTGATCTCGCGCGGGCTATGCGACACGACCCGCAGCACCAGCTTGCCGTCGTCGAGCAGCAGGCGGGCGCCCGGCTCGATCGCCGCGAAGATCTCGTCGTGCGGCAGTTCGACACGCGTTGCGTCGCCCGGCGTCGGGTCGCGGTCGAGCACGAAGGTCGCGCCGGTTTCGAGCACGGTGCGGCCGCCGTCGAACTTGCCGACGCGCAGTTTCGGCCCCTGGAGATCGGCGAGGATGGTCGAAGGGCGACCAAACTCCTTTTCGAGCGCGCGAATCGCCTGGATCACGGCGATCTTCGACTGCTGATCGCCGTGGCTCATGTTGATTCGGAACGCGTCGGCGCCAGTGCGGAAGAGCGTCGCGATCATCTCGGGTGTGCTGCTGGCAGGGCCGAGCGTCGCGAGAATGCGGACTTTGCGCGAACGGGGTGCGATGGCCTTGGTCATGCGGTACGTCTTCCTCGGCGTTTCCTGGGGGAGGTCTTTGCCGCGACGGGCCTTAAACCCTATCTCCGTGGGATCAACCACGGAGCACATGAATGAATCCCGAAACCGACTCGCTCGATACACTCGACGATGCCGTAGCGGCGCAGGCCTTCCGTCGCCTGGTCCGCCATCTCCGCCACCGCGAGGACGCGCAGAACGTCGATCTGATGGGTTTGGCCGGTTTCTGCCGCAACTGCCTGTCGGACTGGGTCGAGGATGCAGGCGGCATGACGAAGGATGCCGCCCGCGAGACCGTTTACGGGATGCCGTATGCGGAGTGGAAGGCGCATCACCAGGGCGACGCGACACCTGAGCAGCTCGAACGGATGAAGGCGAGCGTCGCGAAGAACGCGGTGGTCTGAGCACGGCTGCGTTTGATTCGCGACGATCCCCCGCGCGGTCGCTTGAGCCCAACACGGTAAACGCCTAGACGCTGGCCCGCACCCGCAGCGGCCTGATTCACGACGTCATTCGACGGCGATCATCGGCGCGGGGTTTCTTGATTGGCTTTAGGCTGGCGCGTGGCGTCGGCGAGTGGGGAATTTTCGATGTCTGACGAACGGCAACACGGCATGGGCGGCGGCGCGGTCGCAGCGGACGAACTGCGCCTGCTGATCGAGCGCGCCGAGCGTCTCGAAGAAGAGAAGAAGGGTATCTCGGACGACATCAAGGACGTGATGGCCGAAGCCAAGGGCCGTGGCTACGACCCCAAGGCGATCCGCAAGATCCTTTCGATCCGGAAGAAGAAGAAGGAAGAATATCAGGAGGAGGAAGCGATCCTCGAGGTGTATCTCCAGGCGTTGGGAATGATCTGAGGATCGTTCGATCGTCAGCGGTGCCTCTCGCCCGATACGTCATCGGGCTGCGCGGAGAGGCACCGCGTTAACCTGCCCGCTGTACCGGTAGAGAATGTTGCTCCCGATCTTCGCGGCGTTAGTCCTGTTCCTGATCATCAACGCGTTCACCGTCGCTGCGTTCGCGATCGACAAGCGGCGATCGTCGACCGGCGCGTGGCGCATTCCGGAGTCCCGCTTGCTATGGTTCGCGGCGCTCGGCGGTAGCCCCGGTGCGTTCTGGGCGCGGGGTCGCTACCGGCACAAGACCCGGAAGCAACCGTTCGTCGGCCGGCTCCAGCTGATCGCGATGGTACAAGTCGGCGTCGTCGCGGGTCTCGCTATCGCTTTCGCAATCTAGGTTCGGCACCTTGCAGCGTCATTGCCGCGACTGACGGTCGGGTGTATTGCCGTTATGCAACATTGCATCGGGGGCAAGCATGCGGGTATTTCTGGGAATGGCGGCGGCGTTGGTCAGTGCTCCCGTCGCGGCGCAATCGGTCGAGATCGATACGCACAACCTCGCTCAGCAGGCGGAGGCGTTCGTCCAGGTCCGCAACCGGTTCGACCAGGCGGCGATGATCGCGATGATGGCGCCCGAATACCAGGAAGTGTCGCCCGCCGGCGAGGTCGATTCCCGCGAGCGCGTGATCGGGTTCTATGCGCCCGACAAGAAGAAGCCCGCGCCGCCAATGACGATCACCGAGACAATCGCGCGACCGGCGGGGGCACTCGGCGTCGTCACGATGCGGATCGCTTATGCTGTGCCCGGCAAGGATGGCCAGCCGCAGTCACGCGCGCTGCGCGCCGGCTTCGTCGCGCGACAGATCGGCAAGGAGTGGCGGTTCGTATCTGCGCAGTTCACGCCGATCCGCTAGGCGGCTTCCGCTGGTAGCGTCGTCCAGCCTAGCCCCGGGATCGTGATCGAGCGCTTGCCAGCGAGATCGGTGCGGCAGACGATCAGCTCGCGGCTTTCGATGTAGCCGATCAGGCGCTTCACGCGGCCGAGCGAACTCGTGCCGTACGTGGCCGCGATGCGCGCGTCGGACGGGCAGGGTTCACCCTCGCGCGCCGCACGCGCCACAAGCAGGAATGCCCCCAGCATGTCGTCGGGGAGGCCACTCGCCACGTCGAGCGCCGCCGTCCAAGCCTCGTCGGTCATGTCGAAGATGCCGGCGCGGGCGCAGCTCAATCGACGCACGAAGCCGGGCAGGTCGAGCGGCGGCTTGGCGAGACCGCCCATCCGGCAGCGCACCTGGAAATCCTGGAACAGCACCGATGGCGGCCGCAGCGTCGACTCCGGGTCCTCGACGATCGCGCGGAAGACGTCGGCATAGACCGCTTCGACCTCGTCGTCGGTCTTCTCGGGCGGCGGCGGCGCGGCGGTGCGTGGCTCGGGCGGGCGGGCGATGCCGTCGAGCAATTCCTCCGCCGGCACGCGACGCGGCCGCGAATCGAACATCAGGCCGAGTTCGGGCGCGTCGACCACCGGCTCGGACAGCAGGTCCTGCAGGTCCATCGGCGCGGCGCTGGGGAGGGGGGTGAGCTTCGGGCTGCCGCTGCGCGCGGACGTTGCGACGTCGCCGATCTTCACCGTGATCGGCCGCCGCGACACTGCCGGCCCGAGCGCCATGAACGTGCCGCGCTGGAGATCGCGAATCGCTTCGGCTTGGCGTCGCTCCATGCCCAGCAGGTCGGCCGCGCGCGCCATATCGATGTCGAGGAAGGTGCGGCCCATCAGGAAGTTCGACGCCTCCGCCGCGACGTTCTTCGCCAGTTTCGCCAGTCGCTGGGTCGCGATCACGCCGGCGAGCCCGCGTTTGCGCCCGCGGCACATCAGGTTTGTCATCGCCGCCAGCGACGCACGACGCACCTCTTCCGACACTTCGCCACCGGTGACGGGCGCGAACATCTGCGCTTCGTCGACCACCACCAGCACGGGATACCAATGCTCGCGCGGCGCATCGAAGAGCGCCGACAGGAACGACGCCGCGCACCGCATCTGGCCCTCGACCTCCAGCCCTTCGAGGCTCAGCACGGCGGACGTCCGATGTTCGCGCAACCGCGTCGCGATCCGTGCGATCTCGCGTTCGCTATAGTCGCCCGCCTCGATCACGACGTGACCATGCGGCCCCGCGAGCGTCACGAAATCGCCCTCGGGATCGATCACGATCTGCTGGACATGCCCCGCCGATCGCTCGAGCAGGCGGCGCAACAGATGCGATTTTCCCGATCCCGAATTGCCCTGCACCAACAGGCGGGTGGCGAGTAGTTCCTCCAGGTCGACGCCGACGGCAGTACCATTGCCGTCGGTGCCCATATTCACGCTAACCGTCATGCCGCGCGTTTGGCAGGTGCGGGCGTGTGGGAGCAAGGAGTCTTTGCGGGTTCCGTCGCAAGCCTTGCTTTGCGCGCTGGAATAATCCGCAATCCCGGTTAGGCATCCGGATATGGCTACACATTCTCCGCTCGCCGATCTCTCTCAGCGACTGCTCGGCAAGGCGCCGGGCGATCTCGACGACGAGGAGCGCCGCGTCCTCGCAGGGATCGAGGCTGGCACCACGGTCAGCCGAGACGCCGCCGACGTGTCCGACGAGCGATCGACGTTCGGCGAGCGCCTGTCGGACCGCGTCGCGGCGATCGGCGGGTCGTGGGGGTTCATCATCGCGTTCACCGCGGTGCTGATCGGCTGGATGCTGTTGAACTCGGACATCCTCGCGCATTTCGGACGCGCGTTCGATCCGTATCCCTACATCTTCCTCAACCTGCTGCTGTCGACGGTCGCCGCGATTCAGGCGCCGGTGATCATGATGAGCCAGAACCGGCAATCGGCCAAGGATCGCCTCGCCGCCAGCCTCGACTACGAGACCAATCTGCGCGCCGAGCTCGACATCCTGCGCGTCCACCACAAGATCGATCACCTGGTGCTCGCGCGCCTCGATGCGATCGAGCAGAAGATCGACGCTCTGGCGAAAACGGCCTCACCGTCCTAAAGCCACCCGATCAGGCTATTAGAGGCACCGATGGCAGGCCATTCCAAATACAAGAATATCATGTACCGCAAGGGCGCGCAGGACAAGAAGCGCTCGTCGGCGTTCAGCAAGCTCAGCCGGGAAATTACGGTCGCGGCCAAGATGGGCCTGCCCGACGTCGACATGAACCCGCGCCTGCGCGCGGCGGTCAACGCGGCCAAGGCGGCGTCGCTGCCGAAGGAGAACATCCAGCGCTCGATCGACAAGGCGAGCCGCGGCGATGCCGAGAATTACGAGGAAATCCGCTATGAGGGCTTCGGTCCCGGCGGCGTGTCGCTGATCATCGAGGCGCTGACCGACAACCGCAACCGCACCGCGACCAACGTGCGTGTCGCGGTCGGCAAGAACGGCGGCAATCTGGGCGCGGGCGGTTCGGTCAGCCACGCGTTCGACCGCGTCGGGCTGATCTCGTATCCGGCGAGCGCTGGCGATGCCGACACGGTGTTCGAAGCGGCGCTCGAGGCTGGCGCCGAAGACGTCACGTCGAGCGAGGATGGCCATGAGGTCTGGACCGCGCAGGGCGACCTGCACGAGGTGGCCAAGGCATTGGAAGCCAAGCTCGGCGAGGCCGAAGGTGCAAAGCTCGCCTGGCGTCCGCAGGTCATGGTCGCGGTCGACGCGGACGATGCAGCGACGCTGTTCAAGCTGATCGATGCGCTCGACGAGGACGACGACGTGCAGACCGTCTGGGGCAATTACGAAATCTCCGACGAGATCATGGAGTCGCTGGGTTGATCTTCCCCCCTCCCGCAAGCGGGAGGGGCCGGGGGTGGGCCCGCGCTCACCTCCAGCGATCCGCTCGCGGCTGGTACCGATCCGCCTCCGACACGCAGCGTTCCGTGTGTGACTGGCCGGGCGCCCACCCCTCGGTCCCCTCCCGCTTGCGGGAGGGGAGGCAGTGATCATCCTAGGGCTAGACCCCGGCCTCGGCACCACCGGCTGGGGCGTCATACGCGCTGATGGCAACCGCCTGAGCCATATCGCCAACGGCCAGATCAAGACCGATCCGTCGATGGCGCTCCCCCGCCGCCTCACCGCGCTCTACAACGCGTTGATCGACGTCATCCGCACCGAACGCCCGGACGGCGCCGCGGTCGAGGAAGTGCTCGGCAACACCAACGCGCAATCGACGCTGAAGCTCGGCCAGGCGCGCGGCGTCGTCCTGCTAGCGGCGGCGGGGGCGGGGCTGCATATCGGCGAATACCACCCCTCGACCGTCAAGAAGGGCGTCGTCGGCACCGGCGGCGCTGACAAGAAGCAGATCCAGGCGATGATGGCGGTGCTGTTGCCGGGTGCGAAGCTGGCCGGGCCGGATGCGGCGGATGCGCTGGCAGTCGCGATCACGCATGCGCATCACGTCGCCAGCGCCGCAGCTCTGGCGCGACGCAGCGGCGTGGGCGCCTGATCATACGTCACTCCAATCGCGAATGGGGAGCCGTGTGCGCGCGACGGGGAGCGATGTCGCTGCGTGACACAATCCGTAACTCGACGTCGCTACCGAGCGGGCTGTCCGACTATTGGCACCGCAATCACGTTTCGCAAACTTGGTCCAGTTTGAACCATTTGTATGTATAACGTCCGCCGCCACGGCAGAAAGTTTCGATAGCCAATCCTGCGTCACTATGGCAGCGCCGCGCTTTGCCACTTTAATCTAAATTAAAGGAATGTGATGCGGCGCGAGCAGGTACGCGGGGGCACCAACAGCAATAGCGTGCCGCCGGCTGCGTTTGCGATGCCCGCGGGTATGCGGATGCGGTACGATCTGCCCGACGAGGCCTTGTCGGACTATTTGACGGGCTATGCGATCTACGCGTCCGACGATCCGACGCCGATGCTCAACTGGTATCTGCCCGCGCCGGCGATGATCTCCGTGTTGATCGACGCGGGCCCGTTGACGGTCTCGGTCGGCAATCACCGGTTCGGTCCGCTCGAACGCGCAAGCTTCTATGGCCCGACCAGCCGCGCGTTCCGTACCGAGACGCGGGGTGGGATCGCCGTCGGCATCGGTCTCAGCGCGCTCGGCTGGTCGCGGCTGACCGTTCGGTCGGCGGGGGATTTCCATAACCGTGTCGTTCCGCTCGGCGTCGCGCTGGGGCCGGATCTTTCCGCGCGCCTGATCGAGGGCCTCGATGCGCTCGACGACGATGCGCTCATCAAGCCGCTGCTCGACACCGTGTTCGCCCGCGTGTTCGACGTGCCGCATCCGCGCGAAGACCTGATCCGCGCGTTCACGGCGTTGACGGTCACCGATGGCGTGATCGAGATGAAGGACGTCGCGGACCGTCTCGACATCCCGACGCATGAACTGCGCCGCATGGCGACGCGGCATTTCGGCATGCCGCCAAAGCTGTTGCTCCGGCGCGCGCGGTTCCTGCGATCGTTCATCAGCCTGATCCGGACCGACGGCATGGCGGACTATTCGAAGATCGACAGCAGCTATTTCGATGCCTCGCATTTCCTGCGCGATGCCGGCACGTTCCTCGGCACCACCCCGCGCCGCTTCATCGCCTCCGACACCGTGTTCCTGCGCGCCAGCCTGCGCGCCCGCGCAATGGTGATCGGTGCGCCGACGCAGGCGCTGCACGAAGCCACGAAGACCGCCGCGACCGTCCAGAACCGTCCGACGGGCGAACGGGATCGTTCACAACCGAACGCTTGACCGGCTTGCCGGGCGATAGAGCGGGAAAGCCCGTATTTTGACGGCCATATTTTGACAGGATGACGCCGCGCCGTCGATGTTCTACCGCCTGATCCAATGATCGTGCATCTTAAAGGACGGCTGGACTCGACCGGCATCGACCATGCCGTGATCGACGTCGGCGGCGTCGGCTATCTGGTCGGCGCCTCGGCGCGCACGCTGTCGGCGCTCGGGCCGATCGGCGAGGCCTGCACGGTGTTCACCGAACTGCTGGTCGGCGAGGATTTCCAACGCCTCGTGGGATTCTCCAGCGCGGACGAGCGCGACTGGTTCCGGTTGCTGACGGGCGTGCAGGGGGTCGGCGCGCGCGTCGCGCTCGCAATCCTGTCGGCGCTGGAGCCGGTCGACCTGAGCCGGGCGATCGCGAGCGGCGACAAGGCGATGGTCGCGCGGGCGAATGGCGTGGGGCCAAAGCTAGCCCAGCGGATCGTAATGGAACTAAAGGACAAGGTCGGCGGCATCGCGCTCGGGCTTGGGCCGGCGGTGGTCAATGCCGCACCGGGCGCGTCGGCGGATGCGGTGTCGGCGTTGCTCAACCTCGGGTTCCGGCCGAACGAGGCGAGCGTCGCCGTGGCCGCGGCGGACGAGGAACTGGGGCCGGGGGCTTCGCTCGATGCGCTGGTCCGGCTGGCGTTGCGCAAGGCGTCGAAGGCGTAGGATCATTCAATCCTCCCCCGCCAGGGGGAGGTGGCTGGCGCTTGCCAGCCGGAGGGGGAGGCACGCGACACGTTTGTTGCGTGTCCTCCAGGATCGCTATCCGGCTCGGTTCAAAGCGGCGTAAGCAGCGCTTTCCCGGCAAAATGCGCGTCGAGGTTCGCAACCACCAACGCCGCCATCGCAGCCCTGCCATCGACGGTCGCGCTACCCTGATGCGGTGACAGGACGACCTGATCCATCGCCTTCAGCGCGTCGGGAACCGCAGGTTCGTCGGCGAACACGTCGAGCCCCGCCCCGGCGATCGTCCCGGCCCGAAGCGCCGCCACCAGCGCAGGTTCGTCCACCAGGCTACTCCGGGCGATGTTGACGAGGATACCGTCCTCGCCAAGCGCCCCAAGAACACCCGCATCCACGCTATGCGACGTCGACTCGCCACCGGGGGCGGCAATGATCAGCACGTCGCACGCCGCGGCGAGCGAAGCGATATCGGCATGGAACACGCCCGCGAAATCCGGCTTGGCGGAGCGTGCCGTGTAGTGAAGTTCGCGCGCAAACGGCGCGGCGCGCTCGGCGATCGCCTTGCCGATCCGCCCCAGCCCAAAGATACCGATGCGTCGCCCGCTGGCCCGTCGGGAAAGGTCCACCTGCCAACCGCCGCTCCGCACCGCACCGTCGTTCGCGACGATCCGCCGCTGCACCGCCAGCATCAGTCCGATCGCCAGGTCCGCGACGTCGTCGGTCAGCACGTCCGGCGTCGTCGTCACCGCGATGCCGCGCGCCCTGGTCGCGGCCAGGTCGATCCCGTCGTACCCGACGCCGTGGATCGCGATGATCTCCAGCGCGGGAAGGCGATCGAGCAGCGCCGCATCTACCACGCTGCTGCCGCCACCGACTATCGCGCGCGTCGTCGCCGGCGGATTCGTGCGGTGCAACGTGAAGCGCTCGGCGAGCGTCGCCTCCAGCGCGGGCGAGACTCCGGCCAGCAGATACAGGTCGGGACGTGCGGTTTGGTTGGTCATGATCGCCCCATAGCCGCCTTGCCCCCTTCACCGCGAGCGCGCTATCGCAGGGTGTGACCGATACAGACCGCATCCTGACTGCCGCCAAGCGTCCCGAAGACGTCGACGCCGCGCTGCGCCCGAAGACGCTCGACGAATTCGTCGGGCAGAAGGCCGCACGCGAGAACCTGCGCATCTTCATCCAGGCGGCGAAATCGCGCGGCGATGCGCTCGACCACGTGCTGTTCTTCGGGCCGCCGGGGCTCGGCAAGACGACGCTCGCGCAGATCGTCGCGCGCGAGATGGGCGTGGGCTTCCGCGCCACCTCGGGCCCGGTGATCGCCAAGTCGGGCGATCTCGCCGCGCTGCTGACCAATCTCGAGGATGGCGACGTGCTGTTCATCGACGAGATCCACCGGTTGCAGCCCGCGGTCGAGGAAGTGCTGTATCCGGCAATGGAGGACCGTGCGCTCGACCTGATGATCGGCGAGGGGCCTAGTGCGCGATCGGTGCGGATCGACCTGCCGCGCTTCACGCTGATCGGCGCGACGACGCGGCAGGGGTTGCTGACGACGCCGCTGCGCGATCGCTTCGGCATCCCGGTGCGGTTGCAGTTCTACACCGTCGAGGAACTGGAGCGGGTGGTCACGCGGGCGGCGGGGCTGCTCGGTCTGGGTATTGCCAAGGACGGCGCGATGGAGATCGCGCGCCGCGCCCGCGGTACGCCGCGTATCGCCGGGCGATTGCTGCGAAGAGTGCGCGATTTCGCCAATGTCGCGGGGAATGAGACGGTAGATGCACGGGCGGCGGATGCGGCGCTCAATCGGCTTGAGGTCGATTCGCTCGGGCTCGACGCGATGGACCGTCGCTATCTGATGATGATCGCCGACATCTACCGCGGTGGCCCCGTCGGGGTGGAGACGCTGGCGGCAGGCCTCAGCGAACCGCGCGACACGATCGAGGAAGTGATCGAGCCATATCTGATCCAGTTGGGTCTGATCGCGCGCACCGCTCGCGGTCGGTTCCTGAATGCGGGAGGGTGGAAGCACCTCGGCCTCAACCCGCCAGCCGGCAGCCAGGACGGCCTGTTCGACGCGTAACTGGTTGCGTACGCGCTACCGTGTTTCCCCGCGAAGGCGGGGACCCAGACTGGGCTCCCGCCTTCGCGGGAGAACAAGGGGGAGGGGCAACCGGAGCCGATGAGATTTACGCGCCGCGATCAGCACCAATCTCATTTGTAAGAATCCCCACTGCCAGATCGATCGAACTTCACCCCGACACTGCTTTTGTTGCGTGGCACCCAAGCCATTCATCTGATAGCCAACCCGAATGCCCCTTTCGGCCGCCGCCTCCGCCCGCGAAATCCTCACCAGCCTTCACGACGTGATGGCGTCGCGCACGTCCGCGCAAGCCAAGCTCAACGCCGTCGTCGGCATCATCGCCACCGCGATCGATAGCGAGGTCTGCTCGATCTACCTGTTGCGCGAAGGCGTGCTTGAACTGTTCGCGACCCGCGGCCTCGACCAGGCCGCCGTCCACGTCACCAAGCTAGCGCTCGGCGAAGGGCTCGTCGGCACGATCGCCGAGGACGTCGAGGTGCTCAACCTCGACGAAGCCGCGAGCCACCCCGATTTCGCCTACAAGCCCGAGACCGGCGAGGACCGCTTCCACAGCTTCGCGGGCGTGCCGATCATCCGTCGCGAGCGCTCGGTGGGCGTCCTGGCCGTCCAGCACACGGATCGTCGCAAATATGCCGACGTCGAGATCGAGGCGTTGCAGACCGTCGCGATGGTGCTGTCCGAACTGATCGCCAATGCCGGGCTCATCGACACCACCGGCGGTGGCGCGGACCGGCCGCAGTCGACTGCGGCGATGCGGATCCCCGGCCAGAAACTGGTCGACGGCATGGCTGCGGGCTGCGCGGTCTACCACCAGCCGCGAATCCATATCGAGCACACCGTCGCCGAGGATACCGACGCCGAGCGCCACCGCGTCTACGCCGCGTTCGACAAGATGCGCGAAGGCATCGACCGGATGACTCGCGAAGCCGAATTCGGCGTCGGCGGCGAGCATGTCGAGGTGCTCCAGACCTACAAGATGTTCGCCTATGACGAGGGCTGGGCGCGGCGGATCAACGAGGCGATCGACTCCGGGCTCACCGCAGAGGCAGCGATCGAACGCGTCCAGCAACGCACCCGCCAGCGCATGCGCCAGATCGACGATCCGTTGCTCGCCGACCGGATGCATGATCTGGAGGACCTGTCTAACCGGCTGCTCCGCATCGTCTCGGGCCAGATGGGCACCGCCGCACAGATGGGCCTGCGCCAGGACACTATCCTGATCGCGCGCAACCTCGGCCCCGCCGAACTGCTCGAATACGACAAGCGCCGTCTGAAAGGCGTGATCCTGGAGGAGGGCTCGCTTACCGCGCACGTCACGATCGTCGCGCGCGCGATGGGCGTTCCGGTGCTCGGCCGCGTCCGCGATATCCGCCGGCTCGTCGCGGAAGGCGACATGCTGTTGCTCGACAGCGCCGAGAGCAACGTCTTCGCGCGGCCCTCGGCGGCAATGGAGGAAGCGTTCGAGGCGCGCCTCGCTATGCGCCAGAAGCGCAAGGCGGCGTTCGCTGCACTGCGCGACGTCCCGCCAATCACCAAGGACGGCCACCGGCTCACGCTGATGGTAAATGCCGGCCTCCGCGACGACGTCGCCGCGCTCGACGTCACCGGCGCGGACGGCATCGGCCTGTTCCGCACCGAGTTCCAGTTCCTCGTCTCCGCCACCTTGCCGCAACGCGAGCGCCAGCAGCGTCTCTACCGCGAAGTGCTCGACGCGGCCGGCGATCGCCCGGTGATCTTCCGCACCGTCGATATCGGCGGCGACAAGGCGCTGCCGTATCTGAACAAGGAAGATTCCGACGAAGAGAACCCGGCGATGGGCTGGCGCGCACTGCGCCTCGGCCTCGAGCGCGACGGGTTGATGAAGGTGCAGGCGCGGGCGCTCCTAGAAGCCGCCGCCGGTCGCACGCTGAACGTGATGTTCCCGATGGTCAGCGAGCCGTGGGAGTTCGACGAGGCGCGCGCGCTGTTCGAGGCGCAGCGGACCTGGCTCGAGGGGCGCGGACGGAAGATGCCGCTGGCGATCCGCTACGGCGCGATGCTGGAGGTGCCGGCGCTCGCCGAAATGCTCGACATCCTGCTGCCGAAGATCGAGTTCCTGTCGATCGGCACCAACGACCTCACGCAATTCCTGTTCGCCGCCGATCGTGCCAACCCGAAGCTCGCCGAGCGCTACGACTGGCTCAGCCCGTCGATCCTGCGCTTCATCGCGCGGCTGGTCGCACCGGTCCGCGAGGCGTCGGTCGATCTGGCAGTCTGCGGCGAGATGGGCGGGCGTCCGCTGGAGGCGATGGCGCTCATCGGGCTCGGGATCGAGCGGCTGTCGATCACCCCCGCCGCCGTCGGCCCGATCAAGGCGATGACGCGCTCGCTCGATCGCGCTGCGCTCGTCGCATACATGGCAGGACTGCTGGCCAACCCGCCGCGCGACATGCGCGGTGCGCTGACCAACTGGGCGACCGAAAACGGCGTCGAAATCGTCTGATCGGCGGAAAGCTGCGGTTAAGACATGCGGTGCGTTGACACGGCTAAGGGCCTCTGAAAGACGGGTGCCATGGCGGGCAACGCTACGCGCCCGTGTTCGGAGACAAGAATGGACGAGGTCGAAACCGGCCAGAACGCAGCACCGGCTCAACCAGAGCGTGCTGGCGACATTCTCCGCAAGGCGCGCGAGGCGCAGGGCCTGACCGTTGCGGATATCGCGACGCGTACCCGTGTGCCGCTGCGCCACCTTGAAGCGATCGAGGCATCCGATTATTCGACGCTGCCGTCTTCGACCTACGCGGTCGGGTTCAGCCGCGCCTATGCGCGCGCGATGGGCATCGACGAGGTGCAGATCGCCAACATCGTCCGTAGCGACGTCGCGAAACTGGGCAGCAAGAAGCCCGAATACGAACCGTACGAGATGACCGATCCGTCGCGCGTGCCGTCGCGCGGGCTCGCGATCGTCGCGCTGGGGATCGCGATCGCGGTGCTGGTGCTGGTCGGGCTGTGGTACGGCACCGACATGTTCCGCGGTTCGAACAACGCCTCGACCACGACGCCGATCGCCGAGACCGCCCAGAATCAAGCCGCCCAGAACCCCGCGGCGCAGACCGCGCAACCGGTCCCTGCGCCGGCCACGCCTGCCAACGGCCAGGTCACGCTGACCGCCTCGGACGAGGTGTGGATGCGCGTCTACGATGCCGACAACAAGACGCTGTATCTCGGTACGATGAAGCCCGGCGAGAAGTTCGACGTGCCGAAGGATGCCAAGGATCCGAAGATCAACATCGGTCGCGCCGACAAGCTGGCGGTGACGCTCAACGGTTCGGCGGCGCCAGCACTCGGCACCGGCGAGCGCGCGATCAAGGACGTGTCCGTGAGTGCGCCGGCGATTGCCGCGCGCATCGCCGGTACGCCCGAGCCCCAGACGACGCCTGCCGCGACCGAAGCGACGCCGACGTCGACGCGGTCGTCCGAGCGGTCGCGTACCGCCAACCGCCCGCGTACGCCACGTCGTCGGCTGAGCGAGACGCAGCGCGCCAACCTCGACGCCGCCGCCAACCCGCCGCCTGCCGCTACGGCAACGCAGAATCCGTAACGGCGGCAGACCGGCGCCAGGGTCTTAAGGCTGGCGACAGGATGGGTAGTGCAGCTATACCCGGACGATTAACCAATCACCGGGGGGTGTGACCCATGCGTAAGTCAATTCTGGTCGGCGTCTGCCTCGCGGCGTTGCTGCCCGCCGCCGTACAGGCACAAAATGTCGAGGGCCGCGTCGGCAAGCTCGAAAGCGAAATGCGCGCGGTCCAGCGCAAGGTCTTCCCGGGTGGCGCTGGCCAGATGCTCCAGCCCGAAGTGCGCGCGCCGCAGAGCGAGCAGGGTCCGGGGCCCGGCTCGCCCGCGACCAGCGCGCTCGCCGACGTCAACCAGCGCGTGACGTCGCTCGAACAGCAGATGACCTCGCTCACCGAGCAGATCGAGCAGAACCAGAACCGCACGCGCCAGTTGCAGGATGCGTTCGACAATTATCGCCGCTCGAACGACGCCCGTCTGAAGTCGCTCGAGACCGGCCCCGCGCCGATCGCGACGGGGGCGGGGACTGGTGGCCCGATCGAATCCGACGACCAGGCGGGTGGGCAGTCGAGCGGCCCCTCGCGCCCGACCACGCGCCCCGAAGCGGCAAGCAAGCCCGGCGCGGCGACACCGACCAAGGTCTCGGTCGAGAAGCCCTCGACCGGCGATCCGGCGGAAGACGAGTATATGTATGGCTACCGTCTCTGGGCCGCCAAGCAATACCCGCAGGCCGAGGCGCAGCTGAAGAAGGTCGTCGCCGACTACCCGAAGAACAAGCGCGCCAGCTATGCGCAGAACCTGCTCGGCCGGTCGTATCTCGACGAGGGCAAGCCGAGCCTCGCGTCGATGGCGTTCTACGACAATTACAAGAAGATGCCCGAGGGCGAGCGCGCGCCGGACAGCCTGCTGTATCTGGGCCAGGCGCTGACCAAGCTCAACAAGCCGGCGGATGCGTGCAAGGTGTATGACGAGCTGAACGACGTCTACGGCGCCAAGATGGCGTCGGCGATGAAGGGGCAGGTTGCCGCCGGGCGCAGCGCGGCGAAGTGCAAGTAAGGCATCTTCCCGTGCGCACGCGTACCTGCCTGTCCGTGATCTCACGTCGCACTTTACCACCCCCCCGGCGGAGGCCGGGGCCCAATTGGCAAGGTCGTCGTAACGAAGGGCTGCACTCAGTCATCACGGTCCCCCAATTGGGCCCCGGCCTCCGCCGGGGTGGCGACCTTTCCAAGGTCAGGACTGTCTTCGCATGACCGAAGAAGGACGCCGCTTCGCCGCAGACTTCGCGCGCCTCGCCAGCGATATCGCCAACCCGCTGTTCGCCGTCTCCGGCGGCCCCGACAGCATGGCGATGCTAACCCTCGCGCACGAGGCCCTGCCGCCCGGCTTCACGGTAGCTAGCATAGACCACCGCCTCCGCCTCGAAGCGGTGGAGGAGTCCGCGATGGTCGCCGCACACTGCACCACGCTCGGCATTCCCCATGCCACGCTCGCGCCCAGCGAGCCGATCACCGGCGCCAGCATCCAGGCGCAGGCCCGCACCACGCGCTATGCTCTCCTTACTGATCACGCCCGCGCGATCGGGGCAGGGGCGCTCGTCACCGGCCATCACGCCGACGACCAGGCCGAGACCTTCCTCATGCGCGCCGCCCGTGGGTCGGGGCTAGCCGGCCTCGCCGGTGTCCGCGCCCGCACCGAAGTCCACGGCGTAACGGTCGTCCGCCCCTTGCTCGACTGGCGCCGCGCCGAACTCCGCGCGATCGTCCGCCGTGCCGAAGTGCCGTTCTTCGACGATCCCTCGAACCACGACGACCGCCACGATCGCACCCGCTTCCGCCGGTTGCTCGACGAGAACGAATGGCTCGGCACGCCCAACCTCGCACGCGCCGCCGCCGCGCTCGCCGAGACCGATACCGACGTCCGCGCGATGGTCGACTGGATCTGGACCGAACGCGCCAAGGTCGGCGGCGGCGAGGTGAAGCTCGCGGTCGAGAACCTCCCCCGCGAAATCCTCCGCCGCCTCGCCCGCCGCGCGATCGGCACGGTCCGTACCGACGCCGGCATCGTCGCGCCCGAATGGACCGAGGCTGCCAATATCGAAAGCCTGCTCGACTCGCTGATGGCGGGCAAGCGCACCACGCAAGCCGGGATCATCGCCAGCGTCCGCGGCGACGTCTGGCGCTTCCGCGAGGCACCGCCAAGGAGAAGCCCCGCGTAACGCGCCCGTCCGTTCACACTGATCAACGCAAGTCGCGCGTTGTTCCATTGCCATTAACCTGCGCGCGCTTATCTTGTGCGCTGAAAGGTATCGTGCACCCATGAACGACAACGAGAACCGCGGGCAGAAGCCCCAGGGCCCTGGGAACGGAGGCCCCGGCAATGGCGGTCCCGAGAACGGCGGCGGCGGCAATCCTTGGATGAAGAGCCTGTTGATCTGGGTCGGCATCCTGCTCGCGCTGGCGCTGTTCGTGACCATGTTCGATGGCCGCACGGCCGCGTCGACTGGCAACACGATCGCGTATTCGGCGTTCCTTGACAAGGTCGACGAGGGCACCGTCAAGGACGTCAACATCTCGCGCGATATCATCTCGGGGACGCTGTCCTCGGGCGAGAAGTTCAAGTCGTACCCGATCCCGGATTCGACGCTGGTGCCGAAGCTGCGCGAGAAGGGCGTGTCGATCAGTGCGAAGCCCGAAGAGGGCCCGTCGATGCTGGCGCTGCTCCTGTATCAGTCGCTGCCGTTCCTGCTGTTCCTCGGCATCGCGTTCTTCGTGTTGAAGCAGATGCAGAAGAATTCGGGCTCCGGCGCGATGGGCTTCGGCAAGTCGCGCGCCAAGATGCTGACGCAGAAGGAGGGCAAGGTCACCTTCCAGGACGTCGCAGGCATCGACGAGGCTCGCGAAGAGCTCGAGGAGATCGTCGAGTTCCTGAAGGACCCGACCAAGTTCGCCCGCCTCGGCGGCAAGATCCCCAAGGGCGCGCTGCTGGTCGGCTCGCCGGGTACCGGCAAGACGCTGCTCGCCCGCGCGATCGCGGGTGAGGCCGGCGTTCCGTTCTTCACGATCTCGGGCTCTGACTTCGTCGAAATGTTCGTCGGCGTCGGTGCGAGCCGTGTTCGTGATATGTTCGAGCAGGCGAAGAAGTCCGCACCGTGCATCGTCTTCATCGACGAAATTGATGCGGTCGGTCGTCATCGCGGTGCGGGGCTCGGCAACGGTAACGACGAGCGCGAGCAGACGCTGAACCAGCTACTGGTCGAGATGGACGGCTTCGAGGCGAACGAAGGCATTATCATCATCGCCGCGACCAATCGTCCCGACGTGCTAGACCCCGCGCTGCTGCGTCCGGGCCGTTTCGATCGCCAGGTCACCGTGCCGCGTCCGGATATCGAGGGTCGCATCAAGATCCTCGAAGTGCACATGAAGAAGGTGCCGCTCGCACCCGACGTCGACGCGCGCGTGATCGCACGCGGTACGCCCGGCTTCTCGGGTGCCGATCTCGCCAACCTCGTCAACGAGGCGGCGCTGCATGCGGCGCGCAAGGGCAAGCGCCTAGTGGCGATGGCCGAGTTCGAGGAGGCCAAGGACAAGGTCATGATGGGCGCCGAGCGTCGCAGCATGGTCATGACCGACGACGAGAAGCGGATGACTGCGTATCATGAGGCCGGTCATGCCGTCGTCGCGATGCACGAGGCCGCGTCGGATCCGATCCACAAGGCGACGATCATCCCGCGCGGTCGCGCACTGGGCATGGTGATGCGTCTGCCCGAGCGTGACTCGTACAGCTATCACCGCGACAAGATGTACGCGAACCTCGCGGTCTCGATGGGTGGCCGCGTCGCCGAGGAAGTCATCTTCGGCTACGACAAGGTTTCGAGCGGAGCCTCGGGCGATATTCAGTACGCCACGGGTCTGGCACGCGACATGGTCACGCGCTGGGGCATGTCCGACAAGGTCGGACCGCTCGAATATGGCGAGCCCGAGGGTGAGTCGTTCCTCGGTTACTCGTCGAGCCGTCCATCGCGCATGTCGAACCAGACCGCGCAGTTGATCGACGACGAGATCAAGCGGATCGTCGAAGGTGGTCTCGACCGCGCCAAGCAGGTGCTGAGCGATCATGTCGACCAGCTTCACACCGTGGCCGGCGCGCTGCTCGAATTCGAGACGCTGACCGGCGACGAGATCAAGAAGCTGATCGCCGGCGAGGATCTCGATCGTCCGGATCCGGGTGCGAAGGCGTCGACCGTCCCACGTGCGGGTACGTCGATCCCCAAGACGCGGCGCCCGTCTGGTCCGTTCGGTACGCCAACCCCCTTGGGGGCGTGATCCGGTTCACCGGACAGTCACTTAAGTAGCTCCATGGGCGGTCTTTTATCGGAAAGGCCGCCCATGTCGTATTCGCGTTCGAAGGCTGTAGTCGCAGCGTTGCTGATGGTCGGCGTGGCGATGCCGGCAAGCGCGGCGATAACCGTCGGCACCTTCCTGGCCCGTGCCAACGCGCTCCCCGACCAGGGCCCGATGGCGCTGATGTCCCCCGACCTTCCCGCGCTGAAGGCTGAAGCCAAGGCGGCAACCAACCAGCTGAAGGCGGAACGCGCCGCCCGCGCCGCCGCCGGCAAGCCACCGATCGCCTGCGTCCCCGAAGGGGAGTCCGTCGGTATCATGGACATGCTGGATGGCCTCAACGAACTCCCAGCCAGCTATCGGAAGCGCCCCCTCAAGGACGGCTACGCCCGCGTCCTGGCGAACCTCTACCCCTGCCGTTGAGAATGTTCGGAGTCGTGGGGAAGTTCAGGATGTCGAGGATGTCCTCTTTCCCCCGTTCGTCCTGAGCGAAGTCGAAGGGCATGCCCCGCGCGAAGGTGCTTCGACTTCGCTCAGGACGAACGGAAGTTGGCAGAACCCACCGGGTAACGCTCAGTCCGTCAGACCATGCAGCAACAGCAACACGATAAATGCCAGCAACACCGTGAACGCGAACGTCAGCAATGCCACCGTCCGCCACGCCGCCGACCACTTCCGCAGGGAATACGCACCCCGAAGCTGCGCGAACATGTGGACTGGCGGCACGCACATCGCCGCCATCACGATCCAGCCCTCCGCGACCCCGATCACACCCGCAACGATCAGCACGATCGTCAACAGCATCATGAACGCGAGCGAATAGGTCACGAAGATTGCGTGATCGTAGAGATGATGCTGGCGCCGCCACAGGAACAGGAGCGCCATGAACGGCACGGATAACGGAATCAGGCCCCAGCTGTATTTATACGCGCTGGTCTGCAGCTTGTAGAACATCAGGCCCGGGTTGCCGTTCGCTTTGGCGATCCCGTGGTCCAGCCGCTCCCAGCCGGTCTTGAAATCGCCCAGGTCGACCAGCGTACCGTTGGCGCCTCCCTCCTGCATAGCCGCGGCGACGCCGAGCGCGCGAACCGTGGTACGGAGCGCGCTTGCCTGCCGATCGAGGGTGGCACGCTGTTCGGACGAATATGTGGCGGGGGCATGCGTCGCAACCGCCCGCTGCGCCTCGACCTTGTCCAGCGCGGCGCGAGCCCTCGCGGCCTCGCGCGCATAATCGGACGTCTTCCCGGCACGCCCGTCCCGGATAAAGTCCTTCGTCATTTCCCCGCCGACCGCGCCGATCGTCGCGAACATCAGGAAGACGGTGAACAGGAACAGCGCCAGCGGCGACACGAACCGCGCCCGCTCGCCATTGACGTACCGCCGCGTGAGCGCACCTGGATGCAGCACAAGCAGCGGCAAAGTCCGCCATATCTTGCCTTCGAAATGGAACACGCCGTGTGCGATCTCATGCCCGATCCCGCCGAGCGAGCGATGGACATGCGCCGATTGACCACACGCGTGGCAGTGCTCGCCCAGCAACCGCGTCCCGCAATTCAGGCACAGCGCATCATCCAGGCCGTGGCCCGCAGACGCGTGACGAGCTTCGCCCGCCTTCGGCTCGAACGCGTGCCCGACGACTGTACCCGTGGCGATATCCGCCGTTGCTTCGATATCCCCGGTCATGCGTCCCCCTGCGATATCGGTAGCGTAACGAGTTCGCGACGTTGGCGCGAGGGGCTTCGCATGCTACCGCGCAGGCCATGGCCGACGCAGAAAATCCGACCGAAATGATTGCCGAAATGGGCCGCCGCGCGCGCTCCGCCGCGCTGGTGCTCGCGGCGATGCCATCCGAGCGGAAGGCTGCGGCCCTGGCGTCGGCGGCGGAGTCGATCCGTGCGGCATCGTCTGAAATCGTTGCGGCGAACGCGGAAGACATGACGCGCGCGGCCGAGGCGGGTCTGTCGAGTGCGCTGCTCGATCGGTTGCGGCTCGACGAAGCGCGGGTCGCGGCGATGGCGGACGGCGTCGCAGCCGTGGCGGCGCTCGCCGATCCGGTCGGGCAGGTGATCGACTCGAGCGAGCGTCCGAACGGCCTCAAGCTCTCGCGCGTCCGCGTGCCGATCGGCGTGATCGGCATCATCTACGAGAGTCGTCCCAACGTCACTGCCGACGCCGCCGCGCTCTGCGTGATGGCCGGCAACGCAGCGATCCTGCGTGGCGGGTCGGAAGCGGTGAAGAGCAACCGCGCGATCCACGCGGCACTGGTCGCAGGATTGAAGGTGGGCGGGGTGCCCGTCGACGCGGTGCAACTCGTACCGACTACCGATCGCGCTGCGGTCGGCGCGATGCTGAAGGCGGATGGGATGATCGACCTGATCATCCCCCGCGGCGGCAAGAGCCTCGTGGCGCGGGTCCAGGCCGAAGCGCGCGTGCCCGTCCTCGCGCATCTCGACGGTATCAATCATGTCTTTGTGCATGCATCGGCCGATCCGGCGATGGCTGAAGCCGTGATCGTCGATGCGAAGATGCGCCGCACCGGCGTCTGCGGCTCGATGGAAACCCTGTTGATCGATCGCGACTACGCGGACGCACCCGCCTTGATCCGTAGCCTCGCGGCGACGGGATGCGAGGTGCGCGGCGACGCACGCGCACGCGCCCTCGTTGCGGAGATCGGGGCCGCCGATCCCGCGGACTGGGATACCGAATATCTCGATGCGATCGCCTCGGTCGCGATCGTCGACGGGCTGGACGGCGCGGTCGCACACATCGCGCGCCACGGCTCGCACCACACCGACGCGATCGTCACGGACGATGCGACCGTCGCCGAGCGCTTCCTCACCGCGGTCGACAGCGCGATCGTCCTCTGGAACGCCTCCACCCAGTTCGCCGATGGCGGCGAATTCGGCCTCGGCGCGGAGATCGGCATCGCCACCGGCCGCCTCCACGCCCGCGGCCCGGTCGCGCTCGAGGGCCTCACCACCTACAAATGGATCGGCCGCGGCACCGGCCAGGTGCGCGGTTGATTGTAAGAGGTGGAAAGCGCATGTTCGCGACATGACGAACGCATCGACCTTGATGATCGCGATCGAGCCCGGCGTTGCCGACAAACTCGCGACATTGGCGCAGCGCCGCGGCGTCGACGCTAGTACCATCGCCGCCGAAGCGATCGCGCGTCGCGTCGATGAGGAACTCGAATTTCTGGACTTCATCCAGGCCGGCGAGGATTCGATCGCGCGGGGCGATTATCTCACGCAGGAGGAAATGGAAGCCTGGTTTGCGCAACGGCATAAGACCGCCAACGCTGCATGAGGGGCGTGAGATGGTCGCGCGACGCGCAGGCCGATCTTGCGATAATCGATGACGAATTCGACAAGATTGATCCGAATACCGCGAGCCGGGTTGGCACCTCAGCGGTAAACGCAGCCAGATTTCTGTTGGATTACCCGGGCGCGGGGCCGGCGGTGCCAAATACCCGACTGCGTAAATGGCGCGTCGCAGGTACGCCTTACATCTTGCTCTATCGGTTGGCGGACGGTGACCTGTTCATTGTCCGCGTCATTCACGTCGCGCGTGACCGACAGCAGTTCCTATGACCCACGTCGGCATTCTCGGCGGGTCGTTCAATCCCGCGCACCGCGGCCACCGCGGCATCACGCTCGCGGCGATCGATGCCCTCGTGCTCGACGAGGCGTGGTGGCTGGTATCCCCTGGCAACCCGCTCAAGGATGCCGCGAACGACATGGCGCCGCTTCCCGCCCGCCTTGCCTCGGCGCGAAAAATGGCCCGCCGCGCGCCGATCCGCGCGACCGATATCGAGGCGCGGCTGCACACCCGCTACACGCTCGATACGATCCGCAAGCTCAAGCGGCGGTACCCGAAAATTCGCTTCATCTGGCTGATGGGCGCGGACAATCTCGCGGACTTCCACCGCTGGAAGAACTGGCGCCAGATCGTCCGCGAGGTTCCGATTGCGGTAATCGCGCGTCCGGGATATGACGGGCGCGCCCTCGCGGCCCCCGCGATGGGTTGGCTGCGGCGCTTCCAACGGCGCACAGACCATGCGAAGAGCTGGACGACGTGGAGATTGCCGGCCCTCGTGCTGTTGCGCTTCCGACCCGACCCGACCTCCGCAACCGGCCTGCGCGCCGTGAATCCAGACTGGTTCCGGCACGTTGCTGGGCCGCCCGACCGTTCCGGCACGTTGCCGGATTGATACCCTTACCCAGGAGCTGACTTGGCCACTTCCCCTACTGCCCCTCGCGCGACCGACCCCGAAGAGGTTGAGGCGCTGCATCGCCTGATCCTCGCGTCGCTCGACGACGACCAGGCGGTCGAGACCATCTCGATCCCGCTCGCGGGCAAGACCAGCATCGCCGATTACATGGTGATCGCCAGCGGTCGTTCGACCCGCCAGGTCGCCTCGATGGCGCAGAAGCTGGCCGAGCGGATCAAGGCCGAGTTCAAGCGCCCGGTGAAGATCGAAGGCCTGCCGACCGCCGACTGGGTGCTGATCGACGCGACCGACGTCATCGTCCACCTGTTCCGCCCCGAAGTCCGCAGCTTCTACAATCTCGAGCGGATGTGGGCATTCGGCGACGCACCGGCGCCGCCGCCCGTGCCGACCTTCACCGACGAAGACTAAACCGACCTAGAGGCGGCGGTGCTGCTCCACATCGTCGCCCGCGGTCGGATCGGGCGCTCGCCCGAGGCCGAGCTCGTCGACCGCTATCTCAAGCGGATCGCCTGGCCGACCAAGGTCAGCGAGCTCCCCGACACCGGCGGCAAGATCCCGCTCGTCGGCGAGCAGACCAAGCGTATCCTGCTCGACGAGAAGGGCGAGACGCTGTCGTCGACGCAGTTCGCGCAAAAGCTCGAGCGATGGCGGGACGACGGCGTGCGCGAGGCGCGGTTCATGATCGGCGCCGCCGACGGCTTCGATGATTCGGCGCGCGACGAGGCGGATCTGCTGTTCTCGTTCGGCCGTGCGACATGGCCGCATCTGCTGGCGCGGGCGATGCTCGCCGAGCAGCTCTTCCGCGCGACCAGCATCCTTGCCAACCACCCCTATCACCGCGAAGGGTGATGCATGAGGGTAGGGGGCGTTCTCGCGATCGCGGCGCTGTTCGCGGCGGCGAGCGTAACCGCGCAGACTGACGCGCCCGAACTGGCGACCGAGCAGCAACGCCTGGTCGCGGCCAAACGTGACGCCGCGATCGCCGCCGCGCGTGCCGCCAAGCTCGCCGCCGCTGCTACCCAGGAACGCAACGCCGCCGACAAGGCGCGCCGTGAAGAGGAGGCGCTCGCTGCGCGCGTTACCGCCGCCGAAGCGAACCTAGCCACCGCAAGCGCGCGCGTAACGCTAGTCGAGCGCCTGCTGTCCGATCAACGCGCCAAGCTCGGCCGCGCACAAGCCCCGGTCGCCCGGTTGCTCGCGGCGCTGGAGTCGCTGGCCCGCCGCCCGACGATCGTCGCGGTCGCGCAGCCGGGATCGGTCGACGACCTCGTCCATGTCCGCGCGGTACTAGGCAGCGCGCTTCCCGTGGTTCGCCAGCGCACCGAAGCCGTCCGCGTCGAACTCGCCGAGACCCGTCGCCTGCAAGCCAGCGCCACGCTCGCCGCCAAGGCGCTCTCCGACGGTCGCGCGCAACTGGAGAACGATCGCATCGCGCTGGCCACCCTCGAAGCCCGCCACCGCCAGCGTAGCCAGACGCTTGGCCGCGGAGCACTCAGCGAGTCCGATCGCGCGCTGGCGCTCGGCGAACGCGCGCGCGATCTGGTCGACGGCATGGCCGCCACCACCAACGCCAAGGCAACCGCCGCCAGCCTGATTGGGCTCGCCGGCCCGATCCCACGCCCGATCGCGCCCGGCACCACACGCCCGGCACCCCCAAGTGGCGTGTACCGCACCCCGGTAGCGGGCCAGCTCGTCACCGGCTTCGACGAGGTTTCGGCCTCAGGCGTCCGGTCGCGCGGCCTCACCTTCGCCACCGCCCCGCGCGCGCGCGTCATCGCACCCGCCGCCGGCACGATCCGTTACGCGCGTCGCTTCCGCGACTACGGTGTCATCATCATCATCGACCACGCCGACGGCTGGACCAGCCTCGTTACCGGCCTCGCGGCCACTGACGCCAAACCCGGAGACCACGTCGCGATGGGTGCCCCGCTCGGCGCCGCCCCCCGCGAAGACCCGCGCATCACCGTCGAACTCCGCCGCCAGGGGCGCCCGGTCGATGTCGCTGCGTTGATAGGATCGCGCTGATCGACTGATAGGATGGGCGGCGTCTTTTGATCCTCCCCCGCAAGGGGGAGGTGTCGCCGAAGGTGACGGAGGGGGAGGACACGGAACAGAGGTTTCCCTTTCCTCCCCCTCCGTCTGGCATGCGCCAGCCACCTCCCCCTGGCGGGGGAGGATCGGAAAGCGCGCCCCGCCAGTCAGCCCCCATTAACCCCCACGCGCCTTCACTCCGCGCGCGCGTTGCCGCCGGCGTTCCGCTACGCTACGCCATCACGACCGTACGACACGTCTTTTCTCAGGTTGCAGGACCATCGATGCCTCGTCCTATACTGCGTACCCCGTTGCTTGCCGCGACCGCGATCGTCGGCGCGTTGACACTGATCCCGCTCGCCACCTCCGCGATGGCCGCGGTCGACACCGACACCTACCGCGAGTTCGACCAGTTCCTCGACGTCTTCAACCGCGTGAAGGCGGATTACGTCGACAAGGTCGATGACAAGACGCTGATCAAGGGCGCGATCCAGGGCATGCTCGCCAGCCTCGATCCGCACTCCAGCTATGTCGACGCGCTCGACTACGAAAACCTCCGGATCATGACCGAAGGCAATTACGGCGGCCTCGGCCTGACGGTGCAGATGGAGGACGGCGCGATCAAGGTCGTCGCCCCGCAGGAGGACTCCCCCGCCGCCCGCGCGGGCGTAAAGTCCGGCGACTACATCACGCATATCGACGGCAAGTTGATCTACGGCGATTCGCTCGACGAGGCGGTCGGCAAGATGCGCGGCAAGCCCGGCAGCAAGATCACATTGGGCCTCGTCCGTCCGGGCCGCGACAAGCCGCTCGACGTGACGATGATGCGCGAGATCATCGTCCAGAAGCCGGTAAAGTGGGAAGTCCGCGGCGACGTCGGCTACATCAACATCAACACGTTCAGCGAGCACACCGGCGCCGACACGCGCGCGGCGATCATGAGCATCGACAAGTCGCTCGGCCATCGCCCGCTCGGCTATGTCGTCGACCTCCGCGAAAATGGCGGCGGCCTTCTGACTCAGGCGATCGAGGTCAGCGACGCCTTCCTCGATCACGGCGAGATCGTCTCGCAGCGCGGCCGCGAGAAGACCGATATCGAGCGCTATTACGCCAAGCCCGGCGACGACGCGCACGGCCTGCCGGTCGTCGTCCTCACCGATCCCGGCACCGCCTCCGCGTCCGAGATCGTCGCCGGCGCGCTGCAGGATCACCACCGCGCGCTGATCATGGGCGAGCGCAGCTTCGGCAAGGGCTCGGTCCAGACGGTGTTGCAGCTCGGCCCCGAGACCGCACTCCGCCTGACCACCGCGCGCTACTTCACGCCGTCCGGCCGCTCGGTGCAGGAGGGCGGGATCGAGCCCGACATCAAGGTTCCGCAGCTCACCGACCCCGACTACAAGTCGCGCCCGGTGTTCCGCGAGGCCGATCTCCGGAAACACCTGATCAACGAGGTCAAGGCCGACAACGCGGTGCTCGAGGAGGATACCAAGACCGATCCGCGCTTCTCGCAGACGCCCGACCAGTTGAAGAAACAGGGCATCGACGATTTCCAGCTCTATTACGCGCTGAAGACCGTCGCGCGCCTCGGTGGCCCGGTGCAGGTCGCGGCTGCCACCAAGCCACGTCCGATCAAGCCTGATGCCGACGCGAACAAGGCAGCCACCAAGTGAGCGTGCGTCGCGGGCTTGGCATGACCAAGAACGAAGAGATCGCACGCGCCATCGCGTTGCTGCTGCCGGCATTCCTGCTGCTCGGCGCGCTCGGCTCGCAATATCTCGGCGGACTGTATCCGTGCGAGATGTGCCACTGGCAGCGCTGGCCGCATTACGCTGCGGTGCTGGTCGCCGGCGCGACGTTCCTGGTCCCGGGGCGCTCGCTACGCGCCACGCTGGTCATCATCGCCGGTTTGCTGATCGGTATCAGCGGCCTGATCGGCGTGGCGCATGCCGGCGTCGAATATCATTGGTGGAACGGCTTTACCGCCTGCACCACGACCGTCTCGATGGCCGGCACGACCGCCGCCGAGCGTCTCGCCGCGATCATGAACGCGCCGATGGTGCGCTGCGATTCGCCGCAGTGGAAGCTCCTCGGCATTTCGCTCGCCGGCTTCAACGCGATCTTTTCCCTCGTCGGTGCGTTCACCATATTCGCACTCATGAGGAAGACGAGATGAGCGGCTGGAAGCCAGGCGACGCCAAGCGCGCCACCGATTCGATGATCCGCGTCGATCAGGCCGGAGAATACGGCGCGATCCGCATCTATGCGGGCCAGTTGGCGGTGCTCGGCGATCGTCATCCGGCGTCGCGCTCGATCCACCACATGGCGCAGCAAGAAGAACGTCACCGCGCGTTCTTCGACAAGATGATCGTCGAGCGCCGCGTGCGGCCGACGGTGCTTCAGCCGATCTGGAAGGTCGCCGGCTTCGCGCTCGGTGCGGTCACGGCGGCGATCAGCCCGCGTGCGGCGATGGCGTGCACCGCCGCGGTCGAGACCGAGATCGACAAGCATTACGAGGAACAGCTCGTTCAGCTTGGCGCCAGCGATCCCGAGCTATCGGCAGCGATCCTGGATTTCCAGGCCGAGGAACTCGAACACAAGGCGACCGCGATTGCTGCGGGGGCCGAGGAAACGCCGGGCTATCCGGTATTGAGTGCTGCGATCCGGCTCGGCTGCAAGGTCGCGATCGCAACCGCCAAACGGATTTAGGCGGGCGGATCGGATCGGCGGACAGGGCCGAGCGACGATAACAAGCCGAACGAACGCGTGGGAGTGATGCGTATGAAGATGCTTTTTGCGGCGGCCTTGCTCGTCGCCGGACCCGCGGTCGCACAGACCGCGCAGCCAGTTTCGGGCGCCAACCCAGTTTCGGGCGCCAACGCAGTTTCGGGTGCCAACAAGGGGCCGACGCTGGCGCAACTGCCGGCTAAGGCACCGGCCCAGGCCCCGGCATTGCCTGGCGCGACGACCAAGCCCAAGCCGGTCGTCGCGCCCCCACAGGTCTCGCGCAACGCGCCGATCAACGGCGTCCTGACCTTGTTCGGGAACGAGCGCTGCCCGACCAACCAGAACGGCGAGGAAATCGTCGTCTGCGTCCGTCGCAGCGCGCAGGAACAATACCGCGTCCCGAAAGAACTCCGGGAGTTCGTCGTAACGCCGGAGAATGCCAGCTGGGCGACCAAGGCGCAGGCCACGCTCGACGCAGGCTCGGGCGTCAACACGATCGGCAGCTGTTCCGCGGTCGGCCCCGGTGGCGCATCGGGCTGCTTCAACCAGCGCGTCAAGGAATCGCGCCTGGAGAACAAGACGCGGGCTGCGGAAGTCCCCGTCCTCCCATAGGACTTCGCAAAGCCGCGCCCTTCTTCCCCCCTCCCTGAAAGGGAGGGGCAGGGGGTGGGTCGGCTTCCACAAGCGGCAAGGCCAGTGGCACGATCCGGCCGACCCACCCCCAACCCCTCCCTTCCAGGGAGGGGAGTACGTTAGGGTGTTAGCTAGGCCGCCGGCACACGCCGCTCCGAAAATGCTCTTGGCTTCCGCCTCGTCCACCCCGTACCCTCCCCCTGGGGAATGCCAGCTGGGCGACCAAGGCGCAGGCCACGCTCGACGCCGGCTCGGGCGTCAACACGATCGGCAGCTGTTCCGCGGTCGGCCCCGGCGGCGCCTCGGGCTGCTTCAACCAGCGCGTCAAGGAATCACGCCTGGAGAACAAGACGCGGGCTGCGGAAGTACCGGTTCTTCCGTAAAGCCCGCGCAAGCGAGAGCACCGCAACTTCCCCCCTCCCTGAAAGGGAGGGGCAGGGGGTGGGTCGGCTTCCACAAGCGGCACCGTCCAGTGGCACGATCCGGCCGACCCACCCCCAACCCCTCCCTTCAAGGAAGGGAGCCCGTTGCGGTGTTGGCTAGGCCGCCGGCACACGCCGCTCCGAAATGCCCTTGGCTTCCGCCTCGTGCACCCCGTACCCTCCCCCTGGGGCATGCAAGGGGGCAAACGAATGGCACTGACACTCGGAAAACGAAAAACCCGCCTGCGACCGATCGCTGCCGACGGCTACGAAAAGCTTCTCGCCTACGCCGCGATCCTCCTCCTCGCCGCCGTCTTCACGGCGTTGATCCGCGGCCGCTCGCACTGGCCGGAGGTCCCGACGATCGTCTGGTTCCACCTCGCCACCATCCTCGTGGCGCTGGCGCTCACCCCGCTCATGCTCCTGCGCAAGCGCGGCGATCGCCCGCATCGCGCGCTCGGCACGATCTGGGTCGTCGCCATGCTCGCCACCGCGCTCGCGTCGTTCGGCATCCGAACGAGCAGCGGCGGCTTCGGCATCATCCACCTGCTGTCGATCTTCACGTTGGTCCAGGTCCCGATCATCTGGTGGTCCGCCCGCACGCATCATCTCGCGCGCCACCGCAGCAGCGTCCGCGGCATGGTCACCGGCGCACTGCTGATCGCCGGCGTCTTCACCTTTCCGTTCGGGCGCATGCTCGGGACATGGCTGTTTGCCTGACACCGTCGCGTGCGCTTCTACGGTCCGCGGTGTCCTACAAGGATCGGGCATGACATGCTGCGCGGATGACGATGGCAGCCTGTCCGGACGCGACCCTTCGAACCGCCCGCCAAAGTGTGTCGGCGGTCGGGAAGAATACCGTGCGAGCGTCTATACTTTCTATACTTCACTCGGGCACCGCGCGTGATCGATATCGAATAGTCCGGGGTTCTCCGCGACTTGCGACTATCGGGAGCCGCGCTCTCGCCGACCCCCGCCACAGCGCCTCTCGCTAGGAACATCTCCATGGTCGAACCCCTGCGCATCGCCTTTCTGCTGTTTCCCAACGTGACGCAGCTCGACCTGACGGGCCCCGCGCAGGTGCTGTCGCGGCTCGGCAATGCTCGGCTCGATCTCGTATGGAAGACGCTCGATCCGGTGCCGACCGACGCCGGCTTCTCGATCCTGCCGACCGCGACCTTCGCCGACGTGGCGCGCGCCGACATCCTCTGCGTCCCCGGCGGGTTCGGGATCAACGCCGTGATCGCCGACGACGAGGCGATGGCTTGGGTCCAGGCGATCGGCGCCGACGCGACCTGGGTGACGAGCGTCTGCACCGGATCGCTGATCCTCGGGGCGGCGGGCTTGCTCGACGGCTATCGCGCAGGCTGCCACTGGGCGCAGCGGGACATGCTGCCGCTGTTCGGTGCGATCCCGGTCGATGCGCGGACCGTGGTCGATCGCAACCGCGTGACCGGCGGCGGCGTCACCGCGGGGATCGACTTCGCGCTGACGCTGACCGCGATGATCCGCGGCGAGGCCCACGCCAGGGCGGTCCAGCTCAGCCTCGAATATGATCCCGCACCACCGTTCGACAGCGGGTCGCCCGAAAAGGCCGGTCCCGATATCGTTGCGGCGGTGAAGCGGAGGACCGCGCACGTCGCTCCGACCCGTGACGACGATCTGCGGGCGTTGGCGAAGCGTCGCGGTTACCCCCGAGAGGCTTAAGGGTGACGCTTCAGCCCACGCACGCGGTGCCAGATGTAGAAGGCGATGAGCGCGATCAGGACGACGCCGATCAGCAGGTCGGCGCTGTGGAAGGCGGCCTTCACGCGCGGATCGCTGTCCCATTTGTCGCCAAGCTTCATGCCGACCCAGGCGAGGCCGAAGCACCACGGCCACGATCCGACGAAGGTGTAGACATGGAACGGCACCAGCTTCATCCGTGCGACGCCGGCGGGGAAGGCGATGAACGAGCGGATCACCGGCAGCAGGCGCCCGATCAGCACTGCCATGCTGCCCCAGCGCGCGAAGAACCGGTCCGCCGCATCGAGCTCGCCCGGCCCGATCAGCAGGTATTTGCCCCAGCGTTCGGCCATCGGTCGGCCGCCGCGCTTGCCGATCTCGTAGGCGACGATCGAACCGAGATTGCACCCGATCGCGCCGGCGGTGGCGGCGAGATACAGGTCGAACCGCCCGGTCGAGACGAGGTAGCCGGCGAACGGCATGATGATCTCGGACGGCAGCGGGATGCACGCGCTCTCGATCGCCATGAGCAAGGCGATGCCGACATAGCCACCCGACGAGATGACGCCGATCGTGAAGGTGGCCAGCACGGCCAGGATCTTTTCGAACATGGCTCGGTCGATTGCGCGAACCGGGCGACGAAGGGAAGTGCTAAATCGGAACCGGCACGCGGTTCGTTCGCTGGTGCGGCATGACAGATCTCACACTCAACGACGGCCGCACCATGCCCCAGCTCGGCATGGGTACGTGGCAGATTCCCGACAGCCAGGCAGCGGCGATCGTCCGCTCCGGGCTCGATATCGGCTTCCGGCTGGTCGACACCGCCGCGATCTACGACAATGAACGCGGCGTCGGCGATGGCTACAAGGGGTCGGATGCGTTCCTGACGACCAAGCTCTGGAACGATCGGCAGGGCGACCCCGAGGCAGCGATGGACGAGAGCCTGGCGCTGCTCGGCGTAGAGTCCGTCGACCTGTACCTGATGCACTGGCCAGTGCCGAAGCAGGACAAGTATGTCGAGGCCTGGAAGGCGATGATCGCGCTGCGCGACGTCGGCAAGGCGAAGTCGATCGGCGTCTCGAACTTCCTCCCCGAGCATATCGACGCGATCGTCGCCGCGACTGGCGTGACGCCGTCGGTCAACCAAATCGAACTTCATCCGAATTTCCAACAACGCGAACAGCGCGCGTATCACGAGGCGCACGGCATCGTGACGCAGAGCTGGAGCCCGCTCGGTCAGGGCAAGACGTTGTTGCAGGACGAGGCCATCGTCCGGATCGCCGACAAGCACGGCCGCAGCGCGGCGCAGGTGATTCTCGCATGGCATCTCGCAAACGGCTTCTCGGTGATCCCGAAAGCGTCGGATGCCGAGCATCTCGCGGACAATTTCGCCGCTCTCGATTTGACGCTGGACGACGAAGACATGGCCGCGATCGAAGCGCTCGACGATCCCGCCGGCCGCTTGGGACCAGAACCCAACGCGATGTGATCCTTATCCAGCGCAGCTGGTGGAGGGGGATCACCCCGAGCGTATCGCGTGTGGAGCCCCCCCTCCACCCCGCCGCTACGCGTCGCGGTCCCCCTCCCCGTACCGGGGAGGATCAGGCGATCCGTCCCCCAACAACCCGAAGATCCTCCACGAACCGCGCATATTCCTCCGCAGCCTGAGCCGGATCCGGGAGCCGCAGCAGATAGCTTGGATGCACCGTGATCCAGGCCTCGCCTCCATCCGGCAACTGCAACGCCCGCCCGCGCTCCCGCCCGATCGTCATCACCTTGCCGAACAGCGACCGCGCCGCCGTCGCGCCCAGCGCCACCGTCACCTTCGGCTTGATCAACATCTGCTCCTGCTCGATCCACCAGCGGCATGCGTCGATCTCGCCGGCGCCTGGCTTGGCGTGAATGCGTCGCTTCCCGCGCTGCTCGAACTTGAAGTGCTTCACCGCGTTCGTGACGTACGCGCGTGACCGGTCGACACCAGCCTCCGCCATCGCCTTGTCGAACATCTGGCCCGCCGGCCCGACGAACGGACGTCCGGCGATATCCTCCTGGTCACCCGGTTGTTCGCCGACGAACATCAGCTGCGCATCGACCGGCCCTTCGCCGAACACGGTTTGCGTTGCCGGCTTGTAGAGCGGGCAGCGGGTGCACCCCGACGCCTCGTCCCGGAGCGCTTCCCATGCGATCAGGCTGTTGCCGCCAACCGTGTCGCGCGCCTTTGCAATCATCCCGCTCTCTCGTGCCTGCGCCGCCGCCAGCAAACCGGGCACCAGCGCGGTCTCGGGCATGTTCTTCCAGTATTTCTTCGGCATCTCCTTCAGCATCGCGCCGATCTTCACGCGTGCCGGATTGAAGATGCTGGCGTAATAGGTCTTCCAGACTTCCTCGGTCGGATCGCCGTCGGGGGCATCCGCCTTGCTCGCGCCGGGGCCTTCGCTGAGCGCCTTGCCGTCCCAGTGGATCGAGACTTCGGGCGTCAGGATCGACCAGCGCATGCTGGCGAAGCGGTTGACGAAGAACGCCGCGTTGGCGCGGACGATGTGGTGATCGGGTTCGAACCACGCGACGAAGCGGGTTCCGCCGTCCTCCTCGACCTCGCGGAAACGGAGGAACGCGCGCATCTTGTGGATGTCGCGGCGAACGTCCTTGGCGATCCGGTCGAGCCGGCGGACGAGCGGATCGGCGCGGTCCTCGATCAGTTTCGGCTCGCGACGGAGGCGGGCGAGCAACGTGTAGAGCAGCGCGAACCGCTCCGGATCGCTGCCGAGAATCGCGCTGCGGGCTAGGTCGATAAATGCGCGGTGCACGGAGAACGCGCCGGGGGGCGGGGCTGTAGCTGGTTCCGCCACGGTTGCGAACAGATCGACCGGTTCGTCGCCGACCTGCCAGACGACGTCGTCGGGGGGGACGTCCTCCGCGATCAGGCCACGCGCTGCATCGCGCCAGCCGTCGAAGTCGTCGGGTTCGGATAGCGTTACGACGCGCATAATCCTCCCCGGCACGGGGAGGGGGACCAGCGAAGCTGGTGGAGGGGGGCTTCCGCGAACGTATCGGTGGTGGTGAGCCCCCTCCACCCCGCCGCTGCGCGTCGCGGTCCCCCTCCCCGTGCCGGGGAGGAATGCGTTAGCGTCACGCGAACATTTCCATCTGCTTGGGTTTCGGTGCGACGATGGGGCGGAGTTCGGCCTTGTCCGCTAGCGTAACGGGGCGCCAATCCTCGGCGATGATGAAGGGGCGGAGCTTGGCGACCGAAACCGTCAGCCGTGCGATATCCGCGAGGTGCAGGCGGCGCCACCGGCGGCTGGTCAGGATGCCGTTGACCGCCTTTACGCCGAGCCCCGGCACACGAAGCAGCATTTCCCGCGGCGCGCGGTTGACGTCGACCGGAAAAGATCCGCGGAACTTCAATGCCCACGCAAGCTTGGGGTCGATGTCGAGCGGCAGCATCCCGGTCGCATCGTCGGCGGCGGCGACCACCTCGTGCGGCTGGAACTCGTAGAACCGCATCAGCCAGTCCGACTGGTACAACCGGTGCTCGCGCATCAGCGGCGGGCGTTGCAGGGGAAGGACGGCGCTCGCATCCGGGATCGGACTGAACGCGGAATAATAGACGCGGCGCAGGCCGAACCGGTCGTACAAGGTCGACGCCTTCCGGACGATGTCGCCGTCGGTCGCCGCGTCCGCGCCGACGATCATCTGGGTCGACTGGCCGGCGGGGGCATAGCGCGGCGCCGACTTGTACTTGGCCTTGGCGTCCTTGCCGTCGATGATCGAGGCCTTCACCTCGGCCATCGCGGTCTCGATGCGGACGCCGTCCTTCTCGGGGGCGAGCCGCTTCAGGCCGTTCGCGGTCGGGAGTTCGACGTTGATCGAGACGCGGTCCGCGTACAGCCCCGCCTGGTGGACCAGTTCGGGATCGGCATCGGGGATCGTCTTGAGGTGGATATAGCCGCGAAATTGGTGATCCTCGCGCAACGACCGCGCGACCTCGACCATCTGCTCCATCGTGTAGTTCGACGACGCGATGATGCCCGACGAGAGGAACAGCCCCTCGATGTAATTGCGCTTGTAGAAGGCGATGGTGAGATCGACGACTTCCTTCGCCGTAAAGCGGGCGCGGCGGACGTTCGAGCTCTTGCGGTTGATGCAATAATGGCAGTCGAAGATGCAGCTGTTGGTCAGCAGGATCTTCAGCAGCGAGATGCACCGGCCATCGGGCGCATAGGCATGGCAGATGCCCATGCCCTCGGTCGATCCGAGCCCCTTGCCATCCTTCGAATTGCGCTTGGTCGTGCCCGACGATGCGCAGGACGCGTCGTATTTGGCCGCGTCGGCGAGGATCTCGAGCTTTTCACGGGTATCGAGTTGGGCCATCCGTTCGTCTTACGTTCCGTCACCGCAAGTGTCGATTGATCGATATCAACGAACGCGGCGATAGGGTTCAGTCGAAGATATAGCGGACCAGATCGACCGCGCTGCCGACGCTGATCGGCAGCAACAGTAGGGCGAGCGCGTAGAAAAGCAGGACCCGCCGCAGCGCCTTCTCGTGGCGAAACGGCGGCCGCCGGTCGGGTTGCGGCTCCTCCTTGCGCGGCCAGTTATGCGTTTCATCGAGGAACATCGCGGTCTCCAGGCGATCTTTCACATCATATTCTGCCGAACGAACGCGGCATTCGCGACTCCGGGGCCAGACCGCAGCGCACGAGCCGAAATTCTGGCGATCGGAGCGCGATACTATGACTCCGGCCGCGAATAAAATGGTTTGGCTACGCACAGATGGCGCGAAACCGGGACGCGCGGCGTCCTGCTTCGGCACGGTTTGCCGTACGATATTGTCAGCGCTTCAGGATTGTGAAAGGGCTGCAGGCTAGCAGGGGTAGCATGACCGACGATACTCGATCCGATCAAGACCTTGACGGTCATGGCCAGATGGCCGCCGGAGCCGCTATGCCGGCAACGGATAGCGAGAGCCGTATTCCGAGCCGCCGCCGCGTGCTGGCCTTGGGCGCGGTCACCGCCGGTGCGGTTGTCTCGATCCGACCAGCGCTCGCGCAGACGGTAGGATCGGTGATGAATTGCGAGATCCCGATCCCCGATCCCGGCCGCGCAGGGCGCTACATCGCGTCGGACGGCAGCGTCGTTCCGGCCCGCACCAAGGGTGCGTTCCCCCCTTCGCCACGCGCCTTCAAGGGCGAGGAGGTCAAGCGAACGCTGGCGAACGGCAGCAACCTGCCCGGCACCGACTCGGACCGCAGCCGTGCCTATGTCAAATACATCCGCCGGTTGCAGCGCGGCCAGGGCGGCTTCACCTGCTTTGCATCGTTGCAGATGCCGCGCGGCTGAGGCCGTGCCCGATTACCTCTATCGCGGTCCACCCGATTGTGGCCTGCTGATCGCCCCGCTCGACGAGTTCACAGCGGTCTATCACCGGGCATCGGGCATAACGCATCTCCTGACCGAACCTGCGCCGCAGATTCTGGCGATCATCGCGGACGGCGCGCTGTCGCTCGATGCGCTGCTGGATCGGCTCGGTCGGGAATATGACCTGACCGACGGTACACGGGCCTCTCTGCAAGCGCGGCTCGAGGAGCTGATCGAAGCCGGGCTCGTCGAGCGCGCATGAGACACGCTTTCTCCGTCCGCATCGGTCCGGTCGGTTTCCGCATCGGCTCGGACTGGCGCGCGCCGATCGCCGAACTCGAGACGCTGTACCGCGACTATCCCAAGCCGGATGACGGCATAGCCGACTTCACCGTTCGCCTGTTCGCGCGAAGGCCGTGGCGGCGGTTCGTACGTCCCTCGGTCGAGATCGGCGGCGACTACATGCTGCCGGAAGCCGCACCGTTGCCGTTGCGGCTTGGGTTGCTCGCGGCTGAGATGGCGATGAACCTGCAGATGGCGCTGGGGGCGCGACGGTATCTGCTGCTCCACGCGTCGGCGGTCGAGCGTGATGGCCGGGCGCTGTTGATGACCGGCATTTCGGGCGCGGGGAAATCGACGCTGGCGACCCTGCTCGCGGCGAAGGGCTGGCGGTTCATGGGCGACGAGTTCGCGCTGCTCGATCCCGCGACCGGGCATATCCACGCGTTCCCGCGCCTGATCAGCCTCAAGAACGAGGCGATCGCCGAGGCCGAGGCGGCGTGGCCGACCGCGCGGATGGGGCCGTTGATGCCTGCGACGCCGAAGGGCGACATCCGCCACATGGTCCCCGACGCGCGGGCGATCGCGGCGATGGACGTGCCCGCCACGCCCGCGCTGCTGGTGTTTCCGCGCTACGGTTTCGAGGCGGAGACGCGACCGGTGCCGCCGGGCGAGGCGTTCGTGCGGATGACGCAGGCTTCGACCAATTACGTCGCGCTCGGCGAGGCAGGGTTTTGCGCGCTTACCGGGCTGATCACGGGCGTGCCCTCGGTCGCGGTCGACTATCCCGACGGCGCGAGCGCTATCGAGCAGGTCGAGGCAATATGGGCCGCGCTGTGACCGATGCCCGCCTTCTGGCCGGCGCGCTGTCCGATCCGGGCAGCGTGGTCGGACTGGACGCGGACGGCTGGACGGCGCTGCTGGCGGTGGCGCGGGCGGAGCAGCTGATCGGCACGCTCGCCCTGCGTCTCGATGGCCTGCCGATGCCAGACGCAGCGAAGGCGATTCTCGTCGACGCCCGCGCCGCCGCCGAGCAGGGCCGCCGCGCTGCGCTGTGGGAGGCGGAGATGGCGCGGCGGGCGCTCGCCGCAGTCGACTGTCCGGTCGTGTTGCTGAAGGGCACCGCGTTCGTCGCGGCGGGGCTTTCGGCGGGGCAGGGGCGCTCGATCGGCGACCTCGACATCCTCGTGCCACATGCATCGATCGACGCGGTCGAGGCGGCACTGCTCGCGGCGGGCTGGGAATGGGTGAAGCCCGATCCCTATGACGACGCCTATTACCGCCGCTGGATGCACGAACTCCCGCCGCTGATCCACCGCGAGCGCGACCGGATGATCGACGTTCATCACACCATATTGCCGCTGACCGCGCGGATCACGCCCGATGCGGCGGCGCTGATCGCCGGAAGCGTGGCGCTTGGGAACGGCCTGCGTACGCTGTCGCCGAACGGGATGCTGATCCACGCGGCGGCGCATCTTTTGGCCGACGGGGATCTCGCCGGGGGCTTGCGCAACCTATGGGACATACGGTGCCTGATCGACGAGTTCGGCACCGACGGGCTCAAGGTGGAGGCAAGCCGTCACGGTTTGTCCCGCGCGGTGGCCCGCTCGCTGCGTCTGGTCGATATCCTGTTCGGCGACGGCACGCCGGCCGGTATCGATCGCCTCTACATCCGCCGCATCACCGCGCGCGACGGCTGGGGCCGGCCGACCCGACCGGCCACGCGGCTCGCCTTCTACGTCCGCTCGCACTGGCTCCGGATGCCGCCGACGATGCTCGCCCGGCACCTCTGGACCAAGTGGCGCAAGGCCTAGTTGAGCCGCGCGCCGCGCCCTCGCCGCGCAACCCACACCAGCAGCAACACCACGGTGATCGCCAGCGTGTCGGCGATCCAGTCGTGAATATCGCAGTCGCGGTGCAGCGAGGGGATCGATTGCAGCACCTCGATCATCGCGCCGAGGAACGACAGGCGTTCACCGATCCGGAACAGTCGCGCGGTCGGAAACGACAGCGCCGCCAGCAGCGCCATCGTCGCGAAGGCGAGCATGTGCCCGAACTTGTCGCCATATTGGTCGATCGGCATGTGCGGCGGCTTTGGTAACAGCGCCATCGTCACGGCGAACACCACCGCCACGACCAGCGCAACACGCGTCAGCGTCGTCCGGTTCATGCGCCGAGCCTTTCCAGCGTCGGCACCAACTCGCCGAAACCGTCGATTACCGCATCCGCGCCGAGCTCCTCGACCGGCTGCATCAGGAAGCCGAAGCTGCATGCGATCGTCGGCAACCCCGCGGCTTTCCCGGCCTGGATGTCGAAGATCGAATCGCCGACGAACGCCGCGCGTCCCTCTCCGCCCCCGGACTTCCGACAAAGCCGTACCATTTCGTGGATGGGCATCGGCGACGGCTTCGATTCGGCCATCGTATCGCCGCCGAGGATGCACGCGAACCGATCGGTCAGCCCGAGTTCGTGCAGCACGGTCCGCGCAAACCGCTCGATCTTGTTGGTGACGATGCCGAGCGTAACGTTCTTCGCGGCGAGCGTATCGAGGGCCGCGATCACGCCAGGATAAGGCTTGGTCAGCACGCAGATATGCGCCTCGTAATAGGCGAGCAGTTTGACATGGAGCGTGTCGAGCATCGCCTCGTCATACCCGCCGGTCGCGGTCAGCCCCTGCTTCAGCATGTGCCGCGCACCGCCGCCGATCATCGGCTTTACCTGCTCGACGGTCAGCGCCGGGCGATCGACCGAAGCCAGCGCGTGATTGACCGCCGCCGCCAGGTCGCCGCTGGTATCGAGCAGGGTGCCGTCGAGGTCGAAACCGACGATATCGAATGAAAAATGCGTCATTGCCATGACGCCTGCCAGCGGCGCTATGGAATTGGCAAGGCTTTCGTGGCAGCGATCCTCCCATGACGACGCATTCCTCCGACCAAACGATTCCGCATCGCCCCATCGCCGTCGTGATCCTTGCCGCCGGCAAGGGCACGCGGATGAAGTCGGACCTGCACAAGGTGCTTCACCCGATCGCGGGGCGGCCGATGCTGCTGCATCTGGCTGCGAGCGCGGCGGCGCTGCACCCCGCGAAGACGGTCGTCGTGACGGGAGCGGGCCGCGAGCAGGTCGAGGCCGCGGTCGCGCCGCTCGGGATCGTCACCGCGCTTCAGGCTGAGCAGCTCGGCACCGGCCACGCGGTCGCGCAGGCACGTGCCGCACTGGCGGGTTTCGACGGAGACGTGCTGATCCTGTACGGCGACGTGCCCTTGGTAACCGCCGCGACGATGCAGCGGATGATCGACCGGTTGCACGGCGACGACACGCCCGCGGTCGTCGTGCTCGGCTTTCGCCCCGCAGATCCCGGCGCCTATGGTCGCGTCATCGCCGACGCTGCAGGCCGGATGGACCGGATCGTCGAGTATAAGGACGCGTCGGAGGCGGAACGCGCGGTGACATTGTGCAATTCCGGGCTGATGGCGGTGCGCTCGACCGACCTGTTCGCGCTGCTCGACCGGCTCGGCAACGACAATGCGGCGGGTGAATATTACCTCACCGATATCGTCGGGCTGGCAGGGGCGGACGGTCGTTCGTCCGCCGTCATCGAAACCGGCGCGGACGAGGTCGCCGGCGTCAACAGCCGCGGTGAACTCGCCGGTGTCGAAGCCGCGTGGCAGGCGACGCGCCGCGCGCAAGCCATGGCCGATGGTGCGACGCTGATCGCTCCCGGCACCGTCTGGTTCTCCCACGACACGCTGCTCGGTCGCGACGTCGTGATCGAACCCAACGTCGTCTTCGGTCCCGGCGTGCGCATCGAAGACGGCGCGACGATCCACGCGTTCAGCCATGTCGAGGGCGCAACCGTCGGCAAGGGCGCCAACGTCGGTCCCTTCGCTCGCCTTCGCCCCGGCGCGGACCTGCGTGCGGACGCCAAGGTCGGCAACTTCGTCGAGGTGAAGAAGGCGATCATCGGCGAGGGCGCGAAGGTCAGCCACCTGACCTATATCGGCGACGCGGACATCGGCGCGGGCGCGAACATCGGCGCAGGCACGATCACCTGCAACTATGACGGCTATTTCAAATACCGCACCGTCGTCGGCGAAGGCGCGTTCATCGGCTCGAACTCGGCGCTGGTCGCGCCCGTCACGATCGGTGCCGGTGCGATCGTCGCCGCCGGGTCGGTGGTCACGCAGGATGTCGAGGCCGACGCCCTCGCGCTGGTCCGGCCGCCGCAGATGGCCAAGCCCGGATGGGCCAAGCGCTTCCGCGAGAGAATGCTGGTAAGGAAACACGGATGAAGACTCTGATGCTTTTCGGGGCCGTGGCACTTGCGGGATGCGCAACGCCGCAGGTCTCCCGCGATGCGATCGGTCCGATGGTCGCGATCGAGCGTGCCGCGGGCCTGGCCCCGGGCGGCTATCCCGGCATCTTCGTGATGACGGTACGGGCGTCGGGCACGCAGGGTTCCAGCCTCTATCTCAATTCGGAACGCGACTACCGCGACCCGCGCAACCTGTCGCTCGAGGTTCGGCCGATCGCACAGGCGCAGCTCGAAGCCCGTTTGGGCGCTCCCGCCGGGACCGCATTGCAGGGGCGGACGATCCGCGTCGACGGCGAGGCGCGCCGGGTGCGGATCGACTTCACCACGGACGGTCGTCCGACCGGCAAATATTACTACCAGACCCATGTCGTCATCGCGCGGGGCGAACAGCTCCTCTCGGTCGACTGAACGAACGGACATCAGCTTATGTGTGGTATCGTTGGAATCCTGAGTGGCGAAGACGTCGCGGGTCGGTTGCTCGACGGCCTGAAGCGCCTCGAATATCGTGGCTATGATTCGGCGGGCATCGCCACTGACAACGATGGCGCGATCGAGCGGCGGCGGGCGTCGGGCAAGCTCATCAACCTCGCCAACGAACTCGCCGCGCATCCGCTGCCCGGCAAGACCGGCATCGCCCACACGCGCTGGGCGACGCACGGCGGTCCGACCACCAACAACGCGCATCCGCATGCGACCGGCGAAGTCGCGGTGGTCCACAACGGCATCATCGAGAACTTCAAGCCGCTGCGCGAGGAGTTGATCGCGCGCGGCCGCGTGTTCACCAGCGAGACCGACACCGAAGTCGTCGCGCACCTGATCAGCGAGAAGGTCGAGGCGGGGATGGACCCGGTATCGGCCGTCCGCGAGATTCTGCCGCGCCTCCACGGCGCGTTCGCGCTCGCCATCCTGTTCCGCCAGCATCCCGATTTGCTGATCGGCGCGCGCCTCGGGTCGCCGCTCGTCGTCGGCCACGGTGACGGCGAGATGTATCTCGGCTCCGACGCACTCGCGCTCGCGCCGTTGACGCAGCGTATCGCGTATCTCGACGAGGGCGATTGGGTCGTGCTGACTCGCGACGGCGCGCAGGTCTATGACCGCGACAACGCGCCGGTCGAGCGCGCGATCACCATCTCGGGCGTCACCGGCGACGTGATCTCGAAGGGCAACCACAAGCATTACATGCTGAAGGAGATCTACGAGCAGCCGATCGTCGTCGCGCAGACGCTCCGCTCGTACCTCAAGCGGATGGAAGGCGAGGTCTCGCTGCCGATCCCCGAGTTCGACCTGTCCACGATCAAGCGCGTCACGATCGTCGCATGCGGCACGAGCTTCTATGCCGGCATGGTCGCCAAATACTGGTTCGAGCAGTTCGCGCGCGTGCCGGTCGACCTCGATGTCGCGTCGGAGTTCCGCTACCGCGCGCCGGTAATGGAAGACGGCGGCCTCGCGCTGTTCATCTCGCAGTCGGGCGAGACCGCGGACACGCTCGCCGCGCTGCGCCACGCGAAGGCCGAGGGCCAGAAGATCGCGGTCGTCGTCAACGTCCCGACCAGCTCGATGGCGCGCGAGGCGGATTTGCTGCTGCCGACGCATGCCGGGCCGGAGATCGGCGTGGCCTCGACCAAGGCGTTCACGTGTCAGTTGGCGGTGCTGGCCGCGCTCGCTGCGAACCTTGCGCGCGCGAAGGGGCTGCTCTCGAAGGAGCAGGAGCGCGAGATCGTCCGGCATCTGTCGGAGGCGCCTGCTGCACTCAACGGCGCGCTGGCGTATGACGAGGCGATCGAGGCGATGGCGCACAACATCGCCGGTGCGCGCGACGTGCTGTATCTCGGCCGCGGCACCGATTACCCGCTGGCGCTCGAGGGCGCGCTGAAGCTGAAGGAAATCAGCTACATCCACGCCGAGGGCTATGCCGCGGGCGAGATGAAGCACGGCCCGATCGCGCTGATCGACGAGCACGTCCCGGTCATCGTCATCGCACCGTCGGGGCCGCTGTTCGACAAGACGGTCAGCAACATGCAGGAAGTCATGGCGCGCGGCGGCAAGGTCGTGCTGATCTCGGATTACGACGGCATCCAGGCGGCCGGCGAAGGCTGCATGGCGACGATCACCATGCCCAAGGTCCACCCACTGATCGCGCCTTTGGTGTACGCGGTGCCCGTGCAGTTGCTCGCGTATCACGTCGCGGTGCTCAAGGGCACGGACGTCGACCAGCCGCGCAACCTCGCGAAGTCGGTGACGGTCGAATAACATTCGGCTTACCGTCGGGTCGTGCACCTCGATATAAGTCCGCCACCCCGGCGAAGGCCGGGGCCCAGTTGGGGGACGGTAGTAATGACGGATGGTCCGCTGTTACGACGACCTTTCCAACTGGGCCCCGGCCTTCGCCGGGGTGGTGCTTTCTTCCTAGGTCGAGCGTGCGTTTTCTTCCCGCACCCCAAACCCTCGATTGACTAAAATTGTGCGTCGCGTCACAACTCGCGGCGTCGATGTCGGGCAACCGGCATGGCACCGCGCGGGAGAGCGTTTCCGGTCCTTCGAGGGCCAACGGAACCGCCGAAGGAGCAACCACCCCGGAATCTCTCAGGCACCAGAGACCGCGCGAGGCTGATCGACACTCTGGAAAGCGTCCTGACGTGAGTCGAGGGCCACCGAAGGGGTAAGCGCTGGACAAGTCCGGCGCGAAAGCTCTCAGGTCCCGTGACAGAGGGGGTTCGGATCGTTGCACCCATTGGTGCCGCGCGCCCCTTCGACGGAGACCGAGCATGAGCGACCCTGAACTGCGCGATTACGCCAGCATCATCGATCAGGCCGACGATTACGTCGAGCCGGAGATCCTGCCATTGCCGCTCGACGCGTGGCACCGGGCGCACGGCGCGCGGATGGTCGAGTTCGCCGGCTACGAGATGCCGATCCAGTATGAAGGCATCATGGCCGAACACGCCTGGACGCGCGATTCGGCGGGCCTGTTCGACGTGAGCCACATGGGCCAGCTCGTCTTCTCCGGCGAAGGCGTCGCGCACGCGCTCGAAACCGTCCTGCCGGGCGATATCGCAGGGCTCGGCGAGGGCAAGATGCGCTACTCGCTGCTGCTCGCACAGGACGGCGGCATCCTCGACGACCTGATGGCCACACGCCTTCCAGACGACCAGCCCTCGCCGTTCTCCGCGGCCGACGTCGAGCCCGAGGCGTACGACCCGCTCCACCCGTCGCCGACTGCGAGCGGCAGCTTCTACGTCGTCGTCAACGGCGCAACCAAGTACGACGACATTAGCTATCTTATCGAGTACCTCCCCGACGACGTCACGATCAACATCCTCGAAGACCAGGCGCTGCTCGCGGTGCAGGGCCCGAAAGCGGTCGAGGCGGTCGCGCGGATCGTCCCCGGCGTCGACGGCCTCGTGTTCATGACCGCCGGCGCGTTCCACTGGAACGACGTACCGCTCTGGATCAGCCGCTCAGGCTATACCGGTGAAGATGGCGTCGAGATCTCGCTCCCCGCCGAGCACGCCGTCGCGTTCGCCGACGCGCTGCTCGCGCTCCCCGAGATCAAGCCGATCGGCCTCGGCGCGCGCGACTCGCTACGTCTCGAAGCCGGCCTGCCGCTCTACGGCCACGACCTCGATCCCGAGATCACGCCGGTCATGGCCGACCTCGGTTTCGCGCTGTCGAAGCGACGCCGCGAGGCTGCCGACTTCCCCGGTGCCGAGCGTATCCTCACCCAGCGCGAGCACGGCCCCGCCACCAAGCGCGTCGGCCTGATCGTCGAGGGCCGCCAGCCCGCGCGCGAAGGCGCCGAGGTGATCGACGACACCGGCGCGACGATCGGCCGCCTCACCAGCGGAGGCTTCGCGCCGACGCTCGGGAAGCCGATCGCGATGGCCTATGTGCCGCTCGCGCTCGCCGCCCCCGGCACCCGCATCGAGATCGCGCAACGCGGCAAGGTCCACACCGCCACCGTCACCGCGATGCCCTTCATTCCCCACCGCTACGTCCGCGCAGGAGCCAAGTGATATGAGCCGTTACTTCACGCAGGATCATGAATGGGTCGACGTCGATGGTGACGTCGGCACCGTCGGCATCTCCGAATACGCGCAAAGCCAGCTCGGCGACGTCGTGTTCGTCGACGTCCCCGAAGCCGGCAAGACGCTCAGCAAGGGCGACGAAGCCGCGGTCGTCGAGTCGGTCAAGGCCGCGTCGGACGTGTATTCGCCGGTCTCGGGCACCGTCACCGAGGGCAACGCGGCTTTGACCGACGACTCCAGCCTGGTGAACTCGGACGCCGAAGCGGCCGGCTGGTTCTTCAAGCTGACGCTGAGCGACCCGAGCGAACTCGACAGCCTGATGGACGAAGCCGCCTACGCGACGTTCGTCGAAGGGCTCTAATCTAACTGCTCCCCTCCCGCTTGCGGGAGGGGTCGGGGGAGGGGCTGGTACAGTCGTTCCCCGTCTCATTCCCTCCCCCGACCCCTCCCGTGAACGGGAGGGGAGGAGACTAGAATGCGCTACCTTCCCCTGACCAAGCCCGACCGTGCGGAAATGCTCGCCGTCATCGGTGCCTCGACCATCGACGACCTCTTCGTCGACGTCCCCGAAGCCGCGCGCCTCGACGGCCCGGTTCGCGACCTGCCGATGCACGCCTCCGAAATGGCGGTCGAACGCCACATGTCGGCACTCGCCAAGAAGAACCTCACCGCCGGCGAAGCGCCGTTCTTCCTCGGCTGCGGCGCGTACAAGCATCACGTCCCCGCGTCGGTCGACCATTTGATCCAGCGCGGCGAGTTCCTCACCGCCTACACGCCGTACCAGCCGGAAATCGCGCAGGGTACGCTGCAGATGCTGTTCGAGTTCCAGACTCAGGTCGCGCGGCTGCTCGGCACCGACGTCGCCAACGCCTCGATGTATGACGGCTCGACCGCGTGCTGGGAAGCGATCGTGATGGCGCGTCGCATCACCAAGCGGGGCAGGGCGATCCTGTCGTCGGGCCTCCACCCGCATTACGTCTCGGTCGCCAACACGATGGCCAAGTTCACCGGCGACGTGCTCGACACGACCGCGCCCGAGCTGGTCGCCGACATGGACCTCGACCAGCTGATCGCGAAGATCGACGACGATACGTCGTGCGTCGTCGTCCAGTACCCCGACATCCTCGGCCGCATCGCCGACCTGCGCCCGCTTGCGGATGCGTGCCACGCCAAGAAGGCGCTGCTTATCGCGGTTGTCACTGAGCCGGTAGCGCTCGGCGCGATCACGTCGCCCGGCGAGATGGACGCGGACATCGTCGTCGGCGAAGGCCAGTCGCTCGGCGTCGGCCTGCAGTTCGGCGGGCCTTATGTCGGCCTGTTCGGGTGCAAGGACAAATACGTCCGCCAGATGCCCGGCCGTCTCTGCGGCGAGACCGTCGACGCGGACGGCCGCCGCGGTTTCGTCCTCACGCTGTCGACCCGCGAGCAGCACATCCGCCGCGAAAAGGCGACGTCGAACATCTGCACCAACTCCGGCCTCTGCGCGCTGGCCTTCTCGATCCACATGACTCTGCTCGGTGAAGCCGGCCTGCGCCGCCTTGCGGGGCTCAACCATGCGGGTGCGGTCCACGCCGCGCGCCGACTGGCGAAGGTACCGGGCGTCGAATTGCTCAACACGCACTTCTTCAACGAATTCACGCTGAAGCTCCCCGTCGAAGCCCGCCCGGTCGTCCGCACGCTGGCCGACCGCGGCATCCTCGCGGGCGTCTCGTTGGGCCGGCTCTATCCCGGCAATGACGACCTCGCCAACGGCCTGGTCGTTGCCGTGACCGAGACGACCACGGCGGAGGACGTCGAAACGCTTGCGTCCGCACTATCCACGGTCCTTGGGGAGATACTGGCATGAGCATCAACCAGAGCGGCTGGCGCCCTACGGCTCCCGAGGCGAGCACCGGCGGCGTTCCCACAAGCGTCACCGGCAACAAGGCGCTGATGCTGGAAGAAGCGCTGATCTTCGAGATCGGCGATGCGAAGACGACGGGCGTCGACTTCGGCGAAGGCGACGTCGCGCACGACATGCTCGGCGATCTGACGCGCAAGGCGCCGATCGGCCTCCCCGGTCTCTCCGAACCCGAAACCGTCCGCCACTACACCCGCCTCTCACGCCAGAACTACGGCATCGACCTCGGCTTCTTCCCGCTCGGCTCGTGCACGATGAAGCACAACCCGCGCCTCAACGAGAAGATGGCGCGGCTGCCCGGGTTTTCCGACGTCCACCCGCTCCAGCCGGTCGACACGGTACAGGGCGCATTGGAAGTCATCCACCAGCTCGCACACTGGCTCGTCACGCTCACCGGCATGACCTCGGTCGCGATGAGCCCCAAGGCGGGCGCACACGGCGAACTCTGCGGCATCCTCGCGATCCGCGCGGCACTCGAAGCCAAGGGCGAAGGCGCTCGCAAGATCATCCTGGTCCCCGAGAGCGCGCACGGCACCAACCCCGCCACCGCCGCGTTCGCCGGCTATAGCGTCGAGGATATCCCCGCCACCGCCGAAGGCCGCGTCGACACCGCCGCGCTGAAGGCTCGGCTTGGTCCCGACGTCGCCGGTGTGATGATCACCAACCCCAACACGTGCGGCCTGTTCGAGCGCGACATGCGCGAGATCTCCGACGCGGTGCACGCGGCCGGCGGCTTCGTCTATTGCGACGGCGCGAACTTCAACGCCATCGTCGGCCGCGTTCGGCCGGGCGATCTCGGCATCGACGCGATGCACATCAACCTGCACAAGACCTTCTCGACTCCTCACGGCGGCGGCGGTCCGGGTTCCGGCCCGGTGGTGTTCTCGGAAGCTTTGACCCCCTACGCACCGCTCCCCTTCGTCGAGAGGCAGGGCGACCAATTCGTCCTGATCGAGGAAGAGAATGCCGACGAGCACCACGCCGGCAGCTTCGGCCGCATGGTAGCGTTCCACGGCCAGATGGGCATGTTCACGCGTGCGCTGACCTACATCCTCAGCCACGGCGCGGACGGCCTGCGCCAGGTGTCGGAGGATGCGGTGCTCAACGCGAACTACATCCTGCGCAGCCTCGACGACACGCTCGACGCACCGTTCGGCCCGTCGGGTCCGTGCATGCACGAGGCGCTGTTCTCGGACTCGGGCCTTGCCGCCGGCTTCTCGACGATCGACATTGCCAAGGGCCTGATCGACGAGGGCTTCCACCCGATGACGATGTATTTCCCGCTCGTCGTCCACGGCGCGATGCTGGTCGAACCGACCGAGACCGAGTCGAAGGCGGCGCTCGACCAGTTCATCGCCGCGCTCCGCTCGGTCGCCGAACGCGCGAAAGCCGGCGACCCTAGCCTCAAGACCGCCCCCCACTTCGCCCCCCGCGCACGCCTCGACGAGACGCTCGCGGCGCGCAAACCGGTCCTGGTCTGGAAGGACCCGGCTCCGCTGGCGCAGGCGGCCGAGTAAGGGAAGGTGATCTTCGGGGTGTGACGCTTGCACCCGAGGAATACTACCACCCCGGCGAAGGCCGGGGTCCAATTGGGAGACGTTGCTAACGGAGGGTGTGCTCCGTTACCGCGACCTTTCCAATTGGGCCCCGGCCTCCGCCGGGGTGGCGCTACGTATGTCTACTTGCATCTTTACGTCTGCTGTATTGTTGCCGTACTACACCATCGTCTGATGACGACGTAGGGGCACGCAATGCAGGCGCACGAAGCACAAGGCTGGATCAGCTACGCGATCACCGCGGTCGTCATCGGCATCGTCTTCGCGGTCCGCTGGCGCCGCATGAGTATCGTGAAGCCGCTCAAGCTCGAACGTCTCTGGATCTTCCCCGCACTCTACGCCGCCGTCACGCTCTACATGTTCACGATGTACCCGCCCCACGGCCTCGCCTGGCTGTTCTGCGCGCTAGCCATAGTGATGGGCGGAGCACTAGGCTGGCAGCGCGGCAAGCTCATGCGGATCACGATCGATCCCGACAGCCACGCGCTCAACACGACGTCCTCCCCGGCGGCGGTCCTGTTCATCGTGGCGATCGTCGCAGTCCGCACCGGCGCGCGCGCCGTAATCGGCGACGGCCAAGCCCTCCACCTCGACGCCTTCGCCATCACCGACATGCTGGTCGCGCTGGCGCTGGGCCTGTTCACCACCCAACGCGTCGAAATGTACCTCCGCGCCAAGCGGATGCTCGAAACGGCCCGCGTCCGCTAATCCGAACCGTCATCCCCGCGAAGGCGGGGACCCATACTGGCAACCGTCGGTAATCCGAACGCCAGGTCAGTCAGTCTGGGTTCCCGCCTCCGCGGGAATGACAAGAGTGGGCTCAAGCGATCGCCTGCTCCGTCTCCTCCCGCCGCCGGACATGCTCGCGCCACACGATATACAACCCGCTCGCGACGATGACCGGCGCTCCGACCCAAGTGGCCTCCGCCGGCAGCGTGTCGAACACCAGCCACCCCAGCAGCGTAGCCCACAACAGACTGGAATAATCCATCGGCACCACCACCGACACCGGCCCGAGCCGCAACGACGTCGTCATCGCGATCTGCGCCAGCCCGCCGAAGATCCCGACGCTCGCCAGGCAAATCCACGCGACCAGATCATGCGACTGTGCCGCCTGCGCATAGAACACCGACAACGGGATCAGCGACAGCGCCGAGAACCAGAACACCGTCGTCAGCGCACTCTCGGTCTTGCCGATCTGCCGCAACAGGATCGACACGCTAGCCGTCCCGAACGCCCCCGCCAGCGCACACCCCGCACCCCATAACGGAAAGTGATCGCCGCTTCCGGGCTGTGCGACGATCAATACGCCCGCGAACCCGGTCGCGACCGCCGCCCAGCGATGCCACCCGGTCGGCTCGCGCAACACCAGCGCCCCCAGGATCGTCGCGAACACCGGCACCGTGAACCCAATCGTCGTCGCCTCTGCCAGCGGTAACGCGACGATCCCGTTGAAGGTAAATGCCATCGCCGACAGCCCGACCACCGCGCGAACGATATGCGCCGGCAATCGCTTGGTAGCCACCGAAGGCAGGCCCGGCCCGGCAAGGATAACCCCTGACACGAGCATACACGCGCCAAACTGGCGGAAGAACAGGATTTCCGACACGCTCGCGCCATGCCGCTCGGCCAGCTTGATCGCGGTGTTCATCAGCGCGAAGATCACGACCGACAGCAACCGCATGCCGATGGCGGGAAGGATGCGGTCGGTGGGCATGCGCGACCCCTACGCAAACCACCGCCGCGTCGCCACCCCGCAACTCACACGTGACGAACCACCGCGCACCCGCTATCCGCACCTCATGATAAAGCGCGCACTCCCCGTCACCCGCGAGGCGGATTTCTCCGCCTGGTACCAGGCCGTCATCTCCGAGGCCGATCTCGCCGAGGAATCCGGCGTCCGCGGCTGCATGGTCATCCGCCCCTGGGGCTATGGCATCTGGGAGCGCATCCAGCGCTTGCTCGACGATCGGATCAAGGCGACCGGTCACGAGAACTGCTATTTCCCGCTCTTCATCCCGCTCTCCTACTTCGAGAAGGAGGCCGAGCACGTCGACGGGTTCGCCAAGGAAATGGCCGTGGTCACGCACCACCGCCTCAAGGCCGATGGCTATGGCCGGCTGATCCCCGATCCCGACGCCAAGCTCGAGGAGCCGCTCGTCGTCCGCCCGACTTCCGAGATGGTCATCGGCGCCGCCTTCGCGCGCTGGGTCCAGTCGTGGCGCGACCTGCCCGTCTTGATCAACCAATGGGCCAACGTCGTCCGCTGGGAGATGCGCACGCGCATGTTTCTGCGCACCAGCGAGTTCCTCTGGCAGGAAGGCCACACCGCGCACGCGACCGCAGACGAAGCGCGCGACGAGACGCTCAAGATGCTCGAAGTCTATCGCGACTTTGCGGAGGAATGCCTCGGCGTCCACGTCATCGCCGGCGAGAAGCCCGAGAACGAGCGCTTCCCCGGCGCCGTCGCGACCTATTCGATCGAGGCGATGATGCAGGACGGCAAGGCTTTGCAAGCCGGCACTTCGCATTTCCTCGGAACCAATTTCGCGTCGGCACAGAACATCCGGTTCCAGAATGCGGGCGGCGAATTCGAGCTGTGCAACACCACCAGCTGGGGCGTGTCGACGCGGATGATCGGCGCGGTCATCATGGTCCACGGCGACGACGACGGCCTGCGCGTGCCGCCGATGATCGCACCGTGGCAGGTCGTGATCGTGCCGATGCTGCGCGACGTCCCCGAGGACGCGGCGATCGTCGAATACTGCAAGTCGCTCCAGGCCGAACTCGCCAAGCAGTCCGCGCTCGGTGAGCCGGTCCGCGCACTGCTCGACCTCAAGCCCGCCAAGGCCGCGACCAAGCGCTGGGGCTGGGTCAAGAAGGGCGCCCCAATCGTGATCGAGGTCGGCGGTCGCGACATGGCCGGCGGCAACGTCACGGTCATCCGCCGCGATCGCCTCTACCGCGAGGACGGCAAGCTAAACAGCGTCGCAACGCCGCGCGACACGTTCGTCGGCGAGGTTTCGGGCATCCTGCACGACATCCAGGCGACGCTCCACGTCGAGTCGATGAACCGCGTGAAGGGCAACATCGTCCCCGCCAACGACTTCGCCGCAGTCGAAGCGCATTTCGCCGACGGCGTGAAGAACCCGGGCTGGGTCGACGTCCGCTGGTCGAAGCCGACGGGGGCGGCACTCGACAAGGTCGTCGAACGCCTGAAGGCGCTGAAACTCACCATCCGCAACGCGCCGATGGGCCAGACCGGTTGCGATGACGGCGCCTGCATATTCACCGGCGAACCTGCGGTCGAACGCATCCTGATCGGCCGCGCCTACTAGGCGCGCCGATTGGCCGCTGCCGGGTCGCGTCCAAGGCCGATCATCGGGGCGGGGCGTGGCGACCGCCGGGATACCCCAGGCTGGGAGCTACCAAAACCGTCCGGTCTGTCGGCTGCATCTTCGCCGCTCGTCTGGTATCGTCGCATCGGCTTTGGCAGTGCGACCTTAGGGGGCAGGCATGGGCGTGACGGGGATCGGCGGGTTCTTCTTCCGGGCAAAGGACCCGGAGGCGGTACGCGCTTGGTATGTCGAGCATCTCGGCGTCGGGTCGGTGCCGTATGGATCGTGGGAGACGCTCGCTGGACCCAGCGTCTTTGCGCCGTTCGCCGTCGACGCCGACTATTTCCCCGCGGATCGCCCCTGGATGCTCAATCTGCGCGTCGACGACATCGAAGGCCTGATCGCCACCCTCCGCGCGGCGGGGATCGCGGTGACGACCGATCCCGAATGGGACATGCCCGGTTTCGGCCGCTTCGCGCGCATCCACGATCCGGAAGGCAATCCTATCGAACTGTGGGAGCCTGAAGAATCGGAAGCTTGAGGACGCACCCCAGCTTGGTTTGAAGATCAGCGGTAGTGCGGGAGAAGGTGCCTTCGGTCTCGACCTTTGCCAACGCGGAAATCTTCCCCCCTCCCTGAAAGGGAGGGGCCGGGGGTGGGTTGGCCTGCTCAAGCCGCGCAGGTTCGGACGTGCGGAAGCCGACCCACCCCCAACCCCTCCCTTCCAGGGAGGGGGGAACGGGTTGGCCAGTCCTCTCTAACCGGCAGGTTGCTACGGGGCTTTAGCCGAGCTTGGAACCGCCACGGTCCTGTCTAGAACAATTCCCCCTGCGGCCCCCTTGGCGCCCGGAACAGATCGTTCCGCAAGGCAACCCGCTCCCGGTTCAACCCGTGCTTCGCACACGCAATCCGGAACCGCGTCCCCAGCAGGTCGGCCCAAGGCCCTTGCCCTTTCATCCGCGTAAAGAAGTTCGGGTCGTTATCCTTCCCCCCGCGCAAGGACGCGATCGTCGCCATCACTTTCCCCGCACGATCGGGAAAATGCTCGTCGAGCCACGCCCGGAACAGCGGTGCCACCTCATGCGGCAATCGCACCGGGATGAAGAACGCCCGTGTCGCCCCGGCCTCCGCCGCCCGCGCGATCAGATGCTCGATCTCATGATCGGTGATCGCCGGGATGACCGGCGCGATCGAAACATACACGGGCACGCCTGCGTCCGCGAGCTTCCGCACCGCCGCCAGTCGTCGCTCTGGATGCGGCGCGCGCGGTTCGACGGTCGCCGCGATCTTCGGATCGAGCGAGGTGATCGACATCGCCACCGCCGCCAGCCCCTTCGCCGCCATTGGTGCCAACAGATCGATATCGCGCACCACCCGGTCCGACTTCGTGGTGATCGTCAATGGATGGTCGGTCTCCGCCAGAACCTCGATGATGCCACGCGTGATCCGCCAGTCGCTCTCGATCGGCTGGTAGGGATCGGTGTTCGTCCCCAGCGCCATCGGTGCCACGGCATAGCCCGGTTTCGACAGTTCAGCCCGGAGCAGCGCCGCCGCGGAGGGCTTCGCAAACAGCTTGCTCTCGAAATCCAGCCCCGGCGACAGATCGTGAAACGCATGGCTCGGTCGCGCGAAACAATAGATGCAGCCATGCTCGCACCCCCGATACGGATTGATCGAGCGGTCGAACGGCACGTCGGGCGACGCGTTGCGGCTGATGATCGTCCGCGGCGTCTCGACCGTCACCGTCGTCCGCAGCTTCGGCGCGATTCCGTCGATCCCCTCGCGCATGTCGAGCCAATCGCCGTCCGCCTCGGTCTGCGACAGGTTGAACCGGCGGCTTTCGTCGTTCCGCGTGGCGCCACGAACGGGTCGATCGGTCTTCATCGATCGACGATACACGGAATATGGGAACAAATACAGAACATAAATACGCCGTCCGTGCGTCGGCACCGAAATTTCTTGATCTATATCTAGGAAAAATAAGGCTGATTTTTAGTCACTTGCGTCTAGCACGAAAGAGTTCTCGCCGCTCGCTGCGAGAGCGCGTAGGGCAGGGCGATGACGGGACAGATTACCACGGTGGAACGAGCGTTCGAACTGGCGCGCTCGGGCGAATGCGAGTCGGTCAACGCATTGCGCCAGCGGTTGCGGCGTGAGGGGTATGACGCCGTTCACCTTCACCTTCATGGCGCGTCGATCAACAAGCAACTCGTCGACCTGATCCACGCGGCACGCGGCGGCTCCGCGCTCGCGTAACGCGGCGGCGGTTCGATCGGCGTGCTGGGCATCGTCCGATCGAACCGTACAGCATCATTTTTGCGCCAGCATCACCGTCTTCGGCATGTTCAATCCGGCGGCAGACCATTCCACGGCGGTCTTGCAGGTCGTCTGACGGATCCGCGATCCCGTCATCGCGGGTTCGTTCAGGCAATATTTCTGGGTCTTGGCGTCGTACTTCAGGACCGTCTTCTGCGTTGAGCCCGAGGGTGCGGCGAGGATCGGTGCGCTGGCCGTGAGGACAGCGACGGCGACGAGGCTTTTCAGGAAGATGGTGGTCATGGCAGCGTCCTTGTGATGGTTGGTGTCAGGCGCCCGGTGGGGCGACATCTCGACCAATGCATCCAGCGTGCCAGTTTCATAATACACTACTACACGCCGACGAAGTCGCTTTAACGGCACGATTTTCTGGCCGCTTCACTATCGGCCTCACGCAAATTCCGGATCTCGAGATACGCCAAGATCTGGGATAAACCGCGGCAAATTGGCAAGACGGCGTCCGCAGTTGCCATTTCTCGTTCGCTCCCCCCGCCAAGGGGAAGCGGCTACGCCCAATTGTCTGGCGGCAGGGCGAGGCCGTCGCCGTAGACGCACCTCACATCCGGCAACGGCCGTCGCTCTTAGCGCTCCAGCAAACGCGGCATCAGCTCGACAAAGTTGCAGGGCCGGTGGCGGCTGTCGAGCTGATCGCGCAGGATGCCGTCCCAGCCGTCCTTCACTGCGCCGGTCGAACCGGGCAGCGCGAAGATGTACGTCCCGTGCGAGACGCAGGCGCACGCGCGCGACTGGACCGTCGAGGTACCGATCGTCTGGTAGCTGAGCATCCGGAAGAGTTCGCCGAAGCCGGGAATCATCTTCTCGGCAACCTGCTCGACCGCCTCGGGAGTCACGTCGCGCCCGGTGACGCCGGTGCCGCCGGTGGTGATGATGCAGTCGATTTCCGGATCGCCGATCCACGCGTGCAGCCGCGAGACGATCGTCTCGACGTCGTCCTTCTCGATCTTTCGGTCGGCGAGGACATGGCCCGCCTCGGTCAGTCGTGCGACCAACGTATCGCCCGAGCGATCCTCGGCAAGGCCACGCGTATCCGATACCGTCAGTACGGCAATGCGTACCGGCAGGAACGTCCGGCTCTCATCGATCGGCATATACTCAGTCCGCGCGCGTGACGGTGGTCGACTGCGGACCGACGCTGGCATTGACGGCGACGGTGGCGTTCAAGGGCACCGTGCTGGCCCGGTATTGCGTATAGGGCTTGGCCGCCATCCGCACCGCGGTCGCACCCGGCAGGCCGGGGAAGCGCGGCCACATGCCCTGCGCGAGCGCGTTGCGGCTGGTCGATGCCTTCTTGCCGCCCTGCGCCTCGTACATCCAGTAGTTGCGCAGCACGGTGGTCACGTAGCCGCGCGTCTCCCAATACGGGATGCTCTCGATATACATCAGCGGATCGCCGTTATCGTGGACGATCGCGTTCCAGTCGCCGACCGGGCGCGGACCCGCATTATACGCCGCGATCACCTTGGGCAGCAGCCCACCGGTGACGCCCGCCATGTCGCGCAGCCGCTCCAGATGACGCTGGCCGATATCCATGTTCGTCGACGGCTTGGTCAGCGCCTTCATGTCGATCGATGTGCCACGCTCGCGTGCGAAATCGGTCGCGGCGGCGGGCATGATCTGCATCAGGCCATACGCGCCCGCCGGGCTCTTCACCGTGTTACGGAACCGCGATTCCTCGAGTGTGTGCGCATAGACCAGCGCCTTGTCGATGTGCCAGCCGCTGTCGGGCGTCCAGTTCGGCGTCGGGTAACGCGCCTCGGCGGTCGACGTGACTCCCTGCGGACAATTGTGCGCGAGCCAGACGGTCGTCGCGGGCAGGCTCAGCGCTTCCGCCACGCGGACCAGGTTGCCGAACTCGCGCGGGTCGCCGATCTTGGCCTGCTGGCGGATCACGGTATCGGCCAGGTCGGTCTCGCCGACCTCGACCAGGGCAGCGGCGACGCGCACGTTCGGACGCTTGCCGACGACCTTCCAGTCGCTGGCCACGAGCCCGCCGACCGACGTGCCCTTGTCCTTCATCGCAAGCTGCTGGCGCGCGAGCTGGCCGTAGAAGCTCTCGCCGAACTGCGCCGCCGCCTTCAGCCGACCCTCGATCTTGTCGGGGCGCGAGCACACCATGTCGGCGCGCGACGCCCAGTACAGCGCCGCCGCCCGAAGATCGACGTCGCCGGCGCGTGCCGCGACACCCTCGAACCCGGTCTCGGCATTCGCGCAGTCATTCTGCCGCCACGCCGACAGCGCCCCGACCCAGCGACCCTGGACCGCCCAGTCGCCGACGCCGTCCTGTGCCTTCGCCGCCATTACGCGCGCGTTCACATCGTCGCCCTGGAGGAAATAGATCCACGCGATCTTCTGCTGCCACTCGGTCAGCGCTTCCGGAGTAAGCCCTGGCGTGCTCTCCAGCAGGGACTGCGCCTCGCGACCCATGTCCGCCTTCACATAAGGCTGCATCTTCAGCGCCAGATCGGCGGCGATCATGTCGCCCTGCAGGCTCTTGGCGCGCACCCGACGCGGCGCGCCGTCCTGCCAGATCAGCCGCTGAGCCGCGGGCAGGGGAGGAAGGTCGACCGCGCCGCGAGTCAAGGCGAGGCGCGAGATCTGCGCGGCTTCGGGCAGTTCGGGCGCTTCGTTGAGCAGCGCGACCAGCGGCTCCATCTCGACGCGGGGCGAACCCTTCGCCGTATACATCTCGGCGCGCGCGATCGCGTGCAGCGGGCCGGGCTTCATCGTGTCGAGCCCGATCTGCGCGTCGGTCCACTTGCCGTCGCGGATCGCCGCGAACACGGTCCTGTAAGCCTCGCGCTGGCTGGCATCGAGCTGGTCGGGGATCTGTTCGATCGTCGGTGCGCCGATCAACTGCGTCGTGCCGAGCCGCGCATCGCCAGCGGACTCACCGGCAACGGTCGCCGCGAGCGCTGGAAAGGGGAGGGCGCTGAGCCCCAGAACGATAGCTAGAGTCCGAATCATCTCACACCCTCTTGCGACGTCAGTCCGCGCATCAGCATCTGCAAATCCTTCCAGGCCTCGGCCTTGGCCGCGGGCTTCTCGATCAGAAACCGCGGGTGAAAGCTCGCGACCACGCCGGTCTCGCTGTAGGCTTCGCCAGACGCCGAACCGGACCCCGTTTCTCCGGTCTTATGGTTAAATTCGTGTAAACGCCCGCGGGCTGCCTGTAATTCCATCCCAAGGATCGCACGGCTCGCCGCATTGCCCAGCAGCAGCAACCGCTTGGGGGCAACCAACCCGATGTGATGCTTGGCGATTTCAGACAGCCGCGCCTCGACCTCGCTCTGGATCCGCCCCGCGGTCGGCCGCTTCGCGCAGACCGCCGCGAGATGCACTTCGTCGCGTGTCAGACCGATCGCCGCGAGCATCTTGTCGAGCAGCCGTCCCGATGCGCCACTCAGCAGCGCCCCCGCATCGCCATCGTCCCGGTCCGGGCAATCGACAAGCACCATGACCGTAGCGTCAGCGGGACCAACCGCGGCCAGCGAAACCCCGCTCCAGTCCGCCTCGGGAACCTCCGCACTGCTCCGCCAGGCCAGGAAATCGGCCAGCAAATGCGGCATCGCGGAGGGTGCCAAGACCGGCGCAGCAGGCACTGCGGCGGGTACGACCAGCGGCTCAGACGCCGCAAACCAGTCGCGCGGGACGTCGTCGACCAGCGTGTCGACGCCAGCCTCGTGCCACCAGTCGAGCGCACTCGCCGCTGTATTTCGCCAGTCGATGGTTTGGTCCGCCCCCACAATGTAACCTATGCTGCACGGTTGACGTGGCGGTCAACTCGCGCAATCGCCATATTGGACAAGATGGTGCCCGCCCGAGCCCGAACGAAGGGTGGGGCGCAATGTTGAGGCAAGAGGGGACATCCCCCGGGAGACGATGATGACGACACGTGAATCGATGCCGTACGACGTGGTGATCGTCGGCGCTGGCCCGGCCGGTCTCTCGGCAGCGATCCGCCTGAAACAGTTGGCGGCCGAGAAGGACGCCGAAATCAGCGTCTGCGTGCTCGAAAAGGGCTCGGAAGTCGGCGCGCACATCCTGTCCGGCGCGGTCATCGATCCCAAGAGCCTCGACGAATTGCTGCCGAACTGGCGCGAGGACGGCTGCCCGCTCGCCGAGGTGCCGGTGACCGAGAACCATCACTGGATCCTCACCAAGACGAAGAAGAGCGAAATGCCGCACTTCGTCACGCCGTCGTTCATGCACAACAAGGGCACGTACACAGGCTCGCTCGGCAACCTCTGCCGCTGGCTCGCGGGCAAGGCGGAGGAACTCGGTGTCGAGATCTTCCCAGGCTTCGCCGCGGCGGAAATCCTGTTCAACGACGACGGCTCGGTGAAGGGCGTCGCGACCGGCGACATGGGCGTCGCGCGCGACGGCACGCACAAGGGCGACTACACCCCCGGCCTCGAACTCCACGCCAAATACACCTTCTTCTCCGAAGGGTGCCGCGGTCACCTCACCAAGGAACTGATCCGGACGTTCGCGCTCGACAAGGACAGCGATCCGCAGGTCTACGGCCTCGGCATCAAGGAGCTGTGGGACATCGATCCCGAACTCCACGTCCCCGGTCGCGTCATCCACACGCAGGGCTGGCCGCTGTCAGAAACCGACGGCTCGAACGGCGGCGGCTGGATTTATCACCAGGCGAACGGCCAGGTCTCGATCGGCTTCGTCACATGGCTGAACTACACCAACCCGCATCTCTCGCCGTTCCACGAGATGCAGCGCTGGAAGACGCATCCCGAGATCGCCGCGCTGCTCAAGGGCGCCAAGCGGGTAAGCTACGGCGCGCGCGCGATCAGCGACGGCGGGCTCCAGTCGATCCCCAAGCTCGTCATGCCCGGCGCGGCGCTCATCGGCGACAGCGCGGGCTTCCTCAACGTGCCGCGGATCAAGGGCACGCATACCGCGATGAAGTCCGGCATGATGGCCGCCGAGGCCGCGGTCGAGGCGATCGTCTCGCAACGCGGCCATGACGAACTCGCCGCCTATCCCGAGGCTTTCGAAAAGTCGTGGGTCAAGAAGGAGCTGTCGGTCGTCCGCAACGTCGTACCGCTGGTCAAGAAGTTCGGCGACCTCGTCGGCTCGGGCCTCGCCGGCATCACGATGTGGATGGAGCATCTCGGCATCAAGGTGCCTTTCACGATGCACCACCATCCCGACCACGAGAGCCTGTGGCGCAAGGATCTCGTCAAGCCGATCGTCTATCCGAAGGCCGATGGCGTCCTCACATTCGACCGCCTGTCCTCCGTCTTCATCTCGAACACCAACCACGAGGAAGACCAGCCGGTCCACCTGACGCTCAAGGATCCGAGCGTGCCGATCGCCTACAACCTGCCGATGTACGACGAGCCCGCGCAACGCTATTGCCCGGCCGGCGTTTACGAGGTGGTCGGCGTCGAAGAGGGCGATCCGAAGTTCGTCATCAACGCGCAGAACTGCGTCCACTGCAAGACCTGCGACATCAAGGACCCCACCCAGAACATCAACTGGGTCGTACCCGAGGGCGGCGGAGGCCCCAATTATCCCAACATGTAAGCGTCTGTTTCTAGCACTTGGTCTCGCCGTGGCGGCGCCCGCCACCGCGGCCCCGGCTGACCTTTCCGCCTATCTGAAGGCCCGCGCCGCCGATGCTGCGGGCGAGACGGGCCTCGCCGCCGCCAGTTACGCCAAGGTGCTGGCGGCATCGCCCGACGATCCCGTCGTCGCGATCCGCGCCTATCGCGAGGCGCTGGAGGCCGGGGACATGCCGCTCGCCACCCGCGCCGTCGCCGTGCTCGACAAGGCCGGCGTAGCGCCCGCCGACGCCGCGCTGATTCCGTTGGCCGATGCCGCACGACGGGGCGATGCGAAGGCCGCGAGCGCAGCGATCGCCACGTTGTCCAGCGGTCCCCTCGTGGTCCTGGCACCCTCGCTTTATGCGTGGGTCGCGCATGCCGAGGGCCGCGACCCCGAACCGTCGCTGGCGACCGCAGCGAAGGACCCCGTCGCCAACCGCTTCGCCACCGAAACGCGCGCTCTCATCGCCGCGGCACCGCGCAAGCAGCCGCTGTCGACCGGCGTGTCGCGCCTGCTCGCCCGCCTCGCCAGCGATCTCAGCGCGGGCGAACCCTCGCCACTGTCGATCGCGCTCACCCAGGCAGCCCTGCGCGCCGACCCGACTTACGACGCAGCGCGCGTCCTCCTCGCCGACGCGCTCGCCCGCAACAAGCTCGTCGATCGCGCGCTCGTCGTGCTCGACGGCGTCGACGCCAAGAGCCCGTCCGCGCCGGCCGCCGCCGCCGAACGCATCGACATCCTCGCCGCCGCCGACCGCGACGGCGAAGCGCTCGCCGCCGCCAAGAACCGCGTCGACCAGAAGGGTTCGGAGCCTACAGACTGGCAACGCTACGCCGACCTGCTGCTGACCACCGGCAACCCGGCCGAAGCCGCGACCTGGTACCAGCGCATCATCGCCGCCGACGGCGCGAAGGGCGGCAGCTGGGGCAACTGGCTGCAATATGGCGGCGCGCTCGACCAGGCCGGCCGCTGGCCCGAAGCGCGCGACGCACTGGAAAAAGCCGTCGCCCGCGGCCCCGCGCAACCGCTCGCGCTCAACTATCTCGGCTTTGCGCAGGTCGAGCACGGCGACGACATCCCCGCCTCGATCAAGCTGCTCGAACGCGCCAGTCGGATCGACCCAACCAACGCCTCGATCACCGACTCGCTGGGCTGGGCCTATCACCTCTCCGGCGACACCACCCGAGCGCTCCCCCTGCTCGAAACCGCCGCGCAGGCCGAGCCCACCAACGCCGAAATCGCCGACCACCTCGGCGACGCCTATTGGAGCACCGGCCGAAACTACGAAGCACGCTACGCCTGGCGCGCCGCCTTGCTGACCGCCGAACCCGCAGACACGGCGCGCATAACCGCCAAGATCGCCAACGGCCTCCCGCCAAAAGCCCGCCGCTAAAAGTCCTCCCACCGAGGTAGGGAAGGGCCCCGCAGGCTAGGGGGAGGGCGAGGGCAAGGCGAGTTGACGGCGGAAGCGCCGTTTCGCGAGATCGCCACTAATTCCGAGCATCCGCGGAAGTGATCGACCGCGTCAGCAACTCGCGAGGTATGCGGCATCCCCTCCCGTCATCCTGACGAAAGTCAGGATCCAGAGCCAAGGACGGCACCATTCGTTCCCCTGGATCCTGACTTTCGTCAGGATGACGCGCTTAAACCCGCAGACATCACGCGTATTACGCTAAGCCGCGTTCGACCCTTCGCCGCCAAACCCCGAGACCGACAATGCCCGCCATCACCGAACCCGCCCCCGCCAAGATCAACCTCGCCCTCCATGTCCGCCGCCGTCGCCCCGACGGCTACCACGATCTCGAAACCCTCTTCGCCTTCGCCACCGACGGCGACCTGGTCACGGTAGAACACGCCCAAACCAACAGCTTCACCATAACCGGCCCCTTCGCCGCAGCACTCCTCCCCGCCCAGAACACCACCCCGACCTCCAGCGCCACCCAAACCTCCAGCCCCACCCCGACCCCCAGCACCTCCCCGGCGAAGGCCGGGGCCCAATTGGGGACGGATAATGAAGACGCGGACCGATCGTCCAACGTCGCCCCAGGCGCCGCCCCCTGGCAAGGCAACCTGGTAACCGCCGCAGCAGACGCCTTCACCACGGCCTTCGCCCCCGAGGCCCACCACGCGATAACCCTAGAAAAGCACCTCCCCATAGCCTCGGGCATAGGCGGAGGCTCAGCCGACGCCGCCGCCACGCTCCGCGCGCTAGCCCGCCTCCACGGCATAGCCCCAACCGACCCCCGCCTCCACGAAATCGCCGCCACGCTCGGCGCCGACGTCCCCGCCTGCCTCGCCAACCGCACCACGCTAGGCACCGGCAAAGGCGACACCCTCACCAATCTCGAAGGCCTGTCCGGCACCCCCCTCCTGCTCGTGAACCCCGGCGTCGCGGTCTCCACCGCCGCGGTCTTCAAGACTTGGGACGGCCACGACCGAGGCCCGATCCCCGAAGGCAATCTCCTCGACCGCGCAAGAGCCGGCCGCAACGACCTAGAACCCCCCGCGCTTGCCCTCGCCCCCGAAATCGCCGAAGTCCGCGCGCTTCTCGACGCAGCACAAGGCGTCCTCCTGTCCAGAATGTCCGGCTCCGGCGCCACCTGCTTCGCGCTGTTCAAAACCCCCGAAACCAGAGACGCCGCCGCTACCGCCGCGCAAGCCAAAGGCTGGTGGGCCCTCGCAACAACCCTCGCCTGATCGATCGGCCCGCGTCCCGGCATCGGACGGTCGCCCACGCCCGTCCGCCGCCACCGCCCGTCATCCTGACGAAAGTCAGGATCCAGAGCGGCCAACGCCACCGCTGGTAACAATCAGTTCTCGAGACCATCGAGCGAGTCGATCGCCGCCAAACCCGCGCTCGAACAACCAGAACCGTTCTCGACCAAACTCTGCCCGGCCCATCTCCTTACCCCGAACGTGTACGGCGCTTATCCCCTTCGAACACGTGTAAGTCCGCAGTCATACGGCACCACGCCCTCGCCTTGTTCTCCCGCGAAGGCGGGAGCCCAGTCTGGATCCCCGCCTTCGCGGGGAAACATGCCTTACGCGCGCGCAAGGGACAGCAGCCGACGTGTTCACGGGGCCAGCGCTCCGCGGACTCAATGATCGACGAGCGCGGAACAGTGAATGCTGAACCAAGCCCGCATGCCCAGGCTCGGCAACCACCCGCGGCCGTTACCAACGTACACCTTTTCCGGAAAACCTCCGTTCCCCACTTGTTCCAAAAGAACAAAGAGAATACATGGTGTTTGACGCGTTGAATGGCACGCGCGCTTGCTTTAGCGATGGGAGCATATTCGATGGCCGCTAATCTGAAAGTGATCGACACCGGCATGGCAACCGCAACCAACGACCGGCAGAAGGCGCTCGACGCCGCGCTTGCGCAGATCGACCGCGCCTTCGGCAAGGGCTCGGCAATGCGCCTGGGCTCCAAGGAAACCATGCAGGTCGAGGTGATCTCGACCGGCTCGCTCGGGCTCGACATCGCGCTCGGCGTCGGCGGCCTGCCACGCGGCCGCGTGATCGAGATCTACGGTCCGGAAAGCTCGGGCAAGACCACGCTCGCGCTCCACGTGATCGCCGAAGCGCAGAAGGGCGGCGGCACCGCCGCGTTCGTCGATGCCGAGCACGCGCTCGACCCGGTCTATGCGAAGAAGCTCGGCGTCAACATCGACGAGCTGATCGTTTCGCAGCCTGACACCGGCGAGCAGGCGCTCGAGATCGTCGACACGCTGGTCCGCTCGAATGCGATCGACGTGCTTGTCGTCGACTCGGTTGCAGCACTCGTGCCGCGGGCCGAAATCGAAGGCGAGATGGGCGACAGTCATGTCGGCCTCCAGGCCCGCCTCATGTCGCAGTCCTTGCGCAAGCTGACCGGCTCGATCAGCCGCTCGCGCTGCATGGTGATCTTCATCAACCAGCTCCGCATGAAGATCGGCGTCATGTACGGCAACCCCGAGACGACGACCGGCGGCAACGCGCTGAAGTTCTACGCTTCGGTCCGCCTCGACATCCGCCGCATCGGTGCGATCAAGGCGGGCGAAGAGGTGACGGGCAACCAGACGCGCGTGAAGGTCGTCAAGAACAAGGTCGCCCCGCCGTTCAAGCAGGTCGAATTCGACATCATGTACGGGCAGGGCGTCTCCAAGCTCGGCGAGATCCTCGATCTCGGCGTGAAGGCCGGGCTCGTCGAAAAGTCGGGCGCGTGGTTCAGCTACGACAGCGTTCGTCTCGGCCAAGGCCGCGAGAACTCGAAGACCTTCCTCAAGGACAACCCCGAAACCGCCGACCGCCTCGAAAAGCAGATCCGCGCGCGCACCGACAAGGTCGCCGAGGAAATGATGGCCGGCCCCGAAGAAGGCGACGACGCCTGACCCCACTTTCCCTCTCCCTTAGGGGAGAGGGAGGGACCCATTGCCTTCGCAATGGGAGGGTGAGGGCACGCGGTCGCTGCACGCTGCTTCGCTCATGGCTCATTGCGCCAAAGATGCGCACGGCGAGTGGTTCAAACACATGGTGAACTGACACCGCGCCAATCCATCTCCCAACACCACCCCGGCGAAGGCCGGGGCCCAATTGGCATGACCCTGCAAATAAAATCCGCGCTAAACCAAGCTCTTTAGCGCTATTGACCCGGCATACTCAAAAAGAGCCGACCCCCTCCTTGTTCTCCCGCGAAGGCGGGAGCCCAGTCTGGATCCCCGCCTTCGCGGGGAAACAAGGAAGAGCAGCGCCACAGGCTCGGGAAAGCCTCGAAATCCCGCAACACAAAACCTGCGCCAGCGTCTATACTTCCTATACTTTACTCCAAACCACCGCCCCCGACCGCAACCGAAAAAGCACCCCAGCCCATGACCACCGCCTACGACTGGACCGGCAGAATAGGCGATGTCTGGGCCGAGGAATGGCGCCGAACCGACCGCAGCTTCACCAACCTGACACCGCATTTGAACGCCGCGATCCTGTCCGCCGCCAGACCCCAAACCTGCAAGATCATCGACATAGGCTGCGGCGCCGGAGCAACCTCACTCGCCACCGCGCAAGCGCTCCCGACCGCGCAAATAACCGGCATAGATCTCTCACCAAACCTGATCGAGATCGCCAAACACCGCGCCAAAACCCAAGCCAACGCGAGCTTCGAATGCGCGGACATCACCGCCGCCGCCCCGAACCACGCCCCGATCGACCTCTACATCTCGCGCCACGGCGTCATGTTCTTCGCAGACCCCGTCGCTGCCTTCACGGCATTGGCTGAAGCCGCCGCTTCAGACGCAACGCTAGTCTTCTCCTGTTTCGCCGACCGCGCCGCCAACCGCTGGGCCACCGAAATCATCACCGCGACCGGTGGCAATGCAGACGCTCCAGCAACCACCGCACCCGGCCCCTTCGCCTTCGCCGACCCGACCTACGTCGCGAGCATCCTCGAAAAATCAGGCTGGCACGTCGAATCACCCCAGCGTGTCGAATTCGCCTACCGGGCAGGGGAGGGTGCCGACCCTGTAGCCGACGCCGTCGACTATTTCCGCCGCATCGGGCCAGCCGCCTCGGCCATCCGCGACGCCGCCCCCGAGGAACGCCAGCGCCACATCGCGCGTCTCACCCAGGTCTGCGACCGGTACCGAAGCGGCGACGCGGTGGAATTCCCCGCCGCCGCCTGGATCTGGACCGCGCGCAAATCGTCCGAATAAAACACAGGGGGCTCAGCATGATCATCGTCCACCACCTCGAAAACTCGCGATCGCAGCGGATTCTGTGGATGCTCGAAGAACTCGGCCTCCCCTACGCAATCAAGCGCTACGAGCGGAACAAGGCAACGATGCTCGCCCCGCCCGAGCTCAAAAAGGTCCACCCGCTCGGCAAGTCGCCGGTGATCGAGGATGACGGCCAAGTCGTTGCCGAAACCGGCGCGATCGTCGAATATCTCGTCGACAAGGCGGACGGCAAGCTCGGCGCCCCCGCCAACCGCGCCGACGCGCTACGCTACCGCTTCTGGCTCCACTATGCGGAGGGCTCGATGATGCCCCCGCTGCTGCTGAAGCTGGTCCTCGCGCGCATCCCGATCCTAGGCAAGGCGGCGACCAAGAAGATCCAGCCGATGATCGACGTCCATCTCGACTATGTCGAAGCCGAACTGTCGCAGCGCCCCTGGTTCGCCGGCGCCGAGATGACCGCCGCTGACATCATGATGAGCTTCCCCCTCGAAGCCGCCCGCAGCCGCGGTGGCCTGAACGAGTCCCGCCCGGCGACGATCGCGTGGCTGGCGAAGGTCCATGCGCGGCCAGCGTATCAGGCGGGGCTCAAGAAGGGTGGGCCTTACGCCTACGCCTGAGGGCTGCAGATCGGGAACTGCATCGAGGCTGAGACGCAACCTTCCTATAAACACCACCCCGGCGAAGGCCGGGGCCCAGTTGGCAAGGTTGGACTAACGAGGGGCGGCGGTCACCATTAGCGTCCCCCAACTGGACCCGGCCTTCGCCGGGGAGGTACTTCTTCAGTTGACCGCTAGCGTATAAGCGCATCTTCGAGACGTCATCGGCTCGACATCGCCAATCGCCTCAAACCTGCCCCGGCCCGATCTTCTCGTAGCTATCCACATCCACCTTAGGCCCATGCCCGGTCGGCGCATGCGGAAAGTCCCGATCCGCCGGCTCGCGCTCATCAAGCCCGCCCTCCCACTTCGCCACAACGGTCGCCGCCACCGCATTCCCGATCACGTTCGTCGCCGATCGCCCCATGTCGAGGAAATGATCCACCGCCAGGATCAGCAAAATCCCCGCCTCCGGGATCTTGAACATCGACAGCGTCCCCGCGATCACCACCAGCGATGCGCGAGGCACCCCCGCAATCCCCTTCGACGTCACCATCAGCACCAGCAGCATCGCGATCTGCTGTCCGATCGGCATGTGGATGCCGTACGCCTGCGCGATGAACAGCGACGCGAACGTCATGTACATCATCGACCCGTCGAGGTTGAACGAATAGCCCAGCGGCAGCACGAAGCTCGCGATCCGGGGCGGCACGCCGAACCGGTCGAGCGCCTCCAGCGTCCGCGGATACGCCGCTTCCGACGATGCCGCCGAGAAGGCGAGGATCAGCGGATCGCGGATATACCGCACCAGCAACCGCGTCCGCGGCCCGATCAGCAGGAACGCGATCCCGATCAGCACCGCCCACAGCAGCGCCAAGCCGATGTAGAAGCTCAACATGAAATAGCCGAGTTGGCCGAGGATGGCCGGCCCCCGCTCGGCCAGCGTCGCGGTCACCGCCGCGAACACCGCGAACGGCGCGAACCGCATCACATAGTTGGTGATCTGAAGCATCACCGCGACCAGCGCCTCGATCGCCTTGACCAGCGGCGCGGCCTTCTCGCCGACCGCGGTGATCGCAACGCCGACGAACACCGAGAACACGACGATCTGGAGGATCTCGTTCCCCGCCATCGCCGCGATCATCGAATCGGGGACGATATGCGTGATGAACTTGGCCAGATCGAACGCCGCACGGTCGACGCCACTCGACGCGGTGGCCGGCGGTATCGCAAGTGCGAGGCCGACGCCCGGCTGCAACACGTTGACCAGGATCAAGCCCAAAGTAAGCGACAACAGGCTCGCGCAGATAAACCAGCCGAGGCTGCGCAATCCGACCCGCCCGAGCGCGCCGGTATCGCCCATATGCGCGATGCCCACGACCAGCGTCGAGAACACCAGCGGCGCGATGATCATCTTGATCAGCCGCAGGAACAGCGTCGTCACGATCGAGAAATAGCCCGCGATGTCCTTCAGCCGTTCGGCGGACTCGGCCGTGCCGTTATCGATCGACGCGTTCAGGATCCAGCCGACGACCATCCCCGCGACGAGGCCGAACAAGATGTAATAGGTTAGCCGCTTGGCCATTAATCGCTCCCGAGAATTGCCGACAGGGAAGGGGATTGCGGCGCCCGGGTCAAGGACCCTATCGTCCTGCGATGTCGACCGCCCCCCACAAGCCCGCCTTCAGCCCCTCGCGCCGCGACCTGCTGAGCCTCGCCCTCGCGGCGCCGTTGCTGTCGACCACCGCGATCCTCCGCGCCGCCGAGCCGGACCTGTCGGCGCTGTCCGACATCACCGGCGCGACCAGGCCGATCGACGCCACCGAACGCGCCGCGCGGCTGGCCCGCGCGCAATCGCTGATGAAGGCGGCGGGCATCGGCGCGGTGCTGATCGAGCCCGGATCGTCGATGATCTACTTCACCGGAGTCCGCTGGCACACGAGCGAGCGGCTGACGCTGGCGATCCTGCCGGTCGAGGGCGAGCCGTGCATCGTCACGCCGTTCTTCGAGGAGCCGTCGGTACGCGAGACGCTCGCCGTCCCCGCCGAGGTGCGCGTGTGGCAGGAGGACGAGAACCCGCTCGCCGTGGTCGCCGGGTTCCTGCGCGACCGGAAGCTTGCCACGCGGCCGATCGGGCTGGAGGCGGAGGTGCGCTATTTCGCCTATGCCGGACTCGCGCGCGTGCTGCCCGAGGCGAGGATTGTCTCTGCCGACCCGGTCGTCCGCGCCTGCCGGATGATCAAGACTCCGGCCGAGATCGCGCTGATGCAGGCTGCGACCGACGTCACGCTCGCCGCGTATCGCTGGACGAAGCCGCGCGTCGAGAAGGGCATGACCGGCCCCGAGATCGGCGCGCTCATGAACGCCGCGACCAAGAAGCTGGGCGGCGCGCCCGAGTTCGCGCTCGCGCTGATCGGCGAGGCGTCCGCCTATCCGCACGGCAGCCGAGAGATCCACCGCGTCGCCGACGGCCAGGTCGTGCTGATGGACTGCGGCTGCACCGTGCAGGGCTACCAGTCCGACATCTCGCGCACCTGGGTCCACGGCACCGCGACCGCGGACCAGCGCAAGACGTGGGACCAGGTCGCCCGCGGCCAGCAGATCGCGTTCGCCGCGGCCAAGATCGGCGCACCCGCCGGCAGCATCGACGACGCGGTCCGCCGGCATTACGAAACGCTCGGCTATGGCCCCGGTTACAAGCTCCCCGGCCTGTCGCACCGCACCGGGCACGGCATCGGCATGGACGGCCACGAACCCGTCAACCTCGTCCGCGGTGAGGCGACCAGACTGGCGGCGAGGATGTGCTTCTCCGACGAGCCGGGGATCTACATTCCCGGCAAGTACGGCGTGCGGATCGAGGATTGCTTCCACATGACGGATGCGGGGCCGAAATGGTTCAGCGAGCCGCCCAAGTCGATCGACGCACCGTTGGGGTAGTGAACGCCCAAGGAACGCCACCCCCCCCCACCAACACCACCACCCCGGCGGAGGCCGGGGCCCAATTGGGGGACGGCGATAACGAAGCGCTGCTCTCCATTATTTCCACCTCTCCAATTGGGCCCCGGCCTTCGCCGGGGTGGTGCATCGGGGCAAACGGCGGCCTTCAACGAACCGCAGCCCACGCCTCCTTGTTCTCCCGCGAAGGCGGGAGCCCAGTCTGGATCCCCGCCTTCGCGGGGAAACAAGCTCTCTTCGTTTCAATCGGATGCGTGCAGCGCAGGCGTTCGCCGACACCCTTCTCTACTGCACGGCGCTTCACACACCCGACTTGAGCGAACCGCCCCGCTCGCCTAAGTCCCCGGCATGACATCGACGAACGACATCCGCCGCGGCTTCCTCGACTATTTCGGATCGCAGGGGCACCAGATCGTGCCCAGCGCGCCGCTCGTGCCGCAGAACGACCCGACGCTGATGTTCGTCAACGCGGGCATGGTGCCGTTCAAGAACGTCTTCACCGGCCTCGAATCGCGCCCCTACACCACCGCCACCTCGTCGCAGAAGTGCGTCCGCGCCGGCGGCAAACACAACGATCTCGACAATGTCGGCTACACTGCGCGCCATCACACCTTCTTCGAAATGCTCGGCAATTTCTCGTTCGGCGACTATTTCAAGGAACAGGCGATCGTCCACGCCTGGACGCTGCTCACGCGCGAATGGGGCCTGTCGCCCGACAAGCTAACCGCCACCGTCTACCACACCGATGACGAGGCGTTCGACCTCTGGAAGAAGATCGCCGGCCTCCCCGATCACCGCATCATCCGCATCCCGACCAAGGACAATTTCTGGTCGATGGGCGACAACGGGCCGTGCGGGCCGTGCTCGGAAATCTTCTACGACCACGGCGAGCACATCTTCGGCGGCCCTCCCGGCAGCCCCGACGAGGACGGCGATCGCTTCGTCGAGATCTGGAACCTCGTGTTCATGCAGTATGAACAGGAGAATGCCGAGATCGTCGGCAACTTGCCCAAGCCGTCGATCGACACCGGCATGGGGCTCGAGCGCATCGCCGCGGTTATGCAGGGCGTCACCGACAATTACGACACCGACACGTTCAAGGCGCTGATCGCCGCGAGCGGAGCGCTGACGCACACCGCGACCGACGGCGCCAACACCGCGAGCCACCGCGTGATCGCCGATCACCTGCGCACCGCTGGCTTCCTGATCGCGGACGGCGTGCTGCCCGCGAGCGAGGGCCGCGGCTACGTCCTGCGCCGGATCATGCGCCGCGCGATGCGCCACGCCCACATCCTCGGCGCCAAGCAGCCGCTGATGCACCGTCTGGTCCCCGCGCTCGTCACCGAGATGGGCGCCGCGTACCCCGAGCTGTCGCGCGCGCGCCCGCTGATCGAGGCGACGTTGCAGCAGGAGGAGACGCGCTTCCGCCAGACGCTCGACAAGGGGCTGAAGCTGCTCGACGAAGCGACCACCGGGATGACCGACGGCACGCTGGCGGGCGACGTCGCGTTCAAGCTCTACGACACCTACGGCTTCCCGTACGACCTGACCGAGGACGCACTGCGCGAACGCAACATCGCGGTCGACCGCGCCGGTTTCGACACCGCGATGGCCGAGCAGAAGCGCGCCGCCCGCGCCGCCTGGAAGGGCTCGGGCGCAAAGGCCTCGGACGACATCTGGTTCGACATCGTCGAGCAGACCGGCGGCACCGAATTCCTCGGCTACGCATCCGACACCGGCGAGGGTGAGGTCGTCGCATTGGTCAAGGACGGCGCGCGCGTCGACCACGCCACCGCCGGCGATACGGTCGCGATCGTCGTCAACCAGACGCCCTTCTATGGCGAGAGCGGCGGCCAGGTCGGCGACGCCGGCCACATCTCGAACGACAGCGGCCTGCGCGCGAACGTCACCGAGACGTCGAAGCAGCTCGGCCGCGTGTTCGTCCACCACGCGATCGTCAGTACCGGCGAGATCAAGGTCGGCGACCCGGTCAAGCTCCAGATCGACGTCGCCCGCCGCGCGCAGATCCGCGCCAACCACTCCGCGACCCACCTCCTGCACGAGGCTCTCCGCGAGCGCCTCGGCACGCACGTCGCGCAGAAGGGGAGTCTCGTCGCGCCCGACCGCCTGCGCTTCGACTTCTCGCAGCCGGTCGCGATGACCCCCGCCGACATCGCGCAGGTCGAGGCCGACGTGAACGCGCAGGTCCGCGGCAACGGCGCGGTGACGACGCTGCTGATGACCCCCGACGACGCGATCGCGATGGGCGCGATGGCGCTGTTCGGCGAGAAATACGGCGACGAAGTCCGCGTCGTGTCGATGGGCTCGACGGAGGACGGCACCTATTCGATCGAGCTGTGCGGCGGCACGCATGTCAACGCGCTCGGCGACATCGGCCTGTTCAAGGTCGTTGGCGAAGGTGCGGTCTCCAGCGGCATCCGCCGTGTCGAAGCGCTCACCGGCGAAGCGGCGCGCGCCTATTTGACCAGCCGTGACGACCGCCTCCGCGAGGCCGCAGCAGTCCTGAAGTCGACGCCAGACGAGGTCCCGGCGCGCGTCGCATCGTTAATCGAAGACCGCCGCCGCCTCGAACGCGAACTTGCCGACGCGAAGAAGGCGCTCGCGCTGGGTGGCGGTGGCTCGGGCGAAGCGGCGGGGCCGGAACAGGTCGGCGGCGTCGCGTTCATCGGCCAGGTGCTCAACGACTTCGAAGCGAAGGGCCTGCGCGGCGCAGTCGATGAAGCCAAGCAACGCCTCGGTTCCGGCATCGCGGTGATGGTCGCGATCAACGACGGCCGTGCCTCGGTCGCGGTCGGCGTGACGGCGGACCTGATCGCCAGCCACAACGCGGTCGACCTGCTCAAGATCGCGGTCGCCACGCTGGGCGGTCAGGGCGGCGGCGGCCGTCCCGACATGGCGCAGGGCGGTGGTCCCGATGGCGACAAGGCCGCGGAAGCCGTCGCTGCGGTTCGCGCCGCGCTCGAGGCCGTTAACGCATAATCCTGTCGTTGCGCTAACGGTCCACGCGTAGGGTGGTGCTTTCCAGGAGAGTATCATGATCATCACGACCCTGATCCAGACGGCGTCTGCCATGCTCCCCATGGCGCCTCCGGCACCGCCCGCACCGCCGATCATGACGTCGAACATCGTGCAGCGCGGTTTCGGCGGCGCGGCGGTCGCCGAACGCTACGTCGTCGATGTCGACGTTAGAGCGGACGGTGCGGTCGTCTGGACGGGATCACTGCGGGTGGCATCGAATGCGGCGGCAAGCTTCCGCCGCGATCAGACCGAAGCAGAGGAGAGTGATTGCGGCTTCCGGGCGGGATATCGCAGCGGCGTACAGACGGGCTTCTCGCTGCAATTGCGACCGACCAGGTTCGACGAAGCCGATAGCGGCGTCGCCGTCACGTTGCGCTGGACCCGCCCTGGAGCCGGGCAATGCCCGGTCCAGGCCAGCACACGAACGGTTGAAATGAACGACGCGGTCAGATTGAAGGCTGGTGAGACGGTGACGATGAAGGGGGACGGCGGGCTGGTCGTCAAACTTCACCGCCGACCCTGAGGGCCAAGGTTAGCCCCGCACCTTCGCCAGCGTCGTACCGGCGGTGATTGCTTCGATATCCGTTCTCACATGCAGCAACCGCACGCCCAACCGGGTCATCGCTCGGTCCAGCGCCCTAGCGAAATCCTCGGTTCGCTCGACGGTTTCCGCCCAACACCCATAAGCCCGCCCGAGCGCCGCGAAGTCGGGATTGCGTAGCGTCGTCCCCGACACCCGCCCCGGATACTCGCGCTCCTGATGCATGCGGATCGTCCCGTACCCGCCATTATCAACGACGATCACCAGCATGTCCGCCCCGTGCGCGACGGCAGTCGCCAGTTCCTGACCGTTCATCAGGAAACACCCGTCCCCCGCGAGCGCCACGACGGTCCGCTCCGGATGCCGCAAAGACGCCGCAACCGCCGCCGGTACCCCGTACCCCATAGCCCCAGCAGTCGGCGCAAGCTGCGTCCCCGGCCCGGCATACGCCCAGTACCGATGCCACCAGCCCGAGTAATTCCCCGCCCCGTTGCAGATGATCGCATCCGCCGGTAGCCGCTCGCGCATCGCTGCGACGCAAGGCCCGAGATCCATCACCAAATCCCGCGGCGCCGGCGTTGACCACGCAAGCCACTCCGCATGCGCCTCCGACCCTGCAGTGCGCGGCGGCAGGTCGACCGCCAGCAACGCCTCCGCAAACTCCGCCATCCCCGCGCAAACCGCCACATCCGCGCGGTACGCTCGGTGCAGCTCATCCGGATCGGGATGCACATGGATCAGCCGCTGCCCCGGATGATCCGGCGTGATCAGCGCATAGCCATCGGTCGTAGCCTCCCCAAGCCGCGGTCCGACAACGAGCAGCAGATCCGCCGCCTTCACCCGCTCGACCAGCTTCGGATTGGGCCCATACCCCAAATTTCCCGCCCAGACCGGGCAGTCGTTCGGAATAGCATCCTGCCGCCGAAACGCCGCCGCCACCGGAATCCCGTTGCGATCCGCCCAGGTCGAGAACGCCCCCGACGCCGCCACATCCCAACCCGCGCCGCCAACGATCGCGACCGGCCGCTCGGCGGTGGTCAGTAGATCGGCCAGCAAATCCATCGTATCCGCGTCGCAAGCCTGCGCCACCCGCTCGACCCGCGGCCGATCGACCGCGTCGACCACGTCCAGCAGCATGTCCTCGGGCAGCGCGAGCACCACCGGCCCCGGCCGCCCCGACATCGCCGTCGCATAGGCCCGCGCGACATATTCCGGGATCCGCCGAGCATCGTCGATCCGCGCCGCCCACTTGGCGATCGGTGCGAACATCGCCTGGAAATCGATCTCCTGGAACGCCTCGCGGTCGCGCGTGCCGCGGTCGATATCGCCCACGAACAGGATCATCGGCTGCGAATCCTGCATCGCGACGTGCACGCCGATCGACGCGTTGGTCGCGCCCGGCCCGCGGGTCACGAACGCCACCCCCGGCCGATGCGTCAGCGTCCCGTCCGCGCACGCCATGAACCCGACGCCGCCCTCCTGCCGACACACCACGAGGTCGATCGCGGGCGTATCGTGCAGCGCGTCGAGCACGGCGAGGAAGCTCTCCCCCGGCACGGTGAAGATCCGGTCGCAGCCCTGTGCGACGAGTTGGTCGACCAGGATACGGCCGCCGGTGCGTGGTGTGATCATCGGCGCATCCTGCCGCCGGTAGCGCGCGAAGTCGAGAAACGTCGTGCGCCAGCCGGCAACACGGCTACCTTCGCCGAGAAGTCGGGACCAACCCGACTCGCCCGGAGAGGATCATGACCGAATTCACCACCGTCGCCAGTGGCTTGCGCTTCCCCGAAGGTCCCGTAGCGATACCCGACGGCAGCATAATCCTCGTCGAGATCGAAGCCGGCCGGATTACGCGCGTCGCCCCGGACGGTACGAAGACGACCATCGCCGAACCCGGCGGCGGTCCCAACGGCCTCGCGATCGGCCCGGACGGCAAGCTCTATTGCTGCAACAATGGCGGGTTCGCGTGGCGCGAGACGAACGGCTTCCTCACCCCGCACGGTCAGCCGGACGACTATTCCGGCGGCCGGATCGAGCGGATCGACATCGCCACCGGCGCGGTCGAGATCCTCTACAAGGACGGCGATTTCGGCTGTTCGCTGCGAGGACCCAACGACATCGTCTTCGATTCGCACGGCGGCTTCTGGTTCACCGACCACGGCAAATCGCGCGACCGCGCCCGCGACATCACCGGCATCTTCTACGCGAAGGCGGACGGCAGCCACCTCGAGGAAGTGATCTTCCCGAGCGAAAACCCCAACGGCATCGGCCTCTCGCCCGACGGCACGCGGCTCTACGCGGCGGAGACGTTCACCTGCCGCCTGATGGCGTTCGACATCGTCGCCCCCGGCAAGGTCGCCAGCACCTCGGGCACGCCGCTCTATCGCCCCGCTGGCTACAAGTTCTTCGACTCGCTCGGTGTCGAGGCATGCGGCAACATCTGCGTCGCAACGATCGGCGAATGCGGGATCAGCGTGATCTCGCCCTCCGGGGAACTGGTCGAGTTCGTCGCCACCGACGACGTGTTCACGACCAACATCTGCTGGGGCGGCGCGGACGGTATGGACGCCTACATCACCTGCTCGGGCAGCGGCCGGCTGGTGAAGACCCGGTGGACGCGGCCGGGCCTGAAGTTGGCGTATTGAAGGCGTCGGGAGGAGGGCTCGGCATTTCCTCCCCAACCGTCATTCCAACCCCAACCGTCATTCCCGCGGAGGCGGGAACCCATAATGGCTGACCTCGCCTCATGACCGCGATCCCTCGAGGATATGAATCCCCGCCTTCGCGGGGATGACGGAGAGATGCGGCGTGTCGCTCGACGTACGTTGCCGACCGACCGCCAGCGCCTTATGCGAGGCGAAAGACCATAGGAGGATGCATGGCGAACAAGCGCTACACCGACGCGGCAACCGCACTCGAAGGCGTGCTGTTCGACGGCATGACGATCTGCGCGGGCGGGTTCGGGTTGTGCGGCATCCCCGAGCGGCTGATCGACGCGATCGAGGCGTCCGGCGTCAAGGACCTGACGATCGCCAGCAACAACGCCGGGATCGACGGGCAGGGCCTCGGCAAACTGCTCCGCTCGCGCCAGGTGAAGAAGATGATCTCGTCCTATGTCGGCGAGAACAAGGAATTCGAGCGGCAATATCTCAGCGGCGAGCTCGAGGTCGAGTTCTGCCCGCAGGGCACGCTCGCCGAACGCTGCCGGGCAGGGGGGGCTGGCATCCCCGGCTTCTACACCAAGACCGGCGTCGGCACGCAGGTCGCCGAGGGCAAGGAAACGAAGGTCTTCGACGGCCAGGAATACATCCTCGAACGCGGCATCCGCGCCGACCTCGCGATCATCAAGGGGTGGAAGGCGGACGAAAGCGGCAACCTCATCTTCCGCAAGACCGCACGCAACTTCAACCAGCCGATGGCGACTGCGGGGAAAATCTGCGTCGCCGAGGTCGAGGAGATCGTCCCCGTCGGCAGCCTCGACCCCGACATGATCCACCTGCCCGGCATCTACGTGAAGCGGATGATCGTCGGTGCGCCGTACGACAAGCAGATCGAATTCCGCACCGTCCGCGAGCGGGTTTCCGCGTGAAGCAAGGCCTGATGGTTGATCGCAAACGCTCCCCGTTCTTCTGCGAACGCAGGAGCCCAGGGTCGCAGGCGTGGCGCTTGGTATCCTGGACCCCTGCGTTCGCAGGGGCACTCGCGCTGCAGGGATGCGTAAGCGTGTCCGCGCCGACCTCGATCGCAGCCACGCCGACCATCGCCGCACCCGTCACCGTCGATGGCGTCCCAGCCGGGATGCAATATCTCTACGCCTCGGGCGAAGCCGCCGCGGTCAGCATCCAGGCCTGGAACGCGCTCGTCGGCTACGTCCGCACACAACGCACGCCAACATCCGTCGTCCTCGCCCAAGGCGCATCGCTAGCCGCCCCCAACTGGACCACCTGCGGCACCAAGCCAAAAGCCGCGGTGTTCGACGTCGACGAAACCGTCCTCCTCAACCTCGGATTCGAATACGACGCGTCCTCCGGCCAAGCATGGTCCGACCCACGCTGGCAGGACTGGGAGCGCACCGGCGTCAAGCAGGTCGCCCCCGTCCCCGGCGCGCTCGCCGCGCTCACCCAACTCCGCGCGATGGGCGTCACGGTGATCTTCAACACCAACCGCTCCGCCGCCAACGCCGCACAGACCGAGGCCACGATCGAAGCCGCCGGCCTCGGCCCAGCCCGCCACGGCGAGACGCTGTTCCTCGCCGGCGACGACGCGATGGGCTCGAAGAAGGACGGCCGCCGCGCGACGATCGCCGCGAAATACTGCGTCGTCGCGATGGGCGGCGACCAGCTCGGCGACTTCAGCGACCTCTTCAACGCCGGCCAAACCCCCGCCGCGCGCCGCGCCACAGTCCAGTCGCCCGCGATTGCCGCGAAATGGGGAGCAGGGTGGTTCGTCCTCCCCAACCCCGTCTACGGCACCGCGCTGAAGGGCAACCGCGACGAGGTATTCCCGCCAGCAGCCCGCTGGGCCCCAACTGGAGGCGTACGCTGATGGCCGATCATCCCAACGCGATCACACTCGACAAGGGCGCGCAACTCACTAGCGAATCGGTCGAGGTCGCGCGCATCTGGATCACCAACGGCGCGGGCAGCAACGTGCTGATCGACGCGGGCATCCTCGAGGATCCGACCGTGTTCGGCTACCTCCTCGCCGACACGATCCGCCACGCCGCGCGCGCCTATGCGGGCACCTGGGGCCTCGACGAGGATGCCGCGTTGCAGGCGATCGTCGACGGCGTCGGCACCGAGCTCCGCGAACAATTCACGACCATCACCACCATCCAGGAAGGAATGCACTGATGCCCTGGGACCGTAACCAGATGGCCGCGCGCGCGGCGCAGGAACTGAAGGACGGCTATTACGTCAATCTCGGCATCGGCATACCGACGCTGGTCGCGAACAACATTCCCGAGGGGATGACCGTCACGCTCCAGTCCGAGAACGGCATGCTCGGGATCGGCCCGTTTCCCTATGCGGGCGAGGAAGACGCCGACCTGATCAACGCCGGCAAGCAGACGATCAGCGAACTCCCCTCGTCGGTCTATTTCAGCTCGTCGGACAGCTTCGCGATGATCCGCGGCGGCCATATCGATCTCACGGTGCTCGGCGCGATGGAGGTCAGCGAAGGCGGCGACATCGCCAACTGGATGATCCCGGGCAAGATGATCAAGGGCATGGGCGGCGCGATGGATCTCGTCGCGGGCGTCAAGCAGATCATCGTCGTGATGGACCACAATGCCAAGGACGGCACCCCGAAGTTCATCCCGTCCTGCACGCTGCCGCTGACCGGCAAGAACGTCGTCGACATGATCGTCACCGACCTCGCCGTGTTCCAGCGCCCCGATCACGACAGCCCGTTCAAGCTGGTCGAGATGGCGCCGGGCGTCACCGCGGACGAGATCGCCGCGAAGACCACCGCGCGCTACACCGCCTGATGCGCTACACCCTCGTCACCGCGAACCGCAATTACTCGAGCTGGTCGCTGCGCCCCTGGGTCCTGATGAAGGCGCTCGGCATCGACTTCGAGGACCGGATCGAGCCGTTCTTGGCGCCTGTCAATTACGCGGCGTTCCGCGCCTTCTCACCGACCGGGCAGGTGCCGGTGCTGATCGACGGTACGCGGACGATATGGGATTCGCTCGGCATCGTCCTCTATCTCGCCGAGCGCCACGACGGCGTCTGGCCGGTCGATGCCGAGGCACGCGCGTGGGCGATCTGCGCAACCGCCGAAATGCATGGCGGGTTCTCCGCGCTGCGGAACGAGCGGACGATGAACGTCGGCGTCCGCGTGAATGCCGCCCCCGGCAGCGACGCGCTCGACCGCGACGTCGCGCGGATCGCCGAACTCTGGAGCGAAGGGCTCGACCGGTTCGGTGGACCTTGGCTCGCAGGCGCAGAGCTCACTGCCGTTGACGCTTTCTACGCGCCGGTCGCGTTCCGCGTCCGGACCTACGGGATCGACGTCGGTGCGGCTGGGCTCGCCTGGGTCGAGCGGATCATCGCGCACCCGGCGATGCGCGAATGGGAAGCGACCGCGCTCGCCGAGACATGGCGCGAGGAAAGCCACGAGGCCGACCTCGCGATATGCGGAACGATCACCGCGGACTTCCGCCGCTGATGCGCCGCGCCGCCATCGTCATAGCGCTGATCGTGATCCTGATCGCAGGCACGGCGTTCACCGCAGGGCCGGGTACCCTCAGCGTCCTCGACGGCATCATGGGCGGCGGACGCGGCACCGCCCGTATCCGCGAAGGCGTCCCGTTCGGCACGCACGGCCAGAAGCTCGACGTCTGGCGCCCGTCCGGTGGCGCCAAGACCGGCCTGCCGGTGCTGATCTTCTGGTACGGCGGCGGCTGGGTCCACGGCTCACGCGGCGCCTACGCGTTCGCCGCGCGCGCCTATGCGAAGGCGGGCTACGTCGTCGTCATGCCCGACTACCGCAAAGTGCCCGACGTCCGCTTCCCCGCCTTCCTCCAGGACGGTGCAGAAGCGGTGAAATGGACGCGCGACCACATCGCAGAGTCCGGCGGCGACCCGAACCGGATCGCCGTCGCTGGCCATTCCGCCGGCGCCTACACCGTGGCGATGCTGACGCTCGACCAGCGCTGGCTGAAGGCGGAGGGCGTCGACCCCCACATCATCAAGGCCGCGGTCGGCCTGTGCGGGCCGTACGACTTCTACCCCTTCACCGCCAAGCGCGCGATCGACGCAATGCAAGGCGCCGCCGACCCGGTGATGACCCAGCCGATCCACTTCGCGCGGGCGGACGCCCCGCCGATGCTGGTGATCACCGCCGGCGACGACACGCAGGTCAAGCCGCACAACGCGATCAACCTCACCGCGCGGCTGAAGGCACTCGGCGCGCCAGTGACGCACATCGATTACCCCGGTTTGAGCCACGAGAACGTCGCGATGGCATTGTCGAAACCGTTCCGCGGCAAGGCGCCGGTGCTGGCCGACAGCGTCGCGTTCCTGAACAAGGCGATGCCCGCGCGGTAATCCATCATGTTTCCCCGCGAAGGCGGGGACCCAGTCTGGGCTCCCGCCTTTGCGGGAGAACAAACTTCCTCCGAGCGTGACTTCGGCTCATCCCAACGACCGAAAATTACATACAACCTTGGCGCAGCACCCCTTTTCGGTTAACGCCCGCCCATCATGGCCACTCCCCAAACGCTGTACGAAAAGATCTGGGCGGCGCACGTCGTCGAACGCCGCGACGACGGCACCTGCCTGATCTATATCGACCGCCACCTCGTCCACGAAGTCACTAGCCCGCAAGCCTTCGAAGGTCTCCGCGTGGCAGGCCGCAAGGTGCGCCGCCCCGATCTGACGCTCGCCGTCCCCGATCACAACCTCCCGACCACCGCGCGCAAAGATGCCGCCGGTCGCGTCCTGCCGATCGCCGATCCCGAAAGCGCGCAACAGCTCGACGCACTCCGCCGCAACACCAGCGAGTTCGGCATCGACTATATCGACGCGACCGCGATCGAGCAGGGCATCGTCCACGTCGTCGGCCCCGAACAGGGCTTCACGCTCCCAGGCACCACGCTCGTCTGCGGCGACAGCCACACCTCCGCGCACGGCGCACTCGGCGCGCTCGCGTTCGGGATCGGCACCAGCGAGGTCGAGCACGTCCTCGCCACGCAGACGTTGCTGTTGTCGCAGGCCAAGACGATGGAAGTCCGCGTCGACGGCGAACTCGGCTTCGGCGTCAGCCCGAAGGACGTCATCCTCGCGATCATCGGCAAGATCGGCGCGGCGGGCGGCACCGGCCACGTCATCGAATTCACCGGCAGCGTGATCCGCGCGATGTCGATCGAGGGCCGCCTGACGATCGCCAACATGTCGATCGAGGCAGGCGCGCGCGCCGGACTGATCGCGCCCGACGACACGACCTTCGCCTATCTCAAGGGCCGCCCGATGGCCCCGACCGGCGACAACTGGGACCGTGCGGTGACGTGGTGGCGCAGTCTCGCGACCGACCCCGGCGCGCGCTACGACAAGTCCGTCACGCTCGACGCCGCCGATATCGCCCCCGGTCTCACCTGGGGCACCAGCCCCGAGGACGTCGTCCCGATCACCGGATTCGTCCCCGAACCGTCGAGCTTCGCCGACCCGGCCAAGCAGGCAGCCGCACAGAAGTCGCTCGATTACATGGGCCTTACCGCCGGCACGGCAATGCGCGACGTGCCGATCCAGCATGTCTTCATCGGCAGCTGCACCAACAGCCGCATCGAGGACCTGCGCGCCGCCGCGGCGATCGCCGACGGTCGCCATGTCGCCACCGGCGTCCGCGCGCTCGTCGTCCCCGGCTCGGGCCTCGTGAAGCGCCAAGCCGAAGCCGAGGGGCTCGACCGGATCTTCATCGCCGCCGGTTTCGAATGGCGCGAGCCGGGCTGTTCGATGTGCCTCGCGATGAACCCGGACAAAGTCCCTGCGGGGGAGCGTTGCGCTTCCACGTCGAACCGTAATTTCGTCGGCAGACAGGGTCCCGGAGCGCGCACGCATCTGGTATCACCCGCAATGGCGGCGGCAGCGGCGGTCACCGGTAAGCTGAGCGACGTCAGAGAGTTGATGGGGGAAAGAGCGTGAAGAAAGTTTTCGTATTGCTGGCGGCTGGCGCAATGCTCAGCGGCGTCGCGGCCTATGTCGCATCAGCGCGTGTGGTTCCGGAGCGCACGGAACAGCGATGACTCCCGTCACGACCGTCTCGGGCCGCGCCTATCCCTGGGGCGCGAAGAACATCGACACCGACGTCATCATCCCGGCGCACTGGCTGAAGACGATCACGCGCACTGGCCTCGGACGCGGCGCGTTCGAGACGGTCCGCGCGCAACCCGGAAACATCTTCGACGACCCGCGCTACGCCGGGTCGCCGATCCTCATTGCGGGCGATAATTTCGGCTGCGGCTCCAGCCGCGAGCATGCCGCGTGGGCGCTCGCCGACATGGGCATCACCGCGGTGATCGCGCCGAGCTTCTCCGACATCTTCTCGGGCAACGCGTTCAAGAACGGCATCGTCCCCGTCGTGCTGCCCCAGGAGGCGATCGACCGCTTGCTCGAGGTCGCCAAGGATCAGATCGTCACCGTCGATCTCGAGACGATGACCGTCACCACCCCGTTCCAGGATCGCTTCACCTTCGAACTCGACGCATTCCGTCGCCAGTGTCTCATGGAAGGGCTGGACGAAGTCGGCCTGACGCTGGCAAGGGATACCCAGATTTCGAAATTCGAGGAGGCGGTCGCATCGAATCGCCCCTGGACGACGGTGGAGAGCGGGTATGCGAGCATTGGTGTCGAAGGCAGTCGGCGGACCTGAAACTCTGGAAATGGTCGAGCTGCCCGATCTGGTAGCCGGCCCCGGACAGGTCGTCGTCGCGGTCAAGGCCTGCGCGATCAACTTTCCCGACGTCCTGATCATCGAGGACAAATACCAGTTCAAGCCGCAACGCCCGTTCGCACCGGGCGGCGAAATCGCCGGTACGATCGATTCGATCGGTGAAGGCGTGACGGGCTGGGCAGTCGGCGACCGCGTCATCGCGATGCTCGGCCACGGCGGCCTGTGCGAGAAGGTGATCGCCGACCCCGCCAAGCTCTACCGCCTCCCCGAAGGCCGCAGCTTCGCCGAGGGCGCCTCGCTCATCCTCACCTACGGCACGACGATCCACGCGCTGCTCGACCGCGGCCACATCAAGGCCGGGCAGACCTTGCTCGTGCTCGGGGCCGCCGGCGGGGTAGGGCTCGCCGCGATCGAACTCGGCAAGGCATTCGGCGCGAAGGTGGTCGCCGCGGTATCGTCCGAGGAAAAGGCTGCCGCCGCCAAGTCCGCCGGCGCCGACGAAACGCTGATCTACGCCCGCGCGCCGTTCGACAAGGGCCAGTCGAAGGCGCTCGCCGAGCAGTTCAAGGCCGCAGTCGGTCGCGATGGCGCGCACGTGATCTACGATCCGGTCGGCGGCGATTATGCCGAGCCGGCGCTGCGTTCGATCGCATGGGAGGGCAAGTATCTCGTCGTAGGCTTCCCCGCCGGTATCCCTAGACTGCCGCTAAACCTCACGCTGCTCAAAAGCTGCGACGTCTGCGGCGTGTTCTGGGGCGCGTTTGCCGCGCGTGATCCGAAGGCGAACCAGGCGCATATCGAAACGCTGTTCGAACTCTGGGAAGCGGGGAAGATCGCCCCGCGTGTGACCGAGGTCTTCGCGTTCGAAGACGGCGGCAAGGCGATTGCCAAGATGGCCGCTCGCGGCGCGATCGGAAAGCTTGTCGTCGAGGTCGGCTAGATCAGCTGGCCTCTACGACGCCAACATACGTCAGATCAGTTTATACGCAATCGCTGCGATGGCGCCCCACATCGCCATCGATGCGCCAATTCCATACACCAGGCCGTGAACAACGCGCGGAGTCGACCGTGAAGAGGTTGCGATATGGGATGGGGGTGCCGATAGCGTCGTCATTCTCACTCTCCTGTCCATGCACTGTGTCACGTGACCGACTTATATATCGTTACGAACGCGTCATTGTTCCAGCTGTTTTTGTACGTTTCTGTCGATTATTGCGCGAGGCCGCTCCGCGACCTATCTCCGATACGATTACGAGCTTGAACGGGGACCCGCGCAATGACCACTTTCGACGACCGCGAACGCGCCAGCGAGGCGAATTTCGCGCGTGAGGAAGAGATGGCCTTCCGGATAACGGCGCGTCGCAATCGCCTGCTGGGGGGGTGGGCTGCACACGAGATGGCCCTGACGCCCGAAGAGACCGATGCCTATGCGACCGCTCTCGTCCATGCCGACATGGAAGGCGGCGGTGACGACGATGTGGTGCGCAAACTGGTCGGTGACTTGACTGCCGCCGGTCTCGATCACGACGAGGCGACGGTCCGTCGTGCGCTCGCGCAACAGATGATCGAGGCCCGTCGCCAGTTGCTGGAGGCGCATTGATATGCCGATGGCTGCCGACGATATCGCAACCATGATCAAGGACGCGATCCCCGATGCCCAGGTCGAGATCACCGATCTCGCAGGCGACGGCGATCATTATGCGGCCAAGGTCACCGCTGCCAGCTTTGCCGGGATGAGCCGGGTGAAGCAGCACCAGGCCGTCTACGCCGCGCTCGGCGGGCGGATGGGCGGCGTCCTGCACGCACTTCAGCTTACGACCGCAATTTCCTGAGGACCCAAGACATGACCGACGATTCCAACGCCCGCATCGACGCCCTGGTGAAAGCCAGCCCTGTAGTCCTGTTCATGAAGGGCAGCCCGTTGTTCCCGCAGTGCGGCTTTTCCAGCCGCGCGATCGCGATCCTCAACCATCTCGAGGTCGAGTTCGAGAGCGTCGACGTGCTGCAGGACCAGGGTATCCGGCAGGGTATCAAGAGCTATTCGGACTGGCCGACGATCCCGCAGCTCTATGTCGACGGCGAGTTCGTCGGCGGTTCGGACATCATGATGGAGATGTACGAGAGCGGCGAGCTGGCGCAGTTGTTCGAGACCCAGAAGGCCAACTGATCCGGGCACCGGGTGGGTGGATCGTCGCGAGACCGGAGGGAAAGCGGTCGATCCACCCTATGAACGCGGTCGCGTTCGGTGACGGTGCAAGATTTGCACGGCCTGTGCCAGAACCGCGCGTTGGCGGTTTTGTTGAAGTTCGATAGTTAACCCATGTTTGGCCGAATGTCGGTTTGTAAGAATATCCGACAGCCCGTCGTAGCCAAAGGGGGGCTTGTCATCGCTGGGTCGAGCCGCCATTTCGCATGCATGGCTGAGCATCCGACCGGTATCCCGATCCAGCTCGAGCCGCTTGTCGTTCGCGTGCTCGCGCCCAACCCCTCTCCCTACACCTATACCGGTACGCAAACGCACATTGTCGGCACGACCGATCTTGCCGTTATCGATCCCGGTCCCGACGATCCCGCCCACCTCGCCGCGTTGCGGCGCGCGATCGATGGCCGCCCGGTCAAGGCGATCGTCGTCACGCATCATCACCGCGATCACAGCCCCGCCACGCGTCCGCTCCAGTCGCTCACCGGCGCCCCGATCGTCGGCGCTGCACCGTTCGATCTCGCCGACGCGGGCGCGCGAGCAGACGCGTCATTCGATGCCGCCTACGCACCCAACCGCGTTCTTGCGGAGGGCGATACCGTCACCGGCACAGGCTGGACGCTGGAGGCGATCGCCACGCCCGGCCACACCTCGAACCACCTCGCCTTCGCACTCCCCGAGACGAAGGCGCTGTTCTCCGGCGATCATGTCATGGGCTGGTCGACGACGATCGTCTCGCCGCCCGATGGCAATATGACCGCGTACATGGCGAGCCTCGAAAAGCTGATGGGGCGCGACGACCGCATCTATTATCCGGGCCACGGCGAGGCGATCGACAAGCCGCAGCGGCTCGTCCGCGGGATGCTCGGCCACCGCAAGCAACGCGAAGGGCAGATCCTTCGCCTGCTCCGCGAGGGCGCGCGGCCGATCCCGGCGATGGTCGAGCGCATGTATGTCGGGCTCGGCCCACAACTCGTGCCCGCCGCCGAGCGATCGGTGCTGGCGCATCTGTACGACCTGCAAACCCGCGGACTGGTTATCGAGGAAGGCGAGACATGGCGAACGACAGCGTGACCGAACCCGTCCGCAAGAGCGGCGTGGCCCCGTTCCTGGCAAAGGCCGTCGGTGTCGTCTTGATCCTCGTCCTCGCAGGGCTGCTCGTGCTCTGGGGTGTGCAGCGCTACGTCAGCGACCGCCTAACGCCCGATCCGACGACGATCGCCAGCGCCAGCCTCGAAGGACTGCGCGAGCAGAACCGCCTGTCGGCGTTCGCCGCGCGCTACGTCGCGGTCGTCACCTCGAAACAGTCGCAGCTCGGCTTCACGACCGAGAAGACGCTGATCATGCCCGGCATGGTCCGGTACGAAGTCGACATGGCCAAGCTTACCCAGTCCGACGTCGCGTGGGATGGCAATTCGAAGACGCTGTCCGTGCGCTTGCCCGCCGTCGAAGCCGATGGCCCGCAGGTCGATCTCAACGCGGTCCGCGAATATGGTTCGGGCGGTGTGCTGACGACGTTCACCGATGCCGAGAAGCGCCTCGACGCCGCCAACCGCCGCGCCGGCCAGATCGAACTGATCCGCCAGGCGCGCGAACCCGCGATGATCAAGCTCGCGCGAGACGCGACGCGCCGTGCGGTCGAACGCAGTTTCGCGATGCCGCTGCGCGCTGCCGGGATCGATGCGACCGTCGCGGTACGCTTCGCCGACGAGCCGACCGCGAATACCGAACGCTGGGACACCTCGCGCTCGCTGCAGGACGTGCTAGGGAACCGCCCCTAGGGAACGGGCAACACTCGGGATACGACCATGGAATTGAACCAGAACTTCGCCGGCATCGACATCCGCGCCGAGATAGAGCGCCTCCGCAAGGAGAAGAACGCCGTCATCCTCGCGCATTACTACCAGAAGCCCGAGCTTCAGGATCTGGCCGATTTCGTCGGCGACAGTCTCGACCTCTCGCGCAAGGCCGCTGCCACCGACGCCGACGTCATCGCCTTCTGCGGCGTGCGCTTCATGGCCGAGACCGCCAAGATCCTGTCGCCGGACAAGATCGTCGTCCTGCCCGACATGGATGCCGGCTGCAGCCTGGAAGACAGCTGCCCGCCCGAGCAGTTCGCCGCCTTCCGCGCGAAGCATCCCGATCATATCGCGCTGACGTACATCAACTGCTCGACCGAGGTGAAGGCGCTCTCCGACATCATCGTCACCTCGTCGTCGGCGGACGCGATCCTCGCGCAGATCCCGCCCGAGCAGAAGATCATCTTCGGGCCCGACCGCAATCTCGGTGGTTACCTCGCGCGAAAGACCGGCCGCGACATGCTGCTCTGGCCGGGCGTGTGCATCGTCCACGAGGCGTTCAGCGAGACCGAGCTGATGAAGCTGAAGGCACAGCATCCCGGTGCGCCCGTCGTGGCGCATCCCGAATGCCCGCCGATCATCCTCGATCACGCGGATTATGTCGGCTCGACGCGCGGCATTCTCGATTACGCGCTGGCGATGCCCGGCGACACGCTGATCGTCGCGACCGAGCCGCACATCATCCACCAGATGGAAAAGGCGCTCCCGAACAAGCGCTTCATCGGGGCGCCGGGGGCGGATGGCAACTGTAACTGCAACATCTGCCCGTACATGGCGCTCAACACGCTGGAAAAGCTGTATGTCGCGCTGCGCGATCTGTCGCCGCGGATCGAGATCGAGGAGGGATTGCGCATCCAGGCGAAGAAGAGCCTCGACCGGATGCTGGAAATGGCGTCGAACACCGTCGGCCAAGGCGATCTCGGACCGAAGTGACGCGTCCGGGCTGGCTAATGGCCGGCCCCTTCGCCTGTGAGGCTGGTCGATCGCCGGCGCAGCCGGCTGCGGTCAGTCGGCGGCGGTGTCGATCCCGAGCTGGGCGCGCGCCTGATCGATATGGATCGCGGCGATCGGCAACTGGAGCGCATCGGCGAGCATCAGGGCCTCGTCCAGCAGGGCGCTCAGGCGTGCGGTATCGGCGATCGTCTTGGCAGGCATACAAACTTCCTCGGGTATCGGTCGTGCAACTTGCGCCGGATCGATTGGTTCCGTCCCATCTGAAATATTTTCATCGCGTGGCGGCATCGTAATTCGCTGTCCCCGCAAGCGGTTTTTTGGCACCGGCGCTCGCATGACCGTACGGCAATTTCTGGGAGACTTCAGGTGAACGCAGCATTGCCCGAATCCTTCGACCTCGAGGCGTTCGTCGCGGCCACGCTGGCCGAGGATCTCGGGACGATCGGCGACATCACGTCCGCGGCCGTGATCCCCGCCGACGCACGGTTCACCGGGGTGATGGACAGCCGCGATCCGATCGTCGTCGCCGGGCTCGATCTCGCCGAGGCGTTCTTCCGCGCGCTCGACCCCGACGTGCGGATCGAGCGTCTCGTCGAGGACGGCCAGCGCGTTTCGGCCGGCACCGACCTGATGCGGCTCGAAGGGGCAGGGCGGGCGATGCTTACGGCCGAACGGAGCGCGCTCAACACCGTCCAGCATTTGTCGGGCATCGCGACGATGACCCGCCTCTATGTCGACGCGATCGCCGGCACCGGTGCGATCCTGCTCGACACGCGCAAAACCATCCCCGGCCTGCGCGTGCTGGAGAAATACGCGACCCGGATGGGTGGCGCGCAGAATCACCGGATGGGGCTGTGGGATGCGGCGATGATCAAGGACAATCACGTCGCGGTCGCGGGCGGCGTCGCGGAGGCGGTGCGCCGCGCGAAGGATGCGGGGATCGCGCATATCATCGTCGAGGTCGACAGCGTCGACCAGATCGAGCCTGCGCTCGCGGCGGGCGCGACGCACCTCCTGCTCGACAACATGGCGCCGGCGACGTTGCGCGGCGCGGTGACGTTGGTCGGCGGGCGCGTGCCGACCGAGGCGTCGGGCGGCGTCACCCTCGACACGATCCGCGCGATCGCCGAGACCGGCGTCACCTATGTATCGGTCGGCCGCTTGACGCAGTCGGCACCCGCGGCGGATATAGGCCTGGACTTTACGACCGCCGGATAGCCCCGCCAGATCCGGCGCGGGTCTTCAGGCGGCCGCGTCGGGGAGCAGGATCATGATCAGGCCGGATGCCATCGTTCGCTACGAGCGGCTGTATTGGGCCGCGTTCGTGCTGGATACGGTCGTCACCGCGATGACCTGGACGCAGCGCGAGGCGATCGTCACCGCCTATCCGGTGCTCGCCAAGGCGACCTGGATATTGCCGACGTTCCAGGCCATCGGGATCGCGGTGACCGTCCTGCTCTGGTACTTCACCGCGCGCGCGCCGAGCGTCGTGGCGAAGTGGGTCGTCGTCGTCCTCGCCGCCTTGTCGACGCTGACCGCGATCCAGCCTCTGGCAGCGCTCGCCAACGGCAGTGCGACGCTGGGCACCACGTCGATCCTTTCGTTGATCGCGACGGCGCTCTACGTCGCGGCGGCCGTCCACTTGTTCCAGCCCGGTAGCAAAATCTGGTTCGCGAAGGACGCGGACCTCGACACATATGCCGATCGCGACATCGGGCCTCCTATCGATTCCGCGCCTCCTGCCAAGACCGACAAGGGAAACGTCGCATGATCTCCAGACTGATCCTGGCCACCGCGGCGATCGTCCTGCCAAGCGTCGTGCAGGCGCAGGCCTATCAATGCTCGACCCCGGCATCGATCGAGCGGGTCCGCCCGGACCTGCCGTCGGAAAGCCAGCCGAAGCGGGATATCCCGATCGGCAGCTACACGCTCGCCATCACTTGGGCGCCGCAATATTGCCGCGACAATGGCGATCGCACCGGGTCGACGTTCCAGTGCGGCGCGGGCAACCGGTTCGGCTTCACGTTGCACGGGCTCTGGCCCGATGGCGTCGGCAAGGACTGGCCGCAATATTGTCACGACGCGGAGTTCGTGCCGCCGCCGGTGATCCGTGCCCACCTGTGCACCACGCCGTCCGCGCAATTGCTCCAGCACGAATGGGCCAAGCATGGCACCTGCATGCCCGGATACCGTCCTGCCAAGTATTTCAACCAGTCGGCCGGGCTGTACGGCAAGCTCCGCTATCCGGACATGGACGCATTGTCGCGCACGCCGCTGACCGCCGGTCGGTTCGCCGCAGCTATGGCCGGTGCGAACCCGGGCCTGAAGGCGGACATGATGCGCGTCACCGCAACCAAGCAGGGCTGGCTCGACGAGGTCTGGATCTGCCTTGACCGCCGCTTCCGGTATCGTCGTTGCCCGGTGCATCAGGGCGGACTGAACCCAAGCGCGCCGCTGCAGGTCTGGCGCGGCAGTCGGTAATCGCCAGCGGGCAGGTACGGGCGTAGCGCGATAAAAGCGCTACCCCGCATCCCGGTCGTGCCGACCAGCCACCGGATAGTCCGTCCGGAGCGGATCGAGGGCGCGTATCGAACCCTGGGTTCCGCGCGCCAACCCTTCCTTCGATACGCCGTCTCGATACGCCGCCTGTCGCGACTATTTGACGGCTACTAGGGACGAACGGGGGGAAAGGAGGCCCGCTACCTCCGGTCCTTCAGCCAGACCAGCACAGCCGCGAGCACGCCGACGCCGGTCCCGATCAGAAACCCCGGCGTGGCCTGCCCGATCGCAAAGCCGAGCCCCGCACCACCCAGCATGCCGAGCGCGACGAGAAACCCGCCCGCAGCGCTCGGGTCCTTGTGGGGGGGAAGGGTGTCGCGGGAAGTCGGGTCGGCCATTGCCCCGTCCTGCCACGCGCTGCCGTGGGATGCCAGTCGCCCGGCGTTGGCCGATGCCGACAACTCGGCGTAGCGCGGCGTCAGTATCGCTCCCTCGTCGCGATACGGCATGCCGCCATCGAAAGTCCGCGACGCTCGGCCACCACCTGCGCGCCAATGAAACGTGGCGGAAATACGGCGTTAGATACTGTTCCGCAACGACAAGCCCGGCTAGGAGCCGGACATGGTGTTCCGCGTCGGGCGAGCCGGGCCGGCCGCCGCCTTTTTCGTTCTGACGACCGCGGGTGCCACCGTGTCCTCCGCAGGCGCGCAAACCGCGCCCCCGCCTGCACAGGCTCCCGCCGCGCCGTCGACGGACACGCCGATGTCGCTAGATCCCAATTCGCCGCTTGCCGCGTTGCCGGATATCGGCGTGGCGTGGCCCGATCTCGCGACTGCGCCGATGGACCCGGCCGCGACCATCGCCGCCGTCGATGCGAATGCCGAAAGCCGCTACGCCTGGCGGATCGACGGTATCGACGGCATCAACGATGCGTTGTTGCGGCAACGGTTTGCCCAGCTGTCGACGCTCGATGCGAACGATCACCAGGCCGCCAATGCCGCCCAGCTCGATCGTCGCGCCCGCGAGGATGCCGACCTGCTCAACAGCCTGCTCCGCGCGGAGGGCTATTACGACGCCAACGTGGTGACGCGAGTCGAGCCCGGCGCGAAACCGATGGTCGTCTTGTCCGCGACTCCCGGCACGCTCTACACGTTCAAGGGCGTGACGATCGATGGCATCGCGGCAGCGGGCGACAAGGCGCCTGGGCTGACGACCGCGTTCGGCGTCAAGCCCGAGGATCCGGTCAATTCCGACGCGATCGTCGCCGGGCAAGCCAAGCTGACGACGCAGATCGGGCGCGAAGGCTTTCCGTTCGCCAAGGTCGGCGATCCGGCGATCGTCGTCGACCATGCCACCCGTACCGCGACGCTCGACCTGTCGGTCCAGCCCGGCGGCGCGCGCAAGTTCGGGCAGATCGTCGCACGACCCGGCAACCGCGTGTTCGGCGCGGACCACGTCGCGGAGATTGCGCGATTTTCGCCGGGCGACCTCTACGATGCTGCGAAGCTGGACGATCTCCGCCGTGCGCTGATCCAGACCAGCCTCGTCTCCGCGGTCGATCTCAAGCCGGTGCAGGGTGCGACCCCCGATACCGTCGACATCGCCGTGAAACTCGATCCCGCGCCGCCGCATACCGTGGCCGGCGAACTCGGCTACGGTACGGGCGAAGGCGCGCGCGCGGAACTGAGCTGGACGCACCGCAACCTGTTTCCGCCCGAGGGCGCGCTGACGCTGCGCGGCGTGCTGGGGACGCAGGAACAGCTCGGCTCGATCGTCTTCCGTCGCAACAATTTCGAGGCGCGCGACCGGGTGCTGACGCTCCAGGCGTCCGCCGCGCATACCAATCGCGATGCGTATGACGCGAAGACCTATACGCTGGCGGGCAGCCTTGAGCGGCAGACCAACATCTTCTTCCAGAAAACCTGGACGTGGTCGGTCGGTGCCGAACTGCTTGCGTCGGACGAGCGCGACGTGATCCTGTCGACCGGCGCACCACGCCGACGGACGTTCTTCATCGGCGCGCTGCCGACGAGCCTCAACTACGACGGGTCGGACGATCTGCTCAACCCGACCAAGGGCTTCCGCCTCGGCGGCCGGCTCAGCCCCGAAGTCTCGTTGCAGGGCTCGGTGTTCGGTTATGCCCGCACCCAGTTCGACGGCAGCGTGTATCAACCGTTCGGCAACCGGGTGGTGCTCGCCGCCCGAACCCGGCTCGGCACCATCGTCGGCGCCCCGCGCGATCAGGTCGCACCATCACGCCGCTTCTATGCAGGCGGCGGCGCCTCGGTGCGTGGCTACGGCTATCAGGCGATCGGCCCGCGCGATCCCAACAACGACCCGATCGGCGGCCGCAGCCTGACCGAATTTTCGATCGAGGCCCGCGTGCGCGTCTTCGGCAGCTTCGGGATCGTGCCGTTCCTCGACGCGGGCAATATCTACACGTCGCCGCTGCCGAAGTTCACCGGGCTGCAATACGGCACCGGGATCGGCGTGCGCTATTATTCGAACTTCGGCCCGATCCGCCTCGACGTCGGTACCCCGATCAACCCGCAGCCGGGCGATAGCCGCATCGCCGTCTACGTTTCGCTGGGGCAGGCGTTTTGACCGAGGACGTCGTCCTGCCCAAACGCCGTATCGCATGGTGGCGCTGGATCGTCGGCGCGGTCATGGCGCTGCTCGCGATCGTCGGCGCGGCGTTGCTGATCGTCGACACCGATATCGGCCACCGTTTCGTCGCGGACCGGATCGCGGCGATCAAGACGGCCAACGGCCTGCGCTTCACGGTCGGTCGGATCGATGGCTCGCTGTACGGTGATACGCGGCTGACCGATCTCCGCGTGTACGATCTTGAAGGACTCGTCTTCCAGGCGCCCAACGTCACGCTCGACTGGTCGCCGTTCGACTGGTTCTCGAACCGGCTGGAGATCCGCCGGTTGATCGTCGATCGCGCGATCCTGACGCACACGCCGCGGACCCGATCGTCGAAGACGCGCGGCCCGATCCTGCCCGATTTCGACATCCATATCGGCAAGCTTTCGGTCGGTCGGCTGACGCTCGCCAGGCGCGTGCTGGGAACGCAGCGGATCGGCACGCTCGAAGGGCGTGCGGATATTCGCTCGGGTCGAGCGCTGGTCGACCTCAAGGCACGCATTGCCGGCAGCGACGATCTGAAGCTCCGGATCGACGCCGAGCCCGCGCGCGACCGGTTCGACATCGATGTCGCCGCGAACGGCGCCGCGAACGGCGTGCTCGCGCGGATGGTGAAGGCGAAGGGCCCGGTCGCGCTCGCGGTTACCGGCGACGGCAGCTGGGCGAAGTGGAACGGCCGCGCGAACGGCAAGGTCGGGACGACGCGCGTCGTCGATCTCGCGCTCGCGCAGGTCGCCGGCCGCTACACGCTGTCCGGCACGCTTACGCCGTCGTCGCTGCTCAAGGGGCGGCTGCAGCGGCTGACGACGCCGCGCATCCTCGTCAACGGCAGTGCCGGGTTCGCCGACCGCCGTCTCGAAGGTCAGCTCTCGCTGCGCACGCCCGCGCTGGCGATCGACACGACCGGGATCGTCGATCTCGGTGCGAACGCGTATCGTGACGTCCGGATCAAGGCACGACTGCTGCGGCCGCCGGCGTTGTTCGACAACATGACCGGCAACATGGTCGAATTGCGCGCGATCCTGGACGGCCCGTTCGCGACCGCGGCGTTCGATTATCGCCTCGACGCCAGCCGGTTCGCATTCGACCAGACCGGGTTCGAGAATGCGCACGCCGCTGGCAAGGGCCGGTTATCCGCAGCGCCCGTCACCGTCCCGATCCGCTTCACCGCCGCGCGCGTCACCGGCGTGGGTACCGTCGCGGGCGGGATCCTGCGCAACCTGTCGGTCGACGGCCTGCTCCGCGTGACGCCGACGCTGCTCACCGGCGACGCGCTCAGGCTTCGCTCCGACAAACTCACCGGCAGCATCAATCTCGCGGTCGATCTGCGCAACGGCCAGTTCGAGGTCGGCATCAACGGCGGGCTCGGCCGCTATCTGATCCCCGGTCTCGGCATCGTCGACGTCAAGTCCACGCTGCGCGTCGTCCCCGGCCCGAACCGCAAGGGCACGCGCGTGATCGGGCAGGGCAGCGCGCAGATGGTGCGGCTCGACAACGCTTTCTTCCGCAGCCTCGCGGGCGGGTTGCCGCGGATCACGACCAACCTCGAACGCACCACCGACGGCGTGCTGCACTTCACCGACCTCGTGCTCACCGCGCCGCAGATCCGGTTGACCGGCAATGGCTATCGTCGGCGCGACGGGACTTTCCATTTCGAGGGGGGCGGGCGCCAGCAGACTTACGGCCCGGTGACGCTCAAACTCGACGGCCAGATCGAGAAGCCGACGCTCGACCTCGTCTTCGCCAGCCCTAACGCGACGCTCGGGCTGTCGAACGTCCGCGCGCATCTCGATCCGACGCCGCAGGGCTTCGCGTTCACCGCGGCGGGCGGATCGCGGCTCGGGCCGTTCACCACCAACGGCGCGATCCTGTTGCCGCCGGGCGCCGATGCGACGATCGCGATCGCGGCGCTGAACGTCGCGGGAACGCGGGCGAGCGGCAACATCGCGGTGGTCGATGGCGGCTTTAACGGGCGGCTGGAGGTTGCGGGGGGCGGTATCTTGGGCGAACTCCTGTTCCGCCCGGTCGGGACCGTCCAGCGCATCGAAGGGCATCTCGCCGCCAGGGCCGCGACGCTCGACACCGTTGCGTTGCGCTCGGGCAAGCTCGATTTCGTCACGCTGCTCGACCCGGCCGGCACCTCGATCGAGGCGACCGCGACCGGCCTCGGCTTGCGTCGCGGCGCGCTCAGCCTCGCGCGGTTCAACGGCTCCGCATCGCTGCGCGGCGGCGTCGGCACGATCAAGGCGTCGATCGCCGGCTCCCGCGGCCGCGCGTTCGATATCCAGAGCGTCACGCAGGTGACCGCCGCCAGCTACGCGATCTCCGCGCAAGGCACGCTCGACGGCCGCCCACTGAAACTACTCACTCCAGCAGTTTTGACCCAAGAAGACGACGGTTGGCATCTCGCGCTGACCAAGCTCAGCTTCTCGGGCGGCGAGGCCCAGGTCGGCGGCCGCTTCACCGCCGCCAGCACCGCGATCGACGCCAGCTTGACCCGGATGCCGCTCGCGATCCTCGACATCGCCTATCCCGGACTCGGTCTCAGCGGCAGCGCCTCGGGCAGCTTCACTATCGCGACCGCGAATGGTGCAGCCCCGACCGGCAAGGCGAACGTGACGATCCGCGGGCTCAGTCGCGCCGGCCTCGTCCTGTCTTCGCGCCCGATCGACGTCGGCGTCGCGGCGGTGCTGTCGCCCGACAAGCTCGGCCTGCGCGCGGTGATTGCTTCCGCCGGCAAGACGATCGGCCGTGCTCAGGCGCAGCTTGCGCCACTGGGGCAGGGGGACTTGGCGGCCCGGATCAGCAACGCACGCCTGTTCGGACAACTTCGCTACAGCGGCCCGGCCGACACACTCTGGCGCCTCACCGGGGTCGAGCTGTTCGACCTGTCCGGCCCGGTCGCGATCGGTGCGGACGTCGTCGGCACGCTCGCCAACCCGACCTTGCGCGGCGTCGTCCAGGCCAACGGCGCGCGGATCGAGAGCGCCACCACCGGCACCGTCCTCACCAACGTCCAGGCGACCGGCCGGTTCGGCGGCTCGCGGCTCGTGATCGACCGGTTCGGCGCGGACGCGGGCAAGGGCGGGCGCGTCACCGGTAGTGGCCAGTTCGAGTTCGCCGCCGCCGCCGGGATCGGACTCGACCTCACGCTGCAGGCCGACAAGGCGGTGATGATCAACCGCGACGACATCGGCGCGACCGTCTCCGGCCCGCTGACGTTCAAGTCGAACGGCTCGGGCGGCACGATCGCGGGCGATGTCGTGCTCGACAAGAGCCGCTACCGCCTCGGCCAGGCCACCGCTGCCAGTGCCGTCCCCCAGCTCAACATCCGCGAAATCAACCTGCCCGACGGCGGCGAGGAGACCGTCGCTCGAACCAAGCCCTGGACACTCGCAATCAAGGCCCGCGCCCCAAACCAGGTGATGGTCAGCGGCCTCGGCCTCACCAGCGAATGGTCCGCCAACCTTCAGATCGCCGGCCAGCCCGAGAACCCGGCGATCACCGGCCGCGCGACGCTGATCCGCGGCGACTACGAGTTCGCCGGGCGGCAGTTCGAGTTGGCGCGCGGCGTGATCCGCTTCGACGGGCAAGTCCCGGCGAACCCGGCTTTGGATATCGAGGCGAATGCGGACTCGACGGGCCTGAGCGCATCGATCCGCGTCACCGGCTACGCGCTGAAACCCGAGATCGGCTTCACCAGCACGCCAGCCTTGCCCGAGGACGAACTGCTCTCGCGGCTGCTGTTCGGCACCTCGATTACGAACCTGTCCGCGCCCGAAGCGTTGCAACTCGCAGCGGCAGTCGCGGCGTTGCAGGGCGGCGGCAGCGGCCTAAACCCGATCAACGCGGTGCGCCGCGCCGCCGGGCTCGACCGCCTGCGCATCCTCCCCGCCGATCCGCAGACCGGACAGGGCACCTCGATCGCGGCGGGCAAATACGTCACGCGGCGCCTGTATGCGGAGATCGTCACCGACGGTCAGGGCTATTCCGCCACGCAGGTCGAGTTCCAGGTCACGCGCTGGCTGTCATTGCTGTCGAGCATCTCCACGCTCGGCCGGCAGAGCGCTAACGTCCGTGTCTCGAAAGATTATTGAAGGATGATCGCGCACGCCGGTTTCGCTAGGAAGAACCCATGAAGCCCGTCATCTTCGGCCTGTCCGGCCCTGTCCTCACCCCTGCCGAATGCGCGTTCTTCGCCGAGTGCGAACCCGCCGGCTACATCCTGTTCAAGCGCAACATCGTCGATCGCACCCAAGTCCGGGCGCTGACGGATTCGCTTCGTGCGCTTGCCGGACGCGACGACCTGGCGATCCTGATCGACCAGGAGGGCGGCCGCGTCGCGCGGATGGGGTCGCCCGAATGGCTCGCATTCCCCGCTGGCCCGGTGTTCGATGCAGCCTATGAACGCGCACCGATGACCGCGATCCAGGCGGCACGAGCGAATGCGCAGGCGCTTGGCGTAATGCTCAGCGAGGTTGGGATCACCGTCGACTGTCTCCCGCTGCTCGACGTGTCGCAGCCCGATACCACCGAAGCCGTCGCCTCACGCACGTTCGGCTCCGATCCGATGCGCGTCGCAGCCCTCGGCCGCGCAACGCTGGAAGGGCTGGCGGAAGGCGGCGTGGTCGGTGTCGTCAAGCACATGCCCGGCCACGGCCGCGCCAAGGTCGACACGCACCACCACCTCCCGACCGTCACCGCGACCGACGCTGACCTCGAAATCGACATCGAACCGTTCCGCACGCTCAACCACGCGCCGATGGGCATGACGTCGCACATCGTCTTCGACGCCTGGGATGCCGACCGCCCCGCGACGCTGTCGCCGATCGTGATCGACGAGATCATCCGTCGACGGATCGGCTTCGACGGCCTCCTGATGACCGACGACATCGACATGAAGGCGTTGTCCGGCACCGCCAGCGACAAGGCGGCGGGCGCGATCGCTGCCGGGTGTGATCTGGTACTCGATTGCTGGGCGCGGATGGACGAGATGGTCGAGATCGCCGGGCGACTGGGGGAAATCTCGGAGGCGTCGCGCGCGAGGCTCGATCGGGCGATGGCGTCGGTCGGCGGGTCCAAGGGTGACTTCGCGGAACTGATCGCTACGCGAGACGCGCTACTCGCCAGCGCTTAACTCCCGAACTTCCGTTCGTCCTGAGTAGCTGCTGAGCTTGTCGAAGCGGCGTATCGAAGGACAGGTTGGCGCGGGGAACCTGTGCTTCGATACGCCCCTTCGGTACGGCTCTGCGAGCCTACTCAGTCGCTACTCAGCACGAACGGAATGGGGATGCGAACGGTCACGAGTTCCCCCGTCACCCCAACCCCCGAGCCCGCTCATCCCTGCCCAACGTCAGCACCTCGACCCCGCCGCGCGTCACTGCCACCGTATGCTCGAACTGCGCCGAAAGCTTGCCGTCGTCGGTGACCACCGTCCACCCGTCATCCTCGGTCGACACCTTGCGCGTCCCTTGGTTGATCATCGGCTCGATCGTGAACACCATCCCCTCGCGCAGCGTCATGCCGGTCCCCGCGCGCCCGAAATTGAGCACCTGCGGCTCCTCGTGCATCTCCCGACCGATGCCGTGCCCGCAATAGTCGCGTACCACCGCATAGCCGTGCTTCTTTGCGTGGCGCTCGATCGCGAAGCCGATATCGCCGAGATGCGCGCCCGCCCGGACCTGCCGGATACCCTGCCACACCGCCTCCTGCGCGACCCGCACGAGGCGCTTCGCAGCGGGCGGAACGGTGCCTACCATATACGTCTTGCTCGAATCGGCGATGAAGCCGTTCTTTTCCAGCGTGATGTCCAGATTGACGATGTCGCCGTTGCGGATGACGTCGCGAGCGTTGGGTACTCCGTGGCAGACGACGTGGTTGATCGAGCTGTTCAGGACGTATTCGAAGCCATATTGCCCCTTGCTCGCGGGCCGGGCGGCGAGGTCTTCGGTAATGTAGCGATCGACCATGTCGTTGACCTGCAACGTCGACAGCCCCGCCAGCTCCTGCTCGTCAAGCATCTCGAACACCGACGCCAGCAAGGCGCCCGATACGCGCATCAGTGCCAGCTCTGCCGGCGTCTTCACCATCTCAGGCTGCCGTTTTGTCGGCAACGCGCACCGACGCGGCGGCGAGTTGCGCGGTGACGATATCGTTGAACGACAGCGTCGGGTTGGCCTCGGCGAGCATGCCGATCTTCATCCAGAACTCCGCCTGCGCATTGATCGACCGGCACAGCACCTGGCTCGCCCGCCGCGCATCCTCGTGCAGCGCGTCGTCGATCTTCACGATACCCATGCAAGCTTCGCATTCACCTTCGTCATATGAAACGTATATGGTTCATATGGTCCGTCGTCAAACGTGGAGGGTGGATGCCCGGCAGCGCGCGCTGTAGCGTCCGGCGATGGACGACGTGCAACTGACCCTGGATCTCGACGGATGGGAGGGGCCGCTCGATCTGCTGCTCTCGCTCGCGCGGGGGCAGAAGGTCGATCTGCGCAAGATCTCGATCCTCGCACTGGTCGAGCAGTATCTGGCGTACGTCGACTCCGCCCGTGCGTTGAAGCTCGAACTCGCCGCGGACTATCTCGTGATGGCGGCATGGCTCGCCTATCTGAAGTCGGCATTGCTCCTGCCGCGCGACCCTCTCGCCGAGCCCGATCCCGAGGAACTCGCGCTGCGGCTCCAACTGAGGCTCGAACGCCTGAGTGCGATGCGCGAGGCCGGTGCGCGGCTGATGGCGCGGGACCGGACCGGGCGCGACGTGTTCCTGCGCGGCGCACCTGAGGGGCTGCGGACGGTGCGCAAGGCCGCATGGCAGGCCGAGATCTTCGACGTGATCGCCGCGTACGGCCGCATTTCCGCGCGGACGCGGCCGGTGATGCACGTCGTCGCCGATCGCGAGGTGATGACGCTGGAGACGGCGCTGGAGCGCGTGTCGATGCTGGTCGGCGAGCGGATCGACTGGAGCGTGATCGAAAGCTTCCTCCCGGAGGCGGGCGAGCGGTTGCGGAGATCGGCGCTCGCGTCGAGCTTCGTCGCGGCACTCGAACTCGCGCGGCAGGGGAAGATCGAACTGCGCCAGGCGTCGCCCTTCGCGCCGCTGTATCTGAGAGCCCGCGCGTGACCCCGCCCGACGATTTCACCCGCGCCGTCGAGGCGGTGCTGTTCGCGGCCGAGACTCCGCTGACGCTCGACGCGATTCGCGCGCATGTCGGCAGCGGCGACGTCCGCGCCGCGCTCGATCAGCTAACGGCCGACTATGCCGGTCGCGGCATCGCCATCGTCCGACGCGGCGAGCGCTGGCAGTTCCAGACCGCACCGGACATGGCGCACATGCTCCGCCGCGACCGCGAGGAACCGCGCAAGCTCAGCCGCGCCGGGATCGAGACGCTGGCGATCATCGCTTACCACGAGCCCGTGACCCGCGCGGAAATCGAGGCGATTCGCGGGGTGCAGATCTCGAAGGGGACGCTCGACGTCCTGATGGAAGCGGGCTGGGTGAAGCCGGCCGGGCGGCGCGAAGTGCCGGGACGCCCGCTGATGTTCGCGACGACCCCTGCCTTCCTCGTCCATTTCGGCCTCCAGAGCCGCCGCGACCTGCCCGGAATCGACGATCTGCGCGCTGCTGGCCTTCTCGATCCGGTCGATCTGGCCTTCGATCGCCTCGAAGATGGCGACGATCGTGAGGGCGACGGCGTCGAGGATGGTGAGATCGCTGGCAAAGCGGCAGGATGAGGCTTAGATAGGGTTCAGTTTCCAGGAGAATTGCCATGGGCGGTTTTAGCCCGATTCACTTGCTCGTTCTCGCGGTCGTCGCGATCCTCCTTCTCGGCGGTGGCCGATTCTCGAACCTGATGGGCGACGTCGCCAAGGGCGTGAAGAACTTCAAGAAGGGCATGTCCGAGAACGACGACGAGACGCCGGCCAAGCCATCGGCCCGGATCGAAGCGCAGAAGACTGCCGATCCCGCGTTCGATCGCGATGGCAATCGCGTCCGCGACGACCGTCCTGCCTGAAGCCGGCAGAGTTGAAGACCCTAGATAGGCGCGGCTGAATGTTCGATATCGCGCCCTCCGAGTTTCTGCTCGTGGCCTTCGTCGCGCTCGTCGTGATCGGTCCGAAGGATCTGCCCAAGGCGATGCGCGTGGTCGGCTATTGGGTCGGCAAGGCGCGCGGCGTCGCGCGGCAGTTCCGCTCGGGCTTCGATTCGATGGTCCGCGAGGCCGAACTCGAAGAGATGGAAAAGCGCTGGGCGTCGGAAAACGAGCGCATCATGCGCGAGCACCCGCATACGGACGCGACGTCGGCCGATACCGCGCAGGTCGTGCATTCCCCGGAAACGGAGGAGCACCGCCGCGATTATCGGTCCGTCGATCATACCGACGAGCCGGTGATGGTCGAGAAGCCGGTCGTGGCTGCCGCTCCGGCGCATGCTTCGCCCGTACCGTCCGAGCAGGAGCACGCTCCGATTGCGGATCGCGGTCCGGACCTGTTCGACGGGCCGCTGGATACGCCGGCTCCGACGGTGCCCCATCCTGACGACAAGTCCGGTAAGTCCGACGTGGCGCCCTCGTGAGCGAAACGGGCATGAGCGAAACGGGCATGAGCGCAGCGGCCGTGACTATTCTTCATAACGCCGAAAGCCAGACATGAGCGAGATCGACGAAAGCCGGGCACCGTTGCTCGACCATCTGATCGAGCTGCGGCGGCGGCTGCTCTATTGCATCGCCGCGCTGGTCGTGACGTTCGCGGTGGCGATGTATTTCGCCGAGAATATCTTCGGCTTCCTGGTTCACCCGCTGCTTGCGGCCGGTCAGAACAAGGTCATCTACACCGAGATCTTCGAGGCGTTCTTCGTCCAGATCAAGGTAGCGTTCTTCGCCGCGATGATGCTGTCGTTCCCGGTGATCGCGAACCAGGTGTGGCAGTTCGTCGCGCCAGGCCTGTACAAGAAGGAACGCGGCGCGCTGTTGCCGTTCATCCTCGCCACGCCGGTCCTGTTCCTGACGGGCGCGGCGATGGCCTATTACGTCGCGATCCCGATGGCGCTGCACTTCCTGCTCGGGTTCGACGGGATGGTCGGTGGTATCCATCGCGAAGCGCTGCCGGCGATCGGCAACTACCTCTCGTTCACGATGCAGTTCCTGTTCGGCTTCGGCATCTCGTTCCTGCTGCCGGTCCTGCTGATGCTGCTGGAGCGGGCAGGGATTGTCACGCGCAAGCAACTGATCGGGGCAAGGCGCTATGCGATCGTTGCAGCGTTCGCGATCGCCGCGGTACTGACGCCGCCGGACATCGGGTCGCAACTGCTGCTCGCGATCCCGCTCGTGATCCTGTACGAACTCGCGCTGATCGGCATCTGGTTCACCGAACGCAGCCGGGCGAAGGCCAAGGCGGTCGAGGGCGAGGCTACCGATATCGTCTAACGCTGACCGCGCGACACCGCTGATACGAAAACGGGGCCCGGTGCATATGCACCGGGCCCCGTTTCGTTCCCATAAGCGCAAAGGCTTACTTGGCGTTGTCCGCGGTCTTTGCGACGGTCTTGCCTGCCGATGCCACGTCCTTGCCTGCGCCTTCGACCGTGTTGCATGCCGACACCATCAACGCGCCGGCAACAATCGCCAGTCCAACCAACTTACGCATAATACTTCCTCCAAGAAGGGCTTGAATGCCACCGGAGGTGAAATGTTCGGGCACCGCATTCGTTCCGATCGCGAAACCAGACCGGTTACTATTTGGCGGGATTGATCGCTGAACTGCCGAAACAATAAAGGCCCGGCAGCATCACCGGGGGGGAGGGTGATGCTACCGGGCCTGTGTTCTGGATAGCGAGAGCGGGGGGGCATAAAGTCGCTATCCGAAGTGTAGAACGGCACTGCACAAGGTCGGTTCCCAAGTTTTCGAAGATTCTCGTTTTGAATGTCGCTTTGTGTCCGGATCCCCGCCGGTCTACGGCGGGCTCAGTCGCGACCGGTAATCGCGAAGGCGATCTCATAGGCGCCGACGAGCGGATCGTGATGCAGCGGCGACCGCAACTGGCGCGATAGACCCTCCATGACCCGGCCGTAGCGCAACACGGCCTCGCGAAACGCATCGCTCTCCACCAGCGCGCGCGACACGACGCGGAGCAGCGCGCGATCGGGCTTGTCAGCGAGTTTGTCGGCGGGTTTCACGACGATACGGATTTGCGCGACCGGATCGCAGCTCATCGCCAGTTCGATCGTCTCCGTGACCAGGAAGGCGATTGCCACCGCCACGTCCTGGTTGACGAGATACGGATCGACGTCGAGCGTGATGCCCAGCCCATGCGAGCGATCGGAGGCGGTGGCGCGGATGTTGGCAGAGAGCTCGCCGATCATCGTCCGCAGATTGAGCCCGCGATTCTCCTCGAGTTCGGCAAAATGATTACGGTGGACGACCGCCAGCGCATCGACACGGCGCTGGATCGACGAATAGGCCGCGGTTGCGTCGGCGCTCGGCGCGCTGCGCGCATGGAAGTTTATCAGGCTGGAGATGACCTGGAGGTTGTTCTTGACCCGGTGATGCACTTCGCGCGTCAGCTTGGTCTGGCGGACCAATCCCTCGGCCAAGCCGGCTTCGTGCAGGGCGACGGTCCGGCTGATCGCCTGGAACGTCTCGCCAAGTCCGCGAATCTCCTGTGCTGGCAGCGTATGCACCGTGCCGAAATCAAGTTCTTCGCCCGGCGTGAACGCCGCAACCGCGCTTCGCAGGCGCTGCAAGGGGCGTATCAGCAGGCGATCGACGACGAACCATGCGATGCTCGCTGCGGCGATCCACATCAGCAGGGGGAGCAACATCGCCACGATGAGCGACGACGTGACGGGAGCACTGCGAATGCTGGTGCGGAGCGCAAGTCCGGCCACGCCGAGTTCAGTCCGCATCGTCTCCATGCGATCGAGCGGCCGTTCGTCCGGGATCGTTTCGAGGTGCAGCGAATCCTCGTCGAGCACGATCGCACTGCTGAAGGCCGAAGCGCGGGTCGAGGGCCGTCCGATCTTTTCCAGGAACGGGCGCGGGAAATAGGCGCGGGCGGACGTGTCGCCGCCAGGGCCCGAAATCGCCAGCAGCAAGCCGTTTTCGGGAACGATCGCCGCAGCGATCGGCATGTCGTCCTGTCGGAGCGTCACGGGGTTCGGCAACGGGACGCCGCACAGGACGTGGCCCGTCCGGTCCGTAATGATGAAGCGCGTTCCTGCCGAGGATTGCTGGGCGAACACGCCTTGCGCACGAGCACAGCTCGGCGCGTCGGCCGGATCGGTCCCGAGCGCGTTCACGGCAACTCGCAACGCCGTCATGTCGCCCACGAGTTCGATCGCGATCGCGCGCGCACTTTCGTTGGCCGTAACCCTCAGGCGAGCACGAGCTTCCTCGTCGGCAAGGCGCGTGGTCTGCAGCGTCGCGAAAACTGCGATAAGCGCCAGCGGCAACAGCGCGGCACTCAGGATGAGGAACAGTTTGGCGCCGGTTGGCAGGCGGCCCATCGCCGAGATGAAACGGCGTTCGGCCACGATGTTCGCCTGCAATGTGTGGATCGGGGTTGGGATTGGATCGGATGACGAAGCCATCCGGCCCGTCGTCAGTCTAGCTTGCCAAGAAGATCGAGCAGATCGTCGGGAACAACCTCATCGACGGTCTTCTGATACACCGAGCGCAGCGCCGAGCCCATCTGCTGATCCCTGTTCTGGATCTTGGCGGGCTTCGTGGCAGGCACTGTCTTCTCCGTATCGTGGCCCAAACTCAAAACTTCCCCCTGCGCGCTACACGACGCAAACCAATCAAGTGACGATGAGGACGGCCGAACCCTCGGGTATCCGGCTCGACGCTCGCGAAAGATGAGCATGAAACCAAATAGCATCTCGATAGTTCCACGTTCGACTGAAAAATCCGCATCGTTACGTTATCCGTTCCGCACGTCCGGCGCGGATGGGCATGAAACGAACGGATTGGCAGCATTTTCGACCGACGCCATTGCAATGACGCGAGCCGCCCGACACATGAGGGGCCGCATAGGATCAGGGAGTATTCGTTACCCATGTCTTTAGGACAGCAACTCGCACCGCACCTTCCTTTCCTGCGGCGCTATGGCCGGGCTTTGACCGGCAGCCAGATGCATGGCGACAAGTACGTTCGTGCCACGCTCGAGGCGATCGTTGCTGCGCCGGAAGAGTTTCCCCGCGACGTTGATCCGCGTCTCGGCCTGTATCGCATGTTCCAGGCGATCTGGAATTCGGCCAATTTCGACGAAGTCGGCGACGAGAGTTTTGGCGAAGCCGAAGGGCATGAAGCCGTGGCACGCGCGCGTCTCGCTCGCATGACGCCTCTGTCGCGCCAGGCGTTGCTGCTGACCGCAATGGAAGGGTTCACGCCCGAAGATGCGGCGTACCTGATCGAAGTCGACGCAAGCGAGGTGGACGATCTCGTCGCCGAGGCCTTGTCGGAAATCGAGAACCAGACTCGCGCCAAGGTGTTGATCATCGAGGACGAGCCGATCATCGCGATGGACATCGAGACGATCGTTCGCGATCTCGGTCATGACGTCACGGGCGTCGCGGTCACCCGTGACGAAGCGGTCGCACTGGCGATGGAGACGCGGCCCGGCCTCGTCCTGGCGGACATCCAGTTGGCCGACGACAGCTCGGGTATCGACGCGGTCAAGGACATCCTCGCCGAGTTCGAAGTCCCGGTGATCTTCATCACCGCATTCCCGGAGCGTCTGCTCACCGGCGAGCGTCCCGAGCCCACGTTCCTGATCACCAAGCCGTTCCAGCGTTCGACCGTGAAGGCTGCGATCAGCCAGGCATTGTTCTTCGATCAAGCGACCGTTCCCACCGCATAACGAGGCACCGAAATGGGTCCGTTTTCGATAAACGGTTACGGACCCAAAACGGTTCTCGCGGGTTTATGGGTCATGGCTGATCCTAACGAACCGATCCATATCGAGACCGACGACGCGAGGGCGGGATCCACCCCTCACATGACCCGTTACATACTGGCGATATCGCTGGTGCTGGTCATCGTGATCTTTGGTTTCCTGGTCCTTCGCTAATCTGAATTCCGCGTAGGTCACTGGCAATGCTGGTAACCTGCGCCTATGTCTGTCGTATTCGCTCGGCAGTTTCTATCGGGATTGATTGGATTACCATGACCCAGCCTGCGCCCCGTGCAGACATCACTGACGATATCGACGAGGCCATCGTTCCGGTCGAGCACGTCTCGCTTTCGGACTCCGAGTTCAAGGTCCAGCTTGCTCAAGTAATACCGCATCTGCGGGCGTTCGGTCGCTCCTTGTCGGGCAGCCGCGACCTGGCCGACGATCTCGTACAGGAAACCCTGCTGAAGGCATGGGCTGCGCGCCTGCGTTTTCAGGCAGGCACGAATATGCGGGCATGGACGTTCATCATCCTACGCAATCTGTATCTTTCGCAGATGCGTCGCGCACGCTTCAAGGGCGAGTGGGATGATCTCGTCGCCGATCGCATTCTTGCCGCTCCTGCGAGCCAGGACCGGCATGTCGAACTCGGTGATATGCAACGCGCGTTGATGCATCTCCCCCAGCCACAGCGCGAGGCGCTGATCCTGGTTGGAGCGGGCGGTTTCGCGTATGAGGAAGCAGCGGAAATCTGCAACGTCGCCGTTGGTACGATCAAAAGCCGTGTTGCACGGGGACGAGTAGCTCTGGAGACGATTTTGACGGACGGGTCGTTGCCCTCACGTCGCGATCATGAAACGGATACCAGCAAGACAGCGCTCGATACGATCATGGGCGATGTCGAGGAACTAAGTCGGGGTCGTTGACCCGATATAACAGGCCTGTCGCAGTTGTGACTGCGTCGGCTTCGGTCAATGTCAGTGCCGATAGCCGTCGATCCGGCGTAGCATCCGCATCATGTCATCCGGCAGGCCTCTCGGCTCCGCAAACGCGTCGCACAGTGCGTTTCCGACGATGTCGGTCACTCGAGGACGACGCACGATCTGTGGAGCGTTCTCGTTTCGATTGATCATGGCGTGTACGTAAGTCATATCGTCATAACGACACGCTGCGGATTTCGTTGCTTTCCGATGTCAAGAGCTAACTACTTTGTGTAGCGCCAAGCCATGCACGATATCGACCCTGAACTTGCGATAAACGACGCGCTGGGGCGGGCCAGGCTATGGTCTCCGTTCCTGGCAATGGTGCTCGACCGCGAGCCGGTGCTTGCCCGGTCTCTCGCGGAGGGCCGGCTGGATCTTTCCCTGTCAAGCGCCGAGCCCGACATGCCCGTCGCCAAGCGGCTTCGGCTGGAACGGCGGGCGATGGCGCTCAACGTCGCGATCGGCGACCTCGCAGGCATGCTCGATCTGACCGCGGTGACGGGCGCGCTGACTCGATTTGCCGACCATGCGCTCGACACTGCGATCCGCGCCGCGATCGAGGAGCGGACGCCCGGCGCGGAGCCGCTGGGCTTCGTCGCGATCGCGCTCGGCAAGCAGGGCAGCGGCGAGCTCAATTATTCGTCGGACATCGATCCGATCCTGCTGTTCGATCCCGCGACGCTGCCGCTGAAGCCACGCGAAGAGCCAGAGCAGGCGGCGGTGCGGATCGGCAAGCGTGTCGTCGAACTGCTCCAGGCGCGTGATGGCGACGGCTATGTCCTACGCGTCGACCTGCGGTTGCGGCCATCGCCCGAGATCACGCCGATCGTCCTGCCGGTCGAGGCGGCGATCGGCTATTACGAGGCGCAGGCGCTGCCGTGGGAGCGTGCGGCGTTCATCCGGGCACGCGCGGCGGCGGGCGACATTGCGCTTGGGCAGGGGTTTCTCGATACGATCCGGCCGTTCGTGTGGCGCCGGGCGCTCGATTTCGGTGCGATCCGTGAGATTCGTGGCATCTCCGCGCGGATCCGCGATCATCATTTGCAGGGCCAGGCATTCGGCCCCGGCTATGACCTGAAGCGCGGACGCGGCGGGATCCGCGAGGCGGAGTTCTTCGCCCAGATCCACCAGCTCATCCATGGCGGGCGCGATCAGAGCGTCCGCGCGCCGGCGACCCGCGACGCGCTCGCCCGGTTGGCGGCGGCGGGATGGATCGGCAGCGACGAGGCGCGCGCGTTGACCGACGGCTACACGCTGCTCCGGACGATCGAACACCGCGTCCAGATGATCGACGATCGCCAGACCCACGCGCTGCCGACCGGAGATGCGCTCGACCGCGTTGCAAAGCTGCACGGGCTGGAGGATGCGGATGCGTTGCTGGCGCTGCTGCGGCCGCGGGTGGTGGCGACCGGCCGGATTTACGATGCGCTCGACGATACCGCCCGGCCAGCCTTCTCGCACGATCTGGTAAACTTGGAGGCGGACCTTGCTGCCGCAGGGTTCGATGCGCCCGAGCCGGCGAGGCAGCGAATCGAGGCGTGGCGTGGCGGAGCGTATCCCGCTCTCCGCAGTCCCGCCGCACGCGAGGCGCTGGAGGCGGTGCTGCCGACGCTCGTCACCGCGCTCGCGACCGCGCCGGTTCCGCAAGCCGCGTTGCTGCGGCTCGATGCGCTGCTCGAACGCCTGCCCAGCGCGATCAACATCTTTCGCCTGCTGGAGGCGCGGCCGGGGTTGGCGACGTTGCTCGCGACGATCCTCAGCCATGCGCCGACTCTTGCCGACGATCTCGGACGGCGGCCGAACCTGCTCGACGGGCTGATCGACGCGACCGCGTTCGCGCCGGTTGGCGATGTCGCGATGCTCAAGGCAGCGATGTCGGCGGGCGACGCTGGCGGGGATTATCAGGCGAGGCTCGATCACGTCCGTCGTGTCGTCGGCGAGCACCGGTTCGCGCTGGGTACGCAGATCGTCGCGGGCGCCACCGATCCCCTCGATGTCGCCGCCGGGTATGCGCGGGTCGCAGAAGCCGCGATCGGTGTCTTGGCTCGCGCGACGATCGAGGCGTTTGCGGCGGCGCACGGCCGCGTGCCGAACAGCGAACTCGTCATCCTCGCGCTGGGGCGGATGGGCGGGGGGATGCTTACCCACGCTTCCGATCTCGACCTTATCTACCTGTTCACGGGGGATTTTACGGCCGAATCGAACGGTCCCAAACCGCTGGGCGCAACGCTGTACTACAATCGGTTGGCGCAGCGCGTGACCGCCGCGCTGTCGGTCGCGACCGCCGCGGGCCCGCTGTATCAGATCGATACCCGGTTGCGGCCGTCGGGCGGGCAGGGACCGCTGGTCGTCACGCTCGACAGCTTCGCACGCTACCAGCGCGAGGATGCCTGGACGTGGGAGCACATGGCGCTCACCCGTGCCCGTCCGGTGTTCGGGGCGATCGGTGCCCGGAACGCAGTGGCGGCGATCATCCGCCGCGTCCTCGAAGGCGATCGGCCGGCGCGCAATGTGGTGGCCGATGCGACGAGAATGCGTGCCGAGATGGCCGCGCACAAGCCACCCAAGGGGCCACTCGACGCCAAGCTGCTCCCGGGTGGCTTGGTCGATCTCGAATTCGCGGTCCATGTCGTGCAGCTGGTCAACCGCACCGGGTTCGATCCCGATCTGGGCATCGCGATCGATCGTCTGGTCGCGGAGGGGCTCGCGCCGGCTGAACTGCGCGATGCGCATGACGTGCTGACCCGACTGCTGGTCACGTTGCGCCTCGTCGCACCGGACGCGACGCCGCCGGGGCTTGCTACCGAAGCCTTGATCGCGCGCGCGATCGGCGTCGCCGACTGGGACGCAGTTGTTGCCACGCTCGAATCGACCCGGCAGGAGGTTCGCGGATTTTGGACGCGAGCGACGGGAGAGCAGGATGGATGAGGGATCTACGATTCCCGATGTGGCGGTCACGATCGACGACGCGGTCGTCTCGCTGACCAGCCTTGGCGCGCCGCTGGTAGTGTATTTCTACCCGAAGGACGACACGGCGGGCTGCACGACCGAAGCAAAGGACTTTTCCGCGCTCGCCGATGCGTTCGCAGCGTCCGGCGTGACGGTCGTCGGCATCTCGAAGGATACGCCGGCGTCGCACGCCAAGTTCGCGACCAAGCACGGTCTGTCGGTCCGTCTCGGCAGCGACGTCGACGGCGTCGCCTGCGAGGCGTTCGGGGTGTGGGTTGAGAAGGCGATGTACGGCCGCAAGTATATGGGGATCGAACGGGCGACCTTCCTGTTCGGCGCCGACGAGACGCTGGCCAAGGCTTGGCGGAAGGTCCGCGTGCCGGGCCATGCGGAGGCGGTTCTGGCTGCCGCAAAGACACTCTGAGGAGCCGGCGGTAAGGACAGGAGATTCGCCGACATTTCTCGGCGGATATCGTGCCGTGCGTCCTGTTCCACGACGATCGTCTCGATTTGCATCAACTCGCCGCATCAACCTGCCGCTCCGCCGCGCCGGCCGCGTGGTGCTATTGCCCGGAACGGCGGTATCCGGCCTAACCCAAAGCGTCTGGTGCGCGGAGGGGCTGCGAGTCAGGACAGAGTTTCGGAGCCGTCCGCCTTGAAGCGAACGGCCCTGCATTTTTGTGTCGGGGACCAATGGTCGAAATTACCGCAGCAGCCATCGTGACGCGCCTCAAGGCCGTGTCCGTGGTGTACACGTCGTTCACGTTTCGCTGGTTGGCGATCGCCGCGACCGTAATGGGGATGACCGCTTTCGGCGCGACCGCCGAGGCGCAGGTCGTCGCTTCTGCCCAGAGCGTGAAGGTTGCGCACCACGTTGCCGCAACCGGCGGTCCGATGATCGCCGCGAACACCGAGGAAGCCACCGCAGATCTCCGTGCCGACGCGCAGTTCCGCACGCTGTTCCAGACCTGGAAGAAGCTCGACGCGACGCAGCAGGGCGTGATCGCGATCCCGTCGGTCCAGCCGGTGCATTCGCTGTCGTTCACGAGCAATTTCGGCATCCGCTCCGATCCGTTCCGCGGCACCGCGGCGATGCACGCCGGCGTCGACATCCCCGGCCCGATCGGCACGCCGATCTACGCCACCGCCGATGGCATCATCGCGCACGCCGGTCGCCAGGGCGGCTATGGCAACATGGTCGAGATCAGCCATGGCAAGGGCATCGCGACGCGCTACGGCCATCTCTCGAAGATCCTCGTCGCCGACAACGCCCGCGTCGTCCGCGGCCAGCTGATCGCGCTGATGGGCTCGACCGGCCGCTCGACCGGCTCGCATCTTCACTATGAAGTCCGCATCGACGGCCACGCCGTCAACCCGGTGCCGTTCCTCACCACGGCGGATTACCTGCTCGCCGCGCAGGACCGCTCGGTCAACGCGATCCCAGTTTCGACGGGCGGCCCCGCCGCACAGGACTGACCTGCAGACGCAGGCGCAGGCGACACTGTAAGCCACACCCCCGTCATCCCGGCGACAGCCGGGACCTTGATCCACGGGGACGGACCCTCTGCATGAGATCCCAGCTTTCGCTGGGATGACGAGTGAGGCGGAGGCCGCGGAACGTCGACAGGCCTTATGCGTACCGTCGCGCCCAAGGTTGCCGCGGATAGCGCAACCTCCTATCTCCGACGCATGGCAACGCTGGTTCAAGACATCACCCTCACCCCTTCCGCCGCGGCGCGCGTCGCGGCGATCGCCACCAAGCAGGGGAAGCCGGCGATCCTGCGTCTCTCGGTCGACGGCGGCGGCTGCTCCGGGTTCCAGTACAAGTTCGGGTTCGCCGATTCGGTCGAATCCGACGACGTGATCGCCGAGCATGATGGCGTTAAGCTCGTCGTCGACAGCGTCAGCATCGATCTCGTCCGCGGGTGCGCGGTCGATTACGTCGAGTCGCTCGCGGGCGCCGCGTTCAAGGTCGAGAACCCCAATGCCGCGTCGGGTTGCGGCTGCGGCTCCAGCTTCTCGGTCTGACGCCACCATGAAAATCGTCACGTACAACGTCAACGGCATCAAGGCGCGGTTGCCGCGGCTGATCGAGTATCTCACCGAAGATCAGCCCGACATCGTCTGTCTCCAGGAACTGAAGTCGAGCGACGACACCTTCCCGATCGCCGATATCGAAGCCGCCGGCTACGGCGCGGTCTGGCATGGCCAGAAGGCCTGGAACGGCGTCGCGATCCTCGCCAAGAGCGGCACGCCCGTCGTCCGCCAGCGCGGTCTCGACGGCGAACCCGAGGACGAGCACAGCCGCTATATCGAGGCCGAGATCGACGGCCTGATCGTCGCCGCGCTCTATCTGCCCAACGGCAACCCGCAGCCCGGTCCAAAGTTCGACTACAAGCTCCGCTGGATGGACCGCCTCGCAGCGCGCGCGCGCGTCCTGCTGGCGGAGGAAAAGCCGGCCATCCTCGCCGGCGACTACAACGTGATCGCCAACGACGACGACACCTTCTCGGTCCGAGCGATGCAGGACGACGCGCTGATGCAGCCGGAAAGCCGCGAGCATTACCGCGCGCTCGTCGCACAGGGCTGGACCGATTCGCTGCGCACGCAATTTCCCAAAGGCGGCGTCTGGACGTTCTGGGATTACCAGGCCGGCGCATGGCAGCGCGACGCCGGGTTCCGGATCGACCACCTGCTGCTCAGCCCGCAGGCGGCCGACCGTATGATTGATGCCGGCGTCGACAAGGCGTATCGCGGCCGCGAAAAGGCCAGCGATCACGCGCCGACATGGGTCCGGTTGCGATGAAGCCGTTGGCCGTTGCCCTAATGTCGTTCGCGGCACTGTATGCGACCAGCGCCCGCGCGCAGGACCGCGAATATTGCCCCGAACGGCCGGGTCTGGATACGCCCGCCTGCACGATCGCGCCCGGCAAGATTTCGGTCGAGACGTCGATCGCGGACTGGACGCGCGACGATCAGCCCGGTTCGCGCGAGGACAGCATCCTGTTCGGCGACACGCTGGTCCGCGTCGGGGTCAGCGACACGATCGAGGCGCGGATCGGCTGGACGCCGTTCGGGCATGACCGGCTGCGCGATTCGACGGGCGTCGATTCCGTCAACGGGGTCGGCGACGTGTCGCTCGGGATGAAGGCGAACCTGCACAATCCGGACGGCGCGGGGCTGTCGGTCTCGGTACTACCGTTCGTGACGTTGCCGGTCGGACGCTCGTCGATCGGCGCGGGCGATTGGGGCGCGGGGTTCCTCGTCCCGGTGACGTACGAACTCTCCGACACGCTGTCGCTCGATCTCACGCCCGAGATCGATGCTGCGGTCGATCAGGACGGCGATGGCCGGCATCTTGCCTACAGCGCGGCGGCTGGCCTGGCGGTGAAGCTGAACAAGGATTTCACGCTCACCGGCGAGATGCAGGCGCTGCGCGACGACGATCCCGAGGAGCACGCGACGCAGGCCGTCGCGGCCCTGTCGCTGGCGTGGTCGGCGAGCGACGATCTCCAGTTCGACGTGCTCGGCGCCGCCGGCCTCAACGATCATACGCCCGATGCGCGGGTCTATGCGGGAATTTCGCGGAGGTTCTAGATGCTGGCCGGGCTGCTCCTGCTTCAGGCCGTGGCAGGCCCGCCGCTCCCTCCCGAACTCCGCAAGCGCACACCCCGAACGACGATGCCGTGCCCGGCTCAGGTCGACGCCGGCGGCGAGATCGTCGTCTGCGCCCGGCCGACCGACCGGCGCCGCGCCACCATCCCCGAACCGGTCCGGTCGCCCTGCGGCGACCCGCTGTCGTTTCGCCTCCCCGGTGGCGGCACCGGGAATGTCCACGCGATCCGCACCGAACTGCCCGGCGCGAGCGGGCAGGGGGCTGCGGTGACGCTCAAGATGCCGTTCGGCAAAAGGAAGCGGCAATAGAGGCGTCATCTTCGCCTTCACCGGGAGAACACGCTGCTCCGGTATCGAAGGGGGAAACCTGACCGAACGCGTCGCCCCTACAGCGTCCGCTCGTACACCTGGTACACCTTGTTCACCCGGCTCTCGATCGTCTCCGCGATCGACCGCATCCCCTGGTTGTCGTCCAGGATCCAGCCGATCTCCGCACGTTGCGCACCGTAATGCTCGACCGACGCCCGACGGATATATTCGATCATCATGAAGGCCAGCTGGCTCGCCATCCGCGACGCCTGCAACTCCTTCACCACGCCCATCAGCGGGACGCGTACCGTCCGCACCTTGGGCTTGCGCAACCACCACAACAGCTTGGCCCAGCCGAACGGCAGCAGGGTCCCGTTGAGCGGCTTGATCGCCTCGTTTAGGTCGGGGAGCGTGATCATGAACGCTACGGGCTTGCCGTCCAGTTCGGCGATGCGGATCAGGTCGTTGAAGACGATCGGCTTCAGCTTCACGCCGACGTCCTTGATCTCGGGCGGGGTCAGCGGCACGAACCCCCAATTGTCGCGCCACGCGTCGTTCAGGATCGCGAGGATGATCGCCGCCTCCTCCTCGAACTTGGTCTTGTCGACGTTGCGGACGGTGATCCGCGGGTTCTTCTCGCCCGACTTGATGATGCGCTGGACGATCGGCGGGAACTGCTTGGTGACGTCGACCTCGTAGGTCATCAGCTGCTTGATCGGACGATAGTTCGCCCATTCGATCCAGCCGCGATACTCGCGCTTGGCGTGGCCCATCATGATCGTCGGCGGATGATCGTAACCGTCGATCAGCAGGCCCGGCTCCTCCCAGATCGACATGCTGATCGGGCCCATCGCGCGCGTCATGCCCTGCTCGCGCAGCCAGCTTTCCGCGCGCGCGAGCAGCGCCTGGAAGATGTCCTGACGCTCCGCTTCCATCAGCCCCCATTGGCCGACGCCAGGGCCGAAGCCCTGCTCGGGCGGCATCGTCAGCGCCAGCGTATCGATGTGCGCGGAGATCCGCCCGACCACCCGGCCGTCCTCCTCGGCGAGGAACAGCTGCGCCTTGGCATGGCTGAACCAGCCATTCTTCTCGGGGGTGATCAGCCCCAGCGCTTCCGACTTCAAAGGCGGCACCCAGTGGGGATCGTCGGCGTAAAGACGGAACGGCAGATCGATGAAGATCTTGCGGTCCTTCTTGGTCTCGACCGGTCGGATGATCAGATTGGCCATGTGTCGTTCCCAAATACGCAGTCGAGCGTATCTACCCAGCGCAGCGGGTAAAGGCGAGCGACACCTGCGTCATCGCGAGGCGCTGTCAGAGTGATCGGGTTTCCTCCGGCACGACGGCCCCGCGCAACCTGTAAATGCCACGCTACCGCCACTATCTTCGGGCAATGGATATGCCCATGGACACATCGCTCAGCCTCGCTCGCGGCACGGCCGCTCCAGCCCCCATCGCCGCGGGTTCGGCCCGCGCAGGCGCAACGGAGCGCGTCGCCGACGACAAGGCGATGCTGCGTGCCGCGGCGGATCTGACGCGCGATCTGGTGAAGCCGCGCCCGGCGATCTACTGGGCCGACCTGATCGGGTCGGTGGTTGTCGGCTATGGCGCACTGGCGGTGGCGGCAACAGCGACGTCAACGCCGGTGGTGATCGTCGCGGGCATCATGGCGATGCTGGGACTGTATCGCGGTCTGAGCTTCATCCATGAAGTCAGCCATATGAAGCACGCGTCCGTCCCGAACTTCCGGCTCGGCTGGAACGTGCTTGTCGGCGTGCCGCTGATGACACCGTCGTTCATGTACGAGGGGGTCCACAATCTCCACCACGCCAAGACGCGGTACGGTACGGTCGAGGATCCCGAATATCTCCCGCTCGCGCTGATGAAGCCGTGGACACTGCCGCTGTTCGTCGTCGTGTCGGCGCTCGCACCGATCGCGCTGCTGATCCGGTTCGCGATCCTGTCCCCGATCTCGCTGCTGTCGCCGAAGCTGCGGACGATGGTGGTCGAGCGCTACTCGGCACTTGCGATCAATCCGCAGTTTCGTCGCCGCGCGCCCGAAGGCGAGGCGAAGGCCTATTGGGATCGGCTGGAGATTGCCGCGAGCCTGTGGGCGATTACGCTGATCGCGATCACGGCAACCGGCGTGCTGCCGCTGCGTGCGTTCGTGACGATCCTAGTCGTCGCGTCGGCGTTCGCCGTGCTCAACCAGGTCCGCACGCTGGTCGCGCATCTGTGGGAGAATGACGGCGAGCCGATGACGGTGACCGCACAGTATCTGGATACGGTCAATGTGCCGCCTCCGGCATTGCTGCCGGCGTTGTGGGCGCCGGTGGGCCTGCGCTACCATGCACTGCACCACCTGTTGCCCGGGCTTCCCTATCACGCGCTCGGCGAGGCGCACCGGCGTATCACCGCGGAACTCGATGCGCTCTCGCCGTATCACAAGGCGAGCTACCCCGGTCTGCCGGGTCTGGTCAGCAAGATCATGCGCAGCACGTTGACGCCTCGCTAACCCCTGTTCCGCATGAAGGCGGGGACCCAGGCTGGGCTCCCGTTCTTGCGAGAGAACGATCCAGCGCGATACCGCCGGCTCATTCCTCGGAGCGGATGAGCACGGCCTCGCCGATCAGGAAGAACAGCAGGAACGGCGCCCAAGCGGCTAGGAACGGCGGGTAGGCGCCGAGATTGCCCATTGCGAGCGCAAAATTGTCCGCGACGAAGAACGCGAAGCCGAGACCCATACCGATCACCGCGCGCACGAACAGCTTGCCCGATCGCGCGATCCCGAACGCCGCGACCGCGCCGAGAAGCGGCATCAGCACCGACGACAGCGGCCCCGACAGCTTGTGCCACAACGAGCCTTCGAGCGCCTTGGTCGGCCGCCCGGCATCGGACAGGTCGGCGATCGCCGCCTTCAGTGCGCCGAACGACAGCCCGTCCGCATCGACGCTCGCCAGCGTGAACTGGTCGGGCCGCACGTCCTTCGCGATCACCACGGCGCCCAGCGGGCGGACGGTGCCACTCTTGACGTCGAACCGGTTCGCCGGGCTCACCAGCCAGCCGTTCGCGACTCGCTTGCCGTGATCCGCCCGCAGGATCGCGACAAGGTTGCCGCCGGTGCGATCGTACAGCGTGATGCCGCCGAGCCGCGTGGCATCGCCTCGCCCGCGGATCTGCGCAACCTCGATCAGGTCGTCGCCATCGCGCACCCAGACGTTGGCCCGATCGCCGCGATCGATCGGCAGCTTGCCGTAATTGACCTTCTGCCACTGGTTCAGCGTCGCCGTGGCGCGCGCCACCACGCGGTCGTTGAACACGAAGCTAATCACCGCGACACCGAGGCTCGCGACCAGCAACGGCGCGAGCACCTGGTGCGCGGACAGGCCGGAGCCCTTCAGCGCGACGATCTCGCTGTTCTGGTTCATCGTGATCAGCGTCAGGATGGTGCCGAGCAGGACCGAGAACGGCAGGAAGCGCGAGACGATCTGTGGCGCGCGCAGCGACACGTACTGCCAGACCTGCGCATCGCCATTGCCGGGAAAGGCGAGAATGTCGCCGGAGTTGCTCAGCAGGTCGAGCGCCTGGAGCACCAGCACCAGCGCCGCGAGTACCGCGAACGTCCGCACCAGGAACATCCGTCCCATGTAGATCGCGACGGTGCGCGACGGGAAGAAGCTGACGAGTTTCATGCGGCTTTGCTCTTACGGAAGCCCGGGATACGCTTGGTGATCGCCTTGAACGTCTTCGAGAAGACGCGTTCCAGCGCACCGATCGGTTGCCCGCCGGGGACATAGGCGATCGTGTAGTACATCCACAGAATCAGCCCGGCGAAAATCGTGAACGGCACCCACAGCGCGATGATCGGATCGATCCGCCCGAGTTCGCCCACGTCGGCAGCGTACTGGTTCACCTTGTGATAGGTGACGATCATCACGATCGACAGGAACACGCCGAGCGCGGACGAGGATCGCTTGGGCGGCACGCCCAACGCGAGCGCGAGCAGCGGCAACAGGAACATGGTCGCGACTTCGGCAAGGCGGAAGTGGAATTCGGACCGGCTGCCGTCGCGTTGCTCCAGCGTCGCACCGCGCTGGCCCTGCTTGGCGAGTTCGGGCAACGTGTATTCGAGATTACGCCCGCCGCGACTGCGGAAGCTTTCGAACTTGGGCAGGTTGATCGGCAGATCGTGGCTGCTGAAGGTCAGCACGCGCGGCGTCTTGAACTCGGGCCGGTTGTGGATCAGCGTACCGTTCGCAAGGCGGAAGATGATGACGTTGGGATCGTCGGTCGCGAGGAACTTGCCCTTCTCCGCGGTCACCCCCAGCCAGTCGCCATTCTGGCTCGACGCATGGACGAAGATCCCGGACAGCTCGCGGCCCTTGTCCTTGCTCTCCTCGATGCGCAGCGTCATGCGATCGCCGAGATTGGTGAACTCGCCGACCTTGATCGACGCGCCGAGCGCACCCGTGCGCAGCTCGAACCGCAGGCCTTCGTAGTAATAGCGCGCGATCGGCTGGACATAGCCGACGATCGCGAGGTTCAGCAGCGCCAGCGCGATCGTATACATGTACGGCACGCGCAGCAGCCGGTTGTAGCTCATGCCGACACCGCGCAGCACGTCCAGCTCTGACGAGGTCGAAAGCCGACGGAACGCGAGCAGGATGCCGAGCATCAACCCGATCGGTATGCCCAAGCCCAGATATTCGGGCAGCAGATTGGCGAGCATCCGCCACACGACGCTGATCGGGCCGCCTTGCGTCGCGACGAAATTGAACAGCCCGAGCATGCGATCGAGCACGAACAGCATGACGGCGATCAGCAACGTCGAAAAGAGCGGCACCGCGATCAGCCGGGCCATGTAGCGGTCGATGGATTTCATGCGCGGGTTGGGCTCGGTATGCTGGGTCGCGCGGGTATAGGGGCGCACGCGCTAGGCGTCATCCTCAATCGCAACGCATCAGTGAACGATCATTCCGCCGCGATCGGGTGGTTCGTCTCGCGACGCTCCGCGGCCATCGCCGTCAAGACCGCGCGCTCCAGCCCGTTGAGCGTGAAGGGTTTACGCAACACCTCGTGCCCACCGAACTGCGCGACGTTCACTTCGCCGGCAAAGCCGGTGACGAACAGCACCGCGACGTGCGGATAGAGCGGGGAGAGCGCGGCGATCATCTCGGGGCCGGTCTGGCGCGGCATCAGCACGTCGGAGATGATCAGCCCGATCGCCGGGTTCGCGGCCAGCAGCGCTGGCGCGGCGAGCGGATCGTCGCACGCGATCGGATGATGCCCGATCTCCTCCAGCGCGCCGGTCGTCGCCGCCAGCACGCGGGGATCGTCCTCGACCACCAGGATCTGCAACGTCTCGGGCATCGTCGGCGCGGATGGCTCGACCATCGCGATCGGGACGGTCGGCAGGGGAACCGCGACCAGTTCGGCGGCGCGCGGGAAATACAGCGTGACGGTCGTGCCTTCGCCCGGCGCGGAGACGATGCCGACTTCGCCATGCAACTGCTGGACCAGCGCGAAGATCTGGCTGAGCCCCAGCCCGGTGCCCTTGCCGACCTCCTTGGTGGTGAAGAATGGCTCGAACACGCGTTCGGCGATATCCGGCGCCATCCCGCAGCCATCGTCGCCGACCGTGATCGTGACGTAGTCGCCCGCCGCGCACCGCCCGACCTGTTCCGCCGCCAGAATCGTCGTGCCGGTTGCGACGGTCAGCGTGCCGCGCCCGTTCATCGCGTCGCGCGCGTTGACCGCCAGGTTCAGCACCGCATTCTCTAGCTGGACGCGGTCGGCGCGTACGCATCCCCCGGCCGCATCGTCGCGCACGATGACGGTGATCGCATCGCCCAAGGTGCGGTCGAGCAGGTCCGACATCCCGGCGACCAGCGCGGCGGCGTCGATCGTCTCGGCCTTCAACGAATCCTCGCGGCTGAAGGCGAGTAGCCGGCGCGTCAGTGCGGCGGCACGGTTCGCACCCTCGGTTGCGCTGTCGATATGCCGGCGGACGCTGGCCGGATCACTCGCAAGGTTGCGCCGCGCGAGTTCGAGACCGCCCAGCACCACCGCCAGCATGTTGTTGAAGTCGTGCGCGATCCCGCCGGTCAACTGCCCGACCGCCTCCATCTTCTGGATCTGGCGCAGCTTCGCCTCCTGCACGCGCAGTTCGGCGGTGGCGGCGGCGACCGCGGTGGTGAGCTCGTCCGCGCGCTCGCGTTCCAGCTCGGCATCGGCGAGCGCGGTCGCACGCTCGCCGACCGCGCGGATCGTGAACCAGCCAAGCACGATCGCGCCCAGCACGATCAGCACGCCGAATATCGCGAGCACCCCCGCGACCCAGCTCGACCGCTCGACCGAGCCCATCGCTGCTGCCGTCCGGTCGTCGAGCAACGCGCGCTCGCCTGCGATCAACGTGTCGAGAGTCGTGTTGATCTCGGCGAGCGTCGGCGATTTCCGCGCCTGATAATAGCGCGCGAAGGCTTGGCCATTCTTCCCGTAGCTCGTGTTGAGCGCGGTCAGCGACAGCTCCCGGCCGCGCGAATCATAGGCGGCCCGGAGCCGGTCGACCCGCGGTTGCTGCTCGGCATTGTCGTTGGTGATCCGGTCGAGCCGGTCGATCTGCGTCCCGGCGAGCAGCCATTCGTCGAAATACAGCTGCCCCAGTTGCTTGTCGCCGCTGATGACATAGCGCCCCAGCGACGCCTCCGACCGCGCGATCGTCCCCGACAGCGTGCGCGCGAGGATCATAACATCATAGCTGTGAGCCTGGAGTTCGAGTGCCCGATCGCGCTGGCGATTGGCGTGGCCGAGCGTCACGATCAGCGCGACGAGCACAGCCGCGCCGAGCAGGCCCATCACGACGAGCATGGCCAGCCGCCACTTCGCCCCGCCCCCCTGGGCCGCAGTCTCGACCTCGTCTTGCGTCACGGCCGGCATCCTAACGCGTCGTTGCCCACACGCAATGACCTGGAATGCCGGTACGGATCGAACATTTCACGGATGTTTCCTCCCCCCCCCCGCAGGAGGAGGAAACCGTCAGCCGATCACGCCAACGGCGCGCCCAGCGGTCTCGAACATCGCCAGGATCGTCGTGATCTGCTCGTCGGTATGCTCCGCGCACAGCGAGCATCGCAGTAGGAACGTTCCCGCGGGCGTCGCCGGCGGTCGCGCCATGTTGACGTAGAGACCGCCCTCGAGCAGCGACTGCCAGATCGCGATCGCCTGTTCCTGGTCGGTGAGGATAACCGCGATGATCGCCGAATCGGACGTCTCGGTGCCGAGCTTGAACCCCATCGCTTTCAGCCCGCCATGCAGCCGACGCGCGTTCTTCCAAAGCTGCGCGCGCTTGTCGTGTGCGGTCATCAGCTTGCGGATCGACGTCGCGGCGGTCGCGACCACCGATGGCGGCAGCGAGGCGGTGAAGATGTACGGACGGCACGCGAACCGCACCATCTCGAACTTCGGGTGGTTCGACACGACGAACCCGCCGACCGTGCCGACCGACTTCGAGAAGGTGCCGACGACGAAATCGACCTCGTCGGTGAGGCCCATCTCCTCGTACACGCCGCGGCCATTGGGGCCGAAGAATCCCATCGAATGCGCCTCGTCGACCAGCACCATGCAGCCATGCTTCTTGGCGACCGCGACCATCTCCTTCAGTGGGGCGATGTCGCCGAGCATCGAATAGACGCCTTCGAGCACCACCAGCTTTCCGGCCTCCTTCGGCAGGCGGCCGAGCCGCTTGTCGAGATCGGTAACGTCGTTGTGGCGGAAGCGGACGATTTCGGCATTGCCCTGCTTGCAGCCGTCGTAAATCGACGCGTGGCTGTCGGCGTCGAGGATGACGTATTCGCCCTTGCCGGCGAGCGTCGAGATGATCCCGAGGTTCGCCATGTACCCGGTCGAGAACACGATCGCGCCGGTCATGTCGTAGAATTCGCGGAGTGCCTGCTCGACGTCGATATGATCGTGGAACGTGCCGTTGAGCATCCGGCTGCCGTTGGTGCCCGACCCGAACGCGTCGAGCGCGTCCTTGCCCGCCTGGATGACGTCGGGGTCGAACGTCATGCCCATGTAGTTGTACGTGCCGAGCAGGATCGTGTCCTTGCCGCGGATCACCGCCTGCGTTGGGCCCTTCACCTCGTCCATCACGATCGCGAACGGATTGCGCACGCCACTGGCGATCAGCGCCTCGCGTTCGGCGATCAGCGCGTCGAATTTCGACATCAGGTCGCGTTCGGGGGCGACCTCGGGGGCGTCGACGGGGAGGGCGTGGGCAGTGGTGGCGGCTTCGGTCATCGTCATTCGGCCTTGAAAATTTCCGTTCGTCCTGAGTAGCGGCTGAGCGAAGCCGAAGACGCGTATCGAAGGGCAGGTGGTTCGATACGGGCCTTCGCCACGCTCAGTCCCTACTCACCACGAACGGGATATTTTGAATTAGTCCTGCTTCAGTTTCGCGACCGCGTCGACCAGCTGGCCGACCGTCTCGATCTCGGCCTGCATGTTCATCGTGATGATGATGTCGAATTCGTCCTCGATCGCCGCGACGAAATCCATCACGGTCAGGCTGTCCCACTCCAGGTCGCCCTGGAACGTCGTCGCATCGCTCAGCGCGACGCCCTTCTTGTTGAACGGCTCGATCTGCGCGGTGACGGTGTCGTAGATCTGCTGACGGTCGCTCATGCTGTTCCCTTCGGTGTCGCACACATCCCTGACAGGAAATTGCGGCGGCTTTTCGGCGCTATAGCAGCCCGGCGGCGCGATACCACGCCGCGGTTTGCGCGAGCGCCTGCGGTGTCGGGACGGACGGCGTCCACAGCGCGGCCGGCGGCGGCTTGTGCGAGACCCAGTCGGGGTGGCAGAAATAGCTCACCCTGTCGCGCGTGAGCTTGGCCTTGCGTCGCCGGACGAGCCGGTCGGCGGCGGAGGCGAGTTTGAGCAGCGCGCGGGGTGTCGAGAACACCTTGACCGACTTGCCCACGGCCACGCCGATCGCGCGCGCGAAATCGCGATTGTCCCAGCCGTTCGGCACCCCGTCGTCGGGCTCCATGATCGACGGCGCATCGGCACTCTCGGCGAGCGCGAGCAGCAGCGCGGTCAGATCCTCGACGTACAGCAACGAGACGCGCGTGCCGGCCGGCGGCATTGGCACATAACCCGACCGTGCTGCCTTAAAGAGATCGAGGATATCAAGATCGCGCGGACCGAAGATCGCGGGCGGGCGGACGATCGTCCAGTCCAGCCCCGACGTCTGGACACGCGTCTCCGCCTCGGCTTTCGACCAGCCATAGTTCGACAGCGTCGGCTCGCGCGCGGCGAGCGAGGAGACATGGACGAAGCGGCGGATGCCGGCCGCCCGCGTCGCCTGGAGAATGCCTTCGGTGCCGGCGACGTTGCCCTCGGCAAAGCCCGCACGGTTGGCCGCGTTGACGACACCGGCGACGTGGATCACCACGTCCGCGCCTTCCACCAAGGTCGCAAGGCTCTTGGGACGATCGAGCGCACCTTCGATCCAGGTCACGCCGATACGCTTGGCCTGCGGCTTCCGCGCGAGCGCGCGGACGGTGTGCCCGGTCTCAAGCGCATGGTCGATCAGGTGGCTGCCGACGAACCCAGTGCCGCCGGTGATAGCCAGGATCATGACCGCGCTCCCGAGGTAGCATAAGAAGATTGTTCACCCGCGAAGGCGGGTGCCCAGACTGGGCACCCGCCTTCGCGGGTGAACAAGGCGCGGCCGGTCATACGAGCGCCAGATGATTGCGGTGCACGAGTGCGGATCTTGGAGCGTAGCCGAGGATGGCCGCATGATCGTCGCTATGTCGACCAAGCAGGCGCGCGGTATCCGCCGCATCATACTCCGCAAGGCCCCGAGCGACAGTCCCGGCAGGCCCTTCGATCGTCACCAGATCGCCCCGCGTGAAACCCCCGTCGATCCGCGTCGCGCCGGCCGCCAGCAAACTCCGCCCCTGGGCAAGCGCAGCCGCAGCCCCCGCATCGATATGGATCGCCCCCTTCGCGGTCAGCCCACCAGCAAGCCAGGCCTTCCGCGCAGATGCGGTCCTTTCGGCGGTGAAGATCGTATGACGGGCAGGGGTGGACAGCGGATGCTCGATCCGCCCCGACGCGATCGCGAGCGGAATACCCGCACCCGTCGCGATCCGCGCCGCGGCGATCTTCGAGGCCATCCCGCCCGAACCCATCCCCGAGCCCGAACCGTCGTCCGCCATCCCCGCAACCGCATCGATCCGCGGCACGCTGGCGATATGAGTCGCGGACGGATCGGTATGCGGGTTCGCGGTGTAGAGCCCGTCGACGTCGGACAACAGGATTACGCCATGTGCGCCGGCGGCTTGCGCGACGCGAGCGGCTAGGCGGTCATTGTCGCCGAACCGGATTTCCTCGGTCGCGACGCTGTCGTTCTCGTTGATGACCGGCACGACCTTCAGCGACAACAGTCGGTTGAGCGTCGCGGCGGCGTTGAGATAGCGGCGGCGGTCTTCGAGATCGTCGAGCGTGACAAGAATCTGCGCGGCGTTCAGCCCTTGGGCGGCGAGGAGTTCGGCCCAGACCTGGCTGAGCGCGATCTGGCCAGTGGCCGCCGCAGCCTGCGCGTCTTCAAGACTTGCGCGGCCGCCTTTTGCGAGACCAAGTCGACGTGCGCCCAAGGCAATCGCACCAGACGACACGATCGCCACCTGCTGGCCTTCACCAGTCCGAGCAGCAATGTCGGCAACGAGACCGGTCAGCCACTCCCGCCGAACGCTCCCATCAGGATCGACCAGCAACGCCGACCCGATCTTCACGATCAGCCGCGCACAGGACGAAGGTGGAAACATCACTGCTCCCTCTCCCCGTCGGGGAGAGGGTCGGGGTGAGGGGCCGCAAAGCAGTGCTCCACCTGGAACAGCCCCTCACCCAACCCTCTCCCCGGAGGGGAGAAGGCTAAGCATGACGTTAGAGCGGCGACCATGCGACCGGCACTTCGCCTTCTTCCAGTTCCTTCGCCGCGCCCGCCGCCGGCCCGATTGCCTCGATCAACTGGTCGAGCACCGCCTCGATCCCAGCGCCACTCGCACCAGAAATCGCCATCACCTCGGCACCGCTGGCTTCCGCCAGTTCCGCCGACAACGCCGCGATCAGCTCGGGATCAAGCATGTCAATCTTGTTCAGCGCGACGATCACCTTCTTGTCGGTGAGCCCCTCGCCGTAATTCTCCAGCTCGTCGCGCACGATCCGGTACGATTCGGCCACGTCACGGTCGTTCGCATCGACCAGATGCAGCAGCACCCGGCACCGCTCGATATGCCCGAGGAACCGGTCGCCGATCCCCGCACCTTCGGCAGCGCCCTGGATCAGCCCCGGAATATCCGCGACCACAAACTCGCGCTGCTTGTGGCGCACCACGCCCAGCTGCGGGCGGGTGGTGGTAAAAGCATATTCGCCGACCTTGGCCTGCGCGTTCGTCACTTGGTTGATGAAGGTCGACTTGCCCGCATTCGGCAAGCCCACGAGGCCCGCGTCGGCGAGCAGCTTCAGCCGCAGCCAGACCCACGCCTCGCCGAACGGCCAGCCCGTGCCGTGCTGTCGCGGGGTGCGGTTGGTCGAGGTCTTGTAGCTCGCATTGCCGCGCCCGCCATCGCCGCCACGGAACAGCACTTCGCGCTGGCCGACTTCGGTGAAGTCGATCAGCACCTCTTCCTTGTCCTCCGACAGCACCTGCGTGCCGAGCGGAACGCGGATGACGAGGTCCTTGCCGCCCGCGCCGGTGCGGTTCGATCCCGACCCGCCCGAGCCGCGCGGCGCGCGGAAATGCTGCGTATAGCGGAAGTCGATCAGCGTGTTCAGGCCGGCGATGCATTCGAACACGATGTCGCCGCCCTTGCCGCCATTGCCGCCGTCGGGGCCGCCATATTCGATATATTTCTCGCGGCGGAAGCTGACGGCACCGGGGCCGCCCTCACCCGAACGTACGTAGATCTTGGCTTGGTCTAGAAAATGCATCGCCGCCCCATAGCGAAATTGGCGAAAATCTCCACCCTCTGCGATTCGTCTCGCGATTTGCCCCCCGATCCGGTGCGCTCAGCAGCGGGCAGGGGCGGCGGCGTCCTTGCTGGCGAGCAGCGCGTCGAGCGCGAGTTCGCGCGCCTTGCCGACCGGCAGCCCGAGCGCGCGCGCCATCGGTGCCCCCATCAGCGCATCGCCGAGCGCCATCAGCACCAGCGTCAACGTCTGCTCCTGGATCGGCTGGTCGCCGGGCATGTCGCCCTCCGCCAGCTCGTCGACGAGGTCGTGGATCGCGGTCAGGATCGGATCGAGCGCGTTGGTATTGCCCGACAGGATCATCCAGCTCGCCAGCGCCCCCGCGCCGCCCTTGCCGAACGCGTCGAAGGTCATCTCCACGACCTCGCGCGGATCAAGCTCGCCCGCCCGCACGCGCAGCACCGCGGCGCCGATCGTCCCGACGATGTCCGCCGCCATCCGCGTGATCAGCGCAGTGTGCAGCGCTTCCGCCGAGCCGAAATGGTGGAGCAAATTGGCGTGCGTCCGCCCGACGCGGCCTGCCACGGCCTTCAACGTCACTGCGCTGGGGCCGCTCTCGACAAGCAGGGCCCGCGCAGCCTCGACGGCGGCTTCACGCGATTCGGTGGGGGAGAGTCGCTTGCGCGGAGTTGACGTCACGGACTGGGAAACCTATTTACATCAATGTAAGTAATGAACGTTCATTCCTGTTTGGAGGTTTCCGTGGCGAAAGCAACCACGCCTGCCGATCTGACGATCACCCCGCGCGACCGCCGCTTCGGCCGCGGTGCTACGATTCGCCGCTGGTGGCTGAACGACGATTCCGTAGCGACGGCGTTCTACAATGCGCTGTCGGTGACGTTTCCAAAGGGCGAAGGCTATTTCGTCGACAGCGTGCGGAAGTTCCGCGAGGGCACGCCGCCGAAACTCCACGCCGAGATCAACGCCTTCATCAAGCAGGAGGTGATCCACACCCGCGAGCACGTCGCGTTCAACCGCCACGTCACCGACCAGGGCTACGACGTCGCGCCGCTGATCGTGGATGTCGACGCGGCGCTGGCGCTGACCAAGGGGCGTCCGGAGATCGCGAGCCTCGCCGCCACCACCGCGCTCGAGCATTTCACTGCGATGCTGGCGCATGAACTGATCGCGAATCCGAAGCACCTCGCGGGTGGGGACCAGCAGGCGGCGGCGCTCTGGCTGTGGCATGCGGCCGAGGAGATCGAGCACAAGGGTGTCGCGTACGATACGTGGCTGCACGCGACTCGCGACTGGCCACGCTTCACGCGCTGGCGGGTGAAGTCGCTGGTGATGCTGATCACGACATGGCGCTTCTTCACGGGACGCGCACGGGGGATGGCGGAACTGTTGCGGCAGGACGGGCTGACCGGGCCTCGAGTGTGGGCGCGGATGGCGTGGTACGCGTTCGGTAATCCGGGAATGGCCCGCAAGATCGCCGGCGTCTGGGCCGCGTATTTCCTGCCAGGGTTTCATCCGTGGAAGCATGACGATCGCGCGCTGATTGGGTTGGCGGAGAGCGAGTATGAGGCGGCGGTGCTGCCGGTTGCCAAGCGGGCGGTAGCGGTGGCTTAAGCCGTTGCCGAACCAGCACGGACCGCTCATTTGCTAGTTCTCCCGCGAAGGCGGGAGCCCAGGATACCAAACGCCACCGCCCGTGATTTCTGGACCCCCGCCTTCGCGGGGGAACGGGTAGGAGTGGGGCGCAACGTCACCAAGCGTACCACCCCGGCGGAGGCCGGGGCCCAATTGGGGGACGTTGCTAACAGAGGGCAGCGCTCCGTTACCTCGACCTTTCCAATTGGGCCCCGGCCTTCGCCGGGGTGGTGGTAAGTGCTGAGGAAACGGCTGCCCGAGTCACGCAGCCAAAGGCATCGGCGCACATCGGTCGTCATCCAGATCCAGCTCGAACATAACCGCAGGAGCCTCACCCCCACGCCCCCGCGACGTCCGCGCCTCAACCCGCCCTGTCGGCCGAAACCCAAGCTTCGCCAGCACGCGCCCCGACGCCGGGTTGTCCACGAAATGAAACGCATCCAGCCGGTGCAGGCCGAGCGCATGCCGCGCCATCGCCACCACCGCCTCACCAGCCTCGGTCGCATAGCCGCGACCCCACGCCTCGGGTGTCAGCCAATAGCCCAGTTCATGGCCTGCATCCGCCGCCCGGATACCGATACCGCCGACGAGTCGCGGCGTCCCCGCTTCCATCGTCTCGATCATGAAATGTGGGTCGTGCGGCCCACGCGGCGCCGCCAGAAACGCCTCGGCATCCCCCAGCGCATACGGCCAGGGCGCCCGTGCCAGCTTGGCGACCACCGACTCATGGCCGATCGCCCGCGCCAGTGCAGGCGCATCCTCCGGCCAACCCGGCCGCAATGTCAGTCTCTTGGTGCGCGCGAACACAGCTCTCTCCTATCGCGTCATTGCCTGCGCGCATGCCACGTCGGGATGACGGGAGCGCGACAGCCAAGGGGAGGGAGCAATAAAAAAAGGGAGCCGGGGTGACCCGTCTCCCTTGTTCAGGTTCGCTTTCGCGACCCGGGTCACCCTGGTGGGCAACCCGGATGGTTACCCGATGTTATTCGGCTGCTGCAGCCATGTCGCCAGCGTCTTGGCCGACGTCGTTCGCTGCCAGCTCGACCGAGCAGAACTTGCGCCCGAGTTTGCCCTGGCTGAACACGACGCGGCCATCGACCAGCGCGAACAGCGTATGGTCGGTACCGATACCGACGTTCGTGCCCGGATAGAACTTCGTCCCGCGCTGACGCACGAGGATGTTGCCGGCGACGCACGCCTGGCCACCGAACTTCTTAACGCCGAGGCGACGACCGGCCGAATCGCGACCGTTGCGCGAAGAGCCGCCTGCTTTCTTATGTGCCATCTGAAGCTACTCCTTATGCCTGAGCGGCCGGGGCATCAGCCTCGGTCTGCTTGGCGGTCTGGCCACCAACGCTGACGATCTTCAGGATCGTGTGCTGCTGGCGATGGCCGTTCTTGCGACGATAGTTATGACGACGACGCTTCTTGAAAACGATGACCTTGTCCGCCTTCGCCTGCGCGATGATCTCTGCAGCGACAACGAAGCCCTCGACGGACCGCAGCTCCGAGCCTTCGCCCGCCAGCAGAACGTCACCCAGCGTCACCGACGCACCTGCATCGCCCTCGATCTTCTCGATGACGATCTTATCTCCGGCGGCGACGCGATACTGCTTGCCGCCCGTGCGCACGACTGCGAACATGGCCCTTGTCACTTTCCAAATACATGTACCCCACGGACGCAGGGTCCGCCGGGAGAAGCCGGGCAGCTAGGCGAGGGGGGGAGAGTTGTCAACCGCGAAGGGGCGGGAATGGGTGGTAAAGAGGGGGGCGCGTAGGGTCGTCTACCACAACGCCACAAGATTGTTTCCCCGCGAAGGCGGGGACCCAGACTGGACTCCCCCTTCGCGGGAGAACGAACTTCACTGGATTAAAGCGATTCGTCCTTAGTGCCGATGAACCTGCCGCAGCGAGTACCGCCCATCCGCATATTCGCTGAACAGCCCATCGATCGCCGGATGGTCGACTGGCTCGTCGCTGTCGTCGGGCACCAAGTTCTGTTGGCTCACATACGCGACGTAGCTCGACTCCATGTTCTCGGCGAGCAGGTGATAGAAGGGTTGATCCTTCCGAGGGCGAATGTCCTCGGGAATCGCCGCATACCACTCGTCGCTGTTCGCAAACACCGGGTCGACGTCGAAGATCACGCCGCGAAAGTCGAACAGCCGGTGCCGCACGACGTCACCGATCGAGAAATTCGCATGCGAGACCGGCGGTGCGACCACCTCGGCGGGCACGATCGGGCGGGTGATGTCGTGAGCGATACTGTCGTGTCGGGGCATATCTCCCAATCTAAGGTGTGTTTTGCGCTGCACAAGGAAAACGCGTCGAGCAGTGCATGAGGCCCCAAAACCCTCTTGCATCGCCAGGAGCACTTCATTAGAGGCCGCGCTTCGACCGATCGGAGGCGCTGTTCGCAGAGCTTCGGATGACCTGCGGAGAGGTGGCAGAGTGGTCGAACGTACCGCACTCGAAATGCGGCGTACCCGCGAGGGTACCGTGGGTTCGAATCCCACCCTCTCCGCCATTACTTTCTGACATCGCTGGATAATCGCCCCTCTGGGCGCTCGCTCGTGGTGCTGTCGTTACGGGGCGCCGCAGTTCGCTGCACGGCGTTTGGCGCAAACTTCACGCTCCCTCCACGCGAACGAATGTCGAAATCCAGAAAGACCAGCGGATCTGTTTGGTTTCAGGTCCCGACTTTCACCGGAATAACGGCGTGATATCGGCGTGGATCACTGCTGCGGAAGATGTCGCAAAGTATAGATCGCTGCGGTGAACCATGCCGGACAAGCAAACGCCCGGACCGTTGCCGATCCGGGCGCCTGCGTGACGATCGCTCGTCAGCCCCCATTTTTTTGCTCTCGCATCTCGTCTTGCGACGGAGCGGAAAAGCAGTCCCCGAACCACGGCCGTTGCCTGTGTCTCAGCGAGTTTGTTGCTAGTTATGTCCGTTGATTTTGTCACGGTCTTTGCGTGGGGCGGCTCACGATTGAACTGCGCCTGTGGCGATTACGCAACAGACCAATCTAGACACTTCCGGATCGGGACTATCCGGTCCGATACGAGGCGACCGCCGCTCCCCGCGTACGCGCCTGACGCGCAGGCCCGACGGTTGCCTCGCAACGGGCCGCGTCCTAGAGCCGCTGCACTCTATCCCTAACGATCGAACCTGGCCGCCCATGATCCTGTCCCGCTACGAACGGATGATAGCCCGCCGCTATCTGCTGCCGGGCAAGGGCGAGGCCTTCATCTTCCTCGTCGCCTCGATCAGCCTGGTCGCGGTGATGCTCGGCGTCGCCGCGCTGGTGATCGTGATGAGCGTGATGAACGGCTTCCGCGCCGAGCTCTTCGACAAGATCGTCGGGCTCAACGGCCATGCGGTGGTGCAGGGCGTCGGCGGCAAGTTGCCCGACTGGCGCGAGATCGTCGCGCAGGCGCAGAAGACGCCGGGCGTTACCAGCGCGCTGCCGCTGATCGAACAGCCGCTTGCCGCCACCTATAACGGCCGTGCCGAGGCGGTGCTGGTGCGCGGCATGCGCGTCGACGACATCCGGCGCAATTCGACGATCAGCAACAAGGTGATCATGGGCTCGCTCCAGTCGATCACGCAGGGGTCCGGGCGCATCGCGATCGGTTCGCGCCTCGCCGAGTCGCTCGGTGCGCAGGTCGGCTCGGAGATCTCGCTGTTCAGCCCGCAAGGCCAGACCACGCCGTTCGGCACCGTCCCGCGGATCGTCAGCTACACGGTCGGCGCGATCTTCGAGATCGGTGTGTACGACTATGACAAGGCGTACATCATCATGCCGATCGAGGATGCGCAGACGCTGCTCCTGATGGGCGACGCGGCCGGCATGGTCGAGCTAAAGACGGTCGATGCGGACCGCGTCGGCGAGATCCTGAAGCCGCTCGCGGACAAGATCGGCGGCAACGCGGTGATCGCCGACTGGCGGACGATGAACGCGCAGCTGTTCGAGGCACTCGCGGTCGAGCGCGTCGCGATGTTCACCGTGCTGTCGATCATCATCCTGGTCGCGGTGTTCAACATCCTCTCGTCGCTGATCATGCTGGTCCGCGCCAAGACGCGCGACATCGCGATTTTACGCACGATGGGCGCGACGCGCGGCTCGATGATGCGGATCTTCATCGTCGTCGGCACCACCATCGGCGCGCTCGGGACGGTCGCGGGGCTCGTGCTCGGCTTTATCTTCCTGTTCTACCGACAGGGCGTGGTGAATTTCGTCCAGCTCCTCACCGGCCAGAATCTGTGGGATCCGTCGATCCGCTACCTCACCGAACTCCCGTCGAAGACCGACCCCGTCGAGATCGTCGTGATCGCGCTGATGGCGCTCGTCTTCAGCTTCCTCGCAACGCTCTATCCGGCCTGGAAAGCGGCGAGTACCGACCCCGTGCAGGTGCTGCGTTATGAATGAAGGCCTCAAAATCGATCGCCAGATCGAGAAGTTCGACGATTATGTCCTCCAGACCAGCGGACTGACCAAGAGCTTCACGCAGGGTGGCGCGACCATCGACGTCCTGCGCGGCGTCGACCTCGCGATCGCGCCGGGCGAGATCGTCGCGCTGCTCGGGCCGTCGGGGTCGGGCAAGTCGACGCTGTTGCAAGCCGTCGGCCTGCTCGAGGGTGGCTTCCAGGGATCGATCCGGATCGCGGGTACCGAGGCGGCCAAGCTCAACGCGCATGAGCGCACCGTGGTACGCCGCGACAGCCTCGGCTTCGTCTACCAGTTCCATCACCTGCTGCCGGACTTCAACGCGACGGAGAACGTCGTCCTCCCGCAACTCGTCCACGGCGCCACTCGGGTCGAGGCGGACCGGCGAGCAGCGGAATTGCTGACCCAGCTCGGGCTCGGCCACCGCCTGACGCACCGTCCGAGCCAGCTCTCCGGCGGCGAGCAACAGCGCGTCGCGGTCGCCCGCGCCCTCGCCAACAAGCCCGCGCTGGTGCTGGCGGACGAGCCGACCGGCAATCTCGACGAACATACCGCCGACATCGTCTTCGCCGAGTTCATCCGGCTTGTCCGCGAACAGGGAACGGCCGCCGTGGTCGCGACGCACAACGAGCGGCTCGCGGCGCGCATGGACCGCGTGCTGCGACTGCACGAGGGACGGCTGGCGTGACCTGGGGCGAGACGCCGACGCTCACCGGGCGTCACGTCACGCTCCGCCCGCTGGTCGCCGACGACATGGACGCGCTGGTCGCGGCGGCGTCGGCGGACAACCTCTGGGACACATTCTACGCCAACGTCGCGATGATGAAGGCGCCCGACCGCTGGCTCGCCGCAGCGTTGCGTGAGCAGGATTTCGGGCGGGCGCGGTTGTTCGCGGTAGTGGCTGGCGGGACCGTTATCGGCACTACGCGCTTCATGCGGATGAACGAGGGCAACAAGCGGCTTGAGATCGGCGGCACCTTCTACGCCAAATCCGTACAGCGCACCGGCGTCAATACCGAGGCCAAGCTCATGCTGCTGACGCACGCCTTCGATGCCCTCGGCTGCGAATGCGTTCAGATCCGCACCGATTCGCTCAACAAGAACTCCCAGCGCGCGATCGAACGCTTGGGCGCTAAGCGCGACGGCGTGCTGCGCGGGCATCAGGTGATGGCCAACGGCCGCTTGCGCGACACCGTCGTCTACAGCATCCTCCGCCACGAATGGCCCGGCGTGCGTCAGAACCTGGCGTATCTGCTGGCCCGACATCCCGCCTAACTGGAGGACCGCCCATGACAGCGATCACCGACTTCACCGTGAAGACCGCCGACGGGACCACGGCTTCGCTCGAACCCTATCATGGCAAGGTGCTACTGATCGTAAACACTGCGTCGAAATGCGGCTTCACCCCCCAATATGACGGACTCGAAGCACTCCATCGCGATTATGCCGATCGAGGTTTCGAAGTGCTCGCGTTCCCGTGCAACCAGTTCGGCGGGCAGGAGCCGGGTGACGCGGCCGAGATCGCCAATTTTTGCACGCTGACCTACGACGTGACGTTTCCGGTCTTCGCGAAGATCGACGTCAACGGGGCAGGGGCGGACCCGCTGTTCGAGCGGTTGAAGTCGGATGCGCCGGGCGTGCTGGGATCGAAGGCGATCAAGTGGAACTTCACCAAGTTCCTGGTTGGGCGCGATGGGGAGGTCGTCGACCGCTACGCCCCAACCACCAAGCCCGAGGACATCCGCAAGGATATCGAGAAGCTGCTGTAGAAGCCCACCCCACACCCGGCACCACCCCGGCGAAGGCCGGGGCCCAGTTGGAAAGGTCGCAGTAACGAAGCGCAGACTTCAGTTAGCAATGTCTCCCAACTGGGCCCCGGCCTTCGCCGGGGTAGTGTGTAAGGGGATAAGCTGGCGTATCCCGAAGCAAGCATGTTCCCCCGCGAAGGCGGGGGCCCAGACTGGACTCCCGCCTTCGCGGGAGAACACACTAGGCGTCAAACCGAAAACGCCGGCGCGCCCTTCTTGTGCGCGAGTGCCGAAGCAACCGAGGTAACCCCACCAAACAAGAAACTGATCCCCAGCACATACCCCGGCAAGGTCAACGCCGACCAAGGCAGCGTCGCCAGCACGATCACCGCCAATACGATGTTCACAACACCCAGCGCGATCATCAGCCACTTGCCACGCCGAAACCGCGCCCCAAGCCCGATCTCCAGCGCCCCGCGAACACCTAGCCAAACCGCGATCAGCAACGTCAGCGAAATAGCCCCCGTCGCCGGCTCGAACGCCATGATCAGCCCGATCACCAGCGACACCAGCCCAAACCCGATCGCATAGCCGCGTCCCTCATGCCCCCTGCCGGCAAACCCCGACACGATCGACACGATCCCGGCGGCAATCAGGAACGCCCCGATCACCAAAGTCGCGGCATAGGTCGCGGAAAACGGCGACGCGAACGCCATGATCCCGAGTACCACCGACAGCACGCCGTAAGCCAGCATCCACCCCCAGCCGGCGCCAGCGCGCGGCGTTCCTGCAGCTGTGGTTTCGGTATCGGCAAAACGCCCGCGTGGATCGGTCATGAAGAGTGCTCCCAGAAGTCCCCGCCGCAACGGCTCGTCGTGTCCTCGGTTCCGATCGGACTCATCCCGGCTGGTCGAATCACGCCGCAGCGCCTACCTCCGGTCGATGCATTCCGGTTACGTCCCCCTCCGCGTTTTCTCCTGCTACACCATGCTCGACGGCGCCATCGATCCGAAAGCGATCGCCAAGCAGGCGCGCGCGCTGGGCTTCCCCGCCGCCGCGCTGACCGATCGCAACGGGCTCTACGCCGCGATGGCGTATTCGGACGCCGCCAAGAAGGACGGCGTCCAGCCGATCATCGGAGTCATGCTCGGCGTCGGTCGCCCCGATATGCCCGACGGCGTCGCGACGCAGTTCGACTGGCTCGCGCTCTACGCGCAGAACATGACCGGCTACGACAACCTCTGCGCACTCGTCTCGATGGCGCATCTCGACCGCCCGATCGAGATGCCCGCGCATGTCGACTTCGCCGCGCTCGAACGCCACACCGACGGCCTGATCGCGCTCACCGCAGGCGGCGAAGGCGGCCTCGCCCGCCTCTTCGCGGAAGGCCAGCCCGACCGCGCCCGCGCCTATCTCGACCGCCTGCAAGGCCTGTTCGGCGACCGCCTCTACATCGAACTCTCGCGCCGCAACGACGCGATCGAGATGGCGGCCGAAACCGACCTCATCGACATCGCCTATGAGCGCAACCTGCCGCTTGTCGCGACCAACCCGTGCTGCTTCACCGAGAGCGCGTTCGGCGACGCGCACGACGCCATGCTCTGCATCGCGCACTCGACCTATGTCGAGACCGAGGACCGCATCCGCAGTTGCCCCGAAGCGTGGATGAAGCCCGCGCCGGTGATGCACGAGATGTTCGCCGACCTGCCCGAGGCGATCGCGAACACGCTCGTCGTCGCCCAGCGCTGCGCGGTGATGGCACCGTACCGCAAGCCGATCCTCCCCAGCCTCGCCGGCGATATCGAGGGCGAGGCCAAGCTCCTCCGCGACGACGCCGAAGCCGGTCTCGAAGCACGCCTAGCCCGCATCACCGAACTCCACGGTGAGGGTGAGGACGGCTGGCGCGATGTCTACCGCAAGCGGCTCGCGTTCGAGGTCGACGTGATCGTCCAGATGGGCTTCCCCGGCTATTTCCTGATCGTCGCCGACTTCATCAAATGGGCGAAGGATCACGACATCCCGGTCGGCCCGGGCCGTGGCTCGGGCGCAGGCTCGGTCGTCGCCTGGTCGCTGACGATCACCGATCTCGACCCGATCAAGCTCGGCCTGCTGTTCGAGCGCTTCCTGAACCCGGAACGCGTGTCGATGCCCGATTTCGACATCGATTTCTGCGAAACCCGCCGCGTGGAGGTGATCCGCTACGTCCAGGAGAAATACGGCCGCGATCAGGTCGCGCAGATCATCACCTTCGGAAAACTGAAGGCGCGCGCGGTGCTCAAGGACACCGGTCGCGTGCTGCAGATGAGCTACGGCCAGATCGATCGTCTCGCCAAACTGGTCCCGAACCACCCGACCGATCCCTGGACGCTGGAACGCGCGCTCAACGGCGTCGGCGAACTGGCGAAGGAATACGCCAACGACAACGGCGTGCGGAAGCTGCTCGACTTGGCGATGAAGCTGGAGGGCCTGCCGCGTCACTCGTCGACGCACGCCGCCGGCGTCGTGATTGGCGATCGACCGCTTGCACAGCTCGTCCCGCTCTACCGCGATCCGCGGTCCGACATGCCAGTCACGCAGTTCGACATGAAATATGTCGAGGGCGCCGGCCTCGTGAAGTTCGATTTCCTCGGGCTGAAGACGCTGTCGGTGCTTCAGAAGGCGGTGCAACTGCTCGCCAAGCGCGGCGTTACGGTCGATCTCGAGGCGCTCGAATGGGACGATGCGGGTGTCTACGCGCTCCTGCAAAAGGGCGACACGGTCGGCGTGTTCCAGCTCGAGTCGGAGGGCATGCGCCGCACGCTGTCGGCCGTCCGCCCATCCAATTTCGGCGACATCATCGCGCTCGTGTCGCTCTATCGACCGGGCCCGATGGACAACATCCCGTCGTTCGGCCGCCGCAAGAACGGCACCGAGGCGATCGACTACCCCCACCCGCTGCTCGAACCGATCCTGTCCGAGACCTACGGGATCTTCGTCTATCAGGAGCAGGTCATGCAGGCCGCGCAGGTGCTGGCCGGCTTCTCGCTCGGCGGCGCGGATCTGTTGCGGCGCGCGATGGGCAAGAAGGTTAAGGCCGAGATGGACGCGCAGCGCGCGGGGTTCGTCGAGGGTTGCCTGAGCGTCAACGGCATCAAGAAGGCCGAGGCGAACGCGCTGTTCGACTTGATCGACAAGTTCGCCGGCTATGGCTTCAACAAGAGCCACGCGGCGGCTTACGCGCTGCTCGCCTACCAGACCGCGTGGCTGAAAGCGCACCACCCGCACGAATTCTTCGCCGCCTCGATGTGCTACGACCTGCACCAGACCGACAAGCTCGCGATCTTCACCGATGACATGCGCCGTCTCGGGATCACCGCATTGCCGCCCTGCATCAACGCGAGCCAAGCCGAGTTCGACGTCGAGGTCTTGGCGGATGCTGACGCCCAACCAGCAGAGTGTTCACCCGCGAAGGCGGGTGCCCAGACTGGGTCCCCGCCTTCGCGGGGAAACAATCTTGCTGTTCGCTACGCGCTAGGCGCCCTCAAGAGCGTCGGCGAAGGCGCGATGGAGAAGCTCATCGTCGAGCGCGTCCAGAACGGCCCGTTCGCGGGCCTCGACGACCTCGCCAAGCGAGTCGACCCGCGCCTACTCAACAAGCGCCAGCTCGAAACTCTCGCCGCCGCCGGTGCCTTCGACGGTCTCGACCAGAACCGCGCCGGCATCCACGCCACCGCCGAGACGATCCTCGCGATCGCCGCCCGCACGCACGAACAGAAGACCAGCGGGCAGGGCGGCCTGTTCGGTGACGCCGAGCCCGCAGGCGACGCGATCAAGCTGCCGCCGTCGGTCCGCTGGACGCTAAGCCAGCGCATGGACCAGGAGAAGGAGGCGTTTGGCTTCTATTTCTCGGCACACCCGGTCGATCGGCATCGCCACATCGCGGTCAGCCATGGCGCCCGCGCCTACACCGCACTGTCCGAGCTCAACATCCCCGACGACGGCAGCCGCGCCGGCGCGACGATGGCGGTGCTGGTCGAGGACGCGCGCTATCGCACGTCCGCACGCGGCAAGCGCTTCATGATGGCGCAATGCTCCGACGCCAGCGGCCAGTTCATGGCGACCTGCTTCGACGACCAGGTATCGAAGGATCTCGAAGAGGCAGCAAAGGCCGGCGGCTGCGGGCTCATCACCGTCGAGCTCGATCGCAAGCCCGGCGAGGACACGCCGCGCGTCAGTATCAAGCGTATCCAGCCGTTCGAAGGCCTCGCCAACCTCGCGCGCTTCCAGGTGGTCGTGACGATCTCCGAGATGAGCGCGTTTGCCGGCCTCGCCTCGCTGCTCGCGGAGCATCGCGGCGCGCGCGGCGAGGTTCGCGTCCGTGCGAAGCTGCCCGACGGCGAGGTCTGCATCCTGCTGGGTCGCGACTTCCTGCTCGACGGAGAGCTTGTCGAGCACATCGAGTCGTTGCACGGTGTCGCCAAGGTGGAGATGAAGACCTCGGAAACGAGGCTCGCTCTGGTCGGTTAACTGCTTGGGAGAGCATGAATGCTGGGTGGAATGCAGGATTTCGAGCTTCGTGTTCCCAGGCTGATCGATCACGCCGCGCGCGAGCATGGCGCGCGGGAGCTGGTCAGCTACTGGGCCGATGGTCGCGAGACGCGCACCAACTGGGCCGGTATCGCGCGCGACGCCCGCAAACTGGCCCAAGCGCTTGAAAAACTCGGGGTGGTGCCCGGCGACCGGGTCGCGACGCTGGCGATGAACCACGCGCATCACCTCGTCGCCTGGTACGGCACGATCGGCATGGGCGGCGTGATACAAACGATCAATCCGCGGCTGTTCGACGAACAACTCGTCTACATCGCCAACCACGCCGAAGACCGCGTGATGCTCTACGACAAGGCATTCCAGCCGCTCGTCGATCGCCTCCGCGGGCAATGGGGCAGCATCCGCCACTACATCTGCTTCGACGACCTGGGACCTGACGGCTTCCAGGCGCTGCTCGACGCCCAGGACGGCGACTACGCGTGGGTCGAAGGCCCCGAGCGCGAGCCTTGCATGCTCTGCTACACCAGCGGCACCACCGGCAATCCGAAGGGCGTCCTTTACACCCACCGCTCGACCATGATCCACGCGATGGCCGAGGTCGCGCCGTGGGTGTTCGATCTCTCGCCCAACGCCGTCGTGCTCCCGGTCGTGCCGATGTTCCACGCTGCAGCCTGGGGCCTGCCGTTCGCCTGCGCGCTGTCGGGCGCGAAGGTCGTCTATTCCGCGGTCAACGATCCGGCCGTGCTGTGCCGGCTGATGAACGACGAGAAGGTCACGCACTCCGCCGGCGTGCCGACCGTCTGGCTCGCGATGTTCGGCCACATGGAAGCATCCGGCGATGCCCCGCGCCATCTTAAGCAGGTAACGATCGGCGGCTCGGCGGCCCCCCGCGCGATGATCGAGCGGATCATGGGCATGGGCGCCACCGTCAAGCACCTCTGGGGCATGACCGAAACCTCGCCGATCGGCACCGCCGGCTTCGCGCCGCCACACTGGGACGACATGACCCACGACGAGAAACTCGACCTCGTCGGCAAGCAGGGGAGTATCCCCTTCGGCATCGAACTCCGCATCATCGATGACGAGGGCACTGTCCTGGCCCGTGACGGCAAGGTCGCCGGCCGGTTGCAGGTCCGCGGCCCTTGGGTAGTCCAACGCTATTTTGGCGCCGACGAAGATGCGGTGGATGCGGACGGCTGGTTCGACACCGGCGACGTCGCGATGCTTCACGCGGATGGCACAATGCAGATCACCGACCGCTCGAAGGACGTCATTAAGTCCGGCGGCGAATGGATCAGCTCGGTCGACCTGGAGAACGCCGCGGTCGGCTGTCAGGGCGTCGCGGAGGCTGCAGCGATCGGCATCCACCACCCGAAGTGGGACGAGCGCCCGCTGTTGCTTGTAGTGCGCAAACCCGGCAGCGACGTCGGAGAAGCCGAGATCCGCGACCACCTGGCAAAGCACGTCGCCAAATGGTGGCTACCCGACGCGATCGTGTTCGTCGACGACCTGCCACACACCGCGACGGGCAAGCTGCTGAAGACCGCCCTGCGCGAACGCTTCAAGGATTTCGCACTGGCGGCCGCCTGACTTCCCCCCTCCCTGGAAGGGAGGGGCCGGGGGTGGGTCGGCCCGCTCATGGTGCAATGTCTCCTGATACGGAACCCGACCCACCCCCAACCCCTCCCTTCCAGGGAAAGGGAGAATGCTCCACACCGCACCCTTCATTTCGCACTTGCACAATTCCCACGATCCGGCAGCTTGTGCCCATGACAGCCGCCCCCCCGATCATCCGTACCGGCGCAAACGAGGCGAACGCCGTCACGTTGCCTGCACGGCCGGAAGCGCTCCGCCTCGATCCCGCCGAAACCGCGGTCGTCGTCATCGACATGCAGAACGCCTACGCCTCCCCCGGCGGCTACGTCGACACGGCGGGCTTCGACATCGCAGGCTCGGCCGGCACGATCGCCCAGATCGCCAAGGTCCTCGACACCGCCCGCGCGGCGAAAATGCCGGTCGTGTTCCTCCAGAACGGCTGGGACCCAGACTATGTCGAGGCCGGCGGCCCGGGCTCGCCCAACTGGCACAAGTCCAACGCGCTCAAGACCATGCGCGCTCGTCCCGAACTCCAAGGCCAGTTCCTCGCCCGCGGCGGCTGGGACTACGAGATCGTCGACGCGCTCGCGCCCCAACCCGGTGACATCCGCGTGCAGAAAACCCGCTACAGCGCGTTCTTCAACTCGCAGCTCGACAGCATCCTGCGCTCGCGCGGCATCCGCAATATCGTCTTCGTCGGCATCGCTACCAACGTCTGCGTCGAGAGCACGCTGCGCGACGGCTTCCACCTCGAATATTTCGGCGTGATGCTGGAGGACGCGACGCACCATCTCGGGCCGCCCGAGATGCAGGCGGCCACCGTCTACAATGTCGAGAAGTTCTTCGGCTGGGTCAGCACCGTTGGCGATTTCTGCGGCTCGTTCGGGCAGTTGCCGAAGTGAATCTTCCTGGTTCTCTCGCAAACGCGGGGGCCCAGGCATCGCGAACGATACCGCCCGCAACCCTGGACTCCCGCCTCCGCGGGGGAACGGCGATGACGTGAAAGGAAATTAGATGCCGTTCGAAGCCATCAACCCACCCCAGTTCCCGACCCCGATCGCCCCGTATTCCGCAGCTGCGAAGGCCGGCAACACGGTCTACGTGTCGGGTGTGCTGGCGTTGGGCGAAGGCGGCACGGTCCTCCACGTCGGTGACGCTGCCGCCCAGACCCGTGCCGTCCTCGACACCATCAAGACCACGCTCGAGGGCGCCGGCGCGACGCTGGCCGACGTCGCCTTCAACCACATCTTCCTGAAGGACCTCGCCGACTACGCCGCCTTCAACACGGTCTACGCCGAGTATTTCCCCGGCCCCAAGCCCGCGCGCTACTGCATCAAGACCGAGCTGGTGAAACCAGACTGCCTCGTTGAGATCGCCAGCATCGCGCACCTCGCCTGATGGGGATCGCAGGCGGCATCCACTGGGAGCAGCACGGCCAGCCCGACGGCCCGGCGATCCTCTTGTCGAGCGGCCTCGGCGGCTTGGGCAGCTACTGGCAATTTAATCTGGCAGCGCTGGGCACGCGCCATCGCGTCATTACCTACGACCACCGGGGTACCGGGCGTTCCGACCGCGATGTTCCCGGCGACCTGACCGTGGAGGCGATGGCCGCCGACGTCGTCGCGCTGATGGACACGATCGGCCTCGAGACGTGCACCTTCATCGGCCACGCGCTCGGCGGCCATATCGGCCTGGCCCTGGCGTTGGCCGCACCCGAACGGCTCGAACGCCTCGTCGTCATCAACGGCTGGGCCAAGCTCGACCCGCACACCGCGCGTTGCTTCGACACGCGTCTCGCGTTGCTGCGCGATAGCGGCCCCCGCGCGTATCTCCATGCGCAACCGCTGTTCCTATACCCTCCGCAATGGATATCGGATCACCATGACCGGATTCAGGACGAGGAGGAGGCGATGCTGGCGCATTTCCCCGGCGTCGAGATGATCCAGCGGCGCGTGGCGGCGGTCCGCCGGTTCAACATCGCCGGTCGGCTCGACGAAGTCCGCGTGCCGACGCTCGTGGTGGCCTCCGACGACGACATGCTTGTGCCGCCGTCCGCGTCCGAGAAGCTTGCCGCCGGCATCCCCGGCGCGCAGCTTGCGCGGATGGCGGCGGGGGCGCACGCCTGCAACGTGACGCGCGCGGAGCATTTCAACATGTGGCTGCTCGACTGGCTCGACGGCGAATAGGAGCGGCATATGCAGGTCGGCGTCTTCGTGCCCATCAACAACAACGGCTGGCTGATCAGCGAGAACGCGCCGCAATACAAACCGAGTTTCGACCTCAACAAGGCGATCGCGCAGGCCGCCGAGAAGCACGGCCTCGACTTCCTGCTCTCGATGATCAAGCTGCGCGGTTTCGGCGGCAAGACCGAGTTCTGGGATTACGGCCTTGAGAGCTTCACGCTGATGGCCGGGCTCGCCGCCGTCACCGAGAAGATCAAGATCTACGCCACCTGCGCTACGCTGCTCGTCCCGCCTGCCTACGCTGCGCGCATGTGCAACACGATCGATTCGATCAGCCGCGGGCGGTTCGGCCTCAACCTCATCACCGGCTGGCAGCCGCCCGAATATACGCAGATGGGCATGTGGCCCGGCGACGAGCATTTCCGCAATCGCTACAAGATGCTCGACGAATACGCCCACATCCTCCGCGAGCTGTGGGGGGAGGGGACGTCCGACTTCAAGGGCGACTATTACCAGATGACCGACTGCCGCGTCTGGCCCAAGCCGACCGGCGACATGAAGATCATCTGCGCGGGTTCGTCTGAGGACGGCTTGGCGTTCTCGGCGAAATGGGCCGACTACGCGTTCTGTCTGGGGAAGGGCGTCAACACCCCGACCGCCTTCGCCTTTAACAACGAGCGGCTAGCCGCAGCGACCGCGAAAACCGGCCGCGATGTGCAGATCTTCGTCCTGATCATGATTATCGCAGCCGAAACCGACGACGACGCGATGGCGAAGTGGCAGCACTATAACGCCGGCGTCGACGTCGACGCGATCGCCTGGCTGATCGATCAGGGCGCGAAGGACACGCACAACACGGACACCAACGTCCGCCAGCTCGCCGCCCCCGAAGGCGCGGTCAACATCAACATGGGCACGCTGGTCGGCTCGTACGAAAGCGTCGCGCGGATGCTCGACGAGATGGCCGCGGTTCCCAACACCGGCGGCGTGTTGCTGACGTTCGACGACTTTTTGGAAGGCGTTGAAGCATTCGGGACGCGTATCCAGCCGCTGATGAAGAGTCGCGAGGCCGTAGTCGCAGGTTGAAGTAGCGGCTTGTTGGCCTAGCCCTACCCAACCTCCCTTTTGCCTGGCCCTCTCCCACCGGGAGAGGGAAGGGCCCCGTGGCGCCTTTGCCTTGAGAAGGGTGAGGGCAAGAGGAGCGCGCGCGCAGAGCTATCACACCATGGCCACACCCCGGCGAAGGCCGGGGCCCAATTGGGAAAACGAAGATAATGGAGGGCAGCCCTCCGTTACGACCACCCTTCCAACTGGGCCCCGGCCTTCGCCGGGGGGGCAGGATTTGGGGTAAGGTTGCCTGAGCCAATGGTGTTCCCCCGCGAAGGCGGGGGCCCAGACTGGTCTCCCGCCTTCGCGGGAGAACAAACGCCGCGCGGGAAGGGGGGTTAGGCCGCCCGAGGCGTCCGCTTGGCCCTGCGAATCCGCGGCTCGGCAATCATATCCGCCGCCGCCTTGATCTCCTGCCGAAGCTCATCACGCTTCTCATGGATCGACGCGATCACCGGCCCCATGGCCACCCCAAGATCGACGAGCACCGCCTCCGCCAACTGCAACGAACTCTCCAAAGTCTCCGGCACGGCATCCGTCACGCCAGCGCGGTACAGCTCCGCAGCATGCGCCGTATCCCGCGCACGCGCCACGATCGGCAAGTCCGGCGCCAGCGCCCGCACCCGCCGTGCAAGCCGCACCGTCAGCACCGGATCGTCCATCGTCAGGATCAGCGCCTTGGCGGTATGAAGCTTCAGCCGGTCGACCAGTTCCGCGCGCGCGACGTCGCCGAACAGCACCGGATGCCCCTGCGCCCGCGCGGCTTCGACCGAATCGATATCCGCCTCCACGGCAACGTACTTCTGCCCGTGGACGGCCAGCATGTCCGCCACCATCCGGCCGACGCGACCAAAGCCGATGACGACCGTTCCCGGCCCATCGTCGTCGATCTCGATATCCCCGGCATCAGCACCCGACCGGCTTTCGAGTTGGCGCGAGACGGTGCGGCCGAGCTTCGCCAGCAACGGCGTGATCGTCAGGCCGATCGCGGTAACGGTCTGCCAGAACGACGCGGTCGACGGCAGGATCAGCTGCGCCTGTGCAGCCGTGGCGAGCACGATCAGCGTGGTCTCGGAAGGGCTGCCCATCAGCAGGCCCGTCTCCGCCGCAACACCGCGTCGCGAATTGGCGACGCGCAGGAACAGGAACGTGACGATCGCCTTGGTCGCCACCACGCCCGACACCGCGAGCAGCAGCGACGGCCAGTTCTGCGCGATTAGCCGTAGGTCTAGGCTCATACCGACGGTGATCAGGAATACGCCGAGCGCGAGCCCCTTGAACGGCGCGGTGATGACCTCGACCTCGCTGTGATATTCGGTCTCGGCGATCAGCAACCCGGCCAGCAGCGCGCCGACGATCGGCGACAGCCCCGCGGCGGTCGTCGCGACGCTGGCGACGATAACCACCAGCAGCGACGCGGCCAGGAACAACTCAGGGCCCTTGGTGCGCGCGGCCTGCCCGAACAGCCGGGGCAGGACGACCCGCCCGCCGATATACATTGCGACGACGGTCAGTCCGCCGCGCAGCGCGACACCGGCGATGTTCGACCAGCCGTCCGCACTCGCTGTCGGCGCCAGCGCACCGAGCACGAAGATGATCGGGACGAGCGCCAGATCCTCGAACAACAGCATCGCGAACGCACCCCGCCCGACCGCGCCGGTAGTGCCTACCAACGGCAGGACCAAAGCGGTGGACGAGAGCGCGAGTGCGAACCCGAGCCCCATCGCGCCGGCCCATTCCTGGCCGATGAAGTGGAGCGCGGTGCCGATGATCAGCGCCGAGCCGATCAGTTCGGCGGCACCGGTGCCGAACACGAGCCGCTTCATCGACCACAAGCGCTTGAACGAGAGTTCGAGACCGATCGAGAACAACAGCAGGATGATCCCGAACTCGGCGAACGGTTCGATCGATTCAGGGTTCGAGATGGTCAGGTAATAGAGCCACGGAGCAGAGCCGGTGAGTGAGCCCAAGCCGGCGGGGCCGACCAGCAGACCGACCAGGATGAAGCCGATGACCGGGCTGACCCGGAACCGCGCGAACGCGGGAATGACGAGCCCGGCCGCGCCGAGAATGACGAGCGCGTCGCTGAAACCTTGATTGTCGAGCCGTAATGCCATGCGTGCGACCTTAGGGGACGCATGACGGATTTGTCAGGAAGAAATACTGCGCGTTCGCGAGGGGGGCCGTTCCCCGGTGTAGATGGGAGGAACGTGGTAGAACCATACCCTACGGACTCATCGTCCGCCGCGTTGCGCTCCTTCCGTCACCCCGGACTGGTTCCGGGGTTCACGGCACCGCAAATCCGATACTCTCGATTGTGCGACACGGTGGATGCCGGAACATGCCCGGCATGACGGAGGTAAGGGGGCCGTTCTCTCAAGAGAGAACGGCCCCCTTACGCCTTGCTTATGCCCAGTTGGCCATCTCGGTCTCGAGGTTCGACCGCACCTGCTCGAAGAACTGCTCGGTCGTCATCCAGGGCTGGTCGGGGCCGATCAGGATCGCGAGATCCTTGGTCATGTGGCCGTTCTCGACCGTCTGGACGCAGACGCGCTCGAGCGTCTCGGCGAACTTGGTGACGTCGGGCGTGTCGTCGAACTTGCCGCGATACTTCAGGCCACCGGTCCACGCGAAGATCGACGCGATCGGGTTGGTCGAGGTCGCCTTGCCCTGCTCGTGCATGCGGAAGTGACGCGTGACGGTGCCGTGCGCCGCCTCGGCCTCGACGGTCTTGCCATCCGGGGTCAGCAGGATCGAGGTCATCAGGCCGAGCGACCCGAAGCCCTGTGCGACCTGGTCCGACTGGACGTCGCCGTCATAGTTCTTGCAGGCCCAGACGAACTCGCCGTTCCACTTCAGCGCCGATGCGACCATGTCGTCGATCAGGCGATGCTCGTAGACGATGCCGGCTTCCTTGAACTTGTCCTTGAACTCGGCCTCGAACACCTCGGCGAATAGGTCCTTGAAGCGGCCGTCATAGGCCTTGAGGATCGTGTTCTTGGTCGACAGGTACACCGGCCACTTCAGGTTGAGGCCGTAATGCATCGATGCGCGCGCGAAATCGCGGATCGAATCGTCGAGGTTGTACATCGCCATCGCGACGCCTGCCGACGGGAACTGGAATACCTCACGGTCGATGACCGTGCCGTCGTCGCCTTCGAAGACGAGGCGCAGCTTGCCGGGGCCGGGGACCAGATAGTCGGTCGCGCGGTACTGATCGCCGAATGCATGACGGCCGACGACGATCGGGTGCGTCCAGCCCGGGATCAGGCGTGGCACGTTCTTGATCACGATCGGCTCGCGGAAGATGGTGCCGCCGAGGATGTTGCGGATCGTGCCGTTCGGCGACTTCCACATCTTCTTCAGGCCGAACTCGGTCACGCGCTGCTCGTCGGGCGTGATCGTCGCGCACTTCACCGCGACGCCGTGCTTCTGCGTGGCGAGCGCGCTATCGATCGTGACCTGGTCGTCGGTCGCGTCGCGATGCTCGACGCCGAGATCATAGTAATCGAGCTGGATGTCGAGATACGGCTTGATCAGGCGCTCGCGGATCCATTCCCAGATGATCCGGGTCATTTCGTCGCCGTCGATCTCCACGATCGGATTCTTTACCTTGATCTTCGCCATATCCGGGTCCTTCGGGGGAGGGGTTTGGGGAGCGTCTAGGGGAGCATGCCGCCACGATCAACCACTGGTCCCGCAAGGAAAAGCCGGTTCATCGTTGTATCGCGCGTCCTGCACGGATAGACCCGCAGGTTATGGCATCGCTCGACAAGCCGCCCGTCACGACCTCCACGGTCAAATGGCGATTTCCCGCAGTCCATCCGGAGGGCCACAAATACGTCGCGATCGCGGCCGGCATCACGCTGCTGCTGACGATCGTCAGCCATGTGCTGTTCTGGCCGATGGTCGGCGTCGTGATCTGGGTCGCGACGTTCTTCCGCGATCCGGTCCGCACCACCCCCCAAGGCGAAGGCCTGATCGTCGCCCCTGCCGACGGACTGATCACGATGATCCAGCGCGTGCCGATCCCGCGCGAGCTCGCCGGCGAAAACGGCCTCGGCGACGCGCCGCTGGTGCGCGTGTCGATCTTCATGTCGGTGTTTGATGTGCACATCAATCGCACGCCGATCGCGGGCACGATCCGGCAAGTCGTCTATATCTCCGGCAAGTTTCTCAACGCCGACCTCGACAAGGCTAGCGACGAGAACGAGCGCCAGCACTTCGTGGTAGAGGACCGTCACGGCATGCGGATCGGCTTCACGCAGATCGCCGGTCTCGTGGCGCGTCGCATCCTCGGCTTCGTGAAGGCCGGTGACATGGTCGCGGTCGGCCAGCGCATCGGCCTGATCCGGTTCGGCAGCCGGGTCGACGTGTACCTACCCGATCATGTCGTGCCGCAGGTCTGCCTCGGCCAGCGCAGCATTGCGGGCGAGACCGTACTCGGTCGCGTCGGTGGCGTTCCGGTCGGTGGTATCGCCCAGTGATCGATCGCGACGGGATCGACGACGACTCGATCGAAGAGCGAGGCCGTGGGCGGTTCGGTCGCACGCGTCGGGCACCGCGCGGGCTCCCATTGCGCGCTGTCGCCCCCAACGCCGTTACCGCGCTGGCCCTGTGTTCGGGCCTGAGCGGCGTTCGGTTCGCGATCGGTGGACAATGGGAAAGCGCCGTCGCGATGATCATGGTCGCGGGCGTGCTTGACGGCCTGGATGGTCGGATTGCCCGGATGCTGCACGGTGAGAGCCGGTTCGGTGCCGAACTCGATTCGCTGTCCGACGCGATCTCGTTCGGCGTCGCGCCTGCGTTGATCGTCTATCTCTGGTCGCTCACGGCGTTGCCGCGCATCGGCTGGATCTGCTCGCTAATCCTCGCCGTGTTCTGCGCGCTGCGCCTCGCGCGCTTCAACGCCAAGATCGACGAGAGCCACCAGCCGCACAAGTCCGCGGGTTTCCTTACCGGCGTTCCGGCTCCAGCCGGCGCGGGACTCGCGCTGATGCCGATGTTCTTTTGGTTCTGGACCGATGAACCCAAATTCGCGTCGCCGTATTTCGTGGCGCCTTGGGTCGCGTTCGTCGCGCTGCTGATGGTGTCGAGTATCGCGACCTATTCGTGGAGTTCGGTAAAACTCCGCAGCAACATCCGGTTCGAGGCCATCGCGTTCGTCGTATTGCTCGGCGCCGCCATCGTGAGCGCGCCATGGCATACGCTCAGCATCATCTGCGTGCTCTACCTGCTCTCGATGCCGTTCAGCATCGCGAGTTACGCAAAGATCAGGCGGCAGCGTTCCAACGGCGGGCGGGCACCGGAGCCGACGTCGAAGCCCAGCGCCTGACCGCAATCCGGCGCTCCGCAACGGCCAGCGTGCGGAGCGGCTGGAACGCGGATTCGACGTTGCCCATCGCGAGACGGACGATACGGTCCCACTGCGGCGCGACCGACGAGACGATCATCATGCCCGCGACCGCGAATGCACCAGCAAAAACCATGAAGCTCAGAACCAACATCACGTCCGCCTTCCTATGAGTTGCGAACAAATTCCTAATATCCGCAAACACTTGGTCAGAAACATCGTTCCATTCGTCGCATTTCGAATCCCGTCATGCCGGGGTGATTCCGCGCCGAGTCGAACATCTGTTCCCCTCTGAGCCCTTTATGTTCTCATTGCGTTCCTTGAGTCAAGCGGACGTTGTGCAATTGCTATTCGCGCAAGGTCACGCTAAGGGCCGCGCCTCTAACCCCGCATGGGAGGCATCATAGCCCGGTGCGTCACGGTCATTCGGCCACGACGTCATCCGCTTCCCAGAGGCACAACCGGAAGGATATATCCCTATGGCGGCTCCAGTCGTCTCCATGCAGCAGCTCATCGAAACGGGCGCGCATTTCGGCCACCAGACGCATCGGTGGAACCCCAAGATGAAGCCTTACATCTTCGGTGACCGTAACGGCGTCCATATCCTCGACCTTTCGCAGACCGTGCCGCTGTTCGCGCGCGCGCTCGAATTCGTCTCGTCGGCGGTTGCCGGTGGTGGCAAGGTCCTGTTCGTCGGCACCAAGCGCCAGGCGCAGGAGCCCGTCGCGGACGCAGCGCGTCGTTCGGGCCAGCACTTCGTCAACCATCGCTGGTTGGGCGGCATGCTCACCAACTGGAAGACCATCTCGGGTTCGATCAAGCGTCTCAAGACGCTCGAGGAAATGCTGTCGGGCGACACCGTCGGCCTGACCAAGAAGGAAGTCCTTCAGCTTACCCGCGAGAAGGACAAGCTCGAGCTTTCGCTCGGCGGCATCCGCGACATGGGCGGCATTCCCGACGTGATGTTTGTGATCGACGCGAACAAGGAAGAGCTGGCGATCAAGGAAGCGAACACGCTGGGTATTCCCGTCGTCGCGATCCTCGATTCGAACGTGTCGCCGGACGGCATCGCCTTCCCGGTCCCCGCGAACGACGACGCAGCCCGCGCCATCCGCCTGTACTGCGAGGCGATCGCGATCGCAGCGACGCGCGGCGGCCAGGAGCAGCAGCGCCGCACCGGTGCCGACATCGGCGCGATGGTCGAGCCGCCGAAGGAAGAAGCATTGAGCGCAGAGCCGACCGTCGAAGCCACGGCTGACACGGCACAGGCAACCGCGAATGCCGATACCGCTGCGGAATTCGCAGCCGAGGGTGAGCGCCAGATCGACGCATAAGCGTCGTCGCCGAACCGTCATGCGGGCGGGGTAGGGCGAAAGCTCTGCCTCGCCCGCAACCATATTCAGACCTAAAAAGGATTAGAAACATGGCCGATATCACGGCAGCGATGGTCAAGGATCTGCGCGAGAAGAGCGGCGCGGGCATGATGGATTGCAAGAAGGCGCTGAGCGAGACCGCGGGCGACATGGAGCAGGCAATGGATTGGCTGCGCACCAAGGGGCTCGCAGCCGCCGCCAAGAAGTCGAGCCGTACCGCGGCCGAGGGCCTGGTCGGCGTCGCCGTGTCGGGCACCAAGGGTGCAGCGGTCGAAGTCAATTCGGAGACCGATTTCGTCGCGAAGAACGACCAGTTCCAGTCGTTCGTCCGTGACGTCACGCAGATCGCTCTGGCAACCGGCGGCGACGTCGAGGCGCTGAAGTCGCAGGCGATGCCATCGGGCAAGACCGTCGAGGAAGTCCTGACGAACAACGTCGCGACGATCGGCGAGAATCAGTCGCTGCGCCGGTCGCGTACGCTGGAAGTCAGCAAGGGTGCGGTCGTTCCGTACATCCACAATGCAGCGGCTCCCGGCCTCGGCAAGATCGGCGTGCTCGTCGCGCTTGAGTCGGAGGCTTCGGACGAGGTTCTCCAGGCGCTCGGCAAGCAGCTCGCGATGCACATCGCAGCGGCATTCCCGAAGGCGCTGAACGAAGCCGACCTCGACGAGTCCGAGATCGAGCGCGAGCGCGCCATCGCGACCGAGAAGGCCGCCGAGTCGGGCAAGCCTGCCGACATCATCGCCAAGATGGTCGAGGGCGGTATCGCCAAGTACCGCAAGGAGCATGCTCTGGTCAGCCAGCTGTTCGTGATGGACGGCAAGACCAAGATCTCCGACGTCGTCGCCAAGGCCGGCAAGGATGCGGGCGCCGAGATCAAGCTGGTGGACTATGTCCGCTTCCAGCTCGGCGAGGGCATCGAGAAGGAACAGTCCGACTTCGCAGCCGAGGTTGCTGCTGCGAGCGGCGTGCCACAGGCGTAAGCTGACCTTCTCTCCCTCGCCCCTCCGGGGAGAGGGAAGGGGCCCGCCGCGCTTGCGGTGGGAAGGGTGAGGGGAGTGGCTAGGTCTTGAACCTCACTCCCCCTCATCCGGCCCTACCGGGCCACCTTCTCCCCGAGGGGAGAAGGATCGCGGGGCAGCCTTGGTGCTGCTCCGTCATCCTCGCGCAGGCGGGGATCCATATACTCCGGAGCCGGTTATCCATCGAGGCATTAGCCAGTATGGGTTCCCGCTTCCGCGGGAATGACGGTAATTATCCGTTGCGCGCTTCTGCGACCGACGATTTTCCGTCTCATCTCCATCCAGTTTCGATGCACGCGCCGCACAGCGCTTCACATCCCGGGCCTCGCCGCCTAAGGTCCGCGCCGCCCCGCCAATCACAATTCGAGATTTATGACGCCTCCGCGCTACAAACGTATCCTGCTGAAACTGTCGGGCGAAGTCCTGATGGGGCCGTCGGGTCTTTCGATCGATCCGACCGTCACCGCGCGCGTCGCGCAGGAGATCGCGGACATCAAAGCGAAGGGCTATGAGATCTGCATCGTCGTCGGTGGTGGCAACATCTTCCGCGGCATGGCGGGGGCCGCTCGCGGCATGGACCGCGCGACCGGCGATTACATGGGCATGCTCGCGACCGTGATGAACGCGCTCGCGGTGCAGAACGCGCTCGAGCAGATCGGCGTTGACACGCGTGTCCAGTCGGCGATCCCGATGGCGTCGGTGTGCGAGCCGTTCATCCGTCGTCGCGCCGAGCGCCACCTGGAGAAGGGCCGCGTCGTGATCTTTGCGGCGGGCGTCGGCAGCCCCTATTTCACCACCGATTCGGGCGCCGCGCTGCGGGCTGCCGAGATGAAGTGCGATGCACTGTTCAAGGGCACCTCGGTCGACGGCGTGTATAACGCCGACCCGAAGACGCACCCCGACGCGGTGCGCTACGAAACGGTCACGTACAGCCGCGTGCTGTCCGACGACCTCAAGGTCATGGACGCGAGCGCGATCGCGCTGTGCCGTGACAACAACATCCCGATCGTCGTCTTCAACATCCGCGAACCCGGCAATCTTGCCGCGGTGCTTAGCGGTAATGGCGTGTCGACGATCGTCCAGAACGAGCAGGAGCTTTAAGATGGCCGCATACGACAAGACCGACCTGGAACGCCGCATGGCGGGTGCCGTCGAAGCGCTGAAGAGCGATCTCGCAGGGCTTCGCACGGGTCGCGCGTCGACCGCGCTGCTCGATCCGGTGATGGTGACGGTGTACGGCTCGTCGATGCCGCTGAACCAGGTTGCGACCGTCTCGGCGCCCGAGCCGCGGATGCTGTCGGTGCAGGTCTGGGACAAGTCGAACGTCGGCCCGACCGACAAGGCGATCCGCTCGGCCGGCCTCGGGCTCAACCCGATCGTCGACGGCCAGACGCTGCGCCTGCCGATCCCCGACCTGACCGAGGAACGCCGCAAGGAGCTCGCCAAGCTCGCCGGCCAGTACGCCGAGAAGGCGCGCATCGCGGTCCGCAACGTCCGCCGCGACGGGATGGATTCGCTCAAGGTCGACGAGAAGAAGGGCGTGTTTGGCGAGGACGAACGCAAGCGTCACGAGACCGAAGTCCAGAAGCTGACCGACAGCATCATCGCCGAGCTCGACGCGACCGCGACCGCCAAGGAAAAGGAAATCCTGGGCAAGTGAGGGCATTCGGCGCTGCATCGGCGGGGGCTTCGGCCGGGGCTACCTCTGCCGCGCCGCTGGTCGCCGTTCCTGCGGGCGGCGCGGTGCCGCGTCATGTCGCGATCATCATGGACGGCAATGGCCGCTGGGCGAAGAAGCGGTTCCTCCCGCGCTTCGCCGGGCACAAGGCCGGCGTCGAGGCGGTGCGCAAGGTGACGCGCGCGGCGCGCGCGATGGGGATCGAGGCGCTGACGCTATATGCGTTCTCGTCGGAGAACTGGCGGCGTCCGGCCGAAGAGGTCAGCGACCTGATGGGGCTGCTGCGGCATTTCATCCGCAGCGACCTGGACGAACTCGCGCGCGAGAACGTCCGGCTGCGGGTGATCGGCGATTACCACAGCTTCTCACCCGATCTGGTCGCGATGGTCGACGACGCCATTGCGCGGACTGCGGGGAATAGCGGTCCGATCCTCGCGATCGCACTGAATTATGGCGCCCATGCCGAGTTGGTGACCGCCGCACGGCGACTGGCGGAACGCGCGCGCGATGGTGCACTCGACCCTGCCAGCATCGACGAGGCGACGATCGAGGCGGAGCTCGATACGCATGACCTGCCGCCGCTGGATCTGATGATCCGGACGTCGGGCGAGCAGCGTCTTTCGAACTTCCTGTTGTGGCAGGCGGCGTATGCGGAGCTCCTGTTCGTCGACACGCTCTGGCCCGACTTCGATGCGGCCGCGCTCGCCGATGCGGTCGCGGCGTTCGGTCAGCGTCAGCGCCGCTACGGTGGTCTGTGAGCCTTACCGACCCTGAAAAGGCGCCCGACCAGGCTTTGCGTACGCCGTCCAATCTCCAGCTCCGGATGATCGCCAGCGTCGGCATGATCGCGGTGGCGAGCCTTGCGCTGACGCTTGGCGGGATCGCGTTCTGGGTGCTCGGCGTGGTCGCCGCGCTGTTCATGATGGCGGAATGGTCGATGCTCCAGGGCGTCGACGCCAAGACCAAGCGGATGACGCAGTTCGCGCTGTCGGTGCCGCTCGCGCTGATGGCGCCGGCGTCGCTGATCCTCGTGATCCATGATTTCTTCACGCTGGGGCTGCTTGCGGGCGCCGCGTTCTTCGTCGTCATCACCACGCGCAAACCCAAGCTGGCGTTGGGTATCATCTATTGCGGTCTCCCCGTGTTCGCACTGATGATCATCCGGCGGCAGGAGGAGGGCATCCTCTTCACGCTGTGGGCGCTGTCGCTGGTGTGGGCGTGCGATATCGGCGCGTTCTTCACCGGACGGAGCTTGGGCGGGCCGAAGCTCGCGCCGGTGATCAGCCCGAACAAGACGTGGTCGGGGTTGATCGGTGGCGTCGTGCTCGCGAGTGCGGTCGCGGCGGTGCTCCACATGCAATACGGCCTGCCGCTGCGGATGACGCTGGCGACGCCGGTGCTCGCGATGCTCGCGCAGATGGGCGATCTCTACGAGAGCTGGCTGAAGCGCGTGGCGGGGGTGAAGGACAGTGGCAATATCCTGCCGGGGCATGGCGGCGTGATGGATCGGCTCGACGGGCTGGTCCCGGTCGCGCCGGTCGCGGCGTTCCTCGTCCTGTTGCCGCATTTCTACGCATGAAGAGCGTTACGATTCTGGGGGCTACCGGCTCGGTCGGCACCTCGACGCTCGACCTGATCGAGCGGGAGCCCGATCGCTTCCGCGTCGTCGCGTTGACCGCCAATTGCGATGTAACCAAGCTTGCCGCCGCCGCAATCCGGACCAACGCCGAGTTCGCCGTAGTCGCCGACGAAAAATGCCTGCCGGAGCTGCGTGAGGCGCTTGCCGGTACGGCGATCCGCGCGGGCGGTGGTGCCGAGGCGATCGCCGAAGCCGCCGCATCGGGCGCGGACTGGACGATGGGCGCGATCGTCGGCTGCGCAGGGCTGAAGCCGGTGATGGCTGCGATCGAGCAGGGCGGTACCGTCGTGATCGCCAACAAGGAGCCGCTGGTCTCCGCCGGCGACGTCATCCTCGCCGCCGCCAAGCGGACTGGCGCGGCGCTGCTACCAGCAGACTCCGAGCATAACGCGATCTTCCAGTGCTTTGACGCGACTCGGCCCGAACGTGTCCGTCGGATCATCCTGACGTGCAGCGGCGGACCGTTCCGCGACTGGACGACCGAGCAGATGCGCGGCGTGACGCTCGAACAGGCGGTGAAGCATCCCAACTGGTCGATGGGCGCGAAGATCTCGGTCGATTCGGCGACCTGCATGAACAAGGGCCTTGAGCTGATCGAGGCCGCACGGCTGTTCCCGATTGCGCACGACCGGATCGAGATCGTTATCCATCCGCAATCGGTGATCCACAGCCTCGTCGATCATGTCGACGGGTCGGTGCTGGCGCAGCTCGGGCCCCCCGACATGCGGACGCCGATCGCGCACACGCTCGCCTGGCCGGACCGGATGGCGACGCCGATGGCACCGCTCGATCTCGTCGCGATCGGCCGACTCGACTTCGAGGCCCCCGATCCGGTCCGCTTCCCCGCGTTGCGGCTGGCCCGCGAGGCGCTCGACGCAGGCGGTGCGCGGCCGGCAATTCTCAACGCGGCCAACGAGGTAGCGGTCGAGGCGTTCCTGCAACGACGCATCGGCTTCCTCGAAATTGCCGCAATCGTGGAACATACGTTATCATGTTATGACCCCGCCGCGCCGGACAGCGTCGATGCCGTGCTGGCGATCGATGCCGAGGCGCGGATCCTGGCGGGCGAGCGTGTGAAGGATTACGCGGTTTGATCGAAACACCCGGTGTCCTGCTGACCATATTGTCGTTCGCCGCGGTGATCGGCCCCCTCGTGTTCGTGCACGAGATGGGACATTACCTCGCCGGACGCTTTTTCGGGATCAAGGCGGACGCCTTCGCGATCGGCTTCGGCCACGAGATCGCAGGCTTCACCGACAAGCGCGGCACGCGGTGGAAATTCGGTTGGCTCCCGCTCGGCGGTTACGTGAAGTTCGCTGGCGACATGAACCCGGCCAGCCAGCCGTCGGCCGAATGGCTGTCGCTACCTGCCGACGAGCGCCAGCGCACCTTCCAGTCGAAACCGGTCTGGCAGCGCGCGATCGTCGTCGCGGCAGGCCCTGTCGTGAATTTCGTCGTCGCGATCCTGATCCTCGCGGGCTTCGCCTTTGCCTATGGCGACATCCGCATGCCGGCGATCGTTGGCGGCACGGTGCCGGGTAGTGCGGCCGCTGCGGCTGGGTTGCAGGCAGGCGACCGGATCGTCGCGATCGGCGGACGCTCGGTCGAGACATTCGACGATCTCTCGCGCTTCGCGCGTATCCGCGCCGGCGAAAGCACGCGGATCGATGCCGTCCGCGGCGGTCAGACGGTATCGCGCGACGTCGTCATCGGCACCGAATTGCAGCGCGATCGCTTCGGCAACGAATACCGGATCGGCCGCCTCGGTATTGCTGGAGCCAAGCCGATCATCGTCCCGGTCAGCCTGATCGAAGCGCCGGTCGTCGCGGTGAAGCGCACCGGCGAGATCGTGTCGATGATGGTCGAGACGCTGGGGCAGGTCATCACGGGCCGCCGTTCGGTCAAGGAGCTTGGCGGCCCGCTGAGCATCGCGAAGGTGTCGGGTGAGCAAATGTCGCTCGGGCTCGACGCGTATGTCTTCCTGATCGCCCTGGTCTCGATCAATCTCGGGTTCATCAACCTGCTGCCAGTGCCGATGCTCGATGGCGGTCACCTGTTCTTCTACGCGATCGAAGCGGTACGCAGGCGTCCGGTCGAGCCGCAGGTTCGGGAATGGGCGTTCCGTGGTGGGCTGGCGGCGATCTTGGCGCTGATGCTGCTCGTGACCTTCAACGACCTCGGCAATTTCGGGCTCTGGAAGAATCTCGCCGGCTTGATCGGTTGACGGCGATAGGGCAGGGCGGGCGCGCCTTGTATGTGCACGTTTTTAGGGTGGGTTTGGTGACAGCGATCAACGGTTACGATTTCGCGGGCAAGGGCGCGCTGCTGCTAGCCGGCACGATACTGTCGAGCACGTCGGGCTTTGCCCAGACGAACCCGGCACCGTCGCGGCCTACCGTAAACGCGGTCAATGCACCGCTGGGGACGACTGCGAAGGCTGTAACGTCCGTAGCGGCACCCGTATCCGTGCGGACGATCAAGACTTTGCGAGTCGAGGGGTCGCAGCGCATCGAACCCGAGACCGTGCTGAGCTACACCAAGCTCCGCATCGGCATCCCCTATACGGCTGAGACGCTCGATCAGGCGCTGAAGGATCTCCAGGCGAGCGACCTGTTCGCGGATTATTCGATCGCGGGCGTCGAGGACGGCAACATCGTTCTCCGCGTGCGGGAGAATCCGATCATCAACCGCGTGATCATCGAGGGCAACAAGGCGCTCAAGAGCGACAAGATCACGAAAGAGATCAAGCTCGCGCCGCGCCAGATTTTCACGCGTACCGCGGTCCGGCAGGACATCGCTCGGATCATCGAGCTGTATCGTCGCCAGGGGCGCTTCGCCGCGGTGATCGATCCGAAGATGGTCAATCTCGACCAGAACCGCGTCGACGTGGTGTTCGAGATCAGCGAAGGTCCGAAGTCGAAGGTCCGCCAGATCAATATACTCGGTAACGAGGTGTTCTCCGACGACCAGATCCGCGGCCAGATGGCGACCAAGCAGTCGCGGCTGTTCCGCCTGCTGTCGTCGGCCACCAGTTACGACCAGGATCGCCTGTCCTACGATCAGCAGAAGCTCCGCCAGTTCTACCTGACGCAGGGCTATGCCGATTTCCGCGTGACGTCGGCCGTCGCCGAGCTGACGCCGGACAAGAAGGACTTCATCATCACGTACGTGGTGGAAGAGGGTAAGCGCTACAAGTTCGGCGACGTCACCGTCGACAGCCAGATCCGCGATTTCGACAACAACAAGCTCGCCGCCTCGCTGCCCCTGAAGAAGGGTGACTGGTACAATGCCAAGCTGGTCGAGGATTCGGTCGACAATCTGAGCCAGACCGCAGGCCTGTTCGGATACGCCTTCACCGAGGTGAACCCGGAGTTCGCCAAGGACGCCGAAACGCTGACGATGGGGATTAATTTCAACATCGCCGAAGCCAAGCGTACCTATGTCGAGCGGATCGAGATCAACGGTAACACGCAGACGCAGGACAAGGTCGTGCGTCGCGAGATCCGCCTGGCGGAGGGCGATGCGTTCAACAGCTTCCAGGTGAAGCGTTCGCAGGATCGCATCAACTCGCTCGGCTATTTCCAGGACAAGATGGAGATCAAGCAGCTGCCGGGATCGGCGCCCGATCGCGTGATCCTCGAGACCAACCTCGAAGAGAAGTCGACCGGCGAGCTTCAGCTGTCGGCTGGCTATTCGAGCCTCGAGCGCTTCATCATCCAGGCGAACATCACGCAGCGCAACTTCCGCGGCAAGGGCCAGGAACTGCGCGCCGGCGTGAATTACTCGAGCTATTCGAAGTCGGTCGAGCTTGGCTTCACCGAGCCTTACCTGTTCGACAAGAACATCGCGCTCGGCGGCGACATCTTCCGCCGCGACTACAACTCGTTCAACTATGTCGGCAACGATCGCCAGACCAACTATTCGCAGGTATCGACCGGCTTCCAGCTGCGCACGGGCGTGCCGCTGACCGAATTCTGGTCGCTGTCGGGCCGATACGGTCTGTCATATGACCAGGTGACGCTCGACTCCCAGTATCTGAACGCCGACGGGACGTGCAACACGCTCGTTGCCGGGCGGTATCTGTGCGACGCGATCGGTAATCGCTGGACGTCTTCGGTCGGATATTCGCTCAGTCGCGACACGCTGAACAGCCGCCTTCGTCCCACGGCCGGCTCGCGCTTCTCGTTCAGCCAGGACTTTGCCGGGCTGGGCGGCGACGTGAAGTATATCCGCACGCGCTTCGAAGGGTCGAAGTATCAGAACCTCGGCAGCGGCTTTATCGGTTCGATCGTCGCGGAAGGCGGCTATATCCACGCGCTCGAGAAGTCGCCGCGGGCAGGGTCCGACGCAGTCCGGATCACCGATCGCTTCTATCTCGGCGAGCCGCAGTTCCGCGGTTTCGATATCCGCGGCGTCGGGCCCCGCATTCTGCGCGCTGCCTACAGCAACGGAACGCCGACCCAGGTTCTGGCGACCGACCGCAATACGATCCAGGACGACGCACTTGGTGGGCGCGCCTATTACCTTGCGCGGGCGGAAATCGAGATTCCGCTGGGCTCCGGCGCTCGCGAGCTTGGCCTGCGCCCGTCGATCTATGCGCAGGTCGGCAGCCTGTTCGGGATCACCAAGCCGGGGCCGTCGGCAACCTTCCCGACGTTGATCGATCCGACGACCGGCAAGGAGTATGTCGGTTCGACCTTCACGCCGGCGAGCAACTCCGCGGGTGCGGCGCTCTATACCTACTCGACGGTGGATACGACCGGTGCGACGGTAACCGCGAACACGACCTGCGCAGCCGGTACGCCCGATACGACCGGTGCCTGTGTCGGGACGGCCGCCAATCCACGGGCCCTGAACGAGCAGACCCCGTTCGTCGAAAGCTTCCTCGGCAACTCGGCCAAGCCGCGTCTGTCGGTGGGTGTCGGCGTGAACTGGAACTCGCCGTTCGGTCCGCTTCGTATCGATCTCGCCAAAGCCTTGCTCACCCAGAAGGGTGACGACCCCAAACTCATTACTTTCAACGTAGGGACACAGTTCTGATGACGACGTTCAAGACGCTTCTCCTCGCCGCTGCGCTCGTTGCGCCGGCTGCCATGACCGCGACCGCTGCCGATGCGCAGGTTTCGGGTATCGCCGTCGCGGACGCGCAGGGTGCGATCGCCAACTCGAAGGCCTGGAACGCCGCCCGGGTCCAGATCGAGACGACCTACAAGGCTCAGCTCGACCAGGCCGAGACGCGTCGCCAGGCCGTCGCGCGCGAGCTTCAGCCTTTGGTCACCGCGTTCCAGACCGCACAGCGTGCACCTGGCGCGACCGACGCGGCGTTGCGTCCGCAGGCCCAGGCGATCCAGGCGCGTGAAAACGCCGCCAACCAGGAACTCGCCCGCCTGACGCAGCCTGCGCAGCGCGCGCAGCAATACGCGATCGAGCAGATCCAGGCGAAGCTCAGCGACGCCGTGACGGCCGCGGTTCGTGCCAAGAATGTCAGCCTGTTGCTGCGTCCCGAGGCTGCGCTGTTCGCACAGCCGGCGGCGGACATCACCGCGGCAATCACGACCGAGCTCGACCGTCTGGTGCCCTCGGTCAGCACCGCCGTTCCGGCGAACTGGCAGCCGAACCAGCAGGGTGGCCAGCAGCAGGGTGCCGCTCCGGCTCCAGCCGGTCGTGCGCCTGCCGCGACTCGCACCCCGCAGGGTCGCTAAGTCGCACCGATGAGCGAGATCGATACTGTGAAGACCGGGATGGGTCCGCTCGATATCGGGCGCGTGATGGCTGCGCTGCCGCATCGCTACCCGTTGCTGCTGGTCGACCGTGTCGAGGATCTGATCCTCGACACGTCGATCACCGCGATCAAGGCGGTGTCGATGAACGAGCAGTTCTTCCAGGGGCATTTCCCCGGGCGCCCGATCATGCCGGGCGTGCTGATCGTCGAGGCGATGGCGCAGGCGGCGGGGATCCTCGCCGTCGAGTCGCTCGGGCTCGCGGGCTCGGGCAAGCTCGTCTATTTCATGGCGATCGACGGGGCGAAGTTCCGCAAGCCGGTCGAGCCGGGCGTCTTGCTCAAGCTCGAGGTGACGTTCGTCCAGAAGCGCAGTTCGGTCTGCAAGTTTGCCGGCCGCGCGCTGGTGGACGGACAACTGGTAGCCGAGGCGAACTTCACAGCGATGATCGCCGATCCGCCGAAAGCCTGAAGGCGGGGCTCAAGGCCCGGCAATCTTGTAAATTCGGGCGCGTCCGTGTACGGGCGCGCCTTCCTTTTCAGGCTGGTTGGAACCAGCCACATACCGGAGACATCCCATGAAGGCCGATACGCACCCCGATTACCACATGATCACCGTCCAGATGACCGATGGCAGCAAGTACCAGACTCGCACCACCTGGGGTAAGGAAGGCGACGTGATGACGCTCGAGATCGATCCGCTCGCGCATCCGGCATGGACCGGCGGCCGCGGCACGATGCTCGACACCGGCGGCCAGGTCGCGCGCTTCAACAAGCGTTTCGGTGGCGGTCTCACGCTCCGCAAGTAAGCCTAAGTCCCGGAATGGATTGATACTAATCCATTCCGGGTGCTTTAATTAAGATGGCGTTAGGTATCGACGGCTAGATTTTGGGCTCGCAAGGACGAGGACCCCATGTTCGCCGCCGACTTCGAACCCGCAGAGCGCAAGTCCCGGCGAAGTGCACCACGCGCTCCCGTTTCGCTCGATGTCCGGATCGGCAAGACCGGCCGCACCCTGTGCCGAGTGGTCGACATTTCGATCCACGGCGCACGACTCCAAACCTATTCGGCGCTCAAGCGCGGCACCAGCATCTGGCTCAACCTTCCGCAGATCGGGCAGGTCGTCGCCGAAGTGATGTGGGCCGACGACTACACCGCGGGCTGCAAGTTCCAGACACCCCTTCCGGCCGCTGCGTTCGAAGCGCTGGTGGGTACGCCATCCCCGAGCTGATGCACCCTCGGTTGAGGTGTCGTCGCCGCTGCCGTCTTTCCCAGTTCACCTTTCTACCAACTGTAGCTTGGCGGCCGTTGAGTTCCGTCCCGAGGTAGCCTGGTGGTTGGCCGGTCCCCGTTGCGAGGACCAGCTCTTCGCTACTTCCAGGGAGAGGCGGTATCGATCGGGCGCTGCGACAATACCATACGAGGCATGGCGCCGAGCCTCGCTGGGCGCTTCTGGGTAATTTTTCCGAAAAGTGACCTCAAACTGTAAAATAGTGTTTGACGGTGTGGGGAGGTGGCCCTAGAGGGGTGTCACCGCAGCGAACGGCCACACGGTCTGGTTGCTACGGTCGCAAAAAACCAGATGCTCCAAGCTTCTTCTAGCGAAGAGGTTATGCGAGTGTCGGTATTTTTGTCGGCTCTTTGACATTGTAGGTTAAGA
>NZ_FOVZ01000006.1 GCF_900115295.1 Sphingomonas sp. OK281 | reverse complement strand
TCTCGTATCTCGCCGTCGAGCAGGAGGACGCCGAAGATACACGCGCCTGGGTGGAAAAGGCGGGACAGCGATGCGTATTGCTGCCGGGCGACATTCGCGACCGGGATCACTGCGTCGCGCTGGTGGAGCGGACCGTCAGCGACCTTGGCGGCATCGACATACTGGTCAACAACGCCGCAGCGCAGACGATGAACGAGGATCTGGACAGCATCGACGACGACGAGATGCAGGGCGCCTTCGCGGCCAACGTGTTCGCGATGATCCGTCTGGCGAAGGCCGCGGCGCCGCACATGAAGCCGGGGTCGGCGATCGTGAACACCACCAGTGAGCAGGCCAAGGTCGCGACCAAGAGCATGATCGTCTACGCCGCAACCAAGGGTGCGATATCCAGCCTGACCGTGGGGCTGTCCAACCTGCTCGTCGGCAAGGGCATCCGGGTCAACGCGGTGGCGCCCGGCCCGATCTGGACGCCGATCCAGCCGATCGCGAAATCGCCGGAGGAACTGGAGAAGCTCGGACAGGATACGCCTCTGGGACGCGCGGGTCAGCCCGCCGAGCTCGCGCCGGCCTATGTCTTGCTGGCGTCTTCGGAGGGAAGCTACATGACCGGCGCGGTGATTGCGGTCACCGGTGGCGTGCCGATCAACTGACGAACGGACGGGCGCTCCGGCGCCCGTCCATCGATACGGCTAAGAGTTCGCCACTTTGACGCGACGCGCCGCGCGCGCATGCTCTTTCGTGAAATCGCCGACGCCGCGGTCGGTGTGGCACAGCCGGTCCCAATGGCGGAAATACAGGCCGTAGTTGCAGCCATAGAGCTCGTGGTGCCGCTGGTGGTGGCTGGCCGTGATCAGCCACCCGCCCAAGGGCCCCGACCACATGAAACGCGGGAAAATCTCCCATCCCATGTGGTTCGTGACCCCCATCACCGTCATGATCGTCAGCACGATGCCAAGACCGGCGATATGGATCGGAACGAAAAACACCAGCAGCGGAATGACTATCGCGCCGGTCAACGCCTCGATAGGGTGAAACGCCATCGCTGCCCAGGCCGTCGGCGGACGGCTGGCATGGTGCAGCGCGTGCGCGAGTTTGAACGGTTTGGGACGATGCATCCAGCGGTGCGTCCAGTAGAACCAGGCGTCGTGCAGCAGCAGATACAGGAAAACCGAAACCGGCAGGTACCAGAGCGGATAGGCGTGGATGTCGGCGTACACTTGCGTCCAGCCATGATGCTGCCATCCCCACGCGACCACGCCGGCCGGGATCCCGTAAAGCGCTGCGGACGCCAGGCTCCAGATGATTTCGCGGCGGACCTGCGGGTCCAGCCCGAGGTACAGCCCCGGATGCTTGCGGACCGTGATCCACGCGAACGCGCCCGATACGAGGAGATAGCGAACGCCGACGATGACGGTCATCGCGACGGCGGAGAGGATGATGGCGAGCGTCATGCTTGATCCTCGACGACTCTGCGATCTGCGGCTCGCACGGCAAGCGCACGGCGACGCGACGGAAGCCCCCACCACGGCGTTCTCGGCGACAGATGGTGCTCGTGATGATAGCCGCCGAAGTGGAAGCAGGTCAGTAGCGACAACATCGGGCCCACCTCGATACTGTGCGCGCGGTGGGCGTCAGCGAAGGGTGTCGCGCGCTCTCGGTGCGGCAGCCACGTTCCGAACACGAACAACTGCGCCACGGCACCCAAGGCCGGGAATGCCCAGAAGATGACGATGTTGCCGAGCGGTGCCCCGAGCACCAGCGTATAGATCAGCGCGACCACGGTGATCCGGATGATCTGCCCGTGGGAATAATAGGTCCTGAAGAACTGCAGGAACCAGCCGCCGAGACTTGGGTCGCCACCGTGAAAATCGGGATCCCCCGCCCTTCCCGTTTCCTTGTGATGCAGATGGTGCTGCGGCAACAGTGATGCATAGGACAGGCAGGCATAGAGCGACAGGCAGGTCGCACCGATCGCGCGGTTCAGGCGCGGCCGATCGGGTGCCAGCGCACCGTGCATTGAATCATGCGCGACGATGAACAGTCCGGTACTCAGCCAAGTCTGTACGATGACCATCACGATGGCCAAGGGAATTGTATCCGCGCTCCACCGCCAGAAGAAGATACCGGTTACGTGGATCGCCAGCCACGACACGACGATCGCGGCGGACAGCGACACGCCGACACGCGTCTGGTGCCTCAGGGCCTCCGATTGGCGAACCGTCCCGCTCACTTCTTCGCGTCTGCCGAGACGAGGTTTCCGGCTTTGTCGGGACGTACCGCACGCCGCTGCGGATCGGCGTTGGCGCGCAACTGCGCCTTCAGCACCGACGGCTTGCGCGCGAACAGGAAGCCGTGGCTGACGGTACCGTCCTTGCCCTCGACCGCATGGTGCAGGCGATGCGCTTGCAACAGGCGCTTGAAATACCCCTGCTTCGGCACCCAGCGGAAGCCACCGCGCTGATGCACGAGCATGTCGTGCACGAAGGCATAGATGCCGCCGTATACCGTGATGCCAAGCGCTGCCCACCATAGCGGTTCCCACCAGAGCCCGACGACGAACAACACGATCGGCACGATTGCGAACACGATTGCGTATAGGTCGTTCTTTTCGAACCAGCCGTCATGATCTTCGTGATGCGACTTGTGCCAGCCCCAGCCCCAGCCGTGCATGACGTAGCGATGCGCCGCCCACGCGAAGCACTCCATGAACAACACCATGAAGACGACGATCGCGAGTTTCTCGAACCAGTTCACTGTGCTCGATCGCACAAAATGACGATGGCAGGGTGCAACGAATTCAACATGATGCGTACATAACGGTTACCGGCGTTCGATGCGAGGGCGCCCCGCCACAAAATCTCGGGTTGGTGACGGCTGCGGCCGGCCATTGTCGTCACCGTTTTCAGAACGCTGTCACGGGCCTTCGCGACGAGACGTCCCGGTAAAATGCCATCACCCTGGCACCGGAGGGTGACGCGCCGCGTTCGACCGCGATGATCGCCCGAGTCTTACGCGCCGACCACCGGGACACTCCCTCCTGGCTGTTGATCGCAGCCATGCTGGGAAGTTTTCTCGCGGCCCAATATCATCACCGCTTCTCGGTGGATCCGATCCGCGCGGCCCCCGCGATCGCATCCTTGACGGCGCTCGGCAGCGCGCTGGCGTTCGGCAAGTACACTGCGCGACCGCGGCTTGCGGCCGGCGCGACCGCGTTCCTTCAGATGACGCTGTTTACGCTAACCGGCGTCGTGCTCGCGTATGCGCTGGCGGCGAATGCCGGACAATTGTGGGACGCGCGGCTGGCCGCCGCCGACCGTGCAATCGGCTTCGACTGGCCGGTTGTGCTCGCCTTGCTGGACACATGCCCTCCTGTGATCTGGCTACTCGGATTGGCGTATCACAGCCTCACCTTGCAGATGATCGTCGTCATCGTCGCGTTGAGCGGCATGGGGAAATTCGACACGCTGAGAATAACGGTCTGCGCGGCGATCCTGTCCGGTTTCGTCACCATATTGATCTCAGGCCTCACCCCGGCGATGGGCAACCTGTTCGATCCCTCCCGCTATGCGCATCTCTGGCCATCGATAGCCTGGCTGGAACAAGGGCTGATATCCGGGCTTCGCGACGGATCGCGACGCGTGCTCGACCTCACCATGCTCATGGGGATCGTCAGCTTTCCCAGCTTCCACGCGACGCTCGCCGCCATTTTCATCTGGGCATTCGGCGCGATGCCGCGGGTTGCCCTGCCGGGCCGGGCGTGGGCCATACTGACGATCGTCGCGACGCCGGTCTTCGGCGGTCACTATGGGGTAGACGTCATCATGGGGCTTATCCTCGCACCGCCTTCCCTCCTTGCAGCCCGCCACCTCACGCGGCAAAGGCAGTCTTTCCATCGGGTGGATTCAGCCCTGCCGGCCTAATGTCGGTCTCGCCGCAGAGCGCCGCGTCGACCATCGCCGCCGCCTCGGCTGCGCCGCCTGCCGCCGCCATATCCGTCGCCATCTTACGTGCGGCATGACGGTATTCCGGATCGCGCAACACCAGCCGCAACGCCGCTTCGAGACCTCCCTTGCCTGCGTCGGCAGCCGAGACGACGCGGGCAGCCCCGATCCGCTTCAGACGCGCCGCCGTCGCCGGTTGTTCGAATGCCAGCGGCACGGCAACGATCGGAACACCGGCCGCCAGCGCGTCCAGCACCGTATTGAACCCGCCATGCAGGATCGCGGCAGAACATAGGGGCAGGATGCGGGTCTGCGACCAGAATGCCCTCACCAATGGGTTTCCCGGTAGCGAGTGGGCTTCGCGGTCGCTTAGCCCGCCGCCATGCGCCACCACCGCACGGGCACCCACCGCGGAACAGGCCGCCGTCATCGCCGCGAACAGCGATCGGCGCGCACCCTGCAACGACCCCAGCGAACAGAATATGAGCGGTCGACCGTCGTCGTCCGGCAGGTTTTCCTCGGGCTCGTCTCGTCGCCAAGGCCCGCCGTATCGAAAGCTATCCGGCAAGACCAGGCGCGGAAAGTCCAGGCCTTCGGGGCATTGCGCGATCTGCAATCGTTCGGACCATTGATATCGGGGGTCGGGATCGAGCCCCCAACGCCGTGCATACGTCGCCACCATCGTCGTGATCGGCCGCATCAACAGGTCGCTGACTGCGTACCCACCATTGTTGCGATTCCGCCCCACCGCATCGGGACGATACGCCCAACCGAGAAAAGGTGGCGGTACCGTCGGCTCCCTGAGCAAGGGCAATCCGGTAACGGCGGTTACGAACGGCAGCCGGAGATGTCGTGCCACCAGTGCTCCGGCTGGCTCGACCGAGTCGGCGACGATCGCATCGACCCCCAGCCTCGACAGCGCCGTCGGAAGAGTCCTCAGAAGCAGTTCCGTCATCGATGCGGTGCCGCGGATCATCCGCGGTAGTCCGACAGGCCCCGATGGCTGCGCCAGCTTGCGGTAATACTCCGCTAGCAAGCCCTGGCCGTCGGCGGGGTGATCGAGCGCCGCAAAACCGACGCCACAGTCGGGCACCAGCGACGCGACGTCGGCCAGGTGGAGAATCGTGACCCTATGCCCCGTTTCGACGAGCGACGTTCCCAATGCTGCCAGCGGATTGATGTGGCCCGCCGTCGGCGGCGCGATGATGGCGATATGCCGCCTTTTGACCGTCAATGCCGTGGAGCTTTCCGTCGCCGTCGTGTTCGATCGGTTACTATCAGCATGCGGGCGACGAGCGAAAGCGCAATATTTGTCAAGCGCATAGCGTTTGATCAGGGAGTACCAGAAAGCGGCTGGTTGGTCCCCTGCCCCACAGCCTGAACGAACGTCCGCTTACGCCGTTCGATTTCCGAAAGCGGACGGGCGGCTTTCCACCAGAAATCTAGCGCATTAGCTGCAAAGCTGCACATTCCGTTCGACTTCGACGCGTACCAGAGCGACAGCGGTGGCACACAAATGCGGGGGGTTGAGTCGCCCCGGCCGCCCCGGGTGATCCATCACCGGGGCTCTGGTCAGTGGGGCAGCATCGGCGCTGCTCCTGACCAGAGACAGCAACATGATCAAACTCAGCGACACACAAGCCATCCTGCTCGCGTCAGCATGTCAGCGCGCGGATGGCAGCATCCTACCACTACCCACGAGCATCAAGCCCGGCGGGGGCGCCGCTAAGGCTCTCGCCGTACTTCTTCGGAAGCAACTCGCCGAAGAACGCGAGTTTGACGGTGCGGCAACAGTCCACCGCACCGATGGCGATATCCGCTTCGGCTTGTTCGTCACGGCCGCTGGCCGGACCGCGATCGGCATGGCCGATTCCAGCGAGCCGACGACGGACACCACCGCCGCGCCAACGCCCGCGATTGCTGACGCGGAAAAAGTCCCGACGAAGATCGCGACTGTGCTCGCGCTCATGGCACGCCCAAACGGCGCCCGGGCGAGCGAACTTATTGAGGCCACCAGCTGGCTGCCCCACACCATGCGCGCGGCCATCACCGGGCTTCGCAAGAAAGGACACGCCATCGAGCGCATCAAGAGCGATGGCGTCACCGGCTACCGTATCCTGGCTGCCGCATGATGGATGTCGCAGTCATCATAGCGAAGATGGAGACGGAGCCGACGGCGGTCCTGCGCGAGCGCTGGCACCGGCTTGTCGGTGGCCCGGCACCGCGGGTCAGCCCGAAAATGCTCCGCCTGGCACTTGCTTGGGAGATCCAGGCACGCGCATCAGGTGGGCTGTCGCGGTCGTGCTCCCGGACACTCGACCAAGTCGGCCGCGCTCAAACCCGCACACGGACTGCGGTTGCAGGTACGCGGCTGGTCCGCGAATGGGGCGGACGTGTGCACGTCGTTGTCGTCGGCGAGGACCGGATCATCCGCTGGGACAATCGCGAATGGCGCTCGCTATCCGAGGTTGCGCGCGCGATCACCGGCACGCGCTGGTCGGGTCACCAAGTCGCTGAGCTTCACGCACGCTGCACCCAGCTATCGACCGATGTGCGCGAGCCCCGCTCCCCCGTGCTCGCGGGCATCGTCCACACGGTTGCGGTGGGCACGAACACCGTGACCGTCAGCTGCGACAGCGAGATGGTTGCCAGATCGCTGGGTATGGCCAGGCTTGCCGACGGACCAGCGACGATTGAAACCTCATGCTCCGCGCGGCTGACGCGGTCGGGCCGCGCGCTTCGGCTGGTCCGGGACAACGGCAGCGTCGCCCACGCGACACCTGACCGATCTCTGGTACGGCTACTCATCCAGGCACATCGGTGGTGGAGAGTACTGCGCGCCGGCGAGATGAGCGCGAGCGAACTCGCGGTTCGCGAAGGCGTCACGAGCTCATATGTCACACGCATCACTCGCCTCGCGTTTCTCGCACCAGCTGTGACCGAAGCGGTACTCGCCGGGCACCAGCGGGCCTCCGTTACCGCGGCTAGCCTCACAGTCGAGGGCGCCATTGCGCCCGAATGGCGGGATCAGATGGCAGCTATGCTACCAGGGCGGTTAGTCGGAAAATAAACCAGCCTACGCGACACCTTTGATCGACACGCTCAGCGTCGACGAAGCGCAATCGCTGCCGCGTGGGCAAGAAGGTCGGCATCAGCCGCAGCAGCGCTTACCACAGCAGCACGCTCGGCAAGCGGGGTACCGCCTTCACCGATGATGGCGACGGCAGAGGCATCTTCCATGATGGCACCCGCCAGGGTCAGCAGCCTTGAGGCGAGCTCTTCACAATCGTCCATGCCGACAGGAAGGACGACCCGGCGGCCGAAGTCGAGACGCAGCTTTGTCGTCGTGGCAGATGGTCGTCACTCGTGCTCGGCGAACAGCTCTGCGATAGGCACTTCGAGCGCATCGGCAAACCGCTGAACTATGGTGACCGTCGGATTGCGCGCGCCCCGCTCGATCCCACTGACATAGGTCCGGTCGATCCCGAACTGCAGCGCGAACTTCTCCTGCGCCAAACCCCTGGCGCGCCGAAGCCGGCGTATGTTCTGTCCGAGGCGCTGGCGCACATCCATCGCCGTTGCATCAACAGCGATGTTGCCTGTTGCACCACGGACGATGAGTATCATTTTCGAGTGGACTTGCTGTCGCATGCAAGCGACCCCGGTGGACATGGACCAGATCAGCCCCTCGAAGATTCGCTTTATCAAGCTTGGCGCCGGTGGCGGTTGGGAAGGCGCGCTGGATCGTGGACGCCTCGAATGGGGCACCGAGGACGACCGCCATGTTGCCGGCCTCACCGGCGACTGGGCGGCAGTGAGCCAGGCCTATATCGCGCAGGGTCGTATCCAGTCGACGGCGACGGGCTACACCAATGAGGCACGCGCCTTCTTCGATGGCGATCCCGACGCAATGTGGATCACGTTCGCGCGCGGCCGCATGTGGTGGTGCCTGGCTGACCCAGAGGTTCATGTAGCCGCAGACGGCAATGGCACCGATGCAGCATATTACCGGGCGACGCACGGCGGCTGGAGCGACCGCGACATAGACGACCGCGTGCTCGACCTCGAGCGGTTGAGCACGCGCCTGTCACAGTTACAGGGCTACCAGCGCACCATCTGTAGCCTCAGGGAGGAGCAGGAGGCGCTCTGCCGGCGCTACGTCAACGCCGTGCCTGATCCGGTCCAGGCCGCGGTCGCGGCGGCGCGACTGGAACTCAGGCTGCATCTGCAGACGCTCATCCAGCAGCTGACATGGCACGACTTCGAGCAGCTGATCGATCTTGCGCTGGCGCGAACCGGCTGGGTTCGCATGTCGTCGCTGGGCGGGACGATGAAAGACGTCGATCTTGTCGTCGAACAGTCTTTCACACGCGAGCGTATGGCGGTGCAGATCAAATCGAGCGCGAACCAGCAAGTGGTTGACGATTATGCCAGACGGCTCGACGAACGAAACGCCGGCGAGCGCATCATGCTGATCTGTCACTCCCCGGCCGGGACTCTTGTCGTACCGCCATCGACAGGCAGGCGACGCCTCGAGCTGGTACAAGGCGGCGAGGTTGCCGACCTCGCCATAAACGCCGGGCTCGTCGACTGGACCATAACCCGTGCACTATAATGGCTCTTACTTTCCGGAAGTATCGAAGTTCACGGCACACATCAATTGTATTCCGCAAAGTGGTGCCGCATTTCTTCGTCGCGCTTGCATTCTTCAGCGAGATCATTGACGAACTTGATGATTCGTTCTTCCTCCATCTCCGGGGTAAGCCGGTAATCCTCTACGGTCCTGTCGAACGCGCCAATATCCTTCAGTGCCTTTAGCGCCTTGAGGCGCTGTGCTGGGGTTCCGGTCAATGCGTCGTTGACGACACCAAGGACAATAGCCTGCTTCTTTGGCAGTCGAAGTTCGCGTCCACCGATGGTAGCCGATATCATCTCGTTGACCGCTTCGTGCGCGAGCACTTCGAGCGTCGCGTCCCGTGCCTTCTTCTTGTGGCGCGGTCCTCTTGGATTGCCGGATTTTCCCTTCTTGAACTGATGCTCGGCCGGCGGCTTGCCCTTGCCGACGGCATAATCGCGATCATCATAGTGTCCCATCATGCACACTCCTCGAGATCGGCAGTTTCAGTGGCTGCATCAGGTTCGCGGTGCAGACGTTCAGCCTTGCCGCCGGTCAGCTTCTCCCAGCGCGCGATCGTGCGATCCACATAGGTCGGATCGAACTCGATCAGCCGCGCATGACGACCGGTCCGCTCGGCGGCGATCAGCGTGCTGCCCGAGCCGCCAAACGGGTCCAGCACACGGTCGCCGATATTCGTCACATCCAGAAGCGCCTCGGCCATAAGCACGACCGGCTTAACCGTTGGGTGTAACGCCCGTGCCTTGTTCTTTGCCTTCCCAAATCCGATCATGCCGGGAAACGACCAGACATTGGTGCGGTCGCGACCATTCTTGCCAAGCGCGACGTTGTTGATGTGCGGGGCGGAGCCATTCTTGAACACCGCGACGCATTCGTGCTGGCTTCGGTACAGCGATCCCATCCCGCCCCTGCCCTTGTCCCACATGCAGATGTTCAGGCGCTCGCTGAACACCTGTTCGCCGACGCGAAGCAGCTCGAGCAGATGAGCATGATCCATGCATACGAACACGATCGCGCCATCGGTGAGCTGATCGCGGGCGTTCACCAGCGCGACATCGAGAAAGCGTTCGAATTCGCCGCGCGTCATTTCGCCGGACGCCATGGCAAAGTCGCCATGCTTTGCCGAACTCGTTACGTGCCCCTGGATCCTCACATTATACGGTGGATCCGTGAAGCAGCACGCCGCCCGATCCGTATCCATCAGCGTCGCGTAGACAGACGGCTCCAGACTGTCGCCGCATATGATCCTGTGATTTCCGAGCGCATATAGATCGCCAGGCCGTGTCACCGCCTCTTCGTCGATTTCGGGCAGGTCACCGTCGAGATCGTCATACCGCCCTGCAAGGTAGCGCCCATCGAGACGATCCATTTCACCGATGGTTAAGCCGGTGAGCGTTAGGTCCATCGTAGGGACGTCCGCGCGGATCTCCTCAAGCTCGATGCGCAAAGCATCGAGATCGTAGTTTGCCACCCCGGGCAGCTTGTTCGCTGCAATGGCATAGGCGCGCAACTCGGCATCGCTCAGATGAGAGATGCGAATAACCGGGACCTCCCTGAAGCCTAGCTTCCGCGCAACTTCGACACGCAGGTGTCCGTCGATGATGATGTTCGCGCTGTTAATGGTGATGGGATCGAGAATTCCGTATTCACGAATACTTGCCTCAACGATCTGCCGCTTCTTTCCACTGTGCGTACGGGTCCGCCGAACGGCAGGCGTCAGCCTTGCCAATGGCATCAGCTCCCATTCGCCGACCGCAGATGCCCGATTAGAGCCATGTTCTAATTTTATCTTCGCCACGCAATCACCTCACATAAAAAGGCGGCTCGCGAAGATCCACGAAGACGCCAACCACACACCCATTTGGCCTCGTCTTCTGATTTAAGAGATAGCTCGAAACTTCCTCACTTCAATAGCCTCGCGCACCCCGCATCTAATTATCTTGATTAAGTCTATACTTTACTTTTGTCGGGTAAACCGCCCACTTTACTTTCGTCGGCGCGAAATATGCACATTCGTTGCAACCGACAAGCGCTTACGCTGCCAAGGCACGTTATTTTCGCTGCCGGAAACTACAGGGAACGCTGCCGCTAAATCACGCAAATTGCTCGCTTTTCTCGATAAGAAATGCATCATTCATTGCACGAAATGGCGAACGCACGGGTCGGCAGGGAATAGCAGGGAAACGGTACTGGCTGCCCTGACTGCAGAGAAAGGCCGGCGCGTGGCGCGCGTTTGCGGTCTGACTGGCGTCTCCGGCGTACCGTTGTAGACGCAGAAAGGCGCCGAACTGCGCCGTTTCAGGGCGCCGGTCGGCGTGCGTTCGCTAAATCTGGGACTAAATGGCGGAGCGGGTGGGATTCGAACCCACGATACGCTTTTGACGTATACTCACTTTCCAGGCGAGCGCCTTCGACCACTCGGCCACCGCTCCGCATTGCTCTGGAAGCGGGTCTGCTAGTGCGGGTTTCGCGCGCGCGCAAGCGATTGCGTGCGCGGGCGGGGTCAGGCAGTCTGCGGGGATGTTGAATATCCTTCTTGCCGCCATGCTTGCGCAAGCCGTTCCGGCCGTCGCGACGCTCCCGTCCGATCCGGTGCCGGCGGACTGGGTGGCGGTCCCGGACGACGAACTCATGGTGTTCACGTTGGCCAATGGCCACCGGTTCACGGTGCGGCTGGCGCCTCGATATGCGCCGGTGCACGTCGCAAACATACGCAAGTTGGCGCGGGCGCATTGGTGGGATGGGGGGACGAGCGTGTACCGCGTTCAGGACAATTACGTCGCGCAATGGGGCGATGCGACCGAGAAGAAGCCGCTTGTCGCGGGCGTCGTTGCCAACCCGCCGGCGGAATATCTGCATACCGGGTCGACGACGGTGACGCGGCTGTCGCAGCGCGATCCTTATGCGGAATGGGCGGGGTATAGTCGCGACGGGTGGCCGCTCGCGGGCAATGGCGCGACCGAGTGGGTACCGCATTGCTACGGGATGGTCGGCGTCGCGCGCGATCTGGCGCCGAGCACGGGAAGCGGCGCCGAGCTGTATACCGTGATCGGGCATTCGCCGCGTGCGCTCGATCGGAACATCGCGGTGGTCGGACGCGTGATCGACGGGATCGAGTGGCTGTCGTCGCTACCGCGCGGGACGGGGGATCTGGGGTTCTACAAGACCGAGGGGGAGCGCAGCCCGATCGTGTCCGCTCGCCTCGCAAGCGAACTGCCCGCCGCTGAACGACCGCGTTTCGAATATCGCGCGGCGGATAATGCGCGGTTCGTGGCGTGGATCGCCTCGCGCGAGAACCGCGCGGGGCCGTTCTTTACCGTGCCTGCCGGGGGCGCCGACATCTGTGCCGCGCTACCCCCGGTGCGCAAGGCGCCCTAGCGAATGACGGGCGGCTTGCCGAACAGGCCTGCGTTATAGTCCTCGATCGCGCGGACGATCTCTTCGCGGGTGTTCATGACGAAGGGGCCGTGGGAGACGACGGGTTCGCCGATCGGGTCGGCGTGGCCGTAGAGAATTATAGCGGGGGCTTCGGTCGTGACGGTGATGGTGTCGCCCTCGTTGCCGAACGTTGCCAGGTGGTGTGGCTTGATCGGCGTGCCGTTGGCGGTGGGGGCGCCAGCGACGACGTAGAAGAAGACCGCGCGGCCGGTTGGGGCTGACAGGTCGAGCTTGGCGCCGGCTTCGAGTTCGACAGTCATCATCGCGACGTCGGTGAGGGATTCAAACGGGCCCTGTCGTCCGGCGAACGTGCCGGAGATCAGGTTCACGATGCCGCCCTCGACCGGGATCGCGGGGATATCCTCGCGCTGGAGGCCGGTATAGGCGGGCTTGGTCATCTTGAGGCGGCCGGGAAGATTGACCCAGAGTTGCAGGATCTCCAGCGGGCCACCGGTGCGCTTGAACGATGCGGGCGAGATTTCCGCGTGGATCAGGCCCGAGCCGGCGGTCATCCACTGGACGCCGCCGGCGCGGATGACGCTCTCGTGGCCACCGCTGTCGAGATGCGCCATCTCGCCCTTGAGGATGAAGCTGACCGTTTCGAACCCGCGGTGCGGATGCGGGCCGAACGGGAGGCCGCTGTTGCCGGGGCGATAGGTCTGCGGGCCGTGATGGTTGAGGAACAGGAACGGATCGACCTGCGGCAGGCCGGGGCCCGGTAGCGGGCGTCGTGTCACCAGGTCGGCGATGTCGTCGCGCTGGGCGGGATACTGGTTGAGGACGTGGCGCATGTCAGGAGGCCTCGCGGTCGGCGGTGGTGGGCTGCGCGATGTCGGCGAGCAGGTCGTCTATGCCGGCGACGAGGAAGTCGAGCGTCCGCTGGTCGGTCAGGCGACCGTCGGCGATCTTCTCGTGGACGGCGCCGACGACTGCCTGGGGACGCAACACGACGCGGGCGCCGATCGAGGCAAGCGTCTCGTTCAGTTGCGCGTGCGCACGCGCGCCGCCGACTGCGCCGGGCGACGAGGTGAGCGTGAAGACCGGCTTGCCCGTGAGCGTCGCCTTGCCGTGCGGTCGCGAGGCCCAGTCGAGCGCGTTCTTCAGGACGCCGGAGATGCCGTGATTGTATTCGGGGGCGGCGATGACGATCCCGTCAGCCGCGCCGATTGCCGCGCGCAAGGCTGCGACGGCGGCGGGGGGCGTGTCGGTGTCGGCGTCCTGATCGTAGAGGGGCACGTCGTTCAGCGCGAAGACCGTCAGCGCGGCCTTGTCAGTGATCGCTTCGCCAAGCGTGGTCAGGATCGCGGTATTGTACGAGCCGCGGCGCAGGCTGCCGGAGATAGCGAGCAGGACGGGAAGGGCCATGGAGTTTCCTTTAATTGAAGCGGTAGCTGGAGATTGCGGTTTGCAGCACGCGCTCGTTGTAGACTTGCATGCCTGACTGATCGGAGGCGCCGGCGGCGACCATCAGCGGGAGGAGATGCTCTTCGCGGGGATGCGAGAGGCGGCCGGCGGGGGCTTCGGCCCAGCCGGCTAGCGCTTCCGCCCGGGCGGTTGGTTCGGCCTCGACCGCTGCGGTCAGCCACTGGTCGAAGGCTTCGGACGGTGCGGTGAAGCGGGGATCGCCGTAGCCGCGCATGTTGTGGAAGCTCATGCCCGAGCCGACGATCAGGACGCCTTCGTCGCGTAAGGGGGCGAGTGCGCGGCCGGCGGCGACATGGAGCGCGGGGTCGAGATCGCGGTCGACTGACATCTCGACGACCGGAATGTCAGCGTGGGGGAACGCGACCTTCATCGGGATGAAGACGCCGTGATCGAGGCCGCGGGTCGGGTCGACAGCCGCGGTCAGGCCGGCGCCACGGAGCAGGTCGACGGCGCGGGCGGCCAAGGCGGGATCGCCGGGCGCGTCGTAGCGGATTTCGTAGGTATGCGCGGGGAAGCCTCCGTAATCGTAGATCAGCGGCGGCGTTGCGGCACCGGAAAAGGCGAAGCCGCGCGTTTCCCAGTGGCCGGAGACGACCAGGATCGCCTTGGGCTTTTCGGGTAGCGAGGCGGCGATCGACCGGAGGTACGCGGCCATGCCGGTCCAGTTCCCCGCAGGGTCGTCCATGAAGAAACAGGGTCCGCCACCGTGCGGGATGAAGAGCGTGGGCTGGCGGGTGTTTGTCATTGTCTTGAGGTAGGCGGCGGTGGCGGCGATCGGAAGGTTGGGAATGGCAACGCTGCGTTGCCGGTTGGCGCGGCGGTCACGTCCAGTAGAGGATGCGGGCCTGCGGGAGCTTAGCGGCGATCTCGTCCTGGAAGAAGCTGCGGAGCGCGCGCATCGTGTCGGCGTCGTAGACGTATTTGACCGAGCCGAACTTGGTGCGCTTCTCGGTGCGGTTGGCCATGCTGAGGTCGAGCGACGAGCCGGGGTACCAGGTTTCGAGCACCGCCTTTGATCCGGGGGTGTAGCGGTGGGTGATGAGCTCAATCGTCACGTCCGGTACGTCGGCGAGCACCCTGCCCGCCTCCGCCAGCAATTCGCCATACGCCTCGCGCCAGCCTTCGGCGGCGATGATCGGCGCGACCGTCAGGCCGATCTTGTAGCCTGCGTCCGCCATCCTTCGCAGCGCGACCAGCCGGGCTGCGACCGGGCTGGTGCCACCCTCGAAGCGCGCATAAGCAGCGGGGTTGATCGAGGCGCGCATGCGGGTACGGCCGCGATGGTCTAGAGCCAGCAATGGCTCGACTGCGTCGAACTTCGTGGTGAAGCGCAACTGCACGTCCGCCTCCCATGCGCCGAAATGCGCGATTAGCGCGGAGAGCGATCCGGTGACGTGCTCGATGCCGAGCGGGTCGGTGTAGCAGGAGGCCTCGAACGTCGTGCCCTCATGCGCGCGAGCGGTCGAGCGCGAGGTGACGGTCCCCTGGCCGAGGTGCGCGGGGAGTTCGGCGAGGATCTCGGGCAGGTTCGCGTAGACGCGCGTGATCGGCGGGCCCTTGAGCGAGCCGGCGAGGTAGCAATAGCCGCAATGCGCGGGGCAGCCCTCGGCGAGGTCGATCCGCCAGTCCGCGCTGGGGGCGATCGGCTGGAGCTTGCGCTTCGAGGGTGGCGCGACGACCAGTGCGAGCGTCGCCTTGGCTTCGGCATAGGCGCGGCGGGAGTCGTCGGGGAAGTCGAGCTTGAGGCGGTCGCTCGGCAGCGTCGTGACGGGTACGCCAAGTGCGGTCGCGCGGGCGGCAATCTCGGCACCGTGATCCCAGGTCAGCGCGGACGGGGTCGCGAGCAGTCGCTTTGGCTGCCAGAGTCGTGAGGGTTTTGGCGCTGGCATCGAAAGACAACGCGCGCCTTCGCCGAAGCGTTGCGGCTATTTTACCGGGCGTTTCTCGAGCTTTCGCGCGAGCGTGCGGCGGTGCATGCCGAGGCGGCGTGCGGTCTCCGAAATGTTGAAGTCGGTTTCGGCGAGCGTGGTGTGGATACGCTCCCATTCGAGCGTCTTGATCGAGGTCGGGCGCTCGGAGAGTTCGGTGTCGACGCTGCCCTCGGTCCGGTCGAACGCGGCCTCGATGTCGTCGGTGTTCGAGGGTTTGACGAGGTAGTGCGACGCGCCGAGCTTGATCGCCTCGACCGCGGTGGCGATGCTCGCGAAGCCGGTGAGGACGACGACGAGGATCTCGGGGTCGTGCGCGTGGAGCGTCTGGACGCAGACTAGGCCGGACGCACCGCCAAGCTTGAGGTCGACGACCGCGTAGCGCGGGGTGCGCTCGGCCAGTTGCTCGACGAGTTCCTCGTGGCTCGCGGCCTGCATGACTTCGTAGCCGCGGCGTTCGAACGAGCGGCGAAGCGTGCGGGCGAAGGTCTCGTCGTCCTCGACGATCGCCAGGAGTTTCGGTTCTGTCATGGCGTCGGTCACGGTGCTCGTCATGACAGGGCGATCGCTGAGAGGGGCATGGTGATCGTGACTTCGGCGCCGCCTCCTTCGCAGTTCACAACCGACACGCCGCCGCCGAGCTTGCGCATGACGTTGACCGCGAGGAACAGGCCGAGGCCGTGGCCGGGTTCGCGCTTGCTCGACTGATAGGGTTTGCCAAAGCTGGCGAGCCGTTCGTCGCTGAAGCCGGGGCCGCGGTCGCGGACGATCAGTGCGAGGTCGCCGTCGGTGCGTTCGCCGCGGAACGCGACCCATTGCGGCGAGGCTTCGGCGGCGTTGTCGAGCACGTTGGCGATCACCTGTTTGAGCGCAGGGTCGGACACGACCTGCGGGTCGTCGCCGACTCGCGTGGTATAGTCGAAATCGACCGATGGGTGCACCGCGCGCCATTCGTCGACAATTCCGTCGAGGAGCTGGTGGAGCGGCATGATCTCGGGGGCCTCGCCGCGCGCTTCGCCGGCTGACAGGAGAATGCCAGTGACGATCGCCTTGCAGCGCTGGACCTCGGACTGCATCTCGACGATCTCGGCCTGGAGGTCGGCGTCCTGCGCGAGCGTCGGCATGCGGCGCCAGTCGGCGAGGATGACCGCGATCGACGCCAAGGGTGTGCCGAGTTCGTGCGCGGCGCCCGAAGCCAGGAGCCCCATGCGGACGATGTGATCCTCCTCTGCAGCCTGCTGGCGCAGGTCGGCGAGGCGCGTGTCGCGGGCGCGCAGGTTGCCGGTGATGCGCGTCATGAACAGCATCAGCAGCGTCGCGATCAGCATGAAGCAGAGCAGCGAGCCGATCGTGTAGAGCAGGAAATACTCGCCGCTGTAATCGGGGGGCAGGATCAGCGGGCGGTAATAGAGCGTGAGCACGCCGAAACAGGCGGCGGTGACGGCGACGATCGCCCAGCTCGACCAGCGATCGAGAAGCACGGCCCCGAGCACGACGTGGAGCAGATAGAGCGAGATGAACGGGTTGGTCGCGCCGCCCGCGAGATACAGCTGCGTGGTGAGCAGGCCGACGTCGAACAGCAGCGCGAGCAGCAGTTGGATGTTCGCGCCCTTGCGCCAGCCGTACAGCGGCATACTCGCGAGGTTGAGGCCCACGGCGGCGGCGAGCGCGGCCATCATGGGGACGAGCGGAAGGTCGAAGCCGAGGCCGAAGCGCGCGAACAATATGGTGACGAACTGGCCGGCGACCGCGATCCAGCGCAGCGTCACCAACTGGCGCATGTTGGCGTTGCCGGTCGCGTCGGTGCGTGCGGTGGCTAGCGCTAGCCAGCGTTGCCAGCCCTGGCGTGCCGCCTCCGAGGTCATTCCGCCCCCTGCCGCTTCCGCGCATCCTGACGGACGAACACGACGAACGCACCGACCGTCATCGCGGCGAGTGAGAACCAGGTCAGCATATAAACGAGGTGGTTGTTCGGGAAGGCGATGATCGTCAGGCCGCCGACGGGGGCGGCCGTGCCGGACTTGTCCGCGTCGACGAAATAGGGCGCTACGTTCGACAGGCCCCGCGCGCTGGCGATCGCGGCGACGTCGCGCGAATACCATTTGCCGGTGGTAGGATCGTTGTGGCGCAGGAAGCCGCCGCCGGGCTCGGTGATGCGGAGATAACCGGTGATCGTGACCGGGCCGGTCGGCTTGGTATGCGCGACGCGCTGCTCGGGTGAGACATAGCCGCGGTTGACGAGGATGGTGAAGCCTTGGGTGGTCCGCAAGGGCGTGACGACCCAGTAGCCGCTGCCGAGCGCAGTGGCGGCGCGCACTAGTGTTTCGCGCGTATTATCGAGCGTGCCGTCTAGGCGGATACGACGATAGGCGTCAGTGGTGGCGGTGATCGCGTTCCAGGAGCCGGGTCCGGGCGGGGTGACCGGCGCGGCGTGCGAGCGCGCCGCGACCTGTTCGATCAGGTCGAGCTTCCAGGTGCGGCGCTCGACCTGCCAGATGCCGAGCGCCATGAACCCGGCGAACAGCAGCAGAGCGACCAGGCCTGCGACATAGACGGCAGGGCCCGGTCGCGTCTTCATCACATGTCTGCCGCGGCCTGCATCGGCATCATGTTCGTGTTCATGTGGTACATCACCCAGATCGATCCGCTGAGCGTGATGACGACGAGGATGATCGTGAAGATCAGCGCCATCATCGTCCAGCCGCCTTCCGACTTGCCGCTCATGTGCAGGAAGTAGATCATGTGGACGACGATCTGCGCGACCGCGAAGACCATCACGACCAGCGCGGCGGTCGACGGATCCTTGAACGCGCCGGTCATGACCGCCCAGAACGGGATCGCGGTCAGGATGACCGAGAGGAAGAACCCCTTGAGGTAGCTGCCACGCGTGCCGTGTGCTGCACCATTGTCATGGTCGTGATCGGCGTGCGGATTGTTCGCCGGTGCTTGGGGGTCGCTCATCGCAGGGTGCCCATCAGATAGACGAAGGTGAAGACGCCGATCCAGATGACGTCGAGGAAATGCCAGAACATGCTGAGGCACATCAGGCGGCGCTTGTTGGCGGCGATCAGGCCGTGCTTCTGGACCTGGACCATCAGCGTGACGAGCCAGATCAGGCCCATCGTGACGTGAAGGCCGTGCGTGCCGACGAGCGTGAAGAACGACGACAGGAATGCGCTGCGGGTCGGGCCAGCCCCCTCATGGATGAGGTTGGCGAACTCGTACATTTCGATCGACAGGAACGCGAGGCCGAACAGGCCGGTGAAGACCAGCCACATCTGCATGACGCGCTGGCGACCTTCCTCCATCGACAGCATCGCGAAGCCGTAGGTGATCGACGAGAACAGCAGCATCGCAGTGTTCACCGCCACCAGCGGCAGCTCGAAGATCTCCTTCGGGCTGGGACCGCCGGCATAGCTGTTGCCGAGCACGGCGTACGCCGCGAACAGCACCGCGAAGATGAGGCAATCGCTCATCAGGTACATCCAGAAGCCCAGCATCGTGCTGGCGCCGTCCGGATGCTCATGCTCCTCAATGTCGTAGAACGAGACCTTCTCGGTCTCGTTCAGGCCATCCTTCATGGGTATTGCGGACATCGCGTCAGGCTCCCTGGGTCGCGAGCTGGCGGGTGCGCGCGTTCTCGGTGGCGATCACGTCCTCGACCGGGATGTGGAAGTCGCGCTTGTAGTTGAACGTGTGGAAGATGGTGGTGCCGAAGATGCCGGCGAGTGCCAGCCCTGCGAGCCACCAGATGTACCAGATCATCGCGAACCCGAACGCCACGCTGAGACCGGCGAGCACGACGCCCGTGCCGGTACCGCTCGGCATGTGGATCGACTTGAAGCCGGTCACAGGCCGCTCGTGCTTGCGATCCTTCATGTCGTACCAGGCGTCCAGGTCATGGACGATCGGCGTGAACGCGAAGTTGTACTCCGGCGGCGGCGACGAGGTCGCCCACTCCAGCGTGCGACCGTTCCACGGGTCGCCGCTGTGATCGGCCAGCGCCTCGCGGTTGCGGATGCTGACGAAGATCTGGAGCAGGAAGGCACCGATGCCGGCTGCGATCAGGGCTGCACCGAAGGCGGCGATGACGAACCAGATCTGCAGGTTCGGATCGTCGAAATAGCGCATCCGGCGGGTCACGCCCATCAGGCCGAGCACGTAGAGCGGCATGAACGCGAAGTAGAAGCCGACCACCCAGCACCAGAACGATACCGTGCCCCACTTCTTGTCCAGCTTGAAGCCGAACGCCTTCGGGAACCAGTAGTTGATGCCGGCGAACATGCCGAACAGCGTGCCGCCGATGATCACGTTATGGAAATGCGCGACCAGGAACAGCGAGTTGTGCAGCACGAAATCGGCAGGCGGCACCGCGAGCAGCACGCCGGTCATGCCGCCGATCGTGAAGGTCACCATGAAGGCGATCGTCCACATCATCGGCAGTTCGAACCGGATCCGGCCCTTGTACATCGTGAACAGCCAGTTGAAGATCTTGGCCCCGGTCGGGATCGAGATGATCATCGTGGTGATGCCGAAGAACGAGTTCACGCTCGCGCCAGAGCCCATCGTGAAGAAGTGGTGCAGCCAGACGAGGTAGGCGAGGATCGTGATGACGAGCGTCGCATAGACCATCGAGCTGTAGCCGAAGAGGCGCTTGCCCGAGAAGGTCGAGGTGACTTCCGAGAAGATGCCGAACGCCGGCAGGACCAGGATGTAGACCTCGGGGTGACCCCAGATCCAGATCAGGTTGACGTACATCATCGGGTTGCCGCCCGAGTCGTTCGTGAAGAACGCGGTGCCGATGTAGCGATCGAGCGACAGCATCGCGAGAACCGCGGTCAGGACCGGGAAGGCGGCGACGATCAGGATGTTTGTGCAGAGCGAGGTCCAGGTGAAGATCGGCATCTTCATCATGGTCATCCCGGGTGCGCGCATCTTGACGATGGTCGCGACCAGATTGACGCCGGACAACAGCGTCCCGATGCCCGCGATCTGCAAGGCCCAGATATAGTAATCGACACCGACGTCGGGCGAATATGCCAGTCCCGAGAGGGGCGGCATCGCGAGCCAGCCGGTCCGCGCGAACTCACCGATGAACAGCGACATCATGACGATCACGGCACCGGCCGTGGTCATCCAGAAGCTGAAATTGTTGAGGAACGGGAACGACACGTCGCGCGCACCGATCTGGAGCGGGACGACATAGTTCATCAGGCCCGTGACCATCGGCATCGCCACGAAGAAGATCATGATCACGCCGTGCGCGGTGAAGACCTGGTCGTAGTGATGCGCGGTCAGGTATCCTTCGGACCCGTTGAACGCCATCGCCTGCTGCGCACGCATCATGATCGCGTCGGAGAACCCGCGCAGCAGCATGACGATCGCCAGGATCATGTACATGATGCCGATCTTCTTGTGATCGACGCTGGTGAACCACTGGTTCCACAGATAGCCCCAGACCTTGAAGTAGGTCAGCGCGGCGACGAGCCCGAGCCCGCCGATCGCCACCATCGCGAAGGTGGCGACGACGATCGGTTCGTGCAGCGGCAGCGACTCCAGGGTCAGGCGGCCGAAGATAGTCTTCAACAGGGTGTCGTTCATGATGGTTTCTCTAGCCGTTCGCGACGGGGCGCGTGCCCGGCATGGTGGAGGGGGTCAGCATCGTGTGATTGCGGTTGGACTGCGAGCCGGGGGCGCTGTTTGCGCCATCCTTTTTGATGTCGGCCGGCGCGGTCCAGTGGTTGCCGCTTCCCTTTTCGTCCGCGTCCTTCATCAGGGCGCCTTCGGGATGACCGGTGTCCTGCGGGCCCTTGCCGCCATTGACCCCGGGCATCGCCATGCCGGCGTGCGAATCCCCCCCGCCTTTGCCGCCGTGCATCATCTGCGACATGCAGACCTTGCCGGGCTGGACGCACTGCTCGACGACCAGCTTGAACATGTTCGGCTCGACCGCATTGTAATAGCGGACAGGGACCTTCTCGCTCGGCTTCTCCAGCTGGAGATAGCTTGCGCGGTTCAGACCGCCCCCACGCTGCTTGACCTGATTGACCCAGGCCTGGAAGCCAGCGTCGCTGACGCCGTGGAAGCGGAAGCGCATCCCCGAGAAGCCCGCGCCGCTATAGTTGGACGAGAAGCCTTCGTAGTTGCCGGGCTTGTTGATGACCGCGTTCAGCGTCGTCTGCATGCCGGGCATCGTGTAGATCATGCCGGCGAGCGCCGGGATGTAGAACGCGTTCATCACCGACGACGAGGTCATCTGGAAGCGGATCGGACGATCGACCGGCGCAGCCAACTCGTTGACCGTGGCGATGCCGTATTCCGGATAGATGAAGAGCCACTTCCAATCGAGCGCGACGACCTGCACCTCGAGCGGCTTGCCGGCGCCGTTCGGACCGTTGCCCGCCTGCTGCTTGTCGACCAGATTGCCGACCGGCACGTTGTTCGCGAGCGTCGGAGAATCAGGCTTGATCCGGCCGAGCGGGCGATACGGATCGAGCAGATGCGTGCTGGTCCAGGTCAGCGCGCCGAGCGCGATGATAATCAGCAGCGGGATGCCCCAAATCAGCAGCTCGAGCCCGACCGAGTGATCCCAGTTGGGCTCGTACTTCGCGGTCTTGTTCGACTGGCGATACCGGAACGCGAACAGCAGCGTGAGGATGATCACCGGCACGATGATCAACAGCATCAGACCGGTCGCGATCAGCACGAGATCGCGCTGTTGCACTGCGATATCGCCCGAAGGCGACATCACGACCCAGTTGCAGCCGCTGGTGAGCAGCGCAAGCGGCAGCACGGCCAGCCATTTTTTCGCGCGGGAAACGGTTTTCTCAACGATCATGCGGATCCCCTACGCCTCGCTTTCGCCGCGCTACAGTGGACAATTTGTCCAATGGGCGCTGCACTGCAACATCGGCATGGCTTTATCGTCGCCCGGAGTAGCATAGATCACCCCTGCCCGCATTGGGCGCGGGAGATTGGCGCGGAATATATCTGCCCGCATCCGCCGGAACAGCGTATCATCGGGTTCGCGCCCTGAAGAGCGAGTTGAAGAATGAGTGCAAATACAGTCCCCGAGACGAGCTTCGAAGCCGATGCTCGCAGTATCCACAGCGACGGCGAGCACGTCACGCCGGGCGTGATCGCGATCGGCGTGGTGATCGGCCGCACCTCGGAATTCTTCGACTTCTTCGTGTTCGCGATCGCTTCGGTGCTGGTGTTCCCGACGCTGGTGTTTCCGTATGTCGACCGGTTGCAGGGCACGCTGTATTCGTTCGCGGTGTTCGCGCTGGCGTTCATCGCTCGCCCGATCGGCTCGATCATCTTCATCGCGGTCGATCGTGCGTACGGCCGCAGCGTCAAGCTGACGATCTCGCTGTTCCTGCTCGGCACGTCGACGGTCGCGATGGGGTTCATCCCGAGCTATGATTCGGTCGGCAACTGGTCGGTCGCGATCCTCGCGCTGCTCCGTATCGGCCAGGGCATCGCGCTTGGCGGCGCGTGGGATGGTCTCGCCTCGCTGCTGTCGCTGAACTCGCCGGAAAAGCATCGCGGCTGGTACGCGATGCTGCCGCAGCTGGGTGCGCCGATTGGCCTGCTGGTTGCCAGCGGCCTGTTCGCGTTCTTCGTGGCCGCACTGCCGACCGAGGACTTCTTCGCCTGGGGCTGGCGTTATCCGTTCTTCGTCGCGTTCGCGATCAACGTTGTGGCCCTGTTCGCGCGCCTTCGGTTGGTCGTGACGCCAGAGTTCGAAGAGATGTATGCCAAGCGCGAGCTCGAGCCTGCACCGGTGATCGAGACCGTGCAGTCGCAATGGAAGGCGATCTGGCTCGGTTCGTTCGTGCCGCTCGCGAGCTTCGCGCTGTTTCACATGGTGACGGTGTTCCCGCTATCGTGGGTCGTGCTGTTCACGCGTGAATCGGCAGGTCGTTTCCTCGTGGTGGAGGTCATCGGGGCGGTGATAGGGCTTGGCGCGATGCTGGTGTCGGGGCTGCTCGCGGACCGCTTCGGTCGTCGCACCATGCTGGGCACGATCGCAGTGCTGATCGCGCTGTTCGCGATCGCAGCGCCGTTGCTGCTCGATGGCGGCGAGATCGGCGAGCGCCTGTTCATGGGGATCGGCTTCCTGCTGTTCGGCCTGTCGTTCGGCCAGTCCTCGGGCGCGATCGCATCGAGCCTGTCGCCGCAGCATCGTTATACCGGCTCGGCGCTGACGACCGATCTGGCGTGGCTGTTCGGTGCCGGGTTCGCTCCGCTGGCAGCGCTGCTGCTGACGAGCAAGCTGGGGCTGGCGGCGAGCGGCGCGTACCTCTTCTCGGGCGCGGTGTTCACGCTGATCGCACTGGGTCTGAACAAGCAGCTGGCCAAGCGCGACATCGCGCGGTGATTGGTTGGGGCTGACGGGCCGGCATCTCCCGAACGGTCGGCACTTCGCCACGCCTACCAGCACTACCCCGGCGAAGGCCGGGGCCCAATTGGCAAGGCTGCAGTAACGGAGCGCTGCCGCTAGTTAGCACCGTCCCCCAATTGGGCCCCGGCCTTCGCCGGGGTGGTAGTGGTTAGGATAACCCGGGCGCCTCACAACAACCGTTCCCCCGCAAAGGCGGGGGTCCAGGAGCCACCAGCGCCACCGCCTGCAACCCTGGAGAGAACAGTCGTTAGCGGGCCCCTACTCAAACCCGCCGGCGATCCAGTCCCCAGGACACCGCCCAGATCACAAACCCGCCAAGCGCCAGCGCGGTCCCGACCCAGCCGGTCGACGGCAACCCATACCCGCCCGCAATCGCCAGCCCACCAAGCCACGGCCCAAGCGCGTTGGCCGTATTGAACGCGGAATGGTTGAGCGCCGCGGCCAAGGTCTGCGCCTCCTCCGCGACATCCATCAGTCGCGTCTGAAGGATCGTTGACAGGCCGCCGCCGCAGCCGATCAACAGGATCACCGGCAGCATCGCCCAGAGATGCGGCGTCGCGGGTGCATAGAGCGCGAGCGCTCCTGCCCCGAATAGCAAGGTGATCCCCGCCGCCGGCATCAGCGCGACGTCGGCTGCCTTCGCGCAGACCAAAGTCCCGATCGTCATGCCGACGCCGAACAGTGCAAACGCAACGGGCGTGAACGCGGACGATACGCCGGTCACCTCGGTCAGCGTCGAGGCGAGGTAGGTGTAGACGCAGAAGATGCCGCCGAACCCTACCGCCCCGATGGCGAGCGTCAGCCACACCTGTCCGTTACGCAGCGCCGCGAGTTCGCCCAGCGGGCTCGCATCTTTGGCAGGACGCAGGACCGGCGCGAACTTCAGCAGCATCGCGACCGTCGCGGCCGCGATGATCGCGACGATCCCAAAGCCCCAGCGCCAGCCGAACCACTGGCCGATGCCGTTCGCCAACGGCACGCCCGCGATCGTCGCGATCGTCAGCCCAAGCATCATCCGCGACACCGCGCGCGACCGCTTCTCGCGCGGCACCATCGACGCCGCTACCAGCGACCCGACCCCGAAATACGCGCCATGCGGCAATCCACTAAGGAACCTGGCCAACAGCATCGTGTGATAGGTCGGCACGAGCGCGGACAGGCCGTTGGCGATCCCAAGGAACGTCATCAACCCGATCAGCAGCACCCGCCGCTCGATCTTCGCCGCCAGCACCGCGATCGTCGGCGCACCCACGACGACGCCCAGCGCATAAGCGCTGATGACATGCCCCGCGGTCGGCTCGTCGATCCCGAGCCCGCGTGCGAACTGCGGCAACAGGCTCATCGCCGCGAACTCGGTCGTCCCGATCGCGAACCCGCCGACGGCGAGCGCTAGCAGCGCCATGCGCGTATCGACAGGTTTCATGGGTATCTCTTTCGTAAGCCGGGACGGCGTAACATGCTGCGCCGCAGCATACGCCTCTATCAGCCCGGGCGGCGCATCTTGAACAAGGAATCTTCCGTGATTGTAAAGTAATCCGCGGGACCGCCGCCGCGCAGGATCGGTTGCGCGCGCGCCGTCTGGTAGACGCCGTCCTCCAGCATCGCGGTGTCGATGTGGATCGCGACCGCTTCGCCGAGCACCATCCACTGGTCGAGCTCGCGGCCTTCCTTGGTCTCCAGACGGATCAACTGCGTGAGCTGGCACTCGAACTGCGCGCGCGAAGCGGCGACCCGCGCCGGCTTGACCTTCGTCGAGGCGGCCATCTCGAGCCCGGCCAGCGCGAACTCGTCGACGTCCGCCGGCACGCCCGCAGACGTGGCGTTCATCGCCTCGCCGAGATCGCGCGTCACCAGGTTCCAAACGAACTCGCCGGTCGCCTCGATATTGGCGACGCTGTCCTTCCAGCCCATCGACGAGAAGCCGATGATCGGCGGGGTGTAGTTGAACAGGTTGAAGAAGCTGTACGGCGCGAGGTTCGCTACGCCGTCCGCGGACACGGTGCTGACCCAGCCGATCGGCCGCGGCGCGACGATCGCGTTGAGGGGATCGTGCGGCAGGCGATGGCCGTTCGCGGGCTCGTAAGAATGCCATTCGGTCATACATGTATTCCTGCTAAGTCACTGTCCGACTGCCTATAGCGAAGGTCGAGCATGAACGATCCCACTGCCCTCCCCGTCAGCACCCCTATCAGTCCCCCGGTCATCAAGCGCCACCGGCTGGCGACGCGTGTCTGGCATTGGGTGACGGTGGTGACGATGTTCATCATGATCGGCAGCGGTATCGGCATCCTGAAGGCGCATCCGCGGCTGTATTGGGGACGGTACGGCGCGAATTTCGATACCGCGTGGACGACGCTCGACCAGTGGCCGAGCTGGCTGGTGTCGCTGCTCAACCTGCTGACGATCCCGGCCAGTTACAATCTGGCGCTGTCGCGGCGCTGGCACCTGTTGTTCGCGCTGGTGCTCGCCTTCGCGCTGCTCGGGTTCATGATCGTCAGCCTGATCAACAAGCATTTCCAGCGTGATCTTCGCGTGCGGGCGGCCGAGCTCTCGCCGCGTGAAGTGGCGCATGACGTGAAGGAACATCTGGCGTTCCGCTTCCACGATCCGAAGCGGCCGGGCGCGTACAACATTCTCCAGAAGCTGTCCTACGTGGCGACGATCTTCGTGCTGATCCCGGTGATGATCCTGACCGGGCTGACGATGTCGCCAGGGATGGACGCGGCGTTTCCGTGGCTGCTCGAGGTATTCGGAGGCCGACAATCGGCGCGCTCGATCCACTTCATCGCCGCGACCGGGCTGGTGCTGTTCATCATCGCGCATCTGGCGCTGGTGATCCTGGCGGGGACATGGAACGAGGTGCGGTCGATGATTACCGGGCGCTGGAAGGTCCCCGCCCACACGTCGGAGGACGTCGCATGAGCTCGCTGATTACCCGCCGCTCGCTCGTTATGGGTGCGACCATCGGTGCAGGGGCGCTGCTGGCCGGCTGCGACAAAATCGCCGCAAACCCCGAGGCGCGGAAGATCCTGTTCATGGGCGAGGACATGAACCGCGGGCTGCAGCGCGCGCTGAGCAACCGCAACGCGCTGGCGCCCGAGTTCAGCCCCGCGCAGATGTCGCCGATCTTCCGGTCGAACGGCACCAGCAATCCGGGGACCGCGGAGTATACCGCGATGGTCGCCAACAATTTCGCGGACTACCGGCTGAAGGTCGGCGGGCTGGTCGATCGGCCGCTGTCGGTGTCGCTCCCGCAACTTCGCCAGATGCCGTCGCGCGCGCAGATCACGCGCCACGATTGCGTCGAGGGCTGGAGCGCGATCGGCAAATGGCAGGGGCCGAAGCTCGGCGCGCTGCTGACCGCCGCCGGGTTGCAGACGTCCGCGCGTTACATCGTGTTCACGTGTGCGGACCTGTTCGGCGGTGCGAACTATTACGAGTCGGTCGATCTGGTCGATGCGTTCCATCCGCAGACGATTCTTGCCTGGGCGCTGAACGATCAGGTGCTCGACGTCGCGCACGGCGCGCCTGTCCGTCTGCGCGTCGAGCGGCAGCTCGGCTACAAGCACGCCAAATACGTCATGGCGATCGACGCGGTCGCCAGCCTTGCCGGGATCGGAAAGGGCAAGGGCGGCTATTGGGAAGATAACGTCGATTATGATTGGTACGCAGGAATCTGAACCGCGCCGAGGGGTAGCGCAATTCCGTACCAGTCATTAGCTAACGCCGCATGGCACTCTTCGATCGTTTCCTGGCCCGGCAGGTAAAAACTGGCGAGCTCACGCTCATTCACGCGGATGGCACCACCAAGCATTTTGGCAAGCCAGACCCGGCCTACAATCCCGTCACGATTCGGCTGACGCAGGCCGGTGTCGCCGGCGCGATCGTCCGCCACCCGGCGCTCGGCGCGGCGGAGGCGTTCATGGATGGGCGCCTCGTGATCGACCGCGGCGACATCCGCGATCTGGTCAACCTGCTCAAGGGCAACAGCCCGTGGGAGCGTGGCGGCGGCCTCAATCCGTCGCTGCCGATCAAGTTGCTCGACAAGGTGGTGCACCGTGTCGACCGCGTGAACATGGCGCGCCGGTCGAAGAAGAACGTCGCGCATCATTACGATCTGTCGGACCGGCTGTACGACCTGTTCCTGGATGCGGACCGACAATATTCCTGCGCGTACTTCACCGATCCGGGCAACAGCCTGGAGCAGGCACAGTCGGACAAGAAGGCGCATATCGCTGCCAAGCTCGCGATCCAGCCGGGCATGCGGGTGCTCGACATCGGCTGCGGCTGGGGCGGGATGGCGCTGTATCTGCACGCGAAAACCGGTGCCGAGGTGCTCGGCGTGACACTCAGCGAGGAGCAGCTGAAGGTCGCGCGGCGTCGTGCCGAGGAGGCTGGCGTCGCCGACAAGGTGAAGTTCGAACTGATCGACTATCGCGCGCTGACCGGAAGTTTCGACCGGATCGTCTCGGTCGGGATGTTCGAGCATGTCGGCCCCGCGCACTACAAGGCGTTCTTCCGCAAATGCCGCGACCTGCTCACCGACGACGGCGTGATGCTGCTCCATACGATCGGCCGGATGGGCGGTCCGGGCGTCACCGACACCTTCACGACCAAGTATATCTTCCCGGGCGGGTATAATCCGGCGCTGTCGGAGATCGTGAAGGGGTATGAGGGGCTGAAGTTCTTCCCGACCGATATCGAGGTGTTGCGCGTCCATTATGCGCTGACAATCGACCTCTGGTACGATCGGACGGTGGCCGCGAAGGACGCGATCGTTGCGCTGTACGACGAGCGATTCTACCGGATGTGGACGTTTTACCTGGCGGGTGCCGCAACGGCGTTCCGGACCGGGGGGATGGTCAACTACCAGATTCAGCTGTCGAAGAGCCGGATGACGTTGCCGCTGACGCGCGATTACATGATCGAGGGTGAGCGGGCTTTGCGCGAGGGGTGACCTGCTCCCTTTCTTGAAAGGGAAGAGCTTGACTTGCTCCCCTCCCTGGAAGGGAGGGGCTGGGGGTGGGTCGGCTGCTTGGGATGAGCGGCGCCCGCAAAACGGGCCGACCCACCCCTAACCCCTCCCTTCCAGGGAGGGGGATCGGTTGCGCTTTAGCGTGGGCCCTGCACGTCGGCCTTGGCCGCGGCGCGTTCGTCGCCGCCGATCTTGCCGTCGTGGTTCGCGTCGTACTTCGCGAACGTCGCCGCGAGCAGTGCCTGTGCCTCGGCCTGCGTGACCTTGCCGTCCTTGTTCTTGTCCGCGCTGGTGAACCACAGGTCGGCGAGGCGCTTGGCATGCACGGGGTCCGGACGGCCCGGTCCGACCTTCATGTTACCGATCCGTGCCTGCACTTCCGCGCGCGTGAGGACGCCGTCCTTGTTGGTATCCGACGCGGCGAACTCGGTCTTGAACTTGGCCGAGGCCGACGCGCGCGTTTCCTGCGCGAGCGCCGGAGTCGCAAGGCCGGCAAGGACGAGAAGGGTGAGGCTTTGGCGTAGCACGATGCGGTAACTCCAGAGGATTTGCGGCGCGAATAGACCGGTTCGGTTGTACGCGCCATTAACGCCCGAGTTGCATGGCGCGGTTGCATGCACAGGTTGCAAGAGGGGCCCCCAGCGCATAGGGGCGCGGGCATTGGATATTGCCCGAAGGATTCTGCCCGTGACCGATCAGATCAATCGCCCCGCCGGCGAGGCCGGCATCAATCGGGTCGTGCTCGCCTATTCCGGTGGCCTGGACACGAGCGTGATCCTGAAATGGCTCCAGCAGACGTATAACTGCGAAGTCGTGACCTTCACCGCTGATCTCGGCCAGGGCGAAGAGCTCGAGCCGGCGCGCGCCAAGGCCGAGATGATGGGCGTCAAGCCCGAGCATATCTTCGTCGACGATCTGCGCGAGGAGTTCGTCCGCGACTACGTGTTCCCGATGATGCGGTCGAACGCGCTGTACGAGGGGCTGTATCTGCTTGGCACGTCGATCGCGCGGCCGCTGATCGCCAAGCGCCAGATCGAGATCGCCAAGATGGTCGGCGCCGACGCGGTCAGCCACGGCGCGACCGGCAAGGGCAACGACCAGGTCCGCTTCGAGCTCGGCTATTACGCGCTGTCGCCCGACATCAAGGTCATCGCGCCGTGGCGTGAATGGGATCTCACCAGCCGCACGCGCCTGATCGAGTTCGCCGAACAGCACCAGATCCCGGTCAGCAAGGACAAGCGCGGCCAGGCACCGTTCTCGACCGATGCGAACATGCTGCACACGTCGAGCGAAGGCCTCGTGCTCGAGAACCCGTGGGACGAGGTCCCCGACTATGTCTACTCGCGCACGGTGAACCCCGAGGACGCGCCCGATACCCCTGAGTACATCACGATCGATTTCGAGCGCGGCGACGGCGTCGCGATCAACGGCGAGGGCATGAGCCCGGCGACGTTGCTGTCGACGCTCAACGAATACGGCCGTCGCCACGGCATCGGCCGTCTCGACCTCGTCGAGAACCGCTTCGTCGGCATGAAGAGCCGCGGCATGTACGAGACGCCGGGCGGCACGATCTATCACCTCGCGCATCGCGGCATCGAGCAGCTGACGCTCGATCGCGGCGCCGCGCACCTGAAGGACGAACTGGCACCGCGCTATGCCGAGCTGATCTACAACGGCTTCTGGTTCTCGCCGGAGCGCGAGATGCTGCAGGCCGCGATCGATCACAGTCAGGAGAAGGTGTCGGGCACCGTTCGCCTGAAGCTCTACAAGGGCGGCGTGTACGTGGTCGGGCGGAAATCGCCGAACTCGCTGTACTCGGAGAAGGTCGTCACGTTCGAGGACGACCAGGGCGCCTATGACCAGCGCGATGCGGCCGGGTTCATCAAGCTGAACGCGCTGCGGCTGCGTTTGCTGGGTCGGCGCGACCAGTAATCGCCGCCGCGCGGCGGTCGGTTTGGCGTGTGCCGCCCGCCGCGGCGGTTCTGCTCAGTGGTCGTGCGAATCGGCTTGGAGGCGGTGCATCGCTTCGAGCACGTCGTCCATTCGCGCAGGGTCTCCGATCGCAAGGACATGGCCCTCGCTGGCCGAGGTCAGCGGGTCGCCGTTCCAGTCGCACATGCGACCACCAGCCCCTTCGACGACCGGCACCAAGGCGGCGAAATCGTAGAGCTTGAGGCCCGACTCGCACACGATATCGAGATGTCCGCTGGCGAGCAGACCGTAATTATAGCAGTCGCCGCCATAAACCGGGCCCTGCCGGGGGTTGCCGCCAGAGATCGCGGCGACGAGCGCGAGATAATGCGGCACGTCGACTTCGTCGAACAAATGCGGACTGGTGGTGGCGATCGTCGCCCCCTTCAGTTCGCGACACACGCGAGTCTGGACGGGCACGCCATTGAGCGTGGTCGGACGACCCGCGACGCCCACCCAACGTTCGCGCTGGATCGGCTGGTCGATGATCCCGAGCACCGGCCAGCCATCCTCGACCAGTGCGATCAGCGTGCCGAAGATCGCCCGCCCGACGGTGAAGCTGCGCGTGCCGTCGATCGGGTCGAGCACCCATTTGCGGTTGGTGACGCCCGGCTTCTCGCCAAACTCCTCACCGACGATGCCGTCGCCCGAGCGTTCGGCGTCGAGCAACCGGCGCATCGCGGTCTCGGCCTCGCGATCGGCGCGCGTGACGGGGGACTGGTCGTCCTTGACCTCGACGCCGTGCTCGTGGCGAAAATAGGGTCTGATGACGTGGCCCGCAGCATCCGCGAGGCGGTGCGCAAGATCGATATCGGCTTGGGTTACTGGCATATTTCCAGCCTATCGGGCGCGAGCGTCACGGGCAATGGACGGATCGGTCTCCCCAGCGTAGGTCATTGCGATCTAAACGGAGTATCGTTCATGCGCCTCGTCTCGACACTTGCTACCGCCGCTGCCCTCCTCGTCGCGGCGCCTGCGCTGGCGGCACTCGCACCCGGCGCCAAGGCTCCGGACTTCACCACGCGCGGCGCGATCGCCGGCAAGGTGTTCACGGTACACCTCGCCGAGCAGCTGAAGAAAGGCCCGGTCGTGCTCTACTTCTTCCCGGCGGCGTACACCGGCGGCTGCAACGCGGAGGCGCATGCGTTCGCGGAGGCGATCCCGGCGTTCACCAAGGCAGGCGGCACCGTGATCGGCATGTCGGCCGACAATGTCGAGACGCTCAGCAAGTTCTCGGCCGAGAAATGCGCGGGCAAGTTCGCGGTCGCCAGCGCGGGGCCGAACGTGATCAAGGGGTACGACGTTGCACTCGGCAAGCAGATCGCCGGTCGCGATATCACCAAGCGCACCAGCTACGTCATCGCCAAGGACGGCCGAGTCGCGTTCGTGCACGACGATATGAACCCCGCGGAACACGTCGCGACGACGCTCGCCGCTGTCCAGAAGCTTACCGGCAAGTAAGACGGACCGTTCGTTACGCCGCGACAACTATCTGCGCGTTGGTGACGAGATGATAACGCTTGCGACCCTAATACCGCGACGGGGACGCGAGGGTTATCATGCAGGACACAGGGACGGCGCAGACGCGATCGGGGCAGACGGCGGACATGCGTGTGGGATCGCATCGGTCGGCCGGCGCGTCGCCCGATGGGTCGACCGGTGCGGGCGAACAACCGGCAACGCTGCCAACGGGCTGGCTGTTCGAGCGCATCGGCCGTTTCCTCGATACGCATGGACTCAGCCCCGTCCCGCCACATTTCGAATTTGCCTTCGCGACCCTCTCTGCCCCCGACCAGCCGTTGGGCAAGGCCGTCGCGAAGCTGACCGAGCAAGGCGTTCGCCTGACCAGGGTCGATATCGAGCGACTGGGGTGGCGCGTGGTCGATGGTCCGCCGCTCATCCACGCTCCACGGAACGACGCTGGCGTCGGGGTTGGCTCCCGTGTCGACCCGAGCTTCGACGCTGACGCGAGCGGACACGCCGATACGGCGATTGCGCTCGTTACCCAGACGCAGCAGCACGTCGATGGTTTCGCCAGGATGATGCGCACGATGCAAGACGATACGCGCGGCTTCGGTCGCGATCTCGCTCGCAGCGCTGCGTCGATAACCAAGATGGCCGAGATCGACGAGATCACGCAGATCACGAGCACGATGATCGCCCGTATTCATGACAGCGAAGTCCGGTTGGCAGTCGCGACGGCGGAGGTGGATGCGTTGCGCGCGAAGCTTGCCGAGGCGCGCGATATCGCCCGCCGCGACGTGCTGACCGGGTTACCCAACCGACGCGCGTTCGAGGAGGCGTTGGCGGAGCGCGGCACGCACGGCGGACCGCATTGCCTTGCGGTGTGCGACATCGACAGGTTCAAGCGCGTGAACGACCTTCACGGCCACGCCGTCGGCGACCGCGTGCTCACCGCCATCGGCCAGACGATCGCCGCCGAATGTTCCCCGCACCTGGTGGCCCGCCACGGCGGCGAGGAGTTTGCCGTATTGCTGTGCGGCGTGACGCTGGAAGACGCGGCTATGTTGTTCGATACCTTACGGGCGACGGTCGCACAAAAGCGGTTTCGCGTGCGCGAAACCAATACCGCACTCGATACCGTCACCGTGTCGGTAGGAATCACCGCGATCCATGACGACGAACCGGTCGAGACCGCGTTCGCACGCGCCGATCGACTGCTTTACGCGGCGAAGGATCAGGGGCGGGATCGCATCTGCGCGGGCTGATACCGGACATTGGCGCAATTTCCGGAAAAAGTTGGTTGAATTTCCCAACTCGAAGACCGGACAATCGAAAAGTCTAACGATTTCAAATATATAAGAAACTGGCACGACGCATGCAACTCACTCGATATCGGCGGCGGAATGGTTTGCTCGCCGACATCTCGAAGGAAAATACCATGTCGCTCCGTTTTGAAACCATCCAGCGCGTCGCAGTCTCGGTCGTCGGCGCCGTGTTCTTTGCAGCGATCGCGATCGGTACCGCCGCTCCAATCATCCCCATTGCCTGAGCCGGGGAGACCTCCCTCATGGGCCGCAGTGTCCTTGTCGGCCTCGTCGCCTTCTCGACCACCCTGTTGATACTCATTACCCATGCCGGCCACACGTGCGCCTGATGCGAATGCCTGTCACGGCATGATGTCAGGCGGGTGCGGCCATCCCCACTGGCCCGACCGGTGCATCTTCTTCCCGGGAATACGTCCCGATCAAAAACCCCGCCGCGAGAACGTGGCCGGTGATCGCCTCGATCACGGCAGACCGTCCGGGCGTCGTACCGGCATCACCCGCACCGGCGCCGATTGCGAACAGTTGAAATGCGTAGCGATGCTCGCCGTGTCCACTCGGGGGATCGGGCGGTAGCCATCCTTCGCGCAGATAGGAATTGCGGCCTACATCGCGGCCCGCCGCATTACCCTTTCCGTCGGCGGCGATTGCCCCTTCAACCAGCTGGCCCGCATCGGCTTCAAGCCCCCAGATGATCGCATGGACAAGCGGTTGCGGCGTCGGCGCATCGGCGTCTTCCACGATCAACACCATGCGCGCGGTCCCGACCGGCGGCTCGCTCCAGACGAGCGGCGGCGATACGCCTTCCCCGTCGGCGGTGAAGCGCGGCGGCATCCGGCCCTCGTGCGCGAATGCCGGGCTAGTCAGATCGAGCGTCTCGAAGTTGGTGCCAAGCTGGACGATGGCGAGTTTGTCGATACCGGCACGCAGATCACTCATCGCATGACCGAGCCATGCGGGGATATGTTCAAGCATAGCTCATCCTTCCGAGGGGCAGGTTTCGGCACGTCGGACAGGTGCGGCGCCGTCATACCAGTCGCTCCGTGCGCCCATCTTTGCCGCATCGTGATAACAGACCTGCGTCTTGCCCGCCTTGCTGTCGACGATGACGGTCCAGTTGCGATCGCTGCAATTATGTTCCTCGCAACCCCAGGCGGCAACGCGGTCGCCCATCTTGAATACCGGCGTTTCGGGCCCCGAGCGACCACGGATCGTCTCGCGCAGTTTCGCGTCCCCGACCGCCGTGACGAGTCCCGACGCGACATCCGTACGGTCGTAGAAATCAACACCGCTTATCGCATCGTGCGGGTATTTACCCACATAGGCAGTGATCGGGGTGGTCTGTGCCTGGCCAGGGATCGGCGTCGGCGCCCGCGTCTGCGGTGGCGTGAAATTGCTCGCGGCCAGCGTGTCGGTAGGGTCGTCCTTCTTGGCGCATCCGCCCAGCAACGGGAAAGCGAGCACCGCGATCATCACCAACGTCTTCATGCGCCATCCTCTTCTGCTGCTACCAACGCATCGGGTTTGTCGGGGGTTGCGTCGGGCATGATCGGAACCATGTCGAGGCGATGGCACAGGATCTTACCCGCTTCATCAACGCGCAGGACGGTGTGTACGCGCAGGCGCTCGCCGAACTGCACGCCGGGGCGAAACGCAGTCACTGGATGTGGTTCGTCTTTCCCCAGATCGCGGGGCTCGGGCAAAGCGCGATGGCGCGGACCTATGCGATCATGGATGAGGACGAGGCGCGGGCGTATCTTGCGCATCCGGTGCTTGCGTCGAGGCTGATGGAAGCGACCAAAGCCGTGACCGCAGCGCGTGGCTCGGCCGAGGCGATCCTTGGCGGCATCGATGCGGTGAAGTTGCGGTCGTCGATGACGCTGTTCGCCGCAGTCGCCGACGATCCGGCGCCGTTCCGCGCGGCGCTCAACCGGTTTTTCGAAGGCGCTGACGATCCCGCGACACTCGATCTGCTGCGCGGAACGCCGCATGGATAACATGCGGGCATCGGCGACAACGCGTGTAGTATGATCGCGGGGCCTTCCGCCCCATGAGGTGCCGTGATGGCGAAGAGCCAGAAGAAATCCAGCAAGGAAGTCCGCAAGCCCAAGGCCGAAAAGGCCCCCAAGGCGAATGCATCGAACCCGACCACCAAGGGCAAGCCCGTCGAGATGACGACGCTGAACTGAGCGGTCAAACTGGGTACGGCCCCGGTATGATCTGCGATTGGGCGATGACGGGGCGACTTCGGTTGCTCCGGTCGATCCGGCGCAGGCCAGCTGCCCGAACAATCACGCATCCGGCAGCCCGATCCTGCTGCCGGATCACCCGATACGGGTCAGCTTGCCGTAGCGACCTTGCGTAGCGCACGTTCGAAGACGTCGACGGGCTGGCCTCCCGAGATGAGATGCCTGTCGTTGATCACGATCGCCGGCACTGCATTGATCCCGCGGGCGCGCCACAGGCCTTCCGCCGCGCGAACCTCGTCCGCGTAGCGTCCCGATCGCAGCACTTCCTCGGCGGCAACCGGATCCAGCCCGGCCTTTGCCGCGGCATCGACCAGGACGCGGTGATCGCCGGGGTCGGCATTGTCCGTGAAATTGGCGGTGAACAGCGCGTGCTTCAGCGCGCCCTGCCCCCCTTCGACCTGCGCCCAATGCAACAGGCGGTGCGCGTCGAACGTGTTGTAGATCCGGCTCGTTTCGGTCATCGCCATCGTGAAGCCGAGGTCCCGCGCGCGATCGACGATCATTGCGCGGTTCGCCGCCGACTGCTCGGGCGTCGATCCGTATTTCTCGGCGATATGCTCGCCGATGTTCTGGCCGCCCGCGGGCATCGCCGGATTGAGTTCGAACGGCTGGAAGACGATCTCGGCGTCGAGCGCATCCGCCGCACGGACCAGAGCCTCCTCCAGCGCGCGCAGACCGATGATGCACCACGGACAGGCGATGTCCGACACGAAGTCGATCTTGAGATGGGCGGTCATGTCAGTCTCCGGCAAGCGCGCTCCGCGGTAGATTGCAGCGGTGCGATGAGCAACTGCCGGGCTTTCGGCTGGCCATGGCCGCCCTCATCCCTACATGCCGACGATGGCAAATCCGACCGCAGACCTTTTCGGTACACCCATCCTGCCAGGGCTCGAATATCGCGACGCACTGCTTAGCCGGGATGAGGAAGCGGCGCTGATCGCCCGGATCGACGAACAGGATCTGGCGCCGTTCCAGTTCCAGGGTTGGCTGGGCAAGCGGCTGACCAGATCGTTTGGCTGGCATTACGACTTCGACACGAGCCGGTTCGGCGAGACCGATCCGTTGCCCGACTGGCTCCTGCCGATCCGCCAGCGCGCCGCCGCGTTCGCGAAACTGCCCGGGGAGTCGCTCGTCCAGGCGTTGCTGATCCGGTACGATCCGGGTGCCGGGATCGGCTGGCACCGCGACCGGCCGGTGTTCGAGCATGTCGTCGGGATTTCGCTCGGCGTACCGGCGACGATGCGGTTCCGGCGGCGCACGGCGCGCGGCTTCGACCGCGCCGCCGTGCCGCTTGCGCCGCGATCGATGTATCACCTCAGCGGCGAGGCGCGGCACGACTGGGAGCACAGCATCGCCGAGATGGACGTGACGCGCTGGTCGATCACCTTCCGCAGCTTTACCGCCAGCGCACGGCCAGACCGGCGCTGACGGTTCCGTCCTCAAACGTCGAGATTGGCGACGTTGAGCGCGTTGTCCTGGATGAACTCGCGGCGCGGTTCGACGACTTCGCCCATCAGCTGCGTGAAGATCTCGTTTGCGCTCTCGGCGTTGACCGCGGTGACGCGGAGCATCGAGCGGACCGACGGGTCGAGCGTGGTTTCCCAGAGCTGTTCGGCGTTCATCTCACCCAGGCCCTTGTAGCGCTGGATCGCGAGACCTTTCCGACCAGCGGTCAGGATCGCGTCGAGCAGGTGGCTCGGACGCGAGACCTGGGTCGAGCCGCGCGTTGCGACGACGGTGGCGGAGCCGATCACGCCGGCACCGGTTTCCGCGCCCTCTTCGGCCTCCGGCTCTTCCGCCTGTGACGCCTTGCTCGCGGGGACGAGGTTCGAGGTGTGGGCGTAGCTCTCGGATTGTTCGCCCGACAGTGCGTGCAGCTTGCGCGCCTCGGCCGACACCAGGAAGCTGGCCTCGATGATGTGGTGGTCGGTGACGCCGCGCCATGCGCGTTGGAAGTGGATGCCGCCGTCTTCGGTCAACACCGCGGTCCAGCGCGCGTCACCGTCGTCGAGTTCGAGACGGTGCGTGACGACTTGCAGCCGCGAGGTGCGATCCTCGACCGACGCTTCCGGATCGAACACGCCGCCCAGCGCCAGCGCCTCGATCATCCCGGCATCATAGCGCTTGGGGACGTAGCGCATCAACGTCCGCATCCGGCGCGCGTGATCGACCAGGTCCTTCAGGTCGCGCCCCGAACGACCGCCGCCGGGACCGTCGAGCACCATCGTATTGACGCCCGCGTCGACCAGATATTCGTCGAGCGCGGCGTCGTCCTTGAGGTACACTTCCGACCGGCCCTTGGTCGCCTTATACAGCGGCGGCTGAGCGATGTAGAGATAGCCGCCCTCGATGATCTTCGGCATGTGGCGATAGAACAGCGTCAGCAGCAGCGTGCGGATGTGCGCCCCGTCGACGTCTGCGTCGGTCATGATGACGATCTTGTGGTAGCGCAGCTTGTCCGCGTTGAAGTCGTCGCGGATGCCGGTGCCCATCGCGGTGATGAGCGTGCCGATCTCGCGGCTCGACAGCATGCGGTCTTCGCGGGCGCGCTCGGTATTGAGGATCTTGCCGCGCAACGGGAGGATCGCCTGGAAATGGCGATCGCGGCCCTGCTTCGCCGAGCCGCCTGCCGAGTCACCCTCGACCAGGAACAGCTCGGACTTGGCGGGATCGCGCTCCTGGCAGTCGGCGAGCTTGCCGGGCAGCGAGGCGATGTCCATCACGCCCTTGCGCCGCGTCAGTTCGCGCGCGCGCTTGGCGGCCTCGCGGGCGGCGGCGGCATCGATGATCTTGGCGACGATCGCCTTGCCGTGCGCGGGGTTTTCCTCGAGCCATTCGGCCATCTTGTCGGCCATCAGGCTTTCCAAGGGCTGGCGGACTTCGGACGAGACGAGCTTGTCCTTGGTCTGGCTGCTGAACTTCGGATCGGGCAGCTTGACCGAGACGATCGCGGTCAGGCCTTCGCGCATGTCCTCGCCGGTGAGCTGGACCTTTTCCTTCTTCAACATGCCGGATTTCTCGGCGTAGTTGTTGAGGGTGCGCGTCAGCGCGGCGCGGAATGCGGCCATGTGCGTGCCGCCGTCGCGCTGCGGAATGTTGTTCGTGAAGGCGAGGACGTTCTCGTAATACGAGTCGTTCCACTGCAGCGCGACGTCCATCGTGACGTCGTCGCGCGTGCCGCTGATCGCGACCGGCTCGGGCATCAGCGGGAGCTTGGCGCGATCGAGATACTTCACGAACGCGGCGATCCCGCCCTCGTAATAGAGCTCGACGGTCTTGCGCTCTTCGCTGCGCGCGTCGCTCAGGAAAAGGCGGACGCCTGAATTGAGAAAGGCGAGCTCACGGTAACGATGTTCGAGCTTGTCGAAGTCGAAATCGGTGATCTTGAAGGTGGCGGGCGACGGGAAGAAGGTGACGCGCGTTCCCTTCTGGCCTTCGGTGGCGGGACCGACGACCTTCAGCGGCGCGACGGCGTCGCCGAACGCGAAGCGCATGTAATGCTCCTCGCCGTTGCGCCAGATCGTCAGGTCGAGCCATTCGCTGAGTGCGTTGACGACCGAGACGCCGACGCCGTGGAGGCCGCCCGAAACCTTGTACGCATTCTCGTCGCTGGTGTTCTCGAACTTACCGCCGGCGTGGAGCTGGGTCATGATGACCTCGGCTGCGGACACGCCCTCCTCGGTGTGGATGCCGGTCGGGATGCCGCGACCATTGTCGGTGACGGAGACCGAGCCGTCAGCGTTGAGGACGATGTCGATCCGGTCGCAATGCCCCGCCAGCGCCTCGTCGATCGCGTTGTCGCTGACCTCGAACACCATGTGGTGGAGGCCGGAACCGTCGTCGGTGTCGCCGATATACATGCCGGGGCGTTTGCGGACCGCGTCGAGGCCCTTCAGAACCTTGATCGAGTCCGCGCCATAGTCGCCCATGTTCGGGAGGTTGGGATTGTTGGTTTCGGGGTTGGATGCCATGCCGAGTATATAGGCATTCGGGGGCCGAAACGGAAGCGAAATGGCCTGCGGGGGCTGGGGTGCCGGCGAGTGAAGTATAGGAAGTGCAGACGCTGGGAGCGTTTTGGCGGGGATGTGCACTTCCGTGATTGGGCGCGTGGGTTTCGAGGAGGTTCGGAGCGCCATGCGGGGATGGTGACAGGGTCTGGCTGTGTAGGACAGCGCGCTTGCCTTAGCACCGCGCCGGCGAAGGTAGCACCGCCCCGGCAAAGGTAGCACCGCCCCGGCGAAGGCCGGGGTCCAATTGGAAAGGTCGCAGTAACGACGAACTGCGCTTCGTCAGCAATGTCCCCCAATTGGGCCCCGGCCTTCGCCGGGGTGGTGTAGATTTGGGTCGAGCTTGTCCCTCTCCCTCTGGGGAGAGGGAGGGAGGAGCCGGAGGCGACGGAAGGGTGAGGGGGAGTTGGGATCAGCCTCCCGTGCCTCACTCCCCTCTCCCTTCCCGCGGCAAGGGCCGCGGGCCGCTTCCCTCTCCCCGGAGGGGCGAGGGAGTCGTTACCTCAGAAGCGGTCGACGCGTTGCCCCAGCAGGGTTACTTCGACGCGGCGGTTCAGGCGCATGCCTGCCGGTGTCGCGTTGGTCGCGACCGGGTCGCGCTCGCCGTGGCCGACGACGCTGAACCGCGCGCGGACGACGTCCATGTCGTCGAACGCCTGGCGGACGCTCGCCGCGCGGCGCTCGGACAGGTCCTGGTTGTGCGCGTCCGTGCCGCGCGAATCCGTGAAGCCGTCGATCGCCACGCGGACGCCGGGGTTGCCGCGCAAATAGCGGGCGAGCGGCCGCAGTTTCTCGATCGCGCCGGGACGCAGCACGGCGCTGTCGGTGCGGAACAGCACGTCCTCCTGCAGCGTCAGTGTTGCGCCGCGTGGGGTCTGGCGGAAGCCGTAGTTGCGCATCGCGCCGCGGTCCCAGGTTGTGGTGGTCTCGACCACCGTGGTGCCGCCGCCGCGGTCACCGCGATAGCCGCGCGGGTCACGGCCATAGGCGTCCCAGTCGAAGCGGTCGCGGCGGGGGCCGGCGATGCGCGCGAATTCGCGGTTGGCGTCGTCGGCTTCCCGCGGGCTGATCCGGCCATCGCCGTTCGCGTCGAAGTTCGGCATCACGAATGCAATGCCGCGCCGCGTATTGCGCAGTTCGGGGAAGAGCACCGGCACGCCTGCACCTTCGAGGCGGTAGCCGGGACGCGACCAGGGGGCGCGGCTCATGTCGTAGCGACCATTGTCGCGGGCTTGCGCGAAAACGGGGGCGGTGGTTGCTGCGACCATCAGGACGCCAAGGGCTGCGCGCGTGAAATTCCGGGTCATCATCGTCTCTCCATATCTTCGATGGACGGAGCTTTGCCCGCGCCCGCTTGAACGCGCGGTGAGTCCGGTCGACAGCGCGCGTTCAGCCTAACGCCCGACCGCGATCCGCGTTGCCTGTGCGCCGATCGCGTCGAACAGCGCGTCTTCGGTGCCGGTCATCCACACCTGCCCGCGGCCTGCGAGCCGCCCGAACAGCGCCGCGCGGCGAGCGGGATCGAGGTGCGCGGCGACCTCGTCAAGGAGCAGGACGGGGGGCTGACCGGTGCGTTCGGCGACGAGGTCGGCGTGGGCGAGCACGATGCCGAGGAGGAGCGCCTTCTGCTCGCCGGTCGACGCTAGCGAGGCCGCGCGCGCCTTGTCGAGATGCGTGACGATCAGGTCGACTCGGTGGGGGCCGCTGAGCGTGCGCCCGGCAGCGGCATCGCGCGTGCGGCCCTGGGCGAGGTCGGCTTGCAGGCGCGTGGTGTCGCCGGCCCAGCCTTCGAGTGTCAGGCCGGCGCGGGGGAATGGGCTGTCGCCTTGTTCCGCAAGCCGTGTTCCGAGCAACGTCACCGTCTCACGCCGAGCCGCATCTACGGCGGCGCCGTGCTCGGCCATCTGCGCTTCGAGTGCTGAGAGCCAGTCGCCGTCGGGGCGGCCTTCGTCGGCAAGCAGGCGGTTTCGCGCGCGCATCGCGGCGTCGTAGCGGGCGGCGTGGTGGGCGTGGCTCGGGGCGAGCGCCAACGTGAGGCGGTCGAGGAAGCCTCGGCGTTCGCCTGCGGGGGCGACGAAGAGGCGGTCCATTGCAGGGGTGAGCCAGAGGATAGTGAGCCACTCGGCGAGCGCGTTGGCGGTGGTGGTGGCACCCTGGATGCGGACGATGCGGCGTTCGGGGGCGGAGGCGAGTGTGCCGGTCGCGACGTCGACTTCGCCGACTGCGGGTGTTTGCCCCTGTGCTTCTGACTCCCCTTCCGCTTGCGGGAGGGGTTGGGGGAGGGGCGCGCTTTCCTCGACGCCGGACGCCAGTACGTACGTCGCGCCCTCCCCTGACCCCTCCCGCAAGCGGGAGGGGAACAAGGTGGCTGCGACACCGAATCCGCCTGCCCCGCCTTGCCGCACCATCTCGCCGAGTGCGGCTCTTCGCAGCCCGCGGCCGGGCGCTAGCAGCGACACCGCCTCCAGGATATTCGTCTTGCCCGCGCCGTTCTCGCCGGTCAGCACGACGAACCCTGGTCCCGGCGTCAGCGTCAGGTCGGCGTGATTGCGGAAATCGGTGAGGACGAGGCGCGACAGCATTGCCTCGGCCTTAGAGCAGTTTCGAAACCGATTGCATCGCCCTTTTCCGTCCGCCCTGAGCGAAGTCGAAGGGCATGGCGAAAGCGCCGGTGCTTCGACTTCGCTCAGCACGAACGGGGTGAGGGATCGATCCGATCACAACCGCGCTAGCGACGCGCCCAGTCCGCTATCGAGTATCGCGTCAGGCGGCGATCCGCTCCGGCGCCATCGCGGGTGCGGCCGTCGCGGTCGCCGCCTTCTGCGTGCTGAGATACGATGCGAGCGCCGGTCCTAATTCGCGCTGCGCCCGTAAATATGCGACGGGCGTGACTATCCCGAGCCGTTCGCGCGCGGCCTCCAGCGGTTCGTGGAGCAGTTCGAGATAATCCTCGCCCGACACCCACTTCGCTTTCCGCCCGTTGCGATAGCCTTCCCAGACTGCCTTCGCGAACAGTTTGCTGCCGGTGACGCGCATGCTCTTCAATGCCGCAGCCGAGCCGATCAACGCCCAGCCGAGCCCGCCGACCTGCGCGTAGCTGAACGCGACGAGCGCCGCTTCGCCCATGCTTTCGTCCGCCTTGTAGCCGGTCAGGACGTGCCAGATATCGTGCGTATCGCGCACCCGCCGGCCGAACCACGCATAAGGGTGCGCCAGATCGTCCTCGGACGGCACGAGCCGCGAGACCTCGACCAGCCCGTCCGCGGAATAGCCCGTCGTCTCGAGGAAATTGCGATACGCCGCCCCGACCGTGCCGGGTGCGAAGCTCGCGACGAACGCGGGCTCGGAGAAACGCTGCGCCAGTTCGACCCGGTCATAGGCGATCCGCCCGCCCTGCTCGGTGGCGATCAGTCGCGCGTAGTTCATCGGCGCATTGCCGACGTTCAGCGCGCGCATGATCCGGAACACCTGCGTGGTGTCGTCGCCATTCGCGAGCAGTTTCCTGATCGCATCGAACGCCGTACGCCAATCGCGACGACCGGTCGTACCGGGAAACGGAGGAAGCTTCGCCATCGAGTCGACTCCTTACTGACATCACTGTTAGTATTGAGCAGCGGGCGAGGAGTCAATCGAGGACGGTATCTACTTCCACGCGCATTTGCGTGGCGGCGTGCGCAAGGTCGTGATCGAGCGTAGCTAAGGACCAACCGCGGGCGACGACGATCGCGAGGTGAAGGGCGTCTCCGGAGCGCAGCTTCAGATCACCGCGATCGAGCAACGTCGCCGCCAACGCAAAATCGGTTTCGGTGACTGACTCTACGTGAAGCTCCCCGGCGCAAAACCGTTGCCACGCCTTCATCACACCGTTCCACCCAACGGTGTCGATGACGCCCAATCGCCGTTTCATCGCAAGCGCACCGGAAAACTCAGTGATGACCCAATGGCTGACCGCCAAAGTACCAGACCGCCGCGATAGCCACGCGCGTACGTCCTCGCTTTGCGCCTCGGCGGTGAAGGCCGACACCACCACTGCCGTGTCGCAGTAGAGGGTCAATACCGCGAATCGTCACGCATCTGCCGGACGAGGTCACGTGCAGATGTTGGATCGTAAGGCAGCGACTTCGCCAGCGCTTCGAGCGCGTCGACATCGATGGGCTTGCGGCGAGGGAGCGGCGGTGCCTCGGGTGTGACGCGGGCAAAGGGTTGGCCGTTGCGCGTGATCTGCACGGCCTCGCCCGCTTCGAGCCGGTCGATAAGCGTGCCCAGTTCGTCTTTCAGATGGGCGATATTGATCGAGTCCATGATCCGGCTCCTGCCTGTCGCGCCGCTATACCACGGCGCGACAGGCAGACCGAATCACACCCGCATCGGCATCAGCACGTACAGCGCGGGCGACTTGTCGTTTTCGCGGATCAGCGTGGGGGCGGCGGCGTCGGCGAGGTGCACCTCGACCATGTCGCCGTCGATCTGCGCCAGGATGTCCATCAGGTAGCGGCTGTTGAAGCCGATTTCGAACGGGAGCGCGACGTAATCGCCGGGGACTTCCTCCGCGGCGGTGCCGTTTTCGGGCGAGGTCACCGACAGCGTGATCTTGTCGCGGTCGAGCGCCATCTTCACGGCGCGCGTCTTCTCGGTAGCGATCGTGGAGACGCGGTCGACGCCTTCCATGAAGCTCTTCGGGTCGATCTTGAGGATCTTGTCGTTGCCGGTCGGGATCACGCGGCTGTAATCGGGGAAGGTGCCGTCGATCAGCTTCGAGGTCAGGATCGCCTGGCCGAGGTCGAAGCGGATCTTGGTCGGCGACAGCGAGACGCCGACCGAACCGTCGACCTCGTCGAGCAGTTTCCGGAGCTCACCGATGCATTTGCGCGGCACGATCACGTCGGGCATCGATTCGGCACCCTCCGGACGCGGCAGCGTAACGCGCGCGAGGCGGTGACCGTCGGTCGCGGCGGCCTTCAGCACCGGGTTCGAGCTGTCGCCGTCCGCCACGTGGAGGAAGATGCCGTTGAGATAATAGCGCGTCTCTTCGGTCGAGATCGCGAAGCGCGTCTTGTCGATGATCTGCTTGAGCGTCTCGGCGGGCAGCTCGAACTGGGTCGGCAGTTCGCCTTCCGCGATCACCGGGAAATCGTCGCGCGGCAGTGTGCCGAGCGAGAAGCGCGCGCGGCCCGCGACGATGCTCATCCGGCCTTCCGATGCGGCAAGCTGGACCTGCGAGCCCTCGGGCAGTTTCCGCGCGATGTCGAACAGCGTGTGCGCGGACACCGTGGTCGCGCCGGGCTGGTCGACCGCCGCCGCGATCGATTCGTTGATCTGGAGATCAAGATCGGTCGCCATCAGCTTGAGCGTGCCCTCGGCGGTCGCCTCGATCAGCACGTTCGACAGGATGGGGATGGTGTTGCGCCGCTCCACCACGGACTGGACATGGCTCAGCCCCTTGAGGAGCGTTGCGCGTTCGATCGTCGCCTTCATCGTAATTCCCCCCGCCACCGCAGCCGGACTCGGGGCTGGGGGCAATCCGCTAATGGCTTACCCAACAACAAAGGGTCGGAGCAAGCGCCCCGACCCTTCTTTGATCACGGTAAACGTCGCGTTAAAGCGATCAGAAGCGGAAGCCGTAGCTCGCCACGACCTGATGGCGGTCGGTATCGACGTCGAAGCGGCTGCTGGTGCCGCCGGTCGCATAGTCGATGTTGCCGCGCTCATAGTTCGAATAGCGGTATTCGAGCTTGGCATAGCTGTTCGGGCCCATCGCGTGCTCGGCGCCCGCACCGACGCGCCAGCCACCGAGCTTGAAGTTCGTATCGGTGGTCTGGCTGGTATCGCCCGCGAGCACCTTGAGCTTCGAGTTGGTGTAGCCGCCCTTGACGTACAGCATCGTCGTCGGTGCCACGATATAGCCTGCGCGCGCGCCGACATAGATGTCGCGGCCCTGCTTGACGCGGCCATAGCCGAAGTCGCTGGTGTAATCGTTACGGTCGCTCTTCGCGGTCGAGCCGGTCAGTTCGGCTTCGGCGCCGAGCACGATGTTGTCCGAGGTCGCGATGTCGTAGCCGATGCCGCCGCCGTACAGCAGGCCGTCGATCTTCTGATCGTCGCGCCCGTTGTCGTTGGACACGCTGCTGCCGGCGCCGGTGTGATCGTAGCCGAGCGTGGCCTCGACGCGGGGGCCGGTGAAGGTCGGGTTGGTCTGCGCGAGGGCGGGTGCGGCCACTGCGGTGGTGGCGAGCAGCGAGACGGCGATGAGCGTACGCATTGAGGTTACTCCTTACTAAACTGGCACCCCATTACGCGGGGCGGACCGCTCCAATGGACCAGTCGGCGAGGCGTTGCATGAACCCCAGATAAACGCGGAAATCCGTTGCTTTTGCGCCACAGGGGGTTGAAACGCGGGCCATGATTCCAAGCCAACGGCAGGGTGAACGCGACGCCCGATCAACCGATATTCCAGCCCTTCGCAAGGGTCGGGATTTCGTCGCGCGGCACGGCGAAACCGTGTTCAATGCGGCGCATCGGTTGCAGGGGGATGCCGCGCATACGCCGTTGACGCGCGCCGGGTTCGCGCAGGCGGACGAGCTTGGGCGGGCGTTGCGTGAGGTGCTTGGGGTGAAGCCGGCGCTGACGCTGTGGTCCTCCCCGACCGGCCGCGCGTTGCAGACGCTGGCGGTGATCTGCGAGCATCTGGAACTGGACTGGCATGATGCGCGGACCGATGCCCGGTTGGTCGAGATTGACATGGGGTCTTGGGGCGGGCGCTATTATGCGGACGTCGTCGACGAGGTCGGGCCGGTGATGCTGCCGGGTGGGACGCTGAAACCTTCGCCCGATGGCGAGACCTATGGGCAAATTGCTCTGCGGGTTGGCGGTTGGCTGGCGGATACTGCGGAGGATCCGGGGGACCGGCTGGTGATCATGCACGGGATCTCGAGTCGGGTGATGCTGGGGGTGATGACCGGGGCGGCGGTCGATCCGTTGCTGGGCGCGCCGGTTGCGAGGGGGTTGCCGCAGGGGTCGGTTACGCTGGTCGAGAATGGGCGGGCGACGGTGCCGCATCTGGGTACGGGGTTCGCTCCGGCGTGAGATCTGGTTGGGGCAATGGTTTCATATCGGGGCCTTCTTCCCCCCTCCCTGGAAGGGAGGGGTTGGGGGTGGGTCGGTTTCCCCGTGTTCGAACTGATGGGGCTCGAGCCGGCCTACCCACCCCCTGCCCCTCCCTTTCAGGGAGGGGGGTTCTGTGGCGTTTGGTTTTGGCGGGGGGATTGCTTGCGATTGCGGCTCCCGCGGCGGCGCGTGATACGATCGGCATTTACCAGGGGTGGGGGGCGTTTCGCGATGCCTCGCCCCCGCGGTGTTATGCGATCGCGCGGCCGGTGATGGCGGGGGGGCGTTCGTCCGGGTTCGCGAGCGTTGCGACGTGGCCGAAGCGGGGTTTGCGCGCGTCCTTGTATGTGCGGCTCAGTCGCGAGCGGGATCGGTCGGCGGGGGTGACGATGACGGTTGGCGAGCGGCGATTCGCGCTGGTGGCGAACGGGCTGGATGCTTGGGCGAGCGATGCGCCGAGTGATCGGGCGATCGTGGCGGCGATGCGGTCGGGGCGGAGCATGAGTGTCGAAGCGGTCGGCGTCGGGGGGCGGCCGTTTGTCGATGTCTATGCGCTATCGGGTGCGGCTACGGCGATCGATGCGGCTGTGTTGGCGTGTAGCGGGGGATGAAACTTCGGGCGAGCCCCGCCCACCGGCACCACCCCGGCGAAGGCCGGGGCCCAATTGGGGGACGGGAATGACGACACCCAGTTCTCCGTTACAACGACCTTTCCAATTGGGCCCCGGCCTCCGCCGGGGTGGTGGTTGTTTTGGATTATCTCCCGCTGGACTGCGCTGACTCCGCGCCCATCCCGCAGCCAGTAGAAAAATCACGAAAATTCAGCTACGGGCTCGCGCATGCAGACCGCCGCGAACCTCATGCCTATTCCCGGGCACATCGATCCCGTGCCCGTTCCCCGCAGCTTCGTGCCGCGCAGCGATGGGCGGATCGACCTGCTCGGGCTGTCGCTCGCCGACCTGAGGATGGCGCTGGAGACGTCGCAGCTCGAGGAGAAGCAGGCCAAGCTGCGCGCCAAGCAGCTGTGGCACTGGATCTACAATCGGGGCGCGACCGAGTTCTCGGCGATGACCGATATCTCGAAGACGATGCACCCGTGGCTCGAGCAGCGCTTCGTGATCAGCCGGCCGAACGTGGTCGAGGCGCAGGTGTCGACCGACGGGACGCGGAAGTGGCTGTTGCGGTCGGACGATGCGCAGGATTACGAGATGGTGTTCATCCCGGACGCGGATCGCGGCACGCTGTGCGTGTCGAGCCAGGTCGGTTGCACGCTCAACTGCACCTTCTGCCACACCGGGACGATGCGGCTGGTACGCAATTTGACGCCGGCCGAGATCGTCGGCCAGGTGATGCTCGCGCGCGATTCGCTGGGCGAATGGCCGAGCCAGCCCGAGGGCCGCATGCTCACCAACATCGTGATGATGGGGATGGGCGAGCCGCTGTATAATTTCGAGAATGTCCGCGATGCGTTGAAGCTGGTGATGGACGGCGCGGGGCTTGCGCTCAGCCGCCGCCGGATCACGTTGTCGACGTCGGGCGTGGTGCCGATGATGGCGCGTGCGGGGGCCGAGATCGGCGTGAACCTGGCCGTATCGCTGCACGCGGTGACGAAGGAAGTGCGCGACGAGATCGTGCCGCTCAACCGGAAGTACGGCATCGAGGAATTGCTCCAGGCGTGCGCGGACTATCCGGGCACGAACAACGCGCGCCGCATCACGTTCGAATATGTGATGCTGAAGGACAAGAACGACTCCGACGACGATGCGCGCGAACTCGTGCGGTTGCTGCGGAAGTACGAGCTGCCGGCGAAGGTGAACCTCATTCCGTTCAATCCGTGGCCGGGGGCGCAATACGAGTGCTCGACGCCCGAGCGGATCAAGTCGTTCTCCAGCATCGTGTTCGGTGCTGGCATCTCGGCGCCGGTGCGGACGCCGCGCGGGCGTGACATCGATGCGGCGTGCGGACAGCTGAAGACCGCGTCGGAGAAGAAGAGCCGCGCGCAGATCGATCGCGAAGCCGCCGCCGAGTCCGACGCTTTTGCTTGAGTGGACTGCGGTCGCGCTGGCGGCCGGGGCTGGCGTTCTCGGCGGTGCGATGAACGCGCTGGCGGGCGGCGGCAGCTTTGCGACGATGCCGACGCTGATCGGGCTCGGCGTGCCGTCGACGTTTGCCAACGCCACCAGCAACGTCTCGCTCCAGCCGGGTGCGATGGCGAGCGCGTGGGCGTATCGGCATGGGCTAGGGCCGATCTCGGGCGTGGGCATGCGGACGATGGCGGGGGTCACCTTCGTCGGGGGGCTGGTCGGCAGCCTGTTGCTGGTCGCGACGCCGGCGAGCGCGTTCGACGTGATCGTGCCGTGGCTGCTGCTGTTCGCGACGCTGGCGATCGCGTTCGGCACGCGCGCGTCGTTGTGGCTGAGGTCTCGGGTCGAGATCGGGCCGAAGTCGCTGGTCGCGGTGCAGGCGTTGCTGGGCGTCTATGGCGGCTATTTCGGGGGAGGTGTCGGGCTGATGCTGACCGCGGCCTGGGGGCTGCTGTCGGGCGCGACGCCCGCAACGCTGGCACCGCCGCGGACGCTGATGCTGGCGGTAGCGAACCTTGCCGCGACGATCATCTTCATCGTGATGGGGATGGTGGTGTGGGCGCTGTGCGTGCCGATGCTGATCGGCGGGATCGTCGGCGGGCATTTCGGCGCTAAGCTGGGGTTGTTGCTGTCGCCGAAGGTGATCCGGGTGTGGACGCTGCTGGTGACGATCGCGACGACGATCGTGTTTTTCTGGCGGGCGTACGGCTGAGCGCGGCCGGGGCTATAGCTGAGCTAGCGAACGGTGCTCGGGGGCAGGCGATGCCCGCGCAAGCCGGGAGCGGGCGGATTGTGCCGTAGCGTCCGACGGCGATCCGCTTCGGGCTGGTTGTTACCTGCTGATCTTCTCTATTGCTGGAAGGGGGCAAAGTAGGTCGGTTCGGGTGGTCGAATGGTGATGGCTCAGGCGGGCCGACCCACCCCCAGCCCCTCCCTTTCAGGGAGAGGGGCGTAGAAGAATTGCGTTTAACCCACCGCGGCGACAGCGCGCGAGGGGCATATTCGACGACTTCGAGGCCCCTGCCCTTCCGATACAAAAAAGGCCGGTACCGCGGAATGCGGTACCGGCCTTTCATGTTTGCTGCGGAATGAAACCGGGGCGGTCTAGATCAGCCCGCCTGGACCTCGTCGGGCACTGCGCGAACGCGGCGGCGACGGGGCTTTTCCTCCGGCACCGCGTCGGCGGCGGGGGCCACTTCGGCTGCCGGTGCCGGTGCCGGTGCCGGTGCCGGTGCCGGTGCCGGGGTTACCGCGGAAATGCCGAGCGAGGGGGGCAGGCGGTCCGCGTCGAACGCGGTCGGGGCGCCCTCGTCCTGGGTGCCCTGATCCTGCGCGACGGGTGCGTCGAGGCTGCGATCGCGGCGCGGGCGACCGCGACGGCGGGGCTGCTCCTCGGTCGCTGCGACGGGCGGCGTCGTCTCGACGGCTTCGGTCGGCTGGGCCGCCTGCTCGGGAGCTTCGGTTACCGAACGGACCGCGTCGGCTTCCGAATCCTGGTTGGCGTTGGCGACGGGTGCGCTGACGCGGGGCGTGCGACGTACCGTCTCGCGCTGCGGCGCATCGCGGTAATCGCTGCGGGGCTCGCGGACCTGTTCGTCGCGGGACTGCGTCTCACGCTGCTGGGTCTCACGCACCTGTGCTTCGCGAGCTTGGCCCTGCTCTTCGCCGTTGCGATCGTCGCGCGACTGGGCATCACGCGGGGCATTGCGCTGGTTGCGCGGGCTGTCGCCCCGGACGCGATCTTCGCGCTGGCCTTCGCTGCGGGGCTGAGCCTCGTTGCGCTGGCCCTCGTAGCGATTGTTCTCGTACCGCGGACGCTCTTCGCGCTGCGGACGATCGTCCCGCTGAGGGCGGTCCTCGCGGTTCTGGGTGTCGCGAGCCTGGCCTTCACGATTCTGACGGGGCGCGTTCTGGTACTGGCCGTTCTGCTGGCCGCCATTCTGCTGCTCGCCGGAAGTCTGCTGGCCACCCTGCTGCTCGCCGGAGCGGATCGGTTCGCCCTCGTCGCCGTAATCGTCGTCGCCGTCGAGATCGAACGGCTGCTGGCGGCGCGGCTGCTGCTGTGCCTGCGGCTGGCTTTCTTCGAAGCGGGCGCGGGTTTCGCTCAGGACGCGGAAATAATGGTCCGCGAACTGGAGGTAATATTCGATGTTGACGCGGTCGCCCTGCTGCTGCGCGTCGCGCGCGAGGTTCTTGTACTTCTCGTACAGCTGGCTCGCGTTGCCGCGCGCGCGGCTGTCGATGCGGTTGCCGGTATCGCGACCGCCCTGGCCGCCACCGCCGCCGCCACCTTGGCGTTGACCGCCACCACTACCGCCGCCGCCATTATTATTGTTGCCACGACCGCGACGGCGGCCGGCTTGCCGGTTGTTGATCAAGCTTGTGTCCTCAGTCGTCGAACCAAAATCTGGTCGTGCTCCGAAATGCGGTGCAAACCCCCCGCCGCGCACCGACGATCTATACGAGATCGGTGCGTCGAACTTGCCAGGGCCGCCGGACTGCAGCGACCTCAAAGCGAAGGATGCGGGTCAACGCTCAAAACCGACCAACTGTCGAGAGTGCGTGCCCCTGCCCGTGTGATAGCGTCCGCAAGGGACCTACTACAAGCGAAATGTGAGGTTTAGCGCCATATTGTTCAAGTCGCGGGGGCGTGCGTGGCGACCAGCGCGCGCGGGTTGCCACCATAATCGTGGTGGAGCGCGACGTGCAGACCTTGCGCCTGTAGCAGCGCGCTGACGGGGGGAGCCTGGGTCGAGCCGATCTCGATGACCGCCGCGCCGCCGGGGGCGAGCAGGGCCGGGAGTTGTTCGGCGAGGATGCGGTAGTCGTCTAGCCCGTCTGCGCCGGCGAAGAGCGCGGCGTGGGGTTCGTGGTCGTGGACTTCGCGCGGGAGCTGCTCGGCGGTGGCGATGTAGGGGGGGTTGGCGAGGATCAGGTCGAACTGACCGATGATCGCGCTGGCCCAGCTGCCTTGGATAAAGTGGGCTCGGTCGGTGACGCCGAGGGTTGCGGCGTTGGCGCGGGCGTAGGCGAGCGCTTGGGGGGAATAGTCTACGCCGAGGCCTTGCGACGGCCATTCGTCGAGGGCGGCGAGGAGTAGCGTGCCGGGGCCGGTGCCGAGGTCGAGTATCGTTGCGGGGGCGCGCCCGGCGAAATGCGCTTGGGCGGCGATCAGGAGCGTTTCGCTGTCGGCGCGGGGGACGAGTGCGCCGGGGCCGACGGCGAGGTCGATCGACCAGAAGCCGCGGGTGCCGGTGATGTAGGCGATCGGCTCGTGGTTGAGGCGGCGTTCGACGAGGGGGGCGAAGGCGTCGGGGACGGTGTGGCGATCGGGGTCGAGGAGGATCGCGTTGCGCTCGACGCCGAGCGCGTGCGCCATGAGGAGTTCCGCGTCGAGGCGGGGGGTGGCGGAGAAGATGAACTGTGCAGCGGCGGTGGCGATCGCCGCCCTTACCCCCCCGCCCGCTTGCGGGAGGGGGTTGGGGGGTGGGCACGCGCTCACCGCGGACGCACCAGTTGCGATAAGTCGCAAGACCCAAGCTCAACGCCCTCCTGGAACCAGCCGCGAGCCCACCCCCCGGCCCCCTCCCGCTTGCGGGAGGGGGGGAAGTAGGAACGCTCAGCCATCCAGCTGCGCCAGGCGGTCCGCCTCATCCTGCGCGACCAGGGCGCCGATCAGTTCGTCCATTTCGCCCGCGACGATCTCCGGTAGGCGGTGGAGCGTCAGGTTGATGCGGTGATCGGTCACGCGGCCTTGCGGGAAATTGTACGTCCGGATGCGTTCAGACCGATCGCCCGAGCCGACCATCGACTTCCGCGCACCCGCGCGCTCGGCATGCAACCGGTCGCGCTCGGCCTCGTACAGCCGCGTCCGCAGCACGCGGAGGGCCTTGGCCTTGTTCTTGTGCTGCGACTTCTCGTCCTGCTGGATCACGGTCAGCCCGGTCGGGATGTGGACGATCCGCACCGCCGAGTCCGTCGTGTTGACCGACTGCCCGCCCGGCCCCGACGAGCGATAGACGTCGATGCGGAGGTCCTTGTCGTCGATCTTGACGTCGACCTCCTCCGCCTCGGGCAGCACCGCGACGGTTGCCGCCGAGGTGTGGATCCGGCCGCCGGCCTCGGTCGTCGGCACGCGCTGGACGCGGTGGACGCCGCTTTCGAACTTCAACTTGGCGAACACGCCCTGCCCGGTGACGCTGGCGACGACTTCCTTGAAGCCGCCCGCGTCGGACGACGAGCCGGAGATCATCTCGACCCGCCAGCCCTGCGATTCGGCATAGCGCTGGTACATCCGGAACAGGTCGCCCGCGAACAGCGCCGCCTCGTCGCCACCGGTGCCGGCGCGGACTTCGAGCATCGCCGAGCGCTCGTCGGCGGAGTCGCGCGGCAACAGCGCGAGCGCGAGTTTGCGGTCCGCGGTCTCGAGCAGCGTGCGGTTCTCGTGCAGCTCGTCCGACGCCATCGCGCGCAGTTCGTCGTCGGCATCCTCGGCCATGAACGCGAGGCTCTCCGCCTCCTGCCGCAACCGGCGCACTTCGGTGGCGGCCTGGGCGACGGGTTCGAGCTCGGCATATTCCTTCGACACCGCGACGAAGCGGTCGGAGGGGAGATCGCCGGTCGACATCAGCGCCTGAAGCTCGTCACGCCGCGCCTCGATCGCGCGGATGCGGTCGGGGGAGATCTGGGTCATGGATTATTCCAGCCCGCGCTTCCCATCGACCAACCAAAGCGATCACCAAGAACGTCACGCACCTTGTTCAATAGCTCGTCTTGTTCAGCATTGGACAACGATGAGTTGTAGAAACTCATCTCCAAAGCAGAACCCGGACCGTCCGGATCGCCGACAAAAAGCTTGCTGACGGCAGCCTCCTTGTTCGCAATCTCGCCCCGTCGCTTGAGATTACCTTTGAACGCCATCGAGCATGAAAAGCCCGCACTCCGAAGAAGTGTGACGGCCTCCAGCGCTCGTGAATTCCAGTCGGCGCTCTTGGGAATAACCGCCACGAGTGGACGTTCAATCGCCGGCTCTTCCAACAACATAGCCAACCGCTCGACACCGGCGGCCCAGCCAACGCCGGCCGTCTCCGGTCCGCCGAGCGAGCCGATCAACCCGTCATACCGGCCGCCCGCCAATACCGTGCCCTGCGAGCCCAACCGATCGGTCACGAACTCGAACGCGGTGTGGCGGTAGTAATCGAGCCCCCGCACCAGCCGCGCGTTGCGCTCCCATGCGACGCCCGCCGCATCGAGCCCGGCGGTCACCGCTTCGAAGAACGCGCGTGCCTCGGGGGTCAGATACGCGTCGATATCGGGCGCGCTGTCGGCGATCGGGCGGTCGCGGGGGTCCTTCGAATCGAGGATCCGCATCGGGTTCTTCTCGAGCCGGGTCAGGCTGTCCTCGGACAGTTCGTCGCGGTGCGCTTCGAAATGCGCGACCAGCGCCTCGCGCCAGGCGTCGCGCGTCGCCGCGTCACCCAGCGTGTTGAGCTGTAGCGTCACGCCGTCGGAAATGCCGAGTTCGCGCAGCAACTGATCCGCGAGCACGAGGAGTTCGACGTCCGCCGCCGGTTCCGCGGCACCGATCACCTCGGCGTCGATCTGGTGGAACTGGCGGAAGCGGCCCTTTTGCGGGCGCTCGTAGCGGAACACCGGGCCGCTGGTGGTGAGCTTCAGCGGCGCGAACTGCTGCCAGCCTTCGGTCAGGTACGCGCGGGCAATACCGGCGGTGAACTCCGGGCGGAGCGTGAGCGAGTCCCCACCGCGATCCTCGAACGTGTACATTTCCTTCGACACGACGTCGGTCGTCTCGCCGAGCGAGCGCGCGAACACCGCCGTCGACTCGAACACCGGGATGTCGACGCGCTGGAAGCAATACAGCGCCCGCACGCGCTCGAACGTGGCGAGGACGTGCGCGAACCGGCGCTGCTCCTCACCGAAAATGTCCTGGGTGCCACGGATGCGGCGCGGGGTTTCAATCTTGGCCATGATGCGCGCGTATCTAGGCGACGTGCCCGCGAAGCGCTAGCGCTGTGGCATGACTGAAAAAGCCAGATATTGGGGCCTCGGCCAACGCGTTGCCCCGCCGCGCTTCATCCTGTTCGTGCTGGTCTTCGCGATCGGGCTGGCCGCGATGATCCCGCGCTTCGGGCTCGGACGGGGCACGATGGCGGCGTTCGACGTCGCAGCGGTCGTGTTCCTGATCGCGGTCTCGACTTTGTTCCGCAACGCCACCGCCGCCCGGATGCGCCGCGCGGCGGAAGAGAACGACGCCAACCGCGCGGTGCTGCTCGGGTTCAGCGGGACGATCATGCTGGTCATCCTGGTCGCGGTGGCGAAGGAATTGCAGGGCAAGAACGACGCGGTCGGGATCGCGCTGACGATCGCGACGCTGGCGCTCGCGTGGCTGTTCTCGAACATGATCTACACGCTGCATTACGCGCATCTGTTCTATGTCGACGATCCGGACGGCAAGGACGCCAAGGGCCTCGATTTCCCGAGCTGCGACGAGCCCGATTACTGGGACTTCGCCTATTTCGCGTTCACGCTGGGGATGACGTTCCAGACGTCGGACGTCGAGATCACGTCGCGGCGAGTGCGGAAAGCCGCGCTCGGCCAGTGCATGGCGGCGTTCGTGTTCAATATCGGCGTGCTGGCGTTCACGATCAACGTGCTCGGGAGCGGTTGAGGATTCCCGGTAAAGGACTGGACGGCTGCCCTTTATCGCGATTACACCTCGGGTCATCGTCTCTCAGCCGGAAGGCCCTTCCTTGATCCGCAAGCTTCTCGTCGCATCCCTGCTCGCGTCCGCCGCCCCTGCGTTTGCGCAGGTCCCCGCCGGCAACACCGCGCCGCAGCCGGTGCCGTTCGTCGACACCATCCCCGACGCGGTCGACACGCCCTATCCCGGCACGCTGCTGCTCGACGTCGATGCGACCGATACCGAGCGCGGGATATTCCGCGTCAAGCAGACCATCCCGGTCGCGAAGTCCGGGCCGATGGCGCTGCTGTATCCGAAGTGGCTGCCCGGCGCGCATTCCCCACGCGGCGAGATCGAGAAGCTCGCCGGCCTAGTGATCCGCGCCAATGGCAAGATCGTCCCCTGGACGCGCGATCCGGTCGACGTCTTCGCCTTCCACATCGACGTGCCGACCGGCGCCAAGTCGGTGGTGGCCGAATTCCAGTTCATCTCCGCGACCAAGGGCGACCAGGGCCGTATCGTGATGACGCCGACGATGGTCAGCCTCGAGCCGAACCTCGTCAGCCTGTACCCCGCAGGGTATTTCACGCGCCAGATCCCGATCAAGATGACCGTCACCTATCCGACCGGCTGGACTGCGGCGGGTGCGGTGCCGGCCAAGGTATCGGGCTCGACCTACAGCTACGATACGACCAACTACGAGATCCTCGTCGATTCGCCGACGCTCGCGGGCAAATACGGCAAGGTCTGGCCGCTCTCCCCTCGCGTCGACCTGAACGTGTTCGCCGACAGCCCCGACCAGCTTGCCGCCAAGCCCGAGCAGATCGACGCGCACAAGCGGCTCGTCGACCAGGCGGTGAAGACGTTCGGCGCGCAGCATTACGATCATTACGAGTTCCTGCTGTCGATCACCGACCAGCTCGGCGGGATCGGCCTGGAGCATCACCGCAGCTCGGAAAACGGTGTCCGTCCCGGCTATTTCACCGAATGGGAGACGGGGGCCGCCGCACGGAATCTCCTCCCGCACGAATACACGCATAGCTGGGACGGCAAGTTCCGCCGCGGCGCCGACCTGTGGACGCCGGACTTCCGCACGCCGATGCGCGATTCGCTGTTGTGGGTGTATGAAGGCCAGACGCAGTTCTGGGGCTATGTGCTCCAGGCGCGCTCGGGTCTGGTCAGCAAGCAGGACACGCTCGACGGCTATGCGTCGATCCTCGGCAATTACGATACCGCGCCCGGCCGCCAGTGGCGTCCGCTGATCGACACGACCAACGATCCGGTGATCTCGGCGCGGAAACCCAAGGGCTGGACCAGCTGGCAGCGCTCCGAGGATTACTACAACGAGGGCCTGATGGTCTGGATGGAGGTCGACGCGATGCTCCGCCAGAAGTCGAACGGCACCAAGTCGATCGACGATTTCGCCAAGGCTTTCTTCGGCGTTCGTGACGGCGATTACGGCGAGCTGACCTACACCTTCGCCGACGTCGCGAAGACGCTGAACGGCATCGTCCCCTATGACTGGGCGACGTTCCTGAACACGCGGCTGACCGAGACGGGCAAGCCCGCGCCGATCAACGGCTTCGCGATGAACGGCTACAAGCTGGTCTACGGCCCCGAGCAGAGCCCGTATCTGAAGCAGGCGGAAAAGACGCGCGGCACCGATGTCAGCTATTCGCTGGGCATGGTGATCAACAAGGAGGGTGTCGTCACCTCGTCGATCTGGGACAGCCCGGCGTTCAAGGCAGGGCTCGACGTCGGCACCGAGATCGAGGCGGTCAACGCGGAGGCCTATTCGTCGGATCGGATCAAGGCGGCGATCCTCGCGGCGCAGGGTACGAAAGTGCCGATCCGCCTGACTGTAAAGAACAACGACCGTTTCCGTGACATCTTGCTCGATTACCACGACGGCCCGCGCTATCCGCGGCTCCAGAAGGTGGGTACAGGTGACGGCGGGCTGGACAAGCTGCTGATGCCGCGCTGACCAGATGCTAATCTAACGTGGTGCCGGCCGCTCCCCAGACGAGGAGCGCCGGCATCGTCATATCGAAAGGACCGCCATGCGTATCGACCTCATCCCGACCGGCAAGAACCCGCCCGAGGATCTGAACGTCATCATCGAAGTGCCGACCGGCGGCGAGCCCGTGAAGTACGAGTTCGACAAGGCATCGGGCGCGCTGTTCGTCGATCGCATCCTGCACACGCCGATGCGCTATCCGGCGAACTACGGCTTCGTACCGCACACGCTGAGCCCCGATGGCGATCCCCTGGATGCGCTCGTGATCGCGCGCTCGCCGTTCATTCCGGGCTGCGTCGTCCGCGCCCGGCCGATCGCGGTGCTGAACCTCGAGGACGAGGCCGGCGGCGACGAGAAGCTCATCTGCGTTCCCGTCGATGCGGTGTTCCCGTATTACGCCAACATCGGCGAGCGCGGTGACATGCCCGAGATCGTGTTCGAGCAGATCGAGCACTTCTTCACGCACTACAAGGACCTGGAGAAGACGAAGTGGGTCCGCGTCGGCAAGTGGGGCGATGCCGACGAGGCCAAGCGCGTCACGATCGAGGCGATCGAGCGCTACAACGCCGAGAAGGCCAAGGGCGAAGAGCCGATGAACGCGGACGACACCGCAGGACGCTGATAGCATGACGACGGCGTCTCGTTCGTTCGACGGCATCCGCGTCCGCGCGGCGCAGATCGGATTGTACGAGACGCCGATCCTGCACGGACGGCTGGCCGATGCCGCCGCCCTGACCGCGGCGTTGCGCACCGCGATCCTCGATCGCTACGCCGCCGCGCCGAGCCTTGCCCGATCCAATGTCGGGGGCTGGCATTCGGCGACCGACATGCTCGACTGGGGCGGCCCGGCGGCGGCCGCGCTCGCCGATACCGCGGTGAAGATGGCGAAGCGCGCCTCGCATTTCGACGGGCGCGATGCGGCGACGGTCGAGTGGACCGTCAAGATGTGGGCGAACCTTTCGCCGCCCGGCGCGCTCAACATGAGCCATGCGCATCCCGGCGTGCTGTGGGCGGCGGTCTATTACGTCGACATGGGTGTCCCGCCTGCGGAGGGCGAAGCGGGCGGCGAGCTGTTCTTCGAGGACCCGCGCTTCCCGGTGCCGTTCATGCGGCTGCCGGGATTTCGCCTCGTCGGGATCGACGGCCAGCCGCAACCGGTCGAGCGCCGCCTGCCGACCGAGGCGGGCGACCTGATCCTGTTCCCCGCCTGGCTCCGCCACGGCGTCCGCCCGCACCTGGGAACAGGCGACCGCATCTCGATCGCGATGAATATCGACGTGAAGGGCTGACGCCTTCCTCCTCCCTGGAAGGGAGGGGTCGGGGGTGGGTCGGCTTCCGCATATCCGACCGTGGTGGCTAAAACGGGCCGACCCACCCCCAGCCCCTCCCTTCCAGGGAGGGGAGCCAGAAGGCGCTTCGGCTACCGCCCTGCCAACCTGACCAGCGCATCCCCCGACATCCGCTGGATCGTCCAGTCCTCCATACCGACCGCGCCGACCTTTCGGTAGAACGCGATCGCGTCGGCATTCCAGTCGAGCACCGACCATTCGAACCGCGCGCAGCCGCGATCGAGCGCCACCCCGGCCAGATGCGCCAGCAGCGTGCCGCCGACGCCCTGCCCGCGCGCGTCCGGCGTCACGTAGAGATCCTCGAGATACAGCCCGCGCCTGCCGGTCCAGGTCGAGAAATTGTGGAAGAACACCGCGATTCCGAGCGGGCCTTCCGCGGTCTCCGCGATCACAGCTTCCGCGGCAGGCCGCTCGCCGAACAACGCCTCCGTCAGCGTGGTCTCGGTCGCCTCTACCGCATCCGGTTCGCGCTCGAACGCGGCGAGTTCGCGGACGAACCGCAGGATGGTGCCGACATCGGCGACGGTGGCGGGACGGATGACGGTCATGCACTAGCCTCGATCGATGTCTGCGCGATGTCACGCCGCCGCGCCGCGTACAGGCACGCGACGACGATGATCGCCGCGCCCGCCAGCGTGAACGCCGATACCCGCTCGCCGAACACCAGGAAACCCAGCACGGCCGCATAGACGAACGAGGTGTATTCGGTGGTCGCGAGGAACCCGGTATCGCCGTGCGCATACGCCCAGCCAAGCAGCCAGAGCGACGCGGTTGCCAGCCCCGCGGCGAGCAACAGCTTGGGCCACTGCGCCGCTTCGGGCACTACGGCCAGCCAAGGCGCGGCGAGCGCCAGCGTCGCGGTGATGACGAGCGCCTGGAAGAAGGCGATCTCCCCCGGCCGCGCCGCCTGGCTCTGCAGCCGTGCGATCACGAGGTTGACCGCATACAGGACCGCGGACCCGAGCACCGCGAGCGCGCCGTGAAACGTCTCCGGTCCCGCGACGCCGCGCCCATGCCCGATCATCACCACGAGCACGCCGAGCAACGCGGCGATCGACCCGATCACCGCTTTGCGCCCGACCCGCTCGCCGAGCGTCACCGCGCCTAGCAGCAATGCGAGGATCGGCGCGATGTAGGTCAGCGAAATCGCCTGCGCCATCGGCACGCGCGCGAGCCCCCAGAAGAACAGCACCGCCATCGCGGTGGTCACCAGCCCGCGTGCCAGATGCAGCTTCAGCGCCCGCCCGCTCGGCCGCCCGCTGTTCCCGAGCTTCCACGCGATTGCGCCGAGCCCGACGCTGATCATCTGCCGCCAGAGCAGCGCGTTATAGACGCCGATCGCGAGGACGAGCGACTTCATCACCGCGTCCATCATGGAGAACAGTCCGATGCCCAGCGCGGCGATCGCGAAGGCTAAAGCGGGGGAAACGGTGCGGGATGTCATCGGACTAGACCGCATCGTGAACGGTCAATGTTCGGATCATCCTCATGCGGTCCGCTTAACCCGCATCCGATCGCGACGCCATCGCCGGTGCTGGAATTGCCGTTGCGGACGGGGACGGTTTGACAGAGCGGTGTCCAAGGCTGCTGTTCCCCCGCGAACGCGGGGGTCCAGGGCCACGAACGCTATCGCCGGTAACCCTGGACTCCCGCTTTCACCGAAGAACGGTAGGAGGATGCGCGCTTCACGCCGTCATCCTGACAAAAGTCAGAGTTAGGGAACGGAGCGCATAAGCAGCTGACCGCTGAGACCTATTCCGCCGCCATCTCCGGTACCAAGGCCGCGATAGCCGCATCCGCCGCGTCGATCTCCGCGGCCTTCGCCTCGACCAGCCGGACGATGTGGTCGACCATGTCGGCGTCCTGGACGTGGTGATCGGTGACGCCCGACAGATACACCATGTGCTTGCCGTTGCCGCCGCCGGTGATGCCGATATCGGTCTCGCGCGCTTCGCCGGGGCCGTTCACGACGCAGCCGAGCACCGACAAGGACATCGGTGTGCGGATGTGCTGCAACCGTTCCTCCAGCGCCTGCACGGTGCGGATCACGTCGAAGCCCTGGCGCGCGCACGACGGACATGACACGACGCGGACGCCGCGGTTGCGGATGCCGAGTGCTTTCAGGATCTCGAAGCCGACGCGGACTTCCTCCTCGGGCTCGGCCGAGAGCGAGACGCGGATCGTGTCGCCGATCCCGTACCAGAGCAGGCTACCCATCCCGATCGCCGACTTCACCGTGCCGCCGACGAACCCGCCCGCCTCGGTGATGCCGAGATGCAGCGGGCAATCGACCTGTTCGGCGAGCTGCTGATACGCCGCCACCGCGAGGAACAGGTCGGAGGCCTTCACCGCGACCTTGAACTCGTGAAAGTCGTGGTCCTGCAACAGCTTGATATGATCGAGCGCCGACTCGACCAGCGCATCTGGGCAAGGCTCGCCGTATTTCTCGAGCAGATGCCGCTCGAGCGACCCGCCGTTGACGCCGATCCGGATCGCGCAGCCGTTGGACTTGGCCGCGTCGACGACTTCCTTCACGCGCGCCGCCGAGCCGATATTGCCCGGGTTGATCCGCAGACAAGCCGCCCCGGCGTCCGCCGCTTCGAGCGCACGCTTGTAGTGGAAATGGATGTCCGCGACGATCGGCACGCGGCTCGCGCGGACGATCTGCTTCAGCGCGGCGGTCGATTCGACGTCTGGGCAGCTGACGCGGATGATGTCGACGCCCGCCTCTTCGCAGCGCCGGATCTGGTCGACCGTCGCGCGCACGTCGTCGGTCGGGGTGTTGGTCATCGTCTGCACCGTGACCGGCGCATCGCCGCCGACGGGGACGTTGCCGACCATGATCTGGCGGCTCTTGCGGCGGGTGATATCGCGCCAGGGACGAAGGGACATGGGGATTCCTCGGGAGTTCGAGGCCTATATAGCGACTTGCACGGTGGAACGGAACATCGCTGGCGCTGGCGGGCCTCGCGATCGTCGGCCATAGCGGCGCACGGCCTTATGGAGCGAACGCGATGACCCTGTCCCTGTACGATGCGACGATCCCCTCGAACCTGCAGATTCTCCGCGCGGTCGACGCGCTGCTCGACAAGGCGGAAGCGTTCGCCGTCGAGAAAGGTATCGAACCCTCCGTCCTGATCGACGCGAAGCTCGCCGACGACATGCTGCCGTTCGGCTACCAGGTGAAGGCGTGCGCCGGGCATTCGGTCGGTGGAATCGAAGGCGTCCGTTGCGGCACCTTCTCGCCCGACCGGTCAGCGTGGCCGACGGATTTCGCGGGTCTTCACACGGTGATGCGCGATGCCATCGCCACGCTCGAGGCGATCGACCGGGAGGCGTTCGACGCGCTTGCCGACAACGACACGACGTTCGAGTTCGGCACGTTCGTCATGCCGTTCACCGGCGCGAACTTCCTGCTCTCGTTCTCGCAGCCCAACTTCTATTTCCACGCGAGCACGGCCTACGCGATCCTGCGCGCGCAAGGCGTCCCGATCGGCAAGCGCGACTTCATGGGTACGCCGCGCATGAAGGCGTGATCCGACTGAGGTGGATCGCTAAACACGCATATTCTCGCCGGAGGAAAGCCTGTTTCCCCGCGAAGGCGGGGAGCCAGACTGGGCTCCCCGCCTTCGCGGGAGAACATAGAAGCGCGGACTGCGGGGAACGGTCACGCTTGAACGATCCTCACCCGCCAGGGGGGGGTGGCACCGAAGGTGACGGAGGGGGCGGTAAGGGTAACCGCTGTTCCGTGTCCGCCCCCTCCGTCTGGCAAGCGCCAGACACCTCCCCCTTGCGGGGGAGGATTTCAGGGGGACACCGGTCGGTGCCGAACACCACCTCAGCCGGCCCACGCTTGCGGCACCGCTTCCCGCCCCGTAGGGCCGCGCGATGACGCGGCATTACGGCATGGACTGGCTGCGGATCGGGGCGTTCGCGCTGCTGATCCTCTACCATATCGGCATGGTCTTCGTGCCGTGGAACTTCCATGTGAAGTCGCTCCATGTCGAGGACTGGGTGCGGCTGCCGATGCTGGCGAGCAATGCTTGGCGGCTGACGCTGTTGTTCGTGGTTTCGGGCTATGCCAGCCGCGCGCTCCTGGCTCGGTCGAGCGGGACGCGCGGATTCTTCGCCAACCGCTGCTACCGCCTGCTCGTGCCGCTGCTGTTCGGGATCGCCGTTATCGTCCCGCCGCAACCCTGGGTCGAGCTGGTCACCAAGCATGGCTATACCGCCAGCTACTGGACCTTCTGGACCCATGATTATTTCCGGTTCGGCAAGCTCGCCGGGCTGTCGTTGCCGACGTGGAACCACCTCTGGTTCGTCGTCTACCTCTGGGTCTACACCACCGCGTTGACGATCGGGCTGGTCGTCGTCCGCGGCGACTGGCTGCAACGCGTGTTCGACCGGATCTTCTCGGGCTGGGCAGTTCTCGTCCTGCCGGTCGCGTGGCTCGTGTTCGTGCACGGCTGGTGGTTCCAGATGGCCGCCGAGAACCAAGCCCTGTATGGCGACTGGGTCGCGCACGTCACCTATTTCCCCGCCTTCCTGTTCGGCTTCGGCCTCGCCCGCTCCGAACCTGCGATGGCGGCGATCGCGCGCTGGTGGAAGGTCGGCGCGGTCGCCGCGGTGCTCGGCTATGGCGCGATCATCGGCGTCGAGCTCGAATGGCCCGGCGACATCGTCGCGCCGCGCTGGATCTACCCGGGCTACGGCGTCGCGCATGCACTCGAGCAATGGGGCGCGATCGTCGCGCTGATCGGGATCGCCGAGCGCCACTGGAACCGCGACCATCGCTGGCGCCGGACGCTGACCGAGGCGGTGTTCCCGTTCTACCTGATCCACCAGACGATCATCGTCCTCGTGATGTACGCTCTGCTCCCCGCCGGCCTGCCGGGCTGGGCGGAGTTCGCGTGCCTGCTCGTCGCGACGACGATCGGCTGCATCGCCTTCTACATGATCGGCCGCAGCATCGCGCCGCTCCGTCCCCTCATCGGCCTTCGCGCCCTACCCTCGAAAGACTCAGCATGACCTGGACCCTCGTCATCCACGGCGGCGCCGGCAAACTCGACAGCGAGATGGTCTCGCCCGAGCAGGATGCGGGCGCACGTACCGGCCTGTCGAACGCCCTAGACGTCGGGTCGAAGGTGCTGGCGGATGGCGGCAGCGCGCTGGACGCGGTCGAGGCGGCGGTGCGTGTGCTGGAGGACGACCCTCACTTCAATTCGGGGCGCGGCGCGGTGTTTACGCATGATGGCACGCTGGAGCTGGACGCCGCGATCATGGACGGGCGCACGCGGGCGGCGGGGGCCGTTGCCGCAGCGACCGCGACGCGCAACCCGGTAGGTCTCGCCCGCGCGATCCTCGACGACGGGCGTCACGTCTTCCTCGCCGGGAAGGGCGCGGATGCGTTCTCGCTCGAGCGCGACCTTCCCCAAGCCGACGCCGACTGGTTCGCCACCGACGAACGCCGCCGCCAGTTCGCCGAGTTCCAGGCCGATGGCGGCGGATTCGACGTCGACATGAAATACGGCACGGTCGGCGCGGTCGCGTGCGATACGCATGGCCATGTCGCCGCCGCCACCTCGACAGGCGGTGTCACCGGCAAGCGCTGGGGCCGGATCGGCGACACGCCGGTGATCGGCGCGGGCACCTTCGCCGACGATCGCGCCTGCGCCGTCTCATGCACCGGCTCGGGCGAGTTCTTCCTCCGCGTCGGCGTCAGCCATGAGATCGCCGCGCGCGTCCGGTTGTCGGGCGAGTCGCTGCAGGTTGCCGCCGATTCGGTGCTCGCCGAAGTGAAGGCGCTTGGCGGCACGGGCGGCGTCATCGTTGCGGGGCCGGACGGCGACATGGCCTGGGGCTTCAACACCGTCGGCATGTACCGCGGGACGGCGTCGTCTAAGGGTAGCCGGACCGTCGCGATCTACGCTAACGAGCTGGCATGAAGCGCTATTTCCTCGCCGCGGCGGCTCTCGTCGGTCTCGCCTCCCCCGCCACCGCGTTCTGGGAGTATGGCCACCAGACCGTCGCGCAGATCGCCTATGCCAACGTGACGCCGAAGACCAAGGCCGCGATCCGGAAGCTGCTGGCGCAACAGGCGCTGCTCGATACGCCCGAATGTCCCGCGGGGACGATCGAGCAGGCGAGCGTCTGGGCGGACTGCATCAAGCCTCTGAAGACCGCGGAGGGCAAGTCGCGGTTCGGGTTCGCGTATAACTGGCATTTCCAGGACGCCGACGTCTGCGCGCCGTTCGACGTCACCGAGTCGTGCAAAGACGGCAATTGCGTCTCAGTCCAGATCGACCGCGACGTGAAACTGCTCCGTGACCGCGCCACCTCGGCGAAGGACCGCGTCCAGGCGCTGGCGTTCCTGATCCACTTCGTCGGCGATCTGCATCAGCCGCTTCACGCGGGCGACCGGCACGACAAGGGCGGCAACGACGTGAAGGCGGATTACGGGATCTACGGTCCCGCGCGGTTCAATCTGCATTCGATCTGGGACGGGCCACTGGCGGAGCGCGCGATCTCGACGCCGCCGTCGCTGGTGCGGCGCTATCCGGCGGCCGAGCGGGCTAAGATTGGGGCTGGGACGGTTACCGACTGGAGCCGGGAGAGCTGGGAAGCCGCGCATACGGCGTATGCCGCCGCGCTGGGCGGCGATGCTTGTGGACCGGTTCCGGCGCGCGTGAAGATGGACGACGCGACGATCGCGAAGATGGTGCCGGTGTCGCGCGAAGAGGTTCGCCGCGGGGGGATCCGGTTGGCGAAGCTGCTCGACAAGGCACTGGGGTAAACCGCTTACCCTCTCCCCTCCGGGGAGAGGGAGGGGCCCGCGGGCTCTTGCACGTGGGAGGGTGAGGGGCTTGGGGCTCGGATCGTCTGTTCCAACAGCCCCTCACCCTCCCGTCGCCAAGCGGCTCCTCCTTCCCTCTCCCCGCAGGGGAGAGGGACCCCCACGATAGCCCTAGTTCAGCACCACCGTCACAGCACGACGGTTCGCCGCCCAGCTCTGGTCGTCCGAGCCCAGCGCCACCGGGCGCTCCTTGCCGTAGCTAATCGTCGTCATCCGCGAAGCCGACACGCCCTTTGCCGCCAGATAGTTCTTGGTCGCGTTCGCACGACGATCACCAAGCGCGAGGTTGTATTCGCGCGTGCCACGCTCATCCGCATGGCCTTCGATCGTGATGCGCTGGTTCGGGAACTTCGCGAGCCACTGCGCCTGGCTGTCGAGGATCGCGCGGGCGGTCGGATCGATGTCGTACATGTCGAGCCCGAAATTCACCGTGTTCGAGCTGACCGAGCGCTGGAAATCGGCATCCGACCCCGGCACGATCGCGCCCCCGACATTGCCATTGTTCATCCCCGCATTGGGATCGACCGGTGCATTGTTGTCGACCGGTGCGGGCGGCAGCACGGCGGGACGCTTCTTGGCGCAACCCGAAACGGCGATCAGCGCGGTACACGCAAGCAAGACGTTGGAAAGCTTCGACATAGATAGTCTCCCGTAGAAAATCACGTTTCCCCGTTATGCCCCCATAGCAGGTTCAGGGCCGCAAGGGGCCCCATGCCGGATCCGAGCCATCGAGCGGCGTCGGAATCTTGCGCTCGTTGACGCCGGTCAGATCGACCGACCAGAGGTCCGCCTTGCCGCCGCTGCCGCGTCCCGAGCGATAGAAGTTGATCACGCGACCGTTCGGCGACCAGCTCGGCCCCTCGTCCTGCCAGTCGTTGGTCAGCAATTTCTCGCCGCCGCCGCTCGGGCTCATGATGCCGATCCGGAAGCCGCCGCCGAGCTTGGTGAACGCGATCAGGTCGCCGCGCGGGCTCCACACCGGCGTCGCATAACGCCCGCCGCCGAAGCTGATCCGCTGCTGGTTCGAGCCGTCCGCGTTCATCACGTAGATCTGCTGCCCGCCCGACCGATCGCTCTCGAATACGATCTTCGAGCCGTCCGGCGAATAACTGCCGCCGGTATCGATCCCGGGAGAGTTGGTCAGCCGCTGCGGTGTGCCACCCTGCGACGACACGCGGTAGACGTCGGTGTTGCCGCCCTGCGCCATCGAGAACAGGATGTTGCGACCGTCCGGCGAGAAGCGCGGCGCAAACGTCAGGTTCGCGTTCGCCACCACCAGCCGCTGCTTGCCCGAGCCGATATCGTAGACATAGATCGCCGGGCGATTGTTGAGATAGCTCATATAGACGATCGACTGCTGGTTCGGCGCGAACCGCGGCGTCAGCACGATCGACTGGCCGTTGGTCAGGAAGCGGTGATTGGCACCGTCCTGATCCATGATCGCAAGCCGCTTGATGCGGTGGCCCTTGGGGCCGGTCTCGGACACGTAGACGACGCGGCTGTCGAAATACGCGCCTTCGCCGGTGAGGCGGGTGTAGACCATGTCGGCGCATTTATGCCCTGCGCGACGCCAGTCCGATGGGGGGACGACGAACCCGGTACGCGTCAGCTCCGCCTTCGACGACACGTCGTAGAGGTAGCAGCCGACCGTGAGGTTCCCGTCGCCGTTCGCGCGGATGAAGCCCTGCACGAGTGCCTGCGCGCCGGTGCTGCCCCAGTAATCGAACCCGGGTGCTGTGACTTCGGGGAAGGTGATTGGGCGGAGCTGACCGGGGGACAGCGGCGTGAACAGGCCTGAGTTGCGGAGATCGTTGGTGACGATGTCGGCGAGCTGGCGACCGAGCACGTCGGTCGAGCCTGCCGGGGTGGAGACGACCGCGGACGTCGGCATGACGGGAATCGCGATCGGCATCGGCGCGGAGATGCCGCCGGTGACGTCGACCACGAGGCCACCGGACTGATCGCCTGCCGGGGCTGGGGTGGCTGGATCGGCGGGGGTTTGTTGTGGTGCTGGAGCGGGTGCCGGGGCGTCCTGTGCGCTGGCGGTACCGGATACGAACGCCAGCAACCCAACCGAAGCAAGAACCGATCGAGCCCTACGCGCACCCAACACCACCCCGGCGAAGGCCGGGGCCCAGTTGGGGAACGCCGCTAAAGGAACGTTGCGCATCGTTACATCGACCTTTCCAACTGGGCCCCGGCCTCCGCCGGGGTGGTTACCGTGCAATGGGTGGTCACCCGCAACCAAAGTTGCGCGCGAAGGGAAAAACCCCAGGATCGATCGAGTCATAACGGACATCCTCAGCCGGGAAGTTTGTAGCGCAGGCTGAAATTGCTCCAGCCGTGCGGCACGTCATACAGGTCATCGGGCAAACCGCGTAGCGGTGAACACCCGGTGAAGGTCGCGATGGCCAGATCGTCGACGCGGTCGACATAGCGCCGGTTGTCGTCGTCGACGCCAAGATGCTCGGTGATCGTCGGTTTCGCCGCGAGAGTTCCGTCACGGTTAAGCCGCAGGTTGATCTTCACGCGAATACGCTCCGCCCCCGGCCCAGGCGTTACCTGCCGATTGGCGCAGGGCTGGACCTGTCTGAGGATCGCCGAACCAATATTGGTCGCCGCCTTCGCATCCATCTTGGCCGCCCTTGGCGCTTCCGACTTGCTCGGCGACGGATCGGCCGACAGCCCCTTGAGGAAATTGTCGCCGAGCCGCGAACCGCGTGGCCGCGAGGTCTTGGCCTCCGCGGTCGAGCCGCTGCCCTTGGTCGAGGACGGCTTGGCGGGCTTGACCGCACTCGAAGACGACTTTGCGGCAGAGTCCTTCGACTTCGTCGCGGTCTTCGCAGGTGCCGATTTCTCCGGAGCGTGCTTGGTCGGCTTGGCCTTGGCGGGCGCCGGCTTGGGCTTCTCGGCCGGCTTTGGCACCGGAGCCGGCTTGGCCGCAGGCTTTGGTGGCGCAGGCTTGGGTTTCGGCTGCGGCTTGGGCTCGGGTTTTGGTTCGGGCGCCGGCTGCGGCTTGGGTTTTGGCGGCGTGGGCTTCGGCTGCGGCGCGGGCGGTACGGGATCGGGCTTCGGCTCGGGCTCCGCCTCTTGCGGAGCTGGCGGCGCGGCATCCTCGGGTGCGCCCTCGTCCGGGGCGACCGACTCGGCTGGCGTCTCGGTCGATTGCGGCGCGGTCGCCTCGAGCGCGACGTCGGGCACCAGGCTCACGTCGATCGGCTGCTGCTGGATCTTCGGCGGTTCGGGCGCGCTGAGAAAGCCGAGCGACAGCAAGCCGAACAGCACGACATGCCCGACGACGGCAACGCCTAAGCCGATCTTCTCCGAACGATCCATCAGGCCAGCGCCATCAGTTCTGATTACCCTCGACGGTCACCAGCGCGACGCGGTTCAGCCCGGCGCGGTTGAGTTCGCCCATGACGCGCATCACGCGCCCGTAATCGAGCTTCCGGTCCGCGCGCAGCAGCACCTGCGGCTCATCGCCGACCGCACGGCTGGCGGCGATCGCGGCCAACCGGACCGGCAACGCGTCGTCCGTCACCTGATCCTTGTCGATGAACAGCGCGCCGGTCTCGTCCATCGAGATCTCGACGGGCTTCTGCTCTTGGTCGAGCGCCTTCGCGCGCGCGTCGGGGAGGTTCACCGGTACGCCCGCGGTCATCAAGGGCGCGGTCACCATGAAGATGATCAGCAGCACCAGCATCACGTCGACCAGCGGCGTGACGTTGATATCCGCCATCGGCGCGCGACGGCCGCGTCCGCGGGAAGAGGGAAGGTTCATCGCCACCTTACTCCCCTCCCGCTCGCGGGAGGGGTCGGGGGAGGGCAGTGCCGCGATTACCGGTTTCAGAGGAAGAGGTAGAAGCCCCTCCCCTGACCCCTCCCGCAAGCGGAAGGGGAATGAGAAGCGCGCTCATCGCGAGCCGTCCAACTGGCGCGAGAGGGTCGTGTGGAAGCCGTCGGCGAACCGGTTCAGGCTCGCCTCGATCCGGTTGATGCCGTGGCCGAACCGGTTGTACGCGATCACCGCCGGAATAGCCGCGAACAGGCCGATCGCGGTTGCGAACAGTGCCTCCGCGATCCCCGGCGCGACCACCGCCAGCGAGGTGTTCTGCGCCGCCGCGATGCTGGTGAAGCTTCGCATAATGCCCCACACAGTACCGAACAACCCGACGAACGGCGCGACCGAGCCGACCGTCGCCAGCACGTTCAGCCGGTCCGACAGCTTGTCGATCTCGCCCGCGACCGCTGCACCCATCGTCGTCGCCAGCCGCTCGCGCGTGCCGCTCTTGTCGATCGTGCCGCCCGCGGTCGAGCGCCGCCACTCGGTCACGCCCGCCGCGAACACGCGTGCCGACGGCAGGTCGTTCTCGCCCTCCGCCTTGTAGAAGACGTCGATATCCTCGGCCTTCCAGAAGTCGCGCTCGAACCGCGTCATGCCCTTGCGCGTCTTGCCGATCCGCCGCCAGAACGCGACGATCAGCGCCCAGGTCCAGATGCTGGCGAGCAGCAGCCCCATCATCACGCCCTTCACCACCCAGTCGGCCTGGAGGAACAAGTGGATCGGCGACAGCGTCGCGCTATCCATAGTCAACACCGGATTCATGCTTCCCCCTGCCAGACAAGGCGTTCGTAGATATCGATCCAGGCGCGCGGCTGGCGGCGTGGGCGGCCATTGGGAGCGACCAATGCCGCCACCACGTCCGCCTCGGCCAAGACAAGCCCGTCGCGCATGACCCTTTGATGAATGGTGACCCCGGCCGAGCGGACACGGCGTATCCGCGAGACGACCAGCAAGGCGTCGTCGAGCTTCGCCGGCGCGGCGTAGCGGATGGCGACGCTGGCGATCGCGTAGGAGCCCTCGCCCGCCTCGAACGTCGCGCGCTGGTCGATCCCGCCGACCCTCAGCATGTCAGACCGGGCGCGCTCCATGTAGCGCAGATAATTGGCGTGATAGACCGCGCCCGACAGATCGGTGTCCTCGAAATAGACGCGCACCGGAAACCGGTGCTCGCGCCCTTCGAAGCGGCCTTCCGCCGGACGATCTGAAACCTCAGCCATTCCCGCGGCTGTTAACCCAGTCTTTGCAGGGAAGCCAAGCTTTGCCTTCATCATGTCGGCGCTGGCCGGGGGCGGGCGCGCGGCGTATCCTGGCAGGGTTCAACGCAGGAGACTCGCATGGCCGATCGTCCCACCAGCGGAATCACACCGTTCCTCGTCATCCGCAACACTCAGGGGCGCGAGGCGCTGGCGTTCTACGAAGCCGCGTTCGCCGCGGTCATCGTCGAGACGAACGTCGCCGACGACGGCGTCCGGCTGATGCAGGCGAGCCTGCGAATCAACGAAGGCTGGCTGATGCTGTGCGACGCGTTCCCGGAATGGCGCGGTCATGCAGAGCCCGAGCCCGCCGGTATCACGCTGCACCTGCAGGTCGACGATACCGACGCCTGGGTGAATCGCGCGGTGGCGGCGGGAGCGGACGTGACGATGCCCGTCGCGGACCAGTTCTGGGGCGATCGCTACGGCCAGGTGCGCGATCCGTTCGGCCATAGCTGGTCGATCGGATCGCCTATCAAGGCCTGATTACTGGAAGACGCTCGGGTCCAGCTTCAAGCGGGGCTGCGCCGGCGGCACCGGCTGAGAGATCGGCTGGAGCCGCGCCTGCGTCACCGTCTGCACCGGCATGTTCGACGCATATTGGCGCGAGGCGACCAGCTGCGGCTGGACCGGACGCACGGTGCGACCGCGCCACGCATCGACCGCGCGGTAGAAATCGGTGAAGGGCCGCTCGAGCACCGGCAAATTCTGGGCAGCGAACGCGGGTAAGGCCTCCGCCGTCAGACCGGCACTCTGCGCGAGAACCGTCTGCGCCGCCGCGCAAAAATCGTCGCGCGCGGGCGACTGCGAGAAGAAGTTGTACAGGCGCGTCATCGAATCGTCGTAGCGATCCTGCCAATCGCCGCCGCCCGACTTGTATTCGCTGGCATAGGTCGCCTCGGCCTTGGCGAGCACCGGCTTCTGCGCCGAGAGCAGCGCGTTGTAGCCCGCGACGATCGTCAATTCCTGCGGCCCACGGCACGCGAGCGCGGCGACGTTGAGCGCGGCGCGAAGGTGCCAGACCTTGGCGGACGTCGTCAGGTTGCGATTCGGCGTGGGATAGGTGCCGTCGGCCAGCGCGACCGGGATGACGATCGTCGGCGACGCGCCCTTCGGCATCGCGGGCGCGGGCACCGGCACCATGATCACGGGTGGCGCGACGGCGGCCACGGTTCGTGGCTTCTGCGCGCAGCCGGCCAGCAGGCCCAGCGCGGTAACGGACAGCAAAGCAAACCGACGACTCATCGCAACCACCTCATGACGTCCCCCGACGGGACACTCTATGCATGGGTTAGGTTAACGAGACGTAAGCCGTACGCGCTTTGCGGTGAGTGGAGAGGGGGCGGGGTTGGGGCTTTTGGCGGGACGGCTTTGGCCGTTCCCAAGTTACTTCCACCCCGGCGAAGGCCGGGGCCCAATTGGAGAGGTCGAAGTAACGAAGCCCGACCTCAGTCAGCGACGTCCCCCAATTGGGCCCCGGCCTTCGCCGGGGTGGTGCTGGGAAGGTGCCTGTGCACCATCACTTGAGCAGAAGACGCCGTCCTCTCAATCCTCCCGCGCCAGGGGAGGTGGCGCCGCAGGTGACGGAGGGGGAGGACACGAAACAGACGTTTCCTTACCTCCCCCTCCGTCAGGCGAGAGCCTGACACCTCCCCCTTGCGGGGGAGGATCAGTACCGCCTTAAACCGCTCGCGCTTCCAGCGCCGCGGCGGCCTGCGCCATCAGCCCGCCGATGATCTCCGCAACCGGCTCCTCGCGCTTGACCATGCCGACCGACTGGCCCGCCATCACCGAGCCATGCTCGACATCGCCATCGATCACCGCACGGCGCAGCGCGCCTGCCCAGTAATGCTCGATCTGCAACTGCGCCTCGGCCATCTCGACCCGGCCACCGTCGAGATGCCCGGCAACCTCGCGCTGCTTTGCCGTGAACAACTCGCTCGACGCGTTCTTCAGCGCGCGGACCGGGATGACCGGCAGCCGCGCGTCGATCTGCACGCTGGCGATCGCATCGCGTGCCGACGCTCGAATGAACGCCTTCTTGAAATTGGCGTGTGCGATCGACTCGGTCGCGCAGACGAACAGCGTGCCGAGCTGGACGCCCGCCGCACCCATGTCGAGATACCCCGCGATCGCCTCGCCGCGGCCGATCCCGCCAGCGACGAACACCGGCACCTGCTCGGCGATCTCGGGCAGCATCTCCTGCGCCAGAACGCTGGTCGAGACCGGTCCGATATGGCCGCCGGCCTCCATCCCCTCGATCACCAGCGCATCGACGCCCGAGCGGATCAGCTTCTTCGCGAGCGCTAGCGCAGGCGAGAACGCGATCAGTTTCGCGCCCGTCTCCTTGATCGCCTCAATGCTGCCCTTGGGCGGCAGGCCACCGGCGAGCACGACGTGGCCGACCTTGTGCTTGGCGCAGACCGCGATCAGCTCGAACAGGTCGGGGTGCATCGTAATCAGGTTCACGCCGAACGGCTTGTCGGTCATCGCCTTGGTCGCGGCGATCTCGGTATCGAGCAGCGCGGGCGTCATCGCGCCGCACGCGATCACGCCGAACCCGCCCGCGTTGGAGATCGCCGAGACGAGGTGCCGCTCGCTCACCCAGGACATCGCGCCGCCGAGAATCGCGACCTCGCTGCCTAGAAATGCAGCGCCGCGCGCCATCCGGCGTTGCAGCCTCTGCTCCCCTCCCGTCTTGCGGGAGGGGTCGGGGGAGGGGTGTGCCTGAGGCGCGGACATATCGGTCATCACGACCGCCTAGCCCTCCCCCGACCCCTCCCGCAAGCGGGAGGGGAGAGTTTTACGCCGCATCCTCGGCATCGAGGCCATACGCCGTGTGCAGCACGCGCACCGCCAGCTCGGTATAATCCTCTTCGATCAGCACGCTGACCTTGATCTCCGAGGTCGCGATCGCCTGGATGTTGATGCCGCGCTCGCCGAGCGTGGTGAACATCGTCGAGGCGACGCCCGCATGGCTGCGCATCCCGACGCCAACGACGGACACTTTCGCGACGCGCGTGTCGTGGACGATCGTCGCATAGCCGATCGCATCCTTCGCCTTGTCGAGTACGTCGAGCGAGCGCGCGAGATCGGCCGCCGGCACCGTGAACGTCACGTCGGTCGACCCGGTCGAATGCGCGACGTTCTGCACGATCATGTCGACATTGATCCCTGCGTCCGCGAGCGGCGCGAAGATCGCCGCGACCGAGCCCGGCCGATCGCTGACCTGCGTCAACGTGATCTTCGCCTCGTTCTTGTCGTGCGCGATGCCGGTGATGAGCTGGCGTTCCATATCGTCGATTTCCTCTTCGCCCACGATCAACGTGCCGCGGTGACCGTCATTGGTGTCGCCATCCTCGAACGAGGACAATACGCGTACCCGCACATTCTCTTTCATCGCCAGGCCGACAGACCGCGTCTGCAACACCTTGGCACCGACGCTGGCGAGTTCCAGCATCTCTTCGTACGTGACCTTGCTCAGCTTCCGTGCACGCGGCACGATCCGGGGGTCGGTCGTGTAGACGCCGTCGACGTCGGTATAGATGTCGCAGCGGTCGGCCTTCATCGCCGCCGCCATTGCTACCGCCGACGTATCCGAGCCGCCGCGGCCTAACGTCGTGACGCGCTGGCCGTCTGCGACGCCCTGGAAACCGGGGATCACGGCGACGACGCCGTCCGCAAGGCTCGCGTCGAGCGCGGCCGTGTCGATCTCACCGATGCGGGCCGAGCCGTGCGCGTCCGAGGTGTTGATCGGCAACTGCCAGCCGAGCCAGCTCCGCGCGTTGCACCCGGCCGCCTGCAAAGCGATCGCGAGCAAGCCGCTCGTGATCTGCTCGCCGGCCGAGACGACGACGTCATATTCCTTCGCGTCGTACAGCGACGACGCCTCGCGGCAGAAGCCGACCAGCCGATCGGTCTCGCCCGCCATCGCGGAGACGACGACGGCGACCTGGTTGCCGGCGTCGACTTCGCGCTTCACGCGCGCGGCGACGTTGCGGATACGCTCGATCCCAGCCATCGACGTCCCGCCGAATTTCATCACGATACGGGCCATTGGCAGCGCAAATCCCTTTGGGTCGAAGCGGCGGCCCTGATAGGTAGCGCGCATGATACTGGCAAGTGACACGCACAATAACGCAACAATCGATCCGCGCGAGGCCGCGCATTTCGGCACGATGGCAAAGGACTGGTGGGATCCGAAGGGCTCGTCCGCCCCGCTCCACAAGCTCAACCCGCCGCGCCTGCGCTACATCCGCGAGCAGGTCGACGCGCATTGGGGGGGCGATGGTTCGACCTTCACGCCGCTGGCGGGGAAGACCGCGCTCGACGTCGGTTGTGGCGCAGGGTTGCTGTGTGAGCCGTTGGCGCGGCTAGGTGCAGAGGTGACGGGGATCGACGCGGCACCCGAGAATATCGCAGTGGCGGAGATTCATGCTGCGCAGAGCGGGCTGGTGATCGACTACCGCGCGGGGGGCGTCGAGGGGCTGGTCGGGCAATTCGATCTGGTCACCAGCCTGGAGGTGATCGAGCATGTCAGCGATCCTGCCGGCTTCGTGCGGGGCCTCGCGCGGACGTTGGCGGAGGGTGGGTTGCTGATCCTGTCGACGCCGAATCGTACGCCGCTGTCTCGGCTGGCGATGATCACGGTGGCGGAGGGGGCAGGCGTCATTCCCAAGGGGACGCACGACTGGAACAAGTTCCTGACGCCCGAGGAATTGACTGCGTTGCTGAAGGATGCGGGGCTTCGCGTGACGAACACGCGGGGGCTGAGTTTCTCGCCGGCGACGGGGTTTGCGCTGAGCGATTCAACGAGCCTCGATTATTTCCTGACCGCCGTAAAAGCCTGATCTTGCCCTACACGCCCCACCCCGGCCTTCTCCGCCACCCCGGCGAAGGCCGGGGCCCAGTTGGGAAAGCCGGGGTTAACGAAGCGCCGTCCTTAGCCGTCACCGTCCCCCAACTGGGCCCCGGCCTTCGCCGGGGTGGAACCGGTGGGTATGGTTGCATTCGTGGCTAAGCACACCGCTCTCCAAAATTGTTCACCCGCGAAGGCGGGTGCCCAGTCTGGACACCCGCCTTCGCGGGTGAACATGCTTTTGGTGGTCGCAACGCTGGCGATCTTCCTGATCACCCTGGCGCTCCTGCGCCCCGTCGACCACGACGAGAGCCAGTACGTCGCCGCAGCAATCCTCACCGCGCACGGCCTCCTTCCCTACAGAGACTTTGCCTACCTCCAGACCCCGCTCCAACCCTACCTCTTCGCCCCGATCGCAGCGCTAGCCGGCATCTGGACGTGGCCAGCCCTCCGCATAACCAACGCTTTCCTCGGCGTAGCAACGATCGCAGCCGTCCACCGCGCCGCGCGCATCGGCGGCGCCAGCACCCGCGCCGCCACCATCGCCGCCGCGCTGTTTGCCACCTGCGACATCCTCCTTTTCAGCATCGGCACCGCGCGCAATGACGCGCTCCCCGCCGCCTGCCTCGCGCTGGCCCTCCCCGCGATCGTCAGAACTGCCCGCGACCAGGCATGCCGACGCGACGCTATCCTGGTCGGCGCGCTGCTCGCCGCCGCCGCGACCGCGAAAATCTCCTACGCCCTTCCCGCGCTCACCTACGGCATCTGGACGATGTTCCGCGCCGACCGCCGCCCGTGGTGGACGCTGCTTGGCACGCTCCCGTTCGTTGCATTGACGGCGGCGCTGTTCCTCCAGGCCCCCGAAGGCTTCCTGTTCGGCGTGCTAAGCTTCCCCGGCCAGGCGCCAACCGAATGGTACCAGGCCCGCCCGTGGAAGCTGTCGAACTTGGCCAAGATCGTCGACACGCTCAAGTTCCTCGCGCTCGGGCCGGCCCTGCTCGCGATCGTCGCCACCATGGGCAAGCGCCACCGCTGGCACCTGATCCTCGACCTGCTGATCCTCGCCGGCCTGATCGCCGCGCTCGCGCCGGTGCCGACCTGGCGGCAATATCTGCTGCCGATGCTGCCTGCGCTGTTCGTCCGACTGGCACTGGTCTGGCACGCGCACCCACCCGGCAAGGCGATGCGGATCGCCGCGGTCGTCTTCGCCTGCGCAGGGCTCGCCCCCACCGTCGAGGCCGTCGCGAGCGGCGGCATCCCGATGCTCGACGCGATGCGCGATGCCGCCGCGGTTCGCGAGACGCTGGACCGCGAACGTGTCGCCGGCCCGGTCGCCACGCTCTCCCCGCAATTCCTGCCCGGCCAGGCGATCGACCCGCGCTTCGCCACCGGCCCCTTCTATTTCCGCAGCACCGCGCTCCTGAACGCGAGCCAGGAACGCCAACTCCGCCTGGTCTCGCACGCACGGATGCGCCTGCTGGGCCTGCCGCCCGCGATCATGACCGGCGGCGAAGGCGCGTGGAGCAGCGGCGACGACCGAATCGACGCAGCGCTCGCCACCTACGCGATCCGCCAAGGCTATCGAGTGGTTCCCGTCCCCGACACCCGATTCACGCTGTACGTCGCACGCCGTGCTTCGCCGCGACCAGCCCCGCATAATAGTCCATGAGCTCGACCGCATGCTCGCGGTCGCTGCGGACATGCCGTGCCGCCACCGCCGCCGCCCGCCGCAGCAACGCCGGATCCCGCGCGAACAACCGGCCGATCGCTGCCGCCGCGCTCTCCGCATCGCGCGCCGCGTAGAGCTCGCTCGCGTAAGGATCGGCGACTTCCGCGCACCCGCCCGTATCCGGCACGATCAGCGGCAGGCCCGACGCCATCGCCTCCGACGCGACCAGCCCGAACGGCTCCGCCTCCGACCCGTGGATCAGCGCATCGCAACTCGCCATGATCCGCGCGAGCCGCTCGCGGTCATACACCGGCGCGAACATCCGGATGTGCGGCGAGCCACCGATCCGCCGCTGGATCGCCTTGGTCTGCGCCCCCGCACCGATCAGGACCAGCCCAACCGGCAGAGTCGCCCCCGCCCGCGCCACCGCATCGACCACCAGCGGCCAGCGCTTCTCGCCGTGATGCCGCCCTAGCCCGAGCAACAGCATCCCGTCCTCGGGCAACCCGCACTGCCGCAGCAATGCCGCACGCAACCGCGGATCGCGCAGGTCCGGCGAGAAATGCCCGCGCTCGATCCCGAGCGGCATCGCAGCGTCGATCCGCAGACCTCGCGCGCGCAACCGCTTCTCAAGCGCCGGGCCGTTGGTGACGACGACGTCGTATTTCTCGAGGAAGCGGCGCATGTACCGGCTGTACCAGGCGAACCCGCGCTCGATCTGGTCATGGCTCGCGACGCCCGCGAACCAGCGCTGCGCATAGGCCGCGATGTTGTCGTTGTGCATGAAGAAGGACTTCACCGCCCGCCCCTGCCAGTCGCCGACGAACCACGCCGGTCGCCACGGCGAGCAGCATTCGACCACGTCCGGATCGAGATCGTCGAGCACCCGGTGGATCGCGCCCTCGTCCCAGAACAACCCGTAGTTCCGATCGAACGGCATCCCCGGCGACTTGAGGTAGATTATCCGCCCGCCGCCCGGCCGCTCCTCGACCCGGTCTTCCTTGCCCGGCGCGACGACGATCAGTTCATGCCCCATGTCCGCCATGATGCCCATCTTTCGATCGACATAGGTCCGCACGCCGCCGCCGGTCGGCGAGTAGAACTCGTTGACGTCGACGATTCTCAAAGCTCAGCCCTCATGGCGTGACGGGCCCGAACCCGCCGAGCCCGCGCAGATACTGCACGGTGATCCGCACCGTCGTCACGCTCGCGCCGACCTCGACCAGTGCCTGCTCGACCTTGGGTCGCGCCCGCCCGAGCTTCACGTTGCTCGCAAACCCGGCGCCATCGGTCCAGAAGCCGAACTTGTTCTTCCCGTCGCGATTATGCGTCAGCAACAGCGCATAGCGGCCCGGCCGCGGCACCCGGATACACAGCATCGGCGCGCCCTTCGCAGGGGTCGGCACCACCACCCGCCGAAACGTCTTTCCCGCGGCGATCAGAACGCGGTCATCCGTGAGGAAATCGGCTTCCTCGCCCGGGTAGAGTTCGAGCTTCAACTCGCCCGTGCGATCCTTCAGCCCGGTGACCTCCACCGCGATCGCCGGCCCCTCACCGGGTCGACATGCCGCCGCATCGCTGCCGAGCACCTGCGCCCCGGCCGATCCCGTCAGCACAGCGACCGCGACGAGCGCGACACAGGCGCGGATCACGCGCGCAACCGGGTGAGCCCGGCATGGATGCCGAACAGGATGATCAGCGCGACATGCACCAGCAGCGTCAGCGCGGCGGTGAACGCGATCAGCTCCGACAAGGCCTGGTCCTGCCCGATCAGCAGGATCGCGGCGTTGGCGAACAGCAGATCCTTGTTCGGCACGAGCGGCAGGCGCGACACCAGCAGACGCCCGGCAGCGAGGAAAAGCCACATACCCACCGGCACACCCGGCAGCGCGAAATGCCACGCGAACGCGATCAGCACCGATCCGCACAACAGCCGGATGCAGTGGATCCCGAACACCCACCACAGTTTCGCGCGCGGGAGGGAGAACACGCGGCGCGAGAAGATCAGGAACGGCAGCGAGATCGCCAGCGTCACGCCCGCCGACGCCAGCACGGTGCGGAACTGGTCGTGCGTCAACAGATCCCGGCCGAGCGGCAACGCGATCGCCACGAGCAGCAATGTTACCGCATTGCCCGCGATCGCGGACAGGATCGACACGTCTTTCACCGCGCCGAACGGCGACGCGACCATCCGCGCCTTGGCGCGCGCCCAGGCGTAGAAATACGCGTCGCCCGAATAGCCGAACACGACTTCGTTCGCGATCCGCTTCTTGATCAGTGCGACGAGCCCACCGAGCGGAATCCCCCAGAGCCGCCGGAAGATGACGTAATCCCCGGTCGGCGGCGACATGTAGAGCAGGCCGAAACACACATAGAAGCGCGGATCCTGCGGCACCGAGCGCGACAGCCCGGCAAGGCCATGCCCGAGCAGTTCGCGCCCCAATCCGACGATCATCGCCAGCGTCAGCGCCGCTCCGATGATCGCGGGCCAGCGGCTGCCGAGCGCCTTCAGCGGCTCGAGCCCAGCGCGCGCGATGTCCGCATAGCCGTCGCGATCGGCAGTTTTCGTACGGAAGTTCACTCGCCGGTCCTCAAACCACTGTCCTCACGCCGTTCCGCCGCCCGTTGCCCGCCGCCCCTGCCCGCCCATAGTCGCGCGGCCTGATAGCCGCCCGCCGCCGCGCATGCACGTAAAGTCGGTTTCATTCGGTCGCGATCTCCGCTCTACCAATCGCGCATTATGATGACCCCCATATGTCACCCGTGAGCGAGCCGCCGACCGCCCAGCACATCCTGACCTATGCCGAGGATCTGCGCGGCGGCGGGGTCGAGCGCGCGCAACTGCGTCTGGCGCGCGGCTGGCTCGCGGCGGGGCGGCGCGTGACGCTGGCGATCGAGGATATTTCCGGTCCGCTGGCAGCGGAATTGCCGGACGGTCTGGAGATCGTCGCGCCCTCGCGGCTGCTGGCCTTACCAGGGGTCGTGCGTCGTCTCGCGCCCGACGGGATCTTCTGTCCCGGTAATTTCTATACGGGCATCGCGGCATGGACCCGGCTGCGGCTCGGCAAGGCGTGTCCGCCAATCGTCGCCAAGATGTCCAATGCCCCCGCGCGTGCCGATCACGGCCGGCTGATGCACGCCGCGCACCAGGTCTGGCTCGCGCGGCACGGCGGGTTCCTCGATCACCTAGTGGCGATGACGCCTGCGACTGCCGACGAGGCGGCCCTGGCGACCCGAATGGTCGGGCGAACGAGTGTGATCCCGAACCCGCCGGCGGTAGCGATTCCGGGCGCGCTGCCGGATCTGCCGGCGCGCTTCATTCTCGGCGTCGGTCGGCTCGAACCGCAGAAACGCTGGGACCGGCTGATCGCCGCGCTGCCGTTGCTGGCGGACCTGACGATACCGCTCGTCATCCTCGGTGAAGGGAGGGAGCGGGGAGCGATCGAGGCGCAGATTCACGCGCTTGGCTTGGGGGGACGGGTCTTGTTGCTCGGCCACAGCACCGATCCGCTCCCGGTGATGGCGCGCGCGACCGTGCTGGCGCTGACGTCGGAGTACGAAGGCGTACCGGGGGTTTTGCGCGAGGCGCTGTCGGTCGGGACGCCGGTGATCTCGACCGACTCGAGCGCGGCGGTGGTGGAAATTGTCGATCGGCCCGACCGTGGGACGGTCGTTGCGAGGGACGACGCGGCGGGGCTGATCGCAGCGTTGGATGCATGGCTAGCGCCGACTGCGCAACGGCTGGAGCCAGTACCGCAGCCCGGCGCGGACTCGGCGGACCGCTACCTCGCGCTCTTCGACCAATTGGTCAGGCGGTAACCTCCTACTCGATTACCCGCCCCATTGACGTACCCGGCCCCCACCTCCCGTCATCCCCGCGGACGCGGGGACCCATATTTTCAGGGGTTTGCCAGTATGGGTCCCCGCGTCCGCGGGGATGACGGAATGGGAGCTTGAACCCGCAGCCAGTAGCAAGGGGAACGTCAGGCCGTAGCTTGATCGCCGGCCTCCGCCTTCTCCTCTTCCCGCTCCGACCGCCGCTCGAGCGCGGTCTTGATCATCGCGGTCATCGGGTCGGCCAGCGCAAGCCCCAAAATCCCGAACAGCGCGCTCGCCAGGATCTGCGCGCCCAGGGTCAACGCCGGCGGGAGATCGACGGTGCGCTTGGCGACCATCGGCACGATCACGTACCCGTCGATCGTCTGCACCACGAGGTACGTGCCGATCGCCCAATACCCGGTATCGACGCCCGCGCTGAACCCGACCGCGACCATCAGCACGCCGGTCACGATCGCGCCGACGTTCGGGATGAACGCGAGGATGCCCGCGATGATGCCGAGCAGCATCGCCATCGGCACGCCGCCGACCGCCAGCGCGATGCCGCTCGCGACGCCCTCGACCGCCATCCCGAGCAGGCGCCCGGCTAGCAGGCGGCGCAAGGTCGCGCCCATCTTGACCAGCGTCTTGGCGAACTCGGGGCGGAGGTCGCTCGGCACCATCCACTGCATTCCGCGGGAATAGGTGCCGGGGTCCATAGCGATGAACAGCCCGAGGATCAGGATCATGAACATGCTGGTGATCGCGCCGATCGCGCTGCCCACCCACGACGTCACGCGCCCAACCGATCCTAGCGCCTGCTTGACGATCCCGTTGACGTCCGACGCGCCCGGCATCAGCCCCTGCGACGACAGGTAGCCGGTGAACCGGTTCGCCTGGGATTCCAGCGTCGAACGCAATTGCGTGACCTGTTCGGTCACCTGCACGCCAGTCAGGATGAACGTCCCGACGAGGAAAGCGAACGTCAGGAGCACGACGATCAGCAACCGCCAGCCACGCCCGATCGGCAGCACCCGTCCGAGCAGCCGCACGCCGCCATCGAACAGCGCGGCCAGCACAATGCCCGCAAAGATGATCAGCAACGGCTGGACCAGCACGATCAACAGCGCGATCACGCAGGCGAGCCCGAGCCAGATCGTCGCGCGCTTCAGTTCCTTGCGCAGGAACGGATCGCGCATTTCCACAGGGCTGGGTTCTTCGAAGGTCTTCGTGTCGGCCATCTCAGTTCACCTTGGCGGGGTGGAGCGAGGTACCGGCGCGATCGGGGCGCAGCGAACTCCACCAGCTCAGCGGGTTGAACGTCGCATCGCCGTCGAGGCTGAAGGTGATGAACTCCGCACGACCGCCGAGATTCTCGTACGGCACCGGCCCGCCGAGCCCGAGCTGGCTCAGCGCGAACCGGCTGTCGGCGGAGCGATCGCGGTTGTCGCCCATCAGGAAAACGTGGTTCGCGGGGATCGTGATCTCGGCGAAATTGTCGCCCTGGCTGTCCGATTCGAGATCGATCGTCTCGTAGCGGCGGCCGTTCGGCAGCGTCTCGGTATAGGTCGGCAGGCGGCACATCTCGCGCCCGTCGGGCAGCGTCTCGCGCGCGCCGGGATAGTCGATCTCGCTGCACGGGCTGTTGGTGTCGACCGGGATCAGCGTGTCGTGCAGCGGGCCGCGCTTCACCGCGACGCCGTTGAGGAACACGATCCCGCCTCGCACCGCCAGCTTGTCGCCGGGCAGGCCGATGACGCGCTTGATATAGTCGTTATGCGTGCCCGGCGGCGTCACGATCACCACGTCGCCGCGCGTCGGCAGCGAGCCGAACAGGCGGCCGTGGATGAACGGCAGCGACACGCTCCAGCTGTCTTCCTGCTGGCGCAGCACGACGCCCTTGAAGATCGCGACCGGGTTCGGGATCGTCGGCGACACGAACGACCAGCCATAAGCGAACTTGGTCACCACCAGCCGGTCACCGATCCGCAGCCCCGGCAGCATCGATTCGCTGGGGATATAGAAGGGCTTGGCGATGAAGCTGTGGAAGCCAAGCACGACCAGGATCAGCCAGAAGATGCCCTTCACCTCGCCCCACCAGTCGGTGCCGCGGCGACGTGTCGTTTCTGGGGTGGTGCTGGCCGGTGGCGCGGTATCGGCCGCGGTCTGCGCAAGGGGCTTTTCGGGGAACTCGTTGCCGTCCAACGCCGCGTCCTTCATCGATTCATATCCTGGCCCATGTCCGGGAATATCAGAGGTATAGCTTCGATGATCACGAAGGCCTGCGCCCACGGATGATCATCGGTCATCGTCAAATGCACGCGCGCGGCGTGGCCTTCGGGGGTCAACGCGTCAAGCCTCGCTTTGGCTCCTCCGGTCAGCGCCAGCGTCGGTGCGCCGCTGGCGGCGTTGACCACGCCGATGTCGCGCATGAACACGCCCGCGCGAAACCCGGTCCCGACGGCCTTGGAAAACGCCTCCTTGGCCGCGAACCGCTTCGCCAGCGTCCCGGCCTTTGTGAACGGTCGCCGCGCCGCTTTCGCGCGCTCGACATCGGTGAACACCCGTTGCTCGAACCGCTCGCCGAACCGCTCGACCGACACCGCGATCCGCTCGATGTTACACAGGTCGGACCCGAGCCCGATAATCATCGCGATGCCTGGAGTCGGAAGACCAAAGGTTTTGTTCGCGCGGAGACGCGGAGACGCGGAGAGTATGAGAGCCGCAAGCGCGGCGAAGGCGAGAAGTAACCGGGACGGCTCCCGGCAACCCCCTTCTGCTCCGCGGCTCCGCGTCTCCGCGTGAACAAACCTTCTGACTTACCGCGCCGCATCCATAGCCTCGCGCATAAGCCGCACAGCCTCGCCAAGCCCGACGAACAGCGCCTCACCCACCAGGAAATGCCCGATGTTCAGCTCCCGAACCTGCCGGATAGCCGCGATCGGCGCGACGTTGTCGTAGGTCAGCCCGTGGCCCGCATGCACCTCGATGCCGTTCTTCGCCGCCAGCGCCGCCGCATCGGTAAGCCGTCGCAGCTCGACCGTTCGCGCCTCGCCCGACAGTTCCGCATACAGACCGGTGTGCAATTCGATCACCGGCACCTTGAGCCGCACCGCCGCCTCGATCTGGCGCGCATCGGGCTCGATGAACAGCGATACGCGGATGCCCGCCCCCGCCAGCGCATCCACCAGTCGCTCCATCCGGTCGTAATGCCCGGCGACGTCGAGCCCACCCTCGGTGGTGAGTTCCTCGCGCTTTTCCGGGACGATGCACGCCGCGTGCGGCTTGTGGCGCAGCGCGATGCCGAGCATCTCGTCGGTCGCCGCCATCTCCAGGTTGAGCGGGATCGTCAGTTCGGCCGACAACCGCGCGATGTCGTCATCCGTAATGTGCCGGCGATCCTCCCGCAGATGCGCGGTAATCCCGTCCGCCCCTGCCACCGCAGCGACCAGCGCCGCCCGTACCGGATCTGGATACCCTGCCCCCCGTGCGTTCCGTACGGTCGCGACGTGGTCGATGTTGACGCCTAGACGCAGGTCGCGGCTCATGCCGCAGCCCTGCTGCCGGGCTTGATCGCCGGGATCGCCGCGAGTTCGGCCGGCAACGCATCCGCCGGATAGGTCGGCACATCGAGCCGGATCAGCGGGAAGAACGGCACGCCCAGATCCGCCGTCCCGTTCGACCGATCGACCAGAGCCGCCGCCGCAACGGTAACACCGCCCGCGCGCCCGATCGCCGCGATCGCCTCGCGCGACGACAGCCCGGTGGTGACGACGTCCTCCATCATCAACACGCGCTGGCCTGGCGCCAAGCGGAATCCGCGGCGCAGTTCGAACACGCCGTCGGGCCGCTCGAGGAATACCGCCTCGACACCGAGCGCGCGGCCCATTTCGTGGCCGGCGATCACGCCGCCCATCGCCGGCGAGACGACGATATCGATCTGCGCACGCAACTCGGCCGGGATCGACGCCGCCAGCGCTTCCGAGAGACGTGCGCCTCGGGCCGGGTCCATCAGCACCCGCGCGCATTGCAGGTAACGCGAACTGCGTAGCCCCGAGGACAGGATGAAATGCCCTTCGAGCAACGCTTCGGCAGCGCGGAATTCGGCAAGCACGTCGTCTTCGGTCATTGCGGATCATCGCTCCAAATGGTCTGCCCGCGCTGATACGAGCGCGGGAAACCACGTGCAACGAGAACCGGCGTTTTGCTCGCCGTGCTGGTCCCATGCCATTCGAATCCAGACAATGCTTGAGGCGAGCCCCCCCGCTGGGTATAGCTCTTCCCAAATCATAAGCAGACATCCGCGCGTCCGTGAAATCGGGTTCGCTATAAACCGGGGTCAAGAACAACGATGCGCAAAATGGGGATGAGAGGATTTGCGATGGCAGCGGGGCTCGCACTGGCGAGTCTCGGTGGTGTCGCCGGGCATGCGGCCCAGCCAGCAGCGACGCCTGCCCCGCAGGCCGCCGCCGCTCCGGCCGGCGTTTCAAACACCGCACCGACGACCGCCGCCGCCACGCCGACCGCCAACCCGTCCAGCCCCGAGCTCGCGATGGACGGCGCGCCCGCGATGACGGTCAAGCCGATGATCGGCCAGCCGACCGACGGCCTGTTCGGCCTCCAGCCGCAGGTGACCAAAAACGGCCAGTTCGCGCACTGGATGCACAATTCGATCCTGGTGCCGACGATCACGGTCATCTCGCTGTTCGTCCTCGCGCTGCTGTTCTGGGTGTCGTTCCGCTATCGCCGCGCCGCCAACCCGGTGCCGTCGAAGACGTCGCACAACACGGTCATCGAGATTCTCTGGACACTGCTCCCGGTCGTGATCCTCGTCCTGATCGCGGTGCCCTCGATCGGATTGCTGCAAGCCCAGTTCAAGCCGGCCCCGTCGGGTGCGGTGACATTGAAGGCGATCGGCAACCAATGGTATTGGACCTATCAGTATCCGGACAATGGCGGCTTCGAGATCACCGCCAACATGTTGAAGGAAAAGGCTGACGTCGCCGCCGGCGAGCGTGGCCGTACCGATGCCGACGGCCCCAAGCTGCTCGCCACCGACAACCGCATCGTCCTCCCCGTCGGCGTGCCGATCCGCCTGATCACCACGTCGAACGACGTGATCCACAGCTGGGCGGTCCCGGCGTTCTGGATCAAGCTCGACGCGATCCCCGGCCGCCTGAACGAGACCAGCTTCACGATCGACAAGGCCGGCCTGTATTTCGGCCAGTGCTCGGAGCTGTGCGGCGCGCGTCACGGCTATATGCCGATCGCGGTCGAGGCGGTTCCGCCCGCCGAATACGCGGCGTGGGTCAAGGCCAAGGGCGGCACGATGCCGACCCCAGGCAAGGCGTCCGACAAGGTCATCCCGCAACCCGGCGCCGACGGCTCCGCGGCGAAGGTTGCCGAAGCGGCGGAAACCGCCAACGCCACCGGCCCGGTCGAGAACGTGACCACTACAGCCCCCGCGACGACGCAGGGCGCGACCTCAAACCCGGCCGGCGCCGGCAACGCGGGACAGTAAGATGACCGACACCGCTCTCACCCCGTCGGCCTTCGTGTCCCACGAAGCGCACGACCATCACCACGATACCGATCACAAGCCGGGCTTCTTCGCGCGTTGGTTCATGTCGACCAACCACAAGGACATCGGCACGCTGTACCTGATCTTCGCGATCGTCGCGGGGATCATCGGCGGCTCGGTCTCGGGTCTCATGCGCGCCGAGCTCGCGCATCCCGGCATCCAGTATCTCCAGGGCTGGGCGTCGATGCTCCACGGCGGCCCCGCCAGCCTCGACGAATCGCTCCATCTCTGGAACGTGCTGATCACCGCGCACGGCCTGATCATGGTGTTCTTCATGGTCATGCCGGCGATGGTCGGTGGCTTCGGCAACTGGTTCGTGCCGATCATGATCGGTGCGCCGGACATGGCGTTCCCGCGCATGAACAACGTGTCGTTCTGGCTGCTGATCCCCGCCTTCACGCTGCTGCTGGCGTCGCCGTTCTTCGGTGGCGCGGGTAATGGCTGGACGCTCTACGCGCCGCTCTCGACGTACGGCGAGCCCGGGCCGTCGACCGACATGGCGATCCTCGCGCTGCATCTCGCGGGCGCATCGTCGATCCTCGGCGCGATCAACTTCATCACGACGATCTTCAACATGCGCGCGCCGGGCATGACGCTGCACAAGATGCCGCTGTTCGTGTGGTCGATGCTCGTCACCGCGTTCCTGCTGCTGCTGGCGCTGCCGGTGCTCGCCGCGGCAATCACGATGCTGCTGACCGATCGCAACTTCGGCACGACCTTCTTCGATCCGGCCGGCGGCGGCGATCCCGTCCTGTACCAGCATCTGTTCTGGTTCTTCGGCCATCCCGAAGTCTACATCATGATCCTGCCGGGCTTCGGCATCGTCAGCCAGATCATCTCGACGTTCAGCCGCAAGCCCGTCTTCGGCTATCTCGGCATGGCGTATGCGATGGTCGCGATCGGCGTGGTCGGGTTCGTCGTGTGGGCGCACCACATGTTCACCACCGGCCTCAGCGTGAATACCAAGATGTACTTCACCGCGGCGACGATGGTCATCGCGGTGCCGACCGGCATCAAGATCTTCTCGTGGATCGCGACGATGTGGGGCGGCTCGCTGACCTTCAAGACGCCGATGGTATGGTCGATCGGCTTCATCTTCATGTTCACCGTCGGCGGCGTGACCGGCGTGGTGCTCGCCAACGGCGGCATCGACGATTACATGCAGGATACGTACTACGTGGTGGCGCATTTCCACTACGTGTTGTCGCTGGGTGCGGTGTTCTCGCTGTTCGCCGGGTTCTACTACTGGTTCCCGAAGATGACGGGCAAGATGTACAACGAGTTCCTCGGCCAGCTGCACTTCTGGGTGTTTTTCGTCGGCGTGAACGTGATGTTCTTCCCGATGCATTTCCTGGGTCTCCAGGGCATGCCGCGCCGCATCCCGGACTACACGCCGCAGTACGAGCATTGGAACACGGTCGCCTCGGTCGGCTACATGATCATGGCCGCGGGCATGGTGGTGTTCTTCATCAACCTGATCTGGTCGCTGCTCGCGGGCAAGCCAGCCGGCGACAACCCCTGGGGCGACGGTGCGACGACGTTGGAGTGGACGATCTCCTCGCCGCCGCCGTACCACCAGTTCGAGACGCTGCCGCGGATCGATTGAGGATGCGAGGTGACGTAGCGCCAGCTACGCGCCGGTGCGGCCCAGCCGCGCGCATCCGACCGGCCGGCGCGGCAATGCCGCGTCCGACGACACGGGACTTGCTCCCGTGTCGGGGCCAGCCAAAAACAAAGACGCCTCGGGGAAACCCGGGGCGTTTTTGCTTGAACAGCAGTTCTAAGCCCCACTTCATGTTTCCCCGCGAAGGCGGGGACCCAGTCTGGGCTCCCGCCTTCGCGGGAGAACAAGGAAGCAGGAGGACTTACCTCGCTTCCCCTTTCGTCACGCTGACAAAGGTTGGGGCCCAGGTTCAAAAGCGTCGTCTTCCATGGCTCCGGGTCCTGACATTCGTCAGGATGACGGTTTGGAGGCGATCGTCGATCATTCACACCAGCCTCCATCCGTCGCCCGAGCTTTCGTTGGGGTGACGGTGATAGGACGCGGAACCTGGCAACCATGCGACGACGATCACGCGCGCACTCACCAAGCCACACCGCTTTCCTCAAGCCTTTCCAACGCGTATAGCATACCCGAACCATGACTCCCGCCTCACCCCTCCTGCCACCGGCGCATTGGCGCGATTTCCTGGCACTCACCAAGCCGCGGGTGATGACGCTCGTCGTCTTCACCGGCCTGTGCGGCATGCTCGCGGCGCCGACGTCGGTGCATCCGGTGATCGGCTTCACCGCGATCCTCTGCATCGCGCTCGGCGCCGGCGCGGCCGGAGCGCTCAACCAATGGTATGAGTCGGACATCGACGCGGTCATGCGGCGTACGCAGAAGCGCCCGCTTCCGGATGGCCGCATGGAACGCCAGGCTGCGCTGCATTTCGGCGTCGGGCTCGGTGCGTTCTCGGTCCTGTTCATGGGAGTCGCGGTCAACATCGTCGCCGCTGCGATCCTGACCGTCTCGATCCTGTTCTATGTGCTGGTCTACACCGTCTGGCTGAAGCGTCGTACGCCACAGAACATCGTCATCGGTGGCGCCGCGGGCGCGTTCCCGCCGCTGATCGGCTGGGCCGCGGCGACCGGTGACGTCGCGCTGTTGCCCGTCCTGCTGTTCCTGTTCGTGTTCCTGTGGACGCCGCCGCATTTCTGGGCGCTCGCGCTGTTCATGAAGAGCGATTACGCCGCCGCGGGTGTGCCGATGCTCCCCGTCGTGTCGGGCGAGCGGACCACGCGGACGCAGATCGGGCTCTACACGATTCCGATGGCCGCAGTCGCGATCCTGCCCTGGCCGCTCGGCTTAACCGGGCCGATCTACGGCATCGCCGCGGTGCTGCTCACCGGCTGGTTCGCGCTGCTCGCCGTCCGCGTCGCGAAGCGCACCACGCATGCCGACGATGCAATGAAACCGGAGAAGGCCTTGTTCAAATACTCGATCCTGTATCTGTTCGTGATGTTCGGCGCGCTGGTCGTCGACCGGTGGTTCGCATGAGCATTCCCGATCCCATCCGGGAGGAAGATCTCATCCGCAGCCGCCAGCGCGGTCGCGCGCGCGTAATGGCCATCCTCCTCGGGGCGTTCGTCATCCTCGTCTTCGCGATCTCGATCGCCAAGATCCGCGCGGGGATGCCGCACTGATGGCCGGCTGGAAGGCCATGTCGCGCACCAACCGCACCGCAGCGCTTGCGGTGCTCTTCATCTGTTTCATGACCGGGCTCGCCTGGGCCAGCGTGCCGCTCTACCGGCTGTTCTGCGCCGCGACCGGGCTCAACGGCACCACCAACCGCGGGCTGGCCGCCCCCGGCGCGGTCGACCACAAGATCCAGATCGACTTCGACACCAACGTCAGCCCCAAGCTGCCGTGGAAGTTCACACCCGAGAATCGCTCCGACACGGTCGATATCGGCGCGCGCGACATGGCGTTCTTCACCGCCACCAACACCTCGAACAAGCCGCTCACCGGTACCGCGACGTTCAACGTCCAGCCCGCGCAGGCCGGCAAGTATTTCACCAAGATCCAGTGTTTCTGCTTCACGCAGCAGACGCTCAAGCCCGGCGAGACCGCGCGGATGCCGGTGATCTTCTTCGTCGATCCGAAGATCCTGACCGACCCCGACGCGGCCGATATCCAGACGATCACGCTCAGCTATACGTTTTACCCGGTGGATTCTGCGAAAACAGCCAGCTAGAACGTCGCCAAAGAAAATAGGGGAGTACCGATGGCCGGCGCCAAGAACCATGATTACCACATCCTGCCGCCGAGCATCTGGCCGCTGGTCGGATCGTTCTCGGCGCTGATCATGGCGGTCGGCGGCATCATGTGGATGCACGGCGGCCATATCGACAAGCCCAATGGCGGCGGGTGGGTGTTCTTCATTGGCCTCGCCGGCGTGCTCTTCACGATGTATTCCTGGTGGACGCAGGTCGTGCACGAGGCCCGCGCGGGCGACCACACCCCCGTCGTCCAGCTTCATTTCCGCTACGGCATGATCCTGTTTATCGCCTCCGAAGTGATGTTCTTCGTCGGCTGGTTCTGGGCATTCTTCGACTTCTCGCTGTTCCCGACCGCGATGACCTTCGCCGACGGCACCGTCACGCGCGCGGTCGAGGGCGGTGCGGCGATCGTCGCGCAGTGGCCGCCAAAGGGCCTGACGGTCATCAACCCGTTCGAACTGCCGCTGCTCAACACGCTGATCCTGCTGACCTCGGGCACGACAGTGACCTGGGCGCACCACGCGCTGATCCACAACCAGCGCGGCGGCGAGAAGACCGGCGCCTGGGGCCTGATCGGCGTCGGCAACCGCGACGGCGTGCTCAAGGGCCTGTGGCTGACGGTGATTCTCGGCGTGCTGTTCAGCTCGATCCAGGCGTACGAGTATGCCCACGCGCCGTTCCCGTTCAAGGGCATCAATTACGGCGCATCATTCTTCATGGCGACCGGCTTCCACGGATTTCACGTGCTGATCGGCACGATCTTCCTGATCGTCTGCCTGGTGCGCGCGTACCGCGGCGATTTCACTCCGCGCCAGCATTTCGGCTTCGAGGCGGCGGCGTGGTACTGGCATTTCGTCGACGTCGTGTGGCTGTTCCTGTTCGTCACCGTCTACGTCTGGGGCGGCTGGGGTGCCCCCGTCCACGGCGGTTGAGCGACTATCAGCTCATCCACTGCGACCACCCCGATAGCTACCACCCCGGCAAAGGCCGGGGCCCAATTGGCAAGGCTGCAGTAACGAAACGCTGTCTGCAGTTAGCGGCGTCCCCCAATTGGCCCCCGGCCTTCGCCGGGGTGGCGGCGGTTTTAGATGCGGAACGGACGCGAACCAACCGTCGCTCCCTTACCTTGTTCTCCCGCGAAGGCGGGAGCCCAGTCTGGGTCCCCGCCTTCGCGGGGAAACAGCAATGGGAGGGCTGACCGCATGACCGAAGACCCATACCCCCTCGCCAACGCCCCCACGATCGCGCAGGTCGCGCTCAAAGGCCTATGCCCCCGCTGCGGCAAACCCACGCTCTTCGCGAAATGGTCCAGCTTCGCCGACCGCTGCGCAAACTGCGGTCTCGACTTCAGCAAGTTCAACGTTGGCGACGGCCCGGCCGCCTTCCTCACGCTGATCCTCGGTGCGCTCGTCGTCATCCTCGCGATCACGCTCGAACTCAAAGTCCACCCGCCACTCTGGCTGCACATGCTGATCTGGATCCCCTTCACCGCCGGCGGGGTCGTTCTCTCGCTCCGAGCAGCCAAGGGCGCGCTCATGTCCGCCGAATACCGCAACGCAGCCCGCGAAGGCCGAATCGACCCGTGACCCGCACCGCACGACGCATTCCCGTCATTCCGACCATTCTCGTCACGCTCGCAATCGCGGCGATGATTGCGCTCGGCCTGTGGCAACTTCTCGACCGCCTCCCGAAAAAGGAAGCGTTCCTCGCGCAGCTCGCCGCCAATCCCGCCAAGCCGCCAATGGCCTTCCCGCGCTTCCCCGACGAAACGCTGCTGTTCCGACGCGCTTCGGGTCTCTGCCTCCAGCCGACGGACATCAAGCTCGCCGGCGCCGGCAAGTCCGGCTTTCGCGCGATCGCCGAGTGCAAGACCGGCGCGGAAGGGCCCGGTATGGTGGTCCAGCTCGGCACCACGCGCGACCCGATGGCCAAGGTCGCCTGGGCCGGAGGCGAAGTCTCGGGCTTCATCAGCCACGCGCCCGACGGCCGCTCGCTGATCGGATCGCTGTTCGATCACACCCCGCAGCGCCTGATGCTGGTCGCCGATACCCCGCAAGCGGGTCTCTCTCCCAACGGCAAGCCCGATATCGCCTCGGTCCCGAACAACCACCTCGCCTATGCCGGCCAATGGTTCTTCTTCGCCGCCATCGCCGCGATCATCTACGCCCTCGCGCTCCGCCGCCGCCCTCGCTAGCCGTTCTCCTGCGAACGCAGGAGTCCGAGGTACCGCGCGCATTGCTCCGTAACCCTGGATTCCTGCGTTCGCAGGAAAACGGAAAGCGCGTAGCTTGTTCCCTTCCGCTCAGCCGGCTAACCGCTTGCCATGCGTTACATCAGCACCCGCGGCTCGGCGCCGATCCTCGATTTCGAAGCGGCGACGCTCGCCGGTCTCGCCTCCGATGGCGGCCTCTACCTCCCCGACGCGTGGCCGACGATGACCCGCGACGAGATCGCCGCGCTCGCGGGGCTATCCTACGTCGACACCGCGGTCGCCGTGATGGCCCCGTTCGTCGGCGACGCGATGACGCGCGACGAGCTTAAGGCGCTCTGCGAACAGGCTTATGGCCGCTTCTCGCACGCGGCCGTGACACCACTCGTACAGCTCGACCACGACCAGTGGCTGCTCGAACTCTTCCACGGCCCGACGCTGGCATTCAAGGACGTCGCGCTCCAGCTGCTTGGCCTCTTCTTCGAGCGCTTCCTCGCCGGCACGGACAAGCGCCTGACGATCGTCGGCGCGACCAGTGGCGATACCGGCTCGGCGGCGATCGACGCGGTCGCGGGGCGCGCGGGCATCGACATCTTCATGCTCCACCCGGTCGGCCGCATCTCCGACGTGCAGCGCCGCCAGATGACCACGGTGCTCAGCCCCAACGTCTACAATATCGCCATCGAAGGCAGCTTCGACGACGCGCAGGCACTGGTGAAGGCGATGTTCAACGATCGCGCCTTCTCGACCAAGTTCGCGCTGTCCGCAGTCAACTCGATCAACTGGGCACGCCTGATGGCGCAGGTCGTCTATTTCTTCTACGCCGCCGTCCGCCTCGGCGCGCCTGATCGCGAAGTCGCGTTTGCGGTCCCGACCGGCAATTTCGGCGACGTGTTCGCGGGCTACGTCGCGGCGAAGATGGAGCTCCCCGTCGCCAAGCTGGTCGTCGCGACCAACGTCAACGACATCCTCCACCGCGCGCTCAGCACCGGCGATTATTCGAAGGGGGGCGTCCAGCAGACCCCGACCCCGTCGATGGACATCCAGGTCAGCTCGAACTTCGAACGCCTGTTGTTCGATCTCGGTGACCGCGATGGCGCAGCGCTCGCTGCACAGATGGCCGGCTTCGAGTCCTCCGGGGCCATGCGTCTCACCAACGCGCAGTCGCAGGGCGCCTCGGGCCTCTTCCAAAGCGAGCGCATCGACCTCGACGACATGACGCTGGCGATGCGCTGGGCCCACGAGCACGCCGGCCAAGTGATCGACCCGCACACCGCGATAGGCCTTGCCGCCGCGTTGCGCACCGAAGTCCCCGCCGGCGTACCCATCGTAACGCTCGCCACCGCGCACCCCGCCAAGTTCGGCGACGCAGTCGAGCGCGCAACCGGCGTTCGCCCCTCGCTGCCAACCCGCGTCGGCGACCTGTTCGACCGCGAGGAGCGTTACGCCACGCTGCCGGCGACGTTCGACGCGATCACCGCCTACATCACCGAGCGCGCGAAGCCGTCGGCATGAAGCTGCACACCCTCATCGGCGAACCCTGGGCGGATTACGGGCTGATCGACTCGGGCCACGGCAAGAAGCTCGAACGCTATGGCCGCTTCCGCTTCATTCGCCCCGAACCTCAGGCGATGTGGGCGCCCGCCTCGACCGACTGGCAGGCGCAGGGCGAATTCGTCCCCGGCTCGGACGAGGACGGCGGCGGTCGCTGGGAGTTTTTCGAGTCCGTTCCTCGCGAAGGCTGGACGCTCAAGTGGAACGAGGTGTCGTACACCGCGCAGACCACCCCGTTTCGTCACCTCGGCTTCTTCCCAGACATGGCGCCGGTCTGGAGCTGGATGCGCGAGCGCGTCGTCGGGCTAGACTCGCCCGAGTGCATGAACCTGTTCGGCTATACCGGCGTCGGCACGCTGGCGATGGCGACCAAAGGCGTGCGGATGGTGCACGTCGATGCGTCGAAGAAGTCGGTCGAGGCGGCCAAGGCCAACGCGAAACTCTCAGGCATGGCCGACGCGCCGATCCGCTGGATGACGGATGATGCGGCGAAGTTCGTCGCACGAGAGGTGCGGCGCGGGCGGCGGTATGATGGGATTTTGCTCGATCCGCCGAAATATGGCCGTGGGCCTGAGGGTGAGGTCTGGCGGCTGGAGGAGGACCTCCCGAAGCTGATCGCCGACTGCCGGAAACTGCTCGACGAGAACTCGCGGTTCCTGTTCCTGACGGTTTACGCGGTGCGGATGTCGGCGCTGGCTATCGGCGAACTGCTGAACCAGGTTTTCGCCGATCTCCCCGGCAAAGTCGAAGTCGGCGAACTCGGCGTCCGCGAGGAAGCGCGTGGGCTGACGCTGCCCACGGCAATCTGGGCGCGCTGGAGCCGCTGAGTCAGGCATCCCCCTCCCTGGAAGGGAGGGGTTAGGGGTGGGTCGGCCCATTGGCTGACGCAGGCACCCGCCCCAGGCCGACCCACCCCCGGCCCCTCCCTTCCAGGGAGGGGGGAAGTCAGCCCGGAATCTGCTGCGAGATGCAGTGGAAGCTCCCGCCGCCCGTCAGGATATGGTCCGCGCGTTGCCCGACGACCTCACGGTCCGGGAACAGCGCCTGGATCGCCACCACCGCCGCGGCGTCGTTCTCCGCGCCATACAACGGCACCACCACCGCGGCATTGCCGATGTAGAAGTTCATGTAGCTCGCCGGCACGACCTCCTCGTCGCGCAGCACGCGGCCCGGCGACGGGATCGTCACGACCTCCAGCCCGGCCGCGGCAGCGTCACGCGCGGCGTTCTGGTACACCTGCCAGTTCGGATCGTTGTCGGTCGCCTTGGGGATCGCCACGCGCCCCTCGCCGACGAACCGCGCGAGGTTGTCGACATGGCCGTCGGTATGATCGTTGACCAGCCCGTCGCCCAGCCACACCACGCGGGTATAGCCGAGGTCGGACGCCAGCCGCGCCTCGATCTCCGCCTTGGTCAGCGACGGATTGCGGTTGCGGTTGAGCAGGCACTGCTGCGTCGTGACGACCGTCCCGGTGCCATCGCCATCGATCGCGCCGCCTTCGAGAACCCAGTCGCACGTCTCGACCCGCTTGTGACGGCTCGCTGCCAGCCGCTGCCCGATCGTGTCGTCGCCGGGCAGGTCGTACTTCCCGCCCCAGCCGTTGAACCGGAAGTCGCGCGCGCTGCCGTCGCCGACAACGATCGGCGCGGTATCGCGCAGCCAGATGTCGCCGAACGGCTCCATCACCACCTGCGCGAACGGGGCAAGCCGCTTGGCGGTGGTCGCCGACCCGACATCGGCCGCGACCAGGATCACCGTCTCGCCCTTGCCGTCTGCATGCACCGCCTTCGCAAACGCGACGACCTCGTCCCGTGCAGGCTCCAGATCCTCGAGCCAGAGATCGGCATGGCTCGGAAAGCCGATCCAGACGGCCTTGTGATGCGCCCATTCGGCTGGGGTAGTCGTCGTCACGTATTTTGCTCCTGCGCGATCGCGGTCACGAAGGCCGCGGTATTTCCGCTCCTATACCAGTTCGCTGGCGGCATGGTATCGTCCGCAAGCCGCGCGCACCGCATGCCCCGGCCTATGCCGGCGGCGACCAGGTCCTTGTTGCCGCCGCGGTCGAACTCGGGACGCCCAGCCGGGCCAACCCAAGGTGATTCGCACGGCTACGGCAGGGCACCGTCGATAAGATGTGCTGGTCGTCGGACGGGGTATGAAACGCTCCAGCTTGTGATGGCGCATGGACCTGATCGGTAAATACCGTCATTCTCACGCTATGAACGATGATACCGGTCAGCGTGAGCCGATGATCCACCGGGCGCGGACCGTCGCGGCCGGTTTTGCCGACGTCGGACTCACCCATGCCGAGGAACTTCTCCGCCGCATGTCGCCCGAAGGACGCGAGCAAACCCGCCGGGAGCGCAAGGCGAGGGCTCGGCGTCGACAGCGGTTGCTGGTGCGGTTGGTCGGGACCGCGATCGCCACGTTGCTCACAGGGGCGCTGCTTGCCGCCGTCGCCCCGGCCGGCGTGGCGATCTCGATCGCATTCGCACTCATGCTCCTATTGACCACGCTGGTCTTCGTCCGCGCCGCTCCCCGCGCGCCGGGACGGGAGGCCCTGGCAGGGACGGCCTTGCCCGGACTGGCTGAACAAGCCGTCACATGGCTCGCTGCACAACGCCGCGGATTACCGCTGCCGGCGCTCGATCTGGTCGCAACGATGAGCACGCGGTTCGACGATCTCACGCCCCTGCTTGGTCGGCTCGATCCACGCAGCCCCGCTGCGGCATCGCTCCGCAAGCTGATCGCCGTAGAAATGCCCGCGCTGGTCGACGGTTGGCGCGTGGTGCCTATCTCCGCGCGGCGTGTCCCTCATGCCGACGGCCGGACGCCGGACGATCACCTGATCAACGGCCTGCGACTGATCGATGCGGAGCTTGCCCGGGCAAGCGACCAACTCGGACGAACGACGCTCGACGACATTGCCGTGCAGGGGCGGTATCTCGAACTCAAATACTCCGGCGACAGTGCCGTGTGATCCTTGGAAGATCCCTAGCCGCGGCTAGGGCAAACGCTGCTTCTGCTGCCGCCCCTAGGCTCTCCATGGGCACGCATCGAACTCAGCGTACCACGCGGGTGACGTGACCCATTTTCCGTCCCGGCCTTGCTGCACCCTTGCCGTAGAGATGCATGTGAGCGCCTGACTCGGCCAGCAGTTCAGCCCAGCGGTCGGCGTCGTCGCCGATCAGGTTCTCCATCGTCGCTTCGCGTCCGGTCAGCGTCGTCGCCCCCAGCGGCAACCCACAGATCGCGCGGATGTGGTTTTCGAATTGCGAGCATTCGGCGCCTTCGATCGTCCAGTGGCCGGAATTGTGCACGCGGGGGGCCATCTCGTTGAACACCGGGCCGTCGGCGCCGACGAAGAATTCGCACGCCAGTACACCGACATAGTCGAGTTCGGCCGCGATCCGTTCGGCCAGCGCTGCTGCATCATGGGCTTGGGCCAGCACTGCGGCGGGCGCGGGGACGGTCGAGTGGCGCAGGATGGCGTCGCGGTGGACGTTGAGCGGTGGATCGTAGCGCGCGATGCCGCCGTCGAGGCCGCGGGCGATCAGGATCGAGAACTCGTGCTCGAACGGTACGAAGGCTTCGAGCACTGCGGGACCGCCGATCGTGTCCCAGGCGGCTTGCGCGCCATCGGGCGTGTCGATCTTGACCTGGCCCTTGCCGTCATAGCCGAAGCGGGCGGTCTTGAGGATGGCGGGGGCGCCGATCGCTTTCAGGCCCGCTTGCAGGCTTTCGAGGCTGTCGACGGCGGCCCAGGGTGCCGGGCGGCCGCCGACGCTCTCCACGAAGCGTTTTTCGCCGATCCGCTCCTGTGCCACGCGGAGCGCGCGAGGGCTCGGGTGGACGGGGACGCGGTCCGCCAGCCATTCGACGGGCTCGACCGCGATGTTCTCGAACTCGTAGGTGATGACGTCGCAGGCGTCGGCGAAGTCGGCAAGGACGATGCGGTTGTGATAGTCGGCGCGCGTCATGGTCGAGGCGGACTGCGCGGCGACGCTCTCCCGGTCGGGCGCGAGGACGTGCGTGTGATAGCCGAGCTGCGCCGCGGCGCTGGCCAGCATGCGGCCGAGCTGGCCTCCGCCGAGGATGCCGATGGTCGATCCGGGGGGAAGCGGCGTCATGTCAGCGTCTTTCAGGCTATCGTGCTCAGATGGGGTCGGTCGCGACGGCGTCGGTCTGTGCGGCGCGCCAGGCTTTGAGGCGTTCGGCCAGCGCATCGTCGGACGTCGCGAGGATCGCGGCGGCGAGCAGGCCTGCGTTGATCGCGCCGGGCTTGCCGATCGCGAGCGTGCCGACCGGGATGCCGCCGGGCATCTGGACGATCGAGAGCAGGCTATCCATGCCCTTCAGCGCCTTCGATTCGACGGGGACGCCGAGTACCGGGAGATGCGTCATCGAGGCGGCCATGCCGGGGAGGTGCGCTGCGCCGCCGGCGCCGGCGATCACCACCTTGAGGCCGCGATCGGCGGCGGTGGTTGCGTAGTCGTAGAGGCGTTGCGGGGTGCGGTGCGCGGAGACGACCTTGGTCTCGTAGGCGACGTCAAGCGCGTCGAGCGTCTCGGCGGCGTGGCGCATCGTCTCCCAATCGGAGGTGCTGCCCATGATGATGCCGACTAGAGCCACGATCGCCCCCTGATTCAAGGAGCGACGTGCCTAGCGATGCGAGGGGGATTGGGCAATGTTGTTGGTGCACTGCTCCCCTCCCTGGAAGGGAGGGGTTGGGGGTGGGTTGGCCGCTTGGTGACCACGACGTCCGACAACTGGCCGACCCACCCCCGACCCCTCCCTTCCAGGGAGGGGTGAAGTAGAGATGCAGGCGTCAGCGTTCGCTTAGATAATACCGGTCCGTCGCGTTCAGATCGCTGTCGAGTTCGTAGACGATCGGCTGGCCGGTCGGGATCTCCAGCCCCGTGATCTCGTCGTCGGGGATGTTCGACAGGTGCTTGACCAGTGCGCGGAGCGAGTTGCCGTGGGCGGAGATCAGGATGCGCTGGCCGTCCTTCAGTGCCGGCGCGATCCGTTCGTCCCAATACGGCAACACGCGCGCGATCGTATCCTTGAGGCTCTCGGTCCTGGGGATCGCGATGCCGTCGTAACGGCGGTCCTTCGACAGGTCGAACTCGCTGCCGTCGTCGAGTACGGGCGGCGGGACGTCGAAGCTGCGGCGCCAGATATGGACCTGTGCGTCGCCGTGCTTGGCCGCGGTTTCCGCCTTGTCGAGGCCGGTGAGGCCGCCATAGTGGCGTTCGTTCAGGCGCCAGTCCTTCTCGACCGGGAGCCAGAGCCGGCCCATCGCCTCCAGCGCGATGTTGAGCGTCTTGATCGCCCGTGTCTGGAGGCTGACGAAGGTCTGGTCGAAGTCGAGACCCTTGGCGGCCATCAACTCGCCCGCGGCCTTGGCCTCGGCCTCACCCTTCGCGGTCATGTCGACGTCCCACCAGCCGGTGAAGCGGTTCTCTAGGTTCCAGGTGGACTGGCCGTGGCGGATCAGGACTAGGGTCGGCATTCGGGCTCCTGAGATGGCGGGACTGAACGGAAGGGTTCAAAGGTTAGGATAAGGTTACACCCAGGCACGATCCGCGGGGCTTGAACCCAAGCCTCTAAACCGTGCCAAGACGTTGTTATCAGGTCAGATTTCGTCGATCATACCAGCGAGAGTCTCCAGCATCGCGTGCGCAAGCTGTTTCGAGCGCTCGGGCGACCAGCCGAACTCGGGATCGGCGTTGGCGTCGTGATCCTTGAACGGCATCTCCAGCGTCATCGACACCGCGCCGAAGCGCTCGGCGAGCTGGTTGGTCGACATCGACAGGTTCGCGGTCCCCGGTGCGGACTTGGGATAGCCCTTCTCGGTCTGGAAATCGGGCGTATGCGCCGCGAGACGACGGCCGTAATCGTAGAATTTCTCACCGTGCGCGTCGGTCCAGGAGGGGATGCCTTCGAAGCCGGCGATGAAGTTCGCCGGGATCGCTTCGTCGCCGTGGATGTCCATCGCGACGTCGACGCCGGTCAGGTCCATCGCGTTGCGCACGCACAGGACTTCGGGGCTCTTCTCCAGCGTCGGCGTGTGCCATTCGCGGTTGAGGTTCACGCCCACGGCATTGGTGCGCAGATGACCGCGGCGCGTCCCGTCCGGGTTCATGTTGGGGACGACGTTGAAGGTCGCCTTCGCCAACAGGTCCGCAGTGATCGGGTTGGCCGAATCGGTCAGCCGCTCCAGCGCGCCTTCCATCCACCATTCGGTCATCGATTCGCCGGGGTGCTGGCGGCCGTAGATCCAGACCTGCTTCGAGCCCGAGCCGATCGTGAAGCAGTCGATCGCCTGCCCGTCGAGCGACTGGCCGAGCTCACGGTGCGCGACGCCCGGCAGCAATGCGGTGCGCGCCACCAGCGCCTCGTGCATTTCCATCGTGTAGGGAGCAAAATACGCGAACCAGGCGAGATCCGTCTCGGCGGTGAAGTCGAATTCGAGCACGCCACCCTCATAGCGCGTGTCGATCATCCGCCACGCCTGGCGATCGGTGCTGGCGCGCGTCTTGTAGCCCGGCCAGCCGAACGGATACGCCGACTTGCCCGCATTGAGGATGCGGTAGGTCAGCGTGCGGCCGGCGGCCCCCGCCACGCGGAAGTAGAACCACTGGAAGAAATCGGACTGGAAGTCGGTGACGATCTCCAGGTCGATCCGGTCTCCCTCGACGGCGACAACACGGATGTTGCCGCCATCGAAGGCTGCGTTGATGGTGACGGGGCTCATGGTGTGTGCGTTCATTTCACCTGGATAGTGCGACCGGACTCGCCGGGGAACCCCATGAACAAGGCGCGTGCGAGCTTGTCGGCCTGGATATCCGTCCGGGCATCCTCCTTGCGAGCGTCGGCGAACGACTGCGCGCGACCTTCCCAGACGGGTGACTGGTCGGCGGTCCGCTTGATCGTGACCGACAGTTCGGACACGAGGATCGCGGTGCGCCCGCCGCCGCCGATCGGGAAGCCGACCCCGCCGCCGAGGCCGACGCCGCCACCCCCACGACCGCCGCTGAACCCGCCGCCGCCGAGACCGATGCTGAACGGCGCCTGCTTGGGCGGCCCCGCCTGCGTGGTGCGCGTGAAGCCTACGGTCGCTACCAGCAGCGGCTTGGCCCCTGCCATCGGGACGCTGTAGCCGGCCTTGAGTAGCTCGCCCTGCACGGCGGCGGCATAGGTCTTGAACTCGAGACTGGCCGGGCCACCGCCCGTCAGGGGCTGGACGGCGATCGTCCCGCGGTCGATCGGCTCGCCGAGGTGATAGCGCAACACCTCGGTCGGCGGCAGCGACGGGCCGGTCGCGCACGCGGTGAGGGATGCGCTTGCCAGCGCCAGGACCAGGATCGAACGAACCGCCATGGGGACTTCCTTAGAATGTTGCGCTATAGTAACGCTCGGACCAGCTGGGTGGGTTCCCCGATGGCTCGAGTGTGTCCGTTGCTTGACTTGGACACACCCCGCCATTAGGCGATCCCGTCTTTCCGCACACCTAGATTTGAAAAGAAGCGAATCGATCATGAAGATCCGCAATTCCCTGAAGTCGCTCAAGGATCGTCACCGCGATAACCGCGTGATCCGTCGTCGTGGCCGTACCTACGTCATCAACAAGACCAACCGTCGCTTCAAGGCACGCCAGGGCTAAAGCCCTGATAACGGCCGTCATCTTCGACGTCGGTCGTGTCCTGTACGACTGGGATCTTCGGATCCTGTACGAGCGCCTGATCGACGACGATCGGGCGCTCGACGCGTTCCTGCGCGACGTCGTGACGATCGACTGGCACTTCCAGCACGATGCTGGCCGCGACTTCGCCGACACATCGGCGGAGCTGGTCGCGTTGCATCCGCAGCATGCCGACCTGATCGCTGCCTGGGGGCCGCGATTCAACGAGAGCATCGGTGCGCGAATCGCCGGCATGCACGAGATCGTCGAGGAACTGGACGCGGCCGGCGTACCGCTGTTCGCGATCACGAACTTCAGCCACGAGTTCTGGCCACCCTTTCGCGCGCGTGAAGCCCATCTGTTCGACCGGTTCCGCGACGTGGTCGTGTCGGGCGAGGAGAAGATGGTGAAGCCGGATGCGGCTATCTATCGCCTGGCGCTGGAGCGATTCGGGTTGGCGGCGGAGGATGCTGTGTTCGTTGACGACAGCGCTGCGAACGTGGCGGGCGCGCAGGCGTTGGGGATCGAATCGGTGCTGTTCACTGATGCGGCGGATTTTCGCGCGCGGTTGGTTGAGCTTGGGCTCCCAATCGCGGCTTAGCCGTTACCCGGCCAAAGTTTGTTTCCCCGCGAAGGCGGGGACCCAGTCTGGGCTTCCGCCTTCGCGGGAGAACAAGGAAGGAAGTGCCACCCTCGCCTATTGCCGGGTCACCGCTCTAGCGAGATCGACTGGCGCAGGTTCGCCACCGCCGTCTCCTGATCCGCGACCGGCGCTTCCGGGATCATGCCACCCTCGAAATCGTCCGTCACCGTCACGGTCGTCCCCAGCGTCGTCACCCCGAACAACTGTTTGGCGAAACCGAGCGGCACGCGGATGCAGCCGTGCGATGCGGGGAAGCCTGGGTTGCGGCCCGCATGGATCGCGATGCCGTCCCAGGTCAGCCGCTGCATGAACGGCATCGACGCATCATCGTACAGGCTCGATTTGTGGACCGCGTTCTTCTGCAGGATCGGATAGGTGCCGAGCGGCGTGTCCTTGCCATCCTTGCCGCTGGAGATCGTCGTCGCCGCGATCATCGTCGACCCGCGATAGACGAACGCACGCTGCTCCTGCAGGCTGATGACGATGCTTACCGGCTCGCTCGAACCATTGTCCTTCCAGACGAACTGGTTGGGCGAGAGTTCGGTCGCGGCCTGCTCGATCGGCATCGCGGCAAGCGTGGCGGTCGACGCCGCCAGTGCAGGGGCTGCACCCGCCAACAGCGACAAGGCCAGCCCCATTGTCGTAACCGACCGTACCATCATGCGCATCGTCGCGTCCGTTCTCGAATCCCCGATATTTTCGCCCAACGCGCGATTCTCGAAAACGTGCCGTCGGAGGATTGAGTCGACGAACCGACCCCAAGCCGGGGTAGTTCGAGGGAACGGACCCACAACCAGTGGAAATGGTTGCAGAATATTGACGGAAAATCGGCTATACGGTGGTGCAAGAAACGGGGCAATTTCGGGAAAATCGATGCACGACGAGCAAGGTCTTGTGCGCGAACGACGCGCGCTTCTGAAGAATGGTTTGGTATTGGCGGGGGCTTTGGTGGTGCCGGGGGCAGTGTCGGCGACGACGCGTCTCGGACGTCCGCTGACCGCACGTGATTTGAAGCCGATGACGCAGCCACCGCTGCCGCGCACGACGGTCGCACTGACGTCGCCGAAGGTGGTTCGTCCCGACCTGCTGCGCCAGGCGATGGCATCGCTCAGCCGCCACGGCAGCCGCATCCAGCATCACGACCGCATCGCGATCGCCGATTTCGCCGCACCGTCGGGCAAGCCGCGCTTTCACTTCATCGACCTCGCCAGCGGGCGCAGCACGTCGTTGCTGGTCGCGCACGGCAGCGGCTCGGATCCGGCGCATACCGGGTATCTGGAGCGCTTCTCGAACCGCTTCGGCTCGAACGCCTCGTCCGAGGGCGCGTTCGTCACGGACGATTATTATGTCGGCAAGCATGGCCGCTCGCAGCGGCTGATCGGTCTCGATCCGACCAACGACAACGCGCTCGATCGTGCGATCGTCGTGCATTCGGCCTGGTACGCGAACAAGGACATGATCGAGAGCCATGGCATGCTCGGTCGCAGCCAGGGGTGCTTCGCGGTCGGCGAGCGCGATCTGGACCAGGTGTTCGCACGGCTCGGTGCCGGCCGGATGATCTACGCGGCCAAGGTCTGAGATACCGGCCCGGACCGCGCTACTCCGCGGTCTGGGCCATGCGGCTTTGCTGCATTCTGCGGCGCGCGCGTCGTACGCCGCCGATGAGGCCCGACCACAACAGCGCCTCTACCCCGGCATAGCCGAGCCCGAGGTGATCGGGTCGTACTGCCAGCACGTCCGCCAGACGCACTGTGCCTGCACGCAGCCCCGCCCGGCCGATATCGCCCCAGCGACGCGCAGTCTCCCAGCGTATCAGGCGAACGTCGTGCGCCGAGCAGTCGTGCGTCGCCAGGAAATCCGCCTGGATCACGCTCAGCGCACTGCCCAGCATCGCCAGCGCGGCGCGATCGGGCACCGGGCGCTTGGCCATGTTGTGCAGCATGATCAGCCGCGCGACCCGCTCCGCGCGATCGTCGAACAACCGGGCGTAGCGCTCGGTCAGCACGCGCACCGAAGCCGCCTCCATCGTATCGACGAAGCGCTTCGAGACGCCGCCGGGATGGACGCGGTACAGCACCAGCGCCTCGTCGAGTCGCGCGATCGCCCCGAAATGCTGGATCCGCTGATACAGGTCGTAATCCTCGGCGTAGAGCAGTTCGGGCCGCGTTACCGGATCGAGCCGCCGTGCCACCTCCGTCCGCATCATCGTCGACGACCAGACCAACGGATTCTCGATACAGGTGAGCCACGCGACCAGCGCGGGCGTGGTGGCAGGCGCGTAGCTCGACGGGGTGACGACGCCCTCGGTCAGCAGCTCGGCGGCGGTACCCAGCAGCACGGTGCCGGGATGGGCCTCGAAATACGCAACCTGGCGGGCGAAGCGATCTGGGCGGCAGATATCGTCATGGTCGAGCGCGGCGATGTAGCGGCCGCGTGCCTCGGCAAACCCGCGGTTGCGCGCGAGCACCGGGCCGCCGTTCCTTGCCATCTCGACCAGTCGCACGCGCGGATCGGGCCAGGCGCGTACCACGTCGCGCGTCTCGTCGGTCGAGCAGTCGTCGACCACGATCACCTCGAAATCGGTGAAGGTCTGCGCCTGGAGGCTGGCGAGCGTTTCCTCGATCAACCCGGCGCCGTTATACGCCGCCATGACGACGCTGATGACCGGGCTGACGGCCGGGCTGATCACCGGGTTTATAACCGAGCTGGCAACCGGATTGGCCTTCGATGCCGTGGACGTCACGCTGCCGCCTTTGCCCTCGCTGCCATGACCTGGTCGACGATCATCAAGCCCACGTCGTTCTGCCAGAGCCATAAGCCATTGGCCTGGCCCGAGAAACTACATTCTCCACCAAGCGAGCCCCAGGGCACGAAACCCGCTGCGAGCCCGAGCCCGTACAATCCCGCGATCGGTGTACCGGCGGCGTCGACGATCCGGCAGTGGCGATCGACCATCGGCTGGCCCGAATGCGCGGCAAGGGGAATCTGCACGCCGTCGCGGTCGGCGATCGGCATCGCGATCGGGCGATAGCCGAGCGCCGCGACGACGAGGTCCGCCCGTTCGATATGCGCGCGTGCGGCCGCGTCGTCGTCGCCTGTGATCCGGTGCAGCGCCACGCGGGGATCGGGTACGCGGCCATCGATACCGAGCATCCGCAGCACGAGGTCGCGCGCTTCGAGGCGGAAGCCGGCAAGGCGGTAGACGAACCCCGACACCGGACAGATGTCGTCGGGGCCGAAATCGGTAAACCCTTCGGCATGCGCAGCCTCGATCGAATGATAGAAGGGGCGCAGCGGCTTGCGGTGCAGCAACGTGATCGCCCCTGCCCCCAACGGCAGCGGCGGCTGGCTCTTCAACAGCAGCGCGATCGTCGTAAGCGCGCTGGTCGAACCGCCGATCACCGCGATCGTCGGGGCACGCTTGCCGGTCAGGATATCGGCGACCTTCTCGAACCCGCCGACCGTCAGCACGTCGTCGGACTGGACCAGCCGCCCGCTCGCCAGCTCGATCAGGCTGGCTCCCGCTACCCGCTGCGTGGCGAGCCGGTCGAGCGGCTGATGACCGCCCGTCGCGACGACCAGATTGCGGGCGAGCTGGTCGAAGACATGGCCGTCGGCGAGCCGGCGGACCTGTACGCTCCACAAGCCGTCGCCGACGCGTTTCGCCCCCAGTGCCTCGTGCCCCGTCAGGACGACGCCGCCATGGCCGCGAACGATGTCGGTGAGCCGATCGCCGGTCGCGCGCAGCAATGGCCCGACCTCGGTCAGCGGCACGCCGAGCGCGCCGTCATGCGCGGCGACCGCACGCCCGGCGGGATGATCGACCAGCCGTGCGAGTTCGGGATGCACGTTGTCGCGCACCGCGGTCAGGAACGTCTGCGCGGTCGAATCCGACGTGATCGCGTAGCGCCCGAGCCGCCCGCCGCCGATCGCGTTGCCGCGCTCGATCACCATTAACCCCGACGCAGCGAGATCGGGCAGCAGGCCGCGCTTGGTCGCCGAGGTGAGCATCGCGGTCCCCGCAGGGCCGCCGCCGATCACGATGACCGAGGCGATCGTGCCGCTGGCGCCGCGCACCGACGCGCGCCGGTCGAGCGGCCGGACGATCGCCGCGCAGGCGTTCGCGAGCGCTTCGGCGGCTCGTCGCGCGTCTGCAACCGACATCGCGTCGGTGATCGGCAGCGACAGCATCCGACCGGCGATCCGGTCCGCGACCGGGGTCGGCTCGATCATCGCGGTCGCCTGGAACCAGGGCTGTTCGCCGAGATGCGGGCTGAAATACCGGCCGCAGCCGACTCCGTCGGCCTCGATTGCCTCGACGATCGCGTCGCGGTGATGCGCGATGTGTTCTGGGAGCAGCACCGGCATGAACTGCATCGAGCGACGTCGGCCCGACACTGCCTGGAACTGGAAACCGGGGAGCGTGGCGCGGTAGGTTTCCTCCAGCACCGCGCGGTGGTCGGCGATTCCGTCGATCTCGGCGAGCTTGGTCTGCGCCATGATCGCGGTGATCTCGGGCAGCTTGGCGTTGATACCGGGCAGCGTGGCGTTGCGGCTGCCCTCGAACCCGAAATTGCCCATCGACCGCAGCGTCGCGATCAAGTCGACGTCGCCGCTGTGGATCAGGCCGCCCTCGCCCACCGCGAACGTCTTGGTGGCGTGCATCGAATGGACCACCGCGAACGGCGCGCGCGCGCCGAACCCGAGCCCCGAATCGTCGAGCGTGCCGAGCGAGGAGGCCGCATCGATCACGATTCCGACGCCGTAGCGCCGCTGGAAATGCACGTAGCGGTCGATATCGATCGCGTTGCCGAACGTCGCATAGGGCACGACCACGCCGATCCGCTCGCCGTAGCGCTGGAGCAACCGCTCCTCCTCGAGCGCGCACGCACCCCAGTCAGCGGGATCGATATCGCAGACCAGCGGCGTCAACCCTGCCCACGCCGCCGCCTGCGCGGTCGCGGCGAAGGTGAGCGCGGGCATCAGCGCCAGCGTGCCCTGCTTGGGGTTCAGCCCTCCCGTCCGCATCCCCGACGCGTGGCGGATCGCGAGCATCAACCCGAGCGTGGCATTGCCGACCGCAAGGCTGGCGCCGTGGCCGCCGAACAGCTTTTCGGTGACGCCGGCCTCGAACGCACGCACTTCGGGGCCGTTGTTGCTGAACACGCCCGACGCCTCGACGCGGCGCAGCGCATCGAGGTGCTCGCTCAGCCGCGGCGGGTTCGGCGCGATCAGGGGGAGGCGTTTCATCGGCAATCCGGTCTGTTGTGCCGCAGACCTATGATCCACGGCCTCCTAAGAACCAGTGAAGCTGCCACATTCCGACCGATGCAGGGCGATGTTTTCCTTACATCATCCCGGCACGCGTCCGGGATGATGCAAGACTAATCAACGTATTAGCGGAAGGCTGATATAGCTTTCGTCGGGTCCGGCGACCGTCACCTTCTGCGTCGCCTTCACGTAATCCTTCGGTTGCGCGAAGAAGATGTTCGGGACGAAGGTCTGCGGATTGCGATCGTAGAGCGGGAACCAGCTCGACTGGACCTGCACCATGATCTTGTGGCCGGGCAGGAAGACGTGGTTGGTGGTCGGCAACGCGAACTTGTATTTCAGGGGCACGTTGGCCGCGATCGGCTTGGCCACCGCGAGGTCCTCGCGGTAGCGGCCGCGGAAGATGTCCATCGCGACCGACAGTTGATAGCCCGCCATCGCCTTGTCGCCGGGGTTCACGTCCGGATACACGTCGATCAGCTTCACCACCCAGTCGCTGTCGGTGCCGCTGGTCGAGGCGGTCAGGTTCACCTCCGGCACGCCGGCGATGGTGGTCGGCGTGGTGAGCGCATCGGTGGTGAAGGTCAGCACGTCGGGACGGCCGGAGACGGCGCGCTGATCGTCTACCAGCCACTGTTTCCAGGTCGATCCGCTTGCATAGGTCGGCAGCGTCGGGCGCACCCGGTAGCTGACGGGTGCGGCCGGATCGGAGATATAGTCCGCGGTCGTCGCCGCGCCGCCGGTCGCCTGGAACCCGAGCGTGCCGCCGGGCTTGAGATACAGCGGCGTACCCGCGGTCTGCGCGGTCGGCCACTTGTCCAGCTTCTGCCATTCGTTGCGGCCCGACTGGAACATCGTGACGGGCGCGACGTCCATCGCCGGCTGGTCGCTCTTCAAATAGTGCGCGAGGAACGGCGCGAGGACGTGCCAGCGCCACCATTTGGCGGTGTCGGCATCCCATTTGATCGCACCCAGCGCGCTGCCGTCGCGCACCTCCTGGCCGTGATACCAGGGGCCCATCGACAGATAGACCATGTCGTTGGCGGTGTCCTTGGGCTCCAGCGCGCGGTAGACCGCGGGCGCGCCGTAGATGTCCTCCTGATCCCACAACCCGCCGACGATCAGCGTCGGTACCTTGAGCGGCTGGCCGGCGAGCACGGTGTCCATCGCCTGGGTCGACCAGAACGAGTCGTAGGCGGGATGCTGGGTGATCTTGCGCCAGAAGCCGAGCTGTTCGAGGCCCTGCGCCTTGCCGATCGCGCCGGCCGAGCCGCCCTTGAGGTAATAGTCATAGTCGTCGGCGGTGTCGGTGATCCACGGCGTGCCGGCGTCCTTGGTCGCCTCCTGGCCTAGGACGTACGGCATCATGCCTTCGCGGAACGCGCCGTTGTGGAACCAGTCGTCGCCGCGCCAGCCATCGACCATCGGGTTCATCGGCACCGACACCTTCAGCGCCGGATGCGGATTGATCAGCGCCATCAGCGGCAGGAAGCCGTCGTAACTGATCCCGCTGATGCCAACCCGTCCGTTCGATTCGGGAACGTGCTTCACCAGCCAGTCGATCGTGTCGTAGGTGTCGGTGGAATCGTCGGTCTTGGTCGGGTTCTGCGGCGTACCGGCGCGCGCGGGGTTCATCATGTAGATGCCCTGCGACCCGTGCATCCCGCGGACGTCCTGGATCACGCGGATATAGCGCGCCGCGGCGATCACGTCGCCCGCGCCGTCGCCATGCTCGAGAATGCCGGCATAGGTGCCGCTGTCGACCTTGGTCTGGCCGTCGGCGTCATACGGCGTGCGCGTCATCAGGATGCCGGCATCCTTCGCGCCCTTGGGCACGATGATGACGGTGTGCAGCTTGACCCCGTCGCGCATCGGAATCTCGACGACCTTGCGCACATAGTCATAGCCGACGTCGCGCGGCGCCATTTTCGCGGGGCGCTCATCATAGTTCTGCGCGGTCGCGGGGGCGGTCGTAGCGGTGGCGAGCGCGGCCAGCGCGCACGCGGTAAGCAGACGGGGCATCGATATCATTTTCTTCTTCCTTCCCTCCCGGACCGAAAAAGAAAAAGGCCCGCCCCCCGTTATGGAAAGACGAGCCTCCTCTCGTACTACTCTAAACGATCAGACCGTCCGCGTACCGGTCAGCGGAAAGCTGCCGAATGCGCCGGCTGCGACGCTGCCCTTGAGGACGTCGTCCTCGACGGTCGCCTTGCAATCGAGCGTCATCGGCATCGGCACGGTCATGCTCTGCTTCCAGGTGATCGTGTCGCCATCGACGTCGCCGGTGACGTCCATGCCGCCCATCGCGCCCGACACCGCACCCGTGAAGGTGCTGCCGGCGCTGTTGACGGTCAGCGTCATCTTCTGGTCGCCCAGCGGCGACTTGACCACGCAGTCCCAGCTGCCATCGACGTTTGCCATTGCTCTCTCTCCTAAATTACTTGGCGCCGGCAACCGACGCCGCGGGGATGACCTCGACCGGCAGGCCGATGCTGTCAAGCTGCGGCCGCACCGTCTTCGCATCGCCGACGACGACCCATATCGTCTTGCGGGGATCGAGCGCCTGCTGGATCGCCGTGTTGAGTTGCGGGAGGTTAAGCCCCTGGTATCGCTGCGTGATCGTCGCGTAGTAATTGTCGGGACGCTTGAGCAGATCGTTCTGCTGCATGGCGCCCAGAACCGCGTCCGACGTCTCGAAATTGCCCGACAACGAGCGGATCGCACCGTTGATCGCGCGATCGAACTCCGCCTGCGTCATCGGCTCCTTGCCGAGGAACGCCCCGACATCGTTTCGCAGCGCGGTGATCGACGGACCGGTCTGGTCCGCCTGCACCGGGGCCGACAGGATGTACGGCGCGGCATTCTCCGACTGCTGGAACCGTCCCGAGACGCCGTAAGACCAGTGCTTGCTCTCGCGCAGGTCCATGTTGACGCGGCCGAGGAAGCTGCCGCCGAGCGCATCGTTCGCAGTGGCGATCGGCAACAGGTCCTGCGTGCCCTTCAGTCCAGTCGGCACGCCCGCGACGATCAGCGACTGCGGGCTGTCGGGCCGGTCGATCAGCACGATCTTTGGCGCGGACGGCGTCACGGTCGCCGGGAACGCCTTGACGCCCGCCGCCCCGGTCGGCCGCCACGTCCCGAAGCGCGCATCGAGCGCCGCCTTCACCTCGGCGAGCGGACGATCGCTGACGACGAAGATCTTCGCCTTGTCCGGCCGCAGCCACGCCTGCTGGAACGCGACCAGATCGGCCCGGGTCAGGCCCGCCACCGCCTTCGGATCGCCACTGCCCTGCGCCTTGGCATAGGGTGAGTTCGGCCCGAGCAGCGGCGGCAGGACACGCGTCGCCAGCCCCTGCGGGCTGGTCAGTTCCTGCGCGATCTGTGCGAGCTGCTGGTTCTTGACGCGCGCAACCTCGGCATCGGCGAACGCCGGGTTCTGCGCGATGTCGGCGAACAGGTCGACCGCCGGCGCCAGGTTCGCGCTCGGGACTTGCAGCGACAGGAAGGTCCGGTCGTTCGACGCACCCGAGCCGATCTCCGCACCGAGCCGCTCCTTGGCTTCGGCCAGCGCGACCGAATCGCGGGTCGGCGTGCCCTCGTCCATCATCGCCAGCGTCAGTTGCTGCGTGCCGAGCTTGCCGGGGACGTCCGCCGCGACGCCCGCATCGAAGCTAAGCACCGCCTGCGTGACGGGAACGGCCGTGCGCTGTGCGTATACGACCTCGATACCGTTCGCGAGGCGGGTACGCTGGACCGCCGGGAAGCTGAGACCGGCGACCGTACCGACCGTGGGCAGCGGCCCGCGCGTGCCCTTGAACGGCACGTCGGCGGCCGGCGGCACGTCGACCTTGGGCGGCACGACCGCGTTGGCATAGGCGTCGCGCGGTCCTGGCACGACGGTCAGCGAATAGGCCGGACGCGACAGCCACTTGGCCGCGGCGGCCTTAACGCTCGCCGGCGTTTCCGCCGCCAGCTGCAACAGCTGTTTCTTGTAGAAGCCCGGATCGTTCGAATACAGCGCGCCCTCGGCCAGCGTCACCGCCTTGCCGCCGAACCCGCCGACGGACTCGAGCCCCTCCATCGTGTTCGCCGCGGTCGTCGTCGCGACCCGGCTGACTTCGTCGGCGGTCGGCCCATTCTTGATGAAGTCGGCGAGGATCTCGTCGATCCGCTTCGACACGAGCGCGGGGTCGACGCCCTGCCGGACGATCGCGCGGATGCCGAACATGCCGAGCTGGCTGAAGCTGCGGTTATACGCGGAGATGCTGACGACGAGCTTCTCCTTCTTGACGAGCGCGGTGTCGAACCGGCTGCTCGCGAGGCCGCCGAGCACGCCTGCCGCGACGTCCAGCGCAGTGCCGTCCTTGTCGTTCAGGCCCGGCACGACCCAGTTGCGGCTGATCATCACCGCGGCGACGCGGTCCTTGATCGTCTCGCTGACCGGAGCAGGCAGGGTCGGGATCGGCGCGGGCGGGACGATGCTCTCCGGCCCCTTGGGGATCCCGCCGAAATACTTCTCAGCAAGACGCTTGGCGGTCGCCGCATCGACGTCGCCGGCGAGCACCAGCACCGCGTTGTTCGGCCCGTAATGATCCTTGAACCAGTCCTTCACCGTCTGCAGCGAGGCGGCGTCGAGATCCGCCATCGAGCCGATCGTGGTGTGGCCGTACGGGTGATCCGCGGGGAACAGTCCCTCGGTGATCTTGTACTGGGTCAGGCCGTAGGGCTGGTTGTCGCCCTGGCGCTTCTCGTTCTGGACGACGCCGCGCTGCTCGTCGAGCACGCCCTGCGTGATCGCGCCGGTGAGATAGCCCATCCGGTCGGATTCAAGGAACAGCGCGCGGTCGAGTGCCGCGGTTGGCACCGTCTCGAAATAATTGGTGCGATCGAAATAGGTGGTGCCGTTGAAGTCGGTCGCGCCGACCTGCTTGAGCGGCTCGAAGAAATCGCCGGGTGCGTTCTCGGACCCGTTGAACATCAGATGCTCGAACAGATGCGCGAACCCGGTCTTGCCCTTGGGCTCGAACTTCGAGCCGACGTTGTACCAGACCGACACCGCGACGACGGGCGCCTTGCGATCGGTGTGGACGACGACGCGCAGGCCGTTCTTCAGCGTGAACTGCTGGTAGGGGATATCGACCGACTTGACCAAGTCCGCGACCGGGGCGGGCTTTGCCGCCAGCGTGGTCGACCGCTGTGCCTGCCCCGCCGCGGGCGGGACGAAAGCGATTGCAGCGACGCCGGCGAGCGCAGTCATTTTAAGAGTCATGGTCGAAAAAATCCCCCGGATTCAAATGATACCGTCGTAGCATAAGCGCGCTTCGTCGCTCCGCAACAGGATTGATGCATCGATTTTCGCAGGATCGGACGCGCCGTATGGCCGTCGTCCGAGCCTGTCACAGATACCGCCACCACCAACCGGTATGGCGTCGCTTGAACGGCCCGAACGCGCGGCACGCGAACCAGCAGGGTATCGCGACGGCAGCGGCGACCAGCCAGATTCCGGCGACGCTCGGCACGCTGATCAATCCCCCGCCCGAGCCGGCGCCCCCGCTGCCCATCACCGCACCGGCCACGCGGTTGAGGGCGTGCACCACGTACAGATGGAGGATATAGAAGAACAACGGCGCCGCGCCGAACACCGCGAGCGTGGCGCTCAATCGGGCGGGCGCGCGTTCGAACGCCGCCAGCAACAGCAGCCCGATCCCGAGCGTCAGCAACAGGAAGTCGGCCGACGGCGGATATTTGGTCAGGTTGAGGATGCTCATGATCGTCGCGAGCGGCGTCGCGCCGGCCTGCCACGGTAGCGGCTCGCCGTAGATGTCGACCGCGCGCAGCACCGCGAACAGACCGAGCGACGCCACGGCCGCCAACAGCAGGCGGCGCCGGCGCTCGGTCGGCGCGATACCTTGCGCGAACCACGGCCCGATCGACCAGCCGAGCGCAATCACGCCGATCCATGGCAGCACCGGATACGACGTCCGCGCGCGCACGCCGAACGGCAGGTCGATATAGCCGCGGTCGTGCAGGATGGCCCACGCCGCATGGCCCGGTTCGCCGGCCGCGATCGCGATCGGATCGAGCAGATTGTGTCCCAGCACGATCGCCAGCCCGAGACCGAGCACCAGCGCGCGCGGGAGATGGACCAGCGCCGCCAACGCGATCATCGCCACGCCGATCGCCCAGATCACCTGGAGGAACACGGTGTCCGGCGTGACGTCGAACGTCCATGCGAAATTTATGACGGTCCATTCCAGCGCGACGAGAAACAGGCCGCGCTTGAGCAGGCAGCCCGAGGCCGCCGTCCGCCCGTGCTCGCCGTGTCGCGCGCGCGCATCGGCGTAGAGCCACGCCGCGAGACCCGTCAGCAGCACGAACACCGGCGCGCATAGATGCGCCGCGAGCCGCGTGAAGAACAGGTCCGGCGGAGTCGTCGCCAGCGTCATCGAATCGCTGACCTGCCTGTTCAGGTAGAAGAACTCGCGAGTGTGGTCGACCAGCATCAGCAGCATGACGAAGCCGCGCAATGCGTCGATCGAGACGATCCGCCCCCCTGTCGCAACCGATGGTGCGCGCAAGGGCGCCGCGGTCGATCGCGGGCGGAAGGACGGCACGGCAGTCATACCGGATGGCACGATCGAAACATCTCTCAGAATTAGCGATGTTACATCATTACCCGCCCGTGCCTCCCGTGTCGAGCGAGGATCGCCCTAGAAGAACAGCTTGCGGATGCTGAGCCTTACCGTGCGACCGAGCGGGTCGAGATAGTCCGGCTGGTAGTTGTTCGGCGTCGCGCCGGTTGCATCGGTGACGCGCTGGCGGGTGTTAAGGACGTTGTCGACCGAGAAGCTGACACGCATGCCGCGCAGCCACGGGTGCGCCTTGACCCATTCGAGGCGCTGGCCGAGATCCGCGAACAGGCGGAGGTTGGCGGTGGCGAGGCCGCCGAAGTTGAGGGTCGTGGGTACGGCAGCGGTCCCGCCGTTGACCCGCGTGCCGGTCGCATAGTTGGCGGAGAGACGCGCGCCGAGACCGTTGTTGGTGTAGCCGGCCTGCGCCTCGAGTTCGTGCCGCGCCTGGCCGCCGCTGTTGCCGATCGCGTCGCCGTTGAGCAGGTCGAGGCTCGGGCCGCCGTCCGCCACGAGCACGCGATCGGTGAAGTGCCACGTGTGGTAGAGCGCGAACTGGATGCGGCCGCCGGCCTGGCCGCCGCGACCGCCAAAGCCGCCGGGGCCGCGACCACCGCCAAAGCCTCCGCCCGACGGCGGCCCGCCCGGGGGGGGGCCATCGCCGCCCGAACCGCCACGCGCGCCATCGCCACGCGCCCGGCCGCCTGATCCGTCCTCGCCAGACGGAGGACGAAATCCGCGGGGGGGCTGCATCCCCTCGAACGGATTGGGTCCGGTCCCCGCGCGATACGCCTCCAGCTCCCGCTGGATCTTCGACTTCAGCGGCGCGGAGAAATTGATTCCCCAGCGCAGTTCGGAGCGTTCGCTGCGCGCGAAGTTGATCGGCCGCTGGTCGACCTGCAGCAGATTGCCGCCAGCATCGCGGGTGAAGCGATCGGGAAATGCGGCCTCGATCGCGGCCGTCGCGCTCGGGAAGGATGCGATCGGGTTGTCGGTGTGGCTGTCGACATAGTTGGCGGTGATCGACAGATCCTTTGCGGACCATGGCTTCAGCGTCAGGCCCAGCTTGCGGACATGGTTGTTGTCCGCGACGAGGCCCTGGTTGCCGCCGCTGATCGTCGTGACGGTCGCGGTCGTTCCCGTCACGTAATCGAAGACGCGGACATTGGGCGTGGTGATCGACGGATTGCCGAGCTGTTGCGCGGTCGGTGCCTCGTCGGTGTCGGTGACCGAGGCGATGAGGCGGACGCCGTCGATCGGCGACCAGTTCACGCCGTAGCCGAGCGTGGTCAGCGTGCCGAAATCCGACAGATGATCCTCGGCGAGGTTGAAATTGGCCGACAGCGTGCCGAGAAACGGCAGCACGTCCTTCGACCGGCTGGCGATCGGCACGTCGACATTGACCTGACCGTTGACGGTATCGCGCGCCACCTGCCCCTGCGTATCGCGTCCGACCAGGTCGACGACGCTGTAGGAGCGACTTTTGAAATCGGCGGTTTCGGCACCGAGCTTGACCGTCGTCGAGACCGCACCGGCGGGCAGGTTGAAGAGGTTGCCGTTGGCGACCGCATCGACTTCGCCCGAGGTCTGCGTCGCATAGGCGCGGTTGCCGGGGGCCGCCCCGAAATCGCGCGCGGTGAGAGGCGCGAACGGGTTGGCGGTCGTATCGCCCGCATTCAGTCGCGCCTGGAACGCGGTCGTGTCGACGCCGGTCTCGGTAAAGGTCTGCGTGTCGCTGCGGTCGTAATTGCCCGTCACGTTCCAGCGCCACGTCCCCACATCGCCGTTGAACGTGGTGCCGAGATGCGCGGCGATCGACGACGCACGCTGAGTCAGCGGCTGGAAACCGTCGTCGTTGAGCGCCCGGTACAGCGTCGTGCCATCGGCGAGGTCCAGCGAGGCGACGGGCAGGCCGTTCAGGCTGCGGCTGTCGGTCGATTCGAGGCGGCCGTTGATCGTCGCGCCGACCTTGCCGATGTTGCGCGCATAGACGCTGTTCACGGTGAAGGTGCTGCTCGCCCCCTGCAGCGTCCGGAACGGTCGCTGGTCGACGACGGCGTTGTCCGCACCGCGCGCACTGGTCGCAGTGGCGGCCGGCGCGTTGATGTCGCGTTCGGCCTCGGTCAGCGCCGAGGTGGATGTGTACTCCGCATGCAGATTGACCCGGCGATCGCGGGCGATGCTGAGCATGTCGAGCTTGCCATCGGGCGAATTGCTGCCGCCTTCGGTCGGCATCTTGTCGACGGCTTCGACGGTCACCGCGCGGAAGCGGCGCCGCAGGACGAAGTTCACGACCTTCTGGTCCGCGCGATAGCCGTATTTGAGCGCGACCTCTTCGGGCAGGATCTCGACGCGCTGGATCGCCTCGGTCGGGATGTCGCGGATCTCGGCGAAGCTGGAAATACGCCGGCCGTTGAGCAGCACCACCGGCGCACCGCCGCTACCGCGCCCGCTCGTCGTCTGCGGGCTGAGTTCGGTCAGCAGATCCGAGATCGAGCTTACGCCATAGGACCGGATTTCCGCCTGCCCGAGACTCTGGTCGGGCGGGATGTCGCCGATTACCGAGCCGGGCAGCTTGCGCGATCCGGTGACGACGATCTCTTCGGGCTCGGCAGCTTCCTCCTGCTCCGTGGCTTGTGCGGCGGGCACGGCCTTGACGGGTGTCGACGGAGCCTGTTGGGCCGCTGCCATTGCAGGTGCGCTTACCGCCAGAACCAGACCCAAACTGCGCATACCCGTTCTACCCCGATGATCGAGCCTGCCGATTAGGCGGCAATTGTCGCAGGATTGTGTCGGTTCGGCAGCGCTTTCGTCGCATGCGTCGGTTATCGCGACATATGTGCTTCCATCTCCTCCAGCGGCACGCCCTTGGTCTCGGGGAAGTAGAGGAACACGGTGACGAACTGCACCGCCATCATCGCCGCGAAGAACAGGAACGGCGCGCCCGCCGACCATGCCGCGACGATCGGGAATATCTGCGCGATCACCGCGTTCCAGCCCCAATGGCTCGACGAGCCGATGCTCGACCCGCGCGCGCGGACGTTCTGCGGGAACACCTCCGAGATATAGACCCAGATCACCGCGCCCGAGCCGGGGGCGAAGAACATGATGAAGACGATCAGCGACGGCAGCAGCAGCCAGTTGGGCAGGACCCCCAATAGTGCCAACCCGCCGACCGAGAGCGCCGCGGTCATGCCCGCCGAGCCCCAGAGCAGCAGCGTGCGCCGGCCGATCCGGTCGATCAGCAGCATCCCGAGCAGCGTGAAGACCATGTTGGCGACACCGATCATCACCGCCTGGAGATCGGGCGACAGGCTGCCGCCGGACGCCTTGAAGATGTCGTTGAGGTAATAGAGGAACGCGTTGATGCCGCTGAACTGGTTGAACATCGCGACCAGGAAGGCGAGCGTGATCGGCTTGCGGTGGCGCGTCCAGGACAGCGACGCATCACCCTTGGGCGCATCGAGGTCCGCGCGCGCGACGTCGGGACTCATGCCGACCAGTGCGAGCACCTGTTTCGCCTCGACATCGCGTCCCTTGGCGAGCAGCCAGCGCGGCGAATTGGGGATGCGGAACAGGAGTGCCAAGAACACCAGCGACGGGGCCGCGACGATCCCGAGCTTCCACCGCCACTCGACATCGCCGAGATCGAGCGACCCGATGACCGCGTTCGAGACATAGGCGAGCAGGATGCCGAGGATGACCGCGAACTGGAACCCGCCGACCATTTTCCCGCGCTGTGCTGGCGGTGCGAGCTCTGCGATATAGGCGGGTGCAAGCACCGACGAGCCGCCGATCGCGATGCCGTTGATGAAGCGGAAGCCGATGAAGCTGTGCCAGTTCCACGCCAGCGCACAGCCGAGCGCGGTGACGACATACAGGAAGGCGAGCATCCGCAGCACGTTGCGGCTGCCGTAGCGATCGCCGAGCGACCCCACGAACAGCGCACCGATCAGCGTACCCCAGAGCGCGGACGAGACGGTGAAACCGAGCCACGCCTCGCTGAGCGCGAACTTCGCTTTCAGCGCGCCGGTGACGCCGGCGATCACCGCGGTATCGAAACCGAACAACAGCCCTGCGAGCGCAGCGGTAGCGACGCTCGCGATCAGGATCGTGCGGGGTTGCGCGCTCACAGGGCGCTGTCGCTGGAAAGGTCGATGGAAGGAATGATCGTCATCGCCGTGTTGTGAACGATTTACGCGGCATCGCAAGACCAACGCACGCCAATTCGGACAGCGAAAACACCCGTTTCCGGTTTTTCAAAACGCATTAACGATTGGGGGCATAGCGCTGACGCATCGAAACGGGTGCGAGGAATGCGGTGGGTATCGAACATGGTCCGGCAATGACTTCGGGACGCGGACTGCGGGGACTGGTCGCCGCGATATTGCTGTATCTCGGGCTTGCCGCGGCCCCGGCGTTCGCGTGCGATATCGCTACGCCATCGACCGCCAACATGGGCACCCTGTCGCCTACCGCCGTGACGGGGGCAGGGTTCATCGCGACGACGGGCTCGTTCAAATGTGCGAACGCCAGCATCCTGTCGCTGCTGGCCGCCGACTATCTGCGCGCGACGTTGATAACGACCACCCCGCTGACGCTGACCGCGCCCACCGGCGGGTCGATGGGCTATTCGCTATCCGCCACCGCGGACGGCACCACGCCCTTCGTCGCCAATACCCCCCGATCCTATGTCGAGGGGACGACGTTGTCGCTGCTGAGCAACAGCAAGGCCGCGGTGCCGATCTATATCAAGCTCATCAGCGCGGCGGCGCCGCCCGCCGGCATATACGCCGGCAACTTCCAGGTTCGTTGGACCTGGAAGTTCTGCAACGGTATCGCAGCCCTGGGCTTGTGCCTGTTGGCCGACAACGACCAGGACAGCAAGACAGCCACCGTCAACGTCACGGTGACCGTCGCCAAGAACGCGGTCGTTACCGTGTCACAACGTACGACGTGGGAAGCCTCGGTGACGACCAACAACCCGAAGGCCATTCCCGGCGCGAAGCTGCGCATGACGATGCAGATCCTGAACCCGAATCCGTTCGCACTGGACAGCAACACGCTCACGTTCACGCTGCCCACGCCAGCCGGCCTGCGCATCGCGCTCGACGGCGACGGCACGAACATCGGCGCGGTCGTGCAAGCTGGCGATACGACCGGCACCACCGGGCTGAAGTTCAAATATGCCTCGCCTTCGGACCCCGACGACGATGTCGACTTTGCCAGCGGCAACAACGTCTGGGGCTACAAACCCGTCGCGGGCGACTCGGCGACGCAGGGAATGGTCACCGCGGTCCAGTTCAACCCGAAGGGGGTGATGGCAGCCGGCACGGCCTTTACGATCTCGATACCCTATTCGGTGAAATGATCCGCCGGCGTGTCCGGGGCACGCGGTGCGGGCACGCCACCGACGATCTCCATCTTTGTCGCGGTTGAGCCGACCTCGATCCCCGCTTCGCGGAACTGGCGGAGCAGAGTGAACAGCAATTCGCTGCGGATCGGATAGGCATCCCGCGGGCTCGCCACGTACGCGAAGCAGTTGAACTTGGCGCGACCCGCGTCGATCGAATCGATGAACACCTTGGAGGCGGGATCGTCGAGCACCTCGTGCTTCTCGGCGAATGCCGCGAACAGCATCGTCCGCACCGCGTCCAGATCCTCTTCGAGCGGCACCGAGAATTGTAGCTGGATCCGGCCGATCGGTGCGGCCAGCGTCATGTTCTGGATGGTCTTGGTGATCAGCTCCGAATTCGGCACGATCAGCGTCGAGCGGTCCGCGACCTCGATCTCGGTCGAGCGCACGTTGATGCGCTTCACGTCGCCCTCCATGTTGCCGATCCGGACGAGATCGCCGATCTTGACCGGGCGTTCGGCGAGCAGGATCAGCCCCGAGACGAAGTTCTGCGTGATCGCCTGGAGGCCGAAACCGATCCCGACCGACAGCGCGCCGAGCACCACCGCGAGCTTCTCCATGCCGATCCCGAGCGCACCGAGCGCCCACAGCACCGCGGCGATGATCCCGGCATACCGCGCGACCATCATCACCGAATTCTGCGCGCCGGCGTCCATCGCGGTGGTCGGCAGGTAGCTGTTCACCAGCCAGTGCTGCAGCCCGCGCATGATCGCGAGCGCGACGAACAGCACCGCGATCGAGCGTAGCACCGCGCCCGGCGAGATCGTGACCTGGCCGATCGTGACGCCGTTCGCGACCGTGCCGAACAGCTCGAACGCCGAGCCGACGCCCGCCCCGAACGGCGCCATCACCGCGCCGACTGCGAGCAGGATCAGCAGCAGCCGCAACACCGCCGACAGCAGCACGCCGATCTGGTCCACGGTCTTGTTGTCGACGCCGAAGCCGCTGTTCGCCGACCGGCCCAGACGATTGCCGCTCGACAGCAACGTCCGGCACGCGTCGTCGGTGAAGGTCATCATCAGGTACAGCGAGGCACCGACGATCGCGCCCCACAGCAGCCACGTCGCGACCTTCAGCGCGAAGTTCACATAGCCGATCAGCCCGGCGACGAGCGTGACGAGCAGCACCAGCCAGACGAGCGTCGCGACGATCGCGAGCAGCGTGTTGCGCGCGGGTTTCGTCGGGTCGGGGAGCGCGGCGGCGCGCAACCGGCCGAGCGTCACCAGGATCGCGCCGAGCAGGGCGATGTGCAGCAACGCGACGACCGCGTTGGCGGCACTCGCCGCGGGTGCGCTGATGCCGATCAACGTGTTGGTCGCGATCAGCAACTGGCCGAAGAAGATCAGCCCGGCCGCCATCCAGGTGTACGGCCGCAGCGCCTGCGACGCAGGGTCGCCGATCGGCAGCAGACGCCAGGTCGACTGGCCACGCAGCAGCAGCGCGCCGCCGAGCGACGACACGAACGCGCAGAACCACGAGATCCCGACGAAGATCGCGCCGAACCGGCTCCAGGCAGGGGAGACGAGCCCAGCCCAGCGCAGCGACGCGACGATCGCCCACGCAGCGAGGCCGGGCAGCGCGGTGCCGATCACGACCAGCCACAGTGCATAGGCCGAGCGTCGCAGGCGTCCGCCGGGCGCGTGGTTGGTCGCATAGCGCCGGCCGACGCCGTGCAGCCAGCGCCGCAACGGCACGATCAGCACCAGCGCGGCGAGGATCCCGACCAGCAGGCCGATACCGGCGCGCATGTCGAACCGCGCACCGAACTGGCGGATCTCGACATTGGCGAACCGCATCATGCGCGCGGTATCCCGCGGCAGGTGATCGACGATCGCCGCCCATAATATCGGCGACAGCGGCGAGCCGGTGTTCTCGGACAATTGCTGGCCGAGCTCCTCCGCCTCGGCCGCGCCGATATCGTCGATCTGCTGCTTGGCCTCGATGCCGATGAGGCGCGCGCGCTTGATCGCGGAGTCGATCGCGGACTGGCTCTGCGCCAGGAGCTTGCGTTGCGCGCGGATCTCGGGTGCCTCGACCACGCCGGGGGTGGCGGCGCCGAGTTCGGTGACGCGGGCCTGGACCAGCGCCATCTCGGGGGTGAGCGTGCGGACGGCGTCGGCGGCGGTGGTCTGCACGGTTTGCGCGCGGGTACGCAGCGCCTGCCGCGCCTTGTCGTCGCGCGCGCCGGGGGTGGCGTCGTCGATCGCCTGGAGCTCGGCCGACGCCTGGGTGAGGCTCGCCGCGACGGTCGCGACCTTGGGCTCGTCCTGCGCGGTGGCGGGTAGCGCGGTGGCTAGGAGGAGGAGCGCGGCGAGGTAACGGAGGAGAGTCATCCGGGCTGCTGTACAGCGATAGGCTGCGAAACGGGAGGGGTGGTGGTCCACCGGCAACCGTCACCGGTATCGGAAGCCACTGGAAAAGCCTTCGCACCTCGTTTGCGTCACCCCGACACCCTCCTATGCACCACCCCGGCGAAGGCCGGGGCCCAGTTGGCAAGGTCGTTGTAACGGAGCGCTGGCCTCAATCACCAGCCGCTCCCAACTGGGCCCCGGCCTCCGCCGGGGTGGTGTTCCTGTTGGGGGTGCATCCTTAGAGCACAGCCGTCGTCCACGCTTCCTTGTTCTCCCGCGAAGGCGGGAGCCCAGACTGGGTCCCCGCCTTCGCGGGGAAACAGGAAGTGCGGTCCGCTGCGCCAGGATCATCAGTAGGAACGCGCGCCCTTCCCCTCGCCGTCACCCCGGCGGAGGCCGGGGCCCACCGTTCCGCACACTCAATTCTATCGAATGTGAGGGACGGTGGATGCCGGAACGAGCCCGGCATGACGGGGCGAGACTCGCGTTGGCTGGCGCAGAACTGGACCGCGCGTCGTTCAGTCCAGCTCGAGGATCACCTGATCCACCGCGAGACTATCCCCGGTCTTCGCCGCGACCGACTTTACCGTCCCCGTCTTCTCGGCGCGCAGGATATTCTCCATCTTCATCGCCTCGACCACGGCCAGCGGCTGCCCCGCCTCGACCCTGTCCCCCGCCGCGACGTCGAGCCGCACCAGCAGACCCGGCATCGGGCAGATCAGGAACTTCGACAGATCGGGCGCGACCTTCTCGATCAGATGCGCGGTATACGGTGCGACGCGGGCGGGAAGGACGCGGGCAACGTGGCTCGCGCCGCGGGTCGTCAGCTTGAAGCCGGCGCGGGCCTTGGCGATGCGGATCGTCAGGTGCTCGTCGCCGTCCTCACCGTGGCCATCCGCGACAACCATGCGATCGCCGGGCGTGTATTCGAGCGCCAGGTCGAGGTCTTCGCTGTCGACTGTGATGCCGTCGGTCGAGACCGTCACCACATGGTCGGTCTTGTCGATCGTCACCGACCAGTCGGCGGGCGGACGGAGGCGCTTGCCGAGCTGGCCATCGATGCGGCGGGCGCGGTCGGCTTCGGCGGTGGCCGCGAAGGCGGCGACGGCGGCGAGCGTCTTCAGCAGCGCGGCGTCGGCGGGGGCGCCGTGGAAGCCTTCTGGATATTCCTCGGCGATGAAGCCGGTGGTCAGTGCGCCCGACTGGAAGCGCGGGTGCTGCATGATCGCCGAGAGGAAATCGATGTTGTTGCCCGGCCCCTCCAGTTCGAACGCGTCGAGCGCGGCGATCTGCGCGGCGATCGCACCGTCGCGGGTGGGGGCCCAGGTGATGAGCTTGGCGATCATCGGGTCGTAGAACATGCTGACCTCGCCGCCCTCGCGGACGCCGTCGTCGACGCGGACTCGGGATTCTTCTGCCCCCCCTCCCGCAAGCGGGAGGGGGCTGGGGGGTGGGCTCGCGCTATCGTTAAAGGCAACGTTAGCGGTGGAGGACAGCGCGTGCCCACCCCCGGCCCCTCCCGCTTGCGGGAGGGGGGAAGTCTCCGGCGGATTGTACCGCACCAAACGCCCGATGCTCGGCAGGAACCCGCGATACGGGTCCTCGGCGTACACGCGGTTCTCGATCGACCAGCCGTTGAGCTTCACCTCGTCCTGCGTGAACCCGAGCGGCTCCCCGGCCGCCACGCGGATCATCAGTTCGACCAGGTCCAGCCCGGTGATCTCCTCGGTCACGGGATGCTCGACCTGAAGCCGGGTGTTCATCTCGAGGAAGTAGAACCCCTCCCCCGTCGTGTCCGCACCCGACACGATCAGCTCGACCGTCCCGGCCGAATAATACCCCACCGCCTGGGCCAACGCGACCGCCTGCTCGCCCATCGCCTTGCGCATCTTCGGCGTCACGAACGGCGACGGCGCCTCCTCGACGACCTTCTGGTGCCGCCGCTGGATCGAGCATTCGCGCTCGTTGAGATAGACGATGTTGCCGTGCTGGTCGCCGATCAGCTGGATCTCGATATGGCGCGGGCTTTCGATGAACTTCTCGATGAACACGCGGTCGTCGCCGAAGCTGGCGAGCCCCTCGCGCTTGGTCGCCTCGAAGCCTTCGCGGACGTCCTGTTCGCTGTACGCGAGCCGCATGCCCTTGCCGCCGCCGCCGGCGGACGCCTTCATCATCACCGGATAGCCGATTCCACCGGCGATCTCGACCGCGTGGTCGGTGCTGTCGATCTCGCCGAGATAGCCCGGCACGACGTTGACGCCCGCGGCCTTGGCGAGCTTCTTCGACTCGATCTTGTCGCCCATCGCGGCGATCGCTTTCGGAGGAGGCCCGACGAACGCGATCCCGGCCTCGGCGCAGGCCAAAGCGAAACTCTCGCGTTCGGAGAGGAAGCCGTAGCCCGGGTGAATGCAGTCCGCGCCGGTTTCCTTGGCCGCGAGCAGGATCAGCTCGGCCTTGAGATAGCTTTCGGCGGCGGGTGCCGGCCCGAGCCGGACGGACTCGTCGGCCATCAGCACGTGCGGCGCGCGCGCGTCGGCGTCGGAATAAACCGCGACGGTCTTGATGCCCATCGCCTTGGCGGTCCGCATGACGCGGCATGCGATCTCGCCACGATTGGCGACCAGGATTTTCTTGAACATTCTCGCTCCCCTCCCGCCTGCGGGAGGGGCCGGGGGAGGGCCTGTCCACGCGCGGATATTATGGTGCGGGAGGACAGGCCCTCCCCTAACCCCTCCCGCAAGCGGGAGGGGAACTACTCCGCCGCAGCCCGCATCGGTTCTGCACCGACCATCGGCTTCATCCCGAGCTTCGCCAGCAGCGTCGCATCCGCGCTGTCGCCGGCGTTGCCGGTGGTCAGCAGCTTGTCGCCGGTGAAGATCGAGTTCGCGCCGGCCATGAAGCACAGCGCCTGGGTCGCCTCGGACATGCTCTCGCGGCCGGCCGACAGGCGGACCATGCTCAGCGGCATCGTGATCCGCGCGACGGCGACCGTGCGGACGAACTCGATGTCGTCGATCTGCGCCATGGGCGTGCCGGCGAGCATGTCGCCGAGCGGCGTGCCCTTGACCGGGACCAGCGCGTTGACGGGAACGCTCTCCGGGTGGCGCGGCAAGGTCGCGAGCGCGTGGACGAAGCCGACGCGGTCGCTGCGCGTCTCGCCCATCCCGACGATCCCGCCGCAGCAGACCGAGATGCCTGCGTCACGGACGTTCGCGAGCGTCTCGAGGCGATCGCCAAAGGTGCGCGTGGTGATGACGTTGCCGTAATTCTCGGGCGAGGTGTCGATGTTGTGGTTGTAGTAATCGAGGCCGGCGTCGGCGAGCTGCTTGGCCTGGTCCGCGTCGAGCATGCCGAGCGTCATGCACGTCTCGAGCCCCATCGCGCGGACGCCTTCGACCATCGCGACGACCTTCGGCATGTCGCGCGGCTTCGGGTTGCGCCACGCGGCGCCCATGCAGAAACGCTGCGAGCCGGCGGCCTTGGCCTGCGCGGCGTCGGCGAGGACCGCGTCGACGTCCATCAGCTTTTCCGCCTTCAGGCCGCTGTCGGATGAGGCGGACTGCGAGCAATAGCCGCAATCCTCGGGGCATCCGCCGGTCTTGATCGACAACAGCGTGCAGAGCTGGACCTCGCCGATCGCGTGATGCGCGCGGTGGACGGTCTGGGCGCGGAACATGAGTTCGTCGAACGGGAGCTCGAAGAGCGCGGCGATCTCGGGGCGGGTCCAGTCGGTGCGGCTCGACACGGACGTCGGCGCGCCAGTCGCGACTGGGGGACGGAGGAGGGTTTCGATCATCATGCGGCCTTTGGTCTCTGGTCGTTTCGCGTCGTCGCATAGCGCCTGCGCGCGGCGGCGTAACTGGCGGGGGATGTTACTTGGCCGCCGTCGCACGTTTTACGCGCGCTTCGAGCTCGGGCCCGCCGCCGTCGCCGAAGCCGTAGGCGGTGTGGACCTGCCGCCCCTTGGCATCGAAGAGATAGACGCGCGGAATGCCGACCTTGCCGTCGGGGATGTCGCGGATGTCCTTGCCGATGATCTGACGATACGCATCGACGTCCGCGACGACGTAATCGATGTCGCTCATGCCGGCGCGCTGCAGGAACTGCGCGATCGCGGCGGGCGGCTGGGTGCGATCGGGGTTGCCCTCGCTGCGGTTGATGTAGAGGAAGTTGTAGCCGCCGCCGAATTCCTTGCGCATCTTGTTCAGATACGGGGCTTCGGCGATGCATGGCGGGCACCAGCTCGCCCAGATCGAGACGAGGGTGGGTTTACCCGGCTTGATGCGCGATCCGAGCGGGATCGCCTTGCCGTCGCGCGTCTTCACCATGACCTGCGCGATCGTAGAAATCGAGCGGCCCGTGGTGGGCGCGGTTTCCTGCGCCACGGCCGGCGCGATACTGAAAGCGGTCAGCGCAATCGCCAACACCGTGGTGCGCATGTTCATACCCGTTCCTCTTCCGGTGCCATGTTGTGGCCGAGCAGTTTCAACACGTCCTCGGCGGCTTGGATCAGGTTGGTGCCGGGGCCGAAGATCGCCTGGACGCCGGCATCGCGCAGCGCCTGATAGTCCTGTGCGGGGATGACGCCACCCGCGATCACCTTGATATCCGCGCGGCCGGCCTCGCGGAGGTAGCCGATCAGCTCGGGGATCAGCGTCTTGTGGCCGGCGGCGAGGCTCGAGGCGCCGACGATGTCGACATCCTTTTCGAGCGCGAGCGCAGCGGCTTCGGCGGGGGTCTGGAACAGCGGGCCGGGGACGATCTCGAAGCCCAGGTCGCCGAACATCGACGAGACGAGGTTGGCGCCGCGGTCGTGGCCGTCCTGCCCCATCTTGGCGACCAGCATGCGGGGTTTGCGCCCCATGCGGCGTTCGGTGGCTTCGACGCCGTCGGTGAGGCGGGTCCAGCGCGCGTCGTCCTCGTACGCGCCGCCGTAGATGCCGGACACGGGGGTGGGCTGCGTGCCGTAGCGGCCAAACACGTCTTCCATCGCGGAGGAGATTTCGCCGAGCGTGGCGCGGGCGCGGGCGCACTCGACCGCAAGCGCGAGGAGGTTGTCGGAGCCTTTCGCACCTTCCCGCAACGCATCGAGCGCGGCGCGGCACGTGGCTTCGTCGCGCGTGGCCTTTACCCGCTCGATGCGTTCGATCTGGCCCGCTCTCACCGCAACGTTATCCACATCGAGGATCTCGATCGCGTCCTGTTCGGCGAGCTTGTACTTGTTGACGCCGACGATGACGTCCTCGCCGCGATCGACTCTTGCCTGCCTCCCAGCAGCCGCTTCCTCGATCATCGCCTTGGGCCAGCCCGCCGCGACGGCCTTCGCCATGCCGCCTTCGGACTGGATCCGCTCGATCAGTGTCCACGCGCCGTCGACCAGCGACTGCGTCAGGCTCTCGATATAATAGCTGCCGCCGAGCGGATCGACGACCTTGGTCATCCCCGTCTCTTCCTGGATCACGATCTGCGTGTTGCGCGCGATCCGGGCGGAGAAGTCGGTCGGCAGCGCGATCGCCTCGTCGAGCGCGTTGGTGTGGAGCGACTGCGTGCCGCCGAGCATCGCCGCCATCGCCTCGATCGTGGTGCGCATGACGTTGTTGTACGGGTCCTGCTCGGTGAGCGAGACGCCGCTGGTCTGGCAATGCGTGCGCAACATTTTCGAGCGCTCGTCCTGCGCGCCGAGTTGCGTCATCGCGCGGTGCCAAAGGACGCGCGCGGCGCGGAGCTTGGCGATCTCCATGAAGAAGTTCATGCCGATCGCGAAGAAGAACGACAGGCGCCCGGCGAACTTGTCGATGTCGAGCCCGGACGCGACGCCGTATTTTACATATTCCATGCCGTCGGCGATCGTGAAGGCGAGCTCGTGGAGCTGCGTCGCCCCTGCCTCCTGCATGTGATAGCCGCTGATCGAGATGCTGTTGAACTTGGGCATCTCGCGGCTGGTGTAGCCGAAGATGTCCGAGATGATCCGCATGCTCGGCTCGGGCGGGTAGATGTAGGTGTTGCGGACCATGAACTCCTTGAGGATGTCGTTCTGGATGGTCCCGTCGAGCAGTTTGCGGTCGACGCCCTGCTCTTCGCCGGCGACGATGAAGAAGGCGAGGATCGGGATCACCGCGCCGTTCATCGTCATGCTGACCGACATCTTGTCGAGCGGGATGCCGTCGAAGAGGATCTTCATGTCCTCGACCGAATCGATCGCGACGCCAGCCTTGCCGACGTCGCCGGTGACGCGGGGGTGGTCGCTATCGTAGCCGCGGTGGGTGGCGAGATCGAACGCTACCGACAGGCCCTTCTGGCCGGCGGCGAGGTTGCGGCGGTAGAACGCGTTCGAGGCCTCGGCGGTGGAGAAGCCGGCGTATTGGCGGATCGTCCAGGGGCGACCGGCGTACATCGACGCGCGGACGCCGCGGGTGAAGGGGGCGAAACCTGGGAGGCCTGGGTCTTCGCGCACGTCTTCCGCGGTGTAGAGCGGTTTGACGTCGATGCCTTCGGGGGTCGGCCAGGTTAGGTCGGCGCCTTTGACTTCCTTGGTAGCGGCGGCCTGCCAGTCGGCGAGCGTGGGGTTCGGTTTGTCGGTCATGCGGAGAACACCACCCCGGCGAAGGCCGGGGCCCAATTGGAAAGGTTGCTGTAACGGAGAGTAGCACCAGCCAAGGCGCCGTTGCCCAATTGGGCCCCGGCCTTCGCCGGGGTGGTGGTCAGAAACGCCGGGGCGGTGCGGGAAACGAAGGTCACTTTCCCGTGAACACCGGCTTGCGCTTCGTCAGGAATGCGAGGCCGCCCTCCATCGAATCCGTAGACCCGCGCGCGTCGCGCTGGTTCGCCGCCTCGGCCTGCATCGCGGTCGCGTAATCCGTCTCGTATGCTGCCGTGATCGCCCGGCGCATCAGCCCGAGCGCCACCGTCGGCATTGCCGCCAGCCGCTCCGCCAGCGCGAACGCCTCCGCATCGAGCGCGTCGTCCGAAACCACCTTGTGCACCATCCCCCAGTCGAGCGCCTTCGCCGCCGGGACGCGCTCGCCGAGCATCATCATCTCCGTCGCCCGCGCCTTGCCGATCAACCGCGGCAGCATCCACGACGCGCCACCATCCGGCACCAGCCCGATATTCACGAACGCCTGGAGGAAATACGCGCTCTCGCTCGCGACGCAGAAATCGGCGGCGAGCGCGAGGCTGCAGCCGATCCCCGCCGCCGGCCCGCGCACTGCGCTTACCACCGGCACCGACAACTCGGCGATCGCCGCCATCGTCGGATTATAACTTCCGGTCAGCGCCGCGAACGTCGCCTCGCCAGGATTGTCCGAACCAAGCGCCCCGCCCCCGACATCCGCGCCCGAACAGAATGCGCGTCCCGCACCCGCAATCAGAACCGCGCGCGCACCGTCCAGATCGCCCAGCGCCGCGCGCAATTCCTCGAACATCGCTGGCGGCGCAGCGTTCAGCCGGTCGGGCCGGTTGAGCGTCAGCACCAGCACGTCGCCGCGCCGCTCGCTCAGGATATGCTCGTACGCGGCCATCAAATCTCTCCTAGTGCGCGCCGGTATCGCCCGGCGTCTCCATCAATTCGACCAGCATGCCGCCGAAATCCTTGGGGTGCACGAACACGATCGGCGTGCCGTGCGCGCCGATCCGCGGCTCGCCCAGCACGGTCGCGCCCTTCGCCTTCAGGTCGGCAATCGCCGCATGGATATCGGCGACCTCGAAGCAGACATGATGCTGCCCGCCCGCCGGATTCTTGCGCAGGAAGCCGGCGATCGGCGAACTCTCGTCATACGGCTCGATCAGCTCGATCTGCGTATTGGGCGCATCGATGAAGCAGACCTTCACCCCCTGCGCGGGCAGGTCGAACGGCTCGCCGATCGCGGTCGCGCCGAGCAGCAAGCGATACGTCTCGACCGACTTCGCGATCGACGGCGTAGCGACCCCGACATGATTGAGCCGGCCCAGCGTCATTGTGCCCCCTTCGGCGGTGGCGGTGGTGTTGGGACCACGCCAAGCGTGTATCCGCACACGCCGAGCACCTGCCTGATCATCGCATCGCTGGTGGGCGCGACGAAGTTGGCCTGCACCGCGAAATCCGCGCCGTTGGTGGTCTCGACGCGCGCCGTCTTCGACTTCACGAGGAACGTCGTCAGCTTCGTGATCGCCTCGGAATCGGTGATGTACGTACCGGTACCCGGGAACTGCCAGTTATACGTGAACGCCGGCCCGCCATCGAAGCGCACCGCGACGGGTTTGTCCGCGCCGGACCCGAGCGGCTGCGGCTGGATGAACTGGATCGACACGATCGGCTCCGAGCCGACGTCGCATTTCACGACGAGCCGCGAGAGCCCGTCATTGCCGGTGACGGACGCGGAGATGCTGCGCACACCCGTCGGGTTGGTACGATCGGCGAGTTTCCAGGCCGGCGCGGGCGCCGATACAGCGGCTGCCTGAAGCAGAAGAAACGCGATCATTCCTCGATCCTCCGTTGCTGCCGACCGGCGGCCATTGCCGCACCCTCGATCATGCCCTCGAGACGAGAAACCCGATCGCGGAGATCACCATGCGCCCCGGCAAGACCTGCGAGCCGCCCGCCAAGCTGAGCGACGTCCCGATCGAGGCCATCGAGCTGGTCTTTCAGCGTCAGGATCGTCTTGAAAACGCCGAATGCCTTTTCGCCTGCACTCACGGTCTTTCGCCCGCCAGCACCGCATCGACCACAGCGCAGGTGCGCGCGATATTCTCACGCATCGACTGGATGGACATCTTCATGTCGTCGACGGCGGCCTCGATCTCCGGTGCGAGAAACGCCAATGCCGCTTCCTCGTCGTGCGACGCCGGTGCGGCAATGTACCGCGTTGTCGCCTCACGCACGACGCGGCCGACGGACATGCCGCTGTTCGCCGCGAACGCATCGAGCGCGGCCTTATGGTCGGGGGTAGTCAGAAACGTCACGCGTTCGGTCTGCATCGCACGACTCCTTCGCATGACATGATAATGTGCTTATCATCACCGAACAAGCATAGCTCACAACGGAATGTTGTCATGCTTCTTCCAGGGATTCTCGAGCGACTTGCCGCGAAGTTTCCGTAAGCCGAGCGCGATGCGGCGGCGGGTTGAATGCGGCTGGATCACCTCGTCGATGAAACCCTTCGACGCGGCGACGAACGGGTTGGCGAACCGCGCCTCGTATTCGGCGGTGCGCTCGGCGATCTCTTCCGGCGTCTTGCCGCGGAAGATGATCTCGACCGCACCCTTCGCGCCCATCACCGCGATCTCGGCGGTCGGCCACGCATAGTTGAGGTCGCCGCGCAGGTGCTTCGACGCCATCACGTCGTACGCGCCGCCATACGCCTTGCGCGTGATGACGGTGATCTTCGGCACGGTCGCCTCGGCATAGGCGAACAGGAGTTTGGCGCCGTGTTTGATGATGCCGTTATGCTCCTGCGCAGTGCCAGGCAGGAAGCCGGGGACGTCGACGAAGGTCACGATCGGGATCTCGAACGCATCGCAGAAGCGCACGAACCGCGCGGCCTTTTTCGACGAATTGATGTCGAGCACGCCCGCCAACACCATCGGCTGGTTCGCGACGAAACCGACCGTGCGGCCTTCGATGCGGCCGAAGCCGGTAATGATGTTGGCCGCATGCGCCGGCTGCGTCTCGAAGAAATCGCCTTCGTCGACGGTCTTCCGGATCAGCTCGTGCATGTCGTAGGGCTGGTTCGCCGACGCCGGGATCAGCGTGTCGAGGCTCTCCTCGATCCGATCCCACTCGTCCGCGGTCGGCCGCTCGGGCACGCCCTCACGGTTCGACGCAGGCAGGAAATCGAAGAAATCGCGCGCCGCGAGCAGTGCTTCAATGTCGTTCTCGAACGCGTTGTCGGCGACCGACGTCTTGGTGGTGTGCGTCACCGCGCCGCCGAGCGCCTCCTGCGTCACGACCTCATTGGTCACCGTCTTGACCACGTCGGGGCCGGTGACGAACATGTAGCTCGAATCCTTCACCATGAAGATGAAGTCGGTCATCGCGGGAGAATAGACCGCGCCGCCTGCGCACGGGCCCATGATGAGCGAGAGCTGCGGCACGACGCCGCTGGCGAGCGCGTTGCGCTGGAACACTTCCGCATAGCCGCCGAGCGAGGCGACCCCCTCCTGGATGCGCGCGCCGCCGCTGTCGTTGAGGCCGATGATCGGCGCGCCGACCTTCATCGCGCTGTCCATCACCTTGCAGATCTTCTGCGCATGACGCTCGCTCAAGGATCCGCCGAACACGGTGAAATCCTGGCTGAAGACGAAGACGAGGCGGCCGTTGATCGTGCCCGAGCCGGTGACCACGCCGTCGCCAGGGATCACCTGGTCCTGCATGCCGAAATCGACGCAGTTATGCTCGACATACATGTCGAGCTCCTCGAACGATCCCTCGTCCAGCAGCACGTCAAGGCGTTCCCTCGCGGTGAGCTTACCCTTGGCGTGCTGCGCTGCGATCCGCTTGAGGCCTCCGCCGACTCTGGCGGCTTCGCGGCGGCGTTCAAGCTCTTCGATCGTCGATGACATCGTCTCTCCGTCCTGCTGATTGCCTTCACAGAGCGGGATGCGATGCGCAAATGCAATGTTGCAAACTTGCCGACGTGATGTTTGCAAACTAAGCGGAGGGATGACCCTGCCCGCACGTCGCCTCTTCGTCGGACACCGCCTGCGCGACCTGCGCCGCGTGCTCGGGATCAGCCAGGCGGCGATGGCCGCTCGGATCGACCTGTCGGTGAGCTATCTCTCGCAGATCGAGAATGGCGACCGGCCGGTGACGGAAGGCGTGCTGATCACGCTCGCGCGTGAGTTTCCGGCGGATTGGGGGAGCATAGATGCGGCGGACGATACCGCGTTGCTGATCGCGACGCTGGAGGCGGTGTCGGATACGAGTGTGGAGGCACCTGCACTCGATGAGAGCGCGGTGCGCCGCGCAGTGAAGCATCAGCCGCTCTTGGCACAGCGCCTCGTCGCGATGCACGATGCGTATCGGCGCGCGCAGGAGCAGTTGCGGGCGCTCGACGACCGGCTGGTAGCGGGATCGGGGGCGCCGGGGTTGCTGCCGTGGGAGGACGTGCGCGACTGGTTTCATGCGGCGGGCAATTATGTCGATGCGCTCGACCGGCGGGCGGAGGAGATCGGCGAGACTTTGGGCGCGGACCGCATCGCGGCGCTGGAGGCTCGGCTGGCGGCGAGAGGTGTGGCGGTTGCGATCTCGGGTGCGCTCGCGGCCCCGTTGCGCGATTACGACGGCGCGACCCTAAGGCTCGACGGGTCGCAGCCGGGCGAGACCACCCTGTTCTCGCTCGCGCACCAAGTCGCGCGGCACGAGTTCGGAGACGTCATTGGCGGAATCGTCTCGGCGTCGGAGATGGCGTCGGAAACCGCGCGCGCGCTGCTGACCGCGGGGCTGACAAACTACGCGGCCGGGGCGATCGTCATGCCCTACACCCGCTTCCGGACGGAGGCGCGGAGCGTGCGTCACGACATCGACCGGTTGCGGCGGATCTTCGGGACGAGTTTCGAGCAAACCTGCCACCGGCTCTCGACGTTGCAGCGCCCCGGCGCACTGGGCATCCCGTTCTTCTTCTGCCGGGTCGACATGGCGGGGAACATTACGAAGCGGCACTCCGCCACGCGATTGCAGTTCGCGCGGTTCGGGGGGGCGTGTCCGTTGTGGATCGTGCACGAGGCGGTGGCGATCCCCGACCGCATCCTGACGCAGCTGATCGAGACGACCGACGGCATCCGCTATGTCTCGATGGCGAAGGGTCTGGTGAAGCCGTCCGAGACGTACACGCGGCCGGCGCGGCGCTATGCGGTGGCGCTGGGGTGCGAGGAGGCGAATGCGTCGGAGTTCATCTATGCTGATGCGCTGGGGACCGGGGGGATCGCGACGCCGATCGGGTCTTCGTGCCGCGTTTGCTTGCGGACGGATTGCGACCAGCGTGCGTTTCCGCCAGCGGCGAGCGATATCCGTGTTGACCCGGACCGGCGCGGGGCGGTGCCGTACGAGGTCATTTAACCGTCGCACCCATAAATCCGTCATCCCCGCGTAGGCGGGGATCCATACCCTCGGACTGTCCTGACGATCGCAAACGTCAGCCAATATGGGTTCCCGCCTCCGCGGGAATGACGAACTAGATAGCCGCCGCCGGGTCCTTCGGGAAGAAGTGTTCGACCACGCTGTTCGCCAACCGCGACGGCCGCAGCGTTTCCGCATCGAGACAGCACCAGCTCGACTTCACCTCGGCGAGCACATCCTCGCCGCGCTTGATGATCGTCTCGTAAAATGCGCGCGCACCCTGGACCTTCTCTAGCAACACCGTCGCGATGACGTCGTCGTCCAGGAACGCCGGCTTCCGATACGTGATCTCGTGCTTCAACGCGACCCAGAGGTGCCCAGCCACCGCCTCGGCAGGCGCGAGGCGCTGCCAATGGTCGATCACCGCGGCCTGTACCCACTTCAGATAGTTCGCGTTGTTGACGTGACCCATGAAGTCGATGTCGGCCGGCTCGATGCCGATGGCGTAGGTATGGGGAAGCGCTGTGGACACGCGCTGCATATAGCATGCGAACCTGAACGTAGCGATGACGGCGGCGCTTCGATACCGACAATAAACGCTATTCCGGATGCCTCGCGCGGGCCCTAGCATCCGACCTGCGCCCGCCTCTTGTGTTGCCCAAATACAACACCATCTTTTGGCCAACACCGAAACTTTCCACAGGAATTCGTCATGAACATCGACAAATTCACCGACCGCGCGAAGGGCTTCCTGCAATCCGCGCAGACCGTCGCGATCCGCATGAACCACCAGCGGATCGCGCCAGAGCATCTGCTGAAGGCACTGCTGGAAGACGAACAGGGCATGGCTGCCGGGCTGATTGCAGCCGCTGGTGGCGACGCCAAGCGCGCGACGTCCGAGACCGATCTCGCGCTTGCGAAGATCCCCGTCGTCTCAGGCTCCGGCGCGCAGACCACGCCGGGAATCGACAACGATGCGGTGCGCGTGCTCGACCAGGCCGAGCAGATCGCGAGCAAGGCGGGCGACAGCTTCGTCACCGTCGAACGCCTGCTGGTTGCGCTCGCACTGTCGCTCAACACCGCGGCGGGCAAGGCGTTGAAGGCCGGCGGCGTGACGCCCGAGGGACTCAACACCGCAATCAACGGCCTGCGGCAGGGTCGGTCCGCCGACACCGCGGGCGCCGAGGATCGCTATGATGCGCTCAAGAAATTCGCGCGCGATCTCACCCAGGCGGCGCGTGACGGCAAGCTCGATCCGGTCATCGGTCGCGACGAGGAGATCCGCCGCACCATCCAGATCCTCGCGCGCCGCACCAAGAACAACCCCGCGCTGATCGGCGAACCCGGCGTCGGCAAGACCGCGATCGCCGAGGGGCTCGCGCTACGGATCGCCAATGGCGACGTGCCGGATACGCTGAAGGACCGCCGGCTGATGTCGCTCGATCTTGGCTCCCTCATCGCCGGCGCGAAATATCGGGGCGAGTTCGAAGAGCGGCTGAAGGGCGTGCTCGACGAGGTGAAGGCCGCCGAGGGCGACATCATCCTGTTCATCGACGAGATGCACCAGCTGATCGGCGCGGGCAAATCCGAGGGCGCGATGGACGCGGGCAATCTACTCAAGCCGGCACTGGCTCGAGGCGAACTGCACTGCGTTGGCGCGACCACGCTCGATGAATACCGGAAATATGTCGAGAAGGACCCGGCGTTGCAGCGACGGTTCCAGCCGGTGATGGTCGGCGAACCGACCGTCGAGGACACCATCTCGATCCTGCGCGGGCTAAAGGAGAAGTACGAGCTGCACCACGGCGTGCGGATCACCGACGGCGCGATCGTCGCCGCCTCGACGCTGTCCAACCGCTACATCACCGATCGCTTCCTGCCCGACAAGGCGATCGATCTCATGGACGAGGCCGCCTCGCGGATCCGCATGGAGGTGGAGTCGAAACCCGAGGCGATCGAGAATCTCGACCGGCGGATCATACAGCTCAAGATCGAACGCGAGGCGTTGAAGCGCGAGACCGACGACGCGTCGGTCGACCGGCTCGACACGCTGGAGGGCGAACTCGTCAACCTGGAGGAGCAATCCGCCGAATTGACGACGCGCTGGAAGGGCGAGAAGGACAAGATCAACGCCGAGGCGCGGGTGAAGGAACAGCTCGATGCCGCGCGGCTGGAGCTCGAGCAGGCGCAACGGTCTGGCGATCTCGCCAAGGCGGGCGAGCTTTCCTACGGTACGATCCCGGGGTTGCAGCGCCAGCTCGACGAGGCGGCGGGGGCGACCAAGGGCGCGATGCTGCGCGAGGAAGTGACCGCCGACGACATCGCCGGCGTGGTCAGCCGCTGGACCGGCATCCCGGTCGAACGGATGCTGCAGGGCGAGCGCGACAAGCTGCTCGCGATGGAAGCGACGATCGGCAAGCGCGTGATCGGCCAGGCGCATGCGGTGAAGGCGGTGTCGACTGCGGTGCGGCGCGCACGTGCGGGGTTGCAGGATCCGAACCGGCCGCTGGGCTCGTTCCTGTTCCTCGGACCGACCGGCGTCGGCAAGACCGAGCTGACCAAGGCGCTGGCGGAGTTCCTGTTCGACGACCCCAGCGCGATGGTCCGCATCGACATGAGCGAGTTCATGGAGAAGCACGCGGTCGCGCGGCTGATCGGTGCGCCTCCGGGCTATGTCGGCTATGAGGAGGGCGGCGTGCTGACCGAGGCGGTGCGCAGGCGTCCGTACCAGGTCATCCTGTTCGACGAGGTCGAGAAGGCGCATGGCGACGTGTTCAACGTGCTGTTGCAGGTGCTCGACGACGGGCGGCTGACTGATGGCCAGGGGCGCACGGTGGATTTCAGCAACACGCTGATCATCCTGACGAGCAACCTCGGCAGCCAGTATCTGGCGAACATGGCGGAGGGCGACGACGTGTCGTCGGTCGAGCCGCAGGTGATGGAGATCGTCCGGTCGCATTTCCGGCCCGAGTTCCTCAACCGGCTCGACGAGGTGATCCTGTTCCACCGCCTCGGCCAGTCGCACATGGCGCCGATCGTCGACATCCAGGTGTCGCGCGTCGACAAGCTGCTGGCGGATCGCAAGATCGTGCTCGATCTGACGGATGCCGCGCGAGCGTGGCTCGGTCGCGTCGGATACGACCCCGTGTACGGCGCTCGGCCGCTGAAGCGCGCGGTCCAGCGCTATCTGCAGGATCCGCTCGCCGACATGATCCTGCGCGGCGAGGTGAAGGACGGCTCGACCGTCAAGGTCGACGAGGGCGACGGCAAGCTGGTGCTGATCGTCGCATAACGAAAAAGGGCGGCTCCCGCGAGGAAGCCGCCCTTCTTCTTAGCCGCAGTCGGAGCTTAGAACTTGAAGTTCGCACCAGCGCGGAAGGTACGACCGATGACGCCGGCATAATGCCAGGTCGGCAGGTAGTTCGTGCCCGAATAGGATGCCGGTGCGACCGGAGCCTTTTCGTTGGTGAAGTTACCGACGTTGAAGTTGAACGAGAACTTGTCGTTCACTTCGACCGAGACGTTCAGATCGGCGTAGATGAAGCGCTTGATGTAGCAGAACTTATCGCCGGTCCCGTACAGATTGTTGGCGCAGCTCAGGTCGATATCGCCATTGTCGTCCGGAGCGACTTCATCTGCGGCGACCGCCTTGATCCGCGACACGTAGTAGGTGGTCGCGGTCAGAGACACTGCGCCGACCTGCAGCGTGTTCTGCCAGTTGCCGCGGATCCGCGGCGTGCCCGCACCCGACGACAGTTCGTACGGTCCAAGCGTACCGGCATACTTCTGAACGACGCCATCGCCATTGTCGACGTTGTACTTGAACAGGCGCGTCACGTCGATGCGGCTGATGAAGCGCGCCTCGCCACCGAGTGGCACATTCAAGTTCGCCCCGAGATCGATACCCGACACCGACTGGCTCGCCGCGTTCACGTACGGTGCGTTGATGATGAGCACGCGAGGCAGAGCGTTCGGGTAGAGTGGATCGATCGCGTCGACCGCCGACACCGTGTAGCCGGTGGGCAAAGGTGTACCGGCAAAATAGGCGGCCCGGGCGTCGGACGACTGAGGACCCGTGACGATCACGTTGGTCTTCTTGATGTTGTAGTAATCGACCGTGAAGCTGAACCAAGGCGTCGGCTGGACTACGACGCCGCCCGTGAAGCTGCGCGACTTCTCAGGCTTCAGATCGGGATTGCCGGTGAATCCCGAACCAAGGCTGTAGGCCAAGTTATACGGATTGCCGTTGGCCTGGCACGATGCAAGCGTCCCCGAACCACCATGCGCGAGGATGAAGCTGCATGGCGGCGTTACCGTGACGAACCCGGCATAGCTCGACCGTGCGTTGTTCTCGGCGAAGGTCGGAGCGCGGAAGCCCTTCGAATAGGTCCCGCGGATCGCGATCTCCTTGATCGGCGTGAACTTCGCACCGATCTTCGGCGAGAAGTTGCTGAAGCCTTCCGAATAGTGATCGTAGCGGCCCGAACCGTTGATCTCGAGCGTGCGCAGGACCGGCGCGTTGATCTCGAAATAGCCGGCGGACACGGTGTGCGATCCGAAAGCGGCCGACGTGTTGGCGTAGCGATCGAGGTTCGCGTTGAGGCTGTTATTCTCCTCGACCTCGTGACGGATCTGGCCACCGACGGCGACCTGGAGCGGGCCGCCCGGAAGGTCGAACAGCTGCTTGCTGACCGACGCATCGAGCGATGCGAGCGAAGTGTGCGATCCCACCGAGAAGCGCGGCGCGACGAGGTCACGCGTCGCCTGGCTGTTCAGCGACGGATTGGCGAAGTTGTATGCCCCCGTGTTGATCGCCTGCTTCAGCCCGGCGATGTTGATCACGCCGAGCGAATCGATGTTCAGGTTATCCTTCGCACCGACCGCATCGACCTGCCAGTTCCAGCCGCCCTCGAAGCTGCCGCGCAGGCCGGCAGCCCCGCGGATGACTTCGTTGGTGCGGATCTGGCTCGCGGGAAGATCGCCGAACAGATAATAGATGCGCGCCGCACCATTGGTGGGATCGTTGGCGTACGCTGCCGCATAGGGGTTGTTGGTCGTGTTGAGCTGGCGATCGGCCGCCGTCACGCAATTGATGCCCGCCGAGCAGACATACACCGGCAGGACGATACCCGGATTGTTCGATGCGAGGGCCGGCGACGCACCATAGGGCTGGGTCTGGCGGATCGCACTGGGGGGCCGCGTCTTGGTGACGACCTGGTTGTGCGAATAGCTGCCCGACACATAGCCTTCGATGTCGTCGGAGATCTTCAGGCTGAGACGACTCGAGAACGCGTAACGCTCCTGCGCCGGCTGGATCTGGACGTATTCCCGGGTGTTGTCGTGCTTGCACGCGGTACCACCGGCTGCCCCGGCCACCGTGTAGGTGCCATTGGCGCAGTTGAGGTTGAGCGACGTATACGTCCCGGTGGCCGCCGTACCACCGGCATACGGGTTGTTGAGATCCGTCTGCGAGGAGCGACGTACGACCGCGTTGATCGTTGCCGTGGTCAACGAGCTATCCGCGGCGTTGCCGTCGACGCCGCCGATCGAGCTCAGATCGAGCGTGTTGAACGGGAAGCCGCGATCGCTGACCGAGATCGCGTTGTCCTTCTGGTACTCGCCGTTGACGTAGAAGTTGAAGCCCTGACGGTCATAGTCGCCGATACCGGCGGTGAGGTTGGCGCGGTAGCGGCCACCGTCGCCAAGCTCGGAAATGCCGCCCTCGGCAGTGCCCGACACGCCGACGACGTGCTTCTTCATGATGATGTTGACGACGCCGCCGATCGCATCCGCGCCGTAGCTCGACGAGGCGCCGTCCTTCAGCACTTCGATCCGCTCGACTGCGCTGAACGGGATCGAGTTGAGATCGACATAGGCGTTATGGCCATCGTCGTTGAGCGGGAAGTTGGTCGAACGCAGGCCGTCGATCAGCACGAGCGTCGACGATACGCCGAGGCCACGCAGCGACACCGCGGCGCCGCCGGCCGAGAAGCCGTTCTGGAACCCGGTCGAAATCGAGCCGGCGCCATCGGCCGAGATCGAACGGACCGCATCGTTGATGTTGGTGATACCCGCGCGCTGCAGCGTCTGCGTCGTCAGCACGGTGACCGGCGACGGCGTCTCGGTATCGGTACGGCGGAACAGCGAACCAGTGACGACGATGTCCTGACCGGCTTCCGCGGCGGTGTCCTGCGTCGGCGCGGGTTGGGCCAATGTCGCAGGTGCGTCGGTGGCCGCGGCGGGTGCTTGAGGAGCTGTCGTGGCGTCCTGTGCCAGACCGGCCGTCGTCGAAATAATCAACGCAAGCGGCGTGGCAGCCGCAAGCAGCAGCGCCTTCGACATAAAGCGAGAAGTCGTAACCATGTAAATCCCCTTACAATGCCCGCAACGGTCGCCCTGACGATCCGCTGCGGAAACTTCCTCGACTGCCATTGCCTGACTTCGAGGATATGTGCGGAGGATGAAGCTGCACCAATGTCGTGTAAAGACGCGTCCCGACACGGCGCGTCATTTGCGAAACACTAGTGTCTTAAATGACACGAAAATAGGTGTATCGGCGGAGGCTGTGCAACAATTTTAAACTGCGATGCCCGAGCGTGTAACAAAATGAGGCACACCCGTTACCGCATCGCACCCGCGACGAGCATTGGGTCGAGCTTGGCGTCGTTCCAGCGGAGTGCCCAGTGGAGGTGCGGGCCGGTGGCGCGGCCGGTCATGCCGGAAGCGCCGATCGGCTGGCCTTGGCGGACATGGTCGCCGGGCTTCACGTCGATGCGGGGGAGATGCAGGAATGCGCTGTTGAGACCCATGCCGTGGTCGAGCATCAGGAGGTTGCCCTCCAGCGTGAACGGGTGATCGGCGGCGAGGATCACGACGCCGTCGGCAGGCGCGGTGACGATCGTGCCGGTCGGGATCGCGACGTCGGTGCCCGAATGATAGCTGCCGGGTTCGCCCTTGTAGACGCGCTGCGATCCGAACAGGCCGGAGATGCGGCCGGTCGCGGGCCAGACGAAGGACTGTCTCCAGCCTTGTGCATCGGTGGTGCGCGCGCGGGCGGCGACGATCTGCGCGAGTTCGGGCGGGCGGAGTTGTGCGAAGACCGGGTCGGGCGCCGGGAATTTCGGGAGCGTGTCGAGGCGCTCGATCCGCCAGGCGCGCGGCGCGATCGCAAGCGGCTGGGTGACGGCGCGGCCGTCGGCCAAGGTTGCAGTCAATGATGCCTGAGGCCCCGCGTCCCGGTCGAAACCGGCGATGAAGCGGCCGTCGGGAGATAGCGTGATCGGCTTGCCGTTCAGTGTGACGGTGCGCGTACCGGCGGGCGCCGTGCCGAGGATCAGGCCGCCCTGGCTCAACGTACCGGTCCATCGGAACGTAGACGCGCGGGCAGTCGGCGGCGGGGGCACGAACGTCGGCGGGGGCACGATCTGGGCGGTGGCGGTCGTCGCTGTCAGCAGCGCAAGCGCCGCCGCCCGCGCCAGCGCGGCACCGCCCGGCTTCATCGCGGCGCCATCGCTTCGCTGGCGGCGGCGGCGGTGGCGTAGGCTTCCTGCCGCGCGACGCTCCAGTACCGCAGGTCCTCGAGCGCGATGCGGTGGCCGGTCGCGGCGCAGGCGACGTGGTCACCGGGGCTGAGCACGCGGAAACCGTTCGCCATATAGTGCAGCCGCGCGGCGCGGTCGGAGTTGGACATCAGCATTGCGGGTCTTCTTTACAGCAGGGTCGGCTGGCGCGGCGCCGTGTCCGACGCGGGCTTCGCCTTGGGGGCAGCATAGGTTTTGGCGGCGGGGCGCTCAAGACCGGTATCCGTCATCGCGTCCACCACACCGTCGCGGAAGTGGAGCGTCAGCGTGCCAGCATCGCGCGCCGACGCGGCAGATGCGAGCGTCTCGCCGCCGGGGCGGGCGGTGACTCGGGCATAGCCGCGGTCGAGGATCGCGTCGGGGTTGAGCGACTGGACGAGCCGCCACGTCGCATCGAGCTGCGCGCGTTTCGCTTCGAGCTTGCGTTCCAACGTGGCGGGACGGAGTGCGGCGCCCGAGCGATCGAGACTGCCGCGCGCGAGGGTAAGCCTACGCTCCAGCCCGCGATCCAGCCGCTGACCAAAGTCGTCGGCGCGCTGACGTTGCGGCCCGAGCAACTGGTCGCGCTTCGGGAGCAACCGCGCCAGCGCATCGAGCCGTTCGCGACCGCGCTCGACATGGCGCCGCGCACAGCGCTCGGTGCGATTGCGGTGGCTGTCGATCGTCAGCCGCAAGTCGGCGAGCACCGGCACCGCGATCTCGGCCGCGGCGGTCGGCGTCGGCGCGCGCAGGTCAGCGGCGAAGTCGCACAAGGTGGTGTCGGTCTCGTGGCCGACCGCGGAGATGATCGGGATCGTGCAGGCGGCGACCGCGCGAACGACGACTTCCTCGTTGAACGACCACAGATCCTCGACGGAGCCACCGCCGCGCGCGACGATGACGAGGTCGGGACGCGGCACCGGGCCGCCGGGCGCAATCGCGTCGAACCCGCGCACCGCAGCGGCGATCTCGGCGGCGGAACCCTCGCCCTGTACCTTGACCGGCCAGACGATGACGTGGGTCGGGCAGCGATCCTCGAGGCGGTGGAGGATGTCGCGGATCACTGCGCCGGTGCCCGAGGTGACGACGCCGATCACCTTCGGCATGAACGGCAGGCGCTTCTTCCGCGTGCCGTCGAACAGCCCCTCGCCCGCGAGTTTCGCCTTCAGTTTCTCGAGCAGCGCCATCAGCGCGCCGGCACCGGCCAGCTCCATCCGCTCGATGACGATCTGGTATTTCGAGCGGCCGGGATAGGTGGTGAGCTTGCCGGTCGCGATCACCTCGATGCCGTCCTGCGGCACGAAGGCGAGGCTCGACGCATTGCCCTTCCAGATGACGCCGTCGATCACCGCCTGGTCGTCCTTGAGGGACATGTAGCAATGCCCGGACGCGACGCGCTTCCAGCCCGAGATCTCGCCGCGCAGCCGGACATGGCCGAATTCGCCCTCGACCATCCGCTTCAGCTTGAACGCGAGTTCGCCAACCGACATCGCCAGTGCGTTGTCGCCGGGGACTTGCTCGGCTACCAGCCGCCCCATGTTTGCCACCATGTCGCTGGACAATTCATCGGAAAAGGGATCGGGCATGAACGTCCTGCTGCTGGGCTCGGGGGGGCGCGAACATGCGCTCGCGTGGAAGCTGGTGCAATCTCGCGGTCTCGATACGCTGTATGCCGCGCCGGGCAACCCCGGGATAGCGCGTGTTGCGACGCTCGTGCCGCTCGATGCGACGGATCATAGCGCGGTGGTGACGTTCGTCCGCGAGCATGAGGTCGGGCTGGTCGTGATCGGACCCGAGGCGCCGTTGGTCGACGGACTGGCGGACTCGCTGCGCGCAGCGGACGTCCCCGTGTTCGGGCCGTCGAAGGCGGCGGCGCAGCTTGAGGGGTCGAAGGGCTTCACCAAGGACCTGTGCCTGCGCGCCGGCATTCCGACCGCGGGCTATGTCCGCGTGAAGAGCCGCGAAGAGGCGGATATCGCGCTTGCCCGTACCTTCTCGCTGCCGGTGGTCATCAAGGCGGACGGCCTCGCCGCGGGCAAGGGCGTGGTGATCGCGTTCAGCGCGGCCGAAGCCGATGCCGCGCTCGATGCGCTGTTCGCCGACGGGGAAGTCGAGGCGGTGATCGAGGAGTTCCTCGAAGGCGAGGAGGCGAGCCTCTTCGTGCTGACCGACGGCGTGTCGCTGATGCCGTTCGGGTCCGCGCAGGATCACAAGCGGGTCGGCGAAGGCGATACCGGCCCGAACACCGGCGGGATGGGCGCGTACAGCCCTGCCCTCGTCCTGACGCCCGCGCTGGAGAAGCGCGCGATCGACGAGATCGTCGCGCCGACCGTGGCGGCGATGGCGGCGGAGGGCATGCCGTTCTCGGGCGTGCTGTACGCAGGGCTGATGCTGACGCCGCAGGGGCCCAAGCTGATCGAGTACAACGCGCGGTTCGGCGATCCGGAGACGCAGGTGCTGATGATGCGGTTCCAGGGCGACCTGCTGGCGACGATGCTGGCGACCGCGGAAGGGCGTCTCGGCGATATGCCGCCGGCACAGTTCAGCGACGAGACCGCGCTAACGGTGGTGATGGCGGCGGAGGGGTATCCCGGGACTCCCAAGTCTGGCGGATCGATCGTTGGGCTGGATTCCGCGCGGGCTGCGGGCGGCACGGTGTTCCACGCTGGCACTAGACTTGAGGACGGCGGACTGGTCGCATCGGGCGGGCGCGTACTGGCCGTGACGGCGACCGGCGACGACGTCGCGACGGCGCAGGCCAACGCCTATCGCGCGGTCGAGGCGATCGATTTCGCGGAAGGCTTCTACCGACGCGACATCGGCTGGCGCGAGATCGCGCGCGGGGCTTGAGCTAGGGGGGCGGGAACGGGCCGCTTGAACGGACTCGGGCGACGTGACACTCTCCTGGACTATATCATCCGGGAGAGTGGTTGCGATGCGCATCGTGTCCGTACCGTCGCTTGCCATCGTCGCACTGACCCTGACGTCGGCGGCGCCCCTACCGCCCATACAGATCGCCAGGCCATCTACCGTCGGCAATGATTCTCCGGTGCGATGCCGCGTGACCGATCCCGATGTGCGTGGGTCGGTCCGCGCGGGACGCAACATCGTCGTCACGGGGTCCAGTGTCGTTCCCCCACCCCCGGGACCGCCACCGCCGCCTCCCCCGCCCCCGCCGCCGCCGCCCGCGCCAGTGCCGATGATGGCGCCCGCGGCGCCCGGTGCGCGCATGGCACCGGTCACCCAGAGCTTCGCGATGCAACGGTCCGCGCCCTTCGGATCGCCCGAGAACACCGAGCGCTATGATGGCCGGGCGGTGGCCGCGGTACAGCAGGTCGCGACGAACCCGGTCTCCACCTTCTCGGTCGATGTCGACACCGGCTCCTACGCCAACGTCCGCCGCTTCCTGACGAAGGGGGAGACGCCGCCTGCGGACGCGGTGCGGACCGAGGAGATGATCAACTATTTCCGCTACGATTATCCGCGCCCGACCGATCGCGCGGTGCCGTTCAGCGTGACGACCGATGTCGCGCGGACCCCGTGGAACACGGAGACGCGGCTGCTTCGCATCGGCCTGCGCGGGTATGACGTGAGCGGTGCGACGCGCCCGCCGGCGAACCTCGTCTTCCTGGTCGACGTGTCCGGATCGATGAACGAACCCGACAAGCTACCGCTGGTGAAAGCTGCGCTGATGGGGCTCGCCGACCGCCTCGAACCGGCCGACCGGGTGTCGATCGTGGTCTATGCGGGCAATAGCGGCATCGTCCTCGAACCGACTGCCAACAAGGGCTACGTCAAGGCCGCGCTCGACTGCCTCAGCGCAGGCGGTTCGACTGCCGGCGGCGAAGGCATCGCGCTCGCCTATGCAACGGCGCGCGCGAATTTCCGCAAGGGTGGCGTCAACCGGATCTTCCTCGCGACCGATGGCGACTTCAACGTCGGGATCAGCGACACGAAGGCGCTGGAGGCGCTGGTCAAGACAAACCGCGACGATGGCATCACGCTGACCACGCTCGGCTTCGGCACGGGCAATTACAACGAGGCGATGATGGAGCGGATCGCCGATGTCGGCAACGGCAACTACGCCTATATCGACAGCGCGCTGGAGGCGAAGAAGGTGCTGGAGGACGAACTGTCCGCGACGCTCGTCACGATCGCCAAGGACGTGAAGGTGCAGGTCGAGTTCAACCCCGCAATGGCCAGCGAATACCGGCTGATCGGCTATGAAAACCGCGCGTTGAAGGAAGAGGACTTCACCAACGACGCGGTCGATGCCGGCGATATCGGCGCGGGGCACCAGGTGACTGCCTTGTACGAGGTCGTGCCGGTCGGCGCTAAGGGCTGGGTGCCGGCGCGGCGCTATCCTGCGAACCGGGCGGCGGCAGCGCCCTCGGCCGGGACCGAACTGGCGGTGGTCAAGCTGCGCTACAAGCTGCCCGACGGGACGATGTCGCGAGAGATCGTTCGGCCGGTCCCCGCATCCCTGGTCCGCAGTGCCGCCGCACCGACAGGTGACTTCGCCTTCGCGACGGCGGTGGCGGCGTTCGGACAGAAGCTGCGCGGCGATCCGTATCTGAGCCGTTACGGCTATGCGGACATGCGCACGCTGGCGAGCCATGCGGACGGCTATTGGCGGCAGGAATTCCTGCAACTGACCGATCTGGCCGCGCGCGGCGACAATCGTCCGGCACCGTCGAACGACTGAACGGTGACGGTGCTGCGCGGATTAGGTCTCGCCGCCCTTCGCGGGTGACGCTACGGTATGGGAATGAACGAAACTTCCTCGACCTCCGCCTCGGGCCTCAGCCTATTGCCTGACGGCATCGGGACTCTGACCGCGATCCACTTCGCGATCATCGCGGTGCTGGCGGTCCTTGTCATCATCGGGCTGCTGTGGGGCATCAAGGCCAAGCGCAGCCGCACCAAGGCGTCGCACGAGGTGATCGCGCACGCCGAGGAGGCAGGCGTCGCACCCGAACCGGTCGCGGCGGATCCCGTCGCCGACGAGCGCAAGATCGAGCAGTCCCAACGCCAGACCCAGACGGTTGCGCCTGCTCCTGCTCCCTCGCCGGTACCGGCGGCTCGGGCGCCCGAACCGCCGCAGGAGACTCCGTCTACCCCCAGCGCGCCGGCACCCAGCCCTGTCGCCGCCTCTGCGCCATCGCCGATACAGCCGGTAGCAGACGCACCAGGCGACGACGTAGCGACGCCCGAGAGGCTGGCGGACGAGCCGATCGCAGCCGCGTCACCGTTGGAGGCCAGCCCAGCGACCGAAGTCGCAGCGCCGGCTCCGATCGCACCGGCCGTGCCGGCGCAGTCCTATGCGGACGATCCCGTCACGCAGTTGAAGGGGCTCGGGCCGAAGGTCGCCGCGCAGCTCGATGCGCTTGGCGTCTCGACGGTCGGCCAGATGGCGACGCTGTCGGAGAGCGAGGCGCAGCGCATCGACGCGCAACTCGGCAACTTTACCGGGCGAATGGGTCGCGATCGCTGGATCGAGCAGGCGCGGTTGCTGGCGGCCGGCGACAAGGCCGGTTTCGAGGCGGTGTTCGGCAAGCTCTAGGCGACGCGATCGCGCGGCACGGCTCCGGACGCGATCGCGGCGCGATCGGTTAACCGCGATCCGCTCGCGTGGATGACGATTGGCTCTATGCTCCACGCGCGCCGACGGGCATGTCGTGCGCGTCGCATCTCGATGTAGGAGAGCGGCCGATAACAGGGCGATGAGTGCACATGCTGGTAACGATGAGCGCAATGCTGTTGACGGCTGCCCCCGTTCACGTGACGGCCGCGCCTATGTCGTTGCCCGGCGTCGGTGCGCGCGTGGCGCTGCCCGGTGCGGTGCCGTCGCCGTTCGCGGATGACTTCCAGCCGGTCGCGTCGATGGCGGTTTCACCGCTTGCCCTGGCCGCGTCGCTGCCCGCGATCGAGATTGTCGCTCAGGGGCTGCCGACGCAGGACATTCCGCCAGTGGGCCCCGCGCCCCTGGGGACGCCGCCCGCCCAGCGGGCTCCCAACGACATCATCGTCACCGGCCGCAAGGAGAGCGCGGGCGATCCGCTGCGCGCGGTCAACGCCGAGTCGTTCGCGGTGACGCAGAAGGTCGACGACGCGGTGATCGGCCCGGTCGCGCGGACCTACAAGAAGACCGTGCCGAGCCCGATCCGGCGCGGCATCCACAATTTCCTCTACAATCTGCGCGAGCCGATCGTCTTCCTGAACTTCCTGCTCCAGTTCAAGCCGGGCAAGGCGGCGGAGACGGTCGGGCGGTTCGCGATCAACACGACGATCGGCGTGGCCGGCGTGCTCGACGTCGCCAAGAAGAAGCCGTTCCATTTGCCGCGCCGCTCGAACGGGTTCGCCAACACGCTCGGCTATTACGGCGTGAAGAACGGGCCGTTCCTGTTCCTGCCGCTGGTCGGGCCGACCACGATCCGCGATCTGTTCGGTGGCGCGATCGATCGGCTGATCCTGCCGGTCGGCATCGGCAAGCCGTTCACCAGCACGGCGTATGCGATCCCCGCGGGTATCCTCGGTGCGCTCGATCATCGCTCGGAATTCGACCAGACGCTGAAGGACCTGCACGACAACTCGCCCGATCCGTATGCGGCGACGCGCGCATTCTATCTGAACCGGCGCCAGGCGGAGATCGACCATCTCCACGGACGGGTCGAGGGCGATCCGGCGGGGATGTCGGGCCCGCCGCCGAGCGTGGTGCCGTTCGTGCCGAGCGATCTGGAGCCTGGGGCGCGGCCGGTTTCGGAGGTGCCTGAGAAGGCTCCGATGGTCGAGACGCCGGCGGTTGATGCAAAGCCGGTGGCCGAAACTGGTCAGTAGAAGGGGACGGACCCGAACGGGCTCGTCTTCCCTCCCCTGCCCTCCCTCCCCGTTCGTGCTGAGTAGAGACCGAGTAGCTCCGTAAGGAGCGTATCGAGGGCTCGTATCGAAGCATAGGTTCCGCGCGCCAACCCATCCTTCGGTACGCCGCTTCGAGGAGCTCAGCAGCTACTCTGGACGAACGGATTGTGGGATCAGGGGGTCCTCGGCGCGTGAGGCACGAGCACCTGAGTGAAGAGCTAATACCCACCCTACCCAATCACCACCCCGGCGGAGGCCGGGGTCCAATTGGGGAACATCGCAAACTAGGGACTGCGCTTCGTTACTGCGGCCTTGCCAATTGGGCCCCGGCCTTTGCCGGGGTGGTGCAGAACGGAGACGCCGTGTTCGACCTTACTCGCGCCGCGCTAGACCCTCAGACTTCGCTTACCAGCAGCTTGTCGATCCGCCGGCCGTCGAGATCGACGATCTCGAACTTCCAGCCCTGTTCGACGAAGCTCTCGCCCTCGCCCGGCAGGTGCCTGAACACCGACAGCGCGAGCCCGGCGACGGTCGCGTAATCCCGGTCCTCGGGTAGATCGATGCCAAGGCGATCGGCGAGCGAATCGGCCGCCATCGTTCCCGCCACGAGGAGCGAACCGTCGTCGCGCACCACCACCGACGGCGCATCGTCGGGATCCGAGTCCGACTTGAACTCGCCCGCGATCGCCGCGAGCAGGTCCGCCGGCGTAACGATCCCTTCGAAATGGCCGTATTCGTCGTGGATCAGCGCCATAGGTACTTCGGCTTCGCGCAGCGCGAGCAGTGCGTCCATCGCGTCGATCTGGTCGATCACGACCGGCGCTTTGCGCATCAGCGCGCGCAGGTCGATCGGTTCGCCGCGGAACAGCGCCGCGGCGATGTCGCGCGCCTGGACGACGCCGCGGACCGCGTCGATCGAGCCTTCGCCGACCGGCAAGCGAGTGTGCTGGGACGCGAGCAGCGTCTCGCGGATCTCGTCGGCGCCCCAGTCGCAGTCGAGCCAGTCGATCTCCGTACGCGGCGTCATCACTTCGCGCACCGGGCGATCCGCCAGCCGCACCACACCCGAGATGATCGAGCGCTCATGCTCCTCGATCACGCCCGACTTGGAGGCCTCGGCGACGATCAGATGAAGCTCTTCGGCCGTCACATGCTCTTCGGTCTCGCGGTTGAGCCGGAGGAGGCGGAAGATCAGCGCGCTGGTCGAATCGAGCACCCAGACGATCGGCGCGGTGCCGATCGCGAGCCAGCGCATGACGGGCGCCATGAACGAGGCGATCGCCTCGGGCGCGCGCAACGCGAACTGCTTTGGGACGAGCTCGCCGATGATCAGCGAGGCATAGGTCGTCAGGCCGATGACGATCGCGAATCCGGCGGTCTCCGCGGTCGAGGCGGACAGGCCCCAGGCCTGCAATCGCGCCGCAGTCGGCATCCCGAGGCTCGAGCCCGAATAGGCGCCTGCGAGAATGCCGATCAGCGTGATGCCGATCTGGACGGTCGAGAGGAACTTGCCGGGGTCGGCGGCGAGCACGAGCGCGGCGCGCGCGCCCTTCTTGCCCGAGCGCGCCATCGCCTCGAGCCGTGCCTTGCGCGCGGAGACGATCGCGAGTTCGCTCATCGCGAACACGCCGTTCAACGCGACCAGCGCGAGGATGATCGCGACGTCGATCCAGGGGAAGGGGGGAAGCGGTGCCATTGGCTCAAGGGCTCTTTGCAGGACAACGGTCCGTCGCACAACCGTCCTTGCGTACCAGCGTGTGCGTAGTCGACATTACGCCGCGAAGATGGTCAGGGTCGGTTCAGTGCGCAGGCGGAACAATCGCCGCGGCACAGGGTTATCGGCCGTATCGGGCATAAGACCGTCATTTGTCATGTCTCAGGGAGATTATCTATGAAAACCAAGATGTTCGCAGGCGCTGCACTGGCCGCACTGATCGCCACGAGCGGCTGCACCACCGATCCGGAGACCGGTCGCCAAACCATCTCGAAGACAGCCCTGGGCGGCATCGGCGGCGCCCTCGGCGGCTATTTGCTCGGCGACGTGGTCGGTGGACGGCATGATCGGACCGAGAAGCTGCTGGGTGCGGGCATCGGTGGTCTCGCGGGTGCGGGCATCGGCGCGTACATGGACAAGCAGGAGCGCGATCTGCGCGCGCGCACCGCGGGTACCGATGTTCAGGTGATCCGCCAGGGTGACGACCTGGTGCTCAACATCCCGTCGGGCATCACCTTCGCGTATGACAGCGCGAACGTGCAGCCACAGTTCCAGCGGACGCTCGATCAGGTCGCGGATACGCTGTCGCAGTACAACCAGACCTATGTCGACGTGTACGGGCATACCGACTCGACCGGCAGCGATGCATATAACCAGACGCTGTCGGAGCGTCGCGCGCGCTCGGTCGCGGATTACCTGTCGGGCCACGGCGTGCAGGCGGCGCGAATCGGGACGCGTGGCTACGGCAAGACGCAGCCGATCGCGTCCAACGACACCGATGCGGGTCGGGCGGCTAACCGTCGCGTCGAGGTGAAGATCGTGCCGATCACGCAGAACGACCTGCGCCAGTAAGCACTGGGGTTCTGCTGATCCTCCCCCGCCAGGAGCAGGTGTCGCCGAAGGGGACGGAGGGGGAGGACACGGAACAGCCGTTTCGCTTTCCTCCCCCTCCGTCTGGCAAGCGCCAGCCACCTCCCCCTGGCGGGGTACGATTATTGTTTAGAACAGCCGCCCGCCGTTCGGGACCGGTCCGGTCGGCGAGATCAGCACGACCTTCCCGTCCGCATCGGGGAAGCCGAGCGTCAGGACTTCCGACATCATCGGGCCGATCTGGCGCGGCGGGAAGTTGACGACCGCCGCGACCTGGCGGCCCACCAGAGTCTCCGGCGTATAATGCTCGGTGATTTGCGCGGACGAGCGTTTCACGCCGATCTCCGCACCAAAATCGATCCGCAGCTTGATCGCGGGCTTGCGCGCTTCGGGGAAGGGTTCGGCCTCGACGATCGTGCCGACACGGATGTCGACCTTCTCGAAGTCGGGATAGGCGATCTGTTCAGAAATCGACATTGTCGTAGTGCGCCGGGGGTGAGATCAGCTCCATCCGTTCGGACAGCAGCGGGCGGAAGCTCGGGCGGCTCTTGAAGCCGCGATACCAGCGTGCGGTCTGGTCATGGCCCTTCCAGTCGATCCCGCCGAGATAATCGGTGACCGAGATTTGCGCGGCGGCGGCCAGATCGGCGAGGCTCATCGTCGCGCCGCCGAGCCAGTTCCGGTGATCGAGCAGGTAATCCATATAATCGAGATGCCCGACCGCGGCCTTCATCGCCTCGCGCAAACCCTTCGCGTCGGGCGCGGTGCGGTGCGCGAGGCGCTTGACCATGCGTTCGTGGAGCAGCGGGCCGGTGACGTCGCGGTAGAAATGCGTGTCGAACCAGGTGACCAGCCGGCGGATCTCGGCGCGGTTGGTCGCGGTGCCGTTGATCATCGCCGCCTTCTCGACGGTTTCCTCGAAGAATTCGCAGATCGCCATCGAATCGATGAGGGGGGCGACGCCGCGCGACGCGTCGACCATCACCGGGGTCTGGCCGGCGGGGTTCATGTCCATGAACTCGTCGCGGCGATCCCACGGCGATTCGCGCACCAGTTCGTAGCCGACCCCCTTCTCGCCCAGCAGCAGGCGCACCTTTCGCGAGAAGGGACACAGGGGGAATTGATAAAGCTGCCACATGCCATCCGTTTAGGCGGTGGGGGGCGGGTGTGTCACTAGCGCGGGTTGGCATCGCGTAAGAAGATTTGGTTCACGCGGAGGCGGGGATCCAGACTGGGCTCCCGCCTTCGCGGGAGAACAAGGGGGAAAGGCTGTACCTATTTTTGTACCACCCCGGCGAAGGCCGGGGCCCAATTGGAAAGGTCGCAGTAACGAAGCGTCGTCCTTCGTTAGCGATGTCGCCCAATTGGACCCCGGCCTTCGCCGGGGTGGTGTTTGTGTGGCGTCGCTCTACTCTGCGGCCACAAGTTCCGCGCTATCGTCGAGCGGGTGGCTCAGACGGGTGAGCATTTCCTTTGGCACGATCTGCCAGAAATGCCCTGCCACCCGGTCCCAGTCCTCAAGCAGGCCCTTCGACCATTTGCTGTCGGTGTGGTCGGCATGATCGCGGACCAAGTCGAGCAGCACGTCAGCCCAGTGGAGTGACTTCACGCGATCCCAGGTGATGTTCTCGGGGTTGGCGCGCTTCGCGAACACGCCGTCGGGATCGTAGACGAACGCCATGCCGCCGGTCATCCCCGCGCCGAAGTTCGCCCCGACCGCGCCGAGCACCACGGCGATACCGTTGGTCATGTACTCGCACCCGTTCGCGCCGCAGCCTTCGACGACCACGATCGCACCCGAGTTACGAACCGCGAAGCGTTCGCCCGCCTGCCCCGCCGCGAACAGCCGGCCAGACGTCGCGCCGTAGAGCACGGTGTTGCCGATGATCGTGTTGTCCTGCGACGCGAGCGGCGAACTCACCGCCGGCCGGACGATGATCGTGCCGCCCGAGAGCCCCTTGCCGACATAGTCGTTCGAATCGCCGAACACTTCGAGCGTGATGCCCTTGCACAGGAATGCGCCGAGTGACTGGCCCGCCGAACCACGCAGCCGGATCGTCACGTGATTGTCGGCCAGCGTCGACATGCCGAACTTCCGCGTGATCTCCGACGAAAGCCGCGTACCGACCGCGCGGTGCGTGTTGCGCACCGAATAGGTCAGCTGCATCTTCTCGCCGCGCGAGAACACCGCGGACGCGTCCTTGATGATCTGCGCGTCGAGGCTGTCCGGGACTTCGTTGCGGAAGGTCGACAGGCTGAACCGGCGCTGCGAATCGTCGGCATCGACCTTCGCCAGGATTGGGTTAAGATCGAGATCGTCGAGATGCTCCGCGCCGCGGCTGACCTGCCGCAGCAATTCGGTGCGACCGATCACGTCGTCGAGGCTCTTCACGCCAAGCCGCGCGAGGATGTCGCGGACTTCCTCGGCGATGAAGGTCATCAGGTTGATTACCTTCTCGGGCGTGCCGACGAACTTCTGCCGGAGCGCGTCGTTCTGCGTGCAGATGCCGACCGGGCAAGTGTTCGAATGGCACTGGCGGACCATGATGCAGCCCATCGCGACGAGGCTCAGCGTGCCGATGCCGTATTCCTCGGCACCAAGAATCGCCGCGATGACGATGTCGCGCCCGGTCTTCAGCCCACCGTCGGTGCGCAGCCGCACGCGACCGCGCAGGCCGTTGAGCGTCAGCACCTGGTTGACCTCCGACAGGCCCATTTCCCACGGCGTGCCGGCATATTTGATCGACGTTTGGGGCGATGCGCCGGTGCCGCCGACATGGCCGGCGATCAGGATCACGTCGGCATGCGCCTTCGCGACACCCGCCGCGACCGTGCCGATCCCCGCCGAGCTGACGAGCTTCACGCAGACACGGGCACGCGGGTTGATCTGCTTCAGGTCGTAGATGAGCTGAGCGAGATCCTCGATTGAGTAGATATCGTGGTGCGGCGGCGGCGAGATCAGCGTCACGCCGGGCGTCGCATGGCGCAGCTTGGCGATGAACTCGGTCACCTTGAAGCCGGGTAGCTGGCCGCCTTCGCCGGGCTTGGCGCCCTGCGCGACCTTGACCTCGATCTCCTCGCATGCGTTCAGATATTCCGCGGTGACGCCGAACCGCCCGGATGCGACCTGCTTGATCGACGAGTTCGCGTTGTCGCCGTTCGCGTACGGCACGAAGCGCGACTTGTCCTCGCCGCCCTCGCCCGAGACGGCCTTCGCGCCGATCCGGTTCATCGCGATCGCGAGCGTCTCATGCGCTTCCGGCGACAGCGCGCCGAGCGACATGCCGGGGGTGACGAAGCGCTTGCGGATCTCGGTGATCGCCTCGACCTGGTCGACCGGAACGCCCTCCGCGGGGAAGTTGAACTGGAGCAGATCGCGCAGATACACCGGCGGCAGGTCGGACACGCCGCGCGAGAATTGCAGGTAGCTCGTATAACTGTCGGTCGCGACCGCGGTCTGGAGCAGGTGCATCAGTTGCGCCGAATAGGCGTGCGTCTCGCCGGTGTGGCGCTGGCGATAGAAGCCGCCGATCGGCAGCATCGCCACCGCCGGGTCGAACGCCGCTTCGTGGCGGTCGGTCGCGTTGACGTGGAGCGAGGCATAGCCCTCGCCGCTGATCTTGGCGGGCATGCCGGGGAACAGGTCGTTCACGAGGCTGCGCGACAGGCCGACCGCCTCGAAATTATAGCCGCCGCGGTACGACGAGATGACCGCGATGCCCATCTTCGACATGATCTTGAGCAGCCCCTCCTCGACCGCGACGCGGTGGCGGCGGAGGCATTCGGCGAGGTCGAGATCGCCGAACAGCCCGCGCGACTGGCGGTCGACGATCGCGGCCTCGGCGAGATAGGCGTTCACGGTGGTCGCGCCGACGCCGATCAGCACGGCGTAATAATGCGTGTCGAGGCACTCGGCCGAGCGGACGTTGATCGACGCATAGGAGCGCAGACCCCGGCGGACGAGGTGCGTGTGCACCGCGGCGACCGCAAGCACGCCGGCGATGCCGACGCGGTCTTCGCTGATCGCCTCGTCGGTGAGGAATATCTCGCTCTTGCCCTGGCGGACGGCTTGCTCCGCCTCGTTGCGGATCCGCTGGATCGCCGCGCGGAGCTTTTCCGGGCCACCGCCGACGTCGAACGTGCAGTCGATCTCGGCGACCGCGTTACCGAAATGCGCCTTCAGCCGCGACCAATGTTCGCCCGTCAGTACCGGCGAATCGAGCACCAACACGCGCTCGCGCTGATCGCGGACGTCGAGGATGTTGGCGAGGTTGCCGAAACGCGTCTTGAGCGACATCACGTGACGTTCGCGCAACGGATCGATCGGCGGGTTGGTGACCTGCGAGAAGTTCTGGCGGAAGAACTGGCTGATCAGCCGCGGCTTGTCGGAGATGACCGCGAGCGGCGTGTCGTCGCCCATCGAGCCGATCGCTTCCTTCGCGGACTCGACCATCGGCGACAGGATCAGCTCCATGTCCTCCATCGTCTGGCCCGCCGCGACCTGGCGACGTGCGAGTTCGGCGCGGTCGTAGCGCACCACGGCGTCTTCGACCGAGGGGAGGTCGGCGAGCGTGTGGAATTCGCCGATCATCGCGGCGTAATCCGCCTCGCCCGAGATGCGATCCTTCACTTCGCGATCCTGGAGCAGGCGACCTTCGTCGAGGTCGACCGCGATCATCTCGCCCGGCCCAAGGCGGCCCTTTGCGACGATCGTCGATTCGGGAACGACGACCATGCCGCTCTCGGAACCGACGATCAGCAGGCCGTCGGAGGTCAGCGTATAGCGGAGCGGACGCAGCGCGTTGCGATCCATGCCCGCGACCGCCCAGCGGCCATCGGTCATCGCCAGCGCGGCGGGGCCGTCCCATGGTTCCATCACCGACGCGAGATACTGGTACATCGCGGTATGCTCGGGCGGCATGTCCGGGCTGGCGGCTTCGGGGACGAGCATCAGCTTGGCGGTCGGCGCATCGCGGCCCGAGCGGCAGATCGCCTCGAACACCGCATCCAATGCGGCGGTGTCGGACGCGCCGGCGGGGATCACCGGCTTGATGTCCTCCGAATTGTCGCCGAATGCGAGGCTCGCCATGCGGATCTCGTGGCTGAGCATCCAGTTCTTGTTGCCGCGGATCGTGTTGATCTCGCCGTTGTGCGCGAGGCAGCGGAACGGTTGCGCCAGCCACCATTGCGGGAAGGTGTTGGTCGAATAGCGCTGATGGAAGATCGCGACGCGGCTCTCGAAGCGCTGGTCGCACAGGTCCGGGTAGAACACCGACAGCGATTCGGCGAGGAACAGCCCCTTGTAGATGATCGAGCGGCACGACAGCGAGCAGATGTAGAAGCCCTGGATCTGCGCCGCGATCACGCGCTTCTCGATCCGGCGGCGGACGAGGTACAGCGTCTTCTCGAACTCGGCGGCGTCCTGTTCCTCGGGCAAGGGCCCGGCGATCATGATCTGCTCGATCTCGGGGCGCGTCGCCTGCGCCTTCTGGCCGATCACCGACACGTCGACCGGCACCTGCCGCCAACCATAAATGGTGTACCCGGCCTCGATGATCGCGCTCTCGACGATCGTCCGGCAATCCTCCTGCGCGCCGAGATCGGTGCGCGGGAGGAAGATCATGCCGACGGCAAGTCGGTTCGGGCGCACCTTGTGGCCCGAGGCGGCGACCGCATCGTCGAAGAAGCGCAGCGGGAGATCGATATGCAGCCCCGCGCCGTCGCCGGTCTTGCCGTCCGCGTCGACCGCTCCGCGATGCCACACGGCCTTCAGCGCATCGACCGCCGACTGCACGACACGGCGCGACGCGCGGCCATCGGTGGCGGCGACGAGGCCTACACCGCACGCGTCGCCCTCGAATTCCGGACGGTACATGCCTTCAGCGGCGAGACGGGCGCGTTGATCGATCATCGGAGAACCCTGTTGGTTGCTCATGCTGCCACCTTCGCGTTCGCCGCCTTGGTCTTCAGCCATTTGTGCATCGTCGCGGCGACGTCGCGGCCGTCGCGGATCGCCCAGACGACGAGGCTGGCGCCGCGAACAATGTCGCCTGCAGCGAACACACCGTCGAGCGAGGTCATCAGCGTCTTGCCGTCGACCAGTACGGTACCCCAGCGGCTTACGCCCAGTTCCGGCGTCGCGAACAGCGTCGGCAGGTCCTCGGCGTCGAAGCCGAGCGCCTTGATCACGAGGTCCGCGTTCACCGAATAGTCGCCGGCGGGATCGGGTTCGGGTGCACGGCGGCCGCTCGCATCGGGCGCGCCGAGACGCATCTTACGCACCTTGACGCTCGACACCACATCGCCGCCGTCGAAGCTCTGCGGCCCCGAAAGCCAGACGAACTCGACGCCCTCCTCTTCGGCATTGGCGACTTCGCGCTGCGAGCCGGGCATGTTGGCGCGGTCGCGGCGGTAGAGGCACTTCACCGACTTGGCGCCCTGGCGGATCGCGGTGCGGACGCAGTCCATCGCGGTGTCGCCGCCGCCGATCACGACGACGTCCTTGCCCTCGGCATTGAGGCTGCCGTCGTCGAATGCGGGGACCGCGTCGCCGAAACCCTTGCGGTTCGAGGCGACGAGGAAGTCGAGCGCGGCGACCACGCCGTTCGATCCGCCACCCGGCAGGGCCATCGCGCGCGCCTTGTAGACGCCGGTCGCGATCAGGATCGCGTCGTGGCGCTGGCGGAGATCGTCGAGGCTCGCATCGTCGCCGACCGCAAAGCCTTCGTGGAAGACGATGCCGGCGGCCTTGAGCCGCTCCACGCGGCGCATGACGATCGGCTTTTCGAGCTTAAAGCCGGGAATGCCATAGGTGAGCAACCCACCCGCGCGGTCGTAGCGGTCATAGACGTGAACGTCATAGCCATGCCCGCGCAGATATTCCGCTGCGGTGAGACCAGCCGGCCCCGCACCGATCACGCCGACCGACTGGCCGCGCGATTTGCCCGGCACCAGCGGTTCGACCCAGCCGTTCTCCCAGGCAGTGTCGGTGATGAACTTCTCGACCGAGCCGATCGTGACCGCGCCATGCCCGGTGAATTCGATGACGCAATTGCCTTCGCATAGCCGGTCCTGCGGGCAGATCCGGCCGCAGATCTCGGGCATGGTCGAGGTCGCGTTGCTGAGTTCGTACGCTTCGCGCAGCCGCCCCTCTGCAGTCAGCCGGAGCCAATCGGGGATATGGTTGTGCAGCGGGCAATGGACCGAACAATAGGGCACGCCACACTGCGAACACCGTCCGGCCTGCTCCTCGGCGGGCTCGACCGCGTATCGCTGCGCGATCTCGCGGAAATCGTCCGCCCGCTCGTCGGCATTGCGCTTGTCGGGATAGGATTGCTCCCGGCCGACAAATTTGAGCATCGAATCGTTCGCCATGATAGCCTCCAACAGCCGCGTTATTGCGCGATCAGAAGCTTGTCACGACTAAAACGGCATAAGAGTAAGCTATGCTGTCCTATAAAAGCGGATATACACCTTATTTTTTTGAGAGCCGTTCTCAGCAAGGCTTATTATGGCCTAGTCGGACCTATTTGCTTAGCAGCCAGATCAGCGCCGCCGAACCGGCAACGACACGGTACAAGGCGAATGGCACGAAGCCATGCCTGGTGACGATCCCGACGAACCACTTCACCACCAGCAAGGCGACGACGAACGACACCGCCGCGCCGATCGCGATCGCACCTAGCCCAACGCCCCCGCCGCTCGCGATCGCGTCGCGATTCTTCAGCAGTTCGAGCGCGCTCGCGCCGAGCATCGTCGGGATCGCGAGGAAGAAGCTGAACTCCGCCGCGGTGCGCCGCTCGACGCCTAGTGCCAGCGCGCCCAGGATCGTCGCGCCCGAGCGGCTGACGCCCGGGATCATCGCGAGGCACTGGAGGAAGCCGATGCCGATCACCGTCTTGAGCGGAATGTCCGCGACGCCACTGATGTCGCTGCGCGGCGCGAACCGCTCGACCGCGAGGATCGCGAAGCCGCCGACGATGAGCGCGATCGCGACGACTTCGGCATTCCCGAGCAGCGCCTCGATATACTTATGCAGCGCGAGGCCGATCACCGCCGCCGGGATGAACGCGACGATCAGGTTGCGGAGGAACAGCCAGGATTTTGGCTCGCGCTTGATGAGCCCCATGCCGACCGCCCAGAACGTCCGCCAGTACAGCACCACGATCGCGAGGATCGCGCCGAGCTGGATGACGACGTTGAACACTTCCCAGCGCCCCGCATCATAGCCGAGCAACCGCGTAGCGAGGATCAGATGCCCGGTCGACGAGACGGGCAGAAATTCGGTGATCCCCTCGACGATGCCGAGCAGGATGACGGTGAGAAGTTCGGTCAAGCGGGGGCTCCGGCGCGGTAGGTCAGGGCAATGTCAGGGGTACGTAGCACGCGCAGGATCAGGCGACAGGGACTTCCGCATGCGTCTCGGCGCGACGACCGAACCGTCCGGCCTTGCGAAAGCGGACGAGCCAGCCCGGTGCGACCGTCGACAGCGGCGTCGCCTCGATACCGAAGGCCGCGAGGCCATCGGTACCGGTCACGATATTGTCGCTCTGCAACATCGTCCACTGGTCCTTGGTGATGGGCGCGCCTGGCAGGAAGCCCGCCTTGGCGATCAGTGCGCCGGCAAAGTCCGGCAGCTCAATAATCGAAGGGTTCCGGCCGATCGTCTTGGCAATCCAGCGGATGAGATTGCCCATCGTAATGATGTCAGGCCCGCCGAGTTCCAGCGTCTGGCCGCCGAACGTCTCGGGATCCGCCGCCGCCGCGACCACCGCGTCCGCCACGTTGCCGACGAACACCGGCTGGAACTTCGCCCCGGCGCGCAGCACGGGAACGACCGGCGCCTTCGCGATCATCCCGGCAAAGCGGTTCACGAACTGGTCTTCCTGGCCGAACACGATCGACGGCCGCAGGATCGTCGCGTTCGGGAACGCCTCGAGCACCGCTGCCTCACCCTGTCCCTTGGACTTGCCGTATGCCGATGCGGAGGCAGGATCGGCGCCGATCGCCGACACGTGCACGAGCGCACCGACGCCGGCCTTCGCCGCAGCCTGCGCCACCGTCTGCGCGCCAAGCGCCTGGACGCGCTGGAAATCGCCCGCCAGCACGCCGACCAGGTTCACCACCACGTCAGAGCCTTGCACCGCATGCGCGATCGTCTCAGGCTTGGTGACGTCGGCACCGACGAACTGCGTCTGGCCGAGTCCGCCGAGCGGTTTCAGGAAGAACGCCTGCCGCGGATCGCGCTGCGCGATGCGGACGCGGGCGCCCGTCGCCAGCAGCGCCTGTGCGACATAGCGGCCGACGAAACCGCCACCCCCGATCAGCGTCACCAGTTTGTCGTTCATCGCGCGTCCGTCCACTTTGTTTTGCCTGCCAATCACGAATAACCCCTTGCCCCAGCAAGAGGCGTGTTGACAAGCATCGGGACCCTCCACTAGAGGCGCCCTCCTACCCAGTGCCCGGATGGCGGAATTGGTAGACGCACCAGCTTCAGGTGCTGGCGATCGCAAGGTCGTGGAGGTTCGAGTCCTCTTCCGGGCACCACATTACACAGACGCCCAGCAGAGCGAGGCGGATCTCAAGATCCGCTCGCATAGCGCCTGACGTTTAGGATAATGTTGCTCGGATGTTCTCGTCGCTATCGGGAGCGGGCGCCATGATCAACGTATCTGACTAAAAGCGATATGCTTTCACGGTATGGCTGCGCACAGGTCGGCTGCCGCCCGCGCATCGAGCCGACGGACTCGAGTTCAAGTTCAATCCATATCATGACCCGCGCGACGGTCGTTTCACCTTCGCGCCAGGCGGACCACGTGCACAAGTCAAATTGGGTTTTGGCTGAGCAGGTTCTCAGTCTCGATCAGTCCGCTCTTCCGCAAATTCGGGAAGCGCTGGCGAGGTTATCGTGGTCTCCTCGCCAAGTCAGCTGCGTAAGTCCTGCATAATTCTCGCAAAGCACGAATGCTTGTACCGAGGAACGCCTTGGAGACGATCAACTGCATGGCGAATTGGCGTTCGTTTCTTTCGGCCGATCGACGGCTCGCGAGTCGCCACCTGCCGGCTCGAGTGCTAGCATTGCCTCATGGAGATGCAGCAGATCAGGTACTTCCTCGCGATGGCGCGGCTGCTCAACTTCACGCGGGCGGCCGAAGAGTGCGCCGTGACGCAGCCGTCGCTGACCCGCGCGATCCAGAAGCTCGAAAACGAGTTTGGCGGACAACTATTCAGTCGCGAGCGCAGCCACACCCACCTCACCACTCTCGGACGTCAGATGTTGCCGCATCTCGAGCGCACGTTCGAGGCGGCCCAGGCCGCGATGCAATTCGCAAAGGGCATCGGGAGAGCGGGGGTGGTCCCGCTTGCGCTCGGCGTCGATGCTGCGATCGAGTCGGATACGCTCGACAAAATCCTGGAGGATCTCGCCGATTGTCTCCCCGGTTTCGAATTGTCGCTTTCGAGCGGGTCGCCGGACGATCTGATCGAAGCTGCGATGAACGGGACGCTGGACCTCGTCGTGGTCGAACTCCCGGACGATGCGCCCGATCGTCTCGATGTCTGGCCGCTGTTCGACCATAGCTATCATATGGTCACGCGTGCGGATCATCCGCTCGCCGGCGGCAAGATGCCGTCGCTGCTATCGGTGCGCGAAGAGTCCTGGATCGATCACGAGGGCAATGGGTGCGCCCGGCTCAAGACCTTGGCGGCTTTGCATGGCTTCGTGCCGATCGTACGGCACCGCGCGACCGACATGGCCCAGGTAAAGCAACTGGTGATCTCCGGGTTCGGCAGCGCCTTCATTCCGCGACCTCGGGACGACGAGCGCTTGTGCGCCTTCGGATTTGCCGATGTCGAGGTCAGGCGCGACGTAATCCTGGGCGCGGTGGCGGGTCGCAAGCGCAGCATCGCCGCAGATGCCTTCGTGCGCGCCTCACGTGCGCGCAGCTGGACGGCCGCTGCCACCTGAGCCGAAGCGCTGGAACACGCCCCCTGCCAAACGGCCTGCCCTTCACGGCATCGGCGTGCTCAGCGCATCGCCGCGAGGAACGCGACGACGTCCAGTGGCTCGGGCCGCAGTCGGAAGTCGGGATCGACATGTGCGTAGCGGATGACCCCGTCGCCGCCGACGACGAACGTTGCCGGGATCGGCAGAAAGCCACCATCGCTACCGTAGATGGCCGCAAGATCGAGTTCGATCGCCAGATACCGCCGCTTCATCTCATCGCCGACGGGGAACGCCAATCCACAGGCCAACGCCGCGCCGTGATCGACGTCGCAGAGCAGCGTGGCCGTCGGTCCGATTATATCCTGTATGGCGGATGCCCCGTCGCCGATCTCGCCGGTTACGACGATCAGCCTCCCGCCAGCTTTTTCAAGAGCGGGCGCGGCAACGGCCCAGGACTGCAGTTCGTGCACGCAGAACCGGCACCATAGTCCACGATTGAAGCTGATGACGATCGGCCGTCCGTCGTGCAGCTTGTGGATCGAACGGTAGCGTCCCGACGCGTCGGGAAGCGAAAAATTCGGGAACACCTCACCGACGCGAGGCATCACCTTCCCCACGTTCAGGCTTTGCAATCGGGCGATGAAGTCATCGTAGACGGACGCGAAGCCTAGAGCCGCAACGGCGGCTTCGGCTTCGGGATCGAGCTTCGGCCGGATGATGGTCATGCCGTGCACGATAGCGTCGAAACGCGTGGATGGGACAGCGGCAAATCGCGCTGTCGTTTCTCGGCGACGGTACTGCCATCGCCAGCGCAGTGGCCGACTTGCGCGCGGCGAACCGCCAACCGTTGCCATACCAGGCAAGGACGCAGACGCTGTTTCATAGCCGTCAGGTATGACCTGGCCTTGAGGAACCGATCCCGCTTTTCGTCGCGCTTGATCGGTCGGACCGTGCGAAATTCCTCGAGATCAGCACTTTAACGCCCCGATAGGCGACCTATGTGGACGAGAGTGCGACTTGCTGTCTATGCTCCGCGCACATATAGACGCGGCAATGGATACGTCTCGAAATCGAAATGTCTTCGGGGCGTTTGCTCTCATGATCAGCGACGACATCGTTCGCGCCAGTTCGTCGCGAGCGCCCGAAGCTGGTCCCGCCGCCTCGGCGCTGGCATTGCTCGCGCACAAGCCCGGGCTCTCGATCCGCATGCTTGCGGTCGGGGTAAGCCTTTCGCACGCAGGGACCGTTCGCCTTGTGGATCGATTGGCGGCCGAGGGAGTGATCGAGCGTAGGGAGCATTCGACAGACGGGCGCACGCGATCCCTCTATCTTACACCGGCAGGAAAGGTCGCGAGCGACGAGGTACTGGCCGCGCGTGATCGCGTGATTGCCGAAGGGCTCTCGATCCTCGATCCCGACGAGCTGAGGATCTTATCGGACATTGCCGAACGCGTTCTGCGCAATCGCCTGGAGAACCTCGAACAGTCATACCGGATCTGTCGCCTGTGCTGCTACCAGGGGTGCACGAACTGCCCCGTCGATGCCGAATTGCTTGAGCGGGGCGTCGACCGAAAGACGACCGATTAGAAAGCGCGCTGCCTCGCGAGTGCAAAGCAGAGTCATAAGACACGCCCGTCAATCGTTCGTGCGCCTCATACCGTCTAGGCCAAGGTCAAGCCTGAGTCGCGGGATCCGCAAGCTTGTTGTCGCCCGATAGCGCGGTCTGGACGTCGGACCCTCATATCAGACTGAGATCGACGGGACACCGATCGGCGATCGCGACGATCCGAGCACGCTGATCGTCGCTCAGCGGTCCATCTAGGACGATCGTGCGCGTGAACCGGTCGGTCGGCATCATGTCCGGCACCTTTTCGTGCTGCACGGTCGTACTCGCCCGCTCGAGTGGGAAGCCCTTGCGATCCGCGTAGAGACGCATCGTCATCACCGTGCACGCGGCAAGGCCGGCGGATACCAGTTCGTAAGGCGAGAGACCGGTTCCGAGACCACCTACCGATGCTGGCTCATCGGCAAACAGGGTGTGCTCGCCGCTGCGAACCCGAAGCTGGAACTTCCCGTCAAGTGTTTCGGTGGCGACGACGCCCTCCGCAGCCTCGACCTGCGGAAGATCCGCGGAGAGTGGCGGTAGAAAGCGACTTGCCCATACAGCCACCATCGCCGCGGCGTAGTTCGCGTCGGCAACATCCGTTAGAAGGTGATCCGCAGTGTCGAGCGAGATGAAGCTTTTGGGATGCCCGGATGCAGCGAATATCCGCGACGCATGGTCGATGCCGACCACCTGATCCAGCGGAGAATGCATGATCAGCACGGGGCGTCGTAGCGAGGCAATGGACGTTTCGACATCGATTCTCGCGACCGCTTCCAGGAAGCTACGGCGGAGGATGAAGGGTCTGCCGGCGATCTCTACCGACGCCTCGCCCTCGCTTGCGATGGTGTCCAGATCGCTCGGTTCGAACATGCGCACGATATGCTGCAGGTCGGCCGGCGCACCGATCGTCGCTACCGCCGCAACCTCGGGCAACCCGGCCGCAGCGACGATCGCGGCGGTGCCGCCCAGGCTGTGCCCGACGAGGAGGGAGGGGGGCATGCCGGCCGCCGCCATCGCCGTTGCGGCGGCACGAAGGTCCTCGACGTCCGACGCGAAGTTCAGAGGTTCCCCTGCCCCGCCGCCGATCCCGGTTCCGGCAAAATCGAACCGCAAGACGCCGATGCCCGCACGCGACAGCGCGCGCGAGATGTGAACGGCGGCGCGACTGTCTTTCCCGCACGTGAAGCAGTGCGCGAAGATCGCCCAGCCCCGCGGCGTCCCCTCGGGCGGTTCGAGATGCCCGGAAAGCTGAGCGCCATTCCCCCGAACGAACGGGAATTTTCTCTCGGTCATGTCGATCGAACCTCCAGCACGGCTCGGCGGCTGCGCTCCCGGGCCCGTCGTTGCACCGTATATATATGACTCACGCATATAGACAAGCGGCAAGCCGCTAACTATATGCGCGAAGCATACTTAAGCATCTTCTTTCCGGAGGCGGTCTTACGGATGGAGCATCAATCGCCTGCATGGGTCGAGGGCTATGGAACTCAATCAAGTCAGCTATTTTCTCCATCTGGCCGATACGCTGAATTTCACGGCAGCGGCGCGATTGAGCAGCGTGTCGCAGCCAAGTCTGACCCGCGCGATCCGCCGCCTGGAAGAGGAACTGGGCGGGCCGCTTATCCACCGCGACGGCAAGAACAGCCGCCTGACTGGCCTTGGCCACGATGTGGAGGCGGAATTCCGACGCATGGCGGTCGCGGTGAAGAGCGTCCGCAACCATTCCGAGAATTGGGCGATGGGCAGGCACCGCGTGCTCGATATCGCCGTCGCCCCCACCGTGGGGCCAAGGGAGTTCACGGCGTTTTTCAAGAGCGCGCTGGCGCAAGCACCATCCATAGAAATCAGGCTGCATGCGCTCCAGGCAAAGGAAGACACGTCGGAGGTGCTTTCGGGAAAATACCACGCGTGCATCATGCCGCGTGAAACCCGGACGGAGCACAAGTTGGAGGTGCATCCGTTGTTTCGGGAACGCTTCGTCCTCGGCTGTTCCGCAAACCATCCCCTTGCAGTCAGCGAGACCGTGCGCGGCGAGGATCTTCTCGAATTTCCATTCGTCGACCGCCTGAGATGCGAGTTTCGCGATCGGATTCTCGATCATTTCGCGCAGCGGGGCTTGCTGATGCAGCCCCGCATTCGATCGGACCGCGAGGACTGGGTGCAAGGGGTCGTCGCCGACGGCCACGCCATATGCATTCTGCCGGAGCGATCGGTCTCGGCACGAGGCCTCGTCACTCGGCCGATCGACGGATTTGCCCTTGAGCGCGACGTCGTGATCGCAACGGTATCCGGGTCCACGGCACCGGTCGAAATACGCAAGATCGCGCAACTGGCAGCCGGATACGCATGGGGCTGAACCCTGACGCAAAGCACTGCGGCGCTATTGAAACTATACGCACGACGTATTGGATAAATCCTGGCAGCACTGCAATAGTCTACACCTTGAGACATAAGTATGTAGAAGTGTGCCTGGTCCTCCAAGATACGTATCGGAGACTATCATGAAGTTTGAAAAGTCGCAGACATCAGTCGACCGCCTGACCGCCGAGCAACGCCGGATAACGCAGGATTCGGGTACCGAGCGGCCGTTTACGGGAGCGTATAACGACAACAAGGAGCCGGGCATCTATGTCGATGTCGTATCGGGAGAGCCGTTGTTCGCGTCGACGGACAAGTTCGATTCCGGGTCCGGCTGGCCCAGCTTCACCAAGCCGATCGTGCCCGCAAACGTGAACGAGGTGCGTGATCATGCGCACGGCATGGTCCGGACCGAGGTCAGGTCGGTGCACGCCGACAGCCATCTCGGCCATGTGTTCCCGGACGGTCCCCCCGACCAGGGTGGTCTGCGCTACTGCATCAACTCGGCGTCGCTTCGCTTCATCCCGCGCGATGAGATGGAGAGCGAAGGATACGGCGAATATCTCGATCAGGCAGAGGAGGTTTGACATGAACCAGCGTGCTGTTCTTGCCGGCGGGTGCTTCTGGGGCATGCAGGATCTGATCCGCAAGCGGCCCGGCATCGTCTCGACCCGCGTCGGCTACACCGGCGGCGATATTCCGAACGCCACCTATCGCAACCACGGCACGCATGCCGAGGGGATCGAGATCGTGTTCGACCCGGCGGCGACGAGCTACCGGGCCATCCTCGAATTCTTCTTCCAGATCCATGACCCGACGACGAAGGACCGCCAGGGCAATGATCGCGGCCTCTCCTATCGGTCGGGCATCTATTATGTCGACGAGGAGCAGAAGCGCGTCGCCGAGGACACCATCGCGGACGTGGATGCCTCCGGGCTCTGGAATGGCAAGGTGGTGACCGAGGTCGTGCCGGTCGGCGCGTTCTGGGAGGCCGAGCCGGACCACCAGGATTATCTGGAGACGCGGCCGAACGGCTACACCTGCCACTTCGTGCGCCCTGGCTGGGTGCTTCCGAAGCGCCTGACAGACGACGATGCGCAGCCCGCGGCCGGGATCGCAGCGGAATAGACCTCACTACCGCTCAGCGCCGGTCTGGTCCGCAATCCTCCATGACCGCAGCACCAGGATCGCAGATTATGATCGACCTCTCGTCCTTCCCGATCACGCAGCGCTGGCCGGCGTCGCATCCCGATCGCATCCAGCTCTACGCCACGGCCACCCCCAACGGCATCAAGGTCTCGATCATGCTGGAGGAAACCGGCGCGGCGTACGAGCCGCATTTCGTGGACATCTCGAACAACGAGTCGAAGGACCCGGCGTTCGTGGCGCTCAATCCGAACGGCCGCATCCCGGCGATCATCGATCCGGCGGGGCCCGACGGTAAGCCCCTGGCGCTCTGGGAATCCGGGGCGATCCTTCTCTACCTCGCCGAAAAGACGGGCCAGTTCATGCCCGTCGACCCTGCCCGACGGTACGAGACGCTTGCCTGGGTCTTTTTCCAGATGTCGGCGATCGGCCCGATGTTCGGTCAGCTTGGCTTCTTCCTACGATTTGGCGGTAAGGATTTCGAGGACAAGCGGCCTCGACAGCGCTTCGTCGACGAGACCAAGCGCCTCCTCGGGGTCCTGGATCGCCAGTTGGAAGGCCGCGACTGGATCGTCGACGACTATTCGATCGCGGACATCGCGACCATCGGCTGGGTGAATGCGCTTGGGGCGTTCTACGCTGCCGGCGATATTCTTGGTCTCGACGACTATGCGAACGTCCAGGCGTGGCTCGCACGCGCGCTGGCGCGACCCGCGGTGCAGCGCGGACTGCACATCCCCGCGAAGCCGGCATGAGCGTAATCGCCGCCTATTATTACCACGAAGGCAAGCGGGTCCGGGCGATAGCGCTCGATGAAAGCATCGAACTGGGCGAGGATCGCACGGGCTTCTGCTGGATCGCGCTTGGCGAGCCCACCGACGACGAACTCGACGCGATCCAGGCGACGTACAACCTCCATCCGCTGGCGATCGACAACGCGATGCACCCGCTGTGCCCGCCCAAGCTCGAAGTCTATAATGATGAACTCTACATCGTCGCGCAGACCGCGGCGCTGGTGGGCGACCGGATCATCTACGGCAAGATGGCGATCTTCACCGGTCACAATCATCTCATCACCGTACGGCACGGCACCGCGGGCGCGCTGGGCAACCTTCGCGCGCAACTCGAGGGATCGACCACCTTGTCCCGAAAGGGTGTCGACTACGTCCTGCACGCCATCCTGCACCGCATCGTCGACCAGTATCTGCCGATCTTCGAGATGATCGAGGACGATGTCCTGGCGATGGAGAGACGGTCGCTCGACGACTTCCTCGAGCGAGAGGACGTCGTCCGCATCTTCGAACTGAGATCCGAACTCACGCGGTTCCAGCGCACGCTCGGCGCCATGGGGGAGTTGGTGGGAAAGCTCGTCCGCGGCCATTTCCCCTGCATCAGCGCAGACGTGACCCCCTATTTCAGCGACGTCGCGGATCATCTCCACCGTGTCCAGTCGATGGTCGACGGCCTCCTCCACGTCCTGTCCACGGTCTTCGAGGCGAGCAGCCTTCTGGAGGCGCAACGGATGGGCGTGATCACCCGCCAGCTCGCGGCGTGGGCGGCGATACTGGCGGTCCCGACGGCGATCGCCGGAATTTACGGCATGAACTTCAAGAACATGCCGGAGCTGGACGCGACTTACGGATACTTCATCGTGCTCGGCGTCATCGCAGTGTTCTGCGTGTTGCTGTTCGTGCGCTTCAAGAAGGCCAAGTGGTTATGACGACCCAACTGACCGACGTCCTCGAAGCGGTGCAGGCGTTCGTCGCCAAGGGCTACGACCACGAGTACCGCGTCAAGGACAGCACTCTCGTCGATCTCGAACTCGGATCGACCATCGAGGCGTGCACCATTCGCGTCGACGCGGCATTGCGGCTCGAAAGCGGCGATGATGCCTCCAATATCTATGCGATCACGGACCCGGCGACCGGGCACCGCGGCCTGTTGATCGACGCGTTCGACGTGTTCCACGAAATCTGTCCCCGCGACCTGTCCGAGCGGCTCGTCGCGGATCGGGAAACCGTGGCGGCAAGCGACCGCGATGCGCCGACCAAGCACGGACTGCGCAAGGTCTTCAAGGACGAGTTCCACCGCGATCCCGAACGCTACGTTCTGCGCGAGGGCTTTCCCGACTTCCCGTCATGCCCGTTCGGCGGCGGTTTCAGCATCCTCGGTTTCGACACCGCCGAGCAGGACTATGTCTGGCTCGTCACGAGCATCATCCGAGATCCCCGGCTGATCCGCGTTCCCTATCAGGGCGAGGACGTCATCAGCGACGAATAGCGACGTCGCCGAGCACTTGTCCGCCGAAGTATCGAAACACCGTAACGCAAGGACGTGATCATGGACTGGAACAAGGCGCACATCCGAGAGACGATGCTCTCGCTGGAAACCGCAGCCCTGCAGAGCGCTCGGGGAAACTACCTCGACTATGTCTTCACCGCCAAGGTCGATCAAAGCGAACCGGTTGAGAACGACGAACTGGCGCAGGCCGAGATCGCCAGCGACCTCGCCGAAGCGCTCGATGACACGCTGCACGATTACGCCGACAAGATCGACAAGCTCAGGATGATCGATTTCGGCCCCAAGTCGACCGTCGAGGAAGGTGCCGTCGTCAAGCTGTCCGGCCGCTACTTCGCGATCGCGGTGTCGACTAGCCGGTTCACCTGTCAGGGTCGGGAAGTGATGGGCATTTCGACGATGGCGCCGATCTTCGAGGCGATCGAAGGCGCGCGAGCAGGCGAGACCGTGCAGTTCAACGGCCGCGACCTCGTCGTGGAAGACGTGGAATAGGGTCCGGCTACGGGCCATCTCGCCAGTGCCGAACGCCGTTCATCTCATAAAAGGCGAGCTCATGACGACACCGTCGTTCTTTATCACTCCCGGCTACGGGACGCGCCTGCATGACGCGCTGCATTACTCCCAGGCGATGCGCATCGGCGACCGCGTGGAGATTTCCGGACAGGGCGGCTGGAACGACGATCTCGTCATTTCGGAGTCGATAGAGGAAGAGATCGCGCAGGCGTTCGAGAACGTCGAGCGGACGCTGGCGACAGCCGGGGCAAGCTGGCGGCATGTCGTCCACGTCAACTCCTATCACGTCGGCGGCTTCCCTCCGGTGATCAACGAGACGATGGCCAGGCTATTCCGCCAATAATACATGCCGGACCACGCTCCAATATGGACGCAATTGGGGATCGAGGCGCTGGGACTTCCCACCATGCGCATCGAAATTCGCGTGACAGCGATCATAGCGTGATCCGCCTTTGATCTGTGGCTCGACGCTGATCTCAAGAAATTTCACAATTTTAATCGAAGCACACAGTCTACGGGAGCACTTCATGTTCGAAGCCGAAGCACGCATCGCCACAATCGATGGCAGCCGCTATTTGACCGAGATCGCCAAGGCGTGGGTGCACACCTATCCGGTTCGCTACGATGCGCTGACCGCGGAGATCGAGCTTCCCGGCGGCCAGCTCGTCATGACAGCCGATGGTGATAGCTTGTCGCTCCGGCTTGTCGGCACGGATCATGAACGCTTCGATGCCGCAAAGGAGTCCGTGGCCCAGCACGTAGACCGCGTGGCTGAACACGATACCGGGGTGCGTTGCGTCTGGCATGAGATTTCCTGATCGCAGGCCACACGGTCGAACCGGCCAGGTATCGTGTCTCGGCGACATTATTCGGCGCGCGGTGCTAGTCGGAAGCGGTGCAGGATTGAGGAAAAGGCTCCTCTCTGGATCGGCAGCGTGGGGACGCCGCCTACAAATCCCATGGCTAACATTACGCGATGGCTAGCAGTCAGAATCAGCCCTCGCTGCATAAGCTATACCTCACCCAGTTCCACTATGAGCGTGTCCGCATCGAGATGGAAATCCGAGAAGACGATCCGGCCGCCTGCATCGATAACCGTGAACCAAGGTGTTCCTCGGGTGCGGTAGTCTTCCATGAAGGTCGGAAGCGTCTGGCCGATCGGTGGCTCATCGTGACCGAAAGCGAGGGGCAGGTCATATTTGCGCTGGTTCACGCGCAACGTCTCGAACGTGTTCTCGTCCGCGCCTTCGAAGACGGTCTGGATCACCGCAAACCCCACGCCCTTGGGGCGCAATGCGCGGTGCAATTTTTGTAGCGTCGGAAACCCGTGCAGATGGCAACCGGGGCACCAATGCTGAAAGGCGAACAGAATCTTCGGGCCGGTCCCGACATCCGACAGCGTAAGGGGCGCGATCGGTTCTCCATCGTCGCCGATCCATTTTTGCACCCGCAGCTCGGGGGCCTGGCGTTGGTCGATGCTCATATGATCCTCCAATTCGACGCAGGCACCGATGCCGGGTCGTAGACGGATGCCTTCTGGTCGGCGGCGCCGTTGTTGCATCGGTGGGTCACTGCCGCCCCGCGACGATGCAGGCGCGGTAGCGGGCACCGGCAAAACGATAGGCGCCGATGGCTTGGTGACGGGCTCTGATACCAAGGACGGGCGCGCACTCACGCCGCCTTCGCCGCGCGGCCCCGCCAACGTTTCGATCTCACCACACGTCGTCAGGCCGGTAGCTCGAACCCGATCTTCTCGAGTGCCTCGACGCAGGCGTCCTGATCCTGCTGATAGGTGCCGCCGGAGATGCCGATCCCGCCGATCAACTTGCCGTCCTCCAGGATCGGATAGCCGCCGCCGACCGCCACCATCCGCGGACGATAGGCCAGCGGCGCCACTTTCGGATCGTTGGTCACATAGTCGTTCCAGACATGCGTCGGGAACCCGAACGAGGCGGAACTCCAGGCCTTGTCGATGGCAACGTCGACGGTGAGAAACGGCGCGTCGTCGGTGCGCTCGAACGCACGCAGGTATCCGGTGGCGTCGACGACGGCGACGGCAGCCGGGATGCCGATCAAGCGTGCCGCGGCGATCGCCGCGGCGATGAGGGCGACCGCAGTCTCGCGATTGATCGACGCGGTGGCGATGGATTTGGCCATGGGTTTTTCCGATTCTGAGGTTGGGAACGATATTGGCAGCGATTGCCGTCAGAAGCCTTCGAGCGCGATCTTGCCTCTCGTCGCACCGCTTTCGATCAGCGCATGCGCCGTCTTCAAATTGGCGGCATCGATCGGCGACAGCGTCCGGGTCAGCGTCGTGCGGATTTTGCCGTCGTCGACCAGCGCAGCCAGCGCATCGAGGATCTCGCCCTGCTCATGCATGTCGGGCGTGCCGTAGATCGACCGTGTGAACATCAGCTCGTGGTGGATCGAGACCGACTTGCGCTTGAACAGCATGATATCGAGGGCCGTGGGATCGTCGATCAGCGCGAACCGTCCTTGCGGGGCGATCAGTTCGGCAATGTCGGCGACATGCTGCTCGGTATGCGTGATCGAAAAGACGAAGGCGGGCGCGCCGATGCCGAGCGCGGCGACCTGTGCCGCGAGCGGCCGGGAATGGTCGATGACGTGGTGGGCGCCGAGCCCCCTCACCCATTCCTCGGTTTCCGGGCGAGAGGCAGTGGCGATGACGATCAGGTCCGTGCACTGTCGCGCGATCTGGATGGCGATCGACCCGACCCCGCCCGCGCCACCGACGATGAGGATCGCCGGCGCTGCACCAGCCACGGGCCGTGCCACGTCCAGGTGATCGAACATCGCCTCCCAGGCGACCAACCCGGTCAGCGGCAGCGCCGCCGCTTCCGCGCAGTCGAGCGACGTAGGCTTGCGACCGACGATCCGGGCGTCGACGAGATGAAACTCCGCATTGGTGCCGGACTTCAGGAGCGAGCCGGCATAATAGACCTCGTCGCTCGTCACGAACTGCGTCACGTCGGGTCCGACCTCGCGCACGATCCCAGCAGCATCCCATCCCAGCACTTTCCAATCGCCATCGGCGGGCGGCGTCGTGCTGCGGATCTTGTAGTCGACCGGGTTGACCGAGACGGCCTTCACCTCGACCAGGATATCATGTCCGGCAGCGACAGGCCGAAGCAGCGTGATGTCGACCAGCGCGTCATCCTCGGCGATGGGTCCCGGAACCTTGTAACCAACGGCTTTCATCAGGTTTCTCCGACTTGCCGTATCCAAAGGTGTTGGCCGATCAAATCGACACTTTTCTGGAATTACACTTGCGGTTCGGCGGTTTCGTCCGCCGTACTATGAATGCCTGATTGGCGTAACTCCAATAGCGGCTGAACATAGTTTCCATACCTTACACCTCGGGTTGCACTTACCGAGTTATGAGGCATACAAGTCGAAATATCGAAGATACTACCTACTCGATTCCACCGCATTTTCCATGATTTGGAAAACACCGAAATATTTGCGCGGTTATTGCAAAATCAGACTGGCTTGACGCTATAATCCATCTGCAACCATGGCGCGTCGGAGTGCACCGGTCCGCTAGACGGTTGTGCGCGCAAGGATCTTGAACGAGGTTCTGAGGTGAAGCCGGTTCCGGTCTGTCGTAACAAGCAAGGAGGTTCGTAATGGTCACCAGGGGATTTACCGGCCGCGGCTCAAGCGGCGACCAGTCGAGCCGAATCCCACCCGGACAGCATCTCGTGGAGGATTTCCCCGTCCTGTCTGCCGGCCCCACGCCGCACGTGGAGCCCTCCGATTGGAAATTCACGGTCAAGATCGGTCCAAAGCCCGTCAAAGTCTGGAATTGGAGCGAATTCAACGCGCTGCCGAAGACGAAGGTGACCCGGGACATTCACTGCGTCACCTCCTGGTCCAAGCTGGATACCGCCTGGGAGGGCGTACTCGTCGAAGACATCCTCGCCGATGCCGGGCTCGATCGGCCCACGGATTTCGTGTTGGCGCACTGCTACGATAAGTATTCGACCAACGTGCCGCTGGCGGACCTTCTATCGGGCAAAGCGATGGTCGCCCTCACCTATGCGGGCAAGCCGCTTTCACGCGATCACGGAGGGCCGGCGCGCCTTCTGGTCCCGCATCTCTACTTCTGGAAGTCCGCCAAATGGGTGAACGCGCTGCAATTCACGACGCGCGACGAGCCGGGATTCTGGGAAGGACACGGCTACCATATCTACGGCGATCCGTGGCGCGAGCAGCGATACACCAATGACTGAGGGCAGCGCGCAAACCGTGTCGTGGCAGTCGTGCGTCATCGAGGACATCGTCCAGCAGACACCGAGCATCAAGAGCTTCTTCCTGCGATTGAGCAAACCGTTCGCGCACATCGCGGGTCAGCACGTCGATGTCCGGCTGACCGCGCCCGATGGCTACAGCGCGATGCGGAGCTACTCGATCGCCTCGGCGGCGACCTCGTCCCCGACCATCGAGCTCGCGATCGAGCGCCTGCCGGATGGCGAGGTGTCGTCATACTTTCACGAAGTCGCGGCGATCGGCGACGAAATCGAGCTTCGTGGTCCGCTCGGCGGCCACTTCCTGTGGCCCGACCCTGCCGTGGACGCGGTGCTCTTGATCGGGGCAGGCTCCGGCCTCGTGCCGTTGATGGCGATGATCCGGCATCGCCGAACGCTGTCCCCGGCGGTGCCGACGGCGCTGCTTCTGTCCGCACGGACCGCGGCGGACGTGCTCTTTTCAGAAGAGCTTCATTCCACCGAGATCAGCGATCCGGCATTCGTCCTCGCGTTGGCGATCACGCGCGAAGAACCGATCCGCCCAGCGGACTTCGGGCGACGGATCGATGGCGCGATGGTCCAGGACATCGTGGCGCGGCTTCACCGAAAACCGAGCCAAGTCTTCGTTTGCGGGTCCAACGGCTTCGTCAACATCGCGACCGAAGGCGCGCTGCTGGCCGGCCTGCCCCCCTCCATCATCAAGACCGAGCGCTACGGTGGCTAGAGGCGCAGTGACCAAGGACATCAGACCAATGACGAAGACCAGTGCCGCCGCCAATCCGACACCGTCCGATCTCGACGAATGCGCGACGATGACCGTCGCCGATGCCCTGAAAGTCATACTGGCTGACAGCTATGCGATCTACCTGAAGACGAAGAGCTTCCACTGGCACGTCTCCGGACCCTATTTCAGGGACTATCACCTGCTGCTCGATGAACAGGCCGCACAGATCCTCGCTGGCACCGACGCGATTGCCGAGCGCGCCCGAAAGACCGGCAACACGACGATCCGGTCGATCGGCGACATCGCACGCCACCAAACCATCAAGGACAACGATGCCGAGTTCGTGACGCCGCAGGCCATGCTGAGCGAACTCCGTGCCGACAACCTTCATTTGGTCGAGTCGCTTCGCCGTGCCAAGGACGTTGCGGACGACGCCAGGGATAATGCGACGTCCGGCCTGATCGATGCCTGGACCGACGAGGCGGAACGCCGTGCATGGTTCCTCTTCGAAGTCGGCCGGTAAGCCCGCGCGCCCGATCTTCGAAGGCAGCGAAGATGCGGTAGCAGCGCGTGCGTGGTGCCGAGATCGACCTCAGCGGCGAGATCCTGCCGGGCTGGCGGATGATCGCCAACGCCGGCTATCTCGATGCGAATTGACCAGCGACAGCGTCATCGCGGTCGGTGACCGCCTGCGCGGGGTACCCGAGTTCAGCGCAAGCCTGTGGGCCACCTACCGGGCGCCCGACCCGCTATCAGGAATCATGCTGAGTGCGGGTACGACCCGGGTCGGCAAGCGGAGGGCGACCTTGCCAATACCTATAGCATCGCGGGCTATACGCGCGTCGACCTGCCGACAGACATTCCGGCGTGAGACGTTGGCGGTCGGCACGCGCACCGGGGTTAGGTGGCGCCCGAGCGGCCGTGAAGCCGGCAGGCAACTACCGCGCTTGATATCGATCGCTCTTCAATCGCTATTGATAGGCAATCGCAAAGACGCTAGCCGCAGCGCAGTTCAATAGAAAAGGGTTCCGATGCTCTCCTTCATGCTCGCTGCCGCAGCGGCAGGCAGCGTTGTGCCTGCCGCTCAGGGCCGACCGACGCTCCCCAGAGAACGCTCGCTCGACGAGGAGATCGTGGTCACGGGGGCGGTGCCCAGCTACGGCGTCGACACGGTTCAGGTCGGCGCGTTCCGCAATCGCAGCGTGCTCGATACCCCCGCGACGGTCAACGTCGTGGACCGCGCCCTTTTGAACGATCAGGGCGCGCTGGGCCTGGACGATGCGTTGCGCAACACGCCTGGCGTGACGCAGCAGACGACCAGCCCGTTCAACAGCAACACCTTTCTGGCGCGGGGCATCGCGATCGATGCGCAAACCAATTACCGGCTGAACGGCGGCCTGCCGATCGTCAACTTTGCGCCGATGCCCTTGGAAGACAAGGAGCGGGTCGAACTGCTCAAAGGGGCGTCCGCTCTGTACTACGGCATCGCGACGCCGTCTGGCGTCGCCAATCTCGTGACCAAGCGCGCCGGGGCACGCGACGTGACCGCCGTCTACGGGATCGGCGATAGCGAGGGCGGCTTTGGCGGCGGCGTGGACGTCGGCCGGCGCTTCGGCAGCGCACGCCAGCTCGGTCTGCGGGTCAACGCCTTCTCGGCCCGTACGCGATCGACCACCGATGGCGTCGGCGGCGACCGGCAGGTGTTGAGCGGCGCGGTCGACTGGACCGCAAGCGATCGCCTCACGCTTCATGCCGACGCCGAATACTACCGTCGCAAAGGCGAGGAGCCGGGTGGCATCACGCTTCCCGCTGCGGTGGGCGGCGTCATAACCCTGCCTGCGGTTCCCTCGCCGCGGCAACGCTATGCACCCGATGGCGCGCCTTTCACGACGCAAGGCCTGAACGTGGTTGCCCGTGCCGACTACCGAATCTCATCCGGCTGGTCCGCGCGTGTCGAGGGCGGCATCGCGAACGCGTACCGGGATCGCATGATCGCGACGCTCGGCACGATCAACCTCGCGACCGGCGCCGGGCGTCTCACGCTGACGGACACGCCGGGTCAGTTCTGGCAGAACCGCTACGTCCGGGGCGAACTGGCGGGGACGTTCGCGACCGGGCCGGTCGATCACGACCTCCTGGTCGGCGTGGCAACGACGCGGCAGTACCGGGGCGACCAGCAGCAGGTGAGATATGCAGCCGTCGCGCAGAACCTCTACGATCCGGTGTCGGTCGATCTGTCGAGCCTGGTGGTCGCCTCGCGCGCCGTGAACCGCGGCAACACGGTGAACGACACCGGCGCCTATGTCATGGATGTCATGTCACTTGGCAAGAGCATCGACATCGTCGGTGGCGTCCGCGGAGTCAGCTACCGGACGCGGGCCAGCGGCGCCGACTATACGACTCACGCCGTCACGCCCACGGCCGCGCTGATCCTGCATCCGACCGCAGCGACCAGCCTGTACGCCTCGTACATTCAGGGTCTCGAAAGCGCCGGCGTTGCGCCGGACGGGACAGCCAATGTCGGCGAGACGCTGGGACCGGCGCGCAGCCGCCAATGGGAAATCGGTGCGCGCGCCACGATCCTGGGCGCCACGGCCTCGCTGTCGTGGTTCGATATCGACCGTGCGCTTGCCTATACCGATGCGGCCCACGTCTATGTCGCCAACGGACGCGCTAAGCACCGGGGTATCGAAGGATCGGTTCTCGGCGCGATCGGCCATGGCTTCGATGTCTCGCTTACCGGGCAGTATCTCGACGCGATCCAGCAGCGGACCGGCTCGACCTCGCTCGACGGCAAACGCGTGCTCAACGCGCCTCGCTGGTCAGGTTCGGCGTTCGCCCAGTACCGCCCCCCCGCATGGGATCGCCTCGCGATCAATGCCGGAGCCTATTACACCGGCACCCGCTTCGCCGACGCCGCCAACTTGGCCCGCCTGCCCGGTTTCGTGACCTACAGTGCAGGTGCCAGTTATCGTGTCCCGCTCGAGGACGGCAGGACGCTGACCCTCCGCGTGAACGGGGACAATCTGACGGACAAGCGATATTGGGCGACAGGTGGCACGACCCTCTACGTCGGTGCGGCGCGCACGGTCAGGGTATCGGCGTCTTTCGATCTTTAAAGTGGCCACGCCCTGTCGCGACACGCGGCACATACAGCGGGACCGACCTTCCCGCTTGTCCATCGCGCGTACCTCGCAGGACTGACGTGATCGCACTGTTGCCGCATTGACTGGGTTTGCAAGGACGCCTACCCGATTTGAGAATAGTTCGCATTAGCGATGCGAGCCAATATCGGGGTGGTGATTTATGCGCATATTGGGGGGCCGTGGCTCGCTCTTTCGTGAACTGGCGTTCGTCGCCAGGGCAAGCCTGCTGATCGGTGGCAGTGTTTCCGTCCATGCTCAGGTGGCACAGAAGCCGCCGGAGAACGACGAGACGGAGGCAGCGGCCAACGCCGATATCGTCGTGACGGGATCGTATACGACCAACGACCAGTTATCGTCTGCGACCGGTCTGGGGCTGACGATCCAGGAAACGCCGCAATCGGTCACCGTGATGACTGCGCAACGGCTCGAGGACCAGGCGATCCGCACGTTGAGCGACGTGATCAACAACGCCGCCGGCGTGTCGGCCAAGGCGTTCGACAGTACCCGCAATGGCTTTTCCGCGCGCGGCTTCGCGATCGACAATTACCAGATCGATGGCGTCCCACTGCAGTGGGATGCGGGTTACAGCGCGGGCGAGTCGGAGATCGACGTCGGCCTTTACGAACGGGTCGAGATCGTGCGTGGCGCAACCGGCCTGCTATCGGGCGCGGGCAACCCCTCGGCATCGGTGAACCTCGTGCGAAAACACGCCGACAGCCGCACGTTCACCGCTACCCTGACCGCAGCGGGAAGTCGCTGGAACAACTATTTCGGCATGCTCGACGTGACCGCCCCGGTAGCGGGCAACGGCGATGTGCGGGTGCGTGGTGTCGCGAAATACGAGGAAGGCGATTCCTTCATCGATTTCCTCCACAATAAGAAGCTCGTTCTCTATGGTGTTCTCGACGCCGATCTGACCCGCAACACTGCGCTGAGTATCGGCGCCAGCTATCAGGACAACGCGCCGCGAGGAACGCTCTGGGGTGGCTTGCCGGTGTGGAACAGCGATGGCACCCGCACCGACTGGTCGCGCTCGAAGACCATCGGCGCCGACTGGACGCGGTGGTCGTCGACCAATCAGACGTATTTCGCCAATCTGACCCAGACCATCGGAAGCGACTGGGCGCTGAAGCTCTACGGCAGCTATTCGCGCAACCAGAGCGACATGCGGTTGCTGTATCTTTACGGGCAGGTAGACAAGGCGACGGGTCTTGGCATGAACCCCTCGCCGGCCAATTATCGAGGCGATCTCAAGCAAATCGACCTGGGCGCACGCCTGAATGGCAAGTTCAAGTTGCTCGGGCGCGAGCACGAGGTGATCCTGGGGACAAGTTTCGCGCGCCAGACGCTCGATTTCTACGGCTTCCCGCCCGACTATGGCAATCTCGATCCGATCGGCAACTTCTACACATGGGACGGGTCCTATGCGGAACCGGCATGGGGTGCACGTTCACACGACGTCGATTGGCGCACGAAGCAATGGGGCTATTTCGGCGCGACCCGGTTGTCGGTCAGCGACCGGTTCAAGGTCATCCTGGGAGGACGACTCAGTTCCTGGGAACGCATCGGCGTATCCTATGGGACCAACGCGGATTTCGGCGATCGTAACCGGTTCCTGCCCTATGCCGGTGCGCTGTACGATGTCGTTCCAGGGCAGACCCTCTACGCCAGCTATTCGAAGATATTCCAGCCGCAGAGCAGCCAGGATCGCAACGGTGGCTTCCTGGCGCCGGTGTACGGCGTGAACTACGAGGCGGGGCTCAAGAGCCGCTTCTTTGGCGGTGCGCTCAATACCGCGCTGTCGGTGTTCCGCATCGAACAGGACAATCTCGCGCAGGTCGATACCGGCTACCTCGTCCCCGGAACGATCAATCAGGCCTATTACGCCGCCAACGGTGCGCGCAGTACCGGCTTCGAGATCGAGGCCAATGGCGAGATCCTGCCCGGCTGGGCGGTGAGTGGCAACTATACCCAGTTCAGTGCGAAGGACGCGGACGACAAGCGTATCAACACGCTGTTCGCGCAGAAACTTCTCCGGGTGTTCTCCACATATCGGTTCGCGGGAGCGCTGGAAGGGCTCGCCGTCGGCGGTGGCGTGAATTGGGAGGGGTTGAGCTATACCGACACGACGAACCCGGTCACGGGTGAGCCCGAACGTCTCGAAGTCAGGCCGTACGCGCTCGTTAATCTGATGGCGCGATACCAACTGGCAAATGGCCTGTCGCTTCAAGCGAATGTCGAGAACGCCTTCAATAAGAAATATTATTCCCAGATCGGCTTCTACGATCAACTCGCCTTCGGTGAGCCGCGGAACGTTACATTGACGCTGCGCTATCATTACTAGGCGAGCGTGTCGCACCGGGGGGAGACACGGCGGCCATTCGAAGTCGACGAACGGCGTTCTCGGCCAGACGACAGTCGTCGGTAGTCGGGACGCGCGTCTCCGCGCCATGATAGGCGGGGCGGCGGGGCCGAACATCTGGCAGTCGTGGGCGGGGCGCTCAGCGTTATGGCCGTGCGATGGCGCCTCGGGGGGCGCCTAGAATATCGTCCGCGACATCCGCCTTTATCCGGCAGCCCACCTTTCCGTCATGAGGATCGGTCAAGCCGGTGGAACGCGTCGCGACCGTGAAGCCTATTGCCGGGACCTCGGATCGTCGCGCGCTGTCGTCCGTTCTCTGTCCGCAGGAACAGGAGACCGCAAATGCCAAGTTTCACCGCAAAGTTCGATACGCGCCGCGAGGCCGAGATGACCGTCGAACGCCTCGTCCAGGAGCACGGGATCGAGCGGACCGACATCTTCATCACGACCGAAGACAGCCGCAACAGCGCCGGTGTCGACGAAGCCGGATCCGATACCAAGGGCGCGGAGCCTACGCCCGGTTCGCGTGAAGATGCCGAGTTGGAGGGACGGATCGTCGTGTCGGTCGATATCCAGGACGCCGACCGCGCCGCCGATGTGAAGGCCGCATTCGCGGAATTCGATGCAGACGAGGTCGCCAAGGCCTGAGATAGACGGCGATCCGAGTGACCGCACGAGAGCGGAATTACCCCGGATCCACGTCGCCGTTCGAACCCGCGAACCATGCAGCGTAGGGCGTGGTTCGCGCCATGTGGCGGTTGAGGTCTGGTGCACCATCGGTCCACCAGACCGGCCCCCGCTCGCCCAATGCGTGCTTCGCCGCATCGACCGCGGCATGAGCGACGTCTTCCGCCCCCGTGTCCTTCGCCCTGCGCGCAGCGGCTACGTCACGTCTCGCCGCCATCAGCGCCTTGACCAGGCGGTCCCGTTCGCCTTCCGGAAGGTCGGGGTTCGCCGTTCGCCATAATCGTCCGCGGACCACGATATAGCGCCCGTCCGGCGTGGTCAGGACACCCGGCTTCGCCACCTCGCCCGACCTCGCCACCTAGAACGGCGCGTCGATCGTGAACACGACGCCCGTCGGACGATACTCGATCGTAACCCCACCGCGCATATGCTGGCCCAGGACGCGCTCGATCATGCGCGAGCCAAAGCCGGTCCGGGTCGGCGGCGCGACGACCGGCCCGCCCCGTTCCTCCCACCTGAACGCGAGCCGCCGGCCGCCGTCGCCGATGCCCACGCTCCAGTCGATCGAGACATGACCGCCATCGACGCTTAGCGCGCCGTATTTGCTCGCGTTCGTCGCGAGCTCGTGCAGCGCCATCGACAAGGCGAGCGTCACGCGTGGTTCGAGCCGCACGTCCGGGCCGGCGACCGAAAACAGCCGCCCACGGCCATCGTCGAACGGCGCCATCACGCCTGCAAGGATGTCGGCGATCGTCGCCCCTTCCACTTCGTCGCGCAGCAGGAGATCGTGCGCGACGGCGAGCGAGCCGATCCGCGCGCCGATGACGTCGCGAGCCTCGGTCAGCGACGCGGCATCGCGCAGCGTCTGGTTGACGATCGCGCTGACCGTGGCGAGCGTGTTCTTCACGCGGTGCGTGAGTTCGCCCGCGAGAAGCGCGCGATGTTCCTCGGTTTGCTTGCGCTCGCTGATGTCGGTCGAGAAGCCGGTCATCGACAATGGCGTCCCGTCTGCGCGCATCAGTAACTCGCCACGGATCGCGATCCAGCGAACGTCGCCCGCCGGCGTGACGATGCGGTATTCGATATCGTAATCGGAGCCGGTCTCGATCGTTTCCGCGATCGCCGCCAGCACGCGCGATCGGTCTTCGGGGTGCAGGACATCGACGAATTCCGCATATCCGAACACCGCGTCCGGATCATATCCGAAGACCATTTTGCAGCCAGCCGACGCATCGAGATGCTGGCTGACCGGGTCGAACGTCCACGCGCCCAGCCGCCCCGCCTTCAACGCGAAGTGCAGCCTGGCGCTGCTATCGGCCAGCTTTGCCGCGGCCTCTACGGCCGATGCCTCGAGCTCGCGCTGTTCGGCTGCCAGCAGGACCAGCGTCTCGCGCTCGAGCGTCACGTCGTGTTGCGACGCTACGAAATAGCGCACGCGCCGGTGGTGATCGAACACCGGCGACACGAGCAGACGGTTCCAGAACGGCGTGCCGTCCTTGCGATAGTTCAGCAAGTCCGTTTCGAGCCGCATCGGTACGGCGACCGCGTCGCGAATGCGCCCGACATCGTCGGCCTCGGTCTGCGGCCCCTGCAGGAAGCGGCAATTCCGCCCGACCACCTCGTGGCGATCATAGCCCGTCAAACGCTCGAACGCGGCATTCACATGGATGATCGGATTGTCCGCCAGCGTCGGATCGCTGATCGCCATCGCCAGAATGGCATCGTGGAACCCGGCCACGAACGGATCCGACGTATCGAGCGAGCGATCGAACGCAGCGATCGCCGCGACACGCTCGGCATCCTCGTTTCGCGACCGCGTAAAGTTCTCACTCTGTTCCAAGTCGACGATATTGGTACGCAGATTCTCGGCCGATGACAACCAACCGTCTGGAGCCGGGGCGGGATCGGATGGCCGGCGCGCCCAACTTGCCCATGTTGGCTGCGACTGGCCGAACGACATCCCGCGTAAACTACCTGATTAGATAGTCCTTTTCGATCACGCGGCAGCGTGGCGATCGTCGTAGAGGCAGGCCAAACGAGAGGATCGAGAGCGACGATGATGGACGAACGCAACGCCGGCATGCCGGACGATACCGGGACCGACACGGCCTATTTTCAGCAGCGCGCCGAATGGCACGAACATCGTGCGATGGTCGCGAAAGACAGCAGTTCGCGACTGCTGCACCGAAAGTTCGCAGGGCTGTACCACGCGCGCTCGCGGTCGTGAGGGCGCGATTCGAGGGCGTACGGATGTGTAACGCCTGATCTTTCTCAGGCTCGATCCGGCGGGTTGAACGTTGACGCACGATGAGAATGACGACGCTGCGAGCACGCCTCGCGATCTGCACGCTGCCTTTATCGATGATGCCCTCGGGGGCGATGGCTCAGGTTTCCACGCCGGAGCGGTCGATCGGAGATAGTACGACATCGACAACGCAGACTTCGAATGCCGAGACGCGCTCGATCGCGATCGAAAGGAACGCGGTTACCGACCCGGTTGCCCGCAGCCTGTACGCCAAGGTGGGTTGGCACGGCCTCTGGTCCGCCGCGAATGCCTCGGCCTTCGTCGCGGCGTTGGCCGATCGAACCCGGCATGGGCTCGACCGGGTCGCGTTCCTGCCGGACTCCCCTGATGGCGCGCCCGCGGAGGAAAAGGACGTCGCCCTGACCAAGGCTGCGCTCGACTATGCATCGGCGCTGGCACGGGGACGTGTCGATCCGACGTCGCTGCACGAGGTCTATACGCTGCCACGACCGAAACTGGACGTTGCCGCGGGGCTGACGCGTGCCTTGGCCAGGAACGATGTCGGCGCATGGCTGGCTGGCCTGGCACCGCAGGACGCGGAATATGCCGCGCTCTCCGAGGCGTACGTCGCGTTCAGCGCGAAGGCGGCGACCGCGGCACCCGTCCTGGCGATCCCGGCAGGGTTGATCCGGGTCGGCAATCGCGACACGCGGGTGCCGGCTATCGTCGAGCAGTTGGTCGAAAGCGGATATCTGCTGACGCCGGAGACTGCGACGCCCATCGCGCCGGCAAGCCCTGCGGTGCCCGTCGCCATGTCGTATACACAGGCGATGGCCGATGCGCTGAAGGGGCTGCAGACCGACTACGGCATCGCTGCCGACGGCGTGGTCGGGCCCGAGACGCTGAAGGTGCTGAACCTTGGCGCAGGCGATCGCGCCCGCGCGCTTGCGGTAGGGCTGGAACGGCGGCGCTGGCTGTCGCGGACGACGCCTGCGACCCGGATCGACGTCAATACGGCGGCGGCGCAACTCCGTTATTACCGGGACGGGACGATGGTCGATCAGCGCAAGGTCATCGTCGGCGAGCCCGGTCGCGAGACTCCCGCACTTGCGTCGCCAATCTATCGTCTTGTCGCGAACCCGACCTGGACCGTGCCGAAATCGATCCAGAACGGCGAGATGGCCAATGTCGGCGAGGATTATCTGCAGGCGCATGACATGGTCCTGCGCGATGGCTGGATCGTCCAGCAACCGGGGCCGAGCAATGCGCTGGGAATGGTCAAGTTCGACATGGCGAACGACCAGGCGATCTACCTCCACGACACGTCCGCGCCCGGCCTGTTCGAGCGTAGCCAGCGCCATCTGAGCCACGGGTGCGTGCGGGTCGAGGATGCGCTCGGCTTCGCGCAACTGCTCGCCGAGGACGAGGGCGTCGCGGAGGCATGGCAGACGGCACAGGCATCGGGCGAAACGACGTTCGTGCCCTTGCCGCGGCGTATCCCGGTCAGGCTGCTGTATCACAACGTCTATGTCGACGACGGCGGGCGGCTCGCGTTCCGGACGGACCCTTATGGCTGGAACGATCCGATCGCCGAGCAGCTTGGCTTTGCCAAGGCGTCGGCGAACCGGGCCGAAGCGAAGGCGATCGACATCGGCCCCTGAGCCGCTGAGCTATCGATGTGCATCGGACGATCAGCGGTCGGATTGCGTCTCCGCTGGCTCGGCCACACGCAACATGGCAAGCGCGGCGAGCACCAGCACAATCGCGGCGAACGCCATCGTCCAGATCGGTTCGGTCGGAAAGAACGCTTTGAGCACCGATCCCATCAGCGTCGCGACGAGCAGTTGCGGGAGCACGATGAAGACGTTGAACAGGCCCATGTAGATGCCGAGCTTGGCCTGCGGCAGGCTGGAGGCGAGGATCGCGTAAGGCATGGCCAAGATCGACGCCCAGGCGATGCCGATACCGACCTCGCTGACGATTAACAGCGTCGGATCGCGCACGACGAGGAAGCTTGCAAACCCCGCGCTGCCGCACAGCAGGCATGCTATGTGCATCTTCACGCGGCCGATCCGCTTGGCCAGCCGGGGCAGGACCAGCAGCGCGACGACCGCCGCGATCGCGTTATACGCCGCGAACAGCACACCCACCCAGTCGCTGCCGGCGTTATAGGCGGCACTCGTCGCGTCGCTCGAGCCGTACATATACTGGGCGACGACCGGCGTGGTGAAGATCCACATGATGAACAGGGCGGACCAGCTGAAGAACTGGACGAGCGCGAGGCGCTTCATGACGCCGGGCATCGCGGCAAAATCGCCGACGATCTGGCTCAGCGCGTTGTCGACGTTTCCACCGCGGGCAAGGCGAATGGCCGCGAGCCTGGCGCCGCCGTACGCGACGAGCAGGCCGCCGAGCAGGTACACTTCCTTTTGCAACGCCAGTTGCGAGACCGCGACGATCACCGCGATGCCTGCGACGATCCAGACGATGCCGGTCGCGAAGCTATGGCTGGCAAGCGCGCGAACGGGTGCGGCCAGCGCTTCGCCAGCGTCGTCCCCGGCGAACGACGCCATCTCCTGCGGGCTGTATTCGCGGGTGTTGCCGACCGTCCAGAGCACCGCGAGCAGCAACGCTGCGCCGCCGAACCAGAAGCTGTATCGGACCGTGTCGGGCACGCCCGCGAGCGCATCGCCCGACACGCCGAGATGCGCGAGCACGAACGGAAAGATCGACCCGACCACCGCGCCCGTGCCGATGAACGCGGTCTGGAGCGCATAGCCCGCGGTGTGCTGGTCTTTCCGCAGCATGTCGCCGACGAACGCGCGGAACGGCTCCATCGACACGTTTACAGACGCATCGAGCACCCAGAGCGTCAGCGCGGCGAGCCAGAGCATCTTCGCCTCGGGCATCACGAACAGCGCGAGCGCGGCGAGCACCGCGCCTGCGAAGAAATAGGGGCGGCGACGGCCGAAACGAGTCCAGGTGCGATCGCTGTAATGACCGATGATCGGCTGGACGAGCAACCCGGTCAGCGGCGCCGCGATCCACAGATAGGACAGGTCGTCGAGCGATCCGCCGAGCGTCTGGAAGATCCGGCTCATGTTGGCGTTCTGCAGCGCGAAGCCGATCTGGATGCCGAAAAAGCCGAAGCTGATGTTCCACAGGCCGGCAAAGCCCTGGACTGGTTTCTCGGTCAAACACAGCTCTCCTGATCGGCCGCCGCTTGTGTGCACGACGATCCCACGGGGATGGCTTGACCCCATGCGATCGGCAAAACAACCATGCATACGAATACCTTGCCCCGCCATGCAGCCGCACTGCATGAAGGCCGACATGACCGACACGCGGAAAACCACGCTTCATCTCCAAGGCGAAGAGCAGCAACCGTTGATTGCGATCGACGATTTCTGGCCCGATCCGGACGCCCTGCGCGAGGATGCGGCGAGCCTGCGGATGGCACCGATCGGGCCGCATTATCCCGGCGTCCGTGCCGAGGTGCCGCCTCGACTGGCCGAAACGATGCGTCGCCGGATCGCGCCGTTGTTGGCCGAGCATTTCGGTCTCGATCCGGCGCCGGCGGTGTCCGAAGCCTATTACTCGCTCGTCACCACGGCGCCTGCCGATCTCGCACCGATCCAGCGGCTGCCGCATTTCGACGGCGTCGAGCCGGGGCGGATCGCGGTGCTGCTGTTCCTGGGCCACGGCGAACAGGGCGGCACTGCGTTCTACCGACAACGCACTACCGGCTTCGAAAGCGTCGATGAGTCGCGGCTCGGCCGGTTCAGGGCCGAACTTCAATCCAGCGTGCAGACGCACGGCATGCCCGAAGCGTCCTACATCGCGGGCGATACCCCATTGTACGAGCGCATCGGCGTGCAGCCAGCGCGCTTCAATCGTGCACTCATCTACGCGGGCAACACGCTGCACTGCGCCTACCTCCCGCCTGAGGTGGTGCTGAGTTCGGACCCGCTGGCCGGGCGGCTGACGCTAAACCTGTTCCTGTTCGACGACTGAGCGGCCGCCCGTACACGCGATCCGCCCCCACCAGGGGGAGGATCGTGTTGCGCTACGCCCCGCTGCTCGCGCGGATCACCAGGCGGGTCGGCAAGGGCGCGTCGTCGGAGACTTCGCCGCGCAGTTTCGCCAGCAGCGTCCGCACCAGCGCCTCCCCTGCCCGGCGCGCATCCTGCGTGACGGTCGTCAGCGGCGGGTTGGTGAGTTGCGCGGAGGCGATGTCGTCGAAGCCGACGATCGCGACGTCGTCGGGGATCGCCCGCCCTGCCGCCGCGAGTGCGCGCATCGCGCCGATCGCGATACTGTCGCTCGCCGCGAAGATCGCGTCATACTCCGCGCCGCGCCGCGCGAGTTCGGCGACTGCGTCCTGCCCGGCATCTTCGGTGGTGATCGAATCGACCTGCAAGGCGTCGTCCACCGTCAGTCCGGCCGCCGCCAGCGCGTCCCGGTAGCCCAGATAGCGGTCCTCGAGTTCGGGGTAGCGCCCATCCGCTGCGCCAAGGAACGCGATCCGCCGCCGGCCGCGCGCGATCAGGTGGGCGGTCGCCGCCTCGCCGCCGCCGCGGTTGTCCGAGCCGACCGTGATCCCCGCTGGCCCCGTGCCGACCGCGCCCCAGCGCACCACCTTGGTCCCCTGTTCGGTAAGGTGATCGAGGCGTGCGCGATAAGCTTCGTAATCGCCGTAGCCGAGCAGGATGATACCGTCGGCCTTGCGGCTGTCCTGGTAATCGACGTGCCAGTCGCCCGACAATTGCTGGAACGAGATCAGCAGGTCGTAGCCGGCGCGCGCGCAGGCATGCGTGATCGACCCCAGCATCGACAGGAAGAACGGGTTGATCGTCGACTCGTCTTCGGCCGGCTCCTCGAAAAACAACAGCGCCAGCGTGTTCGCCGACTGGCTGCGCAGCGACGAGGCGTGCTTGTCTACGGCGTAGTGCAGGCTTTGCGCGATCGCCTCGATACGCTGGCGGGTCTGCGCGTTGACCGACTTCGATCCGCGCAGCGCACGCGACACCGTCGGCTGCGACACGCCGGCCAATTGCGCGATGTCGAACGATGTCGGGCGGCGGCCCGTCACCGGCACCTTGTCCGACAAGAGTGGTCGAGAAGAGACACGGTCTGCATGAAACAGTGAATACGTATGCCCGTCTCTTTTGCAACGACCTCCCCCGAAATATAGCGGCGTTGCGACACCCGACGCGTCAGCACGACGTCGGGGATACCAGAAGAAGCAATTGAGGATGCGCGGGATTAGTCTCGCCTGAAGGGGATTTCATGAGCCAGTCTACTCCGTGCCGCCTGCGCGTCACGCCCGGCATTTCCGCGCACGGCCGCCTCGCGCTGCAAGTCAGCGCAACCGCGCTTGCCGCCGCTTTGATGCTGCCCGGTCAGGTTGCGTTCGCGCAGGCGACGCCCGGCACGCCCAACGCGAATTCAACCGCCCCGGCGCAAGTCGATGCGGTCCCGACCGTCGCGGCCCCGACGCCGCAGCCTGCCGATGCCGTGCCGCCCGCACCGCAGGACGAGGCGTCGGGCGGTGACGATATCGTCGTCACGGGTATCCGCGCCGGTCTCGAATCCTCCGCCAAGATCAAGCGCCAGTCGGTCCTGATCGTCGACTCGATCTCGGCCGAAGACGTCGGCAAGCTGCCCGACGTATCGATCGCGGATTCACTTGCCCGCCTGCCCGGCGTGACCGCGCAGCGTCTCGAAGGCCGCGACCAGCGCCTCTCGATACGCGGCCTCGGCCCAGATTTCTCGACCACGCTGCTCAATGGTCGCGAACAGGTGACGACCGGCGACAACCGCGGCGTCGAGTTCGACCAGTATCCGTCGGAATTCTTCAAGACCGTCAACGTCTACAAGTCGGCGGACGCATCGCTGATCGCCGCAGGCGTCGCCGGTACGGTCGACCTGCGCATGCTCCGTCCGCTCGATCAGGCGCACCGGATCATCGCGATCAGCGCGCGCGCGCAGATGAACGGCATCGACAAGCTCAATCCCGACGGCACGCGCTACGGCTATCGCGCATCGGCGACCTATGTCGACAAGTTCGCCAACGATACGCTCGGCATCGCGATCGGCGTGTCGGCGACGCAGACGCCGTCGCAGGACGAGCGCTACAACGCGTGGGGCTATAGCGGCGCCGGCACCGCGGCCAGCCCGTTCCTGCTCAACGGCGCGAAGCCGTATGTCCAGTCGAACGAGCTGAAGCGGTACGGCGGCGTCGCGACGATCGAGTGGCAGCCGTCCGACAGCTTCCATTCGACGTTCGACGCGCTGTATTCGCACTTCGAGGAAACGCAGATCCTGCGCGGCATCGAATTCCCGCTGGCTGGTCAGTTGACCACGCCGACATCGCCTGGCGGAACGACCGCTACCGGCGTGACAATTGCCGACGGCTTCGCGACCAGCGCGACGTTCGGCAACGTCTTCGCAGTGCAGCGCAACGACTATAACCAGCGCAAGGCGGACAATTTCTCGCTCGGCTGGAACAACGACCTCAAGCTGACCGAGTCGATTCACCTGAACGTCGATGCGAGCTGGAGCCGCGCGAAGCGCACCGACTTCCTGCTCGAGACCAACACCGGCACCGGGTTCGCCAAGAGCGGCGCAGCGGACACCGTCACCGTCAAGCAGAACGGCAACGGCACCTACACCTTCTCGCCGACGCTCGATTACACCAACACCAACATCTTCAAGCTGACCGACCCGCAGGGCTGGGGCAACAACGGCACGCAGCAGGTCGTCCAGTCGGGCTTCCTCAACCGGCCGAGCTTCAAGGACGATCTGAAGTCGCTCCGCGCCAGCCTCAACGGCGAGTTCTCGGACAGCGTCGTCAAGGGCTGGGAAGCCGGCGGCAACTACAGCCAGCGCAAGAAGACCAGCGCCTACACCTCCTATTTCCTGTGCCCGACCGGCGGCGGCACCAACTGCACCGTGGCGAGCGGTTCGCCGCTGAGCGGCAACGTGCCGAGCGACGCGCTGCTCGGCTCGAACGTCGCGCTCGATTATCTCGGCATCCCGCAGATGCTGACGCTCGATCCGCTGTATCTCTACAATAATTCGCTCAACGCGGCGTTCGATGGCCGTCCGTCCGCGCTGGTGCGCGACAATGTCGTGCTCGAGAAGGTCTGGACCGGCTATGCCAAGGTTACGATCGACGGCCTAGTCGGCGACAAGCCGCTCAAGGGCTCGATTGGTGCACAGGTGGTGCATTCGGATCAGAGCTCGACCGGCCAGATCGCCAGCGTCGTCGGCGGCGCGGTGACGATCGCACCGGTGACGCAGTCGCTGAAATACACCAACTTCCTGCCCTCGGCAACGATGTCGGTCGAACTGATCCCGCTGGGCTTCGTCAAGGTCGGCGCCTCGCAGACGATGGTTCGTCCGCGCCTCGACCAGGAGCGCGTGACGCAGGACGTCGCGATCAACCTGACCAACATCGGCCAGACGCCCGCCGGCCTGTTCCCGGTGTTCACGTCGACCGGCGGCAACGTCAATCTGAAGCCGTACCAGTCGACCAACATCGATCTGTCGTTCGAGAAGTATTTCAGCGGTGGTGGCTATGTCGCGCTGTCAGGGTATTTCAAGCACCTGACCGACTTCGTCGATCCGAACAATTCGCTGCCGTACGACTTCTCGGCGTTGCTGCCCGCACTGACCGCGGCGCAGCAGGCGCAGGTGATCGCGGCGGGCCAGACGATCGGCAACGTCTCGTCGCCTGCCAATACAGGTCGCGGCGAAGTGCTCGGCGTCGAGGGTACGGTGTCGCTGCCGTTCAAGGCGATCACGTCGGCGCTCGACGGCTTCGGCATCTTCGCAAGCGGCAACTACACGCAGTCGACGATCAAGTACGGCAGCAACCCGACCGAGGCGATCACGCTGCCCGGCCTGTCCAAATTTACCGGCAGCGGGACGGTCTATTTCGAAAAATCGGGGTTCCAGATCCGCGCGAACTATCGCTACCGCTCCAGCTTCCTCGCCGAAGTCGCCGGTCTGTCGGCCAACCCGACCTATCGGACCGCCAAGGCGGAGGCGATCCTGGATGCGCAGATCGGGTATGAGTTCCAGAGCGGTCCGCTCGCGAACTTCGCGATCCTGGCGCAGGCCAAGAACCTGACCGACCGGCCGTTCGTGACCTACCAGAACGACGATCCGCGCCAGGTGATCGACTACCAGCGCTATGGCCGCGATTACTATGTCGGCATCACCTATAAGTTCTGATGTCGATGGCGGGGCGGTTGACGCCGCCCCGCATTTGCCCCGGAGTGGCGGCACCTGACGGTTTCGAAGCGGGGACGCAGACGATGGCCAATCACCCTTTGCGTATCGTGATTGCCGGCGGCGGCACGGCCGGCTGGATGGCGGCGGCGACCTTCGCGCGGTTCCTGGAGACGGGATACGAGATCGACCTGATCGAGTCCGACGAGATCGGCACGGTCGGGGTCGGCGAAGCGACGATCCCGCAGATCCATTTGTTCAACGATGCGCTCGGGCTCGACGAGGACGCGTTCCTCCGCGCGACTGGCGGCACGTTCAAGCTCGGCATCGAGTTCGTCGACTGGTTCAAGCCGGGCCATCGTTACATGCACGCGTTCGGCGATGTGGGTCGGGACGTCGGCCTGTTGCCGTTCCACCAATATTGGCTGCGCGCGCGGTCGCTCGGGCTCGCCGGCGATCTTGGCGCCTATTCGCTTAACACACACGCGGCGCTTGCCGAGCGGATGCAGCGTGGCCCTGCCCGTACCGCGCGGACGCTGCCGTCGATGCCGTACGCCTATCATTTCGATGCGGCGCTCTATGCGCGGTACCTGCGGCGCTATTCGGAAACGCGCGGCGTCAACCGGATCGAGGGCAAGATCGTCCGCGTGACGCGCGACGGCGAGAGCGGCGATGTCTCCGGACTCGTGCTAGAGAACGGCACGACCGTCGCCGCCGACCTGTATGTCGACTGCACCGGCTTTCGCGGACTGCTGATCGAGGAGGCGCTCGGCACCGGGTACGAGGACTGGACGCACTGGCTGCCGTGCGACCGCGCGATCGCGGTGCCGTCGGCGCGGAGCGAGGCGTTCACGCCGTATACGCGCTCGACCGCGCATGCCGCCGGCTGGCAGTGGCGGATCCCGTTGCAGCATCGCACCGGTAACGGCGTCGTCTTCTCGAGCGCGCATCTGAGCGAGGACGAGGCGACCGCGACGTTGCTGGCCGGACTCGACACGCCGGCGATGGCCGATCCGCGGACGATCCCGTTCCGCACCGGCCGGCGCAAGCAAATGTGGAACCGCAACGTCGTCGCGCTCGGGCTCGCCGCCGGGTTCATGGAACCGCTTGAATCGACCAGCATCCACCTCATCCAGTCGGCGATCTCGCGGTTGCTGAAGCTGCTCCCGGGCCGCGTCATTGCAGAGGCCGATCGCACCGAGTTCAACCGCCAGAGCGACTTCGAATACGAACGCATCCGCGACTTCATCATCCTCCACTACAAGGCGACGGCGCGCGACGACACGCCGTTCTGGCGGCAGTGCCGCGACATGGCCATTCCCGACACGCTCGCCGCGAAGATCGATCTGTGGCGCGGCAACGGACACATCGTCCGGGAGCATGAGGAGCTGTTCACCGAAGTCGGCTGGCTTCAGGTGCTGGCGGGACAAGGCATCATGCCGGCGGGCCACCACCCGCTGGCCGACGCGATATCGACGAGCGACCTGGGGGAATTCATGGACACGATCGACAAGCTGAACGCGCGCGAGGCGGGCCAGATGCAGGATCACGCCGCGTTCGTCGCGCAACATTGCGCGTCACCGGCAGGGCTCGGCGCATGAGCATTCCCGCCGCCATCCTGCTCGCGCTGTCCGGCGCGGCCGCCGCGCCGCCCGCCGACTACCGCGCGCGTGCGCCGCAGGACGAGGTCATCTATTTCGTCCTGCCCGACCGGTTCGAGAACGCCGATCCCTCCAACGATCGCGGTGGGATCGCCGGCGATCGGCTCAAGACCGGCTATGATCCGACCGCGAAGGGCTTCTATCACGGCGGTGACCTGAAGGGCCTGACCAAGCGGCTCGACTATATCCAGCACCTCGGCGCGACCGCGATCTGGCTCGGGCCGATCTTCAAGAACAAGGCGGTGCAGGGTTCGCCGGGCCACGAGTCCGCTGGCTATCACGGATACTGGATCACCGACTTCACGCAGGTCGACCCGCATCTCGGCACCAACGCCGACATGACCGCCTTCGTCGACGCGGCCCACGCGCGCGGGATGAAGGTGTATATGGACATCATCATCAACCACACAGCCGACGTGATCCAGTACCGCGAGTGCTCGGTCGGCATGCCCTGCCCGTACCGCGATCGCGCGTCGTATCCGTACCAGCGCAAGGGCGGCGTCGGCGGCAAGGCGATCAATCCGGGGTTCGTCGGAGATGGTGTCCAGACCGCGGCGAACTTCGCCAAGCTGACCGATCCGACCTATGCCTACACGCCGTACGTGCCCGCCGCCGAGCGGAACGTGAAGGTGCCGGCGTGGCTCAACGACCCGATCTATTACCATAATCGCGGCGACACGACTTTCATGAACGAGAGTTCGACGATGGGCGACTTCTCGGGGCTCGACGACGTGATGACGGAGAACCCGCGCGTCGTGAGCGGCATGATCGACATCTTCGGATCGTGGATCGACCGGTTCAAGGTCGACGGCTTCCGCATCGATACCGCGCGGCACGTGAACCCCGAATTCTGGGCGCAGTTCGTGCCCGCGATGCTGACGCGAGCGCAGGCGAACGGCATCCCGAACTTCCACATCTTCGGCGAGGTCTCCGACCACGAGGTCCGCCCGGCGGTGCTCGCGCAGCACACCATCGTCGACAAGCTGCCCGCGGTGCTAGACTTCGCGTTCCGCCAGGCGGTGGTCGAGACGGTCGCGGGCACGCGTGGCACCGATGCGTTCGAGGCGCTGTTCGACGGTGACGTGCTGTATGCGAAGGGCGCCGACACCGCGGCGATCCTGCCGACCTTCACCGGCAACCACGACGATGGCCGTTTCGCCACCTACGTGCGGAAGGCGTTCCCTCACGCGTTGGACGAGGAAGTGCTGAAGCGCGTGCTGCTGTCTAACGCGATGCTGCTGACCTTGCGCGGTGTGCCGACGATCTATTCGGGTGACGAACAGGGCTTCGTCGGCGACGGCAACGACCAGGACGCGCGCGAGGACATGTTCGCGTCGAAGGTTGCGATCTATAACGACAACCGCCTGCTCGGGACGACCAAGACGACCGCGACCGAGAGCTTCGGCGAGACCAATCCGTTGTTCCGCGAAATAGCCGAACTGGCGAAGGTGCGCGTCACGCATCCGGCACTTACACGCGGCCGGACGGTCATCCGCAGCCGGAGCGAAACGCCGGGACTGCTCGCCGTCTCGCGCTTCGATCCGACGACCGGTGTGGAAACCCTGCTCGCGTTCAACACGTCGGCCAAGCCGCTAACGCAGTCGGTACAGGTAGAGACCGGCTCCACGCGCTTCACTACACTCGCTGGCACATGCCCGCCTCGCGCTGCCGCCCCCGGCAGTGTCACCATAACCCTGCCCGCGTTCGGCTACGCCGTCTGCGCCGCGGAGACTCGTTGATGCCTGCACGATTGCCTGAGTCCGTTGCCGACCACCCATGGTGGAAGGGCGCGACGATCTACCAGATCTATCCGCGGAGTTTCGCGGACTCGAACGACGACGGGATCGGCGACCTGCCGGGTATCACCGCGCATCTCGACTATGTCGCCAGCCTCGGCGTCGACGCGGTGTGGCTGTCGCCGTTCTTCACATCGCCGATGAAGGATTTCGGCTACGACGTGTCGGATTACCGCGACGTCGATCCGATCTTCGGCACGCTCGCCGATTTCGACGCATTGATCGCGCGCGCGCATGCGCTCGGGCTCAAGATCATCATCGATCAGGTCTATTCGCACACGTCGGAGGAGCATGACTGGTTCCGCCGGAGCCGCGCGTCGCGCAGCGGCGACAAGGCGGACTGGTATGTCTGGGCGGATGCGAAGCCCGACGGCACGCCGCCGTCGAACTGGCAGTCGGTGTTCGGCGGCCCCGCCTGGACCTGGGATGCCAGGCGCGGGCAATATTACATGCACAATTTCCTGAAGGACCAGCCGCAGCTCAACGGGCATAATCCCGCGGTGCAGGACGAGCTGATCGCGACGGCGCGGTTCTGGCTCGATCGCGGCGTCGACGGCTTCCGCCTCGATGCGATCAACTTCGCGATGCACGACCCCGCGCTGACCGACAATCCGCCCGCGCCCGCGACCAATCGCGCGCGGACGCGGTCGTTCGATTTCCAACAGAAACTGCACAACCAGAGCCATCCGGACATCGTCGGGTTCATCGAGCGGATCCGCGCGCTGCTCGACGAATATGGCGCCGGGTTCACCGTGGCCGAAGTCGGCGGCGACGACAGCGACCGCGAGATGAAGCTGTTCACCGGCGGCAATGGCCGGCTCAACAGCGCGTACGGGTTCGACTTCCTGTATGCGGACCGGCTGACGCCCGAACTGATCGTCGATGCGGTCGGCAACTGGCCCGACACGCCGGGTCTCGGCTGGCCGAGCTGGGCGTTCGAGAACCACGACGCGCCGCGCGCGGTGTCGCGCTGGACCACGCCCGACCAGCGCGAGGCGTTCGCGCGCATGAAGATCCTGCTGCTCGTCGCGTTGCGCGGTAACATCTTCCTGTATCAGGGCGAGGAGCTGGGCCTGACGCAGGTCGACATCGCGTTCGACGACCTGCTCGATCCGGAGGCGATCGCGAACTGGCCGCTGACCTTGTCGCGCGACGGCGCCCGCACGCCAATGCCGTGGATCGGCGCGGCGCCCGATCTCGGGTTCGGCAGCACCGAGCCTTGGCTGCCGTTCGGCGAGGATCACCGCGCGATCGCGGTCGATGCGCAGGAAGCGGACGCGACGTCGCTGCTGCACTGGACACGGGCGCTGATCGCCGCGCGGAAGGCGCATCCGGCGCTGCGGCTCGGGAGCCTGCGGATCGTGCACAGCGACGATGCGGTGATCGCGTTCGAGCGGGAGTCCGGCGACGAGACGCTGCTCTGCGTGTTCAATCTCGGCGACGACGCGCGCAATTGGCCGACCGGCATCGCGACCGATGGCGACGTGCTGTTCGCGACTGACGGCGCCGACACGACGACGCTGCCGCCGCTGTCCGGGCTGGTGCTGCGACGGTGATCGACGGGCTCGGCCAGCACATCGTCATCCTCGGCGGGGGCACCGCCGGGTGGATGACCGCGTGCCTGATCGCGCATCGCTGGCGGGATCGCGGGGTGCGCGTGACGTTGGTCGAAAGCCCCGAGATCGGCATCGTCGGCGTCGGCGAAGGGTCGACGCCGCAGCTGAAGCATTTCTTCGACACGCTCGGCATCGCAGAGGCGGAGTGGATGCCGGCGTGCGATGCGACCTACAAGCTCGGGATCGGGTTCGAAGGCTGGTCGGACCGCGAGGGGTATGAGCGCTATTTCCACCCCTTCCCCACCGCGCTTGACGGCCACACCGTGCCGCAGTTCTTCTACAACGCACGGGCAAAGCGGACCGGCCGCGATGTCGACGCGCACCCCGACCAATTCCTGCTCCCCGCCCGCCTGGCCGCAGCGCACTGCGCGCCGCAGCCAGCCGACAACTTCCCGTTCGAGGTCAGCTACGGCTATCACTTCGACGCGTACAAGGTCGGTGTGTTCCTCGCTGCGCATGCGACAGAAACGCTGGGTGTAGTACATCTCCAGCGCCGGATCGCCAGCGTCGAGCGCACCCAATTCGGCAACGTCGCCGCGCTGATAGATACCAACGGCGAACGCATCGCCGGCGATGTCTTCGTCGATGCCAGCGGGTTCCGCAGCACGATCTTCAGCGCGCTGGAAATGCCGTTCATCAGCTATGTCGACGCACTGTTCAACGATCGCGCGGTGGTCATGCCGACCGCGCACGCCCCCGGTGCACCGATCCCCAGCCAGACGCGCGCGACCGCGCTGTCGGCCGGCTGGGCGTGGCACATCCCGCTGACCAGCCGCAACGGCAACGGCTATGTCTATTCCAGCCGACACCTGACCGAAGCACAGGCCGAAGCGGAGTTGCGCGCGAATATCGGCGGCGAGGCGGGTGAAGCGCGCCACCTCAAGATGCGCGTCGGCCGCGTTCGCGATAGCTGGTCGCACAACGCACTCGCCGTCGGGCTTGCCCAAGGCTTCCTCGAGCCGCTCGAAGCGACCGCACTGCATCTCGTCATCGCTACCGTCGAAGCGTTCCTCGACATGGTCGAGCAGGGCGGCGCGACAAGCGCGGTCCGCACCGCGTTCAACGCGCGCATCGCCGCGCGCTACGACGGCGTCCGCGATTACATCGTCGCGCACTACCGGCTGAACCAGCGCCACGACGATCCGACCGGCTATTGGGCGGAAGCGCGCAGCGTGGACGCCCTGTCCGACGACCTCAAGATGCTGATGTCCACCTGGTTCACCGGCGCGGACATGGTCGCCGCGATCGATCGCGCGGGGCTCGACCGCTATTATTCGGCGATCAGCTGGCACTGCCTGTTCGCGGGCTACGGCACCTTCCCCGATGCCGCGCGGCTAATCCCGCCCGGCGCCGACATCGATCCCATCGACCTGCCGAAGATCGACGATTTCCTAACCCGTTGCGCATCGAATTTCGGGTCGCACGCCTCTCGCCTCCGCGCCGCGGCGGACCACAAGGACCACGTATGAAACGCATCGCCCTCCTGCTCGCCGCCACCGCCGCCATCTGCAGCGCACCCGTCCAGGCGCAGATGAGCGCCGTCGTAGCGCACAAACTGGCCCCGAGCCGCGACGGCGTCGAAGTCCAGGTCGGGACGACGGCAACGCGGATCACAGCAATGACCGACGGTCTGATTCGCGTCCGCGTCGCCAAGAACGGCCTGTTCCCGGAAGACGCCAGCTGGGCCGTCCCCGCTGCGATCCGTCACCAGAAGGTCGCCGTCACCGCCGCCCCCGACGGCTTTGCCACCGCCAGCGTCCGCGTTCGCGTCGGTGCCGGCGGCGCGATCACCTTCGAGACGCTCGAAGGCAAGATCATCTCCGCCGACGCCGCTCCGGTCGCGACCGACGGCAAGGCGTTCACGATCACGAAGACGCTGCCGATCGCCGAGCATTTCTACGGCCTCGGCGACAAGACGCAGGGGCTCGACCGGCGCGGGCACGGCTTCGTCGACTGGAACACCGATGCGTTCGGGTTCAGCAGCGCAGACGACCCGATCTACAAATCGATACCCTTCTTCATCGGCACCGGCGGTGCGGGCGGCAGCTACGGCATCCTCCTCGACAACACGTATCGCACCTGGTTCGACTTCGGCCACCGCGATGCCGAGACGCTTTCGTTCGGCGGCCCCGACGGCCCGATCGATTACTATTTTATCGCGGGGCCGTCGATGGCGGAGGTCACGCGGCGTTATGCCGACCTCACCGGCCACGCCCCGCTCGCACCGAAATGGGCGCTCGGCTACCAGCAGTCGCGCTACAGTTACGGCAGCGCCGACGAGGTCCGCCAGATCGCCGCCCGCCTGCGCAGCGACCGCGTACCGACCGACGTCATCTGGCTCGACATCGGCTATCAGGATCGCAACCGGCCGTTTACCACCGACGCCAAGACCTTCCCCGACCTGCCCAAGCTCGCCACCGAGATGAAGGCGGACGGGATCAACCTGGTCGCGATCACCGACCTCCATATCGCGGCGGTCGAGCAGGGCTACGCGCCGTACCAGAGCGGGATGAAGGCCGACGCGTTCATCAAGAACGCCGACGGCACTCCGTATGTCGCACCGGTCTGGCCCGGCCCCTCGGTGTTCCCCGACTTCACCAGGACCGCCGCGCGGACCTGGTGGGGCACGCAGTATAAGGGCTTCCTCGACGCCGGGATCGCAGGGTTCTGGAACGACATGAACGAGCCGGCGATCTTCGAGACGCCGACCAAGACGATGCCGCTCGACACCCGCCACCGCATCGACAGCGACGATTTCGCGGCACGCATCACCGATCACCGCGAGGCGCACAACGTCTACGGCATGCTCAACACGCGCGCCACGTATGACGGCCTGCTCAAGCTGCGCCCCGACGAGCGCCCGTTCGTGATGACCCGTGCCAGCTATGCCGGCGGGCAGCGTTATGCGGTCACCTGGACCGGCGACAACAGCGCGACCTGGGATCACCTGAAGCTGTCGGTGCAGCAGATCATCAACCTCGGCCTGTCCGGCTTCGGCTACAGCGCCGCCGACGTCAGCGGGTTCGCAGGCGGCCCGAGCCCCGATCTGCTCACGCGCTGGACCGAGATCGGCGCGTTCACGCCGGTGTTCCGCAACCATTCGGCGACCGGCACCCCGCGCGTCGAGCCTTGGGTCGACGGTCCCGACCATCTCGCGATCCGCCGCCGCTTCATCGAGGAGCGCTATCGCCTGATGCCGTATTTCTACGCGCTGGCGGATCAGAATGCGCGGTTCGGCGATCCGATCATGCGGCCGGTGTTCTATGATTATCCCGCCGCTGCGAATGCGTCATGCGACCAGTCGATGGCGTTCACGCTCGGCAAGTCGCTGCTGATCGCGCCACCGCCCAAGCCGGAGTCGCCGCAGACCTACGACGTGTGCCTGCCCGCTGGCGGCTGGTACGACTATTGGACCGGTCAGCGCGTCGGCACGCCCGAACCCACCGCCGCCGGCCCGATCCAGTCCGCGACGCAGGCCGTGCCGACCGCGCGCACTCTCGGCGACCGTGTGACCGAAACGCCGCGCCTCGATCGCCTGCCCGTGTTCGTCCGCGCGGGCACGATCCTGCCCCGCCAGCCACTGGTCCAGAGCACGAGCGAAACCCCGAACGGTCCGCTGCGGCTCGACGTCTATCCCGGCGCCGATTGCCTGGGCACGCTCTACGAGGACGACGGCCGCACGCTGGCGTACACGCGCCGCGGCTATTTCCGCCAGACGGTGCGCTGCACGATCACCCCGACCGGGTTGTCGATCGACTTCGCCAAGCCGGAAGGTCAGTTCAAGCCTTGGTGGCGGAACGTGGAGGTCACCGTTCACGGCTGGACCGGAACCGGCACTGTACGGTTCAAGGGCAAGCAGGTCGCAGTCGCGCAGGATACCGCAGCCAGGACGGCGACCATCCGACTTGTATCACCGACCTCGGCCAGCACGCTCATCCTGGATGGGCGCCTGGCCTCGGCGCAGTAATCGGTTCGGCGCTCTGGTTGCCGGATGTTCCATCGCCACGGGGCGTTGGAACATCCGGTTCTAGACGCGACGGGACATCGAAGTCAGGTTCGTGCCTTCATCGATTTCACCGCATGATCGGCAGCGCGGGCCGTCAGCGCCATGAAGGTCAGCGACGGGTTCACGCACGAGATCGATGCCATCTGCGCACCGTCAGTGACGTAGAGGTTCGACGCCGCATGCGCCTGGCTCCATTCGTTGAGCACCGACGTGCGCGGGTCGCGGCCCATGCGGGCGCCGCCCATCTCGTGGATCGCGTCGCCGGGGACGTGCTCCTTCTCGGTGCTCTTCACGTTGGTCAGGCCCGCACCCTTGAGCATCGCCTCGCCCTGCGCGCGCGCGTCGGTCATCATCTTCAGCTCGTTGTCGCGGAAGCGGACGTCGAAGCGCACCAGCGGCACCCCGTACCGGTCGACCTTGCTCGCGTGCAGCGAAACCTTGTTGTCCGCATAGGGCAGGCATTCGCCGAACGCGCCCATGCTGAACCGCCACGGCGCGTATTTGCGCATGCCCTGCTTCATCGACGCGCCGAACCCGACCGGGGCCGCAGGGTTGCGGAACGCGCTGCCCTGATAACCATAGCCGCGCTTGAAGCCGACGCCCTGGTCGCCGCCGATATTGCGGAAGCGCGGGATGTAGACGCCGCCGGGACGACGGCCGAATTCGATGAACTCCTCCATGCCGGGGATGTCGCCCTCGATCCCGACGCGGAAGATATGGTCCATCACATAGCGGCCGAGCGTGCCGCTCTCGTCGAAATAGCTGCGGTCGCTGCCCGGTGCGCGCGAGTTGAGCATGATCTGCGTCGAGGCGATCGCCGAGGCGCAGAGGAAGACGAGATCGGCGTCGACGGTTTCCGCCTTGCCGGTCTTGGCATCGATATAGCGGACGCCGGTGACCTTTTTGCGCGCCGCGTCGTACACCAGATTGGTGACGACCGAGTCCGACTTGAGCGTCAGGCGCCCGGTCGCGCGGGCGGCGGGCAACGTTACCGCCTGGGTCGAGAAATAGGCGCCGAACGAACAGCCATTGCCGCACTGGTTGCGGAACTGGCACTTGGTACGGTTCTGGTCGGGCTTGTCCTCGGTCATGTTCGACAGCCGGGTGTTGATCAGCTTGCGGCCGGGAAACTTGGTCTCGAGCCCCTGCTTCAGCCATTTCTCGGCGACGTTCATCGGCATCGGCGGCTGAAACTCGCTGTCGGGCAGGTATGCGAGGTTCTCGCGCGAGCCCGACACGCCGATGTATTTCTCGACATAGCTGTACCACGGCGCGACGTCGTCATAGCGGATCGGCCAGTCGCCATCGAGGCCGTCGCGCTTGTTCGCCTCGAAGTCCTCCGCGCTCCATCGGAAGCACCAGCGGCCCCAGATCAGCGACTTGCCGCCGACCGCGCCGGGCCGGATCCAGTAGAACTTGCTCCCCTCGTCATAGGCGTATGGGTTCAGCCGGTCGTCATTGTGGAACTCGCGGTTGCTGGGCTGGACATAGCCGTGCTTGGCGATGAAATAATCGCTGTCGAGCAACGCCTTGGGCATGATGTTGCGTGCCGGCACTTCATAGGCGGGTTTGCCGTCATAGGTATAACCTTCGCCGTGCTCGACCATCTTGCCGCGGTCGAGCATCAGGACGCGAAGGCCCTTTTCGGTCAATTCCTTGGCGGCGAAACCGCCGCTGACGCCGGACCCTATTACGATCGCGTCGAACCTGTTGGTCTCAGCCATGATCTTCCTCTCTCGATACTCGGTCGGAAACGCGCCCGGTTAGAAACGTGCCAGTTAGAAACGCATGGCGCGCAGTGTCCGGAAACTCGTGGTGATGTCGGGTAGATAGGGCGCGGGGGCCTGATCGTTCTCGACATAGAAATGCCGGACGCCGGCGCTGCCCTTCAGCTTGAAGAGCGCGGCGAAATCGACCGTGCCCGCACCGACCGCCGCCATGCTGCGATCGGGGCGCATGTCCTTGACGTGGTAGGCGTAAATCCGCTGCGACAGGCGCTCGATCAGCGTCGTCAGGTTCTCGCCGGCATGCAGTGCCCAGTAGAGATCAAGTTCGAGCTTCACGAGCGCGGGATCGGTCTCCTTCAACAGCCGCTCGTAGAGACTGACGCCGCCCGGCTTGGTGGTGAACTCGAAGTCATGGTTGTGATACGCGAAGCCCAGCCCGACCTTCTTCAGGTCGGCGGCGAACCGGTTGAAGTTCGGCAGCGCCGCGGCCCAGCCAGCCTCGTTGCGATGCTCGTCGGTCATGTACGGCAGCACGACCGTGGTGGCGCCGAGCGTCTTGGCCATCGTTACCGACTGGTCGAACCGCTGGAGCAGCGCGTCATAGCCGATATGCACCGACGGCGCGGTCAGGCCGAGCTTGTCCATCGTCCGGCGCAGCTGTGCGTGGTCCATGCCGTCATAGCCGCCACCGCCGAATTCGACTTCGCGGTAGCCGATCTTCGCGACCTTCTCGAGCGTGCCGAACGGGTCCTTCGAGAAGATGTCGCGGATGGTGTAGAGTTGCAGGCCGATCGCCTTCAACTGCGCGGCAGAGGCGGTGGGCATGAACGCAAGGGCTGCGACCGCGCCGGAGCCGGCAAGCAAGTTTCTACGGCTGAGGATCATGCGGAATACACCTTGTTGACCTGGGAATAGGGGAACTGGCCGTTATACTCGCCCGGCACCGGCAAATACTCGCGCTCCTGCGTCATGCCGATTTCCGACGTGTAGTAGCCGGTGATGACGAGCTGTCGGAACGCCTCGAAGAAGACGCCGCCCGACGGGATCTGATCATTCATCGCCAGTGTGAGCAGCGCGTCGTGCTGTGCCGCAGTCGCCTTTGCGCCGGGGACTTTATAGTCCTTCAGGCTGCGTGCCTCGATCGCGTCGAGTCCGGCGAGGATCGGGACGCGGTCGGCGGGCTCGGCCCAGTCGGCGAGCAGCTTTTCGATATAGGCCGGAACCCCAGCGGCGATCGCGCCCGGCGTATCGGTGGTCGGCAACACGCGTTCGCTAAGCGCGGTCATCAGCGCACGCTGGGGGGCCGTGAAGACCGCGACGCTCGGCGGGCCTTCGCTGATGACGGGGATCCCTGCCGCCGCGCCGGGTGTTGCTGCGATCCCGGCGGCGCGTGCGATCGGCGCATACAAGGTCGTGCCGAACATAGCGACGACGCCAGCGAGAGCAGTTCTACGGTCGATCATTTACCGTCCTTCTTCAGATCCTGCGCGATCGCCGCTTCGGTCAGCGGACGGACCCAGATGTTGCGGAACGACACCGGCGAGTCGTGATCCTGAAGCTGGATCGGCGCGGCATCGGCGTGCGCCGCGTAGCTCGCCACCTTGCGCCAGATGGTCGTGCCGAGCATCGCCTGATGGTTCTGGACCAGCACGCCGTTGAGCAGCGCGGTGACGTAAGCCGGGCGGACCAGGCTGCCATCGGCGGCGAAGCGCGGGCGTTCGAACACGATGTCGTAGGTCTGCCACTCGCCGGGACGGCGCGCGGCGTTCACCAGCGGCGGTTTCCATCCGTAGACTGCGCCGACCGTGCCATCGGCATAGGTCGGGTTCTGATAGCCATCGAGGATCTGCAGTTCGTAGCGCTGCATGAACCAGATCCCGCTGTTCCCGCGATCCTGCGAGCTTTTCGTCGGCGGGTTGGGCGAGCGGAATTCGAGGTGCATCTGCACGTCGCCAAAACTCTGCTTCGAGACGAGGTTGTTCTCGCCGCCGCTCTTCGCCCGCGAGGGGATCGTGAGCGCACCGTTGGCGATCGGCCACGCGATGCGATCGGGTTTCCAAGCGTCGAGCGATCGGCCGTCGAACAATACCACCGCGTCGGCGGGCGCACCGCCGGGGGTCGCGGCCGGCGCAACCACGATCGGCGTGGGGCGGTCGGCGTCGTGGACGTGCCACTGGCCGCCGGGCAGCATCGGGGTGTCCTTGAAGCCGGGCTTCTCCTGCGCCGACACCGGCCCCACAGCCAACAGCGCCGTCGCCGTGACGACGCTCGCCATCAACACCGTCTTCATCCTCATCCCCCTCATGCTGCGTCGATTTCGCGGTACGCGGCGATCAGGCGATCCTCGCCCGCGCGTCCGGCGATCGAGTTGCCGTGCTCCATGCCGATCACGCCGGTGTAGCGCTGCGCCTTCAGCCACTTCACGATCGAGGCGAAGTTGATCTCGCCGGTCGACGGCTCGTTGCGGCCCGGATTGTCGCCGAACTGGATATAGCCGATCTCGTTCCAGCATGTGTCGAGCGTCGGGATCAGATTCCCCGACTGGATCTGCTCGTGATACAGGTCGGCGAGGATCTTCACCGCTGGACTGTTGGCGCCACGCGCGACCGCATAGCCCTGCGAGATCGTCTGCATGTAGACGCCGGGATGGTTGGTCCGCGTGTTGAGCGGCTCCATCACCATCGCCGTGCCCGAGGGCGCGACGATATCGCCCGCGCGGCGCATCACGTCGATCACGCGCGCGGTCTGGATATCCACCGGCACCTTCGGGTCCATGAACCCGGTGACGACGGTCATCCGCGTTGCGTTCAGCCGCTTGGCGACGTCGAGCGACGCGCGGATGTCGGCGAGAAACGCCTCGCGCTCGGCGCCGTCATTGGCACCGAGTAGCGGCCGCGACTGCGACCATTTGGGCATGCTGGCGACGAACACGCCCATCGTCATGCCGCGCTGCGTGAGCGCTTTGGCCATCTGCTCCTGCTCGGCCACCGACCGCGTTGCCGCCTCGTTGTCCTCCCACGCGGTGAAGCCCTGGTCGGCGGCGTAGGCGATCTGCTCGATGCGGCCGCCCCGACTCGCGAAGCTGCCTTCGTGTGGGGCGTAGCCGAGCGAAAACCGTGCGGCGTTGCTGCTGCGACGCTGGGCGGCGATCCCGGCGGGGACCAGCGAGGCGGCAGCTCCGGCGGCGAGCAAGGTGCGGCGCGACAACGTCATGCGAGCGGCGCGATCACTTCGCGCCCTCGGCCTTGAGGTACGCGATGATCGCCGCGCGCTTGGCCGCATCCGGCGTCGCGATCGGCATCCGCGTTCCGGGCACCTTCTTCTGGGGGGCCGTGAGATACTCGTTCAGCGTCTTCTCGTCCCAGCGCAGCTTCGATGCCCTCATCGCTGCCGAATAGTTGAAGCCGGGGGTCGCCGCAGCGGCGCGGCCGACCACGCCGTACAGGTTCGGGCCGATACCGTTGCGGCCCCCCTTCACGACGGTGTGACAGGCGCGACACGCGGCGAACGCCGGCGGCGACGTTGCAGTCGATTGCGCGGTGGTAGGCACGGATATCGTGACCGCCGCAACCGCCGCGATGCTTCCCGCGACCAAAGCCATGAGCAGCTTCATTCAGAGTCTCCCGAATTCATTGATGTCCATTTCCGGTCCGACCCGGCGTTGGCGATCACCGCCTCGATGAACCGCATCGTCCGCAAGCCGTCGGTCACGCCCGGAAACCAGCGGCCCCCGTCCTTGCGGTCATCGCCGCGGATCGCCGAGGCGAACGCGCGGTAGAGGTTGGCGAAGGCTTCGATATACCCCTCGGGATGACCCGCCGGGGTCCGCACCAGCGGGGCGGTGGCGTCGAGCATGCCGGGCCCACCGGTCCGCAAGATCTCGGTCGGGCGGTCGAGCCAGCGGAGCGTCAGCGTGTTGGGCTCCATCTGCGACCAGTCGAGCCCGCCGCGTTCGCCGTGAATACGCAGCCTCAGACCGTTCTCCTCGCCTGCCGCCACCTGGCTCGCCTTGAGCACGCCACGCGCGCCGCCCTCGAACCGGAGCAATGCGCTGACGTCGTCGTCGAGCCGCCGGCCTTCGACATGCGTCGTGAGGTCCGCGGAGACCGACTCCACCGACAGGCCGGACACATGCTCGGCAAGCTGGAACGCGTGCGTGCCGATGTCACCGAGACAGCCGCCAAGCCCCGCGCGGGCAGGATCTGTGCGCCACTCGGCCTGCTTGTTGCCGTCGGTGTCGATCGGTCGGCTGAGCCAGCCTTGCAGATATTCGACTTGGACTAGGCGGATCGCGCCGAGATCGCCGCGTTCGACCCGTGTGCGTGCCTCTTCGATCAGCGGATAGCCGCTGTACGTGAACGCCAGCGCGAACTGGCGGCCGCTCGCCTTGGCGGCTGCGGCGATCGCCTCGGCCTCGACGAGGCTCATCGCCATCGGCTTTTCGCAGAACACGTGAAAGCCGGCGTTTAGCGCGGCAATCGCCATCGGGGCGTGTAGGTGGTTCGGCGTAACGATCGCGAGCGCCTTGATCCGTTCGTCCACAGGCAACGTGCGTTCGTGCGCGATCAATGCATCGAGCGATGGATAGACACGCTGCGCATCTAGTCCGAGGAGCTCGCCGGTCCGCGTATTCCGCCCGCCATCGGTGCTGAACGCACCCGCCACCAGGTCCCAATCGCCGTCGAGAGCGGCTGCCATCCGGTGGACGGCGCCTATAAAGGCCCCCTCCCCGCCGCCGGCCATGCCGAGACGAAGCCGAGTCATGCCTCCCGCTCCGACAGGCCGAGCAGCTTGCGGATAGCGGCGCGATCGATGCCGCTGGCGGCGAAGTCGTCGAACGGGTGTTCGGTCAGGCGAATGATGTGATCGCGGATAAACGGCGCGCCTTCGCGGGCGCCATCATCGGACCGTTTCAGCGCGCACTCCCATTCGAGCACTGCCCAGCCGTCATAGCCATACTGCGCCATCTTGCTGAAGATGCCGGAGAAATCGACTTGCCCGTCGCCGAGCGAGCGGAAGCGGCCAGCGCGGTCGACCCAATTCTCGTAGCCGCCATAGACGCCGGTGCGCCCGTTCGGGTTGAACTCGGCATCCTTGACGTGGAAGCACGAAATCCGGTCGTGATACCGATCGATGAAGTCGAGATAGTCGAGCTGCTGCAACACGAAATGCGACGGATCGAACAGGAGACGCGCACGGGGGTGGTTGTCGACCGCGGCCAGGAATCGTTCCCAGGTCGCGCCGTCATGGACGTCCTCACCCGGATGCACCTCGAACGCGCAATCGACGCCGGCGTCCTCGAACACGTCAAGGATCGGGACCCACCGCTGCGCGAGTTCGGCGAAGGCCTCCTCGATCAGCCCGGCAGGGCGTTGCGGCCACGGATACACGTACGGCCATGCCAGCGCGCCCGAGAACGTCGCGTGCGCCGACAGCCCGAGATTGGCGCTGGCCTTCGCCGCCAGCTTGACCTGCTCGACCGCCCATAGCTGGCGCTCGGCAGGCTTGCCGCGGACCTCGGGCGGCGCGAAACCGTCGAACAGCGTGTCGTACGCTGGGTGGACGGCGACCAGCTGCCCTTGCAGATGCGTCGACAATTCGGTGACTTCGATCCCGTGCTTCGCCAGCCCTCCACGAAGATCGTCGCAATAGTCCTTGCTCTCCGCGGCAAGCTTCAGGTCGATCAACTGCGCATTGCACGGAATCTGGACCCCGACATAGCCGAGGCCGGCCGCCCATTCGGCCAGCCCGTCGAGCGTATCGAACGGCGCTTCGTCGCCAAGGAACTGCGCGAGGAAAATCCCCGGGCCCTTCATGCCGGTCATGCTGCGACCTTCCTGGTGTCGTCGCGGAACGTGAACTGAAACAGCAGCGCGATCACCGCGGCGGCGATCGCGGGATACCACCACATATGCTGCCAGTCGGCGATTGTCGGCGCGACGGGCAACTGCGCGTACAGCAGCGCGCCGATCTGCGAGCCGAGCAGCATGCCGACACCGTAGGTGAACAGCGTCAGCATGCCCTGCGCCTGCGCGTTCACACCCTTCGGCGTGGCGATCGTGCCGGTGTAGATTGCGCCGGCGACGAAGAAGAAATCATAGCAGACGCCGTGCAGTGCAACGCCGAGATACACCGCCCAGATCGACGATCCGCCATCGCCGATCGCGAACAAGGCATAGCGCAACGCCCATGCCGCCATGCCTACCAGCAGCAGCGGCTTAACCCCGAACCGTCGGTACAGCCACGGCATCGAGAACATGAACACGAGTTCGGACATCTGGCCGATCGCAAGCGTGCCGCCGACGTTGCGGATGCCGGTCGCGCCGACATAGGGCGAGGCATAGGCGTAATACATCGCCAGCGGGATCGAGATCAGCGTCGCGCAGGTCATGAAGATCAGGAACGAGCGCTGTTTCAGCAAACCGAACGCCTCGACGCAGAACACCTGCCGGAGCACGCTCTCGTCGCGCGGCGCATCCGCCGTGACGTTGGGCAACGTGATGCTGTAGAGCCCCAACGCGATCGAGACGACCGCCGCAACACGGAAGATCTCGGGGCTCGCGGACAGCCCCGCCCAGCCGATGATCAGCCCCGCCGTAATCCAGCCGAGCGTACCGAACGCGCGGACGAACGGGAACTTGTCGGTCCGCTCGCCAAAGCTCTTCAGCGCGATCGTGTTCGCGAGGCCGACCGTCGGCATGTAGAGGATCATGTAGCAGAGCAGCAGCCAGACGAAGGTCCGGCCATTCTCCGGTGTCACCAGCGATGGGAGCAGGAACAGCAGCACGCCGCCGATAAGGTGCAGGATCACCATCAGCATCCGCGGGCTGACATAGCGCGCCGCCGCCATGCCGAGGAGGAACGACCCGACGATCGACGCGATCGGCCCGACCGAGAAGGCGTTGCCGATGAGGTTGCCGATCCCGACCGTCTGCATGACGAGGCCAAGGGTTACAGTCCAGGCGCCCCAGACGAAGAACTGCATGAACATCATGGCGCTGAGGCGGCCGGTCAGCAGGCCGCCACCGGAAGGCGCGGGCTGAAATCCATCGTTCGTCACAGCCATTCGCTACCTCTCCGATCGCAGTTTTCCTGCTTGTCGGACATGAGGCTACGGAGGCACGAAACGAATGTAAAGGATTACATGGGATATATATCGACACTGCCTCCGACCGGATCCATGACGACCCTATGCCGACGATCATCGAAGTGGCCGCACTCTCGGGCGTCTCCACCGCCACGGTTTCGCGGGTATTGAGCCGCCCCGAACAGGTGTCCGAGGAGACGCGGCTGCGCGTGCTCGCGGTGGTCCGGTCCTCCGGCTACACGCCCAACGTCGCAGCCCGCAGCCTGCGGACGTTGCGCGCCGCCAAGATCCTGCTGACCGTCCCCGACATCTCCAACGCGTTTTTCGCGAGCGTCATCCGCGGTGCCGAGGAGGCGGCGAGGGACGCAGGATACTCGGTCGTCGTCGGCGACACGCGACATGACCCCGAAGTGGAGGATCAATATGCCGACATGCTCTCCCGCCGCGAGGTGGACGGACTAATCTTCCTCGGCCACCGACTGCCCGCCAGTCTCGCGCCGCTGCTGTCGCGCAAGGGCGCCGCGGCGCCGATCGTCAACGGCTGCGAATACAGCCCGGACCTGGGCGTTCCGAGCGTCCACATCGACAACGCGACCGCCAGCGCTGACGCCGTCGAGCATCTGATCGACCTTGGTCATCGCAGGATCGGTATCGTCACCGGCCCCGAGATCAGCCCGATCAGCCGCGATCGCCTCGCTGGCGCAATCGACGCCGCGAACCGCGCTGGCGCCCGCGATAGCCTGCACATCCGCATCGGCGACTATTCCGCCGGCTCGGCCGTCGACCACACCCGCGACCTGCTCGCGCACGGCGTGACCGCGATCTTCTGCTTCAGCGACGAGATGGCGATGGGCGCGCTCAGCGCGATCGGCGATGCCGGCCTGTCGTGCCCGACCGACGTCTCCGTGATCGGCTTCGACGACCTGCCGCTCGCGCGCTATTTCCAGCCGCCGCTAACGACGATCGCCCAGCCCAAGAGCATGATCGGCCGTCGCACCGTGGAGCTGCTGGTCGACATCCTTCGCGGCATCGAGAGCCCCTCGCGGCACGTGACGCTGCAGCACGAACTGGTGATGCGCAACAGCACTGCCCGGCCCCGATCGGACCGTTGACGATGATGCACGCGAGCCGGGATAGGCACCGCGCGATCCGGAGCGCATGATGACAACAACCATGTGCACCATCCAATTTTCGAACGGGTGACCTCAATGTCCATCTTCCAGCGATCGTGCCTGATGGGTGTGATGTTCGCCACCATCCTCGCTGGCCCCGCCTATGCACAGGACGCCGCCAAATCGAGCGACGCGGTCGATCCGTTCATCGGCACCGGCGGCGAAGGCCACACCTTCCCGGGGGCAGTCGCCCCGTTCGGCATGGTACAGTTGTCGCCGGACACCGATACCTCGTGCGTGATCCGCACCTGCTACGGTCATGCCGCCGGCTATCGCTACGACGACCCGATGATCGAGGGGTTCAGCCACACGCATTTCTCGGGCGCGGGCCATTCCGATCTCGGCGATATCCTCGTCATGCCGGTATCGGGCGACGCGGTGCCGATGGACCCCGGCACGCCCGCCGCTCCGGGCTATCGCTCGCGTTTTTCGCACGCCACCGAAGTCGCCAAACCGGGCTATTACGCCGTCACGCTCGACGGTCCGGGCGCGCGCGCGGAAATGACCGCGGGTACCCGCATCGGAGTGCATCGCTACAGCTTCCCCAAGGGCAAGGCGGCGCACCTCGTGGTCGATCTCCGGTCGTCGCTCTATAATTACCCCGGCAAGATCCTGTGGTCGGGGCTGCACCTGCGCGACGATGGCGTGCTCACCGGCTTTCGCGAGACGCGCGGCTGGGCGCCCGGGCGCAAGCTCTACTTCGCGATGCGGTTCTCCGCGCCGCTGGTCGGCCACGCGCTGGTCAACCGAGAGAAGGACATCCCGTACAAGGGTTTCCAAGGCCCAGGCCGCGGCAGCGACGCGCTCGCGGAAAAGCTCGGCCAGGCACTGGAGGCGCGGCTCGATTTTGGCCCGCTCGACGCTCCGCTCGAAGTGAAGGTCGGGATTTCCGGCGTCGACGAAGCCGGCGCGCTCGCCAATCTCGATAGCGAGCCCGGTGGCTTCGACGCCGTCCGCACCAAGACCCAGGCCGACTGGGATACCGCGCTTGGCGCGGTCAGGTTCGAGGCGGCCCCGCCGATGCGCCGCATCTTTGCCACAGCGCTTTACCACAGCCTGCTCGCGCCCAGCGTATGGAGTGACAGTGACGGGCGTTATCGCGGACCCGACGATCAGGTCCACCGGGCGTCCGGCTTCACCGTCCGCTCGACCTTTTCGCTATGGGACACGTTCCGCGCCGAACACCCGCTGCTGACGCTGATCCAACCGGAGAAGACCAATAGCGACATCGTCCGTTCGCTGATCGCCAGCCAGCAACACAGCCCCGACGGCATTCTTCCGGTATGGCAGTTTGCGGGGCGTGAGACGTGGACGATGATTGGTTATCATGCGGTCCCCGTTATCGCCGACGCGTATATGAAGGGCATTGGCGGCTTCGACGCGGACGCCGCGTTGCAGGCGATGGTCGCGAGCGCCGACCACGCGTCCTATGGCGGGCTCGGCGAGTACATCCAGCGCGGCTACGTCCCGATCGACAAGGAGCCGGAGGCCGCATCGAAGACCGTCGAATATGCCTATGACGACTGGACGATCGCGCGGATGGCGCGGCGGATGGGCAAGACCGACATTGCCGAGCGGTTCGAGACGCGCGCAGGCAACTGGCGCAACAGCTTCGACGCGAAGTCCGGCTGGCTGCGCGCAAGGCTTGCGAACGGCGCGTTCCGCACCCCCTTCGATCCGACCGCGATCAATTACGGCTCCGATTATACGGAGGGCAATGCGTGGCAATATAGCTGGTTCGTCCCGCAGGATCAGGCGGGACTGTTCCGGCTGCTCGGCGGCGATGCCAAGACCGTGAAGAAGCTCGACGCGATGTTCGATTTCGACAACTCGAAGGTCGATTATAGCCATGCGGAGGATATCGCCGGGCTGATCGGCCAGTATATCCACGGCAACGAACCGAGCCACCACGTCGCCTATCTCTACAATTACGCCGGCGCGCCGTGGCGGACGCAGGAGCGGCTCGGCCAGATCGTGCGGAGCCAATACGGTGCCAAGCCGGAAGGGCTCAGCGGCAACGACGATCTCGGCCAGATGTCCGCATGGCTAGTCTTCACCGCGCTCGGTTTCTACCCGGTCGCGCCGGGATCGAACGAATATGTCATCGGCCGGCCGTTCCTGTCACAGGCGACGCTCGCGCTGCCCGGCGGCAAGCAGTTCGCGATCCGCACGGACAATCTGTCGGACGCCAACCCCTATATCCGCTCGGTCACGCTCAACGGCAGGCCCCTCACCCGCAGCTATCTGCGCGACGACGAGATCCGCCAGGGCGGCGAGCTTGGCTTCGTGATGGGCGCAACGCCGAACACATTCTGGGGCAAGGACGCGAAGGCCCGGCCGTTCTCGGCGTCGACAGCACGCCGTTGAGATAACCACGAGACCGCGGCAAATTCACGTCGGGCGTTCATCGAACGTAGTCGGTGCGCGGTCCACCCGGCACGTCGATCACCAGGTGATCGCGCCGCCGAGCCGGATCGTTCGCGGTCGCAGCGGCGTGTATTCGTTGCGCGCGGCGAGTGCGAACGGATTGCCGCCGGCAAAGCGATCACCCTTCGCGTCGAGCACGTTCTCGATCGTGCTCGACAACCGAACGCGTCCCTTCGACCATGTGCCACCGAGATGCGTGGTGCCGTAATCGCCCTGCGAAATGTCGAGCGGCGCCTGCGTACCGACCATCGAGCGGCCAACATAGCGCCAGCCAGCATCGATGCCTGCACGAGCCCCCGCCCCGACCGACCAGTCGTAGCCGACGCTTCCGGACATCGCGAAAGGCGGCGTGTTGGGTAATCTGGTGCCGGTCTGGCGGCCCAGCGCGGTATCCGGATCGGTCACGCGGGTATCGTTCAGGAACATGGCCGCGTCGACGTGCAAGCCGGATAGCGGTACCCAGTCGACGCTGGCCTCGACACCACGAATGTGGCTGTTGCCGAGGTTCGTGGTGAACGGGAACCCCGATCGATCGACGAGGTCGGCCTGGATATGCCGCCAGTCGGTCAGCGAGATCCCGATGGAGGCAGCAAGGCCGCGCGAGCCTCTACGTTCCCTGCGAAGACCGATCTCGCCAACGTGAATGGTATCCGGGACCAGATCGACGACCCGGCCGACGCCCGGCGCGACGGTGATCCCGCCGGTTCGGAAGCCGGACTGGTAGCGCGCATACGCTGCCAACGTAGGGGCCAGCAGCCAGGACGCGCCGAGCGTGGGATCGACCCGGGTCGAACTCCTGCCACGGATGAAATTGGTCGTGCGCAGGCTGGCGATCGGGTCTCCGTCGGTCCGCTGGTGCGTCAGTCGCGCGCCTGCGGTGACGGTCAGCTTTGGGGTCACCGCGACCCCGGCCTCGCCGAATACGGCCGCATCGAATGTCCGGTTGGTGACGCCGACGATATCGCGCAGCCGATCCGGCGCGCCGTACAGTCTCGCATAGGCATCGCGGGCATGGATGACCGCGACCCCGACCAGCCACCCCGCGCCGTTGGTGCCGGTCCGCGAGAGCCGCGTCTCGTGCGAGAACAACCGGCTGCGTTCGTCGGTGTCATAGGCGATCGGCATGGTCGGGCGATTGGGTTTGGTCGCGTCGAACCGACTGTCCGCGTCGCGGTGGACCAGCCCCGTCGCCGAGACCAGATGCAGGCCGTCGTTCCACTGCCTGTCGATCACCACGCGGCCCAGGAAATACTGCTGCTCGAACGGTTGCGCGAGACGCGAGGCACGGGACAGCGAGCCGGCGCCACGTTCCGCATATTGGAGGTCGGGCGCCGACACCGACTGCGCGACGATACCGGCGTCGATCGTCCAGCCATGCGCCGGTACCACGCGAACGTCGAGGCGTCCGCCGGTCGTCGTCACGCGATTGACGTTGCGCAAGGCCCGCTGCACATCGTCGATATAGCCGCCCTCGACAACGCTGTAGCCAACCGCACGCAAGCCGACGACACCGCGGCTTACGGGCAGATTGATCATGCCGGCGACGTCGCCACCCGGTGCGCCCGACCTGGTCGCGCTGGCGCCGCCCGAGACGGTAGCGGCCACCGTGGACAACTCGACCGGGTGGGGTACCAGCCGGATGATCCCGCCGATCGCGCCCGCGCCATAGAGCGTGCCCTGTGGTCCTTCGAGCACCTCGACCTGATCGACGTCGTACAGGTTCAGTCCTGGGTCCGGCCCGTTATACGCGACCGGCACCTCGCCGAAATAGACGTTGGCAGTCGACTGGGTCGGGCCGGTGAAGCTGCTGTCGGCGACGCCGCGAATGAACAGCTTGTTGCGCCCTGCGCCGAGCGCGGTGCCCTGGAGGATCGGCGTCGCCGCGATCGCACGCTCCATCCCGCCGGCCGCATCGGCGCCAATGACGCCAGTCCCCTCTCGGTGCACGATCGTGAGCGCCCCTGGAAAGCGAAGCTGCGATGTCGCACGCTTCGATGCCATCACGACGATTTCCGGCATCGGTCCGGGTTCGCCTGGGGGTTCGGTCACGGCCGGAGGCAGAACGACGCGCGTGGCGGGTGGTGCGCGGCGAACCGGTCGCGGCGCGGCGCGGCGCACGATCCGGAAGCTGTCCGGGCTCATGGATTGCGCAACCAGGCCGGTGCCCGACAGCAGCCGGTCGAGGGCATCGGCCGCCGTCAGTCGACCGCGGACGCCCGGCACCCTGATGTGCCCGAGGCCGGGTTCAGCGCTGCCGATGTCGACGCCGGCCTGTTGCGCGAGCACGGCGATCGCCCGATCGAGCGAGGCCGGCGCAACGGCGATCGCCCGCCGTTCCGCTGCATCGACGGGAGCGGACAGGAACGATGCGAACGAAGGTGCGGCGAGCAGGGCGACGGCGAAACGAAGTTTACGGACCGGCATGACCTCCAACCAGCATCCAGCGCCCGTCGACATGCTCCGCGCGGGCGCCGATCAGCGCAGCCGCGCGAGGGATCAGGCGATCAGCCCCGCCTGTGACGCCGATCGATCCGGTAAACGGTGTCTCCGCAAGCGCCGGGGCAACGCGCACGACCGTGCCGGTGCTGCGTTCCAGCGCGGCGGCAACCAGCCGTACGGGCGTTTGCTGGAACACCAGCCGGCCCTTGCGCCAGCTGCCGACGTCGTCGATCGCGATACCCGACATCCGCGGTGCCTCGCCATCGAGGTGCGACAACGCCGCACCGGCGGTCAGCATGATGCGCTCCCGTTCGGGCTGGAACATCACCGCGCCCTCGGCGACCTGGACGCCGAGATGCGCGCCGACGCGGGCGACGTTGAAGACCGTGCCGACGTCCTGCAACCGCATCGTGCCCGATTGGACGACGAACGGATGCGCCGCGTCGTGCGTGACCCGGAAGATCGCTTCGCCGCGTTCCAACGTGACCAGACGCGAAGCGCTGTCGTCGATCGCCAGCCTGGTGCCGCCGTTCAGGTCGATACGGCTGCCGTCGGCGAGCGTCACGCTGCGGCGCACCCCGGCCGGTGTCTCGACGATCCGTGCGGCCGTGCTGGACGGGTTTTCCAGCGGCAGCATGACGCCGACGATCCCGGCCGCCGCCAGTCCACCGACCACTCCCAGCATCCAGCGCCGCCGCGGCGTCGGACGGTCGTCGTTGGCGGCAACCGGGGACGTCGCCTGCGACCAGTCGGGCGGCGAGAGCGCATCGGTCAGTTCCGCATCCCCAACCGCCAGCGCGTCGTAGGCGCGAGCATGACGAGGGTCAGCCTCCAGCCATTCGGTGAACGCCATCCATGCGCCACCATCGGCAGTCGGCAAGCGGAGGTGCCACGCAACCGCCTCGGCCGCGGCGTGCTCGCCGTAACCCGAACCGTGATTGCCGTCCCTGCCCCACTCATCGACCATCGCGCTGGTCCTCCTTATGAGCGAGACGTCCTGCCTGCGCGATATCCGCACCGGAATTGCTGCGTTGCAAGTGAATTCGCAGATACGCGCGGTGCAGCAGTTTCTCGACGCCGCTGACCGTGATGCCCATCTGCTCGGCGATCGCCTTCTGCGGCATATCCTCGAACCGGTAGAGGCGGAACGCGGTCGCGACGCGGTCCGGGAGACCGGCAAGCGTCGCCTCGACCCGCGCCAGCCGTTCGCGGGCGATCAGCGCGCGCTCGGCATCGGGATGCTCGTCGGCCGTCGCTTGCGTCTCCAGCCAGTCGGTGTCGCGATCCGCCCGCCGGGCCGCGCGACGATGACGGTCGACCGCGATGTTGTTCGCCATCCGGCAGATATAGCCGACGGGTTCGGCGATCGGCCCTCCGGTGACGGTCTCAAGCCTCAGCCAGAGATCCTGCAACGCGTCCTCCGCCTCCTCGACGTTGCCGAGCCGGACGACGAGCAGCCGCAGCAGCATCGACCGCTCGGCGAGGAAGACTGCCCGGAGCCCGCCAAAGGTCATGCCGGATTGGCCGTGGCATCGCGGCGGAACAAGACCGCCAGCGCGATGATCGCGACACCGTTCTGGAGCAACGCGTGCCACCCAGCCCCGTCGGTCCCGAACGCCCACAGCATCGCGGGGAGCAGCGGGTAGAGCGCAAGGCTGGTGACGAGGCCGATGGTCATCGAGCGACCGGGCAGCCCGAGCGCGGTCAGTCCCGAGGCGAGTGGTGCGCTTGCAAGTCCCGCAGCGCGCGCGCCGGCGATGAGGATCAGGAGGCCCGCGCCGCCCACGAAGCTCGCGCCGCCAAGCATCACGAGCAGTCGGTCGCCCACGAGCGCGAGGATCAAGACGATCGGCAGTGCGACTGCGAGCGCCAGTCCAGCGCTCCGCCAGACCGTGTGCCGCAACGCCTTCAGATCGCCGCGCGCGACCTGCGCCGCGAGCACGGCATAGCTTGCCTGGCTCAGCAACACCGTCGGCTGTGCGAGCAGCGACGTCGCACGCTGCGTCAATGCGAGCAGTCCTGCCGCCGCCGGGCCGAGCAGCCAGCCCACCGTCAGCGGCGCGAGGTTCGGCGCGAGTTCCCGGACCGTGATGTCGAAGTTGGTGATGAGGATGAAACGCTTGAGCCCCTCGGTATCGCGGGCCGTGCCGCGCCACGGCCCGCGCACCGGCTCGCCCGCGGCAAGCTTGCGCCACGCGACCCAGCCGAAGCCCCACATCGCCAGCCCCTCGGCAATGGCCGCGGCAAGCCAGACCGCGATGAAGCCGATCAACCCGCCGCCCGCGAACCAGACTCCCAGCGCACCGACCAGGCGGATCAGCGGCGACACCGCCTGGTGGATGCCGATCAGGTCGAACCGGTCGGCGATCTGGAGCAGGCCCTGCGGCGTCGCGCGGACCGTCGCGATCACCGCGAGCGAATATGGGATGGCGATCCGGATCGTGTCCGGCGACCAGCCGAGCCGTGGCCCGATCAGCGGCACCAGCAGGGCCGCCACGACGACCGCGACGGCGCCGCAGACGAGTTCGATCACCGCCATGAACCGGACGATCCGCGCGAACCCGGCACGATCCCCCGCCTCCAGCGCGAGCCCGCCATACCGCACCACACCGTGGAATCCGGAGAATGCCAGGACACTGCCGATAAGAACGGCATAGGCGTTGACCAGCACGAGAACGCCATAGTCGGCCGCACCGAGTCGATGCGTGACGAGGACGAGATAGACGAGGCTCATCACCCCCGCCGCCGCCTTGCCGCCGAGCAGGTGGCCGAGGTTTGCCAACACGAGCCACAGCCCCGACCGCGCGCCGCGCCCCTGTCCGGCTTCGACGGACTGCGCCTGCCGGGACGTCATACGGTGGAGGAGCGAACGCATCGCGAGCGCTTAGACGCCCCGCGTTGCGCCGACGAATGGAAAGTTCCGCGCGATTGGCCGGATGACAGAATATTTAGTGAGGATCGTTCACGTCGGGAACGTCTACCGGCCATGAAGATCGGTTTTCTGTTCAATCACGACCAGGTCCATCAGGTCGCGCACGCCCTCCCGACCGCCTTGGCGATGGCGGAGGGCTATCCGGACGCGGAGATCGTCGTCGCGACCACCAACGCGCGGCTGACCGACGAAGTGCGACGGCTGTGCGCGCGGCTCGGGGTTACCGTCCCCTTGGTCGAACTGGGCCTGCGCCGCACGTCGACGCGTGCTTTGGCGAGCACGCTCGAATGGGCGCTGCCGGTGACCAAGATCGGCATCTACCGCGACAATCTCGATTTCTTCCGCTCGCTCGATGCGCTGGTGGTCGCCGAGAAGACGTCGCTGTTGCTGAAGACGCGCTACGGCCTCGACGATCTCAAGATCATCCACACGCGCCACGGTGCGGGCGACCGCGCGATCGGCTTCAACAAGCACAGCGCGACGTTCGATCACGTCCTCGTCTCGGGCAGCAAGATCCGCCAGCGCCTGCACCGCGAGGCCGGCGTGCCGTTCAACCGGATGAGCCTGATCGGCTATCCCAAGTTCGACCTGATGCCCGAGCCCGCGCCGCGCCTGCCGTTCCAGGCGAACGGTAAACCCACCGTGCTCTACAACCCGCATCCGTCGCCGCATCTGTCGTCCTGGTACGCACAGGGCCGCGCGGTGCTCGAGCATTTCCTGCACGACGACCGCTACAATCTGATCTTCGCGCCACACGTCATGCTGTTCCACCGTAAGTTCGTGCTGACGATCGACAAGTTCCGGATCGACCGCGCCGGGGTGATCGAGCAGCGTTTCCTCGACGCGCCGAACATTCATGTCGATCTCGGTTCGGCCGCATCGACCGACATGACCTACACGGCGGCGGCGGACATCTATCTCGGCGATGTCAGCAGCCAGGTGTACGAGTTCCTCCACACGCCGCGGCCGTGCCTGTTCCTCGATGCGCATGCGACGCCGTGGAATGGCGATGCGAACTACGCGCACTGGCAGGCGGGCGAAGTCGTCACCGGGACCGAGGACCTGGGCGCCGCGCTCGACCGCGCGGTGGCGCAGCACGACCGCTATCGTCCGGTTCAGCGCGCGCTGTTCCAGCGGAGCTTCGAACTGACCGCGGAACGCTCCGCGGTGCGTGCGGCGCGCGCGGTGATGAGCGTGCTCGGCGATACCGTCCCGGCAGTCCTGCCCGAGCGCGAACTGGAGACGGCACTGGGCACGGGGACCGGATTGCAGGGGTTGCGCGTAGCCTGATCCACCGCGAGAAGGCCCGCGCGGCGCCCTTGTCGGGCGCGGCGTTTGGGATCGATCGACCACCGTGGCTTTACGCAAGGATATCTGGCGCCCCGCGATCGTGATGGCGACCGCCGAGGCGATCGTCGCGCGCGGCTCGATCGAGGGGCTCCCCCTGATGTGGCTGCCGCCGATGGGCAGCTTCCAGTTTCTCGCGGATCCGTTCGGGTTGTGGCGCGACGGGCGGCTGTACGTGTTCGTCGAGACCTACGACTACCGCGTCCGGATCGGCGCGATCGAAGTGCTGGTCTACGATGCCGACTTCCGCCTGGTCGATCGTCAGCCGGTGCTGAACGAGCCTTGGCATTTGTCCTATCCGCTGGTGTTCGAGGCGGAGGGCGAGACGTGGATGCTGCCCGAGGCGCATCGCTCGAACCGGCTGACGCTGTACCGCGCGGTCGACTTCCCGACCCGGTGGGAGCCTGCGCATGTCATCGAACTCGATCATGTCGCGGTCGATGCGACGCCGGTGTTTCATGACGGGCGGTGGTGGCTGTTCTACACCTCGGCCGACCGCGAGCCGGACAAGATGAGTGCGCTGCATGTCGCCTATGCGGACCGGCTGGCGGGACCGTGGACACCGCACCCGATGAACCCGGTGCGGGTCGACGTCGCGAGCGCGCGACCGGGCGGGATGCCGCTGGTGATCGATGGCCGGATCGTGCTGCCGGTGCAGGATTGCAGCCGGACCTATGGTGGCGCGATCCGCCCGCTGACGATGACGATCCTGACGCCCGACCGGTTCGAGGCCGAGGTGGGTGCCCCCCTCGTTCCGCCGGCCTCGTCCGCGCCGTTCGTCGAGGGCTTTCACACGCTGTCAGCAGCGGGGCCGGTGACGCTGGTCGATATGAAGCGTACCGAATTGTCGCTCCACGGGCTCTCGATCGAAGCGATCCGAGAGGTCAGAAAACTGAGCCTTAGAACGCGCGCATCCGCTCGAGGATAGCGAGGCCGGTCGCGGCGAACCGGTCCGGCCCGAATGTCGCGAGAACGCGCTCGCGACCCGCCTGCCCCATCGTCGCCAGTTGCGCCGGCTCGGCCAACGCTCGCGACAACGCGGCGGCGAGCGCCACCGGATCGCCCGGTAGGACCGTGAAGCCGGTCTCGCCTTCGACGATGCTGCCGGGAAGTTCGCCGACCGCGGACGCTATGACCGGGAGCCCGGCCTGCATCGCCTCGTGCGCAGCGACGCAGAGGCCTTCCGAGCGCGATGGCTGCACGTAGAGATGGCAGCTTGCCAGGAACGCCGCAGGGTCCGCCGCATAGCCTGCGAACCGTAACGTCTCGATACCGAGGACGCGCGCGCGCGCCTCGAGGGCGTCCCGTTCTGCGCCGTCCCCCGCGATCACCATCTCGTACGATGTCGAGGTATCGAGCAGCGCCAGCGCCTCGACCAGCACGTCGTAGCCCTTCACGCGGTGCAGGCGGCCGAGGCTACCGATCCGAATGGGCTGGCCAGGCTGCCATGGCGTTGCCTGAAGCGCGTCAGGATCGGCACGGAAGATCGACCACTGGACCAGTCGATCGGGGGGAACGTGCAGTCTTTCCGCAGTCAGTCGCGTCACCGCCGTAGAGTCGCCGACCCAGAGCCGGGACAGCCTTTGCATCGCGCGCAACAAAATGCGGTTGGCCGGCTTGAGGAACGCGGCATGCTGCCAGCTGACCACAGGCCATCCCCGCCGCACCCCGACGACCTGGCCGAGCAGGGTCGCGCGGGTCAGCGAGGTCCAGAGATGCGTCGGTGCCCAGTCCCGAAGGGTCGCGTCGAGCCAGCGGAGTGCGGCGGCGTGATCGGTCTCGCCGCCATCACGGACATGCACGTCGAGCCCGGCGGCACGCATCGCGATCTCGCCGCGGCGGTCGCGTGCGGTCAGCGCGAACACCGCCACTTGCGCACCGCCGTCGCGCAACACGCCGAGCACCGCGGGTACCGGCGACGCGGCCCCGCCGCCCTCGACCGAGTTGATCACATAGGCGATCCGCATCGGGCGTGTGCTCACGCGCGCAACCCCGCAAACAGATCGAGATACGCAGCCGCAACCGCGCCGATACGGTGATGCGCGACCAACGTAGCCAGCGCCTCTGGATCGGGCGGAGACTGCGCAAGCATCGTCGAGATCCCGCGCGCCAGAGCCTCCGTGTTGTTCAGCGGCACGACCATGCCTGCGCCCGGCGCATCGAGCAGCCGTGTCGCCGGGGTACAGTCGGTCGCGACCACCGGTCGGCCCGCTGCCAACGCTTCGACCAGCACCGCCGGATAGCCTTCGAAATCGGACGCCAGCACGAACAGCCGCGCGGCATCGAGCCATGGCCGGATGTCCGCGACATAGCCTACGAGCTTTACCCGATCGGCGAGCCCGAGCGTCTCGTTCTGCCGGCGCAATGCCTCCGCCTCCGGGCCGTCCCCGACGATGACAAGCTGCGCTGCGCCGGCGGGCAGTCTAGCGAAAGCCTCGATCAATCGCGCAAACCCCTTTTCGGGTACCAGTCGTCCCGCGGCGAGCACGATCGGCGGCTGCGTTTCGGGGATCGGCATAGGCGGCGCGGCGTCGTCGCTCAGGGCTGGCAACGCGATCGTCGTCGTCACACGGCGGCGCAGGATCCGGTTGGCCTGATCGCGCGCGACGTCCGACAGCGCGACCACCGCCTGCACCCGGCGAAGGAGGTGTCGCATCCGAACTTCGAACGCCCATTGCCGCGGCCGTCCCCGCTGCGGCTTGTCCAGCGCTGCACTGATCTGTGCGACCACGGGTATGCCCGATCCGGCCATCGCGGCGGCGATCGGCCAGTGGAAATTGCCGGGAATGAAGATGCCGTCGACGCTGCCCTGGTCGACGAACGTGCGCGCTGCCTGCGCCAATCGCCGGCGCGAGCCCCGCCCGCGCGGGATCGAAGGCTGTGCCACGACGATCTGGACCGCCTCGCCGGCCAATGCCCGAAGCGGCCCGGCGTCGGAGCCCGCAAAGATTGTGACCGCGACGCCGCGCTTCGCCCAAGCCTCGGCAAGCCGCACTGCGACTCGCTCGGTGCCGCCAAGTGCGAAATCATGGACAACGATGAGGATCGACGCGATGGCCATCCCGCGCGGTTAGCGCCGACATCGGACCGACGCCAAGCTTTGTTACGTCGCGACCCATATCCGGTCATGCCCGAGATCGAAGACGACGCGCATATCCCTGAATGCCGCGAGGCCGACCGACGGGGTGGCGCCAGGTGTGACGACGACGTTCTTCAGGACCGTATGGCCGAGCGCGACGACGCCGGCGCCGGTCGGCGCGATCACGTCCGTTGCGTGCGCGAGGTCGAGTATCGCAGCCATGGGCGGGGCCGAACCGACCATAAGCGGTACCGTCATCGATCCGTCCGCTTGGTGCGTCACCGGGATCGCCATCATCCCGCGTTCGACACGCGATGCTTCACCGGCCAACAACAGGCGGAGTTCACGATGCGGGAAGTCGATCTCGATCGGGTTGGCATCGAGAACATCCTGGCCGATGCGCACGTCCGCGCCCGTCGCCGGGTCGGGTTCGATCGCGGCGATCGGTGCGTACAGATACTCGGCACGGATCCCGATCTTGATCCGGTCGCGGTGGGCGATACGGTCAGCCAGCGTCGTGGCAATCGCCGACTGCGGTGCCCCCGGTACGATCGCGATCGTGGTTCGCGCATTGTCGACCCGGCCGTGGAACAGCAAGGTGGCTGCCATGAGGACGAACTTGCCGCTCGTCGCGCCCGTGATTCCGCCCATCGGTTATCCTCCTGAAACGCCGCCGCCCGCGGCCTGGAACAATGCGACCGTGTCCGACAGCCGTGCCGCGCGAGCCTGCACCGCCTGCCCCCGTGCCTGTGCGTCGGTCGCGGTGGCGTTGAGCAGCGCGGGCGTGCCGACGTCGCCGAGCGCGAGCTGGCGACGGACGAAGGTGAGCGCGCGGCCGGACGCGTCGGTCGCCCGCGTCGCGGAGTCGAGCGCGTCGGCATCGGTGCGCAGGCCGGTCAGCGCGTCCGACACGTCGCCGAACGCCTGGAGCACGGCGGCCCGGTATTGCGCCTTGGCCCCCTCCAGCGCCGCTTCGGCAGCACGCTGTTGATGACGAAGCGCACCCGCATGGAAGATCGGCTGGGTAATGCCGCCGATCAGCGTCCAGAACGGATTGCCGCTCTTGAACATGTCGCCGAACCGTTCCGACGTCCCGCCCGCCGATCCGCTGAGCGAGATCGCCGGCAGGCGCGCGGCGATCGCGGTGCCGACGTCGGCCCCCGCCCCTTCGAGCTGCGCGCGTGCCGCCAGCACATCGGGGCGACGCGCAACGAGATCGGAGGGCACGACCATCGGCAGGTCACGCGGCAAGGCCAACGAAGCTAGCGTCGGCAACGGCGGCAAGTCCGATCCCGCCGAGCGTCCGATCAACGTGCCGATCACCACACGCTGATGCGCTTCGGCGCGGACGAGCGGTGGCAGCGCACCCTCAGCAGTCGCCAGTGCGGCCTGTTGCGTGGAGACGTCCGCGGCACCGACGGCGCCGAGTTGCTGGCGCTTGACCAACGTCTGCAGGATGTCGCGATTGACCGCGATACCGGTCTGCGCCGCGACGATCTGATCGGCGAGCGAGGCGCGCTGAATCACCGCCTCGACCAGATTGGCGATGACCGTCGTCTTCGCCGCCGCGAGCCGCTGGCGCTGCGTCTCGGTCGCGGCGCGCGCGGAGCGGATCTTCGAACGGGTGCCCCCGAACAGGTCGGGCGCATAGCTGACCGTCACCTGCGCGGTGTGCAGCGTGTAGAGTTGCTGGTTCTGGTCCGCGACCGCAGGCGACAGCGCGTTCGATATCTGCGTCCGCTCCGCCTGATAGTTGACGTCGGCTTGCGGCAACGCCGAGCCCGCCGTGGCGGAGCCCTGCTCGCGGTACTGGCGCAACGTGGCCTCGGCCACGGCGATATCGGTCGCGTGCGACTGCGCCTCGCTCACCAGCGTGTCGAGCTGCGCGCTGCCGAAGGTCCGCCACCACTCCGCCGGCACCGCCGCGAGCGTGGTAGCCTGCGCCGCGCCGCTTGTCGGTGCGAAGGTCTGTGCGGCGGGGGGCGGCGGCAGGCTGGCATGCGCGTCGAGGTTGCGCGGGCCCATCGAGCAGGCGCTGGTGACGCCGGCGAGAAGGAGGATAGCGAAACGCTTCATGCTTGAACCTCCGTATGAGGATGGTGCCCGACGTCGCGCCCGTGCGCGCCGCGATCCTCCGGCGGCACGCGCTTCGAGAAGCGGGCGATCAGCACCGGCAGCACCAGCAGGATCAGGATCGGCGCGAGCGTCATCCCCCCGACCACGACCAGCGCGAGCGGCTTCTGTACCTGGCTGCCGATCCCGCTCGACAGCGCGGCGGGGAGCAGGCCGATCGCCGCCACCAGGCACGTCATCACCACCGGACGCAGGCTGTGGCGGACCGTGGTCGCGAGCGCATTCTCGCGCGCGAACCCCTCGTCGACCGCGTGATTATAGGTCGTGACCACCAGGATCCCGTCCATCACCGCGATCCCGAACAGCGCGACGAAGCCGATCGCCGACGAGATGCTGAACGCGGTCCCGGTCAGCGCCAGTGCCAACACGCCGCCGATGATCGCCATCGGGATCGCCGAGAACGCGAGCAGGCTGTCGCGGATCGAGCCGAAGTTCGCATAGAGCAGCAACAGGATCACCAGCAGGCTGATCGGCACCACCACTTCCAATCGCGCGACCGCGTTGTTGAGGTTGTCGAGCTCGCCCGCCCATTCGAGGTGATAACCCGACGGCAGGTGCACGGTCTGGCTTATCCGCGCATGCGCCTCGTCGACCGCCCCGCCGAGATCGCGGCCGCGGACCGAGAACTTGATCGGGATGTAGCGCTCCTGATGCTCGCGGTAGATGAACGAGGCACCCGTCGTCAGCTTGACGTCGGCGACCTCGGACAGCGGCACCTGGATCGTGCCCGCGCCATCGGGCGACGGCGCACCTATCGTGATCCGGCGGATCGCGTCGATCGTGTCGCGCTGTTCGGGTTTCAGGCGGACGACGATCGGGAAGTGGCGATCGGTGCCCTTCTCGTAGAGGTCGACGTTCGACTGCCCGCCGATCGCCGCAGCGACGGTCGCGTTGATGTCGTCGGGGGTCAGCCCGTAGCGCGAGGCACGCGCACGATCGACGTCGATCCGCACGGTCGGCTGGCCGAGCGACTGGAACACGCCGAGGTCCTCGATCCCGCGGACCTTGCCCATCTGCGCCTTGATCTGGTCGGCATATTTCTCGAGCGTGGCGAGATCGGGTCCGAACAGCTTGATCGAGTTCGCGCCCTTCACGCCCGATGCCGCCTCCTCGACGTTGTCCTCGATGATCTGCGAGAACGAGAAGTCGACGCCGGGGTATTTGGCGGTCAGCCGCTTCGACAGTTCCTCGGTCAGCGTCTCCTTGGTGACGCCGCTTGGCCAGGTGTCGAACGGCTTCAAGGGCACGAAATATTCGGCGTTGAAGAAGCCCGTCGAGTCCGTCCCGTCGTCGGGACGACCATGCGCGGAGAGAACCGCCTGCACCTCGGGATATTGCATCAGGATGCGGCGGACGCCGTTGACCACCGGCTGGCCCGCCTCGAGGCTGACCGACGCGGGCAGCGTCGCGCGGATGTACATGTTGCCCTCTTCGAGATGCGGCAGGAACTCGATCCCGAGCGACCGCACGCCGACCAGGGCGACCGCCATCAGCAGCAGCGCGCCGCCGATCGCGACGACCCGGTTGCCGAGCGCGAACGCCGCCGCCGGCTCGTAGACGCGGCGCAGCTTGCCGACGATCCACGTCTCCACTTCGGAGAGCTTGTCGGGCAGCAGCATCGTCGCCAGCACCGGCGCGACCGTGAAGGTCGCGATCAGGCCACCGGTGATCGCATAGGCGTAGGTCTTCGCCATCGGGCCGAAGATATGGCCTTCCACGCCGGTCAGCGTGAACAGCGGCAGGAAGCTGGCGATGATGATCGCGGCGGCGAAGAAGATGCCGCGGCTGACCTCGGAGCTGGCGCCGAGCACCGCCGAGAAGCGGTTGGCGAGCGTATAATGGCCCTTCCCGCTTTCGACGTGCGCGGACCGCTCGACCATGTGCCGGAAGATGTTCTCGACCATGATCACGCAGGCATCGACCACGAGCCCGAAATCGAGCGCGCCCACCGAAAGCAGGTTCGCGCTTTCCCCCTGCAAGACGAGGATCAGGATCGCGAACGCCAGCGCGAACGGAATCGTCGCCGAGACGATGATCGCGCTGCGCAGATTGCCGAGGAAGATCCACTGGAGCGCGAAGATCAGCAGGATGCCGACCACCATGTTCTCCAGCACGGTGTGGATCGTCAGGTGGATCAGGTCGGAGCGATCGTAGATCCGGTCGAGATGCACGCCCGGCGGCAGAATCCCCGACGCGTTGATATCGGACACTTCCTTCTGCACGGCGAGGATCGTCGGCATCGACTGTGCGCCGCGCTGCATCAGGACGATGCCCTGGACGATATCGTCCTGGTCGTTGTAGCCGGCGATGCCGAGCCGCGGTGCGTTGCCGATGCGGACGTGCGCGACGTCCTTCAGCAGGACGGGCTGCCCCCCGCCGGTGCCGACGAGCACGTTCTCAATGCCGCCGACCGACTGGATCAGGCCGATGCCGCGGACGATCGCCGCCTGCGCACCGAAATTGATCGTCTGGCCGCCGACATTGCCGTCGCTCTTGGCGAGCGCGGCCAGCACCTGCGACACGGTCACGTCGTGCGCGGCGAGGCGATCATTGTCGATCACCACGTCGTAGGTACGCAGCTTGCCGCCCCAGCCGGTGACGTCGATCACGCCCGGGATCCGCTTGAACCGGCGCTGGAGGACCCAGTCCTGCAACGTCTTGAGGTCCATCACCGAATAGCCCTTGGGCGCGGTGATCTTGTAGCGGTAGATCTCACCGACCGGGCTGGTCGGGGACAGCGTCGGCTGCGCGCCACCCTGGAGCGGCGGCAGCTGCGACAAGCGGTTGATGACCTGTTGCTTGGCCTCGTCGTTGGTCAGATCGTAGCTGAACTGGATCTTGATGTCCGACAGCCCGAACAGCGAGATCGCGCGGATCGCGGTCAGATGCGGAATGCCCGCCATGCCGACCTCGATCGGGATGGTGACGTTGCGCTCCATCTCCTCGGCCGACAGGCCTTGGGTCTGGGTAATGATCTCGACCATCGGCGGGACCGGGTCGGGATACGCCTCGATGTTGAGATTGTAGAAGCCGACGCCTCCCGCCACCAGCATGGCGACGAAGATGCCGACGATCAGCAGCCGCTGGCGCAGCGCGAATTCGACGATCCGGTTCATTCGCCGAGACCGGCTTCGTTGACGAACAGCGCACCCGCTGTGACGATCCGCTCACCGGATTTGAGGCCCGCTGTGATCGCGACCTTGCCGTCCTGCTCCTCACCCGCCGTCACGGTACGCGCGACCAGCAGGCCGTCGGGCCGCACGACCCACACGCGCGCGTCATCGCCTTCGTGGATTACCGCCGCCGCAGGCACCAGCAACGCGTCACCGCTGTGCGGGCGCTGGATCGAGAAGCTGGCGAACATCTGCGGCTTCAGTGCCCCGTCCGGGTTGGCGATGGTCGCACGCACCGGCAGGCGGTGGCTCTGCGGATCGAGCGCGGCGCCGACCAGGTCGATCGTCGCGTGGAAGCTGCGCCCCGGCAGCGCGGGCGTCGTCACCGTGACGCTGTCGCCGAGATGCACCGCAGTGGCGTCGTTCTCCGCGAGTTGCGCGATCAGCCAGACGCGGGAGGGATCGGTGATCGTCATCACCGGCTTGTCGCCGCCCTGCGACAGATACTGCCCAGCCGACACGTCGCGCGACGCGATCAGCCCGGAGATCGGCGCATGCAGCGTCGTCACGTCGTGGATGCCCGAGACTTCACCGACAGTCTCCAGGCGCGAAATCTCTCCCTGCGACTTGCCGAGGATCGACAGCTTGTCGCGCGCGGCACCGAGCGAGGCGGCGGCGGTCCGAGCGGTCGCCTGTGCGGCGGCAAGATCGGTCTTGGCCTGTTGATAATCCTTCAGCGCGCCGCCCGCGGTCTCGTAGATCTGCCGCTGGCGGTCCGCGGTACGCTCCGCGGTCGCGAGTTGCGCTTGCGCGTTCTGCGCCGCCGCCCGTGCCGCGAACAGCCCGCTGCGCGCATCGACGAAATCGCTCGTCTTCACCAGCATCAGCGGCTGGCCTTGCGTCACGCGCTGCCCCGCATCCGCGAGCACGCGTACGACCTGCCCCGAATAGGGCATCAACACCGGCGTGCTGCGGTCGCCGTCGACGGTGATCGCGCCGCTCGCCAGCGTCCGCGCATCGGACGCGGCATAACCGACGCGCATCGTCGTCAACCCGGCAAGCTGATCCCTGGTCGGCCGGAACGTGCCCGCAGGCGACACGGGCGCAGGTGCCGGCTCGTGATGCGTGAGCTTGCCGATCAGCACGACGATCAGCACCAGCCCGACGATCACGCCAGCCGCGATTCCGAGCCAGCGCATCTGCGCGGATCGCGACAGTGTGGCGGCAGGAGGGAGCGTTTCGGGTGTGGTCGATGCGTGCATAATCAGCCCCTTGGGGATTAGACTGGAGCCGGTAGCGTCGCTGGCTTACAGCGCGCTTACGGATGCTGCGGCGCGGTACGATGCTTGGCACCATCGGGCGGTGACATGGGACGGTGATGGATGCGGGTGCTGCTGATCGAGGACGACCGCGATCTTGCGGTGGCGCTGACCGGAGCGCTGGCGCCGCGCGGGTTCGCCGTCGATCTCGCGCGGAGCGGCGACGAGGCAGAGGCATATCTGCACCACGGCGACTACGCGGCGATCCTGCTCGATCTCGGCCTGCCGGACGAGGATGGATTGGTGCTGCTCCACCGGATGCGCAGCCGGGGAGATACCCGCCCGGTGCTGATCCTGACCGCGCGCGGCACGATCGACGCCCGTATCCGGGGGCTGAACGAAGGCGCCGACGATTATCTGGTGAAGCCGTTCGACGTTGACGAACTCCATGCCCGGCTGCTCGCGGTCCTGCGCCGCCAGGGTGGCTATCTCGGCCGATCGCTGACCTGCGGACGCCTCGCGTTCGACCTCGAAATCCGCGTCGCGCACGTCGAAGGCGCGACGATCGCGCTGTCTGTGCGCGAGACCGAACTGCTCGAACTGCTGCTCCGTCGCGCCGGTAACGTCGTGCCCAAGCGGATCGCGGAGGATCATCTGTTCGGGCTCGGCGGCGAACTCGGCTCGAACGCGGTCGAGGTCTATGTCCACCGGCTCCGCAAGAAACTCGACGAGGCCGCAAGCGGCACGCGGATCGAAACCGTACGCGGCGTCGGCTATATCATCGTCGCCAAGCCGTGAAGCTGCGCCCGCCGCGATCGCTGGCGCGATCCTTGCCCCGATCCTTGCCAAAATCGCTATTGGGGCAGTTCGTCGCGCTGCACGTCGTGACCGCGACGATCGCGACGATCGCGCTGTCGCTCGGCGTCGCGATGCTGCTGCACAGTACCGCCGATCATTATCAACGAAGGCTGCTACGCCAGCAGGCTGCAATCATCGCGAACGCCCTGCCCCAATCCGCCGCACTGCGCAGCGACGTGCTGACCGACGGCATGGCCGTCGCGATCATCGACCGGAATCGTGCCGTGGTGATGGCAAAGGGTCCTGCGCGACCTCGGATCATCGCCGCGGTACCGATGGACCACGGCATGCACTTCTTTCACCGTGGCGTGATCGAGGCGTACAGCGTTCCGATTGCGGGGAGCCGCTGGATCGTCGCATCGCAGGACAGCGCCGCGCCCGAGGTCATCACCGACGACATCGTCAGCGCGTTCCTCAAGCGGTTCGCGCTGCTCGTCCTGCCGATCGCCGCGCTGGTGCCCCTGATCGGCGCGCTGCTGACCCGGCGATTGACGCGGCGGATGCAGGCGGTGTCGGCGACCGCGGCCGCGATCGGCCCCCGCACGCTCGACACCCGCCTGCCGCGCGGCACCCTGCCATCCGAAGTCGAGCCCCTTGCCGCCGCCACCAACGAAGCGCTCGACCGGCTCGAGGACGGGTTCCGTACGCAGGCCGCGTTCGCCGCGGACATCGCGCACGAACTCCGTACGCCGCTCGCGGTGATCCGGCTGCGCGCCGACGCGGTCGACGATGCGGGGGTGAAGGAGGCGTTGTTCGCAGCGGTCGACCGCGCCGCCCGCGTCGTGACCCAATTGCTCGCGCTCGCCGATCTCGAACGTCCGGTCGAGGATGCCGGCGAACCGCTCGACCTTGCGGCACTGGCCGAAACAGTGGTCTCCAGTCGCGCGCCCGGCATTCTCGCTGACGGCCGGACGATCGCGCTGGAGGATATCTCGGATAACACCGGGAGCATCGGTTATCCCGGCGCGATACGCCTCGCGCTCGAAAATCTCGTCGACAACGCGGTGCGCCACACGCCGCCCGGTACCGCGATCGTCGTTCGCGTCGGCGCGGGCGCCCGTATCAGCGTCGTCGACGATGGCGACGGGGTGGCGCCCGAGCACCTCGCACGGCTCAAGCATCGTTTCTGGCGTGGCGACGGATCGCGGTCGGAAGGCTCGGGGATCGGGCTGTCGATCGTCGATCGCGTGGCGCGTGCGCATCACGGCGTGCTCGACGTCGCGCCCGGGCCCGGTGGCAGGGGACTGTGCTTCGAAATCGCGTTCGGATCGATTCCGCCCCGACACAGGTAGCAAACCACGCGACAGTTCGGCTAAGCCCGCGGGATGCAGCATGACACTACGGTAAGCCCCTCGGATCCTGCCATTTTGCTGCGAGGGAGCTTTGCATCGATCGCCCCAGCCCCGGCGCTGCGGGCAGCCGAACCATATGCGCGTGACGAACTGTTGCACGAGCTGTTCGACGCCACGCGCGCTGCGCATCCGGACGCGACCGCGCTGCGGCTGATCGGCGCGGACGAGGAATACGACCGCAAGACCGTCTGGACCTACACCGACCTCGCGACGCGCAGCCTGGCGCTCGCGCACCGGCTCCGCGCGATGGGAATCGGCCGCGGCGACCGCGTCGTGTTGTGCCTGCCGCGCGGGCTCGACCAGTATATGGCGATCCTCGGCGTGCTGCGCGCCGGTGCCGCCTATGTGCCGGTCGACTGGGGCTATCCGCAGGATCGCATCGACTTCATCGTCGAGGACAGCGAGGCCGCACTGACGATCACCGTCGCCAGCCGCGTCGCCAACCTCAAGGGGAAAACTCTCGCGCTAGACTCCGCGTTGGGCGATCTCGCGGCTGAGCCGTCCGAACCAATCGGCCGCGACGTGACGCTCAGCGATCCGCAGGACCTCGCCTATATCATCTACACCTCGGGCACGACCGGCCGCCCCAAGGGCGTGATGATCTCGCACGGCAACGCCTGCCACCTGGTCCGCTCGGAAAGCGCGATCCTCGATCTCACCCCTGCCGACGTCGTGTTCGGCGGGTTCAGCCTTGCGTTCGACATGTCGGTCGAGACGATGTGGAGCGCGTTCTTCGTCGGTGCGGTCGTGCTCGTCGCGACCGAGGCGCTGGCGACCAGCGGGCCCGACGTGGCGATCGCGCTGGCCGAGGCGAACACGACGATCTGGCACGTCGTCCCCTCGCTGATCGCGCTCGTCGAGCATCCGGTGCCGACGCTGCGCCTGCTCAACATGGGCGGAGAAGCGTGCCCGGCGGACCTGCCGCGCCGGCTCGCGCGACCGGGCCTCCGCCTGCTCAACACCTACGGCCCGACCGAGACGTCGGTCACCGCGACCTGGACCGAGGTGTTCCCCGGCCAGCGCATCACGATCGGCAAGCCCCTCCCCGGCTACACCGCGTGGGTCGTCGACGAGCATATGCAGCCGGTCCCCGACGGCCAGGAAGGCGAGCTAGTGATCGGCGGGCCGGGCGTCGGCGTCGGCTACGTCAACCGCCCCGATCTGACCGCCGAGAAGTTCATCATGACGCCGTTCGACGGGCCTTCCGGTGCCCCCGAACGTATCTACCGGTCGGGCGACCTGGTGAGGCTCGATGCGGCGGGCGACATCGATTTCGTCGGCCGCATCGACACACAGGTGAAGATCCGCGGCTTCCGCGTCGAGCTCGCCGAGATCGAGGCGGTGATCGGCGAATGGCCGGGCGTCGCGCAGACCGTCGTCCAGCTCTTCACCGACGGCGATGGCTCCGAATTCCTCGCCGCGTTCCTGATCGCACGCCCGGCCGAAGAGATCGACATGGTCGGCCTCAAGGCCCGCGTTGCCGAGCGGCTCCCGAATTACATGCGCCCGGCTGGGTATCAGCTGCTGTCGCACATGCCGACGCTCCCCGCCTCGGGGAAGGTCGACCGCAAGGCGCTGGTCAAGCCCGAGATCACCGTAACGTCGGACCGCGAGATGGTCGCACCTGCCACGCCGATGGAGGAAAGCCTGCACCGCGTCTGGGCCGAGGCATTCGCGCCGCAGCCGGTGTCGGTGCTCGACGACCTGTTCGAGGATCTCGGTGGCCATTCGCTGAAGGCCGCGCGCCTGGTTTCGGCGGCGCGAAAAGTGCGCGGCCTCGAAGGGCTGTCGCTCGAGGACGTCTATGCCGCGCCGACCATTCGCGCGCTTGCGCTGCGGATCGGTGGCACCATGCCGGTCGCGATCCTCGACGAGAGCAGCTTCCATCATATCGCGCCATGGAAGCGCCGGCTGTGCGTCGCCGCGCAGACGCTCGCGCTGCTGCCGATCTACACGCTGGCGGGGCTCCAGTGGTTCTCGCCCTATCTCGCCTACACGCATCTCGCGGGCGACATGCCGCGGGTCGACGCGCTGATCCTCAGCGGGCTGTTCTTCACGGTCGTGCCGATCGCGTCGATGGCCCTGTCGATCGCGCTCAAATGGCTGATCGTCGGGCGCTTCAAGGCGGGCGATCACCCGCTCTGGGGCAGCTATTATTTCCGCTGGTGGCTGGTCCGCCGGATCATCGGCGTCACCGCGACGCCGTATCTAGCGGGCACGCCGATGATCCGCGGCTATTACCGGATGATGGGCGCGAAGATCGGCGAGCGAGTCCATATCGGCGCCGGGATCATCGACACCGCCGACCTGCTCCACGCCGACGACGATGCGATCATCAGCGACCAGTCGGTCCTCGCCACCAGTTCGGTCGAGCGCGGGCTGCTGCGGCTCGGGACCGTGAAGCTCGGCAAGGGCGCGTTCGTCGGGTCGATGGCGGTGGTCGGCCGCAACGCCGCGCTCGGCGACGACGCGATGCTCGACGACCTGTCCGCGCTGCCCGCCGACACGACGATCCCCGCCGGCCAGCGCTGGGCCGGTTCGCCCGCCGCGCATGACGGCGATGCGCCCCGCCGCCCGGTCACCGCAGCCCCGCGCAACGCCGGTCCGGCGATCGGCCTGTTCCTCTGCGCACTGATCCTGCCACTGGTCGCGATCCTGCCGATCGCGCCGGGCCTGATCGCGCTGATCGAGCTCGACTGGGCGACCAGCGGCTATGCCTATGTCGCGGTCGCGCCGCTGCTCGCGGTCACCTATGTCGTAATGATGTGCGTGCTGACGGTGGCCGCGAAACGCCTGATCCTCGGTCGCGTCGCACCGGCGGTCTATGCGCTGAACAGCGGGTTCTACGTCCGCTACTGGTTCGTCCAGCAGATCAACGACCTCGCGTTGCGCCTGCTCCACCCGATCTTCGCGACGCTGTACGTCGTGCCGTGGTACCGCGCGCTCGGCGTCAAGGTCGGCCGCCGCGCCGAAATCTCGACCGCCAGCGCGATCGTGCCGGACTTGGTCGAGATCGGCGAGGAGAGCTTCATCGCCGACTCGGTGATCTTCGGCGCGGCGCGGATCGGCCACGGCACGATCGAACTCGCGCATACCAAGATCGGCCGTCGCAGCTTCATCGGCAACTCCGCGCTACTACCGAGCGGGACGCAAATCGGCGACGAGGTGCTCGTCGGCGTGCTCTCAAAGCCGCCGAGCGATCCCGCACTCGCCACCGAGGCGGGCAGCACCTGGTTCGGCTCGCCCGCGATCAAGCTGCCGGTGCGCCAGGTCAACACGATGTTCGACGAGGGCGCGCGGTTCAACCCGTCGCGCGCGCTGATCGCGACGCGCCTGTCGATCGAGGCGGTCCGCACCACCTTGTCGCTGACCGCGTTCCTGGTGTTCTTCAGCCTGCTGCTGTCGGTGGTCGGCGACCTCGACGACCTCGATAATGGCGGGCTGCTGATCGCGACGACGTTCCCCTTCCTGTACGTCGGCTTCTGCCTCGCCTGCGGGATCTTCGTCCTCGCGCTCAAATGGCTCGTCGTCGGTCGCTACAAGGTCACGACCGCGCCGCTCTGGAGCCCCTTCGTCTGGCGCACCGAACTCGTCACCGCGACCTACGAGAACCTGGCGGTCGCCAACCTGCTCGAACCGTTGCGCGGAACACCGTGGATCGGGCTGTACCTGCGGCTGATGGGCGCGCGGATCGGCAAGCGCTGCTACATCGACACCACCGACCTGACCGAGCACGACCTCGTCGATATCGGCGACGACGTCGCGCTCAACGATTTCGCCGGCCTGCAGACGCATCTGTTCGAGGACCGCGTCATGAAGGTCGGCGCGATCCGCGTCGGGGACCGCGCGACGATCGGCTCGCTCGCGATCGTGCTGTACGACGCGGAGATCGGCGCGGACGCACAGCTCGGCGACCTTTCGGTGGTGATGAAGGGCGAGACGCTGCCCGACGGCACGAGCTGGGACGGGAGCCCCGCACGGATCGCCGTCGCGACGTGACGCCGATCTGGCACGACGGTCCGCTGGACGCGCTCGTCTGGGACGGCCAGTCGCCAGTGGCGTGGAGCGTCGCCGAGACCGGACCTCACGCCGGCGGCCTGCAAGGTGATGCGCGCGCGATCCGGCACGGTATGGCCTCCGCCCTAATCAGCATACTTGCAGGCGACTCCGTCGATGTCCGCCTGACGCGTAGCCCGGCCGGCGCGCCGATCGTTTCCGCCCCCGGCGGCTGGCATATCAGCCTCTCCAGTCGCGGTGCACGCGCCCTGATCGGCGTTGCGCGCGCACCGATCGCGGTCGACCGCGAGGTCATCGACGACCACCCACCCCTCTGGGACATGCTCACCAAGACCGAAGCCGACGCGCTCCGTCACATGTCCACCCTCGCCCAGCCCCAAGCCTGGATCCGACGCTGGACGATAAAGGAAGCGCACGCGAAACTTATCGGCGAACCACGTCGCATCCGCCCCGAGTCCATCGACACCATCGTCACCGATCCAACCCACGCGACCGCGACGTTCGAAGGCACTTCGCGCTGCTGGAGCCGTTCCACCACCGAAGCGATCGAAACCATCGCGCAGTGGAGCCAGCCATGACCAGAATCCTGACCCGCCACTACGAAGAAAAGGACCGCGCCGCCGTCCTCGCGATCTTCGACTCGAACCTCCCCGAGTATTTCGGCGCCGGCGACCGCGAATGGCTGGAGGAGACGCTCGACGAGCCCGACGGCCCGGCATTCGTGGTCGACGTCGACGGCGTCCCCGGCGCGTTCGGCGGCTACGAGACCTGGGAGCATTACAACAAGGCGCTGCTCTTCTGGGGCATGGCCGCGCGCGCCTATCATGGCGCCGGCCTCGGCAAGCTGCTGCTGTTCGAACGCCTGCTCCACGTCGCCACCAGCGCTGAGCCGACCACGCGCTACGTCACCGTCGACACCTCGCCGCAGGTCTCGCCGTTCTTCCAGCATTGCGGCTTCGAACTGACCAGCGTCTGGCCCGGCGGCTACCGCTCGGGCATGGACATGCACGAACTTCGCTTCGACCTCGCGGGAACGTCGCTCGCCGAGCTTGCCGCCCGGCGCGACTTCGCATTGGCGAGAGCATCGTCCTGGCAAGAAGCCTGATCACGCGCCACCTCTGCTAACTACTCGCAATAGCCTTGCTCTGGATGTACGGTCCCGGTAGGCGATTGGCGTGACCGCATCGCTTCCCTCATCGTCCATGGCTACCAAGCGCAAGCGCAAGTGGCGGAGCTGGTGGCTTAAGCAATTGCACAGCTGGCACTGGATCAGCGCGGCCTTGTCGCTGACTGCGATGTTGCTGTTCGCGATCACCGGAATCACGCTGAACCATGCCGCGACGATCGGCGCCAAGCCCGTCGTCGTCGAGAAGAGCGGTATGCTGCCCGCATCGCTGCTGCATGGCCTGAACGCGCAGCACGCACCCGACGCTCCGCTCCCCGCTTCGGTCGCCAAGGGCGTCGCCGCCGTGGTCGGGCTCGATCCTGTCGGCAAGCCGGTCGAATGGTCGGACACCGACGCCTATGTCGCACTGCCCCGTCCAGGCGGCGACGCATGGGTCAGCATCGCACGCTCGACCGGCCGCATCACCGCCGAGACGACCGATCGTGGCTGGATCTCCTACCTCAACGATCTCCACAAAGGCCGCAATGCAGGGGCCGCGTGGTTCTGGTTCATCGACGTCTTCGCCGGTGCCTGTATCCTGTTCACCCTGACCGGGCTGTTGCTGCTGCAGCTCCATGCGCGGCATCGCCCGTCGACCTGGCCGATCGTCATCGCAGGGCTCGTCCTGCCCGTCCTCCTCGCCGTCCTGTTCATCCATTGAAGGATTTCGCCATGCGCCCCACCGCGTTCCTGCTTCTCGGCGGAGCGATCGCCGCCCCCGTCCTCGTGTCGCCGGCGGATGCCGCGCCCGGCGGTACGGTGAGCGTCACGATCCCGCGACTCGAGGTTGCCGAATATCACCGGCCCTATGTCGCGATCTGGCTCGAGCCGGTCGGCGGCGGTGCACCGCGGACGCTGGCAGTCTGGTACGACGTGAAGAAGCGCGGCAACGATCCCGGTACCAAGTGGCTGGCGGACCTGCGCGCCTGGTGGCGCAAGGGCGGCCGCAGCATGGCGATGCCCGCCGACGGCGTCAGCGGCGCGACGCGGGCGCCGGGCCAATACACGATTCCCCTGCCCGCCGACGTCAAGCCCGGCCAGTACGTCCTCAACGTCGAGGCCGCACGGGAAACCGGGGGTCGCGAGCTGGTCTCCGTCCCACTGGCCGCCAATGCGCGGGCCTCGGGCAAGACCGAGCTCGGCGCCGTCACGCTCTCCGCCCGCTGAGATGGGCCCGTTGAAGGATCACAGCATGAAGCCTTTCGTTGCACGCCTGATGGCCGCCGCCGCGCTGTTGTCGATCCCCGCCGCGTTGTCGGCGCACCGGATGTGGCTGCTGCCGTCCGCGACGGTGTTCTCGGGCACCGATGGCTGGGTCACGGTCGACGCCGCCGTGTCGAACGACCTGTTCTTCTTCGATCATCAGCCGCTGCGGCTCGACGGCATGAAGGTGTGGCAGCCCGACGGCAGCGAGGGCGCGCTGCAGAACGGCGCGACCGGACGCTATCGCTCGGTATTCGACGTCAAGCTCGACAAGCCCGGCACCTGGAAGATCGGCACGCAGATGTCCGCCGTCATGGGCAGCTTCAAGGTCGGCGGGGTCGAGACGCGGATCGGCGGTCGTCGCGGACCGCCGCAGCCCGGCGCCCCCGCACCGCTGACGGTCGCCGACATTCCCGCCAACGCGACCGACGTGAAGGTGACCGAGGTATCGGGCCGCAACGAGATCTTCGTGACGGCCGGGGCGCCGACCACGACCGTCTTCAAGACGACCGGCAAGGGCCTGGAGTTCGCCCCGATCACGCATCCCGACGAACTGGTCGCGGGCGAGACCGCCAGGTTCCGCTTCCTGGTCGACGGCAAGCCCGCCGCCGGCCTCAAGGTCACGGTGATCCCGGGCGGCAAGCGCTATCGCAACGACGAGGGGGCACGCGAACTGACGACCGGGGCGGACGGCGTGCTGAACGTCGATTGGCCGACCGCCGGGATGTATTGGCTCAATGCGACGCTGACCGACGGCAAGGCGACCACGCCGCGCGCGACCGAGCGGCGGATGAGCTACGTCACGACCCTCGAGGTGCTGACGCCGTGAAGACGCTGGCGTGAGAACGACCTAATGAGACTGGCCCTATGAGACTGGCCCGATGAGGCTGGCCCTCCCGCCGACGATCGACGCCGCAGCGTTTGTGGCGCGCGATCCGGCGGCTTTGGTGTTCGATCTCCACGGCGAGACGATGGGAACGATGTGGAGCGTGCGGTTCGCAGGTCCCGCTGGCACCGACACCGTCGCGCTTCGCCAGAGCATCGTCGCGCGACTGGCCGAACTGGTCCGGGAAATGAGCCACTGGCTGCCCGACTCGGTGTTGTCGCGCTTCAACCGGTCGGTCGCGGGCAGCTGGACGACGCTACCGCCCGACGTCGCGCACGTCATGACACGCGGACTCGCGATCGCCGAGACCACGCGCGGCGCGTTCGATCCGGCGATCGGCAAGCTTGTCGATGCGTGGGGGTTCGGACCTGCCGCTGCTCCCGGACCGCCGACGGCTGCCGATATACAGGGCGCGAGAGCAACGTCGGGCTGGTCTCGCCTTACCTTGGTACCGGCCGGGACATCGGCTGGCGTTTCGGCCCGCGCCCACCTTCACCAGCCCGGTGGGATCGCGCTCGACCTGTCGGGAATCGCCAAGGGGTACGCGGTCGACGTCGTCGCCGACCTGTTGCGTCGCGCCGGCATTGCCAACGCGCTGGTCGAGATCGGCGGCGAACTGGTGGGCCGGGGTATCCGACCGGACGGCGACCCGTGGTGGGTCGACCTCGAAACGCCACCCGGCTCGACCATCGCGCCGCTGCGGATCGCGTTGCACGGGCTGGCAGTGGCGACCTCGGGCGATTACCGCCGCGGTGCGCACACGATCGACCCGCGCACCGGGCACCCGATCGACACGGGGGTGGTATCGGCGAGCGTGATCCACGCCACCGCACTCGACGCGGACGCATGGGCGACCGCGCTCACCGTCCTGGGTCCGCTCGACGGCCTGGACCTTGCCCGCGACCACCGGATCGCCGCGCGTCTGGTCACCACCATAGACGGCGAGAGTCGCGAGTATCTGAGCCCCGCTCTCGTCGCGATGCTGGACGCATGACGCGCGGACGTCCCGCGACGCGCTAGCGTCTTGCCGTCGTCGCGCTTTCCGTGGTCCGGTATCGCAGCAAGGCCTCGGGTTCGTCGGTCTGGAACATCGTGACGCCGCTTCGTGCAAGCGCGCCCCAGACCGCATCCGGATCGCGGAGTGCGTCCAGGTCGCCGCCGGCGCCGACGACGAACCCGCTCCACAATGTGTTCACCCACAGGCGGACGCCCGATTTCGCCGCCTGAGCGGCGATCGCCGGAAGCGCTTGGGAAGGGATATAGGGCAGTTCGAACGCGATCGGCTTGATCCGGCCGGATGCCTGTCGGCCGATGACCGTCGGCAGGTCGGCCGCTTGCGGATCGCCGGTGGTCGGGATGATCGCGAACGGCACGCGATCATAGGGTGTCATCGACGCCAGCGCAGCCGATCCGATTCCGGCGGTCGTCTTGACGATCACCCGGCCCTGCACCCCGGCGCGCTCGGTTGCCGCGATCACCTCTGGATAGATCATGTCCTTGATATCGAGGTTGAGCACGATCCGGCCCTTCGCGAGGGCCAGCATCTCGTCCAGAGTGAGGACGGCTTCGGCGGTCAGCGGCGCGGTGGCGCCCCCCTCGTTCTCGCGCAGATGCAGCGCCTTCAGGTCGGCAAGCGTCATCTGTGCGACCTCGCCCTTGCCATCCGTGGTGCGATCCACGCGGTCGTCGTGCATCATCACGAGATAACCGTCGCGTGTCTTGCGGACGTCGGTCTCCATGACGTCGACCCCCATCGCGACGCACTGTTCGAGCGCGGCACGCGAGTTCTCGGGTGCGGTCGGCAGGCCGTGGTGCGGCGCGGCCTCATGGCATCCGCGATGCGCGACGACGACGATGCCGCCGCGCGGATCGCCGACACGCCGCATGATGTCGGCGGTGTCGGTGGCATGCGCGGGAGACAGAGCGACGGTCATGGTGACGACTGTCGCGACCAGGCCAGGAACGGCAAACTTCATGATGGGGACCTCATCGGATCGAGTAGCGAGGATCTTGCGCGGACCGCGCTCACCATTTGCGGCTGGCGACGAAGCGGAAATTCCGACCGAATAGCGGTCGACCGAAGATCGCCTCGGGCGTACCTTGCCCGAAGCGGTCGCCGGCAGTGTTGCCCTCGGTGAAGCCATGCGCGTTGGTCACGTTGTCGCCGACGACCTGGAACTGCCAGTCGCCCTTCCCGACCATCGCGCCGATCCCGAAATAGCCGTATGCCGGCAGCGCGGTGGTGTTGAAGAAGTCGGTGTAGCGGCGCCCGACATAGTCGTAGCGGCCATAAAGGCTGACGTTCGCGTCGCGCAGCTGGAAGTCGACGCTGGGTCGTATGTTCAGGAAGAATTTCGGCTCGCGGATGATCTGCTTGCCGTTGGCGCGGCTGCCGTCGGCACCGGTGTTGCTGCTGAAATCGAGATATTTGGGATCCTGATAGGTTGCGGCGCCTGCGATCGAGAATGGTCAGACCACGCGCAGCCGACCATCCGCCTCGACGCCCTTGGTTTCGGCGGTACCGATGAAGTTGACGGTCTGGTCGCTGCGGCCGTTCGCCGGATTGAACGCGGTGAAGCTGGCGTTGAACGGATCGAACTTGGTGTAGAAGCCGGTGACGTACAGATACGATCGGCCATAGGATGCCTTCACGCCGAACTCGTACAGCTTGGCCTTGGTCGAGACGATCGTCGGCGTCGGCACGGTCAGTGCGGTCGTCGCATTTGGCGGCACTTCGAGTTGCGACGCGCGACCATAGGCGCCGAGATGCCCGTTCAGGTCGTAATTGACGCCGCCGGTCCAGTTGGTCGCGGTCTGCTTGAGGCGCAGCGTGCTGATCGCACCCGTGAAACCACGGGTCGCGTCGTCCGCAAGCGTCGCCGCGTTGCCGAGGTTGGTCGTCCCCGTGACCTGGCCATAGCCGCTATAGCTGTACCATTCGTGACGGATGCCGCCATCGACGCTCAGTCGGTCGGTGATGTCCCAGCGATCGGTCCCGTACAGCGCGAGCACCTGGCCGTCGGTCTTGCCCGCATTGAGCGACGCCGCGTCGTTGATCGCGCCATTGTCGGTGACGTAGCCGAGCACCGTGCCGTTCGCGGAATACGCCGCGAGATCGAGCGTGCGCGGCTGCGACTTCACCTCGACGAGATAGTTCTGGAACGCCTGGAAGCTGGTGACGCCGTACAGCGAGCCGTACAGCCCGACCCGGATGTCGTGGCTGCCGATCCCGGTCTCGAACTTGCGCGTGACGCTGAGATCGCCTTGCCCGGAATAGAAGTTCGAGGTGACCGAGCGAAACTGCGCCGACATGACCAGCCCCGAATCCGCGGCCGGATCATAGCTCGTCAGGCCATTGGTGCCCGCCACGCTATAGCCCATGCGCGCGACGTTGGCGCCGAACGCGGTCCGGCTCGCGCCCAGGAACCCGGCGGCATAGCTCGCCGAGTCGACCGGGTTGGAGGTCGAATAGAACGCATCGAAATCGAGCCGGCCCTTGGTGTAGCCGGCCTTGGCCGAGACGTGCCAGTCGTCGAAATCGGCTTCGTAATCGACGCCGACATTGCCGAACTGGATGTGACGGCCGTTCGACAAATCGCCTTGCCGGTTCTGGATGACCCCCGCCCCGTCGCGATACTTGATGTTCACATCGCGCAGCGCCGGCGTGTTGATGGTGCCGTCGAAGTAATCGATATATTTGTCGAGGCTGACCGAGGGATCGCGCGGATCGGCGGTCGGGATCGACAGATAGAAGACGTTGTGGTCGTTGGTGTACTGGCCCGACAGCTTCACATAGCCATTGTCGAAATCATGCTTCAGGTTGGCGCGGATCTGGCCGCCGCGATCGCTCGGGAAGCCGTTGTCGCGATAGCCCTCGTTCTGGCGGATGAACCCGCCGATCGCGTAATAGTCATGGTCGCCGAGTGGCCCCGCCTGATAGGCGTCGAGACGGTAGAGCCCGGTGGTACCGACCGTCGCCTGGACTTTCCCGCGCGTCGTATCGGTGCCGGTTACGGTGATGACGTTGGCGATCGCCGCTGCGGTGCTGGCATAGATCGGTGCGGGGCCGCCGCGGACCACCTCGATCCGGTCGGTCATCAGGTCGGGGCGGTTCATCCCGTCGCCCTGGTTGAAGAAGATGCCGTCGAGTTCCTGGTACAGCGGCAGTCCGTCCTGCTGGAAATACAGATAGCCACGATCGGTCGGGATGCCGCGGACGCGCGTGATGTTCTGCACCTCGCCGCCGGTCGCCTCCGCCTGGATGCCGGGCAGCGTGCCGATCAGGTCGGTCATGCTCTTGGGTGCAAGCTTCTGGATGTCGGTCTGCGAAAGCGTGTTGACCGCATAGGAGACGTCGAAGCGTCGCTGCGGCCGTGCCGACCCGGTGACGACGATGTCGGCCGGATGCTCTTCGGTCGGAGCCGCGGTATCCGTCGCTGCCGTCGTCGGCGACGCCACGACCGGCTCGCTGGTCTTGGCGTCCTGCGCGTCGGCGTTGGCGGATGCGCCGATCATCGCGCACAGCGCCACACCACTGAGAAAAGCCTGTCGGACAATCACGTTAGTCCCCCCGAATTGCGTCGGAGCGGCCTGTGGGCGACGGGTGTGACAGTTTTAGTTAGTTACATGGAATTAAATCGGGACGATGGATTTTCGGCGGCGTTCGTCATCACGCTCCCGGCGTGGTGATGGCATGGATCGGCACCATCGCGGCACCGATCACGACGGCGGCGCTGCCGATCGGCGAGGCGTGGATCTTCGGCATCGCCGCGCGATAGCTCGTATCGCGGGCCTCGCCGATCGCCTCGATCCGGGTGGCGAGCGCACGGAGGATGGGTAGGGGCAGCGCGCCGGAGATGACGACAGCGCCCGGATCGAGCCATGCCGTCCCGCTCAGAACAGCATAGTCGAGCTGGTGCGCAACCCGTTCGATCCACTCGGCGATCAATCGTGCGTGCGGCTCTTGGAGGCGATCGATGTCCGACAGGGAGTCGATCGCGACGCCCGCCTCGCGTAACCGGTGCAGCAGGTCGATCCCCGACGGCCGCGGCCGGTTCGCCGGAAACAACCGCCCGACCTCGCCGACGTTGCCGTGCTCGCCGAGCAACAGGTCCCGCTCGACGATCAGCCCGCCGCCGATGCCGTGGCCGAGAAACAGCACCAGCACCGAGCGATAGGCGCCGATGATGCCATGCTGATAATATTCCGCCAGCGCCGCGGCGGTAGCGTCGTTCTCGATCCACACCGGCATCGCCAGCACGTCGCCCAGAAGCTGCGCCAACGGCACGTCGCTCCAGCCCGACAACCAGTCGACCACGCAGCGATGGTTGCGATCGCCGCGTAGCGCATAGCCCGGCACGGCGACGCCCAGGCCGAGGAACTTGCCGCGCATGAATCCGTGCTCGGCGGCCAGCGATCGCAGCCGCTGATCGAGCGTCCGGGCGAACACCAGCGGATCCGGACTGTCGAACGGCAACGTGTCCCGGATCAGCGGACGCCCGCTGAAGTCGACCATCACCAGTTCCAGCCAGCCGGGGTGGACCGTCGCACCGACCGACCAGCCACCATCCCCCGCTATCCCGATCGGAACCATCGGTCGTCCCCGCGCCGGCGTCTCGCGCACCGGCATCTCTTCGATCAGCCCCAGCGCGATCAACTGCTGCGACAGCCGCGTCATCGTCGCGCCGTTCGTCCCCAGCGCCTGGGCCAGATGCACGCGCGACGTCGGGCCGCCGATCCGGAGTTGGAGAAGCACCAGCTTTTGCGGTTCGGAGAGCAGCAGCGCGGGACGGTTACGAACAGGCATCCGCGCAGGATATATTTCCACCATGTCAAATAAATGAAAACGATTGCCGATAGTAGCACCGACCATGGCGACATCGGTCCTGCACGTCGACGATCGGAACGATACGCTCACGCCGTCGCTTGCGATCAAGCTCGGCTATTCCAGCGGCAATTTCGGCAAATCCATCGTCTGGGCGAGCTTCGAGAGCTTCCTGCTGTTCTACATGGTGAGGCTGGCCGGGTTCGACGCACTGACCGCGGGCGGCCTGTTGGCATGCGTGATGTTCTGCGATGCGGCAGCAGACGTCACCGTCGCCTATCTGACGGATCGCCATGGCAGGGCCGGCGCACTCGGCCGGCTTATCCAGTTCGGTGCCCCGCTGTGCGCGGTCGGCTATTGTTCGATCTTCGCAGCCCGATCGAGCGGCATCATCGTCGTCGGCGCAGTCATCCTGTGCCGGATTGGCTACACGCTGTGCGACATCGGCCACAACACGCTGCTGATTCGCGTGGCACCCCGGCCCCGCGATGCAACCGGCGTATCGGGCTTTCGCCTGGTATTCAGTGCCGCCGGCACGGGCGTCGTCGGTCTCGCATCGGCACACGTCCTGTCGCTTGCCGACCCGGGCGAGCAGCGGACGGCGTTCGCTGTCTGTGGCATTGCCGGTGGCGTCATCTATCTGAGCACGCTGATGACGGCGATGTGGGTGACCCGCAAACTGCCTTCGGCACGGCCTGATGCCGGGCGTACGAGCCCGAAGGCGATGCTGTTCGCGCTGGCGCGCAATCCTTCCTATCGGAAATTGCTGCTGCTGGTTGCCTTGCAAGCCGGACTGCTACCGATGCTTACCCGCTCGCTGCCCTTTTTCGGCGAACTGATATTCGGCGATGCCAGTTGGGGCGGTTCGGCACTCACGACGATCACCATCGCCCAGGCCACATCGCTGCCGGCATGGATCTGGCTCAGTCGTTCGCGATCCGCCGGGCAGATCCTGACCATAGCCTATCTGATCCTGGCAGCGGCCATGGCCACATTGGCGATATCGCCGTCGTCGGCCGAAAACATCCCTCGACTCGCGATCATCGGGATTGCCTATGCGGGCATGAACATCGCCATCTGGGCGATGCTGACCTCTACCGTGCGCGACGGCATGACCGACGGTGGGACCGTCGAGGCGCTCCCCGTCGGCCTGTTTCTCGCGACGCTGAAAGCTTCGGCGGGCGTCGGCAACCTGCTGTTCGCCGTCGCCGTCTCGAGCCAGAACTGGCGTTGCATCGCCTGTATGCAGGGCGACCGATCGCCGTTCCTGCTGACGGTCCTGGGATTGCCGCTTCTCGGCTGCGCCGCTGCACTGGCGGTGAACGTCACGCGGAGGGGAAGACCTGCACGCGATACCGAACCGATGTCGCCGGGTTCCGCCAATACCCGATCGCCTTGATACCCGCTTTGACACCATCGGTGCCGCGGCTTTTGCGCTCGATCGCTGAGTCTCTTGTCCAAAAACGCTGCAATCGGCCGTGACCTGGGGTCCGGCGTGCGATAGCCCGGCCGGATGAATGCGAGGGAAACGGCCAACCGGGAAGGCATCAACCAGGACGCGATCGTCGATGCGGCGATCGATATCATCGTCCGTACCGGGTTTGCCGGATTGACGCTGCGCCCGCTCGCATCGTCGCTCGGGATCAGCGTCGCGGCGGTCTCGTCACGTATGGGTAACAAGGACCAGTTGATCGACCGGGTCGTCGATCTGGCCGCGCAACGGGACCAGCTTTTCTTCGACCGCTGGCTGGACCTCGCAGCGCACATCGTGCCGGCCACCGGCATTGCACGCGCTACGCTGGCGGACCTGGCTTTTCGGGACTGGATGACGGCGGGGCGGCAGCAGGCCATGTTCCTCATCGAACTCGTCCATGATCGGGCGGTCCGATGCCAATCCTCGCCCGTGCTCGACGACTGGCTCGCGCGCGCAGGTATGTTCTGGTCGACCTTGGTGTTCGGCTCGACCGCGCTCGCCGACCTGGCGATCGGCTATGTACTGGACGAAGCCGGCTTCGCGCTCGGTGCCGGCAGCGACCCTGCCTACACGATGCTGCGCATGCTGTGCCTCCAGCGCCTTGCCGATGGCGTGTTTGCGCACGGCGCCACGTCGGGCATCTCGATCGAGCGGCTGATCGCGATCCTCGAACCGGATGCACTGCCGATCACAGCGGAAGACGATCCGAAACGCCAACGCATCGCCGATGGCGCGGCGCAGATCATCGTCTCGCGAGGCATGGAGGCGGCAACCCATCGGTCGGTGGCAATTGCGGCCGGCGTGCCGGCATCAACCGTGGTATATCATTTCGGGGGACGCGCGGCGTTGGTCGTGGCGGGGCTCCATGCCGTGATCGCGCGCTTCCACCGCACGCGCGATCGGTCGCGCGCCGAAGGAACGCTATCGCAAGACGACACCCAGACCCGCGACCTGGTCAAGGCGACGTCGATGATCGCGCTAGCTAGCGTGCGCGAGCCGAGCCTGCTGCCTTACGCCCTCGACATGCGGCGCCGGCGCGGCGAGAATATCCGCGCGATCGATCTTCCCTCGCTGGGACTGGATCCAGGTGCAGGATTCGATCGAACGACCGCACAGGTCGTCTCGATCGCGGTGTTCGGTATGCGAATGGTGGCGATGGGTCGCAAGCTGCCGGAACGCACGCATTATCGTAACGCGTTTGCCGCGCTGGAAGCGTGGAACGACGGGACACGCTGACGCCTCCGTTGCGGGTATTCAGTGCCCTGCGAGGGTCTGGCTCACGGGTTAGCCAACCGGCACTGCCCGGTGATACGCGCAAACTGATGAGCCATAATACGAGTTCCACCGTCCGTGGTATTTAACTGAACAACTGTAATCCTGTTGTCATTGAGTGGGCATAGAGGACCGCATGCCCGTTGAGGAATCAACGACCTCTGCGGAGATATTGCCATGAAAAACTCGAAATTTGTCCGGTTGACGACCAGCGTTGCCATGCTTGCATCCTGCATCGTTGCTGAACAAGCGTGTGCTCAGACGACGTCGCAGGGGAGTGCTGGCCAACCCGCGGCAGCCCGCGCTCCGGACACCGGCGAAGGCCTGACCGACATCGTCGTCACCGCGCAGCGTCGTCTGGAGAAGGCGCAGTCGGTGCCGATCTCGATCACCTCGGTCAGCGGCGAGCAGTTTCAGAAGACCGGCTATATCGGCCTGACCGACCTGCAATATGTCGTGCCCGGCGTGCAGTATAACCCCACCCAGGGCGCTGCCTTCCAGATCCGCGGCGTCGGCAGTTCGTCGTTCGATCTCTCCAACGCCAAGTCGGTCAACGTGGTCGTCGACGACGTCGTCATGGACAACCAGCGCGACAACGGCCTGATCGGACTGGTCGACGTCGCGCGCGTCGACGTGCTGATGGGCCCGCAGGGAACGCTGTTCGGCAAGAACTCGACGTCCGGCGTAATCTCGCTGACTACCAACAACCCGGTCATCGGCCAGACCTCCGGCAATTTCTACGGCAGCTACGGCGAGCGCAACGACCGGATCATCAACGGCACCGTCAACGTGCCGATCAGCAACACGGCTGCTCTTCGCGTCTCGGCCTTCGAGCAGGGTCAGGATGGCGCCGGTCGCTATGTGACGATCAACCGCAACCTCAACCGCGTCGACGAATACGGCGTCCGCGCGAAGCTTCTCTACCGACCGATCGACGCGCTCGAATTCGTGCTCGCGGGCGAATATACCCGTCATTACGACACCTCGGTCCGCACACCGGTCGGCGGCCCGGCCGGATCGGTGTTCGCCCCCTCCGCCGCGATCACCGCGCAGATGGCGGCGCTCGGCGTCGTCGCCAGCGAGAAGAATACCGACTCGCTCGACAGCTATCTCGGCTCGATCGGCATGACCAACAAGGGCGGATCGCTGCACGCCAATTACGATTTCGGCGACGCGACGCTGACGTCGATCACCGCTTACCGCGAGACGGTGTACGACAACGACACGCCCGCCGATCTGCTGCCCGCCGACGTCAACGCGTATCTGCCGTTCAACATGGGTCGGTTGCGCTCGAAGAAGTTCAGCGAGGAAATCCACCTTGCCTCGTCGACCGGGCATTTCTTCGAATATCTCGTCGGCGCATTCTACAACAAGCTCAACGCCACGCAGACGCAGCTCCAATGGGGTCCGCTCGGCGCGCCGGTCTATGATGCGAACGGCGTTGGTCGGCCGACATTGTCCGCGAACACCGGGGCGAACGATCCGGTGACCGGCGTGCTCCTCGGCAACACCGTGCGGTTCAAGTCGTATAACGAGACCGCGGCAGTGTTCGGCCAGACCAAGTTCACCTTCACCCCGCAGTTCAGCCTGACGCTGGGTGGCCGCTACAATTACGACTGGAACGGCCAGTCGATCGGCTATTTCAACACCGATCCGCTACCGATCACCGGCTATTCGCCGACCTTCACCGCGGCCAGTTCGGCGCCGACGGCGGACTTCCGCGACGGCTCGAAGAATGGCGGCAAGTTCACCTACCGGATCGCGCCGCAGTTCGTGATCAGCCCCGACGTGATGGTCTATGCGACCTACTCCACAGGCTACAAACCGGGCGGGATCGCGTTCGTCGGCAACAAGTACAACCCGTACAATTCGGAAACCGTGAAGAGCTGGGAGGCGGGCATCAAGTCCGAGTTCCTTAACCGCCGCGTCCGCCTGAACTTCGATCTCTACTCCTCGAAATACACCGATTTCCAAGCGACGATCCTGACCCCGGTGACGACCGGCATCGGCGGCTTCATCCTCGCCTCGGCGATCGGCAACGCACCCGGCCTGCGCTCGCGCGGCTTCGAGGCGTCGCTGGCAGTCAAGCCGGTGCGTGACTTCTCGATCGGCGGCGCGGTCACCTTCAACGACTCGAAGTTCACCGACTACGTCGCCAGCCCGACCGCGAACTACACCGGCACGCGCCTGACCAATGCGCCGCGCTGGTCGTTCACGATCAACGGCGACTACGGCACCGAGATCAGCACCGATCTCAAGGTGAAGGCGCATATCGACTATGCGTATCGCAGCAGCACGCAGACCGTCACCGGCGCACTGCTCGGCGACTGGCTTGCCGCACCGGTCAAGAACGCCGACGGCACCTCGACGCCGAACGCGAGCTACTCGTTCATTCCGGCCTATGGCTTGGTCAACACCCGGCTGAGCGTCGCCAAGATCAACGACTCGGTCGAGGTCGGCGTCTATGCGCGCAACCTGTTCAACACCTATTTCTCGACCGGCTATCAGATCTACGGGTCGCTCGGCCTGCTGCATTATAGCACGCCGGTCGCCTATCGTACGCTCGGTGGCTACGTGAAATTCGGTTTCTGACGATCCGACCGGTGGTGGCGGCACGCGGTCGCCCGCCGGACGATCCCCGATCAAAGGACGGACAATGAAGAAACTCGCCATCGGTCTCGCCGTGACCTGCGCGGTCTCGGCGCTCGCTGCCGCTAAGGACCGTGCTCCGGATCTGCTGCTCAACCAGATCCAGGTGGTGGGCACGCACAACAGCTATTCGCAAGGCATCGATCCGCGCCTGATGGCCATGGCGGAAGCGGTGGTTGGGCCCAAGCTGATGGCGCGCACGAGCGCTCTGACCGGCGTAGCTAAGGCGGCGGCGCTCGAATATCACCCGAATCCCGGCACCATCACGCAGGGGCTCAACTATCGCTACGGATCGCTCGCGACCCAGCTCGACGCCGGCATGCGCAGCCTCGAGATCGATATCAACAACGATCCCGAGGGCGGCCGCTATGCGCACCCCGCAGGCTATGCCGCGCTGAAGGCAAAGGGAATCACCGACCCCTTGCCGCTCGACAGCACCGACATGGAAAAGCCAGGGTTGAAGGTCTTCCACATCGCTGACTTCGACGTTCGGTCGAGTTGCAACCTGTTCCGCACCTGCCTCGGCCAGTTGCGCGCCTGGTCCGACGCGCATCCGAACCACGAACCGATCTTTATCCTAGTCGAGGCCAAGAGCGATCCACTGCCGATCTTTCCGGGCTCGACCAAGCCGCTGCCGTTCGACGCTAAGGCGTTCGCGGAAATGGATGCGTCGATCTACGACGTGATCGGCCGCGACCACCTCGTAACCCCCGATGCCGTGCGCGGCGATCATCCCACGCTCGAAGCCGGCGTTCGCGCACATCATTGGCCGACGCTTCAGGCATCGCGCGGCAAGTTCGTGTTCCTGTTGCTGACCGCGCTCGATCCGATCGCGCTCGCCGCCTATCACGAGGGGCACCCCAATCTGGAGGGCCGCGCGGCATTCCTGCGCGCCAGCCCCGGCGACAGCTATGCCGCGTTCCTGCTGATGGACAACGCGACGATGCGTGCCAAGGAGATTCCCGCGCTCGTGAGGCAGGGCTATCTGGTCCGCGCGCGTGCCGACATCGAGACGTACGAAGCGCGGATAAACGATCCCGCACGCGCCAACCAGGCGTTCCGGAGCGGTGCGCAGATCGTGTCCACCGACTTCTACAAGGCCGGCAACGCCTATGGCACGCCCTATGTCGTCCGCTTGCCGGGCGGCGGTGCCGCACGCTGCAATCCGGTCAATACACCAGCCGGCTGTACCCTGCCCCGCTGACCTGTGACCTCGCTCGGATCCGGATAGGAAAACGCATGACACGATCGTTTGCCGCAGGACTGATGCTGGCGCTCATGGCCGGAACGGCGATCGCCAGGGATCCCGCTCCGGCTCCGGCTCCGGCGCCGGCCCTACGCATCAACGACGTCGCCGTCATCGGCACGCACAACAGCTACAAGCAGCCTATGCCCGCCGCGACGATGGCGAGAATCCGCGCGATCGATCCGGCGATGGCCGACGCGCTCGACTATTCGCACCGGAGCCTTGTCGAGCAACTCGATGCCGGCGCACGGCAGCTCGAGATCGACGTGAACTACGACCCGCAAGGCGGGCATTACGCGCGGGGCTCGAACGATCCGAAGCTGATGCGACCGGGCTTCAAGGTGCTGCACATCCCCGGCATAGACAATGCGTCGAGCTGCGTATTGCTGACCGAGTGTCTGACGATCATCCGCGACTGGTCCGCCAAGCATCCCCGCCACGTACCGATCATGCTGATGTTCAACACGAAGGACGAGCAGAATGCCGCGCGCGGCGGGATCGATGCGTTGCCGTTCGGGGAGGCGGCCTATGATGCGCTGGACGCGGAAATCCGGTCAGTCCTGCCGCCCGGCAAGCTGATCGTCCCCGACGATGTGCAGGGCCGCTATCCGACGTTGCGAGACGCGGTGCTCGCGGACAACTGGCCGTTGCTGGAGGCGTCGCGCGGCAAGTTCCTGTTCGCGATGGACGAGCCCCCGGCGAAGGTCGCGGTATATCGCGGCAAGCGTCGCTCGCTGGAAGGCCGAGTGTTTTTCATCAATACCGACGAGGCATCTTCAGCGGCCGCCTATCTGACGCTCAACGACCCGGTACACGATGCCGCGCGGATTCGCCGCGACGTTTCCGCGGGTTTCCTCGTCCGCACGCGCGCCGATGCAAACACGCGCGAGGCCCGGGCGAACGACATGGTGCCGCGCGACACGGCACTTGCGGGCGGCGCGCAATACGTATCGACGGACTATCTGTGGCCCGACCCGCGGCTCGCAGGGGGCTATCACGTTGCCCTGCCCGGTGGACTAACCGCGCGTTGCAATCCGGTACGTGTGCGCGAGGTGTGTGGCGATCTGGAGCGGCGTTAGGCTGTACGCCCCTTCGATTTCGCGGGAACGTGCGCCACCGGGGCGGACGTCGGACGCAGGAAGACCCCGGAAGCGGTTGCTTTCGGGGTATGGTGTGTGTGGGAAGATGGTTGCGGGGACAGGATTTGAACCTGTGACCTTCAGGTTATGAGCCTGACGAGCTACCGGGCTGCTCCACCCCGCGCCGAGATCCCATCAAAGT
>NZ_FOVZ01000008.1 GCF_900115295.1 Sphingomonas sp. OK281 | reverse complement strand
TGCTCGTCAGTCAGCCAATACAGGTCGCTCATCGCCAGTCTCCTTGCAGAGCCTGAATCAGATCGCGCCTCTCACATCAATGGGTCCTGACCCTAGCCTGCAATCGGCAGCGGACCGGCGTCGTCTAGCTCCCAACTCGCCAATTCCCGAAATTCGATCGATTTCAGGACGGCATCAGGCGTCTTGATCACCGGGACTACAGACAGCGGTCGCTAGGAAGGTTCCCAGAAGCGCACGGTTGCGCCCTCAAGCTCCCCGGCAACGCGATCGCTGAGAGATCGACCGCGATCGTTGAAGTCACGTGCAGCGGCATCATCGTCAAAGCCGGATCTGGCCGGATCGTCGATGTTCAGTGTCGCGTCGTATTCGCCGGCCCAAGCCCACAGTGCCTCTACAAGCCCTTCGCTTAGCGGCAGAGTCTGGGGGGTGATGTTGCCAACCCGTTCGCCTCCGTCCCACCACAATGGCGCGCAGCCGTAATCGGCCATGACCTTAATCTGCATAGTGATAGCCTCACCGATTGCGATCGGTAGCGCAACGGCTTGCGTCTCTAACATCGGCAAATGTTACGGACCAACGGGATTCCCATTTCTCGATCGGTTGTGGGAACGCTCGCGCGAAGATCGACAATCCCACGATCTGATCGCTACGAAGGGCTATGTCCGTGCCCAGCCAGTATAAGAGGCAGCGCCGGTCGTCATATCGATCAAAAAGGTGTCACCGCCGATGCGGCTTGCATAAAATCGTCCTTCGATATTGCTAATGGCGGCGAAGGTGTCGGTCGCGGGGCGGGTCGCATCGAACTCCCGGTGCATGTCGTTCGTCGCGCCTGGTTCCGGTGCGATCTGCCAAACGGGCCGGTTGCCGGCGTCGAACAGGAACACCTCTCGCCCCCAAATTTCGCGGTGAATGACATCCCTCGACGGATACGCTTCGAATAGAACCAGACGCCCCGAGCCTGGCACCGGTAAGATCATGCCGATAGGGTAAGACTGCACAGCCTGATCCGATATTCTTGTTCCACACACCACAATACGAGACTGCGGTTAATTCCTCAAACTCGATCGATTCCGAGAACGCCCTCACCGTCTCACTGGCGGTTCGTTTGCGAGAATGCCCCGACGCGCCGCTCGTGACGCAAAAAGGAAAAGCTTTGTATTTAATATCAACGCCGTGAAGGGCTAGACCGCTACGCTCTAAATTCCAACGTTAGCATTTCGAATACCGAGGGTCGTATAGCACTAGCTCGACCTGAAGCCGCTCACCGCTGTCTTTGGGGCCGTAGGAGCCTAACCACAGCATGACAGTTTATGGTGCCTCGTATGAGCCATCTGGCCTTCGAAAGCCCAATGGGAAAATTGTCGGAGGAGCAACCGAATTGTTGCTCCAAGACGAAACTCCCGATGGCGGCATAAATACAAGGGTCAGCAAATCATCAAGTGGCCGTCCGGTTCAAGTGGTGAGCGTTCCAACGCAAATATCTTGGCCAGCAAACCTAAAGCTCCAAGACTATGAGGCGCTTTTCGTTCGGACTGTAAGCGATCGGTTACGATATCTGATCGAAGATATTGAGCCTAGCGTGCATCAATTCATAGAGTTGCACTATGTGCGAAAGACTGGGGAAATTTTACATAAAAGGTGGTTTTGGCAAGTATGCAACCGGATCGATAGCGTATTCGCCGAACGTCCCGGTTGGGTATTTGATCGTGTGTCATGGAGATATCCGTCGGGAGATAAGCTCATATTTGACGTGACAAAATCAAAAGGATCACACTTTTGGCATGAGAAGCATGTATATTGCGGACTCATGATGAGTGAGCATGCAATGGCGCGATTAAACGAAGAAGACATCTCTGGTTTTAGCCTTCACGAGTATGCCACTGTACAAAGTTAGCTTCCCGGGGGCGAGTGCCAGATAGCGGATACGGCAGATCAGGCACTCATTCCCGAAGATCGATCCCTTTGAGAAACAAAACCGCCGTTATCAGCCGGTATATTCAGTGCGACGCAGCCGCTTGCAGCCCCTCTGCATCGGTGAAATCACGGAGCGACAAATCGAAGTTGTAGCCCATGTCGGTGATGCGGAGTGGGTTTGAAATACCTGATTGAAATGCCAGAACAAACAGCGCAGCGGGGCGTTCAAGATACCCATCTACCGTTACCGTTTCAACATCCGCACTTAGGCGAACGATCAACTCGCTATCGTCGCGGGCACAAAGATATTGGCTGACTGCCCCGATACCTGGTCCAGTTTGAGTGACGGTCCAATCGGCAAGAGACGTGATTGCTCGCTCAACAGCGACAGGGTCGAACGCCTCGTTAGGGCCAAGGAAGATGAGGATCTTATCTGACATGGCGCTCGCATACCGTTCTTGCCTCGCTCTGTCTGGTGTTTATCAGACGCCACCATTCATTGCTGACCGTCCGGATTCCCATTTCTCGATCGATTCCGAGAACGCCGATCTCTTCTCGCCTGCCGTTCCCTTTGCGACGGCAGGAATGACCAGCTTCGCCCGTTTCAAGTCTCGGGGCGCAACCGGCCCGTACCTTGGTGCGCTATCGACGTTCGACAGTGGGCGAAAGCGTAACAATCAGCGCGCCAAAGATGGTTCCCAACAGGGAAAATGCCAGCCAGACTGCCACGACTACTACAAAAAAACCAATATTCGCCTCATGATGCGCAGCCATATCCGCGTTTTTGAAGAAATAATACGCATATAGAATTCCGCTGCTCATCAACGCCCAGCTAGTTACTCCAACGGCATTACACCAGTCACGAGAGCGCTTGAGAATTCGATTGAGGCTAAAGGTCGTTAACCAGCAGCCCAACGATCCGAGTAACGTCCAGCCGACCAAATAGAGAGTAGTATCCTGCATATCGTCTTGTAGCATATTCAGTCACGGCAGCCCAATGATCCGGCCATTTTGGACCCCCTTCGGTAAAGCCGTGATATCGTTGCCTGGTCGACACCGAGTAGGGCGGCAACTGTGCGTTGCGTATCGCCAGCAGCGAGCCGTGTAGCGCTTCAGCCTGCTGGTAAGGGGTAAGGGCAGCGCGCCGGCTGAACTTCGCTCATGCCTTCTCGCCCGCCGTTCCCTTTCGGGAACGGCGGATCGGCCGGAAGCGCCCAAAAATAGACATTCACGGTCTTCACCCCGCTTCCATTTGCAGACGTTCGTTCATCAAAGTGGAAAGGCGGCATCAGAATCTAGCATAAGTCGTTATCACACCATCCTTTTATACAAGGCGGTGTGTGTGTGGCAGATCACGTTCCGGAATGCGAAAGAGCCCGAACCGCTGGGGTTAACGCCGCCAGTAGCGAAAAATTGGGATATGACGATTGTCCCTATGATGAAGATCACGAGCCAGTCTTACAGGCCATTTGGCAGGACGGATTTTTGACAACAAAATTATACGGAACGGGATGATTTGACCGCACCACGGTACGACCCTGCGACCAGCGAGTAAGGAAGACGCCCCGATCCCGTAAGCGGACCGTCTGCTTTCTCTGGTCTATTGCATTCGCTTTAACCCCGGCTGGTTCTCGAGACCGCTCGCCGAAGCTTATCGGTGAGCAAAAGGCAGCATTTCCTGTGTGCACAAAGGATCATATGATGACCGACCAACACGTATGGCTAATCACTGGGGCCTCATCCGGCTTTGGAAGAGAACTCGCCAAGGCCGTCATCGCGCGCGGCTGTCGCGTTGTCGTCACAGCGCGCAACGCCGCTGACCTCGATGGAATCGGCGGCGCACCAGAGCAGGTCTTCCCGCTCGATCTCGACGTAACCAATTACGAAGCGATCACCACCGTTATTGCAGCCGCGACCGAGCGTTTTGGTCGAATTGACGTGCTGGCGAACGTCGCCGGCTATGGTTACATGTCGTCAGCTGAGGAAGGCGAAGAGGCGCGCATTCGCGCGATGTTCGATACCAACGTCTTCGGACTTTTCGCTATCACGCGCGAAATCTTGCCGATCATGCGCGCTCAGCGGAGCGGTCACGTCATCAGCATTACGTCGGTCGCCGGGATACAAGGTATGCCACGATCAGCATATTACTCGGCAACAAAGCATGCGGTAGAAGGATTCTCAAAGGCTCTGGCCGCGGAGGTGGAGCCGCTTGGCATCAGGGTAACCTGCGTCGAGCCCGGAGCTTTCCGAACTAACTTCGCCGGTAGCTCTGGGCAGACGACCAAAACAAAAATTAAGGATTACGCAGAAACCGTTGGTGCAAGCATGGACAAGGCCGCTCAGGGAAGTGGTAACCAACCTGGCGACCCGGCCCGCGCCGCGTTGGCTATGATCTCGCTGACCGAGGAAGATAACCCTCCACATCACCTTGTCCTTGGTGCGATCGGATACGAGGGGGTCGTGAATACAATCGAGAAGCAATTACAGGAGATTAGGTCACGTCGAGAGGTTGCGCTATCGGTCGATTTCTGAAGAAATATCCGATCTATTTAGAATATCTTAGTATTAAGCATTGTAATTTATATTTAACACCCCCCCCCGGAAACGTTTATACCCCTTCCAGGGAGACGATAAACCCGCTCCTTCTTCCCAATTTAGAATCCAGACCGTGTGAAAACCTTGCCTCATAATTTTGTTAGGTAATTTAACTGCGCCATCCCCGATCCCACACCACCTAAGGCGCTTAGGTGCGGCTCTGAGCGATACTATATTGCGAGCAACACGCTCCTATTGAGGTTGGCGCTGAGTATTCGCACGGTCTGGATCCTTTTCGGGAAAGGCTGCAGCGTCGGGCACGTCCGCCAGCGCTATCTGCCTTCCCAATAGCGGACGGTCCGCATTCCACCAAACCCGACCATTCCCAAAATTCGATCTTCGCGAGAAAGCCGGACGTTGAGCGCGTCCGGATTCACGGTATAAAAAGGGCGTGCACCCAATCGAATCCTTGACGGTAGGCGATCGCTTAATCGATCCTGGCATCTTTTCGGTCCCGGAAATGAGCCTTAGCTCATCTCGCCAAAGCGCGACGTGTCATCAAGTCACAGTAGCCATTCGTCCCGACACAATGGTCAATTTCCTGACGCCGAGTTATGAGGCGTGGGTAGCCGAATCCAAACAAGATGATAATCAGATCGGGAAACCGTTCGACGCATTGGCACTGGCGGGGTATCCAAGCCTGCATGATCTTACATCAATGCCAGATATCCTTGGGGATGTATTAAGCTCATATCTCTTGGCTGATTTTATCGGCCGGTTGACGTGGAATGGATCACAGCCAATTCAGTACTGGTTGGATAGCTTCACAAGGTGTGAGGCACACGGCGGATTAATCTACCTCCACGGTACGTGCTACAGCGATCAAGTAGCAAACCGACAAGCGGGTGGCAGCTAAGCTCTCAAACCCGATCGTTCCCGAAATGCCATCCTTACCGGGGATGGGGGCAGTATTGTTCGCACGATTGCCGACGTTGCGCCCGCAATCAGGCAGCGGCAAATTTTACCCATCGTCGTTCAAGTCCCGCAGCATCAGCCTTCTTGCTCGGTCCGGCTCGATCCAATGCTAGCATCCACTTTTGCAGTGCGTGCCTAGCGAACCTTTGCCCGCTCTCGGTCAACTGGGAAAAGCGCAATTCGAAATCAGGGGTTCGTGTGACCCGCACTCCATCGTTGAGTAGCCCCTTGTCTCGCATGAACTCCGCAAAGACGTAGATCTTCTCGGCCCCTTGCCGCTGATACTCGCCGTCGTCCGGCACGACGTTGCCATCGTCGTCGTAGGTGGTCACCTGCTGATTCAGCAGCCACCCTGCCGATACTAACACGAAATCTTCCATGCCGACTCTATGCCAAGCCTACAGGGCATAGGTCGAGCGGTTCCTGACCACCAAATCCAGACATTCCCGAAATTCGATCCCAATAGGGATAAGCGATGGCTACAGTGGCGCGTTTCGGAACTTACCGGGCGTACAGGTCCGCAGCGACTACACGATTTGATCCGTCACGGGACGTAACGATCTCGCAGTTGCAAAACAGCTGCTTTCCGACGAGCCTTGCCATATTGGCGTTATCAAAGAAGGTTGTAAATTTAGGAAGTTCTGTCTCTGCGATAGCCGGGAAGCTCCGTCGCCCCGCAAGATCGAAGGTATAACCGTATTCAAGGTCATAGCTTACTTGGTAGACGGTACGCCCTTTTGCAATCTGATCGCTTCTAGGCGTAACGGCTTGCGGTGATTGGTGGAAGCACGCGGGCAGACTGACCATCGACAAAAGTGAGAGGGCTGAAATAAGTCTCATGGTCTAACGTCGCACGTAGGTTCGCCTCTGCCAAGGTTGACAACAAGGCCCGCCGCGCGGTTTTTCTTGAAACGAGATCAATTGCGAGAAAATGCTGGCTGGTCATCGTGCCGCACGGCGTTGCGCCAGCCGCCTGTACCAGACGGTCCAAAGGCCGAGCGCACCCATCGAGCCATAGCCGACGAACGGGCTGACGAGCATGTAATCGTGGATGCTGAGCGTGAACACGAGCACGCAGGCGAGCGCCGACGACGCGAGCAGGCCGATGCCCCAGACCAGCGTCATGATCGTCATCACACGACGAAAGCGGGGCGTATCGCGTTTGGCTTCAAACGCGGCGACCTCGTCGGGCGACTTGCGGGCGAGACCCGCCCGCGCGAGCTGATAGATCAGCGGACGGCCGATCGCAGCCGAGCCAAGGAACACCAGGCCGATCAGCGCTGAGACGAGGTTCTCGCGAAGCTGGAGGAACTTGGCGGAGCCACCGCCCAGCATGGCGAGAAGCGACAGCGCGATGCCAGCCAGCACGAGGATTGACAAGGCATCGACCCGACGACGACGGACGAACTCGGCTAGCGACCAGAGCAAGGGCGGCAGCGAAGACGCCATCAGCGCGACCACGTCGCCCGAGTGCGGTGCCACCCGATCGTAGATCAGCAGCGGTAGCCCGAAATTGACGCCCGCCTCGATGGCGATGATGCCGATGCGGCTACCCGTCTGACGGTACATTCCAGCGCTGTCCTTCATGGTCGTGGTGATCGTGTTCATTGTGCGGTGCCCCCGTTGATCCAATTGCCGTGGAAGCCCGGCGGAACGCGGTGCGGCAGGCGCACCCTAGCGACCGGCGCGCGCTCGAACCTGCCCGCGTCCAGGATCACTAGCTCCGTGGTGTCGGTCGGCTCATCGATGACGAAGCCGATTAGCCAACCCTCATCCTCACCGGCATCCCCGTGCGCGGGCACGAAAACGAACTCGCCCGGATGGCGGCCAGCACCGAAGTCGTGCACCTCGTGGCCACCCTCGATCAGATCGTGCTTGTAGAGCCGGCCTGCGCTCTGGAAGCGGCGGTCGGATTGCACGCCCATGGCATAGGCATAGCGGTACGCCTGGCCGAACCGACGTTCGTCGATGCGGGGAAACTCCTGCGGTGCGGCGTCGATGGTGCCGACCGTGGTCGTGCCGGTGGCAGGATCAAGCGTCCAACGCTCCAGTCCGCGCGAGGTCGCGTCCGGTCCGCTGGGCTCGCCGGCAAACATCGTCGGATAGGCGCACACATCGAGTACCACCCGCCCGTCAAGCAGATCGAAGGCGTTGGCGACGTGGAAGACGTACGCCGGGTCGACGTCACACCAGATGATCGCGTGCTGGTCGCCGTCCCTGGGCATCAGGCCGACGCGGGCACGATGCGCCGGGTTCCAGGCATAGGGCAGCGGCTGGCCCGCCAAGTGTGTCGCCAGTGAGAAGGTCACCGGCAGATCGAGAATGACCACGTAGCGCGTCGTGATCGCACAGTCATGGATCATCGGACCGTGCTCGACCGCGATCGGCTCCTCGCGCACCACCTTGCCCGTGGCGTCGAGGACGACATGGCGGATTTCGTTGGGACGGCGGCCTTCGTAGCAAATGCCGTGATACTCGCCGGTCAGCGGGTCCCGGTGGGGATGCGCGGTGAACGAGCCGACCAGTGATCCACCAAAATCGTCATAGTGCTGCACGTCCAGCGTCTCGGACAGTTCGACGGGGTAGCTGCCCCCTTCCACCACCACGAACACCCGCCCTGCCAGATCGACGACGTTGGTGTTCACCGTGTCGCTGGGCCCATGACGCGGCCCCGGCGCCGGCGTCGTACCGCGAGCAGCGGCATTGGCGTGCGACCCGATCCAGCGATTGCGGTACCACAGCGCCTTGCCGTCGCGGATCGCCAGACCGTGCACCATGCCGTCGCCGGTGAACCAGTGATAGGAAGCGGGATCGGGGGCGACCGGGTTCGGCCCGGTGCGCAGATAGCGACCGCAGAGCGCTGGCGGGATGGTGCCACGCACCTCCAGCTCGGTCAGAGTCAGTTCCTGCTCCATCGGACGATGGATACCCGTCAGGAAGCGATGGGCCGTCCGCTGGCTTTCCCCGACCTCATCATCATCCATTCTCGCCAGAACGCTAGCCATACCCGCCTCCAATGTTTACACCGTGAGCATAGACGGCAAGGTAACGGTGTCAACATGGAAAAGCGCTATCATCATGGCGATCTGCGCGCAGCACTGATCGAGGTCGGCCTGCGGTTGCTCGCCGAACGTGACGTGGAAGGCGTGTCGCTGCGGGAAATGGCACGTGAGGTCGGGGTCTCCGCAACCTCGGTTTACCGGCACTTCCCGGACAAGGCGGCGCTGATGCGGGCGCTGGCCCGCGAGGGGTTGGATCGGCTCGCCGTTGCGCAGCAAGAGGCGGTGAGTGGCAAAGAAGGCGCTGCCTCGTTTGCGGCGACTGGCCGGGCCTATGTGCGGTTCGCGCTCGCCAACCCGGCCATTTTCCGGCTTATCTTCACCTCGTCCGCGCAGCTCCAGGCGACAGGTGAGATAGAGGCATTGCGGATGTTACGGGCCAATGCCGCTGCGGCTTCGTCCGGGGATGCTGGCCCGGAGCAGGCAGAGAATGGTGCGTTACGGGCCTGGTCGCTCGTTCATGGTCTCGCGATGCTGATGCTTGATGGCCAACTGCCTGCCGATGATCGGCTTATCGATAAGCTCATCCAAGGGTGAACGGGGGAGCACGCGAACATTCCCATTTTGCCATCCTTTTTGGGAAAGCCGGCAGCTGCCCAATGTCGGCTATCGCCACCCGCCCTCCCGAAAGCAGCCGGTCCGGTTTCCTTCCCAACCCGGACATTCCCAAAATCCGATCCTTTTCAGAAACGGCTGGCCGACTGCCTTCGCCCATTCCCTGCCATAGAACCCGCCCGCAGCCGATCTTGGAAAGCTGCTGTTCCCGAGGTTGCTTGGCGCAACATCGCGCAAGAGTGGATCACTCTACCTGGCCGCCATCGGCAGGAGTTCGTATCAGCGTCCGGACACTGGAGACGACGAATTGCACGGCGCGATCCTGACTGCGTCGGCGATGCCATGCAAGACGGAGGGTGAAACTGTCGAGCGGCAGCGGTGGATCAAATGCGACCAATCCAAGATCCGTAGGATTGCCGAACGCCACCGTAGGCAACAGCGCGACCATGTCGGACCGCCGGATGATGGCGGGCACGAGAAGGAAGCTTGGCACCACCATCCCGATCCGCCTCTGATGGCCGAGGGCGGCGAGCGCGTCGTCGACGGACGTTCTGGTGCCGCCACGGGACGAAACAATGATATGCGGCCACGAAAGCCAGCGATCGAGATCGAAGCACGGCGCCGCAGGATGATCGCGGCGCATCACGACTCTGTAACTTGCCTTGTCGACAACCTCTGTGTGAAAGTCTGGTCCGATAGTTTCCGGCAAAACCGAGACCGCCAGATCGACCGTGCCGCGAGCGAGCTGCTGGACCGCCTGCTCGCCACCACCCCAAGGGTGCAGGACGAGCTCAATCCCCGGCGCCTGCCCGCTGACCTCCGCATGAAGCGCGGGCGCCAGCGACGTGGCCAGCGCATCCGCCATAACGATGTGCACGGTCTGACGAACGTCCTTCAGCAGCGGCGCATCGATCGCGACCAGTCCTCCGATGTCTGCTATGATCTCGGCGAGTGGCTGGCGAAGCGCTTCGGCCTTGGCAGTCAGCCGCATCGTGCTGCCGACCCGTTCTAGCAGCGGATCGTCGAACAGGCGGCGGCAGCGCTCGAGCGCGCTCGAGGTTGCCGGTTGCGACAGGGCAAGTTGGCGTGCCGCCCGCGAGACATGCTCCTCCTCGAGAAGAGCATGCAGAACCGTCAGCAGATTGAGGTCAATGCCGCGTATATTCATGTGGCGAATGTAGTACCATATTAATCATCCATTGGAAGTATAGAGGCTCCTGGGTCATTTGTCGGCGCGCATGAAGGAGATGCGCAATGAGAACCACCGTCCTTATCTTTCACTTAGACTATGCGCGATCGCATGCCAATCGTGCCTTGGCCGACGCCGTCGATACGTCGCCGGACGTCGAGATCGTCGACATGGGCGGCTTGTATCCTGATGGGGCGATCGAGTTGGAGGCTGAGGTCGCCCGTCTTCTCGCGGCGGATCGGCTCGTGCTGCAATTTCCGGTGCAATGGTATTCCACACCGCCTCTGCTCAAAGCGTGGCAGGACACGGTGCTGACCCGGATGTATTATATGCGCCCTGTGGAAGAGGGCGAACGGCTGCGCGGCCTGCCCGTAATGATCGCGGCGACGGCCGGTAACGATCCGTCCGCCTACACGTCAGGAGGCGCTAACCTGTTCTCGCTCGAAGAACTGTTGAAACCCCTCCGCGCCACCGCAAACCGCTGCTTCTGGCGCTGGGCCGATCCGTTCCTGATCTACCGTGCTAACAAAGCGTCGGCGGACGAACTAGCATTGGCGGGACGGCTCTATGCTAAAAGATTGGCGGAGTGGAATTGAACGTGACTGTTTACTGCCGCGACCCCGTTCGGCAGCCAGCCCACCAAAACGTCATTCCCGTTACACCATTCAGACTGTGCGGAAACTCGCCGCTGGCTGATGCCGCGCCTGCAATGCACGGGATGAGGGCGGTGTTAGTGGCTGAGGGTTACAGGCGGCACCGGGCCACCGATAGAGCGCCATCAGCCGCGGAGGCCGGCCAGAAGGGATCTTTTGGCGTTAGATCAGGCCTGCACTGCCCGGATCAGCCCCTGTACGCCGACCAGGTTTATCGCCCGCCTGAGATTATAGGCGAGCGCCGTCAGACTGAACTCGGCGTCCCGTCGCACTCATCGGCGTGTTCCAGGACGTCACCCGTCGTTACGAGATGGAGCAGGCATTACGGCGATCGGCCCACACCGACGAGCTCACCGGACTGACCAACCGCGCCGGCTTCAACCATGCGCTATCCGCAGGCATTGCAGGCGGCCATACGAACGGGACGCCACTTGCGCTGCTGATGATCGACCTGGACGGGTTCAAAGCGGTGAACGACCGCTGTGGCCATCTGAGGGGAGACCAGGTCCTGCGGACGATCGCAACAGCGCTACACGCCTCTTATCTTACCGAATGTGTCACCGCGCGGCTTGGTGGCGACGAATTTGCGGTTATCGTCCGCGGAACAGACCAGGATGCGGTGTGGGCCTTAGTCTTGAAACTGCTCAAAGACCTTCGTCATTCGGTCGATATCGGTGACGGGGAACAGCTTTGCGTGTCGGGCACGATCGGTGTCAGCTGGCTGGCGACGGGCATGACCGAACGGGATCTTCTGCGTCAGGCAGACATCGCGCTGTATCACGGCAAGCATACCGAACGCGGGACCGCGACGACCTATTCCGCGCTCATCGACCGTTGAAAACGCCTTTCCTGAAGGGGGAGCGTCATCCGGTTGCAGCCATCTTGGGGTGGTCGAGTACGGCGCCATTCTTGAAGCTGTCGATAACCGCGGGCCGGCCGATGTGATAGCCCTGCACGACATCACACCCCTCCGCGCGTAAGCGGTCGAGTTGTTCGGATGTCTCAACGCCCTCGGCCACCACAGGCATACCAAGCCCTCGACCCAATCCAATCACAGCCTGGACAATGGCAAGGGATTGCGGGTTTTCGTCCATGTCCCGAATAAACGACTGATCGATTTTCACCTTGTCGAAGGGGAAGGTGCGGAAATAGTTGAGCGACGAGTAGCCGGTACCAAAATCGTCCATCGCTACTGACACGCCAAGCTGACGCAACTCGGTAAGCAGGCGGATGCCCCGAGCGGTATCCTTGATCAGCATGCCTTCGGTCACCTCTACCTCAAGCCGTGTCGGTGAAAGACCCGATTGTTTCAGGATCGCGCCTATCTCGGCGACGATACCGTCATCGTCCATTTGCGCCGGCGACAGGTTGACGGCGACCTTCAGCTCCGGGCTCCATGTCACAGCCTCGTTTGCAGCGATCTCAAGCACGAGCCGTCCGAGGTCCGGCATGATGCCGCTCTCTTCGGCGATCGGGATAAACATCGCCGGTGCGATGCGGCCCAGTCGCGGATGATCCCAGCGGGCTAAGGCTTCAAAGCTGATGATCCGTCCCGTTTGGGCATCGGCAAGAGGTTGGTACTCGACATGGATTTCGCCCCGCTCGAGCGCGCTTCTCAAGTCCGCCTCGACCTGCCGGCGCTCACGTGCGGCGTCGTCCATCGCCGGCTCGAAGAAGCACCACTGATTGCGGCCATCGTTCTTGGCACGGTAAAGGGCGAGATCGGCATTGCGCAGCACCAGATCGCCGTCATCGGCATCGCCCGCTTGATGAATGGCAACGCCGGCAGAGGCACCGATCCCAACGCCGCGGTCTCGAATGCCAAAGGGCCGTGCCAGCGTATCGATAGTTCGTCGTGCGATACGTCCGGCCGTCTCGCTGTCAGCAACGAGAATGGCGAATTCGTCACCGCCCAATCGGGCTACGGGACAGCGTGCTGTGGTCACGATGCGCTGCGCGGCTTCGACCAGAAATTCGTCGCCGGCCGCATGGCCGTAAAGGTCGTTGACGATCTTGAACCGGTCCAGGTCGAGGCAGATAACAGCCGGCGTCCCGCCGGAGGCGATACAGTCATCGACGATCTCGCCGAACCGCGTCCGGTTGAGCAGACCTGTCAGCGGATCATGATGAGCGAGATAGGCGAGGCGCTCGTTGGCTTCACGTTCTTCGGTCACATCCTGCGCAAAGCCCAACAGGATAGTCTGACCGTCGGGGCCAACAGATTTGATTTTGGTAGCCTCGATCTGTCGGACCATCCCGTCGGGGCGGGTGATGGTTCGATCGAGCATGATCGGCCCTACTGCCGCCATCGCGCGATCGGTATAATTTCGATATTCAGCAAGGTCGTCGAGGGGGAATATTTCCCCCCATGTTTTGCCTACGATCTCAGCCTTGGTACGCCCACTCAGTTGCTCAAAAGCGCGGTTGACGAAAACGTAGCGATCGGATGCCGAGTTCTTCGCGTAGATCGCAGCCGGCATGTTGTCGACGATGGCATCGGTAAGCGCGCGGCTGGCCTCCCGCTCGGCCTGAAGGGCGCGGCGAACGGTCGCATCACGCAGGATAGAGACAACCGTCACCGCATCGCCCTCACGGTGAACGGCCAGGGTCAGCTCGACATGTACCTCGCTGCCGTCACGTCGAAGGGCCGGTATCTCAACGGCTCGCATGGGCTGGGCTACGGGTGATGCGACCAACCGCTCAAACCCCGCTGTGTGAGCCGTCCGCATCGCTTCAGGAATGATGAAGGTGATAGGCTCTCTCCCACCTGACTGCTGACGGTCGGCCCTGCGGCTTGCGAGAAGGTGGCGAGCCAATCGGCCTCGGTAACCACTCCGTCTGCCCGATTGGCGTCCAATAGCTTACGAACGAAGGTCAGGGCATCGGCGTAGGCATTCTCTCGCTTTAGGGCCGCCTCTGCCGCAAGAACGAGCAGCGCGCCGCAGGCGTACTGCGCCTTGTAGTCGCCCCGGCTTTCGGCACTCGACAGCGGCTTGCCCGCCCCGTTGAGCTTGAGGCAGTCGTCCATTTCCTGTTGGAGCTTGGGATGCGGATCGTAGTCTTGGACGAGATGCTGGGTTGCCCTGATGCCAAGCACATCAGCGCTACCTTCCGTAATCCACCCCTCCTCTGGCTTTGAATATTGAAGCGTCTGACCAATCCAGAAGTGAGAGGTTTCGTGGCCGAAGAACGCCCGTAGCGTGGCGAGAGTTTTAGGGTCAGCCTCAAGCATCTTTCGACCAGAGACAGCCATGACGACTAGCCGGTCCATCACACTGCCACCGATCGACATGCCCGGCCGTTCAGCGCCCTCCCAGGCAATCAAGGCGGTCGGCTTGCTGCCTGAAGGAACGCCAAGGCGCTCAGTATAATACTCCATTAGGCGGGGCAGGAATGCGTCGAGCTGGCCGCGCACCCAGACCGGAAGGCCAGGATCAACTATCTCGGCAAAATGGTCAGTGGCGACCAAAGGGCCGGAGCCGATGTACACGTAGGTGTCAGGACCGGAGAGCGGTATTGTGGCCGCATCCTCGACAACACGGCCCCGGACTAGCAGCCGATTGCCCTTGTCCCTCACTGTGAGCGTGGCGGGCGCGTCCGCGATCGCGTCCCAATCGGGGCTGGCGGGCAGCGCCTTGGCCACGGCGACGGAGGCGAGCGGCGAAACCACAAAATGATGCGTGTAAAAGGCGAGGCCGCCATCAGAAAAGGTCAGCGCTGGTGCATAGTCTGAACGCAGCGGTCGCGAGAACGGCGTGACACGAATGCGTACGTGACGCAGAGCGCGTCCGTCGCTGCGGTAAAGCGCATCGAAATTGCCGAGGTGAGACAAGGCTACACCCGGAGTGACGACTTTGAAGCTGGCCAAGCGCCATTGCACTTTGTCGATGCTGTCCTTCGAGCGTTGGAAGAACCATACCGGAGCGAACTTGCGGAACGTATAGTCTGCTGTCCATCCTTCACGGTCATGCTTCAGCACGATGCTTACAGCCGGGCGCTCCGGGGGGGCAGCTTGCGTCGTCTCGGTTGTGAAAAGGAGGATTGCACACGCGACCAACTGGGCAATCGGGAACCGCATATGTCTAATTCCCCTCGACGCACCTAAATTTTTATATTGCGGTCCTTCCGGGCAGCGCGCCAGTGCTAAATAGCTGTCGATCATCCGTAGCTTCGCTGACCTTTCCCAAAACTCGATCGATTCCGAGAACGCCTTTTCCCGTCTCGCCGGCCGTTCCTAATCGGGAATGGGTGATTGTATAACGATCTGCCCATCTCGACCAATTCATGCGCTAGACCTACTGTGTCTCGCAGAGATTTAAGGGGGAATGGCCGTGGGGGCATGGGGCGCGCTTATCATGAGCTTCTTCGGAGCGGTGTTCGCCTCGTTGACGCTATATTGGCAATGGCATCTGTCCGGAGTCGCTTTGGCCGCGCCCTTTTTGGGGTTTGTCCTGATTGGGCTTGCCGCCAGGCATGTTATCCGTTCACCCGGTGAACGAATAAAGCCGTCCCCGAGAGAAGAACGAGCTATTAAGTGGAGTACCATCGGTGAAGGTGTTGGGCTTTTCATTGCATCCAATATCGTCATCAATCTGCATCGGCCCGACCTTCTTTTGCCATCGATGGCGCTAGTCGTAGGTCTCCATTTCTTGCCCATCGCTTTCGCCGCTGGCTTCCGTCCATTCTATGCTCTGGGCGCAGCTCTGATTATTGCAGCGATCGCCGGCTTCATCATTGGGGCTCCTATGGGTGGCGCGGTCGCCGGGTTCATGGCTGCTAGCGCACTCTGGCTTGCATCGGGAATGGCAGTCCGTCGCGATTGGTTGGCAAAGGGAGGGAAGGCAGTCACGGCCTGATCGTATCCCAATTTGTATAGGTCGTCGCTTTCGCCCAGCTGCGCCTGCTCGGATAACAACGCCATCAATAGGGGAGCGCTGGTGGAGATACGGCTTAGAAAGGGTTGGGGCTGGCTGCTGCTGGTCACGCTTACCCTCTCGACCATCGGCGACGAAATTTCGTTGATAACCTTGATGTTTCGAACGGCCGGAAATCCCATACCGTTCGCTGTACCGATGCTGCTCGTCGCGCAACTACTACCGGGCCTGCTAGCGACGCCCCTGATCGGACGGTTGGTCGACTCTCGCGACGCGGGCAAGCTGCTGGTTGCGACCGCTCTGGCCGACGCCGTCATCATCGCATGGATGGCGTGGCATCCCGATCTTGCCTCCACCATCACCGGTGCCAGTATCCTTAGCGTCCTGTTCGCAATCGGGGGCACCGCCAGTTTCGCCCTCATCCCGGTCCTGGGGGCCGAGTTAGGCATGACGCTGCCACGGGCGAATGCGGTGCTAGAGTTCGTAAGAAGCGCGGGGATGCTTGCCGGACCTATCGTGGGCGGTGCGCTGGTGGCGTGTGGCGGAACCGGCAATGCGCTGCTGATCGATGCGGCGAGCTTCGCGCTGTTAGCGGCCGTTGTGTTCGGAAGTGGTTTGCGCCGGCCGGTCACGATTGATGACGATAATCAACATCGGACACTCCTATCCGAATATCTGCCCGTCCTCCGAGATCGCCGCATCACCATCATGATCGGCGCGCTAACCTTGGGGGTTTATGCGACCGCCATTGCCGACGTCGCCTTCGTTTTTCTCGTTACGGTCTCTCTGGAGTCGGGACCAACTGCGTTCGGGCTGCTGACCGCTTGTTGGGCGGGAGGGATGATGGCGGGGGCCCTCGCCTCCGGGACGATGGCCATGCGACAGCCGGCTTCGTTCGCGTTTGGCTCGGTGACCATCATGGGCGCTACTATGCTCGCGATCGGCATCGGCATCGGCATTACGACGACGATCGGCAGCCTTGTTTTCGTAGGGATTGCCTTCATTATCGGCGGTGCCGCTAATAGTGCCCACAATGTAGCGGTGCGAACGATGCTACAACGTGAAGCGCCTTCTGCCGCGCACGGCAAGGTCGCCGCGATCTACAGCGCTGCGACAAGCAGCGCCGGCATTCTGGGCTATATGACCGGAGGGCTGTTCGCCCCAGGCGGGGCTATCCATGCTTACATACTTGGGGGAGTGCTTGGTGTCGTAGCCGGCTTGGTGGGATGGCTGCTGTTCACGTCGATCAAGGCCCGAGCAATGCCACCGCCAGCCTAACGGCCTTCTCATTAGCTATTTGGGAAGAGTTTTGGGAACGGTTCGTCGTTCTCTTTTCTCGATCGATTCCGAGAACGCCGATGCCTTCTCGCCGGACGTTCCTTTTTGGGAAAGCACTTCCGCCCTTTTAATGAAGGTGTTTTCGCTTCAAGACCCAATTAATTCTCAGAGGAGCGGATCATGAGTAGCACGGTTCGGTTCGGTCTCTTTGCAGCTAGCTTGCTCGTCACGACGGCGTTGGTCTGGGGTGGGGCCGACTTAGCTATGCTGTTCGTGCGCTGGGCCAGCGAGCATGAAAGCGCCGCCAACGTTATACGATCACTAGCTGCACCTACTCTGACGATCGCGGGAGTTCTCATATATCGTCGTCATAGGCGCACTGCAATTTGAGCCAATGCGCTCCGATGCTCAGCATTGAATGTTCCCACCTAGCCATCGTTGAATGGGACAGCCGACCTTCTCGAATGCCATTTTTTTGAAATGCGAGCCAGCGAGCCAATTAAGCGCCAGTTAAGGGTCTAGCTGCTCTTTGCAATGCTGACGTTTGAAAAAGGCAGATGATGCACTCCATAGTTCTAATACTTGGAGTCACCGCATCAATAGTGGCCGCAATCGCGGAATTGCTCATTGCAAAAGAATCGGGCAAACGTAATCACATGTGGAGAGGGGGAGGGCTAGCGGTCATCGCGTTAATCCTCTTATTCTCAATCGCAAAATACCCGTAATTGGTGGATCGGGCATTCCGTCAACAATCAATTCCTGAAACAGCATCCTCAATCGAAGCTATCCAAGTTGTCGTGATCGGCTGACGCAAGATCATACAGATTCGTTCGCCACCCTCGCCTTATTCCTTGCTACGCTGCGGTCTGAAAATTCGGCAAAAAGAACCTTAGCTCGGTCGCCGTCCTTCACACGAAGCGCAGTCTTAGCTTTGTCTAGAAGCTGGTGGTCACTCAATTCTGCGTTGCTCATCTCAACCTCCGAATGGCGCTGAAAGCAGATTGAACGCGACGTTGGCTGCTGTCCAGCGACTGCTTCGGGATCGACAACCAGCCCGGTTAGCTACCGAGTTTGGGCGACTGCGGAAGGGCCGCTTTGCCATAAACGTGGTGCCGTTTGGGTATCCCAATCGGGAAGGCGATACCTTGGCATCTGTAATATGCTATGGGGATCCATAGAGGAGCCGGTCTATGGGTATGCTGGTCGTTTCGGCAGTGTTCGTCGTGATACTCATCGCCTTAGCTTACCGCGCGAACGCGCGCTCCGCAGCGAAAGCCGACTTCCCATGCAGTGGGGAATCACTGGAGCGGTAAACTGGTCCGCGCCCCTATTTGTTGCGCTTGCCTTCATACCGATATTGGCGATCGGCGTTCTTGGCTTTCAGGTATTCATGGCAATGAATGTCCCGGCTCGGGTCGGGCAGGAGGGGCTCGTGCTTCCCGTGTTGGTCGCCACCGGTGCCACTCTTGTTGCGGTCCAGCTTCTCCATTTTTGGTTGATCACGAGGACTTTACGCCGAAACGTCGGGTAGGTCTCGTTCACTGGCTAAAACGCCGTTCCCGATCAACCATCGTTTGTAGGAAAACGCATCAAGCAACGTGGCAGAATAGGCGAAATCATCGGATGCAAGTCAGCCGATACGCCGGCCAAGGCTCACTCTATCCTCAACCGCATAGCCCAGCCATCATAGAACCGAACGACTGCCTCATTCGAAGTCCGAACCTGAAGATTAACCTTGCCACACCCTAGAGCGCTTAGCGCCTGTTCAGCGTGGCGAACGAGCATGGTTCCCAGGTTACGTCGCCTAGCTGATTGCCGCACGGCGACTGAATAGAGCCAACCTCTATGACCGTCATAACCGGCCATCACGGACCCGAGAACGTCAGCCCCCTCTACCGCAACAAACAGTAAGTCGGGCTGAAAAGACACCTTAGCAGGGACGGCATTTATGGCCTGATTCCAAGGCGGGTCATTGGGGAAGGCTTCATTCCAAAGAGCATTCAGCCTTTCGAAATCCATGTCCTGATAGCGCCTGATATTCAAATCGTGGCCTTCCTGATCAACGCTGGCGGTTGTGACACCTAGCCTTACTCACCGCCACTACGTAGACTTTGCGAACGGTTCGCATTACGAGTATGAAAGGTTGTGCATTAGGACGATTGATGAACTTTAATCGGGTCGCTGCGGACGGGCCAGCCACCGCTGTCGTGTCGTTGTGGAACGGGACACACCTAACGACCCGAACGCCAACGCGGGGCAATCGTACCGTGTTGTGCTTCCTGCTCGTGATGCTGGCAATTTTGCTACCTGGCACAGCTGACGCGCAACCTGCCGCGCCAGTCCAGACCGCGTGGCGACTGCTCGACTATGTAGCGGTCGATTACCCGGGAGCGGTTAAGGACGGCCGGATCGTCAGCGCCACCGAATATGCCGAGATGCAGGAGTTCTCGGCGTCGGCGCGCGAGCGTATCACCGAACTCCACGGCTCTGCCGCCAAGTCGGGCCTCTTGCGCCAAGCTGGCGCACTTGATCGATTGATTGCGGCCAAAGCCCCCGCCGACGCGGTAGAGACCGCGGCCCACACCCTCGCGGCTGACCTCATCAAGGCATATCCGGTGCCGCTTGCACCGTTCGTTGCGCCCGACTTCGTACGCGGGCGCGCGCTGTTCGAGCAGAAGTGCGCGAGCTGTCACGGCGTCACCGGTGACGGCGAAGGACCGAAGTCGGTCGGTCTCGATCCTCCGCCGATTGCCTTCCTCGACAAGGCACGGGCGCGCGAACGCAGCACCTTCGCCTTTTATCAGGTGCTGGAGCAGGGGATCGACGGTACCAGCATGGTGAGCTTCGCCGATCTGGCACCGCAGGATCGTTGGGACTTGGCGCTCTACGCCGGCAGCTTCGCCTATCCGTCAAGCAAGGTCGCGGAAGGGGAGCGCATCTGGAAGAGCGACCCGGACCTGCGCGCCCTGATCAACATGGAGAAGCTGGTCGGGATGACCCCGGCTGATCTCGCCGGCGGGATCGGCGAGGCGAAGGCCGATGCCGTGATCGCCTATTTGCGCCGCAACCCCGGTGCGGTCGTGCCGCGGAACGCCGGCACACTGTCGCTTGCCCGCGAACGGCTTGGCGAGGCTGTTACCGCTTATGCCCGCGGTGACCGTAAGGGCGCGACCAACCTCGCGCTGTCGGCCTATCTGGACGGCTTCGAGCCGGTCGAGCCAATGCTGTCGGCGCGCGACAACGCGCTGATGGTGCGGATCGAAGGCGCGATGGGCGCGCTACGCGCCGGCATCGCCAACGGCGCTCCACCAACCTCCGTGCGCGATCAGGCACGCGCGCTCGACACGCTGTTCGGCGAGGCGGAAGCCGCACTTGCGCCCGAACGGGCGTCGGGCGCGTCCAGCTTCTTTGGCGCCTTCACGATCCTACTGCGCGAAGGGCTAGAGGCGCTGCTGATCGTCGTCGCCATGCTCGCCTTTCTGCGCAAGGCCGAACGCCGCGACGTGATGCCCTACGTGCATGGCGGCTGGGTCGCGGCGCTGGTCGCCGGCGCCGCCACCTGGGCCGTCGCCACCTATGCCGTCGAGATCAGCGGCGCGAGTCGCGAACTAACGGAAGGGTTCGGCTCGGTGTTCGCCGCGTTGGTGCTGTTGTGGGTTGGCATCTGGATGCATGGCAAGAGCAGCGCCGATGCCTGGCAACGCTACATCCGCGAGAAACTGACGACGGCGCTCAACGCGCGATCAGCGTGGTTCCTATTCGGCCTGTCGTTCGTCGTGGTCTACCGCGAGGTCTTCGAGACGATCCTGTTCTACGCAGCGATATGGACGGGAGGGAACGGCGGATCGGTGTTGACGGGAGCGGCCTCAGCTGTTGCGGTTCTCGCCGTCATTGCGTGGGGGATGATGCGCTACAGCCGCACGCTGCCGCTCGGGAAGTTCTTCGCCTACAGCTCGGCGCTGATGGCACTGCTGGCCGTGGTGCTGATCGGCAAGGGTGTGTCCGCCCTGCAGGAAGCGGGCTGGCTTCCGGTCAACCCGGTCGCTGGCTTCCCGCGCGTCGAAATCCTCGGCCTCTATCCAACAACAGAGGGGATCGCGGCGCAGCTTGTCATGGCGGCGCTGCTGGCGATTGGCTTCGGCCGCAACCGGGTCACCGCCGGCACTGCGAAGGAAGCGACCGCCTAACTCCGCGACGCTTTGCGACCTGCTCGAAAACGGTCGGATCACGATCTATCCTGCGGCTATGATCGCGGGCGTACCGATGGCGCCCGTCGCCGCCGGCGCGGCCTTCCGAGAAGAACCCGACGAACCCGATATCGGTATTTTCAAACGTCGAAGGTGTCATAACTGAACGGTTGTGACACCGCGGACAGACGTTGATCCTTTCCCTTTTCAGTGCGCGAAACCGATTTCGGGAAAGCCTGCGCGTTCCCGCTTTACCATCCCAATCAGGAAGGCTGCATCAGCAGCGTTTTCCCGTCGTTATCCTCCCGGCGGGTGCGCAAGTTCCATCTTTATCAATGGGACCTCGCCACCCGCTGCGAGGCAAGGCCGCATGACCCGCCCGGTTTCAACGAAGCCGAGCTTGTTGAGCACCCGGCCCGAAGGCGGATTATCCTCGAAGTAGCCCGACGTGAGGACGGGAAGACCGAGACTTTCAAGGCCAAAGGCAACGACGGCCCTTGCGGCTTCGGTCGTGATGCCGTTCCCCCAATGAGCAGGCGACAGCCAATAACCCAACTCAGCCGCGGCAACGCCCTCCTCCGGCGTCAGGCCGATCGCGCCCAGAAGCGTGTCGGACCCTCGCAGAGTGATAGCCCATACCCATTCGGCAGGTACGACATGATCTAGAAAAAAACGGGCATCGGCCGGGCCATACGGATGCGGAACACGCGCTAAGCGGCGCGCCACTTCCCAATCCCCGACTACGCCTACAATGGCGTCCACGTCGCGATCGTTAGGACGCCGGAGGGATAGGCGTTCTGTGGCGAGATCGGGCCGATTGCCCAACGACAGATCAGTGTTCATTACTTTTAGATAGACCGGCGCGCGCGGCCACCGCAACCATAGGCCGGCTTACCAATCTCGATCGTTCAACAAGAAAGCGATCGGTTGCTTGCCGGCAAATCGTGGGGCAATCTTACTCTAAAGGGGAAAATCATGCGGCTACACCTGACCGTTTTTACGTTGATTCTTACGGCGATTACGGTCCCAGGCGAAGCACGGAACGTTGGACCCTCGGACGCCCCGATCATGCCTTGGTCCAAGCATTCTCAGACGCGCGCAGCCACTTCGAACCCAAGGCTCTCGATGCCTTGCTCACGCCTGATTATGTCGAGGTTTCGCCCCGTGGTGAAATCGATCGACGGCAAGCGGTGCTAGGCTTCTATGCCGCGGACAAGGCGACCCCCGCTCCGCCCATGTCGCTCGCCACGCAGGACGTCCGCCGTTACGGCGATACCGCAATCGTCATCGGTTCGGTCGATTATACGATCCCCACTCCAACCGGGGGAACAGTCAAGCACACCGTGCGGGTCACCTATGTGGAGCGGCGAATTGGCACCCGCTGGCTGATGGCTTCGGCCCAATATACCGGCGTGCCGCTGGCCAAACCGCCGCAATAGCCCTTTCCTTTCCCGAAATAGCATCGATTTTGGGAATGCCGATGCCGTCTCGATTGCCGTCCTTTTCGAGAAAGCTAATCACTCGTTTGCCTCACTCGCCGCGAAATCAAATTACAGCCAAATGGCACCCTTTTCGCCTAATCCTCGATCTTTTAATCGAGCGATCGCGTCGTCATTCCACTTCTGACTGCCGGAAAAAAGGTTGATAGAACGTGCGGTCTGAGGCCAATCGCGATCGCGTAGTAAATTCATGTCAAGCGCAACGACAGATGCACGAAACTCTTTAAGCCTGTGCTGTCTTTCCAATCCGGGTAACTCGACTAACCTTTTGCAATTAGCAAGCCATAGCCGCTCTAGATTCGCTCCATTCAAATCTACCTCGACAAGTTGCAGCTGATCCTCCACGCGTAGGGCTGACAGCAAGCTGAAGCGTGATAGATCGCCCAGCGTGCTCAAACCTCTCACGCGAAGAACTTGCAGCATCTCAAGGGTGGCGCTGGACATATCATCAATATGTAACCGCCCACCGAGAACGAGCGTTAACTCTTCGAGGCTTGGAATTGCGCCTACGAAGTCTAAGGGATGCGTTTTCGCATAGGCGCCCAAACTCAACTTCCGCAAACGCGGTAAGCCAGCAATTGCATGTATGCCTTTCGAGTGACTGTTGATGAACAAATTCCTGAGCGATTCACATTTCGATAAGGGATGTAGGTCGATATTCCGCTTACGGTTTTCTATTAAAACCAGCCGCTCTAATTTATGGAGCTCAATTGTTTGCAAAAAGTCGGGTTCATCGAATTCAAACACGCCAAATATTAGTCTTTTTAGATGCGGAAGCTTACCCACTTCCTCCTCCTGGAGGATCTTAGTAAGGCAGTCGACTCCTAGGTCGCGCACTTCAGGTAGGTGACGTAGCATCGTGGCGTCGAACGCCCCTTGATAATGCCCGTAAAAACGAACTTGAAGACTATCCGGCGCAAGCCGGCACGCTTCGTTCAGAAGGCTCAGCTTGGCTGGGGTGTAGGCATCGGGCCTGCTGAATTGGACGACCAACTGTCCCCTCTTCGCGCAGGCCTCCGCGAGTTCCACCGGATCGATCGCTATGGGGTCGTTTATCCGTCCGCCATATATGTTGAGCATATACGTCCTTTAGCTCCAGCTATCCCGAGGGTTCCGGATCCCTGCTTTAGAGGATGTGAGGCTCAAAGGCGTTCTCGTTTACCCATCGATTCTGAGAACGCCTTGTGGTCTCGCTGGCCGTTCGTTTTTCGAGAATGGTCAAGTTCAAAAAGGCGGCCGCCCTAATCCTCATTGGCGGTTTAACACCACGCATTCGTCCAGCGCCGACCACATTGCTTTTACAGTATCCCGCTTTCCGCCAGCACAAGCGTACCGAGCTTCATTCAAACACCTTGCTTCCTCAGGTGTGAGCGGTCGCCCCATTTTTCGCTCTTGAAAAGTGATGAACTTACTTGGGATCATCCTCGGTTCTTATCATAGGTTTCGCTTATACCGAATATCAAAGGTTATATTAAATGTAATAAAATATAGTATCCATGGAACATGGATAATTCTTGTAACGGGTTTATTCGAGGCATAAACAGTGCAGCGGCTCGCTGAATCTTTCTGGGGGTGGGCAATGGCAGCGATTACGGATGACCAGTATTACTTGATGCGGGCACAGCAGGAACTCGATATGGCGGCGCTGGCTACTGACCCCATTGTGAAAACCCTGCACCTAAATATGGCGGCAGAGTATGCGACGTTGCGCGAGCGGGCGGGTGCGGAGGTTTCGAATGGAAGAAATGCCACCAGCGACTGATTTACTGGCACTAGCTCGGAGCCTAGACGCGCTTATCGCGTTCGCCGATCAGGAGGGAAACTTCGTTCTTGCCGCCACGCTAGACGCTGCGCGGGTGCAATTTTCTGAGCGGTATGGGCTAAAGGAAGGCTGATTGATTTTCGCGCGTTCTGTCAGGCAACAAGGGGCGGCAAATCGGAGAGTCACGTGGAGAAGAGGGATCGCGCGAGTGCAACAGCAGGCGCCATATTGAAATTTCGACGTATACGAGCCGAAATACTACCGCCTGAGTTGTTTGCTGAACCAGGATGGGATCTGCTCCTGGAACTGTTTGTCGCCGATGCCAATGGGCATCGTATCGCCGCACGCGCCGTCGGTGATCGAAATAAGATCCCACCCACTGTACTATCCCGTTGGCTCATTCACCTTACTCAAATTGGCTTCGTTGTCGGCGATGGGGATGGCGATCTTGACGATCTGCTGACACTTTCAGGCAAGGCGCTCGATGCTATCGAAACGGTTTTGGTCAAGGCTAATGAACTACGAGAAGCGGTCGAATAGACATTCCCGAAATTCGATCGATTCCGAGAATGGCTCCGCCGTCTCGCTGGTCGTTCGGTTTTGGGAACGCTCGGGCAGTCTCGAACCGCCTCCCCCCGTCGACCTCCGTTAGTCGCGTCACTTTGCAGGGCAAGGATGCTCCGGTTTCCGAGTATCGCAAACAATCACGGATTCTAGGTATTTCCCTAGCGAAACCTTTTCGTCGGCGGTGAGCGCGTGGTCATAGGCGTATTGTACCGAATAGAGGCTATCCTCACCTTTGATCGCACGAATATAGAGATTTTCTGGCTTGCCTGATGTCGGGTTTCGAGGACATTGAATGGCTAGCAACGATACGTCGTATCCACTTGCAGATCCGTTTAAGACATTCGTATGAGAAAGCGCAGGGCATACCGCCGCGTAATTTTCTCCAAACTCAACTAGAAACTTACCCGGTCTCAAATCAGGCTTTGCCTTAAATACTTGTACGGTAACCATCGAGGTCGAGGTTTTTAAGGTTTCTGCTTTAGGAATAAACTCCTGAACGGACGCACCATTCCGATCGCCGGAAAACACAGATTTGAACCCGATTGGAGCCTGTCGAGCTAACGTCTCGCCCGAATGACGATCCAGTTTGTCGGCTCCGTAAGCGGGCATGGCTAAAACTACCGCAGCACCAATCCAGATGCTTTTCGCTTTTTTCATATCGACATCCTCTTATTCCGCCTGCGTTTTTAGCGCTTTCGCTGTAGGCGGCAAGCAGATGACCATACGCGGCCATTGTGTCGATTCCCATTTCTCGATCCTTTTGGGAAGCTCGACCGCCTCGACCCCGCTCCCTACTCAAGAACGCCACACCGGCAGGAAACGCCTTCTTTCCGACGATAGCGGCCTATACAAAAGCAACTGAAAGCGTTCATAAAACGCGCCGGAAGCAGGGGGAGTAGCTGGTTGAAACGGATAACCTGGGGAACAGCCGTATCGACCGCAATTCTTGCCGTTACGATTTTCGCATCAGCGCCGGTACGGGCACAGCCCCTGAAAACGTCGGGGACGATTACCGTCAGCCTTTCGTCCGGACGGATGGCGGGTAAAATCTGCCTCGCGGACAGGGCGGCAGGGTTTCGAGAAGCGTTCTCTCTAAATGCCGGTCTCAACGTCGCCAAGATCACAGATGAAGCCGGAAAGGCCGTCGAGTTTGACGGCTGGTACGATCCGGGAGTGGATGGTGAGGCACGCGTCTACAATCTTAAGACCGGGTCATCGACAGTTTGCATCGATTACGTTGGTGCTTTCCCCGTATATCCGGCTCATGATGCCCCTCTCGATTTCAAGGGTGTCATTGCGTTCAATGGGGACAGTGTACGCGCCACGGAACAATCAGCATGGTTGCCATTACCGTTCGATCCAAAAAACAAGGTAAGGCAGGACGTCACAAGCATGACTTGAATGTGTCCTGCGCCGAATGCTCCTTTATCTACCTGAACGGCAGTGATCCAGTGACCGGCATATCCGGTAAGTTCGTTAGTACAACTATCCGGCCGGTCATGCTTACCGCGGGAACAGTCCCGCTCACGCGAAGTCCAAATGTAACGATCGTCAATGAAAGACTATCGTCGGAAGAAACAGCCGCGCTGGTCGACACCTATCGACGTATCGAGACATTCTACGGTGCCTATCTCGGGCAGAAAATTCATGACACTCCGGCAATTGTCCGCGTGGTCGCTCTGAATCAAGCGGAGCGGGATCGCGAAGGATCGGAATGGGGCTTTGCAACCTGGCCTACGATTGCATTCAGCGGGAGTATTCACCCTATCGCGACCGCGCTGATGGCGCGCGGGGAAGCCAGGGAGCGTCGTCTAGGGTATTTTGCTCACGAAATCGGGCATTACTATTTCGGAACAGTCACTGATCCAAGCGGGCCGTATCGCTGGTTCCTCCTTGAATCGACCGCCGAGTTCTTGTCGCTTAAGGCGCTTGGCGCCATTGCCGGCCTCCCCGCCGAACAGCACCGGATCAGAACGCTTGCCAACAGGATCGCAGGTGAAAATGTGCCATTCAAAGCCCTTGATCAAATCACTGACGCAGAACAGATTGGCGACAATTACCGCTATAACTACGGCCCCCTCCTGTTGGTCGCGCTGGAACAGCAAGTAGGGAAACAGCGGATGGCGGTGCATAAGCCAGCTTCTCACTTCCCCGACGATCCATAACTGGGAGGATTTAAAAGCCACTGCCATTCGCGCCGGGATAGCAAAGGCCGATTGGGATGCGTGGCAGGAGCGATGCGTTCGTGGCGGCAACCGTGCTTGCGTCGTCGGCACTAAACCGTAGCCGGACTACTCTATCGGAAATTTCTGTCGATTCCCATTTCTCGATCCTTTTCGAGAAAGCCAGCAACGTCACTCGACGGCGTCTATGCTACCTTCCTCCCCAGGCCGAACGAACCGCACTCACCCGTCGTTGCCGTTCGCTCCCGGCGTACACGCAACTCACGTTCGTGATCTGACCCCATCGACGTGAAACGGCTGAAGGTCTCAGCGCATGGTATTCTCCCATGCGCTGATGCTCACAGCTGGCTATTCAGCGTCAGTGGTTACCGCGGGCTTCGTGTTACGGCGTGGCTTGGCAGGCGCAGGTTCAGCGGCCTTTTGAGCCGTCTGGCCCGGCTTACGACCCAGACCGATCTTCTTGGCCATGGCGCGACGGCTCTCGCTGTAGGTTTCCGCAACCATGGGATAATCCGCCTTGAGATTATACCGTTCGCGGTACTCGGCCGGGGTCATTCCATTCGTAGCGAGGTGACGACGCAGCGTCTTGTAAGGCTTGCCATCAATCATGCTGATGATGTGATCCTTGCTGGCAAGCGACTTTCGCGCGGTTACCGCAGGCGTGTACTCTGGCGCAGACGCTTCCGGAGCCTCTACGCTCTGTTCATCGCTCAGCTTCGCCACAGCCGCATGCATCGACTGTAGAAACGAAGGAACGTCGTCTGCTGTGGTCCGCGTATTTGGGTTACCCAGCCATGCAATGGTCAATTCGGTTGCAAGTTCGACCGCATTGATATCATTCGTCATCAATTTTTCTCCGTAATTAGATGAGAACGCTTGGAGGATCGCCGCTAGATAGTAGCTGAGGCATCACAGGCAATACTTAATCGAACAATACCATTGAGCTGCACCGAGGAACCCAAAACGGCAAGGAGAGGGGAGGGGGAAGGGAGATGGTGTCCGAAAATATTCGGATGCTCAGAAACGAAGGGTAATTTCCCATGATCCAGTCCGTGAAACTCTCGAAGCTCCGCCTCTCCGCCAGCAACGTCCGCACCGCGCCCGATGAATCGCTGCAGATCGAGCCGTTCGCAGCCGATCTCGAAGCCCGCGGCGTCCTCCAGAACCTGCTCGTTACGCCGGTCACGCGGCCACGCGGGACGTTCGAGGTGTTCGATGGCGGCCGGCGCTGGCGTGCGCTCAACATGCTGGTAGCTCGGGGTATCATCAATCCCGACGAGTATGACGTGCCGGTGCGTGTCCTGAAGGGTGACGATGCCGAACTGACCGAAACCTCGCTCGCGGTCAGCTTCCATCACATGAAGCTCAGCCCGGCCGAAGAATGCCGCGCCTTCCAGCATTTCCTGAACGGTAGCACCGATATCGACGCTGTGGCCAAGCGCTTTGGCGTAACCCGCCGTTTCATCGACGGTCGCCTCCGCCTCGCCGATCTTGCCGAGCCGATCTTCTCTGCTCTCGCGAACGGCGAGCTGACCCTCGACATGGCCAAGGCCTACGCCTCGACCGGCAGTCACGAGCGTCAGTTGCGCGTCTGGCAGACCTATAGCGCGATGGTTCACTACAATGCGGATGCAATCCGCCGCGTCATCGCCAACGACACGATGCGGGCCAACGATCCGATCGCGCTCCTGGTCGGCGTCGAGCCTTACGAGGCCGCTGGCGGCGTCGTCGACCGCGACCTGTTCAGCAACGCCGGCGAGCGTTGGACCAACCCCGAGATCGCCCAGACCCTCGCGGCCGCGATGATGGAAGCGGAAGCGAAGCGTATCGGCGAGGAACGCGGTCTTGCCTGGATCCGGCCTGTCGCCAGCCACAGCACCTGGGATGCGGCCCGCAGCTTCCATCGCATCGCCCTGCCGGTCCAGCCGATGTCGCCGGCCGAGGCACAGCGCGCAGACGAGATCGAGCAGCGCATGGCCGAACTGCAGCAGGAGATGGAGAACGACGAGCTCACCGAAGAGGCGTTCACCGCTTGCGACGCAGAGAATGATGTGCTTGGCGAGGAACTCGAAGCGCTGCAACGTCGCCCCTCGGTGCTCCCCGCTGAACTCGTGTCGCGGGTCGGCGCGTTTCTGACGCTGTCGCAGACCGGTACCATGGTCCTGGATGAGACCTATTACAGCGAAACGCCGATCCGCGTGACGGTGGTCGAGCCGGAACCGGTCGAAGGTGATAACGGGGAGGCCGACGAGACGGACGACGGGGTTGCCGACGGCGAGGGCGAGGGCTCGGAACGGGTCCGGGCGGAGCCGACCTTCCGGATTGAGGAAGGCGCGGTCACGCCGGTGACGGCAGGCAGTCCCAAGGAGGTCGACCCCGACAACGCGGCGCCGGGCGGCAAGGCACTCAGCCAGGTCCTGAGCGACCAACTCGCGATGCAGCGTCGCGATGTCCTGGCGGCGTCTTTGATCGGAAGTCCCGGCCTGGCGCTGGACTATATGCTGTTCGCTATGGTGGATGCACGGCGCGGCACCTCGACGAACGACGGCACGACGATCAGCGCCCATGCCCCGCAGGATCCGATCCTGTCGACCAACATGCCGGGATCGCGCGCGCGCGACTACCTCGCCGAGGTACGGGACGGGCTCGATGAATCGTGGGGCGAGTCCGACAATAAGGTCATGCGGTTCGAGGCATTCCGCGCGCTCGGCGACGAGGTGAAGAGCGCATGGTTGGCCTACATTGTCGCGACGTCGCTGGAGGCCAAGGAGTCCTACGGCTCCAATCGCCAGAACCCGCTCCACGGCCGCATGGCCAGCATCCTCGAGGTCGATGTCGCCAGCTGGTGGCGTCCGACGTCGGAGAACTTCTTCGACCGGGTTTCCAAGGGTTCGTTGATCTCGCTGCTTCACGAGGTCGGAGGCCCAGCGCTGTCGAGCCGCCACGCCAGCGAGAAGAAGACCGAGATCTCGGCATCCTGCCAGAAGCTCTTCGCTGGCGAAGCGATCGTCGAGACCGACGTCAAGGAAGCTGCCCTGAAATGGGTGCCGACCGCGATGCGCTTCAGCGACACTGTCGTCGCGGGTGAGAGCGAAGACGAAGGCGGGCAGGGCGATCTCGCGGACCTGATCGAGGCGGACAGCGACGACACCGGCGAGGACGATCTTGCCGCTTTGGTCGGTGACGGCCCAGACGATGTCGGGACGGACGGGGTCGAAACGAACGGCAGCGCCCAGATCGAACTCGATCACCAGAACGATGACGATGTGAACGAGATCGTCGCGGCCGAATAGCGGTACGACGGTTCAATTCTGAGCAGCCTCACTGCCGGCCCGCGACTTCGCGGTGCCGGCAGTGCCTTTCCTCACCGCTAACGAGGACAGCGTCATGACCGCTACAACCCGCGACATTGCGGCCGACATCACCGCCGCCATCATCGCACGGCTCGAAGCCGGGACCCTGCCGTGGCAGCGCTCCTGGTCGGTTACCGGCGAGGGCGGCAGGCCACTGCGCCACGAGGGCGTTCCGTACACCGGAATAAACGCCCTATGGCTCTGGGCGACCGCCGACACCTATGGCTATCGCAGCCGCTACTGGATGACCGCCCGTCAGGCCCGCGAACTGGGCGGCGAGATCAACCGCGATGCCAGACCGTCTTTCTCCGTCTATGCCTCGACCTTCCGCAAGGCCGGAATGCCCAATCTGCTCGGGGCGACCGCCGACCAGATGATCCGCTTTCTGCGTTCCTATGTCGTCTTCAACGCCGACGAAATCGTTGGCCTGCCGGACTATTACTACCCGCGCGAGGTCGCACCGACCCCTTTGCTGATCTCCGAACGGCAGGATCGCATCGACGCCTTCTTTGCCGGTATCCCGGCCAAGGTCCGTCACGGCGGTGACCGCGCCTTCTTCCACCCTACCTTCGACTATATCCAGATGCCGCACACCGGCAGCTTCAAGTCAGGCGACGCATACGCATCGGTTCGGGCACACGAGACCGTCCATTGGGCAGGCCATGCCTCCCGGCTCGATCGCACCTTCGGGAAGCGCTTCGGCGACAACGCATATTGCGTCGAAGAATTGGTCGCTGAGCTTGGCTCGGCCATGATCTGCGGCGATCTCGGTCTCTCGACCGAGCTGCACGATAGCCACGCCTCCTACCTCGCCAACTGGTTGGGGGTGCTGCGTGCCGACAAGACCGCGATCTTCCTCGCCGCCGCCAAGGCCGAACAGGCCTTCTCCTACCTTCGCGCCTTCTCGACCGAGGCTGCAGCAGAAACACGGCCGCCGCATGAACCGGAGAACACGACATGGGTTGGCTCTCGATGACCAGCGCCGGCATGGCCGGCCACCCGAACCCCAAGGCCTATCTCGACGACCAGTTCACCTACAGCCGTGCGCTGGATGGTGGCGGCACGCGCGGCATGCGCGTTATCGACAGCGCGTTCGTCGGAAACCGCGTCTGGTACGCAGCAGCTGAGATTATTTCAGACGACGAGCCGCTCTACGTCATCGCACTGGTGTGTCTGGTCCGCTGGAACCCCAAGGCCAGAGACGGATACGTATTTGCGTACAAGGACATGGAGGAATCTATGGGCCCCTGCCAGGCCGGATGCCCTGCCCGGATTCTGCGTCTCCTGTCGCCAACCAGCAAAGAGAGCGCGCTGGATTGGCGGCGCCGTTGCCTCGCTCGGCTAAGGCTGCACGCCCGCAAAATCGATAACGGGATGCGGATCAAACTTCCCCGCCCGGTTTCGTTCAGCGACGGCCATACCGGCACCGAGTTCATCGTCGTGAAACGCGGCGAGAAGATCACCTTCCGGAGTGACAAGGGGCACGGCCACTACCGCATCTCGCACTTCCGCGACCTGGCCTGGTCTGTCGTCCCCGAAACCAAAGTTCACCGCACCGTCTTCGCGGCCCCTACCGCGTATGCGACACCACCATAATGGATATCCCCATGTCTGCCGACACTCCCCTCTCGCCGCTGCGCCGTGTGCTGTGCAGCAGGTCCAACGCCGTCAGGGTCGCCGCATGGATGCGCCTTGACGAAATTCACACCGACATCGTCGCTACGGGCGAGCCGCTGCAGCCGTGGCTGATCCTCGAGACGACCGACGCCCTGATCCAGGACGCACGCGCATGCGCATGACCCTTGTCCTCGCTTTTGCCCTTGCCGCCTGCGGAGGGGCCGCGTCCCAGGCCGAAGACCCGTCGATGATCCGAGCTGACGGTCGCGCGATCGACGGTGACACCGTATCGTTCGACGTCCGGATTTTTGGGGCCGATGCCTTCGAGAAGAGGCAATTGTGTCGAAATACGGATGGCTGCTGGCCGTGCGGCAAGGCGGCACAGGACTATGCGTCGAAGCTGCTGAAATCGGGAAGCAGTACGATCCGCCTGACGGGCAAGCAAAGCTACGGTCGTCCGATTGGAACGGTCGAGATCGGAGGCCAGGACCTTGGCGAGAGCATGATCGCTGCCGGCCTTGCCGTGCCGGCGACCAGCTACCTGAAGAGTGACCCTGAGCGTGCCCAGCGTTATCTCGCCGCTTATGAAAACGCCGAGGCCAGACATGCCGGCGTGCATGCCGGCTACTTCATCGAGCCGGCAAAATGGCGTCGCGGCGAACGCCTCTCATGCGAGGCCCGGGGCAAAAGCAGCCGAGAGCGCTGAATCGCGTGGGAGAGAAGGGGGAGGGGAAGGGCATCGATCAAGGAGACGATCATGCCCGCTTTCACTTCGACCTTCGTGCCCGTGCATACGCTCTGGGACGCTCCCGATACCGCGATCCAGCGCCTGCCAGGCATCTGGTTCGTTACCACCCCCTCGCATGGTGGCTTCGTCCTGTCGGATGAGCGTCAGGCTGCGATGCCCGAGCCCCTGCGCCTCGACAGCATCTACTACGAGGAAGACGTAAACTGGTCGCTGGTAGTCATCGGGTTCGAGACCGAGTTCGCAGCGCTAAAAGACCCGCTGTTCGACATCGAGCGCAACCTTGCCCATCAAACGGCACGTCACTGGCGGCCGATGCAATACGGTGCCTTCACCGGCGAGGTTATCAGCCCAAGCGATAGCTATGTCCTGAAGAAGGTAGCGCTCTACGAGGCCGCGATCGGAGAGATCGGGGTACGCTCAGCGTCCGGAGATTGGGCCGACTGGGTGCCCAAGGGCAAGGTCGGCGTCACTGGGCAGCGCATCACCGGCTGCGATCATCTGGGCTTTGCACAGTATGAAGGCCCGGACTTCAAAGGCCTGTGTGATGCAGGACGCTACGACAGCTCCCGCCCGATCAACACCTTTGCGGCTCTTGATGTCGAACTGGTGCCGTGACGATCGGGAGCGTCGTCGCCCTACCCCCTCTGGTCAACGGAGGGGGTAGGGGGCCGACTAAAGGCCGGAAAGATGTTGCCAAATCCGGCAACATCTTTCCCGAGACGTGCCCAAGCGCCCAGCCCTGATGGGCTGACGATACGAGCGCAAACCGGGTGTCGCGGGAGAAGAGAGGGGGGTGAAGAGTGTGCGCCGAAAGAGCGCACGGTCCTCAATCGGAGCATGCGTCGATGATTTACGATGTGCCTTTCCGCCACCAACAAGCGCTGGACCCGAGCGCCCTCACCACCGTCGTTGCGACATTGCACGCAATGGGAAAAGCGGTCGACGACTGCCGCAATGCCGGCGTCGATCCCAACAGCGACCCCGCTGTCGTCCTGCTGGCGCGTCACATGGCAACCGTGTCGACCAATCGTGCGCCCCGCGAGGTACTTCGCCACGCCTGCAGGCGCCGCCTCGAAGACCTGAAGCGGTTCCCGACGCTGCTGGCGCTCGCAATCCGCGGCGTGGAATATGACGCCGGCGCCAAGGAGCGTTTTCATATCGAAGCGACCGAGGCGATGAACGCCCTCGCCGTCTGCATTGGCCTGGCACCGGGGACATTCGAGGTAGTGTCGCTTCAGGGGGAACGCGATCAATCTGGCCATGTCCTGCTGGCGGCCGGCGAGTTTGCCGTCACCGTCAGGATCGGCGCACGTCACGAGGGTCGCGAGGTAGCGTACCGGGCTGTCTGCGATAGCACGAGCCAGCCCAACCACTACGCGCCGATGGCCGATCTGCTGAAGCCGGACCGCTTCGCTGATCGCCTGCGCCGTGATCTGTCGATCGCAGTCCGCCCGGTCGCGCCTGTCGCCCCGGTCCTGATCGCCGCCTGAAGGAGTGATGCCCATGCACATCCAAGACGCGCTCGCGGTTGCACGAGCCGACGCCACGCGCATTGCGCACTTCATCGAGCGACGGGAGCGTTTCCTTGATGCGCTCGACTGGTCGATGCTCACCGAGGATCACGCGCGCCAGTCGGCGATGCTCGACGACCTGCTCGACGGGGATATGGCCGATGCCATCCTCTATATCGACTGGCTGGTCGAGCGGCTGGCTGGTGATGCTGAACAGGTCCCTGGCGTACTCCGCTTTACGCCGCATCCGCGCCCGTGGCAGCTTGCGTGGATTACGCTCGCTTCCTGACCGATTGGGGGATTAATCGATGAGCCGTCATACATTCACCGGCAACGCCGGCACCACCGTAGCGATCGGTTGGGATCGTCCCCTGGCGACGTTCTTCGTGCAGGTCCTGCGTCCTCACCCGACCATGAAAGGCGAGGAAGACATGGTCGAATGGCAGGGTACTGAGCCCGACGAGCTACCGACCGCAGCAGCGGCGATCGAGATTGCTGGCCGCTATGCCAACCTGCCGGAAACGCTCGGCGCTACGCTTGAGACCGACCGCCTCAAGACGCTCGGGTCTGTCGACGGACCGGCGCAGCGGTTCCTTTATCGATCTTGAGCACCACGCTTCGCGGCGGTTAGAGGGAAGAGGGATGGTGTTTGGGTTGATCCAAGTGGATCGATGGAGATACCCCATGTCCTACATTATCGATATTGGTGGCGCACCGGCCAACGAGGACTGCGCCCAACTCGGCCAGACGCCGGACTTCGAGGCCGTGAACACGTTCGAGGTCTTGGGCTACAAGCTGGCGATCATAGCGCGGCACGGTATGCCGCCCGCCGGCTGCAAGCTTGGACCGCACACGAACCGACATGACTTTGGCGTCTATCGGACGCTTGCCCTCCACATCGAGGACGAGGAAGACGAAGCCGTTCAGGCATATGCCGAGGCGGTAGAGGAAGGTCTGGGGTCATGGCTCGAGGCCGGATTTACGCCCCCGGTCATCTACGCTGGTTCGGTCGCCAAGATCGAACGCCTCGACCACGTCGAGCTGGTGATCGGTGCGCTTCTGACGACGCGGCCGAACGCCGACGGGACGTTCCCGATCGCTGACTTCGGTATCCTTCACGGCCACCTCGCAGCGGCCTTTCCGCAACAAGCGAAGGCCGCGCGCCAACGTCTGGTCGAAGCGTAATCCCGCCCATCCTCTGAAGGATTGAGCCATTGCTGATGCTGCAATCGCAGCCCACCGGGATCGTCCCGGCGGGAGCGTTCCCCCTTGTCCGGTCACCGCGTGACGCCGAGGCCGTAGAGCCGGACTATTTTGATTCCACCGATATGCGTTGCTGGCTGACGCGTGGCCAGTCGGTCGAACAGGCAACCGAGCTGGCCCTGATCTGGCGATCCTTTCCGGATTTGCCACCCACGGCGCCACTGGAGGACCGGATGGCAAGGGGACGCGAACGTATCGCGGCGATGAAGCCATTGAACGACGCGATAGCCGCCAAGACGGAGGCCGAACGGCAGACCCGGAACTTCGCCTTCATGGAATCGCGCGCCCGTGAAGGGACGATTGTCGATAGCGAGATTGCGATCCTGCATGGCCGGGATCGCTACGGCTATGACTGGGATCTGGCCGTTGCCTACGCGAGCGGCTGGACCGCGGCCGATGCCGGTTGGGAGCATCGCTTTTGCGCCGATGGCTCGCGACGGCAGGACGCCAAGCGCGAGGCCTATGACCGTGGTTTTGCCGATGGTGGCGGTGACCAGGCCGACCTGTTCGACGCCGCGCGACGCAGCAACCTCGCCGCCATTCGCCGGGATAATCAACGTCCGGCAGCGCCGCTACCGCCGAGGGCACGACCGGCGCCGAGCAGCTCGCCCAAGCGAAACGATCATGCTCGCCCAACGCGGTGGTCAAGGCGTCTGCTGATTGTCTCTGACGCCACGATCGAAGAGGTGACGCCAGGGTTGATGCGCGTCTCGAGTCTGCGCCTCGTTGATGAGATCCGCGCCCGACCCGGCACCGAGGCCATGACGATAGTCACGATCGACCGCCATGACGGCTTCGTCGTGAATGGCTGCCCGGTCGAGACGAAGGTGCCGATCGCGGCTTACCGCGCCGACGAAATGATCGCCGATCCTAGCCACGGCGATGCCCTCCGCGCCATCCTCAGTGGACACGATTTCGACGACGTCCTGATCGCGGTACAGGGCGACTACCTTCGCATCGTCGACGCCTTCGCAAGCGCACTGCCGCTGTGTGCGAACATGGAGCGATCGCAAAACTCGCTCCTGCAACAGCGTGCGCACCTGCGCTGCTGGCTCGACCGAGGCTACGACGGCACGGACAATCTGGGTGCCGGCCACATCCGTTGGGGCAAGGCCATAAAAGGTCTGACTGGCAAGCTCGGGGAGTTCACCGCCCGCCATGTCGGTCCAGCGCCGCGCCGCGGCCACCTGATCCGGATCGAGGCCGAAGGCGGCACGCTCGCCGAAGGCTATGGTGCTGCTTTCACCGCAGCCGGTTGACGATTTGTGGGAAGCCCAGAAAGCGGGATGGCGCTGCTTCGTCATGGGTAACGATAGCCCCAGCGGCCGGCGCGGCAGTCGTCTGCGCGCTGCGTGGCAACGCGGCTACAACGCGGCCTCCCAGAGCCGTGATCCGGTAGGGGTTGATGCTGTGAAAAGCCGGGCGGTGCCGCACGTGATGCCGCGAGTTCGCCGCTTCGCGCCCTTATGCGTTTGATCCTGAGCCGTCCCATCCGGATGTAACAACGACGCCGCGGAGCAAGCATACTGGTCACTGATGGAAGCGAAAGAAAGAGGATCACCATGATCAACCTGTCATATCGACCCCGCTTGGCGGACCTTCAGCAACTGGGGCGTTCGAACCCTGGCTTGCTGCCGTTCGAACCGGAGGGGGTCAGGACGTCCGAACCAGGCACGTTCCGTGGGCGCGGGTTACCTCGAAGACTTTCTTACCGAATTTAGGGTGTCGCTTCCTGACGCGACGGCCATCGCCGAGGACGTTCTGTCAGTTCCCGAGAGCGATAGTAGTCGCTTGGACTACGAGCATTTCTCAGTCGTCATGTCGAAAAGCCGTCGTCTAGCCCTGTTCACCGCCGTCAATATCGATGGAAGCGCCAGCGTCTCGGTACCGCGCGGCGGTGATCCGTGGGCGTTCGACGGACGCATTCCCGAAGCAGCCCAGGCGGGGGATGAGCTATATGCCGACAACGATTTCGATCGCGGCCATCTTGTGCGGCGCGAAGATCCCAACTGGGGCCAGACCGCCAGCGTAGCCAACCGCGATACCTTCCATTTCACCAACTGCGCGCCACAGCTCTCGGTCTTCAATCAGCGATCCTGGTTGAGCCTCGAGGACTATATTCTCAGCAACACGCGCCGGGTCGGCGAACGTGCGACCGTTTTTACGGGGCCAGTCTTCAGGGGCAATGATCCGGTTTACCGCGGCGTCGCTATTCGGCTGGCTTATTGGAAGGTCGTGGCCTTCATCCATGACGACGGTCGTCCATCGGCCTCCGCCTATCTGATCGATCATGATGTCGATCTAGACGCGCAGTCGCTCCTGTTCGGAGCGTTCAAGACCTATCAGCGATCAGTCCTCGCGATAGAAGGCCTGACGAACCTCGACTTTGGGTCGTTGCGGGAGTTCGACGGATTCTCGAACGAGGAGAAGGCGACCGGCGACGCTGTCCGGGTGCTGATTACCGAGGCCGAAGATATTAGGCTGTAACGGCCGCAAATAGCGCTGTCCTACAAAGAACATATATGGAACATCGACTGTCGGATCAACAAGGAGAGTCGGACAATGACCGACATGATCGACGGCCCCATGCTTGTACCTTCGCAACCGCACCAATCTGTCGGCCGAACAGCGCGAGCAGCTTGCGATCCGTGTTTTTGCCGCCCGCGAGGCCGCGAAGCAGGGACCCGTACGAGCGGCTGAAGTCGCAGACGCCATTGATCTCGCCGCGAAAGCCCAGACCGGGCTGAGGGATGCCTTGGCCGGTCGCTTATCGCCGCAGCAGCGCCGTGCCGCGGCTCGACTGAACATCGATCGCATCACCCGCGCGCTCGGACTGATCGCGTCGATCGCCACCCCCGCCTGAGGAGGATCCGATGACCACCTTTACCCAGGCCGTGGAGGCTGCAGATGCGCTTATCGATCAGCTTCAGGGACTGACCGAGAACCCCCGCTATCTCCCGCGCTTCTTCGATACGATATTCGGCTTACGCACGGCTCTCGGTAACGAACGCGATCGGTTCGCTTCGTTGCACAGCCCCGAGGCCGTGGACCGACCGGCGTTCGCGACGATCCTGGATCGCTGCGAACAGGCGACGGCGATCGGCGCGGCACTTACACCAGGCGATGCAGAGGTGTCGCGGTACGCGGCAGCCGTACAGCGCGCGATTGCGGCGTTTGCTAATGATGGGGTGGCGTCCGCTCGGCCAGCCCTGCGCGGCGCGCTGCGGCTTCGACGATCATCAACGCCGTTGGTAAGACCCGGGCGCCAGCCCGATCCAACGCCCGAGCCATATTACACCAGCCTAGTGAAGCTATTCCCGGTCGAGGCGGTAACGCTTTACCCCCTCGCCATAGGCATCGCGGGCAACGACATCGTCATTCGCTTGATCCTGATCGTCATCATCACGCTGTTCGTCATCGCGTTGCGCTGGTTCGGAACGCAGGAGGAGAGAGGGGGAGATGCAGATGTGCTGGCAATCGGCGTGTCGGTTATTTCGTTCGAGCTCTACGCTGCCTCGCTGGGGGGCTTTGGCTACCTCCCGGGCGGCCCGGCGCAGACCAGCCAGTTTCTCGCTTTCATCACCATCATGTGGGTCGCGCTCGTCCCCTTCGCGCTTCGCCACTCCCGCCGCTAATTGATAAGGAGACACGATCATGTGCATGTCCACGCATCGGCATTCGCTTCACTGCATCCTGCCGCCCTACATCCTCTCCAAGATCGCCGAGAACGGTTCACCTGCGCTGCGCGCAATGGCGATGCACAGCCTGATGATCGACCCGACCATCCGGATCGTCCGGGCAAGTACGGCGGGCCCCGTCAACGGAGATCTTGCCCGACGGCGGTCGGCTGCGGGCAACATCCTTGTCCCCAGTCCGCTCCGAACGATCCGAGACGCTGGCGGCGAACCTGAAGCGCCTGGTTCTGTGGTCGTGCGGCGCGAAGGGGAGGGACCAACAGGCGATATCGTAGTCGACGAGGCGTATGATGGCTTGGGTGCAACGTTCGCGTTGTTCTGGGAAGCCTATCAGCGCAACTCGATCGACGATGCCGGGCTGCCCCTCGATGCGACAGTCCATTACGACCAGGACTATGACAACGCTTTCTGGGACGGCGCTCAGATGGTGTTCGGCGATGGTGATGGCGAGCTGTTCAACCGCTTCACGATCGCGCTCGATGTCATTGGTCACGAGCTTACCCACGGCGTCACCGAGAGGGAGGCAGGGCTTGCCTACTTCAACCAGTCGGGCGCGCTCAACGAGAGCATCTCTGACGTGTTCGGCAGCCTGGTGAAGCAGAAGCTGCTGGGCCAGACAGCCGACCAGGCGGACTGGCTCATTGGTGCCGGACTGCTGACTTCGGCGGTCAACGGCGTCGCGCTGCGGTCGATGAAGGAGCCCGGCACGGCCTATGACGATCCTGTCCTCGGCAAGGACCCGCAGCCCGGCCACATGGACAATTTCGTCCGCACCAATCAGGACAATGGCGGGGTTCATATCAACTCCGGTATCCCCAACCGGGCCTTCTACCTGGCCGCGACGACGATCGGTAGAAACGCATGGGACCGTGCCGGTCGGATATGGTACAATGCGCTGCTGGACCCCAATACGCGGGCCAACACGGACTTCGCCGGCTTTGCCCGCGTCACGATCGACGTCGCGCGGCGTTTGCACGGTACGGACAGTGCCGAGACGACAGCCGTCGCCGAAGCATGGACAACGGTTGGAGTGATCTGATGCAGATGGGCAAGGCTTGCGACGAGACCGTGACGGGCGAAGCCCGGGTACGGATCGAGGGAGGCCTTGCCCATTTTCCAGGGCTTGCGAAGGAACAGGCCATTTCGTTCGGCGACCTCGCAACGCCCGAGCGTCAGGAACTCACCAGCCTTGCCGACCAGGCTGACTTCTTCGGTTGCGAGCCATCGACTGATATAGCGAGGCCGGATGCGCGCACGTATACGGTTGGCCTGACGATCGACGGACGAAGCAGGGAGATGCGGCTCGCCGAGCCGATCCGTGACCCCGCGATGGCGAAGCTCGTCTCTGTTGTACGCCGCCTGAGCAAACAGCACGCACCCACACGGTGACGGTCTAACCAAACCCTGAGGCTTACTGATCCTTTTCGGCGCGTTTGCGATCGGCCTTGCGCGCCCGGCTAACGGCCGCTGCGTGTTCGCGAGCGCGCTTCTCCGACGGTTTCTCGAAATGGCGGCGCAGCTTCATCTCGCGGTAGACGCCTTCGCGCTGCAGCTTCTTTTTCAGAACGCGAAGAGCCTGGTCGACGTTGTTGTCGCGGACGATGACCTGCATGAAACCTGACTTTCGAGATTGCGTCGATGATTAACGCGCCCATGCCTATAAGCCCGGCGGTCATGTGCCAAGTCCATGACCGACTTACCGGCTTTGATCGCAGTTTTCTAAGGCGACTGTGTTTACTCCTGCCCCATGCTGGAACGGTTTCTACGTTGCAGCCCCTGGGCATTGACACTGATCCATTAGGCCGGAGAAGGCACCATGACCAATTCCGACATTCCTACCTTTCGTGTTCAATTGCTACCGGCGCCGATGGTAATCGACGCGGATGGCCTCCCGGTCCCGAAATCCCATGTGGTCGAGATCATGTTTCCAGGGGACACGATCGATACGACGCTGGGGAAGGTGAACACGATCGTCGGGCCGGGAACTGCCAAAATCATCGTAGACGATGCAACGTACCGCGGGATCAGCCTTTGCTAAGTTTGCGCGCCACGTAACCTTGGGGCAGGGGAGCCTGCCAACCGAGGAAGCAGTGATACATGGCGAACCGTCTCACGATTGATCAAGACAGCCTGGTCGACAACGACCGCGAAAAGCAGGTCGAGTTTACCGCCGAAATCGACAGCGACGACCGCGATTTTGCCGTGAAATACGCCGTTTTGCGTGAAGTGAGCGGCGACGAACCAGACAATGACGCCCTGGAACTGTTCGAGCGGTTCAGCGACGAAATTCTCGATATCTGCGCTGATCTCGCCGAGCTGCGGCCAACGGCCAATCTGATAACAGTGACAGAAAGTGACCTCGAGTAGCGGTCGCTCCGAGGCACCTTTCGAAGCGTGCCGCTTAAGGCAGCAGTCAGGTCAGAGTTGGCATCCTCAAGGCTCATTGAGGATACCAACTTCGGCATGTTTTCAGTTCTCTACGGCGTTCGCAGATCTGTTTTATCGTTGCCAGCTTGGCATTCGGCCTACCTGTGCAGGCGGCATATGCCCGATCTCGCGTCTCTGAGATTGTGGTCGATGCCTCAACCGGTACCGTTCTGTTTTCGGAGGCGCCGGATGCAGCGAGACGGCCCGCTTCACTGACCAAGCTGATGACGCTGTATCTCGCATTCGAAGCTCTTGCCGACGGCCGCTTACGACCAAGTGACCCTTTGCCGATATCCCGCCGGGCGGCGCGCCAGCCGGCGACGCACTTGGGTATAGCTGCAGGTGGAAGGATCACAGTCGGCAAGGCGCTGGATGCTATCGCAGCGATCTCGTCGAACGACCTGGCCGTTGCCGTGGCCGAACGCATTGCAGGTAGTGAGCCGAAATTTGCCAGACTGATGACGGCAAAGGCGCGCCAGCTTGGGATGCGGAATACGCGGTTTGCAAACGCATCGGGACTGACCAGCGCTGGTAACATGACAACGGCGAGCGACATGGCGAAGCTCGCGCGCGCCATCGTCAGGCGCTTTCCGCGGCAATATGCCCGGTTCAGCAAGCGTACGATCCAGTGGAGATCGCGTCGCATTGGCAATCACAACCATCTGCTCGGTCGGGTTGCGGGCGTCGACGGCATCAAGACCGGGTACACGTCCGACGCCGGCTACAATCTCGCAGCGTCGGCGATGCGTCGAGGTCGGCGTATCGTGGTCGTCGTGCTAGGTGAGACCAGCGTTTCGGCGCGTGATGCGCGCGTTGCCAATCTGATCGAGTTGGGCTTCACCGGATCGAGATCGAGGCCGCGTCGCATACGACGACGGTAATTCTACGAACTGCCTTGAGGTGCCCCAGAGCCGCGAGGATCGCTCGGATTGATAATATATCTTATGTTAAATCAATAATTTAGCAGATATTCAGCATTGATTTTGCATGGCTTTGTTCCGGCTTTCGCCGGGAGCCGTCTCAAGCAGCAACCGAGGCCAGGACCGCATAAAGCTACGCCCTTCCCACGCCCAGGCCACCTGAGACGGACGGCACGGACGTAACTACGACGCCATCGCTCATCGCGATTGAACGTCAGTCCAAGCGAGTATATACATGGCATATACAAAGGAGGCGTCGTGACCCAGACATCTGCTAATTTCGACGTGCGCGAAGCCAGGCTGTTTCGCAACAATCGCAGTCAGGCAGTGCGAATTCCCGCCGAGTTCGAATTTTCGGGAAGCCGTGTGCTTATCCACAAGGAAGGCAACAAGCTTATCATCGAACCCGAACCCAAGGCCCGTCTTCTCGACATCCTGAAAGGGCTAACCCCCCTCGCCTCTGAAGATCTGTTTCCAGAGGATCTCGATGCTACGCTGCTCCCGCTCAGGGCCGTCGACCTGTGACAGGCTCACGCTACATGCTCGATACCAACATCGTCTCCGACCTGGTTCGAAATCCGCAAGGCGCGGTGTTTGATAAGATCGTCGAGATCGGGAGCGACAATCTGTGTGTCAGCATCATCACCGCGGCCGAACTGCGCTATGGTTGCGCCCGTAAGGGGTCCCCTCGCCTGCTCCAGCAAGTCGAAGCCATTCTGGGCGGGCTCGAGATCCTTCCGCTCGATGTCCCGGCCGACGCCGAATATGGCGGGATCCGCGCCGAGCTTGAAGCCGCTGGCAAACCGATCGGCCCCAACGACCTCCTGATCGCAGCTCACGCCTATGCGCTGGGTGCCACGCTGGTCACCGCTAATGTCGGCGAGTTCACACGCATTCGGGGTCTTCGCGTGGAGAATTGGCTCAGCTGACGCCGACGGTTTCCGCTTACGAAAACAGGGCCGGAACCGATAGCAGCGGTCCCGACCCCGTCGATCGAAGGATCCTCCGTCGAAACGGTGGATAGACTGGCTTAACGCATCTGCGTCGAATCCGGTCCACCACCCTCGATATACGGATCGTCGTCAATTTTCCATGAACGAGCCTGTCGGCCGTTCCACCCGCCATACGGCACTTCACCCGAAGGACTTCACCCGAAGGACTTCACCCCGAAGGGACATCACCATGACCGTCATTGCACTTTCAGCCCGACGAGGTTCACTGAGTTCACTCGAGAACGCCTACGCCGTGGCTATCCAGCTTCGTGAGAGCACCGGCGTCGACCAGTTTGTGGTCCGCACCGAAAATCCCATTCAGCCTTTCCGTGTCTCCCGGTGCCGGCCACATCACCCGGAGAGTCTGCTCGCCCTGGTCGCCTGACCGGGCTGACTATCGTCAGCCCTCGGTCGTCACGTTGGCCATGATCTGCGCAGCCGTCAGGCTCTCGCACAACTGGGCGTTCGTGGCGTAGATCACCGCGAGCTTCTGCTCGCGCATCACCATGCACATCCGACCACGACGGTACGTCAGGCTCTGCAACCAGGCGAGTTCTGTAATCGCCTGCTCGATAGGCGTGTCGTATAGCAGGTACCAAAGCCGCATCTGGAACGGGCTCTTGTCGCGCAGGATCTCTTCGAGATCCTTGTGCCCCTCGCCACGGCCCATGCCGTTGCTCGTTTCGCTCGCCAGTGCGGTGAAAGCTTCCTGCATCTCCGTGATGGCGAAATAGGCGACGTCGAGGCCGATCCCGATCGTGGCGCCTGCCAGCACCCGCCGATCAGTCGATATTTCGGAGTCGCCGTTCTCGTTGGTGCCGCTGTTGTTCAGCACGTCATATAGCGGGAGGTCATAGTCGTACCCCCGCATCATATCCTGCACTTTCATCATATCCTCCTTCGGCTGAGGCTTGAGATTTGGCAGGATCGTCAAGCGATGGAGCAAAACCCGGTCGCGTGACGAACATTGACAATTCCGCTGCCTGCGGCGATGTCTGTACGTCACGACAAAGAAGGTCAAGCCGCCATGCAAACTTTTTCCAGTCGCGACTTCAATCGCGAACCAGGTCGCATCAAGCGGGCCGCGGTTGATGGCGCAGTCATCATCACCGAACGCGGCCGACCCATCATGGCGGTCATGCCCTTTGCCGAATACGAGCGGCTGAAAGCGCCTCCCGGCAACATCCTCGACGCCCTCGACATGGACGAGGTCGGAGACATCGAGGTCGACTTCAGCAGGGCAGCATCGTTCCCGCGTCCGGCGGTGTTCGACTGATGTACTTGCTCGACACCAACGCCGTGTCCGAGCTGCGCAAGCGGCGCAGCGGAAAGATCAGCCCAGCCGTCGAAGCGTGGGCCGGTAGCGTCGATCAGGCGGACATGTTCCTTTCTGTCATCACGATCATGGAGATCGAGCTCGGCATCGCACTGCTCGAACGGCGCGATACGCGGCAAGCCGGCGTGTTGCGGCTCTGGCTACACGACAAGGTCATGCCCGCCTTTGCCGGGCGCATACTCCCCGTCGACACAACGATCGCGCTGCGCTGCGCGAGGCTGCACGTTCCGGACACCAAGAGCGAACGCGACGCCTGGATCGCAGCGACGGGCCTCGTACACGACCTGACGATCGTCACCCGAAATGTCGTCGACTTCGCAGGCACAGATGTTACGCTTTTTGATCCGTGGACCTACCATCAGTGACAGCCAGGAGACGATCATGAGATCCATGCACTCACGAACGGCCCTCGCTTTTGGTGCGGTACTTATTGGGGCCTCGGTAACGAGGGCGGCGCCGTATATCCCTGACCATTGGGGATGGTTCATGGCGATGACAGTGTTCGGGATGGCCGGAGGCTTCGTCATGTTGTTGGCGATTGGCACAGTAGGGGCAGCCATGTGTCTTGGCGCTGCCTTCGGCGAACTACTTATCATGGCCGGAAAACCCGAACTGAATGCCAGTCCAGTCGCATGGGCTATTTTCGTAGTCTTTGCCGCGATCGGGGTGGCTTTGGTCCACCTATCCAATCGTGGTAATAAGCCGATGGCGCGTAGGCCGATCGAAGAATGACATCGAGCGCTGCTTCGTTGATGATACCGAACCGTCGATCATAGCCGACTGATCTGAATCAAGGTATCAGAGGTCGGATGACTGATGCGATCCCGGAATCCACCTCTGCCGATCAACCGCTGGTCGACGTCCCGCTGAACCTCATGAAGATGGCGCTCACTCTGTTAGATCGCGAAGACGATAGCGGAAGTGTTTCGGCATGCCTTCTTCAGGAAGCGATCGACGCCCGTTCTACGAAGTAAAACGGTATGCTGCATGCGCTTTGTATCGGAGCCATTTTCGCAAATGGCGGGTTGATGCGCATGACCTTATCAACAATCCCCTACGCTCTGGCCGTCGACGACGAACCATTCATCCTTATGGATATAACTGGGATCCTCGAAGACGCGGGTTTCCGCACTTACGAAGCCAGTAGCGGCGATGCCGCGATCGCGATGCTTCCCGAGTACGCCCACACCATCACCCTCCTCTTTTCGGACGTCGACATGCCGGGTGACACCAACGGGTTCGCGCTCGCGCGCCACGTCGCCGAAAACTACCCCTGGATCGAGATCGTCATCGGTAGCGGGCGCGTAAGCCCAGAAACCGGCGACCTTCCGGAGAAGGCGACGTTTCTTTCGAAGCCGTTCAACGCGCAGATGATCCATAGCCATCTTCGTAAAACCCTGCCCGATGGCAAGTTGCCAGAACCGCTCAAGAACGCGGCCTGAGCCGCGCAGGACGGCGTGGTTCAGACGTCGTCGCTCTCGACCGGCGTCGTCACGCCGCGCGCTACGAGCGCGGCAGTCAGCTGACGCCTGATGCTCATGCCGTTCAGGTGGCTGAACACGCCCTCATAACCCTCGGCGGTAAGGCGTTCTCGAATGTCCGAAACCGAGCGACAGGCGCCTTCCCTCGCCAGCTGAAATGCTCGTTCAACAGTGCCGATGCGCGTGTCGCTCAATATCCCTCCGGATAGCCGATCGATCGCGCGAAATGCGGTTGCCGGCTTTCGCCCGGTTAACAACCAAAAATTATGCGGTTCAAGCCTGTTCGCGGTTGCAAAACGATGTTCGCAGATGCAGCATGGCGACGCCTTTCAGGCATCCTCTCCTAAAAACTATCCGGGCCGGCTCACGCTGGCCCTTTTTTTGTCTGCCGAACGCCACCCGGTGCGCCTGACGGTAGCCGGGTAGACGAGGGCAACGTGGCGCCGCCATGATCTGAAGGAACCCAACTCGGCTGATGTCGCTACCGATGCTTGAGCCGGGCGGCCAACACCCTCGTCTCACGCGCGATCTGCTCTTCCATCATTGGCCAAATATCCCGCGCCGCGGCGCAATAACCTGACCAGTCCGCCTCGATCGACGTCGTCGTCCACTCAGCAATATGCGCGCGCGAAAACATCCGCTTGGTTGCAGTTGCAAAGAGCAACTCGGACAGCTCCGTCCTTAAGCCATCGTCGGCATTTTTAAGTAACGTTGGGACGATCACCTCGCTGACGTACCTGGACCGCGACAGGCTGGACGCCGTCAACTGCTCTCGGGCGACCGCCAGTTCACGGCTATTCGGGTTTTCCTCGCCGCAATGCCGTTTGATTTCGCGAAGGCCAGCCATGATGTCTCGATGATGCCCTTCCAATGCGCTGAGCATCGCTTCCGGATTCATTTTTGTACCCCTCCCCTGCCCGACGATCATACATCGCGAGGCATCTGCTTTCGTGTTTTCGGCCAGCGTCGTTGTGACGTTCGCCCTTTTCGATAGGCCACTCTAAAGACTTGATTAATGGGCTCAAGCTAAGCTTTTCCCCTACGGAAATGTGATGCTTTCTTGTCGATGGGGCCGTCTCGGATATGGCTTATGAGCGGGGTACAGCCGACTGAAATCTTCGAAGAGTTGAAGGAAAAATAGGAAGGGTTGGGACATCCCCGCCCAAGAGGGCGGGACCGTTCAATAGTCGGCAAGAGCCTCCCGGAGCCCCGCGAAGAGCGGGTCTCCGCCCTTCGGGTACAATCACTTGTCGGACTCCCGGCACGCGCTGAGAGGGCTCGTGCGCCAGGTTCGCGGATGGCCTGGGGCGGGTGTGTCGATCTACCCTGCCCTCTTGTCTAGGACCATGACCACCGCAGGCAGCCTTCGGCTGTGGAATCATGCGCTAGGCGCATGATGTGTGCTTTGTGGGCCTGTGTTCTCATCACACCCTTCGCCGTCTCTCAGTGTCTCGGCGTGGCAGACCCGTCCGACGGGGTCGGCGTCAAAGGGGAATTGTCCGCTGGAGCGGACAATGCTTTTATTTGATTTGAAGACGCCTCAACAAGAATACCGGGCCTGAAGGCCCTACGGTTTCCACCGCTAAAGCGGCGGAGCCTCCGTCATTCGTGTTGACCCCGCCAGCCGTGCCTGCCTCTTGAGCCCCTGCGAGGACGGCTCCGGGTGCGATGAGAACAAAGGCCGGGCCTTGCCCATAAGCACGGTAGAAACAGAATTGCTCGCTACCGCGATCAATACGTCTTTGATTTGTTATTTACGCCCCCTAGTCGGGGGCTTATTTATGCTCGGACTCACCGTGTACGATGATTAGGCGTCAAGTAATCAATCAGGTTGGTCAAATAGAGTGGAGGGGGTAAAAAGAAAATGCCGGAGGGGAAGGGCCCCAAGCACCGGCAAACAGGGGAATAGGCCCCCGCAACGTGGAGTGAATACTATGAACATTGGTTCTTTCAAGTCGGTCGGCGGTCAGCTCCTCGGTTCGGTCGCAACGGCAACCATCGACCTCGCGCGCCTTGGCCTCCGTCCCGTCGAGAGCATGAACGACAAGGCCCCCGCGTTCGAGATCATGGTTTTGAACGTCGCGAAGCGTTGGGTGCAGATCGGCGCGCTCTGGGAAATGACCAGCAACAGCAGTGGCGAAGTTTTCTATCAGGGCAAGCTGGACGACCCCAGCATCAGTGAACCCCTCCAGATCATGCTTTTCGGCAATAACGAGGAAGGTTTCCGCGTCGTCTGGAACCGCCCGACCACGCGCCGCGAAAATCTGGACGGCACGCGCCAGAACCGCCGCAAGGCATCGGATGACGGTTTCGGCACCGGCAACGCCACCGACAACGGCCAGCTTTCCGAGCCGCTAAACGACGAAATCCCTGCGTTCTAAGACCACCCAAACGGGCGGGGAGAGGGGTGCAACCCTCCCCCGACCCTAGCCGCCTACCCCTGCCAACGGAGTCAGACCAATGACGAAGAAAACGACCTCCCCGCGCCTTACCAGCTTTGCCGACTTGGGCGAAGCCATGAACGGCACCAACGCCACGCCCGCGACCGACAGCGCGTCCGACGACGCGACCGACCCCCGCACGGCAGAGATTGCCGAGAGCATGGCCGAAGACACCGCGACAACCAATTTTCAGGAAGCGTTCGGCGACGTTGGCGCGCTTTCGATCGTCGAAATGGGCGACGAGCGCGCCGAACTCGACATGCCCGAGCCGATCGAGGCGCAGCACGATTGCGCGGCGATCATGGCAACCCTTTTCGACCTGTTCCGCGACACCCGCCTAGAGACCAGCGCACAGGCGATCGCTTGGGGTTTCGTAAACTCGTTTCACTACGAAGCGCAGAAACTGGAACGTGAGGAAGACACGCTGTGTCGCGACCTTGGCGAGATGACGCGCCGCTATGATCCGTCCGAGATTTACGCCGTCGAAATGGAGGAATTGCAACTCCGCGCGCAGACCAAGACCGAACAGCGCGCCGCCATCGAATGCATGCGCGACTATGCCGCCGACTGCTACCGGGCACAGTCCGGCCACCCTTGGTCCCCCGCGCGCGGATCGAAGGTTTCCAGCGGAGGGACCGCAAGCCAGATTGCCGCCCTCGATTTCCTGAAGGCCCGCGCGCAGGACCACCGCGAAAAGCGCAACCCCACCGGCCCGCTTGTCGTCTTTTCGGGCGGTCAGGAGTGGCACGACTTTAAACAGCTTTGGGACCGCCTCGACCAGATCAAAGCCCGTATCCCGCACATGACGCTTTGCACCACCGCGCAGCGTAAAGGGTGCGACATGATCGCGGCAGCATGGGCCGCAAGCCGTGGCGTTACCGTGGTTGCCTTCACACCGCAGACGGGCCGCTATGGCAACCGCGCCGGGTTCGTTCGCAACGAGCAGCTTGTAAAACTCGCCCCCGTCGAAGCCATCGTTTGCCAAGGTTCCGGCCTGCAATCGAACCTGTTGCAGACCTTGAAGGACGCCCGCGTCCCGACCCACGCCTTCCGTATCGACGGACAGGCACCGGCACCGACCGCAACCAAGCGGCAGGCAATCGGCTAACCCTATCCGGGCGGCGCAGCCGAGAGCGCGCCGCCCCTCCCCTTTCCTTGGCAGGAAACACTAGGCCAGCGGCGGGCGAAATCCCCGCGCTGGCCCCTTTTTGTCAGCGTTGCTGTGGGGGGAACCCTACGGTTCCCCCCATGCCAGGCGACCGGCCGCGCGACGTCCTTGGCACGGCCCCGTCGGGCCGCACCTGGACGCCGCGCAGCCGGTCGCCTTCCCCCCTCCGGTAATGCGCTGCCGTAGCTTGAGAAGCATCGCGAACGAGCTGCCCGACCGTCCGGTTTGGGGCTGGCGCGGGACCCGGCTCGCTCGCATCGGTCAGGCCCTTCGGCCTGCCCTTCGCTACGCCTCGGCCGGGGAAGCGCCAGTGCGGGCATCGAGCCCGCCCTGGCGCTGCTGCCGCGGGGAAAATCTATCTCAAGTCGTCCTATTATCCCGGGCGGCGCGACAAGCCTCAAGGGACGGCAGGGTCCCACCATTTTTCTGCGAAAAATCGTTGCCCCTACCGCCGCTAAAGCGGTCGCAAGAGCGATCCCTTGACCCTCGCCGCGCCGCCCTAATCCGGAATGCGTCTTGAAGAAGAAGGAGGACGAAATGCAAGTCGCGTTGTTCAGAGCACTAAGATCGGCTAATATAGACGATGAGGCAGCGGCAAAGGCAGTCGTCGTCGTCGAGGAGCAGATCGACATGGCCGTGGATCGCGCAATTGAGCCGTTGAAGCAGCAAATCGCGGGTCTGGAGGTAAAGCTGGAAAGCGGCCTCAAGGGTATGCAGACCTCAATCGACGGACTTAAATGGTACATCATCGGGCTCGGCTCACTGATGACGGGAGCAATCGCGATCGGGGCTGCGCTCACCGCCTACGCCCAGTTCATCAAATGACCGCGGGAGGGGCTTTAGCTCCTCCCTTCATCGTCTAATACTCAAAGGGCCATCCGGGCGATCGGGTGGCCCTTTTCCGTTGCTGGTTTCGACGGGCGTGCGGCGCCGGCTCGCTCGCTTCGGTACGGCCCCGTCGGGCCTCCCCTGGCTACGCATCGGCCGGGGAAGCGCCGGTGCGGGCATCGAGCCCGCCCCGGCGCTGCTGACGCGGTTTTCCAACGTCTGACAGTCATACCCTGCACGCCTCGCTCGCCTGCGCGCAGCGGCCTTTCGCCCGTGCGCTGACTACGCGTCGCGGCATCGACGGTGGTGCTCGATCACAGGCGTCGCGAAACCTCTCCGGAGAGGAGGGAGGGAGAGATTTGCGGTTTCAACGAAGGATGTCACTATGACCATTACGTTCCGCGTCGAAGACGGCCGCGCCATCCTCGCGCCAATGGCGGCAATCATCACTCCCGACCAGCTCGCATCGCTACGCGATCTGCTTGCTGAGCAATCGCTCCGGTTGGGTTTTGCCATTTTGCTCCCGGGCTACGGCGTCACCGGCGATCCGTGGTTTGAGTTCGACGCCCGCGTCTGCCATCTGTCGCTCGCGACGGTCTCAAAATGCTTCGATCACGACCCTTGTGTCATCGCGATTTTCGACGAGGCTCAGTTCCTCGGTCGACGCGTCCGGGTGGCGCAGACTGAACCCACTGGCGACATTACGATACGCCTCTCTCTGAACCCGGATGCGGCCCCGGAAATAGCTCTCGCAACCCCCCACGCGCTGGCGCTGTTAGACGGCCTTGGGATCGACCGCAAGGTCGCCGGCATGGTGCCGATGACGGAGCTTCGCCGGAGGCTGACGGATCCCCGCATCAGGCGTCGCCTCGATTCCGATCCGGACATGGCCGAGAGCATTGAAACGCTGGCGACGATGGCGGCACTGAAACCGATCGAAGGGGAGTACCTGCTGGCGTGGATCTGATCCGTCCCCGTTATCTAAAACGACCGCATGGGACGCCCAGCCTACCGGCTGGCGCGTCCCTTTTTTTTGCCTGATGCCGCCAAGCCGGCGAGGCCCCTCCCCTGCCGAAAAGAGAATGGCCGCACGAGGTAGCAAACCCGTGCGGCCATTAGCGTGGGCCTCGGTCTCGAACCGTCTCAGGCTTTCGCCGTGAGCCGCTTCTCGACCTCGTCCACGCCCAGCGTCTTCACCGCCTCCATCAACCGCTCCAGTCGATCCAGCGGGAGCTTGAGCAAACCTACCTTCTCGACCGTCCCAATAGCCGTATCCCGAAGCTTCCTCAGATGCGCCTTTCGGCGATCTGCCAGCTTGCGTTCCTCGGCCTCGATCGCGGCCATTTCAGCGTCCAGTGACTTCGCCATAATACTTGCCTTTTGGTCAGGCTGATCGGGCTCTGAACGGGACCGGTATAGCCATCGATCAGGCGAGGGAAAAGCGCCAACCAACGACCAGCTTCTAACACCAAGGGAAACCCGATGACGATCATCGCAGAACGGTCCCAAGACACCACGCCAGAGCAACCAGTTCGACCGTCATTCCGCCGCGAAGGCGGGCCTCTGCCCCGCGGAAAACCGAGATGCCATCATATCGATACGAAGGACGGGGGAGATCAAATCGACACATGGGAATCGGGACTACAGTAGAGCACACCCTTGCAAGCTTTGCTTGCTTTTCCCGTTGAATATCAGGACCTTAAAAAGACCATGATAGTGTATACAATGTCTTACAGTTTGTCTTACAACGTATTACGCCTCAAAAGCGCAGATTTCCGCCGTTTCCCGCGTAAGACACCGTAATACGGCTTATGCCCAAACCACGATATCGAGCTTGTTGTAGCCGCGTTCCACAGCTATAAGGAACGTCCTCCTAAGGACCCATCAGCCTCTCTGCTAGGAGGCTGGTTACTTGAGTACCTCACGCCCTTATACCCTTCGGGTAGCCGGTGATCTGCGTGCCCGTATAGAGGCAGAAGCAGCCAAACTGGAGTGCTCGCCGTCGGACCTAATTCGTCGGGCGATCGAACAACATCTTGATGGCCGAAAGCTGCTTGAAGGCAGCGAGCGACGCCACTTGCGCGTGACCGAATATATGCAGGTCGCGCTCGATGCGATCATCCGGGAAAACCACCCGGAATTGCGCGAGACGCTCGTCCTCGAAGCCGACCGTCGCATGAAGCTTCATCATGGCGCGTGACGACCCAAAAGCGCCCCGCGAGGACATCCGCAACGATCGGCGTCCGATCCCCCAAAAGCACCATAGCGCACGTGGCGAAGCGCCTCGCAATTCGGGCAACTTCACCCGTGGCAGCCAGCTTCTCAATACCCAGGTCCTGATGTGGCTACAGGGTGCCAAAATGCCGATCTACATGTGGCTTGGCACTTTCGTCATCGCCTACTCCACGATCCTCTCGCTCACCCTCGACGAGAACAACATTCAGCTCATTTCGATGCGCATCCTGTCCGGGCTGTGGGACTGGATCTCGTTCGACGAGATGAAGCGCATCAACCTCCGTCTGCCCGACGACAGCGTGCGCCACACCTACATGGGCTACGTGCCTTACGTCCCGGAGGTCATCCTTGCATGGCACAAGGCCGTGAAGGGGTTCATGGGCTCGGTCGCGATTGCCTCGTGCATCACCATCCCGCTGTCGATCTGGTACGTCGACTTCTCGGCCCGTCGCGGCAAGGCGATGATCCAGGAACGCCATGAGCGCGGCGCCATGCTGGTCGAGCGCGATCTGCTCTATTCCGAGATCGCCCAACACAACAGAATCGAGTTCGTGAAGGAGGCCGCAAAACTCTTTCCGGACAAGACGCCGGAACAGGTCCTGAAGCTGAAGTTCAAGGCCCGCAAGATGGGCGGGATCCACCACCCCTACACCGTTGCCGGCATCCCGTTTCCACACCGTCTCGAACAGTCACATTTCATGACGCTCGGCACCACCGGTTCCGGTAAAACGACCGTGTTCCGTAAGCTCCTTCGTGAGATGCGCGAACGCGAAGATACCGCCGTCGTGTTCGACCTGACCGGGGCCTATGTCGAAGCGTTCTACGACCCGACACGTGACACCATTCTCAACCCGGCCGACGCACGGTGCCCGGCCTGGACGATCTTCAATGACTGCCGAACCTATAGCGAGTTTACCGCAGCCGCTGGAGCCCTGATCCCCTCGGACGGCGGGGCGGCCGATCCGTTCTGGGCACTCGCTGCACGTACCCTTTTCATCGAGATGTGCATGAAGCTCATCGAGAAGGGACTGACGTCCAACCAGGCGCTTGCCGACAACCTCATGACCGCTGACCTGAAGCTGGTTCACAAGCATCTTGCCAACACCATCGCCGACCCCATTACGGCCCCCGAAGCGGCCAAGATGGCAGAGTCGATCCGCGCGGTTTTCAATACGAATGCGCAGGTCCTGCGCTTCCTGCCCGACGACGGTCCACAATACTCGATCAAGGACTGGATGACGTCCGAGAAGAAGCCTGGCTCGATCCTATTCATAACCTCCAACTACACCGACCTCGAGATGAACCGGGCACTGCTCACGCTCTGGTCGAACCTCGCCATCCACGCGCTGATGACGATGAAGAAAACCCGCAACCTGCGCACCTGGTTCGTGTTCGACGAACTGGGCGCACTCCACCGCCTTCCGGCTATCGAGGACGGCCTCCAGACCGCCCGTAACTTCGGTGGTGCGATGGTGCTCGGGTTGCACTCGTTCGACAAGCTTACGCAGGTCTACGGCGAGGAAAATGCCCGCAACCTGTCGTCGCTCACACGCACCAAACTGATCCTCGCCGCAGCCGACCTCGACACTGCTGAACAGGGTGCGCGCTACATTGGCAACCGCGAGATCCGGCAGATGGATGAGGGGTACAGCTATGGTTACAACAACACCCGCGACGCCTCGACCCTGACCCCCCGTAAACAGATCGAGCCGCTGGTCATCCCCGATGACATCATGAATTTGCCCAGCCTGCACGGCTTCGTGAAGTTTCCCGATGGCTTCCCTGCTGCACGCATCCGCCTGGAATGGGAACATTACTCGACCGTCGCCGAGGGCTTCATCGAGCGGAAACCGGCTAAGCCGGACGAGCCTGGAAGGGTGGTTCGCGGAGGTGGTGGCAAGCCGCAGAGTGGCGACGACGATGTTGGACGTGGCGATGTGCCCGGTTTGACAGAAGAAGAGGTTGAGCCTGCAAACGTGGCCAACACCTTCGCCACTAATATCCTGTCGCAGCCGACTGAGAACGAGGTCGACAATTCGCGCGACGCTACACCGGTTGAAGCCACCGCCAGAACCGAACCGCCGGTGCTCGTCCAAGACATGCGTGAGCGTTCCGGCGATGACGATCGCAAGGACCGCGAACGGTCTCTGGAGGGTAAGTCCGTCCAGGCGCGCAGTGAGGACCAGCAGCGCCAGAAAGACGATCCTACGCCGACCGGAGAACGGCCGGAGGACCTGTCGATCCGGGAGGCGCGCGATGCCTTCCCTGATGACGGATACGGGATGTAACGATGCACTCGATCGCATCCGTTAAATCGGCATCCGGCGCCGCAAAATATTTCACCAAGGACGACTTCGTCAGCGGCGAATATTACACCGACGAGAAGGCCGGTGACGTCAGCATGTGGGGCGGTGAAGGCGCTACCGCAGCTGGCCTTACCGGCACCGTTTCGCAGGAGGCATTTGCAAAGGCGCTGAGCGGTGAGCTGCCATCTGGTGAGAAGGTCGAGGTCAGGGACGGTCGGCGTCCCGGTTTCGACCTGACCTTTTCCGCACCGAAGTCGGTGTCGGTAATGGCCTATATCGCTGGGGATAAGCGGATCCTCGGCCCCGATGGCGCCCAGACCAAGGCGGTTCAGCAGACCATGGCCTGGGTCGAGAAGAATATCGCGGCCGGTCGTATCACCAAGGACGGTAAGACCGAAACGGTAAAGACCGGGAATCTGGTCTATGCACTGTTTCAGCACGACACGAGCCGGGCGCTCGATCCTCAAGCGCATATCCACGCGATCGTTGCCAACATGACGCAGATGCCCGACGGCAAATGGCAGGCCCTGGACGCCCAAAAGCTATGGGCCAGCAACACCGTCATCGGCTCGATCTACCATAGCTTCCTCCGCAACGAGTTGGAGAAGCTTGGCTATCAGACCCGGATGGACGGTAAGCATGGCACGTTCGAGATTGTCGGCGTCCCAAAAGCGGTTCTGGAAGTCTTCAGCCAACGACGCGAACAGATCATGGAAAAGGCGGCCGAGCTAGGCATCGTCTCGCCAAAGGGTCGTGATGGCGTAACCGTCAACACGCGCGATCCAAAGCTGAATGTCGAAGACCGCGACGGGCTCGTTCTCGACTGGATGGCGAAAGCAGCGGAGCAAGGCTTTGACGGCAAGAAACTGCTCGAGGGAGCGTTAGAGAACGCCGCCAAGGCGGAGCAACGAGAGAACGCTGGCCCGATAGGGCGCAACTACACCGTAATCGCGGACGCCGTGAAAGTCGCGATGGATACGGTGTCGGGCTTGCTCCGGTCACCGGACCCACTGGTCGACCGCGGTTTGGTTCGTCTGGCGCAGTCCACCGGCCAGGCTAATGCGCAGCTTGCTGTCGCCTCCGCGATCCGCAGTCTCAGTCAACGCGAAGCGGCGTTCGATAAAGACAAGGTCGCCAAGAAGGCCCTCGACTTCGGCCTCAAGGGCGTCACCATCGATCATGTCGAGGCGAGGGTCGAGCAGCTCACCGAGAAGGGCAAACTCCTATCCGGGGAGATTACCCACCAGGGTCAGAAGGTCGAGGCTGTCACGACACCGGAAGCGCTTCGGACCGAGGAGAGCATCCTTGCGCGGGTCCAGGCGGGTAAAGACGCGGGTGCTCCGATCGTGGCACCCTCGGAAGCGCCAGACCGGCTGCAGGCCGCCTCCCCTCACCCCCTGAACGAAGGACAGCTTGCAGCCGCTACGCTGATCGTCTCGACCTCGGATCGCATCGTCGCGGTCCAGGGCATCGCCGGCGCCGGTAAGTCGACCATGCTGCAGGCGGTTGCCCGCGTCGTTGAGTCCGAGGGCAAATCGGTGATGGGCCTGGCATTCCAGAACAAGATGGTCGCGGACATGAAGGAAGGCATGGCGCGGCCGGACGCCATTCCCACTCGCGAGATGTCGGTCGATCAGATGCAGGATTCTGGGGTCAAAGCCGAGACGATCGCTCACTTTATCTGGCATAACGAAAAGCACGTCACCAACCAGAACACGCCGGAGGCTCAGGCGCGTCGTGACGAGCTGAAGAATACAATCATCGTCGTCGACGAGACGTCGATGGTGTCGAACCGTGACATGCTCAAGATGCTGACGATCGCAGAATCGCTCGGCATCGAGAAAGTCGCACTGATCGGCGATCGCCAGCAGCTCCTCCCGATCGATGCCGGCAAGGCCTTTGCCATGATGCAAGCCGACAAGATCGGCATGGCTCGCATGGATGACAACCTTCGCCAGCAGACTGACCAGCTGCGCACGGTCGCGGCGCTGGCCAACATCGGCAAGGCGGGGCAGGCCATGAAGGTGCTTGGCGACAAAGTCGTCGAGCATGAGGATCCATCGGCGCACGCGTCCGACCTGTGGCTGGCCCTGTCGCCGGATGAACGTGCCAACACGGCCATTTTCGCGTCGGGCCGCGAGACCCGTGCAGCGATCAATCAGGCGGTGCAAAAAGGCCTGAAGGACGAGGGCACGCTCAAAGGTGACGGGCTGTCCATTGCCGTCATCCAGAACGTGAACATCGAGCGTGAGGACCTGCGCTACGCCAAGACCTACGAGAAAGGGCAGCGGCTGGAGATCAAGGGCTCGGTGCCGGAGCTTAAACTCGAACGCGGTGTAGCCGAGGTCCGGCGAACCTTTGCCAACGGCAAGGTCGAGATCGTAAAAAACGGTAAGTCGATTAAGTTCAGTCCTCAGAAGATCGATCCGATGATCGACAAGGATCGTATGTCGCTCGCGACGATCGAGACGATCCAGATTCACGAAGGCGACCGGATCCGGTGGACTGATAACGACAAGGAGCGCGGCATCTACAATGCCTCGCTGGCCACGATCGCGGGCATCGAGAACGGTAAGGTCACGGTCGAGCTTGCCAACAAGGACCAGGTCACGCTCGAGCAGAACGATCCGATGATGCAGCGGATGAACCTCGCCTACGCGCTCAACATGCACATGGCGCAGGGCATCACCGTCAACAAAGCTATTACGGTGATGCAGAGCTTCGAGCGTAATCTGTCGAACCAGCGGCTCTTCAACGTCGGTGTCACCCGTATTCGCCTCGACCTGACCATGGTCGTCGACAACCAGCAGAAGCTCGAGCTGCAGCTGGATAAGAACCCCGGCGACAAAACCTCATCGCTGGAAAGCCTCGGCCGCCTCGATATCGATGGTGCTGCTGTACAGACCAAAGCGGCTGACGATGCGCTCACCAAAGCAATGGAGAGCCTCGACGAGGTGAGCAGCGAGAAGATCCTGATCGACCCTGCCAGCCTCGACATGACGGACCTGCCGCCAATGGGCGCGTCGACCACTGACTATTCCGACATCAAAAACCTCGATGGGGAGATGCCGTCGATCACGGACGGTCAGGACGCCGATCGGCGCGATGTTCAGGCCGATCCCAAGGACGACGAGCTTGGCATGCCTCCACTCGACATGGACGACCTCAGCGCCCTGCCCGCGATGCTCAAGTCTGGCGAACAGATCCGCGGCCTTCCTGAAAAAAACCTCAGCCTGGATATGTGACAATGAATAACTCGCCCACGACGGTGATCCTATGCGGCACGAACGAAACCATTCCATCCGACATCCTCGACCTCCTTTTGACGCAAGCGCGGAGGGGTTGCGGACGTTTGATGGTCGTCGACGAAGGTATCGGAGGGTTCGCCCAGTTCGATCATGTCATTCTGTCACGTCTGTCGCGCACAGCGGCCGTAGTCGAGGTGAAGAACTATCGTGGCCGGATCTCCAAGAACGAGCATAATGAATGGCACGTCTGGTATGAGGGACGGCGACGGCCGATCGACATCCCCAACCCATTGGAACAGGCCCGACGCCAAGGGGAGGTTCTCAGGGCCTGGCTGAAAGCGCGTCGGCATGACGTCGCGTTCGAGACGATCGGCGCGTTCGTCATCATCCCTCCGGAAGGCTCGATCGACCGCTCGAAGGTCGGCGCCGACGTGCGGATCTACAAGGGAGACAACTTCATTGCAGCATGGACGGAATTCGGCGGAATATCTCCTATGGGCCGGCTGTTCTCAACCGGCGTGTCAGCCAAGACGCTCTTGGCGATCAGCGGGCAGCTCGCAGGAGACCACCAGCCTGATCCCCGCGGCCTCGAAGAAATGATCGGCTTGCGATCGTCAAAGATTAAGCCGGCTGTGGTTGTCGACAACGAGGAAGACGGAGCCGACGACGAGACAAAGCCTGACGTCACGCAGCAGGGCGGCATCCAGGCCGTGGCTAGCGCAGAGGAGGCCTCCCCTGTCGTCGCCTCAAGCGACTCTAAGGCAACCGTGGTCACGAGCGATACTGCGCTGAGCACCATAGCCGCTGAGGGCAAGGCATCGGACAAGATTGAGATCGTGCCTGGTATATACGAGCGCGTACTGCCTGACGGCAGCGTCGCCTTCCTCGCCGGTAGGGATGAAGCAGCGGGTGTTTGTCTGAAGCTGGCTTGCGAGGGCCTGGCCCGGTGGAACCCGCGCTATCGCAACTGGCTGAGCGATGCGAGCAAAGCTCCAATCATCCGAGACGCCCTTATCACGACACATCGGGAACAGCGGGAGGTAAGTCATGGGGTTGGCTGAACGCGACTATATGCGAGCGCCACCCAGGCAACGTGGTCGTACAACCCGCCTCGATGCCGCGCCGACCGACGGTGTCATCTGGGAGGCGACGGTCGATCCCTCGCCTGAAGCCACACCGCGACACCGCCATCGCCGGCTGATTGCGCTGACATTATGGATCGTCGGCGGGACTGCCGTCTTCACGGCCCTGTGGGCGATCGCCTGCGCGATGATCGGAGCCCAATGGCACGGCCAGAGGGCCACCTTCACGCCGCACACGACGCAAAGCGATTCACGTACCGGGGGGAGTAATCATGCAGCAAGCTGAAAGGGAACCGTCCTCGGCCGAGTTGCTGACACCCGATGCACTGTCCGACACGGACTTGGCGGACAGCTTCCGGACTCAGTCATTCCACCTGATGCAAGCGCATCCCATCGCCGCTGCGCATCTGGTACTGGCTGCAGCTTCGATAGCGCCCACCTGCGCGGCCGAGCAAGACGTCGCTGACGAGTTTTCGTTCGTCATCGTCGATTTCGCTCAGCAACTCGGTGTTTTCCACCGCCGCGCCGTCAACCGGCGGGCAAAGGAAATTGCGGGGGCTGGTCATGGGCTTTGATGACCGAGACTATATGCGCGAGCGCTATCGGGACCGTCAGAGAAAGGCCTCCGGCACAACAATCTGGAACGATCGCAAAGCGAGGTTAGAGCAGCCGCACGACAAACGCGGAAAAGCGGTACCGCTTGGCAGCGCGCGTTGGATCGGAGGCGGTGGCAACGGCAGCGGAGTTGGCCCTGGCTGGTTCGATACAGCCAGTCGTGGGTTCTACTATCAGAAGAACCGACATCGTCCTAAACGACATGCTCAGACGCACCCAGCGCAGAAATGGATATTCCTGCTATGCGCGATGCCTATCTTGATCCCCGCCTACCGTGAGGCAAAACGCTCCGGCTGGTTTCCCGATCGCGTGGCGGAACTGCCCTTCCCAGCGTCCGGAACCGTCACGGTCAATAATAGCGTCGATCCAAAGACGGCGACGTCGAAAATTGGGGTGACAGCGGCAGATGCAAATGTTGTCGTACAGCTGTTTGATCGAAAAACCGACGTGCACGTCATCTCCGTCTATGTGAACCGTAACGAGGATGTATCCGTACCTGTGCCACCCGGCACTTACCGGATGAAAATCATCGAGGGGGACAAATGGCACGGTCTGACGAAGTGGTTCGGTACATCGACCACCTATGAGACTGTGGTGCGGCCGATGGTCTTCACACAGCGAACCAGTCGGACGATCGACTTGCATCGGTCGCCGGCCGGCAACCTCCACACCAGCATCAACTTTACCAACCCAAAACCGCTCAACTGAACAAGGGGAAGACACATAAATCGGACACTCGCAATCCTTGGGATGCTTGCGATCTTCCTCCCCCCCTGCGATGGCGCAAAAGCTCGTTAAGGGCGGTATCGACACTGATGGTGACATGGAGGTGCCGTGCGGCGACCGCTCCTAGGGACAATCGCGCTGGGCTAGAAGCGTACGCGGTGAACCCTGCCGACGGGCTCTTTGCCGCCATGGTGGCTCTGATTTGGGTGGCTGAAGCACAAAACGATGGATGCCTGTGTGTTGACCCCCTCCCCTGCCCCCTTTGCTGAAGCTCCTGGTGTCATAGTCGGGCGATCCCCCGCGCGTCGCCCGCGGAGAAGGTTTATATGCCCTCCAGCGCGAGCGGCAGCTTGCTGTGGGTGGATCGGTCGCTGGCGCGAACAATCAGCCTGCGCTGAAGGCGACAGATTATCTATTGCATGTAAAGCTGCTCTACTTTGCCAACGATCCTGGCAGCAGCGGTGGTCGTCTAACTCCAGCAGCCTACGACGTAGGCCAGCGAGGAGGGTGGATATCCGCAGGATATCCATTTCGTTTGGCTACCATAAGGATATCCAGTCAATATTCTTTGGTTAGCTATCAACCATCGACCACCATCGATCGGCCGCCATATCCATAGGCAAGCATATGCATAGGCCACCATATGCATAGGCCACCATATGCATAGGCAGCTATATCGATAGGCCATCCAAAGGCTTCCAAAAGGATATCCATTGTATATGTCTTGCACTATCAATTGGATTTCGATAGGCAGCCAACAGCCTATGCATGGCCAATCGATCGCAATAGGCAATTAGTAGCCTAGTAAAATGTTAATGAGGAAACGCAGGCATGCCAGCGATATCAGTAGCAAACCCGAAAGGGGGTGCCGGCAAAACGACTCTTACGTTCATTCTCGCTGGGGAGCTGGCTCGCAGCGGCGCGTCGGTTGTCGTCGTCGATGCTGATCCAAATGCGATCATAGCGAAGTGGGGCGCCAGGCGTACCGCTGAGGGGAGGGCACTTCCGTTTGAGATCGTAGCAAGCCCTAAAGAGTCAGAGCTAGTAAAGGTGCTAGACGCCCTCACCGAGAAGAACGACTTTGTTTTAATCGATCTTGAGGGGACGGCCTCGCGGATGACATCAAGAGCACTTGCCCGTTCTCACTTGGTACTGATTCCGTTCAATCTGTCGCCGATTGACGCAGAATTAGCAGCTAATGCCGTTGGTTTGATACACGAGGAGGCGGAAGCCTTAGGCCGCGTTATTCCGTACCGCCTCGTCCGAAGTCGTGACAACGCGGCGATCGAAACGAAATCTGCGAAACGAATTACCTCAGCAATCAAGGATGCTGATCTACCGTTGCTCAACAAGGGACTGGTAGAACGAGCGGCTTACCGTGACGTATTCGATTTTGCATCAACGTTGGAAGAACTGACCGATGAAAAGACTTCAGGGCTTGCAGCAGCCAAACGAAACGCATTCGAAGTTGCGTACGCAGTCGTAGAGGCTGTGCGTGAGGAGACTGACCGATGAGCGGTTATGGGTTCAAGAAGCCTATTGCGGCATCGGCTGACGAAGTCGCCGACAAACTCAATCTTTCCGGCCTCTCGAAAGCGCCTCTTCGTATCGATCCTGTGAGAGAAGAGGAAGCAGTCGCGCGTGGCGCTGCAATGGGGTTCGTCGATCGCGCCCAGGGGGAGGGCGAGAGTGTCTCAGCTCGACCTAGCCGACGTCGGCGAGAGACAGTCGCTCAGGGAAATCTCTTTATTAAGGGTCCACAAGAAACACTCGACTGGTTCGTTGAATTTACCAACCAGCGTGGTCACCGTTCCTATTGGCAGGCACTTGAGGAACTGCGAGCACTTACCGCGAAGGGTTAGGGTCCTTCTAGGCACCGAGCCTCCTGCAAGTAAGGCAAGCGAACAGGCTAATATTCTTCGTGGGTATCCAAAAATGGCACTGGCTAGTTTCGTTTATCGAGACCCCGTGTGAGGAGGCGGTCAATCTCTGCCATTGCGATATCAAGATCCGCAGCCGCTGCACAAAGCGAACCGTGATCGAGGGACGCAGACGGCGACGGAGACGAACCGGGGAGGGCAGGGGATACCAAACCTCCCGTTTCGAGCCCAACGAGTCTCGCAGCAGCAAGCGCGCGCGCCTGGATATCGGCACCGGCGCGCGACAAGCCAAGCGCGCGCATGAGCTGCTTGCGCGTGGTCGGACCGAGCGCCGCCAAAAGCGTCCAAGCCTCAAACGCACGGGCGTTGCGGGATAAGCCGACGAGGGCATCACGACCGCGACCCAACACCGACTCTATGCGCTCCAAGTTCGTGAAGGCGGCCAACGCTTCATGCGTGCTATGGTCGACGAGCGCGGCAGCCCGCTGGGCGTCCGTGACATCGAGGCGAAAGACCGTGCGCGGGACTATCCCGGTAACCGGTGGGACGATGCCGCGTGCAACAAGCACAAGGTTCAGGGCCCAGCATCCGGCCGGCTCGGACGCAACGTAATGCCGCATCGATCGGGAGGGCAGGGGGAGTAGCGCCTCGTGCCCAGAGCTTTCGGCGAAGTCCGGCGCGCGGATCAAAACGTCGACCGCGACCGCAGCGCGCGCCAGCCCATGGAGCGGATGATCCGGACCGGCGTCCGCCAGTCCGCAGGCACCGGTGAGGGGGCCACCGGCAGCCGCCTGCGCCAAGGCATCCTCGGCGGCGTTGAGCAATGCCAGCGCATCGACCTCGAACCCGCGCGTCGCGTTGACCATGCGAACGACCATCGTTGCAGCGTCGGCAATCGGTGGCACCCCGTGTGCAGCAAGCCAGAGCACGACGGCGTCGCGGCGGGGGTCATCGGTCAGAAGGATCGAGAGGGCGTCAGTAGAAGGCTGGTGGGCAGCGCCGACGTTGCCAATGCCGGCATCGCGTCGATACGCGCGCCACGAGTCGGCCACGGTGGCGAGGCTCGCAACCTTGCGGATTTCTGGGGAGGCAAAGCGAATTGCACCTGCCAGTCGACCGAGCGCGTAGCCTAGCGAAGTATGATCAGTGAACGTCATCGCGCCCATCATATGCTAGCAATAACGAGATCACTAGGCATTGCTATATGTTATGGCTAGTAACTTACCATAATCGGACATTATGGTAACTACAGAAATCAACCACGAACCGGAATGCAGAGCGAAATGGATCATCAGAGCGCAGTCGCTTGAGCGAGATCGTCGTCCATCGCACCGACGGGGAGGGGCTGCCGGTCCGGGCACGACGTGAGTTGGTCGAGCCGATCAATGTCCGCGTTACCCGGTTGCTGGGTCTTGCGCTGCCGGCTGAAGGTGTCCCTGTCAGCGAGATCGGTTTCGCGGCGCAGCTCGGCGCTATGGCAGCGGCGAGCAAGGCGGCGCTGGCGGCGGACCTGGCCTGCTATCTGCGTTGGTGTGAGGACATCCGTGTCGCCCCGCTGCCCGCCGAGCCCGAAAACCTGGTCCGCTACATTGCCATGCTCGAGGCGCGGGGCGCCAAGCCCGCCACGGTCGCCCGGCGGGTTGCCAGTCTCGCCACGGCACACGGCCTGTCAGGCCTGCAGGAGAGGGGGCATGCGCCCACGAGCCACGTCATGGTCCGTGCGGCGCTCAAAGGCCTGCGCCGGCGTCGTGGCGCTGCCCAACGCCAAGCTGCGCCGTTGCGCTTCGGCGCCACCCTGGACCCGCATACCAAGGGATTCACCCTAATGGCCTTGCTGGAGGCCTGTGGAGGCGATCTACAAGGCTTGCGGGACGCAGCGCTGCTGTCGCTCGGTTATGACGCTGGACTGCGGGTCAGCGAGCTCGTCGCCGTCACCGTCGCGCATATCGATCCGCACAGCGACGGTTCGGCACTCCTGTTCATTCCGTCGTCCAAGACCGATCAGGAGGGGCAGGGGGCCTGGGGCTGGCTGTCCGCGGACACGATGCGCCGGGTCGGTGCCTGGCTGGTAGCGAGTGCCATCACCGAGGGGCCGGTCTTCCGCCGCGTGGGGGTTGATCGGCGCCGTCTGCGCGTCGCGGTTCCGCCAATGGCGTACGAGGCGATCCCGGGGCACACACGGCACTGGCAGGAGAAGCTGAAGGGAAAGAAGGCCGAACCGGCGCGGACAGTGTATACCGTTGGTACGACCTCGCTTAGCCGGCAGGGCGTCAACGGCATCTATCGGCGGGTGGCGCTTAGTGCCTTCGACCAGGGGCTGGTCGAGATGCCGATCGTGAAGGTCGAGGAAGCAGCGAGGGCCCTGTCGAGCCACTCGCTGCGTGTTGGGCTCACGCAGGATCTGTTTGCGGCCGGCGAGGACGGCGTTGGCATTGCACAGGCGCTGCGCTGGTCTTCACCGTCGACCGCGCTCCGCTATGGGCGGAAGCTTGCAGCCAGGAGCAATGTCGCGGCGCGCGTGTTGTCGAAGATCAGAGGCTGATCACCGCCTTGCCGGCGAGGCCTATGGCACCGACAGCGGTCCCGGCAGGTGCCGGGGAAACCAAGTGAGAAGAGCGTCCGACAGCGCCGTAGCAACAGCAGAGGGGTCACCCGTTCGCGTCCCGCTTGCGCCCACAGTGGTCGCCTGTCCTGTCCAGACGACGCCGCTATCGGGGCGCAGCGACACGGTCACTTCGAGACGGGTCGCGATCAGACCGTGCAACTGATCCTTCCCCGAGGGCAAAGTCAGCGACAGGCCTCCAAGTCCTGCCGCCACGCCCTGCCGATCCGATCGATCGTTGCCCGATCAAACAACGCCGCGCTGTGTCTGTGATAATTGAACCTTGGCGAAGTAAAGGCTGTGGTTTGTGTAGGGCACGGGCAGGAAAGGTGTTCGAAGGAGGGCTCGCTGAACGGCGTTATTGAACAGGTGTAAACCGACATCCCGCGCCTGTCGCGCGGCATAGATACACGATGATACACGATGCGATCGCGTGTTTCCATCGTGTACGCGATCAATGGATTGCCAACGCAATTGACGTTGTACGCAGTCGCGATCCTTCGATCTATGGCGTGGGGAGGGTTCGACATGCATCGAACCCGGAGATGCGCGGCCGGCGGCAAAGCCCTCAGGGCCGCGCGCTCGTAGGGGGAGTGAAGTCTGTGGGTCGTTATTCCACCTTTCGGGTAGTTGGCTTGATGGCCACGGCGAGCTGTATAGCATACCCCGATCTGGCAATCGGGCAGACCGGGCCGGAAGCTGGCGCGCAAAGCTCTGCTGCCAATGCTGCCGCCAAGCTCGACGCCAACGATATTATCGTCACCGCCCGCAAGCGGACCGAACGACTGCTCGACGTCCCGATCGCGATCTCGGCGTTGTCGACCGAACAGCTCCAGCGCTATTCGACGAATACGCTCACCGCCATCAGCCAGCAGGTTCCACAGCTCGTGATCGCCGAATCGCAGAACCAGGTCGGCGGGTCGATCAACCTGCGCGGGATCGGCGCCGGTATCTCGAATCCGTCGACGGAAACCGCGGTGACGCTCAACCTCGACGGCGTGCCTATTAGCTACGGCAATGCCATCCGGCTCGGCCAGATCGATCTGGATAGGGTCGAGGTGCTGAAGGGCCCACAGGCCTTATTCTATGGCAAGAACAGTCCTGGCGGCATCATCTCGCTGATCTCGCAGGATCCGGGCAAGGTCTTCGAATCGCAACTTCGTGCGGGTTACGAAGCCTATGCCAAGCAACGTTTCGTCGAAGCGGTGGTTTCGAGCCCGGTTTCCGACACCGTCGGTGCGCGGCTCGTCGGCTATTATTCGAAGGAAGACGGCTGGTTCCGCAACATCGCCGTGCCGATCGCCAACGTGACTCCGGGGCCGGCGGCGAAATCGCTCAACGCCGAGACTGTCTTCGTGCGAGGCACGGTCACCTACGACGCGCCCGGCGGCGCGACCCGCCTCAAGGCCAAGGTCAATTACGGCGAGCGCAATCGCGACGGGGTCGGCCCGACCGGCCTGACTCAGATCGCCTCGTGCCCCGGCGGGGTCAGCCGGTTCGGAGCGACGGACTGCAAGCTCAACCGTACTTTCTACAGCGAGATCATTCCAGCGCGCGTGACGGCGCTCGATCCGACGTTCGGCGACGGCGTTCCGTTTTCGAAATCGAACCAGTTCCTCGGTTCGCTGTCGGCGGACCAGGACATTGCCGATACGCTGACGCTGTCGGCGGTGTCGGGCTATTACCGCCTGGCGGAAAAGTCGGTCGATCCTTTCACCTTTTCGAACGTGCCGTATTTCGCCGCGTCGAACGACCTCGTCGCCAAGGCCTTCAGCCAGGAACTGCGGCTGGCATCGGACTATGACGGGCCGTTCAACTTCCTGCTCGGGGGCTTCTACCAGGACGCGCATTTCCAGATCCGGCAGGCGTTCGGGGTGGATTTCGGTGCCCCGTTCCTGGTCGGCTCGACCTATTACGACGTTCATACCGTCGCCACCTCGGCGTTCGCGCAAGGGCGGTACAAGCTGCTCGACCGGCTCGAGCTGGCGGTCGGCGGGCGCTATTCCTGGGAGCGCAAGTCGCTGACCGGTACCTCGTTCGCCAGCCCGATCGACGTGCTGACGCCGAAGCGCAGATATCATAACTTTTCTCCCGAGGTGACGCTCACCTATCGGCCCACCAGCGATCTGACTGCCTATGCCGCGTACCGCGAAGGGTTCACGTCGGGCGGGTTCAACACCGTTCCGACGACGCTTCGTTCTACCGTCAACCAGACGCCACCACGCGTCGATCTGTCTTATGGCCAGATGCTCGCGCGCGGGGGCGAGGTCGGCCTAAAGGGGTATCTGGCGGATCGCCAGATCACGTATGATCTGGTCGGTTTCTATTATAAATACAACGGGTTGCAGCTTTCCCGATACGACAACGCGTCGTTCACGCAGCTTACCCAGAACGCCGGCGGTGCCGATACGAAGGGCGTCGAACTGAGCGTGACCTATCGCCCCAAGGTCCTGCCGGGCTTCTCCGCCAGCACCGCGCTGGCATATAACAAGGCGCGCTACACCGATTTCATCGGCGGCTGTTATGCCGGGCAGTCGATTGCGGCAGGGTGCGATCTGAACCCGCAATTCCCAACACGGGCGCCAGCAACGTTCGGCACCGCCGCCAACCCCTACCAGAACCAGGATCAGACCGGACAACAGCTGTTCCGGGCGCCTGAGTTCGCGCTCACCGCCGGCATCGTCTACGATCATAGCTTCGGCGACAAGCTCGGCGCCTCGTTCGCGATCGATACCAATTACTCGAGCAGCTACGTCACCCAGACCGAGGGTAATCCGTTCACCCGGCAGGAATCTTACTGGCAACTGAACGGCGTGATTTCGCTGAACGGCGGGCGGAACAAGTCGTGGGATCTCGCACTGATTGGCCGCAACCTGACGAACAAGCTGGTGATCATCGGCGGCTCGGTCGTCGGTGCGACTGCGCGGGGCACGGGAACAGGCAGCGTGGTGGCCGGCGATATCCTTGGCGGCGCGAGCACGCCGCGAAGCGTCATCCTCCAGCTCACGCTGAGGAGTTCGCTTCTCCAGTGAAATTGTCGTGGGGTCCAACGTGCCGCAATGTGGATCAGTGCCGAAAGCGGGATCCCGTTCAAAGTGCGGCAACTACCAGTAATCTTTTGGAAAGTATTGGCTATTAAAGGGTTCCAGATCGGCGCCGATCGAGACTCCGGGTTAAATAAATCTTTGGCGTAAATACAACGGCTTGGCAAAGATTTACTGGGCCCAAGTTTCGGCGCCGATCCACAGTGTGAAGAATGCAATCTCCTCGATCGTCTGCCCCTTCAGGGTCGAAGCGACCATGACCGGGCTGTCTGACCATAAGGCTGCACTTTGTGGAGCGAACACCTCGGCGGAGCACAGCAAGCCGGGCACGAGAACAGTGGGAACCATAATCAACTACTGATCTCAGCTAAGGTTTGGATTTGGTGACATATTGTCGCGAGGACGCGTCGGTCGAACGCACTTTAATCCAAGCAGTGCGCGCAGGAACCTGCCCACATCGTCCAAGGCCTCAACGGCTCCACGCAACATCGCAACGTTTGCCGGAAAGACGTGAACCATGCCCTTCCAAACGTTGAGCTCGGCATATCCCCCGGCAGCGGCCAGGCGCTCGGCGTAGCGGCGAGCATCGTCGAGCAATATTTCGTCCTCGCCGACGTGCAGGCAGACCGGCGGGAGACCGGACAAGTCGCCGAATATCGGTGAGATCAATGGATCGCCTCGATCGGCCGCGCCCACGTACAACGACGCAGCGGCATCCAGGGTCGCTTGGCTCAGCAGCGGATCCGCGGAAGCCCGGGTCTCCATACTGGCACCGCTCAAGGTCAAGTCCGCCCACGGAGACATCGCCACCGCGCCGAGCGGGCGCGGATATCGCCCTTCGCGGGCTTGCGCCGTCGCCTCGGCGAGAAGCACGAGAGTGAGACCGCCACCGGCGGAGTCCCCCGCCAATGCAATCCGTCGATATCCCGCATCAGCCATCCCGCGATAAGCTGACTGCGCATCGTGGACTGCGGCGGGAAACGGCCGTTCAGGAGCAAGGCCATAGTCCGCGATGAAGGTGGCGATGCCGGTACGTGCCGCGATCTGCCCGACGAAATGACGATAAGCCGTGGCCGATCCGGCGACATAGGCACCACCATGAAGGTACAGGATGGCGACGCCCGGTATCGCTCGGTCAGGTCGGCACCACCAGCCCGCCACACCGCCAACCTCGGCCTGCACGTACTCCACGTCATCTGCGGCTGGGGTGCGCTCCATCAACGTATCGAACGCCGGTCGAGCGTCCGGCCCGAACTTCGCCTCTGGCTGAAGCGCAAGTATCCCGCGCATCGCCAGCATCGCGGCACGGTCGAGCAAATGTTCGTTATGGCAGGTGCTGCTGAGTTTGGTCATGCTTCACCCCATAGCTGTCGGACTTTCCGGATTGCCGGTCTGTCCAGCATCATCTCATAATGACGCTGAATGTTGACCGGCAGGATTATGTCGTGCTGCGGTGCCCAGCGTTCCGCGTAGAAAAGCGCCGCGTCCGCGATGGTGAAGGTGTCGGCGACCGCGAAGGCGTGATGACCGAGCTGCGGGTCGAGGATGGCGAAGCCCTCCTCGACCATCTTCCTGCCCTGCGCGGATACCGATCCGCTTCCAAGCCCGATCGTCTGATGGACGACGTCTTGCGGCTCGAATGCCTTGGGGTTGAAGATGCGTGCGTAGCCCTGGCCGTGAATCGTACCTTCGATGTAAGCGATGGTCTCGACTGCGCGTGCCTCGAGGTCGTGATCGGTGGGTAGCAGCGCCTTCGCAGGGTTCATGCGCGCCAGCCAGGTCGCGATCGCCGCGAACTCGGTGAGCACCGTTCCGTCGTCGCGAACGAGCGTAGGCACCTTGCCCTTCGGGTTCAGCCCCGAGAAGGGCGGGCGGTGCGTGGCACCGCCCGCGACGTCGAGCTGCTCGGTCTCGTACGGTGCGCCGATCTCCTCCAGCAGGATGTGGATACCGATCGCGCAAGTGTGTGGACCCCAGTAGAGCTTCATTGCGATATTCCCTTAGACCAGCATCTCGGTGCGGTATTTGGGAGCGAGTTCCATCGCCAATTGACCCTTGGCGGCCTGCTCCTTCTTGTCGAGCTTCGGCGGCGACGAATCACGGCTGTCGACGGGCACGCCGACTGCCATGAAGAACTCCTCCTGACCGGCGGGCGTGCACATGCAGAGCATGTGCACGGTCTTTCCGGAGACGTTCTTGAAGACGTGCGGTGCATTGGCCGGGATGTTAACCGACATGGGTGCCTTCACGGTCTGGGTTTCCCCGCGAAACGTGAATTCGAGTTCTCCCTCGAGCAGCGAGAACATCTCCTCGAAATCATGCCGATGGGGGGGCGGCCCGCTGCCGTCGGGAACGAGCATGTCGATCAGGCAGTAGCGCCCGTCGGTCTGCGCGCCCGACACGAGGATGGTGTAGGTATCGCCCACGAGAGAAATGTGACGGGCCTGCGGATCGTCTGGATCGATGACAGTGAGCATCCGGTTGAGATCGTCCGCCGGGATCGGCGTTTCGGCGGGCGTGGACGTGATCGAATGGTCGGTCATGGATATTCCTTTCAGGACAGGGTTGCGGCGATAGCGCGGATGTGACGGACGACGGCGTCGGGGGCTTCTTCGGGAACGAAGTGGCCGGCCTCGCTCAGCGTTTCGGCCGCGACATTGGCGGCGACCATCCGCACCATCTCGCCCACCTTATCGCCCATCCCCTTCACGCCGCCGATGGCGACAACCGGGACGGCTACTTTGGCAAGCATCAGCGGTTCGGTCTGGTCTATGCTCGTGAACGCGGCGCGGTAGATGCCAAGCGCGCCGAGCACGCCTTCGCGCCCCGCGAAGGTCCGCAGATATTCGTCGACGGTCGCATCGTCGAACACTTCGGGGTGCACCGTTGCCCCTTCATAGAACCAAGTCAGGAAGGCGCGCTCGTTGCCCACGATCAGCCGCTCGGGGACGCCCGGCGCGAGCGGCAGGATCCACCACCACATCGACCCGTTTGCCATCGCCTGCGGGGTGTAGGTGATGACCTTGCGCAGCACTTCGCCGAGCATCACAGGTGCTTCGATGTAAAGTAGTCCGGCGACCTCTTGCGGGTGGTCCGCCGCCCAGATCAGCGCGGGGAGTGCCCCCATGTCGTGCGCAGCGAGGATGATCTGACGACGGCCGCCGAAACCGATCGCGGCGACGAGCGCACGCATCTCGTCGGCCAGCGCGCGCGCGTCATATCCGGTGGTTCCGGCTGGCTTGTCGCTGTCGCCATAGCCGCGCATGTCGGGGACGAGCACTGCCATACCGGCTTCTGCCAGCGCGGGCGCGACCTTATGCCACGCATAAGCGGTGGACAGGAAGCCGTGCCACAGGATCACCGGCTGGCCGACGGGATCGCCGCCGATCCAATAGTGCAAGCGGACGCCGTCCACCGTCCGCGTCTCGCTACGCAAGCCGGGAATGGGAAGCCCGCCGGTCATGCGCTCGTCCACTTCACCGGCAACATCGGCGCGATGGCGGTCATCTCCATGACCAGCGGACCACCTTGAGGCGTGCTCCAGTCCTGTACGAGTTCGGCGACCATCGTGTTGGTCGACGTTAGCCAGACGCCGGCGCGTTCCATCCGTCGCCGCGCCATGTCCTCGCCGATCGCTGTATCGGTGCCAGACGCATCCATCACAGCCTGCACCTCATAGCCGGCCTCGACCGCGCTGATCGCCGGGAAGACCAGGCAGATGTCGGTTGTCACCGCGGCCATGATGAGCTGGCGACGTCCCGTCGCCTCGATCGCCTTCACGAAGGCAGGATCGGTCCAGGCATTGACGATGCCAGAGCGTTTCACACGCACTGCATAGGCCCCCGGCATCGCCTGCTGAATGGCCGGATGGATCGGGCCCTGGACATGGTCCTCCTGGCTTGAGGTCATCACGATCGGCATCCTGTAGGCAAGCGCGGCGTGGCCGAGCAGGACGGCGTTGCGGATCGCGGTGTCGGGCATGATATTCTTGATAAGCTGCGATGTGCCGACCTGATGGTCGATCAGCACGAGCGCGGCGCTGTCCGGCTTGAAATGAACGGAAGACATGACGGCTCCTTCTAGCTGAGATCAGGCGTTTTCGGCTCGGGCTTGTGTCAACATCGCCTCCGCAACCCGCTCGGCGACCATGATGGTCGTCAGGTTGACCGGAACGGACACGGCCTCGGGAAAAATGGACGCATCGACGACACGAAGCCCCCGCACGCCCTTCACCCGCCCCCAGCCATCGACGACCGCGGCCGGATCGTCGTCACCGCCCATAGGCACAGTGGACGTGCCGTGAAGAAAGGTTGTCAGCCCGATGCGGATGGCAATATCGAGCTCGTCGGGCGATGCGCCGGGCCCGCGCAAGTCATCATCGACAACGAGACTGGCGATTGGCTCCCGGGCCATGATGTCCCGCGCGATTAGCGCCAGCTCATGCAATCGGCGTCGATCGGACTCGTCCGACAGAAGCGCATAGTCGATCCGCGGCGTGACGCGCGGATCGGCGCTCTTCAGGCGCACCGTGCCGGCCGAACGAGGCGCGACGACCGTCGCCCAGACGCTGAGCGCCCGGATCGGCGCGCCGTCGGCGTCGAGATCCGGCTGGACGGAGATGGAAAGCTGAAGGTCGAGCTCGCCATCGGCCGCTTTCGATGATGCTATCCAGAGTACGCCGCTGCCGTCATCCGAACCCGCGCCCGGGTCAGGCTTGAGCACGTAATGAAGGACGTACATCGGCTGATCGCGCAGTGCCTCGCCGACCGGCAGATCGGCCACGACCTCGATGCCGCATGCATCGAGATGATGCGCGGGTCCGATCCCGGATCGCAGCAGGACAGCGGGACTGCCGTACACGCCGGCCGAAAGTATGATCTCTTTTCCCCAGATCGACTGCCCGTCGATCAGGCGCACGGTTGTGGCGCGATTGCCCTCGAAACCGATGCGATCCACGGTAGCGTCGCACTGGATCGTCAGGTTGGGCCGGGCGCGGACGGCTTCGGTCAGATACACCATCGCCGTATTCTGGCGGTAACCATCGACCAGATTTTTGGGCTCGCCGCCATAGCCGCCTGCCTGTTCGGGATCGTTGAAGTCCCTGACGAGTGCATATCCAGCTTGCGCGGTGGCGTCGAGAAAGGCGCGGATCGGCGCGGCGAGTTCCTCGGGCTGCGAATGGCGGACGGGCCACGGACCCGACCGACCATGCCAGCGGTCGACGCCGTCCTCGGTGTTCTCTAGCGACTTGAAGGTCCCGACGACCTGCTCGAACGACCAGTCGGGCAGGCCGTGCTCCACCCACCGCTCGAAATCGTTCGGCCTGGCACGGCGTGATATGCCGCCGTTGATGGCCGATCCGCCGCCGAGCACGCGCCCGGCATGGGCGGTGATCCCGTGCCCGGTCCGGCCCGGAACACTGGCAAATCCCCAGCTACGATAGGGTTCGATCGACGCGAAACTCCCGGCAGTGAGATCGGCGGGATAGGCATCGGGCGGATATCCCGGGCCGCCTTCGATAAGCAGCACCCGGCGATTCGGATCAGCACTCAGCCGAGCCGCGAGCACGCAGCCGGCCGAACCGCCGCCGACGATCACAATATCATGGGGTTCGGTCATCGTGGACGCTCCTGGAATTTCGAACGGAAAAGATATGCCGCATAGTCACGGCAGGCGTCGGTCCCCACCGTCTGACCATGCCAATGCGATATCGGTGCCCGGGCGATCGAGGATTTCGGGTGCAGGATTTCCAGCCGCAGCGGCTCGCCCTTGCGGACCAGACTGACAGCGGCTGCATCTCGATGCGCAGCTCGCGGATAGAGCCGACGTGTTCGGTTCCTCCGAGCAGGACGGGCACCTGTCCATCTCGCCCGAAGCGAGTGCGGACCTCGACTTGAGACAGCGCTACGGCGACATCTGCCATGTCAACGGTGCCAATGGTCGGTTGCTAGCTCTTCGAAAAATGCCTCCAGCGTGCGTGGCTCCCGGCCGAGGATCGCACGCAACGTCAGCGCGTTGCCGAGCAGGCCATGGTGATCGTAATGGTCGAACATCGGCCGCATCGCTGCGGCCCGTTCGCCGAGCGTGTCGGGATCAACCCGCGCCGCCTTAATTGGACGGCCAAGCACCTTGCCGATCAGTGCGGCGACGTCGTGCCGGTCGAGCCGGCCCTCGGCGCACAACTCAAACGTCCCATAGAGGAGCCGCTCCTCAGTCAAGGCGATCGCTGCGACTTCGGCGACGTCGCGGTAGTCGACGCGGCTGAAGCGCGTGTCGGAAGACCAGGGTTCGGCAACCGTCTCGGTCGCGACGATCCGGCTCCAACCATCCAGATAATTCTGGAAGAAAAGGCTGGGATGAAGAAGGGTGTACTCAAGACCAGAGTCTAACACCGCCGCCTCGACCGGGGGTTTGGCGGCGTGGTTGGGCAAGTTTTCGAGTACCGGGTGGATCAACGACGAAAAGACGAGCCGCTTCACATCCGCGGCAGTGCAGGCCGCAACGAACTGCCGCCCAATCTCAACCTCATTGGTGAGGAAGGCAGGTGCGATATAGAAGACGCGCTTCACGCCGGCCAAAGCACGTTGGACCGTCGCGCGGTCTGCCAAGTCACCGGCAATGATCTCGCTCGCACCACGGGCTTTGACGGCATCGCTGTCGGCGGGATTATGGATCAGCGCCCGGATGGCGACCCCGCGTGCGTGAAGCTCAGGCAGCACAAGGCCCGCGAACTTGCCTGCCGCGCCGACGACGAGTGTGGCGCCACTCAACGTTCCGTTCCGGGATTTTCGCAGCGGGGCCTGTTCTGCCTGTTCATCGAGCTTTCCTTTGTGGAGGGATTTTAACGACTTCAAAGGAACGGAGAACCTCCGCTGGCTGAACACACCGTTCCTGCGGAGGGACAGTGTGCGACTGGACAGGCCGCGCCTACTGCGGAAGGGTGTCCGGATGATCGACCTCAATGATTTGCGGGTGTTCGAGCGCGTCGCAGCGTTGCGAGGCTTTTCGGCCGCGGCCCGCGCGCTTGAGCTTCCGAAGTCGAGCGTCAGCCGAAGCGTTCAGCGGCTGGAAGCAGAGCTCTCTACGCGGCTCCTGCAGCGGACGACGCGTGAGGTCGTGTTGACGGAATCGGGGAGAGTTCTGTTCGAAAAATGTGCCGAGCTCCTGGGACGGCTCGAGGAAACGATCGATTATGTCGGCAGCCTTCAGGATGGGCCACGTGGATGCCTGCGTGTCAGCACCGGGATCGGTTTTGGGATAAAGGTGCTCGGCGACATCTTACCGGGCTTTTTGCTGCGCTATCCCAAGATCGACCTCGTACTGGACCTCAGCAGCCAGCCGCTGGATCTCGTCAGCGAACGCATCGACGTCGCAATTAGACTGGGGCCAATGCCCAACTCCCAGATCGTCGCGAGAAAGCTCGGCGTGCTCCGCCGTTACGCCTGCGCGTCGCCCGAATATCTTGCGCGCCGCGGGACGCCGATGGCGGTCGACGACCTTCTGGAGCATGACCTCATCGACATGTCCGCGGCGGATGGCCGTCGGTCCGACTGGTGTTTCGTCAAAGGAGACGAAACGATCGTCCACAAACAGTCGGCGCGGATCGAGGTCAACGACGCGCTCACGATCCACAAGCTCATTCTGAATGGTGCCGGCATTGGGCTGGTATCGGGTTTCCTGTGTGCGCCCGACTTCGGTTCGGGGCAGCTCGTCAGGCTTTTCGACGAGTGGACATTGCCCTCGGTCGACGTCCACGCTGTGTTCCCGAGTCAACGCGAAATGGCACCTGCCGTTCGCGCCTTCATCGACTATATGCGTGAGAATTCCCGGGAAGGTCATCATTGGCAGGACGACCCGATTGCATTGGGCAGTCAGCGGAAAGTGCTTTGCTGACTTTCCAAAGTTACAACGTCACGAAAAGCGCCGTTGCAAGGTTTCCTGGCGATGAACGATGGCCGTCACAGCGACCCTCGGTTCCAGATACTCAACCGCGCGCCTAGGAAGCGGTAAAGCCCTGGTCGGATGGGGCTGCCGACTTCGTAATGCGTTACGGCGGAACAGATGCCACGGCCGCAATTTACGTCATGCTTTCGGTCAGCACCTCGAGAAACGCCCGTATCCGCGAACTCGACAGGCGGCGTGAGTTCTGCAGCGCAGTTTCGACCTCTGGTCCGTCGGCCGTTCCCCAGCAGACCAGCCGGCCCGCAGCCAGATCGTCTGCGACAAACAGCTTGGGTACGAGCGCGATGCCCGCTCCGGAAAGGACGGCGTCCCGCACCATCAGGAAGGACGAGAACCGAAGTCTCAAATCTGGACGGACAATGCCCAAACCGTCGGACGTACGGACATGCGAAGCGATACCCGTCGGCGTCGCGAAAAAGCGCAATTGGTCGGCTATGATGCGCTCAGACCGCATCCTGACCTCGGCCACGCATCGCATCGGGTTCTGCCAGCACATCAAGGAAGGCACGTACCTTTGCGCTGATCAGTCGGCGTGAAGAATGGAGCGCCCAAATCTCCACCGGAGGTCCGTCGGCTACGCCCCAACACGTGAGGCGTCCCGCGTCGATATCGGATTGAACCAACAGTTTGGGCAGTAATGCCACACCGAGGCCCTCGATCGTAGCGTTTCGCACCATCAAGAGAGACGACAATCTGAGTCGCGCCTGAGGCAAGATCGTTTGAAGGCTACCGTCGGGCTTCCGCATTCGCCAACTGGTAGTGGCGGTGGAGGTCGCCATCATCACCGCCTTTGCTTCAATCACCGCGCCCTCTCCGGGACTCCCGATGCCGTGCGCTGCGACAATCAGTCGTTGATCATAGGCGATCCGTCGACCGACCAGCCGGTCGTCAGGACCGGGATCGATGCGGATCACGACATCATAACCGTCCTCCACCGGATCGACACGGCGGTCTTCGGCGATCAGATCCAGCGTGACATCGGGATAGAGCGCGCAAAAGCGGTTTGCGACTGGCATGAGCGTGACGTGTGCAAGCACCATCGGGGCGCTCACGCGCAAGAGCCCGCGCGGCACGTCTGATCCGCTGCTCACCGCGTCTGCGGCATCGGCAATATCGAGCAGCAAGCCGTGGGTGCGCTCGTGAAAGCGGCGACCCTCTTCTGTTAGTTTCAGTCGTCGCTCGCCGCGCTCCACAAGACGCACTTTAAGATCGCGTTCGAGCTCCGCTAGATGGCGCGAGAGCGTCGCCTTAGGTCGACCGGTCGCACGCGTCGCAGCGCCTAAACCGCCGTGGAGCGCGATGACATCGAAGCTCTTCAAAGCGTCGAGATCGAGTGATGGTTTCATGTTTGGAACATCATGTGCCATATCTGCCACCTTCCGCGACGAATTGGAACGGTTAAGTGTGTAACCAGACGCAGCAGGCCGTCGAACACTCCAAGGAACATCCCATGACCATCCTCGTCACAGGCGCAACCGGCACGATCGGCAAGCAGGTCCTCGCAAATCTGGCGGGAGATGACGCTACCGTCCGCGCTCTCACGCGCTCGCCCGAGAAAGCCGCGTTCCCGACCGGCGTCGAGGCCGTCGCTGGCGATCTCGCAGACCCCGATAGCATCCGCCAAGCGCTGGTGGGTGTTTCGACGCTGTTCCTGCTCGTGGCCAACGTGCCCGACGAGCTGACCCAGGCCATGCTCGCGATCGACGCGGCACGCGATGCTGGCGTCAAAGGCATCGTCTACCTGTCGGTCTACCGAGGTGAGGCCTATGCCGACGTACCGCACTTCGCCGGCAAGGCGACGGTGGAGCGGATGATCGCCGCGCTGGATCTGCCTGCCACGATCCTGCAGCCCGCCTACTTCATGCAGAACGACGTGCGGCAGAAAGACGCGCTATTTGGCCCGGGCGTCTACGCGATGCCGGTCGGGGCCAAGGGTATCTCGATGGTCGATACCCGCGACATCGGCCTTGCCGCAGCGCGCGAGCTTTTGCGCCGCGAGCGCGCGGATGCACCTCTCCCCGCAATCTCGTATCCGCTCGTCGGCCCCGACGCGCTGAATGGCGCGGCGCTCGCAACGCTCTGGAGCGAGGTGCTCGGGCTCGAGATCCGCTATCCCGGTGATGACACCGAGACGCTGGAGCAGCGGTTGAAGGCCAATGCCCCCGCGTGGATGGCGCGCGACCTCGTGCTGATGCTCAAGCGCTATCAGTCGGACGGCGCGGTTGCGAGCGCGGCTGAACTGGCCGCGACCGCCGAGGTGCTGGGCCAAGCGCCGCGCAGCTACCGTGCCTTCGCAGACGAGACCGCTGCGGTCTGGGCGCGCTGAGCGCCTGCAACCTATTCGGGAAACAGAGGCGGGCTGCTGCCGGCATTAAGCGAAGCCGAGCAGGCGGAGAAACGGCGCCAGCCTACTCGCTGGCGCCGCGCTTCAGCCCCAAACCTCCCCGCTGACCGGAGCTTCCGTTCATGACCCCCATCTTTCACGACGAACATCTCGCAGACCGCGCGTCGATGCTTGCGATGCGAGCGATGCTCGCACTGGGCGGCGAGCGGACACTTGGGCCGGCTGCCCGCCCGGAGTTCGACGCGCTTATCGCGCGGACTCCCCATGCCGACGGCATCGTTTACGAAGCCGCCACTGTCGCCGGCGTGCCGGGCTGGTGGTGCCGGCCGGCCGATCCAAGCGGTGATGGCGTCATCCTGTATCTCCATGGTGGTGCCTACATCGTGGGCTCGGCCAGCGCATACCGTCATTTCGTCGGGCAGATCGTCAGTCGGGCTCGATTGGCGGCCTTCGTCGCCGATTACGCGTTGGCGCCCGAGCGTCCGTTTCCCGCGGCGACCGATGATGCGCTCGCCACCTACCGTGGTCTGGTGGCTGCCGGGCACCGACAGATCGCCCTGGCAGGCGATTCCGCTGGCGGCGGCCTAACCCTGGCGCTGCTTCGCAGCGTCTGCAGGAAGTCAGACCTGCCACGACCGCTTGGTGCAATGGTGCTGTCGCCTTGGACCGATTTGGCTTTGACCGGCGCCAGCGTGGAAAACCGGGCGGCCGCCGACCCGCTCCTGACGCGGAAGGCGCTCGAGGAAGCGGCAAAGCTGTATCTCGGCGACCGCAGCCGCTGCGCACCTTTGGCCTCACCGCTCAACGACGACCTTTCTGGCATGCCAGCAGTACAAATCCATGTCGGTGAGGACGAGATCCTCCTTGACGATAGCCTGCGCTATGCCACGCGGATGAACGCCGCCGCCGGCGGACGTGCGGGCGTGCACGTCTGGGGAGGCATGGTTCATGTGTTCCCAAGCAATGTGAGCATGTTGAAGGCAGCAGGCGAGGCACTGGACATAGCAGGTGCATTTCTTACGCAAATATCTGTGGGAGCGGCACCGTGAGGGACCAGACAATGATGTGTAGCGTGTCTCGCTGCGACCGCGCTGCCAGCATCCACGCCTGACTGCAGGCGCAGCCCGGGTCCGATCCGACAGGCGTCTTAACGAGTTAACACGAAAGGGTTTTGCATGAGGTTGCTCGTTATTGGAGGCACCGGCGGGACCGGGCAGGAGATCGTTCGTCAAGCAATCGCTGACGGCCATGACGTTCACGCGCTGGTCCGATCATCGGAAAGGGCGCGCGGCTTGCTTCCCGGCGCAAGGTTGTTTGAAGGCGATGCGCGTGACCAAGCCGCACTCCGACGATCGCTCGTGGGATGCGAAGCGGTGATCAGCGCGCTTGGCACGCCAATGAGCCCGGTCCGCGAGGTTACGTTGCTATCCTCCGTGACGACCGAACTCGTCGCGGCGATGCGGCACGAGAAGATCGGCCGGCTGGTTTGCATCACCGGCGTGGGCGCCGGCGACAGCAGGGGCCATGGGGGCTTTTTCTACGACTGGATCTTCCAGCCGTTGATGCTGCGCAAGGTCTATCAGGACAAGGATCGGCAGGAGACGATCGTGATGGCCAGCGCGCTCGAATGGGTCATCGTTCGGCCGACCATATTGAACGACAAGCCCGGTACCGGCGAGGTACTTGCGACTACCGACCTTACTAAGGTCCATGGTGGCAGTATCTCGCGCGCCGACGTTGCCCGCTTCGTGATCGATCAAACGGCCAGCGACCAATGGTTGCGAAAAACGCCGTTGATCACCACCGGCTGACGTGGGTCAGGCTTCATGGACATAATATGCCAGCTTTCGGAACGCCCCTTCATCCGCAGGACGGCGCCATCACCACCGATGCCGAGATCACCGCCCCCCTCACGACACTGCCCACCACGCGCTACGTTCGTATCGCGATTTTGCCGAGAATGCAGCCCCGGCGCGGACGGCAGCCTGAACTCTGAACGCCTAGAAGGAGATTACTCATGACCCGCATCCTGTTCGTCGGGCAGAAGCCCGAGACCGTCGACTTTTCGGACCCGTCGCTGCAGCCCGGCTTCGACGCCGACAAGATCAACGCCGGCATCGCCATAGCGGTCGACAAGATCCGCGAGCGCGGTTGGCAGGGCGATACCTGCATGATTTCGCCCGATGCGGCGGGTGGCGCCATACTGGAGGCTGCTCTACGCGGCGAAGTTTACGATTGTGTCGTTATTGGGGGTGGCTTGAGGTTACTACCCAAGAGCCTCGGTCTTTTCGAGATGGTGGTGAACCTCGTTCACAAGGGAGCGCCGAATGCCGCGATCGCGTTCAATACGCGGCCCGAAGACACAGCCGAAGCAGCTGCACGGCAACTTGGGGGGCTTGAGGGCCAGCGGCGGGCCGAATTGTAACGCAGCGTTTGTCCATCGCTTGTCGAACGCCCGCTTCTGTTGGAAGCCGCCTTTACAGTCTGCTGTCTAAAGCAGCGGTTTTGTCCACGAGCTTCCGAGGCAGTCGACCAACTCAAGCCGTTCCCCGCCTCGCGCGGGAATGGCCGCTTCTCTATCGCGGCCTGAGTCAACAGGCGCAGGCCACTCTCCGCCGCCGCGAGTGCGCCGGTCTGAGGAATTGGTAGGCGACGAAGTACAAATACTGTTTTTCTGCCGGGCTTGAGATCGCCACACGGGGTTCGTGCTTCTCTCCGGGGTCGGCACGTAGCCGCCCCATGATGGGGTAAGAGAAAGCGGTGTGGATCAATCTTTTGGACGCCCTTGTCGCTGGCGACAGGGCTGCGGCCATTACGATCTCACACCACCTTCGTCCCCGTGAGGACCTCTTCCTGCCGAGGCAGAACCGTGAAAGCTCCTTTCTGAGATCGTATCAGGCGACCGCGACCGCGGTGCCGGGTTCGCTTCCCCAGCGGAAGTCGGCGCCGTCCGTCCACATGCGGTGGAGAACGACGGCCAGGCGGCGTGCGACGGCGACGATGGCGCGCCGCATACCGCGGCGCTGGGCGATCTTCATCCCCCAAGCCTTAAGCCACGACCAATGCCGGCTCTGGGTCATCAGGATCTGCGCCGCTTCGTACAGCATCGTTCGCAGCATGGTGTCGCCGGACTTGGAGATGCCGCCGTCATAGTCGACCTCGCCCGACTGATGCCGCCGGGGCGTCAACCCGAGATGCGCGCCGACCGCTCTGGAATGAACGAAGCGCTGAGGTTGGTCGATCGAGGCACGGTAGGTGAGAGCCACCACCGGGCCGACGCCGGGCGCGGTCATCAACCGTTTGCAGACCGGATCATGCCGGACCGTATCGAGCAGCATCTTGTGAAGGGTGGCCAGTTGCTGGCGCATCACCCGCCGCACCGTCAGCAACGGCTCGACGATCGCCGCCAGTCTCGGAAAACTCTCGACCAGCTGACGAATCCGGGCCTCGTAACCGATCGTACTGACGACACCGACCTTGAGGCCGAAGTTGCGCAACGTGCCGTGCATGTCGGACTCGATGTCGATCAGCTTGCGCTGCACCAGCTTGCGACTGGTCAGCAGCATCCGCTGTTCCTGCGCGGCCAGCGTCTTCACGTGCACCGGCTTGAACAGGCCGACCCGCATCATCTGGGCGATCCCGCGGGCATCGTTGCGATCGGATTTGTTGATCTGCTGCGCCTGCAACAGCGCCTTCATGTGGCGGGTCTCGACGCAGATAACCGGCAGCCCCGCCTCGCTAAGGCCATTGACCAACCACTGCGACAGCGGCCCGGCCTCGATCCCGACCCGAACATAATCGCCACCGACCGACGTCAACAGCACGGCAATGTCATCGGGTTCGGTCGGTACCTTGCGCTCGCACACCACCTTGCCCGCATCGTCCACCACGCACACCGACGTCTCCTTCACCGAGACGTCCAGACCCACGAAATGCGCCATCGCTCTCACTCCTTCCCTCGATGCACGAGGTCAGTTCGACCCCGGTCCAAGCATCGTACGTGAAGGGGCTGCAATCTCATCTGCTGTCGAAATGCAGCCGCCGCGATACACCATCTTCTGCCATGAACCAGCCATTCCCGTCTCACCAAGTTGTCCGGCAGTAGAGCGACCGAAATCCGCTTTCAGCCAAACCAATGCAGGACTTGAATGCAGCCGTTCTTCCGATCCTAGGGGTGGTTGTTTAGACGGGCTGTTAAGCGCACTAGTCGCCCGCATCGGCATGCAGATGCCCGTGTGCATCCACAGCCGCGAAGAACGGCAGGAGCGCCTCGGCCAGCGCCGCGGGTGCCTCTTGGGCGATATAGTGGCCGACATTCGCGATCTGGGCATGACGCACCGTACCGCCAAGGGCGGCGCCAAGCGCATCGGCCGTGAACGCGCTGCCTGCCCGATCGACGGCAAGCGTCGGCAGCGCAGTCGCGCGCGCCGCCGCCAGGGCCTGAAGATCCGCGCTTTCCTTTACCATCGAACCGTAGAGCATGCCGGCGCCGCTCCAGCCCCCTTGGCGGGCATAGCCGCGGGCGAATTCGGCAACGCTGTCGGAGGACACCGACTCTCGGTCCGCGACCGCGACCGGCAGGAGGAACTGGCCGATCAACGCCGCCTCGCGTCCGCGGAAGAAAGTGTCGGCGACGTGCGGCGTGGCGAGCGGGCCGATGTACCATGCCCCGCCTCGACTCATGTCGGCGGCAATTTCGAGGCCGAACCCCGCAAACCCGGTTTCAACGCCGGTCAGGCTGAGGAGGCTGTCCGGATGACGCAAAGAGAGGCGCAACCCCGCGGCACCACTGATATCTTGCACCAGCAAATGAACCGGCCCGAGGCCCAGATGGGCAATCAGCGCATGCAAATCCTCGGCCGCTGTCGTGCTGTCGTCCTCGGGGGCCGCCGCGCTCGAATCGCCGAATCCGCGGAGGTCCACCGCAATGACGCGGTGCGTGCGCGCAAGCAGCGGAATCAGGCCGTGGAACGCCCACCAGCTTTCAGGAAAGCCATGGACCAGCAGTACGGGAGTGCCGGCGTCGCCAGCTGTGACATAGTGGATGTCCGCGGCATTTACGCCGCCGCGATGATGCGTGGCGGCTGGGATCGTGCGGCCGGCAGGGTTGATAGGCATCTGGCATTTCCTCGCGTTGAAAGACAACCAGGTTGCCTATCTGCTTCGGCTTGCATTTAGTCAATAGGGTTGTCTATTAGGCGTGTGCCTATTCCGCCTCCTTTCGCAACGCCGCCGTCGAGCGTACCGCCGGGACCGGCCCTGGCACTGCTGTTGCTCGGCGGCTTTCGGGCGATGGTGGATACGGCCACGCTCGAACTCGCGAAGCGGGGACACCCCGACGTGCGCGCAAATCATGAATTCGCGATGCGCGCGATCCAGGGCGGTACGGACAGTGCGGTGGCGTTGGCGGGCAAGCTGCGCATCACCAAGCAGGCGGCGGCCAAGACGATCGCGACGCTGGAGGCGCGGGGCTATGTCACGCGCGCGATCGATGCTGCCGATGGTCGGCGCAGGCCGCTGCTGCTCACGTCACACGGCCAGGATATGCTGGCGCAGGGCCAAGCCATTCTAGACGATCTGCGGCGGACCTGGGCCGAGATGGTTGGCGGTGATCGGCTTGCCGACGTGGAACGGGTCCTGCGGACGCTGGTAGGCGGGCCGGTCGATGTGATCGATGCTGGGGCGTGGCTCGCGACGGAATGAACCAATGGTCCCGCGGAGGATGCCGGCCCCCGCCTTTGCGGGGGACCCGAGAGCTGTCGGGCAGTTAGCGGCCAAAGCTGCTTGCTTGACGGCGTGATGCGGCAAAGATCGCGAACGGCGGCTTTCGTCGGTAGTTGCTGTTTGACCCCTGCTGCGGGAACGGCCGCAATGTTCCCACGAGTTTCCGGTGGCAGTCGACCAGATATCGCCGTTCCCTCGTGACGGCGCGAACGTCCGGATCTGCAGGAGCCGCCGACCGTGCGTCACGAAGCTGCCGGTTTGCAGCAGTCCCGATCTCGGCCGTCGCGCAGATCGAAACAGCCCGCCGAAAACCGGTCACTCCAGGCACCCGCAGCGGTCACGTTTCTTAATCACTAACTGGCAGTTCGGAAAAACACATTCGGGAACACGTTGTGGGAAAGCGCCTCGACGACCCGTCTGGAAAGCTGATCCGCTCCCAGGCTTTCCGCTCAGCCTTCCTCTTCGAGAACCCTGCGCCGCTCCGCAAGCCGCGGATGAGAGCTTGATCAACCGGCGTCGATCATCGCAGCAACTACGCGGACACCGTACTCGATTATGACCGTTTCGAGTAGTATGATCCGGGCTGCTATAGCCTTCGGGGTTGATGATCGACGTAGAACTTTGCCATGTTTTCCGGTGGCGTCGTTATAGACAAATAGACTAATTCAATTTTACCGATGTTCTTCAAGCCGTGTTCGGTTCGCGGAGGCGTTCGAACCAGCTGACCAGCCGAAACAACTGATGACATTCCGTCAGCGAGCAAGACCGTACCCTCGCCCTGTTCGATTATCCAGATTTGCTCGGCGTGATCGTGGCTGTGCATTGTCGATAAGGCTCCCGGAGCCATGGTCACGCGGGTGATCGTGACTTTCGCTTCAGGAGCATTGTCGGGCGATAAAATCTGCAGCGAATACTTACCAGGATTTCGATAAAGAACCGCTGCATTGATATTGATAACGTCGATTGTCATTCTTTTCATCCTCAACAGGGTAGGCCCGTTAGGTCATTGATCCTTCTCAAAAGGCGGCACCGTTTAGCTTATCAACTGCCTCGGGAGTAGGGCTGTAGGCCGAGCCATCAAGAGGGCAGAGCGCTGCCTCTCCGCTAAACAACGCTAGGGCTCAACCCAATCAGGCTATTGATCTGGGTAGAGCTTCCTGATTCACAAAGTATGTGACGATGGAGGCAGTAGATGGCATTGTTCTGGTTGTTTGACGGAGCGTGGACGGCGATCGAGCCGCGTTTGCCGAAGAACCAGCCTGGTGCCCGGCGGGTCGATGACCGGCGGGTGATCTCGGGGATTATCCACGTGCTCAAGGTCGGTTGCCGGTGGTGCGACTGCCCGGCGGACTACGGTCCTTCGACGACGATCTACAATCGCTTCAACCACTGGTCGCAGCGAGGGTTCTGGCTGCAATTGCTCGCTGCGCTGGTCGACGCGGGCGTGGTGACCAAGAGCACCGCGATCGACAGCACGTACATCAAGATCCAACGCGCGGCGTTCGGCGCAAAAGGGGGCGCTCGGCGCAAGCGATCGGGCGGTCGCGGGGCGGCTGGACCACGAATATACATGCGCTCACCGACGTCGTTGGTCGTCCCTATGCGCTGATGCCGACGCCAGGCAACGTCAGCGACATCAAAGCCGCGCCCGCACTCCTCGACCGCGCCGGTCGCATGCGGTACCTGCTCGGCGACAAAGGCTACGATGCCGATAGCCTGCGCCGGTCGCTCCGTGAAGTTGGTGCTATCCCCGTCATCTCCGGGCGCCGCAACCGAAAGCGAACCATCGGCTATGACAAACAGCGATACCGCAGCCGCCACCTCGTCGAGAACGCCTTCTGTCGCCTGAAGGACTTCCGCCGCGTCGCCATCCGGTACAACAAGCTCGTGGCTAACTTCCTGTCAGCTGTCGCACTCGCCACGGCTGTCGCCTTTTGGCTGTGAGTGGGTCTGAGCCCTAGCACTACTTTGGCAGAGTTGGTTCGTCGGCGGTTGCCAGCGGCTTATGGCAGTGCGGGCACTGCATAGGTGGCGGTCTTGCTAGCCGATCGAGGATCGCCTGCCTGATCGCCGGCAGGATCGGTTGCGAGGCGGTCAACCGACTCTTTTTTCCGCCCCGCGGCCTTGAGGCGGCGGGATTGCAGGAAGGCGTCGGCGAGCATCGTCATCAAGGCATGTCTGTGCAATCCTGGTCATGATCGACCCTCGAAATGGTCGAGCCCGGGTTCCTCTTTTAGTTGCTGGTAGGCTTGCTCGCAGACCCATCGCGCCTTGATTGTAGCGGCTAGCTGACGCAGCGGCGTATCGGGCGGGAAATTGGAAGCATAGTTTTTGCGCTCGCCACTCGAACGGCGTTCGCCAACCAGCCAGACCTCCTCCCCAGGCATGGCCTGAACGCGGTTGTCGGCCATACGATGGCGGTGGCCCTCGGCGATCCGAACGCGCCGGGCGGCGAACAGGCATATGAGCCGCCCCTTGGTGCCGCGGCGTCATGCGACCTTCCGCCACGCCTCGCTGGCTAGGATATCCGCAACTGATACCGGTGCTTGGTCGGGGATATGGTATTTGCGCGGCCTTCCGCCGCGTGCTGCCGGAAAGGTCAATTCGACATCGGCCGCGTAGACGGTTTGTCGAGACGACAGGCCGACCGCCCAAGACAGTCCTCGCTCGCTCAAAGCCTGACGGAACGCCGCTCCTGGGCCGTACTCCGCATCAGCCAGCACGCATCCGAAGCGGGCGCCTGCGGCCATCACTCGGTCTATCTCCGCCATGGCGATGTCGGGCTTTGCTCATCACCAATTGCCGCTCCGCCGGGACCCGAGCGCGTTTCATTCGCGCCGGATCGTCTGTCCAGCTTTCAGGCAGGAACAGGCGGAGCCGGCAATGTACGCCGGACACATCCGCCGTTGCGCCGGGTGCGTCAATCCCTCGGGAAACGGCGCCAGCCAACTCTCTAGATCCTCTCGCCAGCTATCGCTCGACACCATCACGCACTGTCCCGGTCAGCCCTTCATGCCACCGGAATCAACGACGATCCCAACCGGTTCCTTCAACCTGCCAAAGTAGTGCTAGTCACGTTTGCCTTGACCTGGCGGGGAACCGGAAATCCACATTGGGAGAACTGGTGGCCGGCGCTGGCCCCCATTGCTTGGTATCTGCAGGGCCGGTGCAACGAGATATTCTTGGCGTTCTACCTCGACGCGTTCGACAAGCTGCGGATCAATGGGCAGCCGTCGAGCACGCTTGCGTGGCCCACGCGCGTCCGACTGGCACTGAACAGCTACGTCGAACTTATCCTGAACTTTCGGTGCTATATCCATTCTCATGATTCCATCGGGGGGCAATCCGACTGCCTCTCGTCGTAGAACCGTTTAGCGTCTTCGAGTTCGTCACGATGTTCGATCGACCAGTCATACACGGCCCGGAACGGTGTTTGCAGAGAATGTCCTAGTGGCGTGAGCGAATATTCCACGGCAGCGGGCGACGTCGCGAGAACTCGGCGTGCGATCAGTCCGTTACGCTTCAACCGGCGGAGTGCCTGCGTCAGCGCTTTGTGCCTGACGCCCTCCAATCGGCGCTTCATCTCATTGAAGCGTGCCGGTCGCTCCGAGGAAATGGTCACGATCATCACCGCCCCTTTATTTGCGACCTGATCGAAGAATGTGCGGGCAGCGCGGTCAGCAAAGAACACCGGGTCGACAGGGAATGGCACCAGATAGCCTCGCGTATACCTAGTACGCAACTCGCCGGCGATCTCTCCCCGTCCGTTCTTTCGATTGGCATCTGCCATCGAATTCGAGATCCAGACCATCGCCGTCCTTGCTCCACGCATCGGGGAAGGGGCAGATCGGTCGGAGTTGTCGACTAGTGGAAATAGCGAATTAGACACATATGTTAGCTTCGGATCGCGCATCCGGTTCCGACATCCGGATCGCCCGACCATCGATAGGACCTTCATGCGCCGCTTGCTCATTCTCGTCTCTGCCTTCGCCCTGCTGGGTGCCACGCTTCCCGAAACCCGCTTTACGGTTACCTTGCCGCCCGACGTCGCCATCCATGCCCGCGGACGGCTGTTGCTTTTCGCGGAACCGGCTACGTCGGACAATGCGAAGGACGAGACGGTGGATATCGGGCCTGACGCCGTGTTCGTAGCGGCTCGAGATGTTGCTGGTTTCAGCATTGGGCACAGCGTCACGATCGATACGGACGAGACAGCGTTCCCGAAGGGTTTTGCCACCCTGACGCCGGGCGCATACCGGGTGCAGGCGGTGCTCGATCGCGATGCGAGCTATGGATATGGCGGGCGGGGAAGCGGCGACCTGGTTTCGAAGGTAGTGACCGTTCGCTTCCCGCTCGCGTCGATGCCGTCGATCCCGCTCGACCACATAGAGGCACCCGAACCCGGTCAGTTCGACGTTACCGGACTGCCGCCACACGCCGCCGAACAGATCACCGCGTCGCGGCCGCATCTTCATGACGAGCGAATCGCTTCGCCCCTGCTGACGCATTTTCGCGGTACCGATCAGACCATCGCCGCCTGGGTGCTAACGCCACCTGGGTATGATCCCAAGGCTCGCGTGCGCTATCCCACGATCTACATGGCTGGAGGCTTTGGCGCGAACCACAAGCTCAATGGCCAGCAATTGTCGAGCCAGTGGCATTTGATGAAGACGGGCGTCATCCCGCCAATGATCTGGGTGTCGCTCGATTTCGCAACTCCGATCGGAACGACCGAGTTCGCTGATAGCGTCAACACCGGACCCTGGGGGCAGGCGCTGGTCAGCGAGGTGATACCTGCGTTGGAGGCCCGCTACCGGATGGATGCGAAACCATCGGGGCGCTTCCTCACCGGTCACAGCTCGGGCGGCTGGTTCGCCTTGTGGACGATGGTACAGCACCCGGCATCGTTTGGTGGAAGCTGGCCTACCTCACCCGATCCCGTTGACTTCCGGAACTTCACCGGCGTCGACCTCTATGCGTCGGGTGCGAACATGTACCGAGATGGCACCGGCGCAGCGCGCCCGCTGGAACGCGATCGGGGCACCGTCCGGACGACCATCGAGCAGGCAGCGAAGCTGGAAGCGGTCTTGGGCCCTGACGGCGGACAGCTCCGTTCGTTCGAATGGGTTTTCTCCCCGCGCAGTTCCGACGGCACGCCCGCTTCCCTGTTCGATCGCACTACCGGGGCGATCGACCTGCAGGTAGCGGCTTATTGGCGCGACCATTATGATATCGGTCACCGCATCGAGACGGACTGGCCGCGCCTGAAGAGGGATCTGGACGGCAAGGTCCACCTCACGGTCGGCGCGCTCGATTCCTATTATCTAGACGGATCCGTCCGCCGGCTCGAAGCCGCCTTCCGCAAGGTCGGTGGACGCGCCGACTTCACCTATGTCCCGGGCGCGACGCACAGCATGGCGCAAGTCTACGCACGGAACGGCGATCGAACGGCGTTGTGGAAGGACATGACCAGCCAGATGTACGCGATCGCACGACACCGAGAATGGGCTGCACCATCCGAACCGCCTGGTTCAGCCCGTCGGCCATAGCTCGGGGCGATCAGCACACTCGTTTCGGACGATCTCAAAAATTCCTTACCATTCGTCTAAGCGCGGGGGGTGATCGAACCCAGTGCACATAGCGGTGCTCTTGCGAATGTCGTCTCCCAAATACGCATAAATCCTGACGACGTTCACCGCCGACACCGGAAGGATGGACGAAATACCGGAAGCCTCGAAGCGACCCTGCCAATGTAGTCCGATCGAGTGATCGATGGATCGCGCCGCCGTCGATCAGGTGTCGTGCCCGTAGAGCCCAGTGGCTAGAGCCGCTCCACTTGCGGTCTGCCGACCACCTAGCGGATGCACGACTTGTGGCGCTTCTTCAAGCGTGGTTGGCCCCATTCTCTAGATTCTAGCTTTGTTACCCCCAAGCAGCGCCATATGGCGCCGGCGCTGGACGCGTTGGTTAGAGCGCTATGCTTACGCATTGCCGATCCAGACATCTGAAAAGCAGAACCAGGTTCGTTTGATTTCGACATTATCCGTGGTACACGGTCAAGCTCTGGACTTTGAGCGATCGTCTTGTAGCTTCCAAAAGCTCCCCCCCATGGTATCCCTGAATTTCAGTTTTGATGATGATATCATCGGTGCTACGTGAAGCTCCTACGGCGTTTTCTTGGCCTGGAAGAATATGAGAGCGACCTCTACTGATTTTGGTTGCGTTCTAGCGTCAAGACCTCTTGCAGTATCTTGTCCATTACCCGGTCATAGCTTGAATTGATCGGCCAAAGTAACCCTAGGTTCCGCACCGGCGCCAGAGCGCCGAGGCCGTGTTTAACAATTCCCAGTCCCGCCGGCCAAGGTATGGACCGGTCTGGAACGAGTGAGACCCCAAGCCCACGATCGACAAGGACTGCGATAGCGTCCAGCGCGTCCAACTCGACCCGCTCATTCGGCTGAATGCGCTCGCGCCGCAGAAAGGTCTCGGCGATCTGCCCCGACCATAGCAACCGATCGTAGCGAACGAAGGGACGCTCCCTCAACAGCATCAAGGGGTCTAACTCTTCCTCTGCGCCGTCAGCTATGACGACGAACTTCTCCTCACGTAGCGCGTGCCAGACAAAGCCCTTGGGCAATGTCCACGGTGGGTGGAACAGGAATGCTCCATCGACACTGGCATCGTTCACCATCGCGAATATCTGCGATGATGATCCTTTCTGAACGGTAATCTCGAGATTTGGATATTTTCGCGCGATCTCCGGAAGTACGTCACACAGCACCGTAGTTATTGCTGTCTGTGCGACGCCGAGTCTCAATTGACCATGCGGTTCCGCCTCGTCCGACAGCATCTTGAGCTCGCGAAGATCGCGTAGAATTGCCTCGGCTCTAAGGGCTACGGCCGCTCCCGACGACGTCGGCCGGGCAATACGCCCCGACCGCGTCATCAACGCGAAACCCAAATCCTTTTCCAGCGATCGGATCCGCAGCGCCAGTGTGCTCGGCGCGATATTAAGATGGCGTGCTGCCGCCACGACTGAACCATGCTGGGCGAACGCCACGAAGCCAGCGAGGAATTGGGTATCCACTGAACAGGTTTCCTGAGCTTTGAAAGCGGCTTTGCCTAGCTTTTCCGGCCAGGTCAAACCGGTAGGACAGGCTCACATTAAATCAGATTTGCCGACGCGGAGCCGCGACGAGGCATGTCGAAGATGGAGAGCCCGACGCCATGACAGACATCGAGAGCAAAGTTCTGACTGAGGACGCACTTCGAGACATTTCTGTCGCTGCGCTCCGAGGTCTGGGATTATCCGCCGACGACGCGAGGCAAGCGGCACGTGTCCTCGTGCTCGCAGAAATGTTCGGTCTTGGCACCCACGGAGTTGGGCGGATCATATCGTACGGCGAGCGCTTGCGGATCGATGGGATCAGCGCCCGACCCAACATCGCGGTAGAGACCGTGGCTCCGGCCATCGTCCGCGTCGATGGAGACAACGGCGTAGGACCCTTGGTTGGCATGCATGCGCTTAGGGCCGCGATGAAAGCCGCATCGGAAACCGGCATCGGATTGGCTCTAGCGCGCGGTAGCAATCACTTTGGCCCGGTGTCCCCCTATTGCTACTTTGCAGCACAGGAAGGATTCGCGAGCCTCATCGGTAGCAACGCCACGACGACCATCGCTCCCTGGGGCGGGCGGGAGGCGCGCCTTGGCAACAGCCCCTGCGGTTTCGGCTTTCCCACGCCAGGGGGCGATCCGATCATCCTGGACATGGCCGTCAGCGTTGCAGCGCGTGCCAAGATTCGCAACGCGGCCGCAGCGGGCCAGCCGATTCCCGACACATGGGCGACAGACAAGGAGGGCAAGCCGACGACCGACGCGAACGCGGCGCTCAACGGGTTCCTCCTGCCAATCGGTGGGCACAAGGGATACGGATTGGCGCTCGTCGTAGATCTGCTCGCGGGGCTCCTCTCGGGGGCGGCCTATCTGACTCACGTAAAGTCCTGGGTAGACAATCCCGAGCAGCCTCAGGATCTCGGTCACTACTTCCTGCTGATCGATACCAAGCGGTTAGGATCGAGCAACTGGCTGTCGTCACGGATGAACGACTTCGCCGAGATCCTGCATTCGACCCCGCCCGCCGATGCCGCTGCACCTGTGCTGTTGCCGGGCGAGATCGAAAATCGGAATCTGAAACGGGCACGGCAGGATGGAATCCGGCTCAACCCTACGCTCCTGTCCGAACTCAGGACGCTGGGCAAAGGCGTGTCCGCCGCCGTCTAGACCGCATTCGACGCCGAGCGAACCTCGGCATGGCCAAGACCCCGGCAAACTGGGCAGGCACGAGAGGGAATACTCATGGCCAACGGTGCCAACCCAGGTAACGGATCGTCCGGTTCCGAAGCAGACATCGAAACCTTGAAGGCTGTTGCCTTCCGCAAAGTGATATGGCGGATGCTGCCGATCCTGACGCTCGGATACGTCTTCAATTTTCTCGACCGGACGAACATCGGATTTGCCGCGCTTCAGATGAACCGCGATCTTGGCCTGACCGCAACCCAGTTCGGGTGGGGCGCGGGCATCCTGTTTATCGGGTATTGCGGTTTCGAGATACCAAGCAACATGCTGCTCTACCGGTTCGGGGCACGGCGCTGGATAGCGCGCATCATGATATCATGGGGCGTGCTGTCCTGCGGGATGTGCCTCGTCTCGGGACCCATCAGCTTCTACATAATGCGTTTCACGCTGGGGGTCGCCGAGGCTGGCTTCTTTCCGGGCATAGCCTATTTCCTCTCCGCTTGGTTTCCAGCCGAGTATCGAGCGAGGATTCTGTCGTGGTTCCTCGTCGCCATCCCGATATCATCGGTGATCGGTGGGCCGCTGGGTGGCATGATGCTCGGTATCGACGGTGCGCTCGGACTTGCCGGCTGGCAGTGGCTCTTCGTCATCGAGGGCTTCCCCGCCGTCATTATCGGCTTCTTCGTGCTGCGGCTTCTGTCGGATCGTCCGCAGGAAGCAACCTGGCTCACGCCCGAGGAGCGCGACGTCATCATCGCGAGCCTTGAGAACGAAAAGCGCGAGCAGGCCATACGCCGCCTGGGTCCTGCTTTGAGAGATGTAAGGGTCTGGTTGTGCACCCTGATCTATCTCGGTTTCACTGTGGGATCCTACGGTGTGCAGATCTGGCTACCGCTGATCCTGAAGGAGCAGCATCTGTCGGACATGCAGATAGGCTGGATTTCCGCCGTGCCCTATCTGGCAGCAGCCATAGGCATGATCATATGGGCACGCTTTGCCGACCAGTCGAACAGGAAGATCTCTAACCTCGCTTTGTGCTGTCTGCTTGCGGTCATCGGCTTTCTCATAGCGATTTCGACGGGGCGCTTTGATCTGTCTCTCTTCGGCCTCACCGCCGCTCTCGTCGGTGTCACTGCGGCCCGCGCGATCTTCTGGTCGATCCCGACCAAGTTCCTGACCGGCGTGGCCGCTGCCGGCGGCATCGCCTTCATTAACACGATCGGAACGACGGGCGGTTTCTTCGGACCGATGATCGTCGGTTACATGAAGGACAGGACCGGCTCGTTCGAGGCGGGCCTGCTCGTGATGAGCGGTTTCCTGGCCGCCTCGGTCGTCTTCTCGCTTCTGCTGAAGCGGATCATCCGCGACGCCTGAACCGCGGCCTTCAGCTCATTCCAATCAACAATCGGGGGACGTCACCATGACCGACCGGAGAACCGTCTTGACTGCCATTGCCAGCTGCCTCGCTATGCCAGCTACGGCGTATGCCCGTCGCAGCATCGCCGGCGCAGATGACGGCGTCGTCCTGTACGCCAACGTGGGGGCCGGCCTCACACTCTATGACGTCGACGTGAAGGCGCTGACGCTGACGCCTCGTGAGACCGTAACGTTGCCTGACGCCGTACAATATGTGTGGCCACATCGGACGCGGCAGTTCCTGTACGCAATCACCAGCGACACCGGCCCTGGCAACGGAGCCTCGGCCGGTAGTTCGCACCATCTGCAAGCTTTGCGCGTCTCGCTGGAAAGTGGTGCGCTCTCGCTTCACGGCCCTGCCGTCGCTCTGCCATCGCGACCGATCCACGTCAGCACCGACGTCCCTTCGGACCACGTCCTGGTGGCGTTCAACAAGCCGAGCGCGATGCGGATCTACCGCATAAACCTGGACGGTACCGCCGGAACCGAAGTCGAGCAGAATGCGGTAGTCGATTTCGGAATCTACGGGCATCAGGCACGGGTATCGCCCGACAATCGGCTAGCAGTCCTGGTGACTCGGGGTAACCAGGGAACGTCTATCCACGCCGAAGAGCCAGGCGCACTGAAGTTCTTCGCTTATCACGACGGCCGGATCGCGAACGAACGATCAATCGCTCCCGATGGTGGCCGGAATTTCGGGCCACGGCATCTCGATTTCCATCCAACGCGTCCGTGGGTCTATCTGTCGATAGAGACGCAGAACCAGATCGCGTTGTTACGGATGCGCGACGGCTCGATAGAGCCGGAACTGCTGTACCGGACCTCGACATTGCCGTCGTCGGGCGGAGGGCCGGCTCGCCAGGCGGCCGGCCCGATCCACGTTCATCCGAATGGTCGCTTCGTCTACGGCTCAAATCGTGCCGAACAGACCGAGTCGACGCACGGTACCGATGTCTTCAAGGGTGGCTTAAACGGCATCGTCGTCTACGCGATCGATCAGCGCACCGGTGAACCTCGCGCGATCCAGCACGTGGATACTCACGGCATCCACCCCCGTACCTTTCATATCGATCCTAGTGGGCGAATGCTGGTGGCAGAGCACAACCTGCCTGTGATGGTTCGCGACAGGGACACCCTGCGGCGGGTGTCGGCCGGGCTATCGGTCTTTCGTATCGCGGATGACGGGACGTTGTCCTTTGTTCGAAAGTACGACGTCGATGTCGGCCATCGAAGCATGTTCTGGATGGGCATGATGTCGCTTCCCAGTGCGGCCGCCTGATCATGCTACGATTCATGGCTGCCATCGTGGCGACCAGCGCTCTCGTCGCCGTTACGCCGGCACGGGCACAGGACGCCGCGCTCGAACGCCTGGTGCGGGAACAGGCGATCCTGCTCCAGCTGCAACAGGCGCGTATCGATGCGCTAGAACGCTCGGTACAGGCCATTTCCGCTACGAACGGGGGACGGTCGCAGGCACGCGAATCAAGTTCTACAACAACGCTCATGCCTCGTGAACTCGCGCAGGGCGGCACCAGGCGCGCCGAACGGGCCGACGCGCTCCGGCAGGTTCCCGCAGGTAATGCCGCGCTGCGGCCTCCATCGGACCCGCTGACATCACCGTCGCAATCCGGTCAGGTCGCCGGTGGAGACGAGGTGTTCGACTGGAAAAAGGGCCTCCCGCAAGTCGTGAGCCAAGACGGGCGATTCGCCTTTCGCCTGCGGGGGCGAGCCCTGCTGGACCTTTCGACGACCTTCGGCTCGCGTTTCGACGCTCGCAACATCACCGGCACCGAAGCGCGTTCGGTTCGCCTCGGAGTCGAAGGACGCGCCGGCGACAAGCTCGCCTATCTGGTCGAAGCGGATTTCGCGAACAATCAGACAGCACTCCGGAGCGCGTATCTCGCCCTGACGGACAAATGGGGAAAAGCCAGTTGGGAGCTGTCGCTTGGCAACCGCCTGACAGACCGGTCCTTTGACGGTGCATCGAGTTCCGACAGCCTTCCGCTACTCGAACGTAGCGCAGCCGCGCTGGCGACCGCGCCACGAAAGGGGTCGTTCGGGTTGGGCGCGACGCTCAAGGCATTCGCCCCCACGTGGCATGCCGCCGTGCAGATCGCAGGAAACGACGTCAGCACCAACGGAAGCGTCAGCGACAGCGCGACGTTTACCGGCCGGGTCCATTGGAACCCCTGGCGCTCGCAGGATGCCATTATTCATCTTGGCACTTGGGCCTACCGCGAGAACTTCTCCTCGGGCGTCACGGGGGTTGCGCTCGCGACACAGGTTGGCGGTCGCTTCAACGATCTCGTCACGACGCAGGCAATGAGCCTACTCAACCCGGATCACGGCAACGCCTTTGGGTTCGAGGCGGGCGGAACGTGGAAGTCGCTCTGGATGTTCGGAGAATATGCGAAGCGCGACCTTTACGCCCGTGGCGAAGTCGGGGCAGGGGTGACCGCTGGGTCGATTTCGACCGGTTACTACCTGACCGGAGAGAAGGCCCCTTACGTGGCGCGGACGGGGACGTGGTCGAAGCCGCGTGTACTACACCCGATCGCCGAGGGAGGCTCTGGCGCGGTCGAGATAGCCGCGCGTTATGATCGGCTCGACTATTCGGGTCTGACGGGCGCCGATGGCTGGTCCGCCACCTTGGGAGCCAACTGGTATCTGATGGACTGGGTGCGCCTCTCGCTCGACGGCATATCATGGCATACGAACAACCGGACCGGCACGTTCATCGGAGGTGACGATGGGAACACGGTCTACACTCGGGTCCAGGTGTCCTTCTGAAGCAGCAGGATTTCACGAGGCTAGCGGTAATTCACGACGATATCCTCGCGCCGAGGTCAACATGCATTCGGTATGGGGAAAGGACGTCCGGTTGCATGTCTACCCATGGCCCAAAACGAAGGACGAAAAGATGAACTCTGAGCTACGAGCGGCGTTTGCGCCGACAGGAACGTTGCGGGTCGCCATCAATCTTGGCAACCCTATCCTTGCAGGACGGAGTCTGGATACCGGAGAGCTTCATGGCGTTTCCGTTGATCTTGGGGAAGCGCTTGCCGCCGAACTCGAAGTTCCGTGCCTCCTCATTCCCTATGATGCGGCCGGCAAGGCGTTCGCTGGGTTGCGAGACGACGCGGTAGACATAGCCTTTTTTGCGCACGAGCCGGCGCGCGCCGCCGAAGTCGCGCTGACTAATCCCTATGTCCTGATCGAAGGGTGCTATCTTGTCAGAGAAGGCTCGCCGGTCCTCCGGAACGAGGATGTTGATCGCGAAGGCGTCCGGCTGGCCGTGGGTGAAGGTAGCGCCTACGACCTGTTTCTCAGCCGCACGTTAAAACAGGCGACGATCGAACGTGCGCCGACATCACCTGCAGTCGTCGAATATTTTCTGGACAACAACTGCGATGTCGCGGCTGGCGTCCGTCAGCAGCTGGAAGCCGACGCCGCTCGAACGACGGGGCTCCGGATACTTCCAGAACGGTTCATGACCATACGGCAAGCCATGGCTGTGATGCCATCACGCGGGCAGGATGCTATCCGGTTCCTGGAAGCCTTCGTCGAACAGAAAAAAACGTCGGGGTTCGTTTTGCGATCGTTGCATCACAATGATGTTCAAGGCGCTAGTGTCCCGAGCTGAGAGCCCGACTCATAATTCGAGCTTGGCTATACGGCGCGTCATCCGCCTAATGGATGAGACGACCATCCACGCTTCGGACGATGCGATGGATGCCTCCCAGTCCTTGGCAAGGCGCCGACACCGGTTGAGCCAAGCCAAGGTGCGTTCGATAACCCAGCGCCGGGGCAGAATGACAAAGCCCGCCAGATCGGACCGTCTGATGATTTCGAACGTCAGCCGATCGATGTGCGCGACTGCCGCTTCGAGCTTCTGTCCGGCATAGCCGCCATCGGCGAACACCCTGGCAAGGGTGGGATACGCGTCGCAGGCCCGCTCGATCAGGCCCGGAGCCCCGTCGCGGTCCTGCACATCGGCACCGTGGACCACGCCCTCCAGCACGTTGCCCAGTGTGTCGGTTACGATATGGCGTTTACGACCTTTGATCCTCTTGCCCGCGTCGTAGCCGCGCGGTCCACCCGCCTCGGTGGTCTTCATCGACTGACTGTCGATGATGCCTGCGCTCGGTTCAGACCTGCGGCCTTCCGATACCCGCACCCATGCCACCAGCACCGCGTTGACGGCATCGAGCAGGCCGTTGTCGCGCATTCGGTAGAAATGATACTGCACCGTCGTGAAGGGCGGGAAATCCTTGGGTAGCTGCGCCCATTGGCACCCGGTCGCCGCGATATACTGGATCGCATCCCACAAGGTCCGCGCCTTGTGCTTGCGCGGCCGTCCCACCCTGGAGGTCCGCCTCAACAACGGGCGGACGACAGCCCATTCTTCATCGGTGCAGTCGCTTGCATAGCGCAGCCCGCTTCTGTCATGTTCGCGCCGAGCGGTTTTGGTCCAGCCCATGTGATCCTCGTGGTCTTCGTAACCCTCGGTGAATCACAAGCCACTGAAATCGCTCAACTCAATTTTCGGTCGGGCTCTGAAACCCGACCAGACGATCGATCTCGACGCGGATGTCCGGGCGTTCCCGCAACCGTTCGAGCGCGCGCCGGCCGGCCGCTATGCCGTCCAGGTCGTGCTCGACCGAGACCATAGCTACGCACGCGACGGTCGCGGAGGCGGTGATCTCGTGAGCACTGTCGCCATCCTCGATCTGCCAGCGGGTGGAACCTTGTCGCTGGACAAGGAACTGCCGGTCGTGGACCCCTGGACGCTCCGTATCGGTGCCTCGGCGAAAGCCGTCGCCAATACCGCGGCGGCACGTCCTTCGATACGAAACTTCGCCGTGCGGAGCGAGGCGCTCTCCGAGTTCTGGGGCCGGCCGATCGCGATGAAGGGCTATGTCGTTCTGCCGCCCGGCTATACGCCGGGCGGGCGGCGTTATCCCGTAGCCTATTGGTTTCACGGTTTCGGCGGGCCACCATGGAATCTGACGCAGTTCGCGGTCCGTTTCCAGCGCCTCATGGCGCGTGGCGAGATGCCGCCGATGATATGGGTGATCCCCGACATGACGACGCCGAACGGAACCTCGGAGTTCGTCGATAGCGTCAACAACGGTCCCTGGGACGCGGCGTTCACGCGCGAGCTTCTCCCATATATCGATCGTACCTATCGGACCGATGCCCGCCCGGGAGCCCGCTTTCTGACCGGTCATTCGTCAGGCGGATGGGCCAGCCTGCATCTCCAACTGGCCCATCCGCGGCTCTTTGGAGAGACATGGTCGACCTCGCCCGACCCGGTCGACTTTCACGCGTTCATTCAGGCGGACATCTACTCGCCGGCGGCCAACGTCTTTCGCGGAAGCGACGGGCAGCCACTGCCGCTTGTTCGGGAGGGGCAGAGCGTCGGCCTTCGAGACTGCGGCGCGGATCGAAGACGTGCTCGGTTCCTATGGCGGCCAGTTCGCCTCGTTCGACTGGACCTTTTCGCCGCGCGGAGAGGATGGGCGCCCGCAACCGATGTTCGATCGTTCAACGGGGGCGGTCGACCGCACCGTCGCGGCGTACTGGCGGGCACATTACGATCTTGCCGCGAGCCTGGACCGTCTCACCCCTGCGGACCGACAGGCGCTTGTCGGCAGGATCCATCTTTGGGTTGGCGGCAGCGACACCTTCTATCTCGACAGCGCGGGGCGGCGATTTGACGGGGCCGCAAAGTCCGCAGGGATCGATGCCACCGTTACGATCATCCCCGGTCGTTCGCACGCCGACCTATATACCGTAGGCACCAATGAGCTTGGTCTATTCGACACCATCGCAGCCCAGATGCTGGCGGCGTCACGGCAATCCGCCGGACGGCGATAACGGCGTCGCCAACGCGAGGGCGCCGTCAGCAACGGCGCTCTCAGTGCGCGCTCCCCGCGTTTAATAGTAGATCTCGGTGGGCAGGCGTGTCGGCGGTAGGCAGAGACTTCGATTCATGGGAGAAGCACCGCAATTATAGGACGATTCACGGTTTAGAGGTCGACCTTCCGACAACTGGCAGCAAGACCGCACTGGCCTGTTCGCCCCCGAAGACCACCGTCATCGTCGTCTTCCTATAATCGCTGGGACGGGCAAAAAAGATGTTGGGAACGAAAGTCTGCGGGTTGCGATCGTAGAGCGGAAAAAGCGACGACTGGACCTGAACCATGATTCGATGGCCGGGCTTCACGGTGTAGTTCACGGTCGGCAGCCGGAACCGATATTCCTGCACCTTACCTACCGGGATCGGACTTGGGTGCTCGAAACTCCGTCGATAGCGACCGCGGAAGATGTCCAGGCTGAACGGCAGCTGGTAGCCCGCCAATTCGGGATGCTCGGCATCGGTCGGCGGGTAGACGTCGATGACTTTCACGACGACATCCATGTCCGTGCCGGTCGTCTTCATGAACAGGTCGGCGATCGGTGCGCCTTCGAGGCGAACCGGATGGTCGAGGATCGGCGTCTGGTAGCTCAACACGTCCGGACGGGTGGACACGAAGCGCTGATCGTGGACAAGCCAAGTAGCCCACGTGGCATGATCGTCCATTTTGATAGGCAACGGCTCGAATGGAACCGGCTTGGATGGGTCGGAGACGTAGCCGTTTTCCCCACCTGCCGCCTTTGCGAACGACAGGGCGCCTGCGTCCTGAAGGTACAGGGGAGTGAGTGCGTTGGACCCAGCGCCGGGCCAGTCCGCAAACGTGTCCCAGCGGTCTTCGCCGGGATCGTAGATGATGACGTTAGGCGTCGGCCGGGCAGGCTTTCGATCCCGCAGATAGGTATCGAAGAACGGTAGCAGCACCTCCTGGCGGAACCAGGCGGTCGTGTCTGTGCCCCATTTGAACGGTCCGATATGATCGCCGGCGCTGTTGATCTGGCTGTGCCACCACGGACCCATCGCGAGATGGTTCGTGCTCCCGAGGCCCTTGGCCTTGAGCGCCTCCCAGCTATGGACCGTGCCATAGATATCTTCCTGGTCCCACAGGCCCTGCAGCCACATCGTCGGTACCGTCGACGGGTGCGCAGCCACGATTTTGTCCAGCGCCTGGCCCTGCCAGAGAGCATCGTACGCCGGGTGTGCCGAGAGACGCTGGAACCAAGGTAGTCGGTCGATTCCGTGTTTTACCGCATAATCGCCGGTCGAGCCCGCATCGAGCAGTTCCTGGTAGTCGTCCGACTGTTCACGGGAAACCGATGCGCCCTTGCCTTTTCGTCCGTTCCAGGTGGTGAACCAGTCAAGATTGTTCTGGCGGAATGCCCCATAGTGGAACCAGTCATCGCCCATCCAGCCATCTATCATCGGGCTTTCGGGAGCCGCGACCTTCAACGCGGGGTGCGGGCCGAGCAGGGCCATCACTACCGTCCAGCCACCATAGGATGATCCGATCATCCCGACGCGGCCGTTCGACTCCGGGACATTCTTAATGAGCCAGTCGGTCGTGTCGTATGCGTCGGTCGTATCGTCGGTGCGAGTGGGGTTGAGCGGGCCGATCGGCGGCCGTGTCATCACGAAAGTGCCCTCCGATCCGTGCTTTCCGCGTATGTCCTGCATGACCATGATGTATTTGGCATCGGCCCAGATCCGATCGCCCGGAAATAGCCGGTCGCGTAGGTTTGGACTGTTCCCGGCCATGATCGACGTCGCATCATAAGGTGTCCGCTGCAAGATCATCGGCGCATCTGCGGCTCCCTTGGGCACGATAATGAGCGTGTGCAGCTTCAAGCCATCGCGCATGGGAATCATGACGTCGCGAAGGGCAAAGTCCTGAACCGGCAATGTTTCTTGCCAATCCTTTGGAATGTCGCTTTCAAGCTGAATCGGGCTGACCTCCCTTACCTGGGCGGGCGCGACCTGACCGATCGCCAGGAGAGATGTGATGAGGAAGGCGCTGGATGACATCGGTTTGTCCTTCGGAAGTCATTAAAGCAGAAGGTAAAGGAATTAGCTTGCCTGAAACTTGGGTGGCGATTTGCCATCTAAATTCAATAAGATGCGTGGTGTTCCGCCTGAGGGTCCCCCGGTTTCTCATCCAACCTGAAGGTGAGTTTCCGGCGTTCATTCGGCCGCTTTGATGGCCGCGGCAGCAGCATATTCGACCGGCGTCATCCAGCCAAGAGATGTGTAAGGACGCCTCTCGTTATAGTCCCGTCGCCAAGCCTCGATCTTGGCTCGAGCGTCGGCGATGGAGAGGAACCAATGCGCGTTCAGGCATTCGTCGCGAAGGCGATTGTTGAACGACTCTACGAAGGCATTGTCCGTCGGCTTGCCCGGTCGGCTGAAGTCCAACGTCACGCTATTCTCGTACGCCTAGCGGTCGAGTGCCTTCGAGATAAATTCGGACCATTGTCCACGCGAATGGTCTTGGGAGCGCCGCGGTTCGACTAGATCCGTGCCATCGCCTCGACCACCTGTTCGCCCTTAATGCCTTGGTCGACGTCAATTGCCAGAGCTTCGCGCGTGAAGGCGTCGACCACGGTCAGCGCTCGTAACCGCCGACCGTCGAACAGGGCGTCCGAGACGAAATCCATCGACCACATCTCGTTCGCCGCCAGCGCCGCAGGTTGCCGCTCGCGGTTGGCAGCGCTGACGTTGCGCCGGGGCCTCTTGAGCCGAAGGCTCAGTCCATCATCACGGTAGAGCCGGTAGACGCGCTTGTGGTTCACGATCCATCCTTCCCTGTCCAGCAGGATGTAGATCCGGAAATAGCCATAGCGCGTTCGCGTCGCCGCCAGATCACGGATGCGCATCACCAGCGGCGTCTGATACGGCTTGTGCGAGATGTAGCGCACCGACGACCGCTCGACGCCCAGCGCCGAGCAACTGCGCCGCTCGCTTACCGCGTGGGACGCCTGGACGTGCGCGACGAGCTCGCGCCGTCGTCCAGGCGTCAGAGCTTTTTTGACAAGACGTCCTGCAGGATGTGCTTGTCCAGACTGAGGTCCGCAACCAGTTGTTTCAGCTGTCGGTTCTCATCCTCGAGCTGCTTCAGGCGCCTCAGCTCGCCGACACCGAGACCGTCGTACACCTTCTTCCAGCGGTAGAATGTCTGCTCCGAGATGCCCATCCGCCGGATGACTTCGGCCACCGGTGTACCAGTTTCCGCCTGTTTCAACGCGAAGGCAATCTGCTCGTCTGTGTACCAAGATTTCTTCATGTCCAGCTCCTTGCCCGAAGGCTTCTCAAGGCCGGAAAACTCTCGCTTAAAATGGACCAAAAACAGGGGGGACGTCACTACCGACGAACGGCGTATGTTGGTCGGCAGCTGCCGCACCCCCATGTCGTAAAACACACGATAGTCGCCAATCGGGGTTGGCGACGGCGTTTTACGACGATCGAGATGATACCGTCCGAAATCACCTGTTTGTCGCACAATGGTGATTACGACCGGGTTTTCCACACATTGGGCCGTTGAATGGCAACAGTGGAGGAGAAGCTGCCCGACCGCTATTGGGAAGGCACATGGCGTTAGCGGACGTCGCCTGATGCTGCGGCCTTTCTCAAAAGGATCCAGGCCGTCCGAAAACTCGCCCGTGATCAAGGTCCGTACGATCCGCCGCTGAGAAATGGGTAGGGACCAGCCTTTTCGGGTTTTTATGCTCTGATGAGGCCGGAATAGGCTGTCACAAGGCGATATCCGGCGTCATGACAGCAGACGTGGCGAGCCGGATTAGGGCTGCGCCGCCTGGATCATCCTACCGGCCTTACCGAGCGGCTGAGATCTCCATTTTCCCAAAAACCGTTCTCAAAATCATTATATCAAAATCACGGTCGGCACAGATTTATGGGAAGGCTGTGGCTGTAAAAAAAGGGTATACCCTAACTGGCATTTGAATTTTCGACTGTCCCGTCAGGGTCCCGAGGCAGTACTTTAGGCAGGAAAACAGATCTTGTTTGTACACTATCAAGCGCCAAGCGCTGTCTCGTAAACGAACGTCCAGTTAAATCGTAACTTTGGTGGCCGGGGCTCGAGCATAAAGCCCATAAGCCAGGATCAGCGCGTAGCAGATCGCCGGGAGCAGCAGCGCGAAGTGTAAGCTGCCCGACTTGTCCGCCAGCATTCCCGTCAGATACGGGATGATCGCGCCACCGACGATCGCCGTGGCGATCACGCCAGAGCCTTCCGCGGCACGCTTGCCGAGCCCTTCCGAGGCCAGCGAGAAGATCGTCGGGAACATCACCGCGTTCATCAGGCCGATCGCCAGCAGCGCCCAACCCGACAAAGCGCCCTCGGTGTTCGCCGAGATCAGGATCAGCGCCAGCGTGCCCGTCGCGACGCCGGCGAGGACCTTGCCCGGCGACACTTTGTTCAGCACGTACGCGCCGATGAACCGGCCGAGCAACGCGCCGCCCCAGTAGAACGGCACGTGCTTGCCCGCCCCGACGTCGCTCAGGCCCATCACTCTCGGCTGCATCAGATAGTTCACAATCAGCGAGCCGACCGCGACTTCGGCGCCGACGTACAGGAAGATGCACGCCGTCCCCATCGCGAAGCGCGGGCGCTTCAACAACGTGAACGCGTGGAAGATGCTGCCGGTCTGGTCCTGCTCCTCGTTGAGCCGGTTGCGACGGGTCCACACGACCGCAGCGACGATCAGCAGCGCGATCGCGAGGCCGATATAGGTGTGGACGACAGTCCGCGACGACTCCGTGCGGTACGTGTCGAGCGCGGCGCCGGTGAGCGTCGAGGAATCGACCGTCGCCAGCCCGCCGAGGATCAGCGCGGAGCCGACATACGGGAAGATGGTGGTGCCGAGCGAGTTGAATGCCTGCGCGAAGGTCAGCCGGCTCGACGCCGACTTGGGATGGCCGAGCGCCGAGATCAGCGGGTTGGCAACGACCTGCACCACGGTGATGCCGGCACCGAGCACGAACAGCGCGAACAGGAACATGCCGAAGCTCGCCTGCCCTGCGGCCGGGATGAACAACAGGCAGCCCGCGGTCATCGTCACGAGGCCGATCGACGCGGTCCGCATGTAACCGGCCTTGCGGACGATCGCGGCGGCGGGGATCGAGAACAGCGCATAGGCGAGGAAGAACGCCGACTGGACCAGCATCGCGGTCGCGTGGTCGAGCGTGAACAGCTCCTTCATCTTGGGGATGATGATGTCGTTCAGCGAGGTGATGCCGCCGAAGATGAAGAACAGCGCGAACACAAACACGCGCAGGTCGGGTGCGTCATAGCCGTGGCTGGCATCGCCGTCCGCCGCTAAAGCAGACTCTGTATTGACGTGCATCGTTTCAAATCCTCGTGGCACATTGTGGGTAACGAACAGAATTCTAGTTTTACTTGTGTCTAGTATTGACTTAGAGAAGATTTCTTGGTGGCGGATGCCCAACTGCTCGCTCGCCAGATCAGTTTTACAGGAACGGCTGGCAGCTTATATTCTTCACCAGCTATCATTCGAAGAAGTGCTTCAACGAGGGAACTGCCCGCAACGGCGCCGTTCTGCTCGACCGTGCTCAGCGGGGGAACCGTGTATGGTGCGGAACCAATGCCGTCGAAGCCGATAACGGCAACATCTTCAGGGATGACGCGACCGCATTTGTTAAGCGCCTGCATCGCTCCCACAGCAAGTCCATCCGATGCCGCGAAGATGGCGTCGAACGAGACATCGTTGTTCATCAGATCCAGTGTTGCAGCATATCCTTGAAGCTCACGGGTACCCGTCAATCTTGCCTGTGCTTCGAAGACTGGAAGACGCTGCTCAGTCATGACGCTAATGTAGCCGGAACGGCGATCTCGATACGCGTGCTGGCGACGCCAACCTGGGCCCAAGAAGATGATGCGCCTGCGACCCGTCGCAACCAAGTGGTGAACAGCAGTCGCCGCACCTGTATGATTGTCACATCTCAGCGTTGGAAGGACGTTGTCCGGACTTCCCCAACAGATGACGTTTTCGCCCTGGGATCGCGCCTTTGAAAAGAACCTCCAGCCCGCTGAGTTTCTTGCGGTCCCGATAACGATGATCCCGTCCGCAATTCGGTCTTGGCAGTAGCTGGCGAAGAAATTGGCAGGATCATGTTGAAAGGAAACCAGAATCTCCTGGTCGTGGTCAGCCGCTGCGGCCGCGACGTGGGCGAGAATGTCCATGTAGAACGAGTTGATCGGAGCGCCACGAACACCGGGATCGCCTAGGATGACGACCGCAATACGTCCCGTTGCGCTGCTTCGCAGGCTGACCGCTCGCTGATCCGGTCGATAGTTTAGCACTGCCGCCACCTCCAGGACGCGTCGGCGGCTTTCGATACTGACGCCTTCGCTGCCGCGCAGGGCCTTCGAGACGGTCGATTGGGATACCCCGGCCCCCTCGGCGACGTCGAACGAAGTGCATCTTCTGGTCATCCGGCGATCAACTCGGCCGGGAGCCGCTGATGCTGGATCCTGAACACCATGCTGTCCCTAAGCCCACTCAACACTGAGCCGCACTCATCAGGCGACCCGCGAACAGCGTGGCGTCACTATCGTCGCTGCGCGACGCAACACGTCTACCCCAAGTGACGTGAGACATGTCGCGTCCGCTCGCCTCTAGCCCGGTCAAATCCGGGCCGCGCCAGGGTAGGCGAACAGGAGATCCGCATCGTCCGATGCGACCAGATCCTCGTTTCCCGTCACGATAAGACATTCCCCTGCCTTCCAGGCGATCCCGCCTACGCTTCCCGTGCCGCGTACCGGAACGAGCCAGCCTCGGGCATTCCCAGGCATATCGATCCTCCGATCACTGCCGGTCCAGCGTTCGAGAACGAACGTCGGGCCTTCGACCAGTATCTCACGGCCGGGTTCGACGACCCCGCCTTGGGGCTCCGCCGTCCAAGGATCGAGATCCGCTACAGCGACGCCGTCGTCCAGATGGAGCTCTCTCGGTCGGCCGTAGTCGAACAGGCGATAGGTTGTATCGGAGTTCTGCTGAACCTCGATCAGCGTGAGACCCGCCCCAATTGCGTGTACGACCCCGGATTTCGAATAGAAGAAGTCGCCTGGCTGGGCCGGCTTCCAGTTCAGTCTGCCTTCCAAGGTTCCGTCTTCCGCGCTTGTACGCAGAACCTCTCGGGTCATCGGCTCCAAAGGACCTAAAGCGATCGTCGAGTCTGGCTCCGCGTCGAGTATGATCCAACACTCGTCCTTGCCACGCGGAAGGCCACGTTTTGCGGCTTCCATGTCGGAGGGATGATTCTGCACGGATAGCTTTTCGCTCGTGAACAGATACTTGATCAGAAGCTCCGGGTCGGACAGTTCGGAGGATTGAAACCAGATCTCCCCGATTGGTCCATCGTTCTCCGCCGGGTCCGTGAAGCCCCCGTAGAGGCTGTGGCGACCCCAGGGTTTCTCCACTCGTTTCGTCGTGAGCAGCTCAGCAGGCATGTCGTGTGTGTTCCTGATCGAGAAGGGTGGGTGGCAGGCCCTCTTGGCCGGCCATTCGCCGAAGGTGGGCAGGTGGAGGTGGATTCGGATCTCTGGTCGAACCGACGCTCTCTCCCGGTTTTCAGCCGCCCTTTCGGGAGAAAAAGGGAAGCGACGCGGGTTCGACGTTCCAGCCCCGGACCCGAAGCTCACAGAGCTTTCGGTCAGCCGGTATCTGCAGACGCAGTCGTCTCGTTTCGCCGGGGAGAAGGGAGACGTAGTTGTCCGTGAAGTAGGCAGGTAGTATCTGCACTCCCGCCGCATCGAACGGCGTCAGCTTTGCTTGGAGCACGGGTGAGGTGGAGGTGTTGCGTATGATGACGTCGATCCCAGCATCGGAATTTGGTGACGTGCCACCAAACGCGATCTCCAATCGGATCCTGGGCAGGTCGTCGAGCGCCTTAAACGCTGCCGGATCGCTCGCATCCCAGTAGAGGTTCTCCGACAACAGAACGCCTTTGGCGCTCGTCGCCGTAAGCTTGACGAACCTCAATCCACCATCCCTACCGATGTCGAGATCACGTATGTCGGCTATGTCATCGGCTGCGGCGCTAACCACGGCCGACTTCGTGGCTAGTTCCTGCCCGCTGGGCGATACGATGCGAGCGGTGACTGTGACGTCCTGCAACGGGGCATTGGTAGTGTTCACGAGCATTAGGCTGCGATCCGGCAAGTTCATCTGTATATGGATGGGCTCCGTCCCCTTACGCGTTCCATAGAAAGAAGCGTGCGTGTCGTAGTCGGACGAATAGATCTGAAAATTCGCCGATGGCCATGCGGGATGCGACATCCAGAGCATGCGGGCGCTGTTCGTTTTCCACAGCCCGGCATTCATGCCCTCGAAGATCGCACGATGCGACTCGTAGTTCAGCAGCTGAGCCTTGCGCTCGAAGTCGGGCAGGCTCGTCGCCTCCCCCAGGCGCAGCTTCATCGCATCCATGAAGCTGGCCACCGAGACCGCTCGTTCCTGATGCCAGTCATGGTAGGCCCAAGTGTCGTTTATAGGCCATTGATCGGCCCCGGGGACCGCCCTCTGCCACGCTTCGAGCGTGGGAAAGCTCGGCGTGCCTACTTCGACCGCGAAGCCCTTCGCGAAATCGGTGAAGTAGCCTTCCGGGGAACGCCAGTTGTATGGCCCGGATCCGCCGAGGTTTATGATCCGTGACGAACCCTTGTAAAGTCGGCCTCCATCCTCCTCCCAGATCATGTCCTGCAACGCCGTCTGCAGGATCGGCTGGGGTACGCCCTCGTTACGACCGATCCACATTACGATAGACGGATGGGTCCTGAAACGTCGGACGACGTCGCGCGCGTTCTCCAAGAACAGAGGGACGTCCTCGGCTTCCGCGTTGTTGTCCTGCGTGGACTCCCAGAAATCGTTGAGGACCATCATGCCGTATTCGTCGGCGAGCTGGAAAAAGTTCTCCTCGGTGCTCTGGCCCATCCAGTTTCGGATGATGTTCAGACCGGCGTCGCGGTGAAGGCGAAAATACGGTTCGAGCCGCTCTCGCTCCACCCGCTTCATCATCTCGTCCATGCCCCAGTTGCCGCCACGCGCCGCGATCCGGACTCCGTTGACTCTCAGGACGAGGTTCGGAGAAAGGCGCGGGTCGCTGATGACCTTGCGGACCGCCGGTGACAGCTCGGAACCGGGCCGCAGCGAGTTCGCCCACCCGTTGGGGACCTTTCGAAGAGCCGCGTTCCGCTCGTCGATGATTGGGGTCCCAAGTCGCTTCGCCTCCGCGAGATCGACCTCGACGCGCTCCAGGTCACCGTGCTGATCAAGCGAGGACAGTTCGTAGGTCACCTTCCGCATTCCGAAGGACAGCTGCCGTCGATCGGACACCGTGCCCCCAGCATTCACGGCAAGCCTGAGCTGGTGCAGCGCCGGGGCGCCATATCCGTTTGGCCACCAGAGCTTCGGGTTCCGAACGTGCAGGGCGGCGTGTTCCGATGGGTTGAACCGCGCCGTCACGGTCGACCTAGGCGGTACGCTGATCCGGCGAGCGACGGAGACATCGTCGAAGGCGGCGCTCACGGTCGTATCCAGCGCGGTATCACTAATGTTCGTCACAGGCACGTCGATGAAGACATCCGCAAGCGAGTTATCGTCCTTGGGCAGATCCGTGGACACTTCGGGATCACCGATAGCCAAGGCACCTGTAGATTGCAGTTCGACGCCTTGCCACAACCCGGTGTTGCGGTCGCGGATGCCGGGTATCCAATCCCACCCCTCACTGGCGGTGAAGGTCGGGCCATCGATCATCATGGCGCCGCCATTCTCGCCCCGCCCGCCCGTCATCGACTGCTCATGGGGGATGCCGGGATGGGGCGGCGGGGATACGCGGATCGCTATCGCGTTCGACCTACCGGGCATCAGCAGGCTCGTAACGTCGAACCGACCTCGCACGAAAGCGCCTTTGACGTCCCCCACCCGTCGACCATTGACCCAGACATCGGCATGATAGTTGACGCCGTTCAGAACAAGATGCTGCCTCTTGCCCTCTTCCGTTCGAGGAAGGGTGAATTCGGTCCGATACCAGTAGTCCTGCCGCGCTAGCCGTTCGGGGATGGCCATGTTGTTCAGTCCCACGCGCGGGTCCGGATAGACCCCACGATCGACCAGGGTCGTCAGCGCGGTTCCGGGGACCGTCGCGTGAAACCATGTGCTCGCATCGTAGCCAGGGCTCGATAGCAGCTTCGGCGTGCTCGAGACGTTCGGAGCTTCGACCATTCTCCAGCCGTTGACCGCGAACAGGCCATCTCGAACCGGAATCAGCGGGCTGCCTTCCACCGCGGGCGAGGGCTGAGGGTGCGAGAACGGCGCGATGCCCTTCGGAAGGGTCCAGGCACGCTGCGGCACGGCCTCACCGTACTGCGTTCGCACCTGAAGAGGCCAACTGGGGCTGTTTGTCTCGAAACGGACAAGATTCTCGTCCGGCACGACTGCAGCCTCACCACGTATCCGTTCGGCGGAGTAGGCCTGCGGAGCGGCAACGAAAGCCGCGAGGCGGCCAACATAGCCTGGCTTGCCGAGCGTGCGGGAGCCGAGCACTATCAGCGCTTCGGGCGAGGACGCCGACGTGGGCGCTTTACCGACTTCGCGTCCATTAACGTAGAGATGGGCTGTTCCGCCGTCGCTGACTGCGACCACGCGGTGCCATCTGCCGATCTTGAGCGGCCCACCGCCTCGGAGGGATCGTCCACCCATTGATAAGCTCAATTGTCCATCGACCAGATCCAACGAGCGCGAAGCATCGTCCCCGGGCCTGCCGACGCCGGCGACCTCGACCCGGCCAGGTACGAGCCTTGCCGGTTTGATCCAGGCAGACATCGTCCATGCCGAGCCTGCGGGAATGTGCTCGCCTTCGGCATAGCCCTGAGCGCGCTTCGATATGGTGTCCCCACCAGCGATGAACTCGGCGTCGTAGGGGCCAAACGCATCCAACTTCGGCTGCTGGAGTCGCGGGGAAGCCCAGTCAACCTGCTGTGCGGTCCCGGGGACCGTTCCGCCCGCCACTACCGCCAGAAGGACGCTCTTCAAGACGATGCGCTTCACTGCGATTCTCCTTCATGGGCGGCAATGCCGATTTCCAGCCCGCGCAGTTCGGCGAGCCCCCTGAGCCGCCCAATCGCGGAATAGCCGGGGTTGCTTCCCGACTTTTTCAGGTCGTCGAGCATCCGGTGACCGTGATCCGGACGCATCGGGATCGAACGCCGTCCCGACATTGATATCGAACGGATAGCCTTCATGATCGCGACCATGTCACTGGACCCACCCAGGTGTGTGGCCTCGTGGAATCCGCCACCTGTTTCGCGCCGCACGTTTCTGAGATGGAGAAAGTGAACACGGTCGCCGAAGCGGCGCATCATCGCGGGCAGATCGTTCTGCGCGGCGACGCCGAAAGAGCCGACGCAGAAGCAGAGACCGTTGGAGACGTTGGGCACGGCGTCGAACAGCTTGCCCAGGTCGTCCGCCGATCCGACCACTCGCGGCAGGCCGAAAAGCTCGAAAGGTGGATCGTCGGGGTGGATCACCAGTCGCATGCCGAGGTCGTCCGCGAGCGGGCATACCGCGCGCAGGAAGCCGAAAAGGTTCTCGCGCAGCGTCTGCGCGTCGATCTGTGCGTAGCCTTCTATCGCCGCAAGGAATTCCGCGGAACCGAAGCTCTCCTCGCTACCGGGCAGTCCGGCGATGATCGTGCGCTCCAGGCAGTGGCGCGCTGCGCTGTCCATCGAAGCGAAATAGACTGCGGCGCGAGCCCTGACGTGATCGGAATAGCTCCGTTCGGCCGAAGAGCGTCGCAGGATATGAATGTCGTAGGCCGCCAGCGCTTCTGGTTCGAACCTCAAGGCCAACGCGCCATCGGGAAGCTCGTAGGCAAGATCGGTCCGCGTCCAGTCGAGAAGCGGCATGAAGTTGTAGGTCACTGTCGTGACGCCACATGCATGGAGGTTGACCAAGCTCTTTTTGTAGTTAGCCAACGCGTCATCCCGGCCCGGGCCGCCAAGCTTGATCGCCTCGTGAACCGGCAGGCTTTCGACCACCGACCACCTGAGACCGGCCTGCTCGATGAGCGCCTTGCGATGCGCGATCGCCTCGACAGGCCACACCGCACCATTGGGTATCTCGTGCAGCGCCGTGACGACGCCCGTGCACCCGGCCTGTCGAATGTCGGACAATGAGACAGGATCAGGCGGGCCGAACCACCGCATTGTCTGTTCCATGGGGTATGGAAACGAAAGGGACCGATCGTTCATACGATTAGGCTCAGCATGAGAGTGAAAATCAGGCCGAACACGCCGACCAGGGTCTCCATGACCGACCAGGACCGGAAGGTATCCGCCAGGCTCAGTCCGAAGTATTCCTTGAACATCCAGAAGCCAGAGTCGTTGACGTGGCTGCACATCAAGCTGCCGGCACCTATGGCGAGAACCATCAGACTGGAATCGACATGCTGCGAGGCCACCAACGGCTGCACCATGCCGGCCGCGGTCAGGCCTGCTACCGTGGCCGATCCCAGAGCCAGCCGGATTGCGAGGGCGATGGTCCAGCCGAGAACGAGAGGCGGAACGTGAAGTCCTGAAAGCCAGCCGGCCAGCGCAACATCCGCCCCGCCGTCAATGAACACCTGCTTGAGCGCGCCAGCGCCTGCAATGACGAGAAGAATGCCGGCGATGTCCTTGATGGCGTCGACCGAGCCTGCGGACATGTCGGAAGCGCGCCTGCCTTGCGCAACGCCGAGCACGATGGTCGCGATGAGTAGCGAACTGAGCATCACCACGTTCGCATCGCCTGCGACGGCAGCCGCCATCAGCACCTCCGGCCGCATGCCGTCAAAGGACGTGAGGAGGGTTGCACCGGCTAGCAGCGCGACCGGCAGGAGCGCGACCCCGAAACTGGCGGCGACGCCGGGAACACGAAGACTTTGCGAGCTACTGTCCGGCCGGGACATATGCGGCTTCGCCACTATGCCCTTCAGCGTATGGGCGAACAACGGCCCGGCAATCAGCAGCGTAGGAATCCCAACGATCAGCCCATAGACGAGGGTCCTACCCATGTTCGCGCCAAAGAGCCCGACGAGGGCGGTCGGGGAGGGATGGGGCGGCAGAAACCCATGGGCGATCGACAGACCGGCCAGCATCGGTATTCCGAGATATACCGCAGGCAGGCTCGAGCGCTGCTGGACCGACAGGATGAGCGGCACCATCAGAACGAAGCCGACGTTGTAAAACAGCGGAATCCCGACAAGGAACCCGGAGGCCGCCAGGGCAAGCGTTATCCGCTTTATCCCCGCAATGCGTATCAGCGTGTCCGCGATCCTGCGTGCAGCACCGCTGTCAGCGACGATCCTTCCGAACATGGCTCCAAGACACAGGATCGCGGTCAAGGAGCCGAGCATGTCACCGATACCGTGGTTCAAGCTGGTGGTGATGCTGGTCATCGGACGCCCGAGCAGCAGGGCCGCGACGATTGCGGCGATAAGGAACGCCACGAAGGGATGCAGCTTGACGACGGAGATCAGAAGCACGAGCGTCCCCACCGCGACCAGCACGGCAAGCAGGGTCATATTGAACCCCGGCGGATCACGTTGCACTGAGAACCTGGTTCGGAAACATGCCGATCCACGCATCCTTCCGAACCGCTACTCATCGGCGACAGCGTGATAGACGCGATCAATTCGCTACCCCTCCGTCAGCTGGTTCACAGTTGTTGGATTGGGAACCGAATCGACCCAGCCTCTCGAGCTCTCCCCCGATGTCGTCGTTGATCTTCGGGCAAAGCACGCCCTGAGGCATGAGGCGATCTTCGATCAGCATTGCGGCAGCCCCGATGGCGATGGCGTAATCGGCGGTGGTTGCCGGACATACCACCGATCCGCTTCCGCGGAGTTTGCCAAGCGCCGTGGCTAGATCGACAGCAACCAGATCCGTGACGTAACCTCCCACGTACAACGTCGTGGGTACCGACCTGCCATATGCCTCGTGCAGAGCGAGATGAAGATCCCCTGCGCAATCGGCCACCGTGCCAGTGCCATCGTTCGTCGTCGGGGCGGTTGGCTTTGCTTCACTTGCCGCGTGCAACCTTGCAGCGATTTTCGCACCCTGCGGAATGCGCTTGGCCTCTACATGAAGATGGCCCGTGGACCGTCCAGTGACCGTCACGAGCGAGGGTGTGTCACTGAGATGAACGTACCCGAAGCGCTCTGCCTCATGATCGGTCCTTTGAAATGGCTCCATCGCCGCCAATGCATCGTAGCTTGAGACGAAAGTCAGCTCGTTTTCCGAGGCAGGCTGATCCGCGCGCCCACCGAGCCTAACGATCGCGTTGGTGGCGGCTTCACCCCGATCTGCATGGTCGATCCAAGAACCACACCGCGCCACGGCGACGCCGATGACCTTGCGCGCGTCGACGATCCCGCTGGCAGTGAGTTCAGCGACGGCGTCGACGATCGTAGCGCAAACCACCGCCTCGTCGGCGACATCTAGCGCCTGTGTCCGTCGGTGAACGACCTGTCCGGCCAGATTCACGGCAACGAGGCGCATCCTGGAGGAACTGACATCGACGCCGATGCAGATCGCTCGATCCTTCACCATCTGCAGTCGGATCGCCGGCTGGCCCCTGTTACCACTCGTCCGACCGGATTCCCGGACGAAGCCGTCCTTGATCAAAAGACCCGCGATGTTCGCGATCGCCGGCATGGAAAGGCCGGTGACCGCTGCAAGCTCGCGCCGGGTCTTCTGACCAGACGTTCGAAGGATCTGTAGTAACATCCGCCGGTTCCACTCGGCAGCGACTTCCAGATTAATCCCGTGCAGCATGACGCACCGTCTCCACTGCTGAAAGAATGTCGCGGGCTCCGACTTCCATCGTGGACCCGCGAGCTAGATCAGCCACCGCATCCGGCGGCCCTAATCAACGAAGCTTGATGACGGCGTTGACCACGTTCCATCCCCGGATCGACACGGCGGAAGCCTTGTTTGGGGCGTCGTCGCACTGGATCTCGACGGTACGCGTCTCGCCGGGAAGAAGGTTGAGATAGTTGTCGCCGTAATACGCCGGCAGCACGCGCTCGCCACGTTTGTCCAAGACGGTCATCTTGATGCCGAGAACGGGCTGGGCGCCACGGTTGGTCACTGTCACGCCGATCGAGGACTTCGCACCGACCGTCGCCTGTACGTCCATCTTCTGGGGAACCAAGGCGTTCAGCTTGCGATAGGCGGCGTCATCGGCGCCCTGCCAGTAGAAGTTCCTGCTCAGCTCCCTCCCGCTTCCGTCGGTCAGGGTCAGGGATACGAAGACGAGCTTCTCCTGATCCAGAACGGGCTGAAGACGGAGAGCGGGGAGCGTGGTGGTCGCGTTGGCCGGAGCATCAACGGCCCGTTCGTCCTCGAGCAGTACCTTGTTATCCGTCGTGACTACCTTCGTAACAAGTTTCAGACCGGCCCGAGGCTCCAAAGTCGTGTTGACCACCGCCAGCGAATAGTCCGGCAGATTCATCTGCGCGTGCACGGATTCCAGCGCCGACTTTGTTCCAAAATAGGCGCCTGGAGTGTCGTAGTCGTAGCTGTAGATCTGCCAATGGTTAGACGGCCATGCTGGATGGGTCATCCACAGCATACGCCCGCTGTTTTTGGTCCAGAGATGGGCCGACATGCCTTCGAAGATCGCCTTGTAGTCAGCGACGTTCATGAGCTGGGCCTTGCGTTCGAAATCCTCGAGACTGGTAGACTTGCCCAGTTGCGCGTCCATCGTATCCATGAACGACTTTACGTCTCCGTTTCCGCCGAAGTGCCAGTCGTGATACGCAAGGGTATCGCTGATCGGCCAGAGTTCCGACTTCGGCATCATCGCCTTCAACGCTTCCAGGGTGTTGAGCGACGGAGTGCCGGTCTCGACCGAGAAGCCCGACGCCAGGTTCGTGAAGTAGCCGACGGGAGGCCGATAGTTGTACGGACCGGAACCCTGCACGCCCACGACGTTCGAACTCGGCATGTAGAGCCGGGTGCCATCCAGTTCGTGGACGAGAGAGTCCATCCCCTCGTTCATCAGGGGCGGCGGGACGCCCTCATTGCGTCCGAACCACAAAAGCACTGACGGGTGGTTGCGATAGCGGCTGATAACATCGCGAGCATTTGCCAGAAAGAGTTGCGGATCCTCGGGCTCAACCTGAAAATTCTGGGTCGACATGAAGAAATCGTTCGTGATCAGCATGCCATATTCGTCGGCGAGGTCATAGAACACGTCTTCAGTGTTCTGACCGACCCAGTTCCGGATAATGTTCACGTTGGCATTCTTGTGCAGCTTGAAGAACGGCTCCATGCGTTCGCGCGGCACGCGCTTCATGAAGTCGTCCATGCCCCAGTTCCCGCCGCGCGCAGCGATCTTCACTCCGTTCACGAACACGGTGAGGTGCGGCAGCGCCATCGTCTTCTCGATCGGCCGTACCGCTGGCGACGTCTCTCCCGCGAGGGTCAGCGATTCAACCCATCCTTCCGGCGTCTCCTTGATGGCCTCATGCCGCGAATCGACGAGCCTTTCCTTCGAGTCCGTCGGAGAGACCGCCACCCGGCGTAGAGATCCCGTTCGATCGAAAAGGGACAACCCGTAGCTCAGCTCGCGCATGCCGAACCGCAGAGTCCTGCTATCGGAGGAGTGGCCACCTTGCGACGCCGAGACCTTCAACGTGTACAGGTTCTGCGGCCCATATCCGTTCGGCCACCACAGGCGGGGGTTGCGCACGTTCAGCGCCGAGAATTCCGCCGGCGTAAACTCGACGGTCGTGCTTCCAGGAGCCAGAACCACGTCCTTCGAGACGTCAACGCCGTCGAAACTCGCGGTGATCCGCGACGTGACAGTTCTGGCATCAAGGTTCGTGACGGGGACGCGCACAGTGACCGCGGCGCTATCCGTGCGTGGCAATGGGAGGTCGGTGATCACCTGCGCGTCCCCGATGCGGAGCTCTCCGCTCGTCTGCAGTTCCACGGGCTGCCAGATGCCCATGTTGCGATCGCGAACGCCGGGAATCCAGTCCCAGCCTTCGGCCGCGACGAACGTCGGTCCGTCAATGGTCAGGTTTCCCCCGTTCATGCCCGGCCCGGCCGCTACGGATTCTTCGTGTGGGATGCCCGGATGCGGCGGTCGGATGATCTTGACGGCGATCGCATTGCGACCTGCCCGCAACAACCCCGAGACATCGAACTGCCCCCGGATGAAGGCGCCGCGCACATCGCCGACGCGGGTGCCGTTGACCCAGATCTCCGCTGCGTAGTTGATGCCCTTGAAGACGAGGAACCGCTTTCCGCCGGCCTCCGACGGCATGTCGAATTCCGTTCGATACCAATAGTCCTGTCGAGCAAGACTTTCCGGAATGGCCATGTTGTTCAGGCCGTATGCGGGATCGGGATACACGCCGCGATCAACCAGCGTGGTCAGAACGGTGCCGGGCACGGTGGCCTTGTACCATTGGCCCTGTTCGAAGCCGGTGGCTGACAACTGCGCACCGGTCGCCAAAGTCTTTTCGGCAAACGCGAGGTCCCAGTTGCCGATCTGCCAGCGGTTCTCCGCGAGACGCGTCATGGACGGCCTCGCGCCGAGTGGTTTGGCAACGGGCTTGGCGGGAGGCGTCGCGCTTTTCGGAAGGGTCCAGTAGTCCTGTGGCTGGAAATAGCCCCGCCACTGCTTCTCCTGCCACTCCCAGCCAACGCCGGGCGTGGCAAGTTGCGCGGGCATGACCTCTGGCCTCGTCTTGGCCAGCGTCTTCAGCTCCGACGGAGACGCAGCCCTCGCCAGCAGGCGGAGTTCGAAGATGTCCCCGCCGAAATGCTGAACGTCGGCAAGCGCGCCGGTGCCAGACGCCGGCGCCAGAGCCAGCACCGGCGTCAATGGCGACGAATTCGGCGCAGACGTTCCGACCATGACGCCGTCAGCAAACAGTCGAACGGATTGACCGTCGCTCGACGCCGTCACGAACGTCCAGCGTCCGACCGGCACCGACGCCCTTGTCCGCGTCGGCGTGCCTTGCCCGTTCCAGAAGGCGAAATGGCCGCCGTCGATCACGATGGCCCGGACCGCGTCGCCGCGTCCCACCTGCGCAACGACGCTCCGTCCAGCGCGTTCGACGCTGGGCCTGATCCAGGCCGACATAGTCCATGGCGCGCCGGACTCGAATCCAAGCGCATTCGCAGGTAGCTCGCGTTCGAGCCCGATACCGTCTGCAAGGATGGTGGCACTGTGCGGACCCGTCGCAGCAGACTGTCCATGATTTACGATCTCGGACGGATCCTGGGCGATGCCGGGCCTCGCGTTAAGCGCTAGAAAGGCAATCCCACACATGGAAGCGAGGCGAAGGCGTTTCAGATAATAGCTCATCGATTTTCTCTCAAATCTTACGGCGGTCCGCGTGGTCGCAGCCGACCTTCGAGGATCAGACGTAGGTGGCAGCGTTCGGTTCGACCGTTGCGTTCAAGGCGTCCAAGGCTAGAGCGAGCGAGCCCAGCGGACCGGCCTCGTCACCAAGACCCGGCGCTACCAGCAGCGTCTCAAGCTGCGCGGTAATGACATCCGAACCGGCATACCCGCCCAGCCGCGGTTCCAGCCGACTGCGGATCATGGGGATTAGGAACGGGCGCCGAGATGGGACGCCACCTCCCAGCAGGATGCGCTCCGGCACGACAGTGAAGAGCATGTTGTGCATCATGGTCGCCAACGCATCCGCGACGTGTTCCCATACCGGGTGATCGTCCGCGATGGCGTCACCTGACATGCCGGTACGCTTTTCTATCGCCGGACCGGAAACCAGACCTTCGACGCAGTCCCCGTGGAATGGGCATGCGCCCTCCCAGCTATCACCAGGCTCGCGCCTCACGAGCATGTGTCCCGCCTCGGGATGGCCGAGCCCATGAACGGTCTGCCCACCGACCACGATGCCGGCACCGACCCCCGTCCCAACGGTGATGTAGGTCCAGCTCGAAAGTCCTCGAGCTGCACCCCATCGACCTTCGGCCAGCGCTGCTGCGTTCACGTCCGTGTCGGCCCCGGTCGGGACGTCGTAGCGTCGCATCAGCCGCTGGACCACGTCCGCTCCATGCCATCCGGGTTTGGTCGTCTTCCCAATGTGGCCGTAGTCGTTGGACGTCCGGTTCAGTTCGATCGGCCCGAAACTGCCTATGCCAAGCGCCCGAACATCGTGCGTCCGCGTCCAACCATCGAGGATTTGCTCGATGTCGGCGAGCGTCGAAACCGGGTCGCGCGTCGCAAGTCGTCTGGTCTCAACGATGTCGTCATGGCTGCGGGCCAGCGTGCAGATGATCTTGGTGCCGCCGAGCTCTATCCCGACGATGCAGTCCCCACGGACCGCCTCAGCCGTCGGCTCCGCCCCGGCATGGATGTCTTGGGTGTACATCTCCATCATCGCACCGCCACGGTCGAAGGCGTCACATTCCATCCGCTCAAGCGAACGTTCACCGTTCCGGTAGCGCGGCTCGTTGGGTATCGCACGGCGATCACCCGTTCTTCTCCTGGCAGAAGAGAGACGTAGTTGTCGGTGAAGTAGGCTGGCAGAACCTGATTTCCGGCTGCGTCGAAAAGCGTAGCCTTCGCCTCGATGATCGGCGTCTGAGTGGCATTGCGAAGCGTGATGGTAGCGGCTGTCTCCGTTCCGTCGATCCGTACCGTTGTGGACGCTGTTAGTCCGACCTTTGGCATCGCCGTCATACCCTTCAGGTCTGATGGCTGGCGGCCCTCCCAATAGAAGTTGCGCGAGAGGCTCGTGCCCTTTGCATCCATGGCTTCGAGACTGACCAGCGTCACCGGATTCGCACTCAGCGTTTCAGGAGCAATCGTCATGGCGTCTGAAACGCCTTCGCCGGCCGCATCCAGCTGCACGGAGCGATCCGCGATGACCTTGCCCTGCAGGTCTGTCATCTTCACTCGAACCTTTAGCCCACGCAGCGGTTCGCGCGTGTTGTTGACCACCACGATCTTATGATCCGGCAGGTTCATCTGCACGTGGACTGGTTCCGACGACTTCTGGACCGCGTAGTAGGATGCCTGCGTATCGTAGTCCGAGCTGAAGATGTTCCAGGCGCTGGACGGCCAGGCAGGTTGGGTCATCCACAGCATCCGAGCGCTGTTCGTCTTCCAGATGCCGGCGTTGAACCCCTCGAAGATGGCCCGATGCGAGTCATACTGCAGAAGCTGCGCCTTGCCGCTGAAGTCCTCAAGGCTGGTCGGTTCACCGAAACGAACGCGCATGGCGTCCATGTAAGTCTTGACCGATCCGCCCCGATCCTGATGCCAGTCGTGGTAGGCCCATGCGTCGCTGATCGGCCAGAGATCCTCTTTCGGGATCGCGCGCTTCCAGCTTTCCAGAGTGGGGAATGACGGCGTGCCGAGTTCCACCGCGAAGCCCTTGGCATGCTCGGTGAAATAGGTTTCGGGTTCTCGCCAGTCATAGGGCCCGCTTCCGGCGAGATTCACGTTGTTGGAGGAGCCCATGTAAAGCCGGGTTCCGTCCTCCATCTCGATCAGCGACTGCAAAGCAACGTTCAGCGACGGCTGCGGAACACCTTCGTTCCGGCCGATCCATGCCACGATCGATGGATGATTCCGATACCGGGCCACGACGTCCTGCGCATTGTTCATGAACAGGGGCACATCGTCGACCTGCTGGTTGTAATCCTGTGTCGATTCCCAGAAATCGTTGAGAACCATAAGGCCATATTCGTCCGCCAGATCGAAGAACACGTCCTCGGTGTTCTGGCCGACCCAGTTGCGGATGATGTTCATGTTACCGTCACGGTGCAGGCGGAAGAAAGGCTCCAGTCGGTCGCGCTCGATGCGCTTCATGAAATCGTCCATACCGATGTTCCCGCCCCGAGCGGCGATGCGGACACCGTTCACGCGGATGACTAGGTGCGGCGCGAGCTCCTCCTCGCCATCGATCCGCGTTACAGCGGCCGACTTGAGCGCACCTGGCGCCAGGGATGCGGCCCAGCCGCCCTTGACCTTGCGGATTCCCTCGTGGGTGCCATCGACGATATGCTGTCCCAGCGATCTGGCGCGAGAAAGATCGATGCCGACCCGACGCAGCTCTCCCGCATCGTCCATCAACGACATGTCGTAGGTCACCTGCCGGATCCCGAAACGCGTTGTGCGCTCGTCGGACTTCCTCCCTGCGATCGACGTCTCGATGCGTAGATTGTGGAGGTTCGGCTTGCCGTAGCCATTAGGCCACCAAAGCAGCGGGTTCCGGACGGCGAGTTGCGGGAACTCGCCGGGCATGAACGCAACGACCGTCTTCTGCCGCGGGGCCAGTCGAATGGAACGGCTGACGGCGACATCGCCAAAGCTCGCGCGCACGACGGTTTCGACAGGCTGATCCGTAAGGTTCTCGACTGGGACACGGACCTCGACGTTGGCGAGGCTGTTGTCAGGCTTCGGAAGCGTCGTGATGATCTGCGGGTCGCCTATCCGCGCAGCGCTGACCTGTTCGATCAGCACCGGCTGCCAGATTCCCATGTTCCTATCGCGGATGGACGGGATCCAGTCCCAGCCTTCGGCTGCGACAAAGGTGGGGCCGTCAAGGACGAGCATGCCGCCGTTCTCGCCGGCACCGGCCGTCAAGGACTCCTCCTGGGCGATGCCGGGATGGGGCGGGGGAAGGATCTTCACGGCGACCGCGGCGATGGTGCCAGGCGCGGCCACCTTCGATATATCGAATTGGCCGCGAACGAATGCGCCCTTCACGTCACCGACGAGCTGTCCGTTTACCCAGATCTCTGCGGCATAGTTGATCCCCTTGAACGTTAGGAACGTGTTCGTCGCGGCTTCTCCCGCTGGCACACGGAACTGTGTGCGATACCAGTAGGCCTGCCGGCTGAGCTTCTCCGGAATAGCCATGTTGTTTAGGCCGTAACCGGGATCCGGATAGACGCCGCGATCCACCAGAGTCGTCAGGACGGTTCCCGGCACCGTGGCAACGTGCCAGCGGCTGACGTCGTATCCAGCCCTGGACACCACCGCTCCTGCGTCGTGGATGTCCGGTGCGGCAACGAGGCGCCAGCCGTTCAGCGTCCAGCGCCCGTCCGCGCCGCTCGCCAGAACCGGCAGATTTGGAATCGGCTTGGCGATCGGAGCCGAAAAGGGCGCGCCGGACTTCGGGAGCGTATCGGCGGACTGAGGTACCTCCATACCGATCTGCTGCTTTTTCTGCACCGGCCACGTCGGGCTGTTCGGCGTAAAGCCGATGAGATCCGCATTCGGAAGCCGACCTGCCTCGGACTGGATTGCAGCTGAAGGGGATGCGGACCGATCCAGTCGGAAATCCGCAAAGCGGCCAGCAAACGTCTGGTAGCCGGACTGACGTGGAGCGACGGTCATCAACCCCTGGGAAGCGAAGCCCTCTAAGTGGCGAACTCGACCTGCGCTCCTGCCGTTGACGTACAGGACGAGGCCGTCGGCATCGTTGATCACTGCGAGATGGGTCCAACGCCCGACCGGCATCGTCGCATTGGCGGCAATTCTGGTCGAGCCCGCGATGAAGGTCGGACGCCCCTTGACCAGGTTCAGCGCGAACGCGACCTTGCCCTGATCAGCTACAGCCATCAGCGGCGCGTCTGCTGCTGAAGCGTCCTTAGGCCATACCCACCCACTCAGCGTAAAGTCATCGGGTCGAGCCGTAGCGTTCAGTGACTGCGCCGCGATCGGGAACTTAACGCTATCGCCGCCGCGCGCGATGTCCACGTTGATGGGACCACCCGGGACAGCTGATGGCTCGCTAGCCGATGCCTGCCACCCGCTAAGCGCCGTTGCCGCGAGCGCTACCGCCAAATACTTCATGCTTCCTCCCTCAGGCGTCAAAACCATTTGCTGCCTACCAGTCCGGGGCAGCCATGATCGATCGTCCATGACCGGGATAGCATCGCAATAAATTTATTCAATCAAATTGAATAAGTCTTGATTCCGGCTCAGCCGTGTGTTCCTCTGCAACCCTAAGACAGGGCTTAGACACCGGTCGTTACAGGAGAGGACTCGACGCTGCGGCAACCGCGGCGCTCGTCCCCGCTTGCGCGATCAACACAGGGGACGACACCATGCGCACGGGCAGACAACTCATTGCAATGCGCCTGCTTGCAGGCTCAGCAGCCATTCTGATGCATCCTGACGCTGCATTGGCGCAGCAGGAGGTATCGCCTGCCGCACAGGAGGACGTGTCGCAGGATATCGTCGTCACTGGTGTCCGCGGCGCGCAGCAGAAGGCGATCAACGTCAAGCGCGATGCAACGCAAATCGTGGACTCGATCGCGGCGGAGGACATCGGCAAGCTGCCGGATGCGACCATCGCGGATTCCCTGCAGCGGGTGCCCGGCGTCCAGATCACGCGATCCGCAGGGGAGGGGGCGTCCCTGAACATCCGTGGCCTGGGTCAGGTCCTCACGACGCTGAACGGCGAGCAGTTCCTTGGTGCGTCGAACATAACTGGCGCGCAGCCAAACCTCACCGACGTCCCATCTGAGCTCTTCGCCGGCGTCGACGTGATAAAGTCGCCTACGGCGCGCAACCTGTCCGGCGGCGTCTCAGGAATCGTCGATCTTAAGACGCGCCGTCCCTTCGACCTCCCCAAGGGGTTGACCGCATCGGTGTCTGGTCAGCACGTCTACGGAAACCGCACCAAGGACTGGAGCCAGCAGTATTCGGCGCTCGTCGGATGGAACAATGGGCGGTTCGGCGGACTGCTTGCGGTAGCATACGACGACCTGACGCTGTCAAATCAGCGCCCATCGATCACCAACGGCATCCGCAAGACGACGGACAGGGCGGCGGGCTTCGACACGAGAGGCGATGGCGACATCACGAACAGCACCCTGCGCGCCGATGGCGACTACTTCTACAATCCCGTCGCCTTCGAAATGAGCAACTCGATCACTGATCGACAGAGGCTGGGCGCGAACGCGTCGGCGCAGTATCAGATCACGGACTCGCTCCAGCTCATTGGAGATCTGGCCTACACGCGCCTGCGAAACCGAGACACCGGCGTTTCGGCCGTGCTGCACAACAACTTCTCCGACAACGCCTACCAGTCCAGTTCGATCATCGACGGAAACGGCGTGCTGGAAGTCGGCGACGCGAACCTGTTCCGCTTCCACACCTCGACCATTAACAACTACACGAAGGCTCGTTCGCTCAACACGAACGTCGAACTGCGCTTCGACGATGGAGGCCCGTTCACCGCATCGGCGCGCTGGGTGCAGGCGGATTCGAAATCGAGCTACATCTCCGGAAACGTCGATGCGTGGGCCACCAGAAGCATTCTCGTTCCGAGGAGCTCGAGCGTCGCCGACTGCACGGCGACGCCGGCGTCGTGCGTCTACGGCAACCCGGGCGGTCTTCCCAGCGTCCTCGCCAGTATCGACTTCCGCAACCACTACCCTGCGGTGTCGTTCGCGAGCGACGTAACGAATCCTGCGCTCTACTCGCTAACGTCCACATGGGCCTTTGGAAACCGCTCCGAAGCTCAGCTCGACGCGTATCGGCTCGATGGGGCTTACCGCGTAAGCGACGACGGCCTTCTGCGAAAGCTACAGTTCGGCGGCCGATACGGGACGCGTGACGTCAGCAACGACGCCTTCCGGCTTTTGTCTCCGATCTCGTTCGGCGGGACGCCCTATCTCTACTACTTCAAGGACGCGACCGGCATCAACCGGGTCAACGGGCTCAACCGTTCCCTCGTGCCCGTGCGCAAGTTCGCCGACATTCCCGGCCTGACCACGATGGCCACCGGCTTCGGTCCCATCACGGGCATTCCAGCTCTACCGGCCATAAATCCGACCGCGCTCAACGATGTCCGGCAGTTCAATGAGGCACTGTTTCCCGGCACGCGGGAATTCGCAAACCCGACGCAGTCGTATCGCGTCGACAGTCGTGACGTTGCCGCCTACCTCCAGGCGGACGTCGGTGGGCGGCTGATCGTTCCGTTCACCGGAAACGTCGGACTGCGCTACGCGCGCAACTCGCTCGACATCTTCACCAACCCAGCGGACGGGATCGCCTTCGTCGGGCTGAACGCCAACAACGGCGTCCAGCTCGCGCTGCCCACCGTGAAATACAAGAACGACAGTGACTTCTGGCTACCGAACGCCAACCTGAACTTCGAGCTGGCAAGCGACATGCGACTGCGGTTCGCGTTCGCCAAGGTCGTCGGGACCTACGACCTGGCCACGCTCGGGCAGGGCTTCGCGTTCAGCTACGTCATCAACGGTTCGCGGACGTTCAACGGGCAGCCCCTCCCGTCGGATCTGAAGCGCTTCAACTCGGGATCCGCCGGAAACCCATCTCTGAAGCTTCCTCAGTCGACGAACTACAACGTTTCCTACGAGTGGTATTTCTCGCGCAACAGCATCCTGTCGGTGGCCGCCTTCCTGTTCGACGTCAAATCGTTCCTCCAGACGAACACAGCGATAGAAGCGCAGCCGGACGAAGACGACGTCGTTCGCGAGGGGGGACCGGTGACGCGCCCGGCCAATGGAAAGGGCGGAGTCATCAAGGGCGTCGAGATCGGGCTCCAGACGACCTTCGACTATCTGCCCGGTCTGCTCAGCGGCTTCGGCACGCAGCTAAACTACACGCTGTCCGACAGCAGCAGCTCGAACGTCGATCTCTTCGGAAGGACGCTGCCAGTGCCGGACAACTCCCGACACCAGGTCAACGCGGTTGTCTTCTATCAGAAGGGGCCATTCCAGGGGCGGATTGCAATGAACTACCGCAGCAAACGCTTCAATGGTCTGACCCCGGCCGGAAGCGACAATCTGGCCGTTTTCACCAAGCCGACGAACTATCTGGACGCATCGCTCAGCTACGATGTCACGCCGCGCTTTACTGTATACGTGCAGGGCACCAACCTCACCCAAGAGAATGAGGAGCGCTACGCCCAGTTCAAAAACTTCTATCTCGATCAGGCCATCTTCGAACGCCGCGTCCTGGGCGGGGTTCGGATACGTCTATGAGAGGCAGAACGGCATACGCTCAGTTCACTGGCTGGATCGGTCGCATCGCAGTCGCGATCATCGCGCTAGCAGGCGGCGCCGCAGCATTTGCGGCACCTCCTCGCTGCGAACTGAGGCCATCCGGGCGACAGATCATCAAGATAGGGGTGACGGGCATGGCGCGTCCGGTACTGCTCTACGTGCCGCACGCAACCCGGCCCTGGAAGGCCCTGCCGCTCATTCTCAACCTGCACGGCAGCGGCTCGAATGGCGCGCAGCAATTGGACCGCTCGGGACTGATGGAGATCGCAGATCGTCATCACGTGATCCTAGCTTCACCGGACGGGGGGCTCGCGCTTCCGTCCGGTGGCTTGGCTTGGAACATCCCGGGTGTGCCGACCACGGCCGGGACCTTGCCGCCCGCCGATGCGCTCGATGACGTCGCGCACATCCTGGCGTTGATCGACACGTTGATCGCCAAGGGCTGCACCGACCCCGGACGGGTTTACGCGACCGGTCTTTCCGGAGGCGGCCGGATGGTCTCGTTGCTTGGCTGCGTTCTGTCCGATCGTCTGGCGGCGATCGCGCCGGTGGTAGGACTCAGAGCGGGGGCGCCGGATCACTCTACACCTGCGAAACCTGATGTGACGAGCTGCCGGCCAACAAGGCCGATGCCGGTCGTCGCCTTCTCAGGCAGCGCCGACACCACGAATCCCATTGATGGCGGTGGGGCGAAGTATTGGCAGTATGGACTGCTGGCAGCAGAACGTCGGTGGGCGGACATCAATGGGTGCTATGGCTTCATCGAGTCGGAGCCAGTCAGGAGCGGCAGACTGAAGCGTCGCTATCTCGGCTGTCGGCCAAGGACAGACGTTGTCTCCTACGTCCTGAAAGGTGGGTCTCACGAATGGGGCGTCGCCGACATGCAGCTGTTGTGGCGCTTCTTGTCCACCCACAAGCGTCGGGTAAATGATCCGTTTGTCGATGCCAGTCTCCCCGTCGGAAAGTAAGCGCGTATTTTATTCAATCAAATTGAATAAGTATTGCAAACGCTCAATAAAGCTGCTTTTCAGGCGAAACCAAGAGGGCTTGGAAAAAGCCGAGTGGGGGAGGGAACATGACACTGCGCCGATGCGCCGTGCACGTCCGAGTTCCCTCCCGGTCAGGATGAGGGATGAAGGCAATGCGTAAACTCACAACGCTCCGATCGGTTCTGTTCACCGCGAGTTCGGTCCTCGCGCTACTGGGTTCACAATCCGCCACCGCACAGCAGACGACTTCTGACGGCCCAGCCGCGGCGGCCCCCGATGCTGGAACGCCTCCGGTTCAGGACGGCGCATCCACCGGCGAAGACATCGTCGTAACCGGTGTCCGCGGCGCTCAGCAGAAAGCCATCAACGTCAAGCGCCAGTCCGCGCAGATTGTCGATTCGATCGCTGCAGAGGACATCGGCAAGCTTCCCGACGTCACGATCGCAGACTCCCTACAGCGCGTAACAGGCGTGCAGATCACCCGGTCGGCAGGGCAGGGCGCTTCGGTAAATATCCGTGGCCTCGCCAACGTTCTGACCACTCTGAATGGCGAGCAGTTTCTTGGCGCCTCGAACATCACGGGCGCCCAGCCGAACTTGACCGACATCCCGTCGACCCTCTTCGCTGGCGTGGATGTGGTGAAGTCTCCGACTGCTGCTGACCTTACCGGTGGTAACTCCGGCATCGTCGCGTTGAAGACGCGACGCCCGTTCGATCTGCCCAAGGGTGTCACCGCGACCGCGTCGGTGCAGGATACATACGGCAGCATGACCAAGGACTGGAGCCAGAACGGCTCGGCGCTGGTCGCCTATCACGGTGATCGCTTCGGCATTCTCGTCGCCGGCTCGTATGATCACGAAATCCTGTCGAACAAGAATCCACGAGTCACCAACGGCATTCTCAAGACTACTGATGCCCAAGCCGGTTTCGACGTACGCGGCGATGGTGACGTCACGAACAGCACCAAGCTCGGTGATGGAGACTATTTCTACAATCCGGTCGCGCTTGAATTCGACAACAGCGTTACGCAGCGTGAGCGCATCGGTGGAAACGCCTCGGTACAGTACGACGTTACTGACTCCCTCCAGCTTGTCGGTGATGTGGCCTACACCCGACTGCGGAACCGCAACTCGGGCAACAGTGCCGTGCTTCATGGCAACTTCTCGAACGACAGCTACCTGCCCACCTCGCAGATCGACTCCAACGGTGTTGTCGAGGTCGCAGACATGAACCTCACCCGGTTCCAGATGCACACGCTCAATCAGTATGACCGTTCGCGCTCGATCAACACAAACCTGGAGGCCCGGTTCAAGAACGACGGTCCGTTCAGCGCGACCCTGCGGTATGTGCACGGAGACTCACGCTCGAACTACGACGAATCCGATGTCGATGCTTGGGGCACTCGCGGCGTTCTAACGCCAACAGGCGCACCCAACAATTGTGCGGCCACGGCCCCGGTCAACTGCGTCTACTTCAATCCAGGCAGCATTTCGAACGTTCGAGCCAACGTTGATTGGCGCGGCGACAGTCCCGCAGTCACGTTCCTAACGGACGTCACGAACCCCGCGAACTATTCGCTGACATCGACCTGGTCGTATGGCCAGACGCAAAAGGCGATGCTTGATGCCTACCGCGGGGACGCTCAGCTTGATACCGACTGGGGCCCCTTAAAGAACATCCGGATCGGCGGTCGATACGGTACCCGGGACGTGTCGAACGATGCCTACCGCTACCTGTCGCCGGCTGGTGCGGCAGGCCACCTGTACTACTATAAGGACCCGGGCATCGTCGACACCGTCGGCTACAGCGTCATTCCTATTCGCAAGTTTGCCGACGTGCCGAACCTCGTTGCCTATGCGGGTAATTTCGGCCCCATCCAGGGAATCCCGAACATTCCCGCTATCTCGCCAGGCGCACTTGATGACGTAAACGCGTACAATCAGCTCTTATTCCCGGGAACCAAGGCGTATCAGGATCCCCAGAACAGCTATCGCGTACGCCAGCGCCAAATTAGCGCTTATGCCGAAGCGAACTTCGACGGGTCGGTAGGCTCGTTGGAATTCACCGGCAATGCCGGCGTCCGCTACGTGAAGACAAGTCTGAACATTTTCTCGTTTCCAACGGGCACCGGTTTCATCGGGGACTACGCCTGGAATGGCGTTGCTATCGCTGAGGGCATTAACAAGGCCAAAAACGACAGCAACGACTTTCTTCCCGACGCTAACCTGAGCCTCCATCTTCGGGACGACATGTACCTGCGTTTCGCGTACGCCAAAACCCTCGGACAGTTGGACCTTGGTCTGTTCGGCCGCGGGCTTGCGTCGTCGTATGCCGTTAACGGCACCCGCACGTACCAAGGGCAGCCGCTCGACCGGAACCTTCAGCGGTATTCGGCAGGATCAGCTGGCAATCCCAACCTCGAACTTCCTCGTACCGCAAACTACAACGTCTCGTACGAATGGTATTTCAACCGTAGTAGCCTGTTCTCCGTTGCCGCTTTCTACTTCGACGTGAAAAGCTTCCTTCAGACCAATACGTTGATTGAACTGCAGCCGGATGCCGATGGCGTCGTCCGCGAGGGCGGTCCTGTGACACGGCCGGTCAACGGCGAAGGCGGATCGCTCAAGGGGCTGGAAGTAGGTTTCCAGACGATCTTCGATTGGCTTCCCGGTGCTCTCAGCGGCTTTGGTGGCCAGCTTAACTACACGTACTCTGATAGCGGAAGCTCGAACGTTGACCTGTTTGGTAAGACGCTCCCGGTACCCGACAACTCGAAGCATCAGGCTAACGCCGTACTCTTCTATCAGAAGGGGCCACTGCAGGGTCGCGTCGCGTACAACTATCGCAGCAAGCGGTTTGCTGGCTTCGTAGCAGCAGCCGACGACAATCTGGCGGTATGGAACCGTGCCACCGGATACCTCGATGCATCGGCGAGCTATGACGTTACACCGAAGTTTACGCTTTTCGTTCAGGGATCGAACCTGACGAAGGAGAACGAGGAGCAGTACGCTCAGTTCAAGAACTTCTGGTATGGATCGAGCATCTTCGAACGTCGACTGACCTTCGGTGTCCGCATCCGAAACTAAGCTTCATGGAATACCCTCGGCTGGTCCTCCTTCCCCGAACCAGTCACTTACGGGGTTCACTAAGGCCGCGGCGATATTTCGCTGCGGCCATATTTTTGTTCGCGTCGCCGACCGTATTTAATGCAATATGGTGGGATGAATGATAGCGGTAACGGCGAGACGGTGGCGACGGCATCTAGGGATGAAGGTATGCGTGGCAACGATCGGCAGCCCCGGCTGACGGTCGGACTATCTGGCAGCAATTTGGTACGCGTCAGCGACTTTAACCAGCGGGTGGTCCTGCAAGCCATCCGTGTCGCAGGGGGCGAGGTTTCCAGGTCGGAACTCGCCGCGGCGACCGGCCTGACGTTTCCCACCATAGCCAATATCACGCGCCGACTGATCGACGAGGGTCTCATTCACGAGACTGCCCGCATCAAGGGGCCCAGAGGCAGCCCCGCGTCGCGGCTCGCGATCGATCCCGACGGCTGCTTCTCCCTAGGGGTCAACATCGATCGGGATCATGTTGCCGTAGTAATCCTCGACCTCGCGGGGGGCGTTCGCGCGCGATCCGTCATGGAGCTCGATTTCCCTAGACCCGAAATGGTCATCGACTTCGTGCAGGAGTGGTACGCGGAGACGACCGACGCATTGAAGCTGAACCGAGAACGCTTCATCGGCATCGGTCTTGCGATACCTGACGATATCGGAACTATCGCGCTGCCGAAGATGCCGGAGGCATACGGCGTCTGGGCAACGACGAACGTCTCACTCCTGCTTCAAGACGGACTAGGCCTGCCCGTCCTTCGTGACAACGACGCCGCAGCGGCAGCGATCGGAGAAGCCCAGTTCGGCAACGGGCGACAGTTCACCGACTTCTTCTACGTGTTGATCAGCGCCGGACTGGGCGGTGCCGTTGTCGTGGACAACGAGTATGTGCGCGGCGGAAACGGACGGGCGGGTGAGCTCGGACTGCTTCCCGCGGACTTCAATCATCCCGCAGGGCCGACCGTCCAGGACTGCGTGTCCCTATCTGAACTCAGGCTCAGGCTGGAGAAAGCAGGATATGCGGGTAGCGTGGCGGAACTTCGCGCAGATGTCGAACGCCACAACCCGGTCGTCCGCGCTTGGTCCCTGGAGGCGGCAAAGACCCTCACGCTCCCCATCATGACAGTGAACGCCCTCCTCAACCCGACCGCGATCTTCATCGGCGCGCGACTGCCGTCGTGTCTGCTGGACAGCCTCATACTCGAACTGAATCGTAACATCGCCGCGCTCGGAAGCGCGGTCCCGAACATGGCTTTGATCCAACGAGCGAGTCATGACGAGGACGCCGTCGCAATCGGTGCGGCTATCCTGCCGTTCATTGCCCATACGCTTCCGTCTCACGCTGCGCTCATGAAGAACCTTAGCTAACGCCACGCTCCGGATCGCTGCGTCCACGCATGGCGCGGCGGTAGAAATCCAACGTAAGCATTACGGACTGCAAGAAAAGTGCAAGGTCATAGCGCGGCCCCTCGTCCCGGAGGAACGCGTGCTGGGCGTTCACCTTGTGCCACTCGTAGCGTGCGGCGACCTCTTCCAGCCGTGCGCGGATCGCCTGTCGTCCGGCATAGGGAACGTGCGGATCCTGCCGCCCCCAGACGAATCTGCCATCTGTGTCAAACTGTCATCAGACCGACCTTCTCCAAGCGTTGCGGAATGAATATCGGTTGGGTAGAAGCAGGCGGCGGCAGAGACGCGCGGATCGAGCACCGCCCGATAGGCGAGGTGACCGCCTAGGCATACGCCAAACGTACCGAGCCTTCCGTCGCAAGCCGGATGCTCCTGAAGTGCGGTCAGACCCGCCTGCGCGTCAGCGTCGTAGGCGGCGACCGGCTTAGTAAACTTCAGCGTGTTGCCGCGGTCAGTGCCCGCGGCATCGTAGTTTAGGACCGTGCCGGCCGGCTCGTATTCGTGATAAACCTCCGGCACGGTTACCACATAGCCGTGCCCAGCGATCATGGCCGCCAAGCGGCGAATGGGCGCCGTGACCTGATATATCTCGGAGAACAGGAGCACTCCGGGAAAACGTCCCTGTCTGGCAGGGCGGAATAGATGCATCCGCATCCACCCACTATCAACTACGTCGACGTCTTGTGTCTCGTCGCTGTGCAAGATCATCTGGTCTTCTCACGAGAGGTGCAACCCGAACGGGGCGATTTCCGGCGACCATAGCGGCGACCTCTTTCATGGAACAGCTCCCCAATCGATTGAAAGCCTTACTTCCGTTCCAAGGTTTACCGGCCGACGCTGTCAAAGCGGGTATACCCGGAATGACGCTTTCAAATTGGGCTGTACAATCAGGGTCGATTTCGCGACTGAACAGGTGTCATTTGCATACCCTGGCAGGACAGTCGGAGGGGCAGACGGGCGTCATTCGAAGAGGGGCAGGGGAGAGTGTCTTCCCTTGCTACCGTGGTTTGCGTCGAGCGGGTATCCCCGATGTTCAGATTCCTCGAACCACCTCGGGGCGTAGCCACCGCGCCGCCTCTCCCAGTGATCTTAATCGTAATTCACGGGAAAGTTCGCTGAGCGCCGCATAGATACCAGCTTAGTCGAAATGCGTGCGTCGCTTGTCTAGCGAATGGATAGTAACTAACGTTACCATCGGTAGTCATGCGTACTGCAAGGCCGGGAAATTTGTTAATCTAGCCAATGCATTATGGCTGGATGATCGGTTCCTTGTCATCTGTGTTTGCGTGCATTCGTCACGCGCACGACGCCCGCCTTATGGTTGTAGCCGGCATTGTGTGCGCTATCGGTATCTATGCGTCGTTCGCGCTCGCCTATCATGCGGCGCGGCACGAGGGGCGGGTGCGGACCTATTGGGGCCTGGTCAGCGTCACCGCCAGCGGCTGTACCGCATGGGCTACGCATTTTATCGTACTACTGGCCTTCAAGCCCGGCATGCCAGCGGCATTCGACCCGGTATTGACATTCATATCGCTGTCGTGTGCGATCATCGGCATCGGAACGGGCGTATCTATTGCGATACGCGCGCCCGGAACTGTTAGACAGTTCATTGCCGGCTTGGTCGTCGGTATCGGCGTCGCAACGCTCCACTATGTCGGGCAAGCCGCCTATCTCGTCCAAGGTGGCGTCTCCTGGGACCTCGGCCTGGTGCTACCCTCCATCGTTGCCAGCTTGCCGATCTCGGGGTTGGCTATGGTGGCAGCTGCCAGTCGCAACCGCCGTATCCGCGCTTGCGCCGCGCCGCTGCTGATCTTTTCGATCGCGCTCCTCCACTTCTGCGGCATGGCAGCCATGACGCTGCATTTCGATCCTGCTGTACGCTTCCCTGCCGATGCGGTGTCACCCCAGGCGATCACGCCGGTGGTGGCCGGCGTATCGTTTGCGCTCATACTGCTGGCCGTTCTCGGATGGCGCTTCGATATCGCGGCCAAAGTGCGTCTTCGCCGCGATCGTCGCCGACTGCGCGAACTCGCCGACGTTGCCTTGGAAGGGCTGCTGATCTGCCAGGGCGATAGGATCGTGACCGCCAATACCAGTGTCGAGCGTCTTTCCGGGTATGAGCCAGGACTGTTGTCGGGCAGCTTCGTCAGCTCGCTTCTACCCGGACTGGATATAGCGAGCCTGCCCGAACGTGAGGAACGCGAAGTCCAACTCATCGACGCCACCGGGCATGCGGTGCCGGTCCGGGTATTGCGTCAAGAGGTTGCGCTGGGACATGAGATTCAAACAGTCATCGCCGTTCGCGATCAACGCGAGCGCCTCAGAACCGAGGCGCAGATCCGAACCCTGGCGTTTAGCGATGCCTTGACAGGGCTTCCCAACCGAACACGCTTTTTCGATCTCCTTGCAGTCCACGCAGCATCACGGCGCGAACGCGATCAGGTATTTGCCGTGCTCATGCTCGATCTCGACCGGTTCAAATCGATCAATGATACCCTGGGTCATGGCGCTGGCGATCTGATATTGGCGATGGTGGCTGACCGACTAAGTACGACACTGCGCGAGGGCGACGTGGTTGCACGTCTTGGTGGCGACGAATTCGCTATCCTGCAACTCGGCGCTGGTGACCTCGAGGCAGCAGCGACGCTCGCGACCCGCATCATCAGGGCGATTGAAGCGTCTCCGTTCATGCTCGATGGTCAGTTCCTTTATCTCGGGGCCAGCGTCGGCATCGCCATCGCGCCAAGTGACGGTGACGATCCAGCGGAACTCATGCGCAATGCGGATCTCGCATTGTATGCCGCCAAAGCGGACGGCAAGGGGGTGTGGCGCCGGTATGACGTGTCGCTTGACGACAAGGTTCAAGAGCGGCGGACGCTTGAAGCTGGCCTGCGATGCGCGTTAATCGAGGGGCAGCTTGAGCTCCACTACCAGCCCCTGATGGACGCACGGACGGGCCAGATCACGTCAGCGGAGGCTTTGGTTCGCTGGAACCATCCCGAACGCGGCATGATTCCACCGGTCGAGTTTATCGGGCTGGCGGAGGAAACGGGCCTGATCTTACCGCTTGGCGATTGGGTATTGCGCACAGCCTGCCTCGAAGCGGCAACTTGGCCGAATGGCATCAGCGTTGCCGTCAATCTCTCACCGGTTCAGTTCCGCGAACGCTCGCTTGTGGCCAATGTGTCTGCTGCACTGGCGGCTGCCGGCCTGTCTCCCCAGAGACTCGAGCTTGAGATTACCGAAGGTGTTCTCCTCACCGACGAGGACCGGACGCTTGCAACATTGAACGAGCTCAAGGCATCGGGCGTGCGTATATCGATGGATGATTTCGGGACTGGATATTCGTCGTTGAGTTACCTGCGAAAGTTTCCGTTCGACAAGATCAAGATCGATCAGTCATTTGTTCGTCAGATACCCCAGGATCCCGAAAGTGCCGCCATTGTGCGTGCCATCATTACGATGGGGACATGCCTGGGTATGTCCACCACCGTAGAGGGCGTCGAAACGTTGGAGCAATTCGATTTCTCGGTCGCGGAAGGATGTGCCACAATTCAAGGGTATCACATCAGCCGTCCGCTCGAACCGACTGCCCTTGCAACGATGCTGGCAGCCGAGGCGGGCAACATCGGCTTAGTTTCGGCTATGAATGAACAGGTACCAAGCGGGTTTGCGGATCGCGCAAAGGCGCTGGATCACCTCGTCTGACGAGCTGGATCGCACTCGGCAACACCGTGGGCGCTCCTACATCGGCCACAATGACAGAGGCCTTCGCGTTACGCTTTGCGGTATAAAGCAGTCCGTCGGCGCGTAGCAGCAGTGCATCGTAATCGAGGCGGTGACCTGGCGGGGCTATAACAGCGCCCATGCTGATCGTTGACAGCGCAGGCAGACTGATCAGTGCCTCACTGATGGTGCGATGGAAGTCGATCGCGAACTGCTCACCGCTACCTGCATCCGGGAGTGCTGCGATAAACGCGAACTCATCGCCCCCCATACGACCGACGAACCCATAGCTCTCGAGCCCGCGTACGGCAGCGCGCGAAGCTGTTCGTATCGTATCGTCGCCCACGGCATGGCCATGATGGTCATTGATGGACTTGAAATTGTCGAGATCCATAACACCGACCACTACCGGCATCGTCGTAGACGACAGCATCGTGACCATCGCGGCTTCGAAACTTGATCTGTTCAGCAAGCCTGTCATGCCATCGAGCCGTGCAGACGCACGTTCACGCTCGTAAGCGCGTCGTAAAGCCCACATCGTTGCCACAACGAACGCCAGCACTGCGCAGCGAAGACCTACCCGAAGCAACGTTATCGTGGTCGTAGTTGGGATACCCGTTTGAATGGTAGCGCGCGTATTCAACACGATAGCGATTACCGCTGAAAAGACCGCTGCACGACGACTTAACCGCCACGAGACCAGGCCCAGCAATAAAACATAGACCGGCCCCATGCCGATCGCGGGATAGATGATGTCAATGATTTGCAGAATGAGAGCTATCAGTAGGGCGGAGGCTGTGACCGTTGTCGTCGACGCGGCTTCAAGGCGATCTGCCATCGTCATGCTCTTTAGTCCTGACATTTACGTACGGCTTTTTTTCGTATCCGACACGTAAAAGCGGACTCGCCGCGTATGCGCTGGAATGGTTTACAGATTGTTAATCAAGGACTTATTCGAAGCATAGGGTGTGTTGCTCATCGCCGTTACTGCCTCTGCGAGAGGCACCGTCCCGAAAGGGGGCGCCTTGCCCTGGTGATGACCGTTCAATGAACGGTCGCGTAGCAAAATTCTTAGATTTCGGACGCTTCGAATGTCGTCATTTTCGCGACACTGGAATGTCGGCTCTGAGCAGGAAGAGGACCGGCTAGAGGATCTTTGGAATCGTACGCTAAGCTCGCCGAGCGTCCCGATTGGGATCGTGAACCCGGAAATTGGGATCGTGAAGCGAGCGTTCGTACGGTCTATTGAAAGTTGGCGCAGGTGATGCCGTTGATTCGGCATCACCTGCCCCGCTTCCACCTAGATTTCTAAGCGGGCACTGAAAAGGCTTGATTCCAAGACAACGTTTGGCAATCAGCCTTCCACTGCGTCCACGTTCACGGCGGACTCGGCCAGTTCCGTCATCATCTCATCGCCGCTGTACATGTCCTTGACCGCAGCATCGAGCTTGGCGACATCGTCATCCAGCTTCAACGCCTTCGCAAATGCGGCGACCGTGCCAAAGCCAGTAATGCCGTAGTGGGTCATACGCTGATACTGAGCGATGATCGCTGCGTCGAGTACGGGACCGGTCTTTGGCGCTTCCTCAACGGTATGCTTGAGCGCCTCGGCGACCAAGCCCTCCATACCCTTGCAATGCTCCTTCTTGAGCTTTTCGTCCTGGCTCTCGATCAGCGCCTTCAGAATGTCGGTGTGCTTGGCGATGCCGTCCTGCGACGATTGCAGCATGTCCTTGAGCTTCTTGTTCGTCGCCTGACCGACGATCTTCGTTAACGCCTTGGCCATCTGATCGTTTGCCGACCAAAGATCCTTCAACTCGTCAACGTAAAGCTCTTGAAGCGTTTCAATCTCAGCCATGTTCGTCTCCTGCGGATATGTAACGACGGCTGAACGATCGGCTACGCTTAATCGGTCCGGTAAATTTCGCGGGAGAGCAAGAACGGTGCAGGGCAACGGCATCACCCGCTGGTTATTTTAGACCAGCGGACAGCATAATTGTGGATTGTTACGGACCATCCGGGATCATGCATCGTTAAGGAGCGTCGGCATTATCCGGCACCCCAAGAGAGGATATCTAATGGCCGTCAAATTTGCCGGAACGATGAACGCGATCAATCGCGGGCTGGACGCGACCAAGCCAGCCAAGGGCGCCGATATGGTGGAAGATTGGGAAGCAGCGCTGGCCGACCTTGATGTAGTGGGCGCCAAGGGCATCCTTCGCGATCTCGGATCACTGCGGAAGCAGCTCGAAAAGGATGAGCCCGACGCCGACCGTGTACATGCTCTGCTTCACCGGCTTGGTGCTGCGACGACTAAGATCGCTGACAAGGCGGACAAGTCGCAGGACAAGCTAAAGGCATTGGGCGAGGCCTTGACCGAAGCGGGCGAGGATCAGCCCGACGAGGAAGAGGATACTGAGGCCGCTGCCGCACCAAAGCGCGCGCGCAAGAAGAGCTGATTGATGCAGGGGCGGACGTTCGTCCGCCCTTGTTTTATTGTGAGGCCAGGCTCCAACAGCGGCTGGTTAATCCTTGTGGAGATCGCGCCCATGCTGGCGATCCAGCAGCCGCATGATAGGCGTCACCGGTAGGCCATGCAGGACCACAGAGAAGAGCACGACCAGTCCCCATAGGCGGTCGGCGTCGGCGACATCGATGTGGTTGAGACCGTAAGCTAAATAGTAGATCGTTGCCGCTGGATAAGCCGCGGATCTCGCCATGCTTGCGATCGTACGTACATGACGGATCAGGCGGCCGTGCGCTCCTCCTCTACCGCCAGATCCCGCAGGATCGAATGCAACTTATCGCCGCTGAAGCGAGACGGATCAAAGCTGCTCGCCTTTGCCACATCGGCAAAACGCGCCGCATTGTCGTCTGACATACCGACAAACCCCATTGCCCAGTTCGGGAAACTTCGTGCTTTGATCGGCTCCATTGCGAGGAGAGAGACTTCGCTATGGCGGTCGTCCTGTTGGATGCGCTCGAAAGCGAGTTCCACCACGTCAAGAGGGCCTTCGAGCACCTGAGCGAAACAACCCGCATTAAACATCAGAGCGCCAGTGATGCCATCCCGTTCATTGTTGGCGCGGCTCGTCGCGAGAATATCGTTCACTTCTGCCGCGAACGTGTCAGCGTCGCAGGTCGTCAAATTACGGCTGTAATACACCAAACGATAGGTCTCAGTGGACATCACCATCTCCTTCGAATTTCCTGCCAAGGAAGGACTGCACGCTCGCCTGCGCCATCGGCCGTCCAGTGAGGTACCCTTGAACGTGGGTACAATTTTGATCGCGTATGCGCTTGAGCTGATCAGCGGTCTCAACGCCCTCGGCGGTAATCGCCATACCGAGGCTGGTGCCGAGGCTCGATACGGCTTTCAGTATCGCTTCACTATCCGGATCGTCGCGCGCAACGAACGAGCGATCAATCTTGATCTTATTAAACGGAAATTTCTGCAAGTAGCTCAGCGACGAGTACCCAGTGCCGAAATCATCCATTGATATTTTGACGCCCAAGGCGCGCAGGGCGTGTAGCGTCGCCAGCACGTTGTCCGTATCAGCGAGAAGAGCGCCTTCGGTGATTTCGACCTCGAGGCGTTCCGGATTGAGCCCCGATCGCGCAAGCGCCAACGACACAGACGCGAGCAGCGTGTCCGCCTTGAACTGTAGCGGCGAGACATTCACCGCCACAACGAGGTCTCCTGGCCACGCCGCCGCCTCCATACATGCGGTCAGCAGTACCCACTCGCCTATCTTGACGATCAGTCCATTTTCCTCGGCGACGGCAATGAAGTCGAGCGGAGGCACATTGCCGCGGACAGGATGCTGCCAACGCAACAGGGCCTCAAAGCCCATTACCGTATCAGTCGAGAGATCGAAAAAGGGCTGGTAGTGAAGTTCGAACTGTTTGAGCGCCAGTGCTCGGCGCAGGTCGATCTCCAGCTCGCGGCGCTCGTGCAGCAGCGTGTCCATACCGTGCTCGAAAAAGCGATAGCGTCCGCGGCCCGCACGCTTTGCTTCGTAAAGCGCCAGATCTGCATTGCGGAGAACATCGCGAGGCTGCATCGAGCCTGACCCCAGCGCCACGCCAACGCTGATGCCAATGTTCACCGTGTGCCCGCCTAGCACATAGGTCCGCCCGATCAGGTCGACCAGGCGTTCGGCTAGAAGCTCCGCATCGCGAGGCGAACGAATGCCGCGCTGGAGAATAACAAATTCGTCGCCCCCAAGCCTGGCAACGAGATCATCTTTGCGTGAAGCCTTACGCAGCCTGTCCGCCACCTTCTTAAGCAGCTGATCGCCGATGCCGTGCCCGAGCGTGTCGTTGATCATCTTGAAGCGATCGAGATCGAGGCAGAGCAACGCGACTGGCTCGCCACCCTCGATGGTGCCGGGCAGTGCGCGTTCAAGTGTGGCCATGAAGGTGTTGCGCAAAGCAAGCCCCGTCAGATCATCTGCCTGAGCCTGCGTCTTCTCAATGGCAATGGCGACCGGCCAGAGGCTGATGCAAATGTTACCGCCGCCAATTGGATTTAACAGCGCTTCATATGCTTCGGATTGCCGCGTCATGAGCCTCATGCTCGACGGGCCATCGCCGATCGACACCGGCCGCAGATAATCGGCGAAAATGTCGGGTAACGTCAGTCCGACGATCCAGCCACCAAAGCTGGCTGCGGCGGTCGCGTTGGCATAGGTTATTTCACTGTTGGCGTCGACGACTAGGACAGGATGCTGAAGCGATTCCAGTATCCGCGCGGAGGAGGCCGATGCAATCTCGGAGTTCTGCATTAGGTTTTGAAACATGGATCGAAATGCTCCGGGAACTGCCCGCGGCAGTACCGGCTACAAGCGAACAAGACGTTAAAGCCCAAGCCCTTTCTGCTTGATGCAGCCGACGTAACTAGCATTCCACGTCCATTAACACGTGGCGGAAAAACAGCGATTCACGTGCCTCACAAACGGGGGATAGCTAGCGGGCAAGGGGAAAGCGGCTGCCTTAGGCGTCAGCCACCTCAAGACTCCCGTTCGCAGTCTAAAAATTGCCTCACCCACGCCAGATGAGTTAGGAAAGGTGTCGCACATCTCCTGACTTGTTGACGTCGCACATTTCCCCTCTTCTGCGACAGGGATGTACTCGAGCACCGCACCTACAACAGGAGCGGCCGCTCACCTCAGTCAGACCACGTGCTGGTCAAGCCTTCCTGCGCAGAAGTACGCCGAACTGCGGGCACCCAAATGAGCCGCTCTAGCAACATTTCGGGCCGCCATTGCTTCTGCATGTCAGTCGGCGGAGAGCGTCGATTTTCAAGGGGGACGCGACGTTGGAAGATACCATCCTATTGCTTGTCGTGGGTGTCGCCGTCGCCGGCGTGTTTGGTCAATGGCTCGGATGGAAGCTCCAACTCCCGTCAATCATCCCGCTGCTGGTGATCGGCGCGCTGTTGGGGCCAATTGGCGGCATCGTACGGCCATCGGCAGCACTCGGCGATGTCATGCGGCCGGCGATCGGCATGGCGGTGGCGATCATCGTTTTCGAAGGCGGCCTGAACCTCAATTTGCGGGAGCTTCGTTCGGCTGGATCGGGCATTATGCGACTGGTTGCAGTCGCGCTGCCGCTCAATTGGCTCCTGGGTACGCTGGCGGGACATTGGGTAGCCGGGCTGTCTTGGCCGGTGGCGATCCTCGTCGGCGCAATCCTCGTCGTGACAGGGCCAACCGTCATCATGCCGCTGCTGCGGCAGGCAAAGCTCGAGCCGCGCGCCGCGGCGTTCCTGCGCTGGGAAGCCATCGTCAACGATCCGATTGGTGCCACACTGACGCTGCTCGTCCTGAGCTATCTGACGTTGTCGACCACGATGAGCGGGAGCGCGGCGATCATTCATCTCGCCTGGCATACGCTGCTGGGCGCTGGCCTTGCGGCCGCTTTGGGTCTGGCGGTGCCGTTCGGCATCCGGACGTTGTTCGCGCGCGATCTCGCGCCCGAGTACCTCAAGACGCCGATCCTGCTAGCGAGCGCGCTCGGCATCTATGCGGCAGGGGAGGCGATCCAGCCCGAGACCGGACTAGTGGGAGCGACTCTGTTCGGCGTCGTGCTTGCCAATATCGATGTCACCGGCCTTCAGGAACTCCGCCGTTTTAAGGAGTCGCTGACGGTCTTCCTGGTGTCAGGGCTATTTATCCTCCTCACAGCCAACATCGACCGCGGCACGGTCGAGATGCTGAGCTGGCCGATCGCGATGACGACGCTGATGATCCTGTTCGTCGTTCGGCCGCTGGCGATTTGGCTCGCGACGATCGGCGCGAAGGCGAGCTGGCGGGAACGGCTACTGGTTGGATGGATCGGCCCGCGCGGCGTGGTGGCTGCAGCAATCGCAGGAGTTGCCGGCGAGCGTCTCGCCCACGCCGGCTATCCCGATGCACGTCTCGTCCTACCCCTCGTGTTCGCCGTCATCGCGTCCACGGTGCTGCTGCACGGCCTGTCGCTGGCACCCCTCGCACGTCGCTTGAAGCTCGCGTCGGGTGGGCGGGGCGGCCTGCTAATCGTCGGTGCCTCGCGCTGGACGGTGAGGCTTGGCGAAGCGCTTCACGGTGCCGGCATTCCGGTAGTCGTGGTCGATCGATCGGCATTGGCGCTCAAGGCTGCCCGGCTCGCTGGATTGAAGACGCTACGGGTTGAGGTGCTCTCGGTAATCGGTGAGGAGGTGATCGACCTGCGCGATGTCGAGCAGGTACTCGCAGCGACGCCGGACGACGCCTACAACGCCCTGGTCTGCACGCGTTTCGCCCCCGAGCTTGGCCGCGAGCGTGTCCACCAGCTTGCGACAAACGAGGTCGCTACGCGGTACGAAGCGTCGCGGGAATGGCGCGGCAAGATCGTAATTGGAGAGAAAATGACCTTCGAGCACCTGGCGGACCTTATGCAGGCTGGTGCATCGTTAGTGGTCGAGCCCTACATGGATGGCGACAAACCGCCTCTTCCGGCCACTGACGACGGATGGCCTGTCGCAGTTGTACGGCACAGTGGCGAGCTGGCGTTTCTTGGCGCAGAGCATACGGCTGTGCCGGCAAAGGGCGACCTGATCTTGCGGCTCTATAAAGCTTCCCTCGCACCGGTAACGGAGCCGAAACGGGCCCGTTGGCGTCGGCTGTTGAAACGTGACGCGATCGCTGCATGAACGTTACGCCTACACATCCACCTGTCAGGTAAAGGCACCCGCCGCTCGCGCAGCATAAAGGACGTACATGTTCAACGGACTTAGCTTACCCATCTTGCTAACGATCTTTGCCGCATGCGGCAGCGTCATCTGGATCGCTGGGTTGGGCGTGTTACTGAGTGCGTCTATGCTGCAGGGTTAATTTTCCGGCCTAAACGCCAGATATTCCGGATGGGCGTCGACTCCCTCGCCGTTCTCGTCCTGTACGCCTTGGGTGTGGGTGGACTGTTCGCCATCTCTAGCACAAATCCAAGTTAACCGTGCCTTCGTCGCTAATATCCTAAGTTTCGGACGTCTCGTATGTCTCGACTTTTGCGACACCGGCGCGCTTGCATCGTGTCGCTCTGAGACCGACCCCATTTCCGAGAAACGATAGTCATCGAGACCACGATCGACCTTCCAATAATCGTATAGATCTGGAGCAATGGTCTGGATGGATCAGGAACCTAAAGCTCTGCACCAGTCGTTACGCTCCAGTATCAAAGGTCGCGCTACGGTGGCGCGATGATAGGGGAACATAATGGCCGATCCACACAATAAGGACGGGGCTCCCCCGCGCGCGATCCATATCGAGAAGAAAAAAGTTAACTGGCTTGCCTGGATTGCGCTTGCCGCAGGTATCTTGGCGCTGCTGTTTGCACTAAGCCGTTGCGGGCACGAAGAGACAGTCGCAGTTGCACCGACCCCCAGTTCGTCGCCGACCGAAGTCGTTGCAACGACCCCAGGCGCGGCGTCGGCTACAGCGCTTGCGGGTACCTCAGGCCTCGGTGGTTACCTCAGTGGTACCGAAGCTGCGCCGCGGACATTCCAGTTCGAACAACTGACTTTCGATACGGCTAAGAGCACGTTGCGTGCCGGCGACGCACAGGAAGTGGCGACCATCGCTACTGTCCTCAAGCAGTATGCAAACACGCGCGTCCGCATCGCAGGCTATGCCGACGCTCGGGGGCCGGCAGCGGCTAACGTTGCTCTTGGCAAAGCGCGCGCTGACGCGGTCAAGGCGGGCTTGGTTGCGCAGGGTATCGATGCCGCTCGCATCAAAACCGTGTCTGGCGGTGAAACCGATCCGGTCGACACCAACGCTACGACCGCCGGTCAGGCTGAGAATCGCCGCACCGAGTTGGTCGTAACGTCGCGCTAATTCATTATTATACCTGGAGATCAATCATGACCCGTACCATCACCGCCTTATTCGATGACCGTAACGACGCCGAAGCGGCTCAGGAACGCCTCAAGCAGTCACGCGTGGATGCCGATCACATTCGCATCCATGACAAGACCAGCGACGGCTACAATGAAACCACGCGCTCGACGCACGAGGATCGCGGCATTTGGGCGTCGATCAAGAATGCGTTTCTGCCTGACCATGACCGCCACACATACGAAGAGGGCGTGCGTCGTGGCGGCTTTCTTCTGACCGCAGACGTCGATGACGATGCCGTCGGTGAGGCCGTCAGCGTCTTGGAAGAAGCAAACACGGTCGATATCGATGAACGTGCCGAATCTTGGCGTTCGTCGGGTTGGGACTACGAGCCGGCCGAGGCAGCGGCGACCGCAGCCAGCTATGGTCTCGATGCTTCGCCGGATCGGCCATTTGCAACGTCTGGCGACGATGTACCACCGGCTAACACGTCATCGATCTACGGACGTCGAGATCTAGACCGTGGTTCGTCGCGGGTGCGCTCGTACGGCAACGACCATAGCAGTGGTAGCAAGGCGAAGGGCATGGCTGACGAGGCGCTTGGTAACGTCAAGCAGGCAGCCGGCAGCATGTTTGGAAACGAAAGCCTGAAACACGACGGTATCGAGCAGGAACGTCGTGGTGAGAGTGAGCAGGGCAAAGGCCCAGACCGCTCTTAGATTAAAGTAACGATGAGCGATGGCAGCGCCATCGCTCATCATCTCCTAGTTTTTTAGTGATTAAGAATGCGCGCCTTCCTGCGGCACAGTCTCATTCCCTATCGGAAAGACCCGTCATGATCGCCGCTTCCGGGTTCCCCGACCCCTATATCCTCATTCTCACCGGCTTCGGCCTGCTTACCGCGCTGGTTGTCTGGTTACCGCTGGCGCTTCGTAAGCTACCGCTATCGTTGCCGATCGTATGTATCGCGCTTGGCGGTGCGCTGTTCTCGTTGCCGCAGGTCACGCTCAAGCCGCTTCCGCTTCTTTACCCCGAGATCACCGAACGCTTCACCGAGTTCGTCGTGATCATCGCGCTAATGGGGGCCGGCCTGAAGATCGACCGGGTGTTCAGGTGGCGGGACTGGGCGGTTACCTGGCGGCTGTTGGCGATCACGATGCCGCTGAGCATTCTGGCCATCACGGCGGTGACGGCATGGGGAATGGGACTTCCATGGGCGATCGCTCTGCTGCTTGCCGCGAGCCTGGCCCCCACGGATCCTGTCCTGGCAGCCGACATTCAGGTCGGGCCGCCCAAGAGCGAGGACGAAGACGAGGTACGGTTTGGGCTGACGTCCGAAGCCGGCCTCAATGATGGCTTCGCGTTTCCGTTCGTCCATCTTGCTATCATGCTGGCAGCCGCAACCGCAGCCGGGAACAGCAAGCCGTGGCTGGGTGAGTGGCTGACGTACCGCGTCTTATGGGAAATCGGTGCCGGCGTCGGCGCTGGCTGGCTAATTGGTCGCGCCTTTGGCTGGCTGACCTTCCACGTTCCAGCGCAAACCAAGCTTGTGCAGACCGGTGACGGCCTGATCGCGCTGGCTGCGACCTGCATCTCTTACGGCTTTACTGAGATCATCCACTGCTACGGCTTCCTCGCCGTGTTCGTGACTGCTTTGACGTTTCGAGGGACGCACCGAACGCACGACTTTCATCACGACATGCACGACGTTACCGAGCAGATCGAACGGCTTGCAATGATGGTCTTGCTGTTGCTGTTTGGGGGTGCGCTGGTCAGCGGGCTCCTGAATTCGGTATCGTTGACGGATGCGCTGATCGCGCTCGTGATCCTGCTGGTCATCCGCCCGATCACGGGGCTCATCGGCCTGGCCGGCCACCGGGCTGACCGCTCGGAAAAGCTAACGCTGGCCTTCTTCGGAATCCGCGGCGTCGGATCGATCTATTACCTGGCCTATGGTCTGAACCACATCCACGTCGATGCGGCCGAACGTCTGTGGGGCCTCCTCGGACTGGTCGTGCTGTTTTCGATCGTCCTGCACGGTCTGACCGTGACGCCAATCATGCGTTTGCTCGATAAGCAACACGGGCGAGATCCAGACAAGGATGCGCCGCCCGCCGTGGGAGTTTGAGGCAACTCTGTATCGAAGATCATATCAAAACTGGCCTGTAGCGTGAGAACGGCGATCGCATGCCAGGTCCATTAAACGCGTAAAGGGACGAGGCATGACCGAGACGAACAAGGGGGACGCGAGCGGGCACGACGCTGGCAGTCCCTGGGCTATCCCTGCAAAAGGCTGGAAGGACATCGCCCTGCGAGCATGGAAGGAAGCAGGCCAGGATAACATCAGCTTGGTCGCCTCCGGCGTGGCGTTCTGTGGCGTGCTCGCCATGGTGCCTATGCTGGGCGCCGTGGTGCTGAGCTATGGTCTGGTCGCCACGCCCGCTACGGTGATGAAGAACGTCCAGTCACTGACGTCAGTCATGCCGACCGATGCTGCCAAGCTGATCGGCGAGCAGTTGGCCAACGTTGTCACGACATCGGACGGCAAGAAGGGGTTCGGGCTGCTTCTTGCGCTCGGCATCGCGTTGTACGGCGCGATGAAAGGTGCAACCGCGCTCATCACCTCGCTGAACATCGCCTATGACGAAGAGGAAACGCGTAATTTTGTTCGGCTGAACCTCATAGCACTAGCCATCACCGCCGGGGCGGTGCTTATCGCGATCGTCGCTATCATCGCGATCGCCGCAATGGGCAGTCTGGACGCACTGTTCCCTTCCGCCCCTGCCATCGTTCTCATAGCGGGGAAGATCGTTTCCTACATGGTCATGGCCGGTATGGGAGCCGCAGCAGCGGCAACGCTCTACCGCTACGCGCCCAATCGCGATGAGGCGAAGTGGACGTGGTTGACGCCTGGCTCGGTGCTGACAACCGTGTTGTGGCTGGTCGTTACCCTTGGCTTCGGGTTCTACGTCGCAAACTTCGGCAGCTACGACGCGACCTACGGCTCTTTGGGAGCCGCGATCGTATTGCTGACCTGGCTCTACTTGTCCGCCTACATTCTACTGCTCGGCGCCGAGTTCAATTGTGAGCTGGAGAGACAGACCACGCAAGACACGACCAGGGGGCCTACTAAATCGCTCGGCGATCGCGGAGCGTACGCAGCCGACACGGTAGCTTCCGGACCGGAGATAGCGCCGCAGCCAGGACCAGGACCGCAGCCCTCAAATGGTGACCAGGCTGTATCCCGAACCGCACCATCTACGCCGTCACCTTTGCGTGAGTACGCTGCCGGCCGCATGGTCGTGCGTGCAGCACGCGTAACCGGCCTGGGTAAAGTCGGCATGGTACCTTCCGTCATCGTTACTGGCGGGCTTGTTCTTCTCCGACGCCGTGACAAGGCGCTTATGGGGGCAGGGCTGCTTGTTATCGGGGGAGGGCTTAGTTGGCTATCCGGCCGACCCGTTGGCTCTCGTAAGCCCGAACTCCCTGACTAACATTGCGCAGATTGCGCATGCCTACCGATCCAGGGTCCTAGCTCGATCGAAGGGGGCCGGACCTATAGGTCCCAGCGTCTGTTGGTACCCATGACAACAAGGAAGCTGACATGAACCTCAATGACCTCCTCCCAGATGGCGGCATCGATGCACTCGCCGCGCAATTAGGCGTACCGCGTGAGCAGGCCCAGCGCGGTGCAGAAGCCCTGCTGCCGTCGGTTCTGGGCGGCATGGGAAATAACACGACGCAGTTAGACGCCCATGTGAACACGCTTGGCGGCGCAGACCTTGCTTCGAACGTGTTGGGCAACGAGCCGACGCAGATCGACCGCGGTAATCAGATCCTCGGCGGTATCTTCGGGTCGAAGGACGGCAGTCGTGAGGTCGCTGACAACGCGGCGCAGAGCAGCGGCCTGGCGCCTGAGCTTCTCAAGCAGATGCTGCCGATCCTGGTCATGCTGGTAGCGGGCCATCTGACAGGGCGCTCGGCCGGGCAGCAAGGTGGCCTTGGCGGGATCCTTGGATCTGTACTTGGCAGCCTGGGTGGCGCTGGAGTCGCAGGCGCAGCGCCCGGGGGCGGTCTTTGCGGCGGACTGGGGGGCATTCTTGGTTCGGTCTTCGGCGAACGGCGATAGAGCCGTCCGGACATAAGACTGTTCTACTCGATCAAACCGGTGGACTCGAGATCAAGGAACATCCCGTCGCTACAGGGCTACGGCACGGCGATAACAGCGATGGCATGACTGGGGAGCGCATGTGATGCGGAGACGAGGAAACAAGCGAGCCGGTCCTGTGGCAATTGTCATCTTCGTGATGATCCTGGCACTCGTCGTCACTATCTGCTGGCTCGCCGCGCGTGGCTTTCAGAAAGAGCCGAATGGACCACCGCGTGGTAGTCAGACACTGCCAGCTCAGGCAGCGCAGCGGACCGTAACTGCAACGCCTCCGAACCCTAGTCCAGCTCGCTAAATTGGGGACGGTTAAGCCAGCAGTCTAAGGCCGGAGGGGACCGCATAGGGTGCGGTCCCCTCCGGATCGAGCGTGTTAGTTGCGCAGGCTGTCGGGAACGATACCGCCGTTATCGGCAAGCTTCTGCATCACAGCCTTATGAAGGGCGATGTTCTGCTCGGCCGAGCCGTCGGCTGCTGCATGGACGTTCAGTTCGCTAGCAAGTTCCTTGCGAGCGGTCAGACTGGAATCCAGGTCCAGCAGCTTCAGAAGATCGACGATCGAGCTCTGGTAGTTTCCCCCGCCATCTTTCATCGATGCCATCTCGCTGAGGACCGCACCGACATCGACGGACTGCTGAGCCGCTGCGGGGGCGGGCTGGGCGGTAGCGGTCGGCGCGGCCTGTGGCGCAGCTTGGGGCGCAGCGGCAGGAGCCTGAGCCGGCGCAGCCGCTGGCGCGGCTTTGTGATGGAAAACCTTGTTCATGATCGTGCTGAAGATGCTCATAGCCGTGTCCCGATAAGGCCGGCAGCTGTGCCGGCAGACGGCTAGAACGAACTCGGCCAACGATCGGTCCGGCGTTCGTTGCTCGTGCGGAACGGTCCTCAGGAAGCACGCGTTGAGCAGGCAGCGGTAATATGCGAGCAGATGGAGAGCATAATGAACATCAAGACCCTGGCACTGGTGTCGGTAGCGGCCCTGTCATTGGCCGCATGCGGCAAGAAGGCCGACGATACAATCGCCGTCGATAACAGCACCTATGCCAATACGACCGCCATGGACGTGAACGCAGCTGGTTCCAATGATGCGATGGCAGCACCCGCCTCAGGTGGACAGGCTTTCGTCAACATGGCGGCTGCGAGCGATGCGTTCGAGATCGAGACCTCGAAGCTTGCCGTGACCAACGGCGCATCTGCTGCGGTAAAGAAGTTCGCTGGCCAGATGATCACCGCACATGAGGGTTCGACTGCGAAGCTGAAGGCCCTGACCGCGACGCTGTCGCCAGCTTTGGCGCCCAACCCAGCGCTGAGTGCCGAGCAGCAGCAGAAGCTTGCTGATCTGAAGACCAAGCAGGGCGCTGATTTCGACACCGCTTACGCGGCTGCCCAGGTCGCCGGGCATCAGCAGACGCTCGATACGCTCAAGGGTTATGCTGCAACCGGCGACGTGCCGCAGTTGAAGACGTTTGCGTCGGGATTGGCACCGACGGTTGCGGCGCATCTCAACATGGCGAAAGCGCTCAAGTCCTGAGGTAGCGTCCCAGACGATGAAGTATGAAGCCGAGAGGGACGCCAAGTGTACCTCTCGGCTTTGCCCGTCCCGACGTCAGGACGGATACAACGAAAAATGCTTCGTGCCGGGTCTCGATGTGACCGATACGCGAGCGCCGGTAGGAAGGTTTCCGCATGAGCAGCCCCGACAACATCGCCGGCTACAAGGATGTCGTGACCGGTAGCCGTGAAGCGCCCGCGGACAATCCAGGTGCGGCTCAAATCCGCTCGGCCTCGGCGCCTGAACTCAAGACGCTGGCCGGCGTGGCGGTTGGCACGCTCGTCATCGCCGCCCTGTATTTCGGTCAGGAAGTGCTCATTCCGATCACCCTGGCGGTGATGCTCTCCTTCGTTCTCTCCCCGGTTGTCAACCTGCTGCAGCGTCTGCGTCTCTGGCGTGCGCCCGCCGTGATCCTGACCGTCATAGCGGCCCTGGGCCTCTTGGGCCTGTTCGGCGCACTTATCGGCAGTCAGGCCGCGTCGCTGACGGTGAACGCGCCGCAATATGCCCGCACCATCGAAGCCAAGGTCCAAGGGGTTCAGGGCTTTGCGGTCGCACGCCTTGCCTCAATCACAAAGGAACTGGGGGGCAAGCGACCAACTACCACACCTCGTGCGGCCACGCCGACGCTGGCAACACCGTCGGCTCCGACGACGGCTGATCAACGCCGCCCTATCCCGGTGGAGGTCGTCCAAGGCAGCACGTCGCCGTTCGCGATAGCACGAACGGTTCTCGAACCCATCCTGGGCCCGCTGGAAACAACGGTCATTGTCCTCATCGTGGCGATATTCGTCTTGATGCAGAAGGAGGATCTGCGCGATCGGTTTATCCGCCTGTTCGGATCAAGCGACCTGCACCGTACGACGCGCGCCATCGATGATGCCGGTCAGCGCCTCAGCAAGTATTTCCTCTCGCAGCTAGCTGTGAACACGTGCTTCGGTGTCGTTATCGCTCTTGGTCTGTGGCTGATCGGCATACCATCGCCGGCCATGTGGGGGGTGATGGCGGGGCTGTTGCGCTTCGTGCCCTATATCGGGCCGTTCCTGGCAGCAGTGGCTCCTGCGGCTCTTGGTGCGGCCGTGGATCCAGGCTGGGGCATGGCGCTGGAAGTCGTCGCTCTCTTCGTGATCATCGAGCCGCTTACCGGTTATGTGATCGAACCACTGCTCTATGGCCACTCGACGGGTCTTTCGCCTGTATCGGTGATTGTATCAGCGATCTTCTGGACGTGGCTTTGGGGTCCGATCGGGCTGATCATGTCCACACCACTTACCCTATGTCTGGTCGTCATGGGGCGTCACGTTAAGAGCCTGGAATTCTTCGATGTCCTGTTGGGTGACAGACCGGCGCTGACGCCTATCGAAAGCTTTTACCAGCGCATTCTAGCTCGGAACCCGGACGAGGCTTTGGCACAGGCGGAGATGCTTCTCGCTGACAGATCCCTCACCGAATACTATGACGGGGTCGTGCTTGAAGGGTTGAAGCTGGCAGTCGAAGACGAAGCGCGCGGGACAATCGATCGCGCCGGTGCGGCGCAGATGACCAAATCGATGATGTCCGTGATCGAGGACCTACAGCCAACGTCCGGGGCAGCGCCGTCTGACACCACAGCAAACGCCGAAACGGTCGCCTGCGTTGCGGGGCACGGTCCGTTCGATGACGCGGTAACTGCTATGCTTACGCAGTTGCTGGGGCAGCAAGGGGTGCACGCGAAGCGTATCCCCAATACCGCAGTGTCCCGAGATGCGGTGCAGACGTTGGATCTGACCGGGATTGATGTGATCGCCATCTCTTACCTGGAGGTGACCGGTTCGCCAGCGCAGTTGCGTTACCTTGTCCGGCGCTTGCGTGCCCGAGCGCCGAACGCTCGCATCGTCGTCGGCCTATGGCCGCAGGGGGAAGCTTCCCTCAGCGATGCGGCAATCCAACAGGCCTTGGGTGCGGACCGGTACGTAAGTTCGCTACACGACGCGGTGGAGAACATTGTCGGTTGGGGATTGTAGGCAAAGAGGCATTGTACGTCACAACTCGCTGTCGCGTGGTCGTGCTGACTCTTCCTGTAACGACCGGATGACCAAGCGGGTGAGATACAAGAGTACGGTGATGAAGGCTAGGTAGACAGCGGTAATCTCGGTGCGCGGCATCCAGCCAGCCGCGCGCAGAAGATGCGTTCCGTAGCAGTACAACCAAGTAGCGCTGAACAACATGACGGCGTACGCTACGGTCGAGATACCGATCAGGAAGTAAGCCACGGCCCGGACAAGAAATAAGCGCATCACGAATAGACGCTACCGTTCTTATCGACCACCGACAACCCGCCTCCAATGCTAAGTCAGCCAGTCGAAAGCCCGCTTCAGTTGCGCCGAACCATTGCTCTCGAACGGTCGACCGTGAGCGAAGATCACCCGGTCAGGCTCGAGCGCCACAATCGCTTGCACCGCCTTTTTAGCGTCCGCGCCACCTAGCCGTACAGGTAGCCGCAGGTAACGTGCGGTAGTGCCCTCGGTGGCAGCGGAAGCCTTCATCAATAGCCGCGCGACAGGTGGCAGCTTGTCAGGATCGAGGTTCTCGATGAGGTCGACGAGCACGAGAGTCTTGGTCTGCCGGTGGAAGAACCAGACTTCGTTGAAGCCAGCACCCCCTGGCACAACGCCCTGATCAAGTGTGTCTGCCCATTCGACTGGAGCCGTCTCACCGAGTTCAGCATCGAACCGCACCGATGATGCGTGGACCTGCGCCCGGTCTTGTAGCCCAGGCGCTGCCCAAGTTGTTGCATCAGGGTAGGCGCGTTGCCAGTCGGCAAGGAAAGTCCAGTGCGCGATGTTGGGTGCGACGAGATGCCGCACCCGCCCAAGTGCCTCGACGGCCTTGGCCACCTCGGCCGAAAAGGGCGTTGGCGAGTGCAGCAATAGATCGTCGTTTACGAGCCGGAGGATCGTCATGCGCACAGGTAAAGTCAGGCCCATCGCGTTTATTGGCCCGCTGTCGACGATCCAAACACCCTCGGCAAAAGCTTTCGGGACATCCAATGGTGGATAGGTCGCGCGGTGCCGGGCGTCTTTATTCTTTGGACGTCGATTAGCGCCTGCCAACGCGCAGAAACCTATGGCAGCGACGCCAACGAAGCCAGCCGCGCCGGCCAACCGACGCCGTCTGCGGGCTTTTGAAGAAGCTTGGGCGGCAAAGAAGCGTCGCATATCGGCGAGCAGGAGCTCTGGTTGTTCCAGCGCCGCGAAATGGCCGCCTGCCGCCATTTCGCTCCAGTGAACGATGTTGTAGGTCTTGCGAGCATGCGAACGCGGGGGTGGTGGGAAGACCGGATCAGGGAAGGCTGCGACGCCGGTCGGTACCTTGATACGGCTGCCGGCGGGAAATTGGCCCGACCCCTCCAATACGCGACCTCGATACATCCAGGTCGATGTGATGAATGACCCCTCGACAAGGTAGAGCATGATGTTGGTGAGGAGCGTATCCTCGTCGAAGGCCTGCCAAAGATCGGGCCGGCCCTGTTCGTCGCGCGGCACGTCCGCCCATGCGCCGAACTTTTCCAGGATCCAGGCGGCAACACCGACGGGGCTATCCGCCATGGCGACGCCGAGCGTCTGCGGACGTGTGCCCTGCTCTTGCGAGTAACCAGTCTCCTCCTTGGCTAGCGTTGCACGTCGAGCTGCCCAGGCGAGTTCGTCGGGCGTTTTCGGCGATACGTCTGCCGCCTGGATGAGGACCATGTTGAGGTGCAGCGCGCCGATGGCTTCAGGATGATCGTGCGCCATCCAGCTTCCGATTGCTGCGCCCCAGTCGCCGCCTTGCACCAGATAGCGAGCATCACCGAACAGTTCGGTCATCAGGCCATGCATGATCTCGCCAGTTCGGCGCGGCCCGATCGGCGCGGCAGGACGCCCGGAGAAGGCGTAGCCCGGAAGCGAGGGCACGACGACGTCATGGCCGTCGGTGACCAGCGGAGCGATCAGCGCTTCAAATTCGATGAACGACCCCGGCCAGCCGTGCAGCAGGAGCAGCGGTGGGCGCGAACCATCGCCACGCGCATGAATGAAGTGAAGGTTTTGGCCCAGCACCTCCGTCGTGAAGTGAGGCAAAGCATTCAGCCGACGTTCTTGCGCACGCCAATCAAACCGCGTGCGCCAATAGCCTACGAGCCGCTTGAGGTCTGCGAGGCCGACACCTGATTGCCAGCCTCCGGCGTCCGGCAGAGCGCCCCAGTCGAATGATGCGACTTTGGCGTTGATGAGGGCGAGCCGCTCGTCGGGTACTGCAATCGTAAAGGGCTTTGCCATCTCGTGTCCTAGCGTTTCAAGGGGAGGCGCCCCTTCTCAAGGCGTAGTAACGCACTCGCGTACGTCGCGTTCACATCCGCGGGCAGCCAGCGCGTCTTGTAACTCGCGTAGGTATGAGTCTCGAGACGCAGCCGGAGCGAGCGATGGAGCATAAGCGTTTGAAGCAGATGTCGCCAAAAGCACGAAGCGTAGACTGTGACGCTCATCAAACGTTCGGTAGCAGACCGAGACATTGCGACCGATCAAGATTGTTATCCGGGCGGCGTTGAGCGAACCATTGGTACGGCAGGCGCGACTGCCCATATTTGCTCTATGGCCTTGCCGCGCACGCTCATCGATCCGAAGCTCATCTACCTGGAACCGGCCGTGCGAGATTACGCCTGCGGACGCGATGTATTGACCCGCTTTCCGAACGCCGAACTTGTCGAAGTAGCGAGCCATTGGAAGATACCGGAGCTGGCCGACCCGGCGCTGGCGGAAGATTGGCTTCGTGTAAAACGGGACACGCTCGTGCTCGGGGTCAAGAAGGGTATGCAGATGCGGCCAAACGGTCGCTCCGCCGACTTCATCGCGCCGTCATCGTCGAACGGCTGCGCTATGGCCTGCGCATACTGTTATGTCGGTCGGCGGAAAGGCTACGCCAACCCGATCAGCATTTTCGTCAACATCGATGACGTCACTCGCGCGCTGACCCGGCACGCAGCCAAGCTGGGCCCCAAGCCGGAACCCAATACCATCGATCCGGTCGACTGGGTCTACGACCTGGGCGAGAACGGCGACCTGTCGGTAGATGCCGCGCTGTCGAACAACGTCCGCGACCTCATCGCCGCCTTCAGAGCTATTCCGGGCGCCAAGGGATCGTTCGCGACGAAGTACGTTAATCGTGATCTGCTCAAGTACGACCCGCAAGGCCGCACCCGGATCCGCTTCAGTCTCATGCCTGAAACGATCGCCAAGATCGTCGACGTCCGGACCTCGCCAATGACGGAGCGAATATCCGCCATCAACGACTTCGTCGCCGCAGGCTACGAGGTGCACGTCAACTTCTCGCCCGTGATCGTCCACGAGGGCTGGGAGGTAGAGTGGAAAGCGCTTTTTTCGGAACTCGATCAGGCACTGTCACCTGCCGCCCGTGCGCAGCTCAAATGTGAGGTGATCTTTCTTACCCATAACGAGGGGCTGCACGACCTTAATCTTCAGTGGCACCCTCGCGCGGAAGAGTGGCTTTGGCGGCCAGACCTCCAGGAGCGCAAGCTGAGCGAGTCCGGCATGGTCAACCTTCGCTACAAGAGCCGCTGGAAGCGCCAGTGGCTTGACCGCTTCCTTGCCTGGCTTGGCGAGACTATGCCATATTGCGAGGTGCGCTACGCGTTCTAAACGCACCCGCCTGATCTACTCTGCGGCAAGATTGCCCTCATCGACGTCAGCCTCTTCGTCAGCGTCGACGCCATGCTCCAGCCTCGCCTCATCAGCTGCCAGGGCCGCTGCGTCGACGTCGAGATCGCGGGCAAGCCGATGCGGGTGAAGGTTGCGCATGTGCGGCTGTGCGCATCGCGGGTGATGTACGTGCGAGCCTATCCGCGCGAGACGCAGGAGATGCTGTTCGACGTCCATGCGCGAGCATTCGCCTTCTTCGGTGGCGTGCCGACGCGGGGCATCTACGACAACATGAAGACTGCCGTGACGAGCGTGTTCACAGGCAAGGAACGGGTTTTCAACCGGCGTTTTCTGGTCATGGCGAACCACTACATGGTCGAGCCGACCGCATGCTC
>NZ_FOVZ01000003.1 GCF_900115295.1 Sphingomonas sp. OK281 | reverse complement strand
ATCGCGCCGGTCGCGAGCAGTTCGCGCGCCTTCCACACGATCGTCCCCGAACCGGTCCGCTCGCCCTTGTGCCAGCCGTTGAGCATCGGGCCGACTGACAACGCGATCGCCGGAATGTTCACGGTCGCCGCCGCCATGAGGCACGCCGGCGTCGTCTTATCGCAGCCGATCGTCAGCACGACACCGTCGAGCGGGTACCCGTAGAGAACCTCGACCAGCGCGAGATAAGCGAGGTTGCGGTCGAGCCCGGCGGTCGGGCGCTTGCCGGTCTCCTGGATCGGATGGACCGGGAATTCGAGGGCGATGCCGCCGGCTTCACGGATTCCTTCGCGCAGGCGTTCGGCGAGCACGAGGTGGTGGCGGTTGCACGGGCTCAGGTCGCTGCCGGTTTGCGCGATACCGATGATCGGCTTGCCCGAACGCAGTTCCTCAAGGGACAGTCCGAAGTTCAGGTAACGCTCCAGATAGAGCGCGGTCATGTCGATATTCTCGGGATTATCGAACCACGCGCGCGAGCGAAGTTTGGGCATATCGGTCATTAGGAGCTTTCTGGAGATCGGATATCAGCGGGCGACGGACAGGCGGTAGATCATCGCGTGATGATACGGCTTGCCGGGATCGACCCGTGCGGAGACAAAGTTCGGCTTGTTCGGCGCATCCGGGAACTTCTGCGGTTCCAGCGCGATGCCGTCGCCCATCCGGTACAGATAGCCTTTCTTGCCGATGAACGTCCCATCAAGGAAATTGCCCGTATAAAATTGCACGCCGGGCTCGGTCGTCAGCACTTCGAGCACGCGCCCCGAGGCAGGATCTTCCAATCGCGCAGCCAGTTCGGGCTTGGCGGTCAGCCCCTTGTCGAGCGCGAAATTATGGTCGTAGCCATGGCCGTAGCGGATCTGCTGGTCGCGACCATCGCGGATGCCCTCGCCGACGATGCGGCCGTTCCGGAAATCGAACACCGTGCCGGCGACGGGTTGCAGCGCGCCAGTCGGGATCAGCTTGTCGTCGACCGGCGTGATCGCCTTGGCAGGAATCGTCAGCCGGTGGCCGTATGCGCCCATTGCCGAGCCTTCGCCGCCGAGGTCGAAGATCGCGTGGTTGGTCATGTTGACGATCGTCGGCTTGTCGGTCTTCGCGTCGTAGGCGATGCCGAGGTTGCCAGCTTCGTCGAGCGTATAGGTGACGGTGACGTCGAGATTGCCGGGATAGCCCGAGTCGCCGTCGGGGCTGCGGTAGCCGAGCACGAGTGTCGCGGTCGGACCGTCTTTTACGGACACGATCTTCCACGCGACCTTGTCGAACCCTTTGCCACCGCCGTGCAGCGAATTGACCTTGTCGTTGAGTGGCAACTGGAAGGCCTTGCCGTCGAGCGTGAAACGGCCACCGGCAATCCGGTTTGCGAAACGGCCGACCGTCACGCCGAAGAAGTTGGGATGGTCGACATAGGAGGCAAGGTCGTCATAACCGAGCATGACGTCGGCGATCTTGCCAGTGCGGTCCGGGCCGAGCAGCGATTGCAGCGTCGCGCCGTAGGACAGGATACGCGCGGATACGCCGTGCGCATTGCTGAGCGTGACCGCTTCGATTGCGGTGCCGTCCTTGAGCGTACCGGCGGGCGTGCGCTTCGCCTCTGCCGCGTTGGCTGCGTGCGCCGAAAGCGCTGCCAGCAAGGTTGCCACGATGATCCCCGTTTTTCCGATTGCGCGCATTCCGGTTCCCGTCCCTAATCGTGCGACGCCGTTGACGCGCCTTGTATGGCTATATAGTCGGACAATATATTTCGGGGCAAGCCATGCGGGAAAAGACTGTCGTTCAGTCGCCGACACGGCACGGAGGATGAACGATTATGGCGATGCCGATACACACGCAAAAGCCCCTTGAAGCCGGAGTTGCGCATGCTGCGGGCGGGAGTCCGAGCTACCGTTCCGCGCTGACGCTGCTCGCCAGCCTCTTCTTCATGTGGGGCTTCATCACGGTCATCAACAACACGCTGTTGCCGCACCTGCGCAGCGTGTTCGATCTCAGCTACACGCAGACCACGCTGATCGAGAGCGTCTGGTTCATCGCCTATTTCTTCGCCTCTATCCCGTCCGCCAAGCTGATCGAGCGGGTCGGGTATCAGCGCGCGATGGTGTTCGGGCTCGGCCTGATGGCGGTCGGTGCGCTGATGATGGTGCCCGCCGCGCGATTGCCCTCCTACGGCGTAACGCTGATGGCTTTGTTCGTGATCGCGAGCGGCATTACCCTGCTACAGGTCGCGGCGAACCCGTATGTCGCGGTGGTCGGACCGCCAGAAACGGCGTCTTCGCGGCTAAATCTGGTGCAGGCGTTCAACTCGGCCGGTGCGACGCTCGCGCCTTTGTTCGGTGGGTACCTGATCCTCGGGCGGTCGACGTCGGGAACGGCCGCCGCAGGTTCGACCGCAGTGCTGACGCAGACCGAGCGGATTGCCGATGCGCAGTCTGTGGTGTTGCCGTATCTTATCGTGGCGGGCGTGCTGATCGTGCTCGCGGTGGTGATCGCACGCTTTCCGCTGCCGGCGATGGGGACTGCGACGCAGCGTTCGGCCAAGGCGGATCGCAAGGGGGTGTCACTATGGTCGCACCGCAACCTCGTGTTCGGCATTCCGGCAATATTCATTTATCTGATAGCCGAAATCGGCGTCGCCAACCTTTTCATCAATTTCGTCAGCCAACCCCAGATCGGCAACCTCACGCACGAACAGGCCTCGCACTATCTGTTCATCCTGTGGGGCGGGATGATGGTCGGCAGGCTGATCGGCAGCGTCGTGATGCGGACGATCCCCGCCGAGCGTGTATTGGCGTTCGCGAGCATCGGCGCCTGCGTGGTGATGCTGATTGCCACCTTCACGACGGGGCACGTCGCAATGTGGGCGCTTATTTCGGTCGGGCTGTTCCACTCGATCATGTTCCCGACGATCTTCACGCTCGGGATCAAGGGCCTCGGCCCACTCACCGAAGAAGGATCGGGGCTGTTGATCATGGCGATCGCAGGCGGCGCGCTGGTGATCGTGCAGGGGTGGCTGGCCGACACTTACGGGTTGCAGAATTCATTCCTGCTGACCGCGGCATGTGAACTATACGTGCTGTTCTATGCGATCTGGGGATCGAAGGTGACCGACCCGCTGCCCGATCCCATTACGGTACCGTGAACCGGTAATTGGCGATGGCAGCGATCAGCGCTCCATCGCCAGCTTGGTATCCTCCAGTGCGAGGTCCACCAGCGTCCGCATCGCTTCGCTGGCGCCCGTGGGGTCTCCGGCGGCGATCGCGTCATAGACAAGCATGTGATCCGGGATCGGATTGCGCGGGAGGGCACGGGCGCGCTGTTTGAACTGCGTCGTCCAGTTGACCGCCGCGCCGATGCTCGCACTCAGCACGATCAGTGCATCGTTACGCGTCGCGGTCAGTACGGCGTCGTGGAACTCGCGATCCGCTGCGCGACCGGCTTCTGTCGCAAGCGTGTGACGTCGCATTGCCGCCAGCGCATCCTTCATGATCTTCAGATCGGTCCGTTCGCGACGTTCGGCGGCGAGCGCAGCGGCGGCCGGCTCGACGATCGCGCGCAATTCGAACAGCCCGCGGACGAAGGCGATGTCGGGCTCGCCGGCGAATGCCCAGGCGAGCACGTCCGGATCCAGCAAGTTCCACCGGCTCCGCGGCAGCACGCGCGTTCCGGCCTTGGGGCGGCTTTCGACCAGTCCCTTGGCGGTTAATACCTGAACGGCCTCGCGGTATGCGCTACGCGACACGTCGAGCGCTTCGGAAAATGCGACCTCGCCCGACAATATATCGCCGGGCAGATATTCCCCAGCGAGGATCGCAGTACCGAGTTTATGCGCGATCGCGCCGTGTAGGCGTCGTCCGGTACCGCGGCGCGCCCGCGGCGTCACCTCGGCCGTCTCGTCCGAGCCGGTCGGCGCATCCGTCGCGAGCGGCAGAGCGTCGGCGAACGTCTTCATGCTAATTGCCCCCTGGAGCGTCATAATACTCGGATCAGCGTGGTGGAACGACAACCGTTGTCAAGTTTGAACGCAAAGTTTAAGTCCGAGTAATTGGTCGAGCACGGCCCGTCGTCCGAGGAGATACCGAGATGAGTATGCGTCTGTTGCAGCACCGTGCGGCGAACGGCGCGCGGTCGGTGATCGCGGCAACCCCAGAGGGCGCGGCGTTCGTGACGGGCGTCGATAATGTTCGGGCGCTGGCGTCGCGCGCGATCGCCGACGGCACCGGCCTGGCCGAAGCGGTCGAAGCCTATGGCACCAACGGCGCGGTGGACGTTGCCGCTGAACTGGCGGCGGGACGGCTGATCTCTCCGATCGACCACGCCGATCCCGCACACCTGATCATGACCGGGACCGGATTGACACATCTCGGGTCCGCGGAAGGTCGCGACAAGATGCACCGCGCCGCCGCGGCGGCGGAGACGCTGACCGATTCGATGCGCATGTTCCTCGACGGCGTCGCCGGCGGCAAGCCGGCGACGGGCGAAACCGGGCAGCAGCCCGAATGGTTCTACAAGGGCGACGGGTCGGGGCTTGTCGCCCCCGGCGGGGCATTGACCAGTCCTGCCTTCGCGCAGGACGGCGGCGAGGAACCCGAACTTGCTGGCATCTACCTGATCGGACCGGACGGCACACCTTTCCGGCTCGGCCTGTGCCTGGCGAACGAGTTCAGCGACCATGTGACCGAGCGGCACAATTACCTGTGGCTGGCGCATTCGAAACTGCGTCAGGCTGCACTGGGGCCGGAGTTGCTGACCGGTGCAATCCCGGACCATATCGAGGGGATGAGCCGGATCCACCGCGACGGCGCGCTGTTGTGGGAGAAGCCGTTCCTGTCGGGCGAAGCGAACATGTCGCACACGATCGCCAACCTGGAAGCGCATCATTTCAAATACGACCTGTTCCGCCGGCCGGGCGACGTCCATGTCCATTTCTTCGGGACGGCGACGCTGTCATTCAGCGAAGGGATCACGACGCAGGACGGCGACATGTTCGAGATCGAAGCAGCACCGTTCACGCTCCCGTTGCGCAACACCCTGGCGAAGGCCACGCCGTCGCGGGTCGTCGTCCGGGCGCTCTGACTGAAGCTGTCCGCTTGTTCCTGTAACTGAACGTGCGCGGCCGGATCGGATAGCGAGCGTGTACGAGGTCAGCGGCGCTGCGGCAGCGTCAATCGGACCAGAAGTCCGTTCAGTACGGGGGAACGGTGGAGCGTCACCGTACCCCCATTCAGTTCGGCGAGTTCGCGCGTGATCGACAGGCCGAAGCCATGCCCGTCGCCACGTTCGTCGAGACGACGGCCGGGTAGCACCGCCTGGGCCATCGCAGTGTCGTCGAGGCCGTCTCCGTCGTCGGCAATCTCCAGTGTGACGACGCCGTCGATCGAGGCGGCCGTAATCGAGAGCGCCGAGCGCGCGTGACGCCAGGCATTGTCGAGGAGGTTGCCGAGCATCTCGTCGAGGTCCTGCGGGTCGATCGCGACGGCAATATCATTCGGGATCGCGATATCGACCGCCATCGGACGATCGGCATGGATGCGCCTCAGCACCGCAACGAGATCGGCGACCGCCGAGGCGATCGGCGAACGGGTGCGAGCGCCGCCAGTCGCATCGGTGCGCGCGCGACCGAGGTGATGGCGAACACGACGGTCAATCTGGTCGACCATGTCCCGGACATCCGGGTCGGCGTTCGCCTCGGCAAGCTTGAGCGAAAGCGCGGCGAGGGGGGTCTTCAGGCCGTGCGCGAGATTGGCGACGTGCTGGCGGGCATGGGCGAGCCCGGCCGCGTTCTGGTCGATCAGGGCGTTGAGTTCGGTCACCAGCGGTTGCAGTTCTCCGGGCTGGTTATCAGGGACATGCCGCTCGGTGCCGGCACGTACGGCGGCAAGCGAAGTGCGGAGATCGCGGAGGGGACGCAGGCCGAAGCGGAGCTGCACCAGGGTCGCCACCGCCAGTCCGACGCCGAGCACGGCGAGCGAGCCGAGCAATGGAATCATCGCCTCGTGCAGGGGCTCCTCGACGATCCGGCGGGGGCCGATCGCTGTGATCGTCACCGTGCCGCGCGGTGTGGTGATGTCCATGGTCCGCGAATGGAGCCGCTCGCCGCTACGGTCGCGCGCTTCGCCAGGGCGGGGTTGATGGTCGTCGGGGCCGGGAGGATGCGGGCGTTCGGCATCGCCTGGTGGGGCGATTGCCGACGGCGGGGGAGCGATCGGGGTTGGCGTAGAGCCAGCAGCGGTTGGGGGTGTCCCGCTGTCGATGCGACCGGCGGGACCTTCGACCTGCCATGACCAGTCGGAGCCGGGTTCGCCGAACTCGGGCAGGTCGATCGCGCGCTTGCGGTCTAGCGTAGCATCGGGGCGGACTGCGCGCGCGAGCACTGCGACCTGCGCGTCGAGCCGCTCGTCGAGCCCGCGGGTGACGAATCGTTCGAGGACGTGACCAATCGTGACGCCGGCGAACACGAGCGCGATCCCGGTCGACAGCGCGGCGATCGCGAGCATTCGGCCGAAGAGGGAGCGTGGGATGAGGCGGAGGCGAGTCATTGCAGGCCTCGCGCTATGGCGTCGAGCGAACCGCCCACCAAACCCAACTCCGGCGAAGGCCGGGGCTCAGTTGGGAAGGCATTGATGATCAGGGGCTGCGGCTCGTTAGCTGCGTCCCCCAATTGGGCCCCGGCCTTCGCCGGGGTGGTGCTGTGGATTTGATGATGGGTTTGCGTCATCATCACGAACCGTCCGCCGTCAGCCGGTACCCGCGGCCACGCACCGTCTCGATCATCTGCGCGCCGATCTTCCGCCGCAACCGGCCGATGATGACCTCGATCGAGTTCGAGTCGATATCCGCGTCGCCTTCGTAGACGCGTTCGATCAGGTCGGCGCGCTCGATCACCACTTCGCGGCGGAGTATCAGGGCGGATAGGACGCGCCATTCGAACGCGGTCAGCTTCAGCGGCAGGCCGTTCAGCTCGAACGTGCCGAGTTGCGCGTCGAACGTCAGCGGACCGCAGGTGACGCGCGACGCGGCATGGCCGGCCGCGCGACGGACCAGCGCGCGAAGGCGCATGACGACCTCCTCGACGCGGAACGGCTTCACGACATAATCGTCGGCGCCGGCCTTGAAGCCTTCGACCTTTTCCGACCAGCCGTCGCGCGCGGTCAGGATCAGCACCGGCAGGTCTCGTCCCGCTGCGCGCCAGTCGCGCAAGACCGACAGGCCGTCGCGCTTGGGCAGGCCGAGGTCGAGCACGGCAGCGTCATAGAGTTCAGTGGCGCCCAGATGGCCGCCATCCTCGCCATTGGTGGCGACGTCGACGGCGAAATGCTCTGCGCGCAACGCCCGCGCCAGCCCGTCGGCGATCGCCACATCGTCCTCGACCAATAATACCCGCATGCGCATGTCCCTATGCCTGAGACCCCAACGGAATCTGAACGGCTTGGTTCAGCGGGCGTCGGCAGCGCGCGCCTAAACGGTGATTCGTCAACCAATGAGAGGAACGACGCAATGACCGAACATTCCCATATCGCGCCGAACAAGCGCTTCAATCTCCGTCGCAACCGTCTGGCACTCGCCGCGGCTGGCCTGCTCGTCGTCGGTGGCGCCGCCGGTGCCGTCACCGTCGTTGCGACCCGTCCCAGCGTGACGATGGCGCCTGCCACCCCGGTTGCGATCCGCTCGCTTCAGTCGGATGGTATCGTCACGATCCGCGGCACGGTCGCCGAGAAATACGGCAACAAGTTCGTGATGGCCGACCGCACCGGTCGCGCGCTGGTCGATCTGGGCCGCGAAGGCGAGGGCAGCAACCTGGTCACGGCGGGGCAGCCGGTGATGATCCAGGGTCGGTTCGAGGATGGCTTCGTCCACGCCTCGTTCCTGGTCGCACCCGGCGGCAAGGTAACGGCGCTGGGCCCGGTCGGCGGCCCGCCGCGTGGCCCGCATGGTCCTGGCGGTCCTGGTCGTGATGGCCCGGGTCGCGATGGCCCGGGTGGTCCTGGTCGTGATGGCCCCGGTGGTCCCGGTGGCCCGGGCGGTCCGGGTGCTCCCCCGCCGCCGCCAGCCGGTATGGCTCCCCCGCCGCCAGCGGGCGTGGCACCGCCGCCGCCGATCGCTCCGGGTGCAATTGCTCCCGCGCCGGGTGCCGCTCCCGTCGGTGCGCTCCCAAGCGTGCCAGCCCGGCAGGCTAATCCGGCGACCTGACGCCGTTCGCCTCACCAGGGCGATCTGACACTAGCGCGGAGCCGGTATCATGCCGGCTCCGCGTTATCGCCGTATCGGTGCGGGCTGGAGCTGTTGACGGCGCAGCACCCGTTCGGGCGGGCGGACCCAGTAGCGGCCGGTCACAACGAGTGGCAGCGCCAGCAGCAGGCCTGCGCCGACATCCCAGACACCGTCGCCGATCAGGCCTGCGCCGAGCCCCGCGACGGTCGACACTCCGAGCAGGATCGGCAGTGCGAAAATCTGGCCGTTGGTCTTGTGGGTCATGCGATTTCTCCCGCCATCACGACTTCGCGGACGCGCTGGTCGCTCGGACCGCCGCGACGACGCAGCCAAAGATACAGCCCGCTGCCGAGCACGATGATCGTCAATATGTCGAAGAGCGCCCAGATGATCTTCATCGCAAGGCCGCCGTAATTCCCGAAATGCAGCGGCTGTGCGAGCAGCATCGCCTGCATGTACCACGGCATCGGCACGACCGCGTCGAGCCGTCCGGTCGCGGCATCGACGAAGCCGGGCAGCAACAGCTTCGACGTCAGCGGCGTCGCGCCCTTGAGGAAGACGGCGTAATGATGGTGGCTGCTGAAGACGACGCCGGGGAAGGCGATGAACTGCGGCTTCATCTCGGGCGCCTCGCGTTGCACCGCGTCGAGCGCGGCCTGGACCGAGGCGCGTTGGGCCGGCAATGGCGTGCGTGCCTCGCTGGCGATGATCTCGGCGAGGCCGTTCGCCTTCCAGATGCCGGTGATCGGCACGACGAACGTATTGATCGTGCCCGTCACGCCGACGACGCTCGCCCAGGCGAGCGTGACGATGCCGAGCAGGTTGTGGCGATCGAGCCAGCCGAGCCGCTTGCTGCGACCGCGACGCAGCGTACCGAAGTCGAGCTTGGCCATGAATGGGGCGTAGAGCACGACGCCCGAGACGATCGCGGCGAAGAAGAGCAGGCCCATCACGCCGAGGAAGATCTCGGCCCAGAAGCCGAGGAACATGTCGGTGTGGAGCTTCAGGATGAACGCCATCACGCCGGGGACATAAGGGGGCATCTTCGCCCCGGTGCGCGCGTCGAACGCGAGAAAGTGCATTGCCGCGGGGGCGGCATCGGGCGTCGGGCCGGTGGTGACGTAGACGATAGGGCGCTCGTCGTCGAAGCTGACGTAGAGCGGAATCTCGCCAGGGGCGGCCTTTGCAGCGCGGCCTAGAATGGCGTCGAGAGACAGCGACGGCGTGTTTGCAGGCAGCGTCGCCATCGGCGCCGGCGGGTCGAGCCAGCCATCGATCTCCTCATCGAAGATCAGCGGCAGGCCGGTCACGCAGAGCATCAGCAGGAACGCGGTGCAGATCAGGCTCGTCCACTTGTGGACGAGATACCAGGTCTTGATCGTGCCGCGGGTCATGCGCGGGGAGCAGTTTCGACGAGGGGTATGATCTGCCGGACGTTCACCGGGACACAGGTACAGTTTTGATAACGATGTGCAATAGCGACGTTGGGGCTAGGGGCCTTACCAACTGATCCTCCCCCCTTGGGGGAGGTGGCTGGCGCTTGCCAGACGGAGGGGGAGGTAAGGGTAACAGCGGTTGCGCAGTCCTCCCCCTCCGTCACCTTCGGTGCCACCTCCCCCTGGCGGGGGAGGATTAGGGCGTCAGGCTACGCCGGCGCCGCCGGTTACGCCGTACACTTCGCCGGTGGTGTAGCTGCCTTCTTGCGAGGCGAGCAGCACATACACCGGCGCGATCTCGACGGGCTGGCCCGGACGGCCAAAATGGCTCTTCGATCCGAACGTCTCGACCGACTCCTGCGGCTGGCCACCGCTGGGCTGGAGCACCGTCCAGAACGGCCCCGGCGCGACGACGTTGGCGCGGATGCCCTTCTCGATCAGCTGCTTGGCGAGACCCTTGGTATACGCGACGATCGCCGCCTTGGTGGTCGCATAGTCGAGCAGATTGTCCGACGGATCATAGCCCTGCACCGACGCCGTCGTAACCACTGCCGCACCGACGGGGAGGTGCGGTACGGCGGCCTGCACGAACCAGTGCAGTGCATAGACGTTGGTCTTCATCGTCTGGTCGAAATCGTCGGTCGAGATATCGGCGACGGTCGGCCGCGTCTGCTGGCGCCCGGCGTTGACCACCAGCACGTCGAGACCACCGAAGGCATCGACCGTCTGCTGGACCGCGGCGCGGCAGAACGACTCGTCCTTCACGTCGCCCGGCAGCGCGAGGGCCTTGCGCCCTTCCGCCTCGATCAGCGCGACGACTTCCTTCGCATCGGTCTCTTCGGCGGGGAGATAGACGATCGCGACGTCGGCACCTTCGCGCGCATAGGCGATCGCCGCAGCACGGCCAATGCCGCTATCGCCGCCGGTGATGAGCGCCTTGCGCCCCGCCAGCTTGCCCGAGCCCTTGTAGCTGGTCTCGCCGTGATCGGGTTTCGGATCCATCTTCGACGCGATCCCCGGTGCTTCCTGCGGCTGTTGCGGGAAGGGGGGCTGCGGATATTGCGTTCGCGGATCCTGCATCGTGAGCCGGTCGGCCATGGGTTGCTCCTCTGAAGATTGAGCAGGGGCAACCCATGTCGGCGCGGATAGGTTGCGTTCTATTTGAGCAGGATCAACGCCTTCGACAGCGTCATGTAGATCCCCCAGAGGATCGGCAGCCCGACGGCCAGCCACGCGAACACGACGATCGGCGAGGTGCCGGTTGTCGCCGCCGCCGTACCGCCAGCGACCGTGTCGACTGCGATCGGTCGGTCGTCCGCCGCCATGTGGAACTTGGCAGCTACCGGCCGGACGAACAGGTTCGCGACGAACCCCGCAACCAGCATCGCCGCCAGCACCAGAAAGATCGGCGGGTAGATATCGCTGCGCGGCACGCCCGCCGCGATCGCGCGGTCACGCATGTTCGCGACGAGCAGCGGTCCGACGACCCCCGCGGTCGACCAAGCGGTCAGCAATCGGCCGTGGATCGCGCCGACATATTTCGTCCCGAACAGGTCGGCGAGATACGCAGGCGCCGTCGCGAAACCACCGCCGTACATCGAGGCGAGGATGCAGAAGACCAGAATGAACAGGCCGAGCGTCGTGCCAGCGAGTGCAGGTGCGGCGAAACCGTAGAGCACTGCGCCTGCCGCGAGGATCGTCGCGAACAGGGGTTTGCGGCCGATCCGATCGGACAGCCAGGCCCAGAAGAACCGCCCGCCGATGTTGAACAAGCTGATCGCGCCGACGAAGCCTGCGCCGACCGCCGCCGCCGCCTTCTTCTGGTCGTCGTCGAATGCCGTGAACAACACGCTCGGCGCATCGATCAGGCGTCCGCCGAACAGCTCCTGCAACATCGGCGAGGCGATGCCGATGATCCCGATCGAGGCGGAGACGTTGAAGAACAGCACCAGCCACACCAGCCAGAATTGCGGCGTGCGATGCGCGTCCGACAGCGCGACGTTGAAGCGGCTGATCGACGCCTTGGCCGATGTTGGCGCGGTCCAGCCGGCAGGTGCCCAACCCTCGGCGGGGACGCGGTAGCCGATTGCGCCGGCCATCATGAACACGAAATACACGCAGGCCAGCACCAGGAACGTCTGCCAGACGCCGACGCCCGTCGGGCTCGCGAAATGCTTCATCAACAGGTCGGCGAGTGGTCCGCCGATCATCGCGCCGCCGCCAAAGCCCATGATCGCCATCCCGGTCGCCATACCGCGCCGATCAGGAAACCATTTGATCAGCGTCGAGACGGGCGAGATGTAGCCAAGGCCAAGTCCGATCCCGCCGATCACGCCCGACCCGAGCCAGATCAACCAGAGCTGATGCGTCGAGATGCCGATCGCGGCGATGCCCATCCCGCCACACCAGCAGAATGCCGCGACGACGCCGGCTTTCCGCGGGCCGGCGCGCTCGAGCCAGCCGCCCCATATCGCGGCGGCGGCACCGAGCACGACGAAGAACAGCGTGTACGTCCAGACCAAGTCGCTGACCCGCCAGTCGCAGGTCGTGGTGGTCAGCGCGCCGAGCAGCGAGAGGTTCGGGCAGACGACCGGATCGGTGATCCCGATCGCGCGCGACAGCGGCAACCAGAACACGCTGAAACCATACGCCATGCCGATACACAGGTGGATCGCAAGCGCGCAGGGCGGCACGAGCCAGCGGTTGAAGCCCGGCGCAGCGACGGTTCGGGCCCTGCTGAGAAAGCCCTCCGCGCCAAGGTCTCTCGTGTCCGGCATGCAACCCCCTGTTTAGTATCGTTTATGCGCCGGACGATGGGCGCTCAGGCGGCGAATGTCACCTCCAGTGTTTCGAACCCCTCGATCGTCGCACGCACGGTCTGTCCACGCTGGATCGGGCCGACGCCGGCCGGTGTGCCGGTGAAGATCAGGTCGCCGGGGGCCAGCTCGACGAAGGTCGACAGCGTTGCGATGATCTCGGGCACGCTCCAGATCATCATCGACAGGTCGCCGGACTGGCGCGTCTCGCCATCAACCGCGAGCGCGATGCTGCCCTCGGTCGCGGGTACGCCCGGCGTAAGCGCGCCGATGGGGGCTGAGCGATCGAAGCCCTTCGCCATGTCCCACGGCCGTCCGGCCTTCTTTGCCGCCGCCTGGAGATCGCGGCGCGTCAGGTCGATGCCGACGCCAGCCCCGAAGATCGTCGCGGCGGCATCCTCGACCGCGATATCCTTGCCACCCGCGCCGAGCGCGATCACCAGTTCGACCTCGTGATGCAGGTCTTCGGTCTTGGGCGGGAAGGGGATCGCGCTGCCGTTCGCGACGATCGCGTCGGCGGGCTTGGAGAAGAAGAACGGCTCCTGCCGATCGGGATCAGAGCCCATTTCGCGCGCGTGATCGGCATAGTTCTGGCCGACGCAGAAGATCCGGCGGACGGGAAAGCGGTCGGTGGTGCCAGCGATCGCGACAGTCGGCGCGGTAACGTGTGGGATGTGCATGATGGCTCCTTCGGCAGCCCTCATCACGCGTTGCCGCCCGGTTTGCAACGGAAGCGGAACGTCCGCCCCCTCAACGGGTTACCGATGCGTACCCTGAGGAGATATCCATGCCTAGCAACCAGCCCGTCCGTTTCGACCCGTCCGTCGAAACCATCGCTCCCGACGAGCAGGAGACGTTGCAGGGCATGAAGGACTCGTTCCAGGATATCCTGGAGACGACGTCGCAGGACTATGGCCATGCCGTCCGCTCGGTCCATGCCAAGGCGCACGGCATCGCGCGCGGCACGTTCACGATTCCTGACAACCTGCCGCCCGAACTCGCACAGGGCATCTTTGCGACGCCCGGCCGCCACGAGGCGATCATCCGCATCTCGACCAACGCCGGCGATATTCTCGACGACAGCATCAGCCTGCCGCGCGGCCTCGCGTTGAAGATCCTCGATGTCGACGGTGCTCGCCTGCCGGGCTCGGAAGGCGACACGACGCAGGACTTCATCATGGTCAACGGCCCGGCATTTTCCGCGCCGGACGCCAAGTCGTTCGCCAAGAACCTGAAGCTCCTGTCGAAGACGACCGATCGGCTAGAGGGCGTGAAGAAGGCGATGTCGGCCACCTTCCGCGTCGTCGAGTCCGCGCTCGAAGCGGTCGGCGGCCAGTCGGCGACGTTGCAGACGCTCGGCGGTGCCAAACCGGTCCACCCGCTCGGCGAGACCTATTATTCGCAGACGCCGTTTCGTCATGGCGACTATATCGCGAAGGTCGCGCTGTTTCCCGTCTCGCCCGGAATCACGCGTTTGACGGGCGACACGGTGAACGTATCGGCGCGCCCGGATGCGTTGCGCGAAGTCGTCAGCGAGGAAATGATCGAGCATGGCGGCACCTGGGAATTCCGCGTGCAACTCAATACCGACCTCGAAAAGATGCCGATCGAGGATGCCTCGGTAGTCTGGGACGAGGCGCAGAGCCCGTTCGTGACCGTCGCGACTCTCGAAATTCCGGCACAGCTTTCGTGGGAGCAGGGCGTAACGGACCGCCTGGACGACGCGCTGTCGTACAGCATCTGGCACGGCATCACCGCGCATCAGCCTCTCGGCGGCGTCAATCGTGCGCGCAACGATACGTACAAGCAGTCAGCGGACTTCCGTGGCCAATTCAACGGATGCCCGATGCACGAGCCAGCTACGCTGTCCGAACTTGCCTGACATGACGGTCACGGGGGGCGCCGGATTGACGTTGTTCCACGTCAGCGACGTGCATTTCGGCGCGGAGGACCCGGCGGCGATCGCCTGGTTCTCCGAACGCGTCGCGCAGGAGAAGCCGGACGCGGTGATCATGACTGGCGACCTGACGATGCGCGCGACGAAGGACGAGTTCCAGCAGGGCGGCGACTGGCTGCGTTCGCTTGGCGTGCCCGTGACGCTTGAAGTCGGCAATCACGACATCCCCTATTACTGGGACCCGTTCCGGCGACTGTTCGCACCGTATCAGCGTTATGCAGCGGTCGAGCAGATGATCGAGCGGCCGCTGGAGCTTCCCGGCGTAACCGTCGTTCCGTTGAAGACGACGGCGCGGGCGCAGTGGCGGTGGAACTGGTCGAAGGGGCGCGTCAGCGCCGGATCGCTGAAGCGCGCGCTGGCCATGATCGCGGATGTGCCGAAGGGCAACCTGATCCTTATCGGTGCGCACCACCCACTGATCGAGGGCGGTACGACCGGGACGGCAAAGACGCGGAATGGCGAGGAGGCACTGACGGCGCTCGCCGAGGCTGGCGCGCATGCCGTGTTGTCGGGCCATGTCCACGATCCGTTCGACGTACCGGTCGAGCGCGCAGGGCGGATCATTCGCATGATCGGTGCTGGCACGCTGTCCAAGAGGACGCGAGGCAGTCCCCCTGCATTCAACGAAATGCGCGTCGAAAGCGGGCGGTTCGAAACCCTTTCGAGGACGCTGTCTACCGAGGCCAAGCACTCGATCACGAGCATGGTCTAGCGGCAGACGGAGCTAGGGCGCCGTGCCCCCGTTGAACTCGATATCGATCTCCACCCAGCCTCCCAGGATCTGCTTCCCGCCCACGCGCGGGGGGCGGACACGGAACTGCCACGCGGCCTGTCGCATCGCGCGGGCCAACCCCGAGCCTACCGGCGACTCGCTGAGAGCGCGGCAATTCTCGACCTGGTAATTCTCGATCATCCGGCACGCGATCTTCGCCCAGCTGTTCGGCGGGGGCGCGCTTTTCAGATAGCCGTTGAGTTCGGCATCGGTCGGCCGGCGATACCATTCGACCTTGTACAGTCGCTCGCCGCCTGGCCCCTCGCCGGGACCGTAGGCCGAGCCGCTATCCTTGCCCTTGCCCGAACCGCTACCGCCATCACCGCCGGCAAGCTGGTTATCGGGATGCGACGGCATCTTCGATATGTCCGCGGCGTCGAACATCTCCATGCCGCCCAGCATCTTGATCGGCAGAGGCGGTGGCGATTTCGGCGGGGCAGGGGGCGCCTGAGCGGACGCCGCGCGGGGTGCGGCTCGCTCCGGCGAACCACCACTGGCGCGCTTCTGCCGGGTTGGCGATGGCGTGCGCTTTTCCGGCGTGGGAGCAGTCTGGTCCGGCGCGAGCTGGAACGTGACGGGATTCTTCGGCTCTTCCGGCTTTGCGACATGCGATGGCGCTAGCCTCAGCAGCAGCAGTATGATGAAGATATGCGCAATGACGGTGAGCACGAACGCGGCGCTGCGCCGTCTTGCCGAACCGCGAGTCTCGATCGACGAAGGATGGTATGCCGACCGCATCGGTTGCTCGCCTACCCGCGCTATGCCTCGCCCGCAACCGCAAGCCGCGTAATGACGAAGAGTTCATGCAGTGCCCCGCCGCCAGGAGCAACGACTCGATACCGCGGCCGAGCACCCCCCTGAATTAACGCGGACACATCGCCGCAATGCGTGTTGCCTAGATTGACGGTTCGCGAAAAGGGGACCGCATCATGAGCTCTAACGATCAGACTATCGACGCGCAGTATCGGGACGGGCAGGACCCCCCGCACGGACACAGCCTGGCGGAGGACCGCGTCCACATCGAACGGCTGATGGGACGTCGGCACGCATTGAAGTGGTTCGCGGGGGCGGGAACCGCGGCACTCGTTTCAGGTTGCGGCGGTAGCGATTCCGCTGCATCCGACAGCGTCGCGGTCGTGACGGGAAACATCGCGGCGACTACGACAACAACGACCGTAACGCCGACTCCTACGGCCACAGTCACGGCCACAACGGCATGTATTGCCGATCCGACCGAAACCAACGGACCCTATCCCGCGGATGGCACGAATACGTCGAGCGGAACGACATCCAATGCGCTGACGGTCAGCGGCATTGTCCGCACCGATATTCGATCGAGTTTCCTGAATGCATCGACCACGATCGCGACTGGCGTCCAGCTCAAGTTGACGCTCACGGTCGTCGACGTCAACGCGACCTGCGGGGCGCTGTCAGGCTATGCCGTCTACATCTGGTGTTGTGATCGGTCTGGTAATTATTCCCTCTACACAGTGCCGACGGAAAGCTATCTGCGTGGCATGCAGGTGACCGACACGAACGGGCAGGTCACGTTCACGCTGATCGTTCCCGGCTGCTATTCGGGACGCTGGCCGCACATACATTTCGAGGTGTTCTCAAGCCTGACAACGGCGACCAGCGGCCGCTACGCGTCGCTCGTCGGACAGCTGGCCTTGCCCACCGCAATCTGCACGACGGTCTATGCCGACACCACGACCTACCCATCGAGCGCCCGGAACTTCGCGCAGATCACGCTGGCGAGCGACAATGTCTTCGGCGACAACAGCGCGGCCCAGCTGACTCAGCAGACGCCGACGATGACCGGAAGCGTCAGTGAGGGATATGTCGGCACCGCGACCATCGGGCTGGCACGGTAATTCGGACGGGCGGTCATATCGGGTTAGTTCCCCGCAGCCAGAACTAGTGCCCGACCCAATCCAGCAAAAATGAAACGGTCGCGGTCCGTAATCCGGGCGGCGGCCTTTTTGCTGCGCGGCGGCGGGGGACCAACCGGTCTCCCGGCGTTGTTGCGAGCCACACCAATGTTCAGGTCGGCGATCAAGACGACGACAAAGAAGCCCAATCCTCTTTTGGCTAATCTCGCATTTTCTGGCGGCCAGAGCGGCGCCGATCCGACCGCTACAATTCCAGTCGCCTTCAAGCCCGTCCGTTTCGTGCGGCGTGGCAGGGGGGCGTGATCTGCAAATGTTCCTAAACACGAAAAAGGCCGCCGCCCGGTATCCCGGACGGCGGCCTTTTTCTTAGTCAGCGCAGAAGGCGTCTGACGAAACCGATTACTCGGTCTCGTTCAGATACTCGCCAGCATCCGCGTCGGTGCCGGTGCCCGAGGTGACGACCGCTGCGAGCGGATCTTCACCGGTGCCGCCAGCATCGCGCGGCGAACGTGCCAGTTCGGCAGCATGCTCGTCGGCAGCCGACATCGGTGCCACGATCGACACCTCCGCCATCTTGCGCTGCTGGACGCGCATCGCGGCGTCGCGGCTGTTGGCCACGACACGCAGGCGGTTGAGACCTGCACCGGTGCCTGCCGGGATGAGCCGGCCGACGATCACGTTCTCCTTCAGGCCCATCAGCATGTCCTGCTTGCCCTGCACCGCTGCCTCGGTGAGGACGCGGGTGGTCTCCTGGAACGATGCCGCCGAGATGAAGCTGCGGGTCTGCAGCGACGCCTTGGTGATGCCGAGCAGGATGGGCTTGCCCTGTGCGCGGGTCTGCTTCTTCTCGAGCTTCTCGTTGGTCGCGTCCATTTCCTCGCGATCGACCTGCTCGCCCTTCAGCAGCGTGGTGTCGCCGCCGTCGGTGATCTCGACCTTCTGCAGCATCTGACGAACGATCGTCTCGATGTGCTTGTCGTTGATCTTCACGCCCTGGAGACGATAGACCTCCTGGATTTCCGACACGAGATACTCGGCGAGGGGTTCGATGCCCATCGTCTCGAGGATGTCGTGCGGATCGGGCGAGCCGCCGATCAGGTTGTCGCCGCGCTTGACGTAATCGCCTTCCTGGACGTCGATCACCTTCGACTTCGGCACCAGATACTCGACGACGTCGCCGCCATCCTCAGGCTGGATGCCGATCTTGCGCTTCGCCTTGTAGTCCTTGCCGAACACCACGCGGCCCGAGATCTTGGCGATGATCGCCGAGTCCTTGGGGATACGTGCCTCGAACAGCTCGGCAACGCGCGGCAGACCACCGGTGATGTCGCGCGTCTTGGCAGACTCGCGGCTGACGCGGGCCACGACGTCGCCGCCGAACACCTGTGCGCCATCCTCGACCGACAGCGTAGCGCCGATCGCCAGCATGTAACGACCGGTCTCGCCCGACGTCTCGTCGAGCAGGGTCATGCGCGGACGCAGATCCTCCTTCGACTTGGTCGCCGCACGATATTCGATCACGACGCGCTGGGCGATGCCCGTGGCTTCGTCGGTCTGCTCGGTGAGCGTCTTGCCCTCGATCAGGTCGACATACTTGATCGTGCCCGGGTTCTCCGTGATCACCGGCATGGTGAACGGATCCCACTCGGCCATCCGATCGCCGCGCGACACGATGTGACCATCGTCGAACAGCACGTACGCGCCGTAAGGGATGCGATCGACCGAGAGCTCGCGGCCGTCCATGTCGACGATCGCGATTTCACCGGAGCGGCTGAGCACCACGCGACGGCCACGCTGGTCGACGATGATACGCAGATCGCGGAACTGCACCGTACCGTCAGCGTGAGCCTCGAGGTTCGACGTTTCGTTGAGCTGCGCCGCACCACCGATGTGGAACGTACGCATCGTCAGCTGCGTGCCCGGCTCACCGATCGACTGCGCGGCGATGACGCCGACAGCTTCACCGATGTTGACCGGCGTACCGCGGGCGAGATCGCGCCCGTAGCACTTGCCGCAGACGCCGATCTTCGATTCGCAGACCAGCGGGCTGCGGATCTTGCACGACTGCGTGCCGAGGCCCTCGATCGTCGTGATCATCGGCTCGTCGAGCAGCGTGCCCGACGGGATGACGACCTTGCCGGTCTTCGGATCGACGATGTCCTCCGCGGTCGTACGACCGAGGATGCGCTCGCCGAGGCTTGCGATCGTCGAACCACCCTGGAGAATGGCCTTCATCTCCAGCGCGCGGGTCGTGCCGCAATCCGGTTCGATGATGACGCAATCCTGCGACACGTCGACCAGACGACGCGTCAGGTAGCCCGAGTTCGCCGTCTTCAACGCCGTATCCGCGAGGCCCTTGCGAGCGCCGTGGGTCGAGTTGAAGTACTCAAGGACGGTCAAGCCTTCCTTGAAGTTCGAGATGATCGGCGTCTCGATGATCTCGCCCGACGGCTTGGCCATCAGGCCGCGCATGCCGGCAAGCTGCTTGATCTGCGCCTGCGAACCACGAGCACCCGAATGGGCCATCATGTAGATCGAGTTGATCGGCTTTTCACGACCGGTCTCCTCGTCGACCTTCACCGCACGGATCTCGTCCATCATGGCGTTCGCGACCTGGTCGCCGCAACGGCTCCAGGCGTCGATCACCTTGTTGTACTTCTCCTGCTGCGTGATCAGGCCGTCCTGATACTGCTGCTCGAAGTCCTTCACGAGCGCCTTGGTGTCGTCGACGAGACCAACCTTGGCGTCCGGAATGATCATGTCGTCCTTGCCGAACGAGATGCCGGCGCGGAATGCGTGGCGGAAGCCGAGCGACATGATCGCGTCGGCGAACAGCACGGTCTCCTTCTGGCCGGTGTGACGATAGACCTCGTCGATCACGTCACCCACGTCCTTCTTGGTGAGGAGGCGGTTGACGGTGTCGAACGGCACCTTGTGGCTGTGCGGCAGGCACTCGCCCAGCAGCATGCGGCCCGGGGTCGTCTCGTACCGCTTGAGGTACTGCTTGCCCTTCTCGTCGGTCTGCGGAACGCGGCTGATGACCTTGGTGTGCAGCGTGACCGCCTGAGCGTTCAGCGCCTGGTGCACTTCGGCCATGTCACCGAGCAGCATCCCTTGGCCCGGCTCGTTCTCCTTCATCATCGACAGATAATAGAGACCGAGGACCATGTCCTGCGACGGAACGATGATCGGCTTGCCGTTGGCAGGCGACAGGATGTTGTTCGTCGACATCATCAACACGCGCGCTTCCAACTGCGCTTCGAGCGACAGCGGGACGTGGACGGCCATCTGATCGCCGTCGAAATCGGCGTTGAACGCGGAGCAGACCAGCGGGTGAAGCTGGATCGCCTTGCCCTCGATCAGAACCGGCTCGAACGCCTGGATGCCGAGACGGTGAAGCGTCGGCGCACGGTTCAGCATGACCGGATGCTCGCGGATCACCTCGTCCAGGATATCCCAGACTTCCTTGCGCTCCTTCTCGACCCACTTCTTCGCCTGCTTGAGGGTCATCGACAGACCCTTGGCATCGAGACGTGCGTAGATGAACGGCTTGAACAGCTCGAGCGCCATCTTCTTCGGGAGGCCGCACTGGTGCAGCTTCAGCTCAGGACCGGTCACGATGACCGAACGACCCGAATAGTCGACGCGCTTGCCGAGCAGATTCTGGCGGAAGCGGCCCTGCTTGCCCTTGAGCATGTCGGACAGCGACTTCAGCGGACGCTTGTTCGCGCCCGTGATCGTGCGACCGCGGCGGCCGTTGTCGAACAATGCGTCGACGGCCTCCTGGAGCATGCGCTTCTCGTTGCGGACGATGATGTCCGGCGCACGAAGCTCCATCAGGCGCTTCAGGCGGTTGTTGCGGTTGATCACGCGGCGATACAGGTCGTTCAGATCCGACGTCGCGAAACGACCGCCGTCCAGCGGCACCAGCGGGCGCAGCTCGGGCGGGATGACCGGAACGACCTCAAGGATCATCCACTCGGGGCGATTGCCCGAATCGATGAAGCTCTCGACGACCTTCAGGCGCTTGATGATCTTCTTGGGCTTCAGCTCGGACTTGGTGACCGCGAGCTCTTCGAGCAGCGCGGTACGCTCACCGACGAGATCGAGCGATTCGAGCATGATGCGGACCGCTTCGGCGCCGATACCGGCCGAGAACGCGTCCTCGCCATACTGGTCCTGCGCGTCGAGGAGCTCGTCCTCGGTCATCAGCTGGTACTTTTCGAGCGGGGTCAGGCCCGGCTCGATGACGATGTACGCCTCGAAGTACAGCACGCGCTCGAGCTGCTTCAGCTGCATGTCGAGCAGCAGGCCGATGCGCGACGGCAGCGACTTCAGGAACCAGATGTGCGCGACCGGAGCGGCGAGCTCGATATGGCCCATCCGCTCGCGGCGGACCTTCGAGACGGTAACCTCGACGCCGCACTTCTCGCAGACGATGCCCTTGTACTTCATGCGCTTGTACTTGCCGCACAGGCACTCGTAGTCCTTGATCGGACCGAAGATGCGCGCGCAGAACAGGCCGTCACGCTCGGGCTTGAACGTGCGGTAGTTGATGGTCTCGGGCTTCTTGATCTCGCCGAACGACCACGAACGGATCTTGTCCGGGGACGCGATGCCGATCTGGATCTGGTCGAACGTCTCGGTCTTGGCGACCGGATTGGCGAAGGGGGTCATCTCGTTCATTTTATTCTCCATTCCCCTCCCGCATGGCGGGAGGGGCTAGGGGAGGGGATGTCGTAGCCTCTCGGGGTGGTGCCTGCGGGGACAGGCCCTCCCCCGACCCCTCCCGCAAGCGGGAGGGGAGGAGCGAGGCTTACTCCGCCGCGATCTGGATGCCGTCGCTGTCGAAGCCGGGCTCCGACTGCTTCAGGTCCACATTCAGGCCGAGCGAGCGCATTTCCTTGACGAGCACGTTGAAGCTCTCCGGGATGCCGGCCTCGAACGTGTCGTCGCCCTTGACGATCGCCTCGTAGACCTTGGTGCGTCCGACCACGTCATCGGACTTCACCGTCAGCATTTCCTGCAAGGTGTACGCCGCGCCGTAGGCCTGGAGTGCCCAGACCTCCATCTCGCCGAAGCGCTGCCCACCGAACTGCGCCTTACCACCCAGCGGCTGCTGCGTGACCAACGAGTACGGCCCGATCGACCGTGCGTGGATCTTGTCGTCGACCAGATGGTGGAGCTTCAGCATGTAGATGTAGCCCACCGTCACCTTGCGATCGAACTGATCGCCGGTGCGGCCGTCGAACAGGTCCGACTGACCCGACGTGTCGAGGCCCGCCAGCGCCAGCATCGCCGACACATCGGCTTCGCGGGCACCATCGAACACCGGCGTCGCCATCGGCACGCCACCCTTCAGGTTCTTGGCCAGCTCGACGATCTCGTCACCCGTGCGGGCGTCGATCTCGGCGTGATACTGCTCGCCGTACACCGTCTTCAGGCGATCGCGGACCGCCTCCGGCATCGCACCTGGCTTCGCGTCCGGATTCTCTTCGCGCCACGTCTCCAGAGCCGCGGTGATCGACTGGCCCAGGCCACGTGCGGCCCAGCCCAGATGCGTCTCGAAGATCTGACCGACGTTCATGCGCGATGGCACGCCCAGCGGGTTGAGCACGATATCGACCGGCGTACCGTCGGCGAGGAACGGCATGTCCTCCGCCGGCAGGATGCGGCTGATGACGCCCTTGTTGCCGTGACGGCCGGCCATCTTGTCGCCCGGCTGCAGCTTGCGCTTCACCGCGACGAACACCTTGACCATCTTCAGCACGCCCGGCGACAGCTCGTCGCCACGCTCAAGCTTCTCGCGACGATCGTGGAACTTGTCCGTAATCAGCTTGGCGGCATCGTCATACTGGATCTTGACCGCTTCCAGATCGCTCTGGACCTTGTCGTCGGCGACCGCGAACTTCCACCACTCGTGGCGGTCGACGCTGTCGAGCAGATCCATGTCGATCACGACGCCCTTCTTGACGCCCTTCGGCGCCGAGGTGGCGGTCTGGTCGAGCAGCATCTCGCGGAGACGCGACCAGGTCGCACGGTTCAAGATCGAACGCTCGTCGTCCGAATCCTTCTTCAGGCGCTCGATCTCCTCGCGCTCGATCGCCATCGCGCGCTCGTCCTTGTCGATGCCGTGACGGTTGAAGACGCGAACGTCGACGACCGTACCCGAGACGCCCGGCGGCAGGCGAAGCGACGTATCGCGCACGTCGCTGGCCTTCTCGCCGAAGATCGCACGGAGAAGCTTCTCCTCCGGCGTCATCGGCGATTCACCCTTCGGCGTGATCTTGCCGGCGAGAATATCGCCCGGCTCGACCTCTGCACCGATGTAGACGATGCCCGCCTCGTCGAGGTTGCGAAGGGCTTCCTCGCCGACGTTCGGGATGTCGCGCGTGATGTCCTCAGGCCCAAGCTTCGTGTCGCGAGCCATCACCTCGAACTCGTCGATATGGATCGACGTGAACACGTCGTCCTTCACGATCCGCTCGGAGATCAGGATCGAATCCTCGTAGTTGTAGCCGTTCCACGGCATGAACGCGACGAGGCTGTTGCGACCCAGCGCCAGCTCGCCGAACTCGGTCGACGGACCGTCGGCGAGCACGTCGCCTGCACGAACCGCATCGCCAACCTTCACCAGCGGACGCTGGTTGATGCAGGTCGACTGGTTCGAGCGCTGGAACTTCATCAGCGTGTAGATGTCGACGCCCGACTTGCCGGCATCGATCTCGCCGGTCGCCCGGATCACGATACGCGCCGCGTCGACCTGGTCGACGATGCCAGCACGCTTTGCCGAGATCGCGGCACCAGAGTCACGCGCAACCGTCTCTTCCATGCCGGTGCCGACGAACGGCGCCTCGGCCTGGACGAGCGGCACGGCCTGACGCTGCATGTTCGAACCCATCAGCGCGCGGTTGGCGTCATCGTTTTCCAGGAACGGAATGAGCGATGCGGCGACCGAGACGAGCTGCTTGGGGCTGACGTCCATCAACGTGATGTTGTCGGGCAGCGCCATCAGGAATTCGCCAGCCTGACGCGACGACACCAGTTCCTCGACGAAGCCGTTAGACGAATCGAGCTCGGCGTTGGCCTGCGCGATCGTGTGCTTGGCCTCTTCCATTGCCGACAGGTACACGACGTCGTCCGTGACCTTGTGGTCGACGACCTTGCGGTAAGGAGTCTCGATGAAGCCGTACTTGTTCACCCGCGAGAAGCTGGCGAGCGAGTTGATCAGACCGATGTTCGGGCCTTCCGGCGTCTCGATCGGGCAGATGCGGCCATAGTGCGTCGGATGAACGTCGCGGACTTCGAAGCCGGCGCGCTCACGCGTCAGACCACCTGGTCCAAGTGCCGACACGCGACGCTTGTGGGTGACTTCCGACAGCGGGTTGGTCTGATCCATGAACTGCGACAGCTGCGACGAGCCGAAGAATTCGCGGACCGCGGCAACCGCAGGCTTCGCGTTGATCAGGTCGTTCGGCATGACCGTCGAGACGTCGACCGACGACATGCGCTCCTTCACGGCACGCTCCATGCGGAGCAGGCCGACGCGGTACTGGTTCTCGAGCAGCTCGCCGACCGAACGGACACGACGGTTACCGAGGTTGTCGATATCGTCGATTTCGCCCTTGCCGTCCTTGAGGTTCACGAGCGTCTTGATGACCTCGAGAATGTCCTCGGTGCGCAGCGTCGTCACGGTGTCCTCGACGTCGAGGTCGAGACGCATGTTGAGCTTCACGCGGCCGACGGCCGACAGGTCGTAGCGATCCGGATCGAAGAACAGACCCGAGAACAATGCCTCGGCCGTCTCCAGCGTCGGCGGCTCGCCGGGGCGCATCACGCGGTAGATGTCGCTGAGGGCCTGCTCGCGCTCTTCGGCCTTGTCGACCTTGAGCGTGTTGCGGATCCAAGGACCGGTTGCGACGTGATCGATGTCGAGCAGGTCGAGACGCTCGATACCTGCCTGGTCGAGCAGTTCGAGGTTCTCGGAGGTCACTTCGTCACCGGCTTCGATGTAGATACGGCCGGTCGACTCGTCGATCAGGTCATAAGCCGAATAGCGGCCGAAGATTTCCTCGGTCGGGATCAGCAGGTCGGTGAGACCATCCTTGAACGCCTTGTTGGCAGCGCGGGGGCTGATCTTCTGGCCGTTCGGGAACACGACTTCGCCGGTCTTCGCATCGACGATGTCGAACATTGGCTTCTGGCCACGCCAGTTCTCGACCTGGAACGGAACGATCCAGCCACCCTGGCCGCGGACGAACGTCACGCGGTTGTAGAAATAGTTGAGGATCTCTTCCGACGTCATGCCGAGCGCGTAGAGCAGCGCCGTGACGGGCAGCTTGCGCTTGCGATCGATGCGGACGTTGACGATGTCCTTCGCGTCGAACTCGAAATCGAGCCACGAACCGCGATACGGGATCACGCGCGCTGCGAACAGGTACTTGCCCGATGCGTGCGTCTTGCCGCGATCGTGATCGAACAGCACGCCCGGCGAACGGTGCATCTGCGAAACGATGACGCGCTCGGTGCCGTTGATGAAGAACGTGCCGTTCTCGGTCATGAGCGGCATGTCGCCCATGTACACGTCCTGCTCCTTGATATCGATGACCGACTTGGCCTCGGTATCGGGATCGACCTCGAATGCGGTCAAACGGAGGGTGACGCGCATCGGCGCGGCGTAGGTGATCCCGCGCTGGCGGCATTCCTCGACGTCGAACTTCGGCGGCTCAAGGACGTAATCATCGAAATCGAGATAGGCGGTGCCGGCGAAATCCTGGATCGGGAACACGCTGCGCAGCGTCTTCTCGAGACCCGAGACGTGGCCGATCGACTTGTCGGAGCGCAGGAACTGCTCGTAGCTCTCGCGCTGGACTTCGATCAGGTTCGGCATCTGCACGACTTCGTGGATGTTGCCGAAAACCTTGCGGATACGGCGCTTTGCAGTGCCGTGTTCGATCGCCTTGGAAGCCATAGGTTTTGTTTCGCCCTATAAAAACTGACGGATCAGTCGTAATTTCGTGCTTGGGAACCCCCAAGCGGGACGCACGTTCACGCAAAAAGGCCGCGCGCATCAGGTGCGGCGGCTCTCAGCGTATGAAACCTCGGTATCCAATACGATCGACACGCTGCGCGACGGCATGTCATTTCCCGGATGCTGTGGTGAGATGCGGATATAGGCGCACCACGGCGTCATGTCAAAGGGTGGACGTGACACGGTCGTTTCGACAGCGGTCCGGCTGCCCGAAATACTATAGCGGCTGGACCGCAGCCAGCGCTAACTGCATCCATGACGGCAAGTATCGCGTATTTCTGGTATCAATGGGTGACATTCGCAGGGAGTAGGCGGCGTCATGAACGATAGGATCGCAGTGCGGACAGTATCCGACCAAGACCGCGCGAACTGGGCAAGGCTGATCGAAGATCATGAGAAGATCGCCGGGCAGTGCGCCGAACTCGTGGGTCTGGCGCGACAATCGAATGCGCAGAGCACGATCGCATCGCGCAAACTGATCGAGCTTGCCGTTACAGTCGCTGATCATCTCGGCGTCGAGGACGAGGTCATCGATCGCACCGTCGTGGCGATGGAGGCGCATTGCTCGGCCGACATGATCGCCATGATGGAAGAGGACCTCGACATTCTTCGCTCGGACTGGAAGGCGTTCATCGGCCGCTGGTTGCCGACCATCTCGCCGAAGGACTGGGCTGCGTTCGGGGTGCAGGCGGAGTCGATGCTCGATCGTCTGTCGCACCAGGTGAAGCTGGAGACGGAGCTTCTGTATGACCATGCGCTGCGCGATGGCGTGGTGCGTCCGGGTGGGTTGGTGTTGCACTGAGGGGGGCGGGACCAATCGTAACCGATCACGCAGACCGACCAGATAGCACCACCCCGGCGGAAGCCGGGGCCCAATTGGTAAGGTGGTAGCAATGGAGCGCCACGCTATATCATTGACGCTTCCGAATTGGGCCCCGGCCTCCGCCGGGGTGGCGTAGCTGTTGGAGATATAGTTAGCGGGGAATGTACGCTAGCTACCGCCGCTTCTTCTTCGAAGGCTCGACCGCCACTGGCGTCACCGGCACCGGGGGCTGCACGGTAACTTTCACCACCAGCGGCAAAACCCCCGGATCAGCCGGATACAACCGCCGAGCCCGCGCAAACACGAACCGCGCCTTGGCCGCCCCAGGCGCACTCTCGCTTGCCCCGACCCAGCGCCAGTGCCACGGCTCCCACTTCACATGCTGCTTGTTCCCACCGGGAAAGCTCTGCTCGAACCCGAACCGCGGCGCGTTCAGCCGCAGCCAGCGCGCGGCAGGCGTAGCGGCCATGCACGCCTCCGCATCGGGACACCCGTTCGCCGGACGGACCGCAAAGTCCAAGGCGTAACCGGTCGAATGCTCGCTATACCCCGGCGGCGCCACCGAGATCGCGCGGTCCGCCGGGCTGCTCGTCTCGCCGCGACAGAAGACGCTGCGCTGGCGCGCGATAGACCGCTGGCACGACAACGCTCGGAGCTGACCCATCACCGAGGGATCGCCCTGCGCCGCCGCGAACAACCGCAACAGATCGGGCAATATGTCCGCGCGCACCACGCATGGATTGCCCAGCGAATACTCCGATGGCAGCCTGACCAGCTCACTCTCCGGCGCATCGCCATACGGCAAATGCCCGAATGCGCGACCGTCGGGGGCGATCGCCGCGCTCTGGCCCTCGCACAATTGGGCCTCCGCGACGGTCGGGGCGAAGAGGAGCGCGAGAGCCAGTGTGCGGTGCAACATCGACGCGGGCTCTGGCACGCAGGCGCTAATGATGGCAAGGGCGGCGCCATGCATGGTGAACGCGTACTCTTCCTCGACGGCGAGGCCCTGGTGATCGACAAGCCCGCAGGGCTGCCGGTCGATCCGCCCCGCGATGGCTCGCTGAGCCTCGAAAATCATCTCGAAAGCCTGAAGTTCGGCTTCCAGCGCTGGCCGAAGCCGGTGCACCGGCTCGACCGCGACACGAGCGGCTGCCTGCTCCTGTCGCGCAACCCCAAGGCGCACGCCCGGTTGCAGCAGGCGTTCGAGCAGGGCCTCGTGTCGAAGCGCTACGTCGCGCTGCTCGACGGCGTGGTCGAGGGCACTTCCGGGCTGATCGAGATGGCGCTCGGCAAGGTCAGCACGGCCGAGACCGGCTGGCGGATGGTCGAGGATCCGGAGGGCAAGAAGTCGCGCACCAAGTGGCGCGTGCTGGAGATCAAGGACGGCCGCTCGCTGGTCGAGTTCCTGCCCGAGACGGGCCGCACGCATCAGATCCGCGTGCATGCGGCGAGCGGCCTCGGCGCGCCGGTGGTCGGTGATGGCGTGTACGGCAAGGCGGACGGGCTCGGCATGATGCTCCACGCGCAGCGGCTGATCGTCCCGCGCCCGGGCAAGCCCGACGTGCTCGCCGAAGCACCGCTGCCCGAGCGGTTCGCCAAGGCCGGTTTCGCTGACGAGGCCTCTCCGGTTGTCAACGTCGCACCGGTTGCCGAGGTTACGACGCCCGACTCCACAGACGACTGAGCGGGCTAAGGGTGGGGGCTGATGGTCGCGATCCCGATCACCCGATCGATCTCGATCGACGATAGCGAACTGATCGAGAGCACGACGCGCTCGGGCGGTCCCGGCGGTCAGCACGTCAACACCACCGACAGCGCGGTGATCCTGCGCTTCGACGTCGGCCTCTCGCCTGGCCTGCCGCTGGCGGTGAAGAACCGCATCGCCGTGCTGGCCGGATCGCGGCTGACGCGCGACGGCGTGTTGGTGCTACGCAGCGAAGGCTCACGCTCGCAACTGCTCAACCGCCAGGAGGTTCGCGAGCGCCTCGTCGCGCTGATCAAGGAGGCGACGATCGTCCCCAAGGCACGCCGCGCGACCAAGCCGTCCAAGGCCGCCAAGGCACGGCGGGTCGATACGAAGAAGGTGCGCAGCGGGGTCAAGGCGGGGCGGGGCAAGGTCCGCGACGACTGAGCGTTGCATGGTCAGGTGCCATCCCTCCGCCCCGTCACCTTAGCGAAAGCTGGGGTATCCTTGAGGAACGGGCCGCCGGCGCCAACATGGATATCCCAGCTTTCGCTGGGATGACGGATTTTGGAGCGTGCTCGTTCCATCAAGACGCCGACCAAGGATGAAGTCATGTACCAGTTCGATATCTCCGCCGGCACCAAGGCCGATCTCTACCGCGACCTGCTTGCCGCGCTCGATGCGCTGACGGCGGACGAAACCGATCCGATCGCCAACATGGCGAACGCGGCGGCGCTCGTGTGGGAATATCTGCCGGACCTGAACTGGGCGGGGTTCTACCGTTTGGTACAAGGCGAACTCGTACTCGGCCCGTTCCAGGGCAAGGTCGCGTGCATCCGCATCCCGGTCGGCAAAGGTGTCTGCGGCGCGGCGGCGGCAACGCTGACGACGCAACTCGTCGAGGACGTGCACGCGTTCCCGGGGCACATCGCCTGCGATGCGGCAAGCCGGTCCGAACTGGTAGTACCGGTGACCAGGGACGGCACGCTGATCGCAGTGCTCGATCTCGACAGCCCCGAGCCCGCGCGGTTCGATGCTGAGGACGCGGCCGGGTGCGAGGCACTGGCGGCATTGCTCGCCCAGCGAATAGCTTAGCTCCAGTCCGACGCGCCCCGTTTCGGGACAGTGCGTCTTATGGCGGCTCCGCCCCGCACTTGGTAAGCAACGCCTTAATAGATCCAGCGTTTGCGTTGGTTCGGGTGGCAAACCAGGGAGACGGACATGCGGAGGCTTTTGATCGCGAGTGCGGGGCTGGCGTTGGCGGGCAGCGCGGCGGACGCGCAACGTCCCGCTCCCGGTGCGAGCTATCCTGCTCCCGGCACCGCGATGCAGGCGCCGATGGCACGCGCTGACCGCCCTGGTCCGATCGCTGCGCAGATGCCCGTCGTACAGGCGCCGACGCGACCGGTTCCCGCCCGGCGTACATCGCGGTGGGGCAGCAAGATCGGCGGCCGCTGGTGGGGCGGCGCGAACGCCCCGGGCGGCTGGGCCGGGTATCGCCGCCCGCACCGTGGCTGGGCCGTGCCAAGCTATTGGAACGCGCCGCGTTTCTACGTCGGCGACTGGTCGAACTATGGCCTCGCGCAGCCACCCCAAGGGTATAATTGGGCGCGCTATTACGACGACGCGGTACTGATCGACCCGCGCGGTTCGGTGTACGATACCGCCAGCGATATTGATTGGGATCGCGCCGATAGTGACGGCTACGCGGCGATCAGGTCGCGTGATTATGCGGCCGACGAGTCGGTCTATGCGGGTCCAGGCGAGCGCGGGTACATCCCGCCTTATGAGGATCGCCCTGCGCCGCGTCGTGAGAACGGTCTGGGCGGTGCCGCGATCGGCGCAGTGGCCGGCGGCGTCGCGGGCAACGTCATCGGCGGTCGTGGCAATCGCCTCGGCGGAACGCTGATCGGTGCCGGTGTCGGCGCCGCAGCCGGCTATGCGATCGACAAGAGCGAAGACCGCGGCCGCCGCGCGCCGCCTACGGCTTCGGGATATGGCGCGGGCTATGCTCCGCCGCCCGTCTACGCAGCCGACGATGCGCCCCCCGCCTACGCCGGAGACTATTCGTCGTCAGCGCCATCCTACGGCGCCGGGTATCAACAGCCGGGCGCGTATACCGTTGCGCCGGGCGGAACCTGGAGGTCGTCGGACGGCGGCACTACCGTGACGACGACCAGCGGCAGCGCGTATCCGGCCGGATCGACGACGGTGGTCGTGCAGTCAGTGCCGGTGACGACCACCACCACCACTACGACCGAATATTACGACACGGTGTCCTATCCGCGGAGGAACGTGCGACGGCGCCGGTGATTCAGCCGAGCATGCCGGCGTAAGTCTGCGGCGGCCGGGGCAGCATGACGCGTGCTGCAATGCCGCTGCCGACGACTAGGATCAGCGCGCCTGCGCCGACCAGGAACAGCTTTCTGGGTAGTGGACGATCGGCAAGCAGCACGCTCGCCAAAGCGGTCGCGATCATCGGCCATAGGTGGTAGCGCAGGTCGGACGCGATGCTCAACACAGCGAAGCTGACCTCGAGCGCGAGGGCTGATACCAGCAACGCGGTGGCGAGTTCGCAGGTCGGATTGCGCGGGCGTGCCAGGCTCGCGGCAAGCGCGGTGACCGCGACGACGATCCAGGCGATCGGCCAGCCGAGCGGCGTCTCGACGACGACGGCGGCCAACGCCTCCCATGTACGCGCTCCCGTACCTGGGTTGGCGAGGCCGATCGCGTTCGGCTCGGACGCGGCCGGTGGCGCTGCGCTCGGCCAGTCATACGGGACCAGCCAGCGATCGGTCGAGTTCAGATGCGCGATGCGGTGCTCCGCATAGGCGATCGGGTGATGCAGCGCCGCGGACGCCAGCGTAACGTAGAGCGTCGCGGTCGGCAGCGCGCGCAGCCGCGCCATTGTCGTCCCGCAATGCGCGTCGTCGCCGAGCGGATCCCAGAAGAACGGCTTCGCGCAACCCCGCTCGGTCACGGTCGCCACCTCCGATCGGGTAAGGCCGGTGGTGTCGCCGATCGGGGCGCGGGTGGCGATGCCGGCGATGTCGTAGAGCGCTTGCGTCGCCTCGACCCCGCTCGGTTGCGCGTGGAGCAACGTGTGATTCACGATAGGCGCGATCCCGAGAACGACGATCACTGCGATGAGGCCGGTGCCCAGTTTTGCGAACGGATGCGTGGGGCGCGGGGCGAGTGTCACGACCATGGGGACCACGATGAAGACGGCGTTGGCGCGGACCAGCACGGCGTAGGTGAGCAGCAGCGCGACCGGCACCCACATCGCGGCAGGCAGCGGGCGACGCGCGAGACGCCACGAGCCGATGATCCCGACTGCCGCCAGTAGTGCACCCGCGAGTTGCGCATCCTTGAGGACGACGCCCTGCCAGCCGAGGAACGGCGGGAGCAAGCCGATCGCGAGGATCGCGGCGGCGCCGCGGGAACGGCCAGCGCGGGCCAGCGCCGCGGCGATCAGCCCGAGGCCGAGCCAATAGGTGCCGAGCTGGAGGACCAGCATGGGCTTCGCACCCGGCCCGAGCGGTGCAAGCAACGCCCAGACGCGCGCCATCGCGGGCGGGTGCCAGTCGTCGTACACGCCCGACAGGACCTGGCGATATTGCGCGACGGTGTCGTACATCGCGGTGCCCGGCCAAAACAGCGCGAGCGAGGCGATGCACAGCGCCGTCGCCGAGATGGCGATGTGGCGCTGCGTGAGGCGGGCGGCAGGTTCGATCGACATTCTCGGGTCCTGCACCATTGGCTTTTAAGGCCGCGAGATCCTGCGGGCGGGCTTCGCAACTGGCACGACCTTCAATGCAGTATGCGCAAGGGTCAAGAGAGATAGGGCCGAAACGGGATAGTTTGCCTGGATCGGTCGGTCGGTCGGTCGGGTCCTGACTTTCGTCGGGGTAACGGGAAAGAGTACCAAACTTAAATCCGCCCCGTCAGGGGGAGGGGGCTGGCGTCTGCCCGACGGAGGGGGGGCGACCACGTTCGTTCCGTGATCTCCCCCTCCGTCACGTGCGGTGCGACCTCCCCCTCGCAGGGGAGGATTGATCGTCCTCAGTAGTGGATTGCGCGGCCATAGGCGGCGAGGACGCTCTCGTGCATCATCTCGGACAGCGTCGGGTGCGCGAACACCGTTTCCATCAGCTCGGCTTCGGTCGTCTCGAGCTGGCGCGCGACGACATAGCCCTGGATCAGCTCGGTCACTTCCGCGCCGACCATGTGCGCGCCGAGCAGCTCGCCGGTCTTCGCGTCGAACACCGTCTTCACGAAGCCCTCGGCCTCGCCCAGCGCGATCGCCTTGCCGTTGCCGATGAAGGGGAACTTGCCGACCTTCAGCTCGTAGCCGGCTTCCTTCGCCTTCGCCTCGGTCATGCCGACGCTCGCCACCTGCGGGCGCGAATAGGTGCAGCCGGGGATGTTGGCCTTGTCCATCTGGTGCGGCGAACCGCCGGCGATCTTCTCGACCGCGATGATGCCCTCATGGCTGGCCTTGTGCGCGAGCCACGGCGCGCCGGTGACGTCGCCGATCGCCCAGATGCCGTCGACATTGGTGCGGCCGTATCCGTCGGTCTTGATGTGCCCGCGGTCGGTTTCGACGCCTAATGCCTCAAGCCCGATATTCTCGGTGTTGGGGACGATGCCGATCGCGATGATCGCGTGGCTGAAGGTCTCTTCCGAAACCTTGCCGTCCTTCGCCTTGATCTTGGCCGTGACGCCATTCGCCGAGGGAACGAGACCCTCCAGACCGGTCTGGGTCAGCAGCTTGATGCCCTGCTTGGTCAGCGCCTTGTCCATGAACGCGGAGACTTCCTCGTCCTCGACGGGGAGGATGCGCGGGAGCATCTCGACGATCGTCACGTCGGCGCCCATGTCGTTGTAGAAGCTGGCGAACTCGACGCCGATCGCGCCTGAGCCGATGACCAGCAGCTTCGTCGGCATCTCGGTCGGCACCATCGCGTGGCGATAGGTCCAGATTCGCTCGCCATCGGCCTTGGCGAACGGCAGGTCGCGCGCGCGCGCGCCGGTCGCGACGATGATGTTCTTGGCTTCGAGGTCGACGGTCTTGTCGCCCTGCTTGACCGACAGCTTGCCCTTGGCCGTGACGGTGCCGACGCCTTCGACGACGGTCACCTTGTTCTTCTTCATCAGGCCCTTGACGCCCGCGTTCAGCTGGCCCGCGACCTTGCGCGAGCGGTCGACGATCTTGGCGAGGTCGAACCCGACATTGTCCGCCTTGAGGCCATAGCTCTCGGCGTTCTGCATGTAGTGATAGATTTCCGACGTGCGGAGCAGCGCCTTGGTCGGGATGCAGCCCCAGTTGAGGCAGATGCCGCCCAGCCGCTCGCGCTCGACGATCGCGACCTTCAGGCCGAGTTGCGACGCGCGGATCGCGGCGACGTAACCGCCGGGGCCCGAGCCGAGGATGACGAGGTCGAAATTATCAGCCACGTGGAAGTCCTTCAGAAAGATCAGTTGGTTTCAGGCGGCACGGGCCGCGGTTTGCGATCGTCGCCGACCGCGACGAAGATGAAGCGCGCCTGGGTCACCTTGCAGCTATCGTTGCTGTGCCGCGCGCGGCGCCATGCCTCGACTTCGATCGTCATCGAGGTGCGGCCGACCGCGATCAGGTCGGCGTACACCGAGACCTCGTCGCCGACGACGACGGGCATGTGGAACTTCATCGCGTCCGCCGCGATCGTGACCGCACGGCCGCCGCTACGCCGCGAGGCGACAGAGCCTGCGGCCAAATCCATCTGGCCCATCAGCCAGCCGCCGAAGATGTCGCCATACGGATTGGCGTCGGCGGGCATTGCGGTGACGCGGATCGTCGGAGCCTTGTTGGGGGGCAGGTCGGTCACGCTTCACTCCTGCGGGTCGTTCGGTCGAGACGCCGGGCGCGGCGCAACGGCCCCACGCCCATCAGCACGGTCGCGACCATCGCCGCTGCCCCGCACGACCAGATCACGTCCTGCCCAAGCGGGTAGGACCATGCCGCCGCCCAGGTCATCGCCACCGCCGCAACGAGACCTCCAAAGATGTGAAGGACCTCGATGGTGGTGCCCGAAAGCGACCGGAACGACGACACCAGGCCCATCTCAGGCGAGCATGCCCAGTGGGTTCTCGACGAGATGCTTGAACGCCTTCATGAACTGCGCGCCGTCCGCGCCGTCGATCGCGCGGTGATCGAAGCTGCCGGTCGCCGACATCACGGTCGCTACGGTCAGCTCGTCGCCGACGACGTACGGACGCTTCTCGCCCGCGCCGACCGCGAGGATCATCGCCTGCGGTGGATTGATGACCGCATCGAACTGCGTGATGCCGAACATGCCCATGTTGCTGATCGAGGCAGTGCCGCCCTGATATTCCTCGGGCTTCAGCTTGCCGTCGCGAGCCCGTGCCGCAAGATCCTTCATCTGCGTCGAGATCGACGACAGCGAGGCAGTGTCGGCGCCGACGATGATCGGCGTGATCAGGCCCGACGGCGTGCTCACCGCGACCGAGATGTCGGCACGCTGGAAAGTGATGAGCTGGTCCGGCGTGAACATCACGTTGCAGGTCGGGACCTGCATGAGCGCGACGGCCTGCGCCTTGATCAGCAGGTCGTTGACCGACAGCTTCACGCCGCGCGATTCGAGGCTCTTGTTCAGATCGCCGCGCAGCTTGAGCAGCGCGTCGAGGCGGATGTTCACGGTCAGGTAGATGTGCGGAACGGTCTGCTTCGACTCAGTGAGGCGGCGTGCGATCGTCTTGCGCACGTTGCTGAGCTTGGTCGCCTCGTGCGGGATGTCCGGCACGGTGGCAGGCTTCGCGGCGGGCGCAGGGGCCGCAGCAGCGGTCGGCGCAGCAGCTTCGGTCTTCGCAGCAGCGGGAGCCGCACCCGGCTTCGCGCTGTCCACGTCCGCCTTGACGATGCGACCCTTCGGCCCCGAACCCGACACGGCGCCGAGCTCGATGCCCTTGTCGGCAGCAAGACGGCGCGCGAGCGGGCTCGCCTTCACGCGGTCACCGCTGGCGGCGGGCTTGGCCGCACCGGCGTCGTCGGGACGGCCGTGATCCTCGGCCGACGCTTCGGTCCGCTCGACCGGCTTGGCCTCGGTCCCGGTCTTGTTCGGATCTTCCGGGTTGGGCTGCGCTTCCGATTCCTTCGCGGCCGGCTCAGGAGTCTCGCTCTTGGTCGGCGTCGACGATACCGACGACGCGTCCTCGCCCTCTTCGGCGATGATCGCGATGACCGTGCCGACCTTCACGTTGTCGGTACCCTCGGCGACGAGGATCTTCACCACGGTGCCTTCGTCGACGGCTTCGAATTCCATCGTCGCCTTGTCGGTCTCGATCTCGGCCATCAGGTCGCCGGATTTCACGACGTCGCCCTCCTTGATCAACCATTTGGCGAGGGTACCCTCCTCCATGGTCGGGGACAGCGCAGGCATCTTGATCTCGATCGACATGGATTTCCCCAGGGCGTGACGTAACGGCATGCCTACTCGCGCCCTCGTCCGCTCGGGTCAACCCCGTCGGCGCAAGTGGCCGGTCTTGCGTCGTGCGCGGCTTCGGGCCACCTACGGCGTATAACGGGGGCGAAAATGCGCATTTATCTGGTGGTTATCGACGATAGTCCGGAAGCCGGCATCGCTTTGCGCTTCGCCGCGCGACGTGCGGTAAAGACCGGCGGCGGCGTCGAGATCCTGACCGTGATCCCGCCGCAGGAGTTCATCGCGTTCGGCGGCGTCCAAGCGACGATCGAGGAAGAAGCGCGGTTGCATGCCGAGGGGCTGGTCGCCGGGGCTGCCGGCACGTTACTGGAAGAGTCCGGCCTGCGTCCGTCGATCACGGTACGCGAAGGGGAAAGCCCGAAGATCATCCGGGAAATGATCGCGGCAAACCCCAATATCGCGGCACTTGTGCTGGGGGCCGCGGCGACGGGGGCGCCGGGCGAACTCATCGCGCATTTCGCCGGGACGGATGCCGGGGCTTTGCCGGTGCCGGTGATGATCATCCCCGGTTCGTTGACCAGGGAGGCGATAGACCGGCTCAGCTGAGCGGATCAGTTGACGGAAGCCGGCGCCTGTACCGCGAGCAGATGTTCGATGCAGTCGATGCCCTTTTGCGTCAGTTGGAGCGCGCCTCGGGCGTCATTGGTTTCTTCGATCAACGACTTGGCCTGCAGTACGAGAACCCAGCGGACCAACATGGTTTGCGGCAGTCCATACTCGCCGACGATCGAGCCGACGGTGGCGATCCGGCTCTCGGCTTCTGCAACATAGACAAGCAGCAGAATAGACCAGGCGTGATCGGCAAACAGTTCGGACCCGAGGAGCTCGTCGCGCGCGTGCATGACGTCGAGCAGGTCCTTGGCACGGCGCCACAGGGTATGCGGGGTGTCGTTTGAACCAATGAGCCGTGGAATAGCAGTTCCAGGATCGGGCACGGTCGACAATGTGCCGACCAAAAATTCGGATTGGCAGCACGTGAATCGCGAGACCTGTACCTCCAGGGTGATGATCGCCCCTTCGCCGCCTATGTACCGCTTGAGAATGCGGACCGAGGGCCCGTTGGGTTGCAGCGCGGCGACCTGGGTGAGATTGCCGGGAAGATCATCCGGGTGCGTTATCGAGGTATAGGACAATCCGACGAGCTGTTTTTGCGTGCGCTGCAATATAGCCGCTACGGGTTCGTCAATTGCTTGTATGATACCTTTGGCGTTCGAAATAGAATGACCTAATATCATCTTGCAGCCCTAAACCCTTTGGCGATCTCGGCAGGTGTACAACAAAACTTCGAATGCAGATCATACATGTATCGCTATAATATGTTAAGCTAATACGAAGGGCGAATGGCGGCATCGTGCTGATATGACAGCGGAAACGATTGCATTCATCGCTTGAGCCGTGACAGAGATCGGGGCAGGTTCGGCGCATGCCCATTTTTGCCATTCCGCTGCTCCTTGCAGCTGCCGCCGCCGCCCCTGTTGCCGCTGACCCTGCCGCCGCCGCGCCCGTCGTCACGCGCCTGCCGGCGCCATCGGCCCCCCGGTTGAAAGCCGACGTCACGGCGATGGTGGGTTTCGGTACGCGGCATACCGCTTCGACGACGACCGATCCTCGACGTGGCATCGGAGCCGCGCGGACATGGGCCGCACGTCGTTTCACGGAAATCGGCGCCACCTGCGGCGGCTGCATCACGGTCGAGCGTATCGCGCGCAATTTTACGGGAGTGCGCGCGCCGACGGGGGTCGTCGTCGAGGACGTGCTGGGTATCCAGCGCGGCCGGGATCCGAACCGGGTCGTCATCATCGGCGCGCACATCGACAGCCGCGTCACCGACGTCATGAACGCCGTGTCCGATGCGCCCGGCGCGAACGACAATGCTTCGGGGGTCGCCCTCGTGCTGGAGGCCGCGCGATTGCTGTCGCAGCGTCAGTTCGACGCGACGATCGTCTATGCCGTGTTCTCCGGCGAGGAACAGGGCTTGTGGGGAGCCGAACTGCTCGCCGACACCGCCAAGGCGCGCGGTTGGCAGGTTTCGGCCATGCTCAACAACGATATCGTCGGCAACACGGTCGGGCAGGGCGGCATCCGTGTCGCGGACAAGGTGCGTGTATTTTCGGAAGGGATCCGCGCGTCGGAGGATCTGGTCGCGCAGCAGGCGCGGCGGGCCGAAGGCGGCGAGGATGACGGTCCGAGCCGCGCGCTCGCCAAGTCGATCGACGATATTGCCCGCGGCATTCCGGGTGGTCTCGACGTCATGATCGATCGGCGGCCGGACCGATTCGGTCGGGGTGGCGATCATGAGCCTTTCCTCAAGCTCGGCTATCCCGCAGTCCGGTTCTCGGTCGCGGCGGAGAATTGGGACCGGCAGCATCAAGACCTCCGCACCGAAAAGGGAGTGGTCTTTGGCGACACGATCGAAGGCATGGACTTCCCGTATCTGGCGAAGGTGACGGCGATCAACGTGGCGACGCTGGTGCGGATCGCCTCGGCGCCGGCCGCCCCCGACGACGTCTCGATCGCAGGCGCCTTGTCGCGCGATACCAGCGTGAAATGGACCGCCGTGCCCGGGGCGGCCGGCTACCGCGTCCGCTGGCGTCGTAACGATATGGCGACCTGGACCGACACGCGCGACGTGACGGGTACGGAGACGGAGACGGTACTCGTTCAGGTTCCGGTCGACGACACGTTTGTTGGCGTCTCGGCGTTATCGGCGGGAGGTGCCGAAAGCCTCGTGACCTTTGGGGGGCGCGAACGTCGTCGATGAGGACGATGGTGTGATTTCGGTTTTCGGCCCGTCAGGCGGCCGCAGACGCCTTCCAGTCGCGTATCGCGAGCGCGCGGGCTTCCTCTGCGGGCATGGGTCGGCCGAAATAATAGCCTTGAACCTTGGTACAGCCCAGTTCGCGGACCATGTCGTGCTCGCGCTCGGTTTCGACGCCCTCCGCCGTCGTGTCCATGCCAAGGCTAATGGCGAGCGCGATCACGGCGCGGACGATCGCGACGGCTTCGCGCGCACCTTGAGCGGCATCGCGGACGAAGCTGCGATCGATTTTGATCGACGAGAACCGGGTCCGACTGAGATAGCCCAGCGACGAATAGCCAGTGCCGAAATCGTCGAGGCTGAGCCGCACGCCAAGGTCCAGCAGGCTCTCGAGCACACGCGCGGTGCCGAGGTCCTCGTGAAGGAATACCCCCTCCGTAACCTCGAGTTCGAGACGTTCCGCCGACAGCCCGGCGTTGGACAGCGCGGACGCTATGGTCGTCAGGAAACTGGGGTTCTGCAGCTGACTTGCCGACACGTTCACGGCGATCCGAATGTCGGCAGGCCATTTTGCGGCCTCGGCGCATGCGGAGCGCAATACCCAGGCACCGATCGGCGCAATCAGCCTGACGTCCTCGGCAAGCGGAATGAACTTGCTCGGCGGAATGCTGCCGTATGTCGGGCTGGTCCAGCGCAGCAGCGCCTCGAACCCGCGTAACATTCCGGTTTCGGCATCGACGACCGGCTGGTAGTCGAGGTGCATCTCACCACGCTCGACCGCCGTGCGCAACGCCAGTTCCAGCACACGTCGTTCCTCGGCCTGGACATGCAACTCGGGTTCGTAGGCGCGAAACACGCCGCGGCCCGCGTCCTTGGCGCGGTACAGGGCGAGATCGGCCGAGCGTACGAGCATCTCTGCCGTGCGGCCATCGCGCGGACCAATCGCCAGGCCGATGCTGGCACCAATGAACAGCGTGTGCGCGTCGATTTCATACGGGTGGCTCAGCGACTCGATGATTCGTTGCGCGAGCTGCTCGATGGCCTTGATGTTACCTGCATCGCTTATGACCACAGCAAATTCGTCGCCACCCAATCGTCCACACAGGCAGGCATCGTCCATCAGGCGGTCGAGTCGTTCGGACACGCGGCTCAGCAGGCGATCACCGATCGGATGGCCGAGCGTGTCGTTCACGGCCTTGAACCGGTCGAGATCGAGCATCATGAACGCGTAGCGGTTGCCGGTCTTCTCCGCCTTGGCGATGGTCTTGACGAGAGTTTCGTTGATCATCAGGCGGTTGGGCAATCCCGTGAGCGTATCGAAACGCGCCATGCGATTGATCTTGTCGGCCGAAGCGCGTTGTTCGGTCACGTCGGAGCCGACGCCGCGGAATCCGCAAAATTCGCCAAGATCGCCGTATCGGGGTGACGCGGCGATCTCCCACCATCGTTCCACGCCGTCGATCTGCACGGGCAGGCGCAGGTCACGGAAACTCTCGCGTGCTTTCAGTTTTTCGGCAAGTTTGCGCAGGCCGGAGGAGAAACTTCCGGTTTCCCAGGTCGGACCGGCAAGGACCTGAAGAAACGGCATGCCTTCCAATTCGCGCAGGTCGAGCCCGCACGCATAGGCGAAGCGCGGCGAAGCCTTGACGATGCGCCGTGCGGTATCGGTTTCCCACAGCCAGTCCGCACCGGTTTCCTCGAACTCGCGCAACAACAGGCTGACTGTCTGGTCGCGCTCTGCGAGGGCGATCTCGCCGGCCCGGATGAGCACCAGGGTGCGGGCGCGACTGACGCAGACGACCATGAGCATCAGCGTGAAACCAACGATCCCGATTGCCGCCGCGATCGTGCCCGCCATTGCAAGCTGGATGACCATTGCCGCGCCGAGATATCCCAGGAATATCAACGTTGCGAGCGTCAACGGCGCCATGGCGAACGCCGCCGCCGTCATCAAGACACCAAGCGTGATGCCCAGCCCGGCAGTCGTTCCCGTCGGCGCATGCGTGCAGAACAGGACCGGTACGGTCGACCAGGCGAGCGCAAGTGCGAACCCGTCCCAGGCGGTCCTCCGCAAATCGCGGACGCTTGCGTAGCTGTCGCCGCGGTGATGCGTCGCGAGACGCCGAAACGCGACGCCGACCGCAACCGCGACAAGTGCCACAGACCATGCCGCAGCCTGCCATGTCGGGACGATGTTCCCGACAAGATACACGATAGCGAGAGTTGCAGCGACGTTGGTGGCCAGGAGGAACATCGCCAGTCGGCGGCCAGCGAACAATTGCGCCGCGCGAATCCTGCTCCACTCGGCAGGGTCCGCACCATCTCGCAGGCCGAGCAATGCGGGGATTCCGGCAAAAATCCGGTTTGATGTCCGAGGTCGCGAATTACTCACAAGAACGGTTTTAAGTAACGATGGTTAGCAGAAGGTTTGCAATAGTACCGGAGCGGGCATGGATGCGATGCGACGGGTATTAAGTCTCGATCAAAAAACGATATTCAGTACGAAATTATTTCGAATCGACCTGCTTTCAAGCGGCGATGTCATAGGGCTTGATGTCGCCGCTTAGGTACAGGTTGCGTGCTTTCGCGCGGCTGAGCTTACCCGACGACGTGCGCGGCAGGGTACGCGGCGGGATCAGTTCGATCAGGCAGTTCATGCCCGTCACCGAGCGGACGCGCTCGCGGATCTCGTCGCGCAGGCGGAGGCGTTCGGCCTCATCCGAACTGCGGCACTGGACCAGGACGGCGGGGGTTTCCTCACCACCGGGCGTGGTGATCGCGAACGCGGCTATGTCACCGGCCTTGAAACCGGGCAGCTGTTCCACCGCCCACTCGATATCCTGCGGCCAATGATTCTTGCCGTTGACGATGATCATGTCCTTGGCGCGGCCGACAATGTAGATGTAGCCGTCGGACATATAGCCCATGTCGCCTGTATCGAGCCAACCGTCCGCCATGCACGCGTCGGTCGCGGCATCGTCACGGAAATAGCCGACCATCACCGACTTGCCGCTGCACCAGACCTTGCCGATCGCGCGATCGGGGAGGGGCGTGCCATCCTCTTCGCGGATCTCGATTCTCATGTCGCGAACCGGCTTGCCGCAGTTGACGATCGCTCGGTAACGCTGCGGGCGGTCGCCGCCACGGCTGCCACCCGAAAGTTGGGTTTCCTCGACGAGTTCGACACGGATGCCCTCGCCCGGCGGCATCAGCGAGACCGCGAGCGTCGCTTCGGCAAGGCCGTAGCTCGGCAGGAACGCGCTTGCCTTGAAGCCTGCATCGGCGAACGCGTCGACGAACGACTGCATCACGTCGGGACGGATCATGTCGGCGCCGTTGCCCGCCACGCGCCAGCGCGACAGGTCGAAGCGGTCGCTCGCCTTGGTCTGCGACGACATGCGGCGTGCGCAAATATCGTAGCCGAAGGTCGGCGAATAGCTGAGCGTCGTGCCGGTGTTGCGGCTGATAAGATCGAGCCAGGCGAGGGGGCGGCGCGCGAAATCCTCGGTCTTCAGATAATCGGTCGAGACCTGGTTGGCGATCGGCGAGAGGAAACAGCCGACCAGCCCCATGTCGTGATACCATGGCAGCCACGACACGCAGCGATCGGTATCGCATACCTCCATGCCGTGGCTGTGCGCGGCAAGGTTGTTGAGCAGCGCGGCGTGGGTGATGACGACGCCGTGCGGGAAGCGCGTCGAGCCGCTCGAATATTGAAGATACGCGATGTCGTCCGGCTTTGCCTCGGGCAGCGTTGCCACGGGGGCCTCGCGGGTCGCGAACTCGGACCAGTCGATCCCCAGCGTACCCGACAGGCGTGCGGCCTCTCCAGCCATCTGCGCCAGTTCGGGCGGGAAGATCAGCATTTTCGGATCGCAGCTCGCAAGCTGGACACGGAGCTGTTCGATGTACGAATCGCGACCGCCGAACGAGGTCGGCAGTGGCAGCGGCACCGGCCATGCGCCGGCATAGACCACGCCGAAGAACAATGCGGCGAACTCGGGGCCCGTCTCTGCGACCAGCGCAATCCGGTCGGCAGGCGCGACACCCGCAGCGATCAGGCGATCGGCCATCGCGCGTGCGTCGGTGCGGAGTTGCGAATACGGGTAGGGCTGCGACAGCGTGCCGCGAGCGTCGTGGAAGTTAAGCCCGCGGTTACCGCTGGCTGCGTAATCCAGCGCTTCGCTAAGCGTGCCGAAATCGGCGAAACGGCGCGGCAGGACGTCTTCGGTCGGCGTAGCAACGATTGCCGCTACGGTCATGGCGTCCTTGTTGGCCGTGTCGGTTGTCATCGCAGTTCCTGCCTTGCTTCGTCGCGGCGCTCGAACGCACGCGTCTATCTTCAGTCTAGCCGTTCAACTTCGGGTGCCAGTGTGGCACAATGATGGCGTGACCGATGATAGCCACAACGAGAGCAACGCGTTTCCCCCGTCGCTGGATGCCGTCGACCAGGAAAACGACGCGTTCGGGGATGGCGGCGGCACGAAGCGGCGCGGCAGCAAGAGCTGGGGCAAAGGCGGCGGTAAGGGCGGCGTCAAGGAGCGTTCGCGCGAGCGTCCCGCGCCGAAACCGCTCGATGCCGCGGCGCTCGAACAGATGGCGCTACGCTATGTAGAGCGGTTCGCGACCACGCGAGGCCGCCTTACCGATTACCTGATGCGGAAAATCCGCGAGCGGGGCTGGGACGGGGGCACCGGCGCGGCGTTGGCGGAACCCGGCGAACTGGCGCAGCGGATGGCCGATCTCGGTTATGTCGACGACCGCGCCTTTGCGGAACAGCGGGCTGCTGCGATGCAGCGACGCGGCCTGGGCGCGCGTCGCGTCGCGGGTGCGTTTCGTGAGGCTGGCATCGACGAGGGCGATGCAGAGTCGGTCGCGCCCGCAATCGCCGATCGTGCGGTCGAATCGGCGCTTGCGTATGCGCGTCGCAAGCGAATCGGACCGTACGGCGATGGCGCCGGGGACCGGAAGCTGCACGAAAAACAGCTCGCCGGGATGCTGCGGGCCGGTCACCGGTTCGATCTTGCACGCAAAATTGTTGCTGCACCGCCGTCCGATACTCCGGAATCGATGGATTTCGACTGAGGGAAGCAACGGATTCATTGCGACTGCGACGAACCGTGCTAGCAAGGCGGTCAGGGGTGTAACGATGCGTAACGACACGCAGCAGGTGCTGACATGCCGGTAGAAACGGGGCCAATGGAGGCGGGAACGACGACGCTCGTGAACGATGGGGCGACGGAAACGCGTGTCATCAGTGGCGTCATCAAATGGTTCGACGTCACGCGGGGGTTCGGATTCGCGGTGGCGGACGACGAGACCATAGGCGACATCCTCGTGCATTTCTCCGTCCTGCAACCGCATGGCCGGCGCAGCCTCCCCGAAGGCGCGCGGGTCGAGACAGTGTCGGTGCAGCGCGGCCGTGGATTTCAGGCGCGCGAGATCGTTTCAATCGACCTGACCAACGCGGTAGAGGAGGCGGTGCGCGCTCCTTCGTCACCCGACAGGGTGGACCCGATCGCGATGATCGACGCCGCAGGACCGTTCGAGGCCGCCTCGGTCAAGTGGTTCAACCGTTTGAAAGGGTATGGCTTTCTGGTACGGGGAGCCGATGGCAGCGACATCTTCGTCCACATGGAAACGCTGCGCCGCGCCGGGATCGAGACGGTCGAACCCGATCAACCGCTCCGGGCACGCGTGGTCGAAGGGCGCAAGGGGCCGCTTGCCGTCGCGGTCGAAGAGGATCTTGGATGAACTTCGTTGCGAAGGCCGTGCTGGCCGGGGTGCTGGCGCTGGGCGTCGGCGCCGGGAGTGTCGCGTACATGAATAGCGACGCTGGATCGGACGTGGCATCGGTTGCCACGATGCCGCTTATGATCAAGAGCGCGAACGGCGCGCATGCCTTCACGGTCGAAAGCGCCAAGACGGAGGCCGAGCAGGCGCGCGGACTGATGTTTCGCACCGACCTGAAGCCCGACGGGGGAATGCTGTTCTGGCCGTATCCTCCGACCGGCGGCGCACCGGTCGCGGCGAATTTCTGGATGAAGAATACGCCAAGTCCGCTGGATATCCTGTATATCCGCGCCGACGGGACGATCGCGCGGATCGCCGAGAACACAGTGCCGTTCTCCGAACAGCCGATCCCGTCGGGCGAGCCGGTCGGGGCCGTGCTGGAACTGATGGGCGGACGAGCAGCCGAACTGGGGATCGCCGAAGGTGATCTGGTAACGTGGGACAAGGGCGCCAAATAAGCGCTCGGCGCGTCGAAAGCGTGCTCCTCGTCGATAGTCGAACAGGCCGGCCTGTTTGCAATCGCGCCGGCGTTGTATTGTTCCGTCGACTAGCGCCAGCCCCCCCCCCTTATGGGGGAGGATGAAGATCTCTTCCATCATCATGGTTGAAGCCCGTCGCCAGTCGGGTTAAGCGCCAGCCATGGGCTTTCTCGCATCGACTTTCACGTGGTGGAACGGCGCCACCCTCGGCACCAAATTCGGCTTGCGCAGCATGGCGAAGATGGGTGAGGACGCGCTTGGCAACGTTTATTACCAAGGTGGCAAGGATACCGCGGGTAACCCGCGCCGCTGGGTGATCTACCAGGGGGCGACCGACGCGAGCCGGGTGCCGCCGGCGTGGTTCAGCTGGCTGCATCATCAGGTCGACGACGTACCCGATCGTGCGCTGCCGCCGATCCGCGCGTGGCAGAAGCCTGCCGTGCCGAACATGACCGGTACCGCGCTCGCCTATCGTCCCGCGGGAGCCCTTGAAAAGGGTGGCCACCGGGCTGCCGCGACGGGCGATTACGAAGCCTGGACGCCCGAAGGGTGATCATGCGCTGGCTCGCCGCGGCCGTGTTGGTCGTGGCGTTGGCTGTCGGTGGCTGGTTCGGATACCGTACGCTTACCACGCCCGCGACGCCTGTCGCTGCGGTCCAGCAGGACCTGCCCGGCCCGGACGAATCCGGCAATTCCTCGATCGAGACGATCGATACCGGTGCCGCGGCGATTGCCAATGGCGGCACCCCGATGGCGCAGCGCGTCGCCGTGCTCGGTCTGCTCAACAAGCGTAACGGCGAAACGCGCGAAGTGACGCTGAGGCCTGGGCAAGCGACCCGGATCGGCGACGTGGTGCTGCGGTTGCGCGCGTGCGAACAGACCGCGCCGTGGGAGCAGGAGCACCTTACGGGTGCTTTCGTGCAGGTGCTGGTACGCGGTGTCGACTCGCATTGGCGGCGAACGTTTTCGGGTTGGCTGTACAAGGAACGCCCCGCGCTGAACGCGGTACAGCATCCGGTCTACGACGTCTGGACCAAGAGTTGTGCGATGACTTTCCCGGCGACCGGCCCCGATACCGCGCCCGACGCGGAGGCCTTGCCTGCCAAGCGGTCGAGTGCGCGGAAATCGCCGGCCGCTGCCGATACCCCGGCGGCGGACACTGGCTTGAGCGCCCCGTCGAGCGACGCCCCCAGCAACGCGACGTAATCCGCACGGTCGATCTCGATCGCACCGAGCGAGGCGAGGTGCGAGGTCTGGAACTGGCAATCCAGCAACGTGAACCCGCCGGTTCTCAGGCGCGCGACGAGATGCGCTAGCGCGACCTTCGAGGCGTCGGTGGCGCGGCTGACCATGCTCTCGCCGAAAAAGGCTCGGCCGAGTGCGAGGCCGTAGAGGCCGCCGACGAGCTTGCCGCCGTCCCAGCATTCGACCGAATGTGCGAACCCCATCGCGTGGAGCGTCCGGAAGACGCGTTCTATGCCTTCGTTGATCCATGTCTCGGGCCTGCCTTCGACGCTCTCGGCGCAGAGCTGCACGACCCGTTCGAACGCCGTGTCGACGGTAACCTGGAAGCGGTCGGCGGCGATCGTCTTCCTGAGCGATCGTGAGAGCTGGAATCCGTCGAGCGGGAGGACCGCGCGGCGGCGGGGCTCAACCCAATATACGCTAGCGGCATCGCGGCTGTCGGCCATCGGGAAGACGCCGACCGAATAGGCGCCGAGCACGAGTTGCGGGTCGAGCCCATTCTTCGAATCGAGAACGTCGCTCACGCCGCTAGCCGGTGTTCGACCCGACGCCAGAGATCGGCGAACGCTTGTGCAGCGGAAGATCTTGGCGCGAACACGCCGACCGGCGCGCGCCTGACCGCCATCGACTCGATCCCGCTTGCCATCGGGATCACCGGCCAGTCGGGATGCCGTGCCAGCGCCTCGGCATGTAGCGCGCGCCGCTTGTCGACCATGACGTGGACCGGAAGCAATGGCGTGCGACCGCCGAGATGCTGCACGACCGCGTCGTACGCGCGGGTCGACAGCGGGGAGGGGATCACCGGGATGACGATCAGATCGGCCGCGCGCATCACCTGGTCCGCGGTCTCGGTCAGGCCTGGCGGGCAATCGAGGATGACGCGGTCGTAGGCGGCGAGTTCGGACAGTAGCTTGGCGAGCCGCTTCTTCTTGTCCATTTCGTGGAACAACTGGTCGAGGCCGCGCAACGATGCGTCGGCGGCGATCAGGTCGAGATGCGGATAGGCTGTCGGTCGTGCCTGCTTGGCCACCGCGACGTCCTTCGTGAACATCGCCTGCGCTTGGTCGGCGTTGCCGGGCCCGCCGAGCACCCAGGTCGAAGCGGCTTGCGGGTCGAGATCCCAGAGCAAGGTGCGGCGCGCCGACAAGGTCGCGGCGCACCAGGCCAGGTTCACCGAAAGCGTCGTCTTCCCGACGCCGCCCTTGAGGCTGTAGATCGCAACTGTTGCCATCAGCCTAGCGTGCCGGTCTGCGCCGACGAGGGCAAGGGTGCTCGGCACAAAGAAAAACGGCCGGCGAATGATCCGCCGGCCGTTTCAGGAACCATCGACGTGGATCGTTTATGCGTGGCAGGTCTGCGCGGACTTGCCGGGCGCGGTCAGCGTTACGCTCGACTCGTTGCCGGTCATTGACCAGCCGCCTTCGGCGGTCTTCGGCGCACCTGCGACGGTCGACTTCAGCGTCGTCGCGGGGCCGTCCTGCTTGCTGCGGACCACGGCTTGCTTGTCGCCTTCGAAGAAGGTCACATAGAGCAGGCTGTTGTCCTTGCAGCGCAGCGTCTTCTCGGACTTGATCGCGGGCGGCAATTCGACCGGCGCGGCGTTGGCGAGCGTGTTCGCCATCGGATCGGGATTGCTGTCCAACACCTCGGGCGTAGCGGGCTTGGAGTTGCAGGCGGCCAGCACGAGCAGCGCGGCGACGGCGGTCATGGGGAGGATTTTCATAGTGGAGCCTGCTTCGCGGATGCAGCATGGAGCGTCAAGGCTTATGGCTTGCGGTACCATCGCGTCGCGACGAACGGATCGGCGCAGCTTTCGGCCGGGATGACCGTGAACGACGCACGCCCACGCAGCGATTATCCGCCTGGCGATCGATCGAGGTCCGTCGTGCCGTTCAGAGGATGAAGCCGGTCTTCGACCAATGCCATCGGCGTCGAGATATGCGCTGCGATCAACGTGTCTCCGATCGAGTCCATCAAATCGGCGGCCTCGGTCAACAACGTCAGCGCGCGCTGATACTCGTTCATCATCGACGCTCCTTTCACCTGCAAACTTAACCTGGATCATATGATCGGCAGCGTGAATAGCGAATGACTTCGCTGTCATCAAATACCGCCGGTTGCGATGGATCGGTACCTACAAACGGATCAATTTAAGGGCGCAAAGTTTCGCTCGCTTGCTCCCGGCGGAGCGTCACGCCACATAGCGGACATGCATACGACACCCGATACGCTCGCCCTGATCGGCAACACGCCACTCGTTCGCCTGAAAGGTCCCAGCGAGGCGACCGGCTGCGATATATTCGGTAAGTGCGAATATGCGAACCCAGGCGCGTCGGTGAAGGATCGCGCGGCGCTGTTCATCGTCGAGGATGCAGAGCAGCGGGGATTGCTCCAGCCGGGTGGTACGATCGTCGAGGGCACGGCGGGCAATACCGGGATCGGGCTTGCTCTGGTGGCGAACGCCAAGGGCTACAAGACGATCATTGTCATGCCCGAGACGCAGAGCCGCGAGAAGATGGACACGCTGCGTGCGCTGGGCGCCGAACTGGTGCTGGTGCCGGCCGCAGCATTCTCGTCGCCCTGCCATTTCGTCCATACGTCGCGGCGGATCGCCGAGGAGACGCCGGGCGCGATCTGGGCGAACCAATTCGACAATACCGCCAATCGCCGCGCGCATATCGTCGGGACCGCTGAGGAGATCTGGGCGCAGATGGATGGGCGTATCGATGGCTTTACCTGCGCCGCGGGAACGGGCGGGACGATCGCCGGAGTCGGGCTTGGGCTCAAGGCGAAGGACGAGACAGTCTGCATCGCGCTCAGCGATCCGCACGGCGCCGCGCTCTATAATTACTATGCGCATGGCGAGTTGAAGGCAGAAGGATCTTCCGTCGCCGAAGGGATAGGCCAGGGGCGTATCACCGCCAATCTCGAAGGCGCGCCGATCGATACGCAGTTCCGCATTTCCGACCAGGAAGGCTATGCCTGGGTTCGCCGGTTGCTCGACGAGGAGGGGCTTTGCCTCGGGCTGTCGTCCGGGATCAACGTCGCGGGCGCGGTGGCGCTGGCGAAGCATCTTGGGCCGGGCAAGCGGATCGCGACGATCCTGTGCGACACCGGCTTTCGCTATCTCTCGACGCTGTACGATCCCGAATGGCGTCAGGCGAAGGGGCTGACTTGAGCGCTCCGGTTCCCGAGAATCGACACGAGCGCGCCAGTCGGGTATCGACGCGAGGCAAAATGAAGTCCTCTCATGAACCCTCGCAGACCATGCAGCGCATCAAGGTCGGCATGATCGGCCTGGCCGCGGTCGTGCTGCTGATCGGTCTCGCGAGCGCGATCATCGGTTCGACGAACCGCGAACGGCCGGTCGCGACCGCAGGAACCGCACAGGCCGATGTGGTGGCGAACATGGGCGTATCGAACGTCACCGAAGCCGCCGGGGCGGGTGAGCCGCTCGCCGAGATGGGCGTGGCGCCAAGCGCGAATGCACAGGCTCCCGCGCAATAGGGCGCTATCGGTATCGCTTTCCGCTGCCGTGAACCTGGCTTGCCACGTCCCCTGCAGAGGCTGGGGAAGATTGGGAAACGTTGCTGACTGAGCTCGGCGTCTCCTTACGCCCACCTTTCCATCTGGGCCCCGGCCTTCGCCGGGGTGGTAGATGGGCGAAGGCTGTTCGCTTGGCCTTAAAACGCGCGTGGGGTCTACAAACCCTGATGGGATATGAGGCCATCCCCGGATTTCCCCAGCCCTAAGGGGCAGCCCCGCGCGGATCGCACCCAATTCGCGCGCAAATCCCCCCGGACTGAGCGTCGAAACCGGCGTCAAATCCGTCCAATCCCCAAAAATCCCGTTGCGTCCCCGAAGCGCTATGGTAGATGGAGGTTAATACAGGGGCATTTTCATCGTTCGCTGAAAACGCGGTCGAAACGTAGCGATGGCTGCTTTTCGAAGCGGTGAAGCGTGCGCGCCAGTTCGAAGGGTTTTGGCGTGTCGGTACGGGGTCGCTATCAAGGAGACGGTATCGGCCTTGTCGACGACAAGGGCCGGGTAGCCATCCCCTCGGCACTCCGCACGATGCTCTCGGCAAATGCGCCCAAGGCGAACGGCAAGGACGGCGGGACCATCATCATCGGCGCGCATCAGAAGAATCGCTGCCTGGTCGCGTATGATCCCGGTTACGTCGACATCCTCGCTGAGCGCCTCGATCGCCGCGAATCCGAGAACACGTCCGAGAGCGGCGAGTACGACTACAACATCAAGCGCGCCGCCGCGTCCGGCGAAGCGGTGCCGTTCGACGGCTCCGGTCGCTTCATCATGCCCGCGTTCCCGCGCTTCTATGCCGGTATCAAGGGCCATGCGTTCTTCTACGGCGTGCTCGATTATATCGAGATCTGGGACCCCGCGACGCTGATCGCCACCGACGGCATGCCCCCCGTCGTCAAGGAGATGGCGCGCTTCTACATGGCCGAGAAGGGGGTGCAGCTGTGAGCGGCCCTGATGCTCCGCATATCCCTGTCCTGCTCGACGAAGTCCTTGCCGCGCTTTCCCCTGAGCCCGGCGAGACGATGGTCGACGGCACGTTCGGCGCGGGCGGCTACACGCTGGCGTTGCTCAAGTCGGGCGCGCGGATCGTCGCGTTCGACCGTGATCCAGACGCGATCGCCAATGGTCGCGCGATGGAAGACGCCGAAGAAGGTCTCACGCTGATCGCCGCGGACTTCTCGGCGATGGCGTCCGAACTCGAATCGCGTGGCCTCGCGCCAGTCGACGGCGTGACGCTCGATATCGGCGTGTCGTCGATGCAGCTCGACCAGGCCGAGCGCGGCTTCTCGTTCCAGTCGGATGGCCCGCTCGACATGCGGATGGCGCAGGCCGGCATGTCGGCGGCGGACTTCGTCAACGAGGCGGACGAGAACGAGATCGCCGACGTGCTCTATCAATATGGCGACGAACCCAAGTCGCGGCGTGTGGCACGCGCAATCGTCGCGGCGCGCCCGCTGACGCGGACCGGCGAGCTGGCGCACATCGTCCGCCGCGCGCTCGGCTACAAGGCGCATGACAAGAAGGACCCCGCGACGCGGGCGTTCCAGGCGATCCGGATCCACGTGAACCGTGAGCTTGGCGAACTCGCCGACGGATTGCTCGCGGCCGAACGCGTGCTGAAGCCGGGCGGCCGTCTCGCGATCGTGACGTTCCACAGTCTCGAGGACCGGATGGTGAAGCGCTTCCTGCGCACGCGGTCCGGTGGGTCGCCTTCAGGTTCGCGTCATCTTCCGCAGGTGAAAGCCGTTGCGGAACCTAGTTTTTCTCATGTCGGCCGCGGTGTTCGCGCCGGCGAGGCCGAGATCGCACGCAACCCGCGTGCGCGCTCGGCGACATTACGGACGGCGCGGCGGACCTCCGCGCAACCCTGGACGGAAGAGGTGACGACATGACGGCGGCGTATCGGATGAAGGGTGTGGGCTGGTTCGGGGGCTGCGTGGCCGTCGTGCTCGGTTTCTACCTCGTGTCGCTGCAGGTCGCCGCCGAGCGCAAGAAGCTGGAGGCGGTCAATGGTCAGATCCGCTCCGCGCAGCGCGACATCCGTGCGCTCGAAACGGAGTTCGACACGCGGGGCAATCTGGCGCAGCTCGAGCGCTGGAACGGCGATACGCTGGCGCTGTCGGCACCCACCGCGGGCCAGTTCGTCGTGAGCGAGGCCGCGCTCGCGGCGCTCGACGTCAACAGCCTGCGCGCGGATGGGGTCCAGACCGCCGCGCTGCTGGTGCCGTCGGGGGCGGGGTCCGTCGTCTCCACGTCGATCGTGCCGGTTACCGCTGCTCCTGCCGTGGTGAAGCTTGCTCCGGTGCAGATGGCGCAGGTTAGCGCACCGCGCGCGATGAACGTCGCGATCCAGGCTGCTTCGAAGACCGCGCTCAAGCCGGTCGTGATCCGCGCGTCGGTGTCGACGCCGCGCTCCGCCGAGGCCGCACTCGTTCGCGCTGCCAAGACCGAGCGCCTCGCTGCCGTCGCGAAGGTCCGTCCGCAGGCAGTCGCGATGCTCGACCGCAAGCTCCTGTCCGACACGACGTTGGGTGACATCATGAGCGGCGCCCGCTCCGAGAGCCGTAAGCGGCGGTGACCGCCTTGGTCGCCCGGCCCGTCTCGCAGCAACGTAGCGCCAACCAGCGTCATGCACTGGTGGCGACGGCGCACACGCGCCTGATGACGCTGATGTTCCTGTTCGGAGCAGCGGTGCTGGTGGTGGTCGGGCGGCTCGGGATGCTGGCGGTGCAAGCGTCGCTCGCCGATCCGCAGGCGCGCTCGGCGGCGATCGCGGCGCGGGGCGACATCGTCGATCGTAACGGCGCGCCGCTCGCGCGGACGATCGATGCGTGGACGATCGCGGTGCACCCGAAGAAGCTGATCGGCGACCCGACCGAGATCGCCAGCAAGCTCGCCGCGTTGATGCCGGAAGCGGGCGACCAAGCGCATTATTATGCGCTGCTGACGTCGGGCAAGAGCTTCATCTATCTTCAGCGGCGCGCGTCGCCGGCTTTGGTCGAGCAGGTCAATGCGATCGGCGAGCCCGCGATCGTGTTCGACCGTGATACGCAGCGGCTGTACCCGCAATCGACGATGGCGGCGCATGCGCTCGGCTTCCTGTCGACCGCGGGCCACGGCATGAGCGGGATGGAGCGCGTGCTCGACGAGCGGCTGACCAATCCGGCGCTGAACGGCACGCCGGTTGCGCTGTCGCTCGACAACCGCGTCCAGGCGGCGATGGAGAGTGAACTCGGTCGCGCGATGACGACGTTTTCGGCACGCGGGGCTGGCGGCATCGTCCTCGACGTGGCGACCGGCGAGGTGATCGCGATGGTCTCGCTGCCGACGTTCAACCCCAACCGCGTCGGCATGTCGGGCAGCGAGCAACTCCGCAACATCACGACTCAGAGCGTGTTCGAGCTCGGCTCGACGTTCAAGCCGATCACGATGGCGACCGCGATGGACACGGGTGTCGTCACATCGTTCGCGCGACGCTTCGATGCGACTCATCCGCTCCAGGTCGGCCGCTTCACGATCCATGACGAGCGCGGCGATCCGAAGCGCTGGCTGAACATGGCCGAGACGCTGATCTATTCGTCGAACATCGCCACCGCACGTGTGGCCGACGAGGTCGGGCCCGCGAAGATGCAGGCGATGTTCAAGAAGCTCGGCTTCGATACCAAGCCCGATATCGAACTGCGCGAGAAGGGCCGTCCGTTGTGGCCGAAATATTGGGCGCGGACGACGACGATGACCACCGCCTACGGGCACGGTATTGCGGTGACTCCGCTGCATCTGGCGAGCGCGTATGCGGCGCTGGTCAATGGCGGGATCTGGCGGCCGGCGACGTTGTTGAAGGTCGCGCCGGGGCATGCGGTTGCCGGTCGCCGGGTGATCAGCGAGCAGACCAGCGCGCGGATGCGGCAGATGCTGCGGCTGATCGTGCAGCGCGGTACGGGGCGCAAGGGCGATGCACCGGGCTACCGCGTCGGTGGCAAGACCGGGACGGCCGAGGCCGCTGTGTCGGGTGGCTACGATCACTCGCGGAACGTGGCGACGTTTGCCGCGGCATTCCCGATGGATGCCCCGCGCTATGTCGTGCTGGCGATGCTCGATTCGCCACTCGGGACGAAGGAAACCGCCGGGTGGAAGACGGCGGCGTGGAATACCGCGCCGGTGGTCGGCCGGACGATCTCGCGCGTCGGTGCGATCCTGGGCGTGGTGCCCGACGCGCACCGCGACATCGACGAGTCTGACATCCTGCCGACTTTGTGGCAGGACCCGTCGCGTACACAGCCGACCGGGCAATGAGGACTATTGCATGAAACTCGCAGCGCTGACCGACGGGACGGAAGAGGCGCAGGTGACGGGGTTCGCGATCGATCACCGCAAGGTCGCGCCGGGCACCGTGTTCGGCGCGTTCGAAGGCGCGCGCGTCAACGGCGAGGATTTCGTGGCCGATGCGATCCGCTCGGGCGCGATCGCAGTCGTGGCGCGGCCTGGGCTGACGGTCGAGGGCGCTACCTACATCGCCGACGACAACCCCCGCGAGCGGTTCGCGCAATTGGCCGCGAAGTTCTTCGCGCCGTTTCCCGAGACGTCGGTGGCGATTACCGGGACCAACGGGAAGACGTCGTGCGTCGAGATGACTCGGCAGCTGTGGCGGATGGCGGGGTTTCATGCGGCTTCGATCGGCACGCTTGGCGTGACGACGGCCGACGAGCGGGTTACGACCGGGCTGACCACGCCGGATGTGGTGACGTTCCTGTCGAATGTGGCGGGGCTCGCGCGTGAAGGCGTGACGCATCTGGCGTTCGAAGCGTCGAGCCACGGGCTGACGCAGTATCGGACCGAGGGGCTGAAGGTGGCTGCAGCCGCGTTCACCAATCTTAGCCGCGACCATCTCGATTATCACGGCGACATGGCGGCGTATTTCACTGCCAAGATCCGGTTGTTCTCCGAAGTGCTCTCGACGGATGGCGCGGCGGTGGTGTGGGCGGATGATCCGCAATCAGCGCGCGTAATCGATCTGGCGCGCGAACGTGGCAACCGGCTGATCACGGTTGGCACGCAGGGCGAGACTTTGCGGCTGGTCGGCCGCGATCCGACGCTGCTCGGGCAGGGGCTGACGATCGAGGCCGAGGGCCAGACGTACAAGGTGACCCTGCCGCTGATCGGAGCCTATCAGGCAGCGAACGCGCTGGTATCAGCCGGGCTGGTGATCGCGACGGGTGGCGATATCGGCGCGACGATCGCCAACCTCGCGCGCCTGCAACCGGTCCGCGGGCGGCTGGAGCGCGCCGTGATTGCGAAGTCGGGTGCGCCGGTTTACGTCGACTATGCCCACACCCCCGACGCTCTCGAAGCGGCAATCGCTGCGCTGAAACCGCACGCTGGCGGCAAACTGATCGTGGTGTTCGGCGCCGGCGGTGATCGCGATACCGGCAAGCGCGAGACGATGGGTCAGGTCGCGGTGCAACACGCCGACCGTGTGATCGTGACGGACGACAATCCCCGGACCGAGGACGCGCGGGCGATCCGCTGCGACGTACTGAAAGGCGCGCGGGGCGCTGAGGAAATCGGTGATCGTCGCGCGGCGATCGGCGCGGCGGTGCGCGAGGCTGGGTCCGAGGATATCGTGCTGATCGCGGGCAAGGGGCATGAACAAGGCCAGATCGTTGGCGACATGGTCCTTCCCTTTGACGACGTGACCGTCGCGCGGGAGTGCGCGGCGTGAGCGCGGCGACATCGTCATTCCCCTCCCGTTTGCGGGAGGGGCTAGGGGAGGGCGCGACGTACGTACTGGCGTCCGGCCCGTTTGGTCAGCCCCTCCCCCGCCCCCTCCCGCAAGCGGGAGGGGAGCAGTGAGTATCTGGACTTCAGCCGAGATCGCTGCCGCTACCGGCGGCGTCGCTTCGGGTGATTTTTCCGTCAGTGGCGTCGCGTTCGACTCGCGGGAGGTTGGCCCCGGCAACTTGTTCGTGGCGATGAAGGGCGAGGCGAGCGATGGCCACCGCTTCCTTGACCAGGCCTTCGCACAGGGCGCGGCGGGGGCGATCGTGTCCGAGCCTTGCGACCATCCGCACGTCCTTGTTGCGGATAGCTTTGCCGCATTAAACGCCCTCGGCCGCGCCAGCCGCGCGCGCTCCACCGCCACGATCATCGGCGTTACCGGTTCCGTGGGGAAGACCAGCGCGAAGGAAGCGCTGTTCGCCTGCCTCGACCGCGCCGCGCCCGGCGAGGTGCACCGTTCGGTCAAGAGCTACAACAACCACACCGGCGTCCCGCTGAGCCTTGCCCGGATGCCGCGCGACGCGAAGTTCGGCGTGTTCGAGATGGGGATGAACCACGCCGGTGAGCTTGCCGAACTGACCCAGCTCGTGCGGCCGCACATCGCGATGATCACTGCGATCGCGCCTGCGCATACCGCGTTCTTTCCCGACGAGAGCGCGATCGCCGATGCCAAGGGGGAGATCTTTGCCGGGCTCGAACCGGACGGGACTGCGATCGTGCCCTACGACAGCCCGCACCGCGATCGGCTGCTTGGCCACGCCGCGCCGCATGCCGCGCATATCGTTACGTTTGGCAGCGAGAAGGGCGCCGATGTCCGCGCGATCGAGGCGATGCGGCTGCCGACGGGCGGGACGTTCGTCACCGCGCGGATGGGGCAGGGGGCGGAGCACGAGCTGAGCTTCACGATCGCGCAGCCCGGCGCGCACTGGGTGTCGAACGCGCTCGGCGTGCTGGCCTGCGTGCAGGCGGCCGGCAGTGATCTCGGACTTGCCGGCCTTGCGTTGGCCGAACTCGGCGGATTGCAGGGACGCGGCGCACGGTCGCTGGTGACCGTCGGCGAAGGCCAGGCGCTGGTGATCGACGAGAGCTACAACGCCAACCCAGCCTCGATGCGCGCGACGTTAAGCGTCCTCAGCCACGAGCCGGGCCGCCACGTCGCGGTGCTCGGCGAGATGCGCGAATTGGGCGAGGGCTCCGACGACTATCACGCAGCCCTGGCCGAACCCATCCTCGCCGCGCGCGTCGAAATGGCGCTACTCGTCGGTGAAGCGATGGCGCCGTTAGCACAGGTGCTTGAGGGACAGATCGAAACCGTCCATGTGGGCGACGCTGCGGCCGCGCTCGCGTCGTTACGGACGATCCTGGCGCCGGGCGATGTCGTGCTCGTCAAGGGATCGAACGGGGTAGGCCTCGCGCGCGTCGTAGCGGGTCTCCAGGCTGGCCTCAAAGGCGGGATTAACTGAATGTTGTACTGGCTCGCCGAGCATCTGGGGTTTCCCGGCCTGCTGAACCTCATCCGTTACCAGACGGTGCGGACCGGCGGTGCCGTCGCGACCGCGCTGATCATCGGCCTTATCATCGGGCCGAAGTTCATCGGCTGGTTGCGCGTGCGGCAGGGCAAGGGGCAGCCGATCCGCGCCGACGGCCCGCAGTCGCATCTGTCGAAGCGCGGCACGCCGACGATGGGCGGGCTGATGATCCTGACCTCGATGTGCCTCGCCATCTTCCTGTGGATGGACCTGAGCAATCCGTATGTCTGGGCGTGCCTGTTCGTGACGCTCGGCTTCGGGACGATCGGGTTCCTCGACGACTATGACAAGGTGCGCAAAGCCAGCACCGCGGGGATCAGCGGGCGCACGCGGCTGCTGCTCGAGTTCATCATCGCCGGCGTCGCCGCGACGATCATTATGTCGCAGAACGGCCCGCACCTGTATTTGCCGTTCACGTCGCGCATGTACCTCGATCTCGGCTGGTTCTTCCCGGTGTTCGCGGCGTTCACGATCGTGTCGTTCGGCAATGCGGTAAACCTCACGGATGGGCTCGACGGGCTGGCGACGATGCCGGTGATCATCGCCAGCGTCGCGTTCATGGTGATCGTGTATCTGGTCGGGAACGTGAAATTCGCGGATTATCTCGGTATCCCGCACGTCCCTCGCGCGGGTGAGTTGGCGATATTCTGCGGGGCGATCGTCGGCGCTGGCTTAGCGTTCCTGTGGTTCAATGCGCCGCCGGCCGCGGTGTTCATGGGCGATACCGGGTCGCTGGCTCTGGGTGGCGCGCTCGGGACGATCGCGGTCGTCGCGCATCACGAGATCGTGCTGGGGATCATCGGCGGGTTGTTCGTGATCGAGGCGCTGTCGGTGATCATCCAGGTGTTCTTCTACAAGCGCACCGGCAAGCGCGTGTTCCGGATGGCGCCGATCCACCATCATTTCGAACAGCTCGGCTGGGCCGAGGCGACCGTCGTGATCCGCTTCTGGATCATCGCGCTGGTGCTGGCGCTGGTCGGGCTTTCGACGTTGAAGCTGCGGTGATTATCGCGAAGGCCTGGCGCGGGAAACGCTATGCGGTGCTGGGGCTGGCGCGGTCGGGAGCTGCGACCGTGCGGGCGTTGGTGGCTGGTGGGGCGAGCGTTGTCGCGTGGGATTCCGACGAGGCGAAGCGTGACGCAATCCTCCCCGGTACGGGGAGGGGGCCCAGTTTTGCTGGTGGAGGGGGGGCTGTTCCAGGCGTTTCGCTTGCGGATGCCCCCCTCCATCACCAGCCTGCGGCTGGCGGTCCCCCTCCCCGTGCCGGGGACGATTTGAGGGTCGCACCTCTCGATGATCTCTCGGGGTTCGACGCTGTGGTCGTGTCTCCAGGCGTTCCTCTCAACACGCACCCGCTCGCCGCGGCGGCCCGTGCGGTAGGCGTCCCCGTCATCGGCGACATCGAGCTCTTCGCGCAGGCCCGCGCCGACCTTCCCCTGCATAAGGTCGTCGGCATCACCGGCACCAACGGCAAGTCCACCACTACCGCACTCGTCCACCACATCCTCAAGACCGCTGGCGTCCCGACGCTGATGGGCGGCAACATCGGCCTCCCGATCCTCGAACAGCAACCGCTCCCCGAGGGAGGCGTCTATGTGCTTGAACTGTCAAGCTACCAGATCGACCTGACGCAGACGCTCGATTGCGACGTCGCGGTGCTGCTCAACATCACGCCGGATCACCTTGATCGCTACGATGGCTTCGAAGGCTATGCGGCCTCCAAGGCGCGGTTGTTCGCGATGCAGTCGGCCGAGCATGACGCGGTCATCGGCATCGGCGACGCGCCGTCCGCGCAGATCGCGCGCGGGCTGTCGGCGAAGGGCGAGCACCTCACCAAGATCGCGCCCGGTGTGTGCATGGATCAGAGCAGTTGGCCGACGCTCCAGGGCCCGCACAACGCCCAGAACGCACTCGCCGCGATCGCCGTGGTCAAGGCGCTGGGCATAAGCGAGGTCGACATCGACCGCGGCCTCACCAGCTTCACGGGCCTGCCGCACCGCATGGAACAGATCGCCTCGTACGCCGGCGTCGCCTATGTCGACGACAGCAAGGCGACCAATCCCGAGAGCACTGCGCCGGCGCTCGCCGCGTTCGGCCGGGTCCACTGGATCGTCGGCGGCCGCGCGAAGGGCGACGACCTCGACGCATGCAGGCCCGCCTTCGGCCATGTCGTCCACGCCTACACGATCGGCGAGGCTGGCCCGAAATTTGCCGAGATTTTGAAAGACTCCATGCCCGTCGATAACGTCGGCACGCTCGACGCAGCGGTCCGCAATGCCACCGCAAACGCCAGGCCCGGCGACACTGTTTTGTTATCCCCCGCCTGTGCTAGCTTCGACCAGTTTCGCGATTACGAAGCGCGCGGGGCCGCGTTCCGCGCGGCGGTGGAGTCGCTGGCATGACCGATATCCGCGCTGGAACCATTGACATGGGCACACCGAAGACCAGCATCGTCGCGAAGATGAAGCGGCGCGGCGGGCGCGGCGATCAGTCGCCGCTCGGCACGTGGTTCTGGGATATCGACCGGATGCTGCTGTTGCTGACGCTGTTCCTGATCGCAATCGGGCTGATCGCGGTGGCGGCGGCGTCGCCAGCGAGCGCGGTCCGCTATTCGGGCGAGCATCACAAGATCGCGCCGCTATACTATTTCTGGCGGCAGTTGATGTGGGTCGGCGTGTCGCTCCCGGTGCTGTTCGGCGTGTCGATGATGCCCGTGTCGATGGCGCGGCGGATGGCGATCGGCGGCTGCGCGCTGTTCGTGCTGATGCTGATGGTGACGCCGTTCATCGGGGTCGAAGCGAACGGCGCACGGCGCTGGCTCGGCGTCGGCTTCGCACAGTTCCAGCCTTCCGAGTTCCTGAAACCGCTGTTCATCGTCACCGTCGCGTGGCTGTTGTCGCTACGTGCGAAGGATGCCGAACTGCCGACCGTGCTGATCACCGGTGCGATGACCGCGGGCGTCGCGGTGCTGCTGATGCTCCAGCCCGATTTCGGCCAGACGATCATCTTCTGTTCGGTGTGGATGGCGTTGCTGATGATCGCGGGAACGCCGGCCAAGGTGATGCTAGGCCTCGTCGCGATGGCGCCGGCGGGGCTGATCGCCGCGTATGTGTTCTATGGCGTGGCGCGGTCGCGGATCGATGCGTTCCTGTTTCCGGGTGTCGAGGGCGAGGGCGCGGGCGACCATTTCCAGACGAATGCGGCGCATGATACGCTCACCGCGGGCGGCTGGACAGGCACCGGCCCCGGCGCCGGTGCGGCGAAGTTTGGACTGCCCGAGGCGCATACCGACTATATTTTCTCGGTGATCGGCGAGGAGTTCGGGCTGATCGCATGTTCGGTGATCGCGGTGATTTTCCTCGCGATCGTGGTGCGCGTGTTCGTCAAGCTGCTGGACGAGCAGGATGAATTCAAGCTGCTGGCCTCCGCCGGGCTCGCGACGCAGTTCGGTGCGCAGGCGCTGGTCAGCATGGCGGTGAACACCGGCCTCGCGCCATCGAAGGGTATGACGCTGCCGTTCATCAGCTATGGCGGGTCGTCGATGATCGCGTTGTCGGTCGGCATGGGGTTGCTGCTGGCGTTTACCCGGCGCAATCCGTTTCTCACGCGGAGCCCCTATGTCGTCCGCTGGAGTGGTGAATGAGTAAGCATTACGTCCTCGCAGCCGGTGGGACCGGGGGGCACATGGTCCCGGCAGCGGCGCTCGCGGCCGAACTGACGAAGCGCGGCCACCGCGTCGCGCTGGTCAGCGATGCGCGCGGCGTGCGGTTTCCAGGGCTGTTCGAGGATATCCAGACGCATGTCCTGCCAGCCGGACGCTTTACCGGCGGGCCGCTCGGTTGGGCTCGGGCCACGCGGGAGATGTGGCGCGGACGGGCGATGGCGCGCGAACTGTACCGGACCTTCAAGCCCGCGGCGGTGATCGGCTTCGGCGGCTATCCTGCGTTGCCGGCATTGCTGGCGGCGTTCGCGGACAAGATCCCGACTGCGGTGCATGAGCAGAACGCGGTGCTGGGACGCGTGAACCGCTTCGTCGCGGGGCGCGTGGACGCGATCGCGACCTCGTCTGAGCCGACCGAGCGCCTCGCGCCGAAGCTGCTGGGCAAGGCGCATCTGGTCGGCAATCCGGTGCGCGAGGCGGTGCTGGCGTTGCGCTCGCGGCCGTATCCGCTGCTGGAGGAGGACGGGATCTTCCGCGTGCTCGTGACCGGCGGTAGCCAGGGGGCGAGCATCCTGTCGCAGGTCGTGCCCGATGGTCTGGCGATGCTGCCGGTGACGTTCCGGCGGCGGTTGCAGGTGACGCACCAGGCGCGGATCGAGGATATCGACGCGGTTCGCGCGAAATACGCCGAGCATCATATTCCGGCCGAATTGGCGACGTATCTGCCGGATATGCCCGAGCAGCTGGCCTGGGCGCATCTGGTGATCGCACGCGCGGGGGCTTCGACGATTTCGGAACTGACCGCGGCGGGGCGGCCGGCGATCCTCGTGCCGCTGCCGGGTGCTACAGACGATCACCAGACCGTGAACGCGCGTGAGATGACGAAGGCGGGCGGCGCGCGGACGATCGCGCAGGGAGACTTTACCGCAGTGGAACTGGCCAAGCAGATGCAGAAACTCGGGCTCGATCCGGCGGCGTTGCAGAATGCGGCGGGGCGTGCGCGCAGTTGCGGGCGGCCGAATGCGGCAAGCGATCTGGCCGACCTGGTCGAGAGCCTGGATGCACCGTTGTCGCGGATTCCGGTCGGCGCGCCCTCCAAGCCAAAGGCGCAGTTCGCATGAAGGGCGTCGCAACGGACATCGGCACGATCCACTTCGTCGGGATCGGCGGGATCGGCATGTCGGGCATCGCCGAGGTGATGAAGAACCTCGGCTACCGCGTGCAAGGGTCGGACGTGGCCGAGGGCTATGTCGTGCAGGGGTTGCGCGACAAGGGCATTCCGGTCGCGATCGGTCATGCCGCGTCGAACATCGGAGATGCTGCGGTGGTGGTCGTGTCGACCGCGATCGTGCGCTCGAACCCGGAGGTCGAGGCGGCGTTGAATGCCCGCGTGCCGGTGGTGCGGCGTGCGGAAATGCTCGCCGAGCTGATGCGGTTGAAGTCGACCGTCGCGGTCGCAGGGACGCATGGGAAGACGACGACGACGTCGATGGTGGCGGCGTTGCTCGATGCGGGCGGGGTCGATCCGACGGTCATCAATGGCGGGATCATCAACTCGTACGGCTCGAACGCGCGGCTGGGCGCTAGTGACTGGATGGTGGTGGAAGCGGACGAGAGCGACGGCAGCTTCCTGCGGCTCGACGGCACGATCGCGGTCGTCACGAACATCGATCCCGAGCATCTCGATCATTACGGCTCGTTTGACGCGGTGAAGGATGCGTTCGTCGAGTTCGTCGAGAACGTGCCGTTCTATGGCGCGGCGTTGCTGTGCCTCGATCATCCGGAGGTGCAGGGGATCCTGCCGAGGGTGCGTGATCGTCGGGTCGTCACGTACGGTTTCTCGGCGCAGGCGGATGTGCGCGGGGTCGAGGTTACGCCGATCCCGGGCGGCAACCGGTTCGATTGCGTGGTGCGCGAGCGTGATGGCGCGACGCGGACGATTTCGGGGATCGAGATGCCGATGCCGGGGCGGCACAACGTCCAGAATGCGCTGGCGGCGATCGGCGTGGCGCTGGAACTTGGGATTGCGGATGCGACGATCCAGCAGGGGTTTGCCAAGTTCGGTGGCGTGAAGCGGCGGTTCACCAAGGTCGGCGAAGTGGCCGGTGTCACGATCATCGATGACTACGGGCACCACCCGGTCGAGATCCGGGCTGTCTTGGCGGCAGCGCGCGAAGGCGTGAAGGGCCGCGTGATCGCGGTGGTGCAGCCGCATCGCTATTCGCGACTTGGGAATTTGATGGAAGATTTCCAGACGGCGTTCAACGACGCCGACCGGGTGTTGGTGACGCCGGTTTACGCGGCGGGCGAGGCGCCTGTGGAGGGCGTCGATGCGGCGGCTTTGGTCGAGGGGTTGAAGCGGCGTGGGCACCGGTTCGCGGGTGTGGTCGCGGATGCGGATGCGCTGGCGGTGGAACTGGCGGCGACGATCGAGGCTGACGACATGGTCGTGTGTCTCGGCGCTGGCGACATTACGAAGTGGGCGGCCGGGCTGGCGGATGCGATCGCGGTCGAGCGCGCGAAGGTGTTGGCGTGAGCGCCCGCGCTTCTGCTCCCCTTCCGCTTGCGGGAGGGGTCGGGGGAGGGGCTGCGGCCTCCCCCGACGGCACGGGCGCGGCTATGTCGGTCCCTCCCCTGACCCCTCCCGCAATCGGGAGGGGAATCAAGGTCGAGGCAGGGGCTTCGCTGGCGGCTTTCATATGGTTTCGGACTGGTGGGCCGGCGGAGACACTGGTGCGGCCCGATACGGCGAACGATCTGGCCGCCTATTTGCGTGATCTCGAACCTGCGACGCCGGTACTGCCAGTCGGGGTCGGCTCAAACCTGATCGTGCGGGACGGTGGCGTGCCGGGAGTCGTCGTGCGGCTTCCCAAGGCTATGGCGAAGGTTTCGGTTGAGGACGGGCGTGTTCGAGCGGGCGCGGGGGCGATGGGGATTACCGTTGCCAGTGCCGCGCGGGATGCTGGGATTGGCGGGCTTGAGTTTTTGCGTGGGATTCCGGGTACTGTCGGCGGAGCGGTTCGGATGAACGCGGGTGCTTATGGTCGCGATGTCAGCGATATTCTGGTTGAGGCTACCGTGGTTACTCGGGAAGGTTCGGTCGAAGTCTGGCCTGCCGAAAAGCTTGGTTTTACCTATCGTCATTCGGACCTGCCCGCGGGAGCCGTCGTGGTCGAAGCGGTATTCTCCGGCACGCCCGGCGAGCCTGCCGTGATCGGTGCGGAGATGGACCGGATTGCGGCCGAGCGCGAGGCTTCGCAGCCTCTTCGCTCGCGCACCGGGGGGTCGACGTTCAAGAACCCCGAGGGACACAAAGCGTGGGCGTTGATCGACGCGGCCGGGTGTCGGGGACTGACTCGCGGTGATGCGCAGGTCAGTGAGAAGCATTGCAATTTCCTGCTGAACCTCGGGTCCGCGTCGAGCGCGGAGATCGAGGCGCTGGGTGAAGAGGTACGCGACAAGGTGAAGGCGCATTCGGGGGTGACGTTGGAATGGGAAATCCAGCGGGTTGGCATCGCTGCTCCCTCTCCCCTGCGGGGAGATGGTCGGGGTGATGAGCAGCCAAGCAGTGCACCACCCGCGCTTTCCACCAGCGATGCGGCTGGTGATGGCGGGCGCCCACCCCTCGGTCCCCTCCCGCATGCGGGAGGGGAGGCATGACGGGTCCACTTCACATCGCGGTGCTCATGGGCGGCTGGTCGGCGGAGCGCGAGGTCTCGCTGATGTCGGGTAATGGCTGTGCGGACGCGCTTGAGTCGCTCGGGCACCGGGTCACGCGGATCGACATGGGACGAGACGTCGCGGCCAAGCTCGCCGAGGCGAAGCCTGATCTCGTGTTCAACGCGCTCCATGGCACGCCTGGCGAGGATGGATCGGTGCAGGGGCTGCTCGACCTGATGGGCCTGCGCTATACCCACTCCGGCCTCGCCACGTCCGTCATCGCGATCGACAAGGTGCTGACCAAACTGCTGCTCGTCCCGGCGGGCGTGCCGATGCCGGGCGGGCGGATCGTCAAGTCGGCGGATCTGTTCGAGAGCGATCCGATGGCGCGGCCGTACGTATTGAAGCCGGTCAACGAGGGCTCCTCGGTCGGCGTGGCGATCGTTACCGACAGCGGCAATTACGGCAATCCGATCGCGCGCGACAGCGTCGGGCCGTGGGGCGAGTTCGAGGAACTGCTCGCCGAACCCTACATCCGCGGACGCGAACTGACGACGGCGGTGCTTGGCGGCAAGGCACTCGGGGTGACCGAGTTGAAGCCCAAGAGCGGCTGGTACGATTACGACGCGAAATACACCGACGGGATGACGGTGCACGTCTGCCCGGCGGAGATCCCCGACGAGATCACCGATGCGTGCAAGAGCCTCGCGCTCGAAGCGCACCGGTTGCTCGGCTGCAAGGGCGCGTCGCGGTCCGATTTTCGTTGGGATGACGAGCGCGGCGTCGACGGGCTGTTCCTGCTCGAGGTGAACACGCAGCCGGGGATGACTCCGCTGAGCCTCGTCCCCGAGCAGGCGCGGCACATCGGCATGAGCTATGCCGAGCTGGTGCAGGCGATCGTCGACGAAGCGCTTCAGGACCATCCTTCTCCATGAGCCGCACGATCAAGCGCGGTCCGCCGCCCAAGCGGCCCGCCCCGCGCCGGAAGGTCGCGGTCAAGAAGGTGTCGGTGATGGACCGGCTGGTCGGGATGCTCCCGGTCAGCGAGGACACGCTTCGGAAAATAGCGACGTGGTCGATCCTCGGCGCGGGCGGGGCTGTAGCGATCGCGGCGGCGACGTGGGTCGGCATCCCCGGCATGATCGGCGCGGCGGTGGCCGAGGGGGCGGGGCGCGCGGGCTTCAAGGTCGAGCAGATCGAGGTGACCGGCCTCAAGCGGATGGACCGGATGTCGGTCTATGCGGTCGCGCTGGAGGACAAGCAGAACCAGACGTCGATGCTGTCGGTCGATCTGGAGGCGGTGCGGCAGAAACTGCTGCGCTATGGCTGGATCGCGGACGCGCACGTCTCGCGGCGGCTGCCCAACACGATGCTCGTCGATATCGTCGAGCGGACGCCGGCTGCGGTGTGGCAGGACAATGGGCAGCTGACGCTGATCGATTCGTCGGGCGTGCTGCTGGAGCCGGTGCAGCCGGATGCGATCCCGAATCTGCCGCTGGTCATCGGGCCGGGCGCGGATCGGCAGGAGGCGTCGTACCAGACGCTGCTCGCCGCCGCGCCTGCGCTCAAGCCGCGCGTGAAGGCGGCGACCTGGGTCGGCAATCGGCGCTGGGACCTTACCTTCGAGAGCGGCGAGACGTTGGCGCTGCCCGAAGACGGCGCGCCGCGCGCGCTGGTGAAGTTCGCGGAGCTGGATGGGGCGCGGCCGTTGCTGGGGCGCGGCTGGATCCGGTTCGACATGCGCGATCCGACCAAACTGGTCGCGCGCAAACCGGGTGCGAGCCTGGCGCATAGCGTCGACGTGCCGGCACCTGCGAATGTGCCGGCAACGGGCGAGACTAATACTAATCCGTCGCAAACGGCGGGCGCGAACGTAACGGGCGGGGAGGGATGACATGGCGAAGGTGGCACCGGAAGGGCTGATCACGGCGCTCGATATCGGGTCGTCGAAGGTTTCGGCGATGATCGCGCAGAAGGGGGACGGGGGCGAGCTGATCGTGCTCGGCACCGGCCAGCGCGAGAGCCGGGGCGTCAAGCGCGGCTATATCGCCGACATGGCGACGACCGAGGCGGCAGTACGCGAGGCGGTCGAGCAAGCCGAGCGGATCGCCGGGATCAACATCGAGAATGTTTGGGTCGGGTTCTCGGCCGGCGGGCTCGTGTCCGACGTCGCCGAGGTCGAGTTCGAACTGGGCGGTCACCGCGTCGAGCAGCAGGATATCGATGCTTTGCTCGCCGCCGGGCGCAACTCGATCGATCCGCAGGGGCGCATGGTGCTGCACGCGCAGCCGGCGCTCTATACGCTCGACGGGCTGACGGGCGTGAAGACGCCGCTTGGGTTGCATGCCGATCGGCTCGGGGTGCACATCCATGTCGTCGCGGCGGACGGTTCGCCGGTGCGCAACCTCGATCTCTGCGTGCGGTCGGCGCATCTCGAAGTGAAGTCGATCATCGCCTCGCCGGTCGCGACGGGCTTGGCCTGCCTCAGCGACGAGGAGCGCGAGCTTGGCGTCGCGCTGGTCGAGATGGGGGCGGGGATCACCAACGTGTCGCTGTTCGCAGGGGGCATGCTGGTCGGGCTGACCTCGATCCCGATCGGCGCGCAGGACATTACGGACGACATCGCCAGCGCGTTCGGGACGCGGCGGCAGAATGCCGAGCGGATGAAGTGCTTCCACGGATCGGCCAACGCATCGCCGCGCGATAATCACGACATGATCCCGGTCATGCCGATCTCCGCTGAGGACGGCGCGGGCGAGGGGGCGCAGATCACCAAGGCGCAGCTGATCGGCGTGATCCGCCAGCGGCTCGAGCATCAGATGGGCGAAGTGCGCAACGCCCTCACCAAGCTGAAGTTCGAGGGGCCGGTCGGGCGTCAGGTCGTGCTGACCGGTGGTGGCGCCGAGCTGAAGGGCATCGCCGACTATGCGCAACAGGCGCTCGGGCGGTCGGTGCGGATCGGTCGACCGCGCGGGCTGACCGCGCTGCCGGAAGCGCATGGCGGACCGGCGTTCGCGACGCTAGCGGGGTTGGCCTTCTACGCGGCGACCAATCCGATCGACCTTCGCGGGCTCGCGCCGCAGCGGACGACGGTGCATCGGCCGAAGGGCATGGGCATGATGCGCAAATTGATTCAGGCGGCACGCGCGAATTATTAAGGGTTTCGAGCGCGCTGGCGTTATTTCGGCTGGAACAGGCCGTGACGTTGGTGCACACAGATTAATCAGGGGCCCGGCCGTAGCGTATCTACCGGGTTGTGCGGAGAACGGCGATGAGCATCGAATTCCTTAGTCCCGAAGTGGACGATCTGGCCCCCCGCATCGCGGTGATCGGCGTCGGCGGCGCGGGCGGCAACGCGATCGCCAACATGATGCGGGCCGACGTCCAGGGCGTCGACTTCCTCGTCGCGAACACCGACGCGCAGGCGTTGAAGCAGTCGACCGCACCGCAGCGGATCCAGCTCGGCACCAAGATCACGCAGGGTCTTGGCGCCGGTAGCCGTCCCGAGATCGGCCGTGCCGCTGCTGAAGAGACGATCGACCAGCTCGCCAAGATGCTCGAAGGCGCGCACATGTGCTTCATCACCGCCGGCATGGGTGGTGGCACGGGCACGGGCGCGGCGCCGGTCATCGCCAAGGCGGCGCGCGACATGGGCATCCTGACCGTCGGCGTCGTGACCAAGCCGTTCGCGTTCGAGGGCAACCGTCGCGCCAAGTCGGCTGAGGGCGGCATCGACGAACTCCAGAAGTATGTCGACACGCTGATCGTCATCCCGAACCAGAACCTGTTCCTCATCGCCAACGCGAACACGACCTTCAAGGAAGCGTTCACGATGGCGGACGAGGTGCTCCAGCAGGGCGTCCGTAGCATCACCGACCTGATGGTGATGCCGGGCCTCATCAACCTCGATTTCGCCGACGTCCGCTCGGTGATGCAGGAGATGGGCAAGGCGATGATGGGCACCGGCGAGGCAAGCGGCGACAACCGCGCGCTCGAGGCTGCTCAGAAGGCGATCTCGAACCCGCTGCTCGAGGGCGTCAGCATGCGCGGCGCGAAGGGCGTCATCATCTCGATCACCGGCGGCGACGACATGCGCCTGCTCGAAGTCGACGAAGCCGCGAATCACATCCGCGACCTGGTCGATCCCGATGCGAACATCATCTGGGGCTCAGCATTCAACCAGGAGCTCGAGGGCAAGATCCGCGTCTCGGTCGTCGCGACCGGGATAGACGCCGACGCCCGTCCGCCGGAAGTCGCGCCTGAGCCGACCCGCTCGTTCAGCTTCGGATCGCGCAAGACGGATGAGAACACCTCGTTCCGTCCGAGCGAGCCTGCCGCTTCGTCGGCCGCGCCTGTTGCGTCGTCCGCCGACGAAGAGCCGCTCGACCTGAACGCGTCGTCGGAAGTCGAGCCATCGGCGTCGAAGTCGGATGACGAGCTGGTGCTCGGTGCCGAGACGATGGTGCCGCAGGCCGCGCCTGCGCCGGTTGCTCCTGCTCCTCAGCCTGCGCCCGCACCGCGCACGTATGGCGACGAGCCTTACGGTCGTGGTCCGATCGCGCGTCCGGCTTCGGCATCGTCGGTGCCGCCCGCTCGCGCGCCGATCGCGCCGACTGTTCCGGTGCCGACGCCGGCTGCTGACGAAGGTGGTGCACGTCGTCGCTGGCTCGCTCCGGGTGCCGAAGCTGCCCCCGAGGCGGTTCCGGCCGCGCCGCGCGTGAAGCTCGGCGGTACGCTGTTCGAGCGCATGTCGAATGCGGCACGCGGTGCTGCGAAGGAAGACGGTGAAGCGGCTCCCCAGGACCCGCTCGACATCCCGCGCTTCCTGCATCGTCAGAACAACCAGTAATCCGGGAATAGCCGAAGCTTCTCAATATCTTGCACGATCCAGCCCGGTCCTCCCCTCTCCCACCGGGAGAGGGAGAGACGCCAAAGGCGGCGAAGGGTGAGGGCACGCCGAGCAAGGTTACCATGCTCATTGCATCCCAAACCCTGCATTCGTCGCCGCCCCAGCCCAGTTCGCCGCGCGCGTGCGTGCGAGACATTGCCGGTTCGGTCGGGCTGGCGTCTAGACAGATGATCCTCATGACCCGGTCCTCCCATCATCTCCTAACCGCCGCGCTGGCCCTCGTGCTCGCGGCCGTGCCAGCCGCCGCGTCCGCGCAAGCCGTCGTCCAGGCGATCCCCGGCACCACCGATGCGGACAAGCTCGGCGACGTGATGCGCCAGCTCGCGAGCAACCCCCGCAACATCGACGCGCTGATAAAAGCTGGCGATTTGTCGATGGGCCTCGGCGACCTCAGCGGTGCCGCCGCGCTGTTCGCACGCGCCGAGAAAGTGAACCCGCGGGACGGCCGCGCCAAGGCGGGAATGGCATCGATCCTCGTACGCTCCGAGCGTCCGGGCGAAGCGCTCCGCTATTACGCGCAGGCGGAAGGTCTCGGCCTCGATCCGCGCAACTTCGCCGCCGACCGCGGTCTCGCTTACGACCTGATCGGCCAGCAGGATCGGGCACAACGCGACTACCGCGTTGCACTCCGCGACGCACCCGACGACGAGACCATCAGGCGCTACGCGTTGTCGCTCGGCATCTCCGGCAAGCCAGAGCTCGCGATCCAGCAGCTCAATCCGCTCCTGGTCAAGAGCGACCGCGGCGCTTGGCGCTCTCGCGCGTTCATCCTCGCGATGAACGGCGACGTCGCCGGTGCCGAGAAGATCGCAACCACAATGATGCCCTCGGGCACCGCGCAGGGCCTGCAACCCTTCTTCCAGCGCCTGCCCAACCTGCCCGCAAGCGACCGCGCGTTCGCCGTGCACTTCGGCGAGGTCCACGCGACGCCCGCCCGCCTCGCGGATGCACGGATGGCACCACCCTTGGGGATTCTAGCCGCAGACCCCACCGCACCGGTAATGCTGGCAGCCGTAACGCCGCAACCCGCAGCCGCTGCGACCACCGGCAAGAAGGACAAGCGCGATCGCCGATCGAGCCGCGACCGTCTCCAGGTGGCAGCGGCAACGCGACCGTCGTCCACACCAGTACCCGCGACGACGTCGGCACCGATCCCGCCGGCCGCCACCCCGGCACGTACGCTGACGACGGTCCCGGCTCCGACCCCCTACGCCGCCCCCGTCCAGCTTGCAGCAGCGCCGATGCAGACGGTGCAGCCGCTTCCGGTGCGTACTGCGCAACCTTCGCAACCAAGCTATTCGGCACCGAACGTTGCGGTTCAGGGCGCTCGTACAAACCCGGCCACGGAAACGAACTCGGTAGTCTCGGCCGCCATCCAGCCGAGCCGGCCGTCGGTCGCCCGTACCGTCCCGGCACCATCGATGACGGGGACCCTTCCGCAGAGCGTCGCGACGCAGATGGCAGCGATCCCGGTGGGACCAGCGCGAACCGATCCGACCAGTGCGGCGAATGCGCTCGCAGCGTCGGCAGCGGCGGCGCCATCGGTTTCGACCCTGCCAACGCCAATCCAGCAGGCGGCCGCGCAGCCGTCTTCGCCCGTCCAGACCGCCGGCACGCCAACGCCCGGCTTCTCCAATTCGCCGACGTCAGCCCCCGCGGCATCGACGACGGTGGCCGCCGTGTCTCCCCTGACCCATGCAGTCGCGGCCAGCGAGGACTCGATCCTCGCGCGGATCGTCGCGGGCCTGTCGATCCCCGCATCCGAGCTCGACGTCGCGCCGATGCACCCGGCGCCCGTCGTGACCCCCGCGGCAAGTCCGGACTCGGACGATTCCGAACGCGTGCTGGCCGAGGCGAAGGCCAAGACCGAGCGCGACGCAGCGGCCAAGGCGATCGCCGCCAAGACGCTGGCTGCGGACAAGCTGGCCGCCGACAAGAAGGCCGCGCTCGACAAGAAGGCCGCGGCGAAAAAGGCCATCGCCGACAAGAAGGCGCTCGCCGAGAAGAAGGCTGCCGCCGCCGAGAAGCTGGCCGCCGACAAGGCCGCGGCCGAGGAAAAGCGGATCGCGCGCGCCAATCCCGCGCGGACCTGGGTCCAGGTGTCGACCGGCGCGACCGAGGGCGACCTGCCAAAGGCGTGGAAGAAGGCAAAGGCCAAGGCACCGACCGTGTTCGGCACCCGCGGCGGCTGGACCGCGCCATGGAAGGCGACCAACCGCGTCCTCGCCGGCCCGTTCAAGACCGATGCGGAAGCGCGGACCTTCGTCAATCAGCTCGCGAAGGAAGGCGTCCCGACGTTCACCTTCACCAGCGATCCCGGCGAGATCATTACAAAGCTCCCCGCGAAGTGAGCTACCGCGCGCCCTGGGCATCGGACCCGGCGCGCAGCAAAGGACGGCTTCACGAGGAACAGAACGGGTCCACGCGCGGGCCTCGCGACGCCTTCCAGCGCGACCGCGACCGGATCATCCACTCGATCAGCTTCCGTCGCCTGCGCCACAAGACGCAGGTGTTCATGGCGCCCGACGGCGATCATTTCCGCGTTCGACTGACGCACAGCCTCGAGGTCGCGCAGATCGGCCGGACGATCGCGCGGACGCTGGCGCTGAACGAGGACCTGACCGAGGCGCTGTGCCTCGCACACGACATCGGCCATCCGCCGTTCGGCCATGCCGGCGAGGATGCGTTGAAGGCGGCGTTGACCGGGCAGGGTGGCTTCGATCACAACGGCCATACACTGCGCACGCTGATGACGATCGAGCGGCCCTATCCGATGTGGAACGGGCTGAACCTGACCTGGGAAACGCTCGAAGGTCTCGCCAAGCATAACGGCCCGGTGCGGCATCCGGGCTGGGCGCTGGCGACGGCAGACGCGAAATACCCGCTCGCCCTGACCAGCTACTCGAGCCTCGAGGCGCAGGTCGCGGCGATCGCCGACGATATCGCCTACGACAATCACGACATCGACGATGGCCTGCGTGCAGGGCTACTGACGCTCGACCAGATGCTTGCCGTGCCGCTGGTCGCACGCGGCTGGGACGATGTGCGCCGCCGCTTCCCCGACATCGACCCGAAGCGCCTGGTCGGCGAGCTCGTCCGCACGCAGATCGGGACGATGGTCAACGACCTGATCGCCGAGACGCGCCAGCGGATCGCGGCGAGCGGCGTGACCAGCGTCGACGACGTCCGCGATGCCGGCCAATGCCTGGTCGGCTTCTCGCCCGAGATGCGCGAGGCGGAGCGCGACCTGAAACGCTTCATGTACGCCAACCTCTATCACCATCCGCGGCAACTGGCGGCGGCGGATGCGGCGCATGGGATCGTGTCCGGCCTGTTCGCGGTCTACCGCGACGATCCGCTGACGATCCCCGAGGAATGGCGGGAACGCCTGCCGTCGGAGGATCCGGACCGCAGCCGCCACATCGCCGACTTCATCGCGGGGATGACGGATCGGTACGCCGTGTCGCGCTACCGCGAACTGGTCGGCCCGATCGACCTGCCCGAAGGGTTCTGACTTCTGCGCCCCCCCTGAAAGGTAGGGGCTGGGGGTGGGTAGGCTGGCTCGTGCCGCGTCCATACCGTCATACGGAAGCCGACCCACCCCCCACCCCCTCCCTTCCAGGGAGGGGAGTTAAGAAGTTGCAGGCTCACTCAAACGCAAAACGGCGGCCGGACCTGGGTCCGACCGCCGCAGATGCTACTGAACGCCGCTAAGCTCAGCGCGTAACCGAAGCAATGCCACCAGCCGCGCCATTGGCTTCGGCGGTCTTGAACGCAACCGGGACGCCGCCCGACACACCCGATACGCGGTCGCCGCGAACGATCAGGTGAAACTTCTGGCCCGACGGATAGCGACGGCCGTCGATGACCTGGCGGCCACCGTCCTGCGTCGAGGTATAGACGTACGTGCTGCCCTCGTGGACGAAGCTCTGCTTGGCGTCGGCGGCCATGCCGATCGTCGAGGTGAGGGCGGCCGCTGCTGCTGCGATGATCTTGAAAGTATTGCGCATGATCGTGTCTCCCGCGGTGGTGCGTCGAGCCGGATCAGGTGTTTACCCAACTCTCGAGTCACAGAAATATTGCGGTGCAGCATGAGTTGCAATTGCAAACCGATCCGTCGCGATTGCATCAACTGCAACGATGAACGGCCCCCTGCGTGCGACCAGCGCGCCGGGTGACATACTTCCACGACATTTGCCGCGTACACTTGCATGCGAAGGAGAAGTGTCGTGTCTGCTTCCAGTATCGCGTTAAATCGGTTCGGGTTCGGCGCAAGGCCGGGTGAAGCTATCGTCGGCGATGCGGCGAAGTGGGTGTTGGCGCAGTGCGACCGGTTCGAGCCGCTGCCACCGGTCATCGCGAGCGCGCCTGCGACGGCCGGCATTTCGACAGGTCTCGTCGCCTACTATGCGCAGGAAAAGGCGATCAGGGCGCAATTCGGTCCGCGCACGCCGAAAGCCATGACCGGCATGGACGGGAAGCCGGCCGTCGCCGTCCCAACGATGTCCAATGCGATGACCCCCGCACCCGTGTCGCCGGGCGCTGCGCCCCCCGGAATGGCTCGGGCCCCCATGGCGCCGGGGCCGATCGATCCAGCCGCGGCCGCACGACAGGAAGCGCGACAAGTCATCGGCAAGCAGAGCCGCAACGATTACGGCGCGGCGGTCGCGGCGCGGACGATGGCGGCGCTGACCGGCGAGGCGCCGTTCGTCGAGCGGCTCGTGCATTTCTGGGCGAACCATTTCGCGGTTTCCACCGAGAAGTTCGAGGTAATGGCGCTGGCCGGCCCGATGGAGTTCGAGGCGATCCGGCCGCATGTCCTCGGCAAGTTCGCCGACATGCTGAACGCGGTCGAGCGGCATCCGGCGATGCTGCTGTATCTCGACCAGGCGGTGTCGATCGGTCCGGACAGTCCGTTCGCTATACGCAAGACCAAGCGTCGCACCGGTCTCAACGAGAACCTCGCGCGCGAGATCATGGAGTTGCACACGCTTGGCGTCCGCAGCGGCTACAGCCAGGCCGACGTCACCGAATTCGCGCGCGCGATGACCGGCTGGACGGTCGCGGGCATCGGCCGTGGCCCCGGCGCCCGTGTCCAGGACGATTCCCATGCAGGCGCATTCCTGTTCCTAGACGACGTTCATCAGCCCGGCGATCGCACCGTGATGGGGAAGCTCTATCCCGCGGCGGGGGAGGCACAGGCCCAGGCCGTGCTGTCCGATCTGGCGATTCATCCCGCGACCGCGACGCACATCGCGACCAAACTCGCGCGGCACTTCGCAGGCGATACGCCACCGCCGGCGATGGTCGCGCGGTTGAAGACGGCCTTCCTGAAATCGGGTGGTGACCTGCCGACTGTCTATCGCGCGCTGATTGCGTCGCCTGAGGCGTGGGTGCCGCAGCCGGTGAAGTTCAAGTCGCCCTGGGAATGGTATCTGTCCACACAGCGCGCGCTCGGCACGACCATCGTCCAGCCCGGCGTCACGGTCGGAATGATGAACCAACTCGGCCAGCCGATATGGCAGCCGGGGCAGCCGGTCGGGTACGACGATATCGCCGGAGCCTGGGCCGGGCCCGACGCGATCCTGCGACGCGTGGAGGCGGCGGAGCGGTTCGCGGCGCGCGCCGGGCCGGTCGATGCGCGGGCGTTGGCGCCGACGCTGTTCCCCGCCTCGCTCAGTTCCTCCACTGCGCAGGGCCTGTCGCGTGCGGAAAGCCCTGCACAGGCGCTCGCGCTGTTGCTCGTCGCCCCTGAATCGCTGCGGAGATAGTCATGCTCGACCGTCGTTCCTTCTTGTCGACCGGCACGCTCGGCGTTCTCGCGTCCGCCTTCGCACCGCGCATCGCCTTCGCGCGCGCGGCGACCGACAAGCGCTTCGTGTTCATCATCCAGCGCGGGGCCGCCGATGGTCTCGGTACGATTGGCGCGGTCGGCGATCCGGCGTTTGCAGGCGCCCGCGGCGATCTCGCGGCGGACTTCGCAACGGGTACAAAGCTCGATGGCATGTTCACGCTACACCCCGCGATGACGTCGAGTGCCGGGCTCTACAAACAGGGCCAGGCGCTGTTCGCGCACGCCATCGCGTCGCCTTACCGGGATCGTTCGCATTTCGATGGCCAGAACGTGCTCGAAACCGGTGGGGTCAGCGCGTACCAGGTGCGCGACGGCTGGCTCAATCGGCTACTCGGCGTGCTGCCGACGGACGAGGCGCGCGCGATCGCGGTGGCGGCGACCGTGCCGATGGCGCTGCGGGGGCGGCGCGAGGTCGCGTCCTATGCGCCGTCGAGCCTGCCGGACGCGTCCGACGACCTGCTGCAACGCGTGGCGATGCTGTACGAGGGTGACCACCAGCTCCACGGCCTGTGGAGCGAGGCGATGGCGACGCGGCAACTCACCAGCGATCTCGCGCAGGATGGCGGGCGCAATGCGGCCGCGACGGGCGCGCTCGCCGCGCGGTTGCTCAAGCCCGACACCGGAGCACGGATCGCGATGATCGAGACCGGTGGCTGGGATACGCATGCCGGCCAGCGCGGCCGGCTGACCGCGCAGTTGAAGGGCCTCGATGCGATGGTCGCGTCACTCCAGGCGGGGCTGGGACCGTTATGGGCGGACACCATGGTGCTGGTCGCGACCGAGTTCGGACGGACCGTCGCGGTCAACGGCACCGGCGGGACCGATCACGGCACCGGCACGTCTGCAATGTTGTTCGGCGGCGCGGTGAAGGGGGGCAGGGTGGTATCGGACTGGCCCGGCCTCGCCCCCGCCGCGCTCTTCGAGGCCCGCGACTTGAAACCGACGATGCAGCTCGATGCGTTCATCGGCGGCGCGGTCTCGTCGCATTTCGGCGTCGAGCCTGCACGGGCGATGGCGGCGTTGTTTCCTGCGAGCGCGAGAACGGCGGCGATCGAGGGGCTGGTTCGGGTCTGACGCTGATCTTAGTTTTCCCGCAGATGCATCGATACACTTCTGTTCCCTCGCGAACGCGGGGGCCCAGCATCTCGCGCGGTGGATGTGGTTTAGCTGGGCCCCGCGCCTGCGGGGAACGGGGATGGCCTCCTGATGTAGCGGACGGGCCCAGGCGGGCGCTAACGGCCACCCGGCGACGGGATTAAAATTGAGCGCCGCGCCGCGATGGTCTAGAGCGCGCGTTTCCTTGACGTACCGGGACTGCCATGACGCTCTACACCCGTTTCGCCGCGCATATCGATGCGGCGCTCGACACGCTGACCGCGGCGGGGATGCTGCCGGCCGGTCTCGATCGCAAGAACGTCACGGTCGAGCCGCCGCGCGACACCAGCCACGGCGATCTCGCGACCAACGCCGCGATGGTGCTCGCCAAGCCCGCCAAGACCAATCCGCGCGTCCTCGCCGATGCGCTGGTCGCCGAACTGTCGAAGCTCGAGGACGTCGCCTCGGCGAGCGTAGCGGGTCCCGGCTTCATCAACATGAAGCTGACCGATGACGCTTGGCGCGCCGAACTGGCCGCGATTCCGGAGGCTGGCGCTGATTACGGCCGGTCGAAGCAGGGCGACGGGATTACGGTCAACATCGAGTATGTGTCGGCCAACCCAACCGGCCCGATGCACATGGGCCATTGCCGCGGTGCAGTCGTCGGCGATGCGCTTGCCAGCCTGCTCGAGTTCGCCGGACACAAGGTGATCCGCGAATATTACGTCAACGATGCCGGCGGCCAGGTCGACGTGCTCGCGCGCTCGGTCCACCTCCGCTACCGCGAGGCGCTTGGCGAGACCGTCGAGATCCCCGAGGGCCTGTATCCCGGCGACTATCTCGTTCCCGTCGGCCAGTCGCTCGCTAGGGAGTTCGGCGACCGCTATGTCGGCGCGCCTGAGAGCGAATGGCTGGTCATCTTCCGCACGCAGGCGGTCGCGGCGATGATGGTGATGATCCGTGCCGATCTGGCCTTGCTCGGGATCGAGCACGAGGTGTTCGCGTCCGAGGCGGAACTTCAGGCTGCGAAGAAGCCTGAAGCGGCCGAGGCGGAGCTGCGGTCGCGCGATCTCGTCTACGACGGCGTGCTCGAAGCGCCAAAGGGCGAGACGCCGGACGATTGGGAGCCGGTCGAGTTGCCGCTGTTCCGCTCGTCGCAGTTCGGCGACGATCAGGATCGTCCGATCAAGAAGTCGAACGGGTCCTGGACCTATTTCGGCGCCGATCTGGCCTATCATTTCCAGAAGAGCCAGAACGCCGATCAGCTGATCGATATCTGGGGCGCGGATCATGGCGGTACGGTCAAGCGGATCGTCGCAGGCGTAGCGGCGCTGACCGGCGGCAAGACGCGGTTCGACGTGAAGCTGGTCCAGATGGTCCGGCTGTTGCGCAACGGCGAGCCGGTCAAGATGTCGAAGCGCTCGGGCAATTTCGTCACGCTGGCGGACGTCGTCCGCGAGGTCGGCAAGGATGTCGTCCGCTTCACGATGCTGACGCGGCGCTCCGATGCGCAGATGGATTTCGACTTTGCCAAGGTGGTCGAGGCATCGAAGGACAATCCGGTGTTCTACGTCCAATACGCGCATGCGCGTATCGCCTCGCTGCATCGGCGTGCGGAAGAGGCGGGAATTACGCCGATGTCTGCCGATTTGTCCCGGCTTGATACGGACGAACTGGCACTCGTGCAGCTCGCGGCGCAGTTTCCGCGGCTTGTCGAGATCGCCTCGACGGCGCGCGAACCGCACAGAATCGCGTTTTATCTCTATGACTTGGCTGCTGCGTTCCATGCGCTATGGAACGTTGGCAACGACCGGCCTGATCGCCGCTTCCTGGTGATCGAGGATCCGCAGGCGACCGCGGCGCGGCTTTTCTTGGCGTCCGCTATAGGGCAGATTATTCATAACGGCCTCGCCATCATGGGTGTCGAAGCGGTTTCGGAGATGAAGTGATGGCCGAAGACATGGATCTGCGCGAGGAAGACCGGCTTCCCTGGCTCGAAACCGTCGAGCCGGACGAGCAGGATACGGTCGGCATCGGCCGCGTCATCGCGCTGGTCGTGCTCGGCCTGGCGGTGCTCGCTGCGATCATCTTTGGCATCTACAAGCTGCAACAGCGCGCGCCGACCGACGATGGTCAGCTGATCGCCGCGCAGGAAGGCGACTACAAGGTCAAGCCCGACGACGCCGGCGGCCTCAAGGTCAAGGGTGAGGGCGACTCGGCGATCGCAACCAGCGCGGGCAAGTCGGGCAACGGCGCGATCGATCTGCGCGGCGTGCCCGAGGCGCCGGTTGCGGGTAAGCGCGCGGTTGCAGCCAAGGCGGATGATGCGGTCGGTCGTAACGCGGTCGCGCAGGTGCCGGCATCGGGTGGGCGATTGGTCGCCGCGGCGCCTCTGGCACCGTCGAAGCCTAGCGGCGCTGGAACAGCCACCGGGGGTTCGCTGGTCCAGCTGGGCGCGTATCCCAGCGAAGCGGTCGCCAACGCGGCCTGGACGAACTTCTCGAAGCGGTTCGGATATGTCGGCGCGCTCGGCAAGTCGGTCCAGCCGGTCGCGACGGGTGGTCGGACACTGTATCGGCTGCGCGTGAATGCGGGCAGCGCGAACCAGGCGGCCGATATCTGTGGCCGGCTGCGGGTCGCTGGCGAGACGTGCTTCGTCGCGAGCTGATTGCGGGTTGGGAAAAGCTCGGAGTCGAAGCTCGGAACACAACGTTCACGATTGTTCGCGCATTTTGATTGCGGCTGAAACGTCTCACGCGACCGTTCCGGTTTGCTGCCCATGCCATCTCGTAATACCCGGGCTAGCTTGAGGTATTGCAAACGTATCGATTAGTGCTCTCGATAGAAGGGCGGTTACCGAGAGAAGCCCACCATTCCGCATACGCCGGGCCTAGTTGTGCCGCCGTCGCGGACGGTGCGGCGGACTACTGCTTGCTTCTGGCAGGCACTGCATCTGGGAGGTCGCGATGGTCGCGGCTGTATCGGTCGACCTTCTAGAAGGTCCTGCTGATCGCAGTAATGGGGACAGCGAGCGGGCTCTGTTCCAAGCCCCATAGCGCCTAGCATGGAGCGGAGCAGTTCCAGGAAGTCGACTTTGCTATCCCTCCACGACCACGATGTCTGGAGCGCTATGCGGGCCACCGATCATTATCGGACGCAAGCATCTTACCGGGCCGCAAATACGCGGATCGAACGGGTGAACCATCCTCGCTGACTACCGCATCCATGACGCTTGGAATGTATCTCAGCAGAAAAGGCCGAAGATTGCGGAGTTGAGTAACCCAGGATGTGCTCCGGATAATCGCTACGTCCGTTTACCAAACCGCGTCAGCACCCCAGCGCGGCTCTAGCACGGCTCCAGCGCGACTAAGGCCTTCAGCCGTACTCAGTTCAAATTGGTCGCGTGACCAGGGTCACCGGGCGGTCTAATTACCCCGCGTGCCCGCGGCGTATTCACACCCCAGCCCATGCGAACCGTATAACACAACCGCCTCAGGCGCGCGCAACGCAAGGGCTCAGATCGTGCGGCGGTGCTTTCCGCCATATTTGCGGCCGATATAATCGCCGATCTGCGCCACTTCGGTGGCCGCGGCACGCGCGCCGTCCATCTGGCAGGGAAGGGGGTCGCTGGCATGGTCGCTGGCACGACGCTTCACCGTGTCGCAAAGTTCTTCGATATCCGCGCGCGACAGGATGTTCTTTTCGCGCAACAGGCAGATCAGGCTTTGCAGGATCACGAGATTCTTGTCTTCGGGATCGGTTTGGAGGTCCGGGTATGTCGCCATTGGAGATCTCCTCGTAAAGATATTAGCCGAGGATATGCCTAATCGATAAACATGCAAGCCCTAAGGTTCACGAGGGAAAATTCGTGTTCCACCAGGTTTCGAACGCCGCGGTTTGTTCGCCTGTCAGACACAATCCGACTTTGCTACGGCGCATCAATGCATCTTCGGGTATCCTTGCCCATTCCCGATGGTACATCCAGCGCGCCTCGATTTCGGTCAGTCCATCGCCAAGATCGACGCCAAGTCCGTGGATATCCGTGACCTTTGCCAGCATATCTTGGAGCAGCGCGCCATAAGCGTGCGCCATCCGTTCGCTGCGTGCGGCGCCGAGATAGGGCCAGCGTTCACGGACCTGCGATAGATACGTCGCGAACTCGGGAATCACACCGCCCGGAAAGACGCGATCTCTGGTAGCTGGACGGGCGCGCGCACCTGTCGTCAGCGCGATCTTCGCGATCGCTTCCTCCGCGAGGTGACGCGCGGTCGTGATCTTGCCGCCGAACACAGACAGTAAAGGTGCTTCGCCGGCATCCCCAAGCGTGTCGAGTTCGAGGACATAGTCGCGCGTGACCGCCTTCGCGTCGCTGGCGCCGTCGTCGTAGAGCGGGCGCACGCCGGACCAGGTCGAGGTGACGTCGGCGGGCGTGATCTGGCGCGTGAAATGCTGGTTCGCGGCGTCGCAGAGATACGCGATCTCGCCCGCGTCGATCACCGCGTCTTCGGGCCGGTCGACGGGAATGTCGGTCGTGCCTATCTCGGTCTGGCCCTGATACGGGATCGCGAAGACGATCCGGCGGTCGGCAAGCTGCAGGATATAGGCGTGGTCGCCCTCGTACAGTCGGGGCACGACGATGTGGCTGCCCTTGACCAGCCGGACGCCGGCGCTGGCATTGATGCCGAGCCGTCCCAGCAACTCGGCGACCCAGGGGCCGGCAGCGTTGACGAGTGCGCGCGCGGTGACGTCGCGACCGTCCGACAACGTTGCGCGCCATACGGCGCCGTCCCGCCGCGCGGTAACGAGTTCGGTGCGGACTGCGATCTCTGCGCCGTTGTCGTGCGCGTCCATCGCATTCAGCACGGTAAGCCGGGAATCGTCCACGAACGCGTCGGAATAGACGAAGCCGCGCGCGCCGTTCTTGAGCGGCGCGGTGTAGGCGACGTCGCTCTTGCGCAGGCCGCGCGATCGTTTCAGCGTCATGCGGCCGCCAAGCCAGTCGTACAGGTACAACCCAAGCCGGACCATCCACCACGGGCGTACCGCATTCTCGTGCGGCAGGACGAAGCGCATCGGGCGGATGATGTGCGGCGCGGCCTTCACGAGGCGTTCGCGTTCGCGCAGCGCTTCGGCGACGAGCTTGAAGTCGTAATATTCGAGATAGCGTAAGCCGCCGTGGATCAGCTTGGTCGAGGCGGACGAGGTCGCGCCGGCGAGGTCGCCCTTCTCGACGAGCAGGACCGACAGGCCGTTCAGTGCCGCCTCGCGGGCGATCGCGGCGCCGTTGATGCCGCCGCCGACGATGAGGATGTCGTAACTTTGCATCATGCCCGTAGCTTAGCCGTTTGGTAATGGCGGGCCTACCGACTATCTCTGTACGATGTACAAACCAAAAGCCGGTCTTCCGACGCGCGAGCAGATCCTCGACTTCATCGCCACTTCCGACGTGCCTGCGGGCAAACGCGAGATCGCCAAGGGCTTCGGGCTCAGCGCGCAGGACAAGATCGGGCTGAAAGCGCTGCTGAAGGACATGGCCGACGAGGGGCTGATCGACAGCGCCCCGGGGCGCGCGTTCCACAAGATGGGTGGCATCCCCAAGGTAACGGTGCTGCGGATCGCGGACGTGGACGACGGCGGCAACGTCTGGGCCGTGCCCGAGCGCTGGGAAGCGGAGGGCGTGCCACCACCGCGTCTTCGCGTGCGCGAGCGGAAGCGCGGTGCGCTGGGTGTAGGTGAGCGGATCTTGGCGCGCACCGAGGAGGCCGGGAACGGCTGGATCGCGCATCCGATGAAGGTGCTCGCACTGGCCTCCGAACAGGTACTCGGCGTATTGCGTGAAGAGTCGGGGCGGCTCTGGTTGACGGGTGTCGACAAGCGCGAGCGGCGCGAGTTCGCCGTGGCGGATGCCGGCGGCGCCGCGCCGGGCGATCTGGTGCTGGCAGAACTGGCGGGGAAGCCACCGAAGATCGCCGCCCGTGTCGTGCAAAAGCTGGGTGATCCGTTCGCCGCTCGCAGCTTCTCGCTGATCGCGATCCACAAGCTCGGTATCCCGGACGTCTTCTCGCAGGAGGCACTCGACGAAGCCGAGCGGGTCTCGAAGCTGCCGCTGGGGGAGGGGCGGGAAGACCTGCGTGAACTGCCGATCGTTGCCATCGATCCCGAGGATGCACGCGATCACGACGATGCGGTCTGGGCCGAGGCGGACGACGATCCCTCGAATGTCGGCGGGTGGAAGGCGATCGTCGCGATCGCCGACGTCAGTTTCTACGTGCGGCCGAAGTCCGAGGTCGACCGCGAGGCCCGGCGGCGCGGGAACTCGGTGTATTTCCCCGACCGCGTGGTGCCGATGCTGCCCGAAATTCTCTCGGCAGAGGTGTGCTCGCTGAAGGAAGGCGCGGACCGTGCAGCGCTCGCGTGCCATCTGCGGATCGGCAAGGATGGCTCGCTCAAGTCGTGGCGCTTTACGCGCGCGGTGGTGCGGATCGCGGCGAACCTGTCTTATGAGGAGGCGCAGGCGATCATCGATACCTCCTCCTCTCCCGTAGACGGGAGGGGAGATATGTTGAGCGTGCTACAGCCGCTTTGGGCCTGTTGGCATGCGCTGGCCAAGGCGCGCGACGCACGCGCGCCGCTTGATCTCGATCTTCCCGAACGCCGCGTGGTGCTCGATGAGCAGGGGCGGATCATGTCCGTTTCCCCGCGCGAACGCCTCGACGCGCACCGGCTGATCGAGGATTACATGATCGCCGCCAACGTCGCCGCCGCCAAGGCGCTGGAGGCGAAAAAGGCGCCGGTGATGTACCGTATTCATGAGCCGCCGAGCCGCGAGAAGCTCGCCGCACTGAAGGAATATCTCGAGACGTTCGACGTCCCGTTCGCGCTCGGGCAGGTCGTCCGCCCGGCGACCTTCAATCATATCATCGAACGGATCGGCGACGCGGATTTCCGTCCTCAGGTGATGGAGCAGATCCTTCGAACGCAGACCCAGGCCTATTACGCGCCCGGCAATCACGGGCATTTCGGCCTCAGTCTCGGCAGCTACGCGCATTTCACCTCGCCGATCCGGCGTTATGCCGATCTGCTCGTCCACCGTTCGCTGGTCTCGGCGTACGGCCTTGGCGAGGGCGGGCTGCCGGCGGACGATGCGGCCAACATGGAGTCGGTCGGCGAGATCATCAGCCGGCTCGAACGCCGCGCGATGGAGGCCGAGCGCGATACCACCGATCGCTATGTCGCGGCGTTCCTGTCGGAGCGCGTCGGCCAGGTGATGGACGTACGGATCACCGGCGTGACGAACTTCGGCTTCTTCGCGACGGTCGAGGGGATCGGTGGCGACGGCCTGATGCCGGTGCGCGATCTGGGTGGCGAGTATTTCCGGTTCGACGAAGGCGCCCGTACGCTGACCGGCGAGCATAGCGGCGACGTCTTCGCACAAGGCCAGACCTTGGAACTGCGACTGGCTGAGGCAAACCCGGTATCGGGCGCGCTGCGCTTCGAGATGCCCGAGGGGAAGGGCGCGGCCCAGCCTCCGCGTGGCGGCCGCAAGCCGGTGCGCGAGATCAAGCGGCGTGGTCGCCCGGCGAACATCCGCCACCAGGGCAAGCGACGTTAGGATTTGCGCAAACCCCCCGCGCTATGCGAGATCGGCGTGGGGGGAAGAGTATGCGGGGACTTATTCTAGGCCGATCGCGGCGACGGATCATCAAGGATTTCGTCGTGGCACGGGCCACGTCGGCTGATCGTGCGATCGCCTATGCAGCGAAGGACGCACGGATATTTCGGCAACTCCGCGTCTATGGCGCGATCGTCGACGACGGGGCGGGGCGGTATCATCTCGATGCGCGGAAGCTCGGTGCATTTCGCGCTTCGGTGCGACTACGAGCCGCAGCGATCGTCGGAGTATCGGGCGTAGCTGCAAGCGTTGCGGCGGCGGCGACGGTCTTCGCGCTTGCCGAATAAGCTCTCGCCGGTAATTCCGAGCCCCTCCGGCATGCCGATGGCGCTGCGACCGCACCGGATCCGCGGAGTCATCCCGGCGCTGTTCCTGGCGCGACACGCGATCGCACCCGATGATGCGATCGCCTTCCTACCTCGTGACCCCAGGGAGCAGGGGGCGCTCGATCGGCTGCGTGCCAACGGCATCGTCCGCGAAACCGCGCAAGGCCGCTTCTATTTCGATCTCGACGCGCATTATGCTGCGATCGAGCGACGCCGACGTCTCGCCGTGCCGATCGCGATTATCGCGTCGGTGCTGATCTCCTGGATCGCGACGTGGTTCTTTCGCGGCTGATCAGCCGGTTGTGAAGGTGAGCCCCGCCTTCGCCACCAGACGATCACGCAGTTTCGTCCCCATCAGAGCGCCGGGCGTCCAGATCCCGCCATCGGCTTCGATATCCTGAACCAGGCATAACGCCGCCTCTGCGATCATCTTGCTGGTCGAGCCATAGCCGGGATCGCGATCGCCGGTGACGACCGTGTCGATGCGCTCGCCATCGGGCATGATACCCGCGAACAGCAGGTCGTAATGGCCGGCATCGCGCTCCTCTTTCGACGGGCCTTCGCCGGGTTTCGGCCCCTTGTCGCCCGAGAACGGATTGAACTTCGCGATCGCCTCGGCTGCAACCTTGCCGAGATCGCCCAGTCCCGCCACCATCATCTCGTCATAGACGAAGTCCGCGCCATAGGCCTCGCCGAGCAGGAAATTGGTGCGGTGGACATTCTTGGTGTTGATCGGCGCCATCACGAACGGCGCGACCCAGGCCGAGATGGTCGTGTCGTACTCGGGGATCATCCCGGTCGGCTGATGCGGTCCCTGGAAGCCGGGGGTCAGCGCGAACGGACTGGTCAGCAGCTTGACGATGCCGGGATCACGCGCGGCAGCAGCAAGCGTCGCCTTGAGGCTGGCCGCAGTGCCACCCGAGAACGTCCCCTGCATTTTCCGCACGCGGCCTTTCACTCGGGGAGCGGGGGCGCCGTATTTGGCCTTCGCCGCATCCTGCAATGTCAGCACGCCGAGATCGAATGGGATCGAGTCGAACCCGCAGGAGAACACGATGCGCGCACCGGTGCGCGTCGCTTCGCCTTCATGCGCGTCGATCATGTGGCGCATCCATGCGGGCTCGCCGCACAGATCGACATAACCGGTGCCGGTCGCGGCGCACGCGGCGACGAGGTTGGAGCCGTACAGCTGGTACGGTCCCACCGTCGAGATGACCACGGTGGCACGTTCGGCCATTGCGCGCAGGCTGGCGGGGTCGTCGGAGTCGGCAGCGATCAGCGCCCTCTCGGCAGGCGCGCCGATCAGGTCGCGGACCTCCTGCAGCTTCGACAGCGAGCGCCCCGCCATCGCCCACCGAACGCCGGTGGGATAGGTCTGGACGAGATACTCCGCCACGAGCCGCCCGGTGAACCCGGTCGCGCCGTAGATGACGATGTCGAAGTCGCGCATATCCATCTCCTGTTTTGCCGAGTTTGCGCGCGCGATTACGGCATCGCAAGCGAAACGCCGTCGTCGGCATGGCTCGCCAAGGCCACGCCGATCTGCGAGGATCACCCTATGGCATCCGATCGCAAGACCGTCGCGTTCATCGTCGACCAGCTCGCCGCGGCGGGGGAGGTCTCCGCAAAGCCGATGTTCGGCGAATACGGCGTCTATTGCGACGGCAGGATGGTCGCGCTGATCTGCGACGACCAGCTGTTCGTGAAGCCGACCCCGGGTGGCCGCGCGTTCGCTGGGGCGATCGACGAAGCGCCGCCTTATCCGGGCGCGAAACCGTGCCTGCTGGTCGACGCCGATCGCTGGGACGATTCCGATTGGCTGGCCGAACTCGTCCGTATCTCGACCGCGGAACTGCCGCTGCCGAAACCAAAGAAACCCAAGACCACGAAGGTCTAAGCGGCCTCGTTGAACTGCAGGCTCGCCAGCCGCGCGTAGAGCCCGCTGTTGGTCATCAACGATCCGTGCGAGCCTTCTTCGACGATCTGTCCATCGTTCATCACGATGATCCGCTCGGCCGCACGCACGGTGGCGAGGCGGTGCGCGATGACCAGCGTGGTGCGGTTCGCCATGAGCCGTTCGAGCGCTTCCTGCACGAGCCGCTCGCTCTCGGCGTCGAGTGCGCTGGTGGCCTCGTCGAGCAGCAGGATCGGCGCGTCGCGGAGGAGCGCACGCGCGATCGTCACGCGCTGGCGCTGGCCGCCCGACAGCCGCGCGCCGCCTTCGCCCAGGAACGTGTCGAGGCCTTCGGGGAGCTTGCGGAGGAACTCGGCGGCGTTGGCGGCTTCGGCGGCGGCCCAGAGCTGGTCGTCAGTTGCGGACCAGTCGCCGTAGCGCAGATTGTCGCGCGCCGACGCGCCGAAGATGATCGTCTCCTGCGGGACCATCGCGATGCGTGCGCGGACTTCGGCGGGATCGGCGTCGCGCAGGTCGATGCCGTCGAGCGTTACGCGCCCCGCGTCGGGATCGTAGAACCGCTGGACCAGCTGGAACAACGTCGTCTTGCCCGCACCCGAAGGCCCTACGACGGCGACCGTCTCGCCGGGCCGGACGTCAAGCGAGAAGCCGTTGAGGGCGGCGACGTCGCGCCGCGTCGGGTAGTGAAACTGCACGCCCTCGAACGCGAGCGCGCCGCGTGGCGGTTGGGGCAGGGCGACCGGGTTGGCGGGCGCGGCGATCTCGGGCTTTTCGCGGAGCAACTCGGACAGGCGTCCGGCCGCACCGGCGCCGCGCAACAGGTCGCCGTACACTTCGGTCAGCGCGCCGAACGCGCCGGCGACGATGCCGCCGGTCAGGACGAACGCGGCGATCGCGCCACCGCTGATGCGCCCGGCGGCGACGTCGATTGCGCCTTCCCACAGGACCAATGTGATCGACCCGAAGACGAGGCCGATGACGATCGCGGTCATCACCGCACGCAGCATGATCCGGGCACGAGCCGCCGCGAAGGTCGCGCTGACCGCGTCAGAGAAACGGATCGCCTCGCGGTCTTCCTGCCCGAACGCCTGCACGACCTTCATCGCGCCGAGCGTCTCGGTGGCGATCGAGCCGACATCGGCGACGCGGTCCTGCGACGTGCGCGAGTAGTTGCGCACGCGTTTGCCGAGCAGCGCGATCGGCAGGATGATCAGCGGGATGCCGATCATCAGCATGCCCGCGAGCTTCGGCGAGATCGCGAACAGGTAGATCAGCCCGCCGATGCCGGTGAAGGTGTTGCGCAGCGCGATCGACACCGTGCTGCCGACGACCTGCTCGATCAGCGCGGTGTCCGAGGTGAGGCGCGAGGCGATCTCGGACGGGCGGTTCTCCTCGAAGAAGCGCGGTGTCAGGCGGAGCAGGTGGCGCTGCACATTGGTGCGGATATCCGCGACGACGCGTTCGCCAAGCCACGAGACGTAATAGAAGCGCACCGCGGTCGCGAGTGCGAGCACGACGACGATCATTAGCAGATAGTGGAACGAGTTGGCGACCGACCCGCCCGCGCCGGGGCCAAAGCCGCGGTCGATAACGCGCTTGAACCCGTAAGGAATGCCGATCGTCGCGGCCGAGGTCATTATCAGCGCGAGCCCCGCGAACGCGATCTGGCGGGGGTATTGGGAGGCGTGACGCCACACCATCGCGAGATCGCCGATCCGGCGGGACGTCTTCTCTTCGGGTATCGGCTTGGCCATGCGCGGTGCCTAGCAGTGGCGGGGGTGGCGCTCAACGAGAACCGGGCGTCGCCGAGAGCAGTGATCCGGTCGCGCGGGACGGAGCGGCGGTCGATCGCGCGTTGCACTGCGGCAAAATTGCGTTACCACCGTGCAAAGCCCGATGAGGCGAGAGGATACCGCATGCTCTACGATGCCTATGAATTCCAGCGTTCGATGATGGCCGGCGCCAGCAAGATGGCGAGCTTCGGCGCGGATATGCTCAACAATCCGGCAAACCCGTTCGCCTATTTGGGCGGCGGCACGGTGGTCGCATCGGCGCTCGAAGTGTTCGCACACGCGAATGCAACGCGAGGGAAGCCTGCCTTCGGTCTCGACACGACGACGATCGACGGCCGCGAGGTCGCGGTGCGCGAGGAGATCGTGCTCCGGAAGGACTTCGGGCAGCTGAAGCGCTTCGTGCGCAAGGGCGTTGAGGGTGGTCCGAAGCTGCTGATCGTCGCGCCGATGTCCGGTCATTACGCGACGTTGCTGCGCGGCACCGTCGAGCGGATGCTGCCGTTCGCCGACGTCTACATCACCGATTGGCGCGACGCGCGCAGCGTGCCGCTGTCGGCAGGGCGGTTCGATCTCGACGACTACATCGATTATCTGATCGAATATCTGGAGACGATCGGTGCGAATGAGGGGCGGGGGGGCACGCACATGCTCGCCGTCTGCCAGCCCTCGGTGCCGTGTTACGCCGCCGTCGCTTTGATGAGTGCGGACAAGAACCCGTGCCGTCCGAAGACGCTGACGATGATGGGTGGTCCCGTCGACACGCGCGAGGCGCCGACTGCGGTAAATACGCTGGCGACCGAGCGGCCGCATGCGTGGTTCGAGCAGAACGTCATCGCGACCGTCCCGGGCAATTATCCGGGTGCGGGTCGGAAGGTATATCCTGGCTTCCTGCAGCTTGCCGGGTTCATGTCGATGAATCTGGGCAACCATATGGTCTCGCATTGGGAGATGTATAAGCATCTCGTCCAAGGCGACGGCGAAAGCGCATCGCAGAGCCAGGATTTCTATGAGGAATACCGGTCGGTGTGCGACATGACTGCGGAATTCTATCTTCAGACGATCGACGTCGTGTTTCAGAACCATGCGCTGCCGCGTGGGATCATGACGCATCGTGGTCGGCTGGTAGATCCGGCGGCGATCACTGACATTGGCCTACTCGCGGTCGAGGGCGAGCGTGATGACATTTCGGGGTTGGGGCAGACCAAGGCGGCACTGACGCTGGCGACTGCGCTACCCGACGAGAAGAAGCGCTACCTCATCGCGGAAGGTGCTGGTCATTACGGCATCTTCAACGGCACGCGCTGGCGGGAGAAGATCGCGCCGGTGGTGGAGGAGTTCATCACCGCGAACGGGTGAGAGAAACGGGCAGCCCTCGCAGGCTGCCCGCAGTCGTTACGCGATCGAGTTTACCACTGCGTGGCTGCTCGACTCGTCCGAACGGATCGTGCCGCCGAACAGCATCTTGAGGCGGCCGCCGATCGAGATATCGGTTTCCCACAGCTCGGCGCTGTCGATGTCGAAGCGCAGCAGCGTCAGGTTGGGGTCTTCCTTGCCGCCCGGAAACCATGCCTCGACCTGGTTGTTCCAAAGCTTGTCGATCTGCGTGCGGTCGTTCGACGTCGAGACGTCGCCAGCCATGCACGCGAAGAAATCATGGCCCTTGCCGACGAACTGCGCCATCGCGGCGCCGCCCTTGGCGATACGGTTGTCGCGGCCGGCGAAGAAGAACAGCGTGTTGGGCTGATCGTCGTCGATCTGCGCGGTCATCGGCTCGGAATGCTGGCCGTCATGTAGGCCGATCATCACGAACGGGCTGGCCTTCAGCTTATCGATGAACTTCGCTGCGACTTCCTGCGGGGTATCCTTGTCGGCCATCGTCATTCTCCTATTGGCTTGGATTGCCACTGAGAACGGGCGGGGCGGAGGTTGGTTGCGCGGGGGCGGCCGATCGGCGCACGCGATGCCGCTTGGTGATTGCGCGTGCGACGCGTCATGGTGGCGGCGGCAGCAAGTCTGCTGTCGCACATGAAAGGATCGAGAATGTCTCTTGTCGATCTGTGTCTGATACTGGGCGTGCTCTTCGCCTTTGCGACCTTGGTCGTGAAGATCATCGAAGTGGCACGTCGAGGATAAGCACACGGGCGGGGTTCGAGCTGACACTCGGGCCCCAAACGCAGTTGAGCCCCGGCTGCTGACACAACCAGGGCTCGCACAGAAAGGCAAGAATGTCCTTTGCCGAAAGACTAAATATCGCTTCTCGACATATCTTGCAAGTTCACAGTACTTCGAACAACCCGGCTGCGCCCATGCCGCCGCCGACGCACATCGTGACCACTACATACTTGGCACCGCGACGCTTGCCCTCGATCAGCGCGTGGCCGGTCGCGCGGGCGCCGGTCATGCCGTAGGGGTGGCCGATCGAGATCGCGCCGCCGCTGACGTTGAGCAGCTCGTCGGGAATGCCGAGATGGTCGCGGCAATAGAGCACCTGCACCGCGAACGCCTCGTTCAGCTCCCACAGGCCGATATCGTCCATTTTCAAGCCGAAGCGCTTGAGCAGCTTGGGGATCGCCACGACCGGGCCGATGCCCATCTCGTCGGGCTCGGTGCCGCCGACCGCCATGCCGACATAGCGACCGAGCGGCTGGAGACCGCGCTGCGAGGCGATCTTCTCTTCCATCAGCACCGACGACGACGATCCGTCCGAGAGCTGCGAGGCGTTGCCAGCGGTGATCGTGAAGTCGGGGCCCATCACCGGCTTGAGCGATTGGAGGCCCTCCAGCGTGGTGTCGGCGCGGTTGCCCTCGTCCTTGGTGATCGTCACGTCCTTGTACGTGACCTCCTTCGTCTCCTTGTTGACGATGGCCATGTTGGCATCGACGGGCACGATCTCGGCATTGAAGTAGCCGGCGGCCTGCGCGGCGGCGGTGCGCTGCTGCGACTGGAGCGCGTAGGCGTCCATCGCGTCGCGACTGATGCCGTAGCGCTTGGCGACGACTTCGGCGGTTTGCAGCATCGGCATGTAGACGTCCTTGTGCATCGCGATCAGCTGGGGATCGGGGGCGACGCGCATCTGCGGGGTCTGGACGAGGCTGATGCTCTCGACACCGCCGCCGATCGTGATGTCCATGTTGTCGGTGATGATCTGCTTGGCGGCGGTGGCGATCGCCATCAGGCCCGACGCGCACTGGCGGTCGACCGACATGCCCGAGACGGTGACGGGCAACCCGGCGCGGAGCAGCGAGGTGCGGGCGATGTTGCCGGCCTGGTGGCCTTGCTGGAGGGCGCAGCCGAAGACTACATCGTCAACTTCGGCGCCGTCGATGCCGGCGCGCTCGACCGCGGCCTTGATCGAATGCGACGCCAAAGTCGGGGCGGGGGTGTTGTTGAAGCCGCCGCGATAGGCGCGGCCGATGGGGGTGCGGGCGGTGGAGACGATGACGGCTGAACGCATGGGTATATCCTTATCTGCTCCCTTCCCGCTTGCGGGAGGGGAATTAGTTTCAAACGAAAATCTGGCTGATCCATTCGGCGATCAGGGCGGGCTTTTCCTGGCCCTCGATCTCGACGGAAAACGCGTTGGTCTGCTGCCACTGGCCGGGACGCTTCTCGTCGAACGAGAGCAGCTTGAAGCGACCACGCACCTTCGAGCCCGAGCGGACTGGGGTGAGGAAGCGGACCGAATTGCCGCCGTAGTTCACGCCCATCTTCGCGCCCTCGATCGTCGGCGCGTCGGGCACCTTCGAGGACAGCAGCGGCATCAGCGACAACGTCAGGAAGCCGTGCGCAATCGTGCGGCCGAACGGGGTCTGCGCCGCGCGGACCGGATCGATGTGGATGAACTGGTGGTCGCCGGTCGCATCGGCGAACTTGTCGATCATGGCCTGCGTCACCTCGACCCAGTCGGAAACCGTCTCGGTGCCGATGCGCTGCTGCATCTGCGCGGTGGTGATCGTCGCCACGGCATTCCCCTCAAAGCTCATTTGGCGCTAAGCGCTGGAATGTCTCTAGGCGTACAGGCGAGCGGATCGCAAGCCTCACCCAACCGGAAGCTGGAAAATGTCGACTGCCGTAACGTCCCATGCCCGCGATATCATGGCGAAGCTGTACCGCGCGAGCGAACCCGATGTTCTAAAACCGTTGCTGGACCGCGCCGCGCTCGATTCGGATTCGCGTGAACGCGTGATGGGGCATGCGCTGGGCCTGCTCGCGGACCTGCGGGCGGCGCAGAGCAAGGGCTGGGTGAACCAGTTCCTCCAGGAATATCGGCTGAATTCGTCGGAAGGCGTCGCGTTGCTGTCGCTGGCCGAGGCGTTCCTGCGCGTGCCCGATCCCGAGACGGCGGATTTGCTGATCGCGGACAAGCTGGGCGATGCCGACTGGCGCGCGCATGCGGGCAAGTCGAACTCGAAGCTCGTCAATTCGGCGACCTGGGGGCTGGTGGTCGGCCGCGTGCTGGTCGGCGAGGGATCGACCGGGCCGCTGCGGCGCCTGATCAGCCGCGCGGGCGAGCCGTTCGTGCGCCAAGCGGTCGGCGCGGCGATGAAGATGATGGGCGAGATCTTCGTGATGGGTCGTACCATCGACGAGGCGATGAAGCGGATGCGCCGGCCGGAGAACAAGGGCTTCACGGCGAGCTTCGATATGCTTGGCGAGGCGGCGCGGACGCATGCCGATGCGCAGCGATACTTCCAGGCGTATGTCGGCGCAGTCGATGCGGTCGGGCGCGATCCGGCGGCGGGGCACTCGATCTCGGTCAAGCTGTCGGCGCTGCACCCGCGGTACGAGGTGGCGCGGTGGAGCGAATGCGTGCCTGCGCTGACCGAGATGCTGGAGGCGCTGGCGGTGCAGGCGGCGTCGAAGGGCATCGCGCTGACCGTCGACGCGGAGGAATCCGAGCGGCTGGAGATGAGCCTTGACATCATCGGCGTGGTCGCGGGGCTGCCGTCGCTGAAGGGCTGGGACGGGTTCGGCATGGCGGTGCAGGCGTACGGTAAGCGCGCGCGGCCGGTGATCGAATGGGCGAACGGGCTGGACCGCGTGATGAACGTGCGGCTGGTGAAGGGCGCGTATTGGGATAGCGAGATCAAACGCACGCAGGTCGAGGGGCTGGCGGACTATCCGTTGTTCACGCGCAAGGCGGCGACCGACGTGTCGTATTTGGCCGTGGCGAAGGACATGCTGGCCGCGGAGAATATCCGGCCGGCGTTCGCGAGCCACAATGCGCTGACGGTCGCGACGATCATGGAATGGGCGGGCAACTCGCGCGACTTCGAGTTCCAGCGGCTGCACGGGATGGGTGACGGGCTGTACGAGCGGCTGGTGCAGGAGAATGGCTATCATTGCCGGGTCTATGCGCCGGTTGGCGGGCACCGGGACCTGCTCGCGTATCTGGTTCGGCGGTTGCTGGAGAATGGGGCGAATTCGAGCTTTGTGCATCAGTTGGCGGATGAGCGGCTGACCGAGGCTGAGATCTTGGCGGATCCTGTGGCGAAGATCGCTGCGGTCGGAGGGAAGCGGCATCCTAGCATTCCGTTGCCGGTGGATTTGTTCGGGGCTGGGGGGCACCGGAATTCCGCCGGGTTGGATTTGAGTGATGTGGGGACTTTGGAGGCGGTGGTTGCTGCCGTTTCTGCTCCCCTTCCGGTTGCGGGAGGGGTCGGGGGAGGGGCCGACCTTTCCTCCACAGGTTCCGATCGCGGGTTGGTCATCCCCTCCCCCGACCCCTCCCGCGAGCGGGAGGGGAGTTCTGTTGTAGCTGCCATCACGCGTGCGCATGCGGCGTTTCCGGGTTGGTCGACCACGCCGGTCGACGAGCGCGCGGCTTGCCTCGAGCGCCTCGCCGACCTGCTCGAGAAGCACCGCGACGAACTCATGGCGATCTGCGTGCAGGAGGCGTTCAAGACGATTGGTGATGCGATCGGCGAAGTGCGCGAGGCGGCTGATTTCTGCCGGTATTATGCGCAGCAGGCGCGGTTGAACCTGCATCCGATCGAGCTGCCGGGGCCGACGGGAGAGCGCAACACGCTGCATATCGAGGGGCGCGGTGTCTGGGCGACGATCGCGCCGTGGAACTTCCCGCTGGCGATCTTCCTCGGACAGACGGTGGCGGCGCTCGTCACCGGCAACACCGTGGTCGCCAAGCCTGCACCGCAGACCCCGCGGATCGCGGCGCGTGCGGTGGAACTGGCGCATGAGGCTGGTGTGCCGGTCGATGCGCTGGTGCTCGTGACCGGCGGGCCGGAGGTCGGCGCGGCGCTGACCGCGGACGTGCGCATCCAGGGTGTCGCGTTCACCGGGTCGACCGCGACGTCGCGGAAGATCGCGCGGTCGTTGCTCGACGACGAGACACGGCCGATCGTGCCGCTGATCGCGGAGACCGGCGGGATCAACGCCATGATCGTCGATTCCACCGCGCTGCCCGAGCAGGTGGTGGCCGACGTGATCGCGTCGTCGTTCCGGTCTGCGGGGCAGCGTTGCTCGGCGTTGCGCTTGCTGCTGGTGCAGGAGGATATCGCCGAGGGCGTGATCGAGATGCTGTCGGGGGCGATGGAGACGCTGCGGATCGGGCGGTCGGGCGATCCCGCGACCGATGTCGGGCCGGTGATCGACCAAGCCGCGTATGACCGGCTGATGGCGTATCGCGAGAGCGTGAAGACGAAGATCGTCAAGACGCTCGACGCGCCGACGGACGGGCTGTTCGTGCCGCCTACGCTGGTGCGGATCGGGGCGATCGAGGATCTGAACCAGGAGTGGTTCGGGCCGATCCTGCATGTCGCGACGTGGGAGGCGGGCAAGCTGAGCGAGACGATCGCTCGGGTGAACGCCAAGGGTTACGGCCTGACGATGGGTCTGCACAGCCGTATCGCGCGGGCGGCCGAGGTGATCGAGGCCGAGGCTGCGGTGGGGAATCTGTATATCAACCGGTCGATGATCGGCGCGGTCGTGGGGTCTCAGCCTTTTGGGGGCGAGGGGTTGTCGGGGACCGGGCCCAAGGCTGGCGGGCCGCGGTATCTGTACCGGTTCTGTGCGGAGCGGGCTGTTTCTGTGGATACGACGAGTGCTGGGGGGAATGCGACTTTGTTGTCGTTGGATGAGGGTGGGATTTAAGCGGGCGGGACTCGGCCTTCGTTCGTCTTATAAGGCAAGTCCCCGACATCATAGGGCACCACCCCGGCGGAGGCCGGGGTCCAATTGGGAAACGGTGCTGACGGCCGTTGCGGTTCGTTACTGCGACCTTGCCAATTGGGCCCCGGCCTTCGCCGGGGTGGTGTTGATGCGTCGCGGCGAGTTCTTCACGTCCAGCTTGTCTCAGCAGCGGTGGTTTCGCGCTACCCAAGCAAGGATTGTTTCCCCGCGAAGGCGGGGACCCAGACTGGGCTCCCGCCTTCGCGGGAGAACAAGGTAGGGTAGGGCTGCCCTAACCGGCGCGTACATTCCGAAGCCGAAGGAAGGCGTCGAGCGGCCGGGTAGATAATCAGGTAGGCGTTGCTTCCGCGTCCGACCGTCGCCCTTGGGGATACGGCATCACGACCGAGCCATCCGGTGCGGCCATCATATTCACCTGGGTCGGAAAGGCGATCTCGATCTTCTCGTCGTTGAAGCGCTTCAGGATCGCGATTCCGACCGCCGTGCGACCGTCGTAGAAGCTCGCATAATCCGGCCCCTTGCTGTCGAACTGCACCTCGAAATCCAGGCTCGACGCGCCGAAGCCGGTGAAGCCGGCCCGCGTGAAGATCTTGTCGTTGGCCTCGACGATCTCCTTCAGCATCGCGGGGATGCGCGAGCAGATTTCGGGGGGCGTCGAATAGGTGACGCCGATGACGAATTTCGCGCGGCGGTGGTTGCGCTGCGTGTTGTTAAGGATCTCCTTGTTGAGGAGGTTCTTGTTCGAGATCACACGCTCCTCGCCGTCGATGCCGCGGATGCGGGTCGATTTGAGGCCGATCGCCTCGACGCTGCCCGAGGCGGTGTCGTAGCTGATCGAATCGCCGCGGCGGAACGGGCGGTCGAAGATGATCGCGAGCGCGGCGAACAGGTCGGCGAAGATTCCTTGTGCTGCCAGACCGATCGCGATGCCGCCGACGCCCAGACCCGCGACGAGGCCGGTGACGTTGACGCCGAGGTTGTCGAGGACGACGACCAGCGCGACCGCGAACACTACGAACGTGACGAACAGGCGGATCAGGCCCATCGCCGAGAGCAGCGCTTCGCCCGAATAATGTTCGGATTGCGTGCGGTGCTCGATCGCGCCGAGGATGATCTCGCGGACCCAGACGGCGGCCTGGAAGACGGCGGCGACGGTGAAGAGGAAGTTGATCGTCGTCGCGACCTCGCCGGGGGCGGCGGAGTATCCCGCGACCAGCTTGGCGGCGAGCATGACGATGAAGAAATTTCCGGTCCGCGCGATCGCCTTGCCAACGACGATGCCCCAGCCGTTGAGCGCGCGCGGGCGTTCGCAGAGCTTGCTGCCGAAACGGCGCGCGGTGTGGAGTGCGACGACGATCACCGCGCCGATCCCGAACGCGATCAGGATCTGGAGCCAATAGGCTTGTACCCAGGCGACGCTGGCGGTGACGAAGCCCTGGGCTTGGTCGCCGACGTCGCCTGCGTCGAAGATCGGCTGCTTGGGGGCGGTAGTGTTGGACATGGGAATACTCGTCAGGCCGCCTTGGCAATAATGGCGGTCGGGCAGGCGCCGGCTTCGAGGAAGGTGATCAGGCCACATTCCTCGCGGCTGAGATAGCGCTTGGCGCGCGGGAGGCGGAGCGCGGTGCGAAAGGCAGATTGGCCTTGTTTCACAAGCGCAATGAGCGACGGGTGAACATAACTCTTCCGTGCGATCGCGTGGGTGTTGCCGAGCCGGGCGACGACGGGTTCGAGCATCGTCTTGAGGCTGAGGTCGCGTTCGGCGGACGCAAGCGCCTCGAACGCGGCGACGCTGGCGGCCCAGGTGCGGAAGTTCTTGGCGGTGAAATCGGTGCCAGTGACATCGCGGATGTAGCAGTTGACGTCGGTCGAGGTAACGGGATGCGCGACGCCGGCATCGTCGAGCCATGCGAACAGATGCTGCTCGTCGAGGTCCTGGCATTTCTTGACGAAGCTGCTGAGCGACCGATCGGTGATCCTGAGCGTCCGCAGCTTGCCGGACTTGCCCTTGTACTGGAGTTTCAGCGTCGAGCCCTTCACTTCGCCGTGGCGCTTGCGCAGCGTGGTCGCGCCGAAGCTCTCGTTCGCCTCGGCATAGGCTTCGTTGCCGATGCGGATGTGGCCGCCGTCGAGCAGGCGGATGACCGCGGCGACCGCGCGCTCGCGAGTCAGCGAGCGCTTGCGGAGATCGGCCTCGACCGCCTTGCGGATCTTGGGGAGCGCGTGGCCGAAATCGGCGCAGCGTTCGTACTTGGCGGCCTCCTGCGCTTCGCGGAAGCCGAGGTGATAGCGATACTGCTTGCGGCCCTTCTCGTCCCAGCCGACCGCCTGGATATGGCCGTTGGGCTTGGGGCAGAACCAAGCGTCGCGGTAGGCGGGGGGCAGGCCGACCGCGTTCAGCCGGTCGATCTCGTCGCGGTCGGTGATGCGTTCCCCCTTGGCATCCCAATAGCCCCAGCCGTTCCGCATCTTCTTGCGGGTGATGCCGGGCTTGGAGTCGTCGGAATACACGATCTTGATGGGCAATGCGGTGGTCCCTTGGGGCGTCTGATTCTGACTATCTCTGCAAATGTTCGGGAAGGCGCATCGTTCCGGAACGAGGCGGGCTGCGCTTGGTTGAGGGGGCACGGGATTTCACTGGAGACATGACATGGTCGATCTTTCCCAAGCTCGCGTATTGATGCTCGCTGCCGACGGTGTCGAGACCGTCGAGCTGTTCGAACCACGCAAGGCGCTGGAGGCGGCGGGCGCGAAGGTAACGCTCGCGTCGATCAAGATGGACCCGATCCAGGGCATGAAGGGCGATATCAACAAGGCCGAGACGGCGACGCCCGACATGACGCTCGACGAGGTCGATACCGACGATTACGACGCACTGGTGCTGCCGGGCGGTGTCGCCAATCCCGACACGATGCGCCAGCAGGAGCGTGCGATCGAGATCATCACCGAGTTCATGGAGGACGGTAAGATCGTCGCCGCGATCTGCCATGCACCGTGGCTGCTGGCCGAGGCGGACGTGATTGACGGGCGCCGGCTGACGAGCTTCCCATCGATCCGGACGGACCTGGAGAATGCGGGCGCGGACGTAGTGGATGAGGAAGTCGTGATCGACGCCAACCTGATCACGAGCCGCAAGCCGGATGACATCCCCGCGTTCAACAAGGCGATCATCGAGGCGCTGGAAGAAGAACTAGCCGACGAGCCTGTGGATTGAGCTGTTCCCCTTCCGCTTGCGGGAGGGGCTAGGGGAGGAGAACGGGCGTTGATCTTCTACGGACGCCCCTCCCCCAACCCCTCCCGCAAGCGGAAGGGGAGCCTGTTGAGCCAGCGTTGGGCGGGGCGTTCTATCAGGTGATAGAGGGCGATCGAGGCCAGCAGCACCAAGCAGAGATACAGCGCGATCTTCGCGGGCGACACGGCGGTCGCATCGCTGACGAAGGCAAGCTTGAACGCCTTCCACAAGATGAAATGGCTGAGATAGGTCGCGTAGCTGATCTCGCCCAGATAGTGTGTCCATCTCAGTTCGAACGGATTTGCAGGCTTGCCAGCGGTCAGAGCCAGCACGAGCAGGACCGTCGCGAACAGTGCCGGAACTACCAGCGTTTCTGGGGCGCCGGCGATCCAGCATCCTGCGACGAGCACAGCCACAAGCGCAGCACATACCGGTGCTCGCGACGCGCTACGCCACCGCAACCACAGCGCGCAGACGATGCTGCCGGTGGTGAACTCCATGAGGCAACGGAGAAGGCCGTAGCGCGGAATGTCGGTGCCAAGCGTCGAGGCGTCCATCGCTAGGTGCAGGCCGACCAGCAATCCGCCCGCGATCGTCAGCAGTCCCCAACTCGGCAAGCGCCGCCAGTCCACTGTCATCACCAGCAACGGAAACAACAGGTATGCACCAAGCTCCGCGCTGATCGACCAGGCCGGGTCGTTCCAGGCGAGTTGATGCGTGAAGCCCCAGTTCTGGAGCAGCAGGACGTGGAGCGGCAATTCGGGGAACACGAACTGCGGATCGCTGCGGCCGGTCGCGCGGAGCAGCAGGGCGAGCGCGACGGCGGCCGCCAGGGTGACCAGATGCAACGGCCAGATACGGGCGATGCGTTTCTGCAGGAAGCGGGGGATGCAGGCCCAGCCGCCCGTTCGAAGGCGGTCGGACCATGTCAGCCAGATCACGAAGCCGGAAAGCAGGAAGAAGAAATCGACCGCCAGATAGCCTTTGGCGAACACGTCGCGCAGACCGCCATGCAGGCCCGCGACCGACAAGCGGATATGGTAGAGGACGACGAACCACGCGGCGATCCCGCGAACGCCGGTCAGCGCGCGCAGTTCGTGAACCGGAGCCCGGTCGGTCACGCCGAGAGTGCGCCCGGATCTTCACGCTTGGCCACCGCGGGCACAGCGCGGCGCATCGGCCGGAATGATTGTTCGCTCCGCTTGCGCGCGAGGTACGTGTCGAGACCGATCTGTGCGCCGATAAGCATGTAGATGAACGGCTGGAACGCGATCGCGATGAATCCCGCGCCGAGCAGGTAGACGATGTGCCCGCTCTGGAGTGCGGCGGCAAGCGGACCGGCCCAGGGGTATTCACCCGCAGGATCGCGGTATCTGCGGCGAACGATCTCCATACGAAAAATGCCGATCAGGTTGATTGCCAGCCAGAGCGCGAGGCCGGGATAACCCTGTTCGCCGAGCATCTCGAAATACGCGCTGTGATAGGCGCGGGCCTTGTCGACTTCGACGGTCGACCCTGCCCCGGCGGCAGCACCGGGTGTCGTCTTCAGGTCATAGCGGATGTGATTGCCGAGATACGCGTTGAAGCCCCCGCCGAACGGATGCGTCTTCGCGTATTCGATCGTCCATTTCCAGACCGCGAGACGCGTCGAGGCGGATTCGTCGGCGTCATAGGTCTTGATCGTGTTCATCCGGTCGGTGAAGGTCGACGGCAGGAACGGGATCGCCGCGACCCCCAGCACCCCTAGCATGGCCAGATACGCGATCTTGCGCTTCACGTTGCGGATCGACAGCAGTGCCAACAGTCCGATGCAGAGCAATCCGGTACGCGTCGAGGTGCCGACCGGGATCAGCAGGCAGGCGAAGACGAGCGCGATGCAATAGCCCTTCACGCGCCAGTCGGGCTTGAAGATCGTGCCATGATGGATGAACCAGATGATGATCGGGATGATCGCGATCGCCACCGCGCTGATCGTGCTGCCCTCGTACAGGCCCGAATTATTGTCGACCATGAGGTTCAATTGGCCGTAGCCGCCGCCGCCGCTGGCGATCGTCTTGATGCCGCCGACGATGATGATCGACGAGGCCGCGAGGATCATGAACAGCAGCAGCGCCTCTATCCGTACGCGCGTCCGCAATGTCAGGGGAAGGAATGCGGCGAACGCCAGCGCCTTCCACACCCAGTCCCATTTCTCCTTGGCCTCGACCGGGAAGTCCGCGGCGATCGTCGTGCCCCAGCAATACAGTAGCAGCACGACGATCAGCACCTGCCGCCCGCCGACGCGGGTGTCGCGCTTGTCGTCGGCGAGGATCCACCCTCCGACCGCGAGCGCGACGGCGATCAGCGAGATGGGCACCGAATTGAGCAGGATGTAGGTCAGCCGCTGCGGCGAGACGATATCGATGTAGACATAGACGAGCACGAGCAGGAACGGCCGCTTGAACCCCATCGCGAAGAACGCGAGCAGGAAGGCGATGAACGCGAGATCACGCATCGCGGCGGGGTTTCTCGCCGGGCTTGCGCCTGGAATCGGGGGCGTCGTGCGGACTGGGCTCGCGGTCGAGATCGGGGCGCTTGAGCAGCAGGAACGCGGCGAGCATCATCAGGCCGTGGCTGAGGCCGAGCGCGAGATTGTCGATCATGGGTACGGCCTCCTTTCCGGATATGCGGGCTTCATGGAATGGTCTGTAGTGAATCGTCTGTAGGGATAGGCGGTTGACGCGCCGTTAAGCGATCTGTGGCAGACGGCGTCCACGATGCGTATCCTTCATATCCTCGATCACGGCCTGCCGCTGCAAAGCGGCTACACGTTCCGCACGCGGGCGATCCTCAAGGCGCAGGAGGCGCTCGGCTGGACGGTCGCTGCGGTGACCGGCCCGCGGCACGGTGTCGCCCCTGCTTCGGTCGAGTCAATCGACGGGCTGACCTTCCACCGTACGGATGGCGGGGTGAAGCCGGGACCGGTCGGCGAAGTCGTCGGGATCGCGGCGTTCGCCAAGCGGATCGAGGCGGCGGTCGATGCCTTCAAGCCCGACATCCTCCATGCCCATTCGCCGGTGATCGATGCGCTCGCCGCGCTGATCGTCGCGCGGAAACGCAAGCTGCCTTTGGTTTACGAGATTCGGGCATTCTGGGAGGATGCAGCGGTCGGCAACGGGACGGGGACGGCGACGTCGCTGCGCTACCGGGCGACGCGGACGCTGGAGACCTGGGCTGTGCGACGTGCCGATGCCGTCGCGGTGATCTGCGAGGGCCTCCGCGGCGACCTGATCGCGCGGGGGATTTCGGCGGACAAGATCATGGTGTCGCCCAACGGTGTCGATCTCGACCTGTTCGGCAACGCGCCGCCGCGCGACGATGTCCTGGGCGCGCAACTCGGCCTCGACGGCGCGGATGTCGTCGGTTTCATCGGCAGCTTCTACGATTACGAAGGGCTCGACGACCTGATCGCGGCGATGCCGGCGCTGGTTGCGGTGCGGCCCAACGCGCGGCTGTTGATGGTCGGTGGCGGACCGATGGAGGCGGCCTTGCGCGCACAGGCGGAGGCGTCGCCGGTGGCGGAGGCGATCCGCTTCGTCGGGCGCGTGCCGCATCAGGAGGTCGAGCGCTATTACGGGCTGGTCGATATCCTGGCCTATCCGCGCAAGCGCATGCGGCTGACCGACCTGGTGACCCCGTTGAAGCCGCTGGAGGCGATGGCGCAGGGGCGGCTGGTCGCGGCGTCAGACGTCGGCGGGCACCGCGAACTGATCCGCGACGGCGATACGGGAACGCTGTTTCCGCCCGACGATCCGGCCGCGATCGCGGCTGCGCTTGCGGGAATGTTCGCGGATCGCTCCGGCTGGGACGCGCGGCGGGCGCGGGGGCGTGCATTCGTCCAGGAAGAGCGTAACTGGTCGTCAAACATTCGCCGCTATGCGCCAGTCTATGAGCGGCTGATCGCAGCCGCGGTGCGGGAAGATTGATGGCAGCGTTTGATCTCCAGACTTTGCGGCGTCCGAGCCTGAACCGCGCGCTTCCGATCATCGGCGCGGTTGCCGGGGGATTGGTTGCGGCGGCCGGCGTGATGCTGTCGTCGGGTGACGCGCTGGAGACACTGGTATCGGACACCGGGATCGCGACGCTGATACCGATGGCGGCACCGCCGCTCGGGGCGACCGCGCGCGTGGCGATCGCGCTGGGAGCGGGGGCGTTGGTTGCTGCGATCCTCTGGTCGTCGCTGTATCTGTTGTTCGGGCCGGGCGGGGTGTTCGCCGGCGTACGGCGGCGGGAGGACGGCGTGCCGGTGATCCGCCGTGCCGACGCGCACCCCGACGCACCGCCGCGCAAGCCGATGTCGGCGGCCGATCTCGGCACGCCCCTGATGGAGGTCGGGGTCGCGGGCTCGACCGATGGTGTTGCGCGCGATGAGCGGACGATCCCCGCTGATCTCGACCTGCCGCTGGCCGCGTATGATCCGAAGGCGATGCGGCCGGTGCCGATGGAGCCCGCTCGACCGGTTGCGCCGCTGGCGCCGCCGTCGATGGTCGCGCCGGTGATCGAGATGTCCTCGACGGTCGAACCGGAGACATTCGTGACCGCGGCTGCACCGCCTCCGGTCGAGCCGCCGATCGTCGAGGCGGCGGTCGCCGAGGAGCCGGTTGTCGCGGTGCCTGAACCTGCGCCGGAAGTCAGCGCGCCGACACCGATCGCTCGACCGCCGCGTGCGCCGGCCGAGACGGCCACGCCGCCGACGATCGAGACGCTGTTGCAGCGGCTGGAACAGGGAGCGCTGCGTCGGGGGCGGATCGGGTCGCACTGAGTTGGACGTGCACCGCTAGCTTTGGCGTACCCGAGCCTGCCGAAAGCTCTGTTTCTCTCTTCCTGCCTCTGATACCCATAGCTCGAAAAACATCGGGGAGGGATCATGGCGAACGCCGAAACCGTTACGGGCGAGCCGGAGAAGGGCGCGTCGCGCTACGCCTGGTACGTGTTGTCGATCCTGTTCCTCGTCTATGTCCTGAACTTCGTCGACCGGCAGATCATCTCGATCCTGGCGGAGGACATCAAGCGCGACCTGGGGCTGAAGGACCAGGATCTTGGGTTCCTGTACGGCACCGCGTTCGGCGTGTTCTATTCGCTGTTCGGCATTCCGCTCGGGCGGCTGGCGGACAATTGGCACCGCGTCAGGCTGATGACGATCGGGTTGTCGCTGTGGTCGGTGATGACCGCATTGTCGGGATTTTCGAAGACCGGCGGGCATCTTGCCGCAGCGCGGATCGGCGTGGGGATCGGCGAGGCTACCGCGAGTCCGTCGGCGTACTCGATCATCTCCGACTATTTCCCCAAGCGGCTGCGCGCGACCGCTTTGTCGATCTATTCCGCGGGGCTGTACGTGGGCGGCGGCTGTTCGTTGTTCATCGGCGGGCTGATCGTGCAGGGCTGGAACAAGGCCTATCCCGGAGGCGGACCGCTGGGGCTGGTCGGCTGGCAGGCGGCGTTCATGGCGGTCGGCGTGCCGGGGTTGTTGCTGGCGGTGTGGATCGCGACGTTGAAGGAGCCGATCAGGGGCCTGGTCGAGGGGCTGCCCGAGCCGGAGAAGCACCCGGCGCCGTTCCGCGCGTTCGGGGCCGAGCTGGTGACGATCGTGCCGCCGCTGACGTTGATCGGTGCGGCGATGGGTGGAGCGCGGGCGCTCGGGTACAACCTTGTTGCGCTAGCGCTGGTGGTCGCGGCGGTGTCGGGGCTTGTGGCGGCGGGCGAGCCCTGGCCGCAATGGGTGGCGATCGGGATCGGCGTGTATGCGGTGTTCTCGTGGGCGTCCGCGCTCAAGCGGCGCGATCCGCCGACCTTTGCGCTGATCGTCGGCACGCCGGCGTTCCTGTGCACGGTGGTGGCGTATGGGCTGAACGCGTTCCTGAGCTATGCGGCGAGTTTCTGGGCGGCGCCGTATGCGTTGCGCGAACTTGGTGCGACGCCGGCGTCGGCGGGGTTCATGATCGGCAGCCTCGGCGCGACCGCGGGCTTTCTCGGGCTCACGATCGGCGGGGTTGTGTCGGATCGGTTGCGGCAGCGCAATCCGGCGGGGCGGTTGTGGGTGGTGATCTTCGGCGCGGTGGTGCCGGTGCCGTTCCTGATCCTCGCCTTCACCGCGTCGTCGCCGGCGGCGTTCTATACCGGGATCTTTCTCGCGCAATTGACCGCGTCGTGCGCGCTGGGGGCGGCGGCGGCGACGACGCAGGACATGGTGTTGCCGCGGATGCGCGGGACGGCGACCGCGACGTTCTTCATCGGGACGACGCTGATCGGGCTGGCGCTTGGGCCGTATATGGCGGGGCGGGTGTCGACGCTGACCGGGAGCCTGTCGATCGGGATGCTGTCGTTGCTGGTGGTGACGCCGATTACCTTGGTGTGTGCGGTGGCGGCGTACCGGCTGGCGCCTGGGGCCGAGGCTACGCGGGAGGAGCGGGCGCGGGCGGCTGGGGAGGTGGTCTGAGCTTTGCGATCCTCCCCCGGCAGGGGGAGGTGTCGCCGTAGGGACGGAGGGGGAGGACACGCAACAGAGGTTTCCCTTTCCCCCCCCCTCCGTCTCGCAAGGGCCAGCCACCTCCCCCTGGCGGGGGAGGATCGATGGGTTTCCAGGTCCATCGCTGCAGCCTCGCCCGCCGTTCGTCCCGAGTAGCCGTCGAGTAGCTGCGTCGTTAGCGCATCGAGATGGCGTATCGAAGGACAGGTCGGTGCGCGGAACCTGTGCTTCGATACGCACCCTCGATACGCTTCTGCGAGGCTACTCGGTCGCTACCCAGCACAAACGTAGGAGCGGGCTTTACCCGGCCTGGAACACCCCGCAGGCGATGCGCCCCCCGCTGTTGCCGGACGGGTCGGTCATCAGGTCGTCCGGACCCGCATGTACCACGAAGGCCGAGCCGTCCGCGTCCATCAGGCCGGCCATCGTCGCGCCCGGAATGGTGATGCCGATCGTGCCGCGGCCGTCGGTGCCGATGACGAGATTGGGCAGGTCGCCTTCGTGCGGGCCTTGTGGGTTCATGCTGCCGTGCTTCATGTTGGTCGGGTTCCAATGGCCGCCCGCGGTCGCGAAGTCGGGGGCGTCGCAGCGGCCGACCATGTGGATGTGTGCGCCGTGCGTGCCGGGGGGCATTGCCTTGGCATCGAGCGTGAAGCGGAGGCCGCCCGCGACTTCGGTGGCGGTGGCGCGGCCGACGTCGGTGCCGGTCGCGGTCTGGAGCGTCGCGGTGGCGCGCTGGCCGCCGGATACGGGTGCGCCGGTTTCCATGCCGGTCTTCTCGCAGGCGGTCAGCCCGATCGTCGCCGCGCCGAGCAGTGCCAGTGTCGCAATCCGCATAATGTCTCTCCCTGTTGATCTGTGGCTTGGTCTCTGGGCGAACCCTCCGCCGTGGCTCAGGTTCCGCCCACGGTATCGAGCGCCCAGCGTGCGACCGGTTCGTACGTCGCGCCGTCGCGGCCGAGGTGGCTCTGGTACAGCACGAGATGGGGTAGCGGGAAGGGCGCGCTCGACAGTGCGGCGTGGGTCGCGAGCCAGTCTTCGATCGCGAACCCCACGCCCGCCGACCGCGCCAGTCGTGCAACCGTGACGTGCGGCAGATAGGAGCGGTGTTCGGGCGGAAGGCCGGCGCGAACGCACGCCTGATCGACCTTGCGGTGGAGCGCGGTGAGCGCACCGTGTGGCGTGACGCCAGCCCAGAGCGTATCGGTCCGCCCGCGTTTCTCGAACCGCCCGACTCCGGTCAACGAGACGCTAGGGATCGGCGCGACGACTTGGCTCAGCGCGACCGCGATGTCCTCGGCGACCGGCCGTTCGACCTCGCCGATGAAGCGCAGCGTCACGTGCAGCTGTTCCTCGTCCTGCCAGCGGGCGGACGGCACGCCCTCCATTATGTCGAGCAAGCTCTGACGGATAGAGGGTGGCGGGCGGAGGGCTACGAAAAGGCGGATCATGGATTGCGGCAGGTTAACCGCGAACCACCGTACCGATGCAACCACTCTGCTTGAAAAGCGTCCTGTAAAGGACGATATGCACTGTAACCGGCACTATGCCGGACAAAGGAGCTGATTTCACAATGGCTAATTGGTCTGACCCCCGGCCCCGCGCCGCGCCGTTCGGAACGACGGCCACGGGCCAGCGTACCGAGGCCTATGACGCTGGTCTGCGGTCGTACATGCTGTCCGTGTATAACTACATGGGCTCGGCTGTCCTGCTGACGGGCATCGTCGCGATGCTGTTCGCATGGGGCGGCGCAGAATCGCCTGCCGCACAGGTGTTCATAAGCGGCGGCATCCTGAAGTACGTCATCATGTTCTCGCCGCTCGCGATCGTGTTCGGCATGAGCTATGGCCAGAACAAGATGTCGACGGGCACGATGCAGATGCTCTTCTGGGGCTTTGCCGTGCTGATGGGCCTGTCGATGTCGACCATCTTCCTGGTCTATAGCGGCACGTCGATCGCGGGTGCGTTCTTCGCCACCGCAGCCGGTTTCGCTGGTCTCAGCCTGTACGGCTACACCACCAAGCGCGACCTGTCGGCGTTCGGGACGTTCTTGATCATCGGTGTCGTTGGCCTGTTGGTCGCGAGCCTGATCAACATGTTCCTGCAGTCGGGCGTCATGCAGCTGGTCATCAGCGGCGTCGGCGTGCTGCTGTTCGCGGGCCTCACCGCTTACGACACGCAGCGTACCAAGAGCCTGTATGCGCAGGTCGCCGGGACGGACATGGTCGGCAAGGTCGTCATCATGTCGGCGCTGAGCCTGTACCTCGACTTCATCAACATGTTCATGTTCGTGCTGCGTCTGTTTGGTAGCAGCCGCAACTAACTCCCGCTAAGGGTGTGACGAACGCAGGGCTCGGCGGGACACCGCCGGGCCCTTTTCTTTTGGCCTCGGGACAGGAATGGGACGCGCAATGCGGCTCTCGATCGACGTGCGTCTGGATTACGGGATCACGGGGGATGCCGATGTGCTCCTCCAGATCGAGGCGGCGGCGATGGCCGACCAGACGATAGAGTCCGAATCACTCACCTTGTGGTCCGACAGCCCGATCCGGGCGGTGCGCGGCGAGGACGGGATTGGCCAGCGCTGCTGGTCGCGCGGGCATGGGCGGTTCACGGCCGAGTATAAGGCCATCGTCGCGGTGAAGCGCGAGCGGGTGCAGCTCGAGCTGTATCCGGCGACGCCGCCGCGGATGCTCGATGGCGAACTGACGCCGTATCTGATGCCGAGTCGCTATTGTCCCTCGGACCGTTTCGAGGGCTTCGTCGCGCGCGAGTTCGGTGGGCTGGAAGGCGGTCCGCTGGCGGCGGCCCTGACCGAGTGGGTGTACCAGTCGCTCGACTACCGCTGTGGATCGAGCAGCGGAGAGACGACCGCGCTCGATACGTTTGCATCGCGCTCGGGGGTGTGTCGGGATTATTCGCATCTGCTGGTGTCGCTCGCGCGGGCGGGCGGGATCCCGGCGCGGTGCGTGTCGGCCTATGCGCCGGGGGTCGATCCGCCCGACTTCCATGCGGTCGCGGAGCTGTGGCTGGCGGGGGACTGGCGGCTCATCGATGCGACGAAGATGGCGACGTGCAGCGATATCGCGCGAGTCTGTGTGGGGCGCGATGCGACGGATATCGCGTTCATGACGGTGTTTGGGCAGGCGTATCTCTGGGAGCAGACGGTCAAGGTGACATCGCTGGATTGAGGGTTGTTCTTCCCTCCCTTCCAGGGAGGGGCGCAGTGGCGGAACGGTCCGCCCCTTCGACCGTTGGTCATCGCCAAGATTAAAAAGGGACGTCGCAATGACCGACATAGACAAGAGCGCGCTGGATAGCCTGTCCGTAGCGCCCGACGACAAGGATGCCGAGGGCAAGAGCTCCGGTCGCGATCCGCGCCAGGAAGCGGGCCAGGACAAGTCGATCGGCAAGCGGCTGCAGAAGAACCCGGATAGCGCCGACGCACGTCTCGACAACGGGCTCGACGAGTCGATGGACGGCAGCGATCCGATTTCGGCGACGCAGCCGGGGTCGGGCAGCGAGCCGGCAAAATCTTCGGGCTATGACGAGGACGCAGAACGAGCGCTGCGCGAAAAGCAGGCGTAACCCTTGCATCTGCTCAACGAACGGGCGTCGGTCGGCAACGACCGGCGCTTTTTTGTTGCCCAAACGCCTCGCAAGACGATCAAATCGCTTAGTTTCGTTCGGTTCGTCGCAGCCTTGTTGCAGCGCAACAGCTTTCATGGTCGCTTGGTGTTACGGAAAGATGACGCGCATTAGGGTCGTTGTTAACCATCCGAGCGCATAGTCTGCCGGTTCCTTGACGAGAGCGGGGTGACGACATGGCTTCCAGAATGAAACCGGCACAGGGATCGATGACCCTCGCCGAGATGAAGGAATTCGCGGCTTTTCCGAGTTCGACGCAGCGGTATATCCGGCGTTCGCTCGATGTAGGCCTGGACCGCGAGGATGCGATGCAGCGCTGGTCGCGCGATGTGGTCGAGGCGGCAAGCATCAGGGCGCAAGCGCGGCTTTACAACAACCTCCCCGATCTGCGCGCGATGGTGCCGGACGACAGCGGCCTGGATGCGATCGAGCCGTTCCTGGCGCCGTTGATGACGCTGGTGGCGTTCGACCTGGGGCAGGGGCGGCTGACGAGTTTCTCGGCGTTGCGCTTCCTGTACGAGCGGTTGATCGGCGCGGAGGTTCGGCCTTGGCTGCCGTCGGCATTCTGCGCGGCGGCGGCGCTGCCGCATCTGCATCCGGAATTGCGGCGGAAACTGCTCCAGTCGATCAGCGAGGCGGCTGCGACGGCGTCGGGCTGGTCGAACCGGCAGCCGGCCTTCTTTCCGTACTGGGTCGAGAAGGTGGACTCCGGGACGACGCTGGCGAGCTGAGACTAGGCTGTGGTTCATCCTCCCCCGCTAGGGGGAGGTGACGCCGGAGGCGGCGGAGGGGGAGGCGGCGATAACGTAGGTTCCGTGTCCGCCCCCTGCGTCTGGCAAGAGCCAGCCACCTCCCCCTGGCGGGGGAGGATTGAAGCTTTCCTTACTTGAGCTGCAACAGGCGTCGGATCGGTCACCATCCCGGCGAAGGCCGGGGCCCAATCGGTGAGGTTGTCGTAACGACGTGCGAACCTCGTCATCAGCGTCCCCCAATTGGGCCCCGGCGTTCGCCGGGGTGGTAGCCGGTAGACGCGGGAACATCTTAGTTGAGGAAGGAGTGGTTACGCGCTCCACATCTGAACCACCCAAGCCATCGTGGTCACCGACACGCGCGCCAGCCCATCGATCCACGGTTCGCCTGATCTAGATGCAGGTGATCGGCGTGTGCGGCATTGTAATCCGGGGACAAGGTCGTCGCGAACAGCGTGCAGGCACCATCCCGCACCTCACGCAGGAAGGCCGACTTGGCGTCGTCACCCTTCCAGTCCCGCGCGACCGTGACGCGCGTGCTGTCGGTCAGGCGGAAGCCGGCGATGTCGACCGCGTCGGCGGTGGAATGCTCGCTCCAGTTGCCCGCGTCGCGACCGTAGATCCGGCGGCAACTATAGCTGCCGAAATGATCGATACTCGCGACCCGCGCGCCGAAATGCCGCTCGGCGGCGGGTTGGACGACGTTCCATTCCCACATCGACAGCGCCGCGGCGACGGGGCAGGCGACGCCGAGTCCCGCGGGCACGAAGGCGATCTCTCGCGCGCCGCCGGTCAGCCTGACGCCATCCGCATAGCCACACTGCCCTTCATCCTTGCGCGGCGGCAGGACCGTGTAGCGAACGCCCGCGCGATCGAGCAAAGCGCGGCACTGCGGGAAATCCTCGGTCAGCGCCGTTAGCTTTCGCCCGGTGAACATGCCGATCGGCTGCCCGAGATCGAGCGGCGTCCAGGGCAGGTCCTGGGGGCGTCCGCGGGCCATCGCCCAGAGCATCAGCGCCAGCGTCGCGACAACCGCAAGCCCGACCAGCCAGCCCAGGGTCAGCCGCACCGCCCGCATGTCACCCTCGCACCGCGTCCGACATCGGCTCCGATGTCACCGGATAGCCGAGATCGTCGGGGATGCAGAGATGTTCGATGCCGTCGCGCATCTCGGTCCAGGGCGTCACCGTCCGCACCGGATGCGCCCGCGCGTCGGCAAGGGCCGCATCCAGGTCGGCGAACTGCGCCAGCCGTTCGAGATTGCGCCGCGTCGGGAAGATGATCGTAGCGCGCCCCGCATCCGCCTCCGCCAGGACATCGGCCGCGGTCGCCCAGAACAGCCGGACATTCTCCGTCGCGTCGACCCGCGCGTCGGGTGCACCAGCCGGCAACCGGGCCAGATAGAATCGTGTATCGAAAATTCGGGCATGGGCGTGCGCGGGTCGCCAGCGCGCAAAATATTCCAGTGTATCGAGGTCCAGGCCGGCGCGCGCCTCCGCCAGTGCCTCGCCGAACGCGGTGCCGGCATGGAGCGCGGCTCGCAGCGTCTCGAACGCCGACGGGGACGGCATCGGCGACAAACCGACCGGCAGGCCGGCTTCCTCGATCGTCTCGCGGATCGCCGCGATCCGCGCCGCGGTGTCGTCGTCGGGGCGATCGAGCAGCGCTGCGAGGCTGTGATCGCCCGGATCGATTCGCCCGCCGGGGAACACAAGCGCACCACCGGCGAACGCCATCGCCTTCGCGCGCTCGACCATCAGCAACTGCGGTGGCCTCGCATTGCCTTCGCGAAACACGACGAGCGTGGCGGCGGGTATCGACGGTATCTCGGCAGGCGCGTCGGTCATCGCTCGTGGTAACGCGCGAACGGTGCGCCGGGTAGCGCCTGGCGCCGTGTTTTCGATACTCCGCGGGTGAGACAAGTCGATACGGCGTTCAGGCCATCAGTGCGTAGACCGACACATGGGCGGATACCGATCGAAACCGATATCCGCCGCAATGCCGCGATCAGCTGATGTGCACGGCCTTGGTGACGAGATGTGCGGCGATGCCCTGGGGGCCGTCCTCCGAGCCGTGGCCGCTGTCCTTCACGCCGCCGAACGGGCTGTCGGGATAGCTCAGGCGGACGGTGTTGATGCCGACCATCCCGGCCTCGATCGCGTCACCGAGCAGGTTCTGGCGACGGCCATTCTCGGTGAAGCAATAGGCGGCGAGGCCGAACGGCAGGCGATTGGCTTCGGCGATCGCATCCTCGTCGCTGCCGAACCGGCTGAGCAGCGCGACCGGGCCGAATGGTTCCTCGTTCATCGCGCGCGCGGAGAGCGGCACGTCGGACAGGACAGTGGGCTGGAAGAAGAACCCGCCCTGGCCGCCATACTCCCCACCTGCCAACAGCTTCGCGCCGTGACTGGTCGCATCGCCGACCAGTTCGGCGATCGCGTCGGGGCGGCGGGCATTGGCCATCGGACCCATCTGGCTCGACGAATCCATCCCGTCGCCGACCTTCAGGCCGCGCGTCCGTTCGGCAAAGCCGGCAGCGAAGCGGTCATAGATGCCGTCCTGCACGTGGAAGCGGGTCGGCGCGACGCAGACCTGACCGGCGTTGCGGAACTTGTGCGCGACCAGCGTGTCGAGCGTCTTGTCGAGGTCGCAGTCGTCGAACACCAGCACCGGGCCATGACCACCGAGCTCCATGGTCGTGCGCATCATCGTGTCGGCGGCCAGCTTCATCAGCGCCTTGCCGACCGGGACCGAACCGGTGAAGCTCAGCTTCCGCGTGATCGGCGAGGCGAGCAGATGGCGCGAGACCATGTCGGGCACGCCGAATACGCATTGCGCGACGTCGCCGGGCAGACCGGCATCCTGGAAACACTTCAGCACCTCGACCGCGCTGCCCGCGGTTTCCTCCGACGGCTTGATGATGATCGAGCAGCCTGCCGCGAGCGCAGGCGCGATCTTGCGCACGACGTTCATGATCGGGAAGTTCCAGGCACAGAACGCGGCGACCGGGCCGACCGGCTGATGCAGGACGAGGCTGCGCGTACCCGATGGGCGCGGCAGGACGCGACCATAGACGCGCAGGCCCTCGGCGGCGTGGAAATCGAGCAGCGCGGCGGCGAAGGCGACTTCGCCCTTGGCCTCGGCCTGGATCTTGCCCTGTTCGAGCGTGGCGATGCGGGCGATGTGATCGGCACGCTCACGCAGGAGTTGCGCGGTTCGCGTCAGGATCGCAGCGCGCTGTTCCGGCGGCGTTGCACGCCAGGCGACGAAGCCGCGCTGCGTCGCTTCGAGTGCGCGGTCGAGATCAGCAGCACTGGCGAGCGGTAACGCGGCCTGTCCCGCTCCCGTCGCCGGATTGAGCACGTCACGCGTATCGCGACCGTCGCCGTTCAGCCATTCGCCGGCAATATAGAGCCCGAGTTTGGTATCGTAGGTCGCAGTCATGCCGTCTCTCCGAATAATGCGTCGATCGAACCGTCGGGGTCATATCGTCGCGGTATGGCGCCACTGTAACCGTTTGGCAGAAATTCGGGAGATGATCGTGTGGCGATCGACGGACATGCAGCACAGGTCACGGCTAATATAGCCGCAGTTTGGCGGCGATCGATCGAGACTGCGCGGCGTGAAGTGCTGGTGACCCCTACGAGAATCGAACTCGTGCTTACGCCGTGAGAGGGCGTCGTCCTAACCGCTAGACGAAGGGGCCGTTAGCAGATGCGGGCGTCTACGGAATGGGGTGGCAGGCGTCAAGACGCTTGCCGAACATTCCTAAACGCCCGCCATATTTTCTTCAGGCGGCGACCTTCTTGCGCTCGGCCATTTCCTCGTTGAGCATCTCGGCCAGCAGGAAGGCGAGTTCGAGGCTTTGGCTGGCGTTGAGGCGCGGATCGCAGTGCGTGTGGTAGCGATCGGCCAGCGATTGCTCGGTCACGTCGATCGCGCCGCCGGTGCACTCCGTCACGTTCTGGCCGGTCATCTCGGCGTGGATGCCGCCGGCGTGCGTGCCTTCCGCGCGGTGGACCGCGAAGAAGCCGCGGACTTCGGCGAGGATGCGGTCGAACGGGCGCGTCTTGTAGCCGTTGGCGGCCTTGACGACGTTGCCGTGCATCGGATCGCAGCTCCACACCACCGGATGGCCCTCGCGCGTGACGGCCCGGACTAGGCGGGGCAGGTTCGCTTCGATCTTGTCATAGCCATAGCGCGTAATCAGCGTCATCCGGCCAGGGACGCGACCAGGGTTGAGCGTGTCGAGCATCCGCAACAATGCGTCGGGCTCCAGGCTCGGGCCACATTTGATGCCGATCGGGTTGCCGATGCCGCGGAGGTATTCGACGTGGCTCGACCCCTCGAACCGCGTGCGATCGCCGATCCACAGGAAGTGCGCACTGGTGTCGTACCAGTCGCCGGTCAGCGAATCCTGACGCGTCAGCGCCTGCTCGTACTGGAGCAGCAACGCCTCGTGGCTGGTATAGAAATGCGTCTGCGCGAGCTGCGGCACGGTCTCGGGGTCGATACCACAGGCGGCCATGAACTCGAGCGCCTCGCCGATCCGGTCCGCGGTCTCGGCGTATTTCTTCGACCAGGGGCTGCGGCCCATGAAGTCGTGCGTCCAGCGGTGGACCTGGTGCAGGTTCGCGTAGCCGCCCTGTGCGAACGCGCGCAGCAGGTTGAGCGTGGCGGCCGACTGCGAATAGGCACGGATCATCCGCTGCGGGTCGGGCGCGCGCGACTCCGCGTTGAAGGCGATGTCGTTGACGTTGTCACCGCGGTACGACGGCAGCTCGACGCCGCCGATCGTCTCGGTATCGGTCGAGCGCGGCTTGGCGAACTGCCCCGCCATGCGGCCGAGTTTCACGACCGGGAGTTTCGAGGCGAAGGTGAGTACAACGGCCATTTGCAGGATGACGCGGAACGTGTCGCGGATGTTGTTCGCGCTATGCTCGGCGAAGGACTCGGCGCAATCGCCGCCCTGGAGCAGGAACGCCTTGCCGGCTGCGACTTCGGCGAGACTGGCGGTCAGGTTGCGGGCTTCACCGGCGAAGACGAGCGGCGGGAACGTCGCAAGCTGGTCGGTCGCGGCGGTCAGCGCTGCGGCGTCGGGATAGGTAGGAAGCTGTCGTGCTTCGTGACGCGTCCAGCTGTCGGGGGCCCAGTTCGCGGCCATATCATGTCGTCCGATTGATGAATTGTGAGGCTGGCCATGCGGGAAAACGCCTTTTCGCGCAATGAAGTAAAGCTTTCGGGCAGGTGTGGCGGCTGGTTTCAATAGCCCGCGTCGAGGTCCGCGACGTTCTTCATCGGGGTACCGGCAAGGAACGCGGCGAGGTTTTCGCGGAACAGAGCTGCCCCTCGTGCGAACATCGTCGTCTGGCTGCGGCCCGACAAATGCATCGTCACGATCGCGTTCGGCGTCGACCATAGCGGGTGCTCGGGCGGCAAGGGCTCGGGGTTGGTCGGGTCGAGGACCGCGCCGGCGATGATGCCCTTGGTCAGCGCGGCGATCAGCGCATCGTCGTCGATCATGTCGCCGCGAGCGATGTTGATCAGCCAGGCGGACGGCTTCATCCCCGCAAGTTCGTCGCCGCCGATCATCGCCTGCGTGGCGCCGGTCGAGGGGGCGGCGAGGACGACCCAGTCGAACTCGCCGAGCCGATCGCGCCATGCATCCGGGCCGATCGTCCCGTCGCGGCCCGTGCGGGTTACGCCGGTCACGTCCACGCCGAACGCGGCCAGCCGGTCACCGATCATCGTGCCGATCGTGCCATAGCCGATGACGAGCGCCTTGCTGCCGGCAAGTTCGACCTTGCCGGGCGCGTCCTTCAGCCATTCGTGGCGGTCCTGCGCGCGCACGACGGTATCGAAGCGCTTGGCGGCGACGAGCACCGCCATGACGGCATATTCGGCGACCGCGACGGCATTGATGCCCGCACCGTTGGTCAGCGTGACGCCATTGTCGCGCAACGTGTCGAGCGGAAACGCGTCGAGCCCTGCGTAGATCGTCGAGACCCATTTCAGCTTAGGGCCGGCGTGGCGGATCGCGTCGGCGACGAGTTCGGTCGGCTGCATGTCGACCCAGGCGATGTCCGCGTCGGCGATCATCGCGTTGGCTTCAGCGGGTCTGGCGAACCAAGCGGTTTCGAGGTCCGCGGGGAGATGCGGTTCGAGGAGCGGACGGGCGGCGGCGGGGAGGACGGCTTTCATGATGCGAACATCGGCGCGCGGCGGGGCAAGTCAAGTTTGCGGACGGGTGGTATCGCGGATGGGATCGGCTTGCGCGTTCCGATGCGTTCTCACGCTCCCATGATCTTCCCGTCATCTCCCCGCAGGCGGGGATCCATATGCTCCAAGATCCGCGATCTTAGCGCTAGGCTTGCCAGTATGGGTTCCCGCCTACGCGGGAATGACGGCCGACACGCCTATACTGCCACGATCTTCCAGTCCCAGCCGAGCGAGTCGCCGTCCATCACTTCGACGCCGGCCGCCGCCAGCTCGTCGCGGATCGAGTCCGAACGCTCGAAGTCCTTTGCGGCGCGTGCGTCGCGGCGGTCCGAGAGGCGTGTCGCGATCGTGGCTTCGTCGATCGTCGCGGTTGCCGGGCGGATGCGCAGGTCCTCGCGGCCGATCGTCGCGAGATCGAGCCCCAGCACTGCGTCGAAATCGTCCAGCGCGGCGATCCGGTCCGCCGGCGCGACTCGCTTGTCGGCAAGCAGTTCGTCGAGAATCGGCAGCGCGCGCGGCGTGGCGAGATCGTCCGACACGGCGTCCTCGAGCCGATCGGCATAGGCATGCGCGCTGCCCGACGGGCCGCCGGGCTCGCGGGCACGCAAGGTCTCGACCGCCTGCACCATCCGCTTCAGGCGAATCGCTGCCGCTGCGAGGTTCTCCCACGAGAATTCGAGCTCGCTGCGATAGTGCGCCTGAAGGCACATGAGGCGGTAGGCGAGGGGGTGGAAGCCGCGGTCGACGATCGTCTGCATCGTCGTGAACTGGCCGGTCGACTTCGACATCTTGCCCGCACGCTCGACCAGGAAGTTGTTGTGCATCCAGACGCTCGCACCGGTATCCGCGCAATCGCAATGCGCCTGATTCTGCGCAATCTCGTTGGGATGGTGGATCTCGCGGTGGTCGATCCCGCCGGTGTGGATGTCAAAATGCGCGCCGAGATAGTGCTTGCTCATCACCGAGCATTCGAGGTGCCAGCCGGGCGCGCCGCGACCCCAGGGCGAATCCCATTCCATCTGGCGGTTCTCGCCCGGCGCCGAGGTGCGCCAGATCGCGAAATCCTGTGGGTTGCGCTTGCCGGCTACGGGCTCGATCCGGCTTTCGACATCGTCGTTGCCGGCACGCGCGAGGCGCCCGTAGTCGGGCACCGTCGACACGTCGAAATACAGCCCGCTGTCGAGCGCGTAGCAATGCTTCGGCGCGATCTGTTCGGCGAACGCGATCATCTCGGCGATATGATCGGTCGCGACTGCCCAGCGCGCCGGTGGCACAATGTTGAGGCGCGCGACGTCACGCTTGAACACGTCGGTATAGTAAGCCGCGATCTCCCAGATCGAACGCCCTTGCGCGGCGGCCGCCTTCTCCATCTTGTCGTCGCCGACATCGGCGTCGGATGTCAGGTGTCCGACATCGGTGATGTTGATGATGTGAGTCGTCGGCCACCCCTTCCACCGGAGCACGCGGCCCAGCGTGTCGGCGAACAGGAAGGCACGCATGTTGCCGATATGCTGGTAGTTATAGACGGTCGGCCCGCAGGTGTAGAGCCCGACATCGGTCGGATCGATCGGCCGGAACGTCTCGAGCTGGCGCGTGAGGCTGTTATACAGTGTCAGGGGGATGCGGGTCATGCCGCTGCTCTTAGCGACGCATTGGCCCTGCCGCAAAGGCAGCAAAGTCGTGGGCAGACTTGTCGGCATCACCGGTTTGGCTTGAAACCCCTGCACTCCCCTGATAGGGGCCCCAGTTCATGCGGCGCGGACCTATTCGCGACGGCAAAAATCTATTCGACCGGAGCTTAACGGGTTTATGCAGATCATCGTACGCGACAACAACGTCGACCAGGCCCTTCGCGCGCTCAAGAAGAAGCTGCAGCGCGAAGGCGTATATCGCGAGATGAAGTTGCGCCGGCATTACGAAAAGCCGTCCGAGAAGCGTGCACGTGAGCGTGCAGCGGCGATTCGTCGTTCGCGCAAGCTCGATCGCAAGCGCGCAGAGCGCGACGGCGCACGGTAAGATTTGGTCGGCCAGCCCGGTGAACGGGTAGGCCGATAGTTTCGGGGGGTGTCGTGATCGGCGCCCCCGTTTGCTTTCCAACGGCACGCGCGGCGCTCCGGCGTGACCAGATGACCGGGGCCTGATCCGATGTCGACCGTCACCGCAGTGCCGCTGCAGCCCACCAAGCGCAGCTACCTCGTTTATCTCTGGGTCGGTATCGCGCTCGCGCTGATCGCCGCCGTCGCGCTCGCGCGGCAGGGTGACGATCCGCTCGCACGCAATGCGCGTGCACGCGGCGTGGTGGTGACCGCGTCGGGGCTTCAGTACAAGGTGATCGCGCCTGGCAAGCCGGGTGCGGCAAAGCCGACCGACGCGGACGTCGCGCTGGTCAACTACGAGGGCAAGCTGCTCAACGGCACGACCTTCGACAAGTCGCAGCAACCGACGCCGATGCCCGTCACCGGCGTGGTCCCCGGTTTCTCAGAAGCGCTGAAGTTGATGCCGAAGGGGTCGAAGTACCGCTTCTGGATGAAGCCAGCGCTTGGCTATGGCGACAAGGCTAACGGTCCGATCCCGGCGAATTCGACGCTGGTGTTCGACGTCGAGTTGCTCGACTTCCTGCCGCAGAGCGTGGTGCAGCAGATGCAGGCGCAGGCCCAGATGAGCCGTGGCGCGCCTGGTGCTATGCCGGGTGGTGCCCAGGGCGGCATGCCGGGCGGTGCCCCGGGCCAGCCCCAGCCGTAACACGACGGGGCGCGATACGAGCCGACGTCGCTCGTATCCTCCTACGGTCGAGACATGCAACGCGCCCGCGGTTCGCCGCCGGGCGCGTTTTGCGTTTGGTGGGCAGGGCGCGGTTCGGTGGTGCCGTTCGGCGTGCGAGCATGATGTCCGCTCCGAGTCCGTCGTCCTGACGGCAGGTACCAGCGGGGGATGTGCTCGATGCCCAGTCCATTGCGGACCTCGCACGCCAACCTCGGTTGCCGCGGGGAAGGGGGGCGGCATCGCCAGGCGTCCGGGGTTCCCGAGGGGAAGAATGATCGCCCCAAAGTCGGTACCGGGCGATTCGCCCATGTTCGGATCGGCGCAGGCCCAGGACAATAGACAAAAAAATAGCGGCCCGAAGGCCGCTATTCTCGAACCAAGTCGTAAGACTTAGTTGCTGTCCGAATCGTCGTCGTTGTCTGCAACGATGACGATACCAGCGACAACTGCTGCTGCTGCGAGGATCGCAACGATGATGCCACCGCCAGCGAGCTCGTTCTTGTCAGCCGAAACCGAACCCGAACGAACCGACTTAGCAACCGACATGTTTGCCGGTGCTGCCACGGCCGGAGCAACTGCCATCGTGGCTGCTGCTGCGGTCAGAAGATACTTCCCAAGACGCATGATGAACTCCCTTTGTGCTCGTCATCTCAGGCAATGGCATAAAACCTTACCCAAGGCAACCAAGGCCTGTTTGTAACAATGCGAAGCGTTCCGCACTGTTGCGGTAGTGCAACGCAACTTCCGCATCCGTACTATAACGTCCGGTTCGTACGATAAAAGCATAAGGCCTCGGATTGGGCCAGATTCACGATGATCAGGATCAGCGATCAGGATCAGCCCCGTCAGACTCGGACGGCGGTACCGGTCTGCAACGTCCAGGTCTCACCCCGTTCGATCCCGAGCGCGGTCAGCCGCCCCGACGCGTAGGCGCCGGTATCGATCCCGATCCGGTGGCCGCGACGCTCGATCTCGTCGGTCATCGTGTGACCATGGACGATAGTCTTCTCGAGTGCCGTCCGGTGATCGAGGAACGGGTCGCGAATCCAGCGAAGGTCGGCCGTACGCTGTAGGTCGAGCGGCGTGTCCGGACGCACGCCCGCATGGACGAACGCGTAATCGCCGATGACGATCATGTCTTCGAAGCCGTTCAGGAAATCGCGATGCTCGTCCGGCACGAGCGTTTCGAGACGGTGGACGAGTTCCTCGTAATCGAGTCGTTCGTATTCCGCGGCGTCCATGCCGTAACTCAATACCGTTTCCCGGCCGCCGATACGACAGAACAGGCGAAGCGCCTTCGGCTCGCCGTCGAGCGCGCCGAGGAAGATCTCTTCGTGGTTGCCGAGAAGGAAGCGCACGTCGGGGCGTGCGGCGCGCAGGGTGCGAAGCCGATCGATCACGGCGGCGGAAGCCGGACCGCGATCGACGATATCACCCAGGAAAATCAGCGTCGTCTCTGCCGGTCCACGGGTATGCTCGTCCGCTTCGATCATCGCGATCAGTTCGTCCAGCAGATCCGCGCGACCATGGATATCGCCTACCGCGTAGACGCGACGGCCGTCCGGAATCTGAGGCTGGTTGATCTTGGCAACGGTACGTGACTTGAAAAGCTTTGAAATCATGATGCTATCGATGAAGGGGGCAAGATGTACGGAGGCTGATCAAACATCGGCTGGTCAACGCGATTGATCGCGAAAGGTCGCATAGAGTTTAACGCGACGAGCCGCAACGCGCCTGCGTTCGTGCGAGGAGACGCCGCCCGCCTGTGCGGTTAAGGAGCGTGCCATGTCCACGATCGCTCGCCTCCTCCCTCTCGCGCTGCTCGCTGCGGCCGCTCCCCCCGCCGAAGCGGCGCGCGCCGACGATGGGTTGTCGCCGGCATTCTTCGAGACGTTGCGAACCGCCGACCTGCGCATGGCGACGATCGCGTATCGGTTGACGACCGCCAACGCGGCGCTGTGCGACCAGCTTCAGCCGCAACTCGGCATGCCGATCCACGCGCTGACCCAATACGGCCCGGCCGCGCGCGGGCGGGCGGCGGTTGCGTTCGGGTTCGCATCGACCGTCGGCGTCGAGGCTGTCGTGGCAAACGGACCGGCCGATCGGGCGGGCGTTCGCGCCAATGATTCGATCGCTGCGATCAACGACGTCGCGCAGCCGCCGCTGCCCGATTCGACCACACCGGAAGGTGCCGCGGCGCGCGACGCAGCGGAGGCCGTGATTGTACGATCGCCGCTGGAACGGCCGGTACGCCTGACGATCCTTCGCGGCGGACGGCGGTTGTCGATCATGGTCAAACCGGTCACCGGCTGTCGTTCGCGGTTCGAGATCCTGCTCGGCAGCGGCCTGGGAGCGACCGCGGACGGCGCGATCGTCCAGATCGGCGAGCGATTCTTCGACGGATATACCGACGAAGAGATCGCCGTCGTCGTCTCGCACGAACTCGCGCACAACATCCTGCGCCACCGCGAAAGGCTCGACGCGGCGAAGATCAACCGGGGCCTGCTGGCGGAACTCGGTCGCAACGGCCGCCTGATCCGCGAGACGGAGGACCAGGCCGACCTGCTCGGCATCTATCTGCTGGCGAACGCGGGGTATGATCCGATGGCCGCGCCCAGGTTCTGGCGTCAGAAAGGTGGCAATATCGACGGCGGACTGTTCCGCAGTCGTACCCATGCCTCGTCCAAGGCGCGGGCCGACGTGCTCGAAGCCGCCGCGCGAGAAATCGCGGCGACCCCAACGCGGCCGATCATCCCGCCAGTCTTAGCGACTCGTGACGTGCCGTTGCGCTAACCGCGGGGAGCGAGGCACGCGGCTGATCCGGCCAGATGCCGCGCGTGTCGAGCACCGCCTTGTCGGCGCGCTCCTCGAGCGGGATCGACTTGAAGACATCGTGGTCGACCAGCACGATCATGATCGAACACGTCTCGATCGCGGTATCGACGTCGATCAGCGTCGCGCCGGTATCCGCCAGCACGGCCGGCAGTGTCTGCGCATAGGGCTCGACGATCCGCACCCGGTCGCCGAACTGGTCCGCCACGGCTTGGGCGACCTTGAGCGCCGGGCTCTCGCGGAAATCGTCGATGTTCGCCTTGAAGGCCAGGCCCAGGCACGCGACCGTTGCACCCGGCGACGCTTCGACGAGGGCGGCGACCTGCGCGATGACGTGGTCGGTCTTGCCGTCGTTGACCTCCCGCGCGGTGCGGATCAGCGGGGTCTGGTCGGGCGCCGCATGGACCAGGAACCACGGATCGACCGCGATGCAATGTCCGCCGACGCCGGGGCCGGGCTGGAGGATGTTGACGCGCGGATGACGGTTGGCGAGGCGGATCACCTCCCACACGTCGACGCCCATCGTGTCGGCGATCAGCGACAATTCGTTGGCGAACGCGATGTTGACGTCGCGGAACGCGTTCTCGGTGAGCTTGGTCATTTCCGCCGCGCGTGCGGTCGTGGTCACGCAGGCACCGCGCACGAAGCGGCGGTAGAAGGTCAAGGCCTTGCGCGCGCACCGCGGGGTGATCCCGCCGATGACCCGGTCGTTGTCGATCAGCTCGACCAGAATGCGGCCGGGCAGCACGCGCTCTGGGCAATAGGCGATCGCGATGTCGGCCTGGTCGCCGGTCTTGCCCGGTACGCGCAGGTCGGGGCGCAAGCTCGCCAGCAGATCGCGGACCTTCTCGGTGGTGCCGACCGGGGACGTCGATTCGAGAATGATCGTATCACCGGTCTTGAGCACCGACGCGATCGTGGTCGCGGCATCGAGGACATAGCGGATATTGGGGGCGTGATCGGAATCGAACGGGGTCGGCACCGCGATCACGAAGACGTCCGCAGGCTCGATCGCGGTCGAAGCGCGCAGCGTGCCGCGTGCGACGACGCCGGAGACGAGACCGTCGAGATCGACTTCCTCGATATGCACGCGGCCAGAATTGACGGTCTCAACGACCGATTCGGTCACGTCGACGCCGAGCACCTGCGCGCCGGTCCGCGCGATGATCGCTGCGGTGGGGAGCCCGATATAGCCGAGCCCGAGCACGACGACGTTGAGGTTAGTATCCGACAGCATGCCCGGCGCCCTTTGCGAGTGTTTCTGCGATGGTCTTTGCGATCCTACCCGCGGCATGGCCGTCCCCGAACGGATTATGGGCGCGGGCCATCGCGGCATATACCGCGGAGTCATCCAGCAACGTAAAGATTTCCGATACGATTCGGTCCTCGTCGGTGCCGATCAGCTTGGCGGTGCCGGCCGCCACGCCCTCGGGCCGCTCGGTTGTCTCGCGCATCACCAGCACCGGCTTGCCGAGCGCCGGTGCCTCCTCCTGCACGCCGCCCGAATCGGTCAGGACGATCTCCGCCATGCCCAGCGCGCGGACGAAATGCGGGTAGTCGAGCGGTTCGATCCTGGCGACGTTCGCGCGGTCGCCCAGGATCGCGTCCATCACCGAGACGACGTTGGGGTTGGGGTGGACGGGGAACAGCACCGCGACGTCGTCGCGTTCCGCGATCCGGCCGATCGCGCGAGCAATGGCCGCCATCCCGTCGCCGAAATTCTCACGCCGGTGCGTGGTGACCAGGACGATGCGCTGGCCGGCGAAACGCGCCGCGATGGCGTCGAGACCCGCTGCGAGTGTCGGGTCCGCCGCAACGCGGTCCGCGGTCCAGTGCAGCGCGTCGATTACCGTGTTGCCGGTGACATGGATCGTGGCCTCGGCGATCGTCTCGCGGCGCAGAGCGTTCGCGGCGGTGTCGGTCGGTGCGAAATGCAGCGCGGCGATCGGCGCGACGATGCGGCGGTTCACCTCCTCGGGCCAGGGCTGGTAGATGTCGCCCGACCGCAGTCCCGCCTCGACATGCGCGACCGGCACCTTGCGGTAATAGGCGGCGAGCGCGCCGGTCATCGCGGTCGCGGTATCGCCCTGAACCATCACGAGATCGGGCTTCTCCGCGTCCATGACTTCGCCGAGACCCGTGAGCAGTCGCGCAGTCAGGCGATCGAGAGTCTGGCCCGGCTCCATCAGGTCGAGATCGATGTCCGGCACGAGATCGGCGATCGCGAGCACCTGATCGAGCAAACCGCGATGTTGTGCCGTAACGCAGGTGCGGACGACCAGACCGGGGGTCGCGGCCAAGGCGCGAATAACCGGAAACAATTTGATCGCTTCTGGACGTGTACCGAAGATGACGAGAATCTTTGACATGACAACGTCCTAACCCAACGCCTTTAATGACGCGCTAATGGACTGCACCGAATTGACCGCCTGTGGCATTTGCATGGGTGAGCGTCGGCCGGTAGACGACACAGCGAGAATACAGGGAGTTTCGAATGACGATAAAGCCGCTGCGCAAGGCCGTGTTTCCGGTCGCTGGACTGGGCACGCGCTTCCTTCCGGCAACCAAGGCCATGCCGAAGGAAATGCTCACCGTCGTCGACAAGCCGCTGATACAATATGTCGTTGAAGAAGCGCTCGAAGCGGGCATCGAGCAGATGATCTTCGTCACAGGGCGCAACAAGGGTGCGCTCGAGGATCATTTCGACATTTCGTACGAACTCGAAGACACGATGCGCGCGCGCGGCAAGTCGCTCGATGCGATCAGCCATATCCGGATGAAGCCGGGCTCGCCCGTCTACGTCCGGCAGCAGGAGCCGCTCGGTCTCGGCCATGCCGTGTGGTGCGCCCGCGAGATCGTCGGCGACGAGCCGTTCGCGGTCTTGCTTCCCGATGAACTGATGGTCGGCAAGCCCGGCTTCCTGAAGCAGATGGTCGAGGCCTATAACCAGGTCGGCGGCAACGTGATCGGTGCACTCGAAGTGCCGGATTCGGAAACGGACAAATACGGCATCATCTCGCCGGGCGCGATCGATGGTCGGCTGACCGAGGTCACGGCGCTGGTCGAGAAGCCCAAGAGCGGCACTGCGCCGTCGAACCTGATGATCCCCGGCCGCTACATCCTTCAGCCCGAGATCATGAAAATCTTGGAGACGCAGGAAAAAGGCGCGGGTGGCGAAATCCAGCTGACCGACGCGATGGCGCAGATGATCGGCACCCAGCCGTTTCACGGGTTCACGTTCGACGGTCAGCGCTATGATTGCGGCGACAAGGCGGGTTACATTCAGGCGAACCTGGCGATCGCGCTGGCCCGCGACGACATCGGGCCGGGTATTCGCGAGTTTGCGACAAGGCTGCTGGCCGACTGAGGCGTCGGATTGCGCAGCGCGATCGCTGCACCGGACCGCTAGAACGCGTTCCGGTGCAGCAAGACGCGAAACGTGAGCACGATGATCTTGATGTCGCGCCAGATCGACCAGTGCTCGAGATATTCGAGATCGGCCTGCAGGCGATTGCGCAGATCGTCCTCGTAGAGGGTCGCGCCGCGATACCCGCGAACCTGAGCCAGACCGGTCAACCCCGGCTTGGCAGCATGGCGGTGCCAGTATCGTTGATCGACCTCCCAGAACAGTTTGTCCGCGGCACGCGATCCCAGTGCGTGCGGACGTGGCCCGACAATGCTCATGTCGCCTTTCAGCACGTTCAATAGCTGCGGCAGTTCGTCGATGCTGGTGCTGCGGATGATCTTGCCGACGCGCGTGATGCGATCGTCGTCGCGCGCCGTCGATCGTGCGCCGTCGCCATCGCACCCGTCGATACGCATGCTCCTGAACTTCATGAGGCGGAACATCTGGTTGCTCCGGCCGATCCGTATCTGGCTAAAGAACACAGGGCCGGGGGAATCGATCTTCACCGCGATCGCGATCAGGATCAGCATCGGCATTAGAAATAGCAGCGCGCCCATGGCCAGGGCGACGTCGAATCCGCGTTTGACGAAGCGATCGAACAGGCCAAGCGGGCCGTTTGCGATGATGACCGTCGGGATCTGCGCATGTGCGCTGATCCCCAGCGGCGCGAGCGCATCCAGCTCAGGCATGAAGATCTCGCTCTGGATGTTCGCGCCCTTCAGCGCCTGCGCCCAGCTGAGCCGGCGTTGCGGCGCGCACGCCACGATCACGCGATCGGCACCCGAGAGCGATTGCGCCAGGCGATCATACATGACCGGATCATGCCGGTCGGGGTCGAAATACGCATCCGAGGATATGACGACCGAAAAATTGCCTTGTGGAATCCGCTGCCCGGGGTCGTGCAACAGCACGATACTGAACGGATTTCCGCCTATGATCGCGTGCATGTGCCGGACGAACAGGAAGCGCCCCAGCGCAAGTGACGCCAGAGCAAATCCCGATCCTATCGATACGACTAGGCGGGGGAACGAGTCGCTCGTCTTGAGACAGAAGGCGATGAAGATTACGGCCGAGATCGCCAAGGCGTACGCTTGCAGTCCTCGCGATACCGATCGAAACGGGTCCTGAAGATTGGCGGCGGCGTAGCTCTGGTTGTTGAGCGTCGTCAGCACGAATACCGGCAGCAGAACGACCAGGATCAGGATCCAGTTGACGTCGGCCCATGCCGGGGTGGCGGCGATCATCCCGTGCAACCAGACCGCTGCCAGATAACTGGCGACGATACATCCGATGTCGACCGTCAGGATTCCAAGGATCATACGGATCCTCAACGCCGACGCGCTCGGCCGCCAAGTCCGGACGATCCTCTTCTCACCGACGGATCTTGCCGACCGATCGATTAGCTTGTCCTCTACGTTCATAGACCTATTGGACACGCGTGCAGTCCCCCTTGCACGCAGCATTACCGCGAAATACCGCGATGCAAAAGAACTACTATGCACTATGAACACTGCCATAGTAGTTATTTGCCGAAGCGATGCCGCAGCTTAGCGCACTTCGTAGGCTAACTTACAGCGTAGGCTCTCTTTTTCCGCACGCACTGCAACCAGGATCTTTCGGCAGGCGGATCGAACGGAAGCGGAGCGCTAGTAGATCGATCAACAGCAATTTGCCGGCCGGATCGTCGCCGAAGGGGGCAATCGCGCGAAGCACCTCAAGCGCGGCGAGGCTGCCGACGACGCCGGTGACGGGGCCAAGTACACCATCCTCGGCACAGCTGGTCTCGGCACGCTCGGGATCCTCGCCGACGAAACAGCGATAACAGGGCTTGTCCGCTTCCCAGCCGCGATAGGTTGCCAGCTGCCCTTCGAACTGGCCGACCGCCGCTGAAACCAGTGGAATGCCAAGCGCGTACGCGGCATCGGCGACGCAGAAGCGAGTCGCGAAATTATCGCAGCCGTCGAGGACGACGTCGGCCCCGGCCAACAGGCTCGCGACGTTTGCCCGATCGATCCGCAGGCAATGAGTCTCGACGGCGACATGCGGGTTGATCCGGCGTACCGCCCCCGCTGCCGCGTCCACCTTGGCAACGCCGGTGTCCGCGGTCGTGAAGATCGTCTGTCGTTGCAGGTTGGACGGCTCGACGCTGTCGTCGTCGACCAGGATCAGTCGCCCGACGCCCGCTGCGCCGAGATACTGGATCGCAGGCGAGCCGATGCCGCCGGCCCCGACGATCACCACGGTCGCCGCCTTCAGTCGCGCCTGCCCGCTGCCGCCGAATTCCTTGAGGACGATATGCCGCGCATACCGGGTGAGTTCGTCGTCGGAGAGGATCATGCGCCCCAGGCGAACGTCAGGCTGGTGCGATACCAAGTGTCGGTATCCGTATCGATCACGTCGATCGCATCGCGCGCGCCAAGGATGACGCCGGCCGCATATTGCTCGACCGTCGGGCAATCGATCGCGCGCGGCGTGATCCGTCGCACGCGGCCTTCGGAGGTCATCAACACGGCAAGGTCGACGCTCAGCGTCCACCCCTGCGCCGTCCGGCTGGCCTTCGTGCACCGTCCCGCCACGACCTCGGCATGGACATAGGCCGACGTGTTGGCGAGCGTCGTCGAACGTTGACGGATCCGCAGAACCGGCAGGGTGCTCCAATCCTGCGGCGGGAGCGGCACGCTCGTCGAGGCCGCCCCGCCGGATGGCATGGTTGGATACGTCGGTGCAGGGGGGGGCGGTACGGCCGAACCGGGAAGGGCGACGACCTGGAGAAGCGCGAGGAAGGGGCCGATCATCGCCCGGTCGATCCGAACCCGCCTGCACCGCGCGAGGTGTCGTCGAGCGTCACGACTTCGTCGAGCGTCGCGCGGAGGACAATGGCGGGCACGAGCTGCGCGATCCGGTCGCCGCGCGCGATCGCGAACGGCGCCGAGCCGAGATTGGCGAGAATCACCTTCACTTCGCCGCGATAGTCGCTGTCGATCGTGCCGGGCGTGTTCAGGCAGGTGACGCCGTGCTTCAGCGCGAGGCCGGAGCGCGGACGGACCTGGACCTCGTGGCCGGCGGGAATGGCGATCGCAAAGCCGGTCGCGACCGCGGCGCGTTCGCCGGGGGCGAGCGTCAGTGCCTCTGCGGAGACGACGTCCATTCCGGCGGCCCCCTCGGTCGCGTAGCCGGGCAACGGCAGGCCTTTGCCGTGCGGCAGGCGCTTCAGTTCTATACGGATCATGACGCGGCTTCTAGCGCATCGGCGATGCGGTCCGCCAGTCGTGCGGCGACCGCATCCTTGGGAAGACGCTCCCAGCTCTCGACGCCGGCTTCGGTGACGAGGTGGACGCTGTTGTCCGCGCCGCCCATCACGTCGCCCGATACGTCGTTGGCGACGATCCAGTCCGCGGTCTTGCGCACGCGCTTTGCGACGGCATGTTTGATCACGTGCTCGGTTTCGGCGGCGAACCCGATCAGGAGGCGGGGGCGGCGCGGGCTGCGCGCCAAGGTCGCGAGGATATCGGGATTTTCCGCGAGCGTCAGCGTCGGCGTGGCGTCGCCCTTCTTGATTTTCTGCGGAACGGATTCGACGTGCCAATCGGCGACGGCGGCGACCATGACGGCGGCATCGGCGGGCAGCGCGCGGTCGACCGCGTCCGCCATCTCGCGTGCGGTCTCGACGTCGATCCGGTCGACCGCGGGCGGCGTCGGCAAGCTTACGGGGCCCGCGACCAGCGTCACGCGCGCACCGAGCCGCGCCAGTGCTGCGGCGATCGCGAAGCCTTGTTTGCCCGAAGAACGGTTGGCGATGTAGCGCACCGGGTCGATCGGCTCGTGCGTCGGTCCGGCGGTGACGAGGACATGGCGCCCCGCCAGGCGCTTCGGCGGGGTCGGGGCGAGCATCGCCTCGATCGCGGCGACGATCGCGGGCGGCTCGGGCAAGCGGCCGGGGCCGTATTCGCCGCACGCCATGATACCCTCGTCGGGCGTCATCACCGTCACGCCGTCGGCGCGTAATTGCGCCACGTTGCGCAGGGTCGCGGCGTGGGTCCACATCCGGACGTTCATCGCCGGGGCCACCAGAACGGGCTTGTCCGTCGCGAGCAGCAGCGTCGTCGCGAGGTCATTCGCGAGGCCTGCCGTCATCCGCGCCATCAGGTCCGCGGTGGCGGGCGCGACGACGATCAGGTCCGCCTCGCGGCTGAGCTGGATATGGCCCATCTCGGCCTCGTCCTTGAGGTCCCAGAGCGTGGTGTAGACCTTGTCCTCGCTGAGGGCGGCGAGCGTCATGGGCGTGACGAAGTGATGCGCCGCCTCGGTCATCACGCAGCGCACCGCGTATCCGCGCGTCTTGAACAGGCGGATCAGTTCGGCGGCCTTGTAGGCGGCGATCCCGCCACCGACGATCAGGAGGATGCGTTTCATGCTCGCAACTCTAGCGGATAACGCGTGTCACCGTAATGCGCCGGGTATCGCGCGCGGCGGCAATCATGTCGCGCAGGCCGTCGACCGCGAACACCAGCCCGACGAGCAGCACCGGCGTGGTCATCAGCGCCCAGTAGAAATTGTCGCTCCTGGCAAACAGCGAGATCAACGCGGCATAGGCGGCGAACACGACCAGCGCACGCGTCGCGACCGCATCGCGCCACGCGAGCCAGCCGAACAGCGCCATGCCAAGGACCAGCGAGGCGAGCCATTGCGGCAGGATGTCGAGCCCCGACGAGATGGTTGCGAGCCGGACGTAGAACCCGAACCCTTCGAGCCCGCTCCAGCCTTGCGACACGCGGTCGAGCGGGCCGCTGACCAGCGAGACCGCGTGCGCGTGGGCGGCAAGGACCACGGCGAAGATCGCGATCGCGCCGAGCCAGCCGAACGTCTCGCGGCGCTCGCCATCGAGCCACGCGAACACCGCCATGATCGCGACGTACAGCAACGCGGTCTCGCGGATCAGCATCGCCGACAGTCCGAACGCGACCGCGGGCAGCCAGCGGCCGGGACGGCGTACCGCGAGCGACAACGCGATCAGCGGGCCTGCCCAGATCTCATGGAACACCACGAAGCCGGGGTCGAGGTTCACATAAAGGCCGGCAAGGACGAGCAGGCCCGCCACGGCGAGTGGCACGAGGCCGGTCATTTCCGGACGGACCCGCGCGACCCACGCCAGTATCGTCCCGACGCACAAGAGCAACAGGAGCAGGTTCAGCACCATCGGCGGCAATGCTGCCTCGACGACCGCCAGGGTCGGCAGGCGGACCGTGAAGAATGGCTTGAGCGGATAATGCCCCATGCGGTGCGTTTCGGCGACGACCGCGTAATAGGGCGAGCCGCCCCTGATGCCGGCGACGACCGCGTAATAGGGCGAGCCGCCCCTGATGCCGGCGACGACCGTCTGGTATAATAGCAGGTCGGTCTGGCCGGGGGGCGGCGGATCCGATGCCGCCGGAGCGGTGACGGACCCGGATGCACCGCTCGGGCGAGGGCCCGGCGACGTGACCGCGCTGAGGCAGGCCGCCAGGAAGATCAGCAACAGTGCGAGCCCGATCCGGGCATGCGTTCTCGGCATGCCTGCGAACCGGGTCGCGCCGGTCGTCCATATCGGCGCGGCGCGGCGCGTCGTCATGCCGTCATCCAAAAAGCAGCGTCGCCGCGACCCCGGCCGCGGCAGCGAGCACCGCGACGAGGCCGTAGCGCCAGCCGCCACCGATTCGTATGACCTCGATCTCGCGCAACGGCATCGTCGGGGGTGCGCCACCGGGGGCGGGGTAATGCGCCTCGATCCGGCGGACCAGCTCCGGGAGCCGGGTCAGCGTGCGGAAATCCTCGATCAGGCGATCGGCGATCATCGCCTCCGGCCCAAGCTCGCCGCGGATCCAGTCGCGGACGAACGGCTCGGCGGCTTCCCATAGGTTGATGTCGGGGTTGAGGCTGGTCGCGACGCCCTCGACCATCACCATCGTCTTCTGGAGCAGCAGCAGATGCGGCTGCGTCACCATGTCGAAATCGCGCGTGATCGAGAACAGGCTGTCGAGCATCATGCCGATCGACATGTCCTTGACCGGCAACCCGCGCATCGGCTCGCCGACGGCCCTGAGCGCGGTGGCGAACTCCGCGACGTCGTGGTGCGCGGGGACGTAGCCTGCCTCGAAATGGATCTCAGCGACGCGCTTATAATTGCCGGTTATCAGCCCGTAGAGGATCTCGGCGAGCCAGACGCGCGCGCGGCGGTCGATCCGACCCATGATGCCGAAGTCGATCGCGGCGATCTTGTTGCCGGGGAGCGCGAACAGGTTTCCCTGGTGCATGTCGGCGTGGAAGAACCCGTCGGCAATCGCCTGGCGGAGGAACGCGCGGACCAACGTCTGTGCGAGCGCTGGGAGGTCGTAGCCGGCGGCGACGAGCGCGGGTCGGTCGGACAGCTTGATGCCGTCGATCCACTCGATCGTCATGACCTTGGCGGTCGATCGTGCCCAGTCGATCGCGGGAATGACAAAATCGGGCTCGGCGGTCATGCCCTCCGCGAGTTCGGACGCCGACGCGGCCTCGCGCCGGAAGTTGAGTTCGCGCAGGGTCCAGCGCTTGAACGTCTCAATCGTCAGGCGCGGACGTAGACGCATTGCCTCGGGGCTGAGCGCCTCGAGTTGCGCTGCGGCCCAGCTGTAGGTATCGATCGCGCGCGCGAAATCGTCCTCGACGCCGGGGCGGAGGACCTTGACCGCGACGTGGCGGCCGTCGGTCGTGACGGCGCGGTGGACCTGCGCGATCGATGCGGCACCGACCGGGATCGGCTCGATCCGCGAGAACAACGTTTCCAGCGGCTTGCCGAAGCTCGCCAGCATCGCCGCCTCGATAGTCGCGTAGGGGACGGGGGAGAGCTGGTCCTGCAACCTTAGCAGGTCATGCGCGGCGTCCTCGCCGACGAGATCCGGCCGCGTGGCGAGCGTCTGCCCGAGCTTGATCGCGGCGGGACCGATCGCCTGGAACGCATCCGCATAGCGTGGCACCGCGGGCACGCGCGCGCCGAACCTGGCGATGCGTGCGAGGCGGCGGACGGGGGCGGGGGTGTTCGGATCGCGCTCGATCCCGCGCAGTGCGCCGTGGCGAGCGAGTATGCGGCCCCATTTCAGGAGGCGCCAGACGTGGGTTGTGGACGCGGTCACTGGGCGAGGGCGCGTTGAGAAGAGTTTTGTTCACGCGAAGGCGCGAAGGCGCGAAGATAGAGTGGTTCACGCGGAGACGCGGAGCCGCGGAGAGAAAGAAGAAGTGGTTCGCGCAGAGGCGCGGGGGCGCGGAGGTATGGCGCTACGCCGCGAATGCGGCTTTTCACCGTCAGCGAAGAGGTAGCATAGCGCTGTCGCGCAAAAGACCCGGCGCCTTCGCGCCTACTTACTCTCCGCGTCTCCGCGTCTCCGCGTGAACAAATCTTCGCGTCTTCGCGACTTCGCGTGATCACTAGATCTTCCACCCGCTGTGGATTGCTACCAGTCCGCCCAGCAACGGTTCGACCTTCGTCTGCACGAAGCCCGCGTCCGCGATCATGCCCTTGAACTTGGGCATGTCGGGGAAGCGACGGATCGACTCGATCAGGTAGCGGTAGCTGTCGGCGTCCTGTGCGAGCAGTTGGCCGAGCTTCGGGACCATCTTGTGCGAATAGGCGTCGTACACCTCAGCGAACCCGGGCCACACGGTGGTCGAGAATTCGAGGCAGTAGAAGCGTCCGCCACGCCGCAACACACGGTGCGCCTCGCGGAGAGCCTTCGGGATATCGGTCACGTTACGGATGCCGAACGCGATCGTGTACGCGTCGAAGAACTTGTCGGGGAAGGTCAGCGTTTCCGCATTGGCTTCGGTCCAGACGAGGCCGTCGATGCCGCGCTTCTGCGCGCGCTGCATGCCGACTTCGAGCATCTGCGGGTTGATGTCGGCAACCGTGATCGACGCGCCCGACGGCTCCATGCGGAAGGCGATGTCGCCCGTGCCGCCGGCCATGTCGAGGATCTGCTCGCCTTCGCGCGGCTTTACGCGGCGGACGAAGCGGTCCTTCCACAGGCGGTGCATGCCGCCCGACATCGCATCGTTCATCAGGTCGTATTTCCCGGCGACGTTCGAGAAGACGCCGCCGACGCGGGCGGTCTTCTCGGTGGCGGGGATGTCTTCGTAGCCGAAGGAGACGGTATCGGGCGTGAGTGCGGGCGCGGGCGCGATCAAGTCGTTCATATCCTGCGCTCTAGCCGCGCCTTGTGGCGCGAGCAAACGCAACCTAGCTGCAACCCGTGCCAGAATTACCAGAAGTCGAAACCACCGTGCGTGGGCTTGAGCCCGTGCTGAAGGGCCAGCGCCTGACCTCGGTCGAGCCGCGCCGCGCCGACCTGCGCAAAGCGATCCCGGTCGACCTGCGCCAGCGGATGACCGGGGCGACCGTGACGCATCTGGGCCGCCGCGCCAAATACGGGCTGATCGATACCGATCGCGGCGATACGCTCGTCTTCCATCTCGGCATGTCGGGGCGTTGGCGAGTCGATCCGAGCGAATTGCTGACGCACGATCATCTGCTGATCGGCACCGCGGCGGGGCGGACGGTCGCGCTCAACGATCCGCGGCGATTCGGTTTTCTCGATCTGTGGGCGACCGACGACATCGCGAATTACCCGCCATTCCTCAGCATGGGGCCGGAGCCGCTCGGGCCCGACCTGACCGCGGCCTATCTGCTGGAGGCGCTCGAAGGGCGGGGGGCGTCGATCAAGGCGATGCTGCTCGACCAGCGAATCGTCGCGGGGCTCGGCAACATCTATGTGTGCGAGGCGCTGCACATGGCGAAGATCGCGCCGTCACGTGCGGCGGGGCGGATCTCGCTGTTTCGACTCGAGCGACTCGTCGAGGCGATTCGGACGGTGCTGACGGCTGCGATCCTGGCGGGCGGGTCTTCGCTCCGGGACTACGTCCGGCCGGACGGCGAACTCGGCTATTTCTCTAAACAATGGCGCGTCTATGGGCGTGAAGGGGAGGCGTGCGAATGCGGTGCCGTCGTCAAACGGCGTACCGAGGGCGGGCGCTCGACCTTCTGGTGTGCGAAGTGCCAACGCGGCTGAGCCTTTCGGTTGACGCGCTGGAGCAAAGTGGGTAGGGCCGCGGCTTCGAGAGGGCGTAGGAGCAATCCGGCGCCCCTTTTTATTCATTCGAACATCCAGAGGGCTTCATGGCGAACACGCCGCAGGCGAAAAAGCGTATCCGTCGTAACGACCGTCGCGCGGAAGTGAACGGCAACCGCGTCGGCCGTATCCGTACCTTCATCAAGAAGGTCGAGGCCGCACTGGCATCGGGCGACAAGGGCGCAGCGACCACCGCACTCGCGGCCGCACAGCCTGAACTGCAGCGTGGCGTCGCCAAGGGCGTGCTGCACAAGAACACCGCGAGCCGCAAGTTCGCGCGTCTGACCAAGGCCGTGACCGGGCTCGCCTAAGCGACCGATCATTGCCAGATCATTGGCGAAGCGGATCACCCGCCGGGACCTTCCCGGCGGGTTTTTTGCGTCTGCGAAGGGAACCAAGTGCGGCGGTGCGTAACCCACGGATTCCCCGCGATTCGAGTGGCGCGAAGTCAAGTCACGCAACAGCAGAAATAGCAAAAAATGCGTAAAGACAGCGACTTATAAAAATATCGACGCATTTCCGCGGCTTGATCAAGTCAACCCGCTTTATTTCGAAAATGTGACGCCTCGGGGCCTTGCTCGGATCGCCGATCGCTTCATAACGGGGCTCACAGCGACGGTGGTTTCCACCGCTGCATCAACAAACAGGGCGAAGATGCCGGATGACCCTTGGGGTCGTCAGGGGGACCATTTTCTGTCGGGGCTATATCACCCGCGCGAGCAATCTCGCGGGGTCGGAGAAGTGTGCGCGTGACGAAGTGGCAAGGATCTGTGACGCATGCGAGCGAGGCCGAAAAGGCCTGGGCCCGCGTTCGTGCAGCCTTGCGCGAGTCGGCCGGTGCGCGGCTGTTCGAACAGTGGCTGAAGCCGATCGAACTGATTCCCGGCGAGGACCGCGACACGATCCGTCTCGCGCTGCCGTCGGCATTCATGACCAACTGGGTCCGCAATCACTACGCCGACCGACTCGTGCTCGAATTCAAGCAGATCCTGCCCAACATCCGCACCGTCCAGATCGAGACCCGGACACCGGGCCGCGCACCCGTCGTGCTGGCGATCGAGCCGGTGGCTGACGCCGTCGCTCCCAAGCCCGTTGCAGATCCGCTGCCGGTCGAGGCCATGCCCGCCCCTAAGCCGGTCGCCGAGCCGGTGCAGGCGTCGATGAAGTTCGGTGTCGATCCGTCGCTGAAGCCCGCGCCGGCGCCCGTTGTCGCCTCGGCGCCGGTCGGCGTGCCCGCTGAACGTCCGCCGCTCGATCCACGCTATACGTTCGCGCGATTTGTCGTCGATCCGTCCAACAAGGTCGCGTTCAACGCGGCCAAGGTGCTTGCCGAGCCGGGGCCGGTTCGCTTCAGCCCGCTGTTCCTCCACAGCGGTACGGGGCAGGGCAAGACCCACCTCATGCACGCGATCGGCCACGCGTTCCTCGAGCATAACCCGCACGCCATCGTGCTGTGCATGTCCGCCGAGCGGTTCATGTACGACTTCGTCGCGTCGATGCGCGCGCGCGACACGCATGCGTTCAAGCAGCGTCTGCGCGGGGCCGACCTGCTGCTCATCGACGACCTCCAGTTCATCGCCGGCAAGGACGCGACGCAGGAAGAATTCTTCCACACCGTCAACGAGATCATGGCGGCGGGCAAGCGGCTGGTAATCTCCGCCGATCGCTGCCCGCAGGCGCTCGAAGGCGTCGAGGCGCGGATCGTCAGCCGGATGTCGGTCGGCCTCGTGGCGGACATCAAGGCGCCCGACCTGACGCTGCGCCGGACGATCCTCGACCGGAAGCTGGTCGACCTGCCCGACATGCGCGTACCGACCGATGTACTCGACCTGCTTGCCGCGCGCATTCACGCGAACATCCGCGAGCTGGAAGGCGCGCTCAACCGCGTCGTCGCGTATGCGCAGCTGACCGGCGACACGATCGATCTCGACTTCGCGGTCGCGACGCTCGGCGAAGTTCTTCGCGGCGCTCAGAAGCGCGTGACGATCGACGAGATCCAGAAGCTGGTGTCCGCGCATTTCGAGCTGAAGCCGCTCGACCTGATTTCGGCACGACGCGCGCGGGCGGTGGCACGGCCCCGCCAGATCGCGATGTACCTGGCCAAGCGGCTGACGACACGTTCGCTTCCCGAGATCGGGCGCAAGTTCGGCGGTCGCGATCACTCGACGGTGATTCACGCGGTGCGGAAGATCGAGGAGCTGCGCGACTCGGATCGCGATATCGATGCGGCTGTCCGCGTGCTGATGCGCGAGCTGGAAGGCTAAGCCGACGGTACTTGGCTAACGCGATCTTAACGACGCGCGCCGATACCGACCGTCATGGCAGTATCGATCCCAGGCAGGTCCGACGCAGACCCGGTCGCGACCTTGTTGTTGCGCTCGGGGATCGCGGCATTGCTATTGTGCGCGCTGGCGGCGTTCACGATCCCGCGCTCGGTTCCGGGCACGCTGATCGAGTATTATTTCTTCCACCAGGATTTCTGGCTGCTCGGCGCAGGCGGGCTCATGCTGTGCGTCCTGTCGCGGTTCGATGTCGGCGACCGACCGCTTGCCCTCGGGCCATGGCATCTGGCCGGTGCGACGCTGCTGATCGCGGTGCTGGCCTATGCCGGGTCGTTCGTCGTCATGGAGCATTACGCGCTGTCGCGGGACGAGGCGATCGCCGAGTTCGCAGCCGAGACGTTCCAGCGCGGAGAAATGGCGCGCGCGGTGCCACGAGGACTGAACTCGCTGGCCGAGGCGATGATGCCGTGGACCGGTGGGTGGGCTGCGAACGGGATTTGGATGCCGGGGTATCTGCCGGGCAATTCGCTGTTGCGGGCCGGTGCCGGCTTGCTCGGGGACCGGTTTCTCGCGGGGCCGATCCTGCTGGTGATCGGGTGCGCCGCGCTATGGACGTCGGCGCGGAAGATCTGGCCGGACCGGCGCGACGCGGCAACCGTTGCCGTCGTGCTGGCGCTGACGTCGACGCAGGTCGTCGCGACCGCGATGACGCCGTTTGCGATGACCGCGCATTTCGCGCTGAACGCATTGTGGCTCGTCTTCTATCTGCGCCGAGACCTGATGGGGCATGTCGTCGCGATCGCCATCGGACTGCTGGCGAGCGGACTCCACCAGATCCAGTTCCACATCCTGTTCGTCTCGGGCTTCATCGTCTGGGACCTGGCGAGCGGACGGCGACGCACGGCGCTGCTGTATGCGGGCGCGTGCTTCGGTTATCTGGTGTTCTGGGACCAGGTCTATTCCCGGTACCTGCTCGCGCTGGCATTCGGGCCGTTGCCGTTCGTCGCCGGTCCCGAGATCCCGTTCTACCTGCAGATCAGGCGGGCGGCCGACCGGATCGGCGATCTCCAGCCGATCAGCAATCTCGCGCGGTTCGCGGCGTGGCAGAACATCCTGCTGCTACCGCTCGCGTTCGTCGGCGCACGCGGGCTGCAGGACGACGAGGGGAAGCCGACGATCGCGGTCGCGTTCGCGGTGTCGTGCATGATCGGGCTGCTGCTGATGCTGTATCAGGGGCTGGGCTATGGCTATCGCTATCTGCACGGCGTGATCCCGTGCTTCTGCCTGTTGGCGGCGGGTGGCTGGGTCCGGCTGTCGACGCAGCGTGGCCGATCGATACCGGCCGTGCTCCTGTGGGCGGCGTGCGGGTTCGCGATCGTGTTCACCGCGCCGCTGGCGCTGACGCTGTCGCACCGGTTCCTTCACCCTTATGCGACAGCCTATCGGCTGTTGCGCGGTGCGGACGCGGACGTGGTGCTGATCGACGGGCGAGGCGGTGCCTTCATCGAGGATCTTGCTCGGCTGGACGGGCCGATCGCGCAGCCGATCCTGCTCGACATGAGCTATGTGTCCCTGGCCGATCTGCACCGACTGTGTACGACCGGCAGCGTCATGGTGTTCGATCAGGTCCAGGCGCGACCCCTGGGGATCATGTTCGGCGGCGATGCGGGGAAATACGAACGGCACCTGACCAATGGCCGGGCGCTGATGCGGCGCTGGCATTGCGGTCGCCCGGTGCCGCTGCCGCTGCCGGCGCCGGTGCCTCTACCGCCTCAGACCTGAAGGCCGACCGCCATTTGTGCCGCGTGAAGCGTCGGGGCTGCGAGCGCCCGCGCCCGCTCCGCGCCGCGCTCGAGCGTCCGCGCGACCGCGACCCGATCGTCCAGCAGCCTCAGCATCCGGTCGCGGATCGGTCCTAGCGTCGCGACCGCGAGATCGGCCAGTGCCGGCTTGAACGCACCGAACCCCTTGCCGGCGAACTCGCCGAGCACGGCGTCGGTCGAACTGTCGGCTAGCGCCGCGTAGATCGTCACCAGGTTCCGTGCCTCGGGACGGTCGGCCAGGCCGTCGGCCGTCTCGGGCAGCAGCTCGGCGTCGCTCTTCGCCTTTTTGAGTTTCTGGACGATCACGTCGTCGCCGTCGATCAGGTTGATCCGCGAGGCGTCCGAAGGGTCCGATTTCGACATCTTGGCCGATCCGTCCCGGAGCGACATGATCCGCGGCGCGGCCTTGCTGACGAGCGGCGCGGGCAGCGTGAACAGGTCGACGCCGAAATCGCCGTTGAACTTCGTCGCGATGTCGCGCGCGAGCTCGAGATGCTGTTTCTGGTCCTCGCCGACGGGCACGTGCGTCGCGTTGTAGAGCAGCACGTCGGCCGCCTGCAGCACCGGATAGGCGAACAGCCCGACACTGGCACCCTCGCGGTTCTTGCCCGCCTTGTCCTTCCACTGCGTCATCCGGTTCAGCCAGCCGACGCGCGCCGTGCCGTTCAGGATCCAGGCGAGTTCGCTGTGCGCGGTGACGCGCGCCTGGTTGAACAGGATCGACCGGTCCGGATCGATCCCGGACGCGATCAGCACCGCCGCCATCTCGACGGTATTGCCGGCGAGCACCTTCGGATCGATCGCGACGGTCAGCGCATGGAGATCGGCGAGGAAGAACAGGCATTCGTCGCCCGCCGCCATGCCGTCCTGCAACGCGGTCCACTGCCGGATCGCGCCGAGGTAATTGCCGAGGTGGAGATTGCCGGTTGGCTGGATGCCGGAAACAACCCGTTGAACAGGGGCGTGCATGGGAAAACCTATCTGGAACGACGCAATAGCGTGGAGATGTCGCCCAGCCGGAACGCGCCGGTGAGCAATGTCGCGATCGCATAGACGACCCCGCCGGTCGTCACCAGCACCAGCATCGCTCCCCAGCGCTGTATGCTGGTGCCGGTCACGAACGGCTGGAACAGGTCGTTCAGGAAATACATCACCACGCCCATGATCAGCGCGGCGACGAGCAGCCGCCACGTCCGCCTCCGGAGCCGCGCGTCGGGCGTGAAATGTCCGCGCCGGACGAGCGTACGGTACAGCATCGCGACGTTCACCGTGCTGGCGATCGCGGTGGCGAGTGGCGGACCCATGTGCCCGAGCGGCTTGATAAAGGCCAGGTTGAGGACGAGGTTCACGACCATCGACATCGTCGCATAGCGGACCGGCGTGCGCGTGTCCGAACGCGCGTAATAGCCCGGCGTCAGCACCTTCACGAGAATATACGACGGCAGCCCGATCGAGAAGGCGGCGAGCGCCTGCGCGGTCAACACGCTATCGTCGAGCGCGAACTTGCCGTGCTGGAACAGCGCGCCGACGATCGGCACCCCGCAGACGATCAGCGCGACTGTTGCGGGGAGGGTCAGGAACAGCGCCAGTTCCATGCCGCGGTTCTGCGTCGCCATCGCCTCGGCATCCTCGCCGCGACCGAGCTGGCGCGAGATCGTCGGCAGCAGGACGGTGCCGAGACCGATTCCGATCAGCCCGAGCGGGAGCTGGTTCAGCCGGTCCGCGAAATAGATGTACGAGACCGATCCTGCCGGCAGCAAGGCGGCGGCGAGCGCGGTCGAGACGACGAGATTGATCTGGACCGCACCCGCGCCAGCGGCAGCGGGCCAGATCAGCGCCATGAGTTTTTTAACGTCGGGATTGAGCTGCGGGCGCTTGAGGCGAAGCTTCACGCCCGACGCGCGGCACGCCCAGATCAGCCACAGAAGCTGTAACGCGCCCGATACCGTGACTGCGATCGCCTGGTTGCGCGCGGTCAGCAGAGGCTGATGCTCGTGGAACAGCAGCAGCGCCGCGATCAACGTCGCGTTCAGCAGGATCGGGGCCGCCGCATTGATCCAGAACTTGTGCAGCGAATTGAGGATGCCGCCGAGCAGCGACACGAGGCTGATCAGCAGCAGATAGGGCAGGGTGATCCGCGACAGGTGGACGACATAGTCGAACCGCTCTGCGCTCGCGCCGTTGAACCCGAAGGTGAGCAGCCACGTCATCGGCCACGCCGCGAGTTCGAAGATCACGGTCATCAGGATCAGCGTCGGCAGCAGCACCGACAGCGCGTCCTCGGCGAACGCGATCCCGTCGGGCAGCCCGCGCCCGTCCTTGTCGCCGACCTTCCGATTGAACATCGGGATGAACGCCGCGGAGAACGCCCCCTCCGCGAACAACGCGCGGAACATGTTGGGGAGGCGGAACGCGATCAGGAACGCGTCGGACGCGAACCCGGCGCCGACGAACCGCGCGAACAGCGAGTCGCGCACGAGGCCCAGGACGCGGCTGGCGAGCGTCAGCCCGCCGACCGATCCCAGCGCCTTGGTAAGGTTCATTTATGCGCGCTCCGCCCCCGGTTCGTTCAGGCCTGGCCGAAATCGCCGACGTTGGGCTGGATGCCCTGCTGCTCGGACTGCTGGAGGTACAGCTGCGAGAAATCGATCGGCTCAAGCAGCAGCGGCGGAAAGCCACCGTCACGTACGGCATCCGACAGCACGCGGCGGGCGAACGGGAACAGCAGGCGCGGCGCCTCGCCCAGCAGGAACGGCTGGACATGCTCGGCCGGGATGTTGCGCAGCCCGAACAGGCCCGCGTACGAAAGATCGACGATGAACGCGACCTGGCCTTCGCTCTCGGCGCGGACGTCGATCTTCAGCACGACCTCGTGTACTTCGTCGCCGACCTGCGCAGCGCCGATGTTGAACTGCACGTCGATCGCCGGCGGGGTCTGGTTCTGGTAGACGGCGGGGGCGTTCGGATTCTCGAACGACAGGTCCTTGACGTATTGCGAGATCAGCCCGGCCGCGGGGATCGTGTCCTCGCCGTTTGCGAAAGCCTGGTCGGGCGTGGTGACGCCGTTGTCCTGATCGTCCATTCGTCGTGTCCTTGCGAAGAAGCGTGAGATTGGGACCGAAGTGGCACGCCTGCGCGTTCATATCGGTCAGGACGCTGCGAGTAGCAGTGCCGACCAAGCGTTTCAACGGGCGCGGGTTTGAATAAGCACAGCTTTGGCCTATGTTAGCCCGAAGATCGGAGGCACGGTTGTTTTACGTAGTTCTTCTCGCGATGGTTGCAGGCTTCTTGGCGATGCGACTCTACAGCGTGCTCGGCAAGCGGACGGGCCATGAACAGCCCTTGCCGCGTGCGGCCGAGGACCGTCCCGCGCTCGCCGCCGTTCCGCGAACGGTCGATGCGGCGCCGGAGCCACGCGAGATCGCCAGCCGCAACATCGAACTGCGAGCCGAGGCCGGCTTGCGTTCGATCGTCGCGGCCGAACCCGGGTTCGACGTCAGCCAGTTCCTCGAAGGTGCGCAGGCAGCGTATCGGATGGTGTTGGAGGCGTTCTGGAAGGGCGACGAGGAGCAGCTCGGGTATCTCGCGGAGGACGATGTTCGTGCGGCGTTCGCGGACGCTATCGCGGCCCGGATCGAGGCTGGCGAAGTGCTCGACAACCGTCTCGTCTCGATCGAACGTGCGATGATCTCCGATGCCGGCGTGTCCGGGCGCGATGCCCGGATTACGGTACGGTTCGATGCGGACATCGCTGCGGTCACGCGTGACGGTGAGGGCAATGTCCTTGCAGGCTCGCTGACGGACGCGGTCGAGACCCATGACGTCTGGACCTTCGCACGGACGTTGAAAAGCAACGATCCGAACTGGAAGCTTGCGGATACCGACGAGGCGTGACGATGCACGTCGGGGGGGCGCGCTTCGGAAAAGCGGCGCTCGGTGGATTAGGTCTGTCGCTGTTGTTGAGCGCATGTGTCGGTGGGGTGGAGCCGCCGCGCTCGGGGCCGGCGCCGGTTGATCGCGGCGGCACGACCGAACGCGAGCCGTCGCGTGAACCGGTGCGTGTACATCCCTCCCGCGATACCGGCGCATCCCCGAATATTCGCGGCATCCAGATGCCGGCCCGGATTGTCGGCGCAGTACCACTTTTGCCGGTGCCGGTCGTCGCGCCGTTGGCACCCATCAATGCCGCTGCCGCCGGAGTCGCTGTCGGTCCGACGATCGCGAGCCTGCCGATCGACGAGACGCAGGCGCAATCGGCGTTGTCGGCGTTCATGACGAGTTGCCCGTCGTTGATGCGACGCTCCGACGCGTCCGGCCTCACGCGCGGCGCCGATTGGCAGCCGGCTTGTACCGCTGCCACGTCCGTTCCCCGCGGTAGTGCTCGTAATTTCTTTTCCCAATGGTTCGAAGCAGTGCAGGTTGGCGACGGAAAGGCGTTCGCTACCGGCTATTACGAGCCCGAGATCGCAGGGTCGCTCGAGCGCCGCGATGGGTATGCGCCGATCTACGGACGGCCGAACGACCTGATCGATGTCGACCTCGGCGCATTCTCGACAAGTTTGAAGGGCAAGAAGGTCCGCGGTCGGGTCGATCGCAGCAACCTAGTGCCGTATTACGATCGGACCGCCATTGAGCAGGGCGCGATCACGGGGCGGGCGCCGATTCTGGCCTGGGCGCGCGATCCGGTCGAGTTGTTCTTCCTTCAGATCCAGGGCTCGGGGCGGCTGCGGCTGCCCGACGGCGAGATCCTCCGGATCGGCTATGCGACGCAGAACGGCCGCGACTATACCGGCATCGGCGCGCTGATGAAGTCGCGCGGGTTGCTCCAGCCAGGCCAGACCTCGATGCAGGGGATCGTCGCGTGGCTCCACGCGCATCCCGCCGAGGGACAGGCGATCATGCGCGAGAACAAGAGCTTCGTGTTCTTCCGCGAACTGGAGGGGGCACCGCTGGGGGCACTCGGCTTGCCGGTCACCGGTCAGGTCAGTGCAGCCGCCGACGTCAAGTTCGTACCGCTTGGTGCGCCGGTCTTCCTGTCGCTCGACCGCCAGGATGCGAGCGGCTTGTGGGTCGCGCAGGATACCGGCGGCGCGATCAAGGGCAGCAACCGGTTCGATACGTTCTGGGGCGCTGGCCCGGCGGCGGAGTCGACCGCGGGCGGCATGGCCGGGCGGGGCAGTGCGTTCCTGTTGCTGCCGATCGGCACGGTCCAGCGGCTCAACGGCCAGCGTTTCAACGGTCCAGCGAATGGGGCGCAAGATGGCGGGCCGACCCCTCAACCCTGACGAGGCGCAGCTATGGGCGCGGGTGATGGCGAGCGTTCGTCCCATGCGCGTGGTCGCCGTCCGTGTTCCGGACCGCGCGCCGCCGTTGCCACCGCCGCCGAAGCCGCTGATCGGGCCCAACGGCAAGGTCGTACCGGCGCCACCTGCGCCGATGGGGCGGGTGAAGCCGCTCGTCCGCACGATCGTCACGCCGTACGCGGTGCGCGCGGGCGCCAAGCCGGTCGTTGCGCGACCGGTCGTCAAACCGATCACGGCCAACACGCTCGACGGCGGCTGGGACAAAAAGCTGGTGCGCGGGGCGGTGTTCCCGGACAGTTCCATTGACCTGCACGGCCATACGCTGGCGTCGGCTCATGCGTTGCTCGATGTTGGCCTCGGCCGGGCGATCGCGCGAGGGGATCGCGTACTGCTGCTGGTGACCGGCAAGCCGCCGCGGCCCGAGAGCGAGCGTCCACACGCGCGAGGTGCGATCCGATCGGCGGTGGCGGACTGGTTGGCGGGCTCGCGTCATGCCGACTCCATCGCCGCGGTCCGTGGCGCGCATCCACGGCACGGTGGGCAGGGCGCGTTGTACATCGTCCTGCGCCGCGGCCGGGACTAGGTTTCGATGGCTGGGTGACGCTGGCAACCCGTACCTCGAGAGGGGCCCTCGATACCCCTTAGCGGCTACTCCGCCTCTTCTCGGCACGAGCGGGAGGAAAACGGAGAGACCGGAACCAGAATAAGAAACTGGGATCGGAGTTGGGGCGGAAATCGGAGGAGGGAACCGGGACAGGAGCGGTCACCGGACTAGCAAGAAGCGAGAACGGAGCAGTCGAACGAGGACCGATGGCTCTTTCCTCACCTTCCCCATCATCCCAGGGGTGACGGGAAGTTTGGGGGGGTGCAGGGCTTTTTGCCGGAAGGACGACGTTTTGCAGCGTTGTTCTTACTTCAGCGCCCGAGCGATCACATCCGCGTAGATATCCGTCAGCGTTAGCAGATCCTCGACCGCAACCGCTTCGTCGACCTTGTGCATGGTCGCGTTGATCAGGCCGAACTCGACGACCGGGCACAGCTTCGACAGGAAGCGTGCGTCGGAGGTTCCCCCGGTCGTCGACAATTCCGGGACGATCCCGGTCCTGCCCGAGATGGCGTCCGAGAGCAGCGCCGAGAAATCGCCCGGCGGGGTGAGAAACGCTTCGCCCGAAACCTTGCCCGTCACCGCGACGGCCGGCGCATGGCGTTCGGCGATCGCGCGGATACGCTCGATCAGGTCCGCCCCGCGGTGGCGATCGTTGAACCGGATGCTGAGGCGCGCCGACGCTTTCGCGGGGATGACGTTGTGCGCGGGATTGCCGACGGTGATGTCGGTGACCTCGATATTCGACGGCTGGAACCAGTCGGTACCCTCGTCGAGCACGACCGCCTCGATCTCCGCGAGGATCGCGATCAGCCGCGGTATCGGGTTGTCGGCGAGGTGCGGGTAGGCGACATGCCCCTGACGTCCCGCCACCTCGATCCAGATGTTGACCGATCCACGCCGCCCGATCTTGACCATGTCGCCGAGCCGCGCGGTCGAGGTCGGCTCGCCGACCAGGCACAGGTCGGGCACGATCCCGCGTGTCGCCATCCGCTCCATCAACGCGACGGTGCCGTAGGTGGCGGGTCCTTCCTCGTCGCCGGTGACGATGAGCGAGAGCGTGCCTCCGTCGCGCCGGGCATCGCTACGACTGGCGGCTGCGACGAAGGCCGCGACTGCACCCTTCATGTCGACCGCGCCGCGACCGTACAACAATCCGTCCCGGACGTCGCCGGACCAGGGCGAGCCGGTCCAGCCTTCGCCGGCGGGAACGACGTCGACATGGCCGGCGAACGCGAGATGCCGCGGTCCATCGCCGCGCACGGCGAGCAGATTCTCCACCGGGCCGTCGGGCGCTTCGCCGACCGTGAACCGGTCGACCGCGAAGCCGAGCGGGACGAGCGCCGCCTCCAGGACATCGAACACCGCACCGTGCGCGGGCGTGACGCTATCCGCGCGGAGCAACGCCTGGGTCAGCGCGACCGGGTCGATAGGTCCGTTCATGCAGGCGTCGGTACCGGCTGCTCGAACTGTTCGAGGACCCATTCCTCTTCCTGCGCGGCGGCGATCCAGTCCTGCATGAAGGGATGTTCGAACATCGCCTGCATGTACCCGGCGGCAAACCGCGCGATCGGCAACTGGTACGTCACGATCCGCGTGACGAGCGGCGCGAACATGATGTCTGCCGCGCCGAACTGGCCGAACAGGAAATCGCCGCCGCCACCGAACCGTGCGCGGGCCTGCGCCCAGATCTCCATGACCCGCTGCAATTCGACGAGCACGTCGTCGTCGGGCGTGCGCGCCGGGAAGACCTGGCGCACGTTCATGCTGTGCTTGCGACGCAGCGCGGCGAAGCTCGAATGCATCTCCGCCGCCATCGACCGCGCCATCGCGCGTGCGGCATTGTCCTCGGGCCAGAAGCGGTCTCGTCCGACCTTGTCGGCGAGGTAGTCGACGATCGCCAGGCTGTCCCATACCACCGCGTCGTCGTCCCACAGGATCGGTACCTTGCCCGACGATGGCGCGAACTCGTCGCCCGAGCGACGTTTTTCCCAATCGGCGTCGTACATCGGCACGACGACCTCCTCGAACGGGAGCCCGGACTGCTTGCACGCGAGCCAGCCGCGCAGCGACCAGGAGGAATAGGCCTTGTTGCCGATGATCAGTTTCATGCTGCGTGAACTAGCGGGGGAGGTGCGTCGCGGCAACGCCGGTGATGCCGATTGCCGTGTCGGCCTGCGGTCCGGTGGTGCGCGGCATGATCCGGTGAAGCGCCGCGATCGCTGCCAGCGCGACTGCCGTGCCCAGAATGATGTCGATCAGGTAATGCGTCCCCTCGACCGGGGTGGAGAGCAGCATCGCCGTATTCACCGCAAGTACCGGCCAGCGCAGCCGTGGCAGGCGCCATGCCGCCTGGATATAGATCGTCGCCGCAGCGGCATGAAAGCTCGGCGCCGACACGATGCCGCGCAGATGCCCGAGATCGACGATGCGTTCGCTGTGCGACCGAAGCGCGGGAATGAGCCCCGGCTGCCACAGCTCGCTCTCCGGCATGTAGACGATCGGGCCATGCCAGAGGTACGAGAACGGGCCGACCGCGGGCATGAACGTATACAGGATCAGTGTCCCCACCGCCGTCAGCCAGAACGTTGCGAGAAAGCGGTGGGCCGCCACCCGGTCGCCGGTGAAGGCGAAGGTCGCGAACAGGATCGCGGGCGTCAGGTAGATGCTCCGATACGCCGCCAGGCCGAGCGCTTGCAGGAGGGGCGTCGCGGCGACCAGCCGGTACCAGGCGAGCCAGTCGAACCGGAGCAGCGCGTCGATGCGTTGCAGCGCGGCATCGTGGAAGCCGTGCGTCAATGCCGCGATCGGGTAGCTGGCAACCGCGCCCATCAGCGCGAGGACGGTGAAGACGCCGTAATATTCCGCGCAGTCCGCGACCGCACGGGCATAGCGCCATGGTCGATCGCGCAGACCGAAGCGTAGCGCCAGCAGGACGACGCCACTGACGTAGAATGGCAGATTGTCCGCATCCGACGGATCGATCACCAGGCCCGCGACATGCATCATGACCGCAAGCGCGGCCATGCTCAGGATCATGCCCCCGCCGATCCACCATCCGTAATCGGGCACGTTCGCGCTGGCAGCCGATATGCCACGGTGGATGGTTGCAGCAGGCCGAGTGGCTGTAATCGATACGTCAATCATGGGCAGCGCGAGAGTATCACATTTAGAGGGTCACGCGATGTCCGTCGGCTGGATCAGCTTTCGCTGGGCTGAACGGCATCGAACCTTGATCGTCCGACGATCGGTTCGGTGTCCGTTCACCAATGTCATCGTTCCCCCGTCCTGGTCCTAGAACGAACCGGGGACCATCCGTTGCGCGATCGTGGGCGCGGTGGAGATCAGCAGGTCCTGGCGCGTGTTCGTCGTGGTACGGGCGGACTGGGCGCTCGCATCGCTGGTGATCGGCGAGCAACTGCGCCCCGCCAGGAAGTCGAGCGCCCGCCGCGTCGACGCTTCACGCGAGTCGCCCAGCGGGAAGCCGATATCGTCCGAGGCTCGACAGGTTGCCTCGACGGTCGTCGCCAAGCCATCGAAATAATTGCCGTTGCGTGCCGAGTTCTGCGTTGCGAACGCGATCACGCGGAGGCGATCGTCGCAAGCCGGCTTGTCGAGCGCGATCTGGCCGACGGGCTTGCCATAGGTGTTCGTCCCGATCAGCGCGGCATTGGCGTGGAGATACGGTGTGAACGCGTTGATCACCAGTTCGCTTGCCGAGGCCGTACCGCCGGTACCGATGAAGGCGATCCGGGTTGGCGCAATCGATTCGGGTTGTGGCGCGAAGAAGCGCGTGCCGTTGTTCGATGCCTTTTCCGGACGGAAGGTCGTGTAGTCGAACACGTCCGACGTGGATCGCCCAGCGCCGAGCAGATCGCCGAGATACTCCGCCGTCGCGACCAGCCCGCCGCCATTGTAGCGCAGGTCGACGATGACATTGGTTATGCCCTTCGCGCGGAAATCCGCGAACGCAGCCTTCAGGGCGGGCTCGGCCGTCGAAATGAACGTCCGCAGATTGATGTAGCCGACGCGCTGGCCGCTATCGTCGATGATCTTCGCACCGTAGCGGGTCGAAACCGGCAGCAGGGTGAAGTCGGTCTTTGCGACCGTCACGTTGCGCGTGCCGGCGGCGTCGGACACCCGGAACACGCGGGCCGTTCCCGTCGTGTCGGGACCGAGCGCAGTCGTCAGTCCCGCGGTTCCTTCGGCGGTGACGATCGCGCTGACGGTCCGCAGGTTGTCCGCCGTCGTGCCGATCGCCAGAATTTCCGTACCCCGGTCGATCCCGGCAGCGAGCGCGGGGGCCCCCTCGAACGACTCCGCGGAGAATAGTCGCTGGCCGGTCTGATCAAGTGCGAATCGGATTCCGAACCCCGCACTCGAACCCGAACTATAATAGGCGGTCTCTTCCTTGATCGACGTCAGATAGGTGAAGAACCTATCCTTGCGCTGTGCCCGCGCGGTCGCCGTCAGAGCGTCGATATAGTCGTCGACCGTCGTGTAGGACGCCGCGTTGATCGAGGTCGGGAGCGTTTCGGGGAACAAATACCATTCGCGAAGCTGTGCTGCGGCCCAATCCTGGCGTTCGCGAAGCGAGCATCCGGCGGTCGCCGTCGGCGCGGGCGTCGGGGTCGGCGTGGTGGCGGACCCGCCCCCGATCGTGCTCGACCCGCCGCCGTCCCCGCCGCCACAGCCTGCCAGCATGGCGGCCAGTGCCAGTGTCGTCCCAAAACGCTTACGCATCACGCATTCTCCCCCGTTGCGGGAAAGCTACGAAGTTTGACGAATAATGTCAGCCTTGAAACGTAAGGTTGGTTCGATCTCGTTACGTCTATGCCGGTCGCCGTCTGCAGCCTCGCCGCGGGGCCCGGGATTTGCCCGATTATCCTCGGGCGCGGATGGGTCGATCGGCCGCCGCCTAGCTGACCGCTTCGACCACTGCTGCGCGAAGTTCCGGGATACCCATGCCATATTCGCTCGACGTGACGAGGATGTCGGGATGTGCGGCCGGACGCTTGCGAGCCTCGATCGCGGTGCGTTCGGTAACGTCGACCAGCTCGGACGCCTTGATCTTGTCCGCCTTGGTCAGGACCATGCGGTAGCTGACGGCGGCCTTGTCGAGCATCTCGAGGATCTCGCGGTCGACGTCCTTGATGCCGTGGCGCGAGTCGATCAGCACGAGCGCACGCTTCAACACGTCACGCCCGCGCAGGAAGTCGTTGATCAGGAAGCGCCATTTCTTGACGACGTCCTTGGGTGCCTTAGCAAACCCGTAGCCGGGCATGTCGACCAGCCGGAACGCGAGCGGCGCGCCGACGTCGAAGAAGTTCAGCTCCTGCGTCCGGCCCGGCGTGTTCGACGTGCGCGCCATCGAGTTGCGCCCGGTGAGCGCGTTCAACAACGACGACTTGCCGACGTTCGAGCGTCCGGCGAACGCCACTTCCGGCACCGACGCATCGGGCAGGAATTCGAGCGTCGGCGCCGACTTCAGGAAGCCGACATGCCCGGCGAACAGTTTGCGCGCATGCTCCAGCATCTCGGGCGTGAACGGTGCGTCGGTCTGCTCAAGGTCAGGGCCGAGGTTCGATGGCTCGTTCACTTGGTCACCGGCACTTTCAGGCCCGGATGGCGGGCGTACAACAGCTTCTGCTGGATGATCGTCAGGCAGTTCGACGTGATCCAGTACACCTGGAGGCCGACCGCGAACGGCGCCATCACGAACATCAGCACCCATGGCAGCAGCGCGAAGACCTGCTTCTGCGTGTCGTCCATCGGCGTCGGGTTCAGCTTGAACTGGAAGTACATGCTGATGCCAAGGATGATCGGCACGACACCGATCGCGATCATGTGCGGCGGCGTGAAGGCGAGCAGGCCGAACAGGTTGAGCGGCGTCAGCGGATCGGGCGCGGAGAGATCCTTGATCCACGCGACGAATGGCTGGTGACGCATCTCGATCGTGAGCATCAGCACCTTGTAGAGCGCATACATGATCGGGATCTGGAGCAACGTCGGTGCGCAGCCAGCGAGCGGATTGACGCCCTCGGCCTTGTACAGCGCCATCGTCTCCTGCTGCAGGCGGACCTTGTCGTCCTTGTGCTTTTCCTGGAGCAGCTTCGCCTTGGGCTGGACCGCGCGCATCGCCGCCATCGACTTGAACTGGCGCTGCGCGATCGGGAACAGCAGGCCGCGGATCGTGACCGTCAGCAGGATGATCGCGACGCCGAAGTTGCCGATCACGCGGAACAGCCAGTCGAGATAATAGAAGATCGGCTTCTCGACGATCCGGAACCAGCCCCAGTCGATCGCGTAATCGAGCTTGGCGACGCCGCCGGCCTGATCGGTGTAGCGGTCGAGCAGGCGGACTTCCTTGGCGCCGGCGAAGAAGCGTGAGACCTGCGTGATCGCCTGGCCCGGTGCGACCTGCTTCGGCTTAAGCGCGTAATCGGCCTGATAGGCCTTGTTGGCACCGGCGCGGAACTGACCGTCGAACGCCTGGCCCTGGTCCGGGATGATCGCGGTCAGCCAGTATTTGTCGGTGAAGCCGAGCCAGCCGCCGGTCGTCGTGAACTTCTGCGCGGCGGCATCGATATCCTTGTAGTTGGGACGGTAATGCGCGCCGCCATTGTCGACCGACATCGGCCCGACATGGATCGTCATCGACGACGGATCCTTCGAGATCCCGACGCGGTTGACGAGGCCGTAGGTCGCGACGGGGACGGGCGCGGTACCGGCGTTCAGGACGGTCTGGCGGACCGTGAACATATAGTCCTGGTCGACCGCGATCTGGATGCGGAAGCGTTGTCCGGTTGCGTTGGTGGCGTCGAGCGTGACCGGCGTGGTCGGCGTCAGCGTGGTTGCGCCGGAAGGCGTCCAGACCGCGTCGGCGGCGGGCGGGGTCAGGCCCTGCGCACGCCAGCCGAAGCTTGCGAAATACGCGTCGGGCGCACCGGCGGGCGAGAGCAGGCGGATCGGCGGCGAGTTCTTCGCGACGGTCTCGTCATAGCCCTTGAGCACGAGATCGTCGATCCGCGCGCCCTTCAGGTTGATCGAACCCGACACGCGGGGGGTCTCGATGCGGATACGCGGAGTGCTCGCGATCACGGCATTGCGATCGCCGATCGCGGCGGCACCATCCGCGGCCGGATCGGCGGCGGGGTTGGCGATGGCTTTCGTCTTGCCGCCTTCGATCTTCGTGACCGGGGGATTCGCGGTCGGGAAGAACTTGCCCTGGATCAGCGGCCATCCGAACAGGATCAGCGCCGCGATCACCGCGAACAGCACGAAATTCTGCTTGTCGTCTTTCACAGGGCGGCGTCTTTCAATTTCTCAGGCTTCAGCTCTGGGACTGGGTCGGGTCCATACCCGCCCCACGGATGGCAACGCGCGATACGCTTCGCCGCCAACCAGCCCCCCTTTAGCGCGCCATAGCGCCCAACGGCCTCGATTGCATAGGCTGAACACGAAGGATCGTAGCGGCAACTCGACGGCAGGACGAGCGAGGGGCCGAGTTGCCAGCCGCGGGCGAGGAGGATGAGGAGGCGGGCTAGCATGATGTGGCCGCCGCCCGATTGCCGCAAAATCGTTTCCCCGCGAAGGCGGGGACCCAGACTGGGCTCCCGCCTTCGCGGGAGAACAAGGAGCGGGGGGCAATCGCCCCTTCGGCACCGCGCCACCCAAACCGAGGTACCACCCCGGCGGAGGCCGGGGCCCAGTTGGGGGACGTGGCTAACGAAGGGCGGTGCTGCATCACGGGCGCTTTCCCACCTGGGCCCCGGCCTTCGCCGGGGTGGTGGTGTTCGCGGGAGTGGCAACCTTACTTGCTGACGTGTCGGCAGCTTGCGGCGTGACCTTGCGAAACGCCTTGCCGAGCTCGGTCCGCAACAAAGCGTAATCCCGCTCGACCCCGCCATTACGCCCGATCAACACGTGATCGGCCCCGGCAACGCCGCGCTCCGCCAACAGCTCGCGCGCCAACGCCCGCAACCGCCGTTTCATGCGGTTCCGGACGACGGCGTTGCCGATCTTCTTGGTGACGGTGAAGCCGATTCGCATCGTCTCGTCACCGTCATCGCGGGGGCGCATGAGCAGGACGAATCCCGGCATTGGTGCGCGCTTCCCCGCATTCGCCGCGAGAAAATCGCGGCGTTTGTCTAGAATGGTTAGGCCGACAGCTTCTTGCGACCGCGGGCGCGGCGTGCGTGGATCACTGCCCGGCCGCCGACCGTCGCCATCCGTGCGCGGAAGCCGTGACGGCGTGCGCGTACCAGGTTGCTCGGCTGAAAGGTCCGCTTCATTGGTCATTCCCTAGGTCATCAAATAGAAAACGGCCGCCACGCGGACGGCCTTGATGGCTGGGCGCTTACGGAAAGGGGCCGGGGAAGTCAATTCACACCCCGCGTAATCGGCATGCTTTTAGCAGCCTTGGTCCGCTCGTGTCGGCGCATCGCGCTCTGTCGCCGCATCATCCGATCGACGAAATGCCCGGTCTTGGGCCAGCGTCGCTTCAGTCGCGCCCATTTCAGCCGCGCCCACCGCGAGTTGCGCAGGATCAGAACCATCCCGCCCGCGAACAGGAAGATGCCCGCAGGCCCCGGCAGCGGCGCGAGGAGCGGCGCACTCAGGATCAACAGCACCCCGAGCGCCAACTGGCCGAAGCGAAGAAAGGGGGAGCGGACGGCTTTCACGGGAGGCATGTGGGTCCGGTGTATTAGGTTCGCAAGACGGCGGCGCCAGAGGCTTCCAGGCCGCCCGTCCTTGCAGACATGGCAAATCGGGTATGAATAAGGCGTGACGTCGTGTCGCGGGGGAGCGGGCATGGCGGCGATCGTGGCGACGGTGGCGTATCTCGGGCTGGAAGCACGCGCGGTCGAGGTGCAAGTCCAACTGATTCCAGGACTTCCTGCGTTCAACGTCGTGGGCCTCGCGGACAAAGCGGTCGGCGAAAGTCGTGAGCGGGTGCGGGGAGCGATTGCAGGGATGGGCCTGTCGCTGCCGCCGAAACGCATCGCGGTGAACCTTTCACCTGCGGATCTCCCTAAAGAAGGATCGCATTTCGATCTTCCTATCGCGCTGGCGTTGCTCGCGGCGATGGGCGTGGTCGATGCCGAAGCGCTCGCCGATTACGTGATAGTCGGGGAGCTCGGTCTGGATGCGCGGATCACCGCGTCGCCGGGCGTGTTGCTCGCCGCGCTGCATGCATCGGAAGTGGGGAAGGGCCTTGTCTGCCCCGCCGCGCAAGGCTCGGAAGCGGCATGGGCGGGCGAGATCGAGGTCATCGCTGCGCCTGATCTTTTGTCGCTCCTCAACCACTTCAAGGGCCACGGCTTGCTCAGTCCCCCCAAGCCGGGAATCGCTGAAGCCGCCGATCACGGTCCGGACCTGCGGCAGGTCAAAGGGCAGGAGACGGCCAAGCGCGCGCTGGAGATCGCGGCCGCCGGATCGCATAATTTGCTGATGGTAGGCCCACCCGGCTCCGGAAAATCGCTGATGGCCTCGTGCCTGCCAGGCATCCTGCCACCGCTCGACCCGGCCGAAGCGCTGGAAGTATCTATGGTCCAGTCGGTCGCTGGTACGCTGACCGGCGGGCGCCTGACCCGCACGAGACCCTTCAGAGCGCCACACCATTCCGCGTCGATGGCAGCACTCACCGGGGGCGGGCTGAAGGTGAAGCCGGGGGAGGTCAGCCTCGCGCATCTCGGCGTGCTCTTCCTCGACGAACTCCCGGAGTTCCAGCGCGCCGTCCTTGATTCGCTGCGCCAGCCGCTCGAGACAGGTACGGTCAGCGTCGCCCGAGCCAACGCGCACGTCACCTTTCCTGCGCGCGTACAGTTGATCGCTGCGATGAACCCGTGCCGGTGCGGTCACCTCGGCGACGCGAGCCTGGCCTGCGCGAGAGCCCCCAAATGCGCTGCGGACTATCAAGCGAAGGTGTCCGGCCCTTTGTTGGACCGGATCGATTTACACATCGACGTACAGGCGGTCAGCGCCGCCGACCTGATCCTCCCGCCACCGACCGAGGGCTCGGCACAGGTTTCCGCCCGCGTTTCCGCCGCCCGCGCGATCCAGACCGAACGCTACCGCGACCATCCTGTTCGCACGAACGCCGAGGCGGACGGCGCGTTGCTCGATACCGTTGCCACGCCCGACGAAGCCGGTCGCAAGCTGCTCGCTCAAGCAGCCGAAGCGATGCGCCTGACCGCGCGAGGCTACACCCGTATCCTCCGCGTCGCGCGCACTATCGCCGATCTCGCGGGCAGCGACACCGTCGGCCGCATCCACATCGCCGAGGCGCTGAGCTACCGCCGCCAACCGCCGAGAAACTGACCGGTCACAATTCCTCATCAAGACAGCTTGCGGCGGACGAAAGCTTCGTCTAGCCAACCCGCCGCTGCCCCTGTGGCGAAATTGGTAGACGCGACCGACTCAAAATCGGTTGCCGCAAGGCATGCTGGTTCGATTCCGGCCAGGGGCACCATCTCTTTCCAGCGATCACGCATCGACCCTCGGGGCGAGCGGCACAGTGATCGTTTCCTTGCGAAAATTTCGCCGGTAAGGACGCGGGATGGCGAAGCGACCGGCCCGATATGTCTCATCGCGGCGGCGCAATCGATCCAGGCTGAGACCATCGTCCGAGCATTGGCTTCTCCTGCTCGGCGCCGTGGTCGGGTTCGCGGCGATCTTCGGGTCGCTGACCGATCTGCCCTGGCCGACCGAAACAACCACGGCGCATCGGAGGCCACGTCTCACGATGGCGCAGGCGCGCGCTTCCAATGCGCTGGTCCCGATCGTTGCCGAAAAGCGCAAGCGGGCAGAGCCGTTCCGGTTTCGTGGTGGTCCGGCCGCGCGTCTCCAGGCGACCGAATGCCTCGCCACCGTTGCACTCTATGAGGCTGGCGCCGACCGTGACGGACAGCGCGCGGTTATCCAGGTCGTGCTCAACCGGGTCGGCGCGCGGGGGTTCCCCAAGACGGTGTGCGGGGTCGTCTATCAAGGTGCGAACCGCAAGGCGGGATGCCAGTTCTCCTTCACCTGCGACGGCTCGCAGACACGACGGCCCGAGCACGAGGGCTGGGAGGAGGCGAGACACGCGGCGCGCCGGGCCATGAACGGCTATGTCTATACCCCGATAGGCTGCGCGACGCATTACCATACCGACTGGCTGGTGCCGTACTGGCGCAGTTCGCTCGTCAAGGTGGCGACCGTCGAGTCGCACATCTTCTATCAGCGCCGCTAGCCAGTCCGTTCAGTCGATTCGGTACTGGATCGGCTTGAAGCTGCCGCCATTGGATTGCAGCGCCGAACACGCGGTCATGCCGATGACGAGGTCCATCGCAGCGCGGAAGACGATCGTGTCGCCGGCCTTGCTCAGCGGCGGTTCGACCGTGAACGTGCCCGTCTCGCCATTGATCGGCACGTTCATGAAGCAGTTGAACGCGACCGGGATCTGGTCCGGCTCGATATCCCAAGGCGCGAGCGCTTCCGCGAGATTGCCAAAGCAGCCGCGATGCGGATCGGTATCGCCATAGATGATCGCGAAGGTTTCCTTCGAACACGGCGTCAGCAGGAAATCATGTCGCCCGACATCGTCCGAGACGATCTCCAGCATCACGTTGCTGCGGTTCGAATAGAGCAGGTCGCCGGTCGTCAGGTATAACCGGCTCGCATAATCGAGCGTCCGCCCCGACGAGATCGCCTCGCGAATGTCGGCACGGTTATAGGCGAGCAAGTCCGAAACCTGGCGACCCTCGGGATCGATCACGGTCAGCGTCTGCCCCTTGTCGAGCGTAAATCCGGCCCCCGAACGCGGCGGGATCGTCTTGATGTCAGCCACGTGCTTCGCCTCGCTTGAAAGGGCATTTCCAGGATTCGTCCACCGCGCGCCCGCTATATTGTCGTGCTTCGCTCGACTCGCCGTGCCGCGCCAGCATCGGGTTAATCGAGCCGGCATATTCGAGATCGCGCGCAAGGATCGACGAACGCAACTTGTCGTAGCGCTGCTGGTCGCGCAGCACCTCGAACTGGTCGTGCAGGTTGAACACCATCGTCGGCGATTCGAACTTACGCGCCGGACGGCTTGCGTTCGGATGCAGGCCGACCACGAAGAATGCCTCGCCTGCGAAACTCAGCGAGAAATGCGGATCGTCGGGATCGCTGCTCACCGACGGGTCGGGGCGATAGCCAAGCCACTCGTCCTTGTCGCTAAGGGACTGAGCGCGCGCCCAAAGATGCGCCTCGAACTCTTCTTCCGATAGCAAAGCAGGCGCTTCGAACAGGATGATGAGCGTGCGGAAGATCGCGCGATCCTCGCGATATTTGCGGACGGTCTCGCCAAGCGCCGGAGAGATTCTCATGTCATCCCAAGCGGATCGCACGTCGCGGGCGACGAGAATGTCCATCTGTCCCTTGGCGAGCGCCGATTTCGCGCCGACGCACGGAAACTGCGGCGCCTGCACATTTTCGATGAACTTGCGCGCGAGTGGATGGTCGTTTTGGAATATTGGCTGGTACATGGTCGGGGTGGAACCCACGAACCGCGGCAATGTTTCGCACCCGGCATAACCTTTGATATTGATCAGTACGAATCCCGATCTGTTCTTCTATCACGCAGGGCGGTACGAAGCCGGGTGATGAAGGGGTGTCGATGATCTCGGAAAAGTTTCTCATGGGGCGCGGCCGCCATGAGTTCAGCAGCGAAGAAAAGCAGGTGCTGGAGGACGGCATCGAATCCGTGCGGCAGGTCGCTGCGCGCAAGCAGATCGTGCGTGCCGGCGACCTGATCGAGACGAGCGCGCTCCTGCTGGAAGGGTTCGTCTGTCGCTACATGGACGACCGCGAGGGCCAGCGTCAGCTCGTCGCAGTGCATGTGCCGGGCGATTTCGTCGATCTCCACGCCTTCCCGATGAAGCGGCTCGATCACGACATCGCCACGCTTGGGCCGGTCAAGATCGCCTGTTTCGAACATCGTACGTTGCAGTCGATCACCGAGCGCTATCCGCACCTGACGCAGAAACTGTGGTTTAGCACGCTGCTCGATGCGGCGATGCACCGCGAATGGATATTCCGGCTGGGGCGGCTCGGCGCGGAGGGCCGTATCGCGCATCTGTTCTGCGAATTGAACGCGCGGCTCGAAATGGTCGGGATGGCGGCGGACGGGCGCTACATGCTGCCGATGACTCAGCCAGACCTCGCCGAGGCGAGCGGACTGACGGGCGTGCACGTCAACCGCGTGCTGAGAGCGCTTCGCGAGAAAAATCTGCTGACGTTCAAGGGCGGGGAGGTAAATATCCTGGATCGTAAAGCACTTGCAGCCGTTGCTGAGTTTGAACCACAATATCTGTACGGTTCCAGGGGAGCGTGACGGATACCGATCGCACGACACCTGATGGCACCGACGGGCGGGAGGGCGAAACCATGATGAGGCCGGAATCCACCGCAGGTATCGCCGCAGCCGAGAATGGGCTGGTGACGCTGGACGGAGTCGATGGCCTGGCGATCACGTTCACGCCGGAGGCCGCGGCGGAGACGGGGCGGCGGCTCATCGCGGCAGCGGAACAGGCGGCGAGCCAGCCTCGTGATGATCGACCCGGCACCTGATCTCACGGCACGGACGACCGACCCTGTGCGCGGATCGGTGGCGACGCCTTCCGCTACGTAACTTTATCACTATGCTACCCGGTACATTGACCGGGAGATCCATGTGCAGTTTCTATACCTCGCCGCCAGCGCCGTTGCGTTGATGGCGTCTACGTCGATCGTCGCGCAGACGGGTGCGACGTCCACGACACCAGCCGCGAACCCCTTGCTGGCCGACTGGACCGGCCCAACCGGCGGGGTGCCGCCCTGGGACAAGGTTCGCCCCGAACTGTTCCCGCAGGCGTTCGAGACGACGCTGGCCGAGCGCGCTGCGGACTACCGCAAGATCGCCGACAATCCGGCCAAGCCGACCTTCGCCAACACGATCGTGCCGATGCAGTTGGCCGGCAAGCGCTACGGTCAGGTGATGACGCTGTTCGGCGTGATGACCGGCAACATGAGCACGCCCGCGTATCAGAAGCTCGACCGCGAATGGTCGCCCAAATTCGCCGCGGCGTCGGACGCGATCACGTTCGACAAGCCGCTGTTCGCGCGGATCCAGGCTATCTACGCAGGCCGCAACTCCAGCGGCTTGAACGCGCAGCAGATCCGGCTCGTGACGCGGATCTACGACAGCTATGTGCGCCAGGGCGCCAAGCTGACCGATGTGCAGAAGACGCAGCTTTCGCAGTATAACCAGGAACTCGCGACCGCGTTCTCGACGTTCGGCGAGAAGCTGCTCGCCGATGAGAGCAAAGCCATCTCGGTCACCGACGAGGCGAAACTCGCGGGGCTTCCCGATAGCGTGAAGGCGGTGGCCAAGGCCGCTGCGACCGAGCGGAAGCTGCCAGGCTTCGCGATCGTCAATACGCGGTCGGCGGTCGATCCCGTGCTGACCTACGCCACCGACCGGGCACTGCGCGAGAAGGTTTGGCGCGCGTTCGTGAACCGTGGCGACAATGGCGACGCGAACGACACGAATGCGACGATCGCACAGATCGTGAAGCTCCGCGCCGACCGCGCGCATCTGCTCGGGTTCAAGACGCATGCCGACTGGCGGATGCAGGACACGATGGCGAAGACGCCCGCCGCGGCGATGGACCTGATGATGCGCGTCTGGCCTGCCGCCAAGGCGCGCGTGGCCGAGGAAGTCGCGGACATGCAGAAGGTCGCCGGCACCTCGCTGACGATCGAGCCGTGGGATTACCGCTTCTACCAGGAGAAGGTGCGGAAAGCGCGGTACGACCTCGATCAGGCGCAGTTGAAGCCGTATTTCGAGCTCGGCAACATCATCCAGGGTTCACTGTACGCCGCCAACCGGCTGTACGGGCTGAACTTCAAGGAGATCACCGGCACCGTTCCCGTGTTCGAGCCGAACATGCGCGTGTGGAGCGTGACCGACAAGAACGGCAAGGACGTCGGGCTGTTCTACCGCGACGATTTCGCGCGGACCGGCAAGCGGTCGGGTGCGTGGGCGAACACCTATCGTGGGCAACGTAGGCTCGCGCCGGCGCAGCTCGTGCTGTCGTCGAACAACAACAATTTCGCGAAGGGCGCGCCCGGCGAGCCGATCCTGATCAGCCTCGACGATGCACAGACGCTGTTCCACGAGTTCGGCCACGCGATCCACGCCATGCTCCAGAACGTCTATTATCCGGGGCTCGCCGGCACGCCGCGCGACTTCGTCGAATATCCGAGCCAGGTGAACGAACATTGGCTGCTGACCCGCGACGTGCTCGACAAATATGCGCGGCACTACCAGACCAAGGCGGCGATGCCGCAGGCGTTGCTCGACAAGATCGAGCAGTCGAGCAAGTTCAATGAAGGCTTCAAGACCGCGGAATATCTGTCGTCGGCGATTGTCGACATGAAGATCCACACCGTGCCTGACGGCGTGATCGACCCCGACAAGTTCGAGGCCGCGACACTCGCCGAGATCGGCATGCCGAAGCAGCTGGTGATGCGCCACCGCGTGCCGCAGTTCCAGCATCTGTTCGCGTCGGACAGCTATTCGGCGGGCTATTACAGCTACCTCTGGTCCGAGACGATGGATGCCGACACCTTCGCGGCGTTCGAAGAGGCGGGCAGCCCGTGGGACAAGCCGACGGCGGACAGTTTCGCGAAGATCCTGTTGTCGACCGGCAACGAGACCGATCGTGCCGAGGCGTATCGTGCGTTCCGGGGGCGTGATCCGGATGTGAACGCGCTGCTCAAGAAGCGCGGGTTTCCGACACAAGCTCCACAGGGGACGAAGTAATGGCACCCGATCAGAAAACCCGCCTCAAGGCAATCATCGGTGGATCGACCGGCAACCTGGTCGAGTGGTTCGACTGGTACGTCTATTCCGCCTTCACGCTGTATTTCGCACCGCATTTCTTCCCGTCGACCGATCGCACCGCGCAGTTGCTCAGCACCGCGGCGGTCTTCGCGGTCGGCTTCCTGATGCGGCCGATCGGCGCGTGGATCATGGGGATCTATGCCGATCGCCACGGACGCAAGGCCGGGCTGACGGTGTCGGTCACGCTGATGTGTGCCGGCTCGCTCATCATTGCCTGCACGCCGGGCTATGAGACGATCGGCGTCTTCGCGCCGACGATGCTGGTGATCGCGCGGCTCATGCAGGGGCTGTCGGTCGGCGGCGAGTACGGCGCGTCGGCGACGTATCTCACCGAGATGGCGGGCAAGAACCGCCGCGGGTTCTTTTCGTCGTTCCAGTACGTCACGCTGATCTCGGGCCAGTTGCTCGCGATCTGCGTGCTGCTGATCCTGCAATCGACGATGAGCGAGGCGGCGCTCGATTCCTGGGGTTGGCGCATCCCGTTCGCGATCGGCGCGGTGTTGGCCGTGGTCGTGTTCTACATCCGTCGTGGCCTCGCCGAGACGCAGAGCTTCGAGAATGCCAAGGCGGATGCGGGCGACGGCAAGCCCAAGTCGGGCTTCATCCAGCTGATCACCAAGCATCCGCGTGAGACGATCACGGTGATGCTGCTGACCGCTGGCGGTACGCTCGCCTTCTACGCCTACTCGATCTACATGCAGAAGTTCCTGGTCAACACCAGCGGGTTCAGCCGCGAGGTCGCGAGCCAGATCAACGCCGCCACGCTGTTCGTGTTCATGCTGTTACAGCCGATCGCGGGCGGGCTTTCGGACAAGATCGGGCGGAAGCCGCTGATGGTCGGCTTCGGCATTGCCGGGGTGCTGTTCACCTATCCGATCTTCACCGCGCTGGAGAGCGCGACCAACCCGATCTATGCCGGGTTGCTGGTGATGGCGGCGCTGGTGATCGTGACGGGCTACACGTCGATCAACGCGGTCGTGAAGGCGGAACTGTTCCCCGCGCATATTCGCGCGCTGGGCGTCGCCTTGCCGTACGCGCTGGCGAATACGCTGTTCGGCGGGACCGCCGAGTTCGTCGCGCTGAAGTTCAAGGGCGCGGGATTCGAACGCGGATTCTACTGGTATGTGACGGCGATGATCGCGGTGTCGCTGGTCGTGTATCTGCGCATGAAGGACACGCGGACGAACAGCCAGATCGTCGAGGACTAGGCGCGCGCTGCTCCCCCTCCCCTCCGGGGAGAGGGCCGGGGTGAGGGGCTGTTCCAGGCGATGTCCTGCTTGGCTGCCCCTCACCCCGACCCTCTCCCCGGAGGGGAGTGGGAGCAGTTCAGCTAACGTGGCAGCTCGATGATCGCGTCGAGTCCGCCGGCCGCGCGGTTGACCAAGCGGATTTCCCCACCAGCTTCCCGCACGATCGCGCGGGCCAGCGCCAAGCCAAGGCCGATCCCTCCCGTCTCGCGGTTGCGCGAACTCTCCAGCCGCGTGAAGGCGTCGAACACGTCGCCCATCCGATCCTCGGGGATGCCCGGACCCTGGTCCGCCACGACGATCGCGACGCACCGCGGGCCAACCTCGACACGCACCTCTGCCGAAACGCCGTATTTGATGGCGTTTTCGATCAGGTTGCGCACCGCGCGGCGCATCAGCGACGGCCGCAATCGCATTCGCAACCGGTCCGCTTCGACGAAGCTCACATCGCTGCCAATATCGCGAAAATCCTCGACCACGGCATCGACCAGCGCAGCGAGGTCGACATCCGTCAGTGGTTCGCTCGGACGCCCGAGCCTGGCCAGCGACAGGATGTCGTCGAGCGTGCGGTTCATCTCCGCCACCGTGTCTATCATCTTCGCGCGGTCGATATCGTCCTCTACCGACTCGATCCGGACTCGCAGAGCGGCCAGCGGCGTACGCAGGTCATGGCCGATCGCGCCGAGCATCCGGTCTTTCTCGTCAAGCATTCCCGTGACCCGCAACCTCAACGCATTGAACGCCGCGATCAGCGCCACGACGTCGTCGGGCCCATGCGGCGGCATCGGCGCGCCCGGATCACCCGGCCGAAAACTCTCCGCCGCACGCCGCAAATCCTGGAGCGGGCGCGAGATCCGTCGAACGATCCACAGCACGGGCAGCAGCACGATGATGTACAGGATCGCGGTCTGCGTCAGCACCGCGAACAGCAGCCGCCAGCCGGGTTGCGGCCAGGGTGCCGTAATCGCCAGCCATCCGCGTCCGGGCTGCTCGATCGCGATCAACAGCGTGGCGCCTTGCCGATCGCCCCGCCGCAGCCCGTCGCGGCGATGCGCGTCGCTGGTTTCGTCGGTGGCAGGGCGCAATCCGGTATCGATCCGCCCGACCTTCAGGCCGAGATCGGCGAATTGCCGCCGCAGTTCGGTCGTGACTTCGGGATGGCGCTCGAACACCGAAGGCGGGATCGGATTGGTCGGCATACGGCGGACGCGACCCCGGTCGGCGCTCAGTGGGCGGCCGCCATGCGCCTCGCGGTCCAGCGCGTCGGCGATCCGCGTCGCGACCGGCCGCGTTGCCTGGGAAAGGCGGAACTCGGACCGATCGTGCAGGATCATGCCGAAGTTGATGACCTGCGCCACCAACAGCGCAAGCGCGATCAGCAGCGCCATCTGACCGGCGAGGCTGCGCGGCCAAGGCCGTTTCAAGAGCGGGTGATCACAGGCGGGTGACTTCCGCCGCCAGCGTATAGCCACCGCCCCAGACCGTCTTGATAAGCTCCGGCGTCTTGGCATCCGTCTCGATCTTGCGGCGCAATCGGCTGATCTGGTTGTCGATCGCACGGTCGAACGCCGCGGCCTCGCGGCCTTGCGTGAGGTCGAGCAACTGGTCGCGCGTCAGCACCTGGCGCGGACGCGTCACGAGCGCGAGCAACAGGTTATACTCGCCGGTCGACAGCGGCACCGAGACGCCCTCGCGGTCGATCAGCGCTCGCTCGCCCGATTTCAGCACCCAGCCGGCGAACCCGTAGGAGCTGCTCTCCGGCGCGTGCTGGCGCGAGCCGCCCGCGGTCGCTCGCCGCAGCACCACTTTTACGCGCGTCGCCAGTTCGCGGGGCGAAAACGGCTTCACCACGTAGTCGTCCGCTCCCATCTCGAGCCCGACGATCCGGTCGGTCTCTTCCGCGCGGGCGGTCAGCAGGATCACCGGCACGTCGCTGGTCGCGGCGATGTGGCGGCATAGCGACAAGCCGTCCTCGCCGGGCATCATGATGTCGAGGATGACGAGATCGATTGCATATGCCGTCAGTCGCGTCCGCGCCGCCTCCGCGTCGCCCGCCTGCGTGACGCGAAACCCCTGCTTGGTCAGGTACACGGCCAGCGGCTCGCGGATCGAGCGCTCGTCGTCGACGAGCAGCAGGTGCGGCATATCCCCCATCGGGGCAGTGTCTAGCATAGCGGCTGTCCAGGGGAAGCACCGACGCCCGATGCTTCCCCTCATCCAAATTATTGAGCAGGTGCAGGTGCGGGCGGGGTCATGCCGTCGCGGCGTTCGCGCCGGTCGACGTGGCGCATCTCGGCGGCGTTGGCGCGCTCGGTCGCGTCGATCGTGCCGTCGTGATTGGCGTCCATCCGATCGAACCGCTTGAGCGCGCGTGCCTCGAATTCCTCGCGCGTCACGCTGCCGTCGCCGTTCGGATCCATCCGGCGCCCCATGCCATCATGCTTGCGCCCGCCCGGCGGTGGAACGGGGACGTCGCGACCGCTGGCAATCATCCGGTCGTGCACCGCGGCGCGATAGGCGCGCATCTCGCCGCCGCTCACGCGGCCATCATGGTCGGTATCCATCTGCGCGAAGCGGGCATCGGCCTGTGCGATCGCTTCCGCGCGCGTGGCTACGCCGTCGTGGTTCGCGTCCTGACGCATCGGCGGACGTGGCGGCGTGGGGGTTTGCGCGCTGCTGGCGGTGGACGTGATCGCGCTGGCGGCGAGCATCAGGGTGAGGACGGTCTTGCGCATGTCGGTCTCCGGCGGAGTGGGACGAATTCCCATCGAACGACGGTCGTTCTACGAGCCGCTTGTCGCAGAGGTGCGCCGCCGCGCCGCCAATGTGTCGCAAGATATGTCGAGCGCGCCCTGCCTGGACTAGGCGAAGATCGCGACGCTCTGCATCTGTTCGGCGATCGGCGTGCCGTCCGCGTTCCAGATCGCCATCTGCTGGCTCGAACTGCCTGCGCGCACGTAATCGGTGGTCGCGCGGAGCAGCCACCAGCCATCGCGCGTCACCGGCTGCGGACCGAGGACGTTGAGCAGCCAGGTCATCGAACTGAGCGGGGCGGGGCCGCCGAGCAGTTTCAGCGCGGACGGAGGCAGGCAGTCCGCGACCGCGACGAGCTCGACCATCGGATCGATCCCGTCACGCTCGGCCAACCGCACCCAGCGCAGCCATTCCGCCGGTCCGACGCCGTCATCGCGGCGGTCGAGCAGGTCGAAGTTCCGCGAGAACGCGACCGCGCTATGGCCACGAAACGTCTGCGTCTCGGGGCCGGGCATCGGAAAGTCCGGTGCGCTGCCGGTCTGGTGATCGATGCGCGACGCCACCGCCCCCATGAACACGAACGTCGCGCGCAGCCCGAGCCCTGCTTCACTCTCGACATCCGCCTGGATGAACGCCGCGTTGCGTCCCCGCCGCAGCCGGCTTGCGCGGATGACGATATCGCCAGAGAGCGGGCCGATGAACGATACTTGCGCGGACCGCAGCGGCGGCAGGTCGACGTCGGACTTCTGCGCGGCATGCAGTGCGAGCGCGGCGGAGAAGCCGCCATAGGCGGTGCGGCCCTGCAACCAATTGTCGGGCACCGTCCCGCGCCAACCACCCTCAATCGGTTCCAGCGCGTCGATCGCCTGTCTGAGACTGGTCACGCGGCAGCACCCCCCAGCCTGTCGCGAAGTTCGCGCTTGAGCACCTTGCCGATCGCGCTGCGTGGCAACTCGTCTGCGACGTGGAGCGCGGAGAGGCGTTGTGTCCTGCCGAGTTGGCGGTTCACCCAGGTGAGGATCGCGGCCGCATCTTCGCGTGCTTCGGCACGGGAGACGTAAAACCCGACCGGCGTCTCGCCCCAGGACTCCGACGGAACGCCGATCACCGCGCAATCGGCGACGGCGGGGTGTTGCGCCAACACCGCCTCCAGATCAGACGGATAGATGTTGAACCCGCCCGAGATGATCAGGTCCTTCTTCCTGTCCATCAGTGTAAGAAAACCGTCCTCGTCGAACCGCCCGACGTCGCCGTGGCGGATGTAGCGGTTGCCGTCCGCGTCATGCCATTCGGCGTCGCGCGTCGCCTCGGAGCGACCGTGATAGCCGTTCATCATCGCCGGGCTGCGGCCGACGACCTCGCCCATCTCGCCCTGCGCAACCTCGTTGCCGTCATCATCGATCAGGCGGATCTCATGGCCCGGCATCGGCTGGCCGACGGTGTGCAGCTTGGTCGGGTTGGCCGTGGCGTTGAGCGCACAGCTCGCGCCGCCCTCGGTCATGCCGTAGAATTCGACGAGCACGCCCGGCCAGCGCGCGACCACGTCGGCCTTGAGCGCGGCCGAGAAGGGCGCGCTGGTGCTGGTCTTGAACCGGAACGTCGACAGGTCGAAGCTGTCGAAATCGGGTAGCGCCATGATCCGCTGATATTGCACCGGGACGAGCATCGTGTGCGTCGCGTGGTAGCGCTGGGCGAGTTCGAGATAGGCGCGGGCGTCGAACTTGCCCATCAGCACGACGGTGCCGCCCCAGCCGAGCGTCGGCAGGAAGCTGACCAAGGTGGTATTCGAATAGAGCGGCGTCGCGATCATCGTGACGGCGGTGTCGAACCCGGCGGCGGTGTTGCGCGCAATATGTGCCCAGCGCATCGCGTGGCTCTGGACGATACCCTTCGGCGTGCCGGTCGTGCCGGAGGAGTAAATGATGTTGAACGGGTCTTCGGGGGCGATCTCGACCGGGGTTGGCCTGCTCTCTGAAGGAGCGAGCCACGTCTCAAAAGATTGTTCCCCCGCGAAGCCGGGAGCCCAGCCTGGGCCCCCGCCTTCGCGGGGGAACAATACTATGCGGGCTGTTAGGAGCTGCCCTTCCAAAGCCCGCGCATTCTCCGCATCGAGGAACACTAGCGGCGCGCCACTATCCGCAATCATGGCCGCGATCGCCGCCGGCGTCGCCGACGGCGCGATCGGCGTCGCTACGCACCCTGCGCGTACCGTACCAAGGAAGACTGCCGCATAGTCGGTCGTCGGCGCGGCGGCGATCGCCACCGCGCTCCCCGGCACAACCCCGTCGCGCTGCAATGCCGACGCGACGCGGTCCATCATCGCATCGAGCGTCCGATAGTCGATGCTACCCTGCGCGTCGGCAACGGCCGTCCGATCACCGCGTTCCAACGCGTGCGCGTGGATCAAATCGGGGAGGGTGGCAAAGCCGGTGGCGAGCATGTCTGCGGCGGTCGTCATGCGACGCATCGCTAGGCGAACGCGTCCGGCAATGCCATACGGTATATTCGAAAAACAATGTCGAGGAGACGCCCTTGCTGTTCTACGATAGCGCACTGCCCGCGCCCAATCCGCGCCGCGTCCGCATCTTCCTCGCCGAAAAGCATGTCCGCGTGCCGATGGCGCAGATCTCGATCCCCAAGGCCGAGCACAAGGCCGAGCCGTTCCTCGCGGTCAATCCGCTCGGCCAGACGCCCGCGCTCACGTTCGACGACGGCCGCGTGCTGACCGAGAGCGTTGCGATCTGTCGTTACTTCGAGATTCTCCATCCCGATCCGCCGATGTTCGGCCACGGCGCGCACAACATCGCCGAGATCGACATGTGGACGCGGCGGATCGAACTGCGGCTGATGACCCCGCTGTCTATGGTCTGGCTGCACACGCATCCCTGGACCGCGCGGATCGTCCAGCCGCAATATACCGAGTTCGGCGAGAGCCAGCGCCCGCGCGTTCTCGCCGCGATGGCGGAGTTCGACCGCGCGCTCGCCGGTCGCGACTGGCTGGACGGCGAACGCTACACGATTGCCGATATCGTCCTGCTCACGACGATCGACTTCGCCCGGTTCGTCGGCGTCGCGATGCCGGATGACCTGACGCACCTCAGGGCCTGGCACGCTCGTGCCTCCGCGCGCCCGAGTGCGCAGGCATGAGCGCCAGTATCGAAGGCGCGGTCGCGATCGTCACGGGCGGCGGCACCGGGATCGGTGCGGCAGTCGTGCGGCGACTGGCGGCGCGGGGCGTCCGCTGCGTCATCAACTACGCCACCAGCCGCGACGACGCCGAGGCGCTTGCCGTCGAGGTAGGGCTGGGCGCGACCGCGGTGCAGGCCGACATCGTCGAGGACGCCGCCTGCCGTGCGCTCGCCAGCGCCGCGATCGATGCGTTCGGTCGGATCGACTTTCTCGTCAACAATGCCGGTCGTACGAAGTTCGCCGCCCATGAGGATCTCGATGCGCTCGACGCCGAGGATTTCATCGACCTCTACCGGCTGAACACGGTCGCGCCGTTCCAGATGGTCCGCGCCTGCGCGCCCGCGTTGCACGCAAGTCCATTCGGCGCGGTCGTCAACGTGGCGAGCGTCGCGGGTGTGTTCGGGATGGGATCGTCGGTCGCCTATGCCGCCTCGAAGGGCGCACTCGTGACGATGACCAAAAGCCTTGCGCGTGCCTTGGCCCCAGAGATCCGCGTCAACGCGGTCGCGCCGGGATACGTCGCGACCGGTTGGTACGAGAAGCGGCTCGGTGACGAAGGGTTCGCCAAGCTCAACGCGAAGGTCGCGGCGTCGGTGCCGATGGGGTTCGCCACGAGGGCCGACGATGTGGCAGGGCCGATCGAGATGCTGCTCGATCCGATGAGCCGGGCGATGACGGGCGAAGTGCTGTTGCTGGATGGCGGCGGGCATTTGGATGTCGCTCTGTCGCGGCGCCCGGGGCGGGAGGGGTGAATTTTTCCCGCGTTACGCTCGCCGCCATAAACGAACGCTCCCTTTGAAGAGAGGAATCGCGTCGTCAGTTTGTCGAAAATGCCGGCCAAAGAAAGCAACTGCTCCGGCGAAGGACGGGGCCCAACTGGCGAAGCTGCAGTAACGGAGCGAAGCCCCCGTTAAACACCGTTCCCAACTTGGACCCCGGCCTTCGCCAGGGCGTGCCGAGCAGAGCCGGCAAGCTCTCCCGGGATAATCGAGAATCCCGTAGAAAGGCGTTCCCGAGCCCGATTCCGCCACGTGCCCCTTACCGCGTCGCCGCAGTCTGCCCGAACAGCATCTTCTTCGCCTCGTCGGTCATCGGCACGCTCGTATCGTGGATCGCCTTGCCCTTCTCATACGCGGCGATCGTCGCTGGTCGCGCCGCGATCGCCTCGAACCAGCGCTTCAAATTCGGGAAATCCTCGAGCCGCTGGCCCTGCGCCTCGTACGGTACGATCCACGGATACGCCGCCATGTCCGCGATCGAATAGTCGCCCGCAATGAAGTCGCGCCCATCGAGCCGGCGATCGAGCACGCCGTACAGGCGGTTGGTTTCCTTTACGTACCGGTCGATCGCGTAGGGGATCTTCTCGGGTGCGTAGCGGTTGAAATGGTGGTTTTGCCCGAGCATGGGGCCAAGTCCGCCCATCTGCCACATCAGCCACTGGGTCACGTCCGTCCGGCCACGCAGATCCTTGCCGCCGAACTGGCCCGTCTTCTCCGCCAGATACAGCAGGATCGCACCGGATTCGAAGATGGCGATCGGTTCGCCACCATCGGTTGGCGCATGATCGACGATCGCCGGCATCCGGTTGTTCGGCGCTATCTTCAGGAAATCGGGGACGAACTGTTCGCCCTTGCCGATGTTGATCGGCTTGATCGTGTAGTCGAGCCCGGCTTCTTCGAGAAACAGCGTGATCTTGTGGCCGTTCGGTGTGGGCCAGTAGAAAAGATCGATCATCGGAATGCTCCAGCGATTGTGTCGCATCGCAGATGGGGCAGTGTCACGCCGACGGCAAGCAAGCCGCGATCGAACGATTCCGCGAGCAACGACGCGGTAAGGAAAAGACGCTTTGCAACGCCGCGAATCTGTGCGAGAGGGCCGCATACCCGGTATTCAGATTGCCCGGACGCTCCACTCCATAGACGATGGGGAGACGAGCCCGGCCACGACGTTGGAGAGGGGATAAGGCGGAAGAGCGACCCCAACGAGGACGCATCTTCCGCCGTCCTTCTCACGAAATACCGATCAGGCCCTCAGAGCACCAAGCCTTTGCTTCTTTGAGTAATTCCGCTTGTCGCTACCAGGCCATCGGCTCGTCGAACGTCCGTGCCAATTACAGCTTCAGCTTGTCTGGTACGCCTCGATTGCCTTAGCGTAAGGCCTGTTTCGATTTCGAGGTATTGCCGATGGCCGCAGCGTATCAGTCCCATCCCGAGATCGCCGATGCCCTGGCGATGAAGCGACGGGGCCTGACGCTCGCGCTGCTCACCTTCACCTATTTCTTCAGCTACATGGACCGGCAGATCCTCGCCATCCTGCTCGAGCGGATCAAGGCGGACCTGCTGCTGACCGATACGCAGCTCGGGCTGCTGTCCGGATTGGTGTTCGCGATCTTCTACGCGACGCTTGGCATTCCGGTCGCGCGACTCGCGGATCGGACCAGTCGCCGCAACATCATCGCCGCCAGCCTGACGATCTGGAGCGCGATGACCGCGCTGTGCGGCCTCGCGCAGAACTTCACGCAGTTGATGCTCTTCCGGATCGGCGTCGGCATCGGCGAGGCGGGGTCGAGCCCGCCCAGCCATTCGATCATCGCCGACCTCTATCCGCCCGAGAAACGCGCGAGTGCGATGGCGGTGTATTCGCTCGGCGTGGTGCTTGGCGCGGGCTTCGGCACGCTAATCGGCGGCGTCGTCGCGCATAGCTATGGCTGGCGGATCGCGATGATGACCGTCGGCCTGCCGGGAATCGTGCTGGCGCTGCTCGTCCGCCTGTTCATGGTCGAGCCGCGTCGCGGACTGTCCGACGCGGCGCGCGCGGTGGCGACACCGATGCCTAGCGTCGCGCAGGGGTTCGCGTCGATGTGGGCGAGCGCCCCGGCGCGACATCTGGTGGTCGGCGTCACGCTGACGTCGATGATCGGCTATGCGCTGACCGGCTGGGGGCCGAGCTACATCCAGCGCTCGCTCGGCATCTCGATGCTCGACATCTCGCGGTATATCGCGTTGCCGGGGGCGCTGTTCGGCGCGATCTCCGCGCTGGCAGGCGGCAAGATTGCGGACGTGCTCGCCAGGCGTCGCGGGCTCCACGTCCAGGCCTGGGTAGTGCTGGCGATGAAAGGCCTGTCGCTCCCGTTCGCGCTGGCCTTCTACCTGATCGACGCACCGGCGGTGGCGATCGGCAGCTATTTCGTCTCGCTGATCTTCGCGAATTCGTATCTTGGGCCGAGTTTCGCGCTGATCCAGCACCTCGCGCCATTGCAGATCCGCGCGATGTGGGCGGCGATCACGTTGCTGGTGATCAACCTGGTCGGGCTGGGACTGGGACCGACGTTGGTCGGCTGGCTGAGCGACTTGCTGAAGCCCGGGTTCGGCGAGGATTCGCTACGGTATGCGCTGATCGTCATCGTGTTGATGACGCCGTGGGCACTGTTCCATTATTGGCGGGCAGGCGTGTTGCTCAAGCGACAGGAGGATGCCGCCCGATAGGGGGATTTCGGGGCAGGGGGCTGATCGCCTCGAGCGCTATGGCGCGGCTCTCTGCTGCATATCCGTCAGCATCCACGCGAGCGCGGATGCGCGATCGTCGAACACCGCCATGTCGTCGCGTACCGACGCAATGCGCTTGACCTGCAGGCGCGCGAGCTTGCCGTTGGTGTACAGGGCTACCTTGCGCGATCTGAGGGGCATCGTCAGCGCCATGCGCTGGAGCATCGCGATCACCTCCTGCGGCTGGATCGCGGCCCGTGTGAAATTGCAGAGGAGCATGTGGCGCTTGCCGGTCGCGAGCACGCTACGCGCCTCGCGTTCGAGGTCGCGGAGAAAATCCTCGACGTGCGCCAGGGTCCAGAAGCCCGATGCTTCGACTTCGATGATCCCCGACCCGAGATCCGTGGTAATACTATGCATGACGCCTCCGTTGGGCGCGGCATCGGGTCAGGCAGTTTAACACAAGGTAAGGAAACCGTAACGGATGTGAACGCATCCATTACGCGTATCGGATGACGACTCAGCCCTTTGCGAGCCCGTCGTCGAACAGCCCGAACATCAGCGTCGAGGCATACATCGCGATCGCCCGCTCGCGCGGCATGGTCGAGGCCCATTTGCGCATGTCGAACGCTGCGTTCTGGAGCGCCATCAACGCCTGCGCTGCGATCAGCGCATCGACCGCGCGGATCGAGCCCTCGCCGATCCCGTCCATCATCATGCCCGCATAGCGCCGCGCGATGCCGTTCGAGCGATCGACCATCGCGTTGCGCACGCCGACCGGCAGGCCGCTCAGCGCCGTCGTCCGTAGCAACGGCCCGCGCTCGGCGAACTGCACGTCCAGCAGCGTCGCGACGGTGCTGGACAGCTTATGCCAATAACTGCCGCCCTCGGCCTCGCCGCGGCTCTGCGCATCGGCGATCGTGTCGAAGCTGCGGCGGTAGCAGGCGATGACGAGATCGTCCTTCGCATCGAGATGGTGGTAGAAGCTGCCTTTGGTGACGTTCAGCTCCGATGCGATCTTCTGCACCGACGCACCGCGATAGCCGAGTTCGTTGATCAGGCGCGTCGCAGCGAGCAGGAACGCCTCGCGGCCCGGCTCCGCTTCGTCATGGCTGAGATCGAGCAGCTTCGGCGACCATCTGGCATCCTTGCCCGCGATGCCGTGCGCGAACACGTCCATCAGGCGTTCCTCGACACGGTCGTACTGATCGGGCTCGTACCGCGTCAGCCAGATCGGCAGCCAGAACGTGTTCTCGAGCAGCACGTGCGCGCGGGCGCCATTGAGATCGGTCTGCGCACGCGACGAGGTCGGACCCCACAGCAGGCGCGTGCGGCGGAATACCTCGCGCCAGCCTGCCATCAGACGGCCGCGCATCGGCTCTTCGGTCGCGCGCAGATCGGAGAGGACCGCGAACGCCTTCTCCTCGCCGCGCTGGATCCGGCGCAACCGATCCATGTTGAGCGCGAGATAGCGCCGTACGCGCTCCTCCGGCGTCGCCTCTTCCATCGCCATGTCGAGCATCGCGATCAGGGACTCGAGCGTGTTCTCGAACGCCGCTGCCGCGAGGTCTTCCTTGCGCTTGAAATAATAGGTAACGCTCGTCGTGTTGAGCCCGACGCGCCGCGCCACGTCCGCGAACGTCATGCCCTTGGCACTCTGTTCGTTGATCGCTTCTGCCGCCGCCGCGAGGATCGCGTCACGCTTCGCACGGAAGCGCTTGGTCCCCTGTTCGCTCTCGTCGCTGGCCTCTGCCGGAACCTTCATCGAAACACCCTAACAGCTTCGATTTGAAGATACAGTGCTTTTTAGGCGCTTTCAGGGCGGACTTGAAAACATGCTTTCAGCGGCCCTCCACACGCTTTACCGAATACGCGGTATGGTCTACCCCGCCTCCAAAGCGATGACGATTGGAGAGCCCGCATGGATTTTACGCTGAGCGAACGAGAGATGTATTTCCGGGATCGGGTCCGGGATTTCATCGACCAGAATATCCGCCCTCGACAGGCCGATTACGACCAGCAGGCGCATGAAGGCGAGCGCTGGAAGGTAATTCCGGTGATCGAGGAGATGAAGGAGAAGGCCAAGGCGGCCGGGCTCTGGAATTTCTTCATGCCGCCGCATTCGGGCCAGACGCATGTCGACGATACGTTCGAATTCGAAGGCACGCAGCTCACCAATCTCGAATATGCGTTATGCGCGGAGGAGATGGGGAAGATCAGTTGGGCGAGCGAGTGTTTCAACTGTTCGGCGCCCGATACCGGCAACATGGAGGTGTTTCACCGCTATGGCACGCGCGAGCAGAAGGAGGCCTATCTCGGTCCGCTGATGCGCGGCGAGATCCGTTCGGCGTTCCTGATGACCGAGCCGGCGGTGGCGTCGTCCGATGCGACCAACATCGAGACGTCGATGGTGCGCGATGGGGATCACTACGTCATCAACGGCACGAAATGGTGGTCGAGCGGCGTCGGCGATCCGCGTTGCAAGATCGCGATCGTGATGGGCAAGACGTCGTTCGAGGGCTCGCGGCACCAGCAGCAGAGCCAGATCCTCGTGCCGATGGATACGCCCGGCGTGACGATCAAGCGGATGCTTTCCGTCTATGGCTATGACCACGCGCCGCACGGGCATGGCGAAGTCGTGCTGGAGAACGTCCGCGTGCCGGTCGAGAACGTGCTGCTCGGCGAAGGGCGCGGGTTCGAGATCGCGCAGGGGCGGCTTGGGCCGGGCCGCATCCATCACTGCATGCGCACCATCGGTGTCGCCGAGACAGCGATCGAGACGATGGCGCGGCGCCTGCTCGACCGGGTCGCGTTCGGCAAGCGGATCGCAGACTTCTCGGTTTGGGAGGAGCGCATCGCCACCGCGCGGATCGACATCGAGATGACTCGTTTGCTGTGCCTCAAGGCGGCGGACATGATGGACAAGGCGGGCAACAAGTCCGCGCAGATCGAGATCTCGATGATCAAGGTCGCCGCGCCGAACATGGCGCTCAGAATTCTCGACGATGCGATCCAGGCGCATGGCGGCGGCGGTGTCTCGGGTGACTTCCGGTTGGCGCACGACTGGGCGGCAATGCGGACGCTGCGGTTCGCGGATGGCCCGGACGAGGTCCACAACCGCTCGATCGCGCGGAACGAGTTCGGGAAATACGGCGATTTCCGGAAGGGTGGCGTGTCCAGCGGGGATGTCGGGGTGAGCCGGTAAACCCCCGTTCGTCCTTCTTTCTTCGTCATCCTGGGCTCGACCCAGGACCCAGAGCCACAAGCGCGACGATCTTGGCTCTGGGTCCTGACTTTCGTCAGGATGACGGTCTCGTTTCGGAGCGCACCTACCCATGAAAGCCGCAGTCCTTTTCGAAGCCAACACCCCGCTCAGCATCGAGGACGTGACCATCTCGAAGCCGACGGCGCATGAAGTGCTGATCCGCACGGTCGCGGTCGGCGTGTGCCGGTCCGACCTGCATTTCGTCGACGGCGCCTATCCCCACGCGATGCCGACGATTCCCGGCCATGAGGCTTGCGGCATCGTCGAGGCGGTCGGGGAGGAAGTGCGCGGCGTGAAGGTCGGCGATCATGTCGTCACGTGCCTGTCGGCATTCTGTGGTCAGTGCGAGTTTTGCGTCACCGGGCGGATGTCGCTCTGCATCGACGCCAGCGTCCGCCGTCCGAAGGGGGCCGCACCGCGCCTCATGCTTGGCGATCGGCCGATCGCGCAGATGCTCAACCTCAGCGCCTACGCGGAAATGATGGTGGTCCACGAACACGCGTGCGTCGCGATCGACCGCGATATGCCGATGGACCGTGCAGCATTGCTCGGTTGCGCGATTACCACCGGGGCAGGTGCGGTGTTCAACACTACCGACGTGACGCCGGGCGAGACGGTCTGCGTGGTCGGCTGCGGCGGCATCGGCCTCGCCGCGGTTAACGCGGCCAAGATCGCCGGCGCGGGAAAGATCATCGCGCTTGATCCGGTGCCTGAGAAGCGCGTGATGGCGGAGAAACTCGGCGCGACGCACAGCATCGACGCGCTGTCCGATACCGCGGCGGACGAGGTCGTCGCGATCACCAAGGGCGGCGTGCATCACGCGATCGAGGCGGTCGGGCGTGCGCAATCGGCGGCAACTGCGGTCAAGGTCCTGCGGCGCGGGGGCACCGCGACGATCCTCGGGATGATGCCGCTCGGCGAGAAGGTCGGGCTGTCGGCGATGGACCTGCTGTCGGGCAAGCGCTTGCAGGGCGGCTTCATGGGGTCGAACCGGTTCCCGGTCGACATCCCGCGGCTGGTCGATTTCTACATGCGCGGGCTGCTCGATCTCGACACGATCATCGCCGACCGGATGCCGCTGGAGCGGATCAACGACGCGTTCGACGAACTCCGCCGCGGGGATACGACCCGTAGTGTGATCACCTTCTCGTGAGCGACGCATCGACCAGCATGGTCGGCACGATCGAAGTCGGCGACAAGGACCGCCTCGACCTCGACACGCTTGGCGCGTGGATGACCGCCAACGTGCCCGGCTATGCCGGCCCGCTGACCTACGCGAAGTTCGCCGGCGGCCAGTCGAACCCGACCTACCGCCTCGACACGCCGGAGCGCGCCTACGTGCTGCGCCGGAAACCGTTCGGCCCGATCCTGCCGAGCGCGCACGCCGTCGATCGTGAATACCGCGTGATTGCGGGCCTCCATCCGACCGGCTTCCCGGTGCCGCGGCCCTATGGTCTCTGCGAGGACGCGGCGGTCATCGGTTCGGCGTTCTACGTCATGGAGATGGTCGAAGGCCGGACGATCTGGGACGGCGCGATGCCCGGCGCGACCCCGCCCGAGCGGACCGCGCATTACGAAGCGATGGTCGACACGCTCGCCGCGCTTCACAACACCGATTATGCGGCAGCGGGGCTCGGGGAGTACGGAAAGCCCGGCAATTACTTCGAGCGCCAGGTCGGCCGCTGGACCAAGCAATACCGGGCGGCCGAGACCGAGAATATGGAGTCGGTCGAACGCCTGATCGAGTGGCTGCCGCGCACGCTGCCCGAGCAGACGCGCACCGCGATCGTCCACGGCGACTACCGCATCGACAACATGATCTTCGCGCCGTCCGAGCCAAAGGTCATCGCCGTCCTCGACTGGGAATTGTCGACGCTGGGCGATCCGCTCGCGGACTTCTCGTATCTGCTGATGAGTTGGGTGACCGAGCCCGAGGGGCGTTCGGGCGTGCTTGGCATGACCGGACCGGAGACGGGCATTCCGACGATCGAGCAGGTCGTCGAACGCTATTGCGCTGCCACCGGCCGCGACGGCGTCCCCGATCTGAACTGGTATTTCGCCTATAACCTCTTCCGTCTGACCGGCATCGTCCAGGGTATCAAGAAGCGCATCATCGACGGCACTGCGTCGAGTGCGCAGGCGGAGAAGACGGTCGCCAAGATCCACGGGTTGGCGGATGCTGCGTGGGGCTTTGCGGTGAAAGCGGGCGCCTGATTCCCCTCCCGCTTGCGGGAGGGGTTAGGGGAGGGGCTGACCTTTCCCGGCATGAAACGTTGCGGAAAGATCGGGCCCTCCCCCGACCCCTCCCGCAAGCGGAAGGGGAGAAGCAAGAATGTCGCAGTTCGACCTTACCGGCATGGTTGCCATCGTCACCGGCTCCTCGCGCGGCATCGGCTTGGCTTCCGCGCGCGAACTCGCCGAGCACGGCGCGAAGATCGTGATCTCCAGCCGCAAGCAGGACGCATGCGACACCGTCGCGGCGGAACTCAATGCCAGGCACGGAGACGGCACCGCGATCGCGGTCGCCGCGAACATCTCCGACAAGGCCGGCCTCCAGAACCTCGTCGACGAGACCCGTGCCCAGTTCGGCCGAATCGACATCCTCGTCTGCAACGCTGCCTCGAACCCCTATTACGGCCCCCAGGCCGGCATCGCCGACGACCAGTTCCGGAAGATCCTCGACAACAACATCGTCTCCAACCACTGGCTGATCCAGATGGTCGCGCCCGAGATGCTGGAGCGCCGCAGCGGCAGCATCATCATCATCTCGTCGATCGGCGGCCTGCGCGGCTCGCCGGTGATCGGCGCCTATTGCATCAGCAAGGCGGCCGACATGCAGTTCGCGCGCAACCTCGCGGTCGAGTTCGGCCCGTCCAACGTCCGCGTGAACTGCATCGCTCCCGGCCTGATCAAGACCGACTTCGCGCGCGCCTTGTGGGAAGACCCGCAGCGGATCGAGGCAGCGAACACCAGCGTGCCGCTCCGCCGGATCGGTGAGCCGGAAGAGATCGCGGGCGCGGTCGTCTTCCTCGCCTCGCAGGCCAGCGCATTCATGACCGGCCAGACGATGGTCATCGACGGCGGCGTCACGATATAACCGAAGGACCATGCGATGCGCTTTACCGACAAATCGATTATCGTCACCGGCGCAGGTTCCGGCATAGGCCGCGCCGCCGCACTCCTGTTCGCAAGCGAAGGGGGCAAGGTCATCGTCGCCGACAAAACCGAGGGTGCGGACGAAACCGCGCATCTTATCGCGCAGGCCGGCGGCGCGGCGAAGGCGATCCGCATCGACGCCGGGCTCGAAGAGGACGTGATCCGCACGATCGCGCTCGCCTGCGACAGCTTCGGCGGGCTCGACGTGATGTTCGCCAACGCGGGGATCTCGGGCGGCATGGCGAACCTGTTCGACACCGACGTCGCGCTGATCACCGAGGTGTTGCGCGTCAACTTGATCGGCCCGTTCCTCGCGATCAAGCATGCCGCGCCGCGCATTGGCGAACGCGGGAAGGGCGCGATCGTCCTCACCGCCAGCGTCGCCGGTATTCGGTCGGGCGCCGGCTCGCCCGCCTATTCCGCGTCGAAAGCAGGCGTCATCAACCTCGCTGCCGTCTCCGCGCAACAACTCACCGGCTCGAACGTCCGCGTCAATGCGATCTGTCCCGGCCTGACCGAGACCGGCATGACGAAGCCCGTCTTCGACTACGCACGCGAGGCGAACAAGATGGATCGCGTCGGACGGCTCAACCCGCTCCACCGCGGCGCGCAGCCCGAGGAGCTCGCCAAGGTCGCGCTGTTCCTGGCCTCCGACGACGCCAGCTACGTCAACGGGCAGGCCATCGCGGTCGATGGCGGTCTCTCGTCGAGCCATCCCGTCACGCGGCAGGAATATGGCAAGACGGCCGCCTGACCCACCCGCCTGACCGATGATGCTGTCGGGTCGCGGCGTTTCGGCCGCTGGATACGCTTGCGCAACGACTTTTGCGGGACCATTTGCAACGCGCGGGCGTTGAGCGTCCGACCCCATAAAGGAGAACCCCCATGGCTTTCGAACTCCCACCGCTGCCGTATGCCTATGACGCGCTCGAGCCGGTGATCGACCAGGAAACGATGAAGTTTCATCACGACAAGCATCACGCGGCGTACACCGCGAAGCTGAACGAAGGCGTCGAGAAGGATTCCGCACTGGCGGGCAAGTCGATCGAGGACATCCTCGGCATGATCTCGTCGCAGCCGCCGCTGGTCCGCAACAATGGCGGCGGTTTCTGGAACCACGACTTCTTCTGGAAGACGATGGCAGCGAAGAACGGCCAGGCACCGTCGGGCAAGCTCGCCGAGGCGATCGATCGCGACTTCGGCAGCCTCGACAAGCTGAAGGAAGAGTTCAACACCAAGGGTGCAGGGCAGTTCGGCTCGGGCTGGGCGTGGCTGATCGCGGATGCGAGCGGCAAGCTGAAGGTGACGAGCACGCCGAATCAGGACAACCCGTTGATGGACGACGCGAAGGAGCCCGGCACGCCGCTGCTCGGTAACGACGTCTGGGAGCACGCGTACTACCTGACGTACAAGAACGATCGTCCGGGCTATCTGAAGGCTTGGTGGGACATCGTGAACTGGGACGTAGTCGGCGAGCGCTACACCAAGGTCGCTGGCTGACCTAAGTTCCTCTCCCGCTTTACGGGAGGGACTAGGGGAGGGCGCGACGTACGTACTGGCGTCCGGTCCGTTTGGTCAAGCCCTCCCCCGACCCCTCCCGTGAACGGGAGGGGAACAACTAAATTACCCTTCGGGCGGCAGGTCGGTGACGGCTTTGTCGCCCGTTTGCAATCCGTGCTTCAGCAGCATCGGGATGTTGGCGAACGCGAAGAGCAGCGTCAGCGGGATCGCGCCCCACAGCTTGAAGCCGACCCAGAAATCCCAGGTCGTGTTGCGCCAGACCGCCTCGTTCAGCACCGCCATGAATACGAAGAACACCGCCCAGTTGCGCGTCAGCTTGCGCCAGCCATCCGCGGACAGACCGGGGTAAGCGGTGGCGAGCAGCGACTGGAGCAGTGGGCGCCCGGTGACGAGCCCGAACGTCAGGATCGCCGCGAACATCGCGTAGATGATCGTGGGCTTCATCTGGATGAAGCGCTGGTCGTGAAAATAGATCGTCAGTCCACCGAACACGACGATCAGCGCACCCGACAGCCACAGCATCGGCGAGATATGCCCGGCCTTGACCTTCGACACGATCATCGCGGCGACCGTGGCGATGATGAACGCGGTGGTGGCGGCGACGACGCGGACGATCGGCAGGCCGGGGGTGAGGAAGTTCACCGCGAAGAAGACCGCGAGGGGGCCGTAGTCGACCGCCATGCGGAGGCCGGGGGATAGGGGGGGCTTGGTCACTGGAATATCCACGAAATACGGTAAGATGCCGTTCGTCCTGAGCGTAGTCGAAGGACATTGCCACAAGCTGACCAGTCCTTCGACTTCGCTCAGGACGAACGGGGGAAGGGAGGCGCGGCAAGCGTTACTTCCGGACGCTCTCCACCCCGGCGATGATCCGGCTGACCTCGTTCGCATCAAACGGGCGGAGGTCAGTCATACCCTCGCCGATGCCGATCGCATGGATCGGCAGGCCGTATTTCTCGGCCGCAGCAACCAGGACGCCGCCGCGCGCTGTGCCGTCGAGCTTGGTCATCACCAAGCCAGTAACCCCCGCAACCTCCTTGAAGACCTCGATCTGCTGCAGCGCATTCTGGCCGGTCGTCGCATCGAGCACCAGGACGATGTCGTGCGGGCTCTCTGGGTTGATCCGGCCGAGGACGCGGCGGATCTTGGCCAGTTCGTCCATCAGTTCGCGCTTGTTCTGGAGGCGGCCGGCGGTGTCGACGATCAGCACGTCGATGCCCGTCTCGCTCGCCTTCTTGACCGCATCCCACACCACGCCCGCCGCGTCGCCGCCCTCCGGGCCGGTCACGATCGGCACGCCGACGCGCTCGGCCCAGGTGCGGAGCTGGCCGATCGCGGCGGCGCGGAAGGTGTCGCCGGCGGCCAGCATCACGCCGTAATCCTGCTCCATCAGCAGGTGCGCGAGCTTGGCGATGGTGGTGGTCTTGCCCGATCCGTTGACGCCGATGACGAGGATCACCTGCGGGCGCGGGAAGGCGTCGATCTCGATCGGCTTGGCGACCGTGGCAAGCACCTTCTCGACCTCCTCCGCGACGATGACGCGGATGCCGAGTTCTTCCATGTTGCGCTCGAAGCTGCCTTCGGAGAGGCGGCGGCGGATGCGGCCGGCGGTCTCGGGGCCGAGATCGGAGGCGATCAGCGCTTCCTCGATGTCGTCGAGCGTCGAATCGTCGAGCCGCGCGCCGCCGAGGCCGGCGAGGTTGCCGACGAGCCGGTCGGAGGTGCGCTTGAAGCCGCCGATCAGCTTGTCGTGCCAGGTGGGGGTGGTGCTCATGATGGTTCTCGTGTTGCGCTGAGGCGGTCGGACGTGGCGCCGGTGATCGTGATGCGGACGATGTCGCCGGGTATGGCGGGTTCGTCCAGCAGGACTTCTGCAAAATTGCCGATATGGCCGCGGTCGCCGGGGCGTTCGACGAGCAGATCCTGCGACGTGCCGACCAGCGTTTGCAGCCAGTTCGCTCGCGATGTTTCGCCGGCCTCGCGCAGGAGGGCGGCGCGCTGGCGGCGGACTTGGGGTTCTACCTGCGGCATGCGCGCGGCGGGGGTGCCGGCGCGGGGCGAGTAGGGGAAGATGTGCGGGTGGACGATGTGGCAGTCGTCGATCAGCGCGCGCGTGTTGGCGAACATCGCCGCGTTCTCGGTCGGGAAGCCGGCGATCAGGTCCGCGCCGATCGCGATGTCGGGGCGGACGGTCTTGAGGCGATCGACCAGCGTGACGCTTTCAGCGCGTGAATGGCGTCGCTTCATGCGCTTAAGGATCATGTCGTCGCCGGCCTGCAATGACAGGTGTACGTGCGGCATGATCCGGCGCTCGGTCGTCAGCAGCGCGAAGAGACGGTCGTCGATCTCGATGCCGTCTAGTGATGACAAGCGCAGGCGTTCGAGCTTTGGCACGTGATGCAGGACGCGTTCGACGAGGTGGCCGAGCGTCGGCGCGCCGGGAAGGTCGGGGCCGTAGCTGGTGAGGTCGACGCCGGTGAGGACGATCTCGCGGTGGCCTGCGTCGACGAGACCGGCGATACGGTCGACGACCGCGCCCGCGGGGACCGAGCGGCTGGGACCGCGGCCGAACGGGATCGCGCAGAAGGTGCAACGGTGGTCGCAGCCGTTCTGGACTTCGACGAACGCGCGGGCGTGCGCGGAGAAGCTGGCGGCGAGGTGGGGCGCGGTCTCGCGGATCTGCATGATGTCGGAAACCACCACTGCGTCATCAGCCTTCCAAGCTGAATACGTCAGCTTGTCTGCATTGCCGATGACGCGGTCGACTTCGGGCATTGCCGAGAAGCTCGCAGGGTCGATCTGTGCGGCGCATCCGGTGACGACGATCTGCGCGTCCGGGCGATCGCGTTTGGCACGCCGGATCGCGACCCGCGTCGCCTTCACCGCAGCGTTGGTTACCGCGCAGCTGTTGACCACGACCATGTCCCGGCCGGCGACAAGAGCGCGGATGGTCTCGCTTTCGGCGATGTTGAGGCGGCAGCCGAGGCTGATGACCTCTGGCTGCGGGGCAGATGGCATAGGGCGCGATTTAGGAGGGGCGGGGGGGGAAGTCCACGGTTGGTGTTGCAGGTGAAGGGCGTCCGACGTCCTGTTCTACTGCGACCGCACGAGTCCAGGGTGCCATCTGCAGCACTGCTTGGTCCTGGGCTCCCGCTTTCGCGGGAGAACGGATTGGCGAGCGGCCTTCCTCTTAACACCACCCCGGCGGAGGCTGGGGCCCAATTGGGCGACGTTGCTAACGACGGATGGCGCCCAGTTACTGCGACCTTTCCAATTGGGCCCCGGCCTTCGGCGGGGTGGCATTTCGTTGGGTGGGGCAGGACAGGAACGGAGACGCGTGCTGCGGTTAGCCCGCCAGCCGAGGGGCAATGCCGCGCGGCGGTGGCACGCTCCGGTCGGGGCGCTGGGTCAGCAAGCGCTTCTCCGCCAGCAATCGCCTTACCTGCGCCGCGCCTAGCGGGCGCCCGTAGAGATATCCCTGGCCCTTCGCACACCCCATGCCGCGAAGACGCTCCTCGATCGCAGCGTCTTCGATCCCCTCGGCGGTCGTCGGAAGGTTCAGGCTGTCGCCCAGCCGCACGATCGTGTTCACGATCGCTATGCTCTCCGGATTGTCCAGGATCGACGAGACGAAGCTTTTGTCGATCTTGATCCGGTCGAACGGCAGCGCCCTGAGATGCGCCAAGCTCGAATAGCCGGTGCCGAAATCGTCGAGCGCGAGGCGGATGCCCTGGTTCTTGAGGCTGCCGACGATCGACTGCGCAAGGGGGAGGTTGTCGAACAGCGCGCTTTCAGTGATCTCGATCTCTAGCCGACTTGCGGGGAAGCCCGTCTCGACCAATGTCTTGATGATCTTCTGTGCGAGCCATGCGTCGCGCAACTGCAACGGCGAGACGTTGACCGACAGGGTGAGCCCGGCGTCCCAATCTCGCGCGGCGGCAAACGCTTGGCGCATGATCGACAGCGACAGTTCGCCGATCAGCCCGGTTTCCTCCGCGATCGGGATGAACACGTCGGGCGCGATCGTGCCGCGCGTTGGATGCTCCCAGCGCGCCAACACCTCGAAACCGGTGATGAGACCGGTGGTGAGGTCGACCTGCTGCTCGAAATACGGAACGACCTCCTGCGCCGGGATCGCACTGCGAAGACCCGCTTCGAGTTCGCCGCGCAGTTGCAGCGACCGCTCCATCGACGTGTCGAACCACGCATGGCGGCTGCGCCCGGCGGTCTTGGCGGCGTGGAGCGCGATGTCGGCGTTGCGCAACAAGGCGTCGACCGACGCACAGTCGCGATCGGACCGGGCGATTCCGACCGAGACGCTGGTGTGGATATCGACGCCGTTGGTGCGGAACGGCAATGCTAGGCCAGCGACCATGCGCTCGGCGATCCGGTCGGCTACGTTCTTGTGCGCGGCGTCGAAGACGAAGGTACACGCGAATTCGTCCGCCCCCAGTCGCGCGAGCAGGCTAACACCGGGGGCGATCGCCGTGATCGTTTCGGCGACATGACCGAGCAACAGGTCGCCGACCGTGTAACCGTGCAGGTCGTTGACGCTCTTGAAGTGATCGATGTCGATCGTCAGCATGGCCATCGCCTTGCCGCGGCGGCGGGCGCTGGCGAACAGTGCCGCGCCGTCCTCGGACAGGCTGCGGCGATTGAGAAAGCCAGTGAGCGGATCGCGTTGCGCAAGCGCGTGAGCTTGGCGCCCGGCGTCGGTCAGGTCGTTCAACTCTTCCGATAGGGCGCGGTACCGGAACCAGCCGAACAGGATCAGCGCCGCATTCAACAACAATGCCGCAAACAGCGCACGGTCGATCACCGCATCGCTGCCGTGCCAATGTGCCAGCGCCTTGACGATCGCGGTGCCGGCGGTGCCGACGAACAGAAGCAGTGCGGCGCCCGTGACGGCGCCGGTCATGAATTCCCGACTGATGTTGCGGAGCGAACGTGTCGCCGCCGACTTTACGGTCATGGGGTTGGCCTGTTCGGTCTCTTGCCTGGTCCGCGGTGTGGCATGCGACACGTGTAAGAGACGTTAAGGCGTCGTTAGCGCGAGGCGGAGCGTGGCGTAGGCGCGATTGGTTGCGCGGATATGGATGCCGTACGCGATCAGGATGCAAATTGTTCTCGCGCGAAGACGGGAGCCTAAACTCGATTTCCGTCCTCGCGGGAAAGCAGGGAAGTGTCGTCTTGTCGTCCACGCTGTGACTCATCTTGCGTCCCGAACCGCATTCCAGTAGGTAGCGCATCACGTTCCGTTACGGGGCGCATTGGACGAGCATCCAAGGATGCACGCTGGCCGGCGAGGTTTCGCCCGCCGGCGCTTTTGCGTTTGGTAGCGGTGTATGGGAGTATTTCGATGTTCGAAAGCCTGAGCGATCGACTTGGCGGCGTCTTCGACCGCCTTCGCGGCCGGGGTGCGCTGACCGAAGCGGACGTGCGCGCGGCGATGCGCGAGGTGCGTGTCGCGCTGCTCGAAGCCGACGTCGCGCTGCCCGTCGCACGCGAGTTCGTCGAGAAGGCGACTGAGAAGGCGATCGGCCAGAACGTCCTGCGTTCGGTCACGCCGGGGCAGCAGGTCGTCAAGATCGTCAGCGATGCGCTGGTCGAGATGCTGGGCTCGGACGCCGTCGAGCTCGAGCTGGGCGTCACGCCGCCGGCCGTGATCATGATGGTAGGCCTCCAGGGTTCGGGTAAGACCACCACCACCGCCAAGATCGCCAAGCGGCTGGCGGCGGGGCAGGCCAATTTCGGACAGGCCGGTCGCGAGCGCAAAAAGGTGTTGATGGCGTCGCTCGACGTCAATCGCCCGAACGCGCAGGAGCAGCTCGCAACGCTCGGCACGCAGATCGACGTTGCGACGCTGCCGATCGTGCATGGCCAGCAGCCGGTCGATATCGCCCGTCGCGCGATGCAGGCGGCCAAGCTCCAGGGCTATGACGTCCTGATGCTTGACACCGCGGGTCGACTCCATGTCGACCAGGCGCTGATGGACGAGATGAAGGCGGTTGCCGACGTCGCGAACCCGGCCGAGATCCTGCTCGTCGTCGACTCGCTGACCGGTCAGGATGCGGTCAACGTCGCGCAGAACTTCAGCGACCAGGTGCCGCTGACGGGTATCGTGCTGACCCGCATGGACGGCGATGCCCGCGGCGGTGCGGCGCTGTCGATGCGTGCGGTCACCGGCAAGCCGATCAAGTTCGCAGGGACTGGCGAGAAGCTCGATGCGCTCGAAGCGTTCCATCCCGAGCGCGTCGCTGGCCGCATCCTCGGCATGGGCGACGTCGTCAGCCTGGTCGAACGCGCCGCGGAGTCGATCCAGGCCGAAGACGCCGAGCGGATGGCCGCCAAGATGGCCAAGGGTCAGTTCGATATGAACGACCTGCGTGCCCAGCTGGCGCAGATGCAGCGGATGGGCGGGCTCGGCGCGCTGGCGGGAATGATCCCCGGCATGAAGAAGGCGCAGGGCGCGGTCGCGTCGGTCGGTGGCGAAAAGGTGCTGGTGCACATGGACGCGATGATCGGTTCGATGACGATCAAGGAGCGCAACAAGCCCGAACTGATCAACGCCAAGCGCAAGATCCGCATCGCCAAGGGCTCCGGGACGACCGTCCAGGAGGTCAACAAGCTGCTCAAGATGCATCTCGAAATGTCGACCGCCATGAAGAAGATCAAGAAGATGGGCGGCATGAAGGGCATGATGGCGATGCTCGGCAAGGGCGGTCTTGGCGGCGGTCTCGGCGGCATCGGCAATGCGATCGGCGGGCCGCAGATGGGCGACATGCTCAACAAGGCCGGCGCGGGTGGCCTGCCCGGCGGTGGCGGTGGTCTGCCGGGGCTTGGTGGCCCCAAGATGCCGCAGATGCCGGCCGGTTTCGATGATTTTCTGAAGAAGAAATAACCTCTTTATCCAACCACGACACCTCGGCGTTTGCTCGGGGATCTATCTAGAAAACGAAGGAAAATATCATGGCAATCAACATTCGCCTCGCGCGCGGTGGCTCCAAGAAGCGTCCTTACTACAAGATCGTCGTTGCCGATGCGCGTTCGCCGCGTGATGGCCGCTTCATCGAGAAGATCGGCAACTACAACCCGCTCCTCGCCAAGGACAACGAGCAGCGCGTGCAGCTCGACGCCGATCGCGCGAAGCATTGGCTGAGCGTCGGCGCACAGCCGACCGACCGCGTCGCGCGCTTCCTCGACCAGGCTGGCGTGCTCGAGCGTTCGGCCCGCAACAACCCGAACAAGGGCAAGCCCGGCGAGAAGGCCACCGAGCGCGCTGAAGAGCGTGCGACCAAGGCGGCTGAAGCTGCCGAGGCTGAAGCTGCTGCGAAGGCAGCACCTGCTGCCGAAGCAGAGGCTCCTGCCGAGACCGAAGAAGCCGCTTCGTAAGATAGCGCTTCTGGATTGGGGGCGGGGCGTGATCGCTCCTCCCCTTCTCCGTCATGCCGGGTTAGTTCTGGCATCCACCCGTCCGTGCATTCGAGAGAATGGGATACGCGGAACGGTGGACCCCGGATCAGGTCCGGGGTGACGACGGGCGGGAGGCAACCCCCGCTCCGACTACGGGTCGCCAACCGCACCCGATCGGCCGTTCGTGCGTTCCTTGTCGGTAACCCCGAACAGGAGCGCATGATGGCCCCCGAAACCGACCCCCGTACAGCCCCCGCACCCGAGGACATCGAAGATGCCACCAATCAAGGCGTCTCCGCCGACGACCCCGCCGAAGGCTCCGACGACACTCCCGGTCGCGATGAAGGCTCCGCGCAAGGCTGACGTGACGCTCGCCGTCGTCATCGGTGCGCATGGCATCGGTGGCGAAGTGCGGCTGAAGGTCTTTGCCGAGAATTTCGGGAGCTATAAGAGCTTCAACGACGGCGCGCTGTCGTTGAAGTCGGCGCGAAACGGCAACAACGGCATGATCGCGCGCTTCGCTGAGGTCGCCGATCGCAACGCTGCCGAGGCGATGCGCGGGACCGAACTGACGGTGCCGCGGTCCTCGTTGCCGCCGCTGGAAGACGGTGAGTATTATCACACGGATGTGATCGGGCTCGATGTTGTCTCGACCGATGGGGAGGCTATTGGGCGCGTTGTTGCGATCGATAATTTTGGTGCGGGCGACGTGATCGAGATCGAGCGGCCGCCCGTGGATGACAAGCCCGGCAAGCGGTTCATGATACCGATGCGGCCCGAGGCCGTTCCTGAGTGGAATGCCGACCGGCTCATTGTCGAGGCTTCGTTCGCGGCTGAGTGAGCCTTGTTCTCCCGAGTCGAGTAGCGATTACCGCCGGAGCGGCCGCTGCTCGGCGAGCATGTTTCGGATCGTCGTGGCGGCAACGCCGGCTTCGCCCATTGCGTGGCTGATCTGGTCGAGACCCTTCACGACGTCGCCAGCCGCGAACAGGCCGGGGATCGACGTACGCTGGTGCGAGTCGACCTCCAGGCACCCGTCCTCGGATGCGCGCGCGCCTGCTGCGACGGCCAGTTCCGAACGGATGACCGATCCGAGCGCCGGATAGATGCTGTCGAACGACAACCGCCCTTCGACCGTGTCGAGTGCGAGCTTGTCGTCCTCGATCGCGTAGTTGCCGCAGGGACCACCGACGCGGACGATCCCGGCTTCCTCTAGTGCCGTTTCGCATGTTGGATCGAGATCGTGGCTCCCCTCGGGCGCGATCAGCGTCACGTCCTTTGTGTAGCCGCGCAGGAACAGCGCCTCGCGCATGCCGTGGTCGCCGGTGCCGATGATACCGACGCGCTTGTCGGTGACTTCGTAGCCGTCGCAGATCGGGCAGTAGCGGAGCAACCCGGCCTCCAGCGCTTCGTCGTGGATGGCTTGGGGCATGTTCGGACGGTTGTTCACGACCCCGGTCGCGAGCAGTACGCTCCGGGCTCGCGCGCGGCGGTCGCCGAGCCGTACGGTGAAGCCGTCGTCTTCGACCTCGATCGCATCGACCCTCGCACCCTCGCGGACTGCACCATAGGTTTCCGCCTGTGCCAGCATTCGGGCTAGCAGGTCAGTTCCGCGGATACCGTCCGGATAGCCGGCATGGTTGTGCGTGCAGGGGATCAGCGCGGCGCGGCTGCTGCCGCAGTCGAACAGGCGGATCGAGAGGTGGAAGCGCGCGAGATAGATCGCTGCGGTCAGGCCCGCCGGGCCGGCGCCGATGATGATGCAATCGTCCATTCGCCGCGAGCGTTTCGCCAGCGTAATTGTTCCACTGCGCCGATCCGTATAGGTGCTGGGCGCATTCGGCGCCGCACGCTGGCGCAAACGCATAGAGAATTGGACGCTGTGACTTTCGCTGCCACGATATTGACGCTGTATCCGGAGATGTTTCCGGGGCCGCTGGGGACGTCGCTTGCGGGTCGGGCGCTGGGGGAGGGGCGGTGGTCCTGTTCGCCGGTGCAGATCCGGGATTTTGCGACGGACAAGCACAAGTCGGTGGACCACACGCCGGCGGGGGGCGGGGCCGGGATGGTGCTGCGGGCTGACGTGGTGGCCTCGGCGATCGACAGCGTGGCGGATGGGCGGCCGGTGCTGGCGATGACTCCTCGGGGGAAGCCGCTGACCCAGGAGCGGGTGCGGGAGCTCGCGCAGGGCCCTGGCGTCACCATTCTCTGTGGTCGGTTCGAGGGGTTCGACGAACGGCTGTTCGAGGCGCGGGAGATCGAGGAGGTCTCGATCGGCGACTACATCCTGTCGGGCGGCGAGATGGGGGCGCTGGTGCTGCTCGATGCTTGCATTCGGCTGCTGCCCGGCGTAATGGGCGCGGCTTCTAGTGGGGATGACGAGAGCTTCGAAACGGGGCTGCTCGAATATCCGCATTATACCCGACCTCAGGAATGGGAAGGGCGCACGATCCCGCAGGTGCTGCGATCGGGGGATCATGCGAAGATCGCTGCATGGCGCAAACGCCGCGCGGAGATCGATACACGGTCACGGCGACCGGACCTTTGGGAGCGCCATGAGGGCGTTCGGGTCCAGTCGCCCTCTGGCGCGCAGCGACACGAGGACGAGACATGAACCTGTTGCAGACGATCGAAGCCGAGAACATCGCGAAGTTCCTGGCCAACAAGACGATCCCCGATTTCCGCCCTGGCGATACGCTGAAGGTCGGCGTGAAGGTCGTCGAAGGCGAGCGCACGCGTATTCAGAACTACGAGGGCGTGTGCATCGCGCGCTCGAACAAGGGCATGGGCTCGAACTTCACCGTGCGTAAGATGAGCTTCGGCGAGGGCGTCGAGCGCGTCTTCCCGCTTTACTCGCCGAACGTCGATTCGATCGAAGTCGTCCGCAAGGGCGCCGTGCGTCGCGCCAAGCTGTATTACCTGCGTGGCCGCACCGGCAAGGCAGCGCGTATCGCCGAGCGTCGCGACATGCGCCCTGCCAAGGGCACCGCAGCAGCCGAGTAATCGGACTGCCGCCCGCTCTGGGCTAGAGTTGAAGAAGGGCGCGGGGGCAATGGTCCCCGCGCCCTTTTTCGTGGCCGGAACCCTGGTTCGCGTCGAGCGATCGGCGGAGGCGGCGTGATGCGGCTGCGTGGGGGCCGAGTCGTGCGGGGCTGGAGGCGCGCGGAAGTTCACGAAGTTCACGCTACGTCCCCGCTGCAATCCCCCCGCGCGTCTGTGTTTCGGATCGGGCGAGGGTGCGGTCCATACGGGGCAGGGGGCGGACATGCGGTGACGGTGCGCGTTATCCGGCGTGTAGGACAGCGTTTAGGGTTTCCGACCGTGGGGTCTGTACGGCCCGTTGTCGTTCGGGGCATGGGGCGGTTATCTGGTTATCTGGTTATCCGGATATCTCGTTGGATAGGGACGCGCGATCCTACGCGGGCCTACTTGCGCTTCCTTGTTCTCCCGCGAAGGCGGGAGCCCAGTCTGGGTCCCCGCCTTCGCGGGGAAACACGTCTTGCTGGCTAGATTGGGATGGCTGCCTGCTTGGGCTGTACGGACCTTGCCACGCTGAGCGCGCTCGCGTGGACATGCCCCACCCCGACCCTCCCCTGAAGGGGAGGGAGTTTTGGTTGTGCGCTGCCATCGGCATCATCGGCATCATCGGCATCATCGGCATCATCGCCATCATGCAACGCCTGCCCATCACGCAACGCGTCGTCATCCCCGCGCAGGCGGGGATCCATATCCTCGGGTGCCAGTGATCATGGTGCGAGGCCAGCCAGTATGGGTTCCCGCCTCCGCGGGAATGACGAGGCTTGTCGGGCGTGACGTAACCAACGCCGCCCGTCATCCTGACGAAAGTCAGGACCCAGAGGCAAGCAGCGCGGCGTTCGTGATTCTGGGTCCTGACTTTCGTCAGGATGTCGGTGTGGGTGGGGAGGCGTTCCGCTCGCAGTCGCGAACGCTGTCGTCTGAAGGGTGCCCATGGGGGCCCATGCCTCCGGTGGCCCGCAGGCGGCCGTGAGCCCGCCTCAAGCGCCCGTCAGGCGTCGCGCCACGTGCCGGGTGCCAGACCCGCCACGGTCCAGTCGCCGATGCTCCACCGGACCAGCCGCAGCGTGGGGTGGTCGATCGCGGCGGTCATGCGGCGGACTTGGCGGTTGCGGCCTTCGCGGATCGTTATCTTCAGCCAGCAATCGGGGATACTCGCGCGGACCCGGATCGGCGGCACGCGCGGACAGAGGTCGGGCGCGGCGATCCGCTCGACGTCGGCGCGGGCAGGGCCATCCTTCAGCAGGACGCCGCCCCGCAACCGATCGAGCGCGTCCTCGCCGGCATCGCCCTCGACCTGCACGAGATAGGTCTTGGCCAGCTTGAACTTCGGGTCCGCGATCCTCGCCTGGAGGCGGCCGTCGTCGGTCAGCAGCAACAGCCCTTCGCTATCGCGGTCGAGCCGCCCCGCCGGATAGACGCCCGGCACATCGACGAACTGCGACAGCGTCGCGCGCGGGGTCGGACTGTTCACGTCGGTGAACTGGCTGAGCACGTCGTACGGTTTGTTGAACAGGATTACGCGGGGCATGGCGGGCTTTAGAGGGATTATCGATCGGTTTCGATAGTGAACCGCCTCTGAAAGCCGCCATTTCAGTCAGTGGGCTTCTTGAGAAGGCAATGCTGATAGGAAAAATCAATACGGCTACCGTCCGTGCGGGTGATCCAGAAGCACCGCTCGTTAATATAATCTGGAGCGGGGCCGACGGATATATGGGCGATACCACTACCAACTTTTTCAACTTCCTCATCGTGACGGCGGAGTAAGGCCGTCAAATGCGATGTGTCCTCGTCGTCGATACGGTCGCCAACCGAATAGCCTTGCAGCATCTCACTAAAGAATTTTCGCGCGTCTCCTACTTTAGTAAATGTCTTGGTTTCTATAATAATTGGACGCGCCTTACCCATTATTTATCTCCAATAAACCCTGCAACATCTGAATAGTTGGGTAGCAATAATAGGCGTTCTATATGCGGAACAGCAGCCCGATCGCGTTCACCAAAGTAGGGCAGGGCGCGCTTTGCCATCCAAACCTCAACAAAGTGTCGTCTGAAATCTGCTAATAGTCTATTTGGGTAAGCTCGCGCATTAACAGCACGGCCATCCTCATATATGTGAATATACGTGGGCATCCCGTCGGGATCGTGACCGTTTTCACGCAGCCAGCCGGAAAACATGCGGCCTTCAGAGATGTCCGGAATCATGTTGTCTGGCAGCACGTACCCGAGGTGTTCCAGAGGTGCGATTAATGCGACGGTCATCTCATTAAGCATAGAGAAATGGCCGTTCGGAACATTGGTCATATTGGCCATGTAGCGGCGAAGATGGTACGGTAGATTGCCGCCGGGAACTTTCCCGGTCATCCAATCCATGATCCACTTGGTGACCTTCACGGCGAACTGCGGCGAAAGCCACTGAGCTAGATTTATGGCGACCTGTGGATGAACCCACGTACCTTGCAGCTTAGGATCGCCACCTCGGATCGACTGAACAAGTTCCGTTATCGGTATACCGATATCGTCCGACAGGGCCGACAGAAACGCCTTGGTTGGCCCGATATCATTGTAATGGCCCCACATCTTGCCCGCAGCTTTGCACATTGCGGTAGCGTTGATGTAGCCGTCCTTCATTCGCTGGTGAATAATTTCAGCTTCAAGCTGGTATTGGACGAGTGGTAACGCAATCTGAAACTCGGCCACAGTAGCTCCTCGATAAGCAATTCAGCTTATGCCTACTTGTTTTAAAGTCGAGGCGAACTTGCGCCGATTTGCCTACGATTTTAAAATTGTAAAGATTAGCCTGAAACCCATTCTTACGAGCGTGGCGGAGATCAATCCCTCGTGCCCCTGCCTCTGTCGGTTAGAATACGCTCGGCTGACGTATTAACGCGCATGGCTCTCTATACCTAGTCACGCATCACAATTTCACGATCAAATGGTGGCGAATACTAGGGTTTGCGTAAGGTGATATTCGTGAGGCCAGTGGCTCGGAGAGGGCCAGGAGTATGTACTTGGCGTGGCTGGTTGGCTGAGTTGCACGCTTCGCTGAATCAAAAAGGGCCGCGGTGTTTCCACCGCGGCCCGTTCTTTCAATCAATAATACCAACCCTTACTGGTCGAGGAAGCTCCGCATCTTCCGGCTACGCGACGGGTGCTTAAGCTTCCGCAGCGCCTTCGCCTCGATCTGGCGGATGCGCTCGCGGGTGACCGAGAACTGCTGGCCGACTTCCTCCAGCGTGTGATCGGTGTTCATGCCGATGCCGAAGCGCATGCGCAGCACGCGCTCTTCGCGCGGCGTCAGCGACGCCAGCACCCGCGTGACCGTCTCCTTCAAGTTCGCCTGGATCGCGGCGTCCACCGGGATGATGGCGTTCTTGTCCTCGATGAAGTCGCCGAGATGCGAATCCTCCTCGTCGCCGATCGGCGTTTCGAGGCTGATCGGCTCCTTGGCGATCTTCATCACCTTGCGCACCTTCTCGAGCGGCATGGAGAGGCGCTCGGCCATCTCCTCCGGGGTCGGTTCGCGGCCCTGCTCGTGGAGGAACTGGCGGCTGGTGCGGACCAGCTTGTTGATCGTCTCGATCATGTGGACCGGGATGCGGATGGTCCGCGCCTGGTCCGCGATCGAGCGGGTGATCGCCTGGCGGATCCACCACGTCGCATAGGTGCTGAACTTGTAGCCGCGGCGATACTCGAACTTGTCGACCGCTTTCATCAGGCCGATATTGCCCTCCTGGATGAGATCCAGGAACTGCAGGCCGCGGTTCGTGTATTTCTTGGCGATCGAGATCACCAGCCGCAGGTTCGCCTCGACCATCTCCTTCTTGGCGATGCGCGCCTCGCGCTCGCCCTTCTGGACCATGTTGACGATCCGGCGGAACTCGGTGAGCGCCATGCCGGTCTGCTGCGTGATGTCGGCGATCTCCGCACGGATGCGCTCGACCGCTTCGCCCTCGTTGGCGACGAACGCAGTCCACTTCTTGTCGACCTTGTTGACCGTCGTCAGCCAGTTCTCGTCGATCTCGTGACCGATATAGCGATCGAGGAAGTCCTTGCGCGGCACCTTGTGGCGCTCGGCGAGGCGCAGCATCTGGCCGCCCAGCGCGGTCAGGCGACGGTTATAGGCATAGAGCTGATCGACCAGATATTCGATCTTGGCGTTGTGGAACTGGACGCTCTCGACTTCGGCCGTGAGTTCCTCGCGCAGCTTCTGGTATTTGCGCTCGTCGGCAGCGGAGAAATCGCCGCCGATGCCCATCGCGTCGACGCGCGACTGCTGGATCTTGCTGAACTTCTTGTAGAGCGCGGTGATGCTGGCGAACCGCTCGAGCGCGATTGGTTTCAGCTGCTCTTCCATCTGCGCGAGGCTGAGGGTGTTGTCCTCCTCCTCGTCGTCCGATGCGCGCGGGGCACGACGCTCGCCGTCCTCGTCCTCGTCGGCGGACGGCTCTTCGGGCTCGGCCTCTTCCTTGAACGAGGGGCCGGCGTTCTTCTCGCTGATCTCGCCGTCGTCAGCTTCGCCGTCCTCGGCCATCGCTTCGGGGGCAGGGTCCTTAGACAGCATCGCGTCGAGATCCATGATCTCGCGTAGCTGCATCGTGCCCTCGTTCAGCGCGGTCGACCAGTCGATGATCGCGTTGAAGGTGATCGGCGATTCGCAGAGCCCGAGGATCATCGTGTCGCGACCCGCCTCGATACGCTTGGCGATCGCGATCTCGCCCTCGCGGCTGAGCAGCTCGACCGCGCCCATCTCGCGCAGGTACATGCGGACCGGATCGTCGGTGCGATCGATGGTCTCTTTCTTCTTCTCGATCGCGGGGCCTGTGTCGGCATCCGCGTCGGCGGCCTCCGGCTCGTCCTCGTCATCCTTGGCGGGCTCGGTCTCGCCGTCCTCGCCGGCTTCGTCGTTCTCGACGATGTTGATGCCCATCTCGCTCAGCGCGGCGCTGATGTCCTCGATCTGGTCGGACGACATCTCGCCCTGCGGCAGCGCTTCGTTGAGCTGCTCATAGGTGATGTACCCGCGCTTCTTGGCGCGCGCGATGACCTTCTTGATCGACGCATCGTTCATGTCGATCAGCGGCGCATCGCCGGTTTCGTTCGTCTCGGCGGGTTCCGCCATGTTCGCCTTAGCCATCAATCGCCCTCGGTACCCAACGCTCGGGCGTCTTCGTTCGACTGTACGAGATTTGCAAGTCGGACTTCCAACGCCTGTTTCTCTCTTACCATAGCCACTTGTCGTTCGAACGCATCTTCGGTGAAGTGCGTCTGCATCGCCGCGGTCGCCTGCTTGAGTGCCGCGTCTACCTCAGGGCGGGCGACCATGATCGCGATCGCCTCGTCGAGGTCGGCACGGACGCGGGCTGGATCGGCCGTGGTCTGCGTGAACGAATAGGGCATCGTATCGGCTCTCAACAGGTCACTCGCGACTGAATTGAAACCGGACCTCGCCAATATGGTGAGCAAGCGCCCGCTATCAAGCTTCTGGTCCTCAAGTGCAACATCTACGACCGCTTCGAACAATCGCCCAAGCGCGCCATCGATCATTTGCAGCGAGCCGAGCACCTCCATGTGGCGCGCGATCTCGACCGGGTGGCGGATCAGCCCGGCGAGCACCGCCTTGGCCAGGACGCGGTCGATGCCGGTGGCGAGGAAGGCCTTCGCGTCTTCGGTGACGGGCGCGGCGGGGGGCTTCCAGCCGCCTTTGGGGCGCTCGCCTCTGGGCACGAAGGGCGCGCGGACGGGTTTGAAATGTTCGTAGAAGCGGTTCTTGAACTCGGCGTGATATTGCTGCTTCACCGACGGGTCGGCGATGCCTTCCGCGAGTTCGTGGAGGCGGCGCTTGAGGCCGGCGCGCTGTTCGGGGGTGTCGAGCGCCTCGGCGGCGACTTCGGATGCCCAGAGCCGGTCGACGAGCTGTTCGGGGGTCTTGAGCAACGCCTCGAACGCACCGGGGCCGCCGGCGCGGACGAGGTCGTCGGGGTCCTGGCCTTGCGGGAGCGTGACGAAGGCGAGGCTGCGGCCGGGCGCGAGCAGCGGGAGCGCGCGGTGGGCGGCGCGGAGAGATGCCTTCTGGCCGGCGCCGTCGCCGTCGAAGCAGAGCAGGGGGACGTCGACCATCCGCCACAGCCGTTCGAGCTGCGCTTCGGTGAGCGCTGTGCCGAGCGGGGCGACCGCTTCGCCGAAGCCTGCCTGGGCGAGCGCGATGACGTCCATATAGCCTTCGACCACCAGCACGCGGCCGGACTTGCGCGAGGCTGGGGCGGCCTTGTCGAGATTGTAGAGCGTGCGGCCCTTGTCGAAGAGCGGGGTGTCGGGGGAGTTCAGGTACTTCGGCTCGCCGCCGTCGAGCACGCGCCCGCCGAACGCAATCGTGCGCCCGCGGGGGTCGCGGATCGGGATCATCAGGCGGCCGCGGAACCGGTCGTACGGGTCCTTGCCCTCGACATTGATAAGCATGCCGGACTCGACCAGCATCGGGTCGCCGTAGTCCTTCAGCGCGGTTTTGAGCTTGCCGCGTGAGTCCGGCGCGAACCCCATGCCGAACGCGCGTGCCGTCTCGGGCCTGATCCCGCGGCGGTCGAGGAGCGCGCGCGCGTCGGTGCCGGGGAGGCCGTTGAGCTGCTCGGTGAACCAGTCGGCGGCGTCGGACATGACCTCGTGCAGGCCCTTGGCGCGCTCGGCCTTGGCGGCGGACTGGCGGTCCATCGCGGGCATGTCCATCCCGGCGGCCTGCGCGAGTTCCTTCACCGCGTCCATGAAGGGGAGGCCGCGCTGGTCGGTCATCCACTTGATGGCGTCGCCGTGGGCGGAGCAGCCGAAGCAGTGGTAGAAGCCCTTGTCGTCGTTGACGTAGAACGAGGGCGTCTTCTCGTTGTGGAACGGGCAGCAGCCCTTGTGCTCGCGGCCGGCCTTGGTGAGCTTGGTGGTCTTGCCGACGAGCGCCGAGAGCGAGGTGCGGGCGCGGAGTTCGTCGAGGAATTGTGGGGTTAGCGCCATTAGATCGCCCCGCCCACAACAGAGCCCCCCCGCCCGCTTGCGGGAGGGGGCTGGGGGGTGGGCACGCGCTCGGTTCCGCTCGCAGCGTTCAGAATGGTCTCCAATACGCCGGCCATGTTCGAGGTCAGATCGTTGTTCCAGAAGCGAACGACGCGGTAGCCAGCCGCTTCGAGCTGCTTCGTGCGGGCGTCGTCATGAGGTTGGCCTTCGACATGCTGGCTGCCGTCGAGCTCGACGATCAGCTTGTGCGAGCGGCATACGAAGTCCGCGAAGAACCCCGCGATCGGCATCTGGCGGCTGAACTTTAAATCCTGCAACCTTGAGCCCTTCAGCTGCCGCCACAGCATCTGCTCGGCGTTCGTCGCGTCGTTGCGAAGGTCTCGCGCCCTCTCGGTCGGTCGGTCCAGACGATGGCGCGGGCCCACCCCTCGGTCCCCTCCCGCTTGCGGGAGGGGAGGAAGTGAAGGCTCGCCTTTATCCATTTACGACAGCGCCGCCTTTACCAGGCCGCTTGCCTTGCTCATGTCCAGTTCGCTTGCGTGGCGCGCCTTCAGCTCGGCCATCACGCGGCCCATGTCCTTCATGCCGGTCGCGCCGAGCTCTGCCTTGATTGCCTCGATCGCCGCCGACGTTTCCGCCTCGCTCATCTGCTGCGGCAGGAAGCGTTCGATCACCGCGACCTCGGCCGTCTCCGCATCGGCGAGCTCCTGGCGGCCGCCTTTCGAGAACATCTCGATCGACTCGCGGCGCTGCTTGACCATCTTCTGGAGCACCTCGACCACCAGCGCGTCGTCGCTCTCGGGGGCTTTCCCAGTCCGCGCCTCGATGTCGCGGTTCTTGATCGCGGCCTGGATCAACGAGATAGCGTTGCGGCTCGTCTTGTCGCCGGCCTTCATGGCGGTCAGCTGCGCAGCCTTGATGTCGTCGCGAATCATGTACTGGTCTTTCAGGCGGTTCGGGATAGCCCGACGGGATAGCGCGTCCGCCGCCCGTTTAACAGATTGACGCTGCGGCACGCCGGCCTTAGCGGACACCACTTAGCGACATCGTCAACGTAAAGAGAGTGCCCAGCCTGATGGCCGACGCCCAGCCTATAGCCATGCCTGCCGGTGCAACAGGCGTCCTGGTCCTCGCCAATGGCGACGTGATCTGGGGTCGCGGGTTCGGCGCAGAGGGCAGTGCGGTCGGCGAAGTGTGCTTCCACACCGCGATGACCGGCTATCAGGAGGTGCTGACCGACCCGTCGTTCGCCGGGCAGATGATCTGCTTCACCTTCCCGCACATCGGCAACGTCGGCGCGAACCCCGACGACGTCGAGGCGGACGACCCGCACGCGCTCGGCATCATCGTCCGCGAGGACGTGACGCAGCCGTCGAGCTTCCGCGCGGTCGAGGGGCTGGATGGCTGGATGAAGCGGCATGCGCGGATCGGCCTTTCGGGGGTGGACACACGTGCGCTGACGCGGCGGATCCGGGTGGCGGGCGCGCCTAATGGCGTGATCGCGCATTCGGCGAGTGGCGAGTTCGACGTGGCGGCGCTGCTGGCGATGGCGCGGGCGTGGCCGGGGCTGGAGGGCATGGACCTCGCCAAGGACGTGTCGACCGAGATGCATTATGGCTGGGGTGAGGATGCGCCTGGCGGTGTCTGGAAGCTGGGCTTCGGCTATTCTTCTTCCCCCCTCCCGCAAGCGGGAGGGGCCGGGGGTGGGCTCCCGGCTTCCTTGACAGGCAACGGTGCAGTCGAGCACTCCTCGACCGTCCCCCCAACAGGTGAGCGCGGGCCCACCCCTCAATCCCCTCCCGCAAGCGGGAGGGGAGGCCAGAAGCCCCACGTCGTCGCGATCGATTATGGCTCGAAGCGTAACATCTTCCGCAACCTCGTCGAGGCAGGCGCGAAGGTCTCGGTCGTCAGCGCGACCGCCAGCTTCGACGACGTGATGGCGCTCGCCCCCGACGGCATCTTCCTGTCGAACGGCCCCGGCGATCCCGCCGCGACCGCCGACTACGCCGTCCCGGTGATCCGCCAGCTGCTGGAGACGGGCAAGCCGCTGTTCGGCATCTGTCTCGGCCACCAGTTGCTCGGCCTCGCGGTCGGCGCGACCACGACCAAGATGTTCCAGGGCCACCGCGGCGCCAACCACCCGGTCAAGCGCCTCTCCGACGGCGCGGTCGAGATCACCAGCATGAACCACGGCTTCGCAGTCGAGCGCGACAGCCTGCCGGCGAATGTCCGCGAGACGCATGTATCGCTGTTCGATGGGTCGAACGCGGGGCTGGAGCTGACCGACAGGCCGGCGTTCTCGGTGCAATATCACCCGGAAGCGAGCCCGGGGCCGCAGGACAGCTTGTACCTGTTTGAGCGGTTTGTAGGATCTTTGCGGTGACTATTCTCGTCGGAGGCTACACTTCCTTCGAGGAGCACCTTCTAGTTGCGATTTACTACACCTCGAACATACTAGCTAAGGACGAAGTTAGTTTCGCAGAGGCAAAAAGCCTTTACGCGCTCGACGACAACACAAGATGGTTAAACCGTGCGATGATGCACTTTGTTGACGTCAAGTGGGCAGAGGGGCCTCTGCTTCTAGGGGAGGTCGAGAACCAACCGATCGAGCTTACCGCGGCAGGTCTCAGGCAGGCGGAGGAGTTAATCGCTGCCGATAAGATTGTGTTGGAACGGATCAGCTTTGATCCCTTGGGCGGAATAAAAATTCCCGCTTCAGATCGGATCGTGTCGTTAAATCACAACCAGTTGGCGGCAGTTGTTCAGCCGATCGATGATTTGGTCGGCGCTCTAGACGCCGACAACGGTGATCCTGACCAGCCGGGCTTAAGAGAGCAGATTTTAGGTGAGGTTAGGGCCGGGCGTGAATTGATCAGGGCCGGAACCTTTCGTTCTTTTCTTTTATACGAAACGCTCGTTCGCGCCCTTGGCGAATTGATCAAGCGTTACTCGAACCCAACCATAGTCGCTTTGGCTAACGCGCTTCTTGGAGCGTTGGTCAGCGAAATTCTACAGGCGAAATAATGCCAAAACGCACCGACATCTCCTCGATCCTCGTCATCGGCGCAGGACCCATCGTCATCGGCCAGGCGTGCGAGTTCGATTATTCGGGCACGCAGGCGATCAAGGCGTTGAAGGAGGAGGGCTATCGTATCGTCCTCGTCAATTCGAACCCCGCCACGATCATGACCGATCCCGAGCTGGCCGACGCGACCTATGTCGAGCCGATCACGCCCGCGATCGTCGCCAAGATCATCGAGAAGGAGCGCCCGGACGCGATCCTCCCGACGATGGGCGGACAGACCGCGCTCAACACCGCGTTGGCGCTGTTCCATGACGGTACGCTCGAGAAGTTCGGCGTGACGATGATCGGGGCGGATGCCGATGCGATCGACATGGCGGAGGACCGGCTGAAGTTCCGCGATGCGATGGACCGGATCGGGCTGGAAAGCGCGCGCTCGGCGATCGCACATACTGTCGAGGAAGCGCTCGAAGGGCTTGAGAAGACGGGGCTTCCGTCGATCATTCGGCCGAGCTTCACGATGGGCGGCTCGGGCGGCGGCATCGCGTATAATCGCGAGGAATTCATCGCGATCGTTCGCAACGGGCTCGACCTGTCGCCGACCACCGAGGTTCTGATCGAGGAATCGCTGCTCGGCTGGAAAGAATACGAGATGGAGGTGGTGCGCGATCGCAACGACAACGCGATCATCATCTGCTCGATCGAGAACGTCGATCCGATGGGCGTCCACACCGGCGACTCGATCACGGTCGCGCCGGCGCTGACGCTGACCGACAAGGAATACCAGATCATGCGCAACGCATCGATCGCGGTGTTGCGCGAAATCGGTGTCGAAACAGGGGGTTCGAACGTTCAGTTCGCGGTCAATCCGAAGGACGGCCGGCTGGTCGTCATCGAGATGAACCCGCGTGTTTCGCGCTCGTCGGCGCTGGCGTCGAAGGCGACCGGCTTCCCGATCGCGAAGGTCGCGGCGAAGCTGGCGGTCGGCTACACGCTCGACGAGATCGAGAACGACATTACCGGCGCCACGCCTGCCGCGTTCGAGCCGACGATCGATTACGTCGTGACGAAGATCCCGCGGTTCGCGTTCGAGAAATTCAAGGGCGCGTCGAACACGCTCGGCACCGCGATGAAGTCGGTCGGCGAGGTGATGGCGATCGGTCGCAACATCCACGAATCGATGCAGAAGGCATTGCGCGGGCTCGAGACGGGCTTGTCGGGGTTCAACCAGGTCGATCATCTGGTCGGCGCGCCGCGTGCGGAAATCGAGGCGGCGCTGGCCGTCGCGACTCCGGACCGGTTGCTGGTGGCGGCGCAGGCGTTGCGCGAGGGCTTCACGGTCGCCGAGGTGCATGCGATCGCCAAGTACGATCCGTGGTTCCTGGAGCGGATCGCCGAGATCATCGCGGCCGAGGCCGAGGTGATGAAGGACGGCTTGCCGATCGACGCGCCCGGTATGCGCCGCCTGAAGAGCATGGGGTTCAGCGACAAGCGGCTTGCGTGGCTGGCGCTGCAATCCGCCAATCTGCGCGGCATGAACCGCGGGATCGCGCGCGGCTCGGGGCTGATCCACGAGGTCGTCAAGGCGATGACCGGCGGCGTGACCGAGGAGGAGGTGCGCCAGCATCGCCTGAAGCTCGGCGTGCGGCCGGTGTTCAAGCGGATCGATACGTGCGCGGCCGAATTCGATGCGAAGACGCCGTATATGTACTCGACCTACGAGGCGCCGAGCTTCGGCGAGCCCGAGAACGAGTCCGAGCCTACCGATCGGAAGAAGATCGTCATTCTCGGCGGCGGGCCGAACCGGATCGGGCAGGGAATCGAGTTCGATTATTGCTGCTGCCATGCGTGCTTCGCGCTGGCGGATGCTGGCTATGAGACGATCATGGTCAACTGCAACCCGGAGACGGTGTCGACCGATTACGACACGTCGGACCGGCTCTATTTCGAGCCGCTGACCGCCGAGGACGTGCTGGAGATCCTGCACGTCGAGCAGCAGAACGGGACGCTGGTGGGCGTGATCGTGCAGTTCGGCGGGCAGACGCCGCTGAACCTCGCGCGGGCGCTCGAGGCTGCGGGCATTCCGATCCTGGGGACGACGCCGGACGCGATCGATCTGGCGGAGGACCGTGAGCGGTTCGCGGCGCTGATCACCAAGCTCGGGTTGCTTCAGCCGGCCAATGGCCTGGCGCGGAGCCGGGACGAGGCGGTCGCGGCGGCGGAGCGGATCGGCTATCCGGTGCTGATGCGGCCTTCGTATGTGTTGGGCGGACGGGCGATGGAGATCGTCGATACGATCGGGCAGCTCGAGCATTACATCGCGACCGCGGTGCAGGTGTCGGGCGACTCGCCGGTGCTGATCGACCAGTACCTCCGCGATGCGATCGAGGTCGATGTCGATGCGATCTGCGACGGCACCGATGTCGTCGTCGCGGGCGTGTTGCAGCATATCGAGGAGGCGGGCGTTCATTCGGGCGACTCGGCGTGCTCGATCCCGCCATATTCGCTGTCGGCGGAGATCATCGCCGAGATCGAGCGGCAGACGGTGGCGCTCGCGCATGCCTTGTCGGTGGTCGGGCTGATGAACATCCAGTTCGCGGTGAAGGATGGGCTGGTCTACCTCATCGAGGTCAACCCGCGCGCGTCGCGCACCGTGCCGTTCGTCGCCAAGGCGATCGGGGCGCCGATCGCCAAGATCGCCGCGCGCGTCATGGCGGGTGAGAAGCTCGTGAATTTGCCGAAGATCGACCGGCATATCGACTATTATGCGGTGAAGGAGGCGGTGTTCCCCTTCAACAAGTTCCCCGGCGTCGATCCGGTGCTGTCACCGGAAATGAAGTCGACCGGCGAAGTCATGGGAATCGATCCCGATTTCACGATCGCGTTTGCGAAAGCTCAGCTCGGCGCGGGGACGATCCTCCCGACCAAGGGCAATGTCTTCGTCAGCGTGAAGGACGGCGACAAGGCGATGATCGTCGAGGCGGTGAAGGCGCTGGTCGACACCGGCTTCTCGATCGTCGCGACCGGCGGGACCGCGGATCATCTGGCGCGCGCAGGTTTGCCGGTCGAGAAGGTCAACAAGGTGGCTCAAGGTCGGCCGCATATCGTCGACCGGATCAAGGACGGCGATATCGCGCTGATCTTCAACACTACCGAGGGGTGGCAGAGCCTGAAGGACTCGCAGCCGATCCGGGCTTCGGCGCTGGGACAACGGATTCCGTACTTCACGACCGCGCCGGCTTCGCTCGAAGCGGCGAAGGCGATCGCCAAGCTTTCGACGCACAGCCTTGAAGTACGGCCGCTGCAATCCTATTATTCGCAGTCGCACGACTGATCCCGACATGAGAATGATGTGTGGGCGGGGCTGGTACAGGGCCCCGCGCGGGGAAATGGATTTGGGGACGAGATGATGGCGACCGTCGAAAAGATGCCGATGCTGCAGGAAGGCTATGAGACGCTGAGCGCGGATCTGAAGCGCCTGAAAGCCGAACGTCCGACGATTGTCGACGCGATCGAAGAGGCGCGCGCACACGGCGACCTGAGCGAGAACGCGGAATATCATGCCGCGAAGGAGCGTCAGGGCCAGGTCGAGGCATCGATCTCGGACATCGAGGACAAGCTGTCGCGGGCGCAGATCATCGATCCGAAGGACCTGTCGGGCGACAAGGTCGTGTTCGGCGCGACGGTGACGTTGCTCGACGAGAACGACAAGCCGGTGAAGTATCAGATCGTCGGCCAGACCGAGGCTAACGCGAAGACGGGGCGGATCTCGTACAACTCGCCGCTGGGTCGTGGGCTGATCGGGCGAAAGCTCGACGAAGAGGTCGAGGTCACGGTGCCGGCCGGCGAGCGCTATTACGTCGTCTCCAAGATCGAGTTCATCTGAGCCTCATGCAATTCTTCGAGACGCGGGCGACGGCGATCATCACGATCGTGACGGTCATCGTCTCGGGATTCCTGGTGCTAAGCGGGTCGCTTGGGTACTGGGCGGTGAACGCCGGGTTCATTCCGTTGCGGATGACCGACCTCGGTATTCCGAGCGAGCATATGTTCGTCGTGCCGTCCTGGGCGACGCCGCTGACTGCGACGTTGATCCATGGCGGATGGGCGCATATCGCGCTGAACCTCGTGATGCTGGTGTATTGCGGGCAGTTCGTCGAGAAGGCGCTGGGGACGGTCGGGTTGGTCGTGCTGTACGTGCTCGGCGCGTATGCGGCGGCGGCGGGGCATTGGGCGTTTGGGCCTGACTCCACCGCGCCGATGATTGGCGCGAGCGGTGCGATTTCGGCGGTCGTTGGGGCTTATGCGCTTTTGTATGGCGAGCGGCGGGCACAGGCGATCGGGCCGGTGCCGGCTGGGGTGGTGCATGTCGTGTGGCTGGCCGCGGCTTGGATCGGGATCCAGTTGCTGATGGGGCTCGCCGGGTTTGGGGCTTCGGTTGGGGCTAGCGGGCCTATTGCTATTGGCGCGCATATCGGTGGGTTCCTGGCGGGGCTGGTGCTGGCTCGGCCTTTGTTGCTTTGGCATTACCGGGCGGCTTGAGTCTGCCGGCTGCTAACTACCGCCACTTGATACACGCAAACCCCGTTCGTCCTGAGGAGCTGCTGAGCTTGTCGAAGCGGCGTATCGGAGGATGGGTTGGTACGCGGGACCTGTGCTTCGATACGAGCCCTCGATACGCTCCTTGCGGAGCTACTCGGTCTCTACTCAGCACGAACGGGGGTGGGAAAGGGCTACTGCCTGTGCCGCGAGACCGCGTGAGCGAGGCCGCGTGAGCTCGTAGCCATAGTCCTGCTTGGCGTGCCCTCACCCATCGCCGCCTTTGGCGTCTTTTCCTCTCCCCGAGGGGAGAGGGACGAGGGGGGGCCGCTTCATGCAAACTTGATCGTCAGACAGGTACCACAGAACCGTCATCCCCGCGGCGGCGGGGATCCATAGCCTATTTCGTTGCTATCAGGTCGCTACGTTAGCCAGTATGAATTCCCGCTTCCGCGGGAATGACCGTGGGTGGCGGCTGTTACGCGACAGTCGCGCCAAGGTTCGGCTCGAGCATCCGGTGCAGGTGCACCACAACGAACTTCATCTCCGCGTCGTCGACGGTACGCTGCGCCGCAGCACGCCAGGCCTTCTCGGCGCTGGCATAGTCGGGGAATACGCCGACGAACTCGATCTTGCTCAGATCGTTGAAATCCAGGGTGCGCGGGTCGCTGACGCGGCCGCCGAATACGAGGTGGAGCTTGCTCATGCGCTTGCTTTCCTAGGGAGGGGGTTGCCGCCTCCCTAGCGTGTTCGACCCGCGGTTTGAACCCTTAGACGGTTGGCTTTTGCGAAACCGCCTTCGCACCTGCGGTACCGGCCGTCGTGACGGCCTTGACGATACCCTCGAGCAAGCCCTTGGCCTGGTCGCGTGCATTGTCCTTGGTCAGGCCGAGTTCGCCGAGTTCCGAGCGGCCTGCGTCCTTGGCTGCCGCAGTTGCCGCAACGAGCGTCTCGCTGAGGCGCTTGCCGACCGGGGCGAGCAATTCCTTCTCACGTGCCGAACGCGGAAGCAACGCGCCGGCGAGCGCGCCGACAGCGAGGCCGCCGACGAGGATGCCGAGCGGGTTGGATTCGAGGTTGTTGACGACGCGCTTGGTCTTCTCGCGCGAGACTTCGAGAACCTCGGAGGCTTTGTCGCCGGCGTCGTGATAGACCTTCGATGCGGTCTCGCGAACGGTGTCGAGGCCTTCGCGCAGACGGCTCTCGGTCTCGTGGGCGGCTTCGTTTGCAGTGGTCTTTGCGTCGGTCATGGAAATGTCCTTCTGGTGGCAAGCTGCTCGTCGTTCAACGCGAGCCGGGACTTCAAGGTTTCAACGGGCCTAGCGCCCGCGGCGGAACAGTCCGACGATCCGGTGGCGCGCGAGGAACAGTCCGGCGACCGCGGCAAACCCCGCGGTCGGCCCCGGATTGCGCTTCACGGTCTCCACGCTGGCGCTAAGCGCGGCGGTGCCGGCATCGGCGACGTCGCGGCTGGCGTTCAGCGCGAGCTTCCGCGGATTGAGCCGGTCCTGCAACTGCCCGATCGTCATCATGACGCGCTGGCGGGCGAGGGCCGATTCGATCTCTGCGGCGGCGACTTTGGCGGATGTCATGATACGGGCTCGCTCTTCGTCTGAAGCTTCGACTTGCCGATCATCGCCAGGATCGCCGCCACTGCGAGGACGGCCACCACGACGATGGCGGTCGCCCATCCTGGCCCCACCAGCGTCGCCACCGTCAAGATCGCACCGACCAGCAGTGCGATCAGTGCGGCCAAAGCCAGCACGCCGGCGACCGCGAAGAACATCGCGGCCGACTTGTACGCGCTGGCGGTCTCACCGAACTTCGCCTTGTAGACAGCGACTTCCGCGGTCGCGAGGCTCTTCGTCTCGGTCGCCAGGCGACCGACGATGGACACGAGGCTCTCGTCCTCGCCGGTCGCGAACGTCAGTGGGTCGGACAAGACGTCAGACCTTCGAGTTGGCATCGACGCCCGACTGCACCAGTCGCGCGACGACGAAGCCGATGGCCGCTGCTGCACCCACCGCGATGGCCGGCGACTTCCGCACGAGTTCGCGCGCGTCATCGAACAGCTCGTCGATGTCCTTCGCCTTCACCTGATCGGCGAAGCCCGAGACGCTGTCGGCGGCGCTGCGGGCATAGCCGCCATATTGCGAGCCGAGCTTTTCGTCGACCTGGCCGGCGGCGTCGGTCAGCAACTGCGCGACCTGCTCCAGAGCTCCGCTCGCGCGTGCCTTGCCGTCCTCGGCGAAGGTGCGGACCTTGTCGGTCGCCTGTGCGGTGTACTTGTTGGCACCGTCCTTGATCGCCTGCTTGGCATCGCCGGCCTTGGCCGAGACATCGCCGTTATCGATCGTCTTGCTGAGCTCGGTCCCGACCTCGTTCGCGGTCGTTTTCAGGTCGTTGACGGTGTCGTTTACGCTGGAGTCGGCCATGACGGTCCCTTTCAGAATTGTTACGCCCTCAACACCGTCGTTGGAGCGCGGTTCCCGAACCGTCGCGCGATTGCGCGACACTATTCTCGGATGTCCTCGCGATTGCCCGATATGGCGTGAGACGGTAGAGGCGGCGCGAACGACCCGGCACCGGGATTTGTAGGAGCATCGTTACGTGACCGCAATCATCGACCTTCATGCACGCCAGATCCTCGACAGCCGCGGCAATCCGACCGTCGAGGTCGACGTGCTGCTCGAAGACGGCAGCTTCGGCCGTGCCGCCGTACCGTCGGGCGCGTCGACCGGGGCGCACGAGGCGGTCGAGCGTCGTGACGGCGACAAGACCCGCTGGGGCGGCAAAGGCGTCGACGGCGCGGTAGACGCGGTCAACGACGAGATCACCGATACCGTGCTCGGCATGGATGCGGAGGACCAGTCGGATCTCGATCGCGCGATGATCGAGCTCGACGGCACCGAGAACAAGGGCCGGCTGGGCGCGAACGCGATCCTCGGCGTCAGCCTCGCCGTCGCCAAGGCTGCGGCCGAGTCGCGCGGCCTGCCGCTGTACCGCTATGTCGGCGGCGTGCAGGCGCACCTGCTGCCGGTGCCGATGATGAACATCATCAACGGCGGCGAGCATGCCGACAACCCGATCGACTTCCAGGAGTTCATGGTCGTGCCGGTCGGTGCGTCGAACATCCTCGAGGCGGTGCGTTGCGGCTCGGAGATCTTCCACACGCTGAAGAAGGGCCTGAGCGAGAAGGGCCTGTCGACCAGCGTCGGCGACGAGGGCGGCTTCGCACCGAACATCGGCAGCACCACCGAGGCGCTCGACTTCATCATGTCGAGCATCGAGAAGGCGGGGTACAAGCCCGGCGAGGACGTCATGCTCGCGCTCGATTGCGCGGCGACCGAGTTCTACAAGAACGGCAAGTACGACATTTCGGGCGAGGGCCGGATTCTCGAGAGCGCCGAGATGGCGGAATATCTCGCGGACCTGACGCGCCGCTATCCGATCTTCTCGATCGAGGACGGCATGGGCGAGGACGATTGGGAGGGCTGGAAGACGCTCACCGACCTGATCGGCGACAAGGTCCAGCTGGTCGGCGACGATCTGTTCGTGACCAACCCGAAGCGTCTGAAGCGTGGGATCGATGGCGGGTATGCGAACTCGCTGCTGGTGAAGGTCAACCAGATTGGCACGCTGACCGAGACGCTGGAGGCTGTGTCGATGGCGCAGCGGGCGAAGTATACGGCGGTGATGTCGCATCGGTCGGGCGAGACCGAGGATTCGACGATCGCCGATCTGGCGGTCGCGACCAATTGCGGTCAGATCAAGACGGGCAGCCTTGCCCGGTCGGACCGGTTGGCGAAGTACAACCAGCTGATCCGGATCGAGGAAGAACTGGGTGATGCGGCGCGCTATGCTGGGCGCGACATCCTGATCGGGGGGTGAGGGTATAGCCCTTTCGACATCTAACTCTCGTCATCCCCGCGGAGGCGGGGACCCAGATGCTCAAACGGTCGCGATCAGGTCGCGAGGTTTGCCAATATGGGTTCCCGCCTTCGCGGGAATGACGCTTGGGTGTATGGAGGGTATACGCACTGGGTAAGTCCAGGATTGGACCGATCTGGAGTACCGGAGGACGACATGGCACGCGTGACGACGAAGACCAGCAAGTTGCGGAAGACGATGCGCAAGGCCGCGTGGCCGGCGCTGGGGCTGACGCTGATGGCGTTCTTCGGCGCGTATGCGGTGCTCGGGCCGAACGGGATGTTCGCGTATGGCGACTACAAGCGCCAGCTTGCGAAGCGCGAGCAGGACTATGCCGCTCTCGATCGCAAGCGTGAGGTGCTGAAGAACCGGGTGGCGTTGCTGAACCCGGATCATGCGAACCCGGATATGGTCGACGAGATGGTCCGCAAGGAACTGAACGTCGCGCATCCGGACGAGGTTATCGTGCCCTTGGGGAACTGAGCTTCTGCTCCCCTAGCGGAAGGGATCTTCTGCTCCCATCCCTGAAAGGGAGGGGCTGGGGGTGGGTTGGCCGGCTTGAGCCGCCACCGATCGAGCATGCGGAAGCCGACCCACCCCCTACCCCTCCCTTCCAGGGAGGGGCAAGAAGTGTGGTCGGTTGGATGTTTACCGACCCAGGAACGTGAGCAGGTCGTTGGTGAAGCGATCGCTCTCGGTGATCGTCAGGCCGTGCGGGGCGCCGTCATATTCGACCAGCTGCGAGTCCGCGATGCCCTTGGCGGCGGCGCGGCCGGTGGCGTCGATCGGGACCGTCTTGTCGCTCGTCCCGTGGACGACTAGCGTCGGTACGCGGAAGGCCGCCAGGTCGCCGCGGAAGTCGGTGTGGCCGAACGCCTTGGCGCACTCCAGCGTCGGGTGAAGGCCCGCCTGCATCGCCAAGCTCCATGCCCAGTCGACGACCTCGTCGCTGACCGGCGAGGTGATGAACCCGACGCCGAGGAATTGCTGGAGGAAGGTCTTGAAGAACGCCGGGCGATCATCCTCGATGTTCGCGCCGATGCTGGCCAGCGTTTCCTCGTCGACACCGTCGGGGTTGTCGTCGGTCTTGAGCATGTACGGCACCACCGACGAGATCAGCCCCGCGGCGACCACGCCCTTGCCGTCGTAGCGGCTCATGTAGCGCGCGATCTCGCCGCCACCCATCGAGAAGCCGACGATCGTCGCGTCGGTGTTCGCGCCGGTGGCTTCCATCACGTCGGCCAGATCGTCGGTCAGCGTGTCGTAGTTGTAGCCGGTCCAGGGCTGCCCCGAGCGACCGAACCCGCGGCGGTCATAGGCGATCGCGCGGAAGCCGGCGTGCGCGAGCGCCATCGCCTGCGCGTCCCAGCTGTCGGCGTTGAGCGGCCAGCCGTGCGTCAGGATCACCGGGCGACCCGTGCCCCAGTCCTTGACGTAAATATCTGTACCGTCGCGGGTTTTTACGTAGGGCATGCAAGTCTCCGGTCTGTCTTGGCAGATGCACGTTCAACGGCTCATCGCGCGCGCCGTTCCGCACGCTGGCGTACCGAAGCTTCGACTGGCAGCATGGCGCCAGACGAGTCGGAATTGGAGACGGGATGCGGATCGGACTTTTGACGACGGCACTTGGCGCGGTCCTCGCCTTGAGCGCGTGCGGCCCTGCGCAGACGACCGCGAACACGCAGGCTCCTGCCGCGCCGACGACCGCTGCGACGAGCGACTGGGCGGGGTTCCGCGATGGCTTCATCGACGGCTGGTTCAAGATCGATCCGGCGAACGCGGTCTATCAGGGCAAGCACGAATATGACGGCGGCTTGGGCGACTGGAGTGCGGCGGGGCTGAAGCGGCAGGCGGACTTCCTGCATGGCGCGATCGACAAGGCGGGGGCGTTCAAGGATCTGAAGCCCGCCGAGGGGTTCGAGCGCGACTATCTGGTGCAGGTCGCCAGGGGGAAACTGTTCTGGCTGGAGGATGCCGACCAGCCGCACCATAATCCGGCGTGGTATGTGAGCGCGGGGCTCGATCCGAACACGTATATCGCGCGCAACTATGCCGATGCACCGACCCGGATGAAGGCGCTGACCGCGTTCCTGCAGAAGATCCCGGCGGCGGCGGGGAACATCAAGGCGAACCTCAAGACGCCGATGCCACTGAGCTACGTCAATTACGGGACGGCGGCGTTCAACGGCTTTGCCGACTATTATGCGGGCGACGCGGTGAAGGCGTTCGCGAGCGTGAAGGATGCGGCGGCGCAGGAGCAGCTGACCGATGCGGCGCAGGCGGCGTCGAAGGCGATGCGCGATCTGGGGACGTGGACCGAGGGCCAGCGCGGGACCGCGACGCAGGACTTTGCGCTCGGGGCGGACAAGTTCGCGCGGATGGTGGCGATGACCGAGGGCGTCGATACGCCGCTCGACCAGCTCGAGGCGGCGGGTGTCGCCGACTTGAAGCGCAATCAGGCAGCGCTGGCGCAGGCGTGCGGGGTCTTCGCCAAGGGGCAGACGATCCTGGCGTGCATGGACAAGATGAACGCGAACAAGCCGGTCGGCGGCCCGGTTGCCGAGGCGCGGCGCCAGATCCCGACGTTGCGGAAATTCGTCGTGGATCACGATCTGGTGACGATCCCGGGGACCGAGCAGGCGCTCGTCGAGGAGTCGCCGCCGTATAACCGGCAGAACTCGGCGTACATCGATCCGCCGGGGCCGTTCGATAAGGGTGTGCCGTCGATCTATTACATTTCGCCGCCCGATCCGAGCTGGACCAAGGCGGTGCAGGACGCGTTCGTGCCGGGCAAGGACGACCTGCTGTTCACCTCGGTGCACGAGGTGATGCCAGGGCATTTCGTCCAGTTCCTGCATGCGAACCGCTCGCCGTCGCTCTTCGGGCGGTTGTTCGTGGGGTATGCGTTTGCGGAAGGCTGGGCGCATTATGCCGAGGAGATGATGTGGGAGGCGGGGCTCAACAACGGCGATCCCGAGACGCATGTCGGGCAGATCTCGAACGCGCTGCTGCGGGATTGCCGGTATCTTTCGGCGATCCGCATGCATGCGAAGGGGATGACGCAGGAGCAGTCGTTCCGGATGTTCGTCGACGAATGTTACCAGGACGAGGGGAACGCGAAGCAGCAGGCGGCGCGGGGGACTTATGATCCGGCGTATCTGAACTATACTATGGGTAAGTTGATGATCCGGAAGTTGCGGGCGGACTGGACTGCGACGCGGGGTGGAAGGAAGGCTTGGAAGGCGTTCCATGACCAGTTCTTGAGTTATGGGGGGCCGCCTATTCCTTTGGTGCGGAAGGCGATGATGGGGGAGGCTAAGGCGACGGCTGCGTTTTGATTGGGGAGGAGCACGATCGTTCTCCCATCCACCCCGGCGAAGGCCGGGGCCCAATTGGGGAGCGTCGCTAACGAAGCGCAGTCCGCCGTTACGCCGACCTTTCCAATTGGGCCCCGGCCTCCGCCGGGGTGGTAGCTCTCGGTGTTAGGTCGTTTCAAACCAAAGCATGTGTCCCCGCGAAGGCGGGGACCCAGACTGGGCACCCGCCTTCGCGGGTGAACATTCTTCTTCTTCTTCTGCTCCTGCTCCCTCTCCCCCTTCTGGGGAGAGGGCTGGGGTGAGGGGGAGCCAAGCAGTGCAGCGTTTGGGGCTGCCCCTCACCCCGACCCTCTCCCTGGAGGGGAGAGGGAGTAGGTCACCTTGCTTGGGAGGCCGGCTGCACGTCTTGGGTTTCCTCGGTCGGCGGGTTGCGGATCGAGGGGCGGAGGCGGCTCAGGCTGCATAGGCCTGCTACGAGCGCTAGACCGGCGGCTACGAGCGGCGGGGTCATGCCGGCGCCTACGCCCATGGCCAGCAACGCCGCGACCAGGGTGGCGCCGGTGGTCTGGCCTACCAGGCGGACCGTGGAGACGAGGCCGCCTGCCGCTGCGGCGCGTTCGCGGGGGGCGGAGCCGATGATCAGGCGCGCGTTCGGGGCCATGAACATCCCGAAGCCCGAGCCGCAAAGGGCCATTCGCCATGCGATATCGAAATAGCCGGGGTCCGCGGGCATGTAGGCGATCAGCAGCAGCGCGCAGATCGATACCCCCATGCCGATGCCGCCGAGCAGCCCCGCTGGATAGCGATCGGACAACCAGCCGGAGAGCGGTGCGACGAACATGTTCGCCAGCGGCCATGGCGCGATCGCCGCGCCGACCTCCGCCGCCGAGAAACCGTAGGCGTGCGTCAGGCGGAACGGGGTCGAGAGCAGCAGCGTCATCTGCGCGATGAACGCGGTGTACGCGCCGATCGCCGACAGCGCGAGGACGGGCCGCGCGAGCAGGTCGATCGGCAGGATCGGCTTGGTCTCGCCCTGCTCGCGCTTCACGAAGAACCAGCCGATGACGATGCCGGTCGCGACGATCGCGGCGGAGACGATCGGGCTGTCGCCGTGGACCGCGCTCTCCGCGCCGCCGATGACGAGGCCGATCATCGCTGCGCACATTACCGCGCCGAGCACGTCGAAGGGTTCGTCGTGTTTCCGTGGTTCGGGTAGTGCGCGGCCGAGCAGGAGCGACGCGATCGCGAATGGTACGGCGCTGGCGAACACCCAGGGCCAGGGGGCGATGGCGAGGACGAGGCCGCCGATCGTCGGGGCGAGTGCCGCGGAACTGGAGACGACGACCGAGTTGATGCCGAGCCCGCGTCCGAGCTGCTTGGTCGGGTAGATCGAGCGGATCAGTGCCGACGAGACGCTGAGCGCCGCCGCCGCACCTAGGGCTTGTGCGGCGCGGACGATTAGCAGGAACGGCAGGCTCTTGGCGAAGAAGCACAGCAACGTCGCGACGGTGAAGAGCAGCTGGCCATATTGGTACATGCGCTTCAGGCCGATGCGGTCGCCGAGCCCGGAGAACGGAAGCAGCGCCATCGCCAGGATCAGCTGGTACACCGTGACGACGGTCACCACCGCGCTGCTGCCGACGTGCAGGTCGCGCGCGATCGTCGGCAGGGCGACGGTGGCGATGCCGCCGTCGATGATCGTCAGCGCGGTGCCTGCCGAGATTGCGGCGATCGCGACGAAGCGGCGGGGCTTGGGCAGGCCGTCGGCCGCCGATATCTGGTCCGGTTGCATTGCGGACGGCGATAGACCTCGTCATGTATCCCGCCAAGCAAATCAGGGAGATACGACGATGCGGGTTCTGGCTTCGATGCTTGCGGCGACGATATTGAGCGGTGGCGCCGGACTTGCGGGCGGTGCCGCGCTTGCCCAAGTCGCACCGATGACCAAAACGAACACTGCCGCCGATCCGTATATCTGGCTCGAGGACAAGGATGGCGCGAAGCCGCTGGCCTGGGTCGAGGCGGAGAATGCGAAGACGTTGCCGCGGCTCCAGAACGATCCGCGCTACAAGACCTTCTATGCCGAGGCGCTGGCGATCGCGTCGGCAAAGGATCGCATCCCGATGCCGAACCAGATGTTCGGGCGAATCTATAATTTCTGGCGCGATGCCGAGCATCCGCACGGGCTTTGGCGCTGGACCAGCGCTGCCGATTACGCGAGCGCGACGCCGAAATGGACGACCGCGCTCGATCTCGATGCGCTGGGCAAGGCCGAGGGCAAGCAGTGGGTCTGGAAAGGCTCGACCTGCCTCCAGCCCGAGGAGCGGCTATGCCTCGTCGCGCTGTCGGAGGGCGGCGAGGATGCGGTGACGTATCGCGAGTTCGACCTGTCGACCGGCGCGTTCGTCGCGAACGGCTTCATGCTGCCCAAGTCGAAGCAGGATGCGAGTTGGGTCGACAAGGATACGCTGCTGGTCGCGCGCGACTGGGGGGCGGGGACGACGACGCAGTCGGGCTATGCGTTCGTGTTGAAGCAGGTGAAGCGCGGGGCCCCGCTGACCGCCGCGACCGAGGTGTATCGGGGTGCGGCGACCGACCAGGGGCCGACCGGCGCGGACGTGCTGACCGACGAGAAGGGCAACCGGCTGGTGGTGATCCAGCGCCGGAAGACGTTCTTCGGCGCGGACAAGCTGGTGTGGACGCCGGCAGGGACGCGGCCGCTCGCGCTGCCCGACCGGACGTTTCCGGCGGGGATGATCGATGGGCAGGTGATCTTCTCGACCAGCGATCCCTGGGGCAAGATCCCGGAGGGAGCGGTTGCCTCTGCGCCGCTCTCCGACGTCGAGAAGGGCACCATCAATCCTACGATCGTGTTCGCACCGGGACCGCGCCAGTCGGTCGACGGGATGGCGCTGACCCGGTCGAAGCTGTTGCTGGTGGTCTCGGACAACGTCCGCGGTCGCGCGTCGGTTTACACGCATGGGGCGGGGGGCTGGACCGCCAAGCCGATCGCGCTGCCGGACAATGCCTCGATCGATGTCGTGAGCACGACCGATCGCAGCGACGACGCGTATCTGACGGTGACCGGGTTCCTGACGCCGACCTCGCTCTATTCGCTGGATGCGGCGACGGGCGCTGCGCCGAAGCCGATCAAGACGCTGCCGGCGAAGTTCGATGCGTCGAACGATGTCGTCGAGCAGTTCGAGGCGACCTCGACCGACGGGACGAAGGTGCCGTATTTCGTCGTCCACAAGAAGGGCATTACGCTCGACGGGACGACGCCGACGATCATGACGGCGTATGGCGGTTTCCAGGTGTCGATGACGCCGAGCTATTCAGGGAGCACCGGCAAGCTCTGGCTGGAGCGGGGCGGGTCGTACGTGCTCGCCAACATCCGCGGTGGCGGCGAGTTCGGGCCGAAATGGCATGACGCTGGGCGGAAGACGAAGCGGCAGGTGATCTACGACGATTTCGCCGCGGTGGCGAAGGACCTGTTCGCGCGGAAGCTGACGAGCCCGGCCAAGCTGGGAATCTATGGCGGGTCGAATGGCGGGTTGCTGATGGGGGTCGAGTTCAACCAGCATCCCGATCTCTGGAAGGCTGTGACGATCCAGGTGCCGTTGCTCGACATGATCCGGTACGAGGGGATCGCGGCAGGGGCGTCGTGGGTCGACGAATATGGCTCGGTGACGGTGCCAGAGGAGAAGGCGTTCCTCGAAAAGATCTCGCCGTATCAGAACATCAAGAAGGGCGTCGCGTATCCGGAGCCGTATATCTGGACGACGACCAAGGACGACCGCGTCGGGCCGCAGCATGCGCGCAAGTTCGCGGCGCGGTTGAAGGAATATGGGCTGCCGTATCTCTATTACGAGGATACCGCGGGCGGGCATTCGGGCGATGCGGATATCGAGCAGGGGGCTCGGTTGCAGGCTTTGCAGATGACGTATTTCACGCAGAAGCTGGTCGGTCCGGTGAAGTAGAAGCTGTGATCCTACCCCGGCAGGGGGGGGTGGCAGGCATCGCCTGACGGAGGGGGAGGAAGAGGAAACTCCGGTTCCGTGTCCTCCCCCTCCGTCACCTTCGGCGCCACCTCCCCCTTGCGGGGGAGGATCGACCGTCGATCAGCGGCAGCGGACCTGGCTGTTGTTCTGATCGATCGCACGTCCGGCTAGGCCACCGGCTGCTGCACCGAGCAGCGAGCCGACGATGCGCGAGCGGCCGCCGTCGATCACGTTGCCGAGGATGCCGCCGCCAGCCGCACCGATGATCAGCCCGGTCGTGCCATCACTGCGCTTGCAGTAATATTTGCCGTCCTGCCCGGCATAGACGCGGTCGTTGGTCGACAGCGTGCGCTCCTGATAGTTCGGACCCGCGCGATAATAGCGCGAGGGGTCGTAATTGCCCTCGTCGCGCTCGTCCGGATAGGCTTCCTGATAGCCGCCGCTGCGATCCGGCGCGGTGCGATAGCCACCCTGTGGCGCGTAGCCGCCACGATTGCCGCGCACCGACTGGTAGCGATCGAATTCCGTGCGGAAGATCTGCAGCTCGCTGTCGAGGCGGGCCTGCGCCGCGGCGAACCGCGCGTCGTCGGCCTGCGACTGCGCGAGCGCCGGCGTGGCAACGGACAGGCACGTCGCCGCAATCACCGCAGCCGTACCGAAGAAACGCTTCATGGTTCAAATCCTTGCAAAGGGTCGCACACAGGAGTGGACGGCGGCATGATACCACCGTCCACCTTATGCCTACGCGCTAATCGCGCGACAGGCCGTAAGATCAGCGGCAGATCTGCACGCGGCGGTGGTGGCGCCATTCGGTGCGGCAGCGGCGGTTGTTGCTCCAGTTGCGACGATCATTGCCGCGACCGCGATAGCGTCGGTCGTCGTGGCGGTCGCCGCGGTGGTCGTTCCCGCGGAAATCGCGGCGGTCGCCACGATGGTCCCCCCGATGGTCGTTGTCGCGATACTGCTCGCTATGACCGCGATCGCGCTGCGCCTCGGCAGGCGCGGCGGCACCCAGACCAAGCGTTGCAAAGGCCAACCCGGCAGCGATGAGATGCGTAAACTTCATGAGATGTCCTCTCGAACCCGACAATCGGATGCGCCGTTGATACGGCCATCGAACGACATCGTTCCTGAACGGGGTTGTCGGCTGCGGTACAGGTTCGCGTCTCGCGTCCGCCTGTTTAGCGGTACCCTCCGGCGACTATTTGCTGGCAGCCAGGGCCAGCACGACCTTGAGCACCGCGCCCGGCGTACGCGGATCGGGTATTTTCGCGTCGAAACCACCCATGAATTCCTCGCCGAGCGATCCGGCGAGTCGCGCCTGGAGCTGGCCGTCATTGTCGGTGTTCGCGTAAAAGTAATCGAGTACGCCGCGTGGTCGGCCCTGCGACAACGCCCGTGTTCCCAGATCGACGATCTCGCCGGTCTGGTCGTCCTTGCCGACGAGTTTCAAAATGCCGGTGAATGCGGTGGTGTCGTAGTTCAGCGCGATCGTCACCGTGCCGCTGACCTCGTACACGCGGCTTCCCTCGCCGCGCGCATGGCCGAGCACGATACCCGAATACTTGGCGGCGCCAGTGAGTTTGGTCGTATCCCACTTGAACAGGATACCGAACGCCATCGGCGTCAGCCCGAACTTGGTGACGCCCGCGGCAGCATCATAATAACTGGCGCGGGCTATCGCTATGCTGGAATAATATAGGGGTAAGACCGTGTTGGACGAGCCGGGCGTCAACTGAGTCAGGCGATAGCTGATGCCGTTGGACTGCGCGGTATAGTCCGAGAAGGACGACGTGGAGGCCGAAGCGTCGCGGGTCAGCGAGAACGGACCGGTGACCTTGTCGTTCGGCACCAGATAGTCGAACGTCGTGAACGTGAAGCTCCGCGTCGCGGCGTTATACCGAACCGGCGTGGTGGCAGCGACCGACAGGTCCTGCGCATAGGTAACCTGGCCGTTCGGCGCGCGATAATAGCCGTTGCTGCCAGCGAACCCTTCCAGACCGGTGTCGGCCGTCAAGCTCAGGAGCGTGGGCTGCGATCCGGCGACGGGTGGCGGGGTAGGGGCGGGCGTCGGTGCCGGCGTCGGCGTCGGTGCGGGGGATGGCGTGGGGCTTGGTCCGCTCACGACCGGGACCGTCGAACTGCCGCCCCCACCGTCGCCCCCGCCGCATCCGGCCAACAGGATGCCGATCGTCAAACCGCTCAAAATTCTTTTCATCGCTACCCCCTGCCGATCTATGGGGGAGATGGCGGCGACGCTCAACCTGCCGGCACGTTCTCGGCGGCTGCGGTAGAAAATTTCGAGAAGGTCCGATGGCAGCTGACGTGTTCGATACGACGACCGAAGTGGCGCACCACGGTCGCTATGACTATCGACCGATCGTCGGGCGTCCCGACTATAGCTGGCCGGACGGGCGACGTCTGGCGGTCTATCTCGGCGTCAATCACGAGGTGTTCTCGTTCGGCGACGGATTGGGTGCGACGCTGGCGCCGTCCAAGACCGAGCCCGACGTCATGAATTTCGCGTGGCGCGATTACGGCAACCGCGTCGGCGCGTGGCGATTCATGGAGATGTTCGACCGGCTCGAACTGCCGACGACGGCGCTGATGAACAGTGCCGTGATCGCGCAATGTCCGGGGCTCGCCGAGGCATGCCGCGACCGGGGCGACGAGATCGCGGCGCACGGCCGGACCAATGCGCAGGCGCAGGGGGACATGAGCGAGGACGAGGAGCGGGCGCTGATCGCGCGGACGCTCGGCGATTTCGACGCGATCGGCGTGCGGCCACGCGGCTGGCTCGGCCCGTGGATTTCAGAGAGCCGGCACACCCCCGATCTGCTCGAGGAGGCTGGGTTCGGCTATGTGCTCGACTGGGCGCATGACGACCAGCCGACACGGCTCAAGACGCGCAGCGGCAAGGGGATATTCTCGATCCCGTATTCGCAGGAGATCAACGACATTCCCTCGATCATCACGCGACACCAGGAAGCGGCGGGCTTTGCCGGCATGATCGAGGACGCCGTCGAGCAGTTGCTCGGCGAAAGCGATCGACGCCCGCTGGTGCTGGGTATCGCGCTGCACCCCTATATCATGGGGCAGGCACACCGCGCGCTTCATCTCGATCGGGTGCTGACGCGATTGAGGGAAGCCGCCGATCCGCGCATCTGGTGGACCACGGCCGGGGCGATTGCACGGCATGTCGAGCATGGACGGCGCCCGCCGGCCTGAGCGCATCGTCGCGAGGGTCCAATGATCGCGCTAGCTCTTGATCGAGCGCTGCGCCCGACCTGGGGAATGTCGTCGGACACGCATCTGGACGTAGTTTTTTTTCGTTGAACGCGCGCGCGTTCGAGGCGAATCCGGTCCCATGATCGCCGCAGAGCGATGCTGCTACAGGGACCCGTGACATGACGACGTATCGCACCGCCTTGGCTCTTGCCGTTTCGACGCTCACGCTTGCCCATGCGCATGTGGCTTACGCGCAGGAGACGCCGGCACCGGTGGCTGCCGCGCCGGATCCCGTCGCAGGACCGGCGGCCGCGCCGCTGGCGGACGAGCAGGACGACATCATCGTCACCGGAACCCGCACGGCCGGGCGGTCGCGCCTCGACAGCGCGTCGCCGGTCGACGTGCTGAGCGGCGCCAGCCTGCAACGCCAGGGCACTACCGAGTTGGCCACTGCGCTGTCGGCGATCGCGCCGTCGATCGATTTCCCGCGTCCCTCGGCAACCGACGGGACCGACGCGATCCGCCCCGCGACGCTGCGTGGCCTGTCGCCCGACCAGACGCTGGTGCTGATCAACGGCATCCGCGGCCATACCTCGTCGCTGGTCAACACCAACGGCAGCGTCGGCCGCGGCTCGGCGGCGGTCGATCTGAACACGATCCCGACCGTGGCGCTCGACCGGATCGAGGTGCTGCGCGACGGTGCCTCGGCGCAATACGGCTCCGATGCGATCGCGGGCGTCGTCAATCTCCGGTTGCGTGAAGCGCGGTCGGGCGGCGGCGCGCAGGTGACGTACGGCCTCTACAACACCGACGTCGACACCGCGAACAACAGCCGCCACGTCAACGGCGAACACGCCGTCACGGCGTCGGCGTGGCAGGGCATCGGCTTCGGCAACGACGGCTTCGTCACCGTGTCGGGCGAATATACCAAGCGCCAGCCGACCAACCGCGCCGATATCGACACGCGCGTTTCGCCCAGGCGCGTCACCGGACGCTACGGCGATCCGGCGGTCGAGCAATATACCGGGTTCGTCAACGCCGGAACGTCGCTCACGGACACGATCAGTCTCTACGCGTTCGGCGGCTATCAGGACCGCGACAGCCGCAGCGCCGCCTTCCCCCGCGTTGCCGCCACCACCGCGACGCCGGCGGCGTTGGCGTTGCTCGATCGGGCCGGCTACAAGACCGGCTTCCTGCCGATCATCAACACCAAGTCGAAGGACATCAATTCGGCGATCGGCCTGCGCGGCGACCTTGCGGGCTTCAACGTCGACCTGTCGGTGAGCTATGGTCGCAACCAGATCGACTATCGCACGCTGAATTCGGCGAACTACGCGTTCGGCACCGCGACACCGCATGACTTCGACGATGGATCGACGATCTACGACCAGTATGTCGTCGGCCTCGACGTTTCGCGAAAGTTCGACGTCTTCCAGTCGCTGAACGTCGCGTTCGGCGTCGAGGGGCGGCGCGAAGGCTACAAGATCGTCGCCGGCGAACTGGCGTCGTACGGCTATCCGGCGGCAGGCACGGTGACGGGTATCCCGGCCGGCGTCACTGCGGCGCCGGGCGCACAGGGATTCGGCGGATTTTCGCCGGCCAACGCCACCGAACAGAGCCGCCGCAACGGCAGCATCTACCTCGATCTGGAGGCGCAGGTCACCGACAAGCTGCTCGTCGGGCTCGCCGGCCGCGCCGAGGATTATTCCGATTTCGGCAGCACCGCGACCGGCAAGGCATCGCTCCGCTACGATTTCACGCGCTGGTTCGCCCTGCGCGCCACGGCCTCGACCGGATTCCGCGCCCCGTCGCTGCAACAGCAATTTTTCACCCAGACCGCGTCGGTCGTCACCAACGGCGTGCCGATCCTGACCGGCACCTTCCCTTCGGTCAGCCCGGTCGCAACCGCGCTCGGCGGCTTGCCGCTCGAGCCCGAGAAGTCGACCAACCTGTCGGTCGGTACGGTGATCCGCGCGGGTGGCTTCGACCTGACCATCGACGCCTATCGCATCCATATCCGCGACCAGATCGGCCTGTCGGAGAACATCGCCGCGACGTTCAGCCCGACCGTTGCCGCCCTGCTCGCGCCGTTCAACGTGTCGGCGGCGCGCTTCTTCCTCAATGGGCTCGCGTCGACCACCAAGGGCATCGACGCGGTCGCGCATTATCGGTTGGCCGCCGACAGCGCCGGGACGTTCGACTTCACGATCGCGGGCAATATCAACGACGCGAAGGTCACGCGCGTACCGGCGACGACCTCGACGCTCAACCCGGCGCCGACGCTGTTCGCGCGCAGCCGCATCCTGACGCTCGAGGACGGGACACCGGGCACGAAGGTGACGGGGACGATCGACTGGTCGCTTGACCGACTGGGGGCGCTCGCCCGCGTGACCTATTATGGCGACGTCAACCAGGCCGGTACGCTGGTCGCCGCCGACGTCCATACCGGCAAGCATGCGATCACCGATCTCGAGCTCCGCTATACCGCGACCAAGGGCGCACAGCTCGGCCTCGGTGTCAGCAACGTGTTCGACGTCTATCCGGACCGGACGATCGCGGCGAACAACAGCACCGGCGTCCTGGGCTTCCCGTCCTACTCGCCATACGGGTTCAACGGTCGCTACCTATACGTTCGCGCCGGCCTGAACTGGTAAGTTGGTCTCCACCGCGTTCGGCAGAGCAGCCAGACGCACCGATCGGCTGGCTCTCGATAGGGGAGCCAGCCGATCACGTATTCGTACGGTAGTCGCGCAATTGCGGTCGCACCGATATCTTCCAGCGGGAGGACGGCGACGTCCTCCCGGTGTGCTTATCCTGCGCTGGCGACCAGAGCGGGCGTCTGCTGGTGCTGGACGACACGCCATTCCTCGTGTTCCAGCCGGCGCATCGTCGTCGTGCAATAGGCCGTGTAGCCGGTTGCGCCGTCCCGATTGGCCTCGGCCTTGTAGGCGATCGCGATCAGGCCCTCCTGCGGCCGCATGATCTGCTGTTCGCTGAACGTCACGGTCGACCACCGGGGCGTATCCGCAACCGCCTCGATCGCTTGTGCGCCGGTCAGTACGAACGGATGCTCCGGCAGGACCATCACGCATTCGTCGTCGATGAGCGCGCGGTAATGCTCGGCGTCGCCGGTCCACAGGCTTTCCTCGAAGCCCCATACGCGATTGTCGTCCAATTTCCGTCTCCTTGTCTCGTTGTCGAGCGCGGAGAGGGGGCAAATCGTTCCTTTGGATCGACTGAGCCGCGGTCTTTTCACGGCTGGAGCATCATAGGTTGCCTGCGCGCTTCGGTCAGGCTCCGGACGGATTGATGGCGATTGCCGGGCGTCAGAGTGCCGCGCGACGTCCGCCGAACCGCATCCAGGCGAGATGGATCAGCACCGCCATCGCGAGGTCCTGGAAGAAGAACTGGCTGACGCTGAGCATCCCGATGATCGGTCCCCACCCGAAGGTGATGGCGATGGTGCCGCGGACGAACAGGATCAGTGCGACGTACCGGATCAGCCCGGTGCGGTCCCAGGATACGATCCGGAAGGTCACGAGGAAACGCGCGACGAGGCAGGCGATGACCGTTTCGGCGAAGAGCAGGTAGCTCGGCACCAATATGTTGGCGCGGTAGGGGACGAGGTAGACGTCCGGCCGCGTATGCTGGTCCGACCACGCGGTGATCGGCGCGAGCAGCGACGCCAGCAAGGGGTTGAGGACGAAGATGCTGGCCGCCGTCAGGGCCACCGCGACGACGATGCGGAGCGCGGTGTTGCGGACGATCGAGACTGCGCCGACAGCTAGTATGCCCAGGATCAGGTCGAGCAGCGCGCCCTAAATGAAGCCGGCAACGCCTCCGCCGAAGTCGGTCGTCGTGAAGCCCGCCATGAGTGCGTTGCGGACGATGCCGTTCATCGTCGCGAACAGCAGCCCGACGATCGCGCCGCGCGCGACGACCGAAAACCGATCGAGCCAAGCCGATGCCGATGCAGATGCCGCCAGCGCGACGAGGCCGATCGACTGGGCGAGCGGAAAGAGCAGGCCGAGGCTGCCGATGCCGTTGGGGTATGGATAGGGCACCCACAGCACCTGCAGCATGACGACGTGGATGCTGAGCGAGACGACCGTGATCACCGCAACTGCACCGGCCAGGGTGGGCAGGTTCGGTCGGGCGGCGCGAGACGTGGCGGCGGTCATGACACGTTGCTAGCAGAGTGATGCCGCGCTGATCCAGATCAAAGCGGCGTCCGAATTGCGCCGAAACGCGCTATATTTTGCCCTGAACTCAATGGTCTTTGCCGATCGAGGGGGCTGCGGTCCCGCCTTCACCTGCGCCGCCACCTACGCCGTCAGTCGGGCTGGTCCTGCGCGCGCAACCATCCGGTGATCGAATACCGTTTGGCCGGTGCCGACGGCGCCACATAGGACACGCTGTGCGGCTGAGGCACGGCGAGCAGGTCGAGCGTGTTGAAATCCGGGACGAGCCCTTCGACTGCGCCCTCGGGCCCGTGGAACAGCAACACGCCGCCCCATTCGGCGCGCCATCGCGGATTGAGACCGAACACGTAGGCGGCGCGTCGATCCTTGCCTGCGACCGCATCGTCATGCGCGGTCAGGAAGTCTCCGGGCGCGTAGGCGGTCGCCTGCGCATCGACGAACCGCGTATCGTCCGCGCCGGTGATCGTTCGCAGCACCGCCATCGGCGTCGGGCTGGAAAGCCAGGATGCGAACTGCGTGGGCAAGTCGGGGCTTTCGTCGCGCGCGCGCAGGCCATCCGGCACGCGCACCGTTTCGTACCGATACTGAAAACCGTCGACCGCGCCCCGGTGGACCGCGACGTCGAGCGCATCCCGCTGCGCGACGCTCATGGCATCGCGCGTCGCACGATCGAGTTCGAAGGACTTGTCGTTGCTATTGAGCACCTGCCGCCAGTCCGTCCGGGCCATCAGGTCGGCGAGCAGGCGCTCCGGTCCATCGCCCGCCAAGAATCCTGCGATCCGGACGCGCCGCGTACGTCGGTATGTCGTGCGCAGATACTCCACGTCGAGACCGGGATTGAGCAGAAACGCGCCTGACGGCATTCGTGAACCTCGTGCGACCGTGAATGTCGCGACGCGATGAACGCGGAATATTTCCGCTGGATGTTACCGACGAACAGCGGCCTTGGGACAGGCGGGTAGCGTCGTCACAAGCCGCGCCAGCGCAACGGAGGCGGCAAGGCGTCGGCCGCGTAATCGACCTGCAGCACGCGTCGACGGCGTGGTGGGTCGGCGGCGTGCGATCCGTGCACGATCGGCGTCGCATAGAGCCAGACGTCGCCGCGGTCCGCGAGGCACAGCCGCTCGCCGCGCTCTTCGACGATGGCCCCGATGCTCGCTTCCGGCACGCGACCCAGTCGATGGGATCCGGGCACGATCCGCAGCGGGGCATTCGTCGCGTCGACCGGGTCGAGGTGGACCCGGATCGTAACCATCCGTTCCAGCAAAGCGAACGGGGGTTCGACCTGGACGAGTCCGGACTTGACCGTCCACGGGCCGAACCCGTCGACATCCGCGCGCGCCTCGACGACGATCGTGCGATCCTGATGCCAGCCGAGCGCCCAGTTCCGCGCGGGCGTCTTGTCGAACAGCACCGCGCGGACCGGGCGTACGCCTAGGCCTAGTGCAATCGCGGCGATGCTACCGACGGGACCGTCCGCGGCGAGCATCGCGCGCAGGGCAGGGGCCGCGCCGATCCTGACGCCGGGTAGGTCGCGCGGCAGGTCCGCGATCGCGTGCTCGATCGCAAGACACGCGCGGGGATCCAAGGCTGCTGCAAAGGCCTGCGCGCCGTCTTCGTCGAACCGCAGCTCGAGCTCGCAGGAAGCCGCGGTCTTGTGCATTCGATCAGGTCGGCGTGTTGCCCGATCCGCCGTTGAGCGCAGCGGGCTTTGCGGCGGGCTTCGAGTGGGTATCGGTGGACGAGACTCGCGGTGTGCCGACGTCCGCGCCGCTGCCTGCGAGCATGCCGTTCAACGAACTGCCGGTCATGCCGAGCTCGGCCATCAGGCCGTCGATCAGCGGGCCGCCGACCCGGTAGCGCATCGCCGCGGCGACCGCGGCGTCGGCGAGATTGCCCTGGCCGCCGCCGGTCGCGCCGTCGCTACCGCCGTCACCGTGCAGTCCTCGCGCATCGAGGATGCTGATCTTGTCGATGTTCTCCATGGGCTTGCTCGCCGCGGCGATGATCGCGGGGAGCGCTTCAAGCATCGCTCGGCGGATCAGCAGCGCGGTCTGCGCGTCGCTCAGCAGGTTGGTCGCCTCGTTTAGCGAGGCCTGACCTGCCGCGTCGACCTTGAACGCCGCCTCGCGCCCTTCCGCGCGGGCCTTCTCCGCATCGGCTTCGGCGGTTGCCTCGGTGCGCAGGGCGCTCGCGCGAGCCTCGGCAGCTTCCTTCTCGGCGGTGGCGGCGACGGTGATGCCGACCGCCTCTTCCTGCGCGCGCTGGGTGGCGGCGATCACCGCGACGTTCTTGTTGCGGTTGGCGATCTCGGTCGCTTTGGCAGTCGCAACGCTTTCCTCGGCGCGGACGGCGAGCGCGCGCGCCTCGTTGGCGGCAGCCGTGGCGGTCGATTCCTCCTCGGACTTCTGCGCGGTCTGCACAGCAGTCGTGATGCGCGCGATCTCGATGGTGCGGTCGCGCTCGATCGTCGCGGTCTGGATCGCGCCGTCGCGCGCGATCGTCGCGGTCTGGATCACTTTGTCGGCCTCGGTCTGCGCGACGGTCTGCGCCTGACTGGCGGTAATGCGGGCGATCTCGGCCAGACGGGTCTGCTCGGCCTCGGCGGTGGCGATCGCGGTCGCCTGTTCGGCGCGGCGGGCGGACAGCGTCTGCTCCTGCGTCAGGCGCGCCTGTTCGGCGGCCTGGGCGATCTCGAGCGACTGGTTGTTGGCGTCCAGGTTACGCTGCTCGATCTCGACGCGGTTGGTGGCGACGATGTCGTTGCGGATCTTCTTGCGCTCCTCGATCGTCCGCGTGAGCACGGTCAGCCCCTCGGCATCGAACGCGTTGTTCTCGTTGAAATGCTCGAACGCGGTCTGGTCGAAATGGGTGATGCTGACAGACTCGAGCTGGAAGCCGTTCATGTCCAGATCGGTCATCAGCGCCTCCTGCACCTTCTGGATGAAGTCGGCGCGGTTGGCGTGGAGGTGCTCCATCGTCATCGTCGCGGCGACCGAGCGCAGCGCGGAGACGAGCTTGCCGTCGAGCAGCGACTTCACCGCATCGGGGCTGTTGACCGAATCGCCGAGCGTCTGCGCGGCGGCGGCGATCGACTCCGCGTCGGGCTTCACCTTGATATGGAACAGGCCGACGACGTCGACGCGCAGCTTGTCGAGCGTGATCAGCGCGTCCTTGTTGAGCCGCGATACCTCCAGTTTCACGGTGGTCAGGCGGACCTGCATCAGTTCGTGCAGCACCGGGATGACCATGATGCCGCCGTTGAGGACGACCTTCTCGCCGCCGAAGCCGGTGCGGATCAGCGCGACGTCCTTGGTCGCGCGGCGATAGAGCCGGGTCAGGATGATGCCGATCACCACCAGGGCGAGCAGCACGATGCCGGCGTAGATCAGGACGTTCAGAAGCTGTGCGGGCACGAGACCCTCCCCGGTTATGATTGTGGTCAGATCGACTGCAGGAGCGCGTTGGCGTCGGGCAGCGCGTAGAAGAGTTTGCCGTCGCGGCGGACGATCAGCGCGGTCTCGCCGGTGGCGATCGCGTCGCCGTCGTCATGCGGCTCGACCATGATGAAATGCGCTTGGCCGTGCTGGTCGACGATCTTCGCACGAGCCGGGCTACCTCGACGCGCGGTGCCTTCGAGGATCGTGCCGCGGCGGCGCAGGAAGTCGTCGGTCGAGATCACGCTGGTCTCGAAGCCGGGCATGATCCGGGCGAGGCCGTTGGCGGCGAGCGTGTTGAGCAATGCGCCGGCCACGAACGCACCACCCGACGCCAGACCCCAGTGCAGCGGGCCGCCGGCCAGCGCGGTCGCGCCCTGCTGGATGGCGATCCCGGCCAGCGTGAAGCAGCCCAGCAAAGAGGTCAGCCAGATCAGGATCGGCAGTTCGTGCCCGAGCCCGAGCCAGTCGAGCACGCCGCCGCCATCGGCTTCGGCGTGTAGGTCGGCGTGGAGGTCGAGATGGCCGAGCCCGAGGCCGATCGCCTCGATCAGGCCGATCCCGATCATCACCACGAACGCGATCGCGAAGGGCGCGTAGGCCGGCGTCAGGAAGATGGCGAACATGTGCCGTTGCCTTGGCGGGGGCTGTGGTTCTGCATCGGCGCACGGATAGCGGACAGACGGTAAGGTTTCGTTACGGAAAGTCGTCCGATCCGGTCTCTGCTTTCCATGCACGCGATACCCCCCGAAGCGAGGCTAGCCCGGTGCCGAGGCAATCGCAACGCAGGGTAGAGCGAGATCGGCCGGGTTTGGATTCAACAGCTGCACAGGATCTGCACCCGAACCGGACGCAGAGACCATCGACGTCACGATCAGGCCCTCACGGGGCCACGCCATAGAGGACTCTCGACCACCGGGAGCGCGAAGATGAATCGTAACGGAAGGCTGGCGGCCAAGATGGGCGCCGTGGCGGCACTGATCGTCCTGGCGGAGATACTGATCGACGACGGTAACGGCGCAGTCGTGGGCGGGTTTGCCGGTGCCTGGATCGCGACCCTGTACCTGACGCGGCGCGCCATCCGGCACGATCGTGCGGCGCGGATGGCCACTATAGCGGCTGCCGGCATGGCACTGGTGCTGGTCGACGATCCGAGCTTTCTAGCCTGGGTTCTGTTCTGGACCGCGCTATCGCTCGCCGCATTGCTGCCGCGTCACGGGTTCGACGACGCGCTGGCGTGGTCGCGCAGGCTCGGCTGGCACGCGATATCGGCGGTCGTCGCGCCGGTGAAGGATATCGCGCGGCTGTCGACGATCCGGCAGCGGCGAGGGGCGCGTCCCGGCGGTATACGCGCGGTCGCGAGGCTCGTCGCGCTCCCGCTGGCCGGCGGTGCGGTGTTCCTCGCGCTGTTCGCGAACGCGAACCCGCTGATCGGGCAGGCCTTTGCGGGGATCGTGTTGCCGGATCCCTGGACGATCGCTTGGCGCATGCTGTTCGGCCTTGCCGTCCTGATCGCAACCTGGGTGAGCTTCAGGCCAAGTCTGCATACGACGCGGTGGTCGCGTATCGGGGAGCACTCGACGACCAAGGCGTTCGGGCCGGGCGTGGCGACGCTGACGCTGTCGCTCGTGACCTTCAATGCGATCTTCGCGATCGAGACCATACTCGACCTCGTCTTCCTGTGGAGCGGCGCGGGCCTGCCCGCGGGCGTGACGATGGCGGACTATGCGCACCGCGGCGCCTATTCGCTGATCGTCACCGCGCTGCTTGCCGGCGTGTTCGTGCTGGTGGCGCTGAGGCCCGGCAGTGCCGCGGCGGCCAGCCCGCTGGTGCGGAGACTGGTGACGGTGTGGATGGTGCAGAACCTGCTGCTGGTCGCGTCGAGCGCGCTGCGGACGCTCGATTACGTCGACGCCTACGGAATGACGGTGCTGCGATTGTCCGCGCTTGGCTGGATGGCGCTGGTGGCGAGCGGTCTGGCCTTGATCGGCTGGCGGCTGCTCGCGGGCAAGTCGGCAGGGTGGTTGATCAACGCCAACGCGGTGGCGGCGATGACCGTGTTGGCGACGGCGGGCGTCGTCGATCTGGCCGCTACGGCGGCGGCATGGAACGTGCGGACGACAATGGCGCGCGGTAGGGCAGGGGCGCCGCTCGACCTGTGCTACATGGCGCGGCTCGGGACGTCGTCGCTGGTCTCCCTGACAGTGCTCGAACGGCATGCGCGCGAACCCGGACTGCACGACCGGCTGGCGTATCTGCGGTGGCAGACGCAATACAGAACGGCCGGCGATCAGGCCGACTGGCGCCGCTGGACGCCGCGCAACGCGAGGCGGCTCGCGGTCGTCCGCGCGATGGTCGGTACCAAGTCACCGGATGTGCGCCCGGCACCGTATGGGCGTGACTGCGACGGCGGGGTCCAGCCGCCGCCGCCATTGGTGACCACCCCGGTGCCGCTTGCGCCAGCGCCCTCTACCCCGGCGTTGCCGCCGCCTGAGCCGACGCCTGGGCCGGCGACGCCGGTTCAGCCAGCGCCGGCGCCGTCCGCACCAAAGCCGTTGACGCCGGGCCCGCAACGATGATCCTGTGCCCCATGCCCCGCACCATCCTGGTCGTCGACGACGATCCCCATATCCGCCAATTGCTCGTGTTCGCGTTCGACAAGGCCGGGCTCGGTGCGATCGAGGCGGCAGATGGCGAGGCTGCGCTCGCGCTCGTCGGCACGCACGCGCCCGATCTGGTCGTGCTCGACATCAACATGCCGCGCATGGACGGGCTGGAGGTCTGTCGGCGTCTTCGCAGTGCCGGCGACGGCAGCGGCGACATACCGATCCTGTTCTTGTCGAGCCGCGACGACGAGATCGACCGGGTGCTCGGCATCGAGCTCGGCGCCGACGATTACGTCGTGAAGCCCTTCTCGCCGCGCGAAGTGGTGGCGCGCGTGATGGCGATCCTGCGCCGCACCGCCGCGCGCGCACCCAGCGTCGAGGACGGCCGCGACCTGTCGCATGGGCGGTTGCGGCTCGACCTGGAAGGATGGCGCGCGCTGTGGAACGAGGTCGAGGTGGCGCTCACGGTGACCGAGTTCCAGATCCTCCGGCTGCTCGCATCGATGCCGGGACGCGTGTTCAGCCGCGACGCGATCATCGACCGGCTGCACGGCCCCGGTTTCGCGGTCACCGACCGGACGATCGACAGCCACATCCGCAACCTGCGCGGCAAGTTCGCGAAGGCCGGCGCCGACGACCTGATCGAGACGCGTGCCGGCATCGGCTATCGCCTCGGATCGTGCACGGGTTCGTGATCGGCAGGGTCAAGGATTGGGCCAAACGCCATTGGCCCCGGATGCGCTTGCGGACGATCCTGTTCGCGACCTTGTTCCTGGTCGCCGCGCTGCCCGGCTTCGGCGCGGTATTCCTGCGCGTCTACGAGAACACGCTCGTCCGCCAGACCGAGGCGGAACTGGTGGCTCAGGGCGCGGCGCTGTCCGCGACGGCCACGGCGCTCTGGCCCGCCGCACCGCCCGGGCGGTCGGTGCGCAGCGATGTCGGGGCGGACGGCGACCCCTATGGCGCGCAAATGCCCAGTTCCGGGATCGATCTCAGCACGACTCCGATCAGGGCGGAAAGGCCACCGGTCGCAACCGACGCGCGGCGGTCGCCCGATGCGGTCGCCGCCGCCGTGCGCCTCTCGCCGATCATGGACGCGACGCGGTCCACGACGCTGGCCTCGATCATCCTGCTCGACCGCAACGGCAGTATCGTCGCCGGCGACGCCACCACGGGGAGCTACGCCGCGTTGCCCGAAGTGGCGGCCGCGCTCACCGGGCGCGCGTCGACCGTGCTTCGCCGCAACGGCGCCTACCGCGCAACCTACCGCTTCGAATGGCTGTCCCGAGCCGCGGCGATACGCGTCCATTACGCGTGCCCGATCATCGTCGGCGACCGCGTGGTCGGCGTGCTCCTGTTGTCCCGCTCCGCGCGCGCGCTGTTCAGGGGATTGTACGAAGACCGGGGCAAGATCGCACTGGGCATCGCCGCGATCTTCGGGTTGCTCGTGGTGTTGAGCGGTGTCATCTCGCGCGGCGTCACGCGCCCGATCGAACAGCTCGGCGCAGCGACGCGCGCGGTCGCGAGCGGCCGCGGCCACGTCCCCGATCCGCCACCGACCGCCGCGATCGAGATCCAGGGGCTCTATGCCGATTTCGCGGTCATGGCCGCGGCGATCGAGCGCCGATCACGCTATCTGCGCGACTTCGCCCACGCCGTCAGTCACGAGTTCAAGACTCCGCTCGCCGGCATCCGCGGCGCCGTCGAACTGCTCCAGGACCATCCCGACATGGCGGCGGAGGATCGACGTCGCTTCCTCGCCAATGCCGATGCGGATGCGCGCCGGCTCGCGCTGTTGGTCACGCGGCTGCTCGACCTGGCCCGCGCCGACATGGTCGAGCCCGGTGAGGACATGACCGATGCCGCACAGGTGATCGTGCGCGTTGCGGATTCGTGGCGAACGGCCGATTTCATGATCGACGTCGCCTGCCTGACCGAAATCCCTTGCGTAAACTTACCCGCGGCAACGTTGGAAGCCGTCCTCGCCACGTTGCTGGAGAACAGCAGGCAATCCGGCGCACAATCTGTCGCGATCACGATGTCGGTCACGGCAGACCACTTCGAACTTCTATTGGCCGATGACGGCGCCGGTGTTCCGCGTGCCGATCGGGAGCGCCTGTTCGAACCTTTCTTCACAACCAAGCGAGACCAGGGCGGGACTGGCCTCGGCCTGGCAATTTCCCGCTCCCTGATCGAAGCGCAGCGCGGGAGCATCGCGATACTCGATAGCGATATGACGACCTTCGCGATCCACGTCCCGCGACCATACTGATGCATGGAACGATGTCCTGCGGGACCAGCACGGCAACCGCCATGGGCATATCCGCAGGTTTCCAGCCTGTCCTCTCCGGACATCCGCGCCGACGAGCTAAAGGCGGCTCACCCGCGTCGTCGCAGCGAAGGCCATTTTGGGAAAGAAGCAGGTTTCGACACAGGCGGGCTCCGCGAGCCGCGGCGTCGGTTTCAACCCGATGTGAGTGCAGCGAGGCTGGCTTCCAGCTCGGCGCTTTTGAACGGCTTGGTCAGGCGGGGCAGGTCGGGGGCGATACCCTCGGCCTCGGCATAGCCGGACACGATCAATACCGGCAGGTCGGTTCGCGTCGTTCGCAGGGCCCGCGCGAGATCCACGCCGCTCATGCCCGGCATGAGGTGATCGCTGACGAGCAGGTCCGGCTCGAGCCCCTGTGCGACCAGCGCCAGCGCGGTCTCGGCCGATGCCGCCTGGCGCACGTCGTAGCCAAACTCTTCCAACATGTCCGCGGTACTCTCCCGGACGACATCCTCGTCATCGACCAGCAATGCCAGTCCGCGAACCGCGCCAAGCACGGCAGGCGTCGTGACGACCTCCTCCGGTCTCGCCGCCGCCACGCTGACCGGCAGCCACAGCTCGATAGTCGTGCCCGTCCCCGGCTGGCTCTGGATCGTCAGCGCCCCACCAAGCTGCGCGGCCAGACCGTGCGCCATCGACAGGCCGAGACCCGTGCCCTTGCCGATACCCTTGGTGGAAAAGAACGGTTCGACTGCCCGCGCAAGGGTAGCCTCATCCATGCCGACGCCCGTATCGGCGACGGACAGACGGATGTAGTGCCCCTCCTTCAGAGCGCCATTCGGGGACACGACGCTTTCGTGCGTCGCGCCGATCCGCAGGGTTCCTCCATCCGGCATCGCGTCGCGCGCGTTCACACCCAGGTTCAGGAGCGCCATTTCCAGCTGGTTGGCATCGGCGTGCGCCGCAGGCGGGTCCTGCGCCAACGCGACGACGACCTGCACCTGCGGTCCGGTCGTACTACCGAGCAAATCGGCCATGCCCTCTACCAGTCTGCCAACGTCGACGGCACTGGCGCTCAACGGCTGACGGCGCGCGAAGGCGAGCAACCGTTGTACCAGCGTTCGCGCACGATCGGCGGATTGTATGGCGCCCGATATGAGACGCTGTTCGCGCTCGCCGCCCAGGCCTCGTCGCTGGAGAAGATCGAGTGATCCTACGATGGGTGTCAGCAGGTTGTTGAAGTCATGCGCTACCCCGCCGGTCAGCGCTCCCATGGCTTCGAGCTTCTGGCTCTGGCGCAGCTGCTCGTGCGCGAGTTCCAGTTCGGCGGTACGCTCGACCACCCGGCGCTCGAGCGTGTTGGTCAGGTCGCGCAGCGCGAGCTCGCTTGTCCGTAGCTCGCCTTCGGCGCGCGTACGCTCGATCGCATCCCAGGTGCGGGCCGCCACCTCGGCTACCAGTTCCGCCTCTTCGTCGGTCCAGGCACGCGGCAGCTTCTGGTGAACGTGAAGCCCGCTGGCCCAACGACCATCGCGCCGTAGCGGCAGCGACAGCACGGCGCCCATGCCAACGGCGGCATAGGCCTGGGCGCCTTCCGCCAACCGGGTATCGTCGACGCGGAGAGACCCTCCGGACCGCACGAGCGCGACCGTACGTTCGCCGAATTCGGGGAGCGAGTGGCGCCCCAGCAAACCCAGGCTTGCGCTTGTCCGCCACTCTTCCGTGACGACGAAGCTATCGCCTTCCACGCTGTAGTAGTTCGCCTGATCGACGCCGAGCCACCGCCCGAGCCGTTCCGCCACCGTCGCCATGATCTCGGACGTCGTCGTCAATCCGTGGAGTGCATCGCTCAACTCCGCACGGAAGCGATGCCGCGCTTCGCTCGCCCGCAACGCGGCCTCGGTCTGCTTGCGATCGTGAATATCGACGGACACGCCGAACCAGCGGACGATCTTGTCCGTCTCGGTATCCCGGAAGGGTTCGGCCCGAGCCAGAAACCACCGGTTCTCGCCAGCAGACGAGCGGACGCGGTGCTCGATCTCGAACGGCCGACCACTTTCGAGCGCGGCGGCGAATGCTGCAACTACGCGCTCGCCGTCCTCCGGGTAGATGACGTCCATCGTCATGTCCGCTGGCACAGATGTTCCGTAGGACGCGCCGGTATAGTCGACGAACCGCTTGTTCAGGAACTCCATGCGGCCATGGCGGTCGGTGATCCACACGATCTGCGGCACGGCGTCGGCCATCAATCGGAATCGTGCCTCGCTTTCCCGCAGCGCCGCCTCCGAGCGCTTCTGGTCGGTGATGTCGTGGAACAGCACGGCGACCCGGAACGAACCGCTGATGCGAAAGGCGTAGACGTTCCACCAGCGACCGAGCGGCGTCGAATAGTTTTCGAAGCGCGCCGGCTCGCCGGTCAGCGCCACATGACCATAGGTATCGAACCAGAACTGGTCCTGGTCGGGTGCGATCTCCCGCATCCACCGGCCAGCGCCATTCTCGATGCCGGTCTGGCGTTCGAACGACGGACTGATCTCCAGGAAGCGGTAGTCGACCGGTCGTTCGTGTTCGTCGAACGCAACCTCGATCGTGCAAAAGCCCTGTTCGATGGCGTTGAACAGCGCGCTGTAGCGCTCCTGCGCCCCCTGCAAGCCGGCCTCGGCGCGATGCGCGTCGGTGACGTCGTAGCCTTCGATGAAGATGCCGGTGACCTGGCCGTTATCGTCGGTGACCGGCTCGCATATGAAGTTGAGGAACCGTTCCTCCGGTGCCGCCCCGGGTGCTTCGAGTCGAATGGCGACGCGATCGGCAATGAACCGTTCGCCGGTCGAATAGACCGTGTCGAGCATCTCGGAGAGGCCCTGTTCCGCAGACTCGGGGAAAGCCTCGCCGGTCGTCTTCCCGATGAAGTCGCGTTCGCCGAACGTGGCTCGAAACGCGGCGTTGACGAACTCGACGACGTGAGTGGGACCGCGAAGGCTGGCCGCGAAGCTCGGGGCCTTGTCCAGGAGTTGAGCCAGGCGGTCCCGTTCAGTGGCGTGGCGCCGTTCCGCCAATACCCTCTCGGTGATTTCGAGACCGTTGACGAAAACGCCGAGGACGGTGCCGCCTTCGCCCCTGATCGGAGCGAAGCTGTAGAACCAATGCGTCTCCTGAAGCGCGCCTTGCCTCGTCAACATCAGCGGAAAGCGGTCGGCCGCAAAGCCGTGTCCCGTCGAGACCACAGTCTCCAGCTGGGGGCCCAGCACAGGCCATGCTTCAGGCCAGACGTCCCTGAACCGGCGACCGAGTGCGTCAGGATGGCGATCGACCAGTATCTCCGAATACGCGTCGTTATAGAGCAGGTGACAATCGGGGCCCCAGTAGACGGCGTTGGGCATGGTCGAATTCAGGCAAATCGACAGCGACGAGCGCAAGGACTGCGGCCAGGATTCGGTCGGGCCGAGCGGCGTTGCCGACCAATCGCACGCCCGCATGAGCGCGCCCATCTCACCGCCACCGGTCAGGAAATCAGGCGCGGGATCGACAGGTGGAAGCATAGAGACTGATCATCGTCCGTTGGGGGCCGGCCAGCCTCCACCACAGGTACCAGCCCTGCGAAATCAACATAGGAGATCGGATTGCGTTCGGAAAGCCACTGAAATTGGCCAAGAGTTTGCACTTGCGAGCATCTTGCCCTGGCTTCGCCCGCGGCCGTAGGCGGCGCGTGGGCGATGCCGGTCGTGCGGCGGCGGGGCCGCGAACGAGGCTTGGCCACGGTCCGAACCGTGCGTCGGTATCGGCATCGTTCACGATCGCCGCCGGAATGCCCTTCGCAATTATCCGAAACGCAGCCCGCAGCGTCGCGCATCACCCCCGGCGATGCCCGTGCGTCACTCGATCCTCACCACGGCGATCGATTTTGCCGGCATGTCGAAGACGATCCTTCCGCCCTCGAGCCGACCAGAGAACGACACCGGTTTGACCGTTTCCGGCGCATCGAAGCTGTTGTGACTGTCGATCTGCGGCGCGGTCAGCAACCGGCCCTGCGCGGTTCCGGTCAGGTTCGTGCGAATATGCGCGGCTTTGCCTGGGCTGACGTTGACCAGCGCGAGATAGAGCTTGCCGTCCTTGCCCCGCGCCGCCGACGCGTCGATCGTCGGCATGCTCGCCTTGCCCTGCGTGTAGACCGGGCCCGCCACCAGCGCCGGGAACGGCGTCGCGTCCATGAACGGCTGGTACATGTCGAACACGTGATAGGTCGGCGTCAGCAGCATCTTCTGCTTTTCGGTGAGGATCATCGCCTGCAGCACGTTGACCATCTGCGCGATGTTGGCCATCCGCACGCGGGCGGTGTGCCGATGGAAGATGTCGAGCGTGAGCGCCGCGACCATCGCATCGCGCAACGAGTTCTGCTGGTAATGCGCACCCTCGGGCGCCTCGGGTGGCTGGCGATACCAGCTTCCCCATTCGTCGATGAAGAGCGCGATCTTCCGCTCGGGATCGGTGCGGTCCATGATCGCCTCGGTCCGCGACACGAGCGGTTCCATGCGCCGCGCAAGCGCGAGTTCGCTCGCCCAGCCATCCTCGTCGAAACCGATCGCCGGTCCCTTGGCTCCGTCCGGCATCGCGTAATAATGAAAGCTCAGCGCCTGCGTCGCGCCCATGTGCGCCATCATCGCGGTGGTGAACGCCTCGTGATCGCCGCCGCCCTGGACGCTGGCGCCGCTCGCCACCTTGATCATCGGATAACCGCTCGGCGCGCGCGCGAAGATCGCATAGCGCGCGTTAACGTCGGCGGCGTATTCGGGTCGCATCTCGCCGCCGCAGCCCCAGGTCTCGTTGCCGATGCCGAAGAACGGCACGCGCCATGCCGTGTCGCGGCCGTTGCGCTTGCGCTGCTGCACCAGCGTCGATTCGGGCTGGTCGGAGGTCATGTACTCGATCCACTGCGCCATATCGCGCGGCGTCATCGATCCGACATTGCCCGAGACATAGGCATCCGCGCCGATCAGTTCGGCAAAATCGAGGAATTCATGCGTGCCGAACTGGTTGGTGTCGATCGTGTTCGGCCAGTTCATCGTCACGCGGGTGGGACGCTTCGCGCGTGGCCCGATCCCGTCGCGCCAATCGTAGATTTCGCTGAAGCAGCCCCCCGGCCAGCGGACCACCGGCACATGGATATGGCGCAACGCCTCGACCACGTCGCGGCGATACCCCCGGATGTTGGGGATCGCGCTCTTCTCGCCGACCCATATGCCTTCGTAGATACCCCGCCCGAGATGCTCGGCGAACTGGCCGTAGATATGCCTGGCGATGACCGGCCCCGGCGCATCGAGATCGACGATCACGTCGGCCGACACCGGCTGCGGGTCCTGCGTCGCCGCGCGCCCGTTCCCCGCAGGCAGCGCCGCCAGGGCCAGGACGCCGACAAGAGCCAGGCATGCCCGCCTCATGACCGGGCGATCGCCCAGGGGGACACGGACCGGCCGGGTTGCGCAGGCCGTGCGTCGATCATCGGCGGTCCGAAATAGCAGGCCTTGGGATCCCCGTGCGAAATCGCGATGGTCTGCACGACGATCGTCGGATCGATCATGGCGATGGTCAGCACGTGGCGCCCCGGTCGATCCGCATCGATCGTGAACCGCATCGTCCGCGCATTGTCGGCGGTGTTGGCCGCATGCTTGGCGCCGAGAAAATCCTGGGCCGCGCCGTCCTCCGACGTGAAGACCGTGCCGATCTCGGGCTGCCGATCGTCGAGCCAGACTGCCACGCTCAGGGTGCGTCCGGGGATAACCTCCAGCGTCGGCCCAGTCACCAGATCGACGCGATACTTGCCCGCCGTCGCCAGGAAGATCGGATACTCGAGACGCGGTGTGCGCGAGGGGTCCGGGAAGGACGGTGCATCGACCGGAAAGATCGACATCGCCGTCTCGACGCGCCCGAAATCGGGGATCGCGTCCCAGCGCACGCCACCGACCGGCACCGACCGCGTGAAGCCGGTGACCGGCACCGCGAACGCGCCCGCCAGCCCACCGAACGTACCGCGCGCGTCCTTCTCCTGTTGCGGCGTCGCGCGCACCACGTTCAGCGCCGCGTTGATCGTCGTGTCGCCCTTGACCGCGATCGTCGCCTTGGCCTTCCCCACCGGCGCCTTCGTCCAGTCGACATCGATCCAGAACCGCCGGTCGCGCGGCGAGACGCTGAACGCCTTGCCCTCGCGGATCGTCACCCAGGGCTGGTCCGCGGTCACCGTCACTTGCGCGTCGGCGATCCCGCGCGGAAACACGTCGAGATAGGTCGGCAACCGCGTGATGCTGTCGAGCGTGGGCAGCACCGGCGGCATGTAATAGCCCGGCCATCCACGGCTGTCCCCGTCGACGCTGACGCCGAACCCCGTCACGCCGTCGAGATCGAGATCGGCAACCGCGGGCATGATGTCGGCCTCGGGCGGATACCAGTCGAAATAGCCGATATGCGTCTGGTCCATCAGGTGGTTCCATTTGCCGCCGGCAAGCACGTGGTTGTAGGTGTCGCGCAGTTCGTGGTCGTATTTGAAACGCCGCCGGACCTCGTCGGCCTCGGCCTTGGTGCTCGCCCGCGCCTGCTCGGCGAACCGCGCATTGCGCGCCGCCGCGGCATACATCAGCATCAGATTGGCGCACGCGCGCACCGGGTACAGCACGAGCTGATAGAACGCGTCGCGCTGCTCGGGGCGCAACGCGGCGTCGACCGCATTGGCGCGCCGGACGAGGTCGGTCCACGCCTCGCACATCCGCTCGGCCTCGCGGTAATGCTCCAGGCTGTACGTACCAGGGCGGAGCTGCTCGGGTTTGCGCATCCCGTTATACTTGGCATAGCGCGCCGCGAGGAACGCGATCTCGGTGGCATGCTCGGGCCCGAACTGGCGCTCGGCCCAGGCGCGCGTCCAATCGGCGATCTTGTCCTTGGCGACGTCGGCGGGGTTCCACGCCATCGCCAGGAAGAACTCGATCGGCAGTTCGAGCGGCTTGAGGTCGCCGACATTGGCGATCCACATCTCGTTCGCGCCGTACTGGTTGGCGAGGTTCATCTGCTCCCAGATCTTGGGCAGCGGGTTCGAATTGATCCATTGATACGCGAACGGGCCGCCGTGCATGTCCATGTGGAAATACACGCCGAAGCCACCCTTTCGACCACGCTCGGCCGCCGTCGGCAGGCGGCGCAGGTTGCCGACATTGTCGTCCGCCAGCATCAGCGTGACGTCGTCGGGGATCTTCAGCCCGGCATCGTAATATTTATAGACCTCGGTGAACAACACCCACACCTGCGGCACCTGCTCGGCGGGTTTGCGCATCCCCTCCGCGATGATCCGGCGCTGGTCGGTGATGACCGTCTCGAGCAAGGTGACGTCGGACTGGAGGCTGCCGGTGCTCTCCAGCGCGACGTCGCCATCGCCGCGCATGCCGATCGTGACGACCACCTCGTTGGTCCGGTTGCGCGCGATGCCCTCCTCGAAGAACGTGCGCACGCCGTCCCGGTTGGTCGCGTAGTTCCACGCGCCGTTGCCGTAGTCGTCGTGATGGTCGGTCCATTCCTTGTGCGCGCGCATCATCGGTTCGTGATGCGACGTGCCCATCACGATGCCGTACTCGTCGGCGAGCGGCGCATTGGCCGGATCGTCGATCGCGAACGCATTGTTCCACATCGCCGGCCACAGGTAATTGGCGCGCAGTCGCAACAGCAGTTCGAACAGCCGTCCGTAGAATTTGGCGTTCATCCCGCCGAACTTTTCGGTGGTCCAGCCCGACAGGCAGGGCGCTTCGTCGTTGAGGAAGATGCCGCGATATCTCACTGCGGGCGATCCCTGGACATAGCGGCCATGCGCCACGCTCAGATGCGCCTGGCGGACGACCGGCACGTCCGCCCACCAATACCAGGGCGACACGCCGATCATCCGCGACAAATCGTATGCGCCGTAGATCGCACCGCGCTTGTCGCTGCCGACGATCACCAGCGCCTCGCGCACGCCGGGCAGCGGGTTGGCGATCGTCTCGACGACGAACGATTCCCATTTGCCGCGGATGCCGGCGACGTCGAGTTTGCCGCTCGCGATCATCCGGTCGACAAGCGGACTATGGCCGAGCGTGCCGACCAGGATGATCCGCTCGGCGAGATGCGCGGAATCCGAAACGACCTGCGCCGCGGTGCCGGTCACGCGACCGATGTCGGCGGCCAGGTCGCCGGCGGCGCGGCGGACGCCGACCAGGTCGTCGGCATCGACGAACACCGGTACCACGCCGCCACTCGGCATCGTGATGTCGAACCCGCCCTTGCGCCGGTCGAACCGCACCGCGGCGGCCAACGGCGAGGCCATCAACCCCGCGGCCACCGCGCCGCCCATCATGTTACGGCGCGTGATCATCGTTTCGTCTCCGCGATCATGGGGCGGGACGGTCGCGTCCGTATCGTCCCACCCGATATTCGGCGGGGCGGCCGCGTCAGGCCGCCCCGCATGCTGGCTAGCCCGCGCGCAGACTAGAAGGTGCCACGCAGACCCACCAGGAACTGACGTCCCGGCTTGTACTGCGTGAAGGTCGCGTCCTCGAACTGGAAGTAGGACCGCAGCGTGGCATTGGTGAAATTCGCCACGTTCACCGTCAGCTGCGGCGCGTGCGCGATGCCGAAGATCTTGTCCAGATCGAACGAGGACGAGAAATCGTACGTGGTATAGTCCGTCCCGAACAGTGCCGCTGCCGGAATGCCGTTCTGGGCCGCGCCGCTGTTCTGCGATCCTTCGCGCGACGTCGTCGAAACCCGCAGCATCACGCCGTGCTTCTCGTAATAGCCGGTGATATTGTAGGTGAACGGCGCCACGCCGAACGCGGTTGCCGGGCCATCACTGCGCTGGTCGACGAAGGTGGCGTTCGCGTTGAAGCCGAACCCCGTCACGCCGATCATCCTGGTCAGGAAATCGAGCGGCTGGACCCACTGGAATTCGAGCCCGTTGATCGTCAGCTTGTTGGGCACGTTGACCTGCGACGTGACCTGCACCTGCGCCGCGCCGGGGCCGCCACGCGAGTTGATCGCGATCTGCTGCGTGGGATTGAGCGTGTCGTAGGTGATCCCGTACTGCGCCAGGTTGGAGAACGGCACCGTGCTGATGAAGGTGTTGGTGAAGCCCTCGATCGACTTGCGGAACGCGTTGAAGCTGACGACGCCTTCGCGGCCGGTGTAATATTCGAAGCCGAGGTCGAGGTTGGTCGACAGATAGGGCTTGAGCGCGGGATTGCCGATGTTCGCCTGATCGGCCGAGGGGGCACCGAAGCTGACGCCCGGCAACTGCGCGGATGGATCCGGGCGCGTCATCGTCCGCGATCCGGCAACGCGGACGACGGCATGTTCGCTGACGTCGTAGGCGAACGTCGCCGCCGGCAGCCATTTCGCATATTCGTTGCGCGTCTCGACGATGTTGACGATGTTCGCATAGCGGCTGCCGTCGGGCAGGGCCGCGCCCGTGGGCGTGGTGTTGCGCGGATCCGGCAGCGAGACCCGGCCGGTGATCGTCTGGATCGTGTTGACGTAGCGCAGGCCGACATTGAAGCGCAGCATGTTGCCGCCGAGTTCCTGCTCGCCGTTCAGCGTTGCGAACGCCGATTTCACGACTTCGCGGATCGTGCCGCCGCTGGCGCCGGTATTTGCGCCGCCGCTCTCGGGTGCGTTGTCGTGGAAGAGCTTGTAGTTGCTTGCAGCGGCAAAGGCGGGCCAATCGACGGTCACGAACCCGGCCGGACCCGGCTTGAGATAGGTCGACGCCGCGGAGTTCGGGATCAGCGAGCCGCCATAGGTCACCGGCCCGGCCATGCCGGACGTCGATCCGGTGCCGTAACCCGGATAGGAGGGATAGCCCGTCGGGATGACGCCAGGTGCGTTCAGCCCCTCGCAGGGTGGCTGGGAATTGGGCGATGGTACGAAGACACTGGGATTGTTGCCGCAAACCGCGTTCTGATACGCCTGGCTGTTGTCGAACCCCTGGATACGACGCGACACGTCGTCGAACGCTCCGCCGACCTTCAGGTTGAGCGCCTTGCCACCCCAGGTAAGGTCGCCGCGCGCGCCCTTGCTCGTATTCAGCCGTCGCTCGTCCGAGATGTTCACGCGGCTGCCCGCGTTCCAGCCGAAATTGGCCGGATCGTTGAGATCGAGCGCGCTGACGATGCTCGGGATGCCGCCGGTATTCGTGTAGGTTACCGTGTTGCCGACGCCCAGCGGGGTCGTCATGCCGACCGATGGGCTCTCGCGGTGGAAGGTCGAGCGTGCGTAATTGCCCTGGAGGTTGAGCTTCAGCGTGTCGGAGATTTCCCACTCGCCACCGGGGTTGATGCTGAAGAGCTTCGTGGTTTCGGTGTAGGGGCGGAATTCGTTGAAGAACTGCGCGTTGGCGAACGTCCCGCCGGTGACGACGCAGCCGATCGTGCAATCCGCCTTGTCGAACGTCAGGTTGGTCGGAATGATCGCGCCGTTGCGGACGATCCATGCGATGTTCTCGCGGATCAGTTCGTTCTTCTTGTAGCCGTAGAGGCCGTCCACGTAGAGGTGCAGCGTATCGGTCGGCTGCCACTCGGCGCTGACGATGGCGTTGATCCGGTCGCGCGGACCGCGGATGCTGGTCGACCGGCCGAGCCGCGGCAGCAGCGCGTTGTCGATCTGCTGGATCGTCGCACCCGGATTGTTTGCGAGCAGGAACGCGCTGGTGATCGGCGTTCCTGCCACCAACCCCGCGCCGGCGCCGACCGGCACCACCGCCGGGATCGTCCAGTTGCCCCCGCCGGTCGTGTTGCACCCCGTCGTCGCACCGCATTGCGCGGCCGTAAGTGCAGGATTGGTATAGCCAACCGTCTCGAACCCGCGCGTGTCCGTAAACAGGCGCTGTCCCGAGACCCCTGCCAGGATGCCGACCTTGTCGTTCCGCCAGCTGCCGATCAGCGAGCCACGAGCGCCGATCCGGTCCTCGGGCGACTGCTTCGTGCCCTGCACGTTATAGGCGAGGAACGAGGTCGCACGATCGAACGGCCGTGCCGAGCGAAGGTCGATATTACCCGCCGCGCCGCCTTCCAGCAGGTCCGCGGTATAGCTCTTGTTGACGGTGAGCTTGGTGAACAGGTCCGTCGGGAAAAAGCTGAGATCGACCGAGCGATCGGTTCCCTGTGCGTCGGTCGCACCCGACGACGCCACCGCGATCGTCGCGCCGTTGAGCGTGACGTTCGTGAAGTTGGAGCCAAGTCCGCGGATCGCGACGTTGGTTCCTTCGCCCGTCACGTCGCGCGTGATCGTGATGCCGGGAATGCGGTTGAAGGATTCCGCAATGTTGGTGTCGGGGAACTTGCCGATGTCTTCGGCAAAGATGGAATCGGTAAAGCCGGTGGAGGCACGTTTTGCGTTGGTCGATTTGGCAAGGCTTGAGCGATAGCCGGTGACGACGATGTCCGAACTGTCGGCCGCGTCGATCGTGCCGGGTGTTTGGTCAGAACCGGGCAGAGTCGCGGCCGGCGACGCAGGAGGTGTGGCCGGCTCTGCCGTGGCCGGCCCGGCGTTTTGGGACGCGGCAGGCGACGGGTCCTGCGTCGGCGGAATGGTTTGTGCCGTTGCGACGGTAGCAGACAGCACCACCATGGTCGTCGCACACAACAACGCCGCACGCGTCAGGCGGGGGGCCGTTTTGTAGGGTGTCATGATCAGGATCCTCTCTGGACGTCGCCGACGTTGCGGCGCGAAGCATGGTTTGGTCGTTGATGGTTTGTACGCGACAGGTGGCCGGGAGCGGGCTTCGCTCCAGCATGGTTTTCGAGAATCTGAAGCGCCAAAACCATCCAACTCCCGATCATAACCCGTCTGCTGCAGGCAATTGATAGCGGTATCTTAGGCGGGCTGGTCGACGAGTCAACAATTTTCGGCATGGCCAATTTCAAGCGATGATGGCCATTCTCGCCGGTCCTTCAGGAGAAGGAATTTTCTTCTGTCTTACCAATTCAGTTCTGCTAGGAGGTTCGGGCCGTCATGGCATCCCCATACTCAGGCCGGCCTCGCGCCGGCCTTTTTCGTATCGATGGTACCGGTACGTCGGATGCGTCCAAATCCGGTAGGACAGGCGAAGGCGTTGGATACCCGGTGAGGGAGTATCCTCGGTTAGCCGCCGACTGACGGCCCTGCACTCAGTCGACTGGCCGCAGCGCTCGCACCGGAGTCGCATGGCGGCGTGCCAGGTGGGTACGTCATCGGTTCGATCTTCCACGACGCCGCGTATTCGGGCCAAGTGACTGGTGTCGTCATGGTCGGTGATCGTCGGCAAGATGAGCCGTTATCGACGCGAGGGGCGGGGCGCTATCATGCGTTCGGGCGGCGTGCAGACGCGCGCGGGAGCCTCGTGAACGATCGCACGTGAAATCGAAATGGACCGTCTTTCAATAGGTTGCGCATGGTGGAGCCGAAGGGAATCGAACCCTTGACCTCCGCAGTGCGATTGCGGCGCTCTCCCATCTGAGCTACGGCCCCGCGCGGTCGGCCATAGGCCAAGTCGAAGGTTTAGCGGGTCGATTTGGCTGTTGCAACCGGGTTGGCGAGGCACGAGCGAGCGGCCCCCGGCATGTCGTCGCAACACAGCGTCGTGTCGCCGTCGCGCCGCCCGGATCACAGGAACATTCGGCCGGTTTGGCGTTTGTAGTCCTCGGAATGTACGACGTCGCATGCGACGACGCCGGCAGCCGCAGGATAGCAATTAGGAGGTTCCTATGGTCTACGAACGCAATACCCGAGATCCCCAGTCGGGCGACTATTTCGGTCGGCCGAACTCGCAGGATTATGGTCGCGATTTCCGCGCAGACGGTGGCGGCTATGGCCGCTCCAGCGCGCGCGAGTATGAAGCCGCGGGCGAATATGATCGCGACGACAACCGTGGCGGTCGCGGCCCGGGATATCAGGGGCGTGACGACCAGGGACGCGGCGACCAATATGGTCGCGAGCAGGGCGGTCGTGACTATTATGGCGGTCACAACGACCGTTCGCAGCCGTCGGGCGGCGATCGCTACGGCCAGTCGCGTGATGGGCAGTCGCGTGATGGGCAGTCGCGTTACGGGCAGTCGCGTTACGGCCAGGGATCGAGCCAGGGCTATGGCCAGCAGCGCTCTGGGCAGGGTTACGGCCAGCCGTCCTACGGCCAGGGCAGCCAGGGTTCGGGCGATACCGAATATCATGGCAGCTATGCATCCGACGGTCGCCGCTTCGAGGACGTGGGGCGCAACCGCCATGCGGACGACGACAACCGCAACCCCTCGCGCGGCGACAGCCGTAACGAAGGGCGTGACTATGGTCGCCAGCCGCAGGGCTACGACTATGACGATCGCGGGTTCATCGCGCGCGCCGGCGACGAAGTTCGCTCGTGGTTCGGCGACGACGAGGCAGAGCGTCGCCGCGAAGCCGATGCGCGTTACGACGAGCGTTCGTACGGCAACTCGGACAACCGGTCGTTCGGCAACCGGTCGTCGAACACGCATGACGACCATTACCATAGCTGGCGTAGCACGCAGATCGCGGCGCTGGACCGTGACTATGACGAGTATCGCCATGAGAACCGCTCGAAGTTCGAGAATGAGTTCTCGTCGTGGCGCACCGAGCGCCAGGGCCAGCGTAGTTCGCTGTCACAGGTCGCCGAGCATATGGAAGTCGTCGGGTCGGACGGCAGCCATGTCGGTACGGTCGACAAGGTGAAGGGCGACCGGATCCTGCTGACCAAGAACGACAAGGATGCGGGCGGCGTACATCACTCGATCCCGTCGCGCTGGATCAAGACCGTTGACGGCAAGGTGACGCTGTCGAAGTCTGCCGACGAAGCCAAGGCCGCGTGGAAGGAAGAAGAGCGCAACTCGGCGATGTTCGAGTACGGCGATCGCACCGGTGGCGACAAGAAGGACACGTCGACCTCGAACTACGGCACGTCGTCGGCGTCGACCACCAATTCCGGCACGACCGGTCAGGCAACGACGGGCACCGAGACGACCGGCACCACCGGCACCTCGGGGCAGGCCCTTGGCAAGAGCTTTTCCGGTACCTATTGATCGCCCGTCAGCGATGATCGGGGTCTGTTGATCCCGGTCGAACAAGAGCCCGGGCGGAAACGTCCGGGCTTTTTTGCGGGTTGCGCGAGCGTGGCTTTGCGCCATACCCGCTTCACGAATATTCAAGACAGGAGCAAGTTTATGGCCAGTGCATGGAGCCTGAAGGCACGTCCGCAAGGCATGCCGAAGCATACCGACTTCGCCATGATCGATCTCGACCAGTCGACGCTCGGCGCCGGCGACGTGCGTATCGCGAACCGCTGGCTGTCGGTCGACCCGTACATGCGCGGGCGGATGAACGACGTGAAGAGCTATGTCCCGCCGTTCGCGCTGGGCGAGGCGATGCAGGGCGGCGCGGTCGGCGAAGTGGTCGAGAGCAACGACGACGGCATCAAGGTCGGCGACATGGTGCTGCACATGGCGGGCTGGCGCGACGAGGCGGTGGTGCCGGCCGCGCAGGTGCAGAAGCTGCCCGCACTCGACGTGCCGGCGCAGGCGTTTCTCGGGCAGCTCGGCATGCCGGGGATGACCGGGTATTTCGGGCTGCTCCAGGTTGCCGAGGCGAAGGCGGGCGACACGGTGTTCGTGTCGGCGGCGGCGGGTGCGGTCGGCTCGACCGTGGTGCAGGTTGCCAAGGCCAAGGGCATGACGGTGATCGGCTCGGCCGGCGGCGCGGAGAAGTGTGCGTGGGTGAAGTCGCTCGGTGCGGATGCGGTGATCGACTATAAGAGCAACGTGCCGGTGGTGAAGGCGCTTGGCGAGGCGGCCCACGCTGTCGGTTCTGGGGGAATCGACGTGTATTTCGACAATGTCGGCGGCGAGCATCTCGATGCGGCGCTGGCGCATGCACGGATGCACGCGCGGTTCGCGGTGTGCGGGATGATCGACGTCTACAACAGCGGGGCTGCGACCCAGCTGAAGTATCTCGCGCGGTTGATCGGTAACCGGATCCAGATCCGCGGGTTCATCGTCAGCGACTACATGAATCGTGCCGAGGAGTTCTACAAGGATATGGGCGGGATGCTGGCGGCGGGGACGCTGAAGCGGCAGGAGACGGTGCACGAGGGGCTCGAGACGATGCCGGATGCGTTTCTGGGGCTGTTCTCGGGTGGGAATACGGGGAAGATGCTCGTCAAGGTTTGAACGGCTCTTCGATCCTCCCCCGCGAGGGGGAGGTGGCACCGAAGGTGACGGAGGGGGAGGAACGCGCAACCACGGTTACCCCTTACCTCCCCCTCCGTCTGGCAAGGGCCAGCCACCTCCCCCTGGCGGGGGAGGATGCAATAGAGGGACGGCTGCATCCCCGCGTCACCCCGGACTATTTCCGGGGTCCACCGTGCCGCGTATCGACGGCTGGCGAGTATGCGGATCGGTGGATGCCGGAACGAGCCCGGCATGACGGAGTGGGTGGTCGGTTCCGCTACAACCACTTCGCCTGCTTGAACTTCAAGTACAGCGCCGAGCAGACCACCGCGATCACGGCCAGCACCACAAAATACCCATATTGCGACTTCAACTCGGGCATGTTCTCGAAGTTCATGCCGTAGATCCCGGCGATCGCGGTGGGCACGGCGAGGATGGCAGCCCAGGCGGCGAGCTGGCGAGTGATCGCGCCGGTGCGCTGCTGCTCCAGCAGGTTGCTGAATTCGAACACCGAAGTCAGCACTTCGCGTAACCCCTCGACCATCGTCTGCACGCGGCGGACGTGGTCGAGCACGTCGCTGAAATACGGTTTCGCCTCGGCGTCGATGCAGGGCAGGTCGAGGCGGACGATCTTGCTCGCGACCTCGCCCATTGGCCCTAGGATACGCTGGAAGCGGATCATCTCGCGTCTCAGCCCAAAGATGCGGACGATCTCGTCGCGGCCGAGGAACGCGTCGATCGTGCGTTGTTCCATCGCCAGCACCTCGTCCTCGATGCTCTCGACGATCGGGAGATAGCCGTCGACGACGTAATCGAGGATCGCGTGGAGGACGTAGTCGACGCCGTTGATCAACAACGTCGGCGCGGCTTCGAGTTGTTCGCGCAAGGCCTTGTGCGAGCGCGCGGAGCCGTGGCGGACGCTGATGATGTGGCTGTGGCCGACGAAGATTGCGGTCTCGCCGTACGCGATCTTGTCGCCCTCGAGCTGCGCGGTGCGCGCGACCACGAACAGCTGGTCGCCATAGACGTCGACCTTGGGCAGCTGGTCCGCCTTGATCGCGTCCTCCACCGCCAGTGGGTGGAGGTTATACTGGTCCTTGAGCGTCCGCATCTCGGCGTCGGTCGGGTCGCAGATGCCGATCCAGACGAACTCCGAACGATCCGCGGGGCAGTCGACCTTTTCGTCGATCGAGACCGCGCGGACGCGCTTGCCATGGCGATAGAGATACGCGGCGACGACCGTCATGGAGCCTCAGGGATTACGCTAACGAGGCCGCGCCGGTATCAGAACGCCGGGAGGACCGCACCCCGATAATGCTGTTCGATAAAGGTCTTGGTGGCCGGGCTGCGCAACGCGGCGATCAGCTTCACGACCCGTGGGTCCTTCTCGCCGCCGGGCAGGCCGACGACGAAATTGACGTAGGGGCTGTTCTTGTCCTCGATCGCGAGCGCGTCGCGGACCGGGTTGAGCTTCGCGTCGAGCGCGTAGTTGGTATTGATCAGCGCGAGATCGACTTCGCCGAGCGTGCGGGGCAGGGTGGCGCCCTCCAGTTCCTTGAACTGCAGGTTCTTGGGGTTGGTGGCGATGTCGTTCAGGCTCGACAGTGGGTTGGTCGGGTTCTTGAGCGTGATCAGCCCGGCCTTTTGCAGCAGCAGCAGCGCGCGGCCGCCGTTGCTCGGCTCGTTCGGGATCGCGACGGTCGCGCCGTTGGGGATCTGCGCGATCGACTTCCACTTGCGCGAATAGGCGCCGAGCGGTTCGACATGGACGCCGGCATAGGTCACCAGATGCGTGCCGCGCGAGGCGTTGAACTCGTCGAGATACGGCTTGGTCTCGAAATAGCTGACGTCGATCTGCTTCTGCTCGACCTGGAGGTTGGGCTGGACGTAGTCGTTGAAGACGCGGATCTGGAGATCGACACCTTCCTTCGCCAACGTCGGCTTGATCGATTCCAGGATCTCGGCGTGCGGCACCGCGGTCGCGGCGACGGTCAGCGTCTTGCCGTCGTTGGTCTTGGTGCCACCGCAGGCGGCGAGCGCGAGCAGCGAGAACGAGGCGAGCAAAATGCGGCGGTTCATGCGAATTCCTAGCGGCGGGTGAAGTGGCGGGCGAGCGCGTCGCCGGCATATTGGATGATCTGGACGAGCACGACCAGCAGCACGACGGTGACGACCATGACGTCGGTCTGGAAGCGCTGATAGCCAAAGCGGATCGCGAGATCGCCGAGCCCACCCGCGCCGACTACGCCCGCCATCGCGGTGAACGAGACGAGCGCGACCGCGGTCACGGTGGCGCCGGCGATCAGCCCGGGGAGCGCCTCGGGGATCAGCGCGCCGGTGACGATCTGGCGGGTGGTGGCGCCCATCGCCTGCACCGCCTCGATCGTGGTGCGGTCGACTTCCTTCAGCGATCCCTCGACGAGCCGTGCGTAGAACGGCGCGGCGCCGACGACGAGCGGCGGGATCGCGCCGGCAACGCCTAGCGAGGTGCCGACGAGCATGACGGTGAGCGGGATCATCACGATCAGCAGGATGATGAACGGCACCGAGCGGAGAATGTTGACGATGACGCCGAGCACGGCGTTGGCGACGCGGTTCTGCGACAGGCGGCCCCGGTCGGTCAGGTAGAGCAGGACGCCGAGCGGGAGGCCGAACGCGATCGTCAGGATCAGCGATCCGCCGAGCATGATCAGCGTGTCGAGGCAGGCCTGGCCGATGTCCGACCAGTCGATGTTGGCGAAGAAGCTCATGCCGCCAGCGCCGCGAGCATGCGCTGCGTCGCCGGGTGAGCGGCGTTGGCGAAGATGTCGGTGACGTCTCCGGTCTCGACGATGCGGCCGCGTTCGAGGACGGCTACGCGGTCGCAGACGTAGCGGACGACGTCCATTTCGTGCGTGATCAGGACGATCGTCAGGCCGAGGTCTCGGTTCAGCTCTCGGAGAAGGGTCAGGACCGAGCGGGTGGTTTCGGGATCCAGCGCGCTGGTCGCTTCGTCGCAGAGCAGGATGTCGGGGTCGGTGGCGAGCGCGCGGGCGATGCCGACGCGCTGTTTCTGGCCGCCGGAGAGCTGGGCAGGATATTTGGTGGCGTGATCGGCGAGGCCTACGCGGTCGAGCAGTGCGGCGACTTTCGTCTCGCGTTCGGCTTCGGATACGCCCGCGAGCACCAGCGGGAACGCGACGTTCGCCGCGACCGTGCGCGACGAAAGCAGTCCGAAGTTCTGGAAGATCATGCCGATGCGGCGGCGTAGCGCGCGTAGGTCCGCCGCCGACAACGCGGCTACGTCGACGCCATCGACTTCGACCCGGCCCGAAGTCGGGCGTTCGAGCGCGTTGATCAGGCGGATCAGCGTCGATTTGCCCGCGCCGGACTGGCCGATGACGCCGAACACGCCGCGTGCGGGAATTTCGAGCGATACGCCATCGAGGGCCGCCGCCTCGCTTGCCGGGTAGGTTTTGATGACGTCGATCAGGCGTATCATGCGGTGCCCATGACCTGCGCGGCGAACCGCTCCATTTCCTCGGCCTGCGGGCTCATCTGGAGCAGCAGCAGGTCGAGACCGGCGGCTTCGTACTCCGCGACACGCTCCTTCAACTGCTCGGGCGTGCCGACCAGATTGGGACGCAGGCCGCGGTTGGAGACGGAGTATTCCTGGATCTTCAGCTCGCGTTCGAGCTGCGTGCCCGACAACCACTGATCGAAATTCGCATAGCCGGCGGGGAGTTCGGTGACGCTCGTGATGCGGTCGAGCTCGCGCTTCGCCTCCGCCTCGCTGTCGCGCACGATCGCGTACGCGGCCATGCCGTATTGCATCGGCGCGCCGCCAGCTGCTTCGCGTCGCGCCGCCATGTCGGCGATCTTTGGCGCGATCGCCTCGGCGGGGTCGCCGTGCATGACGTAGGCGTCGCACTGCGCGGCGATTATCGCCTTGGCCTTCTCGCTCTCGCCGCCCGCGTAGACGGTTGGGCGCTTGGCGGGCTTGGGCGCGCAGATCGCCTGTTCGGTGGTGTAGAACTGGCCCGCGAAGTCGAACCGCTCCTGCGTCCAAAGCCCATCGACGACGGTCAACCACTCGGCGGTGCGCGCGTAGCGATCGTCGTGCTGGTCGAACTGGAGGCCGTATTGCTTGGCTTCGTCCGCCCACCAGGACGACACGACGTTGAGCGCAAGCCGCCCGCCGGAGATCCGATCGATGTTCGCCGCGGCCTTGGCGAACAGCGCGGGGTGATGGAAGTTCGGACGGACCGCGACCATCAGCTCGATGCTGTCGGTCACCGCCGCCAGCGCCGCCGCCGTCGACCACGCGTCGAGCGCGGGTTGTTCGATGCCCTTGATGTCGTTGAGGTTCAGCTCAGCGATCAGCGTCAGGTCATACCCCCAGCGCTCGGCATTCTGCGTGAGCGCCTTGGTGTACGCCCAACTCGCCTCCATCCCCTCGTCGGGGACGTTGCGAAGCCAGCCGCCGAAGACGGGAGTCCAGTAACCATAGCGCATCAGCGGGCCTTCTCGATCTGTTCGACGAGGTAATCGACGAGCCGGTCGTGCGGATCCCAGCCGAGTGTTTCCAAGGGCTTGGCGACGAAATTCGACAGTGCGTTGATGTCGTAGAAGCGCGCGACGCCGTCGCGGTCGTCGATCATCACCTCGACTCCGCCGACGTCGAGATCGACCGCGCGGGCGATCGCTTCGGCGGCGTCCTTCAATGTTTGCGAGGGCTCGACCGCGGCCATCTTGATGCCCGAGCCGGGGACGACGCAGGCATCTGCCGGGCAGAGATCGAATGCGCCGCCGCCGGCGACTTCGATCGCGTAGAGGAACTTGCGGTCGAGCGTCTCGATCCGGGTGATCGCGCCGTCGCGGACGGGGACGTATTCCTGGACCAGCAGGACGCCGTCTACGCTGCTTGGCAGGCCGGCATCGGCTACGGCGGTGCGGAGTTCTTCGAGGTTGTCGAAACGGATGATGCCGGCGCCCGATCCGCCGATGTTCGCCTTGACGACCAGCGGGAAGCGGAGCGTCTGGGCGGCGGGGACGACGTCGGCGGCGCGGTGGACGACGCGGGTCTCGGGGATCGCGAGGCCGAGCGAGGCGATCAGCGACAGTTGGCGGGCCTTGGAGGCGTCGATCGCGAGGACGTCGGTGCCATTGACCACGCGTGCGCCGGTGCGGCGCCAGTGATCGAGCATTGCCATCGTGTCGAAGATCGGATGCTCGTCGTTGCGCAGGAAGCTCGACATCGCGATGCGGTTGAAGACGACGGGGGCGGGGGCGCTCTGGTCGGCGGGGTTCCAGAACCCGTCGGGCGTCGCGCGGGTGAACGCGACGCCGCGGCGGTCGAGGGCGGCGAACAGCGGTTCGAACCAGAGCGGGTGCTCGTAGAGAATGGCGAGATCGGTCATCGCGACCCGGATACGCATTGCGTGCGGGCGTGCAAACCCAAGCAAAACTTTGCCGCGCGCAATATCGTGTCGCGGGGCCGCTGACAGCGAGGGGAGGACGCGGTAGCGTGGCGGATGATCTCCAGATTCGTCACGCTCGCTCTTGCCGTTGTCGGCGCCGTTTCCGTCTCGGCGCAGGAAGCTCCGCCGCCGCCTGTCGTCCCGGCGACCGTCTCGATCGTGATGACGACGAGCGAGGGGCCGATCACGCTGGCGCTGGAAAAGGAGCGCGCGCCGCTGACGACCGCGAACTTCTTGCGGTACGTCGACCAGAAGCGGCTCGATGGGGTGACGTTCTACCGGGCGATGAAGCTCGGGGCGGACTCTGGGTTGATCCAGGGCGGGCCGCAGGGCGAGGTTAAGCGGCTGTTGCCGCCGGTGAAGCATGAGCCGACCAGCCAGACCGGGCTGTCGCATGTCGATGCGACGATCTCGATGGCTAGGTTTGCGCCGGGGAGCGCTACGGCGGATTTCTTCATTACCGTCGGGCCAGTGTTGTCGCTTGATGCTAATCCGGCTGGGAGTGGGGATACGGCCGGGTTCGCGGCGTTCGGGCATGTTGTTGAGGGGATGGACGTGGTGAAGCGGATTCTTGCTGCGCCGACTTCGCCGACTGCTGGGGTTGGGGTGATGAAGGGGCAGATGATTGCTGCGCCGGTTAAGATTTTGACGGTGCGGCGGGTGAAGTAACGGGCGTCGGTTTGAGAACGATTACGCTTCACAGCTACCACCCCGGCGGAGGCCGGGGCCCAATTGGGGAACGTTGCTAACGGAGGACTGCGATCAGTTACTCCGACCTTTCCAATTGGGCCCCGGCCTTCGCCGGGGTGGTGTGAGGATGGGTCACTCCTCCACTAAATTGTTTCCCCGCGAAGGCGGGGACCCAGTCTGGGCTCCCGCCTTCGCGGGAGAACAAGGAAGCGGGCGGTCCGGCTGGTCGAGCGTGCCTCAAGCCGGCGCCATCACTCGGATGATCCCGGCCGCGACCTTGGCCGTTACCGGGGTCTTCGCCAGCACCTCGCCGTCGATCGAGATCGGCAGCGGCGGGATGGTGTTGATCTTCAGGCTCTTGCCCCGGAAATCACGCACCTTTTCGTGACGCGACTCTAGCCGGAACACGCTGGCATACCAGTTCTGCACCAGCCGCCGCTTCACGTGCCCCATCACCGCCTGCACGACGATCTCGCCTGAATCGACCGCCGCTGCGTCGACCAGTTCGGTGCCGCCGTGATACGGGCCGTTGGAAATCCGCACCTCGACTACGCGGATCTTCACTGCGGTCGGGCCCTCGCCGACGATCAGCGTGAACGGGCGGAAGCGCATGTACTGATACGTCGCCCACGCCAGATAGCCGACCTTGCCGAAGACCTTCTTCAACCCGTGCGGCACCGTCTCGGCGATCTTCGGGCTGATGCCCATCGCCGCGCAGTTCGCGAAATAATCGCCGTCGATCATGCCGAGATCGATCCGGCGTGGCTTGCCGGTACGGATCACGTCCACCGCGCCCTCGATGGTGAGCGGTATTCCCAAGGTGCGTGCGAAACTGTTGGCGGTGCCGAGCGGCAGTACGCCGAGGATCACGTCATGGCCGACCATCAGGTCCACCAGCCCGCTGACCGTTCCGTCGCCGCCGCCCAGGATCAGCAGGTCGGGCTTCTTTGCCAGCGCGCGCAGCACCGTCGCTTCCAGGTCCTTCGGATCCTCGACTGCATGCGCGTCGACCTCATAAGGTAGCCCCGACATCGCTGCACAGGCGCGCTTGAACAGCTTCTGCCCTTTGCGCGACTTGGCGTTGACGACGAGCGCCGCGGACGTGATCGTATCGTTCGACATAAGGCCCCCAACGCACGGCATGCGGTTTCGCACCCGTAACGCTTCGCCCGTAAAACTTGATCCGTCGCCGCGCATCCCGCAAAGCCCGCCGCATGACCGCAAGCTATCCCGCGCTTCGCCTTCGTCGCACTCGCGCCTCCGCCTGGAGCCGCCGCCTCCATGCCGAGACCGTGCTGACTCCCGCCGACCTGATCTGGCCGCTGTTCGTCACCGAAGGAGCCGGCGTCGAGCAACCGATCGCCAGCCTGCCGGGCGTGTCGCGCTGGTCGGTCGACGGGATCGTCGCGCGCGGCCGCGAGGCGCGCGACCTCGGCATCCCGTGCATCGCGCTGTTCCCGTATACGCAGGTCGAGCGGCGGACGGAGGATGGTCGCGAGGCGCTCAATCCCGACAATCTGATGTGCCAGGCGATCCGTGCGCTGAAGGATGCTGTGCCTGAGGTCGGCGTGCTGACCGACGTCGCGCTCGATCCGTACACGAGCCATGGTCATGACGGGCTGGTCGACGCGGCCGGCTATGTCGTCAACGACACCACTGCGGAGATGCTCGTCGCGCAGGCACTCAACCAGGCGAACGCGGGCGCCGACATCATCGCGCCGTCGGACATGATGGACGGGCGGATCGGCATGATCCGCAGCGCGCTCGAGGCGGAGTCGCACCACAACGTCCAGATCATGTCCTACGCCGCCAAGTACGCCAGTGCGTTCTATGGCCCGTTCCGCGATGCGGTCGGCTCGCGCGGGCTGCTCAAGGGCGACAAGAAGACGTACCAGATGGACAACGCCAACGCCGAGGAGGCGCTGCGCGAGGTCGCGATGGACCTGGCGGAGGGCGCCGACACGGTGATGGTCAAGCCCGGCCTGCCGTATCTCGACATCATCGTCCGCGTCCGACAGGCGTTCGAGGTGCCGGTGTTTGCGTACCAGGTGTCGGGCGAATACGCGATGATCGAGCACGCGGTCGCGGCTGGCGCGGCCGAGCGCGACGTCATGGTGCTGGAGACGCTGATGTCGTTCAAGCGCGCCGGATGCTCGGGCGTGCTGACCTACCACGCGGCGCATGCGGCGAAATTGCTCGGCGGATGATCCAGACCGAACGGCTGATCTTGCGTGGCTGGCGTGATGACGATGCCGCCTTGCATCATGCGATGTGTGCCGATCCGGCGGTGATGGCGTATCTCGGGCCGGCGCCGTCGCTGGCCGAGTCCGCCGCGGTGGTGGCACGCCAGAAGGCGATGTTCGCCGACTATGGCGCGTGCTTCTGGGCGCTCGAGCGACGGGATACCGGTGCGTTCATCGGCTGGTGCGGGATCAAGCCCGGCCCGGTCGGTACGCCGATCGAGGGGAAACCGGAGATCGGCTGGAGTCTTATCCAAAGCGAATGGGGGCGGGGCTATGCACGGGAGGCGGCGGAGGCTTCCCTTGCCTGGGGTTGGCACGAGTTGAACGTGCCGACGGTCTGGGCGATCACCGTCCCTGCAAACACGGCCAGCCGCGCGCTCATGGCGCGGCTCGGGATGACCCGCGTAGTCGAAGGCGATTTCGACCATCCGAAGCTCGCCGAAGATGACCGCCTTCGTCACCACATTCTCTACCGGATCGACCGCCCCGCTTATGTCTGACACCGATGCTATGGAAGTGCGGCCACTGATGGCGCGCTGGTGCCGGACGATGTTCGTCGCGACGATCCTTACCGGGTCGTTCCTGCTGTTCCTCGTCCAGCCGATGGTGGCGCGGATGGCGTTGCCGCGTCTGGGGGGCGCGCCGGCGGTGTGGAACTCGGCGATGCTGGTGTACCAGGCGTTGCTGCTCGCGGGCTATGCGTATGCGCATTGGCTCGGGCGTGTCCGGCCGCGGGCGCAGGCGGCGATCCATCTGGGCGTGCTGATCGTCGCGGCGCTGTGGTTGCCGATCGGATTGATCGCGATGGAGCTTCCGGCGGACGCGTTGCCGGCCTTGTGGGTGCCGTGGCTGCTCGGATTGTCGATCGGGCCGTTGTTCTTTGCGGTCTCCGCGCAGGCGCCGCTGATCCAGCGCTGGTTCAGCGCGGCGAGCGGGGGCGGCGATCCGTATGCGCTGTATGCCGCGTCCAATCTCGGCAGTTTCGCGGGGCTGATCGCGTACCCGTTGCTGGTCGAGCCGCTGATGGCGGTGCACGGGCAGAGCTTGCTTTGGAGCGGCGGGTATCTGCTGCTGATCATGCTGGTGCTCGCCTGCGCCACGCGCCTGCCGAAGACCGCGGCAGTCGATCATGTCGCCGCGACCAGCGCGCCGCCCGGCGCGCGGCGGATCGCGCATTGGATCGCGCTGGCGCTCGTGCCGTCGGGGATGATGCTGGCGACCTCGACCTACATCACCACCGATATCGTGGCGATGCCGCTGCTTTGGGTGATCCCGCTCGGGCTGTACCTGCTAAGCTTCAGCGTGGCGTTCGCGAACGATCGCTGGCTCGCCGACCTTCTGACCCGGATCGCGCCGATCACGATTCTGCTGTTCGGCGGAATCATCATGGGCGGGGTCAACGAGCGCCCGTTCTTCAGCGCGGGGATCGCGCTGGTGTTGCTGTTCATGATCTCGGTCGCGCTGCACACTGCTCTGTATCGCAAGCGACCCGCACCCGATCGGCTGACGGGCTTTTACCTCGCCATGTCGGCTGGTGGCGCGCTCGGTGGCGTGTTCGCCGCGCTGGTGGCGCCGGTGGTGTTCGACTGGACCTACGAGTATCCGCTGCTGATCCTGGCGGCGGGCGCGCTGGTGCCGCAAATGTATCTGTTCGGACGGTTCCGCGCCCTGTGGATGGGCAAGGGGCCGGCGAAATACGTTGCGCTGCTCGCGATCGTCGCGGCGATGCTGGCCCTCACCGGGTTGCGGATCGGCAATCCAGACGGCGTGTTCGGGGAGGGGCGCCAGGGCCTCGTCTTCCTCGTGATCGCAGCCATCGGGTTCGTCGCGATCGGTGCGCGACGGCCGTACATGGTCGTGCTCGCGGGGGCGCTCGTGCTGTTCGGCGGGTATCGCTCGCTTGAGTTCTCGCTCGATCCGGGCGCACGGGTGCGGAGCTATTTCGGCGTCTATACCGTGCGCAATACGCCGGGGCGGGACGGCGGCGTTCGCGAGCTCGATCATGGGACGACCGTGCACGGCATCCAGTTGCGCGGTTCGCCCGAGCGCGAACGGACGCCGACCACCTATTACGCGGTCGGATCGGGCGTCGGGCAGGCGATGCGCGCCGCGCCGGCGCTGTACGGCCCGCAGGCGCGGATCGGCGTGGTCGGGCTCGGGACGGGGACGCTCTCCTGCTACGCGCGGCCGGGCCAGCGCTGGCGGTTCTACGAGATCGATCCGGCGGTGGTGCGGATCGCGCGGGATACAGGCCAGTTCACCTATCTGTCGCGCTGCCTGCCCCAGCCCGAGATTAGGATGGGCGATGCCCGGATCGCGCTCGCGCATGATGCGCCCGACAGCCTCGACCTGCTCGCACTCGATGCGTTCTCGTCGGATTCGGTGCCGATGCACCTGATGACGCGCGAGGCGTTCGCGACCTATGGCCGGGTGCTGTCGCCGGGCGGCCTGTTGCTGGTGCACATCTCCAACCGGTTCATCGATCTGGAACCGGTGATCGCGGCGGCGGCGCGCGAGGGCGGGTGGACTCCAATCGAGCTGAAATACCGTCCGTCGAGCTTGCTGGTCGATCGCGCGTCGGCGTCGGACTGGGTGGCGTTGTCGCGCGATCCGCGTGCGATTGCCGCGTTGCGATCGGGTGATCCCGCATGGACTCCGCTGGTGCCGCGCAAGGGCTTCACCGCGTGGACCGACGATTATTCGACGATCCTGCCGTTGCTGAAGGGGTTCTAGCCGTCTGATCCTCCCCGTGGCGGGGGAGGATCAGCAGCGGCTCAGGCGGCGGGGAGGCTCGCCTGGATGCGCGCGATCGCGGCACCTTGGCGATCGTTCTCGGCCTGTGCCGTTTCGCGGATCGTGGCCAGCGCGGGATAGTCGGCCTGCAGCTTGGCGGCGCGGTCGGTGGCGCGTTGTTCTATGTCGGTCACCAGTGCGGACGACTGCGCGCGCCAGTCGTCGAGCCCGGCGAGAGCGGTCTGCGCGGCGAGCCACGCGTCGCTGCCGACTGCGGCGCCGCGCGCGGTCCGCGCCAGCGCCTCCGCCTTGGCCGCGTCGCGCGTGAAACCGGTGGCGATGGCATCGAGCTTGTTCGAGATCGTCCGGATATCCGCATCCAACGCCGGATCGGGCGTCGCGACCGCTGTCTTCACCTCGGGCTCGGCGAATCCGAGCTTCTCGACCGGGCGCAGACCGAGCGACGGGTAGGCGGTGGTATCCTTGCTGCACGCCGCCGCTGCGAGCAGCGCGAGGAGCGATAGCGTGCGGAGCGACCGCGATCGGAACGACGTGGCGAGTTTCATGCCCGCTGCTCTATGCGTCCGCGTCGCCCGACACAACTTTATCGCGGCAAACCCTTGCGCCCCCGAAAATGCCTGCTATCAGCGCCCCTCCAGTGCACCCATAGCTCAGCTGGATAGAGCATCAGACTACGAATCTGAGGGTCGGGCGTTCGAATCGCTCTGGGTGCACCAGGATTTTCCGCTTCACGGCGGGCTTGTCGAACCGGTCACGGAACGGCGATGCACCCATAGCTCAGCTGGATAGAGCATCAGACTACGAATCTGAGGGTCGGGCGTTCGAATCGCTCTGGGTGCACCATTCTTCCATCATCGGCGTCGAGGCAGCGGGCGATGCGATCGCGCAGCCGATTTGACCGATCCATCCGTCCGCCCATTTGTGGGAACGCGTGGATCATGCCCGCGCATCGATCGCGATCGACGGTAATGTCCACGTCGCGCAGGCGATGGCCATAGGCTTTGCTTTCGTCGCGTAGCGGGTCGTTCTCGCAGGTTGTGAGCAGGGTTGGGGCAGGGCGGCGAGATCGTCTGCCGCTCCAGCGACGTCGCGTCGCGCATCGCCGCCCGGACCTCTGCAAGCGCCAGCCCGAGATGATCTCGCCGCCGGTGTCGCGCGGGATCGAGCCGCGGATGTCGCCGGTCCAGCTTGAAAGCACCGCCGCCGTCTCCGCAGACGGCGCGGTGCACGCAGCGGCGGCAATCGCGCGCGTGCATTCGCCCGCGAGCCATTGCCATCCCTCCGCGCCTGGGCGCCGACGAGCTTTCGCATGCCTGTCGTTCCCCGGCGGCGAATACGCGATCCGGCAATCCACAAGCGTCAACCTCGGCCCTGCACGTCCCGCAGGACCACTCTTATTTGCACATACCAAAGCTGGCTTGTATATATGAGAAGCGGTCTTTAAACAGCAACGCTCGCCTGGAGCTAGCAAAATACCGTGAAAGCCATCGTCTGCCAACAGCCCTATCGTCTGGATATCGTGGAGCGAGCCGCGCCGACCGTGGGATTGGGTGAGGTCCTCGTTCGGATCCGCCGCGTCGGCCTGTGCGGGACGGACTATCATATCTATGCGGGGCGTCATCCGTATCTGTCCTACCCGCGGGTGATGGGGCACGAGCTTGCCGGCGAGGTGGAGCACGCGCCTGTGGGGTCGACGTTTTCGCCCGGTCAGCGCGTTGCGATAAATCCCTATCTGTCGTGCGGAACGTGCGTTGCATGCCGCAAGGGCAAGCCGAATGCGTGCGTCACTATCTCCGTGCTCGGTGTTCATGCGGATGGCGGGATGTGCGAACTTCTTGCGGTGCCTGAGAGTGCCGTGATCGACGTCGCGGGCTTGTCGCTCGACCAAGCCGCCATGATCGAATTCCTGGCGATCGGCGCCCACGCCGTCGCACGGGCCGCGCTATCGGCTGGCGACCAGGTCCTCGTCGTCGGCGCGGGGCCGATCGGGATCGCCGCCGGACTATTTGCCCAGCTGAGCGGCGCGCGCGTCACGCTGATCGATACGCGCGCCGCGCGCCTCGACTTCGCAAGGGCGGCGCTGGGCTTCGATGACACCGTGGCAGTCGATGAGGATATCGCGGCGGCGTTGGCCGCGCGGACCGGCGGTGCGATGTACGACGCGGTGTTCGACGCAACGGGTGTGCTGGCGGCGATGACTCAAAGCCTCGCCTATGTCGCGCATGGCGGTAAGCTGGTGTTGGTGGGGGTCGCTCCAGGCGATCTGGTGTTCGCCGATCCCGAGTTTCACAAGCGCGAAACCACGCTGCTTGCCAGCCGGAACGCGCTGGCGAGCGACTTCGCCCACGTGATCGCATCGATCACCGCGGGACATATCCCGATCGACGCCTTGCATACCCACAGTTTCGATGCGGACGACATGCCCACGCGCTTGCCCCAGCTGATCGCGGAGGCGGATCACGTGTTGAAGGCGATCGCGCGGTTCTGACAGCACGCACACGGCGCGGTACCGGCAACAGGCCGGACCGTATCATAGGAGAGAGCGAGATGAGCAGCGCCGAACTGACGCCGGCAGTGCCAGACCCAGTCGCCGTTCGGCATTTCGTCACGCCGGGCTATCGTTGGGGCTTCGTGCTGGTCGTCAGCCTGTTTTTCCTGTGGGCGTTGGCCAACAATTTCAACGATATCCTCATCCGCCAGTTTCAAAAGGCCTTGGGGCTGAACCGGGGCGAGGCGGGCTTCATCCAGTTCGTCTTCTATATCGGCTATTTCGTCGTCGCGCTCCCGGCCGGGTTGCTGATGCGCCGCTTCGGCTATCGTGCTGGGGTTCTGACCGGGCTTGGCCTGTACGCGGTCGGCGCATTGTTGTTTCTGCCGGCGTCGCTGATGACGAGCTATGCGCTGTTTCTTGTCGCATTGTTCTTGATCGCGGCAGGCGCCGCTTGTCTGGAAACCACCGGCAATGCCTATGTCGGCGTGTTCGGCGATCCCGCCAGCGCCGTACGGCGGCTGAATCTGGCACAGGCGTTCAATGGCCTTGGCGGCTTTTTCGCGCCGATCATTGGCGGCACGCTGATTTTTTCGGGGGTAGAGCACAGCAAGGCCGTGTTGGCGCAAATGAGTCCTGCGGCGCTGCAGGCGTATCGCGCGAGCGAGGTGGCGACCGTGCGGCTGCCCTATGCGCTGCTCGCGATTGCGGTATTGTTGGTGGCTGCCGCGGTCGGCTGGGCGCGCCTGCCCGAGGGGCGGAGCGAGGACACCGCGCACGGTGACCTCCGCACGCTGATCCGGCGCCCTGCCTTGCGCGGCGCGGTGATCGCGCAATTCTTCTACGTCGGCGCACAGGTCGGTGTGTGGAGCTTCTTCATCGACTTCGCCAAGGAGGCCGCGCCGGACCTTTCCGAGCGGAACGCCGCATTCCTGCTCTCGATCAGCCTCCTGTTGTTCATGATCGGGCGCTTTACCGGCACCGCGCTGATGACGCGCGTGCGTCCCACGACGTTGCTCGGCAGCTATGCGCTCGCCAATGTCGGGCTTTGCGCGGTTGCGGCCATGGCGGGCGGACGGCTGGCGCTTGGCGCGCTGATGCTCGTCAGCTTCTTCATGTCGATCATGTTTCCCACCATCTTCGGGTTGGGCGTCGAGGGGCTTGGCGCGGCCAAGCCGCTCGGTTCGTCGTGCATCGTGATGGCAATCGTCGGTGGAGCGATCTTTCCTCCCCTGATGGGCGTCGCCTCGGTATGGACCGGAAGCGTGGCGATCATCATGCTGCTGCCGCTCGCGTGCTTCGTCGTCATCGCCGCCTATGCCCGCCGCGCGCACCGGGCCTGGCCTCAAGCGTCTGACGGCGTACCCGGATAGCCCAGCGTGTCGGCGATCGCCGCGGTCGTCTCGCGCAGCATCTCTCGTGCGGCTTTGAGTCCGACCTTCTGCGATCCGTCGATCAATTCGAGAAACGGGATCGTCAGCGCCGCCATGATCTGTCCGTCGAACCCGAACACGGGGAAGCTGATATCGGTAACGCCGTGCGTCACCGGGCTCTGGCGGCTGTCGTGGCCTGCTGCGCGGATCGTCTCTATCCGCTGCGCCAAGCGGACGCGATCGACCTTTTCCTCGAGCTGTTCGTCCAAGGTCTGCAGTATCTGCTCCCGCCGCTGCGTCGTCGCATAGGCCAGCAACACCTGGCCCGAACAGCTGTTGACGATGTCGATCCGCGCTCCGACGCGCAGCGAAAAGCCTCGCATTCCGGGTTGCTGCTCGCAGGCGACCACCAAGCCGTGATCGTTGCTCGCCACGACGAGGTGGCAAGACTGCCCGGCCGCTGCTGCCAGCCCCTGCATTTGCGGCAGGGCCGCGCGCACGAGGTTTTGCGCGGGCGTTGCGCGATACGCGGTTTCGAGCAGCTTGTACGACACCGTATAGCGATCGGTATGCGCCGATTTGCGCAGGTAGCCGAGCCGCTCCATCACGATCACGATGCGGAACAATTCACCGACCGACCGCCCGAGGCTGGCCGCCATTTCGCTGACGAGCGCGCCGTCGGGATATTCGGCGAGCAACTCGACGATCTCGAACGCCTTTTCGAGTGCCGGCGCGGCATAGGTACCCTTTGGTCCGGTACGCGTCACGTGTATCCTCTCCGTCTTCGTCGCGACCAACCCGGCGCATGTCGTCGTCGCCTATCGCAGGGAAAACCCGGCCCCGCCAATCCCGACATGGTGATTGGCGTAAATGCTATATATGCCAATTGGCTTGCATGGATAAAAATCAGCTTCTAGCAATGCCTGTGAACGGTGAGACGATAAGCACCGATGACGGCCCTCGTGTCGATGGAGCTTGGATGCTGGATAAGCGAACGATCGGCCAGACCGGTCTGGCCGTGACCGAGATCGGCTTTGGCGCCGGTACGTTGGGGAACCTGTATCGGCCCATCGGCGAAGCATGCGCGCGCGCGGCGGTGGACGTCGCGGTCGAAGCCGGGATCGGCCTGTTCGATACGGCCCCGTTTTATGGCTATGGGCTGAGTGAACGGCGGTTGGGCGATGCGCTTCGTGGTCGAAGCGAACTGGTCGTGTCGAGCAAGGTCGGGCGGCTGCTCGTTCCAGACGCCACGCAGGATACCAGTGGCATACGCGATGGTTTCGCGACGCCCATGCCGTTCCGCGTTGTATACGACTATAGCTATGACGGCGTGATGCGCTCGTACGAGGCGAGTCTCCAGCGACTGGGTTTGGCGCGGATCGACCTGCTGCTGGTACATGATATCGGCCGTGCGACGCATGGTGACGCGCAGACGGAATACTGGGCGCAACTCACCGCAGGCGGTGGCTTCCGCGCACTCGAGGCGTTGCGCGAGAGTGGCGCGATCGGCGGCTTCGGCCTCGGCGTGAACGAGACCGCGATATGCCTGGCGGCGATGGACGAGGTCGGCATCGACGTGGTGCTGCTCGCCGGCCGCTACACGCTGCTCGAACAGGGAGCGCTCGAGACGTTCCTGCCGGCTTGCGTCGCCAACGACATCGCGGTGTTGATCGGCGGCCCCTATAACAGCGGCATCCTCGCGACCGGCACCAAGGGCGCGGGGCCGTTCCACTATGAATATGCCGTCGCGCCCGCGCCGATCGTCGAGCGTGTTCGCCGGATCGAGCAGATCGCCGACGCGCACGGCGTTCCGTTGGCCGCCGCGGCGCTGCAATTCCCGCTGGCCCACCCGGCGGTCGCCAGCGTCGTGCCGGGCCTCGCCGATCGCGACCAGGTCGAGCACACGCTGCAACTGTATCTCACCGTGATTCCCGATGGCTTCTGGCACGACCTGCGCGGCGCCGGGCTGCTGCACGAAGACGCGCCGATACCCACCGCCGGGCAGGCGCGATGAGCCGCGCATGCCTGCGCGCTCGCCGCTGCCCCGGCCATTCATCGAAGGTGAAATCATGACCCGCGCGCTGCTGCTGTCCGACAGCGACGATGTCGCAATCCTGATCGATCCTGCCGAGGCGGGCGAGCAAGTCCGCGACACCACTGCGCGCGACGCCGTCCGGAGCGGCCACAAGATCGCGCTGCATCCCATCGCGGCAGGCGCGGTGGTGCACAAATACGGCCAGTCGATCGGTGTGGCGAGCCGGCCGATCGCGGCGGGCGAGCACGTCCATTCGCACAATCTGGTGGTCGGCGTGCATGCCGCCGGGACCACGCCCACCGCGTCGAGCGCATCCGCCGAAGTGTCCCGGCGCATGCCGCATTCCGCCACCTTCGATGGCTATGTCCGCGCCGCCGGCGGCGTGGGGACGCGCAATGCGATCGGGATCATCGCGAGCGTCAATTGCTCGGCGACGGTGGTGCGGCGGATCGCGCGGCATTTCGAGCAGCGCGTCATCCCCGGAGTCGACGCGGTCGCGGCGTTCCCCCATGCCAGCGGCTGCGGCATGTCCAAGACGGGCGACGGATACGAGACGTTGCAGCGCACGCTGGTCGGCTATGCGCGAAACCCCAATTTCGGGGGCGTGCTGATGATCGGCCTTGGGTGCGAGGTGGCGCAGATCGACGACATGCTCGGCGCGTTCGGGCTTTCCCCGGGCGTGCGACTGCGCACGCTGACGATCCAGCAGGCCGGCGGCACCGCGGAGGCCATCGCGCAGGGCATCGCGATCGTCGAGGAACTGATCGAGGAAGCCGCGCGCGATCGCCGCACATCCTGTTCCGCGGCCGAACTGGTGCTGGGCCTGCAATGCGGCGGATCCGACGGCTGGTCGGGGGTGACCGCCAATCCGGCACTTGGCGTCGCCTCCGACCTGCTCGTCGCGGCGGGCGGCACCGCCCTGCTGTCGGAGACCCCCGAAATCTACGGTGCCGAGCATCTGCTGATGGCGCGCGCGGCCACGCCGGCGATCAAGCGGGCGCTCGAGGCGCGGATTCATTGGTGGGAGGATTATGCCGCGCGTAACGGCGCCAGCCTCGACAATAATCCGTCGCCGGGCAACAAGGCGGGTGGGCTGACCACGATCTTCGAGAAGTCGCTCGGTGCCATTTCCAAGGCCGGGTCGAGCGCGCTCAACGGCGTCGCGCTCTATGGCGAGCGCCCGATGGCGCGGGGGCTTATCTTCATGGACTCGCCCGGATATGATCCCTGTTCGGCGACCGGGCAGATCGCCGCAGGCGCCAACCTGCTCGCCTTCACGACGGGGCGTGGATCGGCGTTCGGCGCGCAGCCAACGCCCTGCCTCAAACTCGCCTCCAATGCCAAGCTGGCGCGCGCGATGGCCGGCGATATCGATATCGACTGTTCGGTCGTGCTCGACGGCGTCCCGATCGAGACGGTTGGCCGGCAGATCTTCGACGCGTTGCTGGCTACCGCTTCGGGGCGGCCGACCAAGTCGGAGCTGCTCGGGCTCGGCGAGAACGAATTCGTGCCGTGGATGCTGGGCGCATGGCTGTGAGCGCGGCGCGGTCGCGACATGTCCTGGTGCTCGACCTGCACGACGATCCGGCGGCGATCGCGGCGTATCGGCACTGGCATCGCCGCGGCGGGCCGCCCGCCGCGATCACGAACGCGCTCCGTGCAGAGGGTATCGCATCGCTCGAGATCTGGCAGGTCGGCGACCGGCTGGTGATGCTGATGGAGACGACTCCTGAGTTCGACCCGACCGCCAAGGCCGCGCGCGATGCCACCAATCCCGACGTCCAGGCTTGGGAAACGCTGATGGACCGCTTCCAGCGCCGCCTGCCGTTCGCGGCGGAGGGCGAGAAATGGATCGCGGCCGAGCAGATCTACTCGCTCGACGACCAGCCGTGATACGGCCGATCGCCGCGCGTCGGCATGCCTGGTCGCTCGCACCGACGGTCGCGATCGTCGTGGTAGACATCGTCGTGGGGCGGGTCGGCGCCGTCATAGGGTCGGGTTGGCGTTGCCGTAGGGACTACCGAGCTTCGGTCGGATTGTCCGTACAGATGGTTCGGGTACCACGATCGTGGCTCGCACTCGATGAAGCGCCACGCGCTGGTCGAAGCTTGGCTCGTCCGGGGAAACCGTTGCATCCTTGCCGCCGCCGGCACGGGCAGGGGAGGTGCCAGATATCGGCGACATGGGCCGGCCGACATCTGCGCCGCGCTGGTGCCGCGCGAGCGGGTACGCCTTGACGGTGGCCCGGCACGCCCAGCCACTGCGAGGATCGTCGCTGACGGACGCTTGGCAGCCACGATGCCGCTCGACGGCGAAGACGTCGTCCTGATGACGATCGAGCCGATCGAGCCCGGCTCGGCGCGCCCTTTCGGTCAAATTGAACAAATGCGGAGGCTATCATGAACGACACACCTCACCACCGGGCAGCATGGTCCAGACGCGCGACGGCATCCTTCCTGTCGGTCGGCCTGATCCTCGCTGGCAATACGGGGGCGTTCGCGCAGGTCTCGCACGAGCTGCCGCGGATCGAGAGCCAGCATGGTCGGCACGCGCTGATCGTCGATGGCGCTCCGTTCTTCATGCTCGGGGCGCAGGTCAACAATTCCACCAATTATCCCGAGCCGCTCGCGACGGCATGGCCGGTGCTCGACCGGATCGGCGCGAATACGGTCGAGGTTCCGATCGCATGGGAACAGGTCGAGCCTCGAGAGGGCGAGTTCGATTTCCGGTTCCTGCAGACCCTGCTTGACCAGGCCCGCGTGCATGACAAGCGCGTCGTCTTGCTCTGGTTCGGGACGTGGAAGAACACGTCATTCTCCTACACGCCAGACTGGGTAAAGCTCGACAATCGCCGCTTCCCTCGAATGAAGACCAAAAGCGGCCAGGATCACGGCGTGCTCAGCGCACACGGCGCGGCCACGCTGGCGGCGGACACGCACGCCTTCGTCGCGCTGATGACGTATCTGCGCGATCACGATCCGCAGAACACCGTGATCATGGTGCAGGTGGAAAACGAGACGGGCAGCTACAAGAACCCGCGCGATTTCTCACCCTCGGCCGATGCGCTGTTCGCCAAGCCGATCCCACCCGCGCTCTCACGGCGCCTGAACAAGCGTGGAACCTGGAGCACGGTGTTCGGCGCGCAGGCCGACCGTGCCTTCAACACTTGGTATGTCGGCAGCTACGTCAACGCCATTGCCGCGGCGGGCAAGGCGATCAAGCCGTTGCCGATGTACGTCAATGCGTCGCTTGCCGGGCCCTCCAACGTGCCAGATCCGTACGGCGTGGCGAGCGGCGGTCCCCAGCAGGACGTGCTCGACATCTGGAAGGCAGCCGCGCCCGCGATCGATCTCGAAGCGCCCGACATTTACGACAAGACGAGCGCCAACGTCGTCAAATATCTCGATGCCTATGCGCGCGCCGACAATCCGCTGATGATCCCGGAGATGGGAAACACGCGCGACTTCGCCCGCTTCTTCTGGCCGGCCTTGGGACGCGGTGCCATCGGCTTCTCGCCGTTCGGGATGGACGACACCGGCTATTTCAATTTTCCGCTCGGCGCCGCCGATATCTCGCCAGCGACGCTCGACGCCTTCGCGCTGCCCTATGCTGCGGTCGGATCGATGATGCGCGATTGGGCACGGATCGCGTATGAAAAGCCGACCTGGGGGGCGGCCAAGCCCGATAGCGGCGAAGTGCAGTCCACGCGCATGGGCGACTGGGCAATCACTGCGAGCTGGGGCGAATGGCAGTTCGGCATGAAGGAGTGGGAATGGCTGAAGAGCGCGCCGGCACCTTGGGGGAAGGAACCGGTTGGCGGGGTCGCGATCGCGCAGCTGTCTGCGAACGAGTTTCTGGTGATGGGCGACCATGTCCGCGTCACGTTTGCCGGCGCGCCGGGGACTGGCTCGAACGGCATTATCGTGCGGGTCGAGGAGGGACGCTTCGACAAAGGGCAGTGGATGACCAAGCGCGTCTGGAACGGCGACCAGACCGATTACGGGTTGAACCTGGTCGACCGACCGCAAGTGCTGCGCGTAACGATGGGACGATATCGCTGACAACGTCGGAACTGGTATTGATCAGACTAGTCATGCCAAAACCAGGCACGTCGCTCTTTATCGGGCAAAAGCGAGCCTGAAGTTCTGCACCGTCTACGTCCCCCAGCCCTGCCGTGAGGAGCATAGATGCGCGCCGGCTCGTGGGGCGGCTCACATTCAGGACTGCCAATGGTCTCGCATGGGTGTGAACCACGGCGCGAGCCGTGGTGTTGACTGGAAGATCATGTTGGACGCTTCTGCGACCCGGTAGGGAGGGAGAGCGAGCACCTTGCTTGTCGGCTTCCGACCCAGCCAGTTTAGCGGCGCTGTCAGCGAGCAATATGGTCGTTCATAGCATGTCGGTATTGGTCTTGACGTGAACACCCGGTGGCGCGTCGATCGCACCATCGATCAGCAAGGCCGCTACACCCTGGGCCGGACTAACGCGCAGGCGGCGGGGGAGGAAGGGAGCCATGATCTTCACGATGACCTGAGCCATGTGCTCATCCGCTCTCGGCTGGTCGCGATGTCCCTCCAGCACGCTCGGGCGAACGATTGTCAGTGACGTAAAACCGACTTTGCCCAGTTCGGATTCTAGTTCGCCCTTGGTACGAGTGTAGGCAAAGCGCGAGCGGGCATCGGCGCCAAGCGAAGACGTTAGCGCAAAACGGACCGCTCCATGGTTGCGAGCATGGCGAGCGATGGCGAGCGGATATTCGTAATCGATTGTCCGATAGTCGGCACCAGACCGGGTCTGGGCCCGCGTGGTGCCAAGCGCACTGATCACGCCGTCCACGGACCACCATGATGCCTCATTGGGCATGTCCGCGAAATCGACGACGACATTTTCCAGCTTGGCACAAGTCGGTATCGGCCGACGCGTCAAGGCGATGACCTTGTTGACCCGTGGATCGGCAAGTGCCTGCAGTACGACGTGCTGGCCGACCAGTCCGGTCGCACCGACGATCAGCAATCGGGTCATGATTTAGCTTCCATTAAAAGGCAGCGCCGCGTTGCCGATGGATCGTGTGACGTATTCGATCGAAGCTGGACCCGAAACACCTGAGATCATAGTGTAGCCCCGGCGTAAATCTACCGTGTGATCGTCACACGATTTGTTCCGGTATGCCGATCAACCCTGTGCGGTTGGACGTATCACGATGCTACCGACTTCAACGTGCGGCGGTTGGTCGATCGCATAGAGGATGCCGCGGGCGATCGCGTCGGGTGGGATTGCGATGGCATCGACTTGCTCGGCTATCGCTGTTTTCGTCGATAGGTCGGTAATGCTATCTCCGAAGCTGGTGGCGATCATCCCGGGCGACACTTCGGTCACGCGAAGGTGCGGCCCGGCCTCCTGCCGCAGCACCTCAGTCGCCGTGCGCACCGCGTTCTTGGTAGCGGCATAGACGCCCATGGTCGGGACCAGCTTGATACCCGCTGTCGAAACGACGTTGATGACATGCCCGCTCGCCTGTCGTGCGAATACCGGCAGAGCGGCGGCGATCCCGTACAGGGTGCCGCGAAGGTTCACATCGATCATAGCATCCCAGCCATCGACATCGAGCGCATCAAAGCGCGAGATCGGCCCGATCCCCGCGCAATTGATGATGACGTCGAGCCGGCCTCCCTGTTCGACCGCGAGCGCGACGAGCGCTTCCAGATCGTCGCGACGGCGGACATCGGTCGCCACGAATACGGCCTTTCCACCGCTGGCTTCGATATCCTTGACGACCGTCGCAAGCCCCTCTTCGTTACGGGCCCCCAGAACGACGAATGCACCATGTTCGGCCAACAGGATGGCCGTGGCCCGCCCGATCCCGTTGCTTGCCCCTGTAATGGCGACGACTTTTCCCGTGATACCCATTTGTAATCTCCTTCGCGTCAAAATAGCCATTCCATCCGAGATGACCTATGCTCGAAGAGCTATGATGGTATCGCAATCGTCCAGATCGCCTGGCGACCCGCTGTCGGATGTTCTCGGCGTTCTCGGCGCTCGCGTGACGCGGCGCACGCGGATCGGGGCGGCAGGTCGTTGGGCGTTGTCTTTCCCGGCGATCGACCGGCTCAAATTCGTGGCGATGCTACGTGGAAGCGGTTGGTTGATGGTTTCGGGCGCTCCGCCCAGATTACTCGGAATGGGGGATGTGTGCGTGCTTGGCCGCGCGGCCTACGCCCTGGCCAGCCACCCCGACGAAGCACCGATCGATGGTCAAGCCTTCTACGCAGATGGCTGCAACGTCGCGCGCTTGGGCGGAGACGATACCATCGGCATCGGCGGAACGGTTACCTTCGCATCGGCCAGCGCGGACTTCCTGCTCGACATGCTGCCGGATTGCATGCTGGTCTCCCGGTCGTCGCCGACATCCGGTGCGGTCGGTACGGTCCTCGCCCTGTTGAACAGCGAGAGCGAACGGGGTGCGATCGGTAGCGAGATCGTCAGCGCCCGGCTTGCCGACGTGCTGCTGGTAGAGGCGATACGCGCATATGCCGGCGGGGACATGACGGCTGGCGGCGGATGGCTCGGCGCGCTGTCCGACCCCCGGATCGGCCGCGCGCTTCACGCCTTTCATGCCGATGTGGCGCAGCGATGGACCGTCGCGCAGCTTGCGACCGTTGCCGGCATGTCGCGCGCCGCCTTTTCGGCGGACTTCACGCGCCGCATCGGCCAGCCGCCGCTGACGTATCTGCGAACATGGCGTCTCACGCTTGCACGCGCAGCGTTGGCGCGAGGCCGCGCGAATATCGCCGACATAGCAAACAGCGTCGGTTACGTCTCGCAAAGCGCGTTCGGTCACGCCTATCGGCGCACCTTCGGATGTTCGCCGATGGCCGACGTCCGGTCTGGGTAAAACCCGGCGTAAGCGCGGGTGTCTCCCCGCCACCCTGAAGCACGGTCCATGCACCACCACGCCGGCAACCTCATCACATCAAATCGGAGGCCGACGGGCCCCTCGAACGCTCGTTCCATCCAGCAGCCCGCTCGACCGGATCTGCGACGGTGTGTGCAGGAAACCGCTAAGCGCATTTTGAGATTACGCCGCCGCCAGTGATCCGACGGCGGTACAGCCCAGGTTTCTTTCCGCCAGTCCGGACACCGATCGAGAGCCCTTGGCGTGCCGGATCAACGTATTCGCCGATCGTCATTCCGTCGATCGCAACACCGCGCAACGCTTTACGAAACGCCGAAGGTCCAGCCCTCGGTTTGCGCAATATGCTGCGTCATTGCGGTTGGCGTCCAGAGTTCGGGGCGCTCGGCGTTGGCGCGGAGCCATGCGGCAGTCAGGATCGCGTCGGTGGCGTGATCGTCGTAGCGGACGAGCGGTGCGTGCGGATCGCTGCCGATCGCGTCCAGCGCCACGTCCAGCGCGTCGGCGTCGCGGATCTTGCTGAGTCCCTTGCGGATGCCGGCGGCGCGGGCGGCGATCGTGGTATAGATTTCGACGATGACCGGCCCCCCGCGCGGGACCGGATCGAACGGCCAGATCGGCACGCGACCGGCGAGGCGGTGCAGCACGCGCATGCCGGTAAGGCTCGACTTGCCGACCTGTGCGGCGCCGACCAGATTGAGGTTGCTGGTGGGACTCAACCCTTGTCGCCGCTGCGCGTCCTCGGTCACGCGGAGCCGACCGGACCCTTCGAAGAATTCGCCCTTGCGCCCGCCATGGCGACGCAGATGCCGCGCGACCTCGTCATGATCGACGAAGCTGCTGGCCCCCAGATGCGGATCGTTCGCGCAGATCCGCTCGACCAACGCCCACAGCGCGCGCGCATCCGCGGGACTCTCTGTCCAGTTAGGAAAGAATGCGTCCTTGTCGACGAACGGCAGCGATGGCCCGAGATCGAGCCCGACCAGCGTATCCGGCGGCATCGCATTTACCAGCCAATCAAGCGCGGCAGTGCGCGACCAGCCGCCCTCGGTTGCGATCAGCGTCGGTGCAGCGGTCCCGCGCGCGCAGATCGCGACGGCGATCCCAGGTTGGCGAGGACCGACCGCACCCGACCAGTCGATCGCGGCGAAATGGCCGAAATGGTCAGGGGCGATCGCTGTACGCCTTTCGCTGCTTGGCCGACGCCTGATCCCACCACGCGCGGGCGATCACGAGAGCGACCCGCTCGGAATCATGCGCGCCATAGCGGACCAGCAGGCCGGGCCAGGTTTCGTAATGCGGCGTCTGCCAGAAACTGTCCGGGTCCGTCGCGATCAGGACCGCCTTCTCTTCATGCGGGCTGCGAACGTGGAAGCTGCCGTCGACATGACCGGCGCTGACGAACATTTTTCCCCGCGTCTTGATCGCCGGCTGGCCGTACGAGGTCGACGCCTCGGTCTCGGGCAGCGACAGCGCATACGCCGCGACCGCAGCCCAATCCTTCACGACCGCTTTTCCGCACGCAGGCCATCCCAATAGGCGAGCCGCTCGGACAGCCGTTTCTCGAACCCGCGTTCGGTCGGCGTGTAGAAGGTCTGCGCGCTCATCTCGTCGGGCCAGTAATCCGAGCCCGAGAACGCATCCTCCGCATCGTGATCATAGGCATAGCCCTTGCCATAGCCGATATCGCGCATGAGCTTGGTCGGCGCGTTGCGGATCGACGCGGGGGGCATCAGCGATCCCGTCTCGCGCGCCGACTTCCACGCCGCCTTCTGCGCCTTGTAGACCGCGTTCGATTTGGGCGCGGTCGCCAGATAGACGCAGGCCTGCGCGATCGCGAGTTCACCTTCGGGACTGCCGAGGAAGTCGTAGGTGTCCTTGGCGACGATGCACTGGACCAGCGCCTGAGGGTCGGCGAGACCGATATCCTCGACCGCGGCGCGGGTGAGGCGACGGAGCAGGAACAGCGGTTCCTCGCCAGCGGTCAGCATCCGCGCGAGATAATAGAGCGCTGCTTGGGGGTCCGAACCGCGGATCGATTTGTGGAGCGCGGAGATGAGGTTGTAATGCCCCTCGCGATCCTTGTCGTACACCGCGACGCGGCGTTGGAGGAAGTTCAACAGCCCGGCGGGATCGAGTGGCTCGGGCAGGTTGACCGAGAACAGCGTCTCCGCCTGGTTGAGCAGGAACCGACCGTCGCCGTCCGCACTTGCGATAAGTGCGTCCTTGGCAGGCGGGGTGAGGGGCAGGGGGCGCTCCATCTCCGTCTCGGCGCGGTCGAGCAATTGTTCGAGCGCGCCACGGCCGAGGCGTTCGAGGATCAGCACCTGCGCGCGGCTGAGCAGAGCGGCGTTGAGTTCGAACGACGGGTTCTCGGTGGTTGCGCCGACGAGGGTGACGGTGCCGTCCTCGACATAGGGCAGGAAACCGTCCTGTTGCGCGCGGTTGAAGCGGTGGATCTCGTCAACGAACAGCAAGGTCCGCTTGCCGATCTTGGCGTGCTCGCGTGCCTCGGCGAACGACTTCTTGAGGTCCGCGACGCCGGAGAACACCGCCGAGATCGCGACGAACCGCAGGTCGACCGCGTCGGCGAGCAGGCGCGCGATCGTCGTCTTGCCGGTACCGGGCGGACCCCACAGGATGATCGAGGACAGTCGCCCCGCCGATACCATCCGCCCGATCGCGCCTTCGGGGCCGGTGATGTGATCCTGCCCGACCACTTCGTCCAGCGTGCGCGGGCGCAGGCGGTCGGCGAGCGGCGCGTTTTCGGGATGCGTTTCGGCGGGGGCGGCGGGTTCGAAGCCCGCGAAGAGATCGGCCATTCCGGGAAGATAGGGGCAGGGGGCCGGTTTGCCCATCCGTCCGCCATCCAAGCGCGCTCGCCATTCTTAGAGGTACCGTCCTCCTCCAAGCATCGTCGTTGTCACAAGCATCGTCGTTCTCACAGGCATCGTCGTTCTCACAAGCATCGTTATCCCCGCGAAGGCGGGGATCCATATTGGCTGACGGCAATGCAACTCGCTTGGTCCGAGGGTCTGGGTCCCCGGCTCCGCGGGGACGACGGAGTGCCTAAAAGCGAATCTTTTTGCCGACCCACTTGAACTCGAAACAGTCTGCGATATATCGCAACCCATGAATGAAGATATATCGGAGAACACTCAAATGCGTTTTGGTATGGGATATGGAGCCTGGACCGGTGGCCCGCGGGCTGACGGCGAAGGTCGGGGTCGAGGAAGTCACGAAGGCCATGGTCGACACGGCCACGGGCATCGCGGCGGCCCGGGCGGTCGGCGGCGGCTGTTCGATGGCGGCGAGTTGAAGCTCGTGATGCTGAAGCTGATCGCAGACGCACCGCGCCACGGCTACGACCTGATCCGAGAGATCGAGGGGCTGACCGGGGGCGGCTATGCGCCAAGCCCGGGCGTCGTCTATCCGACGCTCAGCATGCTCGACGAAATGGGCCTGATCGAGGAACAGCAGTCGGAAGGCGCGAAGAAGCACTTTGCGGCGAGCGACGAGGGCCGCGCGCATCTGGCCGAGAATGCGGCCGTGGTCGACGGCCTGTTCGCGCGGTTGGCGGCAGTCGGGGCGGAGTCCGAGCGGACCGATGGCGCGCCGATCCGGCGGGCGATGGGCAATTTGCGGCAGGTGCTCCAGCACCGGTTGATGCGCGAGGACGTCACCGAGGACACGCTGCACGAGGTCGCTGCGTTACTCGACGAAGCCGCACAGAAGATCGAGCGCTTGAAGTGAGCGTCTCCGTCGCGAGAGTGCCGACGCATTCGGCCAGCAAGTATCTCCAGCAGCTCGCCAAGCACTGGAGCCACAAGATGGAAGTCGCTTTCTCCGAAGAAGAAGGCCGCATCGCCTTTCCGAACGGGAGCGTCCTCGAGATGCGTGCGGACAGCGAAACGCTAGACGTCGCGCTGACCGTGCAGGAGGGCGAGGATGTCGACCGGATGCGCGGGGTAATCTCCAGCCACCTCGACCGCTTCGCCTTCCGCGAAGCGCCGCTGACGTTCGACTGGGTCACGGCACCCTGAGCGTTTGTGCAACCTGCTCCCCTCCCTGAAAGGGAGGGGCCGGGGGTGGGTAGGCCGGTTTGAGCCACCTATGCCTGAGCATGCGGAGACCGACCCACCCCCAACCCCTCCCTTTCAGGGGGGGGGCAGGTCAGGGCATCACTTACCCCGCCGCGCCATCACCGCGAGATACGTGTCCAGCACCGTCTGGTTGATCGTATCCCAAAGATACCCTGCCGCCTTGTCGTGCCCGGCCCACCCCATGGTCTCGCGCAGGCCCGGCTCCGAAACGATCCGCCCGATCGCGTCCGCATAGCCTGCAATATCCGTCGGCTGCACCAGGAACCCGGTCACCCCGTCGTCCACCAACCCGACTGCGCCCGAAGCCCGCGCCGCGACGACCGGTACGCCAGCCGCCATCGCTTCCAGCGTCACGTTGCCGAACGTTTCGGTCACGCTCGGGTTGAAGAACACGTCCATCGACGCGACCGCGCGGCCGAGATCGTCGCCCGACTGGAACCCTGCGAACACCGCGCCCGGCACCCGGCTCGCGAACCAGTCGCGCGCAGGCCCCTCGCCGATCACCAGCACCTTGTGGGGCACGCCGCGCTGTTCCAGTTCCCGGATCACGTCGGCGAAGACGTCGAGCCCCTTTTCCTTCACCAGTCGCCCGAGAAACCCGACCGCGACCTCGCTGTCGGCGATCCCGCGCGCGCGCCGCCACTCGAGATCGCGGCGCGTCGGCGTGAAGCGATCGTGGTTCACCCCGCGCGACCAGATCGCGGTCGGCGTCGTCACGCCCCAGTCGCGGACGATTTCCGCCATGCCGCGCCCGGGCACCAGCACCTCGTCGACGCGGTTGTAGAAGCGCGTCAGGATCTTCACCATGATCGGCTCGAAGAACGCCATCTTGTAATAGCGGAAATACGTCTCGAACCGCGTGTGCAGCGATGCGACCGTCGCGATGCCATTGCGGTGGCCATAGCTGATCGCGCGGTGGCCGAGAAAATCGGGTGCCGACACATGGACGATGTTCGGCGCGAACGCGTCCAGATCGCGCCGGATCGCAGCAGGCAGCCCACGCGCCATCTTGTATTCGCCCCGCCCCGCCGGCAGCGGGAGCGACGGCACCGCAACCAGATCGCCGGTCGGTGGAAAGGCCGGCTTGGCGTTGGTCGGTGAATAGACACGCACCGTCACGCCCTTTGACAGGAGATGGCCGACGAGCAGGTTCAGCGCCTGGTTTGCGCCATCGCGAACGTAATTATAGTTGCCGCTGAACAGGGCGATGCGCAGGTCGGTGGCGTGCATCGTCGCGCGGATAACGCCGTGTGCCGCCAAGCGCCACTAAATCCGCAACATAGGCCAGCCGCCAGCCATTGATGTTCCCGTATCGTTCTCGTACATCGGCGATATGGCGAAACCCCAGAAGCGTTACGTATGTCAGGCCTGCGGATCGGTGTCGCACCGCTGGGCGGGGCAATGCGCCGATTGCAGCGAGTGGAACACGCTGGTCGAGGAGGCGAACACCGCCGCCACGCCGTTCCATTCGAAGCATAACCTCCAGACCGGCGGCCGCGCGATCCAGCTCGTCGGGCTCGATGCCGAGATCAAGCTGCCAGACCGGATGGCGACCGGCATCGCCGAGCTCGACCGGGCGCTGGGCGGCGGGTTCGTCGAGGGATCGGCGACGCTGATCGGCGGCGATCCGGGGATCGGCAAGTCGACGCTGCTCCTGCAGGCTGCAGCGAAGATGGCGCTCGCCGGCCAGTCGGTCGCGTATGTCTCGGGCGAGGAAGCGGCGGATCAGGTGCGTCTGCGCGCGCGACGGTTGGGCTTGGGCAACGCGCCGGTGCAGCTCGCGGCGGCGACTTCGACGCGCGACATCCTGACGACGTTGCAGACGCGGCCTCCCGCGATGCTGGTGATCGATTCGATCCAGACGATGCACTCCGATTTGATCGAGGGCGCGCCGGGGACAGTGAGCCAAGTGAGGGCGTCGGCGCAGGAGCTGATCCGCTTCGCCAAGGAACGCGGTACGGCCGTCGTTCTGGTCGGGCACGTGACGAAGGACGGCTCGATCGCCGGCCCGCGCGTGCTCGAGCATATGGTCGATACGGTGCTGTCGTTCGAGGGCGAGCGCAGCCACCAGTACCGCATCCTCCGCGCGATCAAGAACCGCTTCGGCGGGACGGATGAGATCGGCGTATTCTCGATGCAGACCGAAGGGTTGGCGGAGGTCGGCAATCCATCGTCGCTGTTTCTGACGCACCGCGATGATGCGATGACCGGCGCGACGGTGTTTCCGGCGCTGGAAGGGACGCGGCCGGTGCTGGTCGAGATTCAGGCGCTGACCGTGCGGCTGGCGTCGGGCGCTACGCCGCGGCGCGCGGTGGTCGGCTGGGATTCTGGGCGTCTCGCGATGATCTTGGCGGTGTTGGAGGCGCGGTGCGGGCTGAGCTTCTCGAACGCCGAAGTCTATCTCAACATCGCCGGCGGCTACCGCGTGCAGGATCCGGCGGCGGATCTGGCAGTGGCGGCGGCGCTGATCTCGGCGATGTCGGAACGGCCGGTGCCGGTCGATGCAGTGGCGTTCGGCGAGGTCGCGCTGTCGGGCGAGATCCGCCCGGTCGCGCACGGTCCTTTGCGGTTGAAGGAGGCGAGCAAGCTCGGCTTCGAACGCGCGCTGGTGCCGGCGTCGATGACGGGGGAGAAGAGCGGGATGAAACTGTCGGGGTTCAAGACGCTGGCGTCGTTCGTCGATCATATGATGGGGCGGGGGTAGGCGCCCAAGGAACGCAGATTGTTTCCCCGCGAAGGCGGGGACCCAGACTGGGCTCCCGCCTTCGCGGGAGAACAGGGCAGCGTTAGTGACGGTGTTCGGCCGTGCTTTCGCGGCCGGTTGGATAACTGGCGCTCTAAAGTCGCGTGCCTAGTCGCCCTTTGATTGTTCGGCGCGGTTTATCCAACGGGAAGGACCACCCCGGCGGAGGCCGGGGCCCAATTGGAAAACGCTGCTGGCGACCGCTGCGCTTCGTTACGACGACCTCTCCAATTGGGCCCCGGCCTCCGCCGGGGTGGGGTAGTGAGGGCCGTTGTCGGTCATCGGTCGATCGAGCCGCACACGACGTCATTGTGGCGGCAGGTTCGGCCAAGTGCCGAACGCATGGCCTCTCGCGACAGCCATGCTATGGCCCCCCTCATGGCGAACACGAAAAGCAATACCGGTACCGTCGAGGTCGACGGCACCCGATACGACTGGCACCTTCAGCGCGAACCGCAACACACGGATGCCGAAGGCTGGAAAGGCATGACGATCTCGCTGTTGCAGGACGACGCCAAGCGCGAAGCCCTGCTCGAGTTCCCCGCGCCGAAACGCCTGTTGAAGGGCTTGCCGCGCGGGCGGCTCCAGATCGACGACGCGACGATCACGCGCGGCGTGCGGGCGGCGTTGTCTGCGGGGTGGGAGCCGATGTCGCGCGGCAAGCCGATGGTCTTCACGGTGGATTCCGAAGGGAATTGAACCGTGGATCGGCGTGACACCCCGACCCCGACGGACGCGCGCACGCGAATCCAACCCCATACCGACGTGGAAACAGCGCTGCTGGGGCCGATCCTGCCCGATCGAGAGTGCGGCGATTGTACGGCGTGCTGCACCGAACTGACGGTGAACACGCCCGAGTTCGCCAAGCCCGCGGGCACGCCGTGCATCCACCTCTCCGACAAGGGGTGCGGCATCCACGCGGTCCGCCCCCGAATCTGCCGCACATGGTTCTGCGCCTGGCGACGGGTCGCGAGCCTGCCCGACGAAGCACGGCCCGACCGGTCCGGGCTTCTCGTGTCGCTCAATTTCGTCAAGGAACCGCAAAACTGCCTCGAAGGCGTCTCGATCAATGTCCGCGTCCTCGCCGGCAGCGACGCGATCGCGAATGGCATGGCCGCGACCGTGCTCGACAGCGTCTGCGACCAGCTGGTCCCGGTCTGGTTCAGCGACGGGTCGAAGAAAATGCTGATGCATCCCGACATCGACGTCGCCGGCTTCGTCCTCTCCGGGGAGGCTGCACCCGCGCGTTTACAGGACGAAGTCGCCGCGTGGCGCGAACGCTACGGTGTTTTCGGTTTGAACCGCTAGAACGCGTCGGTCGAGCCCGCACTAGCGGTTCGCGCCCCGCGTCCCTATTCCAGAGACCATGAACCTGACCGCCCTAGACATCGTCGTCCTGATCGCCGTCGCCGGGTCCGCCGTGCTGGGGCTCGTGCGCGGGTTCGTCACCGAAGTGCTGTCTATGTTCGCCTGGGTGGCGATGGTCGCGATGCTGAAGCTGTTCCACATCCCGCTCGCCGCCGCGCTGTCGCCGATGGTCGGCACCGTTGGCGGCGCCGCGGTGCTCGCGTTCGCGATCATCACCGGCGTCACGTATATCGGCGGTCGACTGGTTGCCAACGCGATCGGCGCGCGAACGCGAACGTCGATCCTCGGGCCGGTCGACCGCGCGCTCGGCTTCGGGTTCGGCGCGTTGAAGGGGCTTATCCTCGCCAGCCTCGTCTTCCTGCTCGCGACGCTCGTCATCGACACGATGAGTGGCGGACCGTCGCGCCGGCCCGGCTGGATGACCACGTCGCGGACCTATCCGCTGCTCAACGCGACCAGCGCGGGGATCGCCGATTTCGTCGACCGCCGCCGCCGCGGCAAACCCGTCTTCGGCGCGACCACGCCGTCTTCCAAATCCGACCCCTCCCGATCCGATAGTGCAAGCGAGCCGAAACCATGAGCGCGCCCCTCTACAATGCCGAGATCCTGCGCCTTGCCGCGACGATCCCGCACCATGAACGCCTGCCCGAGCCGATGGCGACCGCGGAGAAACGCTCGCCGATCTGCGGTAGCCGCGTGACGATCGACGTCGCGGTCGACGATGAGGGCAAGGTTAGCGAGGTCGGCCTGCTGGTCCGCGCCTGCGCGCTCGGCCAGGCGTCGTCGTCGTTGTTGGCAGCGAACATCCTCGGCCGAACTCCCGCCGAACTCGCCGTCGCGCGCGACGCGCTGACGGCATGGCTTGCGCGCGAGGGCGATGCGCCCGATTGGCCGGGCATGGATATCTTTACCCCTGCGCTCGACTACACGGCGCGGCACCCCTCGATCCGGCTCGCGTTCGAAGCGGCGTCGGAAGCGGCGGCCGAGGCTGCCGATACCGCTGCAAAGGCGAAGGTCTGATGGCGGAGGGTACGGCCCCGTCGCTGCTCCGCGACGGCGTCGTATTGCTCGGGTTCGGGCTGATGTTCGTGCTGCTGTTCCGCCGGCTCGGGCTCGGCGCGACGCTGGGGTATCTGGTCGCGGGTGCGGTCGTCGGGCCGCATGTGCTGGGCCTGGTCGGCGATGCGGAGTCGAAGCTCGGGTTCGCCGAACTCGGCATCACGCTGCTGCTGTTCATCGTTGGGCTCGAACTGAACCCGTCGCGGCTGTGGAAGATGAAGGAGGAGATCTTCGGATTGGGGCTCCTTCAGGTCGCGATCTGCGGCTTGGCGATCACCGCGATCGTCTGGGTCGGGGCGAAGTTCTCGCTGCCCGCCGCGCTCGCGCTCGGCCTGCCGCTCGCGCTGTCGTCGACCGCGCAGGTGCTGCCGATGCTGCGCTCGTCGGGGCGGATGAAGACTCCGTTCGGCGAACGCGCGTTCTCGATCCTGCTGTTCCAGGACCTCTCGATCGTGCCGCTGATCACGATCGTCGCGGCAATGAGCCGCAACCCCGCGGACGCGAATGCGCCTCCGGGGTGGCTGCTGGCAATCTACACGGTACTCGCGGTTGTCGGGCTCGTCGTCGCGGGACGCTTCCTGTTGCGCCCGTTCTTCCGCCTGATCGGCAATCTCGGCGAGCGCGAGATGTTCGTGTTCGCCGGCTTGTTCACGGTCATCGCGAGCGCCGCGATCATGGAATGGCTCGGGCTGTCGACTGCGCTCGGCGCGTTCATCGCCGGCGTGATGCTCGCAGATAGCCCGTATCGGCATGAACTCGAAGCCGATGTCGAGCCGTTCCGCTCGATCCTTCTCGGGTTGTTTTTTCTCGCGGTCGGCATGGTGCTCGATCTGGGCGCGATCGCCGAGCGACCAATCTTCGTGATGGCGATGGCCGCCGCCCTGATTGCCACGAAAACCGGCGTCATCATGCTCATCGGCATGGCGTTCAAGATGACGTGGCGGCAGGCGTTCGCGCTCGGGCTGCTGCTCAGCCAGGGCGGCGAGTTCGGCTTCGTGCTGTTCGCGCAGGCGCAGGCCGGGCTGCTGATCGAACCGCAGGCGGCGAGCCTGTTCGGCGCGATCATCACGCTGTCGATGGCGACCACGCCGTTCCTGATGGGGATCACGCGGCGTTTCCGGACCGAGCCGATCGCCGAGGGGCAGGAGCGCGATGGGCCCAAGGTCGACGGCGCGAATGCGATTATCGTCGGCTATGGGCGGTTCGGCCAGACGGTCGGCCAGATGCTGCTCGCGCAAGATATCCCAGTGACGCTGATCGACACCGATATCGAGATGATCGACATCGCCGGCGAGTTCGGCGCAAAGGTCTATTATGGCGATGGCACGCGGCTCGACCTGTTGCGGCAGGCGGGCGCGGCGGAGGCGGAGATCATCTGCTTCTGCATGGACGGCGACCAGCTCGATCCGGACACGATCGAGGGCGTGCACGAGGCCTTCCCGGATGCTGCCATCTATGTCCGCGCGTTCGATCGCCGTGCGTTGGTGAAGTTGAAGAATACCTCGGCGACGGCGGTGGTGCGCGAAGTGATGGAGTCGGCGGTGAAGATGGCGCGGCTTGCGCTGCGCGGGCTGGACGTGTCGCCGGCCGATATCGACCGTGCGGAGGAGCAATACCGGTCGCGCGACAAGGAGCGGTTGCAGTTGCAGATCGACTCCGGCGACATGCGCGCGGCACGTGCCGAGACGGCGAAACGCTTTCCCTGGGGGAATGATACGCAATGATTATCGCCATTCTAGCGGCCTTGTCGGGCGCGATCGCGGTCGCGGCTGGGGCGTTCGGCGCGCACGGTGCCAGTGGCTCGGCGGCGGAGTGGTTGAAGACCGGGGCGCAGTATCAACTCGTCCACGTTGTCGCGGCGCTGGTGGCGGTTCGGATGGAGGCGCGGGGGCCGGCTTGGTTGTTTGTGGTTGGCGCCGCGATCTTCGCGCTGACGTTGTATGCGATGGCGCTGGGGGCGCCGCGGTGGTTTGGTGCGATCACGCCGATCGGTGGCGCGTTGCTGATCGGAGGCTGGTTGTGGCTGGCATGGAGTGCGGCTCGCCCCTAGCAGAATTGTTCACCCGCGAAGGCGGGGACCCAGTCTGGGCACCCGCCTTCGCGGGTGAACAAGTTTCTTGCTGGTACTCTGGCTACCGCTTCTTCCGGCAGGCGTCCGAGCAGTAGATCACGCTGTCCCAGTCTCGCGCCCATTTCTTGCGCCACGTGAACGGCCGCTCGCACGCCGGACACATTTTGGTCGGCAGGTTCTGCTTGGCGATACCGTTGGGCATCAGCGGGGCTGCGCGTCGAGGAAGGTCTCGACATCGGCGAGGTCGACCGTCTTGTCGAGATACGTCTGCCCGATCCCCCGCGCGAGCAGGAAGGGCAGGGTGCCCGCCGCCATCTTCTTGTCATGCCGCATGTGATCGACCAGTTGCGCACCGCTCGCGCCGATCTTCGCAGCGGCCAGACCGTCCGGTAGCCCGACGTTCCGCCAATGCGCCGCAACGCGCTCGGCATCCTGTCCCGAGCAAATCCCTTGCGAGGCCGAGAACCCGAACGCCAGCGAACAGCCTGCCGCGACACCTTCGCCGTGGATCAGCGCCTGCGAGAACCCGGTCTCCGCCTCCAGCGCATGCCCGAATGTGTGGCCGAGATTGAGAAGAGCTCGCGTCCCATTCGTCTCATGTTCGTCCGCCGCGACGATCCGCGCCTTCGCCGACACGCTGTGCGCGATCGCGTATTCGCGCAGGCCGATGTCGCCCGCGAGCAACGCGGCGCCATTCGCCTCACACCATTCGAAGAACGCGAAGTCGTCGATCAGCCCGTATTTCACGACCTCGGCATAGCCTGCGCGCAGTTCCCGGATCGGCAGCGTGTCGAGCACTTGCGGGTCGATTAGCACCATCACCGGCTGATGGAACGCGCCGATCAAATTCTTGCCGGCCTTCGTGTTGATCGCGGTCTTGCCGCCGACCGAGCTGTCCACCTGCGCCAGCAGAGATGTCGGGATCTGCACGAAGTTGCACCCGCGCTTCAGGATCGAGCAGGCGAACCCGACCAGGTCCCCCATCACGCCGCCGCCCAGCGCGACGACGTGATCGCCGCGCTCGACACCGAGTTGGAGCAGCCGGTCGCACAGCATTTCCAGCGTCGTCCAGCTCTTGCTGCCCTCGCCCGGTGCCAGCAGGATCGCCTCGGATGCAATTCCCGCAGCGGTCAGCGACGTCTGCAGCGTCGCCAGATGCACCGACAAATTCTCGTCGGTGACGATCGCCACGCGCCGACCCTTCGCAAGTGGCGCCAGGAACTCGCCAGCCCGCGCGAGCAACCCCGCCTCGATATGGATCGGGTACGTCCGCGCACCCAGTTCAACAATAACGGTCTTCATCGGCCAAGCGCCCTCAGGATAGCGGCGACGGTCGCTTCGTGCGGCGTCTTGTTGCTGACAATATGGATGTGCGCCTGCGCGTAGATCGGGTTGCGGACGCGCGCCAGTTCGGCGAGCACTTTGCCCGGATCGCGGTTGCGCAACAGCGGGCGACTGTCGCGGCGCCCGACGCGCTCGACCAGGATGTCGGGATGCGCGCTGAGCCACACCGACACCGCATCGCGCAGGATCAGCGCCCGCGTATCGTCGTTGATGAACGCGCCGCCGCCGGTCGCGATGACCTTCGGCGTGCCGTCGATCAGCCGTGCGATCACGCGACGCTCGCCATCGCGGAAATAGTCCTCACCGTATTTGGCGAAGATCTCGGCGACGGTCATGCCCGATGCGGCCTCGATCTCGTGGTCGGCATCGACGAACGGCAGGTTCATGCGCAGCGCGAGGCGGCGGCCGACGGTGGTCTTGCCGACGCCCATCAGCCCGACGAGCACGATCGGGCGATCGATCGGGGCAGGGCGGCGACCACCCGAAGGTCCGCCTGAAGGGTTGTGGCTTTGCAACATCGTAGCCCGCGCTATACAGCGGCTCCGCGCGAGGGCAAAAGCTCTTGGCGCGCGATATTTCGCCGATCGTCCACTACACCCGTCCACTACAAGGTTACGTCGCATGTCCCGTTTCATCGTCTCGGTCGTCGTCGTTCTTGTGGTCGTGGTCGGCGGCCTGTTCCTGTTGGCAGGCCGCGCGACCGAGCGTCCGCAGAGCCACGTCGAAAAGGCCGTGACGCTTGCGAACCTCTCTTAAGGCATCCCTCGCGGCGGCGGTCGCCGTCGGGGCCTTGGTCGCGCTGGCACCGGCGATCGGGCAGGATCGTCCCGAATCGATCCTGCCGCCGGGGTTCGGCGAGCCGACCCCCGCGTCCGCACCACGACCGACGCCGCCCGCCGGTACGCAGCCGACCCGTCCGACCGATCCCACGCAACCGACCGCTCCGGCAGGCGCACCCGCGCAACCGGGTGCGATGATCCAACCGCTGCCGCCGACGACGCCGGGCGATGCGCCGCTGGTGCCCCCTGTCGCGACGCCGGCACCGGTCGATCCGGCCGTGCTTGCGCAGTACGAGATGCCGGCATCCGCGCGACGCTCGCTCGCGACGGTCGGTCCGGTTACGGCTAGCGAAGGCGGTCTCGATACCGATGCGTTCGGTGAAGCGGACGGCCAATACGTCGAGACGCTGATGCGCCGCCTCAGTGCGCCGCTGCCGTCGCGCTGGATGTCGATCCTGTTGCGCCGCGCGCTGGTGTCGCATGTCGATACGCCCAGCCGCACGAACGGCGCCGATTTCGCCGCCGAGCGCGCGTGGCTGCTGCTGCGGATGGGCGAATCGGTTGCCGCGCGTGCGGTCGCGCAGACCGTCGACACCGATAATTACACGCCGAAACTCTATCAGGTGGCGATGAACACCGCGCTGGCGACCGGCGATCCGGCCGGATTGTGCCCGCTGGTGACGGGTGCGATGCGCTACGCTCCGGCGCGCGGCTGGACGATGGCGCAGGCGATGTGCGCGGGGCTTTCCGGCAATCCCGCGCAGGCGAGCCCGCTGATCGCGACCGCCAAGCGTCGCAACGTCGCCAGCGGCGTCGACCTGCTGCTCGCACAGAAAGTCGTCGGCGCCGGGGCGCAAGGGCGTCAGGCCGTGACGATCGAGTGGGACGGCGTCGACCGGCTGACCGCGTGGCGGTTCGGGCTCGCCATGGCGACCGGCGTCACCGTGCCCGACGAACTGTACGGTACCGCGGGTCCGCAGGTGAAATACTGGCAGGCCTTGTCGCCTTCGGTCGCGCTCGGCGATCGGCTGGCCCCGGCCGAGGCTGCGGCGGGGCAGGGGGTGCTCTCCAGCGCGGCGCTCGTCGACCTCTACGCTGCGGCTGCGACCGACGACGATACGCAGAGTGGCGCGACCGCGACCGCCAACGATCTCCAGACCGCCTATGCCGATCGCAACCCGGATTCGCGGCTCACCGCGCTCCGTCAGTTGTGGGGCGGTGCGAACGTGCGTCCGAGTTATGCGCGGCTCGTGCTGACGGCGCGCGCGGCCGCCCGGCTGAACCCCAATCTCGCAAAGGCCGACGCCGATCATCTGGTCGCATCGATGCTGTCCGCGGGGCTCGATCGCACGGCAGCGCGCTGGCTGGGCTCGGTACCCGCCGGCAGCGACGCCTGGGCGATGATCGTGCTCAGCGATCCAGACGCGTATCGCCGTCTCAGCTATTCCGACCTTGCGTCCTATACTGGCGGCGAAGGCGATTCGGCGTTGAAGCAGCGGATGCTGTTCGCAGGGTTGGCAGGCCTCGGCCGCCTCAACCAGGGCGATATCGAGCGCGCGGCGCAGTCGCTCGGCGTCCGGATCGGCGCGGACAATGCCTGGACCCGTGCGCTCGATCGCGCTGCCCGCGACGGCCAGGCCGGGACGGTCGTCCTGCTCGCAGCGGTCGGCATGCAGGCGGGGAGCTGGAAGGATATCCCCCCGGAAGCGCTGTACCGCATCGTCGGCGCGCTGCGCGGCGTCGGTCTCGACGGCGAGGCGCGGATGATCGCGGCCGAGGCGATCGCGCGCGCGTGAGCCACGGTAGCGATCGCGCGTTGATCGATCGGTTCCTGGAAATGATGACTGCGGAGGTTGGTGCCGCGGCCAACACGGTGGCGGCGTATCGCAGCGACCTGACGCTTGCTTCGCAGGCGCTGGAAGGCGGATTGGCCGACGCGGATGCCGACGCGCTAGCCAAGCTGGCGAGCGGGTGGTCGGCCTTGTCCCGCTCGACCGTGCGCCGAAAGTCCGCCTCGCTCCGCCGCTTCTTCTCGTTCCTCGCCGATGAAGGCCACCGCGCCGACGATCCCGGCAAAGCGCTGCCCCGACCCGGCACAGCACGCACCTTGCCGAAGATCCTCAGCCACGCCGATGTCGACCGGCTCTTCGCCGCGATCGCCGAACGCGCGGCCCGCGATCCGCTCGACCCCAACGACCTGCGACTTTCCGCACTGTTCGAGCTTCTGTACGGCTCCGGCCTGCGCGCGACCGAACTCGTCAGCCTGCCGCGCAACGCGGTCCACCCCGACCGCCCGTTCCTGATCCTGCGCGGCAAGGGCGGACGCGAGCGGCTCGTCCCCATCTCCGATCGGGCGCGCGCCGCTGTCGCCGTCTGGCGCACCCACGTCGCGACCGACCGGCTCTGGCTGTTCCCCTCGGGCAAGGGCCATCTCTCGCGCATCCGCCTGTATCAACTGGTGAAGGCGATAGCCGCCGAGGCAGGCATCCCCCCCGACCGCGTCAGCCCGCACGTCCTTCGCCACGCCTTCGCCACGCATCTGCTCGCCGGCGGTGCGGATCTGCGCGCGCTGCAATCGATGCTCGGCCACGCCGATATCGCCACCACCGAAATCTATACGCACGTCGATTCGAGCCGCCTCGTCGAGCTCGTCAACACCCGTCACCCTTTGGCAGACTTGCCGCCGCGTTGACGCGGGCGGCGGCGCGCCGTAACCGCCGCTGATGCCAAGCTTCCTCGACTTCGAGAAACCGATCGCCGAACTCCAGGGCCGGATCGACGAACTCCGCGACACCGCCGCCGAAGGCAGCGTCGACCTCGCCGCCGACATTGCCCGCTTGCAGGCGAAGTCCGACAAGCTGTTGAAGGACACGTTCGCGCGCCTGACCCCGTGGCAGAAGACGCAAGTCGCCCGTCATCCCGAGCGTCCGCACTTCAAGGATTACGTCGCCGCACTGTTCGACGAATTCGTGCCGCTCGCCGGCGATCGTGCATTCGGCGATGACCAGGCGATCATCGGCGGCTTCGCGACGTTCCGCGGGCGTAAGATCATGGTGCTCGGCCACGAGAAGGGCGACGACACCGCGAGCCGCCTCCGGCACAATTTCGGCATGGGCAAGCCCGAGGGGTATCGCAAGGCGATCCGCCTGATCGAACTCGCCAACCGATTCGGCCTGCCGATCGTCACGTTGGTCGATACCTCCGGCGCGTTCCCCGGCATCCAGGCCGAGGAGCGCGGCCAGGCCGAGGCGATCGCCCGCTCGACCGAAGCCTGTCTCAACGCCGGCGTGCCGATCGTTGCGGCGATCGTCGGCGAAGGCGGCTCGGGTGGCGCGGTCGCGCTGGCTGCGGGCAACCGCGTGCTGATGTTCGAACACGCAATCTATTCGGTGATCAGCCCGGAAGGCTGCGCATCGATCCTGTGGCGCACTGCCGACAAGGCCCCCGAGGCCGCCGAAGCCATGCGCATCACCGCGCAGGACCTGAAATCGTTTGGCGTGATCGACGACATCGTCACCGAACCGCTCGGCGGCGCGCACCGCGACCGTGCGACCGCGATCGAGTCGCTCGGCGACGCGCTGGCGTCCGCGTTGGCGGATCTCGCGTCGCTTGCTCCTGCCGACCTGCGCAAGGATCGACAAGCCAAGTTCCTGAAAATGGGTCGGCTTTAAGCGCTCCTGTACGGCGAAACGACAAGGGCGGCGGAACCGAAGTTCCGCCGCCCTTGCGTAACCGAAAAGTGAGCCGGGATACGTCGTTTCCGACGTGTCCCGGCTTCAACCTCAGGTTGCTGCCGAACCAAGCTTGGTCGAGACGTTGTTGAACGTCTTGTTCAGGCTGGTGCCCAAGCTGCCCATTGCGGCGATTGCGGCAACTGCGATCAGCGCGGCGATCAGGCCGTACTCGATTGCCGTTGCACCCTTGGAATTCTTGAAAAACTGGCGGATCGTCTTCATTCCGGTCTCCATCGTTGATTGCGTCAGTGTCACCCGGCTGGACCGGGCGGGCCGGGTCAGCGATTGAAGAGATACAGGCGGTGAGTTGAGAAAGGTTTAAGGCGCCTGTAAAATATTCCGACGGTCAGCGGGCCGTTGCGACTTTCGTGCTGACGTTGCCCCACATGTCGGTCGTCGTATTGGCGAGCGCGGTGAGGCCGATGATCATCGCGATGAACACGAAGGCGAGGATCAGCCCATATTCGATCACGGTTGCCCCGCGCTTGTCCCGCATGGCACGAGCGATCGTTCGGATGACCAGGGTCGTCGCGGAATCTTGAGGCCTCATAAGGGCATACCTATTCGCAGGGGGCTTAACGAATGACCAACGATCGATCCGAATCGGCCACGCCGTTCCTGTTGCCCGTGGTCGCCGCGGCGCTGGTCGATCTCGAAGGCCGGGTCCTGTTGCAGCGGCGTCCCGAGGGGAAATCGCTTGCTGGCCTGTGGGAATTCCCCGGCGGCAAGGTCGAGCCGGGCGAGACGCCGGAGGCGGCCTTGATCCGCGAACTCGAGGAGGAACTGGCGATCGCGGTGCCGCATGCGTGTCTAGCACCCGCCGCGTTCGCCAGCGCGCCGCTGGGCGACCGGCACCTGATGCTGCTGCTGTATATCACGCGCAAGTGGAGCGGCGTGCCGCGCGCGCTCGAGGCGGCCGAACTGCGCTGGGTCCGGCCGGCCGACATGCACGCATTGCCGATGCCGCCAGCCGACAAGCCGCTGATCGGCTTGCTCGATGTCCTGATCTGATCTTCGGACGAACCCGCGCACCGTCGATGAACGTGTTGTATCGGTTGCGGAATGTTCGTCGACTTGCGTCCGATCGGAGATGTCGTTGGTTGGTCAGGCGGTATGCCGGCCCGCCAATCAACCTTTGGCTCGTCACCAAGGCAGGTCGGCATACTTCGTGTTCAAATTTTACTTGATCCTGCTCATGCGCAGGCGCATTGAAACCGAACTGGTGTACGTCCCCAAGACCGTATCCAGTCGTCTGGACTGCGGCTCGCACGCGTTATTCCCTTTTCACGAGCGAGCCGTTTCCGGCCTCGGCATAGCCAGCGTCGTGATCAAACCACTTGTGTTTCAGTACCTTGGCTTCGATCACCGCGGCGGCCGAACGGCACCGCGGTCGCTGAACGGCAGGGCGATGCCCGTACCCACCGTCTCGTCGCGGCGCGCATGGACGCGCGGCCCGCACAAGAAAAAGGGGGCTATCGAACCGATAGCCCCCTCTACGTGGTCCGCGATGGCCGGGCGAGCCATCATGACCCACCCGGTTACGCGCCCGGCTCAGTTCAACTCAGCTCAGTTCAGGCGACGACGTGCCGCGGTGGTCGCACCGAAGGCTGCCGCTGCGGCACCGATCAGCAGTGCGATGACGACCATGAACGACGTGCCGGCGGCGGCGCCGGCGGCGGCATCGGCGGTCGACTTCGCGGTCTCGACGGTCTTGTTCTTGGTCTGGACGAACTGCGCCTTGGCACGCGTCACCTGCGCTTGAGCCTCGGGGCGGCTGATCTTGCGCTGGGCGGCGACGATGTCGACGATCCGGCTCTCGGCCTGCGCACCGTCCTGGCCACCGCGGGCGAGCGCCGGCAACTGCTTGGCGATTTCCTTCTGTGCCTGCTCAGGCGTCATCTGCGCGGGATCCGACGGCGCGTCCGACAGATACTCGGCAGCTTCCTGGCGAACATCGGTCACGTCGACATTGGCAACGTCCGCGACCTTGGGCGCAGCGGCGCCGATCCCCGTACCGGCAGCCGAGGCGACCGACCCGACGGTCCGGAATGCGCCGCCGATGATGCCGCCGACAGCCGAGGTCAGAAGGTACAGCGTCAGGATCAGCGTGACGCCCCACACGACCAGGCCGTGGACGAGACCGTCGAAACGATCCTGCACACCCGCGACGCGGGCGGCGGCATAGCCACCTGCGCCAAGCGCGATGATCGTCGTGATCACCCAGTAGATGCCCGCACCGATGCCGAACCCGGCAGCACCGGGCGTCGTGCCCTCGACCGGATCGACGAGGCTCAGGCCGATGCCGGTGCCGAGGATGCCGAGCACGAGCTGGACGGCGATCGCGATGACGACGCCAGCGAAGATAGCGCCCCATGAAATGCGCGTCGGGGCCTTCGCGTAGCGATAGTCGTCAGCCGGCACGGTGCCGGTGGTAGGATGAATGGCCATGGTAACTCCTGTTGGGTCATACTCGCGAGCGACGGCGTCAGTGTTTGCCGGTCTCGGGAATGGGGGAATGCTTCACGTCGCGCGTGCCTCGATCGTGGTCGCCGGAACCGGGATCGCCCGAGCCGTCAGCCTCCGTCGGCGGCGCGGCGACCGGCTCGCCCGTCAGCTTGGCGATCGCGTCCTGGACCGACTCCTTGGTCTGGCGAACGCGGACCTTTTCCTGCTCGGGCGACAGATTCTCGTCGTTCCCGGCGTCTCGGTCGTGATCGGTATCGGTTTTGCGGATCATGCCGTCGTCTCCAGGGATTGCGCCCCGCTGCGGGGCGGCAGGACCGGCATGGAATCGCCATCGAAACCCCGCGCGCGCGCCCAGGCGGCGGCGGCGTTGCGACGGTTCACGCCGATCTTCGAATAGATGCGTGCGACGTGGTTGCGCACGGTGTTGCCCGACACGTTCAGCGATCGCGCGATCGACTTGTCGTCGAGGCCGCGACAGATCAGCGCCAGCACCTCGCGCTCGCGCTGCGTCAGTTCGTCGAGGCCGACACCCTGCGGGGTGGCCTGCGGCGTCCTGATCCGTGCGAGCTTTTCCATGATCGAGCGGCTGAGCCAGCTGGTATCTTTCATGACCGCCTCGATCGCGCTGACCAGTTCGCGCTCGGACGCCTTGCGCGTGCTGATGTCGCGCATCGCCCACAGCACGCAGGTTTCGTCGCCGAGCGTGATCGGTTCGGTCGACACGATGCAGTCGAGGATCTCGTCGGTATTCAGGCGGATGCGGACCTCGCGGTCGCGGATCGCGACACCGGCCTCGAGTTCGGCCTCCAGCGCAGCGCCAAGCGCCGGCGTCTCCCACAGACCGATATCCTCCAGCGGGCGGCCGACGATCTCGGTCGCCGCATATCCGGTCAGCTCCAGGAACGCCTCGTTCACGTCGCACAGCCGGTGGCCGTCGAGCGTACCGATGGCGAGCGCCACCGGTGCCAGCGAGAAGGTGCGCGTGAAGCGTTCCTCGCTCTGGCGCAACGACGCCTCGGCCTTACGGCGGGGTTCGAGATCGGCGAAGGTGAACAACATGCAGGGTTGGCCGCTCATGTCGATCGGCTGCCCTGCGACGATGACCAGCTTGGTCACGCCGCCGGGCAGATCGAGCTCGGCCTCCATCTGCGGAATCGTGCGGCCTTCGCACAGGCGTTCCTTCGCCAAGTCCCGCTTGTCGGCGCGCGCGAGCACGTCGATGTCGTAGACCGTGCGCGACAGCACCGCATCCCGGTCATGCCCGGTCATGTCGATGAAGCCCTGGTTGACCTTCACGAACCGGAGGTCGCACAGCCGGCAGATCACCGCCGGCGCCGGATTGGCGTTGAACGACTGTTCGAAGCGGTCCTCCGCCTCGAACCGGGCGGATACGTCCTGGATGATCAGCACGAGGCACTCGGGCTCGTCCGCCTCGTTGGTCAGCACCAGGCTGCGGACCTGGTGGACCCAGCGAGGTTCGGCTTCGCCGGCCACCGCTACTTCCACGACGACCTGCGAAAACGCCTCGCCCGATACGACCCGCTCGATCGGATAGTCCGCGTGGTTCAGCTTGTGGTTGTTCCGATACCGCAGCTGGAACCGCTGCCGATAGTCGTCGACCGTGACGCCCAGATCCTCGACCGATTCGACACCGTGCATCCCGAGGGCCGCGTGATTGGCCCACAGGATAGCCTGATCCGGATCGACGAGGATCACCCCCTCGTTCAGCCCCGCGATGATCTGGCGCAAATGGCGCAGATCAGCGGAGTCGCGAAGCGACTTGAGGGCAGGGGCGGCGGACTCGACGGTCATCGGATCAGTCGCGCCGACCGTGAACGAACCAGGCTATGCCGTAGCCGATCGCCGCTGCGCCGAGCGCCCAGAGCATCGGAGCGTCCTGCGCGGAGGTCTGCGCCGATGCGGCACCGCGGCGTGCGGCCGCGGCTTCACGATCGGTGGCCTCGCGTGCTTCGCTGCCGAGCTTGTCGGCGAGTTCCGGTGCGCCGTCGATGGCATCGTCGATCGCCGACTTCGCACGGCCGTACAGGTTCTGCGCACCACCGGCGACCTGGTCGACCACGCCGTCGACCTGCCAGTCGCGGCTGTTCACGGTATCGCCCACGGCCTTCTCGACCTTGCCACCGATATAGCGCGCGCCGCCCTGAAATTCGTCCTTGTTCATCGTGATATCCTTCAAGACTTCTATTCGGCCGGATGTCGGCCGCCCGCCGCCACGGGGAAGACCGCCGTGACCCGGGTCGTTGGTTGAAAAGAGGGCCACCGGCGACCGCGCGAACGCCGATTGGAAACGCCCGCCGACAAATCGGTGAAGCGGTAGTGCAATCGGACTGGACGCATAAACCTGCGCGCAACTGCTTGGTTCCTGGTACTTTTGTGCAAACGGATAGTCGGTATGTACCATGTCGGGACACGCGATCGCGGGCGCCGATCGCCGTTCAGCCACCCTTTGTGTTCGGCTCAAGCATCGCGAACGTCAGGAAACTGCAGGGATAGCCGATCACGGGATGACCGCGCCGGCCGGCGTGACCAGCGAGCGTGGTCGACAAAGGCCGCATCGAGACACTCGGACTCGCCACCGCGCCTTGGTCGACATCGAAGCGTCCGGTTCCCCGATGCGTTCGCCGATCACGATCACGATCACGATCACGATCACGATCACGATCCGGAACGGCGCGCACGATGTTCGCGCCGACGCTGGCGAGCCGCTGCGCGCCACTCGCCAAGGATCTTTCGAAACGGTGTCCATCGCGCTGCGGACCCCGAGGATATATGCGGCGACATACCGGCCAGTCCGCCGCGCCCGTCGGCGAGAAAGAAGTCCAGTGGATCGAGTATTTTGGTTGATGTCCTGCTGCCATGGCCCAGCCGGTGCCCCTGGGCGAGGCGGTATTCGTCGTGGCTTTCGGCGTGAGTAGCCACGATATGCTCGCGACCTATGCGATCTGGACGATCTGCCTAGCCGCCACGATCGGCGTGATCACCCGCCCGTTAAAACTGCCCGAAGCGGTCTGGGCGGCGGCGGGCGCCGCGGTGTTGGTGGTGTTCGGCCTGATGTCGGTCGACGAGGCGTGGCGCGCGGTGTCGAAGGGGAACGACGTCTACCTGTTCCTGATCGGCATGATGCTGTTGTCGGAGATCGCCCGCGCGGAAGGGCTGTTCGACTGGGTCGCGGAACACGCCGTCCGGTTGGCGAAGGGATCGACTAGCCGGTTGTTCGCGATGGTTTTCGGCGTCGGCATCGTCGTCACGACCTTCCTGTCGAACGACGCTACCGCAGTCGTGCTGACGCCGGCGGTCTATGCCGCGGCGAAGAAGGCGAAGGCGGACCCGCTGCCGATGTTGTTCGCGTGCGCGCTGATCGCCAACGCCGCGAGCTTCGTCCTGCCGATCTCGAACCCGGCAAATCTCGTGCTGTACGGCGGCAGGATGCCGTCGCTCGGCGCGTGGCTGGCATCGTTCGCGTTGCCGTCGCTGCTGTCGATCGGCGTGACGTTCCTCGTCCTGCGTTGGGTCGAGCGCGAGCGCCTCACGGGGCATTGCGAGACCCTTGTCGAAACCGGCACGCTGTCACGCGGCGGAAAGATCGCGCTCGCGGGGATCGTCGCGACCGCCGTGCTGTTGATCGCCGCCTCGGCGCGCGGACATGAGCTGGGCCTGCCGACCTGCCTCGCGGGCGTCGCGACGATGGTCGCGATCTGCATCGGCGGGCGCAAGTCGCCGGTCTCGACGCTGCGCTCGGTATCATGGGCGGTCCTGCCGCTGGTCGCTGGGCTGTTCGTGCTGGTCGAGGCGCTCGCGAGCACGGGTGTGATCGCGATGCTGGCGCGCTGGCTCGCGGTGGGGGCGGCACAGTCGCCGTCCACCACCGCCGGAGTCGCGGGAACGATCCTCGCGTTCGGATCGAACCTGATGAACAACCTGCCCGCCGGGCTCATCGCCAGCACGACGGTGCAGCAGGCGCACGTCCCGCAGATCGTCACCGACGGACTGCTGATCGGCGTCGATCTGGGACCGAACCTGTCGATCACGGGGTCGCTCGCCACGATCCTGTGGCTGACTGCGATCCGCCGCGAAGGCGAGGACGTCGGTTTCTGGCGTTTTCTGAAGGTCGGCGCGGTGACGATGCCGCCTGCGCTGTTCGCGGCGCTGGGCGCGCGGCTGGTGCTGGGATGACGTTTCCGCCGTGGTGGGTGCAGCGCCGGCGGCGCGCGCAAAAAAAGGGCCGGACAAACTGCCCGACCCCGATTTCAACCGTCATGCGAAGCCGTCACATGGAGGACAGCATCTCGATATGATGCTGCACCGTCGGCGCGATCGTCGCTGCGACCTGCTTCAGCGCCGGTGCCGTACCCGATGCGGCGTAGGTCTGATGCAGCGTCAGCGCATTCTGATGCGCGACCTTCTGCTGCTCGACGTACAGCGTATCGCGTGCCGTACCCTTCGAGGCCTTCAGGGCCGCGATGTTCTTGCGGCCCATCGCGTCGAGCATCGGTGGCTTGGGCATGAGCTTGGACTGCTTGGCCGCCGCCTTGACGTCCGCGGTGCTCTTGGTGTGGTCCGAGACCATCATCGTCGCGAACTGCTTCAGTCCTGGGTTCTGGGTGGTGGCCAGCACGAGTTTGCTCGACTGGATCTCATACTGATCGCCTGCGCCGGCCTTCATGACATAGGTCGCCGGCGTCGGTGCGGTCTGCGCGATCGCGTAGGTCGGCACGGCGATCAACGCTGCTGCAAATAGGATACGCTTCATGGTGTCTCTCCCGCGCTCCTGATGGGCGCTGCCCCCTCAATTGCTGCGAAGACAAAGAGTTCCAGCCGTGATTTGCATCGTATTGATCGGGATCAACTGTCGAGTTCGTGAGATCGAAATTCGGTATCTGGCATTTGGCCGGCCACAAAATGTTGGTCGAGAACCATTGCAGCCTTAGAAAGCGATATTGCGTCTTGGAAACGCAATAGCCCGAGGGTTCGAGTAGAGAATCGGACGTTCGATCTGGCACAGGGCCATGGTCGAAGCATGTTCGCCGCGAATAAGCTGCGGTTGCGTGCGACCTCGTCTTGTACGTGTACGAGATCGGGCTTTTCCCGGTGAACTCTTGGGGTGGAGGTCATCCGCACTGAAAGAGAAGCTCCTCCGGCGGGGCATCATGTTGGTAATGCGTTTCGGTACGGCTTTGCCAGCGGTGAGCGATGGTAGCGTGGTTGCCGGGCAATTGTGTCTGTTTGCGAGCGTGCTCGCCGAGGTTTGCCGGTATAAGCTGATGCTCGCAAGCACGGCGTATACGCCCTGCGCTCGACAATCACTGGAGGCCCGACCGGGCCTCAAACAATCTAGCTAAATCAGAGGGCTAGCCCGTCTAACCCACAGCCTTCCGACCACGGCGTTCTGTGGCGGCCCACGCGCGATGGCTAACTTCCAGAAGCCGTATTGTCAGTCCTGTAGCCTGACTGGATCCCCCAGGGTCCGGTCACGATGTGGACCGCCCGCCTCTGTAATTGGAATAAGGAATCGTTGCTGTCGCGGATTTCCTCGCAAATCATTGTACTGGACGAGAATGTTCGCTGGCTCGACTTCCGCCGGGCTGAGGTACTCCACTTGGGTTTCCAGGCGGCCGCCTTCGACAAGCACTTGCGTTCTTGCCACATCGGCGGCGTTCAAAAGCATCCTTGCGTCCGTGCACGTTGGGCCGCCTGACGTCACGCTTATGGTGAGCACCCGCCGACCATCGCCAAAGTAGCTTCCCCCAGCCGGCCCAACCGTAAGCCGGGGTTGCGCCGCAGACTCGGCAGCCTGCTCGGTCCGCACTCGCTCGGCAGCCTCGCATGCCAGCTGTTCTCGCGAAACCTCAACCAGTTGCCTTTGCTGTTCGACAGAGTTGCGAAGCTCTTCGCCCTGAAGCCATAGTGCTCGTGCGCTGTTCTGCAGTTCGTCTCCTTGCTGGCGAAAACCGAGAACCAACCAAAGAAAAGCTAGGGGCGCGAAGACACCAGACAAAAACGTCGCGAATTCGTCAGGCTTCATTATCAGCATATTCGGCCATTCCGAGACCGAATAAATGCCAAGCCCAACGACATAGATGACACTTACCATAATGCCGCCGAGAAAGAGGCGGCGTGCATGGTTCGCCGGCACGGCTGCCACGGGCGGTATGTAGAGATCGGTCGTCATTCCCAATCATGCAATGCGGATCATCTTTCCGACAAGGCATCATTGTAAGGTGCGCGATTTAGCAGGCAGTAGGCTCCCGTTACCCCTGACCTGTGCAGTGCGATTGTTCCTGATGCTGCACCTCTAGCTACCACAGGAGCAGAAGGTGCACTAAAGTTGGCAGGCGAGCGGATCGTTATTGTTGGTTTGCGATACCAGCGCGATACCGGAACGCTGCGTGCCCATCGGACTTGTCACGGTACAAAGATCCGGATGGGACTTCCTAAAAAAACAAATCCCTCTGCCCCAACTTTTGCGCCTCCTCCAGATGGCCGCCACGGAGGAGACGCGCCTGCGCACCAAAGAATCGAGCCCCGCTGTCGGCCCAATGAAGTGAGCGAAGGTCAGACTCGGCTTTGATGCCGAGACTGGTCAGCGCGCCGACGGCAGCGCCCACATCGCCTCCTATACGTGCCCGCAATTTTCGCAGGAACAATTCCTCAGCGATTTTCTGATCTTCTCGGAGACGGCCAATGTTTGGATCGTCATAGTTTATGGCTCGTCTATGCAAGGTGCCAATTTCCTCTGCTCGTGACTCTACAAAATCGTAGAAGCCCCGTTCGGCACGTTCGCATAGCGCGGCGGCGTCTGTTAACGAGAGGCGCTTCACTCCAACTACGGCACGAGCGCGTGCGAACGCGACATACAGTTGGAGTAAAGAACCGACCGCAAAAATTGCTGTTGGAACGATCACATACCAAGGTACGTATTGCCAGATCATGGCTCCGACCAAAATCGCGGCTGGCCATACGGCATTAACGATTCTCGCGGGGGTGACTTCCCATCCGAAGTCGTTAGCTAATTTACCCCCGCGCTCAATGAGCGACGTGACGAGATTAACTCTACTTGCTGTTCGTTCGATATCGCTCATGCGACCCTTATAGATCCTAAAATTATCTTCGGAAGTACCGAACCCCGCGAAATATACGATTCGAGGTCCGTCCTCATAGTGCTCGCCGTTGCCCGCCTTTAGCCGTGAAGCCGTAAAACCGTTCGTTATCAAGGCCAGTTGCCCGATCGCGGTTCTATCTCGGCGCAAGGGATATCAATGACTTGTACCGCCAGGGGCATCGTGGACGGCACAGGGACGTGGCGGCTTAGCTATGTGCTCGGGGTCAGTATCGATGGCCGGGTGTTTTTCGGCGAAAGGCGGCAGTATGGTCTCGTATGAGCGATGCCCAACAAACCGACACCAGTTTTATGACACTGGTTCCAGAAGCGTGGCTTATGGAACCCGACATAAAAGGTGCCGTGATACGCGGTTATACTAGCGGGATCGCAGAGTTTGCAGAGAACCATCAAAAATCTCTTGCAGCCGTCAGGTCGTTTTTACCGCTTTCCGACGGTCGGTTTGTCATTGGCTTCGGCGAAATTCCCCGCAGCGAACCACAGCAGATCTTTCAAGAGATCGTAACGTTTCACGGCGACGAAATCAGAATGAATATCGATGTTAGGCAAGGGACAATACCTCCTGGATACTACGTTTTCCTTGCCTTGCCCACGTATGACAACAGCGAAGCGTACGTTACACGACGTACCGAGTCCATCAGAGGTCTTTTGACCTTGGTGGCAGGTCATACCGCTATGCTGGATCTAGCTTTCGAACAGCGGTTTGACTTTTCTCAGCCAGATAAAATTTCGAGAGTCTCAAGGGTGGTTGAGTCCCACATACATCCACGTATGTGGGAGGTGTTTGCAGAGGACACTCTGCAAAAGGCCGAAGTAGCATTGATTTCGTCCACCGGAGACATCAAGGCACGTGCCGAATTAGCGTTTAGCTTTATTTCTCGCTCGACAAACAATTTAGATCAAGTCGCGCGCTACGCTAATACATGGATCGCCCTTGAGATAGCCGCAGGAGGTCATAAGGCCGTCAAGACCTTCTTAAATGGCCTTGATCCGGCATTCGGATCGGAAGCAAAACGCTTCTTTGATTTGCGAAACGCTCTTTTCCACCATGGTAAGCGGCCTGAATTTGATCAAGCTGACGAACGCTTTTTGTGCGCCTGCGTGCTTGCCATTCTTCTCGGCGAACTGGGCATTACTGATCCAGCGTTCGAGGACCTAGTTCAGGCGCACCTCTGTGAACGGGCCAAGGTGACGTGAGCCGAGTGCTCGCGGATCAATAGGGTAAGGTCGGACACGATCTCGAAGCGCGCCGCATCCACCCTCAACGTCTGCAGTGCGATTGCTCCCAGTGCTGCATATTTGACGTCATTACGAGGAGACGCTTCGACGAACTCCCAAAATATTTCGTTGGAAGAGGGATTTGCGATACCAGCGCGATACCAAACCGTTGGCCGGACCTTATCGCGCCTTTGCCTCGACAGGGGATACCAGACTAAGCTGCTCGTCGAGCTTACGCTCTAAAAATGCCTCGTGCGCCCGTTCTTCAGCCCACGAGGGAGGGTCGGCTTTGCTCGGATGGTAGGAAGGGTCGCGGGGTTCACCGTCGGTCGGCTGACATCCCAGTGCCTGAAACAGTTCGGGGAGGTCTGTCCGGCCTCCGCTGACCGGTCTCAGCATCGCCGTTTGAATTTTGTGGCAGCGGCGATCGTTCCAATCGCTTCGACCTGCGGCGAGAACCGCGCCGAAAAATATAAATGCTCCGGCCATTAGGATCATTATGATTTGGAGAAACGCAGAACGGCGACTTCGGGAATACACGCTGAGAAAAGCGCCTGCTGTCAGCGCAAAAACAAGAACTTCGCCAGCTACTAGAAGGCCCATAGGCCGAGTAAAACGCATCACAGGCTGAATTACGAACACACTTACGGCCGCAGCGGGTGCTAACCCGATGATCAAACGTTCGTACTGTTTACTGGATGTCGCAATTAGCCGACGTCCGAACGTTTTGAATGGCGCTAAATGTGCCGATGGCTCGCGCGGTGGAGCGCTACTTGCCGATACTGGCTGCGGTTCCGTTTCGGGCATGCTACTAACTCGCTAACGGACTAAAGTACCGGGGCCGCCATATTATCAGGTTATGGGCGAGCGGAGCTATTTCACGCGCATCATCCGCTCGGACTATTGATCGCTACCCAGTTGCGGCACCGGCAGATTGGTCGTCTCAAACACATTCGAAAACCCTTCCGTCAAATTGCTGGTTTCAATGGTAGCGTCGTCCGAGAGATGGACGGTCTTACCCTGCCACGGGCCGGGCAATTCAGAATTGACGCAGTCGACGCCAATGCGTTCAAACGGGTGATTCGAGTCTCCCTCGTCAACCTTGCACATGTGCGGTTCAACGTCGGAGAAGCCTTCCGCCAAGGCTATGCCTGCTGCTGTACGGCGGTTGGCAAACCTGTTCTTTGGTACATCTTTGTCAATAAAGAGGGCGACATCCACGTGCGCGTCCTCACCATGTTCTGGCTGGTTCGTGAGAATGATTTTGTAGTCGCTTGATGAAAGGCGGAGTGTATCTACTCGGGCCTCTTTAAATCCGCAGTAGTATCGCTTCTTCTCGGCTGGAGGGTTTTCCAAGCCAAGTCGCTCGGATAAGGCCAAGTTTTGCTGAAGAGCGAGGTTGCAGCCAAACTGATGAATATCATCATTTGCAGGTGCGAGGCGTTTCAGGACCGCTGAAAGGTGAGATGCTCCATCCTGTGCCCGCTGACCAAACTCCCACAGCTTGCCGCTTGCTTGAATATTACCGGCAAACAGTTGGGGATAAATCAAGCATCTTGCTATCACATCATCCGCCTGGATCGCGACTACCATTTATCGAGTGTATCCCAAGGCGAAGCGCTCAACCTTCAGCGAGTCGTCCTCGCGGATTTGCTTGCCTGCTCGACGAGCCACGTAACCCCATTCCCCATCGGTTACGGTAATCGCGAAGGTCATATCCTTTGCTGTCCAGAGCATGACAACGGCATCGCCGCCATGCCAGCTTACCTCAGGTGGAGTGTAGTTTGCCCGCTTTAGATTACTCAATATAGCTTCCGCGGTATCTATCGCAGCCTCTTCCATAAGCTGATCGCCGAAGTCATCCGTCGCTCCGCGAAGCTGGGATATTTGGCTTGCAGCGCGTGCGTAATAGTTGTCCGCCAAGGATGATAGCGACGTCGCGCTATTCGACGATGGGATCACATGTGCGGAACTAAAACGAACGTAACATGAAAGGCTAAGGTTTTCGACTGCGGCAGCGCTGCTTGTCAGGAGCGATTTATGAAGCCTGTAATCTGAAGTAACTATACTTACATCTTGCGCATAATGCTGTCCTCGAACTGATAGGCCCGGCTCAGCAGCCAGGTTCGATCCCTCGACGACAGCTTTCCAGATTGCAGAAGATGGATCAACGATTGCGCGTGCGTCGGCGGTCACAGGAAGTGGCGCATTTGGTTTTCGGCGATACTGAGAGCTTCTGATCGAAGGCAATCAAACGCATCGGTTAGGTTAACACCGAAAAGGTTTTGGCTTGGGGACGTGTTGACGTCGACATTGAACCCAATAAAGCTGCTCATCGCCATTGGTCCGTTAGCTGGTACGCCCGGCATGTTCCCGCCAAAGAAACCTACTTGACCAGAACTCCAAATACAGATGCGATTTAAAGTTATATGGGGAGCGGAGGGTAGTGGTGCGAGAGAGTTAAACTGAAAAGATGGTTCAATTGATCCCGGCGGAAACGGAACATTAGGAAGTTCCTCGGACATCATGTCCGCGGTAACAACACCAACCGCAGTTTTCGCCAACTCCAATATCAACGCTATCCGTGCGGCTTGAAAACTAGGCGCAAGGCGCTTCATCGCTTCCACGGCGATGTATGTAGCGTCGGTAACTTCAGCTATTCGCGGCGGGGTAAGTCCAGGCATCACCAGCCCTGGCACCTGGCGGAAGACAGGTGTCGCGACGACCGATATCTGACCAACCTGGGCGGTAACGTTTATTACGAAGCCGTAGCGCTCACCTGAGGCGGAAGATTGCAGATTTGGGGCGCTTGGATTACGTTGATACCCGTCCGGAGTGTCGCCGGGGAAGGCCTCCGCCCAGAGCTCAGACGCGTCACGATGAGATCCAAACGGAGCTGTGAACAGCACCGCCTTAATGCTATCCGCTTGCCAGTGCATATCTAAACCCTTCGCCGTACGCGTCTTGCTATTCGGTACGGGTTAATAGGGTATGTCGTAGGGCATCTTCAAGTCTGGCATTGGGCCACATCGCGGTCGAGGATCGAAGCTGGGTTGCTGCTGACGTCGATCAAATCACGGCCGCATTGGCACGCGGCGCGAATTGAGAACAAACGCAGAACTCGATACAGCGTCGCTCTGACGAGTCGGAGCGATGATGCCGTGCCCAAGCCCAACCGAACCACGTTCATTGCGCTAGTAGTGCTGGACGATGCGATCAGGAAGCTACAGACCGGCGGTCCGCTGAAGCCGCCCGAGCACGGCGTACGGCTGGCGCTGGCATACCTGTACTCAGCTTGCCTATCGAAGAACCGCGACCCGTTCGACACGCTCTGGCTGACCTTGCTTGGGCGCGATCGTCAGCCACCAGACCTCCGGGTGACGTGGGCAGGCACGCAGTTCTCGCGCATCTGCCAAGACGTAGGCGTGCCGCACGACATCAAGCTGATCGACGCACTGGCGAAAGGGAGAGCGGACCCTACGCCCAACCACCCGCGACCAGCGCAGCCTGAAACGACATAGCGTAGCCGGCGACGAGTTCGTCTCGATCCGTGGAGTTGATGATCGGCCGGGCCGCCACGAACTGTGCTCTCGTGCCTAATTCCACCGGCAAATAGGTGCCGAGCTTCCGGCCGGAGAACAGGCCTTCGGCCATGCCATAGACCATCGTAAGGGCCGCGATCCGGTGTTCGAGCATCCGATCCGGGTTTGCGATCAGCGTACCATTCAGGCCGAGACGCTTGTCCATCTTCCGGTAGTTCGTCTCCCAAGTCGTCTGCGGATAACCGCGGCCGTACCAAGGCCAGTACCGCAGGTTCTTCTTCCGCCATGCCTCCGAAACGCGCGGCGACTCGCGAACCGGCTGCATGGCGGCACCGGTTTCGTGGAACGCGGTGGCGAGCCCGTAGGCTACCCAGGCGATCGACCACCTCTCTTTCCCCATCTCGATGAGCAGTGCATGAAGCCCTTCGAGCCGAAGGTGGTCAATCAGCTGTTCTGCAAGCCGGCCCATACCGTCGACTGGAACAATCGCGCCACGACGCGAGGTCGCGTGCTGACGCCGCTTGGGATGGTCGCACGGATCACGCGCAACGGCACCCGAGGCACACCAGAGGCGAGAGAAGCCGGCAAAACCGCCTCGTCGTATTACGCCACGCTGGTCCAACGCTACCGCGACGAGGATCGCGCAGCCAACGACGGCCGCGGCCGGATGGAATGGCCTGCATTTATGATCCTGCGCATCCTTACTGGGTTCGATCCGCTATGATGAGTGAACGTCCTCGCTTCCTCTACGCCGATGCCGAGATGGCGATCGTCGCCGAGGACGTCCGCAAGAACCGGGCGGAAGGTGACCCCGCGCTGGTCGCGGCCGGCAAGCTGTCCGCTAAGGACGCCGCCACCCGCCTGCGGATCTCAACCGCCATCGCCGACGACTGGGCGCATTACGCGCGCATCGAGCTTCCGCCGATCAAGGGCGCGACCGACGAGGAGAAGGTCGCGGACCTGAAGGCAGTTCTTTCCGGAGCGACGAAGCGGCGCGACAACGCGCGCCAGGCGGTCGTCAGCGAATACGGCGAGCGGTTCTTCGTTCGGTCGCTGGCGGAGCTATGGGCGCTCGTCGACATGCACGACACCACGACCGCGCGCGTCCTGCCCTATCTCCACTGGGAGAGCTACGCAGCCGCGCTGGAAGCGATGCTCTGGTGGCAGCAGCGCGCGCCTTACTGCAACCGCCGCGCGATCACCTTCGCCAATATCGAGCTTCGAAAGATGGGCTATTTCCCACATGAAAGGGCAGCAGCATGAGCGCCGCGGCACGTTTCAAGGAGGCTGACGTGACACGCGCAGTGCGTGGCGCGACGAAAGCCGGCATGATGGTCGGACGCATAGAGATTGATCCGAACGGGAAGATCGTCATCCTTAGCGAATCGGTCGCGCCTCCCGTTGATCCGAACCCGTGGGATAGCGTGCTACATGGCAAAGCGTAGGTTCCTCCCTCAGTACGTGACTGTCTTTCGAGACCGCCATGGCAAGGAGCGCTTCCGCTTCCGGCGCAAGGGGTACACGAGTCGTTACTTTGCGTCCGCGCTCGGGACCGAGGAATTCCGGCAGGAGTACCGTGGGTTCTTGGATGCTCCCGAGAGCAGCGTCGCCGTCGCGATCGAGCGCGCGGCGCCAGGCACGATCGACGATCTGGTTACCCGGTATCTTGCTACGCCAAGCCGGCTCGGACCGACGGTAGCAACGCAGGCAAAGGTGAGGGCGATCCTATGTCGGTTCCGCGAATCGTATGGCGCCAAGCCGGTTGCGCGGATCGGGTTTGAGCATATCGACGCGATCGTCGCCGCCAAGCTCCCGAAGGTGCTCGTCGGTAAGCGCATGGAGGGCGGTGTCGAGGCGGCGCGCAAACTTCGCAAGGAGTTGGTCCGGCTATTCGATTTCGCCGTGAAGCTGAAGATGCGCTCCGACAACCCAGTCAATCAGGCAGAGCGGGTGAAGGTCGCCCGAGGCGAACGATCAAAGGGCTTTCACACCTGGACCGAGGTCGAAATAGCTCAATACCGCGCTCACCATCCGATCGGCAGCAAGCCGCGTCTTGCGATGGAGTTGATGCTCTGGACGGGCCAGCGTCGAGTCGATGCGATCCGCATGGGACGTCAGCACATCCGGGACGGCCGGGTTGAGTTCTCGCAGACGAAGGGCGGGCGTGAACTAGGCATTCCGGTCGCGCCGCAGCTGCTAGAAGCGATCGTCGCAATGCCGATCGCCGATAAGGGGCACCTGTGTTTTCTGGTCACCGAGTACGGGAAGCCATTCTCAAACCCCGGATTCGGAAACTGGTTTCGTGATCAGTGTGACGAAGCTGGACTGCCGCAGTGCACCGCGCACGGGCTTCGTAAGGCGATGATGCGCCGGCTTGCCGAGCTACATATGGGCAATCAGACGTTGAAGTCCGTTTCTGGCCATGAAAACGACGCTGAGGTTGCGACCTATACGCGGGCCGTCGACCAGCGACGAATGGCAGATCACGCCATCCGTCAATTGGCGAGCTGGGAAGCGCAGATAAATGACAGTGCTAACCCCGGCGAAATCTCAAAATTATGAAATCTCCTAATAGGCGTACTTTCTCAAGTCAGGTCGGTATAGTTCTGCGTCTATCGAATATGCGCAGGCCAATATTGCTCGTCCTGCTGGCGTTCGATATCCGGTCTCAACGTAGTAGGTTTGGGGTTTAAATCGATTTATTACGGGCTCTGCTACTCGATTATTTTCACTAAACCGATCACGATTCCAGGCGCCAAGATCGATATTTTCGAGGAACGCCTTGGCGGGATGTCCGGGCGCCTTAATTATTTCGCCGTAATGCAGGGCAAATGACCGCAGTACGTCCAGTGGCTGAACCAGACTTTCTAAGTTCAAGACGCGCGGAAACGCACGCCATGCGGCAATGACGTGTAGTTCATCGTTAATGCGATTTGCTTGCACGATTACCCAATGCTCGCCCGACTTAGCCTTCGCCTTCTTCATGAATAGGCTGATTCGGTAATCGTCGAAGCGGTCCTCCCACTCAAAAGCCGGGTTCACATGCTGCGTAAATTCAGCGCTATCGATGCATCGGCGAATGAACTTCTCGTCTTCCTTGAACGTCGCTAAAAAGTTACCTTGAAAGCGTACCCGATACCCTCCGGCAGAAAGTTCGCCAGTCGAACCTAGCGAACGTCGCGCCTTTGAGAGCTCGATGTCTGAAAACGCAACTCTATCGATTTCGTCCGCCAGAGCATCGTCCAGGCGCTGATGTGCGCGGGCATCGACGTCCGTAGCAGACAAATTAAGGCGCGTTCTCAACTCGTCCAGTACCTCGTCGACCTGAGTTTGCCATACAGATGGACGGTCGTGCGAAATATGAGGCCCAACCTGCAGGGCGGCTTCAACGAGCACTGCTGCGGCCGTTTTCGGATCAAGGCCTTCGAGAGCGGCTATAGGCATGGCATCAACTCGATGATGTGGAACTCTTCGCGCTTCAGATCCGGTATCACATATTCGGGTTCGTCGCTCGCTCTATCCCTGAGCCGAACCAGCTGTACCCGTGGTGCGACCACGGAGTATGGAATGACATACATCAGCGGCTTCCAATCAACGAACTCGGCTGAGCGGACTCGAGTCACAATCTCGGCGGCGTACTCTGCCGATAGCTTTCCTTCATCGCGCATCTTCAAAGCGATGGCGCGTAACGATTTGCGGTACCCGGCAATCTTCGGGTCGTGACGATCTTTGCCTTTTACCGCGGCGTGCAGCTGTCGGTAAATCGTGACGGGATCAGAAGAGGGCGGTTGTTTAGCCCCAAGCGCAAACTGCGGCGCTGCGGCTGCCTCGAAAACAGGGCTGCACCATGTGTAATGGTAACCGTAATAGGTCTCGCCGATCCGATGTTTCAAATCACACGTCGCTGACCAAAGCATCAACGGTTGCTCAGCTGGCGCGGCTGCTGTCGGGAAGTGAGATGCCACCGTTCAGCGCAATCGATCACACGTGTAAGTGTCTAACCACTTGGACATGTTAGACACCAAAATCCTTTAACGTCTTCGTTTATATACGAAAATCTTAGAAGGTGGAGGCCCGACCGGGAATCGAACCCGGGTGCGAGGATTTGCAGTCCTCTACGTCACCACTCCGCCATCGGGCCCCGATTGCGTGAAGGCGGCGCAAATGCTTCGTTTTTGTCGTGCGGTCAACCGTCAGTTGGCGCGGTGGCGGATTATTCTTGATCGGTTCCGCGTGGTGGGGCCGCGGCATGCGATCGAGCCCGGATCGGAGTCCTTGCGCGGCGAATTGGGCAAGAGTGACGATTTCGAGACTCGCTCCCCTTCGGTTCCTTCTCTAGTGCCGTGAATCATAACGAGAATGGCGCGGGGGCGGGTCGAGTGCGAACGGACGAGGTTACGGGCGGCACGAATGCTCCCGATGTCGAGGATGCGGTCTTCGCGATGCCCTACGGCATGGCGATCCGGTACGACCGCCCGGCGGCGGCGCTCGCCGACTGTATCACCGGCTATCATGTCTACCGCTCCACCGTAGCGTCCGGCGACCGATTGAGCGGGGAGGGGCAGGTCGACTGGTTCCTGCCGGGCACCGCAAACGTGCGTATCGCGATCGATGCGGGGCCGATCGCGGTGACGATCGGTCGGCGGACCTATGATCCGTTGCCGACCGCCAGCCTGTTCGGGCCGACCAGCCAGGCGTTGAAGGCGGTCACGCATGGCGGGATCATGATCGGTTTCGGGATCAGCGCGCTCGGCTGGGCACGATTGTCCAAGCGACCGGCGGGCGATTTTCGCAATCGGATCGTCCCGCTCGAGGATGTGCTGGGGCGCAGCTTCACCGATCGACTGGTCGTCGCGCTGCAAGGTGCGGCGGACGACGCGCAGGTCGCGCCGATCCTGGATGCGCTGCTGCTGGCGCGACTGGGGCCGGTCCATGTCGATGCGCCGCAGATCCGGTCGTTGATGGAGATCCTCGCCACCGACGGGCCGGCCGACATGGCCTCCGCCGCCGATCGGCTCGACATCCCGACTCATGCGCTTCGCCGGCTGTCGGTCCGGCATTTCGGCTTTCCGCCCAAGATGCTGTTGATGCGCGCCCGGTTCCTGCGATCGCTGCTGCGGGTGATGGCCGGGGGCGAGAAGGCGGACTACGCGCTGATCGACGGCAGCTATTTCGATGCGTCGCACTTCCTGCGCGATTCGGGGACGTTCCTGGGCATGACGCCACGCCGGTTCATGGCGCTGACCAAGCCGTTCCTCGAGGCGAGCCTGCGTGCGCGCAATGCCGTGCTCGGGTCGCCGACCCAGGCGCTGCACGACCTCGCCACCGCGCCGGCGCGGACGGACGCGCACGGCGGCGAGCGCAAAGCGACGTCGCAGCGGGTCATTTCGGGCGACGCTGCCGGGATTTCCTGCTAAAACCGGCGTCAGAGGTAGTGCCAAGGTCTTCCGCGTGCACCCTCGGCGCTCCGCTCGCGGCATCTCGGTGTCACACGGGCGGGCGGGGCGCCTACATTCCTTTTCATGCCGCCCGTTTCATCCCGCGATGGTCGGCTCCAGATCCGCGTTTTCTCGAACGCAGTGCCCGGCTGGGCGAAATCCGACCAACCCGTGCTTGGCGTGGCGCCGGTCGCGCGATATCACGGCGATACGCAACAAGTGTATTGCACAACTAAAACAGCTGTGCGACAGGATGGGCCATGACGACGACAATTCTCGATACCGGTCTCGATACCGGCCTTCTCGCAACGGACCGGGTCGATGGCCAGGCCGGTGGTTCCGGCGTCGCCGATGCCGGGACGTCGCCCGCGACCTACGACGCCATGCGGCATGCGATGGTCGCGAGCCAGTTGCGGACCAACGCCGTCAACGACCAGCGCGTCGTCGCGGCGATGGCGCGTGTGCCGCGTGAGCAGTTCATGCCCGCCGACGTCCGGTCGATCGCCTACCGCGATACCGCGATACCGCTGGGTGGCGGTCGCTACGCCAACCTGCCGATGGCGACCGGCCGTCTGCTGACCGAGGCCTATCTGACCGCGACGGACCGTGTCCTGCTGATCGGTGCCGCGACCGGCTATACCGCCGCGGTGCTGTCGGAAATCGTCGGTTCGGTGGTTGCGGTCGAGAGCGACCCGGCGCTGCTGGCGGTCGCGCGGACCGCGCTGGCCGGGGTCGGCAACGTCGAACTCGTCGAGGGGCCGATGGCCGAGGGGCATCCGGGCAGGGCGCCGTACGACGTGCTGATCGTCGACGGTGCGATCGACTCCGTGCCGGACGCGCTGATCGCGCAGGTCCGCACCGATGGTCGCGTCGCCGCCGGGATCGCAGAGCGCGGCCTGACCCGGCTCGCGTCGGGGCGCAAGACCGATGGCGGGTTCGCGCTGGTCGCATTCGTCGACGTCGAATGCGTGACGCTGCCCGGGTTCGAAACGCCCAAGCCCTTCAAGTTCTGAGCCAGACCCATGCCGCGCACCGCTCAAGTCCGTTACCTGTTTCAGGGTGTTGCGCTGCTCTATAGCGCTGTATCAGTAGCGGGGGTGGCGGAGGCGGAAACGCTGCGCGAGGCGCTCGTCAAGGCGTACAACACCAACCCGACGCTCACTGGCCAGCGCGCGACGCTGCGCGCGACCGACGAGAACGTGCCGATCGCGCGCGCCTCGGGACTGCCGTCGATCAACGCAAGCGGCACCTATACCGAGAACGTGCTGGTCGCCTCGAACAGCTTCGTCTCGCCGGCCCGCCAGGCCCAGGGCAGCGCCAATGTGAGCGTGCCGATCTACACCGGCGGGCTCGTGCGCAACTCGGTCGCGGCGGCGAAGACGCGCGTCGAGAGCGGCCGGGCCACCCTGCGCGGTACCGAATCGGATCTCTTCACGTCGGTCGTCGGCGCGTACATGGACGTGATCCGCGACGAGGCGATCGTCGGGCTCAACACGCAGAACGTGCGCGTGCTCGACGTCAACCTCCAGGCGAGCCGCGACCGGTTCCAGGTCGGCGACCTGACCCGTACAGACGTCGCGCAGTCCGAAGCGCGGCTCGCCCTCGCGCGCGCGCAGCTCCAGTCGGCGCAGGCGACGCTGATCTCCAGCCGCGAGAGCTATATCCGGCTCGTCGGCACGCCGGCGGGTACGCTCGATACGCCGCCGACCCTGCCGCACCTGCCGTCGACGCCGCAGGTCGCGGTGAGCGTCGCGCTCGAAAACAATCCGTTCCTGATCGCCGCCGCGCAGGAAAGCGACGCGACGCGCTACGACATCGGCGTCGCCAAGGCCAATCGCCTGCCACGGCTGAGCGCAACCGGCGGCGGCAGCTATTACAATTACCTCGGCTCGAGCAATTTCGGCTCGGGCGTGGAGCCGTCGGGCACCGCGGCGCAGGGCGGATTGTCGCTGACGGTGCCGATCTTCCAGGGTGGCCGCCCCGCTGCGCAGGTCCGCCAGGCCGAGGCGTTGCGCGGCCGCGCGATCGAGAACGTCACGGCCACGGAGCGCAGCGTCGTGTCGCAGGCGCGCTCGGCCTACGCCGTCTGGCGCTCGTCCGAGCAGGTGATCCAGTCGTCGGAAACCGCGGTCAACGCCAACAAGCTCAGCCTCGAGGGCGTCCGTGCCGAGAACAGCGTCGGCACGCGCACGATCCTCGACATCCTCAATGCCGAGCAGGAATTGCTCAACAGCCAGGTGACGCTCGTTACCGCGCGACGCGACGCCTATGTCGCGGGGTTCGCGCTGCTGGCCGCGATGGGCCAGGCCGAGGCGCGCGACCTGGGGCTTGATGGCGGCGTGCTGTACGATCCGGTCGCGAATTACGACCGCGTCCATCACAAGATCTGGGATTTCGGCAGCGACGGCGATCCGAGCCCGATCGCGACCAGCACCGCGCAGTCGCCCGCCCAGAATGCGACGGTCCAGGCGCAGGACGACCCGTTGCTCGATACGCCGGTTGACAGGAACCCCGCCTTGACGACAGGTAAGGACGCGCCGAGCCGCCAATAGGGGTGCGCGCGGCTACGGGGTTTGGGATGGTCCGGATGGGGGACGTGAACGGCGAGCCGTCGATGGAGGAAATCCTCTCGTCGATCAAACGCATCATCGCCGAAGAGGGCGACGTGCCAGGCCGGTCGCGCCGCCCGGCGCGTGTCGGATCTTCGTCCGTCGAGCACGATCACCGCGAAGACCACCGCGAGGCCGCGTATCGCGAGCCATCCTCGCGTGAATCGTCCGTTCGTGAGTCCGGAGTTCACGGCCACGACTTCGGCGCCGGCTATGCCGATGATGAAATCGACGATGACGAAATTCTCGAACTGAGCGATCCGATGCCTATGGTTGAGCGTACGCCTCGCACGCCGAAATCCCCGGTGCTGACCTCGGTCGATGCTGCGGCCGAAGCCCGGCAATCCGAGCCGCGGCATCCCGAACCGCGCCAACCCGCCGCCAAGCCGCAGCACGCGCCGGAGCCGGCCGCCGAGCCGATCGTCTCGCGCCAGACCGCCGCTGCAACGCGCGCGCCGCTCGAAGCGTTGACGCGGATGATGGTAAAACCCGACACAGGCAATGACGGCACGCTCGAGGGCCTGGTGCGCGAAATGCTCCGCCCGATGCTGCGCGAATGGATCGACGCGAACCTCCCCAACATGGTCGAGGACATGGTCTCGCGCGAGATCGCCAAGATCATGAACCAGCAGCCCTAACGTCAAACTGCTCCCCTCCCTGAGAGGGAGGGGCCGGGGGTGGGTAGGCCGATTGAAGCGCGGCAACGCCAATTCCAAACCCCACACGCTCCCCAAGGCTGGCCTAGCCCCACCACGCTCGCTAAGGCCATTGCCATGAGCGAGCTTCCCAAAACCTTCGACCCGTCCTCCATCGAATCGCGCTGGTACGCGCATTGGGAGGCGAGCGGCCAGTTCCGCCCCGACCGTCCGAACGCCGAGCCGTGGACGATCGTCAACCCGCCGCCCAACGTCACGGGTTCGCTGCACATCGGCCACGCGCTCGACAACACGCTGCAGGACATCCTCACGCGTCACGCGCGGCTGAAGGGCAAGGATGCGTTGTGGGTCGTCGGCACCGATCACGCCGGCATCGCGACGCAGATGGTGGTCGAGCGCCAGATGGGTGCGCTGACCCCGCCGCAGAAGCGCACCGACCTGACGCGCGAGGAGTTCGTTGCGAAGGTCTGGGCGTGGAAGGAAGAAAGCGGCGGCGAGATCACGCAGCAGCTCCGCCGGCTTGGTTGCTCGATGGACTGGGCGAACGAGCGCTTCACGATGGACGAGGGCTTCTCGAAGGCCGTCCTGAAAGTGTTCGTCGACCTCCACAAGGACGGGCTGCTTTACCGCGACAAGCGCCTCGTGAACTGGGATCCGGGCCTCGGCACCGCGATCAGCGACCTCGAGGTCGAGACGCGCGAGATCAAGGGCAGCTTCTGGCACCTCCGCTATCCGCTCGAAGACGGATCGGGCTTCATCGAGGTCGCGACCACGCGGCCCGAGACGATGCTCGCCGACATGGCGGTGGCGGTGAACGCCTCCGACGAGCGCTACACCACGCTGATCGGCAAGCAGGTCAAGCTGCCGATCAGCGGACGGCTGATCCCGATCATCGCCGACGACCACGCCGATCCGGAACTCGGTTCTGGCGCGGTGAAGATCACGCCTGGGCACGACTTCAACGATTTCGAGGTCGGCAAGCGGGCAGGGATGGCCGCTGGGTCGATGCTCAACATGCTCGATGCCAAAGCGCGCGTCGTCCAGGTGTCTGACGGGCTGATCCCCGCCGAGCTGCTCGGGCTGACGACCGCGGAGGCGCGCAAAGCCGTCGTTGCGAGGCTGAAGGCCGAAGGCTTCCTGATCGCGCATGTCGACAAGGACGGCGAAGAGCACGACGCCGAGCCGCGCACGATCCAGACGCCGTATGGCGACCGCTCGGGCGTGGTGATCGAGCCGTGGCTGACCGACCAATGGTATGTCGACGCGAAGACGCTCGCCCAGCCGGCGATCGAGGCGGTGCGGACCGGTGCGATCGATATCGTGCCCAAGACTTGGGAGAAGACGTTCTTCAACTGGATGGACAACATCCAGCCTTGGTGCGTGTCGCGGCAATTGTGGTGGGGGCATCGGATTCCGGCGTGGTTCGCGCCGAAAAAAACCGACGCCGGATACATGCACGGGTGGGTGAGTTCCGGCGACGCGTCCCAAGACGCTGCCAAACTACGTGTAGAGGAAGCCGTTGTTTGCGAGACTGAGGCGGAAATACCTGCAAAATTGACTGAACTCTACGGACGCAAGGTCGCGAGTGAGCAGCTGCGGATATTTGACGATCGTCCAAGTATGGATGCTTTCATGCGAGAGAACGGTGAGCAGGTTAGCCGCGGCGAGGTTATCCCGCTTCTTCGCGATCCGGACGTCCTCGACACGTGGTTCTCCTCCGCCCTCTGGCCCTTCGCCACACTCGGTTGGCCCGAGGAGGGTGCCGTTCCCTCTCCCCTCCGGGGAGAGGGCCAGGGTGAGGGGCAGCCAAGCAGCGCAATGCCCGGTACGACCCCTCACCCCGACCCTGTCCCCGCAGGGGAGAGGGAGCAGAAGCAGCTCGGCGGTCGCTACCCGAACGACGTGCTCATTTCCGGCTTCGACATCCTGTTCTTCTGGAACGCGCGGATGATGATGCAGGGGCTGCACTTCATGAAGGACGTGCCGTTCCGCACGCTTTACCTCCACGGTCTCGTCCGCGCGGCGGACGGCGCGAAGATGTCGAAGTCGAAGGGCAACGTCGTCAACCCGCTCGGGCTGATCGACACCTACGGCGCCGACGCGCTGCGCTTTTTCATGGCGGCGATGGAAAGCCAGGGCCGCGACATCAAGATGGATGAGAAGCGCGTCGAGGGCTATCGCAACTTCGCCACCAAGCTGTGGAACGCCGCCCGGTTCGCACAGGCCAACGGCATCGTCGCCAGCACGACGTTGGAGGCGCCGCGTGCGGAGCTGGCGGTCAACAAGTGGATCATCGCCGAGACGATCGCGACCGTCCAGACGGTCGACCTCGCGCTCGCCGATTACCGCTTCGACGGCGCCGCCAACGCGATCTACCAGTTCGCGTGGAGCCGTTTCTGCGACTGGTATCTCGAACTCATCAAGCCGCAGATGGTCGGCGACGAGCGCGGTGTCATCGATGCTGAATCGAAGGCGGTCGCGGGCTGGGTGCTCGACCAGATCCTGGTGCTGCTCCACCCGTTCATGCCGTTCATCACCGAGGAACTGTGGCACGCGATGGCCGACCCCGCTCACCCGCGCGAGCACGACCTGATCGTCGCGCAATGGCCGATGGCGGATGCGCGTTCGCTCGATCCCGAGGCTAGCAAGGAAGTCGACTGGCTGATCCGCCTGGTCCAGGAAATTCGCACCGCCCGGAATGAATTGAACGTGCCGCCGGGCGCGCGCCTGCCGCTCCACGTCCGTGATGCGAACGCAACGACCTTGGCGCGGTTGGAACGCCAGGCGCCGGCACTCGCGCGTCTCGCCCGCGTCACGCATGCCGACGGCGAAGCCACCGGTGGCGCGGCACAGGTCGTGGTCGACGAGGCAACGTTCGTCCTGCCGCTCGAAGGCGTCATCGACCTCGACTCCGAACGCGCCCGCCTGACCAAGGCGATTGCGGCAGCCGAGAAGGAGCGCGACGCGCTGTCCGGCCGCTTGAGCAACGCCAGCTTCGTCGAACGCGCCAAGCCCGAAGCAGTCGAGAAGGCCAAGGCCGACCACGCCGACAAGGCCGCCGAAGCTGCGCGGTTGCAGGCGGCACTGGGACGCCTGGGCTAACCTGCTCCCCTCCCGCATGCGGGAGGGGTTGGGGGGGGCGTGCCTCAAAAGCCGGACGCCAGTACGTACGTCGCACCCTCCCCTGACCCCTCCCGCAAGCGGGAGGGGAATGCGTGTCGTACCGCCGTCTCACTCAAACCCAATCCGTCACCCCAGCGAAAGCTGGGGTATCGCAGTGAGTAACTACACCGGCCGGCCGATAACGGGATACCCCAGCTTTCGCTGGGGTGACGGTTCGGGGGGGGCGGCTCTACTGCGTAAGGTATGTCCCTGCCATCTTGTTCTCCCGCGAAGGCGGGAGCCCAGTCTGGATCCCCGCCTTCGCGGGGAAACAAGGCTTCCTTGGTTCGCACCCGGGACCTACCAGCTTGTTCCGGAGTTCACTCCGCGGCTAGGCACTCGACATGACCGGGCGCCTGCTCATTCACCGGTATATGCCGGACCGAGTTCGGCCTGACGGAGAGACTGTGTGAGTGACCTTCCACCCGACGTCGAAACCAGCAACGTTTCCCAAGAACCATTCGGCACAAAGCCCGACCGCCCTCGCGGCAAGCCAGGCCAGCGCGACCTCACCACCGGACACATCGGCCGCACGCTGCTCGCCTTCGCGCTGCCGACACTCGGCTCCAACATCCTCCAATCCCTCAACGGCTCGATCAACGCGATCTGGGTCGGGCGCTATCTGGGTGAGGGGGCACTCGCCGCGACCTCGAACGCCAACATCATCATGTTCCTCACCTTCGGCGCGGTGTTCGGGTTCGGCATGGCGGCGACGATCCTGGTCGGCCAGAGCTTCGGCCGTCACGACCTGGAGGGGGCGCGCAGGGCGTTCGGGTCCGCGGTCGGTCTGGTCCTCGGTGGTGCGATCGTGATCGCCGCGCTCGGCTGGGTGTTCGCGCCCGAGATCCTGCATCTGCTCGCCACCCCCGGCGACGCGATGCCGCTCGCGCTCGCGTATCTGCGGGTGATCTTCCTCGGGCTGCCCGCGTCGATGATGATGGTGCTGCTGATGATGGGGCTGCGCGGCACCGGCGATTCGATGACGCCGCTATGGTTCATGCTGCTCAGCGCGATCCTCGACTCTGGCCTCAACCCGTTGCTGATCGCGGGCATCGGGCCGTTCCCGCAGATGGGGATCGCCGGTTCGGCGATGGCGACGCTGATCGCCAGCCACGTCTCGCTGCTCGGGCTGGTCATCTATATCTACAAACGCGACCTGCCGCTGAGGCTACGCGGCAACGAACTCCGCTACCTCATCCCCGAGCGCGCGCTGACCGGCACGATCGTCCGGAAAGGCCTGCCGATGGGCGCGCAGATGCTCGTGATGTCGACCGCCGGCCTCGCGATGGTCGGCTTGGTCAACCGGCTCGGCGTGGATACCGCGGCGGCATACGCCGTGTCGCAGCAGCTCTGGACGTATATCCAGATGCCCGCGCTGGCGATCGGCGCCGCGGTGAGTTCGATGGCCGCGCAGAATATCGGTGCGGGTCGGTGGGACCGGGTCGGCGACATCACCAAATACGGCCTGCTCTTCAACATCGCGCTGACCGGCGCGATGGTCGGCGTGGTGCTGCTGTTCGACCGACCGGTGATGACGCTGTTCATCGGCGCGGCCAGCCCCGCGCTGCCGATCGCACGGCATATCCAGCTGATCGCGAGCTGGAACTTCATCCTGTTCGGCATGACGATGGTGCTGTTCTCGACCGTCCGCGCAAACGGCGCGGTGATCGCACCACTGATCGCGCTGATCGTCGCGCTGTATCCGGTGCGGATCGGCTTTGCGCTGCTCGCGAAACCGTGGCTCGGCGCGGATGCGTTGTGGTGGAGCTTTCCGATCGGATCGCTCGTGACGCTGACGATCGCGGCGGGCTATTATCGCTACGGGAACTGGCGGAAGGGCGCGCTGGTCGTGCCGGACGACAGCGAGGAACAGGCGCACGGCATGAGCGAGCCGGGCGGGCGGTTGCAGCCTACGGGGTGAGGCGAAACGCGCTCCCCTCCCTGAAAGGGAGGGGCTGGGGGTGGGTAGGCCGGCTCGTGTCTCCACGGTTCGGATATGCGGAAGCCGACCCACCTCCGAACCCTCCCTTCCAGGGAGGGGGGAAGATTTAGCGTAGCCGTTTCACGAACGAGCGTCCACCTTCGCGGCGCTCGTGCTGGAAGTTCGGGATCGTCTCGATCAGGTCCGACAGCCGATTGAAACCATAGTTGCGCGCATCGAAGCTCGAGCGGTTCCCTGCAAGCTGGCCAAGCTCGGCAACGCTCGCGTAACCCTTCTCGTCGCGCTTCACCGCATTGTACGCGTCGATCAGCAGCTTGATCACCTGCTCGTCGATCGGCTGCGCGGTCTTCGGCCGCGCGACCGGCGCGGGGGGCGCGGCCTTTTCACCGGCTACGGGGGCTGGCGTCGGAGCCGGCATCGCCTGCGACGTTTCGTTCAGCGCGCCCACGTCGATGAACCGCGTGCACGCCTGCCGAAACCCCTCCGGTGTGCGGCTCGTCCCGAAGCCATATACCGGGATGCCGTCCTGGCGGATGCGCGTCGCGAGCGGCATGAAGTCGCTGTCCGACGACATGATGCCGAATCCGTCGATGCGCCCGCGGAACAGCAGGTCCATCGCGTCGATCGTCATCTTCATGTCGGTCGCGTTCTTGCCCTTGGTCAGGTCGAACTGCTGCTGCGGCTCGATGCCGTGCTTGATCGACATGTCGCTCCACGCCTTCAGCGCGGGCTTGGACCAGTTGCCATAGACCCGCCGGACGTTGACCGTGCCGAGCTCGGCAAGGACGGTCAGCACCGGGTCGAGGGTCGCCGCGGACGCATTGTCCGCGTCGATCAGGAGGGCGACGTTGCGCGTTGTGGTATCGATCATGCGCGCAAGGTTAGCCCCGCGCGCGCGCCGCGTCCACGCTCCACGCGCCGCCACCGGCTGCGGCAAGGTACAGGAACACGAAGCAATAGAGCACCGCCGCCTCGCCGCCATTGGCGATCGGGAAGGGGCCCTTCGGCATGTGCGCCATGAAATAAGCGACCGCCGACATGCCCGACAGCACGAACGCGACCGGCCGTGTGAACAGGCCGACGATCAGCAGACCGCCGCCGACGACCTCGAGTACGCCAGCGACCGTCAGCAACGGGTTCATCGGCATCGGGAAGGGGGGCAGGCCGAAGAACTTCGAGATGCCGTGGCTGAAGAACACCAGCGCGACGACGATGCGCATGACGCTGAGCAGGCGGGCGGACCAGGTGACGGGTATCGGCATGGGGTATCCTCGAGTGTCGTTGCGTGGGCGAAACGTCACACGGGGGCGGGGCCAGGTCAATTCGCGTAGATCGAAACGGTTCGTTGACGGGACGCGCTCTCACGATCCTCCCCCGCCAGGGGGAGGTGGCACCGCAGGTGACGGAGGGGGAGGACACGGAACACATGTTTCACTCACCTCCCCCTCCGTCTGGCAAGCGCCAGCCACCTCCCCCTAGCGGGGTAGGATCGCGAGGTCAGGGATAGGCGATCGCCATCACCTCGTATTCGCGCTCGCCGGCGGGGAGGTCCACCCGGCGCACATCGCCGATCGCGGCGCCACGCAGGGCGCGCGCGAATGGCGAGTTCCAGCCGATCCGGCCGTTGCTCGCATCGGTCTCGTCGTCGCCTACCAAGGTCAGGACCCGCTCGACGTCATCCTCGTCCGCGACCGTTACGCACGCGCCGAACCACACGCGCGAGCGATCTTCCTGCGCCGCCGGGTCGACGACCTTGGCCGCTTTCATCCGCTTCGACAGCCAGCCGAGCCGGCGGTCGATCTCGCGCAGGCGCTTGCGGCCGTAGATATAGTCGCCATTCTCGGACCGGTCGCCGTTGCCTGCCGCCCACGAGATGACTTCGACCAGCTTCGGCCGTTCGCCAGCGAGCAGGTGCTCATATTCCTCGCGAAGAATCGTGTAGCCGGCGGGGGTGATGTAGTTCGGGCGATCCATGCGCTCGCCTACCATGTTCTCCCGCGAAGGCGGGAGCCCAGTCTGGCCTCCCTCTTTCGCGGGAGAACAATCTTATGAGGTAGCGAGACCTCAACCGGGCCGGTTCTTGCCGAGATACCACGACAACCGCGCCGCCCCCCGGCTCTTCGCCCGAGCGGGGTTCATCAGGTCGTACACCACGGCGTTCTCGAGCACCCGCTGCACATAGTTGCGCGTCTCCTGGTACGGGATCGCCTCGACCCAATCGACCATGTCCACGGCCCCGGTCCGCGGATCCCCGTTCGCGCGAAGCCACTTGTTCACGTTGCCGCCGCCCGCATTATACGCCGCCACCGCCAGCGGATAACTGCCGTAATTCGCATACACCCGCTGGAAATAGCTCGAGCCCAGCATGATCGACATGTTCGGATCGGTCGTCAGCGCCGCCTGGTTGTAGGCCAGCCCGATCTTACCCGACTGCTCGCGCGCGGTCGCCGGCATCAGCTGCATCAGCCCGCGCGCGCCGGCGTGGCTCACCGCGGCGCGATCGAACTGGCTCTCCTGACGCGAGATCGCGTGGATGATCGTCCAGTTGTCCTCATACCCCGCCGGCACCGCGACCATCGGGAAGCCGACCGCGGAATAATCGCTGAGCCCGTTAGCCAGCGCACTCCGCCCGACCATCACGCCCAGGTCCGGCCGGTTGATGCTCTTCGAAAGCTCGGCGGCGAGCAGGTGATCGGTGTCGGTCGTCGCATCCGCCGCGATCTGGCGGACGAACGCGGTCTGGTCCTGCCAGTCGCCGATCTGCCCGAGGAACTTCACCGCACGCACCACCTCGCGCCGATCGAACGCCGCGCGCGTTGCCGGATCGATCGCCACCGAAGCGACCGACGGCGGCGCGACCAGCGCCCGACCGGTACGCTCGTTCGCCAGCTGACCGTAATATTGATCGCGGTACCCCGCCGCCTGGCCATAGAACGCAGCCGCCTGGGGCGCCAACCCGGCCGCTTCCGCCGCACGACCCGCCCAATAATACCCCTTCGATCGGACCTGCGGCGAACGCGAGCCCCGCGCATACCGGTCGAACAACGTCATCGCGTCCGCAGGCCGCCCAAGCTGCTTCATGGCCACACGTCCCCCGAGCCAGGCGAGGTTGGTATATTCGTCGCGCTCGGCATAGGATTTCGCCGCGATGTCTGCGCCAAACGGATACGCGTCGTCGATCTGCCGCGCGATGTCGTAGGCGACCTGGTATTGCCCGTCGTTCGCCGCGCCGTTCGCGTTGGTGACGAGCACCTCGTACCACTCGGCGGCATTGCCCGGCCGCGTCACCAGCGAACGAGGCCGCGCCAGCCACGCGCGCGCCGAAGGGCTCGCCCCGGAATTGCGCAACCACTGCGCCCGGTCTGCGACATACCCTGCGTCGTTCGCATACAGCGTCTGCGTCGAGGCCGAGATATCCGACGCGTTCGGCGCATTCGTCCGGAACGCCAGCCGCGCCTCGAAGATCGGCCGCCGCGCCGCGCTCGTCCAGACCAGTTGCCGCTGCGCCGCGCCGGTCTGGCCAGCCCACAACAGCGCATCCATCCGCGCATCCTGATCGTCCGGCGTCAGCGCACCCGGAAAGCCCGACACGACCATCGCCTCGTCGGTCGGTGTCAGGCCGCTGCTTCGCCACGCCGTCCGCACCGCCGCATACGCCTGATCCCGCGCGCCCGTCGCCTGCAAAGCCCGCGCATAGGCAACGCCGCCCGACGCGGACTGCGGCGGGTAACGACGGAAAAACGCGACGACGCTGGTCGGCGAGCCCATAGAAGCCTTGCGCTCCGCCGCACGCCGATTGGCCGTCTCGTTGGGCCAGCCCGGATGCACCATCAGGAAGCCCGCATAGCTGTCGAACGGCAGCGCGTCGGTCTGCTGCAACGCCCGCCATTGCGCGATGGTCGAGGCGATCGGGCCGTCGGTTGCCATCGGCTGCGCATTGGGGCCCATATTGGCCAACTGCGTGCTGTAGCGATCCAGCGTCTGCTCGCCGCCCTGGCCCAACACGCCGGACGAAACAGCCGTCCCCGCCACGACTGCAAGGAGAAGGCTCGTTTTAAACATCGATGCTACCATGTGGACAGCATACGCATCGAACCCGTATCTGTCCTGAACGAAATCCGGATTTTGCAAGACATCCGGCGCAACAGGACTGCAGGCCACCGCATGTTTTCAGGATCTATTCCGGCGCTCGTCACGCCGTTCGCCGCCGACGGCAGCTTCGACGAACCCGCCTATCGCGACTTCATCGAATGGCAGATCGTCGAGGGCTCGTCGGGGCTGGTCGCGTGCGGTACGACCGGCGAGGCGGCGACCCTGTCGTACGATGAACATTTCCACGTCGTCCGCGTCTGCGTCGACCAGGCGAAGGGCCGCGTCCCTGTCATCGCCGGTGCAGGCTCGAACGACACGCGTGTCGCATCGGCCAATCTGCGCGCAGCGAAAGAGGCTGGTGCAGATGCCGCGTTGATGGTGCCGCCCTATTACAACCGGCCGGGGCAGGAGGGCATCTTCCGCCATTTCGAGGCGCTGGCGGTGTCGACCCCGCTGCCGATCATCCTCTACAACGTGCCCGCGCGGACGGTGACGGACATCCAGCCGGCGACCTTGGCGCGGATCGTCGCGGCGTTCCCGGACGTGTTCGTCGGCGTGAAGGATGCCAGCGGCGTCCTCGCCCGCGTTTCGCAGCATCGCGCGTCGTGCGGGCCGGATTTCTGCCAGCTGTCGGGTAACGACGACCTGGCGCTGGCGTTCAACGTCATGGGCGGCACCGGGTGCATCTCGGTAAGCGCCAACGTCGCGCCGAAACTCTGCGCGGAGTTCCAGGCGGCGTGCCAGGCCGGCGATTTCGTCAAGGCGCTGGCGTACCAGGATAAGCTCTATCCATTGCACGAAGCGCTGTTCACAGACGCGTCGCCCGGCCCGGTCAAGTACGCGATGACGAAGGTGCGGTCGGGGTTCCCGAAGACGCTCCGCCTGCCGATGACCCCCGCTGGGGAGGCCTCGCGCGCAGCGGTCGACGCAGCGCTCGAACACGCACGCCTCATCTGACCCAGCCACGACGGTCCCCCCTCCCTGAAAGGGAGGGGCAGGGGGTGGGTAGGCCAGCTTGAGCCACCGACCCCAGGACATGCGGAATCCGACCCACCCCCAACCCCTCCCTTCCAGGGAGGGGCGAAGAAGGGGAGGGCTGGACTAATGAGAAGTCACCATCGCCTCCTCCAAGCATCACGCGCTGCCGTCGACGCAGCCTTGGCGCACGCCGGCCTGGCCTAAACCCCCTGCGTGTTCTCCTGCGAAAGCAGGAGCCCAGGATCACGAAGACCGCCGCGTGTAACCCTGGCCTCCTGCGTTCGAAGAAGAACGGCGTTTGTTTCAGCCAATAGCACCCCACCGCTTCCCCTAAGCCCTCCGACCTCCTACATCGCGCGTCCCATGGCACGTCCCAAACCCCCGACCTTCGAGAAGACCAAGATCGTCGCCGAGAACCGGCGCGCGCGGTACGACTATTACATCGAGCAGGTGTTCGAGGCGGGCATCGCGCTTACCGGCACCGAGGTGAAGGCGCTGCGCGGCGGCGAGGGATCGATCGCCGAGGCCTATGCCGAGGTGAAGGGCAAGAACGTCGTCCTGGTCAATTCGAACATCCCCGAATTCAGCCACGGCAACCGCTTCAACCACGAACCCAAGCGCCCGCGCAAATTGCTGCTCCACGAGCGCGAGATCAACAAGATGTTCGGGGCGGTCGCGCGTCAGGGCATGACGCTCGTGCCGCTGATGATCTACTTCAATTCCAAGGGCCGCGCGAAGATCGAACTGGCGCTCGCCAAGGGCAAGCAGAACCACGACAAGCGCGATTCGGTGAAGGAACAGGACTGGAAGCGCGAGCAGGGCCGGATCATGCGGGATCGCGGATAACCGACGTGGCGCCGGTGTCGATGACCCTATCGTCTTGAGCATATTCGGGCGTCTCGCGGCGTGGTCGCATCGCAATCTGCCGACTCGCGAATCGATGGAGAAGAACCGTCTCCTTCGCCCGGTCGCGCACCGCGTCCTCGCGCCCGAACTCTGGCGCTTCACCCGCCGCTCGGTCCCGCGCGGCGTCGCGCTGGGGATGGTCGCGGGCATCCTGATCCCGGTCGCACAGACGCCGGTCGCAGCGATCTTCGCGCTTCCGTTCCGCGCCAACGTGCCGACCGCGGCGCTGACCACCTTCATCACCAACCCTTTGACCACGCCGCCGCTCTGGATCGCCGCCTATTGGATCGGCTCGTCGCTGCTCCGCCTCGACGCGCACGTCCCCGGCCAGCCCGTCGCCGACGCCGCGGCGCGCACCGAATGGATCCCCTGGCTGATGCAGGCTGGCCCAGCCACCGCGCTCGGCCTGTTGGTCATCACGGTCGTGTGTTCGGTCGGCGGCTATGCGCTCAGCGCGCTCGGCTGGCGGTTGTGGATCGCGCGCAAGTGGCGGCACCGCCACGACAATCGCGCCAGCAATGTTTCGTAACATTTGACACCGGTTGGAATTGACGGACCGTCTTATCGGCGTAGAACACACGGCATCCAGACGATCTTTCTCCGAGGTTCTTGATGCGTAAGTCGATTGTTACCGTGATCCTGCTCGCGTCCGCGGCGTCGGCTTTCGCCCAGACGAAACCCAGCACCAACCGCCCATCGCCTGTACTGGCGAAGGCCGCGAAGGGCCCCATCGCAGCCAAGGACGCCAACAAGCCGCAGATCGGCGATTTCGGCTTCGACATGGCGGGCCGTGATACCAGCGTGACGCCGGGCACCGACTTCTTCGACTACGCAAACGGCGGCTGGGTGAAGACCACGCCGATCCCCGCCGATCGCTCGTCCTACGGCATGTTCCACGTCCTCCAGGACCTGTCGCTCGCGCGTACCCGTACGATCCTCGATGCCGCAGCGACCAAGCCCGGCGACAAGGTCGGCGACTTCTACTCCAGCTTCATGGACGAGGCCGCGGTCAACGCGAAGGGCGTGACCCCCGTCAAGTCGATGCTCGCCGCGCTAAAGGCGACCAAGGACAAGACCGCGCTCGTCACTGAGATCGCCAAACTCCAGCGCCAGGGCGTCGGTGGCCTCGTCGGGGTCGGCGTATCGCAGGACGACAAGGACCCGACCACCTATGTCGTCCAGTTCGGGCAGAGCGGCCTCGGCCTCCCCGACCGCGACTATTACCTGAAGGACGACGCGAAGCTCGCGACCGTCCGCACCGCGTACCAGGCGTATCTCGCGCGGATGCTGACGCTTGCTGGCGAGCCCAATGCCGCCGCCCGCGCTGCCGCCGTCTTCACCATGGAGAAGGGCCTCGCGACCGCGCACTGGACGCGGATCGAGAGCCGCGACGCCGACAAGACCTACAACAAATGGACCGCCGCCGACTTCGCCGCAAAGGCACCGGGCTTCCCCTGGGCGCAGTACATGACCGCGATGGGCGTCACCGGCCGTCCGTTCTATCTCGTCGCGCAGCCGAGCGCGGTAACGGGCGAGGCGAAGGTGTTCGCCGATACGCCGGTCAACGTCCTCCAGGACTATGCGATGCTCAAGGTGCTGCGTTCCTACGCGCCGTATCTGTCGAGCGATTTCGACAAGACCAACTTCGCGTTCTACGGCACCACGCTGTCGGGCACGCCCGAGCAGCAGGTCCGCTGGAAGCGCGGCGTCTCGACCGTGTCGGGCGCGATGGGCGAGGCGATCGGCCAGCAGTACGTGGCGAAGTATTTCCCGCCCGCATCGAAGGCGGCAGCCGACGACCTTGTCAAGAACGTCATCGCCGCGATGGGCGAGCGGCTCCGGAACCTCGAATGGATGGCGCCCGAGACCAAGACCAAGGCGCTTGCCAAGCTTGCCGCCTTCACCCCGAAGATCGGTTATCCGGACAAGTGGCGCGATTATTCCGCGCTCCAGATCCAGCGCGGCGATCTCGTCGGTAACGTCGCGCGCGCCAACGCGTTCGAATATGATCGCGACCTCAAGAAACTCGGCCAGCCGATCGATCGCGGCGAATGGTTCATGACGCCGATGACGATCAACGCCTACGCCAACCCGACGATGAACGAGGTCGTCTTCCCGGCCGCGATCCTCCAGCCGCCGTTCTTCGATCCGAAGGCGGACCCGGCGGTCAACTACGGCGGCATCGGCGCGGTGATCGGCCACGAGATCAGCCATCACTTTGACGACCAGGGCCGGAAGTACGACCTCAACGGCAAGCTCACCGACTGGTGGACGCCGCAGGACGTCGCGCGCTTCAAGGTGTTCACCGATGCGCTCGTGAAGCAGTACGACGCGTACGAACCGCTTCCCGGCCAGCATATCCAGGGCGGCCTGACGCTCGGCGAGAACATCGCCGACTTGGCGGGCCTCACGGTCGCGTACGACGCGTACCACAAGTCGCTCGGCGGCAAGCAGGCGCCGATCATCGACGGCACGACCGGCGACCAGCGCTTCTACTACGGTTGGGCGGGCGTCTGGCGCACCAAGTTCCGCGACGCGGCGCTCCAGCAGACGTTGCTGTCGGACCCGCATTCGCCGGGCCACCAGCGCGTCCTCACGGTCCGCAACCTCGATCCCTGGTACGCCGCGTTCGGCGCCAAGCCGGGTGAGGCCAGCTACCTCGCCCCCGCCAACCGCGTCCGCATCTGGTAATTACACGCCGCATACCCCGATCTTGCACAACCCCGGCGAAGGCCGGGGCCCAGTAGGGGGACAGACGTAACGGCGGACTGTCCCCGTTACTAAGACCTCTCCAACTGGACCCCGGCCTCCGCCGGGGAGGTGGTATTGGAGGGGGTGTGCCAACGAAATTCTAGGAGAACCCCATGAAGTCCTTCATCGTCGCCGGCCTACTCGCCGCAACCGCCATCACCGGCGTCACCGCCGCCATCTCGCAAACCTCCGAACCCGCATCCGCCCCGACCGGCGCGCAATACGGGACGTTCGGCTTCGACGAGAAGGGCATGGACAAGACCGTCCAGCCCGGCGACGATTTCTACACCTTCGCCAACGGCAACTGGGCCAAGACCACCCCGATCCCCGCGGATAAGTCGAACTACGGCTCGTTCAACCTCCTGTCCGACCTGTCCGAGACGCGCACCCGCGGTATCCTCGACACCGCCGCGAAGGATCCGAACTCGAAGATCGGCCGCGCCTATTCGACGTTCCTCGACACCGGCACGATCGAGGCCAAGGGGCTCGCGCCGATGCGGCCGTGGCTGAAGAAGATCGCCGCGCTGAACGACCGCGCCGGCTATCCCGCCCTCCTCGCCGAAGCCGACCGCGCCGGGATCGGCGGTCCGTTCGGCGGCGGCGTCGGCCAGGACGACAAGCTCCCTGAGCAATACGCGCTCTCGCTAGGCCAGTCCGGCCTCGGCCTCCCCGACCGCGATTACTACCTCAGCACCGACGCGAAACTGGTCGAGGCGCGCAACGCCTACCGCGCGCACATCGTCAAGATGCTGACCCTCGCCGGCGAACCCAATGCCGAGGTGCGCGCCACCGCGCTGCTCGCGTTCGAGACCGAGATCGCCAAGGTCAGCTGGACCCGCGTCGACAGCCGCGACGCCACCAAGACCTACAACAAGATGACCGTCGCCGATCTCGCCAAGCGCGCACCGGGCTTCGATTTCGCCGCGTATTTCAAGGGCATCGGCACGCCCGTCCCGACCGTCATCGTCGCGCAGCCCTCGGCGATCACCGGCATCGCCAAGCTCGTCTCGACCGCGCCGATCGGCGTGCTCAAGGACCAGCTGATCCTGCGCTCGCTCGACGGCTATGCCGACGTCCTCCCCAAGGCGTTCGACGCCGAGCAGTTCGCGTTCTACGGCACCGTCCTCGGCGGCACGCCCGAGCAGGAGGCCCGCTGGAAGCGTGGCGTCCAGTTCACCTCGGGCGCGCTCGATGACGAGGTCAGCAAGCTCTACGTCGCGCAGTATTTCCCGCCCGAGACGAAGGCCGCGGCCGACAAGCTCGTCAAGAACGTGCTCGCCGCGATGGGCCGCCGGATCGACAAGCTCGAATGGATGGCGCCCGAGACCAAGGTGAAGGCGCACGCCAAGCTCGCCGCCTTCACGCCGAAAATCGGCTATCCGAGCCAGTGGAAGGATTTCTCCGGCCTGACGATCACGTCGGGCGATGCGTTCGGCAATGAATGGCGCGCGAACGAATGGCAGCACCAGGACAATATTGCCAAGCTCGGCAAGCCGTTGCAGCGCTGGGAATGGGGCATGACGCCGATGACGGTGAACGCCTACGCCAATTTCGGCATGGTCGAGATCGTCTTCCCCGCCGCGATCCTGCAACCGCCGTTCTTCGATCCGAAGGCCGACGACGCGGTCAATTACGGCGGCATCGGCGCCGTGATCGGCCACGAGCTGAGCCATCATTTCGACGACCAGGGTTCGAAGTACGATGCCAAGGGCCAGCTCACCGACTGGTGGACGCCCAAGGACATTGCCGGCTTCAAGGCGCTCACCGGCAAGCTCGGCGCGCAGTACGACGCGTACGAACCGCTGCCCGGCATGCACGTGAAGGGCCAGCTCACGATGGGCGAGAACATCGCCGATCTCGCAGGGCTCACGGTGGCGTACGACGCGTATCACACGGCATTGGGAGGCAAGACCGCGCCCGTCCTCGACGGCTTCACCGGCGACCAGCGCTTCTACCTCGGCTGGGCGCAGGTGTGGCGGCGCAACTACCGCGAGGCTAACCTTCGCAACCGGTTGCTGACCGATCCTCACTCGCCGTCGCAGCAGCGCGCGTGGGTCGTGCGGAACCTCGACCCCTGGTATGCGGCGTACAAGCCGACCGCCGGGCAGAAGCTGTACCTCACGCCGGAACAGCGCGTTCGGATATGGTAGGGCCGACTCCCCTTGCGATAGCGGGGGAGCAGAAGCGACGACGCCCGGTGCAAGGCAAAGCACGCAAGCCCGCCCAACACTCAACGGTCCCCCCTCCCTGAAAGGGAGGGGCAGGGGGTGGTAGGCCGCTTGGGGAGGGCACCGTCCACCAACAGGCCGACCCACCCCCAACCCCTCCCTTCCAGGGAGGGGAGCAGAAAGACCGCCGACGCGGTTTAGCGGTGACCCCTAGTTCCCCCGCGGAGGCGGGGGCCCAGGAGCCACAAGCGCTATCCTCCGTAACCCTGGACCCCCGCCTCCGCGGGGGAGCAGAAGGTTGAAGTGTCCTTCTCTACCACCCCGGCGAAGGCCGGGGTCCAATTGGGAAGGTCGCAGTAACGAAGCGCGGTCTTTCGTTAGCAACGTTCCCCAATTGGACCCCGGCCTTCGCCGGGGTGGTATGAGAGCTAGTCCGCAAGCGGAGGCACGAGGGGAAGTGCCCGCCCCCCCACCTCCCGTCTCCCGCCTGCGAGACAAGCTCAGTCCCTCCAAATCCACCATCCCGCTTGACGCCCAACCCCGCTACAGCGGATGACCCCCCACAATGGCATCGCTCGCTTTACCCACCCCCGCCCGCAACGCAGCACTCGTCGCCATAGCCTCGGGCGTCGCCGCCGCCGCGATCGTGCTGCTCCTCGTCGGCAGCTGGATCGCAGCCGCCGGTTTCTTCGCCGCGGCCGTCATCGTCATCGGCGCGCTGATCGCGTGGCGCCTGCTCAACCCCGTCGCCAGGGACGCGCCGCGCCCGGTCGACTGGGACCTCACCCGCACCGTCGCCGAAGCCGGCACCGACGCCCTCGCGATCACCGACCGAGCCGGGCGCCTCGTCTGCGCCAACGACGCCTACGAAGCGCTGTTCGAAGGCTTCCCGCCGCCCCCCGGCCTGCCGCTCGACGAAGCCGGCAACGCAGCGCTTGCCGACGCCGGCCGCTCCGCCTGGCGCGACGGCACCGCGCAGGTCGAGCGCCTCAACGCCCGCGGCGTGTGCCTGTCCGCACAGATCGCCCGCGCCGGCGACGACGCCGACATGCTCGTCTGGCGCTTCGTCACCGCGCAGGAACACGACCTCGCCGAGACGCTCGCCGCGCTGCTGACGGGCCCGACCGGCGACCGGCTCGGCGGCAGCGGCATCATGGCCGCGTTGCTCTCGCCAGACGGCCGCGTCCGCACCGCCAACCGTGTCCTCCGCGCGAGGGCATGCGGCGACGAGTACGACTCGATCGAAGGCCGCGACTTCGCCCGCTTCCTCATCACCGACAGCCGCGGCCTCGTCCGGTTCGAGCGCGAAGGCCTTGAAGGCACGCCGCTCCGCGTCCTCCAGATCCCGTTCCTCGACGGCGACGACGCACCCGTGCTGGTCGCCTTGCTCGACGAGGAGGAGAACGCCCCCGCGCTCGGCGCCAGTGCCTCCGCCCACGTCCGCAGCCTCGTCAGCATGATGCCGTTCGGCATGGCGCTGGTCGATCGCGACGGCCGCTTCCTCCAGATGAACGACTCGTTCCTGCGCGCCGCGGGCGTCAACGCGGTCGCCCCGCCGCTCTATCCTGGCGACCTCGTCGTCCGCGAGGACAAGGCCGCGGTCGCCGACGCGATCCGCAAGTTCGCGAACGGCGCGACGCATTCCGCCGACATGGCTGTCCGTCTCAAGGATCACCCCGACGAGCCGGTCGCGCTCACCATCGCCGGCGCGCGCGGGCTCGGCGACGCTGCCGTGCTGCTCAGCCTCAAGGACAATAGCGAGGAGAGCCGCCTCAAGCGCGAGGTGGCGCAGGCCACCAAGATGCAGGCAGTCGGCCAGCTCGCGGGCGGCGTCGCGCATGATTTCAACAACATCCTGACCGCGATCATCGGCCACTGCGACCTGATGCTGATGCGCCATTCGCCCGGCGACAGCGATTACGACGACATCCAGCAGGTCCGCACCAACTCGAACCGCGCCGCCAGCCTGACGCGCCAGCTGCTCGCCTTCTCGCGCCAGCAGACGCTCCGCCCGCAGATCCTCCAGCTCCCCGACGTCGTTTCGGAGGTGTCCAACCTGCTCAAGCGGTTGATGGGCGAGAACGTCCGCCTCGACATGACGCACGGCCGCAATCTGGGGCCCGTCCGCGCCGATCCCGGCCAGCTCGAGCAAGTCGTCGTCAATCTCGCGGTCAACGCGCGCGACGCGATCGTCTCGGCGAACGCGCGCGGTGGCGGCGTGCTGACGATCACGACGCGCGCCGTTCCTGCGTCCGAAGTGCGCGAGATGGCATCCGACATCCTGCCCGTCGCCGACTATACCGCGCTGATCGTGCAGGACACCGGTACCGGCATTCCGCCCGACGTGCTGCCCAAGATCTTCGAGCCGTTCTTCACGACCAAGGAATTCGGCAAGGGCACCGGGCTCGGCCTCTCGACGGTCTATGGTATCGTCAAGCAGTCCGGCGGCTACATCTTCGCCGACAGCAAGCCGGGGCAGGGCGCCACCTTCTCGATGTACCTGCCCGTCCATTCGGCCCCCGCCGCGACTCGTCCCGTGGTCATCAAGCCTACGCCGAAGCCGGTCGACCTGTGGGGGACGGGCACGATCCTGCTGGTCGAGGACGAGGACATGGTCCGCGCCGTCGCCGAGCGCGCGCTCACGCGGCAAGGATACACGGTGCTCACGGCCGAGAACGGCGAGATCGCGCTGGAAGTGCTGGAGAAACACGGCCGGCCCGACCTGCTCATCAGCGACGTCGTCATGCCGCAGATGGATGGCCCGACGATGGTGCGGCATGCGCGCGAGAAATTTCCCGATCTCCCGATCCTGTTCATGTCGGGCTATGCCGAGGAACAGCTGCGCAAGTCGATCGACCTCGACAACGTGGCGTTCCTGCCGAAACCTTTTTCGGTCCAGGAGCTCGCCGAAGCGGCACGAGACGTGCTTGCGACACCCCGAGGCTAAACCAAGATGGTTCGAACAAGATGTTGGCAAGTCGTAACAATCCCGCCTATGCGCATGACATGACCGCTCCCCAGCAGATTCTGATCGTCGAAGACGAACCGTTGATCGCCATGATGCTCGAGGATTTTCTCGAAGTGCTGGACAAGGGTGTGGCGGGCTCCGTCGACACCGTCGCAGACGCGCTCAAGCGGATCGAAGAGGGCGGCGTCGATGGCGCGATCCTCGACGTGAACCTGCGTGGCGGCGAGAAGAGCACCGCAGTCGCCGAAGCGCTGGCAGCAAAGGGCGTTCCGTTCGTCTTCGCCACCGGCGGCGGCGATGACGGCGTAGCGCCAGAATTTCGCGACCGCCCGCGGTTGCAAAAGCCCTTCACGATGGACGGCGTCGCGAAAGCCCTCGAAGGCCTCTGACCTCATCGATAGAGCGCCAAACGCTCCACTTCTGCCCCCCTCCCTGAAAGGGAGGGGCCGGGGGTGGGTAGGCCGCTTGGGCAGGTCAACGCCAGCCAACAGGCCAACCCACCCCCAACCCCTCCCTTCCAGGGAGGGGAGAAATCCCACTCACCTCCCGTCATTCCCGCGAAGGCGGGGACCCATACTGGCAGTCCTCACTGACAAGATCGCTAGCCGTCGCAGTTCTGGATCCCCGCCTCCGCGGGGATGACGCAGACGGAAGCGGTCCCCAACACGCAAAAATCAACGCAACTCTCTTGCGCAAATACCCCCTCCCGCGACATAGGCGTTCGCCATGACCCGCACATTCGATAAATCGCGCCTGCCGAGCCGCCATGTCTCCGTCGGCCCAGAACGCGCCCCGCACCGCAGCTATTACTACGCGATGGGCCTCGACGAGGAGCAGATCGCGCGCCCGTTCGTCGCGCTCGCGTCCGCCGGCAACAACTCCGCGCCTTGCAACACCACGCTCGACGCGCAGGCCGATGCCGCGCAGGCCGGCGTCATCCAGGGCGGCGGCATGCCGCGCCGCTTCAACACGATCACCGTCACCGACGGCATCGCGATGGGCCATCAGGGCATGAAGGCCTCGCTGGTGAGCCGCGAAGTCATTGCCGACTCGGTCGAGCTCTCGGTCCGCGGCCATTGCTACGACGCGCTGGTCGGGTTTGCCGGTTGTGACAAGTCGCTTCCCGGCATGATGATGGCGATGCTCCGCCTCAATATCCCGAGCGTGTTCGTCTATGGCGGCTCGATCCTGCCTGGCCGCTATCAGGACCGCGACGTCACCGTCGTCGACGTGTTCGAGATCGTCGGCAAATACGCGGCCGGCGCGTGCCCGCTCTCCGAAGTCCATGCGATCGAAAAGGTCGCATGCCCCGGCCACGGCGCGTGCGGCGGCCAGTACACCGCCAACACGATGGCCTGCGTCGCGGAAGCGATCGGTTTGTCGATCCCGAACAGCAACATGGTGCCGGCTCCTTACACGACGCGCGAACAGATCGCTGTCGCCGCCGGTGCGCAGGTCATGGAGTGCCTGGCCGACAACATCCGCCCGCGCGACATCTGCACGCGCGAGGCGTTCATCAACGCCGCGCGCGTCGTCGCGGCGACCGGTGGCTCGACCAACGCCGCGTTGCATCTCCCTGCAATGGCGTCCGAAGCCGGTATCGAATTCGACCTGTTCGACGTCGCCGAGATATTCAAGACAACGCCGTACATCGCGGACCTCAAACCTGGTGGGAAGTACGTCGCCAAGGACATGTACGAGGCCGGCGGCGTCTACATGCTGATGAAGACGATGCTCGCCGGTGGTTTCCTCAACGGCGATTGCCTGACGGTGACGGGCAAGTCGCTCGGCGAGAACATCGACCAAGTGACGTGGAACCCCGACCAGAAGGTCATCTACGACATCAAGACCCCGTTGACGCCCACGGGCGGCGTCGTCGGCCTGCGCGGCAGCCTCGCCCCCGATGGCGCGATCGTGAAGGTCGCCGGCATGCACCGCCTCCAGTTCTCGGGTCCGGCGCGCGTGTTCGACTGCGAGGAGGACACCTTCGCCGCGGTCGAAAACCGCGAGATCAACGAAGGCGAAGTCATCGTTATACGCTACGAAGGCCCCAAGGGCGGCCCCGGCATGCGCGAGATGCTGTCGACCACTGCCGCGCTCTACGGCCTCGGCATGGGCGAGAGCGTCGCGCTGATCACCGACGGCCGCTTCTCGGGCGGCACGCGTGGCTTCTGCATCGGCCATGTCGGCCCCGAAGCCGCGGACGGCGGCCCGATCGCGCTAATCGAGAATGGCGACATCATCCACATCGACGCCGAGGCGGGCACGATCGACCTCGACGTTCCAGAGGACGTGATGGCGGAGCGCCGTGCCGCCTGGGTGCCCCGGACCAACGATTACGGCTCGGGCGCACTCTGGCGCTATGCGAAGACCGTCGGGCCCGCGTACAAGGGTGCCGTCACGCACCCTGGAGCGGCAGCCGAAACCCATGTCTACGCGGATATCTAAGCAAATACTGGCGGTTGCCGCGCTTCTCTCGCTCCCGCTCGCAGCCTGTGGGCGAGGGTCGTCCAGCGCGGAGGTCGAGGCCAAGCATAAGGCCGAAACCGCGGGGGATAGCCGTATCGCGTGCGCGCAGGGTGAAGCCGCGTTCGCGTCGATCTGTACGATCGAGCAGGCACAGGGCAAGGATGGCTTGGTCCTGACGATCCGCCATCCCGACGGAGCCTTCCGCCGGTTGCTGGTAACGCAGGACGGCCGCGGCGTGATCGCCGCGGACGGCGCCGAGGTCGCCAAGGTCACGATCACGGGCGCGGACGGCATCGAGGTCGCGCTGGGCGGTAACCGCTACCGCCTCCCGGCTACCGTCAAGGGTACGACGAAGCCGTCATGATCGGGATCGAAGGCCAACCCATCCTGACCGCCGCCGAAATGCGCGCGGCGGAGGATGCGGTGATCGCCACCGGCGTTTCGGTCGAAACACTGATGGACCGCGCCGGCACCGCGATCGCTGAGGTAGTCCGCCGGCTCGCGGGTGCAAACGAAGTCCTGATCCTCTGCGGCCCTGGCAACAACGGGGGAGACGGCTACGTCGCGGCTCGCGTACTGGCGGAAATGGGTGTGCCAGTTCGCGTAGCGGCGTTGTCGGAACCTAAGACGGATGCGGCGAAGTCGGCAAGGACAGGGTGGCCAGGCCCGGTCGAAACGCTGCCGGAGGCGAAACCCGCTCCAATCCTCGTTGACGCGCTGCTCGGCACGGGCCTCACGCGCCCGCTCGACGCCAGTACAACACCGACCCCCAACCGTTCCCCCGCGGACGCGGGGGCCCAGCTAAATCCCGAGGGCTCACCTAGCGGCCTATCCTGGGGCCCCGCGTCCGCGGGGGAACGGTCTGTGGTCGAGTGTCTCCATTCCCTCGCGAACGCCGCGCAGCTCAGCATCGCGGTCGACCTGCCCAGTGGCCTCGCCACCGACTCTGGCGAGGCCCTCAGCACGCCGCCCGTATTCGACCTCACCCTCGCGCTCGGCGCCGTAAAACCTGCGCACCTTCTCCAACCCGCCGCGCGCTATTGCGGCCAGATCCGCCTCCTCGACATCGGCGTCCCTGCCACCAGCCAAGCCGAAGTCCACAAGGCCCCAAGCCTTCCAGCCCCCGGCCCTGACTCGCACAAATATACCCGAGGCATGGTCGCGATCATCGCCGGCACCATGTCCGGCGCCGCCGACCTTGCAGCCCTCGCTGCGATGCGCGCAGGCGCCGGTTACGTGACCCTGCTCGGCGACAGCCAAGGCCCACCGCACGCGCTCGTTCGCACGCCATTCTCCGATCACGTGCTTGCCAACGATCGCATCGGCGCACTCGTGATCGGTCCCGGCCTGGGTCGCGACGATACCGCCAAGGCCCGCCTCGGAGCCGCGCTGACCTCGGACCACCCGCTGATCATCGACGGCGACGCCCTCCGCCTGCTCGATCCGAACCGAATCAAAGCGCTCGAGGTCCCCGTCATCCTCACCCCGCACGCCGGCGAGTTCGACGCGCTCTTCGGCAAATCCGACACCGACAAGATCACCCGAGCCCGCCAAGCCGCCACCCGCACCAACGCCATCGTCGTCTTCAAGGGCGCCGACACCGTCATCGCCGCCCCCGACGGCCGCGTCCGCATTGGGCAGGGCGCCAGCGACTGGCTCTCCACCGCCGGCACCGGCGACGTGCTAGCCGGCGCGATCGGCGCGATGCTCGCCGCCAAGCTCGATCCGCTCGACGCGGCCTGCGCCGGAGTGTGGCTACACGGTGACGCTGCCCGCCGATTGGGCGCGGCTTTCATCGCCGACGACTTGGCGGAAGCGCTCCGGTCGGCCAGAGCGGCCCCATGACCACTGACTCGACCTCTGAAACGAATATCGATACCATCATCCGCGTCGCGGCGCGTGGCGACGGCATGACCGCCGACGGCCGCCACGCCGCCTTCTCGGCGCCCGGCGACACGCTCGCCGCCGACGGCACCGTGATCCCCGGCCCGCACCACCAGACTCCCCCCTGCGTGCATTTCCCGACCTGCGGCGGCTGCCAGCTCCAGCATCTCGACGACCAGGCCTATGCCGAGTTCGTCACCGACCGCATCGCCTCCGCGCTCGACGGCCAGGACCTGTCCGCCCCGATCCGCACCCCCCACATCTCGCCTGTCCGGAGCCGCCGCCGCGCGACGCTCCACGCCGAGGCCAAGGGCGGCAAGATCACGCTCGGCTTCACCGCCGAGAAGGCGCACACGATCGTCGATATCAAGGAATGCTGGATCCTCGATCCACGCCTGTTCGCGCTCGTCCAGCCGCTTCGCCAACTGCTCAAGCGCCTCAATTTCCGCCGTCGCGCGGACATCCACCTGACGCTTGCCGACCAGGGCGCGGATATCCTGATCACCGGGTTCGCGCCCGAAGGACTCCCGGCCGCCGAAGCGCTCACCAAATTCTGCGAAGATCACAATATCGCCCGCGTAGCCTTCGACGACGGTCTCGGCCCCGAAACGCGCTGGGAGCCCGACGCGGTCACGATCACGCTCGGCGGCGTCCCCGTGCCGCTTCCGCCCGCCTCGTTCCTCCAGGCCACGCCCGATGGCGAAGCCGCACTCACCGCCGCCGTTCTAGAGGCGATCGGCAAGCCCGCGACGGTCGCCGATCTGTTCGCCGGTCTCGGCACATTCACACTGGCAATCCCAGCCAAGGTCTACGCGGCAGAGGGCGCCCGCGATGCGCTCGGCTCGCTAAAGGCCGCCGCGCACCGCACTCAGCGGCCCGTCTACCCGGAGCACCGCGATCTCTATCGCCGCCCGCTGACGGTAGCCGAACTCGACCGCTTCGACGCGGTAGTGATCGATCCGCCCCGCTCCGGCGCGCGCGAACAGGCGACTGCGCTGGCCGAGTGCAAGACGCCGGTGATCGCCTATGTCTCGTGCAATCCAGCGAGCTTCGCGCGCGATGCGAAGGAGTTGTGCGACGCCGGGTGGCGGATCGACTGGATCCAGCCGGTCGGCCAGTTTCGCTGGTCGACGCATGTCGAGCTGGCGGCCAAGTTCGTCCGTTAGTCGAGGAAGCTTGTTCCCCCGCGAAGGCGGGGGCCCAGTCTGGACCCCCGCCTTCGCGGGGGAACAGCTTTAGGGGTACACCGCGCTAACGAAGAACAACCCGTCAGGCGGCGCATTCAGCCCCAGCATCGCCCGATCCTTCGCCGCGAGCGCAGCCGCAACATCGCCAACCGCCCAACGTCCCATACCCACCAGCGCCAGACACCCGACCATCGACCGCACCTGATGGTGCAGGAACGACCGCGCCGCCGCATAGACGAACAGCCGCTCCCCCTCCCGCACCACCTCGAGCCGGTCCAAAGTCCGCACTGGACTATCCGCCTGGCAATGCGCCGACCGAAACGTCGTGAAGTCATGCCGCCCGACGAGCGCCCCCGCAGCCTCCGCCATCGCGTCCGCATCCAGCAACTGCGGTACCTGCCAAGCCAGCCCCGCCTCGAACGTCAGCGGCGAACGCCGGTTGACGATCCGGTACTCGTACGACCGCCCGACACACGAAAACCGCGCATGCCAATCGTCATCAACCACTTCGCACGCCAACACCGACACCGGCGCGGGCTTCACCAGCGCATTCAGCCCCTCCATCAACCGAAACGCCGCGAGCGGCTTTGCGATATCGACATGCGCGCGCATCGCCATTCCGTGCACCCCCGCATCGGTCCGCCCCGCCGCCTGCACCGACGCGGTCTCGCCGGTCATCTTCAGCACCGCGGCTTCCAGCGCCGCCTGCACGCTCGGCCCATGCTTCTGCCGCTGCCAGCCCATGAACGGCCGCCCGTCGAACTCCACCGTCAACGCGAACCGCGTCAAAGCTGCGTCCCCGACGGGATAGCAAACCCACGGAGCAATTCCGTCGCCGAGGTCACCCCGCGTCCGGCGCGCTGCACCAAAGTCGGCCGGATCGCCCCATTGCCGCACCCGATCGTCAGCTCCGCGTTGACCGTCAGACCCTCGCACCCAAGAAACGAGAACGGCAACACGTCCGCCGCCAGCACCTTCACCCGCTCGCCAGCAACCTCGAACCAAGCCCCCGGCGCCGGGTTCATCGCCCGCACCAGTCGCTCGACCTCGACGGCCGATCGCTCGAAATCGATCCGCGCCTCCGCCTTGTCAATCTTCGCGGCATAGGTAACGCCCTCCTCGGGCTGCGGCCGGGCGGGGTAGGCGTCGAGATCGCTCAGCACCTCGACCATCAGCCGGGCCCCCATCGCGGAGAGTTCGGACGTCAGATCCCCCGCGGCCTTGCCGACGATCGGCGTCCGCCCCTCAAGCCGAACCGGCCCGGTATCCAGACCCGCCTCCATCTGCATGATCCCGACACCCGTCTCGGCATCGCCCGCGAGGATAGCGCGCTGCACCGGCGCCGCCCCCCGCCACCGCGGCAATAGCGACCCGTGCACGTTCAGGCACCCGAACCGAGGCGCCTCCAGCACCGCGCGCGGCAGAATAAGACCATAGGCCGCAACGACCGCCACATCCGCGCCCAAAGCCGCAAATGCCTCGCGAGCCTCGAGTCCCTCCGGCAAAGACGCCTTGAACGACACCGGCGTCCGCACCTCGATGCCGAGCGCCTCAGCCCGAACCTGCACCGGCGACGACACCAGTTCGCGCCCACGCCGCCCCCCTGGCCGGGCAGGCTGGCAATACGCCGCCACCACGTCATGCCCCGCCGCGACGAGGGCCTCCAGCACCGGCACTGCGAAGTCCGGCGTTCCCATGAAGATGATCCGCATGGCCCTCTCGAACACGCTGGCGGGGAGCCGCGCAACCCCCTATCTGTTCCCTATGGCATCCCCCGAGATCGAGGCGCTGACGCAGGCGCTGGCCCGGCTCCCCGGCCTCGGCCCCCGGTCCGCACGTCGCGCCGTGCTGCATCTGCTCAAGAAGCGCGACGCGGCGCTGGGCCCGTTGCGCGAGGCGCTGACCGCGGTCGACGAGCGGCTGGAGAACTGCTCGACCTGCGGCAACGTCGACACCACCAACCCCTGCGCGATCTGCGCTGATCCGCGCCGCGACCAGCGCTCGCTATGCGTGGTCGAGGAAGTCGCGGACCTCTGGGCATTGGATAGGTCCCGCCTGTTCCCCGGCCGCTTCCACGTGCTCGGTGGGCGGCTGTCCGCACTCGAAGGCATCCGTCCCGAGGACCTCAGCATCGACAGCCTCGTCCGCCGCATCGAAGCCGGCGGCATCGACGAAGTCGTCCTCGCGATGAACGCCACGCTCGAAGGCCAGACCACCGCGCACTACATCGCCGAGCGCATCGAACGCTTCCCCGTCCGCGTGACCCAACTTGCGCACGGCCTGCCGGTCGGCGGCGAACTCGACTATCTTGACGAGGGCACGCTGGCGCAGGCGTTAAGGGCAAGGCGGCCAATGGCTTGACGCACCCCCGCGCGGAACCTAGCTGCGCAGGATGACCGTCATGACCGTTCTCGAAGTCCCCGATCCCCGCCTACGCCTCGTCGCCGAGCCGGTGGAGACGGTCGACGACTCCACCCGCACGCTCGTCGCCGACATGATCGAGACGATGTACGACTTCAACGGCATCGGCCTCGCCGCGACCCAGGTCGGCGTCCAGCAGCGCGTCCTCGTCATCGATCTCCAGGAGGAGAAGGACGAGGAGGACAAGCCGATCAAGAACCCCAAGGCGTACATCAACGCCGAGATCCTGTCGGTCAGCGACGAGGTCTCTACCTACAACGAGGGCTGCCTCTCGATCCCGGAGCAGTACGCCGAAGTCGCGCGCCCGGCGCGGTGCCGCGTGAAGTGGCTCGACGAGACCGGTGCTGCGCATGAGGAGGATTTCGACGGTCTGCTGTCGACCTGCATGCAGCACGAGATCGACCATCTCGACGGCGTGCTGTTCATCGACCACATCAGCCGCCTCAAGCGCGACATGGTGCTGAAGAAGCTGGCGAAGCAGCGCAAGCTGGGCTGAGGGGCGGGGCAAGCACGAGCACGAGCACGAGCGCTTGAGGGTGGGCACCCGTTCACCCAACACGCTACCACCCCGGCGAAGGCCGGGGCCCAATTGGGGGACGTCGCCAACTGAGCGCAGTCCCCCGTTATCGAAACCTCTCCAATTGGACCCCGGCCTCCGCCGGGGTGGTATTATTTTAGAGGGCGCCGACTATCGGAGTTGCCACCCGCCTCCTAGTTCCCCCGCGAAGGCGGGGGCCCAGGACCACAAACACCACCGACAGTAACCCTGGACTCCCGCCTCTGCGGCAAAACAATATTCCGATTGTCCTACATCAACCGTTCGACGTATGTTCCAAACATGACGTCCCCATTCGCTCCCCAAACCCGCCCGCTAACGCCCCCATCTCCCCTTGAGGAAATGCTGCGCCAGCGTCTGCACTTCCTATACTTCACTCCAGTTTCGGCCGCGTAAAATGGCTGAGTTCGCCATCATCGCCGTCCTGGCGCTAGCCGCCGGCATCCTCCTCGGCTGGCTCCTGGCCTCCCGCCGAGCCGCCACCCTAGCCAGCGAACTTGCCGTCGCGCAGACCAAGGTCGCCGACGCCGACCTCATCCGCACCGCGCGCGACGCCGTCGAGCGCGAACGCAACGCCGCGATGCAGGACCTCGCTACCCTCCGCGCGCAGAACGCCGAGCGCGCCACCGACACTGACCGCCTGCGCCTCGACCTCGCCACGATCCGCACCGACCGCGACGCCGCCCGCACCGAAATCGCCACGATCAAGGCGCAGGGCGAGGCGTTCGAAGCGCGCCTGCTCGAACTCCGCGAGGCGAAGGACGTCATGGCCGCGCAGTTCGGCGATGTCGCCAACAAGCTGCTCAGCGACGCGCAGAAGACCTTCCTCGAACGCGCCGACGCCCGCTTCCGCCAGTCCGAGGAATCCGCCGGCCTCAACCTGAAATCGATGCTCCAACCGGTAAGCGACCGTCTGCAACGCTACGAGGAAGGCGTCGCCAAGGTCGAAGCCGAGCGCCGCGACGCGTTCGGCGACCTCAAGGGCCAGATCGAACAGATGCGCCTCGGCCAGGAAAAGGTCTCCAACGAAGCCGCCAAACTCGTCAATTCCTTACGCAACGCCCCCAAGTCCCGCGGCCGCTGGGGTGAGCAGCAGTTGAAGAACGTTCTCGAAACCTGCGGCCTCAGCGAACATACCGACTTCCAGACCGAAGTCTCGGTCGCGGTAGGCGACGACGGCGCCCGCCTCCGCCCCGACGCGATCATCCGCGTCCCCGGCGGCCGCGCACTGGTGATCGACGCAAAGGTCTCGCTTAATGCGTATCAGGACGCATTCGGCGCGGTCGACGACGCCGAACGGCTGATCGGCCTCGCTGCCCACGCGGCCTCGATGCGCGCGCACGTCAACGGCCTCGGCAACAAGGCCTATTGGAGCCAGTTCGCTGACACACCCGACTACGTCATCATGTTCGTCCCTGGCGAACATTTCCTCTCCGCCGCGCTCGAACACGACCCGACACTCTGGGATTTCGCCTTCGAAAAGCGCGTGCTGCTGGCCACGCCGACGAACCTGATCGCCATCGCTCGCACGGTCGCGGCGGTCTGGCGCCAGGAAAAACTGGCCAACGAAGCACGCAAGATCGGCGAACTCGGCAAGGAGATGCATGATCGCCTCGCCAAGGTCGCGGACGACCTGCGCAAGGTCGGCGTCGGTCTCAACAGCGCGGTGAAGAACTTCAACGGCTTTACCAACTCGTTCAACGGCCGCCTGATGGTAACCGGTCGCAAGTTTCGCGACCTGAACATCGAGACCGGCGCGCGGGATCTTGAAGACGTGTCCTCGGTCGACGCGCTAGCGCTAGGCGAGGGGCCCGCGCTGATCGAGAAGCCGGAAAACGTCGAAGGCTGACCCTGCTTCCACACCACCCCGGCGAAGGCCGGGGTCCAATTGGGGGACGCGAATAATGGGCGCTGCGATCCGTTACTCTAGCTTTCCCAACTGGGCCCCGGCCTCCGCCGGGGTGGTAGGGAGTGGTGTTCTCCCGAAAAAAGAAACCGATCGGTACAAAATTCGTTCACCTCCCGGCAACCTTTCCCGACCCTGCGCATTAACCGGATAACACCCCCAAGAGTCACCCGGTCATGAAACACCTAGTCCCCATTCTCTGCGCCCTCATCCCGTTCGCAGCCATGATCGGCGCCTGCGTAACCTGCCCCTGACACCCGTCGCAAAAGCACAAAAGAAAAGGCCCGCCCGGATCGCTCCGGGCGGGCCTTTTCAGTATCGGCTAGAAGGGAAGCGAAGGGATCAACCCTGCGCCTCTTCCTCCTGGTCGCGAGGAGCTTCGGCGGTCGCGCCGGGCTCTGCGTTCGGATCGTAATCCTCGACGAAGCCAGCCTCGTCGCGCTCGAACATCGACGACATCACGTCGACGCCCGAAGCCTGCATCTCGGCCTCTTCAGGCGAGCGGGCGACGTTGACCTTGACGGCCACCGACACCTCGGGGTGCAGCGATACCTTGACGGTGTAGACACCGATCGCCTTGATCGGCTTGTCGAGCACGATCGCCGACTTGCCGACCTTGTGACCATCGGCCACCAGCGCATCGACCAGATCGCGAACCGCGACCGAACCGTAGAGCTGACCGGTGTTCGACGCCTGACGGATCAGGGTCACGGTTGCGTCGTTGAAGGTCTTCGCTTCGGTCTCGGCATCGCTGCGACGCGATGCGTTGTCCGATTCGATCTTCGCACGGTTCGACTCGAACACCTTGCGGTTGGCTTCGTTCGAACGAAGCGCCTTCTTGTTGGGAAGCAGGAAGTTACGTGCGTAACCGTCCTTGACCTTCACCACGTCGCCGATAGCACCAAGCTTTTCGACGCGCTCAAGCAGAATGACGTCCATGTGGGCGCTCCTTACTTAACGATGTAGGGCAGCAAGCCCAGATGACGCGCACGCTTGATGGCCTGGGCCAGTTCGCGCTGCTTCTTTGCGGCCACCGAAGTGATACGCGACGGGACGATCTTGCCACGCTCGGACACGAAGCCCTGCAGCAACCGGACGTCCTTATAGTCGATCCGGGGAGCGTCTTTGGCGGAGAACGGGCAGCTCTTGCGGCGGCGGAAGAATGGACGTGCCATGATTATTCAGCTCCCTCTTCGCGGTCACGACGGGGACCACGGTCCGGACGATCGCCACGATCGGGACGGCCCTCACGGCCACCTTCACGGTCGCCACGACGCTCGCGGTCACGATCCTGCTTGCGCATCATCACGGTCGGGCCCTCTTCGAGGGTGTCGACCTTGACCGTCATGTAACGGATGATGTCTTCGTTGATCTGGGTCTGGCGCTCCAGCTCTGCGATCACGCTGCCCGGGGCATCGATCTCGAGCATGACATAGTGCGCCTTGCGGTTCTTGGCGATCTTGTACGCCAGCGAACGCAGGCCCCAGTTCTCGGTCTTTACGACCCGACCTTCGTTGTCGTTCACGATCTTGGTGGCGATTTCCGCCAGTGCGTCCACCTGCGCTTGTGCCAGATCCTGGCGCGCAAGGAACACGTGCTCGTAAAGAGCCATGTCTTGTCCTTCGTCTTGGCCGATCGCTGATACACGCCCCATGCGTGCACCCCTCCGGCTGTCGTCTAGAATGCAAACAGGGGCGAGAGACGCGAATCTCTCACCCCGGTTGCAGAGGGCCTTACCCGTTTATCGGGGAAAGGCAAGGTAATGGTAGATGTTACTGGAACGCGCCGCCACGAACCTGGACCACGTTGCCGCGACCGTTGATCAGCAGTGCGTCGTTGCCCGAGCGGACCCACTGGCTGCCACGCGGCGGAGCGGCGAGGCGATAGTTGCGGTACGTCGTGATGACCCGGTAGTTCTGGGCCTGGCGACGATCGAAGCGCTGGCCAGCGCGCCAGTTGCGATACTGCGGCGTGCGGACAACGGTGCGCTTGGTGACGACGGTGCGGCCGTTGTCGTTGTGGCGCACGGTGGTGACTTCGCGACGCTGCTGCGCTTCGGCAGGCGCGGCGGCGAGCAGCGGGCTGGCGACGAGCGTGGCGGCAAGCGCGCTGAGGATGAACTTCTTCATGATAATCTCCCGTTTGAAACACGGCGCCGTTGCTGCGGCGTCGTCCATAATCTGGGAGCCGATTGTCGCAGGCGATTGTCGCAAGGTCGGCGAAATGGTCGCATATTGTCGCAAGGCCGCGGGGTTCGTTCAGGTTGCAACTCGACGCGCACCTTTATAGGCCCCGCGCTCAAACGAAGACCCAACACAGAGGAGAGGCCATGCGCGCGTTCATCTTCCCCGGCCAGGGGAGCCAGTCTGTCGGCATGGGCAAGGCGCTCGCCGACGCCAGTGCCACCGCCCGCGAGGTCTTCGCCGAAGTCGACGAGGCGCTCGGCCAGCACCTGTTCCGCCTGATGAGCGAAGGGCCGGCGGACGACCTCCTCCTCACCGAGAACGCGCAGCCTGCGATCATGGCGAACGCGATCGCGACCTTGCGCGTCGCCGAGAAGGAAGGCGGCATCCGCCTCGCCGACAAGGCCGACTACGTCGCCGGCCACAGCCTCGGCGAATACACCGCCTTGTGCGCCGCCGGTGCGCTCGACCTGTCGACCACCGCCCGCCTCCTGAAACTCCGCGGCCGCGCGATGCAGGCGGCGGTACCGGTAGGCGAGGGCGCGATGGCAGCGTTGCTCGGCACCGACCTCGAAAAGGCGCAGCTGATCGCCGGAGCCGCAGTCGACGCGATCCTCGCGGAAGGCGGCCCCGAACTGATCTGCACCGTCGCCAACGACAATGATCCGTCGCAGGTCGTCATCTCCGGCCACCGCCTCGCCATCGAAAAGGCGATCGCACTTGCCAAGGACCTCGGCGCCAAGCGTGCGGTGCTACTCCCCGTATCCGCCCCTTTCCACTGCCCGCTGATGCAGCCCGCCGCCGAAGCCATGGAAGCCGCCCTCCTGGATGCCGACCTCCGCGCGCCCCTCGTTCCCGTCTTCGCCAACGTAGATGCCACCGCAGTCGCCGACCCAGGCGCAATCCGTCACCTGCTGGTGCAACAGGTAACCGGCATGGTCCGCTGGCGCGAGTCGGTGTTGGCGATGCACGCTGCGGGCGTCGGGCACTTCGTCGAATTCGGAGGCAAGGTGCTCAGCCCGATGGTCAAGCGCATCACCCCCGACGTTGAGACCGCCAGCGTCATCACGATGGACGACATCGAGGAACTCGTGAAGAAGATGTGATCACGCGGAGACGCGGAGCCGCGGAGAGAAGATTTGAGAGAAATCGATCAGATCAGTGGCGATGTGCTCGATCTCTCACTTCGCATCCATCGCGAGCTAGGTCCGGGTCTCCTTGAAAGCGTCTACGAACTGGTCTTGGCGGGTAAGCTTGCCAGTCTGGGTTACCACGTGGCGCGGCAGCGACCGGTAGACATCGAGTTTGACGGCATGCGCTTCGAAGCGGCCTTCAGAATCGATCTACTCGTCGACGAACGCCTTCTGGTCGAAATCAAATCGGTAGAGCAACTGAACGCCGCGCACGGCAAACAACTGCTGACCTACCTACGCCTAACTCACCAGCCCGTAGGGCTGCTGATCAACTTCGGTGGCGCAACGCTGAAAGAGGGAGTGCGACGGATCGTAAACGACCATCGCCCCTCCGCGGCTCCGCGTCTCCGCGTGAACAACCTTCTTGGAGACTGACCAAAATGTTCGACCTCACAGGCATGACCGCCCTCGTCACCGGGGCATCCGGCGGGATCGGGTCCGAGATCGCCAAGGCCCTCGCCGCACAAGGCGCGCGCCTGGCCGTATCCGGCTCAAACGCCGACAAGCTCGAAGCCTTCCGCGCCAGCCTCGGTGGCGACCATGTGGCGCTCCCGTGCAACCTCTCCGACGCCGCCGCAGTCGACGCTCTCGTCTCGCAAGCCGTCGAAGCACTCGGCGGCAAGCTCGACATCCTCGTCAACAACGCCGGCGTCACCCGCGACAATCTCGCGATGCGGATGAAGGACGACGAGTGGGACAGCGTCATCCGCGTCAATCTCGAAGCCGCGTTCCGCCTCATGCGCGCCGCTGCCAAGCCGATGATGAAGGCAAGGTTCGGCCGGATGATCTCGGTCACCTCGATCGTCGGCGTCACCGGCAACCCCGGCCAGGCCAATTACGCCGCATCGAAGGCCGGCCTGATCGGCATGTCGAAATCGATGGCGCAGGAGCTCGCCAGCCGCGGCATCACCGTCAATTGCGTCGCGCCCGGTTTCATCACCTCGCCGATGACCGACGCGCTGCCCGACGCGCAGAAGACCGCGCTCACCGCAAAGATTCCGGCCGGTCGGCTTGGCGAAGGCGCAGACATCGGCGCGGCGATCGTGTACCTCGCCAGCCGTGAAGCCGGGTACGTCACGGGACAAACCGTGCACGTGAACGGCGGGATGGCGATGATCTGAACTTGCGCGCTGAACTACCGCGTTCTAGGTGCGTTCAGGAAATACCGAAAACCCCCAGATTTGAAGAGGGAACTACCATGAGCGAGACAGCTGACCGCGTGAAGAAGATCGTCGTCGAGCATCTCGGCGTCGAAGCCGACAAGGTGACCGAGGACGCGAGCTTCATCGACGACCTGGGCGCAGACAGCCTCGACATCGTCGAACTCGTCATGGCGTTCGAGGAAGAATTCGGTGTCGAGATCCCCGATGATGCCGCCGAGAAGATTGCGACCGTCAAGGACGCCATCACTTACATCGACGAGCACAAGGCCTGATCAGGGTCTAGGGTTCAAAACTTTGGACCTGCCCTGAAGGGTGTGATTTGAGCGGCTCCCCGTCCTTGGGCAAAGAGGGCGGGGAGCCGTTTCGTTTTGAGAGCAGACGGAGTTTGAAGCCATGCGGCGTGTCGTCGTAACCGGGCTAGGCCTGGTCACCCCCTTGGGGGCGGATGTTGAAACGGCCTGGGCGAATATCCTCGCCGGCAAGTCGGGCGCGGGGCCGATCACGCGCTTCGACGCGTCGGATCAGGTGTGCCGCATCGCCTGCGAGGTGAAGCCGGCCGACCACGAATATGGCTTCGATCCTGGCAAGCGCGTCGATCACAAGGTCCAGCGTCAGGTCGATCCGTTCATCATCTACGGCATCGATGCGGCTGGCCAGGCCTTGGAAGACGCTGGTCTCACCGAAATGACGCTCGAAGAGAGCTGGCGTGCCGGCGTCTCGATCGGCTCGGGCATTGGCGGCCTGCCGGGTATCGAGAGCGAATCGATCGTCCTCCACACCAAGGGCCCGCGCCGCGTCTCGCCGCACTTCGTCCATGGCCGGCTGATCAACCTGATCTCGGGTCAGGTCTCGATCAAATACGGTCTGCGCGGTCCGAATCACGCGGTCGTCACCGCCTGTTCGACCGGCGCGCACGCCATTGGCGATGCAGCGCGGATGATCGCGATGGACGACGCCGACGTGATGCTCGCGGGCGGCGCGGAGGGTACGGTCTGCCCACTCGGCATCGCCGGGTTCGCACAGGCCCGCGCGTTGTCGACCAACTTCAACGATTCGCCAGAAAAGGCCTCGCGTCCGTATGACAAGGACCGCGACGGCTTCGTGATGGGTGAGGGCGCCGGCGTGCTGGTGCTCGAGGAATACGAGCATGCCAAGGCACGCGGCGCGAAGATGTATGCCGAGGTGATCGGCTACGGCCTGTCAGGCGACGCATACCATGTGACGGCGCCGCATCCGGAAGGCGACGGTGCGTTCCGCTCGATGCAGATGGCGATCAAGAAGTCGGGCCTCAAGCTCGAGGACATCGACTACATCAACGCACACGGCACCTCGACGCCGCTCGGTGACGAGCTCGAGCTCGGAGCTGTGCGCCGTCTGTTCGGCGATGCGATCTCGGGTCTGTCGATGTCGTCGACCAAGTCGGCGATCGGCCATCTGCTTGGCGGTGCCGGCGCGGTCGAGAGCATCTTCTGCATCCTCGCGCTGCGCGACCAGATCGTCCCGCCGACGCTGAACCTCGACAATCCGAGCGACAGCTGCGTGGGGGTCGACCTTGTCCCGCATGTCGCCAAGAAGCGTGAAGTACGCGCGGTGCTGAACAACTCGTTCGGCTTCGGCGGCACCAACGCGTCGCTGGTTATGACGAAGGTCCGATAATAGCTTGTTCCCCCGCGGAGGCGGGGGCCTAGACTGGGTCCCCGCCTTCGCGGGGATCCAAGGAGTACCAATGCGCAAGGTTGGCTGTTTCGGATTGATCATCGGCCTGGTGGCAGTCGTAGCGCTGTTCCTGGTCGTACAAGGCTGGGGCGGGGCAGGCCCAGCGGCCCGCACGCTGACCATACAGATCGGCGAAGGCAGCACGCTGGCTGGCGCTGCCACCGAACTCGAAAAGGCCGGTGCGATCCCCTCGGCCCGCCGTTTCCGCCTCTACGCCCGCGTGTTCGGCTCGGGCGACCCGATCAAGGCCGGCGAATACCGCATCGCGCCACACACCAGCCAGTCCGACATCCTGAAACTGATGCAGGGCGGCAAGGTCGTCCAGCGCCTCGTCGTCGTCCCCGAAGGCTATCCTTCTGTCCTCGTCCACGACGCGCTGGCGAGGGCGGACGGCCTGACCGGCACCGTGCCCGTTCCGGCTGAAGGCTCAATTCTCCCCGACAGCTACGCCTTCCAGGCCGGCGACACCCGCGCCTCGGTCGTCACGCGGATGCAGGCGGCGATGAAGACCTACCTCGCCACCGCCTGGGCGGCGCGCAAGCCCGGTATCGCGGTGACGACGCCCGAACAGGCGATCATCCTCGCCTCGATCGTCGAGAAGGAGACCGGCAAGCCCTCCGAACGCCGCACCGTCGCCGCGGTCTACGCCAACCGTCTTCGCAACGGTATGCCGCTCCAGGCCGACCCGACCGTGATCTACCCGATCACCAAGGGGCGTCCGCTGGGCCGCCGTATCCTGCGGTCGGAACTGCATGCGAGGAATGGCTACAACACCTATGCCGAAGCCGGCCTACCGGTCGGTCCGATCGCCAACCCGGGCCGCGCCTCGATCGACGCGGTGCTCGACCCGACACAGACCCAGGCGCTGTACTTCGTAGCAGACGGCACCGGCGGCCACGTGTTCGCGAACACGCTGGCCGAACACAACGCCAACGTGAAGAAATGGTACGCCATCCGCAAAGCCCGCGGCGAGATGTAATCCTCCCCGGAACGGGGAGGGGGACCATCCGCAGGATGGTGGAGGGGGCTTACCGCGAGCGTACCAGCAGTGGCGACTACGGCAGGCGGTACGCTCGTGGCGCTCCCCCTCCACCCCGCCGCTACGCGTCGCGGTCCCCCTCCCCGTGCCGGGGAGGAGTTACCCCCGCAGCGCGTTAGCCGCGCGCGCCTTGATCTCGATTTCGGCCATCGTCCCGCCGGTCACCCAGCTCCCGCCAACACAGAGCACCGGCTTGAACGCCAGCCACTCGGGCGCGCTGGCTTCGGTGATCCCGCCCGTCGGGCAGAAGCTGCACTGATAGAACGGGGCGGCCAGAGCCTTGAGCGCCTTCAACCCGCCATTCGCTTCGGCCGGAAAGAACTTGAAGTGCGTCAGGCCCAGGTCGAGTCCGGTCATGATATCCGCCGCATTGGCGATTCCGGGCAGGAACGGAATACCGCTCTCGATGATCGGCATGGCGAGGCGTTCGGTCAGCCCCGGCGACACGATGAACTCGGCGCCCGCATCGCGGACCTGCGCGAACTGCTGCGTGTTGACGACGGTGCCTGCGCCAACGATCGCGCCCGGCACCTTCTTCATCTCGGCGATCGCCTCCAGCGCGGCGCCGGTGCGTAACGTCACCTCGAGCACGCGCAGGCCGCCGGCAACGAGAGCCTCGGCGAGCGGTCGTGCGAGCGCGGCGTCCTCGATCACCAGTACCGGGATGACGGCGCTGGTCTGCATGATGTCTGCGATAGTTGCGGTCATTGGGTGTGTTCCTGTGCGAAGGCGGCCGCGGCGCCGAACAGGCCGGGCTGGGGATGGGTGATGAGCTTGACGGGCATTGCCGCCATCATCGTCTGGAAACGGCCCTTGGCGACGAAGCGCTGGTCGAAGCCCGAGCGGATCAGGCGATCCTTGATCCGGAAGCCGAGGCCGCCCGCGATCACGACCGCCTTCGCGCCCTGTGCAAGCGCGAGATCGCCCGCGACCGCGCCGAGCGCGAGGCAGAACCGGTCGAGCGCGGCGAGCGCGATCGAATCCGTGCCGTCGATCGCCTCGGTCCAGATCGTCTTGTCGTCGTGGCTCGGCACCGCGCGGCCCTCCAGTGCAGCAAGCGTCTCGTAGATCGCAACGATGCCGGGGCCAGCAACGACGCGCTCGGCCGAAACGCGCGTGAAGGTCTTCCGCAGGCGTTTGAGCAAAGCATCCTCGATCCCGTCGAGCGGAGCAAAGTCCATGTGGCCGCCCTCGGTTTCGAGGACCTGGTAACCGTCCTTGCGTCGCAGCAGCTGCGCGACGCCGAGCCCGGTGCCGGGTCCGCAGATCGTTGTGATGCCCTCGGACGGCAGCGGCGTATCCGGCCCGCAAAGGTGGATGAAGTCGCTGCTCGGCACCTGTGCGACGGCATGGCCGACCGCGCCGAAATCGTTGACGACCACCCATTGGTCCGCCTTCAGCCGCTCGGTGATCAGCGATTTGCGGATGATCCACGGATTGTTAGTCAGCCGGATCACGTCGTTCGCGACCGGCGACGCGACCGCGATCGCCAGCGCGCGGGGGAGAGGTCGGCCGAGCCCGGCCTCGAATGCCTGGTACGCGGTCTGGAGCGACGCGTGATCCGCGGTCTTGAGCGTCGCCGGCTCGCCGAGCGACACGACGCGCCCGTTCTCGACCTCGGCGATCGCGAAGCGGGCGTGCGTTCCGCCGATATCTGCCGCTACGATTTCCATGTCGTCCTCCGTCCGATTTTTATTATTACCACCACCGCCGTCATCCCGGCGAAAGCTGGGATCTCAAGCCGCATCGTCCGTCCCTGTGGAGCGAGGTCCCGGCTTTCGCCGGGATGACGGGGGTGTGGCTGCGGCGACGGCGGCGTGTGCGACTTTTTAAAGCCCAGCCCCCGCCAGCATCGCCGACGCGCCCTTCTCGGCCTCGTCGGCAAGCCCGCGGAACATGCCGAACAACTCGCGGCCCATGCCACTGACCGGCGGCGGTATCGCGACTATCTTGCGCGTCGCCCACACATCTGCGTCGACCAGTGCCTCGAGCGTACCGTTGACCGCGTCCACCCGGATCATGTCGCCATCGCGGATCAACCCGATCGCACCGTCGAGGAGCGCTTCGGGCGAGCAATGGATCGCGCACGGCACTTTCCCGCTCGCCCCCGACATCCGCCCATCGGTGACCAGCGCAACCTTGAACCCACGATTCTGCAACACCCCCAAGGGCGGCGTCAGCTTGTGCAGTTCAGGCATCCCGTTCGCGCGCGGCCCCTGGAAGCGGACGACGACGACGACGTCCTTCTCCAGCTCGCCGCGCTTGAACGCCTCGATCACGTCGAGCTGGTCGTCGAACACCATCGCGGGCGCCTCGACGATCCAGCGCTCGCGCTCGACCGCCGACACCTTGATGCACGCGCGGCCGATATTGCCCGCGAGGATCCGCATGCCGCCATCCGGCGAGAACGGTGCGGTTGCTGGACGGAGGATCGTCTCGTCGCCGCTATCCGGCGTATCGCGCCAGCCGAGCGTATCGCCCTCGACGACCGCAGTCTTCGCGTAGGCCGACAGGTCGTCGCCACCGATCGTCATGATGTCGCCGTGCAGCAGGCCTTCGCCGAGCAGTTCGCGGATCACATAGGGCATGCCCCCGGCCGCCTCGAACGCGTTCACGTCCGCCGAACCGTTGGGATAGACGCGCGCGATCAGCGGGACCGCGCAGGAGAGGCGGTCGAAATCCTCCCAGTCGATGATGATCCCCGCCGCGCGAGCGATCGCTGGCACGTGGAGCAGATGGTTGGTCGAGCCGCCGGTCGCGAGCAAGCCGACCGCGGCGTTCACAATCGCCTTCTCGTCGACGCAATGCCCGAGCGGCCGGTACGAATCGCCGCGCGCGCCGATCTTCGCCAGCCGGTGCACCGCCGCCCGCGTCAGTTCCTGGCGCAGCTTGGTGCCCGGATTGACGAACGCCGCACCCGGCATGTGGAGGCCCATCACCTCCATCATCATCTGGTTGGTGTTGGCGGTGCCGTAGAAGGTGCACGTGCCCTTCGAATGATACGCACCGATTTCGGCTTCGAGCAGCTCGTCGCGCCCGACCAGCCCTTCCGCGAACTTCTCGCGGACCGCCGCCTTGGCCTTGTTCGGCAAGCCGGTCGGCATCGGCCCGCCGGGGATCAGCACCATCGGCAGGTGCCCGAAGCGCAGCGCGCCCATCAGCAGGCCGGGTACGATCTTGTCGCAGATGCCGAGCAGCGCGGCGCCCTCGAACGTCCCGTGCGATAGGGCGATCGCGGTGCTCAGCGCGATCGTATCGCGGCTGAACAGCGATAGCTCCATGCCTGGATAGCCCTGCGTCACGCCGTCGCACATCGCCGGCACGCCGCCAGCGACCTGCGCCGTCGCACCCGCTTCGCGCGCCCAGATCTTCATCAGTTCGGGGTAGCGATAATAGACTGCGTGAGCCGACAGCATGTCGTTGTACGCGGTAACGATGCCGATGTTCATGCCGGCATCGGCCTTCATCGCGTCGCGATCTTCCTCGGTCCCGGCATAGGCGTGCGCGAGGTTCGCACAGCCCAGACCCGGACGTCGGACCTGTGCCGCCGCCTCGCGCTCGATCAGCGCGAGGTAGGCGGCGCGGCTGTCGCGCGAGCGTTCGATGATCCGGTCGGTCACCGCGGAGACGACGGCGTTGAGCATCGTCACGGCGCCCAGTGCACGTCGACCGGGAGCTCGACCTCGGCGAGCACGCGGCCGATCGGGTAGGACGACGACGGTCCCTGTTCGATCGCCTGCTCGAGCACTTTCTTCTTCGCGGCGCCGGTGATCATGATCATCAGCGCCTTCGACGAAGCGATCGCCGCCGCCGACAGCGTCACGCGCGCCAGCGGCGCCTCGGGCGGCAGTGGATCCGGCATCACGCCGAGCGCACGACGCTCCTTGGGACCGCTCAGCGCCTCGTCGTAATCGGGGCCGGGGAAGATCGACGCGGTATGCCCGTCGCCACCCATGCCGAGCAGACAGAAGTCAAGCGGCCAGTGCAGGTCCTGCATCAGAGCATCCGCCGAGCGACCGGCCGCCTTGTAGTCGGACATCGCCTCGGGGACGATCGGCTTCACGCGCGCACCCTTGGGCAGGAAGATCTTCGCCAGCGCGGTTACGTTGGACAGCGGATCGCCGAGCTTCACGATCCGCTCGTCGCCGGGGATGATCGTGACCTTCTTCCAGTCGAGCTTCGCCTGGGCGAGCTTCTCATACGCGGCCATCGGCGTCTTGCCGCCCGCCAGCGCGATTACCGCCGAGCCGCGCGCGTCGAGCGCACTCTCGATGACGAACTGGATATCGCCCGCGACTGCGTTGGCGAGCTCGTCGGAATCCTCGTAATCCCACCATTCGATTTCGGTCATTCGATCTTTCCTTGAAAACCTTTGGGAGGGGTATCCCTCCCCGAAAACTCAGTCGTCCTGCCAGGTCACGCCGTCGCGCTCGGTCAGCGCGATCGCGGCCGATGGACCCCAGCTACCCGACGCATAGCTCTTGGGCTTCATCGCGTTGGCCTTCCAGCCCTCGCGGATCGCGTCGATCCAAGTCCATTGCGCCTCGACCTCGTCACGCCGCACGAACAGAGTCTGGTCGCCCTCGATCAGGTCGAGCAGCAGCCGCTCATAGGCGATCCGTCGACGCGAGCCCGCGAACTCGGCATCCATGCTCAGGTTCAGCGGCACTTCGCGGAGGCGGACGCCCTCGCGGTCGAGCCCCGGCTCCTTCGCCATCACCAGCAGCTGGATATATTCCTCGGGCTGGAGGCGGATGATCAGCATGTTGGGCTGCAACAGCCCGCCACGCCCCGCGAACATCGAGTGCGGGACCGCCTTGAACTGGATCGCGATCTCGCTGCGGCGCGTCGCCATGCGCTTGCCGGTGCGAAGGTAGAACGGCACGCCCTGCCAGCGCCAGTTGTCGACATGCGCCTTGATCGCGACGAACGTCTCGGTGGTCGATGGTTGGCCGAGTTCGTCCGAGTAGCTCTTGACGAACTTACCCTTCACCGCGCCTTCGCCGTACTGGCCGGTGACGGTAACGTGCGGCACTTCCTCAGGCTTGATCAGCCGCAAAGACCGGAAAACCTTAGACTTCTCGTCGCGGACATCGGTGCCCTCGAAACGCGCGGGCGGCTCCATCGCGATCAGCGCGAGCAGCTGGAGCATGTGGTTGGCCACCATGTCGCGCAGCGCTCCGGCGGTCTCGTAATAGCCTGCGCGCTCTTCGAGCCCGACCGTCTCCGAGATCGTGATCTGGACGTTGTCGATGCCTTGCGCGTTCCACACCGGCTCGAAGAACGAGTTGCCGAAGCGCAGCGCAAGGATGTTCTGGACGGTTTCCTTGCCGAGGTAATGATCGATCCGGTAGGTCCGATCTTCCGGGAAAGCCTTCGCGACCGCATCGTTGATCTCGCGGCTCGTTTCCAGATCGTAGCCGAGTGGCTTCTCGAGCCCAACGCGCACGGTTTCACCTGCTAGCCCGACCTTGTGCAACCCTTCGATCGCGGCTTCGAACAGCGATGGCGCGGTCGACAGATAGATCGCCAGACCGCCGGAGATATCGCCGATCTTGTCCGCCAGCGGCTGGAAGCTCGCCGGATCGGACAGGTCGGTCGGCTGGTAGAAGATCCGGTCGAGGAACGTCCCGATCGCGCTTTCGTCCTTGCGATCCTCGGGCAGGAACTCGTCGAGCGCCTTCTTGGCGAACTTGCGGTAATCCTTGTCGTCATGCTCGTGACGCGCGGCACCGGTGATCGTCAGTTCCTCGGGCAGCAGGCCGTCGGCGTGCAGGCCATAAAGCGACGGCAGCAGCATGCGCTGTGCGAGATCGCCGGTCGCGCCGAACAGGAGCAGCTTGGCTACGGGATTACGGTGCATGAAAGCTCCTGGATTTGCCGATGGGCCGGGCGAAGAACGCCGGTCCTAGAAAACGAGGCCGGCTACGGGATCGACCCCGGCCATGATGTTGAGGTTCTGGACCGCAGCACCGCCGGCGCCCTTGCCCAGATTGTCGAGCGTTGCGACCAGCCGTGCATGGCCGACCGCGTCGTTGCCGCAGACCCGCAGCGTCAGCCGATCGGTGCCTGCGTTCTCCTCGATATCAACCGAGCCGATATCGCCGGGAGCAACCGAGACGAGCTTCGAGCCATCGAACGCAGCGCGCAGTACGTCTTCGATCGCCGCAAGCGTGGGGCGGCCGGGCAGGGCGTGGAGGTGCAACGGCACTTCGACGACCATGCCGCGATAGGTGTTCGCCACCGCAGGCGCGAAGATAGGCGCGTGCGTGAGGCCCGCATGCTGAGTCATCTCTGCGATATGCTTGTGCGCGAGGCCTAGCGCGTAGGCGCGGAAGGCCGTCGCCGGCTCGCCATTTTCGAACGCCGCGATCATCGCCTTGCCACCGCCCGAGTAACCAGAGGTCGCGTTGACACTCAGCGGGAGGTCGGCGGGGATGAGACCGGCCGCGACCAGAGGTGCGATAAGCGCGAGGAAACCGGTGGGGTAGCAGCCGGGGTTCGACACGCGCATCGCGGTCGCGACCTTATCCGCTTGGCCCGGCAACTCAGGGAAGCCGTAGGTCCAGCCGGCAGCGACGCGGTGTGCGCTGGATGCGTCGATCACGCGGGTGCGCGCATTGTCGATCAGCGTGACGGCTTCGCGCGACGCTTCGTCCGGCAGGCAGAGGATGACGAAATCGGCATCGTTCAGCGCCTCGCGCCGTGCCGCCGGATCCTTGCGACGATTCTCAGGCAACAGCGCCAGCGTGATGTCGGTCCGCCCGGCGAGCCGTTCGCGGATCTCGAGGCCGGTGGTGCCGACCGCGCCATCGATGAAGACCGTGGTCATGCCGCGTCCGTCGTCGAAAGATCGAGCGCAGCGGCCTCGACATAGCCGACCAGCCCGCTCGGGCGCGCAACGCCCCACGCCGAAACACCGGCAATTTCCAGCACTTCGAAACTGTCGCCAGGGTTGAGGTCGACCATCGTATCGCTCGCTTCGTCTCGTCCGCTGCGCAACAAAGCTGTGCGCGCGACGGGCCGTATCATCGGCACGGCATAGTGTGGAGCGAATACGTATTCGGCGAGGCGAATGTCGGCGATATCGCGGCGAACCGCGTGGGTCCGCGGGTCGAGGTCGACCGACCGGCCCGTCAGCGAAAAGCTCGCGCGAGCCTGGTCGTCGAACGGCTCAAGCGTGAGCGGCTGCGCGCCCGTTGGAACCAGCAGGGGCGGGGCCGTCGCCGATGAATTGCCCGAACTCTTCAAGAAAATCTGCCCCTTCGGTCGTGCGCGCGACGAAGATGTTGCGCTTGTCGCTATCATCGCGTTGCCGGCGCAGATAGCCGAGGGCACCCAATCTGTTCAAGGCGCGCGTGACGACCGGCTTCGATACGTTCAGCGCACGCGCCAAGCCGCGCACCGTGTGCGGTCCCGGTTTAAGATAAACGAGCAGAAGAAGTGCCATCTGACGATTGGTCAGATCGGGTTCACCCGAGCGGACGTAATCCACCAGAGCGGTCATCCAGGTCGATAAGGTATTGGCTGCCATTGATGCCACAGCGTTGATCCGCCATCTGAATTTATAAACACGATGCCCAGTCATGGGCGTCGTTACGGGTTCACAACGCCGCCCGGACGTCATGTTTCCGTAGTTTTGCGATTGGCTTGCGATATGCGGAGCCCGCGTTGCGGTTGATCGAAACCGCGACGTCGCCTATGTGCGCGCCTTCGCAAAAGTTCCGGGGTTTTCCGCGCAATGTTCGCCTTTCTGCTCGTCATCCACGCGATCATCGCGGCCGCCCTCGTCACGGTGATCCTCATGCAGCGCTCGGAAGGCGGCGGTCTGGGCATGGGCGGCAGTCCGTCGGGCCTGATGTCGGCACGCGGCGCGGCCGATTTCCTGACCCGCGCGACCGGCGTCCTCGCGACGATGTTCGTGCTGTTCTCGATCTTGCTTGCGGTCCTCGCGGCGAATCACCGGACGACCACGATCGATACGTCGCTTGCCCGCACGCCGGCGGCGGCGACTTCCGTTCCGACTGCGCAGCCCAAGGGTGATGCGGCTCCGTTCGCTGGCGGTGCCGAGAATGCCGGCGTTCCCGCTGGCACTGCCACGCCCGCCGACAATTCCGCGGTCCCGCTCGCCCGCTAAATACTCCATTCGCCGATAAAAGGCCCTGCGTGATCCGCGGGGCTCTTGTCGTTCGTCCCCAACACACGCTACGAGACTCTTCCCATGGCTCGGTACATTTTCATCACCGGGGGCGTGGTTTCGTCGCTCGGTAAAGGTCTCATGGCGGCATCGCTTGCCGCTCTCCTCCAGGCACGCGGGTATACCGTCAGGATTCGGAAGTTCGATCCGTATCTTAACGTCGATCCCGGCACGATGTCGCCGTATCAGCACGGCGAGGTCTACGTGACCGACGACGGGGCCGAGACCGACCTCGATCTCGGCCATTACGAGCGCTTCACCGGCGTTCCCTCTCGCCAGTCGGACAACGTCACGTCGGGACGCATCTACCAGCAGATCATCACGCGTGAGCGTCGCGGCGATTATCTCGGCGCGACCGTGCAGGTCATCCCGCACGTCACCGACGCGATCAAGGCGTTCGCGCGCGCCGAGACCGACGGCATCGATTTCATCCTCTGCGAGATCGGCGGCACCGTCGGCGATATCGAATCGCTCCCGTTCATCGAGGCGATTCGCCAGCTCAAGAACGAGGAAGGTCGTGGCAACGCGATCAGCATCCACGTGACCCTGGTGCCGTACATCGCCGCCGCCGGCGAGCTGAAGACCAAGCCGACCCAGCATTCGGTCCGCGAACTCGCCGCCTTGGGCGTGCAGCCCGACGTGCTCGTTTGTCGCTGCGAACATCCGCTGCCGCCGTCGGAGCGCGCCAAGATCGCGCTGTTCTGCAACGTTCCCGCCAGCGCGGTCATTCCCGCGCTCGACGCGAAGAGCATCTACGCGGTGCCGCTCCAGTATCACGGCGAAGGCCTCGACATCGAAGTGCTGCGCGCGTTCGGGATCGAACCCGCCGAGGCGCCCGACCTGTCGCGCTGGACCGAGATCATGGATCGGCTGACCAATCCGCAAGGCGAAGTCACGATCGGCGTGGTCGGCAAATATGTCGGGCTCCAGGATGCATACAAGTCGCTCAATGAAGCGCTGGTCCATGGCGGCATCGCGAATCGTGTGAAGGTCAACGTCCGCTGGATCGATGCCGAGCTGTTCGAGAACGCCGAAAGCGACATCGCCGGCCAGCTAGAGCCGTGCGACGCGATCCTCGTCCCCGGCGCGTTCGGCGAGCGCGGCGCGGAGGGTAAGATCGCCTCCGTGAAGTTCGCTCGAGAACGGAAGATCCCGTATTTCGGTATCTGCTTCGGGATGCAGATGGCCTGCGTCGAGGGCGCACGCGATCTCGCCGGCATCCCCAATGCGTCGTCGACCGAGTTCGGCCCGACCGACGAGCCGGTGGTCGGCATGATCACCGAATGGATGGGCCGCGAAGGCCTCGAGACGCGTGCGGCGGAAGGCGACATGGGCGGCACGATGCGGCTCGGCGCCTATGACGCGAAGCTCACCGGCAACAGCGTCGTCGCTTCGATCTATGGCGGCACCGAAATCTCGGAGCGTCATCGTCACCGCTACGAGGTCAACACGGGGTACAAGGAAGCGCTCGAACAGGGCGGCCTCGTCTTCTCCGGCATGTCCCCCGACGGCACGCTCCCCGAGATCGTCGAGCGCCCCGATCACCCCTGGTTCGTTGGCGTCCAGTTCCACCCGGAACTGAAGTCCAAGCCGTTCGACCCGCATCCCCTGTTCGCGAGCTTCATCGAAGCCGCGGTCAAGCAGAGCCGACTGGTCTGAACCGAAACTCGCCAACGGAAGACAGAACAAGCCGATCTCGGATAGCTTATACCTCCCCGGCGAAAGCCGGGGATGGGCCACTGTTCGAATAGACAGGGGCCGCGACGGCTGGGTTGACGGCATCGACTCACTACCTGCGAACCATCCGACCGCACCAACAAGCGCGTCTTTCTCTGCCCCAAGACATGCCTGCATTGAACATCCCCTGAATTAATAGACTTTGCGCGGCAAGGTTCAGGGGAAAATATCCATGTCGCTAACGCTTGCGCTGCTGCTGGCCGGTCAGGTCGCTACCGTTTCCACGCCGTCAGACCAGTCGACCGCTCCGCAAACGCCTGCCGCTCAACCGACCGGCGAGCAGGCAAGTGGTCGCTTGGGTAACCAGCAGCAAGGAGGCGGCGGCGATATTGTCGTCACCGCCCGACGCCGCGCCGAGACGGTGCAGACGGTACCTATCGCCATGTCCGTCATCGGTGGCACCGCGCTTGCCGAGACCGGCGCGTACAATGTCAGCCGCCTGACGCAGCTCCAGCCGACGCTGCAATTCTACTCGACCAACCCGCGCAATTCCGCCGCCAATATCCGCGGCCTGGGTGCACCGTTCGGCCTGACCAACGACGGGATCGAGCAGGGCGTCGGCATCTATGTTGACCAAGTCTATTACAGCAGGATCGCCTCGGCGACGTTCGACTTCACCGATACCGAGCGGATCGAGGTTCTTCGCGGGCCCCAGGGCACGCTCTACGGCAAGAACACCACAGCCGGCGCGATCAACATAACGACTCGCAAGCCCAGCTTTACGCCCGAGGCGCGGATCGAACTCACCACCGGCAACTATCAGTTCATCCAGGCCAAGGCGTCGGTGTCGGGCCCGCTGATCCCCGACAAGCTCGCGATCCGGCTGTCCGCGTCGGTGACCGAGCGTGACGGCACTATCCACAACGTCGTGACCGGCAAGAACCTCAACGCTCAGGATAACAAGAGCGTCCGCGGACAGCTCTACTGGAAGCCGACCGATACGCTCGATCTCGCCTTGTCGGGCGACTACGGCCAGCAGAACCCAAATTGCTGCGTGCAATATTATGCGCGAACCGGCGCGACACAGCGGCCGCTTACCCGGCAATATGCCGCACTCGCCGCCGCGCAGGGTTATGTCGTGCCGTCGACCAACGCGTTCGACCGGTTGACCGACGTGGATACGCCGTTGCGCGCGAAGCAGGAACTCGGCGGGGTGTCGCTGCTCGGCAATCTGGATCTTGGCGCGTCGACGATCACGTCGGTCAGCGCGTGGCGGTTCTGGAACTGGGATCCGTCGAACGATCGCGATTTCATCGGCCTGCCGATCACTACCGTCTCCGCCAATCCGTCGCAGCAGACGCAGTATAGCCAGGAACTGCGGATCGCCTCGAACGGCAAGCACACGCTCGATTACGTGCTGGGTGCGTTCTATTTCTACCAAACGATCGATACCCAAGGACTTCAGGTTCAGGGTCCGGCGGCGAGCGCATTCCTGCTCAACCCGACGAGCGCGGGCGGCAAGAATCCGGCGACGCTGAACGGTCTGACATCGCGCAACACGATTGGCTTCACCAACACCAGCGCGGCGCTGTTCGGCAAGCTGACCTGGAACGTCGGCGACCGGTTCCAGATCGCGCCCGGCCTGCGGCTCAACTACGACAAGAAGAAGGGCGACTATGTCTCGGTCGTCACCAACGGCACCGGCACCGGCACCGCGCTGACCGCCGACCAGCGCGGGGTGCTCGCCCCGCAGAGCTACCAGCCCGATTTCGACAACTGGAACCTGTCGGGTGACATCACGGCGGCCTACACCGTGACCTCCGACATTCACGCCTATGCGACCTACGCGCGCAGCTACAAGTCGGGCGGGATCAACCTGTCGGGCCTGCCGCTGGATGGCAGCAACAACCCGATCCTGTCGGCCGCGACGGTGAAGCCCGAGAAGGTCAACCATTTCGAGCTTGGCCTGAAGACGCAGTTCCTGGATCGCCGGCTAACGCTCAATCTTGCGGGGTTCTGGACCGAGATCAGCGATTACCAGGCGACCGTCACCAACGGACAGCTTGGCGTGTTGCGCGGCTATCTCGCCAACGCGGGCAAGGTGCGGACCCGCGGACTCGAATTCGACTCGGCGTTTCGCCCCACCGACCGGTTCAGCGTCTACGCGAACGGGGCCTTCACCGACGCTAAATACGTGAAGTTCGTCGATGCCCCGTGCCCGCCCGAACTGTCCGGCGGTACTACCGCCGATGCGACGCATCCTGCGAGTCCGGCTGGTCAGGCGGGAACTTCAACGACACCTTCGTATAGCCCGGCCAACTGTGACATCTCTGGTCAGCGTTTGCCCGGCGTGTCGAAATGGGCGTTCTCCTACGGCGCCGAATACGACCTTCCGGCAACGATCGGCGGTCTCGATGGCCAGGTATATCTCGGCTATGACGGCAGCTACCGATCGACCTTCTCGTCCAATCCGTCGCGGTCGCTCTACACCGACATCAAGGGCTATGCGCTCAGCAACTTCCGCCTGGGTTTCAAGGCGAAGGACAGCTGGAACGTGTTCGGCTGGCTGCGTAACGCGTTCGACCGCAATTATTACGAAGTGCTCGCGCTCCAGTCCGGCAGCACCGGCCTTGTCGTCGGACAGCCCGGCGATCCGCGTACCTACGGGCTGACCGTATCGCGATCGTTCTGATCGTCAGGCGCCTGTCGTCACGACGGGTTCATGTTGGGCGCGATAAGTCTTGAATACGGTCCGGAGGGGCGTCGCAGTCGGAAGCTTCCGACGTCCCGCCGGTCCGGATCCGCGACATCTTGCGGATTCTTGGCAGCCCCTTGCGCGTACCCTTTGCGGAGCGCACTCTGTTGCCCGAAACAGGCAGGGGCGGCGGCATGTTCTTCGTACGACAGGGACCCTTGTGGTTTCGCATGACCACCGGCGTGCTCGTTCTTTGGGGACTGGTCGGATGCCTCATGTGCGTGCAGCAGCTTAGGCTCGGCGCCGACGCGATGGGCCAGGCGAGCGCCTATGATCGGGCGCTCTACGCCACGTTGCCCAGTTGGTATGATCCGCTGTTCGCCGTCGCCGTGCTTACCGGCCTGGTCGGCGCGATCCTCTTGTTCATGCGCCGTGCCAACGCCCGCCCGTTCCTGATCGCGTCGCTGGTGGCGACGATCGTGCAGTTCGGATGGCTGTTCGCCTCAACCGACATCGTCGCGCACAAGGGCGCAAGCGAAACGGTCGGCTTCCCCCTCGTCATCGTCGCGGTGGCCGCGTTCACGCTCTGGCTCGTCGGCCATGCCCGGCAAAAGGGCTGGGCGGTCTGATCACCCCGAGGCTGGGCGCGCACGAACTCCCGCGCTACTAACCGCCTCATGTCTACGACCTACACCCTCGACACTGCGACGAGTCGCGCCAATCCGACGCCGGCCCCGCTCAAGCGCCTGACGATCCCCGCGATCCGCCGCCAGAAGGGCAAGACGCCACTCGTCATGCTCACCGCCTACACCGTTCGCACCGCGCAACTTCTCGACCCGCACTGCGACATGCTGCTGGTCGGCGACAGCTTGGGGCAAGTGATCTACGGGCTGCCCTCTACGGTGCCGGTAACGCTGGAGATGATGGCGGCGCACGGCGCGGCGGTGGTGCGCGGCAGCTATCACGCAGTGGTCGTGATCGACATGCCGTTCGGCAGCTACGAAGCCTCGCCCGAAAAGGCGTTCGAGAGCGCGGCGTTCCTGCTCAAGCAGACCGGTGCGGCGGCGGTGAAGCTCGAAGGCGGCACCGCAATGGCGCCGACCGTCAAGTTCCTGACCGAGCGCGGCATTCCGGTAATGGGCCATGTCGGGCTGACCCCGCAGGCGGTCAACGTCCTCGGCGGTTACGGAGCGCGCGGTCGGACGCCCGAGGAAGCTGCCAAAATCGTCGCCGACGCGCAGAGCATCGCCGAAGCCGGCGCGTTCTCGCTGGTGATCGAAGGCGTGGTCGAGCCGATCGCGATCGAGATCACCAACTCGATCGCCTGCCCGACGATCGGCATCGGTGCATCCGCGCAGTGCGACGGACAGGTCCTGGTGACCGAGGACATGCTGGGGATGTTCGAGCGTACCGCAAAGTTCGTGAAGCGGTTCGCAGACATTGCCGAAACGATCTCGTCCGCGACGCAAACCTATGCCGACGACGTCCGATCGCGCGCGTTTCCGGGTGCCGAGCAGGTCTACGCGCCCAAGGATTGATCCGCTTCCGTTTCGGTTCCGGCGCGGCTAAGGTCCGCGCCGCCCACCCCCTCACTATTCCCGGAGCATTCCTTGGCCCTCCCGCCGAAAACCGATCAAGCATTCCTGCGTGAGGTCGACGAAGAACTGCGACGCGACCAGCTCGCCGGGTTCTGGACGAACTGGGGCAAATGGGTCGCGGTCGGCGTCGTCGCCGCACTCGCCGCACTCGCCGGGTTCCTCTACTGGCAGCATCATAATGGCGAGGCCGCCGGCATCGAGGGTGAGCAGCTCCAGGCTGCATACGACTCGCTCGGCGCCAACAACGCCGCGGCCGCGTCGAAGCCGCTGGCCGAACTCGCCAAGTCGAACCGCGACGGCTACCGCGCGCTCGCGCTGTTCACGCAGGCCGACGTCCTTCTCCAGAAGGACGACCTGAAGAATGCCGCTGCCAAGCTCGGCACGATTGCGGCGGACACGTCGCTGGCGAAGCCGTTTCGTGATCTCGCACTCGTTCGCCAGACGTCGGCCGAGTTCGACACGCTTAAGCCGCAGGTCGTCGTCGAGCGACTTCGTCCGCTCGCGGTGCCCGGTGGTCCGTGGTTCGGCAGCGCGGGTGAGATGGTCGCGATCTCCTATGTCCGCATGAACCAGCGCCAGCAGGCGGGTACGCTGTTCGGGCAAATAGCGCGCGATACCGGCGTGCCCGAGACCATCCGTCAACGCGCGGTTCAGATGGCCGGCGTACTGGGTGTGGACGCTGTTGCCAGCACGGGCGCTACTGCCAGAGTGATCACTCCGGCTGCATCAAACGAGGATACCAAGGCGCAATGATGAAGACATATCGGGTGACGGTCGCCGTCGCCGCGCTGGTTGCACTCAGCGGTTGCGGGATTTTCAAGGGCGGCGGCAACAAGAAGACGCCGACGCTAGGCGACCGCGTGTCGATCCTGGTTTCCGAAAACGAGGTAGAGACCGACAAGACGATCGCCGACGTGCAGGTTCTGCTGCCGGCCCCCGCGGTTAACGACGCCTGGGCTCAGCCTGGCGGCAACCCTCCCAAGTCAATGGGACAGCTCGCGCTCGGTGACCAACCCAAGCGGGCATGGCAGGCTTCGATCAACGGTGGCTCGAACCGCGAACGCCTTGGCGCGGCACCGGTGGTTGCCGACAATAAGCTGTTCGTGACCGACGTCACTGCAACGATCCACGCGTTTACCGCCGACACCGGCGCACCGCTGTGGAGCGCGGGCATTACCGAGGGCAAGCTCAACAAGGCGGCCCGGTTCGGAGGCGGCGTCAGCTATGACGACGGCAAGCTCTACGCTACCGACGGCGTCGGCGACGTCGTCGCGATGAATGCAGCGGACGGCAAGATCCTCTGGCGCGCCAAGCCTGGCGCACCATTGCGCGGGTCACCGACGGTCGCCAACGGCGCTGTGTATGTCCTGACGCAGGACAACCAGGTCTTTTCACTCAACCAGGCCGACGGCAAGGTCCAGTGGGTGCAGTCGGGGACGCTGGAGACGCAGGGCGTATTCGGCGTCGCGGCACCCGCCGTCAGCCAGGGCACCGTCGTCGCCGGTTTCTCCAGCGGTGAACTCAGTGCGTATCGCTACGAGAACGGTCGTATCCTGTGGCAGGACGCGCTGTCGCGCACTTCGATCACAACGTCTGTTTCGAGCCTGTCGGACATCGATGCCGCACCGGTGATCGACGGCGGCCGTGTCTATGCGGTCGGGCAGGGTGGTCGCATGGTCGCGCTCGAGCTGTCGACCGGACAGCGTCTGTGGGAGCAGAACTTCGCGGGGATTTCGACGCCCTGGATCGCGGGCGAGTGGTTGTTCGTGGTGACCGACGACGCCAAGCTCGTCTGCTTGTCGCGTTCGAACGGTAAGGCACGTTGGATCGCGCAATTGCCGCGCTTCCAGAACGAGAAGAAGCGCAGCAACGCGATCACTTGGTTTGGCCCGATCCTGGCCGGCAACCGGCTAGTCCTGACCAATTCGCGCGGCGAGATAAATTTCGTCTCGCCGACTGACGGTAAGGTGAGTTCGACGATCGAGACGAAGACGCCGTTCTCGCTGCCACCGATCGTCGCCAACTCGACGCTCTACACGCTCGATCAGAAGGGCAAGGTCACCGCGTACCGGTGACGACGACCCCCTCTTCCCGGCGGGGAGAGGGAAGAGGCTCGCCGCACTTGCGGTGGTAAGGGAGAGCGGATTAGGGGTCGGGTCGCTCGCCCCAACTTCGCCTCGCCCTTCCGTCGCCTACGGCTCCTCCCCCTCTCTCCCCAGGAGGCGAGGGACTAGGTGACCTTTGGCGCGACACGCGCTAAGGGCACGCCATGTCCAAACTTCCTGTGGTCGCGATCGTCGGCCGCCCAAATGTCGGCAAGTCGACTCTTTTCAATCGCCTCGTCGGCAAGAAGCTCGCGCTGGTCGACGACCGGCCCGGCGTCACGCGTGATCGGCGCGAGGGCGATGCGTCGCTGATCGGCCTCGAATTCCGCATCATCGACACCGCCGGCTACGAAGATCACGACGCGCAGACCCTGCCCGGCCGGATGCGCCAGCAGACCGAAGCCGCCGTCGAACAGGCTGACGTCGCGCTGTTCCTGTTCGACGCGCGCGCCGGCATCGTGCCGCTCGACGAAGAGATCGCCCGCTGGCTGCGCACCGCCGACGTCCCCGTCATCCTCGTCGCCAACAAGGCCGAGGGTCGCGCAGGCGAAGACGGTATCCTCGAATCATTGGCGCTCGGCTTCGGCGACCCGGTCCAGCTTTCGGCCGAGCACGGCGAAGGCCTAGGCGACCTGTTCGAAGGCCTGCTCCCGCTGCTCGAAGGCAAGGAAGAGCCGCCCGAGGAACAGCCCGACAACGAATATGAGGGCCCGCTGAAGCTCGCGATCGTCGGCCGTCCGAACGCCGGCAAGTCGACGCTCGTCAACCGCATCCTCGGCGAAGACCGCATGATCACCGGCCCCGAAGCCGGCATCACGCGCGATTCGATCAGCGTCGATTACGACTGGCACCCGACCGGCGGCGAAGCGCGCAAGGTTCGGCTGATCGACACCGCCGGTATGCGCAAGCGTGCCAAGGTGCAGGACAAGCTTGAGAAGATGTCCGTCGAGGACGCGCTCCATGCGGTCGACTTCGCCGAGGTCGTCGTGCTGTTGCTCGACGCCACGCTCGGCCTTGAGGCGCAGGATCTCCGCATCGCCGACAAGGTGTTGCAAGAGGGCCGCGCGCTCGTCATCGCGCTCAACAAATGGGATATCGCCGAGAGCGCGTCGTCGCTGTTCAACGGCGTCAAGCGCGCGCTCGAGGACGGCCTGAGCCAGGTCAAGGGCGTCACCGTGATGACCGTGTCCGGCGCGACCGGCAAGGGCATCGACCAGTTGCTGCAAGCGTGCTTCGATACGCGCGATGCGTGGTCGAAGCGCGTCGGTACCGGCGAACTCAACCGCTGGTTCGAGCGCGCGATCGAGGCGACGCCGCCGCCAGCCCCGGGCGGCAAGCGGATCAAGATGCGCTACGTCACGCAGGTCAAGACACGCCCGCCCAGCTTCGTCATCTTCGGCACGCGCGTCGATCAGCTGCCGGCGAGCTATGAGCGGTATCTGGTCAATTCCATGCGCAAGGATCTGGGCTTCGGCGCGGTCCCGGTACGCCTGATGTTCCGCGCGCCGAAGAATCCGTACGACGACAACGGCAGGGGCGGCGGCGGCAACTAGGCGGTCGTGTCCGGCGTGATCCGCATCGACGCCAGGGGTATGCGCTGCCCATGGCCCGCGGTGCGGCTTGCCCGCGCGCTGCGCGGCGGCGCTACCTGCGTCGAGGTGATTGCCGACGATCCACAGGCGTCGACCGAACTTGAGGCCATCGCGGCATCGGCCAATGCAACGATAGAGATCGTTTTGGACGAATTTATCCGGACCTTTGTCGTAACTTGTCGGTAGTGTGACAAGATTGTATTTACCTGGATGGGGTAAGATGCAGTTCTGACCTTCATGGCGCTATTGCTCAACGGGAGAAGGCGACAGTGTCGTTCGAGGGAAGCACCCTGATCAATTGGCCAGCGTTCGTGCAGGCGCGCAGCGAGCTGGGCGCAGGATTTGGCCGCATTCTCGGTTATTTTCGCGAGGACGGCGTAAAGTCGGTTGCAGCAATCGAGGCGGCGATGCGCACGCTGAACGCTGCTGCGATGGTCATTCCCGCGCACACGCTGAAGGGCGAAGCGCGACAGTTCGGGGCGGAGCCGCTGGCGGACTTGGCCGAGGCGGTCGAGGTTATCGCGCGCGATTGTGTGGAGATGCAGGATACACCGGACGAGGCGCTCGAGCATATCGTCCTGTTGCGACCGCTGTTCGTCGAGACGCTGGCGATCCTGGAGCGCGAGGCTAATCCGATCGTGGTCCGGAAGCCCGGCACCGGCGGCTTTGGTCGTCGTGCGGTACCGACCGGGTTCGGCGAGGACTGAAATCGTCGCCAGACTGGCAAAAATCTCGACCGGTGTTGCAGCGAATGACGCTGCCTCCCCGTCACCCCACTTTTCAGTGGGATGACAGGGGGATGGATCAGCCCTTCAGATACGGAGCCGCGCCCGCCTTTGGCGAATCATGCTCCGAGATCGAGTTGAGCTGGATGTAGTTGTGGATGCCCATCCGGGCGATCATCTCGAACTGGCGCTCGAGCGTGTCGACATGCTCTTCCTCGCTGGCGAGGATGCGGGCGAACAGGTCGCGGCTGATGTAGTCCTTGACCTCTTCGCAATACGCGATCGCGCCTTTGAGCTGAACGGTGGCCTCGACTTCGAGTGCCAGATCCGACTTCAGGACCTCTTCGACGGTCTCGCCGATGCGGAGGCGGCCGAGCAGCTGGAAGTTCGGCAGGCCATCGAGGAACAGGATGCGCTCCGACAACCAGTCGGCGTGTTTCATCTCGTCGATCGATTCCATCCGCTCGTACTGGGCGAGCTTGTAGACGCCCCAATGCTCGAGCATCCGGTAATGGAGCCAATATTGATTGACCGCGGTCAGCTCGTTCTTGAGCGCCTCGTTCAGGAATTCGATTACTTGGGGGTCGCCGCGCATGGCCATATCTCCGTCACCTCTGAGGAGCATGTAGCGGGCTGACATAGATTAGCACAACCCCCAAAAATGGCGGTTTTCCGGGCTTTCTTAGCTGTTGCGACGCTTATGCAGCGGCGCGTTCCTCGTCGATAATCGCTCGCGCTATCGATGTGCACTGGCCGCATTTGGGTTTCCGGCCCATCGAACGGAAGGCTTGGCACGGTGTCGTGCAACCGCCGCGTGCGCAGTTGCGAACGTCGGATTCTCGTATGGCATTGCAAACGCAGACGACCATGGGAACTCCCTAGCTGTAAGCACGGGATACGGATAATGCGAACCACTCGCAAGCTGTTTTGCGTCTTATTCGCAACTAGTCCAATCGGTTCGTCGTGAACGCCGAACCGCGCATCGGCTGCCACGCGAATCGCGACAGGCTGCGCCACAGCCATTCAAGCGGACCATAGCGGAATCGATCGAGCCAAGGTTTCGACCATAGGAACATAAGCAGGCAGATCGGTACGACGACTAGGTAGAGCTGGGCTCGCGACAATGTGCCGTACAGGCCGAAGCCGTACCCATAGAACAGCGTGGTGCAGAGGACCGTCGTGCCGAGATAGTTGGAGAATGCTATTCGACCTGCCGCCGCGACTCGCGTCGTCAGCCAGCCGCCGGGCCGTGCGAGCAGGACGATCGCCGCGGCGTACCCCATGATCGTCAGTGGCCGAAGCGGGGTTGCGAGCGCGAGCCACGACAGTGCGACATAGCGCGCGTCGAACCCGTGGCCGATGTCGAACGCCGCGATGGCCGCATAGCCGATCCAGCCGAGCCCGATCCCGACGACCGCAATCACCGTGTAGCGGCGCCGCGACCATTCCCCCGTCAGGAACCCCGATCGTAGCCCTGCCATGCCGAACAGCATGAAGCCTAGCGTTTCCGGACCAGTGGCGGTGAGGGACGTGATCGGTCCAGCGGCGTGGGTCCAGCGCCACGCGACCAGATCGCGCCATCCACCACGTCCGATGGCGAGTTCGCGGGTGACGGAGGCGGGGGAGGGCTGGCCGAATTGATCCGCCAACAGCTGCCAGTTCATGATGACTCGCGCCGTTGCGCCCGGCCGGTGCGCGGCGCCGTGCAGGTCGAACGTGTAGGCGACGAGCGTCGTCAGCTCGACCGTCTGGAACGCGATGCAGGCGAGCCCGACGGCGATCAGCCAGCGCACTGGCAACCGCGCGAACATGTACGCGATCGCGCCGACCAGTGCGTAGTGCGCGAGGATGTCGCCCCACCACAGCAGGTACAGATGCGCTATGCCGAAGACGAACAGCCACGCCATGCGGCGCAGGTGGATGGTCGCCGCGTCTTCGCCGCTCGCCTCGGCTCGGTCGATGACGAGCAGCATCGATGCGCCGAACAGGAACGAGAAGAGCCCGCGCATCTTGCCGTCGATGACGATGAAGGTCGTGGTCCAGGCGATCAGGTCGGGCGTGCTCGGCGCGCCCATCGAGGCGGGCGTCATGTAGGCGAATTCGGGGAAGCCGAACGCGGCGATGTTTGAGGCGAGGATGCCCATGACGGCGACGCCTCGGATGAGGTCGAGCGTGGCTATTCTGGTGGAGGCGGGGGTCATGCGGGCAGAGTGAAGTATAGGAAGTGTAGACGCTCGCGCGGCGTTTCGTCGGAGCGTCGAATTGCTTGGGATGGGGCAATCTTAGCGGCGGGCTTGCGGGTGACGGCGACGCCACGGATGAGGTCGCGCGTGGCGGTTCTGGCGGGGGCGGGGGGCCTGCCGGAAAAGTGAAGTATAGAAAGTGTAGACGCTCGCGCAGCATTTCCGTGAGGCCATCGAATCGCTTGGGATGAGGCAATCTTAACGGCGGGCTTGCTGGTGACGGCGACGCCACGGATGAGGTCGAGCGTAGTGGCTCTGGCGGGGGCGGGGGGCCTGCGGGAAAAGTGAAGTATAGGAAGTGTAGACGCTCGCGCAGCATTTCCGTGAGGTCGTTGTCCACGCTGGAAGACGGCATGATCGCGCTCGGCGGCGTTGCAAGAGTGGCGGCCTCGGCTGGGCCGGCCCGACACAGGTGGTGCTCGATCGATGCTCGGATCCGGTCGACGCGTCTTGGTAGCGCTGTAGGCGTGGAATGCTTCGATCATCGTCCGACGCTGGCATATCGCGGTGGTGTAGGACAGGCCGCTTTGAGGGGCATCTCGGCGTCAGATGCCTCACCGCTCTGTGTGTCGGCTACCCGGTCGATCATCTGCTTGACCTGTCGTCCCTGCGCAATACCCCGCCGTACCTCGCCTTGCCCTCCTCGGCTGTCGCCCCCGAAGCCGATCCGCCCCCGTCACTCCAGCAAACGCTGGGGTATCCCCGTTGGCTGGCGCTGCGGCCCGGTGCGGGAGATCCCAGCTTTCGCTGGGATGACGGAGAGGGGGAGGTGGAGGTGGAGGTGGAGGTGGGCGCTCAGCCTTACTTGAGCTCGATCGGACGACAACTCTCCGCTCCTTGTTCTCCCGCGAAGGCGGGAGCCCAGTCTGGGTCCCCGCCTTCGCGGGGAAACATGCTGTGGTTTGAGGTTGGTGCCTTACTCCGAAGGACAACCACCCCGGCGGAGGCCGGGGCCCAGTTGGGGAACGGTGATGATGAGCGCAGTGCTCCGTTACCTCGGCGTTCCCAACTGGGCCCCGGCCTTCGCCGGGGTGGTGCTTGTGAAGGGCGGGCAGTGGCAAACAGCGGTCGTCGGCAGCAGGGTGCGTTTCAGTTCACCCGCCATCGCGTTGCCTTAAGCCAAAGCTGCATCCACGCCCATCAGCTTCGGAAAGAATCCCTCGTGCGCAGTCCGCAACGTATCGAGCGCGATGACGTCGTCGCGGTCGGGGCGTTCGAAGATCAGGCGCTTGCCGCCCGTGCGACCCAGGGGCTCGGCCTCGACGTCCGCCGCATGCGCCGCGCCGAGGAAGTCGAGCAGCGAATGGTCGTCGACCGTGACGATGTAGACGCCCTGGTCCTCGGCGAAGAACGAGCGCGCGCAGTCGAACGGCTGCTTGCGGTCGATCATCGCGCCGATCCCGCCGGCGAGCGCCATCTCGGCAAGCGTCACCGCAATACCGCCGTCGGACACGTCATGAACCGCAGTCAGCTGGCCGAGCGCGATCGCCTCCCGGATCAAGTCGCCGACGCGACGTTCGGCGGCGAGATCGACCGGCGGGGGCGGGCCGGCGTCGAGCTGTTCGCGGCCGTGGCACTCGCGCAGCCACAGCGACTGGCCGAGATGGCCACCGCGCGTGCCGACCGCGAGGATGATGTCGCCCGAGCCCTTGAACGCGATCGTCGCATTCTTCTGCCAGTCCGCCAGCAACCCGATCGCGCCGATCGCCGGTGTCGGCAGGATCGCGGAGCCGCCGCCCGTCGCCTTCGATTCATTGTATAGCGAGACATTGCCCGACACGATCGGGAAGTCGAGCGCGATGCAGGCGTCGCTCATGCCTTCGAGGCAGCCGACGATCTGGCCCATGATCTCGGGGCGCTGCGGGTTGGCGAAGTTGAGGCAGTTGGTGACCGCCAAGGGCAGTGCGCCGACCGCGGTCAGGTTGCGCCACGCTTCGGCGACCGCCTGCTTACCGCCCTCGACCGGGTCGGCGAAGCAATAGCGCGGTGTGCAGTCGGTGGTCATGGCCAGCGCCTTCTGCGTGCCGTGGACGCGGACGACCGCGGCGTCGCCACCGGGGCGCTGCACGGTGTCGGCGCCGACCATGTGATCGTACTGCTCCCAGATCCAGCGGCGCGAGGCGACGTCCGGCGAGCCCATCAGCGTGAGCAGGTCGGCGGCGATGTCGCTGCTGTGCGGCGCGTTGGCGAGCGGCGCCGGCTTGGGCGTCGGGACGTGCGGGCGATCGTAGAGCGGCGCTTCGTCGGCGAGCGGACCGAGCGGGATGTCGCAGACGGTCTCGCCCTTGAAGGTCAGCACCATCCGGCCGGTGTCGGTGACGCGGCCGATCACCGCGAAATCGAGCTCCCACTTCTTGAAGATCGCCTCGGCCTCGGCTTCGCGGCCGGGTTTGAGGACCATCAGCATGCGCTCCTGCGATTCCGACAGCATCATCTCGTACGGCGTCATGCCGGTCTCGCGCTGCGGCACGTCGTCCATCGTCAGCTCGATGCCGACGCCGCCCTTCGACGCCATCTCGACCGCGGACGAGGTGAGGCCCGCGGCGCCCATGTCCTGAATCGCGACGATCACGTCGGTCGCCATGAGTTCGAGGCACGCTTCGATCAGCAGCTTTTCGGTGAACGGATCGCCGACCTGGACGGTCGGGCGCTTGGCGTCCGAATCCTCGCCGAAATCGGCCGAGGCCATCGTCGCGCCGTGAATGCCGTCGCGGCCGGTCTTGCTGCCGACATAGACGATCGGGTTGCCGATACCCGAGGCTGCGGAATAGAAGATCTTGTCCTGGTCGGCGATCCCGACGGTCATCGCATTGACGAGGATGTTGCCGTCATACGCGCTGTGGAAGTTCACCTCGCCGCCGACGGTCGGCACGCCGACGCAATTGCCGTAGCCGCCGATGCCGTGGACCACGCCCGAGATCAGGTGGCGCATCTTGGGATGATCGGGCCGGCCGAAGCGCAGCGCGTTGAGGTTGGCGATCGGCCGCGCGCCCATCGTGAAGACGTCGCGCAGGATGCCGCCGACGCCGGTCGCGGCGCCCTGATACGGCTCGATATAGGACGGGTGGTTGTGGCTCTCCATCTTGAAGATCGCCGCCTGATTGTCGCCGATATCGACGACGCCGGCGTTCTCGCCCGGCCCGCAGATGACGCGGGGGCCCTTGGTGGGGAGCTTCATCAGGTGGATCTTGCTGGATTTGTAGCTGCAATGCTCGGACCACATGACCGAGAAGATGCCGAGCTCGACCATGTTCGGCTCACGGCCGATGGCGCGCAGGACGCGCTCATATTCTTCGGGGGACAGGCCGTGGTCGGCGACGATCTGCGGTGTGATCTCGGTCATGGGGCGGGCTTTAGCGGGGTGGGGGCCGTCCGTCACCTGTGCGAACAGCGACAATGTGGTTTGGGACCGTAATTACCCCGCTTATGGCTTGGCGGCGCGCAACGTTTCGTTGATCCGCGACTGCCAGCCGGGTCCGCTCGCGCGAAACCTTTCAAGCACGTCGTTGTCGAGCCGCAGGGAGACGAGAGACTTGCCAGAGGTGATGGAGCCCTTTGGCCGGCCGCGCGATTTGCTGCCGTTCGGAAAGGCCGCTGCCAATTCCGGGAAGTCTGCGATCGGCCGGGCCCGCGCGAAATCGGCTTCGGTCCATTCGGGATTGTCATCGTCGAATACGATTTCCGGGGTATCACCAGCCATGACGGCGTAACTCCTTCGCATGGGCGCGGCGCAGGTTGATTACGCGGACGGCTGTACCGCGTATCGTCACCGCCGCGCAGTGAGGGATACCGTCGATCGTGCCGTACAAGCGGTAGCGATCTTCCGCGAACCGCGTGTCCTCGACGATTATGACGCCAGCAAGTTCGACCGCGCGGGTGAGCGATATGCCATGCTTGGCAATGTTCGCTTCGTCCTTGACCGGATCGAACTCGGTATCCACGAATTATTTGTAGATACGCTTTATTCGAAATGCAAGTCCGCCGAACCGGCGGTCACACGTACGGCGGCTGCGTGTAGCCCTTGGGGCTCAGCGTAAAGATGTCGCAACCCGTCTCGGTAATCCCGATCGAATGCTCGAACTGCGCGGACAGCGAGCGGTCGCGGGTCACGGCCGTCCAGCCATCGTCGAGCAGCTTCACGTCGGGGCGGCCGATGTTGATCATCGGCTCGATCGTGAAGATCATGCCGGGGCGAAGCTCGGGGCCGGTGCCGGGCTTGCCGACATGGACGACTTCGGGGGCGTCGTGGAACAGGCGGCCGACGCCGTGACCGCAGAAATCGCGGACTACGCCGTAGCGGTGCTTCTCGGCATGGCGCTGGATCGCGTTGGCGACGTCGCCCATGCGGTTGCCGGGCTTGGCGTGCTCGATGCCGATCATCAGGCATTCGTAGGTGACTTCGACGAGGCGGCGCGCCTTGATGGGTACGTCGCCGATCAGGTACATGCGGCTCGTGTCGCCGTGCCAGCCGTCGAGCAAGGGCGTGACGTCGACGTTGACGATATCGCCCGATTTCAGCGTCTTTTCGCTCGGGATGCCGTGGCAGACGACATGGTTGATCGAGATGCAGACGCTGTGCGTGTAGCCGCGATAGCCGAGCGTCGCGGGGACGCCGCCGCCGGCCACGATGAAGTCGTAGATCAGCCGGTCGATCTCGGCGGTGGTCACGCCCGGCACCATGTGCGGGACGATCATGTCGAGCGTTTCGGCGGCGAGCTGCCCTGCCTTCATCATGCCGGCGAATGCGGCGGGGCCGTGCAGCTTGATGGCGCCGGTGCGCGCGTCGGGCTGGTCCGAGGTGACGGTTACATATTCGGTCATGACGCACGATATAGCGTGGCGGGCGCGGTTTTGCGAGGCTATGCGAGGGCATGGTAGAGGAACGCATCTGGACGGCCGCGCTGACGATCATCGGCGACGAGATCCTGTCGGGCCGCACGCAGGACAAGAACGTCGCGCAGATCGCGGCCTGGCTCAACGTGCAGGGCATACGCCTCGCCGAGGTGCGCGTGGTCGCCGACAAGACCGAGGCGATCGTCGAGGCGGTCAACATTTTGCGCGAACGCAACGATTATTTGTTCACGACTGGCGGGATCGGGCCGACTCACGACGACATCACCGTGGATGCGATCGCCGAGGCGCTGGGCGTCGCGGTCGAGCATCATCCGCGCGCGATGGCGGTGCTGGAAGCGTATTACGCGACGCGCGGCGGGCTGACCGAAGCGCGGGCGCGGATGGCGCGGGTGCCGGTCGGGGCGGACCTGATCGACAACAAGGTGTCGGGCGCGCCGGGGATCCGGATCGGCAACATCTTCATCATGGCGGGCGTGCCGCACATTACCGCGGGGATGCTCGACGCGTTGACGGGCACGCTGGAGGGCGGGCGCCCGGTGGTCTCGAAGACGATCGGGTGCTGGGTGGCCGAGAGCGAGGTCGCGGATATCCTGCGCGACGCCGAGAAGGCGCATGAGGGCGTCGCGATCGGCAGCTATCCGTTCTTTCGCGATGGCAAGACGGGCGCGAATTTCGTCGTGCGGAGTTCGGACGAGGCGCTGGTCGATCGGTGCCTCGCCGACCTGACGCGCGATCTTGAGGCGACCGGGCGGACGGTCAGCGCGCAGGCGATCTGACGCGTGCAGATATCCTCCCCCGCCAGGGGGAGGATTATACGAGTCTGGTCAGGCGCCCCATTCGGGGCCCTCGGGGTCGGGGTAGAAGGCGTCGGGGTCGAACGTAGCCGGGCGAGACCTTGCCGGCGCGGGGGCGTCTGGATCGGGCAGGGTCGGCGCGCCGCCGCCGAAGCGGATGCGGATATAGGCCATGGTGCCGACCAGCGCCTGGAACACCGCGACATGCTCTTCCTGCTGCATGCGCCGGCCGATCAACGGCGCGCGCTCGGCGGAGAGGTAGCCCATCTGCACGCCGCGTCCGCTGAACACGGCGACGGCGTTGGCGTCGTGCGGGTTCTTCGGCTCGCGGCGGAGGTCGACGGGTTCGCCGGGCGCGCAGAGCAGCAGTTCCATGCGGCGGTTGCTCTTGCTCCGGTCCGTGTTGGGGAAGTCGATGCCGACCACGCTGAGCGTCAATTCGTCCATGCCGCACGATAGACCCGACGAGCGCGGATCCAAAGCGCGGGGCAGTCACAAGGCCATGCGCGCCGATACGCGCACCGTCCGCGGCGCGCCGGGGAAGATCCAGACCGGGCTGTACGAACTCATGGCATAGTGCACGTCGAACAGATTGTCGGCTTCGAGCCGCAGCGTCAGCGCCGGCGTCACCCCGATCTCGCCGGCAAGCTTCGCCTTCGTGTAGGCGGGAAGGCGGAGTCCACTGGTGTCGATCGCGCCGGCGCGGTTGCCGACATGGGTCGCACCGCCGCTGATCGACCACTGCGTACCCCACCCGGTCCGATAGCGTCCGACGACGAGCAGCGTGCCCGAATGCTTCGCGACGTTCAGCACGTCCGGCGTCGCGAAGGTCGCGTCGTCCGCCCGCGCATCGATATAGGCATAGTTGGCGACGACCTGCCAATGGCGGACGAGCGTGGCGGACAGGTCGAGTTCGACGCCGCGACTGGTCAACGACCCGACCGGCGCGTTGAAATTGGGGTCGACCGGGTCGTTGGTCAGGATGCCGCGCTTCTCGATATCGAAGACGGTCGCGGCGACATCGAGGCCCCGCCAATGCCCCGCAATGCCGAGTTCATAGCCCTTGGCGCTTTCCGGGCCGAACGGATCGCCGGTCCGCCCCGTCCCCGAATTGAGCAGGAACGACTCGGCCCAATTGGCATGGAGCGCGATGCCGTCCGTCACTCGGTAGCGCGCGCCGACGCGGAACTTCACCGGCTCGCCCGTCACCGCCGGTGCCGTCACTCCGGTCAGGTTGCGGTGCAATTGCTGGCGATAGGCATCGAAGCGCACGCCACCGGTCAGCGTCAGCCGATCGTCGAGATCCCACATATCCTGCGCATACAGCGTCACGACACGCCGTTTCTCGCGCTGGTCGAGGAACGGCAGCAACGGTTGCGCGGTGCCGCCATAGACCGGGTTCTCGACGTCGATCGCATAGGGGAACGCCGCGGTCGGGTTCCGGCGACGCAGGCCTTCGTGGTAGTCGAGCGTATAGCCTTTCACGCCGAGGCTCGGGTGATGGACCCCCAGCGCCTCGAACTGGCCAGCAAGCTCGATCCGCGCCGACAGGTCGGTCGCCGCATAGTCGCGCTCGCGCCGTTGCCGCCACAGCGTCCGCTGGTCGGCCAGCAACCGCGACTGGTCGCTGGAGAAGCCGCGCAGCGTGCTGTGGCGCCACGCGACGCCGCCGTTCAGCGACCATTCGCCGCCCAGCGCCTGATCGCCGGTCAATTGCAGGCGGGTGTTGCGCATGCGGTGGTCGCCATCGCCGGGTTCGCCGAAGAACCGGTCGCGCGGTACCGCGAGCGCGTTGCCGGAGACTGCGGGCACGCCGCGGTCGAACGCCGAATCGAACCGCGTATATTCGGCCAGCGCGGTGATCCGCGTCCCCACCCGCGGTTGCCAGGTCAGCGAAGGCGAGACGACTCGGCGGGACAGGCCGACGAAATCGCGATAGCCATCGCTGTCCTCGGCGGCGACCACGATCCGGCCCGCGATCGTCGCGGACAATGGCCCGGTGACGTCCAGTTCGCCGCGCCGCGTGTCGAACGATCCGTAGAGCAGCGTCGCCTCCGCATGCGGGGTAAAGCGCGGCGTCTTCGACACGATGTTGACGCGACCGCCCGGATCGATGTCGCCGAATACCGCACCCGCCGGCCCCTTCAGCACCTCGATACGCTCGGTCGTGGCAGGGTCGCGCGGCGGCGCAAGGCCGCGATTGCCGAGAAACCCGTCGACATAATATTCGGCGCCGCCGTCGGGCGTGCCAAGGAACCCGCGGATCGCGAAATTGTCGAGAAAGCCGCCACGGTTGTTCTGCTGGCTGATCCCGCTGAACAGTTCGAGCGCGTCCGAAAGCCGGTAGGTCCCGTTGGCGACGATCAGGTCTCGCTCCAGCGAGCGGCTCGATTGTGACATCCGCCGGGTGATCCTGTCCGACCCCAGCGATGCATCGCGCGCCGAACTTGTGCCGAGAACGACGATATCACCGGGGTTGTCGGTGATCTCGACCGCGGTCGGCGTGGCGGCTGGCTTCTTCGCTACTGACGAAGAGGCCGGCGCGATCTGCCCGATGGCGGGCGTCACCAAGGTGCCGATCGTCAGGGCCACGACGACGGGCGTCGCGGTAGCGCCCACCAAACTGGCTATGCGACACCGCAAACCTGCGGCGGGCGGACGCGATGATAGTCGATGATCGGCTGCGTGCATGGTGTTGATCCCCCGGACGCGCCTCCCTAGTCCCGTAGTATGCAATGATACAACATTTCATTAAAATCTTTTCATGTTGCAAAAGGCGCGGGGGTGGGGCGGGTGCAACGGATTACGGAGGGGCCCCGCGCCCTCGGGCAAGTCGGCCGACACGCGGTTGCAGCGTCTGCTGCAAAGCGTGGACGTTGCGTTGGGTGTTGTGCGTTGGTGCCGGACTGCAAACGCCGGAGGCATGGCCGAGCGGATCGATCCGACGATAGATCGGCGCCCTGCGGCCGCGCCTGCGCGACGTGCAGCGTTGCACTAGCGCGTATCTACCCTAGCTCGATCTTCGTTGGCGTTCGAGGCGAAGGCACGACGAAGCGGTCGAACCTTAGTTTCGCCTCTGCCGCCTCGCCTCGCCGCACGGTATTCAGCGTGCGGCGAAGGGCATCGCCTCGATCAGCGACGACAAGGCTTCGTCCTGAAAGGAATTGGGCCGGACGTGGCGATCGGGTAAAGAAATCCTCAGGCCCTTGCGCTGGTCGCGTTTCATGTCGCGGACCTTGCGGGCCATCGCAAGCAAAGTTCCCTCGAACAAGATTTCGCCCGCATAGCCATCGAAAGACTGTCCGGCGGTAATCCTTACAAGCGTTGCCTGATCTTTCCACGGAAAGTCCATGATCGTCGTTCCCTGTCCCTGTTTCGTCATATCCTAGCAGTCCAGCGGACTGGCTGGCTTAATCCATGTCGTTGACTTTGTGTCGCCGATCGCTGTTGTGTCGCTGGCGTAACGACAGGCTTTTGCGCGCCACTCGACGCCTCTGGCTGGATTACTCCATATGCTCGGTCCCGTTACCTTCGAAACGCAACGCGGACCGCCTGATCCGCTGGACCTGACGTCCTGCGATCGCGAGCCGATACACGTCCCCGGTTCGATCCAGCCGCACGGCATGGTCCTCGTCGCCGATCCCGGTACGCTGACCATCGTCGCAGGCGCGGGCGATATCGAGGGGGCGCTCGACCCCGCGTGGCTCGGCGCAAAGCTCGACGACCTGCTTGGCCAGTCCGTGTCGGCGTTGCTCGATGCGCGGCCCGGCCAAACGACGATCGCGCTGTCGTCCGTTACGGGTACGCACGCTCGCTTCGATGCCGTCGCCCGCCGATCGTCGACCGCGATCGTCGTCGAACTGGAGCCGGCACCGGCCGTGATGCCGTCGTCGATCGACATGCTGTTCGCGATGGAGGAGGCGGCGACCGCGTTCGAGCAGGCATTCGGGCTGCTGCAATTGTGCGAGCGAGCCGCAGAGACGTTTCGCCGATTGACCGGGTTTGACCGGGTGATGGTGTACCGGTTTCTCGACGACGATGCGGGCGTCGTCGTCGCGGAGGATCGCGATCCTGCGCAGCGGACCTTCCTCAACCAGCATTTCCCCGCGTCCGACATCCCCCGGCAGGCCCGCGCCCTGTACGTCCGCAACCGGGTCCGCGTGATACCGGACGTCGGGTACGAACCGGCACCGCTTCGCCCGGTCGGCGCACCGACGCTCGACATGAGCGACATCTCGCTGCGGAGCGTCTCGCCGATCCACCTTCATTATCTCGCCAACATGGACGTCGCCGCCTCCGCCTCGGTCTCGATCGTGCGCGACGGCATGCTGTGGGGCCTGATCGCCTGCCATCATTCCGTACCCCGGCTGTTGCCGCTGCACGTCCGCATGACGTGTCGGGCGCTGGCCGGCAGTCTCGCCCGCCAGATCCGCGCCAAGGAGGACGCCGAACTCTACCGCGAACGCATTCGCCTGCGCACCGCGGAGGACGCGATCGTCAACGGGCTCGGCAGCGACACCGGGCTGACCGGCTTCCTGGCCGACACGGGGGACGAGATTTGCCGGATGATGGTCGCGGACAGCTTCGCCGCGGTGCGGGGGGACGATATCTTCGTCGCCGGTCGTGCACCGTCCGCGGAGGACGTCCGCCGCATCGCCGGGCATGTCGGTGAAGCCGCGCGCGTGCTGCCGTTCTCGAGCGACCGGTTGTCCGAGCATTTTCCGCCTGCGATCGCGTGCCGCGATTTGGCGAGCGGCGTGCTCGCGGTGACGATGCCGACCGACGACCCGACGATCTTGCTGTGGTTTCGCGCCGAGCAGGTCCAGGTGGTCAACTGGGCGGGCAATCCGCACAAGGCGCATGCCGGTGCTCCCGACGTGCCGCTGACGCCGCGCGCATCGTTCGCGATCTGGAGCGAGGCCGTGCAGGGCCGGTCGGCGCCTTGGAAGGTCCACGAGATCGAGGCGGCGGGGCGTTTGTCGCAGACCCTGTTCGACGCACGCCAGCATCGCCGGCTGTTCGAGGTCAACCACGCGCTGACCGCGACGATCGCCGATAACGAGAGCCTGTTGTTGCAGAAGGACTATCTCATCAAGGAGGTCCATCACCGGGTGCAGAACAGCCTGCAACTCGTCTCGGCGTTCCTCGGGCTGCAAAGCCGCGAGGTCGGCAATGCGACGCTGACGGCGCAGCTGACCGAGGCGCAGCGCCGCCTCTCCGCGGTGGCGATGGTGCATCGGCGGCTGCATTCCGACGAGCATCTGCAGGCGATCGATCTGGCGCGCTATATCGGCGATCTCTGCACGGAGATCGGATCGACGATGGGCCCGGCATGGGATGGGCAGATCCAGCTGGAACTGACGCCGGTGCTGATGCCGACCGAGCGCGCCGTGCACCTCGGGTTGATCCTCACCGAACTGCTCATCAACGCCAACAAATACGCATATGACGGGGAACCGGGGCCGGTCATGATCACGCTGCATCAGAACCGCGCACGGCTGATGCTGGTGGTCGCCGACAATGGCAGCGGCAAGTCCGGCAAGCGCGAGGGGTTCGGCTCGCGGATGCTCGCGGCACTGGTAACGCGGCTCGCGGGGACGATGGAAGAGGCCGACAACCGGCCTGGGCTGCGCATCACGATATCGGCGCCGATCGTCGGCGCGTAGGATATCGGCGCCGCCTGGTTCATGCCGATCGAGGATGCAAAAAAATCAATCCAGCCCCTCTTGATGACCGTTCCGGGCAAACCATCTTGCCGCCGCCGGACGCGATCTTTCGGTCCGGTGACATCTGAGGGCACCGGCTCCGTGTCCGGTGTTCCTCGTGCTCAGATTGCTCATGAGGAGGATTTGACTATGAGGACCAACTTCGATTTCGCTCCCTATCGCCGCTCGACGGTCGGTTTCGATCGGCTGTTCGACCTGCTCGAAAGCACCGCCCGGACCGAGGCCGCGGAAGGGTATCCGCCGTTCGACATCGAGCGCGAGAGCGAGGACAGCTATCGGATCACGCTGGCGGTCGCGGGCTTCCGTCCGGACGACATCGAGATCGTCGCGCAGAACAACCAGCTGACCGTCAGCGGGCGCCGTCCCGACGACCGCGACGAAGCGCGGTTCCTGCACCGCGGCATCGCCACGCGCGCGTTCGAACGCCGCTTCCAGCTGGCCGATTTCGTGCAGGTTCAGGCTGCTCGGTTCGACAACGGGCTGCTCACGATCGGCCTGAAGCGCGAAATCCCCGAAGCTATGAAGCCGCGGCGGATCGAGATTTCCGGGTCGGCCGCCAATGATCGGATTTCCGCCCCGGACGCCGACCGCGACGTCGCGTAACCCATGATCCAGGACCCGGTGCCGCCGCCGTCATCGGCCGGCGGCACCGGTATGTTTGCGCGAGGCATTGGCGACGGCGCGACGCGAAACTTCCACCACGGACGACGCGTTCATGCGGCTCGAGGCGCTCGGCCTCGGACCCACTTACGCGAAGTCACATCACACGAGGGAAACCATCATGGGCTTGTTTTCAAAAGACATCGTGACGTTCGACGACCTGTTCCTGCACCAGTTGCAGGACGTGTATTATGCCGAGAACCAGATCACCAAGGCGCTGCCGAAGATGATCGACAAGGCAACCGCACCGGCGCTGAAGCAAGGCTTCGAAACGCACCTGCGTGAAACCGAAGGCCAGATCGCTCGCCTCGAGCAGATCTTCACGCTGCTGGGCGAAAAGGCGAAGGCCGTGACGTGTCCCGCGATCGACGGGATCATCAAGGAGGCCAACGAGGTCGCGGGCGAGATCGAGGACAAGGCAGTGCTCGATGCCGCGCTGATCGCGTCGGCGCAGGCGGTCGAGCATTACGAGATCACGCGCTACGGCACGCTGATCGCGTGGGCCGACCAGCTGGGACGGTCGGAGATCGCGGCGATCCTGAAGCAGACGCTCGACGAGGAATACGCGACCGACGACAAGCTGACCGCGATGGCGACATCGGCGATCAATCCGAAGGCCGAGGCGGTCACGGCGTAACCGCCCGACCTCCTTGGTAAAAAGAGCGGGCCGGCATCGTCGCGATGCCGGCCCGTTTCGTATCAGGCCTTCTTGCGCGCACGCTTCGGGCTGGCGGCGGCCTCGACGTCGTCCTCTTCGTCCGGTGCGTCTTCGCCGGCTTCGGTCAGCGCTTCGCCGAGCGCCTTCAGCTTGTCCTGCGACTTGTCGGCCTTGTCGGCGATCTTCGTCGTCGCGGCGCCCAGGCGGTGGAGCAGCGCATGGACGCGGTCGGCGTCGGGCTCACCCTTTTCCAGTTGCTTGCGCAGCGACGCGAGATCGCGAAGAATGCCCTTTGCGCCCGGCGTATCGATCTCGGCCAGTGCGGCCTCCCAGTCCTCGACCATGTCCGCGCCCTTGGTCGGCTTGGTCGCGTCGAGACCACGATTGATTGCGTTCATCGTTCCGGCGAATTTGACGGCCATTTCATTCTCTCCGCTTGCCTGTGATGGGCTGCCTGTGTTGGCGCTCGTCAACGAAGCGGATCGGCCGATATGTCCGCGCGAAACGTGCAGACTTCGATCAATGTAATCTGGGTTACCGGAGGTCGTGCGCGCACCGAAAAGCGTCGATCATGGAGCGCTTTGGCCGCCCAGATAATGCGTGTGCGCGGCATCGGTGGCACTCACCGCGAGGATCGAGCGCGCCTTGCTGGGGGGCAGTGCCTGGCCGCGGCCATCGCCACTCGCCGCGATGACGCGCTCGAGCAGATCCTGGCCCTCGCGCCACCAGCCGATCCCGCTCGCGGCATTCAGATGCCCCTGCGGGCCGGCGTCGACGAAGTGACTGCCCCAGTCGGCGGCCATGCTGTGCGCGCGCTCGGGCGTGACCCAGGGGTCGTCGCTGCTTGCCACCACGATCGACGGGAACGGCAGGGGCGTGCGCGGCGTCGGCGAGAAGCCCTTGAGTTCGGCCTGCGCACCGCCGCGATCGACGTCCGCGGGCGCCACCAGCAAGGCTCCGGCAACCGGCCAGCCATAGGGTTGCGGGCTCAGTTCGGCCCACCAGGCGACGGCCAGGCAACCCAGGCTGTGCGCGGCGAGGATCACCGGCGCGTCGGCCCTGCGGATCGCCTCGTCGAGCCGCGTGACCCACGCATTGCGGTGCGGCGTGTTCCACATGCCGAGTTCGACGCGGACCGTGTCGGGGCGCGCCTCCTCCCATAGCGTTTGCCAGTGCGAAGGGCCCGATCCGCCGAGACCCGGCACGGTCAGGATGGTCGGCTGGACGGAATCATACGGTGCGAAACTACCCACAGCGCTTCTCCTTCTCCGGACCCCGTTCTTCGGGGCGGGGAGCGTAGCCGAACGACGCTCTAGGGGACGCCGTGCGGCCACGCTCTCCACCGTTGAAGATAATCCTACCGATCGAGTGGGCAATGGCATTGCGGCGAAAGGAAGGCAGCTTGCGGTGGCCGGACGGGACGCCGATACGCGCGGTCATGGCAAGGATACGCGCATGGTGAAGACTCGGGCGGACCAGATGCTGGTCGACAGGGGGCTGGTCGAGTCGCGGACGCGCGCGCAGGCGCTGATCATGGCGGGCCTGGTGTTCGCGGGCACGAAGAAGGTCGACAAGCCGGGCCAGACGCTCGCCGACGACGTGTCGCTCGACGTGCGCGGCCGCGATCATCCCTGGGTTTCGCGCGGCGGGATCAAGCTCGCACATGGCCTGGCGCATTTCGGCTGGGACGTGAGCGGCGCCGTCGCGATCGACGTCGGCTCCTCGACCGGCGGCTTCACCGACGTGCTGCTGAAGAACGGCGCGACCAAGGTGTACGCGGTCGACAGCGGCACCAACCAACTCGCCTGGTCGATCCGCCAGGACGAGCGCGTCGTCGTCCACGAACAGACCAGCGCCCGTATCCTCACGCCCGCGCACATTCCCGAGCCGATCGACCTGATCGTGTGCGATGCGAGCTTCATCGGATTGGCGAAGGTGCTCGAGCGGCCGATGACCTTTGCCAAGCCCGATGCGCGGCTGATGGCGCTGGTGAAGCCGCAGTTCGAGGCGGGACGCGAGGAAGTGGGCAAGGGTGGCGTGGTCCGCGATCCCGCGATCCACCAGCGGGTCTGCGACGAGGTTGCCGCGTGGCTGACGGGGCAGGGCTGGCGCGTGGTCGGCGTGGTCGAAAGCCCGATTACCGGCCCCGAGGGCAATGTCGAGTTCCTGATCGCGGCTTTGCACGGTGATATGCCGGTGCCCGATCGATCGGTCTCCGAAATGCCCGCCGAGTCCTGACCGCGCGGAAGGCCATGCTTCCCCATCGCCGTCGTCAAGTCCCGCCGTACCGGAATGAACCACTAGCGGAACGATTATCGCGCACGCACGGTTTACCGATCGCAAAATGCGCGCCAGGACGAGCCCGCGTAAAGACGGAAGGACGTGTGTGGGCGGTATCGCTTCGAAGGGCCAGTTGAGGATGTCGTTCCTCCGCTGGGCGGTCGTGACCGTGCCCCTGATCCTGCTGCTCGGCTTCGTCTCCGGCCGATCGGTCGCGGTTGGCAGCGAGAACGCCTGGTACATGGCGCTCGCCAAACCTGCGCTGAACCCGCTGGGCTGGGTGTTCCCGGTCGTCTGGACGACGCTCTATATCATGATCGGGCTGGCACTTGCGATGATCCTCAACGCACGCGGCGCACGGTCGCGCGGGATCGCCGTCGCGCTGTTCGTCGGGCAGTTCGTGCTCAACCTCTCCTGGACGCCGATGTTCTTCGGCGCGCACAGGATCGGGGCGTCGGTGCTGGTGATCGTCGCCATGCTGGCCTTGTCGATCGCAGCTACCGTGGTATTCGCGCGCATCCGGCCGGCGGCAGCGTGGCTGATGGTGCCGTATATGGTCTGGATCAGCTTTGCCGGCGTGCTCGCCTTCAGCATCGGGCAGTTGAACCCGAACGCCGAAAGCCTTGCACCAGCGCCGCATACATCCCAGATGCTGTGACGCAGCAGATACTGCGATAATGGGGTTTTGAAGCAATGCAGTCCGAAAACCGCGTGTTCGACGATATCGTCAAGGTCTTGAACGGTGCGGCCGGTACGCTTGCGGGCGTTGGACGCGAAGCCGGTTCCGGTGCGCGCGACCGCGCGCGCGAGTGGCTTGGCGGGCTCGACTTCGTCAGTCGGGAAGAGTTCGACGCGGTCAAGGCAATGGCAGCCGCCGCACGCGACGAGAACGATGCGTTAAAGGCTCGTCTCGATGCACTCGACGCGAAGTTCGCGGCGCAGTCGACCGTAAATGCACCGCTCGGGGCGTCGGTCGACTGACTTTTCCACAGTTTTCCGCAGAATTGGGGCCGATGGGGTTGTCGGGGCGTTTTTGCCTCGGCACCCTTTGTCGTGCGATAAGGACCGCCAGGACCCTATGATGCTTGAACACGCCGACCACGACCACGAAGATGCCGCCCCGATCGACATGCTCGAAAGCTATTACGCTGCGCATGGCTGGGAGCATGAGCGTCACGACGACGAGATCGTCGCGACCGTCAAGGGAAGCTGGGCGACCTACGAATTGCGCGCGCTGTGGCGCGAAGACGATAGCGTCCTGCAATTCCTCGCTTTTCCCGACATCAAGGTGCCGGACGAGCGGCGTCAGGCGGTGTACGAGACGATCGGCCTGGTCAACGAACAGCTGTGGATCGGCCATTTCGAACTCTGGTCGTCGAGCGGCATATTGCTGTTCCGCCATGCGGCGATGGTCGATGGCGGCGACGACGGAACCATGTCGCTCGAAGCTGCCGAACTGCTGGTCGAATCGGCAATCGAGGAATGCGAGCGCTTCTATCCGGTGTTTCAGTTCGTGCTGTGGGGCGGAAAGAGCCCCAAGGAAGCAATCGCCGCAGCCTTGATCGAAACGCACGGCGAGGCATGAGCCTCCCGCCAATCGGCTTTCCGCAAGGTCCATTGTGGCTGATCGGGTGCGGCAACATGGGCGGCGCGATGCTGCGCCGCTGGATCGCCGGCGGGCTTGACCCCGCACGTGTCACGGTGATCACGCGGAGCGGGCAGGGGGCGCCCGAAGGCGTCCGCTCGTTGATCGCGCTGCCCGACGAGGATGCCCCGGCAACGCTGATGCTCGCGCTCAAGCCCCAGCAGATCGACGCCGCGCAGGCGTTGCTGGCGCCGCTTCGAGGGGCTCCGAGGCTGCTCCTGTCGATCCTGGCCGGTGTCGATCATGCGGCGCTGAGCCAGCGGTTCGCGGCCGACACGATCGTCCGCGCGATGCCCAACCTCCCGGTCGCGATCGGCAGGGGGGTGACGTCGCTCTACACGGTCGGCGCGTCGCGCGAGGCGATCGCCGCGGCAGAAGCCTTCGCAACCCCGCTCGGTCATTTCGAATGGATCGCCGACGAAGCGCATTTCGATGCGGTCACGGCGCTGGCAGGCTGTGGCCCCGGATTTGTGTTTAGATTTGCCGACGCGCTTGCCAAGGCGGGTGCCGCGCTCGGGCTGCCAGCGGACCAGGCGGCGCGTCTTGCGATCGCCACGCTCGAAGGATCGGCGATCATGGCTGCCGATGCCGACGTCTCGCCCGCCGTGCTGGCGGACCGCGTCGCCAGTCCCGGTGGGTCGACCCGCGAAGGCCTGAACGTGCTCGACCAGGACGAGGCGCTGGTGACGCTGCTGACCGCGACGTTGGCTGCTTCGGAACGTCGCAACGCCGAAATGGCGGCCGCGGCGCGCTAGATCGATTTTCGGGTTCGGCTGGGACGGCGGGGATTTGCGGCAAGGCCGATACCGCGCTGTTCGCTGATGTGTGCCGCGACGATTACGAGCCGCGCGAAATCCTAGAACACTCATGAAGTCGAGGCGTACGCTGCAGCGCCACCATCGTCGCCGATGTTCGACGAGAGGATGATGGTGATGCCTCTACGGCCACGTCAGCCATCTCTTCAGACCGACGTCTTTGCCCGCCATGACGTCACACCATGTTCCACTATCGGCCTTCGTTCACCGCGTTCAAGATTGCGCGGCCATACGCGGTCTTCTTGAAGCGCTCGCCGGCCGCTCGCGCCTGATCGGCGGTTATGAAGCCCTGGACGAAAGCGATCTCCTCAAGGCACGCTACCTGGATACCCTGACGGTTCTGAATGGTGCGCACGAACTCCGCCGCCTCAAGCAGACTGTCATGCGTGCCCGTGTCGAGCCAGGCATAGCCCCGGCCCATCTGTTCGACGACCAGATCGCCGGCGTCCATGTAGAGCCGGTTGATGTCGGTAATCTCGAGTTCGTTTCGCAGGGACGGCTTTAGGGTACGGGCGAACTGGACGACGCGATTATCGTAGAAGTACAAGCCGGTTATGGCGTGGTTCGACTTGGGCTTCTCGGGCTTCTCCTCGAGGCTGATCGCCTTGCCGCCTTCGCCGAACTCGACCACGCCATAGCGCTGGGGATCCTCGACGCGGTAGGAAAACACCGTCGCGCCGCTCTTGCGTTCGACTGCACTCGCCAGCAGGCCGGTCATATGCGCGCCGAAGAAGATGTTGTCGCCGAGCACCAGCGCGACATTGTCGTTGCCGATGAAGTCCGCGCCGATCGTGAACGCCTGGGCGAGGCCGTCGGGGTTGGGCTGTTCGGCGTAGGCGATGGTCAAGCCGAGCGCCGAGCCGTCACCGAACAGGTTCTCGTAATTGCCGATGAACTCTGGGCTCGAGATGATCAGGATGTCGCGGATGCCGGCGAGCATGAGCACCGACAGCGGGTAGTAGATCATCGGCTTGTCGTAGACCGGCAGCAGCTGCTTGTTGACCGCCAGCGTGGCCGGATGGAGGCGCGTGCCCGAACCGCCAGCCAGAATGATGCCCTTCACGCGCGTGTCTCCTTGTCGGGTGCCCCGAGTAGTTCATCGAGGATGGGGCCGAGCGCGGTCTGCCACGCCGGCGGATGGATGCCGTAGTCGCGGGTGATCGCGTCGTGGCTGAGCAGCGAATTGGCCGGCCGCGTCGCCGGCGTCGGGTATTCCGCGGTGGTGATGCCCTGTACTTCGGCACTGGCCCCGCCGCGTGCGGCGCTCTGTGCGAAGATCTCGCGGGCGAAGCCTGCCCAGGTCACCGCACCGGCGTTGCTGAAATGATAGGTGCCGGTCGGTGCTGCCGGATCGTCGACGAGACGCATCGTGATCGTCGTCAGCGCGGCTGCGAGATCGGTTGCCGATGTCGGGCTGCCGTGCTGGTCGTCGACCACGCGCAGGGTCGGGTTGGTTGCGCCGACGCGGAGCATCGTCTTGATGAAGTTGTTGCCGTGCGCGCTGACCACCCAGGCGGTGCGGACGATGGCGTGGCGGGCGCCCGACGTGCGAACCGCGAGTTCACCCCCAAGCTTCGACGCACCGTAGACACCGAGCGGGGCAACCGGATCGGTCACCTCCCACGCCCCATCGCGCGCGCCGTCGAAGACATAGTCTGTGGAGACCTGAACGATCGGGATGCCGGCCTTCGCACAGCTTTCCGCGAACGCCGCGGGCGCCATCGCATTGACGGCCCAGGCGGTGACGACGTTGCTCTCGGCCTTGTCGACCGCGGTGTAGGCGCCGGCGGAGATCACAGCTGCCCAAGGTTGTGACGCGACCATCGTGGTGATTGCGGCGGTGTCGCGCAGGTCGAGCTCGTCGATGTCGACCGCGGTGACCGCCCAGCCATCGGGCCACGCATACCGCTTCAGCTCGGTACCTAGCTGGCCGTTACCGCCGGTGACGAGGATCCGCTTCACGTCGCTCATACGGAAAGTCCGCGGCGCTGGCCGGCCTTGTGTTCGGCGACGATCGCTTCCCACCAGCCCTGGTTGTCGAGATACCAGGCGATGGTCTTCTCGATACCCGTCTCGAAGGTCTCGGCGGGCTCCCAGCCAAGCTCGTTCTTGATCCGGCTCGCGTCGATCGCATAGCGCTTGTCGTGGCCGGGGCGGTCGGCGACGTAGGTGATCTGCGCCGCGTAGGACTCGCCATCGGCGCGCGGGCGCAGCCGGTCGAGGATCGCGCAGACGGTCTTCACGACCTCGAGGTTCTGCTTCTCGTTGTTCCCACCGACATTGTAGGTCCGGCCGGGCTCGCTCTTTTCGAACACCGCGTGCAGCGCGCGGACGTGATCCTCGACGAACAGCCAGTCGCGGACCTGGTCGCCCTGGCCGTAGACCGGCAGGTCGGCACCCGCGAGCGCCTTGACGATCATAAGCGGGATGAGCTTTTCGGGGAAGTGATACGGCCCGTAATTGTTCGAGCAGTTGGTGATCAGCACCGGCAGACCGAACGTGTGGCCCCAGGCGCTGACGAGGTGGTCCGAGCTGGCCTTCGACGCCGAATAGGGCGAGCGCGGATCGTACGGCGTATCCTCGGTGAACAGCCCGGTCTCGCCGAGCGAGCCGTAGACTTCGTCGGTCGAGATATGATGGAAGCGGAACGCCGCCTTCGCTTCGTCATCGAGGCCGAGCCAATAGGGGCGCGCCTCGCTGAGCATCGTGAAGGTGCCGACGACGTTGGCCTGGACGAACGCGCCGGGGCCGTCGATCGAGCGGTCGACATGGCTTTCGGCTGCGAGATGCGTGACGATCCCGGGCTTGAACTCGGCGATCGCGGCCTTGACGGCGTCTGCGTCGCAGATGTCGCCCTGGACGAAGCGGTAGCGATTCGAACTGGCGACACGCTCGACCGTCGACAGCGTGCCGGCATAGGTGAGCTTGTCGAAGTTCAGGACCTCATGATCGGTGTTCTCGATCAGGTGACGGACGAGCGCCGAGCCGATGAAACCGGCCCCGCCAGTCACGAAGATGCGCATGCGTCGATCCTTCAAGCGACTGGCGCCAGGGGGCGGCCGTCATAGGCAAACGGGCTATCGAACTCATCGAGCAGCGGCAGCATCGCATCTTTGGCCGAAAGCTCGGGCAGGATGCCGGGCGGTATCCGCCAGTCGATGCCGCCCGCGCCGATAGCGGGATCGTTCCAGCGTATCCCACCTTCATGATCGGGCGCATAGACGTCCGAACACTTATAGATGACCTCGCAATCATCCTCGAGCGTCAAGAAGCCGTGCGCGAAACCGATAGGGACGAAAAGCTGGTGCCCGTTTTCGGCCGATAGTTCGGTACCGATCCATTCGCCGAACGTCGGCGAATCGTGACGCACATCGACGATGACATCCAGGATCGCTCCCCGTACGCACCGCACCAGCTTGGCCTGGCCGCGCGGCGGCGTCTGGAAATGCAAGCCGCGCAACGTATACTTCGATAGCGACCGCGAGTGATTGTCCTGAACAAAACGGCAACCGATCCCGAGCTTTGCAAAGACAGGCTCGGAGTAGATTTCGGCAAGCCAGCCGCGGCTATCGCTGAAGCGGTAAGGTCGGATGAGCTGAGGCAAAAACATAAGTGCAGGTATAGGACCGGTGATCGGAGAAGGTCCAACTCCAAAAAAATGACGGATCACGAATTGAGCGGGCTATGGATCTGTTCCGTTGAAATAATCTTAAGTTTACGACGATGCGTATGACGGGCGTCTCTTGTATTCTTCCTCATCATCGCGGTTGGCATGGTCGGTGCGCAACTCGACGAACACCGCCTCGTCTTTCATTTCGTCGGCAACCATGCGTAGCGCGGCCTGCATTGCTTGACCTTTCTTCGGGGCGGGCACCAAGGGGCTGATGCATATCCACGAGCTTTTGTGGACCACGTCGCCTGGCTAACGGTCGGCCGGCCAGCGCGGATCGTCGGCGGGCGGAACGGCGTCGGGTGCGCTTGTCTTGATCATGTCCCGGATCGTTCGAGCGTGTGGATCCACCCGCGCCGCTCCTTCGCGGGTCGGACGTTCGGTGGCCGCGACGGGTTCCCTGCGCGGGCGGCTGCGACTTTGGACAAGGCGGGGCGTTCAGCGCACAGAAGATATGAAGGAGATCACGATGAGGCGGACGGGCAAGGGATTGATCGGCGGGGCGATGCTGGCGGCGGTATCGGGGGTCGGGCTGTCGCTCTATTCGAGCCGCGTCGCGCGCAAGGCCGAGGAACTGGTGCCCGCGGAAGGGCGCTTCCTCGACGTCGCGGGCGCTCGGTTGCACTATATCGACGTCGGTAGCGGGCCGACGATCGTCATGGTGCATGGGCTCGGCGGGCAGTTGCGCAACTTCAGCTATGCGCTCGTCGACCTGCTGAAGGACGACTACCGCGTGATCGTCGTCGATCGGCCGGGGTCGGGTTATTCGACCGCGACGGGGGCGATGCCGGGGATCATCGGGCAGGGCGCGATCATCGCCGACTTCATCCAGAAGCTCGGGCTCGATCGGCCGTTGCTGGTGGGACATTCGCTGGGGGGGGCGCTCAGTCTCGCGGTGGGGCTCGACCATCCGCATCTGGTGCGTGCGCTGGCGTTGATCGCGCCGCTGACGCAGCCGCTGGAGCAGGTGCCGGAGAGTTTTCGCGGGCTCGCTCGGATTCCGTCGGGTGCGCGTCTGGCGTTCGCGCAGGTGCTGGGTACGCCGCTCAGCCGGCTGACTGCTAAGAAGACGCTGGAAGGCGTGTTCGCGCCCGAGGCTGTGCCGGAGGATTTCATAACGCGGGGCGGCGGCGCGCTGTCCGCGCGGCCGATCGCGATCGCGGCGGCGGCTGCGGATCTTGCCGGGGCGAACGACGATGTGACGGCTATGGTCGGGCGGTATGCGGAGATCGGTTTGCCGGTGCGGATCTTGTTCGGGCGGCAGGATGCTATTCTTGACCCGGCGTGGAATGGGCACCGGACTGCGGCGGTTATTCCGGGGGCTAAGATCGACACGATCGAGGGGGGGCATATGATCCCGATTACCGCGCCTGAGGCTTGTGCGCGGTTTGTAAGGGCTGCGTTTGCGGCTGGGTGACGGGGCAAGGTCGAACAGATCGACCTAACCCACACAGCACCACCCCGGCGAAGGCCGGGGCCCAGGTGGAAAGGTTGATGTAACGAGGCGCTCCGCTCCGTTAGCTGCCATCCCCAACTGGGCCCCGGCCTTCGCCGGGGTGGTGCTTTGGTGGGGAGCGCGTTCTCGACAACAAGCACTCGCGGCGTTGGAAGTTGCCGATGCGCGTGTTGATGCAATGCCGATAGCTGTCCGGGAGACGGCAACGAACGCCATCTCCCGCTCCTTGTTCTCCCGCGAAGGCGGGAGTCCAGTCTGGGCTCCCGCCTTCGCGGGAGAACACGCTTGCGTTTGAGTACCGGTCAGCCCGCGACGGGGAGCTTCACCTTGCCCTCGTCGTCTCGCTCCAACGGGCCGTAGGACAACACGACCTCCAGCAGCAGCGGGCCGCCGTAGATGTGCGGGAACAGTTGCCCGCCGCGCGACTCTTCCCACTTCACGTCGTCGCCGAGCGCTTCGAGATCGATCGCCGCGACGTGAAGGTCCGACTGGCCGGCAAAGTGCTTGTCGACCGTTTCCGTCAGCTGCTCGGCGGTCGACAGGTGGATGTAACCATCGGCCACATCCACCGGCGCCCCCGCAAAGCTCCCGCTCTCCAGGGTTGCCAGCTGCTCCCCCGTCAGCACCTTATAGGCGATCGGATCGCGGCTCATTCGCCGTCCTCCGGACCCGCTGCGTCGTCCTCGCCGATCGTCGCGCCGGTATCGGGAGCGACCTCCGGCACGGCGTCCGCCAGGTTGATCTCGGCGTCTTCCTCGGTTTCCTCGATCCGTGCGGCGGAGACGACATGTTCGCCCTTCGCCACGTCGAACAGCTTCACGCCGGCCGAGTTACGGCTGATGACGCGGAGCGACGCGAGCGTCGTGCGGATCAGTTTCGCCTGGTTGGTCACCAGCATCAGCTGATGGCCCTTAGCCGCGGCAAAGCTTGCCACGACGGGTCCATTGCGACCGATGTTATCGATGTTGGTGATGCCCTGGCCACCGCGACCCGTGCGGCGATAGTCATAGGCGCTCGACAACTTGCCATAGCCGTTCTCGCAGACCGTCAGGATGAACTGCTCGCGGTCCTTGAGATCGTTGTAGCGGTCGGCGCCCATGCCGTGATCGCCCTCGCGCTCGCCCTTCCAAGGTGCGAACTTGAGGTACGTCTCGCGCTCCTCGGGCGTCGCGCCGACACGGTGGAGGACCGACAACGAGATGACCTCGTCGTCGCCCTTCAGCGTGACACCGCGGACGCCGGTCGAGGTCCGGCTCTGGAACTCGCGGACGTCGTCGCCGGCGAAGCGGATCGCCTTGCCGAGCTTGGTCGCGAGAAGCACGTCGTCATGCTCGCTAAGCAGCGCGACGCCGATCAGCTTGTCCTCCGAACCCTCCTCGAAGCGCATCGCGATCTTGCCGTTCGAGGGCACGTTGGTGAACGCATCCATCGCATTGCGGCGGACGAGGCCGCGCTGCGTCGCGAACATCACGTGCAGGCGGCTCCATTCGCTGAGATCCTCCGGCAGCGGGAGCACGGTCGAGATCGTCTCGCCCGGCGCCAGCGGCAGCAGGTTGATCATCGGCCGGCCACGCGTGGCAGGGCCACCCTCGGGCAAGCGCCAGACCTTGTAGCGATAGACCTTGCCGAGGTTCGAGAAGAACAGCACTGGGGTGTGCGTCGAGGTGACGAACAGTTCGGTGACGACGTCCTCGTCCTTCGTCGACATGCCCGCACGACCCTTGCCGCCGCGCGCCTGGGCGCGGAACGTGTCGAGGCTGGTGCGCTTGATATAGCCCTGCATGGTCACGGTGACGACCATGTCCTCGCGCTCGATCAGGTCCTCGTCGTCGATACCGTTGGCGGCAGCGGCGATCTCGGAGCGGCGCGGCGTAGCGAATTCGTCGCGGATCGCGATCAACTCGCCGCGCATCACTTCGTACAGCTTCGCGCGGTCGCCGAGGATGTGGAGCAACTCGCCGATCGTCGCGGCCAGTGCCTTCAGCTCGTCGCCGATCTCGTCGCGGCCGAGCAGCGTGAGGCGGTGCAGGCGGAGATCGAGGATCGCGCGGACCTGTGGTTCGGACAGCTTGTAGATGCCGTCCGCCTGCTTGTCCTCGACCGCTTCGACCAGCGCGATGTACGGCGCGATTTCCTCGACCGGCCATTCGCGGGCGAGCAGCTTGCCGCGCGCTTCGGCGGGGCTCGACGAGCCGCGGATGATCTTGACGACCTCGTCGAGGTTGGTGACCGCGATGACGAGGCCGAGCAACAGGTGCGCGCGCTCGCGGGCCTTGGCGAGTTCGAACTTCGAGCGGCGGGTGATGACCTGCTCGCGGAAGGTGATGAACGCGCCGATGATGTCGCGCAGGTTGAGCAGCTCGGGGCGGCCGCCGCGGATCGCCAGCATGTTGGCGGGGAAGCTCGACTGCGCCGGCGTGTGCCGCCAGAGCTGGTTGAGCACCACGTCGACGGTCGCGTCGCGCTTCAGGTCGATGACGATGCGGACGCCCATCCGGCTCGATTCGTCGCGGATGTCGCTGACGCCTTCGATCCGCTTGTCCTTGGCGGCTTCGGCGATCTTCTCGACCAGGCCGTTCTTGCCGGTCTGAAACGGGATCTCGGTGAGCACGATCGAGCGACGGTCGCCCTTGCCCTCCTCGACGATGTGGCGCGAGCGGACGATGATCGAGCCGCGGCCGGTCTCGTACGCGGACTTGGCGCCAGCACGGCCGAGAATGATCGCGCCGGTCGGGAAGTCGGGACCGGGGACGATCTCGAACAGTTCCTCGGTCGTGATCGCGCCATTGTCCATATAGGCGAGGCACGCGGCGATGACTTCGCCGAGATTGTGCGGCGGGATGTTGGTCGCCATGCCGACCGCGATGCCGCCAGCGCCGTTGACGAGCAGGTTCGGGAAGCGCGCCGGCAACACCGAAGGCTCGCGCTCCGAGCCGTCATAGTTGGGCGTGAAGTCGACGGTATCCTTGTCGAGATCGCCGAGCAGCGCGTTCGCCACCTTGCCGAGACGCGCCTCGGTGTAGCGCATCGCCGCGGGTGGATCGGGATCCATCGAGCCGAAGTTGCCCTGGCCGTCGATCAGCGGGACGCGCATCGACCAGTCCTGCGTCATGCGGGCCAACGCGTCGTAGATCGAGCTGTCGCCGTGCGGATGGTATTTACCCATCACGTCACCGACGATGCGCGCGGACTTGCGGTAGGGCTTGCCGGCGACGAAGCCGCTTTCGTGCGCGCCGTACAAGATGCGGCGGTGGACGGGCTTCAGGCCGTCGCGGACGTCGGGCAGCGCGCGCGCGACGATGACGCTCATCGCATAGTCGAGATAGCTCGACTTCATCTCGTCGACGATCGAGATCGTGGCGATGCCGGCGGGCTCGCCGCCCTGGGGTTCGGCGAGTATGGTCTCGTCGGTCAAATCTGAACGCTTTCGGCTTGTTGCGGTATGATGACAGACCTTAGCCGAGGGGGGGGCACCTTACTACCCCCGCGCACGCGTACGCACGCGAGGGAGAAGGGTTTCATCGTTAATTTGAAGGTTATTTGCAGGCGGTCTTGGTCTTGTTGCCGGCGAGCGAGCAATTGTAGGTGACGGTCTTGCCGTTCGCGAGTTTGGCGGTAACCATGCGGCCCTTGGCGACCGTCGTGGTGCGCTTTGCGACCTTGGTGTTGCCCATCGGCGTGGTGGTCTTGGTCGTGGTGGTGTGCGTCGCGACGGTCTTCGGCTTGACGCTGGTCTGCGCCTGCGTCGCGGCGACGGCTGCGGTGCCGGACAGCAGCGTAGCGGCGGCGAGGATCGCGAGGGGGAGGGACTTCTTCATGCGGGTATCCTCTCGTTTCGGCCTTGGTGGACGATGCGGAGAGACTGCGCCGGGGGACCTGAACGCGCGATGGCGGGCAGGTGAATTCCGCGTCATGCGCGGGCCTACTTCTTACCCCTCCCTGGAAGGGAGGGGCAGGGGGTGGGTCGGCTTCCGCATTGGCTAGCGGTCGTGGTCTGCAACCGGCCGACCCACCCCCAACCCCTCCCTCCCAGGGAGGGGAGCAGAAGTTAGGGCGTGACCTCGACGCCGTCCCAGGCGAACAGTTTGCCGCTGTCCGGTGCGCGCAGGCCGTCGATGACGTCGAGCAACTGCACCGCCGCGCGGTCCGGCTTGAACAGGTTGCCGGGGGTGACGTTGCCCTGGAACGGCTTCGACAGGCCGGTGTCGACCGTCCCCGGATGCAGACCGACGACGATCCCGCTCGAGTTCCGCCGTTTGTCCTCGATCGAAATCGTCTTCACCAACTGGTTCAGCGCCGCCTTCGACGCGCGATAGCCGTACCAGCCGCCGAGCCTGTTGTCGCCGATGCTGCCGACCCGCGCCGACAGCACGGCGAACACGATCCGCCCCGCTTTCGGCATCGTCGGCAGGAAGTGCTTCGCCACCAGCGCCGGCCCTATCGCGTTGATCGCGAAGTTGCGCGCCATCCACATCGGATCGAGTTCGCGCATCGCCTTCTCGGGGCCCTTGTCGCCGTCGTGCAGCAACCCCGTCGCGACGATCACCAGCGTCGGCGACCCGACGCGCGAAGCCGCCGCCGCAATGCTAGCCTCGTCCTCCAGGTCGAGATGCCGATCGCCACTCTCCGACCGCGCGAACCCATGGACCTTGTCGAAAGCCCCTTCCTCGATCAGCGCCTCTTCCAGCGCCTTGCCGATCCCGCCCGACACACCGATGACGACCGCGCTGCTCACTTGCGTACGAACCGGAACTGCGCGTCGCTGCTGCCCGCCGCGTCATAGGCATAGCCGTCGCTGTCGAATCCCTTGATCCCCTCGATGTCGTCGACGCGGTGCTCGACCAGCCACCGCGCGACCATCCCGCGGGCCTTCTTCGCGTGGAAGCTGACGAACTTCTGCGCTTCGCCTTCGCGGAAATCGATCGCCACGACGCGGATCGACTTGGGCAGCTTGCCGTCCGCTGCCGCCCAATATTCCTGGCTGGCGAGGTTGAGGATCGTGCCCGATCCCTCCGCCTCGACATCGTCGGCGAGCAGCTTGGCGATCCTGTCTCCCCACCAGTCGGTCAGTTTCGTCTTCCGCGGCGCCCAGCGCGTGCCCATCTCCAGCCGGTAGGGCCGCATCAGGTCGAGCGGGCGGAGCAAGCCGTACAGCCCCGACAGCATCCGCACGTGATCCTGCGCGTAATCGACCGCCGCCTCGTCGAGCGTCTTCGCCTCCAGCCCGGTATACACGTCGCCCGCGAACGCGAACATCGCCGGCCGCTCGGGCAGCGTGTCGAAGTCGCGGAACCGGTCTGCGTTCAGCTTCGCCAGCGCGGGCGAGATATGCATGAGTTCCGACAGCTTCTTCTGCGTCAGGTGCGCGGCGGCGTGCGCTAGCGTCTTCGCCTCGTCGGCAAACCGCGGTGCGGTCGGGTCGAGCTTGGGCAGTGCGCTCTCGTAATCGAGCGTCTTGGCGGGCGATAGGACAGCGATCATCGTCGCGATCTAGCGGTGGCGGGGAGCGCGTTCAATCGACGTTCACCCGCTAATTTGCAGGCAGGGGATCCGGACCGCTTGCTTGAACGTATGCACCACGGACCATATAGCGTCGCGGCGCGCCACTTACGTAAGCGGGCCGACGCAGAGGGAGAGTTTCCGCATGAAGACCATTTCCAAGCTTGCACTGGTTGCGGCATTCGCCACCGGCGTGAGCAGCATGGCACTTGTCACGCCCGCCTACGCCAAGGACAAGAAGACCGACGCCGCGCCTGCCATGAAGCTGAGCCCTGAAGTTCAGAAGCCCGGCGTCGCTGCGCAAACCGCACTTGCCGCCAAGGACTTTGCCGGTGCGCAGACCGCGATCGACCAGATCGATGCGGCCGCCAAGACCGATTACGAGAAGTATATCGGCGCCGCGCTTCGCTATCAGCTCGAGAACGAGAAGCTCGTCGCCGCGCAGACCGCGAATCCCAACGCTCCGATCAACGAGACCACGCTGGCCGGCCCGCTCGATGCGCTGATCGCCAATGCCGCGACGCCTGCCGCCGATCGGGGCAAATACGCCTATCGCCGCGGTGCGCTCGCGTTCAACGGCAAGCAGTATCCGATCGCACTCCAGTATTTCGCCAAGGCGAAGGAGTACGGCTACAATGATCCGAACCTGCCGCTGCAGATCATCAAGGCCAAGATGGACAGCGGCGACGTCGCCGGTGCCACCGCCGATCTCGACGCCAGCATCGCGCAGATGACCGCAGCCGGGCAGAAGGCTCCGGAAGAATATTACAAGTACGCCGTCGCCAAGTCGTATGCCGCCAAGCGCAATGCCGACACGATGGCATGGCTGAAGAAGTGGGTCACCGCCTATCCGACCGCGAAGAACTGGCGCGACGTGCTGGTCCTGTCGGGTATCCAGCAGAATGCGCTGATCCCGCTCGACGAGACGCAGAAGATCGACGTGTTCCGCCTGATGCGTGCCACCAACGCGCTCGCCGACCAGACCGACTATCTGCAATATGCGGATAGCGTGAACCGTCGCGGCCTGCCGAGCGAGGCACAGGCGGTGATCAAGGAAGGCATGGCGCAGGGCAAGATCCCGGCCGCGAACACGATGGCAAAGGGCCTGCTGGCCGACGCGACCAAGAACATCGCCGCCGACGGTCCGCTGTCGGGACTCGAGAAGCGCGCGACGACGGCGGCCAACGGCAAGCTTGCCGCGGGTACGGCCGACGCGTATCTCGGTCAGAACAATTACGCGAAGGCGGTCGAACTGTACCGCGTCGCGTTGCAGAAGGGCGGGGTCGATGCCGACGACGTCAACCTGCACATGGGCATCGCGCTCGCGCGCTCGGGTGACAAGGCCGGCGCCGCAACCGCGTTCGCCGCGGTCAAGGGTTCGCCCAAGGCCGACGTCGCCGGTCTGTGGACGACTTGGGCCGCCGCTCCGGCTGCGTAAGCTTAGGCGTTCTGATTCGGGAAGCGGGGCGGCAGGAATGCCGCCCCGTTTTCGTTTGTGGGCTCGAGAAGCGCCCCTCCCTGGAAGGGAGGGGTAGGGGGTGGGTAGGCCGGCTCGTGTCTCCACGGTCCGAACCCGGCGGAACCCGACCCACCCCCAACCCCTCCCTTCCAGGGAGGGGCGCAAGGTCAGAAGCTTATTCCACCACTACCGGGATCCCAGACAGCGCCTTGGCCGTCCGGATCGTCAGCGATGTCTTCACGCTCGCCACGTTCGGCGCCGGGGTCAGATGCGTCGTGAGGATTTCCTGGAAGCTCTTCAGGTCCGCCGCGACGATCTTGAGGATGAAGTCGATCTCGCCGTTGAGCATGTGGCACTCGCGGATCTCGGGAATGTCGGCGATGTGATGCTCGAACGCGGCGAGGTCGTGCTCGGCCTGGCTGCGCAGCGATACCATCGCGAACACCGTGATCGGGAAGCCCAGCCGGCTCGCGTCGAGATCGGCGTGATAGCCGCGAATGGCACCCGCTTCCTCGAGCGCGCGGACGCGGCGGAGGCATGGGGGGGCGGTAAGTCCTACCTGGTCGGCCAGGTCGACATTGGTCATCCGACCGTCGGCCTGCAACAGCGACAGGATCTGGCGATCGATCCGGTCAAAACTCATGTCACGCAACTCCCGATAGGCATCAAACCAAGCGATTCATTCCCCATAGCGATAAGATTGTTGCGGCGAAACGCAATTGTCCCACTATGCGACGAACATTGCCGTGCCGGAAAATGCCCTGTTCCTTCGATGAGTCCGCGGCGTTAAGGAATCAGTACGGAGAGCGTGCTAGGCCCGCTGAAGCCGGGGAACGATGTGCGGTTCGACGATAGCCTGAAGACGATCCTTGCCGCCGACATGGCCACCGGTTTCGGTGCGCAATCGGCATGGCGGCAGCTGGTCGACCTGATGGGACGCGGTCGCGCCGTGGTCGACGAGCCGGCGATCGCACGGTTGCGGCTGCTGCGCCAGGCGGTGCCGGTCGAGGTTCGCGCCGCGAGTGCGCGCGCGCTCGCCTTTGCCAAGCCGGATGCGAAACTGGTCGCCTTTTTCGCGGAAGACGTCCTCGCGATCGCCGCGCCGGTGCTGCGCACCGCGACGCTCGGCCCCGACGAATGGCTCGCGCTGTTGCCGCGGCTGACCCCGCCGAGCCGCTCGGTGCTGCGCCATCGCCGCGATCTTCCGGCCGAGGTTCAGCGCGGGTTGCAGAGCTTCGGACCGACCGACTTCGTGCTGCCGCGACCCGATGCGCCGGTCGAGGTGGACCTGGTAGAGGCGGACGTGGTCGAGGTGGGGGCGATCGTTCCCGAACCGATGCCGCCCGAACGCCCCATGGTCGCGGCGCCGGAACCCGTACGCGTCAGGACACCCGAGCCGTCGCTCTACGCTGCACCGCTCAGCGAAACGCCGTTCATGGCGCTCGGCGCGGTGGCGCGCGGCCTGCCGTTCGTCGCCGAGGCGCTGCGCCACGCGGCCCTCGCCAACGGCGAGCCCCCGGTCCTGGCACCGATGGACGCCGCCCCGGCCGACCGGTTCGAAATCTCCGACCTCGTCGCGCGGATCGAGGCGTTCAACCGCGACCGTACCGTCGACGCCGCTACGCCGACGCCCAAGGCCGCGGAGATCGAGGGTTTCCGTTTCGAGACCGACGCGCAGGGCGTCATCCGAATGGTCGACGGCGTTGCCCGGTCGGCGCTGGTCGGCGTGTCGCTCGCTTATGCCGCGCAACAAGGCGAGGCGCATCTCGACGGAGTCGCGGCAGGCGCGTTCCGTCGCCGTTCGCGGTTCGACGACGCGCGGCTCGAAGTCGGTGGCCTGTCCGACGCGTTCGGATCGTGGCGGCTGTCCGGCGTGCCGGCATTCGAACACGCGTCCGGTCGGTTCATCGGTTTCCGCGGGATGGCGCGGCGACCGCGTCGCGACGAGACGACCGAGCCGGTTCGCGCGTCCTCTCCCGTGTCCGACTCGCTCCGCCAGCTGGTCCACGAACTGCGCACGCCGACCAACGCGATCGCCGGGTTCGCGGAACTGATCGAGACGCAATTGCTCGGCCCCGTATTGCCCACCTACCGCGACCGCGCGACCACGATCCGCACACAGGCGGGCGACCTGCTCTCCGCGATCGACGACCTCGACACCGCCGCGCGGATCGAGGGCCATGCGCTCGATCTGCGCCCGACGACCGTGCCGGTACGTCCACTGCTCGACCGCGTAACCCGCGACCTCGAGCCGCTGGCCTCGCTGCGGGGGGCACGGCTCAGCGTCGCGATGCCGGCGGGCGACTGCGAGATCCGCGGCGACGACCGTGCCGTCGAGCGGCTGGTCGGCCGACTGCTCGCCGCGTTGGTCTCGGCCGGTCGTAACGGCGAGAATCTCGGGATCGTCGTCCGGCCGGTCGCCGACACCGTGACGATCGCGTTCGACCGCCCCGCCGCGCTTGCCGCCTATGCGACCGATGTGCTGCTGAGCATCGACGCCGAGCAGGAAGGCGATGGCGCGCCGCTGCTCGGTACCGGGTTCGCGCTCCGGCTCGCGCAGAACCTCGCGGTCGAACTGGGCGGCGTGCTGACGATCGGACTGGACCGCCTGACTCTTCAGCTCCCTGCGGCCGATGCGGGCGAGGTGGAGCGCGTCGCCGACGACCAGCGGTGATCGCGGACGGCGCGTATCGTCCCCCGCGCCCGACCGACGCGCAACGTATCGTCTGGCCCGAGGATTTCGGCACCCGCTTCACCGTCTTCGTCGACGTCGAGGAGGAATTCGACTGGACCGCGCCGCTCGATCGTCGCAACCGCGCGACGACCGCGATGGCGGCTTTCCCCGACGCACATCGCCGGTTCGCCGATCGCGGCGTCGGGCTGACTTGCATGGTCGATTACCCGATCGCCACCGATCCGGCCTCCGTCGCGATCCTCGCGCGCGTTGTCGAGGACGGACGATCGGAAATCGGGACGCAGCTCCACGCCTGGGTCAATCCGCCGTTCCCGGACGGCGCGCCGGCAGGATCGACCTATCCGGGCAGCCTGCCGCGTACGTCCGAAGCCGCCAAGCTCGAAACGCTGACGCGGGTCATCACGACTGCCTTCGGTAGAGCGCCGCGTGCCTATCGCGCTGGTCGCTACGGTATTGGTCCCAACAGTTTCGCGCTGCTCGCTGCGCTTGGTTACCGGATCGATAGTTCGGTTCGTCCCGGCTATGATTATAGCGCTGACGGCGGCCCCGATTTCTCGATGGCCGACGCGGGCGCCTATCGCTCGGAGGGCATCGTCGAGTTGCCGCTGACGACCGTCTTTACGGGCGGTATGCGGCGGGGGGGCGCACATCTGTACCGTGCGCTCGGACGCATTCCTAAGGGTCGGGGCCTTTTCGCTCGCGGGCGCCTCTTGTCCCGGATTGCGCTGACGCCCGAGGACATGCCGATCGCCGATGCTCTGGAGGCGGTTGCGGTGGCGGCTGGCGAAGGGCTCAGGTTGCTCAACCTGTCGTTCCATTCGCCGTCTCTGGCGCCGGGACATACGCCTTACGTTCGCGATGCGGCGGATCTGAAGCGTTTTCATGCATGGTGGACCGCGATGCTCGACGAGTTCGAGCGGCGTGGGATCCGCAACGCGTCGCTCGACGACATCGTTACGGCGCTGGGGTAGCGGGCGGATCGCGGGCTTGCTCTATTCGAAGGTTCGTGAACAAGTTTGATCGCGACGCTGCAGCTAAGTCCATCAGGCTCCCCTCCCTGGAAGGGAGGGGCAGGGGGTGGGTCGGCTACCGCATGTCCGACCGTTAGGGCTCAAGCTGGCCGACCCACCCCCAACCCCTCCCTTCCAGGGAGGGGAGCCTGTTGCGGTTTGGGCTTCGTTGGAGCTTTCGCCCTCACGTTATAGCTGCACCCCAAACGAGAAAGGGCGGCCCGTTGCCGGACCGCCCTTCTGATACGCAGATACTGAAAGCGAAATTAGCGCTTCGAGAACTGGAAGCTACGACGGGCCTTCGCCTTGCCGTACTTCTTGCGCTCGACGACGCGGCTGTCGCGGGTCAGGAAGCCTGCTGCCTTGACCGAGGCGCGCAGCACCGGCTCGAAGCGGGTCAGGGCCTGGCTGATGCCGTGCTTGACCGCGCCGGCCTGGCCCGAAAGGCCACCACCCTTGACGGTGCAGACGACGTCGTACTGACCTTCGCGCTCGGTGATCCCGAACACCTGGTTGATGACGAGACGCAGCGTCGGACGTGCGAAATACACTTCCTGGTCACGACCGTTGATCGTGATCTTGCCGGTGCCGGGCTTGACCCAGACGCGCGCGACGGCGTCCTTGCGACGGCCGGTCGCATAGGCGCGGCCCTGCTTGTCGAGGATCTGCTCGCGCAGCGGCATCGGCTCGCGGACGGGCTCGTTCGAGACCGGCGCTGCGATATCGCCTTCGCTGGTCGGCAAAGCCTGCTCGGCGGGGGCAGCCGGCGCGGGCTGGTTGGTCAGGCTCGCGAGATCGGCGAGCGACTGGCGGTTGTCGGACATTATGCGCCCACCTTGTTCTTGCGGTTCATGCTGCCGATGTCGAGCACGGCAGGGTTCTGTGCCTCGTGCGGATGCTCGGTGCCCTTGAAGATACGCAGGTTGCGCATCTGCTCACGACCCAGCGGGCCGCGCGGGATCATGCGCTCGACGGCCTTTTCGAGAACGCGCTCCGGGAAGCGGCCGTCGAGGACCTTGGCGGCAGTGATGCCCTTGATGCCGCCGGCGTAACCGGTGTGCTTGTAATAGATCTTCTTCGCGGCCTTGTTGCCGGTGAAGCGGATCTTGTCTGCGTTGATCACGACGACGTTGTCACCGCAATCGACATGCGGGGTGAACGACACCTTGTGCTTGCCGCGCAGGACGTTGGCGATGATCGATGCAGCACGACCGACGACGAGACCTTCCGCGTCGACGATATGCCACTGCTTCTCCACCTCAGCCGGCTTTGCCGACTTGGTGGTCTTCATGAGCGCCTTCATGGGCGTTAGACCTTCCAGATTGAATGCAAGCGCACCAAGGGGAGGCCCCGCAGCGCGAATGCCGGCCTAATGCTGAAAGGGGGGCTTCAAGTCAAGCTTTCCGCCGGCTTCCTGACGGGTATTATTATACCCGCTGCTTTGCGCGAGGTGCCGTGCCGACTGCGTGGGCGGCGAACATCGCGGCGATCAGGAGGAGTGCGGCGTTGCCCTGGTGCGCGACGGCGACGTCGATCTGCACGCCGGTCATCAGCGTCGCGATGCCGAGCATGATCTGGAGCGTGACGAGCCCGACGACGAAGAAGCCTGCACTGCTGCCGGTCTTGGTCGCCTTGATCGCCAGCCAGATCAGCCCGGCGGCGGCGGCGAACGCGAACCAGCGGTGGATGAACTGGACGACGATCGGATTGTCGACTGCGTTGCTCCAGGCGGGATTGACCATCGGTACGTCTGCAGGGAACAGCCCGTCACCCATCAGCGGCCAACTCGCAAACGCATAGCCGGCGTCGAGCCCGGCGGTGAACGCGCCATAGACGAGCTGGACGAACAATAGCGCCAGCGCGAGGATCGCGACGGGCGCAAGGCGGGCAGGGGCGGCGAGCGGATTGCGGTGCAACGCCATCAAGTCGAGCGCGGTCCAGACGATGCCGGCGAGGATCGTCAGTGCGGTCAGCAGGTGGACGGCGAGTCGGATGTGGCTGACATCAGTTCGCACCGACAGGCCGGAGGCAACCATCCACCAGCCGATCGCGCCCTGGAACGCGCCGAGCGCCAGCAGCGCCGACAGCCGCCAGCCATAGCCTACCGGGATGCGCTTGCGGACCGCGAACCAGATCAGCGGCACCGCGAACACGAGGCCGATCACGCGGCCCCACAGACGATGCAGATACTCCCAGAAGAAGATCGCCTTGAACCCGCCGACCGTCATGTCGGCGTTGAACGCGGCGTATTCGGGGATGCGCTTGTAGGCGTCGAACTCGGCCTGCCACTGCGCGTCGTTGAGTGGCGGGATGATCCCGCTGATCGGCTTCCACTGTGTGATCGACAGCCCCGACTCAGTCAGCCGCGTGATCCCGCCGATGACGACCATCGCGACGATCAGGCCCGCGACTGTGAACAGCCACAGGGCGACGGAACGAGGACGGGCTTTGCTGAGGAAGGCGGCGCTGGGTTGAAGCATGGTGAGGAGATAGTGGTTTGCGATGCGGGGCGCCATCGGTTCGTGGTGCGGCGTTGCTTCATGTTGCTGGGGGCGGTTCGGTAGAAGCCGGACTAGCTACCGTCGTACGCTACCTCCTTGTTCTCCCGCGAAGGCGGGAGCCCAGACTGGGCTCCCGCCTTCGCGGGAGAACAAGGAGGAGGGAGTGCCAGCCTCAAACCCTCAATCGCGCTGCCAAAAATTCTCAATGTAATGTTGTATCCTTTCAATCGACCGTCTATATCCGAGGAACGATGACGCCCTCGGCCACCCATACCCACCGCTTCGCCGGTCTCGATCGTTACGCGATTGGCCTGTCGGGCTTGTGCATGGTGCATTGCCTGGCCACCTCCGTACTGGTCGCGCTGATGTCGACTGCCGGCGGGTTCCTGCTCGATCCGATCTTCCACGAAGTCGGCCTGACGATCGCGATCGGGCTCGGGGCGCTCGCGCTCGGGCGCGGCGTGCTGAACCACGGTTATATGATGCCCGCCGCGATGGGCGCGCTCGGGCTCGGCATCATGGCGGGCGCGATGACGCTGCCGCACGACAGCGGCGGCGGCGAGACGTTGTGGACGATCGTCGGCGTCGGCCTGCTCGCATTCGGCCACGATCTCAACCGTCGCGCGGAGACTTGAGCGGGTTGCTGGAACCCTTCCGGCATCCTACTTCACCCAGCATGGCGCACGCTCACACCCACACCGAACCGCAGGGCGCCGATCTCACCGTCGCAGCACAGACGACACTCGAAAAGGCCGGCGAGCAATGGACGACGATGCGCGCCAGCGTGTTCGCCGCGCTGGCTAGCTTCGAGAAGCCGGCCTCGGCGTACGATATCGCCGAGGCCGTCTCGAAAGCCGAAGGTCGCCGGGTCGCTGCCAACAGCGTGTACCGCATCCTCGACCTGTTCGTCGGCGCGAACCTAGCGCGGCGAGTCGAGAGCGCGAACGCCTATGTCGCCAACGCGCATCCGGATTGCCTGCACGACTGCATCTTCCTGGTCTGCGACTCGTGCGGGCAGACCACGCATCTCGACAACGACACGATCACCAAGGGCGTCCGCAACGCGGCGGAGGCGGCAGGCTTCTCGCCGGTACGGCCAGTCATCGAAGTCCGCGGCCGCTGTGCCGACTGCGAGGCGAAGTAGAAGCTTACCCCGCACGCTTAGTCTCATAATTGTGCCGTCCCTCCCTGGAAGGGAGGGGTAGGGGTGGGTCGGTTCGTTTTGGCTAGCGCCGTTTGATGCGGAAGCCGACCCACCCCCAGCCCCTCCCTTCCAGGGAGGGGAGGCTGCTGCGCTCCTGGCTCGGTTCTACCCCAAATCCTTCCCCATCCGGATCATCGGCACTGGGACCTCGCCCGGCGTCTCGATCCGCTCGATCGGCAGGTACCCGCAGGCCCGGTACAGCGGCTCCCCGGCCAGCGTCGCCATCATTTCCGCCCGCGCAAACCCGGCCTCTCGCGCTGCGGCCTCGCAGACCGACAACACCAGCCGCCCGACACCCCGCCGCGTAGAATTCGGATCGGTATACATCGCCCGTATCCGCGCCGCGTCATGCGCCGGATCGAGCAACGCCGCATCGCGCAACGCCGTACTGTGATCGCCACCGTACAAAGTCGCCCGCCGACTCCACCCGCCACACCCGGCCAGCCGACCCTCCGCCTCGACCAGCAGATACGTCCCGTCCGCGATCAACTGCGTATCGAGCCCCATCACCGCGCGGCTCGCCTCGACCTGCGCTGGCGTAAGGAAGTCCCCCTGCAACGCGCCGATCGCACGGGCCATCAGCGCCGAGATGGCCGGAATATCCGCCTCACCGGCCACACGGTGCGTAAAGTTCATAATTGTGCACTTTCCGAGCGATTCCAGTGCGAATGCTACGTCAAGACACGGTAACAATCGACACGATACGCGCGCTGCATTAAGCCCGTCCGATGGCCGACCTTCCCTCGACACCGCTGCTCGACACCGTTTCGACGCCCGACGACCTCCGCAAGCTGCGCCCGGACCAGCTCCGCCAACTCGCCGACGAGCTGCGTACCGAGACGATCTCCGCGGTCGGCACCACCGGCGGGCATCTCGGCTCGGGTCTCGGCGTGGTCGAGCTGACCACCGCGATCCACTATGTCTTCGATACCCCGCGCGACCGACTGGTCTGGGACGTCGGCCACCAATGCTATCCGCACAAGATTCTCACCGGACGCCGCGACCGGATTCGCACGCTGCGCCAGGGCGGGGGCCTCAGCGGCTTCACCAAGCGTAGCGAGAGCGAATACGATCCGTTCGGCGCGGCGCACTCGTCGACCTCGATCTCGGCAGCGCTGGGCTTCGCGGTTGCGAACAAGATCGCGGGGACGCCCGGCAAGGGCATCGCGGTGATCGGCGACGGCGCGATGTCCGCGGGCATGGCGTACGAGGCGATGAACAACGCCGAGCAGGCTGGCAACCGCCTGATCGTCATCCTCAACGACAACGACATGTCGATCGCGCCGCCGGTCGGTGGCCTGTCGGCGTATCTGAGCCGGATCGTGTCGAGTCGCGAGTTCCTGGGCATCCGCGAACTCGCCAAGAAGCTCGCGCGTCGCCTGCCGCGTCCGTTCCACAACGCCGCGCGGAAGACCGACGAATTCGCGCGCGGCATGACGATGGGTGGCACGCTGTTCGAGGAACTCGGCTTCTACTATGTCGGCCCGATCGACGGCCATAATCTCGAACACCTGATCCCGGTGCTCGAGAATGTCCGCGACGCGGAGGAGGGCCCGATCCTCGTTCACGTCGTCACCAAGAAGGGCAAGGGCTACGGACCCGCCGAGGCTGCCGCGGACAAATATCACGGCGTCCAGAAGTTCGACGTGATCTCCGGCGTGCAGACCAAGGCGCCGCCGGGACCGCCGCAGTATCAGAACGTGTTCGGCGCGCAGCTCGTCGCCGAGGCCGCCAAGGACCCGCGGATCTGCGCGATTACCGCGGCGATGCCGTCGGGCACCGGACTCGACGCGTTCGCCAAGGCCTATCCCGACCGGTTCTTCGACGTCGGCATCGCCGAGCAGCACGGCGTCACGTTTGCGGCTGGCCTTGCCGCGCAGGGGATGCGGCCGTTCTGCGCGATCTACTCGACGTTCCTCCAGCGCGCGTACGATCAGGTTGTGCACGACGTCGCGATCCAGAACCTGCCGGTTCGTTTCGCGATCGACCGCGCGGGGCTCGTTGGTGCTGACGGTGCGACTCATGCCGGGTCGTTCGATGTCACCTACCTCGCAACGCTGCCGAACTTCGTCGTGATGGCGGCAGCGGACGAGGCGGAACTGGTCCACATGACGCACACCGCGGCGCAGTACGACACCGGCCCGATCGCGGTGCGCTATCCGCGCGGCAACGGCACCGGCGTCGCGCTTCCGGAGATTCCGCAGTTGCTGGAGATCGGCAAGGGGCGTGTCGTCCGCGAGGGCAAGACCGTCGCGATCCTGTCGCTCGGCACGCGTCTGGAGGAGGCGCTCAAGGCCGCCGAGGTTCTCGAAGCCAAGGGGCTGAGCACGACGGTAGCGGATCTCCGCTTCGCCAAGCCGCTCGACGTCGATCTGATTCGGAAACTGCTTACGACGCACGAAGTCGCGGTAACGATCGAGGAGAATTCGGTCGGTGGCTTCGGCGCGCATGTGCTGACGATGGCGTCGGACGAGGGGCTGATCGACGGTGGGCTCAAGCTGCGTACGCTGCGTCTGCCCGACGTGTACCAGGATCAGGACAAGCCCGAGGTCCAGTATGCCGAAGCCGGTCTCGATGCGACCGCGCTGGTGGATACCGTCCTTAAGGCGCTTCGCCACAATTCGGGCGGGGTCGCCGAAGCGCGCGCATGACCGGGCCGACCAAGGCGATCGCGATCATCGCGCTGGCGGTGATCGTGATGGTGTCGCTGAACATTGCGATGTGGCGGCGGATGCGGGGTGGTCTGGCGGCGGCGAAGGCCGGGCAGGGGGGTGGTGATCGGGACGCGGTCGATCGGGTAGAGGACGATGCCGTGTCGAATGCGGGCTAGCCCCGCCTTACCGTCCTGATTCTACTTGCGCGGGTCCAGGAACGCCTCCTTCTTCCCCCCTCCCTGAAAGGGAGGGGCCGGGGGTGGGTCGGGTTCCGCATGCTCGACCGTCGTTGGGGCTCAAGCGAGCCGACCCACCCCCAACCCCTCCCTTTCAGGGATGGGAGCAGTGCGGCGCTATCTTGCGAAGTGACCCTTCATCAAACCGAAGACGCGTACCGCCACCACTCACGCCAGCCACCCGCCCGTGAACCCAGCCCGCTGCAACCCCCGCCGGATATGCGGGTTGCGTTGCATGGTCGACCAGACCAGCCCGGTCCGCCAATTCTCCATCATCACGACGATCGCACCCTGGTCGATGCCCAGATAGTCGCCATCGACCCAGCCCATCTTCGGATCGATTCTACCGTGCTTCAACGGTGCCGACGCTGCCGTCAGCGTCGGATTGAACGAATCGAGAAACCCGTATTTGCCGTAGATCTGCGTGCCGTATCGACCATGCATCGTCTCGATCGCGCGACGGGCGAGGTCCGGTTCGAACGCGATCGACGCCGCTGCCGCGGTCGGTGCCAGCGTGCCGTCGTCCCGATCGTCCGGTCCTCGCGCGGAATAGCTGAAGAATTCGCGCTTGCGCCCGCCGAGGTCGATCTTGAAATCGCCCGGCCCGTCGCACGCGGTCAGCCCCCAGACGTCGGGGCCATAGCCGCTCCACCCGCCCGGATTGGCGATCGCGTAGGCCCGCTGCGCGCGTACCGCACGGCGGCTGTTCTCGAAATAATCGATGCCCTTTTTCGCCATGTAGCGATCGCGGATGCCGCGGAAGTCGATCCAGCAATGGCTGTATTGATGCACGAACAGCGGTGCGAAATGGATATGCGGCTCGCCCCACTTGTCGGTCCACTGCGCATCGAAACGGTCGGTCCACGCGTCCCAGGTCTCGGCCGGCAAGGCATGCGTCGGCGATCCCAGTGCCAGCACGTACAGCAGCATCGCCTCGTTAAAGATGTTCCAGTCGTGGGGAATGAAGCCGCTCTCCGGATGCCAGCCCATCGCCATGAACGGCGGACGCGGCACGATCCAGCTCCAGTCGATCGCGGCGTACAGCTGGTCCGCGAGCGCCCTGATCCGGACTTCGCCGGGATGATCCGAATCGAACCAGCTCTGCGCGAACAGCACGCCGCCGATCAACAGCGCCGTGTCGATCGTCGACAGTTCCGCGCGCGCGAACCGGTGGCCCTTGGTCGTGCCGAGGAAGTGGTAGAACAGCCCCTTGTAGCCGCTGTCGTCGCTCTTGCTGTCGCCCTGCGGTGCGGCGGCGAAGAACTCGAGCGTGGCGAGCGTCCGCGTGCGCGCCTCGTCGCGCGTGCTCCAGCCGTTGACCACACCGATCGGATAGGCGGTCAGCGCGAACCCGACCGCGGCGATCGACGCGAACGACGGCGTCGGCCAGCGATCCGGTGCAAGCCCGGTCGCGGGATCGGTCGTCTCCCAAAAGAACCGGAAGCTGCGCTGGTGCAGATCGGCCAGCAGCGCGGTCGGCATCGCCGTACCCGTAGCGGTGCCCGTCGCGCCGCCCGCCACGCCGCCTGCCACGCTGCCGAGCCGGGTAGCGGACGGCATCGCGCAGCCGGCCATAAGTCCTGCCAGGCCCAACGACGTGTGGCCCAGCAACTGCCTGCGATCGATCATGGCGTCCTTCGGTTACTGATAAGCGAGCATGAGCGGGACGCGGCATGGCCGCATCCCGCCGTCGAGTTTTAGAACGAGAAGCCCGCCGACAGCTTGATCGTACGCGGCGCATTGCCGCCGGTGCTGTAGGTCGAACGCTGTCCGTAATTCGGATCGAGCGGGCTGTTGTTATAGTCGGTATAATTGCGGTCGTTCATCACGTTCAGGATATCGAGCCGCATGCGGATCTTGGTCTGGTCGGTGATGAAGCCGAGCGGGACATATTTGGTGAACGCGAAATCCAGCTGTCGCCGGCCCCAGAGATCGCCCAGGCTATCCGCCTGACGCCCGACCAGCTCGCGCGTGAAGGGATCCGACCGGTCGACGAACGCCTTGAGATAGCTCGGCGATTCGATCTGGAACTTGGTCGAGAAGGTCACGCCGATCGGCGTATCGACGCTGCCCGCGATCACGAAGCGATGACGCGGCACGCCCGACGAGCGCAGCATCGGATAGTCCGAGAGCTGCGCGTAATCGAGCAGGTACGTATCCCCGAACTTACCCGTCTCGTCGGCCTGTGTATAGGTGTAGGTCGCGTCGATGCTCCACGGCGAGGCGGCTGAATAGGTCTTGGTCAGCTTGAAATAGACCGCATCCGAGTTCGTCTTCAGGCCGTTGGTGCCGAGGATGATCGAACCATAGCCGTTCGGCGAGAACGAGAAGGGCGACTGCGGCACGTCACCCGGATCGGCCGGATCGTTGAAGAAGAACGATCCGTCCGGCCGGCGATTGCCAAGCAGGAAGGCAAATCCGTCGCGGCTGGCGATGTGCGTATAGCCGACCTCCAGTTCGACTGGCGAGAAGCGACCGCGCACGCCGAGGCTAAATTGATCCGAATACGGCACCTTGAGATCGTTGTTCAGGAAGCGGAACTCGCGCCCGCCGCCGAGTGCTGCACTAGCCAGCTGCTGGCGTCCCGCCGCGGTCAGATAGACCGGGTTCCACGCGATGCAGGTCTGGCTCGGCACGCAGGGATTGAGCGAATCATTGCCGATGAAGTTGAACGTGCGGACCTGGTACGCGCCCTGGCTGGCTTCCTGCTGAAGGAAGTCGAACTGATTGCGATCATACGACCGGCCATAGCCACCGAACATCGAGAAGCGTCCGGCGTCGTCGAAGCGATAGGTGAAGCCAAGCCGCGGCTGCCACGCGCCCTTGAACGCCTTCCTGTCGTTGCCGTTCGAGATATAGTCGTTGATGTTGTAGTCGGCGTTGATGAGGTTGGGATAGTTGGCCGGCGATACCGCCGCGATGTTCTCCGCCGACGTGACGTAGTTCAGATAGGACGGCGTGCGCTCGTAATCCCAACGCAGACCGAGGTTCAGCGTCAGGTGGCTGGTGATATCCCAGTCGTCCTGCGCGTAGAAGCCGATCTGAAAATTGTTCGACCGGACATTGGCCTGGCCAGCCGCCCCGGTCGCGCCGAACTGAAGCTTGTACGGCAGCGTATCGTTGAAGGCGACGCCGGGGATCGCGTTGACGTCATAGGTGTATTCCGGGTTCGTCAGATTCTGCTCGAGCGTGTTGAGCTTGACGAACTTGGCCTTGGCACCGACCTTGATCGTGTGGCCCTGGAGCCCGGTGAAGGTGAAATCGTCCTGGATCGTCCAGCCCTTCTGGCCCTTGGTCTGGAAGTTGCCGCCGCCACCCGCGCGGAGCAGGTCGGTGCGCTGGATGCCGTTGCCGATCCGCTGCGTCGCCTGGAAGAACTGCGTGATGCCATCGGTCGCGGGCGTTGGCGCGAACAGCGCGTCCTCGTAGGACAGGCGGGCGTCGTTGATCCACTGGTTGCCGGTATGCTGCCAGCGCAGCAGGCCGCGCTTGTCGACGACCTTGTTCAGCGTCGACGTGCTGGCGGCGTTGATGCCGGTCGCGTTCTGGATACCGGACTCGTTGCGATACTTGCCCGACAACTCGATCAGGTCGTTGTCGGTCGGCTCGATGTCGATCTTGCCGAAATACAGGTCCTGCTTGAACTGCAGCGCGAAGGTGCCGAAATTATCCTGGTATTGCGCCGGGATCGACGCGATCGGATAGCCGTTCTCGGGACGTACGTCGTACGGACTGGCGATGCGCTTGCCTTCGTAGGTGAAGAAGAAGTGCGCCTTGTCCTTGATGATCGGGCCGCCCAGCGCTCCGCCGAACTGCTTGTTGCTGGTGTCGACCTTGGGGATCACCGTCGGGAATATCTCGCTCGGGCGGCGATCGCGCAGATTCTGGTTGGTGAAGTCGTAGAAGCCCTCGCCGTGGAACTCGTTGGTGCCCGACTTGGTCACCGCGGTGATCGCGACCGAGCTGACCTGGTCGAACTCCGCCTTGTAGTTCGACGACAGCACCTGATACTCGCCGATGCCGAGCTGCGGGAACGGGTTGCCGGGCGAGGAGTCCTGGCCGGTGATGCCGTTCTTGAGGACATAGTCCTTCTGGCTGACGCCATCGATGAAGACGTTGACGGTGCGGCTATCCTGCGCGCCGCCCTGGATCCGCGACGCGCCGCTGGCGTCCTCGATGAACCGCACGCCCGGCGCCAGATCGGCGAAGGCGAGGAAGTTGCGGTTGTTCTGCGGCAGTTGCTCGATCAGGCGCGACGAGATGACGCTGCCGACCTGGCCACCCGACAGCGATCGGATGCGGTTGCCGGTGACGACGATCTCGTCGCCGCTCTCTGCGGTACCTGTCGCGGGCACTTCGGCGGTGCCGGCGGGCGCGGCGGGTGCGGCAGGGGCGGAAAGATCGAGGTCGAGCCCGGCGACCTGGCCGACGCGCAGCGTGAGGGCGTCCGAATTGCGCGTGCCGTTACGCTGCTTGATCTCGAGACGATAGGTGCCCGCGCGCAGCGAGGCGAAGTTGTACGCGCCGCTGGCGTCGGCCGGCACGGTACGCCGCAAGCCGGTCGAAATCTCGATCGCAGTGACCTCGACGACCGGATTGTCGGCGGGTGCGGTGATCGTGCCGCGCAGCGAGGCCTGGCCGACCTGCGCCACTGCCGGCGTCGGCGCGAACAGCAGCCCGCTCGACAGCGCGGTCAGCGAGACGACCGCCGCGCGCAACATCATCTTGGTCATTGGAATTCCCCTTTTCCCGATTGTTCGGGTTTGTTGTTGTGGACGTTGGATAGATTCTGATTGCCCCGGGCGCGAAGCGCCGGGCCGGTGGACTCGCGCACCATCACGATGGGCACGCGCTGCTCGACGCCGCCATCGTCGTCGCCCGCGATCGCCCTTACCAGCCGGGCGACCGCGCTGGCGCCGAAGCTGGCGATGTCGATGCTGGCCGAGGTCAGCGACGGCGAGATGAGGCGGGTCAGCGGGATATCGTCGAAGCCGCAGATCGCGATCTGGTCGGGAACGACGATGCCGGCGCGCTTGAGCGCCATCATCGCGCCGATCGCCATCATGTCGTTCGCGGCGAAGATTGCGTCGATATCGGCGCCTTCCTCGATCAGGTGCGCGGCGGCGATGGCGCCGGAAGGCTCTTTGAAGTCGCCGGTCAGCACGCGCAGCGACAGGCCGGCATGCGCGCACGCATCCTGCGCGCCGCGCAGTCGCTCGTCGGCATCGATGTTGCCCACAGGCCCGGAGATATGCACCAGCCGCCGCCGGCCGCTCGCGATCAGATGCTCGACCAGCGCCGATGCACCCGCGACATTGTCGATCCGCAGTTCGGTGCGCCCGGCTTGACCCGGCGCGCAGTTCACCAGGACGGCGGGCATGCCACGAGGCAGATGCGCGAGCAGTTCGTCCGCCGACACCTGCGGTGCCATCACCACCAGCCCGTCGACCCGGCCGCGCATCGCGTGGAGCGCCGCGACGCCGCGCTGCGCATCGCCGTGCATCACCATCATCATGCAATACAGGCCGCGCTCGGACGCCTCGCGGTCCATGCCGCGCAGCAGTTCGGAGAAGAACTCACCGTGCAGGTCGGGGACCACGACGCCGATCATCCCAGACCGTGCCGAACTCAGGTGGCGGGCGCCGGCATGAGGGACGTAGCCAAGCCGCGCGGCGACGCTTTCGATGTGTTCGCGCACTTCGGGACGGACGTTGCTGTGTCCGTTCATCGCCCGCGACACGGTCGCGACCGACACCGCTGCCTCGCGGGCGATATCACGGATCGTGGCGTGCGGCATGAAGCGTCAGGGTCCCCTCTGGCACCGGCATTGCGTTTGCGACCGGCATCTTATTCTTGATGTAACCGGTTACATGATCCAGAAGCAGGGATCAAGAACCTTGCGACGATCGTCCTTCCGGTGTGTGCCGGTGCGATCGCTACGGGCATGGACAGGGGTGAGCGGATGACGGCGGCAACGAATTCCCAGGCGATTTCAACGACGGGTTCAAAGGCGATTTCACGGCGGGCGATGATGATGGGCGCCGCCGCGGTGACGGCCTGGGCGGCCAGTCCCGCACGCGCGCTGCTCGAGCCGGGACGCGGTGGTACCGCGGCTCTGCCGGCGTCGGTCGAGGCGCTGATCGGTCGGATGACGGTCGTCGAAAAGGCGGGCCAGTTGACGCTGATGGCCGCGGCCTGGGCAGGGGGCGCGGCGACCTCGCTCAACCCGGCAGGCGGGACCGCCAGCTTCGATAGTCAACTGACCGACGTCAGGGCGGGGCGGCTTGGTGGTGTGTTCAATGGCAATGGCGCGGTGATGGCGCAGCGGATGCAGACCGTCGCGATGCGCGAATCGCGGCTGAAGATCCCGCTGTTGTTCGCCGCCGACGTCATCCACGGGCTGCGGACCGTGTTTCCCGTGCCGCTGGCCGAGGCGGCGAGTTTCGATCCGGAACTCGCCCGGCGGACCGCGCGTGCGGCAGGCACCGAGGCCGCCGCATCGGGGATCGACTGGACCTTCGCGCCGATGGTCGACATCGCCCATGACGCGCGCTGGGGGCGCGGCGTCGAGGGGGCGGGCGAGGACGTGCTGCTCGGCAAGGTGATGGCAGCGGCACGCGTGCGCGGGTTCCAGGGCGAGCGCGGGCTTGCCGCACCCGATGCGGTCGCGTCGTGCGCCAAGCACTTCGCCGCCTATGGGGCAGGCGAGGCGGGGCTGGATTACAACGCGGTCGATATTTCCGAGCGCACGTTGCGCGAGACCTATTTCCCGCCCTTCCAGTCGGCCTTCGCGGCGGGTTCGCCGACCGTGATGGCGTCGTTCAACGAGATCAACGGCGTCCCCGCCACCGCCAATCCCTGGCTGCTGACCGACGTGCTACGGCGCGAATGGGGTTTCGACGGCCTGGTCGTGTCGGACTATACCGGCGACGAGGAACTGATCGCGCATGGCTTCGCCGCCGACGCGCGTGAGGCAACCAAGCTCGCCTTCATGGCGGGCGTCGACATGAGCATGCAGAGCGGCTTCTACCTGAAACACCTGCCCGATCTGGTCGCGTCGGGCGACGTGCCGATGGCCCGGCTCGACGAAGCCGTCCGCCGCGTGCTCGCGCTGAAGGTGCAACTCGGGCTGTTCGACGACCCGTTCCGCCGGATCGATCCGCGTCGTGAGAAGACCCGTATCCGCACGCGGGAAAGCCTGGCCCTCGCGCGCGAGGCGGGCGCGAAGTCGATCGTGATGCTCAAGAACGACGCTGGCCTGCTGCCGTTGCCGCGCGCAGGCAAGCGGATCGCGCTGATCGGTCCGTTCGCGGCCGGGCAGCACGACCTGATCGGCCCCTGGAACGTCTACGGCACCGATGCCGAGGCCGTCGACCTCGCGACCGGCGTCCGGGCAACGGTCGCCGATCCGTCGCGGGTCAGCGTCGCGCTCGGTTCGGGCGTCGACGATCCGCTGGCGGGCGGTATCGCCGCGGCCGTCGCTGCCGCACAGGCCGCCGACATCGTCGTCCTCGCGATCGGCGAAAGCCAGCGGATGTCGGGCGAGGCGCAGTCGCGCGTCGACATCGTCATCCCCGCCGCCCAGATGGCGCTGGCCGAGGCTGTCGCCGCAACCGGCAAGCCGATCGTCGTCCTGCTCCGCACCGGCCGCGCGCTGGCGTTGAGCGGCGTCGTGCTCGATGTCCCGGCGATCCTGGTCACCTGGTTCCTCGGTTCGCAGGACGGCCCCGCCATCGCCGACGTGCTGTTCGGCAGGAGCGGGCCTTCCGCGCGCCTGCCGGTCTCGTTCCCGCATGCGACGGGGCAGGAGCCCTATCATTACGATCACAAGAGCACCGGTCGCCCCAACCCGCCGGGTCCGCTGGTCGAATACAAGGCGCATTACCGCGAGTTCGCCAACGATGCGCTGTTCCCGTTCGGCCACGGCCTGACCTACGGCACCATCGGATATTCGGGTCTCGACCTCGGCACCGGGACGATCGCAAGCGACGGCGCGCTGACCGTGCGCGCGACGATCGCCAACACCGGCACCCACGCCGCGCAAGAGGTGGTACAGCTCTACATTCGCGACCTTGCCGCCAGCATCACCCGTCCGGTGCGCGAACTGAAGGCATTCCGGAAGATCGCGCTGAAGCCGGGCGAGCGCCAGATCGTGTCGTTCACGCTCCGCCGCAACGATCTGCTGTTCGTCGGACGCGATCTCAAGCCGACCGTCGAGCCCGGCCGGTTCCAGGTCTGGATCGCCCCCTCGGCACAGGCCGAAGGCGTCTCGGGCGAGTTCACGCTCGCTTGAAACCCGCAAGCGTATCGCGGCGAAGCGGGATGGCGATCACCGCCACCAGCATCGCCGCGATCAGCACCACGGGCCCGGCGAGCATGAGCCAGCGAATGGCGCGCAAACTGTCTGGAGACTGCGCGACGCCGGCAACGAACCCGTTCGCCTGATACACAGCGCCGATCGCGAACCCCGTTCCCGCCAAGGCGACCTTCTGCACGAGCGCAAACGTCCCGAACGCGAGCGCCTCGACCCGCAGGCCGCCCTTCGCCTCGCCCCAGTCGACCGTATCGGGCAGCAGCGTCCACGAGGCCAGGCCGAAGCCGACGAACGCCGCCTGCATCGCGAACAGAAAGGCCGCCGTCGCGGTGCCGCCGGGCGCCGCGATCAGCGCGAAGGCCACCGGCAAGCCTATCGCCAGCAGTCCTGCGCCGAGCCACGCGATCCGGGCGCCGTGCGCCCTGGCCAGCAGCGTCCAGACCGGCACCGCGACCAGGCTTCCCACCGCCATGCCGGCCAGCGCGCGCGGGCCGCCGTGCAGATCGCCCAGCACGTAGCGGAAGAAATACAGCACCGACTGGCTGGTCAGCGCGGTCGCCGCGCTGGCGGCGGCGGCGGCGATGTTGAGCGTGACGAACGCCCGATTGCGGCCGAGCGCCATCAGCGCGGTCGGGATTCGCGGGCGATCGACGGTCACCGCGACCGGCATCGGTTCGGGCACGCGCCAGGCGATCGCGGCCAGCAACGGCACGCCGATGGCCGCGAGTACCGCGGTCGCCGCGCCGTAGCTGCCGGTGAGTTCGACCAGTCGGGGCAGCGCGAGCGCGACGAGGATACCCGCCGCCGCTCCGAACCCCATGCGGAATCCGGCGACGAGCGACCGGTCCGCGCTGCTATGCGCGATCCGCGTCGTCCACGCGGCATAAGGGATGTTGGTGAAGGCGTAGGCGGTGCGGAACACGGCCTGCGTCGCGAGCGCCCACAGCGCCGCGCTCGCCGGCACCGCGAACATCGCGACGAACGCCAGCCCGAGCGGCAGTGCGCCCCAGCCGACCAGGCTGCGATACGAAAACCGCGTCCGTTCTACTGCCGCGCCTGCACAGAAATCGGCGACGCCGTCCCAGATCGCACCGATCATGAAGACCAGCCCTGCCGTGGCGGGCGGCAGCGCGAGCGCATCGATATAGTAGAAGAGCAGGTACAGGCTGATCGCCTGCCAGTAGATATTGAAGGCGAAATCGCCCGCGCTGAACAACAGCAGCGGGCCACGTGCCCCCGCAACGTCGGCGGCGCTCGACCGAGCGGCGGACGACGAAGACGGTGAAGAAAGCTCGGCCATGCCGCGTTCTTGCCGCTTCGCCGTGACGGGGCAATGCCTCGATGGGCCGAGTATGGACCGGGTGCCGGTATCGAGCGCCAGGACGACACGCGGTACCGATCACCCCGAACCTGCTCGCGATAGCTCCCCGTGAGCGCCGGGGAGTGGCTTTAGCGCCTGAGGGGTGCGAACGAAAACAGGCCGCTTCGATAGTTCATCACGACCGTCGTCGGCGTGATCCCACCATGCGCGACGATCCGGGCAGCTTGGGCGCTCGGCTTCGAATGGCCAAGCCGGGGATTGCCGGCAAAGCCGATACCGTCGTGCAACAGGCTGAACCCGTGTCCTCCGCTGCGCGAGTGCACGACGCTGAGCGAATACGCGCCCGCCGCGGGGATGCGCAGGCAGAGTTGCGCGGGACCGGACATCGGAACGGCGATCACCGCGCGGCGGAACGTCTTGCCCTGCGATACGAGCACGTTGTCGTCGGCAAGGAAATCGCCATCGGTCGAGGGATATACTTCGGCGCGCAGGGTGCCGGCACGGTCCTTCAGCCCCTCGACCGTGACCAGGATCGCCGGGCCGGTTTCGTGCGGCCGGCACCGCGCGGCCTCGGTGCCGAGCCTAGGCGTGGATGGCAATGTGGTGGGGGCTGCGGCGGGCAGGGCCGCTGCCAGTATGGCGAGGAGAGCGAGGCTCATCGGGTCTGCTCCGGATTGGCAAGCTCGACGGCGGTCAGGACCGCGCCCAGCAGGAGATGCGTGACCAGCCACAGCGCGGCGATCATCGCCATCATCTCGGTGACCTGCGACGCCTGGCCGACCGTGAACGCGACCAGGCCGGCAAAGACGATGTCCTTGTTCGGCAACAGCGGCAGGCGCGACACCAGAAGCCGCAGCGTGGCGAGCACCAGCCACCAGGCAAGCGGGGCGGCCGGCATCGCGACGGCCCACAAGGCGGCCGCCAGCACCGTCGTCGCGACGATCCGCAGCAGGTGGATCACGGCGATCCGCCGGAGTGCGTCGCGGGCCAGCGTGAACAGGCGCTTGCGCATCACCAGCACCACGATCGACGGCACCGCGATGCTCGCCGCCGACACGATCATCACCTTCGCATCGGTGCCGAGGTTCAGCGCGGCGAGCGATCGCCAGCTGAACAGCGCGAGCGCGAGCGTGCAGCAATTGGCGACCACCGCCGACAGGATCGACACGTCCTTGATCGTCCCGAACGGCGTGCCGATCAAGGACGCGTGCCGCCGCGCCCAGGCGTAGAAATACAGTTCGCCGGAATAGCCCGCGACGATCTCGTTGCTGATCCGCTTGCGCAGCAGCGCCAGCATCCCGCGGGGCGGCAGGTTCCACAGGCGGCGATAGATGAACCATTCGCTCGTCGGCAGCGCGAGGTAGCCAGCGGCGAACAACAGCCAGAACAGCGGCGAGCGCGGTACCATGCCGATCACCGCGCGGACGTCGAGATATCGGAGCTGCCACAGCGCCGCGATCAGGATGACTGCCGACAGCAACGGTGTCAGCCACCGAGAGAGCAGGCCCTTGCTGACCACGATCGGCTTGATCGGCAGCGGTGGGGCGGCCCGGCCGTCGCTGGCAGGCGACCCCATGATGCCGGGGCCGGTGCCGATGGCGATACCCGCACCGACGCGGCGCATCTCGCCCGGCATCACCGCGCGGTCCGAATTGAAAGGAGCAGCAAGGCTGCCACGATATGGGTGCCGGGATAGGTCATGCGCTTGGGACGTCGCTGCTTTGCGCGATCCGCAGTCGTGCATGAAAAATATGGTGGTCGATGCAAAGGCGGCAGGATCGGGATGGCCGTCGACAGCTGGCCGCGGGCCTGGTCGCGCACCGGGTCGCACGCGCGCCCGGCATAAGCGGCGCGTGCGTCGCCTCTGCCGGGCAGGCGCTTCCGGCTCGACTCCATCGCTGCCGACACCACGTAAAATCTTTTGCGGAGCGGACTGCGGAACGAGCATCGCGACGCCGTCTCTGGGGCATGCCTGTTGGCAACAGCGTGAGGTCGATTGTGGGATTACGTGATTTCGAGGACGCTGTGTCGGGCGACGATTCCGTTGCGGCGGCACGACACTGCGCACCGGGATGCTCGCCTTCAGGGCTCGTCCCGCCCGCTACGCGGCGATCGGCAGCTCCTGCGGACGGTCGGCGGCTGCTCGTGTCGATCCACGACGTTTCGCCCGCGTTTGCCGAGCCGATCGATCGGTTGGCGGATATGCTCGGGGATATCCTCGGCGGGCCGCGGTTCGCGATGCTCGTGGTGCCGGATCACTGGGGTGCGGCGCCGCTCGACCGGGCGCCCGCTTTCGCGCGTCGCCTGCGCCGCTGGGCCGATGCCGGCGTCGAGATGTTCCTCCACGGCTGGTTCCACCGCGATACGACCGATCACCAGAGCACGGCGGCGATGATGAAGTCCCGCTACATGACCGCGGGCGAAGGCGAGTTTCTCGGGCTCGGTGCGGACGAGGCGGAATACCGGATGCGCCGGGGCCGCGACGTGGTCGAGACCGCGATCGGCGGTCCGGTCGCGGGGTTCATCGCGCCGGCCTGGCTGTATGGGGCGGGCGCCAGGGCGGCGCTGAAGGCTTGCGATTTCGCGCTGGCGGAGGATCATTTCCGGGTCTGGCGGCCAGCGACCGACCAGATCGTCGCGCGTGGCCCCGTGGTCACCTGGGCCAGTCGATCGACCGCGCGGACGGCGAGTTCGCTCGCGGTCGCGGCGGCGGCGCGCGCATTGCCCGATTGGCTGCCGACGCTGCGAATCGCGGTCCACCCCGGCGACGTCACGAAGGAGTCGTTGATGACGAGTATCGAGCGAACCGTCCGGTCGCTGTCGGCCCGGCGCGCGGTCGGACGCTATGCCGATCTGCTGCCCGGGGGGGCGGCAGCGGCGTACGAGGGGAGTGCATCATGAAGATCGTCGATGTCTGCGCCTTCTACACCCCCAGCGGCGGCGGCGTGCGGACCTATGTCGACCGCAAGCTGGTCGCGGTCGCCGAGCGCGGTCACGAGATGGTCGTCGTCGCGCCCGGCGAGCATGACGGCGAGGAACGGCGCGGGCCGCATGCGCGAATCCGCTGGGTCCGCTCGCCACGCTTTCCGCTCGATCGCTCCTACCGGTACTTCGCGGACCGCCAGGAGCTGCACCGGGTGCTCGACGAGGAGGATGCCGACCTGGTCGAGGTCTCGTCGCCGTGGCGTAGCGCGTCGATGGTGGCGGACTGGCGTGAGACCCGGCAAGCGCGCGCCCGGCTGTCGTTGATCGCGCATGCCGATCCGCTGTCCGCCTATGCCTATCGCTGGTTCGAGGGCATCGCCTCGACGCAGGCGGTCGATCGCGCGTTCGACTGGTATTGGCGGCACCTGCGCCGCCTCGACAGCCGGTTCGACCTGGTGGTCAGCGCGAGCGACAGCCTGACCACGCGGTTGCGCGAAGGCGGGCTGCGCAAGGTGACGACCGATCCAATGGGGGTCGAGCCGGGGCAGTTCTCGCCGACCCTGCGCGATCCCGCGGCGCGGGCGGAGATGCTGGCGGTATGCGGCCTGCCGGAGGATGCGCTGTTGTTGATCGGCGTCGGGCGTCACGCGCCCGAGAAGCGCTGGCCGATGGTCGCGCAGGCGGCGACGCTGGCGGGCGCGCGGGCGCCGGTCGGGCTGGTGATCGTCGGCGGCGGCTCGCGACAGCGGCCGGTGATCGACGCGATCGACGGCAACCCGCATGTCCGGTTGCTCGAACCGACCACCGACCGGGCGGGACTGGCGCGGATGATGGCGAGCGCGGACGCATTGATCCACGGCTGCGAGGCGGAGACCTTCTGCTTCGTCGCCGCCGAAGCGATCGCCTCCGGCCTGCCGCTGATCGTGCCCGACCGCGGCGGCGCCGCCGACCTCGCCCGCAAGAATGATGGCGTCATGTACCGCGCGGGCGACGCCCCGGACGCCGCCGAAGCGATCTTGTCGGTGGCACGCGCGCGGTCGGCATCCCGGATCGCGCGCCCAGCCGGACTGCCGAAACGTGCACGGCCGGTTCGGACGATGGACGACCATTTCAATGCCCTGCTCGCGCTGTACGCCGGCGAGGGCGACGCTGGGAAGGACGCGGCATGTCGCTAAGCGCGATCTTCCCCTTGGCGGAGGTCGCCGATCCACCGTTCGATGCGCAGCCCGCCGTGCCACCGCGTGCGACATCCGGGCCGTGCGACTTCAGCGGCGACGGACGGATCGTCGACGCGCTGGCGGCAAAACGATCCGCCTGGACGTGCCCGGTCTTCTACCTGGCGATGCCAGCCTGGGCGCTGCTCACATTGTCCGCCACCGTCGTCCGGGCCTGGGGCTGGACGTTCGAGGCGCGACGCCGCGGCGAGCCCTGATCACCGCCACGCGGACCCGATGCCTCGATCGACATGACCGCACGCCATTGACGCTGGTCGTCCTCGCTGTCCCGCGATATGCGGACAGCCCGTCGATGCTGAACTAACCGACGGCGAGGCGACGCTTTTGCGGGGTGTGGAAGATTGGTAGCAGGTCGCGGTGCATGGAACGATGTAGCGCGGTCGTGGCGATACGTGCGCGCGGCGTCGATCATGGGCGCGGCAATGGGGGCGATCTGGTCGTCGCCCGTGCTCGCCGATCCGACGACGCCCCAGCGCGCGATCACGATCCCGGCGGGCACGTTGCGGTCGGCGCTGGATGCGCTCGCGCGGCAAACCGGCATATCGATCGGCATGGCGGGCGCTTTGCCCCATCTGCAGGTGAAACGGATCGATCGCGGGTCGGATACGGCCGACATCCTACGGCAATTGCTGCGCGGCACCGCGTTGCGCGCCGTGCGGCTCGACCAGACGACGTGGCGGATCGAACCGATACCCGTCGAGGCGCCGCGCGTGGCGATCCGTCCGACGCCACCGGCCGGTGCAGGCGACGATATCATCGTCATAGCGAGCAAGCGCGACGAGCGACTGTCCGATTTCACCAGCTCGATCAGCATCGAGGACGGGGCGACGCTCGATCGGCTGGCGCGGCGTCGCGGCCTGACCGACGTCATGGCGGCGACCGATAGCGCGTTTTCGACCAATCTGGGACCGGGTCGCGATCGCATATTCCTGCGCGGGGTCGCCGACAGCGCGTTCAACGGGACCAGCCAGTCGCTCGTCAGCCTGTTCCTGGACGACGTGCGGATCGGCTATGCGTCGCCCGATCCCGACCTGCGGCTGGTCGACGTCCAGCGCGTCGAGGTGCTGCGAGGACCACAGGGCACGCTATATGGCACCGGGGCGCTAGGCGGCGTCGTGCGTACCGTGACGGTGGCCCCCGATCTGACCCGGACATCGGGGGATATCGGCGTCGATGGGGTCGGCGTCGGCAATGGCGGCATCGGCGGCGCAGTCGAGGGGACCGTCAACGTGCCGATCGTCACGGGCGCCCTGGCCCTGCGCGTATCCGGCTGGGACGAGACGATGCCCGGCTGGATCGACGACACCGAGCGGAACCGCAGCAACGTCAATCGCACGCACCGCGTCGGCGGTCGCGCCGCGCTGCGCTGGATGATCGGCAAGGGGTGGTCGGCGACGTTGAGCGGCGTCGCGCAGCGGATCGACGCACGCGACAGTCAATATGCGACCAGCGGCCTGACCCGCGCGACCCGCATCGCCGAGCCGCAGGACAACGACTTCACATCGGGTGCACTCACCTTGCGAGGGCCGCTCGGCAAGCTCGACGTGCAGGCGACCACGGCGTATGTCGACCAGGAGTTCGGCAGCACGTACGACGCGAGCATCGTGGCGCCGTCGCTCGGCGTGTCGGCGCCGCTTGCCTATGTCGAGGATCGCTCCGCACAGCTCCTGTCGCAGGAGATCCGCCTGAGCGACCCGACGGCGCGCCATCCCTGGCTGATCGGCGCCACGATCCTGCATTCGACCAGCCGTCTGCAAGGCCGCTTCGTACCCGTGGACGGGATAGGCACGGTCGCCGCGCGACGGGACGAAGAGGACGTCACCGACGTCGCGCTGTTCGCCGAAGGAACGCAGCGCCTGAACAGCGCGCTCGATTTCAAGCTCGGCCTGCGCGGTTTCCTGACGTCGAGCCGGCTCGAGCAACAGGGCCCCGATCGCGAGGACGCGGACCAGCTGGGCGTCACGCCGAGCGCGACGCTGAGCTGGCATCGCGACGATCTCGGCCTGATCTGGTTGCGCTATGCCAGTGCGGTCCGGCCGGTCGCGATCAGCCGGACGGCCGCACCGAACGAGGCGCGCATTCCCGGCGACGAACTGCAAAGCCTCGAACTCGGCTGGCGTCTCCGCCTTGCCGGTGATCGGCTCAACCTGCACGGCGCCGTCTTCGGATCGACCTGGGAGCATCTTCGCAGCGATACCGTCGGGTCCGACGGACTGCTGGGAACCGTCGATGCGGGCAATGCGGTCAATTACGGCGTCGAGTTCGGTGGCGACTACACGGTGGCATCGACGGCGATCGAGTTCGGCGGGACATTGCAGCGCGCACGGCTGACGTCCGCGTCGTCCGCCACGAACCTCGATCGCGACGATCGACGGCTTCCCGTCGTCCCGGACATATCGGGGCATGTCGGGGCGACCCGCACGCTCATGCTGTTCAGGCTGCCGGCCTCGGTCTACGCGACCGCGCGCTACACCGGCCGTACCCGCCTGAGCTTCGATCCGTTGCTCGATCGGCCGGCAGGGCGGTACGCGACGGCGGATCTGGGGGGCGCGATCACGCATGGTGCGGCGCGCTGGTCGATCGACGTCACCAACCTGTTCGACAGTCGCGGCAACAGCTTCGGCTTCGGCAACCCCTTCACGCTCGCGACGACGACGCAGACCGTCCCGGTGCGGCCGAGGGCGGTCACGCTCGGCGTGCGGCTAGGGTTCTGATCGGGGCAAGGGCGACCAGCCCGGCCCAGGAGGAACGATCGCTGTCGCTTTGGGACCGAAAGCGATCACGCGGGGTTGTTGATCGTGCCGCCGCGCACCTTGCCTCGGTGGTACCGAAAGACCTGCGCATGCCGTTTCTCCGTCCGATCCATGTCTCGTGCTCAGCGCTCATGCTGCTATCCGCCTGTGCCGCGGGACCGCCGGCGGCTCGTGCCGACGCGATCGCAGCGACGCCGCCGTTCGTCGCCGAGCGATTTTTCGCCGGGCGGCTCGACGGGGTCGGTACGTTGAAGGTCGTGATGAGCGGCGCGACCACGACGCATGTCTCCAGCGTCGGCACGCTCGATGCCGACGGTACGCTCAACCTCGACCAACATATCGAGCAGCCGGGCAAACCCGCGCGCGACCGGCAATGGCGGATCCGGCCGCTGGGGAACGGCCGCTATACCGGGACGCTGACCGATGCATCCGGACCGGTGGCAGGCGACGTCGAGGGCAACCGACTGCACCTTGCATTCCCGATGTCCGGCGGGATGCGGGTAGACCAGTGGCTGACCTTGTCGCCGGATGGCCGGGTGGCGCAGAACCACATGATCGTCCGCAAGATCGGCATCGTCGTCGCGACGCTCGACGAAACCATCAGGAAATTACCGTGACGTAGCCTTGCCACGCGAACCATCGGAGGGCGCGCGCATATCGAAGCTCGGTAGCTTCGCAGCAGGTTCGAGGAGGTGATTTTCATCGTGCAACAGCGACACCGTCATCATGGTGTCGGTGGCTCCCTGAGTAGGATTCGAACCTACGGCCACTCGATTAACAGTCGAGAGCTCTACCGCTGAGCTATCAGGGAACGTTGCCGGAGGCGGCTCTATAAACGGCCGGTCGGACGATGCAAGCAGGTTTCGCCGCAAAAATGCAAAGTCCGCGATAAACCGCGTTCAGGCGACGAACTGTTCCATCGTGATGCGGTCGTCGAGCGCGTGCTCGGGATCGAACAGCAGCGTCAGTTCGCGGGCGCGGTCCATGCAGATGTCGACCTGCGCCACGTCGCGGATCTCGCGTTGGTCGGCGACTGCGGAGACGGGGCGCTTGCCGGGGTCGAGTACGCGGATGCGGATGCGCGCCTTGTCGGGCAGGATGGCACCACGCCAGCGGCGTGGGCGGAACGGGCTGATCGGAGTCAGTGCGACCATCCCCGAGCCGAGCGGCAGGATCGGGCCGTGTGCGGAGAGATTGTACGCGGTCGAGCCGGCCGGTGTCGCGACGAGGATGCCGTCGCAGGCGAGTTCGGCGAGGACGACGCGGTCGTTCACCGTCACTTCGAGATTGGCGGTCTGCCGCGTCTCGCGCAGGAACGAGACCTCGTTGATCGCGGGGAGGGTGTGCGTGCGGCCATCGACGCCGATCGCGGTCATGCTGAGGGGAATGACCTTGAAGGGTTTCGCGCGCTCCAGCCGGTCGGTGAGGCCGTGGTGGCGCCATTCGTTCATCAGGAAGCCGACGGTGCCGAGGTTCATTCCGAATACGGGGACGGGCGGCTTGCGGCGCTCCAGCATCGTATGCAGCGTCTGCAGCATGAACCCGTCGCCGCCGAGCGCGATGATGACGTCTGCATCTTCGACGGGCACCCACTCGCCCATGTCGGCGAGTTCCGCTTCGGCGGCACGAGCAGGCGGGGTGTTGGACGCGACCAGCGCCCGCCGCTCGTATCGGCTCATCCGCCGGTGACGCTCATGTGGCGCGCGACCGCCGGGCCTTCGCCCTGGCCGATGCGGAAGTCGTGCGCCTTGGGCTTGGCGAACAGGCCGGCGTCGATCGCCTCGTCGAGGCCGGCGGTGCCGCCTTCCCGCAGTGCCGCCTTCAGGTCGACCTGATCGTCATGGCCGAGGCACATGTAGAGCTTGCCCTCGGTGGTCAGGCGGACGCGGTTGCAGCCGTCGCAGAAATTGGCGGTCAGCGGCGAGATGAGGCCCAGGCGGGTCCTCGTGCCGTCGACGTTCCAGTAGCGCGCGGGGCCGCCGGTCTTGTGCGCGTCGCGGGCGAGCGTGAACTGTTGGCCGAGATCCTCGAAGACCTTGGTCAGGGGCAGGAAGCGATCGGTGCGGTCCTCGTCGATCGCGCCGAGCGGCATCGTCTCGATCAGCGACAGGTCAAACCCCTCGTCGCGGCACCAGGCGAGCATCGGCGCGATCTCGTCCTCGTTGAAGCCCTTCAGCGCGACCATGTTGATCTTGATCGCGAGGCCGGCGTCACGCGCGGCGTAGATGCCGTCGATCACCTGCGACACATCGCCGTGGCGGGTGATGTAGCGGAAGCGATCGGGATCGCGGCTGTCCATGCTGACGTTGACGCGACGGATACCGGCATCGACCATCGCCTCGGCATGCTGCGCGAGGCGCGTGCCGTTGGTGGTCATCGTGAGTTCTTCCAGGCCCGAGCCGATATTGTGGCCGAGACGCTGGACGAGTTCGGCGACGTCGCGACGCACCAGCGGTTCGCCACCCGAAAGGCGGATCTTGGTCACCCCGCGTGCGATGAAGCGCTCGGCGATGATCGCGATCTCTTCGAGGCTCAGCAACTTGCTGCGCGGCAGGAACGTCATCTTTTCGGACATGCAGTAGCGACAGCGCAGGTCGCAGCGATCGGTCACCGAAATCCGCAGATACTTGATCGTGCGACCATGCGTATCGCGCAGCGGTTTTTGCTCGAGGGTGGGCGCGATCGTCATCTGTTCCGAGCTAGGACGTGACTGTCCCACTAACAAGGCCGGATCGGCTGGTACTGGATTGGCGCGCGGCGATACGGCGGCTAGGCTCGCACCGATCGAGCGAGGTGCGACGGATATGGAAGACATGCAGATCGCAACGACGCTGTTCGCGGTATCGTTCCGTCAACGTGATGAGATCACGGAGATTTTAGCGAACGCAGGCGCCGGTGCAGGGTGGCAGGCGGCGGTCGCTGGCGACGCCGACGGATTGGAAAGCCGCTTCCTGGCAAGCGGTGCCGCAGTGGCATTGATCGATGCGCGCGGCGCCCTCGACGAGGGACTGTCGGCGACGCGCAGGCTGGGCGGGTTCGTTGCCACCAACGGTGCGGCATTGCTGGTGCTGGTGTCGCGCGGTGACGTCGAGGCGATCGGCGAATTCTTCGATGCGGGCGCGACCCAGTTCCTGGCCAGCCCGGCGAGCGAAGGCGAACTCGTTCAGGCATTGCGGTTCGCGGGGCGGCATGCCGCGCGTGCATCCGGCGGCGCGATCGACCGGCGCGGGATACCGGGTGCGTCGCAATATGACAGGGAGACCGGCGAAGCGCGGCGCTGGATCGTCGGGCGGATCGCCGAGGAGCGGCCGGTCGCGGTGGTGCTCGTCGCGCTGTCGCGGCTGGATATCGTCAACGCAGCGCATGGCCGACCCGCTGTCGACGGGCTGATCGAGGCTGCGGTGCTGCGCGCGGAAACGGTCGCGCGCGAAGCGATCGGCGTCGATGCGATGGTCGCGCGGCTCGGCGGGTCGGAGTTCGTGCTGGTGATCGAGGCGGCCGGGGCGGCGGTGACGGCGGCGATCACCGCGCTCGATGCCGCCCTCGCGCGGCCGTTCGCGGTGGCGGATACGCGCGCCGTGCTTGGCTGTCGCTTCGGGGTGGCACAGCGCCAGCCGGGCGACGATGCGGCGGCGTTGCTGCGCCGGGCGAGCGAGGCGCTGGCGGAAGCGAAGGCGAGCGACGGATCGGTGCTGCACGTCGCGCTGCCCGACGGCGTCGCGCCGATCGACGCGCTGGCGATCGACCTCCACCATGCGATCGAACGCGACGAGATCGACCTGCGCTGGCAGCCGCAGGTCGAGATCGCGAGCGGCAAGATCACGGGGGTCGAGGCGCTGGCGCGCTGGAGCCACCGGACGCTGGGACCGCTCGGCGCGGATACGTTGTTCGATGCCGCCGACCGGGCCGACCTGGGGATCGCGTTGTCGGACCATATCCAGCGGCTGGTGCTGGCGCGTGCGGTGGCGTGGCCGGAAGCGCTGGGGACGTTGCGGGTATCGCTGAACCTGACCGCGGCGGATATCACCCGGCCGGGGTTCGCCGCGCTGTTTCTCGCACGGATCGACGAGAGCGGGTTTCCGCGGGGAAGGCTGACGGTCGAGATCACCGAGACAGGATTGATCGAGGACCTCGCGGCGGCGTCGACGTTGCTGGCGGAATTGCGTGGAGCGGGGTGCCGGGTGGCGATCGACGACTTCGGCACGGGCTATTCGAGCCTTGCCTATCTGAAGTCGCTGCCGCTCGACTACGTCAAGATCGACAAGTCGCTGGTGCGCGATATCGACGGCAGTGCGCGGGACCGGGTGGTGGTCGCCGGCGCGATCACGATGGCGCGGTCGCTCGGCCTGGTCGTGGTCGGGGAGGGCGTGGAGACGCCGGCACAGTTGGAACTGCTCGCCGCTGCGGGGTGCAGCCTGTACCAGGGGTTCCTGATGTCCGAGGCGGTGACCGAGCCGGTCTTGCTCGAACTGATGACGCGGGAGTGATGCCAGAATGATGCGTGCCCTGATCCTGCCGGTCGCGATGCTCGTCGCCACCCCTGCCGTGGCGCAGACGCCAGCTGAAACCGCGATCCGCCAGGCGATGGGTGCGAGCGCGGCGGGCTGGAATGCGGGCGATCTCGCGCGGTTCATGGCGGTGTATGCGGACGATGCGGTGTTCGTGACGCCGAAGGGGCTGTTGCGCGGCAAGGCGGCGATCTCCGCCAAATACCGGCCGAGCTTTCGCGGTGACGGCAATGCGCGGGGTGCGCTCTCGTTCGCGTTCCTGGAGATGCGCGGGATCGATCCGCGTCACGCGATGCTGTTCGCGCGCTGGACGCTGACCGGGCCGTCGACCACCGAAAGCGGGATGACTACGCTGGTGTTCGAGCGGCGGGACAATGCGTGGCGGATCATTGCCGACCACAGCAGTTGACGGGTGCAGCGCGATCACGAGGACGATGCGATGACTAATGGGCTCGACCGCGCGACGGCGGCGCGATTTGCCGCGCTGACGCTGGGGCATCTGACCCGCGAATGGCCATACAAGCTCGACCAGGTCCTCGACGGGCCCGGCGACCTGGCGCTGCCGAAGACGCTGCATCCGGTGTTTTACGGCAGTTTCGACTGGCATAGCTGCGTGCACGGCTGGTGGCAGGTGATGCGCCTCGCGCGGCTGTATCCCGATATGCCGGAAGCCGCCGCTGTCGAGGCGCTGGCGGACCGGATGCTCGTCCCCGCACTGATCGCGGGCGAGGTGGCGTATCTCGAGCGGCCGGGCACGGCCGGGTTCGAGCGGCCTTATGGTTGGGGATGGCTGCTCGCGCTGCATGACGAGCTGGCGCAGCGACCGGAGCGGTCTTGGGCGGCGGCGGTAGAGCCATTGGCGCGCGCGTTCGCCGCGCGGTTTGCGGCGTATCTGCCCAAGCTGATCTATCCGGTGCGGAGCGGCAAGCATGACTGCACCGCATTCGCGCTCGTCCACGCGTTGCGCTGGGGGCGGACGCACGACGCGTCGTTGGTCGCCTTGATCGAGGCGCGCGCGCGGGACTGGTTTGGCGACGATCGCGACTGCCGCCCGTTCGAGCCGAGCGGGGAGGATTTTCTGTCCGCAACGCTGTGCGAGGCGGCGTTGATGAAGGACGTGCTGGCCGCCGAGTTCGCGCCGTGGCTGGCGGCGTTCCTGCCCGATCCGTTCGGTCCGGCGACTGCGTGCCTGCGCTCTCCCGCGATCGTCAGCGACCGATCCGACGGACGCCTCGCGCATCTCGACGGCGTGAACCTGTCGCGCGCGTGGTGCTGGCGGACGATCGCCGACGCGCTGCCTGATCCTGCCGCCGCGCGTGCGATCGCCGATGCGCACCTGGCCGAGGCGCTGCCGCATCTCGCGGACGACTACATGGGCGAGCATTGGCTGGCGACGTTCGCGCTGCTCGCGCTGGAGGCCGAATGAACTGAAGAGAAGGGGTGGCGCAGCGGACCCGGCAGCCTAAGGTCGCGTCATCGAACGAAAAGAGAGTGATGATGCAAAGACGCTTGCCGTTCCTGGCCTTGCTGGCCCTTTCCACGACCGCGCTGGCCCAGAATTCGGCTCCGCCTCCCGCCGCCGATCCGAACCAGTATCTCGAGGACATCCACGGCACGCGTGCGCTCGATACCGTCAAGCGGTGGAACACGCGGTCGCTTGCCGCGCTCGAAGCCAAGCCCGGCTATGCCCGCTACCGCCAGCGCGCGCTCGACCTGTTGCAGGCGGATCGCCAGATCGCGACGCCCGACCAGATCCTCGGCGATCAGGTGCTGAACCTGTGGCAGGACAAGACGAACGTGCGCGGCCTGTGGCGAGTCGCGTCGCTCGCGTCGTTCACCAGCGGCAAGCCGGTATGGCGGACGCTGATCGATGTCGATGCGCTCGGCAAGGCGGAGGGCAAGAGCTGGGTGTGGAAGGGCGCGATATGCCGCGCGCCGTCCTACGATCGCTGCATGGTCGAACTGTCGAACGGCGGCGGCGATGCGGTGGTCGAGCGCGAGTTCGATATTCCCTCGGGCAAGTTCGTGACCGACGGTTTCGTCGTGCCGAGCTTCAAGACCGGGCTGAACTGGGCCGGGCCTGACGCGCTGTATGTCGCGACCGATTTCGGGCCCGACAGCCTCACCAAGTCGGGCTATCCGCGGACCGTCAAGCGGTGGCAGCGCGGCACGCCGCTTGCCGCGGCAACGATCGTCACGAGCGCGACGCCGGACGATGTCGGGATCGAGACCGACGTCTTCACCGAAGGCGATCGCCGCTATGCGCTGGTCTCCCGCAACGTCGACTTCTTCCATTCCAGGCGCAGCCACATCGCCGATGACGGCCGGCTGGTGCCGTCGCCGCTGCCCGACGATGCGGTCGTGAATACCGTTCTCGACGGTCGCCTGATCGCGACGCTTGCGTCCGACTGGCGCGGCATTCCGAGCGGGTCGGTGATCGCGTATTCCATTGCCGGCGTGCTGGCAGGCCGCGCGCCGACGATCGAGCGCGTGCTGGTGCCGACCGCGACGCAGGCGGTGGAGCAGGTCGATTCGAGCAAGTCGGTCTTGTGGGTGAAGATGCTCGACGACGTCTCGGGCCGGCTCGTGTCGCTGACGCGCGGCGCGGACGGCGTCTGGACGCAAGGCGTCGCGGCGTTGCCGACCGCGTCGACGATCCATCTTGAGGCGACCGCAGGCAAGGACGACGTCGCCTTCGCGGTGGTCGAGAGCTTCCTCAGCCCGCCCGCGCTCTACGCCGTCCGTCCCGATGCCAAGCCGGTGACGGTCGACACGCTGCCCGCGCGCTTCGATGCATCGACGATGCAGGTGGAGCAGCGGTTCGCGACGTCGAAGGATGGCACGAAGATTCCGTATTTCCTGGTACGCAAGAAGGGCACGACCGGCCCGGTGCCTGCGCTGGTCCACGCTTATGGCGGGTTCCGCAATGCGCAGACGCCGACCTATCTGGTCGACCAGCCCTATCGCTCAGGGCCGGCTGGCCTGTTCTGGGTCGAGGAAGGCAACGCGTTCGTGCTCGCCAACATCCGTGGCGGCGGCGAATACGGTCCGCGCTGGCATCAGGCGACGCTGCGCGAGAACCGGCAAAAAGCGTATGACGATCTCCACGCGGTCGGCGACGATCTGGTGCGGACCGGCGTCAGCGCAAAACGGAAGATCGCGGTGTCGGGGCGGTCGAACGGCGGCTTGCTGGTCGGCGTCGCGATGGAGCAGCGTCCCGATCTATACGGCGCGATCGTGATGGGATCGCCGCTGCTCGACATGCAGCGCTATTCGCACCTGTCGGCGGGCGCATCGTGGATCGGCGAATATGGCGATCCGGACAAGCCCGCGGACTGGGCGTTCATCTCGCAATATTCGCCGTACCAGAATTTGAAGCGCGACGTGAAATACCCGACGCCGTTCATCTACACCTCGACCGAGGACGACCGCGTCCACCCCGGCCACGCGCGCAAATTCGCCGCGCGGCTGGAGGCATATGGCGACCCGTTCTTCTATTACGAGAACCCCGAAGGCGGCCACGCGGCAGGTGCCGACAAGATCGAGGACGCCAAGCGCGCCGCGCTCGTCACCGTCTATCTCAACACTCAACTCGGCACCGCTCCATAGCGCTGATCGTCAGGAATTAGACCATGCGTAACTTCCGTCTGTTGCTCGGCGCCGCGATCCTGGCGCTGCCCGTCTCGTCGATCCCGGCGCCCGTGCTGGCCGCGCAGGCCGGTGAGACGTCGGCGTTCGCGTCGGTGTCGAAGCGCTATGTCGACGGCCTGGCGCGGCTGAACCCTTCGTCGGCGACGTCGCTCGGCGATCACCGGTTCGACGCGCAGATCACCGACATGTCCGCCGCGGGGCGCGCCAAGCGTGAGGCGTTCTCGAAGGCGATGCTGGCCGATCTCCAGCGGATCGATCGCAAAGCCCTGTCGCGCGAGGAGCAGGTCGATGCGGCGTTGCTCGACAATGCGCTGCGCTACGACATCTGGGATACCGAGACGCTCGGCGGGTGGGCGTGGGATCCGCAGGTCTATAACGACATCGCCGGCAGCTCGCTCTACTCGCTCGCCGCACGCGATTTCGCGCCATGGCCGCAGCGGCTGAACGCGGCGACCGCGCGGATGGCGGCGCTCCCTGCGTTGCTGGCACAGGCGCGCGCGAACATCGTGGTGGCGCGCGTACCGTCGATCTACGCGACGACCGTGGCGAAGCAGAACAGCGGCATCGTCGAGATCGCCGAGAGCATGCTCGCACCGCACAAAAGCGAACTGTCGGCAGCGGACGCCAAGCGGTTCGACGCCGCGCTCGTCAAACTGAAGGCAGCGGTCGCCGAGCATCAGGTCTGGCTCGACAAGACGCTCGTGCCCGGCGCGAAGGGCGACTTTCGGCTGGGGGCGGCGCTCTACGACAAGAAGCTCGGCTTCGCGCTGCAATCCGACCTCACGCGCACCGAGATCAAGCGCCGCGCGCAGGCTGCGATCGTCGACACGCGCGCGCAGATGTACGCGATCGCGCGCCAGATCTTCGGCGCCAAGCCGGGTGCCATGCTGCTGCCCGAAAAGCCGTCCGAAGCGCAGCAACAGGCGGGCATCCAGCTCGCGCTCGAACTCACCTACGCCAAGCGTCCGCCACGCGACGGCATGATCGATGCGTCAACCAAGGCACTGGCGCAGGCGACGACGTTCGTTCGCGAGAAGGGCCTCGTCGGCATGCCCGACAGCCCGGTGAAGATCATCACGATGCCCAAGTTCCAGCAGGGCGTCGCCGTCGCGTACTGCGATTCGCCGGGCCCGTTGGAGAAGAATCTCGGGACGTTCTTCGCCGTCTCGCCGATCCCTGACGACTGGACCGAGGCGCAGGCGACCTCGTTCCTGAGCGAATATAACGACTATATGATCCACGATCTCGCGGTGCACGAGGCGATGCCGGGGCATTATCTCCAGCTCGCGCACGCCAACGCGACTCAGTCTACGCTGCGCGCGGTGCTTGGCTCGGGGCCGTTCGTGGAGGGCTGGGCGGTCTATGCCGAGGGTATGATGGCGGACGAAGGTTATCTGAACGGCGATCCGCTGTTCAAGCTGACCGTGCTCAAGATGCGGCTGCGCTCTATCTCGAACTCGCTGCTCGACATCGGCATCCACACCGAAGGTATGACGCGCGAGCAGGCGATGCAGCTGATGACGCACACCGCGTTCCAGCAGGAGCGCGAGGCGGCCGGGAAGTGGGTCCGCGCCTCGCTCGGCTCGACGCAATTGCTGAGCTATTTCACGGGCTATTCGGAGCACATGGCGCTTCGGGAAGAGGCCAAGAAGCGGCAGGGCGGGGCGTTCGATCTCAAGCGCTACAACGACGCGCTGCTCGCGCATGGTTCGCCGCCGGTGCGCTACGTCCGCGAACTGCTGTTCGACCTGCCGATCGACTGAGGCCAAATCGTCGCTCGGAGCGGGTTGCGCTCCGGGCGGCGCCGAGAAGAGGGGTTGGTGGGCCCGGCAGGAATCGAACCCGCAACCTAGCCGTTATGAGCGGCCAGCTCTAACCGTTGAGCTACAGGCCCCACCGGCGCCTGCGTTAGCGCAAGCATCTGCAAAGCAAAAGACACAAAGAAAAAGGGCGCTCCCGAAGGAACGCCCTTTCCGACACTAATACTCTATCGAGCGCGAACGCCCGACAGCGTCTTAGTTCATGTTGTCGGTCTTCTCGTCGGCAGCGTCACGGACGTTGTCGGCAGCTGCGTTCATGTTGTCGGCAGCGTTCTCGAGCACGTCGGTAGCGACTGCGTTCGAGGTGTTGTCCGCCATGGCGTCCATGTTGTCAGCCTGCATTTCCATGTTGTCAGCCAGCATGTCCGCGTTGTTCTCAACTGCGGCGGCTTCTGGCGACTTGCTGCAGGCTGCGACGGACATCAGGCCGGCGGCAGCAGCGATCAGAACGATCTTCTTCATTCGAATGCTCCCAAGCATAGTTTCACTCGCGGCCGACCCGATTGCCGTCGCGAAGTCCCGTCAAATAGCGGCCCCCGGCGGGCGGTCAATCCGCTAAATTCATCTCTCCGCAAGGTTTGCGGCAGAACGATGACGTTTAGGTTGCTGCGACTGGTCACTTTTGGAGCACGATTGGCCCGATTTCCTCGGGGGCATTGGCCACCGTGGCGATCATCGCGGTCCACGCCGCGACGTTCTGGCGGAGCTGTTCGGGGTCGATCCGATCCAGCGTATCCTCGGGCGTATGGTGGTAATCGAAGTAGCGCAGGCCCGACTGGTTGAGGTCGATTCCGGCTACCCCCGTGGCGATCGTCGGGCCGACATCGGTGCCACCGTGCGGGGCGTCGTTGCCTCGGATGATCCCGAGCGGCGCGAGTGCGACGGCCAGGCGATCCTCGATGGGCTTGGCGGCTGCTGGCAGGCTGCTTTCGAACCGCCAGACGCGATCGGCGCCGAAGTCCGATTCGGCGGCAGTCGCGTGACGCTCGCCCGCATGTGCCTTGGCGTAAGCGAGCCCGCCGAAGCCACCGCTCTCCTCGTCGCCGAACCAGACGACGCGGATGGTGCGACGTGGGCGCTGGCCGCCGTCCATGACGATCTTGGCAGCGGCCGCGGTGATCGCGATGCCTGCGCCATCGTCGATCGCGCCGGTGCCGAGATCCCAGCTGTCGAGATGGCCACCGACCAGCACGATGCCCGCCTTGGGATCGGTGCCCGGAACCTCGGCGACGACGTTACCCGATTCCTGCATCCCGGCCTGCTTGTCCTGAAGCACCAGCTTCAGCGTCACCGGCTTGCCGAGCTTCACCAGCCGCTCGACATGCTCGGCGTCCGCGACCGACAGTGCCGCCGCGGGGATCGGCGTCACGCCCGCTTCGAAATTGGTGTTGCCCGCGTGCGGCCCGCGGCCGTGATCGGTGCCGATCGACCGGATCACGATCGCCGCCGCGCCCTTCTTGGCGGCGACGTTCGGTCCGACGAAGCGCGCGGTGCCCTGCGATCCATAGCTCGACCCGTCCTGGGTCGGCTGCATCGCGTTCGACACGAAGGCGATCTTGCCCTTCAGGCTGCCGTCAGCGGCGAGCGCAAGGTCGTTGTACGTCGCGAAATACACGATCGGCAGGGTCAGCCCGCCCGGCGGCGTCGCACCCGAATTGCCGAGGCCGACCAGATGCAGCGTCTGCGCATAGGGGGCGACCAACTCGCCACTCTCCGTACCGCGCGACCAGACCGGCAGCTGGTATGGCTCGATCCGCACGTTCTTGAACCCCAGCGCCTTCAGCTTGGCCACAGACCAGGCGCGCGCCCGCGGTGCCGCTTCGGTACCGGTCATCCGCGGGCCGACCTCGGTCGTGATCCCCTCGACGATCTTGTACGCCGTATCGTCGGTCAGCGCCTTGTCACGGAGTGCTGCGACCTTGGCGTCGACCGCGGTTGCCGGGGCGGCGGTACGCTGCGCCGACAGAGGAGAGGTGAGGGCGGAGGCGGCCAGCGCCGCGAGCAGGGTGCGTTTCATCATCGGGGCAGCGTATGTCGGCGCTCCCCGTTTGCCAACGGCCCGCCGCATCGCTATCTGCGCACGTCAAATCCCGCCTTTATTCAGAACGGAGCTCGGCACCCACATGGCCGTCCAGTATACCTACGTCATGAAGGGTCTGTCGAAGACCTTCCCCGGTGCCAACAAGCCCGTTCTCAACAACATACACCTGCAGTTCATCCCGTCGGCGAAGATCGCGATCATCGGCCCGAACGGTTCGGGCAAGTCGACGCTGATGAAGATCATGGCCGGCATGGATCCCGATTTCACTGGCGAAGCCTGGGCCGCAGAAGGCGTCAACGTCGGCTATCTGGCGCAGGAGCCTCAGCTCGATCCGACTAAGGACGTCATGGGCAACGTCAAGGACGGCGTGCGTCCGGTCGCGGACCTCGTCGACCGGTTCAACGCGATCTCGGCCGAGATGGGCGATCCGCAGGACGACACCGACTTCGACGCACTGATGGAAGAGATGGGCGAGCTTCAGGCCAAGATCGACGCGGTCGATGGCTGGGCGCTCGACAGCCAGCTCGAACAAGCGATGGAAGCCCTGCGCTGCCCGCCGGGCGACGCCGACGTCACCAACCTGTCGGGCGGCGAGAAGCGTCGCGTCGCGCTGTGCAAGCTGCTGCTGGAAAAGCCGCAGATCCTGCTGCTCGATGAGCCTACCAACCATCTCGACGCCGAAAGCGTGTCGTGGCTGGAGAACTACCTCAAGGAATATACCGGCAACGTCATCCTCGTGACGCATGACCGCTACTTCCTTGACAACGTCGTCAACTGGGTGCTCGAGCTCGATCGCGGGCGCTATTACACCTACGAGAGCAACTATTCGGGCTATCTGGAGAAGAAGGCGCAGCGCCTCAGCCAGGAAGAGCGCGAAGAGGCCGGCAAGCAGAAGGCGATCGCCGACGAGCTGGCGTGGATGCGCCAGACCCCCAAGGCACGCCAGACCAAGTCGAAGGCGCGTATCCGCGCATTCGACGAGCTGATGGAGAAGCAGGAGAACCGCGTTGCCGGCAAGGCTGCGATCCTGATCCAGCTGCCAGCCCGTCTCGGCGGCAAGGTGATCGAGGCGAAGGGCCTGACCAAGTCGTACGGCGACAAGCTGTTGTTCGACGGCCTCGACTTCACGCTGCCCCCCGGCGGCATCGTCGGCGTGATCGGCCCCAACGGCGCGGGCAAGTCGACGCTGTTCAAGCTCATCACCGGCCAGGAAACGCCCGACGAGGGCACGATCGAGGTCGGCTCGACCGTCAAGCTCGGCTATGTCGACCAGAGCCGCGACGATCTCGATCCGAACAAGAACGTCTGGCAGGAAATCTCCGACGAGCTCGAGATCTTCCGCTTCGGCAAGCAGGAGATGGGCACGCGCGCATACGTCGGCGCGTTCAACTTCCGCGGACCGGACCAGCAGAAGAAGGTCGGTCAGCTGTCGGGCGGTGAGCGCAACCGCGTCCACATGGCCAAGATGCTCAAGGAGGGTGGCAACGTCCTCCTGCTCGATGAGCCGACCAACGATCTCGACGTCGAGACGCTGCGTGCGCTCGAGGAGGCGCTGGAGACGTTCGCAGGCTGCGCGGTGGTCATCAGCCATGACCGCTTCTTCCTCGATCGCCTGGCCACGCACATCCTCGCGTTCGAGGGCGACAGCCATGTCGAGTGGTTCGAGGGCAACTACGCGTCGTACGAGGAGGACAAGCGTCGCCGGATGGGCGATGCCGCCGATCGGCCTACGCGTCTGGCGTACAAGAAGCTGACTCGCTGAGGACGATGCCTGTCGTAGAACACTCTCCCGGCGGTGATACCGCGCCTGCTGCTGGCGAACTCGAATATCGTCTTCGCCAGCAGTCGATCCTCGCCGATTTCGGGATCGAGGCTTTGCGGGCGCGGGATCTGCAGCCGATGTTGCAGCGCGCGACCGAATTGTGCGGCGAGGGGATGCGGTCGAAATACTGCAAGTTCCTCGAATATCGTCCCGAGCAGGATACGCTGCTGGTGCGTGCCGGCATCGGCTGGGAGCCGGGGGTGGTCGGGTCGACCGAGATGCGGACCGATCTCGGGTCGCCGGCGGGGTTCGCGTTGGAGACCGGGCAGCCGGTGATCTCGAACCACCTCGAGAACGAACAGCGCTTCCGCACGCCCGAGTTCATGGCGCGGCACAATATCCGGCGCGCGATCAACGTGCTGGTCGAGACATCGGGCAAGCGCTTTGGTGTGCTCGAGGTCGACAGCCCCGATGAGGGCCAGTTCGAGCCGGCCGACTTCGCGTTCATGCAGGGGTTTGCGAACCTTATCGGCGTCGCGATCGAGCGGCAGCAGGCGGAGCAGCGGTTGAGCGAGGCGATGGAGCATCAGGAACTGCTCACGCGGGAGGCCAGCCACCGGGTGAAAAATAGCCTCGCGCTGGTCTCGGCGATGCTCAACCTCCAGATGCAGGAGGACGACGATCCGCGGATCCGCCGGCTGCTGGGCGACGCGCAGGCGCGGATCACCGCGATCGCGCAGACTCACGACCAGCTATGGCGTGGCGATCAGGTCGGCATCGTCGCGCTGAACGACCTCGTCTGCGGGATCGCGACAGGGCTGGGGGAGCAATCGCTCACCCACCGGATCGACTGCGATATCGAGGCGATCCTGATCAGCGCGGACGTGGCGATCCCGATGGGGTTGCTGGTCACCGAGTTGGTCACCAACGCGATCAAATATGCCTATGGCGACGACGGCGGCGTGATTTGGGTCACGGTGCGGAGCGCGGACGGGCGGATCGTGCTGACGGTATCGGACGAGGGCGGTGGATTGCCGGCCGACTTCGACCTGAAGACGGCATCGCGGAAAAGCCTTGGGATGCGGATGATCGGCAGCCTCGCGCGGCAGCTGCGCGGGACGGTGACGATCGAGAACGCGGCGGTCGGGACGTGCGCGACGCTGGACGTGCCCGATCCGCGGGTAGACGCTTCGGTCTAGTGTTCTCCTGCGAACGCAGGAGTCCAGGGTCAGGAGCGTTTCGCTTGGTATCCTGGGCTCCTGCGTTCGCAGGAGAACCGTAGCTTATGCCGCGACGGCATCCGCCTTGGTCGCCATCCAAGCCTCGGCCTTCGCCAGCGCGGGGGCATCGTCGACGTCGATCCAGTCGAGGTCGCTGCAATCCACGATCCGGGCCAAACCCTGTGCGGCCAGCAGGCGGACGCCTTCGGTGAGCGAGGGGCTCGCCAAGGTCGCCAGCGCGTCAGAGAGCGCGGGGCCGATTGCGAAGACGCCGGTGTCGTAGCAGTCGTGTGGTTCGAGGCCCTTGCCGATCGCAACGATGCGGTCGCCCTCGGTCGCGACGCAGGTAACGTCCTCCGGGTCGACCCAGTCATGACCAAGGCGCCGGTCGATGCCGAGGCGTAGACCACCGCCAGCGCAGGCTTTCGCCATGCGGGCATAGAGTTCCGGGCTGACGAGGTGGTCACACATTGCGAGAATCGCTTCGTCACCGGCCAGTGCATCGCGCGCCGCCAGTACCGAGACGCCGTTGGGTTCGCGGTGATCCGCCAGCACTGTCTCGACCGCCAGCGGCCAGCGCCGGCTCGCGAGATACGCTTCGATCGCCTCGCGCCCATAGCTGACCGTCACGATCGCCCGCGCAAAACCGGCTTCCGCCAGTCCCTCAAGCGCGTGGGCGATCAACGGCCGCCCCGCCACCGCGCAGAGCGGCTTGTACGGGGCGGAGGTGCGAAGGCGGCTGCCTTCCCCGGCGGCGAGGATGATCGCCGTTTGGATCCGGGGCGTATCGATCATGTCAGGCGGCCTTGATGAACCGCTCGACTTCGATCTGCGCGAGATCGTCGGTCATCTGCGTGCGCGGATGCTTGCAGAAATAGGCCGAGGCAGGATCGATCACGCCGGCGATGCCGCGATCCTTGGCGATCTTGGCGCAACGGATCATGTCGATCGCGACGCCTGCGGAGTTGGGGCTGTCCTCGACCGAGAGACGCAGCTCCAGGTTCATCGGCACGCCGCCGAACAGCTGGCCTTCCATGCGCAGGAAGCAGACCTTGTTGTCGTTCTGCCAAGGCACGTAATCCGACGGACCGATGTGGACGTTGTCGTCGTCCATGCGCTCGGCCGCGACCGACTGCACGGCTTCGGTCTTCGAGATCTTCTTCGACTCGAGGCGGCGATGGTTCGACATGTTGAGGAAGTCGGTGTTGCCGCCGGTGTTGAGCTGGTACGTACGATCCAGCTTCACGCCGCGCTTGGCGAACAGGTCGGTCAGCACGCGGTGGACGATCGTCGCGCCAAGCTGAGCCTTGATGTCGTCGCCGATGATCGCGACGCCGGCGTCCTCGAACTTCTTCGCCCAGACCGGGTTCGACGCGATGAAGACGGGGATGTTGTTGACGAACGCAACGCCCGCTTCGATCGCGCACTCGGCGTAGAATTCGGTCGCTTCCTGCGAACCGACCGGCAGGTAGTTCATGAGAACGTCGGCGCCGGATGCCTTCAGCTCGGCGATGACCTCTTCACGGGTCGGCTCGGCAGCGTCGGACATCAGGAACGTGCGGTCGTCCTTGAAGTCGGCCATGTGGTCGGCGACGCCGTCCAGCTTCTTGCCCATCTTCACGATCGTGCCGGTGTTGCCGACATTGGGTGCGAACACCGCGGTGCAGTTGGGCTTGGCGAAGATCGCCTCGGCGACGTCCTTGCCGACCTTGCGACGATCGACGTCCCAGGCCGCGACGACCTTGATGTCGCTCGGCTTGTAGCCACCCATATCGAAATGCATCAGGCCAACCTGGTCGTTTGCCCCCTCGCGATAATGCTCGAGGCCCTGGACGAGCGAGCTCGCGCAGTTGCCGATGCCGACCACGGCGATCCGAATGCTATTCATTACTGACCCTGTTCCTTACGAAAGATGCATGCGCGACGCGGTCTTTGGTCGCGTTGCTGAAGTATTACGAACGAACGCCCGCTCGACACGACGGTGCCAGACGAGCCCGACGATGGCGACGAGCGTCAAAGGGACGATCTCGAACCACCAGAAGATGCGTGGATTGCCCGCGAAGCAGGCGACGAAGATCGCCCATACCCGGACATTCGCGGTAAGCAAGGCCATGAAGCGCAACGGCGCGACGGCGCGCGCACCGTATAGCGTACCAAGCGCGACCGGATCGACCGACTGGCCCAGCGTGCGCTCGAACGGCATCGCGATCCGGTCGATGCTGCTGGCAACGCTGTCGTAGAAGCGGACGAGCGCGTTGCCGGTCGGCACGGGCGGAGCCTCGAGTGCCACGCCCTTGATGCGACGATGGAAGCGCGAGCGCTCGCCTTCGTACATGTTCGACTGCACCGCGTGTGCGCCACCGGCGGCAAAGGCGAGGATCCATCCCTCGGGCGTGTCGATCGTCAGCGCGAGCGAGATATAGATCAGCGCGAACACGCCGTGATCGCACAGCCCGTCGAGCATGCGGCCGAGCGGGCTGGCGGTCTTGGTCGCGCGTGCCACCATGCCATCGAGTCCGTCGGCGATCAGCCAGCCCATCGACAGCACCAGACCGACCAGCGCGATCGCCCAGCTATCCCATTGCGTGTAGGCGAGCGCGGCTGCCCCACCGAGGCAAAGCCCTGCCACCGATACGGAATTCGCGGAAATCCCACGCGCCAAGGCAAGCGGCAAAAGCGCACGGCCTGCCGGGTGAATTAGCCAAAGATTAGATGGGATCTCGATCCGGCGATCGCGCGATCCATCCGGTGGAGCCACTGTCATAGGATTTTCATAATGCGCCGGATGGGCGATTTATGCAAGGTGGCGCGGCTGACCTTACGGAACGCTTGACCGCAATTCCTCTAGCCATATCGCGGCGCTCCCATCCGACGGCGCGCGCCAGTCGCCACGCGGCGATAGCGCTCCGCCTGCCGACACCTTCGGCCCGTTGGGCATCGCCGACCGCTTGAACTGGCTGGTCGTGAAGAACCGGTAGAGAAATTTCTCCAACCAGTGGCGGATCGTCGGCAGGTCGTAGGCGAGGCGGGCATCAGCCGGCAGGTCCTCCGGCCATGCGCCGACGCTCGCGTCGCGCCACGCGTGCCAGGCGAGAAACGCGATCTTCGACGGGGCCAGGCCGTATCGGATCACGTAATGCGCGAAGAAATCGTTCAGCGCATACGGCCCGATCATCGACTCGGTGCTCTGCAAGGCGCCGTCGGCGCCTGCCGGTACGAGTTCGGGCGAAATCTCCTGCGCCAGGATCGTCGCCAGGATGTCGTCGGTCGCCGCGTCATACTGGTCGGTGCGGATACACCAGCGGATTAGGAACTGGATCAGTGTCTTCGGCACGCCAGCGTTGACCGCGTAATGGCTCATCTGGTCGCCGACGCCGTAGGTGCACCAGCCGAGCGCCATCTCGCTGAGATCGCCCGTGCCAAGCACGATCCCGCGCCGCTGGTTGGCGAGGCGGAATAGGTAATCGGTGCGCAGGCCTGCCTGCACGTTCTCGAAGGTGATGTCGTAGACGGGTTCGCCTTCGCTGAAGGGGTGGCCGATGTCTTCGAGCATCCGGGTGGCGGCGGGGCGGATGTCGATCTCTTCCGCGGTAATGCCGAGCGCGCGCATGAGTGCCCAGGCGTTCGCCTTGGTGCCTTCGCCGGTGGCGAAGCCGGGCATGGTGAAGCCGAGGATGTTGGTCCGCGGGCGTCCGAGGCGGTCCATGGCCTTCGCCGCGACGATCAGCGCGTGAGTCGAGTCGAGGCCGCCGGACACGCCGATCACGATCGTCTCGGCATGCGCAGAGACGAGGCGCTTCGACAGCGCCTCCACCTGGATGTTGAACGCCTCGTAGCAATCGTCGTCGCGCCGCGCAGGATCGTTCGGGACGAACGGGAACCGGCGGATCGCGCGTTCGAGGCCGCTGTCGGCGAGCACCGGCGCGTGATCGAATGCGATCCGTCGGAAGCGTGTCTCGGGATTGCCGGCGAACATGGCCGCATCGTTGAACGTGCCGGTCCTCAGTCGTTCCTGTGTGATCCGTTCGCAGTCGACGTCGGCGACGACCAATTCGGGCTCGGTCGAGAACCGCGCCGACTCCGCGATCTGTTCGCCGAGTTCGTGAACCAGTCCCTGGCCGTCCCACGCGACTTCGGTGGTGCTCTCGCCCGGTCCCGCGGCGGAATAGACATACGCACACACCGCGCGCGCCGATTGCGCCGCCGCCAGCATCGCCCGATCGCGCGCCTTGCCGATCACGATGTTCGACGCCGACAGGTTGCAGCAGATCAGTGCCCCCGCGAGCGCACCAGCAGTCGAGGGCGGGGTAGGGGCCCAGTAATCCTCGCAGATTTCGGCATGGAAGACGAAGCGGGGCAGGTCGCGCGCGGCGAAGATCAGGTCGGTCCCGAACGGCACGTCGTCGCCGTTTAGGTCGATCGCCAGTCCGGTCATTCCCGCGCCACTCGCGAACCAGCGCTTTTCGTAGAACTCGCGGTAATTGGGCAGGAACGTCTTGGGGACCACGCCCAGCACCCGCCCGCGTGCGATCGCCAGCGCGCAGTTATACAGCCGCCCGTTCCGCACCAGCGCCGCGCCGACCAGCAGCACCGGCCGCACGGTCGCGCTCGCCTCGACCACCGTCGCGATCGCGGCCAGCGTCGCGCGCTGCTGCGCGGTCTGGAGATGCAGATCGTCGATCGCGTAGGAAGTGAGGTTCAACTCCGGGAACACGACGAGGTCGACGCCCTTCGCATCCGCCTCGCGCGCCAAGGCGATCGTAGCCTCGGCATTGGCCCCGGTATCTCCCACCGAAGCCCGCGGCGTCGCGGCGGCTACCCGGATCAGCCCGTGGCTATGGATCGCGTAGAATGGATGCGTCATGCCGCACCGATAAACGCCTGCGCTGCGTCACGCTACCGGCTTGATCCCGTCGGCGGTGGCATGACGCGCGATCCTGTGAGAGGCTTCGAGCATGAAACTTCGCATGGTCCAGGTGTTCGTCCTCGCGGTCATCAGCGTGCTGTACTGGCTGCTCGTAAGCCATGTCTCGGGCACGAAGGAGCCTTGGGATGCGGCTGGCTACTGGTTGATCTGGTACCCCGGTTCGCTGCTTCTGTCGGCCTTCGGGGGCTTTGCGTTTGGCAGGCGAGGATGGTCGGCAGGAGCGATAGTCACCTTCGCGCAACTGCCGGTAATGTGGGTGAATACGGGATTCGGCGGGCTGCTGATCGTCGGTGTCGCGATACTTACTGTCCTGGCCGTTCCTGCGGTCATTCTCTCCGCGCTCTTCGGTCGCCTCCGAGCGACTTGGCGCCGCAATGCCGGTGGAAGGAAGCGGGACGGCCCGATATGAGATCGAGCCGCTAGCGCAACTAGCCATCCAGCGACACGGAGACGATTTTGACGATCACGATGTTCGGCATCAAGAACTGCGACACGATCAAGAAGGCGCGGGCGTGGCTCGATGCGCGCGAAGTCGCGTACGCGTTCCACGACTACAAGGCCGCGGGTATCGACGCGCTGCACCTCGACGACTGGATCGGTCGGGTCGGGTGGGAAGTGTTGCTCAACCGCGCAGGCACGACGTTTCGGAAGCTTCCCGAAGCGGATCGCGCGGATCTGGATTCGGCGAAGGCCACCGCGCTGATGCTGGCGCAACCGTCGATGATCAAGCGACCGGTGCTCGATACCGGCGAGACACTGCTGGTCGGGTTCAAACCCGAAGCGTATGAAGCGGCGGGGCTGGGGAGCGCCTGAAGGAGATCAGCATGCCGGTTGCAAGTTGGAATGGCCACGAGATCGCACGATCGGACGATACCGTCGTCGTCGAGGGCAATCATTACTTCCCTGCGGACAGCGTCGATCCGGCATTGCTGGAGGATAGCGCGACGCACTCGAACTGCCCGTGGAAGGGCGTTGCCAGCTACAAGACACTGGTCGTCGACGGAAAGCGGAACGTCGATGCGGTCTGGTATTATCCGGAGCCAAAGTCGGCGGCGGCGGAGATCGAGGGACGCTATGCGTTCTGGAAGGGCGTGACGGTCGCGTAAGGACGCGCGCGCCAATTTTTGAATCCTCCCCCGCAAGGGGGAGGTGTCGCCGAAGGTGACAGAGGGGGAGGACACGGAACAGGCGTTTCGCTTACCTCCCCCTCCGTCTGGCAAGCGCCAGCCACCTCCCCCTGGCGGGGGAGGATCGGGAGGCCCAGCTCAGATCGCGCCCGAGAACGTATCGCACTGCTGCGGATCGCCGCTGTCCAGCCCGCGCTTCAGCCACGACTGGCGCTGTGCCGAGGTGCCGTGCGTGAAGCTGTCGGGTACCACGCGACCCTGCGTTTCCTTTTGCAGCGTGTCGTCGCCGATCGCCTGTGCGGCGGTCATGCCCTCCTGGATATCCCCGGCCTCGAGCCGCGACTTGTTCGCCGACGCCCACACGCCCGCATAGCAATCCGCCTGGAGTTCGAGCCGCACGGACAGCGCGTTGCCTTCGGTCTCGCTCGCCTGCCGCTGTGCCTGCTGGACCTGCGCATTGGTGCCGAGCAGCTTCTGGATATGATGGCCGAACTCATGCGCGATCACATAGTCCTGCGCAAAATCGCCCTGTGCCTTGAAGCGGGTCGAGAGTTCGTTGAAAAAGCTGGTGTCGAGATAGATGCCCTGGTCGGTCGGGCAATAGAAGGGGCCCATCGCCGATTGCGCCGCGCCGCAGCCCGACTGGCCGTTGCCGGAATAGAAGACCAGCTTCGGCGCTTCGAACCGCTGTCCGTTCTTCTGGAAGATCGCTTCCCAGGTGTTGTCGGCGGAGCTGAACGCGTTGCAGGCGGCCTTGCTTTCGGCGTTCAGCGAGCAGCTTGTCTTGGTATCGGTACCCGAACGCGGTCCGCTTTGCGTCGTCGGTGCCGACGACTGCCCGCCGCCGAGCAGCCCGCCAAGGCCGCCCATGCCGCCGAACACCGCCATCAGGATCAGCACCACGACGATCCCGCCGCACCCGAAGCGGCTGCCGATCATCGGCAACAACCCCATCAGCAGGCCGCCGCCACCGCCCCCAAAGCCGCCGCCTCCGCCGCCCGAGCCCCGCTGGTCCTCGACGTTGATGTTCGGATCGTAATCGTCGAGCCGCATGATATGCCCCTTTTCGTTTCTTCTCGGGAACGAAATGCGCAAGGTGGCGCTAGGGTTGCAAGGTCGCGTGTCATCGACGCGATAGAGGGAGGGAGTACGCATGTTCCTGAAGGGCAAGACCGCGGTCATCACCGGATCCACCTCGGGCATCGGCCTCGCCTATGCCAAGGCGTTCGCGGCCGAAGGCGCTACCGTGATGCTCAACGGCTTTGGCGACACCGATGCGATCGAGCGAGACCGTGCGGGATTGGCGGAGGTCAGCGGAGCCGCCGCGCTCTACGACCCGGCCGACATGACCAAGCCCGAACAGATCGCGGCGATGGTCGCGCGCGCCGTGGCGGAGACCGGCAGCGTCGACATCGTCGTCAACAACGCCGGCATTCAGCATGTCGCCGGGATCGCCGATTTTCCGATCGACAAGTTCGACGCGATCATCGCGATCAACCTGTCTTCCGCCTGGCACATGATGCGGGCGGCGGTGCCCCACATGCGGGCGAAGGGCTGGGGCCGGATCATCTCGACCGCGTCCGCGCACTCGCTGGTCGCGAGCCCGAACAAGTCCGCCTACGTGATGGCGAAGCACGCGATCGCCGGGCTCACCAAGACGATCGCGCTGGAGACCGCGACCGACGGCATCACCGTCAACTGCATCTCGCCGGGCTATGTCTGGACGCCGCTGGTCGAGAACCAGATCCCCGATACGATGGCGGCACGCGGGCTGACGCGCGATCAGGTGATGAACGACGTGCTGTTGGCGGCGCAACCGACCAAGGAGTTCGTCACGCCCGAGCAGGTCGCGGCGTTCGCGCTGTTCCTGTGCCGCGACGAAGCCAGGGCGATCACCGGCGCGAACCTGTCGATGGATGGCGGCTGGACCGCGGCGTGACGACTAGCGGTGGCCAAGTTTCGAAAACCGTTGCTTCTCAACGTGATACAGGCGTAGTTTCGCTCAAGCGATCGGGACAGCAGACTATGCGGACTTGGTTTGGAACTGCCGTGTGCATGACGATCGCGATCTGTGGATCGACCGTCGTCGGTATCGAGACGGCGAGCGGCGATCCGCGCAACACGCTCGACTGGCGCCGGGTGGCCACGACCGCTGATCGCGCGCGGTTGCGGGGATGGCGCGGCGCATGGGTGGATGCCCTGGCGCAGGTTGATCCGCAGGAAACACGGCGCGATCCCGTGCTGTTCGATCCCGATCGATCCTTGGTTGATCCCCTGCCGCCCGAAGGCAAGTACCGGTGCCGCACGTACAAGCTCGGCGCGCACGCCGGCGTCGGCCCGACGTTTACGATGTCGGGCTGGTTCGCATGTCGGATCGGGACGAGCGACGACGATGGCGAGAGCGTGGTCAGCCTCGTCAAGCTCGACGGATCGCAGCGCCCGGTCGGTACGATCTTCGCCGACACCAATGCGCGCGCCGTCTTCCTGGGGACGATGGAGCTCGGCGACGAGAAGCGGCCGATGCGCTATGGCCGCGATGCGAACCGCGACATGGCCGGGCTGATCGAGCGGATCGGTGCCAAGCGCTGGCGCGTGGTGCTGCCCTATCCCAAGTTCGAGTCGGTGCTGGACGTCGTCGAGCTGGTACCGGCGGATTAGCGCGGCGCGGCTGGCGTCGATGGGGCTGGCATCGATGGGGTGAGCGTCGCGGTCGGCGGCCGATACGCGGTTGCGACCGAAGCCGACGACGCCGACGCTACGCTCCCGACCGGCACGATCGGCGACAGGCTCGCGAGATACTCCTTGCCGTGCATCGCGACCGGAGTGACGCGTCCGACATTGGCCGCACCGACGGCCTTCAGATACGACCGCGGTTTCTTCATCAATTTGGGCTGGTCGAGCCCCGACAGTCCGACGATCCGCGCGGCCTCCTTGACGAAATGCACGCAATTGTGATCGCCGAGACGATACACGCTATCGGGCTTGCCCTCGCTCCAGGCATCGACCAGCTTCAGTACCTGCGTATATTGCGCGTCGGTCATCACGACGGAGAACTGCGCGTCGCTGCCGTTGATATAGGTCGGCTTGGCGATATCGAGCATGCCGGACACCGGGCCCATCAACAGCGCGGGCGACACCGATTTCGCCGTGAATCCGAAATTGGCATCGACCGACGCGCCGCCCGCATCGGGCACGCCGCGTAACGTGAAGAACGCGTGCGGGAAGCTGTTGCCGAGCTCGTGGCTCCAGAAGGTGATCGTCACCGCCGCCTGTGCAGGCAACGCTGCCCCAAGCCATAGCGAGAGCAGGGCGATCAGGCGGAACAATGCTTTCATGCGCCAGTGCTATCGTCGAATTGCCAGCCTTACCAGAGGCATGCCCATGATTTAGATCAGCCCGGCATGGTAGTGTTGCCGTTGATCGGCGCAGGCGAGGCGGACGCGGCGAGCGTCGCGTTCTCGCGCTTCTCCGGGCGGATATAGATTGAGGAAAGCATCGGGACGGCCGCGCGCAGCTCGGTCTCCATCGCCTCGATCATCGTCTCGCCGTCGCCCATCGTCACCGAATCGTCGAAGTCCGCGCTGATCGCCGCGAAGATGCTCTCCGGCGCGGTGTGGATCGTGCGGACATGATTGACCGAGACGACCGCCGGATGTGCGGACACGATCTTGCGGATCGTCGCGATCACCGCCGGGTCGGCGCGCTCGCCGATCAGCAGGCCCTTCGACTCGCGTGCGAGCAGCACCGCGACCAGCGCGAGGATCAGGCCGATCGCGATCGAGGCGGCGCCATCGATCCGGGGATCGTTGAACGCATGGCTCGCCCAGATGCCGACTCCCGCGATAACGAGGCCCGCGAGCGCCGCGGAATCCTCGAACAGCACGATGAAGCCGGCGGGGTCCTTCGAGCGGTGGATCGCCTGCCACCAGCCCATGTCGCCCTTCGACTTCGAGAATTCGCGCACCGCAATCGTCCAGCTGCTGCCCTCGAGCGCGAACGAGATCGCGAGGACGACGTAGTTGATGGTCGGGCTGGTGAGTGGCTCGGGCTCCTGGATATGCCGCCAGCCCTCGAAGATCGACACGCCCGCGCCGATCGCGAAGATCAGGATCGCGACAACGAACGCCCAGAAATACAGTTCGCGACCATACCCGAACGGGTGCGCCTCGTCGGCAGGGCGCTTGGCCTTTTTCTGACCGTAGAGCAGGAGCACTTGGTTGCCGCTATCGACCACCGAGTGGAAACCTTCGGTCAGCATCGACGACGATCCGGTCATCCCCGCGGCGACGAATTTCGCCACGCCGATCCCGAGATTGGCGGCGAGGGCGCCGTAGAGGACGATGTCGTCCTTGATGCGAGCGGTCAGTGTCTTGGCCATCCCGCCGTCCTACACGAGGCGATGCCGTTGGAAAGGGTGAGGGCAGGAAAGGGCGGGCTTCTTAACGCGTTGGTGACGCACCTGTCTCGATCCTCCCACGTGCGCGGTACTTATCCCCCCTCCCTGGAAGGGAGGGGCCGGGGGTGGGTTGGTCGCCGCATTAATCGAACCGGCCGGACACGAGCGGGCCGACCCACCCCAACCCCTCCCTTCCAGGGAGGGGCGGAAACTCAGCGCACCTCACTCCCAAACAGAGGAATACCCGCCGATGGACGAGCCACCGGCGGGATCCTTTCCTCCCCAGGAAACTGTGTGAAGCGGTTTAGCCGAGCCGGCCGAGGCGGTGGTACAGCGCACTCATCCGCGTCAGCCGCTCGTCGTCGATCGACGTCTTGCTGATCATCTCGCCGAGGACTTCCTTCATCAGCGCGAAATCGTTGGTCGAGAAGACGGCGCGGGCGCGGGGTTGTTCGGTGGTCGTCTGCATGGCTTGCCTCCTTCGATGATCGTCTTGTCTCTCTCTTTACACGGATCATGCGCCGAGAGAGGCGATGCACAGGCAATAGCGTTCGAGGCCGGCAAGTTGGAAGACGGTCCCGCGCCGCTGCAACGTCGCGGTGTCCGCCAAGCTTGTGCAGCTCGTGTCGTTCTGTAAATATCGTGACAGGAGGGTTTGCGATGGCGGAACGGAAATTGCTGGCGGGGCATGCGATCCGTCGCTTGCGGCGCGGAGCGGGGCTGACCCAGGCGGCGATGGCCGACATGCTCGCGATCAGCCCGAGCTATCTCAACCTCGTCGAGCGTAACCAGCGGCCGATCTCCGCGACGCTGCTGATCAAGCTCGCCGAGAGCTTCGATTTCGATCCGCGGTCGCTCGCGGCGGGTGAACCGGGCGGCGGTGCGGATGCGATCCGGCGGCGGCTGGCCGACCCGATGTTCGCCGACCTCGAGATCGACCGCAACGAAGTCGAGGAATGGCTTGCCAGCGCCCCCGGCGGCGCGGCGGCGTTTGCCCGCGTGTTCGACCGGATCGGCGGCGGCGCAGTGGTTGAGGCGGGCGACGATCCGGTGACGCTGGTCCGTCGCGAGATCGAGCGTTGGCGCAATCATTTCGCCGACCTCGACGCCGCGGCCGAAGCATTGGCCGACGAACTGCGGCTCGGCGCAGGCGATCTCTACGGCGCGATCGCCGAGCGGCTGCGTGCCAAGCACGGCCTGACGATCCGGGTGCTGCCCGCCGACGTGCTCCCCGACACGTTGCGCCGCCTCGATCTGCACGCGCGCCAGTTGCAGTTGAGCGAGATGCTCGACCCGGCCTCGCGCACGTTCGCGGTCGCGTTCCAGCTTGGGCAGATCGAGGCGAAGGCGGAGATCGATGCGCTCGCGAAAGGCGCCGGATTCACCGATCGCGCGGCGGAAAGGCTCTATCGCCGCCACCTCCTCGGGTATTTCGCGGCCGCGCTGATGATGCCGTACGCCCGGTTCCTTCGCGGTTGCGAGACGACGGGGTACGACATCGAGTTGCTGCAACGCCGGTTCGGCGCGGGCTTCGAACAGGTCGCGCACCGGCTGACGACGTTGCAGCGCGTCGGCGCGCGCGGGCTGCCGTTCTTCATGATCCGCATCGATCGCGCAGGGCAGGCGTCGAAGCGCTATCCCGGCGCCAGCGGTGCGGCGCTGGTCGAGGCCGACGGGCGCTGTCCGCTATGGCGGTTACATCATGCATTCGACCGGCCGGGCAGCCTTATGGTGCAGCTGGTCGAACTGGAGGACGGCGCGCGCTGGCTGACGATGGCGCGCACCGTGACGCCGCAGGGCAGTCGCTTTGGCGCAGTGCATGCCGAGTTCACAATCGGGCTCGGTGTCGCGGCGGCGCAGGCGGGTGTGCTGGCGGCGGCGAGCGGCTTCGATCTGGCGGGGAGGGCGATGCCGATCGGGCTCGGCTGTCGCGCCTGTTTCCGCAACGATTGCCCACAACGGTCTGTCGCGCCGGCCGGCCGTGCGCTGCTGATCAACGAGCGGGAGCGCAGGACGTCCGCGCTGACGTTTGCGGGGGACTGAGGGGGGGCACCCTCTCGATCCTCCCCCGCCAGGGGGAGGTGGCAGGCGCTTGCCTGACGGAGGGGGAGGAAAGGGAAACTACCGTTCCGTGTCCTCCCCCTCCGTCACCTTCGGCGACACCTCCCCCTGGCGGGGGAGGATTAAGAGTTAGGCGCCGGCTGTCGTCAGTGCGTCGATCTGATCCTTGCTCAACTCCAGCGTCATCGCAGGCAACAGGTCTTCGACCTGCTTCACACTCGTGGCGCTGGCGATCGGCGCCGTCACGCCCGGCTGAGCGATCAGCCAAGCCAGCGCAACCTGCGCGTGGGTCGCGCCGGTCGCTTCGACGACCGAGTCCATCGCGTCGAGGACAGCCTTGCCGCTACCCTCGAGCAATTCGCCCATCCGACCGCCGCGAACGCTCTGGCCCAGATCGTCCTTCGTCCGGTACTTGCCGGTGAGGAAACCCGAGGCGAGCCCGTAATAGGGCAACACGCCGATGTTCTCGGTGACGCAGTAATCCTGCAATTCGCCCTCGAACTTGGTGCGGCTGACCAGATTATATTCGGGCTGGAGCACATGATAGCGCGGCAGGTCCGAGGTCTTGGCCGCCTCGACCGCCGACTTCAGGCGAGCGGCGTGGAAGTTCGATGCGCCGATCACGCGGACTTTCCCCGCGTCCACCAACTTGCCGAACGCTTCGAGGACAGCCTCCTGCGTCTGCGAGTCGTCGTCCTGGTGCGCATAATACAGGTCGATGCGATCGGTACCGAGGCGCTTCAGCGAGGCTTCGGCGGCGGCGGCGATACGCGCGGGGGCGAGCTTCTCGCCGCCTTCGCCGGGGAGCATGCCGACCTTGGTCGCGATCAGCACGTCGTCGCGCTTGCCGCTGGCCTTCAGCCATTCGCCGATCATGCTCTCGGACTCGCCGCCCCGATGACCGTCGACCCAGGCCGAATAGACGTCGGCGGTGTCGATCATCGTGCCGCCGCCCGCGACGAACGCATCAAGCACGGCGAAGCTGGCGGCGCGGTCGGCAGTCCAGCCGAACACATTGCCGCCGAGGACGAGCGGGGCGATCTTCAGATCGGTCGAGCCGAGGCGGCGGAGGGTCATCGGGTCTGATCGCTTTGATTCGAGGGAAGTTCGGTATCTTCAGGAGCGGCGGCGACCGCATTCAGGTCGACGCTGTTCGCATCGAGCATCGCGGCGGCTTCGTTCAACTGGTGCGCTTCGTCGGCGGTGACTGCGCCGGGTTCGCTCGCGGGCGAGCACGCCGCTAGCGATGATATAGCAAACAGCGCCCCCACGACCATACCGTCATGCCAGCGAAAGCTGGTATCTTTCCGTGTCGGTCGTCGTGACCTGAACCGGGAGATCCCAGCTTTCGCTGGGATGACGGGGAAGTGGGGGCGCTTCGGCAACGCTTAGTCCTTGATCGCTTTGCCGGCGCGGGTCAGCGCGTTGCCGGTGGCGTCGGCGGCGCGGTCTGCACCGTTGCTGATGGCAGCACCTGCCCGGTCCGCACCGGCTTCGATCCGGTCACCGGCGCGGTCGGCCTTGGCGTCGAGATGATCGGTCGAGTTGTCGATCTTGGCACCGGCATTGTCGAGCGAACGCTCGGCCGAGCCCAGCGCGCGATCGCTGGCGGCGCTGACGTCGTCGACGGCATTGGCGGTGGTCGCGCTCGCATCGGCGGCGATCGCGTTGGCCGCCTGTGCGGTCTGGTCCTGCGCGTTGTTGCTGCAAGCTGCGAGCCCGGCGGTGAGCGCCAGGGCGGGGATCAGGAACTTCTTCATAGGTATCTACTCCCGTGGATGTCGTCTTGTGGACCGGGTAATGCCCAGCCCATAGCGCAATCGAACGCGGATAAAGCGTTTCCGATCCGTCACGATCTCGCGCGATGCGATAAGTCGCGGGCGGACATGGCCAATGTCGAAGACGCGCACGCCTGCGTTGACCTCATATAAAGAATTCTTTATATGTCTTAGCATGACGATGGCGCTCGAAATCTTCCGTGCTTTGGCGGACGCGACCCGGTTGCGGATCCTCGCGCTGTTGCGGCGGATGGAGCTGTCGGTCGGCGAGCTCGCGCAGGTGCTCGGCCAGAGCCAGCCACGTGTCTCGCGCCATGTGAAGATCCTGTGCGATGCTGGCCTTGCCGAGCGTCGCAAGGAAGGCAGCTGGGTGTTCGTCGCGCTCGGTGCGCCGGATGTGGTCGAGCCGGTCGCGGGCGCACTCGATGTCTGGGCCAAGGCCGAGCCGGATCACTGGGCGGTCGCGGATGCGGCGCGGCTTGCGGCGGTCCGCGCGGACCGGGCGGCCAGTGCGGCCGCGTGGTTCGAGGGGCATGCCGACGAATGGGACGCGATCCGGTCGCTGCACGTCGCCGACAGCGAGGTCGAGGCGGCGATGGCGGCCGTGCTCGGCGATGCGCCGGTCGGCACGCTGATCGACATCGGTACGGGCACCGGGCGAATGCTCGAACTGTTCGGCGGACGCGCGACGGTCGCGCTCGGGATCGATCGCAGTTCGGAGATGCTGCGGCTCGCGCGCGCCAAGCTGCACGACATGACGCATGCCGAACTGCGACAGGCGGACCTCTACGCGCTGCCGATGGCGGATGCCGCGGCGGACGTCGCGATTCTGCATCATGTCCTGCATTTCGCGCAGCAGCCGGGTGCCGCGGTGAGTGAAGCGGCGCGGGTGCTCGCACCGGGCGGTCGGTTGCTGATCGCCGATTTCGCGAGCCACGACCGTGAGGAACTGCGGGTGCGCGATGCGCACACGCGTCTCGGGTTCGCAGACGAGCAGATGGCGGCGTGGTTCGACGCGGCGGGCTTGCAGACGGCGCGCGTGGAAACGCTCGAGGGCGGCGAGTTGACGGTGAAATTATGGCTCGGTCGGAAGATCGGCACGAGCTTGCGTGAGGTGAAGGCGGCATGACGAACATTTCGATCCCCCAACTGGCCGAAGCGCGCCGCGCGCTCGAAGAACCGCTGTTCGCGGATCTCGCGGGTGATGTCGGCATCAGCTTCGAATTCTTCCCGCCGAAGAGCGAGAAGATGGACGCGCAGCTCTGGGACGCGATCCGCACGCTCGAGCCGCTTCAGCCGGACTTCGTGTCGGTGACGTACGGCGCTGGCGGATCGACGCGTGAGCGGACGCATGCGACGGTGGCGCGGATTCAGCGCGAGACGTCGATGAACGCAGCCGCACATCTGACCTGCGTCGAGGCGACCAAGGCCGAGATCGATCAGGTCGCCGAGGAATATTGGGCGGCGGGCGTTCGCCATATTGTCGCGTTGCGTGGCGATATGCCAACCTTGGGTCAGCCTTATCAGGCGCATCCGGGCGGATATGAGAACGCGGCGGCTTTGGTTGCTGGGTTGCGGAAGCTGCACCCGTTCGAGATCTCGGTCGCGGCGTATCCCGAATGCCATCCGGAATCCGGCGGTCACGACGCCGACATCGACAATCTGAAGCGCAAGATCGATGCCGGTGCGACCCGCGCGATCACGCAGTTCTTCTTCTCGCCCGAGGCGTATTTCCGGTTTCGCGACCGGGTTGCAGCCGCCGGGATCACCGCGCAGATATTGCCGGGCATACTGCCGGTGTCGAACGTCGCACAGACGCGGAAATTCGCAGGGCTCTGCGGCGCTGAAATCCCTGCGTGGATGGACCGGTTGTTCGAAGGGCTCGACGATCATCCCTCTGCACGGCAGCTCGTCGCGGCAACGATCGCGGCGGAGATGTGCCGGCGGCTGTACGCGGGCGGCGTGAAGGATTTCCACTTCTACACGCTCAACCGCGCGGAGCTGGCCTATGCGATCTGCCACATGCTCGGCGTGCGCGCGAAGCCGGTCGACAAGGTCGCCGCGGCGTAATTCTGCTCCCCTCCCGTACGCGGGAGGGGCCGGGGGTGGGCTCGCGCTCGCCTCCAACGATATCGCCCGAGGATAGCGGGCGCCCACCCCCAGCCCCTCCCGCAAGCGGGAGGGGGGAGTGAAAACGATGACACCACGTGAACGTTTCAACGCGGAAGCTGCCAAGCGCATCCTGATCACCGACGGCGCGTTCGGGACCGAGATCCAGAACTGGAAGCTCGACGAGGCGGCTTACGCTGGAACGCTCGGCTTGTCGCACGATCAGAAGGGCAACAACGACATCCTGGCGATCACCAAGCCAGACGTCCCCGAAACGATCACGCGCGAATATCTCGAGGCGGGGTCGGACATCGTCTCGACCAACACGTTCAGCGCGAACGTCATCTCGCAGGCCGATTACGGCGCCGAGCATCTGGTGCGCGAGATCAACGTCGAGTCCGCCCGGATCGCGCGCGCGCTCGCGACCGAATACGAGGCGAAGGACGGCCGCCCGCGGTTCGTCGCTGGCGCGATCGGGCCGACCAACAAGACGCTGTCGCTGTCGCCCGACGTCAACGATCCCGGCTATCGCGAGATCGACTTCGATTACCTCAAGGGCGTCTACCGCGAGCAGATCGACGCGTTGCTCGAAGGCGGCGAAGGGGTCGGCGTCGACTTCATCCTGATCGAGACGGTATTCGATACGCTCAACGCCAAGGCCGGTATCATGGCGGCGATCGAGGCGGGCGACGCGCTCGGCCGCGACGTACCGATCATGATGTCGATGACGTTGACCGATCTCAGCGGGCGCAACCTGTCGGGGCATACGGTCGAGGCGTTCTGGCATGCGGTGCGGCATGCCAAGCCGATCACGATCGGGCTGAACTGCTCGTTCGGCGCGGAGCAGTTGCGGCCGCATGTGAAGACGCTGTCGGCGATCGCGGACACGCTGATCATGATCTACCCCAACGCCGGGCTGCCCAACGAACTCGGAGAGTATGACGAACAGCCCGAGACGACGGCGGGCTTGGTCGGCGAGTGGGCGGTGGCCAAGCAGGTCAACGTGCTCGGCGGCTGCTGCGGGTCGACGCCGGCGCATATAAAGGCGATGGCGGATGGCGTGCGCGGGCTCGAGCCGCGTGCGGTGGCGCGGCCGGAGGTGCGGACCAAGCTCGCAGGCCTCGAACCGTTCACGATGGCGGCTTAGTTCCCCTCCCGCTTGCGGGAGGGGTTAGGGGAGGGGCTGGCCCAACCCGACCCCCTTGCTTGCGGCACGTCCCTCCCCCGACCCCTCCCGCAAGCGGGAGGGGAGGAAAGAAGATCATGACAACCTCCTCCTCCACCAGTTTCGTCAACATCGGCGAGCGCACCAACGTCACCGGCTCGGCGCGCTTCAAGAAGCTGATCATGGCGGGCGATTATCCCGCCGCGGTCGAGGTCGCGCGCCAGCAGGTCGAGAGCGGCGCGCAGGTGCTCGACGTCAACATGGACGAGGGGCTGCTCGACGCGCATCACGCGATGACGACGTTCCTGAAGCTGATCGCCGCCGAACCCGACATCGCGCGCATCCCGTTCATGGTCGACAGCTCGAAATGGAGCGTAATCGAGGCGGGCTTGAAGTGCGTCAGCGGCAAGCCGATCGTCAATTCGATCAGCATGAAAGAAGGCGAGGAGCAGTTCCTCGCGCAAGCCCGCAAGTGCATGGCGTACGGCGCCGCCGTCGTCGTGATGGCGTTCGACGAGGTTGGACAGGCGGACACCAAGGAGCGGAAAGTCGAGATCTGCGAGCGCGCGTACAAGCTGCTCGTCGGGATCGGCTTCCCACCCGAGGACATCATCTTCGATCCCAACGTCTTCGCGGTCGCGACGGGGATCGAGGAGCACAACAACTACGGTGTCGACTTCATCGAGGCGTGCAAGGAGATCAAGGCGCGCTGCCCGCACGTCCATATCTCGGGCGGGCTCTCGAACTTCAGCTTCTCGTTCCGCGGCAACGAGCCCGTGCGTCGCGCGATGCACAGCGTGTTCCTGTACTACGCGATCCCCGCCGGCATGGACATGGCGATCGTCAACGCCGGCCAGCTCGACATCTATGACGACATCGATCCCGAACTGCGTCAGGCGGTCGAGGATGTCGTGCTCAACAAGGATCCGGAAGCGGGCGACCGCCTCGTCGCGCTCGCCGAACGCTATCGCGGCACCGACGTGGTCGCGGAGAAGGCGGCGGCGGAATGGCGTTCGCTAAGCGTCAACAAGCGGCTCGAATATGCGTTGGTCAAGGGCATCGACCTGCACGTCGTCGAGGATACCGAAGAGGCGCGACTGATCATCGACGGCAACAACGGCCGCCCGATCGAGGTGATCGAAGGCCCGCTGATGGACGGCATGAACGTGGTCGGCGACCTGTTCGGATCGGGCAAGATGTTCCTGCCACAGGTCGTCAAGTCGGCGCGCGTGATGAAGAAGGCGGTCGCGCATCTGCTGCCGTATATCGAGGCGATGAAGGAGCCCGGTGCGCGGGGCAAGGGCAAGATCATCATGGCGACCGTCAAGGGCGACGTGCATGACATCGGCAAGAACATCGTCGGCGTGGTGCTCCAGTGCAACGGCTTCGACGTGGTCGATCTGGGCGTCATGGTGCCGTGGTCGAAGATTCTCGAGTCTGCGAACGAGAACGATGCGGACATGATCGGTCTGAGCGGGCTGATCACGCCGTCGCTCGACGAGATGGTGACGGTCGCCGAGGAGATGAAGCGGGCGGGCATGACGATGCCGCTGCTGATCGGCGGCGCCACGACCTCGAAGGTGCATACCGCGCTGCGAATTGCGCCGGCCTATGATGGCCCGGTGGTGCATGTGCTCGATGCGAGCCGTGCGGTGGGCGTTGCGTCGACGCTGGTGTCGGACACGATCCGTGACGAGTTCGTGACGAAGACCGCTGACGAATATGAGGCTGTGCGGATCTCGCGCGCGAACAAGGGGCAGAGCGAGCTTTTGCCGCTGGAGACGGCTCGCGCGAGAGGGTTCGTCGCGGACTTCGCGATGAAGCCGCCTGCGCCGGTGAAGCCCGGCGTGCATGTGTTCGCGGACTGGGACCTGTCGGACCTGCGCGACTATATCGACTGGACGCCATTCTTTCGCGCGTGGGAGCTGGCGGGGAATTTCCCGGCGATCCTAACTGATGAGGTGGTCGGCGAGAGCGCGAGTTCGCTGTATGCGGATGCGCAGGCTATGCTCGATACGATCGTCGCGGAGAAGTGGCTGACTCCGCGGGGAGTCGCGGGGCTGTGGCCGGCGCGCCGCGAAGGCGATGATGTGGTTCTTTTGCCCTCCCGCTTGCGGGAGGGGTCAGGGGAGGGGCGTGCCGCACAAGAAGGCCCTTCCCCGACCCTTCCCGCAAGCGGGAAGGGGGCAGAAGAAGAGGTGCGCCTCCCGATGCTCCGCCAGCAGATCGCCAAGCGCGAGGGCCGCGCGAACATGTGTCTCGCCGATTTCGTCGACACGCAGGACGACTGGTTCGGCGGGTTCGCGGTCGGCATCCACGGGATCGACGACCACATCGCGCGCTTCAAGGCGGACAACGACGATTACAACGACATCCTGCTGAAGGCACTCGCCGACCGCTTCGCCGAGGCCTTCGCCGAACGCCTCCACAAGCACGTCCGCACCGACCTGTGGGGCTATGCGCCCGACGAGCAACTCACCAACGAAGCGATGATCAAGGAACAATATCGCGGCATCCGGCCCGCACCGGGCTACCCCGCCTGCCCGGACCATAGCCTCAAGCCGATCCTGTTCGACCTGCTCGACGCGGAGACCGCGACCGGACTGGAACTGACCGAGAGCTTCGCGATGTTCCCGACCGCGGCGGTCTCGGGGTTCTATTTCGGCCACCCGCAGGCCGAGTATTTCGGCGTAGCCCGCGTCGGCCGAGACCAGCTCGAGGATTACGCCGCACGACGCGGCGCGGACTTGAAGACCGCCGAACGCTGGCTTCGCCCCAACCTCGACTAACTCCCTCTCCCATTGGGAGAGGGAGATAGAGGTTCAGGCCCCAGCTTCGGCCGGTTTCCCTTCGCGCACGTCACCCGGCAGGCCGGTGATCGTCTTCACCTCCATGAAGTCGGTCAGGCCATAGCGCCCGTTCTCACGACCGTTGCCCGATTGCTTGTACCCCCCGAATGGCGCGCCGATGTCCGGGCTCCACGAGTTGATCGTCACCAGCCCCGCGCGCAATTTCGGTGCGACCTTCGCCGCCGCCGCCGGATCGCCCGAGATCGTCGCCGACAGGCCGTATTCAGTGGCGTTGGCGATGCGGATGCCTTCGTCCTGATCGGCATACGACGTGATCGTCGCGACCGGACCGAACGTCTCCTCCTGCGCGATCCGCATGTCCGGGCGCACGTCGGTGAACAGCGTCGGCTGGATGTAATACCCCGCATTACGCCCGTCCGGACGCCCGACGCCGCCGGTCACCAGCGTCGCGCCTTCGTCGATCGCCGACTGGATCAGCCCCTGGATCTTGTCGAACTGCGCCTTGTTGACGACCGGGCCGATGTGCTGGCCCATCTCGGCGGGATCGCCGACCTTGGTCTGCTCCATCATCGACTTCACGATCGCAGTCGCCTCGGCCACCTGGCTAGCATGCACCAGTAGGCGCGTCGGCGCGATGCAGCTCTGCCCCGAATTGGCGAGCACCCCCGCCACGGTCGGCGGCAGCACGGCGGCAAGATCGGAGCCTTCCAGCACGAGGTTCGCCGCCTTGCCGCCAAGCTCCTGATGCACCCGCTTGACGGTCGGTGCTGCGGCCAAGGCGACCGCGATGCCCGCCCGCGTCGAGCCGGTGAAACTCACCATGTCGACGTCGCGGTGCGCGCACAGCGCCGCACCGACGCCCGGACCGTCGCCATTGACGAGGTTGAACACCCCCGCCGGCACCCCCGCCGCATCCATGATCTCCGCCAGGATCACCGCGCACGATGGCGCCTCCTCGGACGGCTTCAGGATCATCGTGTCGCCCGCCGCCAGGGCAGGGGCGACCTTCGCGCAGATCTGGTTCAACGGCCAGTTCCACGGCGTGATCATCGCGACGACGCCGAGCGGCTCGTGCACGACGGTCGCCTTGCCGATCGTCTCGGAGAATGCGAACCCCGCCAGCGCCTTTGCGGTCGCCGAGAAATGCGCGAGCCCCGTGGGCGCCTGCGCCATCGAGGCGAGCGCCATCGGTGCGCCCATCTCCTGCGACATCGCCTTCGCCAGATCGGGCATCCGCGCCTTGTACTCGGTCATGATCCGGCCGAGCACATCGAGGCGTTCCTGCACGCTGGTCTGGCTCCAGCTTTCGAACGCGACGCGCGCCGCAGCCACGGCCTTGTCGACGTCGGCGGCGGTGCCCAGCGTGATTTCGGTGCAGGGTTGCTCGGTCGACGGGTCGATCACCTGATAGACGGTGCCGCCCTCGCTCTCGACCCACGCGCCGTCAATATACTGCTGCAAATAGCTTTTCATCGTGCCTCTCCGCATCTTGTCTCGCCAAGGAATGGGCTCGCCGGAGATCGGTTGCAACCCGAAACGCATGCCGTAGGTTGACCGGGAAATTCATCAGGAGGCCGGCATGGCGAGAGTGGCATTCATCGAGAAGACCGGCGGCCCGGAGGTCATCCAGTGGCACGACGTCCAATTGCCGCCGCCGGGCAAGGGCGAGGTCTGGATGCGCAACACCGCGGTCGGGCTGAACTATATCGACACCTATCACCGCAGCGGCGTGTACCCGATTGACCTGCCCTCGGGTCTCGGCAGCGAGGCGGCGGGCGTGGTGATGGCGGTCGGCGAGGGCGTCGACGACTTCGCACCCGGTGACCGCGTCGGCATCTTCGGTCCATCACGTGGCGCTTATGCGACCGAGCGCAACGTCCCCGCAAGCCAGCTCTTCAAACTCCCCGACACGCTCGACGACCGCACCGCCGCGGCGATCCTGCTTAAGGGCACCACCGCCGAGTTCCTGGTAGAGCGCTGCGCCAAGGTGCAGTCGGGCCAGACCGTGCTCGTCCACGCGGCGGCGGGCGGCGTCGGCCATATCCTGGTCGGCTGGCTGAAGGCGATCGGCGCGACCGTCATCGCCAGCGTCGGCAGCGAGGACAAGGCCGCACGCACCCGCAAGGCCGGCGCGGATCACGTCATCCTCCACAAGTCTGAGGACATCGCCAAGCGCGTCCGCGAGATCACCGACGGCAAGGGCGTGCCAGTGGTTCTCGATGGCGTCGGTGGCGCGACTTGGGAGGCGTCGCTCGACAGCGCGGCCAAGCGTGGCCTGATCGTCAGCTACGGCAATGCGGGCGGTGTGGTCGACGGCGTCAACATCGGCGTCCTCGCGCGGAAGGGCTCGCTGTTCGTGACGCGGCCGACGCTGTTCGATTACTACGTGACGCCGGAGGAGAAACAGGCCGGCATCGCCCGACTGTTCGAAATGCTCGACAGCGGCGCGATCACGCCCGAGATCGGGCAGACCTTCGCGCTAGAAGATGCCGCCGACGCGCACCGCGCGGTCGAAAGCGGCAACACCTGGGGCAGCACGCTGTTGCTGCCCGAATAAGCCGGCGGTTTGCGTTGGGGACGAATCGCGGTACGGCGAACGCCCCCTTTCGGCGAGAAGACGATGAGCCTGAACGTGCTGCTGGTCGAGGACGATGCCGTGTTCGCACAGGGCATGGCGGAGGAGTTGCGGGGATTCGGGCACCGGATCACCGTGGCGCCGAACGGTCGCGATGCGCTGGCGGCGGTCGACAGCGAACCCTTCGACGCGGTGGTGCTCGATCGGATGCTGCCCAAGGTCGACGGCATGTCGGTGCTCGAACGGTTGCGCGGCGGCAACATGACCCTGCCGGTGATCATGCTCACCGCGCTCGGCCGCTCGGTCGAGAAAGTCGAGGGATTGCAGGCCGGTGCGGACGATTATGTCGTCAAGCCGATCGACGCGGCCGAACTCGACGCGCGCCTGGCGGCCGTCGTGCGCGGGCGAGGCTGGACCGGCGGCAGCGCCGATACGATCCGCGCCGGCGACATCACCGTCAGCCCGACCAAGTTCCGCGCGTGGCGCGACGGCATCGCGCTCGATCTCGGCAAGCTGGAGTTCAAGCTGCTCGCCGAGTTCGTCGCCAATGCCGATGCGGTGCTGACCCGCGCTATGCTGATCGAGCGCGTCTGGGGGTATGATTTCGCGCCGACCACCAACATCGTCGACGTCTATGTCCGCCACCTCCGCGTGAAACTGACCGCGGCGGGGGGCGAGGACCCGATCCTGACGGTCCGCGGCGTCGGCTACCTGTTGCGCGGATGATGCGCTTCCGGTCGCTGCGCGCGCTGACGCTGGCGTTCCTGCTGGCGTTTCTCGTCGCGACGATCGGGACCGGGTTCGCGATCCACACGGCGACGCAACAGACGATCGAACGGCTGGTCGACCGTCGCATCCAGGCCGTCAGCGAGGAAGTCGCCGGAGCGTTCGCCGATCGCAGCCCCGAGGAACTCGTTCGCCGGATCAATGCGGCGACCCGGCAGCGCGATACCGGCGACATCGGCTTGCTGTTGCTCGATGCGGACGGACGTCGCCTGGGTGGCAACATCGTGCTGCCGCGCCGCCTGCCGATCGGGGTCTCGACGGTCGCGCTGAAGGACAGGATCGCGGGCCTTTCGGCAGGTCGCGCGCTGGTCCGCGATGTCGGCCACGGCATGACGCTGGCGACGATCGCCGAAACCGAGCCGTTCGACGATTACAACGCGGCGCGCGCGCGGATATATCTGATCGGGTTCGGCTCGATCGTGCTGATCGTGGTCGGTGGCATGATCTTCTTCGTCGTCACGATCGGGCGGCGGATCGGCGAGACACGTCGTACGGTCGATGCGATCATTGACGGCGACATGGCGCGGCGTGTGCCGATCGATCGATCGGGCGGGGAGTTCGCGCAGCAGGCGATGGCGTTCAACCGGATGCTCGACCGGATCTCGGATCTGATGGCGAGCATCAGCAACGTCTCCAACGACATCGCGCACGATCTCAGGACGCCGCTCGCCCGGCTGAGGAGCCAACTCGCGCTGACGCTCCGGCGGGCCGAGACGGACGCGCAGCGAGCCGGTCTCGAAACCGCGATCGCGATGAGCGACGACCTGCTCGAGATGTTCGCGGCGATGCTCCGGATTGCCGAGGTCGAAGGTGGCGATCGCCGCGCGGCGTTCGCGGCGCTCGATCTGGCGGCGCTGGCCGACGAGATCGCGACGATGATGCAGCCGGTGGTCGCCGATAGTGGTCGAACGCTGGTTCTCGATACCGCCGCTCCGGCCGGGATCGTCGGCGATCGGCAGTTGCTCGGCCAGATGCTCGTGAACCTGATCGAGAACGCAGTCCGCCATACCCCGGTCGGCACGCAGATGACGATCGAGGTCGGCGCGACCGCCGCCATGGCGATACTGGTGGTGACCGATACCGGTCCCGGGATCCCTGCCGACCAGCGCAAACTAGCACTGCGGCGGTTCGGCCGGCTTGATGCGAGCCGTCACGACGGGGGACAGGGCCTGGGCCTGGCGCTGGTCGAGGCGATCACCCGGCTTCACCGCGGTACGATCCTGCTGGAAGATGCCGCACCCGGTCTGCGCGTCGTCGTCACCTTGCCGATACGCTGAAACGACGAAACCCGGACAGGCGAGGCGCCTGCCCGGGTCCGTCGTCGCCGCAGTCGTACCGGTCAGAACTTGACCGATACGTCCATCCCGTAGGTGCGCGGCGCGTTGAAGTTGCCGTAATCGCCCAGCACGTTGGCGATCGAGCCCGTCGTCAGGCTGCTCGACGGTGCGCCCGGCAGGCTGTTCGACGGGTCGACGCGGAAAATATACTGCTCGTTGAACAGGTTGCGCGCCCATACCGAGAAGGTCACGTCGGAGGCCGAGCCGACCCGGACATTGGCCAGTGCGATGCGGCCGTTGACCAGGAACGACGCGTCCGCCTTGATTGCGAACTGGTCGAACGCCTGGGTCGCCTGCGAATAATTGCCGTCGATGTGGAACTTCAGCTTGGTGTCGCCGCCGCCGACGGGGATCGCATAGTCGGCCGAACCGCTGGCCGCGTTGCGCGGCGTGAACGGGATGTAGAACTGCTGCATCACCGTCGACGTGTTGGCGCCCACCGTGAAGCTGACCGGAACCGGCGGTATCTTGGTGTAGGTATAGGCATAGGACGCGTTGAGCGTCAGGCCTTCCACCGGTGCGACCGTCAGGTCCGCCTCGATGCCGCGGATCTTGGTGATGCCCGGCGCATTGACGACGCGCAGCACGTTGACGTTGGCGCTGTTCGCAAAGGTGATGAAGCTGACGTCTTCCTGGCTGTTCTTCCGGTCCATGATGTAGCCGGCAAGGTTCAGGCGCGCCCGATGCTGCCAGAAATCCTTCTTCAGGCCGACTTCATACGACTTCAGATCCTCGGGCTCGAACGCGAGATAGTTCGGCGTCCGCGAGCTGGCGCCACCGGCGCGATAGCCGGTCGAGTATTTCGCATAGACGTGCGTGTCGTCGTTCAGGTCGTAGGCCAGCGTGACCATCGGATTGAACCGGTTCCAGGTCTTGTCCAGCGGGGTGTAGCCGTTGGCCGCGAGCTGTGCCGGGGTGGCGGTGTCGTAGTTCAGATTGTTGAAGTAATGCAGGACGCCGCGCTTCTTGTCCTTGGTGTAGCGACCGCCGACGGTGAGGTGCAGCACGTCGGTCGCGTTCCAGGTCGCTTGTGCATAGGCAGCATAGCTCTTCGACCAGACTTCCGACGCGCGATCGATCGAGCAGCCGTTGACCGCAGTGCCGACGAAGGCGGGCGTGTTGCCGGTGCAGAACGGGATCGACACGATGTTCGCGCCGGTCACGACGCCGTTGGTCAAGGTCGCCACTGCGCCGAGCGAGCTCGGCGTCGCGGCATCGTCGCTGACATGCTCGTTGAAGTAATACAGACCCGCGACGTAGTCGACGGAGCCGATCGTGCCGACCGCCTGGAATTCCTGGCTGAATTGGCGCTGGCGCAGGTCGGCGAGGCTGTAGCGGCTGAAGGCACACGGCGCGGCCGCGGTGCAGTTGGCGGTCAGGTTGACCAGCGGCGGGCGATGCGCACCGCCGCTATTGTCGTATTGCTCCACGTCGACGCCGCGCCATGCGGTGATCGAACGCAGTTCGAGTTCGGAGCCGAGATTCCATTTCAGCGAATTGGTGAAGCCGTGCGTCTTGTCGACGCTGACCTGCTGCGGCACGCCGATATCGGCGGTCTTCATGCGGCTGTCGCCGTTGACGACCACGCCCGGCAGCAGCGCCTTGACCGGACCGCCGGTGAGCGAAGTGTAGTTGACGCTCGGCAGCACGCAGGTGGTGGATGCGGTAACCGCGCCGTTCGCGCAGCCATTGGGGTTGGCGTTCAGCAGCTGGCTGTAGAACGGGGTGTTCTTGTCCCTGGCGACATCATACGCGAAATCGTCGGTGATGGTGCTGGTCGGCTGCCAGCGCACGGCGGCGCGGCCGCCCTGACGATCGTAATAGTTGAAGCCGGCCGCACCCTCGTACGGATTCTTCGTCGTCGCGTCCTGATGCTGCAGCACGCCGTCCAGCTTGATGCTGAAGCCGGCGAACTTGGGCAGGTCGAGGTGGAAGTCGCCGTTATAGCCGCCGTAATTGGCGATGCCGCCCTCGGCGCGGCCTTCGAGCTTGCCGCTGGGGGCGCGGCTGACGAGGCTGAGCGCACCGCCTTCGGTGTTGCGGCCGAACAGCGTTCCCTGCGGACCCTTGAGGACTTCGACACGCTCGATGTCGAACAGCGCGGCGTTCAGGCCGTGCTGGCGGCCGAGATACACGCCGTCGATATAGATGCCGACGCCCTGCTCGCGTGCGGGCTGGTTGGCGTCGAGCGGCACGATTCCGCGGATACCGATGGTGAGCGCGGACTGGCGTGCCTCGAACGTGGCGATGCGCAGGCTGGGCACCGTACCGTCGGCGAGGTCGTACAGGCTCTGGACGTGGCGGTCGGTCAGCGCGGCGGCGGTCAGCACGCTGATCGCGATCGGCGTCTTCTGCAGGTTGGTCTCGCGCTTGGTCGCGGTGACGACGATCTCACCAAGACCGGTCTGGTCGGCGGGGTCGGCCGCTGCCGGGGCAGCAGGATCGACGGCGGCCGGATCCGCTGCCGCAACGGGCGCAGGATCCTTGGCGGCGGTTGGCGTGGCGGCATAGACTGGCGACGTCATCGCGAGCGTCAGGGCGGCGCCGGCCAGCAGCCGCAAGCGCAGGCTTGCTGAGTTCAACATCTGGAGTTTCCCTTTTTCGGCAGTGTTTGCCTTGAAGGGCGCGATAGGCGGCGGTCGTGGCACGTCCGTTACGAATATAAGAATCGCGTGTCCGGTAATTTTAACGTTGGTTTAATGCAGGTTGTTTCCCGCGCGTACGCGATGTGTCCCGAGATGACGCCGCTGTCATGTGGTTGTCATGTGGACGTAACGTTGATGCCATGCGGGACCGCTACCGCGCCTCCCAAGCCGGCTGAAGAAGCCGGGACCAGCCGGGGGAATACCATGAAATCGAACTTGTCGAACCGCGTTCGCGGTCGCGTCCTTGCGCATGCGCTGCTCGCCGGCTCCGCGCTGACCTCGTTGACCGTCGCGAGCGCACACGCGCGTCCCAACGCCGCCGCCCCGGCCGGCGCGCCGCGTGCGGCCGGATCGATCACCGGCAACGTGTCGCAGGTCGGCAGTGGCGAGTATCTCGACGGCGCGTCGGTCTCGATCCCGGCGCTGGACCTGTCCACGGTCGTCGATCGGACCGGACGGTTCACGCTGCTCGGCGTCCCCGCGGGAACGCACGAGATCGTGGTCCGCTATGTCGGCTTTCCCGACGCGCGCCGGACCGTGACGGTCGCCGACGCTGCCGTCGCGCTCGACGTGGCGATGACTACCGCCGTTGGTGCGACGGCAGGGGAGGGCGCAGGGGAGGGCGGCGAGATCGTCGTTTCCGGCTCGCGCCCGATCGCGGAATCCGAAGCCGCAGCGCTCCAGATCCAGCGCACCAGCCCGTCGCTGGTCTCGGTCATCGCGTCGGATTCGATCGGTCGCCTGCCCGACCAGAACGTCGCGCAGGCGGTCAGCCGTCTTCCCGGCGTCGGCGTCCAGCGCGACCAGGGCCAGGCGCGCTACATCACGTTGCGCGGTGCGCCGATCAACTGGACCACCTTGTCGATCGACGGCATCAACGTCGTCAGCCCTGAGGGCCGCGATGCTCGCTTCGATTCGATCCCGTCGGCGATCGCCTCGCAGATCATCGTGCGCAAGGCCGTCACGCCCGACATGACCGGCGAGACGATCGCGGGCAACGTCGACATCATCACCCGCTCGGCGTTCGACTATCCGGGCATGAAGGTGCAGGCCAAGGGCGGCCTCGGCCATGTCGAGCTCGGCAAGAAGACCGAATATGAGGGCTCGCTCGTCGTCTCCGACCGGATCGACACCGGGATCGGCGAGTTCGGGATCGTCTCGTCCGCCAGCCTGTATCGACGCGGCATGGTCACCGACAATTTCGAGACCGACTTCGAGGCGGTCAAGGAAGACAAGCGTCCCGGCTACGAGACGCGCAACTGGGCCCGCGAGACCGAGAACAAGCTCTACCGCCTGACGCGCAAGAACTACTCGCTGTCGACGCGGCTCGACTGGCGCCCGGCCCCCGGGCACAAGCTGTTCGCGGAAACGATCTATTCGGCGTTCGAGGATCACGAGCTTCGCAACAACTACATCTTCGATCTCGACGACCAGCAGTCGCGCACCCCGACCGGCAGCGCAGCGTGTACGGTCAATTCGCGGCCGGCATCGGGCACGACCGGCTATGCCGATGTCTGCACCGGCAACACGCCGCTGCTCGGCACGGTGTACGGCGTCGATCTCAACTCGAACTTCACGGTACGCCGCTACAAGCAGTCGGTGTTCACCAACACGGTCGGCGGCGATCATGAACTCGGCGAGTGGAAGGTCGCGTGGCGCGGCAATTTCACGCGCTCGATCGACGATCGCTCGCAGCCCGCACAGCTCAACTACGACAGCCCGTCGTTCGGCACCAACGGCGCGAACGCCGCCAACCGCCTGACCGTGGGCTATGACCTGACCGATCCACAGCTCGCCAAGGTCCAGCTGTACCGCACGATCCGCAATGCCGACGGCACGTTGTCGCGTGGCGCACAGGTAACCTCGATCGAGGATTTCCCGCGCACGCTGAGCCGGTTGCGGTCGCTCAAGGCCAAGGACGTGACCGAGGCCTATACCGCCAAGCTCGACATCAGCCGCGAGGCATCGCTGTTCGGCGCGTCGACCGTGTTCGCCGCCGGCGTCCGCTACGATGACCGGACCAAGACCGCGAACGAATATCTGCTCGAACTGACCACCGCGGCGCAGTTCGCCGCCGCCGGTATTCCCACCGCCTATTCGGCGATCGCGACCACCGGCGGTTTCCAGGGCGAGATCCCGCTCGGTTACACCTTCCAGTATTTCGACGAGGACAAGATCCTGGCGCTGGTCGACAAGGCCAAGACCGTGAGCAGCTACAAGGCGGTCGACGCCAATTATTACGAAGTCGGCGAGAAGGTCTATTCGGCCTATGCGATGGCGACCACCACCACCGGCTGGGGCAGCATCATCGGCGGTGCCCGCGTCGAGCACATCCGCAACGACGCTCGCGCCTTCTCGATCAATGCGGCGACCAGCGTGGCGACCCCTGTCGAGTTGAAGTCCAGCCAGACGCTCGTCTATCCCAGCCTCCACTTCAACTGGGACGTCAACGATCGGATGAAGGCGCGGCTGTCGTTCAATACCGGCGCGGCACGCCCCGATTACGACCAGCTGCGCCCGAACCTGAGCTATAACGATGCCGACGCGACGATCTCCGGCGGCAATCCCGATGCCAAGCCCGAAAAGGCCAAGGGCGCCGATCTCTACGTCGAATATTACACCATGCCGCGCGGCTTCATCTCGATCGGCGCCTATTACAAGCACGTCACCGACGTGTTGTTCGACTCGACCGAAACCTTCGGGCGGGCGACGCTGAACACTGGCGGCGTCGATCGGTCGGGCTATCTCTACTCGACGATCGTCAACGGCGGCAAAGGCTACATCATGGGGATCGAGGGCGCGATCCAGCAGCAGCTCGACCCCTTCACCGCCGACCTCGGGCTGCCGGACTGGATGGGGGGCTTCGGGGTCCAGCTCAACGCGACGATCAACAAGAGCCGCGCCGATACACCTGCCAGCGCAGGCATCCCGTCGCGCAAAGTGCCACTGCCGGGTGCATCCGACGCGATCTACAATCTGATCGGCTATTACGAGAAATACGGCTTCTCCGCGCGTGTCTCGTACCAGAACCGGTCGGCGTGGCTCGACGCGATCGGCTCCGTGGCGGACGTCGGCGGCACCGTCCGCGGTGTCGATGGCGGCGATTTCTACTGGGCCAAGGACAACGAGCTCGACGCGTCGGTACGCTATGCGATCAACGGCAATGTCGAGATCTACGGCGATTTCGCCAATCTGCTGAACGGGCCGGGCCGTCGCTATGTCGGATCGTCGGCGTACACGATCGAGCATGAGACGTTCGGCCGGCGCTACACCGGCGGCGTACGGGTGACGTTCTGATGCGCATGCTGCCCTTCATCGCGATATTGCTGGCGGGATGTGCAACGACCTCGACCCCGGTGGCGGTCGAGGCGCCGATGGTCGCCGCGACCGCCGAGACCGACCCGGTCGACACCGCCGCCGATGCCGCGGACGATCCCGCGATCTGGCGCGACGCGGGCGATCTGGCGAAGAGCCTCGTCATCGGCACCGACAAGAAGGCGGGAATCCACGTCTACAGCCTGACGGGCAAGCGCCTGAGCTTCACCCCGGCCGCGCGGCTCAACAACGTCGACTTGCGCGATCTGGGGACGCGCGTGATCGCCGCTGCCAGCGACCGGGCCGACATCGCCACCGCACATGTCTCGCTGTTCACGCTCGACACGGCGGCGGCGAAGCTCGTGCCCCTCGGCCGCTTCCCGGTCGGTCCGGGCGAGGCCTACGGCATGTGCCTCTGGACCCGCGCGCGCGACCACGCGCTGTTCGGCTTCGTCGTGTTGAAGGACGGCCGCATCGACCAGGTCGCGATCGACCTGTCCGGCGCATCGCCCAAGGTCACGACGGTCCGCTCGATGAAACTCGGCACCCAGTCCGAAGGCTGCGTCGTCGATGATCGCACCGGGCAGCTCTACGTCGCCGAGGAAGATGTCGGCCTCTGGCGCTTCGACGCAGACCCATCCGCGCCGGTCACCGCAACTGCGATCGCCAAGGTCGACGGCAAGACGCTGGTCGCCGACGCGGAAGGGCTCGCGCTCGCCCCGTCGGGCAGGAACGGCGGCTATCTCGTCGTGTCGAGCCAGGGCGACAACGCCTACACGCTCTACCGCCTGCCGGGCGTCACCTATGCCGGTCGCTTCCGCATCGGCGGGGGCGCGATTGACGGTACCAGCGATACCGACGGGATCGAGCTGATGCTCGGCAACTTCGGCCCCGCCTACCCTCAGGGCCTGTTCGTCGCTCAAGACGGCGACAACGCACCGGCCACACAAAACTTCAAGTATGTCAGCTGGGCGAGCGTGAAGCGCGCGCTGAAGTTACGCTGATCCTCACGATGGCACGCCGTCGCAATAGGCGGCGACCATCGTGCGAATGTCGACCCGCGCCCTGAGGCGCGCGGCGAGCAAGGCGGTGCCGCTGATCTTACGCTGGACGAACAGCGTGTCGATCGGCGGCAAGTGCCAGGTATCGCGGTCGCGCGCGATCTCGGTGCCCTGTTCGCGCAGCACGCCGACGAACGCGCGGTCGCCGAAGTCGAACGGGCCGGGCTTGGCGAGTTCGGCGAGGATGACGTCGATCATGCGGTCGACCAGTGCGCGGTGCTGGAGCACGGCCGCCTCGCCGAGGAACCCGGCGGCGATTGCGGCTTCGCGTACCGCGTCACGGTCGCCGGCGAGGGCTGCGGTAAGCAGGCGGCGATACCCGTCGCCGGTCTCGGCGGGCAGGGGACGGGCGGCGCCGAAATCGAGCAGGACCAGCTTTTCCGTCTCGGGCTGCCAGCGGTAGTTGGCGAAGTTCGGATCGGTCTGCATCAGCCGCCAGTCGAACAGCTCGCGCAGCACGAGCGAGATCAGGTCGTGCATCACCCGGTCGCGGACATCCTGCGACGCGGTTTCCAGCGTCTCGACGGGCACGCCGGTGACGAAGCTCATCGCGAGGACTCGTGGCGTGGTGAGCTCGGAATAGAGTGTGGGCACGACGAACTGCGACTGGTCGGCGAGCAGGTCGCCGTAGCGTGCGAGCATCTGCGCTTCGCGGAGGTAATCGGCTTCCTCGTGAAGCTGCTTCTTCGCCTCGTCGAGCAACGGCGCGATGTCGAGCGACTTGGGGAGCATGCCCGACACGCGCAGCAGCGTCGCGACGTTGTCTACGTCGGCGTCGATGCTTTCCTTCACACCGGGATACTGGACCTTGATCGCCAGTTCGGTGCCGTCTGGCAGGCGCGCGCGGTGGACCTGGCCGATCGAGGCCGCAGCGACCGGGTGCGCCTGGAAATGCGCGAACCGGCGGCGCCAGTCCTTGCCCCATTCGGCGGCAAGCACGCGATCGAGCTGCTGCGGCGGCATGTGGTTCGCGTTGTTGCGCAGGCGGGCGAGGATGGTCGCGAGTTCGGGCGGGAGCATGTCGCCCGCGTCCATCGAGATCATCTGCCCCAGCTTCATCGCGGCGCCACGGAGGTGCGAGAGCTGGTCGGCGACGCGCGTGGCGTTGGCGAGGGTGAGGAGGAGATCGCCGATCTTGGGGCGTTCGCCATTTGCTAGGCGGCGCGCGCCTTCTGCTACTACGCCGCCGGCGACGCCGCCCGCGAGTTTGCCGAAGACGCCGAGGCGGGCGAGGCGGCCGCTCGGGATGGCGCGTCCGGCGCTGTTGCCGTTGTCTTCGGTCACGGGTGTTCCTTGGGTTTTGGGGGCGGTGCGTCTTGGACGGGATATGGGTGGCTCTAGCGGTCGATCAATCAGCCTCACGGCGCGAAGTTAACCGAGGCTACCCCTTCTTGTTCTCCCGCGAAGGCGGGAGCCCAGACTGGGTCCCCGCCTTCGCGGGGAAACAAGCTTGGCGCGGACATCGGGCCATGCCGTTCGTCATCCTCGACCCCATCGTCATCCCCGCGCAGGCGGGGATCCATAAACTCGACCACTCGCGCTTCGATCGCGCCGTCAGCCAGTGTGGGTTCCCGCCTCCGCGGGAATGACGGAAGGGGCGCCGGCCTGATCTCTCCTCCCATTGAACGCGCCGGGAAGAGGGTTCGTTAGGCCTTAAAGAAAGAGGGCGCCCGGATTGCTCCGTGCGCCCTCTTCCAATTCAGCGACGTGGCGAAGCCACGCCGTCGGTCGTCGCTACTCGCGACGCCGGCCGACAGCGGCTGTGCGCTCTCGCGCACCGCTGCCGGCTCGGCAGCTCACCCGCTATAGTACATGTCATATTCAACCGGGCTAGGCGTCATCTCCCAACGCGCAACCTCAGCGTACTTGATCTCGACATAGCTCTCGATCTGATCCTTCGAGAACACGTCGCCCTTCAGCAGGAAGTCGTGATCGGCCAGCAGGCATTCGAGCGCCTCGCGGAGCGAACCCGCGACGGTCGGGACCTGCGCGAGTTCTGCCGGCGGCAGGTCGTACAGGTTCTTGTCCATCGCTTCGCCCGGATGGATCTTGTTGAGGATGCCGTCCATGCCGGCCATCATCAGCGCCGCGTAGGCGAGATACGGGTTGGCCAGCGCGTCCGGGAAGCGCACTTCGACGCGCTTCGCCTTGGGGCCGGTGCCGTACGGAATGCGGCACGATGCCGAGCGGTTGCGTGCCGAGTAGGCGAGCAGCACCGGTGCTTCGTAGCCGGGGACGAGGCGCTTGTAGCTGTTGGTCGACGGGTTGGTGAACGCGTTGACCGCCTTGGCGTGCTTGATGATGCCGCCGATGAAATACAGGCACATGTCGCTCAGGCCCGCATAGCCGTTGCCGGCGAACAGCGGGGTCTTGCCTTCCCAGATCGAGAAATGCGTGTGCATCCCCGAACCGTTGTCCTCCTTGATCGGCTTCGGCATGAACGTCGCGGTCTTGCCGTACGCATGCGCGACCTGGTGGACGACGTACTTGTAGATCTGCATGCGATCCGCGGTCTGCGTCAGCGTGCCGAACGTCAGGCCCAGCTCGTGCTGTGCGGCCGCGACCTCGTGGTGATGCTTGTCGCAGGGCAGACCCATCTCGATCATCGTCGAGACCATCTCGCCGCGGATGTCGACGGCGCTGTCGACCGGCGCGACCGGGAAGTAACCGCCCTTGGCGCGCGGGCGGTGGCCGAGGTTGCCGCCCTCATATTCGCGACCCGAATTGCCCGGCAGCTCGATGTCGTCGATCTTGTAGTAGCTGGTCGAATAGCTGTTCTCGAAGCGGACGTCGTCGAACATGAAGAATTCGGCTTCGGGGCCGACATACACGGTGTCGCCGACGCCGGTGGTCAGCAGATATGCCTCGGCGCGCTTGGCGGTCGAACGCGGATCGCGCGCGTACAGCTCGCCGGTCGACGGATCGGCGATGTCGCAGATCAGAATCATCATCGGCGTCGCCGAGAACGGATCGACATAGACCGCGTCGAGATCGGGCTTGAGCGTCATGTCGCTCTCGTTGATCGCCTTCCAGCCCTCGATCGACGAGCCGTCGAACATCAGGCCGTCGGTCAGCTCGTCTTCGCCGATCAGGCTCGCGACCATCGTCAGATGCTGCCACTTGCCCTTGGGATCGGTGAACCGCAGATCGACCCACTCGATCTCCTGGTCCTTGATCATATTGAGAACGTCGGAGGCCGAATTCGCCATGATGCTTGCCCTTCGTTTTGAGATTTCCACCGCGTCATGCGGGGAATCTAATTGCGGTATGGAACAGAATTTCCACACAATGTTGCGTCGCGTCAAATGACGATGTCGTCACTCGTCGTCAACGCAATATGCGCGGTTCGGAACTAGATTGCGTCGTCGTCGCGCTCGCCGGTGCGGATGCGGAGCGCGCTCTCGACCGGGATGACGAAAATCTTGCCGTCGCCGATCCGGCCGGTCTGTGCGGCTGCGGCGATCGCCTCGACGACGCGTTGCGCGAGCCCGTCCTCGACGACGACCTCGAGCTTCACCTTGGGCAGGAAGTCGACGACATATTCCGCGCCGCGGTACAGCTCGGTGTGGCCCTTCTGCCGGCCGAAACCCTTGGCCTCGGTCACGGTGATGCCGCTCACGCCGATCTCGTGCAGCGCTTCCTTCACCTCATCCAGCTTGAACGGCTTGATGATGGCTTCGATCTTTTTCACAGGTACGCCCCCGATTGTCGTTGAAACCCTCGCCCTTTCGGACGAGCCGTCCGCCCTGAAGGGCGCCTTGCACCAAGCGTGCCAGCCGCAGCGCCCTCGGGCAACCGCGGAATATCGTTGATTTCACTGCCCGAAATTGCGGCACCTGAACGGTGCGTGCGCAATTTAAGGGCAGCGGAGCCGATCACAGGATCTCGTGCAGCCGGGCGATCGGGCGGCCGAGCCGGACGCCCTTGTCTGTCTCGATCAGCGGGCGCTCGATCAACAGCGGATCGATCATCATCGCATCGAGGATCGCCTCGGCGTCGCGGTGCTTGACTGCCTTGGCGCCGTCCTCGGCCATGCGGAGCCCCTGGCGCGGCGTCATGCCGGCGCGGTCGTAGAGGCGGACGAGTTCAGCGCGGGAGGGCGGGTTCTTGAGGTATTCGACGATCGTGACGTCCGCTCCTGCCTCTTGCAGCAGCGCGAGCGCCTCGCGGGACTTCGAGCAACGCGGGTTGTGGTAGATCGTCGCCTTCACGAATGCTCCGTCATATCGAAACTAACGTCAGCCAGAACACAGGTCCCAACCGCTTCTTGTTCTCCCGCGAAGGCGGGAGCCCAGTCTGGGCTCCCGCCTTCGCGGGAGAACAAGCTTAGTACCGTGGGGAAGTTACGCCCCCTGCTTGGCCAACCACTCTTCCAGCCACTTGATCGTGTACGCGCCTTCCTGGAACTCGGGATCGTCGAGCAGCGCACGGTGCAGCGGGATCGTCGTCGTGACGCCCTCGATCACCATCTCCTCGAGCGCACGCCGCAACCGGCGCAGCGCACCCTGCCGGGTCGTCCCGTAGACGATCAGCTTGGCGATCATCGAGTCATAGTAAGGCGGCACGCGATAGCCCGCATACAGTCCGCTATCGACGCGCACATGCATCCCGCCCGGCGCATGATACACCTTCACTAGCCCCGGCGACGGCGCGAACGTGCGCGGGTCCTCGGCGTTGATGCGGCATTCGATCGCGTGCCCGCGGAACTGGACGTCTTCCTGACGGAGCGTCAGCGGATGACCCTCGGCCACGCGGATCTGCTCGCGGACCAGATCGAGGCCCGTGATCATCTCGGTCACCGGATGCTCGACCTGGAGCCGGGTGTTCATCTCGATGAAGTAGAATTCGCCCGCTTCCCACAGGAACTCGATCGTCCCCGCGCCGCGATAGCCCATGTCGGCCATCGCCTTGGCGACGATCCCGCCCATCCGCTCGCGTTCTTCGGCGGTGATGATCGGCGAGGGGGCTTCCTCGAGCACCTTCTGGTGGCGGCGCTGCAACGAGCAGTCGCGCTCGCCCAGGTGGATCGCGTTGCCCTCACCGTCGCCGAAGATCTGGAATTCGATATGCCGCGGGTTACCGAGGTATTTTTCCATGTAGACGGTGGCGTCGCCGAACGCGGCCTTCGCCTCGCTGCCGGCCTGCTGCATCTGCGTTTCGAGGTCTTCGGGGTCGTTGACCACCTTCATCCCGCGACCACCGCCGCCGCTAGCAGCCTTGATAATCACCGGATAGCCGATGTCCTCGGCGATCCGCTTCGCCTCGGCGATGTCGCTGATCGCACCGTCCGAACCGGGGACGAGCGGCAACCCGAGTGCGCCCGCTGTGCGCTTCGCCTGGACCTTGTCGCCCATCGTGCGGATGTGCTCGGGCTTCGGCCCGACGAACAGGATGTTGTGGAGTTCAACGATCTCGGCGAACTGCGCGTTCTCGCTGAGGAAGCCGTAGCCCGGATGGATCGCATCCGCGCCCGAGATTTCGGCGGCCGAGATGATGTTCGGGATGTTCAGATAGCTGTCGGCGGCGGACGGCGGTCCGATGCAGATCGCCTCGTCGGCGAGCCGGACGTGCATCGCGTCGGCGTCGGCGGTCGAGTGCACCGCGACCGTCTTGATGCCCATCTCATGGCAGGCACGGTGGATCCGCAGCGCGATCTCGCCGCGATTCGCAATGAGCAGCTTCTTGATTTGCGGCATTATTCCACCACGACCAGCGGCTGGTCGAACTCGACCGGCTGGCCGTTCTCGACCAGAATCGCGGTCACGGTGCCCGCCGACGGCGCGACGATCGTGTTCATCACCTTCATCGCCTCGATGATAAGCAACGTGTCGCCCGCATTGACCTTCTGGCCGACCGTCGAGAACGGCTTCGCCTCGGGGTTGGCGGCGAGATAGACGGTGCCGACCATCGGTGACTTGACTGCGCTCGCGCTGATCGCGGGGGCGGACGCGCCGACCTCGGCCTGCGGGATCGACAACGGTGCCGAGACGGGGGCCGGAGCAGGCGCCGGCGCGTAATGCGCGACGGGTGCTGCCTGGGCGGCCTTGCGCGCGACGCGAATCCGGCGCGAGCCGTCCTCGACTTCGATCTCGGTCAGCTGCGTGGTGTCGAGCAGTTCGGCGAGCTGGCGCACTAGGGTCACGTCGACCTGCATCGCACCGGCGTTTTCGGTTGTATCGTTCATGGCGGGGCCTCCTGTCAGAACCGTGCGACGGCTTCAAGCGCGAGCAGATACGAAAGCGCGCCGAAACCCGCGATCGTACCCTTGGCCGCCTGACCGACCAGGCTCACATGCCTGAACGATTCACGCGTGTGGGGATTGGAAAGATGCACTTCGATCACCGGCGTCTTCACGCCCTTGATCGCGTCGTGCACCGCGACCGAGGTATGTGTGAACGCACCCGCGTTGAGGATCACCGCCTTCGCACCGCGCGCCTGCGCCTCCTGGATCCAGTCGACGAGGTGGCCCTCGTGATTCGACTGGCGCATGTCGATCTCCAGGTCGAGCTCGCGGGCGCGGTCCTCCAGCATCCCGGCGATATCGTCGAGCGTCTCGTCGCCATAGATTTCCGGCTCCCGCGTTCCCAGCAAATTGAGGTTGGGGCCGTTCAGGACGAATATCGTATCGGGCAAGGGCGGCCTTTCGGTTACGGGTCGGTTGCGGGTGCTGCGGAGCGGTCTCTATATGCGCGTCACGCCATTCCTTACAGGCCCGTCTCGCGACAAGTCGAGCCGCGCCTTCACTGTATAGTGGATCACGCACCCATGCCCCATTCCGATGGCACCGTCTCGATCACCGTCAACGGCGAGCACAAGCGCGTCTCCGCCGGGCTCAGCCTCGCAGGACTCGCGACCGAACTCGGCCTCGTACCCGAGAAGATCGCGGTCGAGCGCAACATGGAAGTCGTGCCGCGCTCGACCCTGGCGGACGTCATGGTCGAGGACGGCGACGACCTCGAGATCGTGCATTTCGTCGGCGGCGGCGACCATGACGACAGCTGGACTGTCGCGGGCCAGACCTTCAAGTCACGGCTGATCGTCGGCACCGGCAAGTACAAGGATTTCGCGCAGAACGCCGCCGCGGTCGAGGCCTCGGGCGCGGAGATCGTCACGGTCGCGGTCCGCCGCGTCAACGTATCCGATCGCAACGCTCCGATGCTGACCGACTTCATAGATCCGAAGAAGATCACGTACCTCCCCAACACTGCTGGCTGCTTCGATGCCGAATCGGCGATTCGCACGCTGCGACTGGCGCGCGAAGCGGGCGGCTGGGATCTCGTGAAGCTCGAAGTGCTTGGCGAGGCGAAGACGCTCTATCCGGACATGGTCGAGACGCTGCGCGCGACCGAGATCCTCGCCAACGAGGGCTTCAAGCCGATGGTCTATTGCGTCGACGATCCGATCGCCACCAGGCGCCTCGAAAATGCCGGCGCGGTCGCGATCATGCCGCTGGGCGCGCCGATCGGCTCGGGACTCGGCATCCAGAACCGCGTGACGATCCGCCTGATCGTCGAGGGGGCAGGGGTGCCCGTGCTGGTCGATGCCGGTGTCGGCACGGCGTCCGATGCGGCGGTGGCGATGGAGCTCGGTTGCGATGGCGTGCTGATGAACACCGCGATCGCCGAGGCGAAGGACCCGCTGATGATGGCCGCCGCGATGAAGGCCGCGGTCGAATCGGGGCGTCTGGCATACCGTGCCGGGCGGATGGGGCAGCGTCGTTATGCCGATCCTTCGAGTCCATTGGCGGGGTTGATCTGAAACATAGGTCATGACGCAAACGTCACGGAACCCACGGTAAAGACGGCCGTTATACCTCTGCAAGTTCAAGCGGCCCGGTTGGCGGGTTCGCACAGCAAGTGGAGGCTCTGATGGGCGAGTTCACCGACAAGGTCGCAGCAGCAGGCAACAAGGTTGCAGGCAACGTCAAGGAAGCCGTCGGTAAGGCGACCGATAACGAGAAGCTGGTAGCCGAAGGCGAAGCGCAGCAGGCCAAGGGCACTGCGCAGAACGTCAAGGGCAGCGTCAAGGGCGCACTCGGCGACGACATCTAAGCTTTGGCTTAGTGTAAGAATACAGGTCGCTTCGGGAAACCGGAGCGGCCTTTTCTTTGTGTGGTCTATTCCGCCGTATTGCAACCGCAAACACGACAACCACTACCACCCCGGCGAGGGCCGGGGCCCAATTGGGAAACGGCGCTGATTAGCGGTATCGCGCTGTTACCTCGGACATGCCAATTGGGCCCCGGCCTCCGCCGGGGTGGTGCGGCGGGCTAGGCCAAACGCCCTTGCCCTACCGCGCAAACCCCATCACGAGCACCCTCATGACTCTCCCCACCCGCACCTACGCCGCGTTCCTGTTCGACATGGACGGCACGATCCTTACCTCGATCGCCTCCGCCGAGCGCACCTGGACCAAATGGGCGATCGCCCACGGCCTCGACGCCGCGACGTTCGTGCCGACAATCCACGGCGTGCAGTCGGTCGAGACGGTCCGCCGCCTGAACCTCCCCGGCGTCGACCCGGTAGCGGAAGCCGCCGCGATCACCGCCGCCGAAATGGAGGATGTCGACGACATCGAACCGATCGCGGGTGCCGCGGCATTTCTCGCCAGCCTGCCGCCCGAGCGCTGGACGATCGTAACCTCTGCCCCCCGCGCGCTGGCCGAAGTTCGCCTGAAAGCTGCCGGCCTGCCGATGCCCGCCACCATGATCGCCGCCGACGACATCCCGAACGGCAAACCCGCACCCGATTGTTTCCTGGTCGCGGCCGAACGCCTCGGCGTCATGGCAAGCGACTGCCTGGTGTTCGAGGATGCCCCCGCCGGGATCACGGCTGGCGAGGCGGCGGGCGCGGACGTTCTGGTAATCACCGCCACGCATGGATCGAGCCATCAGCTGGATGACCGTCGACTGCAGATAAACGATTATCGGAATGTGACGGCGACGGTCACGTCGGACGGTCAACTGATGGTGAAGTCCCGCTAAGATCCGCGAACGGCACGTTTAAAGCGGGGTGCCACAGTGTTGTGCACGCGCGATCAACTCATCGAGTGCCGCTTCGTCGAGCCGTCCGGCCGTGCGCAACGCCGCTTCGGGAGTCATCGCGATGACCGCCCCGTCCGGCCCGTCGATCACGACCTCGCCATTTTCATGGAAGACGTCGCGGGGTTCGGCATGCGGACGGGTCATCACGCTCTCCTGATCTTTCAGGATAAACGTCGGTCGGGACGGATAGGTCCGCGATGCTGACCGACTAGGGTCAGCCGGCGACCAGTTCGCCCATCCAGCGATCGAACAATTGCGGCCACAACGACCCCGGCGAGCGCGGCGAGAGGCGCGTACCGAAGCCGTGTCCACCATGCTGGAGGAAGTGCGCTTCCGCCGGGATGCCGGCCCGACGTGCCGCGGCGAGCGTGTCGACGCTGTTGGCGACCGGCACGGTAGTGTCGTCCTCGGCATGGACGAGGAACAGTGGCGGGTCGCCAGCCTTCAACTGGCGATCGATCGCGTAGCGCGCCTGTACCGCGGGCAGCGGGTCCGGCCCAAGCAGGTTCGCACGCGATCCGCCATGGCTGCGGCCGGGGTCCATGTTGGAGACCGCGTACATGAGACCCGCCCAGGCCGGTCTCGCCGAATGGCGATCGGCGGCGTCGACCGGGCGATAGGCCTTGAAATCGTGCAGCACGGCCACCGATCCCGCCAGATGGCCGCCTGCGGAAAACCCGAGCACGCCAAGCTTCTCCGCCCTGATCCCATAGCTGCGCGCGTTGGCACGGATCAGCCGCATCGCCCGCTGCGCGTCGGACAGCGGCACGTCGGCGCGGTCGGCCCAGCCTTCGCCCGGCAACCGATAGCTCAGCACGAACGCGGTGATCCCAAAACCGTTCAGCACCCGCGCCACGTCGATGCCCTCGTTGCGCAGCGACGTGATCGAATAGCCGCCACCGGGCACGATCAGTACCGCGCGACCATCCGGCCGAGCCGGGCGAAACACGCCGACCTCGGGCCGCACCACGCCGTGCATCTGGAAGTCACGATAGCCGTCGGGATAGCGCGGCATGCGCGGCTGCGGGATCGGCAGCGGGTTCGGCGCGCCTGCCGGGATACCGGGCCAGAGCGCAAATCGCTCGGCGGGCGGCCACATCGGCACATCCGGCGCCCGCGGTTGCGCGGCGGTGAACTGTCCACCACTCCGGGCAAAAGCCGGGAGCGTCAGCCCGGCGGCGAGCGGGAAGGTGAGGAGCGAACGGCGATCGAAAGTCATGCCGCAAGTCTAGACGATCCGCGCACGCTCGGGGAGGGGAGCCTGACACGATCGGTAATTATTTCGGGAAATGACCGTCAGAATACCGCGAGCGCCGCGTGCAGCGTCAGTGCGACAAGCATCAGGCTCGACAGCATGAAGAAGACGAACCGGTGGCGGACGCGATTGGTCGTCGCCTGAACCACGCTGTGCACGATCCGCAGACCGACATACGCCCAGGCGATCCAGGCGTTGACCCCGTTGCCCGTGCCGCTCAGCGCCAGCACCGCGCAGACCCCGTAGAACAGCGTCGGCTGCTCCATCAGATGATTGTAGTTGTGCGCCTTCCACTGGATGTTCGCTGGCAGCCCGCGGTCCGCGTCGGCCGCCTTGGTCCCGACCAGCTTCCCCATGTCGACGCCCGCCGCCTTCATCGCCGGCAGGCGGGTGGCGAGCGTCCAGCCCAGCATCACGAGCGTCCACGCGATCAGCACCACCATCGGTCGCAGGATATCACTATGCACGAAAAAGCCTCCCCCGGTTATCCGAAGGAGGCTGCATCAATTGCCCCACAGGAGCAACGGTATCTGATCCTCCCCCGCCAGGGGGAGGTGGCGCGAAGCGACGGAGGGGGAGGCGGCGATACCATCGGCTCCGTGTCCGCCCCCTCCGTCAGGCAAGCGCCTGCCACCTCCCCCTGGCGGGGAAGGATCGTAAGTTCAGGCCTTGTCGAAGCTCGCGCCCCACTTGCGGACCGGACGGTCCTTCCAGAGCCCCCGATGATACGCATCCGACGCCAGCAGCGGCATGACCGAACCGGCTTCGGCAAACACCATCTGCTCGATGCCCGTGTTGACCTTGCCCCACGAAGCCGCCTCCTGCAGCGTCGACGACGAGCACGCACCGTCGCGGACGTCGGCGACGGTGATCTGCACCGCGTACTTGTGGACCTGGACGTCGTCGTGACCGAGGATTTCGGCGCAGACGACGGTGTCCTGAATGAAGTTCTTCGGCACGCCGCCGCCGATCATCAGCAGGCCCGTGGTGCCCGCCTTGATCTTGATCTCGGTGAGCTCGCGGAAGTCGGCGATCGCGTCGAGGACCATGTACGGCTTGCCCGCCTTCACCGCGTCGACCTGATGCTTGACCAGACCGAAGCCTGCCGACGAATCGACGAACGCCGGGCAGAAGATCGGCACGTCATGCTCGTAGGCGAGCTTGACGAGGCTGTTCTCCTTCTTGCCGTGCTCGACGAGATACTTGCCCATCTCGCGGATGAACTCGCGGCTCGAATAGGCGCGCGGCTCGAGCGTCTCGGCGATCTCGAAGATCGTGTGGTCGACGTGCTGGAGCTCCTCCTCGTCGATATAGGTGTCGTAGATCCGGTCGATCATCAGCGAGCGCAGCACGTCGTCGTGCGGCACTTCGAGCGCCTGGTAATGCTTGTGGCCGAGGCCCTCGAAGAAATCCATGTCGACGATCGTCGCGCCGGTCGCGACGATGCCGTCGATCATGTTGTTGCGCAGCAGCTCGGCATACAGGTCCATGCAGCCGCCGGCGCTCGTCGAGCCTGCGATCACGAGGAAGATCGTGCAGTCCTTGTCGGCCAGCATCTGGTTGTAGATGTCGGTCGCACGGCCGAGATCGCGGCTGGTGAACGACATCTTCTTCATCGCGTCGACGATCGGCCGCGCGTCGAAGCTGGTGATGTCGATATGCTCGACGGTGGTCGAGAGGAGTTCCGCCTTGCGCTGCGCGTCGATGCGGGTGTCTTCGGTCATGTCTAATTTCTCCTGATCCCCCCTCCCGCCTGCGGGAGGGGGCTAGGGGGTGGGCGCGCGCTCACCGCGAACGCGCCGGATGTGGAAAACGCGCGCCCACCCCTCGGTCCCCTCCCGCGAGCGGGAGGGGAAGACGAAGGGCGAACGATTACTTAGTGTTGGTTACAGCTTGACGACGTTCGACGCACGGTCCTCGAACCGCTCGCCATACAGCGAGACCATCGGCTCGTCGGCAACGATCACCGTCTCGTCCGATCCGAACCCGTTGAACGCGGTCCGCATCGCCGAGCCGTAGGCGCCGAGCATGCCGATCTCGATGTAATCGCCGGCCTTCGTATCCGCGGGCAGCATGAACGGGCCGACCATGTAATCCATGTCGTCGCACGTCGGACCATAGAAGCTGAACTCCATGTCCTTGGCACGGCTGTCCGGCTCGCGGAGCAGCTCGACCGGAAAACGCCAGCCGATATGCGCCGCATCGAACAGCGCGCCATATGCGCCGTCGTTGATGTACAGCTCGGTCCCGCGACGCTTCTCGACACGCACGATGATCGACGAATATTCCGCGCACAATGCCCGGCCCGGCTCGCACCACAGCTCGGACGAATAGCTGACCGGCAGCGATTCGAACGCACGGTGGATCGTCTCGAAGAAATGCTCGAGCGGCGGGGGCTCCATGCCGGGATACGAAGACGGGAAGCCGCCGCCGACGTCGATGACGTCGACCGTGACCGCCGCTTCGACGATCGCCGCACGGACGCGTTCCATCGCGTTCGAATACGCTTCGGGGGTCATCGCCTGCGAGCCAACGTGGAAGCAGATGCCGAGCGCGTCTGCTGCCTGGCGAGCCGCGAACAGCAGCTCCTTGGCTTCATGCGGGGCCGCACCGAACTTCGACGCGAGGCTCAGCTTCGAATGCTCCGACGACACGCGCAGGCGCACACAGAGCGTCAAATCGGCGGCGGCTTTCGTAGCGCGAACGACCTTGTCCAGCTCTTCCAGGCTGTCGAGGCTGAAGGTGCGGACGCCGTGCGTGAAATACGCCTCGGCGATCGCTTCCTCGGCCTTGACCGGGTGCATGAAGCAGAGCGTAGCCCCAGGCAGCGTCCGTGCGACCAGGCGCACTTCGGCGATCGACGCCACGTCGTAATGCGTGATGCCATTGTCCCACAGGATCTGCAGGAGTTCGGGAGACGGGTTCGCCTTCACCGCATACATCGAGCGGCCCGGGAACTTCTCGACGAAGAACCGAGCGGCGCGCGCAGCAGCGTGCGGACGAACGAGCGTGACCGGATTGACCGGACGCCCTTTAGCGATGTCGATGCCGCTCCCGATGTGGGAGGTGTCGGCGGTCGAATGGGCTTTCGCTAACCCCAGCGCGATATGATGCTTGACCAATTCAAGGGACCTCCAATGTCCTGAGACAAATTACAAAAACACTGCCTTGCGGTTGGAAGTCCCATGGGGCAGCGGAAGCGCGATCTAGGGTTACGCGCCCCCCATGTAAATAGCGTTTGGCGCGTAGGAGACGATGTGTGACGATTTTGCGACAACCGACGCGGGCAGGTGTGCGGGACGCCGCGGAGAAGATCGCGCGGATACTCCCGCCGACGCCGCTGTTTGTAAGCGAAATCAAAGGCGTACCGGTCGCTTTCAAGGCCGAATCGTTGCAACCAATCGGCGCATTCAAGATTCGCGGCGCGTGGCATCGGCTCACCGCATTGGACGAGGCGACACGACAAAAAGGTGTCGTCGCGTTCTCGTCGGGCAATCACGCGCAGGGTGTGGCCTGGGCGGCGAAACGCCTGGGCATCGCAGCGACGATCGTGATGCCGTCGGATGCGCCACGCCTGAAGCGCGAGTCGACCCTGGCTCTGGGTGCAGAGGTGGTGACCTACGACCGCGCCACCGAAAGCCGCGAGACCATCGCCGCAGGGCTGGCCGAAGCGCGGGGCGCGACACTGGTGCCGAGCTTCGACGACCCGTGGATCATCGAGGGGCAGGGGAGCACGGGGATCGAGGCTGCCGTACAGATGGCGGCGCTAGGCATGGGCGTGCCAAGCCGCGTCGTTATCCCCTGCGGCGGCGGTGGCCTGTCAGCAGGCATCGCGCTGGCGCTTAAGGACAGCGCGATCACCGTCGTCGAGCCCGAGGGCTGGGACGACATGCGCCGCTCGCTGGAGGCATCATGGATCGAACCCGTCGGCCCCAACCCGCCGCCCACCGCCTGCGACTCGCTCCAGACCTTGCGCGTGTCCCCGCTGACCTTCGACGTCCTGTCCCGCCGCGACGCGACCGGCGTCGCCGTCAGCGAGTCGGAGATCGCGGCTGCACAGCGCTGGGCGGCGGAGAAACTGCGCCTGGTGATCGAACCGGGCGGCGCAGTCGGGCTCGCCGCGGTCTTGTCTGGCAAGGTGAAGCTCGAACCCGGCCTGCTCGTCATCCTGTCCGGCGGCAACGTCGACCTAGCCGCTTATGCCAAGGCAATGGCCGCATGAACGCCGCGCTGACCTCGATCGCTTCAGCGGCGCCTGCGATAGCAATGCTGGGAATGTTCGCCTGCCTGTTCGGCGGCATCGCGCTCATCACGAAGAAGCGCGACAAGAAGAAGGGCATACTGATGCTGGTAATGGCCGCGGTCCTGCTAACCAACGTAGCCATCTGGACGCTATAACTCCCTCGCCCCTCCGGGGAGAGGGAAGGGGCCCGCCGCGCTTGCGGTGGGAAGGGAGAGGGGAGTTGGGGAGAGCCAGCATATCCCGACTCCCCCTCATCCGACGCTGCCGCGCCACCTTCTCCCCGAGGGGAGAAGGACAGGATCACCGGATCGGCGAGTTCGGGTCGAGCCGCATGTCGAGATACTTGTCCACGCTCCCCATCAGCTCGGGCATCTCATGCTCGAAGAAGTGGTTCGCCTTCGGGATCGTGTCGTGATGGATCGTGATGTGCTTCTGCGTCCGCAGCTTGTCCACCAGCTTCTGCGTCGCGCCCGGCGTCGCGACCTCGTCGGCCTCGCCCTGGATGATGATCCCGCTCGACGGGCAAGGCGCGAGGAACGTGAAGTCGTAGAGGTTCGCCGGCGGTGCGACCGAGATGAACCCGCGAATCTCCGGCCGGCGCATCAGCAGCTGCATGCCGATCCACGCACCGAAGCTCACGCCCGCGATCCAGGTCGTCTGCGCCTCGGGATGAAAGCTCTGTACCCAGTCGAGCGCGCTCGCCGCATCGCTCAGTTCGCCGACGCCGTTATCGAACACGCCCTGGCTCTTCCCCACGCCGCGGAAGTTGAACCGCAGCGTTGCGAAGCCGCGCCGCTGGAAGGTCTTGTACAGCTGCTGCACGATCGCGTTGTTCATCGTGCCACCGGCCGATGGATGCGGGTGCAGGATCATCGCGACGGGTGCGCGCGGACGCGGCCCCGGCGCAAAACGACCTTCGAGACGGCCTTCGGGACCGGGGAAAATGACTTCTGGCATGGGCACTCGCGAGCTGGGATACGCACTCGGGTGGAGTGCGGGGTGATCTGCATTATATAGGCGACACGCCCCTTTCCGCAATTGGAACCGACCCTGTCCCGCATCTACCTCGATCACGCCGCCACCACACCGATGCGCCCCGAGGCCGTGGCGGCAGTGATGGCAGGCATGGCGCGCTGGGCGAACCCGTCCTCGCCGCATGCCGAGGGCCGCGCGGCACGGGCTGCGCTGGAGGATGCGCGAAAGCGGATCGCGCAGGCACTGGACTGGCCGCATCACGTGATCCTGACGAGCGGCGCAAGCGAGTCCGCCGCGCTGGCCTTGCGCGGCCGGCCCGGCGTCGCTGTCGCCGCAGTCGAGCATGACGCGGTTCTTCGCGCGGCCGAACAGCCCATGATGCTGGACGTCGATTCAGGCGGTATCGTCGTGAACGGGGAGGGCGCCCAGGCGACCGCGCTGCAGTCCGCGAACAGCGAAACTGGCGTCCTCCAGGATCGACCTGCCGGGCTCTGGATAGCCGATTGCTCGCAGACCGCGGGCAAGCTTTCGCTCCCCGACGCCGACTTGATCATCGTTTCCGCGCACAAGCTCGGCGGCCCCCCCGGTATCGGTGCGCTGCTGGTCCGCGATCTCGGGATGCTCGACCCGACCGGCGGGCAGGAGCGCGGCTATCGTGGTGGTACCGAGAACCTGCCCGGTGCGCTGGGCTTCGCCGCCGCGCTCGAAGCGCCGCGCGACTGGTTCGTCGAGATGGCCCAGCTTCGCGCCGAACTCGACGAAGCGATCCTAGCAGTCGGCGGTGAAATCGTTGCGCCAAACTCCCCGCGCATCCCGACGATCGCCTCCTACCGCATGCCGGGAGCCAGCTCTGCGGCGCAGCTGATCCGCCTCGACATGGCCAATTTCGCCGTCTCCGCCGGCAGCGCGTGTTCGTCGGGCAGCATGCGCCCGAGCCACGTCCTGGCGGCGATGGGCTATTCCGCCGAGGCCGCCGCCGAAGTCGTCCGCGTCAGCTTCGGCTGGACCACGACACCCGACGACGTCGCGCAGTTCGCCGACGCCTGGACGCGCATCGCTCGCGACATAAGGCGAGCCGCATGACCTATCTCGACTACCAGGCGACCACCCCGCTCGCACCCGAAGCGCTTGCCGCGATGCTCCCCTGGCTCGAATCGCAGCACGCCAACCCGCACTCCCCGCACCGCGAGGGCCGCCGCGCCAAAGCCGCGGTCGAAGTCGCGCGCGACCAGGTGGCCGCGCTGCTTCCCCCCGGCGGTCGCGTCGCCTTCACCAGCGGCGCGACCGAGGCGCTCAACTGGGCGATCAAGGGCACGACCGGCCCGATCGTGACGCTCGCTACCGAACATGCCGCGGTACTCGACACGGCCGCAGCGGAAGGCACGAGGGGACGCCCCGTCACGATCCTCCCAGTCAACGTAGACGGCCTATTGTGGAGCGACATTAGACGTGCCGGTAGCCAGCCCGACTCTTCTCCCCTCCCTGAAAGGGAGGGGTCGGGGGTGGGTCGGCTTGCGTATGATCGAACGTCGGCGGCAAAAACTGGCCAACCCACCCCCAACCCCTCCCTCCCAGGGAGGGGGGAAGTTGAATGTCGACCCTCGCCAGTCGACCCCGACACACCCCGTGCCGCACTCCAACCCGGCACCGGCCTCGTCGCCGCGATGCTCGTCAACAACGAGATCGGCGTCACGCAACCGATCGCCGCGCTCGCCGAAATCGCCCATGCAGCCGGCGCGTTGATGCTCTGCGACGCGGTCCAAGGCTATGGTCGCGTGACCGTTCCCGACACCGTCGACCTGATCGCCATCTCCGCGCACAAGATCCACGGCCCCAAGGGCATCGGCGCGCTCTGGATCCGCGAAGGCGTCGACCTCGCCCCGCTGATGCATGGCGGCGGGCAGGAAGCCCCCGGCCGCTCCGGCACGCTCTCGCCCGCCCTTTGCGCAGGCTTCGGCATTGCCGCGCAACTCATGGCGGATCGCAAGGAGCATGATGCGGCGCATGTCGACCGCCTCTGGACGCTGGCGCTTGACCGTCTCGGCCCTGACTGGACGATCAACGGCGCCATCGACCCCCGCTATCACGGCAACCTCAACATCCGCCGCGAAGGCCTCGACGTGAACCGCCTGATGTCCGACCTGCGCGATATCGCGTTCTCCGCGGGGTCCGCCTGCGCCAGCGGATCGGGCCGTTCCAGCCACGTGCTCCGCGCGATTGGCCTCACCGAAGCGCAGGCGCGCTCCAGCATCCGCCTCGGCTTCGGCCGCTACACGGGCGAAACCGAACTCCGCGACGCGATCGATGCGATCGTCGCCGCAGCCAAGGCGCAATGGCCATGATCGTCCGCTTCATCGCGCGCGATGGCACGATCACCAGCGCCGCCGCGACCGTGGGCGACCGCCTGCTCGACGTCGCGCAGACGCATGATCAGCCGCTCGAAGGCACCTGCGAAGGCCAGCTGTCCTGCGCGACCTGCCATGTCATCGTCGACCCCGCCGATTTCGCGCGCCTCCCCCCGGCGAGCGCCGACGAGGAGGACATGCTCGATCTCGCGCATAACGCAACGCGGACCAGCCGGCTCGCCTGCCAGATCCACCTCACAGGGGCGCTCGATGGACTGACCGTGCGGATCCCCGGTTAGGTCAGCAAAACTTACAGGATGACAACGGCCGGTTCAGGGAACGTGCACGGCGCAAAGCCGATTATCCTTCCATCGCCCCAGTGTACGGGGCCTGAGAGGAGTATCCAACATGAAGATCATCGCCTTGTTCGCCGCCGGCGCGCTTGCCACCGGAACGCTGTTCGCCGCAGCCCCCGCCGATGCGCAGCGCTACGGCTGGGACGGCCCGCGTGGCGGCCCCGGCTGGCATGGTCCGCGTGGTGGCGATCGTGGCTGGCACGACGGACGCCGCTGGGACGGCCCCCGCCGCGGCTACCGCGGATACGACGACGGCTATCGGGGCGGCTATCGGGGCGGTTACGGGTATCGCGGCCCACGTGGATACGGCCGGTCGCGTGTCGTCTGCCGGATCGAACGTGGCTATTACGGCCCGGTTCGCCGGTGTTTCCACCGCTGATACGGAACCGTAACGACCGAAGTTGGTTTGTTAACATAGGTTGCAGGGTCTTTAGGGCCCGCCCCAGCAGGAGAATATCATGAAGTTGTTCACGCTCGCCGCCGCCGGTCTTGTCGCGCTGACCGGGCTTGCCCCCGTCGGCATCGCCGCCGAGGCATCGGCCCAGCGCACGGTCGTCCATGAGCGCACCGTCGTCCGCCACACCGATCGCCGTCCCGGCTACCGTCGCCACGTCGTCCGCACGCGTCAGGTCTGCCGCAACGTGTACCGCAACCATCACCGCCAGCGCGTCTGCCGCACGGTCCGCTACAACCGCTAAATCAGGGCCGCTAAGTCAGGGCGCTCGTATTAAAGCGGCTTGATCATCCCGCCCGACCCCGCCATATGCGCCGCGGGAGTCGGGCGGACGTGGTCGTCGCCAACTTGGTCAGATCCGGAAGGAAGCAGCCACAACGACCCAGCCACGGGTCGTCCCGGCTCCCACCGCGAATGCCAGAAGACTGGCATGAGCGCGGCCAGCGGCGCAAAGCGCCGTCTGACGATGCGGCTCAGCCGCAGCGCACTTCCAACCTTCTCCTGATCTCGTAGCCCGCAAAACATATTACGGCCCTACGCGTTCCCGAAACGTTCCGAATCATTGTCCTACGGCGCAACGCTGTGCCAAGATCGGCGCATGCCCCGCACGCCTCCCATAAACAGCCCCGCGCCAATCCTCCGTTACCCATCCGGCGAGCGAAGTGCAGACCCTTCCCAGCGTCTGCACTTCCTGCACTTCACTCCCCTTCGACAGCGCGCGCAGCACCCGCTATGACGGCCGCAATGTCAGATTCCTTCGACCTTGGCGAACCCCCGCAGCCGGCCAAAGCACCGGACGCCCCCGCCTACCGCGTACTCGCGCGCAAATACCGTCCGCAGACCTTTTCCGAGCTGATCGGGCAGGACGCGATGGTCCAGACGCTCGGCAACGCGATCAAGCGCGACCGGCTCGCGCACGCCTTCCTGATGACCGGCGTCCGCGGCGTGGGCAAGACCTCGACCGCGCGCCTCATCGCCAAGGCCCTCAACTGCATCGGCCCCGACGGCGACGGTGGCCCGACGATCGACCCCTGCGGCGTCTGCGAACCCTGCCGCGCGATCGCCGAGGGCCGCCATATCGACGTGATCGAGATGGACGCCGCCAGCCATACCGGTGTCGACGACGTCCGCGAGATCATCGACGCGTCACGCTATTCGGCGGTCACCGCGCGCTTCAAGATCTACATCATCGACGAAGTCCACATGCTGTCGAAGAACGCGTTCAACGCGCTGCTGAAGACGCTGGAGGAACCGCCACCCCATGTGAAATTCCTGTTCGCGACCACCGAAGTGAACAAGGTCCCGGTGACGGTCCTCTCGCGCTGCCAGCGATTCGACCTGCGCCGCATCTCCGCCGAACAGCTCGCCAAGCACTTCGCCTGGGTGTCGACCGAAGAGGGCGTCACCGCCGATCCCGAGGCGCTGATGCTGATCGCCCGCGCCGCGGAAGGCTCGGCGCGCGACGGCCTGTCGATCCTCGACCAGGCGATCGCGCACGCCGGGCTCGAAGGCGGCGGCGTGACGGCCGATGCGGTCCGCCAGATGCTCGGCCTGTCGGACCGCGGTGCGGTGCGTGACCTGCTGACGCTGATCCTCGCCGGCGACGGGGCAGGGGCGCTCGCCTCCATGCGCCGGCAATATGATTACGGCGTCGACCCGCTGTCGGTGCTCCGCTCGCTGCTCGAAACCATCCACGGCATCACGCTGACGAAGGTCGGCACGCCGGCGGACGCCGCGCAGCCGATGGAGGAGCGTGCGGCACGCGAGGAATGGGCGGCATCGCTGGGCTATCCCGCGTTGCACCGCCTGTGGCAGCTGTTCCTCAAGGGCCATGACGAGGTCGCGAAGGCCGCGCTGCCAATTGAGGCCGCGGAAATGGCGCTGCTGCGGGCGATCTACGCCTCGACGCTGCCCGACCCCGGCGAGCTTGCCCGCCAGATCGCCAGCGGTGCGACCCCTGCGGCTGCACCAACGGCGCCGCCGCCACCTACACCCCCGTCCGGCGAAGCGCCGCCCTGGAACGCTGGATCCGCTGCGAAGGCGCCCGAACCCGTCGCGACCGGCCCGATCCTGCCGCCGACGTTCGAAGCGCTGGTCGATCTGCTCGATGAATCAGGTGGCCTCGCGATCGCCGCGCGTCTTCGTCACGGCGCACGCGTCGTCAGTTATTCGCCGCCAGAATTCGTCCTCAGCGGCAGCCGTCCGGTCTCGGCCGACACGCTCGCCGAGCTCAACACGCTGCTGAAGAGCGTGACGCGGACCGCGTGGAAAGTGTCGATCGTCGACGCTCCCGGTGAGCCGACGCTGCGCGAGGCGCAGGACGCTGCCGACGCCGCGGTGCGCCAAGCTATTCTCGAATCCCCCATCATGAAGGCCGCGGTGGCAGCGTTTCCCGACGCCCAGCTCGAATCGTGGCCCGGCCAAAGGAGCAACGCATGAAGAATATCGATGAAATCCTCGCCATGGCGCAGAACGTCCAGAACGAGATGGAAAAGGCCCAGGCCAATCTCGACACGATCGAGGTCGAGGGCGCATCCGGCGGCGGTCTGGTCAAGGTGAAGGCGTCCGCCAAGGGCCGTATCATCAACATCGCGATCGACGATTCGCTGATGCAGGTGAGCGAGAAGCAGATGCTCGAGGACCTCCTCACGGCCGCCTTCAACGACGCGCGGGCGAAGGCCGACGCGGTATCGGGCAGCGAGATGTCGAAGATGACCAGCGGCCTGCAGCTGCCACCGGGCTTCAAGCTGCCGTTCTGAACCAGATCGGGTTCGTTTCGGCACGGGAACAATCGTTCTTCGGTCGGCGTTGCGCTCTTCAGTAATCAGGGAGAGTCAAAATGGCCGAAGAGCGCATCGTCGAAACGCCGACCACCCACACCACGATCATCGAACGCCGCGGCGGCGGTAGCGGCATGCTGATCGGCATCGTCCTGCTGATCGCGGTCCTGATCGGCGGCTATTACCTGTTCAGCCGCCAGGGCGCACAGAACAGCAAGGACGCCGCGATTACATCAGCGGCGAAGAGCGTCGGCAGTGCAGCCGACAAGGCTGGCGACGCGGTCGAGAAGTCCACGCAGTAAACCAGCGTGTGTCCCCGCGAAGGCGGGGACACACGCTGGGCTCCCGCCTCGGCGGGAGAACATAGGGCCTTGGAGCAAGAGCAGAGATTTGGCACCACCCCGGCGAAGGCCGGGGCCCAGTTGGGGAACGGTGATAACTCGACGTGGCGGTCGTCACGAGCACCTTTCCAACTGGCCCCCGGCCTTCGCCGGGGTGGCGACTTTAGCTGGCGGTCTTGTTGGCCCTCACCGCAGACAGCTATCCAACCCATCGTTCCGCACCACCGAAACCCGTCGCGACAACGTATTCCCATGCTTCCGCACAAACCCATGAGGATCGATCGCAGCCCGCTTCTTCGGCAACGGCAAAACAGCGGCAATCCGCCCCGCCTCCATCGGCGACAGCCGCGAAGCATCGTGGTTGAAGTACCGAATAGCCCCCGCGTTCGCGCCGTACGTCCCGATCCCCGTCTCGGCGATGTTGAGATACACTTCCATGATCCGCCGCTTCCCCCACAGCGTCTCGATCAGCACGGTGAAATACGCCTCGAACGCCTTCCGCACATAGCCGCCGCCCTGAAACAGGAACGCGTTTTTCGCGGTCTGCTGGCTGATCGTCGAGCCGCCGCGGATCCGCCCGCCCTGCGCATTACGCGCCGCCGCCCCCGCCATCGCCTTGAAATCGAAGCCATGATGCGAACAGAATCGCGAATCCTCCCCGGCGATCGCCGCGCGCGCCATGTCCGGGTCCATCTCCGACAGCGGCATCCAGTCCTTCGTGACGCCGTGGCCGTTGATGACGTCGCCCATCATCGTCCAGGTGAACGGCACCGGCACGAAGCGGTAGATGCCGACCCACGCGACCGTGATCAGGACGAAGGCGAAGACGATCTTGGCGGCAATGCGGATAAGGCCCATCGCCGCTCCTTATGCGATCGTCGCGGCCTCGCCAATGACCGCGCGGGCTGCGGTCACGCCGGTTTCGTACGCGCCGTGCGCGGTGGAGAAGTCGAACGCGTGGCACGCTTCGCCCGCGAAGTGGATACGGCCGTCGACGGACGCTGCGAGGACAGCGCGTTGTCCGGCCCGCCCGATCCGCGCGTGGCTGTAGCTGCCGCCGATATAAGGCTCGTGCCGCCAACGGGTTGCGGCCAGCGGCGTGAAGCGCTTGCGCCAGTCGCTGCCGAGCAGGCCGACGAGTTCGTCGATCGCGAACTGTGCCGCATCGCCGTCCTCCAGCATCTCCGCGCAGTCGCCGCCGAAGAAGCTTTCGACGATCGGCCAGCCGAACGGCGACAGGCGGTGGCTGGCGGTGCAGGCGCTGTACGGGTTGCCGATCAGGTGCGCGTTGGTCGGCCATTCGGGACGGTCGACGTGGAGGAACACCTTGTCCGCAAGCCCGAGCGGGAGGTCGGCGGCGGCGGCATGCTTGTTGGAGAGCGGTGGGTCGAAGACGATCTGGGACTTGGCGAGAACGGTGGTGGGGACGCAGACGATGACGTGGTCCGCCTCGATCGTGCCGGCGGGGGTGTCGAGCTTGAGGCGGCGGCCGCTATGATCGATGCGCGTTACCGGGGTCGATAGGCGGATGTTCAGACCGGCAGCGTGGCTGGCGACGAGCGTGCCGTAGCCTTCCTTGACCGTCCAGTTGTCGTCGGTCGCGGCTTCTTCGTAGGCCGCCCAGTCGTGGAGCGAGACTTGCGTGAGGTTCGCGCCGTTGGCGTAGCCGGAGATCGCGTCGATCTTCGGGCGCCATGTGTCGTTGGGAGCGATGAAGTCGGAGAGGGGGCGGTCGGGGCCTTCGATGGCGTCGAGGGCTCGCTCGTTCCAGGCTAGGTAGGCGTCGGCGGATGCAGCCTGGTCGTCGGGCGGGAAGCCGAGGTCGCACCATTGTGTCCGCCAGGTTGCGTCCGAGCGGTCGACGGTGAAGCCGGACGCCTTAGCAATCTCGGTCCAAGGATTGCGCTGGGCCGAGTGTAGCCAGCCGCAACCTGCGTCGACATGTCCCCCCGCGAAGGCGGGGGTCCAGTCTGGGCCCCCGCCTTCGCGGGGGAACAAGGAGGAGAGGGGGAGACTGTGGGCCCGGCCACCTAGACGGTCGCTGGCCTCGATCAGCAGAACTTCATGTCCCGCATCATGCAGCGTTCTTGCCGCAGCAATACCGGCCGCACCGCCGCCGATGACGACGGTGCATCCCACTTTACGCTGCCAGCAGGCGCTTCTCGCCAGCGATCCGCATCATCGCCTTTTGCAGCTTCTCGAACGCGCGCACCTCGATCTGCCGCACGCGCTCACGCGACACGCCGTAGACCTGCGACAATTCCTCGAGCGTCTTGGGATCATCCGTCAGGCGACGCTCGGTCAGGATATGCTGCTCACGCTCGTTAAGGTCGTCCATCGCCGACACCAGCATCGAATGGCGAACGTCCGCCTCCTGCGCATCGGCGACGATCTTGTCCTGCAGCGGCGCGTCGTCCTGCAGCCAATCCTGCCACTGGCCCTCGCCATCCTCGCGCATCGGCACGTTGAGCGACGTATCGCCGCCCATCGCCATGCGGCGGTTCATGCTGACGACGTCGGTCTCGGCAACGCCTAGGTCGGTCGCGATCTTGGTGACATGCTCGGGGCGCAGATCGCCATCCTCGAACGCATCGAGGCGGCTCTTCATCCGGCGCAAGTTGAAGAACAGCTTCTTCTGCGCGGCGGTGGTGCCCATCTTCACGAGGCTCCACGACCGCAGGATGTATTCCTGGATCGAGGCGCGGATCCACCACATCGCATAGGTCGCAAGACGGAAACCACGCTCAGGCTCGAACTTCTTCACGCCCTGCATGAGGCCGATATTGCCCTCGGAGATCAGCTCCGACGTCGGCAAACCATAACCACGATAGCCCATCGCAATCTTCGCCACGAGGCGAAGATGCGAGGTAACCAGCTGCGCCGCAGCTTCGGTATCACCATGCTCCTGAAAGCGCTTGGCGAGCATATATTCCTGCTCGGGTTTCAGCAGCGGGAATTTCTTGATCTCGGCGAGATAGCGATTGAGACCCGCCTCGCTGCCGAGCGCAGGAATCGTCGCTGGAACGTTGGAGCGGGCTGCCATTGTCGTAATCCCTTTCTGCTGACCCCGGGTGCCGCACCGCGGCCCCCGATTGCCGCGTTGCGGCATAGTGTCGATTATCTATACGTGAAGCTGGGTGAACAGTTCCTGCATGTCTGCGGGCATTTCGCTTTCGAACGCCAAAGCGATGCTTTTCACCGGATGGATGAACCCCAGATGCGCCGCGTGCAAGGCCTGCCGACGGAAAGCGAGCGTTTCGAGCAGCGACTTCTGAACTTGCTTTGTTCTACCATAGACCGGGTCGCCGAGCAATGCGTGGCCAATCGACGCCATGTGCACGCGCACCTGATGCGTGCGGCCCGTTTCGAGCCGGCATTCGATCAGCGCCGCATCGCGTAACGTCGTTATCGTCGAGAAATGCGTCACCGCGCGTTTGCCGCCGTCGACGATCGCGATCTTCTTCCGGTTCTGCGGACTCCGCGCGAGCGGTGCGTTGACGGTCCCGCTCGGCGGGCACGGGATGCCGCCGACGATCGCCTTGTAACGGCGGTCGATACTGTGGTCGTGGAACTGCTTCGCCAAGCCCTCGTGTGCGCGATCGGTCTTGGCGGCGATCATCAGCCCCGACGTGTCCTTGTCGATGCGGTGGACGATGCCCGGTCGTGCGACGCCGCCGATGCCCGACAGGTTGCCGGCGCAGTGATGTAGCAGCGCGTTGACCAGCGTCCCGTCGAAGTTCCCCGCGGCAGGGTGGACGACGAGCCCCGCGGGCTTGTCGATCACGATCAGGTCGTCGTCCTCGTAAGCGACGACCAGTGGGATATCCTGCGCCTCGTTGTGCAGCGGCGTCGGCGGCGGGATCGCGACCGCGAACACCTGACCCGCCGCGGCCTTCTTAGCCGAATCGCGCCATTCACGGCCGTTGAGCGTCACCTGACCCGCCGCGATCAGCGCCTTCAACCGCTCGCGCGACATGTCCGACAGCACTTCGGCGAGCGCACGATCCAGCCTCCAGCCATCCGTGGCCGGCGTGATCGATGCTTCGACGATGGAAACCCCCCGGTCCATGTCCTACTGATGTGGCGATGAGCGTGACGATTTCAAGCGGATTGCTGCGGCTGCTGGTCGCACAGGCGGCTGCGTCGCCGAATGCGGAGGTCTGCGGGCTACTGTTCGGGGCGGCGGGCCTGATCGAGTCGGCGGAGGCGTGCGCGAACGTGGCGGCTAACCCGGCGCAGGCTTTCGAGATCGATCCGGCTGCGTTGTTCACGGCGTATCGGCGGGTTCGGGGTGGAGGGCTGGCGGTGATTGGGCATTACCACTCGCATCCCTCCGGTGTGCCGGTTCCGTCCCCACGGGATGCGGCGCAGGCGATGGGGGATGGGGCGGTTTGGATGATCCTTGGCGGCGGGGAGGCGCGGGCGTGGCGATCGGTCGAGGTGGGCGCTTTCGTCGAGCAGGCAATCGAAGTCATTGAGTAGCGACGCCGACCTTCCCCCCTTCCTTTCAGGGAGGAGGAAGAAGGTACCGCGCCCTGCGCCGCGCGGTGCCTGCTAAGTTGGCATTGCGCAGCAGCCGCCCGCCCGCCACAAGACCTTCCAGAATTAGGGGATTTTCATGACGGTCAGCCCGGTCGATTTCGCGAGCCTGCTCTGTTCGCGCCTGTGTCACGACCTGCTGTCGCCGGTGGGCGCGCTCAACAACGGGCTCGAACTGCTCGCCGACGAGACCGACCCGGCGATGCGCGCACGCGTCATGGAACTGCTGGCGGACAGCGCACGTGCGTCGGCGAGCAAGCTGAAGTTCTTTCGTCTGGCGTTCGGGGCTGCGGGCGGGTTCGGCGAACTGGTCGACACGCACGAAGCGCGGAACGCGATCGAGGGGCTGGTCGCGGAAAACAAGCGGATCACTTTCGTCTGGGCGGTCGAGACGCCGGCCATGTCCAAGTCGGCGGTCAAGGTGCTGCTCAACCTCGTTCTCGTCGCGACCGAGTCGCTCGTCCGCGGCGGCACGATGGAGGTCGGCGGCGAGGACAATGATGGTCAGCTTGAGATCGTCGTGAAGATCGAGGGCGCCCGGATCGTACTCGATCCCGAAATCCGACGGACGCTGGTCGAGGGCGAGGGCGCGCACACCGTCACGCCCCGCGCCGCGGCGGCGTACATGATCAATACGGTTGTCGCGGAAGCGGGCGGCACGGTGATCGTGTCCGAGCCGGCGGAGGGCATCATGATCTTCGGTGCCGTCTTCAGCGCGCGGTAAGTGTTCCGCGATTCTCGCCACTTTGTGGAAGATCATCGAGCGTGCGGCCCCCACCGGAACTAACGCGCCCTTAACCTCCGTCCTGCATGACAGCCCTCGAACGCGGGGCCCGCATGGACGATCTGTTACAGGAATTCATTGCCGAGACGCGCGAAACGCTGGAGGCGATTGCCGGCGAGATCGTCGCGTGGGAAGCCGCGCCGGGCGATAGCGCGCGTCTCGATGCGATCTTCCGCTTCGTCCACACCGTCAAGGGAAGCTGCGGCTTCCTCGACCTGCCCCGATTGGCACGCCTGAGCCACGCCGCAGAGGACGTCCTTGCCGCAGTCCGCGATGGCAAGCGCATACCCGATACCGCGCTCGTCAACGCGGTCTTGGGAATCGTCGATCGGATCGCCGCGATCGTCGAGGCGATCGATGCGGGCGCATCGCTCGACAATTCCGACGAGGACCTTCTGATTGCGGCGCTGGCACCCGACGCGCGGCCCCGTGCGCAGGTTTCCACCCCACCGCAGAACCGCGCCGCAAGCCGCAGCGTCCGTCTCAACGTCGATCTGCTCGATCACATGATGAGCGGCATGTCGGAGATGGTGTTAGCCCGGAACGAACTCGCCCGTCGGCTGCGCGACAGCGACGTCGATCCGAAGGTCGAGGCTGCGCTCGAACGCCTGTCGCTGACCGTCGCGGATATGCGCGACACGGTTACGCGCACGCGAATGCAGAAGGTCGATGCCTTGTTCTCGGCGTTGCCGCGGATGGTGCGCGATACGAGCGCCGAACTCGCCAAGAGCGTTGATTTGGTTATCGAAGGCGCTGACGTCGAACTCGATCGCGAGATGATCGAGCTGATGCGCGATCCGCTCGGCCATATGATCCGCAACGCGATCGATCACGGCATCGAGGCCCCGGCCGAACGCCGCGCGGCGGGCAAGCCTTTGACGGGCCGCCTGATCGTGTCGGCGCGGCAGTCAGGGAACCAGATCCTCATTGAGATCGCCGATGACGGCAAGGGTATCGACGTCGCCCGGATCGTAGCCAAGGCGGTCGAACGGCGCCTGCTGGGTGCCGCCGAACTTGCTGTGATGAGCGAGGCGGACAAGCTCGATCTCATCTTCGCTCCGGGCTTGTCGAGCCGCGACACGGTTACCGCCACGTCGGGACGCGGCGTGGGCATGGACGTCGTGCGGGCCAATATCGAACAGATCGGCGGGCGCGTTGTGCTGAGCAACGATCCCGGCCGGGGCTTGCGGATCGTCATCCATGTGCCGCTGACCCTGTCGATCCTGTCGACGATCATCGTCGGCGTCGGCTCGCAACGGTTCGCGTTGCCACGCCAGGCGATCGAAGAGATCGTGATGGTCCGCGGCGATGCCGTGCGGATCGATACGATCGGCGACGCGGCCACCGTCACGGTGCGCGGCAGGCGGATGCCGCTGGTATCGCTGGGCGAGCTCTTCAATCTGAATGGCGCCCCACCGCCGACGCTGGTGATCGTCTCGACGCGCGAGGGCGACTACGCGCTCGGTGTTGATACCGTGCTCGACACCGAGGAACTGGTGGTCAAGCCGGCATCGCCCGCGGTGATGGCGACCGGGGTCTATGCCGGCAAGACGCTGCCGGACAACGGGCTGCCGATGCTGTTGCTGGACGCCTCGGGCATCGCCGCGGTTGCAGGGCTGCGCTTTACGCCGGTCGTCGCGGCGGCAGCGGCGGTCGAACAGGTCGTGCCGGGCGTACCGGCGCTGCTGTTCGACGATCTCGACGGTCAGCGCCGCGCGATCGCACTTGCCGTGATCGACCGGGTCGAGCCGGTGCCGACCGATGCGATCCGCTGGTCGGGCGGGGCGATGCGGCTGTCGATCGGCGATACGATCATCCCGCTTCATGCGGTCGCCGATCTTGGTACGCGGGCCGAAGTCGCAGTGCTGCGGCTGACCGACGGCGAGAGCGAGATGGCCTATGCCATTGCGGAGGCGATCGAAATCGTTGCGCTCCCGGTAGAAATGGCGCCCGCACGCGGCACGGGACCGATCGCTGGCGTGGTCTCGATCGGCGGAGAGCAAATCGAACTGGTCGATCCGCATGCACTGTTTGCGGGGCAGCCGGTGACGCTCGCATCGCTGCCGATCTGCCTGTTGCAGGTCGATGGATCGGGCTGGATGGAAACATTCCTGAAGCCTGCGCTCGAGGCGTCGGGCTATCGCTGCGTCACTGCGCTGGCGGCTGGCGAGTCCGCGGTGGTGGCGCTCGCGATGGAGGATACCCCGATCCGCGAAACCCGCGCGCCGGTGGTAACGCTGCGGCGGATGCCGACCGCGGAGCGCGACGACGATCCCAGTATCTACAGGTACGATCGGCCGGCGTTGATCGCCGCGCTCGCCGCACGGAGGGGAATGTGAGCGAATTGTTCCTGGTGGCGCATATCGCCGGTCGGGGTGTCGCGATCGTCGCCGCGCAGGTCGACTCGGTGGTGGACATCGGCGAGATCGTTGCTGTCCCACGCGCGGACGCCTTCGTCCGGGGCCTGGCGGCGTTGCGCAGCCGGGTCGTGACGGTGATCGACACCGGCACCGCGCTCGGGCTGGACCCGACTCCCGACAGTGTTCGGCGCGCCGTCATCACCGGCGTCGAAGGGCATCATTACGCGATTCTGGTCGATTCGGTCGAGGATGTCGCCCCGTTCGTGCGGCTACCGCTGTCGTCCGGACTGGCGCTGCATGGTGGCTGGGCATCGGCGGGGGTCGGTATCGTCGAACGGGAGGGAGAACCGCTGCTGATCCTTGATCTCGCGGCGATCATTTCCGATACCGCCCTGGCCGCCTGAAATATCTCTCGCTTAACCCGGCGCTTACGCTTTCCCGCGTAGACCGGATCCACGATTTCCCCGGAAGGCGCTTCATGAAGACCTGTCTCGTCGTCGATGACTCTAAGGTGATCCGCAAGGTTGCGCGTCATATCCTGGAAACGCTCGACTTCACTGTTACCGAAGCCTGCGACGGCCGCGAGGCGTTGGCCTCATGCATGGCCTCGATCCCCGACGTGATTCTGCTCGACTGGAACATGCCGGTCATGAGCGGCATGGATTTCCTGCGCGCGCTGCGTGAAGCCGATGTTCCCCGCCGGCCCAAGGTCGTGTTCTGCACCACCGAGAACGGCATGGCGTATATCCGTGCGGCGATCGAAGCCGGGGCGGACGAATATGTCATGAAGCCGTTCGATCGCGATACGCTGGAATCGAAGCTCCAGATCGTCGGCATGGCCTGATCCGGGCAGCGCCGTGACGACCCGCCCTCACATCGCTGCGCGGCCTGGGAATCGCGACGGTCTCGATGCCGCAAGTGTATTGATCGTCGACGATTCGGTTGTCGCGCGGGCGGTGATCGCCCGGTTGATCGACGCTAGCGACCGTTTTTCGGTGGTTGGTGCCGTCGGCACCGCCGCCGCGGCGCTGGCATTTCTCGATCGGGCAAGCGTCGACTTCATCCTGCTCGACATCGAGATGCCGGGGATCGATGGACTCAGCGCGCTCCCCGACCTTATCGCGGCGGGGAGGGGGGCCAAGGTCCTGATCGTGTCGTCGAGCGCGGACGAGGGCGGTGCTACCGCCGTCCGCGCGCTGACGCTTGGTGCTGCCGAAACGCTGACCAAGCCGTCTACCAGTGCATTGTCCACGCGGTTCGGTTCGGCGTTGGTCAGCAAGCTCGAGACGCTGTGCGAATATCCCACGAGAATGCCGCCTGCGTTGGTCGTGCGCTCGCCCGCCGCGCCATCCTCCATCGTACCACCTCCCCCAGTACAGGCGCCGCCGGTCCGCCCGGTATCGTCGATCGACGATTTTGACATCGTCGCAATCGGGGCATCCACGGGCGGTATTCATGCGCTGAGCCGGATGTTCCGCGAGCTTCCCGCCGGGTTCCGGCTGCCGATCGTCGTCACCCAGCATTTGCCGGCCTCCTTCATGCCGTATTTCGCGGCGCAGGTCGCACAGCTTGCCGGGCGACCGTGCGAGGTCGCGACCGACCGGACGCGGATCCGGCCGGGACGGATCATCATCGCACCAGGCGACGCGCATCTCAAATGCGTCAGGTTGTCCGAGGGGGGGGCGGCGTTCCGCCTGACCCGCGACGTGGCAGCAAGCGGCTGCATGCCGTCGGTCGATCCGATGCTGGCGTCGCTCGCCGACGTCTATGGCCCGCGCCTGCTGGCAATCGTGCTGAGCGGCATGGGGCGCGACGGTGCCGAAGGGGCGCGGCGCGTGCATGATGGCGGCGGGTGCGTCGTCGTGCAGGATCAGGCGAGTTCGGTCGTATGGGGCATGCCCGGCGCCATCGCTTCGGCGGGCATTGCGGACGCAGTGCTGGCGCCGGACGCTATCGGCCGTCTTGTCGCAACGCGGCGTCGACCATGATGCCTCGCGCCGTTCCCGCACCCGCCGCGTCGCAGACCGCAATCAACGTCCTGACCGCCTTGCTCGAGGCACGTACCGGGCAGCAGATCGCCGCGTATCGCTCATGGCGGCTCGACACCGCGTTGAAACCCCTGTTGCGCGCACGCAAGCTCGAGACGCTCGACCAATTGGTGACCCAGTTGCTGCAGGGAAGCGATCGTTCGATCGGCGACTCCATCGTCGATGCGCTCGTCAACCAGGAGACGTCGTTCTTCCGCGACGCGCAGGTGTTCGAGATGCTCGCCGAGACCGTCGCCCAAGCCGAGCATGACGGTCGTCGCGCGCGAATCTGGTGCGCGGGCTGTTCGACCGGGCAGGAGCCGCTGTCGCTCGCGATGCAGTTCGCCGAGCGGCGCGAGGCGAGCGGTGCGCCGCTGCCCGAGATCGTCGCCACCGACGTGTCGGATGCCGCCGTCGCGCGCGCGCGGTCCGGTCGCTTCTCTCAGTTCGAGATCCAGCGCGGGCTGCCGGTGCGTCGCATGGTTCGCTGGTTCGACACGACCGGCAGCGACTGGGTGGCGAAGCCCGAGCTTCTCGCGATGGTCGCGTTTCGCCGGATGAACCTGGTATCCGATCCAGCCCCATCGGGACAGTTTGACGTCGTCCTGTGCCGCAACGTGCTGTTATACTTGTCCCCCGACACCAAGGCCGAGGTGTTCCCGAAAATCGCCAAGGCGATGAAACCGGGCGGCGTGCTGGTCATGGGGGCAGGCGAAACCGTGATCGGCCAGACTAGCGCCTTCGCGCCGAGCAAGCGGTTCCGCGGCTTCTACGAGATCCCCGCACAGGAGTAATCGGTCCACCTCCGACCGGCCGGCACGCCGCCGTGACTTGCGGGCGATCCCGCCATATGGACCAGCCATCGTCCACCGGGTGTCTCGCATGCGCAAACTCTTCGATCCTATTCTCGCAGGCGGAAACCTCGGGGATCGACTCCGAGCCTGTCTGGGCGCGGTGCTCGGCATTGGCCTAACCAGCGCGATCAGTGCGGCGTTCGTTCACCCGCACGGACCATTCCTGCTGATCGCCGCGCCGATGGGGGCCGCCGCGGTCCTAGTGTTCGCGGTACCGGCGAGCCCGCTGGCGCAACCCTGGTCGGTCATCGGCGGGAACAGTATCGCTGCGCTGGTCGGGGTCGCGGTCAGGATGCTCGTACCGGTGCCCGAACTCGCAGCCCCAATCGCGGTAGGTGCTGCGATCCTCATGATGTCGCTGACCCGGTCGCTGCATCCGCCGGCCGGTGCGGTCGCGTTAACCGCGGTCATCGGAGGCCCTGCCGTCATCGACGCAGGCTTCGCGTTCGTGCTCATCCCGATCGCGCTGAACGCCATCATACTGACGGCGTGCGGAATCCTGTTCCACCGGTTTTCAGGGCACAGCTACCCGCACCGTGTGCCCGTCGCCGTGCCTGCGCCGATCGAAGCCGCGCTCCGCGCCGAGGATCTCGACAAGGCGCTCGCCGATCTCGGCGAAACACTCGACGTAAGCCGCGAGGACCTGGACCTGCTGTTTGGTCGTGTCGAATATCACGCAACCCAACGGCGTACGCGCATGGCTGGCGGCGGCCCCGTAGGACGCGCGGCTTAGCTGACCCCCAGGTCCGCCGGGCCGAACGCATCAGGCAGCAATTCCGATACGACATAGGTGCGGATCGCATCACCTTCCGCCGCGCCGCAATGCACCGGCAGGTCACGCTTACCCATCTGCGCGGCTTCGTTGATGACCTGGCGACAACGCCCACAGGGACTGACGGGGGACGTGCCGGTGGCGCGGCCGTCGGCGTCCATCGCACCGCCGATCACGCCGATCGCGACGATATCGCGGAGCCGGCCTGCGGCGCTGGCGGTGGCGATCGCAACAGTCTCGGCACAGAGCGACAGGCCGTAGCTCGCATTCTCGAAGTTTGCGCCGGTGATCACCGTGCCGTCGTCAAGCAGCACCGCGGCACCGACCGCGAACCGCGAATAGGGCGCGTGCGCGTTGCGCGACGCATCGCGTGCTGCGGCCACGAGTTGCGTTGCTTGTTCGTTCATGATGCCACCACGTCCCAGTTCACCGGTCCCTCGATCCCGTCGATGCGGCGGAAATCGCTCGCGCGCCACATCCGCCACGGTCGCGCGGTGTAGTCGGGCTTGAGGATATTCTCCACCGCCCATAGCGGCCGCGGGACGGCATCCGACAGCGTGTATTTCGAATCCACCGCTTTGCTGATCCGCAGCATCACCGGCTGCCGGGTGTGCGTCTCGACCATCGTCACGAACTGCGCGATGTCGGCGATCAGCGTCGCGCGGTCGGGCCGCGCGGTACAGTCGTCGTGGAACGCGATGTCGACCGCGGTCGGCAATGCGTCCGACGTTCGCGGTACGAAGGTGTTGAACGCGTTCGCTTGCTCGTCCGCGCGCTGGCACAAGGAATAGACGTGGACCGCACCGCGACGCAGGCCGGCGTCGGGCAGCGCCGCCCAGTTCGCCTCGAATGTCGGATCGCGGCGGTCGGTGCCCGACGTCGCGACGATATAGGCGAAGTCGGCGCCGCTTGCGCGCACCGTGCCCCATTCGACCGTGCCGGGGTTCTCGGCGAGATCGATGCCCTGCAACGGGTAGTGTTTGACGTCGGGGTGCCATCCGGTGGCCGCGGTCCAGCCGCAGATGCCGACAAAGCCGGTCGCGGCGAGCGCGGCCGCGAATTTCAAAAGTGCGTGAGCCATGGGTCTTCTAGTTGCGGATGTGGAGGACGCAGATCAGCGTGAACAGCCGTCGCGCAGTGTCGAAATCGACCTCGATCTTGCCGTCGAGGCGCTCCTTGAGCAGCTCGGCAGCTTCGTTGTGGACGCCGCGGCGCGCCATGTCGACCGTCTCGATCTGCGCGGGGGAGGATTGCCGGATCGCTTGGTAATAGCTGTCGCAGATCGCGAAATAATCGCGGATCGGCCGGCGGAAGCGCCCGAGCGCGAGCACCAAAGTCTCGAGATGCGTGTCGTCTTCGCGATGGATATGGATGCCGAGGCGGCCTTCCTCCGACTGCAGCTTGATCTTGTACGGCCCGGCATAGCCGTCGGCATAGGCTCGCTGCGGGGCGAAGTGATTGCCCTCGATCAGGTCGAAGATCGCGATCCGCCGCTCCTGCTCGACGTCTGGCGAGCGCCAGCCGAGACTGGTCTCGTCGAGTTGCACGTCGATGATCCGCGGGTCGGCCATACCGGTTCGATAGCGGGGGTCGTATCGCCTGTCACTTGGTCTGAGCGCGCGCAAGCCAAGAGCGACACGCGCTCCCCTCCCTGAAAGGGAGGGGCTGGGGGTGGGTAGGCCGGCTTTGGCCGCAACCGTTCCATGATGCGGAAGCCGACCCACCCCCGACCCCTCCCTTTCAGGGAGGGGCGAAGAAGGCGACTTATCCCCACATTCCGTCGCAGTGCGCTTGGACCCGACGCTTCGCATCGCGTAGGTGCAGGGGATGGCAACTCTCGCATTCCCCGTTCCCGCTGTCCCCGAACCGCAGCAGCTTCCCCGCAACGTCGAGGCCGAGGCGGCGATGCTCGGCGCGATGATGATCGACAACCGGCTCGCGGACGATCTCGTCGACAAGCTCGAACCCGGCCATTTCTTCGAACCCGTCCACGGACGCATCTTCGCGGCGATCAAGACGCTGCGCGGCAACGACATGCTGGTGACGCCGGTGACGCTGCGGCCGATGTTCGATGCGGACGAGGGTATGCGCGAACTAGGCGGGCCGGCGTATCTGGCGGGGCTGACCGGCAGCGGCGCGGGCCTGATCGGTGCGCGCCAGTTCGCGCAGCAGATCTACGACCTCGCGATGCTTCGCGCGCTCGTGTCGGTCGGTCGCACGCTGGTCGATCGCGCGATGGACACCTCCGAGGAGGTCAATCCGCGTGCGCAGATCGAACTCGCCGAGGAGGAGCTGTTCAAGGTCGCGGCGGATGGCGGTTCCGAGAACACGGTGAAGTCGTTCGCGCAGGCAACGACCGCGGCGGTCAAGATGGCCGAGCGCGCGCTGAACTCTGGCGGCAATCTGTCGGGTGTCACCACCGGCATCGATTCGATCAACGCGAAGATCGGCGGCATGCATCACAGCGATCTCATGATCCTCGCCGGCCGTCCGGGCATGGGCAAGACGTCGCTCGCCACCAACATCGCGTTCAACGCCGCGCGGCGCTGGATGCGCGACATGGCCGACGGAATCGCGCCGAAGGACTCGGTCGGCGCAAAGGTCGCGTTCTTCTCGCTGGAAATGTCCGCGGATCAGCTGGCGACGCGTATTCTCGCCGAGCAGTCGCAGATCAGTTCCGAATCACTCCGCATGGGTAAGATCAGCCGCACCGAGTTCGCACAGCTCGCCGCCGCCGCAGCCGAGCTTGAGAATCTGCCCCTGTTCATCGACGACACCGGTGGTCTCTCGATCGGCGCGCTGCATACGCGCGTCCGCCGGTTGCAGCGTCGGCACAACAACGAGATAGGGCTGGTGGTGGTCGATTACCTCCAGCTGTTGTCGGGCTCGGGCAAGAGCAAGGACGGCAACCGCGTCCAGGAAATCTCCGAGATTTCGCGCGGCCTGAAGACCTTGGCGAAGGACCTCAACGTCCCGGTGCTGGCACTGTCGCAGCTGTCGCGTGCGGTGGAATCGCGCGAGGACAAGACGCCTATGCTGTCGGATCTTCGCGAATCCGGTTCGATCGAGCAGGACGCCGACATGGTCTGGTTCGTGTACCGCGAGGACTATTACGTCGCGTCGAAGGAGCCCAAGCGCCCGGCGGAGGGCGACAGCTCGAAGATCTTCGAGGACCATGCGTCGTGGGCGGCGGAGATGGAGCGGGTCTACGGCCTGGCGGAGCTGATCATCGCCAAGCAGCGCCATGGCGCGACGGGGAAGGTCCGGATGAAGTTCGATCCGACGATCACCAAGTTCTCGGATCTGGCGGAGTATTGAGGTCATCGTCTCCCTCGCCCCTGCGGGGAGAGGGAAGGGGCCCGCCGCTCTTGCGGTGGGAAGGGAGAGGGGAGTGTGGCTCGGGACGTCGCATCCCAACTCCCCTCTCCCTTCCGTCGCCAAGTGGCTCCTCCCTCCCTCTCCCCGTAGGGGCGAGGGAAAGTGGTTAGATCATCGGATCGTAATCGGTAGGCGCGTGGATGCCGCATTCGACCTTGTCGAAACTGCGCCAGCGGCCTGCGCGCGGGTCTTCGCCGGGGGCGACCTTGGTCGTGCAGGGCGCGCAGCCGATCGAGAGATAGCCTTGCGCTTCCAGCGGATGTCGCGGCAACTCATGCTCGGCAAAATAGGCGTCGAGCTTGGCCTTGTCCCAATCCGCCAGCGGGTTAATCTTCAAGCGGCCCTCGTCCTCTTCGAAGCGGGGGAGAGCGGTACGGGTGCCCGACTGGAACCCCTTCCGTCCTGAAATCCACGCATCGAATGGGGCGAGCGCGCGCCGCAACGGCTCCACCTTGCGAAGATCACAGCAGCCATCGGGATCATAGGACCAGCGCAGCCCCGTCTTGTCCTTGATCGCGAGCAACCGCGGATCGGGACGGAACACGCGCAGGTCGGTGAAGCCCAATTTCTCCGCTAGCTCGTCGCGATACGCCAGCGTCTCGCCGAACATCTTCTGCGTATTCGTGAACACCACCGGCACATCGACATCGACCTGCGCGACCATGTGCAGCAGCACCGCCGACTCCGCGCCGAACGACGACACCGCCGCAATCCGCCCGCGCAACTCGCCGACCAGCAGTTCGAACAGCATCTCCTGCGCGGAGATGCCTTCGAACCGGTCCTGCATCGCCACCGCGTCGGCGCGCGTGAACGCCGGCGTGACGTCGATCATGTCGAGTTGGCGCGCGGGCTCACCCATGGCGCAGCTTCCACACCGGCACGGCACCGTCCGCCGCCTTCTGGTACGGCGTGTCGTAGCGTTCCAGGCTCGCACGCAGCACGTCGATATCGATCGGTGCCTGCGGTGCGAAGCTGTCGAACCCGCAGCGCCGCATCAACGGGATCTGGTCGACCAGCACATCGCCCTGCGCACGCAGTTCACCGGTATAGCCCGCCTCGCGGAGGATCCGCGCGGACGAATAGCCGCGCCCGTCGCGGTAGCCGGGGAAGCTCACCTCGATCAGCGCTAGCTGGTCGATCTGCGGCAACAGCGCGCGGGCATCGTCGCCCGCTTCGAGGCGCACGGCGGCGGCGTTGCTCTGGCCGATGAACGAGTCGAGCGTCACCGCAGGCTCGTCATGCGGCTCGTCGTCGCGGAAGCGGAGCAGCGTCTGGTCCGGATACTCAACCATAGATCGCCTCCTTGAACGTCTCGAAGCCGACGCGGCGGTAGGTGTCGAGGAAACGCTCGCCGGGATCGCGGACCTGCAGGTACCGGTCGGTGACGCGTTCGATCGCGTCGACCACGCCGTCCTCGGAGAAACCGGGGCCGGTGATCTTCGCGAGGCTCACGTCCTCCGCGCCCGAACCGCCGAGCGAGAGCTGGTAATTCTCGGTGCCCTTCTTGTCGACGCCGAGGATGCCGATGTGGCCCGCGTGATGATGCCCGCACGCGTTGATGCAGCCGCTGATCTTGAGCTTCAGTTCGCCAAGGTCACGCTGGCGATCGAGACTGCCGAAGCGAGTCGCGATCTTCTGCGCGAGCGGGATCGAGCGCGCGTTGGCGAGGCTGCAGTAATCCAGACCGGGGCAGGCGATGATATCGCTGATCAGGTCGAGATTGGCCTCGGCGAGCCCGGCGTCGTTCAGCGCCGACCACACCGCGTGCAGGTCGGCGATGCGGACGTGCGGCAGGACGATGTTCTGCGCGTGCGTGACGCGCAGTTCGTCGAAGCTGTAGCGCGTGCCGAGGTCGGCCATCACGTCGATCTGGTCCGCCGACGCGTCGCCGGGGATGCCACCGATCGGCTTCAGGCTGATGTTGACGATCGCATAGCCCGGCTGCTTGTGGGCCTTGACGTTCTGGTCGAGCCAGACCGCGAAGTCGGGATCGCTGCGGTCGATGTTGGTCGAGGCGTTGGCGTCGAAGTCAGGCGCGCCGAAATGGCTCGTGATGCGCTCCAGTTCCGCGCGCGGAGGATCGAGGCCGAGGCCCTTCACCGCGGCGAACTCCTCCTCGACCTGGCGGCGATATTCGTCGGGGCCGATCTCGTGCAGCAGGATCTTGATCCGCGCCTTGTAGATGTTGTCGCGGCGGCCGTAGCGATTGTAGACGCGCAGGCACGCCTCGAGATAGCTCATCAGGTCGTCGGCGGGAACGAAATCGCGGATCTCGTGGCTGATCATCGGCGTGCGACCCATGCCGCCGCCTACGAAGATCTTCGCGCCGAGTTCGCCGTCGCGGACGTGCAACCCGATGCCGATGTCGTGCAGCCGCATCGCCGCACGATCCTCGTCAGCCGCGATTACGCAGATCTTGAACTTCCGCGGCAGGAACGTGAATTCCGGGTGGAACGTCGACCATTGGCGGATCAGCTCGGCCCAGGGGCGTGGATCCGCGACCTCGTCCGCGGCGGCGCCGGCGAACTGGTCGGAACTGATGTTGCGGATGCAGTTGCCGCTGGTCTGGATGGCATGCATCTCGACCGTCGCCAGTTCCTGGAGGATGTCCGGGGTCTGGTCGAGCTGTATCCAGTTGAACTGGATGTTCTGCCGCGTGGTGAAATGCCCGTAACCGCGATCGTACTTTCGCGCGATATGCCCAAGCATCCGCATCTGGCGGCCGTCGAGCGTCCCGTACGGCACCGCCACGCGCAGCATGTACGCGTGCAGCTGGAGGTAAAGGCCATTCATCAGCCGCAGCGGCTTGAACTGGTCCTCGGTCAGCTCACCGGAGAGGCGGCGGCGGACCTGATCGCGGAATTCGTCGACGCGCTGGTCGACGATCGCCTGGTCGTATTCGTCGTATTTATACATATCAGATTACCCAGCTGCCGGCATTGGGGTCGGCGGGTTTGAGGGTCAGGTCGGGCCGCATCGTCGGGCCGAGCGCGCGGATGCGGTCCTTGATGTGGGCGGGGCGGGGGCCGTCGTCGGTCTGCGTCGCCTCGATGAGATAGGGGACGTTGACCCGGCGCGCGCCTTCCTCCGCCTGGAGGATCGCTTCACCCGCGACGCCGACGTCGGCCGCGTCCTCAATGTGGCGCGACCAGCCATTGCCGGTCCACCAGACGACGTCGCCGGTGGGAAGGTCGTTTCCGGTCAACAGCTTCATGCGGCGGCGTCCTCTGCTACGCGGGCCCAGCGGGCGAGTTTGTCTTCGGCGTCGGAGAGTTCGACGACTTCGCCGACGACGATGATCGCGGGGCTCTTGACCGCCTCGCGCGTCACCATCGGGCCGAGATCGGCAAGCAACGTGCGGATCGCGCGGCTACCTTGTAGCGTGCCGCGTTCGAGCACGGCGACGGGCATGTCGGGCGCGACGCCGTCGGCCATCAGCTTGTCGGCAATCTCGGTCGCCGTGGCGACGCCCATGTAGATCACGAGCGTGCGGCCCTGGCCGGCAAGCCCGGACCAGTCCTGCTCGGTCAAACCCTTGCACTGGCCCGCGACGAAGCTGACCGCGCTCGAATGATCGCGGTGCGTCAACGGCAGCATCGCCTCAGCAGCGCAACCGAGTGCGGCCGAGACGCCAGGAATCACTTCGACGGGGAGACCCGCAGCGCGAACCGCCTCGACCTCCTCGCCGCCGCGACCGAACACGAACGGGTCGCCGCCCTTGAGCCGGATGACGATCGCGCCGGTCTTCACGTGCGCGATGATCAGCGCGTTGATCGCCTCCTGCGGCAGCGTGTGGCGCGCGCGCTGCTTGGCGACCGAAATGCGCTGCGCTTCCGGCGGCGCGATGTCGAGCACGCGCGGGTCGATCAGCCCGTCATGTACGACGACGTCGGCGGTCTTCAGCGCCTCGACCGCGCGGACGGTGAGGAGCCCGGGATCGCCCGGCCCCGCCCCGACGAGTATGACGCGCCCGCGGGCGGTGGGGTCTAGGAGGCTTGCCATGCGACCGGAGATGGGCGGATGGGCGCTGCGCTGCAACCGAATGATGCTTTGGCGGGAGGTAGGATTGCTTTTGCGCGACGGATGGGGTCGTCCCACCCTTCGTCATCCCCGCGGAGGCGGGGACCCATATCGTCGAGCGCATGCAATCCTGCTGCAAGGCCGGCCAGTATGGGTTCCCGCCTGCGCGGGAATGACGGGGGGTGCTTTGGCCAAGCCTGCAATCGACAACTTGGGGCGACCATGCCGATTTCGCGGTCAGCCGTCGGCGAGGCCAATGCCGATGGACGCACGCGCGCTTTCGGATTCGCTGCTGACGACCGGGTAGGCGCAATAATCGGCCGCATAATAGGCGCTCGGACGGTGGTTGCCCGACCAGCCGATGCCGCCGAACGGAGCGCCCGACGAGGCGCCGTTGGTCGGCTTGTTCCAATTGACAATGCCGGCGCGGATGTTTGCCCAGAACCGGTCGTACAGCGCTGGCGTCTGGCTGATCAACGACGCGGACAGGCCGTAGCGCGTGTTGTTCGCCTCGGCGATCGCGGCGTCGAAATCGTCGACGCGAACGATCTGGAGGATCGGCCCGAACAGCTCGATATCGGGGCGGTCGGCGATGTCCGTGACGTCGATCAGCGCGGGTTTCAGGAACGGCAGGTCCGCGACCGGGCGTTCGAGATGGCGGATTGGGCGGCCGCCGCGCTTGAGCAGTTCGAGGAAGCTCTCGGTCAACTGCTCGGCCGCTTGGTTGTCGATCACCGGGCCCATGAACGGGGCGGGGTTGGCGTGCGGTTCACCGACGATGATCCTGCCGACCATCTTGTCCACGGTCGCGATCAGCGGGTCGTAGAGCTTGGTGTCGACGATCAGCCGACGGGCCGCGGTGCAGCGCTGGCCGGCGGTGGTGAAGGCGGACTGGATGATCAGGATCGCCGCGGTGTGCAGGTCGGGCGTGTCCCAGACCACGATCGGGTTGTTGCCGCCCATCTCGAGCGCAAGGATCTTTTCCGGCTTGTCGGCGAACGCGCGGTTCAGCGCGAGTCCGGTGCTGGCCGAGCCGGTGAACAGCAGCCCGTCGATATCGGGATGCGCGGCGAGTGCCTTGCCTTCGTCGGGGCCGCCGATGACGAGGCGGATGCATTCCGACGGTACCCCGGCGGCACGGAAACATTCGACCAGGAACGCGCCGACCGCAGGGGTCTTTTCAGACGGCTTGAAGACCACCGCGTTGCCCGCGATCAGCGCCGGGACGATGTGGCCGTTGGGCAAATGCGCGGGGAAATTGTACGGCCCGAGCACCGCGAGCACGCCGTGCGGCTTGTGCCGGACGGCGATGCGCGAGCCCATCGTCGCCTCCAGGCGACGCTGCGCGGTGCGATCGGCATAGGCGCTGACCGAGATGTCGACCTTGGCGATGACGGTCTCGACTTCGCCGCGCGCTTCCCAGATCGGCTTGCCGGTCTCGCGCGCGATCAGGTCGGTGAAAGCATCGTTGCGCTGTCGGACGATGTTGGCGAAGCGCCGCATCGTCTCGATCCGGAAGGCGAGCGGTTTCGATGCCCAGCTCGACCACCCGGCACGCGCGCAGGCGACTTCGGCATCGACGTCGCCGATTGGTTGACGCCAGAGAATCGCGCCGGTGGCCGGTTCGTAGGAGATGATCTCGGACATCTGCGGCTCTTGCCTTGATTCGCGGTGAGTTTCCACTGGGGGATGCGCCGTCTTCTTCCCCCCTCCCTGGAAGGGAGGGGTCGGGGGTGGGTCGGCTTCGATGAGTTCAGACGCTCGCGGCTCGAGCTGACCTACCCACCCCCAACCCCTCCCTTCCAGGGAGGGGAGAAATTACTGGGCTAGTGCTTCGCCCATCGTGCGGATCGCAGCGACCTTGGCATTGAGCAGCATCCAGTCGTCGTCCTCGGCGATCGGTGCCCAGATCGCCTCCACCTCGTCGATCAGCATGCTGCAGGGCTCGCCCGCCCAGTACGGGTGCGAGCGGTCTTTCCGGGGTTCGTAGGCGGCGAGCGCGGTGCGAACCTCGGTCCAGGGTTCGGCGTAGGCTTCGGGCAGGTCGCCACCGAACGCGTCGAAGAAGAAACGGTCGATGCCCACCCCTGAGGTGCGCAGCGCGCGTTCGGTGGCCTGGACGAGGTCGCGGTCGGTGTCCGGATCGCGGGGACGGACGCCGAGGCGCCAGAGGATCGCCTGCGTGACCTCGGGTTGATAGCGCGGACCGAACTGGTCGAGCGCGGCGACCAGTGGATCGCTCTCTGCGATCTGGCGAAGCGCGACGGCGAGTTGCATCACGTCCCAGTGGATTGCCTCGGGCTGGCGGCCGAACGCGTAGAGGCCCTGATGGTCGAAATAGGCGGCGGTGAACGCGGGGTCCCAGGTCGGGGCGAACCGCCACGGGCCGTAGTCGAAGCTCTCACCGGTGACGTTGATGTTGTCGGAATTGAGAACGCCGTGGACGAAGCCCGCCGCCATGTAGCGTGCGGCCAGCCTTGCGGTGCGGCCGACGACGAGGTCGAGCAGGCGGACCGGATCGTCGCTGTCCTCGTCGTAGAGGTTGCGCAGCGTGTAGCCGACGAGCTTGCGCAATCCCGCTTCGTCGCGGTGGTAGGCGAGGCGCTGGAAGCTGCCGATGCGGACGTGGCTGTGGTTGAGGCGGACGAGGACCGCGGAGCGGGTCGGACTGGGCTCGTCGCCGCGCTGCAATTCCTCACCGGTTTCGATCAGCGACAGCGTCCGCGAGGTCGGAACGTTGAGCGCCTCGAGCATCTCGGTGGCGAGTATCTCGCGCATGCCGCCCTTGAGCGTGAGGCGACCGTCGCCCGCACGGCTCCACGGGGTCTGGCCCGATCCCTTGGTACCGAGGTCCATCAGGCGGCTCCGGTCGTCGCGCATCTGCGCGAAGGTGAAGCCGCGACCGTCGCCGAGATCGGGATTGTAGTTGCGGAACTGATGACCGTGATAGCGCAGCGCGAGCGGCTGGGGGAGCGTGCCGGGGAGGGGCTCGAACCGGCCGAGATGACGCGTCCATTCGTCATCCGTCAACGTGTCGAGGCCGACCTGAGCCGCGGCGCGGTCGTTGCGGAAGCGGGTTCGCGTCTCGGGGAAGTCGGCGGGCGCGACGGGATCGAAGAAGCCGTCGCCGAGGTCGAGGAGCTTTGCTTCGGGGTGATAGGCTTGCGGGTCGATAGGCATGCGGCGATATGGTGGCCGTTACCCGAAGGACGCAACCATGGCCGCTTATGAAAACCTCTATTGGTGGTCCAACGACGGGCTGAGACTGCACGCAAGGGACTATCCGGGGGGCAAGGAAGGCCAGCCGCCGATCATCTGCATGGCAGGGCTCACGCGCAACGCGCGCGATTTCGATGCGCTGGCGGCGCGGTTGGCCGGGCGCTGGCGCCTGATCGCCATAGACTTTCGCGGACGCGGCGAGAGCGCGTATGCGAAGGATCCGATGTCGTATGTCCCGCTGACGTACGTGCAGGACGTCGAGGCGTTGCTGACCGAACTCGGTATCGATCGGTATATCGCGTTCGGCACGTCGCTCGGGGGTATCGTCGCGATGCTGATGGCGGGACCGTCGCGCGGCCGAATGATGGCGGCGTTGCTGAACGACGTGGGCCCGGAGATCGACGCGCAAGGTCTGTCGCGTATCCGAGGGTATGTCGGCAAGGCGAGCGTGTTCCCGACCTGGATGCATGCCGCGCGCTGCGTCTCCGAGAACAACGCCGACGTCTATCCCGACTGGCAGATCGAGGATTGGCTGGCGATGGCCAAGCGGCTGTACCGGCTCAACAGTTCGGGGCGCATTGTGCTGGACTATGATCTGAAGATCGCCGAGCCGTTCCGCGTGCCGGGGAACGAGGCGGGGCCGGACATGTGGCAGGCGCTGGCCTCGCTCCGCGACGTGCCGACGCTGATCGTGCGAGGTGGACGGTCCGACCTGCTGTCGGCGGCGACGGCGGAGCGGATGGCGGCATCGCTCGATCGGGCTGAACTCGTGACGGTGCCGGGCGTCGGCCACGCGCCGACGCTGAGCGAGACGATGCTGCAGGAGCCGATCGACCGGTTGCTGGCGGGCGCGCTTGAGGGGGCCGCGATCCGCGCTTAGAGGGATGGCGGCGAGCGTTTCGCCGCCAATCTGCTGACAAGCCGGGATACTTGATGACCGAACTCTCCGACGCCCACACGACCGTTCGCCCGCTCAAGGGCCGCCGCGCGATCATTACCGGGGGGACCACCGGGATCGGCCGGGCGATCGCGGTGCTGCTCGCGGCCGAGGGCGCCAAGGTCTATATCTGCGGGCGCGACGAACGGTATCTGCAGGACGCGCTGGCGCGTATCCGCGAAGTCGGCGAGGGCGACGGGATGGTCACCGAACTGGCCGATCCCGACAAGGTTCGCGCGTTCTTCGACGCGGGCGAAGCGTATCTCGGCGGGTTCGACATCACCGTGATCAACGCCGCGGTCGCGGCGGGCGGCCTGACGCAGATGAGCGAGGACGAACTCCGCTATGCGATCGCGGTCGACTTTACCGCCTATCTGCTGAGCGCGCATCACGCCGCTCACCGCATGAAGCCGATCAGCGACATCGTCATCATCGGCTCGCTGAGCGCGCATATCCTCGGGCCGAGCTCGACGGTGTATGCCGGGGTGAAGTCCGGGATCGCCGGCTTCTCGGAGGCGTTGCGGCGCGAGCTGGGGCCGAAGGGGGTCAAGGTATCGCTGGTCGAGCCGGGCAAGGTCGGGTCGAACATGCAGTATCCCGACGTACCCGACGAGAAGCAGCGCCAGATGATCGAGGCGGAGCAGATGCTGCGCGCCGAGGACATCGCGGTCGGGGTGGAGTTCGTGCTGACGCAGCCGACCCGGACCGTGATCCAGCAGATCGTGATCGTCCCGCGGGCGCTCGAGGGGGAGTAATCCCTTCTGTTCCCCCGCGAAGGCGGGAGCCCAGGGTCACTGGGAACGGCGTTTGTGGCTCCTGGGCCCCTGCCTTCGCGGGGGAACAGCCAGAGCGCTGAGGTAACCACTTAGGAGGCTTCCATGTTCGACCAGCTCGTCTTCACCCCCGCCGACATCGACCTGTCGCGCTCGCCGCTGGCGGGAAAGGTCGGCGCCGAGACCTATGTGCTCGGTGCGTTCAACCCGGGGATGACGCGGCTGGCGAACGGCAACCTGCTGCTGATGGTGCGCGTCGCCGAAGCGCTGAAGCAGCCGGTCAAGAACGGCAACGTCCACGCGATCCGCTGGCAGGACGGTGCATATCTGCTCGATGCGTGGCCGTTGCAGATGGTCGATACCAAGGATCCGCGTAAATTCCTGATCCCCGGTGGCGGCTGGAAGGTGATGGCGCTGACGTCGCTGTCGTGGCTGCTCCCGGTCGAGCTGGACGCGGAGGGGCGCTCGGTCGTCGCGATCCATTACGACAAGGCGATCGCGCCGCGCACGTCGTACCAATGCTACGGCGTCGAGGATGCGCGGATCTCGAAGGTCGGCGACCGCTATCTGATGACCACCTGCTCGGTCAGCCCGGAGCGGCACTCGACGACGCTGTACACCTCCGCCGACGCGCTCGACTGGCAGCTCGAGGGCATCGTGCTCGATCACCAGAACAAGGACATGCTGATCTTCGAGGGCCTGATCGACGGGCAGTATTGGGCGCAGACCCGGCCGCTCGGCGACCTGTATTTCGCGTATCCACCGGGCAGCGAATGGCGCAGCGGGCCGTCGATCAACCTGTCGCGCTCGCCCGATGCGTTGCACTGGAAGCCGCACGACAAGCCCGGCATCCGGCCGCATGCCGCCACCGTCTCGACCGCGCGGATGGGCGGCGGCGCGCCCCCGATCCTGACCGATCGCGGCTGGCTGACCTTGTGGCATGGCGTCGAGCCGTCGGGCGTGGTCGGGATCTATCGCACCTATTGGTCGATCCTCGACAGGGACGATCCGTCGATCACGGTAGCGACCGAGCACAAGCCGTTGCTCGAGCCGAACCCCGTGCTGACCGAGCCGCTGAAGGACAGCCTGTACCTCGACAACGTCGTCTTCACGACCGGTATCGCCGACGCGGGCGACTTCTACGTCGTCGCGAGTGGAGAAGCGGACTTGGCGTGCCGGATTACGCATGTGGCGAAGGATGTGTTCGCCTGACGTCCGTAGCCGCGGGAGGCGTCAGAGACGACTCCCGCGGTTCGATCACGGAGCCGGTGTTGGAACCGGCGTCGGCGTCGGCTTTGTCATCATGAGCGTAATCCACTCGGTAATCTTCGCTGGCGGTATGATCGCGCTAGCGTTGACGCGGGCGGACAGCAGCCCATCCTTGGCGTAGAACGTCGCATCGTGGATCGTTGGGTTCATCGCCACGAATTCATCCGGAATGGACTTTATAAGGTCGTTCGGCGCGATCGCCTTGCTCAAGGCCTTCCTTGCTTCCTCGTTGATGTCGATCCTGGCGAGGTTTAGAATGCCGTTCGTAATGAAGACATACTGGCCCTTGAGTTTGACGTTGGGGACTCCCGTGACGATGCCGAGCGATGTGTCGTTCATCTTGCGGAAGTAGATCGGCAGCGTCGCTTCGAAAGGCTGGGACGCGCTTTTGTTCTTGAACGGGTCGCCCGGCGCCCGCTCGAGGACAGGATACGGAATTCCAAACCTCTTCTTCCACCGTATCGTGATCTTCGGAATGGGGTTTTCGAAACAGCTCCAGACATCGACCTTGCCGGCAATCGCCATGGTCGCATGATCGCCTTCAGCACGCAGTTCGCGCGTGGGCAGCGTGACGATCAGATTGTCCGGTTTGTAGCTACCACAATTATCGCTGGGCAACGGTAAGGCACCGATAATCGACGGAAACTTCTGCTGAAGGTCGGATAGGTCCAGTTCCAGCCTGGAAATCAGATGCAGTCCGTCGGCTTTGCCGACCACCTGAAAATAATCGTTGGCCACCACCCTGACCGGCGTTCCGTTGACGTCCTGGATGATCTCGATTGGACCAACGAGGAACTCCGCGGGCGCGGTCGGTGCCAAGGTGGATGTCGATGGCGCCGAGGTGGTCGTCGACGGGATCGACCCGGCGACCGGTTCGGTTTGGGCAAGTGCCGGCGTGACAACGCACGCGATCAGACCTGCTATGAATCCTGCGTATCTCATAAATTTCCCCCGAAATTTTCAGTGCAATGTCCCGTTCGGTCACAGCGTGTCGGTGACGTACGGGGTGAGCAGAGGGTATCAGGGGCGGCGCGGGAGTATTGCGTAACCTCCTCCGTACTGGAGCATCCGCTTTCGCGCCGGATTGTGGCGCCTTCATATCCCATGCTTGAAACGCAACGCCGACTTAGGGCATCGGTCGGCCATGGCCGCACCCCTCAACATCCTCCACCTCCACTCCTCCTTCGACCTGGGCGGCAAGGAGGCGCGGGCGGTTCGGTTGATGAATGCTTTTGGGGATCGGGCGAAGCATACCATCGTGTCGGGCGTACCGGATGCCCTGAGCGCGCGGGACTCGATCGCGAAGGGGGTGCGTTACGAGATCGCGCAGAACCCGCCGCCGCTGACGGGCAAACCCTCGGTCAAGCGCTACGAGGCGATCGCGCAGTATATGCGGCGGTTCGACCTGGTGCTGACGTATAACTGGGGTGCGATCGACGGGGCAATGGCGCGGCGGGCGTTCGCGAAGGGCGCGCCGCCGCTCGTGCACCACGAGGACGGGTTCAACGCCGACGAGGCGGGCGGGTTGAAGATCGAGCGCAACATCTATCGCCGGCTTGCGCTGGGTGCGGCGCATGCGCTCGCGGTGCCGTCCGAAGTGCTGGAGGGCATCGCGCTGAAAACGTGGAAGCAGCCGCGCGAGCGGGTCCACCGGATCGTCAACGGGATCGGCACCGCCTATTACGCGCCGAAACCCGAGCCGAAGGCGATTCCGGGCTTTACGCCCAACGCCAGGGAAGTCGTGATCGGTGCGCTCGCGGGTTTGCGCGACGTGAAGGACCTGACCGCCCTGGTGCGGGCGGTCGGCGGCGTTTCGGGTCGAGTACGGCTGGTGATAGTCGGGGAGGGGCCGGAGCGCGCCAATATCCTGCAAGCGGCGGCCGCGATGGGGATGGCGGACAAGCTGGTGTTGCCCGGGTTCCTCGACCGTCCCTACCGCTATATCGGTCACTTCGACATGCTGGCGGTGTCGTCGCGGAGCGAGCAGTTTCCGATTTCGGTGGTCGAGGCGATGGCGGCGGGCCTGCCGATCGCGAGCTATCCGGTCGGCGATATCAAGCAGATGGTCTCGCCCGACAATTTGCCGTTCGTGACCGAGATCGCCAACGAGGTCCGGCTGCGTGATGCGTTGCAGGCGCTGGTTGTCGATCCCGCTCTGCGCGCCTCGGTAGGCGCCGCGAACCAGGCCAAGGCGCGGGCCGAATTCGACGAAGCGGTTATGATCGCTCGCTATCGCGCACTGTACGAAGACGCCTTGAACCGTCCGGGCGCGCTAACCTAGGTCGTAATATTGCTCGCACGCTGCGTCCTTGCGATATAGGGGGCCGTATTTTCCGGGAGAGGTGACGTCGTGTTCAAGGGCCTGAAGCCTATCGTCTATAACGGTCGGGAAGTCTGGCCTCTGGTTGAGGGCGGCAAGGGCGTCGCCGCGACCAACCACGCGTCGGCCGGCGCCTGGGCTGCGGCCGGGGGCATCGGCACCGTCTCGGCGGTCAACGCGGACAGCTACGATCCCGACGGCAAGATCATCCCGCAGGTCTATGCGGCGCTGACGCGGCGCGCCCGGCACGAGGAACTCGTCGAATACGCGATCGAAGGCGCGGTCCAGCAGGTCGAGCGCGCCTACGAGATCGCCGACGGCAAGGGCGCGATCAACATCAACGTACTGTGGGAAATGGGCGGCGCGCAGCGGATTCTGCACGGCGTTCTCGAACGCACGCGCGGCAAGGTCGCCGGTGTCACCTGCGGTGCGGGCATGCCGTACAAGCTGTCCGAGATCACCGCGTCCTACGGCGTCAGCTATCTGCCGATCGTGAGCTCCGGCCGCGCCTTCCGCGCGCTGTGGAAGCGGGCGTATTCCAAAGCAGCCGAATGGCTCGCCGCGGTGGTGTACGAGGATCCGTGGCTGGCAGGCGGGCATAATGGCCTGTCGAACGCCGAGGACCCGTTGAAGCCGCAGGACCCGTATCCGCGCGTGAAGGAACTGCGCGATGTGATGCGCGAAGGCGGCATCAGCGACGACGTGCCGATCGTGATGGCGGGCGGCGTCTGGTATCTGCGCGACTGGAACGACTGGATCGACAATCCCGAGCTCGGCACGATCGCGTTCCAGTTCGGCACGCGGCCTCTGCTTACGCGCGAAAGCCCGATCCCCGAGGGCTGGAAGAACGCGCTGACGCAGATCGAGCCTGGCGACGTGCTGCTGCACAAATTCTCGCCGACCGGGTTCTACTCGTCGGCGGTGCGCAATCCGTTCCTGCGCTCGCTCGAAGCACGTTCCGAGCGCCAGATCGCGTTCTCGACGCAGGAGGCGGGCGATCACGTCTTCCAGCTCGACGTCGGCGTGAAGGGCAAGAACTTCTGGGTGACCCGCAACGACCTGCTGCGCGCGCGCGGCTGGTTTGGCGAGGGCTATACCGACGCACTGAAGACGCCGGACAACACGCTGGTGTTCGTCAGCCCGACCGAGAAGGGCATGATCCGCAAGGATCAGGCCGACTGCATGGGCTGCCTGTCGCAATGCTCGTTTTCGAGCTGGGCGGATACCGAGACCAACTCGACCGGGCGTCTGGCCGACCCGCGCAGCTTCTGCATCCAGAAGACGTTGCAGGACATCGCGCATGGTGGGGACATCGATCAAAATCTGATGTTCGCGGGCCATGCGGCGTATAATTTCAAGAAGGACCCGTTCTATTCGAACGGCTTCGTGCCGAGCGTCGGGCAGCTGGTCGATCGGATTTTGACGGGGGACTGAGGCGAGTGGCGTCGCGTAGCGATGATGTCGAACTTTCGATAGCATCGGCTTTGCGACACCTTGAGCCTTGAAGCAGATCGGCGTTTATCGCCTGGAGAGAAGGCTAGCGTGTTTCCCCGCGAAGGCGGGGACCCAGTCTGGGCTCCCGCCTTTGCGGGAGAACAAGGAAGGGTGGACCTACGTTCGAACGCGGCCGCACCCTTGTTTCGACAAGAGATGCCCCGAACAGGTCCGGAATCGGATTGGTTGCGGCATCTCGTTGCGCAAGCTCAACAGGAATAGGATGCACCTATGACGTTACACGCCTGGTGGTTGTTCGTGGTCGCGATATTCCTCCTGTGCGGAACGCCCGGACCCAACATGCTGCACGTCATGACGCGCAGCATCGCGTTCGGCGCGCGGCGCAGTGTCGCGGCGATGGCCGGCTGCCTGACCGCGCTGGTGCTCGTGCTGGCGGCGTCGGCGGCGGGCGTGTCGGCGCTGCTCGCGGCATGGCCTCGGGTATTCGATGCGCTGCGCTATGCCGGCGTCGCGTACCTCATATTCCTCGGGATCAAGGCGTGGCGCGGGGCGGGGTCTCCGATCGACGTCGGCGACGACACGACGCCGGTGGCGCTCCCCCCGACCGTGTCGGCGTGGCGCCTTTACCGCGGCGGTTTCGTGATCGGGATCAGCAATCCCAAGCTGCTGTTGTTCGCCGCAGCATTCCTGCCGCAGTTCGTCGACCGCGCCTTACCGCAGGCGCCGCAGTTCGCGATCCTCGTGGTGACCTTCGCGGTGGTCGAGAGCTTCTGGTACGGCATGTATGCAGCCGGTGGGCGGACGCTCGCGCGCTATCTGACGCGCCCGGCCTTGCGACGCGCGTTCGACCGCGTAACGGGGGCGATCTTCGTTGGTTTCGGTCTCGCTTTGCTGCGCGTGCGAGCATAGCATGAGCGTGCTGCGCCATTGCCGTTCGGGGCAATAGCGCGCATAGCTGAGCCATCGTGGCGCTTCGTACGGGCAGGTTGCGACTGAGAGATGCTTTGCGCTCCCGCTCCGAGCCGGGAATGCCGCATGACGATCACTTCAGCCATCGTGACCTCAGGGATCGCATCGTGACGACGGGCACCGATACGGTCGTGCCGATCTCGCGGGCGGTCAACGTCAGCGTCGAACAGCCCCAGGTCGTCGCAATGTGCAAGAAGCATGACGCGATCATCAGTGCGATCGAGACGCTGCCATCGGGCGGTACGCGCGTCGTGCTGATGAACAGCGCGGATGCCGCGAAGATCATCAAGGCGTTCGGATCGAAGGTCCTGACCGGGACGGTAGCGCGAACCCACTGGATGCGCGCGGTTTAAGAGCGTCGCGATCCTCCCCCGCCAGGGGGAGGTGGCTGCCCTTGCCAGACGGACGGGGAGGAAAGGGCAGCCTTTGCTCCGTATCCTCCCGCTCCGTCACCTTCGGTGCCACCTCCCCCTGCCGGGGGAGGATCGTTCATGTTGCGCGGTAGCGTATCAGTCGGCGACCGTGCCGACCACTGCGCCGCCAGCGCCACCGACGGCCGCACCCTTCTCGACACTACCGCCGGTCGCGGCGGCAACGCCTGCACCACCCGCAGCACCGATACCCGCACCCTTGAGCGTCGAGCATGCGCTCATCGACACGGCGGATGCGACCAGCAGGGCGGAAACGGCAAACTTCTTCATCTTGGATACTCCTGTCTCTCCGGGGGTATCCAACAAATGCTGCACCGCGGCATCGGTTCCGAAATATTGATGCAGATTGTGTCGGCGGACTCAGATCCAGCCGTCGAGCACCTGATCCGGGGGGCGATGGCCATCCGCCCACATCCGGATGTTCTGGATCACGCGCTCCCCCGACGCCATCCGCCCTTCCAGCGTCGCCGAACCCATGTGCGGCAGCATCACGACGTTGGGCAATGCGAGCAGCCGCGGATCGATGACCGGCTCGTGCGCCCAGACGTCTAGCCCCGCGCCCGCCAGCCGTCCGGTCTCCAGCGCCTCGACGAGCGCGACCTCGTCGACGATTCCGCCGCGCGCCGCGTTGATCAAATACACATGCGGTCGCATCAGAGCGATCCGGCGTGCGTAGATCAGGTTGCGGCTGTCGGGATTGAGCGGCGTGTGGATCGTGACGATGTCGACCGCGGCGAGCATGTCGTCGAGCGATGCATGGAAGGTTGCGGCCAGCTGCGCCTCGCGGACCGCGGGCAGGCGGGTGCGATTGTGATAATGGATCGTGAGCCCGAACGCGCGCGCCCTCAGTGCTACCGCCTGGCCGATCCGACCCATCCCGACGATCCCGAGCGCCTTGCCGCCGATCCGGTGGCCGAGCATCCCGCCGGGGCTCCAGCCGTTCCACTGGCCCGACCGCACCAGCTTCTCGCCCTCCGCCAGCCGCCGCGGCACGGACAGGATAAGGGCCATCGTCATGTCGGCGGTGTCCTCGGTGAGGACACCCGGTGTGTTCGTTACGATTATCCCGCGCGCGCGCGCCGCCTTGAGGTCGATATGGTTCACGCCCGCGCCGTAGTTTGCGATCAGCTTCAGGCGGTCGCCCGCGCCCGCGATCAGCGCGGCGTCGATGTCATCGGTCACGGTCGGCACGAAGACGTCGCAGTCGGCCATCGCCGCGGCAAGCTGGTCTCGGTCGAGTTTGGTGTCGGCACGGTTGTTCTGCGTGTCGAACAGCGCCTCCATCCGGTCCATCAGCGTATCGGCCAGCTCGCGGGTGACGACGACCTTGGGGTTCGGACAGCGGCGTGTGTCGATCATGCGGATGGCTTGGCGAAGGCGCTCGTGCCCGTCAACGTCCCGTCAACGTCGGAGCCGCAACTTCGGTTGAGGAAAGCGGTTGGTCGCGATAGGAGTTCAGCTTGCCAGTTAGGACATGACCATGCGCATTCTCGCCGCCGCGCTTTCCGCTTTTGTTGTCGCCGCGCTGGTGCCCGACCCGGCGACGGCAGCCGACGCGACGAAGAAGCGCGTGCCCTATTACGCGTCGATCTCGGCATCGCGCGCGCGGATGCGGACCGGGCCGGCACGGACGTATCCGGCGAGCTGGCTGTATCAACGCCAGGACCTGCCGATCAAGGTGGTCGCGATCTTCAAGGAATGGCGGAAAGTTGCGGACCCCGATGGGACCGAGGGCTGGATGCAGGCGAACCTGCTGAGCGGCACGCGCACTGCGATCGTGCATGGTTCCGGGCCGGTCGAGCTGCGGGAGAAGCCCAATGCGGGGAGCCGGCTGCTGTGGCGCGCGGCGCCGGGCGTGGTCGGGCGGCTGAGCCAGTGCGGCAATGGATGGTGCCGGATGGACGTTAAGGGGCAGGCGGGGTTTGTTTCTGTTGGGGGGCTTTGGGGCGTGGAGGCGGGGGAGGTCTTGCCTTGAGGGTTTGAGGGGGCGCTTTGTTGGCGATGTTCCGTAATGCGGAAGCCGACCCACCCCCAACCCCTCCCTTTCAGGGAGGGGGGTAAGAAGGGGGATGACTGCGCCAGTGTAAGCCAACCGCTTTTCTAGCTCCCCTCCCTGGAAGGGAGGGGTTGGGGGTGGGTCGGCCGCTGAAGATGGACGACGCTTGCCAGGATCGTCTCGGCTACGCCGTCTGGATTGCGGGCAACGTCGGAGTTCCAGAACCGGATCACCGTCCACCCCAGGGCTTCCAAGCGTCGCGTGCGCTCCGCATCACGAACCGAGTCGATATGTTGGCTGCCGTCGAACTCAACCGCAAGCCGCACCTCCCGGCACGCCAAGTCGACGATAAACCGCTCCACCACCAATTGCCGCGTAAACCGCGGCCGAAAATACGCCACCTTGTGCCAGATCGCGATCTCCGAATCGGTGGGATGATTGCGAGACTCCCGAGCACGCCGCGTCATCTCGGGAGGGATACGGGCCATCTTTCCAGACTGCGCTCGGGAGATGCGGAGGGCAACCCACCCCCGGCCCCTCCCTTTCAGGGAGGGGGGAAATCAGGGGATCAGTTCATCAGTTCGACCGCCATTGCAGTCGCCTCACCACCACCAATGCAAAGCGAGGCGAGACCGCGCTTCTGGCCCGTCGTCTCCAGCGCTGACAGCAGCGTCGCCAAGATACGCGCACCGCTAGCGCCGATCGGATGACCGAGCGCGCACGCGCCGCCGTGGATGTTCACCTTGTCATGCGGCAAGCCAAGGTCGCGCATCGCGATCATCGCGACGACGGCGAAGGCTTCGTTGACCTCGAACAGGTCGATGTCCGTCGCGGACCAGCCGGCCTTCTCCATCGCCTTGCGCATCGCGAACACCGGCGCGGTCGTGAACAGGGCCGGGGCGTGGGCATGCGCGGCATGCGCCACGACCCGCGCGATTGGCGTGATGCCAAGGCGCTCGGCAACGCTCGCACGCGTCATCACCAAGGCCGCAGCGCCATCGGAGATCGACGAGGCGTTAGCGGCGGTGATCGTGCCCTCCTTCGAGAAGGCGGGCTTCAGCGTCGGGATCTTGGCGACGTCGCCCTTGGCCGGCTGCTCGTCGAGCGAGACCGTGGTCGTGCCCTTGCGGCCGGCAATATCGACGGAGACGATCTCGCGGTCGAACGCGCCGGACTTCTGCGCCGCTTGCGCCCGGTGCAGCGACTCGATTGCGTAGTCGTCCATCTGCTTGCGCGTAAACTGGTATTCGTGCGCGGTGTCCTCGGCGAAATTGCCCATCAGCTTGCCGGGTTCGTACGCATCCTCGAGCCCGTCGAGATACATGTGGTCGTACATCCGGTCATGCCCGATCCGCGCGCCGCCGCGGTGGCTTTTCGAGAGATACGGCGCATTGGTCATGCTCTCCATGCCCCCCGCGACGAGCAGGTCGACCGAGCCCGCCGCGAGCGCATCCGCGGCGAGGATCGCCGCCTGCATCCCCGATCCGCACATCTTGTTGACCGTCGTCGCCTCGACATGATCGCCTAGGCCCGCGTTGATCGCAGCCTGTCGCGCCGGCGCCTGGCCGAGCCCTGCGGGCAGCACGCAGCCCATGTAGATCCGCTCGATCTCGGCCGCCGACACACCCGAACGCTCGACCGCCCCGCGCACGGCATCGGCGCCAAGCTGCGTAGCGGTAGCGCCCGCAAGCGCGCCCTGGAACGAGCCCATCGGCGTACGTGCGTAGGACAGGATGACGATGGGATCTCGATCGGCGGCCACTTCACTCTCCATGTATTCTTCTGCCCCCGTATCTGGGGTTGATGTGCGGCAATACAAAGCACCGCCGGATGCGCCTAGACCTCACGTCATGGAAACACTCATCACGACGCTCAAATGGTGTGCCGCAGCGTCGGGGGTGATCGCCGCCTTCATGGTGTCGCTCGATTTCGGCCGGCGCGTGACGGGGTGGGGGTTCGTGCTGTTCGTCGGCTCGTCGATCGCGTGGCTGAGCGGTGCGGCCTTGACCGGGGACTGGGCGCTGGGCACGCAGAACATCGTGTTGTTCGGGATCAACCTCCTCGGCGTGTATCGCTACCTGGTGCGCAAGACGGGTGTCTGAGGTTGCGTTCTGGGCAGTGGTGCTGGGCGTGCTCGGCGCGATCATCGGCAGCTTCATCGCGGCGCTGGTGACGCGCTGGCCCGACGGGCGATCGGTGATCCAGGGGCGCTCGGCGTGCGATGGCTGCGGGCGGACGCTCCGCGCGGTCGAGCTGGTACCGCTGTTGAGTGCGGTCGTCCTGCGCGGCCGGTGCCGAGGATGCGGCGTCCCGATAAGCCCGGTGCATTGGCGGATCGAACTGGCGGGGCTTGTGATCGGCTTGGCTGCGGGGATCATCACACCGGGGCCCGTGGGCATTGCAGGCGCGGTGTTCGGATGGCTGTTGCTCGCGCTGGCAAGCCTCGACCTCATCGCGTTCTGGCTGCCCGATCGGCTGACGATGCTCCTCGCCGCGACCGGGCTCGTCGGCGTCGCGCTCGGTATCGACCCGCCGCTTCAGGAACGACTGATCGGCGGTCTCGCCGGCTTCGGCACGCTGTGGCTGGTCGCGTTCGGCTACAGGCATTTGCGCGGACGCGACGGCATGGGCGGCGGCGATCCCAAGCTGTTCGGCGCGATCGGGCTGTGGCTCGGGTGGCAGATGTTGCCCGCCGTCCTGCTGATCGCGAGCATGATCGGGCTCGGCGTCGTCCTGGCCGCGCATCTCAAGGGGCGCAGCATGGCGGCGGACACCGCGCTTCCATTCGGCGCGTTGCTGGCGATCGCGGCTTATCCCGCGTGGCTGTTCATGATAGGCCTGACGCCATGATATCGCTCGTTCTTATGCTCGCGCTGCAAGCGGCTGCCCCCTCGGCTACCCCGTCTGCTGCGGCCAATCCGGGGCCAGGGCCCATCACTGCGATCGGCAAGCAGAAGCTGCCCGCGAAGGGATGCGCGGCCTATCTCTGGAGCATGGACGCCGGCCGGCAACTCGTCGCGATGGCGATGGCCGACCCTGCCCAGATCCGTCTTGCGATCGACGGCAAGACGACCGACTACGCGATGGCGACCCAGTCGCCCGGTATCGGCTTCGGCTTCGGCGGCGTCACCCAGTATCGCGGCGGCGACGTGACCGCGACGCTCGACATGGCCATCGCCGTCCGCGCCGACATCTCCGCAGGCGCCACCGTAACGTCGGCGACGCTACGGATCGACCGCCCCGGACGCGATACCGTCGTCATGCCGGTCGGTGGCCTTATCGGCTGTGTCTGAGGTAAATTTTTTGGAAACCAAGCCGTCCTATGTGCGTTACGTGGGCGAAGATGGGGGTGAATCGAGCACGATCGCTGCCTGTAAAGGGGATCGTGTGACAGCTTCGAACAGCCGGCATCATTGGCTCGCTCTGGCGTTGGTAGCGTCGACAACCGGTTTCGCGGGCGTCGGTTCCGCGCAATTGGTGAAGCCGGGTACCGCCCCGGCCAAGGGCCCCGACGCGCCCAAGCCAAGCGACCAGCCGCAATCCGCCGATCCGCGTTCGGACGCGCCGATCGTGCCCGACGCTGAGTTTTCCAGCGCTCTGCCGCCGTTGAGCGGTGACTTGAACGCTCCGCTGGAGGCGATGGCGCCGTTGCCCGCTCCGTCGACGCAAACACCCGCAACGCCTGCCACCGCTACGACCCCTGCCACCACGCTGGCCGGCGACGTGCTGCCGCCGACCGGCCCCAGCGATCCGCAACTCGCGCAGCCGCTGACGCCGCTGTCGAGCTTCGATACGACCCCGCTCCAGACCGCGGCGGATATCAAGGACAAGGACGCGCCCGAGATCCGCTATGAGACCGCCACCAAGGGTCTCGACAAGGCGGGCGACGGGCTCGAGGGTGAATACAAGGCGCTCTCCGCACTCGCCGAGGGCAAGGGCAAGGCGGCGAACGCCACGCAGGTCGCGGCGCGCGCCCGCGAGGACGAGGCGCTGGCGGTGCGGCTGCTGAAGTCGCTCGGCTATTACGATGCGACCGCGATCTCGACGATCGAGACGATCCCCGATGCCGACAAGACCAAGCCCGCGCGGCTGAAGGCGACCGTCAGCGCGCAACCCGGCCGGCTCTATTCGCTGTCGTCGATCACCGTGAAGGCGGATGCGACGACGCCGCCCGACCTCGTCCGCACGCAATTGCCGCTGAAGGTCGGCGATCCGATCGAGGCCGCACGGATCCAGGGCGCGGAGGCCAACGTCAGCCTGACGCTGCCGCAGCGAGGCTATCCGTTCGTCAAGGTTGGCGAGCGCGACATCCTGCTCGACGATCAGACCCCGACCGGCGCGTACACGTTGCCCGTCGATACCGGCCCGCGCTCGTCGTTCGGGCAGCTTCGCACCGAAGGCGATCCGGTCTTCAATCTCGAGCATCTGAACCTGTTCCCGCGGTTCAAGTCGGGTCAGCTCTACGATAACCGGATGACCGACGACCTGCGCGATGCGCTGGTCGCGACGTCGCTGTTCTCGACGGTGTCGGTCGAACCGGTCCGCACCGGCACGATCAACCCAGACGGCACCGAGCAGGTCGACCTGCTGGTCCGCCAGAGCGAGGGCAAGGCGCGTTCGCTCGGCGGCAATGTCGGCTTCTCGACCGGGCAGGGCTTCCGCGCGGAAGGTACGTGGCAGCACCGCAACCTGTTCCCGTACGAGGGCGCGCTGATAGCGTCGGTGATCGCGGGTACGCAGGAGCAGGGCCTGTCGGGCACGTTCCGCCGCGCCAACGCGGGCAAGCGCGACAAGACGTTCAGCCTGACCGCCGGTGCGAACCATTCGAATTACGACGCCTATGACGCGTTCACGACTAGCGTCGGCGTCCGCTGGAGCTATGATTCCACGCCGATCTGGCAAAAGCCGCTGACCTATTATTACGGCGGCGAACTCGTCGGCACGAACGAAAGCGTCTACGACTTCACGCAAGGCAAGGACGTCCGCCGGACCTATGGCATCGTCGCGCTGCCGGGTCAGGTTAAGTTCGATCGCTCAGACAGCCTGCTAAACCCGACCAAGGGCTATCGCCTGACGCTCAACCTCAGCCCCGAAACGTCGGTGCAGGGGTCGGTGAAGCCGTATATTCGGACAATGATCGAGGGGACGTTCTACTATCCCGTCTCCAGCAGCATCGTCATCGCCGGCCGCGCCAAGGCGGGCTCGATCCAGGGCGTCGACCGCGACGATCTTGCCCCCTCGCGGCGCTATTACGGCGGCGGCGGCGGTTCGGTGCGCGGCTACGGGTATCAGCGGCTCGGGCCGCTCGATCCCAACGGCAACCCGGTCGGTGGGCGCTCGCTCAACGAATTCGCGCTCGAGGCCCGCTACCGGTTCGGCGATTTTGGTATCGTGCCGTTCATCGACGCCGGCAACAGCTATGAGAGCAGCACGCCGAACCTGTCGTCCCTGCGCTACGGCGCGGGCATCGGCGGGCGGTTCTATACCAGCTTCGGCCCAATGCGTTTCGATATCGCGACGCCGCTGAACCCACGCGAGGGTGACGGCAAGGTCGCCCTCTACATCTCGATCGGGCAGGCATTCTGATGGCCGAAAACGGCACTCCACCTGTTGAACAGGGCCCTGCTGAGCGGGACCAGTTCGAGCAGACCGAAACGGTGATCGTCGAACGTCGCCCGCTATGGCAGCGCATCCTGAAATGGCTGGCGATCCTGGTCGTCGGCCTGATCGCGCTCGTCCTGATCGTGCTGTTCGGGATCAACACCGATCCGGGCCGGCGCCTCGTCGCCGACCAAATCGGCGGCTACACCACCGCATCCGGGCTGAACATCAAGGTCGGCCGGATCGACGGCTCGATCTACGGCGCGATGACGCTCAGCGACGTGCGCGTGTCCGATCCCAAGGGCGTCTTTTTGACCAGCCCGAAGCTCGCCGTCGACTGGCGCCCGTTCGCGTTCGCCAAGAACCATGTCGACGTGCGCTCGCTGACCACGCCGCTGGTCACGCTGCAGCGCCGCCCGGTGCTCAACGCGACGCCGACCGATCCCAACGCGCCGCTGCTCCCCGATCTCAATATCGACGTGAACCGCTTGGTGATCGATCGCTTCCTGATCGCCAAGCCGGTCACCGGCCAGACGCATATCGTCAAGATCGACGGCGCGGTGCACATCGCCGACAAGCGCGCGCAGTTGACCACCAACGCGACCGCGCTGACCGGCCCTGGCATTGCTGGCGGCGACCGCCTCGTGCTCAAGCTCGACGCGGTGCCCGAACAGAACAAGCTCGACGTCAACGTGAAGCTGACCGCGCCGGTTGGCGGCGTCGTCTCGACGATGGGGTCGTTCAAGGCGCCACTGACCGCGACCGTCGATGGCCGCGGCAGCTGGGCCTCGTGGCAGGGTCGCGCGGTCGCAACGCTCGGCGGCGGACAGCTGGTGAACCTCGGCCTGACCGCGAAGAACGGTCATATCGAAGTGCGCGGTTCAACGCGTCCCGGTCTGTATCTCGAAGGCCCGGTCGAGCGCCTGACGTCGCCGCAGCTCGACGTCGCGATCGACACCACGCTCAACGACCGCAAGGCCGACACGCGGATGACGCTGAAGTCGGACGCGCTGGCGGTCGATGCCGGTGGCCTGATCGATCTCGCCAACAGCCGTTTCGGCAATTTCGCGGTCAACGCGAAGCTGCTGACGCCGGGCGCGATCCTGCCGAACCTGCGTGGTCGTGATGTCACGGCGCGCGTCGTCCTCGACGGTGCGTTTGCGACGCCGACGGTCGACTACAAGGTCCGCGCGGCGACGATCGCATTCGGCGACATGGGCGCCGAGAACCTCTACGCCGAGGGTCTTGCGCGCGTGAACTCCGACCGCATCCTCGTGCCGGTCAAGGGGCGCGCACGTCGCGTGACGGGGCTCAATGCCGCCGTCGGCGGACTCGCGACCAACGTCGCGATCGACGGCGACTTTGCCATCTCGGGCGTTAACGTCCTGTCCGACAACCTCAAGATTCGCTCGGACAAGATCGATGCGACCGCGGTGGTCGTCGCGAACCTGTCGACCGGGCGCTACACCGGCGCGCTCAAGGGGCGGATCAACAACTACCGTGTCGACGGCATCGGCATCGTCAACCTGACGACCGACGCCAAGCTGGTGCCGGGACCCAAGGGCGGCTTCGGGATCACCGGCCGCGTGGTCGCGCAGACCTCGCAGATCTTCAACGAAGGCGCGCGCAGCTTCCTCGGCGGCAACGCGATCATCCGCTCGGACATCGGCTATAGCCCCGAAGGCATCGTCACCTTCCGCAATCTCCGCATGAACGCGCCACAGTTCCGTGTGACGCGTGGCGAAGGCCGGTTCGATCCGGCCACCGGCGCGGTGCTGGTCAATGCCGACGCGTATTCGACCGCGTACGGTCCCTTGTCCGCCCGCGTCACGGGCAGCGCGACCGCACCGGTCGTCGTCCTGCGTGCACCGCGGCCGGGCGTCGGCGTCGGGCTCGTCAACCTCAACGCCCGGATCGTCGGTCGCGGCGGCGCCTATGCCGTCACCGCGAGCGGCGGCACCAATTATGGCCCATTCACCGCCGACGTGCTGGTCAAGCCGGGCGCGCAACTCGCGGTCGACGTGCGCCGCGTGGTGTTCGCCGGGATCGTCGGCAGCGGCCGAATCGTGCAGACTGCGGCCGGACCGTTCGCTGGCGCGCTCCAGTTCGCCGGGCAGGGCCTGTCGGGCAACGTCCGCCTAGCCAACCAAGGCGGCTACCAGCGCGCCGACGTCGCGGCGCGTGCCAACGGCGCGAAGATCCCCGGCATGGTCGACTTCACCATCGGCCGCGCGATCGTCAACGCCACCGCGGTGCTGACCCCGACGCCGCAGATCGTCGCCGACGCGCAGGTCGCGGACATGCGTTACGGCGCCATCGTTCTCTCGGCAGCGCGCGCGAAGGTGAATTACGTTGGCGGCAACGGCACGGCACAGGCGCTGCTGACGGGCTCGAACGGCGTACCGTTCCGTCTCGCAGTGAACGCCAAACTCAGCCCCAACAACTACCTCGTAGCCGCACAGGGCCAAGCGAACGGCATCGACTTCCGCACCGTCAATCCGGCGCGAATTCAGGCGGCGAAGGGCGTGTATCGCCTGTCGCCGACCCGGATCGACTTCGGCGGCGCAGGCGGCGGCTCGGCGCGCCTGGCGGGCAGCTACGGCCGCGGCACGAACGCGCAGGTGCGGCTCGATCGCCTCGACCTGTCGACGCTCTCGGCGTTGGTCCCGAACCTCGGCATCGGCGGCAAGGCGACCGGCAGCCTCGACTTTGCGCAGGCGAACTCGGCCGCACTGCCGACCGCCGACGCACGCGTGACGGTCACTAACTTCACCCGCTCGGGTCTTGCCGCCGTCTCCGAACCTGTCGACATCGTGTTCGCCGGGACGCTCGGCGGCGAGGGGGCGACCGGCCGAGCGCTGGTGCGTCGCGGGACGTCGGTCATCGGCCGCATGGTCGCGAACCTCCGGCCGCTACCGGCGGGCAATGGTTCGTGGAGCACGCGCCTGATGGCCGCGCCGCTGTCGGGCGGGATCCGTTACAACGGCCCGTCGGCAGTGCTGTTCAGCTTCGCCGCGATCCCGAACCAGCAACTGTCGGGGCCGATCGCGGTCGCCGCCGACTTCTCCGGTCGCCTGCAGGCACCGCAGCTCAACGGCATCGTTCGCGCCGACAACCTGACCTACGACAACGAGACCTACGGCACGCGCCTTTCGCAGATGCGGATCGCCGGGCGGTTCTCGAACACCGACCTGCAACTGACGCAGCTCAGCGCGAAGGCCGGCGACGGTACCGTACAGGCGCAGGGCACGATCGGGTTCGCGGCGGACAGCGGCTTCCCGATCGATATCCGCGCGACGCTGAACAATGCGCAACTCGCCAAGAGCGACGCGATCAGTGCCACCACGACGGGCACGGTCCATCTGACCAACGGGCGCAACGGTGGCCTGATCCAGGGCGATCTCCAGATCCCGGAGGCGCGCTACCAGATCATCCGCCAAGGGCAGGCCGAGGTTCCCGAGCTGACCGGTGTCCGCCGCAAGAGCGACATCCATACGGCGCTGTCTACCGATCGCTCGGACGTGCCGGCGATCGGCAAGTTCAAGCTCGACCTCCGGGTGCGCGCGCCGAACCAGCTGTTCGTGTCCGGCATGGGACTCGAATCCGAATGGGAGATGGACATGCGGATCGGCGGCACGTCCGCCGCACCGATCGTGACGGGCGGGCTCGACATCGTCCGCGGCACCTATTCGTTCTCGGGCAAGCGGTTCGAGGTCAACAAGGGCCAGATCCGCTTCCGTGGCGGCGCGCTCACCGATCCGGACATCAACATCCAGGCGACGACGACCACCAGCGACATCACGGTCATCATCAACGTGATGGGTACCGGCCAGCGTCCGCAGATCGCGTTCACGTCGACGCCGGTCCTCCCGCAGGACGAGGTGTTGAGCCGCCTGCTGTTCGGGTCGAGCCCGGCCAACCTGTCGGCGACCGAAGCGATCCAGCTGGCGTCCGCGCTGAACTCGCTGCGCGGGTCGGGCGGGGGCGGTCTGAACCCGCTCGGCAAGCTGCGCTCGGCGACCGGGTTCGACCGGTTGCGCGTGCTCGGCGCCGACGAGGCCACCGGGCGTGGCACCAGCCTCGCGGCCGGCAAGTACATCACGAAGAACATTTATGTTGAGATCGTGACCGACGCGAAGGGCTTTACTTCCACGCAGTTGGAGATCGCACTGACCAAGGCGCTCAGCCTGTTGTCGGCAGCGGGATCGAGCGGCGGGCAGAGCGCGAGCGTGAAATATACGAAGGACTATTGAGTAAAGATCACAACAGGATAGGTTCGGTTATGAAACCTACGGCGTAACGCCGGGGCGCGAGGATGCAGCATGACCGAACATGTCGACGTGATCGTGGTGGGCGCCGGCATTTCCGGGATCGGCACCGGCTACCACCTCCAGACGCGCTGCCCCGACCGCAGCTACATGTTCCTCGAGGGCCGGCAGTCGATGGGCGGGACGTGGGACCTGTTCCGCTATCCCGGCATCCGCTCCGACTCGGACATGCACACTCTGGGATTCGTCTTCCACCCCTGGACGGCGGCCAAGTCGATCGCCGACGGCCCCTCGATCCGCGCCTATGTCGAGGAAACGGCGCAGGCGTACGGAATCGACCGAAAGATCCGCTACGGCCACCACGTAAAGTCCGCCGCGTGGTCGACCGAGGACGCGCGCTGGACCGTCGAAGCGACCGGCCCCGACGGTCCGGTAACGCTGACCTGCAACTTCCTCTCGATGTGCGCGGGCTATTACAATTACGCCAAGGCCTATTCGCCTGAGTTCGAGGGGGCGGACAGTTTCGCCGGGCAAATCGTCCACCCGCAATTCTGGCCCGAGGATCTCGACTATAGCGGCAAGAACGTCGTCGTGATCGGCAGCGGCGCGACCGCGGTGACGCTAGTCCCGTCGATGGCGAAGACCGCGGCGCACGTGACGATGCTCCAGCGCTCGCCGACGTATATCGTCGCGCGGCCCGGGGAGGACGGCGTGGCGAACTGGCTACGCGGCAAACTGCCGGCGAAGGCCGCGTACGGCATCACGCGGTGGAAGAACGTGCTGATGGGGATGTTCTTCTACCGGATGGCACGGAAGAAGCCCGCGGTCGTGAAGGAGCGGATGATCGGCATGGTCCGCGATCAGCTCGGCCCGGACTACGACGTCGCGACACACTTCACCCCGCGCTACAATCCGTGGGACCAGCGCGTCTGCCTGGTGCCCGACGGCGACCTGTTCGCGGCGATCAACGCCGGCACCGCCTCGATCGTCACCGACACGATCGCGCGAATCACGCCCGAGGGCATCCACCTCGATTCGGGCAAGGACCTGCCCGCCGACGTGATCGTCACCGCGACGGGCCTCGAACTGCAATTGATGAGCGGAGTCGCGTTCAGCCTCGATGGCAAGCCGATCGAGCTCGCCGGGCGGCTCCAGTACAAGGGCATGATGTTCGACGGCGTGCCGAACCTGTCCTCGACCTTCGGCTACACCAACGCGTCCTGGACGTTGAAGGCCGACCTGACCGCCGTGTACGTCTGCCGCCTGCTCAACACGATGACCAAGCGTGGCCTGCGCCAGGCGACCCCGCACAACGACGATCCGACGATGAAGAGCGAGTCGTTCCTCGATTTCACCTCGGGCTATGTCCAGCGCGCTGCCGCGGCGCTGCCGACGCAGGGCGAGCGCAAGCCATGGAAACTGAACCAGAACTATGCGCTGGATCTGATGGCGTTGAAGTTCGGCTCGGTCGACGACGCGATGGTATTTTCGAATCCAGAACCGGTCGTCAACCGCCAGGCCAGCATGGCCGAGACCCGGTAACCAACAAATCCGGTGATCGATGAACTCGGGTAGTCGCCGCCGGGGAACCCCTGTCGCGATCGACGGCGAGCTTTTGTCGGCCTCGATAGGGATTCGAAGCAGACTCAGGTTCCAGCGGCCGGCCAGGTGCGGGCGTGCCCGGTGGTGCTGACCGCCCGCCGACTACCACGTCGGAGCCGGATATTCTTGGCGCGATTCAATAGATAGCGCCGATTACGCTATTCGCGCAGAACTCAGCAGAGGCATCGTTAGATATCTCAATGCTTTAGCGAGGCTTCGGCGGAACTACTCGCGATAGTCGAACAGGCTTAAATGTCGGCCCGATTACCGAAACGTGTCGTTAACCAACACATCGCCAGTAGCCGGGCCGACCGAGTCATTCACCAGGGGCGAATGCCTGCGCCGTAGACGAGTGCGATGATGAACTTCAGCATTTTTATGCTCCCTTGTTGCACCCTTTTAGGTGCCCCCGAGGCATACTGCTTAACGAGTCGTTAAACAATGATATTTGTAAATTGTTAACCATCTTCTCGGTGCTGCTCGATGGTAAGTGCTTAAGGGTATGTTTATGCGTCCCTTCTATTCGGGGGACATGAGGGATGTTCCGCACGAGCAGTTCAAGGGCGGGGTTCCGCTCACTAGTCCGCGACTCGTCGATCTCGATTCGCCGGCCGCACTTGCTCACGACGGTTTTTGCCAAGCATCTCAATCGGGTTGGCGGTTCCTGGTATTGGCCGAGATCGCCAATTTCGCGATTCTGCGGCGGTACTTGGGGCGACCCAGAGCAGACACGTTGATCATCGACGTAGCGACGCGGATCAGGGATGCGTTACCCGATGCGCGGGTAGAGATTGCGGGCCGTGAGATCGCCGAGATCGCGTTCGAAAGCGAGGCGCGTCTGGCACTGGACGTGGCGATGGCCGCGCTCGGGGTCGCGTTCGAGGTCCCGTTCGATATCGACGGCGAATCGCATATGATCCAGGTCCAGTTGGGTGCGGCGGCCGCTGCCGCACATCGGGATGAAGTCCACCTGATCGAGGAGGCGGAGCGCGCACTGGTCGAGGCACGCACCGAGCGGGTTGCGATAGCGCGGGACGTAACGGGCAGTCCCGCCGCGATCGATCGCCTGGAACTAGGGCACGATCTCGGCCGCGCGATCGAGCGGGAAGAACTGTTCCTGCAATATCAGCCGAAGGTTCATCTGCGTCGCCAGAAGATCACTAGCGTCGAGGCGCTCGTGCGCTGGAACCACCCGACCCGCGGGCTGGTCTTGCCCAACGATTTCATTCCTCTGGCCGAAGAGTCGCGCGATATCGTCGCGCTGACGCTCTGGACCATACGCCGCGCGATCAAGGACCAGGCGATCCTGGCGGCGCATGGCCATGACCTGCGCATCTTTATCAACATCGCCGGCGCGCTGTTGGCGGACACGCTGTTCGTGAGCTTGGCATGCGGGTTGGTCGAGACGAGCGGCGCGCAACTGGGTTTCGAAATCACGGAGACATCGGTGATCCGCGATCCCGACAGTGCGATCGCCAACCTCAACGTCTTCGCCGGTATCGGGATCGTCATCGCGATCGACGATTATGGTGCCGGTTTGTCGTCGCTCGCATATCTGAAGCAGCTGCCGGCGCGCGAATTGAAGATCGACAAGCTGTTCGTGACGCAATTGACGAGTTCCAATCGCGATCCGCTGATCGTTCGATCGACGATCGATCTCGCGCATGCGCTGGACATGGAAGTCGTCGCGGAGGGGGTGGAGACGCAGGCTGCGATGGCGCTGTTGTCCGTGATGGGTTGTGACATGATCCAGGGCTTCCTCATCAGTCGCCCCATCAATCTGGAAGCCTTGATCCATTTTCTGGAGGATGGAAAATATCAGGCCATCGCGGCCGACGTAAGGGCGCCCTTCAACCGGCTTGCGGCGGTGTGGAAGCGGGGCTGAATCGATGATGTCCGCGTTCGCCAAGATGCTCCTCGGGCTGATGATCACGGTCGGTGCGATGTCGGCGATCGACGCGGACGCGCAGCGATCGCCCGTGCTTGATTACGATGTAGCAGCGGCCGATGCGAAGGCGACGATGCTGATCGACCCGGCAAAGGTTCTACCCAAGGCAATCTATGCCGAGCAACTGGGCGAGAAGATCGCCGAACCGCGCGCGCGCCGCATAGCGGTCGCTACCGCGCAATGGCTGCAGGGCGAGGCTTATCTACGGACGAATCAGTCGGACAAGGCGGATGCCCCGGTGCGAAAGGCGGCGGCCTCGATCGTTCACGTTCGGCCATTACCGAAGCTCTATGCAGATCTTCTGATATCGCTGGGTTGGCTGGACAGTTATCAAGGCCATGTCGGCAAGGCGCTGGTGGACTATCAACAAGCATTTGGCATTTACGGTAAGCTGGGGGATGCCCGCGGACAATCGAGGGCGCTGGTCTTTATCGCACTTCTCTACGCCCAAGCCAAAGATAACGACACGGCAGAGAAATACTACAAGCAGGCGCTCGACGTGTATCATGCGGATATCAACATATCCGTCTCCATATACAATAACAGGGCCTTAGTTCTGGGTGAGGCGAAAAAGTATAAGCTGGCAGCGGAGCAATTTAAAAATGCCCTGACGCTTGCGAAACAGCTGGGAAGCCGGAACCTCCTCGAACAAATTTATCTGAACATCGCGCGGGTCCAACTCGACACCGGTAACTTGACGCTTGCCGATCAGGCGCTTGCTCGTGGGCAAGCTGTGGCGGATCCAAACGACCTTAGCCTGCTTGGGAGACTGAGGGCGACGGCTGCAAAGTCTGCTTTGCAACACGGAAACCTGCCCAAGGCAAAAAGACTGATCATACAGGCATTGGTGGGCATCGACCCCGACGGCGCCGACGTTTCGTATCAGGATTTTCACCAGACCGCCTACGACATCTTCCTCGCGACGGGCGATACCAACTCGGCTCTCACGCACCTCCAGGCCCTCAAACGCCTGGACGACGATGCGACCAAGCTCGCGACCGATACGAAGACCGCGCTGATGGCGGCGCGGTTCGATTTCGCGAACCAGGAGCTCAAGATCAGTCAATTGAAGGCGAGCGAACTTCAACGCAGCATCGCGTTCGAGCGTGCCCGCGCCGAGACCCAGCGCTATGTCTTTCTCGGAGCGTCTGCCGCAGTGGCGATCGTCATCGCGCTGTTGGCGTTCGGCGTCGTCACGCTGCGACGCAGCCGCGATCAGGTTCGCGCGGCGAACGACGACCTTGCCGTGACCAACACCGCGCTCAGCAAGGCGCTTGCGGCCAAGACCGAATTCCTTGCGACGACGAGCCACGAAATCCGGACGCCGCTGAACGGGATCCTCGGCATGACGCAGGTCATGCTCGCCGACGCCGCACTGGCACCTGCCTTGCGCGACCGGATCGGCGTTGTTCACGGTGCCGGCATGACGATGCGTGCGCTGGTCGACGACATCCTCGACGTCGCGAAGATGGAAACCGGCAATCTCGCGATCGAATCCGCGCCGTTCGACGTGTGTGCGACGATCACCGACGCCACGCGGATGTGGGAGGAACAGGCACGGGCGAAGCGCCTGTCGTTCACGGTCGATATGGACGGGTGTCCGGCCTTGATCATGGGCGACGCTGCGCGCGTCCGCCAGATCGTCTTCAACCTGTTGTCCAACGCGTTGAAATTCACCAAGGCGGGGCATGTCGGCGTGAAGGTCGAGGTCGGCGCGGACGACCGGTTGCGGGTCGCCGTGACCGATTCGGGCATCGGCATTCCTCCCGACAAGCTCGAGGATATATTCGAATCGTTCCGTCAGGCCGATGCCGGAACGACGCGCCAGTTCGGCGGGACCGGACTGGGTCTGTCGATCTGCCGCAATCTCGCCCGCGCGATGGGCGGTGACGTCTCGGTCAGCAGCATCGAGGGGCAGGGCGCGACCTTCACGCTCGTCTTGCCGGTATTGCGCGTGTTGGCGACGCGGGTCGATGCGATCTCGCCGGAAGCCGGACCGGTGACCCTCGTCCTCGATCGCAACCCGATTACGCGCAGCATGTTCAGGACGCTGCTCGCTCCGGCCTGCGGACCGATCGGCTTTGCGGCAACGGTCGACGAGGCCATAGCCCGACTGACGTCCGGGGACGTGGTTCGTATCCTGATCGACGACGTGACGATCCGAGCGGGCGCAGACGATGTACTCGCCGAACTCGCGCGACTCGCCGTTGCTGCCGGCGGCGTGGAAACCACGCTGTTGTGGCCGGTATCGGTAGAAGCGGAACGGCGCGAACTTCTGCAGACGGGGGTGACCCGCGTCGTGTCGAGACCGGTGAGCGGCGACGCTCTCCTTGTCACAATGTTACATAGATCAGTTTCAAAAAACAACTCAAATCCCGACCTTGTATCCCATGCTGCTTGACGCGTAGACGCTACGATATGCCGATCGTTTATGCCCCGTTTGTTGCAGTATCGCGGAGGCGGTCTTGAACGTCCTGTTCATCGAGGACGATCGCATGAATCGTCGTGTGGTGAAGGATATGCTCGATGTCGCGGGTGCTGACATGGTCGAGGCCGAGACGGCCGAGCGTGGCCTGGAGATCATCGGCGAACAGGATTTCGCGATTGTTCTGGTCGACTTGCGGATGCCCGGCATGGACGGCATCACCGCGATCCAGCATATCCGCGCGCGCGCGGATGCGAAGGCGAATGTCCCGATCATCGTCGTCACCGCCGATATCGCACCCGATCTGCGCGAACGCTGCCTCGCCGCCGGTGCCGACGAGGTGATCTTCAAACCCGTCGCGATGGACGAGCTGTTCGATGCGATGGGTGCGATCCTCGCCCGCGATGCGGCGCGAGGAGGAATGATCGCCTAGGGCTTCGGAAAGCGTGCGGGCGGCGCTGTCAGCGCATCACCCAGCGACGCGGTCGCGCTGCCACGCCGTGCGGGCTTTGGCTGCGAAGGATCGGGCGACCACCCGGTCAGGAATATGATCTGGAATTTCTCGGCGGTCCGGTCGCGTCCATCTGCGGCGCCCGAGAATGCCGCAATCGTACGTCCCAGCACCCGAGATGTCAGCGGTTGACGGTCGACGAGGATATTGCTCGCGGCCATGCCACGCAAATCGCCCAATAGCCTCCCGAGGTCGCGGTAGCCGACGTCGAGCGTCTCGACATCGGCCACCGGTAACGCGAACCCGGCGCGCATCAACAGGTCGCCCGCCGATCGCACGTCGATCTGCGGATGAAGTCGTGCTGCTGGACGATCTTCTTCCGCGGTACGAAGCGCCGTTCGCAATGCGGGCAGGCTGCCTGCCCCGACGAATGCGCCGAGGAACAGCCCGTCGGGGCGCAGCACGCGGCGGACGAGTGCCAGCGCCCCCGGAAGGTCGTTGACTTGATCCAGCACGCCCGCGCTCACCACCAGGTCGAACGATGCATCCGCGAAGGGAAGGCGATCCTCGTCCGCCTGGATGCCGGCCGATCGAGCCGCGAAGGTGAAGCCTGCATCGCAGCGCGAGACGCGTGCACCCTGAGGCGCGACGAAGGCCCCGTCGAAACAGCCAAGGTCGAGCACGTCGGTGAAATCCCGCGTGACCGCGTCGAGCCGTTCGGCGATTCCGTCGAGCATCGTTGCCCGTAGAAAGTCGTGTTCGGCGTAGCCTGGCGCTGCACGGTCGCGACGCAGGCGGCGCGTGGAGCGATCGAAGATCTCGGGGGCGGACGTCGGCTGGTTCATATCGGGCACGACGCCGCTTGTGCCGCGCTGGCGCTTCGCCGACAAGACCGCTTCGCGTCGACGATCGATCACCAGCGCAGATCCGGTCGCGGTAGGAGCTCTGGGTGAGGATACTCCGGCCGTTTCGACACCTCCTCGGGCTCGCCCTGCCGCCCCGTTGTGCAGGCTGCGGAACGCCCGTTGCCGAGGATCATCGCTTCTGTGCGATCTGCTGGACCGGATTACGGTTCCTCGGGCCGCCTTGGTGCGCCGGGTGCAATCGGCCCTTCGCCTTCGATCGCGGCGAAGAAGCACGGTGCGCGGCCTGTCTCGTCGATCCGCCGCGTCACGCTGGCGTTCGTGCTGCCGTCGCCTATGGCCCGATCGCCCGGGCACTCGCATTGCGCCTGAAATATGGCGGTCGGATCGCCTTTGCGGAGACGATGGCGCGCCAGATGCTGCGGCTGTTGCCGGACGACATCGACCTGCTGGTACCGGTGCCGCTCAACCGCTGGCGGATATGGTCGCGCGGCTTCAACCAGGCGGCGCTCATTGCCGACGCCGTCGCGGCGCTGTCGGGCGTTGCCCATGATCGCACCGTGCTGATGCGGCTACGGCGGACGATCCTGTTGCGCGGGCTGGGTGCACGGCAGCGGGCAAAGGCGGTGTCCGGTGCGTTCGCGGTCCAGCCTGGCGACCGTGTCCGGGGCAGCGCGATCGCGCTGGTCGACGACGTCTATACCAGCGGTGCGACCTCCGACGCATGTACGCGGGTGCTGCTGAAGGCAGGGGCCCGATCGGTCGTCATCCTGTGCTGGGCGCGCGTCCTTTCGTCCGCCGCCGACGATTGACAAGTCCGGGCCGAGACCACATTTCCCGGCCTATGGCTAAAGTCGAAATCTACACCAAGGCGTTCTGCCCGTATTGCACGCGCGCGCTGAAGCTCCTCGCATCGAAGGGTGTCGAGCCCGAGCAGTTCGACGTCACGATGGGTGGCCCTAAGAAGGCAGAGATGGTCGAGCGGTCGGGCGGTCGCATGACCATGCCGCAAGTCTTCATCGACGGTAAGCATATCGGCGGATCGGACGATCTGGCGGCGCTCGATGCGAAGGGCGGCCTCGACGCACTTCTCGCCTGATGGCGAAGATCGGCGTCCTCCAGATGACGAGCGGGATCGATTCCGCCGTCAACGCCGCGACGCTGGTCGACGCGATCAGGGACGCCGCAGCGGCGGGCGCAGCGATGGTGTTCACGCCCGAAATGTCGGGTCTGATCGATCGCGATCGCTCCCGCGCAGCCGGCTCGATCGTCGCCGAGGATGACGACCCTGTGCTGGCTGTGGTCCGTGACGCGGTCGCGGCGGCTGGTATCTGGGTGCACCTCGGGTCGCTCGCGGTACGACGCCCGGACGGCAAGTTCGCCAATCGCGGGTTCGTGATCGATCCGACCGGCGTAATCCGCGCGCGCTACGACAAGCTTCATTTGTTCGACGTCGACCTCCCGTCCGGCGAAAGCTGGCGGGAGTCCTCAGCCTATGTCGCGGGCGATACCGCGACGGTGATCGACACGCCCGCAGGCAAGCTCGGCGCGTCGATCTGCTACGATCTTCGGTTCGCCGACCTCTATCGCGCGTTGAGCGATGCAGGCGCGACGATCCTGTCGGTTCCCGCTGCCTTCACGCGACCGACCGGTGCAGCGCATTGGGAAATCCTGCTGCGCGCGCGGGCGATCGAAGCGGGCGCCTTCGTCGTGGCGGCCGCGCAGACCGGCGTGCACGAGGACGGACGCGAAACCTACGGGCATTCGCTGGTGATCGATCCATGGGGCGATGTGCTGCTCGACATGGGCGAGGCCGCAGGGCTGGCGTTCGTGGAGATTGACCTCGCCCGGATCGAGCAGGTGCGGTCGCGTATTCCGGTCATCGGGCACCGCCGGACCATTCCTGCCGTATCGAACGTCGGTTGATCGTCTTCGACCTGAAGTGCGGTGGTGGCCATGTGTTCGAGGCGTGGTTCGGATCGAGCGGCGCTTATGAAGACCAACGCTCGGCGGGCCATGTCCGCTGTCCGGTTTGCGACGATGGCACGATCACCAAGGCGGTGATGGCGCCCGCGATCTCGGCAAAGAGCAACAGCAAGGCGCCGCCGCCGACCCCGGACGCGGTCAAGGCCGCGATGAAGATGCTCGCGACGCGGCAGGCCAAGGCGCTGGAATCCTCGGAATGGGTCGGCACTGCGTTTGCCGACCGCGCCCGTGCGATGCATCTCGGCGAAGAGAAACACGCCACCATCCACGGCCAGGCGAGCCTTGCGGAGGCGAAGGCGCTGGTCGACGAAGGCGTTCCGGTCGCTCCGCTCCCCATGCCGATCATTCCGCCGGGGAAGGCGAACTGATCTCCGGGTGCGTGCGGATTGTTTGGATTGGCGGACGGGGTGGGATTCGAACCCACGGTAGAGTTACCCCTACGACGGTTTTCAAGACCGTTGCCTTAAACCACTCGGCCACCCGTCCGGATGCTGGCTCGACGCGCATCTAGGCGGTGGTTGGGCGGATCGCAACCATCTGGTTCACGGGTCGCTGCCTAAGCGCCAATTGCGTTTGCATCACGATATCGGCATGGCGCGGCAATGGACCTCGACGCGATTTCGCAGCATTTCTTCGGCACGACCGACATCGATACGCTCGACCCCGAGGCGCTGGATGCTGGACGAGAGCGCGTGTCGATCGCGTTCGGCACCGAGCGGGAGGCTGGCCGGCGGTTCGCTTTGTGGGCAGTGTTGCGCGCGACCGGCGAGGCGCCCGACCCGATGCAAGCGTTCAAGGATCCGCGGGAGCAGCGTGCGGCGCGGATGTACGCCTCCGCGATCGGGGCAGCCGGCGCAGACGACTAGGCGGTCAGGCGGCGCGTCGTTCCAGCAGTGCGCGATCGATCCGCCGGATCAGGTCCGCGATCGGCGGCATGTCGCTGTCGCCACGACGCCCGCGAAGCGACGGTTGATCGACCTGCATACGCTTGCCGAGCAGCGTGAAGACGTCCTGTGTACGTGCCATCGATTCTCATCCCTTCCGGTCGCTCCAAATATGCCGGCCAAGCGTTAACCAAAGGTTCGACCGCGGCATGGCACGGGGAAATTTGTTCCCGCCATGGTGGCGGCGGTACGCAACGCTGACGCCTGTCCCGCGTTCTGTGTGATGAAGCTGGCGCACCGCCATCGGTTTCACGGGGACTCGGCCACTGACCACATATCCAACCGGCTGGACCGTCCTGGAGACCGTCCGGCACCTTGCCGCGGCATGGGATCAGGACAATTCCCACGAGACATTCCCGGCGGAGCGGATCGCGGACCTCCACGGCGCGGGCGCGCTGGCCGCGTTCAAGACGCTGGCCACGGGCGTGCAGACCGACGCATTGCTCGACGTTCTCCGCGCGATCGGTGGCGCCGACCTCAGCCTCGGGCGGGTGTTCGAAGGGCATGTGAACGCCGTCCAGCTCGTCGCGACCTATGGCAACGATGCGCAGCGAAAGGCCCTCGATGCGAATCTCGCGGCGGGCAAGGTCTTCGGCGTCTGGAACACCGAACCCGCACCGGGACTCGCGATCCATGCCGCGGGCGACGATCGCTGGACGCTCGACGGTGCGAAGAGCTTTGCGACCGGGGCCGGGCATCTCGATCGCATCCTGGTGACGGCGCGCGACGCGCACGGCGACAAGCAGCTCGTGCTGGTCCCGATCACGGACGAGACTACGCGGACCGACAATTCCGGATGGCAGGTGCGCGGGATGCGCGGCACGTGCAGCGGGCGGTTCGACTTCACGGGTATGGAGATCGGCCGCGAGGGCGTGATCGGGGCGCCGAACGACTATGAACGCGAGCCACGCTTCAGCGCGGGCGCGTGGCGGTTTACGGCGGTCCAGCTCGGCGCGGTCGAGGCACTCGTCAGGCATCTGCGCGATCACCTCGTCGCGACCGGCAAGGGGGCGGACCCGATCCAGCGCGCGCGGTTTGCCACCTGCCTGACCGAGACGCGGAGCGCCGGGCTGTGGGTGCGCCAAGCCGCGCATCTGGCCGAGTCACAGGCGAGCGACGCGATCCCGCTGGTGCTGATGACGCGCGGCGTGGTCGAGGACGCGGGGCTGCGGACGATGGAGGCGGCCGCGCGCTCGGTCGGCACGGCGTCGTTCTTCGCGGCCAGCCGGATCGACCGGATTACGCGCGATCTCGGGCTCTACCTGCGCCAGCCGGTCCCGGACCAGGCGCGCGACCGCGCGGCGGCGGCGTGGCTCGAGGATGATTGCTGGGGCGACGATCGGTGGTGGTAGCACCGGGCGGCAAGGTCTGGAGCAACCTCACGCGGCGGGCACGGCGGATGTCGGCCAGCACGGCGGCGGGGCAGGGGCCTTGGCTCGTGCTGGCGCCGCATCCCGATGACGAGACGCTCGGCTGCGGCGCGTTCATCGCCTCGGTAACGGCGGCAGGTGGCCGGGTTCATACCGCGTTCCTGACCGATGGCGCGGGATCCCATCCTGATGCACCCGGCTGGAGTGGAAAACGGATCGCGGGGCTACGGCGCGGCGAAGCGCAGGCGGCGTTGAAGGCTTTGGGCGGCGAGCAGGACGCGCTGTATCTCGATTGGCCCGACGCGTCGCCGGCTTCGAAGGGCGACCCGCTGTTCGTGCGCAGCGTCGATCGACTGGCCGCATGGTGCAAAGCCCGCGGCGTCCGCCAGATCGCCGTGACGTGGTCCGGCGAACCGCATTGCGACCACGAGGCCGCAGCCGCACTCGCCAAGGCGGTGGCGAGCAGAGCGCATTGCCGCCTCTGGCAGTATCTCGTCTGGGGCTGGACCGTCCCCGACCTGACCAAGCGCCTGCGCCGCGCGCGTGTGCTGTCGATCGCCACGGCATGCGGACGGCCCAGACAGCGTCGCGCAATGGCGTGCCATCGCAGCCAGCGCGGCGGGCGGATCGTCGGCGCGCGCGAGAACTTCCGACTACCCGACGCGATGATGCGGCTGATGGACCGGCCGAACACCTTGTTGCTGGAGACGCGCGATGCGCCGTGAACACTCGATCGAGCCCGAATATTTCGAAGCGCTCTACAAGGACAAGGGCGACCCCTGGGAGTTCGAGACCAGCCCGTACGAGGCGGCGAAGTATGACGAGACACTGGCCGCGTTGCCGAAGAAGCGGTTCGAGAGCGCGCTGGAAGTCGGCTGCGCGAACGGTGTCCTGACCGCGCGGCTCGGGGCTCGATGCGATGCATTGCTCGCGCTCGACGTTTCCGAAACCGCGGTCGCAGCGGCACGCGAACGATGCGCGGACCAACCCCATATCCGCATCGAGCAGCGCCGACTTCCCGAAGACGCTCCCGCAGGGACGTTCGACCTGATCCTGCTGTCGGAGTTAGTCTACTACTGGGACAGCGTCGACATCGTCCGGCTGGCCGCATACGTCCGCTCGGCGGCGGTGTCAGGCGGGTATGTGATGCTGGTCCACTGGATCGGCGAGACCGACTATCCCAAAAGCGGGGACGACGCCGTTGCCGAACTGCACGCTGCGCTCGGCGACCGCGTCACGGTCGTTCGCAGCGATCGGCACGAAGCGTATCGGCTCGACCTCTGGCGCCTGGAAGACGCGCGTTAGTCGGATCAGCGTCTGCGCCTCGCGGATCGCATCGGGCAAGGTCGCGAAGCTGAGCTGGTCGCCCGGGTTAGCAGAAGAGGGATCCAGCGCCGCCGTCACCGCATAAGTCTCGTGGAGCGGCGCATCGACCGGCTGGTCGATCCACCGCGCGACCGCGTCCGCCATGCCACCCGGCGCACGGCCCGAAATTCTGCAAGACGTGAAGACGCGGACGTCGAGAGGATGCCGCACCTGCCCGCCATGCGCGCGAATCCGATCGAACAGCGCGCGGTCCTCGGCAACCGGCGGGGTAGGGGCGCCACCAATCCGGCGGTACATCGCGTGCGTCACCGCGATACTCGCGCCGCCCTCATAGAAATGGCGTGGCCAGGGATCATGGGCTTCGGTCTCGGCGCGCGCGCGGAGATAATCCAGCGCGGTATAATAGCGCCCGAGTTGATCAAGCCGCCGCCGAGCCGTAGCGCCAAGGCTCGCCCGGTCGGACCGAAGGGTCAGCGCGCGACCGGCTACGGCGTCGTTACCCGCGTCGACATGCGCAACGATTCGAGCGATCCAGTCCGCGGAGACGTTCGTGTCCGCATCGGTCGACAGCAGAAGATCGGCGTGATGCGTAAGCAGCCCAGCACCAGCGTCAAGCGCTAGCCGCCGGGCCCAGCCGGCGTGCCGTGCACCCGGCAGAAGCGAAACGGCCGACCATGCGAGCGTCGCATGCGTCGGCCGCCAGTTCGTCAAAATATCGATCGTGCCGTCGGTACAATCGTTCGCCATCGCAACGATGACGACCTTGCCGCCATACCGCCCCGCCGCACGATCCAACGCGTCGAGGCAACCAAGCAGATACTGGTCTTCGTTCTTGACCGGAATGGCGATCGCCACCGCACGCCGAGCGTACGGTGGCGACGATCCGGGTTTGAACGAAGCGATCAAGCCGCCTCGGGGTTTTCGAACGCAGGCGCGTCGAGGTCGACGTTCAGTTCGCGGTCCCAGATGCGCAGCTTGCCGAGCGTCTTGAGGAACGCATCGACGTCGCCCTTGCCGCCCAGCGCGATCACGCCGTCGTCCATGTCCTCGTCCTCGATGCCGGCCTTTTCCAGGAACGGCTTCGCGTCGGCGTTGAAGCCGATGAACTTGGCATGCCCGAACGCATCGCTGACGAAGTCCTTGGCGGTCTTGTCCTTGCCGAGCTTCTTGGCCCCGTCCGCCGACACGACGATCGCGACCGCATCGTAGAGCACCGAAGGCGCGCCATCGATCTTCTGCTTGCCTTCCGCGAGCGTCCCGTCGTCGAGCGTCGCGCCGGCAACCTTCGGTGCGATGATCTCGTACGTGGCCTTCGCCGCGACGATCCCGTCTACCAATGCCTGCACGATCGCTGCCGGAGCCCCGTCGGTGACGAGGATGCCGAGCTTGCGACCCTCGAAGCTGCCGCTGGTGTTCTTCAGGATGCTGAGCGCATCCGAAGCCGGCAGGTCGGTACGCGTCTCGACCGCAGCCTTCGCCTTGGGAGGCATCGCCTTGAGCCCGAGCCCGGTCGCGACCGTCCTCGCGAGCTTTTCGTCGATGTTCAGCAGATGCCCGACCATCAACTCGCGGATGTCGACGCGCTCTACCTTCGACAGCTCGAACGTCAGCGCATCGCCGATGTGCTTCTGCTCGATCTCGGTCTGGCTGATGAAGAACTGCCGCGCCTGGCTGTAGTGATCGGCGAACGTTGCCGATCGCACCTGCGCCTTGCGTCCCGTCTCCTGCGACGGGAAGTGCTTATAGCCCTTCGTTGGGCTCTCGCGCGGCGTGCCGGCCCAGCTGTTCGGCTCATAGTTCGCACGGCCCTTGCGGGCATGCATCGCCATGTGGCCGTCCTGCTGGTAATTGTTCACCGGAATCTTCGGCGCATTGATCGGGATATGCGTGAAGTTGGTGCTGCCCAGGCGCTTCAGCTGCGTATCGAGATACGAGAAGTTGCGGCCCTGCAGCAGCGGATCGTTGGTGAAGCCGATCCCCGGCACGATGTTCTGCGTGCAGAACGCGACCTGCTCGGTTTCGGCGAAAAAATTGTCCACCAGACGATCGAGCTTGAAGCTGCCGATGATGCGGACCGGGATCTGCTCCTCGGGAATGACCTTGGTTGCATCGAGCACGTCGAACTCGAAATTGTCGGCGAACTCGTCGTCGAACAACTGGACGCCCATGTCCCACTCGGGGAAATTGCCCTGGTCGATCGAGTCCCACAGGTCGCGACGATGGAAGTCGGGATCAGCACCGTTGATCTTGACCGCCTCGTTCCACGCAACCGACTGGAGCCCCAGCTTCGGCTTGAAGTGGAACTTGACGTAGGTGCCCTTGCCCTCGGCATTGACGAGGCGGAACGCATGCACGCCGAAGCCCTCGACGAAGCGAAAGCCGCGCGGGATGGTGCGGTCGGACATGATCCACATGACCATGTGCATCGATTCCGGGGTCAGGCTGATGAAGTCCCAAAAATTGTCATGCGCGGTCTGCGCTTGCGGGAAGCCGCGGTCGGGCTCCTGCTTGGCGGCATGGATCAGGTCGGGGAACTTGATCGCGTCCTGGATGAAGAACACCGGGATGTTGTTCCCGACGACGTCCCAATTGCCTTCCTTGGTGTAGAACTTCACCGCGAAGCCGCGCACGTCGCGCGCGAGATCGGCCGAGCCCTTGTTGCCCGCGACCGTCGAGAAACGCAGGAACATCGGCGTCTGCTCGCCGACTTCGGTCAGGATGCCGGCGCTGGTGAACTCTTCCAGGCTCTCGGTCAGCGTGAACGTGCCGTGCGCGCCATAGCCACGCGCATGGACGACGCGCTCGGGGATACGCTCGTGATCGAAGTGGAAAATCTTTTCGCGGAAGTGGAAATCCTCGAGCAGCGTCGGCCCGCGATCGCCGACCTTCAGCGAATTCTGGTCGTCGAATACCGGGATGCCCTGCTGCGTCGTCAGCACGTCGCCGTCGCCGCTGGCGACCTGGTGGAGTTCGCCGCCTTCGCCGATCTGCGTTTCGAACTTGGCGCCCTGCGGGGGCGTGCCGGTATCCTTGGCGATGGTCTTGGTCATGTGCCGTCCTCGTAGCTTCTCAGGACCCACAGCGCGCGGCGTGCCGTAAGAGTTGCACCGAAAATCGCGAGTTAACCCAGATCAGCAAGATTGCCCGACGCAAGGCGTAGCCAGGGAGAAATGCCGGAGGGCGCGCGTTAACCCGCGATAATCCCCAGCGAAAGATCAGCCATGCACATCGACCTGACAGGCCAGGCCGCGATCGTTACCGGCGCGAGTTCCGGCCTCGGCCGCGCCTCCGCCATCGCCTTCGCCAAGGCAGGCGCGAAGGTCGCGGTCAACTACAACAGCAGCGCGGACAAGGCGCGCGAAGTGGTCGAGGCGATCGAGCAGGCGGGTGGCGAGGCTTTCGCCTGCGAGGCGGATACGTCGGACGAAGCGGCGGTCCTGAAGCTCTTTGACGAGACGGTCGAGCGCTTCGGCGGCGTCGACATCGTCTTCGCCAACGCGGGCATGCAGAAGGATGCGGCCTATGCCGACCTTACGCTAGAGGACTGGAAGCGCGTCATCGACGTCAACCTGACCGGCCAGTTCCTCGTCTCGCGCGAGGCGGTGCGCCGGTTCCGCAAGCAGGGCGACCGCGGCGTCAGCCGGTCGATCGGCAAGATCCTGTTCATGAGTTCTGTGCACGAGGTCATCCCCTGGGCGGGCCATGCCAATTACGCCGCATCGAAGGGCGGCAGCGGGATGCTGATGCGGACGCTCGCGCAGGAGATCGCCGGCGACCGCATCCGCGTGAACGGCATCGCCCCCGGCGCGATCGCGACCGAGATCAACGAAGATGCGACCGCCGACCAGGACAAGCTGCTCGAACTCATCCCCTACGGCCGCATCGGCGACCCGGAAGACGTCGCCCGCGCCGCCCTGTTCCTGGTGTCGGACGCGGCGGACTATATCGTCGGATCGACGCTGACGATCGACGGCGGCATGAGCCTGTATCCCGGCTTCCGCGATAATGGATAAGCATGGCGTATCGATCGCGGATCACGGCGCGATCGGTAATCTGGAGACGATCGCGCTGGTCGATACGGCCGGGACGATCGACTATCTCTGCTGGCCGTGCCTCGATAGCGCGTCGGTTTTCGCGAGGCTGCTCGACAGAGACAAGGGCGGGCATTTCTCGGTCAAGCCCGACCTGCCCGACGCGAACATAGTCCAGATGTATCTGCCCGAGACCAACATCCTGCTGACCCGCTGGATGGCGAATGCGGCGAGCATCGATCTGGTCGACCTCATGCCGGTCGGTAACGACAAGGACGATGCGCCGTCGCGGCTGGTCCGCCGGCTGACCTGCACGCGCGGGTCGGCGACGGTCCGCGTCCGCTGCGCCCCGCGGTTCGACTATGGCGTGATGGGCCGCACGGCTTCCGTCACGACGTCGGGCGCGGACGTGTCGCGCGGCCGGTTCGACCACGAGAGCGGCCTCGCGCTCGCAGTTCACGGCGCAGCGACGCTCGTCGCGGACAACTGCGACCTGACCGCAGACATCCACCTCAACGAAGGCGACACCGTCTCGCTGATCCTCAGCAACCCCGACGACGTCTCGCTCGATACCGAAGCGCTCGACGCGATCGTCGAGAAGGACCTGAACTATTGGCGGACCTGGAGCCGCAAGTCGCGCTACCGAGGCCGCTGGCGCGAGACCGTCGAGCGTTCGGCAATGACGTTAAAGCTGCTCACCTCCCGCAAACACGGCTCGATCGCCGCCGCCGCCACCTTCGGCCTGCCCGAAGCGCATGGCGGCGTCCGCAACTGGGATTACCGCGCGACGTGGATCCGCGACTCCTCGTTCACCGTCTACGCCTTGCTACGGCTAGGCTATCAGGGCGAGGCGGTCGGCTTCCTCCACTGGGCGATGGACCGCGCGCAGGCGTGTTCGAAGGGTCATCTCGGCGTGATGTACGCGCTCGATGGCGGCGAGATCGCCGACGAACGCAAGCTCGACCTCGCCGGGTTCGAGGGCGCGACCCCGATCGTCGTCGGCAACGAGGCGAAGGACCAGACGCAGCACGACATCTACGGCGCACTGCTCGACGCAACCTATCTCGGCAGCAAATACGGCGAGCCGATCGCGCATGACTCCTGGGTGGCGATCGGGCGGATCGTCGATCAGGTCTGCGAGACGTGGGACACGCCGGACTCGGGCATCTGGGAAGTCCGCGGGCCGAATAAGCATTATCTCCACTCGCGCCTGATGAGCTGGGTCGCGGTCGATCGCGCCGTGCGGCTCGCGCAGAAACGCTCGCTCCCCGCGCCGCTGGTCCGCTGGTCCGAGACGCGGACGGCGATCCACGACGATATCTGGGCGAACTTCTGGAACGACGATCTCGGCCGCTTCGTCCGCGCGATCGGCGCCGCGCCGGAGGATCTGGCGGTCGACGGCGCGCTGCTGATGATGCCATTGATCCGTTTCATCGGCGCGACCGACCCCAAGTGGCTCGCGACGCTGGAGGCGATCGGCGAGGACCTGTCCGACGACGGGCAGGTATATCGCTACCGGATCGACGACGGCTTGCCGGGGCAGGAGGGGACGTTCGTCGCCTGCTCGTTCTGGTACGTCGAATGCCTGGCGCGGGCGGGGCGGCTCGACGAGGCACGGCTGAACTTCGAGAAGCTGCTCGCGCATGGCAACCATCTTGGCCTGTTCGCCGAGGAGATCGCGCAGGACGGCAGCTTCCTCGGCAATTTCCCGCAAGGCTTCAGCCACTTGGCGCTGATCAGCGCGGCCTTCTACCTCGACCGTGCGCTCGACAGCGACGGTCCGCGGGAATGGGCATGACCTTTTTCACTGACGCAAGGACGACAGCATGAACCTCGATATCACAGGCAAGATCGCACTCATCACCGGCGCGGACAGCGGCATGGGCAAGGAAACCGCCCGGATGCTGCTCCAGGAAGGCGTCCGTGTCGCGATCACCGACCAACCCGGCGGCGACCTCGACGCGAGTGTCGAGGACCTGAAGGCGCACGGCGAAGTGATCGCGGTCGAGGCCGACCTGACCAAGCTCGACGACGTGAAAGCGTTGTTCACCAAGGTCCGCGAACAGCTAGGCGAGCCGAATATCCTGGTCAATTGCGCAGGCGTGACCGGTGCGACCGGCGACTTTCTCGACGTCGACGATGCCGGCTGGCAGTCGACGATCGACATCAACCTGATGGGCGCGGTGCGCGTCTGCCGCGAGGCGATCCCGGCGATGCGCGCCGCCAAATGGGGCCGCATCGTGCTGATGAGTTCGGAGGATGCGGTGCAGCCCTATGTCGACGAGCTTGCCTATTGCGCGTCGAAGGCGGGGATTTCCAGCCTGTCGAAGGGGCTGTCCAAGGCTTATGGCTGCGACAATGTGCTCGTGAATACCGTTTCGCCCGCGTTCATCGCGACGCCGATGACCGACAAGATGATGCAGAAGCGCGCGGACGAGAAGGGTACGAGCTTCGACGAGGCGATCGAGACGTTTCTAGAGGAGGAGCGGCCGGGGATGACCTTGAAGCGTCGCGGGACGGCGGAAGAGGTCGCGTCGGCGATCGTGTTCCTGTGCTCGGAGCGGGCGAGCTTTATCAACGGCGCAGATATCCGCGTGGACTCGGGCTCGGTGATGACCGTGGCCGGCTGAGCCGCCACCCTCCGTCATGCCGGGCTTGTTCCGGCATCCACCGTTCCGCAAACTCGATAGTCGTAAGTTTGCGGAACGGTGGACCCCGGAACAAGTCCGGGGTGACGGAGAAGCTTACCCCTCGAACAAATCCTTAAACTGCCGCGGCTGCGACCGCAGATACTGGTTCGGCGCCTTCACCTTACCCCCAAGATGCGCCGCCGCATGCCAGGGCCAGCGCGGATCGTACAGGATCGTCCGAGCCAGCGCGATCATGTCCGCATCGCCCGTCCCGACGATCGCCTCGGCCTGCTCGAAATCGGTGATCAGCCCAACCGCGACGACCGGGATCGACACCGCCTGCTTCACCGCCCGCGCAAGCGGTACCTGATAGCTCGGCCCGACCGGGATCTGCTGCGCGGGCGTGATCCCACCGCTCGACACGTGGATCGCACTGCACCCACGCGCCTCCAGAGTCTTCGCAAACGCCACCGTCTGGTCAGAGTCCCAGCCGCCCTCGGCCCAGTCGGTCCCCGACACGCGCATCGTCACCGCGCGCTCGGCCGGAAACGCAGCGCGGACGGCGTCATACACCTCAAGCGGGAACCGCATCCGGTTCTCCAGACTGCCGCCATACTCATCCTCGCGCCGGTTCGACAGCGGCGACAGGAACTCATGCAGCAGATAGCCATGCGCCGCATGCAACTGCACCGCGTCGATCCCGAGCCGCGCCGCGCGCACCGTCGCCGCCACGAACGCATCGCGCACCCGCGCCAGCCCGTCGGCGTCCAGCGCGACCGGAGCATTCTCCTCGGGCAGGAACGGAACCGTCGAAGGCCCCTCGGTCTGCCACCCGTTCGGCTCACCCGGTGCGATCTGCAGCCCACCCTTCCACGGCACCTCGCACGACGCCTTGCGCCCGGCATGCGACAACTGGATCGCGATCGGCATGTCGGACCAGCGCCGCACGCTCTCGATCACGCCCGCCATCGCCGCCTCGGTCGCATCGTCATACAGCCCGACGTCGCCGTACGTGATCCGCCCCTCGGGCAGCACCGCGCTCGCCTCGATCGTCAGCAGCGCCGCGCCCGACAGCGCGAGCTGACCCAAATGGATCTGGTGCCAGTCGTTCATGCAACCGTTGGTCGCCGAATATTGGCACATCGGCGCGATCACGATCCGGTTCGCGAGCGTGAGGTTGCCGACCTGAAGCGGCTCGAACAGTTTCGGCCCGCTCATGCGGCGATCGATCGGATGGTGGAAGGCATGCGCATGTCCCTTGATCTGTGAGAAGGTGCGGCGAAAACTCGCTGCTGCTGGCGGAACATAGGAACGGGCGGGCGGGTTTCACGGCAAGGAATGCTGCACCGCGATAAAGTTCGGTCGGCGACACGAAAAGGGTCCTCGCATTGCATCTACTGCCCGACACGCTCGACGCCGGCTCGGCCTATCCCCTCGGCGCGACCTTCGACGGCCTCGGCGTCAACTTCGCGGTCTATTCCGCCAATGCTGAGAAGATCGAACTCTGCGTCTATGATGAGACCGGCCGCCGCGAGCTGAAGCGCTATCCGCTGCCCGAATGGACCGACGAAGTCTGGCACGGCTACCTCCCCGACGCGCAGCCCGGCCTCGTCTACGGCTACCGTGCCCACGGTCGGTACGCGCCCGAGGAAGGCCATCGCTTCAACCCGAACAAGCTGCTGCTCGACCCCTACGCCAAGCAGATGATCGGCGAGCTCCGCTGGACCGACGCGATGTACGGCTATCAGGTGAAGTCGCCGCGCGCGGATCTAAGCTTCGACAAACGCGACAGCGCGCTGACGATGCCGAAGGGCGTCGTGACCGACAGCCATTTCGACTGGTCGCGCGACGTGCGCCCGAACACGCCCTGGTCCGAGACGGTGATCTACGAGGCGCACACCAAGGGCCTGACCAAGCTGTTCGAGGAGGTCCAGCCCTCCGAACGCGGCACCTTCGCGGCGCTCGGCAATCCCAAGGTCATCGATCACCTCAAGCGCCTCGGCGTCACCGCGATCGAGCTGCTGCCGATCCACACCTACATCCAGGACCGCTTTCTCCAGGAGAAGGGTCTGCGCAATTACTGGGGCTATAACACCCTCAATTTCTTCACGCCCGAGCGCTCGTTCTTCGCGACCGACAGTCACGACGAACTCCGCCGCTCGATCCGCCGCCTCCACGCGGCCGGGATCGAGGTGATCCTCGACGTCGTCTACAACCACACCTGCGAAGGCTCGGAACAGGGCCCGACGCTCTCCTGGCGCGGCCTCGACAACGCCAGCTATTACCGCTTGGTCAAGGACGACCCGCGCTATTCGATCAACGACACCGGCACCGGCAACACGTTGAACCTCACAAAGGCCCGCGTGATCCAGATGGTCGCGGACTCGCTGCGTTACTGGGCGACCAGCTTCGGCATCGACGGCTTCCGCTTCGATCTGGGCCTGACGCTGGGCCGGACCGACACCGGCTTCGATCCGGGCGCAGGTTTCTTCGACGTGCTCCGCCAGGACCCGGTACTAGGCAGGCTGAAGCTCATCACCGAGCCCTGGGACATCGGCCCCGGCGGTTACCAGCTTGGCAACTTCCCCCCCGGCTTCGCCGAGTGGAACGACAAGTACCGCGACACCGTGCGCAAATTCTGGCGTGGCGACCACGCGCAGCGCGCCGATCTCGCCGCGCGCCTGACGGGCTCGGCCGATCTGTTCGACCGCCGCGCACGCCGCCCCTGGGCGAGCGTCAACCTGCTCGGCGCGCATGACGGCTACACGCTCGCCGACACCGTCGCCTACGAGGAACGCCACAACGAAGCGAACGGTGAAGACAACAACGACGGCCACTCGAACAACTGCTCCTGCAACTGGGGCGTGGAAGGCCCGACCGAAGACCCGGCGATCATCGAGACCCGGTCGCGCGTGATGCGCTCGATGCTGACCACGCTGTTCGCCTCGCTCGGCACGCCGATGCTGGTCGCGGGCGACGAGTTCGGCCGCACGCAGAACGGCAACAACAACGCGTACTGCCAGGACAACGAGATCAGCTGGCTCGATTGGGAGAAGGCGAAGTCTCCCGAAGGCGATGCGCTGATCGACTTCACCGCGCGGCTGATCGCGCTCCGCCGCGACTATCCGATGCTCCGCGCGGAAAACTTCCTCTACGGCGAGGACACGCCGGCCGAGGGGCTGAAGGACATCGAATGGTGGGACGAGCGCGGCTTGCAACTGACGCCCGAGGACTGGGAAAACACCAACGGCCGCGCGCTGGTGATGCGCCGCGCGTGCGAGCAGGAGTCGGGCGAAGTACAGGTCATCTCTCTCCTGCTCAACGCGTCGGAAAGCCCGCTGACGTTCCATATGCCGCCGCCAGCAGAGGTCGAGCGCACCGTGCTGATCGACAGCAGCAAGCCGGAGCAGGGCGCGACCCTGATCAAGGACAGCTACGAACTGCCGCAACAGGGCGCGGCATTGCTCTCGTGGACGATTGCAGCGGCATGACCTGGGGACCGACGCTTTCCGAGGACGGGACGGTCTTCCGTCTCTGGGCACCCGACCGCGATATGGTGACACTCGAAATCGCCGATGGCGACGCGGTTCAGATGACCCCCGAACCGGAGGGCTGGTTCAGCGCGAAGGCACCAATCGGCGCCGGCGCTCGGTATCGGTTCCGGCTCGCGGACGACCTGACCGTCCCAGACCCCGCTGCACGGGCACAAGACGGCGGCGTCCACGGCTGGAGCGTGGTCGTCGACCGTGACGCCTACGCGTGGCGCACCCCGGACTGGCGCGGCCGACCGTGGGAAGAGATGGTCATCCAGGAGGTTCATGTCGGCACGCTGGGCGGCTTCGCAGGCGTTGCGGACCACCTTCCGGCGATTGCCGAACTCGGCATCACCGCGGTCGAACTCATGCCCGTCAACGCGTTCGGCGGCACCCGCAACTGGGGCTATGACGGCGTGCTCCCCTACGCCCCCGCAGAAAGCTACGGCACACCCGACGACCTGAAGGCGCTGGTCGACCGCGCCCACGAACTCGGCCTCGCCGTGTTCCTCGACGTGGTCTACAATCACTTCGGCCCCGACGGAAACTACCTCGGCGCCTATGCGAAGGGCTTCTTCCACGCCGAAGTCGACACCCCATGGGGCGGTGCGGTCGCGGTCGACCAGGCGCCGGTCCACCGCTATTTCGTCGACAACGCGCTGATGTGGCTCAACGAGTACGAGTTCGACGGCCTGCGCTTCGACGCGGTCCACGCGATCGAGAACGACGGCTTCCTCGACGCGATGGCCGCCGAACTGCGCGCGAAGACCGCCGGCCGCCACGTCCACCTCGTCCTCGAGAATGAAGGCAACGACGCCGACCGACTCCACCCCGCCGCGTTCGACGCGCAGTGGAACGACGACTTCCACAACGTCCTCCACGTCCTGCTCACCGGCGAAACCAGCGCTTATTACGCCGACTTCGCCGACCGCCCCGCCGAACGCCTCGCGCGGTGCTTGGGCGAAGGCTTCATCTACCAGGGCGAAGGCTCCCCCAACCACGACGGCAAGCCGCGCGGTAAGCCCAGCGCGCACCTCTCTCCGACCGCATTCGTCGCGTTCCTCCAGAACCACGACCAGATCGGCAACCGCGCGATGGGCGAGCGCCTGACGCTGCTCGCCGACAAGCGAAAGCTCCGCGCCGCCACCGCGTTGCTCCTGCTAGGCCCGCAGATACCCTTGCTCTTCATGGGCGACGACCACGGCAGCGAAAGCCCGTTCCTGTTCTTCACCGACTTCCACGACAATCTAGCCGACGCGGTGCGCGAAGGCCGGCGCAAGGAATTCGCCAAGTTCGCCGCCTTCGCCGATCCCGAAGCGCGCAAGGCTATCCCCGACCCCAACGCGCACGAAACCTTCCTCCAATCGCGAGCTCGGCCCGGCGCCGACGCGGCCAATTGGCAGGACTTATATCGCACCCTGCTCAAGATCCGCCACGAGCAGATCATTCCCCGCCTGCGCGACACGATGGCGATCGGCGCCGAGGCGATCGGGGAGGGGGCGGTCGTTGCGCGCTGGAAAATGGGTGACGGCGCAATCCTGACAATTGCGCTCAACCTTGGCGACGATGTCGTTGATTTTCCTGCACTAGAGACTTCGCCGATCTTCACCGATGGCGAACCGGGGGAGGCTGCCAGCGTGGCAGTCTGGCTGGATCGATGAGCAGCCTCCGAACACTCGCTGTCGCGGCCGGCCTGCAACCCGAATGGCAGGACGCAGCGGGTCGTCGCCAGACCGTCGCCGATAACGCGTTACAGGCGATTCTGGATCGTCTCGGCCATCCGTCCGGAAGTGAAAAGCAGATCGCCCAAAGCCTCGCCGCGATCGAAACTCGAAACGCGCAGGGTGTCCGTTTCCTGTCCGTCGATGTGGGAGACCCGATCCGGCTGACATCGAAGGTATCAGGCAACGCCGAACTTACGTTCGAAGACTGTACGACGCGCTCCGTCACGGTCGATAACGGCGAGTTGAGTCCGATAAGTCAGAGCGGCTACCACAAGCTTGAAATCAATGGCGAAGTCATCGAAATTCTCGTGGCACCACGCCGCTGCTACACGATCGCCGACGCGCTACCGGGCCGCAAACTCTGGGCACCCGCCGTCCAGATCCCGAGCCTTCGCACCGACGAGCCGAAGGCGTTTGGCGACTTCGTTTCGCTAGCAGATGCCGCCCGAGCCTTCGGCCAACGCGGCGCTGATGCCCTCGCGATCAGCCCAACCCACGCGCTGTTCCCCGCCGACGCCAGCCGGTACAGCCCCTACGCACCCACGAGCCGGCAATTCCTCAATGGCCTGTACGGCGACCCGGCCGCATTCGGTGCACAGTCCAACAGCCGCGACTTTCCCGAACTAATCGACTGGGAGGCCGCGATCCCCAAAAAGCTCGCGCGACTACGCAAGAGCTTCGACCAAGCGCTTCCACGGATTGAAGAAACCCTGACGGCGTTCAGGCGACAAGGTGGCGACGACCTCGAACGCCACGCCGAGTTCGACGCCCTCCACGCGCACTTCTTCGCGACCACCCGCGCACGGGGCTGGCAGCAATGGCCCGCCGAGTATCACGATCCCGCTAGCCCCGCCGTCCGCCGCTTCGTCACGGAGCATGCGGACGACGTCACGTTATACATCTTCCTCCAATGGCTAGCACGCCGCGACCTCGACGCCGCGCAGACGGCCGCCAAGGACGCTGGCATGGCGATCGGCCTCATCGCCGATCTCGCCGTCGGCATGGACCCCGGCGGCAGCCACGGCTGGAGCCGGCGCAGCGATCTGCTGACCGGCCTGTCGATCGGCGCGCCGCCCGATCCGCTGGGACCGGATGGCCAGAGCTGGGGCATCACCGGTTTCGATCCGCACGCGCTCCGTGCAAGCGGATTCGCCTCGTTCATCGCGACGATCCGCGCGGCACTGGCGCACGCCGGCGGTATCCGCATCGACCACGCGTTCGGCCTGCGCCGCCTATGGGTCGTCCCCGAAGGCGCCTCCGCTGCAGAAGGCGCCTATCTCGACATGCCGTTCGACGACCTGATGCGGATCGTCGCGATGGAGTCGCACCGTGCCAAGGCGATCGTCATCGGCGAAGACCTCGGCACCGTCCCCGATGGCTTCCGCGAGGCGATGGACGCGCGCGCCATGCTCGGGATGCGGGTGTTGTGGTTCGAGCGCGATGCGGACGGCTTCGTCCCGCCCGCTAAATGGTCGCCCGACGCGGTGGCGATGACCGGTACGCACGATCTCGCCACCGTCGCAGGCTGGTGGAGCGGCCGCGATATCGACTGGACATGGGACCTCGGACGCAAGTCCGACGCTGCCGACAAACCCACGGACCTCGCCGCTCGCGCCGAGGACCGCGTCGCGCTCTGGTCTGCATTCGACATCGGCACCGAACAGCCAACCCCCGAAGACACCGACCCGGTCGTCGACGCCGCCATCGCCCACGTCGCCGGCACGCCTTGCGCGCTTGCCATCATCCCGATCGAAGACCTCGCCGGACTGATCGAGCAACCCAACCTTCCCGGCACGATCAACGAACACCCCAACTGGCGCCGCCGCATGCCAGACACGACCGAGGCGCTGCTCGCCCGCCCCGAAGTCGCCGCTCGCATCGTCACGCTCAACGCCACGAGACCCGCATGATCCCGCCTACAACGCCGCGCGCAACCTACCGCTTCCAGTTCCACAAGGACTTCACCTTCGCCGATGCGGAGGCGCTTGTGCCGTATCTCGACGCGCTTGGGATCAGCCACCTCTACGCCTCGCCGATCACCACTGCCCGCAGTGGCTCGACCCACGGCTACGACGTCGTCGACCCGACCCGTATCAACCCTGAACTGGGCGGCGAGGACGCCTTTCGAAGCCTCGTCGCCGCCCTCCGCGCGCGCGACATGGGCGTCATCATCGACATCGTCCCCAACCACATGGGCGTCGCTGGAGGTAAGAACGCATGGTGGAACGACGTTCTAACACACGGTGAAGCCAGCGAATTCGCGCGCTACTTCGACATCGACCGGCGCGAGAAGCTGGTCCTCCCGATCCTCGGCGATCCGCTGGCAGAAACGATCGCGAGCAGCGCGCTCAAGGTCGAGCAGGTCGCCGGCCGCTACGTCCTCGAAGCGTACGGCGAACATCGTTTACCCCTCCGCGACGAGGACCAGGCAACCGCGGCAACCGACGACATCGCCGCGCTCATCGACCGGCAGCACTACCGCCTCGCCTCATGGCGCGTGGCGAACGACGAACTCAACTGGCGGCGGTTCTTCACGATCAACGACCTCGCCGGCCTCCGTGCCGAAGACCCCATCGTGTTCGACGCCACGCACGCTCTCTATTTCCGCCTATACGCCGAAGGACTGATCGACGGCGTCCGCGTCGATCACGTCGATGGCCTGACCAACCCCGCCGGCTATTGCCGCCAACTCCGCGCGCGCCTCGACGCCATCGAGCGCCCCGCGGAAGCGCCCGCCGGTCCGGCCTACATCGTCATCGAAAAGATTCTCGCCGGCGGCGAACCGCTCGCCAAGGACTGGGCCGTAGACGGCACCAGCGGCTACGACTTCATGGAGCAGGTCACGGCGCTCCTGCACGCGCCCGGTGGCGCCGAACCACTCGCAAACCTCTGGGCCGACATGAGCGGCCGCTCCGCCGACTTCGCGCCCGAGGAACTGTGCGCGCGACAGGAATTGCTCGCGTGGCAGTTCGATGCGCAGCACCGCCGCTGCGTCGAGGCGTTCGTGGCGCTGGCCCGCTCGACACCCGACTGCGATGGACTGACGAGGGGCATGCTTCACCGCGCGATCGAGCGGCTGCTCTGGGTCTTTCCGGTGTATCGGACCTATGGAACGGTCGAAGCAGCGCCAAGCGCAGACGCCAGAATACGCGAGATGGTCCGCCAGCGGGTCGCGGAATTCGTCCCTCCCGGTGAAGACATGGTCGTTGACCGGATCCTGTCCTGGCTGGCCGGTGAGGGCCCCGGTAATGCACCACTCGCCGCTGAGGCCGTCCGGAAATTCCAGCAGCTCTCCGCGCCGATCGCGGCAAAAGCAGTCGAGGACACCGCCTTCTACCGGTACGGCCGCTTGCTCTCGCGCAACGACGTCGGGTTCGAAGCCGCGCGGATGTCGCTCGACATCGACGCCTTCCACGCCGCGATGACCGAGCGCGCGCGAGACTGGCCGTCCGCCATGCTTGCCACCGCGACGCACGACCACAAGCGCGGCGAGGACGTCCGCGCGCGGCTCGCGGTGCTCAGCGAGATACCCGATCTCTGGCGTTCGCGTGGGGAGCATTGGTTCGAACTGGCTGCCCCCTATGCGGACGGCGTTGATCCCGCCGACACCTATATGCTGCTCCAGACGCTGTTCGGTGCATGGCCGACGAACCTTCGCGCGGCGAACCCAGAAGCCCTTTCAGAATATGCCGAGCGGATCGTCGCATGGCAGGAAAAGGCGTTACGTGAAGCCAAGCTCCGGTCGTCCTGGGAGGCGCCGGACGAGGCGTACGAGACCCGCTGCCACGATCTCGCACGTGCATTGCTCGATCCCCAGCGGTCGGCGGCGTTCCTCGGCGACATTACAGCGCTCGTCGATCTCGTCGCGCCGGCAGCGGAGGCGAACAGCCTCGCGCAGGTAGCATTGCGTTACACCGTTCCAGGCGTTCCCGACCTGTATCAAGGCACCGAGACCGACGATTTGAGCCTCGTCGATCCGGATAATCGGCGGCCGGTCGACTATCTTGCGCGCGAGCAAATGCTCGCAACCGCATCCGATTCGAAGGTCGCGTTGATCGCTCGCCTGCTGGCGCTACGGCGCCAGTATCCAGCGCTGTTCGCGGGCGGCTCGTACGAACCGATAGCCGTGGCGGGTGCCCGAGCCGAACACGTCATCGCGTTCAACCGCGTGCATGACGGCAAGGCAGTGCGGTGCGTAACGGCCCTGCGCAGCGCCGGACGTTACGTCGACGAAGTCGATGCCAGCGACTGGTGGGCGGATACCGCGCTGTCGTCCGGCGAAACGATCGCCGATCTGCTTGGCACGTCAGCCGTTTCGGTCGTCGTGATGGATGCCGTAGTGAGCTGACCAAGCCGTTGCTAAACGACGATTTCTCAACAGGAGCACGTTCATGAAGATCAGCGCACGCAATCAGATTTCCGGCACCATCGTCTCGATTACGCCGGGTGCGGTCAATGGCTCGATCAAGGTCGATATCGGCGGCGGCAACGTCATCACCGCCAACATCACCGAGGAGGCGATCGCCGACCTCGCGCTCGCGACCGGCGACACGGTCACGGTGCTGGTCAAGGCCAGCGACGTCCTGATCGGCAAGTGATGCCGCGCCGCCCCGGCTGATTTGGGGGCGGCGTTCCCTCAGCGGCCCGCCAGATAGCGCGCGAGCGGGTCGATCATGTCCTCAGGAATGCGGCGTGCGATGACCGGCATCGTCGACTGCGATTTGCGCGCGTCGACCACCGTCTCGTCACCACGCCAATTCCGCAGACGTTGCGCGATGTAGCTCGCGCGCTGGCCGGCGAGCACGGGGTAGGGCTTGCCGGGAGCGTGGCAACTTGCGCAGGCGGGGAGTTGCACCTTCGGCAGGCCTTCGCGGTCGATTCGGGCAGCTGCGGTCGATCCCGACGGCGTGACGCCGCCGATTCCCGGCATCGCCGCGAAGTGATCCGCGAGGCGCGTCGTGTCCTCTGGCGTCAGCGTCGCGGCGGCGTTCGCCATCACCGCGCTCTGACGCTTTCCGGTTGCATAGGCCTCCAGTGCGGCGCGGAGATACGCCGGGCTCTGGCCGCCGAGTACCGGCATGTCGGGCTGGCCGCGGCCACGTCCGTCGGCACCGTGGCAGCCTGCGCAGGTGGCAATCTTGGTATCGGTGACGCCCGGCACTTCGGTCAGCGAGCGATAGGTCGCAGGTGACATTTCCGGGAGCAGGCGGACGAAGGCGACCATGCGACGGACTTCGTCGTTGCGGTCCTTGGCGGCCCAGCCGGGCATGCCGGTGTATTTGACGCCGTGCTTGAGGATCCAGAAGATCTGCTTGTCGGTCCACTCGCGCGCGTTGACCGAGAGGTTCGGGGCGGGCGGCGTCGCGGCCTGCATCACCGGCAGCGGGCGGACGCCGGGCGCACCGTGACACGAGGCGCAGCTCGCCTTGAACAGCCCGGCGGCACTGACGAAACCTTCTTTCGCCTTGGGATCGTCGGGCGCCGTGACCGCGGCATAGGTGCGCACCGAGTTGCGCATCGTCCAGTGGAGGAACCAGTCGGTGATCTTCCAATGGCCCGACGATGCGGCGATGTTGAACACCCCCGACCACGCGAACAACAGCCCGGCGAGCGCCAGTCCGACGATAGCGGCGGCGGCGCGCGCCCAGGTGATCCGGATCGTCATGCGGTCGCGCTCCGTGTCTTCAACAGTCCGCCGAGCATCGCGAGCCCGCCGATGAAATAGCTCGCCGCGCCGACCATCAGCATGACGACGCCGCCGAGCTGCTGGTCTTCGAGTGCGTCGAGACCGTGGATGGCCGGGTGGCCCCCCGACATTTGGGCCATCATCGCGTAGAGCGGTCGCGGGGCGAGGCCGATCAGCGCGCCGAGCAGCGTCATGTGCATCGAGGTGAGCAGCAACGCTGCAACCCCCGACGCGCGACGGTCGGTGGCGCCGCCAATGCGGGTGCCAAGTACGGCGCTCCAGAGGAGGACGCCAGCGATGAGGAAGCTTGCCTGCTCGATCAGTAGCGCGAGGGGCTGCATGTCGACGCGGAGCCTCAGCGCGGGGAGGTGCCAGAGCCACACGACGACGAGTTCGACAAGCGACATCGCGAGCGGAGTCACCACCGCGGGCCAGCGCTCGGCAGGGTCGAAACGGCTGCCGGCGATCCCGTACGCCAGGAACGGCGCCGCGACCGCGACCGCTATCATGTGACCCGCCATGTGGCCGACCATCCCTAGCGGTGCTGCGGCGAAGGCCCAGCCGAGCGGGACTAGCACGGCGCCCAGTGCGAGGCTCGCGCGTCTCATCGGCAATCGCCGAACATGATGACCGGCAAGGCCGTGAAGATCACCGCGACGAAGCTCAGCCCCGCCAGCAACCGCGTCGACAGCGCGAGGAAACGGAGGCGATCGATTGCGGTGCCCTGTTCGTGCGGCGCCGGATCACCCGGCGTCTCCGACTGGACACGCGCGATGTAGCCCGCCGCGACGATTCCCAGCAGCGCTACGATCGTCGCGATCAGTGTCGCGAGCGGGAAGCCGGTCAACGCCGTCCCCGGGGTCGAGGATTTCGCGCACGTCACGGCGACCCACAGATAGCAGAACAGGAAATGCACGGCCCAGATCGTCGGCGGGACGATCAGCGTCCACAGCGTGACCTTGAGGTCGCGCGCCCAATGCTTGCGGTTGGACTCGCGTTGCCGACCGGACTTGGGCTCTGTCATGCGACACCCGGGAACAGGCCGATCGTGCAGAACGTCACGATGCCCGTCAGTGCGAGGAAATGGTGGTACACGGTGATGTTGCGCAGGTCCGCGTCATAGATCGGCGTCATCTTCCCCGCGAGACTGCGCGCGAGCGTGTAGGCCTGCATGATGACCCCGATCGCGGCATGGACCGCAGTCCAGATCGCCAGCGTCCAGACGATCGCGGGATAGACGTGGAGTTCTGGATCGAGCCCCGAATACCACGGCCCCGCAAGTCCGGCGAACAGGCTCGACAGCGTCGCAACGATCCCGACGACCAGCAGCGAGAGACCCGCACCGACGTTGCCGCGGCGGTGCACTTCGCGCGCGCCGACCGTTGCGGCCCAGCCGGCCAAGGTCAGCGCCAGCGCTACCATCGGCCAGAACACGCCCGGTCCGTTGAGCCCGACCCCGCTCGGCGGGAAGTCGTTGTGGATCGTCCAGAAGAAGAAATAGCCGAACACCAACCCCGAGAACGCGGTCGCGTCAGCCATCATCGTGATGAACATCGCCCACCAGCCCGGCGCCGACGGCCCCGACGTGTAGAGCGGCACCTCGATGCCGTGGCCGATATGCTTGGTCGGCTTTTCGGGGATCTCGGCGGTGCCGGTCCAAAGCCACCACAGCACGCAGGCGAGCGTCGCGACGCCGCTGACCGCCGACCAGATATACAGATGGTACGTCGTCAGGATGAACACACCGGCGAGCGCGACCGCCGTCATCATCGGCTTCACGCTCGGCGTACCGAGGCGGATCACCTGGAGGGGGCGAGCATCGAGCACGGTAGTGATGATCGACTCGCGCCGCATCTCCTCCGCATCGGGCAGGAAGAAGCGGCCCTCGTCGACCTTCTGGACGAAGTTCTTCTGGTCCCAGATCGGATAGCGGCTCTCGATCAGCGGCACCGATCGGATGCCCCAATCCTCATCGTCGGGCAGCGCGAGCCATTCGAGCGTGCCAGCATTCCAAGGGTTGCGCGGCGCCTTGGGGCGGCGCGGCGACAGTGCGAGGTCGATGCAGACGATCAGCACGCCCGTCGCGAACATGTACGACCCGATCGTCGAGGCAAGGTTGAGCCCGCCGATCCCGAGCTCCTCCGGATAGGTGAACACGCGCCGCGGCATCCCGAGCAGGCCCGACAGATGCATCGGGAAGAACGTCAGGTTCATGCCCACGAACATGATCCAGAACGCAATCCGCCCGAGCCGGTCCGACAGCTTCTTTCCCGTCACCAGCGGCCAGTAATAATACAGCCCGGCGAACAGCGGCAGCAGCGTGCCGCCGATCAGCACGTAATGCAGATGCGCGACGATGAAATAGGTGTCGTGCGCCTGCCAGTCGAACGGCGCGACCGCGACCATCACGCCGGTCAGACCGCCGATCACGAACACCGCTAGGCTCCCGCTCGCATAGAGCAACGGCGTCGATTTCTTGACATTGCCCGCCCAGAGCGTCGCGATGAACACGAAGATCTGGACGCCGGTCGGGATCGCCACCGCTTCCGATGCGGCGGCAAAGAAGGCGAGGCTGATCTTCGGCAACCCGGTCGTGAACATGTGGTGGACCCAAAGCCCGAAGCTCAGGAACGCCGTCCCCACCGCGGCCAGGACGATCCACGGATAGCCGAGCAGATGCCGCTGCGCGAACGTCGGGATGAGCATCGCGAACAGCGCGATCGACGGCAGGAAGACGATGTAGACTTCCGGATGCCCGAAGATCCAGAACAGGTGCTGCCACAACAGCGGATCGCCGCCCTTTTCCGCGTTGAAGAACGGCCAGTTGAGCAGCCGCTCCATCTCGAACAGCACGTCGCCGGCGATCAGCGGCGGGAAGGCGAACAGGATCATCACCGCGACGACTAGGATGTACCATGCGTAGAGCGGCATGAGATTGAGCCGCATGCCCGGCGGGCGGCATTTCAGCACGCCGACGATCAGCTCGACCGCCGCCGCCACCGACGACACCTCGATGAAGCTCAAGCCCAGCATCCAGATATCCGCGCCGAGCCCGCTCAAATCGGTCCGCGTCGTCAGCGGCGGATACATGAACCAGCCGCCATCGGGCGCCGCGTCGAAGAAGATCGAGCCCGACACGAACACGCCGCCGATCAGGAAGCTCCAATATCCGAACCCCGACAGCCGCGGAAACGGCAGGTCGCGCGCGCCGAGCAGCTGCGGCAGCAGGATGATCGAGACCGCCTCGAACATCGGCACCGCGAACAGGAACATCATCATCGAGCCGTGCAGCGTGAACAGCTGGTTGAACGTGTTCGCCGTGACGAGGTCGTTGTTCGGTACCGCGAGCTGCGTGCGCATGATCAGCGCGAGCACACCCGCGAACAACATGAACCCGAACGCGGTCAGCGTGTACCACACGCCGATCCGGTTGTTGTTGACGTCGGTCCAGCGGAAGAACCAGCCGGTCGGCGGCTTCCACACTTCGCGCAGGCGATCTTCCTGCCCCTTGCGGACCGCCGGATCATTCTGGTCGGGCGCGATATATCGGGTGCTCTCGGTGGTCATTTGAGCCCCTGAAGATAGCTTGCGATCTGATCGGCTTCGGCGGCCGACATCTGCGGGAAGGCGGGCATCCGCACGCCGGGCTTGGTCTTGCCCGGATCCCGCACGAACCCGGCGATGTTGGCGTGCGTCATCGGCAGCACACCCGCGGCGAGCGTTGGGCGCGACCCGAAGTGCGTCAGGTCGGGGCCGATCTTCGCGACCGGGCCGACGCCGCGGACGCTGTGGCACCCGCTACAGCCGTAACTCGCGAAGGCGCGCGCGCCCGGCGATGCGGTGACGATAGCGGGCTTGCGCTGCTCGCCGAGCCAGCGCTCGAATGCGGCGGGCTGCATTGCGATCACGTCGAACGCCATCAGCGCATGGCCGAGCCCGCAGAACTCCGCGCAGACGCCGCGGTACGTCCCCGCCTTGGTCGCGCGAACGACGAGCCGGTTGGTGCGGCCGGGGATCATGTCCATCTTGCCCGCCAAGCCCGGCACCCAGAAGCTGTGGATGACGTCGGGGCTGCGGAGCGACAGTTCGACGGTGCGACCGATGGGGAGGCGAAGTTCGTTCGCGGTCTCGACCACCGAGCCGCCCGGTGGCGCATAGCGGACGCGCCACCAGAATTGCTCGCCCTCGACGCCGATTCGCAGATCGCTGTTGGCGACCTCGCGCGGCCGCATCGCGGGGAGGGCGTAGAGCAGCAGGCCCAGCAGCAAGATCGAAGGACCGATGCCGCCGAGCCAGAGCACCAGCTTCATCCCGCCCTCGTGCGTCAGCCGACCTTCCGGCGCGCGCATCGCATGGCGCATCAGCAACGCGAGCCCGCCCGCGAGAACGATCGCGCCGATAACCAGAACGATGGTGATCGAGAGGACCTTGTCTGCCTCTTCGCCGAACGGCGCGAGCGTCGACTGGTGCCGGTTGCAGGCCGCCAACAGCGGCAGGCATGCACCCACGGAAAGAAAAATAGCCTTCCGCATCATCACCTTGCCACCCGTTCGAGGGCCGCTCTCTAAACGCGGGAGCGGGGCGGCGTAAACCGGAAAATGACAGTTATTTCATGTTGGGGCAGCGGATCCTCCCCCGGGTGGGGGGGAGGATCGCCCAGGGTTAGAGCCCGAACCGCAGCGTCGCGCGGAAGTCGCGGCCGGCGAGCGGGGCGAAGTCCTTCAGGAAGCTCGTTGCGCGGCGGGCGTTCACGTCGAACAGGTTGTTCGCACTCAGCAGCAACGTCGTCTTCGAATCCTTGCCAAACGGACTCAGGCCGATCGAGGCATTGACCATCGTGTAGTCGTCGGTCTTCGTCTCGAACGCGGCAATCCGGTTCTGGTCGAACACGTGCTCGACCTCGACGCGGCCGTTGATCCGGTCGCCCTGCGCCTCGATACCGCCCAGCACGCGCATCGGCGGAATGCGGGGGACCGGCCCTTGGTCGACGATGTTCGCGTGGACGTAGTCGCCGAGCACGTCGGCATTGACCGCATAGCCACCGATCTGCGCGAGCTTCACCGACGCGTCCGCCTCGAACCCGTAATAGCGCGCGTCGGCCTGCTGATACTGGAAGCAGGGCAGGTCGACCACGCGGCCAGACGGATTGGCGGCAGCCTGGCAGACCGACGATGCGACCTGGTTCTCTGAAATGTAGTTCGAGAACCAGTTGTAATAGGCCGATGCGTCGAAGCTGAAGCCGTCGCCATGCGCGTGCAGCGTGCCTTCGAGGCCCCAGGACTTCTCCAGCTTGAAGTCGGGATTGCCGAGTTCGTAGGCCTGCGTGCCGGCATGTGCACCGTTCGCGAACAGCTCCTCCGCCGATGGCGCACGCTCGGTCCGCGAGCCGTTCAGGCCGACGCGGATGGCGTCGGTCAGCGCGTAGGACGCACCGAGCGAACCCGAGACCGAATGATAGCTCTGGCTGCCGCGGAAGAAGCGCAGATCGTCCTTGGGCGTGCGCGCGGCGAGATCGGTGATCTCGTAGCGGACGCCGCCCTCGGCATGGAACTTGCCCGATTCATACTGTTGCAGCGTGAACAGCCCGGTCTGGTTGGTCTCGTTCTTCGGCAGGAAGGCCTCGTCGCCGACCACGTTGAAGATGCGGTTGTAGAACTGCACGCCCGATGCGCCCTGCCAGCCGCCGCGGTTCGCCTGGACGACTTCGAGGCGTCCTTCGAGGCCCTTGTTGTAGAAGGCGGTGCCGACGGAGTTGTCCTCTTCCAGCTCGAAATGGCGATAGCTCGCCTGGCCGACGCGGACGCGGATCTTGCTGATGACGTCGCCGCCGGTATCGATCTCGCCGCGCAGGTCGACGCGGTTCTGGACGACGTCGAGGCGGGGCGCCTCCTGCTCCTGGCCGGGTTGCGTGGCGTAGCGGACCGGCACGCCATACAGGCTGTCGTAATGGCTGTACGACACGCCGAGGCTGCCGTTGTCGGTGATGATCGACGCGCCCGCGCCCGCGGTCCAGGTTTCGGCCTGCGTGTTGGGCAGCTTGCCCTTCAACTGCGCCGATGCGGCGTAATCGATCGGGTCGGCTTCGTTGGCATCGGCGGGGAGGGCGGCGGTGGCCAGCGCCTGGGCACGGGCGTCGCGCGACAGGATATAGCCACCGGTGCGCAGGTCGCCCGACTTCAGGTACGAGCCGTCTGCGTGCAGCACGAGGTGCTGGCCGACCGCGACGTCGCCGGCCATCCCGCCCGACCGCTCGTTGGCGGCCGAACCATAATTGGCGATCCCGTTCAGCCGGTAGCCGTTCTCGGGCACCGACCGCGGAATCCGCGTGTCGATGACGTTGACGACACCGCCGACCGCCGACGTGCCGTAGAGGAGCGCGCTCGGGCCGCGAAGGATCTCGATACGCTCGGCGAGCAGCGGATCGATGATGACCGCGTGGTCGACCGAGGTGTTCGAGACGTCGATCGAGCCGATCCCGTCGGTCAGCACGCGGATCCGGTCCCCCTGGAAGCCGCGCAGGATCGGCCGCGAGGCACTCGGGCCGAATGACGATGCCGACACGCCGGGCTGGCGCGCGAGCGTCTCGCCGATCGACGGGCGCAGCTGGCGGGTGAGTTCCTGGCCGGTCAGGACGGTGGTGCCCTGCAGGACGTCGCGCTCGCTGGTCTGGATCGGCGCGGTGACGATGATGTCGCGCTGGTTGGTCGATCCGGCCGATGGCGGGGCAGGGTCCGTGGCGGCGGTCTGGGCTTGCGCGTGCGAGGCGAGGATGGCGGCCATCGCAGTGGCGCCGAACAAGATCGTCTTCATGAAATTCCCTCGTCGTATCTAGCGGGGTATCGTCCCTGTACGACGTCTCGGGTAGATTTGATGATACATCATATATCAAGTAACAATCTGGCGACGGCCGCAGTTGGCCCACCACATGTTACCGCAATGCAACACATCCATGCCGCGCCGCCGTTATCGGGGCGAGGCACTTGGCGGACTAGTGCCTAAGCGACGGTCGCTGCAGCAATTGGCAGTAATCGCGCCAGCCGATCCGCCCATGCCGCGCAGCCTTCGGTCGAGCCCAGCAGGTCCTGCCGGATCTCGATTTCCGCATAAGGTCGTCTGGCCGGATAGGCATGACGCGGGATGGTGTAGTCGATCAGGTCCATGCGGTACGGCTCGTTGTCGCCGACCGTCAGGTCGGGTTCTGCGCGCAACACATCGAGCAGTGCGTGCGCGAACCCTGTGTCCCCGCCGTCATGCAGGATACCGATGTGCCAGGGTCGCGCCTGGTCGCGTAGCGCACCGCGCATCGCGGGCGTGAAGCTGTGCAACGCAACGAGGATCGTCCGCATGCCCGCCGCATCGCGCCGCGCAAGTTCGCCTGCGATCGCCGCCTGATACGGCGCATGGATCTCCGCCAGACGTGCCGCACGGTCCGCGTCGCCCAGGCCAGCATTGCCCGGGACGATGGTCGCGTCGCTGATGTCGGCGATCAGGTCCGGCTGGGTTTCGTTGCGATTGCAGTCGATCACCAGCCGCGAATAGGTCTGGCGTACGAACACCGCGTCGAGCTTTACCGCCAGCATCGCGCCCAGTTCGCCGATGCCGATATCCCAGCCGATATGCCGCGCCAGGTCGGCGTCGCTCAACCCAAGCGAACCCAGCGCTCTAGGCACGGCATTTCCCGCATGATCGCCGATCAGCAGGAACGATGACGCGCCTTTGGGGTTGACCATCACGACCGGTGCGGCATCTTCGGTCCCAAGCAGCGTTTGGCTGGCAGTGCTGTTCATGCGACGTGGATCCTCGATGCCATCTCTAACGCTCTCTCATGTAACCAAATACTCGTATCGCCAACCGGTTGCGTTCGGCGAGCACCGGATCATGGTCCGACCGCGCGAAAGCTACGACCAACATCTGATCGACACGCAGCTGACGATCACTCCCGAACCCTCCGACGTCCGCTGGCTGCACGACGTGTTCGGCAATGCGGTCGCGATCGCCACCTTCGACAAGCGCGCCAAGGACCTCGTGATCGACAGCCGCGTCCGGCTCGATCACACCCCGGCCGAACTCCAGAACGTCGACATCGAACGCTATGCGCGCTTCTATCCGTTCACATATTCGTCTGAGGAAATGCCCGACCTGCTTCGTTCGATCGAGCGCCAGCATCACGATCCTTTGCGCGAGATCGACACCTGGGCGCGGCGGTTCGTCGCGCCGGGCGGGCAGACCGATACGCTCGCCATGCTCTCGGATATGACCGCGGCGATCAAGCGCGAGTTCACCTATGTCCAGCGCCCCGAAAAGGGCACGCAGTCGCCGATCGAGACGCTCGCCAAGCGCAAGGGCACCTGCCGCGATTATGCGATGCTGATGATCGAGGCGGTTCGCGCGCTCGGTTTCGCGGCGCGGTTCGTATCGGGCTATGTCTACAATCCGACACGTCGAGAACATCGAACCGGCGGCGGCAACACCCATGCCTGGGTGCGCGTGTACATCCCCGGCTCGGGCTGGGTCGAGTTCGATCCGACCAACGGCATCGTCGGCAACCGCGGGCTCGTCCGCGTCGCCGTAGCCCGCGACATCTACCAGGCGGTGCCCGTCTCCGGCACCTGGAGTGGCTTTCCCGGCAGCTTCCTCGACATGAGTGTGTCGGTCGACATCACCGTCGACGAGGATGAGGCGGCTAACCAACAAACATCACTAACAGCTTGAATAGGGGGACATCGATGCTGATCCGGGCCGGCTATGACATTCGTTTCGAAACCGACGTCGAAACCCCGATGCTGGCGATGCTCAGCGTGCATCCGTCCCGCAACAAGGATCTGGTGACGCCGCACCGGCTTGCCGCCGATCCCGACGTGCCGACCTATGATTACCTCGATGCGTTCGGCAACGTCTGCACGCGGTTCACGGTGCCGAGCGGGGGGCTCACCTTGTCGTGCGATTTCACGATCGAGGACAGCGGCCTGCCGGACCCGGTCTCCCCCGACGCGGTCCAGCACGCGGTACAGGACCTCCCCGACGACATCCTGATCTACCTGCTCGGCAGCCGCTATTGCGAGACCGACCGCCTGTCCGAGACTGCCTGGTCGCTGTTCGGCCACGTCCCCGCCGGCTGGCAGCGCGTCCAGGCGATCGTCGACTTCACGCATAACCATGTCGAGTTCGGCTATCATTTCGCGCGTTCGACCAAGACGGCGTGGGACGTCTACCAGGAGCGCCAGGGCGTCTGCCGCGACTTCGCGCATCTGGCCGTGACGCTGTGCCGCTGCATGAATATCCCGGCGCGTTATTGCACCGGTTATCTCGGCGACATCGGTATTCCGCCGGTCGATGCGCCGATGGATTTCTCCGCGTGGTTCGACGTCTATCTCGGCGGCACCTGGCACACGCTCGACGCGCGCCACAATCGTCCGCGGATCGGCCGTATCCTGATGGCTCGCGGACGCGACGCGACCGATACCGCGCTCACCACCAGCTTCGGCCCGGCGCGACTGGTCGGCTTCGACGTCCACACCGATGAGGTCGAAGCCGCGGCTTAAACCCGCTATGGGGTAAAGTTAGGCCTTGTCGCACCCGTCGCGTTCGGCCTAACGGCACCGATCCTCCAACTTATGCTGCGATGCACAACATGACCTCGACCCCAGACCAGTCCGCCCCGTCGAACGCAAATGCGCTGCTCCTGCAGGCGATCGCGTTGCGACTGTGCATCACCGCGACCTACAACCGGATGGTCTGCACGCTGGCGCCGCACATCCTCTACACCAAGCATGACGACGTGTTCGTCGATGCGATCACGCTGGAGCGCGATGGTCAGCCGCCCAAGGAGATCAAGCTCGGCACGTTCAAGCTCGCCGGTCTGAAGGATATCGAGGTCATCGATCGACCGTTCGTCCCCGATGCGATCTTCAACCCCGGCGACATCAAGTACGACCGCGTTACGCTGTTCGTCGTCGACCGCACCTGACCTGCAACTGATCCTCCCCCGCCAGGGGGGGTGGCTGGCTCTTGCCAGACGGAGGGGGAGGAAAAGACGAACCGCTGTTTCGCCTGCCCCCCTCCGTCAGGCTGACGCCTGCCACCCCCCCTGGCGGGGGAGGATCAGAAACTCTTCAAACCGCAGGCGGCAACCAGGCCGTCTCGATCTCGCCGTATCGATCGGTAAACCCGGTCGCCGCGACCAGCGCCGCTTCGTCGACGATCCGCACCCGCCGCCCGGTCCGCTCGATCACGCCCGCCTTCTCCAGTGCGCGGATCGTCCGGTTCACATGCACCTTGGTCAGCCCGAGCGCGTCGCCGATATCGGTCTGCGTCAGCGGCAGGTCGAACGAGTCGACGATCCCGCCCGCCGTCACCCGCAGCCGCGCCATGATGTCGAGCAACAGCGTCGACAGCCGTTCGCTCGCCCCCATCCGCCCAATCGTCGTCAGCCGGTCGCTCATCGCGACGTTTTCCGCCGCCGCGATCGCGTAGAGCAGCCCGGCGATCCGCGGTTGCGCGCGGAACAGCAGCCCGAGCTCGGTCTTCGGCAAATCGATCACGATGCAGTCCGATATCGCGGTCAGCGTCGCCGCCGCCTGCGACCACGCCATGCTCGACGTCCCGATCAGGTCGCCCGCATAGTGGAAGCGCAGGATCTGGCGCCCGCCGGTGACCAGCTTGGTCGACGAATGCAGCCACCCCTGGCGCACGACGTACAGCGCATGGCTTTCGCCACCTTCCGCGACCAGGACATCGCCTGCGCGCAGCCGCCGCTCGCCGCGTTCGGCGTGCAGGATCGCCTCGCGTTCGGCATCGGTGAGATCGAGATGCCGCCCTAGTCGTGCGATCAAACCGCTCAATTGCATGCGTAACCCTTTTCCCTGCCCGCGCGCCGCTTTTACCGGTCACGTCGCCAAATGATCGTGTCGCGCGCCGTGGTTCGCGCGATCCTTCGTGATTCTATAGATGGCGGCAATACGATGCCGTCATCGCGGCTGTCCTAACGCGCTTTCGAGCACCGGTGCAACGCGGGCTGCAATCCGGTCGACGCCGGTTCGGTTGGGATGAACGTGGTCAGCCTGCATCAGTGCGGCGTCGCCGATGACACCGTCGAGGATGAACGGATACAGCGTGGCATGATAGGATGTGGCCAGGTCGGTCCATATCCCGTTGAACTGGCGCGAATACTCCGGCCCGAGATTAGGCGGGGCCATCATGCCGGTCAGCATGACGGGGATGCCGCGCCGCTTCGCCTCGTCCATCATCGCGGTCATGTTGGCGCGCGTTTCGTCCGGCGATATCTGGCGAAGAACATCGTTGCCACCGAGCCCCAGCAGGATGAGATCCGGTTTGCGCTTCATGTTGTCGAGCGCGAACGCGAACCGCTGTCGGCCGGCCGCGCTGGTATCGCCCGAGACGCCTGCATTGACGATCGTCGCGTTGATCCCGTCATTGCGCAACCGGTTCTGCAAGGTATCGGGCAGGCTCTGACCTCGGTCGAGGCCATAGCCGGCATACAGGCTGTCACCGAAGGCGAGGATCAGGCGCTCGGGACCCTGCGGTGCTGGGGTCGTCGCAACCTGGGCGGCAACCGGTGAAACCGCGTTGGTTGCGGGCGGCGGGGCAGGGACTTCGGGTGTCCGATCGCAGCCGGCCAGCAACCCCGCTTGGAGAAGCGCCAGTCCGCCCCCATAGAGAGGCCAGCGTCGCATCTGTTTCTCCAAGATATTGGTCTCCATGTCCGAACCTGCTTCCGCCGATATGGTGATCTCGGCGCGCGATGTCACGCTGACACTCGGCGCGTCGACTGCCGCGACGACGATCCTCAAGGGAATCGATCTCGACATCGCGCAGGGCACGAGCGTCGCGCTCCTCGGGCCATCCGGATCGGGCAAGTCGTCGCTCATGGCGGTGCTCTCCGGCCTGGAGCGTGCGAGTAGCGGCCGGGTCCAGGTGGCCGGCCTCGATTTCGGCAAGCTCGACGAGGATGCTCTGGCCCGCGCGCGGCGTGGACGCATCGGCATCGTCCTCCAGGCCTTCCACCTGCTCCCGACGATGACCGCGCTCGAGAACGTTGCCGTGCCGATGGAACTGGCCGGGATGCCCGACGCGTTCGAGCGCGCGAAACTGGAGCTTGCCGCGGTCGGCCTGTCGCACCGGATCGGCCATTATCCGACCCAGCTTTCCGGTGGCGAGCAGCAGCGCGTGGCGATCGCCCGCGCACTCGGCCCGCGCCCCGCACTCGTGTTCGGCGACGAACCGACCGGCAATCTCGACGCCGCCACCGGCGCGTCGGTCATGGACCTCCTCTTCGACCGCCGCGCCGCGACCGGCGCCACGCTGATCATCATAACCCACGACCCCGCCCTCGCAGCCCGCTGCGATCGCACCATTGAACTCGCCGACGGCGTGATCGCCGCGGATCGCTTGCGGTGAGCGAATGGCGGCTGGCGTGGCGGCTTGCCCGTCGCGAACTCGATCTTCGGTTTCGCGGGCTGCGGCTTCTGCTGGCATGCCTGTTCCTCGGCGTCGGCGCCCTGGCGGCGATCGGCAGCCTGACCCAATCGATCGACGGCGAGCTTGCTGCACGCGGCAGCGCGATCCTCGGCGGTGACGTCGAGTTCGGCACGTCGCAGCGCGCCGCAACGCCCGACGAACGCGCCGCGATGGCCCGGCTCGGGACGGTGTCCGAAACCGTCCGGATGCAGGCGACCGCGATCCGCGGCACCAACAGCGTACCGGTCCAGCTCAAGGGCGTCGACGCGCTCTACCCGCTCTACGGCACGCTGGCGGTACGGGGCGGGGCGGTCGCGAAGGTCGCTGATCCCAAGGCGATATGGATCGTCCCGGCCTTGGCGCAGAGGCTTGGCGTTGGGCGCGGCGCGACCGTACGGCTCGGGATCGCCGACTTCACCGTCGCCGGCGTGATCGCGAACGAGCCCGACCGGCTCGGCGAGGGCTTCACGCTCGGCCCGGTCGCGATCGTCTCGATGGCGGGCATAGCGCGCACCGGCCTGGTTCAGCCCGGCAGCCTGTACGAGAGCAAATATAGGGTGCGCCTTTCGCCCGGCGCCTCGCCAACGACCGCGATCGATCGGTTCAAGGCGGCATTCCCGACCGGCGGCTGGGAAACCAAGACGCGCGACCGCGCCGCGCCCGGTGCCGAACGCTTCGTCGATCGCATGGGGCAGTTCCTGCTGCTGGTCGGGCTGTCCGCGCTCGTCATCGCCGGCATCGGCGTCGGCAACGGCGTCTCCTCCTACCTGGCCGCTCGCCGCAGCAGCATCGCGGCCCTGAAAGTGCTCGGCGCGACGTCCGGCCTGATCGCGAAGATCTACCTTCTCGAAGTCGCGGTCGTGGCAGCGATGGGGATCGTCCTCGGGCTGATTGCGGGCGCGTTGACTGTCCCGCTCATCATCTGGCTCGCGGGCGACGTTCTCCCGGTCGCGCCGCACTTCTCGCTCCAGTTCGCGCCGCTCGCGCTCGCCGCTGCCTACGGCATGCTGATCGCGCTCGCCTTTACCGCGCCTCCCTTGATCGAGGCGGGGAGCATTCCCGCGGCGGGCCTGCTGCGCGGCGTCTTCGGCAATCGCGCCGTGCCGTTGCGCCGGACCTTGCCGTGGGTCCTCGGTGCAGGCGCCGCGATCGTCGCGCTTGCGCTGTCGACCGCGGATCAGCCCGGTCTCAGCGCAGGCTTCCTCGCCGCAGTGGCCGGCGTGTTGCTGGTGCTGGCGGGGTTCGGCTGGGCCGTACGCCGGACTGCCGCAGCGCTTCCTCGTTCGCGCAAGCCACTGCTCCGCCTCGCCATCGCCGGACTGCATCGCCCCGGCGCGCGGACCGGCACGCTGGTCGTCGCACTCGGTCTCGGCCTGACGTTGTTCGTTCTGCTCGCCGGTATTCGCACCAGCATCGACGCGAACATCGCGCTCACCGTACCGAAGCGCGCGCCGGCGCTGTTCGCTTTGGACGTTCCGCCCGACCGCGAGGCCGAGTTCCGGCGGACCATCGAGGGCGTGGCGATCCATTCGGTGATCCGCACCGTACCTGCGATGCGCGGCACGATCACCGGCTACGGCACGACGCGCGTCGCCGATCTCAAGACGCTGCCCGACGGTGCATGGGCGTTGCGCGGCGAGCGCGGGCTCACCTACTCCGCGACCTTACCCGAGGGCAGCGAACTCGCCGCCGGCCGGTGGTGGCCGCGCGACTATAAGGGCCCGCCGCTGGTCTCCATCGACGAGCGACTGGCCAAGGTGCTCGACCTCAAGATCGGCGATCCGCTCAGCTACACCCTGCTCGGGGTCGAGCGGACCGCGAGGATCGCTTCGTTCCGCCGGATCAGCTGGGATACGCTTGGCTTCAACTTCGTGATGGTGTTCTCGCCCAACGCGATCGAGGACGCGCCGCATAACCTCGCCGCGACGATCGAGCTTGCACCGGGGCAGGAAGCGCCCGTCATGCGGGCGTTGCTGCCGCGCTTTCCGTCGGTATCGGTGATCGAGGTTCGTGGCGTGCTGGGGCAGGTCCGCGATATCGTCTCGCAGATGGCGACCGCGATCACCGCGGCGGCGTCGGTGGCGATCCTCGCTGGGATCGCCGTCCTGATCGGCGCGATCGCCGCGGCGCGAGAGGCACGCACCTATGACGGCGTAATCCTGCGCACGCTCGGCGCAACGCGGGGGCAGGTGCTCGCGGTGCAGGCGCTCGAATACGCGTTCCTCAGCATCGTGCTCTCGGTACTCGCCTTGCTGCTCGGGCTCGGAGGCGCACGGTATGTCGTGACGCAGCTCTTCAGTTTCGAATGGCGTCCGGATTACGCGACGGTGTTGGCGACGTTGCTAGGCGGAGCAGGCTTGACGATGGTGATCGGGTTGATCGGCGCGTGGCCCATTCTCGGCGCACGGCCGGCACAGGCGTTGCGGCAACTCTGAGGGCACGTTTGCACGCGCCCGGCGTTGGGCCGGATATACCGGGACTAGGGGCAAGACGCTGAGCACGAACGAAACACGATCCGATCATCAGGCCACCAGCCCCTGGTCGATGTCGGCGCGCGAATGGTGGAAGGTCCTGAAGCGCACTTGGGCGGAGGGAAACGACGACAATATCGGCCTGATCGCGGCGGGTACCGCCTTTTACGGGTTCGCCGCGATCGTCCCGCTGCTGGCGTCCGTCGTCCTGATCTACGGTCTGGTCGCCGACACCGCGACGGTCGTGGCGAACATCCGCGCGCTGTTCAACGTCCTCCCCGACGACGCCGCCCGAGTGATCGGCGACCAGCTCGCGACGGTCGTCAACACGTCGGAAGGCAAGAAGGGTTTCGGCCTCCTCATCGCGCTGGGGATCGCCTTGTACGGCGGCACGAAGGGCGCATCGTCGATCGTCACCGCGCTCAATATCGCCTATGAAGAGAAGGAAACGCGCGGGTTCATAACACTGAACCTGCTCGCCTTCGCCATCACCGGCGGCGCGGTAATGCTGGCGTTGGTCGCGGCGCTCTCGACGGCGGCGTTCGCGTTGCTCGACAGCCTGATACCCGGCGCGCCGGAGTTCCTGCTTCTGGCGATCCGCTTCGTGAGTTACGGCGTGCTCGCCTCGCTGGGCGTCACGGCGGCGGCGTGTCTGTACCGGTTCGGCCCCAATCGTCACAAAGCTAGATGGGCGTGGCTGACACCCGGATCGCTGGCCGCGACGGTCATCTGGCTGGGTGCGACGATCGGGTTCGGCATCTACGTCTCGCGCTTTGGAAATTACGGCGCGACCTACGGCTCACTGAGCGCTGTCATCGTGCTGCTGACGTGGCTTTGGCTTTCGGCCTACGTCTTCCTGCTCGGCGCAGAGTTGAATTCGGAACTCGAGCACCAGACGACGAGCGACACGACGACCGGCGGGGCTACACCGATGGGAACGCGGGGCGCCACCGTCGCCGATACGGTTGCGACCGAGGTCGATCCATCGTCGGTCGCTCGGCGTGTCGAGCCGGACGGGGCAGGGGTCTTGGCGGTCGCCCATTTGGGTGGCGTTCATGCCGGCTTGCCCGCGTCTCTCTTTGCGCTCGGCGGTCTGCGATCGATCCGGCGCGGTTCGCCAGTCGCGGGCTTGGGTATGATTGCCGTCGGCGCAGCGCTGGCCCATCGGAAGCGGTCGGCGGCGCGCGACAAGGCGACCAACGCGCAATCGAAGCCGTGATGGCATACGGACAGTCGATCAAAATGTTCTTCGACGGCGGATGCCGGCCGAACCCCGGGCCGATCGAATGCGCGGTAGTCCGAAAGGGCGTTGCCCATTACCGCCACGATCTGGGCGATGGCAGCAACAGCGACGCCGAATGGCTGGCCGCGATATATGCGTTGGAGGTTGCAGCCCTGAACGGCGACCGCGACGTCACGTTACTGGGAGACTCTACCCTGGTCGTAACGCAGGCAAATGGAACGGCGCGGTGCCGCTCGGCAGAACTGGATGCACACCGGGTAAAGTTCGCGGAGCTCGCCGTCGGCTTCGAGCGGCTTCGGATCCGGCATATCGGTCGAGGGCAGAACCTTGCCGGCATAGCACTCGCCAAGCTGCATCCTCGCTAAGGCGGGTGAGGGTCTCGCCGAGCCTCGCTGGGCGTCTCGGCCGGATTTTTCCGAAAAGTGACCTCAAACTGTAAAATAGTGTTTGACGGTGTGGGGAGGTGGCCCTAGAGGGGTGTCACCGCAGCGAACGGCCACACGGTCTGGTTGCTACGGTCGCAAAAAACCAGATGCTCCAAGCTTCTTCTAGCGAAGAGGTTATGCGAGTGTCGGTATTTTTGTCGGCTCTTTGACATTGTAGGTTAAGA
>NZ_FOVZ01000015.1:0-2500 GCF_900115295.1 Sphingomonas sp. OK281 | reverse complement strand
GTCTCCAAAATCGAGCACCTCACGGCATCGATTTTAAAAAACCCATTCACAATGTCAAATACGACGGGCTTGCCCGTCAATCACCCCACTCTCGTGCGGCGAACCGTTTCTCTTCATCTCTAGGTTATGGCTGATGGTGCGTTGTCCGCGAGCCCGTCAGTCGCAGCGAAGCTGCGCCCTGTGGGCGCGCTTCTCGGCGCTGGCCGTTCTTGGTGACGTGCGCGGCAGCTTTGCTGCCTCGTCTCGTCTCCTGCGAAATGGTGGAGCCTATCGGGATCGAACCGATGACCTGATGCTTGCAAAGCAACCGCTCTCCCAGCTGAGCTAAGGCCCCAAACGCACTTGTGTGTGGTGGGCCTAGGTGGATTCGAACCACCGACCTCACCCTTATCAGGGGTGCGCTCTAACCAACTGAGCTACAGGCCCACACCCGCTGCGCCCGTCAGACGCAGCAGAACTGCGCCTAATAGGGCCTCTATCAAAGTAATACTTTGATGGGACCCAGGGGCGCGCTTCGCGCGCTGGCCGAGCTCGCCCACAGTCAAGACAGCGGATGCTGTCTCGTCTTATGGACTAACCTAGTGATGAAGGGACATGAGGACGGCGGCTAATGTTCTTTGGAATGGAAGAAGCTCTTCCGACAGGGTGGCACCATAAGATGCGGGCCTGTCGGCGCTTTCTGCCGATATCCTTAGAAAGGAGGTGATCCAGCCGCAGGTTCCCCTACGGCTACCTTGTTACGACTTCACCCCAGTCGCTAAACCCACCGTGGTCGCCTGCCTCTCTTGCGAGTTAGCGCAACGCCTTCGGGTGAATCCAACTCCCATGGTGTGACGGGCGGTGTGTACAAGGCCTGGGAACGTATTCACCGCGGCATGCTGATCCGCGATTACTAGCGATTCCGCCTTCATGCTCTCGAGTTGCAGAGAACAATCCGAACTGAGACGGCTTTTGGAGATTAGCTCACACTCGCGTGCTTGCTGCCCACTGTCACCGCCATTGTAGCACGTGTGTAGCCCAGCGCGTAAGGGCCATGAGGACTTGACGTCATCCCCACCTTCCTCCGGCTTATCACCGGCGGTTCCTTTAAAGTGCCCAACTAAATGATGGCAACTAAAGGCGAGGGTTGCGCTCGTTGCGGGACTTAACCCAACATCTCACGACACGAGCTGACGACAGCCATGCAGCACCTGTGTGCAGGTCCCCGAAGGGAAGAAATCCATCTCTGGAAGTCGTCCTGCCATGTCAAACGCTGGTAAGGTTCTGCGCGTTGCTTCGAATTAAACCACATGCTCCACCGCTTGTGCAGGCCCCCGTCAATTCATTTGAGTTTTAACCTTGCGGCCGTACTCCCCAGGCGGATAACTTAATGCGTTAGCTGCGCCACCCAAACACCAAGTGTCCGGACAGCTAGTTATCATCGTTTACGGCGTGGACTACCAGGGTATCTAATCCTGTTTGCTCCCCACGCTTTCGCACCTCAGCGTCAATACATGTCCAGTCAGCCGCCTTCGCCACTGGTGTTCTTCCGAATATCTACGAATTTCACCTCTACACTCGGAATTCCACTGACCTCTCCATGATTCAAGCGATGCAGTCTAAAAGGCAATTCCAGAGTTGAGCTCTGGGCTTTCACCTCTTACTTACAAAGCCGCCTACGTGCGCTTTACGCCCAGTAATTCCGAATAACGCTAGCTCCCTCCGTATTACCGCGGCTGCTGGCACGGAGTTAGCCGGAGCTTATTCTCCCGGTACTGTCATTATCATCCCGGGTAAAAGAGCTTTACAACCCTAAGGCCTTCATCACTCACGCGGCATTGCTGGATCAGGCTTTCGCCCATTGTCCAATATTCCCCACTGCTGCCTCCCGTAGGAGTCTGGGCCGTGTCTCAGTCCCAGTGTGGCTGATCATCCTCTCAGACCAGCTAAGGATCGTCGGCTTGGTGCGCCTTTACCACACCAACTACCTAATCCTACGCGGGCTCATCCCTCGGCGATAAATCTTTGGACTTACGTCATCATCCGGTATTAGCAGTCGTTTCCAACTGTTATTCCGAACCAAGGGGCAGATTCCCACGCGTTACGCACCCGTGCGCCACTAAGGCCGAAGCCTTCGTTCGACTTGCATGTGTTAGGCATGCCGCCAGCGTTCATTCTGAGCCATGATCAAACTCTCAAGTTTATGTCACCAGCCAATCGCAGTGGAATTCCACGATCAACCAGCTCATCTCAAGGAGCCGCTCTGCACAATATCTTTCAGACGACCGCCTCAGTGCGAACACCAAAACGACCGTCCATTACATATGGAATATGTGAAGGACATATGAGAACGACTTAGCTTTAAACGATACTCCGGAGCCTTGAGGACCCCAGAAACCGCAAGCCGCCGCCCACATGTCCCTTCATCTTAACCTACAATGTCAAAGAGCCGACAAAAATACCGACACTCGCATAACCTCTTCGCTAGAAGAAGCTTGGAGCATCTGGTTTTTTGCGACCG
>NZ_FOVZ01000017.1 GCF_900115295.1 Sphingomonas sp. OK281 | reverse complement strand
TGCTCGTCAGTCAGCCAATACAGGTCGCTCATCGCCAGTCTCCTTGCAGAGCCTGAATCAGATCGCGCCTCTCACATCAATGGGTCCTGACCCTAACTAAACTGAGGTCCATGCCTGGACTGGTCGAACGGCCGCTACTTTCTTACGACCTGCAACCCATAGGCTACCCGCTGCCTGACCCGCGCTGGTTGGTAGCAAGCTACGTCAAAGTATTTAACGCCTCACCGAACCATCCCTCACGCTCGGCTCGGCACAGAAACGGTACCTCATCGAGGTCGTCGGCTCAAAATGATTGCGGCATTGGATCGTTAATGCTCCCAAGAGTTCCACAAGACTCGTGAACGAACGATGGGTTTCGGTTAGGCTTAGAGCCGTCCTGAACGGCCACAGCTGGGTCACGACCGCTCTGCCGGGTCATACACAAAGTTTCGATAAGGGCATGCGCTGGAAGGTGATCATATGAAATTGGCGACATTCCTAGATTGCAGTAGCGCGGATTTCCTGACACTTTCTTGGGTGGAGCGTGACCGTTCGCCTCTTACGACATTGATTTCAAACGCATCCAGGGAGCGTGCGGATTGTCAAAGCCACTAAGCTTACCCGGTGGCGACACTCGTGTATTAGCACCGACAACGACCAGGAAGATGGCACAAAGGATGTTGTCGGCCTCTCGGGCGATTGCCAATGCACTGCCGACTGGTTTTCACAACCCGACCGCGCTCGACGTTCTGTTGATACTCCACGTTGCTGAGGACGACGCAAACTATCCGGTATGGGAAGCCATGGAAGTGCCCGGAAGCCCTTCGACAATGACTATCGATCGCTGGCTCATAGCTTTAACCCATGAAGGGTTGGTGGACCGGCAAAATGGTCTGATTGCGTTGAGCCAGAAAGGTTACGCGCTCGTCGTTTCAACTATCGAACGGGTCTATGAAGCACAGCGCGCACTAGATTGACCAGCATGCTTGCAAACCTGCTAATCGCGTCAATGCTAACCCACGAAGGCGGCAGAGATGACTGAGGGATCAGACCAATCGGGGTCTGCCTCTAATAGCGAGGCTAGACTCGCCTTTCTGTTGCGTCTGAGCGACGCGCTCAGAACGGTTGATGATCCTGAGCGCATTCAAGAGATCGCCTCTCGCATTTTAGGAGAAGAGCTCGGCGCAGATCGCGTTGGCTTCGGACAAGAGCTGAGTGTCGACGGTGAGATAGTTGTGAAACAAAACCACGCTGTAGATGTGCCGAGTATCGTGGGGCGCCACCAGATCGATAAATTCGGCGTTGGCTTGTTGGCACGACTTCGCGCTGGAGAAGTTATAGCGCATGACGACGTCGCCAATGCGGAAACGATTGCAGAGCATAACAAGACGGCGCATTCGAGACTGTGTATAGGAGCGACCTTTACCGTACCGCTTCTCAGGGCGGGCGAGTTGCGCGCAATATTTTTCGTCCACTTCCGATCCCCTCATCACTTTTCGGCAAATGAGGTGAACTTTTTAAAAGAGACTGCTGAGCGGGCATGGCTCGCAGTCGAGCGGGCGCAGGCCGGCGCTGCTCTGCGCGACTGTCAATCGGCGTCCAAAAAGGACCCCCTATCGGCGTCCAAAAGAGACCCCCTTCGTCGGGCAGCGTGACGGTAACGGACGCGCCGTTCGCGCTGGTTGCGGCGTAGGGCGGGCGTAGCCCGTCCGGAGGCGTAACCAGCGCGAAGCGTTCCTCTGTCGGGTTCCCGAGGGCTAGCTGCGGTGCTTGAAGCGCCAGCTGTCGTTGCCGGTTTCGACGA
>NZ_FOVZ01000002.1 GCF_900115295.1 Sphingomonas sp. OK281 | reverse complement strand
TTCCCTGCATCGGCGATGGGCGCCAGTCGGGGACGTCGGGGTCGCCCTCGATCCTCAACGCCTCGCCCGAGGCGGCGGCCATGGGTGGGCTTGCGCTGATCCGCACCGGCGACCGGGTTCGTATCGATCTCGCCAAGGGCAGCGCCAACGTGCTGATCTCCGACGACGAGCTTGCCGAGCGCCGCCATGCGCTGACCGAAGTAGGCGGTTATGCCTATCCGCGTTCGCAGACGCCCTGGCAGGAAATCCAGCGCGCCACCGTCGGCCAGATGGAGACCGGTGCGATCCTCGAAGGTGCCGAGAAGTACCAGCGCATCGCGCAGATGATGGGCCTACCGCGCGACAATCACTGATACTCATGGAGCATCGCTTTCTCACGGGAAGGCGATGCTACAGGCCCCCGGTGGCGAAGTACCACCGAACCATCAGACGGCACCGTCGGCAGGACGCCCTTCGATCCCGCGCTCGAACCTGGGGCTAGATGAGTCTCCGCTCGACGATACGGCACGCCGTCCTTCCGGAATACTCCGTCAAACCCATAGTCAGCCTGGCCAACGCGTACAGGTTCCTCAGCCGCCCCATGGCAGTGTTTGCGTCTTGTGATCGCCAAAACCCAAGTTGTTCACGCCCACATGGTAGCACTTGCCAATCGCTAACGAGCAATCGCGGATCGATCCGGTGCCCCGCGCCATTAATCCCGATCGGATTATCATGCAGTTGCAGGGCATCAACTGCCGGATCCGTCGCTCGAATGTTTCCATCATCTGTAATTGCGGCACCTCACGACGTCCAACGGCTGAACCGACGCTTTTGCACGGGCGACGTCTTGCGGCGCGGTGCCAATCGCGGCCGATCCGGCCCCCCAGATTAACGGTTGCGACAAATCGGCCGCGCGCCCGATCGATGGCCTGCGTCAGCGGTGCGGCCAACGGCTCCTGCCCTTCTGCCCCTTATACCGGCCAGCGCTGTTGTTTCGCCCGTTCCAAAAGTCCCGGCCCCCGACCAGCCACCGATCTTCGTCGGGGGCGCGGTCCTTCGCGAGCAGAGCGGCGTCTATTATGTATCGCACAGTCACGGTCGCTGCACGCCCCCCCCCCCAATTACTCGTTCCATTAGGCGACCGCGCCCTCCCCATTCGGTTCGTGGCGATACCGCGGCCCAAGCCTGACGAACAATGCGCGGCATCATGGCCAGGCCACCACAGTTCGTCCGCGCACGCACGCTCCTCAGAAGAAAGGCCGGTGATTGTCAAGCATCACCGGCCTTTCTTCGATAAGCGTCAATACGCCCTGCACCCGCTTTTGTGCGTCGGAGGCGTTGTCGCGACGAGTTTCGTTTTCCCGGTCCTCTTACGTGATTACCGAGACGGCGTTTGGAAAACAGCGCGGTTGAGTATGCTTACCGCTTGCCGCTATGAGATGGGCAGGCATCGCGGCAGGTTGAGCATCCCCAAGACGCCTCCCTGCCGCGGTGCCCCCAGACCATTTTTTGCATTTGTCCCTAATAGCGGGCGGACCGAAACAGGAAGTTTGCCTGGATTCGCCAGCCCGTGCGTGGACGCGCAAGGATAGCCGTTTTGTGAGGGTCGTTATGCAAAATCTTTTCGGCAACGAGTCTTTTTAAGTCAGGATTACGTACCTGATAGTCCGCAGCGCGGTTCGCTCCCACGTTGATCCGCTGCGAGGCTCGCCAAGCGAGCTACCGACGCGGTCAGCCTATCCGTTTTTCTCAGCAGTTTTCCGGATAGGCTGGCCGTTGCGGACACGAGTTTGCCCTAGCGCGTTATGTGACGCCGTCTGCGCAAACTCCAACGTAGCTGGCCGACCTGCTTCGGACTTCACACGAGCAACTGAAGCGGGCGTTACTGTTGACACACTACCGCCTCGTCGTGTTGGTTTAAAGCCCCGCGACCGTGAAGTAATCCGGCGTCTCCCTTATTGACCGCAATTGAGTTTATACATCTTTCCCAAGCCCGTTTTGCCATCCAACGAGCTGAGACGATTTTTTCGAACTGATCCAATTTCAATTCTACTCCCTGTTGAGGTGATCCGTTACGGATAATGTTCAAGAAGCGGATCGTACTGTCGGGGGCGAGGTTGCAAGCTAGCCGTAATCGATAACAAGCTTACCCCATTGCCCGAGCGAACCGGGCAGAAAATACTCCTGCATCTCGCGTCGTTTATGCTAGAAGCGCACATGCTTAATAGACGAAAGAAACGACTTGCCGATCGCGGAGATCGTGCAGTGCAAAGCGTTACCGAAATCGAAACCGCGATCACGAACCTCGCGAACGAGGATTTGCTCGATCTGGCGGACATCTTCAAAGCCCAGCCCCGTACACCGATTGGCGATATGGCGTGTGCCGAAATGGCTCGGCGTAACATCAGTCTCTGAAGGCGGTGTCGCGACGGTTGGTAACCTCATCTGATGACGCCGAGACTTTTCTATTATTGACGGATATCCCGCGGGATCTCGCCGCGCCTTGCCCTATTTGGCATGGTCATTCTGTGCTCATGGAGTGAAACTCGTTCTATTCGGATTCACCACGCCCCCATCACCATGCAGCTAAAAAGGACCGGATTGTCCAGCTCGACTTAATCACGACCGACGCAGGCAGCAGCAGGGGCTTTGAGCGATCTTTTCCAGATAGCTGTGGCACGGCAAACCCATACCATCCGTCACGATCTACGGGTGTCCTCAGGTGGGTTTTCACACAGCCTGTCTGGTTTTTGCCTCACGAATGGGTTCTGGTGCTGAGTGCGAGAGGAGTTCGCGGCGCTGGCGAGAGCATTGCGGACGGACGTGGCACCTTTTCGGATATGTCCCGACGCTCGATTACATATGCCGGTTCTCCATTGCTTTGTGAATTGGAAAGACTTTTGCGCTACGTGGCCGCTTGCGCGCAGCGTTCGACAATAGACACGACGATCCTGCGCCGTATGAAACGTTGGGCGCCGATCGTGGCGACTAGACCGGGCTTTTTTCCAAGGACGAGATCATTTCACCTTCTTCCGGATATGATGGGGATACCGTCCGGCTGGACTGGCACTGGCCGATACTCGCGGTAGCGCTTGCCGCAACGGCGATTGCGCTCGGCTGGGTCGGATATGCCGCGTCCGATGATGCAGCCTATTATTTGGCAGCCCAGCACTGGATCGCCTCGCCACCCTATCCAGGGTATGATCACTGGGCGACGCGGTTTCCGCTGGTGATCACACTGGCTGCGACCCTACGATTGCTGGGCGAGAATGAAACCGCACTGACGGTCGTCGCCTTGCTCTGGTACGTGGTATTCCTGCTGGCCGTGTTCGCCTTAGCGCAACGGATTGGCGGCAGGAGGGTCGGGTGGATCGCGACAATTCTGCTGTCGACGATGCCGGTCGTCGTGACAAACGCGACTACGGCGTCCTGCGATCTGGTCGAAGCGACGTTCCTGGTCCTTGGCATCGTGTTGGCGGGCGACGCGGCAACGCGCGATACCAGACCTGGTCGCCGTGCGGTGGCAGCCGGGCTTGCGTTCGGCGTTGCCATCCTGTGTCGCGAGACCACCACGCTGGCGCTCATGGGCTTCGTGCCGCTGTTCATGCTCGGCAGGCCGATTTCGCGCCGCGCCCTATGCTTGATGGCAGTCGCGTGCTTCGCGCTATTGGCCGGGGAAGCGGTGTTCCAATGGGCGATGACGGGCAACCCGCTCAACCGGTGGGACGTCGCGTTCCATCATGACGCCCACATCGATCGTGCTGCGAATGCCGAGGGCAATTTTCTCCTGCACCCCGTCATCGACCCGCTCCTCGTACTGCTAGTGAACAACGATTTCGGGCTGATCTTCTGGATCTTCCTCATTGCAGCGTGGCTTCGTGTCGATCGGCTGCTGGACGTCGTCGCGCGACGCCGAACGATCATCCTGGCCGCGCTAGCGCTTGCAACGTTCATCCTGACCGGTGTGCTCTACACGAAGCTTGTTCTCAATCCCCGCTACTTCATGCTGCCCGCGATTGCTGCAGCGATCATGGTCTCGGTCTGGCTCGGCTCCGTGACCGTCCGCACTCGAACGGTGGTACTGGCCGTCGCCGTCGCGGTGAACTTCCTGATGCTGTCGGTCGAGAACACGCATCCGCGCTGGGCGGCGGAAGCGCTTGTGAGCGCTGCGCGGGCGCAACCCGATACGCCGATCGTCACGGACGCGCAGACCTATCATCGCGCATTGATGCCGCTGCAATGGCACCATTTAAGCCGGATCGAGCGCGGTCCATCCAAACCGGGCCAGCTGCTCTTGCTACCGAACGAACAGGGGCCGGTGGGCGCAACCGTCGTGGCGCGCTATCCCTCGCCGAGCACACCTCTAGGCGCGATCCTTAAAGCAGTGAGGCTTGACGAGTTCATACCCCCTTCGATCCGCCGACGCCTGGTTTCGCCCAACCCGACCGCCGTGCTCGTTCGAACCTAGTCAACCGCGTGGAGCGACGCGCAAATCGCGCGTCGGCGTCCCGGAAATGGGCCGCTGAAAACAGATGACCGCTGGGACATTGGCGGTGGGATGCCCGGCAACCACAGCAGTGCAATCGAGAGTCGAGGAGCGCGCGATCGCCCGGAACCTATCGCCGGAGGTTGGTGCCGGTGCGGCCGCCTTAGCTGTTCCAAGACAACTTCTAATCGATAAGGCCGCCCCGGCAAGCTATCGACGACCCGCCGCCAGAAGCAGCAGGATCCTGTTCGCTCATGCTGGCGACGTGGCCCCGCTGAGGCCTTCATACACAGGCGAACTCAGAGTATGCAGCTGGCGGGACGGCCAAAAACCAGAATGACACGTTTGCGTTGACGGCCAAGCCCGCAAACAGCCCAACCCCGCAGACCAAGCCATATTCCCGGCATGATACCGCACAAGGCCCAGATCACGGTAATCCCGGCAATGGCGCGCGCGAACGCCAAGACAGAGGCCGGGTGAAGATCATTATGACGATATGTAACCAGAGTTGGCGCGAGTCTTAATTTGGTTCATTATTAGCTGATCTCGCCAATATCCTAGATAGTATATTCTCGATTATTGCGAACGGCGCAGCTCCCGGAGGGCCAAAGTGGCCTTGCGGGACGTGACGATCCTTCCCTAAGGCGTGACGGATCCAGAGAAGGGACCTTATGCGCGTTCTCGTTACCGGTGCGGCCGGGTTCATCGGCTTCCACGTAAGCCGCCACCTCCTTGCGCGCGGCAACACGGTGCTCGGTATCGATAGCCTTAACGACTATTATGACATCGCACTCAAGCAGGCGCGGCTGGCCGAACTTGGCAAACTCGGTGGCAGGTTTGCGTTCAAGCAGGTCGATTTCTCGAATCACGTTGCGCTCGAGGCGGCGCTCGACGGCGAGGATTTTGACCGTATCGTTCATCTCGGGGCGCAGGCTGGCGTCCGGTATTCGATCGAGAACCCACGGGCCTATCTCCAGGCCAATCTCGCCGGGCACCTCAACATGATCGAGATCGGGCGGAATCGAAGGGTCGAACACCTGGTCTACGCATCATCTTCGTCGGTCTATGGCGGCAACGACGCGCTGCCGTTCCGCGTCGAGGATCGGGTCGATCACCCCCTGTCGCTCTACGCCGCTACCAAGAAAGCGGACGAGTTGATGAGCGAAACCTATGCACACCTGTACCGCATACCGCAGACCGGCCTGCGGTTCTTCACCGTCTATGGTCCTTGGGGGCGGCCCGATATGGCGATGTGGTTGTTCACCAAGGCAATCTTCGACGGCCAGCCGATCAAGGTGTTCGGTGAAGGGCGGATGCGCCGCGACTTCACCTACATCGATGACATCGTCGCCGGCGTCGTCGCCTGTCTCGACAATCCTCCGGCCGACGACGGCGTAGTCAAAGCGGGCGGCAGCATTAGTCCGCACCGGATCTACAATATCGGCAACAACCGCTCGGAGGATCTCGGTGAGATGATTGCGCTTATTGAACAGGCGTGCGGACGCCCCGCCGAGCGCCGGATGCTGCCGATGCAGCCCGGCGACGTGCGCGACACCTTTGCCGATATCGGTGCGATCCAGCGCGATCTTGGGTATGAACCGCGCACAAGCATCGTCGACGGAGTGCCGCTTTTCGTGAACTGGTATCGCGAATATCACGGGCTCGCGACACGCTCTTGGTGATAATGCGCCAGAGATCCCAATCGCTATTGGCCGATGGTTTCCGGGGCGATCCGCGCCGCGAGATACGTTGTCTACGGTCAGCAGCCGTTTGTCCCGTCGAGATGGATCGCCCGTGATCGCCGGGATCGGCAAGAGCCCCCCGGACCAGCTAGCTCACGTGCGCAGACGAAGGAGTATGTCAGTTCCGCCTCCGGTCGTCGCCGATACGTACAATCCTACACGGCGCATCGCAGCCGGGGCAGTACACCACGCAAAGCTGTTCTAATCATTCCAAAGTTGGTCTAGTGCGACTGCGGCAGCCGACCGGGTCGTATTCCGGCGGCCAACAGATTTAAAGGTGGGATCGGTTGAGTATCGAACGCTCGCAAGGGACGCCTGGCACGGCGCCGTCCCTGGTACGCAAGGCTTGGCGACCCCGTGCGACAACGCTTCGGATGCGTATGGTACTAGGCCTGCTGGCGCTCGATATCGCCTGCATCGTCCTCAGCTTCGCGCTTGCCGCCCTCGTCCGCGATAGCTTTCTTGGCACATCGAACTGGACTTTTGTTCTCGCCGTCATCTTGCCGACCTATGTGATCGCGGCGGCCAATGTACATGCCTATACCGCAGCCAGCAGTCAGGACCCGTTTCGTGCAATCGCCAAGGGCCTGCACGCGTTCCTATTCGCGCTCAGTGTCGCGATCTTCGCCGCATTCGCCTTGAAAACCACAGATACCTTTCCGCGGTTGGTCGTATCGTTGGGGGCCGTTCTTGCGATCATGACGCTTTCAATGGGGCGCTATCTCTTTACACGACACCTCGAGAAGATCATCGGTGGATCACCCTTTAGCGTAGTGCTACTGCGCGACGGCGATGCCCCCATACCCGATGCCAGCTTTTCCGTCATTATGCCGGTGGATGGAAGGTTCGATCCGGAAAGCCACGACCCAGTCATGTACGATCGGCTGGCAACATCGCTTGCGCATGCGGACCGGGTTATCGTGGCATGCACCGCAGATCGCCGCATCGCCTGGGCTCACGCCCTGAAAGGCGCCAATATCCAGGGCGAGATATTCATCCCCGAGTTCGACACGCTCGCGCCGCTTGGCATTGCGAGCTATGGCGACATACCGACGCTGATCATTGCCAACGGTCCACTGGGATTGGTTGACCGTTCGGTCAAACGTGCCTTCGATATCGTCTTGGCCAGCGCCGCGCTTTTTATCCTGCTACCGCTGTTCATCATTATCGCCCTTCTGATCAAACGCGATTCGGTGGGCCCAATATTTTTCACGCAGACCCGGATCGGTCGGAGCAACCAGATGTTCCGAATGAAGAAGTTCCGTAGTATGTATGTGGACAGCAGCGATGGTGCAGGTCATCGCTCGACGGGCCGCGAGGACGACCGCGTTACGCGCATTGGTCGCTTCATCCGGAAGACCAGCATCGACGAATTGCCCCAGATACTAAACGTCTTGGCGGGCGATATGAGCATTGTCGGTCCGCGACCGCATGCGCTGGGCTCACGGGCAGCAGACAAGCTTTTTTGGGAAGTTGATCAACGATATTGGCACCGGCATGCCGCCAAGCCCGGTCTGACAGGCTTGGCACAGGTGCGTGGATACCGTGGTGCCACGTTGGTCGAGGCCGACTTGGAAAACCGGCTACAGGCCGATCTCGAATATCTCGAAAACTGGTCGATCTGGCGGGATCTCAAGATTACCGTGCTGACCTTCCGGGTGCTGCTTCACCGCAATGCTTTTTAGCAGCGTCCTTGGGGCCGGCGTTCAACTCCATACCTACTCGTTAGGATACCGCGTCGATGAGCAGCCCGAACGCGGTTTTGGCTGGCGTCGCGGGGGAGTAAATGCAGTTTCACACGACGTCCGGACAATGCGATCTCGGTCGATGGCTGAAGAGCGGTTTTCCGATGCGAACAGGCCGCCCTCCAAACCTCGAAGCAAATCGGTAGCCGACAAAACGACTATGGTTTAGCCTCCGATCAGAGCGACCATCTCCAAGTGAACAATTCAAGAAGAACTATGCCATGAGTACCGCGCCGTCTCCGCACAATTCGCAAAGATTGAAATGGCTGGATACTGCGCGTGGGATAGGCATCATACTCGTCGTCGCAGGTCACGTCGAACGGGGTCTGGTTGCCGGCAATATCGCTACAAGCAGCGCGTGGAGCATTCTCGATGTCGGACTGTATACGTTCCACATGCCGCTATTTATGGTCCTTGCTGGACTCAACGTTAAGCAATCTCTGAGCAAGGGCAAACCTCGCTTTATACGATCGAAAAGTAGATCAGTCGTCCTGCCATATATCATATGGTCCGTGATCCAGGGCTCTCTTCTGGTCGCGCTTTCGGGATCAACGAACAGTTCAACTAGCTGGAACGATGTATTAAGCATCGGCTGGAAGCCAATTGCTCCTTTCTGGTTTCTCTATGCTCTCTTTATTTATTTTTGCGTCGCTTCCTTATCAGTTAACAGGGTTTTACTGACCGCCTTGGCAATTTTTGGCATAGTGCTAGCCGACAGCTTCGAGCCTGGAAGCTTCGCAAATTTGCTATGCCATCATTTTTTGTTTTTTGTCATCGGAGTCACGGCAGGCGACTGGATAAAAAACTGGAACCCAAATCGTCCGGCCATGATGCTGCTGGCTGGCATCATCGGGTATTTTGTAGGCTGGCAGGTCCTTGCTGCGGGCAAGACGGCGTATACGTCTGTATCGGCCATACCGTGTGCAATCATGGGAAGCATCGTTGTTCTTACTTTGGCCCGTATGGTGAACAGATCGGCATCCTACCTCGAATGGATTGGGCAGCGGTCAATGCCAATCTACGTCATGCACATCATCGCCGCGTCGGGTAGCCGTATGATTCTTCAAAAACTCGGGATCACGACAGATGCGTCAATTTTCTTTATCGTCGGCGTCTGCAGCGGCGTAGGCTTTCCCCTTCTTGCCTTCGCAGTGATGAACCGATGGGGCATATCGCCTCTGTTTGGGCTGGGCGATCGTCCTAGACTGTCGGGCCCACTGCCCGACAGTCCGGTGGCATCGCGGTGACTAGTGCTTCATTATGGCGCCGTGAGAAAAATTCGAACGGGCCGAACGGGTACAATCTGAGACCAAATCGGGCGACTAGCTACGTTCGTGGGGTGACGATTGTTCGGATGCGTTTACAAGGACCCGTACGGTCTCGGCGAACTCGCTTGCGGAGCCATCCCAGTTGATCCAGCTGAATGCACGTGCAGCAGTCTGATAGCCTTCGGGGTTATCGATAAACCCCCTGATGGCCCCGGCGAACTCGTTAATATCGTCGGGTGGGAAATAGCATCCCGCCTCACCGGCGACCTCTCGAAAGATCGGAATGTCGGACGCGAGAACCGGTACGCCAAAGGCCAGCGATTCCACGATCGGTAAACCAAAGCCTTCCGCCTTCGACGCCATGATCGTCGCGTCCGCCCGTGCCATGGCGTCGCGCAGCTCGTTATCCCCAACGTCATGGCACAGGAACAGCGATTTGCCGAATTGCACATGTCGCCGCGTTTCGTGGATGAACGCGTCGACGTCCCAACCAACCCTGCCCACCATGAGAAGATTTGCGGCGACGCCGTCCTCCCATAAGCTGCTGAATGCTGCCAATGCGGCTGCATGGCGTTTGCGGGGCTCGATTGAGCCGACCATAATGAAAGTCGGACCACCGTGCCAAGCATCCTCGGGTATCGTCGTGGAAGCAGGATTCCCACGCGCGACGTGAAGATCTTGCCCAAGATAGAAACTGCTTACCGGAACCCCCGACCTGAGCACCGCGGGCTGCGCACGGATCAGGTCGGCACCGCTCTTTGAGATCGCAATCAATCCATCGACCCTGCCGGCCATCTTCTCAAAGGTTCTTTTGAATAGATAGGCGATTGGTCGCGGCACCATCTCTGGGTGGAGAATGGGGATAAGATCATAGACGATCGCGATCGTCGTGGCACCGGTACGCCGGGCCTTGGCGATCGCGCCCAGCGAGGGACTGCCACCTGCAAAATCGTCGATCAGCGCAACGATATCATCGGACGTAACGTCAATTGGCTCGAGGTTTGCCGTCAATGCCGCCATCCGCCGCCGCATGCTCAACCGCTGCATCGTCGCATAGACGCGCATGTTGGACTGCAGTACTTCCTTGGCGCGACGGGCCAATCGGGAATGCGCGACGATGGCCCCGCCGGTCGCAGCCGGTGGGTCGAGCAGTCGCGTCAGCCCGGCGGCGTCGAGGCGGTGATAGCCCCTGCTACTCGTGACCACCGGGATCACTTCGACTCCAAGCGCGGCGCCGATCAGGTCGCTCCGGCGGACGAGCTCACGGACGACGCGTTGAATGCCAGTCGAGAAACGGCATTCGAACGTCTTCGTCGCGTCTAGGAGCATTCTCTTTGGCACGCATTACTCCAGATTCTAGTTGCGTCGGCTTAGTCGTATCGGCGACCTGGTTAGTCACGACAGACCCTGACATTGGCCTCAGGGTGTGCCGGCGCGCTTCTCGACGCGGTAGCTCATGTCACTGCCAACTCGTAAACTAACACGACCTTCGGACGCACGGCCTAGGTTGTATAGTTCGTTCTGACTAAGGATACGGTTCTTGCCCGAACGCCCCGCAGCGGCCGTCGCAGGCGTATCGTTGAGTGAACGGACCGCGACACCGACCGCGTCGCTAGCAGATTCCTCGATCGCACCATTCTCGCGGGCCTCACCCGGCGCTGGCGTGGCCGTCTGGGCGAAGCCGGAGCGCGCTACGGCTCCTGAAAGGATCAGCACCGAAATCGTCAACGCAGACACTACACTTTTGCGCATCGCTATCCCCAATGAAGAATCCTGCCGTAAGGTTAACGCGGCTCACGAAACCCGTCTTTACGCCGTCTTGCAGCCGCTACGCTACCCAAACGTCGCCAGCAACGCACGATGCGTCGGGCAACGCTGGATTTCTGTCGATCACGCCAGTACAGGTCACGGCTATTGAATCCCATCGATCATACGGCCGGCACATGCCGACCAGATCTGCGTATGGCCTGGTATACTTGGCCCGAAGGAGACTATGTGAGCAAGACCGCGATTGTTACCGGCATCAGTGGCCAAGACGGAGCCTACCTTGCCGAAAACCTGCTCAACCGAGGTTATACCGTTTACGGCACATACCGGCGAACCAGTTCGGTGAATTTTTGGCGCATCGACGAAATTGGCGTCACGAATCACCCGCGCCTGAAGCTCGTCGAGTACGATTTGACTGACATGGGATCGGCAATCCGTCTTCTCGAAACTTCTCAGGCCACAGAAGTCTACAATTTGGCGGCCCAGAGCTTCGTTGGGGTATCGTTCGACCAACCGATCGCCACCGGCCAGATCACCGGTCTGGGGGCTGCGTATCTGCTTGAAGCAATCCGTACCGTGAACCGTGACATCCGTTTCTACCAGGCGTCGACGTCGGAGATGTTTGGCAAGGTTCAGGCCATTCCGCAGGTAGAGGACACTCCCTTCTATCCTCGCAGCCCATACGGCGTTGCCAAACTTTACGCACATTGGCTTACCGTCAACTACCGCGAAAGCTTCGGCATCTTCGGATGCAGCGGCATTCTGTTTAATCACGAGTCGCCGCTGCGTGGGCGTGAGTTCGTGACACGCAAGATCACGGACACGGTCGCAAAGATTGCCCTCGGCAAGGCCGATCTGCTGGAACTTGGCAACCTCGATGCCAAGCGGGACTGGGGTTATGCCAAGGATTATGTCGAAGGCATGCGCCTGATGCTGCAGCACGACGTTCCCGAAACCTTTGTGCTGGCGACAAATCGTACTGAGACGGTCCGTACGTTCGTTGAGATGGCATTCCGTCAAGTCGAAATCGATATCGACTGGTCCGGCAAGGATGAGACCGAGACCGGTGTCGATCGCAAGACCGGCAAACTGTTGGTCCGGATCAACCCGCAATTTTATCGTCCCGCCGAAGTCGAGCTGTTGATCGGTGACCCGGCAAAGGCACAGCGCGAACTTGGCTGGACGCCACAGGTCCAGCTCGAGGAACTGACCGCTTTGATGGTCGAGGCCGACATGCGCCGCAACAAGGCGGGTTGGTCCTTCTAATGCGGATCGCGTTGACCGGCGCAAACGGGTTTACCGGACGCTTCGTGATCGAGGCGCTCTCGGCCCGAGGGATCGAGTGCGTCCCTCTGTCGGTTGACCTTGCCGACAAGGACGCGGTGGAGGCGACGGTTGCCGATACCGCGTTCGACCGATTGATCCACCTTGCCGCCCGAGCGTTCGTGAACGCGTCCGACTGGGAGGCGTTTTATACCGTCAACCAGCTTGGTACGTTTCACCTCCTTGATGCGGTCGCTCGGGTTAGGCCCGACACGCGCTGCATCATTTCCAGCAGCGCCCAGGTTTATGGCCCCGGTGCTCAAGGACTGGTCGTTGAGGATGCGCCTACGCGTCCCGCTAACCACTACGCCATTAGCAAACTCGCGATGGAGGAGGGCGCGGCACTGTGGCGCAACCGGCTTGAGATCGTCTGCACGCGTCCGTTCAACTATACCGGCGTCGGTCAGGGGATCGAATATCTGGTCCCCAAGATCGTCGATCACTTCCGCCGTGGTGCCGACACAATCGAGCTGGGCAACCTGTTTGTGAAACGTGATTTCGGCGATGTACGTTCGGTCGCCGAAGCCTATGCCGGCTTGGCACTAGCCGATGCGCCACCTGCGCTCATCAATATCTGTACAGGCACGGTGCGCTCGATCGACGACATTCTCGCCACGCTAAACCAGATTAGCGGTCACCGGATCGACGTGAAGGTCAATCCGGCTTTCGTACGTGCCAACGACGTACCGGTGCTGGGCGGCGACGTTGCCCGCCTGCGTACCGCCCTGCCCGACTGGCACCCGCGCGATCTCTCTGATACGCTGGATTGGATGTATCGGGACGCTAGTGAATAAGCGGCTGTAACTAGGACCTCGCTTAAAAAGCTCACGCGCCCTCGAAACGGCACTGCTATTTGCGTTCCAACGGTCCGCTCTGCGCCTTGATCGGGTTTGCTTCCGCGAGTCCAGCGTCGTCGGGGGTCGCTTCGCCACCCGGTCGGGCGGAGACGATATCAGCGTATCCGCCACAGTATTTCGGTTGGCGTGAGCCACCGGACACCAGTGCACCGCAATAATCCTTGGGGCGCATGACCACGTTGCGCAGGACAAGCATATGCCCGTTGCGCAGGGCTACCGTCAGAAGGCCGTCTGGGCCGACCATGACAAAGGCTGTCGACAACGTCCGGCGTCCCAGCGCTTCTGCGGGCGAGTCTGCATGCACTGCCGCTACGGGAACAGCACCGGCATTTTCTGCGGCGGACACGGATTCTGGAATTGGACCTTGGGCAGCATGTGCCCCCTCACTGATGTCCTGGGCGGTCGAACTCGGCGCCGCGGACCCCTGGCGCTCCGGTTTTAACTCGCTTGGATCCGAGATAATGATCCTTGGTATCGGACGCGAGTTACGCATGGATACATCCTGAGGTGAAGGCGTGCATGCAACAAGCGCCGTGAAGCATGACAATAAGATGCGGAGCATCGCGTTCTCCGTCGGCGTGACCGCATTTCGCAATACGGCAACCCCGGTCGCGTGTCACGTGTGGAGGGCAAAGAGTGGTACAGATTGTGACCGGATCCCGCACTGTTCAGCGGCATCTGTACCAACGGTATTTCGCCTGCTCTGAGCGATTTGCGCTGCGTTTCAGTCACTTCCATCGCATTTGAACGAGGTAGCGCTTGACCCGCATCGACGCGCTGTGAAACTATGAAGCTAACATTAACGAATCATGACACGTCCGTCGATGTGACGGTGATAGAATATGACATAACGATGCAGTTAACTGCAATAAAAATATAGTCTGGCAAACAGGGGAATCGTCGATGAACATTTCTAAGCTCGGCAATACTAATCCTGACCCCAATCACGTTGGCGGTTCCCCCGAGGCGTATTCCAATCGCCTTCCTGGTGACGAGGTCGTTATCGGCTCCTACGATCCGCTAGCAGTTACCACTCCTATTTCTGACGGAGAAATGGGTGTCGGCACATGGGATCCTCTCGCTGACATCGGTCATGAGACGATCATGGAGGGGTGTAACTGCGCCGGTTGCCAAGGCCTGCGCGAGGCACAGGGTGGCGTCGACGGCTCCAATCCAAAAAACATCGATCCGACCGGGGCCAATCCGGAAGGCAACAACATCGGCGAGTTGCTGCCGCTGGGCACCAACCCAGACGGAAGCCATTTCTTCACAGGCAACCGTAATATCGATGCCACGCTGATCGGCTCAAAATGGGGTACCCTGAACCTTACCTATAGTTTTCCTACATCGGGATCAAACTACAACGGCAGCGGTTATGACACCAATGGCGTCAGCCTTTATCATATCGATCTAGGCACGCAGCAGCAGGCAGCAGCGCAAGCATCCTTTGCACAGCTTTCGGCCGTGACCGGACTTACGTTCACCCAAATCACCGATACAGACACAGTTCACGCAAACATCCGCATCTCGCAGAGCGCGGACAACGATGTGACGTCGGCTTATGGCAACTTCCCATCCGACACGCGCGGCCTGTCGGGCGACATCTGGTTCGGCCGCACCAGCCAGCCTTATTATGACCTCGCGGTTAAGGGCACATGGGGATACGCCACCATGATGCACGAGATTGGCCACACCATGGGGCTCAAGCACGGGCATCAGGATTACACGAACAGCGATCTGTCCTTCTATTTTGGGGGCACGCCGCGTTATGGTACCCAGTCACTGACCCCGGACCGCGACGGACAGGCCTGGTCATTAATGACGTATACGCCCGCGCCGTTCACCAACAGCAACTTTGCCGGTGAAAAGATCAACCAACCACAGACTTACATGCAGTACGATCTGGCTGCTCTGCAGTACCTGTACGGCGCCAACTACACGACCAATGCCGGCGACAGCATGTACACCTTTAGCCAGACGACCGGTGAGATGTTCATCAACGGTGTTGGCCAGGGCGCACCGTCGGGTAACAAGATCTTCCTTACCGTCTGGGATGGCGGTGGCAACGACACGATCGACGCCAGCAACTACTCCAACGGGATCACCGTTGATCTGCGCCCGGGCGAGTTCTCGACGTTTGACCAGTCGCAGCTGGCCAACAGCCTGGCCTATCAGGGCCTCACATCGCTCGCGCCCGGCAACATCGCCATGTCGCTGCTCTACAACAACGATACGCGTTCGCTCATCGAGAACGTCAAGGGTGGCGCGGGCAACGATGTCCTCGTCGGCAACGTCGCTAACAACATCCTCGACGGCGGCGCCGGCAGCGACGCGGTGATTTTCACTAACACCATCGGCGTGACCGTCACGCTGAACGATACCGGGGCGGACGTCATCGTCGGCCATGACGGCGAGACCGACACGCTGCGCAACATCGAGAACATCGGTGGTACGATCGGCAACGACATTCTAACCGGCAACAGCCAGGACAACATTCTTAGCGGTGGTGTAGGTGGCGCCGACTCGCTGTCGGGCGGCGCCGGCAACGATCGCCTGATCGGCGGCAGCTTTACGACCACAACGACCGTCACGGCACCGCCACAGGCTGACATTATCAAGGCCCAGTCGACCAACAATGGCAGCATCGCCACAGCCGTAGCGACTGCTGGCGCCTATGACGTCGACGCGAATGCCGACATCACGAATGCGGCGAGCATCCCTCACGCCACCATCAACGCAACGGCAGCCGGCGGCGCGCTGGAATATTATCAGATCGACGTGACGGTGCCGGGGTCGCAGGCGATCTTCGACATCGACGGAGCCGGCACGCTCGACGACAGCTTCATCGAACTGGTCAACAGTGCTGGTACCGTGCTGGCTAGCAACGATACGGGTTCGGGTGACGCATCCTATCCCGGGCACGACGACGCCTATCTGACCTATACTTTCGCGACGGCAGGAACCTATTTCATCCGTGTCGGGCTGTGGAATGGTGCGACCACCGCCCAGCCGCTCATCGCTGGGCAGACCTATCAGCTGAACGTCTCGCTCCAAAACGCGGCGGTCGTGACGACCACGGTCACCGCCAACAACACGAGCAGCCTCGTGGCGGACGGCGGTGAGGGCAATGACTTCCTGCAGGGAACGATCGCCAGCGATATCCTGAACGGCGGCAACGGCAACGACACCGCGTCCTTTGTCAACGCGTTCAGTGCGGGTTCCACGACCGGGGTCACGGTCGACCTTAACGTGCAGGGCACCGCCCAGAACACGGTCGCGGCCGGCAACGACACACTGAGCGGGATCGAGAACCTGATCGGCTCGGCGCTAAACGACATTTTGACCGGCAACGCCGACGCGAATGTCATCGAAGGCGGCCTTGGCAACGACACGCTCGTCGGCGGTGCCGGCAACGATACCGCCTCCTACGCAGGCGCAACCGCAGGCGTGACGGTCAGCCTCGCGCTGCAAGGGTCTGCACAGAATACCGGGATCACCGGCACAGACACGCTCAGCGGCTTCCAGAACCTGCTCGGCTCCGCTTTCAACGACGGTCTCAGCGGCGATGCGGCCGAGAACGTCCTTTCGGGCGGCGACGGCAACGACACGCTCAATCCCGGAGTAAACACGGGGGGCGCCGTTGACCTGCTGGATGGTGGCGCGGGATCGGATACCGCCTCGTTTGCGGGCAATACTGCCGGTGTTACCGCCACGCTTACCGGCGCGACGGACGGGACTGCAAGCGTCGGCGGATCTCAGATCGCCGCCCTACGCGGTATCGAGAACCTGCTGGGCGGTGACGGCAATGACATCCTGACCGGCGACGCCAATGCCAACATCATCGAAGGTGGCCTTGGCGACGACACTCTCAATGGTGGTGCAGGCAGCGACACCGTATCGTTTAGCGGCACGACCGGCGTGACGGTCGATCTGACTATTCTGACCGCGCAGAACACCGGCGTCGGCAACGATACGATCACCGGCTTTGAGAACGTTCGCACCGGCGCAGGTGCCGACACGGTCACCGGCGACACGAACGACAACATCTTCTTCGATGGCGGCGGCGCGGACACCTATGCTGGCGGTACCGGTAGCGACACGATCGATTATTCCATCGCCACCTCAACGGTAACGGTTAATCTCAACACGCTTACGGCGCAGAATACCGGAATTTTCGGTGGCAGTGACACGATCCGCGAGATCGAGAATTTGACGGGTGCGGTGGCATTCGCCAACAGCCTCACAGGCGGGAACACGACGGCCAACCGGCTGGTCGGTGGCACGGTCGCAGACTTCCTGGTCGGTGGCGGTCTCGGCGACACGCTGATCGGCGGCACCGGCAATGACGTAATGTTCGGTGACTATGTGGGCAATTTTAATACCGGGGCGACTGCTGCTGACGGTAGTGACGTGCTCGAGGGCGGTTCCGGCAACGACACCCTCGTCGGCGGCATGGGCAACGATATCCTGCGCGGCGGCGATGGCGACGACGTCCTGGTCGGCGGCATCGCCAACGGTTCGGCAGCGGGGCTCAGCACCGTCTTCACGAACGACGGCGGCGACGACACGTTCGACGGCGGCGACGGCACCGATACCGCCTATGCCTATTATACCGACCACACCGCCGGGATCCGTTTCGATCTTGGCAATCTGGCAGGCAACAGCGCGATCACCGTCGACGGCGTCCAGCGCGGCGAGTTCATCAGCGTCGAGCGCGTGATCTTCCGCGGCGGCCTCGGCAACGACGTCGTCCGGGGGGGCGGCACGCTCGATACGCTGGTCGGCAACGCCGGTGACGACGTGCTCGATGGCTGGTACGGGAACGACACCCTCTCCGGTGGACTGGGCAACGATACGCTGATCGGCGGCGAGGGACTGGATACTGCTACCTATGTAAACTCTACAACTGGCGTGAACGTCGATCTGCGAATTCAAGGCGCTCAGTTTACGGTTGGCGAGGGTATCGATACGCTCATCGACATCGAATACCTGACCGGATCCAGCTTCGGCGACAATCTGCGGGGCAATGACGACTTCAACCTGATCATCGACAACGCGGTCGATGCCTCCGCGACCGCCCTCAGCCAAACGGACTCCCTGTTCGGTTACGGCGGCAACGACAGCATCCTGGCAACGCGTAGTGCCGCGACTGTAGCCACCAATCTTAATCTGGACGGTGGCGACGGCAGCGACTTCATTGAACTGCGTAGCGGTACGTCGTCGACGGCGCTGGCCGCCAACGCCGCAGGACTATCCGGCACCACGTACCTGGCATTGGGCGCGACTTCCAACGACAGGAACAGCGACGTCGTGACCGTCGATGCCGGAGCTGGCGATGACCGGATCGTCCTGACAGGGGTTGCCAGCGCTACCGTCAATGCCGGGTCAGGTGCCGATATCGTCAGCATCAGCATGCGCGGTGCTTCGAGCGTAAACAACTACCAGCTTACGCTGGGATCCGGGGCTGACATCGTTCAGCTGGGCGTCGGCACCTCGGTTGCAAATTCGGCTGAGGTAGCAACGACCGTCCGAACCAACCGCGTGACCGACTTCCAAGCCGGCAATGCGGGCGACAAGTTCGAGTTGACGGATTTCCTCAATCGCGGGCTGACCGGTTACACCGCGAACAGCAACGCCTTCGCCAGCGGTCACCTGCGTCTGGTTCAGTCGGGGACCGACCTGGTGCTGCAGAGCGATCGCGACGGTGCGGGTACGGTCAACAGCTTCGTGACCATCTTCACGATTAGCAACGGCTATACGGGCGGGTTCACCGCGTTTAACTTCGACGGCGCGATTGGCAATCTCACCCTGACGGGGTTCGCGATCGATGAGACTATCACCGGCGCGACGGGCAATGATGTCCTTAGCGGGATGGATGGAAACGACGTCCTGTCCGGCCTAGCAGGTAACGACACGCTGGACGGCGGGAATGGTAACGACACGCTCGACGGTGGTGCCGGTAACGACACGCTGTTCGGCGGCACCGGGAATGATATTCTGCTGGGCGGCATCGGCAACGACACGCTTGATGGCGGCGCGGGTATCGATCGGTCGGGCTATGACAGCCTGTTCAGGACGTCCGGGATGTCAACGGTAGCCGGCGTGACCACCCTGAACGGCGACGCCGCTCTAGGTACTGATACGCTGACGAGCATTGAGCACATTACGTTCAGGGACGGCGAGTTCAGTACCGATCCCGACAGCGTGGGTGCCCAGATCATTCGCCTGTACGATACGGTTTTGGATCGTGGCCCCGACGCGGGCGGTCTCGATTTTTGGGTCGATCAGGTCGAGGATCGCGGCCTGACAGTTACTGCGGTAGCCAACGCGTTCGCGTCCAATGCCGCCTTCCAGTCTGCCACCGGTAGCTTGTCGAACGAAGCGTTTGTCGATTACATCTATCAGCAGGCGCTGGGTCGTGCAGCCGATGGCGGAGGCCGGACGTACTGGACGGCGCAGCTGGATAGTGGCCTCTCTCGTGGCGAGTTCATGCTCGGCCTTTCGGAAGGCACCGAGCATCGTGGGCTGACGGCGGAGATCATTGGACAAGGGTACTTCCAGACCGACGACACCTATCAGTCAATTGCGTTGCTGTACGATAGCGCCAGCAACCGGATGCCGGACGTCTCGGGTCTGACGTTCTGGGCTGAGCAGGTGAAAGCCGGCACCCTGACGTTGAACCAGGTTGCCGATAACTTTGTATCTTCGGCGGAATTCAGCAGTAGCACGCAAGGGCTGAGCAACGGTCAACTGGTAGATTTGATGTACCAGAACTCTCTGGACCGCGCGCCTGACGCCGGCGGGCGCGCCTTCTGGACCGATCAACTCGATCATGGACTCTCCAAGGGTGCGCTATTGTACGAGTTTTCGGCATCGGCCGAGCACGCCGCTCTGCTCGCCGCAAACATTGTCGGCGGCATCGCAGTATAACTGATATCCGCCATTGAAAGCGCACGGGGGTAGTATGGACGGCGTCCGTACTACCCCCGTGCGCTTTTCCACCTCTAGTCCCACGCTGATCGGCTGGCGTTTGTTAACCGCTGGTATTGATCCTCGAATTGGGTCAAACATCAGGCATCAAAATCTTCGCGCTGGGTCCGGTTCAACGCTCATGTCGCTATCCTGCGCAACGAAACGAGCAGCGGCTTCTTGTGCGATGCCCCAAGGCAAACACGGTATGACTTTATCAGCTGCGCCCAGGCGCCGCATCGGCCGTATCGGTCGCATCGCTTTCGCAAATGGGGTCATCGGCGGGTTGGCAATGACCGCAACGCCTGCGCTGCATGCGCAGGTAATTGCTGCGCCGCCTGGCTCGTTGGTAGTCGATCCGCAGCAAGGCGCAACGCCGCGCCCGCTTCCCGCTTCTCCGATATTGCCGGCCCAATCTTCGTCGGCACGCCCCGTAGCGGCGCCGTCATCGCCTCCGCAGCAAGGTCCATTGCTGCCGATCCCGGCGACGAGTGGTCCCGTTCGCCCGACCGGAATAGCGTCCGCGCCAATCGCGCCACGGTCACTGCCTCGCCGCACAATCGCGGGCGGACTGCCAGCGCCTGGCGGTGATCCACTCCACATCGACCCGGCAGCAGACCCCGTATTGCGCTTGGCACGCAGCGCCACTGACCCTGCAGTGTTCCACCGTGCGATCGCCGACGCCGTGCGTCACAATCCCGCATTGGATGAGGCGACGGCGCAGGTCGAGGAGGCCGACGCTGCTCGCGCCGAGGCGGGCGCTCGCAGGCTGCCGACCGTCGACCTGTCGCTCTCGAGCTTCAAGATACTGAGCCGCGCCTTCTCGAATGATCCCGGCAACGTGCTGGAGCGCTCCCGCCCGCGTAGCCGAACCGATGGGCTCCTTCGGCTCCAGCAGCCAGTGCTGGACTGGGGCTCGAGCCTTAGCCGCGTGCACGCCGGCGAGGCCCGGCTGGAGGCTGCGCGCGCAGGCGTCGAGGACACCGGCACGCAGGTCGCCTTACGCGCGATATCAGCCTGGTATCAGGTCTATGGGTATCGCGTGCTGGTGCGGCTTGCCGATGCGTTCACCGCCAATCAGACCGACCTGCGCTCGGCCCTAGAAGATCGTGTCATGCAAGGCGCGGCGGCACCCGCCGATATCGCCCAGGTCGACAGCTATATTGCGTCGGCCGATGCGCAGGCCGCCGATTTTCACCGCCAGCTGAAAAGCGCCGAAGCGCAGTATGCCGCGGTGATCGGGTCTCCCGCACTCGGCGATCTCGGTCGCGCACCGGTGCCGGCGCTAGACGGAATTGCCAAGGCGGCCCTTCCCGATGCGGTCGATCGCCTACCAACGGTACGCGCCGCACGGCTAGGGGCGGACGCGGCGCGGCTCGATGCGCGCGCGCTCAGGTCCGATCAGCTTCCGCAATTAGCGGCGGGGCTCGACGCTGGCCGGTACGGCATCGTCGAGACTGCGCGCGACTATGACATCCGCGGCAGCGTCACCTTGTCGATGCGGCTTGGGGGGGGGGCGGCAGAGCGGGGCCGTCAGGCGGCGGCGCGCGCCAACGGCGCCGACGCGCGACTGCGGCGCACGCGGATAGACGCTCAGCGCGATGCCGAGATCGCGTTGTCCGACGTTGAAGCGCTAGAAGCGACCCGGAAAGCGATTGAAAGTAACTATATTGCCAGTCGGCAGTCACGCGACGTCTTAGCCGAACGGTTCCGCGTGTCGCGCGGCACGCTGTTCGATCTGCTTGGGGCTGAGAGCAATTACTTCGGCGTCGCTGCACGCTATATCCAGACGGTGATCGAACTCGATAGCGCACGCTATGCCCTTCTCGCCCGTACCGGCCGCCTGCTGCCGGAACTCGGTATTGATCCTGTAACGCTAGACGTATTGCTGGACCCTCAATGAGCAATTCCCCCGACCTGGTAGAGCATCCAAGCCCGCGCTTTGCACTGTGGCTGACGGAGCCGATGCTCCGTAACAAGGGGACGTACATGAAGGTCGCCCTGGCTGCTGCGATGGTGAACATTTTCGGCCTCATCACTTCGCTCTTCACCATGACGGTGTACGACCGCGTGGTGCCCAACAACGCCGTCACCTCGCTGGTCGCGCTGTCGATTGGGCTGCTGGTAGTGGTGATCTTCGACTTCCTGCTACGCATCCTGCGCGCCTATTTCACCGATCTCGCGGGCGCCGATATCGATCACGATGTCGGCGGTCGCGTATTTCGGCGGTTGGTCGCGATCCGGCTCGACCAGAAGAAGGGATCGACCGGCGCACTGACAGGCATGATGCGCGAACTCGAGACGCTACGCGACTTCTTCGCGTCCGCCACTATGACCGCACTGGTCGACGTGCCGTTCATCGTCGTGACTTTGGTGTTCATCGCGATCCTCGGCGGACCGCTGGTATGGGTGCCGCTCGCCGCCATCCCGATCGTGGTGGGCGCCGGGTGGCTGACCCGCCCCGCGCTCGATCGCCTATCGGCTAAGTCGATGAGCGAAGGCCTGTCGAAGCAAAGCGTACTGGTCGAGACGGTCGGTGCGCTGGAGATGGTAAAGACGTCGGGTGCAGGACGTTTGCTTGGGCGTCGCTGGAGCAAGGCTAATATGGCGCACGGCGACAGCTCGACACGCCAACGTCTGGTCTCCACGATCGCGGTCACGGTGGCAGCCTCGGCGAACACCCTGTCCTATGCAGGCACGGTTGTCGCTGGCGTATTCCTGATCGCTGACCACCGGCTGACCACCGGCGGACTGGTAGCCTGCTCGATCCTGTCGGGCCGCGCCGTTCAGCCGCTTGCGACCATCGCTTCGCTCCTCTCGCGACTATCGGCAACACGCGCCTCCTACAAGCAGATCAACGGAATGATGGAGACCGGGTCGGAGGAGCCGGGCGCTGGCGCCCTCCGCCCGGTCCGGTTCGACGGCCGCATCGAACTGCGCGGCGTCGAGTTCCGCTATCCCGGTGCGGCTGAGAAGACGCTTGACGGTCTCAACCTGCTCATTCCAGCTGGTCAGCGTGTAGCGCTGCTCGGTAGGATCGGATCGGGCAAGTCGACCATCGCGCGCCTCATTCTCGGTTTGTACCCGCCCCAGGAAGGCTTGGTGATGATCGACGGCACCGACATCCGCCAATACGACCCTTGGGCGATGCGAGGACTGATCGGAACCGCGCTGCAGGAGCCGGTGCTGCTGTCGGGAAGCGTCCGCGAGAATATCGTGCTCGCGCGAGACGGTATCGATGATACCGAAATGCTTCGCGTCGCCGAACTGTCGGGCGCGCATAGCTTCATGGGGCAGATCGCCAACGGCTACGACCTCCAGCTCGCGGATCGTGGAGAAGGTCTGTCGGGCGGGCAGCGCCAGGCGATCTCTCTCGCCCGGGCGCTGGCGGGCAGGCCGCAGATCGTCGTGTTCGACGAGCCCACGAGTGCGATGGACCAAGCCAGCGAAGCGCAATTGATTGCGCGGTTGGTGGGCGAGCTTCAGGGCCGTACCTTCGTGCTCATCACCCATCGCCCAGCACTACTGCACCTCGTCGATCGGATCGTGATGGTAGAGAATGGCCGGGTGGTGCAGGACGGCCCGCGCGACGCGATCCTCAAGGACCTCCAGCGCCCCCGCGTCGCAGCCTGAGACCCGATCCATGACCGAACCCTCTTCCGCGTATAGCCATTTCGAAGATCTGGCCGACAGGATCAAGCCCAAGGCGGTCTCCGACCTCCTGCTGTGGCTGATCCTTGGCTTTATCGTCATCTTCGTCGTCTGGGCGAGCGTGGTGGAGCTCGACCGAACCGTACATGCGTCTGGACGAGTGGTGCCATCGAGCCGGCTCCAGGTGCTCAGCAATCTGGAGGGCGGCATCGTGTCTGAGATCCTGGTGCGTGCTGGCGACGTTGTCAGCCGCGGCCAACCTCTGGTTCGTCTTGATCGCACCCAGGCTGGGGCGGAGCTCGGCAGTTCGGAGGCTACGGTTGGCGCGCTTACGGCCAAGATTGCACGGCTGAGCGCTGAGATCGCAGGCCGCGAGCCGGTGTATCCTACCGCGCCGTCGCCTGAAATCGCCGAGCAGATCGCGATCGAGCGGTCGCTGCACACCGCGCGGATGAGCGATCTCGCCAGCCTCAGTTTGGCTGCGGCCGCGCGGGAGGCGCAGTCCGGGCGTGCCGTCGCGGAAGCGAGCGCAGCCTACCAGTCGCGCGTCTCAGCGCGCGATTCGGCGCGGCGCCAGCTAGATATGATGCGCCCTTTGGTGAATCGTGGGATCGAACCGCAACTTACGCTGATCCAGTTGGAAAACACCGCCGCGGTCGCCACGACCGATGCGGCGCAGGCTGCGGCCGGCATCGCGCGCGCACAATCGGCGGTAGCAGAAGCCCGCGCCTCGCTGGCACAAGTCCGCGGCGCTTGGCGCGCGCAGGCGGGTACTGAGCTCGCGACAGCACAGGCAGAGCTAGCGGCGCGGCGCCAGACGGTGCCCGCGCTTGCCGCCCGGCTTGGCCGCGCGACCGTATCGGCGCCGGTCAATGGCCGCGTGAACCGGGTGTTGGTGTCAACCGTTGGCGCCAGTATCGCCGCGGGACAACCGATCGCCGAAGTGGTCCCGTCCGCTGATGCGCTTACTGTCGAGGCGATGGTCAGCCCGAAGGATATCGCCTCAGTGCGGCTCGGCCAGCGCGCCAAGGTCAATATCACCGCGTATGAATCAGGTATCTACGGTGGAATGGCCGGGCGGGTTGTCACGATCTCACCTGACGCCACGATGGACGAGCGTACTGGCGAGGGTCACTATACGGTGCGCGTACGCGCCGACGCCCAGAACTTCCGCGGCCCCGACGGCCGGCACCTTGTGATTGGCCCCGGCATGACTGCCGACGTCAATCTGATCGGGGACAAGAGGTCGGTGATGGCCTACATTCTGTCGCCCTTTACCCGGCTCAAAGAGGACGCGTTCCGAGAATAGCGAAGGTCCGTTCGCCGCAATCAAGGACCGAAGACGTGCGTTACTACCGTGAAGTCAAGCATCGCGGCACTAACGTTGGGCGGCCTTCTAGATTATAGTATACCTTGGACTGCAGGTCCGAACATTCTCGTTGCGACGATGCCAATCAACATCGCCTATGACATATGTTCAAAGGGCCACAAATGCGCCACTACGGACCAGCATCATTCATTACAGTAAAGTAATGCACTTCAAGCGGCCGATGGTTTTATTCTCGCCCGCGACCATGTGAACCGGCAATATGGCGCATAGCGAATCAAGCACCATGTCACCTTTGAAGCATTGGTTGGCCCAATAAAGGTATCGAGCCAACCAAGGTGCGCGCGATCACCCCTGCCCCGCAGCGTCGAGTTCCGAGATGACTTCAAGCATCTGGATGGCCGCCCCGCGCCAAGTATAGCTGGCTGCTCGCTCAAGGCCCTGGTCCCGTAAACTTTGGCGAAGACCTGCATCGCTGACGATCTTCGCCAACGCGGCGCGCCATGCTGATTGATCAGCCGGGTCTGCATAAAGTACCGCATCCCCACAGATTTCCGGCACGGCACCACCAGTGGTTGCAATGACGGGGCAACCCAGACGCATCGCTTCCAGGGGAGTAAGCCCGAATCCTTCGGATAGAGAGGGGCAGGCAAAGGCCATAGCGTGCGCGTACAGCGCCTTAAGCTCGCCGTCGTTAACTCGACCCAGATACCGAATATTCTCACCCTTGCGCAAACCGGCGTCACCGAACACCCGCGCGTTGCCACCCCCGGCGATCACCAAATCGATACCGTCAGGCCGCTCATCGCAGAAGGCGTCGACTAGCATCCGCAGGTTCTTGTGACGCGCGAGGGACCCGATCGCGAGAACATACGGCCGAACGAGACCATGCCTCACGACGACTTCGTCATCGGCCGCGACTTTATCAAGGTGATCGATTCCGAGGCGCAACACCTGCGCCTTGTTCTTGGGAAATACGCCGAACTGCTCCAGTTGCTCCTTGGAGAACTCAGAAATGGTGAATAACGCTGCAGCACGACGACTGGCAATCGACAGCGCAAAACGATACCACCAGCGGAATGCTCGCGAATAGGATTCCGGGTGGAGAATGAACTGCGCGTCGCAGATCACAACCGCTTGGCGTCGCCGCAGTATCGGCGCGGTGTTACACAGGTTGAGCAACCATGCATCCGGCCGCGCCTGTGATAATTCGCGCTGCTCCCAAGCATGTCCGTTGAGCCGGCCAATCGCCTGCACGGGGTTTCGGGGAAAGCGTATCGAGGCGGCAGCGGTGATCGCCGCGAGGTCTGGCGATGGTGCGAGAATTTCGAACGCGCTACCAGACGGCAGCGTATCACCACCGACCTCTACCACGCGGTTATCGATGGCATCGGCGAGTTCGATCGCCAGTCTTTCGACACCGGTGACAGGGCGCCCCAGGAAACGCCCGTTAAGCGCGAGTTTGAAAAGCATCTTACTCCTTACGCCTCTGCCATGCCGGTCGCATTCGTTAGCGTCGGGTGAGCCTGCTCGCGAACGCGGACGTAGGCCAATGCAATCATGAACCAAGGTGGCAGATAGGAGAATTCGGAGACCGTCACCATTTCCATCACGTACAGGGAGATCAAGGTCGCAGCGATCGCACCTCGGTCCGGTGCCGTCCGCAACATGAAACAGGGGGCTAAAAGCAGAGCAGAGTACGCCAGCAAGCCAATGATGCCGACATTGGCCAGCAGGTTGGAAAACATGTCGGTCGAACGCACGGTACCGAACCCTACACCGAACAGCGCGCGCACGACGTTGCCGTCGAACGCAAGCGAGACGTTGTTCACGAACGACGTCAAGCGTTCGGTTCCAGAAAGCGTGTCCAGCTTATCGAACAACAAGGCATTGAGCGCTTGATTGACCGAATCAGACGTCATGTAGAGTAGCACGCCGACGAAGACCGCCGCTGCAATATAAAGAATAAATTCCTGTCGCTGACGTATTTCGGCATAGGCTAGACCAACGAGCAGGCCGATTACGGCTGTGCTTGACGTCGACAGCACAAGGGAAACTGCAAGCAAGCCGAACAATAGCCACCATCGTCGTGCATAGGCGTAAACCGCGAACGGGGTTACGCTCAGCGCATACATTGATGGTTCACCGACAAGGCTTTTCAGACGCATGAAGCCCGCGCCAAAGAGATTCGACCCCTGAATCACGCTACCAGTGACAGAATCCCCCTCGCCTGCACCAGCGGCGGCGGTATCCAAATCACCAAAGTTACGGTTCGACAGTATGTCACCGTTCGTATGGAAAATGGCATAGAATACAAATTCATAAAAGCCGTACAGAGCCAGCAATATAATGCCAAAATATGCGAACTTTACAAATGCTTCTTGAAAATAAGAGTAAACCAAAAAACAAAACAGCATTGCGGCAAACAGATATAACCCTTGCGTGAACTGCGTCTGGCGCAATATGCCGTAGATGAACACCTCGCGGATTGTCGTAACAGTACTGAAATCAGGTTCATCTATCAGATAGCCTGAAAGGCTACAGGCCATATAGAGAATGTAAATTAGCCAGAAGCCGACGATGAACATCAGGACACGCCCGTAGCGCACTTCACCCCGAAGCAAAAATGCCGCTGCACCCAAAATCAACAGGAACGCCGGGGTGGACCCCTGCACTGGCGTGAGCAGAATGCTCTGGATCGGCGCTAGGAGAAGCAAAAGCTTGAAATACAGCGTGTGCACGAGATTGGTGCCATTCCACGCATAAGGGGAAAGCGTGGAGTTCCTAACCGACGCCGGTTGCCCGGGTGTGGCGTCAAAGCCTAGATTCATGCGCGTCGCCATACGTCTGCCCGCCTACGCCGCGGGGCGCATGTGCAGGGAATGCAGCAGCAACGTGCGCGGGACCGAAGAGGATTGGACATCGCCAACGATCTCAAGGACAGGATAAGCGCACGGCAAGGGCTGGACGGTCACAAGCCGTGTGGGAACGCCCCCCTCCTGCCGCAAGAGTATCGCAGCATCGTCGCACATCAAACGAAACTGGGCTGCCGACAGATTGGGGATATTCTCACGGTCCACAGATATTTCGAGGACGTAGCGGCGACCGGCGATGGCAGACGTACGCTGTCGTACGAAAACTGGCACGCCGCGCCCGTTCCACTTGATCTCTAGCGCACTACGGCCATTATCGACGAACGCATCGGTGCTGAACCCTTCACCGGTCAGCAGCTGCCAGTCGTAAGGCACCGTTGTTGCGGCCTCAGCCGAGTTCGCTGCAGCGCGTTGGAAATACGGGTCGTTCAAAGGAACGCCGACATCCCGATGCACCGTTTTCCATAAACTAAACCCGAGATCTGGCAATTTTCCCCGATCAAGAGCAATCACGTTAGCCGTTAGCTCCGACTTGCTCAAATGATCGCCCCGCCGCATTAATTCCCGCAAAATACCGTAGCGGGCAACGAGTTGGTCACGCCGAAGCAGAGTATCGGTCGTTTCGAGATACGCTGCACGCCACGCCGGCCTGCTCTGCAGTCGCCTGACCAGATCAGCGCCGATCTTTGGATCAGTCTCAACGATGGCGAGCACGGGCGTAATACGCTCCATAAGCTGCTGGCGGCGGAGCAACGCTTCGCTAACGTCAAGTATCGTCGCAATATTGCCAGCCGCAGCGGCGACATACAGGCGGTTTAACTGCGCTGGAGTATCGCGCCAGCCCAATCGCCCGACGACTGGCATCCATCTGGTCAGTCGTGCGTCGTTCAGCGCCGGAACCGTATAGCCTGGGGTTGCTCGCCCGTTTACTGTGGGCCCCTGAACGACAACATGCCCCCCAACTTGCCCCGTATTTCGTCCGTCAACCTGTCTTGCCGCATGCCCCTGGATGTCTCGGACCATCGCAACGTTGACTAGCCCTTGGTCGAGAGGCCGAGCAACGATGGCCCGCCGCATCACCGTGTCAGAGATCGTCGTCAGTTGTGGCTTGGCAACGGATACCGGGTCAGTCGATGCCGAATTATACCCCGCTTTACCAGTCGGCGCCGGAAGAGCTGACAGGCCGGTCGCAGGTACGGGCGCTGCAAGCAATGCGCCGTCACGTTCACCGCGAACGATCATGACCGCGCTGGACGCATTCGCGAGATAAGCAACGACTGGCAGCAGTACCGCTGCCGCCAGTACGCTCGCCACACTCCGCCGCAGACGCGACGGTTCAATCATTCCGTGGGGCATAGTCATATTGATAGCCATATTCGGTACCATAGCCGTAACCGAACCGGCCCGGATCAAACTTCAGGAGCACCGCGCCAATGATGGTGCCGCCACCTTGCGCAAGACGTGCGAGAGCGACCTGAATGGTGCGGGCCGGATTGCGTCCGGACTCGATGACAAACACTGTCACATCGACTTCGCTCGACAGGACGACCGCGTCGGCAAGACCCATCACCGGGGCGGAATCGAACAGGATCACGTCGTAGCGCTTGCGCAACTCCGTGAGCAGTACGGGGAGTTGCGGGCTACCGATCAACTCAGCCGGGTTCGGTGGGATATCACCTGCGACAACCATATCGAGCCCGTCAACGCCGCTTGGCTGAATTGCATCGCCGATCGCCAACTGGCCTGCCAGCACGTTGCTGAAGCCCTGCTTGTTCGCGACGTTGAATAGACGGTGGACGTTGGGGCGTCGCAGATCGATATCAACGATGAGAACACGCTTGCCGAGGCGGGCAAAGCTGAGTGCCAAAGCGTGGCAGGCGGTTGATTTGCCCTCACCCTGTTGCGTGCTGGTCACCATCATGACCTGTGGCACGCCGCCCTTGGTCAGCGAAAGGCCGGTCCGAACAGAACTGTAGGCTTCACTTTGGAACGACTTCGGATCGGCCAGTTCATCCTCAGGATTGTCGCTCGACGGCACAACACCAAGGATCGACAGATGCGCGGCAGCACGCACTTCGTCAGGCGTCCGTACGCGGCTGAACAATTGCTCGTGGAGGAAGACGAAGAGTGCCGAAAGAAGCATCCCTAAGATTAGAGCTAGGGCGATGTTCAACGGCAATTTCGGCCAGGACGGACGCTCGGGTACCTGCGCCTGGTCGACCGACGACAGGTTATTGGTCTGTATGCCTGATTCTGCGTTGAGTGAGTTGTAACGCCGCAGCAGCGCTTCATATTGCTGACGGTTGGTATCGGCCTCGCGACGCAGAATCGAAAGCTCGATCCCCTGCTTCTGCTCCGACAGCGTGCTGTTCTTGAGGCTGTCGATCTCGCTGACCAGCGAACGCTCGCGCGACGACGCGACGTCGAACTGATTCTTGATGCCGTCGCGAATCCCCCGTGCCAGCGTCGTAATCTGGCGGTTGAGTTCCTTAACCTGCGCAGCCGTCTCGGCCACCGCAGGGTAGTCCGCGCGACGCGTCGTCAGTTGCTGCTGATACTGTGCCTGGATTTGCGCGCGGCGTTCGATCAGCGGCTGGATCGCGCTGTTCGCCAGCACGTCCGGCACGCTGAGCAATGGTAGACGCGAAACGTTCGCCCACTTCTGCTCGGCGGCGATGCGGTCGGCGATCGCGGTCGAATATGCCTGGTTCAAGGCGACGAGCTGTGCGGTGATCAGCGACTGGGGCCGCGCACTCGCGTCGGACGTTGCGGCATTGCCTGCGGCATTGCCGGCATCGACGATACGCGTACGACGCGCATATTCAACGACGTCCTGCTCTGACTTGGCAAGACGCGCCTGCGCCTCGCGCAGCTGGTCACGCAGGAAGTCGAGCGCATAGACCGAGCTGCCCGCCTTGCGCGCCAGATTGTTGCGGATGTACGAGGTCGCATAGGCATTGGCGATCCGTGCCGACAGCCGCGGATCCGGGCTGGTGAACGAGATCGTCGCGATCCGGGTCGTGCCGGTATAGCGCACCTGCATATTGTCCCGCAGGGCCTTGATGACGCGCGCACGTTGCGCGTCGCGCGGCGACATACCGAGCGGCACCTGCACGTCAGCATCGGGGACACGCATCGTGTTAAGAAACGCCTCCCCACGGAACAGCCCTTCGCTTTCGGCGACCGCCTCGGCAACGCCGCGGCTGCGAATGATGTCCAGCTGGGTTTGCAGGAAGCGCTCCGCATCCGCGCGCGAACTCGAATCCTCTCGGTCCTGCTCGGTGCCCAGAACCTTCTCGGCTTCCTGACGGACCTCTATCGACGCGGACGCCTGATAAAGGCGCGTCGACAGCAAAGCGACCGCGATCGCCAGGACGATACACACCGCGAAGATGCCGGCAATCCAGTAGCGCGACCGATAAACGGCAGCCCAGATCTCACGCAGCGTCCCAGTGCTCCGATCGGCCTCGATCGTCGGCGTGGTAGCTGAGGTCATGGTCGGTTCGGTCGGCGTACCGGGACCGGCAAACGGAAACTGCATATTGCGAGACGCCTCGTTCAATTGGACAGACCCACAAAGATGGCCGCCGCACTCGGCAGCGCCGCGATGAGCACACGGGTCAGGGCAGCAGCGCGCGAATAGCCGACGACGACGATATCGGACTGCTGGATCTGGGGGTCGGCCATCTGCGCCGCACGGATCTGGGCCAGATCGAAGCGCGCAGCATAGCGCTTGCCGTCGATCTCACGGATGACCAGCACTTCGTTCAGCTTGGCAAGGTCGGTTACGCCTTCGCCAAGCGCTACCGCCTGCAGCAGGGTCAGGCGCGCGCCGGGAATTTGGTAGACGCCCGGCTTTTTCACTTCGCCATCGATGGTCACTGTGAAGTTGGCCGCGCGCTCGACCGATACCGCCACGCGGGCATTGCGCAGATACCTGGCGTTGAGCGCAGACGTAATCATCGCGGCGACTTCGCTAGTGGAACGGCCAGCCACCGGAAGCTCACCGAGGAGCGGCAGGGACACCTTGCCGCTAAGCGATACGCCTGCTTCGGTGACGCTGAGCGACGGTTCGTTGAACACGTTGACACCGATCGTGTCGAGTGGCCCGAGCAGATACTCATTGAGCGTGACCGGAACGGGTCGGGTCAGCGGGGCCGGCGGCAACTGGGTCTGGCCGACCGGCACATTGGAGCCGCCCGCACATCCAGCCACACATGCAGCCGCTCCGGCAGACAGCGCCCAGGTCGATAAGATCTTGAGGCGCACACGCACACCCTTCACCAAAGTAGAAACGATAGTCTGAAGATACAATAATCAGAAGCTGGGCTGCCGTAGCAGCAGCCACGATCCTCCATCAAGCCGTTTCGACCTGTCGGTCCATTGGTTGGTCCGTAGAACCGGCCGAACCACCGCCCACCGCACTCATGCGATACCCGCGATAGACCGCGACCAGTCCCAATGCAAAGAACGCCCATCCCGCAGGGCGGCGCAGGGGATAATCCACGACACTGTGCAGCGCGAACAGGAGGATCATGGCGAAGCCGAGCGTCATCGTCGCACGCTCCCGGGCGCTGCGCGGCAGCTGCCACCACAGCATCAGCGGCGCGATCAGCGATGCGAGAAATACTGCGAGCACCGCGATCCCGGCTACGCCAAATTCGATCACGAGTTGCAGATATTCGTTATGGGCATGATTGACGAAGGTGGGTTTGACCCAAGCGAGCTGTTCGTTCGCCGCGAACAGCGTCGCGAACGAACCAGCGCCGCTGCCCGACACCCAATAGCGCTCCGCGAGAGGCCACGACCATGTCGCGATTCGCCAGCGCAGATCGCTGTCGACATCCTCGAACCGACCCGAGACCAGTTCGAACGCGGCGGTCGACAAGATCAGGCCGGACAGCAGCGCGAGCACGACCAGCCCCCCGATCTTGTAGCGCCAGCTGATCCTTCGCGTCTGGTCGTGCAAGACGATCAACGCTGCGATCCCGCCAAGCGCCAGACCAGCGCGGCTGTTGGTCGACACGATGCACACCAGCACGAACGCGATATAGCCCAGGTTCACCCACAGGCGGCGCTGCAGGTCGAAGACCCGCGGTATCACCACGAAGCCCGCCAGCAGGATCGTGGTCGCGAGGATTAGCGCCATATGGTTCTTGTTGGCATAAAAGCCCTGAAGCGTCGGCCCCATGCTGATGCCATGTGGATTGGGAAACTGACCGTCCGTGACGACCTGCACCATTCCCACCAGGATGCCGAAGACCACGAGACCGAACGCCAGGAATAGGACGCTGCGGAAATCCTTGTCGGTCAACCGCATCAGCAACGCGACCAGCGTCACGAAACCGACCGTGAGTATGCCCGATATCGCCGTCCCGACGGGTTCGGTCGACAACGGCTGCCAGCTGTTCCCCAGTCCCGCCAGCGCCAGTACCTGCTGACGCAGCGCCTGCCCCGGCAGCGCCTGCCACCAGCCGGGCGGCAAGGGGATCAATTGCAGCAGTGGCAGAACCGCGATGCAGATCAGTGCGATCTTGGCCAGGGGCGGCGTCTCATCGAGCACGCGAAATCCGTCGCGCCACGCCAATGCGACCGTCGCGGCGATGATCGCAACGAAGATCAGCATATAGCCTGGCGTCCAGCCGGCGAGCCCACCGCCGAACAGAGCCAGCACTGCAAAATACCCGCCGGTAGCTATCAAGCACCGACGTTCTTTCAGAGGCGTGTCGCTGGTAAACGGCGGGCGCCAACCGCGGGACCTACCGGCAGAACGGCTACGATCCGAACGCGCGGATACGCCACGTCCTCGGTAGGTTGCATTCATATTTCAGTCCATATGCTTGGTCGATCAGGCTGCGACCCCGCTTATGCCGAAGTCGCACCGAAGAACAGACCCTTGCCGGGTGCGAGCTGCGCTGGACGGGGCACGTTGCACGATCAATCGCAGAGCCGGCCCTTTCTCCCCCTTCAGGACAGGCGCATTGCGAAGACCGTAGTAAGCAACAGGCCCGCCCACGGCACCATCGTGGCGTTCGTCGTTCAGCCGACTGTCATCTCGCTGGCGGCTATTTGTCTGATGGCTTAATCACGGCCACGGATTTCATTGCGAAACAAGGACTTCGCTATTCTCCCTCCCCTTCCCACATCACGACGATCGTTGCTCGCCGCGTTGACGTCTGCCCCGTTGATGGTCGGATCCACCGCCCGCGCCGACGACATGCTGCCGCTCGCAAGTACCGGTGCCGCAGACAATGCCAGCGTCACCCCTGAACAATACGGTGCGAAAGGGGACGGCATTACCGACGATGCCCCCGCGATCCAGCGTGCAATCACTGCGATCGCGGCACGCGCCAATGGCGGCATTGTGCACCTCCAACCCTTGATCGCCTATCGCTGCCGTTCGACCATCACGCTTGATGCATCGCGAGTGTCTTTATGGGGACAGGCGTTGCTCGACTTCACGGGTATCAATGGCCGCTGCCTGCACGTCATCGCCAGCTCGGTTGCGCGAAGCGGGGCGGCCAACAACTATGGCCCCAAGGGCATGATCTCAGGCGCCATCCATTTGCGAGGCGGTGGAATGGATACCGACAGTATCGGGTTAGATTTTGACGCGGATGCGGTTGGCACCTCGGCGCAGTTGCTCGTCGAGAACATGGCGATATCCAAATGCGGCACCGGCATCCGTTTTGGCAATCGTGGCTACAACAGTGTCTTTACGCACTGTGAGGTTTTCGAGTGCGCGCAGTGCGTCGACTGGCCGCTCCTCGCCGACAATGGTGAACGCAACAGTTTCTTTGGCTGCTCGCTGTACAATTCGACGGTTGCGGTACGCATGGCGCAGCCATCAGGTTCGCTACAACTGATCGGCTGTTCGATCGACTATACCCAAAAGCTCTATGCCGTGAGCGCTGGCGTGGTGACCGCGACCGACTGCCACCACGAGAGCAAGCTATGGACATCCCCCGTCATCAGCTGCTCCGGCAACGGTGCGCTGGTACGGCTGAACGGCGGGTGGTTGTTGAATACCGGCAAGCCCATTGTCGGGCGGTACGTTCTGGAGGTAGGCGCTGGCGCGGACGTGGCACTGGTCGGCATGGTCATCCATCAGGTCGATGTCGAGCATGGGGACCCGGCGCGTCCCTCCGTCTGGGCAGCGGGTGCCGGCAGGTTCAGCATGGAACACAGCACCGGATTCGATCTCGGCACGATGCCGATGCGGTTGCACGAGAGCCAAACCATGCTGGCCGATCCGGATTTCACAGCGCCTGACTGGCAGGATCCGATCTGGCGGATCACCGACACGGTGATGCCGATCCGGTCGCGTGTCGGCGGAGAAGGCGACAATCTCCGCCTGACGCGCCAGCCCGGTGCGATGATCGCGACCAAGGCCTATGGCACGACAGCAGCGGCAGCCTTCGTCTTGATTGCTCTCCCGGTGCACAACGGAGATCAGGTGCTCGCCGGCTTCCAAGTACGCCGCGACGCGCGGCACCCGGGCACCGACGGTACCGTACTGACTATCTCACGGTGGGTACGTATCGACGGATACGACGCCAATCGGGTGCCGGTCATGACCCGTGTTCAGGACATCGGGACTTTTCCGATTACGCCGCCAACTGATCGTTTCGTCGCGGTCGCTCCCTTGGCATCACGCACCAATCGTACCGCTCCGAGTTGGGCGACGCACTTCGTCATGGTTATCGACTTGGTGCAGGCGCACCAAGCTGGCTTTCTGTTCCGAGGTCTGTGGGGCGACACGATCTGAGGCCTCGTCCGAATAAGGTTTTTCTAGCACGGCATCGGCGTGGGACCGGTCAGACACACTGTCCGACCGAGACAGTTCGTTGCTACTGCGCTCCATGGCGCGGTCGACAAACGCACTAAATTCCCGACGAAACCGTTCGGTAGAAAAGCGTGTGGCATTAGCGCGGCACGCCTCAGGCGTGATATCCTGCTGTCGGCGTTCGAAATGTTCGACCGCCGCGACGATCGAGTCCGTGCTCTGCTCGCTGAAGAACACGCCGGTCTGCCCTTCGCCGTCGCGACCACGGATGGTTTCCCGCGCGCCGCCCTTGCTTAAGGCGATGACCGGGGTGCCGCACGCCTGTGCCTCCAGCGGCGCGATGCCGAAATCCTCTTCAGCCGCGAACAGGAACGCCTTGGCCCGCTGAAGATGCGAAACGACAACCTCGTCCGACTGCCGGCCCATAATCATGACGTTGGGGGCATGGACAGCCTGCACGGCAGCCATTTCTGGCCCGTCGCCAATCACGATCAAGCGACGATGAGGCATCTTAGCGAACGCTTCGACGATCAGCGGAATGCGCTTGTAAGGCACCATACGCGATACGGTGATGTAAAAGTCTTCCTTAGCGGCGCCCATATTGAACCGGTCCAGATTTACCGGTGGATGGATCACCGTGGCTTTCCTACCATAAGCTTTGCGGATGCGGCGCGCGACGAAGGCCGAATTGGCGATCATGTCGTCAACCCCGTTAGAGGTCCGGGTGTCCCACATCCTGATGTAATGCAGAATCAGACGGGCCAGCGCACTCTTCACACCCTTGGTGAGGCCTGCTTCCCCGAGATACTGATGCTGGAGATCCCAGGCATAGCGAATCGGGCTGTGGATATACGAAATATGCACTTGGTCAGGACCGGTGATGACGCCCTTCGCCACGGCCGCGGACGCGCTGATGACCAGATCATAGCCAGTGACGTCGAGTTGCTCGATCGCGAGTGGCATGAACGGCAGGTACGATCGATATCGCTTCGACGCCCATGGCAGGCGCTGGATGAAGCTGGTGGTAACGCGACGTCCCTTTAGAAAAGCGCGTTCATCTTCAGGCAGGAAATCGACCACGCAGAACAGGTCGGCTTGCGGATAGAGGTCGAGGAACTCTTCCAGACACGCTTCGGCCCCGCCTTTCAGCGTCAGCCAGTCGTGAACTATTGCAATCTTCATACTCGAAAAATCCAATGACGCGGATGAGGCCGATCCACCTGTGCGGCGTGATCGACTCTCCGCCCCCTTCCGCCCAAGGGGTATGCAAATTGCGCCTGAACGGGATATTGACTGAATGGATGGGCCTGCCATCGCTTGGCGGTAAAAAGCTCAGCTTTATGCGGGTCATGCGGAATTATAAAGTCAGGCATAAACTCCCTTGCCCATCGAACGTTCCGAATCGGAACATATGACCCCGGATTGCGCGCCTTTGCCCAACCAGAGGGGCCTAGGACAAGAGCCCAGCCGCGGCTAAGCGCTGGACTGTGTGTAACAATCGCTTATCAGGCGCGTCGCTATGAATACCGTCACGCTCAACACCCATCGTTCGTTCGATGCGGATCCGACAGTGTCGATCCTCGACGCCGCACGGACTCAGGGGATCGTCCTTGAATATAGCTGTCGCACCGGTCGCTGCGGGATCTGCAAAGCGCCGGTTCTCGCCGGCACCACCGAGATCCTGCGTCACGAGGAAAGCCTGACGCCCGCCGAAGCGGCCGAGGGGCTGATTCTCACCTGCTGCCGGTCGGCGACTAGCAACGTCACGCTCGACATCGAACCGCTTGATCGCCTTGCCGGGCTCGAGATCAAGACGATGGCCAGCCGAATCGTGTCGATAGAACGCCTCGCGCTCGACATCGTCAAGGTCGTGCTGAAGACGCCGCCCACCTCCCCAATGCGGTTCCTGCCCGGACAGTATGTCGACGTCATCGCCGAGGGCGTGCGCCGCAGCTATTCGCTCGCCAATGCTCCACGCGCCGACGGCCTGCTCGAACTCATCATCAAGCGCTACAAGGGCGGCACGCTCAGCGAATATTGGTTCGAGCGCGCCAAGGCCAACGACCTTCTGCGGATCGAGGGGCCGTTCGGGACTTTTTTCCTGCGCGAGGAAGGACCGACCAATATCGTGTTTTTAGCAACCGGCACCGGCATTGCCCCCGTCAAGGCGCTGCTCGAGGAACTGGCCGCAAATCCCGACCGCGCCGCCAAGCACCGGCTCACCGTCTTCTGGGGCAACCGGGAAGCCGAGAGTTTTTGCTGGGACCCGGTCGGATTGGGTCTCGACGTCGGCGTCCACCACTTGCTATCGGGCACCAATGCCAATTGGAGCGCCGCGCGGGGGTATGTTCACGACGCAGCGATCCGCCAGGGGATCGATCCCGACGACACGGTCGTCTATGCATGTGGCTCGAACGCCATGATCACATCTGCACGAGAGGCAATTCTGGCGCTGGGTCTTCCGGCCAAGCGCTTCTTCTCCGACGCATTTGTCAGCTCGAATTGAGGTAGGACAATGAAGGCAGTCATTTTAGCCGGTGGTCTCGGCACGCGTTTCGCCGAAGAGACCAGTCTGCGCCCCAAACCGATGATCGAAATTGGCGGTCGCCCGATCCTGTGGCACATCATGAAGATCTATGCCGCGCACGGCGTAACTGAGTTCATCATTTGCTGCGGCTACAAGGGCTATGTGATTAAGGAGTATTTCGCGAACTACTTCCTGCACATGTCCGACGTCACCTTCGACATGAAGGCGAACGAGATGATCGTCCACGAGAAGCGCGCCGAGCCGTGGAAGGTCACGCTGATCGACACCGGCGACGACTCCATGACCGGCGGGCGCCTCAAGCGCGTCGCCGAACATGTGAAGGACGAGGAATTCTTCTTCTTCACCTACGGCGACGGTGTTGCCGACATCGATATCACCAAGTCGATCGAATTCCATCGCAGCCACGGCAAGGCGGCGACGCTGACCGCCACCTATCCGCCCGGTCGCTTCGGTGCGTTGCAGATCGAAGACGGCCAAATCACCGAGTTCCTCGAAAAGCCCCAAGGCGATGGCGGCATGATCAATGGTGGCTATTTCGTACTGTCGCCCAAGGTGCTCGATTATCTCGAGGGCGATTCCACCACGTGGGAGCAGGAACCGCTGCGCACGCTGGCCACCGACGGTGAGCTCATGGCGTACGAGCATCACGGCTTCTGGCAGCCGATGGATACGTTGCGTGACAAGCAGTATCTCGAAAGCCTGTGGCAGGGCGGCAAGGCGCCGTGGCGGATATGGTGACTGACGCCGCCATGACTGCGCCGATCGCGACCAAGGGCAGCGTCGACCCCGCCTTCTGGGCGGGCAAGCGCGTCTTCCTGACCGGCCATACCGGGTTCAAGGGAAGCTGGATGTCGCTCTGGCTCCAGCAGATGGGGGCGGAGCTGACCGGCTTCGCCCTTGCCCCGCCGACCAGCCCCGCGCTGTTCGAGGTCGCCGGCGTCGCAACCGGGATGACGTCGATCATCGGCGACATTCGCGACCGCGAAGCACTGGAGGCAGCGCTGGTCGCGGCCGATCCGGAGGTCGTCATCCACATGGCGGCACAGCCACTGGTGCGCGCCTCCTACGACGACCCGGTCGGCACTTATGCGACCAACGTCATGGGCACCGTCCACCTGCTCGAAGCGGTCCGTAAGGCACCGTCAGTTCGCGCCGTCTGCGTGGTCACGACCGACAAATGCTACGAGAACCGCGAATGGGTCTGGGGCTACCGCGAAGACGAGGCGATGGGCGGCCATGATCCGTACAGCAACTCGAAGGGCTGTTCAGAACTGGTGACGTCGGCCTATCGCCGGTCGTTCTTCACCGGCGACGGCCAGCCCGCGCTCGCCTCGGGCCGCGCCGGCAACGTCATCGGTGGCGGCGACTGGGCGGCCGATCGCCTGATCCCGGATATCCTACGCGCGGTCGCCGACGGCGATCCGGTGCTGATCCGCAATCCGCTCGCGACCCGGCCGTGGCAGCACGTGCTGGAGCCGGTGTCCGGCTATCTTGTGCTGTGCCAAGCGTTGTGGACCGATCCCACCGCTGCCCAGGCGTGGAACTTTGGTCCGCGCGACGAGGACGCGCAGCCGGTGCAGTGGATCGTCGAACGCATGTGCGCACGCTGGGGCGATGGCGCCGACTGGACCCGTGATGAATCGGTGCAGCCGCACGAGGCCAATTACCTCAAGCTCGACATCTCCAAGGCCCGTTTCGGCCTCGACTGGCAACCGCGCTGGTCGTTACTACAAGCACTCGACCGGATCGTCGCCTGGCATCGCGCCTGGATGTCGGGAGCCGATATGCACACGTATTCGCTTGAAGAGCTGGAGCGCTTCGCCGGCGCCAGCCACACCATTTCCGCATAGGACCTATTTCAATGACCGCTGACGAACTTCGCAAGCAGATCCGCACTCTGGTTGGCCAATATGCCGAGCAGCAATTCGCGCCCAAGCCGTTCGTGCCGGGTGAATCCGTAATCCCGCCCGCGGGCAAGGTGATCGGTGCCCCCGAAATCGAGATGATGGTCGAGGCGTCGCTCGACGGATGGCTGACCACGGGCCGCTTCAACACCGAATTCGAGGCGAAGCTTGCCAAGATGGTCGGTGCGCCGTTCCTGCTGACCACCACCTCGGGTTCGTCTGCCAACCTGCTGGCGCTATCGTGCCTGACCAGCCACAAGCTCGGCGATCGTCGCCTGAAACCTGGCGACGAAGTCATCACAGTCGCGGCGGGCTTCCCGACAACGGTCAATCCGTCGATCCAGCACGGTCTGGTCCCGGTGTTCGTCGACGTCGAAGTCCCGACCTACAACATCGACGTCAATCTGATCGAGGCGGCGATCACCGAGAAGACCGGTGCCATCATGATCGCGCACACGCTTGGCAACCCGTTCAACCTTGCCGAGGTCCGCCGGATCTGCGACGAGCACGACTTGTGGCTGGTCGAGGATTGCTGCGACGCGCTCGGCGCGACCTATGACGGCAAGCTGGTCGGCACCTGGGGCGACGTCGCGACGCTCAGCTTCTACCCGGCGCATCACATGACGATGGGCGAAGGCGGTGCGGTGTTCACCAAGTCGGCCGAACTGCGCCCGCTGATCGAGTCGATCCGCGACTGGGGCCGCGACTGCTATTGCGCACCCGGCTGCGACAACACCTGCGGTTCGCGCTTCGGCCAGCAGCATGGCACGCTCCCGTTCGGCTACGACCACAAGTATGTGTACTCGCACCTTGGCTACAACCTGAAGATCACCGACATGCAGGCCGCCTGCGGCCTTGCACAGCTCGATCGTGCGGAGGGCTTCATTGCTGCCCGCCGGCGCAATTTTGGGTTGCTCACCGAGCGGCTGAAGAGCCTCGAGGAAATCTTCATCATGCCGGAGGCGACGCCGAATTCGGATCCGTCGTGGTTCGGCTTCCCGCTGATGCTGCGCGAGGGTATCGATGCCAAGCGCGTCGACGTGACTCGCTTCCTCGACCAGAACAAGATCGGCACACGCCTGTTGTTCGCCGGCAACCTGACGCGCCAGCCCTATTTCGAGCACGTCAACTACCGCGTCGTCGGCGACCTGACGCAGACCGATCGGGTGATGAACAGCACCTTCTGGCTCGGCCTCTACCCTGCCCTAGGCCAGGAGCATTTCGACTATGTCGGCGAGAAGCTCGAAGAATTCTTCGGCCTGAACTTCTGACAAGGCCCGGTTCTACGAACTACCAATGTTGCCACCTAGGTCTGGCCAGCGATGTCTGGCCAGACCTATTTGATTGTATGATTGTCAGCATGCCGATGATGAATTCCTGTTCCCTGCTCACGACAGTGCCGCTAGGGAACGCCGCGTGACCGAGGCCGACCGGCAGGCTGGCGGTGCCGAAGAGGGCGATGCCGAAACCGCACACGCCGACGCTGGGCGGGCTGACAGCACTCTTTGGGGATTCCGCGTTCCCTCGATCTGGCTGGTAGCCGGCGGGGGCTGGATCGGCCGCGGCATCCAGGTGATCGCCCAGCTCGTGGCCGTGCGCATCTTGATCCAGGGGCTCGGCACCGCCGGCTATGGCGTGTTCGCGGTCCTCGCCAGCCTTAACGGCTGGCTGTTACTGAGCGACTTCTGCATCGGCATCAGCCTGCAGAACCATATCTCCGAGCGCCGGGCGGCCGGCCAGGACACTGAGGACCTGATCCTTACCGGCGCGCTGCTATCGCTGGGGGCGGTCTGCATCATGGGGCTGGTCGTCCTGCTGATCGGCCCGTGGCTGTCGCACATGGTCCTCGGTGAAGTCGGGTTCCTGTCAGCGTCGGATCGCACGCTGGCTTTCTATGCGGTGGCATTTCCCGGGATCGGCACGGCGCTCGGCACGGTAATGTACCGGATCTGGTTCGCGCGGCATCGCGGCTATCTGTCCAACCTGGTGCCTGCCGCTGGAACGGTGATCGGCACGGCCTCGGTATGGGCGCTGCAACATACCCATGCGGAGCCGCGGATCGCACTTGCCACGGCATTCTATTATGCGCCACTTGCGGTGCTGCCGCTGATCGCGCTGGCGGCGACCGTTGCGAGGGCGCGGCGCAATCATCGGTTCCACCGCGAGCTGGTCCGCCCCCTGCTATCGCGCGCGTTCCGCTTCTGGGTGTCGGGGCTGCTCGCCGCGGCCGTGCTCCAGGTCGACTATATCATCATGGTCCAGGTGCTCGATGTCCACGACATCGTCATCTACAGCGTCGCCACCAAGTTGTTCCTGCTGATCTTCTTCGTCTACAACGCGCTGCTCCAGGCGCTCTGGCCGGTGTGCAGCGAGGCGATCGCACGACACGACTGGCACAGCGTTCGGACCATCGTGAACAAGTACATCGCGTTCGGCGTGGTTTTTACGCTGGTCGCCGGCGTCGGGGTCGCGATCGTCAATCCGTGGATCGTACGCCTGCTGGCGCCGGGCTTGAACACCCCGATCCCGATGATCGTGATCGCCCTCCTGACCTTCTACATCATGATCCGCGTCTGGACCGACACGTTCGCGATGGTCCTCCAGAGCATGAACGACCTGTTGCTGATGTGGCTGGTCGCCCCGATCCAGTCGTTGCTTAGCATCGGCCTGCAGATCCTCGGCGCGCGCTGGTTCGGGCTGCCGGGCGTGATTGGTGGCCTGATCGGCTGTTTCGTGCTGACCGCGGTCTGGGTGTTACCGCTGCGATGCTGGCTCCACGCGCGCCGCGATGCGCTCACCTGAAGGACCCGGTATGCGTCTATCAATCTGTATCCCTACCTATAATCGTGCGCATACCCTGCGCCGACTGCTCGACAGCATCGCCGCGCAGATCGGTGATGACGGCTTCGATCGTGACGGGTTCGAAATCGCGATCAGCGACAATGCGTCGACCGACGATACGTCCGACGTGGTGGCGGGCTATGTCGCGGCAGGGCTGCCCATCACCTATCACCGGTTCGAGGAGAACAAGGGCTTCGATCGCAACCTGATGAACGCGATCGAGATCGCGGCCGGAGAGTATTGCTGGCTGTTCGGGAGCGACGACTTTCTCGAGCCCGACGGCTTGTCGCGGGTGTGGAAGGCGCTGGGCGAACATCCATCGCTGACCGGGATGAGCGTCGGATCGCAGGGCTACAGCCCGAACCTCGACCGGCAGATTTTCGTCAACGACCATATCTCGACCGAATTCGCCACCGACACGATGCTGGAAGGCCGCGACGCGATCATCGCCAGCATCGGTCCGTGGATGGGATTCATCAGCAGCCTGGTCGTCTGCCGCGAGCGCTGGCGCGCCGCCATTCGCAGCGCGCCCGTCGAGCCGTACATGCACGGCTACATACACCTCTATCTTTGCGCCAAGATGCTCGACGAGGACTCGCGCTGGATATGCGTGCCGGACCGCTTGGTAGGTTGCCGCACCGGCAACGATTCCTTCCTTGCCAAGGACGAATTCGCGCGTACCCGCCTCGATATCGAGGGCTATGATTTGGCCTTCGGCGCGACCCTGGGCCGAACCAACCCGGCCTACCGGCAGGCGATGGCCAAGGTGTCCGCGTTCTACATCCGTACGCACTTCCTCAACGCGAAGGTGAAGGGCGCGAGCGGCGCCTATTGGAAGCAGGCTATCCCGATGTCGCTGACGCATTACTGGCGGTATCCGACGTTCTGGACCAAGACCTTCCCGATCGCGGTGACGCCGCGGTTCGTGATGTTGGGTGTGCGCACCGCCTATCGGGGCACCGTCAAGCCGATCCTCGAACGACGACGCGGCATCAAACCCCAACGTTGACCGGCCGTGCTCGCGCCGACGTTCGAAATCCCCGTTATCGAGGATTTCGAACCGCTGCGCGATATGGGCTCGGGAAAAACGCAGTGCCCGCCCGCCGTCGGTGACGGGCCGGCGGGTCGAAGGCCGATCCCGCTCGCGGTCTCAGCCCCCTTGCGGATTTGCGCGTGACGGGTTCACCCCGGGATCGTGGATCACCTTGTCGACCAGTGTCTTGCGCGAGACCAGGTTCGACGCCGGCAGCGAGAGATGGCCATAGTCGTACGTCGTTATCCCCAGCCGCTTGTCCCCGCCGATATACGACAGGCATCCGCGTGCCGTGCAGAACAGGTCGATGAGGCTGACGTATCGTGAATAGGGATCGGCCTTGAAGTTCGTCTTCAGGCTGCGGTCCAGCTCTATGGTGTCGGTATTCAGGCCGGTCTTGAGATAGCGGGGCGTGTTTTCCCACGCCGAGCGCAGAATGATGTTGGGCAAATCATAACGCCAATGCGGGCTGGGTCCGACGAACAGGACATTCCTTACGCCGGCGGACTCGAGATAGCGCCGGATGGCGTACATGCGATCCAGAGAATGCCCGTCCTTCTGGGCGACGATGACCGTATCGGGTTTGGCCACAACGACCGTCTTCATCGCCAGGGCATTCGAGAAACGGCAATAGTTCGAACGATCGCCGCCATCGACAATCTCGGCGGGACACGCCGAGCTGGCGACCTGAAGGACCTGCCAATCGGCCGGCAGGTTCCGTGTGAGGCCCGGGCGCAAGGCCATGGCGTGGCTGTCCCCCCATATCAGGACAGCCTTCCGGCCGGTGCGTACGAAGCAGGATGAGGGGATGCTCGGCTTGGCGACGTTGGTCTGGGCACCATTCAAATCCGACGCCAGATCATACGAATCGCAGTCATAGTGAACCTTTGCAAGAATTTCCTCACGTTTGACATAAGCCAAACCCGGCGACGCATTCTCGAAAAACTTAGCAAACACCGCGCGTTCCGGCGTATCGTAAAAGCGATACATGCCGCCATTGGTTGTCACGCCGGAAGCACCGACCGCAGCGAACCCGGCCAAGCCCACGGCCGAAAACGCGAAGATCTGTTTGCGGCCGAAGGTTTTAGACTGACGAAAGGGCGTCTCGACGAACCGATAAGAGAGATACGCAAGCCCGATAGCCAGCGCCGACAATGCCAAGCCCACCGGGGTTGGCAAAGGGCCCATCCGGTAATGGCGGGCAAAAGCGAAGATCGGCTGATGCCACAGATATGCGCTGTAGCTGATCAGCCCGATCCAGACGAACGGGCGAAGCGAAAGCAATCTCCCGGTCAGCGTATCAGCACCTGCGAACAGCAAGATCAGACCCGTGCCAATGACTGGCACGAGTGCATATACGGAGGGAAAAGGCGTGGTCTCGTCATACGCGAATATCGCGAAGGCGATCATGGCGAGTCCGAGAGCCGCCAGCGGTCCGTTCGATCGTTGTGGCTTATTAAAATGCCAGAGCGCACTCATCGACCCTACAAGCAACTCCCACGCGCGAGTCGGCGCAAGGTAGAAATTCGCGCTTGGTTGATGCCGCCACCCCCATTCGCTCAGCAGCAGGCTGAGCGCCGCCACAAAGAAGATCAGATAGAACGTGGGACGCCGCCCAAACCGCCAGAGAACCAACAAAGCAATTGGAAACAAGACATAATATTGCTCCTCAACTGCCAAACTCCATGTGTGGAGAAGAGGTTTTCCGGCGGTCTCCGCATCGAAATATCCGCTCGATCGCCAGAAGAATATGTTCGATGCGAAGAGGCATACGGCGATTATGCTTTTTGCAAAATCTTTCAGATCCCCAGGCATCAGAAGGAGCCACGCAAACGGAATGCAGACCAGTATTACAACGAATAAGGCGGGTAATATCCGTCGAGCCCTGCGCTCGTAGAACCTAATGATCGAAAATCTATTATTATCAAGATCATAGGCCATAATACTGGTGATGAGATACCCAGATATGACAAAAAAGATGTCGACTCCGACAAACCCGCCTTTGAAGAGATTAGAACCGGAATGAAATAATATAACCGGAATGACTGCTATTGCGCGTAAGCCATCGATTTCGCTACGATATTTCATAAAGAACCTTGTACGGCCCCTGCTGGGCGTCAAGATTACTTCGTCTGTCCTAAATCTTCGCGTGCGTCTACCAGGTAGCGCGGTCATGATGACCAACGCGGCACCTTTCCGAAACCAAAAGGCTCCGGGCGATCATATCTTAACACGTAGCTCCCCGGCTATGGCCGACAGGGGCGCCAGTCTGGTGCTCGCCCCTCGATGATCAGCGCGAGAGGATGAGGCGGGTTACGCTCTTCAACGTATCGCTTGACCCCGATCGTGGCCGGTACCCTAACGCCTCGGCCGAGCGATTCCGCGAGAAATAGTTCGACTTCACGCCGGTCGCATTGATGCCTCCTCCGGAGACCTCAAAGACCAGTCCGAACTCGTCGCGGAACAGCGCGAGCATCTGCATCTTGGAAATTGGCGAGCGACTATAGGCATCGACCGCGGCGTTGTAGCCGGACGGAGCATCGAGGCAGGCCCCCATCAGCGCCGCGAAATCCTCGGTCCCCAGGTAATCGCGCCACATGTCGTTGGGATCGACGCTCAACGAGCGACCGTCCCTGACTGCGGCGATCATCTCGTTGATCAGGAACCGGTGGTTCAGATCCGCGAATTCGCTGATGTAGTTGAAGATCCGGATGTCGACGATCGAGCGACCGGTCTGTGAGCGATGAACCGCCTCGGCGTAGAATTTTGATATGCCGTAATAGGCCCGCGTCTGCAGATCGTTGATCGCGAAGCGGGCGCTTGTGTCCGGTCCGAGCGGCTCGGGTCCGGTCGCCCCGAACGCTGCGCCGCTGCTCAGGAACACATAACGGCACGTCGGGCGGGTATCGAGATAGGCGAGCACCCGGTCGTCCCACAACCGGGTGATACGCAAGATGTCCGCCCCCATCGCCACGGCGCGGGCAGGATCGCCCACGCCGACAAAGTTGACAATCGCATCCCAGTCGCCATCCGCAAAGGCGTCGAGCGGTTGGCAATCGGGCAATGCCGATATCGGAGGCGCCGATACGCCCAACGCCGGGGCAATGCGCCGTGCGATCGCACCGCGGGCGGCTTCCGGATCCCGGGCGAACAAGGTCAGGCTGTAGGGCGCCTGCTGCTCGAGGCTGAAGGCGACGAAATCCGCCGCCAACATGCTCGTCGCTCCGAGGATCGCGATACGCATGACGGCCTCAGAGCTGCGCGGACTTCTCGTGGAGACCGACGATCATGTGCGCGCGCAGTTCGTCGCGGGGAACCAGCGGCGAGAGATCCTCTAGCGGGGGCGACACGATCGTGCCGTCCGGCCGCGCTGCCAGCGATAGCTTGGGCAGGAACAGCTGGTGCGGATCCATAAACACCTCGCAGATCAGCGGCCCCTTCGCCTGCTGGATCTCTGGAATCATCGTATCGACATCGTCCCAGGTCCGGATCTGATAGGCCGGGATGCCCCACGCCTTTGCCAGCGCGCTGAAGTCGGGGCAGCTTACCCCGCTCTTCTTGTCCACCGCGACCTGCCGACCCGCGAACAGGTTGGTCTGGGTGTGCTTGATCATCAGATAGCCGTCGTTGTTGAAGATGAACAATTTGATCGGCAGTTCGTGGTGAACCATCGTCTGGATTTCCTGGAGGTTCATCATCATGCCTCCATCGCAGTTCAGGCAGATGACCTCGCCGCGATCCCGACCGAAGGACGCGCCGATCGCCCCCGGCAGCCCGTAGCCCATCTCGCCCAGCCCGGTCGACGTCATCAACCGCTGGCCATCCTTGAACCGCATTACCTGGTGCCCCGACAGCAGCGCCGTGCCCATGTCGGTCACGACCACCTGGTCCGGCTTCATCTGGTCGGTGAGCTTGTCGAGGAACTGGTAGGAGTTGATGAACGACGGCGTATCCGCGTGCTCCGGCCCGATCCAGGGATAGGCTTGCCGGTACTGGTCGCACCGCGCCAGCCAGTCGGTCTTCGGCGCCGTCGGGCTCGCCGCCTTCAGGATGCCGTCGATCACGTCGGCCACATCGGCGACGATCGGCAGCGTCACGCGTGCACCATGCTTGGCGACCTCGTCCGCGTCGATATCCACGACGACGAGCTTGGCCGCGCGCGCGAACTCGTCGAGCACATAGCCGACCTGCGGAATGGCGAGACGCGTGCCGAGTGCGATCACCAAATCCGAATTCTGGACGACCAGATTGCCCGCGCGCTGCCCGTAGACACCGGCGCGACCGAACACCAACGGATGACTGGAATCGATCAGGTCGATCCCGGCCCAGGATACCAGCGTGGGAATTCCGAGCTTTTCGACAAGGGTCCGAACGCGGTCTGCCGCACCGGCCAGCCGGATCCCGTTACCGAGCCACAAGACCGGACGCTCTGCCTGTTCCAGCAGCGCGAGGAGTTCCGAGACGGCCGGCTCGATTGATGCGACGGCGTCCCCCGATACGGTGTATGGCGCGGCATCCGAGACGGGCGGAACGAACTTTCGCAACGTCGCCGGGTCCAGCTTCACCGACTGGATGTCCATCGGAATGTCGACCCAAACCGGCCCCGGACGCCCGGTCGAGGCGATGTAATACGCCTTTTCGAGTTCGTAGAGGACCTCGGTCGGATCCATCACCCGCGCGACATGCTTGGTGACCTTCTCCACCACGCCGCTCGAATCATAGCCCTGGACGCCCCAGATCCGCAGCGGATTGTCCTCGCGCGTGAACTTCGAATTCTCGTTTCCAGAGATGATCAGACCCGGCAGCGAATCCATATAGGCGCCGACCACGCCGGTCAGCCCGTTGGTAGAACCACCGCCGGTGGTCAGGATCGCCGCAGTGATGCGGTCCGACGTCCGGTAATAGGTCTGCATCGCCATCGTCGCGGCCTGTTCGTGATGGACGCAGACCATCTCGAGTTCGTCGCGCGACCCGATCGAGTCGAAGATATGCGCGTTGCCGGCACCGATGATGCCGAACACGTGTCGCATGTCCTTGCCGATGAGGAAGTCGGCAATGACGTCGCTAATCTTTACAATGGTCACGATGGTTCCTTGGACTCAAACGACGGTATCGTCGGCTATCGGTGATCGTCGGTACGGACGTCTGACCTGCCCCCGGACACCCGATCAAGCGACCAGATGCCCGAGAGGTTCAGGCCGAACGAGCGTACCAGGCTAGGCTGCGCGCGACGGCATCGGTCATCGAATGCGCGGGACGAACGCCGAACTGGCGGATCGAGCGCTCCATATCCGGCAGGAAGCTGTCGGTATCCGCATGGCGCGCCGCGGTATTCACGCGAACATCGAGCGGGCGCTTGGCCTGGCCGACCACCAGATTGGCGAGATCTAGCACGGTCATCGGGTCCACACCGCCGAGATCGTAAATCTCGCCGCTGTCGCCCAGCACCATCTGGTGAAGCGCGATCATCGCCATGTCGCTGCCATAGAGATAGGATCGTACCGCGTGACCGTCGCCGCGGATCTTCAGCGGCTGCCCTTCGATCGCGGCATGGAGGAAGTTGTTCGCCGCCCACGGGCTGTCGAGGTTCTGGAACGGACCGAGGAACGTGAACGGCCGGGTGATGACGATCGGCAGCTTGGCTTGGGTCCGGAACGCATAGCAGAGCGTTTCGCTGTAGCGTTTGGCCTCGACATAGGCCGAGTTGGGGCTCACCCCACGCCCGGACACCGCGACGGCGTCGACCAGACCCGAGCTGACGTGGAGGATTTGGCGCAGGCCACCCGCCTGCTCCGCCAGGCGCAGGATGCGAAGCGTGCCCTCGCCGATGACCGCAGCCGTCTCGATCGGGCTGGTCGCATGATGGCGGCTGTCGGGATTGCCCGCGGCATGGATCACCCATGCCACGCGGTCCGGCATCGAGGCGAGCTGGCGGACGTCCGTGCCGACCCAGCTGATATCCTCGCGTCCCACCAGGAACGGCGCGCGCTGTTCGACGATGCTCGGATGCCGCGCGACTGCAGTCACTTGCGTGCCGAAGCCGTGGACGTCGTTGAGGAACGCCAGCGTGGACAGCAGCCAGGAGCCCACGAAGCCGCTCGCGCCGGTGACCAGCACGTGGCTGCCGCGCAGGTCGGCGAGCGCTGCGGTACCGGTTGCCGCGAAGGACTTGGCACAATCGGCGTAGATGCGGTTCTTGTCGTCCATGTTACGCAAACTGCTTCCGCTTCGAGAGACCCTCTACCACTTCGAGAATGATATCCTCCTGCCCCGCCACGACACCGCGACGGCCGAGTTCGAAAAACACGTCGCGGACATCGACGCCGAAGTCGTTGGCGATCCGCGTGGCCGGCTTGAGAAAGCCCGAGAACACGCCGGCAAGGCCGCTGACGACGCTGGCAGACGAAATGATCGGCACGGTTTCCATGACTTCGGTTTCCGCAAACGTCGCGAGATCGAGGACCTTGTAGAGGTCGATCCCGGTTTCGTAGCCAAGCCGGTGCAGCACCGCGACCAAGACTTCGAGCTGGGCATTGCCCGCCCCTGCCCCGAAGCCGCGCGCGCAGCCGTCGAGCATCGTCGCGCCGACCTCGATCGCCGCGAGCGAATTGGCGATCGCGCAGCCGAGGTTGTTGTGCGCATGGAAGCCGACCGGAATGTCGAGATTGTCGACCAGCAGGCCGATACGACGACGTACGTCGTCGGGCAGGTAATACCCCGCCGAGTCCATGATCACGAGCGTCTCGGCACCATAGGCTTCCATCTTCTGCGCCTCTTCGAGCAGAATTTCAGGGCTGGCCATATGCGACATCATCAACACGCCATATGCCGTCTTGCCGGCATTGCGCGCGAACATGATGAAGCGATCGGTGATGTCGGCTTCGGTGCAGTGCGAGGCTACGCGGAAGACATCGACGCCGGCATCGAGCGCGGGCTTCAGATCCTTCTCGATCGTGGCGAAGCCCGGGATGATGTGGACCCCGAGCTGCGTGTTCTTGAGCGATTCCCGCGCCGCGCGCAGCAGCTCGGCGTCGGTGGCAGCCGCCTCGCCCAGCTGGAGCGAGGAAGCGCCGAGGCCGTTGCCGTGGCCGACCTCGATCACCGGGATGCGTGCCGCTTCGGCGCGGACGCAATAGGCCCGGACCTGGTCGGGGGTCAGCTGATGGCGGACCGCGTGGTTGCCGTCGCGCAGCGAAGGATCGCTTATCAGGATATGCTTGCCGCTCATTACTGCACTACCCTCAACGCACGCGCCTGCTCGCCCTGCAGGCGACGCTTGGCATATTCCTCGGCAACCGCGATCGCGGCGCAATTGATGATGTCGAGATTGCCGGCATAGGCAGGCAAATAATCGCCGCTGCCTGTCACCTTCACCATCGTCACCACCCGGCCATTATCGAGCTTTGGCCAGACCAGCACCTGATATCCCGGGATGTAGCGCTGAATGTCCGCGACAACCTCGCGGAGTTTGGCAGTGAACGCCTCGATATCAGGGTTTGCGACGCGTGCGAACACGGTCGTCTGCATGTGGATGCAGGGAACCGCGGGATTGAGGTTGAGGATCGCCTTGGACCGCCGGGCGCCCGAGAACTGGCGCAGCGCACCTTCGGTCGTATGGATATATTCGTCCAGGTTGCTGCGCGTCGCAGGTCCTGCCGACCGCGAAGCGATGCTCGAGACCACTTCGATATACTCGATATCGGCATGGGTGGCACCCAGCGCATGGGCAATCGGCGAGGACGCCTGTCCGCCACACGTCACCATGTTGACGTTCAGCGTATCCAGCGACTGATCGAGATTGACCGACGGCACGCAGAAGCCACCGCGCTTCGCCGGCGTGAGATCGATTACCAGCATGCCGGCCGCTTCGAGCGCGGGCGCGTGCAGATGATGCGACGCCGCGGACGTCGCATCGAAGACGATGTCGAAATCGTCGGGATTGGCAAGAATGTGGTCGACGCCGTTCGCGGAGATCGCGATGCCCTCCGCCTGCGCGCGGGCGAGCCCTGCGGACCCGAGGCTGCGCCCGATCAGCGCGGCGCACTCGAGACGATCCGACTTCTGCAGCTTGATCGCGAGATCGGTTCCGATATTACCGCTTCCGAGCACGGCTGCTCGAAGTTTTGCGTTGGCGGCGAATGTCATTCCACATTCCCTTCAAATTTTGCTTCAGACATAAAAATCTGCTGACTTTCCAGTATAGCAGGGCGCACCGGCGCGGGCCGCCACGTGTGGCTGTCGCACTTAGCTAGTTGTGGCCTCGGAATAAAGCTTTGTGTGGCGAGTGGGTCGCTCGGGGATGTCGGGAGGCCTCCTGCAGGAACGGGTTGAACCCAAGCGGCCAGTGACAATCCGGTCCGCCCAAGCACTCCCAAGGTGCGTACGGATGCGTTCGCCTACAAGGGAGACGCGTAATCGACGACCATCGCCAGGGTCTCTATCCGCTCGGTTCGAACCAATCGTGGCTTTCCACGTGATCACGTGGATCGGTTGGCGTCGACCACCCCACTGCGGGCGGTCTGATCCGCTACGCAATATCACCCGACTGGCCAGCCAGTTTCGGCCGATCAGACCTGAATGCCAGTTTGTTTCATCGTCGAATCGACGCAGATTTCAATTTGTGATCAACTCTCAGAGGATCCGCTCAGTAAAGATAGGTCAGCATGCCACGCCTGCAACAGGGCATCGCGATCAGCACGACGGCCATTTCGCAATTTCAGACGGTGTGAGATGCTCACACATCCAAAGATAGCAGCTGTCGCGACTAGGTAAAGCACTCTCAATCCCCCAACTCGCCGCGTGTTATTTGCACGTCTCGACGGCACCTAACGACGCATGGGCAGGCTGTTCAACCCATATTTTTTACAACCATCTGAACCGCCCCGGTTCTGCCGGAAGCCTTGAGTTGTGAGTCGTGCTGCCATACCGGTGTTGTCCGCGGCAGCATGATACTGATCTTCGGCTTCGGCAGGCGGGATGTTGCCGATTGGCTCCAGTAGGCGATGGCTGAACCAGTCGCCCCATTCGAGGGTCGCGTATTCCACTGCTTCGAAAGATCGCAAGTCCACGGCGATGGATGACCTCGGCTTTGTAGAGGCCGTTGATCGTCTCGGCCAAAGCGTTGTCTGTCGCCGACGCTGCCAACCCAGGGCTCGATGCCGATCTCGGCCAAGCGCTCGGTGTACTTTACGGACACATATCCAGACCCGCGGTCGCTATGATGGATCAGGCCACCCCGGTGGGTCGGACGGCGATCATGGAGCGCTTGTTCGAGCGCATCTAGGACGAAGCTGGCGTGTGCTGTCTTGCTGGCGCGCCAACGTACGATCCAACAGGCGGTTTACGTGATCGCGCGGGCACGGTGCCGCCTTGTCGCTGACGGTCGTACACACCGGCTTGCCCCGTATCACGCCTGCCAAGCTCATCTCGTGCATCAGCCGTTCGACGGTGCACGTGCGATTACAGTAAGCGCTGTTATCCCACCACGCGGGCAGCGTAGGTCCATGGCATAAGGTCGCCGAGGGCATTGATACGATGGCCCTCGGCGAGGCGCGTCAGAGAGTCAGCGAGCCAGGCCTGTGGGTCGACGCGGTTCAATTTGGCGGTTTCGATGAGCGAGGCGATAACCGCCCAGTTGTCTCCGCCATCGTCGGAGCCTGCGAAAAGCGCGTTCTTGCGGTTGAGGGTCAGCGGCCGGATGCTGCGCTCGACGGTGTTGGAATCCAATTCGACACGTCCGTCGTCGAGGAAGCGGCAGAGCCCGTCCCAGTGGCTCAATGCATAGCGGATAGCCTCGGCGAGTCCCCCTTTGCGGCTGATCTGGCCAAGCCGCATATCGAGCACGCGGTGAAGGTCGTCGATGACGACACGGCTGCGTTCCTGCCGGACGGCACGGCGTGCATCGGCCGACTGGCCACGGGTGTCGGCCTCAACGGCATAGAGCTGCGCGATGCGCGCGAGAACGTCGGTTGCGACCGGCGACGTTCCGCTCGCTGCCTGCTCGAAGAAGCGACGACGCACGTGTGCCCAGCAGAAGGCGAGCTGCACGTCGCCGATGCGCGCGAGCTTGCGGTATGCGGCATAGCCGTCGACCTGCAGCACGCCGCGGAAGCCGGCGAGATGCTCGATGGGCTGCTCGGCCTTTCGGTCGGGCGCGTAGCGGTAGGCGACGGCGGGCGGGTCGCTGCCGCCCCATGGTCGGTCGTCGCGCGCATAAGCCCATAACTGACCGCGCTTGGTGCGGCCTCGTCCCGGGTCGAGCACTGGCGCCACGGTTTCGTCGGCGAACAGCTTGCCCGAGCGCTTGAGCATGTCGAGCAGATGGTCGCGCAGCGGTCGCAGCCACCACGCCGCGCGCCCGGTCCAGTCGGCCAGCGTCGAACGGTCGAGTTCGACGCCCTGGCGGGCGTAGATCTGCGCCTGACGGTATAGGGGCAGGTGGTCGGCGTATTTGGACACCAGCACCTGGCGACGAGCGCCTCGCTGGGCAGGCCACCGTCGATGATATGCGCAGGTGCCGGCGCCTGCACGGGCGCCGCCTCGCATTCCCGGCAACCATAGCGGGGGCGGCGGGTGACGAGGACGCGAAAGGTTGTGGGCACCACGTCAAGCCGCTCGGAGACGTCCTCGCCGATGACGTGCAGAGCACCACCGCAGCAGCCGCATGCCTTGTTTTCGATGTCGACGACCTGCTCGACCCGCGGCAGGTGAGCGGGAAGCCGCCCGCGGTTGGTCTTGCGCCGACGCGGCTCGCGCGGGGCGGGCGCAACGGCGTCGAGACTGGCGGCGACCACGGCAAGTGCCGTTTCGGTATCCTCGAACGCCATCTCCAACTGCTCGTCGTCGAGCTTCTCGGAGCGTGCGCCAAAGCGGTGGCGGCGCAGCGCGGCGATGATGTCGTGCAGCCGGGCCAGTTCTGCCTCGGCATGGTCGTTGACGGCGCCGAGCCGTACGATCTCGGCCTGAGCCTCCGCCTCGACCGCCTGCAGGACGGCAATTTCCGCCTGCTTCTGCTCGTTAGCGGCACGCAGCGAGGCGAGTTCTTCATCGTGCGAATGCAACTGCGCCATGGTCGCGACGAGCATGGCGCGCAGAGCGTGCGGATCAGATGGAAGGTCAGCCTCAAGCAGCATCGCGGAGCAGTGAATCAGGCCGCTCCCGCGGCGTCAACCGGGCAGTTGCGGCGCCGCGGGCTTGCGGCCGCCATGGACCCGACGCCAGTCCGAACCCTCGAGCAGCACCGCCATCTGCGCGGCCGTCAGCCGGATCACGCCGTCCCGGATACCTGGCCAACGAAAGCCACCCTGCTCGAGCCGTTTCGCCATCAGGCACAGGCCCGTGCCGTCCCACCAGACCAGTTTGACCCGGTCCGCCTTCTTTGCACGGAAGACATAGACCACGCCCGAGAACGGGTCGGCGCCGTACTGAGCCTTCACCAATGCCGCGAGCGAGTCCGCACCTTTGCGAAAGTCCACCGGCGCGGTCGCCACCATGACCCGGGCGTCGCTGCCGGGACCGATCAACGCGACACCTTCAAGGCATCGATCACCGCGGCGATGACGCTGGCATCTGCACCACGCCCGATCTTTACCGCGACACCGTCGATCTCAAGCTCGACCATGCCATCTGCGCGCGCATGTCGGGGACGCCGTCGGACCGATCGCGCTGGAACAGCGGGAACCGAAGCCGGCTCGATGACAGCTGGCACGAATACCGGCGCTGCCTCCTCCATGGCTTTGCGCGCCTCCCGCCGCCAGGTGAACAGTTGCGATGGGCATAGCCCGTGGCGTCGGGCTACCGCGCTGACGCTTTCCAGCCCCGCGTAGCTCTCCGCCAAAATCCGAGCCCGGGTCTCGTCTCCCAACTCGCGACGCCGGCCCGCTCCCGTAAACACCTCGAACCGGACCGGCTTAGTGCCAGCATCGTCACATGACATCGTCATGGCTGTAGGCCTCCCTGCTTTTCAGAAAGGCCGATCCGGCCGCGCTTACGCAGCCCTCAACAAGGTGCCCACCGAACAGCGCTTACCGATTACAAAGCCTTCCCGTATCATCTGACGCCATACCCTGCGCACTCCGTAGACCGCGAAATTCTCCGCGAACACACGAGCGATCTCAGGCTTAAGGATCAGATCTTCACGCGCCCGTTCCGACAGACGCTCTGAGAGTCCCCGACGTGCCGGCGATACTGTTTAAGACAGGGTTTTTTCTGAACTCGAAGGATGCGGCGTTCCGCGACAGCATAGAAGGACAGTCCAAAATCGCCGAAAGCATCGCTCCCGCGGTGGATGTACGTGTTACCAGGTCTCAAGCGACACCTTGAAAAAGATCCCACCTTGGAAAGGATGAAAACCCTCGCGCATCAAGGTGCCGGAGAAGGCAAGCCCGGCAAATGGCGGCGGGGCGGTATGCTTTTGGCGCACTAGCATCAGGCCAGTAGCGCAGCGACCGGTCTACGATCCCCACGGCTTCTACCCCGCTGAAGAGGGTCCGCAAATGGGGAGCGTAGGAACTGGGATCAGATCGCGACCGCGTGTAGCGTAGGCTCGCTGGCGTCCTCGTCGTGGGCCCGTGACGACACCCGGTAAGCCCGGCCATCATCGCCGGTAAACGTCAGATTGATCTGGGGCTCGCCGTCGAATTCATGCACCAGCGCTTCAGTCTGGCCTTCGACGATAACGTTGTACTTGATCATTCTGCGGATCCTCACTTGCGGTAGACGTACATTCCAACGCTCAACTTTTGCGTTCTATCCTAACGAGAGAAGGCCGGAGTCCGTGGGACATCGGAAATAGGCAAACTTTCGGCCGCGCGAGCGCGCCATAAGCCTTAGAAGCCGTGGCCGGTGTCGACGTAAGCCGGCATGCTGGCATCTGCGAAATGGCTGGAATCCAACCACATTGTCTGGGCAACATCATGACTGGTGGGGGCAGCATTCTCTGAGATGAACGCGCTCGCCGGCGCAGCAGAAGACAGGCTGGACACGTCATCCAGGTCATCATTCCGGACCGGTGAAACCGCAGCCGCACCGGACGCGTCATCCACAACCTTGATTCCGCCAATAATGTCAGCTGCCTTTAACCCGTAGTGCTCTGCGCCCTGCGAGAAGCTAAGCAACAGCGCACCCCTGGTCAGGCCTGCATCGAGTTGGCTCACCCAGAAAGCACGACCTGATGCGTCGGGACCTCGGTCAAGCGTGTTCTGGTACATAAAGTCGACTAGCTGCCCGTTGTCCTTGCCAGCGACCGCGTTCGTGAACTCACCCGATGCCGCAAACTCGTCCGCGACCTGCGAGAGCGTCCGAGCGCCGCTCTCCACCTGCTCGGACCAGAATGTCAGTCCGCTGGTATCCGGTAGGCGCCCAACGGCGCTGTCGTACAACAACGCGACCGCCTGATAGGTATCGTCGGTATCGAAATAGCCCTTGCCGACTAGATCGGCGGTCAGCGTACGATGCTCGGCGCCCTCAGAAAAACTTAGCAGCATACTGCTGCGCGAGAGCCCAGCATCGAGCTGCGACGTCCAGAAGATGCTGCCACCGGCATCGGCGCCGCGGCCGAGCGCATGCTGGTAAAGGTAGTCAACGAACGCCGGGTTCGTCAGCGTCCCGGTCGCGGACCGAAACTCAGGCCCATCCAGAAAACTTGCCGATACCATCTCAAGTGTTGCACCCTTATCCTGGATTCGCTCAACCCAGTAATCGAGCCCGAACGCATCCGGTTCGCGCTGCAGAACGGTATCATACAGACGCGTTACTTGTGCCCCAACACTGTCACTATCAATGATGTAATGACCATCTTTGAAGCCGATGTCCTGTACCTCCGCGATGGTGTCGACCCCATCCGACTTGTGAACGGTTATAGAGCCGCTGGCACCATTGACAAAATATTGCCGCCACACATCGTCGTAAACAAGTGCGTTACGACCAGAACCGCCAATGACAATGTCAGATCCCGCACTACCGAATACCGTATCGTTTCCATCATTGCCGCTTAGCACGTCATCAAAACGAGTACCCGATAGCTGGTCGTCACCGGACCCGCCGGTTTGCGCACGTTCGGCTAACCGGACCGTCACGAGCGTTGTGTCCGTACCGTTTGCAAACGTTTGCCCGCTAGCGGTCACTCTAAACGCGATGGTTTCGGCACCCTCCACAGCCAAGTCGGCGTAGTAGCTTATCATCGGCAGCGCGAAGACGAAGTCACCAGCGGCTGACTGACTGACGGTTACCGTGCCGGAGAAATTTGCTCCCGCAAAGTCGGTCCCATTTGTGGCGGTCGAGGCCTCTCCGACAAAGGAAACGGTAACATTCGTCGTAGCGGTCGTAACGTTGCGTAACGTCAGCAACGGGGTAAAGCTGTTGCCGACGCCCTCGGTCACGATGGCTGGCGTCGTTACCCGAATGGTCGCGAGGTCTGCCATCGACACCACCGTCGGGGCAAAACCAGCAAGGTTTCCCATGTTGATCTGCGCCGCCTGAGTATTTTGCAGCAAAGCCCTCGTGACAAAAGCTTGAGACCCGGAGCTGCCGTCCGCATCGACCTGTACAAGTACGTTCTCTGCGGCTTGGACTAGGCGAACATTACCCACCCCTGGCGCAACGCTCGAGACGAGCGCGGATATGTCGATTACGTCGCCGCCGACACCAGCCTTAAAGTCGGCAATGGTCAGGTTGTCAGGTGAATCGCCGGTAAGCACTACTCGGTCCGCCCCGCCGCCCAACACCACATTCACCGTTGTCATCGGATAGGCGATCTGCTCCAGAAACAGCGTGTCCGCCCCTTCGCCAAGGTCGATGGACACAGTCCCGGCGGATGTTGATTTAATGCGGACGGTATCGTCGCCGGCGCCACCACCGACCGTGACCTGCTCTGGCCCATTGTAATTAAGGCGTGCGAGCGCGATCGTATCGTTACCGTCGCCGCCATCGATCGTATCGGATCCGCCTTGAAAATCAGTCAAGACATCGTTGCCGGCGCCGCCGAGAATGTGATCGCTTCCTAAGCCACCATCGATATTGTCGTCCCCGGCGCCACCATCGAGTAAATCATTTCCCGCGTCGCCAACGATGATGTCGGCACCTGCAAGGCCATGAATGGTGTCCGCGCCCTCCCCTCCGACGATTGTATCGGCGTTATTAGTGCCACTTGAAATGACACCTGGCACAGCGCTCCCGTCTGGCGAATAACCGTCAAAATTTGTCGCGGTTAACTGCGTCGCCTGGACATTACGAAGCACTAATAGTTGCGAGCCGGATGAATACGTCCCCGCTCCGTCGCTATCGAAGGTTACAACGGTATCAGTACCGGACTGTTGCAATTGAATTTGACCGGACGCAAATGGGTTGCGACCATCCCAAAACGGATTTGCGCGTATAAGGCCTCGCAAAGATAAGACGTCGCCGCCATCTCCGGGCGTAAAATCGGCTATATCCCCGACAATGTTGCCATAAGAGCCGCCGCCCCCCTCGTAAGAAGCGTCAATTAAGACGGTATCTCGCCCGGTTCCCAGCGTCGCGGTTACGGAATCACTATTGTAGTAATACAGCCTCAACGTGTCGTTATCAGCGCCCAAGTCAACGGTCATTTGGGGACCGCGCACTTGGACAGTATCACGCCCGCTGCCCGCATCGACGATGACTTTGTCCATGCCGAAGGTGCGACTTACCGTAATGATGTCGTCCCCCCCTCCACCACGAAGCGTATCCGTCCCACCAAACGCTGCGCCGCCACCTGCGCTATCTGAGAGAATGTCATTCCCATCACCACCATCGATAACGTCGTAGCCCGTGCCGCCCTCGATCGTGTCGTTATCCGCCCCGCCCTCGAGAGTATCATTGCCGGCGAGTCCGTTGATGATGTCATCACCGCCCAATCCGCGGATGATGTTGTTGCCTGCTCCACCGGTCAGGGTGTCGGCATTCTCCGTTCCGGTGATCGAGCGGTTGGCATCGAGATTGGGGTCAAAACCAAACAAATTTGCCGACGTTATTTGACTCGACTGCACGCCACGTAATGTAAGCACCGAAACCGGTGAATAACTGTATCGGCCGCTGTTGAGCCCATCGGCATCAATTTGCACTACCGTATCATTTCCCACTTGTTCTAAATGGATATACCCCGCCGCAAAAGGGTCACCTCCGTTCGGATTGACAAACAAGCCGCGTAGGTCGATAAAATCTCCCATGCCTCCCGCAACAAAGTCGGCAATTGTTAAGCTATTGCCTGAAAATACATTCCCGGTGGGGGTAAACGTATCTCGCCCAACTCCACCCGTAGCGCTTGTTCCGCTACCTAACGCCAAAGAAATGGAGTCGTCACCCTCTCCACCGTCTATTTGATCCGCGCCTCCGCCTCCATTTATCTGGTCATTGCCAGCGAGGCCCATAATTACATCGTTGTCCGATGTCCCCGTTAGAACATCTGCGTTTTGAGTTCCGACGATAGTGGCCATGATGGTTTGATCCAAGTGATTCGGTTGGGGTAAACGCGTTTGGCAACAGCATCAACAGTCCGTCGAACGGCGCAGTGATGTCAATGTGTTCCGGCTGGACGACACTGACGCACATCATCATAGGATCCGTCCCAGTCTTTCAGAAAGCTATCGTCGGCGAATGTCTTTGAGGCTCAATTTCGAGCGCCTTGCGGGGAACAGTAGAAGTTCGCCAGGGATCGGTTGCCGATGGGCGCGGTCCAATGCGGTCGAAGCGGTCGAGCCGCAACGAAAGGGCATGGCAGTCATCCGGTCGTTCGGGACGCCGATCTGCGACCTCGAGCCGATGATGGGTGCGCTGTCGCAATACGCGCTGCGGGCTGCCGAGAAGTTGCTATCGCACGGTTTGGTCGCGGCTTGGCCGAGCGCGTTCTTTCATACCAACAAGCACCAGCCTGATCAGCTTCAATACGGCGGATCGCGGATGGTGACGCTGCACCCGATGATGAGCGACAGCCTAGAGCTAATCGCGGCGGCCTGACGCGGTGCGGAGAAGGTATGGCGCGACGGCTACGCCTACACGAAGGCCGGTATAATGCTCGACGATCTGTTGCCCGAGGACGAGCGGCCGCGAACGCTGTTTGAAGGGGATTCGGCCAAGCGCGATCGGCTGATGGGCGCACTCGACGCGATCAATCGCAAGCTCAGCACGTGGACGGCTGTGACCACGTCCCAAGGGTTCAAGCGGGAAGGGAAGATGCGGTCGCCGGCATGGACGACCAACATCTCCGAGGTGCCGACAGTTCGGGCTCAGTTCACGCGCTGCTTCCGTGCGCCGACGATCATGCCCCTTGCGATCTGACGCACGGCTTCGTCATTTTTCGTGGCATCAGTTGCCGGGTCGCCGAGATGGTCAAGACTTTGCTCCATAAAGTCGAGCAATCCCGCGTGCCGCGCCTCGACATACTCCATGAGCTTGAACAGGAGGTGTTCGGTCGCGATCTCGCGCTGCCGCGTTTGCGTTGCCGCGTCAGCCATCACGGCGCCTCCTTCGGCTTTGGAGCGCCCAACTTCTTGGCAACGCGGGCGACTTCCTCATCGCTTGGCGCCTTGAGCAACTCCTCACCCGGTAACAGCGCATCGTCAGGGATGCTTGGTGCAGTGCCGGCAATCGGCTCATCGATAGCGCGCTCGTTCGCACCGTCAGTAATCTTCTCTCGCATGGCCATGTAAGTCTCCTTCACGGTGCTCAAACGCGCAGGTGGCGCTACGGAGCCGCCTCCCTCATGCAATTAGAAATTACGAGAATGACGTCCGGAATGGGCAGGAAATCGGCCCGTCTGCTCTTCACGGATTAGTCGGAAAAGCAGCCGTTGGAGATAATGACATCTGGTGCCATTCCAAACGCATGCACACCTCACCCGCGATCGACGCAGCCCCGCAGTTTATGGCCGTCGTTCAGGACGGCCAGGTTCCCACTGACGCGGCGCTGACAGGGGCTCTGGGTCGCCGCATTGCCGCATATCACGTCACCGCCGACGCGGAGCCCTCTGACGGCGATCTGGAAGCCCCCCCCCGTGAGGGCGGCCCCGATCTATTCCGGAGGGCCGTCGCACGCTTTCCGGATTATAGTCTCTATCCGCTTGCGGACCCAGCCGATGGATCGGACGCCAAATTGGGTTGAGGCGACTCAATTGATGACCTCGGCGATCTCACGCTTGATATGCGCGAGGTAGAGTGGCTGGCAGACAATACGGGAGCAGATGGCGCCCATTGGTCGTTCCGCCTTCACTTCTCCCATTGGGCCACGCACGCTCGGGATTCGTCACGATATTTGCACCGTCGCCAGTTCGGCTGAGTGTCCGCTCTTGGGAACCTCCAGCTTCAACGGCAACAAGTGGGCGTAAGCGGAAAGGCTGAGATGGGGAAAGGCGTCGGGTTGCGTATGAGCGAAAGCCGATAGAACCGAATGATGGGTGCTTGCTGTCGAACGGAAGCGAACCAATTCCACGGTTACTCGTTCACCATCGATGCTCCGTCGAATAATTTACATCAGCAAATCCCGCATGGGCCCCGATCCAAGCGGGATAGCAGCGATCGTGTCGTCCTCGATTAGCCGCAACGCAAAAACCGACGTTACCGGAATGTTGTGGGCTGATGGGCACCACTTTGCGCAGGTGCTTGAGGGAGATCCTAGCGCTGTCGAGCAAACCATGGGTCGTATCCGCACAGACCTACGGCATGCCGACATCGAGGTGCTGTTTGACCGGCAAGTGTCATCAAGGCAGTTTGGCCAATGGTCGATGCGACGTGCAGCTGACGACGAAGAAAGTGCCCGAGGGAGCGCGTTTATTATCGGCTTTGCCTTGAATATCCCTACGGCGCCGGCACAACGGCTCTATCAGATCGTTCTGGCGAGCGACGAGCAAGGCAAATAGCTCCGTCGAAGCGTCAAGTTTGGGCGATAGTGAGCATTAGGTGATGCCGCCGACCTAATCTAAGATCGCGACATGAAACCCAGCAGGTTCATCTCACATTACGAACGGCAACTTGGGCGTGCGCTAACGGTAGGCGAGTTGGGCAAGGTCAACGAGGCCCGTTCGACCAGCGCGGGCAAGCGGGACGCCGTGAAAGCCATGCGGCTGGCCCTCCTGGCCCTAACGCCACAAGCCCGACCTGGTTACCGTGACATAGAAGCGGTGTAACCGACACGACGCCAACTCAACATGATGCGACCGGTTCGATGCAGGACGGAGTATCGCTAAGTGACAGGTCATCGTGCGGCAGATCAATACGAATTAAAACCATGCCGGCTTCGTTTCGATTACCCTTGAGCAACTCAGAGAATCTGGGCGGGGAGGCTAACATATGCCACTGTGGAACGAGAATGCGGTCGCCGTCGAACGCCGCGGCGACGAGTCCGTCATTATCGGTGAGGGCACATTGGCGGCGCTAGTAGCTGGACTACAGACGCTTGGAGCCAGCGCTTTAAAGGGGGTGCGGGTATCGATGCCGGATCGGCACGTTTCACCGTTCACCTTTGAGGGCCAAGGGCTCGTTGAGTTGCTAAAGGATGCGCGGCGGCCCGACGCGCGTCCTACGAAGCTGCTTGCACCTGTCGCGACGTAGCAGCCGTCACCGCGGAATCCGACGTGTGGATACATGCTCGGGCAACGTTGCGGCCCGATTGCTGACCGTATGTCCGTCACAACTCAGGCCGATGTCACTTTCGCCCTGCGCCAGAGAGAGAGGCGCGCCTTTTCGGTTGAAAGAAGCATCGCTCTGTCGAAACGGACGCCATTTGCTAGTGCGGTGATCCCGTATCATCGTAATTCCGCATCTGGATCAGTCGGATCGCCAGTGGGATGTCATGCAAAGTTTTAGCTTTCCGCCGGCGATGACCGATAAGCGCACGCGGTATTTTCATCTCGTTGCGCATCCCAGTCTTTGGTCCTGGCGATATGTGAGCTTCTTCTGGCGCTCGTCCCTCGACAGCCACATCGAAGCCCACCAGATTCCCGCTTCTCGCTTATGACGCTGTTGGCGGCGTTCGGACTTTTGTCGACGAGAGCGAGACTTGAGGACCGATCGTGTGCCAATCCACATCGCTGCCACTGCGGGAACGATCGCTAGGAACTCAAACATGTAACGCTCCAAACCAGCAGATGCGCACCGCCTAGAGGCTCGCATGCCGTCCGGCGAGGATCGCGTCCGTACAACTGCCCCAAAGGGGATGGGCGCATTATCAGAGGTGCGTCCAGCGTGCGATTCTCACGCCGTCTAGCTCGACGGCGAGGCCCCCAATTTCTGCGTCATTAAGCGACTTGCGCAGGTCGACAACGTCAGTAACATTGCCCGAAATGATATGGGATAGTCATGATGAAGGCTTGGATAGCAGCTGCGTTGGTGGGATCGAGTGCGGCGCTTGCACAAACCAATGCGCCTTCGAGCGCAACAGGTGCAGCCGTGCCAGCAGCGCAAATTAAGCCACCCAAGCCTGTTTGTCGAAGTGAGACCAGAACAGGTTCCCTATTCCCGACTCGAACCTGCCACTCGAAGGAAGAATGGGCTGCTATCGATGACGCGAATACATCCAGCGCCGAGCGCATGTCGAACATGCGCAACAGCGCCGGGCAAAATTAGGTTTCCGGCTGCCGGACGCCCCCCCTCCCCCACGCGCTCCATCCTGATGAAGCAGGACTAAAATTCGGGGCGCCAGTTGGATGCTTTCGCGCCACCGAACCATCGAGCGCCTTTCGTCGATTATTCCTCGGGTCCACTTCGCGACGTGTCGAGATCGATGTCTTCACCGGCGTTGCCGCCACCTGCGCTCGATCCGCTACCGTGAACCTCCCCGGTCTTGTTGTCGATGTACGCCCGTTTGCCTGCCTCGGGTGGGATGTCGCGACCGTCAGCGGCTTCGCCAGCGCCTTCTTTTGGCGCACCGTCGCGCTTTTGAAGGTGCCGCTCAGCCGCATGATTCGCGCTGTCGTACTCGTCGCCCGAGTAGCCTTTGCCTTTACCAAAACCGTTTTTGTTACGGTCTGCGGACTGCGACTTTACTCGTACATTGTCGTTAGGCCTCGGCGTGCTGTCGTTCGTCATGGCAACCTCCAGATCTGCTAGGCAGCCAACGCACGGCTAGCAGAAAGCTCCGAGAAACTGATGAAGGGTTTGTAAGTTGACCGACGCGGCCGTCGGCATATCATCGATCCCGCCCACTGAGGGCAGGGAGATTGTTAGATGCATAAACTGCTGTTCGCTGCTGCCTCGCTATCCCTGCTTGTCGGGGCGCCCTCAATGGCTGCGCCCTGCAAGGACGCCAAGGGGCGCTTCACCAAATGCCCGAAGGCACCGGCCAAAGTGGTCCGGTGCAAGAGCGCTAATGGCAAATTCGCGAAGTGTGGCACGGCTGGCGCCAAGCCAGTCTGAAGCTAGACGAGCGCGGGCGATCACACCCGCGCTCGCTACGTCAGTTTTTCGCCGGCGCGGTGACAACCATCGGCGCACTTGCCGGTACGACGGCAACCGAGACGTCCTCATCGATAAAGGCGGTCACCGGCGAGCCGAGGGGAATGTCTGCGCTCGTTCCGGTCATGAAGAAACCCGCGACCGGGATCAGCACCGCGGCACCGACCACGCCCGCGGTCCCGGTCTTCCCCTTATCGTCGATCGAGCCGCTCATGCGGATCTGGCGACCATTTGCACGCACGTACAGGACGCGTCCGTTGATGCGGCCGGACTTGCCCCACATGCCCTTGTTCCTGACTTCCGTGATCTCGCCGGTCGCAGGGCTGCCGGCTGGGATGACGACGTTGCCGTCGATCATGACAGCCTCCGCGGTCTCCATCTGAAAACGCTGCCCCACCTTGAGCTTCTTGCCCTACGTGGTCAGCCCTTCAGCCATTTTTAGCGGAACCGACGTTCCGGCACGAAGCGTTCCCGACGTGGTAGCAGCGGTCGCGACTGGAGCCGTCTGCGCCTGAACCGCAGGCACGGCGAGAGTAAGCGCGCACGCGAGCGCGCCAATTGTATATTTCATAATATAACCCCTCCTGATTCGGCCTCCCCAGACCAATGTTTGGAGCGTGTCGCGCAAGTCATTCGGGGTCAACGATAAATCTTCATCCGAATCGAATGTAACGGTGGTCGTTGATAGACATGGAGTGCGGCATTACGGCCTACTCAGGGGGCCGGATTCTTGAGAAACACAGGAGTGGTGGATGCCCGGTATTTAGAGATGTTTGGTAATCGTCGCCGGCTTAATTTCCGGAACCGCGAGTGCCACGACAGTTTGAGCAACGTCAACTGCAAGAACCAACCTACGACTACGGCGCGCGTCGTTGCCCGAATTTCCGCCGGTACCGATGTATCCGTAGAGCAGCGCCGGGATGATTGGTCACCGATCCGCCATGCGCCGCGAAGCTGCTGGGTCGCATCGCGTTATTTCGGCGAGCAGAGCACCGCAGATGCGAACCGCGCAAGCCTGCGGCAGACCCGTGCCGCAAGTCGTAGCTCCTACACGAACGAGGAGCGCATCGGCCGGTCCAGCCGTCGCTCCTCGTTCTGGTCCAGCACGCCTCACCGTTCGACCCGGCGACAGAGCCGAGCTCGGAGTGTACCCAGCTATAATTATGGCGGTGGCTCCTGAGGTGGCCTCCTAAATGCCCTGACAGAGCCGCTCTCAGATAAGAGTGAGGCACATGACTGACGGTACGACCAGGCGTTACAATGATGGCGAGGTCCTCTCCGGTGTTCAGCGCCGGAGGCGGTGGACACCGGAAGAAAGGTCCGGATCGTCGAGGAGACGTATCTGCCGGGGATGAGCGTGTCGCTCGTCGCCCGCCGGCACGGCATCGGTGGCAATCAGATAATCGCCTGGCGGCGCCTGATGACGCAGGGTGCACTGACCGCCGCAACAGCGGGCGAGGACGTGGTGCCGGCGTCCGAGTACCGCGCGCTCGAGGCGCAGGACGCGAGCTACACCGGCTGCTCGGTAAAAGGCCATGGAGAACGTGCTGCGGCGCGAGGCCGTGTCCCGGGCCGCAGGCCCAACAAAACTGCTGTTGCGCTCGACCTCGTTGCCGCGGGAGGGACGGTGAGCGCTGTCGAAGAGGCGGTCGGCATCACTCGCCCACACCTGTCCGCAATGCGCCATCGCCCAGCACCTCGCCCACGCGGACGACCACCGCTGCCGGATGCCGAGCTGGTCGCCGACATTCGCGTGCTCGTCGCCGATCTGCCTGCCTATGGCTATCGCCGCGTGCATGCTCTGCTGCGCCGGGAGGCCGGGAATACCTGGCGCGAAGCGCGCAATCCGAAACGCGTATACCGCGTCATGAAGATGCACGGGCTGCTACTCCAGCAAGACGGCGAACGCCGCGAGGAACGGCGTCACGACGGCCGCGTCGCCGTCGACCTCCGCAACACCCGCTGGTGCTCCGACGGGTTGGAGATCACCTGCGACAATGGCGAGAAGGTGCGTGTCGCATTCGCGCTCGACTGCTGCGACCGTGAAGCCATGGGACACGTGGCAACGACGGGCGGCATCACCGCAAAGGACGTCGAGGACTTGATGGTCGCCACGGTCGAGCATCGCTACGGACAGGTGAACCGCGTACCCGAACCGATCGAGTGGCTCACCGATAATCCTGTCCCGAGCGAAACCGAAGGGGGCAGCTGTTACACCGTTCGCAACACACGTGCGTTTGCCTGGGGCATTGGGCTGATCCCGCGCACGACCCAGTCAGCAGTCCTCAATCGAACGGCATGGCGGAGGTGTTCGTTCGCACCCTCAAGCGCGATTATGTCCGCGTGAACCCCAGGCCGAATGCGCAGAGTGCCATCGACCAACTGCGTGGCTGGTTCGCCCATTATAACGAGGTGCATCCGCACCGCGCTTTGCGCTATCGATCACCCCGCGAGTTCATCGCGAAAACCTGCGAGGCCCTGTCAGGCCTTTAGGGGGCAACAACAGCTGGGTATCACGCGCCAGACGCCCGACCGCTTCAGTAGTACCACAGGTAGCATTGGAGCCGATGACGAAAGCTACTTGCCCGACGCACTCGATAATCGCGATGCTTTGCGGACGGCGAGTTCCCCTCGGCGATATCGTTCCTCACCGTCACTGATGCGCGCGAAAGGTCACGCCGATCGTCCGCGGGTCGCTTGGCGTAGCAAGGATTAGGCCTGAGTTTCCGGCCTGGATCGTGACGTTTTGAATGTAGTCGCGATCGAACAGGTTGCGGGCGAAGACAGCAAGCTCCCAGCCCTTCTCGCTGCGATAGCCTATGCTGCCGTTGACGACAGTGTAGCTGCCTATCGTCGTGAAGCGCGAGCCCGTGGGATCGCCGAACTGCTTGCTGCGGTAATTCGCATCGGCATGCGCGAACAGGCTGCCCCCGAGCGTCGCGACGGGACGGAGGTAATCGCCACCGACGGTGTAGGACCATTTCGGCAGGCCGGGCAGGCCGGTGCCGCTCAGGTTGCAGGAGGACGCCGTATTGCCGATCAACTCGATCGGACACGGGCCTGCGGGGTAGCTGTCATACTTGCCGTCCGCGTAGGCGACCGACGCACGCAAGGATAGCTCGCGGGTGACCGCCGCTACCGCATCCGCCTCGACACCCTTCACCGTTACGCGCGGAATATTGGCGAGATAGGTGCGCAGCGCCGCAGCCGCGCGGGTGTCGCTGACGTTGGTCTGGAAATCGGTGACGCGGGTGTAGAAGCCGTCGATGTTGAAGGTGAGCCGATTGTCGAACAGGCGGGTCTTCACGCCGACCTCGTAGGCGGTGTTCTTCTCGGGCCGGACGACGGCGGTGCCGATTGCCGGCAGGTTCTGGTCGTTCAGCGGCAACCCGGACATGTTGATGCCCCCCGACTTCTCGCCCCGCGCGTAGCTGACATAGCCAAGTACATTATCGGTCGCCTGCCACGCGATGTTGGCACGACCGGTCAGCGCGCCGTCATTGACCTTCGCGGCATAGGTCTGGCCGCGCAGGATCGACAGCCGGGCATTGATCAGCGCGGCGTTGGTGGTGGCGGGCCCGCCGAACACGACCGTGTCGTAGGTGCCGGTCTTGTGCTCGTAGGTGTAGCGCAGCCCCCCGGTCAGCGTGACGCGATCGACCGGGCGCCAATTCACTTCGCCGAACGCGGCGTAGCTGTTCGACTGGAAATCGGTCCGGCCATCGGTGCCATAGCCATCGAGCAGATTGGCGGGTACCGGGGTGGCATTTGCGCCGGTGGTCGTCCCGATCAGGTAGCGCGCCGCGGCCGGGCCGTAGATCGAGATCGGCCGTCCGACGACGCGCTGACGGAAGAAATACAGACCGCCGACATAGCTGATCGCATGGTCGCCGTTGGAGGCCAGACGCAGTTCCTGGCTGTACTGGTCCTGGCGCGACGGAATGTGCTGCTCGATCTGGATCGGGATGCCGGTATAGTCGCGATCATTGGCCGCATCCCAGTTCCAAAAGCGCCACGCGCTGACCGACGTGAGGGTCGCGCCGCCCAGGTTCCAGTCCGCGATCGCTGCGACGCCGCCCTCGTTGGTATCGACGCCTAGCTGTGCGTCGATATCGGTCACGCGATCATAAGGATTGGTGCTGGGTGGCGTGTAGCTGAACTGCGCAGCAAGGCCGGTCGGTCCGGCGAATTGCCGCGTGGCGGTGCGCGGGACGTCGCGGGTTGCGACGCGGTAATAGACCTGCGTGCAGCAGTTGCTCTGGAAGTTGGTGAAGTCTGCGCTGAGCTTGATCTGGACCATCTCGGACGGCTTGAACAGCAATTGCCCGCGGACCGCCTGATTGCCGATCTGGTTCTGATCCCGCCCGGTGCGGACGTTGTCGATGACGCCGTCGCGCCGCGTCGACACGCCCGATAGGCGGAAGGCCAGCGTATCGCTGATCGGCCCCGACGCGGCCGCCCTGACCTGGACGAAGTTGTAGCTGCCGACCGAAATCTCCTCGGTCGCCTCGGGCGTGAAGGTGGGCGCGCGCGTGGTTATGTTGATCGCGCCGGCCGTGCTGTTCTTGCCAAACAACGTGCCCTGCGGCCCCCTCAGCACCTCGACCTGGCCGATATCGCTGAAGTCGAACGCGGCCGTCGCGGGACGGGCGTGATACACTTGGTCCACGTAGAAACCGACACCGGGCTCGAGCCCGTCATTGGCCTGGCTAACCGCGACGACGCTGCTGCCGAGGCCCCGGATCGTGAAGGCAGTGTTGCGGGGGTTGGCCGAGCTGTAGTTGAGCGTCGGGACCAACTGCGAGAGTTGCTGCGTGTTGACCGTATAGGACCGGTCGAGCGATTCGCCGCCCACTACCGAGAGCGAACCGGGGATGCGCTGTGCGTCCTCGGCACGACGACGGGCGGTCACGGTGATCTCTGGCAACCCAGCCCTGTCCTCGTCGACACCAGTCGTGGTCGGGGCAGACATGTTGCCCGCTGGCGCCGATGGCCCCTGCGCGAAGGTGGGTGCCGCGAGCGCGATGACGCTGACGGCGCAGAGCAGGTGACGCATTGGAATTTCCCCTTGTCGGCCGGCATGCTGTCGTTGCAGATGCACTGGTACTATATATAGCCATATACAGTCCTAAATCGATTGGAAGAGGCTTTGCCGGCCATGATGCTGATTTCACTGTTCGTTTCTGCAGCCAGTCCACAAGCGATGCCGGCATTGGACCATGCGACGATCGCGTGTCCCGCAACGCCTCTGCCGCTCCCGGCAGGATTGAAAGGATGGGAGCGCAAGCAACCGGTTCACGCAGCGGGAACCGTCAAAACGGCAACGCCGCTACCGATCGGCACCGGCGTTGCGGCCATTTTGCTGCCGACGTCGCAAATTGCCTATGCCGTCGAGGCGCGCGGAGGGGGCGGGGCGAACAGCAACGGTGGCATGTTCGCCTTCACGGTAGCGATGGCCGGTCGCTACCGTGTCGCGCTGGGGGCCGGGGCGTGGGTCGACGTCCTGCGCGGCACGACGCCGGCGCCATCGGTAGCGCATGCGCATGGCCCCGCGTGCACGGGCGTTCGCAAGTTAGTCGATTTCGACCTGACGCCGGGGCGCCATGTGTTGCAGGTTGCGGGTAGCGAATCCCCGACGCTGACGCTGATGGTCGCGCGTATGCCCTGAACGCGACACGACCGACGGGTTCAGCCCTCCGGTTTGAGTGCGGCGACCAGCCAGTCGAAATCCGCTCCGCCCGCGGTCGCGACCATGCGAGCCTCTATGCTGCGGTAGCGGTCGAGCACCTGTTCGCCGAAGGCGGTCAGCTGCGCGCCGCCCATCTTGCCACCGCCGGCGCGCGTCTCCACCACGGGCGCGATCCAGGCGCGATTGAGGCTGTCGACGAGCAGCCAGATACGTCGATAGCTCATCTTGAGATCGCGTCCGGCAGCCGAGATCGAGCCGGTCCGCGCTATCGCGTCCATGACCAGCGCCTTGCCCGGACCGATTGCCGGTTCCGAACCGCCCAGAATCTGAACGTTGACCTTCAACGGTCCATCAATAGCCAATTATTAGCTCCATGCCGAAAGCACGATATTCGTTGAAATCGCTGACCGCGTCGATTGCGGAAGACGCATCTGCCTTCTGCGTTCGACTCATTTACAGTGCACTGTAAGCGAGATGTGGTTTCAGCCATAGCGCTGTCACTGCCTGAGCAAAACGTCGCTCGCCTTCGCCTGCCATACGGCAATCCGCATCGTTGGTGGGACTGGGATCGAGCGCCTGCATTGTGACGTCGTCGGGGATCTCGATCCTTACCAACCGCGGATCGTCAGGAAGCAGCGCGGCGGGCAGATCGAGAAGGACCAACACTTCCACGACCGCGAGGCTTGGACTGGCTGCTGCATACACTATCTGCCGTCCTGCCGAATTCTATCGACCGCTCCAAAGGCGCGCGCCCTCACCATCCAGCCCGCCACGTACCGCCTTGCACAACCGATGGGCGATCACGCAGCAATCCCGTGCGCGACCCGCCCCAGCAAGGCCTCGACAGCAGGGCGCCCTGATCGGTATCCGCCATTCCCCGCGGCGTTTCACCAATGAGTGTACGGTTCTGCCGGTTCAGCCAGACATGCGCTTTCTCGGCATCGCCGAAGGTCTCTTCCGCCGTTGCGACCACACCGACCATGCGGAGCAAGCGATCCGATTCCGCCTGGTCCAGCTGTTCGGCATTTAGCTGCCGACACTTGACGGTCCGTCGATTGACAATTGGAGGGTCGTTCCCGTTGAACGACAACCGTGCAATGCGCAGGAAATGGTTGACTACTTGTGTAGGCACCCCGCGCCGGATGAACCGCACAATGTCAGGTGTTCAGCGGAACTGTGACACGCTCGCTGTCCAACACCGTCCATAAGTGTGCCACTGCGGTTACGATATCAACCCTAGCACTTTGCCTAAGGCTATCGGGCATAGTGTCCGGGGGGGGCGTCGTATGATAGCAAGGAGGTGTGCGACCCCTGGGACCGACTAAATTGACGCCTGTAACGCCCTAACGTGCCGTTGGTTGAGGATGTAACTGCCCCGCTGATGCCGAACCTGTGTCGCCTGCAGTTTGACGTGGCGTTCGGGGAATTCACCGAGCATTCCTGCGCACAATGCACTAGGGATGCCCTGTGCCTAATGTCGTATCTCCGTCGCTGCGCCAACTGCGCTACCTGGTAGAACTTCGTGAGACCGGCCATTTCGGGCGAGCCGCAGCTGCCTTGGGCGTCGGGCAATCGACTTTGTCATCGGGTATCGCCGAACTCGAACGGCTGATCGGAATGCAGCTCGTCGAGAGAACGCAACGCTCGCTGCGGTTCACCGATGTTGGTGAGGCTTTCGTCGTTAGAGCTCGTAGCGTGATAGATGCGACATCAGCATTGACCGACTTTGCCATCGCATCGGCAAAGCCGCTTACAGGCACCCTTCGCCTCGGTATTATTCCAACGATCGCCCCATTTCTCCTGCCGCGCTCACTCGGCGCAATGCGGGCGGAGTTTCCAGAGCTGGAGCTACATGTCCGAGAGATGACGAGCGAGCGTGGCTGCGCCGATTTGTATCGCGGTATTCTCGATGCGGTTATTCTCGCGCTACCGTATGATTGCGGCAAGATCGACTATGTCGAGATCATGCAAGATCCATTGTCGCTCGCAACCCCACGGCAGGGGGTTTCTCCATTGCTCGACCCACAAACCCTCTTGTTGCTCGAAGACGGACACTGCCTGAACGACCATGGCCTGATGGGCTGCGGGCTGCCAAAGGCACGCGCGTCGGCGATGGTAGCGACATCGCTCCATACGCTTGTGGAGCTTGTGGAAGCAGGTCTGGGGACGACCTTTCTACCCCAGATGGCGATAGACGCCGGACTGATCGATGGCCGACAAATCGATACGACGCGATTGCCATCAAGGGCGGACCGGACAGTGGTGCTGGCGTGGCGCGTCGGCAGTGGCCGTGAGAACGACATGCGCGCCCTCGCTCAGACGATCCGGAACAGTCTTCCCCATTGCAACGACCGCTAGGCTCACCACTCATATCGACGTAATTGTGATCGCAGCCGTGTCATGGCGGATGTACGTGGCGTCAGACCGCTTGTTTGATGCCCGCCTGTGATCGACTGATATGATCGATCTCTCCCGAATAATCGATTGGACAAATGTCCTTCAGAACCTGCATGTTAGAAATAGACGGTTACACCTATCGAGAGAGGATGCCGAGATGGCCGATTACGAACAGCCCAAGGGTAGCGGTTGCCCAATGAGCCCCCAGGGTGGCGGCGAGGTTAAAGCTCGCTCGCTGCTAGGTCGTACGAACAAGGATTGGTGGCCCGATGCGCTGCCGATCGACATGCTGCACCAGCACGGCGTCTCCCCCGATCCGATGGGTGAAGAATTCGACTATGCCGAATCGTTCAAGCAGCTCGACTATGCCGCGCTGAAAGCCGATCTGACCGCGCTGATGACCGATAGCAAGGCATGGTGGCCTGCTGACTATGGCCATTATGGCCCGTTCATGATCCGCATGGCATGGCACGCCGCCGGCACCTACCGCGTGACCGACGGCCGTGGTGGATCGTCGTCGGGTCAGCAGCGCTTCGAGCCGCTCAACTCGTGGCCGGACAACGGCAACCTCGACAAGGCACGTCGCCTGTTGTGGCCGCTGAAGCAGAAGTACGGCAAGAACATTAGCTGGGCCGACCTGTTCATCCTCGCTGGCAACGTCGCGATCGAGAGCATGGGCGGGCCGATCTTCGGTTTCGCTGGCGGCCGCAAGGACGTCTTTGCCTCCGAGGGCGACACGTTCTGGGGTGCCGAGGAGCTTTGGGTCAACGAGGGGGCGCAGACGCGCATTAGCGAGGAGCTCCCCGAACTCGAAGGCCCGCTCGCCGCGATCCAGATGGGTCTTATCTACGTCAATCCCGAAGGCCCGGGCGGTGATCCGAACCCGCTGCTATCCGCGCGCGACATGAAGGCCACCTTCCAGCGGATGGCGATGAATTCCGAGGAAACCGTTGCGCTCACCGCCGGCGGCCACGCGTTCGGTAAGGCGCACGGCGCCAAGCCGGCCCCGCATTTCAAGGCGCCGTCTTCGGAATCCGTGCACATGCAGGGCCTTGGTTGGCTGACCGACAGTGAGGAAATCGGCCAGGGCCATATCACGACCTCCGGCGTCGAGGGCGCATGGTCGAACAACCCGACCAAGTGGACCGGCGATTACCTGCGCCTGCTGTTCAAGTATGAGTATGAGCTGACCGAGAGCCCGGCCGGCGCGAAGCAGTGGCAGCCGGTCAACCCCGAGCACGAGGACATGGCACCCGACGCGCGCGATCCCAACAAGCGCGTGCCGACGATGATGACCACCGCCGACATGGCGCTGAAGATGGACCCCGAGTTCCGCGAGATCGCGCTGCGCTTCCGCGACGATCAGTCGGCACTGGACGACGCGTTCGCGCGCGCCTGGTTCAAGCTGACGCACCGCGACATGGGTCCGCGCGTTCGCTACCTCGGGCCCGAGGTTCCGGAAGAGACGCTGATCTGGCAGGATCCGGTTCCCGAGGGCAACGCGCCGTCGGACGCCGACGCCGCTGCGTTCAAGGACGCGGTGTTGTCGAGCGGCCTGACGATCGGCCAGCTGGTCAAGACCGCCTGGGCATCGGCATCGAGCTATCGCCGGTCGGACCACCGCGGTGGTGCGAACGGTGCGCGCATCGCGCTCGCACCGCAGAAGGACTGGCCGGTCAACGAGCCCGAGCAGCTGAGCAAGGTCCTGGCCAAGCTCAACGAACTGCGCGGCGACATGTCGCTGGCCGACGCGATCGTGCTGGCCGGTTCGGCAGCGGTCGAGAAGGCGGCGCGCGATGCCGGTCACGACGTGTCGGTGCCGTTCCTCGGCGGACGCGGCGATGCGACGCAGGAGTGGACCGATGTCGAGAGCTTCGTGTGGATGGAGCCGCAGGCCGATGGTTTTCGCAACTACCTGAAGACGCGTCACCCGGTGAAGACCGAGGAGCTGCTGCTCGACAAGGCTTCGCTGCTCGGCCTGTCCGCGCCGGAGATGACCGTGCTGGTCGGTGGCCTGCGCGTGCTTGGCGCAAATTTCGGTGACGCGCCTGAGGGCGTGCTCACCGAGCGTCCGGGACAGCTGACCAACGACTTCTTCGTCAACCTGCTTGACAACGACACGTTCTGGGACCTGGTCGACACGTCAAGCGACGAAAAGTTCATCGGTTACGATCGTGGCGGTCGCGAGAAGAAGTGGCAGGCGACCCGTACCGACCTGATCTTCGGCTCGAACTCGCAGCTGCGCGCCACGGCCGAAGTCTATGCGGAGAACGGTCATGAAGAGAAGTTCGTTCGCGATTTCGTCCGTGCTTGGGTTAAGGTCATGAATGCTGACCGTTTCGACGTCACGGTCAAACCTGTATCATCCAATCAAGCGACATAAGGTGTGATGGCGTGCGGATAAGTCGGGTTGGCCTGATTAGTTTACGGTAGGCCATGACTTATCCGCACTGTCTGTTAAGCAAACGTCGCAATAAAAGCATAGAATCGTAGCTCCGGAAATTCTAAAACTATACTTCAACGGCAATATATGCTACGTTTATTATCGTGCACGCGGTTAGATACTGCCTGGTCTGACCGCATGTCGATTTTAGTGTTGCATTAAAATTTATAAACAAACTTGGTTTTGCACTTGCATAATGGCTAAGGCCGTCGAGAGGTTCTAACTGCTATCCGCCCTGGTAGGTGACTTTGTGATCTGCCGGAATGTGGTTGCAGGGATAGACGCCATTCGAGCATGTCGGCATCTTCCATCGAGCGTGAAGGGTCTGCATCGAACGCGTAAAAAGCCAGTCTGTAGAAGCGGCGCTATCTGCTGCCATCCTTTGTTGATTACGCTGATAATCGACGAGCGTGCATGGCGTTTTGCAGATTTCAGCGCCACCGCACTCCGTCAGTTGCCCATGGCCGCAGTCTGGCGATCAAGGGAAAAACAAGACCACACTTGTTGCGCCATTTTCAGCTCAAGCATGTCCTTCCGTTTTACATCATCTAACGCGCCACCAGCGCGTAATATATACCCTATCTATTTTGTCATTTAAACTTGTGATCAGCTTAGCATCTGGGTGCTCAAGCGAGCGCCCAGCGTAAAAGTCCCCCCGCTCCTACGCCACCAGCGCGCACTGCCAAACGCTGCGCTATTGGTATGGTGCGACCATGCAGTGCGAGCGCCCAAGACGGCAGCAACTCTTCTCCAGCATGAAGCATGGCACGCTGAAGCGGTACTGCGGCCGGGCTTGTTGCTGGTTGATCCATCAGCGCCGATGCCACGGATCGTGTTCGTGCGTCGTAGCGCAGTTGGGGTCGCATTGTGTAAAGATAAGCGGCTACGTCCTTGCGCGTCTCCGGCACGTCAATGGCCCCGAGCTTACGGGCCAACATCGCCATCTCTGCAAAGTACGCGTCCTGGCGTGAACTGCGAAATGCCGGCGCGCGATACCGCATATAGGCTGATAAAAAACTACGTGCCTCGACCACGTGGACCCATGTCAGGAGTGCCGGATCGTTGGCGGCATAGGGTGTACCATCGGGCAGTACGCCTGTAACCTGATCGTGGATCGCGCGGACACGTTCGATTGCGGCATTGGCCGCCTGGGTTGGTCCGTGTGTCGTTATGCCGATGAACTTCGCGGTCCGTCGCAACCGCTGGTGCATGTCGTGGCGGAAGTTCGAATGATCCCATACCCCCGAAAGGGCGGCCGGATGCAGCATCTGTAAAAGCAAGGATGATATGCCCCCGATCATCATCGATGGGAAATCGCCATGCACCGCCCAAACCGCGGATCCCGGACCGAACAATCCGTCATCGCCCATCGGCCTTTCAAACTCTGACTGTGCTGCGGGATCAGGTCGCATCACCGCCTCGATCTGCACCCGAATTGCACGACGTAATGGGTTCGTGCCGGTACCTACGCTACACGCATCTGCGGTTTCACAGCCCACCCCCGTTTGAGAGGTGCCGTTCCTACGCATAACGCCCGAGACTCGTTACGGTATGCTGCCGTTCGCCGTCCGAATTTTCGAATTCGATCGCGAAATGGGCCTACCAGCTCAGAGACGGCATCGCGCCTCGCGCGGGTCGGTGACGAACATGGAACGCCAGAGCTATGCCCTGTTTTTTCGCTCGAGTTGGCCATTGAAGTAATGGCTTTTGATATAGACGCGTGCGCCAGCCACGGTGGGTCGGGGACGTACTCGATCGGCTATCCTCACGAGGTCATCGATATTCTTACTAACCCAGGACGTCATGTCTTCTCCCCAGATTGGCGTACCCGCCGCGGCTTCGATTGCCTCGCGCGTGACGACAACGATGTATCGCACCCCATCGGCGTGAGCAGGAAATTTGATGCTTTCCCCTCTTATCGGCACCGAACTGCCCCCTTTTTATCGCTGCATAGCCCGCAGCGGGTATGGCCATGAGTGCCGCTCCGAGGCTCTCGCAACGCGAAATCGCGCGGGGTAAAACCGCCCTAAAAGGTCGAAACGGCTTCGCTATGCCAGCTTAGCATAGCAGTTTTTCTTAATCTAGATTAAGCCCATGAAATGACGGATCGTTTTTGGCTAATCTACGATAATCTTGTACAACCAACGTAGGTTAGGCCGGTTGAGCGAGTTTTTCGTAACCACCCCGCCCTGATGGATGCGCTAAGTCGCACCCGACCGAAGAGTTCGGGAACATCCCATGCTCCGCTGCCGGCGAGAGTGAAGGGTGACGCGATTTAACGGACATCGGCGGAGAACCATTATGCCATCCAGTTGGACGACGAACGCCAAACCAGCGTTCAACACGCCTCGGTTTGCGCCACTAACGAATGGGGCACCCGCCGCAATCCGGATCACTAGATCTGGAGGCACCCGCAGCGCACTCGCGATCGCAAGCGCAGCTAGCCCTGTTATGCGCGGCGTAGTGACCGCGTTGCCGCTATCGGCCTTGGTCTAGATCGCCATCTTGCTTCTCTGCCTGGCTAGCAGCGAACGCCCTCTACTCCATGTCGCCGCGCTCGATTGGCAAGATCCGATCAATTCCACTCTCGTTCGTCCTCGCGCCTCGCGGGGCGAGGATCGCCATGCTCAGAAACTTTCTCGCATGTGCAGCGGCGTCGCTTCTCGCGCTCACCCCGCAACCAGCGGTGGCCCAACAACTTATTCTTCCGGGTGCGTTGCGGCTTGCAAGCTACCGCGCGATCTGAGGCCCGGTCGGTACGATGATCCAGCCCATCAACGACGTCGTTGCGGCATACAAAGGTCGTATTATCCTTCATCCGCGCGTGCTCGACCTTCCCCGTGCACAACAGCTTTTCTGGCACACACATGAATGTGCACATCAGATCTTTGCCCCTGGCGAGGCAGCGGCAGATTGCCGGGCCGTACAGCAGGGCAAGATCTGGGGACGGCTGTCGCATGAAGAGCTAACCAACCTCCCCACTCCGTGTATCAATTTCCCGGCGTTGATACTCACGTCAGTGAATAAGAGCGCATCTCCACGATTAAAAGTGCTTTAGCACTTAATTCATTAATTCTAATAATAATCGTATATTATCGTGGCAAAGTAATCCTCTGACTCTTAGATTACGATGTCCGCCGGTCTATCTCGGTGATAAGCAGGCTATACACGGGGTATCGCTTTCTGGACACAGTTGACGGTCCGTGGCCTTCCCGGCTTCACTTTTTTTCTGCAGGCCCAACCTCAAAGGCCCATATGCTCTTTCCGGCGTCTTTGGCCCGGTACAATGTTTGATCGGCGACGCGCAGCGTCTCCGCCACGCCTACGCCCGTCGCTGCTCCCAAACTGCAGGTTGCGCCATAGTTCGTCTGGGCGAGCGCAGCCATGATGGCATCATGGATCTTACCGCTTTTTCTTTCTGCGGATGCCGTGTCGCGAACGGCGAGACAGAATGCAAACTCGTCGCCGCCCAAGCGCGCGGTCACGTCATAGGGCCGGACGGCAGAGAGAAGGGCATCTGCCACGATACTCAAGACATCGTCTCCTGCGGCGTGGCCATAGCGGTCGTTGATCGCCTTGAAATCGTCCACATCGATCAACCCGCACAGGAGGATCCGATTATCTCGCGCGCTGGTCAGTTCCAGACTGCTACACTCCCTTTTAAATGCCCTACGATTGCCCAGGCCGGTCAGGGGATCGATCTGGGCGTTGGCCCGCTCCTGATCGAAGGTTCGGCGGAAAGCTCCGACGAACAGAATGATAAACATTACACCAAAGACCCTTACGCCAACATTCCAGGCGGCGGTCGACGTCGAAACGGTCGACATCTGTGCGGAAAGGCCATCGCCAAAGCCGTTGAGCTGCAGGGTTATGGCGACCGCGATGAGGCCGAATACGAGACCGGCAATCCTGCCAAGGCACCATACGGTGAAACACAGAGGCGCCAGATATACAGCGTTCAGAGAGAGATGCGGGCCTGTCGCATCATCCACGACCAGGACTGCGCTCCACATCAAAGTCAGCCAGACTGCAGCTACGGCCCTGTTAACATCGGCTGATCTGCGCAGCGCCGCTTCGAGTGGCGACCATTTCGCTGTCGCGTTGCGGTGATCAGAATTGGTGGATGTGCTGAGCCCCTACGCGCGCTTCAATGACACCGTGACCTACCCAATGGTACCAGCACATTTGCGAAAAGCTGTCGGCGATGAGAAGACTTCGATGTCCTAAGCACGATCGGGTGGCCGCACTGTCGCATCAGGTGGGTTCATGTGCAAATATCGACTATTGAACCCTGCTTCCGCTATCAATACCTCCCAATCCGGAATGGTCACACCGCGCTTGCTGTGAACAATCAGACCATCGCTCACGAGACCTTTCAAGATCCTGTTGACATGGACAGCCGTCAAACCAAGGGTATCGGCCAGTTGCTCCTGCGTCATCGGCAGTTCGTATGCTTGACCGGGCGGCAGGTCGTGTTTGTCGAGCCTGAAAGCGAACTCGCATAGCAAATGGGCAAGGCGCGTGCGTGCGTCGCGCCGTCCGATCCCAAGCATCCACTCCCGCGACATCGATAATTCGACGATCGTTGTCACAATGAGCGCGTCCGCGACCGACGGGCGTTCCGCCGCAAGCCGGCGCAGCGCCTTGTGCGATATTGTCACGACCTCACACCGTGTCAGGGCCTGCACATTATTGTCTGCAGTGGCGAGATGCAGTTGTTGCAGATCATAGATCTCGCCGGGGATATGGATCGAGACGATCTGGCGCAGGCCTTCCACACTGATTTTATGGCGGTAGGCGAAACCCGAAACCAGCATACCGCATTGATCAGGCGTATCGCCATCTCGAAGCAGATAACTACCGGCTTCAAAAAAGCGCGACGCGTACGGTAGTTCGAGCAGGCTGACACGATCTTCCACCGAGATCGGCGCGTGGAGCGCAAGTTTGTCGACCATACGAACGAGCGGACTGATGTTGGCTATGTTCATGATCGATCCCTGCAAATGCAAGGCAACATCGCGTGCACTCTTGCTTTATGACAAATCTATTAGACTCTGCTACAAAGTAAACTATCACAGTCCATTGAAATAGACTAATGATTATTCCGGCATTAGGCAGACTATGTAAGCTTCTGTTAATAAACTGTTAATTACTAGGCGTTGGCATGGTTACAAATGTACGCGGGATAGTACTAACATATGTTAGTGCTAATCATAGCTATATTTGCAGTAGGCGGGCCTGCTTCGCATACCGTTGACGCCAGCTGAACTACTGATTCCAGCTCGCTGAATGTCATTTTCGGCGTTGCTATGAAACGCTTCCCAGCCGGATTGCGCTGCCGTCGATCGCCTCGACGCCCTTCTGGCTTCCTCAAAACAGCGTTTGCTAAGCGTTTGCGACACGACCTTCAGGACGAAAGCTCGAAGCCGAGGCAAGCTGCCATAGGCTTTGGAAACTAACATGACGGATAGCGTTTATGCATCGCCGCGGTCGTCCTCCGGCTGAGGCCGGTCCGTCCTTGCTACCCTGTGGGGACGGACCGTTGTTCCGTTCTCAAATACAAATGAGACGCAGCCCACTAGGCCAGGCAAACAGAGCGATCTGTAAGGTAACATGCCAATCGCGCTACTGACGATGGCTTCCAATGCCTTTTTAATCCACCGGATCGCGAGAGACTGGACCCCCGCTAAGCGCAAACAGCCCTTCAGTGCCTTTCTTTAGTTCTTGCCTGCCGCTCGGTGTCATTGGTGTTGTCGGCGCCGTCGATCAGTGGTGCGACGGACTCAAACACCACGCCACCTGGAAGGTATGAAATTTTGGCCGTTACTGGTTTCGTGCGCCAAAACACGCTGGATGAGCTGTGGGCCAAAACTGGTCCGCGTTGGCGGCTCAACCAGTGGGCCTCCTGACTCGATCCAAGTCAGGTGGAGCTCGTACGGGTATCAGCCGCCCACGACTTTCCAGCTCAGATCAATCACCCCATACGCGGTCGAGGGAGCGCCATATTCTGCTGCGTTGGTCGCAAGCTCGTAGAGACCAAGCGCGACTGCGACGACAAGGCGGGGCGGGAGCTGAAGGTGCCCCCCGGAAAGCTTGGACCGTTGACCGCCTTCCACTCCAAAGGGGGTAAGTGTGCGCTCGACCAGCGCACGCAGGGACGTGCTCTCGACCCGGCCACTGATCAGCAAGTCATTCGCGGCGGACATCGCGTGTATGCGTGCTTCCAACGTTGTACCAGCCTCCTGCACAGAGCTCGCGCGGCGCATCGTTTGCGAAACGATCGTCTGAAGGGACGCGAGCGTATTCCCACCCGGTGGCTCAGCTCATCAGCCAAAAGGGCCCGATGCTCCTCAGCACGCCTCCGCACGGTCACGTCCTGGGTTGCCCCGACGAGTGCTAGCGGTGTGCCATCGGCGCGGCAGCTCGCCTGTCCACGTATCTGCACCCAGCGCTCCTCGGCTCAAAACGCTCAATGGCCTCACGCCTTGCGAATACATCGCCAAAACCTGTACGTCAGAGCCGGACAGGTTCATCGTCGATCCGATCCACCAAATACCGGGACTAAGCACCTAGAGATCGGACGCGGTCGGTCACATCAAGCCGAATGTGACCGACGATTAGCACGAAGTCCGGTAATTACCGCGCTGGACACATCGCGGGAACGATATTCATTTTTCATCGAGAAATCGCAGAAATGGCGATCAAGGCCGAAGGCCTCGTAAGATAAGCACTTAGTTTTGGGGACAGAGCGGATTTTTTATAGTCGCGATCCACGTTAGCGAAGCGTTGGCTGCGATTGAACATGAGAATATTCTCAGTAGTCGATATTCGAGTTGAGGAGTTTTTCGACCTTAAATAATCCCGTCACCGTAAGCTGTGGCGCGTGCCGCACCGAGCCTGTTCGCTCAATAAGACCCGTGCCTTCCAAAACCTTTAGCCAACGTTCTAACAACTCTAGATGCATGCGAACCATCTCCGCGATGCCAGTTAGATCTGCAGTTCGCCCCTCCGCTTCAGCCAGATAAATCTGCAGTAGGATGAGCCACGGATAGTCGCTGAAAAGGTCATCAGTTAACTCGACTCGACGACGCTCGACGAGCCCGCAAACTCGTATAGCCGATTTCCAAAGGTCTTTCGGTGTAGCGTCCAGCGACATTGCGCCGACAACCTGAATCGTTCCGATCAGTTTGCTTCCGTCATCTGCCCGCAGTCGGGAAACTTGGATGCTTGTCCAAATGGATGATCCGTCCGGGCGGACATATCGTTTTCGGAGCGATAAGGGTCCATCTTGAACCCGAAGAGCCATGATTGCTGCCACATTTTTATCAAGGTCATCGGGGTGGGTGAGCGATTGGAAGGTGACTCCAATTAAATCTCGTTCCTCACGGTGCAAAATCTCACAGATTTGTGGATCAACTGCAAGAAGCCGGCCTTCTGCAGTCCCAAGAGAGTGTCCTACCAGAACCCTTGCCCATCCTACGAGATTTTTGCCATTCTCACGTCAGCATTTTAACGACGTTAGAACGGGCATCGCATAAGAAGGATGCATAGTAGCTGCGGATATACTTGCTGAATCTGCAGGTGCCGAGATACGCAAACTGGCTAGGAAATGCCTGAACGAAAGGCCATTCTCAGGCATCTGCGTTGTTAGCCCTAACGTCCGGGTGTGGGCGTAAACGACTATGCAGCTTTTCATTCCGAATTGAGCGGCAGGCGCCTATGAAACAGCAGGTTGGAACCGGTGCTTCCAACTATTCTCTTCGCTGTTATCATTCGCAAGGCAGACAGAATGAAAGAAATTTGAATTATGCATTTCGGGATGACCTCAATCGCGGTAAGCGCGCTTAGTATTGCCGCTATCGTCGCCGCATCCGCGTCGTCATCGCAGCCAGAGCGGCCAGGCCGCGCTGAGCGCGCGTATGACAAATTGCTCGCCGGAAAGACGGCTGGATCCGAAGAGACTTGCTTTAACACCCAACGGTCGCACCCGCGATTATCGGCTTATGGCACGAAGCTGATATACTGGGTTAGCCCGAAGCTAGTTTATGTTACTGAAACCAGCGGTGGCTGCGAAGGAGTTTCGTTTGGCGATACGCTCATCACCTACCCGTTCAAGGCGCGGCTGTGCCGCGGCGACATTGCACATACGATCGGTGTACCATCGGGGAAGCCCAGCGGTAGCTGTACGATCGGGAATTTCGTTCCATACCGCTCTAAACAGACTCGCACATCGAAGTAGCTAGATCGACGCGCGAGGATAGTCGGAGACGGGCGACCGATGTGATGTTTCCAAACAATCCCTAAGTCGCACCGACGAAACAGCCGTGCCGTTCCAGTATAGCGCTTCACCGTGCGTTAGCACCACCAGGTTTATTACTGGCTGAATGCCACCGAAGTTATGGTGTTATTGCCAATACGATCTAGGAGGCTTGCAAGCACGGGGCACCTGTTGCGAGCATCCGGCCATGAACATGCCGGCCGTTGAGATTGACGCCACCGATGACAATATTTTCAGCACGCCCATTCGCCAAGGCGGAATGAAAGATCGCTTTTTGGCAAGCTGATACCCTTCAAGACCGGCTATCAATGGGCGAACGCGCCCGCCCGAGACCTTCCGGCCAAACCCGTTCCCGTCGTTCCGCGACCCTTTGTTATATCCAGCTCCAGACGTTCATTCATTACCGGCGTTAGCTGGCAAACCGGCACATACATGCCGTCGGGAACTTGATCGGCTTGTGTCTCGCTTAGAACAGCTTGTGGTAGACGAGCAGCTCGCAGCAGCGGGCGGGCGTGGTTTGAGCCGTGACGGTGTTGCCTGTGCGCTACGGTCTTTGTAATCGCGACACCGCCTTCGATAGCCCACCAAATAGTCTGTCAGCCTCCCTGTTTTGAAAGTTTACCCATGGCCGTGAACCCCGCCGAGCGCTCGGTCGTGCTGGCGCGAACTCGCGCCCTTAAAATGTCGCGATCGGTCCATGCCTATGTTCGCGGCAACACGGCGCAGTTTTACGAGTGGCTCGAAGCCTCGCCCGTTGCCGCAAGCATTCCGGACGGCCCGGCCGTATGGATTTGCGGCGACTGTCATCTCGGCAATCTTGGCCCAGTGGCCGACGCCGATCATCGCGTCGATATCCAGATCCGCGATCTTGACCAGACCGTGATCGCCAACCCCGCTTACGACCTCATTCGCCTCGGGCTTTCACTCGAGACCGCCGCGCGCAGCTCCGACCTGCCGGGCGTCACGACCGCACAAATGATCGAGGCAATGATCGATGGATATAGCCGGGCGCTAACCCCGACCGTCGACGACGATCCTCGCGAACCCAATGTAGTACGGGCGGTGCGACGGGAGGCGATCGGCAGGCGTTGGCGGCATCTTGCAAAGGATCGGCTCGAGGATGTCGAACCAACGATCCCGCATAACAAGCGTTTCTGGAAGCTTGCCGCCCAGGAAAAAGACGCGATTGTCGCGCTGTTCGCCGAGGAGCAGGTACGAGCGCGAAGCTTGGCGCTCGCCGGCCTGGCAAATGATGGAAGCCTTCGGGTCGTCGACGCGGCATACTGGCGGAAGGGGTGCAGCTCGCTTGGGCGCCTCAGGTTCGCGGTGCTGATTTGTGTTTCCGATGGCAGGCCGAAGAATGAGCGGCTTGCGCTGGTCGACATCAAGGAGGCGGTCTCACCCGTGGTGCCGATAAGAAATAAACCGGCAATGCCGCAGGATCCCGCCGAGCGCGTGGTTGCAGGCGCCAAAGCGCTGTCGCCCAACCTTGGAGAGCGAATGATTGCGGCCAGCCTTCTGGATAAGCCAGTCGTGCTACGCGAACTGGCGCCGCAGGATCTCAAAATTGAGGTTGATCAGTTCAGCCGCAAGGAAGCTATCGCGGCCGCGTCATATCTGTCGTTCGTCGTGGGCCAGGCGCACGCCCGGCAATTAACTAATAGTGCCCGATTATCATGGCGCGACATGCTGACCGATCGCGATGACAAACTCGATGCGCCGTCTTGGCTGTGGCAATCTATCGTCACCATGGCTGGGGCTCACGAAGTTGGCTATCTGGAACATTGCCGCCGCTTCGCGTTGAGCCGGTAACATTGTCGTGCGACAATCCGCCGGCATAAGCGGTGACCTGTTGCTGTAGGCATGAACCTACTCGGACGCTTGAGATAACCTACTTGGGTTCCAACTTTCGGCCGCGTCATCTTCGAACTTACCAAGGGGATCAGCCGATCGTTCCGACGCTCGATCGTCCGGCCGGGCGTTGATCCCCCGCCCCTAACCCCAGAAAGTCTTGCGATCGAAAAGATCGTCGTACGCCTGGGCGGCGGCGTCGATGTCTTCGATTTCTTCCGATGCACCAGCAGGCCCTTCGCTACGGGGTCATCGCGCAGGCCGAACCGGTCCAGGACCGCCCGCGCCGTCGCCATATCGTTTAGTGCGCCAAGCTGCTCCTGTAGCTCCTCCAACGATCCCACGAAATTCCCGTAACGACGTGAACGCTTCCTGCGCGAGAAGACGGAGCCGAGAAACTCCGCGCCATAGCGCAGCCTTTTGGCGGTCTTCCGGATTTCATGGCGCTCCTCGTCCTCCAGTGTCGAAGGCGAACGACCACGCTTGCTCACGCGACAAAATAGGGCGTGCAGCGTTCCCGCCGCGAAGTGCCGCGCAGACGCGTCCCGTGCATCGCGCATCGACGGCTTGGTGCGCCACGCCCCGCACGTCAGCCACTCGGTCAGATCGAGCATCAAGGCGCGCACCCGGTCCGACCCCAGCGCAGTGTCGACTGCGGCATAGGCAGCATCGCGAGCATGGCTCAACCGCTCGAACACCGACGCTGCTGTTCCAGCAACGCCAGTCCCTACATACCTTTGCGCCTGTCGGTGTGCCGAATCGCAATCCACACCCGCGCGTCCGACGGGATCATCGCATCGCCTTCAGCGCCGCGACCGCCAACGCCGGCGACGCCGATGCGAAAATCCTCAGCTGTCCGCCGTCGGCCAGATCGAGAACGATAGCGAGCGTGGTCTCGGACGCCTTCTCAGGCGGCTCGTCCAACAGCTCCGCCGGCATGAACGCCGGCTCCGCCGAGCGCCGCGCCGCACGCCGCCACTGGTAGATCAGGCTGCGGGCGACGTCATGACGACGCGCTACGTCGCAGACCCTGGCACCTGATTGAAACGCATCCGAAAGAATCCGCTCGCGCTGTTCATCGCTCCAGCGACGGCGACGCTCCGGCCCCGCCAATATTGTCATCTGCGCCATGGTCGGTACGGACGTCTTTACGTACGGCTGTAAGGACGCCCTTTATCCTCGCGCCGCGACCAGCCAGGCGGCACCCGTCGGAGGCTTACTTCTGAGACAAAGGCGGTGAAGTTATTGGAGGCATTAAGGGCGATGCAACCGGCATATGGCTTTGTTAGCATCAAGCGAGTGTCTGCAATTGGGCGAACGAGAATGAACGGGATGAAGCGGTTGACGGACGTTGGCTTCAGTAATGAAAGGGCGCGTTGTTCGACTCGCATCAAGTATGTCGCCGTTCTGGTTGACCCTGAATAGTAGCACCGTATGCGTCACGCCTGCGACCCGGTAAGCAACATATGTCCCGCCGTCGCCAAAGTATACGCCGATGCGCATGAGGTAATTCTTATACGATCCTAACGGAAGCTTGGAATAACAGCGAGGTATCATGCTTGCTGCCTTCTCGATTCCCTTGTCGGCCGGAACAAGAAACAGAGTTGAGAGATCGATAGAAACCGATCTATAGCTTCCATTAACGTGTACGCACGCATCGCGTTCTGTCGCATCGCTGTCATGGCAACCCACAAGAGCAGCAGCCAAGGCTGCGATAAGGCGCAGAATCGCGATCATTGGCCGTTTGAACAGACTGTTAGAATGTCCGCAAGCGGCGTGAGCGGAATGGCTGGGTTGAGAGGGAAGCGGACGTTCGCGATCACACCGCTGGGTCGTAGCCAGTACATGACGGCGTGTGACATGCTACATGCAAATGCATATTCCGGCTTGTGATGACGAAATGTTGAAAGTCAGCGGCATCCCAAGTGCCGTCGCGCTCAGCCAGTTGCTTGATCCAGTCGGAAGCATGAACCTGGAGGTAAGGCCAGCGGCCTCCATATGGATACGGGAGTTTCAACAGCATTGCGTCGTCGTCCGTTACCTCTGTCACGTCCATGTTTTCATCGAGCATTTGGAAGGCGACCACATCGTCAAAAGTCACCACGCTGCTGGAACTATTTTCATTTTCGTCCGCGTTCATCGCGTAACGCACCGTCGCGATAAGTCGCTGCTCACCACCCTGCCAGTTCAAGTCAAAGATGCTAGCCGGGCGTTCAGCTAGTTCTGGAACAGGGTACCAGCGGGCGACCGATCCGTATGTCATGGACATCAACGTGATCTAACGGGCGAATATCTGCAAGTGGGCGATACCACACTGCCTTACGGCTTCCAGCCAGACCCACATCCGGACGCCCAGGCGGCCTCGGCCGCTCCCAAACTTCGAATACCCATTCATCTCGGCACCATGACCGCTTCTGGTGCCTCAACATCACGCGCACGGGTCCGGGGCCGGGTCCGGGGCCGGGGCCGTTCGTCGGCTGCGAAACTGTCGCTTCCCTCAACAACAGCTCCGGCCGCCACCTTGCCCACACTCGTCAGACTCGGGACATTCCATCGGATTTTCCTCAATCTACAGTTTGCCAGTCCAGGGGCATGCCCATCAACGCCCCATGGAACGCGCACCATAGTTAACGCTCTCTACCCAACTGCGAATTCTCATTCATACAAGCTTTAACAGATTGTCATGTATCGTTATTTTTTATGAATATCGGTCCACTTCGGAACTTGTATGCGCTCCGAAACGATATCGCGCAGCCAATACGGCATGCCTTAAGCCATTGTAAATGCAACCTGAACGGCATCGTTCAGGCTACCGTCTGTGACGCGCTTTACTGCCCGCTGCATTGTTCTTTACGCGAAATCTGGAGAAACCCGATGGCCTCTGCGGCAGCCATGCCCGAGACGAAAGACACGGCGCAGCGCAGCGTGCCTACAGGTACGCTCGACGCGCTCAACTTTTTCCTAGCCGACGTCCGCGACGGACTCGGGCCGTATCTCGCGATCTACCTGCTGGTCGTACGTGGGCCTTCGCATGGCTGGAACGAAGCGACGGTCGGCCTCGTGCTGACCATCGCCGGGATCGTCGGCCTGTTGTCGCAGACGCCAGCGGGCGGGTTGATCGACCGGGCGAAGAACAAGCCGCGCATCGTCATCGCTGGCGCCCTGCTGGTAACACTGAGCAGCTTGTCGCTGCCGATCGTATCGGGCTTCACGATGGTGACGGTCACCCAGTCGATCGCGGCTGCGGCGGGCGCGATCTTTGCGCCGGCGATCTCGGCGATCACGCTGGGACTGGTCGGGCCGAAGCTGTTCGCCAAGCGGGTCGGTCGCAACGAGGCGTTCAACCACGCCGGCAATGCCGTGTCGGCAGCGCTTGCCGGCGTCCTTGCCTGGTCGTTCGGTCCGGTCGTCGTCTTCTGGCTGATGGCGGGGCTGACGGTCGCGAGCGTCATCGTCGCGGGGCGGCTCAAGAACGACGACATCGACAATGCGGTCGCGCGCGGCCTCGACTGCGAGCCGGAAGAAGACTGCGAGGAGCCGAGCGGCTGGAAGACGTTGATCGAAAATCGCCCGTTGATGATCTTCGCGGCGGCCGCGTTCACCTTCCATCTCGCAAATGCGGCAATGCTGACCTCGGTCAGCCAGCTGCTCGGTCGCACCGTCGGCACCGACAAGGCGACGTCGCTGACCGCCGCCTGCATCGTCGCCGCGCAGCTCGTGATGGTGCCGGTCGCGATCGTCGTCGGGCGCAACACCGAGCGCTGGGGCACCAAGCCGATCTTCCTGGTCGCGTTCGGCTTCCTGGCGGCGCGCGGCGCGCTCTACACCGTGTCGAACGATCCTTGGTGGCTGGTCAGCGTGCAGGCGCTCGACGGGATCGGCGCGGGAATCTTCGGCGCCCTGTTCCCGGTGATCGTTGCCGACCTGACCAAGGGATCCGGCCGGTTCAACGTCAGCCAGGGCGTCGTGTCGAGCGTGTTCGGCCTGGGGGCGGCATTGTCGGCGACGCTGGCCGGATCGATCATCGTCTGGGCCGGATACAGTGCAAGCTTCCTGACGCTCGCCGGGATCGCGTCGGCGGGGTTCGTGCTGTACCTCATTGCCATGCCGGAGACGCACAAGTGACCCACCCTTCCTCCATCACGTGGGTGCACATCGGCGATCTGCACATGGACGAGGCGAACGGCTGGCAGAGCCGCGACCGGCTTGCCGCGATCGTCGCGGAGATCAATGCGCATCTCGGCGACGCCGCGGACTTCGTCTACCTGCCCGGCGACAATGCCAATCACGCGACGGCCGAACAATACCGGGTCATCACCGATACGCTCGCCCCGCTGCGCCTGCCCTACCGGGTCATCCCCGGCGATCACGATTTCGAACTCGGCGATCTCGCGCATTACGACGCCGCTTTTGCCGAAGCGAACCGGCCCGAGGTCGAGGTCATCGCCGGGCATCGCTGCATCTTCCTCGACATCATCTCGGCGGGTGCGGGCGGCCCCGATTTTCGGCTGACGATGCACCACCGCAACCGCTTGCTGGAGGAACTCGCGCGCGCCGAGGCGGAGCGGCAGACGCCGCTCGTGTTCATGCATGCCTATCCCGGCGACCTTGCCGCGGATGGCGAGGATATCGCCCGCATCTTCGCCGATGCCCGCGTCGCCTTCGTCGATACCGGGCATACGCATTACAACGAGCTGCTCAACGACGGACGGGTCGTCTACGGCGCAACGCGTTCGATCGGGGAAATCGAGGAAGACGACGGCAAGCCCGGTTTCTCGATCGTCACGGTCCGCGGCCGCGTGCCGAGCTGGCGGTTCAAAGAGACCGGTAGCGACTGGCCGTTCGTCCAGATCGTCGCGCCTGCCGACATCCGGCTGGTGACGCGCCCCGCCGATGCCACACAGGTCCCGCGGCCAGGCGAGGTCGAGATTGTCGCCAAGCTGTTCGGCGGCACGACACAGCCGGTGATGCTGTCGGTCGACGACGGCATCGCCCAGCCGATGCTCGCCGTGTCGGGCACGGCGCTCTGGTCGTTGAGCATCACGCTCGACGCCGGCCTCCACCGCGTTGCGGCCAGCGTCGGCACCGACCGCGATATGGTCGAAGTCCTGGTCCGCGGCGAAGCGGATATCCCGCGTCGCGGTGTGCCGATCGCGCCGGGTCGCGATCTCCACAGCATCGGCGCATGGCCCGAGCACGGCATCGCCGGCACGCAGCTCGGCCCGAACAGGAACGGGAAGCACTGGTGATCCTCACTACCGGCGCCACCTGGGGTATCTGCGCTGCCTCGACCGCTGCGGTGATCGCACGACCGTTCCGCTGGCCGGAGGCGATCTGGGCGGTGGCAGGGGCAGCGTTGCTTCTGCTGTTCGGGCTGATGCCCTTCCCCGCGGCGATCGGCGCGGTCGCCAAGGGGATGGACGTCTATCTGTTCCTGATCGGCATGATGCTGCTGAGCGAGGTTGCCCGCGCGCAAGGCCTGTTCGACTGGGTCGCGGCGACCGCGGCGATCCACGCAAAGGGATCGACCGCACGGCTGTTCGCGCTGGTCTACGTGACCGGGATCGTCACGACAACTTTCCTGTCGAACGACGCGACCGCGGTGGTGCTGACCCCGGCGGTCTATGCCGCGGCAAAGAAGGCGAAGGCCGACCCCCTGCCCCTGCTGTTCGCCTGCGCGCTGATCGCGAATGCGGCAAGCTTCGTCCTGCCGATCTCCAACCCCGCCAACCTCGTCCTCTACGGTGGCAAGATGCCGCCGCTGGGCCAGTGGTTCGCCTCGTTCGCGCTGCCGTCGCTGGCGTCGATCGTCGTCACCTTCGCCGTGCTACGCTGGCTCGAGCGCACGCGGCTGGCAGGTAGCTGCACCAGCGCGGTCGAGCGCACCCCGCTGACCGCGGGCGGCAAGGCCGCGTTCGTCGGGATCGTCACCACCGCGATCGTGCTGCTGACCGTATCCGCGCTCGATATCGAGCTCGGCCTGCCGACCGCGATCGCCGGTATCGTCACGACGCTGGCGGTCTGCACGATCGCCCGGTCGTCGCCGGTCGCGCTGCTGCGCGATATCTCGTGGAGCGTGCTGCCGCTGGTCGCGGGACTGTTCGTCCTGGTCGAGGCGCTCGACCTGACCGGCGTGATCGCGTGGGTCGCGCACGCGATCCGCACCGCGTCGGCCGATCCGGCGCAGGCGTCGGCGGTATCGGGGACGATCCTGGCGTTCGGATCGAACCTGATGAACAACCTGCCCGCAGGCCTGGTTGCCAGCACCGCGGTTGCCCAGGCCCAGCCGCCCAAGCTGGTCGTCGACGGCTTGCTGATCGGCGTCGACCTTGGCCCCAATCTGTCCATCACCGGCAGCTTGGCGACGATATTGTGGTTGCAGGCGATCCGGCGGGAGGGCGAGGACATCGGGTTCTGGCGGTTCCTGAAGGTCGGCGCGGTGGCGATGCCGCTGGCATTGATCGCTGCTTTGGGAGTCAGGATTGCCTTAGGATGACACGAGATGAATTGACGCGGAATGGGATGACGCGCGACCGTATGTGGCGGCGCCTGCTGATCGCCCTGTTCGTCGCCATGGTGGCGTTCACCGGCTACCATGCGGCGCGCACCGTTAGCGACGCGATCTACTGGAACGCGCACCGTGACGAACCGATCGAGCGCTGGATGACGATAGGGTACGTCGCGCATTCGTATCATGTGCCACCCCACGTCCTGCACCGCGCGCTGAGCCTGCCGCCGGAACCCGATCGCCGTCCGCTCGGCCGCATCGCGCAGGACACCGGACAAACAATGACACAGATCGAAGCCAAGCTTACTTACGCGATCGTCCACGCCCGGCCGCCCTACCCACCACCTGCCCCGCCATTGCAGTCTTCCCCGCCGAAGAGATCGATGTCGTGACGGAACAGCTGCTCGAACTGCTGACGACCTACGGCTTGCCCGCACTGTTTGGCGCGATGGTGCTGGCGGCTGCAGGGCTTCCTTTCCCCAGCTCGTTGACGCTGATCGCAATGGGATCGTTCGTCGCGCAGGGTGAACTAAGCTTCTGGCCGGTAGTGCTTTCAGGTGCGGCCGGCGCTGTGCTTGGCGACCAGATCGGCTATGCATTTGGTCGTTACGGGGGCCGCCCGCTTCTTACGGCCGTGACGAAGCGCATTGGTGGCGCTGACAAGGTGGCGCAAGCGGAGACCTACTCGCGCAAATGGGCAGGTTGGGGTATCTTCTTCAGCCGCTGGTTGATCGGCCCGCTTGGACCTTGGATAAATGTAACGAGCGGCCTTACGGAATACCCCTGGGGACGGTTCATCCTGCTCGACGTCGCCGGCGAACTGCTCTGGCTTTTTATATACGTCTCGCTTGGACGCCAATTCAGCGATCAGGTTCAGACCGTGGCGAGCTTGCTCGGGAATCTGACCTGGGTCGTCGTAGGTCTTCTCGCGGCAGGATTTCTGGGATGGAAACTATTTGGAAAAAGAAAAGCAGAGGTAACGTCGAAAGTAGCTGTTTGAAGACTGGCTATTGACGGCCGGTCTAACCTGGAGAGTGAAAAACATCACACGGGACCCATCATCCGCCATTCACGGCCTAGGCGTTGGACTTGTTGATCAGAGCCAGAATATGGCGGCGGCGGCGAGGCCACAGCGGAGAATAAAGCGGTCGGGTATCAATCGTAGCGAGTGGAGACGCGGCGCCAGTTCTTCAAGTTTTCGATCACCATCTCGATACGGCGCCGGCTTCGGTAGCAGAGCTTATCGTATTTGACGGGGATGATCCGGGATCTTCGGCGCGGAATGCTGGGCGTTATGCCCTTTGCCGGAAGAGCGACCCGGTACAGTCTGCATCATCGCCGGGGTCGCCCAGCACCCACTGCGCCTTGGGTAGATCCTCAAGCAGCGTGGCAGCGCCGGCATAGTCGCTGACCTGCCCAGCGGTCATGAAGTAGCTGAGCGGTCTACCTTCTGCATCGGTGACGGTGAGCAGCCCTTCGACAAGCTCAGGAAAGCCTTGGTGTTCATACCGCCTTTGGTGCGCCCGATGAGACGCCCAAGGCCCCCTTTTTAACCCGCAGGCTCGATGCCGTGCGGTGTGCTTTCAAGTAAGTAGCGTCGATCATGATTGTCTTGGGCATGGCGCTCGCGGCGGCCAATCCCTCCATCATGCGGAGGAATACGCCCCTTTCGCCCCATCGCTTCACCGGTTGTACAGCGTCTTGTGTGGACCATACTCCCGAGGGGCATCGCACCAGCGCAGCCCGTTGCGGTTGACGCAGACGATGCAGCTTAACACCCGCCGGTCATCAACCCGTTGCTTGCCGTGGCTCTTGGGAAATTACGGCTCGAGCCGCGCCATCTACTCGTGGGTAAGCCAGTACAGGTCGCTCATACTCGGTCTCCTCACAGAGCCTGAGCCAGATCGAGCCTTTCAGACCAATCGGTCCTGACCCTAGCGAGGTGAGGCGAGCAAGCTCCTCCAGCCGCGGCCGGCGCAACGCTGCTGCTGCTGCATCCACTAATCCTCATTTGGCACAGATGTAAGGAAGCAACCCTCGCCGGCCCCGGTGCGACGTTTATAGCGATCTGCGCCGACCGGTATGGAGCGTTACATGTTGGAACCACTTGCGATCGTTGCGGCTGTAGCAGCGGGGTTGATCGGCACCCGTTCGATCCTGCAGTCTCGTGCGCGTCGACAAAGGTCGGAACGGCGCCGTCAGCGTCGTAAACGCGAAGCAGGAATCTGGTGGGCGTCGCTGTGGCTCGGACGCGTCAATCGGCAAAAGAAGCTTACGTACACAAGGGCTCAAGACGGAGACGTGACAGGTTGCGATGTTGCTTTGTTCGTTAATCGGTCATCATCGACGAAAGACGAAAGTCTGGCATGATACTACCGACTGGCGGTCGGAGTGTTCAAGCTGCGGGACGTCGATGATACGAGATCACCGCATCAACAGGTGGCGCGCGTTTCGCGACGGTGATGTTTCCCCCAAACGTAAAACCGCTCACCCGAGTGGTACGGCTCGCGGGAACCAAAAGTTCGGATTAGGGCTGTCGCAATTACGCGTTAATCCCTACCATAGCCGTGGCGATCCCAGTCGTGATAATGTTCATTTTCGAGACTTCGTGACGGGAAATTTAGTAGAACGCGAAAGCAAGGTGCGGCACGCTCCGTCAAATAGGAGATCCGAATGTTCAAGCAAATGTTTGGCCGAATGAAATGCATATTTGGTATGCACCGACGATCCCGGAGTCGTACCGTATTCCATGGGTCGGGCGGTGATACAAGTGTGTGTCGTTACTGTGGCGTACCGATGAAAAGCACGCCAAGTGGATGGATCGCGGGCATTCCCTGACGGTACTAACAGGGCAACTTGCTGATATCGAAGGCGCAGATCCGCGCGCTATCGACGCTTGCGCGCAGTGCTTTGGAATACGCCTTGGATTGCCAGATCATTTCCTCCGGGGATTTGAACGCACGATAAGCGCTGGCCTCGCGTCGGTGGCCAAGCGCGTCGACGGTGAACTTTCTCTAAACGGCCGTCACTACGTCCTGTACAAGCGCGGTTCAGGCGCCTGGGCCGGACATTGTCCCTCACGACGGCGCGAACGCTGGCGCCGCCTGCCCATCGTGCCGTTACGAGTGACCTGCTCTAGCGTTATGTGGGCCCCTCCCGATCGCATGTGCAGCGAGCAGCATAGACAACATAGGCGCCATTGAAGCTGGGGTATGACGGCTACACATTTGGCGACCGCACATGCGCCAACCGATCAGTATTAGGCTATGACGGAAGTGAAGGTAACGGCACTCCCCCATCCGATACTGCCGCCAATACCGATCTCACCGGACGGCCGCGCCGGACGCGCCGGACGCGATCACCGCACAAGACAATACCGACCGTCGGGCAATATGCACCGGGCAACGATGCGACTGTAACTCTCGCCGGCAGGTTCGCAGCGCAGCGTCGTGTGCGGCACGAGACCTTCGACGATCTGCTGGCTGCGTTTGGCCGCAGCATCGTCGCACCGGTAGTTGTTGCGCCGCGGATCCGCAGCACGACAAGGCGATACGTTTAAAGTCGGGTGCCTGGACGCCAGCGATGCGAACCCTGATGCCGTTTGAGCACCACAGCGGCCCATTACCGTCATGGACACGGTTTACTATGCAGCAGAACGGCGGCGCTGATGCGAGCGCGGGCACGATCATCGAGCGACCGCCGTATCAGCGCTTCGTCCGGCTAACGTCGGTCACGGTGTACAGACAATCGGCTAAACACTCCCCCTGTCGGTACTGCTCGGGCTGTTTTGGCGGTTTGCTCTGCAAACCAGATGCTACGATCTCGAAGGCGCCCATCTGGCCATGATCCGCCATCAGCGCGAAGCCTCTTCCCACGCGTCCTGCATCGCGCTGACAACCAGTCCGACTCGGCATCGTCCACCGCGGCGACCATGTTGCCCTCAGCCTGCATGGCGCTGAGATGATTACGCACCACTTCCGAGTCTCCGTTTCGAGGGAAGCGACGGTCGGCAAGCGCACTCACTGCGAGCTGTCCAACCAGGTCACTTCGGTCTTTTTGCGTCACAAGCCACTGGCCAAACGCTGGCTTCGGGTCGTGCCGACGCTAGGATCTCCACGACAATTGACCTGATGGGAGAATCATCACATCGTCCCCGCCGAACCGACCATAGACCCGTCGACCTTTCAAGGCTGCAGCGGTGCCACAACGCGAGCTCAAACCCGATCAACGGCTTCGCGAGCATCTCGAAGATGCGCTTGCAGAGGCTGATGGGCTTGGATGGACAGTGGTCGCGGCGCTTGTCTCCGCAGCGCTTGATGCACTTGGCTCTCCCTCCAGCACAGGGCTTAGGTAAGGATCGTCATCGATAGATCACGCGCGTCCGCGCGTCGGGAATACCGGGTCTCGCACTGTCATCTGTTCGGCCGGGTATGGCCGTCGAAGTGCGAGTACGTCATCGTAGCTGCCTGTCAACCAGCGAGTCTGATCATCAGGACGCAGGATCGTAATCATTGCTTTGGGATGTATCGGCGCCCCCACGAATTCGCGTCGCCTGTAACCATTGCGAAATAGCGCTGCTGATCAACCTGCCGTCAGCAGCCAGCGATCGCGAAGACTGGCTGGTCGGAAACCGCAAACCACATTTCTCCCTTGATCGGCTTCTTGCCGCCGTCAAGATTGGCAGGTTCAGGTGCCCATTCGCACAATTCGGCCAAAGGGATCAGGCAACGGTTAACCGGATCGCTGCCGAAAGCGGGCCATCAGATGTAGCCGCAAACTCTGTTCGTCCGCACACCATTAACATCGCTGGGATATTGGTGGGCGATGACGGGCTCGAACCGCCGACATTCTCGGTGTAAACGAGACGCTCTACCAACTGAGCTAATCGCCCCTCTCGGGAGGGCATCCAATGCCTAGGTCCGGCAAACGGTGCAAGCGAAAAGGATCGGTTCCGGGTGAGAGCAAAATGAGACCCTAGGTCTGCGGTAAGACCAGCAGGGTAGACCTCCTGGACGATCGGCCGAAGGCGCAGTAACTACTTGTTGGTCCTTGGCGCCTTCATAAAGCAAGACCGGATAACGCCTCCGCGGCCGCATGCCGACCAAGATGGCCGTAATGCCTTTCGATCATTTCCGCGCTCGTGTCGCTGATCTGTGCCACGGCAAGCAGCGGCAAGCCGCCATTCACGAGATCGGTGATCGTACTATGCCGAAGCGTGTAAGCGGTCGTTCCGGATGGCAACTTGGCAGCAAGGACCGCTTCAGCAATTGGCCTCTTCCACGATTCCTTGTCCCACGGCTCGCCGTTGGAACGCGCCAATAACGGAGCATCGGGGAGTTTTCCCTTTGCCTGCACGGCAAAAAACATGGCGGCAGCGGTTGGTATAAGGATCCGACGAGGCTTGCCACTCTTGTCCTTGCCGATGGTCAGCTCCGATGTCCGCATGTCGAAATTGCCGGCGATCAGGCTGGCTACGGCCCCCGGCCGAAGCGGCAGCAGGCAAAGCGCCCGCACGAAGGGTTCGGCCTCCGGGGCAACGTGTCTCAGGAGCGCGCGCCGCTGGTCGCGATCCAGAAAGAGCGTCCGTTGCCGGTCAGCATTTCGGATAGCCTTCAGTGCTTCTTGCCACGCAGCTTCGGTATTAGGCGTGCCGGGCGCGAGTACCTTATTTAACGCCGCGCGGAACATCGCCATGTCCCGGTTAATTGAGGAGAGCGCGCGATCTCGGGTAACCTGCGGCCCCTTTTTGCTCCGAGAGACCAACGCCGGCTTTTCTTCCAGGCGCTTGCGCCATCCGCGCAAATGATGCCGCCGAAGCCTAGCCAGTTTTATTTTAGCAACGGGATCGGAATAGATATGCCGCCTGAAGCGGCCTGCCGCGTCGGGATGCGACTCTGCATAGCGGCGACACGCTTGCTCTACCGTTTCAAGCTTTTCCTCAATATGCCCCCCCGCTTCTATCAATGCGGCGAAGGCCTCCGCCTCCCTCTTGGCGTCGGCAAACCGCTCACGGCCTGGTAGCGCGCCGAAGTCGCCGAGGGCCTTCAAGCGATAGCAGCGTTGGTCCTCATCATAAGCACGAGCGATCCAGGTCCCCGCCCCTTCTCGCGCCGCGGGTCGATAACCGAGGAAGCAGCCTGGCCGGATCCTCTGCCAGTACGGCTCGCGCTTGCTGCGAAGCGCCTCCCGCTCTTTCACTTTGCTCAAGTCCAGCGCCATGCCGGCCTCCCGCTAATTCCGTACGGAAAAAGTACGGAAAACATAGTGGGAAACTGGTGGACCATGCGGGAGTGAAAATCAATATCTTATAGTGACTTAGCAGTTTCAGGAAATCCCAAAAACACCCGTTTCTCTGCACTCCGAAGGCAGAGGCCACTGGTTCGAATCCAGTCGGGTGCACCAAGCTTTCATCTTCGCACACTGCAGATGTAGTCTGCCTCGAAGACTGGCGTGGTTGCGCGAACGACGGGTCAGCGCCTGACCGAACGCAGCATGCTGACGCTGGCGACTGGTGCAAAATACTGGCGCACTAGTGCAGATTCCAACATGAAATACCGTTCATTTTCAGTATCATGACGCTGAACAATTGGAAGGTAGTCCATGAACTCTAAGTATCTTGCGGCACTGGCCGCCACGGCCCTCGTAGCAGCCCCCGTGGCCGCTGCTCCCACCTCTGCGGCAACGACGATGTCGGTACGCGCAGGCGCACCCACGACCAGCAGCAGCGACCTCGCCGGTCGTCGCGGCGGCGGCGTCATCGTGTTCATCCTGGCGGCTGTCGCCGTCGGTCTCGGCATCTACATCGTCGCCGACAAGGACGACGACGCCGACAGCAACTAGGAGCACATCGAATTCGTCCGGTGTCGTGCCCTCGTTCCCAAGACGCACGCGATACCGACCGAATGAACGCAGCAGCGTTCCAAAGGGGGCTCCGGCTCCCTTTGTTGTGTCTGGGCCCGATGTCGTAACCGTCGCGCGTCAATTGCATGCGGTCGTACGTCGGTGACCCCAGCGCGATCCAGGCCTGTCGCGCGACGACACGGCCCGGTATGAGGGCTGCCGGTCGGGCTTTCCCTGCCGCAGTTCCGCCGGAGACCGACGATATTCAACCTCATCTTCGCGACGCCCTGCCTGATCGTGATCGCGCGCTGGCTTTCGCCGCTGTCGCTGCCGTTCTGGATCAAGGTCTGCGTCGGCCTCGCGCTGCTCGCGGCATCGCAGTTCCATTTCTGGAGTCGCCTGTCGTCGGGCTCGATATTCGCGCCTGAGTTTCCGCGCGCGGTCGTCGTCGCGTTCAACTGGGCGTTCGGCGCGATCGTGTTGCTGGCCGTCCTGCAGATACTGCTGGACGTCGGAACACTGGCGACGATGCTCGTGCGCAGGACCGCTGGCGGGGGCGTTCCCGACGGCGTCCGCTATGCGATCGGCGGCGTGGCCGCGGTGCTGGCCGCGATCGGCGTCGGCAACGCGGTGCGCGTGCCGCCGATCGAGGACGTCGCGGTCGCGATCGACGGCCTGCCGCCGCAGTTCGAGGGCTATCGAATCCTGCAATTGACCGACCTGCACATCAGCCGGTTGTTTCCCGAGCGCTGGACTCGCCAGCTGGTCGAGCGCGCCAATGCGGCGGGCGCCGACCTGATCGTCGTCACCGGCGACTTCATCGACGGCTCGGTCGCGATGCGCCGCCGCGACGTCGCACCTTTACGCGATCTGCACGCGCCCGACGGGCTCTATGCCATCCCCGGCAACCACGAATATTTCTTCGAATATCCGGCCTGGATGCGCCATCTCTCCGAGCTGGGCTTCAAGATGTTGCCGAACGCGCACGCCGTGCTGGCGCGCGGCGATGGCCGGCTGGTGCTCGCCGGTGTCACCGACCTGTCGGCACCGGGCGCGGGCCAGCCGGGACCGGACCTGACCGCCGCGCTTGCCGGCGCACCTCCCGACGTGCCGATCGTGCTGCTCGATCATCAGCCGAGGCAGGCGCGACAGGCGGCCGCGCACGGCGTCGCGCTGCAATTGTCGGGGCATACGCATGGCGGCATGATCGCCGGAATGGACCGGCTGGTCGCGCCGGCCAATGGCGGGTTCGTCTCGGGGCGCTATGCGGTCGACGGCATGACGCTGTACGTCAGCAACGGCACGGCCCTGTGGCCAGGCTTCGCGCTGCGGCTCGGCAGGCCATCAGAACTGACCCGGATCACGCTCCACGCCGCGCAGTAATTGGCCATCGCCGGGACCGACACCTGCACGTCGATCCCGGCGATCCTTCGCGGCTCAGCCCTTCAGCTTGGCCGCCGTCTCGGCGATCCGCTTGCCCTGGTAGCGCGCGCCATCGAGTTCTTCCTTGCTCGGCATCCGGCTGCCGTCGCCGTCCGAGATCGTCGTCGCGCCGTAAGGCGAGCCGCCCTTGACCACGTCGACGCCCATCTGCGCCTGGAAGCCATAGTCGAGCCCGACGATCGTCATGCCGTGATGGATCAGGTTGGTGATGATCGAGAACAACGTCGTTTCCTGGCCGCCATGCTGGCTCGCGGTCGAAGTGAACGCACCGCCGACCTTGCCGATCAGCGCGCCCGAGAACCACTGGCCGCCGGTCGTATCCCAGAACTGCGCCATCTGCGCGGGCATCCGGCCGAAGCGGGTCGGCGCACCGACGATGATCGCGTCATACTGCTCGAGCGCGGCGGGGCCCTCGATCTCGGCATGCGCGGTGTCGGTCTTGAAGTGCGCGGCCTCGATCACCGCCTGCGGGGCGGTTTCGGTGACGCGGCGGATGTCCACCTCGGCCCCACCGGCGCGCGCGCCTTCGGCCACGGCGTCCGCCATCTGCTCGATATGACCGTAGGACGAGTAATAGAGCACGAGAACCTTGGTCATGGGCATTTCCTTCTTGGCTCCCCCTCCCGCGAGCGGGAGGGGGCGTTTCTTCTAGGCTCCCCCTCCCGCTTGCGGGAGGGGGCTGGGGGGTGGGCACCCGGCTTCGGCAAGCGCGCCGGATCGAAGCGCGTATCTTCAACGATGGTCACGGCGGAGGTGAGCGCGAGCCCACCCCCTGCCCCCTCCCGCTTGCGGGAGGGGAAAGAAGCTTACTCCGAGTCCACCAGAACGATCTCGGCGTCCTCTTGAGCCGTGATCGTCACCGTCTGGCCGCCCGTCAGCGCCGCTCCGTCGCGTGCGGCAAAAACGTCGTCGCCAATCGTGATCGCTCCGGTCGCCGGCACCAGATACACGTGGCGCCCTTCGCCGACCGCATAGTCGACGCTGTCGCCAGCCTTCAGCGTCGCCGCCAGCACCCGCGCATTCGCCCGGATCGGCAGCGCATCGCCGTCACCGTCGAACCCGCTGGCCAGCGTCACGAACTGCCCAGAGCGCTCGCCTTTCGGAAACGGCTTGGCACCCCAGCTCGGCGAGCCACCTTTCCGCGAGGGCTCGATCCAGATCTGGAAGATCGTCGTCGTCTCCGGCTCGAGATTATACTCGGCATGCCGCACGCCGGTACCCGCGCTCATCACCTGGACGTCACCGGCCTCGGTACGGCCCTTGTTGCCGAGCGAATCCTCATGCGTGATCGCCCCGCTGCGGACATAGGTGATGATCTCCATGTCGCTGTGCGCATGCGGCGGGAAGCCCGAGTTCGCGGCGATCTGATCGTCGTTCCAGACGCGGATAGCGCCCCAGCCCATCCGGGCCCGATCGTAATAGTTCGCGAACGAGAAATGATGCCGCGCATTGAGCCAGCCATGATTGGCATGGCCGAGGCTCTCGAAGGGGCGGCGTTCGACTTTGGAAAGGGTCGTGGTCGTCATGATAGGTCTCCACTGGTTGACCCCAAGATAGGCGCTGCGATTACGTCGTAAATAGAAACGCTGGAAACCGATCGTTTCGGTGGGTAATGTACGCGCTCTTGCTCCCCTCCCTGAAAGGGAGGGGTTGGGGGTGGGTCGGCCGCTTGGCGAACGCGACTTTCCCTCGATAGCGACCCACCCCCAGCCCCTCCCTTCCAGGGAGGGGGGAAGATCTGGAGCCCCCCCCATGCGCCTGCCCGATCTCGAAGCCTGGGCGATCTTCGCCAGCGTCGTCGAGCACCGCTCGTTCAGCGCCGCCGCCGACGCGGTCGGGCTCAGCAAGGCGACCGTGTCGAAGGCGATCACCCGCCTCGAAGCGCATCTCGGCCAGTCGCTCTTCCACCGCACCTCGCGCCGCCTCGCACTCACCGAAGCCGGCAAGCCGCTCGCCGAGCACGCCGCGCGCATCCTCGCCGAAGCCCGCGCGGCCGAGGAATCCGCGCACGACGCCGCCAGCGCGCATACCGGCCGCGTCCGCCTCGCCGCACCGATGAGCTTCGGTGTCACCAACGTCGCACCCATTCTCGCCGAGTTCCTCGTCGCGCACCCGGGGATCGAGGTCGACTTCCACTTGTCCGACGCCCGCGTCGACATCGTCGCGGAAGGCTTCGACGTCGCGCTGCGGATCGCCGAGCTCCCCGACAGCTCGCTCCGCGCCCGCCGCCTGTGCAGCATCCAGGCGCACACCGTCGCCGCACCCAGCTACCTCGCCAAGCACGGCACCCCGACGCACCCGGCACAGCTCGGCGAGCACCAGTTGGTCGGCTATTCGAACGTCGTTGGCCCGTGGCGCTTCCATGGCCCCGGCGGCGCCGACGTCTCGGTCCGCCTGCAGGGCCAGCTCACCGCCAACAGCGGCGAGGCGATCGTCCCCGCGCTGATCGCCGGTCTCGGAATCGCGCGCCTCCCCGACTTCATCGTCGACCGGCATATCGCATCCGGCGCACTCGTCATCATCCTGGAGGACTGGGCACCCGCCAAGATCGGCCTCCATCTTCTCACCCCGCCGAGCCCCCTCCGCCCGGCCCGCGTCGAGGCGCTGATAGACTTCCTCGCCGCGCGGCTCCGCGATCCGAACGCAGGGCAAGCGTAAAGCGGCGACCTTGCGCAAAACCGGGCCGGATGCCATGTAAGAGGCTGGATAGCTGCTCGAGTTTGCAACCCAGCGCGATCCCAACGACACCCGATACCGGGATGAGGACTTTGAGCAGCGGCCGCGCTCAGTCGGTAGTTCGTGTATCGATTCCGTGATTCCCGCGTGGCTGACCCGATAATCCGGTTATGGATTCTCGTCGTCCTCGGCCTGTGTCGGGACAGCGGACCATGCCGAAACGAAAAGGCATGACCATGCGGCGTGACGCTAACGACGACGTGAACTCCCCGAACCTCCGTACCGGCGTAACGCGGCGCAACCTGCTCGGCTCGGCGATCGTCGCCGGCGGTGCGGCCGCGTTGCCGATCGCACACGCCGACGCCGCGAACACCGAGCGCACCGTCGACGTCCTGCTGATCGGCGGCGGCATCATGAGCGCGACGCTCGCCGTCCTGCTGCGCGAGCTCGAGCCGACCTGGACGATCGAGATGGTCGAACGCCTCGACAAGGTCGCCGACGAAAGCTCGAACGGCTGGAACAACGCCGGCACCGGCCACTCCGCGCTGTGCGAACTGAACTATACGCCGGTCAACAAGGCTGACGGCAAGGTCGAGATCGCCAAGGCGGTCGAGATCAACGAGCAGTTCCAGGTCACGCGCCAGTTCCTCAGCCACCAGGTCGATACCGGCATCCTCGCCAACCCGCGCTCGTTCATCAATTCGACGCCGCACATGAATTTGGTGTGGGGCGATGCCAACGTCGCCTTCCTGCAAAAGCGCCACGCCGCGCTCCAGGCGAGCCCGCTCTTCTCGGGGATGGAATTCACCACCGACCCGAAGCAGATCTCGCAGTGGGTGCCGGTGATGATGGAAGGCCGCGCGCCCGGCACGAAGCTCGCCGCGACGCGCTCGCCGCTCGGCACCGATTGCGACTGGGGCGAGGTCACGCGCCAGTACATCGCGTCGCTCGCCAAGCAGGACAATTTCACGCTGACCACGGGCCACGAGGTCCGCTCGCTCGAACGCGAGACGATCGGCGGCAAGAAGGCGCGCTGGCGCGTCACCGCGCGCGACATGAAGACCGACGAGAAACAGGTCATCAAGGCACGCTTCGTGTTCGCGGGCGCCGGCGGCGGCGCGCTGCCGATCCTGCAGAAGTCGGGCATCCCCGAGGCCGACGACTATGCCGGCTTCCCGGTCGGCGGCTCGTTCCTGGTCGCGGACAAGCCCGCAATCACGCACCGCCATCTCGCCAAGGTCTACGGCAAGGCAGCCGTCGGCTCGCCGCCGATGTCCGTGCCGCATCTCGACACGCGCTTCCTCGACGGCAAGCAGGCGCTGTTGTTCGGCCCGTTCGCGACCTTCTCGACCAAATTCCTCAAGGAAGGCTCGTATTTTGATCTTCCGGCGTCGGTCACGCTCGACAATTTCCGGCCGATGCTGGCGGTCGGCTGGGATGATTTCGACCTCGTCGAATATCTCGCGGGCCAGCTCATCATGTCGGACAGCGATCGGATGGATGCCCTGCGCGAGTATTTCCCGGGCGCGAAGGACGCCGACTGGCGCCTGTGGCAGGCGGGCCAGCGCGTCCAGATCATCAAGCGCGATCCGGACAAGGGCGGCGTGCTGCGTCTCGGCACCGAGATCGTCGCGTCGAAGGACGGCTCGATCGCCGCGCTGCTCGGCGCCTCGCCGGGTGCCTCGACCGCGCCGTCGATCATGCTCAACCTGTTGAAGAAGGTGTTCCCGAACCACCTCGCGACCGCCGGGTGGCAGGCGAAGATCCGCGAAATCGTCCCAACCTACGGCGTGATGCTCAACGAGACGCCGGACGTCCTCGCCGAACATTGGGCCTCGACCGCGGACATGCTGCAGCTCGCCATTCCCTCGCCCACAGTCGGCGTCGCAGCCGGCCCACGCCCCGCGGCCATGCGCGTAAAGCCAGACCGCAGCCCCGACCTCGCGCTGTAAGCTCGAACGACGGCTATTCTACAATCCTCCCCCGCCAGGGGGAGGTGGCTGGCACTTGCCAGACGGAGGGGGAGGCAGGCGATGACTGCCGTTGCGTGTCCTCCCCCTCCGTCACCTTCGGCGACACCTCCCCCTGGCGGGGGAGGATTGGCCCACGTTACTTCGGGAACGCACCTTAAGTCCTTGGAACGGCTGTCCTACACCGTGGCGATCTGGCACGGTCGACCGATGAGCGATCCGACCTTCCAAACCCTGCAGCGCCAAACTGACGGCGAGATGCCCGCGTTCAGCGATCGAACGCGATGTGCACAAAGTCTCCCAGCGTCTATACTTTCTATACTTCACTCTGTTTCGCCTCGTACGACGCCTCTCGCGCGGCCCGCGTCCGCATGAACCGCCTCGCCCCCGACGCGGACGATTCGCGCTTCATTCGCCGCGTCGTGCTCACGATCGTGATCGTCGCGATAGTCGCCGCGCTCTACAAAGCCGGTGACCTTCTCATCCTCGCCTTCGGATCGATGCTCGGCGCGATCGTCATCCACGCGATCGCCGATCTCTACCGCGACCATCTCCGCGTTCCACGCAAGCCGGCGCTAGGCCTCGGCATCGCCACCGTACTCGGCATCATCGCGTTCCTGGTCTGGCTGTTCGGCGTGCAGTTCCGCAGCCAGGTCAACTTGCTGATCGCCCAGACGCCGGCGTTGCTCGACCAGCTCGCCGCGTATCTCTCGCAAAGCGCGGTCGGCGCGAAACTCGTCGACGCGGTGCAGCAGGCCTATGCCGGGTCGAAGGTCGCGCAGGACGTCGGCGGACTCGTGACCGGTGCGGGCGAACTCGTGCTCAACTGCCTGTTGCTGCTGGTCGGCGCGCTGTTCTTCGCCGCGGATCCGAAAGTGTACGAACGCGGTTTCCTGTTGCTGATCCCGCGGTCGAAGCGTGCCGCGGTCGAGGACGCGCTGTTCGACGTCGGCTCGACGCTGCGGCTTTGGTTGGGCTCGTCATTGATCCTGATGACGACGATGGGCATTCTGGTCGGGATCGGGTTGTGGCTATCGGGCGTCCCCAGCGCCGCCGCGCTCGGGCTACTCGCCGGGTTATCGGAATTCATTCCGTATATCGGGCCGACCGCGGCAATGATCCCCGCGCTCGGGCTCGCCGCGACGAAGGGGACGTCCTCGATCGTCGGCACGCTCGTCACCTACGCGGTCGTGCGGCTCGTCCAGACCAATTTCATCACGCCCTACGTGCAGAACCGCGTGATCTCGATCCCGCCCGCGATCACTGTCTTTGCGATCATAGGGATCGGCACGATCTTCGGCCTGTTCGGACTGTTCTTTTCGGCCGCACTGCTGGTGGTCATCTTCACACTCGTCCGCAGCCTGTATCTGCGGGAGGTTCTGGGCGAGGATATTCCCAAGACGTTGCATCGAACGCTGCTCGGGCCCGACCTGACACTGCCGTCGTCCGATAACAAGTTGTAAGGAAATCAGGGTCTCAGCGTGCCCGGCAACGGTCCCGGCCATGAAGCTTAGTCCGAAATTAACCTTTTGCCTTCAGATGTTGTGTGGTTAATGAATCGAAGTCGAGCTGCTGGCATGGGGTGTCGGGCGGTCTCGCGAACAGGGGACGACGCATGCGAGTGCTGCTGATCGAGGACGAGCCGACGACGGCCAAGGCTATCGAGCTGATGCTGACGACCGAAGGGTTCAACGTCTACATCACCGATCTCGGGGAGGAAGGCCTCGATCTGGGCAAGCTGTATGATTACGACATCATCCTGCTCGACCTCAACCTGCCCGACATGCACGGCTACGACGTGCTCAAGCGCCTGCGGGTCGCCCGCGTGTCGACGCCGGTGCTGATCCTGTCGGGCGTCAATGAGATGGATTCGAAGGTCCGCAGCTTCGGCTTCGGTGCCGACGACTACGTCACCAAGCCGTTCCACCGCGAGGAACTGGTCGCGCGCATCCACGCCGTCGTCCGCCGCTCCAAGGGTCACAGCCAGTCGGTCATCCGCACCGGCAAGCTCGCTGTGAACCTCGACGCGAAGACGGTCGAAGTCGATGGCAGCCGCGTCCACCTGACGGGCAAGGAATATGCGATGCTGGAGCTTCTGTCGCTCCGCAAGGGCACCACCCTGACCAAGGAAATGTTCCTCAACCACCTGTATGGCGGGATGGACGAGCCCGAGTTGAAGATTATCGACGTGTTCATCTGCAAGCTCCGCAAGAAGCTCAGCCTGGCGTGCGATGGCGAGAATTACATCGAGACCGTCTGGGGTCGCGGCTATGTGCTGCGCGAACCCGACGAAGCGCTCGAAGCCCAGGTCGCGTAACTCCCCAGTATTTCGGGAGCGCTCAAGGCCGCGGTACCGGGGGGTGCCGCGGCCTTTTTCCGTCGCTGCGGTGGCTGTTGTCGATCGTAACCTATTTCTTGCGCCGAAGTCGGCGGAACAGGCCGCGCTTGCTCAGCGACTCGAACATTTCCTCGGGACCTTCGGGATCGAGCACTTCATTGTCCGCCAGCCATTCCTCGACCGATGTCAGGTCCGGCACTTCATAGGGCTGCACCGTCTTGCCCTCGCCGCGCAGCCGCTCGATCGTCTCGATCAGCGACCCCGTCTCGGCGATCAGATCGCTCACCACCCGCACCTCGACCCCCAGATGCTCCGCGATCAGCCCGTCGCGAATGGCCGCGATGCCCTTCGACGTCGCATCGTCGCTCGCACGGATCGCGAGATCGCACTCGGTATCGAGCCGCAACGATCGATTGTTCATATTGGACGAGCCGAGCCGGAACACGTCCTCGTCGGCGATCAGGATCTTGGCGTGGCAATAGATCGCCTCGCCGCCCTTAGTGAACGGATGATACATCCGCAACCGCTGACGCTTGTCACGCCGGTGCAGCGCCTCCATCAGCCGTGCACGCGCGGTGTCCATCGCGATGGGCTCCAGCCACCCCTGCGCTTTGGTCGGGTTGATGATGACGATCTCGGGGCCGTCCGCTTCATCGAGACGCTTCGCAACGGCCTCGGCGATCTTGCGCGAGGCGAAATACTGGCTCTCGATGTAGAGGTGCTTCTTGGCGCGCGCGATCTGGCCGAGGAACAGCGCCTCGCTTTCGTACACCGGTTCCTGATCGGACATCTCCGGCTCGCTGCGCGCGATCGCGACGTCGACGTCCCTGAAATCGACTTCGAGCCCCTCCGGCCAGAATTTACCGCCGGGTTCGCCCGCCGGCATGTTCATCCCACCGGCCAAGTGCCAACGCCTACGAAACAACTCGCCTAGCGCGTGCGCGACCGGCCCCTGCACAGCGCTGATCGCGTCGTGCCATGGCTTGTACGGCTTGCCCGACGGCTGGATACGGTGCGGATCGCTATCCGCGTGATCGCGCGTGTCCCAGCGGTCGCCGGTCATGTCGATACCGCCGCAGAACGCCAGCGCGTCGTCGATGATGACGATCTTTTGGTGATGCGACGCCGCCGTCGGATGATGCCCGTCGAGCTTGGTATGGATGCGCTTGTGCTTCATCCATTTCATCATCGTCAAGATCGTCGAGCCACGGAACAGCGACTTGATTGCGCCGGTATCCCAGCGCAGCACAAAAATTTCCAGACCCGGTTCGCGCTCGACCAACCACAGCATGAATTCGCCCAACGTCTTTGGCTCGCCGGGCCGGTCGATGCCGGGTTCGAGCTGGATGCGGGCGTCGAAATCCCACCCGATCAGAAGAATACGGCGCTTGGCGCCCATCATGGCGATGCGGGCGGTACGGAAATACTTCTCCGCATCAACGATCACCGCCATCTGTTCGGCGCGTTCGACCCGCCAGCATTCCGTCCCGACCTGCATTCGCGTCCCTTCGTATGCCTGTCGGCAGTACCCATAGCCGCGCGATTGGTTGCGGATGCACCCTGTATCGCCGCCCCCCGCACGCCTATCTAACGCGCTGATGCTTCCTCCTACCCAGCCCCCCGCCCAGCGCAAGGTGATCCATGTCGACATGGACGCCTTCTACGCATCGGTAGAGCAGCGCGACGACCCTTCGCTCAGGGGCAGGCCGGTGGCGGTCGGCGGATCCCGCGCGCGCGGCGTGGTGGCGGCGGCCAGCTACGAGGCGCGCGCGTTCGGGGTACGCAGCGCAATGCCGTCGGTCACCGCGATCCGGCGTTGCCCCGACCTGGTGTTCGTGCCGCCACGGTTCGACGTGTACCGTGAAGTGTCCGACCGGATCCGCGTGATCTTCGCCGACTATACTGACCTGATCGAGCCACTGTCGCTCGACGAGGCGTATCTCGACGTTACCGAGGACATTCGCGGACTGGGCACCGCGGCAGCGATCGCCGAGGAAATCCGCGCGCGGATCAAGGCGGATACCGGCCTCACCGCGTCCGCCGGGGTCAGCTACAACAAGTTCATCGCCAAGCTCGCCTCCGACCAGAACAAGCCCAACGGGATCTGCATCATCACCCCCAAACGCGGGGCGGCGTTCGTACAGTCGCTCCCGGTCAAGCGGTTCCACGGTGTCGGGCCGGTGACTGCGCAGAAGATGGAACGGCTCGGCATTCTCACCGGCGCCGACCTGTTCGGCCAGAGCCTCGCGTTCCTCCAAGCGCATTTCGGCAGCTATGCGGAGTATCTGTACCGGGCCGCACGCGGCATCGACGACCGCCCGGTACGGGTCAATCGCGCCGCCAAGTCGGTTGGCGCGGAGCGAACGTTCGAGACCAATCTCAGCACCGCAGAAGACCTGCGCGCAGCGCTGCACCGCGTCGCGGATGCCGCATGGGTGCGAATCGAACGGCACGGCACCCGCGGCCGCACGGTTACGCTGAAACTCCGCCACGCCGATTTCCGCACGATCACGCGCGCCCGTTCGTCGCAGGTTGCGGTGACTGACAAGGCGGCGTTTCTCACGGCGGGACTGGAACTGTTGATGGCGCAACTGCCCGTGCCCGACGGCGTGCGCTTGCTTGGTCTGACGCTGTCGGGGATCATGGGCGACGAGGAGGAGGCTCAGCCCAGCCTGTTGTGACCTGTCCCGAGCGGCCAAGTGCTATGACGCTTGGGACACTATGGGGTCACCCGTATCCAGGGTCAGGATCGCGACCGCGCCACGTCCCGGCCCGTCACTTTCGAGCCGCAGCGCGCCCTTCATCGCGACCATCGAATTAGCGCACCAGTGCAGCCCCAGCCCGCCCGACTTGTGTGCGCGCGTCGAAAATCCGCGCTGGAACAGCATCGCGGCAGCCTTGGGAGAGAAGCCTTCGCCATCGTCGCGGATCTGGATCGTAACGCGGCCATCGGCCTGCGTAATCAGAGTCGCGATCGAACCGCTGCCGGTGCCGCGGGCAGCGATCGACTCCGTCGCATTGCCAAACAGATTGCCGATCACCTGGCTCAGTATGACGCGGTTCGCACGCACCAGATTGGGGCCGGCCGGGAAACTGAACGCGATCGATGCGCCCTCCGCATACCGCATGATCGTCGCGTTCCGGGCGATAATCTCGGAGATGTCGCATATCGTCAGCGCCGGTCGCTCGTACGCCGCCCTTTGCTGCTGGCCGATGATCTCCAAAACGTCCGCCATCGCCTCGCGACCGACCAAAAACTCGCGACGGATCGCATCCCGGCTGATCGCCTCGGTATCAAACGCAGCGGTGACGAACGCGGCAAGCTTTCGACGGCGCGCATCGGGCACGTCATGCTGGGCGAGTTCGGCGATCGCGCGATCGATCGTCGCACGGTCGACCGGCGGTACATGGGCGATCCCCTGACTGAGGATCGTGCTGATCGGGTTCAACGCGTTACGCACGTTATGCATGACAGCGACTGCGCTCTCGCTGCGCCCCAGGTCGAACGACTGGAGTTCGATCTGTTCACGCAAATCCTTGAGTTGCCGAAGCATCGCGTTGAAGTTGCGACCGAGCGAGCCGACCTCGTCGCGGCGGCCATCCTCCTCGAGCATCGCAAGCGATCCCGACATGCGGATGCGTTGCATGTGGCTCTCGACCCGGCGCAGCGGGCGCAGCACCAGCCGTGCGATCATCCGCCGTAAGACGATCAGCACCAAGAGCAACAGCAACGTCGAGCCGATCACAGCGAGCAACAGCATGCGGCGACCAAGCAGCGAGACGTCGCGCGGCACGCTAAACCGGGTACTGGCGACAACCAGCCCATCCGCGCCCGTTATCGGAACGCTGATCGTCAGTGTGGACGAACTCGGCGTCGCCACGGTGGCCTTGCCGCCCGCGACAATATCGACATGCGCTTTCACCCCGGCCAGCGCCGATATTCGCGCCGCCGTCAGCATGCGCGCCATCAGGACATAGCCGCGTGCGTTGCCGCTGCCATCGGACCGACGGACTTGGGCGACGCCGATTGCCGCGACGCCGTCACCGAGGCGCGCGTAGAAGTGCCCGGAACTACGCCCAGCCAGCACCCGAGCGATGTTCGTGCGGGAGATCGTCAGCGTCATCTGCTTGCGCATATCGGCCCGTTCCGCACCGCTAACCGGATCACGCCAGCGAGCAGCGACGAGTTTTCCATCGGGCTCGACATAGGCGACCCCGTCGACACCGATGTTGCGCAAAGCAGGCAACGAAAAGCTCGCGCGTTCGAACCCCGTGTCGGGATGCGCCATGTATCCATAGCTGTCGTTCCAGTCGCCGTAGTCGCGGACGGCGTGTTCGACCTTGCCGGCATAGTCGGACAGCGCGGCACGCATCCGCTCGACATGCGCGGCGATGGCTTTGTCCTCGAGCTTGGTGAAGCTGGGCGTTATAACGATTGCGAGCAGCAGCGTGATCGCGATCGCACCGAGCAGGCCGACCGCTGTCATGATGAGCACCAATTTTACGCCGAGCGACGACGGGGTCCGCATTCGCCCGAACTGCCGTCCAAGCTGAGGCGGAACGCGGCCCATGGCGGTCGTGGGCATCAGCGGCGCAGTTCCAGACCGCGGCCGACGCGTTGCCCCACGTTCGGGCCATCGGTCGACACGTCGTCCCGTCCCACGAGATCGCGGCTCCGTGCAATCGCTCTCGCGGCTTTGGCATCGACCGGTCGCGAGAAGAAATATCCCTGCATATGGCTTGCACCGGCGAGGCGGAGCGCCTGGACCTGCGCCTCGGTCTCGACCCCTTCTGCGATTACCCCGAGACCGAGAGCGCGGCCTAGATGGATGATCGAGTGAACGATAGCCGCACTTTCACGCTCGCGCGCCATGCCGTCGATGAACGACTTGTCGATCTTGAGGCAATCGAGCGCGAACTTGCGGATGTTGTAGAGGCTCGAATAGCCCGTACCGAAATCGTCGAGCGCGATCCGGAAGCCCATCTGGCGCAACTTGTAGAGCGTTTCCGCCGCACGTTCGGCATCGTCGAAGATCGCGGTCTCGGTGATCTCGATCTGGAGTCGCGTGGGCTCGACGCCGGCGCGCTGTACACTCTCCATGATATGACCGACGAAGTTGTGGCGGCGGAACTGGCGGGGGGAGAAATTAACGGAAACATATTGTCCCGGCCATTGCTTGAGGACGGCGAGCGCTTCGCCGAGCACCCAGTCGCCGAGTTCGTGGATCAGGTTCGATTCCTCGGCGATCGGCACGAAGGTCGCCGGGCTCATCGCGCCGTATTGCGTGGTGTTCCAGCGCACCAGCGCCTCGAACCCGACGACCTCGATCGCATCGCGCGACACGATCGGCTGGTAGACCAGGCTCAGTTCCCCGTTCGCGATCGCCCGGCCGAGCCCCCCCTCGACCCGGCGCCGGAAACGAATGCCCTCGTCCATGCTCTCGTCGAACAGCCGGACGATGCCGCGGCCGCCACGCTTCGCATCGTTGAGCGCGAGATCGGAGCGCCGCATCACGTCGATTGGATCGCTGCCCTGCCCGCCTTCCGTCACCACCAGCCCTGCGGATGCACCGCCCTGGACCGAATTGCCGAACACCTGGAGGCTGACCGAGCACGCCGCGATAATGCGGTCGCAGGCCATCACCGCGGCATCCTCGCCGGACGTATCGAACAGGATGCCGAACTCGTCACCACCAAGCCGGGCGACCATCGCATCCGCGGGCGTCGACCGGTTGAGGATCGCGCAGATCTCACGGATCAGCGCATCGCCGGCAAGATGGCCGAGCGTGTCGTTCACCAGCTTGAACCGATCGAGATCGATCATGACCGTCGCAAACAACCCGGCATCGCGGGTCCGCTCCGCCAGCGCGCGGAGGAAAGCCAGCCGGTTGGGGGCGTCGGTCAGCGAATCATGCGTTGCCAGATGTAGCGCGCGGCTCTCGTTCGCCGCGAGTTCCGCGCCCTGTTCCTCGAGCAACGCGACTTTTGCGGCGAGGAGATCGCGCGTCGTGGCCAGTTCGCGGTCGACCTCCCAGCGCTTGCCGAGCGCGGTCGCGGTCTGGAGAACCTCGGCGACCTCGAACGGCTTGGCGATATAGAAGATCTTGTCGGCCGGGCCTGCGACCCTGTTGATCTCGGCGGGCGAGAATTCCGAATAGCCCGTCACGATGACGAAATTGATCTCGGGATCGATCGCGCGAATGCGCCTGGCGGTCTCGCGGCCATCGATCCCCGGCGGCATTCGTACGTCGATGAAGGCCACTGCGAAGGGGGCGCCCTCGGCAAGCGCCGTCTCGACCGTGGCAACCGCGTCGAGCCCCTGATCGCAGTGGGTCAAGGCGAAATCCGGATAGCCCTCGTCCGCCGCGGGGCTCCCCGAGGCGTTCAACGCGACGTCCCTTGAGGCGTCCCCCGATTCTTGCAGCGTGGCGTCTGGCGCGGCATCCGGCGCGGCGCGCCCGACATCGCCGAACAATTCGTCCGCCATCGCCTCGAGGCCGTCGCCACGCTGCGTATGCCGTCCGGCAAAGCTGCGCCGGTAGCTGTCGTGCATTGCAGGCTCGTCGTCCACGATCAGAATGCGCATCAAACACCGCTCCTCGAAGGGGCACAATCTTCGCCGTCCGACGATCGCGTACCTTGCCCCCCGCTCTATACCGAGGGGTAACGGTACGTAGTTAAGACGCTGTAAACGACGTTTTGAGTTGCTGTTCCAAGGCCTGCCCGCCGAGCACGATCGCGCCGAGCGGCCCTGCGTTGTTGCCGAGTGCGGGCGGCACGATGAACGTGTCGGCCAGGGCGACCTCTGGCAAGGTGATGTACCCGCCGAGACTGCGCGTCATCGCCGCCCGGACGCGGGGAAACAGATGCGACGCGCCCATCACGCCGCCGCCCATCACGATCCGCCGCGGAATGCCGGTGAGCACGAGCGTATGGCACAGCTGGCCCAGCGCATCGGCGACGTTGTCCCACACCGGATGGTCGGCCGGGGCTTCGTCGGCGGGATGGCCGATCCTCGCGGCGATCGCCGGGCCCGCGACCAGCCCCTCGACGCACGCGCCGTGAAACGGGCAATTGCCGATCCAGTCGTCACCCTGGAACCGCGCAGGCCGGATGTGCCCGAGTTCGGAATGCGTCAGCCCATCCACCGGACGGTTGTTCGCGATCATCCCCGCACCGACGCCGGTGCCGACGGTGACATAGGCAATGTCGGGGAGGCCCTTCGCCGCCCCCCAGAACGCCTCGGCAAGCGCCGCGCCGACGACGTCGCTATGGAACCCGGTCGGCACGCCGTAGCGCCGCTGCAACCGACCGGCGACGTCGGTTCCCGCCCAGCCCGGCTTGGGCGTCGAGGTGATGTGGCCATAGTCGTGCGAGTGGCGATCGATCGAGACCGGACCGAAGCTGGCGATACCGATCGCGACGAACCCGCTCCACCGGTCGAGGACGGCCTCGATCGCGGCCATCGTCTCTTCGGGTCGCGTCGTCGGGATACGCACGGTTTCCTCGATCTGGTCGGGTCCCCGCGCAAGAATGCAGATGCATTTGGTGCCGCCGAGTTCGATACCTGCGACCAGAGGTGCTTCCGTCATCCCAAACTCCCAACACGTTGCGAGCGTCCGCTTCCTTTGCCAACGACCCCGCGTCAAGAGCAGGTCGACTGTACCGATCACGCTGAACGAGGATTTCGTCTGCTTCGATCCAGCCGATCATGCGTTAGGATGTCGCGTTCACCCGAACAGACAGGAATTCCCAATGGCGAAGAAACCCGCAAAGCTGGCGAAGACGGACACCAACGTGTTGGTCGAGGCACAGCCACAGTACAAGGTCGAGTATCGCGAGATCCAGCCTTACGGCACGCTCAAGCGCCTGCCGATCGCGCTTGAGGACAATGCACGCGCACAGAGCGTGGCGACGCTGAACCAAGTGCTCGCGGACACGATGACGATCCGCGACATGTACAAGAAGCATCATTGGCAGATGTCGGGCGCGACCTTCTATCAACTGCACCTGTTGCTCGACAAGCATTACGAGGAGCAGGCGGCACTGGTCGATCTCGTTGCCGAGCGGATCATGGCGCTGGGCGGCATCTCGATCGCGATGTCGCACGACGTTGCCGAAATGACGACGATACCCCGCCCGCCCAAGGGGCGTGAAGACGTGCCGACGCAGCTCGCACGTCTGCTCGAAGCGCACGAGATCATCCTGCGTCAGGCCCATGAAGGTGCGGAAGCGGCGGACGAGTCCGGCGATGACGGTACCAACGACCTGCTGGTGAGCAACATCATCCGCACCCACGAACCGCAGGTATGGTTCCTGGCGGAGCACCTTGCCGCGACCGAACTGGTACGCGAGGACAAGTAAGACGCAAAGCCTGTCCCTGTGTTCGCATGGGGTTCGTTGCAGGCTCGTAAGAATGCATTCAGCGGCCTCGATGGGTATCGTCGGGGCCGCTGTCTTGCGATCGATGCTGGAGCGGCATTCATTGTCGGGGCATGAACTACACCCGGGGGACGGAAGGGCGGCCGGATGAGCGTTCCGAGCCCCACGCCCCTCACCCTTCCCACGGCAAGTGCCGCGGGCCCCTTCCCTCTCCCCGGCGGGGAGAGGGACTGCGATAATATGACGCGGTTTTGGACAGCCCTCTCCCCGCTGGGGAGGGGGAGGGAGGAGCCGTAGGCGACGGAAGGGTGAGGGGCTTTGGGACGCGCGTCTCGAGCCTCACACCCCTCTCCCTTCCCACGGCAAGTGCCGCGGGCCCCTTCCCTCTCCCCGGCGGGGAGAAGGAGATAGCTTAGCGGGTGGCGTTGTACTTGAGCTGGTCGTCGGTGAGCTGGAAGCCGACCAGTGCTTCGAAGCTGGCGCGGAGGACGGCCTGGCGGACTTCGGGGGTGCTCAGCGGATCGACTGCGGCATCCTGGTCGCCGGCCTTGCGCTTGCGAGTGAGCTTCTCGCGCACGTCGTCGGGCAAGGTTGCAGCCGAGCGCGCGACCGTTGCGGAAGCGGTTGCCGAGGCGGAGGCGAGCGCTTGGCCGGCATCGAAGTGCAACGCGACGCGGCCGATGCGCTTGGCGACGACGGCGCTGCCGCCGCGGACGACCGTAACGAAGTAGGGCAGCGTCACGTCGCGCGCGCCCTCGGTACGGGTGCGGCGGGCGCGGATGTCGAAGGTGACGCTGGTGACGACCTGGTCGGTCGCATCGGCACAGGTCGAGCGGACGTTGGTCATCAGCGCGGCGACGTCGATCGCCGACTGATCGCGGCTGGTGATGGGATCGAACAGCGTGATGTCGCCAGTCGCCGCCGGAATCGCCACGGGCGGGCAGACGGAGCGGACTGCGGAGATGCCGCCGGTCGCGTCGACCTCGCCTTTGGTAGCGCACCCGCAAAGTAAGACAGCTACGGCCGATACGGCTAAAATGGGGGCTTTCACGGCGACGCATACCTTCTCGAACGAGCGAAAGGGCCACCGCATGTCGCAAGCGGCCCCTGTCGCGGCGCACCATAGGAACCGGCTATCGTCCAGGCAAGCAATCGCGTAGAGGCAAGGCATCATGAGCCCAATCGACAAGCCGCCGCTCGAACTGTTGATCGCAGCACCCCGAGGCTTTTGCGCTGGCGTCGACCGCGCAATCCGGATCGTCGAACTGGCGATCGAGAAACACGGGGCGCCGGTCTATGTCCGTCACGAGATCGTCCACAACAAGTTCGTCGTCGACACGCTGAAGGCGCAAGGCGCGATCTTCGTCGAGGAATTGAACGAGGTGCCCGACGGCGCCCCGGTCGTGTTCTCGGCGCATGGCGTACCCAAGTCGGTGCCGCTCGACGCGCAGAATCGCGGTCTCGAATATCTCGACGCGACCTGCCCCCTGGTATCGAAGGTGCACCGGCAGGCCGAGCGCCTCGTGTCTGCGGGACGGCATATCGTGTTCATCGGTCATGCCGGGCATCCTGAGGTGATCGGTACGTTCGGGCAGGTTCCCGAAGGCGCGATGTCGCTGATCGAGACGGTCGAGGACGCCGAAGTGTTCATGCCGATCGACCAGACCAACCTCGCCTTCCTGACGCAGACGACGCTGTCGGTCGACGATACCGCCGCTGTCGTGGCGACGCTGCAGCGCCGCTTTCCGCAGATGCTGCCGCCGCGTGGCGAGGACATCTGCTACGCGACCTCGAACCGCCAGACCGCGGTCAAGGCGATCGCGCATAGCGTCGACGCGGTGCTGGTGATCGGTGCGCCGAACTCGTCCAACTCGGTGCGGCTGGTCGAGGTCGCCGAGCGCGAGGGAACGCCGGCGATGCTGATCCAGCGCGCTAGCGAGCTCGACTGGGATTTCTTGGCGGGCGTCGGCACGCTGGGCATCACGGCCGGCGCATCGGCGCCCGAACTGCTGGTCCGCGAACTGGTGGACCGGCTATCGGAGCGCTTCATGGTAACGGAGCGCGAGGTCGAGACGAACCGCGAGACGATCGCGTTCAAGCTGCCGCGCGGACTGGAGGCGGCCGCCTAGCATGGCGGTCTATACGCAGGTGTCGGCGGAGGCGCTGGGCGCGTTCCTCGCCAAGTTCGATCACGGTGAACTGGTTTCGGCCAAGGGCATCGCCGAGGGGGTCGAGAACAGCAACTACCTGGTCGATACGAGGACCGGGCGGTTCATCCTGACGCTGTACGAAAAGCGCGTGTCTGCGGACGACCTGCCATTCTTCATGGCGATGCTAGATCATCTGGCGGTCGACGGGAACCCGGTGCCGCGCGCGCTGCCGGATCGCAGCGGTGCGCTGATCCACGAGCTTTGCGGGCGACCTGCGTGCCTGATCGAGTTCCTTACCGGGGTATCGGTGTCGCATCCGACCGAGGCACAGGCGTATGCGGCCGGTGCGGCGATGGGGTCGATGCATGTGAGCCTCGCAGGGTTTGCTGGCGCCAGACCGAATACGCTAGGGCCGGACGGATGGCGCGCTTTGCTTGATAAATGCGGTCGCGATCTGGATGCGATCGAGCCGGGGTTGTCCGATACGGTGAGCGCGGCGGCGGACGCGGTGGTCGCGGCGTGGCCGGCCGATCTGCCTCGCAGCGTCATTCATGCCGACCTGTTTCCCGACAACGTGCTGATGCTCGGCGACCGAGTGACGGGGCTGATCGACTTCTACTTCGCGTGCACCGACGTTCGCGCGTACGACCTCGCAATCATGCACAGCGCCTGGGCGTTCGATGCGCAGGGCGAGAATTGTGACGCTGCGGTCGGCAAGGCGCTGGTCGCTGGCTATGTCGATCGCCATCCGCTGTCCCCCGCCGAGCGCGCCGCGCTGCCCGTGCTGGCGCAGGGCGCGTGCCTTCGCTTCCTGGCGACGCGCGCGTGGGACTGGCTCAATACGCCGGCGGATGCGCTGGTGACGCGCAAGGATCCGCTGGCGTACTGGCGGCGGTTCGAGGCGTATCGCAAGGACGATCTATTCGCATGACTGACGAAGCTCCCGTTTCCATCACCAAAGTCGAGATTTTCACCGACGGCGCGTGCAAGGGCAATCCGGGCCCCGGCGGCTGGGGCGCGGTGATCCGCATGGGCGCGCACGAGAAGGAATTGTCGGGCGGCGAGACGCCGACGACCAACAACCGGATGGAGATGACTGCCGCGATCGAGGCGCTCAACGCGCTGACGCGGCCGTGCTCGGTGACGCTGTATACCGACAGCAAATACGTGATGGACGGCCTCACCAAGTGGGTGAAGGGCTGGCAGCGCAACGGCTGGAAGACCGCCGACAAGAAGCCGGTGAAGAACGCCGAACTGTGGCACGCGTTGCTGGCCGCGGTGGCGCGGCACAAGATCGAGTGGCAGTGGGTCAAGGGTCATGCCGGCCACCCGGAGAACGAACGTGCGGACCGGCTGGCGAGCGATGCCGCGGTCGCTGCCGGGCGTAAGTAGGGGCTAGAACCGCTCGGGCGCGTACCGGGCGGCGTCGATCGCCGCGACCGCGGGATCGGGACTGACGCCGAGCAGCAGGCTGGCGGCAAGCAACGCAGCGGCGGGCGCGGTCTGGATGCCGAACCCGCCCTGCCCTGCACACCAGAAGAAGCCGGGCACGTCCCGGTCGAAGCCGTAGATCGGCAGGCGATCGGGCGCGAACGTCCGCAAACCCGCCCAGCGTCGTTCGACCGCCGCGACTCGCCAGTCGACGACTTGCTCGAACCGGTCGATCGCGATCGCGACGTCGATCTCCTCCGGGGCGGCGTCGCACGGGTCCGTGGGCGTCTCGTCATGTGGGCTGAGCCATAGCCGACCGCCGGGCTCAGGCTTGAAGTAGAAGCGCCCGGCGATGTCGGCGATGTGCGGCAAACCCTCGGGCGCGCCGGGATCCGTGCGAAGCTGGACCATCGTGCGGCGATAGGGTTGCAGGCGGAGCGGCCGTGCGCCCGCGCGGACGGCGACCGTGTCGGCCCAAGCCCCCGCCGCGTTGACGATCGTCCTTGCCCTGAACGTGCCGGCCCTGGTCTCCACGGTCCAGATGCCATCGGATCGCCGCGCGGCGAGGAACGCGGCATCGATAACGAGGTCCGCGCCCGCGGCTCGCGCGACGGCGATGCTTTTGGCGTGGACCGCGGCCACGTCGATGTACGCGCAACTCTGCTCGCGGACGCCCAGCGTCCAGTCGGCGCGCAGGCCCGGGATGTGGAGGGCAGGATCGATCCGGTCGAGGACGACGTCGCTGTCGGCGAACGCGGCGAGAAACGCGTCGATCGCAGCCTCGTCCGCCGCGCGCCCGACATGGATCGAACCAAGCGGCGACAGATGTCCGTCGGCCTCGAGGAACGGACCGGACGCCGTGGTCAGCGGCTGAATGTCGGGGCCGCCATAGGTCTCCGACCAGAACGCCGCCGAGCGTCCCGTGGCATGATAGCCGGGCGCATCCTCGGCTTCGAGGATCGCCACGCGCGCCCGCGATCCGATCGCCGCCGCCAGACTGGCGCCCGCCATCCCGGCGCCGACGATCGCGATATCGTAGACGGGCGTCACGGGCGGGGTGTCACGAAGGGGGCGGGATGATCGCGGCGAGGAACGAATCGATCGCCGCCAGCGCGCGGTTCCTGACGCCATCAGCCTCGCGCAGGATCTCATGCGCCGATTCGGGACCGAATCGGACGACCTGCGCATCAGGCAGGCGCGCGCCGAACCGGAGTGCCGCGCGCGCGTCGACCAGCTTGTCGGCCTCTGCGACCAGCATCAGCACAGGCGTCTCGATCGTTTCGATACGCGGATCGGCGACGATCGCCGCCGATCCCGCAAAGCCCTCGGCCAGCCACGTCCAGCTCGGCGGGCCGAGGACCAGTTCCGGATGGCGCATGTGCCACCAGCCCTCGTCGGCATAGCGCTCGCCGTCGTGCGTCAGCAGCGACTGGCGCGAGGCGATCGAGCCGGGGCGCTCGTTCGCGCGCCACGCCGGCCGCGCGGGATCGCCCCGCGCCGCCAGCCAGCGCGCGACCCGGCCGGCGATTCGCGCATCGATCGGCGACTTCAGCCCGATCATCGGCGCGACCAGGATCGCCGCGTCCGGATCGATCGCGCGGGCCGCCAGTGCGCGGACCACCATCATCCCGCCCATCGAATGCCCGAGGATGACGCACGGCCCCTCACCCTCGCGCCGCCAATCGGCCCAGAACGCAGCAAGATCCGAGTCGTAGACCGCGTAGCCGCCGACATGGCCGACATGCGGATCGGCGGACAATCGCCCGGAGCCACCCTGCCCGCGCCAGTCGAACGCGGTGACCGACCAGCCCTGCGCGTGCAGATGCGCGTAAGTCTCCAGATACTTCTCGATGATGTCGCCGCGACCGGTCTGGAACAACAGCCGTCCGCGCGGACGGTCCGCCGCCCAGTCGAACCGCCGCAGCCTCCAGCCGTCGGGCGCGGTCCAGTAGCCGAGCCGGGCCCCGGCCGGGATCGCGCGTCGCACGGCGCGCGCACCGTCCGCGTTCGTGGTGCTCGCGGCACCCGGCGGCAAATCGTTCGGGACGGTTACTTTTTCGAAAGCCATCTTCGTTAGGGCCTAGCCGATGGGGTGGAACATTGCTCTTCCAATTTTGATTTTCGCGCTAGGCGCCCTGCTGGTGTCGGCGGGCGTCGAGGATGCACGAACGCGCGAGATCGCCAACTGGAAAAACGCCGCGGTCGCGCTGCTCGCGCCGGCCTGGTGGTATGCGAACGGCCTGGGCCTCTGGCCCGACGTCGCGCTGCAGATCGGGGTCGCGCTGGCCGTGTTCGCCGTGTTCCTGGTCGCGTTCCATTTCGGCATGATGGGCGGCGGCGACGTCAAGCTGATCGTCGCGCTCGCGTTGTGGCTGCCCCTGCCCGCGTTCCTGACGATGCTGATGGTGATGTCGATCGCCGGCGGTGTCGTCACGCTGGTCATGATGATCGACCACGCGCGCAAGAACAACGAAGGCCAGATCGAGGTCCCATACGGCATTGCGATAGCATTCGCCGGGCTTCTCGCGCTGCGCGAACCACTCGTTAATCAGTTTCAGTCATGATTAACGTCGAAGCAGAATACCGGCGCCTGAAAGGCACGAACTAATCATGGATAGTCGCAAGATCATATTGCTTGTCGGCGCGCTGATTGTCGCGGCGATTACGGCATTCTTTGCAAGAACGTTGATCGCCGGCAGCTCGGCGCCGCAAGCCGGCGCCGCCGTGATCGCAGCGCCGGTCGTCGATGGCCCGGAAGTCCTGGTGGCGACACGGTCGTTGCCGGTCGGCACGATCCTCGATGCGACCGCGCTGAAGTATCAGCCCTGGCCGAAGGAGTTGGTCGACAACGCCTATTACCTCAAGGACAAGACCAACCTTCAGTCGCTGCAGGGCACGGTCGTGCGCAGCAACATCACCGCGGGACAGCCCGTGACCCAGGGGTCGCTGGTCAAGCCGGGCGATCGTGGCTTCCTGGCTGCGGCGCTCGGGCCCGGCATGCGCGCGGTCACCGTCCCGGTTTCGGCGCAGGCGGCGGTAGCGGGTTTCGTGTTTCCGGGCGACCGGATCGATCTCGTCCTGACGCAGACGGTCGCCGGCGGCGGCGAAGGCCAGCCGCTCAAGGTCTCCGAGACGATCATGCGCAACATCCGCGTGCTTGCGACCGACCAGCGCACCGACAACCTGGTCGGCGAAGACGGCAAGACCCAGGTTCGCACCTTCTCCAACGTGACGATCGAGGCGACGCCGAAGATGGCCGAGCAGGTCGCCGTCGCGCAGACGCTCGGTTCGCTGTCGCTGTCGCTCCGGTCGATCGCGGACAATTCGGCCGAACTCGAGGAAGCGATCGCTTCGGGTGCGGTGCGCGTGCCCGCCGGTAACGATCCGAAGGCGGAAAAGGCGATGATGGTGCGGCTCGCAAGCCAACCATCGGGGGGCGCCTCCAGCTACCAGACCGGTGCCGACGTCTCGCGCTATCAGCGCAGCACGGTGCCCGGCAAGCCAGTCGAGACCATCAGCGGTGGCGGCATGCAGGGCGGCGCAGTCCAGCAGTCCGGCACCAGTGGGCAGGTCCTGATCCAGGGACCCGTCGTCCGGATCGCACGCGGCAATGCAATGACCGTCGTTCCGGTCGGGGGGAAGAACTGACATGCGTATTCCGATGACCCCGCTGGGATGGCCGTTGGCCGTCGCCCTCGCCGCGGCGAGCGCCGCCCCGTCCGTGCCCGCGCTCGCGCAGACACGTAATGTCGCCAATCGTGGCGCAAGCGTTGCCCCGGCAGGCTCGCCCGTCGTGCAGGTCAACACCGGCCGCGGCCGGCTGGTGACACTGGCACGGCCGATGACCGACCTGTTCGTCGCCGACGACACGATCGCCGACGTCCAGGTCCGTTCGCCGACGCAATTATACCTGTTCGGCAAGAAGACCGGCGAGACGACGATCTCCGCCACCACCAAGGGGGGCGTGGTCGTCTATGCCGCGACCATCCGCGTCGGCAACAACCTCGATTCGGTCCAGCAGATGCTCGGGCTGGCGATGCCCGAGGCACAGGTGATCGCCACGCCGATGAACGGCCTGATCCTGCTGACCGGCACCGTGGCTGCGCCCGAGGACGCCGCCGAGGCGGAACGCCTGGTGCAGGCGTTCGTCGGCGATTCGACCAAGGTGCTGTCGCGCCTGAAGACCGCCACGCCGTTGCAGGTCAACCTGCAGGTGCGCGTCGCCGAGGTCACGCGGAGCTTCGTCAAGAACATCGGCGTCAACCTGCTCACGCAGGATCGCGGCGGATCGGGCATCCAGTTCGGCAGCACCTCGGGTACGCCGGGCACGATCACCTACAATCCGACGACGGGCGCCAAGACCTCGACCTACACGTCGGGCGCGCAGCGCACCACGCTAGGGTTGGCGGGCAAGTTGCTGGGAATGGACTTCCTCGCGGCGATAGACCTCGGCGAAACCACCGGTCAGGTGACGACGCTGGCGAACCCCAACCTGACCGCGCTCTCGGGCGAGACGGGCACCTTCCTGGCGGGCGGCGAAGTACCGATCCCCGTCGCGCAGGCGCTCGGGACGAACTCGGTCGAGTACAAGCAATATGGTATCAGCCTGGCGTATACGCCGACGGTGCTGTCGGATGGGCGCATCTCGCTGCGGGTTCGCCCCGAGGTGTCGCAGCTCGATTATTCGAACGCCGTCACGCTGAACAACACGCGCGTGCCCGGCCTGACCACGCGTCGGACCGAAACGACGGTCGAACTCGGCTCGGGCCAGAGCATGATGATCAGCGGCCTGCTGTCGAACAGCCACAACAACTCGTACGACAAGACCCCAGGGCTCTCGAGCCTGCCGATCATCGGTGCGCTGTTCCGGTCCAACGCGTTCCAGCGCAACGAGACCGAGCTGGTCATCGTCATCACCCCGTATCTGGTGAAGCCGGTCAACAACGCCAGCGATATCGCGTTGCCGACTGACGGCGCGCGGGCGCCGACCGATATCGACCGGGTGCTGCTGGGTACGTTGAACGCCAATGGCGGCGGAAAGCGGCCGGTGCCGACCGTCGCGCCGCCCTCGTATGCCGTGCCATCCGTCGGCGCGGCCGCACCGGTATTGCCGGTGCCGCGGAGCGACGCGCGTCGCAACGAGGACGACACCGCCACCGCCACCGCCACCGCCACGACCGCCGACGCGAAGACGGACAAGCGGACCAAGACCAAAAAGGGCGTCGTTCCCGCGCCAGGCTTCTCGAACTGAGCCGGCGATGATGACCAAGCCCTACGCCCAACGCACCAAGGACATCCGATGATCAACAAGTCGATCCTAGCGTCTCTCCTCCCTGCCCTGCTGCTCGGCGGCTGCATGGGGACGGAGAATCGCGGCGTGGAGTCGGTCCACCAGCCGGTCGTGACGCGATCGGACTATGCGCTCGACCTCGGCGTTGCCGGTGGAGCGCTCGCACCTGGCGAACAGCAGCGGCTTGCCGGATGGATGTCGACGATGCGGCTCGGCTATGGCGACCGCGTCGCGATCGACGATCCGGCGGCGGAGGGATATCGCGCGCGCGCCGATATCGCCGCGGTGGTGTCGCAATTCGGCCTGCTGCTGAGCAGCGACGCACCCGTCACGCCCGCGCCGCTTACGCCCGGCGCCATTCGCGTGGTGGTCAGCCGGATGCGGGCGGACGTGCCGCACTGCCCGGACTGGTCGCGGGATTCGAGCCATGATTTCAGCGAGAACACCTCGTCGGACTACGGCTGTGCGATTAACCGGAACCTCGCCGCGATGGTCGCCAACCCCGCCGACCTGGTGCGCGGCGCACCGGGTATCGAAACTACCGATGCCGCGCTGTCGTACAAGGCGATCGAGGCGTATCGCAAAAAAGCACCAACCGGTGCTGCGGGCCTCGCCGCATCCGGCACGGGAGGAAAGTGATGAACGCACCCTGGAAGCCGGGCGGCATCACCAACCGCGAGCCATTCACCGCCTATGTCTGCGACGAGATCACGGCCGAGGCGTTGCGCCCGGTCGTCAACGAGCTCGGATGGTCGGTCGACAAGATCCACAAGGGCGGTCTGCGGAACGCGATCCAGTCGCTGTCGGTGTCCGCCTCGCCGCAGATCCTGTTCGTCGACCTCGCCGAATCGGGTGATCCGCTGAACGACATCAATGCGCTCGCCGAGGTGTGCGAGCCCGGCACCGTGGTGATCGCCGCCGGGCAGGTGAACGACGTGCGGCTGTACCGCGACCTGGTCTCCAGCGGGATCCAGGATTACCTGCTGAAACCACTGCACGCGGACATGCTGCGCGAGGCGTTCGGCCATGCGCAGGTGCTGTTGAACGCACCGAAGATCGTCGAGTCGACGACCGATCGCCCGCATTGCTCGGTCGCGGTGATCGGGACGCGCGGCGGTGTCGGCGCCTCGACGATCGCGACGTCGATCGCGTGGCTGCTGGCGGAGAAGGAAAAGCGGGCGACCGCGCTGCTCGATCTCGATGTGCATTTCGGCACCGGCGCGCTCAGCCTGGACCTCGAACCGGGCCGCGGGCTGACCGACGCGATCGACAATCCGAGCCGGATCGACGGGCTGTTCATCGAACGCGCGATGGTGAAGGCATCGGAAAAGCTGTCGGTCCTGTCAGCGGAAGCGCCGATCAATGCGCCGCTGGTGACCGACGGCTCCGCCTTCTACCAGTTGCAAGAGGAGATGCACGCCGCCTTCGAATGCACGGTGGTCGACCTGCCGCGTGCGATGTTGATCCAGCATCCGCAATTGATCAGCGAAGTACCGCTGGGCGTGATCGTCACCGAGCTGACGTTGGCGTCGGCACGCGACACGATCCGGATATTGTCGTGGATGAAGACGAACGCCCCGCAGACGCAGCTGTTCGTGCTCGCCAACCGGATGCACGTCGGGGCACAGCTGGAAATCAGCCGCAAGGATTTCGAAGGCTCGATCGAGCGCAAGATCGATTACCTAGTGCCGTTCGACCAGAAGCTTGCCGCGCAGGCCGCCAAGCTCGGCAAGCCGTTCGTGGAAGTGGGCAAGGCGTCGAAGACGATCGCGCCGATCGTCGCCCTCGCCAGCGCACTCGCCTCCGCTGCGCCCGAAGATCCGGCTACCGCTGCCAAGGTGAAGGGCAAGTCGCTGATGACCAAGTTCGGCGACCTCAAGGGACTGATCCCCAAGCGCGCGGCGAAGGCCAAGTGACCATCGCCGGACGAACCCGGATCGCCGCGAGCGGAGGGCGATAGGCCGCCATGGAGATGATGCCGTTCCTGCTCGTGATCGTCGGCGCGTCGATCGTCCTGGCGATGGTCGTCTTCGCGTTTGCCGGCCCGTCGGCGAGCCGTGCACAGTCGCGCCGTATCGCCGCGCTGCGCGAGCGTCACGGCGACGCGCTGGTCGTTGCCGAGGCGCAGATGCGGCGCATCTCGATGACCCGCGATACCAAGATGGACCTCGCCTTTACGCGGATCCTGCCCAACCCCGTGCAGCTCGCCAAGCGGCTGGCGATGACCGGCAAGACCTGGACGGTCGGGCAGTATGGCATGGCAACGGCGGGGATCGCCCTGGTCGTCGCGGTCCTGATGCTGCTCAAGGGCATGCCGATCCTGCTGGCGCTGTTGTTCGGCATATTCGTCGGCGTCGGCCTGCCGCACTTTATCGTCGGCAAGACCATCGCCCGCCGGGTCGGCAAGTTTACCGCGAAGTTCCCCGATGCGATCGACCTGCTGGTGCGCGGGCTTCGGTCGGGCCTGCCGATCAGCGAGACGGTCGGCGTCGTCGGCCACGAGGTCGAGGGGCCGGTCGGCGAGGAATTCCGCGCGGTCAGCGACAAGATGAAGATCGGCCGGACGATGGATGCGGCGCTGCAGGAAACCGCCGACCGGCTCGGTACGCCCGAGTTCCAGTTCTTCGTCATCACCATCGCGATCCAGCGCGAGACCGGCGGCAATCTGGCCGAGACGCTGGCGAACCTATCCAACGTGTTGCGCATGCGCAGCCAGATGAAGCTGAAGATCAAGGCGATGTCGTCGGAGTCGAAGGCGTCGGCGTACATCATCGGCTGCCTGCCGTTCCTCGTGTTCGTGATGATCTGGTTCATCAACGGCAAGTACATGCAGAATTTCTTCGTCGACGAACGGCTCATGGCGATCGGCATGGGCGGCTTGGTGTGGATGGCGATCGGCGCCTTCATCATGTCCAAGATGATCAGCTTCGAGATCTAGGGGCATATGATGGGCAGCACTGCCGGACCGACCCTGCTCGGGTTCGACGTACTCTGGGTCGCGACGATCCTGTCGGGCATCGCCGCGTTCGCGGTCATGGTCGCGATCTACGCCGCGACCACCGTCAGCGATCCGATGACCAAGCGCGTCAAGGCGCTGAACGACCGCCGCGAACAGCTGAAGGCGGGCATCACCGCATCGACCAAGCGCCGCGCCAAGCTCGTCCAGCGCAACGACACCGCGGACCGGATGCGCGGCATCCTGTCGTCGATGAAGATGCTTCAGGACAGCCAGGTCAAGGCGGTCCAGCTGAAGCTGATGCAGGCCGGGATCCGCTCGAAGGAATGGGCACCGGCAGTAATCTTCGGCCGGCTGGTGATGCCGATCCTGCTGGGCGGCGCGATGCTGTACTGGGTGTACGGCACCGATGGTTTCGCGACATGGTCGCCGCTCAAGAAATACGGGCTCGTCGCGGTCACGTTCATCCTGAGCTACAAGGCGCCGGACCTGTATCTTGACAACAAGATCAACAAGCGCTCGGCGGCGATCCGCAAGGGACTTCCGGATGCGCTCGACCTGCTGGTGATCTGCGCGGAGGCGGGCCTCACCGTCGACGCCGCGTTCCACCGCGTCGCGCGCGAGCTCGGGCGGGCGTATCCCGAGCTTGGCGAGGAGTTCACGCTGACCGCGATCGAGCTCGGCTTCCTGGCGGATCGGCGGTCGGCGTTCGAGAATTTGGCGCAGCGGGTGAAGCTGGATGCGGTGAAGGGCGTCGTCACGACGATGATCCAGACCGAGAAATACGGCACGCCGCTGGCGTCTGCGCTGCGCGTGCTGTCGGGCGAGTTCCGCAACGAGCGGATGATGCGCGCCGAGGAGAAGGCGGCGCGGTTGCCGGCGATCATGACCATCCCGCTGATCCTGTTCATCCTCCCCGTCCTCTTCGTCGTCATCCTCGGGCCGGCGGCGTGTTCGATCTCGGATGCGCTGTTGAAGACCTGAAGCAACCGGCGGCGCGGCGGATCGTTGGGCTTCCGTAACAGGAGGGTTTTACGATGCCGTTGTTTTCCACACCTACGCAGTTCGCGGCGCTTGCGCTGGTTTTCGTCGCCGGCTGGCTGTTCGGACTGGCGAGCCATCCGGGGGGGAAGAAGTGGAAGGCGCGGTATCTTGCTGAGCGGGATGCGCATGCTTCGGTGAAGAAGGATGGCGATGTTCGGGCGGCTGCGGCGGAGAAGCGGGCGGTCGAGGCTGAGCGGGAGAATGCTCGGTTGGTGAAGGCGGCCGAGGCGGCGCGGGTTGCTCCGGCGGTTGTCGAGCGGGCGCCGGTTGTGGATACTTCGCGGACTGGGGCGCTGTCGGCGGCGCGGCCGGGTTATGCTCGGCCGGCTTATAATGCCGATGGGACCAAGCGTGGTTGGTTCGATTTCGAGCCGCGTCGGTAGGTTGCAGGGGTTAGGTTAGTCCCTGCCCCCTTGTTCTCCCGCGAAGGCGGGAGCCCAGTCTGGGTCCCCGCCTTCGCGGGGAAACATTCTTTTGTTCTTCCACCCCGGCGGAGGCCGGGGGCCAATTGGGGAAGCTAGGTAACTGGAGCTAGTCCTTCGTTACCTTGGACGTTCCAATTGGGCCCCGGCCTTCGCCGGGGTGGTGCTATTGTATGGGTAGCGCTTACTTCTTCGACAGTGCTGCTTGCGCCGCGGCGAGGCGCGCGATCGGGACGCGGTAGGGACTGGCGGAGACGTAATCGAGGCCGACCTTTTCGCAGAACGCGATGCTGGCCGGGTCGCCGCCGTGTTCGCCGCAGATGCCGAGCTTGATGCCGGCACGCGTTTTGCGGCCACGTTCGGCGGCGATCTCGATCAGTTCGCCGACGCCTTCGACGTCGATGCTGACGAACGGGTCCTTGGCGTAGATCCCCTGCTCGACATACGCGCCGAGGAAGCGCGAGGCGTCGTCTCGGCTGACACCCAACGTGGTCTGCGTCAGGTCGTTGGTGCCGAACGAGAAGAACTCGCCGACTTCCGCGATTTCACCGGCGCGGAGCGCGGCGCGGGGGAGCTCGATCATCGTGCCGACGAGATACTCGATCGTCCGGCCCTTCTCGGCGAACACAGCTTGCGCGGCCTTGTCGACGACCGCCTTCATCAGTTCCAGCTCGCGGCGGGTGGCGACGAGCGGGATCATGACTTCGGGGATCGGGGCCGCGCCAGACTTCTCGGCGACGTCGACCGCTGCCTCGAAAATGGCGCGGGCCTGCATCTCGTAGATCTCGGGGTAGGTCACGCCGAGACGGCAGCCGCGGTGGCCGAGCATCGGGTTGAACTCGTGCAGTTCCGCCGCGCGGCGCTTGAGTGTGTCGACGTCGACGCCCGCCGCGGTCGCGACTTCAGCGAATTCGGATTCCTCGTGCGGCAGGAATTCATGCAGCGGCGGATCGAGCAGGCGGATCGTCACCGGCAGGCCGGCCATGACCTCGAGGATCTCGGTGAAGTCCTTGCGCTGTTCGGGGAGCAGCTTCTCGAGCGCGACGCGGCGGCCCTTCTCGTCCGAGGCCAGGATCATCTGGCGGACGTTGGTGATGCGGCTGCTCTCGAAGAACATGTGCTCGGTGCGGCAGAGACCGACGCCCTCGGCGCCGAATTCGCGCGCGACGCGGCAATCCTCGGGAGTCTCGGCGTTAGCGCGGACTTTCAGGCGGCGGACCTCGTCGGCCCAGACCATCAAGGTCGCGAAATCGCCCGACAGCTCGGGCTGCACGGTCGCGACCGCGCCGATCATCACTTCGCCGGTGGTGCCGTCGATGGTGAGCAGGTCGCCCTCCCTCACCTCGCGGCCGCCGCAGCGCATGATCTTCGCCTTGGCGTCGATGGAGAGCGTGCCGGCGCCCGAAACGCAGGGACGTCCCATGCCGCGTGCCACCACCGCAGCATGTGACGTCATCCCGCCACGCGCGGTGAGGATGCCCTTCGCCGCATGCATGCCGTGGATGTCGTCGGGCGAGGTCTCGGTGCGGACGAGGATGACGGCGACGCCATCCGCCGCTTTCTTCTCGGCGGCATCGGCGTCGAACACGACCGCACCCGAGGCTGCACCCGGCGATGCGGGGAGGCCCTTGGTGAGCACGTCGCGCGTCGCCTTGGGGTCGAGCGTCGGGTGGAGCAGCTGGTCGAGCGCCATCGGCTCGATGCGCAGGATCGCTTCCTCGCGGGTGATGAGGCCTTCGTTGGCCATGTCGACGGCGATCTTGAGCGCGGCCTTGGCGGTGCGCTTGCCGGCGCGGGTCTGGAGCATCCAGAGCTTGGTCTTCTCGACCGTGAACTCGATGTCCTGCATGTCGCGATAGTGGTTTTCGAGCGTGTCGAACACGTCGGCGAGTTGGGTGTAGACCTCGGGCATCGCCTCTTCCATCGAGGCAGGCTTGGCGCCGGCGTCTTCGCGCGCGGTCTTGGTCAGGTATTGCGGGGTGCGGATGCCGGCGACGACATCCTCGCCCTGCGCATTGATCAGGAATTCGCCGTAATAGGCGCGGTCGCCCTTCGACGGGTCGCGCGTGAAGGCGACGCCGGTGGCCGAGGTGTCGCCCATGTTGCCGAACACCATCGCCTGGATGTTGACCGCGGTGCCCCAGCCGCCGGGAATGTCGTTGAGGCGGCGATAGACCTTCGCACGCTCGGACTGCCACGAGCCGAAGACCGCGCCGACCGCGCCCCAGAGCTGGTCGTGGACGTCCTGCGGGAACGGCTTGCCCCAGAGCTTCTCGACGAGGCCCTTATACTCGGCGACGAGTTTGCGCAGGTCGTCGGCGGACAGCTCGGTGTCGAGCGTGAAGCCCTGGTCTTCCTTGGCGATCTCCAGCGCTTCTTCGAACGCGCCGTGATCGAGTTCGAGGACGACGTCGGCGTACATCTGGATGAAGCGGCGATAGCTGTCCCACGCGAACCGCGCGTCCTCGGACTTGGCGGCGAGGCCTTCGACGGTCTGGTCGTTGAGGCCGAGGTTGAGGACGGTGTCCATCATTCCGGGCATCGAGGCGCGGGCGCCGCTCCGGACCGAGACGAGCAGCGGGTCGGCGGGGTCGCCGAACGTCTTGCCGGTTACGCCCTCGATGTGCGCGAGGCCGGTGGCGACCTCGTCGCGCAGGCCTTGCGGGAACTGGCCGCCCTCGTCGTAATAGACCGCGCAGAAATCGGTCGAGATCGTGAAGCCCGGCGGGACCGGCAGGCCGATCGACGCCATCTCGGCGAGGTTCGCGCCCTTGCCGCCGAGCAGGTTCTTGTCGCCCTTGCCGCCATCCGAAACACCGCCGCCGAAGCGGTACACATATTGGGTCATGGTCGGTCCTCTAAGTGCTTGTTTTTATTAGCAGGGCAAAAGTGAAGTATAGGAAGTGCAGACGCTGGGAGCGGTCTGCACTTCACCTCCAATCAGCCCTCGATCTTCGAAAAATCTGCGACATTGTGCACTGCGGCGCGAACGCGCTCAAGTAGCGCGAGACGGGCGGAGCGCTTGGCGGGATCGGAATCGTTGACGATAACGCTATCAAAGAACGCGTCGATCGGGGCGCGCAGCGAGGCGAGCGCGGCCATCGCGGCGGCGAAATCCTCGCGCGCGATCGCGGCGGTGGCGCGGGGTTCGGCAGAGTCGAGCGCGGTCATCAGCGCGGTCTCTGCGGGTTCGGGGGTGTAGGACAGCATCTTCTCCCTCTCCCCTTCTGCTGTTCCCTCGCGAACGCGGGGGGCCAGGCCCGCACCCTCCCGGAGTTCGCCGCCACTGAGTCCCTGGGCCCCCGCGTTCGCGGGGGAACCGGAAGGTGCTTCCTTCTTCAGGATATTGGCGGCGCGCTTGTAGCCGGCGAGCAGGTTCGCGCCGTCCTCGGTGGTCACGAACGCCTGGAGCGCGTGGACGCGCGCGAGCAGCGTCTGAAAACGCACAGCGCCGGCCAACGAAAAGACAGCGTCAATGAGATCGTGTCGTACGCCATTTAGACGCTGCTGGGCCTCCAATCGCTCAGCTAGGAAGGCCACTACAATTTGAATGACCGAAGTGAAATCGATTATCTTAGTCGCGCTAGGCATTGCCTTAGAAGCGAGCTTTACCTCATCCTCAAACGACAAGTCTTCGCGAGTACGACCCTCAAAATCTCTTACCTCGTTTAGAAGCCGAGCATGCAAGCCTGCATCGTAGGACTGCTTCATAAGCGACGATCCCAGCTCGACGTACGCACTGAGGATCGCAAGGCCCCAATTCACGTTAAGGCCATTCGTCTCGTCGAGACGTATCATGGCAATCGCTGAGCGCCGCAGAGCAAACGGATCTTTCGAACCGGTGGGAAATAGCCCAACCGAAAAAAAGCTGACAATCGTGTCCAGTTTATCCGCCAAGCTTACCGCGACCGTTACCGGGTCGGTGGGGACGTCGTCGCCTTGGCCGACCGGCTTGTAGTGGTCGCGGATGGCGGTGGCGACGGACGGGTGCTCGCCCTGCGCGGCGGCGTAGTAGCCGCCCATCAGGCCTTGTAGCTCGGGGAACTCGCCGACCATGCCGGTTACGAGGTCTGCTTTTGCGAGGCGGGCTGCGCGGTCTGCTAGGTCAGCCAACTCACTGCTCCCTTCCCGCTTGCGGGAGGGGTCGGGGGAGGGGTTGGCCTCAAACGCGGTGGTGGTTGCGTCAGGCCCTCCCCCGACCCCTCCCGCGAGCGGGAGGAGAGCAGAAGAAGGAGCGACTATGCCCTCTTCTACCAGCCAGCGGGCCAGCTTCGCTACGCGGTCGACCTTGTCGGCTACGGTGCCGAGCTTTTCGTGGAAGACGATCTTCGACAGCTTTTCCGCCTGCTCTTCGAGCGGGACCTTCAAGTCGGTGTCGTAGAAGAACTTCGCATCCGACAAGCGCGCGGCGAGGACCTTGCGGTTGCCCTCAACGATGCTGGCGCCGCCGTCGTGCGCGGCGATGTTAGCGGTACAGACGAACGCGTTCGCCAATTTTCCGTCAGCCCCGCGACAGACGAAATATTTCTGGTTCACGCGGGCGGTGAGCTGGATCACCTCGGGCGGGACGTCGAGAAACGCGGGATCGAACTGGCCTAGCAGGGGAATCGGCCATTCGGTCAGCCCGGCATTCTCCGCGACGAGGCCCTCGTCCTCGATCAGTTCGAGGCCGGCCTGCATCGCGGCTTCGCGGGCGTGGTCGCGGATCAGCGTGGCGCGTTCGTCGTGGTCGACGATGACGTGGCAGGCGCGCAGCTTCTCGACATAGTCGTGCGCGCCGCCGATCGTGATCTGGTACGGGTGGTGGAAGCGGTGGCCGAGCGTGGCGGCGCCGCTGGCGATGCCGGCGATCTCGAACGGCACGATCTCTTCGCCGAGCAGCGCGACGATGCCTTGCAGCGGGCGGACCCAGCGGAGCGACTCGGTGCTGGCGGAGGCGTCGCCCCAGCGCATCGACTTCGGCCAGGGGAACGCGCGGACGATCGCGGGGATCGCTTCGGCGAGCACGGCGGCGGTGGCGCGGCCGGGCTTCTCGGTGACTGCGAAGAGCGTGCCGTTGCGGTCTATCAGTTGCTCGCGGGTGAGGCCGGTTTTGCGGAGGAAGCCTTCGAGTGCCTGCGGGGGCGCGGAGGTCTTGGGGCCCTTGGTTTCCTCAGAGACGGCGGCGGTCTCGAGCGGCAGGTCGCGCGCGATCAGCGTCAGGCGGCGCGGGGTCGCGTAGGTGACGATGGCGCTGGTGGCGATGCCGGCCTTGGCGAGCTCGGCGGTGAACAACCTGGCGAGATCGTCACGCGCCTTGGACTGCATCCGGGCGGGAATTTCTTCGGAGCGGAGCTCCAGGAGGAAGTCGGTCATTTGGGTTCGCACGCGAAGAAGAAGGAGTTGGGTTCACGCGGAGACGCGGAGACGCGGAGTAGAAGGGGAGAAGAAAGGTTTGGGGCGCTGCGCGCGGCTGTTCGACGCCGCAGGCGTCTCGCATCGCCAGGCTGGATGCTGGGAGCAAGAACGCGGAAGCCAGACACCCCTTCTCCCTTCTGCTCCGCGTCTCCGCGTCTCCGCGTGAACAAACCTTCTACCGAGCGCATCATGCTGCCCATCCGTGCTTGTCCATCCAGGCGGCGCAGGCGCCTTTCGCGAGGTCGCGGACGCGGCCCATATAGGCTTGGCGTTCGGCGACCGAGATTACGCCGCGGGCCTGGAGCAGGTTGAAGATGTGGCTGGCTTTGATCGCCTGCTCGTAGGCTGGGATCGGGAGCTTGGCGGCCAGTGAGTTCTCGCATTCCGCTACGTGCTTGCGGAACTGGTCGAAGAGCGAGTCCGTGTCCGCGATCTCGAAGTTCCACTTCGACATCTCCTGCTCGTTCTCCAGGAATACGTCGCCGTAGGTGACCCCGGCGTCGTTGAACGCCAGATCGTAGACCGAGTCCTTGTCCTGGATGTACATCGCGAGGCGCTCGAGCCCGTAGGTGAGTTCGCCCGCGACGGGCTTCATGTCGAAGCCGCCCATCTGCTGGAAATAGGTGAACTGAGTCACCTCCATGCCGTCGCACCAGACTTCCCAGCCGAGCCCCCAGGCGCCGAGCGTCGGGCTTTCCCAGTCGTCCTCGACGAAGCGGATGTCGTGCTTCAGCATGTCGATGCCGATCGCGGCAAGGCTGCCGAGGTAGAGTTCCTGGAGGTTGGCGGGGGATGGTTTCAGGATGACCTGATACTGGTAGTAATGCTGGAGTCGGTTGGGGTTCTCGCCGTAGCGGCCGTCGGTCGGGCGGCGGCAGGGCTGGACGAACGCGGCGTTCCACGGTTTCGGCCCGAGCGCGCGGAGCGTCGTGGCGGTGTGGAAGGTGCCCGCGCCCATTTCCATGTCGTAGGGCTGCAGGATCAGGCATCCGTGTTCGCTCCAGTAATCGTGGAGCGTGAGGATCATGCGCTGGAAGCTAAGAGGCTTTATCACGGGCTGGGTCACGCGCGGGCTTTGGCGGATGGGGGTGCGGGAGGCAAGTGGTGCGTTGCGACCGGGCGTCCTACATGGGGCCAAACCAATGATGAGGATGTCGTCGCCTTGAAGCTGTTTTCGAAGATCGTTTCGTTCCGATCCACGCTCTCTGCCATTGCCATGGCGTTCGCCCTGCCCGCCTGTGCGCAGGTTGCGCCGAAACCGGCGCAGGCCGCGAACGATGCCGATCCGGCCTTGTGGGTGGTGAAGGACAAGGACACGACGATCTACCTGTTCGGGACGATCCATGTGTTGAAGCCCGGCATGACGTGGTTCGACGAGGCGGTGAAGACTGCGTTCGATCGCTCGAACCAAGTGGTGCTGGAGCTGGTGATGCCCGATCCCGCCAAGATGCAGTCGCTGGTGATGGCGACGGGCGTGGCGAAGGACGGGCCGACGCTGACCGAACAGCTGCCCGCGGACAAGCGTGCGGCGTATGCGAAGGCGGTGACCGATCTGGGGCTGCCGGCGAATGCGTTCGATCGGTTCAAGCCTTGGCTGGCGGCGACCAACCTGTCGATCGCGCCGCTGTCGAAGCTTGGGTACGACTCGGCGAACGGGCCCGAGCAGGTGATTACGGCGGCGGCTAAGGCTGCGGGGAAGCCGGTGATCGGGCTTGAGACGGCGGAGCAGCAGTTGGGGTATTTCGGGGGATTGTCGAAGACGGCGCAGCTGCAGTTTTTGGGGAGCACGATCGACGAACTGCCTAAGCTGGAGAGCACGATGGCGACGATGGTCGACGAGTGGGCGAAGGGGGATCCCGAGGCTTTGGCCAAGGAGATGAACGATAGTTTGAAGGATTCGCCCGAGGTCGCGAAGGTGCTGCTGGTGGACCGCAATGCGCGGTGGGCGGAGTGGGTGAAGACTCGGCTCGGGACGCCGGGGACTGTGTTCGTTGCGGTCGGTGCTGGGCACCTCGCGGGCAAGGATAGTGTGCAGGCGCAGTTGGCGAAGCTTGGGGTGAAGGCCGAACGGGTTCGGTATTGATGCCCGAGTCCCTCTCCCCTCGGGGAGAGGGAGGGAGGAGCCCTTGCGACGGAAGGGTGAGGGGGAGTTGGCGCGAACGTCCCGAGCCTCACTCCCCTCACCCTCCCACGTGCAAGCACACGTAGGCCCCTCCCTCTCTCCGGAGGGGCGAGGGTTTAGTTGATTAAATCCCCCACTTCCGCTATGCGCCCGCGCTTCCGGTTCATGGTCATCCCTGGAGGCGTGGGCGGGAAGGACAACAAACGAGTTTCGGAGAATATAGATGAGCGACCAGTTGACGCTCGCAGCCGAGACGCGTGACCGGGTTGGCAAGGGAGCCTCCCGGGCGCTGCGTCGTGATGGCCGCGTGCCTGCCGTGATCTACGGCCTGAACCAGGAACCAACCTCGGTTCACCTCGAGGAAAAGGCGCTGATGAAGGCGCTGATGACCGGCCACTTCATGAATTCCGTCGTGATGGTCAACGGCGTGCGCACGCTGCCGAAGGACGTCTCGTTCCACCCGGTTTCGGATCGTCCGATCCATGTCGATTTCCTGCGCATCGGCGAGCATTCGACCGTCACCGTCGCGGTGCCGATCGCGTTCACCGACGAGGACGACGCACCGGGCATCAAGAAGGGCAAGGGCGTCCTCAACATCACGCGTCACGAGATCGAGCTGGTCGTCGACGCTTCGGACATCCCGAGCGAGATCACGATTTCGCTCGCCGGTCTGGAGATCGGTGATTCGATCCACATCAGCGACGTGAAGCTGCCCAAGGGCGCGACGCCCGCGATCGACGACCGCGACTTCGCGATCGCCACGATCGTGCCGCCGACCGTGCCGACCGTCGAGGACGAGGAGCTCGAGGCTGAAGTCGCCGAAGCTCAGGCAGCCGAGGCTGCTTCGGACGAAGAGCCGGTCGTTGAGCCGAACGACGACGACAACGACGACGACAAGATCACGCCGCAGAAGAAGGACTGAGGGTTCAGCCCTTCGTCTTAGGATGATCTGGCGGGCGGGAAAGCTAGGGCTTTCCCGCCCGTTTCGTTTTATGGGCTTGCCCTGCCCTCCTGTTCCCTCGCGAACGCGGGGGCCCAGGATCAAGCAGCGGTGTCGCCGTTACCCTGGGCTCCTGCGTTCGCAGGAGAACACGGTTGAGTGGCCGACGCGGTCTTTTGGAGAATCACACGTGCAGATCTGGGCGGGACTCGGCAATCCGGGGGCGCAATATGCGATGCACCGGCACAATGTCGGGTTCATGGTCGCCGACGCGATCGCCGAGGTGCACGGCTTCGGCGCGGTCAAGAAGCAGTTCCAGGGCTGGACGCAGGAGGGGCGGATCGGCTCGACCAAGATCCTGTTGCTGAAGCCGGCCACCTTCATGAACGAGAGTGGGCGCGCGATCGGCGAGGCGTTGCGCTTCTACAAGCTCGGCGTCGAGGCGCTGACGGTGTTCCACGACGAACTCGACATCGCGCCGTTCCGCGTGAAGGTGAAGACCGGCGGTGGGACCGCGGGCCATAATGGCTTGCGCTCGACCGACCAGCATCTGGGACCGGAGTTTCGCCGCGTGCGGCTGGGGATCGGGCATCCGGGGCACAAGGATCGCGTCACTGGCTATGTGCTCGGCAATTATGCGAAGGCGGAAATCGAGCCGTTGAGCGATATGCTCGGCGCGGTGGCGGCGGAGGCCAAGTGGCTGGCGGAGGGCGACGACGTCCGCTTCATGAACGATGTCGCGTTGAGGATGCAGCCATGACCACCCGTTCCTTGTTTGCCACGCGGTTCTACGAGGCCGATCTCGGCGACGACGATCTGGTCGAGGAACTGGAGGATGCCGCGCTCGAACTGGCGAAGGCCGATCGCGCCGGGGTCGCATGGTCGAAGGCGCATGGGTATCGCGGGTATACCTCGTATGCATCGCTGAACGACCTGCCGTTGCGCGATCCGCGGTTCGGGGATCTGGTGCGGCTGCTGAACAAGCATGTCGCGCAGTTCGCGAAGGATTGCGCGTTCGATCTCGGCGGGCGGAAGTTGAAGCTCGACAGTCTTTGGGTGAACGTCCTGAAGCCTGGGGGCGCGCATTCGGGGCATATCCATCCGCATAGCGTCGTGTCGGGGACGATGTACGTGGCGATCCCGGAGGGGGCCGGGGCGCTCAAGCTGGAGGATCCGCGGTTGCCGATGATGATGGCGGCGCCGACGCGGTTGGAGGATGCGGCGGAGGATCTGCGGACGTTCGTTTATGCCGAGCCTAAGCCGGGGAGTGTGTTTCTTTGGGAGAGCTGGTTGCGGCATGAAGTCGTGCCGAATGCTGCCAAGGGCGAGCGGATCAGTATCAGTTTCAATTATCGGTGGTGATCAATGCTCGATCTCTGGTGCTCGCGCTTCTCAATGAAGCTCGCTGCCCGGTCGAGCTTGGGGTTTGAATACAACATGGCGGCACTGGTCGTCTCGAACTGTAACTCGTCCTGCAATTTCAGATGCAGTCAGGTTCGGGGCCATAGGTTTCATATCGGTGTTGATCTGCAGCCGCTTGCAGGCCGTGCGAGCAATATGCATGATCGCGTCGAAACTGCTGACGCTGACGGTTTTCCCTAGCTCCGTTCCCTTCGCTTCGTCTGGGCTGGAGAAGAGGTCATCGTGCGACAACCCCATACACTCCACGGCATCCCAAACGGTCGAATGTTCCTGCGCCTCGATCGCGTCTTTTGACGCAAGCGCTGTGTTGGCACCCAATGTGTTAATTGGCCGGCCCGATTTCGGCTTGCAGGTCGTCATGTTCGCCGCCACCACTTCCATACCAGTGCGATAGACACCCGTGGCACGGTGCAATCCGCCGGCGGCTTCCGAGACAGCCCTGATCGCGTTCAATCCAGCCGACAAGACATTGCCCTTCGCCGAATCCTGCAAAAACGATCGAACGCGCTCCTCAGGTAGAGCGGCCAGCATCAGCCTTGATATCCGCGCTTCCATCATCGGCACGTCGCTTTCAAACAAGCTATAATAGCCGCCAGTGCACGCGACATAGTTTGCAGGCGGTAGCGTCGGAAGCCCATTGATCGGAGAAAGATATGGGTTCTTACCCTTAACCTTGCAGGGCAATTGCCCGTCGACCGGATAGAGACTTGCACCTGCATAATTAATCTCGTCCGCAGCGGCGGCAAGATAATCGACGAAGGCGTCCGCATCCTTACCGTCCCGAATGGTGGCGGTGCCCATCCGGGCCGCCATCGCCATGATCAGTGCCGCCCTGAACAACTGCAACTGCTTCGATCTCGACGCATCGAATGTTCGCTTATCGAGCAGATATCCGGGATACCCCCCTGGGTGACGGACATCCCGCAATATCGGGCCGCATCCCGTTGTCATCGCCGCGATAAGCACAAATGCAGTGATTTTCTTGTACATTGCGACGCCCCGACTATTCGAGGTCACACACTACGCTAATCTACGAGTTATGCCGAAAACATGATCGATTACGGAGCAGTATTTAAGTTCGATTGGTACAATACTGACGAAATAGGTTAGCTTCCGAAACTTGAAAGAACTGCCGGCCCTTCCAGTCAGAAAGGCCGGCTTCCCATCAGGCCGTCTTCATCGAAGCCATGTCGATGACGAAGCGGTATTTCACGTCGCTCTTCACCATGCGCTGATACGAGGGTTCGATCTCGTCCATGCGGATCATCTCGATGTCCGATACCAGGCCGTGCTCGTTACAGAAATCGAGCATCTCCTGCGTCTCGGCGATGCCGCCGATCAGCGAGCCGGCGATCGCGCGGCGCTTGAAGATCAGGTTGCCGACCGAGGGCGACGGATGCGCGTGCTCGGGGACGCCGACCAGAGTCATCGTGCCGTCGCGCTTGAGCAACGCGGTGAACGTGTCGAGGTTGTGGCTCGCTGCGACGGTGTTCAGGATGAAGTCGAAGCTGTTGTCGTGTTCGGCCATCGCGGCCTCGTCCTTCGACACGATCAGGTCCTTCGCGCCGAGACGCTTGGCATCGTCGCGCTTGTTGGGCGAGGTCGAGAAGACATAGACCTCGGCACCCATCGCGTTGGCGATCTTGACACCCATGTGGCCGAGACCGCCGAGACCGACGATGCCGACCTTCTGGCCGGGGCCGACCTTCCAGTGCTTGAGCGGCGAATAGGTGGTGATGCCGGCGCAGAGCAGCGGCGCGACCGCGGCGAGGTCGGCTTCGGGATGCGAAACCTTCAGTACGAAGCCTTGGTCGACGACGATCTTGTCCGAATAGCCGCCGAAGGTGTGGCCGCCCAGCACGGGATCGGGGCCGTTATACGTGCCGACGAACCCGGTGGTCTCGCAATATTGCTCCTCGCCGTCCTTGCACGACGGGCACTCGCCGCAGCTATCGACCATGCAGCCGACGCCGACGACGTCGCCGACCTTGAACTTGGTGACGTCGCTGCCGACGGCGGTGACGTGGCCGACGATCTCGTGGCCGGGGACGCAGGGGTAGAGCGTGCCTTCCCACTCGCCCTTGGCGGTGTGGAGGTCGGAATGGCAGACGCCGCAGAATGCGATGTCGATCGCGACGTCGGTCTTGCCGGGCTCGCGGCGCTCGAAGCTGAACGGGGCGAGCGGGGTTTCGGGGGATTGCGCGGCGTAGCCATGGGCGGTCGTGGTCATGAAGTTCCTGATCTATCTCGAGCTGGGATCGGGATATAAGTGGCGACCATATAATAACTACCGACCGGTATGATTATTTTGCTGCACTGCGGCAATCGAGTGGGTCGATCAGGAGGGACGCGGAACCGTGCCGCAAGGCGTGGGCTTCTCCCCTCCCTGGAAGGGAGGGGTTGGGGGTGGGTCTGTGTCCGGATCGGGGAACGGTTGCGGCCAAAGCTGGCCTACCCACCCCCAGCCCCTCCCTTCCCGGGAGGGGAGCAGGACTGCAAACACGGGCCGTGCGCGGCCTCCACTGGCCTTCCTTGCCGCCCTGCCCTAAAGCGCCACCACATTCTTATACCAAGGGCATATCATGGGTTTTCGCTGCGGCATCGTGGGGCTGCCGAACGTCGGCAAGTCCACTCTCTTCAACGCGCTGACCGAGACGGCCGCGGCGCAGGCGGCGAACTATCCGTTCTGCACGATCGAGCCGAACGTCGGTAACGTCGGCGTGCCCGACAAGCGGCTCGACGCGCTCGCGAAGATCGCCGGATCGCAGAAGATCATCGAGACGCAATTGGGCTTCGTCGACATCGCCGGCCTCGTACGCGGCGCGTCGAAGGGCGAAGGGCTCGGCAACCAGTTCCTCGGCAACATCCGCGAGGTCGACGCGATCGTCCACGTGCTGCGCTGCTTCGAGGACGGCGACGTGACGCATGTCGACAACAAGGTCGATCCGATCGCCGACGCCGAGACGGTCGACACCGAGCTGATGCTGAGCGACCTCGAAAGCCTCGAGAAGCGGGTCCCCAACCTCGCCAAGAAGGGCATGCAGGGCGACAAGGAGGCCAAGATCGGTGCGGCCGTGCTTGGCCAGGCGCTCGAACTGCTCCGCGAAGGCAAGCCCGCGCGGCTGACCGTGCCGAAGGACGAAGACGAGGCGCGCGTGTTCGCGCAGGCGCAGTTGCTGACCGCGAAGCCCGTGCTGTACGTGTGCAACGTCGACGAGGGCGATGCGGCGAACGGCAATGCGCTGTCGGCGCGGGTGTTCGAGAAGGCGAAGGCCGAGGGCGCCGAGGCGGTCGTGGTGTCGGCGGCGATCGAGGCGGAAATCGCGACGATGCCCGCCGAGGATCGCGGCGAATTCCTGGGCGAGCTGGGGCTGGAGGAGACCGGCCTCGCGCGCGTCATCACCGCCGGGTACAAGCTGCTCCATCTGCTGACGTTCTTCACGGTCGGCCCGAAGGAAGCGCGTGCCTGGACCGTCCACGAGGGCGCGACCGCACCGCAGGCGGCGGGCGAGATCCACGGCGATTTCGAAAAGGGCTTCATCCGCGCCGAGACGATCGCGTTCGACGACTTCATCGCGCTGGGTGGGGAATCGAAGGCTCGCGAGGCGGGCAAGCTGCGCGCGGAAGGCAAGGCCTACGTCGTCCACGACGGCGACGTGATGCACTTCCTGCATAGCTGAGGATTTGGCGGCGGCGGGTCAGCGATAGGGTTCGCAGGCGATCCCGTCGCCGTCACCGTCCATGCCGGCACGATAGCCTGGCTGGCCACGATGTAGCGGTGCGGCCCCCGCCGCCCGCACTTCGCGGCACCCGCGGTAGAATACCGAGCTTTCCGACTGGGAGCTGGTTGAAGGGCGGGCCGGTGGCGATGATCCAAAAGCCGGTCGAACGACGTTGTAGGGCTCGGCGTCTGCTACGCGTCGTGCAGGCGCGACGGCGTGCCGCCGCACCACCGGCGGCGCGGCAATCACCATATCGGGGACCGCCTTGGTATCGACGATAGCCGGGGCAGGAATCGGCTGCGGCTCAGTGGCTTTCCAGACACCGGCAAACATCAATGTCGAGGCGATCGCCGTGACCGCGATAAAGGAACGCTCCATGACGCCACTATACGGGCCTACTGGTTGACGAATATTTATCGGTGGCTGCTGCCCCAAGGGCGAGACGGCAACAACGCGATGTCTGCTATGGAGAGGATAGCTGCCATCCGTCTTTAGCGCGAAAACCACCAGATCAATCCGGTGATCAACGCCACAAACACGATCAGCATCATCAAAGCGGCTAGCCAAGCTGCTGCGCGACCATACCTTTCGTCGACATACTCAACGATGGTTCCGGCCCAAGCGATGAACATTACATCATCCATCGCTGGATCGTAGCAGAGTGGCAGTCGTCCGCAATTGGGCGGAAGCCGACCGGCTGCTTTGCGCCCGTCGTTGATGCAAAACTTTTGATTTTTGCATCATGAATGGCCGGGTTGGAGAGGAAAGCGGACTGGCTGCTTTAGGACGATTCCCGCCCATATCGGCCCTCTGGCCTCCAGCTTCGAGGCATCGCTCCTTCGTCGTAGCCAGAACATTCACAGCCATCGACAGTGCAAAGCATCTGCTCTGCCGTGCCAGCATGGTGGTAGCCGATCGCATGCCCGCACTGGCTGCAATCCCCTGTGCCTATGCTATTTGGCGGTTTGATTGATGTGCGATGGGGTCGCCGCAAGAGTATGTCGAGAAAGCTCCGCTTGCGGATGATCTCCCCAGTCCCCCAAGCCGGCACCTCGTGCTTGGGGTCCAGAAAGCCTTGGATCTTGATAAGGATGGGGCCACCAACCCCCTCCTTCCAATCCGCATCCCATGTGACCGACATATACGGCCCCTCGTTCTGCGGTCGCGTGTAGGTAGTCCCGATCGGAACGCGTTCCGCGAGATCAGCCCATGCGAAGTCCGCAACTTCGTATGCGACGTCGCTAACGCGGAGTTCAAGTTCATCACGATCGGCGTCGGTGGGCATGCGCAGAGACTGAATGAATGGCGGCTAACGGGCAACCTACATCGGCACACGAATGACCGACTATGGGCGTTAGGCGTCGGTCTTGGTATGATCAGGCAATGCCAGTGGCCGTCTTGCGGCCTTGCGACCTGCCGCGGCGACTATGACTGCGCTGGACAGGAGGATGCTGGATACGAGCGCGCCGACCGACAGAAGACCGGCGGTGGTCATTGAAGCGTCGAGGGTCGTGCGCTTGCCGATCCTGATCGAGACTTTGGCGGCGGGGGCGCTTGGGGTTTTGGTTCGTTCGGGGTGCGTTGGGGTCTTCATGCGCCGAGGCTGAACCTTTCGCGGGTTTCGGGCAAGTCGGCGATTTGGTGCGACCACGGCTTAGCTGCGTTCGACGGAAGACTGCGAGGTTGTGGCGGGACGTGCGCGGGGTTAGACCGGCGGCATGCTCGCGCGCCTGATCCTGGCTTTGCTCCTTGCTGCGTTTGCGTTTCCTGCGGTGGCGCCGGCGGCGTGTCATGATGCGTCTGCTGCGCGGGGGCATGCCGTCGTCATGGACATGGCGGCGATGAGCGGGACGCACGAGGCTATGCCAGATCACGAGGCGCCCGACCGGAAGGCTACGCCGCTGCATGGGTGCATCGGGTGCGTGCCGCCTTCGAACTGGAATGCCGCTCGGGTTCTCGGCGTGGCGTTGCGGGAGCCGGTGATGGTGACCGAGCGGGCGGCGGTGCTGGATCTTGGGGCTGGCGTCGCGCCGGCCTTGCGGCCGCCGCGAGAGGCTTGATCGTCGGGTGCCGAGGCACCGTGATTTTCGGGCTTTTCCAAGGATATAGTGATGACTCGATCGAGGTTTCTCACGGCTGGGGCCGTGAGGGCGATGCTGCTTGCGGGCGGTGTCGTGGGGGCGGCGTTGCCGGTTGCCGTGGTGGCGCAACATGCCATGTCGATGCCGGGCATGACGATGCCGGATGCGGTGCCCAAGAAGACGGTGAAGAAGGTCAAGTCGCGGCCGGTGGCTAAGCGTTCGGCTGCCCGGACGGCTCGTCCGTCGCAGTCTGAGGGTATTGTCGATCATTCGACGATGGACCATTCTGCGATGGGCCACCCTGCTCCGGTCGCTCCTCCGACCCCAGCCACGCCGTCTGCGATGCCCGAGGCTATGCCCGGCATGGATCATGCGCAGATGGACCACTCGGCGATGCCCGGGATGGCGATCGATCATGGCGCGACGGGGCATGCGATGATCGCCGACCCGGCGTACCGCGCGGCGTCCGATGCGGCGGTGGCGAAGATGCCGGCGGGATCCGCGATGGCGGGGATGGCGATGGGGACGTCGGCCGGGTTCTATAGCCAGGGTAGCGGGACGTCGCGGCTGCCGGCGGCCGAGGGGCCGATGCGCGGGTATATGATCCAGGCGGGCGAGTGGATGCTGATGGCGCATGGCTATGCGTGGGGCGTCGCGACCGACCAGGGGGGACCGCGCGGGAAGAGCGAGGCGTTCGTTCAGTCGATGGCGATGCTGATGGCGGATCGCGACCTGGGCGACCGGTTCCATATCCAGCTGCGGACGATGAACAGCCTCGAGCCGCTGATGGGCGCGCGGGGCTATACCAATCTGTTCGCGACGGGTGAGCTGGCGAACGACCGGCCGCTGGTCGATCGGCAGCATCCGCATGACCTGTTCATGGAGCTCGCCGCGAAGGTCGATTACCGGCTGGGGAACGGCAACACGGTGTTCCTGTATGGCGGGCCGGTTGGCGAGCCGGCGCTGGGGCCTAGCGCGTTCATGCACCGGGGGTCGGCGCGGTATCAGCCGATGTCGCCGATCACGCATCACTGGTTCGATTCGACGCACATCACCTACGGCGTGGTGACGGCGGGGTATGCGACGCCCGCGTTCCAGCTGGAGGGGTCGGCGTTCAAGGGGCGCGAGCCGGACGAGCATCGCTGGAATATCGAGACTCCGCGGCTCGATTCGTGGAGCGTGCGCGGGACGTGGACGCCGTCGCCGTTCTGGGCGGTGCAGGTGAGCCATGGCCATCTGAAGGAGCCCGAGGCGCAGCATCCGGGCGAGGACGAGAACCGCTCGACCGCGAGCGTGCAATATGCGCGGGGCGGGCTGGCGACGACGTTTGCGTATAGTCTCAAGGACCGCGTGCCGGGGGAGAAGCTGAGCGCGTTCCTGGCGGAGGCTACGTACGAGCTTTCGGCGCGGCATGCGGTGTTCGGCAGGCTCGAGAACGTCGCCAATGACGAGCTGTTTCCGGACGAGGGCGATCCGCTGCATGATCGGAAGTTTCGCGTGACGAAAGCGGAGGTCGGGTATGCGTATCGGGTGCCGATCGTCGGGCCGCTTGGGTTGGCGCTTGGCGGGACTGTGGCGGCGTATGCGAAGCCGGCGGCGCTGGAGGCGGCGTATGGGAAGACGCCGGTGAGCTGGACGTTGTTCAGCAAGTTGGCGGTGGGGTTGTAGGCCGACGGCTCGTGCCGAGTGTTGCGGGCGCCACCTCTCTTTACCTCCCCGGCGGAGGCCGGGGTCCAGTTGGGTAGGCGGCGGTAACGAAGCGCAACGCCGATCAGCAACGTCCCCCAATTGGGCCCCGGCCTTCGCCGGGGGGGGCTTCCCCTGGGACGGCCAGCTAGCCCATGCAAACGGTCGCTTTCGCTCGCCGTTCGTGCCGAGTAAGGACCGCGCGAAGTCGCCACTTGGTCGGGACGAACGGTTATGATGAAGAACGCGCTGGCTCTCCTCGGTTCTGCACTCGGGCTGACGCTCGCCGGGTGTGCGTATCCGTATACGCCCCCTGCCCTTGCGCCGGTGACCACGCCTGCTCCGGCCACGACGGCGGCGGCTGCGATGCCGGGCGAGACTCGGACGCCGGTTACGATTCTCGTGTCGATCGATGGTTTCCGGCCGGATTATCTCGACCGGGGGGTGACACCCAATCTGAACCGGCTCCGCGCGGGCGGCGTGTTCGCGAGCATGCGGCCGTCGTTTCCGAGCATCACCTTTCCCAATCACTGGACGCTCGTGACCGGGCTGCGGCCCGATCGCAGCGGGATCGTCGGCAACAAGATGGAGGATCCCGCGCGGCCGGGCGAGAGCTTCACGATGGCGACCGACGATCCGTTCTGGTGGAGCGAGAGTTCGCCGATCTGGGTCGATGCGGAGAAGGCGGGCATTCGGACGGCGACGATGTTCTGGCCGGGCGCGAACGTCGCGGTGGGCGGCACGGTGAAGCCCGACAGTCACGGTGCGATCGAGGGCGGGACGCGGCCGGAGGACTGGCAGCAGTTCAACCAGCAGGTGTCGGGGACGCAGCGGGTCAATGCGGTACTCGATTGGATGCGGCGGCCGGCCACGATCCGGCCTAAACTGGTGACGCTGTATTTCGATACGGTCGACAGCGCTGGTCATGCGGGTGGGCCGGACAGCGCGGGCGTGACTCAGGCGGTCGCGGATGTCGATGCGAGCATCGGCGCGCTGGTCGACGGGCTTGCCGCGCTGGGGCAGACGGCAAATCTCGTTATCGTCGCCGATCACGGGATGGCGGCGACGAGCAGCACGCGAGTGGTGGCGCTCGACGCGATCGCGTACAAGGCGGACTATCGCACGGTCGAGACGGGGCCGTACGCGACTTTGTTCGCGGTGCCGGGGCATGAGGCGGCGCTGGAGGCGCGCTTGCTGAAGCCGCACGACCACCTGCAATGCTGGCGGAAGGGCGAGATCCCGGCGCGGTTCCATTATGGGCACAATCCGCGCGTGCCGAGCTATCTGTGTCTCGCCGATGTCGGCTGGCGGGTCGATCCGAGCGCGCCGACCAAGGCGTCGAGCGGCGGTTCGCATGGGTATGACAACATGGCGCCGGAGATGCGCGCGTTGTTCATCGCCAACGGGCCGGCGTTCTTGGCGGGCAAGACGATTGCGAGCTTCGACAACGTTGCGATCGAGCCTTTGCTGCGTGATCTGATCGGGTTGCCGGCCGAAGCGGGGCTGGACGGCACCGACGCACCCTTCCAGAAGGTGCTGCAACGATAAGAGGAGAGGTTGTGCAGTATTTCGAGGATATCGAGGTCGGTTGGACCGCGGCGTTCGGTTCCTACGCGGTCACGCGCGAGGAGGTGATGGACTTCGCGGCGAAATACGATCCGCAGCCGTTTCATCTGTCCGACGCAGCCGCCGCGCAGACGCATTTCGGGCGGCTGTCTGCGAGCGGCTGGCATACGTGCGCGATGGTGATGTCGATGGTGGTCGCGAACCTGAAGGAGAACCAGCAGGCGGGGCTCGGGTCGCCGGGAATCGACGAATTGAAGTGGGTGAAGCCGGTGTATCCGGGGGACACTCTGCGCTGAGAAACGAGATCCTGGAGAAGCGCGTGTCGGCGAGCCGGCCCGAGATGGGGATCTTCAAGAGCCGGATGCGGGTGTTCAATCAGGACGACGTTATGGTGATGACGTTCGTGTCTAATGGCCTCGTCGCGACGCGCCCGACGGAAGCGCCGGCCGGTTAATTTTCGGGCTTTTGCCCATCACGACGTCGGGTCTCGCTTGATGCCTTGATATTCACGCGAAGGCGCGACGGCGCTAAGAGAAGATTTGTTCACGCGGAGACGCGGAGACGCGGAGAGAATTAGTATGGCAGAGCTTCGTCGTGAGCTTCACTGCCGTGATGAGTGACCCGTGCCGTTCCTGAACTAATCTCCGCGTCTCCGCGTCTCCGCGTGAACAACTAATCCTTATCTTCGCGCCTTCGCGCCTTCGCGTGAACCAAACCTGCTCTACTTACTGCGCTGGACGACCGCCGCCGCGGTTGCCGCCGCCCTGACGACCGCCGCCTTGCCGTCCACCGCCGAAGCGCTGGCCGCCGCCGCCGCGATTGCCTCGGAATGCGCCGTCGCCGCGATTGCCGCGGAAGCCGCCTTGGGCTTGGGGTTGCTGTGGGTTGGCGACCTGGCCGGGCTGCGGAGGCTGGCCGGGTTGACCAAACTGGCCACGACCTGGACCACGTCCGCGATCGTCGCCGCGGCCGGGACGGCCGTTGCCGAACTGGCCCTGACCGGGCGTGCCGGGGTTGCCCTGGTACCCCGGACGGTTGCCGCGCCAGCCGCCGTCTCGGCCACCATTGCCGCGGTTGCCGAACCCGCCCCAGTTGCCGCGACCGCCATCGTTGCGGTTGCCGCGATATTGCTGGCGGCCCTGCCAGTAACGTTGCTGATCGCCATTCCAGCGGTGCGGGCGGCGATAGCGATCGTAGACGTAGACGCCCGAGCCGGGATAATAATAATCGCCGCTCCAGCCGTAATAGGAGTTCAGGCCACCGTAACCGGCGAAGCCGTCATAGCTACCGCCGTACCCGCCATAGCCTGCGCCGTAATAGCCGTCGCCATAGCCCCCGCCGTAATAGGGATCGCTGGCATAGCCGACGCCCGCACCGCCATAGCCGTACCCGTCGGTGCAACCCGCGACGCCCAGTCCAAGGCCCAAGGCCAGGCCGATAATGCCGAAGCGCTTCATAAACATGGAGAGTCTCCCGTACGTGGAGAGCGGACACAACGCGCCGCCATTCATCGCACAACGGAGTCGGTGTATCGCAAGTTCCATGAATGGGGTCTGACGGGGTTTGGGATTGGCGGGAGTGCGCCTGTGCTTAACCTAACCCGGCATCGCATTCGCGGCGATCAAGTCATGAAGCAAACCGCTACCTCAATACCTCCCCGGCGAAGGCCGGGGTCGAATAGCGACAAAAGAGGTAACGGCGCGCAGCCATCCGTTAGCAACGTTTCCCAATTGGGCCCCGGCCTACGCGCGGGGTGGTGCCGTATTGGGGTACGCGTGACCATTATCAGGTGACCTGCATTAGGTAGCGTGCGTCGGCAAGCGCGCGTCAGTGGCCGGGGAAGTGGATCAGCGCGGTTGCTTCGATGCCGTCGGCGCGGAGCGCGTCCGCGCCGCCGAGATCGGGGAGGTCTACCAGGAACTGCGCTTGCGTGACGACCGCGCCCGCCTTGTGGAGGAGGCGGACCGCGGCGCGGGCGGTGCCGCCGGTGGCGATCAGGTCGTCGACCAGCAAGACGCGGGCGCCAGGGGCAAACGCATCGGCGTGGATCGCGATGCGGTCGGTTCCGTATTCGAGCGCGTAGTCCTCGGCGATGGTGGCGCCGGGGAGCTTGCCGTCCTTGCGGATCAGCAGGACACCGGCTTTCAACGGTGCGGCCAAGGCGGCGGCGAAGAGGAAGCCGCGGGCTTCGATGCCGGCGACGAGATCGACGGGGCCGGAGACCGCCGCGACCATGCGTTCGATCGCGGTCGCCCAGCCGTGCGGGTCGAGCAGCAAGGTGGTGATGTCGCGGAACTGGATGCCGGGCTTGGGGAAGTCCGGGATGGTGCGGATCAGGGCTTTAAGATCGGCGTTGCGCTCGTTGGTATCGGACATGGGCGTTCCCTTTTCGCACGGAGCGGCGGCCGTATCGCGACGTCACGCTATGGCCAAAACGAAAGCGGCGGATCGGGCTCCTCGCCCGTCCGCCGCTCCCTTTATCCGTGCGCCCTTACCGCGGGAGCCCGGCCGTCATCAATGCTTAACGTCGCGCCAGACGTTCTGGTACGCGCCCCAGGCGAGGCCGCAGAAGATCAGGATGAAGATGATCGACGCGAACCCGGCGGCATGACGCGCCTCGAGATTGGGCTCGGCGGTCCAGGTCAGGAACGCGGACACGTCGGTCGACATCTGGTCGATCGTCGGCTTCGTGCCGTCCGCATACGTCACCTGTCCATCCGACGTCAGCGGTGGCGGCATCGCGATATTGAGGTTCGCGAAATACGGGTTGTAGTGGAGCCCGGTCGGCGTCTTGATATCCGGGAATTCCTTCAACAGCGCGGCGGGCTGCGTCGTGTAGCCGGTCAGCAACGAGTGGACATAGGCGGTGCCGTCCTCGCGCGCCTTGGTGATCAGCGAGAGATCGGGCGGCAGCGCGTTGTTGTTCGCGGCGCGGGCGGCGATCTCGTTGGCGAACGGCGACGGGAAACGATCCGACGGGATATTCTTGCGCGTTGCCGGTTCACCCGTCTCCGGGTTGATCGACGGCTGCTCGATCACCCACTGGTTGGCGATCGCCTTAACCTCGGGGTCGGTATAGCCGATCTTGGTCAGGTCGCGGAACGACACCAGCCGCAGCGAGTGGCAGGCCGAGCAGACTTCCTTGTAGACCTGGAACCCGCGCTGGAGCTGGCGACGGTCGAACTTGCCGAACACGCCATTGGAGGCGAGCTCGAGTTCCTTCGGGTGCTTGTGCGCGACGCTCTCCGCGGTCGGCGCGACGGGGTCGGTGATGACTCCCGAGACGCTGCCGAAGAGCGCGATACCGAGCACCAGCACGAAGGCCGCGCCGACGAAGGATGCGATGAGACGAACCATGTGTGTGTCCTCGAGTTCGTATCAGTGCGCGGCGTGCGGCGCGGAGGGCGCACCATGCGACGTGGGCGCGGTCGACAGCGCGGTGTGGGCCGGGCTGGTGCCGCCATGCTTGTTCAGCACCGCCTCGGTGATCGAGTTCGGCAGCGGCCGGGGCCGCTCGGAACGCGAGATGATCGGCAGGATGATCAGGAAGTGCGCGAAATAATAGGCCGCGCAGATCTGGCTGAGGATCACGTAGAACGCGTTGGCCGGCGCGCCACCGCAATAGCCGAGCACGAAGATGTCCGCGACCAGCACCCAGAACGCGATCCGCGCCTTGGGACGGTAGTTCATCGAGCGAACCGGCGAGCTGTCGAGCCAGGGAAGGAAGAACAGCAGCAGGATCGAGCCGAACATCGCCAGCACGCCCCAGAGCTTGGCCGGCAGGATGAAGTCCGCGGTGAAGGCGCGCAGGATCGCGTAGAACGGCCAAAAATACCATTCGGGGACGATGTGCGCAGGCGTCGAAAGCGGGTTCGCCGGGATGTAGTTGTCCGGGTGGCCGAGATAGTTCGGGAAGAAGAACAGCAGGCTGGCGAAGATCAGCATGAAGATGCCGAGCCCGAAGCCGTCCTTCGCGGTGTAGTAGGGGTGGAACGGGACGGTGTCCTGCTCGCCCTTCACGTCGACGCCGGTCGGGTTGTTCGAGCCGGGAATGTGCAGCGCCCAGATGTGGAGGATGATGACGCCCGCGATCACGAACGGCAGCAGGTAATGCAGCGAGAAGAAGCGGTTCAGCGCGGCGTTGTCCGGTGCGAATCCTCCGAGCAGCCAGATGCGGATGGTGTCGCCGACCAGCGGGATCGCCGAGAAGAACCCGGTGATGACCTGTGCGCCCCAGAAGCTCATCTGGCCCCAGGGAAGCACGTAGCCCATGAACGCGGTTGCCATCATCAGCAGGAAGATGACCACGCCGAGCAGCCACACCATCTCGCGCGGCGCCTTGTACGAGCCATAATAGAGCCCGCGGAAGATGTGCGTGTAGACGACGATGAAGAACATCGAGGCACCGTTCGCGTGGGCGTAGCGCAGGAACCAGCCCGCGTTGACGTCGCGCATGATGCTCTCGACCGAGTCGAACGCGACCGCGCCGTTGGCGGCATAGTGCATCGCCAGGACGATGCCGGTGACGATCTGGATCGCCAGCGCGGCGCCGGCGAGCACGCCGAAGTTCCAGAAATAGTTGAGGTTGCGCGGGACGGGATAGCCGCCGCCGAGTGAATTGTAGACGAGCCGGGGAACGGGAAGCCGCTCATCCAGCCACCGCGTCAGCGGCAGCTTCGGTTCGTATTGCTTGGCCCAGGGAAAGCTCATGTCGTTTTCCTCAGCCTACCGTGACGACGGTGTCGGAGTTGAAGGCATAGTCCGGAACGTGGAGGTTCGACGGAGCGGGGCCTTTGCGGATGCGCGCGGCGGTATCGTAGGCCGAGCCGTGGCACGGGCAGAAATAGCCGCCGAACGGGCCTTTGTTCTCGCCCTCGCCGGCGCCGAGCGGGACGCAGCCGAGATGCGTGCAGACGCCCAGCGTGATCAGCCAGTTCTTCTTGCCCGCCTTGGTGCGCTGCTCGAGCGTCTGCGGATCGCGCAGCGTCGAGATGTCGACCGCGTCGGCTTCCGAGATTTCCTTCGGCGTCAGGTTGCGCACGAACAGCGGCTGCTTGCGGAAGCTGGTCTTGATCGCCTGGCCGGGGAGGATTTTCGACAGGTCGATCTCGGTGGTCGACTGTGCGAGCACGTCTGCGCTCGGGTTCATCTGGTTGATCAGCGGCAGGACGATCGCGATCGCGCCGACGCCGGCGAACGAGACGGCGGCGATATTGATGAAATCACGGCGGCGAGGATCATGGGCCTCTTCGTGAAACGGCTCTGGCGATTCGCCGGGGGGAACCATGTCGTCGACTGTCGCCATTCATCTCGCCCTTGCACGTTATTTTTTTCGTGACGGGCTGGGCTTTCGGTTTCGCGAAACCATATCCCCAATCCGCCCGACCGTCCCCACGGAGGCTGCGCTTTGATAGACGGCGGGGTGCGGGTTTGCCAACTGCATTTTGCTTTGGGTTACCGCCTTGCTAGGGGATCGGGCATGAGAATTGCCCTGTATCAGCCCGATATCGCCGGAAACGTCGGCGCGATCCTGCGCACCGCCGCGTGCATGGGGATCGGCGTCGACCTGATCGAACCGATGGGATTCACCTGGAGCGAGAAGGCGGTGGCGCGCTCGGGGATGGATTATGTCGGGGCGGTCGACGTGGTGCGGCATGTCGATTGGGACGCGTTTCTTGCCCAGGTGAGCGGGCGGATCGTGTTGCTGACGACGAAGGGCGCGGTGCGGCTGGATGTTGCGGAGTTTCGTAGCGACGACGTGTTGCTGATGGGTAGCGAGGGGACTGGGGTGCCGGAGGAGGTGCACGCGCGCGCCGACGTGCGGGTGCTGATCCCGATGCGGCCTGGGTTGCGGTCGATGAATATCTCCGTGGCGACGGGGATCGTTGCGGCGGAGGCGTTGCGGCAGACGGGTGGCTGGCCGACTTGAGCTTCTGCTCCCCTCCCTGGAAGGGAGGGGTCGGGGGTGGGTCGGCCCGCTCGTGTCGCTAGCGTTCGGATGTGCGGAAGCCGACCCACCCCCAGCCCCTCCCTTCCAGGGAGGGGAGCTAGAAGTGTCGTGTCTTTCAAGCGTCGCTTGCCGGCGGTAAAGACTCCTCCATGACCGATTTCGACCCCCAGCAAGCCGCCGCCCGTCACTGGTTCGAATCGCTGCGCGATCGCATCTGTGCGGAGTTCGAGGCTATCGAGCGGGAGGCGGGTTCCGACGCCAGCTTCGAATACACCCCTTGGGACCGGATCGATCCGTCGGGCGAACCCGGTGGTGGCGGTGTCCGCGGTGTCATGAAGGGCAAGGTGTTCGAGAAGGTCGGTGTCAACGTCTCGACTGTCGGCGGCACGTTCGAAGGCGACTTCGCCAAGTCGATCCACGGGGCGGGCGAAGACCCCCGCTTCTTCGCGACCGGGATCAGCCTGGTCGCGCACATGACCAACCCGCACGTGCCCGCGGTGCACATGAACTGCCGCTTCCTCAACACCACCAAGCGCTGGTTCGGTGGTGGGGGCGATCTCAATCCGCCGCTGCCGATCGAGGAGGACACGGCCGACTTTCATGCAACGATGAAGGCGGCGTGCGACGCGCATGATCCGGCGCACTACCCGCGCTTTCGGGAGTGGGCGGAGACGTATTTCTACATCCCGCACCGGAAGGTCAGTCGCGGTGTCGGCGGGATCTTCTTCGATCATCTCGACGGCGATTTCGACGCGAACTTCGCGTTCACGCGCGATGTCGGCGAGGCGTTCCTCGATGCGTATCCGCGGATCGTGCGGCGGCGGATGGATACGCCGTTCGATGCGGCCGACGAGGCGCGGATGCTCGAATGGCGCGGGCGCTATGCGGAGTTCAACCTCGTCTATGACCGGGGGACGCTGTTCGGGCTCAAGACCGGTGGCAATATCGATGCGATCCTGATGAGCCTGCCGCCTCGCGCTACGTGGTCGTGATCACATGGCGCTGATCCCGGTTGCCGACGACGTCCTTGCGACGATCGTCACTACGCTGGAGATGCGGACGCGACTGCCGCTGCGGCCGAGCCTGGGGTCGCGGTTGCGGCTGGTGCGATGGGAGCGGCCGGCGTTGGAGAAATACCGCGCGCTGTTCCGGCGGGTGGGGAGCCCTTGGCTGTGGTTCTCGCGGCTGGTGATGGCGGACGATGCGCTGGCGGCGATCGTGCACGATCCGGGGATCGCGGTGTATGCGGTGCTCGACCCGGCGGGGATCGAGGTCGGGATGCTCGAACTCGATTTCCGCGAGGCGGGCGCTTGCGAGATTTCGTATTTTGGGTTGATCCCGGAGCTGGCCGGGCAAGGGCATGGGCGGTGGCTGATGGCCGAGGCTTGTGCGCGAGCCTGGGCGAAGGGGGTGGAGCGGGTGTGGTTGCATACCTGCACGCTGGATCATCCGAGCGCGCTGGGGTTTTATCGAGCGCAGGGGTTCGTGGCGGTGAAGCGGACGATCGAGACGTTTCCCGATCCGCGCGCTTCCGGGTTGTTGCCGCCGGAGACGGCGCCGCAGATCCCGTATCTGGGTAAGCGGGGGTAGCAGCCACTCTGGCTTGGTTCGTCGACTATCCCATTCCAACCACGTTTACCTCCCCGGCGCAGGCCGGGGTCCAGTTGGGAAACGTTGCTAACGGAGGTCGCGCGTCGTTACTGCGACCTTTCCAACTGGGCCCCGGCCTCCGCCGGGGAGGTGCTGTTCTATTAGACGGGGTCCGCCCTACTTCGCCAGGCGGCGGTAGGCGGAGATCGCTATCAGGGCCATCGCTATGCCGGCTGCCATCGCCGCCACCGCGGCGCCGGCATCGACGATCGCCAGCGCGACCGGGTTGGCCTGCCCGCCTTCGCGCAAGGCACGATCCAGCATCATGAACGGCGCGCCGGCGAGCCAGCCGCTGATGTAGCTGAACGCCGCCAGCCCCATGAGCGGGAGGCCCGCGCCGCGGCTGAGCGTGAAGCTGCGGCGGATCGCACCGAGCGCGCCGAGCGGCGCTTCGGCGAACAGCGCCGGGCCGGTCAGCATCGTCCGGCCGAGGATGTAGAGGCCGGGAACCGCGTACAACAGCAGCCCTGCCCCCGCCGGCAGCGACACGATCACCATCGCCAGCAGGAAGCGCGGAAAGATCCGCAGGCAGCGCGTCAGGCCTGCACGCAGGTCGAGCTGATCGCGATCGAGATACAGCGCGTAGAACAGCGACGTCCCGAAGAAGCTCATCACATAGGCGAGCAGATACCAGCCGCCATGCGCCGCGGCCCAGGTCTGCACCGCGTCGGCCCAGACCATCGCCTGCGCCTCGTTATTGCCCGCCGCGGCATCGGGCATCGGCGGATCGGGAACGACCAGCGCGAGCGCGAAGGCGGGCAGGAACAGGAACGGCGCGGCGATCCGCAGCAACAGGTCGCGGTCGCGCTTGAACAGCGTCCAGGCATCGGTGAGGACGGTCGCGAAATCGAGCTTCATGGAACGGCGTGTTTCTCTCTGGTCGCGACATAGAGCTGCGCGGTGAAGACGGCGGCGAGTGCCGTGAAGGCGGTGGTGACGATCGATCCGGCAACCCCGGCGAGGAAAGCCGCCGTCGTGATGGAATCCGCGCCTAGCACGAGACGGAAGACGATACCCGTGACGGACTGCGCCGCCCCGGTAGCGACCAGCAGGACGATACAGAACAGCACGAGGACCCCGATGATCCGCCACGTCATCCCCTTGGTCAGCTGGATCGACCGCCGGATCGCGCCAACGCCGAGGCGTTCGTTGAGGATGACGGGATTGAGCAAGACCAGTCGCGCACCGACCCAGATCAGGACGAGCAGATAGGCCAGCCCGTAGAGCGCGGTGAAGCTGGCGGCACCGACGCTGGGCGGCGTCATCTGCGCGCTGGACCCATTGGCGGCGGCGGAGAAGTCGAAACCGGACTGGACCAGCACGACGATCGGCGGCACCGCGAGCAGGACCGCGACGATCGTCAGCAGGACTGTGATGCCGAACGCCGGCAGGACGCGCGCGCTCCCCTGGCGACGCGCAGACGCGGCATCGACCGCCGGATCGGTTGCGATCGCGACGATCGAGAGTTGTGCCCAGATCATCGCGACGAGCGCGCCGATCGCCAGGATCGCGCCGACCAGCATCGAAACGGGGTTTGCCCGCGACGAGAACGCGACGAACCCGTCGCGCACGACCGTCGGCACCAACATGCCGAGCACCGCGATCCGCGCGATCATGCCGGTGCGTCCGTTGAGCACCTCGATCGTGCGATCCCAGACCGTTCCCATCTTCACGCGTGCGTTGACCATGTCCGTCGTCGCGCCCGTCGTCGCCATGCCCGTGCTCCCGTCATTCCCGTTCCTGCGCGAGGTAGCCCAAGCCCTCGCGCTTGACCACATGGGTTGAAACGCGCGTCGCAGTTGCAACTTGCGGCACGGGTGCGCAATTGAGTTCAGTGACCACCCCTCCCCTCTCCGATATCGAATGGCGGACCAGCGCCGGCCTTACCCCCTATGCGGACGCGCTGGCCGAGATGGAGGCGCGCGCGGTCGCAGTCGGCACCGGCGCGGCGCGCGAACTGCTGTGGATGCTCGAACACCCGCCGGTCTACACGGCAGGGACCAGCGCCGAGCCGGGCGACCTGATCGATGCGCGCTTTCCGGTGATCCCGACCGGGCGAGGCGGGAAATACACCTATCACGGGCCGGGCCAGCGGATCGGCTATGTCGTGCTCGATCTCACGAAGCGCGGGCGCGACGTGCGCTGTTACGTCCACGCGCTCGAATCCTGGGTGATCGCGGCGCTGGGCGAACTCGGCGTCGAGGCGTTCGCGGTCGATGGCCGGGTCGGGATTTGGACATTGGACCGGGGACGCGAGGCCAAGATCGGGGCGATCGGCGTGCGGGTAAAGCGCTGGGTGACGCTCCACGGCTTCTCGGTCAACGTCGACCCCGACCTGTCGCACTTCGGGGGTATCGTGCCCTGCGGCCTGCCCGAATACGGCGTTACCAGCCTGCAAACGCTCGGCATTCCAGCCGACCTTGCAACTTTCGACGCGGCCCTGGCGTTGACGGCCGATGCTTTCCTTGAAACAGTTTCTTGTCCTTGAGAAAACGAGGCTTGAGGGCAAAGCGTTATCGGATTAATGTCCACTACGATTTGGGTATTAAGGGCGAGCAGCCAGCCAAATCCTCTATCTAGGGAGCTTCCACATGCGTGCACTCATTTCCAAGGTCCTGACCGGTTCGCTGATCGCCAGCGCAGCACTCGCCGTTTCGGCGTGCGGTCCTAAGACCGAGACGACGACCGACAACACGATGGTCACCGACATGAACGCCACTGAAGGCATGGACACCATGACCGACAACATGACCGCAGTCGACGGCGCGTCGAACGGTGGCATGATGGCCAACGACACCATGATGGCGAACGACACGATGATGTCGAACGACGCAATGGTAACCAACAACGCAATGTAATCCCGTGGGGATTACCCGCCTCGGCGGGTAGTTTCCGACAGGACTACGCGATGTGAAGGGCCGTCCGGGCAACCGGGCGGCCTTTTCCGTTTGCGCGCAAGACGCCGTATCGCGCGATCATTTGCACGGGGGACGTACGGGCCGCCAGCAAGCTTTGGGGCCGCTGCTCAAGCAGTCTCGATGACTCGTTTCGGATGCGACGAATCGAGGCGCCGGGGATCGCGGCGACGTTGTCGAATCGATCGTCACAAAAGGTTAAAATCGCTTGGGAGTTTTCGCGAAACGCTTTAGATTCGTGGACTAGAAGTGCCCCTGGGGAGGTTGAAATGAAAGTGTTGCGTACCGCGCTCGCGCTTTGCGTTGCGTCGAGCGGGATCGCGGTGGCGCAGTCGGCGTCGGCGCAGTTCTTTTTGAAATCCCGTGATTTCTCGGGTGCGGCTGTGGTCGGCGACGAGGCCGATCTGGGCCAGCCCCTGCCGGGCGCGACGCCGACCGAAGTGCGCGCCGCTCTCGTGTGGCATATGCGCGCGGCCTTGAACGTGGCGGCGTTGCAGTGCCAGTTCGAGCCGACCTTGCTGACCGTGCCGAACTACAACTCGATCCTGGCCGATCACGGCGACGAGTTGAAGGGTTCGTTCGACACGCTGACGAAGTATTTCCTGCGCGTGAACAAGGCGGCGGGCGTCAAGGCGGGCCAGGCGGCGCTCGACCAGTTCGGCACGCGGACCTATTCGAGCTTCGCCACGGTCGCGGCGCAATATGGCTTCTGCCAGACCGCGGCCTCGATCGGTCGCGACGCGGTGTTCGCGCCGCGCGGGCATTTCGCCGACGTCGCGCTGGAGCGGTCGCGCGAGCTTCGCAACAGCCTGATCCCGTGGGGCGAACAGCGCTTCCCGCGCTATATCGGTAGCGACCGGGCGACCCCGATGATGATCCGCCTCGATCCGGTCTGCTGGAACAAGAAGGGCGAATGGGTCGAGAAGAAATGCGGCGCGCAGAACTGGCCGCCGGTCGGCATGGGTATGGCGACGCGCTAGTCGGTCGAGGACCGCCTCGGTGCGGACTGGGGGCCGGGTCCTGACTGGCTGAGGACTGTTATCGTGGCCGACTGAAGATTGGCTGGCCACGCATTCCTGCCGCCCCCACCCGTCACCCCAGCGAAGGCTGGGGCATTTCTCGGGTCGGATGACCGAAGCTACACGGGAATATCCCACCTTTCGCTGGGACGACGGATGGGGCGGGATGCGTGTCTTCGCGCTGTGTGCGACACGTCGCGCGCGCCACGCCGTTAGCGCAGGCCGAGCAGCTTGTGCGTCTGGAGCGACAGCCGCCATTGCGGGCGTTCCATGACCAGGTCCACGCATGCCTCGCGGTTCGCATCGGCCCGCGGATCGTCGAGCGGCTGGAGCAGAAAGTTCGCGAAATCCCAGGTCTCGACCTCGTCGATATCGCTGCCCGGCTGCGGCCAGACCAGCTTCAGTTCATGCCCCGACCGCTGAACGACAATGCTCCCCGCCTTGGGACTGATGCAGACCCAGTCGATACCGGGATGCGCCGGGATCGTGCCGTTGCTCTCCATCGCGATGCGGAAGCCCTGCGCATGCAGCGCATCGACGATCGCGTCGTCGATCTGGAGCATCGGCTCGCCGCCGGTCAGGACGACGAAGCGGTCGCGTGCCCCCTCCCCCCAGAAGCTCGCTACCGCGGACGCGAGCGCCTGTGCATCGGCGAACTTGCCGCCGCCGAGCCCGTCGGTGCCGACGAACTCGGTATCGCAGAACTTGCAGACCGCGGTCGCGCGATCCTGCTCGCGGCCCGACCACAGGTTGCAGCCGGCGAACCGCACGAACACCGCGCGACGGCCGGCGTTCACGCCCTCGCCCTGCAGCGTGAGGAACATCTCCTTGACGGCGTAGCTCATCGCGTCAGGCCGGCTTGACGGCGTAGCGTGTCGGATCGGCGATCCCCGCCTCGTCGAAGCCGCGCGAACGTAGGCGGCAGCTGTCGCACTCGCCGCAATGCTCACCGGCAGGCGTTGGATCGTAGCACGACCAGCTGAGGCCCAGATCGAGCCCGAGACGCGTGCCCTCGCGGACGATGTCGGCCTTGGTCATCATCTGGAGCGGGGCCTGGATGCGGAACGGTTCGCCTTCGACGCCGGCCTTGGTCGCGAGTTCGGCAAGGCCTTCGAACGCGGCGATGAACTCCGGGCGGCAATCGGGATAGCCCGAATAATCGAGCGCGTTGACGCCGATATAGATGTCGCGCGCGCCCGCCGCCTCCGCCCAGCCCAGCGCGAGGCTGAGGAAGATCGTGTTGCGGGCCGGGACGTAGGTCACCGGGATGCCGCCGCCATCCTCGGTGCCGGCGCCGTCCTTCGGCACGTCGATGTCGGCGGTCAGTGCGGACCCGCCGAACGCGGAGAGGTCCATCGGCAGGACAATGTGACGTTCGGCCCCGAGTGCGGTGGCGACGCGGCGGGCGGCGTCGAGTTCGATACGGTGACGCTGGTTATAGTCGAACGACAGCGCGAGCAGGCGCTGGCCGGCTTCGCGCGCCAGGGCGGCGGATACCATGGAGTCGAGCCCGCCCGAGACGAGGGCGACCGCAAAGGGAGCAGAAGATGTCATGATGCGATGTCCGCTAGGCCAGCGGCGGACAAAAAGAAAGGGGCCGCCCGGTGAGGCAGCCCCTGAGGTTGGCGCGAACCGCGCCACAAGGGAGAAAAAACGTGCCGAATAAAAAGCACAGCCCCGTCTATACCCAACATAAGTAAATAGGGCGTTAATTCCTTACCTGTGGCGCTTGACCAAGACGTTAAGCGACTACGGGTACAGGGAATTTCTTCGCACAGAACGCGCAGTCGACGATGATGAAGCCGGTTTCGTCCGCCATCGACTGGCGTTCCTCCAACGGGAATTTCGAGATCACGCCCGCGATATACTCGGGATCGCACCGGCACCCGCGCGTGATCGGAATATCCGCGAGGATGCGGACGTCCTCTTCTTCGTTGAACAGGCGCCAGACCAGCGTTTCCAGCGGCAGGGTCGCGTCCGTCAGTTCGTCCGTGCCGATCGTGCTGCCGAGAGTCGCGACATGCTCCCATTCCGGGTGGTCGAGCTTGGTGTGAAGCCGCTCGCGCCCATCCTCGCCCTCGGGCAGATGCTGGAGGAACAGCCCGCCGGAGATGCAGCGACCGTCGGGGCCCTTCGCCATGCCAGTGCGGATCATCGTCGGGATCTGTTCGGACTGCGTGAAATAGCTTTGCGCGGCCTGCGACAGCGTGTCGCCGTCGAGCGGGACGATGCCCTGGTAGCGTTCGTTGCTGGTCGCCATGTCAAACGTGATCGCGAGATAGCCGGCGCCGAAGAGGGCGAACAGCGACGGCTCGGCGGGGGCCTCGGCGAGCTTGTCCGCGTCGTATTCGATGTAGCCGCGCACTTCGCCGCCGCGATAGTCGCAGACGAGCAGCTGGACGACGCCGTTGTCGGTGCGCGTCTGCATCGTTAGCTGGCCGCTCGAATCCTTGAGCGTCGAACCGATCAGCGCCGCGAGCGTGAGCGCCTCGGCGAGCAGCTTCTCGATCGCCGGCGGATAGGCGTGCGCGGCGAGCACTTCGTCGAGCGCGGTGCCGAGCCGGACGATCCGGCCGCGGGCACTGCGTGCTGGGATCGCGAAGGCCAGCGCGCGGTCGAGATCGGTCACGTTGGGGTCGAATTTTGGCGTATCGTTCATCGTCCGCCAGATGGTGACCCTGCCCGTTCAGGTCAACCGATCTGGCCGAAGCACCAGCGCAGCACCGACTTCTGCGCGTGGAGGCGGTTCTCCGCTTCCTGCCAGATCAGCGACTGCGGGCCGTCGATCACCTCTGGCGTGACTTCCTCGCCGCGGTGCGCGGGCAGGCAGTGGAGGAACTTCGCGTCGGGCTTGGCGAGTGCCATCAGCGCCGCGTCGACCTGATACGGGGTGAGCGCTGCCAGCTTGGTATCGGCATGCGCCTGCCCCATCGAGATCCAGGTATCCGTGACGACGATGTCCGCGCCCTCGACCGCTTCGCGGGGCGTCGCGACGACCTTGGCGCGGCCCTTGCCGAGCGCGACGTCCGCGTCGGTCGGCATATACCCCTGTGGGCACGCCGCGACGACGTCGAACTGCATCAGCCCGGCCGCCTCGACGATCGAGGCGAGCACGTTGTTGCCGTCCCCCAGCCACGCGACCTTGAGGCCGGGCAGCGTCTTGGCGCTCTCGATGATCGTCAGCAGGTCGGCCATGATCTGGCACGGGTGCGACGCGTCGGTCAGGCCGTTGATGACCGGGACGGAGGCGTAGTGCGCCATCTCCTCGATCTTGGCGTGATCGTCGGTGCGGATCATGATCGCGTCGACATAGCCCGACAGGATGCGCGCGGTATCGGCGACCGACTCGCCGCGACCGAGCTGCATCGACCCGGCATCGGAGACGATCGAGGTGCCCCCGAGCTGGCGGATCGCCATGTCGAACGAGAAGCGCGTGCGGGTGGAGTTCTTCTCGAAGACCATCGCGAGCGTGTGGCCGGCGAGAGGCGCATCCGAGTCCGCGCGGCCCTTGGGGAAGCCGGCGCGCGCGGCCTTGCGGTCGAGTGCGTCGGTGAGCATCGCGGCGATGCCGTCGGCGCCGGCGTCGGTGAGATTCAGGAAATGGCGGGTCATAATGTCCTCCCCGGCACGGGGAGGGGGACCGCGCTCGCAGGGCGGGGTGGAGGGGGACCTCCACGAGCGCTACGCTGCGGGGCGATCCCCCTCCACCATGCTTCGCATGGTCCCCCTCCCCGTACCGGGGAGGATCAGTTTCAATCGTCGGCGGCGGGTACGTAGACGCGCGCGGCGGTCGACAGCTTGTCGATGCATTCGGCGATGTGGCTCTCGTCGATCACCAGCGGCGGCAGGATGCGGACGACGTTCTCGCCCGCCGACACCAGCAGCAGATTGTGATTGTCGCGCGCGAACGCGACGAACGCACGGCTGTCGCTCTTGAGCTTCAGCCCGAGCATCAGCCCGGTGCCGCGAACGCTGTCAAACAGATGATCGTGGTTCGGGATCATCTGTTCGAGCCCCTGCCGCAACCGGTCGCCCATCGCCGTGACGTTCTCGAGGAACCCGTCCTCCAGCATCACGTCGAGGATCGCCTCGCCCGCGGCCATCGCCAGCGGGTTGCCGCCATAGGTCGAGCCGTGCGTGCCGGCGACCATGCCCTTGGCGGCCTCCTCGGTCGCGAGGCAGGCGCCGAGCGGGAAGCCACCGCCGATGCCCTTGGCGACCGCCATGATGTCCGGCGTGATGCCGTACAGCTCATGCGCGAAGAACTTGCCGGTGCGCCCATAGCCGCACTGGACCTCGTCGAGCACCAGCAGCAGGCCGTGCTCGTCGCAGGCCTTGCGCAGGCCGGTGAGGAACTCGTGGCTTGCCTGGCGGATGCCGCCCTCGCCCTGGATCGGCTCGACCAGGAAGCCCGCGGTGTTGTCGTCGATCAGCGCGAGCGCGCCTTCGAGATCGTTGAACTTCGCATAGGCGAACCCCGGCAGCAGCGGCTCGAACCCGTCGCGCATCTTCGCCTGATTGGTCGCCGAGATCGCGCCGAGCGTACGCCCGTGGAACGCGGTGTCGAACGTGATCAGCGTGTGACGCTGCGGGTTGCCGTTGGCGAAGTGATAGCGCCGCGCGGTCTTGATCGCGCACTCGACCGCTTCGGCGCCCGAATTCGTGAAGAACACGGTGTCGGCGAAGGTATTGTCGACCAGGCGCTGCGCGAGATGCTCGCCCTGCGGCGACCCGTACAGGTTCGACACGTGCATCAGCGTCGCGGCCTGCTCGGCGATCGCCTTGGTCAGGTGCGGATGCGCGTGGCCGAGTGCGTTGACCGCGATGCCGCTGGCGAAATCGAGATACTGCTGGCCGTCCTCGCCGAAGAGGTACGCGCCCTCGCCTCGGACCGGACGCACGCCACACCGCGGGTAGACGGGCATGAGCGGGGTGATGGTCACGACGGCAAGCTCCTTCAAACAGCGAGGGCGACCCTTAGCGGCCGCCCGAACCGCCTGATACGAGCGCGCGCCGCCGGGAGCAACAACCGCGTAGCATCCCGAGGCGAACGGCCCGGCGAACGGCGACCCGCCTGCGGCGTATGATTTCACCATAGCTCTTGCCGCACTCGGCAGAAGAGGCGCATGATCATCAGGACGTGGTGCCAGGATCCTGTGCGCTTTGATTCGATTCGAATCACCCCGCCGCACAATAGGGGAGATCACCATGTCCAGAACATTACAGTGTATCGCACTTCTGCTCGCCACGACGTCGCCCGCCTACGCCAAAGACGCCTTCACCGGAACTTGGAAGGGCGACATCAAGGAAAGCGCGCTCTCGACCAAACCTTCGGCTGCACTGATCGACCAGGGGGTCTATACCTGCTCGAGCTGCATCCCCGTGGTCAAGATCGCCGCCGACGGTGCGCCGCATCCGGTCGCCGGCCACGCCTATTACGACGCGATGTCGGTGACCGTCGTCGATCCGGCCACCGTCAAATATACGACGAGCAAGGGCGGCAAGCCGATGAGCGACGCCACCGCGACGCTGTCCGCCGACAATAGTTCGATGACCACGGTGTTCAACGATACCAGCGCCGCCAACGGTATCGCCGTCACGGGCACGACGGTCAGCGAGCGGGTCACGGCAGGCCCGGCGGGGTCTCATGCAACGTCGGGATCGTGGCGCCAGACGAACCAGACCCAGGTTTCCGACAGCGGCCTAGTGTTCACCTTCGAAAAGACCGGCAAGGGCGTGACGTATTCGACGCCGACCGGCACATCGTACGTGGCCACGACGGGTGGCCCGTCGGCCGCCGTCCTCGGCGATCCCGGCTGGACGACGGTGTCGCTCAAGCAGTCGGATCTCAACACGCTGCACGAGACCGACTATCTCGACGGCAAGGTGATCGGCAAATACGTCATGACGATCTCGCCCGATGGGAAGAAGATGACGATCGACGTCAACGACATCAAATATGGCCGGACATCGACGCTGGTGGCGTACAGGCAGTAGGTGATCGCCTGAAAGCGATGTCGGTGCCCAGCTGGATTCTTCATCCGCGAAAGCGGGTGGCCAGGCTGGGCACCGGCCTTCGCGGGCGAACTTAGTGGTGGCAAGCTTGGCGAACTTGGGCCGCATTCATGTCGGTTTAAGAGCGCGCCACCCGTTCCCGACACGCCGTACCCTTACGTCACGCGTCGATCGCTTCCTCGTCCATGCGACCTGCATTCTCTTGGATGAAGGCGAACCTGTGCGCGGGGTTGTTGCCCATCAGGCGGTCGACGAGGTCCTTCACCTGCGCGCGCTCCTCGTATTCCTGCGGGAGCGTGATGCGGAGCATGCCGCGCGTCGCCGGGTCCATCGTGGTTTCGCGGAGCTGGCTCGGGTTCATCTCGCCGAGGCCCTTGAAGCGGCCGACGTCGACCTTCTTGCCCTTGAACACGGTGCGCTCGAGTTCGGCGCGGTGCGCGTCGTCCCTCGCATAGACGCTCTTGGTGCCGACGGTCAGGCGGTAGAGCGGCGGTTGCGCGAGGTAGAGGTGCCCGCGGCGGACGAGTTCGGGCATCTCCTGGAAAAAGAACGTCATCAGCAACGTGGCGATGTGCGCGCCGTCGACGTCTGCGTCGGTCATGATGACGATGCGTTCGTAGCGCAGCGTATCCGGCGTGCAGTCCTTCCGGGTGCCGCAGCCGAGCGCGAGCGTCAGGTCGGCGATCTCCTGGTTGGCGAAGATCTTCGCACTGGTCGCCGACGCCACGTTGAGGATCTTGCCGCGGATCGGGAGGATCGCCTGAGTCTTCCGATCACGCGCCTGTTTCGCGGAGCCACCTGCCGAATCGCCCTCGACGATAAAGAGTTCGGTGCCTTCGGGCGAGTTCGCCGAGCAGTCGGTTAGCTTGCCGGGGAGGCGGAGCTTTCGCGCGGACGTCGCAGTCTTGCGCTTGACGTCGCGTTCCTGCTTGCGGCGCAGGCGTTCGTCCATCCGCTCGAGCACGTAGTTCAGCAGCGCCTTGCCGCGCTCCATGTTGTGACTGAGGAAATGGTCGAAATGATCGCGCACCGCCTTCTCGACGAGCCCAGCGGCTTCGGGGCTGGTCAGGCGATCCTTGGTCTGGCTCTGGAATTGCGGCTCGCGGATGAAGACCGACAGCATCAGTTCGCTGCCGACCATGACGTCGTCCGCGCTGATATCCTTGGTCTTCTTGTTGCCGACGAGATCGCCGAACGCGCGCAGGCCGCGGACCAGCGCCTGGCGGAGGCCCTGTTCGTGCGTGCCGCCGTCGGGGGTCGGGATGGTGTTACAATACCAGCTGTAAGAGCCGTCGCTCCATAGCGGCCATGCGACCGCCCATTCGACTCGGCCCTGCGTCTCGCCGTTTGCGCTGGGGAAATCCTGCGAGCCGGAGAAGAAGTCGGAGGTCGCGCATTCGCGGCCGGCGATCTGGTCGCGGAGGTGATCGGCGAGACCACCCGGGAACTGGAACACGGCCTGTGCGGGGGTGTCGTCGCCGATCAGGTCGGGGGCGCAGTGCCAGCGGATCTCGACGCCGGCGAAGAGATACGCCTTCGAGCGGACGAGCTTGTAGAGGCGTTGCGGCTTGAAGTTCAGCTCCGTGCCGAAGATCTCGGTGTCGGGCGTGAACGCGACGCTGGTCCCGCGACGATTGGGCGTGGGCCCAAGATGTTCGATCGGGCCGAGCGTCAGGCCCTTGGCGAAGCGCTGGCGATACAACTGCCGATCGCGTGCGACCTCGACGACGGTGTCGGACGACAACGCGTTGACGACGCTGATGCCGACGCCGTGCAGGCCGCCCGAGGTCGCATAGGCCTTGCCGGCGAACTTGCCGCCCGAGTGGAGCGTCGAGAGGATCACCTCAAGCGCGGACTTGTCGGGGAACTTCGGGTGAGGATCGACCGGGATACCGCGGCCGTTGTCGACGATCGTCAGGCGGTTGTTCGCCTCCAGCGTGACCTCGATCCGCGTCGCGTGGCCGGCGACGGCCTCGTCCATCGCATTGTCGAGCACTTCGGCGGCGAGGTGATGCAGCGCGCGCTCGTCGGTGCCGCCGACGTACATGCCGGGGCGACGACGTACGGGTTCGAGGCCTTCGAGCACCTCGATCGACGACGCGTCATAGGTGTTGGCGGCGGTTTTGCCGGCGCCGGGCGTCGAGGGGGACGCGAACAGATCTTCAGCCATGGCGGGAACGTAGCCGCAGGCGTCGGACAAAGCCACAGGCTCCGTTTGTTCTCCCTGTGATGCAAAAGTCACATTGATATAGATTGTTGCTTTGGGGGGATAACTTTCGCGGAACCGGCCGTTTATGAAAAACCTGTCATGAAGTTTCCGGGAGTGAATATGACTAAGACGATGATGGTGGCGCTTGCCGGCGCCGCTACGCTGGGTTTTGCCGCAATGCCTGTCGCCGCGCAGGAGATCACCGAGGACGCGCCGTTCAGCGGCCTCTATGTCGGTGCAGCCGGTGGCTATGACGTGCAGCCCAACGACGTCGGTTCGTCGATCCAGTTCGATCGCAACCTCGATGGCCGGTTCGGCGATGCGGTCACGACCGCGACGGGCGCCAATGCGTTCTCGCCGGGCTTCTGCAACGGCGCCGCGACCAGCAGCACTGCGCCTGCCGCCGGTGGCCGCGGCTGCCGCAACGATCGCAACAACACCGCTTACTATGCACGCGTCGGCCTCGACCAGCAGATGGGCAACATCGTCGTCGGCGTCGTCGGCGAGTTCGGCAAGTCGAACATCCGCGACAGCGTCACCGCGTTCTCGACCACGCCAGCCTTCTACACGATGACGCGCGACCTCGATTGGGAAGCCTCGATCCGTGGTCGTGCGGGCTATGCGGTCAACACGACACTGTTCTACGGCACGTTCGGTGCGGGCTATGCGCGCATCAACCGCGATTTCTATTCGAGCAACACGGCCAATGCGTATGCGCAGAGCGGCAAGAAGAACCAGTTCGGCATCACCGGCGGCGGCGGCATCGAGCAGAAGCTCGCCAAGAACGTCTCGGTCGGGCTGGAATACATGTTCCACCAGTATCAGGACGACGACTACCGCGTCCTGGTGACGCGCGGGACGCAGCCGGCGACCAACCCGTTCGTGCTCGCGCCGAACACGGCTGGGACGGCATTCAAGCGTTCGGACGACAATTTCCGCTGGCACAGCGTGCGCGGCACGGTGGCGTTCCGGTTTTGAGGCGAAGGGCGAGTCCTGCGCTAAGCTGGCGCAGGACTCGCCCAAGCCCGGCCGGCGCGGTTCACCGCGGCCGACGACATGGGCTTTGCCCATGGCTAGCTGATAGAGAAAGGGCCGCTTCCTCAGACGAGGAAGCGGCCTTTTTCTTGATCGCAGTATTTATGCTTCCGCCATTCGATAGCTAGTTGCCAGCCGCAAGCTTGTGTCCCCGCGAAGGCGGGGACCTAGACTGGGCTCCCGCCTTCGCGGGAGAACAAGGAAGGGTGCCGTCCCCCACCAAATGCACCACCCCGGCGAAGGCCGGGGCCCAATCGGGAGACGTCGCTAATGAAGCGAAGCACCTAGTTACTAAGACCTTCCCAATTGGGCCCCGGCCTTCGCCGGGGTGGCACCTCTTGGGAAAGCCGTTTGCCATCAAATTAGAATGTTATCTCGGCCGCGGACCACCGAACGGCAGCGGCGGAGTCGGACGGCGATCTCGGCGGGGCAGCTGCGCCTGGTACGCGTGGCCGCAGTGATCGACGCAATACGGGAAGCCGGGGTTCACCGCCTTGCCGCAGAAGTGGAAGTCGGGCTCGCCGGGATGGCCGAGCGGCCATTTGCAGATGCGGTCGTTCAGTTCAAGCAGGCTCGTCTTGTTCGCCATCTCGGCCGACGGCTTGGCGGGAACGAGGCGACGCGGCGGGGCCGGCGTGCTGGGGGGCTGCTGCTCGCCGGGCGCCTGGCGGAGGAAGCCGCCGGGGCCGACCGAGCGCAGGATCGGCTGCGGCGCGCGAACGGGTGCTACGACCGCCGGAGCAGCCTCGTCTTCATCCTCGTCCTCGTCGTCCTCCGGCTCCTCGGCAACCGGCTCGGGCTCGGCGGGCGCTGACGCGACGACGGGCGGTGCGACCGGTGCGGGCTGGGGGGCCTCGATCTCGATCGGCTCCGGGGCCGCGACCGGCTCGGGTGCTGCCGCTGCTGCCGACGCCGACGCCTCTGCCGCAGCAGCCGCCTTGGCTTCGGGATCGTTCGGCTTCACCGGCGACGGGCGCGCCTGTAGCTCGAGGCGGTGGGCCTTGCCGATGACGGCGTTGCGGCTCACGCCACCCAGTGCTTCGGCGATCTGGCTGGCGGTCTGGCCGGCCTCCCACATCGTCTTGAGCGTCTGGATGCGCTCGTCGGTCCAGGACATGTTCGTTCCTTAGTCTACGTCAGCCGGGTTGCGGGCGGCAGCGGCAGCGATTACCCGCAACCCTTATGAGCAGCCAGCCCCCAATCGGTGAAATCCATTCGGCGGTGCATTCCGCCCCCGGCGTTCCCGTCATAAAGAGCGTGAACTGGGAGGGATTGCGAACCCTCTATATCAAGGAGGTGCGCCGGTTCTTCAAGGTGCAGCTTCAGACGGTGTGGGCGCCGGCGATCACGACGCTGCTGTTCCTGATCGTATTCACGATCGCGACCGGCGCGAAAAGCCCGGTGCCGGTCGATGGCCAGATCGTCGCGTTCGCCGATTTCATCGCGCCCGGCCTGATCATCGCACAGGGCATGATGGGCCCGGCATTCGCCAATGCCAGCTTCTCGCTGCTGGTCGGCAAGATGCAGGGGACGATCGTCGATTACCTCCAGCCGCCCTTGTCGACAGGTGAGTTGCTGGGCGCGTTGGTGGCCGGCGCGGTGACTCGCGCGGTGATCGTCGGGGTCGTCGTGTGGGCGGCAATGGCGTTGTATCCAGGCGTGCACGTGACGCCGCATGCGCCGCTCGCGATCGTCTGGTTCGGGTTGCTGGGCGCGACGTTCCTCGCGTTGCTCGGCGTGCTGACGTCGATATGGGCGGACAAGTTCGATCATGCCGCGGCGGTCACCAACTTCGTGATCGCGCCGTTGTCGCTGCTGTCGGGGACGTTCTATTCGGTCGACAAGCTCGCACCGGCGTTCCGCGCGTTCAGCCATGCGAACCCGTTCTTCTACATCATCTCGGGGTTCCGATACGGGTTCCTGGGCATTGCCGATTCGCCGGTGATGATCGGCGGGATCGTGATCCTGGTGATCGATCTGGTGCTCGCGACGCTCTGCTACCGGTTGCTGAAGAGCGGTTGGAAGCTGAAGAACTGATGCGTGGGCTAGCACTCTGGCTGATGGCGGTACTGATGGCGTTGCTGCCGGTAGGAGTCTCGGCGCAGGGTCCGGTGGCGGATCCCGCGTTGCGGGCAAAGGCCGATGCGCTGGTCGCGATCCTCGACGGGCGCGGCGCGTATGACGCGTATTTCGCCGCCAGCTTCCGCGAGAAGGTGCCCAAGGCGCAGTTTTCGGCGATCGCCGAGAAGCTGAAGGCGACCCTGGGCGCACCGCAGAAGATCGAGTCGCTGACGGCGACGTCGCCGTGGGGCGCGGACCTGGTCGTCGGCTACGAACGGGGAACGGCGAGCGTCAGACTGGTGCTCGACCCTGCGCCGCCGCACGCCGCTTCCGGGTTGCTGATTACCGGCACGGGCGCGCGCGACGATAGCCTGGCGAAGGTCGAGGCGGACTTCAGGGCGCTGCCGGGGGCCAGCGGGCTCGGGTTGTACGCGCTGGGTCAGGGCAAGCCGGCGCCGATCCTCGAATACCGCGCGGACGTGGCGGCGCCGCTCGGATCGGCGTTCAAGCTCTGGGTGCTGGCGGAACTGGCGCGGCAGGTGGCGAGCGGCGAACGGCATTGGGCGGACGTCGTGAAGGTCGGGGCGCCGTCCCTCCCCTCCGGCGTTTTGCAGACCTGGCCTGCCGAGTCGCTCGTGACGGTGCAGACGCTGGCGACGATGATGATCTCGATCAGCGACAACACCGCGACCGATACGCTGCTGACGACGCTTGGACGCGCGAAGGTCGATGCGACGGCAGAAGCGGTCGGCGGCAGCGTGCCGGTGATGACTACGCGCGAGATGTTTGCGTTGAAGGGAGATCCGGCGCTGACCAAGGCTTGGGCGGCTGGGTCGGTGGACGGGCGGCGGGCGCTGTTGGTGGACAATGCGGTGAAGATCGCGACGGCCAAGCTGGATCCGACCGTGTTCGCGGGGAAGCCGGTGGCGATCGACAGCGTCGAATGGTTTGCCAGTCCGGCGGCGATGGCGGGGGTGCTGGATCGGTTGCACGGGGCGGATTCTACGACCCGCGCGGTGCTGGCGGTCAATGCGGGCGTCGACCCGGCGATCGCCAAGCGGTTTGGGTATGTCGGGTTCAAGGGTGGCGGCGAGCCTGGAGTGGTGACGCTGAACTATCTTGTGCAGGCCAAGGACGGGCGCTGGTATGCGGCGACCGGGAACTGGCACCGGGCTGACGACGGCGTGAACGAGCTTCGGTTCGTGGGGCTGATGGGGCGGGTGCTGGCGTTGCTGGCGGCGCGGTAGGGTTCGCTGCCCCGCCCCGTTTCTAGGGCCACCACCCCGGCGGAGGCCGGGGTCCAATTGGGAAGCGCTGCTAACGAAGCACATCGCACCGTTATATCCACCTTTCCAATTGGGCCCCGGCCTTCGCCGGGGTGGTGTTTGTGGGGATAACGGTGGTGACTAGGCCCGTCCGGCAGCCTGCCAGCTATCCGCGCAGAGTCCGTAGATCAGGCTGTCGCGCAACCCGAGATGCGTTTCCCACTCGTCGCGCAGCAAGCGCTCGCGACGGAACCCCAACCGTTCCAGCAACGTGATCGACGCCGCGTTCTCGGTATCCGCATCCGCGAACACCCGGCTGCGACCTTCCGCGAACAATCGGTCGATCACAGCCGACACAGCCTCCCGCGCGATCCCCCGCCCCCAAGCCTCGCGCGCGAGGATGAAGCCGATCTCCGTCACCCCTGCCCCGTCGGCCTCGCTGCCCGAGACCCAGCCGATCGCGCGGTCGTCGCCGGTGCGGGTGATCGCCCAGGTGCGCTGGTTGCCGGGGGCGGCTTCCTCGGCGAGGTAGGTGCGGACGTCGTCGACTGAACCCAAGGGACCGTCCGCGGAATATGCCATCAGTTCGGCATCGGCGAGCATCGGGTGCAACGCGGTCGCATCGCCCTCGACCAGCGGTCGCAAGCGCAGCCGTCGCGTCTTCAGCACCGGCGATACGCCGGCGCGCCGTGGCCTGCGCCCGGGTTGCCTCACGCGGTCAGGGCATCCACGAGCGCGCGGACTTTCTTCTGGCGCCACTGCGGGAGCGGGGCGACGAGCCAATACCCCCCTTTCGATGGCTGCGACTCGCCGATGAGACGGACGCGGGCCTGCGCGAGATCGCGGCGGGCGAGCAGTTCGGGAACGGTCGCGCGGCCGAGTCCCGCCGCTGCTGCGTCGATCGCGAGCCCGGCGTCGGTGACGCGGACCAGCGCGACGCCGTCCTCACCCGACCACGCGATCGCGGCTTCGCTATCTGTGCCGGGCTTGGCGATCGTCACCATGCCCTCCGATTCCAGCGCCTCGCCCTCGTGCTCGCCGGGACCATCGCCCCAGCGGATCGCCAGGTCGAGATTGGCTTCGGTGAAGTCGACATTCTCGTCGGCGGTGATCAGCACGAAGCGGAGTTCCGGATCCGCCTCGGCGATCTGCGCGAGACGGGGCATCAGCCACTTCTCGGTCAGGTCGCGCGGCGCAGCGATCGTCAGCGATTTCGACGACTGCCCCGCCTGCATCGCCCGCACGGCTTCCTCGAACTGGAGGAACCCGCCACGGAGCGCACCGAGGCCAGCTTCCGCCTCAGGCGTCAATTCCAGCCCGCGCGTGGTGCGGCGGAACAGCACGACGCCAAGCGTATCCTCCAGCGCGCGGATCTGCTGGCCGACCGCTGCCGGCGTCACCGCCAGCTCGTCCGCAGCCCGCGTAAACGACAGATGCCGCGCCGCCGCATCGAGCACGCGCAGGCCGTTGAGCGGGAGATGCGTACGCTTCAATTCAGCACCGCGGGGGCGAACAGCGAGAAGCGGGGTATCTCGACCGCGAACACGGCGCCGTTTTCGCGGACCATCTGGTAGCTCCCCTGCATCGCACCCGACGGTGTCGCGAGCGGGCAACCCGAGACGTAATCGAAGCTAGCGCCAGGCTCGATCACGGGCTGTTCGCCGACCACGCCTTCGCCCTCGACCGAATGGCGCGCGCCGCGGCCGTCGGTGATCACCCAGTGGCGGGTGAGCAGCTGGACGGTCTCGGTGCCCTCGTTCTCGAGGCGGATGTGATAGGCCCAGAACCAGCGGCCCCGCTCGGGCTCGGACTGTTCGGGCAAATAGCTGACCGACACGCGCACCGTCACCCCATCGGTCGTCGCCGCGTTGGGGAACAGCGCCTTCACAGGCCCGCCTGCCTCAGGGCCTGATCGAGGTCGTCGATCACGTCCTGCGCATCCTCGAGCCCGACGTTGATCCGGAGAAGCCCCTCGGTCACGCCCATCTCGATCTGCTTGTCGGGGGAGACGCTGGCGTGCGTGGTCGAGGCGGGATGCGTCATCAGCGAACGCGAGTCGCCGATGTTGTTCGAGATATCGACCAGCTCCAGCGCGTCGAGCAACGCGTGTGCCTGTTCGCGACCCTCGACCTCGAACGCGAAGATCGGGCCGCACGCGTCCATCTGCCGCTTGGCCAGTTCGTGCTGCGGATGGCTCGGCAGGAAGGGGTGCAGCACGCGGGGGACGCGGCCTTCGAGGAATTCGCCGACCTTCATCGCGTTCTCGGACTGGCGGTGGATGCGCAGGTCGAGCGTTTCGAGGCCCTTGAGCACCACCCACGCGTTGAACGGCGACAGCGTGGGGCCGGTGTTGCGCGTAAACGGCAACAACGTGTTGGTGATGAAGTCCTCGGTGCCACAAACCGCGCCGGCGAGCACGCGGCCCTGCCCGTCCATCATCTTGGTCGCGCTGTACGCGGTGACGTCCGCACCGAACTCCATCGGCCGCTGCAAGGCCGGCGTGGCGAAGGCGTTGTCGACGACGGTCGTGATGCCGCGCTCACGCGCGATGTCGCAGATCGCCTTCAGGTCGGCGATGTCCATCGTCGGGTTGGCGGGTGTCTCGAAGAAAAACACCTTGGTTTCGGGGCGGACCGCATCGAGGAACGCCTGCGGGTCGCGCGCATCGACGATCGTCGTGGCGATGCCGAACTTCGGCAGCAGCGTGTCGGTCAGCCAGCGGCACGACCCGAACGCCGCGCGGCCGCCGACGAGGTGATCGCCGGTCTGGAGCTGGCACAGGAGCGAGGCGGTCATCGCCGCCATGCCGGTCGCCATCGTCCGGCACGCCTCGGCGCCCTCCAGCAGGGCGATCCGCTCCTCGAGCATCTGCACGGTCGGGTTCTGGAGGCGGGAATAGGTCATCCCCTCCTGCTCGCCGGCAAAGCGCGCCGCGGCGTCGCCTGCCTTGTCGTAGCAATAGCCCGAGGTGAGGAACAACGCCTCCGACGTCTCGCCATATTCGCTGCGGGCGGTGCCGCCGCGGATGGCGCGCGTCGCGGGACGCCAATTCTGGGTGATCGAACGATCCTGGCCGGTCTTGCGCTTCATGCGCGCCGCTTTGCCGGGGGGGAGCCGTTATGACAACCCCGGGGACTAGCCTTGCGGGTGTGAAGAGCACTTCGCTCGCCCCTCCCTGGAAGGGAGGGGTTGGGGGTGGGTCGGGTTCCGGATCGTGGAACGGTTGCGACAAAAGCTGGCCTACCCACCCCCAGCCCCTCCCTTCCAGGGAGGGGGGCGAGAAGATTCAGTACCGGCCCCAGGTGAATTTCGACGACAGCGCGTAGTTCCAGACCGCGCCGACCAGCACGCCGATCAACGCCGATGCCGCCCACGCCCCGTCGCGCATCTCGTACAGGAACGCCGCGATGCCTACGTTGGCGACCGCGCCGACCGAACAGATCACCGCGAACGACACCCAGCCGTCGAGCAGCTGACGCCATCCCTTCAGACGCCGGTCGCGATACGTCAGTGCATTGTTCAGGAAGAAGTTGAAGGTGAGCGCCGCCAGCGTCGCTGCAATCTCGCCGACCAGGAAGTGCGTGCCGAACCCGACGAACAACGCGGTCAGCACTGCCATGTGGATGCCGACGCCGAACACGCCAATCGCGGAGAACATCGCGAACCGCACCGGCACGACCCGCCCGAACATCCGGTCGTAGATCGCGATCAGATATTCCATCGCGACGACGTGATCGAGCTTGCTCTCGCCCTCGGTGCGGCAGCGGAACGTGTAGGGCACCTCGACGAAGCGCAGCGGCGTCGGCGAGGCCGTGAGCAGGTCGAGCAGGATCTTGAAGCCGATCGCCGACAGCGACGGCGCGAGGCGGCGGACGATATCGGTGCGGATCATGAAGAAGCCGCTCATCGGATCGTTGAGGTCGCACTTCAGCACGCGGCGCGACAGCTTGGTGGCGAGCGCCGACTTGGCGACGCGGTCGCTGTCCCACTCCCCGGTGCAGCCACCGCTGACGAAGCGCGAGCCTATCGCCACGTCGGTGTCGCCGTCCTTGAGCAGATCCAGCATCGCCGGCAGCAACGTCTCGTCATGCTGCAGATCGCCGTCGATCACCGCGACGACCGGCGCGGCGGTGGCGCACATGCCCTCGATGCAGGCCGACGACAGCCCGCGCCGGCCGATCCGCTGGATCACGCGCACCCGCTTGTCGAGCCGGGCGATCTCGCGCGCGGCGTCGGCGGTACCGTCGGGACTGTCGTCGTCGACGAAGATCGCCTCCCAGTTCAGCCCGACCAGCGCCTGGTCGAGCTTGGCGATCAACGTCGCGACATTGGCCTTCTCGTTGAACGTCGGGATGACGACCGCGAGTTGCAGCAGGTCACCGATCACTGGGCGGTCAAACGAGGTTGGCCAGCACTGCATCGCCCATGTCGCGAGTCGACAGCGTGCCGCCGAGATCGGGCGTGCGCGCACCACCGAGGATCGCCGCGGCCACCGCCGCCTCGATCCGATCGGCCGCGTCGGGCATGTCGAGCGAGTGGCGCAGCATCATCGCCGCGGACAGGATCGCCGCGCAGGGATTGGCCTTGCCCTGCCCGGCGATGTCGGGCGCACTGCCGTGGATCGGTTCGTACATGCCCTTGTTCGAGCCGTTGAGCGCGGCGGACGGCAACATGCCGATCGAGCCTGCGCACATCGACGCCTCGTCGGACAGGATGTCGCCGAACAAATTGCCGGTGACGATCACGTCGAACTGGCCGGGGTTGCGCACCATCTGCATCGCCGCGTTGTCGACGTACATGTGGCTGAGCGCGACGTCGGGATAGTCGGCCGAGACCTCGATCACGACGTCGCGCCACAGCTGCGAGGTCTCGAGGACATTGGCCTTGTCGACCGAGAGCAGCTTGGCTTTGCGCGTGCGCGCGGTCTCGAAGCCGACGCGCGCGATGCGGGCGATCTCGGTCTCGTCGTAGCGCATCTCGTCATGGCCTTCGCGCAGGCCCTCGGCCGTCGTGCGGATGCCCTTGGCGCCGAAATACACGTCGCCGGTCAGTTCGCGGACGATCACCATGTCGATCGAGCGGGCGATCTCGGGGCGAAGCGCGGAGGCATCCTCGAGGCCGGCGAACAGCTTGGCGGGGCGAAGGTTGGCGAACAGGCCGAGGTCCTTGCGCAGGCCGAGGATCGCCTGCTCGGGACGGAACTGGCGTTCGAGCGCATCGCAGTCGGGATCGCCGACCGCACCGAACAGGATGGCGTCGGCGCGGCGGGCGAGGTCGAGCGTCTCGGGCGGCAGCGGATGCCCCGTGGCCTTGTACGCGGCGCCGCCGACGAGGCCTTCTTCGTAGCTGAGGTCGAGGCCGAGCGTGTCGAGCACGCGGCGCGCCTCCGCGGTGACTTCGGGTCCGATGCCGTCGCCGGCCAGTATCGCGATCAAGGGCATGTGCGTTCCTCCTGCGCGGCCCTTGCCGGGCGGTGCGCGCTCACGCAACCGCCCTTTTGAGACGATCGACCAGCCGGTCGCGCGCCGCCAACGGATCGGCGCGACGGTCGACAAGGATGTCGCGCGCGAGGAAATGACCGGTCAGCCGCAGGCCATCGAAGATGTCCGGCCACGCCGCTTCGCCGCCTACCAGGAGGAAGTCAGGCAATCGCAGCAACTTGGCCTCATAGCCGAAGGCTGCCCCGCGTGAGACCGCCGCGCCGGTCCTGGGCGACACGAAGCCGAGATCGTCCTCCGCTCCACTCGCGACACAGCGATCCAGATCGAGCCCGAACCCGAGTTCGGCCAGCACGAGCAATTCGTACCGGACCAGCGCCGCGGCCCAGCCCCGCGCCGATGGCGCCGCCTCGATCGCGCCGAGCACCCCTTCCAGAGCATCGTGGATCTGCGGATAGGGTTGCGCCTCGGGGAGGGCCGCGGCGGTCAGCGCGGTGGCCCATTCGAGCGCGCCGGCCGCGAGCGGTTCGCCGTGCATCTGCGCGCGACTATGGACCAGCTCCGCGGTCAGCGATGCGAGCTGCTCGCCGGTCCGCGCGCGCCATTCGCCTTGGATGACGTTCGCCTGGAGCAGCACCGGGCGCATGGCGCGCGACCGCCCGCCGCGGACGTACCCCGGCTGGACGCCATCGTTCCGGGTGAGCGCGCGCACGATCGCGCCATGCTCGCCGTGTTGGCGGACGGCGACGACGATGGCAGACGCGCGGAGGTGCATCGGGGGGCTATACTGCGCTCGCGTCGGGAGCGGGAGGGGTGGCTGACCAGCCGTGGAATGGTGAGAGCATGGCGTGTCGGGAGCGCGTGCCCTCACCCTTCCGGCGCAAGCGCGCCTCCCTCCCTCTCCCCCGAGGGGAGAGGGGTAAGCGTCTTCTGCTCGATTCCCTGGAGGAGTGGGGTGAGCCCCTTCTGCTCCCCTCCCTGGAAGGAAGGGGTCGGGGGTGGGTCGGGTTCCGTATCATCGAACGTCGGCGGCACAAGCTGGCCTACCCACCCCCAGCCCCTCCCTTTCAGGGAGGGGGGCAGATCAGCGGCGGATTTTCTTTGCCAACTTCGCCAATGCAGGATGCGCCGCAGCGCGTTTTGCCAGGGCCATCGCCTCGTCGAAACCGCGCAACGCTCCCAGCATCGCGCGATTGCCGAGCGTCCGCCGCAGCAGCAGGACATCGACGCACGCCGTCCCCCCGGTCGAGAATTGGCGCTTGTGCTGCCCCTCCCCCTCGGTGAAGTCGAACCGCGCGAAACGCCCCTCCGCGAACAGGTCGCGCATCGCCTCGACCTGGAGCACGGCGCCGGGCGACAGCGCGTTGTGCGCCGGATCGTGTCCGACATGATCGTAGCGCAACGAGTCCCCCTCCGCGGTACAGCAGAGATACGCCACCGGCGCACCGTCCAGGAACAGCAACCACGCGCGCAACCGGTCCGACTCGGCTAGTGCGCGCAGATGCCGAACGGACCTGTCGTCCTCCGGCAACCCGGACCCCAGCAGCGCCTCCTGGTACGTCGTCGCCGACACGGCGCGGGCGAGCGGGTGGAATGCGGCGAAGCCCTCCGCGTCGTGATAGCGCCGGATATCGAGCGCATCGCCGTTCGCCGCAGCAAGCTTCTTCGCCTTGCGCTTGAGCCCCGATCGCGCGCTGCCCGACAGTCCCGCCAACCACGCCGCCTCGCCTGCCGACAGATCGACGAAATAGCGCACATAACGCTGCCTAACGGCCATGATCAGGCTGCGACCGTCGAGCTCGTCCAGCGCCGTTTCCGGCAGCGACGTCACCAGATAGCCGTCGGCGTCGACCGGCAGAGTCGGCAGCACGGGCGGGGCGCCGGCCAGCACCGCATCGAGCGAGTACGCCACGCGCACCAGTCGGCACGAGAATGACGCCAGCGTCCGGGCGCCAACCTGGAACTTCAGCGACATGACCGGAGTCATCAGCGGCGGCGCGATCGTGGCCGTTCCTCGACCCAGTTCGACCAGAGCTGTTCGGCCTGCCGCCACCGCGTCCGCAGGTGATCGGGTGCCAGCGGCGTGTCCGCGCGATCGAGCATCAGCACCGGGCGATCGACGAAATGCTGCGTCGGCAGGACGTCGCGCAACTCGGCGAGCATCGCACACAGCGCCTGGAAGCGGCGGACATGGACCGCGTTGGCGCGCGTACCGCTGCGGTTGGCGAGCTCGAAGCCGTGGCTGACGATCGTCACGACGGCATGTCCCGATACCGCGGCATGTTCGAGCGCGTCATAGGTCTCGCCGGCGGACAGCGCGCAGAGCTGGAACGTGCGGATCTTGCCGGGCTTGTCCTCGATCACCGTGACGGGGACTTCGATCAGGCCTTCGTTCGGGTCCCGTCGAACCGGCGCGATCTGCTGGGCGGGAAGCGAAATCCGGCTGGTATGCGGCGCCTCGGAGCCATTGTGGCTGCTGTCGTAGCTGAACCCGAGCGTCGCCAGCGCGGTCAACGTATTGTCGTTGGCGGCGTAGCTGCCGGCGCGAAACGCGATCGGTTTCGGCGCCCCCGCCTCGACCAGCAGATCGGTCGCGCGCACCAGCAGGTCGATCTGCTCCGCCAGCGTATAGTCGAACAGCTGGAACCGCCCGTGATGCGCCCCGCCGTCGCCGATCCTCGCCCCGGTCCAATTGGGATGGAGATGCAGCTGCACCTCCTGCCCGGCCGCCAGGATCGTCTCGACCATGCGGCGGACCGGCGCGAGGCCGTAGACCAGTGCCGGCATCGGATCGACGAAGAAACACGCCTTCAGGTCATGCTTGGCAAGCTCGGCGAGCTGGTAGCTGAGACCGACCCCGGCGGGTTCGAGCGAGCGCGCATAGATATCGTCGCAGCCGAGTTTGGCGGCATGGTGACGCCAGGCGAATTCGGTATCGACGGTAAGGAACACGGGTGTGGGCACGTCATAATGTAACAACGTGCAATGAAGAATGGGTGTAGTTTTTTGCAATCCGCTTGATCGAGATCGGGATTTCGACGGGAAGCACATCGGCGGGCCGACATGCTCCCGCACGCTCGCTACCGCGAATGGTAGAAGTCATACACCTGTTGCGCGACGCCCGCGGACACGCCCGGCGCCTGTTGCAGGTCCTGCAGGCTCGCATTGCGGACCGCGCGGCCGGTGCCGAAATGCATCAGCAACGCCTTCTTGCGCGCCGGACCGATGCCGGGGACCTCGTCGAGCGGGCTCGCGCCGATCGCCTTGCTGCGCTTGTCGCGGTGGACGCCGATCGCGAACCGGTGGACCTCGTCGCGGAGGCGCTGGAGATAGAACAGCACCGGCGCGTTGACGGGGAGCTGGAACTCGCGACCGTCGAGCATGTGGAACACCTCGCGGCCATCGCGGCCGTGCTCCGGCCCCTTGGCGATCCCGACGAGGCACACGTCCTCGACACCGATCTCCTCGAGCGCCGCTTTCACCGTGTTGAGCTGGCCCTTGCCGCCATCGATCAGCACGAGGTCCGGCCAATCACCCGAATCGCGATCGGGATCCTCGGCCTGCGCGCGCGAGAACCGCCGTGTGAAGACCTCGCGCATCATCGCGAAGTCGTCGCCCGGCGCGGTATCCTTGTTCTTGATGTTGAACTTTCGATACTGGCCTTTGCGGAAGCCCTCCGGCCCCGCGACGACCATCGCGCCGGTCGCGGCGGTGCCCTGGATGTGGCTGTTGTCGTAGATCTCGATGCGCTCGGGCGGCTCGGCGAGGTCGAACAGGTCGGCGACCTCGCGCAGCAGCTTGGCCTGCGTCGTCGATTCGGCTTGGCGGCGCTCGATCGCCTCGATCGCGTTGCGCTTGGCCTGGTCCATCAGGCGGCGGCGATCGCCGCGCTGCGGGACCTGCAACGCGATCTTATAGCCGGCGCGTTCGCCTAGTGCTTCCGCCAGCAGTGCACCTTCCGTCAGTTCGCGGTCGAGCAGGATCTGCTTGGGTGGCGGGACCTCTTCGTAGAACTGGCCGAGGAAGCTGGTCAGCACCTCATCCTCGGGGACATCGTTGGTGTGCTGCGGGAAGAAGCTGCGATGGCCCCAGTTCTGGCCGCCGCGGATGAAGAACGCCTGGATGCCGATCAGCCCGTCCTTGCACGCCATCGCGAAGATATCGGCGTCGCCAACCCCTTCCGCGTTGATCGCCTGCGTGCCCTGGATGAAGGTGAGCGCGCGGAGACGGTCGCGGAGCAGCGCCGCGAGTTCGAAGTCCATGTTCTCCGCGGCGGCCTGCATCTGCGCGCCGAGCTTGGCCTGCACGCCGGTCGACTTGCCGCCGAGGAACGCCTTCGCATCCTCGGTCAGTTCCCGATACGCGGCCTCGTCGATCCGGCCGACGCACGGCGCGGAGCAGCGCTTGATCTGATAGAGCAGACATGGCCGGTCGCGGGTCTTGAAGAAGCTGTCGGTGCAACTGCGCAGGAGGAACAGCTTCTGGAGCGCGTTGAGCGTGTTGTTGACCGACCCGGCGCTCGCGAACGGCCCGTAGTAATTGCCCTTCGCACGCCGTGCACCGCGGTGCTTCTGGACGCGGGGGAAGGCGTGGTCGTCGCGCAGGAGGATGAAGGGGAAGCTCTTATCGTCGCGCAGCAGCACGTTGTAGGCGGGGCGATAGCGCTTGATGAGCTGCGATTCGAGCAGCAGCGCCTCGGCTTCGTTGTTGGTGGTGACGATCGTCATCGACCGGGTCTGCGACACCATCCGCTGAAGGCGCTTCGTCAGCCGCTCGACCTGGACATAGTTCGCGACGCGGTTCCGCAGCGCGCGCGCCTTGCCGACATAGAGCACGTCGCCGCGCGCGTCCTGCATGCGGTAGACACCGGGACGGATCGGCAGCGTGTCGAGCACGTTGCGGATCGCCGCGACGCCTGCCGCTAGGTCTGGCGCTTCGCCGCCGCCGCGGACCGCGAACGTGGACTTGTCTTCGTTGAACCGATCGGGGGAATTGGGGGAGGACATTGCTGGGGAATCTAGGGAGTGACGGGGGGTTATGCCAGATCGGCCGTGTATCGCCGGACGATCGTGGTCAGGATGCGGCGATTCGCAACGCGCGCCCTGCAATCGAATCGAGCTTTGCGGAAAGGGTTGGATCGCGCACGGCGGGGGCGGTGATGATCGCGCTATCGAGGCAGGTATCGATCGGCGATGGCGGCCGTTCCGCCGGCAAGGCACGCAGCAGCGCCGCCACCATCGCGCGCGCTTTCCGGGCGTTGGCGCCGAGTTGCGCGATCACCTGCGCGACGTCGACGACCGCCTCGTCCTCGCGCCAGCAATCGTAATCGGTGACCATGCCGACCAGCGCGTACGGAAGCTCCGCCTCGCGCGCGAGTTTCGCCTCGGGCATCGCGGTCATGCCGATGACGTCGCAACCCCATTGCCGATAGAGCCGGCTTTCCGCGCGGGTCGAGAATTGCGGGCCCTCCATCGCGAGATAGGTCCCGCGGTCGTCGACCTGTGCGCCTGCATCCCGTGCTGCGTCCGCCGCATAGCGCGAGAGCCGCGGGCAGACTGGATCCGCCATCGACACATGCGCGACGAGGCCGGTACCGAAGAAACTCGACGGGCGGCCCTTGGTGCGATCGATGAACTGGTCGACGACGGTGAAGCTGCCGGGCGGGCGGGCCTCGACCAGCGAGCCTACCGAGGACACCGCCAGAACATCGGTCACGCCGAGGCGCTTCAACGCGTCGATGTTGGCGCGGGCGTTGAGTTCGGAGGGGGAGATGCGATGGCCTCGGCCATGCCGTGGCAGGAACGCGACACCGGCATGGCCGACCCGCCCGGTGTAGATCGCATCGGAAGGCTCGCCCCACGGCGTCTCGACCGTCTGCCAGCGACCATCCTCGATGCCGTCGACCGCGTAAAGTCCCGAGCCGCCGATGATGCCGATCGTCCAGCCGCTCACTTGGCCAGCGCCCTCGGCCGTGCGTAGACGAAGTAGATCGCGAGGCCGAGCAGGTTCCACAGCCCGAAATACAACTGCGTCTTGGAGGGCAGGCTGAAGAACAGATACAGGCAGCCGAGAATACCGATCGTGCCGACCAGCGTCGCAGCCGGTGCCCGGAACGTCCGCACCGCATCGGGTGCACGGCGACGCATAACCAGCATGCACGCACAGACCGCGACGAATGCGGCGAGCGTACCGGCGTTGGCGAGTGCTGCAATTTCGGCCAGCGGCAACAGGCCTGCGATCACCGCGACGATCGCCGCCGTGATCCACGTGATGCGGACGGGGGCACCTCGCCTAGAAACCTTGGCGAGGCTCAGCGGGAGCAATCCGTCGCGCGCCATCGTGAAGAAGATACGGCTCTGGCCGAACAGGAACGCGAGCAACACCGTCGGCAAGGCGATCACGGCCGATGCACCGAGGAAGGTCGCGAACCCCGGCCGGCCGATGTCGCGCAGGATCAGCGCGAGCGGCTCGGCGCTGCCGGCGAACTTGGTGTAGGACAGCGCGCCGACCGCGGCGACCGCGACGAGGATGTAGATCGCGATGCACGCGACCATCGACCCGACGATCCCGATCGCGAGATCGCGGCCTGGGTTCTTGGTCTCCTCCGCTGCGGTGGAGATCGCATCGAAGCCGTAGAACGCGAAGAAGATGATCGCTGCCGCCGCCATCACGCCGCGCTCCGCCCCATCGGGCTGCACCGCCTTGGGGAAGCCGTAGGGCATGAACGGGTGGAGGTTGGCGCTGTTGAAATAGTGCAGCGCGATGAACACGAACACGGTCAGCGCGATCATCTTCACGCCGACCAGCACTGCGTTCAGCGTCGCACTCTCGCGCGTGCCGAACGACAGCACACCGGCGACGACCGCGATGATGAAGATCGCCGGCACGTTGAGAATACCGCCAAGTTCGGGGCTGAGCGTCAGCGCCTCGGGAAACCCGAACGCTCCGCGCAGCAACGGTGCGGCATAGCCCGACCAGCCGACCGCGACGGTCGACACGACGAGGGAGTATTCGAGGATGAGGCTCCAGCCGATCACCCAGGCGATCAGCTCGCCGAGCACGACATAGCTGTAGGTGTACGCACTGCCCGAGGCGGGGATCATCGTGGCCATCTCGGCATAGGCGAGCGCCGCGCAGGCACAGATCCCGCCGGCGATGATGAAGGACAGGATGACCGCTGGCCCGGCGAGCCCTGCCCCCACGCCGATCAGCGTCAGGATGCCGGTGCCGACAATCCCGCCGACGCCCATCGCCACGAGGTGCGGCCACGACAGGGTGCGCGCGAGCTGATGCTCCGGCGGCTGCTCGGTGACGATTTTTCGGCGAAACAGACTGGCCACGGATATCCCCTCTTCTTGCCGCGGGGAGTGCCACAGGTGGGCGGCGGGGGGCAAGTTCGGCGGCCTTGCCAGCTCCGGTTGCCGCCCCCCCCCGTCATGCCGGGCTCGTTCCGGCATCCACTGTTCCGCATATTCGAGAGATTTGAGTCCGCGGAAGGGTGGACCCCGGAACCAGTCCGGGGCGACGGAGCCATGGGGCACCGTCTCAACTCAATCCTTGTTCTCCCGCGAAGGCGGGAGCCCAGTCTGGGTCCCCGCCTTCGCGGGGAAACAAGCTACCCCATGGTAAAACTCAGACGGTAAAGCTCTCGCCGCACCCGCACGCACCCTTGGCGTTCGGGTTCTGGAACACGAACCCCGCGGTGAAATCATCCTCGACCCAGTCCATCGTCGACCCGATCAGGTACAAAATCGACCCGCCATCGACGAACAAGGTCCCCCCCGGCGTATCGATCCGCTCGTCGAAAGGCTTGGCCTCGGTGACGTAATCCACCGAATAGGCCAGCCCCGAACACCCACGCTTGGGCGTCGACAGCTTCACCCCGATCGCATCCTCCGAAGCCCGAGCCATCAAGTCGGCGATCCGCGCATGAGCCGTCTCCGTGAGGTTCAGCGCCGCCGGCCGTGCTCGCAATGTCGTTGCCATCACCAATTCCTTCTGCTCCCTCCCGCCTGCGGGAGGGGTCGGGGGAGGGCTTGAACAGCAGCGTTCCGCTCTCCCCTCCCCTAACCCCTCCCGCAAGCGGAAGGGGAATAATTACAGCATACCCAGCTCGAGCTTCGCCTCGTCCGACATCTTCTGCGGATCCCAAGGCGGATCCCAGACCAGGTTCACTTCCGCAAACCCGACCCCTGGCACCGACCCGACGCGCATCTCGACCTCCGCCGGCATCGACTCCGCGACCGGACAGTTGGGCGTCGTCAGCGTCATCGCCACCACCGCGTGCCCGTCCTCGGTCACCTCGACGCCGTAGATCAGCCCTAGGTCATAGATGTTCACCGGGATCTCGGGATCGTAGATCTCCTTCAGCGCGTCGATGATCGCATCGTACACCGCGCCGCCGGGCTCGCCCGGCGAATCCACCTGCGGCTTCTGCGCCAGAAAGCCTGCGAGATAATCGCGCTTCCGCTCCGCGTCGGAGTCCGTCTCCATGACGACGCGCGCCTTGGGCGGCGACTGGACCGCATCCACTTCCTCGATCTCGAACCGATCGCTCATTTGAAGATCCTCGTTACTCGCTCGATACCGCGCACCAGCGCCTCGACGTCCGCCGGCCCGTTATACACGCCGAAACTCGCGCGCGCCGTCGCCTCGACGCCCAGCGCCTCCATCAACGGCTGCGCGCAGTGATGGCCGGCACGGATCGCGACGCGCTCCTCATCCAATATGGTGCCGATGTCGTGCGGATGAACCCCCTCGATCGTGAAGCTCACGATCCCCGCCGAGTTCGCCGGGCCGTACAGGCGCACCGAATTGATCCCCGACAGCGCTTCGCGCGTGGCGGTCACCAGCGCGGTCTCATGGGCGTGGATCGCGGCGAGCCCGATGCTCTCGACATAGTCGATCGCGGCATGCAGCCCGAGCGCGCCGACGATATGCGGTGTGCCTGCCTCGAACCGTCCCGGCGGCGGCGCATAGGTGGTCTTCGCGAACGACACCTTGTCGATCATCGACCCGCCACCCTGGTACGGCGGCATCGCGTCGAGCAGTTCCGGCTTGGCCCAAAGCACGCCGATCCCGGTCGGCCCGTACAGCTTGTGCCCGGAGAACACGTAGAAATCGCAGCCGATCACCTTCACGTCGACCGTGATCCGCGGCACCGACTGGCACCCGTCGAGCAGGATCTTCGCGCCGACCGAATGCGCGATCTCGGTGGCGCGCTTGGCGTCGAGCACCGAGCCGAGCACGTTCGATACATGCCCGAGCGCGACCAGCTTGTGCGCCGGCGTGATCATCCGCTCCATCGCGTCGAGATCGATGCGGTGGTCGGGCGTCAGCGGCAGCACGTCGATCGCGACGCCGAGGCGTTCGGCGATCATCTGCCACGGCACGATGTTCGAATGATGCTCGAGCATCGAGAGCAGGATGCGATCGCCCGCCTTCAACTGCGTCCCGGCCCAGCACTGCGCGACGAGATTGATCGCCTCAGTAGCACCGCGCACGAACACGATCTCATCGGCCGAACCCGCACCGATGAACCGCGCCACGGCCTTGCGCGCCGCTTCGTACGCGACGGTCATGTCGGCGGACCGCTGGTAAACTCCGCGGTGCACGGTGGCGTAGGTCTCGCCATAAGCGCGCGTAATCGCATCGACCACGACCTGCGGTTTCTGCGCGGTGGCAGCGGTATCGAGATACGCCCAGCCCTCGGGGATCGCCGGGAAGTCCGACAGGCGATCAAGAGGCTCCCCTCCCGCTTGCGGGAGGGGTCGGGGGAGGGCTTGGTCGAGAACGATACTCATGATGAAGCCCCTCCCCCAACCCCTCCCGCAAGCGGGAGGGGAGCAGAAAGCGCCCGCTCCAGCCACGCGTCCGCGTCCGCCACGAAAGCCTCGCGCACCGTCTCGTCCGCGATCTGCACGAACGCATCGCCAACGAACGCGCGCGTGAGCAGCGCCTGCGCCTTGGCATGCGGGATGCCGCGGCTCTGCATGTAGAACAGCGCGCGCTGGTCGAGTTCGCCGACCGTGGCACCGTGCGCGCACTTCACGTCGTCCGCGAAAATCTCCAGCTCGGGCTTCAGGTTGACCGTCGCGGTACGCTGCAACAGCAACCCGCGGAGCGACTGCACCCCGTCGGTCTTCTGCGCATCGCGTGCCACCTCGACCCTCGCCGCAAGGCTCGCGGTCGACTTGTCCGCCGCGACGGCACGCCAGATCTGCTTGCTCTGCCCGTTCAGCGCCGCATGCCGGACCGACACCGCGCACTCCTGCCGCTGGTCGTTCCGCGTCAGCAACGCGCCGCCATATTCGGCGAACGCGTCGTCACCGGTCACGGTAATCGACCCATCGATCCGCGTCCCGGCATCGCCCGCGCCGAGCACCGTCACGATGAGGCTCGCCTCGGCACCGACCTCGACCTCGTCGCGCAACGACACGAAGCCACCGGCCTGAAGCAACCGCACAGCGCGCGTCAGCTTGGCACCCTTGCCGAGCATCATCCGCGTCGACCGGTTCGACCAGCCAGCCCCGACATACGTCTCGACGACCGAAGCGCTCGCGCCGGCGACGAGAACGATCTCCGCGGGAAGCTGGTTATCGCCACCCGTTGCGATGTGGACGATCTGGATCAGTTCGGCCGTCGCATCCGCGTCGACGCGCATGGACCAGCCCAGCCCGGTCGTCCGACGCCCAAGCGCGTGCGATCCGCCGTCGATCGGTACGATCGTGACATGCCGCAGATCGCTGCGCCCCTCGTCGAGCACACCATCGACGAACACCGCCCGCGCACCCGGCAAGTCGAGAAACCACTCGCCAGCATCCAGCGCAACACCGCGCGGCAACTCAGCCGCTGCCGCGATCGCCGCCGGATCACCCCAGCGCCAAGATTCCTCGCGCGTCGAAGGAAGAGTAAGCGTCGTCACGAGCGCAACTCCTCCGCGTCTCCGCGTCTCCGCGTGAACAAAATTTTCTCACGCGGAGACGCGGAGACGCGGAGAGTAAGGGGAGAGATTAAGGCGCCTTCAGCGCGAAATACACTCACGCGGCGATCCCCACATAGCCTTCGCTCTCGAGCTGCTTGGCGAGGTCCTTGCCGCCCGAGCGGACGATCTTGCCGTCCGCCAGCACGTGCACGAAGTCCGGCTCCACGTAATCGAGCAGCCGCTGGTAATGCGTGATCAGCAGCACAGCCTTGTCGGGCGCGCGCATGATGCGGTTGATGCCGTCGCCGACGACGCGCAGCGCATCGATGTCGAGCCCCGAATCGGTCTCGTCGAGGATCGCGAACTTCGGGTTGACGATGCCCATCTGGACCATCTCGTTGCGCTTCTTCTCGCCGCCCGAAAACCCGACATTCACCGGCCGCTTGAGCATGTCGTAATCCATGCCGAGCAGATCCGCCTGCCCGCGCGCGAGCTTCAGGAACTCACCCCCCGACAACGGCTTCTCGTCCCGCGTCGCGCGCTGGGCGTTGAGCGCCTCGCGCAGGAACTGGACGTTCGACACGCCGGGGATCTCGACCGGATACTGGAAGCCCAGGAACACGCCCGCCGCGGCGCGCTCGTGCGCCTCCAGCTCGAGCAGGTCGACGCCGTCGAACGTCACCGAGCCCGCCGTGACCTCATAGCCGGGCCGCCCGCCGAGCACATAGCCCAGCGTCGACTTGCCCGCCCCGTTCGGCCCCATGATCGCGTGCACCTCGCCCGCGTTCACCGAGAGAGACAGGCCCTTGAGGATTTCCTTGCCGTCGATCTCGGCGTGGAGGTTTTCAATTTTCAGCATCATTCATCCTGAATCGCGAAGCGAGACCGAAAGGCCTCTCTTCCAGTTTGGCGAGCATGATCAATCTCGTTGAGTCGCGCTTCGCACTGTTTCGCAAAATCCTCAGCCTTCGACACGTCGCGCTTGAACATTAGCGGCAGTGACCGATTGACCAGCAAAAGTGTGATGGACTCACCACACAATCCTAATTGCTGATCAGCCTTGGAAAAAATTTCTGTTACAAGAGATATTGTTTGGCCAGCTGGCAGTCCAAGCCGTTGAGCCTGCTCTGCATCAGATCGTATGTGGTCGGCGCGGGTGACGATCGCGTCGAAGCGGTTCATCAGAACCTTCAACCGCGCCGCCAAGTCAGACCGCATCTGCTCAAACATTACCCCACGGAGCCTTCCAACGAAATCCCCAGCAGCTTCTGCGCTTCCACCGCAAACTCCATTGGCAGCTGCTGCAGCACTTCCCGCGCAAAGCCATTCACGATCAGCGCCACCGCCGCCTCCTGGTCCAACCCGCGCGACATCGCGTAGAACAGCTGGTCCTCGGAGATCTTCGACGTCGTCGCCTCGTGCTCGATCTGCGCGGAGGGGTTGCGGACCTCGATATACGGCACGGTATGCGCGCCGCACTGGTCGCCGAGCAGCAGACTGTCGCACTGCGTGAAGTTCCGCACGCCCTCCGCGGTCGGTGCGACGCGCACCAGCCCGCGGTACGTGTTGTCCGAACGCCCGGCCGAAATCCCCTTCGACACGATCGTGGAGCGCGTGTTCTTGCCGAGATGGATCATCTTCGTGCCGGTATCGGCCTGCTGGCGATTGTTCGTCACCGCGACCGAATAGAACTCGCCGACCGAGCCATCGCCGAGCAGCACGCACGACGGGTATTTCCACGTGATCGCGCTGCCGGTCTCGACCTGGGTCCAGCTGACCTTCGAGTTCTTGCCCTGGCACAACGCGCGCTTGGTGACGAAGTTATAGATTCCGCCGACGCCGTTCTCGTCGCCCGGATACCAGTTCTGCACGGTCGAATACTTGATCTCGGCATCGTCGAGCACGACCAGTTCGACCACGGCGGCATGAAGCTGGTTCTCGTCGCGCATCGGCGCGGTGCAGCCTTCGAGATACGAGACGTACGAGCCCTTGTCGGCGACGATCAGCGTGCGCTCGAACTGCCCGGTATTCTCCGCGTTGATCCGGAAGTACGTCGACAGCTCCATCGGGCAGCGAACGCCCTCGGGGATGTAGACGAACGTGCCGTCGGAGAAGACCGCCGAGTTCAGCGTCGCGAAGTAGTTATCGCGCTGCGGCACGACCTTGCCGAGCCACTTCCGAACGAGCTCCGGATATTCCTTGATCGCCTCGGAGATCGAGCGGAAGATCACGCCCGCAGCCTCGAGCTCCTTGCGGAACGTGGTCGCGACCGAGACGCTGTCGAACACCGCATCGACCGCGACGCGACGCTTGGGGGTGCCGTCCTCGTTCAGCGGATCCTCGACCACGCCCGCCAGCATCTTCTGCTCGCCGATCGGAATGCCGAGCTTCTCGTAGACGCGCAGGATCTCCGGATCGACCTCGTCGAGCGACCCGAGCTTCGGCTTCGCCTTGGGCTGCGCGTAGTAATACGCGTCCTGATAATCGATCGGAGGCACGTTGAGCTTCGACCAGTCGGGTGCCTCCATCGTCTGCCACAGTGCGAACGCCTTCAGCCGCCAGTCGAGCATCCACTGCGGCTCGCCCTTCTTGGCGGAAATGAATCGCACCGTGTCTTCCGACAGGCCCTTGGGCGCGAATTCCTGTTCGATGTCCGAGGAGAAGCCCCACTCGTACGTCTTGTTCGCGGCGGCGTAGGCCTCTGCGTTCCGGGTAGCCATCATTCCATCTCCGCCGCGCTGCGGCTCTCAAAAAACTCTGCGATCTCTGCGCCTCTGCGCGAACAAGAATCTTTGCGCGCAGAGGCGCAGAGATCGCGGAGGAAGGGGTAAGCTGCGCGCAAGGTCATGCGGGCACCTGTAAAACCGGGGTTTGCGAAAGGCTGGCTAGCGACACCCCAGCGAGCGCACCGCGGACCGCGCCGTTGACGGCGTTCCAGTGCGGCTTCACCTTGCACGTCTGCTCGACGCAGCAATCCTGCGATGCGCCATCGACGCATGAGGTCAGCGCGATCGGACCCTCGACCGCCTCGATGATGTCGGCGAGCGAGATCATCGCGGGCGGTCGCGAAAGGCGAAAGCCACCGCCGGTGCCGCGCGTGCTCTCGATCAGCCCCGCGGCGGACAGCCGGCTCACCAGCTTCTGCACGGTCGGCAGCGGCACGCCGGTCTCCTCGGCGAGCAGCGTAGCGTTCAGCCGCGCGATACCGCCGCAATGACGCGCCGCGGCGCTCATCATTACGACCGCATAGTCGGCTAGGCTGGAAAGACGCATGGTGGGTGTGGAGTCCAATCGGACCGATATGATCCGATTGGTCAAATGGGCTTTGTGCAGTGCATCGTCAACCCGGCCAGGGGTGCTAACGACTCGCAACTGGAGCGCTGTTTTGTGCATCGCACACGACCCGAAAGCTTGACTTCCCCCCTTCCTGGAAGGGAGGGGTCGGGGGTGGGTCGGCTGCTGACGCCAGGGAGCAACAGCCAACGGACCAACCCACCCCCAGCCCCTCCCTTCCAGGGAGGGGAGCAAGGAAGAACCTTCTCGACCGGTCGCCCGACCAGTGGAAGGAGCAAGGACGACGCGCATGGCCTTCTACCACCCGATCCTGTTCCGCCTCGACGCCGAGCGCGCGCATACCCTCACCATCGCCGCGCTCGGCGCATGGGGAAAGGCTGGCACGCCGCTCGCCCCCAGCGTGCCGCGGCTCGCGACGACCGTGGCGGGGATCGCCTTCCTCAACCCGGTCGGCTTGGCGGCAGGGGTCGACAAGGACGGGCGGGCGATCGACGGGTTCTTCGGGTTGGGCTTCGGAAGCGTCGAGATCGGCACGCTCACGCCGCTTGCGCAGCCCGGCAATCCCAAGCCTCGCATCTTCCGCCTTCCAGAAGACCGCGCGGTAATCAACCGCCTCGGCTTCAACAACGGCGGCTTGGACGCGGCCCTCTCCCGAGTATGTTCACCCGCGAAGGCGGGTGCCCAGTCTGGGCACCCGCCTTCGCGGGTGAACAAGGGGCCGGGCGGTGAAGGCGTTTTGGGCATCAACGTCGGCGCGAACAAGGACGCGACCGATCGCACCGCCGACTACGTCCACGGCGTCACGAACGCCGCGCCCCACGCCGATTACATCACGATCAACATCAGCTCCCCCAACACCCCCGGCCTCCGCGATCTCCAGCACGGCGCGGCCCTGCGCGACCTCCTCGCCGCCTGCACCGCCGCCAAGGGCACGACGCCGATCTTCCTCAAGGTCGCCCCAGACCTCGACCCCGCCGACATCGACGACATCGCCCGCGCCGCACTCGACAACCGCATCGACGCGCTGATCGTCAGCAACACGACGATCTCCCGCCCCGGCCTGCGCTCGGCCACCGCCAAGGAAACCGGCGGCCTGTCCGGAGCCCCCCTCGCCCCGCTGGCCCGCCAACGCCTGTCGGACTTCCGCAAGGCCACAGGCGCAGCGATCCCGCTGATCTCGGTCGGCGGCGTGGACAGTGGCGCCGAAACCTATGCCCGCCTCCGCGCCGGTGCGAGCCTTGTCCAGCTCTACACCGCGCTGGTCTACGAGGGGCCAGGCCTCCCCGCCCGCATTCTCCGCGAACTGGACGCGCTGCTGACCCGCGACGGATTCGCCACGGTCGCCGACGCGGTGGGGGTCGACGCCTAACGATCCTCCCCCGCCAAGGCGAGGTGGCGCCGAAGGTGACGGAGGGGGAGGACACGGAACAGCGGTTGCTCCTTCCGCCCCCGCCGTCTGGCAAGCGCCAGCCACCTCCCCCTAGCGGGGGAGGATCGCAAGGTTGCGAGACGGGTTGCCTAGTATTCGAACCACGCTAGGTTCGCGCTCGATGAAGACCTCACTCCTAGCGCTCGCCCTCCTCGTCCCCGCAGCCACCGTAGAGGCGCGCCAACCCGCCCCGGCCAAAGACCAGGGCATGGTCAGCGCCGCCGACCCGCGCGCCGCCGCAGCCGGCGTCGAGATCCTCCGCGCCGGCGGCAGCGCCACCGACGCCGCCATCGCCACGATGCTAGCCCTCAACGTCGTCGAACCACAAAGCTCCGGCATCGGCGGCGGCAGCTTCTGGATCTCCCACGCGGCCAGCGGCGCGCTCAGCACGATCGACGCGCGCGAAGAAGCCCCCGCCGCCGCCGATGCGCGCTGGTTCTACGCCCCCGACGGGACGCCGCTGAGCCACAGCGACGCGGTCCCCGGTGGTCGCAGCGTCGGCATCCCCGGCGCGCTCCGCGGCATGGCGCTCGCGCACCGTGCGTCGGGGAAACTCCCCTGGGCGCAGCTCTTCGCCCCCGCGATCCGCCTCGCGACCAACGGCTTCCAGGCCTCCCCGCGCCTCGTCAACGGCATGAAGGCTTACGGCGACCACATCACGCCAGAGACACGCAAGCTCTTCTCCGCCCCCGACGGCTCGCCGGTCGCGATCGGCGCGGTCATCAAGAACCCGCAGCTAGCCGCCCTCCTCCAGCGCATCGCCGCCCGGGGCCCCGACAGCTTCTACGTCGGTCCCGAGGCGCAGAAGATCGTCACCGCGGTCAACACCGCCGCGCGCAATCCTTCGAAGATGACGCTGGGCGACCTCGCCAGCTACGACGCCAAGTCGCGCCCGCCGGTGTGCGTCAAATACCGCGTCTACCGAGTCTGCGGGATGGGCCCGCCCTCGTCCGGCGGCATCACCGTGCTGATGATCCTGAAGCAGCTCGAACGCTTCGACATGGGCAAGCTCGGCAAGGACAGCGCGCAGGCCTGGCACCTGTTCGCCGAATCCTCGCGCCTCGCCTATGCCGACCGCGACCTCTACGTCGGCGATCCCGATTTCGTCCGCGTGCCGGTGCAGGGCATGCTCGACACCAAGTATCTCGCGTCGCGCTCGGCACTGATCTCCCCCGCGAAGACAATGGCGACCGTCACCGCCGGGTCGCCTCCCGGCGCCCCCGCACGCACCCGAGCGCCAGTCAGCGAAGTCCCCGGTACCACCGACATCGCGACGGTCGACGCGCGCGGCAACGTCGTCGAAGTGACCACCACCGTCGAAGGCTATTTCGGCTCGGGCCTGACTGTCGACGGCACGGTCCTGAACAACCAACTCACCGACTTCGACATCGTCCCCGTCAAGGACGGCGCCTTGGTCGCCAACCGGGTCGAAGGCGGCAAGCGCCCGCGCAGTTCAATGTCGCCGACGATCGTCTACGGTCCCGACGGCAAGGTGCGCCTGGCGGTCGGCGCGGCCGGCGGCTCGACGATCATCGCGCAGGTCGCCAAAGCCATCATCGGCGTGGTCGACTGGAAACTGTCGGCTCAAGACTCGATCGCACTCGGGCTGCTGTATGCGCCGGGCCACGTTGCCGCGGCGGAAAAGGGCACCGAACGCGAGACGATGGTTCCCGCGTTGCAGGCGCTAGGCGAGACCGTCCAGGTCGCAGCACTCGGCTTGAAGGCAAACGCGATCGAGCGCGTAGGCGGCAAATGGGTCGGCGCAGCAGATCCGCGCAGCGAAGGCGTCGCGATCGCGGAGGACGGTACCGTCACCAAGATCCAGCGCGTCGGCGCCGTCCAGCGCGCTCCGGAGTAACGACCAAACTCCACCTCCCCGGCGAAGGCCGGGGTCCAGTTGGCACGCGTTGCTAATTGACGTTCGCACGATGTTACTGCGACCTTCCCATCTGGACCCCGGCCTCCGCCGGGGGGGGTGCCGGGTCCGTGGCAGCGGATGGGGTTGAGCCCCCGCCGGTTATGACGCAGTAACCGTCCAACGCTCAGAATCGCGTCGTGCAAGGCGCAACGGCACAGCGCCCAGGGAGAGACAATGGCCCGCCAGCTCGAACGATTCCCGAACCTCGTGACGATGTTCTTCGCGCGCGCTGCGGAGAAGGGCGACGCGCCGTTCCTGTGGACCAAGACGAGCGGCACCTGGGTCGCCACCAGTTGGGCGGACGCGGCACGCCAAGTCGCCAGCCTTGCCACCGCGCTAACCGCGATAGGCCTCAAGCGCGGCGACCGCGTCATGCTCGTGGCCGAGAACCGCCCCGAATGGTGTCTCAGCGACCTCGCGATCATGGCCGCCGGCTGCGTCACGGTGCCGACCTACGTCACCAACACCGAGCGCGATCACCTCCACATCATCGAGAACGCCGGCGCCTGCGCGATCATCGTCTCGACTGCCAAGCTCGCCAAGACTTTGCTCCCGGCGGTCCTCCGCTCGAACCAGGCGCATACGGTGATCGGGCTCGAGGACATGAAGGTCCCCGCCTCGATCGACTTCCACAACTGGCACGCGCTGATCGCCGCGCACCAGACCGCGCCCGAAACCGCCGCCGCCCGCGCCGACTTCGAACGCAAGGACCTCGCCTGCATCATCTACACCTCGGGCACCGGCGGCGCCCCGCGCGGCGTGATGCAGCACCACGGCGCGATCCTCCACAATTGTGCCGGCTGCGCGAGCGTGATCTCGGAGGATTTCGGCTGGGACGACGAGGTATTCCTCTCGTTCCTCCCCTTGAGCCACGCCTATGAACACACCGGCGGCCAGCATTTCCCGATCTCGCTCGGTGGCCAGATCTACTATGCCGAGGGCCTGGAAAAGCTCGCCGCCAACATCGAGGAGACGCGCCCGACGATCATGTTCGTCGTCCCCCGCCTGTTCGAAGTCCTCCGCACGCGCATCTCGAAGACGATCGAGAAACAGGGTGGCGCCTCGGCGTATCTGCTGCGGCAGGCGTTGGATATCGGCGGCAAGCGCTATGCCGGCCGCCTCCGCCTGATCGACCGCCCGATGCAGGCGGCCGTCGCCACCCTCTTCAAGCCGAAGATCTCGAAGAAATTCGGCGGCCGGTTGAAGGCGATGATCTCGGGCGGCGCACCACTTAACCCGGAAGTCGGCCTGTTCTTCGAGGCGCTCGGCCTCACCTTCCTGCAAGGCTATGGCCAGACCGAGGCCGCGCCGGTCATCTCGTGCAACCGCCCCAAGGCGGGCGTGCGCATGGACTCGGTCGGCCCTGCGCTCAAGGACACCGAAGTCCGCATCGCCGAGGACGGCGAGATCCTGGTGCGCGGCGAACTCGTGATGCACGGCTATTGGCGCAACGACGCCGAGACCGCGAAGGTGCTCAAGGACGGCTGGCTCCACACCGGCGACATCGGCGAGATCGACGACCGCGGACGGATCCGCATCACCGACCGCAAGAAGGATCTGATCATCAACGACAAGGGCGAGAACGTCGCCCCGCAAAAGGTCGAGGGGATGCTGACGCTCCAGCCCGAGATCGCGCAGGCGATGATCGCCGGCGACAAGCGCCCCTACATGGTGGCGCTGATCGTGCCCGATCCCGAGTGGACGCAGGAATGGTGCGCGGGGAATGGCGACGCGTGCAGCTTCGCGCGACTGGCGGAGAACAGCGAGTTCCGGACGGCGATCGGGCATGCGGTCGAGCGGGTGAACAAGGACCTGACGGTGACGGAGCGGGTGCGGAGGTTCGTGCTCGCGGACGGGCCGTTCACGATCGAGAACGAGCAACTGACGCCCAGCCTGAAGATCCGCCGCCACGTCCTGAAACAGGCCTACGGGGAACGGCTGGACGGGCTCTACAAATAACCCTCGCCCCTCCGGGGAGAGGGAGGGGCCCGCACGCGCTTGCGTGTGGGAGGGTGAGGGGAGTGAGGCTCGCAACGCCGCCGCCAAAGCCCCTCACCCTTCCGTCGCCAAGCGGCTCCTCCCTCCCTCTCCCCGGCGGGGAGAGGGACTTAGAACCTCACTTCTTCGCGGGCGCTGCAGTCGGCACCACGGCCATCGTCCAGTCCTTCTCCGGCCGCAGATACTTCGCTGCCGTCGCCTGCAACTCCACTGGCGTGGTGGCGATCAAGTCCGAAGCAATCCGCTGCGTCGCCGCGATCCGCCGCGGATCGAACGTCGCCCCGCCGAGCTGCTGCAACCAGAACTGGTTCCCGGTCGAGGCACGCAGGATATACTGCCCCATCGGCTTCTTGATCCGGTCCAGCTCGTCCGCCGCGATCGGCGTCGACACCAGCTCCGCTGCGATCTGGCGTGCGATCTGGAAGAAGAACGACACCTTGTCCGGCGCGACCTGCCCGATCGCGACCATCCGGCCGCCGGTGTTCATGCCCACCGGCCACTGGCTCGACACGTTGGGGCTGTAGCTCGCGCCCGCCGCCTGCCGCAGTCGCTCGAACAGCCGGTCGCTGAACACCTGCGCCAGCACGTCGAGACGCCGCGCCTCGACGATATTGTCGATCCCGCCGCCGGTCGGCCAGGCGATCACCGCCGCCGCCTGGTTCTCGGGGCCGGTATGCGCACGCATCACCGGTGTCGCGTTATGCGCGGGGAACCCCACCGGCGCGCCGACCGTCGACACCGCCGTCCGCGGTTTCATCGCCCCGAACGACTTCGCCACGGCGGCGATCGCGTCCTCGGTCTTCACGTCGCCGAAGATCGAGACCTCGATAGGCCCGGTCTTCAGGATCGGCTCCCAGAACGCGCGGAAGTCCTTCGCATTCAGCGCCTCGACGGTCGGCTTCGACGGCGTCCCCCAGCGCGGATCACCCGCGCGGAGCAGACCTTCGAGGTCCCGCGACAACACGCCGTCCGGCGACGAGTCATAGCCTGCGAACCCTGCCAGAGCGGCCACCCGAGCACGCGCTACCGGCGCAGGATCCCACGCCGGGAACGCGAGTTTCGCCGCCATCAGCCGCAACTGATCCGAATAATCCGCCGGCGACGTGATTGCGCTCAGCGTGAACGCGTCGTCGTCGATCCCGAAGTCGAGCCCGATCCGGCGCCCTGCGGTCAGCTGGTCGAGATCGCCCTGGTCGAGCTTGCCGATACCCCCTGCGACCAGCGCAAGATCACCCGCCCAAGCCGGCGTCGGCCGGTTCGACGGGATCGCGGTATAGCCGCCACCGAACCGCACGCGCACATACACGCGCCCGGTCTCGCCCGCGTTCGGGAACAGCAGCACCCGCGTTCCGTTCGCGAAGTTCACCTGCTCCATGTCGAACGCGGCGATCTTCTCGCGGCTGGCGACGACGCCCGGCTTGCCGAGCGACGGCAGCTTCGAGAAGTCGACCGCAGCCTGCGCACGACGCTTGCCGGCCAGCCCCGAAACGTCCGCCTTCAAAGCCGTCGCCAGCTTGGCCGCAGCGCCCGCATCCGGCGTCTGCGTATTGACGAGGGCGCGCGTAGCCGTGCCCTCGAAGATCGCCTTGCTCGACGCGAGCAGCGTGGCGGGCGTGAACATGCCCTTCGCCTTGGCGTCCTGCAAAATCTTGTACGACGTCTCGGGCCCGGCCACCGTCTCGCGGATGTCGAGCGCGCCGACCATGTCGTCGGCCTGCTTCGACCCCGCCTCGACTCGCGCCGTCTCGACGCTGGTTCGCATGATCGTATCGAAATCGGCGTATTCGCGGTCGACTTCGGCCTGGCTCGGCGCGTTGGTCTGCGCGTCGGCGATCACCGCGCGCACGTCCTTCAACGCCGCTTCCCAGTCGGTCCCGATCGGCACGATGTTGACGCTCGTCAGGTTCGCCGAGCGCGACACGTCGTCGATCGACACACCGGCTTGCAGGTAGCTCCCACCCGCCCGCGCGCGCGTTTCCAGACGGCGACTGATGAGCCGGGTGGCCAGCACGTCGACCAGCCGCTTCTGGTTCATGATCGCGGTGTCGTCCTTATACTCCCAGGGCCGCACCACGCCGAGCGTCACCACCGCCGGGATCGCCGGCTCGGCGATCGTCGCTGAGACCGGCGCCTTCGGATCAGGCTTGCCGAAATCGGGCGCGGGCACGACCGGGCCGATGCCCTTCCAGTCGGCGAAGTTCTTGACGATCAGCCGCCCGAACAACGCCGGATCCATGTCGCCCGAGATGATGACGACGGTGTTCTCCGGCCGATACCAGCGATCGTGGAACGCCTTCACCGTAGCACCAGTGGCGGCCTCCAGCGTCTTGATGTTGCCGATCGGCGAGCGATCCGCGAGCGGCTGCCCGGCGAAGAACGTCGCGCGGATCGCGTCGCCGAACCGCACCTGAGGCCCCGGCTGTTCGCGCTGTTCGGCGAGCACGATCGGGCGCTCGGCGGCGACCGATGCGTCGGTGATCGTCGGCTTCTCCATCATGCCCGACATGATCTTCAAACTCTCGTCGAGCCCCGCTTCGGTCGCCGAGGGGAGATCGAGCTTGAACGTGGTCGAGGTCGGCGTCGTCTGCGCGTTGGTATCCGAGCCGAAGGTCGCCCCGAACCGCTGCCACACGCGCTTGGCCTCGCCATCCGGCACGTACTCGGACCCGCGGAACGACAGATGCTCGATGAAATGCGCGAAACCCCGTTCGCTGTCGGTCTCGTTCAACGATCCCGCATCGATCCGCACGCGCACCGATACCTGGCCCGGTGGCACGCCGTTCTTGCGTACCGCAAAGCGCATGCCGTTGGGCAACGTGCCGAACTTCCACTCGGGATCGCGGGTGAGGTCGCTGCCCTTGTAGAGCCATGCGGTCGTATCGATCCCCGGCAGTTCGGGAAGCGTCGGCGCCTCCTTGGCGGGGGTGGACGCGGCCTGCTGGGTCGCCATCTGGCCGCTAGCCGGAATGGCCAGCCCGAGCACGAGGGGGAGCAGGACGGGAGCGCGGTACAAGCGCGAGAAAAACACCATGCCGCACCTGTAGCGGCCACGGACGTCGCTCGCCAGTGCCCTGCCTCCGCACCGATCGTGCCGATGCCATCATTTCGTCCAACACCGGCGGTATATCGTGTCCTAACAAGGGGATCGGCGCCGCAGCGCGCGGGGATACAGGGTAGAGATGACGGTCGGAGCCGAACTGGGGCAGTCTTCATTGTGGCGGGAATCGGGCGAGCCGGCGGTACGGCGCGGCGCTCGCGTACCCGATCTGAACGTGATCTCGGGCGCACCCAAACCCGGCGGCCCGATGGTCGCTGAAGCCAACCGCCCGCTGATCATCCGCGTCGGCAAGCACCTGCGCGGCGTGTTCGACCGCATGATCGCGTCATCCTCGCTGGTCGCCAATGATCCGGTGCTCGACGTCCGCGACTTCGCCTGGACCGCAGGCCTGCGCGAGAACTGGGCCGCGATCCGCGACGAAGCCGTCCGCGTCGCGCTGCAAGGCGAGGCGTCGCCCAGCCTCGCGACGATCTCGCCCGATCACCGCTCGATCGCCGAAGTCGACAAATGGCGCTCGTTCTTCCTGTACGGCTATGGCTACCCGATCGAGGAAAGCCTCGCGCGGTGCCCACACACGGCAGCGGCGGTCGCGCGCATCCCCGGTCTCAACAGTGCGTTCTTCTCGATCCTCGCGCCGGGCACGCACATCCCCGAGCATCGCGGCGTGACCAAGGGCCTCATCACCTGCCACCTCGGCCTGATCGTGCCCCGCGACGGCGACGTCCGGATGCGCGTCCACGACCGCGTGGTACGTTGGGCGGAAGGCGAGACCCTCGTGTTCGACGACACCTACCAGCACGAGGTCTGGAACGACACGACCGGCACCCGCGTCGTGCTGCTGATCCAGTTCGAACGGCCGTTGCGCAATCCGGGCAAGTGGATCGCCGACCTGTTCCTTGGCGTGGTGCGCCGCTCCGCCTTCGTCCAGGACGCGGTCCGCAACATCGGCAGCTGGAACGCCGCGGTGAAGGCGATGGACGTCTGACACTTCTAGCTCCCCTCCCTGGAAGGGAGGGGCTGGGGGTGGGTCGGCCGCTTGGCTGGCGTGACGGCAATTGCGAACCCACCCACCCCCAACCCCTCCCTTCACGAGGGAGGGGGGCAAGAAGTACGGTTACTGTGCCCCCGCCCCTCACCCCCCGAAAGAAACCGTTTCCCGTTCCGCGCTTGATCCCCCGCCCCCTTCGGGCCACATGCCCCTCATGCTCATCGAAACGGAATCCACTCCCAACCCGTCGACGCTGAAGTTCCTGCCGGGACGCACCGTCATGGAAGCCGGCACGCGCGACTTCGCGACCCCCGAGGAAGCCGAGGTGAGTTCGCTCGCCGATGCGATCTTCGGCCTCGGCGACGTCACCGGCGTGTTCTTCGGCCGCGATTTCGTCTCGGTCACGGCCGCGCCCGGCACCGCCTGGTCGGACCTCAAGCCAGACGTACTCGCGATCCTGCTCGATCACTTCTCCGCCGCGATGCCGCTGTTCAAGCCTGCGCGCGCCGGCTTCTCGGTGCCGTCGGACGAGCCCGCGCTGTCGGACGACCCCGCGGACGCCGACATCGTCGCGCAGATCCGCGAGCTGATCGACACGCGCGTGCGACCTGCGGTGGCGAACGACGGTGGTGACATCGTCTATCGCGGCTTCGACAAGGGCAAGGTCTTCCTCCAGCTTCAGGGCGCCTGCGCCGGCTGCCCGTCGTCGAGCGCCACGCTCAAGAACGGCATCGAGCAGCTGCTGAAATACTATGTTCCCGAAGTCACCGAAGTGAGAGCCGTCTGATGCGCGAGAAACTCGACGATACCGCCTTCGACACCGTCTTCCGGGACGCGCGCAGCTATAACGGCTACGCCGACCAGCCGGTCGCCGAGTCCGAGCTGCACGCGATCTGGGACCTGATGAAGTGGGGCCCGACCTCCGCGAACCAGCTCCCCGCACGCCTGATCTGGGTGGTCAGCGACGAAGCCAAGCAGAAGCTCGCCGACGCTTGCAGCGCGCAGAACCAGCCCAAGATCCTCAAGGCCCCAGTGTCGGTGATCATCGGCATGGACACCAATTTCCACGAACACCTGCCTGAGCTGTTCCCGCATGCCGATGCGAAGTCGTGGTTCGACGGCAACGCCGAACTTCGCGAAGCCTCGGCGTTCCGCAACTCGTCGCTGCAGGGCGCGTATTTCATCATCGCCGCGCGGATGCTCGGGCTCGATACCGGGCCGATGTCGGGCTTCGACGCGGGCAAGGTCGACGCGGCGTTCTTCCACGATACGCCCGCGGTGCGGACCAACTTCATCTCGACGCTCGGCCACGGCGACCCCGCGACGATCTACGCCCGCTCGCCCCGCCCCGACTTCGCGAAGTTCAATAGCATCGCTTGAGGCGGGACCTGCTCCCTCTCCCCTGCGGGGAGAGGGTCGGGGTGAGGGGCAGTTGGGAAGGGCAGCGCTGGCGGCGCCCCTCACCCTAGCCCTCTCCCCGAGGGGGAGAGGGAATAAGACTTGCGCACGCTAGTAATCGAAACATCCACCACCGCCTGCTCGGTTGCCCTCATCGAAGACGGCGCCATCGTCGCCCGCGCGCACGAAGTCGTCGGCCGCGGCCATGCCGAGCGGCTGATCCCGATGATCGCCGAGCTCCCCGACGGCGGCCGCGCCGACCGCATAATCGTAGATTGCGGCCCCGGCAGCTTTACCGGCGTCCGCGTAGGCATCGCCGCCGCCCGTGGCCTCGCACTCGGCTGGGGCGCGGAAATCGCCGGCTTTTCCTCGCTTCCGCTCATCGCCGCCGCCGGTTTCGCCGACCGCTTAACCGACGATATTGCGGTGATCATGGAAGGCGGGCATGGCGAGGTCTTCATGCAAGCGTTCTCCGCCGATCTGTCGCCGCGATCCGACATGGTATCGCTGAAGCCCGACGCCGCGCTCGCCGCGCTAGCTGGGCGCCGCGCAGTCGGCAACGGCATCCGCTGGCTCACCGCGCTCGATGACGGCTTGGACCTCACCGAAGCGCTTCCGGATGCAGCCTCCGCGGTCCTATTGCCCGCGAAGCTGACCGCGCTAGCGCCGAGCCCGATCTACGGCCGCGCGCCCGACGCCAAGCCGTCGGTCCCGAATTAATGGCCACGCGCCAAGTCGCTACGCGCACCGTTACACTCCGCACCGGCGACGCACGCGATCTCGCGATCGTCGACGCCTTGATGACCGACGCGTTTGACCCGCGCTACGGCGAGGCGTGGACGCGCAGCCAGTGCCTCGGCGTGCTCGCGCTGACCGGCGTCCACCTGACCCTCGCCTTTGTCGACGACTTCCCCGCCGGCTTCACGATGACCCGGTCAGTCGCCGACGAAGCCGAACTGTTGCTGATCGCGGTCGCACCCGATTATCGCCGCCGCGGCGTCGGTACTGCGCTCATCCGCGCCGCCATCGCCGACTGCTCGGTCGGCGCCATTGCCAAGCTCCATCTCGAGGTCCGCGCCGGCAACGACGCGGTCAAGATGTACGCGCATCACGGGTTCGTGAAGGTCGGCGAGCGTCGCGCCTATTACCGCGGCAAGACCGGCGTCGCATACGACGCACATACATATTCGAAAGTTATCAACGCTTAAGGCTTATTGCGAGTCACTATCCCTTTTCGCAACAGCGCGAACGCCCTACATGGTACGCAACGAGGGAATGACATATGCCGCGCAAGATCGATCTGGAAGCACTCTGCAACGAGAAGGGCCTGCGCATTACCGAGCAGCGCCGCGTCATCGCGCGCGTGCTGTCCGAGGCGGACGACCATCCCGACGTCGAGAAAGTCTATGAGCGCGCGTCGCAGATCGACCCCGGCATCTCGATCGCGACGGTGTACCGCACGGTCCGCCTGTTCGAGGAAGCCGGCATCCTCGATCGCCACGATTTCGGCGACGGCCGCGCGCGCTACGAGCCCGCGCCCGAAGCGCATCACGATCATTTGATCGACGTCGAGAGCGGCAAGGTGATCGAATTCGTCGATCCCGAACTCGAGCAGTTGCAGAAGGCGATTGCGGAGAAACTGGGCTTCCGGCTGGTCGACCACCGCATGGAACTCTACGGCGTCGCGCTCACCCGCAAGGACTGAGCTGATTGGCAGGATCCGCCTCGGCGCGCGGTTGGCGGCGCTGGTGCTCGCGCTGATCATAGCGCTGCCGTTGCACTGCGCGTGGCGGCTGTTCGGCCGCAAGTCGCCTTGGCCGCCGCGCTTCCTGGGGCTCGTCGCGCGCATAGTCGGCGCCCGACCCCGCGTCGTCGGCACGCCGCTTCGCCACGAAGTCGTCTTCGTTTCGAACCACTTGAGCTGGATCGACATCCTGCTCTTGTCGGGAGCGACCGGGACCGCGTTCGTCGCCAAATCCGAGTTGCGTAGCGCGCCACTGGTCGGCTGGCTCTGCACGCTCAACCACACTATCTTCGTCTCGCGGGCCGACCGCATGGCCGTAGCGGCCCAGATCGCCCAGATCCGCGACGCCCTCGCAGCCGACTGGCCCGTAACCCTTTTTCCCGAGGGCACGACGGGCGACGGCACCTCGCTCCTCCCCTTCAAGGCCGCGTTGCTGGCGGCGCTCGATCCGCCCCCACCCGGCGTGAAGGTCCAACCGGTCCGCATCGATTATGGCGTGGCGACGAACGAACTGGCCTGGGTCGGCGACGAGCCCGGCCAACACCACGCCGCCCGCGTCCTCGAGCGCAAAGGCAGTTTCGTCGCGACGCTGCACTTCGCCGAACCTTTCGACTCCGCAGAGTACGGCGACCGCAAAGCCATAGCCGCCGAAGCCCGCCGCCGCATGGAAGCGCTGTAGCCCGAACAAAGAGTGTTCCCCCGCGAAGGCGGGGGCCCAGACTGGACTCCCGCCTTCGCGGGAGAACAAGGGAGGGAAGCTCCCACCTATCCCCAATCTCAGCCGCCACCCCGGCGAAGGCCGGGGCCCAGTTGGAAAGGTCGCAGTAATGAGACGCAGAGCTCAGTTAGCGACGTCCCCCAACTGCGCCCCGCCTCCGCCGGGGAGGTGCAAATCGCCAAGCGCCCTTCCACGCTATACCAACCAGCAACGCCCCCTCCCCCCGCGCGCACAAATTTGGTAGGGCCTCCCGCATGTCTCCCCCCAAAACCTTCCACGTAAAATCCTTCGGCTGCCAGATGAACGTCTACGACGGCGAGCGCATGGCCGAACTGATGGCCGCCCAGGGCCTCACGCAAGCCGACGCGGTCGACGCCGACGTCGTCGTCCTCAACACCTGCCACATTCGCGAACGCGCCACCGAAAAGGTCTATTCGGACATCGGTCGCCTCCGGAAGGACCAGCGTCGCAAGTCCGGCAAGACGCCGATGATCGCCGTCGCCGGCTGCGTCGCGCAAGCCGAGGGCGAGGAGATCTTCACGCGAGCCAAGGTCGACATCGTCGTAGGCCCGCAAGCCTATCACAACCTGCCCGAGCTCGTTGCCAAGGCCGCCGCCGGCACGCCCTCGCTCGACACCGATATGCCGCTGCTGTCGAAATTCGGCGCGCTCCCCGCTCGGCGGAAGGTCGCCCCCTCGGCGTTCCTGACCGTACAGGAAGGCTGCGACAAATTCTGCACCTATTGCGTCGTCCCCTACACGAGAGGCGCAGAGATCAGCCGGCCATTCGCGGCGATCGTCGACGAGGCCAAGGCGCTGGTCGACGCCGGTGCGCGCGAGATCACGCTGCTCGGCCAGAACGTCAACGCGTGGTCGGAAAACGAGCGCGGCCTCCACGACCTGATCCGCGACCTCGACCGCATTCCGAGCCTCGCGCGCATCCGCTATACTACCAGCCACCCCAACGACATGACCCAAGGCCTGATCGACGCACACCGCGATATCGAGAGCCTGATGCCGTTCCTCCACCTTCCCGTGCAGGCCGGTAGCGACCGCGTGCTGAAGGCGATGAACCGGAGCCACACCCGCGACTCCTACCTCCGCCTGCTCGACCGCGTCCGCGAAGTCCGCCCCGACATCGCGCTGTCGGGCGACTTCATCGTCGGCTTCCCCGGCGAGACCGACGCCGAGTTCGAGGACACGCTGAGCCTCGTCGACGCGGTCGGCTACGCACAGGCCTACAGCTTCAAATACAGCCCCCGCCCCGGCACCCCCGCGGCATCGATCGTCGAGCAGGTCCCGGAATCGGTCATGGACGAACGCCTCCAGCGCCTCCAGGCCGCGCTCAACCGCGACCAGCACGCCTTCAACGCCGCCACCGTCGGCCGCACCTGCTCGGTCCTGCTCGAACGCGCGGGAAAACTCCCCGGCCAGCTGATCGGCAAGTCCCCCTGGCTGCAATCGGTCCACCTGATCGGCAACCACGCGATCGGCGACTTGGTGGAGGTCACGCTGGCGGCTGCGGGCCCGAACTCCCTCACCGGGATCGAACGGATCGCAGAAGCAGCCTGAACCCCGATCTGATCCTCCCCCGCAAGGGGGAGGTGGCAGGCGCTTGCCTGACGGAGGGGGAGGGCGCGATAACCGCAGTTGCGCGTCCTCCCCCTCCGTCGCCTGCGGCGACACCTCCCCCTTGCGGGGGAGGATCGCAACGGCGTCCCTGAGGCTTCAAAACAATACGAGCGGATCGCGAAACCACCCCCGCGATTTCGCTGTCCTACACCCGGATCGCCTGCCACACTCGCCCTCGATGCAGCTTCGCCCACGCGACTCGAATCATCTCTCGGCCAGCGCTCCAGCGCGGCTTGAACGCGTCGCTTGGCATGCTCATCTTCCTTTCAAAGGTTACGGTTCGACGCTTCCAGGCGTAACCTTTGACACCCTGAAAGGACCGTATGAGCCGTAAACCCGTTCCCGCCCAGTCCGGTGATCGCGCCCGAGTCGAACTGCTGTTCGACAAGCCCCAATTGCTCGTCCGGCTCTTCGGCCAGTACGACCAGAACCTGGTAGCGCTCGAGAATCGCCTCGGCGTCTACATCACCGCACGAGGGAACAAGATCGGCTTGGAGGGCACCGCCGAACAGGTCGCCAAGGCGCGTGACGTGCTCCACGATCTCTACGCCCGCATTCAGCGCGGCGAGGACGTCGACGCCGGCTTGGTCGATGCGTCGATCGCGATGGCGGACGAGCCCGTGCTCGAAGGCATCATTCGCGCCGATGCCGGTGGTGGCGCGGCCCCCCCGATCATGATCCGCACGCGGAAGAAGACGATCGTCCCGCGCACGCCGGCGCAGGCGCACTACATGCGCGAGCTCGCCAACAACGACATGATCTTCGCGCTCGGGCCGGCAGGTACGGGCAAGACCTATGTCGCGGTCGCGCAAGCCGTGCAGCAGCTCATCAACGGTAGCGTCCAGCGACTGATCCTCTCGCGCCCCGCGGTCGAAGCCGGCGAACGCCTCGGCTTCCTCCCCGGCGATATGAAGGAGAAGGTCGATCCGTATCTCCGCCCGCTCTACGACGCGCTCTACGACTGTCTCCCCGCCGAGCAGGTCGAACGCCGCATCGCGAGCGGCGAAATCGAGGTCGCGCCGATCGCCTTCATGCGCGGCCGCACACTGGCCGACGCCTTCGTCATCCTCGACGAAGCGCAGAACACCACGCCGGCGCAGATGAAGATGTTCCTCACCCGCTTCGGCCAGAACAGCCGGATGGTGATCTGCGGCGATCCGAAGCAGGTCGACATCCCCGGCGGCGTCGCGGCGTCCGGCTTGGCAGATGCAGTCCGGCGGCTGGAAGGCGTTGAGAGCATCTCGATGTGCCGCTTCACCGTCGGCGACGTCGTCCGCCACCCAATCGTCGGCCGCGTCGTCGAAGCCTATGAAGGAACCGATGGTTGATGCTCGGGATATCCCGGAGTATATCCGGGATATCCCAGGAGGATGACGATGGCGTCTCTCTACATCAAGGATAACGAAACCGCCGAACTCGCGACGGAGCTTGCGACGCGTCTGGGTGTGACCAAGACCGAGGTCGTTCGTGATCTACTGCGTAAGCGCAAAGCGGAACTGGCACCGGAAGCTCCTCCGCTGAGCATGCGAGAACGATTGCGCGCCTGGCGCGAGGCGCATCCATTAGGCGAGTCCACAGGACTTGAGGCCGACAAGGCCTTCTACGATTCGTTGAACGATGAGGACGGTGATTGACCATTCTCGTCGACGCATCCGCTATCGTCGCAATCGTTCACGGCGAGCCGGAAGCGGACGATTTCGCCGACGTGATCGAGGCGCACGTCGACCGCTATTATTGCGCGGTCGGCGCGTGGGAAGCGTCGCAGGCGATCGCAAGGTTGAAAACCGTCAGCCTCCAGCAGGCGGCCGACCTCGTTTCGAGCTTTGCGTATGAAGCCGGACTTCGTCTCGTGCCGATCGGCCACAGCGAAGGCCAGCAGGCGATTGTCGCGGCGGCACGCTACGGCAAGGGGCGTCACCCCGCAAAGCTGAATATGGGCGATTGTTTTGCTTACGCCTGCGCGAAAACCCATGGTGCGGAACTTCTCTACAAGGGTAATGATTTCGCCCTGACCGATCTCGCCTGAAGGACCTGCATGCTCGAAATCGCGCTCTCTTCCGACGCCCCCTGGCCAGAGCAGGATTGGGACACGCTTGCCCTGCGTGCGGCGACAGCGGCGATCGAGCGGACCCCGCACGGCGAGCTGCTGACCGGGGCCGCCACCGTCGAGATTTCGATCCGCCTCGCGTCGGACGAAGAGGTGCACACGCTCAACAAGCAATATCGCCAGAAGGACAAGCCGACCAACGTCCTGTCCTTCCCGATGGTCCAGCCCGACCTGCTCGCCACGGTCAGCCAGAATTCCGACGACGGCGAAGTCCTCCTCGGCGACATCATCCTCGCACACGGCGTCTGCGTCGCGGAGGCGGCCGAGCGTAAAATCTCGGTCGAGGACCATGCGATGCATCTGATGGTGCACGGCACGCTGCATCTGCTAGGCTATGACCATATCGACGACGAGGAGGCCGAGGGCATGGAGCAGATCGAACGCGATGCGCTCGCGGCGCTCGGTCTCCACGACCCTTACCTGATAACAGAGGACTGACGACCACGATGGCCGATGGCCCCAATGCCGGTAACGGCGATAGTAGCGACAGTATCTGGCGCGGGCTCAAGGGCCTGATCTTTGGCAACCAGGACGAATCGCTCCGCGACCAGCTCGAGGATGCGATCGACCGGCACGAGGGCGATCCCGCCCCCGATGCGAAGGGCGATCTCACCCCGCTCGAGCGCCAGATGGTTCGCAACCTGCTCCACTTCAGCGAGCGCGACGCGGGCGACGTCGGCGTGCCGCGCGCGGACATCATCGCGGTCGAGGAAGAAACCCCGTTCGCCGATCTCGTCAAGCTGTTCGCCGAAGCCGGCCATAGTCGCCTGCCGGTCTACCGCGACAACCTCGATACGATCATCGGCATGGTCCACATCAAGGACGTCTTTAACATCCTCGCGACCGGCGCCGAGCATCCGACGTCGATCGCCGGGCTGATCCGCGAGCCGCTCTACGCGCCGATGTCGCGCGGGGCGCTCGATCTGCTCGCGGACATGCGCCAGAAGCACGTGCACCTGACGATCGTGCTCGACGAATATTCCGGCACCGAAGGCCTCGTCACGTTCGAGGACCTGATCGAGGAGATCGTCGGCGAGGTCGAAGACGAGCATGACGAGGCGCCACAGGTGCTGATGACGCCGATCGAAGGCGGCGCCTGGGATGCCGATGCGCGCGCCGAGTTGGAGGACGCCGCCGAACTGATCGATCCGCGTCTGGCGGAGGTCGACGGCGATATCGACACGCTGGGCGGCTTGGCGGCGCTGCTGGCAGGGCACGTCCCGCAGATCGGCGAATGCGTCGATCATCCGAGCGGGTGGAAGCTGGAGATCACCGACGCGGACGAACGGCGCATCAACCGGCTGCGGCTGCACCCGCCGGTCGTGCCGGTCGAGGACGACGACTGACCTCACGATCCTCCCCCTGGTGGGGAGGATTAAGTGTCACCATTCCATTCACCCCGACATATCACCCACCCGATCACTGCCGACGACGCAATCTATTTTACCGATCACTCGGTCGGTGCCATACCCCTATCAACTTCAGAAGACGCTGAATTGGAGATGGTATGACCACCGAAGCAACCACCGCAGGCCCCGCGGCCGGCCAATGCCCGATGCACGGCGGCTCCTCGCATAAGGCGACCAACGAGCCCGGCAAGATGGATGGTCCCGCCGTCCTGTTCGAGATGTCCAACCGTACGTGGTGGCCGAACCAGCTCAACGTCTCGGTCCTCCACCAGAACCCGCCCGCGGGCGATCCGATGGGCGACGATTTCGACTATGCTGAAGCATTCAAGTCGCTCGACCTCGCCGCGGTGAAGGCCGACATCTTCGCGTTGATGACCGACTCGCAGGAGTGGTGGCCGGCCGATTTCGGCCATTACGGCCCGCTCTTCATCCGCATGGCATGGCACAGCGCCGGCACCTACCGCATCGGTGACGGTCGCGGCGGCGCGGGCGCCGGTCAGCAGCGGTTCGCGCCGCTCAACTCGTGGCCGGACAACGCCAATCTCGACAAGGCGCGTATGCTCCTCTGGCCGATCAAGCAGAAGTACGGCCAGAGCCTGTCTTGGGCCGATCTGCTCGTGCTCACCGGCAATTGCGCGCTTGAGTCGATGGGCTTCCAGACCGCAGGCTTCGCAGGCGGGCGCATCGACGTATGGGAGCCCGCTCTCGACGTGAACTGGGGTGCCGAGCGCGAGTGGCTCGCCGACGAGCGTTACTCGGGTGACCGCGATCTCGCGCACCCGCTGGCCGCCGTCCAGATGGGCCTCATCTACGTCAATCCGGAAGGTCCGAACGGCAACCCCGACCCGATGGGCTCGGCTCGCGACATCCGTGACACCTTCGCGCGCATGGCGATGGGTGACGAGGAAACCGTCGCGCTGATCGCTGGCGGCCACACGTTCGGCAAGACGCACGGCGCGGCCGAGCCCGAGCCCTATATCGGCCCGGAGCCCGAGGGCGCGAGCATCGAAATGCAGGGTCTTGGCTGGGCGAACAGCTATGGCAAGGGCAATGCCGGCGATACGATCACCAGCGGTCTCGAAGTCACCTGGACTCAGGAGCCCACCAAGTGGACCAACCTGTATTTCGAGAACCTGTTCGGTCACGAATGGGAGCTGACCAAGAGCCCTGCCGGCGCGCACCAGTGGGTCGCCAAGGATGCGGCCGAGGACGTGCCCGACGCGCATGACGCCACCAAGAAGCATCGCCCGACGATGCTGACCAGCGACATCGCGCTGCGTGTCGACCCTGCGTACGAGAAGATCTCGCGCCGCTTCCACGAGAATCCGGACGAGTTCGCCAAGGCGTTTGCCGAGGCGTGGTACAAGCTGACGCACCGCGACATGGGCCCCTACCCGCTGTTGCTCGGTCCCGAAGTTCCGGCCGAGCCGCGCATCTGGCAGGATCCCGTGCCGGCGGCTGAAGGTGAGCCGCTGTCCGACGCAGACGTTTCGACGCTGAAGGCCAAGATCCTCGATTCGGGTCTGTCGATCTCGCGTCTGGTGAAGACGGCGTTCGCGTCGGCCTCGACCTATCGCGGTACCGACAAGCGCGGTGGCGCGAACGGTGCGCGTATCCGTCTCGCCCCGCAAAAGGACTGGGCGGTCAACGAGCCGGCCGAACTGGCGCAGGCGCTGTGGACGTTCGAGGGCATCCAGCGCGACTTCGCCACCGGTGGCAAGACGGTGTCGCTGGCCGACCTGATCGTGCTCGGCGGCAATGCGGCGATCGAGGCAGCGGCGAAGAAGGCCGGTCACGACCTGATCGTGCCGTTCACGCCGGGCCGTACCGATGCGTCGCAGGAGCAGACCGATGCGATCTCGTTCGCCCCGCTCGAGCCGCGTACCGATGCGTTCCGCAACTATGTCGGCGAGACCTCGGTCTATTCGGCAGAGGAGTTGATGGTCGACCGGGCGCATCTGATGGGGCTGACCGCGCCCGAGATGACCGTGCTCGTCGGTGGTCTGCGGGTCCTCGGCGCCAACCACGGTGACTCCAAGCTCGGCGTGTTCACCGATCGCCCCGAGACGCTGACCAACGACTTCTTCCGCAACCTGCTGCGGACGAGCTTCACGGCCAAGTGGACCGCGGTTTCGGACGGCGTGTTCGAGGCGAAGGATCGCAAGACGGGCGAGACGACGCTGACCGGCAGCCGTGTCGACCTCGTCTTCGGATCGAACTCGCAACTGCGTGCGCTCGCCGAAGTGTACGCGGCGGACGATGCGAGCGAGAAGTTCGCTGGCGCGTTCGTGAAGGTCTGGAACAAGGTCATGAATGCCGACCGCTTCGACCTCGCCAAGGTCCGTGCGGAACAGGACGCCGCGATCTCGTAAAGCGACGCGCGATCGTTGGGTAAGGGCCGTGGGCAGCAATGCCCGCGGCCCTTTTTCATTCCCCCGGCACGGGGAGGATCTTGTCCTCCCGTAACCTGTCAGCAGCTTTCGTCGGGACGACGGCAGTAGAGATTGCCCCAGCCCCCTCGCCCGCCTAATCTCCTTCCATGCGCAAACACATCCTCATCGTCCTCGGCCTGATCCTGCTGGTGATCGCCGCGGGCGTCACCTATCTCGCATGGCCCGATACCGCCGAACTGTCGGTAGATCAGGTTGCCGGCAAGCTGCCCGAGATCACCGATCCCCGCATCCAGACGATCCCGACCGTCAAGGTCGCCAAGGTCGTCGGCTGGCAGAACGGTGCGATGCCGACGCCCGCCGCCGGCCTGAAGGTCCAGCCATTCGCGACCGGGCTTGATCACCCGCGCTGGATGTATCGCCTCCCCAACGGCGATGTGCTGGTCGCCGAGACGAACTCGCCAGCACGCGAGGGCGGCGGGATTACCGGCTGGGTGATGAAGGTGCTGATGGGACGTGCGGGCGCCGGCACGCCGTCCGCCAACCGCATCACGCTGCTGCGCGACGCGAACGGCGACGGCGTGGCGGAGACGAAGTCGGTGTTCATGACCGGGCTCAACTCGCCGTTCGGCATGACGCTGCTCGATGGCCAGCTTTACATCGGCAACACCGACGCGCTCGTCCGCGTGCCCTATGTCGACGGTCAGACCAAGATCACCGCCAAGCCGGAACTCGTCATCAAGCTCAACCCCGGCGGCAACCACTGGGCGCGCAACGTCATCGCTGCCGCCGACGGCAAGACGCTGTACGTCGGCGTCGGCTCGTCCTCGAACATCGCCGAGAACGGCATGGACGCGGAGAAATACCGCGCCAACATCCTGCAGGTCTGGCCGAAGGACAAGAACTGGCGGATCTACGCCGCGGGCCTGCGCAATCCCAACGGCATGGCGATCAACCCCAAGTCGGGCGGACTGTGGACCGTCGTCAACGAGCGCGACATGCTCGGCTCCGACCTTGCGCCCGATTACCTGACGCAGGTCGAGTTCGGCGACCACTTCGGCTGGCCCTGGTATTATTGGGGTGGCTATCCCGACCCTCGCGTCGAGCCGAAGAACCAAGCGCTCCAGCAATATGCGAAGCGACCCGACTATGCGCTCGGACCGCACGTCGCGGCGCTCGGCCTGACCTTCTCCGCGGATGCGAAGCTCGGCGCGAAGTTCGCCAATGGCGCGTTCGTCGGCGAGCACGGCTCGTGGAACCGCAAGCCGGTGTCGGGGTACAAGGTCGTCTACGTGCCCTTCGGCGACACCGGCTTCCCGGCGGCAAACGCGAAGCCCGTCGACGTGCTCGGTGGGTTCTTGAACAAGGACGGCGACGCGCAAGGCCGCCCGGTCGGCGTCATCACCGACAAGACCGGTGGGCTGCTGGTCGCGGACGACGTCGGTAACGCGATCTGGCGGGTCAGCGCCGGGGGCTGATCTTAGTGGAGGGCGGACCAGGGCTCCGCCCTCCAATATTTTTGTAATTCCGCTCGCACGATCACCAACTGCTGGTCATCCCCGCGAAGGCGGGGATCCAGAAACTCAAGGGCTGTCGATTAACTCGCCAGCTTTGCCAGTATGGGTTCCCGCCTGCGCGGGAATGACGAATTTGGGGTTAGGCAGTTTTACCAATGCCTAACGCACCAGTTCACCCCGCCAAAATCCCCCTAGCCTCGTCGAGATCATCCTCGTCGACCATCACCCGGACCGGGATCAGCAACCAACTCCCTTCCATGATCGACATCCCGCCGTCGAACGCGATCGCAGGGATCCCTTCGCTCTCGAGCCGCCCGACGATGATATGCGCCTCGTTCCGGCCGTACCGCCCAAGTTCGACCAGGCTCATGCGCCGACGCGGTCCGGCAGGACGGTGCCGAGCCGAACCGGCAAGCCGTCGATGCTCGCGACTGGCCCCGCCAATTCCTCGGTCCGTTCGGCGTCGGACTGCCTGGCGTGATATTTCGACAAGGTCTGTCGTTCGCGCTCCAGCGTCATGAACGGCACGCCCCACCCGCAACTCGTCTGCACCTCGTCGACCGCAATCACGAAGATCTGCCGCGTGCCCGGCAACGGCGTGAACTGCGCATACAGGTCCGCCCACTCAACATCCTGCGGCAACACCGCGCGGCCCCGGCCGTAAATGCGGAAGATCAGCGCGGGCTGGTCGAACGCGCAGAACATGATCGTGATGCGACCATCCGCGCCCAGATGCGCGTTCGTCTCGTTCCCCGAGCCGCCGACGTCGAGATACGCGACCGTCTTGGCATCGAGCACGCGAAAACTGTCCATGCCCTTGGGACTGAGATTGATCCGCGCGCCTTCCGCGGCTGTCGCGACGAAGAATACCGGTTGTCGCATCACGAACGCGCGATGATCGTCGGTCAACGCAGGAAAGAAGTCCATCGATAGGCTCCGAATTGACGCGCTTCATGGACGCGCATACTCTGTGCGCATGAAACATGATCCAATTGCCACCGGCAAGCGCAAACCGGTCAACATGTCGATTGATACCGGCATCGTCACCGCAGCGAAAGACGTGGGCGTCAACCTGTCACGCGTTACGGAAGCGGCACTGCGCGTCGCGATCAAGACCGAGCGTGAACGGCGGTGGAAGGAGGAGCATCGACAGTGGATCGAAGCGCAGAATAGATGGATCGACGAGAACGGAATTCCACTTTCTGGTCTCAAGCCGCTCTGAATGGCGCAATTCGACGTCCATTCGATCGACGGTCATGGCCTCGTCGTGAACTGCCAAAGCGATCTTTTGAGCGACTTGCGCTCGCGGGTCGTTGCCCCATTACGACAGCCTGACGAACCGTCGGTTTCGCAGTCCAGGCTCAATCCACTCGTGACGGTGCATCAGACGGAATATCGCGTCGCCGTCCAGTTTCTACGCGCCGTCGACAGCCGGCAACTCGGTGAAAAGATCGGTTCGCTTGCCGACTACGAATATGATCTGAAGGCTGCAATCGACATGGTCGTTGGAGGACTTTAAGCCGCCGTCCCACCGACAGTAAGCCCATCGACCAGCAACGTCGGCTGGCCGACGCCAGCCGGCACCGACTGTCCGCCCTTGCCGCAGATCCCGATGCCCTCGTCGAGCGCGAAGTCGTTGCCGATACCGCGGACCTTGGTCAGCGAACTCGGACCATCACCGATCAGCGTCGCGCCCTTAATCGGCGCACCGAGCTTGCCGTCCTCGATCAGATACGCCTCCGTGCAGCTAAACACGAATTTGCCCGAGACAATGTCGACCTGACCGCCGCCGAACGCCTTGGCAAATATGCCCTTCTTGACGCGCGACAGAAGCTCAGCCGGGTCGTCGTTGCCCGCCTTCATGAAGGTGTTGGTCATCCGTGGCATCGGTGCGTGTGCGTAGCTTTCGCGGCGGCCGTTGCCGGTCGCTTCGACGCCCATCAGCCTCGCGTTGAGGCGGTCCTGCATGTAGCCCTTGAGGATGCCGTCCTCGATCAGCACGGTCTCTCGCGTCGGCGTGCCCTCGTCGTCGATCGTCAGCGACCCGCGGCGATCCTGGAGCGAGCCGTCGTCGACCACCGTCACGCCCTCGGCCGCAACGCGCTCGCCGATGCGACCCGAGAAGGCCGACGTGCCCTTGCGATTGAAATCGCCTTCGAGCCCGTGACCGATAGCCTCATGCAGCAGGATGCCGGGCCAGCCATTGCCGAGCAGCACGGTCATCTCGCCCGCCGGCGCCGCAATCGAGCCGAGGTTCACCAAGGCCTGCGACAACGCCTCGTCGATCGCGCGGTTGTACGTCGCCGGCTCGAACAGGTCGTTGTAGAGATAGCGGCCGCCGATCCCGTAGCTGCCCGTCTCGCGACGCCCGTTCTGCTCGGCGACGATCGAGACGTTGAGGCGTACCAGTGGGCGGACGTCGGTCGCGACGAAGCCGTCCGCACGGACGATCTCGACCACCGACCATGTCCCCGAAAGGCTGACCGAGACCTGCGCGACGCGAGGATCACGTGCACGCGCGGCGGCGTCGATCGTCTGGCACAGATTCACCTTGTCGGCGAAGGGGACGAGGTCGAGGGGATCGGCAGCGGTGTAGCGGCGCTGGTTGGTGCCCTGCGGCGGGCCGGCCTTGGCAGCCACGCCGGGCTCGATCAGCGCCATCGTCTCGGCGGCGCGACGGATCGCGGCGGGGGTCATCTCGTTCGAATGTGCGAACGCAGTCATTTCGCCCGAGACGGCCCGCAGGCCGAAGCCCGAGCTCGTATCGTAGGAGGCGGTCTTCAGCCGGCCGTCGTCGAACCCGAACGCCTCGGCCTTGCGGTACTGGAGATACAGCTCGCCGTCATCGGCCTTGCCGAGCGCCTTGGCGGTCAGCGCCTGCGCCTGTTCGGGGTCCAGGGTATCGCGGTAGAGGAACGAACGGGGGTCTGCTGCTATCGTCATCCGATAGATATAAGAGGCTTAGCGCCCTGCGCCATCCCCGTGATCGCGCAAAGTCGCCTGGTCCGCGCCATCGGCGGCGCCGCCGACGAGGATGAAGCGCCGGTCGCAATAGCCGCAATCGACATAGCCGGTCTCGTCGATCTGCAACCAGACGCGCGGGTGGCCGAGCGCTGCGCCGCCGGGAATGTCGGTGGCGCCATCGCAGGCGACGCGGGCGTGGGTGACGCGGGTGGTTTCGAGCGGCGGATGCATGAGGGCGCGATAGCAAGCGCGCGCGGGCCGGGCAATTGGTTCTTCCACCCGCGTCCGTTGCCCTGCGACAGAAGATGGTTCACGCGAAGGCGCAAAGGCGCGAAGATGTTGCGCTTGTCGCACGGCGACTTTTCAATCGCCTATGGCGGGGCAGTTCGTTTTGTCAGCCGACCGATCGTCTGCGCGCCGCGTCCTTCGCGCCTTTGCGCCTTCGCGTGAACACATCTTCTTGCAGCATCAGGGGATGACCCGCCTTGCGGCCGCCGCTATGCCGCTGGCATGACCGAAGCTGCTATTGCCATCAAGAACCTCTGCAAGACCTACGCGCCCGTCGGCACCGCCCCGCCGAAGCGCGCGCTCGACGACGTGACGTTCGACGTGCCCCGCGGCCAGATCTTCGGCCTGCTCGGACCGAACGGTGCGGGCAAGTCCACGCTGATCAACATCCTCGCCGGGCTGGTCAACAAGACCGACGGCAGCGCCGCGATCTGGGGGTTCGACATCGACGAGCACCCGCGCAACGCCAAGGCGTCGATCGGGATCGTCAACCAGGAGATCCTGTTCGACCCGTTCTTCTCGCCGTTCGAGACGCTGGAGATCCAGGCCGGCCTCTACGGCGTCCCCAAGGCGAAGCGCCGCACGATGGAACTGCTCCGCGCCGTGCATCTGGAGGACAAAGCGCACGCCTATGCCCGCACGCTGTCCGGCGGGATGAAGCGTCGCCTGATGGTGGCGAAAGCGATGGTCCACTCGCCGCCCGTCCTCGTCCTCGACGAGCCGACCGCGGGCGTCGACATCGAACTGCGTCAGCAACTCTGGACCTATGTCCGCAGCCTCAACCAGGCCGGCGTGACGGTGGTCCTCACCACGCATTACCTCGAGGAAGCCGAAGAACTCTGCGACCGGATCGCGATCATCAACAACGGCCGCCTGATCGCCAACGAACCCACGCGCGAACTCGTCGGCAAGGCGCAGGAGAAGATCGTCGCCGTCACCGTCGATCGCGACGTGACCGACATCCCCGCCAACGCCTGCTTCCAGAAGATCACGCTCAAGGGCACGCGCACCCTCGAAATCACCTACAAGAAGGACCGCGTGAACGCCGGTGAAGTCCTCGCCGCGATCCAAGGCAGCGGCTTCGGCATCGTCGACGTCTCGACCAAGGAACCCGATCTCGAGGACGTCTTCCTCAGCCTGACTCGCGCCGCCAACGCATGACGAGCGACATCCTGATCGTCGGCTCGGGCGCCGCAGGTCTTACTGCGGCGCTCAACCTTGCCGACCGCTTCAAGGTCACGGTGCTAGCGAAGGGCGCGCTCAACGAAGGCTCGACCGCCTGGGCGCAGGGCGGGATCGCCGCGGTACTCGAACCCGGTGACACGTTCGAGAACCATGTCGAGGACACGATGGTCGCCGGCGCCGGCCTCAACGACCGCGCGATCGTCGAGATGGTCGTCGAGGGTGCCCCCGCCGCGATCGAGCGCCTGACGCATCTCGGCGTGCCGTTCGAGACCGAGGGCAACGCGCTGCACCTGACTCGCGAGGGCGGGCACTCGCACCGCCGCATCGTCCACGTCGCCGACGCGACCGGCTGGGCGGTGCAGGAGGCGTTGCAGAAGGCCGCCGAGGCACATCCGAACATCACGCTGGTGCCCGACCAGATCGCGATCGACCTCGCGACCGGCCGCCACGAGGAACGCTATTCGGGCTCCGGCAACGTCTGGGGCGTCTACGCAGTCGACCGCAAGACCGAGCGCGTCGCCCTCTACACCGCGCGCGCGACGATCCTCGCGACCGGCGGCGCAGGACGCACCTACCTGTTCTCGACCGCCCCCCGCGGCGCGACCGGCGACGGCATCGCGATGGCGTGGCGCGCGGGCGCGCGCGTCTCCAACATGGAGATGATGCAGTTCCACCCGACCTGCCTCTACAATCTGGAGGTCAAGAATTTCCTGATTACCGAGGCGGTCCGCGGCGAAGGCGGGCGGTTGATCAACCCGTCGACCGGCAAGCGTTTCATGACCTATTACGATCCTGCGCGGATGGAGCTCGCGCCGCGCGATATCGTCGCGCGGGCGATCGATGCCGAGATCAAGCGCTACGGGCTCGACTACGTCCATCTCGACATCAGCCACATGCCGCCCGAATTCATCCGGCACCACTTCCCAAATATCCACGAGAAGCTGCTCGGTCTCGGCATCGACATGACGACGCAGCCGATCCCGGTCGTCCCCGCGCAACATTACACGTGCGGCGGCATCGTAATCGATGAACACGGCAAGACCGATCTGCCCGGCCTGTACGCGGCAGGCGAGTGCACCGAGTCCGGCCTGCACGGTGCCAACCGTCTCGCCTCCAATTCGCTCCTCGAATGCTTCGTGTTCGGCGAGGCAGCGGCAGACAGCATCGCCGCTGCGTGGGACTCGCTCCCCCCGCCCCCCCCGATCCGCCCCTGGGACGAAAGCCGCGTCACCGATTCCGACGAAGAGGTCGTGATCAAGCAGACCTGGACCGAAATCCGCCGCTTCATGTGGAATTATGTCGGCATCGTCCGCACCACCAAGCGGCTCGAACGTGCCAAGCATCGCATCGAACTGCTCAACGACGAGGTCGCGGAATATTATCAGCATTTCCGCGTCACGCCCGACCTGATCGAGCTGCGCAACCTTCTCCAGACCGCCGAACTGATCGTGCGATCCGCGCTGCATCGGCACGAGAGCCGCGGACTGCATTTCACGCTCGACTACCCCGAGACGCTGCCCGAGGCGGTCGATACGGTTCTCGTTCCATAGCGTGACGGCGGCTCGGCGCATCGTCGGCGCGCTTCGTCGCAGCGACGTGCTGCCGCAGTTTCGCGTGGCCGATCAACGGATAAGGATCGATGCTTCAGTGCAGGGCGTTCAATCCATCATGACATCGGCGAGTGCGTTCAAGCGTCTTCTGGCAACCGCCCTGTTCGGCACGGCGCTCGCCGGATGCGGATCGGCGTCGCGACCGACCCCGCCCGCCGTCTCCCCGGTGCATCAGTCCGAGGGGTTCGTGTCGATCCCGGTGCCGCCGCCCCTGCCCCGTACGCCGCGCCCCGCGCCCGCCGGTCTCGTCAACGCGATCTCCGAACTGCAGAGCGGGTTCCAGGGCAAAGCTGGCATCGCGATACGCGCGGTCGACGATGGCTGGACGGTGGAGGCCGGCGGTCGCCAACTGCTGCCGCAGCAATCGGTCAGCAAGCTCTGGGTCGCGATGACCGTGATGGACCTGCGCGACCAAGGCAAGATCCGCCTTGACGAGCCGATCGTCGTGCGGCCGCAGGACCTGACGCTGTTCCACCAGCCGATCGCGATGCTGGTCAAGGGCGACGGCTACCGGACGACGGTCGGCGAGTTGCTGACGCGCGCGCTGACGCATAGCGACAATACCGCGAACGACCGGTTGCTCACGCGTGTCGGTGGGCCATCCGCGGTGCGGTCGATGATCGCGCGCAAACAACTCGGCGCGATCCGGTTCGGGCCGGGCGAGCGGCTGCTGCAAAGCGGCACGGCGGGGCTCGTCTGGCAGCCATCCTACGCGGTCAATGGTGGCTTCATGACGGCACGCAACCGGCTGTCGCCCGCGGTGCGCGAGGCTGCGCTGAACGCGTACGTGCGCAATCCGCCCGACGGTGCCGCGCCGATCGCGATCGCCGATGCGATTGCCCGGCTGGCGAAGGGCGACCTGTTGTCGGAGACCTCGACGAAGATCCTCCTGGACACGATGGGCCGCTCGGTAACCGGCCGCGCCCGCCTGCGCGCGGCACTCCCCGGCGGCTGGGAGATCGCGCACAAGACCGGCACCGGCCAAGATTTCGGCCGTCGCAACGCCGGCTTCAACGACGTCGGTCTGCTCACCGCCCCCGATGGACGTCGGTATGGGATTGCGGTCATGATCGGCGACACGGTTCGACCGATGCCCGAACGCCAGAAATTGATCCAGGCAGCCGCGGCGGCGGTGGCCAACTATGCGGGCACCACGCGCCCAAGAGGCTGAGCTTCTGCTCCCCTCCCTGAAAGGGAGGGGTTGGGGGTGGGTCGGCCGGTTCGAGCCACCAACGTCTGGAATGCGTGGAAGCCGACCCACCCCCTGCCCCTCCGTTCCAGGGAGGGGTAAGAAGATGCCCTCAGTCGAACCCGTTCGTCAGGAACCGCTCCGCCACCGCGCAGTGCATCGCGATCCCGTGCGCCATCACGCGCTCGTCGATCGTCATCTTCGTGTTGTGGAGCGGCGGGTTTGTACGCGGATCGCTACCCTCGGGCGCCGCGCCGATGAACGCCATCGCGCCGGGCAGCTTTTGGAGCACGTACGAGAAGTCCTCGGCACCCATCATCGGCGGCATCACCTGATACGCGCCCTCGCCACCGATCGCGGCCGCGCACGCCTTCATCAAATCGGTCGCGCGCTCGTCGTTGACGGTGACCGGATAGCCCTCCTCGATCGTCGGCGTACCGACCGCGCCATGCGCCGCGGCGATGCCCTCGACCATGCGGATGAACGCCGCGCGGACCTGCTCGCGCGTGCGCTCCGAAAGGGTGCGCATCGTGCCGAGCATTTCGACGGTCGACGGGATGACGTTGTGTGCGCTGCCGGCGTTGAGCTTGGTGATCGAAAGCACGGCGGGGTCAGTGACGGCGACCTGCCGCGCGACATAGGTCTGCAAGGCCGTGACGATCTCGCAGGCGATCGGCAGCGGATCGAGGCAGTCCTGTGGCATCGCGGCGTGGCCACCGCGACCGGTGATCGTCGCGCGCAGCGTATCGGTCGACGCCATCAGCGTGCCCGCGCGGCTGACGACATGCCCCATCGGCATGTTCGGCGAGATGTGCAGCGCGAAGCCCGCCTCGGGCAGCGGCGAGTCGAGCAGGCCGTCGGCGATCATATGCCGCGCGCCGTGATGCCCCTCCTCGCCGGGCTGGAACATGAACACGACCGTGCCGGGGAGCTCGTCACGCCGTGCGCACAACGCCTTCGCGGCACCAACCAGCATTGCGGTGTGCGAGTCATGGCCGCAGGCGTGCATCGCGCCGTCGATCTTCGATGCGAACGGCAGACCGGTTTCCTCCTGCATCGGGAGGGCGTCCATGTCGCCGCGGAGGAGGACAGTGCGCCCGTTGCCGCCGGCGTTGCCTGCGCGGCCACCGCGCAAGATCGCGACGAAGCCGGTGGTTGAAGTCCCCTCGCGGATCTCGAGCGGGAGGCCGGCGAGCGCAGCCTTCACCTTGTCCGAGGTGCGCGGGCAATGGAGGCCGACCTCGGGATCGGCGTGGATCGCACGACGGAGCGTGATGGCTTCGTCGAGGCTGTCCTCGCCGACAGCGGTCCAGTCGGTCGGCGTCCAGTCGGCCGTGGATTCGAAATCGAGGGACATGTCTGGCTCCTTGAAAACTGGCTTCCACCCCGGCAGAGGCCGGGGCCCAATTGAGAAGGTCGATATAACGGAGCGCCATCCGACGTTACCTCCGTTCCCCAATTGGGCCCCGGCATCCGCCGGGGTGGTGTGTTTGTTTGGGGGCGGCTCAACCCCTGGTCATGCGGGCAGTCTACCCCCGGAAGAGCCCGCCTAAAACCCCGCGCAGTACCGTGCCGACCAGACCACCGCTCGACGACGAGCGGCGGGACTTGGTGCCAAAGACCTGCTTGCCGATCTCGTTCGCCACCTGCCGCCCGATCGACGAACTCGCCGCGCGTGTCGCCGACGATGCCATCTTGGTCCAGGGCGAATTCGCCGCGTCGCGATCGGCTTCACGCTGCTGCCGATCAGCCTCGCGCTGGTCTGCAATCCGGGCCCGCTCCGCCTCTTTCGCCGCCTTCGCATCGAGCTTCGCCTGCGCCGCCGCGGCCTTCTCCGCCGCGGTCGTCGCCTTCGCCTCCGCCGCCGCGGCACTCGCCTCCTGCGTCTTAGCGGCCAGCAATTCCTCCGCAGACTCCCGATCGACCAGCGTGTCGTACTTCGCCCCGACCGCATCGGTCTCGATCATCACCTTCCGCTCGGCTGGCGTGATCGGCCCGACGCGCGACGCGGGTGGCTTGATCAGCGTCCGCTCGACCGGCGTCGGCGCGCCGTCCGGCTGGAGCAACGACACCAGCGCCTCACCCACCTTCAGCTCGGTGATGATCGTCGCGACATCGACACCCGGGTTCGCCCGGAACGTCTCCGCCGCCGACCGCACCGCCGCCTGGTCGCGCGGCGTAAACGCGCGCAACGCATGCTGGACGCGGTTGGCGAGCTGGCCCGCGACCGTGTCGGGAACGTCGATCGGGTTCTGCGTGATGAAGTACACGCCCACCCCCTTCGAGCGGATCAGACGGACGACCTGTTCGATCTTCTCCAGCAGCGCCTTCGGGGCCTCGTCGAACAGCAGATGCGCCTCGTCAAAGAAGAAGCACAGCACCGGCTTGTCGGGATCGCCGATCTCGGGAAGATGCTCGAACAGTTCGCTCATCAGCCACAGCAGGAACGTCGCATACAGCTTCGGCGAGGCCATCAGCTTGTCGGCGGCGAGGATGTTGACGATCCCCCTGCCCCGATCATCGACACCGATGAAGTCGTTCATCTCAAGCGCGGGTTCGCCGAAGAAATTCTCTGCACCTTGCGTACGCAACTGGAGCAACGAGCGCTGGATCGCACCGATCGACTGCTTCGAGACGTTGCCGTACGTCACCGTCAGCTCGTCCGCCCGCCCCGCGCATTCGGTTAGCATCGCCTGTAGATCGTCGAGGTCGATCAGCAGCAGCCCCTCCTTGTCGGCGACGTGGAAGGCGATCGTCAGCACGCCTTCCTGCACCTCGTTGAGGTCCATCAGCCGCGACAGCAGCAGCGGCCCCATCTCGCTGATCGTGGTGCGGATCGGATGGCCCTGCTCGCCGAACAGGTCCCAGAACTGGACGGGATTGTCGGCATAGGCCCAGCTATCGTCGCCGATCGCCCTGGCGCGCTCGGCAAAGCTCGCATGCGTTTTCGCGGTCGGCGAGCCGGCCATTGCGAGCCCCGACAGGTCTCCCTTCACGTCGGCGACGAAGCACGGCACGCCGTTCGCGGAGAAGCCCTCGATGATCCCCTGCAACGTCACTGTCTTGCCGGTGCCGGTCGCGCCCGCGATCAGGCCGTGGCGGTTGGCGCGTTTGAGTTCGAGCGTCTGCGGCTTGCCGTCCACGCTCGCGCCGATGAAGATGCCGTCGGTCATGGGTCTCGTCCTCGTTACTCGGCGTCGACCCTAACTCCGCGCGCCGCAAAGAAAAAGGACCGCCGCTCGGGGGAGCGACGGTCCTTCCAGGTCAGTCGTGGCGGTCGTGGGTTACTTGATCTTCACCGCAATGAAGGCCGCCGCACCGCGGCCGCGCTGGATCAGCAACAGCACCTGCGGCCGTCCCGCAGCCTTGGCTTGCGTCACCGCGGCCGACAGCTCGGCGGCAGTCCGCACCGGCGCGCCGTTGACCGCCGAAATCACGTCACCGCGCTTCAGCTTGCCGTAAGCGTCGCTCGACGCGTCGACCTGCGCGATCACGAGGCCCTGCACGGTCGCATCGACGCCGATCGAACGAGCAATCGCCGGCGTCAGCGGCTGCACGGTCATGCCGATGCCATTGCCTGCCGCCGGTGCCACCGTACCGGGCGTATCGTCGTCACCATCGGTGCTGAAGGCATCGTCACCACCGCCGGCGAGCGCCTGAAGCGCCTCGTTGGTCGGGCGTTCCGCGACCGTCACGTTGACGACCTGAGGGCGACCGCCACGCAGAACGTCGAGACGCGCGGTCTGGCCGGGCGTGACGCGCGAGACGAGATAGGACAGCGTCTGGTCGGGGCTGACCGGCTGGCCGTTGACCTTGGTCACGACGTCGCCGAGCTTCAGACCGCCCTTTGCCGCCGGGCCGTTGGGCTCGACCCGCGCGATCAGCTCGCCCTGATTCTTGGGAATGCCGAGCGCTGCTGCCGCGTCGTCGTCGACCGGACCACCAAGCCCGACGCCGAGATAGCCACGCTTGAGCGAGCCACCCTTCATGAAGGTCTCGATGATCGGCTTGGCCTGCTCCGCGGGGATCGCGAAGCCGATGCCGATATTGCCACCCGACTGGCTGAAGATCTGGCTGTTGATGCCGATCACGTTGCCGTTCAGGTCGAACATCGGCCCGCCCGAGTTACCCTGGTTGATCGAGGCGTCGGTCTGGATGAAGCGGTCATATGCGCCACCCTGGCCCGTAACGCGGTTGATCGCCGAAATGATGCCCGCCGTGACCGTGCCGCCGAGACCGAACGGCTCGCCGATCGCGAGCACCCAGTCGCCGACACGGGCGCGCGACGAGTCGCCGAAGCGAACGAACGGCAGGTTGGCGGCATCGATCTTCAGCAAGGCAAGATCGGAGTCCTGATCCTGACCGATGACGCGGGCGACATATTCCTTCTTGTTGGTGAGCGTAACGGTAATCGAATTGACCGTTGCGCCCTTCGCTCCAGGCCGGATCACGTGCGCGTTGGTGACGACATAGCCGTCCGGCGAGATCAGGAACCCCGAACCAAGCGACGCGCCTTCGCGCTTCACGGGCGCACCACCCTGGCCGCCGCCGCCCATCCCGCCGAACAGGTCGCCGAACGGCGTACCCGCGAACGGGTTGGCCTGCTGCGCCTGAACGATGGTCTGCTTGGTGGAGATGTTGACGACCGCGGGCTGGAGCTTGGCGACCATGTCGGCAAAGCTCATCGGGGCACCGGGGCGCGGGGCTGCGGCCTGGATCTGGCCAGGGTCGTTCTGCGCGACCTGCGCACCGCTCGGCTGGAGTGCAAGCGTCGCGGTAGCACCGCCGAGGAGAAGAGCACTGGTAATGGCGTAGGCGTAACGCACTAGATGTTGTCCTCTCGTTTCATCAATCGAAACAGGTTGCCGTTAGGCAAGCCGTCCTGAACGATGCTTGAATATGAACGGGACGTTCAAAGGTTCCGCAGGCTCAACGCCCGCGGCCCTCGAATTCCCGCAAATAACTGTTGTTCGGCGAAAGAATGATCGAGGTCGATCCTTCCGGCGCCGGGCCACCATCCGCACCGAACGTGTGCCGATACGACTGCATCGCGCGGTAGAAGTCGTAGAAGTCCGCATCCTTGCCGAAGCTTTCGGCGTAGATCTTCGCCGAATCCGCATCCGCCTGCGCACGGACGATCTGCGCCTGCTTCTGACCCTCTGCACGGATCGTGATCGCCTCCTGCTGGCGTGCGCTCGACATGCGTTTGAGCGCGCTTTCAAGCGGCAGGCCGACCGGCAGGTTCGCCTGCTTGATGCGGACGTCGACGATCTCGACACCGTATTGGCTGGCGACGCGCTGGAGACCCTTCTGGATGTTGTCCATCAGCTCGGACCGTTCGGGGCTCAGCAGTTCGACGAAACGCCGCTTGCCGAGTTCGTTGCGCAGCGCCGAGCCGAGGATCGGGCGAAGCTGATCGGGGATCCGGTCCTCGCTGCCGACCGCGTTGCGCATCTTGCGCGGGTCGACGATCCGGTAACGCGCATAGGCGTCGACTTCGAGCCGGAGCTGGTCGGTCGACAGCACCAGCGTGTTGTCGAGCTCGAGATCCTGCACGCGCTTGTCGATCCAGACAATCCGGTCGACGAATGGGATGCGCGCGATCAGGCCAGCGCCGGTCTGGCCGAACGGGGTGTTCGGCTGCCACGCGTTGACGGTGCGGATCGGCTGGCCGAAGCGCAGGATCACCGCCTGCTTGGTCTCGGGGACGATCGCGAAGGTCGATGCCACGAGGATCACCAGCAATAGCGCGATGATCCCGGCGACGATCGGGTTGCGGAAACTCACGGCGTTCACTGGGCAGCTCCAGACTGAGCTTGAGGCGCCGCAGCGGCAGCCGCAGGCGCTGGCGTGGTCGCCTCGGGGTTCGGGAGACGCTTGGCGTTCGACAGCGGCAGATACGGCACCACCCCGCCCGGCGTCTCGACGATCGTCTTGTCGCTCTTGGCGAGCACCGCTTCCATCGTCTCGTAATACATGCGGCGGCGCGTCACCTCGGGCGCGAGCTTGTACTGCTCGTACACCTTGTCGAACGACGCTGCCTCACCCTGCGCGCGCGCCACGACCTGCTGCGCATAGGATTTCGACTGGTTGAGGTTGGCGATCGCCTCCTGCTGTGCGGCAGTGACAGCGTTGAAGTCCTCGACGATCCGCGCGGGCGCAGCGGCCTGCTTGATCGCGACGCCCTGGATACGGACACCCGACTTGTAGTCGTTGAGGATTTGCTGCGTGAGTTCCGCGACACGCTGTTCGATCACGGTACGGCCGGTACCGATCGCCTGGTCAAGCGTGGTCGTCGCGACAACCGCGCGCATCGCGCTCTCGGCGGCGGCGCGGACGGTGTCGTTCGGCTCGGCGAGCTGGAACACGTAATCCCGTGGATCCGAAATGTCCCAACGGACCGAATAGGCCAGATCGATGATGTTCTGGTCGCCGGTCAGCGTCAAATTCTCACCGTCACCGACGGGGAAGTTATCGGTGCGGATCTTCTGCACGTCGACCACTGCCACGTCGGCGATCGGCGCGGGCATCGTCAGGCGAATGCCGGGATCGAGCGTGCCGGCGTATTTGCCGAAATAGGTGACGACGCCGCGTTGCTGCGGGCCGATCTGGTGGACCGAGGTGAACAGGATCCAGACGACCGCGATGATCGCGACGCCGATCGCCCAGAGTGCACGGGCGTTGGCGCCCGACGGCAAGCCGCCGAACCCACCAGTGCCGCCGCCACCGCCGCCCGAGCCCCGCGCCTTGCGCAGGAACTCGTCGAGCGCGGTTGGCTTGGCCGCAGGCTTGCGCCCGCCGGGCGGGAGTGCCCAGGGGTTGCGCGGGCCGGAGTTACCGTCGTCGCCCGAGCCGCCCCAGGGGCCTTTCGGTGTTTCGGTGGCGAGAATATCGGGGCGCCGGAACCAGCGCGAGAAGATCGTCATACCAACCTTTATAGGTGTGCGCTGGCGGAAAAACAGTGCCAAGCGCCCTTAGCGGTCCTATCTGGCGCGGATGATCGACATCGAAGGCGTAAAGGCGGCGGTTGCTGCAGTGGCGGGCAAGCGGGCGACCGTCCGGCTCGAAGGGACCCGAGCGGGCATCATCATCGACGCGACCGGGCTCGACCCGCAGGCGCGCGATGCGCTGGAGGCTACCGTGCGGATGGCCGCGACGCAGCCCGGCATTTCCGAAGTGCGGATCGCCGTGACCGCCGAACGCTCGACGCGGAGGCTCATTGCGGTCGCCAGCGGCAAGGGCGGCGTCGGCAAATCGACGCTCGCCGCCAACCTCGCCATCGCGATGTCGCGTGCAGGTCGCCGCGTCGGGCTGGTCGACGCCGATATCTACGGGCCGTCGCAGCCGCGGTTGATGAATGTCGAGGGCACCCGCCCGACCGCGAAGGACAAGGTGCTCGATCCGGTCCCGACCCCCTACGGCGTACCGCTGTTGTCGATGGGTCAGCTGGTCGAGCCCGGCAAGGCGATCGCGTGGCGCGGGCCGATGGCGGCAGGTGCGCTCGGCCAGTTGGTCGAGGCGGATTGGGGCGTGACCGATACGCTGGTGCTCGATCTCCCCCCCGGCACCGGCGACGTCCAGTTGACGATGGTCCAGAAGTACCGGCCCGCGGGCGCGGTGATCGTCTCGACCCCGCAGGATCTCGCGTTGATCGACGCCCGCCGCGCAATCGACCTGTTCGAGAAGGCGGGCATCCCGATCATCGGGTTGGTCGAGAACATGGCCGGCTATATCTGCCCGCATTGCGGCGAGGCGTCGGACCCGTTCGGCAATGGCGGCGCGGAGGCAGCGGCGCGCGAACTCGGCATCCCGTTCCTCGGCCGCGTGCCACTGACGATCTCGATCCGCACCGCATCCGATGCGGGCACGCCGCCCGCGTCAAATCCCGACGATACGGTATTCATGCCCATCGCGGCTCAGGTCGTCGCATGGCTCGAAAAACTGTGAAACCGGCGGGCTGCACCGACGTTGTCCTGCTACCGGTCGTACCTGGCGCGTAGAGCCACGGTACGAGCGGCCCAAGTTTCCCCATCGAGAGGCATCGATGCCATTAACCACCGATGCCGATATCAAGACCCTGCTCGAGAACGCGCGGACGATCGCGATGATCGGCGCCTCCGACCGTCCGGACCGGCCATCCTACGGCGTGATGGCCAAGCTTCAGGCGCATGGTTACCGCGTGATCCCGGTCAACCCGCAGATCACCGGCGAGCACGTCCATGGCGAGTTCGTCTTCCGCGACCTGTCGCAGCTCGGCGATCCGATCGACATCGTCGACATCTTCCGTAATTCCGCTGCCGCAGGCGAAGCGGTCGACCAGGCGATCGCGGCGGGTGCGAAGGCGGTCTGGATGCAGCTTGGCGTCGTCAACGCGGAGGCTGCGGCACGCGCGGAGGCCGCCGGGCTGCACGTCGTCATGGACCGCTGTCCGGCGATCGATATCCCCCGGCTCGGAGTCGCCCGGATCGAGCAATGACGCTTGCCCCGGCGGACGATCGCGGCCAGTCTGCGGTCCTGCCCGGGAGGCGCCGATGCTTGCGATGCTGTTGTCGATGATGATCGAAGACCCGTTGATGGCGACCGCAAGGGCCCGGATGGCCGCCGAGCAACCGTGTATCCAAAGCGCCGACGATACGGACATAACGGTGTGCGGAATGCGCACCGCCGACCGATTTCGCGTTCCGTTCGTGGTACATGACGCCGGCGATCCCAAGCATGAGAGCGTACGCAACGAGCGCACCCGCCTGCTGAACCGCACCTCCCCGCTTGGCGACCTCAGTCCGTTCCAGGTCGGCGGCGGCATGGCGGGCGTAACCATGACGGTCGGCGGCGAAGGTGGCACATCGTTCCGCAAGCCCGCGCCGTAAGGACCAGATCATGCTTGCAACAGTCCTCTCCGCGCTGCTCCAGGTGACCGCGCAGCTCCCTGCCCCACCGTCCCCTGCCGCACCGACCCCTTCCGTGCCGGATCGCTTCTCGATCCTGGTCGACCCGTGCGCGACGCAGACCAAGGACGGCAATGAGATCGTCGTCTGTGGCAAGTCCGCAACGACGACCCCGCGCCTGCCGATGCGCGACGATCGCGGGCCGCCCGACCACGCGGTCGCCTCCAATCCCAACCTCAGCGCGGTCCGCGCCCTGGATTTGTCGGATGCTCCGTGCGCCGCTCGACAGGGGGGATGCCAAGTCGGTTTCGGCCCACCGATCGCCCCGATCGCGAAAGCCGCGGTAGGGTTGATCAAGAGCGCTCTCGCGAAGAAACCCGACAAGCGGGGGCGCGTGCCGATCGATCTCGACGGCCCCGTCGGCACCGTGAACTAGGCGGAAGGAAGAAGCCAGACCAGTCAACCGCGTGTCGATCGTGCTGCGTGCGGCGATGAAGTCAGTTGGGATCAATCCACAACTTCGACGTCATCGCCCCGCCGCAAGTCAGGCGACGGTACCACCCCGGCGTAGACCGGGGCCCAATCGGGGGCTTTGGCAACAACGCCCGCGCCGTTACGGCGACCGTTCCAAATGGACCACGGCCTTCGCCGGGGTGGTAGCCTCCAAGGTCGCGGGCGGACCCCTCAATCCAGAATATGCATCCACATCGGCTGGCCGACGAGACTCTGCGATCCCCGCAGCTTCTCTAGCGCCTGCGCGATCGAGCGTTCGGGGCTTTCGTGAGTCACGATCGCCACCAGGACGCTGCCGTCGGCGATCGCACCACGCTGGATCAAACTCTCGATCGAGACGCCCGCGTCGCGCATCGCCGCGGCGATCTCGGCCAGCACGCCGACGCGGTCCGCCACGGTGAAGCGGAGATAGGCACGGCCGCGGCGCTCGCCGCTGTCCGCCTTGGGGGCTGCGGTGAGCGATACTACCGGCATCGCGAACGGAGGGCCGAATTCGCCGCGTGCAATGTCGATCAGGTCGGCTACCACCGCGCTCGCCGTCGGGCCATCGCCCGCGCCGGCGCCCTGGAACAGCAGGCGGCCGACGAAATTACCCTCTGCGACCACCGCGTTGAGCGATCCGGTAACGTGCGCGAGCGGATGATCGATCGGCACGAGATGCGGATGGACGCGCTGAAACAGGCCTTCCGCGCCCGCTTCCGCCAGCCCCAGCAGTCGCACGCGATACCCGAGCGCCGCTGCCTCGGCGATGTCCGCGCCCAGCAGGTGCCGAATGCCGCTGATCGCGACGTCATCGAACGCAGGCTGCGTCCCGAAGGCAACCGCAGCCAGGATCGACAGCTTGTGCGCCGCATCGACGCCGTCGATGTCGAAGCTTGGATCGGACTCGGCAAACCCCAGCGCCTGCGCTTCCGCCAGCACCTCGGCAAAGTCGCGACCTTCCGACTCCATCTTGGACAGGATGAAATTGCACGTGCCGTTGAGGATCCCGTAGACGCGGGCGATCTCGTTCGCGGCCGCGCCCTCCCGCAGCCCCTTGATGACCGGGATGCCGCCCGCGACCGCCGCCTCGAACTTCAGCGCGACCCCGGCCGTCTCCGCCGCCTGCGCGAGTTCGAGGCCGTGATGCGCGATCATTGCCTTGTTCGCGGTGACGAAACTGCGTCCTGCCGCCAGCGTGCTGCGCGCCAACGTCAGCGCGGGGCCGTCCGACCCGCCGATCAGTTCGACGACGACGTCCGCACCCGGCTGTTTCGCCAGCGCGGTCGTATCGTCGACCCACGCGAACCGCGACAGATCGACGCCGCGATCCTTGCTACGGTCGCGTGCGGAGACCGCGACGATCTCGATCTCGCGTCCGGCGCGGCGCGCAATCAATTCACGGTTCGCATCCAATAACCGGATTACTCCGCCGCCGACTGTCCCCAGTCCCGCAAGGGCTACGCGCAATGGTTCGCTCATTTTCGTCCTCCACTCGGGCGTCCGGTTACGTTTCGGCGGGCATTTGCGCAATCCTGATGACGCAACGACGTGGTGTCCCTATCTGAGCACCATGTCCGGCCGCTTCGATCATCTCCCCAACCGTCGCACGATCATCGATCGCCGCGCCGTCTCCGAAACCATCGCCGCGCTGGAGGGCGTCGACGCCACCGCGCTACGCCGAGACGCGACCACGCTGTTGAAGACCGCGCTCGATAAGGGTCGGGTCGAGGTCGAACGCCGCCTCGTCGAACATCCGTCGCGTGGGTTGGAAGCCTCGAGCGCGCAGGCGTATCTGATCGACGCGCTGATCCGCATCCTGTTCGATTTCACCACGCAGCGACTGTACCCGCTGCCCAACCCGACGATCGGCGAGCGCCTCACGCTGATCGCGGTCGGCGGTTATGGCCGTGCTGAGATGGCGCCGCATTCGGATGTCGACATCGGCTTCCTCACGCCGGGCAAGCAGACGCCGTGGGCCGAGCGTGTGATCGAATCGATGCTGTACGCGCTGTGGGATCTCGGGCTGAAGCTCGGCCAGTCCAGCCGCTCGCTCGACGAAATGGTCTGCCAAGCGAAAGCCGACGTCACCGTCCGTACCGCGCTGCTCGAGGCGCGCTACGTCTGCGGCGACACGGAACTGTATGAACAGGCCTCGCACCGCTTCAAGACCGAGGTCCAGGCCGACACCGCGCGCACCTTCATCGCCGACAAGCTCGCCGAACGCGATGCGCGCCACCGGAAGATGGGCGACACGCGCTACGTCGTCGAGCCCAACGTCAAGGAGGGCAAGGGCGGCCTGCGCGATCTCCACGCGTTGTTCTGGATCGGCAAATACATCTACGACGTCCAGCGCGCCGCCGAACTGGTCGAGGTCGGGCTGTTCACCAAGGCCGAGTACCGGCTGTTCCACCGCGCCGACAATTTCTTCCAGGCGGTACGCTGCCACTTGCACAGCATTACCGGGCGCGCCGAGGACCGGCTGACGTTCGACCTGCAACGCGAGATCGCCGACCGGATGCGGTTCTCCGACCGACCGGGCAAGTCGAAGGTCGAGCGGTTCATGCAGTTCTATTTCCTGCAGGCGAAGACCGTCGGCACGCTCAGCGGCGTGTTCCTCGCGCATCTCGACGAGAAGTTCGCCGCGCGGGGACGGCGCTTCGGGTTGCCGACGATCCGCCGATCGCCGCGGAAACTCAACGGGTTCGTGCTGGATCGCGGGCGGTTGGCGCTGCCGAGCGACGACTTCTTCCAGGCCGACCCCGGACGCTTGATCGAGATCTTCCAGCTCGCCGACAAGCACGGCGTCGAGATCCATCCGCTCGCGATGCGCGCCGCCGCGCGGGATGCGAAGCTCGTCGACGACGTCCGCAACAGCCCGACTGCGAACACGCTGTTCCTCGACGTGCTGACCTCGCCGCGCGATCCCGAACTTGTCCTGCGCTGGATGAACGAGGCGGGTGTGTTCGGCCGGTTCGTGCCCGATTTCGCGCGCGTCGTCGCGCAGATGCAGTTCGACATGTACCATCACTACACGGTCGACGAGCACACCATCCGCGCGATCGGCCTGCTCGCGCGGATCGAAAGCGGCGCGTTGAAGGAGGATCACCCGCTCGCCAGCGCGATCTTCGAACAGATCGTGTCGCGGCGCGCGCTGTACGTCGCGGTGCTGCTCCACGACATCGCCAAGGGACGTGGCGGCGATCACTCGATCCTCGGGGCGGAAGTGGCGCAGCGGCTCTGTCCGCGCCTGGGACTCTCGCCCGCCGAGACGGAGACCGTCGCCTGGCTCGTCCGCTGGCACCTGCTGATGTCGGCGACCGCGTTCAAGCGCGACCTCAGCGACTTCAAGACGATCCTCGATTTCTGCGACGTGGTGCAGAGCCCGGAACGCCTTCGCCTGCTGCTAACGCTGACGATCGTCGACATCCGCGCGGTCGGGCCGGGCGTCTGGAACGGCTGGAAACGCCAGTTGCTCGGCGACCTGTACGAGTCCGCGGAGGAGGTGCTGCGGCTCGGTCACAAACAGAAGGGTCGGGCCGAGCGGATCGCCGCCAAGCAGGCGCATCTGCGCAACGAACTCGGCTGGAGCGAAGAGGCTTTCGCGATGCTCGTGCACCGTCTGCCCGAAGCGTATTGGATCGCCGAACCCGAGGACGTGCTGGCGCATAACGCGCGCTTCCTCGCCACTACCGGGGATGCGCAACTCGCGATCGACGCGCATGTCTATCCGGGACGCGGCGCAACTTTGGTGACGATCTACGCGGCCGATCATCCGGGGCTGTTCTACCGCATCGCCGGGGCGATCCACGTCGCCGGGGGCAACATCATCGATGCGCGAATCCACACGACGCGCGACGGGATGGCCGTGGATAATTTCCTGGTGCAGGATCCGTTCGGGCGGCCGTTCGATGAATCCGGCCAGCTGTCGCGGCTGAAGACCGCGATCGAGGATGCGCTCGCCAATCGCGGCAAGCTTGCCGATCGGCTGGTCGCGAAACCCCTGCCCCGAACCCGCGCGGAGGCGTTCGACATCGTTCCCAACGCGTTGGTCGACAACAAGGCGTCGAACCGGTTCACGGTGGTGGAGGTCAACGCACGCGACCGGCCGGCACTGCTGAACCAGCTCGCCAATGCGCTGTTCCAGTCGAAGGTGACGATCCACTCCGCGCATGTCGCGACGTACGGAGAGCGCGCGGTTGATACCTTCTACATCACTGACCTGACGGGCGACCGGATCACCCAGCCCGCGCGTTTGCGGACGCTGGAGCGTAGATTGCTGGCAGCGGCGGCGGGGGAAGAGATCGATCTGGCGGCGTAGGATACTGGTTGCCGAGCCTCCACCACCATGCGGAACGGGTGGGGCTCGAGTTGGCCCCTTCCCTCCTCGTCATCCTCGCGCAGGCAAAGATTCGTATCCTCGAACGTTCGCGATTCCACCGCGAGGTTAGCCAATACGAGGTTCTACCCTCGGGGAATGACGGTTGGACGACGCAAAAAAGCCGGTCCGCACTTGTGTGCGGACCGGCTTTCTCATGCGTGCCGCGGGATCAGAAGCGCGAGCGCAGCGTCAGGCCGTAGGTCCGTGGTTCGCCCAGATACGACGAGAAGATCTGGTTGGCCGTGGTGCCGAACGCCTGGGTTTGCGCCTGGCTGCCGGCACCCTGGAACGGTGCGCTGAACGCAACCTGCTGATAGTTGGTGTCGAGCAGGTTCTGCGCCCATACTTCCAGCGCCCATTTCTGCTGAGGACCACGGATACCGACGCGGGCGTTCATCAGGAAGAAGCCGTCCTGTGCCTTTTCGGGAAACAGGTCCGAGCCGGTGTTGTAGTCGCTGGTCATGCGGCCATCGACGTAAAACAGCGCCGTGAGCCCGGTATGGCCGATGTCCGGCGTCCACGCGGTCGAGGCCGTCACGGTATGCTTCGGCGCATTCGACAGGTTGCTGCCCGAGAGTAGGAACAATGCGGCGTCGAGCGGCTGGCCGTTCTCGCTGCCGACCAGATCGTTGCGGAAGCGGGTGTTCGTATAGGTGTAACCGAGGTTCACCGAATAGTTCGGCGCCGGGAACAGCCCCGCTTCGAGCTCGAAGCCCTGCGAGACGACGCCGTATTTGGTCTTGCCGGTGCACGTCCCCGTCGTCGAGCTCGCATCGCGATCCGCGCCGTTCAGGCTCGTGTCGCAGGTGGAGATGTTCTGGACGATGAAGTTGGTGCCGTTGAAGGTGTTCAACTGGAAGTTCTTGAACTCCTGGCGGAAGCCCGCGACGTTGAACGTGAAGTCCTTGGAAGTGAACTTCAGGCCGACCTCGTACGCGTTGACCGTCTCCGGATCGAACCGCAAGTTGGCGGCATTGGCCGCGGTCGGTGTCGAGAACACGTTCGCGGTCAGATCCGAACGATCGAGGTTGTAGCCGCCCGCCTTATAGCCGCGCGAATAGGACGCATACACCAGCGTGTCGGTACGCGGCTTGTACGAAATCACGCCCGTGCCGGTGAACTCGCCTTCCTTGAAGCTATTCGATGGCTTGACCGCCGTCAGCGCCGACGTCGAGTTACCGGTGCAGGTCAGCGTGACGATCCCGCCGACCAGCGTCTTCACCGCCGCCGGAACCGCCGCGCTGGCGAGCAACGGGCTCAGATTGGCCTGCTGGACCGGGCAGACGGTATTGTTGTTGTTGAAGTCGGCGTGGAAATCCTTCGCCTCGTGCGTGTAGCGCAGGCCTCCGGTGATCGACAGCTTGTCGGTCAACTTGAAGATGTTGTGCGTGAAGAAGGCGTAGTTCTCGCTGTCCTGGTAATAGGTCGAGCGCGTGTCGCCGACGTCGCTGACCGTGCTGAGGCGGTCGATACCGGCAAGGATCGTACTGGTCAGCGCGCCGAATGCGGGCTGCGTGCCGGGAACCAGGCCGGACAATACGGCGCGACCGGTCGGGCTGAGGCAGCCGGCCGCCCGAGGCGCGCGGAGTGCGGCGGCGGGGTTGATCGTCGCGACGATGCGGCATGCAGCGAACGCGCCGTAATCCTTGCCGAACTTGAGATTGTCGGCAACGACCAGGTCTTCCTTCGAATAATAGCCGCCGACCAGCCAATCGAGCTTGTCGTTGAACAGCGAGCCGTTCAGGCGGACTTCCTGGCTGAAGGTGTGGAACTGGCGATAGCTGTTGCCGTCGTCGGGACGGTAGCCGATGTCCAGATTGCCGTAGTCGATATCGCCTGCGCCGCCCGATTTGTATTCCCGGTATGCCGTGATCGAGGTGAGCGACGCGCCGCCGAGGTTGATGTCGATCTGGCCCGAGCCGCCGTAATCCGTCGTGACGTTCGAATAGGCACGACCCAGCGTGTTGGCGATGCGGCGATTATACGGATCGCCGGCGCTGGGGAACACTGCGCCCAGGCTCTGCATGACCTGGACGATGCGGTTGCCGGCGGGGTTGATCGCGAAATCGCCGGGGACGCCGGGGGTCGGATCGATCTTTTCCTGCGTATTGAGATAGACCGCGCCGCAGCATTTTTCGTCGCGATGCGTATAGTCGCCAATCAGCCGCAACGTGATGTCGGAGGTGGGCTCGAACAGCAGCTGGCCGCGGACGAAATAGCGGTTGCGATCGTTGTAATCGGTCTTGTTGATGACGTCGTAATAGAAGCCGTCGCGCTTGCCGAACACGCCGTCAAGGCGGAATGCCAGCTTGTCCTTGATGATCGGGCCGGTCAGACCACCGGCAATACGGATGTTGTTGTAGTTGCCATAGGTCGCCTCGGCATAGCCGCCGAAATTGTAAGAAGGCAGCTTTGTCAGGATGTTGATCGAGCCCGCGGTCGCGTTGCGGCCCGACAGCGTGCCCTGCGGGCCGCGCAGCACTTCGATGCGATCGACTTCGCCGAGGTCGTTCAGGCCCGACCCGGTGCGGCTGCGATAGACGCCGTCGATGAACACCGCGACGGAGCTTTCGAGACCGGGATTGTCACCGACCGTACCGATGCCGCGAACACGTGCCGATGCGTTGGCTTCGCTGCCGGTCGACGAGATCAGCAGCGAGGGGACGAGCTGCGTAGCCTGCCGGATGTCGTTCGCGCCGGTATTCTCCAGCGCGGCCGAACCGACCGCGGAAACCGCGATCGGCACGTTCGACAGGCGCTCGGATCGGCGGGTCGCGGTGATGACGATGTCGCTGGCGTTACCGCCCGTGTCCGCTTGTGGCGACGCCGCCTGTCGCGCCACCGGCGTCTGGCCCGCATCGACCGAGCCCGCCGCCGTGCCCGACGTCGTCGTGGCGGTCGCCTGCGCTTCGGGCTGGGTGGTCGGCACGTCCTGCGCGAATGCCGGGGTGACGAAGGCCGCGGTCGCAACGGCGGACAACAGATATGCGGTCATACGCATCGGCATTCTCTCCCTGACCCATTCGAGTTTTTCGAATTTATGGTTTGGACGCTAGATAGAGATATCTCCGTTCCTGCGTCTAGCAATTTCCGCATACGGAAAGAGATTTTTGAACATCATGTCTCAAAAACGCCACACAGTGACAGAGACCAAACCCTAGTTTCAAATCGCAACTGTTCAGGGGTGGGGTGCGCTGAGCTTGCAACGGGCCGGCGATCTGAGGCGGGACTCGGTTTGAACGAGATCTGCCGCGGCGATCATATACGCTTCTTCTTCTAGCCCCCCTCCCTGAAAGGGAGGGGTTGGGGGTGGGTCGGCTTCCGCATGGTCTGGACGCGGGGATAAAGCCGACCACCCCACCCCCTCCCCCTCCCTTTCAGGGAGGCGCAAGACGTGCACCGACCTGATCGGCGGCGCTCAAGACCACGCAAAGCACAACCCAAACACGCCCCCGCGCACAAGAAAAAGGCCGGCCAGTCCCTCGGGACCGACCAGCCTTTCAACATCCGATCGCTGCGGCCAGAGCCGCGACGCGAGTTACTTCGGTGCGAGCACCATCAGCATCTGGCGGCCTTCCATGCGCGGATACGCCTCGATCTTGGCGATCTCCGCGACGTCGTCCTGAACGCGCTTCAACAGGTTCATGCCGAGCTGGCCATGGCTGAGTTCGCGACCGCGGAACCGCAGCGTGATCTTGACCTTGTCGCCCTCTCCGATGAAGTCGTTCACCTTCTTCATCTTCGTGTCGTAGTCATGGTCGTCGATGTTCGGACGCATCTTGATCTCCTTGATCTCCTGCGTCTTCTGCGACTTGCGTGCGAGGTTCGCCTTCTTCTGCGCCTCGTACTTGAACTTGCCGACATCGAGAAACTTGGCGACGGGCGGATCGGCGTTAGGCGACACCTCGACCAGGTCGAGGCCATGCTCGGCTGCCTGCTCGATCGCTTCGCGCGTGTACATCACGCCCAGATTCTCGCCCTCGTGATCGATCACGCGGACCTTCTGGCTCTGGATGAATTCGTTGAATCGCGGGCCGTTCATCGCGGGCGTCTGCAACGGCCGGCGTATCGTGGGAGGACGTATGGGGTTTGCTCCTGAAGTTTCTGACGAAGTATTTGGGCCGGCGTATAGCGCAGAAACGCCCGCCCGAACAGATGGCGAATAGCCGGCCCTTGCGATCACATATCGGGTGCGCGCGCCTCGTCCGCAAGACGGGCGATCGCCTCGTCGAGCGCCATCATCTCCTGGCCCTGGCTGCCGAGACGGCGGATCGCGACCGTGCCTTCGTCCGCCTCGCGCTTGCCGACCACGAACAGCAGCGGCACCTTCGCCAGCGAATGCTCGCGCACCTTGTAGTTGATCTTCTCGTTGCGAAGATCGGTTTCGACGCGAAGGCCCGCCTTGCGCAACGTCGCGGCAACCTCATGCGCATAGTCGTCCGCGTCCGACACGATCGTCGCGACCACGACCTGCACCGGTGCCAGCCAGAGCGGGAAACGGCCGGCGTGATGCTCGATCAGGATGCCGAGGAAGCGCTCGAACGTGCCGAGGATCGCACGGTGGAGCATGACCGGGCGATGCCGCTCGCCGTCCGCGCCGACGTACGACGCATCGAGTCGCTCGGGCAGCACGCGATCCGACTGGATCGTGCCAACCTGCCACGTCCGGCCGATCGCGTCGGTCAGGTGGAATTCTAACTTCGGCGCATAGAAAGCGCCCTCACCCGGCAGTTCCTCGAAGTTCGCCTTGATCGTGTCGCTCAGGCCCGACTGCATCACCGCCTCGCGCAGCTCCGCCTCGGCCTTGTCCCACATCGCGTCGTCGCCGAACCGGTTGTCGGGGCGCAGCGCGAGCTTCACCGCGTAATCCTCGAAGCCAAGATGCTTGTAGACACTGTCGAGCAGCTCGCAGAATTTCCGCACCTCCTCCACCAGCTGGTCCTCGCGGACGAAGATATGCGCGTCGTCCTGGGTGAACTGGCGGACGCGCATGATGCCGTGCAGCGCACCGTGCGGCTCGTTGCGGTGACAGCAGCCGAACTCGGCCATCCGGATCGGCAGGTCGCGGTACGATTTGATCCCCTGCTTGAAGATCAGGACGTGCGCGGGGCAGTTCATCGGTTTCAGCGCCATCAGGTCGCCCTTGCCCGACAGGATCGCGCCCTCGTCTTCCGCATTGGGGATTTCGTCGGGCACGACGAACATGTTCTCGCGATACTTGCCCCAGTGGCCCGACTGCTCCCACTGCTTGGCGTCCATCAGCTGCGGGGTCTTCACCTCGGCATAATCGGCGGCATCGAGGCGGCGACGCATATACGCCTCGAGCTGGCGCCACAGCACGAAGCCGTTGGGATGCCAGAACACCGAGCCCTGTGCTTCGGACTGGAGGTGGAACAGGTCCATCTCCGCGCCGATCTTCCGGTGATCGCGCTTGGCGGCTTCCTCAAGGCGGAAGAGATGCTGGTCGAGCTGCTTCTTGTTGAGCCAGCCGGTGCCGTAGATGCGGGATAGCATCGCGTTCTTCTGGTCGCCGCGCCAATACGCACCCGACACGCGCGTCAGCTTGAACGCGGCGGGGTCGAGCTTCCCGGTCGAAGCCATGTGCGGGCCACGGCACATGTCGAGCCATTCGCCCTGGCGGTAGATCGTCAGTTCTTCGCCCTCGGGCAATTCGGCGGCCCATTCGGCCTTGAAGCTCTCGCCCTGCTGCGTCCAGCGATCGATCAGCTGCTGGCGCGACCAGACCTCGCGCAGGAACGGCTCGTTACGGGCGATAATCGCGCGCATCTCGGCCTCGATCGCGGGCAGATCCTCGTCGGTGAACGGGCGGTCCTTTGGCGCGAAGTCGTAATAGAAGCCGTCGTCGGTCGCCGGGCCGAAGGTGATCTGCGTGCCGGGGAAGAGGTGCTGGACCGCCTCCGCCATGACGTGGGCGAGATCGTGGCGGACGAGTTCGAGCGCATCCGCCTCGTCGCGCGCGGTCACCAGCGCGAGTGCGGTATCGCCCTCGAACGGCCGGTTGAGGTCGCGCACCTGCCCGTCGATGCGCGCGGCGAGCGCCGCCTTGGCGAGGCCCGGGCCGATCGCCGCGGCGACATCCGCGGGGGTAGTCCCGGGCGCAACCTCGCGGACGGAACCGTCGGGCAGCGTGATTCGGAACATTGCAGACATGGGAGACTTTCTCTCGGGATGGCGTGCGCGGACCGATCCGCGCACCTCGTGTATATAAGGTGATACGCGCACAGGGCTACTCCAGACGGACATCCGCCGGACTGGGGAGTGTCTGGGCGTTTTGGGAGAGTGCCGATGCTGGGTGTGTTGATGATGCTGTCGGCCGCTGCCGCGCCGGCTTCGACATGTGCGCCGACGAAGTTGGCGGCGTGCCGCGATACGAACCAACTGGTGATGGCACCCGCGTTTACCGCCGCGGTCCGGCGGTTCATCGGCAAGCGCAAGGCGGCGTATCTCTATGCGGATGGCGACGTGGCGGAGCAGCAGATCGAGGTGCTGCACGGCCCGCCGGACGAACCGACGCGGATCGGGGCGTTGTACCGCTTCACTGCGTGTCGCGCGCACAGCTGCCCGGAGAAAGGCGCGGCGGTGCTCGATCCTGCGGGGAAGATCGTGGCGCTGGCGATCCTGTATTCGCCGTGCGCGACCGCCGATACGCGCGACTGCAACCGACGCGACGATCTGGTCGTATTCATGCGTGAACGGGATCGGGTGCAGCGGGTCGAGGTGGTCGCGAATTTGCGCGCCTGGGCCGTGGAGCAGGCGGCGGGGAGCTATACGGGGCCGGGCCAGCCGAAGGTTCGGTTCGGGGGAATGCAGGTGATCGATCCGACGGTTGCGGGGTAGAACCTCCACCCCAACGAAGGCCGGGGCCCAATTGGGGAACGTCGCTAACGGAGGATTGCGCGCCGTTACTACCACCTCTCCAATTGGGCCCCGGCCTCCGCCGGGGTGGAGCAATGTTAGATGCTATCTCAAGGTCAGCATGCTGTCTGATGCCCCGCTCATACCACCCCGAACGGCACCACATGGTTCGCCTGCGTATGCCCGATCTCCGCCCGCCCAAGATACGGCACGCCCATGTCGCGCGACCAGCGGATCATCATGTAGTCGAGCGTCTCGCCCCAGGGCGGGTCGTTCTCCTGCACTGCGGTCACCGCGCCGAGCCGCAGTCCCGCGATCCCCTTCAACTGCGTGGCGTTGGCGACTTTGAACAGCATGCGGTCGATCGCGTACATCGGCTCCGACACCTCCTCGACGATCAGGACGTGATCGGTCAGGTCGGGCAACCACGGCGTGCCGATCAGCGAGGTCAGGATGCTCAGGTTGAACGCCGCTGAGGGCCGTCCGCCCAAGCCCGGCTCGAGGCCCCCGCGATCGCCGCGCACCATCCAGCCGAGCGACCGCGCCACCGTCGCTTCGCCGTCATGCCGGTTGACGTCGCTGACCATCGGCCCGTGCACCGGCCGCCCGATCCTGCGGGCATAGAGCGCACCGAGCAGGAAGCCGACGTCGGAATAGCCGAGATAGGTCTTGTGCCGCGCCGCGCGGCCCAGTTCGGGCATGACCATCGCGAGGATACGGTTTGCGCCATAGCCGCCGCGCAGGAACCAGAGCGCATCGAATGCGGGATCGTTCGCGTATTCCAGGAACGCCGCCGCCCGACGAAAATCCGAGCCGGCGAAATGGCCGTCGGTCTCCAGGCATTGCGGGTGGAAGACGAGTTCGACCTCGGGGAACGCGGTCGCCGCATACGCGGTGATCTTGGCGATCGCCGCGGGATTGGTCCGGCTCGACGCGGCGAGGACACCGATGCGCATTGTTCGTGTTCCCGACCTTGCCCCGTTACCAAACCGCCCATATCGCGGGCCGATGGATATCAGCAAACCCTGTTTCTTCGTCGGCATTGGCGGCAGCGGCATGATGCCGCTCGCAATGATCCTCGCGGGTCGCGGCGCGACCGTCGCGGGCTCCGACCGCAACCTCGACCAGGGCCGCGTACCCGCCAAGTTCGACGACCTTGCCGCGAAGGGCGTCGCGCTGTTTCCGCAGGACGGCAGCGGGATCGTCTCGGCCGACCAGCTTGTCATCGCCTCCGCTGCGATTGAGGCTACGGTGCCGGACATGATCGCGGCGGAGGCTCTAGGCTGCACGCGCTCGACCCGTGCGGCGATGCTGGCGTCGCTGTTCAACGACAGCCGGCTGCCGATCGGTGTCGCGGGGACGAGCGGCAAGTCGACCGTTACAGGCATGATCGGCTGGATCCTGCATGCCGTCGGGCGCGATCCGACGGTGATGAACGGCGCGGTGATGAAGAACTTCGCCACCCCCGATGCGCCGTTCGCCAGCGCGCTGGTCGGAGAGGGCGAGGCGTTCGTCAGCGAAGTGGACGAGAGCGACGGATCGATCGCGGGCTATGCGCCGAAGATCGCAGTGCTCAACAATGTCAGCCTCGACCACAAGTCGCTCGACGAACTGCGCGTGCTGTTCGGCGACTTCATCGCGAAGGCCGAGACGGCGGTGGTGAACGCCAACGATCCCGATGCCGCAGCGCTCGCCTCGCGGGTGCCGCGGGGTCAGGTCACGACGTTCGCAATCGATGCTTCGGCCGACCTGCGCGCCGAGAACCTGAAGCCCGAGCCGTTCGCGATCCGCTTCGACATCGTGTCGCGTGGCGTGCGGACGCCGGTGAAGCTAGCGGTGCCGGGTCGCCACAACGTCTCGAACGCGCTGGCGGCGATCGGAGCGGCGATGGCGGCGGACGTGTCGCTGGCGGACGCGGTCAAGGCGATCGCGGGGTTCACAGGACTGCGCCGCCGTTTCGACCTGGTTGGAGAGGCAGGCGGCGTCGCGGTGATCGACGATTTCGGGCACAACCCGGACAAGATCGCGGCGACGCTCGACACGCTGCACGCGTTTCCGGGGCGCTTGCTCCTGTTCTTCCAGCCACACGGCTATGGCCCGCTGAAGGTGATGGGCCGCGAGCTGGTCGCCACGTTCGTCGAGCGGATGGCGGAGGACGACGTGCTGATCCTCCCCGACCCGGCTTATTATGGCGGGACGGTCGCGCGGGAGGTGACCAGCGCGGACATCGTCGCGCAGATCGTCGAGGGTGGTCGCGATGCACGGCACATCGCCGATCGCGCGGAGGCCGCCGCCGCGCTCGTCGCGGAAGCGCGACCGGGCGACCGGATCGTGGTGATGGGCGCGCGGGACGACACGCTGAGCGTGCTCGCGGCGGGGATGGTCGACGCCTTGGCTGCCACCTGATACAGAGCAAAGCGGGAGACTGCCGATGTTCCGCCGCCTGTTCCTCGACCACCCCGCCACCGTCGGCGAGAGCTATGCCGAGCATTTCGGCGTCGCCGGACGCTTCGGCCTGACGATGATCAAGGGCGGGCTCGGCGCGCTGGTCCATGCGGTCGTGCCGGCGCTGTGCAAGACGTGGGGGAGCGACACGGTCGCCGACCTGCACCGCCAGATGGTCGAGAAGCGCGGCGCGATCGCGGCCGATCAGGCGCAGATGAAGACGGTCGAATTCATCATCTGACACGCGGCGCGAGGCCGTCCCTGCGATCCTCCCCCGCAAGGGGGAGGTGGCTGGCGCTTGCCAAACGGAGGGGGCGGTAAGGGATCACCGGCGTTCCGTGTCCTCCCCCTCCGTCACCTTCGGTGCCACCACCCCCTGGCGGGGGAGAATAGAGATCGCCTGTCAAGCGTCGTTGACTTAGCGGCGCCTATATGACAAGCTTCCTTTACCGATTCGAAAGGACGCTTTCCATGCTCACGAATCCTGCCATCCGCCGCTACAACCGCCGCGTCATGCTGCTCAGTCTTGTCTACGCAGCCTTGTTGTTCGCGACGATCTATCTGTTCGTGCATGGCGCGCTGCACGGACCGATCGCTTATGTCGCGGCGCTGCTGCCGGCCCTGCCGCTGATCGGCATCTTCTTGGTGCTCGGCCGCTACATCGTCGAGGAGACCGACGAATATTTGCGCATGCTGATGATCCGCCAGTCGCTCGTCGCAAGCGGTTTCATGCTGAGCATCATGACCGGATGGGGATTCCTCGAAGGGTTCGGGCTGGTGCCGCATATCCCCGCCTATTACGCGGCCGTGCTATGGTTCGCTGGGCTGTGGATAGGCTGGGGCTACAACATCGCGACGATGCGCCGCGGGGCGTGAAGAACCGCTTGAAAGTTTTGCGCGCCGAGCGGGACTGGAGCCAGGGCGACTTGGCCGACCGTCTCGACGTGTCACGGCAAAGCGTCAACGCGATCGAGACGGGACGCTACGATCCGTCGCTGCCGCTCGCGTTCAAGATTGCCGAACTGTTCGACCTCGCGATCGAGGATATCTTCACTAGTCCGTCGAAGGAGCCCGTGACATGATCTCGAACCTCAAAGCCCGCCTTGCCGCCGCCGCGGTCGCGCTGATGATCGTCGTGCACCCCGCCGGGAGCGAAGCGCAGTCCGCGCCCGCCGCTGCGCCGAAGACCGATGCCGTCGAGACGCAGATGCAGATGCAGCACATCTCCGTGCAGACCATTGGCAAGGGCACGCCGGTGATCCTCGTTCCCGGCCTCTCCTCCCCGCGCGCGGTATGGGCAGGCGTCGTTCCCACGCTGGCCAAATCGCACCAAGTGTATGTCGTGCAGGTCAACGGCTTCGGCGGCGACGATCCCCGCGCGAACCTGTCGCCGGGCATCCTCGATGGCATCGTCGCCGACCTGCACACGCTGATTGCGACGTCGATCGCTGGGTCGAAGCTCGGCAAACCCGCGATCGTCGGGCATTCGATGGGCGGGCTGGTCGCGCTGATGCTGGCCAAGGCGCATCCCGAGGACGTCGGCACGCTGATGATCGTCGATTCGCTGCCCTATATCGGCGACATCTTCGCGCCCGGCGCGACCGTGGCGGCGCTCGAACCACAGGCCAAGGCGATGCGGGCCGGCATGGCGGCGGCGTACGGGAAGCCGGCAAACCCGGCGGCGAACGAGGCGCTTGCCGCGCGCATGGCACTCAAGCCGGCCTCTCGCGCGGTGGTTGCCGACTGGGCGGCAAAGGCGGATGCCCGCGTCTCCGCGCAGGCGATGTACGAGGACCTGACCACCGACCTGCGCCCCGACATGGCGTCGATCGCTGTGCCGATCACGCTGGTCTATCCGTGGAACGCGGTGGGTACGACCAAGCCGGCCGCCGACGCGCTATACCGGAAGGCGTATGCGACCGCGCCGCACGTGACCTTCGTCGACATCGGCGATGCGGCGCATTTCGTGATGCTCGATCAGCCTGCCGCGTTCCAGGCTGCACTCGACGCCTTTCTCCGGCGCTGAGGGGCGGCTAAGGTATCGGCATGACCGATACCGCCACCCCGCCTGCACCGACGTCGCCCGTCAAGGAGCGCCCTCGCCTCGCTTATCACCACACCCCCGGTACGGGACCGACGATCGTGTTCCTGTCGGGATACGCGTCCGACATGAACGGGACCAAAGCGATCACGCTGGAGGCATGGGCGAAGTCCGAGGGGCGCGCGTTCCTGCGGTTCGATTATGGCGGGTGCGGGCAAAGCGAAGGGGCGTTCGAAGACCAGACCCTGGCCGACTGGCGCGACGACGTGCTGGCGATGATCGACGCGCTCGTCGAGGACAGCGCGGTGATCGTCGGCTCGTCGATGGGCGGGTGGCTGATGCTGCTGGCGGCGAAGCTGCGGCCCGATCTGGTGAAGGGGCTGGTCGGCGTCGCGCCGGCGCCGGACTTCACCGACTGGGGCTTCACTACCGAAGAGAAGATGGCGCTGCTGAGCAACGGGCGGATCGAGCGTGCCAATGCGTACGGGCCGAAGCCGACAGTCTACACCCGCGCATTCTGGTCGTCGGGCGAGGCGAACCGGCTGATGTTCGGCGAGATCGCGTTCGACGGTCCGGTCCGGCTGGTGCAGGGCCAGCGCGACCCGGACGTGCCGTGGCATCGCACCGCCCGCCTCGCCGAGCTGTTGCGTTCAGCCGACGTGCAGACGTGGCTCGTCAAGGACGGCGACCACCGCCTGTCGCGCGATAGCGACATTTCCCTCATCATCCGGGCGGTCGAGGATGTGATCGCCGCCCTATGATCTCGATGTTGCTCGCCTTCGCCGCTGCCCAGATCGCTGGCCCAACCTCGGGCCAAACCTCTGGCCAAATCTTGGGCCAAACCTCTGCCCAGACCTCTGGCCTGACGCCCGCGAAGGCTGGGCCGCTCGACATCCGGGCCGACCGGTTGCAGCGCTGCATCGCGCTCGTTCAGTCCGATCCCGCGGCGGCGCGCGCCGAGGCGGCACGGTGGCGGATCGCGGGCGGACGCTTTGCCGCGCGCGAATGTGCCGGGCTTGCCTTTGCGGCGGAGAAGGCATGGCCGGCCGCGGCCGGCGAGTTCGAGGAAGCGGCGCGCGGGGCGCAGCTCGCCAAGAATATCGGCGCGGCGACCTATTGGGCGCAGGCGGGGAATGCGTGGCTGGCGGCGGCGGACCCGGTCAAGGCGCGCGCGGCGCTTGATTCGGCACTGACCGCAGGGACGTTGACCGGGTTGCCGCTCGGCGAAGCGCAGCTCGATCATGCGCGGGCGCTGGTGGCGACGGGGGACTTGGAGTCGGCGCGGACCGATATCGACCTGGCGCTGACCAACGCGGCGGACGATCCGCTGGCGTGGCTGTTGTCGGCGACGCTGGCACGGCGCGAGGGCAATCCGGCGCGCGCGAAGAAGGATATCGGCGAGGCGTTGCGGCGGTCGGCGGACGATGCTTCGGTGCAATTGGAGGCGGGGAATATCGCGGCGTTGGCGGGCGACGAGGATGCCGCGCGGGCGGCTTGGGGTCAGGCGGCTCGGCTGGCGCCGGATACGCCCGTCGGACAGAGCGCGGTGACGGCGTTGAAGCAGTTCGACGGGCAGGCTAGCGCTCCTCGTCCCAGCACGCCGATCGGACGCTAGCACGCCACCACCCCGGCGGAGGCCGGGGCCCAGTTGGAGAGGTGGTTGTGACGAAGCGCCGTCCTTAACTGGCAACGTCCCCCCAACTGGGCCCCGGCCTTCGCCGGGGTGGTAGCTTTATGCGCTCCAACAGTTGCGGCCCTTTCACGCCACCACCCCCATCCCTATCTGCTGGTCCGAACAACCCTCGGAGCCAGCATGAAATATCTCCACACGATGATCCGCGTGACCGACCCGGCGAAGACGATCGCGTTCTTCGAGACGCTGGGGCTGAAGGAGGTCCGCCGGATGGAGAACGAGAAGGGGCGGTTCACGCTGATCTTCCTGTCGGTCCCCGGCGACGAGGGTGCCGAAGTCGAGCTGACGCACAACTGGGATCCCGAGGAATATGGCGAGGGCCGCAACTTCGGGCATCTCGCCTACCGCGTCGACAATATCTACGACACCTGCCAGCGGCTGATGGACTCGGGCGTGACGATCAACCGGCCGCCGCGCGACGGCCACATGGCGTTCGTGCGGACGCCCGACAACATCTCGATCGAGCTGTTGCAGGCGGACGGCGCGCTCGATCCCGCCGAGCCGTGGGCGTCGATGCCCAACACCGGCAAGTGGTAACACGCTGATGCTCGATATCGTCCGCGTGCCGGTGCTTTCCGACAATTACGCCTGGTTGATCCACGACACCGTCTCGGGCGAGACGGTGGTGGTCGATCCGGGCGAGGCCGGGCCGGTGATCGCCGCCGCCAAGAAGCGCGACTGGCGGATCGACCGGGTGTGGACGACGCACTGGCATCCCGATCATACCGGCGGCAATGCCGAGATGAAGGCGTATGGCGCGACCGTGGTCGGCCCCGCGGCGGAGGCGGACAAGATCCCGACCCTCGACGAGCAGGTCGGCGAAGGCGATGTCGTCCGTCTTGGGGCGCACGAGGCGACCGTGATGACGGTACCGGGGCATACGCAGGGGCATATCGCGTTCCACTTCGCCGACGATGCCGCGATCTTCACCGGCGACACGCTGTTCGCGATGGGATGCGGGCGGCTGTTCGAGGGGACGCCGGCGGACATGTTCGCGAACATGCAGCGATACGCGAAGCTTTCGGACGAGACCGAGGTGTTCTGCGGGCATGAATATACGCAGAGCAACGGGCGGTATGCGCTGGTTGCCGAGCCGGACAATGCCGACATCGTCGCGCGGATGGTCGAGGTGGATGCGGTGCGCGCGAAGGGTGAGCCAACCGTGCCGACGACGATCGGGCTCGAGCGGGCGACCAACCCGTTCCTGCGGGCGACGTCGGTCGAGCAGCTTGCGACCTATCGTGCGGCGAAGGATGCGTTTCGCGGCTAATGCGCGTATGGGCGTGGCGGGGATTTTGAGGAGCGTTGCGATGCGGATGCGGACCCTGCCACTCTTGATGCTGCCGGCGGTATTGCTCGGCGCGTGTACCCAGACCCAGGCGGAGGTCGAGCGTGCGCAGGTGCACGAGGCTGGCGTGCAGGACAAGCTGGCGAAGGAACTTGCCGGGCTGGTGCCGGGGAAACCCGAGACGTGCATCAACCAGTTCACGCAGAAGCAGAGCTCGGGATACGGGCCGACGATCCTGTACCGGGTCAGCCGGCGTCTCGTCTATCGTACCGAGACCGCCGGTGGGTGCGAGGGGATCGCGCGCGGCGACATCCTCGTCACGCGAACCCCGAGTGGGCAATTGTGTCGCGGTGACATTGCGCAGACCTTGGATCAATCGTCGCGCTTCCCGACCGGAAGTTGCAGCTTCGGCGCGTTCGTGCCGTACCGGAAACCGTGATGCGCGGGGCGGTTCTTGCGGCCGTCGCGCTGCTTACGGCGGGGATGCTGGTGGCCGGCAAGTCCGACCCGTTGGCCGGTCGACGTGCCGGAACGCCGGTGCGGTGCGTCAATCTCCAGTTGCTGAACGGCCCGGAGATCGTCGATGCGCAGACGATTCTGTATCGGCAGTCGGGCAAGCGCATCTGGAAGACGGGCCCGGTTGGCGAGTGTCCGTCGTTACGGCCGCTCGATACGTTGATCGTCGAAGTCTATGGCGGGCAATTGTGCCGGAACGATCGGTTTCGGACGGTGTCCGCTGGCATGTCGATCCCGTCGGGCTCGTGCCGGTTTCGGGATTTCACGCCGTACGACAAGGTGAAGTAGGCTCTTCGTTACCCGGATGCGCCTTCCCCCACGTTTCGCACCACCCCGGCGAAGGCCGGGGCCCAATTGGGGGACGGTGCCGGCTGAAGACAACACTCCGTTACATCGACCTTTCCAATTGGGCCGCGGCCTTCGCCGGGGTGGTAGCCGGTAGGGTAGCTCGACAGCCCCTTCCCCAATCAGCTGGGCTCAATCTTCAATCCTCGAACACGGCGGCCCGCTTTTCCATGTTCGCACGGACCTGCTCGATCTGGTTGGGCGTACGGATGACCTTTACCTGCTCTTCGGTTTCCGCGTGCAGCACTGCCACCGCATCCGCGTCAGCCGCGAGGTTGTAGAGCGTCTTCGCACCGCGGATCGCGTGGGGGTTCCTCGCGGCGATTTCGCGCGCCAGCGTCATCGCCTCGCCGAGCGGGTCTTCGGACAGGCGCGTGACGAAGCCGTGTCGCAACGCCTCCGCACCATCGAACTCGCGCGCGGTGTAGGTGAGTTCGCGCAGGACGTCGTCGCGGGCGAGCGTTCGCCACAGCGCGATGCCGGCCATGTCGGGGACGAGGCCCCAATAGGTCTCGCGGATCGCGAACCGGGCTTGCGGATGCGCGATGCGGATGTCGGCGCCCGACATGATCTGGAACCCGCCACCGAACGCGACGCCGTGGACCGCGGCGATCACCGGCATCGGCAAGGTCCGCCATCCCCACGCGACCTGCTGGACGAGGTTCGCGCCGCCTTCGGTACGATCGCCCAACGCCAATCCGGACCCGCCGCTCGCCATCGACGCCATGTCCAGCCCGGCGCAGAACGCCCTGCCCTCGCCCGACAGCACGACGCAGCGGATGTCGGTCATCCCGGCGAGACGGTCGATGGCGGCGGCGATGCCGTCGAACATGGCGGGATCGATCGCGTTCATCTTGTCCGCGCGATTGAGGCGGACGTCGGCGATCCCGTCCGCGACGGCGATGGTGACCCGGTCGTTCACAGGCGATCCTCTCGATGTTTGCGGCGACGCTAATCGCGCCTGCGCTCCCCCGCAATCATGCGATCGCGCCATCCGTCGAGTTATCGCCACGGCCCGTACCGTGTCGAACGGACGATCCTATCCCAGCGCTTCGGTGAAATGCCGCCGACAGAGCGCCACGTACCGGTCGTTGCCGCCGATCTCGGTCTGCTGTCCCTCCGCGATCGCCCGCCCGCGCTCGTCGACCCGGAGGTTCATCGTCGCCTTGCGCCCGCACATGCACACCGATTTGATCTCGACCAGCGAGTCCGCCAGCGCCAGCAACCGCGCCGATCCCGGAAACAGGGCGCCCTGGAAATCGGTCCTCAGCCCATAGGCCAGTACCGGGATGCCGACGACGTCGCAGATATGCGCGAGCTGATCTACCTGCACGGCGGTCAGGAACTGCGCCTCGTCTACCAGCACGCACGAGAGTGCGACCTCGGCGTGCTGACGCATCACGCAGGCGGCGATATCCGTCACCGCATCGAACGCGATAGCCGGCGCCTCCAGCCCGATCCGCGACGTGATCGTGCCCGCGGCGAATCGGTCGTCGATGGCGGCGGTGAACAGCATCGTCCGCATCCCGCGCTCGCGGTAGTTGAAGTCCGCCTGCAACAGGTTCGTCGACTTCCCCGCGTTCATCGACGCGTAGTAGAAATACAGCTTGGCCATGGGGGCAAAGAGCGGGAACGCGGGGGGATGTCCAGACCCGTTCCCATTTCGTTCGTCCCGAGTAGCTGCTGAGCTTGTCGAAGCGGCGTATCGAAGGACAGGTTGGTAGGCGGAACCTGTGCTTCGATACGAGCCCTCGATACGCTTCTGCGAAGCTACTCGGTCTCTACTCAGCACGAACGGAAAGGGGGGCGGAGGCGCTATGTGCGGGAGAGTTCAGGGGCGTAGGAACCGGATGGGGCGGGCGAGGTATTGCAATCGACCCGCCATCAGCCTGACTCGCTGAAACTGGGGCACTAAACGGCCTCCAGTATCAATCTTCGGTCAGATCCCGCGCCACATGCGGATTGCGCAGCAGCGTGTCGATGTGCGTACCCTCGTCGAAGCTCTCGTCCGCGAGGAACTTCAGCTTGGCGGCATACCGCATCTGCACCCGGTTCGCGACTTCGCGCTGAAGGTAGGCGGTGTTGGTGCGCAGCGCCTTCAGCACCTTTTCCTCGTCCTTGCCGAGCAACGGCTTCACGAAGACGGTGGCGTGGCGGAGATCGGGGGACATGCGGACTTCGGTGATCGTCACGAGGTGCTTTTCAAGCACCGGATCGTGCACGTCGCCGCGTGCGAGGATGTCCGACAGCGCGTGACGCGCCTGTTCGCCGACTCGCAACGAGCGGACGGCTTTTGCTTCTGGGGTATCGGTCTTCATCTTAAGCTCCCTCTCCCCCTCGGGGAGAGGGCGGGGGTGAGGGGCGCCGCATACGCCAGCGCCTGGGACAGCCCCTCACCCAACCCTCTCCCCGCAGGGGAGAGGGCTTCAGTAGTTACAAAGTGCGTTCGCGCATCTCGACTTCGAACGTCTCGAGGACGTCGCCGGCCTTGATATCCACGAAGTTCGACGTGAACGTCACGCCGCACTCAAGCCCAGCACGAACCTCGGCGACATCATCCTTGAAGCGACGCAGCGATGCGATTTCGCCCTGGTAGATGATGACGTCGTTGCGCGTGATGCGCGCCTTGAGCGCCTTGCGGATGTTGCCCTCGGTGACGAGCAGACCTGCCGCCTTGCCGTGCTTGCCCGCCGAGAAGACCTCGCGGATATCGGCACGACCGACGACCGTCTCGAACGCTTCCGGCCCAAGCTCGCCTGCCATCCCCGCCCGGATCTCGTCGATCAGGTCGTAGATCACGTCGTAATACTTGAACGCGACCTTCTGGCGCTCGGCGATCTCGCGGGCCTTGGCGTTCGGGCGGACGTTGAAGCCGATGATCGGAGCCCCCGAAGCGGCCGCCAGGGTGACGTCCGACTCGGTGATGCCACCGACGCCCGAGCTCAGCACGCGTGCCTTGATCAGGTCGGTGGAGATCTTGTTGATCGCCCCGACGATCGCCTCGACCGTACCCTGCGTATCCGCCTTCACGACCAGCGGATATTCGATCGCCTGCTTTTCCTTCAGCGCCGAGAACATGCTCTCGAGGCTGGCAGGAACCGATGCGGTCCGCTTGTCGGTCTTCACGCTGCGACGATATTCCGCGACTTCGCGGGCACGCGCCTCGTTCTCGACCACCTGGAACGGATCGCCCGCCTGCGGAACACCCGACAGACCAAGGACCTCGACCGGCATCGCCGGCCCCGCTTCCTTGATCTGCTTGCCCTTGTCGTCGACCAGCGCGCGGACCTTGCCGCTCTCGCCACCGACCACGAAGATGTCGCCGACCCGCAGCGTACCGCGGTTGACGAGGATCGTCGCGACCGGGCCACGGCCCTTGTCGAGCTTGGCCTCGATCACCGTACCCTCGGCCGCGCGATCCGGATTGGCGCGCAGTTCGAGCAGTTCGGCCTGGAGCTGGATCTTCTCGATCAACGCATCGAGGCCGATCTTCTTGGTCGCGGAGACTTCGACGTCCTGAACGTCGCCGCCCATGTCCTCGACCACGATCTCCTCGCTCAGCAGGCGCTCGCGCACCTTCTGGGCATTGGCGCCTTCCTTGTCGATCTTGTTGATAGCCACGATCATCGGCACGCCCGCCGCCTTGGTGTGGGCGATCGCCTCCACCGTCTGCGGCATCAGGCCGTCGTCCGCCGCCACCACCAGGATGACGATGTCGGTGACGTCCGCGCCGCGTGCACGCATCTGCGTGAACGCCTCATGGCCCGGGGTGTCGAGGAAGGTGATCTTCGACTTGTCCTTCAGCGTGACCTGGTAGGCGCCGATATGCTGGGTGATGCCACCCGCTTCGCCGCGCACCACGTCGGTGCCGCGCAGGGCATCGAGCAGCGAGGTCTTGCCGTGATCGACGTGACCCATGATCGTGACGACCGGGGCGCGGGGCTTCAGCGTCTCCTCGGCATCGTCGATCGTGTCGTTGGCCAGATCCTGGTCGACATCGCTGACACGCGTCAGATTGTGGCCGAACTCGGTGACCAGCAACTCGGCGGTATCCTGGTCGATCGTCTGCGTCATCGTGACGGGCATGCCCATCTTGAACAGCGCCTTGACGAGGTCGGCACCCTTCTCGGCCATGCGGTTGGCGAGTTCCTGCACCGTGATCGCCTCTGGGACGACGACGTCGCGGATCTGCTTGGCCTGTGCCTCGCGCGGACCACCGGTGCCACGACGCTCCTTCTCGCGCGCACGCTTCAGCGCGGCGAGTGAGCGAGCGCGTGCACCATCACCATCGCCGAGCGCGCGGTTGACGGTGAGCTTGCCCGAGGTGCGACGATCGTCGCCCTTGCGGTCACGCTGCTGCGGACGCGCAGGCACGGCGTCGCGACGGACGCCACCAGCCGGCGCGTTGACACCAGTCGCGCCGGGGCGAGCCGCGGTCGTGCCGGCATTCGCAGCCGTGGTCGGCGCTGCGGCAGCGGGAGCTGCGACAGGCTTCGGCGGCGGCGGAGGACGCTCGGGACGCGCCACCGGCGAGAACCGGCGCGGTGCCGGGAACGCCGGATCGCGGGTCAGTTCGATGACGGGCGGCGGTGCCGGCGGAGCAACGGGGGCCGGTGCGGGCTTGGGAGCCGGTGCAGGAGCGGCAGCTACCGGAGCAGGCTTCGGTGCAGGCGCAGGTGCCGCGGCAACCGGCGCCGGGGCAGGGGCCGCAGCAACGGGGGCTTCGACCGGAGCAGGCGCAGGCGCTGGCGTTGGTGCTGCGACCGGAGCGGGAGCCGCTTCGACCACAGGGGCCGGTGCAGGCGCCGGAGCCTCGACGGGCTTCGGCGCCTTGGCTTCAGCCTCGGCACGTGCACGCTCGGCGACGCGATTACGCTCGTCCTCGATCGCCTTGGCGCGCTCGGCCTCCTGGCGACGACGCCCTTCTTCCAGCGTGTTCATGCGCTGCTCTTCAGCCTCGCGGAGCAGCTTGGCCTGGCGCTCTTGCGGCGACAGATTGCTCTGCTGCTGACGAACGGGGGCGGGCGCAGGCTGCGGTGCGCGCGCCTGCGGTGCCGGGGCTGCGGGGGCAGCCGCCGGGGCGGGCGCGGCAACCGGTGCGGCATCCGCGACCTGCACGTCGGGCTCGCCCGGACGGCGCAGGACGCGCGCGCGCTTGGTTTCCACGATCACCGTATTCGATCGGCCGTGGCTGAAGCTCTGCTTCACCTGGCCGGTCTCGACCGTGCGCTTCACACCCAAAGGTGCGCGCATGCCAAGTTTCGGCTTCTCGTTGTCCGTGTCGCTCACTCAAATTCCTCAGTCATGTCCACGGCCGGGCGTGTTCCGGTCGATCCGGACGCCTGTTGTATCGGTGGCGCCCCATTTTGTGGTGACGCCGATGCGCCCTGCGAGGCCGTTTCGCAAGACACGGAAGAAGGTTCGGGGCCGATAAAATGCAGCCAACGGTCGAGCGCTTCGCTCACCCGCTTTGCTGCAGCGCGGTCGGTCAGGCCAATGTGTACCACATTTTCCCGCCCCAGCGCCAACGCCAATATGGTGCGCGATACCGGGAGTGCCAACCCCCGCAAACCCGAGCCCTCGACATCGTTGCCGATGCGCCAGGCCTGATCGAGCTTGCGGTTGCCGTCCTCGGCCGCATCGGACGCGTGATACAGCGCCTTCAGCTTGCCCTGGCGTGCGTTCTGCTCGATCCGGTCGGAGCCGATCAGCACCGTGCCGGAGCGCGATTCGAGCCCGAGCCGGTCGAGCGCGTTACGCTCGAGCGCGGACTCGATCTTGGCCGGAAGCTCGGGATCGATGGTGAACTCGCCGGTCTTGAACGCGCGCGAAAGAGCGCCCTTGAGCTTGCCCTTCTTGATCGCGGCTTCGAGCTCGACTCGAGTCACGCCGATCCACGCGCCGCGGCCGGGAGCCTTGGCGCGCACGTCGGGAAGGATCTGGCCATCGGGCGACAAGGCGAGTCGCACAAGATGCGGCCGCACGTCGCGTTCCCCGGAGAGGATGCATTTGCGGATGGGTTCGTCATCATCCCCCTCCCGCAAGCGGGAGGGGCTAGGGGTGGGCACGCGCTCACCCCTATTGCCGCCCTTGGCTTTAGCCTTGGACGCGTGAGACTTGGCCGAAGCGTCGCCCTTGGCCGAAGCCGGGCGCCCACCCCTCGGTCCCCTCCCGCTTGCGGGAGGGGAGGAAGGTAGGGTGTCGGTAGCGCCTAGCGCCTCATCGGGAGGGTTCCGCATGTGCGTCCTCCTGCGCTGGAGTCGTCTTCGGAGCGTCGCGGTCGACCAGCAGCTGGCCACCCGCGCCGTAATTTTCGGTCGAGATTTCTTCGATCACGATCTGCACCGCAGCCGGGTTCTTTCCCAGCCGCTGCACGAGCGACTGGGTGACGTCGGCGACGATGCCGGCCTTCTGGTCCTTGGTGGCGGACCCCGAGATGCGGATGCTGACGAAGGGCATCAGGCCTTGTCGCCCTCGCTCTTCGTGTCGGTCTTGTCCGCCGCGTCTTCAACCACGGCGTCCTCGACCGAAGCGTCGTCCGCCGAAACGTCCTCAGCTACGGCTTCGTCGGCCGTCGTCTCTTCAGTCGCAGCGTCCTCGACCACGGCGTCGTCAGCCGAAGCCTCTTCCACCGGAGTCTCGTCCGCCTCGACGTCGTCAGCCGGAGCCTCGGGTGCCTCGTCCTCGAACCAGTGCGCGCGGGCGGCCATGATGATCTCGTTGCCCTGCTCGTCGCTCAGGCCATATTCCGCGAGAATTCCGCCCTTGGGCTCGGGACGCTTCGGCGCATCTTCATTGCGACGGCGCGGTTCGACGCGCTTCTTCTCGACCAGCTCGTCGGTCGCCAGATCGGCGAGATCGTCGAGCGTCTTGATGCCCGCCTTGCCGAGCGTGACCAGCATCGCCTCGTTGAGATACGGCATGCCGGCCAACGCGTCCTCGACGCCCAGCGCGGTACGCTCTTCGCGGCTCGCGGCGTCGCGACGCTCAAGCGCCTCGGTCGCGCGGTTCTGCAACTCGCCCGCCAGGTCCTCGTCGAAGCCCTCGATGCCGGCGATCTCCTCGACCTCGACATAGGCGACCTCCTCGAGGTTCGTGAACCCTTCGGCGACCAGCAGCTGCGCGAGCGTCTCGTCGACGTCGAGCTCCTTCTCGAACATCGCCGAACGCTCGACGAAGTCCTTCTGGCGCTTCTCCGATGCATCGGCCTCGGTGAGGATGTCGATCGCCTTGCCGGTCAGCTGCGACGCGAGCCGGACGTTCTGGCCACGACGGCCGATCGCCAGCGAAAGCTGGTCATCGGGAACGACCACCTCGATGCGCTCTTCTTCCTCGTCGATCACGACGCGCGACACGGAGGCCGGCTGCAACGCGTTGACGACGAAGGTCGCGATGTCGGGCGACCAGGGGATGATGTCGATCTTCTCGCCCTGCATTTCCTGCACGACGGCCTGAACGCGGCTACCCTTCATGCCGACGCACGCGCCGACCGGATCGATCGACGAATCATGCGAGATGACGCCGATCTTCGCGCGCGAACCCGGATCGCGGGCCGCGGCCTTGATCTCGATGATGCCGTCGTAGATCTCGGGCACTTCCTGCGCGAACAGCTTCTTCATGAAGTCGGGGTGCGCGCGGGACAGGAAGATCTGCGGCCCACGGTTCTCGCGGCGGACGTTGAGGATCAGCGAGCGGATGCGGTCGTTGACGCGCACCACTTCGCGCGGGATCTGCGCGTCGCGGCGAATGACGCCCTCGGCGCGGCCCAGGTCGACGACGACGTGGCCGAACTCAACGCGCTTGACGACGCCGGTGATGATCTCGCCCGCGCGGTCCTTATACTCTTCGAACTGGCGCTCGCGCTCGGCGTCGCGGACCTTCTGGAAGATGACCTGCTTGGCGGCCTGTGCGGCGATGCGGCCGAACTCGATCGGGGGCAAAGGATCGACGATGAAGTCGCCAAGTGCGGCGTCCTTCTGGAGCTTCTGCGCGCCCTTGACGTCGACCTGCTTGAAATAATCGTCGACCGCCTCAACCACTTCGACGACGCGCCACAAGCGCAGATCGCCGGTGTTCGGATCGAGCTTCGCGCGGATGTCGTTCTCGGCGCCGTAGCGCGAACGGGCGGCACGCTGGATCGCGTCCTCCATCGCCTCGATCACGATCGCCTTGTCGATCATCTTCTCCGACGCGACCGAATTCGCGATCGCGATCAGTTCCGCGCGGTTTGCGGTGACTGCCGTGGCCATCAATGCTGTCCTTCTTCGGTGTCGGCCTCGTGAGCATCGGGCTCATCGGTGGGCGTATCTTGATAGAAAACCTCGTCCGCGCCTTCGGTGGAAAGCGGCGCGGTCGCGGCGATGAGTCGGTCGGTCATGACGAGCTTGGCGTCGGCGACCTGCGAAAAGTCGATCGTCATGAGCTTGTGCTTGTTGACGTCGACGGTGATCTTCGTCCCCTCGACGCCCATCAGATTGCCCGAAATCTGCTTGCGGTCCTCGAACGGCTCGACGAGGCGGATACGCGCCTCCTGGCCTTCCCAGTCGGCAAAGTCCTGCAACCGGGTCAGCGGGCGATCGATACCGGGGCTCGATACTTCGAGACGGTACGCGTCCTCGCCGACCGGGTCCTTGCCCTCCGCTTCGAGCGCATCGAACTTGTCCGAGATCCGGCGCGACAGCTCGGCGCAATCGTCGATCACCAGCTGGCGGGTGTCGGGGCGCTCGGCCATCACCTGCAACGTCGGATCGGACTTGCCGCCCTGCATGCGCACGCGCACGAGGCTGAGGCCGAGCGCGGTCGCCTCGGGTTCGATCAGGTCGGTCAGCAGGGCGATATTCGCCATCGAAATTCCAAACAGGGCCAAAGCACAGGTGATTGCCGCCGCGGAGCAAGCCCCGCAGCCTCTTCATCTGGCGATGTAGAGAAGTGGTGCCTCTATACGCGGGGTGGCGCTGCTCCGCAAGCGGGAGCAACCTTCGTTCAGCACGCTGCGTTAGCGCAGGGATTTCCGGGAGAAGATCATGATTCGCAAAACGCTGTTCGCCACTGGGTTGCTGACAACCACGCTGCTCGCCTCGACCGCCTGTTCCGCGCAACCGGTAGCGGCGGGCAAGCCGTTCAAGGAGACGGTGGTCGCCGATTTCGATTCGCCCTGGGCGATGACGTTCCTGCCCGACAAGCGCATGCTCGTCACCGAGAAGAAGGGCCAGATGCTGCTCGTCTCCGCCGACGGCAAGTCGCGCCAGACGGTCGCGACGATCACGGTCGATTCGGCCGGGCAGGGCGGGCTGATGGACGTCGCCCTCGCCCCCGACTTCGCGACCAGTCAGCGCGTCTATTTCAGCTATTCGACCGCCGGCGAGGGCGGCAAGGGCGTCGTCCTCGCGCGCGGTCGCCTGCGTCCGGATGGTGGTGGTGGCGAGCGTCTCGGTGAGATCGAGGCGCTGTTCAGCGCGCGGCCGTTCGTCGAGGGCAACGGCCATTATTCCGGCCGCATCGCCTTCTCGCCCGATGGCAAATACCTGTTCTTCACCAACGGCGAGCGCCAGAAATTCACTCCCGCGCAGGACCCGAAGATGACGCTCGGTAAGGTGCTGCGCCTCACGCTCGACGGCAAGCCCGCCCCCGGCAATCCGCTGGTGGCGAAGGGCTTCGCACCCGAAATCTGGAGCTACGGCCACCGCAACCTGCTCGGCATCGCTTTCGATGCACAGGGCAATCTCTGGGAGCAGGAGATGGGCCCCAAGGGCGGCGACGAGGTCAATCTGATCAAGCCCGGCCTCAACTATGGCTGGCCCAACGCGTCTAACGGCAGCAATTACGACGGCTCCGATATCCCCGATCACAAGCCCGGCGATGGTTACGAGCCGCCCAAGGTGTTCTGGAACCCGGTGATCTCGCCCGGCGGGTTGATGATCTATTCGGGCAGCATGTTCCCGCAGTGGAAGGGCGACGCGTTCATCGGCGGGTTGTCGTCGAAGTCGCTGGTCCGCGTGCACTTGACCGGCACGAATGCGGCCAAAGGCGACCAATGGGACATGGGGGCAAGAATCCGCGAAGTCGAACAAGGCCCGGATGGCGCCATCTGGGTGCTGGAAGACGGCGGCGACTCACAAGGCCGCCTGATCAAACTGACCGCGAAGTAACCTAAATTCCCCTCCCGCTTGCGGGAGGGGTCAGGGGAGGGCGCGACGTACGTACTGGCGTCCAGTCTGTGAGGCACGCCCCTCCCCCGACCCCTTCCGCTAAGCGGAAGGGGAGCAGACGCGCTAGTCCCGCACGATCAGGTAGTTCATCCGCGCGGCGGCGATCGGCTTGTCGCGCTCGCCCTGCCACGCGGTCGCCTCGACATTCGCAACCCGGTTGCCCAACCGAGTCACTACGCCAGCCGCCCGCGTAGGCTTGTCCCTGCCACCCCGCATGAAATCGACCGTGACGTTCACCGGCTTGATCCGGGCTTCAGAGCCAGTGGCACCTTCAGCCTCCAGCGCATGCTGCAAAGCCGCGATCGCCGCCATCTCGAGCAACCCCGAGATCGCACCCCCATGCAGAAACCCCGGCCGCCCCAGCACGTCATCCGCAAACGGCATCAGCAATACCGGCGGCGCACCGTCCTCGGCTTCGACCGAAACGCGCAGGATCTCGGCATAGGGAGGCAAGCCGATCGTCATGCCTCGATCCTTCTGTTGAGACCCATGCCGGCAACATCGCCCACCACCATGAACGTCCCCGCGACATGCGCCAGCGGATCGCTCGGGTCGCCGTCATGCGCCTGCCCGCGTACGAACGCGATCGAGCGCGTGATCCGGTAGCACTCCCCCCGGCCGATCACGGTCTTGCCAGGCGTCGCCGGCCGCAGGTAATCGACCCGCAGGTCCAGCGTGGCATGCGGCACGAACGCGTTGCGCTTTATCCAGATCGCGAGGCTCGTCGCCATGTCCATCATCGTGATGATCGGCCCCGACGCGATCACGCCGCTCGCGCGGTCGCCGATCAGCCGTTCGTCATAGGGCAGCGCAAGCTCCGCCCAGTCGTCGCCATGCGCGTGATAGCGCATCCCCAGCGCGGCGCCGTGCCCGCCGAACCCGCGCGTCGCAAACCATTGTGGATCAAAACCAGCCATCCGCCGCCTCTACACGCCGGGTGCGCGCACGCAACATTGCAGCGGATCGCCGCGTGTAATACCGCCACGCCGCCGGGCGACAGGTCCAACCTGCGGCGCGCGTGGTCGGACGGACCTTAACCGTCGGGCACTTCGGGGACAAAAAGATGCACGGCTGGATCATTCTCGACAAGCCGCTGGGGCTTGGATCGACGCAGGGGGTGTCGGCGGTGAAGCGTGCTTTGCGCAACGGCGGGTATGGCAAGTTCAAGGTGGGGCATGGCGGGACGCTCGATCCGCTGGCTACCGGGGTTTTGCCGATTGCCGTCGGGGAGGCGACCAAGCTGGCCGGTCGGATGCTCGATAGCGACAAGATCTATGATTTCACGGTGATGTTCGGGGTTCAGACGGATACGCTGGATGCCGAAGGGGTAAGCATCGCTACCTCCGACGTGCGGCCGACTCTCGCTGCGGTGGAGGCTGTGCTCGCGCAGTTCACCGGGCCGATTTCTCAGGTGCCGCCGGCGTATTCCGCTTTGAAGGTGGATGGCGAGCGGGCGTATGATCTGGCGCGGGCCGGACATGAGGTGGTGCTCGCGAGCCGGGACGTGACGATTCATTCGCTATCCTCTCTGGTACTGGGAGGGGGACCAGCGCAGCTGGTGGAGGGGGATCTCCGCGAGCGTGACGCGTTTGGCGAGCCCCCCTCCACCCCCGTCCAAGCGGACGGCGGTCCCCCTCCCCGTGCCGGGGAGGATTTGCAGGAGGTCACCCTGCCCCATTCCCCCCTTGAGGAGGTCACGCTCACCGCGCATGTGTCGAAGGGCACCTACATCCGCTCCCTCGCGCGCGACATCGCGATCGCCCTCGGAACGGTCGGCCACGTCACCATGCTTCGCCGAACCAAGGCCGGCCCGTTCGACCTCAGCGCCGCGATATCGCTGGACAAACTGGACGAACTCGCTAAGGCCTCCGCGCTTGAAGATGTACTTCTGCCCTTGAGGGTGGCGCTGGACGACATCCCGGCTCTCTCCCTCACCCCCGACCAGGCAGGGGCGCTCCGACAGGGGCGTATCTTGGCCGGGATCGCCGCAGACGATGGCCAATACTTCGCCGAACTGGACGCTGTCCCGGTCGCGCTGGTCGAGGTCGAGGACGGAGACGTCCGGGTCGTTCGCGGTTTCAATCTGTGATGTCGAGGACATGAATTCATGACGATTACCGCTGAACGCAAGACCGAGCTCGTCAAGGAGCATTCGCGCGCCGAGGGTGACACCGGTTCGCCGGAAGTCCAGGTCGCGATCCTGACCGAGCGCATCAAGAACCTAACCGAGCATTTCAAGGGCCACAAGAAGGACAACCACTCGCGTCGTGGTCTTCTCATGATGGTCAACAAGCGCCGGACGCTGCTGGATTATCTCCGTCACAAGGACGGCCAGCGCTATCTGGATCTGATCGCGAAGCTCGGTCTCCGCAAGTAACCCAAGTAACCAGAGGGGCGGCCGAAAGGTCGCCCCTTTTGGCATCAGGGCAAAAAGAATTTAAACTGGCGGCGCACGCGACAAGCAGCGTACCCCAATTGGGCCCCGGCCTTCGCCGGGGTGGAATTTAGGGAGAGGCAATTCGGCCGATCCCTTTAGGAGCGACAACTCGCTCCACACCGCCGCGGGCCGGCTAAGCCCGCACATAGGCCCCGTTCGCATCTGGCGACCGGAGTGAAGGAAAAAGAATGTTCGATACCAAGACCGTAAGCGCCCAGTGGGGCGGCAAGACGCTGACGCTCGAGACCGGCCGCGTTGCGCGCCAGGCCAACGGCGCAGTCCTCGCCACCCTCGGCGAGACCGTCGTTCTGTGCGCCGTGACGGCTGCACGGACCGTCAAGGAAGGGCAGGATTTCTTCCCGCTCACCGTCCATTACCAAGAGAAGTTCTCCGCGAGCGGTCGCATCCCCGGCGGCTTCTTCAAACGTGAGCGCGGCGCGACCGAAAAGGAGACGCTGACCAGCCGTCTCATCGATCGCCCGATCCGCCCCCTCTTCCCCGAGGGTTTCTACAACGAGATCAACGTGATCTGCCAGGTTCTGTCGTATGACGGCGAGAACGAGCCGGACGTCCTTGCGATGGTCGCGGCCTCGGCAGCGCTGACGATCTCGGGCGTGCCGTTCATGGGCCCGATCGGCGCGGCACGCGTCGGTTATGTCGATGGCGCGTACATCCTCAACCCGACGCTGGAAGAAGCCAAGGCTGGCGATCTCGACCTCGTCGTCGCTGCCACCGGCCAGGCCGTGATGATGGTCGAATCGGAAGCCAAGGAGCTTTCGGAAGAGATCATGCTCGGCGCCGTGCAGTTCGCCCACAAGGCCTGCCGCGAAGCCGCGAACCTGATCATCGATCTGGCCGAGAAGGCTGCCAAGGATCCTTGGGAAATGGCCGAGCAGGCCGACCTCTCGACCGCCAAGGACAAGCTGAAGAAGCTGATCGGCAAGGACATCGCGGCTGCCTACAAGGTCACCGACAAGTCCAAGCGGTCCGACCTGCTGAATGCCGCTCGTGCGAAGGGCAAGACCGCATTTGCAGACGCGTCCCCGCAGGACCAGATGGCTGCCGGCAAGCTGATGAAGAAGCTGGAGGCGGAGATCGTCCGCGGCGCCATCCTCAAGGACGGCACCCGCATCGACGGCCGCACCACCACGCAGATCCGTCCGATCGAGGCGATGGTCCACTTCCTCCCGCGTACGCATGGCTCGGCCCTGTTCACGCGTGGCGAAACGCAGTCGATCTGCACCACCACGCTCGGTACGCGTGACGCAGAGCAGATGATCGATGGTTTGAACGGTCTCAGCTACGAAAACTTCATGCTGCACTACAACTTCCCTCCCTATTCGGTCGGTGAAGTCGGTCGCTTCGGTGCGCCGGGTCGTCGCGAAGTCGGTCACGGCAAGCTCGCATGGCGCGCGCTGCACCCCGTGCTGCCGACCAAGGAAGAATTCCCGTACACGATCCGCGTCCTGTCGGACATCACCGAGAGCAACGGCTCGTCGTCGATGGCGACGGTCTGCGGCGGTTCGCTGTCGATGATGGATGCCGGTGTGCCGCTCAAGCGTCCGGTGTCGGGCATCGCGATGGGCCTGATCCTCGAGGGCAAGAACTTCGCGGTTCTCAGCGACATCCTTGGCGACGAGGATCACCTCGGCGACATGGACTTCAAGGTGGCTGGCACGTCCGAGGGCATCACCACGATGCAGATGGACATCAAGATCGCCGGCATCACCGAAGAGATCATGGGCAAGGCGCTGGCGCAGGCCAAGGAAGGTCGCGCGCACATTCTGGGCGAAATGGCCAAGGCGCTCGACCACACCCGTGAGGAACTGTCGGCGCACGCACCGCGCATCGAGAGCTTCCAGATCGACAAGTCGAAGATCCGTGAAGTCATCGGCACCGGCGGCAAGGTGATCCGCGAGATCGTCGCGCAGACCGGCGCCAAGGTCGACATCGACGACGAGGGCGTGATCAAGGTGTCGTCCTCCGACCCCGCGCAGATCGAAGCCGCGATCAAGTGGATCAAGGGCCTCGTCGAGGAAGCCGAAGTCGGCAAGGTCTATGACGGCAAGGTCGTCAACCTGGTCGATTTCGGGGCGTTCGTGAACTTCATGGGTGGCAAGGACGGTCTCGTCCACGTGTCCGAAATCAAGAACGAGCGCGTCGAGAAGGTGTCGGACGCGCTGACCGAAGGCCAGGAGGTCAAGGTCAAGGTTCTCGAGATCGATCCCCGCGGCAAGGTTCGCCTTTCGATGCGTGTCGTCGACCAGACGACCGGCGAAGAGCTGGAGGACACGCGTCCTGCTCGTGAGCCCCGTGAGGGTGGCGATCGTGGTCCGCGCGGCCCGCGTCGTGATGGCGATGGCGGCCGTGATGCCGGTAACGGCGGCGGCGGTCGTGGTCCGCGCGGCGAAGGCGGCGGCGGCGACCGCGGCTCGCGTGGCCCGCGTCGTGACGGCGATGGCGGCCGTGACGCAGGCGGCAACGGCGGTGGCCGCGGTCCGCGTCGTGACGGCGGTGGCAACGGCGGAGAGCGTGCAGCACGCACCGACGGCGACAAGGCACCGGAGTTCGCGCCGGCGTTCCTGACCGGCGATCGCGACTAAGCCTTTGCGGCCTAACGGCAATTGATGGAGGGGCTCGGGAAACCGGGCCCCTTTCTCATGTCAGGCTCCCTTCGCCCCGTTCCGACTTGAAAGATTGACGTATGTTGGAACGGAGCGGCATGCCGGATGTTCGAACCGCTATGAACGCTATTTCGAAGTCCGTTATCCTCGTCGTCGATGACGATGCCCTGGTCCGGGTCCATTCCAACCTCGCGTTGGAGGATGCCGGCTACGAAGTCGTCGAAGCCAGCAATGCGGCCGACGCCTTGGCGAAGCTCGAAGAGCGACCCGATATTGCCGCACTCTTTACCGATGTCCGCATGCCCGGTGCTCTAAATGGCATCGATCTGGCCAATGCCGTGCACGCGCAACGTCCCGATATCGCGATCCTCGTTACGTCGGGTGCCGATAACGGAGCCAGTGACGCGTTGCCAAGTGCCGCACGCTTCGTGAAGAAGCCCTATACCGGCGCACAACTCAGCAAACTTCTTCAGTTCTGATCGGCCAAGCGAACAGACCCTCATCCGGGTTTTCTTGCCGAATTCGCGACGAACTTCGCGCATCATAAGAGTTGCCGCGTGTCGATATTAGGATCATCCTCCGTCGCCTGAGCATCGACTCGCGGGGGCGGCATGATGGCATCGGTGAACATTGCAGGGTTTACAGGGCGGAACGTCGTGGCGAGCGAGCGCCGCTTCTTCCTTGGCATGGCGATAGCGATCGCCGTCACGGTGATCTTCGGCTTCACGCTGAATGCCGCGCGGATGCACTGGACTTTTCTCGAACTCCCCGGCCAAGTTCATTTGCACGCCGCCGCATTCCTTGCGTGGATCTTGCTCTATGTTGTGCAGAACTGGTTGATCGTCCGAGGTTCGATCGTCCGGCACCGCCAGCTTGGCGTGCTCGGCGCCATTATCGCAGCGTTGATGGTCGTGCTCGGCATCGTGACTACCGTTGCAGCCGTCCAGCAGCACCGGGTACCGCCGTTCTTCCCGCCCGGCGTTTTTCTCGTGCTCGACGTGCTCGGCATCCTCGGCTTCGGAATCCTGACCGCTTGGGCGATCGCGCTGCGGAAACAGGCTGCGTGGCACAAGCGCCTGATGCTGTGCGGGACGATCCTGGTCATGTCGCCGGCGCTCGGGCGGATCCTGCCGATGCCGCTGCTGGGCCAGTTCGCGCCGCTCGCGGTGTTCGCGTCGATGGCGGTGTACGTCATAGTGGGGATGATCTTCGACCTGCGCCTGCGCGGGCGGATTCATCCGGCCTATTACTGGGGTGGCGGCGTGCTGGTCGTGACCAACGTGCTGGTCGGCCCGCTTGGCTTCAGCCCGCCGGTACTGCGGCTGGTCGAGCACCTTGCGGCCTGATCGGGGCGCCTGATCGGCGCTATATGTCGGGATAGTGGGGAGCTTCTGTTGCTCGGTGCCCCCCGTACCGCCGGTGTCCACTTCTGTTGCCCGGTGTGGCCCGAACCGCGCTTTCGTCCGTATAACTTAGGTCGTTAGACCGTCAGTTATGCGGCAATTGCGAGTGCTTCGTTATCGTTGGCACTTGTGTATGGGCCGTTGCGGTGGTCCCATTCCGAGCGAAACATAGCGTCGTTGAACACACGTCGATCCTAGTTCGACCCCGTCATCGTCCCCCTCTTGCGAAGAGGGCGGTGGTGGAGTCGCCGGGTACTGCCCCCGGGTCCGCTGTGTCTATGACACGCCACGGTTTATCGCCATAGCCGCCAAGAGAAGATTCCCTCGACGGCTTGACCGATATAGGGGGGCCGCATCGATCTGAAAAGCCCGGCCAAATGAAAAGACTGGGGCGGTGGCGGCCCTCCCCGAATAAATCTCCAGCGGGTTAGCACACAGCGTGCCAAACCGCCTTCCGCTCGCCACAAAGCGCGTGCATAGCAACCTGCATTATGTTGACGCAGCGCTCCCGCTACGCGCTCCGCGCGATGATCTTCCTTGGCGGTGCTCCCGCCGGTGGCCCTCCCATCCCGATGACGCGGATCGCCGCCGAGGCGAACGTGCCGCGCAAATTCCTCGAACTGATCCTCGCCGACCTGCGCGAGTCCGGCTTGCTCCACAGCCATCGCGGAAAGATGGGCGGCTACCGCCTCTCACGGCCGAGCCATCTGATTTCGCTCGGCGAGATCATCCGGATTATCGAGGGGCCGCTGGCGCTGGTGCCGTGCGTGAGCCGGACCGCGTACCGCCCGTGCCTCGACTGCAAGAGCGAGGCGGACTGCGCGATCCGCTATGCGATGATGCGCGTGCGCGACGAGACCGCGCGGATCCTGGATGGCACGAGCCTGGCGGATGCGAACGCCGAGGATCTGGTAGCGGCGTAACCCTATCCTTCTCCCCTAGGGGAGAAGGTGGCGCCGCAGCGCCGGATGAGGGGGAGTTGGGATGTGGAGTACCGAGCCTCACTCCCCTCACCCTTCCGTCGCCTACGGCTCCTCCCTCCCTCTCCCCGCAGGGGAAAGGGACAAAGCGATCACCCCCGGGCCTTCAGCTCGTCGCGGATTTCGCGGAGCAGCGCGATCTCCACCGGCTCGGGCGCAGGCGCGACGGCCACCGCCTCTTCCTCGCGCTTCAACCTTGCCGTCTCGCGCTCGATCAGCGCCGCCGTCCGGTTCACCACGCGCAGGATCATGAAGATGATACCCGCAACGATCACGAAATTGACGAGCTGCGTCGCGAACGCGCCATAGCCGAGCAGCGGCACGCCCGCCTTCTTCAACGCCGCGTAATCGCTCAGCGAGCCCGCGTAGTTCGCCGGCACCGGCCCCATCCGCCAGAAATAGCTCGAGAAATCGAGCCCGCCGAAGATCTTGCCGATCACCGGCATCAGCACGTCGTCGGTCAGCGACGTGACGATCTTGCCGAACGCCGCACCGATGATCACCGCGATGGCGAGATCGAGCACGTTGCCGCGCATGATGAACGCCTTGAATTCCTTGAGCATCCGCGCTCCCCTTGCTGTTCGACCTTTAGGCTAGCCACCGATTTCGGTTTCGCCAACCCTGCGGACTGTCCTATGAGGGTGACACAGGTATTCAGGAGAGCCCCGATGTCACGTGCCCCAATCGCCCGCGGTACCGCCGCGATCCTCCTCGCATCGGCGCTGGCCGGATGTGGGATCAACAGCATTCCGACTGCGGAAGAGACCGCGAAGGCGCGCTGGGCCGACGTCCAGAACAATTATCAACGCCGCGCCGACCTGATCCCCAACCTCGTCGCGACCGTGAAGGCAGCAGGCGCGCAGGAAAAGGACATCCTCGTCCAGGTGACGCAGGCACGCTCTGCCGCGAACTCGGTGCAGGTTTCGGCCGCCGATCTCTCCGACCCTGCCAAGATGGAGCAGTATCAGCGCGTCCAGGGTGCCGTCGGGCTCTCGCTCCAGCGTTTGCAGGAGGCGTATCCCGAGCTGAAGAGCCAGGGCAACTACACCACGCTGATGAGCCAGCTCGAGGGTACCGAGAACCGCATCACGATCGCGCGGCGCGATTACAACGGCGCGGTGCAGGCGTATAACACCAAGATCCGCACCTTCCCCGACGCGGTCGGCGCGAAGATCTTCTATGGCGCCAAGCCGATGGTGCCGTTCGCGGCGACCACGCCGGGTGCCGAGACCGCACCGACGGTGAACTTCGGCAACGCGAGCTGATCCGAGCATTATGCTCCGCCATCTCCTGAAGCTAGCGTTCGCGGTGCTGCTGGTTAGCGGCGCCGCAACCGCGCAGACGCTTCCCAAGTTCACCGGCTTCGTCGTCGATGCGGCGAACGTCATCCCGCCCGATCAGGAAGCGGCGCTGACCAAGCGGCTCGACGATCTGCAAAAGTCGACTGGCAACCAGCTGGTCGTCGCGACGGTGCCGGACCTCGAAGGCTATCCGATCGAGGATTACGGCAATCGGCTGATCCGAAGCTGGGGCGTCGGGCTCAAGGACGCGAACAATGGCGCGATCCTGCTGGTCGCGCCGAACGACCGAAAGGTGCGGATCGAGGTCGGCTACGGCCTGGAACCGGTGCTGACCGACGCGTTCTCCAGCGTCGTCATCAACCAGCAAATCCTGCCGCGCTTCAAGGCGGGCGACATCCCCGGCGGCATCGTCGCGGGGACGAACGCGGTGGCGGACCAGCTCGCGCTGCCCGATGCGGAGGCGCGCGCGAAGGTGACGGCCGCGGCGGCGGAGTATGACAAGACGCATCGTCGATCGAATTCGGGCGGTGGCGGTGTGCCGATCGGGCTGATCTTCTTCGGGATCGTGCTGGCGGCGATCGTCATTCCGATGATCTCGCGGCGCGCGGGTGGCAAGCATTACGTCGATGGCGGCAGCCGCAGCGGTGGCAGCGGCGCCTTGCCGATCGTCTTGTGGAGCATCGCCGACGCGATGACTCGTGGCGGCGGTAGTGGCGGCGGCGGAAGCTGGGGCGGTGGCGGCGGCGATAGCGGCGGCGGCTGGGGCGGCGGTGGTTTTGGCGGCGGCGGCGGTGGATCCGGCGGCGGCGGCGGCGCATCGGGGGGATGGTGACATGCGGTTGAGCGACACCGACCACGACCGCGTCACCGCGGCGGTCACGCAGGCGGAAACCGCGACGACCGGCGAGATCGTCACGATCGTCGCACGGCAGTCGGATGCCTATCACGATGTGTCGATGCACTGGGGCGTGCTGGCGATGCTGCTGACGCTGGCGCTGCTCGCATACCACCCGGTCGCGGCGGACCACATCTACGCGCTGGTCGATCCCTGGCAGTCGGCACCGCAGGGTGCGCTGTACGTGGTCGCGCTGGTGCTGGTGACCTTGGTGTTTCTGGCGGTGCGGCTGGTGCTGGCGTGGACACCGGCGCGGCTGGCGCTGACGCCGGGTGCGACCAAGGCGCGGCGCGTGCGGCGGCGGGCTCTGCTCCTGTTCCGTGCGGGGGCCGAGAAGCGGACCAAGGGTTCGACCGGCGTCTTGCTGTATCTGTCGCTGGCCGAGCACCGCGCGGAGATTATCGCCGACGACGCGATCCACTCGCGCGTGCCCAACGAGACCTGGGGCGCAGCGATGGCCGCGGTGCTGGCCGGTGTCCGCGACGATCGCCCCGCCGACGGGATGGCGGATGCCGTCGCGCAGATCGGCGCGGTACTAGCGGAACATTTCCCGCGGACCGGTGCGCCGGTGAACGAACTTCCGGACAGGCTGATCGAACTATGAGCAAGACCGTATGGGCCGGAAAATTCCTGACCGTGCAGACCGAGGGCACGTGGGAATTCGCCGCGCGCCAGGGCGAGATCGCGGCGGCGGTGATCATCGCGATCGACGAAGGCGACGTGATCCTGGTGGAGCAGTTTCGCGTGCCGCTGGGCCGCGCATGTCTCGAACTGCCGGCCGGGCTGGTCGGTGACGAAACCGCGGGCGAGAGCGTCGCGGTGGCGGCCGGCCGCGAGCTAGAGGAAGAGACCGGCTACCGCGCAGACGCGATCGAGGATCTTGGCGTGTTCTATTCGTCGCCCGGGATGACGTCGGAATGCTTCACGCTGGTCCGCGCGACCGGGCTAACGAAGGTAAGCGACGGCGGCGGGGATGGTGACGAGAACATTACCGTGCACCGGGTGGCACTGGCGGACGTGCCGGCGTTCGTGGCGGAGAAGCGTAAGGCTGGCGTGGCGATCGATACCAAGATGCTGCTGATTCTGGCGGGGTCGATACTCTAACCAAGACCTGTTTCCCCGCGAAGGCGGGGACCCAGACTGGGCTCCCGCCTTCGCGGGAGAACAAGGACGTACGGGAGGGCCTAGCGCCGCTCCCGCGGGCTTACTTGAAATTGTCCGCGTAGCTCTGCAGCTTCAGCGTCTTCTGCGGTGCCGGCACGACGGTGTAGCCGAAACCTTCCCGCTCGCAGTGCGCGATCGCGGCTTCCGCGGTCGGGAACAGCAAGCGCAGTTGATCGCGGGTGTCGCCGCTGCCGGCCCAGCCGGTGAGCGGGTCGGGGCGCTTGGGCTCCGAGGGTTCGAATTCGAGCTGCCAGGCGTCGGTCCGGTGCTTGCCGGACTGCATGGCGTTCTTGGGGCGCTGAAAGATACGGGCGGTTGGCATGAGCCCCCTTATCGCGAACCGGCGGCCCTTGCATCCGCCTTTTTCGTGCGCAGCGTGGCGGACGCTGCGGCGGGGTCGTCGGGCCAGGGATGCTTGGGGTAGCGGCCGCGCATTTCCTTCGCCACCGCGGTCCAGCTGCCCGCCCAGAAACCGGGCAGGTCTCGCGTCGTCTGGATCGGGCGGCCGGCGGGGGATGTGAGGCTCAGCACCAGCGGTACGCGAGCCTCGCCGATCGTCGGATGCACCGCGAGGCCGAACAGGGCTTGCACGCGGAGTTCGACTCGGGGCCCTCCTTCCGCGGCGTAATCGATCGCGTGCGTGCTGCCGGCGGGGCTGGTGAAATCGGGCGGGGCGAGCCGGTTGATCGTCTGCATCGCGTCCCAGCCGAGCAGGTTGCGCAAGGCTTCGGCGAGCGCGCCGGAGACGATCGCGTCGAGTCGGCGCTTGCCGGTCAGAAGCGGGGCGAGCCATTCGTCGACGCGGTCGAGCAGGGTTTCGTCGTCGAGCGGTACGCCCGCATAGGCGGCACGGTCGCGCAGGGCTCGGGCGCCATCGCTCCACGGTAGCAGCGCGAAGCCGTGCTCGCGGACGCCCTCCACCAGTGCGGCGAGGATGGCGTCGGGATCGGCGCCACTGTCGGGACCGCTCGACAGGCGGATCGCGCCGAGGCGGCGTTCGCGCAGCGTCTGGATGCCGCCGGTTGTGGAATCGAACGTGACGGTGCGACGGGATTCGATGCGATCGGCGAAGAGAGTTTCGACGGTGGCCTGGTCGATCGCTACGGCGGAGAGAATGCGCGCGCCAGCGGCCGAGCCCTGCGTGTCGGCGACGGCGAGCCATTCGGAGCGGGCGAGCTGCGAGGTCGGGTCGAGCTTGAACCCGCGGCCGCCGACCGAGGCCCAGGTTTCGCCGGACGGGTCACGGCGGCGTGCGACCCGGTCAGGGAAGCCGAGCGCGACACACACTTCTGCCCCCCCTCCCGCAAGCGGGAGGGGGCTGGGGGGGGGGCGCCCGGCCTCGACGTCGCGCGACGCGGATGGCGCGAGCCCACCCCCCAGCCCCCTCCCGCTTGCGGGAGGGGGGGCAAGTTTCGCCCACCTATCCGCCATGGCGCGTGCCGCCTGCGCCTTCGAACCGCGTTCGGTTTTCCAGCGGCGGAGGCGGGTTTCCAGATCGACGTCCTGCCCGCCAATGCCGCGTTCGCCTAGCAGCACCGCGATTTGCGCCGCTACATTTGCCAACCCGCGCTCCCCCGCTCGCAGCAGCATGTGCGCCAGTCTTGGTGGCATCGGGAGTTTAGCTATCGCGCGGCCATGCGGAGTTGGGCGGCCATCCTCGATCGCCTCCAGCGTCGTCAGCCGCGCCATCGCCTCGTCGATCGCGGCGGCGGGGGGCGGGTCGATCCAGCGGAGGTCGCGCGGATCGCCGACACCCCATAATGCACAGGCGAGCACCAGTGCGGACAGGTCCGCCTCAAGGATTTCGGGCGGATCGTACCGCGGAAGCCCGGCGGTCGCCGCCTCTTCCCACAACCGATACGCGACGCCCGGCCCCAGCCGCGCGGCGCGGCCGGCGCGTTGCGTGACCGCCGCCTGGCTCGCACGCTCGGTGACCAGGCGCGTCATCCCCGCCGCGCGGTCGTAGCGCGGGCGTCTCGCGAGCCCGGAGTCGACGACGATGCGGATGCCGTCGAGCGTCAAACTGGTCTCGGCGATGCTGGTAGCGAGCACGACTTTGCGCCGACCGTCGGGCTCGGGGAGGATCGCCGCGCGTTGCGCGGCGGGATCGAGGCTGCCGTGGAGTTCGTGCAGGACGATGTCGTCGGGGAGGTTAGCGAGGCGGTCGGCGGTGCGCTCGATCTCCGCGACGCCGGGGAGGAAGGCTAGCACGCCCCCCTCCGCTTCGCCGAGTGCGCGGCGGATCGCGGACGCGACCGAGTCCTCGATGCGGAGTTCGGCTTGGCGGCCGATGTGACGGAGGGTCAGCGGATAGCTTCGGCCTTCGCTCTCGATGACGGGAGCCTCGTCCATTAAAGCCGCGAACCTTGCACCGTCGAGCGTTGCGGACATCGCGACGATGCGGAGATCAGGGCGAAAGCCGGCTTGCACGTCGAGCGCCAGCGCGAGGCCGAAATCGCCGTCGAGGCTGCGTTCGTGGACTTCGTCGAACAGCACGGCCGAGACGCCAGCAAGTTCGGGGTCGGCCTGGATACGGACGACGAATATGCCCTCCGTGACCACCGTCACGCGGGTCGCGGCGGAGCGCTTGCTGTCCATGCGGGTGGCGTAGCCGAAGGTCTGGCCGACGGGCTCGCCAACGGTCGAGGCCATGCGTTCGGCGGCCGCGCGCGCGGCCAGGCGGCGGGGGGATAGGAGGAGAATCTCGCCGGTGCACCAGGGTTCGGTGAGGAGGGCCGGCGCTACCGCGGTGGTCTTGCCAGCGCCTGGGGGGGCAACGAGGACCGCGGAGGTGCGGTCGCGGAGAGTGGCGAGGAGGTCGGGAAGTACGGCGAGGATCGGGAGCGGCGGCGGGGTCATGCGCGCCTGCTGCCACAGTAGCGGGGTTGGCGACAGGTTTTGTCGTCGGAAGCAGTACTCACTGCGCTGTCATTCCCGCGGAGGCGGGAACCCATATTGGCTGACCTCGCGATGAAGTCGCAGGTGCCGGAGGTTATGGGCCCCCGCCTTCGCAGGGATGACGTGTTCGGAGAGAACACTCCCCGGCCTTCAGCACGGTTGGCGGACCTTGATCAGCCAATCACGTATATTCCATCCCACACCGCCCCGGCGAAGGCCGGGGTCCAATTGGGAAACGGCGGTGAAGGCCGTTGCGCTCCGTTACTGCCACGTCTCCAATTGGGCCCCGGCCTCCGCCGGGGTGGTGCACATATCCGGATGGATCGGGCACCGAACGAGTTTGTCGCTGACGAACGCGTTGCGACAGCCCGCCTCGCCCCCCGACCACCGAAGGCTGGCAAGCGCCCGCGAACCTGCTAGACGCTGCGGCAGTAATCATGGCGTCCGATCCCTCCCCCACCTCGACGACGGCGACAGGCCGCACTTCCGACCGGCTGCGCGGCAGGGTCGCGCGCGCCTGGGCGAGTCGGTGGACCAAGGCGGCGCTGGTGCTGGTCGTGCTCGGCTTCGTCGCGATCTTCGCGTTCTGGTTCGCGGTCATGCGCGACCTCCCTTCCGTGGACACGCTGCGGACGTACGAGCCACCGCTGCCGACCAACGTCCGCGGAATTGATGGCACGCCGATCCACAGCTACGCCCGCGAACGCCGCGTGGAACTGAGCTACGCCGAATATCCGCCGCTGCTGGTGAAGGCGTTCCTCGCCGCCGAGGACAAGTCGTTCTTCGAGCATCACGGCGTCGATTATCCCGGCCTCGCCGGTGCGGTGTACGATTATGCGACCAAGCTCGGCACCGGCAAACGCGCCAAGGGCGGCTCGACGATCACGCAGCAGGTCGCCAAGAACCTGTTGATCGGCAACGCCTATTCGCCGTCGCGCAAACTGCGCGAGGCGGTGCTGGCGTACAAGATCGAGGATACGCTGACCAAGGAACAGATCCTCGAGCTGTACCTCAACCAGATCGCGCTCGGCCGCAACGCGTTCGGCGTCGAGGCCGCGAGCCATGCGTATTTCGACAAGGAGCTCGACCAGCTCGATCTCGCGCAGATGGCGTATCTCGCGATCCTGCCCAAGGGTCCGTCGAACTACGATCCGGTGCGCAACACCGAGCGCGCGATGACGCGGCGCAACTATGTGCTCAACCGGATGCTCGACAACGGCTTCATCACGCGCGCGCAACATGACCAGGCCAATGCCGAGCCGCTCGGCGCGGTGATGCGGCGGACGCCGAAGTTCGAGAGCGTCGGCGGCTATTTCGTCGAGGAAGTCCGCCGTCAGCTGATGGCGAAGTTCGGCGAAAATGCGAAGGACGGACCCTACAGCGTCTATTCGGGCGGGCTGTGGGTGCGGACGTCGTTCGACGCGAAGCTGCAGGATCTCGCGCAGCAAGCCTTGCGTGATGGTCTGGTGCGGTTCGACAGCGGACGCGGCTGGAACGGCCCGATCCGTCATGTCGAGATCGAGGACGACAACTGGCTCCAGCCCCTGCTCAACAGCAATATCGCGCTCGACTACCGCGACTGGGTCGCGGCGATCGTGACGGGCAAGGACGGCAACGCCTGGAGCCTCGGCTTCCGCACCGGCAAGACCGGCACGCTGCCGCGCTATGCGGCGCAGATGCCGGTGCGCGGCAAGGGCGGCAACGCGTTCGGCGCGATCAAGACGGGCGACATCATCGCGGTGGCGCCGGACGGTGGCGAATTCTCGCTGCGAGCGATCCCCAAGGTCTCGGGCGCGTTTGTCGTCGAGGAGCCGGCATCGGGCCGCGTTCTGGCGATGCAGGGGGGCTTTGACGACCGCTTGCAGGCGTTCAACCGCGCGACTCAGGCAATGCGCCAGCCGGGCTCCACCATCAAGCCGATCGTCTATTCCGCCGCGCTCGACAACGGGATGACGCCCGCGTCGATCATCGTCGACGGGCCGTTCTGCGTGTATCAGGGCGCGCGGCTGGGGCAGAAATGCTTCCGCAACTTCGGCAATTCGCGCGGGTCCGGCCCGCACACGATGCGCTGGGGAATCGAGCAGTCGCGCAACCTGATGACCGTGCGCGCCGCCGCGCAGACCGGCATGCCCAAGGTCGTCGCGACCATCAAGAAGATGGGCGTCGGCGATTACGCGCCCTATCTCTCCTACGCGCTCGGCGCTGGCGAGACGACCGTCGGGCGGATGGTCAACGCATATTCGATCCTCGCCAACAACGGCAAGGGCGGCCCGCCGTCGCTGATCGACTTCGTCCAGGACCGTCACGGCAAGGTGATCTGGCCCGAGAACTGGCGGCCGTGCGATCGCTGCAACGCGCCCGACTGGGATGGCAAACCGATGCCGCGGCCGATCACGCGCCAGCGCCAGGTGCTCGACGCGATGACCGCGTACCAGATGGTCCACATCACCGAAGGCGTCGTCCAGCGCGGCACCGCGGTGACGTTGCGCGATCTCGATCGACCGATGTTCGGCAAGACCGGCACCAACAACGGCCCGACCGACGTGTGGTTCGTCGGGGGTACGCCGCAGTTCGTCGGCGGGCTGTATATCGGGTTCGACACGCCGAAGAACCTTGGTGGCGCAGCGCAGGGCGGTACGCTCGCCGCACCGATCTTCAAGCAGTTCGCGGTGAAAGCGTATGAGGACCTCCCCAAGCTGCCGTTCCGCGCGCCGGCGGGCATCCGCATGGTCCGGATCGATCGCGCGAGCGGTCGGCCGGTCTATGGCACGTGGCCCGATACGAGCGATCCCAAGCCCGCGGTGATCTGGGAAGCGTTCAAGCCCGAGAGCGAACCGCGCCGCGCTGCACGACGCTCGGATGTCGCCCCCACGGCGACTACGACGACGACCGCGGTGAAGAAGGCCGAAGCCCCGCGCGACAGCGATTTCTTGCAAAGACAAGGCGGAATCTACTAGCGCGCTTATATAGACGTCATCCCGGCGCCCGCCGGTGACCCGCCCCGCTCGCTTGGGACGGCGATCCCGGCCTCCGCCGGGACGACGAAATTTCCCCGGCCTCCGCCGGGGCGGCGGAATTTTTGGAGAATATCATGCGCGCCGAAGCGCAGGCTCACGTAGACACCATCAACGACGCGCTGGCGCTGCTGCGCCGCTTCCTCGACTGGGACCGCGCGCTGCGTCGTCTCGACGAGCTGAACGCGCGCGTCGAGGATCAGGCGCTCTGGTCCGATCCCAAGGCCGCGCAGGAGGTGATGCGCGAGCGTCGTCGTCTCGACGAGGCAATCAGCGCGACGCGCGCGATCCAGAGCGAGCTGTCGGACACCGCCGAACTGATCGAGATGGCCGAGGCCGAGGGCGATACCGAGATGGAAGCGGACGGCGTTGCGTCGCTCGCCGAACTCGCCGCGCGTGCCGACAAGGACAAGATCAAGGCGCTGCTGGCAGGCGAAGCCGACGCGAACGACACCTATATCGAGGTCAACGCGGGCGCCGGCGGGACCGAGAGCCAGGACTGGGCAGGCATGCTCAGCCGAATGTATTCGCGCTGGGGCGAGCGTCACGGTCTCAAGGTCGAGCTGGTCGACCAGCATTCGGGCGAGCAGGCGGGGATCAAGTCGGCGACGCTGCTGCTGAAAGGCGAGAACGCGTACGGTTACGCGAAGACCGAGAGCGGCGTGCACCGGCTCGTCCGGATCAGCCCGTACGACTCGGCGGCGCGGCGGCATACGTCGTTCGCCAGCGTCTGGGTGTATCCGGTCGTCGACGACAATATCGAGGTCGAATACAACGAGAGCGACCTGCGCATCGACACGTATCGTGCGTCGGGTGCCGGCGGCCAGCACATCAACACGACCGATTCGGCGGTGCGCATCACGCACATCCCGACCGGGATCGTCGTGCAGTGCCAAAACCAGCGCTCGCAGCACAAGAACAAGGCCGAGGCGTACAACCAGCTCCGCGCACGTCTGTACGAGCGCGAACTGGCGATCCGCGAGACTGCGGCGAATGCCGAGAACGCCGGCAAGACCGACATCGGCTGGGGTCACCAGATCCGATCGTACGTGCTTCAGCCGTACCAGATGGTGAAGGACCTGCGCACCGGCGTGGTGTCGACCAGCCCGTCGGACGTGCTCGACGGCGATCTCGAGATGTTCATGGCAGCGGCGCTGTCGCAGCGCGTGACCGGCGAGGCCGTCGAGGTGGAGGACGTCGATTGAGCTTGCGGGGTGTCCTTGCCCTGATGCTGTCGCCGGTGTTCCTGCTCGCAGCGTGCGACGGTAGCAAGCCGCTGATCAAGCGCGAGCCCAAGGGGCCGGTCTTCCCCGCCGCCGACCGTCCGGTCGCGTCGATCGTCTCGACGCGCTGGTCGAACGAGGAAGCGCGCGACCGGCTCAACGAGGCCGGCGAGGTCATGAACAAGGGCGAGATCCGCAAGGGCATGACGGTCGCGGATATCGGCGCGGGCGAAGGCTATTACACGATCCGTCTCGCGGCGCGGGTCGGCAAGGACGGCCGCGTGCTCGCGGAGGACATCATCCCGGCGGTGCGCGACCAGCTCGCGGAACGCGTCGCGCGCGAGGACCTGGCGAACGTCAGCGTGAAGCTGGGCGAGGCGAACGATCCGAAACTGCCCGAGGCGAGCTTCGACCGAGTGCTGATGGTCCACATGTATCACGAGATCGAGCAGCCGTACGAGTTCCTGTGGCGGTTGCGGCCGTCGCTGAAGCCGGACGGGCTGGTGGTGGTGGTCGATGCGAACCGGCCGACGCAGAACCACGGCACGCCGCCTGCGCTGCTGAAGTGCGAGTTCGCGGCGGTCGGCTATACGCAGGTCGATACCGACGACATGCCCTCGGCGGGCGGGTACATCGCGACGTTCCGCGCGACCGGGCCGCGGCCGGCGCCGGAAGCGATCCGGGCGTGTCGGCTGGGGTGAGATTGGATTCGGGTCGTGACCGATCCCGAGGCACCACCCCGGCGGAGGCCGGGGCCCAATTGGAAAGGTCACAGTAACCGCGAACTGCGCGTCGTTGGCGACGTCCCCCAATTGGGCCCCGGCCTCCGCCGGTGTGGTGGATTTGGGGGCAGGCACTCCTCACATCACGCCATTCCCGCAGACTTGTGAATGCGTCGCCCGCAATCCGACGACAGCCCATGCTTCCTTGTACTCCCGCGAAGGCGGGAGCCCAGTCTGGGTCCCCGCCTTCGCGGGGAAACAAGCTTTTCTGTCGTCATCTGAAAGACGACGCCCCATCTCGCTGATGCCAGCTACAGGTTCGGTAGGAATCGATGCGACACGTCAGACGATCCCCATCGCGCGCAGGCTCGTCACCTCGTCAACCGCGATCACCAGGTGATCGAGCAGCACCACCTCCAACGTCCGCAACCCCGCCGCCAACGCCCGCGTGAACGCCACGTCCCGCGCGCTCGGCGTGGCATCCCCGCTCGGATGGTTGTGCGCCATCACCGCGCCGACCGCGCCGAACGCCAGCGCATCCATCGCGACCGTCCGGATCGAGATCGCCACCTGATCCCGTCCGCCGACGACATGCCGCATCCCGAGAATCCTCCGATTCGGATCAAGATAGACGACCGCCACCGTCTCGACCGTGGCATCGCGCAGCCCGGCGAACAGCGCGCGCGCCATCGTGAGGTCGGCGATGCGACGGGAAGATATGGGCGGCGGCAGCACATACCCGACTGCGCCGCCACGCGGGCGGCTGCACGCGCAACCGCGTCCACATCGGCTTGAGCCGCCGCCGCTACGCCGCTACGCCCCCGGCATGCGCCAATATCTAGACCTCATGGACCGCGTGCTCTCGACCGGCGTCGAGACGATGGACCGCACCGGCACCGGCACGCTCAGCGTGTTCGGCGCGCAGATGCGCTTCGATCTCGCACAGGGCTTCCCCGTGCTCACCACCAAGAAGCTTCACCTCCGCTCGATCATCGTCGAACTCCTGTGGTTCCTGCGCGGCGACACCAACGTCCGCTGGCTACAGGAGCGCAAAGTCGCGATCTGGGACGAATGGGCGGACGAGAACGGCGATCTCGGCCCGGTCTATGGCAAGCAGTGGCGCGACTGGGTCGCCGCGGATGGACGCCACATCGACCAGATCGCCGAACTGATCACGCAGATCAAAACCAACCCTGCCTCGCGCCGCCAGATCGTCAGCGCGTGGAATCCCGGCGACCTCCACGCGATGGCGCTCGCGCCGTGCCACTGCCTGTTCCAGACGCATGTCGCGGGCGGCAAGCTGTCGCTCCAGCTCTACCAGCGCTCGGGCGACATCTTCCTCGGCGTGCCGTTCAACATCGCCAGCTACGCGCTGCTCACGCACATCCTCGCGCAGCAATGCGGGCTGGAGGTCGGCGAGTTCATCTGGACCGGCGGCGATTGCCACCTCTATTCGAACCATCTGGAGCAGGCGCAACTGCAACTGACGCGCTCGCCGGGGCCGTTGCCGCGGCTTGAAATTCTCCGAAAGCCGGACTCGATCGACGCCTACGAATATGAGGATTTCGTCCTTCACGACTATGTCGCGCAGGCGCACATCAAGGCCCCCGTCGCGGTCTGAACAGAGAGTAACCCCGCGACAGCGCCGCGCGACCGAATCGCAATAGGAACCGCCCGTGCGCTGTGCGGTTCAGATGCGCATGGATATCACACAGCTCATTCTCGACGAACACGCGCAGCAGCGCGCATTGTTCGCCCAGATCGATTCGATCGACGCCAAGGACACCGAGGCGCTGTCGGCGCTCTGGACCCGCCTCAAGAACCTGCTCGACGCGCACGCCGAGGCGGAGGAACGCTTCTTCTACCCGCGGCTGATGAAGATCGGCACTGGCGGCAACGACGCCGACTCGGCCGCTGAAGAGACCGAGGACGCGATCGAGGATCACAACGACATCCGCGACACCGGCGAAGCGGTCGACAAGCACCCGGTCGGGTCGGACGCATGGTTCGAAGCGGTGGGCGAATGCAACAAGGCGAACAGCGATCATCTGGCGGAGGAAGAACGCCAGGGCCTCACCGACTTCCGCAAGCATGCGACGCTTGAGGAGCGGCATGAGCTTGGCGTGCGGTTTGCGGCGTTCGAGGCGAATCACCTGAACGGGGTGAAGGTCGTCGAGAAGGATCCCGAGGCGTATGTGAAGGAACACGCGCCGGGTTGAACCCCAAACTCCACCTCCCCGGCGAAGGCCGGGGCCCAGTTGGAAAGGTGGGAGTGACGGGACGCAGCGCTTTGTTAGCAACGTTTCCCAACTGGACCCCGGCCTCCGCCGGGGAGGTGCTGTAGGTTAGGTTTGGACGTGATTGACGGAGTAGCCCTCCGCCTCTCATTCCGGCATGACCTGGAGCATGATCACCTTCTACCTCGCCCGCGCCACCAACGGCGTCATCGGCCGCAACGGCCAGCTCCCCTGGCGCATCCCCGCCGACCTGAAGCGCTTCAAGGCGCTGACGATGGGCAAGCCGATGGTGATGGGCCGCAAGACATTCGAGAGTTTCCCGAGCCCCCTGCCCGGCCGCCGTCACATCGTCCTCACGCGGGGCGACTGGACCGCGGACGGCGCTGAGGTCGCGCATTCGGTCGAGGAGGCGCTCACTATGGCGGGAGACGACGTCGCGGTCATCGGTGGCGCGCAGATCTATGCGCAGTTTCTCCCCCATGCGGACCGCATCGAACTGACCGAAGTCCATGACGAACCCGAAGGCGACGCCGTCGTCCCCGCATTCGACGGCTGGCACGAGATCGCCCGCGAGGATCACCCAGGCGAAAAGCAACGGCCCGCTTATGGCTTCGTCACCCTCACCCGCCGCTGAGTTGTTCTCCCGCGAAGGCGGGAGCCCAGGCTGGAATCCCGCCTTCGCGGGAGAACAAGGAGTTGCGGGAGACGACCGCACAGAAGGACTATCGCCTTTCGCGGCGGCTGGTTACTGAACCGCGCATGCAGCGGCTCGACGGCGGCGCGTCCATTCCTTCGCATCTCGCGAACGGGATCGTCGCGCTGGGCAATTTCGATGGATTCCACCTCGGTCACCAGGCAGTGGTCGCGCGCGCGATCGCTTGGGCCAAAGCCGAGGGCCGCCCCGCGCTGGTGGCGACGTTCGATCCGCATCCGGTCCGCCACTTCCGCCCCGACACCGCGCCGTTCCGCCTGACCACGCTCGACCAGCGCGAGCGGCTGTTCGCGGAGGCCGGCGCCGACGCGATGGTGGTGTTCCATTTCGATGGCGATCTCGCCGCGCTGACCGCCGAGGAGTTCATCGCCCAGCGGCTCGAGGACAATCTCCGCGTCGGCGGCGTCGTCACCGGCGAGGACTTCACCTTCGGCAAAAGCAAGGCCGGCACCGTCCATACGCTGGCCTCGCGCGGCCCGGTCCACGGATTCCGCGCGGAGACCGTCGGCGCGGTGGCGCTGAACGGCGAGACCGTCTCGTCCACGCGCATCCGCGATGCCCTACGCAGCGGCGACATGGCGACCGCGACGCGACTGCTCACGCGGCCGTTCGCGATCGAGGGCGTGGTGCAGCACGGCGACAAGCTCGGCCGCACGATCGGCTACCCGACCGCCAATCTCGACATGGGGAATTATCTCCGGCCTGCGTACGGGATCTATGCGGTGACCGGTCGGCTGGACGACGGCCGCGTGCTGAAGGGCGCGGCGAACCTCGGCATCCGCCCGAGCTTCGATCCGCCGAAGGAATTGCTCGAGCCGTATTTCTTCGACTTCTCGGAGGATCTGTACGGCCGTCGCGTCGAGGTATCGCTGGTCGAGTACCTCCGGCCGGAAGCGAAGTTCGACAGCCTCGAAGCTCTGACGACGCAGATGGATGCCGACTGCGATCGTGCGCGCGCGATCCTGGGCTGACTTCTCCCCTCCCTGAAAGGGAGGGGTCGGGGGTGGGTCGGCCGCTTGGCGGACGTGACGGCAATTCCGAACCAACCCACCCCCAGCCCCTCCCTTCCAGGGAGGGGAGCAAGAGCGGGACAGGGATGGCAACACGCCGCGCGACCGGCTACAGCCCGGCCCACTTATGACCGATACTCCCGCGCCCGCCCGCGATTACCGCGACACCGTCTTCCTGCCGAAGACCGACTTCCCGATGAAGGCGGGCCTCGCCGCGAAGGAGCCGGCGATCCTGGAGCGCTGGGCGAAGCTCGGCATCTACGACCGGTTGCGCGAACAGCGGCTTGGGCGCGAGCGGTTCATCCTGCACGATGGCCCGCCGTACGCGAACGGCGACATCCACATGGGCCACGCGATGAACAAGGTCCTGAAGGACATCATCGTCCGCTCGCAATCGCTGATGGGCAAGGACGCGCCCTACGTCCCCGGCTGGGACTGCCACGGCCTGCCGATCGAGTGGAAGGTCGAGGAAGCGTATCGCGCGAAGAAGCTCAACAAGGACGACGTCCCCGTCGACCAGTTCCGCGCCGAATGCCGCGCCTATGCCGAGAAATGGGTCGCCGTGCAGAAGGCCGAGTTCGAGCGCTTAGGCGTGATGGGCGACTGGGCCGATCCGTACCTGACGATGAAGTACGAGGCCGAGGCCGCGATCGTCGGCGAGCTGCTCAAGTTCGCCGAGAGCGGCCAGCTGTACCGCGGTGCCAAGCCGGTGATGTGGTCGCCGGTCGAAAAGACCGCGCTCGCCGAGGCCGAGGTCGAGTATGAGGACATCGTTTCCACGCAGATCGACGTCGCGTTCGAGATCGACTCTGCGCCGAACGCGCCCGAACTGGTCGGCGCGCATGCGGTGATCTGGACGACCACGCCGTGGACGATCCCGGTGAACCAGGCGCTGAGCTATGGGCCTGAGATCGATTATTTCGTCTTCAATTTGTATTCTGATCCCGGAATGGGCGCCGAAGAGACTGCTCGATCTGACGAACGACTGAGCGCACTTGGCTTGCCGATTGGCGTTAATTTGTTGGTTGCCAACGAGTTGTTTGACAGTTTCATTGCACGCTTGAAAAAGCGGGCTGAAGCTGCCGACTGGTCTGATCTTGGTGGACGTGTTCCCGAACTATTGGCGTTGTTCGAGACGAAGCACATCAAAGGCTCGCAACTCGAAGGCGCGACCGCGCGTCACCCGATGCACGCACTCGGCGGGTTCTTTGCGAAGCCGCGCCCGTTCCTCCCCGGCGCGTTCGTCACGACCGACGCTGGCACCGGGCTCGTCCACATGGCGCCGGACCACGGCGAGGACGATTTCGAACTCTGCAAGCAATACGGCATCGACCCGGTCTTCGCGATCGACGGCGCGGGGATGTACCGCGCCGACTGGGCATGGCTCGGCGGCCAGGGCAGCGTCATCAACAAGAAGTTCGTGAGCGCCGACGGCCCGATCTGCTCGGACCTGCGCGAGGTCGGCGGGTTGCTGGCGGCGAGCGACGACTTCAAGCACAGCTACCCGCATTCGTGGCGCTCGAAGGCCAAGGTGATCTTCCGCGCGACCCCGCAATGGTTCATCCCGATGGATGCTTCGACGTCGCTCAGCACCGACGGGCGTGCGACAGAATCCCCCTCCCGCCTGCGGGAGGGGTTAGGGGAGGGCAGTGCCGCAAATGCTGCGCTCGACGCCTCCCCTCCCCCAACCCCTCCCGCAAGCGGGAGGGGAGCAGAAGCAGTGAGCGGCAACGGCGCCACCCTCCGCGAAATCGCGCTCGACGCGATCGCCGCGACCACCTGGATCCCCGCGCGCGCGGAAAACCGGATCACGTCGATGGTGCAGGGCCGCCCCGACTGGGTCATCTCGCGCCAGCGCGCCTGGGGCGTGCCGATCGCGCTGTTCGTCAACCGCGCCACCGGCCAGTACCTCAACGACCCCGCCGTCAACGCGCGCATCGTCGAAGCCTTCCGCGAGAACGGCGCGGATGCGTGGTACGCCGACGGCCACCAGGCGCTGCTCGGCCCCGACTACGACCTCGCCGACTATGAGGTCGTGAAGGACATCCTCGACGTCTGGTTCGACTCCGGCTGCACGCACGTCTTCACCGTCGAAGCACGCTATGGCGAAGGCACGCGCGCGAACCTGTACCTCGAAGGCTCGGACCAGCATCGCGGCTGGTTCCAGTCGTCGCTGCTCGAAAGCTGCGGCACGCGCGGTCGCGCACCGTACGACGCGGTCCTCACGCACGGCTTCGCGCTCGACGGCCAGGGCCGGAAGATGTCGAAGTCGCTCGGCAACGTCGTCGATCCGCTCAAGATCATCGGCGAGTCCGGCGCGGACATCCTGCGCATGTGGGTCGCCTCGACCGACTATTTCGACGACGTGAAGATCGGCAAGGAAGTGCTCGCCACCGCCTCCGACGCATACCGCAAGCTGCGCAACACCTTCCGCTACATGCTCGGCGCACTCGAAGACTTCGACGAGTCGGAGCGCGTCGCGGTGTCCGACATGCCCGAGCTGGAGCGCTACGTGCTCCACCGCCTCGGCATGATCGACACCGAGCTGCGCCAGGCGGCCGAAGCGTACGAGTTCAACCGCTACACGCGCCTGCTGACCGACTTCGCGAGCGAGGACCTGTCCGCATTCTTCTTCGATATCCGCAAGGACTCGCTCTATTGCGACGCGCCGAGCGACATCAAGCGCCGGTCGTACCGCACCGTCCTCGACGTGCTGTTCCACGCGCTCGTCCGCTACGCCGCGCCGGTGCTCTGCTTCACCGCGGAAGAAGTGTGGCAGTCGCGCTTCCCGAGCGACGACAGCTCGGTCCACTATCTCGAATGGCCGTCGCTGCCGTCGCTCGACGCCGACGACGTGGTCGGCAGCAAGTGGCACGAAATCCGCCAGTTGCGCGTCCAGGTCACCGAGGCGATCGAACCGCTCCGCCGCGAGAAGACCGTGCGCTCCAGCTTGGAAGCGGAGATCACCGTGCCGTCGATGCTGCTCGACGCGGACGCGCTCGCCGAAGCCTTCATCGTCGCCAAGGTGACCCCGGGCGACGCCGTCACCGTCGCCCGCACCGACTTCCACAAATGCGGCCGCTGCTGGCGCCACCTCCCCGAGGTGACCGTCGATGGCGAGCTCTGCAACCGGTGCGACGAGGTGGTGGCCGATGCGTAACCTGCCCAAGGCCGGGTTCGGGGCAGCCGCCGCCCTCTTCCTCGCCGACCAGATCAGCAAATGGGCGGTGACCAAGCCGCTCGGGATCGACTCGCTCGGCGATTCGCAGACCATCACCTCGTTCTTCGACCTGCGCTTCGTGCCCAACATCGGCATCTCGCTCGGGCTGCTCCCCGCCGACGGGCACCTCACCCGCTGGGCGCTGGTACTGCTGACCGGCGCGATCGCGGTCGGCGTCGCGGTGTGGATGACGCGCGAGAAGAACCCCACCGATCAGGTCGCTCTCGGCTTCGTGCTCGGCGGCGCGATCGGCAATATCCTCGACCGGATCCGGCTCGGCTATGTGGTCGATTTCGCCGACCTGCATATCGGCGAGTGGCGTCCGTTTTTGGTCTTCAATGTCGCCGATGCAGCGATTACTGTCGGCGTGCTCGTCCTGCTTGTTCGGGCGCTCCTCGTGCGCGAGAAGCCCCCTGTGGAGAATTCCCATGCGTAAGTTCGTACCCCTGGCTGCCGGTCTGGCGAGCGCGGCCCTCCTGTCCGGTTGTGGCGCAGGCCGAAGCCTCGATCGCGCACGTCCGGACGAGTTCGCGGTCGCGCGCCAGGCGCCGCTGGTGATCCCGCCCGACTTCGCACTGGTCCCGCCGCAGCCCGGCGCCGCCCGTCCGCAGGATACCGCCGCCAACGCGCAGACGCTCGATGCGCTGTTCGGGGGTGCCGCGGCACGCAGCCCGGCGGAATCGGGCGTCGTCGCCGATGCAGGCGCGGACAGCGACGATCCCGGCATCCGCTCCAACGTTGGCGATCCCGGCACGACCGTGGTCGACAAGGGCTCGACGACGCGCGACATCGTCGCTGCACCGGAAGGCGACGGCCAGGACGCGAAGACTACTGCGAACTGATTGCGGCCTTGGTGGCTGACGAAAAAGGGCGGCTCCTCGCGGGGCCGCCCTTTTTCGTACCTGGGTGCCGCAGCATCGCCCGAAGCGGGACAATGATCCGTTCCCGCATCCGCACCCGACCCGTCATCCCAGCGGAAGATGGGGTCTCACCGTGTTGCGAACGTCGCCTGCCCCTCGGGATACCCCGGCTTTCGATGGGCGACGGCTTGGGGGATCAGGAATCAGGAGTGAGGCAATCTCGGCAAGTCCCCCTCGTTCTCCCGCAAAGGCGGGAGCCCAGACTAGGTCGCCGCCTTTGCCGGGAAACACCTTCGCCAGTCGAAGAGGGGCGCGGAAAGTGAGCCGCGCCCCTCTTCGGGCGATCAGAACGCCGCGGTCAGCGACACCAGCACCTTGCCGCCAGCGATCGACCCGCTGCCATCCTGGCCGCGGCTGAAGCTCGGCTGGAGATACGCTGACTCGCTCTTGCTGATGTCGGTGTCGACATAGGCCACGCCCAGAGTCAGCGGGGTCGTCGGGATCACGTAGTCGGCACCGAACAGCCAGTCCCAATATTCGCCCGTCGGCGACACGCTGGTCGCGAACGGCCCAAGCCCCTTGTTGCCGTTCGAATGGCCGACATGCGCCTTCACGGTCAGCCCCGTGTTCGGGATCCCGCTGCTGATATCGCCCCAGAGGTACAGATTGTCGTCCTTGGCGTTGACGCGGTCGTACACGCCGTTCGCGGCCGACGTGCCATTGGTGTACCACGGTCCCAGCGCCTGCTGCTTGGGCGCATAGGCGACACCGGCGAGCAGCGCGACCGGGCCGACGGTGCCCGACAGCTTGGCATAGGGCTCGATGAAGTCGGTGTTGTCGAAGCCGCCTGGATACATGTACCAGGTCGCGCCGACGTCGATCGTGCCACCGCCGCCGATCGGCGTCTTGTAGCCCGCGATCAGGTCGAGCTCCATGTTGGAGCCGCCGAACGTGCCCCACCCTGCGAGGTTCGAGCCCCAGGTGCCGATGTACACGCCGCTCTTGTGCGCGATCGTGATGCCGCCCTGGACCGCAAGGTTCTCGTCCGACTGCGACACGCCGCGAAAGCGATAGTCGTTGGTGAGGCCGACCGAGCCGGAGACGGTGACCTCCTTGGGAGGAGCCGTGGCCGCATCCTGTGCGAACGCTGGCGTAGCGACGACAGCCAAAGCAATGCCGCCGAGAAGAATAGTGGTGAAGCGCATCGTTTCCCTTTCGATACTGGAAATTCGATGTCCCCGCCTGCAACCGCCGACGCCGCATCTATCGAGGCATGGCCTCCAAGTGCAGTCTTTCTTGCGGTGACGAACGTGTGACAGTCCGTGGTGCGACGCACAAGCGAATCTTGCGTACATCCGGGGTTTGACGCGACTCATGTTGCGCAAGAGCCACACCGAATGTATCCGAAGGGCCACGATTGGCTTGCGAACCCTGCCGGCCAAGCCCCTCACCTTCGCCATCGTGCCGACGATGCCGACAAGCACTTTTACGTCAGAATAACGATGGCGACGCCGGCGATCGACAGGATGATGCTCGATACCACGAGCCAGCGAACCTCCGGCGTGTCGCGCGACGCACTGGCGCGGTGGACCGCGGTGAGCAGCATTGCCGTACTCACAAGGACGACGAGGCTGCCCAACAGATCGCCCTGAGTCTCCGTCATCACCCGTCCCACTGGTCCACCTGCGAATAGGGTAGTGACGCGGACCTATCGTGCGGATGACGCGGCGATGAAAACTGCGGATGAACCGCTAGCCGCGCGCTTGCCGAAAAGCATCCAGCCCGGCTTCGAGGTCGGCGATCAGGTCGGCGGGATCTTCGAGACCGATCTGGAGGCGGACCATCGGCCCGGCGGCGGCGCGCTGGGTGACGCTTCGGTAGCGGTGCGGGTCGGCGGGGATGGCGAGGCTTTCGAACCCGCCCCAGCTATAGCCTATGCCGAACAGTTGCAGGGTATCGATCAGGACGGCACGCGATGCCTCGTCGCCGCCGTTGAGGACGAACGAGAACAGGCCGCTGGAGCCCTTGAAGTCGCGGACGAACAGGTCGTGGCCAGGACAGTCGGGGAGCGCGGGGTGGAGCACCTGCGCGACTTCGGGGCGCGATTTGAGCCAGTTTGCGATCTGGAGGGCGCTCGACTGGTGCTGCGCCAGGCGGACCGCCATCGTGCGCAGGCCCCGGCTGCCGAGCCAGCAATCGTCGGGGCTGGCGACCTGGCCAAGCTGGAAACTCGTCTCGCGCAGTTTCTTGAAATGGCCCGGCGCGGCGGTGACCGAGCCGAGCATGACATCCGAATGGCCGACGACGTATTTGGTGCCGGCGAGGATCGTCAAATTGACGCCACGCTCGATCGCGGGGAAGAACAGCGGGGTCGCCCAGGTGTTGTCGAGCAGCGTAGTCACGCCCCTCGCCTTCGCAGCGGCGACGATCGCAGGAACGTCCTGCACCTCGAAGCTCAGCGAACCGGGGCTTTCCATGAAGATCGCTCGCGTGTTCTCGCCGATCAGGTCGGCGATGCCCGCACCGATCATCGGGTCGTAATAACGCGTGGTGATGCCGAACCGCTTGAGCAGCCCGCCAGCCATGCCGCGCGTCGGGTCGTAAGCGCTGTCGACCAACAGCAGTTCGTCGCCAGGCGACAGCACAGACAGCAGTGCCGCCGCGATCGCCGCAACGCCAGAGCAATAGAGGAACGTCCCTTCCGCACCGGGCTCGAGCGAGGTCAGCGCGTCGGCGAGGCTCCACTGCGTCGGCGTACCCTTCCGCCCGTAGAACAGCCGGTGATGCGTATCGCGCGTGGCGCTGTCGCGGAGATGGCCGACCGAGTCGTACAGGATCGTCGAGGCGCGCCAGACCGGCGGACTGACGATTCCTTGAGTCCATTCCGGGCGACGACCGGCGAGGACGACCTTGGTCGCGTCGCCGACCGGCTTGTTCGTGTCGCTCATGCCGTGCCTGTCGCCTTTGGTGTCTCGGGATCGCCGCCCCATTCGGACCAGCTCCCGTCATACAGCGCCGCGTCGCTGCCGAGCAGGTGCGCGCCGAACGCGAGCACCGACGCGGTAATGCCCGAGCCGCAGGTCATCACGATCGGCTTCGCCAGGTCGATGCCCGCCTTGTCGAACTCGGCCTTGAGCGCGTCGCCGGTCTTCCACGTGCCGTCCGCGTTGAACACAGCGCCCTGCGGCAGGTTCTTCGAGCCCGGAATATGCCCCGGCGCGGTGCCCGGCCGCGGATCTTCCTCCGCGCCGGTGAAGCGCGTCGCGGACCGCGCGTCGAGCACCTGCTCCGCGCCGCTTGCGACGTTCGCCTTCATCTGGTCGAGATTGCGCACGCCCTTCAGGTCCGCCCAGGTCGTGAAGTGGCGATGCCGCGGCGTCTCTTTCCCCGTCGCGGTCTCGCGCCCCTGGGCCTGCCATTTGGCGAACCCACCATCGAGGATCGCGACGTTGTGCGCGCCGAACAGCCGCAGCATCCACCACGCCCGCGCGGCCGTGTGCCAGGGCGAGCTGTCGTACAGCACGATCCGGCTGCCATCGCCGAGCCCCAGCGTCTGCATCCGGCTCGCGAACTTCTCCGCCGAGGGCAGAGTATTCGGCAGGTCGCTATCGGTATCGCGCAACTCGCTGAGGTTCATGAACACCGCGCCGGGGATATGCGCCGCCTCATACTCCGCCGCCGCATCGCGCCCTTCCGCGTGTGTCGCGTCGACGATCCGAAGATCGCTCGCGCCCAGTTCGTTCGCCAGCCATTCGGTGCTTACCAACGCGTCCATATGCCGCTCCTTGTGCTCGATCGGTCAGTAGCCAGCCGGGCCGCTCGCGTCGAGGGAGGCGAGGAACCCCGCCGCCTGCGCACGCGTCGCCTCGCGGTCCGCCTCCGACTGTTTCGCCCAGTTGCGATACGGCATCGCCAGCCGGTTGTTGCGCCCGAGCTTGTCCTCGTGCCGCGCTAGGAAATCCCAATACAGCGCGTTGAACGGGCACGCATCGGGCCCGATCCGCTGCTTCACGTTGTACCGGCAGCTCCCGCAATAATCGGACATCCGATCGATATACGCGCCCGACGAGATATACGGCTTCGACCCGAGCAGCCCGCCATCGCCGAACTGGCTCATCCCCAGCGTGTTGGGCAGTTCCACCCACTCGTAGGCGTCGACATACACCTCAAGATACCAGAGGTGCACCTTGGCCGGGTCCGCGCCGATCAGCAGCGCGAAATTACCCGTTACCATCAGCCGCTGGATGTGATGCGCGTGAGCGGTCTCCAGCGTCTGGCCGATCGCCTCGCGCAGACAGTGCATGTCGGTCTCGCCGGTCCAGTACCAGCCGGGGAGTTCGCGGTGATGGTCGAGGAAGTTGCGCTCGACGTAATCCGGTCCCTCGCGCCAATAGATCCCGCGCATATATTCGCGCCAGCCGATGATCTGGCGGATATACCCCTCGACCGCGTTGAGCGGCGCGCGCCCGGCGCGATACTCCGCCTCCGCCCGCCGGCACAGGTCGAGCGGATCGAGCAGCCCCGAATTGATGTACGGCGACAGGATCGAGTGCCACAGATGCCGCTCGCCGGTGAGCATCGCATCCTCGTAATCCCCGAACTGCGCCAGCGCGTGCTTGAAAAAGTTCGCCGCCTGCCGCTCCGCATCCTTCGCGGTCACGGCGTATCCGAACCCGTCGAGACTCCCCGGATGATCCGCGAACCGCTCCGCCACCAGCGCCAGCACATCCTGCGTGATCGCGTCCGGCTTGAAGACCAGCGGGCGCGGCATCAGCAGGTCGTTCTTCGCGGGCTTGCGGTTCTCCTTGTCGAAGTTCCAGCGACCGCCCTCCGGCTTGCCAGCGGTCATCAACAGTCCGGTGCGCGTCCGCATCTGGCGATAGAACCACTCCATCGTCAGCGACTTGCGCTCCGCCGCCCAGGTCTCGAAATCGGCATGGCTGGCGAGGAAACGGTCGTCGCTGCGGATCTCGACCGGGATGCCGAACAGCGTCTCCCAGCTTTCGAGCATCGCCATCACCCGCCACTCGCCACCCTCCGTGACGACGATCTGCTCGGGGTCATGCCGCTCGACCGCGCGCGCGATCTCGCCGGTGAAGCTGCCCGCATTATCGGGGTCGTCGAGCTGTGTGTATTCGACCGTCCACCCGGCCTCGCGCAGCGCCTCGGCATGATTCCGCATCGCCGACAGGATGTACGCGATCTTGCGCTTGTGGTGACGGACATAGGTCGTCTCCTCGGCGACCTCCATCATCAGCACGATCGTGGTTTCGGGATCACAGTCGCGCAGCGAAGCAAGGTCGATCGTGAGTTGGTCGCCGAGGATCGGTACGAGTGTGCTGACGGTCACGCTGCGGCCCCCATCGTCACAAGCCTGCGCTCGTCATTCCCGCGCAGGCGGGAACCCATACTGGCAGGCTTCGCGGCATGATCGCGACGGTTTGAGGATATGGGTCCCCGCCTCCGCGGGGATGACGAGCGGGCAAAGCCAATATCAAACATGTAACCCACTTTGCGGCACCCCCTGTACATCCTACATGGCGGCACATGACCGCTCCCCAGAACCCATTGCATCTCGGCCAGAACAGCGCCCTCCCCGCCTCTCCAGAAGAGGCCGTGCTCGATTATGTTCCGAACCCGCGGCCGGGTCGCACGTACCTGGTCCGGTTCGCGGCGCCCGAGTTCACGTCGCTGTGCCCCGTCACCGGCCAGCCCGACTTCGCGCATCTCGTCATCGACTATGTCCCCGGCGAGACGATCGTCGAATCCAAGTCGCTCAAACTCTTCCTGAGCAGCTTCCGCAACCATGCCGGGTTCCACGAGGATTGCACCGTCGGCATCGGCGAGCGCCTGTTCGACGAGATGAAACCGGCGTGGCTGCGCATCGGCGGCTATTGGTATCCGCGTGGCGGAATCCCGATCGACGTGTTCTGGCAATCGAGTGCACCGCCGCAAGATCTGTGGCTGCCGGACCAGGGAGTGGCCTCCTATCGCGGTCGCGGTTGAGGGCCCAGGACGAGGACGCGAAATATCGATTTGATTTAGATTGATATTATTCCCGTGCTGCACTGCAGTATGTGATGAAACTTTATGCTACCTGAACCGTTCAAATGGATGCGCGACCGGGTTCTCCCAGAAGTGCGCGCTCAAACGAGGGACAGGGTATGGTGAAACCGGCGGACGGTGGGAATATCGCGCGACTGGCGCTGATCGGTAATTTCCTGCCGAGACAGTGCGGCATCGCCACTTTCACGACCGACGTTTTCACGGCCATGCGCGCGCGCTTCCCCGAGATCGCCGTCGACGTCTACGCGATGGACGATCATCCCGGCAAATACGACTACCCGGCCGAAGTCACCGGTACGATCCCCGAGCCCGAGCTGTCGGCCTATATCGACACCGCGCGGAAGATCGAGGCCAGCGGCGCGCAGGCGATCTGGCTCCAGCACGAATACGGCATCTTCGGCGGCCCGGCAGGCGAGCACATCCTCGCGCTGCTCGATCGCACCACGCTGCCGGTCATCGTCACGCTGCACACGATCCTCGAAAAGCCCAATGCCGATGAGCGCCGCGTGCTCGAAGGGTTGCTCCGTCGCGCTGCCCGCGTGGTCGTCATGGCCGAGCGAGGCCGCGACATCCTCCAGCGTGTCTATGGTGCGAACTCGCGCCAGATCGTCATGATCCCGCACGGCGTGCCCGATCGCGACCTGCTCGATCCGGCCGTGCTGAAGGACAAGTTCGGCTGGGAAGGCCGCAAGGTCATGCTGACGTTCGGCCTGCTCGCTCCCAACAAGGGGATCGAGACGGTCATCAACGCGCTCCCCGCGGTGATCGCGAAGCATCCCGACCTGTTGTACGTCGTGCTCGGCGCGACCCACCCGAACCTCGTCGCGTACGAGGGTGAGAAGTACCGCGACAAGCTGAAGGCGCTCGCCGCCGAAAAGGGCGTCGCCGACAACGTCTCGTTCGTCGATGCCTTCCTCGAGCATGGCGAACTGCTCGATTATCTCCAGGCGTCGGACGTCTATGTGACGCCGTATACCAACCCCGCGCAGATCACGTCGGGCACGCTCAGCTACGCGATCGGTGTCGGCAAGCCCGTCATCTCGACGCCGTACGTGCACGCTACCGAGATCCTCGCGGATGGCCACGGCGTGCTCGTCCCGTTCGGTGACGTCGACGCGTTCGCGCGCGAGATCGATGCGCTGATGTCGAACGACCGCGATCGCAATCGTCTGGCCGAGTGTGCCTATGCGCGCGGCCGCACGATGATCTGGCCTAAGCTCGCCGAGGCGATGATGACGGAGATCCGTGCGATCGTGGCGGCGCGCCCTTTTCGCCTCGCCAAGGTGCCAGCCCCGCTGAAGCAGCTGACGCCTGATTTCGCCGCCGTGGAGCGGATGAGCGATTCGACCGGGATGCTCCAGCATTCGATCTATTCGATCCCCGATCGTCGTCACGGCTACTGCATCGACGACAATTGTCGTGCGCTGATGCTGATGAGCGCGCTGCCCGACCTCGACGATGTCACCCGCGACAAGTGGATGACAATCTACGCGTCGTTCGTGCAGTATGCGTGGAATCCGGACACGCGCCGGTTCCGCAACTTCATGAACTTCGATCGCACCTGGTGCGAGGATTCGGGGTCGGAAGATTCGAACGGCCGCACGCTCTGGTCGCTCGGCGTCACCGCGCGCGATGCGCAAGCTGCCAAGCACCGCGACTGGGCGACAGCGATGTTCGATTCGACCGCATCGATGGCGCTCGAACTCGGCTCCTTGCGCGCGCAGGCGTTCGCGATGCTCGGCGCGGCGGCGATGCTGGAGGCCAAGCCCGGTCACCAGCTGTCGCTGTCGATCCTCGAAGCCTTCCCCAAGGTCCATCTCGACCTGCTCGCCAAGGCGCGCCGTCCCGAGTGGCAGTGGTTCGAGATCGTCCTCGCCTACGACAATACGCGCCTCCCGCAGGCGCTGATCCGCGCAGGCCAGGCGCTCGGTCGTCAGGACCTGATCGATTGCGGCCTCGCCACGCTCGACTGGATCGTCGCCAAGCAGACCTCGCCGGAGGGTCGCTTCCGCGCGGTCGGGTCGGAGAGCTTCAACCGGCCTTATGCGGAGCCGTTGCAGTTCGACCAGCAGCCGCTCGAGGCGCAGGCGACCGTCGATGCGTGCGCCGCGGCCTATGACGCGACCGGCGACGTGCGCTGGCGTGACGAAGCGTTGCGCGCCTACGGCTGGTTCCTCGGCGTCAACGACCTCGACCTGCCGCTCGCGAGCGTCGCGGATGGCGGTTGCTATGACGGTTTGATGCCGACCGGGCTCAACCGAAACCAGGGTGCCGAGTCGATTTTGGCGCTCCAACTCGCAAGTTGTGCCATTTCAGGGGTATCAAAGGCAGCGCAAAGCGTGGCAGGAGCGGCGCGCGTCGTCGCCTAGCCACGCTAGAGACAGCCTGACAGGCGACGGTGCGCTGAGTGGAACGACGCGGGGCACTGCTACGATGGATCTGTTCAACCACCAGCTGCGGCTGCACGCGGACCCTTCGCGTGTCGTCGTGCGGCCGTTCCATATCGCTTGGGGCGGTCACGGCGGCGCACCGAGCCGCACCGAGCGGCTCGTCGGCGAAGTGCTGGAAATGTCGCCCGCACAGGCGCGTGCGCAACTCGAGGTCGTGCTGAAGGATTTCGAGGCACGCCACTGGCAGACGCGGCGCGTGTTCATGACGCGCTACGACCAGATCGAGGACATGCTCGGGCTGAACGGCGCGGAGATCGGTGACGAGAAGCGCCAGCTGATCGGCGCGTATTTCTGCCACGAATACAGCTACGCCGCCGCCGCGCTGATGAACCCTAGCGCGGTGCCGCATTTCGACCAGTCGGGCATGCCGCCGGGCTCGATGCGCATTCTCATGAGCCTGCGCGCAGTCGGCGAGGGCCACATCTCCTCCGTGGCGTTCCGCGAGGGGATCATCACCTGCGAAAACCAGATGAAGCTCGCGCCCGAGCCGCCGTTCGCGACCGCGACCGACGCGGTCGGCAGCGGTGAGGACGAGATGCCGATCGGCCCCGTCACCGTCTATCGCCACCGCGACAGCACGCTCAGCGGCACGGTGATCTTCCCGATCACGCAGGCGCAGTCGAAGGGCCTAGAGGATCTCCGCATCGTCCGCTTCCAGCACGACGACGGCGATTACGAGTGGATCGGCACCTACACCGCGTATAACGGCTCGGTGATCCAGTCCGAACTGATGCGCACCCGCGATTTCCGCGCGTTCGACCTCGTGCCGATGACCGGCCCGGCGGCGCGCAACAAGGGCATGGCGCTGTTCCCGCGGAAGGTGAACGGCCAGTACATGATGATCGGCCGGCAGGACGGCGAGAATTTGTTCCTGCTCAAGTCGGACACGCTGACCGACTGGGACGACGGCGAGAAGATCCTGACGCCCGAATATCCGTGGGAGCTGGTGCAGATCGGCAATTGCGGCCCGCCGATCGAACTCGACGAGGGTTGGCTGCTGCTGACCCACGGCGTCGGCGCGATGCGGAAGTATTCGATCGGCGCGGTGCTGCTCGACAAGGACGATCCGTCGAAGGTGATCGGCCGGACGAGCCAGCCGATCCTGGCCGCGAAGGACCAGGACCGCGAGGGGTATGTGCCCAACGTCGTCTATAGCTGCGGCGCGTTGAAGCATGGCGATACGATCTTCATGCCGTACGGGATCGCGGACAGCTCGGTGGGCTTCGCGTTCGTGCCGATCAAGGACATGCTTGCTGCGATGAAGTGAGGGGGGCATGGCTCAAATGGAGCGGGCGCTCACCCGTCCTCCGTTGCGCCCGTCCTCCATTCCGTCTCCTCTTCCGTCCCCCTCTTCGTTCCACCCCTCTTCCGTTCGTCCTGAGTAGCCATCGAGTAGCTGCTCTTGCAGCGTATCGAGAGGGCGTATCGAAGGACAGGTTGGCGCGCGGAACCCATGCTTCGATACGCGCCCTCGATACGCTTCTGCGAAGCTACTCGGTCGCTACTCAGCACGAACGGGAGGGGGTCTTGTTCTCCCGCGAAGGCGGGACCCCGGTCTGGATCCCCGCCTTTGCGGGGAAACACGCTCACTTACCCCCTCTCCCCTCGGGGGAGAGGGAAGGGGCCCGCCCGGCGCTTGCCGGGTGGGAAGGGTGAGGGCACGAGACTAGCGCGAAGCAGCCATCGTCCGCCGGTACATCACCCAAGTCAGCACCGCGAACAACAGCGTCCCGCCAACCAGCGCCACGCCAGCAAACCCATCCCCAACCAACGCCAACGGCGTCTCCTTGTTGGTCAGATACACGATCCCCGCAAAGCCGACGCCCCACAGCGACTCCCCGACGATCATCCCTGTCGCGGTCAACACACCCATCCGCTTGGCCAGCTCAGGATCCCGAGCCCGGTCCGCCCAGCGATCATACGCAAACCCCACTACAGCCCCGATCGTGACCGGCAACGTCACCGACATCGGCAAATACACACCGAGCCCGACCCCGAGCGGCGGCAACCGCAGCTTCCCCGCCTTGCCAAGCAACTCGTCGACCGCGATCACGACCACACCGGTAAGCGCCCCATACCCAATCATCGCCCAATTGAGGTTCCCCCCCAGCACACCCTTCGCGAGCGCCGAGATCAACGCCGCCTGAGGCGCCGCCAGCGCATTCGGCCCCGCCCCCGGCGCACCGGCAAACCCGAGCGTGCTCCCCAGCAAGTTCAACACCGGCGGCACCACGATCGAGCCGAACACCACGCCGATCAGCAGCGCGACCTGCTGCTTCCACGGCGTCGCGCCGACCAGCTGGCCCGTCTTCAGATCCTGCAAATTGTCATTCGAGATCGTCGCGATCCCGAACACGATGCCCGTGACGATCAGTCCGTAGGCGACCAAGGCCTGCGTCGTCCCCGGCTCGATAGCGCGACCGAACCACGACACCAGCAGGATCGACGCCGCGAGGATCGCGAGGATGCCGATCCCCGATACCGGCGAGTTCGACGCGCCGATCAGCCCCGCCATGTACCCGCACACCGCCGCGATCACGAGACCGATGACGAGGATGAACACGAGGCTCCCCGCGATCAGCCCGATCGCCGACGCCTCCAGCGGACCGCCCTGCAGCACGGTCCACAACAGGATGCCGATCGGCACTAGCATCGCCAGCGAGCCGATCCCGACGATCCCGATCGGAATGTCGCGCTCTTCGAGGGCCAGCACTTCGCCGCCACGCTTCGCGGCCGACGCTGCCAGCGCCGAACGGACGCCGCCGACCACCGGCCCGGCGATCTTCAACAACGTCCAGATCGCCGCGACACCGATCACGCCCGCGCCAAAGAAGCGCACGTCCGAGCGGAACACGGTGTTGGCGATCACCTCCGCGGTCCCGGTGACGCTCCCGCCCGAGGTCAGGATCGGCAGCAGGATCCACCAGCCGATCACCACCCCCGCAAACATCGCCATACCGACCGAGATGCCGACCAGATGCCCCGCGCCGAGCAACGCGAACGACAGCCCGCCCGAAATCCCGGTCGCGCCAGCGCCCACGCGGAACCACGTCGCGGCTTCGGCGGCGACGAGCTTGGTCTGCGTCAGGATCGCGAACCCGGCCGAGACGACCGCGTTGGCGACGATGATGCCAAGCCCGCGCGCGCTTTCCTCGCCGCCTTCGCGACTACCCGCGCCGACCTTCAGCACCTCGGCGGCCGCGCGGCCTTCCGGATACGGCAACACGGTGTCGACGACGAGCGCACGACGCAGCGGTACCGAGAACAGCACGCCGAGCACGCCGCCGAACATCGTGATCGCCGCGGTGGTGAAGAACGGAAAGCCCTGCCACCAGCCGATCATCACCAGCCCCGGCAGCACGAAGATGATCGCCGCCAGCGTGCCCGCCGCGGACGCGATCGTCTGGACGATGTTGTTCTCGAGGATCGTCGAATCCTTGAACAACCGCAGCACCGCCATCGAGATCACCGCAGCCGGGATCGACGTCGCGAACGTCAGCCCGATCTTGAGCCCGAGATACACGTTAGCCGCGGTGAACAGCAGCGTGATGATCCCGCCGAGCACGATCCCGCGAAACGTAAGCTCGCGCATGCTGGTCTCGGGGCCCGTGTCGGTTACGCCCCGCGTCGCGTCGGTCATCTGGTCAGCCTCAAAGCAATTCGGGCGACTTGTGACACGATGTGGGGCGGGAGGAAACCGCAACTCCCGCCAGAAGCATGTTCTCCCGCGAAGGCGGGAGTCCAGACTGGGCTCCCGCCTTCGCGGGAGAACAAGGAAGGGCGGGCTGACCTCGCCCAACCCGCAACCCAGACCTACCGCGTCGCCATCCGCCGAGCGAAATGCACTTCGACCGCCCGCGTGACGCTCTCCGCGATCCGGTGCCGCCCCTCGCTGCTGTCCAGGAACGCCGCGTCCTGCGGGTTCGAGATATACCCCGTCTCGAACAGGATCGACGGCATGTCCGGCGCCTTCAGCACCATCAGCGACGCCATCCGGTGGAAGTTCGCCTTCAACGGCATCAACGGCCTGGCCTCCCGCCCGAGCAGTCGCGCGAAGGTCGCCGACGCGTTCATAGTCTCGCGTTGCGTCAGGTCGATCAGGATCGACGACACGTCCGCGGGCGCCTCGCCGAGATTGACGCCCGAGATCACATCGGCCTTGTTCTCGCGCGCCGCCAGCCGTGCGGCCTCCTTGTCCGACGCCACCTCGGACAACGTGTACGCCGTCGCACCGGTAGCATTCTCCGAGCCAGTGCTGTCGCAGTGGATCGAGATGAACAGATCACCCTTGAGCCGCCGCGCGACCCCGTACCGCTCGCGCAGAATCAAATAGCGGTCGTCGTTCCGCGTCAGCGCCACGCGGACGCGCCCCGATGCGAGCAACTCGTCGCGGATCGCCTTGGCGACCTTCAGCGTCACGTCCTTCTCGCGCAGCCCGTTCGGCCCGATCGCGCCGGGATCGACACCGCCATGCCCCGCATCGATCACCACCAGCGGTCGCGTGTCGTCGCCCTGCACGCGCGGCAGTTTCATGCCCCGCGCCTTGGGCGGCACCGGCACCGACACCTTGTACTTCGGCCGCGACGCAGCCCCAAAATTGAACGGGAAGAAGTTCAGCGGCCCGGCGATCCCGGCTTCCGCAAACTGATCGTAATCGACCGTGCGCAATGCCAGCGTCAGCTCGCGCCCGTCGGAGTCGAAGCCGCCATCTGTGACGATCGCCGGCTCGGCCAGATCGAACACCATCCGCATCCCCGATCGACCACTGCGCATCTGCGTGACGCCGGTCACCAGCCCGCGTCCGACGACCTCCCGCCCCGGCGTAGCGCCCGACACGTCGACCGCGATCTGTCGCGGCCCGGTCAGCACGCGGCTGGCGGCATCGCCGACCGCCTCGTCGAAGCGGATGACGATCCGCCCGTCCCGGATCGCGACGCTCTGCACGGTCGCCGCCCAGGCGGGGACGCTCGCCAGCCAGCCGGCGATGAGGGCAATGACCGTCAACACCCCGCGTCCTTGCCGTGCGGCCCTGCCGCCGGTCCAGCGAAAACCCATGCTACACCCCTTTGATCGATACATCCGATCTCTGCGAGCGAGCGATAGCGCCTCGCATCACAAGACGCGGTTGCGCAGTGCGGTTAATTTGCCGTTTGCCACGTATTTGCCGGCAAGGCTCTGCCGCCCCGGCAAGTCTGCGCCTCGCTGCCCCTATTTCGAGCCGAAACGCCCGCGAAACCAGCCTTTCCGGGGCTAGTTGCGAGATCGGGTATGCAGTGCTAGTCCTGTCGTACAGCCGTGTGTCGCCTGGATTTTACCAGCGACGCGCCGGTCTCGACGCCCGCCAGCGGATTCTCGCCGGCGCGGCAATTCAGGTTGACGCTCGAATGACGCATTCCCCCCGCCCCGCACTCCGACCGGCCTTCGCCGACGGACTCGCGGTCGTGCGGGCGCCGCAGGGAGAGTTCCCGCGGCATGCACTTCGCGCAGAGGCAGTTTCGCACACCATCCGCGAGTCCGGGCGTCCGTGCCCGACCGCACCACCATCAAGCGCGCGACGGCTGCCGACAGGCCCGGCGCGCGCGCGGAGAATCTATAATGACAACGCGCATGCTGATCGACGCACGCCACCGGGAAGAGACCCGGATCGCAGTCGTCAAGGGTAACCGGATCGAGGAATTCGATTTCGAGAGTGCCGAACGCAAGCAGCTCAAGGGCAATATCTACCTCGCCAAGGTCACGCGGGTCGAGCCGTCGCTCCAGGCGGCGTTCATCGATTACGGCGGCAATCGCCACGGCTTCCTCGCGTTCAGCGAGATCCACCCCGATTACTACCAGATCCCCAAGGAAGATCGCGACGCGCTGCTCCGTGAGGAAGCCGAGCACGCCGCCGAGGAAGCCGCCCTTCGCGCCGACTACGACTCGGACGAAGACGAGGGTGACGACGAGGACGACATCGAGCGCTTCGAGGACGATGGCGGGGTAGATCCCGACGTCGCCGAGGAACTCGAAGGTGGCGAAGCGGGCGAAGCACCCCGCCGCAAGCGCAAGCCGAGTGCCGACGATGCCGCGGTCGAGGACCTGCGCGAGCGTCGCATGAACCTGCGCCGCCGCTACAAGATCCAGGACGTGATCCATCGCCGCCAGGTGCTGCTCGTCCAGGTCGTCAAGGAGGAGCGCGGCAACAAGGGCGCAGCGCTGACCACCTACCTGTCGCTCGCCGGTCGCTACTGCGTGCTGATGCCGAACACGTCGCACGGCGGCGGCATCTCGCGGAAGATCTCGAACGCAGGCGATCGCAAGCGTCTCAAGACGATCATGGCCGACATGCAGCTGCCGCCGTCGATGGGCTGCATCGTCCGCACCGCGGGCCTCCAGCGCTCGAAGGTCGAGATCAAGCGCGACTTCGATTACCTTGCGCGTCTCTGGGACGGCATCCGCGAAGCCACGCTCAAAGCGTCGGCCCCCGCGCTCGTCTACGGCGACAGCGACCTGATCAAGCGCGCGATCCGCGACATCTACAACAAGGAAATCGAAGAGGTCATCGTCGAGGGCGAGGACGGCTATCGTCAGGCGCGCGAGTTCATGCGCCTGCTGATGCCGACGCACGCACGGCGCATCAAGCATTACGCCGACCCCGTGCCGCTGTTCCAGCGCGCCGGCGTCGAGGATCAGCTTGCCGCGATGTACCACCCCGTCGTCCAGCTGAAGTCGGGCGGCTACCTGGTCATCAACCCGACCGAGGCGCTCGTCTCGATCGACATCAACTCGGGGAGGTCGACGCGCGAGCATAGCATCGAGCAGACCGCGACCGCGACCAACCTCGAGGCAGCCCAGGAAATCGGCCGCCAACTCCGCCTGCGCGACATGGCCGGGCTCGTCGTCATCGACTTCATCGACATGGATAACAATTCCAACGTCCGTAAGGTCGAGAAGGCGATGAAGGAGGCGCTCAAGAACGATCGCGCGCGCATCCAGATCGGCCGCATCTCGTCGTTCGGCCTGATGGAAATGAGCCGCCAGCGCCTGCGCACCGGCGTGCTCGAAGCGTCGACCCGCGCCTGCCCGCATTGCGAGGGCACCGGCCTCGTTCGCACCGCATCGTCGTCGGGCATCTCCGCGCTTCGCCTCATCGAGGACGAGGCCGCCCGCGGTCGCGGTTCGCTGCTCACCCTGCGCGCGAGCCAGGAAGCGGCGGTCTACATCCTCAACCGCAAGCGCGCCGACATCGCCGAGATCGAGGATCGCTACGGCGTGATCGTCGAGATCATCCCCGGCCAGGACGAGGAAGGCGCACACATGACGGTCGAGGCCAGCGGCCCGCCGCCCGCGCACGCGCCGAAGTTCGTCCAGATCATCGAGGAAGACGAGGACGACCTCCCCGAGGAGATCGAGGACGAGATCGAGGAAGAAGAGGTCGAGGAGGCCGAGGCCGAGCAGCCGCGTCGTCGTGAGGGGGGTCGCGAAGGTAACGGCGAGCAGCGCGCGCCCCGTGAGGCTCGCGATGCGGACGGTGAAGGCGGCAAGAAGCGTCGTCGTCGCCGCGGTCGTCGCGGTCGCGCGCGTCCCGGTGAGGAAGGTGCAGCTGAGGGCGTCAACGAGGACGGCACGTTCGAGGACGCCGACACCAACGTCGAGGAGATCGACGAGGTCGAGGGCGAGATCGTCGAAGTCGGCGGTGGCGAAATGGTCTCGGCTGGCGCACCTGCCGAGCAGGCTAACGGCGCAGAGGGCGAAGGTCGTCGTCGGCGCGGTCGTCGGGGACGTCGTGGCGGTCGCCGCAACGAGCAGGGCGCCGAGAACGGCCAGTCGGTCGTCGTCAGCAGCGTCGACGACGCCCAGCTGATCGCCGAGGCCCCCGAGCCGGAAGCCTATGAGCCGGTCGAGTCGACCTATGCCGAGCCGCCTTACGAGCCGGCGTTCGAACCGGTCGTCGAGGAAACTCCGGTGGCGGAAGTCGTTGAGGGTCCGAAGATGCGCCGTCGTCCGCGTGCCCGTGCAGCAGCCGCAGCGGCGAACATCGCCGAGGCGGTCGCCGATGCAGCCCCCAAGGCTCGCCGTGGTCGCAAGCCCCGCGCGGTCGAAGCGGACGCCGAGACGGTTGCACCGGAGCCAGTGGTTCCGGCGCCGATCGCTCCGGAGCCCGTCGCGGCCGAGCCGGCTGCACCGAAGCCCGGCCGTCGCCGTCGCGAAGCGGTCGCAGAGGCGACGATGGACGAGGTGAGCGCAACGCCCGCCGAGACGATCGAAGCGTCGGCGCCCAAGCCCAAGCGTGCGCGTCGCAAGGCGTCGGACGCGGTGGTCGAAGCCCCGGCGGTTGAAGAGATCGTCGAGGAAGCGCCCGCCAAGGTCGCCAAGCCCCGCGGTCGTCCGCGGAAAGCAGCCGTGGTCGATGCCGGCGATGCCGCCCCGACCGGCGAGCCCCTCGCCGAGCCGATCGCAACCACCCCGCCCAAGGCCGAAGTCCAGCCCCAGGACGTCGCGACCTCGGACACCAACGACGGCGCCAACGACGACCCCGACGGCGCCCCCCGCCGCGGCTGGTGGCAGCGCACTTTCGGCTAACGCAGGACGCTGAGACCAAAGAACGGGCGCGACCGAAAGGCCGCGCCCGTTTTCGTTCGTGGGGAAGCGCCGAAGCTACCGGTGAAACGCTCCATCCGACAAAAGTATGTTTCCCCGCGAAGGCGGGGACCCAGACTGGGCACCCGCCTTCGCGGGTGAACACGACACAGGGGCGATACGAGGTTTGGGTTCTGCCAGTGAGGCACCACCCAGCCCCCCCCTAAACCACCACCCCGGCGAAGGCCGGGGCCCAGTTGGAAAGGTGGTAATAACGAAGCGCCGCCCTCAGTTAGCGACGTGTCCCAACTGGACCCCGGCCTCCGCCGGGGAGGTGCCACATCATGGAGGCCCGACTCCCGCAAGGGCAGGCAAACACCAGCAAGCAGCGCGCGCGCCCCTCAAACCCCTGTCCTACACACCCAAACCCTGCTCCCCTCCCCCAATGCCACCCACACTCCCCGCACCCCCGCAAAACCGCTCCCAGCGTCTGCACTTCCTATACTTCACTCCACCGCACGCCCGACCGCACGACCATTGCCCCCCCGCCCCCAATCGACGATACCCCGTAAAATGAAGCGCCTAGTAGCCGCCGCAGCCACCGCCCTCCTCCTCTGGACGACGCCCCTCCAGGCCCAGTCGATCCTCCGCGACGCCGAGACCGAAACCATGTTCGCGGAGATTTCGAACCCGCTGATCAAGGCGGCCGGGCTCTCGACGCGCGACGTGAAGGTCGTCCTCATCAACGACGAGTCGATCAACGCGTTCGTCGCCGGCGGGCAGACCGTCTACGTCCACTCAGGACTCATCCAGGCCGCCGACAACGCCAACGAAGTCCAGGGCGTCATCGCGCACGAGCTCGGCCACATCGCCGACGGCCACGTCGTCCTCGCCGATCGCGGCACCAAGCCGGCAATGGGCATGTACCTGCTCTCGATGGTCCTCGGCCTAGCCGCAATGGCCGCGGGCAGCGGCGAGGCCGGCGCCGGTATCATGGCGGCAGGCCAGCAGGCGGCGATGGGCACCTACCTCTCGTTCAGCCGAGTCCAGGAATCGACCGCAGACGCCACCGGCGCGAAGTTCCTGCGCGAGGCGAACGTCTCCGGCCGCGGCATGCTCAGCTTCTTCAAGAAATTGCAGCAGCAGGAATACCGCTTCGGCACCGCCAACATCGATCCGTTCATGCAGTCGCATCCGCTCTCCGGCGAGCGCGTCGCGACGCTCACCGCCGACCTGCAAGCCTCGCCCGCCTGGGCCAACAAACCCGACGCCGCGCTGGAGGAACGCTTCCGCCGCGTGAAGGCCAAGCTTGCCGGCTACGTCATGCCCGCCGACCAGACGCTGCAAGCCTACCCGCCCAGCAACCAGTCGATCTACGCGCACTACGCCCGCGCCTACGCGTATCACAAAGCCGGCTACCCCGACAAAGCCGACGCCGAAGCCAACGCGCTGGTAAAGGCCGAGCCCACCGATCCGTATTTCCTCGAGATCAAGGGGCAGATTTTGCTCGAAGCCGGCAAGCCGACCGAGTCGCTCGTCCCCCTGCGCGAAGCCACGGAGGGTTCGCGCAACAACCCGCTGATCGCCACCACCTTCGGCCACGCGCTGATCGCGACCGAGAACAAGGCGAACTACCCCGAAGCGACCAGGGTCCTGCGCACCGCGGTCGGCCGCGACGACCAAAACCCGTTCGCCTGGATGCAGCTCGGCACCGTCTACGAACTGACCGGCGACACCGCGCGCGCCGCGCTCGCCACCGCCGAGCGCGCAAGCATGGGCGGCGACATGCGGACCGCCTCGGCGAGCGCGCAATATGCGCTGGCGAACATCCCGGCCAACACCACCGACTGGATCCGCGCGCAGGATATCGCGATGGCCGCGCAGAACGAGATGGACGATAATCCCAAGCAGTATAAGCGCCGCAAATGAGCAAACTCACATTCCCGGCAATCGCAGTCGCTGGCGCCGTCATCGGAGGCCTCGCGGTCTGGGGCTTTGACCGCCAAGGCGGCGGCGTAGAGCGCGCGCAGGTCGAATCGATCGTCCACGACTATGTCCTGGCGCATCCCGAGATCCTGCCCGAGGCGATGGAGAAACTGCGCGACCGCGAGTCCGGCAAGACCGTCACCGCGAACCGCGACGCGATCGTCACGCCGTTCGGCAGCGCCTGGGCCGGCAATCCCAAGGGCGACGTCACGCTCGTCGAGTATTTCGATTACAATTGCGGGTATTGCCGCGCGAGCCTGCCGATGATCGCCAAGCTGATCGCCGCCGACCCGAAAGTCCGCGTCGTCTTCCGCGAACTCCCGATCCTCAGCGCCGAAAGCCGCATCGCCGCGCGCGCCAGCCTCGCCGCCGCACAACAGGGCAAGTTCGCCACCTTCCACGACGCGCTCTACGCCGGCGGCCCCGTCAGCGACGCCTCGATCGCCGCGGCAGCGGGGAAGGCCGGAGTCGACACGACGCAGGCAAGCTTCACCAAGACCGCCGACGCGGAAATCGCCAAGAACATGGAAACCGCCGCCAAGCTCGGCATGACCGGCACGCCGAGCTGGGTGGTCGGCGACCGAGTCCTGTCCGGCGCTTTGCCGCTCGAAGACCTCCAGAAAGCCGTAGCAGCCGCTCGCGCCGGTTGACGCTCCCCTCCTTGTTTCCCCGCGAAGGCGGGGACCCAGTCTGGGCTCCCGCCTTCGCGGGAGAACAAGAAGGCGCGGGAAGGCCTATCATTCACGTCCCACCACCCCCATCTTCCCCTCACAAAAAGGGGTGCCAATGACCGAACCGATCCTGTCCATCGCGGGCGTCACCAAGACCTACAAGAGCGGCACCACAGCCCTCCACCCCGTCGACCTCGACATCCAGAAAGGCGAGATCTTCGCGCTCCTCGGCCCTAACGGCGCGGGCAAGACGACGCTCATCAGCATCATCTGCGGCATCGTCACGCCGTCCGCCGGCACGATCAAGGTCGCAGGCTACGACGCGATCCGCGATTATAAGCAGGCGCGCAGCCGGATCGGCCTCGTGCCGCAGGAACTCAACGTCGACATGTTCGAGACGGTTCTCGCCACCGTCACCTTCAGCCGCCGCCTCTTCGGTCGCTCGGGCCACAGCGCGTACATCGAACAGGTGCTCCGCGACCTTTCGCTCTGGGACAAGCGCGACGCGAAGATCCGCGAACTCTCGGGCGGCATGAAGCGCCGCGTGCTGATCGCCAAGGCCCTCGCGCACGAACCCGAAATCCTGTTTCTCGACGAGCCCACCGCGGGCGTCGACGTAGCGCTGCGTCGCGACATGTGGAAGCTGGTCCACCGCCTGCGCGAGGGCGGCACGACGATCATCCTGACGACGCATTACATCGAGGAGGCCGAGGAAATGGCGGACCGCGTCGGCGTCATCGACAAGGGCAAGCTGCTCCTCGTCGACGACAAGGCGTCGCTGATGAAGAAGCTCGGCAAGCGCGAACTCGACATCGCGCTCCAGGACCCGATGACGGCGATTCCCGCCGACCTCGCAGAGTGGGACCTGTCGCTGGAAGACGACGGCAAGCGCTTGCGCTACGTGTTCGACGCACAGGCCGACCACACCGGAATCCCGTCGCTTCTTCGCAAACTCAGCGAACTCGGCATCGGCTTCAAGGATCTCGAAACCAGCAAATCGAGCCTCGAAGACATCTTCGTCGATCTCGTCGGAGAACGCGCATGAATACCCACGGCATCTGGGCGATCTACCGCTTCGAAATGGCGCGCGCTCTGCGCACCCTTTGGCAGAGCCTAGTCACCCCCGTCCTCACGACCTCACTCTATTTCATCGTCTTCGGCGGCGCGATCGGCAGCCGGATGCAGCAGGTCGGCGGCGTCGGTTACGGCAGCTTCATCGTCCCCGGTCTGATCATGCTGTCGCTGCTCACGCAGAGCATCTCGAACGCGTCGATCGGCATCTACTTCCCGAAGTTCACCGGCACGATCTACGAGCTGTTGTCGGCGCCCGTCTCGGCGATGGAGATGGTGATCGGCTATGTCGGCGCGGCGACCACCAAGTCGGTGATCCTCGGGCTGATCATCCTCGCCACCGCCTCGTTCTTCGTGCCGCTGCGGATCGAACACCCGTTCGCGATGATCGCGTTCCTGATCCTAACCGCGGTGGCTTTCAGTCTGTTCGGGTTCATCATCGGCGTCTGGGCCAACGGCTTCGAGCAGCTGAACTTCGTCCCCGCGCTGCTGATCACGCCGCTGACGTTCCTCGGCGGCGCGTTCTACTCGATCGACATGCTGCCCCAGCCCTGGCGGACGTTCAGCCTGTTCAACCCGGTCGTCTACTTGGTGAGCGGCTTCCGCTGGAGCTTCTTCGGGGTCGGCGATGTCGCGGTCGGGGTCAGCCTCGCGGTGACGGCGGGCTTCCTTGCGGTGTGCCTGATCGCGATCGCCTGGATCTTCAAGACCGGCTGGCGGATGAAGAACTGACGCCGGAACCATGTTTCCCCGCGAAGGCGGGGACCCAGTCTGGGCTTCCGCCTTCGCGGGAGAACAAGCTTTTCAGCGCATGACCGGCAACGTGATCCGCGAGCCCGCACAAACCTTCTGCGTCGCCTTCACATAATCCGCCGCCTTCGCCCGCCCGATGTTCGGCACGAACGACTGCGGGTTGCGGTCGATCATCGGGAACCAGCTTGACTGGATTTGGACCATAATCCGGTGCCCCGCCTTGAACACATGGTCATGGTCGCGCAGCGGCACGTCCCACGCGACCACCTTCCCCGGCACGAGAGGCTGCGGGGCAGTATCGCTCGCCAGGAACCGCCCGCGCCGCACCTCCATCGCAATCGGCAACTGATACCCATTGAGTGTCCGGGCATAGTCGCCCGGCTGAAGGCTACGGCCCTTCATCGACTCGGTATCGTCGGGCAGCACATCGATCAGCTTCACCACGAAATCGCTGTCCGTCCCGCTGGTCGACGCCTGCAACGTCGCCGACAGCGCTCCCGTCACGGTCAGGTCGGCAGTCAGAGGCTCCGACACATAACCCAGCACATCGGGCCGGTGATCGACGAAACGCTGGTCGTCCGCCTCCCACCATGCCCAGTCAGGACTGGCATAGGTCGCCGACATCGGTCGCCGGCGGAACGGCACCGGGTTCGCCGGATCGGACACGTAGTCGCGGCACCCCTCGCCCGCCGCGGGCGCGGTGAACGACAGGCTGCCGTCCGCATGCAGATATAGGTCGGTCGCCTTCGCCCCGGTCGGAGGCCAGGCGGCATAGGTCTTCCACACGTTCGAGCCCGACTGGAACATCTTCGCCGCAAAGTCCGGCCGCGGGCCCTTGTCGTGCAGCCAGTACGCGAAGAACGGCGCCTGGATCTGTTCCTGGAACTGCGTCCCGCTCGCCGTCCCCAGCGGGATCGGCCCGAGATGATCCGCCACCCCCTGCCACCCGCCATGCCGCCACGGCCCCGCAACCATCTGCGCCAGATGGTTCGGATCATTGCGTTTCTGCTTGGCGTAGATCTGCCACGATCCCCACGGATCCTCCTGATCCCAGAACCCGGCGACGTTCAGCGCCGGCACGGTCGTCTTGCCGAGCGCATCGGTCCAGCGTTGCGCAGTATAGAACGCATCATGATTGGGGTGATCGAGCAGCGACGTGAACATCGGCACGCGCCCCTTGAACACGGTCCGATCGATCGCCTCAGCCGAGCCGGCCTTGAGGAAATAATCGTACGTATCGCTCGGATACGCGAAGTCGGAATTCTTCGTCTTGTCGAGCTGCAGCGACGACACCCAGTCGGTCGCATAGCTCAACCGCAGCGCGCCGTTGCGGTGCAGGTCGTCCGACTGCCAGTAATCGATCCACGCCGCCTGCGGGGATACCGCCTTCAGCGCGGGGTGCGGCTCGACCAGCGCGATCGCGGCGGCGAATCCGGGGTAAGACACGCCCCACATGCCGACCTTGCCGTTGTTGGCGGGGACATTCTTCACCAGCCAGTCGATCGTGTCGTACGCATCGGTAAGTTCGTCGACGGTGGAGGGATGTTCGGTATGCGCCGCGGTCGACAGCGTGAAGACACCGTCCGACTTGAACCGCCCCCGCATCGACTGGAACACGAAGATATAGCTGTCCTTCATCAACGCTGCGAAGCGATCGGCGTTGGGAAACGGCGCATCGGGCACGCCGTAAGGGGTCCGCTGGAACAAGATCGGCAGCGGTCCGGTCATCCCGCGTGGCCGCATGATGACCGTCTGCAACTTCGCATTGTCGCGCATCGGCACCATCACCTCCTCAAACGTGAAAGGCGACTGGGTCATAGTCTGCGGTGCGGTCTGCGCGAGCGTCGCGGCGGGAACCGCCACGGCAACCGCAAGCGCGAACAGGAGGGCGTGGCGCGACATTGTGTTCCCCTTGGAGGTTTGCGCGATTGGACGAATCCACACGTGCAAAGTCAAGTCGCGCGCCATGCTCCGCTCAGTATCGGACGCAATACCAGCGAGTTAAGATCGATCAGCGCGTGCAGGACCATCGCCAGCCACAGCTCGCCGGTCATCAGATAGATCGCCGCCATCAACGCGCCGACGAGCGTGGTCGCGATCACGCCCGCCCGCCCCTGATACAGGTGCATCGCGCCGAACGCCGCCACCGCGATCCCGAACGCGACGAACGCGCTGCCGGTGACGAGCGCAACCAGCAGCGGCAGGAACAGGCGGAAGGCAAGTTCCTCGGACACGCCGGCGGCGATCGACATGGCAGCGGCATGCGCGATCTCCGGTCGGTTGCGCGGGAGCAGCGAGCCGACATTGCCGATCGTCTTGAGTATCCGCCAGTTACGCCGCGTCGCGAGCACTGCGCCGATGATCAGGCCCCCCAGCGCACTGCCGCCGATCATGCCGAGCAGTTCCACGCGGCTGTTGCCATCGACGCTGGGGAGAAGCGCGCGGAGGGCGCCGAACTCGGGCGGCACCGTGACGAGCGCGTCGAGGCGGCCGAGCAGGACTAGCCCGATCATCGCCGGGAGGACGAAGGCGATCGCGGCCTTGGCGATCCACAGGCGGTAGGTCTTCTGGCGCGATGCCGTGTCGGGGCGGCGCTTGATCCGGCGGTAGCCCAGCAGGTCGCCTTTCAGGAACCAGACGAGGCTCATGATCGTGACGAGGAGGAGGGCGTTGGGAAGGATCATGCCGACACTTCGCCCCTCATGCGTTCCACCGCTCGGCCTTGTAGTTCTCCCGCGAAGGCGGGAGCCCAGTCTGTGTCCCCGCCTTCGCGGGGACACATGGTGCTGGTTCACCACCCTAATTCAGTACTCCACCCCGGAAGAGGCCGGGGCCCAATTGGGAAACGTCGCTAACGGAGCTTTGCGCTTAGTTACTCCGGACGTTCCAATTGGGCCCCGGCCTTCGCCGGGGTGGTATTGGGGGATCAATCCGTACGATGCTCACCCTTGACCCAGCGCACCGTCCCTGAAGACGCGCGCATCACCACGCTTTCGGTGGTCATCTTGCCCTTCTTCCGCTTCACGCCCGCCAGTAACGACCCATCCGTCACCCCGGTCGCCGCAAAGATGCAGTCGCCCTTCGCCAGCTCGGACAGGTCATACTGCTTGTCGAGGTCCGTGATCCCCCACTTCGCCGCACGCCCACGCTCGTCGTCGTTGCGGAACAGCAGGCGCCCCTTGAACTGCCCACCGACGCAGCGCAGCGCCGCGCACGCCAGCACGCCCTCGGGAGCGCCGCCCGAACCCATGTACACGTCGACCGTGGTCTCGGGATCGGACGTCGCGATCACGCCGGCGACGTCGCCGTCACCGATCAGCATGATCCCGCAGCCAACCTGGCGCAGTTCGGCGATCAGCGCCTCGTGACGCGGACGATCGAGCACGCACACGATCAGGTCGCGCGCGGGCACGCCTTTGGCGGCGGCGACGGCGTTAATGTTCTCGGTCGGCGTCTTGTCGAGATCGATGATACCCTCGGGATAGCCCGGCCCCACCGCGATCTTGTCCATGTAGACGTCAGGCGCGTTGAGCAGCCCGCCCTCTTCGGCGATCGCCAGCACGGCGAGGCTGTTCGGCCCCGCGGTCGCACAGATCGTCGTGCCTTCGAGCGGATCGAGCGCGATGTCGATCTTCGGGCCCTTGCCGATCGCCGAGCCGACCTTCTCGCCGATGAACAGCATCGGGGCCTCGTCGCGCTCGCCCTCGCCGATCACGACGGTGCCGTCCATGTACAGCGAGTTGAGCGCCTCGCGCATCGCCTCGACCGCCGCCGCATCCGCTGCCTTCTCGTCGCCGCGCCCGACGAGCGTGGAGGCGGCGATCGCCGCCGCCTCGGTCACGCGGACCATTTCGAGGACGAGTACGCGGTCGAGAACCTGGCTGGCAGCAGCGGTCAAAGTCTATCTCCTCGGTATGTTTCGACCCGGATAGGCAGCGCCCGCCGGGTTGTCGACCCGATCAGTCCCTCAGCAGGTCGTTGATCGAGGTTTTGGAACGCGTTTGCGCATCGACACGCTTGACGATCACCGCGCAGTACAAGGCCGGCTTGCCGTCCCCGCCACCGATCGAGCCCGGCACGACGACGGAATAGGGCGGCACTTCGCCCTTAAACACTTCGCCAGTCGCGCGGTCGATGATCTTCGTCGAGGCGCCCAGATACACGCCCATCGACAGCACCGCGCCCTCACCGACTCGCACGCCCTCGGCGACTTCCGCCCGCGCGCCGATGAAAGCGCCATCGCCGATGATGACGGGATCGGCCTGCAACGGCTCGAGCACGCCACCGATGCCGGCGCCGCCCGACAGATGCACGTTCTTGCCGATCTGCGCGCACGACCCGACCGTCGCCCAGGCGTCGACCATCGTCCCCTCGCCGACATACGCGCCGATGTTGACGAAGCTCGGCATCAGGATCGCGCCCTTGGCGATGAAGCTGCCGCGGCGCGCGACCGCGCCAGGAACGACGCGGATACCCGCCGAACGGAACTCGGCTTCACCCCAGCTCGAGAACTTCGACGGCACCTTGTCGAACCCCGGGGACCCCGCCGAACCGCCATCGATCACGACGTTGTCGTTGAGCCGGAACGACAGCAGCACCGCCTTCTTCAACCACTGGTTGACCTGCCAGCCGTCAGCAGTCGGCTCGGCAACACGCGCGGTGCCGGCATCCAGCATCGCCAGCGCGGACTCGACGGCGTCGCGAACCTCGCCCTTGGTATCGAGCCCAAGGTTCGCGCGGTCGTCCCAGGCGGCGTCGATGATGGTCTGCAAGGTCATGATGTCTCCAGGATGGTTTCGAGCCACGGCGCAAGCACCGGCACGGTGAAATCGATATGATCGCGCGCCGCGTCGGGCGACTGCTCGGAGCCATTGTCGATCCACACGGTGGTCATCCCGATCGCCTTGGCCGGCGTCAGGTTGCGCGCCATGTCGTCGGCGAACAGCGACTCCCGCGGATCGATGTCGAACGCCGCGCAGAACCCTGCATAGGCCGACGCATGCGGCTTCGGCATCAGGTTCATCGCGTGGATGTCGTGGATCGCCTCGAAGCTCTCGCCGAGCCCGAGCCGGTCGAGGATCTTGAGCGCATAGGGCTTGTCGCCATTAGTGAAGACGAGTTTCCACCCCGGCAGCTTCGCGATCGCGGCGACCAGCGGCGCGTCGTGCTCCAACACGTCCATCTCGATGTCGTGGACATGCGCCAGGAACGCGTGCGGATCGACGTGATGCTCGGCCATCAGCCCCGACAGCGTCGTGCCGTGATTGTGGAAATACCCCTTCTGCACGCGCCGCGCCTCGTCATGCTCCAGCCCGAGCAGATCCTGGATGAACCCGGTCATCCGCGCGTCGACCTGCGCGAACAGGTCCGCGCTCGCCGGATACAGCGTGTTGTCGAGATCGAAGATCCAGTTGCGGACATGGTCGAGGCGGGGGTCAAGGCGGGCAAGCATCGGCCGGAACCTCTACGGACCGCCGCGCGCGGCGACAAGCGGGGTGCGACACTGCCGACCTTGATGGCCGATGTTTACGATCGCGCAAGGCTTTGCATTCCAGTATGTTACGGAAAATTACAAAAGGGCGGACTGGATGCGCGGCACGAAGGCGGGGCTGCTGAGAACGGCGGCGGTGGCAAGTGGCCTGCTGCTCGCCGCCTGTGGAGGCAGCGGTGGTGGCGGCGTCAACAGCACGCCGGCCCCTCCCACGGTTTCCACCCCGACGCCGACTCCGCTCCCGACGCCAGCGCCCTCCCCTGCTCCGACTCCCGCGCCGACCCCGACCCCGACCCCGACACCTTCCAGCAACGACACCAGCGAATATCGTGCGACCGTCGGCGCGGTCTCGATGAACGCGCTGGCCGCGTACAACGTCGGCGCGACCGGCAGGGGGATCGGCGTCGGCGTGATTGACAGCGGTATCGACCTGCAAAGCCAGGAGTTCGGCAGCCGCGTATCGTCCGCCTCGCAGGACGTCGCCGGCAATAGCTCGATCGACGACGAAGGCGGCCACGGCACCGCGGTCGCCTTCACGCTGGCGGGCCGGAGAAATGGCGCGGGCTCGCACGGCGTGGCGTTCGACGCGACGCTGATCGTCCTCCGCGCCGACCGCCCCGGTACTTGCGCCACCGCGAGCAAGGACGACGAGGATTCGGGCTGCAAGTTCGGCACCGACGCGATCACCCGCGGGCTCGATGCGGCCCGCACGGCCGGTGCGAAGGTCGTCAACATCTCGCTTGGCGGCTCCGAGATGCCGCAAAGCCTCAAGGACGCGATCGGCCGCGCGACTGCTGCCGGGCTGGTCGTCGTGATCGCGGCGGGCAATGACGGTTCGGTCAATCCCGATCCGTTCACCAACGTCGCCGGCGAAGCGCAGGGCCGCAACCAGGTGATCATCGCCGGCTCGGTCGGCGCCAGCGACGGGATCTCCACCTTCAGCGACCGCGCGGGGACTGGCGCCGCGCACTTCCTAACCGCGGTCGGCGAAAGCGTCCGTGCGCCCGACGCGACCGACACGGCCTATCTCTGGTCGGGCACGTCGTTCGCCGCGCCGCAGATTTCCGGCGCGGTGGCGTTGCTGGCGCAGGCCTTCCCCAACCTGACCGGCGCGCAGATCGTCGACATCCTCTTTCGCAGCGCACGCGATGTCGGCGCCCCCGGAGTCGACGCGGTGTACGGCAACGGCGTGCTCGACCTGACGCGCGCGTTCCAGCCGCTCGGCACGACCTCGATCGCAGGATCGAAAGCGGTCGTCTCTACGATCAGCAACGGCAGCCTGTCCGCGCCGATGGGCGACGCAACCCAGGGCGAACTCGGCGCGGTGATCCTCGACGGCTACAGCCGCGCGTTCGCGATCGACCTCGCCAAGACGATCGCCCGCCGGAGCCCGGAACGTTCGCTCGGCGGCGCGCTCCAGTCACGGTTCCGGACCGTCGCGTTGGCGCAAGGCGGCATGACCGTCTCGATGACGCTCGCGCCGCGCGCGAACGGCGACGTCGCGCTCGATCGCACGTCGTTGTCGAGCGCCGACGCGACCAGCGCACGCGCGATCGCCGGGATGGTGACGCAGAAGCTCGGCAGCACGCTGTCGTTCGGCTTCGGCTTCGCACAAGGATCGAGCGCGCTCAGTGCGCAGTTGTCGGGCCAAGCCGAACCCGCCTTCCTGATCGCCAACACCGGCGGCCTTGGCTTCGACAGCAGCATCCGGGCCTCCAGCGCGATGCGGCAGAGCGTCGGTGGGTTCGGCTTCACCGCGGGCATCGAGAATGGCGACGTCCTGACGCAACGCGACAGCGACCTCCGCCTGCGCGACCGCTGGCAGCGCTCCGTCTACAACCGCGCCTCGCTGACCGTCGACCGCCGCTTCGGCGCGCTCTCGACGATGGTAGCCGCCACCCGCATGGACGAGCGCGACACCGTCCTCGGCGCGCGCTTCGACGCGGCGCTCGGCGCGACCCGCGCAGCAACGTGGTTCGTGGATACCAAGGCGCGGTTCGATGCCGGCGCCGGCTGGAGCATCGGAGGATCGATGCGCCAGGGCTGGACCCGCGCGGCGGTGCGCGGTGGTCTCAGCGGCGACGGTCTGGTCCGCACCAACGCCTTCGCCGCCGACATCGGCAAGGACGGCGTGTTCGGCCACGACACGCTCGGGCTCCGCATCGCGCAACCGTTGCGGGTAGCGCGCGGCGGCATCGACCTCGGGCTCCCGACCTATTTCGATTACACGTCCGGTAACGTCACCGACTGGACCACCCAACGCCTAAACCTCGCCCCGCAAGGCCGCGAACTCGATGTCGAGATGCGCTACGGCGTGCCCGCGTTCGGCGGCGGCCTCGACACCAACCTGTTCTTCCGCCGCGACCCCGGCAACTTCGCGGCGCTCCCGAACGACTACGGCATGGCGATGCGCTACAGCCTGGGGTTCTGATCCCCCCGCCCCCCAATCCGTCATCCTGACGAACGTCAGGATCCAGAGTAACGGGCGTTGCCGTATTAGGCTCTGGATCCTGACTTTCGTCAGGATGACGGACGTAACAGACCGGCGGGGCTGGATAAGCTACCGTTCGGTACCTATCTCTGCCGCATGACACGCTATTCCCTGCTCGATCTGGTCCCCGTCATCGAAGGCGGCACCGTCTCCCAATCGCTCGCCAACGCGGCCGACCTCGCGCGGCACGCCGAGAGCGTCGGGTTCCAGCGTTACTGGGTCGCCGAACACCACGGCATGACCGGCATCGCGTCGGCCGCCACCGCAGTCGTGATCGCGCACATCGCCGCCGCCACGAAGACCATCCGCGTCGGCTCGGGCGGCATCATGCTTCCCAACCACGCGCCGCTGACGATCGCCGAGCAGTTCGGCACGCTCGACGCGCTGTTCCCCGGCCGCATCGATCTCGGCCTCGGCCGTGCACCCGGCTCCGACCAGCGCGTCGCGCGCGCCATGCGCCGCACGCTGGAGACCGACGCCAACGCGTTCCCGCAGGACGTGATGGAGCTTCAGAGCTACTTCGCCAACGACGGCCAGACCGGTATCGTCGCGACTCCGGGCGCAGGCGCGGACGTCGAAATGTGGATCCTCGGCTCCAGCACCTTCGGCGCGCAGTTGGCAGCCGCGCTCGGTCTGCCCTACGCGTTCGCCTCGCACTTCGCGCCCGACGCGCTCGATGCCGCGCTGGCGATCTACCGCCGTGACTTCCGCCCCTCGGCGCGGCTTGCCAAGCCGCACGTCATGGCCGGCTTCAACGTGTTCGCAGCCGAGACCGACGCGGAAGCCGAACTACTCGCCACCTCGCAGCAGCAGTCGTTCGTGGCGTTGCGCACCGGCAACCCAGGCCAGATGAAGCCACCTCTCGCCGGCTATCGCGAGTCGCTCGGCGCGCAGGGCAACCAGATCCTCGACCATGTGCTGCAATGCTCGGCGGTCGGCAGCCCGGCCAAGGTCGCGCGCGGCATTGCGGCGTTCGTCGAGCGGACCGGCGTCGACGAGGTCATGGTCACGAGCGCGATCTACGACCACGAGGCTCGGAAGCGGAGCCTGTCGATCACCGCCGACGTGATGCAGGAATTGAAGATCGCCGCGTAAGTCGGCCGCGAACCGCCTTCAACACAGGCACCGCCCCGGCGGAGGCCGGGGCCCAGTTGGGGGACGGTGGTGACGAATGGAGGCGCTTAGTTACTGCGACCTCTCCAACTGGGCCCCGGCCTCCGCCGGGGTGGTGCCCACCGGGAGACAGTTCACCTACTCCCCCGCCCACTCCTTCAGCAGCGTGTACGCGATCGCATAAGGCGGCGGCGCCACGAACGGCCCCTCCTCCCCGCGCAACACCGCGCGCACCATCTCGCGCGGCACCCACATCGCGTCCTCGAGCTCGTTCACATCGAGCGTGATCGCATCGTCCTCCGCCTCGGCAACGCAAGCCATCATCAGCGAAGACGGAAACGGCCAGGGCTGGCTCGCGACATACCGCACCTTGCCGACCCGAACGCCCGACTCTTCGAGGATTTCGCGCGCAACCGCTTCCTCGATCGATTCGGCCGGCTCGACGAAACCGGCAAGCGCGGAATACCGCCCCGGCGGCCACCCCCTGCCCCGCCCGAGCAGCGCGCGCCCGTCATGCTCGGCGATCATGATGACCACCGGATCGACCCGCGGGAAATGCTCGGTCCCGCAGTTCGGGCACTTCCGCGCCCACCCCGCCCGGAACATTTCGGTCGGCGATCCGCACTTCGCGCAGAAGCCGTGCCGGACATGCCAGTCGATCACACTCCGCGCGCCAGCGTACGTCGCCGCCTCACCCGGCGCGAGCGCAGCCAGCACCGCCATCAGCGCGGGCGAGCGCATCGCGGGTGCATTGTCGACGCGCATCCCGTTCAGCAGCGCCGCGAAATGCGGCCGCCCGCTTTCGTCGAGTCCAAGCAGGATCGGCTCGGCATCGTCGGGCATATCCGCCATCGACGTCCAGGCAAGATGCCCGTGGTCGGTCGTGCCCGGCAGCAGCCCATCGAGCACCAGCAACCGCGCCCGCCAATCGCGCTGCGCCGCCGCCAGCCCTTCCGGATCGTGGCGCAACGCATCCGACCGGTCGAGCGTCCCACCGGTAAACCCAGGTGCCTCCATCACGCTCATCGGCGCAACCTCGCCGCATCCTGCATCAATGCCGCGACCACCTGCTCCCGCAGCGGAATTCGGTCCGCAGGGAAGTAGTTGACCATCACGTTGCCGCGCGACCGCTTGACCGGATCGACCCAGGCGATCGTCCCCGCCGCGCCGCCCCAGGCATAGGTGCCCTTGCCCGGACCGTTCGGCGTGGTGGCCAGCACCACCGATCCGCCCGCGCCGAAGCCCATGTTGCTGCCATTCGTCCCGCCGGTGCCACCGCTTACGCTGCCATAGGTCACACCCGCCGGCAACAAGTTCGACGTCGCCAGCGCGATCGTCTCGGGCTTCATCACGCGCACGCCGTCGAGCATGCCGCCGTCCTGGATCATGTGCAGAAACCGATCGTAATCGCGCGCCGACATCACCAGGCCCGCACCGCCATACGGGAAGCTCGGCTTCTGCAGGAACACCGACGTCGCAGCCGGATCGAGCGGCGTCCGCGTGTCGCCGACGAACGCATAGTTGGTCGCCAGCCGCCCGACCTCGCTCTGCGGCACCTGCCAGAAGCTCGACTTCATCTTGAGCGGATCGAACAACCGCGTCTGGACGAACCGCTCGAAGCTCATACCGCTCGCGACCTCGATCACACGGCCCATCACGTCGAGCCCGATCGAATAGCTCCACTTGGTACCCGGCTCGGCGATCAACGGCAGCGTCGCGACGCGGTTGGCGAACTCCTTGAGTGACTGGGGCCGGACGGGTCGCATCTTCTCTTCCATCGCCGCGCTGACCGACAGCGGCAGGATGCCGAGCCGCTCATATTCCTTGAGCAGCGGCCCCTTGGTGACGATCGTGTAGCCGAGCCCGGCGGTATGCGTCAGCAGGTTGCGGATCGTGATCGGCCGCGTCGCCGGGCGCGTGGTGAGCGACGTGTCGGGGCTGGTCGCGACCTTCATGTCCTTGAACGCCGGGATATATTTGCTGACCGGATCGTCGAGGTTGAGCTTGCCGTCCTCGACCAGCATCATCGCCGACATGCCGGTGATCGGCTTGCTCATCGAATAGACGCGCCACAGCGAATCGGGGCCGGCGGCCGGAGCACTTGGGTCGTCGCTGATCTTGCCCGCCGACGGGAACAACGTCGGCCCATCACCAGCCCCAAACGCGCCGACGATCCCCGGCATCTTGTTCTGCGCAACATAGCTGTCGAACAGCGCGGACGTGGCAGGCAGCAGTGCGTTGACCGGGATCGTCATCCGCGGCGTCGGCCGAGCCTGCGGGCTCACCTGCGGACGCGGTTGCGCCTGCTGGGCATAGGCCGTGGCGGCGGCCAACGCGGCAAGTCCGCCCGTCGAAATCCAGTGCACCAGTTTCATGCAGCTCTCCGTATGGTCTTGCCGGCCTTGGCGAAAACGGTCGGGAGGCCGGCGGTATCCAGCTCGTCGATCGGCCACCATTCGCTTGCCGTTGGAACGCGCAGTTGATGCGCCTCGACCGTCGCCACCGCAAGCGTCAGTTGCAGATCGAAATGCGTAAATCCGTGCGCCACGGTCTCGTCCAGCATCCGCCAGTCCGCCTGCGCCGGCGCGTCCTCGAAACCGGGGGGAACATCACCCCAAGGCCCGGTCGGAAACGCGCGCATCCCGCCCAGCAAACCCTTGTCCGGCCGCCGCACCAGCAACACCTGCCCGTCGCGCTCCAGCCAGAAGATCGTCCCGTACCGCTGAGGCTTTGCCGTCTTGCTCGCCTTCACCGGCAACCGCTCGGGCGCGCCCTGCTTGAAGCCTTCGCAAAACGCGCGGATCGGACACAGCAGGCATTTCGGCGCGCGCGTCGTGCAGATCCCCGACCCCAGATCCATCATCGCCTGCGCAAAGTCGCCCGCCCGAGTATCCGGTGTGATCGAATCCGCCGCCACCCGGATAGCAGGCCGCGCAGCCGGCAAAGGCGTCTGAATCGCGAACAGCCGCGCGGCCACCCTCTCGACATTCGCGTCGACCACCACCGCCCGCTCGCCGAACGCGATCGCCGCCACTGCCGCCGCCGTATAAGCGCCCAGACCCGGCAAAGCGCGCAGCTCCACCTCGGTCCGCGGAAATACGCCGCCATGCTCGGCCACCACGGCCTTCGCCGCTTTCACCAGATTGCGCGCCCGAGCGTAATACCCAAGCCCCGCCCAAGCCGCCATCACATCGGCATCGTCCGCCGCCGCTAAGCTCGCGAAATCCGGCCACCGCGCGGTCCACGTGAGGAACCGCGGCGTCACCGCGGCCACCGTCGTCTGCTGCAACATCACCTCGGACAGCCACACCCGGTACGGATCGACCGCCTCGCCCGGCTTCGCGCGCCACGGCAGGTCGCGACGATGCGCGTCATACCAGTCGAGCAGGGCGCCGGAGACCGAAGAGCGCTTGGCGTTCACGCGTCGCCTATGGCATGGGTTCGCAGATGAGCAAGCCGCCCGTTTCTCTGCCCAAAGCCGCGACGCCCAAGCCGGCGACGAAGCGCATTAAAGGCAGGACCGACCCAGACGCCCCGCGCGAGAACCGCTCGCGCGCGGTCGCCGAGCTGTTGCCCGCGATCGGCGGCGCGGCATTCCGGCGATTCGGCTTCGTCCAGTCGTCGATCGTCAGCCGCTGGCCCGAGATCGTCGGCGCGAAACTGGCGGGCGCGAGCATCCCCGAATCGATCCGTTTCCCGGTCGGCAAGAAACAGGACGGCGTCCTGACCCTTACCGTCCGCGGCGCGCATGCCCCGATGATGCAGCACATCGCGCCCGAAATCATCGAGCGCGTGAACCGCTTCTTCGGCTATGCCGCGATCGTGAAGGTCGCGATCCGACAAGGCGAGGTCGCCGCGCCCGTGCCGCGGAAAGCACCGCCATCGATCCGCCCGGTCCCCGTCGATCTCGGTATGAGCCTGAAGGGCATCGCCGATCCGGAACTGCGCGCCGTCCTCGAATCCCTCGCCGCTGGCGTCGCCTCGACGCACGGCATTCCCAGGATCACCTGATGCGCGTCCTCTTTGCCGTCTTCGCCCTCTTCCTCCTGACCGGTGCCGCGCCCAAGCGCGACTGGTCGCAGACCGCGCGCATCCTCCCCTCGGGCGCCTACCTGATCGGCAACCCCGCCGCCCGCGTGAAGCTCGTCGAATACGCCAGCTACACCTGCTCGCACTGCGCCGACTTCTCGGTGAAGTCCGAACCCGTGCTCAAGCGCCAAATGATCGCATCCGGCTCGACCAGCCTCGAAGTCCGCAGCTTCATCCGCGACCGGCTCGATCTGGCAGCGGCGATCCTCGCCCGCTGCACCGGCCCGAAAGGCTTCTCCGCCACCTCGTCCGCGATCTTCGCCGCACAGCCGCAATGGCTCGAGCGCGGGATCGAATACCAGCAAGGCAACGCCGCGCGCCTGAACATGTACCCGGCGGCGGCACAAATCCGCGCCAACGCAGACGGCTCCGGCCTGACCGCGTTCGTCAAGGCGCGCGGGCTGTCGGACGCGGCGATCAACGCGTGCTTCGCCAACCAGCCCGAGATCGACCGCATCGTCAAACTGACCGCCGACGCGCCGAAGGAGATCGACTCCACGCCGACCTTCTACCTCAACGGCAGACTCGTCCCGCATGTCGGCTGGGAACAGCTCGAACCCGCCCTCCGCAAGGCCGGCGCCCGTTAATTCACGTGATTCACTGGAGTAACCCGATGAAGTTCCTGACCACGCTCGCCGTCCTGCCGCTCGCGCTCGCCGCCTGCTCGAAGAACGATTCGACCGGCAACGTCGACCAGCCCGCCGCCGCGCCCGTCGCGGCCGCCGCAGCCCCCGCCGGCCAGAACTGGACCGAGACGGTCGTGAAGACCCCCGAGGGCTATCTGATGGGCAACCCCAACGCGCCGATCAAGCTGGTCGAATATGGCGCGCGCTCGTGCCCGACCTGCGGCGCGTTCGGCCGCGAGGCCTACAAGCCGCTGACCGAGAAGTACGTCTCGACCGGGAAAGTCAGCTTCGAATTCCGCGATTTCCTCGTCCACGGCGCGCCCGACGTGGCGCTGACCCTGCTCGGCCAGTGCGGCGGCGTCGCGCCGTTCTTCCCGATCCTCGAGCAGATGTACGGCAACCAGATCGCCTTCCTCGACAAGCTTCAGGCGATGACCCCCGACCAGCAGAAGGCGCTCGCCAACCAGCCGCCGACGGTCGTCGCGACCAAGCTCGCCGAACAGATGGGCGCGATCGATTTCGTCAAGCAGCGCGGGATCCCGGAAGCGAAGGCGCGCGCATGCCTCGCGGATCAGAAGCAGCTCGAAGTGATGGCCAAGCCGACCGAAAACGCGATGCAGGCGGGCACGGTTACGGGCACGCCGACGTTCCTGATCAACGACAAGAAGCTCGATCAGGTCGTGAGCTGGGATCAGATGGAGAAGGCGCTGAAGGCGGCTGGGGCGTAAGCTACCCCCGCCATCAGTAACTACCACCCCGGCGAAGGCCGGGGCCCAATTGGGGGACGTTGCTAACGGAGATCAGCGCTTCGTTACCGCGACCTCTCCCGTTGGGCCCCGGCCTTCGCCGGGGTGGAGGCAAGGGCGGTAAGCGTGCCCACGGGCAGCCCACCCCCTTGTTCTCCCGCGAAGGCGGGAGCCCAGTCTGGGTCCCCGCCTTCGCGGGGAAACAACATCGCAACGGTCCGGGGTAAGATCCAACTTAAGTCGTCGGGGGGCGCAAGAATGCAGATCAAGCGCCTCCGCATCACCGGCTTCAAGAGCTTCGTCGACCCAGCCGATCTCCGCATAGAACCCGGTCTCACCGGCGTCGTCGGCCCGAACGGCTGCGGTAAATCCAACCTCCTCGAAGCGCTCCGCTGGACGATGGGCGAGGCGAGCGCGAAATCCCTGCGCGGCGCCGGCATGGAGGACGTGATCTTCGCCGGCACCGCGACCCGCCCCCCGCGCGACTTCGCCGAAGTCTCGATCCTCGCCGAAATTGCGGGCGACGAACGCGAGATCGTCCGCCGGATCGAACGCGGCGCCGGCTCCGCCTACCGGATCGACGGCCGCGACGTCCGCGCGAAAGACGTCGGCCTGCTCTTCGCAGACGCCGCTACCGGCGCGCACTCCCCCGCACTGGTCAGCCAAGGCAAGATCGGCGCGGTCATCGCCGCCAAACCCGCAGACCGCCGCGCGATGCTCGAGGAAGCCGCCGGGATCGCCGGTCTCCACGTCCGGCGGAAAGACGCCGAGGGGAAACTCCGCGCCACCGAGGCCAATCTCGCCAAGCTCGACGAGATCATCTCCGACCAGGATGCGCGCGCCGCGGCACTGAAACGCCAGGCCCGCGCCGCCGAACGCTATCGCCTCATCTCCGCGCAGATCCGCGTCGCCGAAGCGCGCACAGTGTTCGCCCGATGGCGCGAAGCCGCCACCGCAGCGGATGCCACCAAGGTCGAAGCCACCGCCGCCGAAACCCGCGTCCGCGCGACCACCGAAGCCGAACGCGCAGCCGCCGCAGACCAACACCGTGCGATCGAAGCCGTCGCCACCGCCCGCACCGCAGCGCTCGCCGCGCGCGACCTGGTCGGCGACCTCGCCCACCGCCTCGCCGCGCTCAAAACCGAAAAGGCCAGCGTCGAGCGGAGGATCGCCGACCTGACCGACGCCCGCACCCGGATCGCCGACGACCGCGCCCGCGAAGGATCGCTCGCCAGCGACGCCGCGGCCGCGCTCGCCCGCCTCGCCGACGAGGCCAGGGCGCTCGACACCGCGATCGCCGACGCCACCGCCGCAATCCCCGATCTCGACGCAGCCCTCGCCGAAACCGAACGCAGCGTCCGCGACGCAGAAGTCTCCCTCGCCCAGGCGCTCGCCACGCAAGCCCGCGACGCCGCCGAGGTCCGCGTCGCCAGCGCCGCGCTCGCCGCCGCCCGCACCCGCGCCGACCGCGCCAACCGCGATGCCGCGCAGATCGCCGCCGCCCTCCTCGCCCTCGGCGACCCCGCGCCGCTAGCCGCAGAGCGCGAAACCGCCGCCGAAACCCGACGCGCCGCGACCGCTGCAGCAGAATCCGCCCGCAAAGCCATCACCCAGGCAGACACCGACGAAGCCACCGCGACCAGCGCGCGAGATGCCGCCGAAACCACCCGCGCCACCGCCCGCGCAGACCTCGCCGCAATCGATAGCGAAGTGACGGCGCTTACCAAGGCAACGCAGCGCAGCGGCCGCGACCGGCTGCTCGACCATGTCTCCGCCAACACCGGCTACGAACGCGCGCTAGCCGCAGCACTCGGCGACGACCTCGACACCGGCCTCGACGCATGGGCGGGCGCCAAGCCCCGCGAAGACGACCCCGCCGCACCCGCCGACGCAGAACCGCTGGCAGAGCATGTCGACGCGCCCCCCGCTCTCGCCCGCAGGCTCGCGCAGGTCTTCGTCGTCGACACCGACGGCCAGCAACACCTCGCCGTCGGCCAGCGCATTGTTACCCGGCACGGCCAACTCCGCCGCTGGGACGGTTTCACCGCAACCGGCACCGGCGCAGCCGCCGCCGAACGCCTCGTCCGCCGCAACCGCCTCGCCGCGCTCCAGGCCGCCCGCCCCGCCGCGGCCAAGGCGCTGGACGAGGCCGAACGAACCCGCGCCGCGATCGACGAGCGAATCGCCCAGGCTAGAGGCCAGTCGCAAACCGCCCGCGCCGCCCTGCAACGCGCCGAAACCGCCGCGCGCGACGCGATCCGCCAGGAAGACCGCGCCGCCGCCGCGCTCGAACGCCTCGCAACCCAGCGCGCAGACCTCGACGTTCGCGCGCACCGCATCGCCGACGACGTCGCCGACGCCCACGCCGACCTTACCCGCGCCGAAGCCGCGATGGCCGCCGTCCCCGACGGCATCGCCAACGCGCGTCAGGTCGCCGCGCTTCAATACGACGCCGAGCGCGCCCGCGCCGCCGTCGCGCAGGCCCGCGCCGATCGCACCACGCTCGACCGCAGCATCGCCACCCACCGCGAACGCCTGTCCGCCGCGCAAGCCGACACCCGAAGCTGGCGCGCGCGTGCCGGTGAAGCCGCCAAACGCATCGCCGCCATGGACACGCGCGAAACCACGCTCGCCACCGACCTCGCCGCGATCGCCGCTCGCCCCGCCGCCCTCGACGCAGAGATCGAGACGCTCGACGCCGAACACCAAGACGCGCGCACAACCGCCGACGCGCTCCTCGCCACCGAACGCACCGCGGAAACCGCCGCCCGCACCGCCGACAACGCCCACCGCGCCGCCACCGAAGCGCTCGCCGTCGCCCGCGAAGCCCGCGCCGGCGCGATCGCCCGCGTCGAGAACCACGAAGCGCGCCGCCTCGATCTCGGCCGCCTCTCGGGCGAGCGCTTCCAATGCCCCGCCCCCGTCCTCCCCGAACGCCTCGGCTTCGCGGTCGCCGACGTCCGCGCGCCAACCGAAGAGTCCGCCACGCACGACCGCCTCACCACCGATCGCGAGCGGATCGGCCCGGTCAACCTCGTCGCCGAAATCGAACTCGCCGAACTGGAAGACTCCGCACTGGGCAACGCGGTGGAGCGCGACGAACTCGGCCAAGCCGTCAACCGCCTGCGCGGCTCGATCGGCACGCTGAACCGCGAAGGTCGCCAGCGCCTGCTCGCCGCGTTCGAGGCGGTCAACGGCCATTTCCAGCGCCTCTTCACCACGCTGTTCGACGGCGGCGCCGCGCACTTGGAACTGATAGACTCCGACGATCCGCTCGAAGCAGGACTCGAGATCATGGCACAACCGCCCGGCAAACGCCTCCAGTCGCTCACCCTCCTGTCGGGCGGCGAGCAGGCGCTGACCGCGGTCGCGCTGATCTTCGGTCTGTTCCTCACCAATCCCGCGCCGATCTGCGTCCTCGACGAGGTCGACGCGCCGCTCGACGACGCCAATATCGAGCGCTTCTGCGACCTGCTCGACCGGATGTCGCGCGACACCGACACGCGCTACCTCGTCGTCACGCACAATGCCGTCACGATGAGCCGCATGCACCGCCTGTTCGGCGTGACGATGATCGAACGCGGTGTCAGCCGCCTCGTCTCGGTCGACCTGCAAGCCGCGACCGGACTGATCGCCAAGGGTTGATCTTTGGGGTAGGCTGGCCAGAATATTCCCTTATCTTTCGAGGATCAAAGACCATGGCCGTCAAGGTAGTTGCGTTGGTTACCGTCAAGCCCGGGCAGGACGAGGCGTTCGTCGCCGCCGCGAAGACCTGCGTCGCGGCATCGCGCGCCGAGCCCGGCGTACTACACTACGAGCTGTGGCAGGAAGGCGAAGGCGAGCGCCGCTTCGTATTCAACGAACTGTATGCAGATGACGCTGCAGTCCAGCAGCACATGGCGTCCGATCATTTCAAGGCATTCGGCCTCGCCGCACGCGACCTCGCCGCTGCTCGCCCGACGATCATCGTGACGCATCCGGTCGATATCGGCTGATCCCTGCCCCGTTGTCGTATGGACGACGACGGGTCCGTATCACGCGGCAAATCGCCGGCGCCCTGCTTCGACGTCGCGTGTGCCGCGACGTGCGCGGCGCGACGCCGCGTTTCGCAGGACACGCTCGAAATGCTCGATCTGGTCGTTGCCGGGGACGACGGGTCGGCCGACGAGATAGCCCTGCACGGCATCGCAGCCGATCATCCGCAACAGGTCCAGCTGGTCCCTGGTTTCCACGCCCTCGGCATGGGTCAGCACGCCGAGTTCCTTGCCGACGCCGACGATGCCACGCAGCACCGCCATCGACCGCGGATCGTATCCTGCCCGCACCACGAAGCTCCGATCGATCTTGATCCGGTCGAACTGGAAATCGCGCAGATGCGATAGTGACGACTGGCCGGTGCCGAAATCGTCGAGCGCCACCTTCACGCCGATCCTGCGGATTCGGTCTATGGTCGCCGCCGTCCGGTCCGCATCGTCGATCAGCGCCGTCTCGGTGATCTCGATTTCGATCCGCTCGGCCGCGACACCGTGGACGAAGATCGCCTGGGTCAGATGATGCTCCAGCGCGTTCGACTTGAGCTGCGCCGCGGACACATTGATCGCGACGTTCAGGTGCGACGACCAGCCGGACAGCTGTCGGCAGGCGTCCATGATCACCCACCGGCCGATCTCCTCGATCAGCCCGCAATCCTCCGCGATCGGGATGAAAATAGCCGGCGGTATCCACCCCTTTGTCGGATGGTTCCACCGGATGAGCGCCTCATACCCCGTGGTGATACCGGAGGAGAGCTGCACCACCGGCTGGAACGCGAGCACGAAATCAGCGGTATGGACGGCTTCATGCAGGTCGTCGACGATCTGCTGGCGTTCCGCGAGGCGCTCGGCCAGTCCCGGGACATAGGGTTGCGCCCGCCGTCGCCCGAGCCGCTTCGCCTCGTACAACGCCATGTCCGCGCGCTTCATCAGATCCTCGGGCGATAGATCGCCGGCGAATCCCGCGATGCCGATGCTGCAGCTCGGGAGCAGCCGGCGTCCCTCGATGACTACGGGTGCGCTCAACCGCACGACGATCGCGTCCGCCAGCGCGGTCGCCGCATCGCCGATCTCACAGGACAGAAGCGCGATCTCGTCCCCGCCCATCCGCGCGATCACGCTCCCGGCCGGCAACAGCGCGGTGAGTTCGGTCGCAATGTGCACGAGCAGCTTGTCGCCGACGCCGTGCCCGAACGCGTCGTTGATCCGCTTGAACTCGTCGAGATCGATCAACAACAGCGAGAACGGAAAGCCCAGTTCGATCCGTACCTCTTTCTGCTCGCGCAACGCGCGACGGTTACCGAGCCCTGTCAGCGAATCGTGATAGGCAAGATGCTTCAAATTGCTGAGCGCAGTCCGCTCCGCGCTGATATCGGTGAAAGTCAGGACGATGCCTTGCCCTACCACCGGCCGACACTGCATGTGATAGGTCCGCCCGTCCTCCATCTCGCATTCGCGATCAAAGCCCGTATCGGCATCGATCCACTGCTTCATCGCTCCACCGACGACTGCGCGCTTCTCTGCGGTCCAGGCACGATATCGGGCGATCGCATCGAGGAAGTCGTCGATCGTCAGACCGGACTCGATCGCCTCGGCCGGGGTATCGAACAGATCGAGAAACCGCATGTTGAAGTGGCGAAGACGTCCGCCATTGTCGATGAAAACCAGCCCGTCGGTCATGCTTTCCAGCACGGCGCGCAGTGCTCTCGCTTCGTGCTCGCGCGCGGCCTTCACGCGCGTGAACGTCAGCAGGCTGCCGAGACAGGTCGCGGATACGGCCAGCGCAATGCAGGCGGCGAATAATCCCTGCGACATGATCCCCGTTCGCCCCTCGTCGATGCTCGCGACGACCACATCACCCGCCAGTGACACGAAATGCGTCGCGCATACCGCCATGGCGAAGAGCAGCGCCCCGGCAGGACGCGACCGCGACCACCGCTCGTTGCGCTGCCATGACACCATCACCACCGTGCCAAGGACTATCCCGGCAATGTTGGTGGGCCAGGAAAAGAAATGCGCGCAGTCGAGCATTCCAGTGATGCCAACAGCGTGCATGCACCAGATCCCCGCACCTGCCGCGGCGGCGGCGATGCAGCGTGCCCGCCGCGTTCGCGCCCGGGTGACCGCCACCATCGGCAGGCCAACCGCGACGACGCCGACGATCGCGGAAAGGACGGTCATCCATGCATCGTAGCGAAGCAGAAGATCCGGGCGATATGCGAGGATGGCAATGAAATGCGTCGTCCAGACGCCCAGTCCGGCAGCGAGCGCCAGCGCGCACCCCCGCCATCCGGTCCGCTCTCCCTCGAAAGCATCCCCCAGATCGACCGCAAGCAACGCAACCGACCACCCCGCTGTCAGGCAGATTCCGATGGCGACCGCGATCAGGAAGCCCGAGTGCTGGAAATGGAGATTGAAGAGAATAGGCAAGGCGTTCGCTTCGACAGTTTTTTATGCCCTGCCATGCAGACATTAACGAAGTTTCTCCCTTGTTGCAGCGCAGCAGGCAATCGTTTGCAACGAGTGACGCGGTAATGCGCCTCCGAGTATGACAGGTCTGGCATATCGCATTGATATTGCCGCCTTCGCGCCACACATGCCTGCTGCCGGTCGAGCTGGGAAACGAACGGCTTTCGGCATGGGCACGACCGCGGGGTATCGTAGATGCGTGATGATCGAACCCTTCTCGCGGTGCACGGGCTCGGCAAGTCGGTGCCCGGGCCGCGACTGCTGTTCCAACGGCTCGAACTCGACGTCCGCGCAGGCGAACTTGTCGCGATCATCGGTGAGTCGGGAGTCGGCAAATCGACGTTGCTCAACATTCTCGCCGGGCTCGACGACGCGGACTCGGGAAGCGTCGCGATCGACGGAACGGTACTGGCGACGCTCGACGAGACCGCGCGAACCCGGCTGCGGCGCGAACGGATCGGCTTCGTGTTCCAGGCCTTCCACATTCTGCCCTATCTGACACTGCAGCAAAATGTCGCGTTGCCGCTGACGCTGGTGTCGCCCGACGCCGCCGCGGCGATCGCCCGCGCCGACGCGATGCTCGACGCCGTCGGGCTCGGTGGACGCGGCGAAGGCTATGCCCGCGACCTGTCGGGGGGTGAGTTGCAGCGCGTCGCGATCGCCCGCGCGCTCGTCCACCGTCCCGCACTGATCCTGGCGGACGAGCCGACCGGCAATCTCGATCCCGAAACCGCGGCGCGCGTGTTGTCGCTGTTCGCCGACGCCGTACGCGACAACAAGGCGGCAGGCGTGATGGTGACGCATTCGGATGCCAGCGCGGCGATCGCCGACCGGGTGCTGACACTGGGACGCGACGGACTGGTGGAGCGCCGTGCCCGCTGAAACTTACCCTGCTGAGCCCCGGCTCTGGTCGGCGCGGGTCGCGCTACGCTGGCTGATCGCCGGCGAATGGCGGTTTCACCCCGCCCGCTTCGTCATGACCGCGGTGGCGATCGCGGTCGGCGTCGCGCTCGGGTTCGCGGTTCATCTCGTCAACGGATCCGCGCTCGCGTCTTTCGATGGGGCGATGCGCGGCGTCAGCGGCGCGGCCGAACTGTCGGTGCGCGCGACCAGCCCGCTTGGCTTTGACGAACGCCTCTACCCGCGGGTCGCACACGCAGACGGTGTCGCCGACATCAGCCCCGTCCTCCGCCTCGACGCACGGATCGGCACGAAGCGCCTGACGCTGCTCGGTGTCGACGTCGTGCGCGCCGCCGTGGTCACGCCCTCGCTGATCGGAGCGCGACCGCAAGGCGCCGACACCGGCAACGACGCGGTGTTCGACGAAGACACGCTGTTCCTGTCGCGCGCCGCGCTCACCCAGGTCGGCGCGACGATCGGCAGCCGGGTGACCGTCGTCGCCAATGGGCGATCGGTGTCGCTCCGAGTCGCCGGCAGCCTGCCGGCAACCGATGCCGCCGTCGCGGTCGGCGTGATGGACATCGCAGCGGCGCAGTGGCGTTTCGGTCGGCTCGGCCGGATCGATCGGCTCGACCTGGCGCTGTCGGACCGGCCTGCGGCGGAGACGGCGTTGCGGCCAATCCTCCCGGCTGACGCGATCCTGTCGACCGCCGAGACGCAGAACGCACAAGGCGACTCGCTCTCGCGCGCCTACCGGGTCAACCTCGACATGCTGGCGCTGGTCGCGCTGCTGACCGGCGGCTTTCTCGTCTATTCGGCGCAATCGCTATCGGTGGTCCGCCGGCAGCGCGCCTTCGCCTTGCTTCGGACGCTGGGCATGCCCCGGGGCGGCATCGTTGCGGCGGTGGTCGTCGAGGGTCTCGCAATCGGGCTCGTCGGCGCGTCCGCGGGCCTGATCATCGGCTATGCGCTCGCCTGGAGCGCGCTGCATTGGTTCGGCGGCGATCTGGGCGCCGGGTATTTTGGCGGCGCCACGACGCATGTCGTGATCCAGCCCGTTGCGGCATTCGGCTTCTTCTCGCTCGGCCTGCTGGCGTCGATCCTGGGGAGCGCACTGCCCGCACGCGTGGCAGCACGCGCGGCGCCGGCCGCCGCGCTGAAGAATGCGGGCGACGTGCTCGATCCGCGACGACGCGTGGCATGGTGGCCTGCGGTCGCGTTGCTTGCGGCGGGCGGCGCGGCGGCGTTGCTGCCCGCGGTGGGTGGCCTGCCGCTGTTCGGCTTTGCCGGCATGGCGCTGATGCTTGCGGGCGGGGTTGCGGGCGTACCGTGGTTCGCGCGAACGCTGCTCACTCCGCTCGCGAGACGGACGGGAGGCAGCGTGCCGAAGCTGCTGGCGATCCGCCATCTTCATGGTGCGCCCGGCGAGGCCGCCACCGCGCTGTGCGGGATCGTCGCGTCCACCGCGCTGATGATCGCGATGGCGACGATGGTGACCAGCTTCCGTGGCGCGGTCGACGAGTGGTTGAACCAGGTGCTCGGCGCCGACCTGTATCTCCGCACGACCGCGGGCGCGACGTTCGACCCCGCCACGCGGACGCGACTGGCGACCACGCCGGGGATCGAGCGGCTTGCCTTCAGCCGCCAGATCCCGCTGACGATCGCCCCCGATCGCCCACCGGTGAGCCTGATCGCACGGCCTGAACGGGGCGGCCGCGATCCGTTGCTTGTGCTGATCGAGACCGCGCCGCCTCCCGCCGCGAACACGCCGACTTCGCTGACGCTGCCGATATGGGTCTCCGAACCGGCGCAACGGCTATACGGCTGGAACCCCGGCGACCACATCACGCTGCCGATCGCCGGACGTACGCCGTTCATGGTCGCGGGCGTGTGGCGCGATTACGGACGACAGGCCGGGGCAGTGCTGATCGACGAAGGCGATTACCAGCGGCTTACCGGCGACGACACGCGCGACGAGATTTCGGCGATGATCGCGCCCGGCCGGGATGCCGCGCAGATCGCACGCACGATGACCGCAAAGCTGCCACCGGCACTACGCGATCAGGTCGAAGTGAGCCAGCCGGCGACGCTCCGACGGCTTGCGCTGACGATCTTCGATCGCAGTTTCGCGGTGACGTACCTGCTGGAGGCGGTCGCAATCCTCGTCGGGCTTGCCGGAGTCGCGGCGACGATGTCCGCACAGACGATCGCGCGCGAACGCGAGTTCGGAATGTTGCGGCATCTTGGGCTGACGCGGCGGCAGTTGACGACGATGCTGGCAACCGAAGGGGCGATCGTCGGGCTGACCGGGGCACTCGCCGGGATCGGGCTCGGGTTGCTGCTGTCGCAGGTGCTGATCCACGTGATCAACCCGCAGTCGTTCAACTGGACGATGACCACGCGGGTGCCGATCGGGACTTTGCTCGGCGTGGCGGCGGCGTTGACCGGCGCCGCGGCGGCGACCGCGGTCCTCGCCGGGCGGCGCGCTACCGCGAAGAGCGCGGTGCAATCGGTGCGGGAGGATTGGTGATGGCACGTTCCTGGATCCCCCTCGGCTGGATCATCGCAGCGCTTGCGGCGATCGCACCTGCCGCTACCCCGACCGTCACGTATCCTGCGGTCGCGCCTGGCATCACGCTGCGCTTCCCCGCCGATCACGGTGCACATCCGGCGTTTCGCACCGAGTGGTGGTATTTCACCGGGTGGTTGCGCACCGCGGATGGCAAGGATCTCGGCTTCCAGGTGACGTTCTTTCGCACCCGCCCGCCGGTCGATCCGCGCAACCCGAGCCGGTTCGCCGCCAGGCAGGTGCTGTTCGCACATGCGGCGTTGTCCGATCCCGCTACCGGGAAACTGTCGCATAGCGAGCGGGCCGCGCGCGCCGGCTTCGGACTGGCCGAGGCCCAGACGGGCGACGCGAACGTGTCGATCCGCGACTGGCGGTTACGGCGCGCGGGCGACGGCCGCTGGGCGACGCGCGTGACGGCACAGGATTTCGGGCTCGACCTGTCGTTCCAGCCGACGCAGCCGTCGCTTCCCCAAGGACGCGGTGGCTATAGTCGCAAGGGGCCTCGTCCCGCCGAGGCCAGCTATTACTACTCGGTGCCGCATCTGCGCGTGACGGGACAGGTGACGCGCTCGGGCAAGACTGTCCCGGTGACCGGCGAGGCGTGGCTCGATCGCGAATGGTCGTCCGACTATCTGGCGCCCGCCGCACAGGGCTGGGACTGGACCGGGCTGAACTTCGACGATGGTTCGGCGCTGATGGCGTTCCGGATCCGGCGCAAGGGCGGTGGCACGGTATGGGCGGGCGGGTCGCTGCGGCGTCCCGATGGCAGCATCACGGTGTTCGCGCCGGGCGACGTCGCCTTCCGCACGCTGGCGACGTGGCGGAGCAAGGCGACCGGCGCGGTATATCCGGTGTCGCAGGAGTTGAGCGTTCGGGCGGAGGGCCGCGTCCAGCGTTGGCGGCTGGTGCCGATGTTCGCCGCGCAGGAACTCGATACCCGGCGCAGCGGAATGCCCGTCTATTGGGAGGGAGCGGTACGGACGCGGGGTGGGCGTGGATATCTCGAACTCACCGGCTACGACCGCGCGCTCAGGATGTAGCGCTGCGACGCCAGAGCCAGCCGAGCAGGCGACCCGCAAGCGCCGGCAGGCCGGGACGGAACAACAGCCAGTCGCGGATCGGTGCGTCTGCCGTCGCGCCGATGACCTGCTTGTAGCCGCTGTCGCCGGCACCCCAGTCAACCCGACGAATACCGCGGCCCTGCGCCGCAACCAGGTTGCGCCAGTAAAGAAGTTTGCCCGGCGAATGTCTGCCAAAGCGCGGGTCGTAGCTGTTGGCGATCGCGTACAGCAGTTCGCCGGTGTCGATATCGAACGAAAAGGCAGCAGGCGCGCCATCGACGGTCAGCAGCGCGGCACGGAACATTCCGGCCAGTGCCGGGTCGGCGACAGCGGCCTGCCAGAAGGCGAGATGGCCGTCGTCGGTGAACTTCATGCCGGTGCGGTCGGTGGCGTGCGCGATCCAGCTGGTCTGCTCAACCGCGCCGAGACCGGCAAAGGCGGCGGGCCAGTCCGCGCCTGCCAGGAAGTGCCAGCCTGGTTCGCCATGCTCGGCAAGATGCTTCTCGTGGAAACGGTTCTTCCGCAGCGTCGAATTGCGCGGCCAGGGCTGGCCTTCTCTGGACAGTGGCAGGTCGAGCGACCAGCTGTCGCCGATCGCACGATCGATCGCGGTCCAGCCTTGCGCGCGGGCGGCGGCGATCAACGCGGTAGCGGCGGGATCGGTGTCGTACACCGGACCTATCCTCAGGCCGGTGACGTGACTGGCGAGCGTCGCCAGCGCGGTCTTCAGCGCCGCGTCGCCCGCTTCGAGTGCGAGGCCGAAGCTGCGGAACGGCCAGTAGCAACCAGGAACAGCGGCGATCCGGAGAAGGCGAGGACCGATCGGGACGAACGGCAGCGTCAGGACCGGCGCGTCGTCTTGGGTCACGACCAGCGTTCGGGCTTGTCCGCCATACGCCGCGAGCGCGGCGGCGTACCAGCCGAAGCGAAGAAAGCGGTGGCTCTGCGGCCCCCGCTCCGCGACGGTATCGATCGCCGCGGAAAGCCCCGCGACCACGTCGCCTCGGACGTTGGGGGGAAGCCGGACGAAGTCGGTCAGGAGCATCGGCTTGGACATTGCCCGCTAGATACCGCGCAGAAGGTTACGATTGCATGCTCTTTTACAATCGCCCCCTTTTGCAATCGGGTATTCCCCATCATGGTAGGATCATGCCGATCATCCCCGCCATCTCGACCATCGCCCAGACGATCCAGCTCTCGCTGGCCCCGGTCTTCATGCTCGCGGGCATCGGCCAGTTGCTCAACGTGCTGGCGGGACGCCTGTCGCGTGTCATCGACCGAGCGCGAAAATTGGAGCAGTTGCACCCCAATTTCTCGGCGGCCGATCGGACTCGCTACGGCTGGGAGTTGCGGTTGCTCGACCGGCGGATGACGATCATCAACGCGGCGCTGTTCCTAGCGGTGTCGAGTGCGATCATGACCTGTGTGCTGATCGCGCTGCTGTTCATCGCCGAGCTTGCCAAGCTACATTTCGGTACGGCGGTCGCCTTGTGCTTCATCCTGGCGATGATCCTGCTGATCGCAGCGCTGGTCTCGTTCATTTTCGAGGTCAGGATGTCGTTGCGCGCGTTCCGCATCAGACCGGAATTGCTGAAGGACCTGTCGTGATCGAGAAACGCGTGTTGCAGGCGGTCGTCGCGGTCGCATGCCTGTTGCCACTGATCGTAGGCGGACAGGGTGTGTTGCATGGCCCTGCGCCTTTCGGTCATCTGAGTGACGTGCCGCGCGATCTGGATAGCCATTTTCGCTATATCTCGGGGATCTTTTTCGCGACCGGGCTGGGCTTTCTAAGCTGTATTCCGGATATCGAGAGGAAGGGACCGCGGTTCCGGCTGCTCGGCGGGTTGATCGTCGTTGGCGGGCTTTCGCGCGGGATTTCGCTGCTGGCGGTTGGGGTGCCGTCGCAGGGACATGTGCTCGGGCTGGTGATGGAGACGGTGGTCGTGCCGTTGCTGATGCTGTGGCAGTGGAGTTTTGCCAAGCGGGCGGCGCGCGCCTGACGATCCTCCCCCGCGCGGGGGGTGACTGGCGCTTGCCAGACGGAGGGGGCGGATACGAAACAGCAGTTCTCCGTATCCTCCCCCTCCGTCACCTGCAGTGCCCCCCTCCCTGGCGGGGGAGGATCGTCAGGTCAGCGCGCAGCCTCCATACCGGGTCCTACGGCGGCGGTTGGCAGATACCGTGGCGCCACGCGGGCCTCCGCGGTTTGCTCATAGGCATACCCGGCGCCGAGCACTTCCGCATCGCCATACGCGGTCGCGATGAACGACAGGCCGACCGGCAGGCCACGAACCAGCCCCATCGGCACGGTGAGGTTCGGGTAGCCCGCGATCGCCGGCAGCCCGCTCGAACTCGGCCCGCCATATTGATCGCCGTACACAGGCTCGCTCAGCCACGCGGGGCCGTAGGTCGGCTCGACCAGTACGGTAGCGCCCGCCGCCTTGAGCATCGCGTCGATCCCCCCCGCGCCCGCCAGCCGCAGCGATTTCGCTCGTGCCACCTTGTAGGCCAGGTCGCCCAGACCCTTGGTCTTCGCCGCAGCCTCGAACGTCTCCTGCGCGAAGAAGGGCATTTCTGTCGCCGCGTTGGCCGTGTTGAACGCGATGACCTGATCTAGCGTCCGCGTGCTGACCGCCCCCGGCGTGGTGGCGAGATAGGTGTCCAAGTCAGCCTTCAATTCGGTCTGGAGAACGAGCAGTTCGGCCTCGCCAAGCCCTTCCAGCTTGGGCTGCTTCACCTCGACCAGCACCGCGCCCGCGGCCTTCAGTACGTCGAGCGCCGTCTGGTATTTCGCGGCAAGGTCGGCGGTCATCTCAGGCCGAATCACGCCGACGCGCAGGCCCGACAGCGCGCTGGTCGACAGCCCGGCCGCATAGTCGCGCTTGTAAGCCCCTGCCCCCGCGGTCGCGGCATCGGCAGGATCGGCCGCGATCATCGCCGAGAACAGCGTCGCGACATCGCGGACGCTGCGCGCCATGGGCCCCGGCGTATCCTGGCTGTGGCTGATCGGCACGACATGCGTGCGGCTCACGAGGCCCAACGTCGGCTTCAACCCGACCAGTCCGTTGAGCGACGACGGACACACCACCGAGCCGTCGGTCTCCGTCCCGATCGCCGCCGCCGCGAAGCTCGCCGCGATCGCTGCGCCCGAGCCGCTCGACGATCCGCACGCGGTACGGTCGAGCGCATAGGGGTTCTTGACTAGGCCACCAACCGCGCTCCAGCCGCTCATCGACCGGGTCGAGCGGATGTTCGCCCATTCGCTGAGGTTGGTCTTCCCGAGGATCACCGCGCCCGCAGCGCGGAGTTGCGCCACGACGGGTGCGTCCCGACGCGTGAGATTATCCTTCAGCGCGAGGCTGCCCGCAGTGGTCGGCATCGCATCCGCGGTCTCGACATTGTCCTTGATCAGCACCGGCACGCCGTGGAGCGGACCACGGACGCGCCCCGCCTTGCGTTCGGCATCGAGCGCCTTGGCCTGCGCCAGCGCGTCGGGGTTGAGCGCGATGACGGCACGGAGAGTCGGCCCCTTACGATCCATCGCCGCGATCCGCGCGAGATAGGCGCGGACGAGATCGACGCTGCTTGCTTTACCCGCGGTCATCGCCGCCTGGAGCTGGTCGATCGACTGTTCCTCGACCGCGACCGTCTTTGCGCTCGCGACGGCTGGAACGGCGGTTGCGAGCAATAGCCCGATGATAACCTTACGCATTTTCTGAATCCCCTTTGTCGGGAAGCTATCGGGGTTGCGCTCCCGCGCCAAGCGGTCTGAACGATGCGCGAGACGATGCGTTACGGATCAGCAACGGATAGGGGAATGGCGTGCGTCTGGTGTTGAAGATCGTCGGGGGCGTCGTGCTGCTGGCGATCGTGGTCGTCGCCTTGGCGGTGACGATCGTGCCGCGCTTCCTCGACCGCATCTATTACCGCGGACCGGCGACCGGCCATTTCGATGGTGCGCACTTCGCCAACCCCGACAACGACGCCGACACGCAGCAGATCCAGCCCGCAGGCGGTGGTCGCGCGAGCTTCTTCTGGCGCTATTTCACCGGCAGCGATGGCCGCCCCGCGTGGCCGAAGACGGTCGCGGTGAACCGCGTCGCGCCGCCCGCCCGCGTTGAGGGCGAGCGGATGGTCGTGACCTGGGTCGGTCATGCCAGCGTGCTGATCCAGACGCAGGGGCTGAACATCCTCACCGATCCGGTCTGGGCGGAGAAGGCCGGGCCGCTGGGCACGGGCCCGCGTCGTGTCGCCGAGCCGGGGATCGCGTTCGATGCGCTGCCCAGGATCGACCTCGTGTTGGTCAGCCACAATCACTACGATCATCTCGACAAGGCGACGCTGAAGCGGCTGTGGGAGCGAGATCGGCCGCGGATCGTCACGAGCTTGGGCAACGACAGCGTGATCGGCCAGACCGGCGCGCAGGCGACCGCGCTCGACTGGGGTCAGCGGGTGGCGATCAGGCCCGGCGTCGCGGTCACCGTGACGCGCAACCATCATTGGGGCAGCCGCTGGTTCACCGATCGCAACCGCGCTTTGTGGTCGAGCTTCGTCGTCACGCTGCCGGGCGGGAATGTGTTCTTTGCGGGCGATACCGGGATGGGCGACGGCCAATGGCCGCGCGAAGCGGCAACGTTGGGACCGATCCGGCTGGCGCTGATCCCGATTGGAGCCTTCCGGTTCGTCGATGGGCAGATGGAGTCGGGCAGCCATATCGGACCGGTCGATGCGGTCGAGGTCTATCGCCGACTGGGCGCGGCGCACGCGATCCCGATCCACTGGGGTACGTTCCGGCTGTCGTTCGAAGGGTATGATACGCCGCCGAAACTACTGGCGGCGGCGATGCGGTGTACGGGGCAGACTGGGTTCGCGCCGGTGGCGATTGGGCGGCCGGTGGCGGTTGCGGGGTATGTAAAGCCGGTGACGGTAACGCCGATGGCTCGGGCGGCCTTGTTGCAGTGTCTCGATACGCCGCAGGTTCGCGCACTCCGTTAATTCTTCCGTCACCCCGGAGTTGTTCGGCGCGTATCCCCTGCGACCAAGTAAGCCTGTTTCCCCGCGAAGGCGGGGACCCAGACTGGGCTCCCGCCTTCGCGGGAGAACAACGAGAAAGAAGAGTAACGCCGGCCTCCCATCCGACCACCCCGGCGAAGGCCGGGGCCCAGTTGGAAAGGTCGCAGTAACGGAAGACCGCGTTAAGTTAGCGACGTTACCCAACTGGGCCCCGGCCTTCGCCGGGGAGGTGTACCCGCTCGGACGCGATAGGCGCCGAACACAGCCCGCACCTCACCCCATCTTGAACACGCAAAGCTTGTTGCCGTCCGGATCGCGGAAATACGCGCCGTAGAAGCCCATTTCCTCGGGTCCACGCGTGCCGGCGGCGCCTTCGTCCGCGCCGCCGAGTTCGATCGCCTTGGCGTAGACCTGGTCGACCTGCTCGCGCGAATCCGCCGCTAGCGCGACCATCGTGCCGTTGCCCGCGGTCGCGGCCGCGCCGTCATAGGGCTTGCCGATCACCAGCATCGGCTTGTCGGGGCCCGCGCCGTAGAAGGTCAACTGGCGGGCGTCGGGCATCTGCATGAGGCGCTTGCCGCCGACCGTCGCGAATAGCGCGTCGTAGAACGCCAGCGCCGAGTCGATGTCGTTGGTGCCGAGCGTCGCGTAACCGATCATGGGTCTCTCCTCTTATGAATAAGGAGCGATATCGGCGGGTTACGCGGGGGACGCAACTAGCTGTTCCCCCGCGAAGGCGGGGGAACAGGGCCGAACCCTCCCGGCATGCGACGGTGATGTAATCCCTGGGCCCCCGCCTTCGCGGGGGAACCCAAAGCTCAACGCCATCAGCCGACGAAAGCGCGCTCGATCACGAACGTACCCGGCTTCGAATTCGCGCCCTCCTCGAAGCCCTGCCCCTCGAGCATCACCGCGAACTCCTTGATCATCTCGGTCGAGCCGCACAGCATCGCGCGGTCGGTCTCGGGGTTGAGCTTCTGCTCACCGCGGACCGGGTGGCCGAACAGCGACGCATCCTCGATCAGCGCACCGATCCGCCGCGTGGTGCGGAACGGCTCGCGGGTCACGGTCGGGATGTAGTGGAACTGCGTCTGCGCCTCGTCGGCGATCAGCGGGTCCTCCGCCAGCAGCCCGGCCATCTCGTCGTGATAGGCGAGATCACTCACGCGGCGCACGCTGTGCACGACGATCACCTGCTCGTAGGCCGCATAGACGTCGGGATCGCGCATCAGGCTGAGGAACGGCGCGAGGCCGGTACCGGTCGAGAACATGAACAACCGCTTCCCCGGCAGCAGCGCGTCGAGCACCAGCGTACCCGTCGGCTTCTTGCCGAGATACACTTCGTCGCCGGGCTGGATCAGCTGGAGCTTCGAGGTCAGCGGGCCATCCTCGACCTTGATCGACAGGAACTCGAGCTCTTCCGAATAATGCGGGGACGCGATCGAATAGGCGCGCATGATCGGCTTGCCGCCTTCCTGGGGCAAACCGATCATTACGAACTCGCCCGAGCGGAAGCGGAAGGTCGAGGGCCGCTCGATCGCGAAGCTGAACAGATGTTCGTTCCAGTGACGCACCCACAGAACCTTGGCGTTGAGGAACGCGGGGGTCTCGGGGATCAGCGCGGGCGCGCGGGTTGCTTCGACGGTCGGGGCGGTCATGCGTCTATTCCTTGGCCTGCGCGCGGGCGCTGGCGGATCGATGGCTTGCGAAACGGTCGCATTATGGGCGCGAGCCGGACGGGTCAACAACAGCTAAACTTGGCATCGCCCAAACAGGTCCCGTGGCCGTTGCCGACTCACCGTATGTTCCCCATATTCCCCCTTGATGGCCATTCAGATCCGCACCAGCCTCGCCGAGCCCGAAACCGGCGAAAGCTTCGTCCCGCACCGCCCGACCGCGCGCCCCGACAAGGTCGAGGGCGGAAAGCGGTTCAACCTCGTCAGCGAGTACGAACCCGCGGGCGACCAGCCGACCGCGATCGCCGAACTCGTCTCCGCGATCGGCGACGGCGAGAAGGATCAGGTGCTGCTCGGCGTCACCGGCTCGGGCAAGACCTTCACGATGGCCAGCGTCATCAACCGAGTCCAGCGCCCCGCGCTGATCCTCGCGCCGAACAAGATCCTGGCCGCACAGCTGTACGGTGAGATGAAGTCGTTCTTCCCCGACAACGCGGTCGAATATTTCGTCAGCTATTACGATTATTACCAGCCCGAAGCGTATGTCGCGCGGTCGGATACGTACATCGAGAAGGAATCGTCGACCAACGAGTCGATCGACCGGATGCGGCATTCCGCCACCCGCGCGCTGCTCGAACGCGACGACGTGATCATCGTCGCGTCGGTGTCGTGCCTGTACGGCATCGGCTCGGTCGAGACCTATTCGGCGATGATCTTCGACCTCAAGAAGGGCACGACGGTCGACCAGCGCGAGATCGTGCGAAAGCTCGTCGCGCTCCAGTACAAGCGCAACGACGCCGCGTTCCAGCGCGGCAATTTCCGCGTGAAGGGCGACACGCTCGAAATCTTCCCGTCGCATTACGAGGACAGCGCATGGCGCATCTCGTTCTTCGGCGACGATATCGAGGAGATCATCGAGTTCGATCCGCTGACCGGCAAGAAGGTCGCGTCGCTGAACTCGGTGCGCGTCTATGCGAACTCGCATTACGTGACGCCCGGCCCGACGCTCAAGCAGGCGGGCGAGGCGATCAAGCATGAACTGGCAGAGCGGCTGAAGGAGCTGGTGCTGGAGGGCAAGCTGCTGGAGGCGCAGCGGCTCGAACAGCGCACCAACTTCGATCTCGAGATGATCGCGGCGACCGGGTCCTGCGCGGGGATCGAGAATTACAGCCGCTTCCTGACCGGCCGCATGCCCGGCGAACCGCCACCCACTTTGTTCGAATATCTCCCCGACAACGCGCTGCTGTTCGTCGACGAGAGCCACGTTACGATCGGCCAGATCAACGGCATGTCGCGCGGCGATCACCGTCGCAAACTGACGCTCGCCGAATACGGCTTCCGTCTGCCGTCGGCGATCGACAACCGGCCGTTGCGCTTCAACGAATGGGACGCGATGCGGCCGCCGACGACCTATGTCTCGGCGACTCCCGGCAGCTGGGAGATGGAGCAAACCGGCGGCGTGTTCGCCGAACAGGTCATCCGCCCGACCGGGCTGATCGATCCGCCGGTCGAGATCAAGCCGGTCGAGGAACAGGTCCAGGACCTGATCGTCGAGGTCGGCAAGACGACGGCGCTTGGCTATCGCACGCTGGTCACGACGCTGACCAAGCGGATGGCAGAGGACCTGACCGAATACATGCACGAGGCGGGGATCAAGGTCCGCTACATGCACAGCGACGTCGAGACGCTGGAGCGCATCGAGCTGATCCGCGACCTGCGGCTCGGCGTGTACGACGTGCTGATCGGCATCAACCTGTTGCGCGAGGGGCTCGATATTCCCGAATGCGGGCTGGTCGCGATCCTCGATGCGGACAAGGAGGGCTTCCTGCGCTCCGAGACTTCGCTAATCCAGACGATCGGTCGCGCCGCGCGCAACGTCGACGGCCGCGTGATCCTGTACGCCGATCGCGTCACCGGATCGATGGAGCGCGCGATGAACGAGACCTCGCGCCGCCGCGAGAAACAGGTCGCGTACAACACCGAGCACGGCATCACCCCGACGACGATCCGCCGCAACATCGGCGATATCATCGCGCACGTCGCGAGCCAGGATCAGGTGACAATCCCGATCGACGAGGATCGCCCGCACATGGTCGGCCACAACCTGCGCGCGTATATCGAGGACCTCGAGAAGCAGATGCGCAAGGCGGCGAGCGATCTGGAGTTCGAGACCGCCGGGCGACTGCGCGACGAAATCCGCCAGTTGGAGAACGAGGAACTCGGCCTGCCGGTCGACCAGCAAAAGGCGCCGGTCATGGGGCGGTCCAACGAGGGCAAGCCCGGCACGCGCAAAACGCGTTACGGCAAGAGCCAGAAAATGCGGATGGGCGGTTCGCGATCGCGGTGATCGCGGACGTCACCGGTGCGGGCAACTTACCCGCACCGGTCGAAATTGAGCTTAGCCGACGACGAGGTCTTCGCTGTTCGACCCGTAATAGCTGGCGACGCGGTCGGCATAGGCCTGGTCGAAGACGGGTGCGTTGTTTGCCCAGCTCGGGCCGCCTTCGAGGACGCGCTTGTCGATCGTGACGACGTAGAGGTCGCGGACGGCGTCGAACTGGAGGAGCGCATACGGCAGCGGGTAGAAGCTCTTGCCCATGCCAAGGAAGCCGCCGAGGCTGAGGACGGCGTGCGTGACGCGGCCGGTGCCCTTGTGGACCATGAACGCGTGGACCGAGCCGACATTGTCCCCGTCGCGGCTCTCGACCTTCATCGTGCCGGAGATGTTCGACTGGACGAGCAGCTGGGTGGGCGTCTGGGCGGCGGTATCGGACATGGACATTCTCCTGATTTCTTCCGTCGTTGAACCGGTATCACCGTGCGGCGGTTCCCGCCTGACGCTCTTCGTCGTACTTGAGCGGCCGCCGGGCGTGCCGCATAGCAGTGCGATGCGCACTCCGTCCCCTTCCCTCGTCGGCTTGCGATCGCTTGCCAGCCCCCTCGTCCTCGCGCGGCTTGCCGGTCTGGCGACGCTCGCGTCGATCGCGGGCTGCGTGCCGCCACCGCGGGCCAAAGCGCCGCCCCCGCCGCGCATTATGGCCCCGGCCGCTGCTCCGGCACCGCGTCCGGCACCGATTGCTGCCGACTGGCGCGACTGGCCGTATTCGCCGGGGACGTGGGTGTATCGCCGCGATGCGCGCGGTTCGATCGCGTTGTTCGGGCCGGCCAATGCCGATGCCTCGCTGACGGTGCGCTGCGACACGGCGGCGCGCCAGGTCTATCTGTCGCGCGCGGGCAGTACGCCGACGCCGCTGACAATCCGCACGTCGAGCGTTACGCGCGCCGTGTCCGTACAGCGGACCGGAGGCACGCCGCCCTATGTCGCGGCTGCGCTGATGCCGAACGATTCGTTGCTGGAGGCGATGGGGTTCAGTCGCGGGCGGTTCGTCGTCCAGCAGGCCGGACTGCCACCGCTCGTCGTCCCCGCCTGGGCCGAGATCGAACGCGTCACCGAGGATTGCCGCGGCTAATTTCGACGAACCGGCAGCCGCACAGGGTTGCCCGAAAACTTCCGTAAAACAAGGCTTGTATCGCAGCCGCGGTCGGCACACATTGGCGTTGCGGTCAGGCTTGGCCGCGTTGTTTCAACAAGCGAAAGGAGGTGATCCGATGTCTCATGGTTCAGCAGTGAGTTCGGTTCGGTTCGTTCGGGGGACGCACCGCTAAGTCCGCCGGTCCGCGTGGGGAGTATCCTCTCCCAGTCAACACGTGGTCCATAGGATAGGCGGTACGCATGGTCCTCCGGGCTGGAGCTCTCCGGCCGCTGACCATGTCAGGAGGCTGTCGGTTCGTCGTGAGACGATCCGACAGCCTCTTTTCGTTTGTGGGAACTACAGGGTGTGTTGGCATGCCGCGCTCGGGGGCAAACCCATTGCCCGGCCCGCGCTGCCTAATGTGAGGCCAATGCCAGACTCCACCGCTACGTACTTGATCGGTTAAGTTTTGCGGCATTGTGTGGCCGAAACTATCTAGAGATTCCGGGACGTTTGGCACGCCGCCGTCCGTGACAGATCGAAGGGGCAGCGCACGTCCTTGATTTCCCGCGAAGGCGGGAGCCAAGTCTGGATCCCCGCCTTCGCGGGGAAACATGCTGGTTCAGGTACACACGCTGCGCTTTGCCCGGTGGAGGCGGCGGTTGCCCAAGACCGCCGTCCTACAGGAACGACTTCGCCCGGTTGAGGACGATGCTGCACATCCGCGTCTTCACCTGCCCGCCGAGGTCGTCGAGTGAAAACGCTTGGCCGTTCGGCGCCTGCACTTCGCCTTCCTGTCCCGCGGCATAGCCCGGCGAAGTATGCACACCCTGTCGCCCGGTCAGACGCTGAAGGATCGACTGCGCGCCGGTGGCCGGAGCCTTCGCGCTGCCCGCTCGTGACGCTGCATTCCGCCCGCCGGTTAAGGCGCCAAGTGCACCGCCTTGCCCGAGCAGATTGTTCTTCAAGCAATAGCTGAGCAACCCGGCAGCATTACCCGCGCCGATCGATCCGACGTTCGGCAATGCGCCTCCTAGCAGACCGCCGAGTCCCCCGAGGCTGCCCAGGCCACCCTGAGTCGACGCCGACTCCGGCGCGGTGGTCTGGGCCGAGGCCGTGGTCGCGAGGGCAAAGGCTGCGACGAGGGCGATTGCGGTCTTGGGCATGATGAGCGTGCTCCGATGAGGTCGCAATACAAACAGGACTGGCCGGGGTGCGTTCCGGGCTCGCCTTCGTTCAGCCGCCCGCGAAGAACGCGTCGACCGATCCGCGCTTGGCGCCCAACGCCGCCGCGACCCGTCGGCGGGCATCGTAATATACCAGTGCCGGCGCGACCGGATCGGTCTGTCGAAGGCGGGCGGCCTTCGCGTCCGTCAGGCTGCTCTCGCCCGCGACATGATCCGCATACTCCTCCTGCTGCCAGGTCGGGAGCATAGCGCTGCGCACTCCGCCAAGATCGTTGGCGATCATGATGTGCGTCGTCTCGTGCGCGATCACGCCGGACAGCGTCCGGGTACCACCGATCGCACGACCGTTCGTCACGCGATCCGCGGGGACATCGCTGCGGTTGAAAACGATCGCCGAACTGAAGGGCCGGCGGAATGCAAAGGCGCCCGGCGACTGGATCGCCAAAAGGCGCCACCGCCAGCCACCGTCCGTCAGGAACAGCGACCGATCGAGCGGGCCGGTGTAGATCGGACTGGCGCGCAGCAACCCTTCCGCGCGCGCCAGTTCGCCGGCAATCCGCGGATCGATCGGACGCTCGGCATAGACGGTGACGGTGCCGACGTGCTGCTTATACGGAAACGCGAGCAACTGCGGCGCGTGGACGACCGCGACGGCAAGCAGAAGGAGGAAGGCCACGACCCACCGGACGGGCCCCCGCCCCCTTCTGCCTGCGCGCGTCGTCAGGCCGGCGTCAGCAAGCCTTCGCGCGCGATCTTCTCGCGCCACACCAGCGGTGCAAGCTGGTGGACGTTCTCGCCCGCGGAATCGACCGCGACGGTCACCGGGAAGTCGGCGACCTCGAATTCGTAGATCGCTTCCATGCCAAGATCGGCGAAGCCGACTACCTTCGAGCCCTTGATCGCGCGCGCCACGAGATATGCAGCCCCGCCGACCGCCATCAGATACGCGGACTTGGCCTCCGCGATCGCCTTGGTCGCATCGCCCCCGCGCTCCGCCTTGCCGACCATCGCCAGCAGGCCCTGGTCGAGCATCATCCGCGTGAACTTGTCCATCCGCGTCGCCGTGGTGGGGCCCGCAGGTCCGACGACTTCCTCGCCGACCGGATCGACCGGGCCGACATAGTAAATCACGCGACCCTTGAAATCGACCGGCAGCGGCTCGCCCGCATCGAGCATGTCCTTGATGCGCTTGTGCGCCGCGTCGCGCCCGGTCAGCATCTTGCCGTTGAGCAGCAGGCGGTCGCCGTGCTTCCAGGTCTGCACGACTTCGGGCGTCAGCGTGTCGAGATCGACGCGGATCGCGGCCTTGTCGGGCGTCCAGTTGACGTCGGGCCATTCCTCCAGCTTCGGCGCCTCCAGATATACCGGGCCCGAGCCGTCGAGCACGAAATGCGCGTGGCGGGTGGCGGCGCAGTTCGGGATCATCGCCACCGGCTTCGACGCGGCATGCGTCGGCCAGTCGAAGATCTTGACGTCGAGGATGGTCGACAGCCCGCCCAAGCCCTGCGCGCCGATACCGAGCGCATTGACCTTGTCGTAGATCTCGATCCGCAGCGCCTCGATGTCGTTTTTCGGCCCGCGCACCTTCAACTGCGCCATGTCGATCGAACCCATCAGCGACTGCTTGGCGAGGATCATCGACTTCTCGGCGGTGCCGCCGATGCCGATCCCGAGCATGCCGGGCGGGCACCAGCCGGCGCCCATCTGCGGGATCATCTCGAGCACCCAGTCGACGATCGAGTCGGATGGGTTCATCATCTTGAACTTCGACTTGTTCTCGCTGCCGCCACCCTTCGCCGCGACGTCGATCGAGACGGTGTTGCCGGGCACCATCTCGACATGCATCACGCTCGGCGTGTTGTCTTTGGTGTTGCGGCGGGTGAAGGCGGGATCGGCGAGGATCGACGCGCGCAGCTTGTTCTCGGGGTTGAGATAGGCTTTCCGCACGCCCTCATCGACGACCTCCTGCAAGGAGCGGGTCGAGTCGAGGCGGCAATCCTGGCCCCATTTGACGAAGATCGTGACGATCCCCGTGTCCTGGCAGATCGGGCGGTGGCCCTCGGCGCACATCCGGCTGTTAGTCAGGATCTGCGCGATCGCATCCTTGGCGGCGGGGCTCTGCTCGGCCTCGTACGCGACGCCCAGTGCGCGGATGTAATCCATCGGGTGGTAGTAGCTGATGAACTGGAGTGCGTCGGCGACGCTTTCGATCAGGTCGGCTTCGGTGATGACGGTCATGCAGCGCCTTTACGGATACAGGTTTGCAGACGTCTTAGCGGCGATCGTGCAATTTTTGAAGACGGGGCCGTTGCGGTGATCGGGGCGCAAACGGCCAAAGGTTACGATAAGGTCACACCAACGCGCCCTCGGGTATCCGATGCCACCAAACGGAAAAGGCCGGGATGGCTTCACCGCCACCCCGACCTTTCCCAATCATTACAGAGCGTTGTGCGATTACATCGGCGGGGTAAGGCCGTCCTTGCCGACGGCGACCGACTTGGCGCCCTTGGAGTCGGTCGAGACGATCGCGAACAGCTTCTGGCCCTTGGCGAGGACGGTGCGCTCGGCCGGCTCGAACCGGACGATCGGCGTGCCGACGGGAACGACGACCTGTGCCTTGCCGCCCTTGTACGAGATGCTCAGCTTGGTCTCGCCGGGCTTGCCTGCGCCGCCGGTAACGGTGCCGTTGGTCATGCCGCTCTGCTGCGCGACCGTGCCGTTCGTCATCGCGCTCTGGCCATCGACGTTGCCGTTGGTCATCGCGCTCTGCCCGTCGACGGTGCCGTTGGTCATCGCGCTGGAGCCGTTCGTGCCGCCGCCCGCAGCCGCGACCGCGCCGGGGACGTCCCAGGGATAATGACCCTCGCCCGTGCCGCGCATCGCCTCGGGGAAGATCACCAGTTCGACCGCGCGCAGGGCGTCGTCGGGGCCGGTCGTCGCGGTGCCGATGAAGTCGCCGTCCTTGAGCGTCGACAGGTCGGACTTCACCACCCAGGCGAACTTGGTGTTGGCGTCGAGCGGCACGGTGGCCGACTTGCCGTCATAGGTCTGGACGGTCAGCGCATCCGTGCCGATCGCGGTGATCACGCCGCGCACGCGGTTGACCGCCGGGGTCGCGCTCGCCGCGGCGCTGGTGTTGCCCATGGCGATGTTCGCGGTCGTGGTATTCGAGTCCGTCGAAGTCGTCTGACCACAGCCGCCGAGGACCGCGATCACGCCGCCCAGCAGCATCAGCTTTTTCGTCAACATCGCAGTAAATCCTTCACAATATCAAAGCGTAGCGCCGAGACGGCACCGGCGATCGGTTCGCAGACGGCCATGATGATATGGTCGATGTACGTCAACGCCGGAAGGGACAATCGGTCGCATCGCATGGACAGGGCGTGCGGGCGACCGGAAGGCCATTTCGGCGGCGGCAGGCCGACTTCGGCTTTCCGCGCGGCGCTGCCCCGCCTAGAATGTGCCGATGCAGGATATCAGAAACATCGTCGTCCTGACGGGCGCGGGCATCGCGCCGGAAAGCGGGATCGCGACGTTCCGCGGGCCGGGCGGCTTGTGGGAGGGGCACCGTGTCGAGAAGACATGCCCTTCCCCATTTATACGGAAATATGCCCTGAATCAGTAGGTTAGTGGCACTTCGAAGCGGTAAACAGCCGATGCCCTTCCCACATTTTCGAATGTCCGTTTTCGCCCACTTGCGGACATTCGCCAAGCGTCTCAATCTGCGGTGATGAGCAGGGTAGACATTCAGCGTGAGGCCGCTCCTGAGATCGTGGCGGACGTCAGGATGTATGAAACGGCGGACGGCGGCAGGGCAGCTCCCGCCGCGCCGGGTTGGGGCTGTCCGGTGATGGTGTCGGATGTCGAACCGCTATTGGGCTTTGACGCACTCCCGCTACTGCGCGACCAAGCGCTTGAACCCGGCGAGTGCCGACGCTTGGGTTTTGTGTTTTTATCGCCCCAAGAGGCGGTAGCGGCCATCGAGAAAGCGGGCCGCTTCTATCTGTGGGAAGGTCGGTTCGTTGGCGAGGCGACCGTGGTTGCGAACGGCAGCTAACCACCACTTTCAGACATTCCGCCGCCAGCGTATTCAACGCCCATGAGCGATATCCATAACATCGTGATCCTGACCGGAGCGGGCGTTTCCGCCGAATCCGGCATCCCCACATTTCGCTCCAAATCGGGCGTAACCTATTGGGATGTGGACGATAACGACCTTGTTCCGAAAAGTTATAGAGTTGAAGACGTGTGCACCCCCGAGGCGCTCGCGGCGGATCCGGAACTGGTGCACCGGTTCTACGATCTGCGGCGCGCGGCTCTGGCGGAGGTCGAGCCTAACGCCGCGCACCACGCGCTGGCGCGGCTGGATGCGGCTTGGGAGGGCGAATTGCTGATCGTTACGCAGAATGTCGACGACCTGCATGAGCGCGCGGGGGCGACGCGGATGCTGCATATGCATGGCGAGTTGTTGTCGGCCTTGTGCGCCGTTTGTGGGGGGCGTGAGCCTTGGACGGGGGCGTTGCCTGAGGGGTCGGTGTGCGGCGCGTGTGGGGCGGCGGCGTTGCGGCCGGACATCGTGTTCTTCGGCGAGATGCCGTACCAGATGGAGCGGATCGAGGCGGCGTTGGCTAAGGCCGATCTGTTTGTGTCGATCGGGACTTCGGGCGCGGTGTATCCGGCGGCGGGGTTCGTGCAGACCGCGGCGTATCACGGGGCAAGGACGCTGGAGCTGAACCTCGATCCGTCGATGGGGAGCGTGTTCTTCGAGCAGACGCGGATCGGTGCGGCGGGCGTGCTTGTGCCGGCCTGGGTGGACGAAGTGCTCGGCTAGGTACCTGGCATTCACCCCGGCGAAGGCCGGGGCCCAGTTGGGAAGGCCTGAGTAACGGAGCGCTGTCCGTCGTGACGACCGTCCCCCAACTGGGCCCCGGCCTTCGCCGGGGTGAGCGCGGGTTGGTGCTGACCGAGGGCGGAAAGATTGTTCTCCCGCGAAGGCGGGAGTCCAGTCTGGGCCCCCGCCTTCGCGGGGGAACAGTCTTTTAGACGACGGTCAGTCGACCCAGTCTAGGCCCATGTCGCGATAGACTTCGCGGTCTTCGTCCCAGCCGGGTTTGACCTTTACGTGCAGGTACAGATGGACGGGCTTGCCGGTGATCGAGGCGAGTTCGATGCGGGAGCGGGCGCCGATCTCCTTGATGCGGACGCCGCCCTTGCCGAGCACAATCGCGCGCTGCGTCGGGCGTTCGACGAGGATCTGCTGGTGGATTTCGAGGCTGCCGTCCTGGCGTTCGATATACTGCTCGGTCTCGATCGTGCTCGCATAGGGGAGTTCGGCGTGGAGCTGGAGATAGAGCTGCTCGCGGGTCACTTCGGAGGCCAGTGCGCGTTCGGTCGAGTCGGAGACCTGGTCCTCGGGATAGTGCCACGGACCTTCCGGCATCGCCTTGGCGAGCTGCGTCTTGAAGTGGGCGAGGCCGTCGCCGGTGCCGGCGCTGATGAAGAACGTTTCGGCGAACGGGAGCAGTGCGTTCAGTTTCTCGGCGTGGATCAGCAACTTGGTCTTGTCGGCGAGATCGACCTTGTTGAGGATCAGCCAGATCGGCTCGGTGCGGCCGACCAGCGACTCGACGATCGTCGTGACCTTGCCGCCGATCCCGCCCTTCGCGTCGACCACCAGCGCGATGATGTCGGAGCCTTCCGCGCCTCCCCAGGCGGCGGCGACCATCGCGCGGTCGAAGCGGCGCTTGGGCTCGAAGATGCCGGGAGTGTCGACGAGCAGGATCTGCGTGTCGCCTTCGATCGCGACGCCCATCAACTTCGCGCGCGTCGTCTGCGCCTTGGGGCTGACGATGGCGACCTTCTGGCCGACGAGCGCATTGACGAGCGTCGACTTGCCCGCGTTCGGCGCGCCGACGATGGCGACTAGGCCGCAATGCTTGGGGGCGGAGATTTCAGGCGTGGTAGTTTCGGTCACTTAGGCTCTTTTCGGCATCGGGATATTCAAGGCGGGTCATACAGATAAAACGCCCTCGCGTCATTCCCGCCGAATTGCGGCCTCACTCGCCGGCGCGTCGGGCGCAGTCCGAGAAGGAGAAATGGTTCACGCGGAGGCGCGGAGGCGCGGAGGCGCGGAGATGGTGTGCATGGGGCTTGCGCCGTCTGCCATCATGCGCCGTCGATTAGCTCGGAGGCATTCGGGGCAAGTCCGGAGTTCCAACCGCACCGCCTCCGCGGCTCCGCGTCTCCGCGTGAACCATTCTTCTCAGCCGAGCTTCTCCAGCAGCGCCTTGGCGGCGGCGGTCTCGGCTTCCTGTTTGCTGGAGCCGGTTGCAGTCGCTTCGGCGAGTTTGCCGACTGACACCAGCATCGTGAATTTCGGGGCGTGGCCGGGGCCGGTGCGTTCTACGATGGTGTATTCGGGGGGCTTACGGTTGTGGGCGGCCGCCCATTCCTGGAGGGCGGACTTGGGGTGTTGGGGGGCCTTTGCGCCGGCCTGGACGCGATCGCCCCAGGCGCCGCGGACGAATTTGCGCGCGGCGTCTAGGCCGGCTTCCTGATACCAAGCGCCGATCAGCGCTTCCATCACGTCGCCGAGCACGTTGTCGCTGTCGCTGGCGCCGTCGTCGCGGGCCTGCTTGCCGAGTTTGAGGTGCGCGCGGACGCCGAGTTCTCGCGCGACGTCGGCGCAGACCGGGCCGGTGACGAGTGCGTTCAGGCGCTTCGACAGCGAACCCTCGGGGTCTGTGGCGAACAGTTCGTACAGCCACTCGGCGATGATCAGGCCGAGTACGCGGTCGCCTAGGAACTCGAGACGCTCATAGTTCGCCGCGGCCTGGCTGCCGTGCGTGAGGGCGCGCTCATAGGGGGCGAGGTTGGTCGGTGCGCGGCCGAAGAGCGTCTTCAGCCAGCCGGCGAGGTCGCTCAAAAGCCTTCCCCGATACGGCTCCAGCGCGCGGCACTGACCCAGGTCCACGGCTTCAGCCATTCGGCATTGCCGTCGGTCGAGAAGAAGTTGACGACCGCCTTGCCCTCGACGTTCTCGAGCGGGACGTAGCCCATGCCCTGCGGCGCGGGGAACCGGCTGTCGCCGCTGTCGTCGCGGTTGTCGCCCATCACGAAGATGTGGCCCGCGGGGATGGTGTAGAGGCCGGTATCGTCGCGGTCGGGGAGTTCGGCCTGGTCGAGGACTTCGTAGCTGCGGCCGCCCGGAAGCGTTTCGCGGAAGCGAGGGTAGCGGCATATCTGGACGTTTGCGACGACGTCGACGAACGGCGCGCCGCATTTCTCGGCGTTGAAGTTCTCGGTCAGCGGGATCGTGAAGTCGGCGATGCGGAGCTTCGGGATCGCCTTGCCGTTGAGGTAGACTGTGCCCTGGCGCATCTGGATGGTCTCGCCGGGCAGGCCGATGACGCGCTTGATGACGTCGTGGTCGAGCACTTCGGGTGCGCGGAAGACGACGACGTCGCCGCGCGTCGGCGTGCTGCCGAAGATGCGGCCGGGGATCAGCGGGATACCGGCGGGGAGCGACCAGCGCGAATAGCCGTAGTTCCACTTCGAGACGAAGAGATAGTCGCCGATCAGCAGCCGGGGCAGCATCGATTCGGACGGGATGCTGAACGGCGCGAAGATGAAGCTGCGCAGGATCAGCACGACCACGGCCAGCTTGAGCAGGAAGCGGAACGTTTCGCTCGTTTCGGAACGTACGGGTTTGGTCTTAACGTCATTTGCCATGTGCGCGGGGTTTGCGCAGACCGCGCCTATCGTCAAGCGTGAGCGGGATACGTGTCACCGAAAGAGCGTTGTCGCGGTCTCGCGCTTGCAGCATGACCGGCGCGCACGTCTATTCGGAGAAGTAGCATGACCGCCGACTGGTCCAAGATCGAAACCCTGCCCGCCGCCAAGCTGACTGACCTGTTCGCGGCGGACTCGGAGCGCCTCTCGAAGCTGAGCCTCGACGTCGCGGGGATCCACTTCGACTGGTCGAAGACGCATCTGACGACGGACATGGTCACCGCGTTCGAAGAGATGGCGAAGGCGCAGGACCTGTCGGGCAAGCGGCAGGCGCTGTTCTCGGGCGAGGTCGTCAACGTCACCGAGGGCCGCGCGGTCGAGCACACCGCCGAGCGCGGCGAGGGCAAGCCCGAGAGCGTCGCGATCGCGCAGGCGAGCCACCAGCGCATGCGGACGCTGATCGATGCGATCGAGGCCGAGGCGCTCGGTCCGGTGCGGCATATCCTGCACGTCGGGATCGGTGGGTCGGCGCTGGGGCCGCAGTTGCTGGTCGATGCGCTGGGACGTGACGACAAGCGCTACGACGTGGCGATCGTCGCCAATGTCGACGGCGTGGCGCTGGAGGACGTGTTCGCGAAGTTCGATCCGGCGGCGACGTTGCTGGTGGTCGCGTCGAAGACGTTCACCACGACCGAGACGCTGATGAACGCCGAAAGCGTGCTGCAGTGGATGACCGAGCATAATGTCGAGGATCCGTATGGCCGCGTGATCGCGCTGACCGCGTCGCCCGAGAAGGCGATGGAATGGGGCGTCGACGAGACGCGAATCTTGCCGTTCGCGGAGAGCGTCGGCGGGCGGTATTCGCTGTGGTCGACGATCGGTTTTCCGGCGGCGATCGCGCTGGGTTGGGACCGGTTCGAGGAGTTGCTCGAGGGGGCGGCCGAGATGGATCGGCATTTCCGGCTTTCGGCTCTGCACGAGAACGCGCCGGCGCTCGCAGCGTTCGCGGACCTGTACTATACGCAGATCCGGCATGCCGAGACGCGCGCGCCGTTCGCGTATGACGAGCGGTTGCGGTTGCTGCCGAGCTATCTCCAGCAGCTGGAGATGGAGTCGAACGGCAAGTCTGTGACGGTCGACGGCCAGCCGCTCGGGCGGCCGTCGGCGGCGATCACTTGGGGTGGCGTCGGCACCGAGGCGCAGCATGCGGTGTTCCAGTTGCTCCACCAGGGCACGCATCTCGTCCCGGTCGAGTTCATCGCGGTGATCGAGCCGGGCGATACGTTGCCCGAGGAGCATCACCGGGCGCTGTTGCTCAACGCGTTCGCGCAGGGGGCTGCGTTGATGGCGGGCAAGCAGGTCGAGGATCCGGCGCGGAGCTATTCGGGCGATCGGCCGTCTTCGACGTTGCTGCTGGACGATCTGGATGCGCGGACGCTGGGCGCGCTGATCGCGTTTTATGAGCACCGGGTGTTCGTGAACGGCGTGCTGCTGGGGATCAACTCGTTCGACCAGTTCGGGGTGGAGCTGGGGAAGGAAATGGCGAAGGCTGCGGAGAAGGGCGGACAGACGTTCGATCCCTCGACGGATGACCTGATCAAGCGCGCGTTTGGGTGAGGTTTTGGGGGCGCTTCCCCCCTTATTCTGAAGTTGCCCTCGGCTACTCCACCCCGGCGAACGCCGGGGCCCAATTGGGCGAACCACGGTTCATTAAACGACCACCTTCCCAATTGGGCCCCGGCGTCCGCCGGGGTGGTTGCGGTTGAGGGGAGCGCGAGCCCGCTTCCTGCGTTGTCTCCCAATGCCTCTATTCCTCGCTGTCGCACTCGCCGCCTCCCCCACCGTTGCGCAGATGAAGTGGGAGCGGCGTGTGTTGATCGTCTCCGCCCCGACCGCAGGAGACGCAACGCTCGCTGAGCAACACCGTATCCTCGCCGGTTGGAAGGCCAACGCCGCCGCGCGCGACCTCAGCATTGTCGAAATCATCGGGGACGAAGTCCACGGCGCGTCCGATTCCTCGGCCGCACTCCGCCGCAAATACCATCTGCCCGCCACCTTCACCGCGATCCTGATCGGCAAGGACGGCGGCGAGAAACTGCGTGGCACCAAGCCCTTCCCCGCCGCCGCGCTGGAGGCGACGATCGATGCGATGCCGATGCGTAAGGCGGGCCAGCGATAGGCTGAGCCGATCAGCGTGATCGTCGCGCCGGGGTTGCCGCTTAGCGCCCCCTGCCCCAGATGGCATGCAAAGCTGCTCAGCGGCGCGTGACCTGCAAGGACTGCCTGTGACCGATACCCAATTCGACTATGACCTCTTCGTCATCGGCGCAGGCTCGGGCGGGACGCGTGCGTCGCGCGTTGCCGCCGCGCATGGTGCGCGCGTTGCGGTCGCGGAGGAGTACCGGGTCGGCGGGACCTGTGTCATCCGCGGCTGCGTGCCGAAGAAGCTGCTGATCTATGGCGCGCATTTCGCCGAGGATCTGAAGGATGCCAAGCGGTTTGGCTGGCAGGTGCCCGACAATTGCGCGTTCAGCTGGCCGACGTTACGCGACAACGTGATGGAGGAGGTCGACCGGATCAACGGCGCCTACACGACCACGTTGCAGAACAATCATGTCGACATCATCCACCAGCGCGCGGTCGTCTCTGGGCCGAACGAAGTCACGCTCGCCGACGGCACCACTAAGACCGCCGCGAAGATCCTGATCGCGGTCGGCGCGCATCCGCTCGTGCCAGAGTTCCCCGGCGCCGAGCATGGCATCACCTCGAACGAGGTGTTCCATCTCGACGATGTGCCGAAGCGCGTGCTGATCGCCGGCGCAGGGTATATCGCCAACGAGTTCGCCGGGATCTTCCACCAGTTTGGATCGCACGTTACGCTGGTCAATCGGACCGACGTGATCCTGCGCGGCTATGACGAATCGATCCGCGACCGGTTGCTCCAGATCTCGATGAGCAAGGGCATCGATTTTCGCTTCAACGCTGCGTTCGAGAGCATCGAGAAGGATTCGGACGGCTGCCTGACGGTCAAGATGAGCGGGCATGAGCCGATCGTCGTCGATTTGGTGATGTTCGCGACCGGCCGTTTGCCCAACACGAAGGGCCTCGGGCTTGAAACCGCAGGCGTCGAGATGGACGCGGCGGGCGCGGTGGTCGTCGACGAGGACAACCAGTCGAGCTGCGCATCGATCTTCGCGGTCGGCGACGTCACCAACCGCATCCAGCTCACCCCGGTCGCGATCCGCGAGGGGCAGGCGTTCGCCGACACGTTCTTCGGCGGCAAGCCGACGCGCGTCGACTATGCCAACGTCCCCGCCGCGGTGTTCAGCCACCCGCCGATGGCCGGCGTCGGCATGACCGAGTCGCAGGCCAAACAGGCACTCGGTTCGGTGAAGGTCTACACCTCCGACTTCCGGCCGATGAAGAACGTGCTGGCAGGCCGTAACGAGCGGTCGCTGTACAAGATGATCTGCGATGGCGAGACCGACCGGGTGGTCGGCATCCACATGATCGGGCCGGACTGTCCGGAGATCCTGCAATCGGCTGCGGTGGCGGTGAAGGCCGGGCTGACCAAGGCCGATTTCGACGCGACTGTCGCGCTGCATCCGACGATGGCGGAAGAGCTTGTCTTGATGAAGTAGGGGCGGCCGCTGGGCATCTGTCGTCATTCCCGCGCAGGCGGGGATCCAGATGGGCATATGCCGGCAAACTTGCCGCGAAAGCTGGCCATTATGGGTTCCCGCCTCCGTGGGAATGTCAGATAGTTGGTGTAAGGGTGCGATTGCCAACTTGTTCTACCGCGAAGGCGGTAGCCCAGTCTGGGCCCCCGCCTTCGCGGGGGAACAATCAGGTGGCGGTGAAATTGCCGGGACGGCGTTCGCTGACGGCGCGGACGCCTTCAGCGAAGTCGTTGGTCTTCTGCAACCAGGCCTGTTCGGCGAGTTCGTGATCGGTTTGTGACTGGACCAGCGCGAACAAGTCGCCGCGCATCGTCTTGCGTGTCGATCCCACCGCGAGCGGCGCACCCGCCGCGATCTCCTTTGCGAGCGACAGCGCTTCCGCGCGCAACCGGTCGACGGGAACGATAGCGTCCACCAATCCCCAGGCCTCAGCCTGCTCAGCCCGGATGCGCCGCCCCGTCAGGTTCATCAGCAGCGCGCGCTGGCGACCGACCACGCGTTCCAGCACTGCGGAGATACCGAAGCCGGGGTGGAAGCCGATCTGGACGAAGTTGGCGACGAACCTCGCTTCCGTCGACGCGACGCGGAAATCGGCGACGAGCGCGAGGCCGAGCCCTGCCCCGACCGCGGCGCCCTGAATCGCGGCGACGACCGGCGTCTCGACGGCGAACAGCTTGGCGGCGGCGACGTAGAACGGATTGCGCTCGCCTTTCGTCCGGTCCGCGGCAACCGGATTGGCGTTGACGAGGTCCGCCCCCGCGCAGAATACCTTGCCCTCGGATTGCAGCACGATCGCGCGCACGTCGCGGTCGGCATCCGCGGCGGCGAACGCAGCACCGATCGCTTCGATCAGCGCCAGATCGGCAAAGTTGTGCGGCGGCCGCGCGAACGTGACGATCGCGACATGCCCGTCGCGGGTGACGTCGACGCCGTCTGTGCGAGCCTGATCGGTCATTGCATTCTCCTCGAAGCGGTCTCGATATCCGTCCGCGTGCGCGCTGGATAGCGTCAAAGCACTTTCAAACGATCGTGCCACCGCCTAGGTCATCTGCATACCCGATCCTCGAAAGGTTCCAGCATGCGTGAAGCCGTCATCGTCTCGACCGCCCGTACCGCTATCGGCAAGGCGTATCGTGGCGCGTTCAATGCGACCGAGGCGCCGGTGCTGGCGGGGCATGTGATGAACGCCGTGGTCGAGCGCGCGGGGATCGATCCGGCGCGGATCGACGAGGTGTTTTGGGGCGTCGGCAATCAATGGGGTACGCAGGGCGGCAATGCCGGGCGGATGGCGATCTTTGCGGGCGGGCTGCCGGAGTCGGTCCCTGCGTTCACGCTCGACCGGAAGTGCGGATCGGGACTGACCGCGGTGGCGCTCGCGGCGCGGACGATCATGTGCGACGAGGCGGATGTCGCGCTGGCGGGCGGGATGGAGTCGATCAGCTATACCGTGACGAAGGACGCGCCACGCTTCGTCAATGCGAGCGTCGTGGCGAAGGAGCCGGCGGCGTATATCCCGATGATCGAGACCGCGGAGATCGTCGCGGAGAAATACGGCATCAGCCGCGAGGCGCAGGACGAATACGCCGCAATGAGTCAGCAACGCGCTGCAGCGGGCCTCGCGAACGGGGCATTTGCCGAGGAGATCGTGCCGATCACGGTGGAGAAGGCGCTGTACGACAAGCAGGGCGCGCATGCCGGGATCGAGAGCGTCACCTTGTCGCAGGACGAGGGCATTCGCGCGGGGACGACGCTGGAGGGTTTGCGTGGGCTGAAGACGGTGTGGCCGGGTGGCGAGTTCTCGGGGCCGGGATCGAGCGTGACTGCGGGCAATGCGAGCCAGCTGTCGGACGGCGCGTCGGCGCAGTTGCTGATGGACCGCAGGACGGCCGAGGCCGAGGACAAGGATATCCTGGGCATCTATCGCGGGTTCCAGGCGGCGGGTTGCAGCCCGGCGGAAATGGGAATCGGACCGATCTTCGCGATTCCGAAACTGCTCGAACGGGCGGGGTTGTCGGTTGGTGACATCGGCATGTGGGAGCTGAACGAGGCGTTCGCGTCGCAGTGCCTGTATTGTCGCGATTTCCTCGGGATCGATCCGGAGAAGTACAACGTCAACGGCGGTGCGATCGCGGTCGGGCATCCGTTCGGGATGACGGGGTCGCGGCTGGTCGGGCATGCGCTGATCGAGGGGCGCAAGCGCGGGGTGCGTTATGTCGTGGTGTCGATGTGCACGGCGGGCGGGATGGGCGCCGCAGGGTTGTTCGAGATCGTCTGAGAAAAGATGGTGGGGCCGCCGTGACGGCCCCACCATCTTCATGCCGTCAGGACGCCGACACGCCCAGCGGGAACACCTGCGCGGCCAGGACCGGCACCGTCTGGCTGGTCACCGGGATCGTCTGGCCCTGCGACCCGGCAGCGGGTGGCGTCATCGTCAGCGTGAACCCCGATCCGGTGCTCGATTGCGATGCGCTGGCAGTGTAGGTATCGACGCTGGCCCCACCCAGTGGGATAAAGCCGAACAGGCTGACCGATACCTTCGTATGGGTCGACAACCACGACGAGAAACTGGTGAAATCGCCTTGGGTGAAGTCGACCGTGATCGTCGGATAGCCCGAGACCACAAGTGCCTTCAGATACGACAGCCCATTCGGTCCGAGCGGAATGCCGCCCGGCACGGCGTTGACGAAGCTGAACCCGGTCTGCGCGCCGGCGCCCGCCTTCAAGCTCTGCAAGGCCTGATAGATGATCGCCTCGTAGAACCAGCCCTGCGTCGCACCCGAATTCTGCAGATACGCGGTCGGCGCGAACGGGATGATCGTGACGCCGGGATAGACCATCGTGATGTTCATGGTCGATCCCGAGCTCTTCTGCCCCGCGACATCCCCACGGAACGACGTGTCAGCGCTGATGTTCAGGAGATTGCCGAAGAAGCCCAGCGACGCACCGCCCGCAAACTTGATGTCGTACGAGCTGCTCTGCGTTTTGGTGGCCGAGAAGCTCAGCGTGACCTGCTGGGTGGTATTGTTGAGATCCTGCAGGATCTGCGGCGGCGTCACGTTGCTTGAATAGCCGAGATAGCTGTTCGTGCTGGGCGGATTGAACAGCGAGATGCCGCCGTTCGTCGCGCTCGGGATCAGGTTGTTCTTGATCTGCTGGAGCGTGAAGGCACCCAGCGACTGCATGTCCATCAACCGTGTCGCACCGCCGAGCGTATTGAGATAGCCGACGATTGCCTGGATGACGGGCTGAGCGCTCGCCGGGGCATATTGCAGCAACGTCCGAAGATTCTGTGCCTGCTGCATGGTGAAGAGGCTGAGGCCCATCGAGCCTGCAGGAGTGGCCGACCACACGAAGCCTGCCTTGTACAAGACGATATAGTCGAGCGGGGTAACGATGCTGGGAACGACTAATTGGGCGGCGGCGATCTGTGCCGGCGTGGGGGCACCGTAGATGCCCACATACGTGCCGACGACCGCGGTGCCCTGCGTGGCGCTTTGGGTGCTGGCGGTCTGCAGCGTGGCATTGTCCGCGGTGCTGAACTGCCAGGCGATGCCGTTGATGAGCTGCTGATACTGCAGCGCGAGGCTACCTGCGGCACCGACCTGGACCGTGCCGGGCTGATCGGTCGACGCCGTCACGGCGCCCGAGATGTAGTTGTAGCTCGGCTGGTTGACGTTGGTGGTGCCGTCGTTCCACGACCAGTTGAAGTCGCCGTTATACTCGACCGGCACCAACGACGCCGCAACGACGCTGCCGAGCACGGTGGAAGCCTGTTCCTTCAGCTGCGTGATATAGGCGGCAGCGACATCCGCCTGGCCGCCCACGTCTTCGAATCCTTCTACGGCGTACAGGGAGGAAGCGCGGCCACCGGCCTTGAGCGCGATCGGGGATTTGCGTCGTTCGGTCATCTCGGGTCTCCTGAATGAGGATACGCACGGGAACACACCGATCGCCGCCCGACTTTACGGCACGGCGATCTGCGACAGAGTCCTGACTGGATAGCTAGGCTTGCCGCACGACTATGCGCGCAAGGTTCCGTGCGTCACGCAGGTCTGCGTCCGAGACGGTTGAGGTTCGCGTCAGATTGGTCCGGATCGACGGTAAACCCGGCGATCGCGCACCACGAGCGCGATCGCGGGTGGGGCGACGTCAGTCCGCGAAAAGGAGGACCGGGGTTTCGAGGTATTTCTTGAGCCCCTGGACGAAGCTGGCAGCGTCCCAGCCGTCGACGACGCGGTGGTCGCAGCTGATAGACAGGTTCATCAGCTTGGCGCGGACGACCTCGTCGCCCCCTCTTCCATCAGAACGGAATATCGGCCGCTCGACGATCTTGTTGGGGCCGATGATCGCGACTTCGGGGCGGTTGATGACCGGGGTCGTGGCGATGCCGCCGAGCGGGCCGAGCGAGGTTACGGTGATCGTGCCGCCGCCCATTTCGTTGGGGGCGAGCTTGCCGGCGCGCGCGGCTTCGGCGAGGCGCGTAATCTCGGTTGCGAGCTGCCAGACGTTGCGGTCCTGGGCGTCGCGGATCACGGGGACGGTGAGCCCGGCGTCGGTCTGCGCTGCCATGCCGAGGTGGATGGCGCCGTGGCGCGTGACCACGCCGGCCTCGTCGTCGTAGCGCGCGTTGAGCATCGGGAAGTCGGGAATCGTCTTGCAGATCGCGACGATCATCAGCGGCAGCATCGTCAGCTTGGGGCGGCCGCCGCGGTTGGCGTTGAGGTCGGCGCGCATCGCTTCGAGGGCGGTAACGTCGATCTCGTCGACATAGGTGAAGTGCGGGATCGCGCGCTTCGAGGCGGCCATGTTCTCGGCGATGCGGCGACGCATGCCGATGACCTTGATGGGCTGGTCTTCGCGGGCGCGCGATGCGTGCGGGGGGTGGTAGCCTTCGCCCGAGCCGTAGCGGAGATAGGCGTCGAGGTCGGCGTGGCGGACTCGGTCTGAGTCGGTTTTTACCGAGGCAAGGTCGATGCCGAGGTCGCGCGCGCGGGCGCGGACTGCGGGCGATGCGAGCGCGTGGGGCTGCTGCGCCGCGTTGCCTGTGGGGGCGGCGCTCGCCTTCTGCTCCCTCTCCCCGGCGGGGAGAGGGCTGGGGTGAGGGGTTGGGGCAGTTGCCGGCGTTTCCGCCTGGGGCTGCCCCTCACCCCGACCCTCTCCCCGGAGGGGAGAGGGAGTTGCCTCGACCACTTCTTCGACACCGGGGTTTTCGGCTTCGTATTGCTCGGCGGTTTCAGTCTGGGCCGTCGTCAGCGGCGCAGCGACGACGTCTTCCGCGGCGTCGACCGCATCCGTCTCGATCACCACCAGCGCGGCGCCGATCGAGACCTGGTCGCCGACTTCGCCCGCGAGTTCGACGACGATTCCCGTCACCGGCGACTCCATCTCGACGGTCGCCTTGTCGGTCATCATGTCGGCAATCGGCGAATCCTCCTCGACGCGGTCGCCGATGGCGACGTGCCACGCGACGATCTCGGCCTCGGAGATGCCTTCGCCGATGTCCGGCAGCTTGAAGGTGAAGCGGGCCATTATGCGTCCTTCATGATCTTTTTCAGGGCTTCGCCGATGCGAACCGGCCCCGGGAAATAGGCCCATTCGAGGCTGTGCGGGTACGGGGTGTCGAACCCGGTCACGCGCTCGATCGGCGCCTCGAGATGGTAGAAACAGCGTTCCTGGACGATCGCCGACAGCTCCGCGCCGAAGCCGCTGGTGCGTGTCGCCTCGTGGACGATCATGCAGCGACCGGTCTTCTTCACCGACGCCTCGATCGTCTCGATGTCGAGCGGCACGAGCGTACGCAGGTCGACGATCTCGGCGTCGATCCCGGCTTCGGCGACCACGGCCGCGCAGACATGGACCATCGTGCCGTAGGCGAGGATCGTGAGCGCCTCGCCCGCGCGGACGATCTTCGCCTTGCCGAGCTCGATCTTGTAATAGCCGGTCGGGACTTCGCCCGCGGGATGCTTCGACCAGTTCTGCGACGGGCGATCCCAATAGCCGTCGAACGGGCCGTTGTAGATGCGCTTGGGTTCGAAGAAGAGCGTCGGATCGTTATCCTCGATCGCGGCGATCAACAGGCCCTTGGCGTCATAGGGCGTCGACGGAATGACCGTCTTGATGCCGGACATGTGCGTGAAGAGCCCCTCCGGCGACTGGCTGTGCGTCTGGCCGCCGAAGATGCCGCCGCCGAAGGGCGAGCGGACCGTGATCGGCGAGGTGAACTCACCGGCGGAACGGTAGCGCAGGCGTGCGGCTTCGGAGACGAGTTGGTCGAGCGCGGGATAGATGTAATCCGCGAACTGGATCTCGGGGACGGGGCGCAAGCCGTACGCGCCCATGCCGACCGCGACGCCGATGATGCCGCATTCGGTGATCGGGGTGTCGAACACGCGCGTCTTGCCATGCTTGGCCTGGAGCCCGGCGGTCGCGCGGAAGACGCCGCCGAAATAACCGACGTCCTCGCCCATGACGATTACGTCGGGGTCGCGCTCCATCATGATGTCCATGGCGGAGTTGATCGCCTGGATCATGTTCATGCGGGTGGTGGGTTCGGCGTCCGTTGCTTCCGACTCGGGTGTCTCGATCATGTCGCTCATGCCTTGCGATCCCATGGACGGCCGCTGGCCGTTTCTTCGTCGAGCATCTGCTGACGCTGCTCCTTCAGATGCCACGGCAATTCCTCGAACACGCCGTCGAACAGCGATTCGAGCGGCTGGTGCAGGCCGTGGCCGAGAATGCCGTTCTTCTCGGCTTCCTTCTGCGCAGCCTTGACCTGCTCGGCGAGCTCCTTGTCCTGTGCTGCATGACGCTCGTCGTCCCATTCGCCGATCGCGATGAGGTGGTCCTTCAGGCGCTTGATCGGGTCGCCGAGCGGCCAGGCATTGGGTTCGCCCTCGCTGCGATACTGGCCGGGATCGTCGGAGGTCGAATGGCCTTCCGCGCGGTAGGTGAAGTGCTCGATCAGCGTCGGGCCCTGGTTGGTACGCGCGCGCTCGGCAGCCCATTCGGTCGCGGCGTAGACTGCCAGCGCGTCGTTGCCGTCGACCCGCAGCCCGGCGATGCCGTAGCCGACCGCGCGCGCGGCGAAGGTCGTTGCCTCGGCGCCGGCGAACCCGGAGAAGCTGGAGATGGCCCACTGGTTGTTGACGACGTTGAAGATCACCGGCGCTCGGTAGACCGCGGCGAACGTGCAAGCCGAGTGGAAGTCGCCTTCGGCGGTCGAGCCCTCGCCGCACCAGGTCGCGGCGATCCGCGTGTCGCCCTTGGCGGCGGACGCCATCGCCCAGCCGACCGCCTGCGGATATTGCGTCGTGAGGTTGCCCGAGATCGAGAAGAACCCGGCTTCCTTGACCGAGTACATGATCGGCAGCTGCTTGCCGCCGAGCCTATCGGCCGTGTTCGAATAGATCTGGTTCATCATGTCGACGAGGCTCCAGCCCCGTGCGATCAGCAGCCCCTGCTGGCGGTACGAGGGGAAGCACATGTCCTCGTAATCGAGCGCATAGGCCGCCGCGACGGCGACCGCCTCCTCGCCGAGCGCCTTCATGTAGAAGCTGGTCTTGCCCTGCCGCTGGGCACGGAACATCCGTTCGTCGAACGCGCGGAGCAGCGCCATGCTGCGCAGCATGCGGCGCATCACGTCAGGCGAAAGCTTGGGATCCCAGGGGCCGACCGCACTGCCGTCGTCGTCGAGCACGCGGACCAGCGTGTAGGCGAGATCGATGAAGTCGGACGCCTTGTCCGCGGTGTCGGGGCGGCGCGCCTGGCCGGCGGGCGGCACGTCGACTTCGGCGAAGTCCACCGCGTCGCCGGGGCGGAACTTCGGCTCGGGGATATGCAGCGTAAGTGGCTGCAAATTGGCGCGCGGGTGCTCGCTTGCCATCGTCATTCCATCTCCATGAGGCCGCTGTGACCGCGGAACACTCTTACCGAGGCTTGTTATTAAATTTCAACGCAGATTGCGAGGGGGAGTTGCGCATTCACGCTGTGCCGCGCGGATTTTTTCTCCCCCTCGGCGGAATTCAGCCGCCGACGGTCTGTTCGATCACGCCGAAGATCGGGTGGCGCTTGTCGTCTTCCGCCCAGATACGGACGACATCACCCTGCTTGAGGAACGGCGTGACGGGCTTGCCGCCCTGAATCGTCTCGATCGTCCTCACTTCGGCGAGACAGGAATAGCCGACGCCGCCCTCGGCAACCGATTTGCCCGGGCCACCATCGGGGCCGCGGTTCGAGACGGTGCCGGAGCCGACGATCGTTCCCGCGCCGAGCTTCCGGGTCTTGGCGGCGTGCGCGACCAGCGTGCCGAAATCGAACGTCATGTCTTCGCCCGCCTCGGCGCGACCGAGCGGCTGGCCGTTGAGGTCGACCATCAGCTTGCGGTGCAGCTTGCCGTCCTTCCACCAGTCGCCGAGCGAATCGGGCGTGACGAAGACGGGCGAGAACGCGCTGGCCGGCTTCGACTGGAAGAAGCCGAAGCCCTTGCCGAGTTCGCCGGGGATCAGGTTGCGCAAGGACACGTCGTTGGTCAGCCCGACCAGCAGGATCGCCGCCAGCGCCTCGTCGCGACTCGCGCCGAGCGGGACGTCGCCGGTTACGACGACGACCTCGGCCTCCATGTCGCAACCCCAGGACTCGTCAGCGAGCGGGATCGGATCGCGGGGCCCGAGGAACCCGTCCGAGCCGCCCTGGTACATCAACGGATCGTGCCAGAAGCTGTCGGGCATCTCCGCGGCGCGCGCCTGTCGCACTAGCGCAACATGATTCACGTATGCCGAGCCATCCGCCCATTGATATGCGCGCGGCAAGGGCGACTCGGCGTCATGCTCGTGGAAGCGTCGCATCGGGATCATCTCGTGCTCGAGATCGGTCGCCAGGTTCTGGAGGTCGAGCGACAACCGGTCCCAGTCGTCGAGCGCGGCCTGCAGCGTCGGCGCGATGTGGCTCGCATCGGCATACCAGGCGAGGTCGTTGGAGACGACGACGAGCTTGCCGTCTCGCCCGCGGATAGCGTCGGGCTGCTTCAGACTGGCCAGTTTCATGGGGCGGATCCTCTCGATGTTTTCCGACTCCTACGCCTTTGTCTCGATCGAAGTCGAGCACTGACGTGAGGGAGGCAGCGCCCCAAACATCCAGCCTGCATAACTTCGTCGGACCTGATTTTAGTAAGAGCGGCGTGCCTCGCTTGACGGTAAGATCGATCATGCCCCCAGATCGAGGATATCCAGCATGCCCAGATACTTCTTCGATATCGACAACCACGAACGCTACGTCGACGAGGAGGGAACGGAACTAGCCGACGCTGACGCGGCGCGTATTCAGGCGGTAATATTTGCCGGCGACTATCTGCGCGACAATCCCCATTTGGTATCGAACGGGGGACATTTGCGCGTCGCGGTTCGCGACGAAATGGGAACGATCTTGCTCTCCGTCGCGGTAACGACGGACGATCCTGGCGATCCCGATTCCTGATCGATTTTTAGCCATCGGCAGCCTGCGCGGCGCAACTCTCGACAATAACATGGGTTTTGTCGGGGCGCTCCATCCTGGGATAAGGCCGTGCCCGTTCCGACGCGCTATCCCGATGGGGGTGACAGCGAGGGGATTGCTCCTGCCCGGGATGCGGAGCGTGCGCGTGGATATCTCCACAGTAAGTAATCAGTTGGTTCGAAAGTTCGCGTCGCGCGTGACGATGCAGGCGGAGGACCGCGCCAAAATCGCGGCGCTGCCGTTCAAGGTGCGAACCATCGAGCCATCGACGTACATGCTGCGCGAAGGGCAGCATCCGACACGGTGCGCCTTCATCGTCGAAGGCCTGGCCTATCGCCAGAAACTGACACCTAACGGCGAGCGGGAAATCGTGTCGATCATAATGCCGGGCGAGTTCGTCGATCTTCAGAACCTGTTTCTGGAAGAATCCGATCACGACATCCAGGCGCTGACCCGGTTGACCCTGGCCGAAATTCCGATCACCGCCCTGCGCGAACTGGTTGCAACCTGCCCCGCTGCCGGCCAGACGCTGTGGGTCGATGCGCTGGTCGAAGCGTCGATCCACCGGGAGTGGCTGCTGAACATCGGACGTCGTAATGCGCGGACGCGTCTCGCACACCTGCTTTGCGAATTTTCCGTGCGGTTCAGGACGTCGGCAGGCGACGACATGGCCTATGAACTACCCATGACCCAAGAACAGCTCGGCGACGCGCTTGGTCTGACTCCGGTCCATGTAAACCGCGTGCTGAAGTCGCTCGAAGCCGCGGGACTGATCGCGCGGAAAAAACGCCAGGTCAGTGTCATCGACTGGCCCGGCTTGCGCGACACGGCGGAGTTCAACGAGCGGTATCTGCATCTAAATCAGACGCGGATCTGACCCGACGCACGAAATTTGACTTTTCGCGCGCTTTGCTGCAGATGCGCTCCATCGAGGCGTAATGCAGCGTGATTGGACCCTAGCCGGTCTTAGCTCCGCCTCGGTCGTTTCCAACGGGCTTCCCTTTTCACGCGGGGTGTCAAAACACCACCGCCCCTCGCGCGTCCTTGTGTGGATTCGCGAGCCCGGCATCTATTTGAGAGACTCTCCATGTCATTTGCAAACCTCGGCCTTGCCGAGCCGCTCGTCCGTGCGCTCGAAGCCAAGGGCTATACCGAGCCGACGCCGATCCAGGCCCAGTCGATCCCGATCCTGCTCGAAGGCGGCGATCTGCTCGGCATCGCGCAGACCGGCACCGGCAAGACCGCCGCATTCGTGCTGCCGTCGATCCAGCGCCTGACCGAAAACCAGAAGCGTGTCCTGCCGACGCATTGCCGCATGCTGGTGCTTGCACCTACCCGTGAGCTGGCAAGCCAGATTGCAGACAGCGCCCGCGCGTACGGTCAGTTTAGCAAGATGTCGGTGACGACCGTGTTCGGCGGCACCAGCATCAACAAGAACCGCCAGGACATGAGCCGCGGCGTCGACATCCTCGTCGCCACGCCGGGCCGCCTGATCGATCTGATCGAGCAAGGCTTCGTCAACCTGTCGATGATCGAGATCCTCGTGCTCGACGAAGCCGACCAGATGATGGACCTCGGCTTCATCCACGCGCTGAAGAAGATCGTCCGCATGCTGCCGAAGAAGCGCCAGACGCTGTTCTTCTCGGCGACGATGCCGGTCGCGATCCGCGAGCTGGCCAGCCAGTTCCTGCTCGATCCGAAGACGGTGTCGGTGAAGCCGGCCGCGACGACGGCCGAGCGCGTCGACCAGTATGTCACCTTCTGCAACCAGTCGGAGAAGCAGGCGCTGCTGACGATCACGCTGGCCGATCCGGCGATCGACCGCGCGCTCGTGTTCACGCGTACCAAGCATGGCGCAGACCGCGTCGTGAAGCTGCTCGCGGGCAACGGAATCGCCTCGAACGCGATCCACGGCAACAAGAGCCAGGGACAGCGCGAGCGGGCCCTCGGCGAGTTCAAGCAGGGCAAGGTCAAGGTCCTGATCGCGACCGACATCGCCGCACGCGGCATCGACGTCTCGGGCGTTTCACACGTCATCAACTTCGAGCTGCCGAACGTCGCGGAGCAGTATGTCCACCGCATCGGCCGTACCGCGCGTGCGGGCGCGAGCGGCATCGCCGTCGCCTTCTGCGCGGATGACGAGAAGGCCTACCTGCGCGATATCGAGCGGATCACGCGCCAGAAGGTTCAGGTCCGGTCGCTGCCGGACGATTTCGTTAACCTGTCGAACCAGATCAAGCAGACGCGCGTGAAGACGATGGGTGCCGATCCCGAGGTCCGGATCGACCGTCCGCGCGATCCGGCCCGTCCGCGCGCGACGCATTCGCCGCGGGCTACCGGGACGACCGGGCGTAACTATGCGGGTGCTAGCCGTGGTGGCCAGGGTGGCGGCGGTCAGGGCGGCGGCGGTCGGCCGCAGGGCGGTGGTCGTCCTGGTGGTCAGGGCGGCGGTCGTCCGGCTGGTGGCGGCGGTCGTGGTCCTGCGCGCGGTGCAGGGCCGAGCTCGGCACGCTGAGGAGCATTCGTTCGCCTCGCGGGTTTGGTGTAGACCGGTCCCGCGAGGAGAATGCTCATGGACGTTTCCACTACACCTGTCGCCGAACGCGTCGCGCGCGTTTTGGCGGGACAGCGGATCAGCGCGAATGCCGGCGGCGATGCCGAGTCGGCGTCGCGGCTGATCGACGATGCGTGGGCGGATTATCTGCCCGATGCGCTGGCGGTGCTGAAGACGTTGCGCGAGCCTGACAAGGCGATGGCCGCGGCGGGTGACCCTGCGGTCTGGGAAGCGATGATCCTCGCGGGGATCAAGGGCGCCAAACCCCAGACGGTAATCCTCTGATCCTTGTTTCCCCGCGAAGGCGGGGACCCAGTCTGGGCACCCGCCTTCGCGGGTGAACAATGCCGCAAACGCCACCACCCCGGCGGAGGCCGGGGCCCAGTTGGCAAGGCCGGCGTAACGAAGCGCTTTCATCCGTTACAATCGTCCCCCAACTGGGCCCCGGCCTTCGCCGGAGTGGTGTTTTGGTGAGCTTCGATACCCTAAATTAGCTGATCGTTGTCAGCCATTCCGCTTCGTCCGCGCGCTCCGTGCGCAGCGCGTTGACAGGCGCTCTTTTGTCCTCGTAGCCGACCGCCATGCCGCAGAAGAGCATGCGGTCTTCGGACATGTCCAAGACCCTACCGACCGTTTCCGGGTACATTGCCCAGCATTCCTGCGGGCAGGTGGCTAGCCCCGCCTCCACCGCGAGCAGCATCAGGTTCTGCAGATACATGCCAAGGTCCGACCATTGCGGCGGGCCCATGCGCTTGTCGACGGTGCAGAAATACGCGGCGGGGGCTCCGAAAAACTGGAAGTTTCGGGCGAACCAGTCTCGGCGGGCGGGCTTGTCGTCGCGGTGGATGTCGAGATGGGCGTACATCGCTTCGCCGACGGCGTAGCGGCGGTCTCGGTAGGGGGCGGCGAGGTCTCGCGGGTAGACGTCGTAGGCTGGGGTTTCGGTGGCGCCGGCCGCGAGTTTTTCGGCCATCGTCGCCTTGAGGCAGGCCAGGGGTTCGCCTTGGACGATGGCGATGTGCCAGGGTTGGAGGTTACCACCGGTTGCTGCTCGGGACGCTTTTATCGCGAGGTCGTGGAGGAGAGCGGGATCGACGGGGGTGTCGAGGAAGCCTCGGACGGAGCGGCGAGCGGCTATGGCTTCGGTCACGTCCATAGGTTTTTCCTTAACACCCCCGCTCCGTTCGTCCTGAGCGAAGTCGAAGGGCATGAGACTCAGGTGCTTCGACTTCGCTCAGCACGAACGGATGGGGGAAGGCTTGCCTTCCCCCGTTAGTTACAGCACGAAGCGGCTCAGGTCGGTGTTGCGGGCGATTTCCTTCAGCTGGCTGTCGACGTAGGCGCCGTCGATGACGAGGTTCGAGCCGCCGCGGTCTTCGGCATTGTAACTCACCTCTTCCAGCAGCTTTTCCATTACCGTCTGCAAGCGCCGCGCGCCGATATTTTCGATCTCGGAGTTCACCTCGGCGGCGATACGCGCGATCGCGGCGATGCCGTCTTCGGTGAACTCGATGCCGACGCCTTCGGTGGCGATCAGCGCCTTGTACTGGAGCGGCAGCGACGCCTTAGTGTCCGACAGGATCGCGACGAAATCGGCTTCGGTGAGGCCCTTCAACTCGACGCGGATCGGCAGGCGGCCCTGCAATTCGGGGAGCAGATCGCTCGGCTTTGCGACGTGGAACGCGCCGCTAGCGATGAAGAGGATGTGATCGGTCTTCATCGGGCCGTACTTGGTCGCCACCGTCGTGCCTTCGATCAAGGGCAGCAGGTCGCGCTGGACGCCCTCGCGGCTGATCGAGCCGCCGCGGCCGTCGGAGACCGCGATCTTGTCGATCTCGTCGAGGAAGACGATGCCGTTGGCTTCCGCGTCAGCCAAGGCTGCGCGGCTGACCTCGTCCTGGTCGAGGCGCTTGTCGGCCTCTTCCTCGACGAGCTTGTCCCACGCCGCGTGGACGGTCAGCTTGCGACGCTTCAACTGCTGGCCGCCACCGAACGACTTCATCATCTCGCCGAGATTGATCATCTGCGGCGCGCCGCCGGGGATCTCGAACGGCATGGCGGGCGCCTGCTCGATCTCGATCTCGACTTCGGCGTTGTTGAGATGACCGTCGAGGAAGCGCTGCTTGAAGCTCTCGCGCGTCGCTTCACTCGCGTTCTTGCCGGTGAGCGCGTCGAGCAGGCGCGACATCGCCGCCTCTTCCGCCTTGTCCTTGACGGCGACGCGACGGCGTTCCTTTTCGAGGCGGATGGCTTCCTCGACGAGGTCGCGGGCGATCTGTTCGACGTCGCGGCCGACATAGCCGACCTCGGTGAACTTGGTCGCCTCGACCTTGACGAACGGCGCGTCTGCGAGCTTGGCCAGACGGCGGCTGATCTCGGTCTTGCCGCAGCCGGTCGGTCCGATCATCAGGATGTTCTTCGGCGTGACCTCGTCGCGGAGGTCTTCGCTGAGCTGCTGGCGGCGCCAGCGGTTGCGCATCGCGACGGCGACCGCGCGTTTCGCGGCGGCCTGGCCGATGATGTGGGCGTCGAGCGCGGCGACGATTGCCTTTGGGGTGAGCTGGTCGTTCATTTTGTTACCTTCTCCCCTCCCGCTCGGGAGGGGTCGGGGGAGGGCGTGGCCGCAGCGGAAGGCTTGGGTGGGTGTATTTCAGCCCCTCCCCTAACCCCTCCCGCAAGCGGGAGGGGGATTAGGTAGTCGAATCCATCGTTTCGACCGTGAGGCGGTCGTTGGTGTAGACGCAGAGTTCGGACGCTATGCCCATTGCCTTGCGGCAGAGGACTTCGGCGTCGGTCTCGTATTCTACCAGCGCTCGGGCTGCGGCGAGCGCGTAGTTGCCGCCGGAGCCAATTGCGGCGACGCCGTTCTCGGGTTCGAGGACGTCGCCGTTGCCGGTGAGGATCAGCGTGACGTCCTTGTCGGCGACGATCATCATCGCCTCGAGGTTGCGGAGGAACTTGTCGGTGCGCCAGTCCTTGGCGAGCTCGACCGCGGCGCGCAGGAGTTGGCCCTGGTGCGCTTCGAGCTTGCGTTCGAGGCGTTCGAACAAGGTGAAGGCGTCGGCGGTGGCGCCGGCGAATCCGCCGATGACGCTGCCGTCGCCTAGGCGGCGGACCTTGCGCGCGTTGGGTTTCATGACGGTCTGGCCCATCGAGACCTGGCCGTCGCCGATCACGACGACCTTGCCGCCGCGGCGGACCGAGAGGATCGTGGTGCCGTGCCATGTCGGCATGGCGTGGGGGTCGTTGCTCATAGGCGCGATGTAGGGTTTGGTTTTGGGGGTGCAACGCCCCCCTGCACCCATGCCGTTCGTCCCGAGTAGCGATCGAGCTTGTCGAGAGTGCGTATCGAAGGACTGAGGTTGCGCGCGCTTCCTGTACCTCGATACGCGCCCTCGATACGCCCAAGCGGGCTACTCGGTCGCTACTCGGCACGAACGGGTGTGGGGAGTGCGGGCGATTTGTTCTGCGCGAATGACGTCTTAAGGCCGGCGCATCTCATCGCCCCTTCCCCCATTCCCTTGCCACCGTGTAGCCTAGATAGCCGGTGCCGAAGAGCGCGTAGAGGGGTTCGGGGATGGCGTTGAGGTACGCCGCCATGCCGGCCGCGATTGCCTGCGCCGTTTGCGGGCGGACGGCGGCGATCAGGCCTGCGGGGATCGCACCGAGCAGCAAAGTGTACATCACGTAGAGGAACGTCGGGCGAGCGCGGGTGGTCCAGGGATCTGGTGCGGGATCAAGGGGTTGCGGGGTCATTGGCTGCCTCCGGCAAAAGTGAAGTATAGGAAGTGTAGACGCTGGGAGCGTTTCGTCACGAGCGTCATGTGCGGTTCGCGAGCCAGCCGTAGAGGAAGGCTTCGTTGGCGGGACGGGTCTCGGCGAGCGCGACGTAGCGTTCGCCCTGGAGCGCCTCGATCGCTTTCAGGAGCACGGTTTCGCCGCCTGGTTTTCGGCGGGACAGGAAGGCGTTGAGGGCTGTGAGCGTGGCGGGGCCGATGCGGCCGTCGAGGGTTATATCGGGATAGTCGGTGGCGCCTCGGTTCAGGGCGTTTAGGGCGCGTTGGAGGAAGGTGGCGGCGACTGCGGGGCCCATGTTGACGCCGGTGTCGAACAGTTCTTCGGCGATTTTCGGAGCTCGCGGGGCGATCTGGTCGAAGGCGGGACGGGTCCAGTAGAGGCGGCGGTAGATGGTTTCGGCCTGGTCGCGGGGGAAGTTGCGCATGTCTCCGGGGTAGCCGTTGGTGCGGGCTACTTGTTGCGTGATGCCATAGCGGGTGGGGCCACCTCGGTCTGCGGGGTGGTTGGTGTAGCCGCCTTCGCGGTCGATGACGGCTTCGATTAGGTGGTCGATGGTCATGGCTGGCTCCCGGGCTTTGTCGGGGCGAGCGAACCATATTGGTTCGCTGTAGGACAGGGGATTCTGTGCCGCCTGGGCGCGTACCGTTGCTCAGGCGCCACCTGCTCCCCTCCCTGGAAGGGAGGGGTTGGGGGTGGGTTGGCCTGCTTGGGTTGCGGCGGGTTTGTATACGGAAGCCGACCCACCCCCTGCCCCTCCCTTCCAGGGAGGGGGGAAGTCTAGGGGCAGCAGCTATCGAGAGGATCGTGGGCCGTTCGTTTCGAGAGCACCTCCCCGGCGGAGGCCGGGGTCCAATTGGGGGGCGGCGATGATGGAGGACGGCGCTTCGTTATGTCCGACGTTCCAATTGGGCCCCGGCCTTCGCCGGGGAGGTGCCGTTGCGGGGGGGTGCCGTTGCGGGGGGGTGCCGTTGCGGGGGGGTGCCGTTGCGGGGGGGTGCCGTTGCTGGATGGCAGGTGGGTCGCGGTCGCACCCGCCCACCCAAACCGACGCTACGTCCGCGCGGGGTTGGCGGATCGGTGCCCCTGAGGCTATGCGCTCCCTTGAACATTCGCCGCGGGCCTTGCCCGCGCCCACCCGGTCGCCGCCGCGGCCGACAGGTTAGGAAGATCATGGAAGACGATTTCCGCAAAGCCGCGCTCGATTATCACCGCTATCCAAAGCCCGGTAAGCTCTCGGTCGAGGCGACCAAGCGGATGGCGACGCAGCGCGACCTCGCGCTTGCCTACTCGCCGGGCGTTGCTGCCGCGTGCGAGGAAATCGCCGCGGATCCCGACAAGGCGCGGGATTACACGGCTCGCGGAAATCTCGTGGCCGTGATCACCAACGGAACCGCGGTGCTCGGGCTCGGGGCGATCGGTGCGCTCGCGTCGAAGCCGGTGATGGAGGGCAAGGCGGTGCTCTTCAAGAAATTCGCCGGGATCGACTGTTTCGATATCGAGATCGACCAGCTCGATCCGCAGGCGTTCATCGAGGCGGTCCGCGTGCTCGAGCCGACGTTCGGCGGGATCAATCTCGAGGACATCAAGGCGCCCGAATGCTTCGAGATCGAGACGAAGCTGCGTGAGGTCATGAACATCCCGGTGTTCCACGACGACCAGCACGGCACCGCGATCGTGTGCGCCGCCGCGGTCCGCAACGTGCTCGAACTGCGCGGCAAGCGGCTCGACCAGATGAAGCTGGTGACGTCGGGCGCAGGCGCGGCGGCGCTCGCGACGGTCGACCTGCTGGTGTCGATGGGGCTCAACCCCGAGAACGTGACGCTGACCGATATCGCGGGCGTGGTGCACAAGGATCGCGGCGACGTGATGCCGCCGAACATGGCGCGGTACGCGCGCACGACCAACGCGCGGACCCTGCCGGACGTGCTGGAGGGGGCGGACATCTTCCTCGGCCTGTCGGCGCCGCGCGTGCTGAAGCAGGAATGGCTGCATCTGCTCGCGCCCGATCCGCTGATCCTGGCGCTGGCGAATCCGGAGCCCGAGATCCAGCCGGCGCTGGTCCATGCGACGCGGCCCGACGCGATCATCGCCACTGGCCGCTCGGATTTTCCAAACCAGGTTAACAACGTGCTGTGCTTCCCGTTCATCTTCCGCGGCGCGCTGGACGTCGGCGCGACCGAGATCAACGAGGCGATGAAGGTGGCGGCGGTCGATGCGATCGCGGCCCTCGCGCGTGCGACCGCTTCGGACGTGGTGGTCACGGCTTACGGTGGCGCGACGCCGGTGTTCGGGCCGACCTACATCATCCCCAAGCCGTTCGATCCGCGGCTGATCCTGCACGTCGCCCCGGCAGTGGCGAAGGCGGCGATGGAATCGGGCGTGGCGACGCGGCCGATCGAGGATTTCGACGCGTATCTGCGTGACCTCGAAGTGTTCGTGTACCGCTCGGGCCAGCTGATGCGGCCGATCTTCGCGCGTGCCAAGCAGGCGGGGCGCTCGATCGCGTATGGCGAGGGCGAGGACGACCGCACGCTGCGCGCGGTGCAGACGGTGATCGACGAGGGTATCGGCCGGCCGGTGCTGATCGGGCGGCGCGAGGTGATCGCCGAGAAGATCCAGTCGAGCGGGTTGCGAATGGCGATCGGGACCGACGTCGAAGTGCTCGATCCGGGGACCGACCGCGAGGTGTTCGATCCGCTGCTCGCCGGGTATAACGCGCTGGTTGGTCGTCGCGGATCGCCGCCCGACAGCGCGGAGCGGGCGCTGCGGACTCGGCCGAGCGTGGCGGCGGCGATGCTGTTGCGCGAGGGTCGCGTCGATGCAGCCTTGTGTGGTGGTATCGGCGATTGGTGGACGCAGATGACGTACGTCATGCCGCTGATCCCGCGGATGCCGGGCGTCTCGCGGCTGTATGCGATGTCGGCAGTGATCCTGCGCACCGGCAGTCTTTTCTTCTGCGATACGCACGTGACGGTCGATCCGACCGCCGAGCAGATCGCCGAGATGACCTTGCTGGCGGCCGAGGCGGTGCGCGCGTTCGCGATCGAGCCGAAGGCGGCGTTGCTGTCGCATTCGAGCTTTGGTGCGTCGCGGTCGCCCTCGGCGCAGAAGATGCGCGCGGGCCATGCTTTGCTGAAGGAAGCGGCGCCCGAGTTCGAGTTCGATGGCGAGATGCACGGCGATGCGGCGCTGTCGGAGGCGCTGCGGCGGCGGTTGGTCGCGGACAGCCCGCTGACCGGGTCGGCGAATCTGCTGGTGATGCCGAACATCGATGCGGCGAACATAGCTGTGTCGTTGTTGTCGGCGTCGACCGAGTCGCTGCCGTTGGGGCCGATGTTGTTGGGGCTCGCCAAGCCGTTGCAGATGATGGTGCCTAGCGTGACCGCGCGGGGGATCGTGAACTTGAGTGCGGTGGCCGTGGGTCATGCGGCGACGGTAAGCGAGACGGCTTAACTCTTCTCCTTCTGCCCCCCTCCCTGGACGGGAGGGGTTGGGGGTGGGTCGGTTTCCGCAAGTTCGAACGGGGGTGGCTCGAACCGGCCTACCCACCCCCAGCCCCTCCCTTTCAGGGAGGGGGGCGCGTTGCGGGCGGGGTGGGCGTGGCACGCAAGTGAGCAGCGTCGCTGCTACCTGAGCAACGGCGCGTCTCATCATCGCTATAAGAAAATGGTCGGAGCGACAGGATTCGAACCTGCGACCCCCACACCCCCAGTGTGGTGCGCTACCAGGCTGCGCTACGCTCCGACCGAACGGGCCGCAAGGCGACCCGAGGGGGGCGCACTACGCGGCGCGCGCGCCGGATGCAAGCGCGAACACGGCGGCAATGAGAGATGCGTTCGGTCGCAGGGCTCCCACGTCTCATCCTGTGTCGATCTGTTGCGTGAGGTTCCAAGCGATGATAGCGGGCGGACCAATGCGGGCGCGACGCGCGACGTCCGGCCCGACCCATCCTTGCGCCTTTTACGGCCCAGCCAGATACGGACCTTCATGTTCATCTCACCAGCTTATGCCCAGGCCGCAGACGGCGCCACGACGGCGGGGGGCGGGATCGCCTCGTTCCTGAGCCTCGCGCCGCTCTTCCTCGTGTTCGTCGTGTTCTATTTCCTGATGATCCGTCCGCAGCAAAAGCGCATGAAGGCGTTGCAGGCGTCGGTCGCCGCGGTGAAGAAGAACGACAGCGTCGTGACCTCGGGCGGGATCCTGGGCAAGGTGACCAAGGTCGAGGATAATGTCGTCGAGGTCGAGATCGCGCCGAATGTCCGCGTCCGCGTCGTCAAGGCGACGCTGACCGACATCACCAGCCCGAACACGAAGCCGGCGAACGACTGATGTTGGATTTTCCGCGCTGGAAGGTCGGGTCGATCATCGGGTTGCTGGCGGCATTGTGCCTGCTGGCGATTCCGAGCTTCCTCCCCGAGAGCACCACGAGCCAATGGGGGCGGATTCCGCATCCGCATATCAACCTCGGGCTCGATCTCGCCGGCGGCAGCTATCTGCTGCTCGAGGCGGATACCGCCGACCTCGCCGCGACGCGGATCGAGGCGATGCGTGACAGCGTCGCGGGGACGATGCGCAACGGGACGCCGCGGATCGAGATCGGCGACATTTCGACGCGGGGCGGCCAGCTGAGCTTCCTGCTGCGTGATCCGAGCCAGGTCGACGCGGCGCGCGAGCGCCTGCTGGCGATCACCGGCGGTGGCGCGGGCATGAGCGGCCAGCGCGAGTGGGACATCAACGTCGTCGACACGAGCCGCTTCGTGCTCAAGCCGACCGAGGCCGGCCTGACGCAGGCGGTCGACACGGCGATGAAGGACGCGACCGAAGTCGTCCGCCGCCGTATCGACGAACTCGGCACCAAGGAGCCGACGATCGTTCGCCAGGGCGCGACCCGGATCGTCGTCCAGGTGCCGGGGCTTAAGAACCCGCAGGCGCTGAAGGAACTGCTCGGCAAGACCGCCAAGCTCGAATTCAAGCTGGTCGACGAAACCGCGAACCCGGCCGACCTGGTCAAGGGTATCGCGCCGATCGGCAGCCAGGTTCTCCCGTATCCGGGCAACCCGCGCGGCGTGCCGTTCATCGCGGTCAAGCGCTCGGTGATCATCTCGGGCGACCAGCTCGCCGATGCGCGCCAGGAGTTCGAACAGCAGACCAACGCAGCCCAGGTGGCGATCACGTTCGATGCGGTCGGCGGGCGTCGCTTCGCCAAGGTGACGACCGAGAACACCGGCAAGCCGTTCGCGATCATCCTCGACAATTCGGTGATCTCCGCACCGAACATCAACGAGCCGATCCTTGGCGGTCGCGCGTCGATTTCGGGCAATTTCACGGTCGAATCGGCGAACTCGCTGGCGATCTCGTTGCGCTCGGGCAAGCTGCCGGTCGCGCTGAAGACGATCGCCGAGAGCACCGTCAGCCCCGATCTCGGCAAGGATTCGATCCGCGCCGGCGTGCTCGCCTCGATCATCGCGGCACTCGCGGTGATCGTGTTCATGTTCGTCACCTATGGCCGGTTCGGCGTCTATGCGAACCTCGCGGTGGTCATCAACATCCTGGTGATCGTCGCGGTCATGGCGATGCTGAACGCGACGCTGACGCTGCCGGGGATCGCCGGGTTCGTGCTGACGATCGGGACCGCGGTGGATGCCAACGTGCTGATCAACGAGCGTATCCGCGAGGAGCGGCGACGCGGGCGTAGCGTGATCCAGTCGGTCGAGCTCGGCTACAAGGAAGCGTCGCGGACGATCTTCGAGGCCAACGTGACGCACGCCATCACCGGCGTGATCATGCTGCTGCTCGGCTCGGGTCCGGTGAAGGGCTTCGCGGTCGTGCTGCTGATCGGGATCTGCACGTCGGTGTTCACCGCCGTCACGTTCACGCGGATGATGGTCGCGCTGTGGCTGCGGAAGAACCGCCCCACCACGATCAATATTTGAGGCGGGAGATAACCATGCGCCTGCTGAAACTCGTACCCGACAACACCAACCTGAAGTTCGTCTCGCTCCGTAAATGGGCGTTCGGGCTAACCCTGCTGCTGTCGTTGCTGGCGATCGGACTTGTCGTGACGAAGGGCCTCAACATGGGCGTCGACTTCGTCGGCGGCGTCCTGATCGAGGAGAAGTTCGCGACCACGCCGTCGATCGATGCGGTCCGCACCGAAGTCGACCGGCTCGGCGTCGGCGAAGCCTCGATCCAGTCGTTCAGCGATCCCAAGACGCTGTCGATCCGCCTCCCCGTCCCGCAGAGCGGCGATGAAGGTGCAACCAACCGCCTCGTGAAGAAGGTGTCGGACGACCTCGCCGTAAAGTTCCCCGGCGCGACCTTCTCGAAATACGACACCATTTCAGGCAAGGTTTCCGAAGAGCTGATCAGCAAGGGGCTGCTCGCGGTCGGCCTCGCGATCCTCGGCATCGCGCTGTTCGCGGTGGTGCGGTTCGAATGGCAGTTCGGCGTGTCGACCGTCGTCGCGATCGTCCACGATCTGTTGATGACGCTCGGCTTCTTCGCGCTGACGCAGTTCGAGTTCGACCTCAACATCGTCGCGGCGGTGCTGACGATCATCTCCTACTCGATCAACGACAAGATCGTGATCGACGACCGTATCCGCGAGAACATGCGCCGGTATCGGAAGATGGACATGCGCGAGATCATCGACCTGTCGGTGAATGAGACGCTGCCACGGACCGTGATGACGTCGGTGACGATCCTGCTCGCGCTGGTCGCGATGCTGGTGCTGGGCGGCCACGTGCTGCGCGGGTTCACCGCGGCGATGATCCTGGGTATCGTCGTGGGCACGTATTCGTCGATCTACGTGTCGTCGTCGCTGCTGATCACGCTGGGGCTACGGGCCGATCCTGCCCCGCGCAAGGGCGGCGTGCAGGACGGCGCCGAGCGGGTTGGTCCCAAGGTCGAGCGTTGATCTTCGAGCGCTCGTCATTCCCGCGGAGGCGGGAACCCATAGTGGCTGGCGTCGCGATCGAGTCGCTGGCGGTTGCCGTTATGGGTCCCCGCCTCCGCGGGGATGACGGGGTTTTGTCATGAGGATGGACCGCGAGAAGACCGATGGGCCGATGATCTCGGCGATCGGTCGGGCTGGGTTCAAGGTCGACGACGGCTATTATACCGCGTTGTTGATCAGCCCCGAACGCGCGGATGGCTGGGAGCCGCCGGCGTTCGAGGCGCTGGGCGAGGCGGATGTGGCCGCGTTGCTGGCGCTCGATCCGCCGCCGGAGTTCCTGTTGCTGGGGACCGGTTCTGCGCTTCGCCAGCCGCCGCTTGCGTTCAAGCGTGCGGTGGAGGCACGGGGGTTCGGGATCGAGGCGATGGATAGCCGGGCTGCTGCTCGGGCTTGGGCGGTTCTGCGTGGTGAAGGTCGCTGGATCGTGGCGGCATTGTACCCGCTCGAGGGGTGATCTGAGACTGCTGATCCTCCCCCGCCAGGGGGAGGTGTCGCCGGAGGTGACGGAGGGGAGGCAGCGCAACCGATGTTTCCCTTTCCTCCCCCTCCGTCAGGCAAGCGCCTGCCACCTCCCCCTGGCGGGGGAGGATTCTAAAGCCGGTGATTCGCGGCCAGCGTTGCGAGGTGCTCGTAGAGCGCGGCGGTGTTGGCTTCCCAGGTGAAACTGGCGACTGTGGCGCGCGTCGCTTGGGGCGACGGCGGATCAGCCAGCAGGGCGCCGATCGCTGCGGCGAACGCTAGTGGGTCGCCTATCGTGACGCGGCCTGCTTCGGGCGATGTCACCACGTCATGCGCGCCGCCGGCGTCGGTGATGACGATCGGCGTACCGCAGGCGAGCGATTCGACCCAGGCGTTGGCGAGGCCTTCCGAGCTCGATGCGAGCGCGGTGACGTCGGCGGTTGCGATCAGCTTCGGAATTTCGGCGTGCGGCACGGCGCCGAGCAGGCGGACGCGGTCGGCTATGCCGAGTCGCGCGATCTGCGCTTCGAGGTTCGATCGCGCGGGGCCCTGCCCTGCGATGAGGAGCGTGACGCCGGGAAGGGCGGCGACCGCGTCGATGACGATGTCATGGCCCTTGCGCGGGATCAGCGCGCCGACCGAGACGACCAGCGGGCCCGCGATGCCGAGGGCTGCCTTGGCAGCGGCGCGGTCGACGGGGTGGAAGCGGTCCTGGTCGACGCCGGTGTGGTGGACGCGGATGCGATCGGCCGGCAAGCCCATCGCGACCATGTCGGCCTTCATCGCGGCGCTGACCGCGAGCATGCCCGCCGCGTCACGGCCTGCGTCGCGGACCTGGGCGGCAGTGGCGGGCGCGTTGCCCCAATGGTGGATGTCCGCTCCTCGCGCCTTGATCGACACGGGGACGTCGTAGCGTTTGCCGAGGGCGACCGCGGCGGGGCCGTCGGGGAAGAAGAACGATGCGTCGATCACGTCGAACGCGAAGTCTTTGCGGATCGTATCGAGCACGGGGATGAGCGCGCGTTGCAACGCGGCGGCGTGATGGCGGCCCTGGAGGAACGGCCGGACGGTGAAGCGCGGGCGGTGGATTTCGAGGCCCTTCCACCGTTCGTGCGTCGGCAGTTTTGCCAGGGTGGCGTAGTGGCCGAGGCGGCGGAGCGGGCCTGGGGGGAGGCCTATCGGTGCTACCGCTTGCAGCGAGACGTCCGGGTGTGCGGCGAGGCCGAGCGTCTGGCGTTCGACGAAGACGCCGAAATTGGGGCGGGTCGCATCCGGGAACAGGGTGGAGAGGGTGAGGATGCGGAGCATTGGTTCGGGGTTATAGGGGGTGGGTTAATGTGGGGTGAGCGGGGGGCAATGGTCTTGGAGGTGCGCGCTCAACGGTAACCGCCACCCCGGCGAAGGCCGGGGCCCAGTTGGGGGACGTAGCTAACGGAGCGCTGTTTTCCATTATTGCCACCTTTCCAACTGGGCCCCGGCCTTCGCCGGGGTGGTGGTTAGGTGGTGCTCGTTGTTGGGGTGGTAGTCACTTGGGGTGGTGGCAACCTAAGGTGTGGTTGCCCTCGATTACCTTGTTTCCCCGCGAAGGCGGGGACCCAGACTGGGCTCCCGCCTTCGCGGGAGAACAAAGAGGTGGGGTGGAACGGACGTTGAGACGCGGTGCCCTCAGATTCGCTTTGCGAGGGGATACGCGAACAGGACATCCGCGTCCGCACTCGTCGAGACGGTTTCGCTGCCCGTCATCGTGGCACACTCACCAGCCTTGAACGCGACGCCGGCGACGTCGCCCGAGCCGGTGATCGGGATCACCCAGCCGGTCGTGCCTTCGGGCAGGTTGACGACGTGGTCGCCGCCCTTCCAGCGCTCCAGCACGAACTTGGGGCCCTCGACCATGATCGTGCGGCCCGTCTCGATCTCGACCGGCGGCGCGACGGGGACGTAGGGCGTGGGGTCGGCGACTTCGATGCCGTCCTTCAGGTGCAGCTCGCGGTCGCTGCCGTAGTCGTAGAGGCGGTAGGTGGTCTCGGAGTTCTGCTGGACCTCGATCACGGTCAGGCCGCCGCCGATCGCGTGGATCGTGTCCGACGCGCAATACATGAAGTCGCCCGGCTTGACCGGCTTCCAGTCGAGCATGTCCTCGATCGTGCCGTCGATCGCCGACTGGCGAAGATCGTCCTTCGAGACCGGCTGCTTCGTGCCGACCGCGATCGTCGAGGTCGGTTCCGCGGCGAGGATCGTCCAGCACTCGTCCTTGCCGCGCGGCAGGCCACGCTCGTGCGCCTGTTCGTCGTTGGGATGGACCTGAACCGACAGCTTCTCGCTGGTGAACAGGTATTTAATCAGCAGATCGGGGGTGGTGTTGCCGGGCTCCTGGAACCAGACTTCGCCGATCGGCGGGGAGCCGGCGGCGGGGTCTTCGAAACCGGGCCAGAGCGTGTCGCGACCCCAGGGCTTCTCGACGCGGTGGGTGTGCAACAATGTGGCCGGCATGACATGATCCTCGACGTGAATGACGCAATGGGAATGATAGCGTCAACGCGCCACTATTGCCGTGCGATCCGGCCCACGGAAAGGCCCAATAGGGTGTGGCGAAAGGGATTGTTCGCCGAGCCCCGCATACGCTAAGGACAACGCCAATGCGTATCACCCAGTCACGTGCCCTCGCGGTCACGCTCATCGCCGCGCTCGCGCTCCCCATTGCCGGTTGTGCGAGCGGCCGCGCCGCGAAGGGCGACCTGCCCTATGTCGCGCGCGATGTCGGCACGCTGTACTCGACCGCGAAGCGCCGGCTCGACCAGGCGCGCTACAAGGAGGCGGCGCAGCTGTTCGACGAGGTGGAGCGCCAGCATCCCTATTCGATCTGGGCGCGTCGTGCGCAGATCATGTCGGCATTCAGCTATTACCTCGCCAAGGACTATACCGCGTCGATCAGCTCGGCGCAGCGCTTCCTGGCGGTGCATCCCGGTAATCGCGATGCGCCTTACGCCTATTACCTGATCGCGCTCGGCTATTACGAGCAGATCACCGACGTGACACGCGACCAGAAGATCACGCGGCAGGCGCTCGATTCGCTCGGCGAACTGATGCGCCGCTATCCGAACACGCGCTACGCGTCGGATGCGCGGCTGAAGATCGATCTGGTCAACGACCATCTCGCGGGCAAGGAGATGGAGATCGGCCGGTTCTACGAAACGCGCGGCCAGTGGCTCGCCGCGAACGGCCGGTTCCGCACCGTGATCGACAAGTTCCAGCAGACCACGCACACCCCGGAAGCGCTGATGCGGCTGACCGAGACGTATCTCGCGCTCGGCGTGCCCGTCGAGGCCGAGAAGGCCGGCGCCGTGCTGGGGCGCAACTATCCGGGTACCGACTGGTACCAGCACGCGTACGACCTGCTGAAGAAGAACCAGGTGCCGGCCGTACCGCCGCTCAAGCCCGGCGAGCAGGTGGTGCCGGTGGGGACCAAGGGTACGCCTTCGGTGATGGTCGAGCTGGACGAGCCGGGCTCGACCCCGACCGGTCCTGCAGAGCGCGCGCCGGCGGCACCGCGATCGGCCGGGCAGCCGTCCAACACCGGCAGCTGATCCACGACGCTGGAACATAGGGGGATCGCTTTGCGTGGTCGTTCGTCTATGGCGGACATACTATGCTGACCGAACTTTCCATTCGCGACGTGGTGCTGATCGAGGCGCTGGACCTGGGATTCGGCGAAGGGCTCGGTGTGCTCACCGGCGAGACCGGGGCGGGCAAGTCGATCCTGCTCGATGCGCTGGGCCTGGCGCTCGGCGGGCGCGGCGACAGCGGGCTGGTGCGGCATGGCGCGGCGCAGGCTGTCGTGACCGCGACGTTCGATGCCCCTGCCCCCGAATCGCCGCTGGCGCTGTTGTTCGACGAGAACGGGCTGGAGATTGAGCGCGGCGAGCCGCTGATCGTGCGGCGAATCGTCAAGGCGGATGGCGGCAGTCGCGGTTTCGTCAACGACCAGCCGGCGTCGGCGGGGCTGTTGCGCGAGATGGCGCCGCACCTGGTCGAGATCCACGGCCAGCATGACGAGCGCGGGCTGCTCAATGCGCGCGGGCATCGGGCGTTGCTCGATATCTTCGGACGGACCGAGCCTGGCGCGACCGGCAAGGCTTACGCGGCGTTTCGTGCTGCCGAAGCGGAGTTGGCGGCGGCGCGCGCGGATATCGAGACGGCGGCGCGCGATCGCGAATGGCTCGAGCATACGGTGGCCGAACTGACCGCGCTGGCGCCGGTCGCGGGTGAGGAAGAGACGCTGGCGGATACGCGGCGATCGATGCAGCGCGCGGAGAAGATCGCGGACGATCTCGCGGCGATCGACGATTTCCTCGAGGGCAAGGACGGCGGCATGGCGAAGCTGCGCCAGGCCGCGCGCGTGCTCGAGCGGATCGCGGAGGATCATGTCGCGCTGGGCAATGCGCTGGCAGCGGTCGATCGTGCGGTGATCGAGGCGTCGGTGGCGGAGGAGAGCTTGCGCGATGCGCGGGCCGAGATGGCGTATGATCCGCGCGCGCTGGAGGATGACGAGGCGCGGTTGTTCGAGCTTCGGGCGATGGCGCGCAAGCACCGCGTGCAGCCGGACGATCTGGCGGCGCTGGCGGACGAGATGCGCGCGCGGCTGGAGCGGCTCGATGCGGGCGAAGGCGGGATCGCGAAGATCGAGGCGCGGGTGGCTTCGGCGCGGAAGGCATTCGATGCGGCGTCGGATGCGTTGACGAAGCGGCGGCTGGCGGCGGCCAAGCGGCTCGACGTGGCGGTGGCGGGCGAGCTGGCACCGTTGAAGCTGGATGCGGCTCGGTTCCAGACCGTCGTCGCGCCGCTTGGCGACGAGGGCTGGTCGGCTGCGGGCAAGGACCGGGTGGAGTTCGAGATTTCGACCAATCCGGGCGCGCCGTTCGCTGCACTGACCAAGATCGCGTCGGGTGGCGAATTGTCGCGCTTCATCTTGGCGCTGAAGGTGGCGTTGGCGGAAGAGGGCGGCGCGTCGACGATGGTGTTCGACGAGATCGACCGAGGCGTCGGCGGTGCGGTGGCGAGCGCGATCGGCGAGCGGCTTGCGCGGCTGGCGTTGAGCACGCAGCTGCTGGTGGTGACGCACAGCCCGCAGGTTGCTGCACGGGGGGCGAAGCATCTGCTGATCGCCAAGAGCAGCGACGGGACGGTCACGCGGACCGGCGTGCGGGCTTTGTCGGAAAGCGAGCGGCGGGAGGAGATCGCGCGGATGCTGTCGGGGGCGCAGATTACGGATGAGGCGCGGGCTCAGGCGGAGCGGTTGCTGGAGCGGGCGTAGACGCGCGACGTTTTGCCTCCTGTTCCCCCCTCCCTGGAAGGGAGGGGTCGGGGGTGGGTCGGTTTCCACATGGTCGAACGTCGGCGGCACAATCGGGCCTACCCACCCCCAGCCCCTCCCTTTCAGGGAGGGGGGCCGACATTTACCGGGGAAAGGTCAGCTGAAGTCAGCCAAGTCCCGTACGGTTCTCCCGTAAATCAAGGCATCGCCTGCCGCGGGTGCCCCAGATGGATCTTCAGGACGGGCACGACGATATAGTCGCCGCCGACTTTCCGCAGGCCGTGCAAAGCCCGACTGCCGAAATCACCGTCTTCGTGGATCGCGGCGCGGACCGGCGCCTGTTCGGTATGGATCATGTCGTCGAGCCCGGCGGCACTGGCGTCGGAGCGCGGCCATAGCGATTGCTGGACGCGGTCGTCCGCGGACGAATCGTCGTTCCAGTCATAGCCGATCGCCGGGGCGGGCTTGGGGGAGACGTGAGTCTGCTGGGCGGCGGCGGGGGCGGCAAAGACTATGGCGATGATCATAGCTGCTGTTTTCATCGCACCCCCGATTCCACCCCAGCGAAGGCCGGGGCCCAGTTGGGATAAGTTTAGTTGGGGAACACGGTGCTCCCTTACAACGACCTTGCCAACTGGCCCCGGCCTTCGCCGGGGTGATGGGCGAATTCAGGACGCGCCGGTGCCGCCGTTCGCGCCGAAGAAGCTGCCGGTGGTGTAGCTGTCGCTCGGATCCGCCAGCGCGACGTAGAGACCCGCCAGTTCGGCCGGCTGGCCAGCGCGACCGAGCGGCGTATCCTGGCCGAATTCGCCCATCTTGCCCGGCAATTGTCCGCCTGCGACCTGCAGCGGCGTCCAGATCGGGCCGGGTCCGACCGCGTTGACGCGGATGCCCTGCTTGGCGAGCTGTTTCGCGAGCGCCTTGGTGAAGATCAGGATCGCGCCCTTGGTCGAGGCATAGTCCAGCAACTCCTTCTCTGGGCTCACCGAATTGACCGAGGCGGTGTTGATGATCGACGCGCCCGGCTTCATCAGCGGGATCGCCGCCTTGCAGAGGTGGAACATCGCGTAGACGTTGGTCTTCATCGTCCGGTCGAACTGCTCGAAGCTGATCTCGGCGATCGACTCCTTCGACTGCTGGTAGGCGGCGTTGTTGACGAGGATGTCGAGCCCGCCGAGTTCGCGATTGGCGCGTGCGATCAGGTCGTTGCAGAACTTCGCGTCGGTCAGGTCGCCAGGGATGAGGACGACTTTCCGCCCCTCGGCGCGGAGTAGCTTGGCGACGTCCTGCGCGTCGGGTTCCTCGGTCGGGTAATAGTTGATCGCGACGTCGGCGCCCTCGCGCGCGAACGCGATCACCGCAGCGCGACCGATTCCCGAATCGCCGCCGGTGACGAGTGCCTTGCGACCGGCCAGGCGCCCGGACCCGCGGTAGCTCGCCTCGCCGCAATCGGGAACGGGGTGCATGTTGCGCTGAAGCGCAGGCCATTTCTGGCGCTGCTCGGGGAAGGGTTGCGAGGGGTATTTGGTCTGCGGATCGGCGAGCGGCGCGGCGCCTTGCGCGAAGGCGGGCGCGGCGGCGGCGGCGAGGCCGGTGACGGCGGCGCCCTTGAACAGGTCTCGGCGGCTGGTGTCGGTCATGATGGCGTGTCCTGCGAAAGATTTCCTTGTGATGTCAGCGCGCAAGTCGGGCGAATGTTCACGCCATGTTGATCGAGGTCTTGTCGAAAGACGCCCCCCTCCCCTAACCCGACGCGATGACCGACCTTCCCGCGACCGAGACCGATGCCGCCGCCGAGCTGGAGACGCTTGCCGCGCAGATCGCGTATCATAACGCGCGCTATCACACCGACGACGCGCCCGAGATTAGCGACGCCGAGTATGACGCGCTGGTGCGGCGCAATGCGGCGATCGAGGCGGCATTTCCGGCGGCAGTGCGGAGCGATTCGCCTAGCCGGACTGTGGGCGCGGCGCCTGCGGGGCACCTCGCGAAGGTCGCGCATGCCAAGGCGATGATGAGCCTCGACAATGCGTTTGCGGACGAGGAGGTCGAGGAGTTCGTCGCGCGCGTGCGCCGGTTCCTGAAGCTCGCGGACGACGCGCCGGTGGCGCTGACCGCCGAACCGAAGATCGACGGGCTTTCGTGTTCGCTGCGGTATGAAGAGGGGCGTCTGGTCCAGGCCCTCACGCGTGGCGATGGCCAAGTTGGCGAGGACGTAACGGCCAATGTGCGGACCATTAGCGACATCCCCCAGACCTTGTTCCCCCGCGAAGGCGGGGGCCCAGACTGGGCCCCCGCCTTCGCGGGGGAACAAGAAAGGGGGAGCATACCTGCGGTCTTCGAGGTTCGCGGCGAGGTGTATATGGCGAAGGACGACTTCGCCGCCTTGAACGCGCGCCTGCTCGCCGAGGCGGAGGCGACGGGCAAGGACGCGCGGCAGTTCGCCAATCCGCGCAACGCCGCCGCCGGGTCGCTCCGCCAGAAGGACGCGAGCGTCACCGCGAGCCGGACGCTGCGGTTCCTCGCGCATGGATGGGGCGAGGCGAGCGTCGTGCCGGGCGAAACGCAGGCCGAGGTCGTCGACACGTTGCGCGGCTGGGGCTTCCCGATCGCCGAAGGGTTCGCGCGGGTCGAAGGAACGGCCGCGGCGCTCGACGTGTATCGAAAGATCGAAGCCGAGCGCGCCGACCTGCCGTTCGACATCGACGGCGTGGTCTACAAGGTCGATCGGCTCGACTGGCAGGCACGACTCGGCCAGGTCGCGAAGGCACCACGCTGGGCGATCGCGCACAAATTCCCTGCCGAACGCGCGCAGACCCTGCTGGAGCGGATCGACATCCAGGTCGGCCGGACTGGCGCGATGACCCCGGTCGCGCGGCTGTCCCCCGTCACGGTCGGCGGGGTCGTCGTGACCAACGCGACGCTGCATAATGCCGACGAGATCGAGCGCCTCGGGGTACGCCCCGGCGACCGCGTGCTCGTCCAGCGCGCTGGTGACGTGATCCCGCAGATCGTCGAGAACCTGACGCCCGACGCAGAGCGCGAGGCGTATGTCTTCCCGCATGTCTGCCCCGAATGCGGGTCCGCCGCCGAGCGCGAGGAGGGCGAGGTCGTCTATCGCTGCACCGGCGGGCTGATCTGCCCGGCACAGCGAGTCGAGCGGCTGATCCACTTCGCCTCGCGCCACGCGTTCGACATCGGTGGGCTCGGCCAGACGCTGATCGAGGCGTTCTTCCGCGACGGGCTGATCGAATCGCCCGCCGACATCTTCCAGCTGACCGAGGAGCAGCTCGCGGCGCGGAAGAAGGACGGGCGCGTCTGGGCGGCCAAGGTCATCGCGGCGATCGAGACCAAGCGGACGATCCCGCTCGACCGGTTCCTGTTCTCGCTCGGCATCCGCCACGTCGGCGAGATTACCGCGCGTGACCTCGCGCGACGCTATGTGTCCGCGCGGGCGCTCGGCGCGGTCCTGCGGCACGCGGTATTCCTGCGCGGCCAGATCGAACCGGTGATCGGCGAACCCGAGCGGAAATTCGTCCTACGCCGCGACAAGCTGCTGGTCGGCGCGATCGAGACGGCCGGGATCGGCCCCGAGGTCGCGAGCGCGCTGGTGGGCTTCTGCGCCGAACCGCATAATCGCCGCGTCGTATTCGACCTGTTGCGCGAGGTGAAGCCCGCCGACGTCGTCCACGAGACGCGCGAATCGCCGGTAACCGGGCAAATACTGGTCTTCACCGGCAGCCTCGAGACACTGAGCCGCGACGAGGCCAAGGCACAGGCGGAAGCGCTCGGTGCGCGCGTCGCCGCGTCGGTGTCGAGCAAGACCGGCCTGGTGATCGCCGGACCAGGTGCGGGATCGAAGCTCAAAAAGGCCACCGACCTCGGCATTCGCGTCATCACCGAAGTCGAATGGGCCGAGATCGTCGCCGCCAGCTAAGGCTGGTCACACTGTGTCCGGCGTTGGTTCCGATCGCCACGAAAGCGCTCGATTGCGTTGCCTTTTTGCAACGGACATTAACCGAGTGTGTCTGTGACACTTCGCGACTCGCCAATGTAACATAACCGAAATATCCGACGTGCAGGGGCACGGATGTCCGGTGGGAAAAGCCGACATCCAGAGCTACGGGCTCTAAGGGGACATTATTCAGATGCGTACAATGCTTGCTTGCGGGGTCGCTTTCGCCGCACTTTTGGTACCGGCTGCCGCTTTTGCGCAGTCGACCGGTACCGTCGATGCTGAAGCGAACAGCGAGATCCTGGTCACCGGGACGCGCGCCGACGACGTTGGTGGTGTAAAGGTCAGCAACACCTCGAAGAACAAGCAGGTCCTAAAGCAAGAGTTCATCTCCCGCCAGACACCGGGCCAGACAGTCAACGAGATCATCAACAGCCTGCCGGGCGTCAGCTTCCAAAACAACGATCCGTTCGGTTCGGCCGGCGGCACGCTGACGATCCGCGGCTTCGACTCCAGCCGCATCAGCCAGACGTTTGACGGCATCCCGCTGAACGACACCGGCAACTATGCGATCTATTCGAACCAACAGCTTGACCCCGAGCTAATCGAAGAAGTGAACGTCAACCTCGGGGCGACCGACGTCGATTCGCCGACCGCGTCGGCATCCGGTTCGACGGTCAACTATCGTACGGTCAATCCGACCGACGAGATCGGTGCTCGGATGGTCGGCTCGATCGGCGACTATAGCTTCTTCCGGACGTTCATTCAGCTCAACAGCGGCGTGTTCACGCCGTTTGGGACGAAGCTGTGGGTCGCAGCCAGCAGCGCGACTAACAATGTCGTTTTCAACGATTTCGGCAAGATCGAAAAGCAACAGTACAACGCCAAGCTGTACCAGCCGATCGGCGGCAATGGCGACTTCATCGCCGTGTCGGGCAACTACAACCAGAACCGCAACAACTTCTTCGGTTCGGCACCGCTGCGTGACGACAACAATGTCTTCACCTCGACCATCGTCAACGGCGTGCCGACGTTGGTAACCGGTGCGGTTCGCACCCCCGGCACCGCGACGACCAGCCGTTTCCCGCGCAACCGCGACGAACTGCCCTATTCGGTACCACGCTGTCAGACAGTGTCGGGCGTGACGGGCACGAACGATGTCCCCAACACCTGCGGCACGACGTTTGACGAGCGTTACAATCCGTCGAACACGGGCAACATCCGCGTCAATTCGCGCTTCACGCTGACCGACAAGCTGACCCTGACCGTCGACCCGAGCTATCAGTACACCAAGGCCAATGGCGGCGGCACGGTGCGCGCGCAGGAAGGCGGCTACACCCAGACCGCGACCGCGACTCGCGGTGCGATTACGACGCCGATCTATGGCTTCGTCGGTGGCAACTATTATTTCGGCCAGGATCTGAACGGCGACGGTGATGTCCGGGATCGTACCGCGACGGTCGGCACCGTCACGACCAACGGCGGCGTGACCCTTCTGGCACCCAGCCAGACGATCACGCATCGCTATGGTGTGATCTCGTCGCTCCGCTATGACTTCTCGGACTCGCAGAACCTGCGCCTCGGCTACACGCTCGACTATGGCCGCCACCGCCAGACCGGCGAACTGGGCCGCATCCTGTCGAACGGCGTGCCGATCGACGTGTTCCCGGTCAACGACGGTCTGACGGCAGTCAATGGCCGCATCGTCCAGAAGCGCGACCGCAAGTCGTTAGCCGTACTGAACCAGGGTTTCGGCGAATATCGCGGCACGTTCTTCGACGCGCTGACGGTGACCGTCGGCGTCACCGCGAAGTTCTTCAAGCGCGAGCTGAACAACTACTGCTTCACGACCGCCGCGAACGGCAACGTCGACTGCCTGGGCTTGGACAATGCGGCGGACAACGCGATCTACGCCGCGGCCAACCCGCTCTACGCGGCACCCCAGCAGCGCAACTTCAAGTATAATCGCGTACTGCCGAACGTCGGCTTCGTGTACAATACGCAGGGCCACTTCTCGATCTTCGGCAATTACTCGAAGGGCGTACAGGTTCCGGGTACCGACAACCTTTACCAGACTTTCTTCTATGCGACCGGCACCGCTGCGGCCAATCCCACGCCGGAGACGACGGACAATTTCGACGGTGGCATTCGGTATACGTCGAGCCGCATTCAGGCATCGGTCGGCCCGTGGTACACGCGCTTCACCAACCGTCTGGCAGCGTCCTACGATCCCGACACGCAACAGACGCTGTATCGTAACCTGGGTCGCGTCGACAAATACGGTGTCGACGGCAGCGTGTCGTATCGGCCGATCAACGAACTGCTGCTCTATGCTTATGCGTCGTATCTGAAGTCCGAGATCAAGAACGACGTCCAGATCGGTACCTGCACGACGAACACGACGATCAACTGCTCGGCGGTCGGCGCGCCGATCTTTGCATTGACTGAGGGCAAGCGCGAGTCGGGCGCTCCTGTGTACACGTATGGCGGCCGAATCCAGGCAACGCTGGGTCCGCTTGATTTGGGTGTGCAGGCCAAGCGTACGGGCCGGCGCTACCTGAACGACCAGAACCTCGGCCAGATCGCCTGCACCGTTGCGCTGGTCAACACGGTCTGCCCGACCGTCGCCAATACCACGGCGGCCTTCCCCACGGCGACGCGCGGCGTCCAGTACAGCACCTATGGTGCGGTCGCGCCGGGCTACACCACGGTCGATTTCGACGTTCGCCTGTCGCTCGACTGGGCCGGGATCGAGAACAAGAAGACGTATATCCAGCTCAACCTGCAGAATGCCTTCAACAAATATTATATTGGTGGCTTCACGGGCGGCTCGACGCTGGTGACCGCGGTACCGTTCGTCCAGATCGGTTCGCCACGCGCCTTCATCGCATCGCTCAACGTCGGGCTTTAATCGCTCAAGATACCACGCGCGATCGGCCGCCGTTCCCTTCGGGGAGCGGCGGCCTTTTCGTGTCTAGCGTGGGACGAGGCGGTCGAGGGCGAGGACCGCGACGAGCGTTGCGCCGAACAGCGGCATCGCGACGCCGAGCGTGGCGATGCCTGCGATCAGGAGGGGGCCGTAGCGGGGGCGGGTCAGCCTGATCGGCGCGCCGAGCGTGCCGGGCTTGCGGCGGCGCCACCATAGAACGGTGCCGGATATGGCTAGGGTGGCGAGCAACGTCGTTACCAGCGTGCCGAGGATCTGGTTCGCGAGGCCGAAGAAGGCGCCTTCGTGGATGGCTATGCCATAGCCTACCGCGCGGTCGATCCATTGACGCTGGGCGAAATCGCGGCGGTCGAGGATCTGGCCGGTGGCGCCGTCCAGGGTCAGGCGGGTGCGTTCGGGACGGTTTGCGGACTCGGAGCCGATCGTCCAGTTCGCGGTGCCGGGCTTCGGGGCGATCAGGACCGGGGCGGCGAGCGGGAGGTGCTCGGCCGCCGCTACCATGCGGTTGAGGTCGCCGGGATGCGTTGCCGGAACAGGCGGCGGCGGGGCCATCGTCATGCCGCGGTGCTCGGCGTGTTCGTCGATCTTCGCCCTCGATTTGTCGGCGGGCTTGCCGGCGATCATCCAGTCGACCGGGCCGTCGGTGGTGCCGGTGGCGGTACGGACCGCGGCGAGGTAGCTGCCCCAGGCGTTCGCCCAGGGCAGGCCGGTCGCGATCAGGAAGATCGCCACAAGGCTGACCCAGATGCCGGCAACCGCGTGCGTGTCGCGCCAGAACAGGCGGCGGCCGCTTCGCCAGCGGGGATATAGGACTCCTGCAAGCCCCTTCCGCCCTCTGGGCCACCAGAGATAGAGGCCGGTGAGCAGCATCGTGATCGTCCAGCAGGCGGCGATCTCGACGATCCAGCTGCCGACCTTGCCCGCGAGCAGCGTGCCGTGGAGCGCGGAGATGGTCTTCATCAGTCGGGCGTCCTCGCGGACGCTGCCGAGGACTTGGCCGCGGTAGGGATCGACATAGACGCGCGTCTCCACGCCGTCCTTCGCGATGAGGACGCGGACCGCCTGGGTCGGCGTTTCGGGGCGTTCGTATTTGCCGAACCGCGCGCCCGGTCGTGCGGCGAGCGCGGTGGCGACGATCGCTTCCGGCGTGGCGCGCGCGCCGGTGACCGGCAGGTTGTCGTAGCCGCGCTCCTGCCACGCCTCGATCTGCGGCTTCCAGAGGTAGATCGTGCCGGTGACCGACAGCCACAAAATGAACGGCAGGCAGAACAGCCCGGCATAGAAATGCCAGCGCCAGACCGCGTTGTACCAGGAAATGCCCTGCCCCTTCACCTTCACCTTCACCTTCACCTTCACAGTTTCCATGTGAGATCGGCCTGAAAGCTGCGCTGTGGGAAGGGGTGGAACAGGAAATAGCGGTCGTTGCCGACGTTATCGACGCCGAGCCCGAGCGTGTAGTGATCGCCGACGCGGAACTGCGCGCGGAGATCGACGACGAGGTATTTGTAGAAGCCCTGATAGGTGTTGCCGACGACATCGCTGTTGTCGAGCGTGCCGTAAAGGCGGCTGGCGTAGCGGCCGGCGGCGGTGAGCGCGATACCGTCGGCGGGGCGCCAAGTGCCGACCAGAGTCGCCTTCCATGCGGGGACTTGTGGCAGGCGCTTGCCGACCGAGGCGGGGAAGGCGGTGTTCGCGCGCGTGGTCGCGTCGGCATAGGTGACGCTGGCGGAGAGATCGAACCGGTCGACGATGTCGGTGCGCTGGACGACGGCCTCGACGCCTCTAGCGCGCGTCCGGTCGACGTTCTGGACGAAGGTGGCGAGCGTGGTCGTGCCGTTGAGCGGACCGGTCTGCGAGATCAGCGCGTCCTTCACCGATTCGTTGAACAGCGCGACGCGGACGAGGCCGTGGTCGTCGTGATGCTCGAGGCTGATCTCTTCCGACAGCGCGCGTTCGGGGCGGAGGTTCGGGTTGGGGACCGCGGCGACGGGCGTGGTGACGATCTGGTAGAGTTCGCCGACGGTCGGGAAGCGCCATGCCGTGCCGAACGAGGCGCGGGCGGTCCAGTTGGGGCTCGCGGTCCAGGCCAGCGACGCCTTGGGGGAGAAGCGCGCGGCGGTCAGTTCGGGTTGGATCGCGGCGATCGCGGGGGTCAATGAGACGTTGCGGCCATCATAGGCGCGCCACCATTCGTAGCGGCCGCCGAGCGTCAGCGTGACGTCGGCGATCGGCGTCCACGCATCCTGTGCCCAGACTGCGGCGGTCCGGGTCTTGCCCTTGGACTGGAGGTTCAGCACGCCGTCGCCACCCGCTATCCAGTCGGTGGTCGTGTACCGGTTGCTGTTCAGGACGAACCGATCGACGTGCGCGCCGGCGCTGACGACGTGGTTGCCGCCGTGCCATGCGGCCTTCGCATCGAGCGTCGTCCAGCCGGTGCCGTCGAGCCGGGCGATCGTCCCTGCCCCGCCGGTCCGTGCGGCAGGTAACGCGGTGGTCGGGACGCGCTGAACGTCATGGGCATAGTCGTAGAGCGTGCCGATGACCTGCCAGTCGATCGCTTTCCACGCGCCGGTGGCCGAGAGCGCGTGGCTCCAATGGCGCTGATCCTGCGCGTAGGTGCCGCCGGAGAACGCGCTCGGTGCGACCGTGTAGGCGCGGCCGTCGACGTTGAACGATCCGGCATAAGCGGGCTGGCCGGTGGTGGCGTCGGCCAAATAGGTCTGCGCGACGGCGTCGGTGTCGTTGAGGAACAGCGCCCCGACATAGGTGAGGCGGATGCCGGACGTGACGTCGAGCGCGGCCTTCAGCTTTAAGCGATCCTGTCGCTGATGCTCGATCCCGCTCGCGCCGAGCACGCGGATCGGGGCGTTGGTGCGGTTGACGTCGTCATAGCCGCCGGTGACGGGCGTACCGGTCGCACTGGTCCCGGTTGGGCGGGAGGCGGTGACATAGAGCAGAGGCTGGCTGTTGCTCGTGACGTGGTCGTAGCTCGCGAACAGGCTGAGCGGGCCGAACCGGTCGCCGAGCGTCGCGCCGACCTGGTACGCCGGAAGCGTGTCGCGCGTGCCGTATTGGTCGTAGCGCTGGACGTTGGTGCCGGCGGTCACGGTCGCCTCCAGCGTGTCCGGCAGGCGCGTGGTGATGTTGACGACCGCGCCGATCGAATTGCCCGGATAGGCCGCGGAGAACGGGCCGTAGAGCACGTCGACGCGGGCGATCTCCTGCGGGCTGACGAGGCCCCAGCGCGGGGAGGCGTTGGTGTTGTTGTTGCCGATCAGGGCGGAGAGCAGCGCACCGTCTGCGTAGACGAGGCTGCGGGCGCTGGCGCCGACGCCATTGGTGCGGGTGGCGAGCGGCGCCTGCGTGTCGCCGATGTGGCGTTTACGGACGAGCAGGCTCGGCAAATATTTGAGGCTGTCCTCGGCGTTGATCGCGTTCGTGGTGGTGGCGATCGTCGCGCCGTCGACGCTGGCCTGGGTAGCCGGGGCGTTCTCGATCGACTGCGATTGCTTGCGCGCGAGGATCAGGATGTCGGTCTGTTTCTTGGGGGCGTCTTCGGCAAGCTGGGCGGCCGCCGGGGTGGCGAGCGCGATCAGCGAGGCGCAGGCGAACCCACGGGTTCGCGCGTTGGGCGTAGGCATGGAATGTCCTTCGATTCTGGGCGTGGCAGCGCTTCTCGGAAGCGGCGTGCGGCGTCAGGCGAAGGGGGGCGGACCGGTCTGCGGGGGCGGCGGCGCGGCGAGGCCGTGGCCGATCGTGACTAGGACGCGAGCAAGCGCTGGCGTCGCGCGAATGCGGACGGGGGGTAGCGGGGCGGCGAGCGTCGGCATGTCGATCGCCGGGGTGACGCCGGCGAACGCGCACGGATGCTCGGGGCCCTGGCTATGATGCTCGGAAGATTTCCGGTGATGCATGCCGGCCATGGCATGCTCCATCGGCGCCTGGGCCGATGGTATCGTCGGGCCGGTGCCCGAGCAGAGCACGATACGGAAGCCCTGCGCATCGGCGACCGGCATCCACCCGGTCGGAATCAGCGCACGTACGAGCATGGCGCAGGCGAACACCAGCAGCAGCCAGCGGCGATGCGTCGCGGTCAGGGTGCGGAGGGCGGCCATGCTCGCGGCGGTTTGCGCCGGGTGGGAGGGCGCTGCAAGTGGGCGTTTGGTCCGGGGGCGGCGTGAGATGCGGTGGTGCGCTGGATGCTGTGTTCGTCGTCAGGCCTGGGCATGGGCCGACCTGCCCACTTGCTGGGCGGGAGGGGTTGGGGGTGGGTTGGTCGGCTTGGGTCTCGAAGGGTGGGATGTGCGGAAGCCGACCCACCCCCTGCCCCTCCCTTCCAGGGAGGGGGGAAAGATTGAGGGCGGTGTCCGTTGGATTTGCGCGCTGTCGGGAGATTCATACCCGTGCACGCTCCTCACCTGCCGCAGCTTTTGCGTGTCCTCGCCGCCGCGTGTAAGACCGCGGGCCAATGGCTACCTCTTCTGCCTCTTCCGGCTCGTCCGCCCTCAACTCCGCCCGGCGCCTGCCCTTCACCGCGCGGCCGTTCTTCGAGAACAAGGCGCGGGCGTTCTGGATCCTGCAGGCGGTCGGGTGGAGCGGATACCTGCTGCTGCGCGGCGTGGTGTCGATCTCGAACGGGCTGTCGCTCGACGGGGTGATCCCGGTGATCGTCGAGGCGATCGTCGGATATTGCATCACGCTGCTGCTCTCGACGATGTACGGCCAGTATCGGCGGATGAACCGGCTGGTCGGGATATTCCTGACGATCGCGACGCTGGCGGCGGCAACGTTCCTGTATGCGGTGCTCGACGCGTTCACCTTCTCGTTCATCGCGACCGCGACGCCGGGGGTGACGCTCACGCGACTGCTGGGGTCGGTGTATGTTACCTTCACGGTGCTGTTCGGGTGGTCGGCGCTGTATTTCGGGATCAACTTCTACCTGATCGTCGAACAGCAGATCGACCAGATGGAGCATCTCGAGAACCAGGCGTCGTCGGCGCAGCTGGCGATGCTGCGCTATCAGCTCAATCCGCATTTCCTGTTCAACACGCTGAACTCGATTTCGACGCTGGTGCTGCTCAAGCAGACCGAGCGGGCGAATGCGATGCTGAGCCGACTGTCGTCGTTCCTGCGCTATACGCTGGCGAACGAGCCGACCGCGCACGTTACCGTCGCGCAGGAGGTGGACCAGCTGAAGCTGTATCTGGAGATCGAGAAGATGCGCTTCGAGGACCGCATGCGGCCGAAGTTCGATATCGATCCGCGCGCCGAACGCGCGCGATTGCCGTCGCTGCTGCTGCAACCGCTCGTCGAAAACGCGATCAAATATGCCGTCACCCCGCAGGAGGAAGGCGCCGAAATCTGCGTCGAAGTGCGGCTCGCCGGGGAACGCGTGCAGATCGCCGTATCCGATACCGGTCCGGGCTTGATCGAGGGCCGGATCGGTTCAAGCCAATCCACAGGCGTGGGGCTCGCTAATATTAGAGACAGGTTGGCTCAGGCATATGGGCCCGACCATCGTTTCGAAACCCGCTCCACGCCCGCTGGCGGATTCTCGGTCGAGATCGAGATTCCGTATCAGCTTGAAGACGTGAACAGAGAGGCCGCATGACCATCCGTACCATTCTCGTCGACGACGAGCCGCTGGCGATCCAGGGGCTGGAACTCCGACTCCAGGCCCATGAAGACGTCGAGATCATCGAAAAATGCTCGAACGGCCGCGAGGCGATTCGCGCGATCAAGACTCACAAGCCCGACCTGGTCTTCCTCGATATCCAGATGCCGGGGTTCGACGGGTTCTCCGTCGTGCAGGGCCTGATGGAGGTCGAGCCACCGCTGTTCGTGTTCGTCACCGCGTATTCGGACCATGCGTTGCGCGCGTTCGAGGCGCAGGCAGTCGATTACCTGATGAAGCCGGTCGAGGAATCGCGGCTGGCCGATACGATCGAGCGGGTTCGGCAGCGTTTGAGCGAGAAGCGCGGCGTCGAGGAAGTCGATCGGTTGCGCGAAGTGCTCGCCGATGTCGCGCCGGATGCGGCGGCGGACATGCCGGATGGCGACGCCGTGTCGGCGAACCGGTTCGAGAAGCTCATCAACATCAAGGATCGCGGGCAGATCTTCCGCGTCGATGTGGACACGATCGAGCGGATCGATGCGGCCGGCGATTACATGTGCATTTATACCGGCGATAATACGCTGATTTTGCGCGAGACGATGAAGGATCTGGAGAAGCGGCTCGATCCTCGCAGGTTCCAGCGGGTGCATCGGTCGACGATCGTGAATTTGGATCTGGTGAAGCAGGTCAAGCCGCATACTAACGGGGAATGCTTCCTGGTGTTGAATTCTGGGGCGAGCGTGAAGGTTTCGCGGTCGTATCGTGATGTGGTGGCGCGGTTCGTTCACTGAGGTCTTGATCCTCCCCTGGAAGGGGAGGTGGATGGCGAAGCCAGACGGAGGGGTATCGCCCCTTCGATAGCGTGATACCCCTCCGTCAGCCCTGCGGGCTGCCACCTCCCCTTGCAGGGGAGGATTAGGGGTGCCGCGTTAACCAGTCCCTAAATCCCTCGGCGTAGAGCGGGGGGATGAAGACGTCGGGTTACGGCCTTTATCCCCATGTGCTGATCAGCCTGCCCGCTCTGGTGATGGCGACGTCGTGCGTGCCGGCGGATCGGCCGGCGGCGATCGCTCGGGTGCAGCCTGAGCGGAACTCGCGTGCCTTGCTGAGCCGGATGGCGTTGCATGTGCCGGATGACATCTCCGCGAAGATCGCCACGGCCATGCCCGATGTGCCGTTTGCGGCTGCGACGCCGTTCGTTGCCCCGCCGTTTCTGACGTCGAACTCTGTCGTTGACGCGAGTCGTGCGGCCGACTGCCTGACGGCGGCAGTGTATTACGAAGCGCGGTCGCAGTCGGAGGATGGGCAGCGGGCTGTGGCGCAGGTGGTGTTGAACCGGGTGCGCGATCGGGCCTTTCCGAACAGTGTTTGCGGGGTGGTGTATCAGGGGGCCGAGCGGCGGACCGGGTGCCAGTTCAGCTTTACGTGTGACGGTTCGATGAACAGGGCGCGCGAGCCGGGGGCTTGGGATCGCGCGCGGGCGGTGGCGGCGGCGGCGCTTGGTGGGAGCGTGTATGCGCCGGTCGGGGCGGCGACGTCGTTTCATACGACGAGCATTTTGCCTTGGTGGGCGTCGAGTCTTGCGCGGATCACGACGGTTGGGGCGCATGTGTTCTATCGCTGGCAGGGGGCGCTGGAGCGGGCGCTGACGTTTCGGCAGGCTTATGCCGGGGTCGAGCCTGGGGTTCGGGGTGTTGGTTTGGCTAGCGGTGGTGGCGTGGCGGCGGTCGCGGCGCAGGTTGCTGGCGTTTCGGTGCATTATGGTAACCGGGACGACGTTGCGGACTCAGGTGCGGGGCCGGCCGATGCGTTGCATGGGGTGACGGTGCACCGGGGGGTGTTGCGTTCCGGTTCGGCGATTGCAGGGGCGGCGGTTGCGCAGACGCGGTTGGTTTCTGGGGTGAGGGTCCATGTTGGTGGGCGAGCGGCTCCGATAATGGGCGGCGGTGAGAGTTCTGACGCCGTCGTTTCGGACGAAACCTGATAGCTCCCTCCCCTTCAGGGGAGGGTTGGGGTGGGGCGTTTCCGCGGACGTGTCGATCGGGGCAGTTCCCCACCCCGACCCTCCCCTGAAGGGGAGGGAGTTTTAGAGGCTCCCTATTCCAATACCTGCACCACCCCGGCGGAGGCCGGGGCCCAGTTGGGGGACGTTGCCAACTGCGGACTGCGCTTCGTTACGACCACCTTTCCAACTGGGCCCCGGCCTTCGCCGGGGTGGCGTTAGGAGAAAACCCGCTTCGTCATGCGCTTCCGCAAGCGTAGCCCAGCAAGGTACTTCCCGTTTAGCGAGACTGTCTGCCCCCCTCCCTGGAAGGGAGGGGTTGGGGGTGGGTCGGCTGGCTTGAGCCATCACGGTTCGATAATGCGGAAGCCTACCCACCCCCTGCCCCTCCCTTCCAGGGAGGGGGGCTCGGCTCGGCTCGGGCAGACGTAGCGATGAGACACCCCTCCCCTCGCAAAACCATGCTGCATCTGCTAACGGCACGCCCATGCTGAACCTGAACAATATCACGGTGCGCCTGGGCGGACGCGTTATCCTCGATGGCGCCACCGCCGCGTTGCCGCCGGGCTCGCGCGTCGGGCTGATCGGGCGCAACGGCGCGGGCAAGTCGACGATGGTGCGCGTGATCGCAGGGCAGCTGGAGCCCGACGACGGCTCGGCCGACATGCCGAAGGGCGCGCGGATCGGGTACCTCGCGCAGGAAGCACCGCACGGCGTGAAGACTCCATTCGAAACCGTGCTCGAAGCCGATCTGGAGCGCGCCGCGCTGATGATCGAGAGCGAGACGAGCGAGGATCCCGACCGGCTCGGCGACGTGTACGAGCGGCTGATCGCGATCGACGCCTATACCGCGCCCGCGCGCGCCGCGCAGATCCTGCTGGGGCTCGGGTTCGACGAGGACATGCAGGCGCGGACGCTCGACAGCTTCTCGGGTGGCTGGAAGATGCGCGTCGCGCTTGCCGCGTTGCTGTTCTCGCAGCCGGACCTCCTGCTGCTCGACGAGCCTTCGAACCATCTCGATCTGGAAGCGGTGATGTGGCTTGAGGACTTCCTCAAGGGCTACAAGGCGACGATCGTGGTGGTCAGCCACGAGCGCGATTTCCTCAATAACGTGGTCGATCACATCCTGCATCTGCAGGGCGGCAAGATCACGCTGTATCCGGGCGGATATGACGCGTTCGAGCGGCAGCGTGCCGAGCGTCTCGCGCAGATCGAGGCGGCGCGCGCCAACCAGGCGGTGCAGCGCGAGAAGCTGCAGGAATATATCGCCAAGAACTCCGCGCGGGCTTCCACCGCGAAGCAGGCGCAGTCGCGGCAGAAGATGTTGTCGAAGATGCAGCCGATCGCCGAGAGCTACAACGATCCGACGCTGTCGTTCGGCTTCCCAAACCCGACCGAACTGCGCCCGCCTCTGATCACGCTCGACATGGCGACGGTGGGCTATGCCGACGTGCCGATCCTGAAGCGGCTCAACATGCGGCTCGATCCCGACGACCGGGTCGCGCTGCTCGGGCGCAACGGCAACGGCAAGACCACGCTCGCGCGTCTGCTGGCGGCGCAGTTGACGCCGATGGACGGCGAGATGTCGTCGTCGGGCAAGATGAAGGTCGGGTATTTCACGCAGTATCAGGTCGAGGAACTCGATCCGACCGATTCGCCGATCGAGCATATGTCGCACCTGATGAAGGGCGCGACCCCGGCCGCCGTGCGCGCGCAGTTGGGGCGGTTCGGGTTCTCGGGCGACAAGGCGACGACCCGGGTCGGCAAGCTGTCGGGTGGCGAGCGAGCGCGTCTGGCGCTGGCGCTGATCACGCGCGATGCGCCGCACCTCCTGATCCTCGATGAGCCTACCAACCATCTCGACGTCGATGCGCGCGAGGCTTTGGTGCAGGCGCTCAATGCGTATACCGGCGCCGTGGTGCTGGTCAGCCATGACCGGCATATGCTCGAGCTGACCGCGGACCGGCTGGTGCTGGTCGATGACGGGACGGCGAAGGAATTCGACGGCAGCCTCGACGATTACATCGCGTTCGTCCTGAAGGGCGACGGCGGCAAGGGCGATGCGGCGTCGAAGGCCGACAAGAAGGCGGGCAAGAAGGCTGCGGCCGAGGCGAAGAGTAATGACGCGGCTCTGCGGAAGGCTCTGCGCGAGATCGAGGAGCAGACCGCGAAGTTCACCAAGGAGCGCAATGCTCTGGACCGCGCGATGGTCGATCCGGCGACTGCGGAGCCGCGGTTTTCGCGGATGTCGATGGGGGATTTGAGCAAGCGCCGCGCCGAGGTGCATGCGAAGCTCGAGGCTAGCGAGGCGAAGTGGCTCGAGGCTAGCGAGGCGCTGGAAGGGGTGGAGGCTTAACCTTCTCCTTACGCCCCTCCCTGGAAGGGAGGGGTTGGGGGTGGGTCGGCCTGTTGGCGGGCTCGGGTGGATCCCAAGCAGCCTACCCACCCCCGGCCCCTCCCTTTCAGGGAGGGGGGGAAGATAGGTCAGCCCTCGTCAGTGTCCGCGCCCGCTGCCGGACGTTCGAACCAAGCCTCGACCGGCCCGACCAGCTTCAGGGTCAGCGGGTTGCCGTTGCGGTCGACCTTCTTGCCGAGCGCGACCCGGATCCAGCCTTCCGAGATGCAATATTCCTCGACGTCGTGGCGCACCTTGTCCTTGAAGCGTATGCCGATGCCGCGTTCGAGCAGGTCCTGCTGGAAGAACGGGCTGCGCTGGTTGATCGACAGGCGATCGGGCGGCGTGTCGCCGGTTGCGGCCGGGGTGGCGGCGGCTTCGGTCTCGGGGGTGTGGGGCGTGTCGGTCATGGTCGCGCGTCTAGCGGCAAGCACCGGGGACGCGCCAGAAAAAAGACGCGACGCGAAAAAGCGGCGCCGGGATTGCTCCCGACGCCGCTTCTCTGTTCGATGACCAGATCAGTTGCAGACCTGGACCGCGACCCGGTCGCCATAATAGGGATCGACCCGCCATTCGTTCCAGCACCGCGGACGGTAATCCTCGCGGTAGTAGGTCCGCACCGGCTCGGCGTAATAGGCACGCGGCGGGGGACCGCGATAATAGCCGTCGTCGTAATAGCCGCGGTTGCGGTTGTTGCTGCTGGCGATCGCCGCGCCGACACCGAGGCCCAGGATGCCGCCCAGTACCGCTGCACCGGCCGCGTTGCCGCCACCGCGATGACCGTGCCAGCCGCCGCCGTAACCGCGCCCATAACCCCCGCGACCCCAGCGCTGTGCGTCGGCCGGTGCAGCCGCCGTCAGAGCCGTTGCGGCGAGTGCCACGCCGAGGCCTGCCTTCTTCAAAAATCCGTTCATCTTCCGAACTCCGTTACTAGTTACGCCCGGTCCGCTTGGGACAAACGCATAAGTGTCCGACCGTGTTTCAGGATTTAGGCGATTCGGTCTGAACTGGTTCGGAACGGGTTGTTAACCCACGGTATAGCTGGCGGGGTTGGTCCCGCGCGGGGACACGGGCGGCGCGGCACTGCTGGGCAATGTTTACGAATATCGGATAGGGTGCGGCGATGCGCAGGATGATGACGACGCGAGCGATCGCCTTTGCCGTGCTTGGCGGGAGTGCGGTGCTGATCGGTGGACTGGCCTTGTCCGGGTCGCCGGTGAAGGTGCGGGCGATCGAGGCGCCTGCTCGGGTGGCCAAGGCTCCCGTTGCTGAGCCGGTTGCGAAGGTCACGCCGAAGCCGGTTGCGGTCGCTGCGGAGGAACCGGCCGATGCGTATGTCGTGAAGCGGGTGCTGAACGTGCCCGAGCCTTTGCGGCATGGGGCGTATTATTGGGATACGGCGGGCGTACCCGAGGGGCCGATCGTGATTACCGTCGACCTGGTGGCGCAGACCTTGTCGATCTTTCGCGCCGGGTACGAGATCGGGACGGCGGCCGTGATCTATGGGGCGGACGAGAAGCCTACTCCGCTTGGGGTGTTCAAGATTACGCAGAAGGACGCTCACCATGTGTCGAACCTGTACGGGGCGCCGATGCCGTACATGATGCGGCTGACTAATGATGGGGTTTCGATCCATGGCAGCGCGTTGATGGATGGGAAGTACGCTACGCATGGGTGTGTTGGGGTGCCGACTGCGTTTGCTAAGCTGATTTTCGAGCAGGTCAGGCTTGGGGATCGGGTTATTGTGACGAGTGGGGAGATGTTGGCGCGGGGTGGGCGGATTACTGCTGCCTGAGGGTGGGGGCCCTTTCCTTACGGTAGCGCACCGTGCCCTCACCTTCGCCGCCTTCGGCGTCTCTTCCTCTCCCAGTGGGAGAGGAGCTTGCAGTTCCTTAGCCTAGATTTAGTTCGCTACATCGCCGTGAAGGCCGCCATTCCCCCCTCCCTGGAAGGGAGGGGTTGGGGGTGGGTCGGCCAGCTTTAGCCACAGCCGTGCCATGATGCGGAAGCCGACCCACCCCCGGCCCCTCCCTTCCAGGGAGGGGGGAAGAATTGGGTTTGTTCTGCCTTTCATACTAGCACGAACGAAAAGGGCCGGAGGTTTCCCCCCGGCCCTTCTGCATTTCCGAACCAGCGCGACACGGCGAAGCCGTGTCGTCGGACCTCGCTTTGGCGAGGCCGGCCGAGCGCCTGAGGCTCAGCCGGACTTCGCCTTCGCTGGCCTCAGGCGCTCTGCTTAGCCCGGCTGGCCCGCTTGCGCTCGTTGGCATCCAGGAAGCGCTTGCGCAGGCGGATCGACTTCGGCGTGACTTCGACCATCTCGTCGTCGTCGATGTACGCGATCGCCTGCTCCAGCGTCGCGCGCTTCGGCGGGGACAGGCGGACCTGGTCGTCCTTGCCACCCGAGGCACGGAAGTTGGTCAGCGCCTTGGTCTTCATCGGGTTGACCTCGAGGTCGTCCGGCTTGGCGTTCTCACCGACGATCATGCCCTCATAGAGCGCCTCGCCGTGGCCCACGAACAGGATGCCGCGCTCTTCGAGCGGACCCAGTGCGTAGTTGTTCGCCTCGCCCGAGCCGTTCGAGATCAGCACGCCGTTCTTGCGGCCCTCGATCGCGCCCTTGTGCGGACCGTATTTCTCGAACAGCCGGTTCATGATCCCCGTGCCGCGCGTGTCGGACAGGAACTCGCCATGATAGCCGATCATCCCGCGCGACGGCGCCGAGAAGGTGATGCGGGTCTTGCCGCCGGTCGACGGACGCATGTCGGTCAGCTCGGCCTTACGCGTGTTCATCTTCTCGACGACGGTACCCGAATGCTCCTCGTCGACGTCGATGATGACGGTCTCGTACGGCTCGGTCTTCTTGCCGTTCTCGTCCTCGCCGAACAGCACGCGCGGACGCGAGATGCCCAGCTCGAAGCCTTCGCGGCGCATCGTCTCGATCAACACGCCCAGCTGAAGCTCGCCGCGGCCGGCGACTTCGAAGCTGTCCTTATCGGCCGCCTCGGTCACCTTCACGGCGACGTTCGACTCGGCTTCGCGGAACAGACGCTCGCGGATCATGCGGCTCGTCACCTTGCTGCCCTCACGGCCCGCCATCGGCGAATCGTTCACGGCAAAACGCATCGACAGCGTGGGGGGATCGATCGGCTGCGCGTGCAGCGGCTCGGTCACCGTGATGTCGGCGATCGTGTCGGCCACGGTCGCGACCGAAAGACCTGCGAGCGAGATGATGTCGCCAGCCTTGGCTTCGTCGACGGGAACCCGCTCGAGACCACGGAACGACATGATCTTGGACGCACGACCGGTCTCGATGATCTTGCCGTCGTTATCGAGTGCGTGGATCGCCTGGTTGGTCTTCACGGTACCCGAATTGACCCGACCCGTGAGGACGCGGCCGAGGAACGGATCGCGGTCGAGCAGCGTGACGAGGAAGGTGAACGGCACGCCGGCGACTTCCACGGCGGGCGGCGGCACGTGCTTCACGATCGTCTCGAACATCGGGATCAGCGTGCCTTCGCGCGCGTCCATGTCGGTCGATGCATAGCCGTTGCGACCCGATGCGTAGAGCACGGGGAAGTCGAGCTGGTCGTCGTTCGCGTCGAGCGACACGAACAGGTCGAACACTTCGTCGAGCACTTCCTGGATGCGCGCGTCGTTACGATCGACCTTGTTGACGACGACGATCGGCTTCAGGCCGAGTGCCAGCGCCTTGCCGGTGACGAACTTGGTCTGCGGCATCGCGCCTTCCGACGAATCGACCAGCAGGACGACGCCGTCGACCATCGACAGGATCCGCTCGACTTCGCCGCCGAAATCGGCGTGGCCGGGCGTGTCGACGATGTTGATGCGGATGCTCTCGGACTCGCCGGGAGGGGTCCAGTCGACCGAGGTCGGCTTGGCGAGAATGGTGATGCCACGCTCTTTTTCGAGGTCGTTCGAATCCATTGCGCGCTCTTCGACGCGCTGGTTGTCGCGGAAGGTGCCGGACTGGCGGAAGAGCTGGTCGACCAGCGTCGTCTTGCCGTGATCGACGTGCGCAATGATCGCCACGTTGCGGAGGCTCATGAATGTATTCTCTTGAAACGAGGAACGGGGTTGGCGCGCGCCATAGCGTAATTGTTGCGCCGCGGGAAGATGCAGCGGGATTTCGTCGCCTTTAGAGGGAACCTCCGCGGCGCTTGTATGTTCCGGCGGCGAGAATAGCACGGGGATCGCGAACCGCCAGCATTGCCCTCAGCGCGGCGCGTTTGTCGGGTGCGGCGGCATAGTAACGCTGCCAGATCCGCAGGCCCATCCAATAGCCGAGTTCGGGTGGCCAGTCGGCGGGTGGCGTGGAGTAGTTGCCGATCCAGCGCGCGTACGCCTTGGCTTCGGGCGAACCTTCCTCGGGGTCGTCCTGGTCGGTGAGCTTGCGGGTGAGCGCGATGTCGGCCTGCATCTGGCGCCAGAGTTCGGCCTCGCGCGGCGTGGCCCAGGCGGCGCGGGCGGCGTCGGGCTCCTCGCCAGTGACCAGTTGCGCGATGAAGTCGGCGGCGCCCTCGACGAGGATCGCGGTGAGCAGCGGGTCGCGGGCGAGCGTCATGCCGGCGTCCTGCTGGAAGGAATGCACCGTCTCGTGCGCGAAGAAGTGGCGGAGCGTCTGGCGGAGTTTCTCGGGCGTCGGCGACATGCGGCACAGCACTTCGAGCCCGAGCACCTGCGCGCCGGGCTTGGCCGTACCGCCGGAGGTGTTCGCGCCGAAGACTATATAGACTTGCGGGAGCTTAACGTCGGGGAGTGCGCCGTGGAGGCCGAGATAGATCGCGCGGAGATCGGCGGTGGCGGCCTTGGCGGCGGGGAGGCAGGTCTTGATCGCTTGCGCGTAGCGGGTCGGGTTGGCGTCGATGGCGCGCGAGAGATTGTCCGCGTCGACGATCCGGCCGGGGGTGAAGACGCCGATCCCGAAACTGCCCTTGTCGAGATAGTCGCGTTTGAGTTGCGCGGTGGTCGGCTTGCCCTTGGTCTTGGCGAAGAGGGTCGCGAAGCGGTCGGCGTCTTCGGTGTGGATCGTGGCGGTGAGCGGGTCGGCTGGCGGGGGACGATTCGTGGCTGCCGCGGGGAGGAGGGCGAGCGCAAGAATCAGCGGGCGAAGCATGGTGCGCAGCGTATCGTGTGTTTGCCGGGGCGCCAGAGCGGATATTGCAATCCCCCCCGCCAGGGGGAGGTGTCGCCGAAGGGGACGGAGGGGGAGGATACGGAGCAGAGGTTGGCGCGTGCCGCCCCCTCCGTCAGGCAAGAGCCTGCCACCTCCCCTTGCGGGGGAGGATCGTGAGGTGGCGCCGACCTGCAACGCCCCACCCTCCATTCCACCCCGGCGAAGTCCGGGGCCCAATTGGAAAGGTGGCAATAATGGAGCGCCGCCATCCGTTAGCAACGTCACCAATTGGGCCCCGGCCTTCGCCGGGGTGGTGGCCTAAGTTAACGGAACGCTCTGGAAATTCGGAAGGCTCAGAATCCCTCCAGCACGATCTTCCCCTTGGCCGTGTGGCTCTCGATCCGCTCGTGCGCCTTCCGCAAATTCGCCGCATCGATCCGCCCGAAATTCTCCGCCAGCGTCGTCCGGATCGTCCCCGCATCCACCAGCCGCGCGACCTCGTCGAGCAACTTGCCCTGCTCGCCCATGTCCGCAGTCTGGAACAGCGAGCGCGTGTACATCAGCTCCCAGTGGACCGAGATCGACTTCTGCTTGAGCGGCACAATGTCGAGCGTCTTCGGATCGTCGATCAGCGCAAGCCGTCCCTGCGGCGCCAGCAGTTCGCCGATCTCGGCGATGTGCTCGTCGGTATGCGTCGTCGAGAACACGAACCCCGGCGCGCCGAGCCCGAGTGCCTCGACCTGCGCGGCGAGCGGTTTGCGGTGGTCGATCACGTGATGCGCGCCGAGGTCCTCGACCCAGCCGCGCGTCTCGTCGCGCGAGGCGGTGGCGATCACGGTCAGGTCGGTGAGCTGCCGCGCGAGCTGGATGGTGATCGAGCCGACCCCGCCTGCCCCCCCGATGATCAGGATCGCGTTCGCCGCGCCGGGGACGGGTTTGCGCACGTCGAGCCGGTCGAACAGCGTCTCCCACGCGGTAACCGAGGTCAGCGGCAGCGCCGCCGCCTGCGCCCAGTCGAGCGACGCCGGCTTGTGACCGACGATACGCTCGTCGACGAGGTGATACTCCGAATTGGTACCCGGCCGGTCGATCGCGCCTGCGTAGAACACGTCATCGCCGACCTTGAACCCGGTCACGTCCGGGCCGATCGCGACGACGACGCCCGATGCGTCCCAGCCCAGCACCTGCGGCTTACCGTCGGAATCTTCGCGACGCTGGCGGATCTTGGTGTCGACCGGGTTGACCGACACCGCCTTCACCTCGACCAGCAGATCGCGGCCGGACGCCTCGGGCTTGGGGAGGTCGAGATCGACGAGCGACTGCGGATCGTCGATCGGGAGCGACTTGGTATAGCCGATGGCGCGCATGCTGGAACTCCTGTGATGTCGCCGACAAGCTGTCCACGCGACCGCCCGGTTTCAAGGAGAGCAGTTGGCAAGCCCGAGTGTATTATCTATATACGCCACTTGAACGCGGGGTGGGTTGCAGCCACCATGCCCTACCGAACGGAGACACTTGTATGGCGACGACCCCGAACACGCTGACGGAAGAGCCGGGCCTAGTGCTGACCCCGCCCGATCCGGTGCCCACCGTAGCGGCCGCGAAGGCGTCCGGGCTGGTGCCCGTCGATGCCGGCGTGAAGTCGCAGCTTGAGGAGCGCGTGTCGGGCTTCGTCACCGATCTCGTCGCGCAGGACGTCAATTCGCCCGAATTCGGCAAGCGGGTCGACGCGATCACCGCGATGGGCGCGAAGGAAATCCGCGACGCCGCCGGCCAGTCGAACCGCTTCCTCGATCGCCCGGTCAAGGCGATGGATCAGGAGACCGGCGTCGGCAAGGACCTCGCCGAGCTGCGCCGCGTCGTCGAGGATCTCGATCCGGGCAAGAAGGGCAATCTCACCGCGCCGCAGAAGCTGTTCGGGATCATCCCGTTCGGTGGCAAGATGCGCAATTATTTCGACGGCTACAAATCGTCGCAGACGCACATCGCGCAGATCCTGAAGAGCCTCGGTTCGGGCAAGGACGAGCTGCTAATGGACAACGCCGCGATCGATACCGAGCGCGCCAATTTGTGGGCGGCGATGGGTCGGCTCGAGCAGATGATCCACCTGTCGAAGACGATGGATGCCAAGCTGGAGGACGTCGCCAACGACCTCGATCACAGCGATCCCGCCAAGGCGAAGGCAATCCGCGAGACCGCGCTGTTCTATACGCGCCAGCGCACGCAGGATTTGCTGACTCAGATGGCGGTGACCGTACAGGGTTATCTCGCGCTCGATCTGGTCAAGAAGAACAATGTCGAGCTGGTGAAGGGTGTCGACCGCGCCTCGACCACGACCGTCTCCGCGCTGCGCACCGCGGTGACGGTGGCGCAGGCGCTGACCAACCAGAAGCTGGTGCTCGAGCAGATCACCGCGCTCAACACGACGACCGCGAACATCATCGATTCGACCGGCAAGCTGCTCAAATCGCAGACCGCGCAGATCCACGAACAGGCCGCGTCGGCGACGATCCCGCTGGAGACGCTGCAACGCGCGTTCCAGAACATCTACGACACGATGGACGCGATCGACGTGTTCAAGCTGAAGGCGCTCGATTCGATGAAGGTCACCGTCGGCGCGCTGTCGAACGAGGTCGACAAGTCGCGTGGGTATATCGCGCGGGCTGAAGGGGCCACCCAAGGCCAGCTCGGCGGACCGTCCGCCAGCCCGTTCAAGCTGGAGGCGATGTAACCCTCGTGAGCGAAGTCGACGACGCCATCGCCAGCGCCCGCGCCTCCTGGTCGCGCATTTCCGACGACCGGACGGGCGCCGTCATCGCACACTCGCCATCGCGAGGGCGGGCACGGCAGACGCAGGCGATCGGCAAGCGACTGACCCGGATCGCGGTCGCCGACGTGGCGATCCTGATCGCGGCGATGGTGATCGGCTGGATCATGCCGCTCGGGATCGGCGGCGCGATGCTGGTCATGGCGCTGCTGGTCGCGGCCACGGTGTTGTTCGCGGTGTGGCCGGCGGAACGCGCACCGACGCCCGAGCGGCTCGCGGCAGTCGACATCCGTGCGCTCCCGGCTCAAACCGAACGCTGGCTGGAAGCGCAGCGCCCCGCCCTCCCCGCACCGGCGATGACTTTGGTCGACCGGATCGGCCTGCGCCTCGAAACGCTGACGCCGCAACTCGCGACGCTCGACGCGAATACGCAGGAAGCGGTCGACGTGCGGAAGCTGATCGGCGAACAACTTCCCGCCTTCGTCAAGGAATACGAGAAGGTGCCGGCGTCGCTCCGCACGACGCCGCGCAACGGGCGCTCGCCCGACGCCGAGTTGGTCGACGGCCTGAAGCTGATCGAACAGGAAATTGGCGAGATGACCGCGCGGCTGGCGCAAAGCGACCTCGACAACCTCTCGACCCGCGGTCGCTTCCTGGAGATGAAGTACAAGGATTGAGGCGGTGAAGCGCACCCGGCTCAGCGTCTGCCGTCGCAAAGCGCGCTTCGTCTCCGAAACCGATGCGCTCGTGGTGGCGAACGCCGGACGCGTCCCACTCCGGGCCTATCGCTGCGACCGGTGTGCGTATTTTCACCTGACCAGCAAGACGAAGGGCAAACTCGTCCACCGCGCTGGGGTCGTTGACCGGACAGGGTGAGGTGAGCCTGTAATCCCGCTACACACGAACGGTTTCCAAAGATCAAAGTATCGAGGAAACGAGGCGCTGAAGCTTGGATATCGGCCGGTCGCGTACGAGACGCCGCGCGTTCCAGTTACCGGCGACATGGCGACGCGGATCGCCGCGCGCGATCAGGCGCAGTCGGGCAGCTATACCGTTCGAACCAGTAGGACATGTTTCCCCGCGGAGGCGGGCGTCCAGACTGGGCTTCCACCTTCGCGGGAGAACAGGAAGGAACGTGATGCGTCGGTGTATGGCCCGCGCTTGTCGAACGGGATAAGTACCTCCGATTGCTAAGCCGGTGATTTCGATTGTTTATCGGAACGCGGTTCTGCATCCTTTCGGTGTGGCAACGACGGAAGGGACGCTGGCATGATGAATGTTGCTCTGACGATATTGAACTCGGCGGCGATGCTTTCCGGTGCGCAACTGTTCGGCCTTTTCAAGAAGCCGCCACCCGTGATTGCCTCGCCCACGGCGATAGCGCGCGTGGCCGCGACCGCGGAGATGACCGCCGCGCACTGCGAGCTGAACGAAACGCAGATCAGGAACCGCGCGAAGTACGATGCGATGCCCGTCGACAAGCGTGTCAAGATCAAGCGTGAGAAGAACAAGGAAATCCCGGGCGCGCGCGATATCACCGTCAGGTCGGATTCGAGTTACTATACCAACGTGTTCTATGAAGGACTGGCACCGGCGGGCAAACCGCCGGTCATCAATCTGGTCATGGAGCGCGCCGGCCTGCCGATCTCGGAAAATTACATCCTGATCGGCAACGACACCTATAAACTGCCCTCGACATGGCAGGTCGTCCAGACCGCCTGCAATGTGCCGAAGGGAGTTATCATGATGACCTGCACCAACCCCAGCTTCGTCAGGGTGGCGATCAACCGCGAGATCCTGGACAAGATGGCGACTTCCGGCTCGTCGCGGATCCGCTGGATTACTCGTGGTGGCAATCCCTCACAATATGCGTGCAATTACCTGGCGGCGGATGAAGCGAAGGCGGTTCTGCAAGGGCTTCCGACGTCCTGATCGTTCGTTTGCATTCTTTTCCGGAGTCGGTGGCGGGGAGGACGCAGAACGGGCGCGACCGCTTGCCACCCCTCCGTCAGGCTGCGCCCGCCACCTCCCCCTTGGCAGGTGAGGATCGGTTGGTTTTCGCGCGAAGCCGGATCGGACATTCAGCTTCCCGGCGCGTATTGAGGTCTCGACAGCCCGACAATCGCCCCGTCACCCCAGGCCCTTCGACTTCGCTCAGAAGAGCCCTTCTCCGGGGGCCACGGTTCCGCGAACCAACATCGCTAGATTGTGCGGCACCGTGGATGCCGGAAAGAGCCCGGCGTGACGGGGGCGTTCGGCTCTAGGCGTTCATTGCCCTTGCCCGATCCGCGAGGCGAGTAACGGCGGCGGTGTGGATACCGGGGACGCTCGTTACAACACCAAACGCTTGCGGCCGCGGCTTGTTGAACACCAGCGGCGCACCCAGCGCATCGGTCACCACTGCGCCGGCTTCGCTCGCGATCAGGATCGCGGCGGCGATGTCCCATTCGTTGCCCCAGCGGAGCGTGGCGACGAGGTCGGCTTCGTCGGCGGCAACCATGGCTATGCGGAGCGCGATAGAATTGGGTTTGTGGACCATGACGAGGTCTCGGTCGGCTTTGGGGAGGGCGTCTACGGGCGTGCGGCTGCCGGGGAAGTCGGTGCGGTTGCCGGCCTTTAGCGGTACGCCGTTGCGCGTCGCGCCCTGCCCTGCGACCGCGTGCCAGCGTTCATCGCGGGACGGCGCTTCGAGGATGCCGATCACCGGCTTGCCGCGGTCGACCAAGGCGACCGAGACGCACCAGCCGGGACGCGCGCGGATATAGTCGCGGGTGCCGTCGATCGGGTCGACTACCCAGAGCAGGTCATGGGCTAGGCGATCGGCGTTGTCGGCGGTTTCCTCGGAGAGCCAGCCAGCTTCGGGGAGCAACGTCGACAGTCGCGCCTTGAGCATGCGGTCGATCGCGATGTCGAGTTCGCAGACCGGGCTGCCGGGGGTCTTTTCCCAGCGCTGGAAGTCGGTGTCGAAGCGATCGTGCGCCATCGCGCCGGCCTCTGCGGCGATCTTCGCTACCGCATCCGCCATCGCGCGCAGCCATGCCGGCGACCTCTCCGGCCCGCGATACCGCTCAGCCACTCGCCACCGTCATGCCCTCCACACGTAGCGTCGGCACGTTGACGCCGTAGCGGAATTCGAGGTCGTTGGCGGGGGTCATCGCGAGGAACATATCCTTGACGTTGCCGGCGATCGTGAACTCGGCGACCGGCGTGGTGATCTGGCCGTTCTCGATTCTGAAGCCCGCTGCGCCGCGGCTATAGTCGCCGGTCACGCCGTTCGCGCCGCCGCCCATCAGTTCGGTGACGTAGACGCCCGACTCGATGTCGGCGATCAGCGTTTCGAGCGGGACATGGCCCGGTTCCATGAACACGTTGCTGGTCGATACGCCGGGCCCGCCGCCGACACCGCGCGCGGCGTGGCCGGTCGGCTCGAGGCCGAGCTGACGCGCCGAGGCGGAGTCGAGCAGCCAGCGTTCGAGCATGCCGTTCTCGATGATGTCGCTCGGCGAGACGGGCAGGCCTTCGCCGTCGAACGGCCGCGAGCGCAGGCCGTGCGGGCGGTGCGGATCGTCGCGGATGGTGATGCCGTGCGCGAACACCTGGCTGCCGAGCGAGTCGAGCAGGAAGCTGGTCTTACGCGTGATCGCCTGGCCGGAGATCGCGCCGAGCATGTGGCCAACCAGTGATCCGCCGACTCGGCGGTCGTAGACGATCGTGGTGGGGCCGCTGACGAGACGGCCGGGGTTGAGGCGCGCGACGGCTTGTTCGCCAGCGCGGCGACCGATCGCTTCGGGCGATTCGAGATGCGCGCGGAGGCGGGCACTGCTGTGCGCATAGTCGCGCTGCATATTGCCGCCTTCACCAGCGAGCACGCTGGCCGAGACGCCGTAGCCGGTCGCGGCATAGGCTCCGGCGAAACCGTGGCTGGTGGCTAATGCCCATACGCTGCGCGAGGCGCTGGCACCGCCGCCTTCGCTGTTCGAGACGCCGGGGACCGCGCGGGCGGCGTCTTCGGCTTCGAGCGCGGCGTCGCGGAGTTGCTCGGGGCTGGCTTCGCCGCCGTCGTCGAGGCCTAGCATCGGCGTGATGCCGTGGAGCAGGCGGTCGGCGGGGGCGAGGCCGGCCCAGGGGTCTTCAGGGGCTTCGCGCGCCATCGCCACCGCGCGGTCGACCAGCGCGTCCATCGCGGCGGTCGAGAGGTCGGAGGTGGAGACGCTGGCGGAGCGCTGGCCGACGAACACGCGCAGGCCGAGGTCCTCGCTCTCGGAACGGCCGATATCCTCGAGCTTGCCGAGGCGGATCGACACGTCGAGCGCGGCATCGGCGGCGAAGACCGCGTCGGCGGCGTCGGCGCCGGCCGCCCTCGCGCGCTGGACGATGTCGTGGGCGCGGTCGCGGGCTTGGTCTGGGGTCAGCATATCAGCGAGTTAGGGATGCAGGCTCGTGCCGACAACCACGCAGGCGAGGAACATCAGCAGTCCGGCGAAACGGTTCGACCGGAAGCGAGCGAGCGCGGCGGTGCCTGCGCCCTCGTGCGTGTCGGGTTTGAGCGTGACGACTTGCCAGGCGAGGTGGAGCGCGACGGGGACGAGCGCGGCGATCGCGAGCGGGTCGGGGCGGACTTGCCAGAACGCTGCTACCCATAGGGCGACGGCGGCAACGTAGAAGATGCCGACGCCGGCCTTCACATGCGTACCCATGCGGAGCGCGGAGGAGCGGATGCCGATCATCGCGTCGTCCTCGCGGTCCTGCAACGCATAGATCGTGTCGTAGCCGATCACCCACGCGATCGAGCCGGCGTAGAGCAGCCACATCGGCGTATCGAGCGCGCCGGCGATGTCGCTCCAGCCGACCAGTAGGGCCCAGGAGAAGACGATGCCGAGCCACGCCTGCGGCCACCAGGTGATGCGCTTCATGAACGGGTAGGCGGCGACGGGGGCGAGGCTCGCGAGCGCGACGATGGCAGCCAGGAAGGTCAGTTGCAGCAAGACCGCAAAGCCGATCAGGCAGAGCGCGATCAGCCAGACCCAGGCGAGCTTCATCGACACGAGCCCACTCGGGATCGGCCGGGCGCGGGTGCGGGCGACCTGCGCGTCGAGATCGCGGTCGACGATGTCGTTGAACACGCACCCGGCGCCGCGCATCGCGATGCTGCCCGCGAGGAGCCAGAGGATCAGGTCCCAGCGCTGCACCGCGCCACCGGCGAGCGCGACGCCCCAGGCGCCCGGCCAGAACAGCAGCCACCAGCCGATCGGGCGGTCGAAGCGGGCGAGCAGCGCGAGGCCGCGCAGGGTTGGCGGAAGGCGGCCGACCAAGCCCTTGTGTTCGCTGTCGGGGACGATCTCTTCGTGCATCGGCTGGGTCTGCATGATGGGGGCGTAGGAAGACGGGGTTTGGCGCGCAAGCCTTTGCCGGGTACCGGGGGCGTGTGACGCGTTTCGGACCTCTTGCATGATCGGGCCTTTATGATCGGGCTGTCGGTCGCGGTCGGCCGCTTCGTCGAGGCGTTGTTCTGGGGAATATTCCGGGTCGCGGGGGCGGTTGCGGGGGTGCTGATCCTCGGGGTGGTCGTCCTGGTTGTCGCTTGGGTGGTCGCGCGGAAGATGTGGGCGCGGCAGAAACGCTGAACTAAGTTTTTGCGTGGGTCGGAAGCGCTAATCTTCTCCCCTCCCTGGAAGGAAGGGGTCGGGGGTGGGTCGGCTGCTTGGCGAGCGTGGCGGCCATTATGGGCCAACCCACCCCCAGCCCCTCCCTTCCAGGGAGGGGAGCGAGAAGTACCATCCTCACCGGCACGGGGAGGGGGATCGTTCGCCATCGGCGAAGGGTGGAGGGGATCGCCGCGTGCGATACGCTGATGGAAGGTGTCCCACACAAGCGCTTCTCTCGTGGAAGCCCCCCTCCACCAGCTGCGCTGGTCCCCCTCCCCGTGCCGGGGAGGATTTGCTAGGGCAGCACTTATGCCTGCAACTCCCGCCTGGCCGCCGCAATCCACGCCGCGCCTCTTCGTCGACCGCCTCCTCGCGCCCGGTGCGCTTCACGTCGATGGGCCGGCAGCGCATTATCTCGCAGGCGTAATGCGGATGAAGATCGGCGATCCGGTGAAGCTGTTCGACGATCGGACCGGGGAATGGCTCGGAGTCGCGTCGAGTGTGGGCAAGCGCGACCTGGTGCTCGACGTCACCGAAATGCTGCGCCCGCGCGAAGATGTGCCCGATCTGTGGCTGTGCGCCGCACCGCTCAAGAAGGGCCGGGTCGACTGGATGGCGGAGAAGGCGTGCGAACTCGGCGTCGCGCGGCTTGTACCGGTCGTCACGCGGCGGACGATCGTCGACAAGCCCAATACCGAGCGCTTGCGGACGCAGATGATCGAGGCGGCCGAGCAATGCGGGCGCACCGCGCTGCCCGAGGTGGCCGAACCGGTGAAGCTCGCCGCATTGCTGCGCGACTGGCCGGACGATCGCGCGCTGTTCTTCGCTGACGAGACCGGCGGCGTGCCGGCGCTGGAGGCGATGCGATCACGCCCAGGTCCGACAGCGATCCTGATCGGGCCGGAAGGCGGATTCGATGCGGACGAACGCGAGGCGATTCGCGCGCACCCGCGGGCGATCGGCATCGGCCTGGGTCCGCGTATCCTCCGCGCGGAGACCGCCGCGGGTGCCGCCGTCGCGCTGTGGATGGCGGCGGCAGGCGACTGGTAACCACATCGGTACCGATTGGTCCGAATCCCCTCTAGCACCCTCGTTCATCGGCGCGTAAGGCGCGGCGATGACGACGATTCCAGCTTCGAAAAAGACCAGCCCGACGATCGAGTCGCGCGACCAGTTGATCGCCAGCTTCGCAGGCGGCGAAAAGCCGAAGGACGCATGGCGGATCGGCACCGAGCATGAGAAGTTCGTCTATGCGAACGGCGATCATCACGCGCCGTCGTACGACGAGCCGAGCGGCATCCGCGCGTTGCTCGGCGAGCTGGAACAATATGGCTGGAAGCCGGTCATGGAGGGCGGCAATGCCATCGCGATGTCGGGCGCGGACGGCAGCATCAGCCTGGAACCGGCCGGCCAGTTCGAACTGTCGGGCGCGCCGCTCGACAATCTGCACGAGACCTGCGCCGAGACCGGGCGCCACCTGGAGCAGGTGAAGGCGGCGGGCGAAAAGCTCGGCATCGGCTTTCTCGGGCTCGGCATGTGGCCGGACAAGACGCGTGCCGAACTGCCGACGATGCCCAAGGGGCGCTATGCGATCATGCTGCGGCACATGCCGCGCGTCGGCAGCATGGGGCTCGACATGATGCTGCGGACCTGCACGATCCAGGTGAACCTGGATTACGCGTCCGAGTCGGACATGGTGAAGAAATTCCGCGTCGGGCTCGCGCTCCAGCCGCTCGCGACCGCGCTGTTCGCGAACTCGCCGTTCACCGAGGGCAAGCCCAACGGGATGCTGTCGTATCGCAGCCATATCTGGTCGGACACCGATCCGCATCGCACCGGCATGCTGCCGTTCGTGTTCGAGGATGGCTTCGGGTACGAGCGCTACGCCGAGTATGCGCTCGATGTGCCGATGTACTTCGTCTACCGCGAGGGCAAGTATATCGATGCCGCCGGGCTGTCTTTCCGCGACTTCCTGAAGGGTGAATTGTCGGTGCTGCCGGGCGAGAAGCCGACGCTCGACGACTGGACCGATCACCTGTCGACCGCCTTCCCCGAAGTGCGGCTGAAGACGTTCCTCGAGATGCGCGGTGCCGATGGCGGGCCGTGGAACCGAATCTGTGCGCTGCCCGCCCTTTGGGTCGGGTTGCTGTACGACCAGGGGGCGCTCGATGCGGCGTGGGACCTGGTCAAGGACTGGACGATCGACGAGCGCCAGGCGTTGCGCGATGCGGTGCCGAAGCTCGGGCTGAACGCGCCGATCGCGGGCGGCGGCAAGCTGCGCGATATCGCCGGCGAAGTGCTCGACATCGCGGGCGCGGGGCTGTCGGCGCGGGCACGGTTCAATCGGGCGGGCGACAACGAGACCGGCTTCCTCGATCCGCTGCGGGAGATCGTTCGGAGCGGCAAGGTGCCGGCCGAGGTGCTGCTGGATCGCTATCACGGCGCCTGGAATGGCGACGTGTCGAAGGTCTACGACGAAGCCAGTTTCTGACTGCTCCTCTTCCGCTTGCGGGAGGGGTCGGGGGAGGGCTTGGCCGCGAGCGATCCGGTCCACGGCATAGGTCAGCCCCTCCCCTAACCCCTCCCGCAAGCGGGAGGGGAATCAGCCGCGCAGCTTCGCAAACAGCCGCGGCACCAGGCCGTTGCGTGTCATCCAGTCGAAATACGCGCGATAGTCCGGGTCGAGCTTCAGATGGCGCTCCTCCGTCTTCGCGCGCCAGTAATACACGCCGCTGACCGCCGCCATCAGCAGCGTCGCACGGGCCGCGTCGACCACGCTGCCGAGCGTCAGCACGGGGATCGTGGAGATCCACCAGAACAGGTTCTTCGACAGATACGCCGGGTGCCGCGACACCGCGTACGGCCCGTGCGTCAGGATCCCGCGGTTGGTGAGGTTGGAGAAACGGAAGCCGAACGCCATCGTCGCCCAGGCGTAGATTGCGGTCAGCCCCACCAGCGTCGCGCCAATCAGCGCGAGCAGGATCGGATGCCATTGAAACCAGTAGGCCCAGTCCGACGTGCCCGGATGATAATCTAGCGGACCACCCGTGGTCATCAAGATGAACGGCGGGTAGCACATCAGCGCCGGCATCCACGCCGCCGCATACGGGTTTGCGCTGCGGATGTGTGAATCCAGCGGCCGGAACGTCAGCAGATACCCGACCGTCGCGAACGCCACGTCGATCAGGAACATCAGCGTCACCAGCCAGCTCGACAGCGCGACCGGATCGCGCAGGACGATCGCGACATCGCCGCGAACGAAATCGCCGAACCCAGGCGGCACGATCGCGAGCATGAAGGCGAGGAAGAACGTCTTCACCCCCCACGCGCGGAGATGCCCGTAGATCGACTCGCGCTCGACACCCGCCTGCCCCGTAAGCCAGGCGCCGAGATGCCACGCGCCATCGTGCGGCTCCACGAGGTACCGGTCGATCCACAACACATAGGGGATCGATGCGACGAACAGGATCGGCGCGGCATTGGTAAAACACCACATCGCGAACGCGAAATTGCCCTGCCAGTAGAACCGCCCGGCGCCATAGATCACTGCAATCCCCGCCCAGGTCGCCCATAATCCGGCGAGCTTGGTAAGACTGAGGTCCAGTGTCGCGCGCCACGGTTTGCCCGCGGACCAGTCGATCCCGGTAGTGGGACTGCGATGCACCTTGTCGACCAGCAGCGACCAGATCACCATCGGCAGCCCGCACGCAGCGACGTTGACGAGCGCGGCATACGGCCCGTCCATGCCGAAATGGCGCGCAAATCCGATCCACGCCAGCACGCCGACCAGCCCTGCGAGCCCGGCGCCATGGCTGACGGCCGACTGCGGTCGAGGATCGGGGCTCATGCGATTGGGAATAGGGGCATCGGATTCCATCGCCGTCCTGTAGCGCGCAATGGTAAGCAACGCGTGAACCATCGTCTACGTGCTGGCGCGATCCGGACCTCGCCCCCGTCGCGTGGCCCGTCGCGTGCCACGTCGCGTGCCACGTCGCGGATGATCGGCATCCTGGTTATCATGGCAACGCCGGTCGATGGATAGTCCGTTACCCTATTCGATCATCCGGCCAAGCAGGCTGGACATGCGGCGTTTGCCGAGCACCGTCAGCCTGACGTGCGAGCGGCGGGCATCACGCTCATCCCGCGTGCGCTCGACCAAATCGGCATCCTGCAGCATTGTCAGGTAGCGCAGCGCGGTGGCGGAGGGTGCGCGCGCGCCGATGCATACGGCCGATACGCTCAGTCGGGATCCCTCGTGATCCGAGATGAACAGGTCGAGCAAGATGTTCCAGGCCGGTTCGGAGAACAGGGCCTCGCCCAGCATCTCGTCGCGGACCTTCCGCATTGCATAAAGACGCCTGGCGACGCCGATCAATGCCGAGGACAACGAGCCGTCGAGTGCCGGATCCGCCAGCGACGGGAACGACGGGCGCTTGCTGGCGCCGGTGGGAAACAGGGCGATTGCGTATGTCATATACGTCTTCCGAATAGGCGTCAGCGAAACGTCGGGTCCTGGCGGCTCCAGTCGAGATCGCAGCCATGGGCCCGAATCCGCCGCGAGTGCCTGAGCGTCCCGATCACGAGAAGCAGAACGATGGGGTAGCTCCACGCTGCGGAGAGAAGGGCGTAGACGAGGCGCATCACGTCGGGGCTGAGCACCCGAACGAAATGCGCCCCCGTCCCCAGCGCGTGCAAGGCGGTGGCCCAGGCGATCCAGAACCGGTCCGCCTTCAGCGTGATCGCAACCAATACTGCGAGGAGGAGCAGGTCGACGATCATCACGCTGGCCTCAAGCCCCGCGAACAGCACTGGGATATTGCGCTGCACGATCCCGGTAGCGACCGCCGCAACCAGCAACGCCAATCCCGTCAGCCGCTCCGGTGCCCCGCCCCGCAGGAGCGCATAGCCGGATGCAGCCACCTGTATCGCGTAGAACAGCCAGACCCGATCCAACCTTAACCTCCAAAGCCGGACTGCAAGCGACGGCTCAGGCCACTGCCGCCAGCCGAACGGGCGCTTCGGGCTGCAACGCACCTTCGTTCGGCGGGCATTCGGCGGTATCGCCATAACCGTAGAACTGGCCGAGCCCTATCTCCGCGCGGACGTCGACCAGCGCGCGATGCGCGTCGAGGAAGCGCTGGCGGACGCTGATCATGTCGAACGACGCCTGCGACATCATCTGCAACGCTGCTGCGCCGGTACCGACCGGCAGGTTGGCGGCGACGCGCTGTTGCAACAGCGTCGATACGCACGACGCGGCCAGCATCGCCGCATGATCGACTGCGGCTTCCGCCTTCAGGAAATCGAGCGTGACCTTGTCCGTTGCGGCGCGTCTTTGTTTCAACATTGTCGTTCTCCCCATTGGCGCCATCGTTGCAGCGCCATGTATCGGGGCCGTGCGATCCCGGTTCGATCGCAACAGGCTGGTCAGCGTCATCGCCATGTTCACGAGCGCCATCGAGGTGACGGCGATCAGGCCCATGAGCGCGATCAGCTTGACGAGCCTGTCGCCAATCGAAAACCGATTGCGCGCCACCCCCACCGGTCCGCTGCTCCGGGCTGTCCCGAAGAAGCGGCGAACAAACCCCCACGGCTCGATCTGCGTCGCTTGTGGGCGTTCGACGACGGCGTTGGGAACGTCGAATGGTTCGGATGGTATCTGTTCGTACGGGAGCGATGGACCGGTCGGCTGCCCCTCGCCTTGCATCGAAACGGCGTCGTCCCACCGCGTCTGCTCATACTGCTGCAACTGACGTGCCGCCTCGAACCGCGTGCTGACGCCGAGGGTCTGGACCGCGCGCTCGATACGCTTGTCGATCGCCGATGGGGAGACGCCCACCAACGCTGCGATTTCCTTCGAATTATGATGCGTCAGCACGAGCCGGAGACAGGCGCGCTGAGCTTCGGTCAACTGATCGATGCGGCCTGCGGTCATGCGCCAATGGTAGCGTGATCGCGGGCCGGTTGCACCTGTCTCGTACCATTTCCCGGAATGGGACACAGGCCGTTGAATTGGAAGGAATTATCCGTGTCGAGACGGCGACGCGTTCGTAAGAGCGTCGAAAAATGGATGAGGGTTAACGACGTGGCGATCAGCAGCACTACGACGTGCCGAGCGAGCGACGCGCGAATGCGCCTCCGCGTGCGGCGCCGGCGGCTTCCGGGCCGGGCATCTTCCTGCTTGGTTATTGCACCCCTGACCTTGCTGCTTGCGTCGCTGAGCGGCTGCATCAATCCGGTCGGGCGGTCGCTCTACGCGCCTGCGCCGTTGGGATCGACCACGCCCTCCTGGACCGCACGGGTGCCGCAGCTCGTCGATACGACCACGAAGGACGGCGTGCGGTTGCAAGGGTGGTTCTGGCCGCCGGAAGCCGCGGGCGGCGCGGTTCTGGTCTATCTGCCGGGGCGCGCAGGCAATCGCGATATCGCGGCCAAGGCGGCGCAGGCGTTCGCGCAAGGTGGCCACGGCCTGCTCGTCGCATCCTATCGCGGCTATGGTGACAATCCCGGCGTGCCCGACGAACGCGGACTGTACCAGGATGGCCGGGCGTTCGTGGACCTGGCGAAGCGGCTGGTGCCGAGCGGCAAGCACTTCGTGTTCGGGGACGGGCTCGGTTCCGCGGTGGCGCTGAACGTCGCGGCCGATACGGCGGCCGGGGCGGACGTCGACGGGGTGGTGACGCTGGGTGCGTTCGATTCGTTCGCGCGCTTCGTACCGGGCCTCGAGCGTGGCCTGTATTCGGCCGCGTTCGACAATGTCGCGGCGATCCGCCGGGTCAAGGTACCCGTGCTGCTGATGCACGGTCGCAAGGACGAGGTCGTGCCGTTCGCCGCGGCGGAGCGATTGCGCGCGGCGGCCGGCGGGAAGGCGTTGGTCGTGCCGATCGACGGCGAGGCGTATCACAGCTTCGACCTGAGCCATATCGCACCCGTCGTGTGGCGAGCGCTGGACCAGATCGCGGCGGACGAAGCGGCGGCGCCAGCTGCCCGAACGAGGTAGCGGGCTCAGTCCCGGGCGAAGATTTCGGCGTGGGGGATGGTCAGGCCGAGCGAGGGAATGACGAGGTCCAGAGAGGTCGAGAACAACGTCTCTATCCAGCCGCCCTCGATCCGCTGGTGAACCGACAGAGCCTCGGCGTCGGCGTCGACGAAGGCGAGCGTATCGACCGAATTCAGCGCGCGATATTCGTCTTTCTTGACGGTCAGGTCGAAGTGTCGGGTCGAGGGGGACAGTATCTCGATTATAACGCGCGGATCGGACAGGGTCAGATCGTCTGGCCGATCGCCGGGTGCGCCGCAGTCGATGGTGAGATCGGGGTAGCGCACCGACCGGTCCTGTGTGCGGACCGCCATGTCGGAGCCGTAGGGTGTGCAGCCCGAGCCACGCAGGGCAGACCGGACGAATGCAGTGAGATTGACCTGCACGCGAGAATGCTCGCGCGTGCCGCCGGCCATCATGCGAATGACGCCGTTGTCGAGCTCGGCCTTCATGTCGGCGCCGAAGTCGATCTGGAGGAATTCCTCGGCTGTCAGCAGCCGGTAGTGCGGGTCGCTCGCCATGTCGGAGACATACGCTGGTTGGCTAGACAAACAAAGGGCCGGGGATTGCTTCCCGGCCCTCTGCTTTGGTCGTCTGTTCGGAACGGAGGACCGGCGAAGCCGGCCCTTTTCGTCGGACGGGACTGGTGGCTTCGCCGCCAGCCCGCCGGCCGTTCTGATTTCGTGCCGGGACCAGCGCTCGCTGGCCCCGTCCGAAATCAGAAGTCCATGCCGCCCATGCCGCCCATGCCGCCGCCGCCCATGGGCATGGCGGGCTTGTCGTCGGCGAGCTCGCTCACAGCCGCTTCGGTCGTGATCAGCAGGCCTGCGACCGATGCGGCGTTCTGCAGCGCGGTGCGGACGACCTTGGTCGGATCGATCACGCCGGCTTCCACCAGGTTCTCGTACGTGTCGGTCGCGGCGTTGAAGCCGATCGACGTGTCGTTGCCGTCGAGCAGCTTGCCCGAAACCACCGCACCGTCATGACCTGCGTTCTGTGCGATCTGGCGAACCAGAGCCGTCAGCGACTTGCGCACGATATCGATACCGCGCGTCTGGTCGTCGTTCGCACCCTCGAGGCCGTCGAGAGCCTTGGTTGCGTACAGCAGAGCCGTACCGCCGCCGGGGACGATGCCTTCTTCGACGGCTGCGCGGGTTGCGTGCAGCGCGTCGTCGACGCGGTCCTTGCGCTCCTTGACTTCAACTTCCGACGAACCACCGACCTTGATCACGGCAACGCCGCCGGCAAGCTTGGCGAGACGCTCCTGGAGCTTCTCCTTGTCGTAGTCGCTGGTCGTGTTCTCGATCTGCTGGCGGATCGCTTCGGTGCGGCCCTTGATCGTGTCGTGATCGCCGGCACCGTCGACGATGACGGTGTTGTCCTTGTCGATCGTGACGCGCTTGGCGGTGCCGAGCATGCCGAGCGTGACGGTCTCGAGCTTGATGCCGAGGTCTTCCGAGATCATCTCGCCCTTGGTCAGGATCGCGATGTCCTCGAGCATCGCCTTGCGACGATCGCCGAAGCCCGGTGCCTTGACCGCTGCGACCTTCAGGCCGCCGCGCAGCTTGTTGACGACGAGCGTGGCCAGAGCCTCACCCTCGATGTCTTCTGCGATGATCAGGAGCGGACGACCCGACTGGACGACGGCTTCCAGGATCGGGAGCATCGCCTGCAGGTTCGAGAGCTTCTTCTCGTGGATCAGGATGTAGGGATCCTGAAGCTCGACGGTCATCTTCTCGGGGTTGGTGATGAAGTACGGCGACAGATAGCCGCGGTCGAACTGCATGCCCTCGACGACGTCGAGCTCGAATTCGAGACCCTTCGCTTCCTCGACGGTGATCACGCCTTCCTTGCCGACCTTCTCCATGGCTTCGGCGATCTTCTCGCCGACTTCACGGTCGCCATTGGCCGAGATGATGCCGACCTGCGCCACTTCCTTCGAACCCGAAACCGGCTTCGAACGCGCCTTGACGTCCTCGACGACCTTGATGACGGCGAGATCGATGCCGCGCTTCAGGTCCATCGGGTTCATGCCCGCTGCGACCGACTTCATGCCCTCGCGGACGATGGCCTGCGCCAGAACCGTCGCGGTGGTGGTGCCGTCGCCGGCGATGTCGTTGGTCTTCGAGGCCACTTCGCGCAGCATCTGCGCACCCATGTTCTCGAACTTGTCCTTGAGCTCGATCTCCTTGGCGACGGTGACGCCGTCCTTGGTGATGCGCGGTGCGCCGAAGCTCTTGTCGATGACGACGTTGCGGCCCTTGGGGCCCAAGGTCACCTTGACTGCGTCGGCGAGGATGTCGACGCCGCGGAGGATGCGCTCACGCGCGTCACGACCGAATTTTACGTCCTTGGAAGCCATGTCAGCTGCCCTTTCAAAAAGTGGAAGTTCACGAAGTTCACGCTACGCAGGGGTCGCAAACCACTCCCGCGCGAGTGACTTGAGTTAACCGACGATCCCGAGGATGTCGGATTCCTTCATGATCAACAGGTCCTCACCGTCGACCTTGACCTCGGTGCCCGACCATTTGCCGAACAGGATCTTGTCGCCGGTCTTGACGTCGAGCGGGGTGATCGTGCCGTTCTCGGCGCGGGTGCCGGTGCCGATGGCGACGACTTCGCCTTCCTGCGGCTTTTCCTTGGCGGTGTCGGGGATGATGATGCCGCCAGCCGTCTTCTCTTCGGCTTCGAGGCGCTTCACCAGCACGCGATCATGCAACGGACGAAAGTTCATGGGGTCCATGTCCTTTTGGATTGTGACAGATTTCTGGCACTCGAGCTTATCGAGTGCCAACGGACGGCATATGTGCCTCGGGGTGCGGCATGTCAAAGGTTCCGGGGGTGAAATTTTTTCGGGCGGGCGTGGGTTTCGGGCACCTGCGCTCGTTTGCCCGAACCTCCACCCCGGCGGAGGCCGGGGCCCAGGTGGCAAGGTCGGCGTAACGAGACGCAGCGCTCCGTTAGCGACGTTCCCCAACTGGGCCCCGGCCTTCGCCGGGGTGGTGGAATTGGGATGCGTCTGGGCGCTTGCATTCGCAGGAGAACAAGGCTGGGCGAACTTTCCCTTCTGCTCCCCTTCCGCTTGCGGGAGGGGTTGGGGGAGGGGTTTCTTGGGCGGGGTGCTTGTGGGACGCCCCTCTCCTAACCCCTCCCGCAAGCGGGAGGGGGATTGCGTGGTGGTTGGGGTAGATGCACGGGCTTGAACGCTTCCTGTGTTGGACGCGTAATACAGGGCATTTACCTGTGCGCCGCGTTGCTCTAGCTCTCGTCCCATGACCGATACCGCTGCGCCGTCCTACGCCCCCTCCTATGTCGACCCTGCCCGCCCGCCGCGGCGGAAATGGCGGCTCGTGCGGGGGGTGTGGAAGTTCCTCGTGGCGATCAAGGACGCGCTTGTCCTGATCGCGATGTTGCTGTTCTTCGGGCTGATCTTCGCGGCGCTCAATGCGCGGCAGGGCACGACGGCGATCAAGGATGGCGCGCTGGTGCTCGACCTGAACGGCTCGATCGTCGAGCAGCCCGAGGAGCAGGCCGCATTCGCAGCACTGTCCGGGCAGAGCCGGACGCGGCAGTTTCGCCTGCGCGACGTGGTCCGCTCGATCGATACCGCGCGTACCGATGCGCGCGTGAAGGTGGTGGTGCTCGATCTCGACAGCTTCGGTGGCGCTTATCCGGCGGCACTCGGAGAGGTCGGCGATGCGCTGGCTCGGGTGCGTGCGAGCGGGAAGCCGGTGCTCGCTTACGCGACCGCGTACACCGATGGCGGCTATCGCCTCGCGGCGAATGCTAGCGAGATCTGGGTGAACCCGCTGGGCGGGACGATCTTCATGGGGCCGGGCGGCAACCAGCTCTATTACAAGGGCCTGATCGACAAGCTCGGGGTCAACGCGCACGTCTACCGCGTCGGCCGCTACAAGTCGTTCGTCGAGCCCTACACGCGGGCGGACCAGAGCGACGACGCGCGCGCCGCCAGCACTGCGCTGTACGGGACGCTGTTCGCGCAGTGGCGCGAGGCCATCGCCAAGGCACGGCCCAAGGCGCAGATCGCGCAGTTCATGACCGCACCGGACAAGGTCATTCTCGCATCAAACGGCAACATCGCCGAGGCAAACCTGCGCGCGGGCATCGTCGACAAGCTCGGCGATCGGACCAGCTTCGGGCGGCGCGTGGCGGAGATCGCCGGCAGCGACGCGAACAAGCCGGCGGGCAACTACACCGCGATCAAGTACGACGCGTGGGTGAAGGCCAACCCCCTCCCCACCGCGGGCGATTCGATCGGCGTGCTGACGATCGCCGGCGAGATCGTCGACGGCGAGAGCGGCCCCGGCAAGGCGGCGGGCAAGACGATCGAGAAGGCGGTGCTCGACGGGCTCGCCAAGAAGACTTTGAAGGCGCTGGTGGTGCGGGTCGATTCACCGGGTGGATCGGTGATGGCGTCGGAGCAGATCCGGCTCGCGATCCTCGAAGCCAAGCGGCAGAAGCTGCCCGTCGTCGTGTCGATGGGCGGGCTGGCCGCGAGCGGCGGTTACTGGGTGTCGACGCCGGCCGACGTGATCTTTGCCGAGCCCGGCACGATCACCGGCTCGATCGGCATCTTCGGCGTGATCCCGACGTTCGAGAACGCGCTCGCCAAGATCGGCGTGACCAGCGACGGCGTGAAGACCACGCCGCTGTCGGGCCAGCCCGACATCACCGGCGGCACCACGCCGATGTTCGACGCGATCGCACAGGCGGGGATCGAGAACGGGTATCGCCAGTTCGTCGCGCGCGTCGCCGCCTCGCGGAAGATGACGCCGGCGCGGGTGGACGAGATCGGCCAGGGCCGCGTCTGGGATGGCGGCACCGCGCGCCAGATCGGACTGGTTGACCGGTTCGGGACGTTGCAGGACGCGATCGACGAGGCCGCCAAGCGCGCCAAGCTCGATCCGGCCAAGGTGCATGCCGAGTATCTGGAGAAGAAGCCGGGCTTCCTCGCGACGATCGCGCAGGATTTCGGCAATGATGGCGACGATGATGCAGGTGGTGGCGATGCGTTCGCGCATGTCGCGGCGGATCGTCGCCAGATGCTCGCGCGCGCTGTGGGTGACATGAAGCGGCTGGCGACCTCGGGCTCGATCCAGGCGCGCTGCCTGGAGTGCGGCGGGATGGGGCCGACGACTTCGGGTGTCGGCGATGCCAAGCTGCTCGACCTGCTGCTGGCACGGATCGGGTTCTGATGGCGATCCCCGCAACTGGCAACGGCGGCGGGATCGTCATCCGGGCGGCGGTCGCCGAGGATGCCGCTTCGATAGCGGCGATCTATGCGCCGCACGTGCTGGTCGGGACGGTGTCGTTCGAGACCGAGGCGCCCGATGCGCGGCAGATGCGCGCGCGAATGGCGGCGTCGGACGGGCTGTACCCGTGGCTGGTCGCGACGATCGGCTCCGAGGGCGGCGTGCTGGCCTATGCCTATGCGTCCGCGTTCCACAAGCGCGAGGCGTACCGGTTCGCGTGCGAGACCACGGTGTATGTCGCGGATGCGGCGCAGCGGCAGGGCGCGGGGCGGCTGTTGTACGAGGCGCTGATCGATACGCTGCGGGCTCAGGGGTTTACGCAGGCGATCGGGGCGATTGCGTTGCCGAACGATTCGTCGATCAAGCTGCATGAGGCGGTCGGGTTTCGGCGCGCGGGGGTGTACCGCGAGGTCGGGTACAAGAACGGGCAGTGGATCGATGTCGGGCATTGGCAGTGCGAGCTGAACGAGCCTGCGGTGCCGCCGGTGGAGCCGCGGCGGTTTGCGGATGTTGGGGTTGTGCGGGGGTAAAGCTTCCGTGCCTTATTATAGAAGGCTCGCGCGAACACTCGCACCACCCCGGCGAAGGCCGGGGCCCAGTTGGGGAACGTCGCTGACGTGCGCTGCGCTCCGTTACTCCAACCTTTCCAACTGGACCCCGACCTTCGCCGGGGTGGTGGCGGTGTTGGAGCGTGTCGATCTCAACAAGTAGAGATCAGGCGCGCAAGATTGGATCGAGTAAGAGCGGGTCGTCCGTTCAAGCTCAACCGACCGCCCTCCCCTCCTTGTTCTCCCGCGAAGGCGGGAGCCCAGACTGGGTCCCCGCCTTCGCGGGGAAACAAACAAGCGCGCAAGGGGTTAGCGGCGGCCACCATACGCAGGCAGCGCCAGATGGAAGCGGATCGCGGCCGCCCTCAACGTGAACCCTGCACTCGCCGCGATAACCGCCGCCAAAGCAAGCGGCACCCCCAGCAGAACCAACCCGACATAACTGGCCGCCGCCAGCGCCGCCGCGGTCACGTACAGCTCCGGCCGCATCAGGATCGACGGTTCCCCCGCCAGCACATCGCGGATGATACCGCCGACGCAGGCGGTCATTACGCCCATCAGCGCCGCGGGTACCGGTGGCACGCCGTAGCCGAGCGCCTTCGCCGCGCCGTACACCGCGTATGCCGCGAGCCCGACCGCGTCGAACCAGCCGAGCGCTTCGTCCTTCCACCACCGTTCGGGCGTCACCCAGATCAGCAGCGCCACCCCCAGGCACACGCTCGCGGCGCGCGCGTCGTGAACCCAGAACACCGGCGCGCCGATCAGCAGGTCCCGCACCGTGCCGCCGCCGACGCCGGTGATGAGCCCGAAGAACACCAGCGTCACGAACGTCTGGCCGCGCTTGGCCGCCGCTAGCGCCCCCGACGCGGCGAACACCGCGAGCCCGGCCAAGTCGAACCAGGGCGCGGCGACGGGGAGGATCTCGACGGGCAAGGGCACGGGCAACATCGCGGCGGCGTAACCGGCCTGCCGTCGAGCGTAAAGCTGCACCGCGGAATGATGCCCGTCGGCCGTTAATAGCAACGCCCTGGTGCCGGCCGCGAAGATGAACGCCAGCATGAACGCGGTGTTGTTTTTGGTTCATGCAACTGGGGGTATAGTCCCCTCGTTACACCAGCAGATCAATTCACTAGGGAGTTACATGATGCGTAAGTTCGTTCTGGCCATGGGCCTCGGCGTAATGGTCCTGCCGACCATGCTCGTCCCCGTCTCGGCTGCCGATGCGCGCGATCGTCGCGAATGGCGTGGTCGTGACGGCCGCGTCTACTGCAAGAAGAGCAACGGCACGACCGGCACGATCATCGGCGGCGTCGGCGGCGCACTGCTCGGCCGCACGGTCGACACCCGCGGCGACCGCACGGTCGGCACGCTGGGCGGCGCAGTCCTTGGCGGCCTCGCGGGTCGCGCGATCGACAAGGGTACGAGCAACAACAACCGTCGTTGCCGCTGATACTGATCGGCTAAATCAATGCCGCTATTTCGGTAGTTGCGCGTTGTGGAAGGGCGTCGTGGGAAACCGCGACGCCTTTTTTCTTGTCCGATGAAGGATCAAAACGATGACCACACGCAGCGGTTCGGCGAAGTATGAAGGCCTCGGCAAGAGCGGCAAGGGTCATGTCTCGACGCAGTCGGGCGTGCTGTCCGACAGCCCCTACGGCTTCAACACGCGGTTCGAGAACGAGCCCGGCACCAACCCCGAGGAGCTGATCGCGGCTGCGCATGCATCGTGCTTCACGATGGCGCTGAGCTTCGCGCTCGCCGGCAAGGGCTATGAGGCAGGGACGCTCGAGACCTCCGCCAAGGTGACGCTCGACAAGGATGGCGACGGGTTCAAGATCACCAAGTCGGCGCTGACGCTGAACGCCAAGGTAGACGGCATCTCGAAGGAAGAGTTCGAGGCGATCGCCGCGGATGCCAAGGCGAACTGCCCGGTGTCGAAGGTGCTCAACGCCGAGATCACGCTGGAGCATAATCTCGCCGCATAACGGCGAGTACATTTCGCGATCAGGAGGGCCCGGTGGAAACGCCGGGCCCTTCTTGCGTCAGATGATGCCGCCGCCGAGGCTGAGGCGGAGCGCGAAGATGATGATCAGCACGATGTTGAGGTTGCGGCCGCCGTTGCTCGACGAGAGCGCGCCGACGGCGGCACCGACGATGCCGATCGGGATGACGAGCCAGTTCATCCAGCCGAGCAGCGGGATGAACGCGACGAGGCCGAGCACCAGGGTGACGAGGCCGATGAGGATCGAGACGATGTTGAGCATGGGGTGAACATGGCGAGTCGCGGGGGTTCGGGCAAGATCGGCTTCACGCGCTCGACTGGGGACATGCGGAAAACGCTTTCTTCACCGTCTTTCGCGCATAGGATGGCGGTGATGAGTTTTACCCTGCGCCCCGCCCTGATCCTTTTGCCGCTTGCGCTGGTCGCGTGCGGACGGTCGTCGACCGACCAGCAGGATCTCAACAGCCTCGATGCCGAGCTGACCAACGGCGCGGTGCGCGATCCGGCGCTGGCGTCGTCGCTGGGGGGGCAGATCATGGTCGATCCTCGGTTGGCGCAGTCGTCGAATACCGACGCGGTGCGGCCGCCGCCTCGGCCGGATAGTGGCGCGGTGCCGCCGGAAGGTCCGCTCAAAGCCGATCCGGTCGATCCGCGGACTCTCAAGCGCGCGCCGGTGGCGTCCAACGACTGTCCGGAGTGCAAGTCGGCGAATGGCGCGCTGACGCTGGGGGCGCTGGCGGAGCGGCAGAAGACGCCTGATGCCGGGGTTTGCGCGCCGAAGATCGGCTATTCTGCGGGGTGGGCTAACCGGTTGCCGGCGGACCTGCCGCTGTATCCGGCGGCGCGGTTGACCGAGGCTGCGGGGGCGGATCGGGATGGGTGTCGGTTGCGCGTGGTGAGTTTTGCGAGTGCTGCGCCAATGCAGAAGATGCTCGATTGGTATTTTACGAAGGCGACGGCGGCTGGGTATTCGGCTGGGCATAGCACGGACGGGCGGCAGCATGTGCTGGGCGGGGTTCGGGGGAATGACGCTTATGTGGTGTATGTGACGGCAAGGGCTGGTGGCGGGAGCGATGTGGATCTGGTTTCCAACGCTGGGCGGTGACGAGCGGTTTGGCGCTACTGAAAGCCTCCCGACAATCTTCGCTTGGGATTCATCTCCCCGGCGGAGGCCGGGGTCCAGTTGGGGAACGTCGCTAACCGAGCGCGGTCCTTCGTTATTGCCACCTTTCCAACTGGGCCCCGGCCTTCGCCGGGGTGGTGGCCTGTTGGAGTGGTGGCGCGTTGGGGTGGCGTCATCTCTTCCCTCCTTGTTCTCCCGCGAAGGCGGGAGTCCAGACTGGGTCCCCGCCTTCGCGGGGAAACAAGCTTTGGGTTGAGCCCTTTGGCGAGCATCTACTCCACCCTAGCCAACCCCACCTTTCCGTTTTGCCCGATTCACGCTAGGGCGCGAGAATGCTTCCCCTTCTCCATGTCATGGTCGGTGGTGCGGTCGGGTCCGGCGCGCGCTATCTGACTGGCCGCGCGATGCTGTCGTTGCTGGGGCCTGACTATCCCTTTGGTACGCTTGCCGTGAATTTGATCGGTGGGTTGCTGATGGGGGTGCTGGTTGGCGTACTCGCCCGCAACACCGCTTCGGAAACGTGGCGGCTGCTGCTCGGCGTGGGCGTGTTGGGGGGATTCACGACGTTTTCGGCGTTCTCGCTGGACGTCGTCACGATGATCGAGCGAGGCGCGATCGGCGTCGCGTTCGGGTATGTTTTGGTGTCGGTGATCGGTTCGGTCGCCGCGTTGTTCGCGGGTCTCTCCGCAGTAAGGGCCGTCGCATGACTGCGGGCAAAAGCGATAGCGATACGGGTTTCCGCGAGTTCAACGTCGGGTTCGACGATGACGGCATCCGGCTCGACCGGTGGTTCAAGCGGCATCTGCCCGATACGAGCTTCACGACGGTGGCGATGTGGGCGCGCACCGGGCAGCTCCGCGTCGACGGCGCGCGCGCGACGCCGGGCGACCGGATCGCGGCGGGCCAGATGCTGCGCGTGCCGCCGCCCGAAGCCGACAAGGCCGCCGCCGACGTCGACAAGCCCAGGCGCGTCCGCGAACGCGTGATCCTGTCGGACGAGGAGACCGAACTCGCGCAGTCGATGGTCATTCACAAGGATTTCCAGGCGTTCGTGCTGAACAAGCCGCCAGGTCTCGCCACGCAGGGCGGGACCAAGACGACGCAGCATGTCGACGGGCTGCTCGACGGGTTGCAGTACGACAACGAGGGCCGGCCGAAGCTGGTCCACCGGCTCGACAAGGATACGTCCGGCGCGCTGCTGGTGGCGCGGACGTCGCGGGCTGCTGCGTTCTTTGCGAAGGCGTTTTCGGGGCGCACCGCGCGGAAAGTCTATTGGGCGCTGGTGGTCGACGTGCCGTCGATCGAGGACGGCATGATCGAGCTGCCGATCGCCAAGCAGCCGGGCACCGGCGGCGAGAAGATGCACGTCGACGAGGCCGAGGGTGCGCCGGCGCGGACGCGGTACCGGGTGATCGAGCGCGCGGGCAACCGTGCGGCGTGGGTCGAGTTGCAGCCGTTTACGGGGCGGACTCACCAGTTGCGCGTGCATATGGCGGCGATCGGGCATCCGATTGTCGGTGATGGCAAGTACGGCGGGGCCGCTGCGTTTCTGACCGGCGGGATCTCGCGGAAAATGCATCTGCATGCTCGGCGGATCAAGGTGGATCATCCGGATGGCGGGTCGATCGACGTGACCGCCGAACTGCCAACGCATTTCGCCGAGAGCCTCAAGCAATTGGGTTTCGAGGAGAAGCTGGGCGACGACCTGGTGCTCGATGAGAAGACTGCGCCGACGCGCGAGCAGATGAAATCCCGGGCTAAGGCGCATGCGAAGTCGGTGCGGAAAGAGCGTAAGGGTGAGCGGCGTGGGCGTGGGGTTGTCGAGGAGAAGAAGACGCCTGTTAAGCCGGGTGCGCCGAAGACGGGTGGGCCTCGGACCGGGGCTGGGTCTAAGTTCGGGGCGCCGCGGAGTGGGCCTCGGGTTGAGGGGGCCAAGCCTGCTGGGCGCGGGCGTCCGGGTGGGGCTGGGAAGCCTGGGCCTCGGACTGGGCCTGGGACTCGGTAATTGGTGACTGCCGCCTGACGTGCCCTCACCCTTCCCACGGCCAAGCGGCCGCGGGCCCCTTCCCTCTCCCCTGAGGGGAGAGCGTCAAGTGGGTAAACTGTGCGCTCAGCCTTCCCATACTGCCCCACCCCGGCGGAGGCCGGGGCCCAGTTGGGGGACGTTGCTAACGAAGGGCAGCGCTCCGTTATTGCCACCTTTCCAACTGGGCCCCGGCCTTCGCCGGGGTGGGGTGGTTGGTTAGCGGTAGGCTTCTCGCACATTCCGTTCTCCCGCGAAGGCGGGGGTCCAGGGGCCATGATCGTCACGCTGCTTGATTCCTGGGCCCCGCCTTCGCGGGGGAACTAGACGGCCGCTACTTCAGCCAGCCGAGCAGCAACCGCCGCACCCCCTCGGTAACCGTCCCGAACACGATATGCGACGCCGCGCTGTACAGATGCGTGGCCGGCGCGGTGTTCCACGGCGCATCGCCGAGCCCCACCGCCGGTACCGCCGCCTCATCGAGCAACGCCGTCGTCGCGGCGGCGAACGCGGTGCCGTAGCCCGCGGTCACCGATGGACGATATTCCGCCGCCACCGCGTAGGCGATCCCCAGCCCTGCCCCGAGCGCGTAGTGCACGACCTGCCCCGCGAGTGGCTTGCGCTCGTCGGGGATGTCGTGGCCGACCACCATTTGCGACACCTTGTCCGCGGCCTTTGCGGTGGCGGGTTCGGCATCGCTATCCGACGAGGACAGCGCGGCGACGCCGGCCTGGAAGCGGTCCATGACGAACGAGGCCGCGAGCCCTGCCACGAGTCCCGCAGCGGCGGCGGCCCAGATGTTCGGGGTGTCGGTCTGTGCGTGCGCCATCGTTGAGTCTCCAGAGGTATCCGACACGAACCGTTCGCGGGCGCGCGCGTTCCGGTTTGGCGTTCCCTCGCGTGCACGCGTGATCTACGAGGCGGCGATGCGTTGGAAAATCTCATGATCCGTCTTGCCGTGTTCGATTGCGATGGGACGCTCGTCGACAGCCAGGCGAATATCTGCGTCGCGTGCGAGCGGGCGTTCGAGGGCGCCGGGCTGATCCCGCCGCCGCGTGCGGACATTCGGCGGATCGTCGGCTTGAGTCTCGTCGAGGCGATGCAGGTGTTGCTGCCAAAGGCGGACGATGCGCTGCACCGGTCGCTTGCTACCGACTACAAGAACGCGTTTCATGCGATGCGGGCGAATGGCGAGCTGGCCGACGAGCCGTTGTTCGAGGGGATTGCCGAGGTGCTGGGGACGCTGGCCGACGATGGCTGGGCGCTCGGCGTGGCGACGGGGAAGTCCGTCCGGGGTCTCGCGCATATACTTGCCGCGCACGGGATTACCGAGCGGTTCGTGACGTTGCAGACCGCGGACCGGCATCCATCGAAGCCCGATCCGGCGATGCTGCTCGCGGCGATCGCGGAAGCAGGTGCTGCCGTGGAGACGACCGCGATGATCGGCGATACGAGCTTCGACATGGCGATGGCCCGCGCGGCGGGTGTGCGCGCCGTCGGGGTCGCGTGGGGGTATCACGACGTGCACGAGCTTTCCGATGCGGGGGCGGATGTCGTTGCGGCGGCGGTGCCAGACTTGCTGCACATGGTGGCGCGGCCATGACCGACGCGGACAAGCTGGCGCAGCGACGCTGGTTCGTGCTGGTCGCAGTTCGGCTGGCGGGGGCTGCGGGCGCGCTGCTCGGGCTGATCCTGATCGCGCGCGCGCATGATCTGGGGCCGAAGATCCTCGGAACGGCGATCGTGTTGTCGGCGATGGCGATGATCGCGATCGTGCCGCGCAGTCTCGCGCATCGCTGGCGGAGTCCTGACGCGTGAAGCGGTTCTGGACAGACGTCGCGATCGATGCGGATCGGGTGGTGACGCTCGACGGCAAGCCGGTGCGGACGCCCGGGCGGCGGCCGCTCGCGTTGCCGAGCGATGCGCTGGCCGAGGCGGTCGCGGCGGAATGGCGCGCGGTCGGCGAGACGATCGATCCGCGGACGATGCCGCTGACGGGCTTGGCGAACGCGGCGACCGATCCGATCGCGAACGATCCTGCGCAGTTCGCCGCGCGGCTGGCGGCGTATGGCGAGAGCGACCTGCTCTGCTACCGCGCGGAGGGGCCGCCGTTGCTCGTCGAGCGGCAGGCGGCGTCCTGGGATCCGCTGCTGGCGTGGGCGCGGGGGCGGTATGACGTGACGTTCGCGGTGACGGCGGGGGTGATGCACGTGGCGCAACCGGACGCGACGATCGCGCGGCTGCATGAGGCGGTCGCGGCGTATGACGATTTTCGGCTGGCGGGGTTGTCGCCGGTGGTGACGTTGACCGGGTCGCTGGTGATCGGGCTGGCGCTGATCGAGGGCGAGATCGATGCGGATGCGGCTTGGGCGGCGGCGGGGATCGACGAGGACTGGTCGGTCGAGATGTGGGGCGAGGACTGGCAGGCGGCGGAGTTGCGCGCGTTGAAGCGGCGCGAGTTCGGGTTGGGCGTCGAGTTTCTAGAACTACTCTAGCCCCCCTCCCTGGAAGGGAGGGGTTGGGGGTGGGTGGGCCTGTTGGCTGACGCAGCGATCCTCCAGCGGCCGACCCACCCCCGGCCCCTCCCTTTCAGGGAGGGGGGAAGATCAGCGCGTCAGGCGGCGGATGAAGCCGATCAGGCCGGTCTGGCGCGAGCGCTTGAGGCGCTCGGCCGCCAGGATCGTCTTCACGCCGCGGATGCAGCTGTCGACGTCGTCGTTGACCAGTACGTAATCATAGCCGTCCCAGTGGCTGACCTCGTTGGCCGCGCGCGACATGCGAGCTTCGATCACTTCGGTCGAGTCGGTGCCGCGGCTGGTGAGGCGGCGGTGGAGCTCTTCCATCGATGGCGGGAAGATGAAAACGCGGACGACGTCGCCGCCAGCGATCTGGAACAGCTGTTGCGCGCCCTGCCAGTCGATGTCGAACAGCACGTCCTTGCCGGCTGCGAGCAGTTCCTCGACCTGCGCGCGCGGCGTGCCGTAGCGGTGGTTGAAGACGTGTGCCCATTCGAGGAACTCGTCGTTCGCGACCATGTCGCGAAAGCCCTCGAGGTCGGTGAAATGGTAATCTTTCCCATCGACTTCGCCGGGTCGCATCGACCGGGTCGTGACCGAGACCGACATCTCGAGTTCGTGCTCGTCCGCGAGCAATCGGCGCGCGATGGTCGACTTGCCGGCACCGGACGGCGAGGACAGGACGAACAGGACTCCGCGACGACGGAAACCATGCGGGTCGGACGGAAGTGTGTGGGGCATGCGCGCCCTTGCCGCGGACCGCACATGGGCGTCAACCCATGCGCGGCCCGCGCGTGGTATTACGAAGGCGGATTAATAGTCGGCCTTGCGTGCCTTGTTGCGGTCATAGGCCTTCTTGGCCGCGTAGCCGCCGCCGAGGATCATGCCGAGCGGGCCCATGCGGCGCATCAGGCCCATCGCCACGACGCCCTTTACTGCGCCCGAGGCGCCGCCCGAACCGTCGCGACGGCCCATCTCGCGGCCAACCAATGCACTGATAATACGTCCGATCATGCTTCTGACTCCCCGAAAACCTGGTCCTTGAGTTCCGCTGCACCGCGCAGCACTGCCCAGCCGATCGCGTAGGTCACGGCTAGCGGCACGACGATCTTGAGTACGTTGGCGGTGATCGCACCGATGATCGCGCCGTCCGCGTTGCCGTCGTCGCCGCTGAGCGAGTCGATGCCTGCGCCGATCAGCGCGCCTATGGTCGTTGCGCCCACGTAATTTCTCCTGTCCGTGTGGCGGGTTAGCGCGCGAGGGGCGTTTGGGTTCCCGGCGGAGTTGCCGGGCGGGCGCCCCACCCCTCCCGTTCGCCCTGAGCGAAGTCGAAGGGTGTGCCCCAAACGGGGGTGCTTCGACTTCGCTCAGCACGAACGGATTTGGGCGTGGGCGGTGTGCTTGGTACCCTGGGCTCCTGCGTGCGCAGGAGAACGGAAGTTAGCGTCCGAGCATCGACTCTGGTTTGACGACGCGGTCGAAGGTTTCGGCGTCGACCAAGCCCAGCGCGAGCCCGGCTTCCTTCAGCGTCAGCCCTTCGGCGTGGGCGTATTTGGCGATCTTCGCGGCGGCGTCGTAGCCGATCTCGGGGGCTAGCGCCGTTACCAGCATCAGCGAGCGGTCGAGCAGCTCGGCGATGCGGCCACGATTGGGTTCGATGCCGTCGACGCAGCGTTCCGCGAACCCTTCCATCGCAGTCGAGAGCAGGTCGATCGAGCGGAGGACGTTGGCGCCGATCAGCGGCTTGAAGACGTTCAGCTCGAGATGGCCCTGCATCCCGCCGACGGTGACCGCGACGTGGTTGCCCATCACCTGGCCGGCGACCATCGTCAGCATCTCGCACTGCGTCGGGTTCACCTTGCCCGGCATGATCGAGCTGCCGGGCTCGTTCGCGGGAAGGTCGATCTCGCCGAAGCCGCAGCGGGGGCCGGAGCCCAAGAGACGGATGTCGTTGGCGATCTTGGTCAGTGCGACCGCCAGCGTGTTGAGCGTGCCGGACAGGTGGACGAGCGGGTCGTTCGACGCGAGCGCCTCGAATTTGTTGCGCGCGCTGACGAACGGCAGGCCGGTGATCTCGGCCAGTTCGTGCGCGATCGCGTCGCCGAAGCCTGCGGGGGCGTTGAGGCCGGTGCCGACCGCGGTGCCGCCCTGCGCGAGGATGACCATGCCGTGGCTGATCGCGGGCTCGATGCGGTGGCGGCAGCGGTAGAGCTGGTTCGCATAGCCGGAGAATTCCTGGCCGAGCGTTAGCGGCGTCGCGTCCTGCAGGTGCGTGCGGCCGATCTTGACGATGTCGTCCCAGGCGTTGGCCTTCGCGTCGAGCGCAGCGTGCAATTTGTCGAGCGCGGGGATCAGGCGGTGCGTGGTGGCGATCGCGGCGGCGATGTGGAGCGCGGTCGGGAAGCTGTCGTTGGACGACTGGCTCATGTTGACGTGGTCGTTGGGGTGGACCGGCGACTTGCCGCCGCGGGTGCCGGTTAGGACCTCGTTCGCGCGGCCGGCGATGACCTCGTTGGCGTTCATGTTCGACTGCGTGCCGCTGCCGGTCTGCCATATGACGAGCGGGAACTGGTCGTCGAGCTTGCCGTCGATGACTTCCTGTGCGGCGGCGTCGATCGCGGTGGCGATGGTTTCGTCGAGGCCGTGCGACCGGTTTACGCGAGCGGCCGCTTGTTTGACGAGGGCGAGGGCGTGGACGATCTCGATCGGCATGCGTTCGCGGGTGGCGAAGGGGAAGTTCTCGATCGAGCGTTCGGTTTGGGCGCCCCAGTATGCGGCGGCGGGGACGTCGATCGGGCCGATCGTGTCGGTTTCTGTGCGGGTTTGGGTCATGCGGGGTCAACCTTCCGTAGCGTGCGTGGGTCCCTCGCCCCTCAGGGGAGAGGGAGGGAGGAGCGCTTGCGACGGAAGGGAGAGGGGCCGTTGGGATGAACCGTCCCGAGCCTCACTCCCCTCTCCCTTCCCACCGCAAGTGCGGCGGGCCCCTTCCCTCTCCCCGTAGGGGCGAGGGAGTTTGGGTTACTTCTTCCGTTTGAAATCCACGGCTACGACGTTCGAGCCGTCTTCGATCGGGACTGCGGTCGGGCCGTCGTTTTCCGCTTCGTCGTGGTCGCCGAGCGCGTCTTCCGCACCTTCCTGCGCCTGGAAGCGGAGTTCGAAGCTGACCGCCGGGTCCTGGAACGCGGTGATTGCCGAGTATGGGATCACCAGCTTCGACGGGACTTGGTTGAACGACAGCCCGATCGAGAAGCGCTCGTCGTCGACGATGAGGTCCCAATAGCGGTTCTGCATGACGATCGTCATCTCGTCCGGAAAGCGCTCCATCAACCGCTTGGGGATGTCGACTCCCGGCGCCTGCGTCTTGAAGGTGATGTAGAAATGATGCTCGCCGGGAAGCCCGCCGGCCTCCGCGACCGAACCGAGCACGCGGCCGACCACGGCACGCAGGGCTTCTTGTACGATCTCGTCGTAGGGAATCAGGCTGTCGGGTAGTCCATCGGTCATTTCCCTTGGGTAGCGTCATTCGATTGGCGGTCAAGATTGCATGCGTCGGTCAGCGCGTTATGGGAGGTGGCATGCGCACCGCCACGATCACCCGCTCCACCGCCGAGACGGCGATCGACGTCACCGTGAACCTCGATGGGACCGGCGTATACGACGTCGAGACCGGGGTCGGTTTCTTCGATCACATGCTCGAACAATTGTCGCGCCACTCGCTGATCGATATCCGCGTGCGGACCAAGGGCGACCTGCACATCGACGAGCATCACACCGTCGAGGATACCGGGATCGCGATCGGCCAGGCGTTCGCGCAGGCGCTCGGCGATAAACGCGGCATCGCGCGGTACGGCGATGCGCTGTCGCCGATGGACGAGACGTTGACGCGGGTGGCGCTGGATATTTCCGGGCGGCCCTGGCTGGTGTGGAAGGACCTGTTCTCGCAGAAGCGGCTGGGCGGGATGGATACCGAGATGTTCGAGCATTTCTTCCACAGCTTCGCGCAGGCGGCGGGGATTACGTTGCACGTCGAGACACTGTACGGGTCGAACAACCACCACATCGCCGAGGCGGCGTTCAAGGGTGTGGCGCGGGCGCTGCGGACGGCGATCGAGATCGATCCGCGCAAGGCCGACGCTATTCCGTCGACCAAGGGGATACTGTGATGCTCCCCTCCCGCTTGCGGGAGGGGTCGGGGGAGGGCCTGGCCTCGATCGTCGGACTCGCGGCTATGTCATCCCCTCCCCTAACCCCTCCCGCAAGCGGGAGGGGAATTTGACGCTCGCGCTGATCGATTATGGCGCGGGGAATTTGCATTCGGTCGAGAACGCGTTGCGGACGGCTGGGTGTGTCGATCTGGTTGTCACCGCCGACGCGGATGTCGTTGCGAAGGCTGACCGGATCGTGTTGCCGGGTGTGGGCGCGTATGGCGCTTGTGCGGCGGCTTTGCGCGCGGTGCCGGGGATGGTCGAGGCGCTCAACCGGCGGGTTCGCGACGAGGGTACGCCGTTTCTGGGGATCTGCGTCGGCATGCAGTTGATGGCCGAGGCGGGCGAGGAGATGGGGACTCATGCCGGGCTCGGCTGGGTTCCGGGACGCGTGCGCAGGCTTGAGCCGGGGACGATGGAGGCGAAGGTGCCGCATATGGGGTGGAACGATGTCGTTCCCTCCGTGGCGCATCCGCTGATCGCACCGGGCGAGGCGTATTTCCTGCATAGCTTCGCCTTTGAAGGCGCCGACGTGCTCGCGACGACCGACCATGCCGGCCCGGTCACCGCGGCGATTGGTCGCGACACGATGATCGGCGTGCAGTTTCATCCTGAGAAGAGCCAGCGCTACGGCCTGGCCTTGCTCGAACGTTTCCTGGAGTGGCGGCCGTGAGCCTGATTATCTTCCCCGCGATCGACCTCAAGGCGGGTCAGGTGGTGCGTCTCGCCGAGGGCGATATGGACCGGGCGACTATCTATGGCGACGATCCCGCGGCGCAGGCTATGCTGTTTGCGGAGGCGGGTGCGGAGCATTTGCATGTGGTCGATCTCGATGGCGCGTTTGCGGGGGCTTCGGTCAATGGCGATGCGGTGCGGTCGATCGTCGCGCAGTTTCCGGGGCATGTGCAGCTTGGCGGCGGGATCCGGACGCGGGCTAGCGTCGAGGGCTGGTTCGACCTGGGCGTGTCTCGCGTCGTGATCGGGACGGCGGCGCTCGAGGATCCCGAGTTCGTGCGCGGCGTAGCGAAGGATTTCCCCGGCGGGATCGTCGTCGCGGTCGACGCGAAGGACGGCATGGTCGCGACCAAGGGTTGGGCGGACGTGTCGACCACCAGCGCGGTCGATCTGGCGCGGCGGTTCGAGGATGCGGGGGTGGCGTCGTTGCTGTTCACCGATGTCGGGCGTGATGGGATGCTGAAGGGGTGCAACGTGGACGCTACGGTCGACCTGGCGCGGTCGGTGGATATCCCGGTGATCGCCAGCGGCGGGGTCAAGGGGATCGCCGAGATCCATGTGCTGGCTTTGCATGTGCGGGATGGTGTCGAAGGCGTGATTACGGGGCGCGCGTTGTACGATGGTCGGCTCGATCTCGCGGCGGCGATGAGCGTGGCAAAGGCCGCAGGATGATTCACGCGGAGACGCGGAGACGCGGAGATAGTGGTTTCGCGCAGAGACGCGGAGGACGCAGAGCCGCTTGTGGCGCCGCAGGCAGAAACTTGTTCGCGCAGAGGCGCAGAGGCGCGGAGAGTAAGAAGTTAGGCCTTGCTCCCTTCCTCTCTCTCAGCGCCTCTGCGCCGCTGCGCGAAATATTCTTCTTAGCGGCTTTGCCGCGTCTCCGCGTCTCCGCGTCTCCGCGTGAACAAAACCTTCGGCGCAGCGCATGACGGTCCGCGCGCGTGTGATTCCGTGTCTCGACGTTGCCGATGGGCGCGTGGTGAAAGGCGTGAACTTCGTCGAACTGCGCGATGCGGGCGATCCGGTCGAGCAGGCGCGGGCGTATGATGCGGCCGGGGCGGACGAGTTGTGTTTCCTCGATATCGGTGCTTCCCATGAGGGTCGGGGTACGATCCTCGACGTCGTGCGGCGGACCGCGGCGGTGTGCTTCATGCCGCTGACGGTCGGTGGCGGGGTGCGGACGGCGGACGATGCGCGCGCGCTGTTGCTGGCGGGGGCGGACAAGGTTGCGGTCAATTCGGCGGCGGTCGAGCGGCCGGAGCTAGTCGCGGATATTGCCGAGCGGTTTGGCAGCCAGTGCTGCGTCGCGAGCGTCGATGCGCGGCGGTCGGGCGAAGGCTGGGAAGTGTTCACGCATGGCGGCCGGCGCGCGACCGGGATCGATGCGATCGCGCATGCGCTGAAGCTCGCCGAACTGGGCGCGGGCGAGTTGCTCGTCACGTCGATGGACCGGGATGGGACGCGGAGTGGCTACGACCTCGACCTGATCCGGGCGATCTCGGACCGGGTAAGCGTGCCGGTCGTGGCTAGCGGCGGGGTTGGCGGGCTCGATGATCTCGTGGCAGGCATCCGCGATGGGCATGCGAGCGCCGTGCTGGCGGCGTCGATCTTCCATTTCGGGCAGGCGTCGATCGGCGACGCGCATGCCGCGCTGGCAGCGGCGGGAATCCCGGTTCGCTCGCCGGTGCGCGCTTGACGGTACCGGGTGGCTCGGTCCGATGATCGCCCTGCCCTTCCTCGCGGTGCAGTCGGGTCATAGCGGCATCGTTCATCCTCGGACCGGACCCGAACTGTCGGACGTCGCGCTGTTCGTGTTCGCGGTGATGGGCGTGTTCCTCGTGCGGCGGGCGTTGCGGAAGCGGTTCGCGAAGACCAAACCGCCCGCGGAGGATTGACCCGCCCTGCCCGCTGCGTCAGCACGTGAGCCATGGACCCCGTATTCGACCGCCTCGAGGCGACCATCCGCGCGCGTCGCGATGCACCCGCCGACACCTCGTACACCGCGAGCCTGTTCGCCAAGGGCCGGCCCAAGATCGCGCAGAAGCTCGGCGAGGAAGCCGTCGAGACGGTGATCGCGGCGTGCTCGGGCGACGAGGCCAGCATCGTGCCGGAAGCGGCGGATTTGATGTTCCATCTGGCCGTGTTGCTGGCGGATGCGGGGTTGAGCCTGGACGACGTGCGGGCGGAATTGGAGCGGCGCGAGGGTGTCGGCGGCTTGACCGAGAAGGCCGGGCGGACGGGCTGACCTGCCCCCCTTCCGCTTGCGGGAGGGGTCGGGGGAGGGCATGACGCACATGCTCCGCCGGGATCGGGATGGCCCAGCCCCTCCCCTAACCCCTCCCGCAAGCGCGAGGGGAATATATGCCGATCGACGCCACGCAGCCTTACGACGACCAGAACATCTTCGCGAAGATCCTGCGCGGCGAGATTCCGTCGAAGCGCGTCTACGAAGACGACTTCGCGATCGCGTTCCACGACATCAATCCGCAGGCGCCGACGCACCTGCTCGTGATCCCCAAGGGCGCCTATGTCTCGTGGGACGATTTCTCTGCGCGGGCGCCCGATGCGGAGATCGCAGGCTTCATCCGCGCGGTCGGCACCGTCGCGCGGGCGGCGGGGCTGGTCGAGCCGGGCTATCGCCTGCTCGCCAACATCGGCCAGGACGGACACCAGGAGGTGCCGCATCTGCATGTTCATGTCTTCGGCGGCCGCCCGCTCGGACCGATGCTGATGCGATAGGCCAGCTTTGCCGCACTAAAGGATTGCGCGTAATAAAATTGCCATTAGGCTCGGGGGATTGAGCAAGGGGGCCTTCTGACCGGGCCCCTGCAATCCCCGGGGGGTACCGAATTGATTTTTGGTCGCGTAAAATCACTGGACGCCATCCTGGCGACGGCGCAGAAAAAATCGCTGCACCGATCGTTGGGCGCGTTCCAGCTTACCATGCTCGGCATCGGCTGCGTGATCGGGACGGGCATCTTCGTGCTGACCTCCGCCGCCGCGCAGAAGGCCGGGCCGGGCATGATCCTGAGCTTCATCGTCGCGGGCGCGGTCTGCGTCGTCGCAGCGCTCTGCTATGCCGAGATCGCGGCGATGGCGCCGGTCGCCGGCTCCGCCTACACCTATACCTATTCGGTGATGGGCGAGCTGCTCGCCTGGACCGTCGGCTGGGCCCTGATCCTCGAATATGCCGTCGCCGCGAGCGCCGTGTCGGTCGGGTGGTCCGGCTATTTCTCGGGCTCGATCCTGCATGAGACGTTCGGGATAACGTTGCCGACATGGCTCGCCGCAGGGCCGTACGTGCCGGGCGGGTTCATCAACCTGCCCGCGGTCGTCATCTCGCTGCTCGTCACGTGGCTGCTGATGATCGGCACGACCGAGAGCGCGCGCGTCAACGCGGTGCTGGTTACGATCAAGGTCGTCGCGCTGACCGCGTTCGTCGCGCTGACGCTGCCCAAGACGCATGGCGGCAATTTCGAGCCGTTCCTCCCCACGGGCATCCTCGGCAGCAACGGCCTTGGCGTCGTGGGCGCGGCGGCGACGATCTTCTTCGCCTATGTCGGCTTCGACGCGGTCTCGACCGCCGCCGAGGAGACCAAGGATCCGCAGCGCAACGTGCCGATCGGCCTGATCGCGTCGCTCGGCATCTGCACCGTGTTCTACATGCTGGTCGCGGCGGGCGCGATCGGAACGATCGGTGGCCAGCCGCTGTTCGACGCGAGCGGCGTGCCGTTCACGACCGGGTCGCCCGAGCTGGCACGCGCGTGCCTCATTCCGGCCAATGCGCAGGCGCTGGTGTGCTCGAACGAAGCGCTCGCGCACGTGCTGCGCCAGATCGGTTACGCGAACGTCGGCAACTGGATGGGCTATGCCGCGGGCCTCGCGCTGCCGTCGGTGATCCTGATCCTGATGTTCGGCCAGACCCGCATCTTCTTCGTGATGAGCCGTGACGGCCTGTTGCCCGAAGTGCTCAGCCGCGTGCATCCGAAATGGAAGACGCCGTATATCGTGACCGCGATCACCGGGTTGTTCGTGGCGTTCGCCGCGGCGTTCCTGCCGGTCGGGCAGCTCGCGGACATCGCCAATGCCGGCACGCTGTACGCGTTCATGATGGTCGCGATCGCGCTGCTGATCCTGCGCAAGCGCGAGCCGAACCGGCATCGCCCGTTCCGCACGCCAGCCGCGTGGATCGTCGCGCCGCTGACGATCGTCGGCTGCATCGGGCTGTACTTCTCGCTGCCGTTCGAGGCGATGGCGGTGCTGCCGATCTGGGGTGGCATCGGCCTCGTGATCTACTTCCTGTATGGCTATCGGAAGAGCTATCTCGGGCGCGGGATGACCGATGGCGGCGAGACCGACATCGACCTGACGCCGGGTCACTGAGACCGGACGCAGAAAGGGCCGCGGGAGGAAACTCCCGCGGCCCTTTTTTTGTGTCGTCGTTCCAAGGCTTGTTCTCCCGCGAAGGCGGGAGCCCAGTCTGGGTCCCCGCCTTCGCGGGGATACAATCTTCAGCCGATATGCTTGGCGGCGAGTGCCTTCATGTCGACCATAGGCCGGGCACCGACATGGCTGATGATCTCGGCCGCGCAGACCGCGCCGAGCTTGAGCGACGCGTGCAGGTCGTAGCCCTGCGCCTGGCCGTGGAGGAAGCCCGCCGCGAACAGGTCGCCGGCGCCGGTGGTGTCGACGACCTTGGCGATCGGCTCGGCCTTCACTTCGGCACGGTTGCCGTTCTGGATCGCACAGGCGCCGTGCTCGCCGCGGGTGACGACCAGCGTCGGGACCTGCGCGGAAATCTTGGCGACGGCTGCGTCGAAATCGTCGGTCTCGGCGAGCGCGGCGAGTTCGCTCTCGTTGGCAAACAGGATGTCGATCAGGCCGTCCGAGAGCAGCTGGCGGAAATCGCCGCCGTGGCGCGAGATGCAGAACACGTCGCTGAGCGTGAAGGCGACCTTCCGCCCTGCCCCGCGCGCGCAATCGATCGCGGCGCGCATCGCGGCGCGCGGCTCTTCGGGATCCCAGAGATAGCCTTCGAGATACAGGATCGCGCTGTCGGCGATCATGGCGGTGTCGATCGCGGCGGCGGGGAGGAACTGGCCGGCGCCGAGGAAGGTGTTCATCGTGCGCTGGCCGTCGGGGGTGACGAAGATCAGGCAGCGGCCGGTGGTCGGGTCGCCGGCACGCACGGGGGTGGCGAACTCGATACCGATGCTGCGGACGTCGTGCGCAAAGACCTGGCCGAGCTGGTCGTCGGCGACCTGGCCGATGAACCCGCATTTGCCGCCGAGCGCGGCGATGCCCGCGACCGTGTTGGCGGCCGACCCGCCGGAGATCTCCATGCCCGGGCCCATCTTGGCGTAGAGCGCATCGGCCTCTTCCGACGAGAACATGAGCTGCATCGAGCCCTTGGCGACGCCGATCTCTGCGATGAACGCGTCGTCGGCGGTGCTCAGGATGTCGACGATGGCATTGCCGATCGCGACGACGTCGTAGGTTGGGGTGGGCAAGGGAAAGTCTCCGGGCGGACGGTAAAGGCTCGCCGTAAATGGCGGGGGGGATTGGTGCAACTGGTGTGGGGGTGCGGTGACCGGCTGGATCTTTGCTGGAGTGGCATGAGCCTGCCGGGACAGGCCACCACCCCGGCGAAGGCCGGGGCCCAATTGGGGGACGGCAGTAACGACGGGCCGTGCATCATTACGACGACCTTCCCAATTGGGCCCCGGCCTTCGCCGGGGTGATGATCGTGGTTAGGGCGGTTCAAGCGGTTCTGGAGGTTACAGCAGTTCTCGGGGTGCTCGCAGTGCCGAAGAATGAGATACCTGCATGACACCAACCACGGCCCTTTGCCGTTCCCTGGCGAATGCGGGGGGCCGAAGGTCTCTAGTGGTGGTCGTGGTTTAGCTGGGCCCCCGCGTCCGCGGGGGAACGGTCAGGATTTGGATCTGGCGGGGCGCGCTGGAGCAGAGTCGCGTTGACCTTGTTGCGGCCGCGCGTCATTTCGAGCGGATGCTCCGCGCTCTCGTCCTCTCGCTCGGCCAACTCACCGATCCGCCGGTCCTCCGCGTGTTCGTGAAGTCGATGGTCGTCACGCTGCTCGTCTTCGCGCTGCTCGGCGTCGGCACGTGGTGGGGCACGCAAGCCGCACTGGCCGCGTGGCTCGACTGGCATGCCGGCGGGCTCGCCGCGGCGTTCGCGCTGTTCGTGACGATCCTCGCTCTATGGCTGTTGTTCCGCGCAGTCGCGATCGCGGTCGTCGGGATCTTCGCGGACGAAGTGGTCGAAGCGGTCGAGGCGCGGCATTATCCGGACGCGCTGAAGACCGCCCGCCCCGTCGCCTTCGCGCGCAGCCTCGCGATGGGGCTCCGCTCGGCCGTGCGCGTCGTGCTCGTCAACCTGGTGATGCTGCCGGTCTATGTCGCGCTGCTCGTCACCGGGGTCGGTACTGCCGCGGCGTTCTTCGTCGTCAATGGCTGGCTGCTCGGGCGCGATCTGGGGGACATGGTCGCGGCGCGCCATATGGATGCGGCGGCGATGCGGGGCTGGCGTGCGACGACCAGGCCGGGGCGGTTCGTGCTGGGACTTGCGAACACCGGGCTGTTCGTGGTTCCGGTTCTCAACATCGCTGCCCCGGTTCTCGGCGCGGCGATGGCGACGCATTACTTCCACCGCCAATATTCTCGCAAAGGCCGGCCATGACGCGATTGACGACGATAGCGATCACGCTGGCACTCGGCGGTGGACTGGCAGGCTGCGCGGTCCCGGTCGCCAAGCCCGCGGTGGGACGCCCGGCGATTCCCTATACGAGCGTCGGCCTGGAGCGCGTGCTGGGCCAGGATGCCGCCGGCCTGACCAAGCTGTTCGGCCAGCCCGACGCCGACGTGCGCGAGGGCAGCGCGCGAAAGCTACAGTTCCAGAGCGGCATCTGCGTGCTCGACGCGTACCTGTACCCCAAGGGATCCGACGCCCCCCGCGTCACCTATCTCGACGCGCGCGAACCCGACGGCAGCACGATCGACCGCGCCAGTTGCGTCGCGGCGCTGACGCGGCGCGACGGCGGACGATAGGCCGTCCGCCCCGCCGATGACGGCTCGGCGATCCTGCGGGTGATCGCAAGTCCAAGCGCCGCCACGACGCAGCCCGCGACGATATCGATCAGGTAATGCCCGCCGATCGGGACCGCGGACACGAGCATGGCGCCGTTGAGGACGATCGCCGGCCACCGGATCGCCCGCAGCGACCACGCCGCCCAGGCGAGGATCACCGCCGCCGCGGCATGAAAGCTGGGAAAGGTGACGATCCCGTCGAGATCGACGAACCCGACATGGTGCAGGGTTCCGCCACGCAGTTCGGCAAGCAACGCCGCCTGGTGCCAGGGCGTCGGATCGCGCATGGCGGGGACGTCCGCCGCCGCCATGCCAAAATACGCATAGGCGCCGATACCGGGAAACAGCGCGAACAGCGCGCACGTGACGAACAGCGTTACCAGCCACGCCGTCAGGAACGTCCAGACCCGGTGTTCCTGGCCTGACTGGCCGAGTATCGCGATGAGCAGCACGGGCTGCCAGCCGATGCTTTCATACACCCAGTTCGCGGCGGCCATCAGCGATGCGCGGTGCGAGAGCCAGAGCATCGCCGCGGGCCAATCGAGAGTCGGGACCAGCGTGCGATCGATCGCCGCGAGCACCGGATCGACCAGTGGTCGATCGGCTGTCCCCAGAACGAAAGTCAGCAGCGTCATGCCGAGACACCCGGCCATGAACAGGCCGCAACCCTGCGCGATCGTCCCCAGCCGATCGAGCCCGCGTCCCCGCAGGCACAGGCCCATGCCGATCGGCGCACCGACGATCACGGCGGCCATGGCGAATTCGTCCACCGCGATCGTCAGGTGACGCGCCGCCACGCCGAGCAGCGCGATGATCCAGGCGATCGCGACCGCCGCATAGGCTGCACCCGCCCCCTCCGCGAGGATCGGTCGCGACGACGGCTCGAACCGGGCGATCGATACGATATTCGCGCGCATGAACCCTCCAATGGTCGCGACGCCGTACCAGCGGAGAGGTTACGAATACGGTAAGGGAGGGTTATGCGTCGAGCGTGTCGAGGCGGGACAGCGCCCAATCGGCAGCGTCGCGCACTACCGCGTTTTGGTCGGACAGCAGGCTTCGCACGAGAGGGGTCAGGCCAGCATCGCCGCTGTTGCCCGCCGCGATCAGGGCGTTGCGGATCATCTTGTCGCGGCCGATGCGCTTGATCGGCGAGCCGGCGAAAACCTGGCGGAAACCGGCGTCGTCGAGCGCAAGGATGTCGGCGAGTTCGGGCGCGACCAGTTCGGCGCGGGGGTGGAAGGCGAGGTTCGCGTTGGCCGCCGCGGCGAACTTGTTCCAGGGGCAGACGGCGAGGCAGTCGTCGCAACCGTAGATGCGGTTGCCGATCGCGGCGCGGAACTCGTGCGGGATCGGGCCGGCATGCTCGATCGTGAGGTAGGAGATGCAGCGGCGGGCATCGAGCTGGTACGGCCGCGGGAAGGCGGCGGTCGGGCAGGCTGTCTGGCACGCGTCGCAACTGCCGCAGGTGTCGACGCCGCCCCTGTCCGGTTCCAGATCGAGCGTCGTGTAGATCGCGCCGAGGAACAGCCAGCTGCCATGCTCGCGACTGACGAGATTGGTGTGCTTGCCCTGCCAGCCGAGCCCGGCGGCTTCGGCGAGCGGCTTTTCCATCACCGGCGCGGTGTCGACGAACACCTTTAGATCGAACGGCGGCAGGTCGCGCCCCGCCTCCGCCGCCAGCCACCGTCCGAGCGCCTTCAACTGGCGCTTCACGACATCGTGATAATCGGGCCCCTGCGCGTAGACCGAGATTCGCCCTACCCCGCCCTCGTCCGCGAGCCGCAACGGATCGTCCTTCGGCGCATAGCTCATGCCGAGCGCGATCACGCTGCGGACTTCGGGCCACAAGCCGGCGGGACTCTCGCGGTGGTGCTTGCGCTCCTCCATCCAGATCATGTCGCCGTGGCGCCCGTCAGCGAGCCACTGGTGTAGCCGTTCGCCGGCACGCGGCGCAGCGCCCGCATGCGCGATCCCGCACGCGACGAAGCCCAGTTCCGCCGCTTTGGCCTTGAGCCTGTGTTCCAGCTTGTCTTGCGCCACGTCCGCCCGCTACCACGACGCCACCCTCGGTAGGAAGATTGCGCGTGAACGATGAATGGGCGGTCACCGCGAACGGGATCGTGAAGCGGTTCGGCGATCGGCGCGTGGTCGACGGGGTGGACATGATGGTGCCGCGCGGATCGGTGTACGGCGTGCTCGGGCCCAACGGCGCGGGCAAGACGACGACGCTGCGCATGCTGCTGGGGATCATCGAGCCCGACGAGGGTAGCCGCACGCTGCTCGGCTACGACAATCCGCGCGATGCGAGCGACCGGGTCGGGTATCTGCCCGAGGAGCGCGGACTGTATCCGGCGATGAAGGCGCGCGAGGCGATCGCGTTCCTGGGGGCTCTGCGCGGGCTAGACTGGAAGACCGGGCGCGAGCGGGCGGTGGTGCTGATGGAGGCCGCGGGTCTTGGCCATGCGGTCGACGAGAAGATCCGGAAACTGTCCAAGGGCATGGCGCAATTGGTGCAGTTGCTCGGCTCGGTGGTGCACCAGCCCGACCTGCTGGTGCTCGACGAGCCGTTTTCGGGGCTCGATCCGGTCAATCAGGAGCGGCTCGAGAAGCTGATCCTCAACGAGCGGGATCGCGGCGCGACGATCCTGTTCTCGACGCATATCATGAGCCATGCCGAGCGGCTATGCGACCGGCTGGCGATCATCGCCGGCGGCAAGCGCCGGTTCGAAGGCACCGTGGCCGACGCGCGCGGGATATTGCCGCAGCGCGTCCACTACACGCCGCACCGTCCCGATCCGGCGATACGCGGCGTCTTGCCGGGGGATGCGGTGCAGGACGGGGATAGCTGGCGGTTCGAGCTGCCGAACGAGGGGATCGAGAGCTTGCTCGTGAGACTGATCGAAGCGGGATACGGGATTTCGGGGCTGTCGATCGAGCGGCCCGGCTTGCATGAGGCGTTCGTCCGGATCGTCGGGCAGTATGCGGACGTCGCGAAGGAGGATGCGGCATGAGCCGTTTTCGCCGGACGCTCCGCCAGACCTTCACGATCGCGCGCCGCGACTTCATCGCCACGGTGTTCACGCCGATCTTCCTGCTGTTCCTGTTCGCGCCGGTCATCATGGGATCGTTCGGCGCGATCGGCGGACTGGGTGCGGCGAGCGTCAGTGGGGGCGCACAGGACAAGACGCGGATCATCGCGATCGTCCCCGCCGCCATCACGCGCCCGATCGCCGAAGCCGACACGCGGCTGCGCGGCGTGTTCCGCGACGACGAGGCCCCACCGGGGCTGACCACCACCGCGCCCTCGGCTGACCCCGCGGCGCAGGCACGCGCGGCGTTCGAGACCAAGGATATCGACGCGTCCGCGGTGCTGTACGGTCCGCTCGACGCGCCGCAGATCCTGTACGGACCACGCGGCCAACGCTCGGCAGACTATCTCGGGATGCTCGCGCAGACGACGCTTGCCGCGCAGAAGCTGGGCGGCACGCTGCCCAGGATCACGGCGACCAAGACGCAGATCACGCGCGCGACCACCTCGGTCGGTGGCCAGCACCAGTCGGCGTTCTTCGCGGTGTTCGGGATCTTCTTCCTGACGCTGTTCCTGTCCGGCCAGGTCGTCGGCACGATGGCCGAGGAACGCAACAACAAGGTGATCGAGGTGCTCGCCGCCGCAGTGCCCTTGGAGTCGGTGTTCTTCGGCAAGCTGATCGGCATGTTCGGCGTCGCGGTGCTGTTCGTCGCGTTCTGGGGCACCGTCGTCACGCAGATCACGTCGCTGATGCCCGCCGCCGCCGCGGTCGCGCTAGGCGACCTGACGCCCGCGGTCGGCGCACCGATGTTCGCGCTGCTGTTCGCGGCGTATTTCAGCATGGCGTATCTGCTGCTCGGGTCGGTGTTTCTCGGCGTCGGGGCGCAGGCGACGACGATGCGCGAGATCCAGATGCTGTCGTTGCCGATCACGATCCTGCAGGTCGCGATGTTCGGACTGTCGTCGGCAGCGGTGTCGCATCCCGGCAGCTGGATCGCGACCGCCGCCGAACTGTTCCCGTTGTCGTCGCCGTTCGCGATGGCGGGCCGGGCGGCGAACTCGCCCGAGCTTTGGCCACATGTCGCGGCGCTTGCGTGGCAGGCGTTGTGGGTGACGATCTTCATTAGCGTGGGCGCGAGGCTGTTCCGGCGGGGCGTGCTGCAATCGGGCAGCGCCCGGCCGTTCTGGCGGCGGAAGGCGAAGGCAGTCGCTTAACCGTTCTCCTGCGAACGCAGGAGCCCAGGACCGCGAGGGATGGCGTTTGTTACCCTGGACTCCTGCGTTCGCAGGAGAACGGCGACTATTGACATAAGTGTCAGCAAAGCCTCTCCTGTGGCAAAACAGGGGAGAGAGACGATGGCGACTCTGGCAAGAGACGTGGCGCAGACGGTCGATCCGCTCGACGTGAGTCGCGCCGAACTCTACCGCGACGACCTCTGGCAGGCGCCGTTCGCCCGGCTCCGCGCCGAGGCGCCTGTCCATTACGTCGAGCATTCGGACTACGGCCCCTATTGGTCGGTCTCCACCTACAAGGGCATCGTCGAGGTCGAATCTCTCCCCGATCTCTACTCGTCCGAGGCCGGCGGGATCACGATCGCCGATTTCATCGCCGAGCGCGACGTATCGATGCCGATGTTCATCGCGCGCGATCGCCCCGTGCATACCGGCCAGCGCCGCACCGTCGCGCCGGCCTTCACCCCCAGCGAAATGACCCGGATGTCGGGCGATATCCGGCGGCGGACCGCGGACATGCTCGACAGCCTGCCGTGGAACACGCCGTTCGACTGGGTCGATACGGTCGCGATCGAGCTCACCACGCAGATGCTCGCGATCCTGTTCGACTTCCCATGGGCCGACCGGCGGAAACTGACCTTATGGTCGGATTGGGCAGGCGATATCGAGATCGTGAAGAACGAGGAACTCCGCGGTCAACGGCTCGCGCACATGTTCGAATGCGGCTCGTATTTTAAAAACCTCTGGGACGCGAAGATCGACAAGGATCCGACGCCCGACCTGATCTCAATGATGATCCATTCGGACGCGATGAGCCACATGGATCACAACGAGTTCATCGGGAACCTCATCCTGCTGATCGTCGGCGGCAACGACACGACGGGCAATTCGATGTCGGCGCTCGCCTACGGCCTCGACAAATTTCCGGAGTCGCGCGCGAAGCTGGAGGTGGACCCGACGCTGATTCCCAACGCGGTGAGTGAGATCCTGCGCTGGCAGACGCCGCTCGCGCACATGCGCCGCACCGCAACGGCGGACGCGGAATTGATGGGCCAGCAGATCAAGGCCGGCGACAAGCTTGCGCTCTGGTACATCTCGGCGAACCGCGACGAGAGCGTATTCGGCGACGATGCGGATTCGATCGTCGTGGATCGGCCGAACGCGCGGCGGCACCTGGCTTTCGGGCATGGCATCCACCGCTGCGTCGGCGCGCGGCTGGCCGAGATGCAGATCGCGATCCTGCTGGAGGAGATGGCCGCCCGCCGCATGCGGATCAACGTGCTCGCCGAACCGACGCGGGTCGCCGCGTGCTTCGTCCACGGCTATCGCACGCTGCCGGTGGAAATCAGCAAATACTGAAGCTTGGCGTAACCTTATCGGGTGGTTCGGACGTACCTATATCCGAACCATGGAGACGAACATGACCCAGGACCGCCGCGCTTTCCTCACGCTTGCCGGAGCGGGCGTCGCCGGCTTCGCGCTCTGGGGGTGCACGTCGCAACCCGCGCAGGCTGCCGAGCGGTTCGAGGTGACGCTGACCGACGCGCAGTGGCGCAAAAAGCTGTCGCCCGACGCCTATGATACGCTGCGCAAGGAGGGAACCGAGCGGCCCTATTCGAGCCCTCTCAACGGCGAACATCGCGCGGGGATATTCTCGTGCGGCGGCTGCGCGCTGCCGAACTTCTCGTCGAAGACCAAGTTCGAGAGCGGCACGGGTTGGCCGAGCTTCTGGCAGCCGTTGCCGAACGCGGTGCGGACGCGGGTGGATTCGACGATGGGGATGGGGCGGACCGAGGTGCATTGCCGGCGGTGTGGCGGGCATCTGGGGCACGTGTTCGACGATGGGCCCAAGCCTACGGGGAAGCGGTATTGCATGAATGGCGATGCGCTGACGTTCAAGGTTGCTTGAGGGCGCTCGTTTGAACGTGTTCGGCGCGTACTGGAACTGAGCAGGTAGCGTGTTCCCCCGCGAAGGCGGGGGTCCAGACTGGGCTCCTGCCTTCGCGGGAGAACAAGAAGGTGGCGGGGCCGCAACTTTTTTTGCCCCCCCCCCGGCGGAGGCCGGGGTCCAATTGGGAAACGCCGCTGATAGACGGCAGCGTTCCGTTACTGCGACCTTTCCAATTGGGCCCCGGCCTTCGCCGGGGGGGGTGCAATCTGGGGAAGCTGAAGTGCATATCTGTCAGGGGGCGATCAGTAGCGAAACGCTAGACTGGCGAGTTGGGGACCAAGTGCCGCAGATGCCGGACCGAGCCCCGCACCCCACCGCAAAAACGAACCTCAGTTCGCCTCGTTCACCAGCGTGAAGATCCCGCGGGGGTCGGTCGGGCCGTGCTGGATCGTCGCGAGCTGCGCGGCGTTGGCGCGCTGCGTTGCGGTGATGGTGTGGGTGGCACTGGCCATCTGGTACGAAGGCTGTGCGTCGAGCGTGTCGCCAGCCGGAGCGTGGCCCGAGTAGATGAAGCCCTTGGTCGGGTAGGCCGAGGTGCCGAGGTCGCCTTGCGGGCCGTACCACACCTTGACCATGCTCCAGTCACCGGCCGGCGAGACGTCGACCGCGCGGACGTTGGTCTCGATCGCGCCGGGGCGCGACCAGTTGGCATGCGTAAGGAGGACTTCGCGGTCGCTGACGACCTTCGAGACCATCGCGACATGGCCGACGCGCATCCGCGAGGTGGCGGCGAATGCTAGGACCGCGCCTGCCTTGGGAGCATGGCCGCGCTCGTAGCGACCCTCGGCTTGCCCCCACCAGGTGTTGGCGTTGCCGCGGATTTCGATCCCCGACACCGAGCGCGCGAACGTCACGCACTGCCAGAACTGGGCTGCTGCCGGTGTGGCCGTCATCAGACCGCACGATACCACCAGCGCAAAACGCGCTGCTAACGCCTTGAAATTCATCGAGACCCCCCGGCCAAAACCCGTTCGTCACAGTCTGGCTACGGGAGGTTCGATTTAATTGAAACCCGGCCGGGAACCATATCCGACGAAGCGTGTTACCGCGCCGACCAACGCCCCGAATGGGCAGCCTCGCTGGCTCAGTTCATGAGTTTCCAGCCGGTTATGCGGTCCACGGTGACCTGCGTGACCGCGTGATAGCCCGGCCGCGCCTTGCCGTAGATCTCCATCGCCAGCTTGTGGCCCCAGTCGCCCGACTCCATCAGCTGCTGGAACAGCGGCGCGACGAATTTGCGCCTGCCCTGCGAGGTGAGGAACTGCTCGGCCGAGGCGTCGGCGGGCGCATAGTGATTGGCGAGCGCGAGTTGCAGCCAGGCGAAGCGGATCTCGGCATTGCCGGTGGTGTTCCAACCGAACGCGGTGTCGAGCGTTTTCAACCGCTCGACCGAGAGTTTGCGCGGTAATTGCGTGATGAACCGCGTGATCTCCTGCGTCGTCGCCTTGCCCGGAACGGCGGACACTGGACCGCCTGCTGCGTATGCCTTGGCCGCAGCATCGACCGCGGGGAACGCGGCGGACGTCACGTGCACCGCGTTCGCCGGGATGCCGGGGCTGTAGACCCACGCATCGACGCCGATCGTCTTGGCTTCGGCGGGGGTGAGCAGCTTCGACTTGAGGTCGGCGAGGAAGCCGGCGCTGGTCTGCGGCTGGAAGGCGTGGCGGTCGAAATAGCTGCGGAGATACGCGTCCCACCGTGCGCGGCCGACCTGCTTCTCGATCGTGCGGAGGAAGGCGGCGCCCTTGTCGTAGGCGATCTGCGTCATGCCGTCGTCGGGATCGCGTGCGGCGTCGAGGTCTAGGTGGAGCTGCGTGTCCTTCGCGGCGGGGCCACCAGCGTCCTTCACCGCGGCGAGCATGTCGGTCCAGGCGAGGTCGGCCTCCATGTCGGCGCGGCGCTTGCCGTAGAGCGCCTCCATGATGCGGTTCTCGAAATAGCTGGTGAAGCCTTCGTTGAGCCAGAAATCGTCCCAGGTCGCGTTCGTCACGAGATTGCCCGACCAGCTGTGCGCGAGTTCGTGCGCGATCAGCGAGACGAGGCTGCGATCGCCGGCGATCGCGGTCGGCGTGGCGAAGGTGAGCGTCGGGTTCTCCATGCCGCCGAACGGGAACGACGGCGGCAGGACCAGCACGTCGTAGCGGCCCCAGCGATACGGACCGTACAGCCCTTCCGCGGCGGCGACGAACTTCTCGAGCTCGCCGAATTCATAGGCTGCCTTGGGCAAGGTCGCGGGTTCGGCCCAGATGCCGGTGCGCGGGCCGGTCGACTTGAACGCGATGTCGCCGACCGCGAGCGCGATCAGGTATGGCGCGACGGGCTTGTCCATCTTGTACTGGAACGTGCAGCGATCTGCGACGCAGGCGGGCTTGCCGGTCGCGAGCCCGCTCATCACCGCGGTGAGTTGCTTGGGGACGACGATCTTGGCCTCCCAGGTCTGGCGGATGCCGGGGGAGTCCTGCGTCGGGATCCAGCTGCGGTTGAGGATCGCCTCGCCCTGGCTGAACAGGAACGGCTGTTTCTTGCCCGCGGTCTGCGCAGGGGTGAGCCATTGCAGCGCCTTGGCGTCGGGGGACGAGGCGTAGGCGATGCGGATTTTCTTCGCGCCGTTGAGCGTGACGGTCAGTGGTGCGCCGTGGATCTTGTCGACCGCTCCGACTTCGTAGGGGAGCGGCTTGCCCGCAGCGTCGGTGATGTTGACGATCTTCAGGCCGTTGTCGTCGAGCACAAGCTTCGCGCCCGGTTTCGCCAGGATGTCGAGCGTGGCGATGCCGCGGATGACGTGGGTGTCGAAGTCGGCGGCGAGATCGAGCGCGACGTGCGTGACGCGCGCCTCGGCGGGGCGGGCGTAGCTGTGCGGGTCGTGCGCGTCGGGGGTGGTTAGGATCGGGGCGATAGTCTGCGCGACGGCGGGGGATGCGAGGACGAGACCGAGGGCGGTGGCTAAGGCGGGGATACGCATGGGAACTCCGATATCGCCGTTCCAAGGGGGAAGGCCAGGCGTCGGTCCTACCGTGCCGCCCCGCTCGCTGGAAGGGTGGCTGTCACCGTCCTGCCCCCCCTCCCTGGAAGGGAGGGGTTGGGGGTGGGTCGGCCCGTTGGCTGACGGAGCGATCGACAAGCAGCCGACCCACCCCCGCCCCCCCCCTTCCAGGGAGGGGGAAGAACAGGGTCCGCGTGGCGTGGGTCGGCCTGTTGGCTGACGGAGCGGTCGACAAGCGGCCGACCCACCCCCGGCCCCTCCCTTTCAGGGAGGGGGGAAGATTAGGATTCGCGTGGGGCTGCGTCGACGATGGGCGCTCCGGCCAGTCTCGCTAGTCGGGCCTCGTGCTCGCGCCGGCCGAAGGGGAAGCGGGAGAAGAAGTAGGCCGAGACGCACGCCAGCGCGATGTAGAGGCCGGCGTAGATCAACGTCAGCCGGTCGATCGTCTCCACCGGCACCGTCCCCGGCGTCGCCTTCGCCGGGAACCCCGCCACCGCGAGGATCATCCCGGCGAAGAATATCCCGATCCCACTCGTGCATTTCTGGACGAAGAACGAGCCCGCGAAGAACACGCCTTCCGACCGCCGCCCCGTCTTCGCCTCCGAATCCTCGACCACGTCGGCCATCATCGACGCGCCGAGGATGAACCCGGTGACGTTCGACGCGGTGCCGAGGATGAAGAACCCGAACAGCATCGGCAGCAGCGTGGGCTCGCCGACCTCCGGAAACACGCCGAGCATCCGCAGCCAATAGGGCGACGTGTTGAGCGCCGCGCCCAGCAACACCGCGCCCATCGCGGCCTTGGGCTTGCTGCCCGTCCTGCCGAGCCGGGGCGCGGCGAGGAACGCGAGGAACACGCCCGAGAACAGCGCGATCGTCAGGTAGACGAACACCGGCCCCTTGAAGCCCCACACATAGGTGTAGAGGTAGTTCGACATCGCATAGCTGATGCCCTGGATCGTGTACGCGCAGACGCCCGCCGCCATCAGGATCGCGAAGGCGCGGTTCTTCACGGTCTGGCGGAGTTCGGCGAAGGATTCGCGCAGGGTCTGCTTGGCGATCGGCGGGTTCGGCAGATGCCTGATCTCGTGATGCGTGCCGAGCGCGGAGACGAGGATCGCAACGCCGATGAAGATCGCGCCCGCCAGCGCGAAGCCACTGTAACCGGCGCGGTTGAGCAGGCCGTTCGGGAACGCCGCGGTGGGCGCGAGGAAATACTGGTACGCCGATAGCAACATCAGCAGCCCCCCGACCCAGCCGAACAGATAGCGATACGCCATGATCCGCGTGCGTTCGTCATACCCTGACGTGAGCTCGGGCGTCAGCGCGACCGACGGCACCTCGTAACAACTCACCGCGCTGCGCACGATCACCGCCATAACGAACAGCCAGATCAGCGTCTGCGGCTCGGACATTATCGCGGGCGGGTTCCACAGCAGCAGCCAGCCGATCATGATCGGTAGCGCGGATGCATACATCCATGGGTGCCGCCTGCCCCATTTCGTCCGCGTGCGATCGGAGAAGAAGCCCACCGCCGGATCGACGAACGCATCGATCAGCAGCGCCATCATGATGACGAGGCCGACGGTGGCGGAGGGAAGCCCGACGACCTGGTTGTAGAACAGCAGCAGGAACGTGCCGAACCCGGCGTCCTTCACCCCGTACGCGACCGCGCCGAAGCCGTAGCTCGCCATCGTTCCGTTGGAGAGGCGGCGGGCGGGTGCCGTCACTTCAATTTGTCGAGCATGGCGAACAGCGAGGGTTGCGCGGGGTCCCAGCTTGGGCGCGTGCCGATCGTCATGCCGCCATCGACGAGGATGTGCGTGCCGGTGATGAAGCTGGCGTCGTCGCTGGCGAGGAACGCGACCGCGGCGGCGATGTCCTCGCTGGTGCCGGGGCGGCGGATCGGTTGTGCGTCGGCAGCGATATGCGCGATCATCGCGTCGGCCTGCGTCGTCTTTGCGGCGTCGAGTTCGAGCGTGCGCGTGAAGATGTTGGTGACGATGAAGCCGGGGACGACCGCGTTCACGCGGATCTTGTGCTGCGCGAGATCGGCGGCGGCTTGCTTGGTGAGGTGGAGGACGCCCGCCTTGGCGGTGGAATAGGCGGTCGGCGCGTAGCCGGTGCCGAGCGCGGACACCGACGAGGTGTTGACGATCGCGCCGCCGCCGCGTTTCGCCATCAAGGGTGCTGCGTAGCGGATGCCGAGCGCGACCGAGCGGAGTAGGAGCGCCTGGGTGCGGTCCCAATCCTCGGGCGAAATCTCGCCGATCGGATCGCGCGAACCGCCTGCGCCGGCATTGTTGAACAGGATGTCGAGCCCGCCCGCATCGTCGGCGGTCTGCATCAGCGCCTCGATATCGCCCGCCTGGAGGACGTCGGTACGCTGGAACAGGATCCGGCCACCGGATGCGTCGGCGATCGCGTGGCCGCCGCTCTCGTCGATGTCGCCGATCAGCACGGTGGCGCCTTCGTCGGCGAGTCGGAGTGCGGTCGCCCGGCCGATGCCGGACGCGCCGCCGGTCACGACGGCACGCTTGCCTGAAAACCTCACACGCTCTCTCCTATTTTTTGGCGAGCATAGTACGGGCTTTGCACTCGTCAATGATCGCTGGTTCGAAAAACGGGTTTGCGGCGGGCGGCGCTCGGCGATACCAAGCGGGCAAACATTCGGAGGATGCGTGATGGATACGACCAACCTGTTCCGGCTCGACGGCCGCGTCGCGCTCATCACCGGCGGCAGCCGCGGGATCGGCAAGATGATCGCCGCCGGCTTCATCGCGCAGGGGGCCAAGGTGTATATCTCGTCGCGGAAAGCCGATGTGTGCGAGGCGGCGGCGGCGGAACTCGGGCCGAACTGCATCGCGTTGCCGCAGGACGTCTCGACGGTGGCGGGGTGCAAGGCGCTGGCGGCGCAGTTCGCCGAGCATGAGACGCAGCTCGATATCCTGGTGAACAATGCTGGTGCGGCGTGGGGCGTGCCGTTCGAGGAGTTTTCGGAGGTGGGCTGGGACAAGGTCATGGACCTGAACGTGAAGTCGCCGTTCTTCCTGACGCAGGCTTTGCATGCTGCGTTGAAGGCTTCTGGGTCGCGCGCGAAGCCGGCGAAGGTGATCAACATCACGTCGATTGACGGGCAGCGGCTCAACCCATGGGAGACGTACAGCTACCATGCGTCGAAGTCGGCGCTGATCTACCTGACGAAGCGGATGGCGGCGCGGCTGGTGACGGACTCGATCAACGTGACGTCGATTGCTCCGGGGGCTTTTGCTAGCGACATGAACAAGGCGGCGCGGGATCATGGGGACGCGGTGGCGCAGGGGATTCCGGCGAAACGGGTTGGGGTGGACGAGGATATGGCCGGGGCGGCGATCTACCTCGCGAGCCGCGCGGGGGATTATGTGATCGGGGAGACGATCACGGTGGACGGCGGCCTGGTGCACGCTTCGCTGGGCACAAGCATAGACGCCTGAGCCAATTCCCTCGCCCCTCCGGGGAGAGGGAGGGAGGAGCACTTGCGACGGAAGGGAGAGGGGCGTTGGGATGAACCGTCCCGAGCCTCACGCCCCTCTCCCTTCCCACGGCAAGTGCCGCGGGCCCCTTCCCTCTCCCCGTAGGGGCGAGGGAGATTAGCGCGCGATTCCGCCTGCTGCGAGGACGGCTAGGGTTACGAGTTCGCTCGCCGTGCTCGTCATGGGCGCGACCTGGACGGGCTTTTCCATCCCGATCAGCATCGGCCCAATGACCGAGTCCCCACCTAGTTCTCGGAGCAGTTTCGCCGAAATGTGGGCGGACTGGAGCCCCGGCATGATCAGCACGTTCGCCGGCCCCGAGAGCCGCGCGAAGGGGTAGTTCGCCAGTTGCTTCGGGTTCAGCGCGACATCCGGCGCCATCTCGCCCTCGTACTCGAAGCCGACCTTGCGAGCATCCAGCACGGTCACCGCATCACGGATGTTGTCGAGCCATTCGCCCTTCGGATTACCGAAGTTCGAATAGCTGAGGAACGCCACGCGAGGCTCATGCCCCATCCGGCGCGCGACCGCCGCGGTCTGCTCGGCGAAGTCGGCCAGTTGCTCGGCGGTCGGGCGCTCGTTGACCGTGGTGTCGGCAATGAACACCGTGTGGCTCTGCCCGACGAGCAGGTGGATACCGAACGGCGTCTTCCCCGCGGCCGGATCGATCACGCGATAAATCTGGCGCATCGTCTCGCCGTAGGTGCGCGTGATGCCGGTGATCATCGCGTCGCCTTCGCCGAGCTGGAGCAGCAGCGCGCCAAAGATGTTGCGGTCCTGGTTGACCATCCGCTCGCAATCGCGGCGCAGGTAGCCGCGGCGCTGGAGCCGCGAATACAGGAAGTCGACCATCCGCGGTACGAGCGGCGAGACGCGGCTGTTGTGGAGTTCGAAGCTCTCGGGATCGGTGACGCCCAGCGCGCGCAACCGGTCGGGCACGTCGTCGCGACCGACCAGCACCGGGGTGCCGTAGCCGCCCTCCTTGAAGGCGATGGCGGCGCGGAGGACGACCTCTTCCTCGCCTTCCGCGAAGATCACGCGCTTGGGGTGCGCGCGGGCGCCTTCATAGGCCATCGAGAGGACCGAGGTTGTCGGGTTGAGGCGGGCACGGAGCGAGTGGCGATACGCCTCGATGTCGAGGATCGGCTTGGTCGCGACGCCCGAGGCCATCGCCGCCTTGGCGACCGCGACGGGGACGACCTCCATCAGCCGCGGATCGAACGGCGCGGGGATGATGTACGCCGGGCCGAAGCTATGGCTGACGCCGTATGCCGCCGCAACTTCCTCGGGGACGCGCTCGCGCGCGAGTTCGGCGATCGCATTGGCGGCGGCGATCTTCATCGCGTCGTTGATGCCGGTCGCGCGGACGTCCAATGCCCCGCGGAAGATGAACGGGAAGCCGAGCACGTTGTTGACCTGGTTCGGATAGTCCGAGCGGCCGGTGGCGACGATCGCATCGGGGCGCGCGGCCATCGCGAGTTCGGGGCGGATCTCCGGCTCGGGGTTGGCCATCGCGAAGATGATAGGCGCGGGGGCCATGTCCTTGACCATCTCCGGCGTCAGCGAGCCCGCCGCGGAGAGCCCCAGGAACACGTCGGCGCCAACCAAGGCCTCGGTCAGCGTGCGCGTCTCGGTGACCGCGGCGTGCGCGGACTTCCACTGGTCGACGCCCTCGCGGCCCTGGTAGATCACGCCCTTGCGGTCGCAGAGGATGACGTTGTCGCCGCGCACGCCCATCGCCTTCACGAGTTCGGTGCAGGCGATCGCCGCCGCACCGGCGCCGTTGACGACGATCTTGACCTCGGAGAGCTTGCGCCCGGTGAGCAGGCAGGCGTTGATCAGGCCGGCGGCGGTGATGATCGCGGTGCCGTGCTGGTCGTCATGGAAGACCGGGATGTTCATCCGCTCGCGCAACGCCTGCTCTATGATGAAGCATTCGGGCGCCTTGATGTCCTCGAGGTTGATCCCGCCGAAGGTCGGCTCCATCAGCTCGACCGCGTCGATGAAGCGGTTCACGTCCTCGGTCTTCAGCTCGATATCGATCGCGTCGACGTCGGCGAAACGCTTGAACAGCACCGCCTTGCCTTCCATCACCGGCTTCGATGCGAGCGGGCCGAGATTGCCCATGCCGAGGATCGCGGTGCCGTTCGAGATCACCGCGACGAGGTTTCCCTTCGCGGTATAGTCATAGACGGTCGCGGGGTCGTCGTAGATTGCCTGCACCGGCACCGCGACGCCGGGCGAATAGGCGAGCGCGAGATCGCGCTGCGTCGCCATCGGCTTCGATGCGATGATCTCGATCTTCCCCGGGCGGCCTTCCGAATGGAAGAGCAAGGCTTCGCGTTCGGAGAATTGCAGCGTTTCGTCGGACATGGGCGGGGCCTCTCTCTGTGGCCTGTGTCTTTACGCAGACGATGCCGCGATTGGAACGGCCTTCTCCCCCTCGGGGAGAAGGTGGCGCGGATGCGCCGGATGAGGGGTGGTTAGGGTGCGCGCCCGAGCCTACTCCCCCTCACCCTCCCACGCTATGCGCGGGCCCCTCCCTCTCCCCGAGGGGAGAGGGGTTTTATGATGACGGCCTTTTCGCTACCCGCACCTTGATGTCGCACCCCGCTCCTACCCCCATGATGACGCAGTATCTCGGCCTGAAGGCGGAGGCGCGGGATTGCCTGCTGTTCTACCGGATGGGCGATTTCTTCGAACTGTTCATGGACGATGCGCGTGTCGCAGCCGGCGTGCTCGACATCGCGCTGACCGCGCGCGGCGAGCATGAGGGCAAGCCGATCCCGATGTGCGGCGTGCCGGTGCATGCAGCGACGGTGTACCTGCAACGGCTGATCAAGGCCGGGCACAGGGTGGCGATCGCCGAACAGGTGGAAAGCCCGGCGGAGGCGAAGGCGCGCGGTGGATCTAAGGCGCTCGTGGCGCGCGCGATCGTCCGCGTGGTGACCGCGGGGACGCTGACCGAGGAAGCGTTGCTCGACGCCCGCTCGGATAACTGGTGCGTGGCGATCGGCGAGGCTGGTGGGTCGGTGGCGATTGCCGCGGCGGACGTGTCGACCGGGCGGTTCGAGATCGTCGAGGTTGCGGGCGATGCGGTCGAGGCGGAACTCGCGCGGTTTGCCGCGGCCGAGGTCGTGGCTTCGGAGGCTAGCGCGTTTGAGGACGCCGCGACGACACTGCGCCCCAAGATCGACTTCGACAGCGGCGCGGGCGAGGCTCGGTTGAAGCGGCTATACGGCGTGGCGACGCTCGACGGGTTCGGGCAGTTCGGGCGCGCGGGGCTCGCCGCGGCCGGAGGTCTGGTCGCGTATCTGGAGCATAATGCGAAGGGTGCGATGCCCTTCCTGCGACCGCCGCGGATCGGTCGGGCCGCGGAGACGATGGCGATCGACGCCGCCACGCGGGAGAGTCTGGAGCTTACCTGCACCACCGGCGGCGTGCGGAAGGGGAGCCTGCTCGACGCGGTCGACCGGACCGTGACGGGAGCCGGCGCGCGGTTGCTCGGCGCGGATCTCGGCGCGCCGTTGATGGACAAGGCGGCGATCGATGCGCGGCTCGATCTGGTGCGGCTGTTCCACGACGACCAGGCAGCGCGCGCGCGGTTGCGATCGACCTTGCGCGCGCTGCCGGACATCGGGCGGGCGCTCGGGCGGCTCGCGGCGGGGCGTGGCGGCCCACGCGATCTGGGGCAGTTGCGCGATGGGCTCGACGGCGCCTGGAGCCTCGGCGAGCGGATGGACGCGATCGTCGATCCGCCCGTGCTGTTACGCGACATCGCCCCGAGATTGCGCGGACACGGCGCGCTGATCGACCTGCTCAAGCGCGCGCTGGTGCCGTCGCCGCCGATCGAGGCGTCGGACGGCGGCTATATCGCGGCAGGCTATGACGCCGCGCTCGACGATCTGCGCGATGCGGGGGCTGGCGGGCGGCGGGCGATCGCCGCGCTGGAGGCGGAGTTCCGCACGGCCACCGGCGTCACCGCGCTGAAGATTCGGCATAACGGCGTGCTCGGCTATCATGTCGAGGTGCCGGCGCGGGCGGCGGACCCGTTGATGAAGCCCGAGAGTGGCTTCACGCATCGCCAGACGCTCGCGGGCGTGGTGCGGTTCAATACCCCTGCGCTGCACGAGGTCGCGGCTAAGGTGTCGCAGGCCGGCGCGCATGCGTTGGCGGCGGAGGCGGCGCATCTGGAAGAACTGACGGCGCAGGCTCTGGCCGGGCGCGAGGCGATTGCGGCGACGGCGGATGCGCTCGCGCGGCTAGACGTCGCCGCAGGGCTGGCCGAGCGTGCGGCGGAAGGCGCCTGGGCGCGGCCTCAGCTCGTGGATCACGCGTGCTTCGAGATCGAGGGCGGCCGGCATCCGGTGGTCGAGGCGGCGGTGGCGAAGTCGGGCGACCGGTTCGTCGCCAACGACTGCAATCTGTCGGAGGCGTCGCGGCTGTGGCTCGTCACCGGCCCGAACATGGGCGGTAAATCGACCTTCCTCCGCCAGAACGCGCTGATCGCGGTCCTCGCGCAGGCGGGGTCGTACGTACCCGCGACCAAGGCCACGCTGGGGCTGGTCGATCGCCTGTTCAGCCGCGTCGGCGCGTCGGACAATCTCGCGCGCGGGCGGTCGACGTTCATGGTCGAGATGGTCGAGACCGCGGCGATCCTGGCGCAGGCGACGCCGCGGTCTTTCGTGATCCTCGACGAGGTCGGGCGCGGGACTTCGACCTATGACGGGCTCGCGATCGCCTGGGCGGTGGTCGAGGCGATCCATGAGGATAATCGCTGCCGCTGCCTGTTCGCTACGCATTATCATGAGCTGACGCGGTTGGCGGAGCGGTGCGAGGCGCTGTCGTTGCATCATGTCCGTGCGCGGGAGTGGAAAGGGGAGCTGGTGCTGCTCCACGAACTCGCCGATGGGCCGGCGGATCGGAGCTACGGGCTGGCGGTGGCACGACTGGCGGGGATGTCGCCGGTGACGGTGGCGCGCGCGAAGGCGGTGCTGGCGAAGCTCGAGGCTGGGCGCGCGAAGACGGGTGGTTTGGCGGCGGGGTTGGACGATCTGCCGTTGTTTGCGGCGGCGGCTCAGGTCGAGGAGGCGGCGTGCGATGTGTTGCGCGAGGATCTGGCGAAACTGGATATCGATGCGATGAGCCCGCGGGATGCGCTGGAGGCGTTGTACCGGTTGAAGGCGTTGGCCAACGAGGGCTGACCGCTTCCACCGTCATGCCGGACCCTTCGGCTTCGCTCAGGAGAGCCTCGTTCCGGCATCCACTGTTCCGCATGGTCGGGAGAACTGAGCGTGCGGGCCGGTGGGCCCCGGCCTCCGCCGGGGTGACGGAGTGGCGGGTGACGTGGTGACGGAGCGGGTAAGCTGCTCCCCTCCCTGGAAGAGAGGGTTGGGGGTGGGTCGGGTTCCGCATGTCCTTGCCGTTGCGGCATAAACCGGCCTACCCACCCCCGGCCCCTCCCTTCCAGGGAGGGGAGCCCGTTGTATTTCAAGCGGGCGGGAGAATGCTCGCTCACGTCCTAGTATCTCACGATACGTCAATGCTAGGCGGCGGCCGGATTTAGCGGAGCGCGGGCTTTGGGCGGACATCATCACGGGCACGACCACGGCCATTCGCATGGTCACTCACACTCCCATGGCGGACACGGCCACAGCCACGCCCCGGCCTCGTTCGACCGCGCCTTCGCGATCGGCATCGGCCTCAACATCGTGTTCGTCGTCGTCGAGGCGATCGTCGGCCTGCGGATCGACTCGGTCGCGCTGCTCGCCGACGCCGGCCACAATCTGTGCGACGTGCTCGGCCTCGTCGTCGCCTGGGGCGGCACGATGCTCGCGCGCACGGCACCGACCAAGCGCTACACCTACGGGCTGAAGGGCTCGACGATCCTTGCCGCACTGGCCAACGCGTTGCTGCTGCTGGTCGCGCTCGGCGCGATCGTGCTGGAGGCGTCGCAGCGCTTCTCCGATCCCGCCCCCACCGCCGGCCTGACCGTGTCGATGGTCGCGGGCATCGGCATCGCCGTCAACGCGCTCACCGCGTGGATGTTCGCACGCGGTCGCAAGGGCGACGTCAACATCCGCGGCGCCTATCTCCACATGGCCGCCGATGCGCTGGTGTCGGCGGGCGTCGTGATCGCGGGCTTCGTGATCTGGCGCACCGGCCTCACCTGGATCGACCCTGCGGTCAGCATCGTCATCGCGGTCCTGATCTTCTGGCAGACCTGGGGCCTGCTCCGCGAGACCGTCGAGATGTCGCTGTCCGCCGTCCCCCGCGGGATCGAGTTCGACCATGTCGACGAGGCGCTGTGCGGCCTGCCCGGCGTCAGCGAGATCCACGATCTCCACATCTGGCCGATGAGCACCACCGAACCCGTCCTCACCGCGCACCTGGTGATGCCCGCCGGTCACCCCGGCGACCGGTTCCTCAGCGACGCGAGGACGATGCTCCACGATAAATTCGGGATCGGCCACGCGACGTTGCAGGTCGAGACCGGCAACGGCCACGACTGCTCGATGGCGGATTCGGCGACCGTCTGAACTAGGCGGTTTGAACTTTTCCGGTGCCGTGCGGGTTACGCTGCCATGCATCAGGAGCAAAGTTCATGAAGAAGCATCTTATCGCAGCGTTGATGTCGGTCGCCGTCGCAGCGCCGGCGATGCTGCCGACCGCCGCGACCGCACAGCGTTACGACGATCGCCGCGACAACAACGACCGTCGCGATCGTGACGATCGGCGTTACGACAACGACCGCCGCGGCAATGATCGCAACTGGCGTGGCGATGACCGTAACTGGGATCCGTCGAACAGCTACCGCGATGGCAAGTATCGTGAGCGCCGCCTGAGCCGCAACGACCGGATTTATCGTGGTCGCGATGGCCGCGCCTATTGCAAGCGCAACGACGGCACGACAGGCCTCGTGATCGGTGCACTCGGCGGCGGCGCGCTGGCGAACCTGATCGGTGGCGGTACGCTCGGCACGCTGGCGGGTGCCGGTGGCGGCGCCTTGCTCGGCCGCTCGGTCGACCGCGGCAACGTGAAGTGCCGCTGAGCTTCAGCCGAAGCTAACTATGACGACACGGCGGCCGAGCGATCGGCCGCCGTTTTCGTATCTACAGCATGCCGTAGAGCAGCGTGCCGTTCAGCCCGATGATCACGGCGGCGATCACCCATGCGAGGATCTTTAGCCAAGCCGGACTGACCAGGTCTCCCATGATCGTGCGGTCGCCGGTGAACTTGACGAGCGGCACGACCGCGAACGGGAGCTGCAGGCTGAGCACGACCTGGCTGAGCACCAGCAGTTTCGTCGCCCCGGCGTCGCCCGACGCACCGACTACGAACACCGCGGGCACGATCGCGAGCAGCCGCGTCACCAGACGCCGTGCCCAGACCGGCATGCGCAGGTTGAGGAAACCCTCCATCACGATCTGACCGGCGAGCGTGCCCGTCACCGTCGAGTTCTGTCCCGACGCGAGCAGCGCGACCGCGAAGAGCACACTCGCCGCGCCCATGCCGAGCATCGGGGCGAGCAGTTGGTACGCCTGGTCGATCTCGGCGACGTCGGTGCGGCCGGCGACGTGGAAGGTCGCCGCCGCAAGGATCAGGATCGCCGCGTTGATGAAGAACGCCAGCCCGAGCGCGACGGTACCGTCGATCGTCGCCATCGTGATCGCGTCGCGCTTGCCCGCGGTGTCCTTGGCGAAGGCGCGGGTCTGGACGATCGACGAGTGGAGGTAGAGATTGTGCGGCATCACGGTCGCGCCGAGGATGCCGATCGCGATGTAGAGCATCGCCGGGTTGGTGACGATCTGCGTGGTCGGCACCAGCCCGCCGAGCACGCCTGCCCATTCGGGCCGCGCGAGGAACAGCTCGAAGACGAAGCAGCCCGCGATGATGACGAGCAAGGCGACGACGAACGCCTCGAGCTTGCGGAAGCCGAAGCGTTGCAGCGCGAGGATCAGGAACACGTCGAGCGCGGTGAGGACGACGCCGTAGACCAGCGGCAGGCCGAACAGCAGCTTCAGCGCGATCGCGGTACCAAGCACTTCGGCGAGATCGCAGGCAATGATCGCGATCTCGCACAGGAACCAGAGCGCGACCGAGACCGGCTTCGAATAATGCGCGCGACAGGCCTGCGCGAGGTCGAGCCCGGCGACGATGCCGAGGCGTGCGGAGAGCGCTTGCAGGACCATCGCCATCAGGTTCGACAGCAACACTACCGATAGCAACGTGTAGCCGAACGCCGAGCCGCCGGCGATGTCGGTCGCCCAGTTGCCGGGGTCCATATAGCCGACCGCGACGAGATACCCCGGCCCCACGAACGCGAACAGCCGCCGCCAGAACGATGCGCCTTCGGGAACGACTACGGTGCGGTGGCTCTCGGCGAGCGAGTTGGCGAAGCCGGACGCGGGGAGATTGGGGGCTGACATCGGGGGGTGCTTTGCCGGAACGAGGGGAAGGGGACAAGGCGTGGCTGGCGAGTCGGGTGACAATGCGTTCACCTCCGGCCCGTCACTCCAGCGATAACTGGGGTGTTCCGGCTGGCGGGTGTCGCGGTTTGAATTGAGAGATGCCGGCTTTCGCCGGGCCGACATGTGCGGCGTAAGTAAGGAATACATAGGAAGCGTCTCCCCTCCCTGGAAGGGAGGGGTTGGGGGTGGGTCGGCCCGCTTGAGCCACCAATGTCCGAACATGTGGAAACCGACCCACCCCCGCCCCCTCCCTTCCAGGGAGGGGAGTAGGAAGTTAGATGACCTTCATGTCCGCCTGATAATGATGCCACGCGAAGATCGCCGCGGCGCCGCGGTGCGGACGCCAGGCTTCGGCCACTTCGCGCGTGAGTTTCTCGCTGGGGCGCGTCTCGTGGCCGAGAATCCGACCAACCTCGATCTGAATCGCTAGGTCGCCAGCCGGCCAGATGTCAGTGCGGCCTTCCGCGAACAGCAGGTAGATTTCCGCCGACCAGCGGCCGATCCCCTTCACGCGGACCAAAGCGGCGATCGCCTCCTCGTCGTCCTCGGGCAGGTTAGTGAGGTCGAGCCGGCCGCTCGTCACCTCGTCGGCGAGGCTGCGGGCATAGCCGAGTTTCTGGCGGGAGAGGCCGGCGCTCTTCAGCAACTCATCGCTGGCGGTGGCGATCTTCGCCGGATCGCCTGCGCCGCCGACCACCGCGTCGAGCTTGTTCCACACCGCCGCAGCCGAGGCGACGCTAACCTGCTGCCCGACGATCGTCCGCAGCAACGTCGCGAAGCCGCGCTCGCTGATCCGGGGTGCGGGGTGGCCAGCATTGCCGATCGCGACCGCGAACGCCGGCTCGATTTCGCACAACGCCGCCATCGCGGTGTCGAGTTGGTCTGCGCTCAGGCCCATGATGCTTGATCCCTGGCGCGCGCAACGGCATGAACGCACGAAGATTTTTCGGAGAATGACATGCCCAAGCTTATCGTCGTGACGCGCGAAGGGGAAGAACGCGAGATCATCGGCGAGGCGGGCCTTTCGGTGATGGAAGTCATTCGCGACGCCGGCATCGACGAGATCCTGGCGCTGTGCGGCGGCTGCTGCTCGTGCGCCACCTGCCACGTCCATGTCGACCCGGACTTTGCGGGCAAACTGAAGCCGATGGGGCCGGACGAGGATGATTTGCTTGATTCGACGAGTGATCGTGATGAGTTTTCACGGCTGTCTTGCCAGATCGAGCTGACCGAAGGGCTGGATGGCCTGAAGGTAAAGATCGCCGAAGAGGACTGATTCCCCCTGTCCCTCGCCCCTCCGGGGAGAGGGAGGGAGGCGCGCTTGCGACGGAAGGGAGAGGGGCTGTTGGGATGAACCGTCCCGAGCCTCACTCCCCTCTCCCTTCCCACCGCAAGGGCGGCGGGCCCCTTCCCTCTCCCCGTAGGGGCGAGGGAGTTCAGGTCACCGCGTCGTTATCGCATACAACGCGATCGCCGCGGCGTTCGACACGTTGAGGCTCTCCACCTTCTCCGAGATCGGCAATTTCGCCAGCTCGTCGCAATGCTGCTCGGTATTCTGCCGCATGCCCTCGCCTTCCGCGCCGAGCACGATCGCGATCCGCTGCGTGCCCATCGCTTCCGACAGCGTCTGCGTCGCGTGGCCCGTCAGCCCGATCCGCCAGAACCCCGCCGCCGCAATCTCCTCCAGAGCGCGCGCAAGGTTCACCACCCGGATCCAAGGCACGCTCTCGAGCGCACCCGAAGCCGCCCGAGCGATCGTCCCCGATTCCGGCGGCGCGTTGCGATCCGGCGTAATGATCCCGAGCGCATCGAATGCCGCCGCCGAGCGCAGAATCGCGCCGACGTTATGCGGATCGGTCACGCCGTCGAGGATCACCAGCGGACGGTTGTCGTCCTTGCCGTGCTCGAGCAGGTCGGCGAGCCACATGTCCTCGAGCGGCTCGACCTCGATCACCACGCCCTGGTGCGGCGCGTCGCCCGGCACCAGCCGCGCCAGATCCATCGCCTCGGCATAGGTCACCGGCACGTCGGCGGGCAGGTCGAACCCGGCCAGCGCCTCGCGCGTGCCGAGGATTTTGCGGACCGTGCGCTCCGGATTGGCGAGCGCCGCCCCGACCGCGTGCTTGCCCCAGAAGCGGGGGCGGCCTGCCGGTGCCTTGCTCGGCCTGTGTCCCTTGCGTGCCATATTCGCTCTCTATCGTGTCTGTGTATGCCGCGTCCTTGTCGGCATTCCGCTCCCGCGGCAACTATGAACCACGAAACTTCGCAAAACCTGCGTTGACACACCGAGCGCGCTTCGCCATTGAGCCGCCTCGCTTGAAAGAGCGGCGCTTGCAAAAGCGGCCTGGACAGGTGGCCGAGTGGTTAAAGGCAGCAGACTGTAAATCTGCCGGAGTTTCTCCTACGTAGGTTCGAACCCTACCCTGTCCACCACCGCCCCAGCGCGGTGATGGATCATCCCAAATTCAAAGCATTGATCGACAACCTTCTTTTCCATCACGGGAAGGAAGTCCGCGTGACATCGGCTCGCGGACGGCTAGGATCGCCGCGACCGTAACGATTTCGGAAACCGCGTGACCTCAGATCCTGCCGTACAGCCGCCCGTTCAAGCACCCGTCATCCAGGATCTGGCCGACTCGATCCTCGACACGCTGGTCCACCGCATCGGCAAGGATGCGCAGGCCGCCCGCCCGCACGACTGGCTCGCCGCGACGATCCTGACCGTCCGCAACGACATCGTCGAACGCTGGATGGCGTCCACCAAGGCGGCGCACGCGGCTGGCGCCAAGCGCGTCTATTATCTCAGCCTCGAATTCCTGATCGGCCGGCTGCTGCGCGACGCGGTGACCAACCTCCAGCGCAACGACGAAGTCACGCAGGCGCTGAAGCTCCACGGCGTCGACCTCGCCGAACTCGAAGAGATCGAGCCCGACGCGGCGCTCGGCAATGGCGGCCTCGGCCGGCTTGCCGCCTGCTTCATGGAGAGCATGGCGAGCCTCGCGCTGCCCGCCTACGGCTACGGCATCCGCTACGTGAACGGCATGTTCCGCCAGCGGATCGACGATGGCTGGCAGGTAGAGATGCCCGAGAACTGGCTCGCGCACGGCAATCCGTGGGAGTTCGAACGCCGCGAGAGCGCCTATTTCGTCGGCTTCGGCGGCGAAGTGACGGCATCAGACAGCGGCCAGGTCCACTGGAGCCCATCCGAGGCGGTCGAGGCGACTGCCGTCGACACCCCCGTCGTCGGCTGGCGCGGCAAGCACGTCAACACGCTCCGCCTGTGGACCGCCCGCGCGTTCGATCCGATCAAGCTCGACCGCTTCAACGCCGGCGATTTCACCGGCGCGCTCGCCGACCAGTTGCGCGCCGAGACGCTCACGCGCGTCCTCTACCCCAACGACTCCACCGCCGCCGGCCAGGAACTCCGCCTGCGCCAGGAGTATTTCTTCTCGTCCGCGTCGATCCAGGACATCGTCCGCCGCCACATCCAGTATTTCGGCGACATCCGCACGCTGCCCGACAAGGCCGCGATCCAGCTCAACGACACGCACCCCGCGGTGTCGGTCGCCGAATTGATGCGGCTGCTGATCGACCATCACGAATTCGCGTTCGACGAGGCGTGGAAGATCACGCGCGCCACCTTCGGCTACACCAACCACACGCTGTTGCCCGAGGCGCTGGAGAGTTGGCCGCTGCCGCTGTTCGAACGCCTGCTCCCCCGCCACATGCAGATCGTCTACGCGATCAACGCCAAGCTGCTACGTGAGGCTCGGGGTACTGACGGCATTGACGACCGCGCAATCGCGGCGATCAGCCTGATCGACGAGGGTGGCGAGCGCCGCGTGCGGATGGCGAACCTCGCCTTTGCCGGCTCGCACAGCGTCAATGGCGTCGCCGCGCTGCATACGCAGCTCATGAAGAAGACGGTCTTCGCCGATCTCCACAAACTCTACCCGACGCGGATCAACAACAAGACCAACGGCATCACGCCGCGTCGCTGGCTCCAGCAGTGCAACCCCGGCCTGACCGCGCTGATCCGCGATGCGATCGGCGACGGCTTCCTCGACGATGCCGAAAAGCTCGTCGATCTGGATGTTTTCGCCGACGATTCCGGTTTCAGGGAGCGCTTTGCGAGCGTGAAGCGTTCGAACAAGGTGGCACTGGCTAATCACATCAAGGAGACGATGGGGCTCCGCGTCGACCCGGACGCGATGTTCGACGTCCAGATCAAGCGCATCCACGAGTATAAGCGCCAGCTTCTCAACATCATCGAGACGGTCGCGCTCTACGACCAAATCCGCAGCCACCCGGAACGGGACTGGACGCCCCGCGTGAAGCTGTTCGCGGGAAAGGCGGCGTCGAGCTATCACAACGCGAAACTCGTCATCAAGCTGGCGAACGACGTCGCGCGCCGGATCAACGCCGACCCGTCGGTCGGTGGGCTGCTCAAGGTCGCGTTCCTGCCCAACTACAACGTGTCGCTGGCGGAGAAAATCATCCCCGCCGCCGATCTGAGCGAGCAGATCTCGACCGCCGGACTCGAGGCGTCGGGCACCGGCAACATGAAGTTCGCGATGAACGGCGCGCTCACGATCGGCACGCTCGACGGCGCGAACATCGAGATCAAGGACCGCGTCGGCGACGACAACATCTTCATTTTCGGCATGACCGCGGACGAGGTCGAGGCGAAGCGCGCCAATGGCTATGATCCGCGCAGTGTCATCGATGGCTCGAACGAACTCCGCCAGGCGGTATCGGCGATCGCGTCCGGCGTGTTCTCGCCCGACGACAAGACGCGCTACGCCGGCTTGATGGGCGGGCTGTACGACGGCGACTGGTTCATGCTCGCCGCCGATTTCGACAGCTATGCCACAGCCCAGCGCGCGGTCGACACGCGCTGGAACGACCGCGATGCGTGGGTCGCCTCGACCGTGCGCAACGTCGCGCGCGTCGGCTGGTTCTCGTCCGACCGCACGATCCGCGAATATGCGCGCGAGATCTGGACGGTGATGTGAAGCCACCCGAAGGCGCCATCGTTGCCCTGCTGGAAGGGCGTCACGACGATCCGTTCTCGTTGCTCGGCGTCCACAGCGGCCCGACCGGCGTGTTCGCACGCGTCTGGCTGCCGGGCGCGGACACGGCGGAGGCGCACGCACTCGACGGCACCGCGCTCGGCACCCTCCCCCGCATCGACGATCGCGGCCTGTTCGAGGGTCCGATCGACGGCACGCAACAGCCGGTGAAATACCACGCGGAGGCGGGCGACACGTCGTGGTGGGTCACCGACCCCTACAGCTTCGGCCCCGTGCTCGGCCCGATCGACGATCTGCTCATGGCGGAGGGCACGCACCGCCGCCTCCACGACAAGATGGGCGCGCACCTGATCGAGCACGAGGGCGCGCACGGCGTCCACTTCGCGCTCTGGGCCCCCAATGCGCAGCGCGTCTCGGTCGTCGGCGACTTCAACGACTGGGACGGCCGCCGTCACGCGATGCGCAAGCGCGGCGACGTCGGCGTGTGGGAGATCTTCATCCCCGACATCGCCGAATACCGCGCGTACAAGTTCGAGATCGTCGGCCCCGATGGCCAGCTACAACCGCTCAAGGCCGACCCGTTCGCGTTCGCGTCCGAACTCCGCCCCGCCAACGCCTCGATCACGCGGAAACTCGCGCACGACTGGGCCGACACCGATCATCGGAAACACTGGTCGTCGGTCGATCCACGCCGCGTGCCGATCAGCATCTACGAGGTCCACGCCGGATCCTGGGACCGTGACGAGAACGACTGGTTCCTGACCTGGGACGCGCTTGCTGACCGCCTGATCCCGTACGTGGTCGAGATGGGCTTCACGCACATCGAATTCCTGCCGATCAGCGAACATCCGTACGACCCGAGCTGGGGTTACCAGACCACCGGGCTCTACGCGCCGTCCGCGCGCTTCGGCGACGTCGATGGCTTCGCGCGGTTCGTCGATGGCGCGCATATCGCCGGGATCGGCGTCCTGCTCGACTGGGTCCCCGCGCATTTCCCGACCGACGCGTTCGGGCTGGCGAAGTTCGACGGCACCGCGCTGTACGAACACGAGGATCCAAGGCTCGGCTTCCACCCCGACTGGAACACCGCGATCTATAATTTCGGGCGGCGCGAAGTCGCGTCGTTCCTCGTCAACAACGCGCTGTTCTGGGCCGAGCGCTATCATATCGACGGCCTGCGCGTGGATGCGGTCGCGTCGATGCTGTACCGCGATTACTCGCGCAAAAGCGGCGAATGGATCCCCAACGAAGACGGTGGCCGCGAGAATTGGGAAGCCGTCGCGTTCCTCCGCGACATGAACCGCGAGATCTACGGCCAGCACCCCGGCGTCTTCACGATCGCCGAGGAGTCGACCTCGTGGCCGGGCGTCTCCGCGCCGGTGAGCGACGACGGCAAGAGCGGCGGCTTGGGCTTCGGGTTCAAGTGGAACATGGGCTTCATGCACGACACGCTCCAGTACATGGCGCGCGACCCGCTGCACCGGAAACACCACCACGGCGAGATCAATTTCGGGCTGGTGTACGCGTTCAGCGAGAATTTCGTCCTGCCCTTGAGCCATGACGAAGTGGTCCACGGCAAGGGCTCGCTGCTGACCAAGATGCCCGGCGACGACTGGCAGCAATTCGCAAACTTGCGCGCCTATTACGCGTTCATGTGGGGCTATCCGGGCAAGAAGCTGCTCTTCATGGGCCAGGAGTTCGCGCAGCGCCGGGAATGGTCGGAAGCGCGCGCGCTCGATTGGGACCTGCGCAACGCGCGCAGCCACGAAGGCATCCGCAACCTCGTCCGCGACCTCAACACCGTCTACCGCGAGAAGCCGGCGCTGCATGCGCGCGACTGCGAGGCGGAGGGCTTCGAGTGGCTGGTCGCCGACGACGCCGCCAATTCGGTGTTCGCGTGGTTGCGCAAGGCCCCCGGCGCGAAGCCGATCGCGATCGTCGCGAACATGACGCCGATCGCCCGCGCGCCCTACCGCGTGCCGCTGCCGCACGATGGCCGCTGGTGCGAGATCATCAACAGCGACGCGCATGACTATTGGGGCAGTGGCCTCGGCAATCTCGGCGGCGTCGTCGCGAAGGACGGTGCGGCCTGGGTCACGCTGCCGCCGCTGGCGACGATCATGCTCGAATACGAAGGCTGATCGAGTTCGAAGACCGATCCGGCGCAACGACGGAACAACCGGCGGGTGACGGCGCGTTATACTGCCGAATATTAGGGAGAGACTGACATGGTGGAACGGCGGGGACAGCCATTGGCGCGCGACGCGATGGCGTATGTGCTGGCCGGCGGCCGCGGCAGTCGCCTGATGGAGCTGACCGATACGCGCGCCAAACCCGCGGTGTATTTCGGCGGCAAGGCGCGCATCATTGATTTCGCGCTGTCCAACGCGATCAACTCGGGCATTCGCCGGATCGGGGTCGCGACGCAGTACAAGGCGCATTCGCTGATCCGCCATCTCCAGAGCGGCTGGAACTTCCTCCGCTCGGAACGCAACGAGAGCTTCGACATCCTGCCCGCGTCGCAGCGCATCAGCGAGTTCCAATGGTATGAGGGCACGGCCGACGCGGTCTACCAGAACATCGACATCATCGAGAGCCACGCGCCCGAATACATGGTCATCCTGGCAGGCGACCACATCTACAAGATGGATTACGAGCTGATCCTGCAACAGCATTGCGAGACCGGCGCGGACGTCACCATCGCCTGCCTCGAAGTGCCGCGGATGGAGGCGGTCGGCTTCGGCGTGATGGCGGTGGACGAGCACGACAACGTCACCGCGTTCGTCGAGAAGCCCGCCGATCCGCCCGCGATCCCCGGCAACCCGGACATCGCGCTGGCATCGATGGGGATCTACGTCTTCCACACCAAGCTGCTGTTCGACGAGCTCCGTCGCGACGCCGAGACGCCCGGTTCCTCGCGCGATTTCGGCAAGGACATCATCCCCTACCTCGTCAAGCACGGCAAGGCGGTCGCGCATCGATTCTCGGACAGCTGCGTCCGCTCGGGGCTCGAGGTCGAGGCCTATTGGCGCGACGTCGGCACGGTCGACGCCTATTGGGAGGCGAACATCGACCTCACCGATGTGGTGCCCAAGCTAGACCTCTACGACCGCAGCTGGCCCCTCTGGACCTATTCCGAGGTCACGCCACCCGCGAAGTTCGTCCACGCCGACGACGGCCGCCGCGGCGAGGCGGTGTCGAGCCTCGTGTCGGGCGACTGCATCATCTCCGGCTCCTCGATCCATCGCAGCCTGATCTTCACCGGCACCCGCGCGCACAGCTATTCGATGTTGGATCAAGCGGTGATCCTCCCGCACTGCGTGATCGGCCGCGGCGCGCGGTTGTCGAAGGTGGTGGTTGATCGCGGCGTAGAAATCCCCGACGGTCTGGTCGTAGGCGAGGACGCGGAATCGGACGCCCAACGCTTCCGCCGCACCGACAACGGCGTGGTGCTGGTAACCAAATCCATGATCGACCGGCTGACCGCGTGATGCACTTGGCGATACCTGCCCCCCTCCCTGGAAGGGAGGGGTTGGGGGTGGGTCGGCCCATTGGCAGTCGGTTCGCACGCCCCACACCAACCCACCCCCGGCCCCTCCCTTCCAGGGAGGGGAGCAGTAGTATCTTCCCAACCGGAGCGCCGATATGATGCGCGTCCTCTCCGTCGCCTCCGAAGCCTATCCCCTCATTAAAACCGGCGGTCTCGCAGATGTCGTCGGCGCGCTCCCGGCCGCGCTCGCGCCGCATAACGTAGCCCTCACGACCTTCCTCCCCGGCTACCCAGCCCTCGCCGCCGTCACCAAGCGCGCGAAAGTCGTCCATCGTTACACCGACCTGCTCGGCACCGAAGCCCGCATCCTCAAGACCAAGATCGGCGACCACGCGCTACTGGTCCTCGACGCCCCCGCACTGTTTGCCCGAGGCGGCGGCCCGTACGGCGACGCGACCGGCGCGGACTGGTCCGACAACTGGCGTCGCTTCGCCGCGTTCAGCCGTGCCGCCGCCGATCTCGCCTCGGGCACGGTCCCCGGCTACGACTTCGACATTCTCCACGCGCACGACTGGCAGGCAGCGATGGCCCCGGCCTATCTCCGCTACGCCCCCGGCCCCGGCGCCCCCGCCAAGACGGTCGTCACGATCCACAACATCGCGTTCCAGGGCCGCTACGGCCACGACATCTTCGCCGACCTCGCGCTCCCCGATGAAGCCTTCGCGCTCGACGGCGTGGAATATTACGGCGGTGTCGGCTTCCTCAAGGCCGGCCTCGAAGCCGCCGACGCGATCACCACCGTCAGCCCGACCTACGCTGCCGAAATCCGCCGCGGCGAATTCGGGATGGGCCTCGAAGGGCTCATCAACGACCGCGCCGGTCGCGTCACCGGGATCGTCAACGGCATCGACCCCGCCGTCTGGAACCCCGAGACGGATGCGGCCCTCCCCGCCCGCTACACCGCTCGCACGCTCGCCCGCCGCCGCACCAACAAGCGCTCGGTCGAAACCCTGTTCGGCCTCGACGCCGGCGACGGCCCGATCTTCACCGTCATCAGCCGCCTAACCTGGCAGAAGGGGATGGACGTCCTCGCCGGCGCTCTCGACGAACTCGTCGCGCTCGGCGGTCGTCTCGGGCTGCTCGGCTCGGGCGATGCCGAACTCGAACTCGCGTTCCTCGCCGCCGCCGAACGCCATCCCGGCCGGATCGGCGTCCGCATCGGCTATGACGAACCCGTCTCGCACCTGCTCCAAGGCGGTGCCGACGCGATCCTGATCCCGTCGCGGTTCGAACCCTGCGGCCTGACGCAGCTCTACGGACTCGCCTACGGCTGCATCCCCGTCGTCGCGCGCACCGGCGGCCTCGCCGACACCGTGATCGACGCGAACGAAGCCGCGATCGCCGCGGGCGTCGCCACCGGCGTCCAGCATGACGGGGTCACGCCCGAAGCACTCAGCCACGCGCTGCGCCGAACGATGGCGCTCTATGCACGCCCCGATCGCTGGTCCATGTTGCAGCGCAACGCGATGCGCGCGGACTTCTCGTGGGACGAGAGCGGCCGCCGCTACGCAGACCTTTACGCAAGCCTGACGGGGACCGCATGATCCGCACCGTATCGACCACGCCGTATACCGACCAGAAGCCCGGCACATCGGGACTGCGCAAGAAGGTGAAGGTCTTCCAGCAGCCGAACTACGCCGAGAACTTCGTCCAGAGCGTGTTCGACGTGGTCGCGGACAAGGCCGGCTCGACGCTGGTCATCGGTGGCGACGGCCGCTTTCTCAACCGCGAAGTCATCCAGGTCGCGATCCGCATGGCGGCAGCGAACGGCTTCGGCCGCGTGATCGTCGGCCGCGGCGGCATCCTCTCGACCCCGGCGGCCAGCCACATGATCCGTAAGAGTGGCGCGATCGGTGGCCTCGTCCTCTCGGCAAGCCACAACCCCGGCGGTCCCGACGAGGACTTCGGGATCAAGTACAACATCGCCAATGGCGGGCCCGCGCCCGAGTTCGTGACGGACGCGATCAACGCGCGCACGCTCGAGATCGACCGCTGGCTGACCGTCGACGCCGACGATATCGACCTCGACACCGACGGCGAGGTCACGGTCGGGGATATGCCCGTCGAGGTCGTCGGCCCGGTCGAGGATTACGCCGCGCTTATGGAGACGCTGTTCGATTTCGACGCGATCCGTGCCGCAAAACTGACGATGGCGTTCGACGCGATGAGCGCTGTCACCGGGCCCTATGCGACCGAGATCCTCGAACGCCGCCTCGGCTTCGCGCCCGGCACCGTCCGCAATGGCGAGCCCCTGCCCGATTTCGGTGGCCACCACCCCGATCCCAACCTCGTCCACGCGCACGCCTTGTACGAGACGATGATGGCTCCGGATGCGCCCGATTTCGGCGCAGCGTCGGACGGCGACGGCGACCGCAACCTGATCATCGGCAAGCACCGCTTCGTCACTCCCTCGGACAGCCTCGCGATTCTGGCCGCCAACGCGCACCTCGCGCCGGGCTATGCAGGCGGGCTCAAGGGCATCGCGCGTTCGATGCCGACCAGCGCCGCCGCCGACCGCGTCGCGCAAGCGCTCGGCATCCCCGCCTACGAGACGCCGACCGGCTGGAAGTTTTTCGGCAATCTGCTCGACGCCGGCATGGCGACGATCTGCGGCGAGGAAAGCGCCGGCACCGGCTCCGACCATGTCCGCGAGAAGGACGGCCTGTGGGCAGTCCTCCTATGGCTTAACATTCTCGCCGTCCGCGGTGAAAGCGTCGACGCGATCGCCCGCGATCACTGGGCGAAGTTCGGCCGTAACTACTATGCCCGCCACGATTACGAAGGCGTCGAGACCCCGCGCGCCGACGCGTTGATGGCGGCCTTGCGCGCGAGCCTCGCCACCCTCCCCGGCCAGCAATTCGGCGACCTCACCGTCGAGACCGCGGACGAGTTCGCCTATACCGACCCGACCGATGGCTCGATCAGCCGCAACCAGGGCGTCCGCATCCTGTTCGAAGGCGGCAGCCGCGTCGTGTTCCGTTTGTCGGGCACCGGCACCACCGGTGCGACCTTGCGCGTGTACCTAGAACGCTACGAGCCCGTCGGCGGCAACCTAGACCGCGACACCGGCGAGATGCTCGCCAGCATCGTCGCCGCCGCGGAATCGATCGCGAGGATCGCGGAGCATACCGGCCGCACCGCGCCGGATGTCGTCACCTGATGCGGTACGGCCTGCTCGCGCTGTCGACGGTGCTGGTCGCGGCATCGCCCGCGCCGCGGTCCCCCGCGCAACTGTTCGGCCCGCTCTACAAAGCCGTGCAGATGCGCGGCCTGTTCCCGGACTCGAAGACCTTCGCCGACGCGACGCCGAAGCGTCCGGCGAAGGCGATCCTGGCCGACTACGCCAAATGTCGCTGCGACGCCGAGCCGGCACTGCGCCAGTTCGTGGAGACGAACTTCACGATCCCGACTACGCCAGCCGCGCGCGCTTCCACCGAGCGCCTCACCCTGACGGTGCATATCGACGCACTCTGGCCGCAACTCACGCGCACCCAAACGACCGTCCCCGCCGGCTCGTCCGCGCTGACCCTGCCGAAGCGCTACGTCGTCCCCGGCGGACGCTTTCGCGAGATGTATTACTGGGACAGCTATTTCACGCTGCTCGGCGTCCAGCGTTCCGGCCGGCAGGATCTGGTCGAGGACATGGTGGTCGATTTTGGCAACCTGATTGACCGCTACGGCCATATCCCGAACGGCACGCGCACTTACTATCTCAGCCGTTCGCAACCGCCGGTCTTCTACCTGATCGCCGGTCTCTCGCGCGATCCGAAGACACTCGCCAACCGCACCCGCCAGCTTCGCGCCGAACACGCATTCTGGATGGCCGGCGCCGACACGCTCAAGCCCGGCCAGCAATCGCGCCGCGCCGTCCGCCTTCTCGACGGCGCGCTGCTCAACCGCTATTGGGACGACCGCGCCGATCCACGCGACGAGAGTTATCGCGAGGACGCCGAACTCGCCGACCGTACACCGTCGCGTAGCCGCGGCGAACTCTTCCGCGATCTGCGTGCGGCGGCGGAAAGCGGTTGGGACTTCTCGTCGCGCTGGCTCGCCGACGGCCGCACGCTCGCCACCATCCGCACCACCCGGTTCGCGCCGGTCGATCTCAACAGCCTGATGGTCGGCATGGAACAGGCGATCGCCGCGAACTGCCGGACGCTCGGCGATACCGCCTGCGCAACGTCCTACGCGGCCCGCGCGACCGCCCGGACGGCGGCGATCCGCAAGCATCTGTGGAACGGCCGCTTCTTCGCCGACTATGACCTGGACACCAACCGCGCGAACGACTTCGCCAGCGCGGCAATGGCGTTCCCGCTGTTCGCCAAGGTCGCCACGCCCGACCAGGCCAAGGCGACCGCCACCGCGCTACGCCCATTCGTCGGCGAAGGCGGCCTGCGCACCACCCTGATCGGCAGCGGCCAGCAATGGGACGACCCCAATGGCTGGGCCCCGCTCCAGTGGGTCTCGATCGAAGGCCTGCGCGGTTACGGCGAAACAGCCCTCGCGGATCAGATCACCATGGCTTGGCTCGCTTCGGTCGATCGCGAATACCAGGCGAGCGGGAAGCTGCTCGAGAAATACGACGTCGTCGAGCGCAAGCCGGGCGGCGGTGGCGAATACCCCAACCAGGACGGCTTCGGCTGGACCAACGGGGTCACGCGGGCATTGATGGCGGGTCGCCCATGACGCTCCGACGCCGCCGCAGCGCGCTCTATATGCCCGCGTCCAACGCACGGGCGATCGCCAAGGCGCGGACACTGGCGTGCGACGTCGTCATCCTCGACCTGGAGGATGCCGTCGCGCCCGACGAGAAGGCGGCGGCGCGGGACCGCGTGGTCGAAGCAGTGCGCGAAGGCGGGTTCGGCGAGCGCGAGCTCGTCGTGCGGGTCAACGGCCTCGACACCGCCTGGTATGCGGACGACATCGCCGCGATCCGCGCGACCGGCATCGCCGCAGTGCTCGTCCCCAAGGTCTCTTCGGTCGCCGACCTTGTCACGGTCCGCGCATCGCTTGGTGAAGATGGCCCGCCGATCTGGGCGATGATCGAGACCTGCGCGGCGATCCTGGCGCTCCCCGCCCTCTCGGCGGCAGCAGCCGAAACGCGCCTCACCGCACTGATTGCCGGCACCAACGACCTCGCCAAGGAGATGCGTTGCCGGCTCGGAGCCGATCGCATGCCGCTGATCCCGGCGCTCACCGCAACGATCATGGCCGCCCGCGCTGCCGGTATCATCGCGCTGGACGGCGTGTGCAACGCGCTGGACGACCCGCCCCGGTTCGCCGCGGAGTGCACGCAAGGCGCGATGCTGGGATTCGATGGCAAGACCCTGATCCACCCGTCCCAGATCGATGCGGCCAACGCCGGTTTTGGGCCCAGCGAGGAGCAGTTGGCATGGGCGCACGCGGTCGTGGCGGCGTTTCAAGATCCCGAAAACGCTGACAAAGGCGCGATTCGCCTCAAGGGCCAGATGGTCGAGCGTCTCCATTTGGCCGAAGCGGAGGCGATGCTGGCTCTCTGATCCCTCTCCGCTTGTGGGAAAGAGCCTGGGTGCCGCTTTCCAGTTGGGAAGGTGACGGGGGTGGAGGAAGCCCCCCTCATCCGGCGCTGCCGCGCCACCTTCTCCCCCGAGGGGAGAAGGGTAGAAGACGCTAGCTAGCTGGAAGCCTTTTTTCGGCGGGTCTCCCAGCCTTTCTTCGCCGCCGCAGACTTCGCAGCATCGCTACGCCCAGCCGCCTGCTTTCCGCCCTCGCGCGAAGACGCGTGCGTATCGGGCTTGCCGCGACCCGAGCCGGACAGGTTACCCCCGCCCGAATCCTTGTTGACCGCAGCCCAGGCCCGCGCCTCGGCCTCCTTCTCGGGAACGCCGCGCTCTTCATAGCCGTCCGCGATATGCGCGGCCTTGCGCTTCTGCTTGTCGGTGTACGCGCTCTTGTCGCCCTGTGGCATCGTCGCTCTCCTTAACAGAGAGCGTCAACGTTCAGGCCGACCGGACGTTCACCGACCGATCCAGTCCGCCACTTCGGTCGCGACCTGGTTCGCCGCCTGATTGATCCCCGCCGCTGCCGAGGGCGCATCGATCGCCGAGACCGGCACGCGCGCTTCGAAGCGATGCTTCTCGACCGTCGTCTTGCCCGTCCGGGTCAGCGATGCATCGAACGTGACGACAGCCTCGCGAGTCGTCGCGTCCAGTCCGAAGCTGCGCAGCTCGCCACCCAGCAGCCCGCCGGGATCGCCGATCGACTGTGCGGTCGATAACACCACGCGTCCGGTACGCGCCGCGACGGTATCCGACACCAGCCGCGCGAACAGGCGTGCCGGGGGCTCGGCCCACTGCGCATCGGTCACGTAGGCGATCGAGGTCGGCGTCGCCTGCACCGGCACGCGCGCGGTTGCGAGCGACTGCGGCACGACCGGAACCTGGATCGTGATCGACTTCGCGGTCGCCGAATCCTGGTTCTGGCCGACCGGCACCGACGATGCACTCGTCAGCGTCAGCAGCGTGGGGGGCGGTTTCGCGCCGAAGCTGATGCACCCGGCAAGTGGCAGCATCGCGATCAGGATGAGCGGTGTCTTCATGGCGTGCCTCACTTACCCTTGTAATCCGGGAGCTTCTGCTGCCCGATCAGCGAACTCGCACCCTGCTGGTCGACCTTCTCGGCGACCGACGACAGCGCCGCGGCGGTCGTGCGGAGATCGCGAACCAGTCGGTTGGCCTCGGGGATCGTCGTCTTCGAGAAGGCCTGCAACCCCGGCCGCGCGTCGCCGATCGCCGAATTCAGCGTTTCGGCGCTCTGCTGCGCGGAGACGATCGCCTTGTTCAGGTTCGCCATCGCCGGCTTCACGTCTTCGGACAGAACGCCGTTGGTGGTCTTGGCGAGCACCCCGAACTGCTGCGCGGCATCGCCCGCCTGCTGGATCGCAACCCGCGTCTGCGCGAGCGTCGCGGCGATCTCCGGCCCGCGATCGGCGAGCGCATCGGTCAGGCGATTGGTGTTCTCGAGGATACCCGCGATCGATGCCTGGTTACGGTCGGTCAGCAGGCCCGTCAGGCGCTCGGTCAACGTCGACAGACGCTCGAGCAACTGCGGTGCCGAGTTCAGGATCGCGCCCAGGCCACCGAGCTTGGTCGGGATCACCGGCACGCCGTACGGGCATTCGGTCGGCGTCTTCGTGTCGGGGCAGCCGATCGCCGGCGCACCCTTGCGCGCGCCATCGAGCGAGATCTGGCTGACGCCCGTGAAGCCGACGCCCGAGATCGACGCGGTCGTGCCCTGCAGCACCGGCGTCTCGTCGTTGACGCTGATCCGGACGCGGACGAACTGCGGATCGTTCTTCCACAGCGAGATCGTCTTCACCTGCCCCGACGGCACGCCCGAGAACACGACGGCAGAGCCGCGCGCGAGTCCATCGACCGACTGGCGGAAGAAGATGTCGTATTCCTTCTCTTCCTTGCCGCCGATCCGCGCGATCCACACGGTGAACAGCGCCAGCAGGGCCAGCAGGATCAGCACGACGGCGCCGACTAGGACGTGGTTCGAACGGGTTTCCATCAGCGCGTCCTTGCTTCTTTCTCGGCGTATGTCGCGTCGGCGTCGTCCGGCGCGGACTGCTTGGACTGGACTTCGGTAGGATGTTGGGCAGCTTGCTCGTCGGCGCGATCGTGCGCCTCCTGAGTCGCGACCGCGGCACGGCCGCGTGGCCCCTTGAAATATTCCTCGATCCACGGATGATCGAGCGCGATCAGCTCGTCGATCGTCCCGACCGCGATGACCTTCTTGTCGGCCAGCACCGCGACCCGGTCGCAGATCGCATACAGCGTATCGAGATCGTGCGTGATCAGGAACACCGTCAGCCCCAGCGTCTTCTGCAACGACTGAGTCAGCCCGTCGAACGCCGCCGCCCCGATCGGATCGAGACCCGCGGTCGGCTCGTCGAGGAACAGCAGTTCGGGATCGAGCGCGAGCGCACGGGCAAGACCGGCGCGCTTCTTCATGCCACCCGACAGCTCGGCCGGAAACTTGTTCGCGGCGTCCGCGGGCAGGCCCGTCATCACCACCTTGTACGACGCGATCTCCGCGAGCAGCGCCGGCGACAGATCCGGATAGAATTCGCGCAACGGCACTTCGACGTTCTCGGCCACGGTCAGCGTCGAGAACAGCGCACCACCCTGGAACAGCACGCCCCAGCGCTTGCGGATCTCGGTCGCCTCGGTTTCCTCGCGGCCGATATTGGGCTCGCCGAACACCGTGATCTCACCCGCGACCGGCGTCTGCAGCCCGATGATCGAGCGCATCAGCACCGACTTGCCGGTACCCGATCCGCCGACCACGCCGAGAATCTCGCCGCGCCGCACGTCGAGGTCGAGCCCCTCGTGCACCACCGAATCGCCGAACGCGTTCTTCAGCCCCTTCACGGAGATGATGAAATCGTCTGTCTTGTTGTCCGTCTTGCGGGGCATCAGTCCCAACCCAACCAGGTGAAGAACACCGCGAAGAACGCGTCGAGCACGATCACCAGGAAGATTCCCTGGACGACCGCCGACGTGGTGCGCAGCCCGACCTGCTCGGCGTCCGATTCGACCTGCATCCCCTGGAAACAGCCCGCGATCGCGATGATCGCGCCGAACACCGGTGCCTTGATCAGCGAGATATAGAGATCCGTGATCGGCACGACTTCGCGGATACGCGCGATGAACGTCACCGGCGGGATGCCGAGCTGGACCCAGCACAACAGCCCGCCGCCGATGATCGCGATGATCGACGCATAGAAGCCGAGCAGCGGCATCATCACGATCGCCGCGAACACGCGAGGCAGCACCAGCGCCTCCATCGGCGACACGCCGATCGTCCGCATCGCGTCGATCTCTTCGGTGAGCTTCATCGTGCCCAACTGCGCCGCGAAGGCCGAGCCCGAGCGGCCGGCGACCATGATCGCGGTCATCAGCAGGCCGAGTTCGCGGATCGTCAGGCGACCGACGAGGTTGATCGTGAACACCTCCGCGCCGAACTGCCGCAGCTGGACCGCGCCTTGTTGCGCGATGACCATGCCGATCAGGAAGCTCATCAGCCCGACGATGCCGAGCGCGGCGACGCCGACGACCTCGAACCGCTGGACCACGGCATTGAACCGGAAGCGGCGCGGGTGGCGGATGACGCTGCCGAACGCGATCGTCGTCGCGCCGAGAAACCCGAGCAGGCCGAGCATCGTCTTGCCCGACAGCACCACCGCGTCGCCGATCTCGCCGACCACGCGGGAGACCGCGCCGACCTTCACGGGCCTGGCGGCAACCGGCTGGTCGGAGGCGACGACCTGGTCGAACAACGCCTGGTCGTTCGCGTCGAGCCCATCGATCGTCGCATCGTTGCGCGCCGCGAACCGGTGGACGACCCAAGCGCCGATCGTATCGATCCGGTCGACCCCGCTCAGGTCGACATGCTTCACCGACGCCGCGTCGATCGCCTCGAGCCGATCGGGCAGATTGCCGATCTTTGCGAGCGACAGATCGCCGGTAAAGCGAAGCGTGCCGGTATCGGCACCGTCCTGCTGGAAATCGGCCATCGCGCTCATCGGGGGCACCTTTGCGGCAAAGTGACTGGATCGGCAAGATGAATGCGGCGTAAGCGACGACGATGATCGAAATGCCTTCCGCCGCCCCGTCCGTCCGTCTCGCGATCTACGACATGGACAAGACGATCACGCACGCGCCGACCTGGACGCCGTTCCTCCTCCACACCGCGAAAAAGGGCGGCGCGCCATGGCGGCTGGCGCTCGTCCCGTTCGCCGGAGTCGCCGCGCTCGGATATGTCGGCAAGCTGATCAGCCGCGGCCGGCTCAAATACCTGATGCAGCGGATGATGCTCGGCAAGCGCATGACGCCCGCCGAAGAACGCCGGGCAGCCGAAGCCTTCGCCGACCGCGTCATGCGCGACGGCGTCTTCGCCAGCGCCCGCGCGCAGATCGAGGCCGACCGCGCCGCCGGCTACCGGCTGGTCATGGCGACCGCATCGTACCGGTTCTACGTCGAGGCGATCGCGCGGCGACTGGGCTTCGACGCGGTGATCGGCACCGAGAGCCTGCGCGACCGGGACGGCGTCCTGCTCGCCGGCATCGAAGGCGAGAATTGCTACGGCCCGGCCAAACTGCGGATGATCCAGGCCTGGATGGACCGCGAAGGCATCCCCCGAGACGGCGCACACGTCCGTTTCTATTCCGACCACGTCTCGGACGCCCCGACCTTCGAATGGGCCGACGAACCCTTCGCGGTGAACGCGCATGGGCCGCTGCGGTTGTTAGCGAAGGCTAAGGGCTGGCCGATGCCGGATTGGGAGCGGTAGCTCCGTAGCGCAACGAACGCGCGATCAACAAACTTTGTCAGCAACCATTGCCCACACGCGGTCGCCATCGCTGCCAAGGCATCTGCCGATTGCCGCCATTCGGTAGTTCGATCGGCCCTCTTAGTAGATATTGATGACGTTCATCGTTCAAATGTTGTCGGTTAGATTGATGCGTGGTTCGGTTGGGCGACCGCATGTCTCGTAAGTTGTATTGCCCTTCAAGCGCACACTGCCGCAGCGTTTACCCTTGAAGTTCTTTTGGCAAGACCTGATCGAGATCGCCTTTTATCAGGTTCATTATCAAAGAGACAACCAAATGAACCCTAGTTGATGGGTTCATATTTCCCGAAGAACTGGCTGCCTTGTATGTTGACTCGGCGTTTTCAATGGCAACTGTGGTTTTGTCAAAAAGCGCTTTCATCGGGTCAATGGCATTTTTAGCGTAGTTCGGCAGATGTTTCTTAAGCTCGGCAACTACCATATCACCCGGAGACTTTTTACCGCTCTTAGAAAATGGCTTCGTTGTCCTCACATAGTGCATCAAAAGCCAATATTCGAAACTTGGGTAAGATACAATTACGTCAAATGCCCGGGGAATTTGTACCCGACCTATGAAGGTTGATGCATAGTCCATTGCTTCATCAAAATTCGCATGCGAATCACGGTCAATAATGCAGAAACAGCGGTCTATACCAACGTCATCATCGAATTTGGTCATTCCAAATGTAATGAAGGATTTCGGGTCAGTACCGCACTCCCTAGGCGGTATTTCTAGCTGAACGTTGGCAGCCCGAAGTGCAGTAGCAAAAAGCGAGAAATAGATTCTCTCTGTTTTTTCCCCCTCGCAGACAATCATGATGCGAAGCCGCGGAGTCAGCTTTGCAGGACGCCTTCGCAGTTGTGTTAGTGTCGTCCTTCTTGCCACCTTACATGCCTTCTTAGCTGACAGGATCCCAAAGACTTGATGCGCCCATCAACGGTTGAATCGGCCCGATAAATGGAATCCCACCGTATCGGCCATGCATGTATCCACGGTCAAGCGCCTCACCCTTCCTTGGCGAATAATCACTGAGAGGAACTAGCACGCTTTTTCCATCAACGGACTTATCAACAAACCAAATCTGATCTCTGCGAAGGTATCCATCTCTCAATGTGCTTGTATCATGCGAGGTAAATATTAATTGGGCACGCTTACGATTAACAGAAACGTTAGAAAACATTTCAACAAGTCTATGAAGTATTAAAGGGTGTAAGCTGGTATTTATCTCATCAACAATTAAGCAATATCCGTTGGCAAGCGCGTCAAATATTGGTCCGGCAAGCCCAAACAAAGCTCGCGTACCAGTCGACTCTTCGCTCAGCTCCAGTGAGACCGGACCCTTACCAGTACCTTTATGAAGAAACTCGACTTTTCGTGATTTAACAAATTCGGGATCACTTTTGACCATCTGAGCAAGTAGAGTAGGCGAAAGTGCCTGTGAAAGAGTTTCGCTAATATCCTCCACCTCAATGCGAATATCTTCGACATCAATGTCCAGTGATCGCAGAAACTCCATTATGTTTCTGCGATTATTTTCAACTTCGCAGTGCTGAGAAGTGTATTTTCCGAAACTGCCACTTGCCGCGTCAACTCCACGTAAGTACGTGGAAAACCAGACAAACGGTTCTCTTAATTGTTCAGAATTCAGTTGATTAGCGGTCGATAAAAATAACGCATTACCCCTCGTTGCAGATCGCCACGTCGCCTTGTCACCGCGAAGAGAATCACCAAAAGAGTAATCATAGGATTCTGATTTGGGCACATAAACCCGATCGAATAACTTGCGAAATCGTGCCGTTCGATCAGCTATTTCCAAACGCTCTTCCAAAACTCTGACACTATCAACCGCAAAACTATACTGGTACACTACGGGCCCCATCGAAAAAAGTAGCCGGAAACTACAGGGGGCACTCGAAAATTCCGTATCAAGGCGATGAACTTTCACATCAATAAGCTCACCATGTTGACCGTCACTAGCCGAATTGACCACAAAAGAGCGAACAAAGCGCATAGCTTCCACCAAGCTGGATTTACCGCTTCCGTTTTTCCCCATAATTATCGCGCTAGTTAAGACTGGCAGTTTTTGAGGGCCGTCGACCCATGCAACCCTGTCTTGATGACCGTCTGTCAAATTGCTTGCGATCAAACTGAACGTCTGCTCGTTCGCAAAAGATTTGAAATTTGTGACAGCGAATTCGAGCAGCACGGCCGCCTCCGAAGTTAAATCTGCAGATTTTATGCGCATTCAACCCTTAAGGCGGGATTACCTGTGGTCAACCCGCTAACGACCAGCGAACCGGAAACGCTGTCAGCGGTGCCGTATGGGGGTGATCGGAAGGGCCGCACCAGTCGGCTCGCTATCTAATGTGAGTTTTCCAGCATGCTATCCTGACCGCCCGCCTGTTTGCGGTAGTATTTTGTTTGACAGCAGTTCTTCCGCTTATCCCCCAACCGCCGCCGTTTAATGGTCACAGACTAACAGACAATTCCGATGCTATCGAGAAACTCCACGTCGTCCCCATTACAACAGCACATCGACGCTGTGGATCACCAGCCCGACCAGCCCGCCGACGATCGTGCCGTTCACGCGAATATACTGCAGGTCCCTCCCGACGGCGTTTTCCAGGCGGCGGGTGATCGTGTCGGCGTCCCAGCTGCGGACCGTTTCCGAGACCAGCTTGACGATGCCGTCGCCGTAATCCGCCGCCGCGCCGACCGCCGCGCGCCGCACGAACCGGTTGATCGTCCGCGACATCCGCGGATCGTGCTGCAACGTCTCGCCGAGCTGGCGCAGGATGTCGCCGAGCTTGCCCGCCATCGCGCGCTCCGGATCGCGCGCGATCGCGAGAAGCGCGCCGCGTGCCTGCTCCCACAGGCCGTCGAGCCAGCGCTGCATCGCCGGATTATCGAGCAGGTCATTCTTCATCGTCTCGACCCGCTCGCGCATGCGGCGGTCATATTGCAGGTCCCAGGCGAGCCGATCGAGCCCCTCCTCCGCCTTCAGGCGCAGTGGATGCTCGGGGTCTTCCGCCATCTCCGCGAGCAGCTTGTCGAAGCCGCTGATGAGCTTGTCCGCGACGGTCGTGTCGAGCCCGGTCCAGCGCAGGATCGAGCCCGCCTTGTCGTGGACCATCGCGCGGACGAGGTGATCGTTCGCGGCCAGCGTCTTCGCCGCCCAGCGGATCGCGCTTTCGAGCAGCGGCGCGTGGCGGCGCTCAGCGATCGCGGCCTTGAGCAACTGGCCGAGGATCGGCGACACCTCCGTCGCGCGCAGGCGGGCGCCGATCCCGGCCTTGACCATCCCGCCGAGCCGCGCCGGATCGAGACCCTCGAGAACCTGCGCGACCAGCTTCGACGCGCCCTGGCGAAAGCGCCCCCCCGCCCCCTCGGGCGGATCGGTCAGCCAGCGTGCGATCGCGCCTGCTACGTCGAGACGGCGGGTTCGCCGGGCGATGACGACGGGGATCAGGAAGTTCGCGCGGAGGAACTGCGCGAGCGTGTCGCCAATGCGGTCCTTGTTGCGCGGCACGATCGCGGTGTGCGGGATCGGCAGGCCGAGCGGATGGCGGAACAGCGCGGTCACCGCGAACCAGTCCGCGAGGCCGCCGACCATCGCCGCCTCGGCGAACGCGCGGACGAACGCGAAGGCGGGGTGAACGGGGACGAGCGCGCGGCTGACGAAGAAGGTCGCGGCCATGAACACGAGCAGCCCGGTCGCGACGATCCGCATGCGGACGAGGGCGGGCGGCGTTGCTTCGCTCGCCGGGCGCGTGCGGGTTGAAACTGTCATGCCCGAAACAATCCCCCAGCGCGGGGATAGTTCACGACCGCGGCGGATCTGGCTTTGGCCGGACGCAGGCTCGACTGGCGTGCGCTCGACACGTGCACGCTCGACTGGCCCGCGGTTACTCGGTCCGCGCTCGACCAGATGGCTCGGGCGCGGACCGTTGGTGCTACCCTCCACCGATGCGCCATGCCGACGCGCGGCACTTCGACGTCGGTTAGCACGCGGCGACGTCGCTCAACACGAGGGGCGCAATGGCGTCACTCGGCTGGCTGTGTGCCATCACCGAGCTTGGGGGTTGCCGGTCCGAGCCGTGGCCCCGACGGTCCGGCGAGCCCGATGACTTCGCTGCCGTCGTCGCCGGGGCGATAGGTGAGCAGGCTGCGGCCGAGGCGTGGGCCGATATACCGCTCGATCCCGACCGCGAGGCTGAACGCCGCGGGGACGATCAACAGCGTCAGGATGGTCGACAGGACGAGCCCGCCAATCACGACGATGCCCATCGGCGCGCGCCACGATCCGTCGCCGCCGAGCGACAGCGCGGTCGGGATCATGCCCGCGACCATCGCCACCGTGGTCATCACGATCGGCTGCGCGCGCTTGTGGCCGGCATCGACCACCGCGGTCCAGACGTCGACGCCCTTGCCCATCTCCTCCAGCGCGAAGTCGATCAGCAGGATCGAGTTCTTCGCGACGATGCCGAGCAACATCAGGATACCGATGAACACCGGCATCGACACCGGATTGCCCGTCGCCCACAGCGCCAGCAGACCGCCGAGCGGGGCCAGCAACAGCGACCCCATGTTGACGAACGGCGGCAGTGCGCGCCGGTACAGCAGCACCAGCACCGCGAACACGAGGAACGTCCCCGCGATCACCGCCAGGATGAAGTTGTTGATCATCTCCGCCTGGAACTTCGACTGGCCAAGCACGAGCTTGTTCACGCCGGTCGGCAAGTTCATCATCGTCGGCAGCGCATCGATCTGCTTCTGCGCGACACCGGAGACGATCCCGGGCGCGAGATCGGCGCCGATCGTCAGCTGGCGCTGTTGATTGACGCGGTCGATCTTGGTCGGGCCCGAGCCGAGCGTGATCTCGGCCACTAGGTTGAGCGGCACCGACCCACCCGAGGCGGTCGAGACGGGCAGGTTCTGGATCGTCGAGAGTTCGCTCCGCGCGCCTTGATCGAGCGCGACGCGGATCGGGATCTGGCGATCGGACAGCGAGAACCGCGCCGAGTTCTGGTCGATATCGCCGAGCGTCGCGATCCGGATCGCCGACGACAGCGCCTGCGTCGTCACGCCGAGATTGGCGGCGAGATCGAAGCGCGGCTTGATGACGATTTCGGGGCGCTGCATGTTGCCGGCGACGCGCGGCGCGACTAGCGTCGGCAGACGCGACATCTCGGTCACGATCTTCTGCGCGGTCGCATCGAGCAGCTTGGGATCGTCGCCACCCAGCGTCACGCTCATGTCGCGCGTGCTCCCGCCCCAGCCATTCTGCGACCGGAACGAAACGCGCGCATCGGGGATCGCCGCGAGCTGGGGCGCGAGGCTGCGCTCGAACTCCGTGCTCTTCATCTTGCGGTCGTCCTTCAGCGTCGCGGTGACGCGACCGGCATTGACCGAACCGTTGGCGCCGCTGCGTGCGTAGACCGACTCTACGTCGGGCTGAGACCCGATCAGTGCCGCGACCTTGGTCACCACGGCTTCGGTTTGTGCCAGCGTCGTGCCCGGCACCATGTCGATCACCGCCATCGACGTGTCGTTGTCCTGCGCGGGCTGGAACGTCATCGGCAGGACGGCGAACATCACGATCGTCAGGAGGAACGCGAACACGCCAAGCCCGAGCACCCAGAAGCGGTGATCGCGGAAGCGGCTGGTCAAGCGGTGGAACCCGCCGCGCGCGGCCGAGGCCTTCGCCTTGCCGGTTTCCAGCGTCCATTTCAGCGTCGCCATATAGCCGTCCATCAGGACGCCCTCACCGTGAACGGCGGGGCCGGCGGACTTGAGGAAATACGCCGCCAGCATCGGCGTGACGAGACGCGCGACCGCGAGGCTCATGAGCACCGAAGCGACCACCGTCAGGCCGAAATTCTTGAAGAACTGCCCCGAGATACCCGGCATCAGGCCGACCGGCAGGAACACCGCGACGATCGCCATCGTCGTCGCCAGCACGGCGAGACCGATCTCGTCGGCGGCGTCGATCGACGCCTGATAGGCGGACTTGCCCATCCGCATGTGTCGGACGATGTTCTCGATCTCGACGATCGCGTCATCGACCAGCACGCCCGCAACCAGGCTGAGCGCGAGCAACGTCATCTGGTTCAGGTTGAAGCCGAGCAGGTCCATGAACCAGAAGGCCGGGATCGCCGACAATGGGATTGCGAGCGACGAAATCACCGTGGCGCGCCAGTCGCGGAGGAACAGGAACACCACGATCACCGCGAGCACCGCGCCCTCGATCATCGCGTGGATCGCGCTCTCATATTGCATCTCGGTGTATTTGACGCTGTTCGAACGCAGCACGAAATGCACGTTCGGGTTGCGCTTCTCCATCGCCGCGAGCTTTTTCACCGCCTCGTTGAAGACGGTGACGTCGGACGAACCCTTGGAGCGCTGGAAATCGAAGCTGATCGTCTGGCGGCCGTCGATCGCGGCGCGGCTGCGCTGCTCGGCGTAGAGATCGCGGACCTGCGCGATGTCGGCCAATCGTACCGTGCGGCCGTTGCCGACGTTGATCTGCGTCTGCGCGAGCGCGACCGCGTCCTTCGCGTTGCCGAGCACGCGGACCGACTGTTCGGACCCGGCGATCTCGGCACGGCCACCCGCCGCGTTCAGATTGACCTGCCGGAGCTGGGCGTTGACCTGGCTCGCGGTCAGCCCCTGGCTTTGCAGCTTGAGCGGATCGAGGATGATGCGGATCTCGCGACTGACGCCGCCGTTGCGGTTGACCGCGGCCATGCCGGGGACCGACAGCAGTTCCTTCGCGACGTTGTTGTCGATGTACCAGCTGAGCTGTTCGACCGTCATGTCCTTGGCGATCACGGAATAGCTGGCGAGATCGTTGTCGGTGGTGTTCGCGCGGAACACCTGCGGCTCGAGGATACCCTCGGGCAGGTCGCTGCGGATCTGTGCGATCGCGTCACGCACATCGGTGACGGCGCGGTCGATCGGCGTGCCGATGCTGAGCTGGACGACGGTCTGCGACTGGCCCTCGGTGACGGTCGAGGTGATCTCGTCGATGCCCTGGAGCGAGCGGACCGCGGCCTCGACGCGCTGCGTGACCTGCGTCTCGAGCTCGGTCGGCGCGGCACCCGGCTGGTTGATGACGACGATTGCGATCGGGAAGTCGATGTCCGGATCGTTGTTCACGTCCATCCGCATGAAGCTGACGATACCCGCCAGCGTCAGCGCGATGAACAGAACGATCGGCGGCACCGGGTTGCGGATCGCCCAGGCCGAGATGTTGCGAAAGTTCATGCGCTCAGCTCGCTTTCTTCGTGACCGGCTTCACCTTCTGCCCGGGCGCCAGGAACCCGCCCGCAGACAACACTACCCGTTCGGTTCCGTCGAGTCCGCTGAGAATCGTCACGCCCGCATCGGAGACCTGGCCGATCTTGATGTCGCGGCGCACGGCCTTGTCGTCGGCGCCGATGACATAGACGAAGCTGCCCTTCTCGTCGCTTTGCAGCGCCGAATCGGGAAGCAACGGTGCCTGGGTCGCACCGCCGACGATCGTCGCCGCGGCGAAACCGCCCGGCCGCAGCGCGGGGTCGTACTTCACCGCGATCCGCGCGATGCCCTGGCGGCTCTGCGGGTCGATGACCGGCGAGACCTGCCATACCTGGCCGGGGAAGCCCTGAGTCGTGCCGACCGGAACGACCGTCGCACGCGCGCCGGGGTGGAGCCCGGCGAGGTCGGCTTCGCTCAACTGCGCGCGCATTTCCATTTGGCCGTCCGCAGCCATGCGGAACAGCACGCCGGTGCCCGCGCCGACCACCTGACCCGATTCGACGCCGCGCGTCAGCACGAGGCCGGCGGCGGGCGCACGGATATCGAGCCGGCCGTTGCGTGCGCGGGCTTCGCCGAGCGTCGCCTGCGCCACCTTCACGCGCGCGGCGGCGGCGTCGCGAGTCGCGGCCTTGCGCTGGAGATCGGCCTTGGAGATGAAGCCGCGATCGACGAGCTGCTGGGCGCGATCGAGTTCGGCCTGCGCGATCGTCTCGTCGGAACGGGCGACGCTGACCGAGGCGGCGAGCGAGGCGGCGGTCTCGGTCTGGACCGAGCGATCGACCGTCGCCAGCACCTGACCCGCCGCGACCCACTGGCCCGGCTCGACCAGCACGCGCGTGATCATCCCGCCCTCGCCCGCGACGCCGACCGGCATCTCGCGACGTGCGGCGATCGTGCCGGTCGCGGAAATCGTGCGATCAACGGTCTTGCGACCCGGCACCACGACCGAGACGGTCGGCACCTGCTCGACGACGGGCCCGGCGGCGACATCCTTCTTGCCGCCCTTGAACGCGAAGACGGCGGCGACGATCGCCAGCACGAGGACGACCGCGATGATGATGTTGCGACGGCGGTGCGACGGCGCGGTGTAATCGGGGAGCACGAGCTGGTCTTCGCTATCGCTCGCGCCACCGTGACCGGCCATCTTCGTCTCGTAGTTCATGCGCGTCACAATCCCAATTTCTACCGGTCTTGTCTCGACCCGCTTCGCCATTCGCAAGCTGTATTATCTGAATAAGTCACCGTGCTCAAGCCCCTCGACGAGCACAGGGCGCAGACATGCTTCGATTTCGATCTATTCGCAATGCGGTTCGCAGAGTTTGGGACGCGTTCAGCTTGTGTTGAGCCGATCGGGGCGACACGCACGGACAGTTCAACGGGAGACACCATCATGAAGACCGCATCGTTCCTGACCATATTGGCGAGCGCCGCCGCGATCCTGCCTGCGGCCGCTACTGCCCAAGCCGCTCCGACCACGGTCGAGCCGATGGTGCCCGCCGCCGGAACCGTGCTGGACGTGACCGCCGAGGGGCGCACGACGCGCGTGCCCGATCTCGCGACGATTCGCGCCGGCGTCGTGTCGCAGTCGCCGACCGCCGCGGCCGCACTCACCGACAATGCACAGCGGATGGCCAAGGTGCTGGACGCGCTCAAGCGCGCGGGCGTCGCGCCGCGCGACGTCGCCACCTCGAACGTCCAGTTGGCGCCGCAATATCGCTATGCCGACAACCAGCCGCCGGTGATCACCGGGTATCAGGCGACCAACACCGTCTCGATCCGCTTCCGCGACGTCGCCAAGTCCGGCACGATCCTCGATGCGCTCGTGGCGCAGGGGGCGAACCAGATCGACGGGCCGAACCTGTCGATCGACAAGCCTGATGCGGCGCTCGACGAGGCACGGACGGACGCGATCGCCCAGGCCAAGCGTCGCGCGGACCTCTACGCCAAGGCCGCCGGCCTCCGCGTGTCGCGAATCGTGTCGATCGCGGAATCGGGCCAGGATGCTGGCGGCCCGGCGCAACCGATGTTCATGATGGCCCGCGCGTCGATGGCCAAGGACAGCACGCAGATCGCGCCGGGCGAGAAGGACGTGACGGTGACGCTGTCGGTACGCTTCCTGCTGAACTGACCTTCTTACGATCCTCCCCCGCCAGGGGGGGCTGGCACTTGTGAGACGGAGGGGGAGGATCGGAAAACCTCGGTTCCGTGCCCTCCCCCTCCGTCACCTTCGGCGACACCTCCCCCTGGCGGGGGAGGATAGGAAGGGCGGCTGCGGATCCGCCAAAGATCATACGCACGAAAAAAGGGCCGCCCGGTTGCCCGGACGGCCCTTTTTCCTGTTTCGCGTGACGAAGGCGAAGCTTAGCGGACGCTACCGCGACGCACGAGGTTCACGATCGCGAGCAGGACGATGGCGCCCAGCAGCGACACGATGAACGAGGTCAGCGTGAGCGGCGCGTTGTTGATCGAACCACCCGACAGGATCAGGCCACCGATGAACGCGCCGACGATGCCGACGATGATGTTCAGGAAGATGCCCTGCTGCGCATCGGTGCGCATGATCATGCTAGCGATCCAGCCGATGACGCCGCCGATGATCAGCCAAAGAATGAGACCCATGATATTTTCCCTCCGTTGAACCCGTATCCGGGCGATGGCGGAAAGACGTGCGAGCGGCGTTTTTTGTTCCGCTCGCGTTTTGAGTTTTGCCGATCAATACTTTTGTTGGCGCTCGTACAACGACTTGTAGTGTTGAATTCGCGTAACCCGCAGTCCGGGCATGCCTGATCGGTCGATCGCGCGCTGCCAGCCGGCGAACTCCTCGACCGTCAGGCCATAGCGCGCGCAGACGTCGTCGACGCTGAGCAGGCCGCCATTCACCGCTGCGACCACCTCGGCCTTGCGGCGCACCACCCACCGCGTGGTGCTGGGGGGTGGCAGGCTGTCGAGCGTCAGCTGCTCGCCCAATGGCCCGATGACCTTGCCGGGACGAATTTTCTGGTTCTCGATCATTTGAAACCTCTGGTCGGGGCGGGGGGCCCCCTCTCGATACGCACACACGACTTGTAGTCGCAGGATTTGAAGATCGGCTGAAACGCCGCGGTAAACAGCATCTTCATTCGTCCTTCCACCGGGTTAACGCCGCTGCCATCGGCCCATTGAACGCACCATGAAGCGGCGCGAACAGTTTCGAGTCTATCGTGCCCCGCGCAAACCCCGCTTGCACCGCCGCTGTCGGGCTCGCCGCCTGTCGAGCGGCGATACCGACGATCAGGACAGCGAGGTCACCCGGAAGAACGGTGACCTCGGCATCGCGATCGAAACGGGGAAAACTAAGGTCCAACGGGATACTCGCGGCGGTCTCTGGGATCTCCGGTATACTGCGAGGGGGTGAAGGGACCGTAAAACTCCGGCCCAAGTTTTCGAATCTGTCCGTTTTTTCCAATGGCCGGTCGCGTTTTTCACTCGCTTCGTCCTGATGCAGGTTAGCGCACCGCATCTTTTTGCAACCGACGCCCTGCGCGCTTATGTAGCGCCGCATGGATCAGACCGATTTTCAGCTCGGCGCCGGTGCCGGTGCGGGCATGGCCGGAAAGCGTATCGTCGTGGCGATGTCGGGCGGCGTCGACAGCTCGGTCGTCGCGGCGCTCGCGCACGCCACCGGCGCCGAGACGATCGGCGTGACGTTGCAGCTCTACGACCACGGCGAGGCGGTCGGTCGTGCCGGTTCTTGCTGTGCCGGCCGCGATATCCGCGATGCACGCGCGGTGTGTGACCGGCTCGGGATCGCGCATTACGTGTTCGATCACGAGACGAGCTTTCGCGAGCAGGTCGTCGACAAGTTCGCCGACGAGTATCTGGCGGGACGGACACCGATCCCGTGCGTCCAGTGCAACATGGGGCCGAAGTTCACGGACCTGCTGAAGCTCGCGCGCGACCTCGGTGCGGACTGCCTTGCGACCGGGCATTACGTGCGGCGCGTGGAAGGTCCGAACGGTGCGGAGCTTCACCGCGGTGCCGATCCGGCGCGCGACCAGAGCTATTTTCTGTTCGCCACCACCCAGACGCAGCTCGATTATCTCCGCTTTCCGCTCGGCGGGCTGCCAAAGGCGCGGGTGCGCGAGATCGCGGCCGAACTCGGGCTCGGCGTCGCGGCCAAGCCGGACAGCCAGGACATCTGCTTCGTACCCGACGGCGATTATGCCGGCCTCGTCAAGAAACTACGTCCCGAGGCGGCGGAGACCGCGGGGGATATCGTCGATCTCGGCGGGGCAAAGCTTGGCGAGCATCGCGGGTTGATCCACTTCACCGTCGGCCAGCGCCGCGGGCTGGAGATCGGCGGCAGTCCCGAGCCGCTCTATGTCGTGCGGGTCGAGCCCGAGACGAAGCGAGTCGTCGTCGGCCCCCGTCGTGCGCTGGCGGTCGAGGCTGCGCGGATGACCGACATCAACTGGTTGGGCGGCGACTTCGCCGGGCCGCTGACCGCCAAGGTGCGGTCGATGGCCAAGCCGGTCCCGGCGCGCCTAGTGGGCGACCGCGTGGTGTTCGATGCGCCTGAATATGGGGTAGCGCCGGGTCAGGCCGCGGTGCTGTACGCGGGCGAGCGCGTGCTCGGCGGCGGCTGGATCGCGGATACCGAAGCGGCACTCGTCGCCGCCTGACGCGTTGGGTGCGGCATGGATATGGAAACCTTGCGCCGCCAGATGGAAGCCGCCGCCGCTGCGATGGATTTCGAGACCGCTGGCAAGTTGCGCGATCAGATCAGCGTGTTGCGTGGCGGCGGCGAGGTGGCGGACACCGCCGGGCTGACGCGGCAACAACCCGGCGCGATGGGGCTCGGCACCAGCCAGCAGCGGATGACGCCGCCGCCGGGCTGGGTGAAACCGAAGAAGCCCGATCCGATGACCAAGGGGCGGAAGCGGTAGCTTTTCTTCGCCCCCCTCCCTGGAAGGGAGGGGTTGGGGGTGGGTCGCTCCCCGAACCTGCGCTGCACCCGCCAAGCAGCCGACCTACCCACGGCCCGTCCCTTCCAGGGAAGGGGAAGATCGCGGCGCCTAGGTCACGGCAGCAGGAACGTGCCCTCGATCGTCGTCACGCACGCCCCGCCGAGCACGACGCGGTCGCCTTCGAGGCGACACGTCAGTTTTCCGCCGCGCGCGCTTGCCTGGTAGGCCGTGAAGCTGTTTCCTAACGTAGGCGCCCAATACGGTACCATCACCGCATGCGCCGAGCCCGTCACCGGATCCTCGTCGATCGCGTAATAGGGCGTGAAGACGCGGCTGACGATGTCCGTAGCGTCACCGCGCGCCGCGACCACCGCGACGATCGGAAACTTGGCCAGCGCCGCGAAGTCCGGCTTCAGCTCGCGCACCACCGCCTCGTCGTCGACGATCACGAGCGCATAGCCCTTCTCGTGCCACAACGTCTCGACGGGCTCGGCGATGTTCAACGCCGCGACGATCTCCGGGATCGCCTTCGGAGTCGGTCCCCACGCCGGCAGTTCCAGCGTGTACCCGCTGGCTGCGCGCGCAACCTCGAGCATCCCCGCCTGCCGCGTCCGGAACCGCACCCGGTCGAGCGCGGTGTCCGACGACAACACGAAATGTCCGCTCGCCAACGTCGCGTGCCCGCAGAGTGCGATTTCCGCCCCCGGCGTGAACCATCGCAGGTCGAAATCCACGCCCTCTTCGTCCGACGCGACGATGAACGCGGTTTCGCTCAGATTGTTCTCCTGGGCGATCTTCAGCAACACCGCGTCGTCGAGCCACGCGGAGAGCGGCATCACTGCCGCCGGGTTGCCGCCGAACGGCGTATCCGAAAATGCGTCGATCTGCGCGAACGGTATTCTCATATGCGTTTCCCGAACCAATGCGGCGTCACGTCCGCTTCTACTAACGGATTGTCGGTGTCGACATGCCCCTCGGGATCGAGATGGATCAGCACCTCGACCTTGGGGAACGCGGTGCGCAGGTTACGCTCGACCGCCTCGACGATGTCGTGTGCGTGCTCCACGGTCAGGTCGCGCGCGACCTCCATGTGGAACTGCGCGAAATCGTGGCTGCCCGAACGGCGCGTCCGGAAATCGTGGATGCCGCGAATGCCGGGCTGGCGCGCGGCGACGTCGAGGAATTGTGCGCGGAAATCCTCGGGCCATTCCTTGTCCATCAACTGGTCGATCGCGTTCGACGACGCCTGGAACGCACCCCAGGCGAGCCACAGCGCGATGACGATGCCGAAGATCGGATCCGCCCCGCTCCACCCGACATATTGATCGAGCACCAGCGCGACGATCACCGAGCCGTTGAGCAGCACGTCCGACTGGTAGTGCACGTTGTCCGCCAGGATCGCGACCGAGCCCGTCTGGCGGATGATCTTGCGCTGATAGCCGAGCAGGAACACCGTCGCCGCAATCGCGATCACCGACACGCCGATGCCGAAATCGGCGCCGGTCGTCGGCTGCGGATCGCCGAACGCGAGGATCGCGCGCCAGGCGATGCCGACCGCCGAGGCGGTTATCAGCATGACCTGGAACAGCGCGGCGAGCGCCTCCGCCTTGCCGTGGCCGAAGCGGTGGTCGTGATCCGCCGGAGTCGCCGCTAGCCGAACGCCGTACAGCGTGACCAGCGACGCGAGCAGGTCGAGCGCGGTATCGGCGAGCGAGCCAAGCATCGCCACCGAACCCGTCGACCATGCCGCAAAGCCCTTCAGCAGCAGCAGGAAACACGCCATCGCGACGCTGGCGAGCGCCGCGCGGGTTGCGAGAGGTATGACCTTGCGGCGTTCGTCCTGCGTCATGGGAAGAGCAACCCTTCGTTCCAGTTGCCGTCTTCGCGCACGAACAGCCGCCGTTCGTGGAGCCGATGCGCGCGGTCCTGCCACAGTTCGATGCGGTCGGGGGCGATCCGGTAACCACCCCAATGCGGCGGGCGCGGCACGTCGCCACCCTCGAACCGCGCCTGCATTTCGGCGAAACGGTGCTCGAACGTCTCGCGCGAATCCAGCGGGCGCGACTGGTCCGACGCCCAGGCGCCCAACTGCGAATCACGACCGCGCGATGCGAAATAGGCGTCCGACTCGGCGTCCCTGACCAGGGTCACGCTGCCCTCGATCCGGACCTGCCGACGCAGCGACTTCCAGTGGAAGAGCAGCGCGGCGTAGCGGTTCACCGCGAGGTCGCCGGCCTTGCGGCTTTCGCGATTGGTGTAGATCACGAAACCGTCCGGGCCATGGCCTTTCAGCAGCACCATCCGCACCGACGGACGGCCCTCCGCATCCGCAGTGGCAAGCGCTACCGCGTTGGAGTCGTTGATTTCTGTTTTGCGCGCCTCGGCGTACCAGGCGTCGAACAGCGCGATCGGATCTTCGGACATGGCTGCGCCATAGCGAAACTTCGGCCCGAGCGAAACCATTGGGAGGGAACGACTCTGCCCCGCCGACGATTGACGGATAATCGAATCGTTTCCGCAACGAAGGAACATGCAGGGTGGCAGCGCGCGCGTATTGGCAGGGGCAGATCCGTCTCGCCCTCGTCTCGATCCCGGTCGAGATATATTCCGCGACGAAATCCGGCGCGGCGGTGTCGTTCAAGCAGATCCACGAGCCTTCGGGCCAGCCGATCCATTACGACAAGGTCGTCACTGGGGTGGGGCCGGTCGATGCCGACGAGATCATGAAGGGATACGAGGTCTCGAAGGGCGAATATGTCCTGCTGGAGCAGGACGAGATCGACGCGGTGAAGCTCGAGTCGAAGAAGACGCTGGAGCTAACGCAGTTCGTCGATGCGAGCGAGATCGACGTGCTTTATTACGAGAAGCCGTATTTCGTGGTGCCCGCGGATGACCTCGCGGAGGAGGCGTTCATAGTTCTGCGCGAGGCGTTGAAGCGCACGAAGAAAGTCGGGCTTGGGCAACTGGCCATGCGCGGGCGGGAATACGTGGTGAGCCTGAAACCGTGCGGGCGCGGGATGGTGCTGGAGACGCTGCGTTATGCCGACGAGGTGCACAAGGCGCAGGGCTATTTCCGGGATATTCCCGACGACAAGCCTTCGGAGGAATTGCTGGAACTGGCCGAGGCGCTGATCGGGAAGCGGAGCGGCGATTTCCACCCGCAGGAGTTCCACGATCGCTATGTCGATGCGCTGAAGGACCTGATCGAGCGCAAGCGCAAGTCGAACGGGAAGAAGATCATCGAAGACAAGGATACGGGTGCGAAGACGGGGTCGAACGTGGTCGATTTGATGGCGGCGTTGAAGAAGTCGATGGAGAAGAGCGGTGGTGCCGCGGAGAAGGCACCCGCGAAGAAGGCCCCCGCCAAGCGGGCACCGGCAAAGACGGCGGCGAAAACGCCCGCGAAGAAACGTGCGTAACGCTTCTCCTTGTTTCCCCGCGAAGGCGGGGACCCAGACTGGGCTCCCGCCTTCGCGGGAGAACAAACTTGTTGAGGTTGCCACCCCCTGCCCCGTCATCCCAGCGAAAGCTGGGATCTCCCCATTGCAGACCGCGCCCCTGCCGCGCGAGGTCCGGGCTTTCGCCGGGATGACGAAGACGGGACGCTCTTGATGGCCACGCCCCCGGATCCCCTCGCGCTCTACAATGCCAAGCGGAACTTCACCAAAACCGCCGAACCCGCCGGCACGCTGGCCCCCGGCAACGGCAACAGCTTCATGGTCCAGAAGCACGACGCCACCCGCCTCCATTGGGACTTCCGCCTTGAGATCGACGGCGTCCTCAAAAGCTGGGCCGTCACCCGCGGCCCCAGCCTCGACCCCAACGAGAAGCGCCTCGCCGTCCGCACCGAGGACCACCCGCTCAGCTACGCCACCTTCGAAGGCACCATCCCCGCGGGCGAATATGGCGGCGGCACGGTGATGCTGTGGGACCGCGGGACGTGGTCACCGATCAAGGGCAAGTCGGCGAAGGATCTCGACAAGGGCCACCTCCACTTCGTCCTCGATGGCGAACGGATGAAGGGCGAATGGCTGCTCATCCGCCTCAAACCGCGCGCAAAGGAGAAACGCGAGAACTGGCTCCTCCGCAAGATCGACGACGCCGCGGTCGGCGGCACCGACACGCTCGTCGAGGAAGCGCTGACCAGCGTCACGACCGGCCGCACGATGGTCGAGATCGAAAAGGGCAAATCCTCCCCGGCACGGGGGGGGGGACCAGCGAAGCTGGTGGAGGGGGCGGGCCGCAAGAGCACTGCCAGCCGCAAAAGTCTCGCCAGCGGCAAGCCCCCCTCCACCACCGCGAAAGGTCGCGGCGGTCCCCCTCCCCGTGCCGGGGAGGAATTTCAGGACCTCCAACTCTGCACGCTGGTCGACGCCGTCCCCACCGGCTCCGCTTGGCTCCACGAAGTCAAATACGACGGCTACCGCGCGCTGATTTCCGTCGCTAATGGCAAGGCCAAGGTCTTCACCCGCACCGGCCTCGACTGGACCGACAAATTCGCCGCGATCGCCGACGCCGCCGCGAAACTCCCCGTAAAATCCGCGCTGATCGACGGCGAGATCGTCGCGTTCAAGGACGGCCACCCCGATTTCTCGACGCTGAAGGACGCGATCTCAGCGGGCGGCGACATGACGCTGTTCGCGTTCGACCTGCTCGCACTCGACGGCGAAGACCTGACCGGCCTCTCCAACCTCGACCGCAAGGCGCGACTGCAACCGCTGATTCCCGAGGACGAGGACCGCCTCCGCTATTCCGACCACGTCATCGGCGCGGGCGAGCAATTGTTCGAAACGATGTGCCGCGAAGGCCTCGAAGGCATCGTCTCGAAACGCGCCGACGCGCCATATGCCGGCAAGCGGACCAAGGCGTGGCTCAAGGTCAAATGTACGCACCGCCAGGAGTTCGTGATCGTCGGCTGGCTGCCCTCCGACAAGAAGCGGGGGTTCAAGTCGCTGTTGCTGGGCGTGCGCGAGGGCAAAGGCTATCGCTACGCGGGGAAGGTCGGCACCGGGTTCGACCAGGCGTTGATGGACGAAATTCGCGACAAGCTCGATGCGCTCGATCGCAAGACGCCGACGGTCGAGGCGCCCAAGGCGGCGGTCCGCGGCGCGAAGTGGGTGACGCCGAAGCTGGTTGCGGAGGTCGCCTTTGCCGAGATCACGCCAGACGGCGTGCTCCGCCATTCGAGCTTCATCGGCCTGCGCGAGGACAAGGCGGCGAAGGACGTCGTCGCCGAAACGCCCGCGCCGCTGCCGGACGCCGCGCCCGCGACGAGCATCAAGGTCAGCAGCCGCGACCGCGTGATCTTCGACCAGTCGGACGTCACCAAGGGCGATCTCGCGGACTATTACGTCGCGGTCTCGGGGATCATGCTGCCGGTCGCGGGCAACCGTCCGATCAGCCTCGTGCGGTGTCCACAGGGTCGATCACGTGCCTGCTTCTTCCAGAAACACGATGCTGGGAGCTTCGGCGACGCGGTGCACAAAGTGCCGATCCGCGAGAAGGACGGCTCGACCGAGGACTATCTGTATGTCGACGATGCGGACGGGCTGGTCGCGTGCGTGCAGATGGGGACGATCGAGTTCCACGGCTGGGGGTCGTCGAATGCGGCCTTGGAAAAGCCGGACCGGCTCGTGTTCGATCTCGATCCCGACGAGGGGCTCGATTTCGGCGACACGAAGAAGGCGGCGGAGCATCTGAAGAACCAGTTGGCGGAACTGGGGCTGGTTAGCTTCCCGATGCTCTCGGGCGGCAAGGGCGTGCACGTGGTCGTGCCGCTGACGCCGGACGCGGAATGGCCTGCGGTGAAGGACTTCGCGGATCGCTTCGCGCGGGCGATAGCGGGGGCGGAACCCGAGCGCTTCGTTGCGACGATGGCTAAGGCGAAGCGGAAGGGGCGGATCTTCATCGACTGGCTGCGGAACCAGCGTGGGGCAACCGCGGTGATGCCGTATTCGACGCGGGCTCGGGCGGGCGCGCCAGTGGCGGCGCCGGTGTCGTGGACTGAGTTGCGGGATATCGAGACGGCCGCGAGATGGGGTGTGAAGGATGGGGCCGAGTTGATCGCGCGGGCCGGGGCGCGAGCGCTGGCGGGGTGGGGTGTGGCGGATCAGGTGCTGCCGGATTTGTGAGCCTTGCCCCTCCTGCCCCAGTTCACAACCACCCCGGCGAAGGCCGGGGTCCAATTGGAAAGGTGGTGGTAACGGAGCGATGCCCTCCATTATCGCCGTCCCCCAATTGGGCCCCGGCCTTCGCCGGGGTGGTGGTTTGTGGAGGCGACAGCTCATCCCCTTACTGGTCCCTCGCGAACGCGGAGGAACAGTAAGGCATGGCCCCCGCGACAATTTATGTTGCACCGCCGCGTTGAAAGGTGAAACACCGCCGCCTGTATTCGGGGGCTTGAGGCATTGAACACGGCGGACACGGCGACGCACACCGCGCCCCTTTTCGACGCTATGATCCATGCCGAGCGTTGGATCGCCGACTATTGCGCGCGTACCACTGGCGCCGACGTGCTCTGCGAAGATGCAGACCCCGCCTGGGCGGCGATGTTCGCCGAGCTCGCGATGGTCGCCTCGGACGACCTCGGCCACATCCGCGAACGCGTCCAGCGGCATGCGGTCGATATCGGCACCGGCTTCCGCATCGCCGACGAACCCGATGAGCGCCCCTGGCCCGTCTCCCCCGTCCCGCTGCTGATCGAGGCCGGCGAATGGGCGGGCATCGAGCGCGGCGTGATCCAGCGCGCGACGTTGATGGAGACGGTGATCGCCGATCTCTACGGCGCGGGCAAGCTGGTCGCCGACGGCCACATCCCCGCCGCGCTCGTCACCGGCAGCCCGTTCTTCCTGCGGCCGATGGTCGGGCTCGACCCGCCCGGTGGCCGTCATCTCGACTTCATCGCGATCGATCTCGGCCGCGGGCCGACCGGCGAATGGCGCGTGCTCGCCGATCACCTTCGCGCACCCGCCGGCGCCGGGTATGCGCTGGAGAACCGCATTGCGGTCAGCCGCACGCTCGGCGGGTTGCAGGATCGGCTCAACGTCCAGCGGCACGCGCCGTTCTTCGCCGCGTTTCGCGCCGGGATCGCGGCGATGTGCAAGCGGACCGACCCGCGGATCGGGCTGCTGACCCCCGGCCGGTTCAACCCAAGCTATCCCGAGCAGGCGCATCTCGCACGCTATCTCGGGCTGCTGCTGGTCGAGGGCGCCGATCTCGCCGCGCTCGAGGACAAGGTCTATGTCCGCACCATCGGCGGGCTCAAGCGGATCGATGCGCTGTGGCGGCGGCTCGACCCGCGGCTGCTCGATCCGCTGGCGTTCGACACGCATTCGCAGATCGGCGTGCCCGGGCTGATCGACGCGTACGCGGCCGGCAACGTCGTGCTGTCGAACGCGCCGGGCTCGGCCGTGCTGGAGGCGCCGGCGTTCTCGGCGTTCCTGCCGCAACTTGCACGGTCGCTGCTCGGCGAAGACCTGCTACTGCCCAACATCGCGACGTGGTGGTGCGGGCAGGACGGCGCGCGCGCGCAGGTCGAGGCGAATTTTGATCGTTTGCTGATCGGTCCGGCATTCCACTCGCGTCCGCTCGGCATGACCCGTGCACCGACCGCAGGCGCCGATATTGCTGGCGAGGAGCGGGCGCGTCTGCTCGCCGACATGGCGAACAGGCCGCAGGATTATGTCGGGCAGGAACTGGTCCAGCTCTCGACCATGCCGGTCGTGGTCGGCGATGCGCTCGTCCCCCGCCCCTTCACCCTGCGCGTCTTCGCGGCGCGTAACGGCGACGGCGAATGGACCGTCCTCCCCGGCGGATTCGCGCGGATCGGGGAGCATCCCGACGCACGGGCGGCGGTCATGGGCGAAGGCATCTGGTCCGCCGACGTCTGCATCTATGGTGCCGAACCGGTCGCGCCGGTGTCGTTGCTGACCGCTGCGGACTCGCTCCAGGTGCGGCGCAATCCGGGGACGTTGCCGAGCCGGGTGGCGGACAATTTCTACTGGCTGGGGCGCTATCTGGAGCGCGGCGAAGCGCTGCTCGGCGCAATCCGCGTGATGCTCGGCAATTCGATAGACGTCGATGGGGGTGCCGTCTTGTCGCCCACCACGGTCGGCAAGCTGGTCGGGCTGATCGTTGGGGCTGGGAGCGCGCCGCATCCGCCGTCGCTGCGCCGTGCCGACCTGACCGCGCTCGCGCGGACCGCGATGGAGGACGAGCGCTGGCAGTCGATCCTCACGCTCAACCGCCATGCGCGCGAGATCGGCGAGGGCTCGCGCGATCGGTTGTCGGCGGACATGGTGCGGTTGCTCGAAGCGCCCTTCCCTACGCATCGCGGGATGCTGGAGCGGGCGGGGTCGCTGCAACGGCGGTACGCTGCGATCGCGGGGTTGTCGGCGGAGCATATGGGACGGACAGCGGCCTGGCGCTTTCACGATCTCGGGCGGCGGATCGAGCGGGCGATGGCGATGGCGCGGGCGATCCGGTTGTTCGGGATGCCGGGGGCGTCACCGGACGATCTGTCGGTGCTGCTCGACCTGGCCGATAGCCAGATCAGTTATCGGCAGCGCTATCCGACGGGTATCGCGCGCGTGCCCGTGATGGATCTGGTGGCGCTCGATCCGGGTAATCCGCGCTCGTTGGCGTTTTCGGCGGAGCGGATCGCGGCGCGGTTGGCGGAGTTGCCGGTGCTGAGCGACGACGAGATGGCGGAGCCGCAACAGGCTCAAGCGACCGGGTTGCAGGCGATCGTGATGACGGCGACCGCCGCGGAGCTGAATGCGGAGACGCTGGGGGATATCGAGCGGCGGCTCGGCGCGGTGTCGGATGCGCTGGCGCGGCGGTATTTCCTGCAGGGGGCTGAGCCGTTGCGGACTAGTGGGCTGACGTTGGCGTGAGGGTGGGCGTGCGTAGCCTACTCCCTCTCCCCCCCGGGGAGAGGGTCGGGGTGAGGGGCAGCCAAGCAATGCTGCGCCTGGAACAGCCCCTCACCCCAGCCCTCTCCCCGGAGGGGAGAGGGAGCAGGTCATGATCTACGACATTCGCCACGTCACCACGTTCGACTACGGCGCGAGCGTTAAGTTTGCGCGGTGCAATCTGCGGTTGAAGCCGATCGATTGGCCGGGGCAGCATCTGGATAGCTATGCGCTGTCGGTGCATCCGGCCGGGCGTACCAGCGCGGCGCGGGCGGAGGCGGGGCTGGCCAACGTGACGCGATTGGTCGTCGACAGCCCGGTTCGCCACCTGACGATCGAGAGCCGGTCGCGGATGACGGTGGATCGCCTCGTGCCGGTGCCCGATGCGAGCGATCCGACGTTGGGCGAGATCGCGGCGATGGCGCGGGCGAGCACTGATCTTTCCGCGGCGAGTCCGGCGAACTACATCTATCCCTCGCCGCTGATCCCGCTCGACCAGGCGATCGCGGACTATTGCGCGGTGGATCTCGATCCTTCCCGGGGCGCACTGGAAGCCGGGATCGCGCTTGCGCGCCGGATCCAGGTAGAGTTCGAATTCGATGCGGACGCGACGTTGGTCGATACGCCGCCGCACGAGGCGTTCCTCCAGCGCAAGGGCGTGTGCCAGGATTTCGCACAGATCATGATCACGGGCTTGCGCGCGGCAGGGCTGCCGGCGGCGTATGCGTCTGGGTATATCCGGACGATCCCGCCCGAGGGTCAGCCGCGGCTGGTCGGGGCCGATGCGACGCATGCGTGGGTGCTGCTGTGGTGCGGGCCGGTGCGCGGCTGGGTCGGGGTCGATCCGACCAACGGGATCTGGATGGCGAGCGATCACATCGTGATGGCGGTCGGGCGGGATTATGCCGAGATCGCGCCGGTCGACGGGGTGGTGCTCGGGTCGGGGGCGCAGAACATGGATGTTAGTGTCGATGTCGCGCCGTTGGAATTCACATAGGGAAAATGTGATCCTCCCCTGCAAGGGGAGGTGGCTGGCGCTTGCCAGACGGAGGGGTGTTGCCCTCTCGATGGCGGGTCACCCCTCCGTCAGCCCAAGCAGGCTGCCACCTCCCCTCATAGGGGAGGATAAGGTCGACCTTACTTCTTCTCGTCGTGCGGGTTCGGATACGAGCCGCCGCCACTTTCGCCGCCCTTGTCCTTGGCCGGCGCGTTGTTGACGCCGTCCTTCTGCTTCGCGCCGTCGTCGTTCTTCGGCACGCCCTGCATCGGTTGCTTCTCAGTCATGATCGTTCCTCTCGTGCAACCAAACACCCCGCGCGCAATTGCGTTGCGCTGCGCACCGCCCCACATAGACGCGCAAGTTAGAATGGGGACGTAAGTGGCCGATCCGTACAAGACTCTGGGTGTAGCGCGCGACGCGACCGAAGCCGACATCAAGAAGGCGTACCGCAAGCTCGCGAAGGAGCTTCATCCCGATCGCAACAAGGACAACCCGAAGGCGTCGGAGCGGTTCAGCACGGTCACCAACGCGTACGACCTGCTGAACGACAAGGACAAGCGCGCACGGTTCGATCGCGGCGAGATCGACGGCGACGGCAATCCGGCGTCGCCGTTCGGCTTTGGCGGCGGTGGCGGGCGACCCCAGCCCGGCGGCGGCTTCCGCAGCGAAGGCTATGAGAGCGGCGCCGGCGGGGCCGACATGAGCGATATCTTCGAGGGCCTGTTCGGTGGCGCGCAGCGTGGCGGCGGCGGCGGGTTCTCCGGCGGCTTCGGTCGGCGCCCGCAGCCCAAGGGCGAGAATGCCGCGTATCGCCTGCAGGTGCCGTTCGTCGAGGCCGCGACGCTGGAGCCGCAGCGCGTGACGCTCGCGGACGGCAAGACGCTCGATCTCAAGCTCCCCGCCGGAGTCGAGACCGGCACGCAGATGAAGCTGGCCGGCAAGGGCGAGCAGGGTCCGGGCGGCGCGGGCGATGCGATCCTGACGATCGAGGTTCAGCCGCACAAGTTCTTCACGCGCGACGGCGACGACGTCCGCCTCGACCTGCCGATCACGCTCGCCGAGGCGGTGCTGGGGGGGGCGATCAAGGCGCCGACAGTCGACAAGCCGGTGATGCTGACGATCCCCAAGGGTACGACCTCGGGGAAGACGTTGCGCCTCAAGGGCAAGGGTTTCCACAAGAAAAGTGGCACGCGGGGCGATCAGTTGGTTACGCTGATGATCGACATTCCAGCGAACGATGCGGCGCTGACGGCGTTTGTCGAAAGCTGGGATGGACGCGAGGCGGGGAACCCTCGGGGGGCCATGGGCGTCTGAACGCCTTGTGAATGATAGTCCCCTTTCGCCCGAAGCGCGCGCCCATGATCATGGTGCAACGCGTGCCCGTCTCAACCGCGGCATGGCGAAGGTCAGGCCGGGCAGCTACGCGTTCGAGGTGTTCAAGCGTGCCGCGATCGGCGTGTTCAACGACGGGTTCATCCACGCCGGGAACCTGGCCTATCTTGCGTTGATGACGGTGTTTCCGTTCTTCATCGTCGCAGCCGCGATCCTGTCGATCTTCGGGCAGAGCGTCGAGACGGTGCGCGCGGTCGAGTCGTTCCTCAACGTCCTGCCGCCGAACGTCGGCGACCTGTTGCGCAAGCCGATTGCCGACGTGCTCGCCGCGCGGACCGGGTCGCTGTTGTGGCTCGGCGCGCTGGTCGGGCTGTGGACGGTCGGCAGCTTCGTCGAGACGATCCGCGACATCTTTCACCGCGCCTACGGGATCAAGGCGACCGCGCCATTCTGGAAATCGCGGCTTGGATCGTCCGCGGTGATCATTCTGTCGGTGGTGATCGCGCTGCTGTCGTTCCTCGTCCAGGGTATCCTTACCGCGGCGGAGCAGTTCATCTACCGCCTCGTCCCCTTCGCGCAGGACGCGGCGGGGTGGGTCGGGCTGTCGCGGCTGATTCCCGGCCTGCTCATGTTCGGTGCGCTGTACCTGCTGTTCTACTCGGTCACCCCGTCGCGCTATCGCTATTCGAAGTGCCGCAAATGGCCGGGTGCGCTGTTCACCACCGCGTGGTGGGTCAGTGCGACCGCGCTGCTGCCGGTGATCCTGTCGCGGCTCGGTGGCTACGACCTCACCTATGGCAGTCTGGCGGGTGTCGTCATCATGCTGTTATTTTTCTATGTCATCGGGCTCGGGCTGGTATTCGGTGCGCATCTCAACGCAGCACTGGCGGAACCACCCGAAACAACGCTAGAGCAGCCTGCTACGGATATGCAGGTATAGGCGGGGACGGCGTGAACGGTTTGATGGCGGGCAAGCGTGGGCTGATCATGGGCTTGGCGAACGACAAGTCGCTGGCCTGGGGGATCGCCAAGAAGCTGTCCGAGGCGGGCGCGGACCTCGCGTTCAGCTACCAGGGCGAGACGATGGAGAAGCGCGTCCGCCCGCTCGCCGAGCAGTTGGGCGTGGCGCGGCTGTTCGATTGCGACGTGTCGGACATGGGCGCGCTCGATGCGACCTTCGACAAGCTGGCGCAGGAATGGCCGACGATCGACTTCGTCGTCCACGCGATCGGCTTTTCGGACAAGAACGAGCTGCGCGGGCGGTTCGTCGATACCAGCCTCGACAATTTCCTGATGACGATGAACATCTCGGTCTATTCGTTCGTCGCGGTGGCGCAGCGCGCGGCCAAGATGATGACCGAGGGCGGCGCAATGCTGACGCTCAGCTATTACGGCGCGGAGAAGGTCATTCCGCATTACAACGTGATGGGGGTCGCGAAGGCGGCGCTGGAGACGAGCGTGCAGTATCTCGCGGTCGATCTGGGTCGCGATAATATCCGCGTCAACGCGATCTCGGCGGGTCCGATCAAGACGCTGGCGGCGAGCGGGATCGGTGATTTCCGCCTGATCCTGAAGTGGAACGAGCTGAACTCGCCGCTAAAGCGCAACGTCACGATCGACGACGTCGGCGGTGCTGGGCTGTACTTGCTGAGCGACCTTGCCTCGGGCGTGACGGGCGAGACGCACCACGTCGACGCCGGCTACAACGTGATCGGCATGAAGGCCGAAGACGCGCCTGATATTGCTTTGGTATAACCCTCTCCCCCTCCGGGGAGAGGGAGGGGCCCATGCAAAGCATGGGAGGGTGAGGGCAAGGTGAGGCAACACGACGGCACCGAAGCACTGAACCGAGCCCGAGAGCTACGTCGCGATGCGACCGAAGCGGAGGACCGGCTTTGGTACCGTCTCCGAAACCGTCGTCTCGGCAACTTCAAATTCCGCCGCCAAGTCTGGATCGGCCCCTTCATCACCGACTTTCTCTGCATGGACGCGATGCTGGTCGTCGAGGTAGACGGCAGCCAACATATCGGGGACGTCGCCTATGACGACAGCCGAACCGCTTTCCTCGCCACCAAGGGATATCGTGTGATCCGTGTCTGGAACAACGACGTGATGCAGCGGATGGACGGCGTGCTCGCCGCGATCCTTGATGGACTCACGCGCGTGCCCTCACCCTCCCATGCTTCGCACGGGCCCCTCCCTCTCCCCGTTGGGGAGAGGGGCAAGTGAGCTTCAATACGTTTGGACGACTGTTCCGCTTCACCACCTGGGGCGAGTCCCATGGCCCTGCGCTCGGCGCCGTAGTCGACGGGTGTCCTCCCGGCATCCCGCTGACCGAGGCCGATATTCAGCCGTGGCTCGACAAGCGCCGGCCCGGCACCTCGCGCTTCACGACGCAGCGGCGCGAGCCGGATACGGTGCGCATCCTCTCGGGCGTGTTCGAGGGGCGCACCACCGGCACGCCGATCAGCCTGATGATCGAGAATGTCGACCAGCGCTCGAAGGATTATTCGGACGTCGCCAAGGCCTATCGCCCCGGTCACGCCGACTATGCCTATGACGCGAAATACGGGTTTCGTGATTTCCGTGGTGGTGGGCGGTCGTCGGCGCGCGAGACGGCAGCGCGCGTTGCCGCCGGTGCGGTCGCGCGGCTCGTCGTGCCGCAGGTCCGCGTTCGCGCGTGGGTCGAGGCGATCGGTGGCGATGCGATCGATCCGGCCAACTTCGACGATGCGCAGATCGACCAGAACCCGTTCTTCTGCCCGGACGCCGCCGCCGCCGCCCGCTGGGAGATACTCGTCGACGCAGCGCGCAAGTCAGGCTCGTCGCTCGGTGCGGTGATCGCGTGCGAGGCGACCGGCGTGCCGGCCGGCTGGGGGGCGCCGCTCTATGCCAAGCTCGATTCCGAACTCGCGTCGGCCTGCATGAGCATCAACGCGGTCAAGGGCATCGAGATCGGAGACGGGTTCGCCGCTGCCGCTCTGTCGGGCGAAGCGAATGCCGACCCGATGCGGCCAGGCGTGGATGGCCCGGAGTTTCTCGCCAACCATGCGGGCGGCATCGCTGGAGGCATCGCAACCGGCCAGCCGATCCGGCTCCGCGTCGCGTTCAAGCCGACCAGTTCGATCCTCACCCCGGTCGAGACGATCAGCCCGACCGGCGAGGCCGCGACAATCGCCACCAAGGGGCGTCACGACCCGTGCGTCGGCATCCGCGGCGTCCCCGTGGTCGAGGCGATGGTGGCGCTCGTGCTGGCCGACCAGGCGTTGCTGCATCGGGGCCAGTGCGGCTGAGGTCGGAACCTATGCAGGACTGAAGCGCTTGCTCTTCAATAACATAGGAGAGCGAAATGCGTATTCTGACTTCGATCGCAGCGGCGGCGCTGATCATTCCGGGCGTGGCAATGGCGCAGACGGGCACCGGCGGCTCGATGGGCGGCACCACGGGTGGCACGATGAGCGGCGGCACCATGGGCGGTTCGACCGCAGGCAGCACGACCGGCGGCATGTCGACCGGCACGATGGATCAGGCCAATCCCTCGACCAGTACCCGTTCGACGACCACGACTCGCACGCAGCGTGGCACCAAGGCTCGCAGCCGTACGCGGGGCACGACGTCGGGCACCATGAGCGGCACCGGCACGACGGGCAGCACGATGTCGGGCACGACCGGTAGCACGATGGGCGCCGACACGATGGGCGGTACGACTGGTACGATGGGTACGACCGGCACGATGGGCGGCTCGACCGGAACCACGGGCACGATGGGTGGCACGACCACCGGCACGATGGGTTCGACCACGGGCGGAACGACCGGCACGACAACTCCGCGCTGATCCGACGTCTCTACAGTAAATGAAAAGCCGGGCGAGCGATCGCCCGGCTTTTTAGTGTCTGCTCAGTCCGAGAACGGATCGCGGACGAGGATCGTGTCAACCCGCTGCGGGCTGGTCGACACCAACGTCACCGGGCAGCGGATCAGCTCCTCGATACGGCGGATATACTTGATCGCCTGCGCGGGCAGGTCGGCCCAGCTGCGTGCACCCGCAGTCGTCTCCTGCCAGCCTTCCATCGTCTCGTAGATCGGCTCGACCAGCGCCTGGTCCGCCGCATGCGCCGGGAAATAATCGAGCGTCTCGCCGCGCAACTTGTAGCCGGTGCAGATCGACACGGTCTCGAACCCGTCGAGCACGTCGATCTTGGTCAGCGCGATCCCGGTGATGCCGCCGACCGCTGCCGCCTGGCGTACCAGCACCGCGTCGAACCAGCCGCAGCGGCGCTTCCGCCCGGTGACGGTGCCGAATTCATGCCCACGTACGCCCAGCCGTTCGCCAGTCTCGTTCTCGAGCTCGGTCGGGAAAGGCCCCGAACCAACGCGCGTCGTGTACGCCTTGGCGATACCGAGCACGAAGCCGACCGCCGATGGCCCGAGGCCAGAACCGCCAGCCGCTGCGCCCGCAATCGTGTTCGACGAGGTGACGAACGGATACGTGCCGTGGTCGACGTCGAGCAGAACGCCCTGCGCGCCCTCGAACAGGATACGCTTACCGGCCGATCGCGCGGCATTGAGATCGCGCCATACAGGCTTGGCGAACGGCAGCACGAAGCCAGCGATCTCGCGCAGTTCCGCGATCAGGCGCGCGCGATCGATCGGCGGCTCGCCGAAGCCGGCACGTAGCGCGTCGTGATGCGCGGTGAGGCGATCGAGCTGCGGGCCGAGATCGTCGAGATGCGCGAGGTCGCAGACGCGGATCGCGCGGCGGCCGACCTTGTCTTCATACGCAGGGCCGATGCCCCGACGCGTGGTGCCGATCTTGCCGGCGCCGCTCGCATCCTCACGCAGTCCATCGAGATCGCGGTGGAACGGCAGGATCAGCGCGCAGGTGTCGGCGATCCGCAGCGTCTCCGGCGTTGCGGTCACGCCTTGCGCGCCCAATCGCGCGATCTCGTCCTTCAGCGCCCAGGGATCGAGCACCACGCCATTGCCGATGAACGACGGGGTCCCGCGCACGATGCCCGACGGCAGCAGCGACAATTTGTACACGTTGTCGCCGACGACCAGCGTGTGGCCGGCATTGTGCCCGCCCTGGAAGCGCACGACCATGTCGGCACGCTCGGCGAGCCAGTCGACGATCTTGCCCTTGCCTTCGTCGCCCCATTGCGCGCCGATGACTGCTACGTTGGCCAAACTCTATCTCCTGAGGATTACGCGCAGCGCCTACAGCGCGCGGGGCTCGCCTGCTACCCATAGATGCGTGCAGACTTGTGCTTCGGGGGTGTCGCCTGCGTCGAGTGCAGCGACGGTGACCCAGCCTTGCGCGCGCATTGCTGCGCCTTCGCTGGCGGGCGTGCCGAACGGGAGGAAGAGGCGACGGCGATCGACGGTGGCGACGCGTTCGACGAGCGCATCGGCATAGAGCGAGAAACCCGTCGCGGCTTCCTCGGCCCCGGTTTCGTGGACCACGGTGTAGGTGCCGCCGCGGCCGACTTCGCGTGGCGAGCCGTCGGCGAAGAGCGAGAAGCCGAGCCAGGTCTGATATTCGAACCCGTGGCGCTCGGTGGGATCGAGTGTGAGCGCGACGCGGCCGTCCAGCGCTTCGGCGATGCGTGCGAGACCGTCGAGGCGAGAGGCGAGTGCACCGGTGGTGTCGAAGGCGCGGAGGCGGTCCATCGCCTGGTCGAACGGGCCGGCGGCTTCGATCAGGGGGAGGTAGGCGGGCGCGAGCGCGGCGACGGCACCTGCGTCCTTCGCGTCGAGCCGATCGCGCAAGGTTGCGACGAGGTCATCCGCGACGGGGAAAGGTCCGGCGGCCAGCGTCGGCACCAAGTCAGGCAGCGTGAAGTCGATCGACGCGCCGGTAACGTCGGCGGCCGCGATCATGTCGACTGCAACCGCGACGAGCTCCTGCGCCGCGGCAACCGAGTCGAGCCCGATCAACTCACAGCCGATCTGCCGGGTCTCACGGGCGGGGGCAAGCTGCGACGCCCGCAGTTTGAGGACGGAGCCGGCGTAGCTCAGGCGGACCGGACGTGGGTGATGGCCCATCCGCGTGGCCGCGATCCGCGCGACCTGTGCGGTGATGTCGGGGCGGATCGCAAGGGTGCGTTGCGACACCGGATCGACGAAGCGCACTGCGTCGTGAAGGCCACCCGCTTTAAGGCGCATCTCCAGCCCGTCGGCGAATTCGGCGAGCGGCGGATCGACACGCTCGTAGCCGTGGAGACGCGCTGCTTCGAGCACGCGCGCTTCCAGCGCCGCCGCCGAATCGGCGAACGGGGGGAGGCGATCTCGGAAACCTTCGGGGAGGAGTGCGGTCATCGTATCAGGTCCACGCGCGTCACCAGTGCATCGCCGAGCACCTGCAAAACGCCTTCGAGATTGGTCATCACATCGGTATTGGCGAAACGGATCACCCGATATCCCTGCTCTTCCAGCCACGCCGTCCTGCGGGCGTCGCGTGCTTGATCGGTGTGCGTATCGCCGTCAAGCTCGACGACAAGCATGTGCGAGCGCGCGACGAAATCGGCGATAAATGGGCCGATCACGACTTGGCGGCTGAACTTCACGCCTTGGAAGCGCTTGGCGCGAACTTCGTACCAGAACCGCATTTCCGGCCCAGTCTGTCCGGACCGCATCGCCTTCGCCCGGCCCAGCATGCTGTCATCGGTTTTGGCCACGACTCCCTCTCCCCTTCGGGGAGAGGGCCGGGGAGAGGGGCCGCCCCAAACGCCATCTCTCGGTACTGCCCCTCTCCCCTACCCTCTCCCCAAGGGGAGAGGGAGTCTTGTTAGAAGTTCAGGCCCATTGCGGTCTTCACGCCTGGCAGCGCGCGGACCTTGGTCAACAGGTCGGGCGTCACGGCTTCGTCGACCGAGAGCAGCAACACCGCCTCGCCGCCCGCCGAACGACGACCCAGATGGAACGTCCCGATGTTCACCCCAGCTTCGCCAAGCGCCGTCCCCAGACGCCCGATGAACCCCGGAGCATCCTCATTGACGACGTACAGCATCGGACCCGCCAGATCGGCCTCGATCTTAATCCCCAGCAGTTCGACCAACCGCGGCGCCGAATCACCGAACAGCGTGCCGGCCACAGACCGCTCGCCATCCTCGGTCTTCACCGAGACGCGCAGCAGCGTGTGGTAATCCGCCTCGCGCTCGGTACGCACTTCGCGCACTTCGAGGCCACGCTCACGCGCCAGCACCGGTGCGTTGACCATGTTGACCGTCGCGGTCTGCGTCTGGAGATAGCCCGCGAGCACCGCACTCACGATCGGCTTCGCGTTCAGATCGGCCGCGGCACCCTCGGTATGCACCGAAATCCGCGACACCGCACCCGTCGTCAACTGCCCGACCAGCGACCCAAGCTTTTCCGCCAGCGCCATGTACGGCTTCAGCTTAGGCGCTTCCTCGGCCGACAGCGACGGCATGTTGAGCGCATTCGTGACGCCGCCCGACATCAGGAAATCGGCCATTTGCTCGGCGACCTGGATCGCGACGTTGACCTGAGCCTCGGTTGTCGACGCGCCGAGATGCGGCGTGCTGACGAAGTTCGGCGTGTTGAACAGCGGCGATGCCTTGGCGGGCTCCTCGACGAACACGTCGAGTGCTGCGCCGCCGACCTGCCCCGAATCAAGCGCCGCCTTCAGCGCGACCTCGTCGATCAGGCCACCGCGGGCGCAGTTGATGATCCGCACGCCCTTCTTGGTCTTGGCGAGCGCCTCGGCCGAGAGGATGTTGCGCGTCTGGTCGGTCAGCGGCGTGTGCAGCGTGATGAAGTCGGCGCGCGCGAGCAGTTCGTCGAGCGTGACCTTCTCGACGCCGATCTCGATCGCGCGCTCGGGCGTCAGGAACGGATCGAACGCGACGACCTTCATCTTGAGGCCACGCGCACGGTCGGCCACGATCGAGCCGATATTGCCCGCACCGATCAGGCCGAGCGTCTTCGACGTCAGCTCGACGCCCATGAAGCGGTTCTTCTCCCACTTGCCGGCTTGCGTCGAAGCGTCCGCCTCGGGCAGCTGGCGGGCGAGCGCGAACATCAGCGCGATCGCGTGCTCGGCGGTGGTGATCGAGTTGCCGAACGGTGTGTTCATCACGACCACGCCCTTAGCCGAGGCGGCGGGGATGTCGACGTTATCGACACCGATGCCGGCGCGGCCGACGACCTTTAGGTTGGTGGCGTGCTCTAGGATTTCCTTGGTAACCTTGGTCGAGCTGCGGATCGCGAGGCCGTCATACTCGCCGATGATCGCGATCAGCTCGGCGGGCGTCTTGCCGGTGATCTCGTCGACCTCGACCCCGCGCTCGCGGAAGATCTGGGCGGCGCGGGGATCCATTTTGTCGGAAATGAGGACTTTTGGCATGGGATTGCTCCTGGAAATTCGGTGAATTGGGGTGCCGCCTTCCGTTCTGATCCTCACCCCTCCCCGTCATCCCGGCGGACGCCGGGACCCACGGTTGCGGTCCGCTTCATAAGCGGATGCTCCGTGTCCATGGGTCCCGGCGTGCGCCGGGATGACGGATGGGGGTGGTTGTTGGAAGAAAGACGTAAAAGACGCGGTAGCTAGTTAGGCAGCCTTGGCGGTTGCGTAGGCCCAGTCGAGCCAGGGGCCGAGCGCTTCGATATCGGCAGTGTCGACGGTCGCGCCGCACCAGATGCGGAGCCCCGGAGGCGCATCGCGGTAACCCGCCACGTCATACGCCGCGCCAGTCTTCTCCAACGCAGAGGCCATCGCCTTGATCAACGCCTCGTCCGCACCCTCGACCGTGAGGCACACGCTGGTCTTCGACCGCGTCGCCGGATCGACCGCCAGGTGACCGAGCCAATCACGCTCCGCCACGATCCTGTCCAAAGCAGCCGCATTCGCATCCGACCGCTTGATCAACCCATCGTCACCCAGCGACTTCGCCCATTCGAGGCTGAAGATCGCATCCTCGACCGCCAGCATCGACGGCGTGTTGATCGTCTCGCCCTTGAACACGCCCTCGGTGAGCTTGCCCTTCGAGACGAGGCGGAACACCTTCGGCAACGGCCACGCGGGCGTATAGCTCTCAAGCCGCTCGACCGCGCGAGGCCCAAGGATCAGCACGCCGTGCGCGCCCTCGCCGCCGAGTACCTTCTGCCACGAGAAAGTCGCCACATCGATCTTCGTCCAGTCGATGTCGTACGCGAACACTCCGGAGGTCGCATCGGCGAACGAGAGCCCCTCGCGGTCGTCCGGGATCCAGTCCGCGTTCGGCACGCGCACGCCGCTGGTGGTGCCGTTCCAGGTGAACAGCACGTCGTTCGACCAGTCGACCGAACCCAGATCGGGCAGCTGGCCGTAATCGGCGCGCACCACCGTGGGGTCGATCTTGAGCTGCTTCACGGCATCCGTGACCCAGCCCTCGCCGAAGCTTTCCCACGCCAGCGCGGTGACGGGCTTGGCGCCCAGCATCGTCCACATCGCCATCTCGTAAGCGCCGGTGTCGGAGCCGGGGACGATGCCGATGCGGTGCGTATCGGGGAGCTTCAGCAGTTCGCGCATCAGGTCGATGCTGTACTGGAGGCGGGTCTTGCCGATCTTCGAGCGATGCGAGCGACCGAGCGAGTCGGTGGCGAGCTTGTCCGCGGACCAACCCGGAGGTTTCGCGCAGGGACCACTGGAAAAGAAGGGACGTGCCGGCTTCGTCGTCGGCTGGTCGAGCGCACCGTTAACGGGTGCGGTAAGCGTATTCGTCAATGTATCTCTCCTCACAGAGAGCACGCGCGGCGTTGGGACCGCGTGGCCCGTCGCCGGCCCTAACGGCGTTCGTCGGGGTGTCAACCGTATCGAGCACAGTTGTCTCGTTTCGCTACCGTCACTACCCTGCGTATTTTGGGGGAAACGACATGCGCAATTCTGCCAAAGGCGCTGGCGCGGCAAGCGCACGATTATTGCGCAGCATAATGGTCAAGGCGTCGTGATCGATCCGGCCTATATCCCCGTTGCCGACGGTCCCGAGCCACTGGTCGACACTGCGCGGCTCACGCGCATCGCCACGGCGCTGATCTGGACGTGGCTCGCGACCGACGCGGCGCTCGGCCTGTCCGCACTTTACACGATCGGCGCGCTGGGTGGCCTCGGCGGCGCGATCGCCCCGGCAGAGTCGTTCGCGGGTCTGGAGCAGGTCCTCGGTGCGACAGGCGTGCTCAATTTCGTTGCGGTCGTCGTTGCCGGCATAGCGGTGCTGCGCTGGATCTATCGCTCCAGCCGCAACGCGCAGGCCATCGGTCCGGCGATGACGCTCACGCCAGGCTGGGCGGTCGGCTGGTTCTTCGTGCCCATCGCCAATCTCTGGAAACCGTTCCAGGCGGTCAGCGAGACATGGCAGGTCTCCGCCGATCCGCACGCACCCGATGCCGTGCCCATTCCCGCGGTGCTGCGGATATGGTGGGGCTGCTGGATCTCATCGTCGATCATTTCCAACATCGACTTTCGCCTGTCCATGCACGCCGAGACCGCCGAGCAGTTGATCGCCGCCTCGTGGTTCACGGTCGCCGCGGTGCCGGTCGACATCGCGTTGACGATCGCCCTGGCGACGATCATGCGCCGCCTGTCGCAGATGCAGCGCGATAGGGCTGGCGACATCCGCCAAGCTCCGCCACAGATCGCGGAGGATGCGACGGTCGAATAATCTCTGGTTTCGCACGATAGTGCCGATCGCACTCGTCACGCTAGCCGGATGCGGTCGCGCCGTTCGGCCCAGCGCCCCACGACAGACTCGCCCCAACCTCTCCGTCCCGAGCAACCGCGAGACCGCGCAGTGCCTCGCCGATCTACGCGAATTGCACGTCTCGTTCCAGGTTCTGCCCGACCGCGAGACGGGGCCGGGTTGCGGGCTGAACGGCGCCGTGAAGCTTGTCGATATCGGCGTACCGGTCGCCAACCTCACCGCAGTCCGTTGCGGTGCGGCGCGCGCGTTCATTGGCTGGACGCGCAACGCGGTCGCGCCGGCCGCGTACCAGATGCTCGGTAGCGAACTCGCGCGGGTCGACAGCATGGGGAGCTATGCGTGCCGCAACATCGTCGGCTCGGCACGAAATACCGGCCGGCGATCGGGGCACGCGATCGCCAACGCGATCGATGTCGGCGGGTTCGTGCTGAAGGATGGGCGGCGGATCACGGTGCTCAACGACTGGAACTCGCCCGACCCGCAGGTCCGCCAGTTCCTCCAGACGATCCACGCATCGGCGTGCAAGCGGTTCGGCACGGTGCTCAGCCCCGACTACAACGCCGCGCACCGCAACCACCTCCACCTCGAAGACGACCGCGCCAATTTCTGCCGCTAGCGCACCACTCTAGCCCTGCCCTCGCGTTTCCTCTAATCGCGCCTGAATGACCGATACACGAGTACCATCGCGCGTTTTTCCGAACGCCAGCCAGGATGCCGAGTCCGCTCGCGACTCCGTTTCCACACCCCAGACGCAGCACCCGCATTACCGGCTCGCCTTCCAGGACATGGATTTCCTGTTGCGCGAAGACCTGCGGCCGGTGCGGTTCCAGCTCGAACTGCTGAAGACCGAACTCGTCCTCGACGAGGCGAAGATCGGTTCGACGTTCGTGTTCTACGGGTCGGCACGTATCCCCGAGCCTTCGAAGGCGCAGGCGCTGCTGAAGCTCGCCACCGACGAAAAGTCGAAGAAGATCGCCGAGCGGCTGGTCGAGAAGTCGAAATATTACGACGTCGCGCGTGAGTTGGCGGCGAAGGTCAGCGTGTTGCCGCGCGACGAGCGTGGTTGGCGGCAGTTCGTGGTGTGCTCGGGCGGCGGTCCGTCGATCATGGAAGCGGCGAACCGCGGCGCAGACGACGTCGGTGCCGAGTCGATCGGGCTGAACATCGTCCTGCCGCACGAGCAGGCGCCGAACCCGTACGTCACGCCGTCGCTGTCGGTGCAGTTCCACTATTTCGCGCTCAGGAAGATGCACTTCCTGCTGCATGCGCGGGCGCTTGCTGCGTTTCCGGGTGGGTTCGGGACGTTCGACGAATTGTTCGAGCTGCTGACGCTGATCCAGACGGGCAAGATCCAGCCGATTCCCGTGTTGCTGTTCGGGCGCCAGTTCTGGGAGCGGGTCGTGAACTTCGATGCGCTGGTCGAGGAAGGCGTCGTCAGCGAGAAGGACCTGGGAATCTTCCGCTACGTCGAGACTGCGGACGAGGCCTGGGACGCGGTGCAGTCGTTCTATCGCGAGCGGGCGGAGAAGGAAGCCGCCGAGGGCTGAGATTTCTCCGGGGGGTAATCCCTTCTGCTCCCTCTCCCCCTTCCGGGGAGAGGGCTGGGGTGAGGGGCTGTTCCAGGCGCCGCACTGCTTGGCAGCCCCTCACCCCGACCCTCTCCCCGGAGGGGAGAGGGAGTTGGTCGCCTTATTTCTCCGAGCGCGCGCCCTTGCGAGCTGCTTCCGGATCCACCGACGGCGCACCCGACGCCGGCGTTCCGGTGTTCGCGATATCCGCAGTCGGCGCGCCCTTCGTAGCCGCAGCCTCCGCCGCATTTGCCGTCGCAGGCTGATCCTTGGCCGCCGCATCCTTGGCAGCCGGCGCAGCGCCAGCCGCAGGGGCCGCCGGCAACGGCAGGTTCGATCCCTGCTGGTTGAGATACAGGATCACGTTCGCCCGGTCCTGCGCGTTGCCGAGGCCCGCAAACGTCATCTTCGTCCCGGGCGCGAACTTGCGCGGCGAGGTCAGCCACGCGTTCATCTTGTCGAAGTCCCACTTGCCGCCGATACCGGCCAATGCCGACGAGAAGGCGAAGCCGTTCTTGCCCTTGGCGATCTCCTCGCCGACCGTTGCGTACAGGTTCGGGCCGACGCCGTTCGCGCCGCCCTGGTTGATGGTGTGGCAGGCGGCGCACTTCTTGAACACTTCGGCGCCCTTGGCGGCGTCGGCGGTCGGCAGCAGCGAGGCGATCGGCACTTCGGCGGCCGCACCCTCGCCGCCCTCGGCGACCACGCCCTCGATCGCATAGCCCATCTTCTCGGGGCGCTCGCCGTGGAACATCATCCCGCCGACGATCGACAACCCGAGCGCCGCACCACAGCCTGCGAGCACCCAGCCGGCGATCGTATTGGTCCGATTGTCCATCTTGTGCATCCGCCCTGTTCTGTTTGGGATAGCCATAGAAAACGCGAGCGCGCACCGCAAGCCGCGCTTGTAGGGCAGGTATAGGGCGGACCTATGGTGGACCGGGGCTCTCCACCCGGCTTGAACAGGCCGGCAGCGCGCTTTAGGCGCTGAGCGCATGGAAAACTTCGCCGCACCCGCCCGCCCGATCGTTGCGCGGATGACCGACGCCGCCGCCGCCGAGCCGATGCGTGCCGTCGCGTTCCAGGGCGCGCCGGGCGCGAACAGCCATGTTGCCGCGATCGAGGCGTTCCCGGACGGCCTTCCCCTGCCCTGTTTCGATTTCTCCGACGCGATCGACGCGGTGAAGGACGGCCGTGCCGATTGCGCGATTATCCCGATCGAGAATTCGCTGCACGGCCGCGTGGCGGATATCCATTTCCTGCTCCCCGAATCGGGGCTGGTGATCACCGGCGAGCATTTCCTGCCAATCCGCCATGCGTTGATGGCCTGCGGTCCACGCGACGGCATCCGCAAGGCGATGAGCCATCCGCAGGCACTCGGGCAGTGCCGGCACTGGCTGAAGGCGCACGGGATCCAGCCGGTGAACTATCCGGATACCGCAGGTGCGGCGGCGGTGGTGGCGGAGTTGGGCGACCCGGCAATCGCCGCACTCGCACCGCCTGCTGCTGCCGCGCTATATGGGCTCGAGCTGCTCGCGACGGATATCGCCGATGCGGATCACAACACGACGCGGTTCGTGGTGCTGGCACGCGGCGGCAAGCCGCCCGCGGCGCAGGAACCGGTCGGCGGCGAATGGATGACGACGCTGATCTTCGAAGTCAGGAACGTCCCCGCTGCGTTGTACAAGGCGGTCGGGGGGTTTGCGACCAATGGGGTGAACATCACCAAGCTCGAAAGCTACCAACGTAACGGCAGCTTCTCTGCGACGGAATTCTATGCGGACGTGGTGGGTAAGCCCGGCGACGCTAACCTCGACCATGCACTGGAGGAACTGGGGTTCCATTCCAAATGGCTGCGCGTGCTGGGGACGTATCGCCAGGCGCGGTCGCGGGGCTGACCGTGCTTGCCCCCCTCCCTGGAAGGGAGGGGTTGGGGTGGGTCGGCTTCCGCGCATTCGGACCGTTGAGGGTCAAGCCGGCCGCCCCACCCCCGGCCCCTCCCTTCCAGGGAGGGGGGAAGGTAAGTTCATCGCTGGGAAGGTCAGTTCGCCGCGGGCAACCTCAGCCGGACCAGCAAGCCGCCGAGATCTTCGCTCTCTTCGAGAGCCACGGTCCCCTCGTAGATCTCCGCCACGTCGCGCACGATCGCCAGCCCTAAGCCTGTCCCCGGCTTGCCCGTGTCGAGCCGCACACCGCGGTCGAAGATGCGCACCCGCTCTTCCGCTGGAATGCCGACGCCGTCGTCCTCGACCAGGAACTCGACGAAGCCAGACTGCGCGCCGACCGTGACGAATACGCTGCCCCCACCGTATTTCGCGGCGTTCTCGATCAGATTGCCGAGCATCTCGTCGAGATCCTGCCGCTCGACATGGACCTGCAGTCCACGCGGCCCGGTCACGTCGATGCGGACGTGCCGGTACAGTCGCCCGACAGCCCGCTCGACCGACTCGAGGCTCGGCCACACGTCCGCACGGCTATGCGCAGACCCACGCCGCCCGACAGCCCGCGCCCGCGCGAGATGGTGGTCGACCTGCCGCCGCATCGTCCGCGCCTCGCGAATGACCGTGTCGGCGAGGTCGTCCGACTGCGCGGTGGCGGCGTTCATGATCACCGTCAGCGGCGTCTTCAGCGCATGCGCTAGGTTGCCGGCGTGACGCCGCGCCTCCTCCGCCTGACGCTCGTTATGCTCGATCAGCGCGTTCAGCTCCTCGACCATCGGCGCGACCTCGACCGGCATCGCACTCGACACGCGGTTCGACTGCCCCGCCCGCATCCGCGCGATCTCCTCGCGCACCCGCCGCAGCGGCCACAGCCCATAGAACGTCTGCAGCGCGGCCATCACGATCAGCCCGAGCGCGAGCAGCGCGAAGCTTCGCACCAGCGTCCGTCGTAACGTCGTGATCTGCGCGTCGAGCCCGTCGCGGCTCTGCGCCACCTGGAACCGCCAATGCACCTTCGACCCGGGGATCACCGCATCGCGCTCGACGACGCGAAGCTTCTCGTCGGGAAACTGCGTGCTGTCATAGAAATGCGCGTTGCGGTCGTCATGCGTTCCGCCGAACGCGAGCCGGCGATCCCACAGCGAACGCGACGGGAAATCCTCGCGACCCTTGCCCGACACCTGCCAGTACAGCCCCGAATAGGGCTCGACGAAGCGCTGGTCGGCCGCCGCCTCGCGCGAGAAGATCACCTCACCGTCGGGCCCGATCTCGGACGAATTGAGCAGCGACCGCAGCACATATTCGAGCTGGTCGTCGAAATTGCGCGTCACCGCCTGGCTCAGCACCCGGTCGAGCGCGAACCCGCCGCCGCTGAGCAGCACGCCGATCCACACCGCAGCGATCAGGATCATCCGCCGCGACAGCGATCCCTTGACCGCGGCGGGCACGCGGATCGGCCCGTCCGCTATCGGCGTGTCTGTGACCGGCGCGCTGTCCATCGTGAGCCGATCAGGCGTCCGGATCTTCGAGGCTGTAGCCCAGCCCGCGGATCGTCGTGATCACGTCCTGGCCGAGCTTCTTGCGGATCCTCGTCACGAACACCTCGATCGTGTTCGAATCGCGATCGAAATCCTGGTCGTAGATATGCTCGATCAGCTCGGTGCGGCTGACCACCTTGCCCTTGTGATGCAGCAGATAGCTCAGCAGCTTGTATTCCTGCGCGGTAAGCTTCACCGGCTCGCCGGCGCGCGTCACCTTGCCGCTGCGCGTGTCGAGGCGGATATCGCCCGCGGTCAGCTCGGACGAGGCATTGCCCGACGCACGGCGGATCAGCGCACGAAGACGCGCGATCAGTTCCTCGCTCTGGAACGGCTTGGCGACGTAATCGTCCGCGCCCGCATCGAGCCCGGCGACCTTGTCCGACCAGCTGTCGCGCGCGGTCAGCACCAGCACGGGCATCGTCTTGCCCTCCTTGCGCCAGCGGTCGAGCACGGTCAGCCCGTCGATTTCCGGCAGCCCGAGATCGAGCACGACCGCGTCGTAATTCTCGGTCGAGCCGAGGAAATGCCCTTCCTCGCCATCGACCGCGAGATCGATCGCATAGCCGGCCCCTTCCAGGGTATTCTTCAATTGCTGGCCGAGATTCGGCTCGTCCTCGACGATCAGAACGCGCATGACAATCCTCTCGATTACAGTGTTCAGCGACCCGTGCGGCCGACGATCTGGCCGTTGCGGCCATCGACGTCGACCCAGATGACGGTTCCATCGCGCAGGAATTTGAGCGTGTAAATGGCGCTGCCCGAATCATAGTCCGAGCCGAGATACTGCGCGCCCCGCATCGTCGGGATCACGCGCGACTCGATCTCGCGCAACGACGGCGCTCCGGTCTTCCGCGCCTGCAACGCCGACATCTGATCGCTGCGGCGTTGATCCGCGGCCGCCAGCATCGGCGCCGCACCCATCAGGAACGGCGTAGCGGCCAGGGTTGCCAGCAAGGTCGCAGGGAAAAGCAGCATCTTCATGGCGGTGGCATAGCCCTCCCGCATTGAACAGCCTGTGAATGATCGCGACAGGCCGCCGACAGCACGAAGCCCGCGCGGTGTAACTTGCCTGCATCACTTCGCCCCCCTACGTGGCGCGGACATGGCAGCACCAATCTTAGCATTCGAAGGCCTCGGACTCGTCCAGGGCTCGGGATGGCTCTTTCGCAACCTCGACATCCACATTGGCCCGCGCGACCGGCTCGCGCTGATCGGCCGCAACGGCGCCGGCAAGACGACCTTGCTCAAGCTGCTCGGCGGCAGCGTCATCGCCGACGAGGGGCGCAGGGTGATCGTCCCCGGCACGCGCGTCGTCATTCTCGAGCAGGAGCCCGATCTGCGCGGCTTCGCGACATTACGCGATTACGTGATGGCGGGCGACGATGCGCCAGTGAACTACGAGGCGGATTCGATCGCCGACCAGCTCGGCATCGACCTGTCGCGCGAGGCGGCCTCGGCCTCGGGTGGCGAGCGGCGCCGCGCTGCGATCGTCCGGGCGCTGTCGCAGGACCCCGACGTGTTGCTGCTCGATGAGCCGACCAACCATCTCGACATTGGCGCGATCGAGTGGATCGAGGACTGGCTCAAGCGCTTCCGCGGCGCGTTCGTCGTCATCAGCCATGACCGTACTTTCCTGACGCGGCTCACCAAGCAGACCCTGTGGCTCGATCGCGGCGCGATCCGCCGTGCAGAAGTAGGTTTCGGCGGGTTCGAGGCGTGGACCGAGCAGGTTTATGCCGAGGAACAGCGCCAGGCCGAGAAGCTCGACGCACGGCTGAAGCTGGAGGAGCATTGGCTGCTCCGCGGCGTCACCGGCCGTCGCAAGCGCAACCAGGGCCGACTGACCAAGCTGCACGAGATGCGCGCCGAACGCGCGTCGATGATCGGACCGCAGGGGTCTGCGAACCTGACGACCAGCAGCGACGACTCCAAGACGAAGGTCGTGATCGACGCCAAGAACGTCACCAAGGTGTATGGCGACCGCACGATCATCGGCGACCTGACGCTCCGGGTCACCCGCGGCGATCGCATCGGCATCGTCGGCCGTAACGGCGCGGGCAAGTCGACGCTGCTGAAGCTGCTGACCGGCGAGATCCAGCCCGATAGCGGTACGATCAAGCTGGCGCAGACTCTCGACGCTGTGGTGATCGACCAGCAGCGCAGCCTGATGGCGCCCGAGAAGACGGTGCGCGAAGTCGTCGTCGACGGCGGCGAATGGATCGACGTGCTCGGCGTGCGCAAGCACATCCACGGATACCTGAAGGACTTCCTGTTCGACCCGAACATGGTCGATGCGAAGATCGGCTCGCTGTCGGGTGGCGAGCGCTCGCGGCTGTTGCTGGCGCGCGAGTTCGCCAAGCCGTCGAATTTGCTCGTGCTCGACGAGCCGACCAACGATCTCGATCTCGAGACGCTCGATCTGTTGCAGGAAGTGATCGGCGATTACGACGGCACCGTGCTGATCGTCAGCCATGACCGCGACTTCCTCGACCGGACCGTGACGATCACGCTCGGGCTCGATGGCTCGGGTACGGTTGATGTCGTTGCGGGCGGCTACGAGGATTGGGAAAAGCGTCGCGTCTCGACGACCACGGGCAAGCGGGCCTCGAAGAAGGTCGCGGCGACTGCCCCGGCTGTTTCGGCCCCCCGCGCGAAACTGACCTACAAGGACCAGCGTGACTACGAGCTGTTGCCCAAGCGAATCGAGGAACTCGATGCGCAGATGGCAGCCGATGCGGTCAAGCTCGCCAAGCCGGACCTTTACATGCGGGACAATGCCCTGTTCGCGAAGCTGACCAAAGCGATCGAGACCGCACGTGCGGAAAAGGAGGCGGCGGAATTGCGCTGGCTCGAGCTGGCCGAGATGGTCGAAGGAAGCACCTGATCGTCCCGCGATTCGCGCTGTGACTGAATTGCAACACCGTTGAATTGCTGCGGAATTGGGTCAGGAACTATTTGACAAATATTGCGTTGCACAACACGGACGTGGTTTCACTGAGGAGATTTATATGAAGCTCAAGGCTCTTACCGCCGGCGCACTTGCCGCAGCAATGATGACGACTTCGGTTGCAGCGACCGCTGCTCCTGTCTCGGCCGTTCGCGCTGGGTCGGTCACGACCGACAAGAACGAACTCGCTGGCGGCGCTGGCATTTTCGCGATCCTGATTGCTGCCGGCGTTGCAGCCATCGGTATCGTTGCGATTGTCAAGGACGACAATTCGGACAGCAACTAATATCCTTGGGCCGGTGTGATGCCACACCGGCCCATCGTTATTGCCGCGGGCGCAGCTATAATGCCCGGCCGGCCCGACCTGCGAGGTCGGTAACATATTGCCACGCGACGCGCCCGGAGCGGCTTCCGCGTCTGGTCGACCAACCGATTGCCTCTTCGGGCTCATATGCAAGGCCATGCGCCGCCGCATAGCTCGCGACAATCGCCAGATATCCTTCCTGATCCAATGCATGGAACCCGAGGCTGAGACCGAACCGGTCCGCCAATGCCATGTGATCGTCCGCAGAATCGCGCGGATTGATAGCGCTTTCCTGTTCGGCGATATCGCGCGGCGCCAAATGGCGGCGATTGGCGGTCACGAGCAGTCGCGCATTCGCAGGACGGGGTTCCGCGCCTCCTTCCAGTACGGAGCGTAGCGCACGCGCCTCGGCGGGCACTTCGAATCCGAGATCGTCGATGAACAGCGCGAACGCACGGTCGATCGATGTCACCGCCGCGAACAGGTCCGGCAACCGTGCAAGGTCCGAAACCTCGATCAGTGCGAGATTGCCGCCCGTTGCCTGGATTGCCGCCACGGCGCTTTTGACCACGGCCGACTTGCCGGTGCCGCGTGCACCCCACAGCAGGACGTCCTGCGCAGCGTGGCGCTTGGCGAGCCGATCGAGGTTTGCGACGAGTGCCGCCTTTTGCCGGTCGATCCCAATCAGCCGGTCGAGCGGTAGCGGCGCAAACGCCCGTGCAGGAACCAGCCCACCCCCACGCCAGACATAGGCGGTATGCGCGAGAAGGTCGGTCGCGGGCGGCGGAGGGGGCGAGAGGCGCTCCAGCGCGGCGGCGATGCGGTCCATCGGATCGGTCATCGCCAACCCCTGACAACCCGCTCGCCGCAAGACAAGACCGCGTGTGGCCGCGTTCAGCCGAGTTGGCGGCGGTGATCCGCGATCGCAGCGTCGCCCGGCGCGAGCCGAACCGCCTTGTCCAACAGTTGACGGGCGCCGACGACATCGCCGTCGGCGGACAGCGCAGCCCCATAGGCATCGGCGGCGGCGGGACTCATCGGCGACAAGAGATAGGCAGCGCGACCATAGCGGACCGCGATCGCACCATCGTCGCTGCCCGCATAGGCGAGTGCGAGATCGACCAGCACGCCGCCGTCGCGGTTGCCGACCCGGCGGCGCACGCCTTCCAGCGTCTCGATCGCCGCGTCCCATTCGCCCGACGCCACCTGCCAATGACCGAGTAATCGCTGGCCCGCCAGACTTTGCGGGTTCTGCGACAGGTACAGCGCCAGCGTGGTGGCAGCATTCTCGGCCCGCCCGGCGCGACCCAACGCGTCGATCAGCCGCAGCATCGTCGGCTCGTCGAACGACAGGTCCGCGGCACGGGCGTAAACCGGTGCGGCCTCGCCGTACCGTCCGGCGGCGACGAGCGCATCGCCCAGCGCGAGCTGGGCGGCGGGAGCTTCGGGGGATGCCGCGACAAGCGAACGTGCGCCCGCGATCGCGCCAACGATATCGCCGCTGGCGAGTTGGCCGCGGATCACGCCCAGCGCATAGGTCGGGTCGTCGCGCGCGAGCGAGGCACCGGCCATCAGCGCACCGATCGACGAGTCGGTCGCGAACACTGCAGCGGGCGCCCTTGGCCCGGCGGCGGCACGATCGAGGAACGATGCCGCCGATACGCTGTCCCCGGCCGCCGAGAACGCGCTCGCGATCAGCCTCAACGAATAGCTGTCGGCGTCGGAGCGCGCACCGATCGGTTGGAGGGCACTGAGCGCGCCACGCGGATCACCCGACCGGAGCAGCGCCGCGCCGAGCAGGCGTCGCGCGACCACGTTGAGCGGCTGCAGCCCGACGAGCTGGCGCCAGGTAACGGCGGCCTGTTCGTATTTTCCGTCCGCGTAATCGAGGCTACCCGAGAGCAGCAGACTGCCCGGCAAACCACTGATCGCACCGCCGGTATCGCGCAGCAGGGACCGCGCCAGATCGATCCGGCCGGCACGCACGGCGAGCACCGCTTGCAGGTACAGCGCCTGCGGACTGCCGGGATGCGCGAGCAGGGCGCGACGCGTGACTGCGAGCATCTCGCCATAGCGCCCTGCGTCGCCGAGCGTGGCGGCATATTCGATCAGCGCGGGATGGTAATAGGCGTCGCGCGCCAACGCTGCCTCGAACCAGGGGATCGCTGCGATCAGGCCATAACGGCTGCGCAGCACCTCACCCTGCAACGTCAGCGCCGCGGGTTCGCCCGGTGCGAGCGCGACCGCGTGCGCCGCCGCGTCCGCCGCCCCGCCGACATCGCCCGCAGTCAGGCGAAGGCGACCGAGATCGGTCCACGCGGCTGCATCATTGGGCGCGCGTCCCAGCAATGTTTCGAGGCCGGTCCGTGCGCCGACGATATCCCCCTGCGACGCATGCGCGAGCGCGCCGATCCGGGCGGCGTAGCCAGCATAGCGCGGCAGTGCCTGTGCTGCTTCGTCGAGCGCGCCGTCGGGATCGCCCTGCAACAATCGAGCATGCGCCTGCAACTGATGAAGACGGTCCGCAGGCAGTCCCGCGTCTTCGGCGCGCGCCAGTTCGGCTTCGGCCGCGAGCCCATCGCCGAGTTCGAGATAGGCACGCGCCAGTACGGCATGCGCGATCGCCCAGTTCGGCGCCGCCGTTATCGCGGCCTGCGCGTTGGTCCGCGCGGCGCTGTAGTTGCCCGCTCGCAGCGTCGTCAGGCTGTTCGAGAGCGAACGGCGTGCGTTCGGCGCGGACGGGCGCGAGGCGAGCGCGATGCCGATCCCGACGACGGCCAGGCACAGCAGGCCGATCGCCAGCAGCCGGATGCGCTCCGCCGAAAGGGTGGCTGGCAGCCTGAACCGCCGGCGCCTGCGTCGCCGCAGCATCGGATAGGTCGCGTCAGGCATGGAGATCGTAGCTCTTCAGCAGATCGTACAACGTCGGCCGGCTGATCCCGAGCAGCCGCGACGCACTGGAGATGTTGCCATCCGTCCGCGCCAGCGCCTGACGGATCGCTTTCCGATCGGCGAGTTCGCGCGCGGTGCGCAGGTTCAGCGCGGACGTCTGTTCCATAGTCCCGTCGAGATCGAGATCGGTGGCGGTGACGAGCTTGCCGTCGGCCATGATCACCGCGCGCTTGATCCGGTTTTCCAGTTCGCGGACGTTGCCCGGCCAGCCCCAGCCATCGATCGCAGCGCGCGCGTCCGAAGCAAGGCCGGTGACGACGGGGTTCATCGACGTGGCGTAGCGCGTGACGAAGTGGCGTGCGAGCAATACCGCATCGCCCGTGCGCTCGGCGAGTTTGGGGATGCGGACGACGATCTCGGCAAGGCGGTAGTAGAGATCCTGACGAAACCGTCCATCGGCAACCATAGCGTCGACATTCTGGTGCGTGGCGCAGACGATACGGGTGTCGACCGGGATCGCCTTCCGTCCCCCGACGCGTTCGATCACGCGCTCCTGAAGGAATCGCAGCAGCTTCACCTGGAGCGACAGCGGCACGTCGCCGATCTCGTCGAGGAACAAGGTCCCGCCGGCGGCCTGTTCGATCTTGCCTTCGGTGGTTTTCACTGCGCCCGTGAACGCGCCCTTCTCGTGGCCAAACAACTCGCTCTCGAGCAAGGTCTCGGGGATTGCCGCGCAATTGATGGCGACGAAATTGCCACGCGATCGCGGCGACGCGTCGTGCAGGCCCCGGGCGAGCAGTTCCTTGCCGGTGCCGCTCGCGCCGAGCAGCATTACCGAGACGTTGGCCGGCGCGACCCGCTCGAGCGTACGGGTCACAACGGCCATTTCGGGCGAGGCGCTGATGAGGCCGCCGAACCCGCCGACATCGATCCGCGCAGCGAGGCGACGATTTTCGGTTTCCAATGCGTGGACGTGAAACGCGCGGCTGACGATGAGGCCCAGCGCATCGATGTCGATGGGCTTGGCGTAGAAATCCCAAGCGCCGTCGGCAATCGCCTGCAACGCGCTTTCGCGCGCGCCGTGGCCGGACGCGACGATCACCTTGGCATCGGGTTTCATCGCGAGGATATCGCGCAACGTCGCGAACCCTTCGGTGACGCCGTCCGGATCGGGCGGCAGGCCGAGATCAAGCGTGATCACTGCAGGCTCGTGCGCACGGATCGCGTCCAGTGCCTGTGTGCGGTCGCTGGCGACGACGATCTCATAGCCTTCATACGCCCAGCGAAGCTGGCGCTGGAGCCCGAGGTCGTCCTCCACGATCAGCAGGACGGGACGATCCTTGTCGGTCATGCCGCCACCTCCAGCGATGCTGCCGCCTTGAGCAGGATACGAAACCGCGTGCCTTCGTCTTCGCGACTGGCAACCTCGATCGAGCCACCCATCGCGTGAACGAGTTGCCGCGCCTCGAACGCGCCGATACCGAACCCGGCGGCCTTGGACGAGACGAACGGGCGGAAGAGCTGATCGCGAACGAAGCCAGGCGTCATGCCGCAGCCATGATCAACGACGTCGATCGCGACGCGGTCGCCGATCGTCTCGACCGTCAGCAGGATCGGGTCTTCAGCACCGCTCGCCTCGACCGCATTCTGGACGAGTTGGCCGAGCACCTGTTCGAGCCGCGCCGCGTGCCCCAGCGCGCACGCCGAGCGACTGCGCGTGACGATCGGGTGCTGGGTCTGGCGAACCGCCGCGACCCGCTCGACGATCGCGGCGACGTCCAGCGGCTGGAGTGGCTCGCCGCGGACGGGCCCGTGCTGCGAAAGGCGGGCGAGCAGCGCGTTCATGCGATCCGACGAGTCCTTGAGCGTGGCGACCATGTCGACGCGAAAATCGGGGTTGTCGGCGTGGCGCTCGGCATTGCGGGCGACCAGCGTCAACTGGCTGACGAGGTTCTTGATGTCGTGCAGGATGAACGCGAACCGGCGGTTGAACTCGTCGAACCGCGCGGCGTCCGCCAGTGCCGCGTGCGCGCGATCCTCGGCCAGGTAGCTTGCCGCCTGCCGCCCGGCGACGCGGAGCAGGTCGAAATCCTCCCAGTCGAGCGCCCGGTCGACGGGAGGGCGCGCCAACACGATCGCGCCGACCAGCACGCCACCGTGCAGCAGCGGGACGATCGCCCATGCCGCCATGCAGTCCCGAAGCCAGACGGGTACGCTCGCCACGTCATCGGCGGGAGCCGTGCCTGCACGAACCGGGTCCAGCTCGATGATCCGAGCGTCATTCACGAGATGGCGCGCCAGCGTCTCTTCGTACGGGCCGTCGACCGTCCATACCCAGTTCCACGTTGCGCCGATGCCGAGCGAAGCGCCGTCGGGCACCAGCAACAAGCCACCAGGCGAGTCCGTAAGATCGGCGATCGACTTGACGACGCGCGTATCGAGCGACTCGGCGCCGACGCCTGGCTTGCCGAGCGTGTCGGTGAAGCGCTGCCATTCCGCGCGGTAATCGTAGCGATGGCGGAACAGGTGCTTGGCGACCTTGACGCGTGTCCAGGCACGCAACCAGGGCGTCGACAGCAGCGTCAATACCGCGGCGGTCGCGCCGAACACGATCGCTGTCTGGGCCGCTCTGGCATAGGGCCCGGCGTAACTTGCCGCGATCAGTGTCGCGAGCGCGGTCATCCCGGCGTAGAGAATGAGCGCGACTGCCGACAACGCGCGTATCGCGGTCGGGCGGGACAGAGCGAGCGTCCAGTCGCCGCTGCGGTGTACACCGATGACCAGAAGCATCGCGACCCCGATCATCACCACCCCGCGCACGAGGATCGCAATCGGTATCCAGTGCGCTTCGCCGTACACGGCGCTCGACACGAGCAGATCAGCGCTCCACATCACGGCAAGCGCGAGCACGACCAGGCGGATCCCGCCGCGTGACGCAGGCGCGGCCTGGTAGAGATGGTGGACCAGCACGAGACTGCTGACCGCGCCCATCATCCGGAAAACGGTGCGCGCCGACGCGACAGCGACCAACGCATCGCCGTCGAGTCCGACCTGTTCGACGATGGCCAGCAATGCCGCAGCACCGGCCAGTGCCATCACGACGAGATACACGGCCCCGATCGAATAATTGCCTGCGCGGTCTCGCCTGACGAGCGCGAGCATGAACGAGAGCCACGCCACGTCGCGCACGCTGCCGGCGATCCGCGTGGCCACGTCGTGCGAGTCGATACCCGCGACCGCCAGCAGCCAGAGGCTGGTCGTTGCCAACGCGACGACGAACATGGCGTGCGGCCAGCGCCCGCTGGGACGCCGGATCTGCCCGAGCGCCAGCGCACCGAACAACAGCGCCGCGAGAGCATGGCTCCAGAGGATCAAAGTCGCGGTCACGCGGTCGTCACGATCGGCATCATCGTGCGCCGGCCGGCCAGAGCACGACGCGCAACGTCTGCAGCAGGATCAGCAGATCGAGGAACGGCGAATAGTTCTTCGCGTAATAGAGGTCATATTCGAGCTTGTGCCGTGCATCCTCGATCGACGCGCCATAGGGGTAATTGATCTGCGCCCAGCCTGTGATGCCGGGCTTCACCATGTGGCGCTCGGCATAGAAGGGGAGCTGGTCCTCCAACTGCTGGACGAACTGGGGCCGTTCGGGACGCGGCCCGACGAAGCTCATCTCGCCCTTCAGCACGGTCCAGGTCTGCGGCAGTTCGTCGATCCGCACCTTGCGGATGAACCGGCCGATCCGGGTGATCCGCGGATCGTCCTCGGCTGCCCAGACCGCCTTGCCCGCGACCTCGGCATCCTGGCGCATCGACCGCAGCTTCAGGATGTCGAACCCCTCGTTGTACAGGCCGACGCGGCGCTGGCGATAGAAAGCGGGGCCCTTCGATTCGAGCTTGATCGCGATTGCGGTGAGCAGGATGATCGGCAGCGTCACGACCAGCAACAGGCCGCTGGCGAAGATATCGAACGCGCGCTTGAAGACGCTCGACAGCATCCGGCTGGACGCGAACCCGTCGGAAAAGATCAGCCAGGATGGATTGACGCTCTTCAGGTCGATGCGGCCGGTCTCGCGTTCGAGGAAGCTCGATATCTCGCTGACCTGGACGCCGGTGGTGCGGACACGGAGCAGGTCCTTCATCGGCAGCGCGTTGCGACGTTCGTCGAGCGCGAGCACGACCTCGCTCGCATTCTGATCGACGATATGCGCCGCCAGATTGGGGATGTCGCCACGCGGCGTGGCGCCTTTGACGACTGGATCGACCTCGCCCATCAGGACGAAGCCCGCAACCACGAAATTGACACCGGGTTGTTCGGACAGGCTCTGGATCCGCGCGGCGCGTGCACCCGCGCCGAGCACCACGATCCGCCGCTTGAACGTCTCGCCGCCAAGCGTCTTGCCGAGCAACGCGCGCACGGTGACCAGCAATACGGTCGCGATCACGGTCGAATAGAGGAGGTTGGATCGCCACAGTGCAAGCGGCGGGACCAGGAAAAAGATCAGCGAGAGAACGATCACGCCGAGCGATAGTGCGACGGCAAGGCGGGCCGCCGCAAAACGCAGCGACAGGAACGAAGCGACGCCGTACGCACCGACGGCGACCAGCGAGACCTGCAACGCGACCGCAAACGTCAGCAGTTGCGCCATCCGCGTGTGGAACGGCGCGACCGCCATGCCGATCTGATGCGCGCGAACCACCCAGCCGATCTCTGCGGAGGTGACGAGCAGCACCAAGTCGACGAAGCCCAAAAGCAGGACCGCATAGGGCACGTAATGCTTGAAGAGCCGTATCATGGTCCGCTATCCCGACACATCATTGTAAACGCTACCGACACCGATCGGGTGTTTCGCACGAATTCCACAAAAAAGCCTGAAGATCGCATGTCCGATTGGATCATTCGGCGATTGCAGAGCCCGTCGCCGCTCTATAGCGCGGCACCATCAGGAGGCCCCATGACCGCACGTACCATCGTTCCCGTAATTCTCTCAGGTGGCTCGGGCACGCGCCTCTGGCCGATGTCGCGACCCGAAATGCCCAAGCAGATGCTGCCGCTGACGGCGAACGAGACGATGCTGCAATTGACGGCAGGCCGTGCCAAGGGCGAGCAATATGCCGCGCCGATCGTGGTGGCAAACGCCCGTCATGCCGACCTTGTCGAACAGCAACTCGCCGACGCAGGCGCCGTTCCGCAGGCGTTGATCCTCGAACCGGCAGGTCGCAATACGGCGCCGGCGATCGCGCTGGCTGCAATCGCAGCAGGCGGCGGGGGGGATGCCTTGCTGGTGATGCCGTCCGACCACGTCATAGGCGACATCGCGGCATTCCATGCGGCGATCGAGGCGGCGATGCCGCTCGTCACGCAAGGGTGGCTGGTCACGTTCGGGATTGCTCCCGACGCCCCCGAAACCGGCTATGGCTGGATCCAGATCGGCGACGAGCTTCGCCCCGGTGTCCACGCGGTTGCGCGGTTCGTCGAGAAACCGCCGCTCGACAAGGCGCAGTCGATGCTGGCGAGCGGCGATCATGCGTGGAATGGCGGCATCTTCCTGTTCCAGGCGGACGCCTATCTGGAAGCGCTGGCGCAGTTCAATCCCGGTATCCTGATCGCCACGCGCGAGGCGATGGACAAGGCCCGCACCGAGGGTACCCGGATCTATCCCGATGCGGTGGCCTTCGCCGCCTCGCCTGACGATTCGATCGACTACGCGGTCATGGAAAAGGCCGAGCGCGTCGCCGTGGTTCCCGTCGCGATGGGGTGGAACGACGTGGGCAGCTGGGACGCCCTGCACGCGATCAGCGATGTCGATCACGCCGGCAACGCGCATCGCAGCGAAGGCAACGGCAATGTGCTGGCGATCGAAACCAAGCATTGCTTCGTCCGAAGCGACGGGATCCGCGTCTCGCTGGTCGGGGTCGAGGACCTGATCGTGGTCGCGAGCGGCAACGACGTGCTGATCATGCCGCGCGGCCGCAGCCAGGAGGTCAAGAAGCTGATCGAGGCAATGAAGAAGGACGCAAAAGCGCAGTGATCGCCTACCGTCCGTAGGCGCGACCCAGCATGACCCCCGTCGATGATCGTGTCGGCTAGTCGGGTTTCCTACGGACCTTCGGAACGCGCGACAATTGCGTCAGAAGCGTCGGTATGTCGTCGGTAATCATCGTGTCGGTCGGCGTCTGCCAGGACGACCGCAAGGTTTCGCCGACATCCTGCAATCGGGCGCCGGCTCCACGTTTGGATGTCTCGTCTCGCACTTCAACCTCGACTACGCATACGAAACCCGACGGGTCCTCCGGGGGGGATGAGGACACCGTCGGGTTCCCACGTCCAACCGACGATCGCCGCTCTGGTTCCGCGGCATGCGATGGTTCTCGTGCAGCCCGTGTCGAATTTCCCCGCACGGCGATGCTGGCGATCACCGCGCCAATCGGCTTAGATGGCCGAAAGTTCACGGGAGAGTTCGTCATGGATCGTCGCCAGTTCCTCGCATCGGGCGGCGTCGCCGCGCTTGCCACCACGCTGTTGCCGTCGTCGGCGTTCGCGCAATCGGACGGCGACACCGCGCTCAACGCGGATTTCGAGCGGATCTTCCAGGCGAGCGTCGCCCGGTCGCCCGAACTCGCGACGTCGCTGGGGCTCGACAAGGGACCGCTGATGGGTCTGAAGAGCCAGCTGTCGCCACGCACGCCGGACAAGCGCGCGCGCGATGTCGCGGAGACGAAGGCGGCGCTTGCCAGCCTGGCCCGCTATGACGGCGCGGGCCTGTCGCCGGCGGCCAAGCTGAACCTCGAAGTGGTGCGCTACTCGCTCGATACCCAGATCGCCGCACCCGACACATTCGGCATGGACAGCCCGATCCGCCCCTATCGGATATTCCAGCAGGGCGGCGCCTATTTCCAGGTGCCCGATTTCCTCAACACCGCGCACACGATCGCGGCGACGCCGGATGCCGAGGCGTATCTGTCCCGGCTAGACCAGTTCGGCACGGTGCTGGATCAGGAAAGCGCGATGCAGCAGGCGGAGGCGGCACGCGGCCTGCTCGCACCCGGCTGGTCGCTCGACCTGACGCTAGGCCAGATGCGGAAACTGCGGAGCCAGCCGGCGGCGACGTCGAGTATCGTCCAGTCGCTGGTGAAGCGTGCCGCCGCAAAGGGCCTTACCGGCGACTGGCAGGCGCGCGCCGCGAAGATCGTCGACGCCAAGGTCTATCCGGCGCTCGATCGCCAGATCGCACTGATCGAACGCCTGAAGCCGACCACCCAGCCCGGCGACGGGATCTGGCGCGTACCGAACGGCGACGCGATCTATGCGATGGCGCTCAACCAGGCGACCACCACGACGATGAGCCCCGACGAGGTCCACCGCATCGGCCTCGCGCAGGTCGCGGAGATCACCGCGCAGCTCGACACGATCCTGAAGTCGCAGGGGTTCGCGACGGGCACGGTCGGCGAGCGGCTGGCAAAGCTGAACGTGACGCCGGACCAGCTCTACGCGAACACCGCGGAGGGGCGCACCGAGCTGATCGCCGGGCTGAACGACGGCATCAAGGCTATGTACGCCAAGCTTCCCCAGGCGTTCTCCGAGGTCCCGACGCAGCCGCTCGAAATCCGCGCGGTCCCGGTCGAGATCCAGGACGGCGCCTCGAACGGCTATTACAACCGCGCCTCGCTCGATGGCGCGCGGCCGGCGATCTATTTCGTCAACCTGAAGGACGTCGGCGACTGGCCGAAATACACGCTGCCGTCGCTGACTTATCACGAAGGCGTGCCGGGGCATCACCTCCAGATCAGCCTCGCGCAGGAATCGAAGGACATCCCGACGCTCAGGAAGATCGGGTTCTTCTCCGCCTATTCGGAAGGCTGGGCGCTGTATGCCGAGCAGCTTGCCGACGAACTGGGGGCGTATGCGTCACCGCTGGAGCGCGCGGGATATCTCCAGTCGTTCCTGTTCCGCGCGACACGTCTGGTGGTCGATACCGGCATCCATGCCAAGCGCTGGAGCCGCGAGAAGGCGACCGACTACATGGTCGCGACCACCGGCTTCGCGCGGCCGCGGACGCAGCGCGAGGTCGAGCGCTATTGCACGCAGGCGGGTCAGGCTTGCAGCTACAAGGTCGGGCATATGGCGTGGACGCGGGCGCGGCTGAAGGCGAAGGCCGCGCTCGGCGACAGGTTCGACCTGAAGCAGTTCCACGACATTTTGAAGGAAGGCGCGATGCCGCTGACCATCCTGGAACGCCGGGTCGACGAGCGGATCGCGGCAATCAACGCAAGGGGATGAGTAAAGGCTGACCTTCGCGGTTCCAGAAGTTCGGGTAACAGTAACGCCCCCTCTGCAACTGTTTCCTCGCGAACGCGGGGGTCCAGGATCACGAGCGCCATCGTTCATGGTCCTGGACTCCCGCCTTCGCGGGAGAACAAGGTGGGTGTGGTTGGCGGTAGTTTCTCCTTAGCATCGCCCCCACGATACGCCGCTCCGGCGCTACGCGACGGCCACTCGGGACGAACGGAGCTAGGGGGGTATGCCCGTTGCCCTCAAGAAGGCCGCGGACTCACCTTCACCATCACCACGCCGTGCGGTGGGACCATCGCCGAAAACCGTCCCTCACGCAGGCGCCGCGTCGTCCCCGACCAAAGATCGCGCAAGTCCGATGCCATCCCGGCCGTGTACCCGATTTCCGGCCACGCCACCGCAATCTCCGCCGGTGCCGTGCCCCGATTCAGCAACAACACCGCGCGACTTCCATCCGATAACGGCCGCGCCCAGACCTCGTGGTCGCCATCGTCGCGCACCCGCCGCCCCTGCATCCCGAGCGCATCCTGATCGACCGCGATCACGTCCTTGTTCAACAGGATCGCGCGCGTCGGGCCGTCCATCTTCGCGACGTCGTTGCCCGCGATCAGCGGTGCCGCCATCATCGCCCACAGGCTGAAATGCGCGCGATATTCGGTGTCGGTCATCCCGCCATTGCCGACCTCGAGCATGTCGGGATCGTTCCAGTGCCCCGGTCCTGCAAATGGATAGAGCGGCTCGTTCTTGTCGACGATGTCCATCATGCCGAGCGAATAGGTCACCGGCCCCGCCCACGCATCGCGGATGTCGCCGGTGGTGCGCCACATGTTGCCGATTTTCGCGCCCCATTCCCACGGGCGGTTGTTGCCCCATTCGCAGATCGAGAGCAGCATCGGCCTGCCGGTTGCGCGGATCGCGTCGGACATCAGCGCATAGGCTTCTTCGGCATTGCGCACGCCGGTCGAGCACCAGTCGTATTTGAGGTAATCGACGCCCCAGCGCGCATAGGTCAGCGCGTCCTGATACTCGTGCCCCTGGCTGCCGGGGCGCCCGCCGCAGGTCTTTCGCCCGGCATCGGAGTAGATCCCGAACTTCAGGCCCTTCGCGTGTACATAGTCCGCCAGCGCCTTGATCCCCGATGGGAACTTGCTCGCGTCGGCGGTGATGAAGCTGTCCTTGTCACGGTCCCCGTGCCAGCAATCGTCGATCACGACATAGCCGTATCCCGCCGCCTTCATGCCATTCGCGACGATCGCGTCGGCGGTGTCGCGGATCACCTGTTCGGTGACCTTGCACCCGTGTTTGTTCCAACTGTTCCACCCCATCGGCGGCGTCATCGCTAGGCCGTTGGCGGTGCGCCCCGCTTCACGCGAAGGACGCACCGTGTTGGGATCGACGAGCTGGTCCTGCGCCGCCGCGCCGCTGGTCGCGACGACCAGCATCAACGCGGCCAGGATCTGGCGCAGCATCATTACCGGCCGCTGCGATCGAGCGTCTGCGCCGGGACGCAGACAGTCACGGTCTGGACGATGTCGGTTGCCGAGGTGGCAAGCATCACCTTGTAGTCGCCGCCTGCGATCTTCCAGCCACCGGTCGTCACGTCGAACGTCGCGAGCAAGCGCGGATCGATCGTGACCGATACCGACTGGTCCGCACCCGGTGCGAGGTCGACCTTGCGGAACGCCCCCAGTCGCTTCGGTGCTTCCCAGCCTGCGCCCGACACATAGACCTGGGCGACCGCCTTGCCTTGCACCGCGCCCGTGTTCTTCACCGAGAAGCCGGCCTTGATCCCCTTGCCCTCGGGCGCGGCGGTCAAACCGCTCATCTCGAAATTCGTATAGGAAAGCCCGTAGCCGAACGGGAACAGCGGCTTGGCGCCGGTCTTGTCGAACCATTTATAGCCGACCGCGGCGCCCTCGATGTCGTAATTGCCCATCGAATGCGAATCACGGTCGAGCTTGGGATCGCCCTCGAGCTTGGGCCGCGGGATCTGCGCGATCGACGCGGGGAAGGTCGCGGGCAGGTGGCCCGACGGATTGACCTCGCCGGTCAGCACGCGCGCGATCGCCTCGCCGCCCGCCGTGCCCGGATACCACGCCTCCAGCACCGCGCCGACCTTGCCGAGCCACGGCATCACCACCGGACCGCCGGTTTCGAGAACCACGACCGTCTTCGCGTTCGCGCGCGCGACCGCATCGATCAACGCGTTCTGGCCAGCCGGCAGGTTCAGGTCGGGAACGTCGAACGATTCGCCCGTCCACTGCTCGCCGAACACGACGACAATGTCCGCTTTCCGCGCCGCCGCGGCAGCCGCCTTGACGTCCTTGCCATCGAGATACGTCACGCTCGCGCCGGTCCGGGCCTGCAACGCCTTCATCGGCGACGAGGCATGATAGATCTTGGGACCGGGGAAGCCGCTTGGGAATTCGTCGGGTACGATCAGGCCGTTGGTCGGCGCATTGTGCGAATACACCTGCGACGATCCACCGCCCGACAGCACGCCGACATCGGCATGCGCACCGATCAGCAGGATCGACTTGGCCGACTTGGCGATCGGCAGCAGACCCGCGGTGTTCTTGAGGAGGACGATGCCCTCTTCCGCATCCGCGCGCGTCACCGCGGCATGCGCGGCGTAGTCGATCCTGGTCGCCTGGTCGCCGTTCACCACCGTGTCGAACGCGCCGACCGACACCATCCCCCACAGCACGCGCCGCGCCATGTCGGTCGCGCGCGCTTCGCTGACATGGCCGTTGTTGACCGCCTCACGCAGGGCATCCGCGAAATAGGCCGAGCGATCGAACGCCCAGCCCGATTGCTGGTCGAGCCCGGCATTGGCGGCCTCGCTGGTCGAATGCGTCGCGCCCCAGTCGGACATCACATAGCCCTTGAAGCCCCAGTCGCGCTTGAGCACCTTGTTCAAGAGCCAGTCGTTCTCGCACGCATAATGGCCGTTCACGCGGTTGTACGAGCACATCACCGAGCCGGGCTGACCGACCTCGTTGGCGATCTCGAACGCGAGCAGATCGGACTGGCGTGCCGCCTGTTCGCCGATCTTGTGATCGATGTTGTTGCGGTTCGTCTCCTGGCCGTTGAAGGCGTAGTGCTTCATCGTCGAGACGACGTGCTGCGACTGGATGCCCTTGATCTCGTGGCCGGTGATGACGCCCGCCAGCAACGGATCCTCGCCGCCATATTCGAAGTTGCGCCCGTTACGCGGCTCCCTCGTGAGGTTCATTCCGCCGGCGAGCTGGACGTTGAAGCCCGACAGGAACGCCTCGTTGCCGATCATCGCGCCGCCGGCCTGCGCCAGTTCGGGATTCCAGGTTGACGCGGTCGCGATCCCCGACGGGAGCGAGCTGCGCAGGCGCGGCGTCGGCCCGCGCTGGCTGGCGACGCCGACGCCGGCATCGGTCTGCCACTGGTTCGGGATGCCGAGGCGCGGGATGCCGGGCACGATCCCGGCGGACGCGGGCAGGCCATCCTTCGGATAGACCCAGTTCTTGACCGGCGTCTTCAACCAGTCGGCATTGGTGGCGAAATAGCCGAAGGTGAGCTGCAACTTCTCGTCGAGCGTCATCGCCTGGAGCAGCAGGTCGACGCGCGCGTCGGCACTGAGCGCGGTGTTCATCCAGGGACGAGCCTTGGGTGCCTCGGTCGGCGTAGCCGCTGCACCAGGCGCGTTGTTGGTCGTCTGCGCCGCGATCGGTGTCGAGAGCGCCAACACCGATCCCGCAAGCAGTCGGACGAGCATATGGCGGGAGTGGGATACGGTCATGGGCCTCACCTGTATTTATATGACGAATTGCTACGCGGTTTGCCGTGTCTGTGGTCCGAGCACAACCAGCGCTAAGCGCAAATCGGCTGCAGGTGCCGTGATGTCGGGACATCGTGGTGGCCGGACTAAAGCCCTGGGCGAATTTTACGCGCCGAAACCGCCGCCGCCGGGCGTCTCGATCACGAACACGTCGCCAGCGGACATGGCGACGTTGGCGGTGGAACCGAGCCGTTCGACGCTGCCATCGGCGCGCTCGACCCATGCGCCTCCCAAACCCCCGATCGTGCCGCCAGCCATGCCGAACGGGGGGACACGGCGGCGGTTGGCGAGGATGCAGGCGGTCATCTCTTCGAGGAAGCGCACGCGCCGCGTCGCGCCGTCGCCGCCGTGGTGCGCGCCCGCACCGCCCGAGCCGCGGCGGATCGAGAATTCTTCCAGCAGCACGGGGAAGCGCGTCTCGAAGATCTCGGGGTCGGTCAGGCGGCTGTTGGTCATGTGCGTCTGGATCACCGAGGCGCCGTCGAAGCCCGGGCCCGCGCCTGCGCCGCCGGCGATCGTCTCGTAATATTGGTGCGTGTCGTTGCCGAAGGTGAAGTTGTTCATCGTCCCCTGGCTCGCCGCCATCGCGCCGAGCGCACCGAACAGCGCGTCGGTGACGACCTGGCTCGTCTCGACATTGCCGGCGACGACCGCGGCCGGGTAGCGCGGGTTGAGCATCGAGCCTTCGGGCACGCGGATCGTCACGCCGCGCAGGCAGCCGTCGTTGAGCGGTACCGCCTCGTCGATCAGCGCGCGAACGACGTAGAGCACGGCAGCGCGGACGATCGAGACGGGGGCGTTGAAATTGGTCGGGCGCTGCTCACTGGTGCCCGCAAAGTCGATGACCATTGTCCCGGCCTCGCGGTCGACGCGGACTGCCACGCGGACGACTCCGCCGTCGTCCATCTCATAGGCGAACGCGCCATCGTCTAGCGTTGCGATCAGGCGGCGGACTGCGGCCTCGGCGTTGGCCTGGACGTGCTCCATATAGGCCGCGACGACGTCCGTGCCGTACTCGTTCGCGAGTCGTGTGAGACCAGTCGCGCCACGCGTGCAGGCTGCCAACTGTGCGGCGAGATCGGCGATGTTCTGGTCGATGTTGCGCGCGGGATAAAGCCCGCTGGCGAACAGCGCGCGCATCTCCGCTTCGAGGAAGCGTCCTTCGTCGACCACCAGCACGTCGTCGAGCAGCACGCCCTCTTCCTCGACCGAGCGGCTTTCGGGCGGCATCGATCCGGGGGTGATGCCGCCGACGTCCGCGTGATGGCCGCGGGCGGCTACGAAGAACGCGGGCGCGTCGCTATCATCTGCGAACACCGGCATGATGACGGTGATGTCGGGGAGGTGCGTGCCGCCACGATACGGCGCGTTGAGCGCATAGGCGTCACCGCGGCGGATACCGCGGCCGTCTGCGCCGCCCCCTCGCGCGTCGATGATCGTGCGGATGCTCTCGCCCATCGAGCCCAGATGGACGGGGATGTGCGGCGCGTTGGCGACGAGATTGCCGTGCGCGTCGAACAGCGCGCAACTGAAGTCGAGCCGTTCGCGGATGTTGACCGAGGCGGCGGAGCGCTGGAGGGCGGCGCCCATCTCCTCGGCAATGCTCATGAACAGGCCGGCGAAGATCGCGAGGCGTACCGGATCGGATTCAGTACCGATACTCGCGCCGACACGGGGGGCGATGCGGTCGAGGACCAGATTGCCGATCGGATCGACGCGCGCGCGCCAGCCGGGCTCGACGATGGTGGTCGAGACGCTGTCGAGAATCAGTGCCGGGCCATCGATGGCGTGGCCGGCGGGGAGGCCTTCGCGCGCCAGGACGGGCGTGTCGTGCCAAGCGCCGGCCATGTAGACGGGGGCGACGGACAGGGGCGCGGCTGGCTCTTCGGGGAACGCGACGAGCGCGTCGTCGATCGGCGGACTCTCGGCGATCGCCTCGGCGACGATCCGGTCGGCGATCAGCGGTGCTTCGCTGGCAAACCCGAACTGCGCGATGTGTGCGGCGTCGAACGCGGCGATCATCGCGGCCGGTTCGTCGAGATCGAGTTCGATGGTGTGGTCGGTCTGGCCTCGACGCAGATGCACGCGCTGCTCGATCCGAACGTCGTCCGGCGTGACGCCCTGCGCTACCAATGCTTCGCGCGCAGCCTCCGCTAGCCCGTCCAACGCAGCGGCGATCTCAGCGGAATTCGTGAACGCCGCGCCCGACGTAGCCTCTCGGAGAACCCGGCGATCGGCGAGGCCCATGCCGTACGCCGACAGCACACCCGCCAGCGGATGAATCATCACCCGGTCCATCGCCAGCGCGTCGGCGACGAGACACGCATGCTGCCCCCCGGCTCCACCGAAGCAGGCGAGCGTGTAGCGCGTCACGTCATGCCCGCGCGCCACGGAGATCGTCCGGATCGCATTCGCCATGTTGGCCACCGCGACCGCGACGAACCCTTCCGCCGCGACCTGCGGATCGAGCGGCAATTCTGAGAACCGGGCGGTCACCGCCTCGGCATCGAGCGGCTGGTCGCCTGCCGGTCCGAACAGTGCCGGGAAGAATTCGGGGCGAACCTTGCCGAGCACTACATTGCAGTCGGTCACCGTCAGCGGCCCCCCACGACGATAACATGCCGGACCTGGCACAGCGCCCGCGCTTTCAGGCCCCACGATCAACCGCTCGCCATCGAACCGACAGATCGAACCGCCGCCTGCGGCCACCGTGTGGATCCGCAGCATCGGCGCGCGGATGCGAGCGCCGGCGATCAGCGTCTCGGTGTCACGCTCGTACGTCCCGGCGTAGTGCGACACGTCGGTCGAGGTGCCGCCCATGTCGAAGCCGATGATGTGCTCGAACCCGGCCTCGCGCGCGGTCGCGGCCATGCCGACGATGCCGCCCGCCGGCCCCGACAGGATCGCGTCCTTGCCGCGAAAGCCTGCGCCGTCGACCAGTCCGCCCGACGACTGCATGAACAACGCGCCCTGCCCCAGCGCGTCGCTCAGGCCCGCGACATAGCGATCGACGACCGGCGACAGATACGCGTCGACGACGGTCGTATCGCCACGCCCGATCAGCTTGATCAGCGGCGCGACGCGGTGGCTGACCGAGATTTGCGCGAAGCCGATCTCGGCCGCGATTGCCGCCAGGGCCTCCTCGTGCGCGGTGAAGCGATAGCCATGCATGAGGACGATCGCGACCGCGCGCAAACCGCTATCGAATGCCGTCTGCAAGTCCGCGCGCGCCGCATCCACGTCGAGCGGCCGGAGCACGTCGCCCTCCGCGCCGACCCGCTCCTCGATCTCCACCACATGCGCGAACAGCGGCGGTGGGCGGTTCACGTCGCGCGCGAAGATGTCGGACCGTTCCTGGTGGCCGATCAGCAGCGCATCGCCGAACCCGCGGGTGATCGCGAGACACGTCGGCTCGCCCTTGCGCTCGAGCAGCGCGTTGGTCGCGACCGTCGTGCCGATCCGCAGTTCCAGCGGCACGTCCGCGCCGTCGGTCAGCAGCCGGATCGCCTCGACTGCCGCATCATCATAACGCTCGGGATCTTCCGACAGCAGCTTGGCGGTGACGATCCGTCCGTCGGGCTGCCGCGCGACGACGTCGGTGAACGTGCCGCCGCGGTCGATCCAGAACTGCCATGTGGTCATCGGTTACTCAGCCCAGAAATTGCGTCATCCGCGCCGCTGCCCCGGTCCACGCGACGCCGCGATCGTCGAGCCATGCGTCGTCGTAATAGGTGCAGCCATAGCGATCGCCGCCATCGCACAACAGCGTGACGATGCTCCCCGTTTCACCCGCCGCCGCCATCTCCTCGACGATCTGCGCGCAGGCCCAGAGGTTGGTCCCGGTCGAGCCGCCGACGCGCCGGCCGAGCCGGTCGGACAGCGCGCGCATCGCACCGATGCTGTCAGCGTCCTCGACCGCGATCATCCGGTCGATCACGCTCGGCACGAAGCTCGGCTCGACCCGCGGCCGCCCGATTCCCTCGATCCGCGACGCGCACCCTTCCGGCAACGCGACCACCGATCGGTCCTCGAAATGGCGATGGAACACCGAGTGCACCGGGTCGGCGACGCAGAGTTTCGTGTCGTGCCGGCAATAGCGGATGAAGCGCCCTATCGTCGCCGACGTGCCGCCGGTCCCCGCGCCGCAGACGATCCAGGACGGGCACGGATGCTCCTCCTCCGCCATTTGCGCGAAGATGCTTTCGGCGATATTGTTGTTGCCGCGCCAGTCGGTCGCGCGCTCGGCATAGGTGAACTGGTCGAGATAATGCCCGCCGGTTTCGGCCGCGAGCCGGTGCGACACCGCGTAGACGGTGCGCGGATCGTCGACCATGTGGATCTCGCCGCCGTGAAAGCGGATCGCGTCGAGCTTGGGCTTGGCGGTCGTCGCGGGCACTACGGCAATGAACCGCAGCCCCAGCATTTTCGCGAAATACGCCTCCGACACCGCGGTCGATCCCGACGAGGATTCGATCACCGTCGTCTCCGGCCCGATCCATTCGTTGCACAGCGCGTACAGGAACAGCGAGCGCGCGAGCCGGTGCTTGAGGCTGCCGGTCGGGTGCGAACTCTCGTCCTTCAGGTACAGCACGATACCGGGGTATCGCGGCAAATCGACACGGATCAGATGCGTGTCGGCGGACCGGTTATAGTCCGCCTCGATCCGCCGCACCGCCTCCGACAACCAGCGCCGGTCGACGCGCTTCCCCGTCATTGCAGGCGTCATTGCAGCCCGTGACGGACCAGCATCGCGGTCGGCTCGGGATCGCGTCCACGGAACGCGCGGAAGCTCTCCGCCGCGGGCCGCGTCGCGCCGCGCGCGAGAACTTCCTCACGGAACCGGTCGCCGGTCTTGCGATCGACCAGGCCAGCCTCCGCGAACGCCTCGAAGCCATCCGCCGCGAGCAATTCCGCGTAGAGATAGCTGTAATAGCCCGACGCATAACCGCCCGCGAAAATGTGGCTGAACGCGTGCGGGAAGCGGTGCCATGCGGGCGGGCGGATCACCGCCACCTCGTCGCGCACCGCCTCGATCACCTCGATCGGGTCGCTGCCCATCGTCCCGAGATGCAGCAGCAGGTCGAACAGCGCGAACTCGACCTGACGCAGGATGAACATCCCCGCCTGGAAATGCCGCGCCTTCACCATCCGCTCGAACAGGTCGGCGGGGAGCGTCTCGCCGGTCTTGTAGTGGCCGGACATGCCGGTCAGCACGTCCTTGTCCCAGGCGAAATCCTCCATCAACTGGCTCGGCAGCTCGATCGCGTCCCACTCGAAACCGTTGGTGCCGGCGATGCTCGGCCGGTTCACCTTGGTGAAGAGCAGGTGGATGCAGTGCCCCGTCTCGTGCAGCAGCGTCGTCACGTCGTTGTGGCTCAGCAGCGACGGCGTCTCGCCGCCATCGGGCGCGAAGTTGCAGACGAGATACGCGACCGGCACCGTCACGGTGTTGCCGTCGTGCAACCGCGGCCGCGCCTGCGCCATCCACGCGCCGCCACGCTTGCCGGTCCGGGCGTGCAGGTCGAGATACAGCCCGGCGAACACCGTGCCGCTCTCGTCCACCACGTCGAAGAACCGCGCATCATCGTGATACAGCGACACGTCGTCGCGCTCGACCAGCTTGATCCCGAACAGCCGCTGCATCAGCGTCTGCCAGCCCTCCATCACGCGCTCGACCGGGAAATACGCCTTCACCACCTGCGCATCGACCGCATAGCGATCCTGCCGCAACCGGTTCGACACGAAACCCGCATCCCACGGCTCGAAATCGGCGATCCCGAGCTGCTCGGCGGCGAAAGTCTTCAGTTCGGCGAGATCACGCTCCGCCGCCGGCTTCGCCCGCCGCGCCAGATCGCGCAGGAACGCGATCACCTCGGCGCCATTGGGGGCCATCTTGGTCTCCAGCGACCACGCAACCGGATCGGTGAAGCCGAGCAGCTTGGCACCCTCATGCCGCAGTTCGAGGATGCGTGCGATCCGCGCACTGTTGTCGAACTCGCCCGCGTTCGGCCCCTGGTCCGACGCGCGTGTCGCGAACGCGCGGTACATGCGCGCGCGCAGCTCGCGGTTTTCGGCGAAGGTCAGCACCGCGTTGACGCTCGGCTGTTGCAGCGTGACCAGCCAGCCCGCCTGCCCCTTCGCCTTGGCGGCATCCGCGAACATCGCCTTGTCGGCGGCCGAGATCCCCGCGAGATCCGCCTCGTCCGTCACCAGTTCCGACCACGCATCGGTCGCATCCAGCACTGCGCTGCCGAACTCGTTCGACAGGCCCGACAGCTCGACCGAAATTGCGCTGAACCGGTCTCGCGCCTCGGGCTCCAGCGCCACGCCCGACAGCGTGAAGTCGCGGATCGCCTGCTCGACCGCGACCCGGTCTTCGACGGCCAAGTCGGCAAACTCGGGCGACACGCTCAGCGCGACGAACACCTCGTACAGATCGCGGTTCTGCCCGACCTTCATGTCGTTCTCGACAAGCCGCTTCTGCCCCTCCGAATACGCCGCGCGCAGCTCGGGGGTGTCCGCGACGCCGTGCAGATGCGACACCGCCGACCAGATCGCGCCGATCTCGGTATTCGCGCGCTCGTATGGCAGCCACGCGCCCGCGAAATCGGTCGGCCGCGCGGTCGTCAGCGCCTCGACCATCGCCTCATGCCGCGTGATCGCCTCGTCGAGCGCAGGCGCGATCTGGTCGGGCGACAGCTCGGCGAAACGGGGCAGCGACAGCGTATCGAGAAGCGGGTTCGTCGGGGCAGTCATGGGAAATCCTTCAGCATTCGACGACATTGACGGCCAGGCCACCAAGCGACGTCTCCTTATATTGCGAGCGCATGTCCTCACCGGTCTGGCGCATCGTCTCGATCACCGCATCGAGGCTGACGATATGGCGACCGTCGCCGCGAAGTGCCAGATAGGCGGCGTTGATCGCCTTGATCGCGCCCATCGTATTGCGCTCGATGCACGGGATCTGGACCAGCCCGCCGATCGGATCGCAGGTGAGGCCGAGGTTATGCTCCATGCCGATCTCGGCCGCATTCTCGATTTGCGCATTGGTCCCGCCGAGTGCCGCGACCAGCGCGCCGGCCGCCATCGAGCACGCGACGCCGACCTCGCCCTGGCACCCCATCTCCGCCGCCGAGATCGACGCGCGCTTCTTATAGAGGAAGCCGATTGCCGCCGCGGTCAGCAGGAAGTCGTGCGCGCCCTTCGGCGTCGGGTCCTTGGTGAACGTCTCGTAGAACCGCAGCACCGCCGGCAACACGCCCGCCGCGCCGTTGGTGGGAGCCGTGACGACGCGGCCCCCCGCGGCATTCTCCTCGTTCACGGCCAGCGCATACAGGCTGACCCATTCGAACACCGCGGAAGGATCCGCCGCGGTGTCGCGTGCCTGCAAGCCCTCGAACAACGCCTTCGCCCGACGCGGTACCTTCAGCCCGCCCGGCAGGATACCACCCTGCCGACACCCCCGATCGATCGACGCGAACATGGCGCCACGGACGGCATCGAGGAACGCATCGGTCTCGCTCTCCGGCCGCCAGGCGATCTCGTTCTCGCGGACGATGTCGGCGATCGTCATCCCCGTCGCGTCGCCGGTCGCGAGCAGTTCCGCGCCCGACGAGAACGGCCGCGGCAACAGGATGTTGGCCTTGACCGGCCCCGACCCCGCCTCGACGATCGCACCGCCACCGATCGAGAAATAGGTGCGTTGCACGCTCCGCCCATCGCCGAACGACGCGGTGAAGGTCACCGCATTGGGATGCCCCGGCAGGAAGGTCTTCGAATGAAACAGGAGGTGCTGGCTCTCCTCGAACCCGATCTCGACCCGCTCCGCCAGCATCAGCCGCCCGCTCGACCGGATCGCCGCCAGCCGCACCGGGATCAGGTCGGGATCGATCGTCTCGGGCTGCGCACCGCTCAGGCCCAGCATTACCGCGCTGTCGGTCGCATGCCCCCGCCCGGTCAGCGCCAGCGAGCCGTACAGATCGACGCGCACCGCCACCGGCTGCTCGTCCGCGACCAGATCGGCGAACAACCATGCAGCACGCATCGGCCCGACGGTATGGGAACTCGACGGCCCGATCCCGATCGTGAACAGGTCGAGGATACTGATCGCCTGGTGGCAATCGGGACGGGCACGTGTCTGCTCGTCGGGGCGGTCGGTCGTCAGCGGGGTCATGGCCGGTCGCTCGAGCCGTTTTCGGCAGGACGCAAGCCGTCGCCGTTCGTCAGTCTCGCGTTGCGCAAACCATCATCCTCTTATGCCCATGCCGCCTGCCCGGACCAACCGCCGCCATGCACGCAATTCCCGGCGGCGTCACCGGGTCTCGGTTCCGCTGAGCCTTACTCCAGGGCGATGCCCTGCAGCCCGGCGGGGTCGAGTATCCTGATCTGCGCATAGGATATGGCGACGAGCCTATCCCGCTCGAATCGCTTGAGATGTCGATTGAGCGTCTGTCGTGCGATACCGACGACGGCGGCTAGCTCCTCCTGTCGTATGTTCACCCCGCCCTCCCCCGCCGAGGAGGCGCGGATCAACGCCTGCGCCAGCCGCGCCCGGATCGACTGGCCGATACTCTGCGTGATGAACCGCAACGCGGTACGCTGGTGCGCGCAGACCAGCAGGCCTAGATCGCGGTAGAGTTCGGGGTCGGCGGTGGCGGCCCGTCCGAAGGCCGGCATCGCGATGTGGAGCAGCGATGTCGGGCCGAACGCGATCGCGTCATGCGGTCTCGGATGTCCGTCTAGCGTCGAGAGTTCGCCGAACCATGTTCCCGGGCGGACGATCAGCGCGAGCAATTCGCCGCCATTGGCCGACAGGCTCTTCAGCCGGACCTGACCGTGGAGCACCGCCCATAGTCCGTTAGGCGGATCGCCCGGTCCGTAGATTCTCGCCCCATTCGCCAGTCGCTCGGTTCGAGCTTCGCGCAACAGCAGCGCGCGGCGACCGGGGGCTATCCCGCTGAACCAGGAATCGCTCTCCAGCATGTCGAGATTTTCGTCGTGCATATCGTCACGATACGCGAATTTTCGAGATTGTCGCCATGGTGACACTCTTTGCGAGAAGCGCGGCGTATCAGGGGGTCAACGACCGCAGCAACGGCGCGGCAACAGGAGATGGATGATGGCGACGGCACTCAAGTCGGTCACGACCGTACAGGATCAGGTTTCGCCGGAAGAATGGGCGCTGCGCGTCGATCTTGCCGCCGCCTACCGGCTGGTTGCGCTATATGGCTGGGACGATTTGATCTTCACGCATCTGTCGGCGCGCGTGCCGGGGCCGGACCATCATTTCCTGATCAATCCGTACACTCACATGTTCGAGGAGATCACCGCATCGTCGCTGGTGAAGATCGACGTCGACGGCAACAAGGTCATGGACACGCCGGCGCCGGTCAACCGCGCGGGCTTCGTGATCCATTCGGCGATCCATAGCGGGCGCGACGATGCGGTCGCGGTGCTGCATCTCCACACGCCGCACGGGCAGGCGGTGTCGGCCATGGCCGAGGGGCTGCTACCGCATACCCAGACCGCGATGATCGCCGGGCACGACGTGGCCTATCACGACTTCGAGGGCATCGCGACCGAGTTGGAGGAACGCGAGCGGCTCGTCGCGGACCTCGGCATGAAGAACGCGATGATCCTGCGCAATCACGGCACGCTGACCGTCGGGGAATCGGTGCCGCAGGCGTTTCTGCGGATGTATTTCCTGGAGCGCGCGTGCGAGGCGCAGGTGCTGATGCTGAGCGCCGGCCGCGAAAACCTGAACAACCCGAACCAGGGCGTGGCCGAGAAGGTCGAGGGCCAGTCCAGCGGGACGGGCATGCGGATGCTCGCCGACGGGCTCGCCTGGCCGGCGTTGCTGCGCAAGCTCGACCGGGTCAATCCTGGCTATCGGGACTGACCGCGATACGCTTCGGAGTATAACGATGCCGCATTACGGCGATTACCAGAACGCGATCTATTTCGCCGGGCTAGCCGGGGTCGTGCCGACTGTCCCGGTCGACTTCGCATGGCTGGAGGCGCGCGCCGCGGCGGCATTGCCACCATCGGTTCTCGGCTATCTCCAGGGCGGGTGCGGGGACGAATTCACGCAGCGCCAGAATGCCGACGCGTTCCGCCACTGGGGCATGACGCCGCGGATGATGGTCGACTGCACGCACCGGGACCTGTCGATCGAGCTGTTCGGGATGACGCTGCTCAGCCCGATCTTCATGAGCCCGGTCGGAATCAACGGGATGTGCACGCAAGACGGGCATGGCGACGTCGCCGCAGCGAGCGCGGCCGCGATGACCGGCGTCCCGCTGATCCAGTCGACGCTGTCGAACGATCCGCTCGAGACGGTGGCCGGCGCGCTGGGCGATACCCCGGGGTTCTTCCAGCTCTACACGCCCAAGGACAAAGCGCTGACCGAGAGCCTCGTCGGCCGCGCCGAGGCGGCGGGCTACAAGGCGATCGTCGTCACGCTCGATACCTGGGTCACCGGCTGGCGCCCGCGCGACCTGAATGCCGCCAATTTCCCGCAACTGCGTGGCCATGTGCTGGAAAACTACTTCAGCGACCCGGTATTCCGCGCGATGCTTACCAAGCCTCCACGCGAGGACCTGCCCGCCGCCGTCCGGCAATGGGCAGGCACGTTCGGCAAGGTGCTGACGTGGGACGACATGCCGTGGCTGCGATCGCTGACGCGCTTGCCGATCGTCCTGAAGGGCATCTGCCATCCCGACGACGCCAGGCGGGCGATCGATCTGGGGGCGGATGCGATCTATTGCTCCAACCATGGCGGGCGCCAGGCGAATGGCGGGATCGCCGCGATCGACATGCTGCCCGCGGTGGTCGCGGCGAGCGGCGACGTGCCGGTGCTGTTCGATTCAGGCATCCGATCGGGCAGCGACGTGGTCAAGGCGCTCGCACTCGGCGCGACGGCGGTCGGTATCGGGCGGCCCTACACATACGGGCTGGCGCTCGACGGTGCGAATGGCGCCGCGCACGTGCTGAAATGCATCCTGGCCGAGGCCGACCTGCTGATGGCGGTGAACGGTTATCCGACAATCGCGCACGTCAGGGCCGCGGGTGCAGAGCGGCTAGGCTAGCGGACAATCGCCGGGGAGCGTCGATCGCCCCCCGGTCGACAGTGCTGCCTCTACGGCTTGCGGAACTTGTAGACGAACTGGTCCGTCTTGCCGCGGATTTCAGGATCGAAGACGGCCTTGCTGTGGTCGTCCGCAGGATTGCGCAGGACGGTCGATTCACCGACGAACTTAAAGCCTGCCGCCTGGACCTGCGCCTTCACCGCTGCCGGATCGATCCGGTGACGCGTCTCGGTGCCGGTCATCCCGCTGCCCGGTGCGTCGGCATGATCGATGACGATATAGGTGCCCCCGCGCTTGAGCATCCGGAACACCGCGGTGTCGAACGCGCGCAGCGCCGGTTCGCCCGCGCCGTTGTTCGGAATGTCGTGATAGTTCTGCGCGGTCCAGAAGACGTCGACCGGCTTGGGCGACGTCGGCAGGTTAGTCGCCTGAACCTCGGCGGTCACGTTGGCGAGACCACGAGCCTGCAGTGCCGGCAACGACTTGGTGGCATATTTGGCGCCTGCCGCTGGCCACACGGCATAGACATGCCCCTTGGGACCGACGACGCCGGTGAAGATGCGCGTCCAATACCCAGCGCCCGGCAGGTAATCGACGACGACGTTGCCTGGTTTGAGACCCGAGAACGCCACCACCTCAGCCGCCTTGCGCCGCGCGTCGTCGCCCTGCTGATCGGCGCGCGCGGGATCGGCCAGCGCCTTGGCGATTTCGGGGCTGGCCTTCTGCGCCTGCGCCTGCATCGTTCCCGTCGCGATCGTCCCCGTCGCGATCGTCATCGCCGCGGCCGCGCCCATCCAGATCGGTTTCATCATCGCTCTCCCATCGTTCCGGACGACACCGCCGGATCTACCGGCAGGATCGTCCGGAAGACGGCGCTAGTCCAGATCGTTCTCGCTGATCACGACGATCTCCTGGTCGGGATCGCGTGCCAGCGCGACGACGCCCAGTTCGGCGATCTCGTCCGCGTGCTGCCGGAAGATCGCCACCGCATCGCCCTCGGGCGACACCGTGCTGAGCGCCTCGAGCACGTCGTACTGGACGGCGAACTGATAGCGTTCCTCGCTCACCTCGGCCTCGAACTCGACCTGCCGCAGGTCGCTATTGTCCTCGAGAGTCTTGGTGTCGATGTTCAGACGGTCTTCGGCCATGGTATTCGCTCCTCGCTATGCGCCGATAACAGTCCGGGGGCGGAATCGAGCCATTCCAGCCCCGAAAAGTGCCGCCCCTAGAACGGCAACCTACAGTCCGATCTGGAAGTTCGCGCGCAGCGACAGCGCGACCCGGCCCTGCTGCTGCTCGGCGTTGAACTCGCCGCCCATCCGGAAAAGGCCGTTGCCACCGACGCCGCGCAGCTTGCCGACCCAGCCGCTGGTGCGCTTGTCGGGGGTCAGCGTAAACGACTGGCCGCCCTCGAACGACGCGGTGGTTGCGCCAAGCCCACCTCCGACGATCTGCCGGCGCCCGCCCTCGGCCTCGACGCGGAACCAGCCATCCTGATAGTCGGGACCACCGAAGTTCAGCCCCAGCGCGCCGCTGCCGGTGACCGCGAGTTCGTCGCTGGTCCGCGACCGGACGACGAGGTCGACCGCCTTGCCGCCGCCGGTCTCGCTATAGCCGTCCTCCTTGAGCTTGTAGTAATCGATCGAGAGCACCGGGCGAAAGATCAGCTTGCCCTTGCCCGCTTCGTACGAAATCCCGCCGGACGCTGCGTAAAGCGTGCCATCCCAGTCGCCCTTCGCGGTCCGGGCAACTGCCTCGCTGCCGACAGCGCCGGTGAACTGCCGCGAGCCGTCGAACTTGATCTTGGCGCCCGACGCGCGCGCATTAGCCTGCAGCCTGCCCCAACGCCCGCGCCAGTATCCGGCCAGCTCATACTGGTCAGAATTCACTTCATTGTCCGTGCCGTCGTCCGCATCCTGCCCGTGCAGATACGCGAGCGAGGTGCCGAAGTTACCCACGCCGGTCTTGTACTCCGCGCCTGCCGAGACGCCCCAGCCGCTGATGTCATAGCCTGCCGTATCGGCGACGCTCTTCGACGTCCCCCAGGCGACCTGCGTCACCCAATAGCCCCATTTGCCCTCGTCCTTGAACGGGCCGTGCGGGTCGGCGAGCACGCGGGCGGTCGCGCGCGAGCCCATCGTGACCGCCTCGAACGTGCCGCCGGCATGGTCGGGCAGCATCTGGCGGACCGAGCCGCGGAACGCGTCGCCGTCGGTGATGTTGAGAAACGCGCCGCCGACCTTGGCGTCGTTGCCGAGCGCCTTGTAGATCGCGTCATAGGCCGACGCCTGGGAGCGGTTGAGCCCCAGTTCGGTCGACGATTTACGCAGGACGTCGACCGCGAGATCGTTCCCCGTGCCGGTCGCGATGCTGCCCTTGTAGAGGAACGGGAGCAACGTCGTGGTCGCGGTAAGGTTGACGGCGCCCGTCAAACTGCCGGCGCGCAGGACGGTGTAGCGGCCCTCCGCATCGACGACACTGGTGAGCTTCAATGCGAGCTTCGAATCCTTGTCGAACGCGGCCGTGCCCGCGACCTGGATCATCGTGCCTGTGCCGCCGGTCTTGTCGAGCGTTACCGCCAACACACCACCGCTGCCGACCGACAAGGACGCGATCGATGCTGCCTTGGTGATGTCGAGCGTACCGCCGCTGACCGCGACCGCAAGGCCACCGGCATTGGCGAGCGTGCCGGAGAAGCGCGACGTGCCGCCGAGCGTCAGCGTGTCGGTACCGCCGCCAAAGTCCGCCGCGCCGCTGAACACCGAAGTCCCCGCGAGCGTGAGTGCGTCGTTGCCTGCACCGAACACTGCGCCGCCGGTGAAATTGGCGTCGCCCGAAAGCGCGAGGCGGTTGTTGCCGCTGCCGAAGCGCGCGGTACCGGCGACCGTACCGTCCGCGACGTCGAACACGTCGTTGCCGCTGCCGAAGCGCACGTCGCCGACGATCGCTGGCGCTGCGATGCCGGTCGCGACTGCGGTCTGGCGAACGATCGTGCCGGTCGTGTTCGCCGAAAGGCCGATCGCGACGTTGCGCTCGGACGTCGCAAGCGCGCCCGACGCGCCGATCCCGCCGCTGTTCTCGACCAGCGTGACGGTGCCCGACCGATCGAGGATGGCGATCGCGGTGCCGTCGGCGGCCTGCGCGGTCGCCTTGATCGTACCACTGTTGCGGATCGTGGCGACGGATGCGCCGGTGTCGACCAGGACCGCCGTCGAACGCGATGCTGTCGTACCGCCGCCTGCCGCGGAGATCGTGCCGGCATTACGGATCTCAGGGGTCGATGCCCCCGCGCCAAGCTTCAACGCGGTCGCACTCGCGCCGTTCGCGGTTGCCGCCACGGTGCCGTTGATGCCGATCCCGCCCGCGATCGTCACCGCGCCGCCGAGGCCACCGATCGCTAGGCCGTTGCCCTCGACACCACCATAGACACCGCTGCCCGCGATACCGCCGTCGACGATCAGGCCGTAGCCGGTCCCCGTTCCCGCCACCGCACCGATCGCGACCGTCCGCGTGGCCGATCCGATTTGCACCGCTGGCGCCGCGCCGAACGAGGTGACCGCCGCCGAGCCCTCGGTAGCGTCGGGAAGACCGTCCTTGTCCTCGTCGGTATCGGTCGTGCTCGCGTCCTTCGGCGGGATGGCGAAGATGATTCCGCCCGAAACGTTGCCCGCGACGACCAGCGCGGATCCTCCCTGCAACAGGTCGTCGGCATCGAGCTTGGTCGTATCAGCCGGCGCCGTCGCATAGCGATAGCCGGTCGAGCCGAGCGCGCCCTGCACCACCAGCGCGCCCGCGATGTCGCCATCGACGCGCGCGGCGACCGCGCCCTGCCCGATCGCAGCGATCGTGCCCGCGAGCCGGACGTTGCCGGTGACGTCGGCGATCCGCACGCCGGTCGATCCGTTGCCGGTGACCGATGTCTGGCCGTTATGCGTGAAGGCGCCGGTCAGCGGCCCGCCGAGCCAGATTCCGGCGGAGTTGTTGCCCTTCACGGTGATCGCGCCGCTGTTGACGATCGCGCCGGTGTACGCACCCGCGGTGCGGATGCCGGTGCGTCCGGTGCCCGCCGCGAACGGGCCGTCGAGGTCGCCGTCCTTGTCCGTGTCGGTCGCGACATAGCTTTCGTCGATGATGATCTTGCCGGCAGCCGCGTTGGTGATCCCGCCGCCAGTGCCGGCGTTGGCGAGGATGCCGGTCGATCCGTCGGCGTTGGTGACCTGGATCGTCCCTTCGTTGGTGACCGAGTTGACGCTGTCGATGGTGACCGCGGTGCCGGTGGTCGGCGTCACCGAACCCGCGGCGGCGATGCGGATATTGTCGGGGGCGCCGGCCTTGATCGTCGAGGTCCGCACCGCGTCGGTCCGCTTGGTGTCGATCACGGTCTGCGCCTGGGCGCTCGTCGTTACCGCGAACAGGCAGGTGGTGGTCAGCAGGAGACGACGCATACGGAACCCTTTTCGATGTGTTTTCGAGAAGAGGACGGAGACGCGGCTCGCGAACCTTGAAGCGCGCTCCATTATCGTGCGGCACAATGGCGGAGGCGGCGCGTTGTGCGGCGGATATCTTCAGGGAAATGCCAGCATGATCACCACCATCGCCGAACTCGACCGCATCCGCGACGACAGCAAGCGCCTCGTCACGACGCGCTCGGTGATGTCGGCGGGCGCGGCGGTCGTGCCGATCCCCGGCGCGGACATCGTCGCGGACATCGGCCTGCTCACCAAGCTGCTGCCCGAAATCAGCAAGCGCTTCGGGCTCGATCACGAGCAGGTGAAGACGATGGAGCCGCAGCTCGCGCAGCAGGCGCTGGTGATGGCATCGAGTCTCGGCAACACGATGATCGGCCGGATGGTGACCAAGCGCATCGTCGCCGCCCTCCTCCGCCGCGTCGGCGCCCGGGTAGCCGTGGGATCGATGGCAAAGTTCATCCCGTTCGCGGGCTCGGCGGTAGCCGCGACGATCAGCTTCGGCGCGATGAAGCTGGTCGGTAATTCGCATGTGGAAGATTGCTACAAGACCGCGCTGGCACTGCTACCGGCCGATCAGCGCGCGCTGGCGAACGCGAAGGGCTGAACTGTCGCCTTCTTACTCCCCTCCCTGGAAGGGAGGGGCTGGGGGTGGGTCGGCCCGCCTGAGTCACCATCGTTCGAACACGCGGAAGCCGACCCACCCCCGCCCCCTCCCTTCCAGGGAGGGGAGAAGTTAGAAGGCTGCGTCCAAGCCGATCCGGATCGTACGCGGACGCTGTGGCGTGATCTGCCCGCTGCCTACCTGGAACGGCGTTCCGAGCGCGAACCGGTTGCCGACGCTGTCCGTCAGGTTCGTTACCCTGAGCGTCACGCCCAACGACGGCCGCCCGACCCGCGCGGTCAGCGCCGTATCGAGATAGTCCCCCTGCTCCTCGCCCAGCACCGGCCCCACGCCCAACCGCGACCGCCCGACATAGCGCGCCCAGCCATAGACCCGCAGTTCCAGGTCCCGCCCGATATTACGCCGGTAATCCGCACCCAGCCGCCCGGCGTAACGTGCGATATTCGGCACCTGGCTCATCCGCGCGAGCGCCACGAACAGCGCTGCGCTCGGTTCGGTCACGCGGCTGTCGTTATACGTGAAGCCCGCGTCGAGCGTCAGCCCGGCGATCGGCTTCCACCCGCTCGCCGCGCTGAACGTCCAGATCCGCCCATCGCCGATGTTGGCGGTGCTCGGCAGCCCGGTCGCGTCGATGAAGTCCGCCTGGATATCCTGCCAGATCGTGTGCGAAACGCTCGCCGTCAGGTACGCGCGATCGACACCGGCGAGCCCGAAGCGCATACCGGTCTCCAGCGTCCGCACGCGATCATTCTCGAACCGCCGCACGAAATCGCTCTCGATCGCCAGCCCGCCGGGCCGAAACCCCTGCTGGTAACGGCCGTACAACGACACTTTCGGCAGCACCGCCGCGATCAGCGAGGCGGACGGCAGCACGCTCGTCTCGATCCGGTCCGCCGTCACGCGCGCACGGGCGAGCGCGACCGCCTCCAACCGCGCCGGTGCGATGTCCTCGCCGGTCCCCGCGAGCGACGCCCGGGTCACGCGCGCGCCGGCGGTGGCGGTCAGCCCTCGCACCAGTTGCACACTACCCTCGCCGTACAGCGTCGCCTCGTCGATGCTGTTGGTCACGCCCGTCACCGGCGCGGGCGCATCGACCGGGCCGAGCGAGCGCGACAACCGCGTGCGATTGTGCGTGTAACTGCCGCCGACCACCCAGCCGAACCCGTTTCGCATGGGCTGCCATACCCGCGTCTCGTTCGCAATCATGTCGGTCGCGTTGCGTTGCGCGAACACGCGCGGGCTGCCCGCGGCCGTCATCAGGGGGCTGCCGAATGCAGGCCAGTTGGTGATCGGTAGCGTTGGATCGACTGCTGGCAGGGTCGCGTCGTAGCGCTCGGTCAGCGTCTGGCTGACGATCCCGGTCGAGGACTTGACCTTCAGTCCGCCGATTGCGCCCGACACGACGACCTGCCCCATCGTGTAATCCGCCGAAAACCCCTGCACGATCGCGCTCGACCGCGTCAGAGGCGGCGCGTCACGGTCGGCATATTGGCTATCGTCGCCCTTGGTCCATTGCCCGATCCCGCCGAGATCGACCGTCCAGCCATTTCCCGCATCGAGCCGCAGCGCTGCCCGACCGCCACCGATCCGCGTCCGGTTGACGTCGCGGCGGTCTAGCACCGGATTGTCGATATACCCGCCCTCGCTCACGCCGTAGCCGACGACGCGGAGCGCCACGCGCTCGCCGAGCGGCACGTTCAGCGTCGCGCCGAGATCCGCGCCCGGATCGCCGTGCCACGTCGCGGAGAGGCCGCCTGCGATCGACGCCGACACCGCGCCCAGTTCCGGCGCGTTCGGCACGGTGCGGATAATGCCGCCGAGCGAGCCTGCGCCGTATAGCGTACCCTGCGGCCCTTCGAGCACCTCGACGGACGCGATATCGTACAACCGCAGATCGGGATCCGGCGCGTTGTAGCTCAATCGCAGGTCACCGAAATACTGGCCGACGGTGGTCTGGGTCGGTCCGGTAAAGCTGGAATCGGCGATGCCGCGGATGAACAGCTTGTTGCGGCCGGCGCCGAGATGCGTCGACGATACGCTGGCCAGCCGCGCGAGGATTGCCTCGGTCCCGCCCGCGCCGCCGAGCGCGAGATCGACGCCGTCGAGCAACGCGACCTGCCCTGCAAAATCGCGCAACCTGACGTCGCGCTTGCTGCCGGTGACGACGATGTCCGCGCCCTGTACCGCGGGTGGCGCGACGATCGGCACGACCTTCGGCCGCTTGACCCGAACGACGCGCGGTGCGCGAGCGGTCAGCCGCCACCCGAAAGCACCCGCTGCGACGACATCGGCATTCGCGGCAGTCGCCAGTCGGTCGAGCGCCTCGCGCGCGCTCATTCGACCGCGTACCGCGGGCACGCGCCGCGCCCAAAGCCCTGGGTCGCCGACGACGATACTCGTCCCCGACTGACGCCCGAGCGCCAGCACCGCGTCCCCAAGACGCCCCGCCGGCAAGTCGACCGCCCCCTGCCCCGCCTGCGCGGGAACGGCGACGGCGAGCGCCGCGACGACCAGACATCCGCGCATCCTCACGAGCGGGCGGACATCACCCAGTGACCGCCACGCTTGCGGATCGCGACACCCAGCAGCGGCGCGGCGAGGCGGGGATCGCCCGACAGCTTGGCCGTCGCGATGCTGCCGCTGAACGCGCGCTTCGCGACGCCCGGATCGGCGCGCAGGTCGACGCCCAGCGCGCGCGACAGGTCGTCCGCGACTTCCGCCAGCGTCGCGCCCTCGTACGCCAGCACGCTGTCGCGCCACGATCCGACGCTGGCGACATCGACTGCGGTCACGGTCGCCTTGCCGTCGCGCACGACCAGCCCCTGCCCCTTCACGAGCCGGATGCCGTCGCGTCCTGGGTTATAGTCAACCGCGCCTTCCGACACGGCGACACGCGTTTCGCCCCGCGCGCGCTTCACGTCGAACGCGGTGCCGACATCGACCAGACGCGCGCCGCCGACGCTCACCTCGAACGGATCGTTGTCGTCGTGCCGGACGACGAACATCGCCTCGCCGCGCTCCAGCGTCGCGACCCGCGGGTCGTCGTGGTCGAGCATCAGGCGCGTCGCACCACCCATCGCGATCGTGCTGCCATCGGCGAGCCGAACCGTCCGCATCGTCCCCGCCGCGGTTTCGACGGCATAAGGATGCGCCCGCGTCTCGAGTGACTCATACCCCACGAACAGCGCCAAGGAGGCGGCGATCGCTCCACCGGCCCAGACCGGCCAGCGCCTCCGCGGAGGCTGCATCACGATCGGCGCGACCGGCACGGGAGGCACCGCTGCCGCCATCTCCTCGAAATCCATCGCCGTCGCGTGATACGCCGCAGCATGGCGCGGGTCCGCCTCCAGCCAGGCGTGGAACGCCGGCCAGTCGTCGAACGCATCGCTGCCAGTCCGGACGACCCAGTCCAGCGCGCGTGCTTCGATGTCGTCATGCTCCGCCATCATGGCCTCCTATAGCCGAAGACGGAGACGTTGCGATCAAGCCTCATCGTAACGTCGCTTTGCATCGATCATCGCGCGATAGGCTTTCCGCAGATCACCCTCGACGGTACTGAGGCTTACGCCAAACTCGGCCGCGACCACGCGCTGCTCGACGCCGTCGATCCGGTGGCGCCGGAAGATCCGCGCCGCCCGGTCTCCGACCGACTGCAACGCCGCCTCCGCCAGCGCTGCTTGCTCGCGCGCAATCACGACGCGTTCGGCGGATGGCTCCTCGGATCGGTCGAGCGATGGTCCCCCGGTCGCCTCGGTCCATTCGCGATCGCGCTTCTCCGCTTGCCGCACAGCGCGGTGGCGATCGAGCATCAGGTTGTTCGCCATCCGGTACAGATACGACAGTGGCGACGCGATCGGCCCGGTCGGCGCCGTCTGGATCCGTACCCACAGTTCCTGCAGCAGATCCTCCGCATCGCCCGCGCCGAGCGAGCGAAGAAACCGCAGCAGCGTATCGCGGTTCGCGAGGAAAACGGCCTCTAGGCCCGAGGAGTCCATGTCATGCCCGTGTCGATAGGCCGCCGATCGGCGCTCGGCGGCGCCGTGTTCCCGGCGGGACGTACAGCGCTTGGCAGGGAGACACAATCGACCCGCCGGGCACCGTGTTACTGGTGCAGCAGCGTCCAGCCCTGCGGTAGATAGTCCGTCGACATGTAATAATAGAACAGGCACGTCCCGTCGCGACGATAGGTGCCGCCCTTGACGAGGCCGAGCGCGGTGCTGCCCTCGAACACCGGTGCGCCGCTGTCGCCGGCCTGGCAGGTCGGCCCTTCGACCGCGACCCAGGTCGGCAGGCACGCACCGCCGCACAGATCGCCCGCCGGCGCGAAATCGACCATCGCGATCACCGCGCAGCTATACCCGGTCCGCTCGCCGCGATGGCAGACGAAGTCGCCGGCGCGCGTGCTCGTGCGGTAGCGCCATGTCGCGACGGGCCGGGCGAGCTTCTTGGCGGTATCGGCGTAGAACAGCGGTGCGAAAGAGGTCGAAGTCGACGCCGGCGCGACGTTGACCTGCACGTCCTGATAGCCCCAGCCCCATTGCCCGACGAACTCCAGCGGCCATTCCTGGCGGCTGCCGTCCGACGGGCGCTTGCCGACATAGGACAGCGTGTCCGGGCAATGCGCCGCGGTGGCCACGCCGTTACGCACCCCATCGGACACGACGAAGCCGGTCGTGCAGGCATAGCGCTTGCCGTCGACGGTTCCGACGACGCGACCGCCACCCTCGATCGCGCCGCTGTCGATGGGGGCGGGTATAAAGGGGGAAACCGGAGCGACCTGGTCCTGCGACATGTTCACCGACGGCTTATCAACGGCTTCGATCCGCACCGGAACGCCGGTCATCGTCGCAATCCGAGTGCGCAGCGCGCCGTCACGGTCGAGATCGGCATCGCCCGACGCGATCATCACGACCAGTTCGCCGGTTCGCTGGTCCACGCCGAGCCCCGGCGGATGCGGGAGAGAGTCTCGAATTTTTGCCTGATACGCGGTGATCGCGGCGAGCACCGCGTCGCGAGTCGCGAGCGCGCCCGTATGAAAGACGATCGGCACGACCATCCCGCCCGCCATCACCGACTGATCCGCGACCGGATCGGTGCCGGTCAGCAGCACGACGATGCGGTAGCTCGGCCGATGCTCGATCGCGACGCCGGCCCAGCGATCCTTGAAGGTTTCGCGCAGCGCGTCGGTTGCCGGCACGCTGTCGCCCTGCGCGCGCATCCGTCGCAGCGCCTCGTCGAACGGCACGCCGAACCGGGTCGCATACTCTCCCGCGTCCTGCATGAGCGCATCGACCGGCAGTTGCACCTGTGCCGCCGATGCCGGCCCCACCCCGAGTACGAGCAACGCCACCGCCAGAAACCACCGAACCGGAATAGTGAACATGAACGACGAAATCCTGGGCGCGCGGGTCATCTGGCGTCTGATACCGCCATGATCTGAACCGTCGCTGTCATGCAAGCGATCGAGGTGATTGCGCGCGATCTCGCAAGCGTCCTATCAAGCACGCCATGAAGATCATGCTCTCCGCCAGCCTCGCCGTGCTCGCCTTTGCGAGTGCCCCTGCCGCCGCCCGGCAACTCACCATCGACGACGTGACGATGCTCAGCCGCGTCGGTGCGCCGACGGCGTCGCAGGACGGGCATTGGCTCGTCTGGGCGCAGCGCGAGACCGATCTCGCGGCGGACAAGGGGCGGTACGATCTCTGGCGGCTCGACCTGAGCACGGCGGGTGCGACTCCGGTGAAGCTGCTCGCCGATCCGCAGGTGAACGAGAACGACCCGCAGATCGTCGGTAACACCGTGTATTTCACCTCGGACAAGGGGGGTGAAGATGCGGTCTGGTCGGTGCCCGTCACGGGCGGTACGCCGCGCAAGCTGACGAGTTTCAAGGGCGGGTTCAGCGGCTTCAAGGTCGCGCCGACGGGCGACAAGCTGCTCGTCTGGGCGGATCGCAAGCCCGGCGCGCCGAGCCTCGAGCCGGCGATGGTGAAGAAGGATCCTAATGCGGGCGCCGGCCGGACGTACGACCAGCTGTTCGTGCGCCACTGGGACACGTGGGCGGACGGGACGCGATCGCAACTGTTCGTCCTGCCGCTGACCAGTGCCGGGGCGACCGGCAACGGTGTCGCGATCGTGGGTGCGCTGGTCGGGGATACGCCGTCGAAGCCTTCGGGCGGCGGTGAGGAAGTGTCGTGGAGCGCGGACGGCCGCACCGTATATTTTGCGATGCGTGAGGCGGGACGGATCGAGTCCCTGTCGACCAATCTCGATATCTTCTCGGTGCCTGCGGATGGCTCGGCCGCTCCGGTCAATCTGACCGCGGCGAACAAGGCGACCGACAACCTCCCTACCGTGTCGCCCGACGGCCGCACGCTTGCATATTTCGCGATGCGCCGGCCGGGGTTCGAGGCGGATCGCCAAGTGCTGACGCTGCGCGATATCGCCAGCGGCAAGACGGTGTCGCTGACCGAGCGCTGGGACCGGTCGGTCGGCTCGATCGCGTGGGCGCCGGACTCGAAGTCGCTCTACGTGACGGCGGACGATACGCAGGAGACGCCGCTGTTCCGTGTCGATGCGTCGAGCGGCGCAGTCACGCGGCTGACGCAGGAAGGGCATGTCGCCGCGGTCGCGATCACTCCGCGTGGGGCTGTGGTGGCAATGGACAGCCTGACCGCGCCGGACGATTTCTACCGCGTCGCGGGCACCGGTGCGCCGCAGCGGCTGACGCAGGTCAACGCCGCCAAGCTCGCCGGGATTGACATGCCGACGGTCACGCGGTTCAACTTCAAGGGCGCGAACGCGGACACCGTCTGGGGCTATGCGGTGAAGCCGTACGGTTCCACCGGGAAGGTCCCGATCGCCTACATGGTCCACGGTGGACCGCAGGGATCGAGCAACAACAGCTGGTCGTATCGCTGGAACCCGGCGGTATTTGCGGGTGCCGGCTACGGCCTGGTCGCGGTCGATTTCCACGGGTCGACCGGGTACGGGCAGGGCTTCACCGATGCGATCAGCAACAACTGGGGCGGCTGGCCTCTCGAGGATCTGAAGAAGGGGCTGGCTGCCGCGACTGACAAGTTCACATGGCTCGATGCCGACAATGCGTGTGCGCTCGGTGCGTCGTATGGCGGCTACATGATGAACTGGATCGAGGGGCAGTGGCCCGATCGCTTCAAGTGCATCGTCCAGCATGACGGCGTGTTCGACGCGCGCGCGATGGCGTACGAAACCGAGGAGCTCTGGTTCGACGAATGGGAGCATGGCGGGAAAGCCTATTACGAGGACCCGCAGGCGTTCGAGAAATGGAATCCGGTCAATTACGTGGCCAAGTGGAAGACGCCGATGTTGGTAATCACCGGCGAGAAGGACTTCCGGATTCCGTACACGCAGGGGCTGGCGACGTTCACCGCGTTGCAGCGGCGGGGAATTCCGTCGCGGTTGCTGGTCAATCCGGGCGAGAACCACTGGGTGCTGAAGCCGAAGAACTCGCGGCAATGGTATGGCGAAGTGTTAGGCTGGATGGGGAAGTGGACCGCTAAGTAGGGGCGCCTCCATCCTCCCGATACCGCCACCCCGGCGAAGGCCGGGGCCCAATTGGAAAGGTCGGAGTAACGGAGCGCACCCTCAGTTAGCCACGTTCCCCAACTGGGCCCCGGCCTTCGCCGGGGTGGTGCTTGGCGGTGGTAGCGCGTTACAACCGACCGCGACATGTGTCCCCGCGAAGGCGGGGACCCAGACTGGGCTCCCGCCTTCGCGGGAGAACAAGGAAGGGTGAATGACGCTCTCCCCGGTCAGTGCGCCTTCGGCTTCTTCACCGCGTGGAGCCCCAGCGCGATCGCCCCGCCCAGGATCAACCCGACGATCCCCGAGAAGAACGCGTTCATCACCCAGTTCACCGCGCCCTTGGCGAACGGCACCGCATGCGACGCAGCCTCCGCCGTATCGTGGATCCAGTGCGGCAAGGCGGTGAACCCGAACTCCTCGATCCCGTGAACGATGATCTGCCCGCCGACCCAGACCATCGCCGCGGTGCCGATCACCGACAGCGCCGACATCACGATCGGCATGCCCTTCACCAGTCCCCGCCCGACAGCCTGCACCGCCGTGCTGCTGCGCTGCGCCAGATGCAGCCCAATATCGTCCATCTTAACGATCAGCGCGACCACGCCGTAAACGCCGATGGTGATGACGATCCCGACCAGCGCCAACACGATCGCCTGCTCCCAGATCGGCTTGGTCGCCACGTCCGACAATGCGATCACCATGATCTCGGCGGACAGGATGAAGTCGGTGCGGATCGCGCCCGAGACCTTCTGTGCCTCGAGAGTCGCGGCATCGACCGGCGCCTCGACGACCTCCTCGGCGTGACCGCCGCCGAACGCCTCGAGGATCTTCTCCGCGCCCTCGAAGCATAGATAGGTGCCGCCGATCATCAGCAACGGCGTCAGCAACCACGGCGCGAACGCGCTCAACGCCAGCGCGGCGGGCAGGATGAAGACCAGCTTGTTGCGGAACGATCCTAGCGCGATCTTGCCGATCATCGGCAGTTCGCGCTTCGGCTCGAACCCGACCATGTAACGCGGCGTCACGGCGGCATCGTCGACCACCACGCCGATCGCCTTGCTGCCCGCCTTGCCGGTGGTCGCGGCGATATCGTCGAGGCTGGCGGCGGCGAGCTTGGTGATCCCGGCAATGTCGTCGAGCAGTGCGACCAATCCTGTCGGCATCGATGGTGTCCTTCGCGTAAGTATCGGCGCTCGGTAACGTGACAGGATTGTCATGCAACGGCTTTCGCACTTGCGGTAGTGCGCGGCGGGCGGAATGGTTGCAGCCGACGCGACCCAAGCGACAGGACGGATCATGACCCCCTTCCCGAACGACGACTTCATCACGAACCTGCCCAAGGCCGAACTGCACCTCCATATCGAGGGCAGCCTGGAGCCCGAGCTCATGTTCGCGCTGGCCGAGCGCAACAAGGTCGCGATCCCGTTCAAGAGCGTCGAGGACGTCCGCGCCGCGTACAGCTTCACTAATCTCCAGACCTTCCTCGACATCTATTATGCCAGCGCTGCGGTGCTCCAGACCGAGGAGGATTTCCGCGATCTGGCGGTCGCCTATTTCGACCGGGTCGCGCTGGACGGCGTGGTCCACGCCGAGATCTTCTTCGACCCGCAGACGCATACGCATCGCGGCATACCCTTCGATGTGGTCGCGCGCGGCCTGTTCGCGGGGATCGACGAGGCGCAGGCCAAGCACGGCATGTCGGTCGGACTCATCATGAGTTTCCTGCGCCACCTCGACGAGGAGGACGCGTTCAAGACGTTCGCGCAGGCGGAGCCGTGGCTCGACCAGTTCATCGGCGTCGGGCTCGATTCGTCCGAGGTCGGCCATCCGCCGTCAAAGTTCGCGCGCGTGTTCGCGGCGTCGGCGGATGCGGGACTGATGCTCTGCGCGCATGCCGGCGAGGAGGGCCCGCCCGCCTATATCCACGAGGCGCTCGACATCCTCCAGGTGGACCGCATCGACCACGGCAACCGCGCGCTGGAGGACCCGGCACTCGTCGCGCGGCTCGCGCGTGACGCGATGACGCTGACCGTGTGCCCCTTGTCGAACGTGGCGCTCCGCAACGTCGACCGACTGGAGAACCATCCGATCGACCGGATGCTCGATCTCGGCCTGCGCGCGACGATCCATTCGGACGATCCGGCGTATTTCGGTGGCTATATCGGCGAGAATTTCCGGCAGACGGCGCGCGCGAAAAACTTGTCTCGCGAGCAGGTCGTAACGCTCGCACGCAACAGCTTCCTCGGCAGTTTCCTCGACGACGAGACGCTCAGCGGCCACCTCGCGACGCTCGATGCGTATGTCAAAGCGCATCCATGATCGGACGGTTCCTGGCAGTCTTCGAGCCGTTCATCCTGCTGCTGCTCGGCACCGTCGTACTGGCGAGCCTGCTCCCGGCACGCGGCGAGATGGCGACGATCGTTGGTTACGCCGCCGATATCGGCATCGTCCTGCTGTTCTTCCTGCACGGCGCGAAACTGTCGCGTGACGCGATCTGGGCGGGCCTGCGCAACTGGAAGCTGCATCTGGTGGTGCTTGCCGTGACGTTCGTGGCGTTCCCGCTGTTCGGGCTGGGGCTGACCGCCTTGCCGTTCGTGACCGGGCCGCTCGCCGCCGGATTATTGTTCCTGACCTTGCTCCCTTCGACCGTCCAGTCGTCGATCGCCTTTACCGCGATCGCGCGCGGCAATGTCGCCGCGGCGGTGTGCAGCGCGTCGTTCTCGAACCTGCTTGGCATACTGATTACGCCAGCGCTGGTCGCGTTGCTGATGAACACATCCGGCAGCGCAGGATTTTCCGTCGAGAGCGTCGAGTCGATCGTGCTGCAACTGCTCGTGCCGTTCGTCGCCGGGCATCTTCTCCGGCCGTTGATCGGTGCGTGGGTAACGCGTAATAAGGCAGTGCTGACGGTGGTGGATCGGGGTTCGATCCTGCTGGTCGTCTACAGCGCGTTCGGGGCCGCGGTGGTCGAGGGCCTCTGGACCAAATTGTCGCTGGGTGACCTGATCCTTATCGGCCTGTTGTGCGCCGCGCTGCTCGCCTTCGTTCTCGCGCTCACCTTTGCGGTCGCGCGACTCATGAAGCTTCCCCGCGAGGATGCGATCGTGCTGCAATTCTGCGGGTCGAAGAAGAGCCTCGCGTCGGGCGTGCCCATGGCGGGCGTGCTGTTCCCGCCCGCGCAGGTCGGCGTGATCCTGTTGCCGCTCATGCTGTTCCACCAATTGCAATTGATCGCCTGCGCGGTGATCGCGCGGCGTTATGCCGCGTCAGCGCCCGTCGATACTGCCTCAGGTTAATACCGAAACCCGCTGCGGGTATTTGCTTTGTTCCGTTGGGACCGGCATGGTCGAGGCTCGATAGGAGAGTTTCGGGTCCATGAGCGCGTCGAGCGATACTGCCGGTTCCGCCAAGGACGTGGGGCTGGACCTGAATGCGTGCGACCGCGAGCCGATCCACATCCCGGGTGCGATCCAGCCGCACGGCCTGCTGCTCGTCGCCGATGCCGCCAGTCTCACCATCGTTGCGGGAGCAGGCGACCTCGAAGGACGTCTAACCCCCGACTGGCTCGGTCGTGACCTCTCGACATTGCTCGCACAGGACGTCGTGGCGATATTCGCTGCCAACGACACGGTCGCCGGAGTCGCCCTTGCCGGCCAGCCGGTGGCAGGACTGACCGAGCGTTTCGATGTCACCCTTCACCGTAGCCCTGAGCACGTGCTGGTCGAACTCGAACCCGTCGAAGCGGAGCCGGTCACTGCGGCCGGCATGCTCGGTCGGCTCAACGCAATGGCGATGACGTTCGAGCGCGCGAGCAATCTCCAGGCGTTGTGCGAGCGGGCAGCGACCGCGTTCCGGCAATTGACGGGGTTCGACCGCGTCATGGTCTATCGCTTCCTCGACGACGAGGCGGGCCGCGTGATGGCCGAGGACAAGGTGACGGGGCTCGGCACGTTCCTCAACCACCATTTCCCCGCGTCGGACATTCCGAAACAGGCGCGCGCGCTGTACGTGCGCAACCGGACGCGGACGATCCCGACGATCGATTACGTACCTGCGGTGCTGCGCCCGGCCGGGTTCGAGACGCTCGACCTGAGCGATGTCGCGCTGCGCAGCGTGTCGCCGATCCATCTGCGGTATCTCGCCAACATGGGCGTGGCGGCGTCGGCGTCGATTTCGATCGTCAAGGACGGGCTGCTCTGGGGCCTGATCGCGTGTCATCACGGCACGCCGAAGGGTCTGACTCCCGACATCCGTGCGGCGTCCGCGACCTTGGCAGGCGGTCTTGCACGCCAGATTCGGGCGAAGGAGGAAGCGGAGACGTACCGCGAACGGCTGCGGCTGCGTGCGGCCGAAGATGCGATACTGCCCAAGCTGGCTGCCGAACCGGCACCGCGTAGCATCGTCACGGCATTGCGCGACGAGTTGCGCAAGCTGATGGACGGCGACGGCTTCGCGTTCGTCCAGGGCCATATCGTCGATACCGATGGCGCCTGTCCATCCAACGACGATATCCTCGATCTTGCCGCCTGGGCGCGGACGCGAGGCGGGATCGATCCGTTCGCGACGCACGAATTGCCGTCGCTGTTTCCCCGTGCCGAATCCTATCGCGCGCAGGCAAGCGGCTTGCTCGCGCTGGCCCTGGTCGACGAGGGCGCGATCCTGTTGTGGTTTCGTGCCGAACAGATCGAAGAGGTCGAATGGGCCGGCAATCCGCACAAGGCGGTGTCGGTCGATCCGAACGCGATGCTGACCCCGCGCACGTCGTTCGAATCCTGGACGCAGGCGGTCAGCGGTCGCTCGCGGCGCTGGACTCGCGAGGAGATCGAGGCCGCGCACCGCCTGCGCCGCGCATTCCACGACGCGCATATCAACCAGCGCCTGCGCCTACTCAACGCCGACCTGCAACGGACGCTCGCCGACAAGGATGCGTTGATCGCGCAGAAAGACGTCCTGATGAAGGAGGTCAACCACCGCGTGCAGAACAGCCTGCAACTGGTCGCGGCGTTCCTGTCGTTGCAGGCGAAGTCGTCCGACGACGCGAAGGTGAAGGAGCATCTCGCCGAGGCGCAGGCGAGGCTTGCCGCGGTCGCGCTGGTGCATCGCCGGCTGTACCGCGACGACCAGGTCGAGTCGGTCGACCTTTCGCGCTATATCGAGGAACTCGCCGGCGACATGAAGACGTCGCTCGGCGACGATTGGGCGGGTCAGATGACGCTCGATCTCGCGCCCGTGCTCGTCGCCACCGATCGCGCGGTGAACATCGGGCTGGTACTGACCGAACTCGTCATCAATGCGAGCAAATATGCGTATCGCGGCGATGCCGGCCCGATCCACATCGTGCTCGAGCAACATCGCAACCGGCTGCGCCTGATCGTCGCGGACCACGGCGTCGGCAAATCGGGCACGCGGATCGGCTTCGGCAGCCGGATGATGACTGCTATCGTCGCCGGGCTGTCGGGCACGATCGAACAGGACGACAACATGCCCGGCCTGCGCGTGATCCTGACGGCGCCGGTCGACGACGTCCGCTGATCACCAGTTGAAGCGGAGCGATCCGACGACGGTGCGCGAGGCGCCGAAGTAACAGCTGTTGACGAAGAAACAGCTCGCGATGTGGCGTTTGTCGAACAGGTTGGCGACGTTCGCGGTCAGGCTCAGGCCCTTGAGCGACTCGTCGAACTTGCCGAGATCGTAGCCGAGCACCGCATCGACCAGCACATAGCCCGGCGACTGGAACCGGGTGGTGAGCGTCTGGTTCGCCGCCACGCGGGTCGCGGTGCCGTCGGACTTGCCGACATACCGCACGCCGCCGCCGATGTTGAACCCGGACAGCGCACCGCCACCGGTGCGTGACAGGTCGTAGTTGACGAAGCTCGATGCGCTCCATTTCGCGATGCCGAGCGGCTTGGTGCCGGTGACGCCGCTGAGCTGGTCGCCGGTGCCGACGACCGGCGTGCCCTGCGTGACTTCGGGGACGGTATAGGTGCCCGCGACCGTGACGGTCAGGCCCGGCGTGATCTCCCCTCGACCGTCGAGTTCGATGCCCCGTACCGCGACTTCGCCGATCTGGATCGAGAAGTTCGGGTTGGCGGGATCGGTCGTCGGCACGTTCTGGCGGCGCAAGTCGAAAGCGGAGAGCGTGAACAACGCGTTGGTGCCGCGTGGCTGGTACTTCAGTCCAGCCTCGTACTGGCGCCCGGTGACAGGCACGAACGATGCGCCGTCGAAGCCGGTGCCGGTCTGCGGCTCGAAGCTCTCCGAATAGCTGACGAACGGCGCGAGGCCGAACCTGGTCTCGTACAGCGCGCCGAGGCGGCCGGTGAACGCGGTCTGGTGGAGCCGCGTCACGCCACTCGCCGTCCCTGCCGCGGCGTTGCGGTTCACCGTCGTCTGGTCGTACCAGTCGTAGCGGCCGCTCGCGATCAGTTGCAGTGCGCCGATCGCGATCTGATCCTGCACATAGGCGCCGACCTGGTCGATCTTGCGGAAGCTGCGCGTCTGGGTGAGCGGGAAGTTCGGCTGCACGCCGCCATAGACGGGCGCGAACAGGTTCAGGTTCGGGATGCTCGTCGCCGGATTGGTGGTGACGCCGGTGTTGAATTGCTGGTCGTTGTTACCCTGGTTGTTCTGCCAGTCGACGCCCGCGAGCAGCGTGTGCTGCAACGGCCCGGTCGCGAACTTGGCGGTCGCGTGGTTGTCGATCGTGATCGTCCGGAACGATTCATCCGACCCGCCGCCGCCGCGCACGATCGTCGAGAAATCGGTGTTGCGATTGGCGCCCGTACCGGTGGTCGCGAACGCGGAGAGGTATATCTGGCGATAATGGAGGTCGACGTCGAGGTAACGCGCGCTGGTCGCCCAGCTCAGCTTGTCGTTGAAGTCGTGGCGGAACAGCACAGTGGCCGATTTCTGCTTGCGATCGAATGCCTCGTACGCCGGCTCGCTCACGTTGAAGTCGGTCGCGAACTGGCCGAGCGGATTGGCGAGCGCGGAGCCATAGACGGGCACGCCGCTGTATGACGCAGATTCCGGATCGCGCTGGTAGTTGAGGATCAGCGTCACGCTGGTCGCGTCGTCGGGCGCGAAGGTCAGCATCGGCCGCGCGTAATAGCGCCGGTTGCCGGTCATCGCGACGAACCCGTCCGACCGCTCCGCGCCGGCGATGACGCGGAACAGCCATTTGTGGTCCTTGTCGAGCGGCTGGTTCACGTCGATCGCCGACCGCAACAGGTCGAAGTTGCCGCCCGCCAGCTCGATGCGACCGCCGGCTTCGGCATACGGGACCTTGCTGGTGAGGTTGACCAGTCCGCCCGGCGTCGAGTTGCCGTAGAGGACCGAGGCCGGGCCCTTGATGACGTCGACGCGCTCGACGAGGTGGAAGTCGATCTGCGGCGTGGCATAGACGCCGCCGAGCAGTCGCATCCCGTCCATATACTGGCCGGGCGCAAAGCCGCGGACGTACAACTGGTCGTAGCGCGTAGCGACGTTGCCGCGCTGGTTGGGCGAGACACCCGCGACATAGCCGAGCGCCTGGTTGATCGACAGCGCGTTGCGGAGCGTCAGTTCCTTTTCGTCGATGCTGGTGATGACCTGCGGCGTGCGGATCAGCGGCGTCTCGGTCTTGGTGCCGGTGCTGCCGGTCTTGCGGATACGCTCGCCGTTGACGACGATCTCGTCCTTGCGCGTCTGGATATCGTCGTCCGTCGGCGCAAGGTCGACCGCGTCAACGACTGCCGGGGCAGGCACACGCTCGGCCGCGAATGCCGGCACTGCGATGCTGCCCAACGCCGTTCCCAACAGCATCCCGACCATGAAACGTCCTCGCATAAGCGATACCCATTTTGATATTGATAATGACTCGCAAAGTCCGCTAAAGGCGGTTTGGAAGCGCGGCAAGGAAAAATGACAGAATGTTCATGCATGGCCGGATCCTGAAAGCCGGCCCTTCTCCCTCGGGCCGAAAGGTGCGCCCGCTCGTCTGGACCATGGCGCTGCGGAGCGTGACGGCGCTGATCGGCGGCTATGTCGCGGCAGCGGTACTGGCGACTCTGCTCGCTCGCCTTCTCCCCATCGCGCGGGTCGAAGCTACGAGCTGGGGCATGATCCTGTCGTTTCCGATTTATGCCGGCATCGCCTTGTGGTGCTTCCACGAACACCGGCTCTCGCGGGTAACAGCGACAGTGTGGGGCATCACGATCATCGGCGGCGGCCTGCTATGGCTACTCGGCGTTCGCCCATGACTTCCGCCGTCAGAACCACGCTGCGCCAGAGCATGGCGTGGATTCACGGCTGGCTGGGGCTGCTTGCGGGATGGATCCTGTTCGCGATGTTCCTGACCGGGACGGCGAGCTATTTCCGGCCCGAGATCACACAGTGGATGCAGCCGGAATTCCGCGCGACGCCGGTATCGACGACGCACGCCGCCCAGACTGCGGTGGCGCATCTGCAACGCGTCGGCGCGGATGACATCCAGTGGTTCATCTATCTTCCCGATGCGCGGACCGCGGTCACGCGGATCTTCGAACAGCGCAAGCCGGACCCCAACGCCGCGAAACGCCGTGCACCCGAGATCGTGCTCGATCCGGCGACCGGCGATGTCGTGCACGCCCGAGAGACCCGCGGCGGCGAGCATTTCTATCGCTTCCATTTCCAGCTTCAATTGCCGCATCCCTGGGGACGCTGGCTCGCTGGGCTGTGCGCGATGTTCATGCTCGGCGCGATCGTGTCGGGCGTCATCACGCACAAGCGCATCTTCGCCGACTTCTTCACGCTGCGCTGGAACAAGGGGCAGCGTAGCTGGCTCGACGCGCACAACGTCTCGGCGGTGCTGGCGCTGCCGTATCACGCGATGATCACCTACACCGGGCTGATCACGCTGGTGGCGATGTACATGCCGTGGCCGATCGTCGCGAACTACGCCAAGCCCGCCGATTTCGCACAGGCGGCATTCGGCACGCCGACCGAGCGCGAGGCGACGGGTACGCCGGCTCCGCTAGCGGCGATCGGCCCGCTGGTCGCGGATGCGGAGCGGCGTTTCGGTGCGTCCGTGGCGACGGTCGTGGTGCGCAACCCAAACGACGCCGCGAGCACCGTCACGCTGTACCGCCATTCGAGCGCCTCGCTCAACGGGCGTGGGCCGTCCGTCACCTACGCCGGCAACGATGGACGGTTCCTGGAGGGTGCCGCCGATGTCGGACCCGCGCTCGCCACGGCAGGCGTGATGCTCGGGCTGCACGTCGCCCAGTTCGCGGGCCCTGCGTTGCGCTGGGCGTATTTCGTGCTGGGGCTGACCGGCGCGGCGATGGTCGGGACCGGACTGCTGCTGTGGACCGCCAAGCGTCGCAAGCCGGGCGCGGTGCCGTTCTTCGGACTGAAGCTGGTCGAGCGGCTGAACATCGGCGTCATCGCTGGCCTGCCGATCGGGATGGCAGCGTATCTCCTCTCCAACCGCCTGATCCCGGCCGACGCCGCGAACCGTGCCGACGCCGAAGTCGCGACGATGTTCTGGGTGTGGGGCGGCGTCGCGCTTCTCCAATTGCTGCGACCCGCACGCCGCGCGTGGACCGAGGGGTTCACGATCGGCGCGCTCGCGTTCGCGGCGATCCCGGTGGCCGATACGCTCACCACATCACGCGGCTTGCCCGGATCGATCCTGTCCGGCGACACGCTGTTCGCGGCGTTCGACTTCTCCATGCTTGCGGTCGCCGCCCTGCTCGCGCTCGGCGCGTGGCGCTCCGCCCGGAGCAAACCAGTCGCAAAGATCCGCAAACCCCTCTCGGAGACCGTTCATGCTTGAGGCCACGATGTTGTGCTTCTTCGGCTGGCTGCTGCTCGCGGCGACCGCATTCAAGTACCGGCGGGACCTCGGGATCGTCACCCCCTCCGCGATCCGCGCACTGCGCCTCGTCGCGGCGCTCGTGCTCGCGGTGGCGCTGTTCCACTGTGGCGCGCCGCTGACCGGGGAGCGGTTCGTGCGGTTCCTCGGCGCAGCGTCGATTGCCGGGGTCACGCTCGTGATGCTCCTATCGTTCAAGCCGGTCGAGACGATGCAGCCGGTGCGGATCGCACTGAAGGCCGTACGCGCGCGGCGCTGACGACACGGCGCGGAACGGGCGTGATCCGGTGACGTTTCGGGGAGGTGGCGTCCTGTCGGCGCATCCTCCCGGGAAGGACACTAGCATGCGTCGAACCGAAATCTCCGCTCGTCTCTGCACCATCGTCGTCGCGGCATCGGCGCTCTCCGTAGGGTCCGCCACCGCGCAGACGGTTGCGCTGACCGGTGCCCGGTTGATCGACGGCCGCGGCGGCGCACCGGTGGACGATGCGACCATCGTGATCGCGAACGGGCGGATCGTCGCGGCCGGGAAGGTCGCGGTGCCGGCCGGTGCAGAACGGCGCGACTATCGGGGGCGCACCGTGATGCCCGGCCTCGTCTCGGACCACAGCCATGTCGGACAGGTGAGCGGCACGGACACGGGCGCAAGGAACTACACGCGCGCCAATATCGTCGCACAGCTCGCCCAGTATCGCCGCTACGGCGTGACGACGGTGACGGCACTGGGCAACAACGGTCCGGCGTTCGTCGGGATACGCGCCGACGCGCATGCCGGACGGATCGACGGGGCCGACTTGTTCGGCGTGATGCAGGGGATCGGCGTCCCCAATGGTGCGCCACCGCAGGCGATGCTCAAGATCGGGCCCGACCAGCTGTTCCGGCCTTCGACGCCTGACGAGGCGCGCAAGGCCGTGGCGATGATGGCCGCCGAGAAGACCGATCTCGTCAAGCTGTGGCTGGACGATTTCGGCGGCAGCGTGCCCGCCAAGATGAGCCCGGCCATCTACCGTGCGGTGATCGCCGAGGCTCACGCGCGCGGGCTGCGGGTCGCCGCGCATATCCACGATCTCGCGGATGCGGAGGCGATCGTCGCGGCGGGTGCGGACATCATCGCGCACGGTATCCGCGACATGGCGGTGACTCCCGCGTTTACCGCGACGCTGAAGGCGAAGGGCATCTGGTATATTCCGACGCTGCAGCTCGACGAGGCGACGTTCGCCTGGGCCGATCGCGCACCGTGGACGCAGACGCCGTTCGCCCGCGCGGCGCTATCGCCTGCCCTCGCCCACCAGGTCGACGATCCGGCGTGGCGCGCGAAGATTCTGGCGGATCCGAAGACCGCCGATGCGCGGAAATCGCTGGCGATGAACCTACGCAACCTGAAGACGCTGTACGACGCTGGCGTGAAGATCGGGTTCGGCACCGACAGCGGCGCGAGCGCGGTGCGCGTGCCAGGCATCGCCGAACACCGTGAACTCGCCCTCATGGTCGAGGCGGGACTGACGCCGATGCAGGCGCTGCGCGTTGCCACGGCGGAAGGTGCAAAATTGCTCGCACTCCATGACCGCGGTATCGTCGCACCGGGGATGCGCGCGGACCTGCTCGTGGTGGACGGCGATCCATCGCAGGCGATCGCCGATGCCGACAAGATCGTGGAGACTTGGGTCGTAGGGCACGCGGCGTCGTTTTGACGCCACCTATCGGTCAGTCCTTCGGGATGGGCGTAGTCGTTCGCAGCAGGCCAGGGCGCGCTAAGTGCTTGTTCGGCTTGCTCGACGACGTTCCGGCAGACGCCGGAGACATAACACTGTTTCTATCTGGATCCGCGACTCCAATGATTAAGTCGAATTAACCTTGCTCAAGACTGTTGGTACTGTGCGAGATGCCGCACGTACATCATGCGTGAAGGCGTATTTCGCGTTTTTACTTAAGCTCTCCAAGCAACAAATACACGAAAATGCTCGATTGAGCCGATGTTAATGGTTTCCATTCAACATCTTGCGCCTCATTTTACGCAGAAACATGAAAAACAACGTTTCGCACCCGATATGATGCTAGTGTAGGCACCGCACTGCGGAGCTTAGTGATGACACCCCAAGTTTTAGTACCAGTTCTCCTGCTCGCCACGCTGTCGATCTGGGCGTGGCGAAAACAGCGGAGACTGACGCGACTGAAGCGTTATGGCAGGCGTTCACAGCCCATCTACGTACGGACGCGGCGGGACGGCTGGTTCAAGTCGCTATTGAGTGGGAAGGGTTCGAAGCGGATGTCCGAGCGGGTTCATCAACGCGTACAGACCCGGACCGACCAGACGTTGTAAACCCGTCCAGGCAGTACCCGATCACCCGATGACAAGACAGCGCATAGCAGGTGCCGACCACATAGTGGGATCGGCACTGTGCAGGACTACCGCTCGCGCGTGGCGGCGAAGCGGATCTTCGCATAGCGCTCGGCGATATAGTTCACTTCCCATGCACTCTTCGCAAGGAAGACGGGGTTGCCGTCGCGGTCCTTGGCCATCGCGCCGCGATTGATCTCGGCGAAGGTCTTTAGTTCGAGCGGGTCTTCCGCCGTGATCCAGCGCGCGGTCTCGTAGGGAGCGGGTTCGAGCCCGGCCGCGACCTTGTACTCCGCGTCGAGGCGCGAGAGCAGCACCTCGAGCTGGAGTTGGCCTACCACGCCGATGATCCAGTTCGAGCCGATGTCGGGGTAGAACACCTGCGTCACCCCCTCCTCAGCCATGTCGTCCAAGGCCTTGCGCAACTGCTTGGTCTTGGTGAAGTCCTTGAGCACGACGCGGCGCAGGATTTCTGGCGCGAAGTTCGGCAGGCCGGTGAAGCGGATCGTGGCCTTCTCGCTGAGCGTGTCGCCGACCCGCAGCGTGCCGTGGTTGGGGATGCCGATGATGTCGCCGGGGAACGCCTCGTCCGCCAGCTCGCGGTTTTGCGCGAAGAACAGGATCGGCGAATGGACTGCGATCGGCTTGCCGTGGCCAGTGGGCGTAAGCTTCATGCCGCGCTTGAACACGCCCGAGCACAACCGCATGAACGCGATGCGGTCGCGGTGGTTGGGGTCCATGTTCGCCTGCACCTTGAACACGAAGCCGGTGACTTCGGGCTCGTCCGGCGAGACGGGCGCAGGCTCGGCGGGCTGCGCGCGCGGTGGCGGGGCATAGTCGGCGAGCGCGGCGATCAGTTCGGCGACACCGAAGTCCTTGAGGGCCGAGCCGAAATACACCGGCGTCAAATTGCCCGCGCGATAGGCCTCGGGGTCGAAGCTCGAATAGCCGCCCTGTGCGAGTTCGGCTTCGTCGTTCAGGCGGACCATCGCTTCGGGGCTGAGGATCTTGGCGAGTTCGGGATCGTCGATGCCGGTGAACGGGATCGCCTTGCCCATGAACTCGCGGCTGTCGCCTTCGGGGCGGCTCAGCGTGTTGGCGTAGAGATCGTAGACGCCCTCGAACTCGCCGCCCATGCCGACCGGCCAACTCATCGGGCAGACGTCGAGCTGGAGCATCTCGGCCACCTCGTCGAGCAGCGAGAACGGATCGCGGCCCTCGCGGTCGACCTTGTTGACGAAGGTGATGATCGGCACGTTGCGCAGGCGGCAGACCTCGAACAGTTTCCGCGTCTGCGGCTCGATGCCCTTGGCGGCGTCGATCACCATGACCGCCGAGTCGACCGCCGTAAGCGTGCGGTAGGTGTCCTCGGAGAAGTCTTCGTGGCCCGGCGTGTCGAGCAGGTTGAAGGTGATCCCCTGGCGCTCGAACGTCATCACCGACGAGGTGACCGAGATCCCGCGCTGTTGCTCGATCTTCATCCAGTCGGAGCGGGCGCGGCGGGTCTGGCCGCGCGCCTTCACCTCGCCGGCGAGATGGATCGCACCGCCGAAGTAGAGGAGCTTCTCGGTCAACGTGGTCTTGCCGGCGTCGGGATGCGAGATGATCGCGAAAGTGCGGCGGGGAAATTGGGTCATGGCGAGGGTCCGGTGCGCCGAGTCTGGGCTCGGAAGGTAAGGAAGTTCAGGCTACGTGCCGCTCGCAATCCCCTTCCCGCGCGGGACGCGGCGGGATCGGGAGGAGGAGGCATGCAGCGATCATCGCGTGCTATTGGCAGATGCGGGGCGTGTAGGACAGAGGGGGCTTGGAGCGGGGTGCTGTTGCTGTGCGGCAGGAGCGCCTCTGCTCCCCAAACGCAACGCTCTCCCCTCCCTGGAAGGGAGGGGTTGGGGGTGGGTAGGTCAGCTTTGGTCGCAACCGTGCCGTGATGCGGAAACCGACCCACCCCCTGCCCCTCCCTTTCAGGGAGGGGGGTTCGTCAGTGCTCCTGGACCAGCGTCACGCTCATTTCGATGCGCTTCGTACCGCCGACGGGGATCTCGAACACACCGGGTTTGTCGCGGTAGTCGCCGGTATAGCCCTCGGTGTCGGCGATGCCGTGCCAGGGTTCGACGCAGACATAGGCCGCGCCGGGCTTGGTCCAGATGCCGAGCTTGGGCGTGTCGGGGAAGGCGATCTTCAACTGCGGGCCGGTGTTGGCGCCGTAGGTGACCGCGTCGGAATGGATCGGGTCCCAGACCAGCGCATCCTTGGCGAACAGCTCGTCGCGCAGGGCGATGACGCGGTCCTCGACCGGCGAGGGGCGCTCGTCGACCGCGATCTGGCCGTCGGGGCTGATCGCCTTGAGCTTGCCGGGTTCGTCGGCGTCGAACGTGATGCGGTGGTCTGTGCGGGGTTCGCCGTAGGGGAGTGGCCACGCGAAGGCGGGGTGGAAGCCGAAGCTTGCCGGCATTGCAGCGTCGGTGCGGTTGTGGATGTGCGCCTCAAGCGTCAGCGTCGCGCCGTCCAACGTGAAGACGATGTCGAGTGCGAACGCGAACGGGTAGGCCTTCCGGGTTTCCTCGCTGTCGGTGAGGCGGAAGGTGGCGGAGCTTTCCGACTGCGCGACGACGTCGAACGTCGAATGGCGGGCGAAGCCGTGCTTCTGCATCGGGTAGGCCTGGCCGTCGAGGTGGATGACGCCTTCGTTGACGACCCCGACGACGGGGAAAAGGATCGGGGCGTGACCGGTCCAGAAGGCCGGGTCGGCGTTGGTCATCAGCTCGCGGCCATCGGCGTCGTGGAGGTGGGTGAGTTCGGCCCCGTGCGGGTTGATCTGCGCGGTGAGGTGGTCGTTGGCGATCGTGATCAGGTCGGTCATGAGGTTCCTTCCGTGAGCTTCAAACGCGCGAGGCCGCGTAACGCTCACCCCACCCTACCCCACCCCGGCGAAGGCCGGGGCCCAATTGGGAAACGTCGCCAACTGCGGGCATCGCTCCGTTACGACGGCCTTGCCACTTGGGCCCCGGCCTTCGCCGGGGTGGAGCTAGGGTACATGGCCCGTGCCCTCACCCTCGCCGCCTTTGGCGTCTCTCCCTCTCCCCTCGGGGGAGAGGGAAGGGGCCCGCGGCTGCTTGGCCGTGGGAAGGGTGAGGGCACGCTCAGACGCGCAGGCTCGCGCCTTGCTTTGCTGCCGCGGCGACCACCTTGTCGGCGATCGCCTTGATCTCTTCGTCGGTGAAGCTTTTGGCGGTCGGTTGCAGGACGATCTCGACAGCGACCGACTTGTGGCCATCCTCCACCCCTGCCCCAGTGAACACGTCGAACACGCGGGCCGAGACGATCGCGACCTTGTCGGCGCCCTTGACCGCGCGAACCAGCGTGTCGGTGGCGAGCGCCGCCGGCACGAGGAACGCGAAGTCTCGGCGAACGGCTTGCAGCGCCGGCGGCGTGTAGGCCGGACGCGCGAAGCCAGACGCTCGCTTGGGCGGGATGGCGTCGAGGTAGACTTCTACCGCGGCAACCGCGCCGTCGAGGTCGAACGCCTTCAGCACCGTCGGATGGAGCATGCCGAAGCTCGCCAGCACTGTCTTCGGCCCGAGGCGAAGCGTACCGGACTGGCCGGGGTGCCATGCGTCGCCGGCCTCCCCCATCACTTGCAGGTTATCGACCGGCGCGCCCGAGGCCGCGAGAAGCGCCAGCGCTTCGGCCTTCGCGTCATACGCGTCGAAGGCCGCCGCTTTCCCATCGCGCCAGCCGCGGGGGCGGCGGTCGCCGGCGAGGACTACGCCTAGCGTCGCGCGCTCGGCTTCGGCCAGGTAGCGGCGGCCGATCTCGAACAGGCGGACGCTCTGCTGGCCACGCTTGAGGTTGCGGCCGGTCGCTGCAAGCAGGCCGGGGAGCAGCGACGGGCGCATGACCTTCAGGTCTTCGCTGATCGGATTGGCGAGCGTCCAGGCGCCGCCGCCGAAGGGGGCTGCTTCGGCTTCGGAGAGGAAGCTCCACGTTACCGCCTCGTCGAGCCCTCGGGCCGCCGCCGCACGACGCGCCCTACGTTCGAGCTTCTGCTCGGGCGTGGCGGTCGGCTTGGCGACGCCGGGCATACGGGGGAGCGGCGTCGAGTGGATGTTATCGATGCCCTCGATACGGACGACCTCCTCGACGAGGTCGGCGGGGCCGTCGACATCGCGGCGCCAGCTTGGGACCGTGACCGGCCATTTGCCCTCGATCGTCGAGAACAGCGCATCGCTGAACGCGTCGGCCGACTGGATCGCGCCGATCGTGAAGCCGAGCGACAACAAGGTCCGCGCCTGCCGTTCGGGGGCGACGTGGAGGCCGCCGAGGTCTGCACTCAAGCGTGGATCGTAGTGGATCACGCGCGGTTCGAGCGGGGGTTCGCCCGAGCGGGTGACGTCGCTGGCCGTACCACCGCAGATGTGGAGGACGAGCGCAGTGGCGATGGCCAGGCCGTCTTCGAGGAACGCCGGATCGACGCCGCGTTCGAAGCGGCTGCGCGCGTCGGAGGTGAGCGTGAGCTTCTGCCCGGTGCGGGCGATGTGGTCGGGATCGAAATACGCGCATTCGATCAGCACGTCGGTGGTGTCCGCCGAGACGCCCGAATGCTCGCCGCCCATGATCCCGCCGATGTCGTGCACGGCCGCGTCGTCGGCGATGACGGTCATGGTCGCGTCGAGCGTGTAGGTCTTGCCGTTGAGGGCTACGACCTGTTCGCCGTCCTTGGCCTTCCGCGCGACGAGGCCGCCGGAAAGTTTGGCGCGGTCGTAGACGTGCAACGGGCGGCCGAGGTCGATCATCAAATAGTTGGTGATGTCGACGAGCGCGGAGATCGGCTTCTGGCCGATCGCGATGAGGCTGCGGCGCATCCACGCGGGGGATTCGCCGTTGGTTACGCCGGTGACGGTCTGCGCGAAGAGGGCGGGGCAGCCTTCGGGGTCTAGCGTCGCGACATCGGGTCCGTCCCCAGTCCTTGCTCCGTCATTGCCGCGACGGCGGGGATCGAGTTCGCCGTTTGCCCCTGCCGCACCTTGGGTCCCGGCGTCCGCCGGGATGACGGAGGGGGTGGGGATGGTCAGTGGCGTGAGCGTGCCGAGGCCGGCGGCGGCGAGGTCGCGCGCGATGCCGCGGACGCCCATGCAGTCCTGGCGATTGGGGGTGATCGCGACGTCGATGACTGGGTCGGTCAGGCCGGCATAGTCGGGATACGCGGTGCCGATCGGCGCGTCCGCCGGCAGTTCGATGATGCCGTCGTGATCTTCGCCGAGTTCGAGTTCGCGCGTCGAGCACATCATGCCGTGGGATTCGACGCCGCGGATGCTCGCGAGCTTGAGCGTCACGTCGAGGCCGGGGACGTACGCACCGGGTGCGCCGAACACGCCGACCAGGCCGGCGCGCGCGTTGGGGGCGCCGCAGACGACCTGGAGCGGACCGTTACCGGCGTCGACCGACAGGATCTGGAGCTTGTCGGCTTGCGGATGGCGTTCGGCGCTAAGCACCTTGGCGATCTTGAACGCGGCGAGCTTCTCGCCGGGGTTCTCGACGCCTTCGACTTCCAGGCCGATGCGGGTCAGCGCCTCGACGATCTGGTCGAGCGTGGCGGTGGTTTCGAGATGCTGCTTGAGCCAGCTGAGGGTGAACTTCATGCGCCGACTCCGCCGGACAAGGTGGGGACGTCGAGGCTCGAAAAGCCGTAATGCTTGAGCCAGCGGATATCGCCGTCGAAGAACGGGCGTAGGTCGTCCATGCCGTATTTCAGCATGGCCAGCCGGTCGATGCCGCAGCCGAACGCGAAGCCCTGCCATTCGTCGGGGTCGAGCCCGCAGGCCTCGATCACCTTGCGGTGGACCATGCCGGAGCCGAGGATTTCGAGCCAGCCATCGGGCTCGGCGCCGCCGACGACGCGCTTGCCCTTGACCAGCGTGTAGCCGACGTCGATCTCGACCGAGGGTTCGGTGAACGGGAAGTAGCTGGGGCGCAGGCGGAGCACGATATCGTCGCGCTCGAAGAACGCCTTCACGAACGTCTCGAGCGTCCACTTCAGGTGGCCGAGCGTGATGCCCTTGTCGATCACGAGGCCCTCGACCTGGTGGAACATCGGCGTGTGCGTGGCGTCGGAATCCGAACGGTAGGTGCGGCCGGGGGCGATGATGCGGATCGGGGGTTTCTGGCTCAACATCGTGCGGATCTGGACCGGGGACGTGTGCGTGCGGAGGAGCGAGAAGGTCGTCTTCTCGTCGGCGGTGCCGGCGGCCTTCGCGTCGATCCCCTGCTGGAGATAAAAGGTGTCGTGCATCGCGCGCGCGGGGTGCGTCTCGGGGATGTTGAGCGCGGTGAAATTATGCCAGTCGGTCTCGATCTCGGGACCGGTCGCGACCGCGAAGCCAAGGTCTGCGAAGATCTCTGCGAGTTCGTCCATGACCTGCGACACGGGGTGGATCGTGCCGGCGGGCGTGGCGTCGGCGGGGAGCGTCATGTCGAGCGTCTCGCTGGCGAGACGCGCGTCGAGCGCGGCGCGTTCGAGCGTTGCCTTGCGCTCGGCGATGCCGTTGGCGACGGCTTCGCGGAGGCCCTGGATCAGCGGGCCCTGCACGAGGCGCTCCTCCGGCGTCATCTTGCCGAGCGTCTTGAGCAGCGCGGTGATCGTGCCCTGCTTGCCGAGCGCCTCGACCCGGCACGCGTCGAGCGCGTCGAGCCCGGATGCGGCGGCGATCGCCGTCAGCATGTGGTCGCGCATCTGGTTCAGGTCTTCGATCACTGTTTCGCCATCCTAACTTCGCGCGTCTCTATCGCTCTACTTGTCATTCCCGCGAAGGCGGGGATCCATATGCGCTACCGGTTCGATCGTCATAACCGTAGCGGTTATGGTTTCCCGCCTTCGCGGGAATGACGGAAAGGCGGGAAGCCCAACCCTATCGCCAGATCGTCCCAATCGAGATTGCCCTCTTCGATCAGCCGCAGCTTCCAGTCGCGGTTCCACTTCTTTAGCTGCTTTTCACGCTTGATCGCTGCTTCCATCGTATCGGCGATTTCGTAGTGCACCAGCCGATGGATGCCGTAGCGGGAGGTGAAGCCCTTGATCAAGCCTTCGCGGTGCTGGTGGATACGGCCGAGTAAGTTCGAGGTGACGCCGATATAGAGCGTGCCGTGCCGACCGCTGGCGAGGATGTAGACGCAGGGCTGCCAATCCATCCGCTATCCCCTTGCCGTCATTCCCGCGGAGGCGGGAACCCATACTGGCTGACGTTTTGGGTAATCACAACGGTTCGTAGTTTATGGGTTCCCGCCTGCGCGGGAATGACGGTCTTCAAAGCTCGAACCCCCAAACACAGAAAGGGCGCCGGTGGTCTCCCACCGACGCCCTTCCGAAACTCACCTCAGTCGCGAATTACGCGGCCTGGGGGAGAGCCGCCTTCACCTGGGCGACGATGGCGCTGAATGCAGCGCCCTCGTGCATGGCGATGTCGGCCAGGACCTTCCGGTCGAGTTCGATCCCTGCCAGCTTCACGCCGTGCATGAACTGCGAATACGTCAGACCCTCGGCGCGGACACCGGCGTTGATGCGCTGGATCCAGAGGCCACGGAAGGTGCGCTTCTTTACCTTGCGGTCGCGGTAAGCGTACTGTCCGGCCTTCTCGACGGCCTGACGGGCGATGCGGATGGTGTTCTTGCGACGGCCATAATAGCCCTTCGCCTGAACCAAAATACGCTTGTGCTTGGCGCGGGTGGTAACACCCCGTTTTACGCGTGCCATTGTCTAATTCCTTCTCAGCTCAACGCAGGCCGTAAGGCGCCCAGGCCTTCACTGCTGCGGTATCGGCCTTCGACAGCAGCTTGGTGCCGCGGTTCTGACGGATGTACTTGCCGTTGTGATGCGCCAGACGGTGACGCTTGCCGGCGACGCCGTGCTTGAGCAGGCCGGTGGCGGTGATCTTGAAGCGTTTCTTGACGCCGCTCTTGGTCTTCAGCTTGGGCATTTTTATCCTTTCGGTTACGAAGGAGGACGCTGAAATCGCCGCGGCAGCCCACACTGGCCGGGCGATTCGTCGAACGCGTTCCCTTCGAGGAAGCGGGCCGCATAGACGCATTAATGCGGTATATCAACCGTTGTGGAACTGACGCGGCTGTCGTGCGATAGGCGAATCATGGACGAGAGCACGACGCAGCCGATCGAGACCCCTCCCCCGGCCCCTGCGCCGGTCGACACGCAAAAACGTCGCAAGCGGCGGATACTGCGCAACATCCTGCTCGGGATCGTCGCGGTCGTCGTCGCGATCTGGCTGGTGCTGTACATCACTAAGGGGCGCTTCCTGAAGCATCCGTTCGAGCGCGTCGTCGGCTCGCTCACGCACCGGACGCTGACCGTGCGCGGTGATTTCCAGCTCTATTTCGCGCCGTTCCGCATCAAGCTGTACGCGGAGAATTTCACGCTCTCGAACCCCGACTGGGCGAGCAAGCCGAACCTGTTCCAGGCGGACAAGCTCGACACGCGGATCGCGCCGCTGTCGCTGCTATTCGGCAAGCGGCGGCTGTACTGGCTCGATCTCGTCAACGGCGCAGTCGACCTGGAGTGGAACGCGCCGCATTCGGCCAACACCTGGACGTTCTCGAACAAGAAGGGTGGCAAGCCGCTCGAATTCCCGCGGATCGACGTGGCGACGGTCACGGGCACGACGGTGCGCTATCTCGATCCGCGGATGCGCGTGCTGGCCGACCTCAAGGTCGCCGATATCCGATCGGTAGATGCGACGATCGGCCGCGCGGTCGGGCTCACCGGCAAGGGCCGGCTGCGCGAGACGCCGTTCACCGTGACCGCGCAACTGCTGTCGCCGGATGCGACCGCCAACCGCGGACAGAACAAGCTGGTTGCGCGGGCGCGGGCGGCGGGGAACATCATCGACGTCGCGGGGACGCTGCCGAGCATCGCCGATGTCGAGAACGTGCCGCTCGCCGTGACCGCGCGCGGCGCCAATCTGTCGACGCTGCTAGGCGTGATCGACGTCGCGATCCCGAACACGCGGACCTACAAACTGCGCGCGCAGCTGATCAAGCAGGGCGACGAATACGCCTTCACACACCTGCGCGGCTTTGCAGGCCGAACAGATCTCGCGGGCAAGCTGACGATCGTGAACGGCGAGCGCATCCATCTCGATTCGGTGCTCACGACCAAGAGCCTCGACATCATCGATGCGGCCCCCTTCATCGGCTTCAATCCCGACATCGTCGAGTCAAAGGGCGCGGTGGCAGCCGCCGCCGCGACGGGCGCCGCACCGCAGCGCCTGTTGCCTGACGGGAACCTGCCGGTCGCGACGATGCAGATCTTCGATGCCGACCTGAAATGGACGATCGGCGTGGTGAAGTCGCGCAACCTGCCGATCTCCGACATCGATCTGACGCTCGACCTGGAACGCGGGCGGCTGGCGCTGTCGCCGCTGACCTTCTCGATGGCACGCGGCAACGTGGCCTCGGACGTCATCTTCGACACGCGCGCACGGCCGAGCGCGGTGTCCTACGATATCCGGCTGGCGCCGACACCGCTGGGTCGACTACTCAAGGGCTATGGCCTGACCGAGGCCGGGACGACCGGCACAGTCAAGGGGCGGATCAAGCTGGAGGGGCGTGGCGATTCGATCCACGATTCGCTCGCGTCATCGCACGGTCGAATCGCGTTCGTGCTGCCGTCGGGAGCGCTGTCGGTGCGCAACGTGCAGCTGGCGGAACTCGACATCGGCACGTTCGCGCAGCGGATGTTCCAGGGGAAGCTCGACGAGCCGGTGCAGATGAATTGTGGGCTGATTGGCTTTACCGTGCGCGGCGGCGTCGCGGCGGCGGATCCGATCCTGATCGACACGCGCAAGAACGTCATCGTCGGCCGCGGTGGGTTCAGCTTCCGAAACGAAGCGCTCGACCTGGCCTTCCGTGCGGATTCGAAGAAGTTCAGCCTGTTCGCGGGCCAGTCGCCGGTCGGGGTCGGCGGTTTGTTCGCGGCGCCCAAGCTCAGCGTGATCTCGAAGGATCTGCTCGCACGGGTCGGCAGCGGGCTCGGGCTGGCGCTGGTCGCGACGCCGGTCGCGGGGATCCTGGCGTTCGTCGATGTCGGCGACGCAAAGTCCACCGCATGTGGCCCGGTGCTGGCGGGAGCCACGGCTGCGGCACAGCGGACCACCAAGGGGCAGCCGCGTGACGACGTGGGCCATGGGACGACGGCGAAGGCCGAGGACGGGAAAACGAATGCTGCGGAGAAGAAGGGGCAGCGGAAGAAGTTTCTGGGAATCTTCTGACCCATCCTTCAGCGGCTGAGACCCCCACCGGCGCAGAATTTCGACGGCAGTACGCAGACCGGCTGCTCGCCCGCGCAGGTCTGCCACGCAGCGACATATTGCGGCACTCTTTCACGCCGCATCACGGCCCAAACCGTCGCATCCTGTCACGCAGGCTTGTCGAAGCCCCCCCTGCGGCGCTAGGCGTCGATCAATGACGCGGGGGCAAGACACGGGACTACACTGGTGGCAGACGCGCGGCTTCGTCCTCGCGGTCGCGCTCGCGTCGATGATACCGTTGCTGTGGCCGGAAATACCGCCGCTCGTCGACCTGCCCGGCCATATGGGGCGCTACCGCGTCCAGCTGGCGATCGGCGACAATCCCTGGCTTTCCCAGTGGTATAACTTCCGCTGGCAGATGATCGGCAACCTCGGCATCGACCTGCTGATCGTGCCGCTCGCGCCGATCTTCGGGTTGCAGCTGGCGGTAAAGCTGATCGTGATGGCGATCCCCGCGCTCACCGTGACCGGGTTGTTGTGGATCGCGCGCGAGGTGCACGGGCGAATCCCCGCGACCGCGTTGTTCGCGCTGCCGCTCGCCTACAGCTATCCGTTCCAGTTCGGATTCGTGAATTTCGCGCTCGGCATGGCGCTCGCGCTCAACCTGTTCGCGCTGTGGCTGCGGATGGGGCGGCTCGACCGGCGGCAGCTGCGGACCCTCATCTTCGTCCCCGTCTCGTGCCTGTTGTGGCTGTGCCATACGTTCGGCTGGGGCGTACTGGGCGTGCTCGCCTTCTCCGCCGAACTGATCCGCCAGCACGACATCCGCCGCGACAGCGATCCCAAGAGCTGGGCGCATGGCTGGTTCAAGGCGTGTATCCAGGCGGGGCTGAACTGCCTGCCGCTCGCGCTGCCGATGGTGATGATGGTGGTCTGGCGGTCGGGCGATCATGTCGGCGGCAAGACGCAGGACTGGTTCAACTGGCGCTGGAAGATGAACTGGATCACGATGGTCCTGCGCGATCGGTGGATGACGTTCGACATCGCGTCGGTCACCGTGCTGTTCGTAATCCTGTTCCGCGGCGTGCGCGACCAGACGATCGAGTATTCGCGCAACCTGAGCCTCTCGGCGCTGTTCCTCGCGATCGTGTACATCCTGTTGCCGCGGATCGTGTTCGGCTCGGCCTATGCCGACATGCGGCTCGCGCCGTTCATGCTCGGGATCGCGGTGATCGCGCTGCGGCCGCGGCATGGGCTTTCGTTGCGCGGTGCGGCGGTGCTCGCGGTGCTGGGGTTCGCGTTCTTCGGCGTGCGGCTGGCGGGGACGACGGTCAGCTACCTGATCTACGATCGCAGCTACGACCAGGCGATCGCGGCGATCGATACGGTACCCGAGCGATCGCGCGTCGTGTCGTTCGTCGGGCGGCGCTGTCGCGACGACTGGGCCTATTCGCGGCTCGAGCATGTTCCCGCGCTGCTGCTGGAGCGGCGGCTGGCGTTCACCAACGACCAGTGGTCGATGGCCGGCGCACAGTTGATGACGACGCAATATCCGGCGGCCAAGGGCTTTGCGCACGATCCGTCTGAGATTGTCAGCGACATCAAGTGCCGTGGCCAGTTCTGGCGGCCGATCTCGATGGCGCTGGAGAAATTTCCGCGCGATGCATTCGATTACGTGTGGCTGATCCACCCGCCGAAGTTCGATCCGGCGCTGGTCCGCGACCTGACGCTGATCCGCCGCGATGGCACCAGCCTGCTTTACCGCGTCAACCGACCTGCTGCTCGCCCCGCCGGAACGGAGTAAGCTCGCCGAGATACTCCTGCTGTTCGGCGACGGCCTCGCGTTCACGGACAAGATAGTCGGCGATCGCGCGGCGGAAGCTGGGGTCGGGGATGTAATGGGCGGAATAGGTCGCGACCGGCGCATAGCCCCTTGCGAGCTTGTGTTCGCCCTGCGCGCCGGCCTCGACGGTCTTCAGGCCGCGCGCGATGGCGGCGTCGATCGCCTGGTAATAGCAGAGTTCGAAGTGGAGGAACGGCACTTCCTCGGTGGCGCCCCAGTATCGGCCATAGAGCGTGTCATTGCCGATCAGGTTGAGCGCACCCGCGATCGGTACGCCGTCGCGCTCGGCGAGGATGAGCAGGACGCGGTCGCCCATCGTCTCGCCGATCTGATCGAAGAAGCCGCGCGTGAGGTACGGCTGGCCCCATTTGCGGCTGCCGGTGTCCTGGTAAAAGACCCAGAACGCGTCCCAGTGCTCGGGCGTGATCTCGGCGCCGATCAGGTGGCGGATCGTCAGGCCTTCGACGGCAGCGGCGCGTTCCTTGCGGATCGCCTTGCGCTTGCGGCTGGCGAGGACGGCGAGGAAGTCTTCGAAGCTGGCGTACCCCTCGTTCTTCCAGTGGAACTGCGTGCCCTGGCGGATCAGCCAGCCTGCCGCCTCGAACAGCGGCACCTCGTCTGGGTCGATGAAGGTGGCGTGCGCGGAGGATAGCCCACTCTGGTCGGTGACCGCTTCCAGCGCGGCGATCAGTGCGGGGGCTTGCTCGCGGTCGCGGAGCAACAGGCGGGGCCCCGGCACCGGGCTGAACGGTGCGGCGATCTGGAGCTTGGGGTAGTATTGCCCCCCTGCCCGCTCCCACGCGTCGGCCCAGCCCTGGTCGAACACGTATTCGCCCTGGCTGTGGCTCTTGGCATAGGCGGGGGCGATTCCCGCGGGCTTGCCGTCGGGACCGTCCACCACCACCGGCAGCGCCTGCCAACCGGATCGGCCGCCGACGCTTTTCGAGGCTTCGAGCGCGGAGAGGAAGGCGTGGCCGACGAACGGGTTGGCGGTGCCGGAGCACGCCTCCCAGTCCTCCGCCGCGATCGAGGTGACGCCTTGGGCGATGCGGGCTGTGACGGCGTTCATCCGCGACATTTGGGGTAGCGGGGTGCCGATAGCAAAGGGCGCGTCAGCTTATCTCGAAGGAAAACAGCCGTCCGCCCCATAGGCTGTTCTCCCGCGAAGGCGGGAGCCCAGGACCACATGGGCTGCGCTTGGTAACCCTGGGCTCCCGCTTTCGCGGGAGAACAAGTCCGTCAGGCGGAAACCTGCACGATCGCGTCGATCTCGACGGCGGCGCCGAGCGGGAGGACGGGAACGCCCACTGCCGAGCGCGCATGCTTGCCGGCATCGCCGAACAGCGCAACCATCACGTCCGATGCGCCGTTGGCGACCTTGGCCTGATCGGTGAAATCGCCGGTCGAATTGACGAACACGCCGAGCTTCACGATCCGCTCGACGCGGCCGAGCGTGCCGAGGGCCGCCTTCATCTGTGCGACGAGCATGAGCGCGCAGAGCTTGGCCGCTTCCTGCGCGTCTTCGAGCGACACGCCGTCGCCGACGCGACCGGTGACCAGCGCGCCGTCCTTGAACGGCAACTGGCCCGAGATGTGGAGCATGCCGTTCGCCAGCACGGTCGGGACGTAGGACGCCACGGGTGCGGCGGCCTGCGGGAGGGTGAGGCCCAGCTCTTCGAGCTTGCGGTCGATACGATCGGTCATGGGTGAGGTATCACCACAGCGGTGGGGGATGGGTCAAGTGGGGGCGGCTCGCGCGTCGATCGCCCCCTTCTGCTCCCCTCCCTGGAAGGGAGGGGCCGGGGGTGGGTTGGCTTCCGCATTTGTCGGAACGGTTGCGGCCAGAGCTGGCCGACCCACCCCCAACCCCTCCCTTCCAGGGAGGGGGGAATGGTGTGTTCGTGGTGAACCGAGCGGCTCAGGCGTCCGCGGGCAACCCAGCTTCGAACCGCGCGGAAATCCAGTCCGCCGCCTCGCGCCAGTCGTCGATCCGCGCGTGGGCCTCGGGCGCCTTCGGCACGCTCACCGCCAGCGTCGGCTCGGAGACCATGTGCAACCGGTGCACCCCCGGCGCGTGCTTGGCGACCGACTCGTGGTGCACCGCAAGGTCATCGACGAACACCGTCACCGGCGAACCATATTCCTCGACCAGCCGCGATACCGGGGTGCCCTTGCCGCCCTGGTTGCACTCGACCCGGTGCTCGATGCCGAACTTGGCTAGCTGTTCGATCCGCGGCTGGCGGCATTCGTCCTGGAGATTGGTGAGGATGACGATGTCCGCCACCTGCGCCAGCCGCTCCAGCGCGTCGACCGCGTGCGGCACCAGCGTCTGGCGGTGCATCTCGCCGGGGAAGAACTCGCCGAGCATCGCCCACATGTCCTCGCGCGACGGCGGCGGGCCACCGTCGCGGCGCGTCATCGCGGTCGAGAAATCGCCGTGCTGGATCTGGAAGTCGATATCGTGGCGCTCGTCGAGCCAGACGCCGAAATGCTTGACCATGTGCAGCAGCACTTCGTCGCAATCGCTGATCAGCAGCGGCCTCATGCTTCAAACTCCCCCTGGTCCAGTTTGGCATGGGCGCGGACCAGCGCCTCGGGCTTCACGCCGAGCGATTCGGCGCAGGCGATCAGGTCCGGCTCATGGTTTTCGAGAAAGCCAAGCGCGGCGGACAGCACGGTCGGATCGCTCGCCCTTGCGCGCAGGTCATGCGGCTCAAGGCCGGTGACCGACAGCAGCCGCATCGCCCGATCGGGCTCGACCAGCGTCCATACCAGCGCGCGCAGGGCGAGCGCTTCGGCGTCTTCGTTTGAATCGCGGTCGCGCATTGCCTATCGTGCCTTCTTTCCGGATAAGGTGGATCGGTGGCAAAGAAGGTGCTCGTTGTCGAGGACAACGAACTCAACCTCAAACTATTCTGCGACCTGTTGCGCGCGCACCAGTTCGCCGTCGAACCCGTGCGCGATGGCCGCGAAGCCGTTGCGCGCGCGCGAGAATTCGTGCCCGACCTGATCATCATGGACATCCAGATGCCGCACGTCACCGGCTACGAGATCATCCTCGAACTGAAGGCGGACGAGGACTTGAAGGCGATCCCGGTGATGGCGGTGACCGCATATGCGGGACGCGAGGACGAGGAGCGGATCCGGGCTGCGGGCGCGGACTCGTATGTGTCCAAGCCGATCAGTCTGGCGCGGTTCATGGATGCGGTGGGGGCGCTGATCTGAGGTGGGGGGCGCGCGGATACCGATCTGCTCAGCCTGCCCGTTGCTTAACTGGCACATTCCGTTGCCAAACCCCCAACCCCGTTCGTGCTGAGTAGAGACCGAGTAGCTCCGCAAGGAGCGTATCGAGGGCTCGTATCGAAGCATGCGTTCCGCGCGCCAACCTGTCCTTCGATACGCCATCTCGATACGCCGCCTACGGCGACTACTCGACGGCTACTCAGGACGAACGGAAGGGGGAGCGTGAGGGAACGAAGCCCAACACAAACGCCAAAAGCCGCGGATATCGCTATCCGCGGCTTTTTGGATCTCAGCAATCAGACGGCGGCTTGCACCGCCGACCGGATTACTTGATCTTGGCTTCCTTGAACTCGACATGCTTGCGCACGACGGGATCGTACTTCGAGAAGGAGAGCTTCTCCGTCTTGGTACGGGGATTCTTCTTGGTGACGTAGAAGAAGCCGGTGTCAGCGGTGCTGAGCAGCTTGATCTTTACGGTGGTCGGCTTGGCCATGAGCCCAATTCCTATGGCTTGAAAATGCGAAAGCGGCGAACTCGCGCCGCCGCTCCATCAAGGGCGGCGCATGGCGGACGGAGGGAGCGAAGTCAAGCTTTACCCCGTCGCTGCGTGCCGAGTTCGTTCATTTAATCCGCTATTCACTGTCCGGGGCGCATTGTACCGTCAGATAAAGACAGGAGCGGGATCGTGGGGCAGGCGCTGGTTCGAATCGACGACATGATGGCGGTGAAGGCCGATCTCGCGGCGCGAATCGCGGCGATCGATGTCCGTGCGCCCTATTCCCGCCCCTGCGACATCGCCACCGAGATCGATGCGATCCGCGTGATCGCGCATACCAACGGCCTCAACCCGGCGGTGACCGTCGCCCACTTCGTCGATTCCGCCCTGTCGCGCGGCGAGCATGGCGCGCTGGTGCATGGCTGGCTGTCGATCCTGCGCGATGCGGTCGGGTGCGAGCGGCAGGACGTCCAGGCATGCCACGCGTTCGCCGCGGCGTGTTCGGTGCGCCTTGCGGGATAATCCATGGACGCCTTGATGGCGGCCCTCGTCGCGGCCGCGCTCGCGCAGGTCGGCGACCGCACCGCGTGGCTCGCGGCGATCCTGTCGGACCGCTATGCGAGGCCCGGATTGGTGATCGCGATGGCGGCGCTGGCGTTGCTGGCGGCAAGCGGCCTTGCCGCGACGCTCGGCGCGGTGATCGGGCCGAAGCTCGCGCCCAATGCCCAGCAACTGATGCTCGCGCTCGCGTTGCTGTTGCAGGGCGGCGGCGCGTTCTTTCCGGCCAAGGCACCCGAGCGGCTCGATCGCTGGAAGATCGGTGCGATCGCCACCACTGCACTCGGCCTGTTCATCCTAGCCTTCGGCGATGGCGTGCAGTTCATCGTCCTCACCCTCGCCGCGCGGACGCCCGTTCCCGCGCTTGCGGCGATCGGCGCGACGGTCGGCTCGCTGGTCGCGATCGTCCCCGCCGCGCTGATGGGCGAGGCCGCCTGGCTGAAACTACCGCTCAAGCCGCTGCGCATCGCCATCGGCATCATATTCCTGATCTTCGGCATCGTTCTCGCACTCGGCGCCTTGCGATTGGTCTAGCGATCGGGTGGTCTGGCGATCGGGTGGTCTAGCGATCGGATGGTCTAGCAATCGGGGGGGCCAGTCGCCGGGGGCAATTCTGCGTTCGGATCGTTCACGCAACGACTTTCAAACCGGAGCTCCACATGGCCGACATCAACCCCGCCCTCGACACGCCGACCGATCTGCCGAGCAACAGCACCAAGTCGGTCGCGGACGCGCTGAACGCCGCGCTCGCCGATTGCTATGCGCTGTACCTCAAGACGAAAAATTTCCACTGGCACATGTCGGGGCCGCATTTCCGCGATTATCACCTGCTGCTCGACGACCAGTCTGCGCAGATCATCGGCGTGACCGACGCGATCGCCGAGCGCGTCCGCAAGACCGGCAACACCACGCTGCGCTCGATCGGCGATATCTCGCGGCACCAGACGATCGCCGACAACGACATGGCGTTCGTCGGCCCGACCGAGATGCTCGCCGAACTGCGCGAGGACAATCTGAAGCTCGTCGAGCAGTTCCGCATCGTCAAGGACGCCGCCGACGCCGCCAAGGACAACGCGACGAGTGGGATCGTGGATGAATGGACCGACCACGCCGAGGAGCGCGCGTGGTTCCTGTTCGAGGCCAGCCGCAAGGCCTGATCGTTACAGGTCAGGAACAAACCGGTCGTCGCGCCGGTTGAGCGATCCTATCGAAAACAGGAGGCCGTCATGTTGAAGCTCGCAATCACCTTTCTCGTCATCGGCGCCGTACTCGCGCTGCTCGGCTTCGGCGGCATCGGTGGCGCGTTCATCGGCATCGCCAAGGTCTTGTTCTTCATCGCGATCGCACTGTTCGTGATCTTCCTCGTGCTCGGGCTGCTTGCCGGCAAGGGCATCAAGAACGCGGTCGACTGACGCTGGCGATCCGATCGCATGACAACGACCGTCGTCGGACCTTCCGGCGGCGGTCGTTTCGTGTCTGGATCCGAAATCCTCGCAAGGGGGAGGTGGCTGGCGCTTGCCGGACGGAGGGGGAGGAAAGGAAAACGGGCGTTCAGTGTCCTCCCCCTCCGTCACCTTCGGTGCCACCTCCCCCTTGCGGGGGAGGATTGAGAATGGAGCGAGCGGTGTAGGACCTGTTCTGCATCCCTTCGCGCGGCAGGAGCGTTCTCCCACGATGCACGCATTCGCCGCCCTGCTCGATTCGCTCACCTACACCCGGTCGCGCAATGCGAAGTTGAAGCTGATCGCGGATTACCTGCGCGCGACGCCCGACCCCGATCGCGGCTGGGCAATGGCGGCGCTGACCGGGGACCTCGATCTCAAGGGCGTGAAGTCGGCAGTGATTCGCGGACTGATCGAGGAACGCGTCGATCCGGTGCTGTTCCGGATGAGCCGCGATTATGTCGGCGATACCGCGGAAACGGTCGCGCTGCTTTGGCCCGAGCCGACGGTGCCGGTCGACCCCACCCCCTTGTCGATCACCGACGTCGTCGAGCGGCTGGCGGCGTTGTCGCGTGCCGATGCACCGGGTGCGCTCGCCGAGATGCTCGACCGATCCGATGCCGAGGAGCGGTTCGCGTTGCTCAAGATGGCGACGGGGGCGCTGCGGATCGGCGTGTCGGCGCGGTTGGCGAAGACGGCGCTGGCGGATGCGTTCGGGCTCGATGTCGATGCGGTCGAGGAGGTCTGGCACGGGCTGGATGCACCGTATGCGAGCCTGTTCGCCTGGGCGGAGGGCACGGGCGCACAGCCGACGCCCGCCGACGTTCCGGTGTTCCGACCATTCATGCTGGCGCACGGACTCGAAGACCTTCGCGTCGACCTCGTCGACTATGCCGCCGAGTGGAAATGGGACGGCATCCGGGTGCAGATCGTCCACGTCGCGGGCGAGACACGGCTTTACAGCCGGACCGGCGACGACGTCACGGGCAGCTTCCCCGAGATCGCCGCCGCGTTTCGGACGCCGGGAACGGTCGACGGCGAACTGCTGGTGAAGGGCGAGCATCAGGGCGGCACGCTGGAAGATGGCGGCGGCGCGGCTAGCTTCAACGCGCTCCAGCAAAGGCTCGGGCGCAAGACCGTCTCGGCGAAGATGCTGGCGGACTATCCCGCGTTCGTGCGGCTCTATGACCTGTTGCTCGACGGCGACGAGGATCTGCGGACGCTGCCCTGGACCGAGCGGCGCAAGCGGCTCGAGGCGTTCGTGCCGCAACTCGATCCCGAGCGGTTCGATCTCAGCGTCGTCATCGAGGCGGACGACTTCACCGCGCTGGAGGCGATCCGGGCGACCGCGCGCGACTCGGCGATCGAGGGCGTGATGCTGAAGCGCCGCGATTCGCCGTACGTCGGCGGGCGTCGCGCCGGGCTCTGGTATAAGTGGAAACGCGATCCGCTGACCGCCGATTGCGTGATGATGTACGCGCAGCGTGGCTCGGGGCGGCGGTCGTCCTATTATTCGGATTACACCTTCGGCTGCTGGACCGAGGAGGGCGAGTTGCTCCCGGTCGGGAAGGCATATTCGGGGATTACCGACGAAGAACTGAAGATGCTCGACAGCTTCGTGCGCAACCATACCCAGAACCGGTTCGGGCCGGTGCGCGAAGTCGAGAAGACGCTGGTGCTGGAGATCGCGTTCGATTCGCTCCACGATTCGAAACGGCATAAATCCGGCGTGGCGATGCGCTTTCCGCGGATCGCGCGGATCCGGACGGACAAGCCTGCGGCGGAGGCGGACCGCATCGAGACGCTCAAGCGGATGATCACGTGATCCGCCGACACGAATTTCGGGTGGTTGCCGCGCGGGATTTCCCCGCTATCGCCGCAGACTGATCGGCGTTCCGCACGCATGGCGCCGGTTTCGCTCAGTTTGGAGAGCCCGATGGACGTTACCCGCGCGAAGACCCGACGGCGCGTCCGGCGTGGCAGCTGGGTCACCGGGATCGTTTCGGCGATCGTCGTGCTGTTCGTCTACCTCGCCGGGTATTTCGATCGCGATCCGGTGCATGTGTATCCGGCGATCGGCGTGCGCGTGTCGGGGCCGCCGCCGATCGCGGTCGTGAACTTCTCGGGCGACATGGGGCTTCGGTTCCTGCTCGGCGCGTCGACCTCTCGTGGACTGACCGAACACGGCATCCCGGTCGTCGGCATCACGACGCCGGCCTTGTTCGCGCATCATCGGACGCGCCAGGAGCTGGATGCGATCATAGCGGACGGCGTGCGGACGGCGCTGGTACGCACGGGTGCCAAACGGGTCGTGGTGATGGGACAGTCCTACGGTGCGGATATCGTCCAGACCGGCATGGTGAACCTGCCTTCGACGTTGCGCGCTCGGGTGGCGGCGATCGTGTTGATCCTGCCCGGCGATACGGTGTTCTACCGCGCCGATCCGTCGGGGCTGCTGTACGATCACGGCACGCCCGACAGCATGGGCGCGACGACGGGCAATGCGCTGACCTGGGCGCCGGTTACGTGCATCTACGGGTTGGAGGAGACCGACAGCCTGTGTCCGCTGCTGACAACGGCGAACGCGCGGAAGGTGGGGATGCCGGGGGGACATAATATCCACCACGATGCGGATGGCTTGCTGGCGCATGTGCTCGCGGTGGTCCGGTCGGTGGCACCGGGGGCTGGGCGGGGGTTCTGAGGTCGGGCGACGCGCGACGGTGTACGCTTCGACCGGCCCCCGCGCTGTTCGAGACTTTGCCCTTGCCCAACCGTCATCGCAGCGAAAGCCGGAATCTCATCGTGTAGGGCACGCGCCCGCCAAACGGGGATACCCCAGCTTTCGCCGGGGTGACGGTCCGGCTCTACGCCGCGGGAAACACGTAGCAGAGCGTTGTTGGGGACCGTCACTCAACGCAGACTATTGCGGCGCGGCGGCGATCTTTATCTCGAAGAGCGTCGGCCAGTATTTGCCCGTCACGAACAGCCGGTCGGCCTTCGCGTCCCAGGCGATCCCGTTGAGCACCGCCTCGCGGTCGGTCGCAGCGATTTCGGCAACCAGCGGGCGGAGGTCGATCACCGCGGCAACCTTGCCAGTCGCGGGGTCGATGCGGACCAGAAAGCCGGTGTGCCAGACGTTGGCAAGTAGCGCGCCGTGGACATATTCGAGTTCGTTGATGTCGCGTAGGGGGCGCCCGTCGATCGTCACCGCCACCCGCCTGCGCTCGGCCAGCGTCAGCGGATCGCGGACGATGATGTCGGAACTGCCGTCGGACTGGAGCAGCGAGACGCCGTCGCTGGTCAGCCCCCAGCCTTCGCCGGTGTAGCGGTTCTGCCCCTTGGGCTTCAGCGTGCGAACATCCCAGCGGTGCGCGATGCCGTCATGCCAGGTGAGGCTGACGAGCTGGTCCTTCCACAGCGCAAGGCCTTCGCCGAACTGCGCCGGGTCGATCCGCGCCCTGGCGAGAATCTTGCCGTCCTTGAGCGAGACGCGGCGGACGTCGGATTGCCGCTCCTGCCCCGTGCTCTCGTACAGCGCACCGTCGTGCCAGAGCAGCCCTTCGGTGAACGCAGTCCGGTCGTGCGGGTAGCGCGCGACGATCGTCGCCGAGAACACCGGCACGCGAGTCGGCTCGCGCGGAGCCGCGACAGCACCCTGCCCGGCCTGCGCCACGGACGACAGCGAGGACGATGAAACGAGAACGGCCGGTCCCGCCAAAGCGAAACCGGCCGCAATCATTATCCTACCGAACACGGTACGATCAGCGTTCTGAGTCAGGCAGCTATCAGCCGCCTGCGCTCAGGTTCACCGCTGCGTACTTGCCGCGACGATCGACCTCGAGCTCGAACTCGAGCTTGTCGCCCTCGTTCAGCGTCGACATGCCGGCGCGCTCGACGGCCGAGATGTGGACGAATGCGTCAGGCTGTCCGTCGTCGCGCTGGATGAAGCCGAAGCCCTTCATCGCGTTGAAGAACTTGACCGTACCGGTCGCCTTCTCGCCGGTGAGCTGACGCTGTGCGCCACCTGCACCACCGTCACGGTCGCGATCACCACCACGGGGCGCGCCCGGGCCGGCATCACGGTCACGCGGCGGGCCGCGATCGGTGACGGCCATCGGCTCGCCGTCGATCTTCAGCTCGGTTGCCGAGATACGACCACCGCGATCGACGAGCGTGAAGCCGAGCGGCTGACCCTCGGCGAGAGCAACCATGCCGGCCTGCTCGACGGCGCTGATGTGGACGAAGACGTCCTCGCCGCCGTCATCGCGAACGACGAAGCCAAAGCCCTTCTGCGCGTTGAAGAACTTTACGACGCCGGTGCCTTCGCCGACAACCTGAGGAGGCATGCCGCGACCACCGCCGCCGCCGCCACCGCCCGAGAAGCCGCCGCCACCGCCGCCGCCGCCGCGGTAACCACCGCCGCCGCCGCTGTTGCCGCCGCCGAAGCTGCTGCCGCCGCCGTAGCTGCTGCCACCGCCGCCACCGTAGCTCGAGCCACCGCCGCCGCCGTAGCTGCTACCGCCGCCGCCGAACCGATCGCCGCCGCCACCAAAGCTGCTGCCGCCGCCGAACTCGTTGTCGCCGCCGCCGAAGCTGTCGCGCTTGTCGCGGCCACGCCCGCCACGGTTCCCGCGGCCACCTTTATCGAAACCCATAAGCTCTGTTCGTCTTCCCGGTTCGCCCGCAAATTTCTCAAAACCCTTGTGCCGGACGACGAACGCAGGTTTTCCAGCGCGAAACCTTTTGCGCCTTGAGGGGACCCTTAGCGCAAAATACAAGCCGTCGCGAATAGATTCTGATCCGAGAGCGCGCGATATGGACCGATACTGACGCAAGTGTCGCTTGTGAGCCACGACTCGTCGCACCGACCGCACGCGAGCCATCTTATCGCCCGATTCCGTGCCGCAGCCTCGTATAGAACCATTGAGCGTTCCGCCGCGGGCGGCTACGGCCGGGACATGACAGTTCATCTCCACGAAGGCGACATCCCCGCCGACCTGTTCGCGGCCGGCGCCGCGATCGCCGTCGATACCGAGACGATGGGGCTGATCACGCCGCGCGACCGGTTGTGCCTCGTCCAGCTTTCCGATGGCGGCCCCGACGAGCATCTCGTCCGATTCGCCGCGGGTGCCGGCTACGACGCGCCCAATCTGAAGGCCCTGCTGGCCGATCCGGCGCGGGTGAAGCTCTATCATTTCGGCCGGTTCGATATCGCCGCGGTCCAATATTATCTCGGCGTCGTCGCCGCGCCGGTATATTGCACCAAGATCGCTTCGCGGCTGGTGCGGACCTACACCGATCGTCACGGTCTCAAGGAGATCGTGCGCGAACTGCTCGGTCAGGATATCTCGAAGCAGCAGCAGTCGTCCGACTGGGGCAGCCCCGAGCTGTCCGACGCGCAGAAGGATTATGCGGCGTCCGACGTGCGCTTCCTTCACCGGTTGCGCACCGAGCTCGACAAGCGCCTGATTCGCGAAGGACGGATGGAGCTCGCGCAGTCGTGCTTCGACTTCCTGCCGACTCGCGCGGCGCTCGATATCGCCGGCTGGCCCGAAATCGACATTTTCGCGCACGCATGATCGACGTTCCGCCACCCTCGCCGGTCGCCCGTCGCGTGCGTAGCGCGCGGCAGGACTGGGCCGCGCCCGGTGGCAGTCATGACCGGCTGGTCGCGATTGCGCGACTCGCGCTGCCGACGGCGATCGGGGTGCTCGCGGCGTTCCTCGTGATGGCGCCGCTGACGGCGGGCGGCGACGTGTCGTTCCTGCTCGACAAGAACAAGGTCGATGTCGCGCAGGAGCGGATGAAGATCCAGGCAGCGCGCTATCGGGGCGAGGACAGCAAGGGACAGGCTTTCACGCTCGACGCGAAATCCGCGATCCAGAAGAGCTCGGCCGAGCCGATCGTCCAGCTCAACCAGCTCGCCGCGCAGATCCAGCTGACCGACGGCCCCGCCAACATCAAGGCGAACACCGGCCGCTACGACATGGATACCGAGAAGGTGCAGCTGTTCGGTCCGCTGAACGCCACTGCGGCGGGCGGCTACGACCTGAAGACCACCAACGCGACGATCGACATGAAGGCGCGCACGCTCGAAAGCGGCGGGGCTGCGACCGGCACCGTCCAGCAGGGGACGTTCAGCGCGAACAAGCTGCGTGCGAACCTGGAAGAGCGGACCGTGACGCTCGATGGCAATGCGCGCTTGCGGATCATCCCCAGAGGGCCGAAATAGCCGCCATGCGCGCCACTCACATCTTCGCCGGCCTGTCCGCCGTTCTGCTCTCCACGACCGCGGTCGCGCAGCAGGCGCACAATTCCAACGCCCCGATCGATTTCGGCGCGGATCATATCGAGCTTCAGGACAAGGCGAACCGCGCCATCCTGTCGGGCAACGTCGCGGTCAAGCAGGCCGAGATGACGCTGAACTCAGCGCGGATGACGGTGGCGTATACCGGCCAGGTGATCGGCGGGAACCCGCAGGTCTCGCGCCTCGACGCATCGGGCGGGGTGGTCGTCAAGCGGCCCGACCAGACCGCGCGGAGCCAGTACGCGATCTACGATCTCAACCGTCGCGTCATCACGATGCTCGGCGCCGTCACGCTGACGCAGGCGGGGAACACCGTGAACGGCGGACGCCTGACGATGAACCTCGACACCGGGCGTTCGGTGATCGACGGGTCGTCGGTCGCAGGGGGCAGCGCGGCCGGTTCGGCGGCGGGCGGTGGCACCGTCACGCAGACCGGCGGTCGCGTGACCGGGACCTTCTCGGTCCCCAAGCGCAACTGAACCTGCTCGACATGTCGTGGGGGCTTCCCTCCGACGGCGTGGTCATGCATCTTTCCTGCCAATCCCCCGCCGAGCATCCGGCGATCGACTTTTGCGAGGGCCTGACCCCATGGACGCCACCACGCTGCCCCCGATCGAGGCCGTAGAACCGATCTCGGAGCCACCCGTCAGCAACGGGCTCCAGGTCGTCTCGATCGCCAAGTCCTACGACAAGCGCGTCGTGCTGACCGACGTGTCGGTCTCGGTCGGGCGTGGTGAAGTGGTCGGACTGCTCGGCCCCAACGGCGCGGGCAAGACGACGTGCTTTTATTCGGTGATGGGCCTGGTGAAGCCGGACTCGGGCCGCATCATGCTCGATGGCGAGGACATCACGAAGCTGCCGATGTACCGGCGCGCGATCCTCGGGCTCGGCTACCTGCCACAGGAGACCTCGATCTTCCGCGGACTGACGATCGAGAAGAACATCCTGACGGTGCTGGAGCTGTCCGAGCCGGACAAGGCCGCGCGGCAGCGGAAGCTCGATACGCTGCTCGAGGAGTTCGGTTTGACCCGGCTCCGCGCGGCGCCGGCGATGGCGCTGTCGGGCGGCGAGCGGCGGCGTGCGGAAATCGCCCGTGCGCTGGCGGCGGATCCGTCGATCATGCTGCTCGACGAGCCGTTCGCGGGCATCGATCCGATCTCGATCGCCGACATCCGCGACCTGGTGAAGGACCTGAAGCGCCGCGACATCGGCGTGCTGATCACCGACCACAATGTCCGCGAGACGCTGGAGATCGTCGATCGCGCGTACATCATCTATGACGGCCGCGTGCTGTTCTCGGGCTCCCCCGAGGAACTGGTCGCGGATGCGAACGTGCGCCGCCTGTATCTCGGCGAAGGCTTCTCGCTTTAAGCCGGTTCGACATTCACTGTTTACGATCCTCCCCCGCCAGGGGGAGGTGGCGCCAAAGGCGTCGGAGGGGGAGGACATGAAACACCGGTTGGCTCTTACCTCCCCCTCCGTCAGGCTGTGCCTGCCACCTCCCCCTTGCGGGGGAGGATTGGAACGCTCCTTCGCGTCATGAGCCTCGCCCCTCGCCTGGACATCCGTCAGTCGCAATCGCTGGTGATGACCCCGCAGCTCCAGCAGGCGATCAAGCTGCTTGCGCTGTCGAACCTGGAGATCGAGGGGTTCATCGCCGAGGAAGTCGAGCGCAACCCGCTGCTCGAAGCCAGCGCCGCCGAGGATAGCGACGCCCCCGACCGCGAGCCCGCCGCCGAAGTCCGCGACGAACGCGTCGCCGCCGACGAACTGGTCGCGGGCACCGGCGCAGGCGACGAACCGACGCTCGACGTCGACTACGCCACCGAAAGCCACCAGCAGGACAGCGTCGCCGACGGCGGCAGCGGGATGGACGGCGCGCTGTCGATGACCGGCGCGAGCACGGGGGGAGCCGGCGGCGAAGACGGCCCCGATCTCGACGCGTTCGCGGATACCAGTCTCAGCCTCGCGGATCACCTGCTCGCACAGGCCGGTCCCGCGATCGCCCGCGACGACGCGTTCATCGCCGCGCACCTGATCGACCAGATCGACGAGGCGGGCTATCTCACCGTGTCGCTGCTCGACATCGCCAATCGGCTCGGCGTTCCGCTGGTCCGCGTCGAGAGGGTGCTGGCGACGATCCAGACGTTCGATCCGACTGGGGTCGGCGCGCGCGATCTATCGGAATGCCTCGCATTGCAGGCGAAGGAAGCGGATCGTTACGATCCGTGCATGGCGCGGTTGATCGACAATCTCGACCTGCTCGCGCGCGGCGAACTGACTCGTCTGAAACGCATGTGCGACGTCGACGACGAGGACATGGCGGACATGATCCGCGAACTGCGCGGCTATGACCCGAAGCCGGGCTGCCGCTATGGCGGCGAGCCTGCGCAATCGGTGACGCCGGACCTGTTCGTCGCGCGTACCAAGGCAGGCTGGGCGATCGAGGTCAACGCATCGACCCTGCCGCGCGTCCTGGTCAACCGCAGTTACTATACCGAACTGTCGGGCGGGCAGCAGGACAAGGCGTCGAAGGCGTGGCTGTCGGATTGCCTCGCGAGCGCGAACTGGCTGGTGAAGGCGCTCGACCAGCGCCAGCGGACGATCATTAAGGTCGCGACCGAGATCGTGAAGCAGCAGGAGGCGTTCTTCCTGAAGGGCGTCGCGCACTTGCGGCCCCTGACGCTGCGCCAGGTCGCGGACGCGATCGAGATGCACGAATCGACGGTCAGCCGCGTGACGAGCAACAAATACGTCTCGTGCGCGCGCGGGCTGTACGAGCTGAAATACTTCTTCACGAGCGCGATCCAGTCGGCGGACGGCGGCGAGGCGGTCTCGGCGCAGGCGGTCAAGTCCGCGATCCGGGCGCTGATCGACACCGAGGGCGCGAAGATCCTGTCGGACGACACCCTGGTCGATCTGCTGAACGCCAAAGGCTTCGACATCGCGCGCCGGACCGTTGCAAAGTATCGCGAGGCGCTGGGCATCGGAAGCTCCGTACAACGCCGCCGGGCCCGAACATTAGAGGGTGCCGGCTAAGCTTGCGTTTCATCGCGATAGGCCTAGCGTCGAGCGTGTCATCTCGGGGGGGCCCAGAGCGATGAACGACCAAACTCTACGCGACTCAGGCTTTACAGCGGCGGGACCGGCGTTGTTGCCGGCAACCGAGCCCGATGGGGCGCCGCGGCTTCCCGTACTGGACATCCTGCGCGGGATCGCGATCCTCGGTATCCTGTTCATGAATATCAACGACATGGGCGGCTCGCTCTGGGCCTCGTTCGGCGACGTCCGGCACTTGGGCTGGAGCGCAGCCGACCGGATCGCGTGGTGGCTGCGCGAGGTCATCGCAAACGGCACGGCACGCTGCATGCTCGAACTGCTGTTCGGTGCAGGGATGGTGATTCTCACCGACCGCGCCGCGCTGGCGGTCGGCAGCCGCGTCGTGATGAAGCGCTATTACCTTCGCAACCTGCTGTTGTTCGGGTTCGGCGTCGTGCACGTCTTCATCCTGCTATGGCCTGGCGACATCCTCCACACTTACGGTCTGGCGGCGATGGTCGCATTCCTGTTCCGACGGATGCGGCCCCGTTGGCTGATCACGATCGGGCTGGTCGCGGCCGTCGCGCAACTCGGCGGCGCGGGGTATTTCGGCTATTACCAGACGCTGCACGAGCAGAGCCGGGTCGCAGCGATCCAGGCCGCGCAGGCGACGGGTCGCGCCATCACCGCGGACGACCGCAAGCTGCTGGCAACGGTTGCGAAAGGCGATGTGAAGCGCGCCAAGAGCAAGGCCGAGACGCATGCCAAGATCGCCGCGGAGGATAAGGCGCGGACCGGCAGTTTCGCGACCTGGGCGGCGATGCAGTGGAGCGTCACGATCTTCTTCGAATCGCACGGGTTCGAGCTTCTGTTCGTCCTCGAATCGGCCAGCGTGATGCTGATCGGGGCTGCGCTCTACAAGCTCGGCATCCTGCAGGGTGCCCGGTCGCGTGGCTTCTACCTGCGCATGATGCTGATCGCCTATGCCGTGGCCATTCCGTTGCGGATCATCGGTGCGGTCGAACAGACGCGGTTCGACGAGGCGCCGAGAACGATATGGGCGACCGTCGAGGTCGCGCGCGAGGCAATGACGCTTGGCCATATCGGCGCGGTGTGCCTGCTGATCGGGACGGTATCCGGCGCCCGGATGCTGCAGCCGTTCATCGCGGCGGGGCGGACCGCGCTGTCGATCTACATCCTCCAGACCATCGTCTGCCTGTGGATCCTGTTCCCGCCGTTCGGCTTCGCGCTGTACGGCACGCTCGGCTGGGCCAGTCTCATGGCAACCGCGCTGGCGATCAACATCGCGCTGTTGCTGCTCGCCAACGCCTATGTCCGGCAGTTCGACATCGCCCCGGTGGAGTGGGCGTGGCGATCGCTGGTGGAGGGGCGTGCGCTGCCGTGGCGCAAGGCAATGCCGCCGCCATTCTCCGGAGAACTACGCCCGGTGTGAGATACCAGGGCTCAGTCGTCCTCGTCCTCGAACCCCACCAGCGCGAGCGCGCGCGCCTTGATCTGGCGGGTCATGCACCAGTGGACCAGCGCGTCCTCCCGGCCGTGCGTGACCCAGACCTCGCGGGGCGCAATCTCGGTCAGCGTGGCGATGAGTTCGTCCCAGTCGGCATGGTCGCTGAGGATCAGCGGGAGTTCGACGTTCTTCTGGCGTGCGCGGCCCCGTACCCGCATCCAGCCGCTAGCCATCGCGGTGATCGGATCGGGTAGCCGCCGCGACCAGCGATCGTTGAGTGCACCGGGCGGGCACATCACGACATGCCCGGCCATGTCCGCCTTCTTCGCGTCGGCGACGGGGAGGAGTTCGCCGAGCCTGACGCCGTGCTCGGCATACAGGTCGCACAGGCGTTGCAGCGCGCCGTGAATGTAGATCGGCGCTTCGTGACCGCGCTCGCGCAGCTCGGCGATAACGCGCTGCGCCTTGCCCAGCGCATAGGCGCCGACGACGACGCAGCGATCGGGGTTGGCGTGGAGCGCGGCGATCAGCTTGTCGATCTCGTCGCCGGTGTCGGGGTGGCGGAACACCGGCAGGCCGAACGTCGCCTCGGTGATGAAGACGTCGCATTTGACGGGTTCGAACGGCGTGCAGGTCGGGTCCGCGCGGCGTTTATAGTCGCCCGATACGACGATCCGCTCGCCGCGATAGTCGAGCACGATCTGCGCGGAGCCGAGGACGTGACCGGCGGGGACGAAGCCGATGTCGACCTCTCCCATGCGGATCGTCTCGCCGTAAGCGACCGGGTTGCCGTCCTGCGGGCCGTAGCGCGCGTCCATGATTGCAAGCGTTTCGGGCGTCGCCCAGACCGCCTCGTGGCCACCGCGCGCGTGATCGGCGTGGCCGTGCGTGACGAGCGCCTTGGCGGTCGGGATCGACGGATCGATCCACGCGTCGATCGGCTTGACGAGGATGCCGTGCGGATGCGGTTCGAGCCAGTCGCCGAGTTTTGCCATCACGGTACTACGCGTGAACCAGGCCCTGGGTGCCAGCATTGTCTCTCGCCCAGTGTCCGGTAAGATGGCCGCATACACCGGGGGGATATCGATTGAGCGATTCGATTAAGGACCCGGTCGATCGACGAGGTGTGCCAGCGCGGCTAGGCCTCTCCGCACTCAACCTGATCCTGCCCGGACTCGGATTGATCCGCCTCGGCGATCGACGCGGCGCTTTGCTGGCCTTCGTGGCGCCGTTCGCCCTCGCCGCACTCGTGACGTTGGGCTTCGGTTACCTCCCCATCACCGGTTACGGCGTCGCGGTAGCGGCGTTGGTGCTGGTCATCGCGTTGCTGGGTGCGATGTACATCGTGCCGACGGTGCTCACCTGGCGGGAAAGCAGGCTTCGCGAGCCAACGCATTGGTGGTCGCGCTGGTATGCGCTGACGCTGATCGCGGTCGTCGTGCTGGGCATTTGGGAACGCGTGCCTCTGCTGATGCACCACTTCTACAAGCCGTTCTACGCACCGTCCGATAGCATGGCGCCGACGATCGGTAACGGCGACAAGTTCGTCGTCGACATGCGCTGGCGTGGGCCGCCGACGCGAGGCGACATCATCGTCTTCCAGGCGGCCGACAGCGCCCGGGTCTATCGGATCGCCGCAATCGCAGGGGACAGGATCGCGATGCGCGCAGGCCGTCCGATCGTGAACGGCGTCGCGATTGCGCAGCACGTCGAGCGCAAGGTGATGGTCGACGATCTCGACGGCGCGCACCCCATAACGATGCTGACGGAACGCCTGCCGGGCGAGCGCTCCAGCCATTGCCTATTCGACATCGACGCGTCACCGTTCGACGACATGCGCGGGGTCACCGTCCCGCCAGGCCATGTCTTCGTCCTGGGCGACAATCGCCACCGCTCCGCCGACAGTCGCGTATCCCCCGAGCAATTGGGCGTCGGGATGGTGCCGACGACTTCGATCATCGGCCGGGCGATGTACATTCACTGGAGCAGCGATCGCGCGAAGATCGGCAGTCGGCTCGATCGCTGAGCCGGTACGGGCGTCCCCACAGAGGATCGACGGTTTTAGAACGGGGGGCCAGCGGATCAGCGCCGTCCGCCGACCTTGATCGTGGCCAGGATCGCGTCCATCCGCGCCGCCGCAACCGCTTGTGTCGGCGCGTTGCGGCTGGCCGGGGCGGCCGCCTTCACCGCGTAGGTCACGCGATCGATCGCGTAGCAGGCGCCGTTGATGACGCTGCGGAAGTTGGTCGCGGTCACCTGCTGGCTCATGCCGGCATCGCCGTTGGTGTAGACCGTCCAGCGATGGCCGCCGAGCATCCGGTTCGGCAGGCGCCTGGCGCTGCCCGAGACCATGCCCGCGGTGCCGCAGGTCGCGACCACGTCGGCGCTGCGGCTGAAACCGACCTGGATCAGCTCGGTCACCTGCCCCTGGCCGTCGGTCGGCTTGGCGACTTCCCAGAAGCGGACGATGCCGACGCCGCGGCCGACCGGCGCGCCATCCCACATCTGGCGCCAGCCGCGGTTCATCAGCGCGCGGCCGGCGAAATTGCGCGTCGGCGTCAGGCTGGAGGCGTAGGACAATCGGACGATGCCGCCGCCCCCGACGAACGACTTGTCGGCGGCGGTGGCATTGGCGAACGGCAGGAGTGCGAGCAACGGCAAGGGCAGGAGATAACGAAAAAGCGACACCGATCGTCTTTCACAACAGAGCTTTGGCCGAAATGCCGGTCGTTACGCGCGCGGTCCATAGCGGTGCGGCGCGACGCCCCCATATGACGCTAATGCGTGAACAGGCCGTGAGCGACCTCCCCTCCCCCTTGGAAAACTGGTTTGCCACACGGGGTTGGCGGCCGCGGCGGCATCAGCTGGAGATGCTGGCGGAAGGCCGTGCCGGGCATCATGCCCTGCTGGTCGCGGCGACCGGCGCGGGGAAGACGCTGGCCGGGTTCCTGCCGACGCTTGCCGAGCTGATCGAGGCGCCGACGACGGGTCTCCACACGCTCTACGTATCGCCGTTGAAGGCACTCGCGGTCGACGTGCAGCGCAACCTGCTGACGCCGATCGACGAGATGGGCGTCGACATCCGCGTCGAGACTCGTACCGGCGATACGCCGTCGGACCGGAAGGCACGACAACGGATCAAGCCGCCGCAGATCCTGCTTACCACCCCGGAGTCTCTGTCGCTGCTGCTGAGCTATCCGGACAGCATCACTATGTTCGAGAACCTCCGCACGATCGTCGTCGACGAGGTGCACGCGTTCGCGACCGGAAAGCGCGGCGACTTGCTCTCGCTCTGCATGGCGCGGCTCCGGAAGATTTCGCCGGGGATGCGCCGCGTCGCCCTGTCGGCGACGGTCGCGGATGCGGACGGCTATCGCGCGTGGCTCGCGCCCGACGGCGATATCGACCAGGTCGCGATGGTCCGGGGCGAGGCCGGCGCGGATCCCAACATCGCGATCCTGCTGCCCGAAGGCCGCGTGCCATGGTCGGGGCATTCGGGCCGCTATGCCGCCGCGCAGGTGATGGCGGAGATCGAGGCGCACGAGACCTCGATCGTGTTCTGCAACACGCGCAGCCTGGCGGAACTGATCTTTCAGGACCTGTGGAAGGTGAATTCGGCCAACCTGCCGATCGGCGTCCACCACGGCAGCCTGGCGAAGGAGGCGCGCCGAAAAGTCGAGAACGCGATGGCCGAGGGGAAACTGCGCGCGCTGGTCGCGACGTCGAGCCTCGATCTGGGCGTCGACTGGGGCAACGTCGATTGCGTGATCCAGATGGGCGCGCCGAAGGGATCGTCGCGACTGTTGCAGCGGATCGGGCGCGCCAACCACCGGCTCGACGAATCGTCGCAGGCAATCGTCGTGCCGGGCAACCGATTCGAATATCTGGAGGCGCGCGCGGCGCTGGACGCGGTCGAGGCGGGCGAACTCGATGCGGACATTTTCCGCGTCGGTGCGCTCGACGTGCTGGCGCAGCACGTGATGGCGTGTGCGTGCGCGGCACCGTTTCGTGAAGCCGATCTGCTCGACGAAATCCGCTCTGCGCTCCCCTATTCCGCACTGCCGACCGAGACGTTCGAGCGCGTTCTGCACTTCATCAGCGACGGCGGCTATTCGCTGAAAGCCTATGACCGGTTCAAGCGGCTGACCAAGGACGCGGACGGGACGTGGCGCGTCAGCCATCCCAAATTCATTGGTCAGCATCGGCTGAACGCAGGAATCATCGTCGAGGCGACGATGCTCAACGTGCGGTTCGGCAACGGTCGTGTGCTCGGCCGCGTCGAGGAGGCGTTCGCGGCGCAGTTGAGCCACGGCGATACGTTCTTCTTCGCCGGGCTCAGCCTGGAGGTGATGAAGATCGACCTCGAGGATCTGGTCGTGCGTGCGACGTCGAAGCCCGCGCGGATCCCGACCTATGGCGGCAGCCGGATGCCGCTGTCGACCAACCTCGCCGACCGCGTCCGCGGGTTCCTCGCGCATCCGAGCGACTGGGCGCGCTTCCCGGACGACGTGCGCGAATGGCTGGAGATGCAGGCGTATCGATCGGTCATGCCGGAGCCCGGCCAACTGCTGGTCGAGACGTTCCCGCGCGAGGGGCGGCACTACATGGTCGCGTACAGCTTCGAGGGCTGGAACGCGCACCAGTCGCTTGGGATGCTGATCACGCGGCGGATGGAGACGCAGGGGCTGAAACCGCTTGGCTTCGTCGCGAATGATTATGCGCTGGCGGTGTATGGGCTGGAGAAGATCACCGATCCCGCCGCGCTGTTCTCGGCGGATATCCTCGAGCACGAGTTCGTCGAATGGGTGCAGCAATCGCATCTGCTCAAGCGTGCGTTTCGGGAGGTCGCGGTGATCGGCGGGCTGGTCGAGCGCCAGCATCCGGGCAAGCGCAAGACCGGCAAGCAGGTGACGTTCTCGACCGACCTTATCTACGACGTGCTGCGCAAGTACGAGCCGACGCATCTGCTGCTGGAGGCGGCGTGGGCGGATGCGCGCGCGCGGATGACCGATGTGGGGCGGTTGGCGTCGTTGCTCGATCGCGCCGCGGCGACGATGGTGCATGTCGATCTGGAGCGGGTCACGCCGCTCGCAGTGCCGGTGCTGACACTGATCGGGCGCGAGAAGATCTCGACGAACAGCTCGGACGACGCGCTGCTGATCGAGGCGGAAGCGATGATCGCGGATGCGATGCGGCCGGATTGAGGGGCAAGGGCGGCCCCGTTAAAAGCACCACCCCGGCGAAGGCCGGGGCCCAATTGGAAAGGTGGCCGTAACGAAGCGCTGTCCTCCATTAACAACCGCCCCCAGTTGGGCCCCGGCCTCCGCCGGGGTGGAAGCGCTTGGGAGGGACGTTCGTCCTTAACAACGTTAGTTGCGCGTGTACGAAATCAGGCGCAGCATTTGCAGCATGCGCAGGTGGCTAGCCCCTCTACTGCTAGTCATCGCCGCCCAAGCAAGCGCTCAGGACGCCGCCCCTTCGCGCTCCAATGCTGCACCCCCGGTCAGTGCAGCATCCGCAACAGAGCCCGACCCCGCCACGCTGCTGTTCGGCGACGACCAGACCCGCATGACGGTACCCGTCACAATCGCCGGCGCAGGCCCATTCCCCTTCGTCGTCGACACCGGCGCGCAGCGGACCGTCATCGCCCGCGAACTCGCGGCGACGCTCGGTCTCGCACCAGGCCGGACCGTCCGCGTCACCGGCATGACGGGTTCGGACAGCATCGGCACCGTCATGATCCCCTCGCTGAAGGTGAGCGTGATCGGCAGCAAGGCGATCGAGGCGCCAGCGATCAGCGCGATCAATCTCGGCGCACGCGGGCTGCTCGGGATCGACACGTTGCAGGATCACGCGGTGAGCATCGACTTCGACACCAGGACGATGACCGTCGTCCCCTCGCGCCAACGCCAAGTTCGCGAGCGTGCGGGTCCAGACGAGATCGTGATCCGCGCGCGCAGCCTGTTCGGACAGCTGGTCGTCACCGACGCCTATTGCAACGGCATCCGCATCCGCGTCATCCTCGATACCGGCACCTCGATCAGCATGGCCAATGACGCGCTGCGGCGGAAGGTCACGCGCAAGCGCATGGGCCGGGCCGGAACGTCGCAGCCGGTGTCGCTGACCGGCGTCACCGGAGAGACCGTGGTGGCGGATTACACGACGATCGACCGCGTCACGATCGGCAGCCTGACGATAGGCGACCTGCCGATCGCCTTCACCGCGGTCGACGCGCCGCCGTTCCGCATTTTCGGGCTTGCGGATCGACCGGCGGTGCTGCTCGGGATGGACGTGCTGCAGCTCTTCCGCCGCGTCGACATCGACTTCGCCAACCGCGAGGTACGGCTGGCACTGCCGCGGGGAACGCTGCGTCGTTGAGGTTGCACCGGCACGCGTTCGCTGCAACTCTCCCGTCATAAACCATCAAGGGGATGACGATGCGCGCGACTGGCTGGCTACTTACGGCGGCGATTCTGACGACACCATTCTCGGCGCACGCGCAGTCGCGGCCCGACCAGAAGGCGTTCTTCGGGCTCTACAAGGAACTGGTCGAGACCAACACGACGCTGTCCGCGGGCAGCTGCACGCAGGCCGCGGCGCAGATCGGAGCACGGCTGAAGACGGCGGGCTATGCCGACGCCGACATCACCTATTTCTCGGTGCCCGAGCATCCGAAGGACGGCGGGCTGGTCGCGGTACTGAAGGGGTCGGACGCGGCGCTCAAGCCGATGCTGCTGCTCGCACATCTCGACGTGGTCGAGGCCAAGCGCGAGGATTGGGTGCGCGATCCGTTCAAGCTGATCGAGGAAGGCGGCTATTATTACGCGCGCGGCACCGTCGACGACAAGGCGCAGGCGGCGATCTGGTCCGACGCGATGATCCGCTTCAAGACTGGCGGGTACAAGCCGAAGCGGACGATCAAGCTCGCGCTGACCTGCGGCGAGGAGACGACCTTCGCGTGGAACGGCGCGCAGTATCTGGCGAAGGAAAAGCCCGACCTGATCGCCGCCGAGTTCGCACTGAACGAGGGCGGCGGCGGGCGTACGGACGATAACGGCAAGCGGCAGCTGCTTGCGATCCAGGTCGGCGAGAAGGCGGCGCAGAACTATACGTTCCTCGCCACCAACCCGGGCGGGCACAGCTCGCAGCCGACCCCGGAGAACGCGATCTACGAGCTCGCCGACGCGGTGAAGGCCGTGCAGGGCTACGAGTTCCCGGTGAAGTTCACCGATACCACCAAGGCCTTCTTCGCGGCGAGCGCCAAGGCGATGCCCGGCGAGATGGGCAGCGCGATCACCAAGCTGCTCACCAACCCTGAGGACAAGACGGCGGACGCGATCGTCAGCCGCGACAAGGCGATGCACTCGACGCTCCGGACGACGTGCGTGGCGACGTTGCTGAGCGCGGGGCACGCCGAGAACGCGTTGCCGCAGCGCGCGACCGCAAACATCAACTGCCGGATCTTTCCGGGAGAGACGGTCGACGGCACGCTCGCCAAGCTGAAGGAACTGGCGGGGGCCAAGGTGACGGTGACGGCGAACCAGCCGGTGCGGCCGACCGCGATCCCGCCGACGCTCGATCCCAAGATCATGGGGCCGGTGACCAAGGTCGCGGCGAAGCATTTCCCCGGCCTGCCGATCCTGCCGCTGATGTCGACGGGGGCGACCGACGGGATCTTCTTCGAGGCGATCGGGATCCCGGTCTACGGCGCGCCCGGCGTGTTCATCGACAAGGATATGGGGGGTATTCATGGCCTCAACGAGCGGATCCGGGTGGCTTCGCTGTATGATGGCCGCGACTACCTCTTCGACTTGGTGAAGGCGTTCGCGGGGTGAGCGCACTGTCCCTCGCCCCTCCGGGGAGAGGGAGGGAGGAGCCTTAGGCGACGGAAGGGAGAGGGGCTTGAGGCTCGGGACGGTGCCCGACAACGCCCCTCTCCCTTCCCACGGCAAGTGCCGCGGGCCCCTTCCCTCTCCCCGTAGGGGCGAGGGAGCACGCGCTTCCCGCCCCCAAAACCGTCCCCCTGCGCTCGGCTTACACGGTAACCTGTTCGCCTAGTTCCAGCACCTTGCCCGGCGGGATCTTCAGGAAGTCGGTCGGGTCGCTCGCGTTGCGCTGGAGGAACATGAAGATGCGATCCTGCCATGGCGGCATGCCCTTCTCCGCATCGGGCTTCAGCGTGTTGCGGCCGATGAAGAACGACGTGCGCATCGGGTCCAGCCCGAGTTGCTCGGTCTTGTTGCCGACGCCCAGATCGCGCGGCACGTCCGGGGATTCCATGAACCCATAGGTCAGCACGACGATCGAGAAATTCTCGTCGACGCGTTCCACCTTCGCGCGCGACGCTTCGTCGACGAACGGCCGGTCGGCGGTGCGGATGCTGACGATCAGGTTGCGCTCGTGGAGCACCTTGTTGTGCTTGAGGTTATGCAGCAGCGCGCCCGGCGTCGCATGCGGGTTTGCGGTCAGGAACACCGCGGTCCCGGACACACGCTCGGGCGGGCGCTTCTCCAGCGCGGCGGCGAGATCGCTCAGCGGGATGCTCTGGCGCTTCTCGAACGCGCTGACGATCTTCTTGCCGCGCACCCAGGTGAAGATGATCAGCCCGATCGCGGCGGCGATGACCAGCGGCACCCAGCCCCCCTCGATCACGCGCAGGATGTTCGCGCCGAAGAAGACGAGGTCGAGCGTCAGGAACGGCAGGATCGCCGCCAGCGCGAGCGGGCGCGACCAGTTCCAGCGATGCCGAACCACGATGTACGCGAGCAAGGTGGTGACGACCATCGTGCCGGTCACCGCGATGCCGTACGCCGCCGCCATCGCCGACGACGTCTTGAACTGGATCACCAGCACCAGCACGCCGATCAGCAACAGCCAGTTGATCGCGGGCAGGTAGATCTGGCCGGCGAACACCGCGGAGGTCTGGCGGATGCGCAGGCGCGGGAGCAAACCGAGCTGGATCGCCTGCTGCGTCAACGAGAACGCGCCGGTGATGACGGCTTGGCTGGCGATGACCGTCGCGAAGCCGGCGAGGATGATCAGGGCGGGGCGCAGCGATTCGGGTGCCATCAGGAAGAACCAGTCCTGGTTCACGAACGGCACGCCGCGCGCCGCCGCATCCTCGAGCCGCGACAAGGCGAACGCGCCCTGCCCCAGGTAATTGAGCGCGAGCGCCGGGAAGACGAGGAAGAACCAGCCGATGCGGATCGGCAGCTTGCCGAAATGGCCCATGTCCGCAGTCAGCGCCTCGGCGCCGGTAACGGTCAGGAACACCGCGCCGAGCACGAACAGCCCGGTGACGCCGTGGCTCGCGAGGAACGAGATGCCGTAGGTCGGCAGGAACACGCGGACGATCGAGGGTTCGTCGGCGATGTGCCAGATGCCGAGCGCACCGATCGCGACGAACCAGAGGATGCAGACCGGGCCGAACAGCTTCGATACCTGCGCAGTCCCGCGCGACTGGATCAGGAACAGCGCGATCAGGATGCCGATCGTCAACGCACGCACCACGCCTTCGTCGAAGATGTGCGCCGCGCTCGGGATCGTCCGCAGGCCCTCCATCGCGGACAGCACCGACAGCGCCGGGGTGATGATCGCATCGCCGTAGAACAGCGACGCCCCCGCCGCGCCGAGCACGATCGCGATCCGCGACCGCATGCCGAGCGCGCGACGGGCGAGCGCCGCGAGCGCCAGTACGCCGCCCTCGCCCTGGTTGTCGGCGCGCATCAGGAAGATGACGTATTTGACGGTCACGACCAGGAACAGCGACCAGAGCGCGAGGCTCAGCACGCCCAGAATCTCGGTTGGATCGATGCCGCCCGCGGACGTCTGGCCGAGCGCCTCGCGGAAGGCGTAGAGCGGGCTGGTGCCGATATCGCCGAACACCACGCCGATCGCGCCGACGGTCAGCGCGGCGAGCGCCGGATGCGGGTGGAGATGCGCTGCGGACAGATCCGACGGCGCACACGCCTGCGCCCCCCCCTGTCCAGCCGAGCTATCGGCGGACGGTTCGGTCACGACTGCAGTTTGCGGTGTTCCGGCGACGGACGTCATGGCGCGAAGAGCGCTCCTCCTGAGGGGACGGCGCGCTTTACGCCGATTGGGGGCATGCGCAAGTCCTGCTGGTTTGGGGCGATGGCGGGTTGATTCACAGGGCGTGCACCGGCATGGCGAGGAAATGGTTCCCTTTTCGTTCGGCGGGCATACGCTTCTGGCGTTGGCGCAAGGCGCGCTGTTCTGGCCGGAGCGGCGTGCGTTGCTGGTCGCCGACCTGCATTTCGAGAAGGCGAGCTGGTTCGCCAAGCGCGGCCAGATGCTGCCGCCGTATGATTCGATCGCGACGCTGGCGGACCTTACCGCATTGGTTGCCGCGACCGGCGCGCGCGAAGTCTGGTGCCTCGGCGACAGCTTCCACGATAGCGACGGCTGCGAGCGGCTGCCGCAGCGCGCGCAGGACATGTTGCGGGCGATGACCGACGGGACGCGATGGACGTGGATTACGGGCAATCACGATCCAGCGATCCTCGATCGGTGTGGCGGGGACGTCGTCGACGAGGTGGTCGTCGACGGGTTGGTGCTACGGCATGAAGCGGACCGGGCAGAGACGCGGCCGGAACTGTCGGGGCATTTCCATCCCAAGCTTCGGTTGCGGGTGCGGGGGAAGTCGGTCGCGCGGCGGTGTTTCGTGGCGACGGCGACTAAGCTGATTTTGCCGGCGTTCGGGTCGCTAACCGGGGGACTGGATGTGGATCATCCAGAGATCGTGCGCGCGGTGGGGGTTGGGGCCGAGGCCATGGTGCCGGTGGCGGACCGGATGCTGCGGTTTCCGGTTGCTGCCTGACGTTTGTTGCTGGTCAGGTAGACAAGTAAATAAGTACCACCCCGGCGAAGGCCGGGGCCCAATTGCGGGCGGCGTATAACGAAGGTCGTCCGTCGTTACTGCAACCTTTCCAATTGGGCCCCGGCCTTCGCCGGGGTGGAACGCCCTTACGGCAGGTGCAGCCTCAGCTGGAAATCGTCGGAAACGCCGCGCGGAACGCCGCGACCTTGGGCTTGTCCCACATCACGACATACGGGTGCGTCGGGTTCCGGTCGTAGAAATTCTGGTGATACGCCTCCGCCGGATAGAACGTCCCGGTCTCCAGCTTCGTCACGATCGGCCCGGAGAACGCATGAGTCGCCCCGAGCTGCGCGATGTACGCGCGCGCCACCTGCGCCTGCGCCGGCGACTGCGGGAAGATCGCCGAGCGATAGCTGGTGCCGCTGTCCGGTCCCTGGCGGTTCAGCGTCGTCGGATCATGCGCGATCGAGAAATAGACGCGGAGCAGCGTGCCGTAACTGACGATTCGAGGGTCGTACGCGATCCTGATCGCTTCGGCATGCCGAGTCGTCTCGGCGGAAACCTGGTCGTAGGTCGCGGTCGCCTTGGTGCCGCCGTCGTAGCCGGTCGTGACCGACTTCACGCCCTTCACATGCTCGAACACCGCTTCCATCGTCCAGAAGCAGCCGCCCGCGAGCACCGCGGTCTGCAAGCCGGGGGTCGCGGGAAGGTCGGTCTTGGCAGCGGGGATGACGACGGCGCGGGCGCCTTGCGCGGTGCCGGTGGCAATAAACGCACCGGCGATACCGACGGCGGCGAGCGTGGCGAGAAGCGGCTTTTTCATGTTTCGATACATGGGGTTGCCGCTCGTCTTCGCTAGGCCATCGCCATAGTTATCAGATGGGTTGTTATCGCGCGGTGGCGGAAACGCTGTGCTCGAAATGGCTGGCGAAGGTCTGGCGTGCCTCGGCAGGCTGCAGTGCGAACAAGCCGATGGCGCCGAGGACGAAACCGCCGCTGAACTGCCAGAAGAAACTCGACTTTACGATGCTGCGCATGATGCGATCCCAATGAAACCCGGTGATGGCGCCGACCGGATAGGTCGGCGTCAGCTACGTACCGGCATGTCGTAGAGATGCCGGCCAACCACAATGTCGTTTTTAGAAACTCTCGATTAACGCGCCGTGGCCGATGCGTTCATCGTGCAGCAGGCATCGCCCGGCAGAATTGCCGGGAGATGTCGCCGCGTGTCTCGATTGTTGCTCGATCTCGAATTCTCCCCCGGCAGGGGGAGGTGGCTGGCTCTTGCCAGACGGAGGGGGGAGGTAAGGGAAACAAACGTTCCGTTTCCTCCCCCTCCGTCACCTTCGGTGCCACCTCCCCCTTGCGGGGGAGGATCGTTCAGCTTCGTATTACTTCAGCGCGGCGCAGGCCGTCTGGATGCGCGTGCACGCCTCGCGGAGCAGCGCGTCCGACGTGGCGTAGCTGATCCGGAACGCCGGCGAGAGGCCGAACGCGGCGCCCTGCACCACCGCCACCTTGGCGTCGTCGAGCAGATAGCCGACCATCGCCTCGTCGGTGTCGATCAGGCGACCGTTCGGTGTCGTCTTGCCGATCAGTTCGGCGAACGAAGGGTACACGTAGAACGCACCCTCCGGCGTCGGGCAGTGCATGCCGTCGATCTCGTTGAGCATCGACACGACGAGGTCGCGACGGCCCTGGAACGCGGTGTTGCGCTCGGCGAGGAACGACTGGTCGCCGTTGAGCGCCGCTACCGCCGCCGCTTGAGCGATCGAGCAGGGGTTCGAGGTCGACTGCGACTGGAGCTTGGCCATCGCCTTGATTAGCCACGATGCGCCGGCGCCGTAACCGATCCGCCAGCCGGTCATCGCATACGCCTTCGAGCAGCCATTGACGGTCAGCGTGCGCTCGAACAGCTCGGGGCATGCCTCGGCGATGGTCGCGAACTTGAAGCCGTCGTAGACGATGTGCTCGTACATATCGTCGGCGAAGATCCAGACGTGCGGATGCCGCGCGAGCACCGCGCCGAGCGCCTTCAGCTCGTCGATCGTGTAGCCGGCCCCCGTCGGGTTCGACGGCGAGTTGAGGATCACCCACTTGGTCTTCGGCGTGATCGCGGCGTCGAGCGCGGCGGGATCGAGCTTGTAGCCGACCTCGGGGCCCGCCTTGACGATCACCGGCACGCCGCCAGCGAACTGGACGACGTCGGGATAGCTGACCCAGTACGGTGCGGGGATGACGACCTCGTCGCCCGGATCGATCGTCGCGACCATCGCGTTGAACAGGGTGTGCTTGCCGCCGACGTTCACGCTGATCTGGTCGGTGGTGTAGGTGAGGTTGTTGTCGCGCGCGAACTTGGCGACGATCGCCTGCTTCAGCTCGATCGTGCCGTCGACATTGGTGTATTTGGTCTTGCCGTCGCGGATCGCCTGGATCGCGGCTTCTTTCACGAAGTCCGGCGTGTCGAAATCGGGTTCACCCGCGCCAAGCCCGATCACATCGACGCCTGCGCGCTTCAGTTCGAGAACGCGCGAGGTGATCGCGAGCGTCGGCGAGGGGCTGATGCGGCCGAGCGCGGCGGATGCGTGCATGGTGTAACCTTTGCGGTTGTCCGCGAACGTCGCCGCGGAATTCGCGGGCGCTATACGCGCCGATCGGTCGAATTCGCAACCGTAACGATGGCGGGAATGAGCCCGCGGACCGCATTTCCGATGAAGAATCCGGCGGTCAGGTCGGCTCGGGTCAGCAGGGCTTCGGTTGCGCGGCCCGATTCGAGGAGGTCGGCTCGTAATATCCCGGGGAGCAGGCCATGCCGTAGCGGCGGCGTGACGAGTGCTTCGCCGCGCTGGACAAACAAGGAGGTGAAGCTGCCTTCGGTCAGGAAGCCTTCCGCATCCTCGAACACCACCTCGAACGTCCCCGCGGCTTTGCGCGCGTCGTCATAGAACGCCCGCGCGCTCGTCTTGTGGCGGAGCCGGAAGTCGGTCGCGGCGACGGGTAGCAGGACGATCGCAACGGTCGCCTGCGCAGGCGAGTGCGGGAGCGGTGCCGCCTCGATCGCGATCGCACCCGAAGGGCTGAGCAACAAGCGGATGCGGCGGGGGCCGCGCAACCGGAAGGTGGCGGCCTGGAGTTCGTTGCGCGCGGCGTGGCGGTCAAACGTAAATCCCAGGACCTCCGCGCTCGCCTTCATCCGCGCGAGATGCGCTTCGAGGCGGGTCAGGCCGTCGTCGGGATCGAACGCCATAGTTTCGATCAGGTCGAAGCGGCGCTGGCCGGCGGTGACGAAGGCGCCTTTCGCGTGGCATTCGTCCCACTCCGCGTCGCCCACGCTGTCGGCGACGATGCCGGAGCCGAGGCTCATCGTCGCCACGCCGTCTTCGATGGCGATCGTGCGGATCGCGACGTTGAAGATCGCATCGCCGTTCGCATCGAAACGGCCGATCGAGCCAGTGTAGATGCCGCGAACGCGCGCGCGCTCGACCTCGGCGATGACCTCCATCGCGCGTTGTTTCGGCGCGCCGGTGATCGAGCCGCAGGGGAACAGCGCGGTCAGGACGTCCACCGCGTCGCAGTCGGGTTTCAAGGTTGCGGTGACGGTCGAGGTCATCTGGTGGACGGTCGGATAGGTCTCGACGGTGAACAAATCGGGGACCGCGACCTGCGTAGCGACGCGCGACAGGTCGTTGCGCATCAGGTCGACGATCATGAGGTTCTCGGCGCGCTGCTTCGGGTCGGCCGCGAGCGCTTCGGCGAGCGCACGGTCGGCATCGGGCGTGTCGCCGCGCGGCGCGGTGCCCTTCATCGGGCGGCAGGTGAGCGTGTCGCCATCGAGCGCGAAGAAGAGTTCGGGCGAGAGCGACAGGAAGCGCGTCTCGCCGGTATCGATCAGCGCACCGTACCCTGCGCGGGCCTGACTCCGCAGCCGGGCATAGAGCGCGAGCGGGTCGCCGACGAACGGCACGCTGGCGGCGAAGGTGAGGTTGGCCTGGTAGATGTCGCCCGCCGCGATCAGGTCGAGCACGCGCGTCAGGCTGGCGTCGTAGGTGTCGCGGTCGATCAGCGGCTCAGGCGCACCGGTCCAGGCGCCGGCGGGGTCGGGGAGCAAGCCGGCAACGTCTTCGGGCGCTATCGTCCGGTACTCGGCGAACAGGCCGAACCAGAGCAGCGGGCCTTCGGTGCGGACGTCGACTGGCCTCGACGCGAGTGCCGCGCCGGCTTCGTAGGTGAGGTAGCCGGCAGCGTGCAGGCCCTCCGCGCGGGCGTTTCGTAACGCATCGAGCGCAGGGCGGACCTCGGCGAGCGTATCGGCGCGGACGATCCGGACCGGGTCGCGGTACAATCGTGCAGGAGCGCCCCCCTCGCGGGCGTCATCGAGCAAAACGAAGGGCGCGGTCCACATCGCCGCGACTGTTGCACGGGGCACGGGGCAAACCGCAAGCGGCGATTGCTCCAACGGGATCGCTATCCTATTTCAGCGGCATGACAAATCCTCCCCTCCGCGCTGCGCCCCCGCTCCGTGCTGCCATCGTGCCGGTCACGCCGATCCAGCAGAACTGCACGATTATCTGGTGCACCGCGACGATGAAGGCGGCGGTGATCGATCCGGGCGGCGACCTGCCGCGGATCATGGCGGCGGTCGAACAGGCCGGGGTGACGGTCGAGAAGATTTTGCTGACGCACGGGCATATCGATCATGCCGGCGGTGCCAAGCGGCTGTCGAACGATCTCGGCGTGCCGATCGAGGGCCCGCATGAGGCGGATCGCTTCTGGTTGCAGCGGCTCGATCAGGACGGGCCGAAATACGGGATTTCGGGAGTCAATTTCGAGCCGGACCGGTGGCTGGTCGAGGGCGATACGGTGTCGGTCGGGGACCTCGTGCTCGATGTGTACGAGACGCCTGGGCATACCGAGGGGCACGTGATCTTCCACCACGCGCCATCGAAGTTCGCGCAGGTGGGGGATGTGCTGTTCCAGGGGTCGGTCGGGCGCTCGGACATGCCTGGGGGGAATCACGAGACGCTGGTGAAGTCGATCGTCGAGAAGCTGTGGCCGCTGGGGAGCGATACGAGCTTCATCCCGGGGCACGGGCCGGCGAGCACGTTCGCGCATGAGCGGGCGACGAATATGTTCGTTAGCGATCGGGCGCTGGCGGGATAACGTCCGCTTGTAAACCTAGCTGTTCCCCCGCGGAGGCGGGGGCCCAGACTCAACCAGGGGCGGTACGCTTGGCCCCTGGGCCCCCGCCTTCGCGGGGGAACAAGAAACAGGAGCACCACCATTCAACGGCCCCACCCCGGCGAAGGCCGGGGCCCAATTTGGGGACGAAGTTTGGCGTAGGCCGCGCCCCGTTACGACAACCTTTCCAATTGGGCCCCGGCCTTCGCCGGGGTGGTTACCAACGGGGGAAGGGTCTTACTTTCGCTCCCCGGCCGTCTCACCCCGCACCGACTTGAACTCCGAGCCGTCGCGCCATTCCGGCCACGACCGGCTGTTTGCCAGCTTCGTGCCGATCGTCTTGAACAGGTCCACGTCCTGCGCAGCGCCGCGCAGATCCCAGTCCGCGCCCCACGCGTCGCACGTCTGGTGGTAGCATTTCATATAGCCATCGAGCCACGCCTGCCCCGCGGTCCGGCCGCCCGCGACCAGATCGGGCGCGCCGCTGATCGCCATCAGCAGCAGCGTCGGCACACCGCGGCGCGCGACCGAGAAATGGTCGGCGCGGTAGAACAGCCCGCGTTCGGGGAGCGCTTCGGGGGTGACGACGCGACCTTGCGCCTTCGCGGCCTCACCCAGCATGTCTTCGAGACTGTTCTGGCCGGCGCCGACGAGCATCACGTCCTTTGCAGGCCCCGCCGTCTGGAGGATATCGAGCGTCAGGTTGGCGACCGTCTTGGCCGCCGGATAGACCGGGTTCACCGCATAGGTTTCCGAGCCGAGCAGCCCGCGCTCCTCGCCACTCCACAATGCGAACACGAGGCTGCGATCGGTGCGCGGTGCCTTGGCGAAGGTGCGCGCGAGTTCGAGCACGCCCGCCACGCCGAGCCCGTCGTCGTTCGCGCCGGGTCGGATCGTCCGCCCCTGCGCATCGGGCGTGCCAATGCCGTAGGCGTCCCAGTGCGCGCCGAACATCACGATTTCGTCCGCGTGCTTCGTGCCCGGCAGCTTGGCCAGCACGTTCTGGCTTACGGCGGTGTCGTGCCTGACCGGCAGGTCGGTGGTGAACGCCTGCTTCAGCGCGACCGGGCGGAAGTCGCTCCGCCGCGCCGTCTTGCGCAACGCCGCCAGGTCGAGGCCCGAGGCTGCGAACAACCGGGTCGCCGCGCCGCCTTCGAGCCAGCCCTGGAGCATCACCCGCGACTCGGGATCCTTCCGAACGATGTCGTAATTCTCGCCGGCGGGGGCGGTGACGGTGTTCCAGCCGTACCCCGCGCCCGCCGTGTCGTGAACGATCAGCGCGCCGACCGCGCCACGTCGCGCGGCCTCCTCGTATTTGTACGTCCAGCGGCCATAATAGGTCATCCGGCGATCGCCGAACCTGCCCTTCGCATCGTCGCCCGCGACCGCCTCGAAATCGGGGTCGTTGACGAGGAACACGGCGACCTTACCCTTGAGGTCGAGGCCCTTGAAGTCGTCCCAGCCGCGCTCGGGCGCGCTGACGCCGTAGCCGACGAACACCATCGGTGCGTTTGCAATGGCGACGCGGTCGACCCCACGGACGGTGCTGAGATAGACATCACGCCCCTGCACCAGCGCGATATCGCCAGCGCGGACGGTGCCCGAGCCCATCCGGGTGTGGACGAGCGGCACGGGTTGCGTCCAGCTGCCGCCCGGCCCGCCGGGTTGCGCCTTCATCGCCTTGAACTGCGCGATCAACCACGCGATCGTCTTGGTCTCGCCCGGCGTTCCGGGCGCCCTGCCCTCGAACGAGTCGGAGGCGAGCGTCTTGACGTCGGCCGACAGTCGGTCCGGCGAGACTTGCGCGAAGGCGGGGGACGCAGCCAGCAGGGTGGCAGCACCCACAAGACGAAGAGCCCTCATGCACGGCCACCCGACGGCACGACCTGGAAGGTCTTGGCGGCCGGCACGCTGTTCGCCTGATACGCGATCGTCAGCGCCCACCCGGCCAGCACCGCCATCAGCGCCCATGTCGCCAGCGCACCCCCGGCCCGCGGCACGCTCGACGTCGTGCGGTCCATCCCGAAGGCGTGGGCGATTCGCGCGATCACGAACACCGCGCCGGCGATCCACAGCCACAGCGTCGATCCGCCGGCGAGTTCGATCAGGCCGATCAGGATCAGGATGAACGGCGCGTATTCGGTGAAGTTGGCGTGCGCGCGCATCCGCGCCTGCAGGCGCTGGTTGCCATCGTCGCCGATCAGCACGCTCTCCTTCATGCGCATCGGCACGATTCGGAAGGCGAGCCACAGGTTGACGACGGCGGCGGCCGCCGCGATCGTCAGCGTTACGGGTAATATCACGGCGTTGCCCCTCGAATATCGTGTCTTTTGTCAGGCGTATGCCCTGCCACTGGACATCAGGGGTTGCAACGTGGGGGGCGGAAGCTTGCAACGCGGGGTGAAATCGCTATAGCGCCACGCTTCGCGAGCGTCAGGCCGCATGGGTTGCTTCAGGCGGCCGGCATTCTTGTCGGTTGCCTGTGTCCCGTGTCCGGACGTACTCGGAGCCCCGACCTTTAGATTGAACAAGGTGCCGAAATGGCCGTCCCCAAAAGAAAAACCTCGCCCTCCAAGCGCGGCATGCGCCGTGGCCACGACTCGCTCACGATCGCGTCGTTCCAGGAATGCCCCAACTGTGGCGAACTGAAGCGTCCGCACAACCTGTGCGGTTCGTGCGGTCACTATAACGGTCGTGAAATCCTCTCGATCGAGGGCTGAGGCTTCCGTCCGGAACCTCTAACTTGAACGAAGGATAAGCGATGCCCGACAGCGGCTGGATCGCGGTCGATGCGATGGGTGGCGATGACGGGCTGGCAGTGATGCTCGCCGGTGTCGCCCGCGCGCGTCATCAATTCGAGGGCATGCGCTTCCTGCTGGTCGGCGACGAAGCTGCGATTCGCGAGGGGCTGAAGGCCCATCCGAACCTGTCGCAGCACTCGGAGATCGTCCACGCGCCGGAAGTCGTCGGGTCGAGCGACAAGCCGACCCAGGCGATTCGTCGTGCCAAGAAGACCTCGATGGGCATCGCGATCGATCTGGTGAAACAGGGTCGCGCCGCCGCCGCGGTGTCGTCGGGCAATACCGGCGCGCTGATGGCGATGGCGAAGCTGTCGTTGCGGATGCTGCCCGGGATCGACCGGCCGGCCCTCGCGGCGCGTCTGCCGACGCTGGGCGACACCGACATGGTGATGCTCGACCTCGGTGCGAACACCGAGTGCGACGCGCGCAACCTCGTCCAGTTCGCGATAATGGGCGCTGCCTATGCGCGCACCGCGCTCGACATCCCGCACCCACGCGTCGCGCTGCTGAACATCGGCAGCGAAGACATGAAGGGTACGGACGAGATTCGTGACGCGGCAGCCCAGCTGCGCGCGACGCCGGCCGTGGACATGCAGTTCAACGGCTTCATCGAGGGCGACCGTCTGTCGCGCGGTGAGGTCGACGTCGTCGTGTGCGACGGCTTCTCCGGCAACATCGCGCTCAAGACCGCCGAGGGCACCGCGCGATTCGTCGCCGACCTGCTCAAGCGCGCGTTCCGCAGTTCGGTGCGCTCGAAGCTCGGCTTCCTGATCTCACGCCCGGCGACCGAATTGCTGCGCGATCACCTCGATCCCAACAATCACAACGGCGCGGTATTCCTCGGGCTCAACGGCATCGTCGTGAAGAGCCACGGCGGCGCCACCGAGCGCGGCGTCGCGACCGCGATCGGCAACGCCGCCAAGATGGTCCGCAACGATCTGGTGCGGCGCATCGCCGACGATCTCGGCAGCGTGGAGAAGGCGGCATGATCCGGTCTGTGGTCATCGGCACCGGCTCCGCCCTGCCCGCGCGTCGCGTCTCGAACGCAGAACTCGCGGAGCAGGTCGACACCAGCGACGAGTGGATCGTCGAGCGCACCGGCATCCGCTTCCGCCATATCGCCGGCGAAGGCGAGACGACCGCGACGCTGGCAGCCGACGCATGCAAGGCTGCGCTCGCCGCCGCCGGTATCGAAGCACAGAGCATCGACCTGATCGTGCTCGCCACCGCGACGCCCGACCAGACCTTCCCGTCGAGCGCCACCAAGGTGCAGGCGATGCTGGGCATCGACGACTGCGTCGCGTTCGACGTCGCCGCAGTGTGCTCGGGCTTCCTGTACGCGGTCCAGGTCGTCGACAGCATGATCCGCAGCGGCGTCGCCAAGCGCGCGCTGGTGATCGGTGCCGAGACGTTCAGCCGCATCCTCGACTGGGAAGACCGGACGACCTGCGTGCTGTTCGGCGACGGCGCCGGTGCGATCGTGCTCGAGGCGCAGGAGACCGCGGACGACGGCGGTCGCGGCATCCTGACGACCAAGCTGCACGCGGACGGCCGTCACAACGAACTCCTCTATGTCGATGGCGGCGTCTCGACGACCGGCACCGTCGGCAAGCTGCGCATGAAGGGCCGTGAGGTCTTCCGCCACGCGGTCACCAACCTGGCCTCGGTGATGACCGAGTCGCTGGCGATGGCCGGGCTGTCGTCGGACCAGGTCGACTGGGTCGTGCCGCATCAGGCGAACGCCCGGATCCTCGACGCGACCGCGCGCAAACTCGGCCTTGCACCCGCCAAGGTCGTGGTGACCGTCGACCAGCACGCCAACACCTCCGCGGCCTCCGTTCCGCTCGCACTGGACGTTGCGGTGCGTGACGGACGTGTCCGACAAGGACAGATCGTCGTGCTGGAGGCGATGGGCGGTGGGTTTACCTGGGGTGCGGCGGTTATCCGCTTCTAATCCTTTCGAAACCTGCCGCTTCACTTGTAGAACAAAAGTTCTTCCGATCGCATCCGCGCATGTGTAGGAGAAGCGCCGAGTCTGGGAGCTTGCGAATGACGATGACCGGTACTTTGACGCGGGCCGATCTGGCCGAATCCCTCCACCGCGAGGTGGGATTGTCGCGCGCTGATTCCTCGAAGATCGTGGAACAGATCCTCGCGGAGATGTGCGGCGCGCTGTCCGAGGGCGAGAACGTCAAGATTTCGGGGTTCGGCACGTTCGTGCTTCGCGACAAGGGCGAGCGCGTCGGTCGCAACCCCAAGACCGGTATCGAGGTGCCGATCGCACCCCGCCGCGTCCTGACGTTCCGTGCGAGCCAGATGATGCGTGAGCGCATCGTCGGTGCCGACTGATCCGGACATGCCCGCTCCTGCCGACGACGGCGTGCATTCCGTCGCGGTGACGGATTCCCCGGCGAGGATCGGCGCGATCGGAAAGACCGATACCGCGTTTCGGACGATCGGCGAGGTGTCCGCAGAAACCGGATTGCCCCAGCATATCCTGCGCTATTGGGAAACGCGATTTCCCCAGCTGCGTCCGCTACAGCGCGCCGGAAACCGCCGCTATTATCGCGGAGAAGACGTCGCGCTGGTTCGGCGGATCGATATCTTGCTCAACCGCGATGGCTATACCGTCCGGGGTGTCCAGCAATTGCTCGCCGCGGAAAAGCCGACGCCGGCTACCGCCTCCACAGAGCCCGCACCGATGCCGGCGCCTCCCGTTCCGGAGGCGAACCCGCAGATGGTGGCGTTGAAGGCGATCCGCGCGTTGCTGGCCCAGGCCCTGATCGAGGACGTTGCCTGAATTGGTCGAGCGCGCGTCCGGTGCCTTTGCTCGGCGACCCGGATGCAGGCACGCCGACCCAGTTCACGGGATAGCCAAATAGCGGGGGAAGGCGCGCCCTCCCCCGATTGGCTCAGGCGTCGCTGCCGAGCGTCTTCTTGGCGGCATCGAGCGCGGCCTTGCCCGTCTTGCGCACCGTCTTGACCGCCCCATCGGCAGCCTTTTCGACGGTCGTACCAGCCTTGCGACCAAGACCGATCGACTTCGCCATCGCCCGACGCGCTTCCGAATAGGTCGCAGCGACCATCGGATAGTCCGGCTTCAGGTTGAACCGCTCGCGATACTGCTCGGGCGTCAGGCCATTGGTCGACAGATGCCGACGCAGCGTCTTGTACTTCTTGCCATCGAGCATCGAGACGATGTGATCCGGCGATGCGAGCGACTTGCGCACCGAAACCGCAGGTTCCGATACTGGCGTTGCATCGGCTTCAGGCTCGACTTCACCGGTACCGGCAAGTTTCGCCACGGCCGCATGCATCGCGAGCAGGAATGCCGGAACGTCGTCTGCCGCAGTGCGGGTATTTGGGTTGGCAAGCCATGCGGCTGTGAGTTCGGCAGCCAGTTCGACCGTATTTATTGTATCCGTCACGCTGTGTCCTTGAATTCGTCGTAAGCCCCCCACATCCGTCTCCTACGACTTTACGCAGCGAATGAACACCAACGTTTAGTCGATCACAAATATTAAAATTCTCGTCATCCGACAGACAGGAAAACACGCGAGAAGCTTAGAACGGATCGACTGCCGCCAAATCACCTTCGATCGATGAATAGTATCGGGCACCATCGTCGTCAGCGACGTTCAAGAGCCCGCTGACCCCCGGATAGATCAGCTATGCTGTCGAGTTCGACAGTACGGCATCTTCATCCCGTATAGTTCCAGGAATAAATTTCACCGAACCGGGAACGATCGCGGCAGCAGCCATTCTACGCTTGCAAGGGGCACCATGTCGTTTGTTATGCTCGCACCCGCAACGCTCCCCAGCCTGACGTGAAGCACGGCGTCCCCGTGGCTGTGCTTGACTGTGCAACCGCTATTCGCGGCGGCGCTGCTCGGGCCCGGCGTACCGACCATGTGCATCGAATTGCTCTCGACCGTCCGAACCGACCCGTGACGGTGATCACCCGCAGAAACAGTATTGCCCAATGAACGTCCGTCGGCCGATGCATCGTGAGCGGGGCATGGTGCTCGGTATCGGATGTCTCCCGTAAAGATTACTGTTCTGAAAACCATCCGACAGTTACTGCGTCGATCATACAAATGTTAGGCCAATCCGACACATGTCAAAAGCGCATCGTTGAACGCTTTTTGCGCATCGTTACGTAGCGTTAACTTGCTGATAGCAAAGTCATGCTATGCCGCGTCATGCGCTTGGTAACGATCACGAACTGGGCGTACGGCATCACCGTCGCGTTGACGCTTGCTTCGGGCACCACGATGCTGCTGGCGTCGTCGGCGCAGGACCGCGAGCGTGCCGCCGTCAACCAGCGCTACGCGCTCGACCGGGCGACCGCCTCGATCGAGGACGACGTGCTGGCGCTCAGCGAACTGGCGCGGCAATTCGCAATCAACGGCGAGACCGCCGATCTGCTGGCCTTCCAGCGGGGACGGGCCGAGCTGCGGCCGATCGAGCAACGGACCAGGCACATCCGCGATGCGGGCGCAGGCGAGGACGAACTCGCCAGTCTTCACCAGGCGCTGCGATGGGCGGATGCCTTGCAGGCGCAACAGCAGCAGGCCGTCGAAGCGCGCCGTCGTGACGATCGAACCGCCGCGGTCGGCATCCTGTTCGCGCCCGAATACGAACGAGAGCTCGATCGCTCGCGCGCTGCCGTGGAGCGTTTTCAGTACCGCCTGGACCAACGCACCGGCGACGAACTGCGCGCCGCCGAGTCGACCGCGCGGGCATGGCGCTCCGCCTCCGAAGCGATGCTCGCAATCACCGGGCTGCTGTTCCTGTTCGTGCTGTATTTCGTGTTTCGCCGACGCGTCCTTCATCCGGTCGTCAGGCTTAGCGACGTGATCGGTCGCCTCGCGGCGCAGGATTACGATGCCGAGCCGCCGAAGTACGAACGGATCGACGAGATCGGCGACATGGCCAAGGCGCTGCAGGTATTCCGGGAGAACGGGATCGAGCGCCAGCGGCTCGAGCAGGAACGCGATGTCGATCGGGCGGTCCGCGACCTGCTGTCGCGCATGACGCAGCGCATGCAGGGCTGCGATACCGTTGCCGAACTCGAGACGGTCGTTAGCCGGTTCGTCCCGAAGGTCGCGCCCCACCTCGCCGGCTGCCTGTTCCTGCTCGATACGACGCGCAACGTCTATGTCGCGGGCTGCTCGTGGCTGGATCCAGCGCATTCGACCGTCGAGTTCTCGCCCTTCGCCTGTTGGGGCGTCAGGCGCGGCGCCGCGCATCGGCCGTCGGGGGACGCCTTCGACGTGCCGTGCGACCACATCGTCGGCGACGCGCTTCCCGACAGCGTGTGCCTGCCCCTGGTTGGCCAGAACGGGATGCTCGGGCTGCTCTATTTCGAACGGCGCGACGACACCGACAGGCCGACCCTCGACCAAGTCGGACTCAACGACGTGTATCTCCAGATGCTCGCCGAGAATATCGGCCTGGCACTCGACAACCTCCGCCTGCGCGAGGCGCTTCGATCGCTCGCGATGGCGGATCCGCTCACGATGCTGCCCAACCGACGCCAGCTCGACGACGTCCTCGCGCGCACGCTCGTCGATGCCGAGCGCAACGGAACTCCGGTGAGTTGCGCGATGATCGACATCGATCATTTCAAGCGGTTCAACGACGATCATGGCCATGACGCGGGCGACGCGGTGCTCCGCGCGGTCGGCGCGACGCTGAAGGATGCGGTGCGCGACGCCAATCTGGTGTTTCGCTATGGCGGGGAGGAGTTCCTGCTGCTGCTGCCCGGCCTGACGGCGGACGTCGCAGCCGACCGTGCCGAGGACATCCGGGCGCGCATCGGCGCGATGCGCGTCCAGTATGAAGGGCGCGATCTCGGGCCGGTCACGGTATCGATCGGCGTTGCCGGCGCACCGCTGCACGCCGACTGGCAGTCCGTCGTGCAGACCGCCGACGCCGCACTGTTCCGCGCCAAGCAGGCGGGGCGCAATCGCGTCCTTCCCGCCACCGCGAGGCAGCGCGTCGCATAGGCCTGCCCCGATCGACCAGGTCGCGCGCCCGCTACCTTGCCGTACGCCATCATACCCCACCGCAAATATTGCAAGCCCCCGGCTGGATCCGTTCCGGGATTTGCCCGGATAGGCGATGAGGCTCGGATCGTGCACAACGCGGCTTGATGAGCATTCTCGCCCGACCCGATGCAACGCCGCGCCCCCATGCCCACCCGCTCAGCGCGACGATGCGCGCCGCGAGGACGCCGGTCGCGACGGGTGCATCCTCTCGGCCGGTGCGCGAGCCGACCGCGTTCGCGCGCGCCAAGCTCGCCGCACGCAGTCGTGCCGCCTTGCCGCGCGCAGCCGACCTCCCCTGGCTGATCGGCTACGCGCTCGCGTTCCTCGCGATGCATCACATCGCCGCCGAATGGGGTGGCCGCGGGTTCTACTCGCTTCTCTACCCCGCCGCGGGTTTCCGGATCGCGTTGCTGTGGCGCCGTGGACCACGATTGACGCTCGGGATCGTCGTCACCGAAGTCCTGGTACAGCTCGCCACCGGCGTCATCGATCTCCGCTCGGCGGAATGGGCGACGCAACTGATCGGCGTCGTCCGACCACCGCTTGTCTACGGCCTGGTCGTCCTGGTCGTCCGCAAGATGGCGGATCGCGCACAGACCAGCCTGAGCGTGGCACCGATGCCGCTCGGCCTCGCCTCGGTCGGCGCGCCGGTCGCGGCGGCGCTCTCCGCTTTGCCGTGGTCGCTGTTGCGCCCGGATCTCACCGGCGTCTCCGGGCTGCGCGAGACCTTCGCCTCACTGACCGGTTTCGTGGTCGGCGACCTGCTCGGCGTCCTGCTGCTCGCACCGCCCTTGCTATGGCTGGTGGAACTCGCGACCGGCACCGGATCGCGACCATCGCGGCCGCGCCTCGCACCGGTCGCCGAGGCCGTGCTGGTCCTGGCGGCGTCGTTCGCCAGCGAAATCCTGCTCGCCAGGATCGGTCTCGGGACACCGCTGACGCCGGTGCTGCTGTCGGTCGCGTGGATCGGCCTGCGCTTCGGCCGCACCGCGAGCTGGCTGGCGATCCTGGTCGTCGCGGCGGTAGTCCTGCCGCAGACCGCGATGCCGATGCGGATGGACGCACGGCTGGCGCTGCACATGGGCCTCGCCTCGGTCATGGTCGTCGGTTATCTCGCGGGCAGCTTCGCCGATGCGCAAGCGCGGGCGCGGACCGATCTCGAACGCCGCGATCGCCTGTTGTTCCAGGCCGAGCGCCTCAAGACCCTGCGCGCCATGTCGGTCGCGGTCATCCACGAGATCAGCCAGCCGCTCTCGACGCTGGCGATCGAGGCCAAGCACCTGCACGAACTCACCGTCTCCGCCGATGTCGAGATCGCGACTACCGCCGCGCTGATCGATCGCAAGGCCGCGGCACTGTCGACCCTGGTCCGCAGGCTGCGCCGGTTCGGCGGCCGCACGGTCGACGAACCGACCCCGCTGCCGCTCGCCGCGCTGATCGATACGGTCGCCGCGCTGGCGCAGCCGGAGGCGAAGTCGCATAACGTCCGGCTGGCGATCGACGCGGTCGACCCGGACCTCGTCGTGCTCGCCCAGGAAGTCGAACTGGCGCAGGCGATCGTCAACCTGGTCCGCAACGGCGTCCAGGCGTGCGGCAAGGGCGAGGTGACGCTCACCGCGACTCGCGACGACGGCCAGGCGCGGATCGTCGTGGCGAACCGGTGCCGGACGGATCGCAATCCGCAAGCGGGCATGGGGGTCGGCGTGCTTGTCGCCCGCGCGATCGTCGAGGCGCACGGCGGCAGCCTGACACGCGTGACGGCGCCCTCCGGCGAGACGCGCGCGACGATCGCCCTACCCCTCATGGGACAGTTTGCATGACCGACATGGCTGCGGGACCGATTGGTGGAGAAGGCGGCGGATTGGTCTATGTCGTCGACGACGATCCCGATCTCGGTGCGGCCGTCGCGCGATTACTGTGCCGCCACGGCCATGTCGCCAAGCCGTTCCTCGATCCGGCGCCGTTGCTCGACGTCTATGCGGACGCGCCCGCGCACTGCATCGTCACCGACGTGATGATGGGCGATATCGACGGGTTCGATTTCGCCGATCGCGTGCGGATCGCCGATCCGGCCGTCGCGATCGTCTTCATGACCGCATGGCCGACCACCGCCAACGCAGTCGACTCGGTGCGTCGGTACGGCGGCCTCGACTATCTGGAAAAGCCGATCGACGAGGATCGACTGATCGCCGCGGTCGGCGAAGGTGTCGCGTGGTCGAAGGTCCAGCAGGCAGCCCTGGCGCGCACCGCCACGCTGACCCCGCGCCAGCGCCAGGTGTTCGACCTGCTCGTGAAGGGGCACAACAACCAGGCGATCGCTGCCTCGCTCGATATCAGTCCCAAGACGGTCGAGGATCATCGTGCTGCGATCGTCGCGAAGACCGGCACCAACGGCATCGCCCAGCTCATCGCACTGGCCCGCTGACCCGCCGACCCGCTGACCCACTGACGTTCGCCTCCGCCCGATCCTCCTGACATCGACCGGCACAACGTTGATGTAGATCGGTATATTTCCCGGATTGGACGCGGCGGTGAACTCGGGGACACCGATCGGCGAAGTTGCATCGTCAGATCGGATATCGCTTGCTCGCTATGAAGGAACTCTCGGTTCCCTGCCGGATGAACGTGACCGGCCGATGGTCGGATGCCCATATCCACGACGTCTCGGACAAGGGCATGCTCGTTTCCAGCATCGAGCCGCCGGCGATCGGCACCTATGTCGACATTCGGCGCGGCACGCTGGTCATCATCGGGCGGGTCGTGTGGAGCGGTGGCAGGCGCTTCGGCGTGCGGACGCAGGACCCGGTCAGTCTCGCGGCCCTGCTGAGCGAGCCCGTGCTCGACAGTCGGCCTGCGTCCACAGACCGCCGCAGCCTCAAGCGCGAGCAGGCGGCTCGCCGCCATTCGGAACAGGCAGACCGCAACAGACATCGCGCGTCGCTCTTCCAGTTCATCTGCCTGACGATCATCGGATTGGGGATCGCCTGCTTCTCCGCATCCTACTGCTACCGCGCGCTCGCGGTGCCGCTCGGGTCGGTCTCGAACGTACTCGGCGCGGCCACCTGAGGCTTTCCTCACACGGGCAGCACTGGCCGACGGTTCGGCGCGCAGCCCGTGTCGACCGCCAGATGCCGTGACCGCGGGAAATCCTGCGACGATACCTAGCATCCCCGCCGATCCAGCACGCAAAAGAAAAGGGAGACCGGCTTCACGCCGACCTCCCCGATCTTCATTCCGTAACCGACCCGAGGGCCGGTTGGCGAAAGTCTTACTGGCCCGAACCCGGACCGTAGGTGACTTCCACGCGACGGTTCTGCACTTCGCGAACGCCATCGGCGGTCTCGACGCGCGGACGGCTCTCGCCGAATGCTTCCGTCGAGATGACGCTGTCCGGGATGGCATGCGAAGACAGATATGCCTTCACGCCATCTGCGCGACGCTGCGACAGACCGACGTTGTACGAAGCCGAACCCGACTTGTCCGCGTGACCTGCGAGCATGACCTGCGCGTTGCCGCACGACTGGTACTGCGTGATCGCGTTGTCGAGGATCGACGCTGCCTCTGGCGTGATGTCCGACTTGTCCCATTCGAAGAACACGATGAACGGACCAGGCGAGCAGACCACTTCGACCGGCGCCGGCGGCGGCGGCGGGGGAGGAGGCGGCGGGGGCGGCGGCGCAGGCGGCGGCGGCGGAGCAGCAGGCTCGCCGAAGTTGTACGTCACACCACCAAGGATGCTGTGCGAACGATAGCGACCGTCGAACACGCGGTTCGAAACGTCGACCAGCTTGACGTTCTCGGCGTTGAAGAAACGATACTTCAGCGTCGCGTCGATGTGGTCGGTCAGCGGTGCACGGATACCGGCAAGACCCTGATACGCGAACACGGTGTCCGAGTCGTTCAGGAAGTCGCCGTTGTTGTTGAGTGCGTACTGCGCCTTGACGCGAGCAACACCAACACCACCGCCGACGAAGCCCTGGATGCCATCGTCCGGACCGAAGTCCAGAAGGCCGTTCAGCATGAAGCTGAGTGCCGACGAGGAACCACCGGCATAGTCGTAGCTGCCAGCAGCCGCGTTGCCGCGAACGCCGGTTGCACCGAACACAGGCGTGGTCGTCGACGACGTGTAGCCGTCCACGGTTGCCTTACGGTAGCCGACTTCGGTTTCGAGGCGGAAACCGCCAAAGTCGTAGCCCATTACGGCGTCGACATCGTAACCATAGTCATGATCGACAGAACCGGCCTTGCTCAACGAGCCGATATCATAGTCGATGTCTTCAACGATCATCGCACCGCCTTCGACGCCTACGTACCACGACTTGTCGCGGGCGAGGGCGGGAGTGGCGAGTGCGGTGGAGGCGAGTGCCAGAACGACGGCAAGCTTCCGCATACTAATCCCCTTTCATGAGTGTCACACGGACATCGCAAACTCCCTATCCTCGGGCTTGTTTCCACGCAAGCTGACAAAAGTTAGAGGTGTTGCCGGAACGACACAGTTTTCGGGGTGTTTTAGCCCGTAATCAGTCCGTGCCCCCGCAAAGCTCCCAATATGGCGCCAATCGCGGTCCGCGCCTGACTGTCGACGATGGTGCCGCCGGTCGGATCGGGAATCGCCGCGCGCCGCGCCCCGACCACGTCGACTCCGCCAATCGTCACGCGCGTGCCGGCCAGCACGCCGGTCGTCCACGCGCCGCCTGCGAACCGTGCCGCCTGTGCGTCGGCGACGCTCCACGCCGTCATGCCTTCGCGCGGAACGACGAACCGCCAGCCACCGCTCGTCCACCCTGCGATCGCCCGTGCCTGTCCCGCCCAGCCGCCGGTCGGCGCGGAGCCAACGATCCAGGCGTTGCCCGCCACCGGCGCGACCGGCGGCACGTTGGTTCCCACCGCCAGCACGCTCGCCTGCACCGCCAGGTCGAGCAGCGCGAGCGCCTCGTTATGCGTCGTTTCCTTTTGCGCCTGTGCCGGCTGCAGCATCGGCAATGCCAGCCGCGGTGTGTGGTCGTCGCTCATTATTCGTTCCCCCGTTGGTGAATCACGCCGGTACGATCAGTTCGGTCGGCAGCGATTCGCCGAACACGCCGCGCTGCCGCACCGTCACGCTGGCCGACCCCGCCCGTTCCGCTGCCGTCACCGACACGACGGGGGCCACGACCTCGACGTCGCGCGCGCCGGAGGTGGTCGAGATCGTTACGCGGTACGCCTCGCCTTCCTCCGAAAGCGGTGCGTCGACCCCGTCGATCCAGCGCCACCCGGCCCTGCTCCGTCGCGTCCAGCGCACCGTGGCGCTTCCGTCCGCCTCGCCCACGCTCCGCATATGCACCGGGGCCGGCGGCACCACCGAGGCCCCGCGCATCACGCACCGCGTCTCGACCGGCGTATCGTCGCCGACTCCGGAAGCGATCACGCGAACCTCACGACCCAGCACCGACACCGGCAGGTCGAACGCCCGCGCCGCGCCCGTTTCGAGCAGCACGAACCGGTCCCCGACGATTTGCGCGCCGGTCGCCGGCTCGGTCCCCCGCCGCCCGCGCAGCAATCCGCTCAGCCGCCACCGCGCACCGCCCAGCGGTTCCGCCCGCCCGAACTGCACCAGCTCGTCCCCCAGCAAAGCCAGGTTCGTCCCCCGATCGAGCGCCGCCGCATCCGCGTCGCCCAGGTCCATGGCCGCATGCGCAAGAACGACCTCGAACGCCCCCCGCAGATCGATCAGCGTCGCCGGTGCGCCGGGCGCCACCACCGCGATCGTCCCGATCACCGCGGGCGCAGCCGTCGCCCCGGCCGCCACCCAGCTCACGCCATCGTCGATGCTGTAGAGCAGGGCCGCCTGCCGCCAAGCCACGCCCGTACCGGCTGCAACCACCGTCATCCGCGGCGCACTCAACGGAGCCTCCTCCAATCCAGGCACCTCGAACGCCCGCACGATCGTCGCCCCGACGACCGCATCCACCGCCCCCGAAACCCGCCCGCTCGTCGCACTCGCCGGCAACGAAGCCACCACCAGCGGCACCAGCCCGAGCGTCGTCACCATCCCCTCGATGCTGACATCAGCCACTCGCCACGTGCCGCCCTCCCCCGCAATCGTAACGCAAGCCCCCGGCGCGATCGCCATCGCCCCGAACCCGGTCGCAATCGTCCGCCGCACCCGTCCAGCCTCGGCCCGCGCCAGCATCGCCTCCGCCACCGTCTTCGCCGCGCCCGCCTCCAGCACCGCCGGCACCTCGACGCGGTCGTCACGCACGCCCGCCCCCGGTCGCCGCGCCCGCTGCACGCCAGCCTGATAATCGCGCGCCGCGTCGTAACAGCCGACCGTCACCGTCCGCGGCACCGTCTCGATCGCAGCGACAGCCCGAGCCCGCCGCACGCCCTTCCCCTCAACCGCAAACCCCTCATCCGCCACGACGACCGTCGCCGCCGCGGCATCCCGCATCACCAGTCCCGCGCCGGACGGTACGAACCAGGCCCCACCAGCCTGCCCCAACATCTCCAGCACCGCCCGCACGCTCCCGCCGGACGCCGCGAACCCGCCCACCGCCAGCGCCACCGTCCCCGAAACCTCCCCCGCGAGCGCCTTCGCGATCGTCGACACCAGCACCTGCCCCTCGTCCGCGATCACCTCGAACGTCAGCGAAGGAATCCGATTCCCGAAACCCGACACGAAAGCCGCCCCCTCGGCCTTCGCAAACTCCATCGCGATCTCGCCCGCCAGCCACTCCTCCACATCGAAAGCAGCATCGTCGAGCATAGCCTGGCTAGCCGAAGGATTGGCATACAGCTCCCCCGTAGGCGGCGCGATCTCGACGAACACCGGCGAAGCCGTCTCCGGCCGAGCCGCATTCTCCGCCGCCCAACCGGACGGCGTACCGCCCGTGGTCACGAGCTTGCGATACCCGGCCGACCCTACCTTCACCACATTGGCGATCGACCGGATCGGCGAGATTCCCTTCAGCAAAGTATCGATCTGAGCATCGATCTCCCGCGGCACCGCAAACCCGCCCGCGTCGCCGGTTACCCCGGTAAAAGCCTTCATCTCCAGCGTAGCGCCAGTCCGAACGAACCCCGCAAACGCCGCATTCTGCATCAAGGGGGAAGCCCCCGCCAAAACCGGCCGGTCAACAACACTCATGTCCATCTCCTCGCGTGAAACGAAAAAAGGCGCCCCGCAGGACGCCTCATGAAACTCTCTGAAACCCTCGCCCCTCCGGGGAGAGGGAGGGGCCCGCGCGCCCTTGCGCGTGGGAGGGAGAGGGGAGTGAGGCACGAAACCCCCGCGCCAAAGCCCCTCACCCTTCCGTCGCCAAGCGGCTCCTCCCTCCCTTTCCCCGACAGGGAGAGGGACAAGCCGCTAAGGCACCACCTCAACCCGAGCCAAAGCCTGCATCGGCACAGCCACCAAACTAACCTCCACCAGCGCCACCTCCAGCAACTCCCGCCGAACCCCCTGCCGCACGGACGTCGCCCGATACCCAACAGACAACCCAACTGGGCCCCGGCCTCCGCCGGGGTGGCACTCGCTCTTTATAAGAGGACGAACGCCCCATCCCGTTCCCCCGCGAAGGCGGGGGTCCAGGAATCAAGCAGGACGTCGCTGGTGGCCTCTGGGCCCCCGCCTCCGCGGGGGAACTAGAAAGGGCGGAAGCTGAATGGAAAGTCGAACACCGCGCGCCCCACTTCCTCCAATCGTCACTTCCCCCAATCCCGGCCCCAGCCCCACCCCCAGCCCCGGGCCGGGGTCCGGGCTCCAAACCCCACCCGTCCCCGCACCCTTACCTCCACCCCGGCGGAGGCCGGGGCCCAATTGGCAAGGCCGCAGTAACGACCCACCCGCTCAGTCGGCAACGCCTTCCAACCGAACCCCGGCCTCCGCCGGAGCGGTGCCGTCGAGCAAGGCCTCGATGGATCATCAACCAGATTTCGATCCTCCCCCGCCAGGGGGAGGATCGTCAGGCTACCCAACATCCACCGCCCCCAACCGAAGCAACATTTGCCACCTTCCACCCCGAAATAATTTTTCGTTCCCGCTTCGCCCCCTTGCGCTTCGCGAACCCCGCAGAACTCCACGCGTCGCGAATATGCCGGTCGGCCAACCCGCGCCCGAACGCGACGAACCGAGCCCCCGACCACCCCCGCCCCCCCTTGCGTCTCTTCGCGCTTTGGCACAATCTCTTGGGGTTGCGTTCGGGGGCGGACCCAATCGCTGGTAGAACAACCCTCGCATAGCCATATGCGATATGACCGTAAGCGCGCCTTCCACCGCCGCGATGGTCACTTTTTGTTCTCCCGTTAGGGGCCGTCCGATGGTAGCATGGCGACATGACGCCGATTCGAACGAATACAGAACACTAGGAGCGGTTTCGATGGATTTCAGAGACAGCAGCCGGGATAGCGACATGACCACAGATACGATCGAACAGACCACTGCCACCATCGAAGCCGAGGCTCCGAAGGCCCCCCGCCAGGCGCAGGACAGCCACTCCGTGCGCGCACAGATCTACCCGGTCGAGGTCGATCACAGCCGCGACGCGCTCCTGACCGAATTCGGCAAGGACACGCTCAAGGATCGCTACCTGCTCCCAGGCGAGAGCTACCAGGACCTGTTCGTCCGCGTCGCGTCGGCCTATGCCGATGACGCCGGCCACGCGCAGCGCCTCTACGACGCGATCTCGAAGCTCTGGTTCATGCCCGCCACCCCCGTTCTCTCGAACGGCGGCACGGGTCGCGGCCTGCCGATCTCGTGCTATCTCAACTCGGTCCCCGACAGCCTCGGCGGGATCGTCGACACTTGGAACGAGAATGTCTGGCTCGCCTCACGCGGCGGCGGCATCGGCACCTATTGGGGCAACGTCCGCGGCATCGGCGAGCCGGTCGGCCTCAACGGCAAGACCAGCGGCATCATCCCGTTCGTCCGCGTCATGGATTCGCTGACGCTCGCGATCAGCCAGGGTTCGCTGCGCCGCGGGTCGGCCGCCGTCTACCTCGACGTCTCGCATCCCGAGATCGAGGAATTCCTCGAAATCCGCAAACCCTCGGGCGATTTCAACCGCAAGGCGCTCAACCTCCACCACGGCGTGCTGATCACCGACGCCTTCATGGAAGCCGTCCGCAACGGTGACGAATGGCACCTTCGCTCGCCGAAGGACCAGGCGATCCGCGCCACCGTCGACGCGCGCTCGCTGTTCCAGAAGCTCGTCGAGACCCGTCTCCAGACCGGCGAGCCGTACATCGTCTTCGCCGATCACGTGAACAAGGCGATGCCGAAGCATCACCGCGAGCTCGGCCTCAAGGTCTCGACCTCGAACCTCTGCTCGGAGATCACGCTGCCGACCGGCAAGGATCACCTCGGCAACGAGCGGACGGCCGTGTGCTGCCTGTCGTCGCTGAACCTCGAGACATGGGATCAGTGGAAGGACGAGAAGGGCCTGATCGAGGACGTCATGCGCTTCCTCGACAACGTCCTGCAGGATTACATCGACCGCCACGAGCCCGGCATGGAACGTGCCGCCTACTCCGCGGGCCGCGAGCGGTCGGTCGGGCTCGGCGTGATGGGCTTCCACTCGTTCCTCCAGGCACGCGGCATCCCGTTCGAGGGCGCGATGGCGAAGTCGTGGAATCTCCGCATGTTCAAGCACATCAGCAGCCAGGCCAACGAAGCCTCGATGCAGCTCGCGATCGAGCGTGGCCCCTGCCCCGACGCCGCCGATGTCGGCGCGATGGAGCGGTTCAGCTGCAAGATGGCGATCGCACCCACGGCTTCGATCTCGATCATCTGCGGCGGCACGTCGGCGTGCATCGAGCCGATCCCGGCGAACATCTACACGCACAAGACGCTGTCGGGCAGCTTCTCGATCAAGAACCCGTATCTCGAAAAGATGCTGAGCGAGAAGTCGAAGAACTCGGACGCGGTGTGGAACTCGATCCTCGAACAGGGCGGCTCGGTCCAGCATCTCGACTTCCTCTCGGTCGAGGAAAAGGACTGCTACAAAACGTCGTTCGAGATCGACCAGCGTTGGCTGCTCGAACTCGCCGCCGATCGCACGCCCTACATCGACCAGGCGCAGTCGCTGAACCTGTTCATCCCGGCGGACGTCGAGAAGTGGGATCTGCTCATGCTCCACTTCCGCGCCTGGGAGCTCGGCATCAAGTCGCTCTATTACCTGCGTTCGAAGTCGGTCCAGCGCGCGGGCTTCGCCGGCGGCGTCGAGGCGGACAACACGATCGACCTGCGCCAGATCGACGTCGAGTCGAAGGATTACGATGAGTGCCTTGCCTGCCAGTAAGGCCTTTCGGCGTTCAAGCGTGACCCCGGCCCGTCAATCACGGACCGGGGGGCGCCTGACGCAAAAAACCCCGGCCCGCGCGAAGCGGACCGGGGTTCGAGCTGGCTATGCGGCGCGTTCGATACGCACCGCAGAGGGCTTATTCCTCTTCTTCGAACGTCACCGCCACGTCGGCGTTGGCGGAAAGCCGGACCTTGCCGTCCTCGATATCCGCGACCAGCCCGAGCGAGATGAAGTGATGATGCCCTTCATGGCTGCCCGTGCCCTCGACGACCTGCGCGCCCGAGTCCTTCTTGGTCAGCTTGATGCGGTTGCCTTCGACCTTGTCGACGGTGCCGACATGGACGCCGTCCGCGCCGATGACTTTGGCATGTTCCTGGATCTGGGTTGCATCGACCATGATCGTTCTCCTGTGGTGAAAGCCCCAATACGGGGTTCGGGTGCTGAACGCGCGCCGCGCGAGTTGGTCGCATGACGTACGGCAGCGCTATCATGTTCGTGGTCGCGGGCGTGCTCGGAATCGTCGGCGTCGCGATGCTGCTCCGTTTGCGCAGCCCGAGCATCTCCGAACCGCAGACCTACGCGTTCCGCATGATCGGCATCATGCTCACCTCGGGCGCGATCGTCCTCGCAATGTCCGCCGCCGCAATGTGGCAGTGGAGCACAGAGACATGACGGTTTCCCTGGATACCGTGCTCGATGCGCTCGCATTGGCAGCGCTCGTCGCGCTGCTGTACGCCTTGACCAAGCCGACTCGTTTCACGCCGTCACAGCGGGATGCCGTGCGCATCGCCGCCTCGACCGCTCTCATCCTCACCGGAACGTTGCACCTCGCGCTACGCTTTCATCTTATCGTCTGACCGGAGCTTACCCCATGTCCCTCCTTCACGCCTCCAAGCAGTACAAGCCGTTCGAATACCCTTGGGCGTTCGAGTTCTGGAAGCGCCAGCAACAGCTCCACTGGCTCCCAGAGGAAGTGCCCCTGGGCGAGGATTGCCGCGATTGGGCGCAGAAGCTCAGCGATCACGAGCGCAACCTGCTCACGCAGATCTTCCGCTTCTTCACGCAGGCCGATGTCGAGGTGCAGGATTGCTACCACGAAAAGTATGGCCGCGTGTTCAAGCCGACCGAGATCAAGATGATGCTGACCTCGTTCAGCAACATGGAGACGGTCCACATCGCCGCCTACAGCCATCTGCTCGACACCATCGGCATGCCCGAGAGCGAGTACGGCGCCTTCCTCGAATATGCCGAGATGAAGGAAAAGCATGATTACATGCAGCAGTTCACCGTCGACAACGACGAGGACATCGCCCGCACGCTGGCCATGTTCGGCGGCTTCACCGAGGGCGTCCAGCTGTTCGCGTCGTTCGCGATGCTGATGAACTTCCCGCGCTTCAACAAGATGAAGGGCATGGGCCAGATCGTCACCTGGTCGATCCGCGACGAGAGCCTCCATTGCGAGGGCATCATCAAGATGTTCCACACCTTCTGTCAGGAGCGCCAGTGCCTGACCAAGGCGGTCAAGGACGACATCGCCGACGTCTGCCAGACGACGATCCGCCTCGAGGACAATTTCATCGACCTCGCCTTCGAGATGGGCCCGGTCAACGGCATGACCCCCAAGGAGATCAAGAAGTACATCCGCTTCATCGCCGACTGGCGCATGACTCAGCTCGGCCTGAAGCCGATCTACATGATCGACGAGCACCCGCTGCCCTGGCTCGCGCCGATGCTCAACGGCGTCGAGCACGCCAACTTCTTCGAACAGCGCGCAACGGAGTATTCGAAGGCCGCAACCAAGGGCCAGTGGAACGACGTCTGGGACTCGTTCGACAAGCGCCAGACCGCGAAGAAGGGGCCGATCGCGAATGTGGACCTGAGCGAAGTCCGGGACATGTTCAGCGACTCGGTCGCGGCGGAGTAGATTAGATGGGTTATCTTTCCGATATTAAGACCTTCGGGGATGTATCAGCAGAAGAAGACGACTCGGTCTTATCGTATTTTCTTAAAACCGATGCAGTTGACGAAATTGAGTCTGGTCAGAAGTTGGTCGTTATTGGACGAAAGGGCTCCGGAAAAACAGCCCTAGCCAAATACTTTGATCATACTACGAAAGAATATGTCACGACATCGGTAAGTCTCAGAACTTACCCATGGAACATGCATGCCGAGCGTCGAAATTTGGGCGCTTCGGAGATAGAAAGTTACGTCAGCTCGTGGCGTTATCTATTGGCAATTAAGGCTACATCTTTAGTATTATCAGCTAAAGGTACTAAGCTTCAAACTGATGCGCAAAGATCGGCGCATCAGTTTTTGCATGACAACTATGGTGGGATAAACCCATCTCTCTCAGACATACTCCGTCCAAAGTCTCTCAAGCTCAAGAAGAGCTCGTTCTCTCCCTCTATTATGGGAAATAAGATCGGAAGTGTTGATTTTGAAACCGACTCAGGTGGAGTATCGTCGGAACTTGATGCCCTGACCGACGTAATTATGAACAACGTTCTGACGATATGTTCACAAACCGGGGTAAAAAAGCTGTTTTTGCATATTGACGAGCTAGATCAAGGCCTTTCTACTCTAGATGATCAAAGAAGTCAGATGATAATCGGCCTCATTTTAGCCGGCCGGACAATTAGGTCCGTCTCGTTTAATGAGGCTCGCATCCACCCAATAATCTATGTTCGCTCAGACATATGGGACGAGTTACGATTTTCTGACAAAAATAAGGTTTCTCAGTCGTCTGCCGTATACTTAGAGCGGAATGCCGACTCGCTTAAGGAGATGATCAACGAGAGAATCCGAGTAAAGCTAGGCAATGGCATTTTCTGGGAAGACATTGAAGATGGCTACCTCATGCGCGGCTCACAAAGCAAATGGAGCCATATAATATCTCGAACTTTTCTTCGGCCTCGAGATATAATACAGTTCTTAAACTACGCACTATCAAAAGCACTTAAAGAACTTCCCAATGCAGACGGCTTCGATAATACTGACATTCAGACTGCTCGCGAACCGTATTCGCGTTATCTGAAGCAGGAATTAGACGATGAGATCGGGCCTCACTGGGATCGCTGGTCTGAAGCATTGCAAGCCTGCTCCGATGTTGCAACGGTGACGTTGTCTAGGGACGACTTTGAAAAGGCTTATCACAAGAAAAAATCTTCTCGTAACAAAGTAAGCGCGAGCGAGGCTCTAGAACTACTCTATCAGTTTTCGGTTATTGGATATCGTAAGGGAATAGGAACCGGTGGTAGCGGCTGGGTATTTCAATATACTGACCCCGATGCCGGTTGGGACAGTGGCGCTACGCGACTTAAGGTTCATCCCGGACTAAAGGAATTTGCAAAACTTCGCGAAGAGCGTGCAGTTTAGCAATTACTGTGAACTTTAATTTAATCCCAATATCTTTAGATATATCGCTCGAATTCGGCCCGGTGCCTTCTTCCGTTTTTGAAAACACAGCAGTGCTTGGCGAGACGGAATTGAGCATTAGGGCGTTGAGATGTCGGCGACGCGTATCTAGGTACACGCCATCCGGAACGTGTCGTCGCCGACCATGCAGTCAATCCGCTTAGCGTGGCTGCAGATCGTGAAGCGCGCGACGACCGCCTTGCCGCCCAGGAGGCAGGACGCCATTGCGCTGGCAATGCCCGCCGCGGCTGCCGACACCTCTCCCGACCACAGCGAAAACCGCCGAACCTTAACCCCAGCCCCCCTACCCAGCAACCTTGCGCAGCACCCGCGACAATTGCTCCACTGAATACGGCTTGTGCAGCAGCTCGAACCCGTGCGTGCCGTCCTGCGCCAGCACGTTGCTGTACCCCGAGGTCAGCACCACCGGCAGGTCGGGATAGCGCGCGCGGATCGCCTTGCCGAGCTCGATCCCGTTCATCCCCGGCATCACCACGTCCGAAAACACGATGTCGAACCGCGCCGCATCGCGGTCCAGCTCGGCCAGCGCGTCCTGCGCATTCGCCGCCCACACCGTCAGATACCCGAGTTCCGCCAGCGACTGGGTCGTGAACGTGCCCACCTCGCTATTGTCCTCGACCACCAGCACGCACGTCCCGTGCCCGTCCGCCAGGCTCTCGAGCGTGTCGTCGTCCGCAGCCGAGACGCCCTCCTCCACTTCCGGCAGGTACAGCGTGAAGGTCGTGCCTTCGCCCAGCACGCTCTCAACGACGATATCGCCGCCCGATTGCTTGGCGAAGCCGAACACCTGGCTCAGCCCCAGCCCGGTACCCTGGCCGACGCCCTTGGTGGTGAAGAACGGCTCGAAGATCCGCTCCAGCTTGTCGGCGGCGATCCCAGAGCCCGTATCGCGCATCGCGATCGCGACGAAACGCCCCTCGACCGCGGGGTGCGATCGCACCGCGGGAATGAACGATGCGGTCCGCACGGCGATGTCGATCCGCCCGGCGCCATCCATCGCATCGCGCGCGTTGACCGCCATGTTGACCAGCGCGGTGTCGAGCTGGCTCGGATCGACGCTGGTGAAGCACGGCGTTTCCGGCACGTCGATGCCGATGACGATCCGCGATCCGGTCAGCGTCCCCAGCATGTCGGCGATGACCTGAAGGCTGTGCCCGACATCGATCACTTCCGGCTGCAACGCCTGCCGCCGCGCGAACGCAAGCAACTGCCCCGTCAGCTTCGCCGCGCGGTCGGCGGTATCGGAGATCGCATCGATATACCGCTCGCGTCGCTCAGCACTCAGGTCGGGCCGCTTCAACAGGTCGGTCGCCGAACGGATCACCGTCAGCAGATTGTTGAAATCATGCGCGACGCCGCCGGTCAGCTGGCCGACCGCCTCCATCTTCTGCGACTGCCGCAGTGCGTCCTCGGCATGATTGAGTTCATTGGTCCGCGCCGCCACCTGTTGCTCGAGCGATTCGGCCAAGGTCGCCAGCGCCTGTTCGGTACGCCGCCGTTCGGATGCGATGCGGGTGCGGTCGGCGGCCTCGCGCACGAACGCCACTTCGTCCGGGCGCCAGCGCCGCGCCCCCGCATCGGCCAGGTACAGCATCGCCACCAGCTGGCCGTTTTCCATGACCGGCACGTTGATGATCGCGCGTGCATCCAGCTCCACGAGTGCTTCGCCGGTGTCGCGGGTCCGCGGATCGGTCCGCGAATCCTCGATGCACACTTCGTCGCCACGTTTCAGGTCGTCGACATAGGTTCCCAGGTCGCGGAGTGCGAAGCTGCCGGAGAGAGGCTCGACGCCGGGCGCGCTCCAGTCCCGAACGATCCGGATCGTCTCGCTGTCGGCGTCGACTTCGCCGTAACCCGCCCGGCTGACGTCGATCGTCCGCCCGATGATCCGCGCAGCCTCGAACGAGAGGTCGTTCGCGTCCTCGGTATCGCGGAACACGTCGCCCAGTTCGACCAGCGCGGTGCGCGTGATCTCGGTGCGACGCTGGTCGGTGATGTCGGTCGACACCCCCGCGATCCGCAAGGCCGTTCCCTCGGCACTGAAGAAGGGCTGCCCGCGCGATCCGATCCAGCGCATCTCGCCGTCGGGACGATAAATCCGGTACACGACGTCGTAGTCGGTGCCCTCGTCGACGCAGCGCCGGACTTCAAGGACGCTCTTCTCCCGGTCGTCGGGATGAATAGCCTGAAGCCGATCCTCATAGGTGAAGGGCTGGTCAACCGGCCTGCCGAAGATCTCCTTGCACGTTTCGGACGCGGTCAGCCGCCTGGTCGCGATCTCCAGGCTCCACGTCCCGAACCGCGCGGCGCGCAGCGTAAACGCCAGCTCGCGCTCCTGCTCCTGTTGCAGCCGCAGGCGATCGGTCAGCTCGGCCATCAGCGACGCGTTGCTCGATTCCAGCCCCTTCAGCCGCTCGCGCTCGATCGTCACGTCGACCTGGCTGGCGAAGAAATAGGCGAGCACGCCTTCGGTATCGAACACCGGCGCCAGCAGCAGCCGGTTCCAGAACGTCTCGCCGTCCTTGCGGTGGTTCCGGATATCGATCTCGATCGATTCGACGCGGCGCACGGCCTCGCGGATCAGGGCGACGGTGTCCCGATCGGTCTCGGGCCCCTGCAGGAATCGACAATTGCGCCCGAGGATGTCCTCGCGGTCATACCCGCTCAGCCGACAAAAGGCGTCGTTCGCGAACACGACCGGGTTGTCGGGCAATCGCGGGTTGGTGATGATCATCGGCATCCGCGTCGCACGCACCGCGGCGACGAACGGGTCAGTCCCGACGTCCTGCCCGATCACCTGGGCGGCAATGCGCTCCGCGTCGGCGGTTATCGCTCCCGGACTGGGCGGCGCGCGCTCGACGGCGCCGTCTGTGCTCTCGGTCAAGGCCGTCTACTCGTCAATCCGGGCTAAGTGACTGACATCTAATAACCGGGTTGGCTTACTGCAACGTTACGACCGAAACATCCGTCCGAATGCCGGTATTCGCTTCGGTCGCGCTGCCGGAGCGTCGCGGCCCGACGCATCCGACTTTGACTGCGACCTTCGCGAAACCTAGATCGTCCGCACCGCAAAGATGATCCGCCGCACGCGGATCCGGGGCAGCGCAGCCGCGATCCGGACGATTCGGCTCGCCAGCACCCGCCCCGACACCATGATCGGATCGAACCGCACGGTCTGGTGGATCGATCCATAGGCGACGATGGTGGCCAGCGGAGCCATCCGCGTGCCGGTTGCCGGCCGCGGTCCTCCGATGCCGTTCGCGGGCGCGCTCATTGAAACGTCGCCCCGCCCGCCATCGCCTTCGACGGGCTCAATCCCTGCTGCTCCAGGAACTGGTTGAGGCCCGCCACCAGGTCCTGCGCGGCACCGCTGGTCAGCGCGATCCGGCCGACGACGACCCGGTCGACGGCGGGCGGCTGGCGGCTATGGTCGCATCGCGCGCTTTCCAGCGTCAGCACGATCACGCCGCTCAAATTGGCGAGTCCTGCAAAACCGGTCGCGAAGATCTCGGGCGCGAACGGGTTGTCGATGATCGGCGGCGAGGCGGCGGGGCGGATGGGTTCGGGTGCCGGGACACCCTTGATGGCAACGCGCATGATGGCCTTTCACTCATGCAGGCGGGGCATCGACCTGCATGAGGCTCACTATCCGCGCCGAATGTCCCGGGCATGTCCTCCACCGTGCCGGCGGACATGATTGCGACATGCGGCGACATACGCTGACATGCGTTGCCGGGGTGCGTGCGATCGCGCCGCGCGCGCCGCGCCGATGTGTTGGCGTGTTGCAGTCCTGCGATCTCCCGACACATCGGAACATCCCGGGGAAACATGCCCCCCACAGCGCCGCGGTTCACCCCCGGAGACGCAGGCATGAAGTTCGATTTAGGCGCCGGTTCGCTGGCATTGGTCATAGCCGGGACGATGGTCACGCCAGCTGCGGCACAGGTCCCGCTAGCGCCACCCGCCGTTCCCGCCGTTCCCGCTACCCGCACGATCAAGACCCTCCGCGTCGAGGGTTCGCAGCGGATCGAGCCCGAGACGGTGCTGAGCTACACCAAGCTGCGGGTCGGCGCGCCCTATTCGGCGGAGACGCTCGACCAGGCGCTGAAGGATCTGCAGGCGAGCGACCTGTTCGCGGATTACTCGATCGCCGGCGTCGCGGATGGCAACATCGTGCTCCGCGTGCGCGAGAACCCGATCGTCAACCGCGTCCTGATCGAGGGCAACAAGGCGCTGAAGAGCGACAAGATCACCAAGGAGATCAAGCTCGCCCCGCGCCAGATCTTCACCCGCACCGCAGTTCGCCAGGATATCGCGCGGATCATCGAGCTCTACCGGCGCCAAGGCCGGTTCGCCGCGGTGATCGATCCCAAGATGGTCAGTCTCGACCAGAACCGCGTCGATGTCGTGTTCGAGGTCAGCGAAGGTCCCAAGTCAAAGGTCCGCCAGATCAACATTCTCGGCAACACCGTCTTTTCGCAGGATCAGATCCGCGCGCAGATGGCGACCAAGCAGGCGCGCTTCAAACGGCTGCTGTCGTCGGCGACCAGCTACGATCAGGATCGGCTGAGCTACGACCAGCAGAAGCTTCGCCAATTCTACCTGACGCAAGGCTATGCCGATTTCCGCGTCACCTCCGCGGTGGCCGAACTGACGCCGGACAAGAAGGACTTCATCATCACCTATGTGGTGGAGGAGGGGAAACGCTATAAATTCGGCGACGTCAGCGTCGACAGCCAGATCCGCGATTTCGACAGCAAGAAGCTCGCTGCGACGCTGCCGCTCAAGAAGGGCGACTGGTACAACGCCAAGCTCGTCGAGGATTCGGTCGACAATCTCAGCCAGACCGCGGGCCTGTTCGGCTACGCCTTTTCCGAAGTGAACCCGGAGTTCGCCAAGGACGCCGACACGCTGACGATGGGGATCAACTTCAACATCGCCGAGGCCAAGCGCACCTATGTCGAGCGGGTCGAGATCAACGGCAACACGCAGACCAAGGACAAGGTCGTCCGCCGCGAGATCCGCCTAGCCGAAGGCGATGCGTTCAACAGCTTCCAGGTCAAGCGCTCGGAGGACCGGATCAACTCGCTCGGCTATTTCCAGGACAAGATGACGATCAAGCAGCTGCCGGGCTCCGCGCCCGACCGCGTGATCCTCGAGACCAACCTCGAGGAGAAGGCGAGCGGCGAGCTCCAGCTGTCGGCGGGCTATTCGAGCCTCGAGAGCTTCATCGCTTCGGCCAGCATCACCCAGCGCAACTTCCGCGGCATGGGGCAGGAGCTGCGCGCCAACGTCAGCGTGTCGAGCTATTCGAAATCGGTCAATCTTGGCTTCACCGAGCCCTATCTGTTCGACACCAACATCGCGCTCGGTGGCGACGTCTTTCGCCGCGACTACAGCTCGTACAGCACCACCGGCGACAGCGACGACACCACCTACGAACAGATTTCGACCGGCTTCCAGATCCGCGCCGCGGTGCCGCTCACCGAATATTGGTCCGCCACCGCACGCTACGGACTGTCCTACGATCAGGTCACGCTCGACCAGGACACCTATTACACCAACGGCGTCTGCGATCCGGGGATCGCCGGCACGTATCTGTGCGACGCGGTCGGCAATCGCTGGACCTCGTCGATCGGCTATTCGCTGGTGTACGACAACACCAACAGCCGCCTGCGCCCGACCAAGGGCAGCAAGTTCAGCGTCAGCCAGGATTTCGCCGGGCTCGGCGGCGACACGAAATACATCCGCAGCACCGCCAACTACACCAAGTACATGGACCTCGGGTCGAGCTTCATCCTGTCGGCGCATGCCGAGGGCGGGTATATCAAGGGTCTCGGCCAGGACGTCCGGCTCACCGACCGCTTCTATCTCGGCGACCCACAGATGCGCGGCTTCGACATTCGCGGCGTCGGCCCGCGCGTGACGCGCACCTATTACGACACCTCGACCGTCCCCGCGACGCTGTCGACCAGCAGCACCTCGAACACCCAGACCGCGCTCGGCGGCACCGCCTATTACCAGGCGCGTCTGGAGCTCGAACTGCCGCTCGGTGCTGGCGCGCGCGAACTCGGCCTGCGCCCGTCGATCTACATGGATGTCGGCGCGGTGTTCGGCGGCAAGACCCCGACGCTGACCGACACCTGCGCGACCGCCAATGCGACCTCGGTCGCCTGCGTCGCCGGCACGCGCCAATACACCAACACGGCGGGCGACCTGCTGTATCTCGACTCGGCGGGTGCCAGCACGACGACCAATACCGGCACGCCCTACACCTACGCGCTCGGCACCTATAAGGAGACCTATTCGGGCAACACCGCCAGCCCGCGCCTGTCGGTCGGCGTCGGCGTCAACTGGACCTCGCCGTTCGGCCCCTTGCGCATCGATCTCGCCAAGGCGTTGCTCAAGGCTCCCGGCGACGACAGCAAACTCATCACCTTCAACGTGGGCGGCCAGTTCTAGCCCGACCGGAGTTACGAATCCGGGTGCCGCATCCGATCTGGATACGAGCACCCGGCGAAAGCAATGTCGGCCGGTCCCGCAGGACCGGCCGACCGGATCAGAACTTCAGCGATCCCTCCAGCCCGAACGTGCGCGGCTCGTTGAAGTTCGCGTAATCGCCCAGCGTCGCCTCGTTCTCGGGCGACCGGCGATAGATGTGCGACTCGTTCAACAGGTTCCGCGACCAAGCCGACACCGTCAGCAGACCGCCGTGGCTCATCGGGATGTCCGCGATCGACAGGCGTCCGTTGACGATGAACGACGAATCGTTCTTCGTCGCATATTGATCGAACGTCTGTGTCGCCTGCGCGTAGTTCGCATCGACATGCGCCTTCAGCGTCAGCGCGCCCAGCGGGTAGGCATAGTCGACCGCGCCGCTCGCGGCATTGCGCGGCGTGAAGACGATGTAGACGGCCTGCAGCGCATCGTCCTTGAACGGGTTCGCGGTCGGCGGCACCTTGGTATAGGTATAGGCATAGGATGCGGTCAGCGTGAGGCGGTCGACCGGGTTGACGCTGACATCCGCCTCGACGCCGCGGATCTTGGTGATGCCGGGCGCATTCACCGTCTCCAGCACGTTCACGTTCGATCCGTTCGAGACATAGATCGCGTTGAAGTCGATCTGGCTGTTCTTGCGGTCCATGATGTAGCCGGCAAGATTGAAGCGGACCTTGTTGTCGAGGAACTGCGACTTCAGGCCGACCTCGTACGACTTGACCTCTTCGGGATCGAACGTGCGATAGGTCGGCGACCGCGAACTCGCGCCGCCCGCACGATAGGCGGTCGCGTATTTGGCATACAGGTGGACGTCGGCGCTGGCGTCGTAGGCCAGCGTCGCCATCGGGTTGAACCGGTCCCACGACTTGTCGAAGGTCGATCCGTTGGCGACGTTGCGGAACGTGACCAGCGTGCCGTCCTTGTCGTCGCGCGTATAGCGGCCGCCGACCGTCAGGTGCAGCGCCTCGGCGAGCACGTTCGGGGTATAGGTCGCCTGGCCGTAAGCGGCATAGCTTTTCGAATGCGCGATGCTGGCGCGGTCGATCGATGCGAACGGATTGACGAGCGCGGCCGAGTTGATCGTGTAGCCGGTGCCGTCCGCGTTCCAGATGTTGGAGTTCGGCGTCGCCGCATTGTCGCTCGAGGTTTCGTTGAAATAATACAGCCCGCCGACGTAATCGAGCTGCGCGCCGCTGCCGACCGCCTGCAATTCCTGGCTGAACTGGTGCTGGTTCAGGTTGGCCAGGCTGTAGCGGCTGAACGCCCCCGTCGAGGAATAGACCGGCACGCGGTGGGCGCCGCCGCTATTGTCCCACTGCGTCGCGCTGACCCGGCGCCAGGCGGTGATCGAGCGGAGTTCGAGGCCCGGTGCCACCTCCCATTTCAGATTGGTCGTCGCGCCGGCGGTCTTCGACACGCTCGGCTGCTGCGGTACGCCGATATCGGCCACCGTCATGCGCGTGTCGGAGACCTGGACGATCGACGGGATGGTCGCGGTGCCGGTATAGTTGACCAGCTGGCTGTAATAGGGCGTGCTCGCATCATAGCCGGCGTCGAGCGCGAAATCGGCGGTAAAGTTGCTGGCCGGTTCCCAGCGGACCGCGACGCGCCCGCCGCGACGCTCGTACTGGTTGAAGCCGCTCGCGCCGGCAAGCGGGTTCTTGACGGTCGGGCCGCGCTTCTGGAGCACGCCGTCGACCTTGACGCTGAAATCGCCGAGCTTGTCGAAATCGACATGGATGTCGCCGCTATAGCCGCCATAGTTGCTCAGGCCGCCATTGACGCGGACGCCGAACTTGCCGGTCGGCGCCTTGGTGACGAGGCTCAGCGCGCCGCCTTCGGTGTTGCGACCGAACAGCGTGCCCTGCGGCCCCTTCAGCACCTCGATCCGCTCCAGGTCGAGCAGCGCGACGTTCAGGCCGTGCTGGCGCCCCAGGTACACGCCGTCGATATAGACGCCGACGCCCTGTTCGCGCGCGGGCTGGTTGGCGTCGAGCGGCACGATGCCGCGGATCCCGATCGTCAGCGCGGACTGGCGCGCCTCGAACGTCGTCACCCGCAGCGACGGCACCGCGCCGTCGGCGAGATCGAGCAGGCTCTGGACATGGCGATCCGCGAGGTTCTGCGCGCTCAGCACGGAGATCGCGATCGGCGTCTTCTGCAAATTGGTCTCGCGCTTGGTCGCCGTCACGACGATATCGCCAAGCCCGCCGGATGATCCCTCACCCTGCACCGTGCCCTGGCCAACACCCTGACCAGCACCCTGCCCGTCCGAACTCGCGGCAGGCGTCGCGCCCTCGCCGGTCTTGCCATCCGTCGGCGCGTCCGGCGCCTGCCCGGTTTGTGCATGAGCGGGAATGACGAGCGCGGACATCGCCGCCCCGCCCATCAACACGCAAGCAAGATTACGCAGTCCACCAATGAAACGCATCGAATATAACCCCCCAGAACCCGACGAGATGGTCGGGATATGCTGGGCGGGCTAATACAGATCGAAGGCAGTTTTGTTACGTCATCCCATGTTGCTAAAGATGACAGATTATAGTGTCAAATCACAAATCGCCAATACTTGCGAACATTACCGATCATGACATCACGAACCGAAATATACCTGATTACTCAGGGTCCCGCTGCTCGCCACCGCAGCGGGACCGTCACCCCCCGAGCATATCCTCGGAACGTGCCCGGCTCGCTCACCGCGTAGGCACAGGCTCCGCGCCCGAATAATCGTAGAAGCCGCGCTTGGTCTTCCGCCCGAACCACCCGGCCTCGACATATTTCACCAGCACCGGCGCCGGCCGGAACTTCGGATCGCCCGTCCCCTCGAACAGCACGCGCGTGATCTCCAGGCACGTATCCAACCCGATGAAGTCCGCCAGCGTCAGCGGCCCCATCGGATGGTTCAGCCCGAGCTGGCATGCGAGATCGATGTCCCGCACGCTCGCCACGCCCTCGCCCAGCGCGAAGCACGCCTCGTTGATCATCGGCATCAGCACGCGGTTGACGATGAAGCCCGGCGCGTCGTTCGCGTGCACCACCTGCTTGCCGAGCTTTTCCGCAAACGCCTCGACCGCCGCCACCGTCGCGTCCGACGTCGCCAGGCCCCGGATCAGTTCGATCGGCCGCATCACCGGCACCGGGTTGAAGAAATGCACGCCCATGAACCGCGCCGGATCGGGTGCCGCCTGCGCCAGCCGTGTGATCGGGATCGACGACGTGTTCGACGCCAGGATCGCGTCCGGCCCCAGCACCTTGCCGACCTCGGCGAAGATCGCACGCTTCACCGCCTCGCGCTCGGTCGCCGCCTCGACGACGAGTCCACAGTCGCCCATGTCCGCCACGCTCGCGACCGGCTCGATCAGCGCGAGTGCCGCATCACACGCCTCGCCCGCGATCTTCTCCTTCTCGACCAGCCGGCCAAGTGCCTTGGCGATCCCCGCCTTACCCTTGGTCGCCGCCTCCAGCGACACGTCCGCCAACAGCACGCGGTACCCCGCCTGCGCCGACACCTGCGCGATCCCCGCGCCCATCTGTCCTGCACCAATCACGCCGATCGTCTGCACATCACTCTCCTGATTTGTTGCCCCCTCCCTAGCCGCTTTTCCCCGCGCAGCCAGAGCGCTAGACTGCAACAATGCTGTGCAAACCGATCTTTTCCGCCCTCGCGCCCCTCGCCATACTGCCGCTCGCAGCCTGTTCGCCGAGCCAGCCCGCACCCCAGCCCAAGGCGGAGACGGCGCCAAAGACCGAGCCAGCCCCCGCCGCGCCGACGACACCCCAGCCGACCCCCGCCGCCGACTCGCACACGCCCCCAAAGCCGGGCGCGCTGAAGACCTTCACCGACTGGACCGTCGGCTGCGACAACACGCTGCGCTGCACGCTCGGCTCGCTCCTTCCCGAGGCGGGCGGCGAGAGCATGATCACGCTCAACCTCACGCGCGAGCCCGGCCCGGTGGCAAGCGGCGGCGGCAAGATCGCGCTGGCGCTGGACACCCGCAACGACGACGCGGCCACCAAGCGCCCGCCCGCCAGCTTCACGGTCGACGGCAAGCCCATCGCCCTGCGCAATGCCGCCGCGCTAGCCGCGGCGATCGCCAACGCCCAGTCGCTGAAGATCCTCGACGCGAACGGCGCCACGCTCGCCACCGTCTCGCTGAAGGGCGCCGCCGCCGCGCTCCGCTACATCGACGCACGACAAGGCCGCGCCGGCAGCACGGACGCGATCGTCGCCAAGGGCCCCGCCCCCTCGGCCGCTCCCGCGCCCCCGCTCCCGATCATCACCGCGATCGCGCCATCGGGCACCGCTGCAAAGCTCACCGCCGCCCAGGTCGCGACGATGCGCAAACGCGCCACCTGCGATCTCGCCAGCTTCCCCGACGGCGCCGGCGAGTCGATCACCACCCCCGAGACGCACGCGCTGGGCGGCGGCAAGTCGCTCGTCATCCTCCCCTGCTCGACCGGCGCCTACAACCTGATCGGCGCACTCTTCATCGTCGATGGCGCGAGCATCACCCCAGCCCAACTCGACGCCCCCGCAGGCTTCGAAGCGACCGGCGCCGACACCGGCACCCCCGTAAAGAGCGTCATCAACGGCACGTTCGAGGACGGCATCCTCACCAGCTACGCCAAGGGCCGCGGCCTCGGCGACTGCGGCTCCCGCCAGGGCTTCGTCTGGGACACCACCCGCTTCCGCCTCTCCGAACAAGCCGACATGAGCGAATGCCGCGGCAACACCGACTACATCACCACCTGGCGCGCCAAGGTCATACGCCCCTAACCTTCCCCCTCCCCTTCAGGGAGGGTCGGGGTGGGGCCATCCAACAATAGCTAAATGGCTGATTAGGAGAGAAAAGCGGACGTTTGCGGTAGTCGGAAGTGCGCGTTGCTTGCTCGTGCAGGACGCACCGATGCGCTGCGCATTTATGGCGAGCGATGATCGAACAAGCGCGTTACATAACTGAATAGGGCGGTTGCCGCCTCGGCTCGGCATCTGTCTTGCGCTGATGTTTGCGTGACGCGACCATCGGTCAGCATCAACGCCATCGGGCCCACCGCGTTACTGGTGACGATATCGTCGCCGGGACTCTTCCTGGCCTCACACTCTTTGTCACTCAGTCCGCTTTTGAACGCCTGCTCGGCAAGCGCGCGTGTCATCCGCAGGTTCTCGCCCGCCAATCGTCCTCGCCGTGCAACAGGTTGCGGTCTCGCCTCGGGCCAGCCCTCGGTTGGCGGCGTTACGACATAGCTGCCGGTCAATAGGTTGAGCACCAGGTTCTGCGATGGCGTCCACTCGGATAGATCGACACTCGCCCGCAATTCCGTTTGCGCCTTCGCCTCACCCCCGGTGACGAGAGTGGACACCAGCATAGCGACGGAAAGGACCAACCGCATTTCAGTTCTCCAGCCTACGGCGCCCTTGCAATCTAGGACAGCATCACCCCGCCGCCAACATCACGATACAAGCCGGCCGAGGGTTGCTTCAAGACAAGCAGGATCAGCCGGGTGCATGCGAGCGCTGCGAACACTGCGACGTCCGCCTCCGGGCGCAAGCGGAATGGCGGAAAGGAGAGGAGAGCGGACATTCACAGACGGGACAATTTAGAACCCGATGTTGTCCGTGAATGTCCCTACCACCCCGGCCAAAACTGAAAATCCTACCACAACGGCAACGGCACCCAAGGGCGAAACCGGTGCACCAGCGAACGCAGATGCAGCTACCATGATTGGCAGCACGACAAGGGAAATGACGAAATAATCTCGGCCCCTTCCCGGATTATACCCGCTCGGTGGCGGCCCAATTGCTGCCTTGAACTTCCTTCGTTGCCTCTTGCCCACATCGCCTCCACTTCGACTATCGGAGGCATGGTAGTCGGTTCAGCAGAATGTCCGCAATTGGGCGTTAGCGGAATGGCCGGTATGGGAAGGAAAGCGGCCTAACGTTGGCCCCGTGCTAACGCACCAAAATTGCGATTGCTGGCGCGAGCAGAGCATAAGCCGCAACGACTGCCCTCGTACTATTGGGATATCCCCTGCGAGCTAGAAACCAGCCGAACAACAATGGTATAGTCAAAAGCCCGAGCATCAGGGGGCCGCTTATATGGCGGGCTACAGGGCGAACTCGGTGATCATCATTGGGTGTTGTAGTATCAGGCACGCCACCTTTTAAGCATTAAGCTACGATGTCCGCAATTGGGCGATTGCGGAACGGCCGCTTTGAAGCGGAAAGCGGACGTTTTACAGCGCTTCGGTCGAGGTGGCAGCCTGACGAATATGTCCGTCAGCAGGATACCGAAACGGGCAAGCGTCGTCGAAGCCAGTCGGCAATTTGTAGTGCTTCGGGCGCGTCGACATGGGGAGCCAGGTGGATCGTTTCGGCGCCGTAGTCGAAGCGAACGGTGCCCCATTGTTGCTTCGTGAAAGGTACATACTGGGCTCCGTCAGTATCCTCTCCGGCCCATTGGGACATATCTATCCGCAGATTGTCGATCATGCGGGTGTCATACCGCCACGTACGTGCAAACGGGCCAGCACGTCTTGTGATCGCCAACTCGCCGTGATGTACCCGAATGATGTCGACGCCGACGAGTTGACCTACGAGTAAAACCGCTGTTGCGGCCAACACCAGCACGAATACGACAAGCCAAGCTAGCGTCATCGCATCCTGATAGTGGCTGATTACCGCCTTGCTGCCGCCCCAAGCCCAAAAGAGCAGCCAGATACTCAGGACTGCCGATCCGACCCACGCCTTCTGTGCCGGGAGCCGAAGATGCTCGACGCCGTCCTTCCACTCGACACGAAATTTGGGTCGACCTGTTTCCACACCATTCACATCCGGCCTGTTCGACGCCAGTCTTGTTATGAGCGCCAACGGTTAATACCGAATGAGCGAGATACCGGCCAAGTCCTCCGGCATAAGCGGAATGACCGGAATCGGGAGAGGAAAGCGGTCAGGCTGCTTTAGGCCCCAGGTAACCGACAATGCTCGAAATTGGCCCGGCTTAGCGCCCGCCGACGCCATCCCGGAAGCCATGATCAAAGTCGCGAACAGCGTCTTTCAAGCCAGCATATTGCGTGATCGCCACGACGACGATGACTGCTGCAATCAAGAGGTGCCTTCTTCCAGTTCGGCGACGTTCATCGGCGGCGTTCATGGGACTAGTCCTCGCTCGTAAAACTACCTGACCCTATGCCCGAGCCAAATCGAAGGCAACCGACCCAGCGGCCGATACAGCGCTTCACGCGCACAAAATCGCCGACATCACGACCTGGTGCGCCAAGTCAACGCCCCAATAAACGGTGCGAAGATCCAATGACTTACCCCCACCTCGAATGTCTTCGATACACTAAACCCAAAATGACTAGATCAATTGTAAGTCTTACTACGTTGATCATCTTGATTAGCTTATGATAAGCGCCCTCGAAGGTGGATGGGGATCCACCGTACATGGGGGCACAATGAAGACTTTGTTTATTTTCAGTGCGTTAGCACTGACGGCGACGCCTGCGTTCGCGAAACTCGAGATCAAGCCGGCGCCGACATCTACGCAGGTCGTTCGCTTCGATCGCGGCGTGCCGACGATCGAGGAGGACCTGCCCGATCAGCAGGCTGCCGTCCGCGTCGTTCCCCTGCCGGGTCTCGATCACGGAAGCCTGACGTTCCGGGTCGCGGTGTACAACAAGTCGAAAGCGCCGATCAACGTCGGCGTCGAGAACATGTCGTTCTTCTATGGAACCGAAACGCTGCCTGTCTTCACCAAGGAACAGGTGGAGTCGAAGACCAAGAAGCGCGCGATGTGGTCGCAGATCGGCTACGCGATGCTCGCGGGTGCCGCCGCCGCGGCGCAGAACAACAACACGACGGTGACGACCTACGCACCGGGCGGGCGCGTCTACCGCACGGTCATCGATCGTCCCGGTCTCAGCGATGGACAGCTCGCATCCGTTGCCGCCGGCGGTGGTGCGATCGCGCTGAGCCAGATCGGCCTGAACAAGACGCTGGAGATGCTCGACGACGAGTATGTCCAGACGACCACGCTCGACCCGGAGAGCGGGTATGGCGGGCGCATCATCTGCTCGAAGCTCAAGACGGCGAAGGTCGGGGAAATGGTGGTTCTCGCGGTCGAACTGAACGGCGAGAAGCACCTGTTCCAGTTCCGTGTCGAGAAAGCCTGACCGGATATAACGAAAGCGCCTCGTATCATTCGGATACGAGGCGCCGGATCTGCCCCCCCTAACGCCTGCAACCTCTGGCCAAAAGCGTGGCGGGTCCGCCGCTCAGGGCGCGGGCCGCTCCACCTGCGCCTCGGCGAGATACACGCCGAACAGTCCCTCGGGATCGGTCCACGCCGCCACCGGCGTCCACCCGCCCGACCGCAACAGGATCCGGGCATCGCGTGCGCCATATTTATGCGAGTTCTCGGTGTGGATCGTCTCGCCCGCGGCGACCTCGAACGATCGCCCATCGACGGTAAACGCGACATCGCGCACCGCTTCCAGATGCATCTCGATCCGCGCGCGATCGTCGTTCCAGACCGCCTTGTGCCGGAACGCGTCGACCGGGATATCGCCGTCCAGTTCGCGGTTGATCCGCTCGAGCAGGTTCAGGTTGAACGCCGCCGTCACGCCCTGCGCATCGTCATACGCGGGCACCAGCACGTCTTCGCCCTTGATCCGGTCCATCCCGATCAGCAGCATCGCGCCGACACCGAGCGACGACCGCATCGCGCGCAGCAGGTCGACCGCCATCAGCGGGATCATGTTGCCGATCGTCGACCCCGGAAAGAAGCCGAGCTTGGGCGTATCCGCGATCGTCTTCGGCAAGCTCAACGGCCGCATGAAGTCCGCCTCGAACGGCAGCACCAGCAGGTCGGGAAACTGATCGCCCAGCACCTTCGACGACTCACGCAGGAAATCACCCGAGATATCGATCGGCACATAGACCGACGGCGCGACGGCATCGAGCAGGATCGGCGTCTTGGTCGACGATCCCGAGCCGAACTCGACGACCGCACGGCCCTCGCCTGCAAGCGTCGCCACTTCGGGGCACGCCGTCTCCAGGATCGAACGCTCGGTCCGCGTCGGATAATATTCGGGCAGATCCGTGATCTTCTCGAACAGCTCCGAGCCGCGCCGATCGTAGAACCAGCGCGCCGGGATCGCGCGCGGCCGCCGCGCAAGCCCGTCCAGCACGTCCGCACGGAACTGCGGGTCGGCGAGCGTCTGCTGGCCGTCCTCGATCTCAGGCTTCAACATCAGATATCTTTCGCGAGACGCACGCCGGTGAACTGCCACCGTTGATGCGGATAAAAGAAATTGCGGTAGCTCGCGCGCGCGTGCCCGCGCGGCGTGGCGCAACTGCCCCCGCGCAGAATAAACTGCGAACTCATGAACTTGCCGTTGTATTCACCCACGGCGCCAGCTGCCGTCACGAACCCAGGATACGGGCGGTAAGCGCTGCCGGTCCACTCCCAGACATCGCCGAAAAACGCCGGACCATTTGCCGCTGGCCGAGGCTCGACCGGCCCAGCCACGTCCATCTGGTTGCCGCCGTTCGCGTCGTGCGAGGCCGCCGCCGCCTCCCATTCGAACTCGGTCGGCAACCGTGCGCCGGCCCAGCTCGCATACGCATCCGCCTCGAAAAAACTCACATGCGTCACCGGCGCCGCCGGGTCGATCGCGCGGCGGCCGTCGAGCCCGAACCGCGTCCAGCCCGCCTCGCCCTGCTCCCAATAGAGCGGCGCGACGATGCCCTCGGCCTTCACCCAAGCCCAACCATCCGCCAGCCAATGCCGCGCCTCGGTATAACCGCCATTGGCGATGAACGCCGCCCATTCGCCGTTCGTCACGGTCCGGTCCGCGACCGCATGCGGCACCAACAAAGCCGCGTGACGCGGTCCCTCGCAATCGAACGCGAAGCCGTCGCCGTCATGCCCGACCTCGACGATCCCGCTCTCGCGCGCGATCCAGTTGATTGGCCCCGGCATCTCGACCGGCACTTTCCGCGGCGCCGGCCACATCGCCGGCTCCAGCGGGTTTTCCGAAAACATGTGGAGGATGTCGGTCACCAGCAATTCCTGGTGCTGCTCCTCGTGATGACACCCGAGCGCCACAAGCGCCTGCGCATCCGCCGACAGCCCAGGCAGCGCGTCGAGCAACGCCGCATCGACATGCGCGCGGTACGCCCGCACCTCGTCGAGCGACGGCCGCGTCACCATACCGCGCCGGTCGCGCGCATGACGCCGCCCCTCCGCCTCGTAATAGCTGTTGAACAGGAACGGAAAACGCTCGTCATGCAACGCATAGCCAGCAACGTGATCGCGCAACACGAACGTCTCGAAGAACCACGTCGTATGCGCCAGATGCCACTTGGTCGGCGACGCGTCGTCCATCGACTGCACCGTCGCATCTGCATCCGACAGCGGCGCGGCGAGCGCCAGCGTCAACGCGCGTACGGCAGCGAAACGCTCGCTCAAATCCGACGAAAGGGCAACGTTGAGATCGGGACGAACAGGCTGCGGCATCGATTATCCTTCAACGCGTCGCCCGGTACCGCAACGCTCGAACGCCGATCACGCCTGCGCGCGCGTAGCCCCCGGTCGCCATAGAACGTCGCCGGCGCCGTTTTGGTTCACCGCCCGGGACGCCACGAACAGGAAATCGGATAGCCGGTTAACATACGCTAATGCCGCGGGATTCAGCGGCATATCGTGCGTCGCCGCGACCGCGGATCGCTCCGCGCGCCGCGAAATCGCCCGCGCCAGATGCAGCGCGGCAGCCTGCGGCGATCCGCCCGGCAGGATGAAGCTCCGCAACGGCGCGAGATGCGTGTTCATCGCATCGATCTCGCGTTCCAGCCGCTCGACCTGCGCCGGCACGATCCGCAACACCATCTCCGACGGTGCAAATCCGTCGTCGGTCGCAGGCGTCGCGAGGTCGGCACCAAGATCGAACAGGTCGTTCTGGATTCGCTCCAGCGCAGCGGCGAGCGGATCGTCGCCAAGCGCCACCACCGCCACGCCGATCGCCGAGTTCGCCTCGTCGACATCGCCAATCGCCTGCATCAGCGCACTCGCCTTCGACACGCGCGACCCGTCGACCAACCCCGTCGTGCCGTCGTCACCGGTTCGCGTGTAGATCTTGTTGAGCTTGACCATCGGTCGATTCCTTCTGTCCGACCATGCTGAGTCACAAGTCCGTCACCCCAGCGAAAGCTGGGGTATCCCTCGTGGCTCGCGACATCCGCCTAACGTCGAGATCCCAGCTTGCGCTGGAATGACGGTGGTTAGCAAAGCGCGTTAGACCCTAGTTCCGCCCTGCCGCGAACAGTATCACCACCACGATCAGGATCGCTAGCGCCTGGAAGAAGATCCGCTGCTGCATCATCCGATTCGACTTAAGCGATGCCGCGCTCGGCCCGTTGCCATCACGGACCTGCGCCGTGCCCTCCTGCAGGAACGACACGACGCCCCGCACCAGGGCCACGACGGTCGCGATCATCGCCGCGATCAGGAGGATGACGAGGAATGTGTTCATGAAAGGAATGTAAGCGCACCGGATGCTGCTAGCAATGGCCGTAGCAGTGTTGCGGAACCCTTCGTGATGCGTGCAAATGCTGCATGTTATACTTGACGCTGAAAGCCGTGATTTCCGGCATTCTTATCGCCGCCGCGTCGGAGATCGCCAAACGCTACCCCGGCTTTGGCGCACTCGTGGCGTCGCTGCCGCTGGTGTCGGTGCTCGGCATGATCTGGCTCTGGCGCGACAAGCCCGACCCGCGGACGATGGCGGCGCATGCCGGCGCGACCTTCTGGTACGTGCTGCCGTCACTGCCGATGTTTCTGCTGATCCCGGCGATGCTTCGGCATGGTGCACCGTTCTGGGTGTCGCTGGTGGCGGGGTGCGTGCTGACGATCGCGCTGTATGCGGCGATGACGTGGGCTGCGCCGAGGTTGGGGATCGAGCTTTAGCGCGCCAATTAGAACACCACCCCGGCGAAGGCCGGGGCCCAATTGGGAAAGCCAAGGTTACGAAGCGATAAGCCTCATCATAACTGTCCCCCAATTGGGCCCCGGCCTCCGCCGGGGTGGTGGTACTGGTAGGACACCGCGCTTCCTCCTTGTTTCCCCGCGAAGGCGGGGACCCAGACTGGGCTCCCGCCTTCGCGGGAGAACAAGGAATTGCAGGCTGCGCTGTGTTGGCGACCGCACCGTGTTCGAAGGATATTGGCACCAATCCGGTCATGCGCTCACCGTGCCCCCGCTAGCCGATCGCCATCATCCCCCACTCCGTACCCGAGCCGCCAACGCCACCCCATCCTCCCCCGCCGCCCGCATCTCCGCCAGCGACACCGCCCCATCCCGCTTAGCCAACCGCCGCCCCGCCGCATCCACCACCAGCGGATGATGATGATACGCCGGCACCGGCAACCCCAGCAAAGCCTGCAACACCCGGTGCACGTCCGTCGCCGCAAACAGGTCCACCCCGCGCACCACGTCCGTCACGCCTTGCGCCGCATCGTCCAGAGTCACCGCGAGATGATAGCTCGCCGGCGCATCCTTCCGCGCCAGCACGACATCCCCCTGCGCCAGCGGATCGGCGACAACCGTCCCGGCAATCGCATCCTCCCACGCAAGCACGCCCGTAATCGCCACAGCCTTCGCCATGTCGAGCCGCCAGCAATGCGCCACATCCCCCCGCGCAGCGACCTCGTCCGCGCTCTGGCCCCGACAGATCCCCGGATAGACCGGCCCGACATCCCCCTGCGGCGCCGACGCGCTCGCCGCAATCTCCGCCCGCGTACAGAAACAGGGGTAAACCAGCCCGCGCGCCTTCAACGCCTCCAGCGCAACATCATACGTAGCCAGCCGTTCCGACTGGAACACCAGCGAGTCCCACCGCAACCCAAGCCACGCCAGATCCTCCAAAATCCCCGCCACGAATTCAGGCCGGCTCCGCGTCCCATCGATATCCTCGATCCGCAGCAGGAACCGCCCGCCCCGCTCCCGCGCGTAATCGTGCGCGCGGATCGCGGACACCGCGTGGCCCAGATGCAACCGCCCCGTCGGGCTCGGTGCGAACCGCGTTACGACCGGTCCGTCGCTCAGCATGCTTGACCGACCGCCACGCGGCGTGCTGTCATGGCGGTGTCATCGCTGTCGTCCATAGGGCGCTCTGCGAAGCCTGAGTGGGAGGAGCCGTGTTTCACCCCGATCTGATGCGTCATCCGGATGGTTGTCCGGCGCTCGTGCTCAATGCCGATTATACGCCGCTTTCCTACTATCCGCTCAGTGTCTGGCCGTGGCAAACCGCGGTCAAGGCGGTGTTCCTCGACCGCGTCGACATCGTCGCCACCTATGAACGCGAAGTGCGCAGCGCCAATTTCGCGCTGAAGCTGCCCTCGGTGATCGCGCTCAAGCAGTTCGTCCGACCGTCGCAATTTCCCGCCTTCACCCGCTTCAACCTGTTCCTGCGCGACAAGTTCACCTGCCAATATTGCGGCAAGCTGCGCGATCTCACCTTCGACCATGTCGTGCCGCGCGCGCAAGGCGGTCGTACCACGTGGGAGAACGTCGTCACCGCCTGCTCGCCCTGCAACCTCAAAAAGGGCGGGCGCACGCCCAAACAGGCGGCGATGCCCCTCCATATTGAGGCGATCCGCCCGACCAACTGGCATCTGCAAGAACACGGCCGCAGCTTCCCGCCCAACTACCTGCACGACACGTGGCACGACTGGCTGTACTGGGACATCGAACTCGAGGCCTGACGGCATCGATACGACGGGAGATACTATGCAGGTGAAACTGGTAGCGGCGCTCGCCGCGACGGGAATTCTGGTGTCCGCGTGCGGCGACAAGGACGCGCAACGCGCGCAGGCCGACGCCAACGCGGTCGGCTTCGTGCCGCCCTCGGTAACCTCGCGGCTCGATTTCGGCGCCAGCATGGAACGCCGCTTCCGCACGCTCGACCGCAACGGCGACGATCGGGTCACCAAGGACGAACTCCCCTCGCCCAACACGCGCATCAAGGCGTTCGATCGCAACAAGGACGGCGTCATCACCGCGATCGAGTGGAGCGAAGGCACGCTCGCCTGGTTCGACAGGATGGACCTGAACCACGACGGCACGGTTACCTCGGAAGAGCGCGCGGAGTCGCGTAAGCGCTGATCTCCGCAACAATATGTCGCGTAAAGCTCTAAGTAAGCGACTATTTAAGCGTGTCGTGTGGTGTTCGTAGTTGACCTGATCCCTGCCGCAGCGCAGCAGGGAATCATGGCAAGCCTTCCCGCAATCGCGAACAATTCCGACATCCGCTTCCTCGGCAAACTGCTCGGCGACGTCATCCGCGCCTATGGCGGCGAGCGCCTGTTCGAAGCTACCGAGACGATCCGCAAGGCGTCGGTCGAGCGCCACCGCGACGCCTCCGAAGGCAAGCCCGGCGACGATCGCGCAGTCGATCTCAGCCTCGAGAAGCTCAGCCTCGACGAAACGCTCGATTTCGTCCGCGGCTTCATGCTGTTCTCGATGCTCGCCAACCTCGCCGAGGACCGCCAGGGCATCGCCGCGGAAGACGGCGCCGATCTCGCCTCCGCGATCGCCCAGCTCGAATCCGAAGGCATCGACCGCACCCAGATCCGCACGCTGCTCGACCACGCGCTGATCGCCCCCGTGCTCACCGCGCACCCGACCGAGGTGCGGCGGAAAAGCATGATCGACCACCGCAACCGCATCGCCGAGCTGATGGGCCTGCGCGATCTCGGCCGCGACACCACGCCCGACGGCGACAGCGTCGACGACGCGATCCTCCGCCAGATCGCTTTGCTCTGGCAGACGCGCGTCCTGCGCCGCGATCGGCTATACGTCACCGATGAGGTCGACACCGCGCTCAGCTACCTGCGCGACGTGTTCCTCCCCGCGCTCCCCGCGCTCTACCAGCGGTGGGACCGCGCACTCGGCGAACGCACGCCCAGTTTCTTGCGCCCCGGCAGCTGGATCGGCGGCGACCGGGACGGCAACCCGTACGTCACCGCCGACTCGCTCAAGACCGCGCTGTCGAAGGCGAGCGAGGCCGTACTCGGCTACTACTGCGACGCGGTGCACGCGCTCGGCGCGGAACTCTCGATCTCGACCGAACACGCCCCCGCCGATGCCGCGGTGCAGGCGCTTGCCGATGCCAGCGGCGACGATGCCGCCAGCCGCAGCGACGAGCCCTATCGTCGCGCGCTCTCCGGCATCTACGCCCGCCTGTCCGCGACGCACGATGCGCTCACCGGCAAGCACGCCCCCCGCCCCGGCCGCCTCGTCGGCGAGCCCTACGCCAACCCCGCCGACTTCCGCGCCGACCTCGTTACGCTCGCGCACGGCCTCGGCATCGCGCTCAAGACCGGCGGCGCGCTCGGCCGGCTGATCCGCGCGGTCGAGACGTTCGGCTTCCACCTCGCCACCTTGGACCTCCGCCAGAACAGCGCCGTCCACGAACGCGTCGTCGCCGAACTGCTCAAGGTCGCCGGGGTCGAGGACGATTACCTCACGCTCGACGAAGACGCCCGCGTCGCGCTGCTCCGCCGCGAACTCGCCAACGCCCGCCCCCTTACCTCGCGCTTCGCCGAATATTCGGAGGAAACCGCCGGCGAGCTCGCGATCGTCCAGGCCGCCGCCGACGCGCACGCCGCGTACGGCCCCGCCTGCATCACCAACTACATCGTCTCGATGGCGCAGTCGGTCAGCGACCTGCTCGAAGTGAACCTCCTGCTCAAGGAAGTCGGCCTCTACCGCCCCGGCGACACGCCGACGGCAGCGATCATGGCGGTCCCGCTGTTCGAGACGATCGGCGATCTCGAGGCCGCCCCCGCCGTCATGACCGCCTGGTTCGCACTCTCCGAGATCGCCACCATCTCCAAGGCACGCGGCCATCAGGAAGTGATGATCGGCTATTCCGACAGCAACAAGGACGGCGGCTACCTCACCTCCACCTGGCAGCTCTCGAAAGCCTCGACCGCGCTCAAACCTGTCTTCGCAGCCGCCGGCGTCGGCATGCAGCTGTTCCACGGTCGCGGCGGCGCAGTCGGGCGCGGCGGCGGCTCGGCGTTCCGCGCAATCCGCGCGCAGCCCTCGGGCACCGTCCAGGGCCGCATCCGCATCACCGAGCAGGGCGAGGTGATCGCCGCGAAATACGGCACGCGCGACGCCGCGATGACCAATCTCGAAGCGATCGCGTCGGCCACGCTACTCGCCAGCCTAGAACCCGAACGCCTGTCGAACGCCGACAACGCGAGCTTCTCGGCCGCAATGGACACGCTCAGCGACACCGCGTTCCACAGCTACCGCGACCTGGTTTACGGTACGGAGGGCTTCCGCACCTTCTTCCGCCAGATGACGCCGATCGCCGAGATCGCCGGCCTCAAGATCGGCAGCCGCCCCGCCAGCCGCACCAAGTCCGACCGCATCGAAGACCTCCGCGCGATCCCCTGGGTGTTCAGCTGGGCGCAGGCGCGCGTCATGCTCCCCGGCTGGTACGGGGTAGGCCGTGCGATCGCCGATTTCGAGGACAAGGCGCTGCTGAAGGACATGGCGCAGGGCTGGCCGCTCTTCGCCTCCGCGCTGGCGAACCTGGAGATGGTGCTCGCCAAGTCCGACATCGGCATCGCCGAACGCTATGCCGGGCTCGTGGAAGACGACAAGCTCCGCGAAATCTTCACCACGATCCGCGACGGCTGGCACCAGACGCATGATGGGCTTCTGCAAGTCACCGGCCAGTCCCGCTTACTCGAAAAGCACCCCGCCCTAGACGCCTCGATCCGCCTCCGCCTCCCCTATATCGAGCCGCTAAACCTCCTCCAGATCGAACTGATAAAACGCCGCCGAGCAGGCGAGGACGACCCCCGCATCGGCGAAGGCATCCTCCTCTCCATCAACGCCATCGCCACCGCCCTAAGAAACAGCGGCTAAAAACTCCCTCGCCCCTCCGGGGAGAGGGAAGGGGCCCGCCGCGCTTGCGGTGGGAAGGGAGAGGGGCGTGAGGCTAAGAACGCCAACTCCCAACACCCCTCACCCTTCCGCGACTACGTCGCTCCCTCCCTCTCCCCGCAGGGGAGAGGGACTAGGAGTAAAACGGCGCAGCCACATCCTCGCGCACCCGCATCAACCGCCCGGTCGCCCGATCCAGCAAAGCCCAGGTCGTAACCGCCTCCAGCTTAACCCGCCCATCATCCCCGACAAACCGAACATGCCGATCGAACCGAGCCCCCTTCGGCGCCCCCTCGACCCACGTCTCACCAACGACCGTTTCCCCCGAGACAACACTCCCGCGGTAATCAATCTCATGCCGCGTCACGACCCACACATACGCCAGCTTGTGCTCAGCCGGCGCCACCGCCTCCCAATGCGCGGTCGCGATGGCCTGGATCCACTGCACCCAGACCGCATTGTTCACATGCCCAAGCTCGTCGATATCCGCGTCCTGCGCCGTGATCGAGAGCGTGAACCGGCTCACCCCGCGACGCCCAGCTGCCACAGCACGAACGCATGCTCCTCCGCGCCCTCACGCAGCGATTCGAACCGCCCCGACTTGCCGCCATGTCCCGCGCCCATGTTGGTCTTGAGCAGCAGCACATTGTCGTCGGTCTTCATCAACCGAAGCTTAGCCGCCCACTTCGCCGGCTCCCAATAGGTCACGCGCGGATCGTTCAGCCCGCCGCTGATGAACATCGGCGGATAAGCCTGCGCCTTCACGTTGTCGTACGGCGAATACGACCGGATCAGCGCGAACGCAGCCTCGTCCTCGATCGGATTACCCCATTCGGGCCATTCGCCCGGCGTCAGCGGCAAGCTCTCGTCCAGCATCGTGTTCAGCACGTCGACGAACGGCACATCCGCGATCACCGCACCCCACAGCTCGGGATCCGAATTGACCACCGCCCCCATCAGCTCGCCGCCAGCAGACCGCCCGGCGATCGCGATCTTCCCCGCCGACGTCCACTGCGCGTCGACCAGCGCCTTCGCCACATCAACGAAATCGTTGAACGTGTTCGCGCGCTTCTCCAGCTTGCCATCCAGATACCATTGCTGGCCCAGATCGTCGCCGCCGCGGATATGCGCGATCGCATAGGCGAACCCGCGATCGAGCAGGCTCATCCGCCCGGTCGAGAAGCCCGGCGGGATCGCATAGCCGTACGCGCCATACGCATAGAGGAACAACGGCGCAGACCCGTCGCGCACGAACCCCGCCGGATACACGATCGAAACCGGAATCTCCGTCCCGTCCCGCGCGGTAATCTTGAGCCGCTCGGTCGCGTATTTCGCCGCATCGTAGCCGCTCGGGATCTCCTGCACCTTGAGCATCGTCCGCTCACCGGTATCGACGTCATAGTCGTACACCGTCCCCGGCGTGACCATCGACTCATACCCGAGCCGCAGCACCGTCATGTCGTACTCGGGATTATCCCCCAGCCCGGCGACATAGCTCGCCTCGGGGAAGTCGATCCGCTTGCCCTCGGTCGGCGTCTCGTACCGGTGGATCGCGATCTGATCGAGACCGTCCTCGCGCCCATCGACGACGAAGAAGTCCTGATAGCACTCCACGCCGGTCATATAGAAATGCGGCGACGCCGGAATCAGCTCGCTCCACGCATCCGGCTCCTCGACCAGCGCGGTGCACAGCCGGAAATTCGGATCGACGTCGTTGGTATGGATGAACAGCGTCCCGTCATGCTCGTCTACATCATATTCGCGGCCCACCTTCCGCGCCGAAACGAGGATCGGCACCGCCAGAGGCTCGTGCGCAGGCAGCAGATACAGCTCGCTCGTCACATGATCGCTGGTCGCAATCACGATCCACTTGCGCGAACTCGTCTCCCCGACGCCGACGCGAAAGCCCTCGTCCTCCTCGTGGAACAGCACGACGTCCTCGGAGATCGGCGTCCCCAACCGGTGGAACCGCGCATTGTCCGTCCGCCACTGCTCGTTCGCCAGCCCGTACAAAAAGCCCGCATCGTCCGCGGTCCAGACGATCTCGCTGAGCATCCCCGGGATCACATCGGGCAGGTGCTCGCCGGTATCCAGGTCCTTGACCCGAACCTCGAACCGCTCGCTCCCATTGTCGTCGATCGCATAAGCGAGATAGCGCCCGTCATTGCTGATCGAGAACGCGCCGAGCCGGAAATACTCATGCCCCTCCGCCAGCGCCGGCTCGTCGAGCAGCAGCTCGTCGCCACCGCCGGCCACAGGCTTGCGCCACCATTTCTTATACTGCCCGCCAGTCTCGTACGCAGTCCAGTAGAGCCAGTCGCCATCCTTCTGCGGCACCGAGGATTCATCCTCCTTGATGCGCGCCTTCATCTCTTCGTAGATCGTGTCGGTGAGCGCTTCGTGCGGCGCCATCTGCGCTTCGAAATACGCATTCTCGGCAGCGAGATACGCGAGCACGTCGGCGTCATCGACCTCCGGATAGTTCGGGTCCTTCAGCCACGCATACGGATCCTCGATCTTCACGCCATGCGTGGTGAAGCTGTGCGGGCGCTGTTCGGCGATGGGGGGCGTGGTCATGCAGCGGTGTTAGCCGTGCGGGGGGAGGAAGCCAAACGCTGCGGCGTTGGGGAGCGATCGATAAAGACCGCCCACCCCACCCCACCACCCCGGCGAAGGCCGGGGCCCAATTGGAAAGGTCGCAGTAACTGCGCGCAATCCCTCGTTACCATCGTCCCCCAATTGGGCCCCGGCCTCCGCCGGGGTGGTACAAAACTTCGGTGGCGCCCCTAACCCTGTTTCCCCGCGAAGGCGGGGACCCAGTCTGGGCTCCCGACTTCGCGGGAGAACAAGGAGCAGGAACGCGCGATAGCCGCTAAGAACACCACCCCGGCGGAGGCCGGGGCCCAGTTGGAAGGGTCACCGTAACGAATCGCGGTCCTCAGCCATCGCCGCTCCAACCAGCCACGTCCTACCTCGGGAAAATGGTCGAAAGTACCGCCAACGCTGCAAGCGCATTCCCTCCCCCGCTGTCCTACACATCTGCTTTCTGTCACAACGCTCGGCATGAACCATGACCGCCGATCCACGCCCATACCGATGCCGTCGCACCCGTCCGCAACGCCCACCGGATGCAAGTATTGAAACCTCGCCAGCGTCTGCACTCTCTATACTTCACTTTTGACGAGAGACCGAACCGATGATCCCGACCGCCCGCTTAGCCGACCGCCTCGCCGCCCTCCGCGCCCAGCTAAACACCGATAATCTCGATGGTTTCGTCATCCCGCTCACCGACGAACACATGAGCGAATATGTCGGCGGCTACGCACAGCGCCTCGCCTGGCTCACCGGCTTCGGCGGCTCGGCCGGCACAGCCGTCGTCCTCGCCGACCGCGCCGCGATCTTCACCGACGGTCGCTACACGATCCAGGTCCGCGAACAGGTCGACGGCGCGCACTGGGCGTACGAACCCGTCCCCCAGACCAGCCCCGCCGCCTGGCTCGCCAAGCACGCCCCCGAAGGCGGCCGCATCGGCTACGACCCGTGGCTCCACACCGGCACCTGGGTCGCGGAAGCCACCACAGCCCTCGCGGAACGCAGCGCGACGCTGGTAGCGGTCGACACCAACCCCATCGACGCGATCTGGACCGACCGCCCCGCCCCCTCCCCCGCCAAGCTGACCGTCCAGCCCGACCAGTTCACCGGCGCCTCCTCTGCTGAAAAGCGCGCGCGCATTGCCGACTGGCTCTCCGAGCAGAACGCGGACGCGGTCGTTCTAACCGCACTCGATTCGATCGCCTGGGCGCTCAACGTCCGTGGCGGCGACGTCGACCACACCCCCGTAGCGCTATCCTATGCGATCGTCGGCGCCGACGGCACGACCGACCTGTTCGTCGCCCCCGATAAGCTCGACGACGCAGTCCGTCAGCATCTCGGCAACGCGGTCCGCCTCCACGACCGCACCGCCTTCGCCGCCGCCCTCGCCACCTATGCCGGCAAGCGCGTCGCCGCCGACCCCGAACGCGCGGTCGCCGCAATCACGCAAGCGCTCCAGGCCGGCGGCGCAAAGATACTGCCGCTGCGCGACCCCGTCGTCCTCGCCAAGGCAATCAAGAACCCCGTCGAGATAAACGGCCACCGCGCCGCCTCCGCCCGAGACGGCGCCGCACTCGCGCGCTTCCTCCGCTGGGTAGAAACCGAATGCGTAAAGGGGGAGCAAACCGAACTCAGCGCCGCCGCCAAGCTCCTCGCCTTCCGCGAACAGACCGGCGTCCTCAAGGACACCTCGTTCGACACGATTTCCGCCACCGGCCCGCACGGCGCGATCCCGCACTACCACGTCACCGAGGAATCGAGCGCGCCGATCGAACCCGGCCAGCTCTACCTGATCGACTCCGGCGGCCAATATGCGGACGGCACCACCGACGTGACGCGCGTCATGCCGATCGGCGAACCCACCGAAGAGATGCGCGACCGCTTCACGCGCGTCCTGAAGGGCCATATCGGCATCGCCACCGCCGTCTTCCCCGACGGCACGATGGGCGGCCAGATCGACGCCTTCGCCCGCCGTCCGCTGTGGGAGGCCGGCCTCGATTTCGCGCACGGCACCGGCCACGGCATCGGCGCCTATCTCGCAGTCCACGAAGGCCCGCAGCGCATCGCATCGCCGAACTATCCCGGCGGCGCGGCGATGGAGCCCCTGCGTGCCGGCATGATGCTCTCCAATGAGCCCGGCTACTACAAGGCAGGCGAATACGGCATCCGCATCGAGAACCTGATCCTGATCGAACCGCGCGCCATCCCCGGCGCCGACCGCGAGATGCTGGGCTTCGAGACGCTCACCTTCTGCCCGATCGAACGCACGCTGATCGAGCCGGCGTTGCTGACCGCGGAAGAACGCCACTGGGTCGACGACTATCACGCACGGGTGCTTGAGGTTCTAGCTCCCGAAATGACCGACGCGGAAGATCGCGCCTGGCTCACCGCCAAATGCGCACCATTGTCTTAAGGGCGCTCAACGAGAAGGCTCGTCCTTCACCGCAGGCGCAGCCCCCACGGCACGCGCCTGCGCCTTCCGCCGCCGCAGGTTCTCGCGCAGCGCGGCGGCCATGCGCTCGGCCTTCTCCGCCGCCTTTCGATCCCGATCATCCATAAATATGCCCTACATTGCGGCGCGGTGCCTTGACAATCATCCCGCCCTCGTCTCTTAGCCCCACTCCGCCGGCAGCGATGCCAGCGAGTGCTGCCGTAGCTCAGTGGTAGAGCGCATCCTTGGTAAGGCTGAGGTCGTGAGTTCAATCCTCACCGGCAGCACCATTTTTTCAGTAGGTTCGCCCCTTCCCAAACGGGAAGGGAAGGTATTCGGCCGGCGCGTAACGCGGGACGACAACCGGCACGACAGGGCGTCGGCGTTCCGAGGGAAGCTGAGGCTGGGCCAGTGGTGGCGCATATGTGCCGACGGCACGGAACACCGTGCGCGACCTCTTGAGCGCGGACACACAGCGGCGAGCCGGCATAACGATCAACTGCAAGAAGACACCGCAACTCTACCGCAGGGAAGGTCCGAAGGTGCGCCGATCAGCAGCCAGAGTTCGTAGCCGAGGCACGATGCTGCACAGGACGCAGCGTAGGCAAAAAGCTAGGCTTGGAAGGCGTGCTCGGTGATCGCCGAAGCCGCCGCGCAGTCACAGCCGCCGCCGGGACGGCACGCCTTCGGCGGCGGCGACTGGTCGATATAGCGCGTTTAGAACCGGAAGCCCGTCCGCACGCCATAGGTGCGTGGGTCCTGCAACGAAACGCCACTATACGTGCCCGACGATGCCCCCGATACCACGATGCTGTTTTCCACGTTGCGCACGAAGCCTTGAAGATACCAGCGCTCGCCCGGTGCGTTGTAGGTGAGCGACAGGTCGGTCTTGGTGAAGCTGGGCTGGCGGAACTGGTTGAGCGTACCCAGAGCCGACAAATAGTAGCTGTCGCTGAGGCGGGTGCGTGCCGACGCTTGGATGTTACCGCCGCCCGCCAGCGGAACGGTCTGCGTGATCCCCGCTGTCACCGTCCATTCGGGCGACCGGTCGAGCTTCCTGCCGGCAAAGCTGACGGTCGGTGTCGGGAAGAAGTTCGTGTAGCGCGCGTTCAACCACGAGGCCGATGCGTCGAAGCGCGTGTTCGGACCTGGGTTCACGACCGTTTCGAGCTCGACGCCGTCGACTTTCGCCTGGCCGGCATTGGTGGTTACCTGGCACGGGCCGCCGCAGATCGTGGAGAGCTGGCTCAGCTGGATGCCCGCGAAGTCGTAATGGAAGCCCGACAGGTTCACGCGCAGCACGTTGCCCGCCAGATGCGTCTTGATGCCGCCCTCGTACGACGTGATCGTCTCCGGATTATAATAGAGCGCGGTTTCGCTCAGCGTACAGCCGGTGCCCGTTCCCGCCTGGCAACCATCGTTGAACCCACCCGCCTTGTAGCCGGTCGAGACGACCGCGTAGAGCAGGCTGCGTGAATTCAGGTCGTAGTCGACGCCACCGCGATAGGTGACCTTCGAAAACGTCCTCGCCGCATTGTTGACCGTGCTCGAATCCCCCACGCCGGTGCAGGCGACCGATCCGCAGATGACGGTCGCGCCGATCCGCGCCTTCTCGTCGTGCGAATAGCGGACGCCGCCAGTCACGCGAAACCTGTCGGTCAGCTTCAGCGTCGCCTGGCCGAAGCCGGCAAGCGATTCCGATTTCACGTGACGCTGCGGGAAGCCGAAGACGTAGCCGGGAGCGCCCGGCGTGGCGTTGAGCAGGCCGAAGATGTAGTAATTCTGGAAGCCGGTCTCGTGGAAATAATAGCCACCCGCCTGGATCGAGAGCGGTCCGACGTCGGTCGACAGACGCAGTTCCTGGCTGTTCTGCTGGTACGCGGCATCGTCGCGCGACGGATAGACGGTTAGGCCGGTACCCGGCGTCACGCTCAGGTCTTCGCGCCGTTCGAACTTCCTGTAGGAACCGAGATAGTTGAGCGTCACTCCGCCAAAGTCGTAGCTGAAATCGGCCAGCACGCCGTAGATGTCGTTATCGCGGCCAAGCTTGGTCGTATAGGGTGAGACGACGGTGCGCTGGGCCGTATTGCCCGAGACGGGATTGTAGACCGGATCGACGCCGACCGTGTTGTATCCGGTGAAGAAATTGCTCGCGAGAACAGTGTTCAGCGTCTGTCCGCCCACATGCGAATAATCGCCTACGATCAGCAGCTTGGCCGGCCCGCTCGACCACGACGCCGACAGCCGTCCAGACACGTTGTCGCGGAACGGACTGAGATCGGTACGGACGCGTGGCCCGGACTCGAGGAAGCTGTCGCGGCGGTCGTAGTTGAACGCTGCGCGGACGGCGATGGAATCCGAGAGCGGCACGTTGATCATGCCCGTCAGCAGGCGGCTGTCGTAATTGCCATAGCTCGCGTCGAGCGAAGCCTCGAAGCGATTGACGGGATGGTTGGTGATGACGTTGATCAGACCAGCGGTGGTGTTGCGGCCGAACAACGTACCCTGCGGACCCCGTAGCACCTCGACGCGGGCGATGTCGTAGAAGCTCACCTCCTGCGTTTGCGGGCGCGCGATATAAATGCCGTTGGTCATGAATGCGGCGGACGGATCGCCCTTTTCGGTGCCGTCGGTGCTCGTGATGCCGCGGATCGTGATCTGCAGGCCATTGCCGCGATCGATCGAAAGGTTCGGCACCTGCTCGCCGAGCGTGGTCGGGTTCGTGATGCCCGCTGACAACAGCGCCGTACCGCTGATCGCGGTGAGCGCGATCGGTGTCTTGGAGGCGAGCGATTCGTTTCGGTTGGCGGTGACAACAATATCGCCCTCTGTCGCCTGCAATGCGCTGTTCGATTCCGCCGGGGTCGCAGAGGCCGGGGCGGCACCGGCCTGCTGCACGCTCTGGTCCGGAAGCGTCGACGGCGGCCCGAGTTGTTGGGCTGCTACCGGCGGCGCAAGGAAAGCGATCGCGGAAACCCCACATACCAACAACAGCTTGCTCATCGTTATCCCCTCCTGATCGGCGTGGACTTTGCATCCCGCTCGTCGTTGAATAGTGTCGTCTGTGCAGCGTCATCACGCCACATCACCTCGACCTGCCATCGTGTTCACACGCGCAAGGCTATCAGTAAAATACAAATCCGTGATCGATCGATATAATATCCGGATAGTCCAGCATGCAGTATGCGAACGGATAATGCTTCACTGGAAGGTTCCTCGCCTGTCGGTGAAAGGCGCCACAATCGGCCCCAATCGATCACATTTCGGCATGATGCGATCAGGAAACTCGCATTGCCGGGCGCGCGAAGCCGGGGCATCTCTTGCGGTCAAAGATAATCGGGAGAGACAATGGTGCGGACGGCTTCGATCATATCCATCACGACGTCGCTGATCGCGATGATTGCCGCTGTCGACGCAGCGGCGCAGCGGCCGACGCCGCCGATCACGATCGCCGGCGGGTCGGTCACCGGCATCGAAGATAAGGCGGTCATCGCGTTCAAGGGCATTCCTTTCGCCGCACCGCCGGTGGGGCCGCTCCGCTGGCGTGCGCCGCAACCGGTACGGCCCTGGTCGGGGGTTCGGGCCGCAACCGCGTTCGGCCATGACTGCATGCAGCTGCCGTTCCCCAGCGACGCGGCACCGCTTGGTGCGACCCCGGCGGAGGATTGTCTGGTCCTGAATATCTGGCGTCCCGCGGCGCACGCCAAGGCACGGCCGGTCGTCGTCTGGATCTATGGCGGCGGGTTCGTCAACGGCGGGTCGTCGCCCGCGGTCTATGACGGTGCGGCGTTCGCGCGGCAGGACGTCGTGTTCGTCAGCTTCAACTATCGACTTGGTCGGTTCGGGTTCTTCGCGCATCCCGCGCTCAGCGGCGCCAATGAGGGACCGCTCGGCAATTACGGACTGCTCGATCAGATTGCCGCGCTGAAATGGGTGCAGGCCAACATCGCCAAGTTCGGCGGCGATCCTGCCAAGGTGACGGTGATGGGCGAGTCCGCGGGCGGCTCTTCGGTGTTGAACCTGATGGCGTCGCCGATGGCGAAGGGCTTGTTCCAACAGGCGATCTCGATGTCGGGCGGTGGCCGCAAACTGGTCGGCGGCGTGGCGCTGCACGCGACCCGGCCGGGCGAGGTGTCGGCCGAAGAGATGGGCATGAACTTCGCGCAGAGCGTCGGCATCGCCGGCACCGATGCGAAGGCGCTAGCGGCGCTGCGTGCGTTACCGGCAGAGCGGGTGCGCGGCGACATCAACCTCGCGAACCGCGGTCCGGTCGACAAGCCGACCTATGTCGGTGGGCCGATCGTCGATGGCCGGATCGTGGTGGGTACCACCGATGGCGCGATGCGAGCAGGCACGGCGATGAGGATCCCGATGATGGTCGGATCGACCAGCGCGGATATCGGGTTCTTTTCGGAAAAATCGAAGGATGCGCTGTTCGCCGCGTTCGGCTCGCAGGCCGCCGCGGTTCGCGCGGCCTATGATCCCGGCGGTACGGCCGCCTTGTCGGAGGTCGGCCCGCAAGTTGCGCGCGATCGCCTGATGGTCGAGCCTGCGCGGTTCGTAGCGCAGCAAACCCAGCGCGTGGGTCAACCGGCATTCCTGTACCGGTTCGGCTATGTCGCGGCATCGATGCGCAAGGACTGGGCCGGTGCGCCGCACGCCACCGACATCCCGTATTTCTTCGACACCGTCGCAGTGAAATACGGCGCGGCACTGACCGCCGAAGACGCCAAGGCCGGAAAACTCGCCAACGCCTATGCCGTGAATTTCATCCGCAAGGGCGATCCGAACGGTGCAGGCCTACCGAAATGGTCTGCGTTCGACACCGCGAGGGACAATGTTCAGGTCCTCGATGCGGAAGGAAGTGCCGAAAACGTCGTCGACCCGCTGAAACCACATCTCGATGCCATCCAGGCGGCGGCCCCACAGTAAGTCGAACGCCCGGGCCGGCAGCGAAGCCGGCCCGGACCAGATCGTTGGGGCGGTAGTCGGCCAACAACCGCCAGTCGTCATACGAGTCGACCCGGTCACTCCAATCGAGGCCGGCAAGCGCCTTGCCGTCGGTCGTTGGGATCGATCCGCTCCTGCTGTGGACGGACGGATTGTCCTGCAATCCGTGGTCGCCAGTTGGACGGGCAATCCGGCTACGGAAATTGGCCGCCGATCAGCATCCCGATGAACGGCGGCCGCCGCTCATGGCCTGATCGCCTGCGCGGTTACCTGCATCGTCCCCGACAAGGTCGCCTCGCCTGCCTGCCGACCGACGGTGATCGCCACCGCCCCTGCCGGCACCGACCAGCCGGATCGTTCTGTATCGTAGCGCGCGATCAGCCGAGGATCGACGGTGACACTGACTTGGCGGGTCTCGCCGGGTTGCAACATTACACGCTGGAACCCGACGAGGCGGCGCATCTGCCCTACCGGCGCGGCATAGACCTGCGGCACATCGGCACCCGCGCGCGCGCCGGTGTTGGTGACCGAGAAGCGAATGACCCCGCCATCGACCTTCAGGCCGCGGTACGCGAACCGGGTGTAGGACAGTCCGTGGCCGAACGCGTATGCCGGTGTCGTGCCCTGGCGCTGATACCAGCGATAGCCGACGTCCGCGCCTTCGGGATATTCGACCGGGAACGACGGCACGCCACCGGTCAGGTCGACCGTGCTGAGATCGAGCGTGGCGGTCTTCGGCTTGGCCGCATTGCGCACCTCAGCGGCCTTAACAAGCGCCAGGCCGGGAATCGCCGGCCGCGGCGCCTGTCCGGTGCTGGCGGGAAAGGTGACGGGCAAGCGACCCGACGGGTTCACGTCGCCGACCAAGATCGAAGCAATCGCCTCGCCGCCCCTTTGGCCGGGATACCATGCCTCGAGAATCGCACCGACGCGGGGCGCCCATGGCATCGTCACGGGACCACCGGTTTCCAGCACCACGACGGTCTTCGCATTGGCCGCAGCAACCGCATCGATCAGCGCGTTCTGCGTTCCCGGCAGGTCCAGCGTGTCAACGTCCTGCGCCTCGGTCCGCCACTGCTCGCCGAACACGATCGCGATGTCGGCCGCGCGCGCCGCGGCGGCAGCGGCCTTCACGTCGGTCCCGTCGACATAGGTTACCTGCGCCTGCGGCAGGCGCGCCTTGATCGCCGCAAGTGGCGACGACGCGTGATAGGTGACGCGGATAAATCCGCTCAACGGTCCGCCGCCGGGCATCGGCAGTTCGAGCGGCACACCGCCAACCGAGCGGACCTGCGACGATCCACCGCCCGACAGCACTCCGACATCGGCATGACCGCCGATCACCACGATCTTCTTCGCGGTGGCGGCGAGCGGCAACAGGTCGCGCTCGTTCTTCAACAGCACGATCCCGGCCTCGGCAGTCGCCTGCGCGATCTTGGCGTTGGCGGCGTAATCGATCGGCTGCGGCACCGCGGGAGTCGGCCGGTCCAGCAGGTCGTGCACGATCATCGTCCGCAGGATACGTCGGACCATATCGTCGAGCCGCGCAGGCGGCACGGTGCCCGCGGTGATCGCGGCCTTCAGCGGCGCACCGAAAAAGATCTGCTTGTCGAGCTCCTGGCCCGATTCCTGGTCGAGCCCTGCAGTTGCGGCCTTGACCGTCGAATGCACAGCGCCCCAATCCGACATGACCCAGCCGGTAAAGCCCCAATCCTTTTTGAGGACGGTATTCAACAGGAAGTCGTTCTCGCAGGCATAATGCCCGTTCACTTGGTTGTAGCCGCACATTACCGAACCGGGTTTGCCCGCCTCGATCGCCATCTCGAACGCCAGCAGGTCGCTCTCGCGCATCGGCGCTTCAGCCATCGTCGCGTCGAGCACGTTACGGCCGCTTTCCTGTGCGTTCAGCGCGTAATGCTTGATCGTCGAGACGATGCCGTTCGACTGGATGCCCCTGATCGCCGCGCCTGCCATGACGCCGGTCAGCAGCACGTCCTCGCTCAGATATTCGAAATTGCGGCCATTCCACGGATCGCGGATCAGGTTGGCGCCGCCCGCCAGCAGCACGTTGAAACCCTTCGCGCGGGATTCGCCGCCGATCATCCGCCCGCCGGCCTCGGCGATCGCCGGATCGAACGTGGACGCGGTCAACAGGCTGCCGGGCAGCGCCGTCGCGACGTCGCCCTTGCGCATCTCGCCGCCATTCGCGACGCCCAAGCTCGCATCGCTTTCGTACAGATCGGGAATGCCAAGCCGCGGAACGCCCGGCACATGCCCCGCGCCGATCCGCTTTTCGTCCGGGTTGGTCTTCTTGAGCGCGGAGCCGAACGTGCCGTTCACCATCGCGATCTTCTCGTCGAGCGTCATTTGCGCGAGGATCAGCATGGCGCGCTCATCCGGCGTGCGGCTTGCGTCCATCCATGCCCGTGCAGGGGGCGTCTGCGCTGCCACGGGTACGCTCAACATGAGCGCTGCTACGCCAACCCCATTCCGCCAGATCGTTCTCGTCATATGCCTCTCCCGTTTTTTCTCGCTTGCGCCCTTATCGAAGCCGCGCGATGATTTAAGAAATAGAGATTGCCGATCGATCAATCCAGATTTCTGATTGCTCGGTTCAAGCGACGCATTGATGAGAGGCCAGCATGTCCAGATCTCCGAGCATGTCGAGCCTGCGACTATTCATGCAGGTCGCCCATAATCTCAGCTTCAGCGAAACAGCGCGCATGACGAATGTATCGCAACCCGCGCTCAGCAGGACGATTCGACTGCTCGAGGAAATGCTCGACGTCCGCCTGTTCGATCGCAACTCCCGCAATGTCACGCTGACGACAGCAGGCGAGACGCTACTGCCGATCGTGGAGCGGCTGACTGCGGATTTCGATCACGCGTTCATTTCACTTCGTCAGAATTTCGCCGGCGAGCGCGGTCGCGTCGTGGTGGGGGCGTTGCCGTCGGTCGCTGCGGGGGCGCTGCCTCGCATGATCGCGCATTTCCACACCGTCTATCCCTTGGTCGAAATCATCCTCCACGATCATCTGTCGGGTACGCTGTATCAGGAGATGCAGGATCGCCAGATCGATCTCGCGATCACGACGCCGCCGGACGAAGATGCCTTCCGGTTCGAGCCGTTGATTGAAGACGATTATGTCCTGGTCTGTCGGGCCGGACATCCGGTCGATCTGTCCGGCCCGGCAGACTGGTCGATCTTTGCCGACAACCCGTTCATCGCAATGGCGGCGCGCAGCAGCGTACGCGCCTTGACGGACACCGCCTTCATCATGGCCGCGGTCAGCGTGAAACCGCTTTACGAGTGCACGCAACTGGCGACGATGGGCGGGTTACTGGCAGCAGGGCTCGGGATCAGCGCTCTGCCACGGTCGACGCTTGCCATGCTCGGACACGACACGCTTGCGGCACACCCTCTGACATCGCCCGCGATCAGCCGGACGATCGGCTTGGCGTGGCTTGCCGATCGCACGTTACCGCCCGCCGCATCGGCATTCCTCGAACATTTCCTCGAGCATTGGCCGCGTGCCGGCATCGGCGCCTAAAACCCCAATTCAAATTGGTTATCGATCTATCGAACATTTCTAATTGTTGCATCGATACCGAAGCCGCATGGTATCGCCACCATGATAAAAATAACACGGGGGAGGCCGCAATGTTGGCGCTAGTTGGCGGAATGACGCTCCTAGCGTTGTTGGCGTCGATCCTGTCGAATCGGGTCTCGCCGCTCGCGGCACTGATCCTGATCCCGATTGTCGGCGCAATTGTCGCCGGTCTTGCCCCTCACATTCCCGAATACATTCTCGCCGGCCTGACCAAGATCGCACCGGTTGCCGGAATGTTCGTCTTCGCAATCCTGTTCTTCGGCATCATGACGGACGCTGGCCTGCTCGCGCCGATCGTCTCGCGCATCCTGAAGCTGGTCGGCGAGCGCCCCTCGCGGATTACGCTGGGCACGGCTGCCTTGGCGCTCATCATCCATCTCGACGGTTCGGGCGCGGTGTGTTTCCTGATTACCATACCGGCCCTTCGGCCGCTGTATGATCGCCTGGGGATGGATCGCCGCGTGCTCGCATGCACCGCCTCCATGGCGGCGGGCGTGAACTTCCTTCCCTGGACCGGGCCGACGTTACGCGCAGGCGCTGCGCTGAACCTGTCCGTCTCCACGATCTTCACCCCAATGATCTGGATCCAGGTGATCGGTCTCGTCTTCGTCTTCACAGCATCATGGTGGCTCGGCAAGCGCGAAGAGCGCCGCCTGGGTTTGACCGGAAATACCCTGTCCGGTCTCCCCATACCGCCCGTGATCGAGGAGAGCGAAGCGGTACTGGCGCTGCGTCGACCGCGACTTTATCCCATCAACGCAGCGCTTACGCTGGTCGTCGTCGGCGTCATGGTGAGTGGCGCGATCGAGCCTGCCGTCGCGTTCATGGCCGGGACCGCACTCGCGCTCGTCATTAACTATCCCTCGGCTGGCGAACAGCGCAGTCGGATCGATGCCCACGCGCACGCGGCACTGTTGATGGCGTCGATCCTGTTCGCGGCCGGCGCGTTCACGGGAATCATGTCGGGTTCGGGCATGATCCGCGCGCTTGCGGTCGCGTCGGTATCCCATGTCCCGGACGGAGTGGGCACCCACATTCCCGTTTTTCTCGGCCTGCTGGCGATGCCACTCAGCCTCGTGTTCGATCCCGATAGTTTCTACATGGGCGTACTACCCGTCATAGCCGAAGTCGCGGGCCATTTCGGCGTGCCCTCGGTCAAGGTCGCACAGGCTGCCCTGCTCGGTCAGATGACCACTGGCTTCCCCGTAAGCCCCCTCACCCCGGCCACCTTCCTAGTCGCCGGGTTGAGCGGCATCGAACTCGGCGCGCATCAGCGGTTCTCGATCCCTTGGCTGTTCGCGGCCTCGGTGATCATGACGCTCGCGGCGGTTATCCTTGGACTATTTCCCCTATGACGAACGACGTTTTCCTCCAGGACGCCGGTTCGGGCGATTTCCCTCCGTTGAGGATCGGTGCGGGGGCCGGATATTCGGGCGACCGGATCGAACCGGCGATCGAGCTCGCGAAACATGGCGCGCTCGATTTCCTGGTGTTCGAATGCCTTGCCGAACGCACGATCGCAATTGCACAAGCCGCACGGCAGGCCGACCCCGAGGCGGGATACGATCCCTTGCTCGAAGACCGGATGCGCGCCGTACTTGCGCCAGCGCGTGCGCGCGGCGTGCGGATCGTCACCAACATGGGCGCCGCCAACCCCGTCGCAGCCGCCCGCTGCGTGGCCCGGATCGCACGCGAGATGGGTCTCGACGGGCTGAAGATCGCTGCCGTGATGGGCGACGACGTCCTCGATATCGTCAACAGCCAGCGCTGGCCGCTGATCGACCGCGACGGCACCAGTGCGGATCTGGGCGACGCGATCGTGTCGGCCAACGCCTATCTCGGCGCGGCGGGTATAGTCGAGGCGCTAGATGGCGGCGCCGACGTCGTCATCACGGGCCGCGTCAGCGATCCAGCGTTGTTCCTCGGTCCGCTCGTCCATCATTTTGGCTGGCATGCCGACGAGTGGACGTTGCTCGGGCGAGGCACGCTGGTTGGCCACCTCCTCGAATGCGCAGGGCAGCTAACCGGCGGCTACTTTGCCGATCCCGGCATCAAGGAGGTCCCTGGCCTCGCTCGCCTGGGCTTTCCGATCGCCGAGGTCTCCGCGGACGGATCGGCGATCCTGAGCAAGGTCGACGGATCGGGCGGACGGCTGTCGATCGCCGCGTGCAAGGAACAGCTGTTGTACGAGATTCTCGATCCGGGGGCTTATCTTCAACCCGATGCGGTCGCCGATTTCCGCAATGTCGTCTTTCGTGAGGTCGGCTCGGATCGCATCGCAGTGACCGGCGGCACGGGTGGGGCGCGCCCCGAAACGCTCAAGGTCTCGATCGGCTATAAGGACGGGTTCATCGGCGAGGGTCAGATATCCTATGCCGGCATGGGGGCCGCGGCGCGTGGGCAACTGGCATTGGAGATCGTTCGCGAACGGCTGGCGATCATCGGCGTACCGATACGCGAACTTCGTACCGAACTGATCGGCATCGACGCGGTCGATCGCACCCTATCGGCGGATCGGGAGTCGATACGCGAAGTCCGGGTCCGCGTCGCCGGACGTACGCAAAGCCATGCCGACGCGCGGCGGATCGGCGCAGAGGTTGAGGCTCTCTACACCAACGGCCCGTTCGGCGGCGGTGGCGCGACCAGAAGCGTCCGCGAGGTCATTGCGGTCGCCTCGACTCTGGTGCCGCGAACGATGATTCGATCGGCCGTCCAATATGAGGTCGCCTGACGTGCTGCTCCGCGACATCGCGCACCTGCGCACCGGTGACAAAGGCGACATCTCGCAAATTTCCGTGATTGCCTACGCGCCCGAGCATTATGAAACCCTTGTCCGGTGCGTCACACCGGAGCGCGTGCGCGCGCATCTCGCTGGGCTGTCGATTCGCACGCTCCATCGATACGAACTTCCCACGCTCCATGCCCTGAACCTGGTGCTCGAAGGTGCTTTGGCCGGAGGAGTGACGAGATCCCTATCCCTCGACGCGCACGGCAAAACGCTTGGTGCTCAGTTGCTAGACCTCTCAATCGATTGAGTTCCGGACGGCGCGGCGATCCAACGAAATTAGCCTGACCATTTAGATGCATTCCCAAGGCTGTACCTGCCGGAACCCGCAAAGCGCGCCTCACCGCTGCTAATTCTGGCATCGGAAAAGTAGCAAAGAGTCAGGCGCCGGAGGAGGTCGCCCGCGCAAATCGGCGCGCAAAATACAGGTAAAGGTCGCCTGTACGACGATACCGATCGTCACATTCCTGTCCGTCATGGTCTCCGCCATTGCCGATCTGGAAGGCCGTCGATGGCTCAGCCCCGGAGACTGGGTATCGCCGGATTAGCAACGGCCGTTTGCATGTAAGGGCGAGGCCCTTCCATCGATGATCAAAGGCGGAAACGATACCCGACAGAGGGTCACTCCGAAACGGTGGAACACGCTTCGGGTGAGCCGACCCCACTCGGCCCTCCGATCAGACCTATGGCTTCAACCATGCCTCAACCAGGTTCATGTCGCTAGTTATGACCGCTGTTTCCACGTCGCGACCGACGGACACCCGCACCGTCCCGCGGCGGACGTGCCAGCCTGGCCGCGAAACGTCGTATTGGGCGAGAAGGCGACGGTCGATCGCGATCGACACGGTCCGCCGCTCGCCCGGCGCCAGCGTCACGCGGTCGAAGCCAATCAGGCGCGATACCGGTGCTCCCTCCCGCCCGGCGACGGACGCATAGACCTGTGGCACGTCCGATCCAGCGCGCGTGCCGCTATTGGTGACGGTGAAGACGACGCGCGGTACGGTACCGCCAGTCACCGTCAGCCCCGAATAGGCGAAACGCGTATAGGACAAGCCGTATCCGAACGGGAACAACGGCTTGGCCCCGGTACGGCGATACCAGCGATACCCGGCATCGGCGCCCTCGACATAGTCGACCGGGAAGGATTCGACTCCGCCGCTGATGTCGATCGTCGTCGCGCCGACGGTCGGTGGCTTGCTCGCCTGCCGTGCCGCGGCCTCGTTCACCTTGTCGAGCCCCGGAATGTCGGGGCGTGGCATCTGGCGGTCGCTCGCCGGGAAAGTCAGCGGCAGCCGCCCGGTGGCGTCGACTTCACCGAACAGGACGCGGGCAATCGCCTCGCCGCCGCGCTCGCCAGGATACCAGGCTTCGAGCACCGCACCGACCCGTGGCAACCACGGCATCAACACCGCGCCACCGGTTTCGAGCACGACGGCCGTCTTCGGGTTGGCCGCCGCCACCGCCTCGATCAACGCATCCTGACCGTCCGGCAACGCCAGCGTCGCGAGGTCGACCGCCTCGGTTCGCCACTGCGTCGCGAACACGAACACCAGGTCGGCGGTTCGGGCCGCATCGGCGGCAGCGGCTACATCCTGGCCGTCGAGATACACGATCTCCGCCTTGGGAACACGCGCCGCGATCGCAGTCAGCGGCGACGAACCGTGATAGGTCACCTTGATGAAACCCAGGTTCGGCGGACCATTGGGCATCGGCATGCGGATCGGCGTGCCCGCGACCGCGGCGACCTGCGACGACCCCCCACCCGACAGCACGCCGACATCGGCATGACCGCCGATCACGACGATTCGCTTGGCGGTCCTAGCGGCGGGCAACAGGCCGCGATCGTTCTTGAGCAAGACGATACCGGCTTCTGCGGCCTGTTGCGCGATCAGGCCATGCGCGGTGTAGTCGATCGGTTGCGGCACGGCAGGCGACGGCGTGTCGATCACACCCTGTGCGAACATCGTCCGCAGGATGCGGGCAACCATGTCGTCGATCCGGGCCTGCGATACCGTCCCGGCTTCGACCGCCGCCCTCAACAGCGCACCGAAATAGATCGCCTTGTCCAGTTCCTGGCCGGATTCCTGGTCGAGCCCGGCATTGGCCGCTTTCACCGTCGAATGGACCGCCCCCCAGTCGGACATCACCCAGCCCTTGAAGGCCCAGTCGCGCTTGAGAACGTGGTTCAGCAGGTGGTCGTTCTCGCAATCCCAGTCGCCATTGACCTTGTTGTAGCCACACATGACCGATCCCGGCTGGCCGCGCTCGATCGCGATCTGGAACGCGAGCAGGTCACTTTCCCGTAACGCCGCCTCGGACATGCGCGCGTCGAGGACGTAGCGCCCGCTTTCCTGCGAATTCAACGCGAGATGCTTGATCGTCGAGACGATGCCGTTCGATTGCACGCCCCGGATGCTCTCGCCCGCCAGGACGCCGCTCAGCAGCACGTCTTCGCCAAGATATTCGAAATTGCGGCCGTTCCACGGATCGCGGGTCAGGTTGACTCCGCCCGCGAGCAAAACGTTGAACCCCTTCGCCCGCGCTTCCGCACCGATCATCGCGCCACCGGCATAGGCGATCGCCGGATCGAAGCTGGCGGCGGTCGCGAGACTGGACGGCAATGCGGTGGCGACGTCGCCCGGGCGCATGCTGCCGCCATTGGCGATGCCGAGGCTGGCATCGGTCTCGTACAGATCGGTGATCCCGAGCCGCGCCACGCCTGGGATATGCCCCGCGCCGACCCGCTTGTCCGCCGGGTTCGCCTTGCGGACCGAAGATCCGAAGGTTCCGTGGAGCATGGCGATTTTCTCGTCGAGCGTCATCGCCTTTACCACCAATGCAGCGCGCGCATCTGGCGACAACGACGCGTCGCTCCAGGGTCGCGCGTTTGCCGGGGAGGCTTGCGCCTGCGCCGAAATCGGCAACATCGTCGCGAGAGCAATGCCCGCCAGATATCCTGCGGTCCGGTTTTTCACGTCTCGATCCCTTTCAACGGAAGCGTGGGGCAGGTCAGGGGCGATCGCCCCTGGTCCGCGTCCAGCCTGCGCGGCAGCCTAGTCGAGCCCCTGCAGCATACCGCGATCGGTGAGCATCTAGCCGTCAGGCGGACTATCCTACCACCCACACCACCCCCGCGCCCGGATCGCATAGACCTGCGCCGACGGTGATTGGGGACGGGGTCGACATGATCGAAATGGGACGACGGCGTGCGATCGGCATGATCAGCGGCACGATTGGCGCCGGGTTGGCGGGTCTGGGCCTGACTGAAACGAGCCTGGCCTCCCCCGCGCCACGACGCGGCGGCGCACTCGATTTCGCGCGATCGGAGGATCGGCTGAAGGCGTACATGCTCATGCGTGGCGCGCTCGACGAGCGGCTGGTGATCGGCGGCATCAGCGGCAGCTATTTCGGGGTGGTGGACGACCGGATCACGCCGCTGTGGGACGTCACCGCCGTGACCTTCGCGCGCTATCGGCGCCGTGCCGATGGCGGCTATGACGGGTACACCGCCGAAGTCGCGTATTTCATCGACCCGCAGACCCGGCGCGCAACGGGCCAGTTCCGCAATCCCTATACCGACGAGATCGTGATCGAACCGCAGCAAGGCTATCCCCCGGCGCACGTCGTGATCGGCGCGGACCTGAGTTTCGGGTTGGCGGTCCCCATACCGGGCCTCGTGCTGGACCACCGGATCAAGCAGCCCGACGTCCGCGGCGACGATGTCTGGATTTCGGAAATCAGCCAGAGCGCGATGACGCTGCCGGGCGCCGCGGCGAATGTCCGCAAGCCCGTGCGATACAGTGAAAATATCATCATGCATGCGCGGCGCTCCGAACTGGAGACGCCCGGCGTCCGGCGGGTCCGGACGGACGTCAGCTTTACCAATATCGTCAGCTGGCGGCCCTGGATGAACATGGGCGATCGTCCCGGCCACCTGACCGCGATCGGAGCCGGCAGTGTCTCGGACACCATGGACCTGCTGCCCGCCGACTGGATCGCGGCCACGCGCGAGAAGCGGCCCGCGCTGCTGGATAATCCCGGCATGCTGCTCGATGCGATCTGGAACACCGCTGGCAAGACCGGTGCCTAGCCGCCCTTCGGACAACCGGCCGAGACCATCTCGCGGCCGCTGCGGCGCGGTCTAGGAAACGCCATGCCCAGGACATTGTACGAAAAGCTTTGGGACAGTCACGTCGTCGCCGATCTGTCCCCGCAGCAAAAGGGCGGCGACGCGCTGCTGTATATCGATCGCCACCTCGTCCACGAGGTGAGCAGCCCCCAGGCATTCCAGGCGTTGCGCGACGCCGGGCGCCGGTTGCGGCGACCGGAAACGCATCTCGCTGTCGCCGATCATGCGGTGCCAACGCGCAGCCGGGGCACGATCGCCGATCCGCTCGCGGCGGCTCAGGTCGCCGAACTCGAAGCGAACGTCGCGGAGTTCGACGTACCCTATCGCCGGCTCGACGGCGAAGGCCAGGGCATCGTCCACGTCATCGGCCCGGAGGCGGGCTTCACGCTGCCCGGCATCACGCTCGTCTGCGGCGACAGTCACACGACCACGCATGGCGCCTTCGGCGCGCTCGCATTCGGGATCGGCGCGAGCGAATGCGGGACGGTAATGGCCGCGCAATGCCTCAAGCAAAAGCGCGCGAAGACGATGCGCGTCGAACTGATCGGCACGCTGTCACAGCATGTGACGGCAAAGGACATCGCCCTCGCCTTCATCGCCCGGGTCGGTGCGATGGGTGCGGCGGGGTATGCGGTGGAATATGCCGGTCCGGGCGTCGCCGCGCTGTCGATGGCGGCACGCATGACCTTGTGCAACATGACCATCGAAGCCGGGGGCCGCATCGGGCTGATCGCGCCCGACGAGACCACGTTCGCGTATCTCGAGGGCCGCGCACTCGTCCCGCGCGGCGAGCGATGGAGGCAAGCCGTCGCATATTGGCGGACGCTCCACTCCGACGGCGACGCGGTGTTCGATACGGTCGTCGTCATCGACCTCGGCGACATCGCCCCGCATGTCAGCTGGGGTACGAGCCCCGAGGACTGCGCGCCGATCACCGCGAGCGTGCCGGACCCCACCACGATCATCGACGCCGGCGCGAGGCGGCGGCTGGAAAAGGCGCTCGCCTATATGGACCTCGCGCCCGGCACGCCGCTTCAGGCAATTGCGATCGACAGGGTGTTCATCGGTTCGTGCACCAACGGCAGGATCGAGGACCTGCGCGCCGCGGCGTCGGTCGTCGCGGGACGCTGCGTCGCCGACGGGGTGACTGCGATCGTCGTGCCCGGCTCGACCGCGACCAAGCATCAGGCCGAAGCCGAGGGGCTCGACGTGGTCTTCCGCGCTGCCGGTTTCGAGTGGCGCCATGCCGGCTGTTCGATGTGCGTCGCGATGAACGACGACCGGCTCTTTCCCGGCGAACGTTCGGCGTCCACCTCCAACCGCAATTTCGAGGGTCGCCAAGGGCCCGGCGGCCGGACGCATCTGATGAGCCCGGCCATGGCCGCAGCCGCCGGGATCGCTGGCCACCTGGTCGATATCCGCAATCTGGGAGCGCCCGTCGCATGACACCATTCGGACGCCTCACCGGCACGGCGGCGCCCCTGCCCGAGGAGAATGTCGATACCGACATCATCTTCCCGGCGCGCTTCCTGCTGATCACGGAGCGGCACGGGCTGGGCCGCTACGCGTTCCACGATCGCCGCTTTGCCGCGGACGGATCAGAGATCGCGACGTTCGTACTCAACCGTACGCCGTGGCGTGGTTCGCCGATCCTGATCGCCGGCGCCAATTTCGGATCGGGATCGAGCCGCGAGCAAGCGGTATGGACGTTGCTCGGGCACGGCATACGCTGTGTGGTCGCGTCCAGCTTCGGCGAGATCTTCCACGGCAATTGCCTGCGCAACGGCGTGCTGCCAATCATCCTTCCCGAGCCGATAGTTGTCGCGCTGATGGCTTCGGCACAGGATGGTCGCATCTTCGTCGTCGATCTCGACGCGCAAGTGATCGCGAGCGAGGGCCTGCCCCCTCTATCCTTTCCCATCGACCCGGAACAGCGCCTCGCCTTGCTCAACGGCTGGGACGAGACCGACCTGATCCTCAATGCGCGCGGGCCTGACATCGCCGCCTTCGAGGATCGCCAATGCCGCGATCAACCCTGGCTGTACGAACTGGAGGTATCATGATGGTCGACGATCTGGCGGCGAACTACGCCGGCGTCTACGGCACGCGGATCGGCTTCGGCACGCGCCCCGCGCTGCTGATGATCGACTTCTGCCAGGGCTATTTCGATCCGACGTGCGATCTTTATTCCGGGGTCGAGGACGCGCTCGCCTCGGCCCTGCGCGTCCGGGTCGCGGCGCGCGCGGCTGGTGTACCGGTGATCCTGACCAATGTCGTCTATCATCCGACCGCGATCGACGGCGGCCGCTTCTTCGAAAAGGCGGCGCCTCTCCGCCATTTCCTCGCCGGCAACCCGATGGGCGCCTGGCCCGAAGGGCTGCTGCCGGAAGCCGACGAACTGGTGATCTCGAAACAATATCCAAGCGCGTTCTTCGGCACCTCGCTCGCCTCGACGCTGACCGCATTGGGCGTCGACAGCGTATTGCTGACCGGCCTGACGACCAGCGGCTGCATCCGTGCAAGCTGCGTCGATGCGATGTCGCACGGTTTCCGTACCGCGGTGATCTCAGACGCATGCGGCGACCGTCACGTTGCGCCCCACGACGCGAACCTGTTCGACATGAACGCGAAATATGCCGACGTGGTACGCGAAGCCGATGCGGTGGCGTTCTTGGAGACCCTGAGGCGCTGACGGGGCGGGGATCGGGGACGAGAGTCCATCGGCCATGCAGGATATGCCCCGAGGTCCGGGACGTCAGCCGATAATCCCTGTGCGGCGAATGACCGCTGCCGCGTCCTCTGCCCGGTCGAGCGTCGCGATCGTGTCGAACAGCGGTCCGTCGCACGCGTCGAGCCCCGCGAAAGCGAGGCAATCCCGCGCCTTTCGCCGGTGCTGTTCGGGCGTGAGCGGAAACGCCGGGGAACCCAGTTGCGCGACCACGTCGGCCCGTAGCACGCGGCCGTCATGGAGGCGCGCGATCGCACGGGCCGGGACGAACGCGGCGGGATCCGGATTGGCGTCGGCGACCACCGTCACGCGCCCGGCAATCGCCAGCGTCGCCGGATCGTACAGCAGGTCGGCGCGGAAATCGCCGAGTCCGACGGTCCCCCGCCGGAGCGTCACCGCGGCCAGCCATCGCAAGCATAGCCGTGCATAGCCGGGCGCCATGTCGTGCCGCACCGGACGACCGACGAGCCGGTGGATCAGCGGTGGCGCATGATACTCGAGCGACTGCAGCATGTCCGCGGTGAGACCATACTCGGCGACCAGCGCCTGCACGGCGACGATCCCGCCATGTCCCGCGCGTCCGGTCGGGAACGGTTTCCAGCTGACCTCGGCAATCCGGTGGCCCTGCCCGAGCATTGCGAGCGCGGCACCGAGGTCTGAGCCCGTCTCGAACAGGGTCAGGTAGCCGAACGGGCCGTCGATCGGATGTTCCACGCCAGGCATTCCCGCCAATGCGAGATCGACCGCAAGCAGTGCGCCGCGCGCTGCATTGGCGATCTGGATCGGCAATGCGGGCTTGCCCTCGACATGCGCCTGCATGGTACCCGAGGCGAAGGCGAGCGCATGGCCGAACGCATCTCGCGCAGTACGACGGTCCATTCCGCGCAGGTTGGCGATCGCCGCGATGCACCCGAAGATCCCCGCGGTGGCCGGACGGAAGAACGTCAGCGGGCCGGTCGCCGCAAGTCCTAGCGTGACCGCGACATCGACGCCCGCGACGATCGCGGTCAGCAACCGCGCGCCGTCGACCAGCCTGCCGCGGTCGATCTCGGCGAGCAGCGCCGCGAGGATCGTTGCCATCGGATGGAGAACCGCAGGTTCGTGGACGCAGTCATATTCCTGGCCGTGGATCTGGAACGCGTTGAGGAACGCCGCGGACGACGCCGGCAACCGCACGCCCGGCCGTCCCAGCACGCCGGCAGCCCCGCCCTCGCCCCCACCCTCGCCCCAGCCCCGCACCACCGCGAACACCGCATCGGCATGCGCGGCGTTCCGCCCGGCAACGCCGACGCACAGGCTGTCATGCAGGAACGTCCGCGCAGCCTCGCGCGTGGTGTCCGGCAGTTCGTCCCAGCGCAGTGAAAGCGCATGGTCGATCAGGCACTCCGACACGCTCAATGCGGTTCCTCGCCCCCCGACACGTTCATGCTCTCGCCGGTGATGTAGGTGGCGTCGTCCGAGCACAGGAACGCGACCGCGGCAGCGGTATCGCCTGGCAAACCCGGGCGGCCCATCGGGATCCGCGCCGCCATCCGGATCAGATATTCGTCGACCGACACGCCCTGCAACGCTGCGAAATGCGCGTTCTGCCATGCGCCGAGTCCGGTCGTGACGTGGTTGGGACAGACGTTGTTGACGGTGATGCCGTGGTCGCCGAGCTCGGTTGCGGCCGAGCGGACCAGCCCCACCAGCCCATGCTTCGACGCGGTATAGGCCTGCGCGTGCGGGAAACCGGACTTGGCCGCCTGGCTGGCGATGTTGACGATCCGCCCGCCGCGGCCCTGCGTGATCATGACCTCCGCCGCCGCCTGGAGACCGTAGAACGCGCCGCTCAGGTTGACGTCGATCACCGCGCGCCAGTCGTCCGGCGAGACGTCGAGCAGCGGCTTCATGATATAGCCGATGCCGGCATTGTTGACCCAGATGTCGAGCGAGCCGTGCGCCGCGACCGCATGCGCCGCAAGCGCGCGAACCTGTACCGGATCGCGGACGTCGCACGGGAAGGCGGAGCCACCCGCGATGAGCGATCCGACGATGGCCTGCATGTCCGCCGAACTGCCGATCATGGCATCGGGCGTCGCGGCATCCTGCGACGCGCCGATGTCGGAGACGACGACGGTCGCGCCCTCCGCGGACAGGCGCCGGACGATCGCCTCGCCCAGACCTCCGGCGCGACCGGAGCCGGTGACGACCGCGGTCTTGCCGGCGAACCTCATGCGACGATCTGCTCGGTGGTCAGGAAGGTGACGTCGGCCATCTCCTGAAACGCGGCGGCGATCGCGATCATCGCCTTGGTGGCGATCTCCTCGCCGAACCGGCCCATGTCCGCGACGTCGATCGTCTCGATATAGGCGTAGGGCGGTGCTGCCGCGGAGCCGAGCTGGCCAGTGGTGCGGAACACCTCGAACCGCTCGACCGATGCCAGCCCGTTCACGGTCGGCAGGTCGACCGTCCGGGCCCAGGACTCATACGCGTCGACCGACACGCCGGGCTTGAGATTGAACAGGACGATGAGACGCATGGCGTTTTCCCGGGGTTTGAGGTGCCCGGACGCTAGCGGATGCCGCCGGGCGGAGTGGCGGGGCGGCTGGAGTGATCGCGACGCGACTATTGTGCGTCCGCAGGATTGCGCCGGTTGGTCGAAACCCGAACAGGGTGACATCGCAACGCAAGGATCCGACCGTGGACCAAAGCAGCAGCACTATCAGCCCGCCCCCCTATGACGGGCCGCCCGATTACCGCGTTGTCGGCCGGCACGCGCTGTTCCCGCAGACCAGCCACGACGAGATCGAGCGGATCAATTTCCTCGCGCAGATGAACCGCCATCTGGCCGCCCGCGTCGTACCCGGCGTCAAGGCCGCGTATGACGCGAGGGTCGCACCCAGATTCGCGAGCGCGCATGGCCGCCCGATCGCCGACCGGCACGAGGCCCGCAAGAGCCTGCTTCAGGATCCCGCGTTCCAGACCTGGTCCGCGCTCCGTCGCCTGACGATGGAACAGCGCCAGCAGGCCGGGCGCTGGACGGTGATCCGCCAGCGCGAGGCGCTTGCGCGGATCGCCGCCGGGCTCACCGATGGCGACGACCGGCTTACGCTCGATCCGACGCTGGCAATCCCGCGCTACGTGTCCGCGGTCGATCATCACTGCATGCCCGGCAGCTATCATCGGGAGGCGTTCGACGGCGATGTCGCCAACGGCGCGAATTACGATCATGCGGGTTTCGTCACGACGGGGGGCCTGCTCGGAAAATATTCGGACGGCGGCGGGCATGCGGTGGTCAAATGGGTCAAACGCAACCTGCCTGACTTCGCACCGCGGACGATCCTTGAGATCGGCGGCACCGTCGGCCACAGCAGCCTGCCGCTCGCACAGGCGTTTCCCGAGGCGGAGATGACGATCGCCGATCTCGGCGCGCCGATGCTGCGCTATGGCCTCGCCCGTGCGAAATCGCTGGGCGTCGACAATATCCGCTGGGTTCAGGCAAGCGGCGAAGACCTGTCGATATTTCCGGACGCCAGCTTCGACTGGATTCAGACGACGATGTTCCTGCACGAACTGTCGACCACCGCGCTGCGCAACATCTTCGCCGAGACGCGGCGGTTGCTCAAGCCGGGCGGCATCGTCCTGCACGTCGAACAGCCGCAATACGCGCCCGACATGCCGTTGTTCGAACAGGCGATGCGCGACTGGGATGCGTTCTACAACAACGAGCCGTTCTGGAGCCGGATGCACGAGATGGACCTCGATGCGGCCATGATCGACGCGGGTTTCGATCCGGACGGGTTGATCCACGGTGGCGTGACGGGCGTGGTCGACCGCGATCTGTTCCCCGACGCGCAGGACGACGACACCGAGGACTATGGGCGAAAAGCCGCGTGGCACGTGATTGGGGCTATGGCATGAGTTTCGCGGACGCCCTCGGCGAAGCTGGCGCCAAGCCGGCGGGAAAACGGCCCTATTTCCTCGAGCCACAGGTCGAACGGGTGCTCGCGATCACGATGGCGGTCGCGCAGGAGCTGGCCGTCTCGCGGCAGCGGGTCGATACGCTGGAGCGGCTGCTCACGGCCCGGGGCCTACTCGGGGACGGGGAGATCGATGCGTTCGCGCCCGACCCGCTTGCCGCCACCGAACGCGCGATGTGGAGCCAGGAATATATCGCCCGCATCCTCCGCATTGTCCAGCAGGAGAACGAGGCCGCGATCGCGACCAGCGACGTGGCGTCGGGCGACGTCGGTGATCAGCTTGGCTGACCGTGGCACGTTCGAATTCACGGTTCCCATTCTGATCGTCGGTGGCGGTGCCTGCGGTTGCGTCGCGGCGCTCGCAGCGAAGGATGCAGGCGTCGCGCCGCTGCTGATCGAACAGGATGCGCGGCCAATGGGTACGACCGGCATGTCGCAGGGGCTGTTCTGCGCGGCGGGAACGAAGGCGCAGGCGGCGCTGGGCATCGACGACGACGGTGAGACGCTGTTCGCCGACATCATGGCGAAGACGCGTGGCCTGGCCGACCCGGTCGTCGCCCGCGCGATCGCGTTCGGATCCGGGCCGACTGCGGACTGGTTGATCGAGACACACGGACTGCCCTGGACGCTCGATACCGGATTTCGACCGGCCTACGGGCACAGCCGGTTCCGGGTGCATGGCTGGTACGGCCATGAGGGCGCGGACATGGTGCCGCTGCTCCACCAGAAACTGGCCGAGGCGGACATCGACGTGCTGCTCGGGGCGCGGCTGACGGACATCTTTGCCGATTCCGATGGGCGGGTCCGCGGTGTCGAGATCATGCGACCCGATGGCGCGATCGAACATATCGGCTGCGAAACGCTGATACTCGCCAGCGGCGGTTTCGCGGCGGACGCCGCGATGGTCGCGCGGTTCATGCCGGAAATGGCGCAGGCGCGGCAGAATGGCCATGAGGGTAGCCGTGGGACCGCCGTGCGGCTGGGCGCGGCGGTCGGCGGCGCGCTGGCCGACATGGGCGCGTATCAGGGCTATGCGATGCTCACCGAACCGCAAGGCATCAGCGTACCGCCCGGCGTGATCGTCGAGGGCGGCCTGATCGTCAATATCGACGGCCAGCGCTTCACCGACGAAACCGCCGATATCGCCGGGATGGTCCATCCCGTGATGGCACAGCCGGGCGGGCATTGCTGGGTGATCTTCGACGCGGGGATCGAGGCGCGCAACGCCTATGTCCCCGACACGCGCGCGCTGATCGACCTGCGCGCGGCGAAGTGCGCGGACAGCATCGGCGATCTCGCAGCCCTGATCGACGTCGATCCCGCCACGTTGGGCGCAGCGCTCGCCGAGGCTCACGCGGCACGACGCGAGGGTCGCGTCGATGCGCAGGGCCGTGCCTGGAGCGACGATACGCCCCCGGTCGCACCGTTCCGCGCGCTGAAAGTCGTCGGTGCGATCTATCACACGCAGGGCGGCCTGCAGATCGACGGCGAAGCGCGCGTGCTGCGCACCGATGGCCGCGCGCTGCCGAACCTGTTCGCGGGCGGCGGCGCGGCGCGGGGCGTCTCGGGGCCGTCCTACTGGGGCTATCTCCCGGCAATGGGGCTCTGCACCGCCGTGACGCTCGGACGCCTCGCCGGCGAGACTGCGGCGAAGCACGTGCTAGACATGCGATCGATCCTCCCCCTGCAGAGCGAAGTGGTTGTCGCAACCTGACGCAGAGGGCGGCAACGGATAACATCCGTTCCGCCCTCCGCCGCTTCACGCGCGCCTGCGGGGGATCAGTGGCCTATCGACGAAACGCCTCGAGCCTTACGCCCCATGGCGTGACGGCGGCCGCGGCGGTGACATCACCCCAGGGCTCCATCCGGATCACGCGCGGAGGCAGGATCGTGCAGCCTCCGCGTGCGGCGCTGACGAGGAACCCCTCGATATCGCTCATCGGAAACCGCAGCGTCGCCCATCCCCGTGCCGGCGGCCCGGCTTCGGCGAAATGCAGCGACTCCGCGGTATATTCCAGCACCTCGACGGAGCCCTCGTTGCGGCCGTTCGCCTGATATATGCCAACCTTCAGATCGCGCACCCGGGCCACGTCGAGCGGCAAGCCGAGGCAATTGTCGCCCGACGCATGCGCCCAGGTCGATTCCTGCACCACGCTCCAGCCCAGCGCATCGACGTAGAACGCGCGGGCCGCATCGAAATCGGGCACCACTTGCGTCGAATTGAACACGTAGGACGTGTCGCCGATCGCGTCGTCATACCCCGTCAGCGGCGGCGCCATGCGTTGCATGACGGCGATGGCCAGCCCGTCGGCATCGCGCGAGACGACCTCCTTAACGCTCAGCGCCCCGAAATCCCACGCCGTCAACGGTCCGAACGCGCAAAAGCCGTGGCGCGTCATCGCCGCATGGATCGGCTCGATCGCGGACAGCGCGCGGATGTTGATGTCGAACAACCCCCCGCTGTCCCACGCCTGCGCGCCGTCGCGCATCACGCCGGTATCGCGACCGGGGAACGCAAACAGGCGGATGTTTCCCCTGCCCTGCGCCGGATCGCCGATCAGCGCCTCGTCCGCGGTCCAGCTGGGATCGATACCCATGAGCTCGAGCGTGGCAGGTGCGGCCTGCCCGCGCCAAATCGTCCGGTAACCGAAGATCGCGTTCAGCCGCGCGATGCTGGCATCGACCTCCAGGACGATGGCAGTGGCTTCGTCGAAACCGTTGTCGAGCGCGATCATGCGGGAATATCCTCGTCTGCGAATTGGCGATAGCGGCCCAGCGCCAGGAAGGCGGCGGCCGCCGCGACCAGCGCGAACGCTGCGGTCGTCAGGGAAAAGCTGTAATTGCCGTGGAGGTCGTAATCGCGCGCGAAGGCCAGCGGGCCGAGCCCCGAACCGAGCGCGAAACAGACATATAACAGCCCATATATCGCCGCGTAGCTGCGCATCCCGAAATAACGCGCCACGAAATACGCGACGACGTCATATTCGATTCCCAGCGCGAACCCGATCAGGACAATCGCTGCGGCCGCGGTGGGGTAGTCGAGCGTGGTGCCGGTCAGCAGCCAGCACGATATCGCCGGCAGTGCGAGGATCACGAAGCTGATGCCCGGCGCCCAGAGCCGATCGAGCAGCCAACCGCCGAAGATCCGGCCGATGATCGCCGACAGGCCGACCAGCGGTGTCAGGGCAAGCACGGTGCCGGGCGCCACGCCGCCGCTCTTGAGGATTATCTCCAGGTTGGGCACCGGTCCTGCCAGCGCGTAGGAGATCGGCACCAGCGCGAACGCGATCAGCCAGAACCGCCATTCGCGCAGCGCTTCGCCCAGCGTGAATCCGCCGGGAACAAGGGTACGGACGACCGCGTCGGGATGCGTATCGGTATCGCGGAACAGGAAGAACGCGACCGGAAAGGCGATCAGTATCGGCAACAGGCCTAGTCCGACATACCCGCCGCGCCAGCCATGTTCCGCGATCAACCAGGCGAGATACGGCTTGCCCAATATCCCGAACAGCCCCGTGCCCATCATCGAAATGCCGAGCGCGAGTCCCTTGCGAACATCGAACCACTGGTTGACCGCCTTGGTCCAGGTGATCGGCAGCGTCCCCGCCCCCAGCAACGACACCAGGCCGTAAGTCAGGTAATATTGCAGCAGCGACCCGCCGTTCAGTGCCATCGCCATGAACGCGACACCGAACAACACCAGCGACGTCAGCGCGACGCGGCGGACGCCCAATCGTACCGCCAGCACGCCGACCGCGGGCCCGGCGACCAGCACCACCAACGTCGTCACGGTGATGCCGGCCATGATCTCGCCCATCGACCAGCCGAACTCGGCGGCCAGATGCGGCGCGAACATGCCGATCGTGTAGAACGGCATCGCCGCCAGCCCCAGGCCGATCCCCAGCAGCGAGGCCAGCACGACCTGCCAGCCACGTCTGAATTCGCCATAGCCCAGCGGTTGCGCGGGTCGCCCCATCCAGGCGGTATCGGTCGAAGCGTGGCCGGTCGAAGCTGGCCCGGTCGAAGCGCGGCCTGTCGAAGCGATGGTCATGCTTTGCGTGCCCCCGGGTGGCGGCGACCGATGCCGCCGTTATGCGGACAAGGCGTCAAGGCCTCGACGCGAACAAGCTCGGGTGCTCCACGATCCGCCCTGCGGATAAAGCGAGGCCGGGTCGGCGCAGGGGGGCCCGGCCGCCTATTCAGGCACGCATCACAGCACAGGACGACGCCGATGCACGCGGATGCGACCACGACGCCTTCGAGCTTTCCCGCCCCCCCCTCCGCCGCTGCGCTCGAAGCCGCCTTCGCGGCGATCGTCGGCGCGGCGAACGTGCGCGACGACGAAGCCAGCCTGAAGCTGCACAGCGAGGATGTGTACGAAGCGTCCGCGTATGTCGCGATGCTGATCGTGGCGCCGGCTACGCTCGACGAACTCGGCGCCGTCGTCGCCGCGGCCCATGCCGCCGGCGTCGCGATCGCCCCGCGCGGCGGCGGCATGAGCTATACCGCGTCCTATCTGCCGGTGACCGATACCAGTGTCTCGCTCGACATGTCACGGATGGACCGCGTGCTCGCGATCAGCCCGGAGGACATGACCGTGACGGTCCAGGCCGGCTGCACCTGGCGCGCCCTCAACGACGCGCTCGCGCCGCATGGTTTGCGCACGCCGTTCTGGGGGCCGATGTCTGGCTTGTATTCGACGATCGGCGGGGGTTTGTCGCAGGGCAACGCGATGTTCGGCGCGGGTCGTTACGGGACGGCGAGCGAGAGCATGATCGCGATGACGATAGTGCTGGGCGACGGCCGCGTCCTGCGCACCGGCGCGCGCGGCCCAGACGGCGATACGCCGTTCTATCGACATTACGGGCCCGATATCGCCGGCCTGTTCTGCGGCGACAGCGGGACGCTGGGGATCAAGGCCGAGATCACGATGCGGCTGATCCGCACCCCCGCGCACGAGGACTACGCCTCGTTCAGCTTCAGGTCCGGCACCGACCTGCTGACCGCGCTCGCCGAGATCGCGCGGGCTGGGATCGCATGCGAGACATGCGGCTTCGATCCCGGCCTGACCCGGGTACGGCTGCGCCGGATGTCGCTGGCAAGCGATATCAAGACGCTCGCCGCGGTCGTCGGCAAGCAGAAGTCGTTGACCAAGGGGCTGGCGGCGGCGGCGAGGATCGCGCTCGGCGGCCGTAATTTCGTCGAAGCCGACGAATACCCGCTGCACATCGTCGCCGAGGGGCGGACCGCCGCCGGGGTCGCCGCCGACATCGCCGCGGCGCACGCCATCGCGGTTCGTCACGGCGGTCGGGCGATCGACAACACGATCGCCAAGGTGATCCGCGCGCAGCCCTTTCCCGTGCCGAACTCGATGCTCGGGCCCGACGGGGAAAGCTGGGCGTCGGTCCATAATCACGTATCGCTGTCCAACGCTCCGAAGGTGTTCGCGGATATCGAGACACTGTTCGCCGGGATGCAGCCCGAATTCGACGCCCACGGCATCACTTTCGGCTATCTGTTCACGTCGTTGGCGACCAATGCGATCACCGTCGAGCCGGTCTTCTACTGGCCGCACGGTTACCGTCCGATCCATGCCGCGCTGATGGATCCTGGGCACCTCGCAGGTCTGCCGAAGCTCGATGCCAATCCTGCGGCGACCGCGGTCGTCACGCGCGCGCGCGATGCGGTGAAGGCGATCGGCGTCGAATATGGTGCCGCGCATTTCCAGATCGGTCGCGCCTACCCCTATCGTCAGAGCCGCGACGCGGCATCGCTCGCGTTGCTCGACGCGGTCAAGGCGCTGGTCGATCCGGTGCGGCAGTTCAATCCGGGCGGGCTTGGCTTCCCCGGTTGAGCGCGGGCTAGTCGCATCGCGGTCACTTTGCGCGAACGTCGGTTGCGCGGCGATCACTCGGCCTAGCGTACGATAGACCATGGACAAGGAAGCAAGCGCGATGAGCGAAACCGCAACACTGGGCGTCCGCGAAGCCATGCCGATCCTCGCCAGCAACGAGGGCGTCTGGGAAGGCGTGTACCGCTATTACGATGCGAAGACGGGCAAGCTGATCGACGAACACCAGTCGCGGCTCATCTGTCGGCTGGTGCACGAGGATGGCAAGGACCGATATCACCAGACCAATTTCTATTATTGGGACGATGGTCGCACCGATGTGCGCGAATTTCCGGCGTGGTACGAGAATGGCCGGGTCTGGTGGGACAACGACCTGATCAAGGGCTGGGCCGCGCACATGCAGCCCGATGATTTCAACCGCTCGACCTGCCTCAACTGGACCCGCAAGAACGAGCCCGGCATTTATCTTTACGAGATGATCCAGAACAACGACGAGCGCACCAAGCGCGCCCGGACGTGGCAGTGGTTTCGCAACGGTGAATGCTACCAGCGGACGCTGATCGACGAAGTCTTCGTGACCAAGGACTGGCAGAGCTGGACCTATGATGGTCCGCCCCGGAGCTGAATCCCTGCGCCCGTTCCCCCCTGACGCGAGTGGCTATGCGATGCGCCGTCCCGTTCGATCGATTTTAGTGCTGATCCCGACGCTTGCCGCGCTGGGACTGTTGACCGCCGCCGCGTCGGATCAGGATGCGGTGTACCGTGCGCGGTTCGATGCGATGATGAAGGCCGGCGGGGTCGTGACGCACTATGATCCGATGGAGGTGGTACCGGGTGCACGGTCGGCGGTTCCGCTTCGTGTCGCAACGGCGGCGGAACGCTCGATCCGGGGCGACGCACTGGACCGGGCGACGGCGTATGCAGGGGCGAACAATAGCCGTGTGCTGATCGTCTGGCGCAACGGCACGGTACAGCGCGAGGCGTATTTCGGGGCAGCGGACCGCACCACGCAGATCGTCTCGAAATCGCTCTCCAAACCGCTCGGTGCGATCGCGGTCGGGCGCGCCATCGCGCTCGGCCGGATCAAGTCGCTCGATCAGCCGGTGGCGGACTTCATTCCCGAGTGGACCTCCACGCCAAAGGCCGCGATCCTGGTTCGCCACCTGCTCGACATGCGCTCCGGCATGCTCGGACAGATGACCAGTCCGGACCCCGCGCACCCGATCAACCGTGCGTATCTCGGTCCGGATCACGACCGGGTACTGATCCACGACTATCCCCTCGTCGACGTCCCGGGTACCCGGTTCGGCTACAGCAACGCGGTCGCGGACATGATCGCACTGCTGATCGAACGCGCGACCGGCATGCGATACGCCGAGTTCATCGGACGCGAAGTGCTCACCCCGATCGGGGCGCCAGGCGGACGCATCTGGGTGGATCGTCCCGGCGGCCTTGCACATTCCGGATGCTGCATGACCCTTCCCGCAGAAAGCTGGCTGCGGCTCGGCGTCCTGTTGCTCGACGACGGCATGGCAGGTCGCCGTCGGCTGTTGCCGCGCGGCTATGTCACGCAGATGACTACCCCGACGCCTCAGAACCCCTATTACGGCCTCGGCGTGTGGGTCGCCGGCCGCTATGTGAAACGGCGCGGATTCACCGGCGTTGATGGCCCGGGTCCCCAGGTATTGCACGGCGCGCCCTATGCCGACCGCACGCTGTTCCTGTTCGACGGCAACGCAAACCAGGTCGTCTACATCTCGCCCGCGACGCGGATGGTCATAGTGCGCGTGGGCGATGCGCCACCGAGGCAGCCGACGGAGTGGGACAACAGCGTCCTGCCCAACCTGCTGATTGACGGTATCGTGCCGCGCAAGGGGGAACAAAAACCCGTGCCGCAACCGGAACCCGCGGCGTGATTGCCGTGCATCTGCCATCGTATCGGCATCGGCCATCGTATCTGCGTCGGAAGGAAATCGCATGACCCTTCTTCGCTGCGCCACGCACGGGGTCGCCGATCTCGACGCCGCGACCGAGCGGTTCGCGCAGTGGCTGGACTACCGTGTCGTCGAAGAGGGCGTGGTTGCCGCCGATCTTGCTGCTGCGTGGGGAGCACCGGCCAGTGCGGGCCGGCGCTATGCCGTGTGTCAGCCGGCCTCTGGCACCGAGGCTTTCCTGCGGTTCGTCGAGGGCGACACGGTCCCCGACTATCGCCCAATACGAAGCCATGGCTGGGCGGCGATCGAGATCTGCGTCGAAGACGTCCTCGCGGTCGATGCGCGGATGCGCGAACCCGACTCGCCGTTTCCGGTAATCGGGTCGCCGACGCGGATCGCGGGCTTCCCGGCGATCTTCCCGATGCAGGTACGCGGCCCCGACCAGGAAACAGTGTACTTCACCCAGATCACCGACCCGCTGGTACCGGGCCTGCCGCGTGCCAGCTCGCCGATAGACGCGATATTCATTCTCGTACTCGCGTGCGCTGACCTGCGGACGACGGCGGCTTGGTTTGCCGAAACCCTGCTGCTCGACGTTTCGTCCCCGGTGGCGATCCGATATTCGATGATCAGCCAGGCGTTCGACCTGCCGATCACCGACCTGCACCCGATTGCCACGGCCAGTTGGCAGGGCGAGGTGTTCCTCGAACTGGACGAGTATCCCGCGAGCGCCGGCGAACGCATCGGATATCCAGGCGCGCTGCCGCCGGGCGTATCGATCTGCACGCTCATAGTGCCGCATTTCGCTACCCTGCCGGTGGAGTGGTTCTCCCCGCCCGTAGTGCGGCCAGGCCGGCTTTACGGGGGTCGACGGGTGGGCGTTCTTAAGACGCCGGAAGGGGCATTGATCGAGGTCATCGAAGGGCCGCCCGCATGTGTATTGGCGGCGACCTGCTAGGCAGTGCGATCCGCGACGAATGGCGTGGGCCAACCTGTCGGCAGGATACTGATCGAAGTCGACCGACGCACGATCGCTGCGGTCAGCGCTTGTCCTTCGCACCGTCGGGAGCGGCCGCTTCAATATAGGCGGTCACGAGCGCGGCATAGCGATGCGGAACCTCGACGGGTGGATAATGACCTACGTCGGCAAGACGGATCTTGGAAACCTGGGCGTTGGTCAGATAGCCGGCGAGCGTATCCATCGCCGCATAGGGCAACAACGGATCGGCACCGCCCCAGATCAGCAGAACCGGGGCCTTGACCGCGTTCATCGCCGCCACCGCCTTGGCATGATCTTCCACGACTGCGACCAGACTGAACATGTTGGACCGCGGAGCACGGCGGTTCATGTCGTAGATTTGCCGGTGAAAGGCCGCATCGTAGCGCGCCGGATTGCCTGCGTAGAAGTCCAGGAATGCATCCCAATAGGCTTGCGACTGATAGCCCCGCGCCTTGTAGTCGGCGATCGCGGCTCGCAACGCGGGGGTCAGCGTCTTGACGTCGGGACGTACCTGGTCGGCAGGCGCGTTGGAGATGATCAGCCGCGCGACGAGATCGGGGCGTTTCGCCGCCAGTTGCACCGCCATCGTGCCGCCGCTCGACACGCCGACGACCGTCGCTTTGACGATACCCAGCCTAGCCAGCAGTTGTTCGGGAATATCGGTCGGTCCGAGCGCGGCCAGGGCTTCGTTCGAAACGGGCCCGGACAAGCCCTGCGGCGGAATGTCGAAGCGGATGACTCGGTAGCGTTTCGCCAGTTGCGCGGCGAGCGCATCGTAGGTTTTGAGGGAGCTTACGGAGCCGTGGATGAGCAGGATCACTGCTCCCTTCCCCTCGTCCTTGTAATACACCTCGACGCCGCCGATCATCGCGGTCCTGCCGCGGGCATCACCGTAGCGGGCGCGCAGCGCGTCGAGCGTGAGCCAGGGCGCATCCGTCGCCGCCATGGCGGTCGAGACCGGCACGCTCGCCGAGATTTGCGTGTGGCCGGCGGAGGAAACGCCCGCGACGGCGGCGAATATCGGCAGGATGACGCAAGCCTTCATGGCAGGTCCTTTCACACAGGAATCAGCGTTTGGCAGGCTTCAGCGTGACGAGATACGCGATCATGTCAGCACGGTTCTGGGGTGCCGCGATGCCGGGAAACGCCATCTTGGTGCCCGGTACCAGCGCGCTGGGTCGCTTGAGGAACGCGTCGAGCTGGGCGCCGGTCCAGACGATCCCGGACTTCGCGAGCGCCGGCGAGAACGTGTAGCCGGGCTTGGATGCGGCCTTCGCCCCCGCCACCCCGTTCAGGTTCGGACCGACGCCGTTCCGCTCGGCCGCCCCGACCGTGTGGCAGGCGCGGCATTGCAGGAACAGCTTGCCGCCGCGCACCGGATCGCCCTGCGCCAGCGCGACCTGCGGCACGAACAACATGGCGACAGCGAAAAGGCGGGCAGTCGGGCGCATGGCGGGATCCTCGTTCGAACGGCGGGAGCGTGGCAGGACCACGCCCTGATCCTCGACTAACCCGGCCGCCCCCCGACCGGCCGCCCCGCACTGGGTATGATCGCCTGCCGACCATGCCCGGCGTCACGCTCGACGGATGGCGCCGCCGCACCACACCAGACACGCTCGCATCCGGTTCGCCTGAGAGGCACGCCGCCACGAGAGGGACGTCATGCACTTCAGCCGCCGCGATATCGTTGCCGGGGCCGCCCTTCTGGGCCTCGCCGCGCCTTTGCCCGCCTTCGCCCGCCAGACCAGCGCGAAACGGACGCCAGCGAAGACCGGCGATCCCGACGTCATCATCCTCGGCGCGGGCATTTCCGGACTGAACGCCGCATGGTTGCTGGAGCAGCAGGGACTGAAGGTGGTCGTGCTGGAAGCACGGCACCGTGTCGGTGGCCGCGTGCTGACGCTGTTCGACCAGCCCGGATACCCGGAAATGGGCTTCAACTCGATGGCCGCCGGCTATGGCCGCGGCATTGACGCGGCCAAGCGCGCCGGGGTCGAACTGGTCGACGTCTCGCCGCGCTACACGGTCGACCCGACCCAGCAATTGCTGCTCAGCGGACAGTCCATCGCCCGCGCCGACTGGGCGACCTCGCCGCTCAACCCGCTGCCGGCGGCGCTCAAGAGCAAGATGCCGTGGGAGGTCGTGCCCGGCCTGTTCATGCAAAATCCGCGCTTCCCCGACTGGACGGACTGGATCAACGCGACGCCCGCGCTCGACATATCCGTGCAGCAGTTCCTGAGCGCGCAGGGCCTGAGCGACGCGGCGATCCGGCTGGTATTCGACACGGCGCCCTATGCCGGAACCAACGCCTACGACGCCGCCGCGCTCAACTATGATTTCAACTATGGCTGGATAAAGACCCAGATGCAGGGCGGCGCGCAGAGCTTCGGCGTGAAGGGCGGCAACCAGAAGCTGACCGACGCGATGCGCGGCCTGATCAAGGGGGACGTGCTGCTCGGCAAGGAGGTCGTCGGGATCGAGACGGGCAAGGACAGCGCCAGCGTCACCTGCCGCGACGGCACCGTCTATCGCGGGGGCCGCGTGCTGTCGTCGCTGCCGTTCTCGACCTTGCGCAACGTCCACCTGACGCCTGCGCTGACAGGAGCGCAGGCCAAGGCGGTCATGACCCTGAATTACCAACCGCTGTCGATCGCGTTCCTGACCGTCGAGCAACCCTATTGGGAGGCGGACAAGCTGCCCGTATCGATGTGGACGGACGGGCCGCTCGGCACCGTGCTGGCGCAGCGCTACGGCGCGACGATCGCCGAAGTCACGGGGCTCAGCCTGTTCGCACGCGGTCGGCTGGCGCAATATTGGGATCGGCTCGGCAAGGACGCGGTGCTGAAGCTCGTGGTCGACGAACTGGCGCGCGTGCGCCCTGCTTCCAAGGGATTGGTCACCGGCGCGGCATTCCACAGCTGGGGCAACGAAGTGTTCAACGGCGGCGACTGGTCGTATTTCTCACCGGGCCAGGTCAGCAGCTTCGGCCAGGCGATGTCGGTGTCGAGCGGCCGGCTGCACTTCTGCGGCGAGCACACCGCCACCACCAATCGCGGTCTCGAAGGCGCGCTGGAATCGTCAGAGCGCGCAGTGCTGGAGATCATCGCCGCCTGAGGCTGCGGCGATGCGCTATGCCAACCGCCGCATCATCCAGCCGGGACCGGGTGGATCGCGTGGGGCATCGCCGCCAACCCCAGCCGCTGGCGAAGCGTCCCGGTTCGCCTGGCTTCGGGAAGCAGTCCACGCTCGACCAGCGCGGGCAGCATGGTGTCCGCGAACTCCTGCAGACCCCGACGCGGATAGGGGGGTGTCAGGTGGATCCCGTCGATGATGCCGTCATGATACAGCGCCTCGATCTGATCGAGCCCAGCCAGCGCGGTATAGGTTCGCAACAGGCATTTCTGGCCGGGGGGCGGCTTTGGCGAATCCATGTCGATGACCACGATGTCGGCGGCGACATGCGACCATAGCGGGTCTGCATCGGTCTGGACCAGGACCGGATGGCCTTGCAACGGGGCCGGCGGGAATGGCGGATCGCCCGGCGCGCGATCGTCGGCGGCGCACCATTCGTTCCAGCGACCGCGCGTCGCGGCGACGAAATCGATACCCCGCGGCACGCTCTCCGCGACCGTCGGCGGCATCAGCGTCGACGGCTGCCAGCCCGCGCAGCCATTGGTCGCACGGTCGAGTGCCGCCAGGCCGCGCGCGACGTCGTCCGGAAGGGCCCGCGCGGTATCGATCGTCGGCACCAGCCCGACCGCACCGGCACGCGGCGCCAGCCACGTTGCGATCGACAGCGCATCGAACGGCGCTGCATGGCCATCGCCGAGCAGCAGCAGGCCGATCCGCGCACGTTCGGTGAGCCCGATCATCTCCTCCGCCCAGGCGTGATCGGTCAGGCGAGCGTCGCCGATACCGGCGGACAGGATCAACGGCGCACGGTTCATAGCGTAATCACTCCCTCGTTTGATAAGCGACCGTTGCACTGCATGCAGCGCGAGACCGCGCCTGCGCACGGATCGATCAGCAAATTCATACGGATAGAAAGAGGGCCACCGGCCGCGTTAGTCTTTCGGTGCGCACCCTTTGCCCGCCAGGCGGACAGATGCCGCGCCCGCGGTCGCCGGTGGTGCGTCTCGGCCTAGCCTTGGCGACACACCGTATCGGGGCTCAGGGCATGATCGAACGCGCAACTGTCGTACGGACCGCGTCGCCCGCGGGGAAACGCGGCGGTGCCGACACTGGAAACCCCGGCGTGCGGCGCGGGGCAACGCTTGCAGCGCGGGCACTCGCTGGCCTTCTGGCGGTCTCCACGTCCGCCATCGCCGTTGCGCAGGACAGCTGGCCATCGCCGGCGCAGGTCAAGCTGGTCCATGACCGGCTGGCGACCTTTCCGGCCAGTCGCCTGGTCGCCGCGGTAGACTGGTATCAGCCCCAGGAGGCGGTGAAGGGCGCGCGCCACCCACGGCCGATGGTGCTGAAACCCACCGCCAGCCGCACGCTGGCGCCGACCGCGGTCGCCGCAGCCACCGCCTATGCCGAAGCGCAGAAGAGCTATGCACTGCTGGTCTGGCGCAAAGGCGCGCTGGAGATCGAGACCTATTGGCCGGGCTTCGATCGCAGTTCGCGTTACGAAACCGCATCGATGCACAAGACCGTCGTCGCACTCGCGATCGGTGCCGCCGTCGCGGCCGGCAAGATCCACGGCGTCGACGATCCGATCGAGCGCTACATTCCGGAACTCGTCGGCACGCGACGCGGCGCGATGCCGCTGCGTGGCTATCTCGAAATGGCGAGCGGGATCGAAACACCGCGGCCGGGCGGCGACGCCAGCGTGTACTGGCAATATTACCTGGGCGACGACCTCAATGCCGATGTCGCACGCTGGCCCGACACGTGCGCACCGCGGACCGAGTTCTGCTACGCCAACGCCAACACGCATTATCTCGGCTGGGCGCTGAGCAATGCGACGGGCATGCGTTACGCCGACTGGTTGTCCCGCGCGATCTGGCAACCGATCGGCGCCAGCGATGCCAGGCTCTGGCTCGACAAGGTCGGTGGCAGCCCGCGCCACTCATGCTGCCTGATCGCGACGGCGCAGGATTGGATCCGGATCGGTCGCCTGATCCTCGATCAGGGCAAGGTCGGCAATCGCCAGGTCGTACCCGCCACCTGGATCGCATCGATGACCGCCCCCTCCCCTGCCAATCCCAATTACGGATGGCAGGTGTGGCGCGGCAGTCCACACGCGCCGGCGCGGACCTACGGCAAGTCGATCAAGGCACAGGTGCCCGCGGCGGACCCGTTTGCACGCGACGACGTCGTCTTTCTCGACGGTTCGGCGGGGCAGCGCGTCTATGTGATTCCGTCGGCGGACATGGTGATCGTCCGGATCGGCACGCCCAGCACCGACTGGGACGATAGCCGTCTCCCCAATCTGCTCCTCGCGGGTCTGCCGATCGATCCTGCGAAATGAAACCGCGTCGGGACGCGTCCGATGACCAGGCGGAGTCGAGGATGTCGACGGACGTTGCGATGGCGTCGGGCGCACTGCCCACGGCCAGTCGGTCCCAAGCGACCCGGCATCATGGGCGGGATCGTCGCCCCGTATCGGCTGCATAGGGCAGCACATTCTCGGATCGGCCGATCCAATCCGTAACGCGGCCGACTTGCCGCAAAGGCGTCGGCGCGATCAGGACCGGGCTGATCGGTAAGGGTTGATGAACCGGGCGTGCTCTGGCTGCGACGGGGGCTGCGACCGGGGCTGCGACCGGCAGGCGGGCATCCGGCCATATCGACGACGCGGTATTCGAAGCGTTCGAGCGCGATATCGCCCTCGCGAAACGCGTCGTCGTCAGGCGCTTTCCGATGGCCGCCGCTTTCCGATCACCGGGGCTGCACGCGGTTACGCGACATCGCCCGACTATCTGGCTCGCGCCGCGCCGCGCGAAGGTACGGCAATTGTCGCGCGGCGCCTGCCGGTCGCTCCCGCGGTCGCCGATGACCGCGGGTGCCCTGTGTCTAGTTCCGGCCCCAGCGTGCGAGGATCAGCGCGCCCACCGCGTTGAGCGCCGCCGGCGCCAGGCCGAACGATACCATGACGCCGACCAGCGCACCGGGTGCCTGCGGCAACCCCGCGACGGCCCGCGCCGAATCGAACCCGAACGCGGACAGCATCAGCCCGACCAGCAACGTGCCGCCGAGCGCGAACGCGATCTTGTCGGTTGCGATCCAGGCGGCGGCGTAGAGCCCGGCATGGCGATCGTCCTCGCTGGCGATGTCGGACATCATCGAGAAGCCGAGCATCGTCCACCCGGCATTACCGACCGCGGCGACGAACGACAGGACATAGGCCGCGACCGTGCCCCACTGCGCGGCGAACGCCCAGACGGCATAGGTCGTCGCGAACAGCACGGTCGATACGACATAGGCGCGCCGCTTGCCGATCCGCGCGGCGACCGCGACCCATATCGGCTGCGACACGACGATCCCGGCACACGCGACGAACACCAGGCCGCCGATCAGTTGGAACGCATCCGTGCGCGCCATATTGTAGCTGAGGAAATACAGCATCGAGGCATAGCCCATGCCGGCGCCCATCAGCTGCAACAGGTTCGCACCGAGCAACACCGAAAAGCGCGGGGCAAGCAGCACCGCGAGCGCCTCGCGCGGAGTCAGCCGTACGCGTGCCTCGGTACTGGTAACGAACGCGCTCTGTTTCGCGGCATGCCCGGCGCCGAAGAACGCCGCCAGCAGGGCGAGCGGACAGATCACCGCGAGCACCAGCGCCATCGTCTCGTACGCCGCCTGCCCGCCGCCGTGGCTCTGGACGATCGCCGGCGCCACGGCACCCGCGGTCAGCACGCCGACCGCCGTGAAGACGAGGCGCCACGCCATGATGACGTTGCGTTGCCGCGAGTCCGAGGTGAGTTCACCGGCGATGGCGAGATACGGCACCGAGAAACTCGCGAACACCATCATGTACACGCTGAACGCGAACGCGACATACGCGACCCGCAACGTCGTCGAACCCTCGGGCACGTGGAACAGCAGCAGCATCGCGACCGGCGCGCCGAGCGCCCCCGCCAGCAGCCAATAGCGCCGCTGGATCCGCTGCTGCCAGCGATCCGACAGGATGCCGACCAGCATGTCCGAGCCGACGCCCCAGACGAGCTTGGGCACGAAGATCGCGGTGCCGGCGATGGCCGGCGCGATGCCGAGCACCGTTGTCATGAAGAACAGCAGCAGCAGCGAGGGCACGTCGCGGAAGACCTGCCCCGCGATCTGGCCGACGCCGTAACCGAGTTGCGCGCCCAGGCCGAGGGTTCCGGCGGTACGCGGTGCGAGTGCTGCTGTGGCCATGGACTCAGCCCTTCGGCTTGAAGGCGGCGGGCGGCTGCGGCGGCGACCAGCCGACCGGGACCGGCGCGGGCTTTTGCTCGCGCGCGTAGTTTTCCAGGCTCGACAGCGACGGCCCGTAATCCTCGGTCGGCGCATGCAGCCATTTCTCGCCCATCGCGCGCGCCGCGGCGACCAGATCGGCGGGCAATTCGTTGATTCCGCCGGGAAGCGTCGCGAACGTCGTGAAGTAACTGACGCTGCCGGGCGCCTGGCCCATCAGCATCCATGGCAGCCACGGCGTGATCCGCGACCAGCTGCCGATGTGCGGAATATGGGTCAGCGCCGGATTCTCGACGTCGGCCCGCTTCACCACATAGATGAAATGCTCGGACACGCGGTTCATGGGGCCGGCGGACTCCCGCGGCCATTTATCGGGCTGGAGCGCGTTCGGGTACATCAGCTCGATCCCCGTGGTCAGGATCATCGTCCCGTCGGGCCCGTACTGCCAATCCTGCAGGAACGGCTTGCGCGGTGGCTTGTCCTTGTTGAGCCCACCATAGGATGGTGGTTCGGGCTGGAATTCGCCGATCGTGAAATTGAACGGATCGTTGGCGATCGGCACGACGCGGACCGCCTCGTTCGTATATGGATTCTGCCAGGTTTCGAGCAGCCGGCCGGTCTCGAGGTCGCGGTAGAAGACGATCTCGCGCAGCATGCGACGGATGCTGCCATCCTCCAGCCGCTTGGTCCGCACGAAGCTGAAGCCCTCCACGCCGAAGAGCGGGCGGACCTTCTCGTTTTCGCGCACCCCGTAGGCGATGCCCTTGAGCCAGCCGCATTTCTCCTTGGCCGGATCGAGATCGGCATCGATCCGCGCATACGTGTCGCGCGTCCAGACCGGATCCTTGAAATCGATCTTCGTGCGAAACTGGACCGCGGGCGGCTTGGCCAGCGCCGGCATGGCCGTCATCCCGGCCGCGAGCGCGGCGAGGCCAAGGCCCTCGCGACGACTGACAAGCACATCCTTCATGGCAGAACTCCCGGCTGTTTCGATCATGGAACGAAACTGGCGCGCTCTGCCGCCGTCCCGCCATATGCACGCAGCCGAATAGTCGCTTGGCGGATAGGCTCCGGCGCTATGCGCGCTGGAGCATCGCGACGCATGACGGGCATCGCGGAGATCGCGGAAGAATGAGGATAAGAGTGCGGTGCGCGATCCCGGCCCACTTGCCGTGCTCCGGCTGGAGCGAGAGCCAGTCGCCATCAACGTCACGCCCGGTAACGCTGGACTCCATCCTTCGCAGCCGATTGGTCCTGCAAGACCGGACCCCGATCTTGCCATCCCCACCGCCCCGGCGAACGCCCCTCCATCACAGGATCGCGGCTTCGTCCTTCAGACTCTCGTACATCGACTGGCGGAGCAGATACGCCCGGCGCTTCACCGGGTCGGCGGCCAGCGCCGCCAGCCGCACTTCCTGCGCGCTGCGGCCGTCGCCGCCCGCTTCCATCATCGTCTTGTTCGCGATCGTCTGCGACTGGACGAAGGTGTTGGCGATCGTCCGGCGCTGCCGGTCGTACTGCGCCAGCGACACGTCGGCATCGGCATCGTCGAGGATGATGTCGCGCAACCGGGTCGTCAGGTTCCAGACGTCGTGGATACCCGAGTTCATCCCGAACCCGCCGAGCGGATTGTTGAGATGCGCGGCGTCGCCGGCCAGCAGCACGCGGCCATGGTGGAACCCGCCGGCGACGCGCTGGTGCACGCGGTACAGCGTGCGATGCGACGTCTCGACCTTGGCGCCATCGCCGACCAGCCCGTCGAACACCGCGTTCTTCTTCGCGTCCGACAGCAGGTCGACGTCCTGCGCGGCGATGTTGGTCGGCACCAGCACGCGCCAGAAATCCGGCACGCGCAGCAGCACGCACCACTCGTCGCGGTCGGACACGTAGTTGACGGCCGCCAGTCCGTCGAAATGCCGCTCGATCGGATAGCGCGTCGACAGCGTCAGGAAGCGTTCGGGATAGGTGAATCCGTCGAAGCTGGTGCCGGTCCACTTGCGGATCGTCGAATTCGCCCCATCCGCGGCGATCAGATAGTCCGCGCGGATCGTCTCGATCGCCATCGGCGTCTCGACCGATACCGTCACCCCGTTCGCGTCCTGATCATAGGCGAGGACCCGTCGCTGGAACCGGGTTTCGCCATTGGGCAGCGCGTCGAGCTTCGCGGTCAGCAGCCGGGCGAGCTTGAACTGCTCGCACTGCAGCCGATACGGATGCGCCGACACGTCCGCCAGTTCGCCCAGATCGAGTTCGATCACGTCGCCGCTGCGCCGGTTGCGGTAGTGATAGGTCGGCGCCCGCAGGCCAACCTGCTCGAGTTCGCCCAGCACACCCAGCTCGGCAAGCATGTCGAGCGTCGGCGGATGCAGCGTCGAGGCACGCATGTCCTCCGGACAATCGGGCAACGCCTCGACCAGGATCGTGTCGATACCCATCAGCGCGAGGCGATACGCCGCCACCGCACCCACCGGGCCGCCGCCCGCAACCAATACCTGCGTTCTCACGACCCCAGCCTGCGCTCCAGTCCTGGCCTCCACACGCTACCCCCAACTTGCTTCTTGTTACCGATATCAGGGTAGCGGCCGGGTGGAGGGCGGCTTGGTCATGGATCATTTGTGCTCGACAGACGGACAGATTTTCAGCGTCGACACGCCAGGATCATCGGAGCACGTCGCGGTTTGATCGCTGGGCGGAGACATATGTCCGAAACCGTTCCGATCCATTCTCCAGGATGGTTGGGTAAGCCCAGTTACAGGAGGCTGAGGCATGGTGGATTCACTCGGGCACCGCATGAAATTCGCGGTGGTGGCGCCGTCGACCAACACCAGCGTCGAGCCCGAATATGCGCGGATGCAGCCGCGCGGCGTCACCAATCACTTCTCGCGCATCGCCATTCCGGACACCAAGGTGACCGACGACGAGAGCTTCATGGTGATGCTCAACACGATCCGCGATTCGACCTTCGATGCGGTCGACGTGTCCATGTCGATGGAGCCGGGTTGCGTCATCATGGGGATGTCCGCCGAGACGTTCTGGGACGGCGCGGAAGGCGCGGATCGGCTTCACAAGAAGATGGTCGAGCGGACCGGCGGCGTCCCCGTGATCATGGGCTCGACCGCGGTCGATGCGGCGATCAAGGCCTACGAGGCCGACCGCAAGCCGATCCGCAAGATCGGCATCATCACGCCCTACATGCCCGTCGGTGACCGCAACGTGCAGAAGTTCTTCGAGGACCAGGGCTATGAGGTGGTCAACCTCGTCGGGCTGAAATCGCCGTCGCCGATGATGATCGCGCATGAATCCAAGCAGATACTCAAGCAGGCGGCGATCGACGTGTCCGACGGCGTCGATGCGATCATCCAGGCGGGCACCAATCTCGCCTTTGCCGAGGTTGCGGCCATCGCCGAATTCTGGCTGGATAAGCCGGTGATCGCGATCAATACCGCGACCTATTGGCACGCGCTCAGAACGATGGGCATTTCCGACCAGATCGACGGCTTCGGCCATCTGCTCAGCCACTGCTGAACCCCCAGGAGTACGCGCATGGACTATGATTACATCCCGCTTCCCGCCCGCCAGCCGCTGGTGTGGCCGAACGGCGCGCGCGTCGCGCTGATCCTGACGTTCAATCTCGAGACCTGGGATCTGACTAAGGATACCGACAAGCCCTATTACGCGGGCGGCCCGTCGATCCTGCCCGATATCCTGCCGGGGAACGTGCCCGATTTCCCGAACTATAGCTGGCGCGAATATGGCCAGCGGGTCGGCATCTGGCGGCTGTTCGAGCTGTTCGACAAACTGGGCGTGAAGGCGAGCTGCACCACCAACGGCGTGACGTTCGAGCGGCGCGGGGCGATGACGGATGCGGTGCTCGCGCGCGGCTGGGAATTGCTGACGCATAACTGGGAGCAGGGGGAACTGCTGACCAACTTCGCGGGCGACCCCGCGAAGGAGCGCGAGATCGTGCTGCGGACGCTCGACCAGTTCGAGAAGTTCACCGGGCGGAAGTCGAAGGGCTGGCTGTCGTCGAGCCTTCGCGGGACGATGCAGACCGCCGACATCCTCGCCGAATATGGCTGCACCTTCTACTGCGACATCATGAACGACGATCAGCCGTACCTGCTGAAGACGCCGAACGGGCCGATCGTGTCGGTGCCCTATTCGAACGAGATCAACGACTTCACGTTCATCACGCGCAAGAACTTCACCACCGACCAGTTCTCGCAGGCGCTGATCGAGGAACTCGACGTGCTGTACGAAGAGGGCGCGACCACCGGCCGGATCATGAACGTCGGCCTGCACCCGCACGTCTCGGGGCGCGCGCACCGCATTCGCGCGCTGCGCGAGTTCATCGAACATGCCAAGTCGCTGCCGGGCGTGTGGTGGGCGACCCGCGAGGAGATCGCGGACTGGTATCTCCAGAACCACGAGTCGCACATTCCCGGGCAACTCGGGTGAGTCGCAGCGAACGGATCACGATCGTCGGCGGCGGCATCGGCGGTATGACCGCCGCCGCCGCGATCGCGCAGGCGGGCTTTCCGGTCACGTTGCTCGAGGCGGCACCGCGGTTCGGCGATATCGGCGCGGGGGTGACGCTGTCGCCCAACGCGATGAAGGGCCTCGACCATATCGGCGTGATGGAGGCGGTCGCAGCCGCCGGTGTCGAGCCCAGCCGGCAACGCATCCAGCACTGGCAGGACGACCGCGTACTGGTGCCGATGGAACGGGCGAGCGCGCGCGCGAAATACGGCGCGCCCTATGTGACGATCCACCGCGCCGACCTGCATGCCGAACTGGTCCGCGCCGCGGGCGACGCCGGCGTCGACCTGCGCACCAGCGCACCGGCCGCCTCGACCGAGGGCACGACCGTGATCCTCGCCGACGGCAGCCGCATCGCAGGCGACGTGATCATCGGCGCGGACGGCGTGAAGTCGGTCGTCCGCCAGCGGTTCGAGACGGTGCCGGCGACCTTCACCGGCCATGTCGCGTGGCGGGCGCTCGTCCCCGTCGACGACGCGATCCGTTCGGTCACCGAATGGCCGGGAATCCATATCGGTCCCGGCAAGATGATCACGCGCTATCCCGTGCGTGGCGGCAGCCTGCTCAACATGGTATTTTTCGCGCGGCAGGATGGCTGGACCGAGGACGGCTGGACGCTGCCCGCCGATCCCGCCGACCTGATCGCGACCTATGCTGGCTGGTCCGACGAGGTGCAGGCGATGATCGCCGCCGCCTCGACCGTGCCGCTGTTCAAATGGGCAATCAACGCGCGGGCGGCGCTGCCCGACTGGACCGTCGACGGCAATGTCGCGCTGCTCGGCGACGCCGCGCATGCGATGACGCCGTTCCTCGGGCACGGCGCCGCGTGTGCGCTGGAGGATGCAGTGGTGTTGTCGCGGGCGCTCGCCGCCTCGGACACCACCGCGGAAGGCCTGCGTCGTTACGTCGCCGCACGTCATGAGCGCGCGAGCTTCATCCAGGCCGAATCCAACGCCAATGCCGATCGGATGCAGGCCGACGACGCCGCGTTGTTCGGGCTCGGCGCGATGAAGGACGAGGAGAGCCTCGGCCTGTTCGACTATGACTGCAGGACGGTGAGCCTATGATCCCCTTCGACGGCCACGCGATCGCGCCCGAGACGCAGGCGTTCCTCGACCAGCCGCACCAGCTGCTGATCGACGGCGCATGGGTCGACGGCGAGGCCGGCGAGACGATGGCGACGCGCGATCCGGCGACCGGGTTGGTCCTGGCGCGGTTCGCGATCGGCGGTGCGGGCGATATCGACCGCGCGGTCGCGGCGGCGCGACGTGCGTTCGAAGGGCCGTGGTCGCGGCTGACCGTCGCCGAGCGCACCGCGCTGCTGATGCGGCTCGCGCGGGCAATGAATGACGACGCGCAGGTGCTCGCCGAACTGGACGTGATCGACAACGGCATGCCGATGTTCATCGCCGGTCTCACGGTCGCCAACTGCGTCGAGATGGTCGACTATTATGCCGGCGGGATCATGCGGATCGAGGGCACGACGACCGCCCCGCCGCGCCATGTCGCCGCCGAAGCGGAGGCGCTGACCTATACGCTGCGCGAACCGGTCGGCGTGGTCGGGCAGATCGTCCCGTGGAACGTGCCTTTGTCGACGGCGATCCTGAAGCTGGCGCCGGCACTCGCCGCGGGGTGCACCGTCGTCATCAAGCCGTCGGAGGAGACGCCGCTGTCGATGCTGCGGCTCGGGCAGCTGATCCTCGACGCGGGCTTTCCGAACGGTGTCGTCAACATCGTCAACGGACTTGGTTCGAGCGTCGGCGCGGCGCTCGCCGAACACCCGGACGTCGACAAGATCTCGTTCACGGGCTCGACCGCGACCGGCCGGCGGATCGTCCAGGCGGCGATCGGCAATCTGAAGAAGGTCTCGCTCGAACTCGGCGGCAAGTCGCCGGTGGTGGTGCTGGCCGATGCCGATCTCGCGCTGGCGATCCCCGGCGTGGCGATGGCGACGTTCTTCCTGCAGGGCCAGAACTGCATGGCCGGCACGCGCATCTTCGTTCACGAGAGCATTCATGATCAGCTGGTCGAGGGCCTGGTGGCGTTTGCGGCCGGCATGACGCTCGGGCATGGGCTCGATCCCGCGACAATGCTCGGGCCGATGATCTCGGACGCGCATACTGCCAAGGTAATGGGGTATATCGACGGCGCGATTGCCGAAGGAGCGACGCTCGTCACTGGCGGCAAGCGGCTCGACCGGCCGGGCAACTTCATCCAGCCGACGATCTTTACCGACACGCGGCCGGAGATGGCGGTGGTGCGCGAGGAGATTTTCGGCCCGGTGATGGCGGTGTCACAGTTCGCGACCGACGATCTAGACGCGATCGCGCGGCTGGCGAACGATACGCCGTTTGGACTGTCGGGGAGCGTTTGGACGCAGAACCTGTCGTCCGCGCACCGGCTGGCGTCGCGGATTCGCGCGGGGCAGGTTTCGATCAACTGCCACGGCGCGGTGGGGACCAACATTCCATTCGGGGGATATGGGCAATCGGGTTGGGGACGCGAGTTCGGGCGCGAGGGGCTCGATGCGTATCTCGAGACAAAGGCGGTGACCGCGCGGTTGTGAGGGCGCCCCCCCCCCCCCACCACCACCCCGGCGAAGGCCGGGGCCCAATTGGGGGACGGTTATAACCGAGGATGGCCCGTCATTATTGCCACCTTTCCAATTGGGCCCCGGCCTTCGCCGGGGTGGTAGCCGTGCGGGCGTGTTACGCCGCCCCTTCGCTCAGATCATGGCTGATCAGGGTCGCCGCCGCCTTCAGCTCCTCCAGATAGGTCTCCAGCGCCACCTCGAGCTTCATCGCGGTGACGAAGAACACCATCGTCATCGCCGCCTCGAACACACCGTTCATGAAGATCGGCACCGCGATCGACGAGGTCTTGCCGGGCGTCAGGTTGAAATGGTTGCGGCCCTGGACCGCATAGCCCTGGCGGCGGATGCGATCGACGTCGAGGCTCGCCTGCGCGGTGGCGAGATATTGCAGGTCGATCTCCTGCGACACGCGCATCCATTTGAGGATCATCAGCCGCTCCTCCTCCGGCGCGAACGCCATCGACAGCTTGCCCGAGGCGCTGTCGAGGATCGGCAGGGTGAAGCCGGGATAATATTGCTCGAACGTCAGCGACGTGTTCGCATGCGTCGAATCGCGCAGCATCATGTTGCGACCGACTCGAGTCGCGATCGAGACGGGCCAGCCGAACCGCTTGGTCAGGTCGACGATATGCGGCCGCGCAGCCTTTACGAGCCGGTCGTCCTGTTGGAACCCATGCGCGAGCGTCTGCACCATCGCCGTCGGGCGATAGCGTTTGCGCGCGGGCTCCTGCTCGATAAGTCCTTCATACAGCAGCGTTTGCACGATCCGGCAGGCGGTCGGATAGGGAACTTCCGACGCCTTCGATATCTCCATCATCGACAGCGAGCCGTGGCGGTTGATCGCCTTCAGCGCGGCGATCGACCGGCTGATCGACCGGATGGGTACACCCTTTTCCATGCTCGCGAATCCCCGAAGTCATTTTGGTTGCACCAGCATGACAGGGAATGGCTTGATGACCGCCACGTGACAATCTTTATCCGCCTGGCGGATAAAGTACCAAGTTCAGGGTTTGACCACTTGGCGGATGGCAGCGCCCGAGGCGAGCCGGTCGAGCAGGCCGTTGATCTCCGACAACGGGCTGATCGAGGTGAGCAATCGCTCGACCGGCAGCCGCCCCGCCCGCCACAACGCGACGTAGCGCGGAATATCGCGCGACGGGATCGACGAGCCCATGTAACTTCCCATCAGCGTCTTGCCGTCGGCGACCAGCGACAATGCCGGAATGGACAGCATTTCGGATGCATTGGGCAGTCCGACCGTGACGACCCGCCCGCCGCGCCGTGCCGCGGCATAGGCCTGGGCAAGCACTACGGCCTTGCCGACGGTCTCGATCACCACATCGGCCTTTGGCAGCGACGCCGCATCGTCTGGCGACAGAGCTTGCGCCGCTCCGAGTTCGAGCGCGAGCGCGCGCTTTTCGGGCGAAGGATCGACCGCGGTGACCGGTTGCGCGCCTGCCGCGAGCGCGCCAAGCAGGGCCGCCAGCCCTACCCCGCCGAGGCCGTAGACCAGCACGCTCTCGCCGGGCCGGACCTGCGCGGTGTTCATAACCGCGCCAACGCCGGTCAGCACCGCGCAGCCGAACAGCGCCGCAGTTTCCGCCGGGATGTCGCGATCGACCTTCACGGCCGAGCGGCGATCGACCACCGCATGCGTCGCGAAGGCCGACACGCCCAGATGATGGTGCACCGCCGCGCCGCAATCCGAGAGGCGATGACCGCCGCGCATCAATTCGCCCGCACCGTTCGCGGCGGCGGCGTTGGGGCAGAGATAGCCCTCGCCCGATGCGCAGGCGACGCATTCGCCGCACGACGGCAGGAACACCAGCACGACCTGATCGCCGACCGCGAACTGCGCGTCGTCCGGATCACCAAGCGCGACGATCGTCGCGGCGGCTTCGTGGCCGAGCGCCATCGGCATCGGGCGGGGGCGATCACCGTTCACCACCGAGAGGTCGGAATGGCAGATCCCGGCCGCGTCGATGCGGACCAGCAGCTCGCCGGGCTTCGGGTCGTCGAGCGTCAGCGTCTTGAGGACCAGCGGAGGCGTGTCGGCATAGGGACGCGGGTTGTCGCCGCTTTGCGCGAGGACGGCGGCGGTGATCTGGGTGGTCATGATGATGCTCTCTCGCACAAACCGTGTTCCCGCGGACGCGGGAATCCAGGATCACAAGCGTGTCGCCCGTGACCCTGGGCTCCTGCATTCGCAGGAGAACCGCAAATGCGGATTACTCCGCCTTGGCCCATTTCTTCTCGAACGCCCAGACGTCTTCGAAGCCGATCAGGGAGCAGAACTCCTTGAAGTTGAACAATTCGTCCGGCTCGCCGACGCCGTTCTGCTTCAGGTCGATCAGGGCCTTCTCCATCGCCGTCGCCGCGACCAGGCTGGTCAGCGACGGGTAGATCGCAAACGCATAGCCGAGGTCCGCCAGCACCGAGGCATTCGGCACCGGGGAGAGGCCACCGTTGGCCATGTTCGCCATGACGGGCTTATCGAACGCGGCGCAGGCAGTCCGCATCTCCTCCTCGCTTTGCAGCGCTTCGGGGAACAGGATGTCGGCACCGGCCTTTGCATATGCCTCCAGCCGGCGCAGCGAACCGTCGAGGCCCTCGGCCTGGCGTGCATCGGTGCGCGCGACGATCAGGAGGTTCTCCGTGTCGGTCCGCGCGTCGCACGCGACCTTGATCTTCTCGACCATGTCCTCGAGCGGGATCAGCCGCTTGTTGGGCGTATGGCCGCATTTCTTGGGGAATTCCTGGTCCTCCAGCTGCACCGCGGTGACGCCGGCAGCCTCATAGCCCTTCACGGTGTGATGGACGTTGAGCAGCCCGCCATACCCCGTGTCGGCGTCGGCGATCAGCGCCGCCTTGCTGGTCCGCGCGACGGTCGCCATGCGGTCGACCATCTGCGTGTAGCTGGCGATCCCGGCGTCGGGCAGGCCGTACGCGGACGCGGTCAGCCAATAGCCGGTGCCGTAGAGGATATCGAACCCGACCTTGTCGGCGATGACCGCCGAGATCATGTCGTGGACACCGGGAACGACGAAGAACGTGCCGTCCGCGAGCTTGGTGCGGAGGATGGAATTGGCCATGATGTGCAGTCCTTATTCGGCGGCGATTGCGGTGGCGTGCCACCGCGGTTGCTTCGGTGCGGGCAGGCCGGTCTCGGCGAGGCAATTGGCGCGCAACGTCTCGATGTCCGGACCATAATCGAAGGTCGGCAGCTCCGCCGGGCGAGCGGCCCGCATTGTCGCGCGCAACGCGTCGGTAGCCGCCACATCGACGGCGCCATCGACCAGCACGACGCCGTAGCGTTTCGCACCCTCGGCCGTGACCAGCCCCTGCCGCAGTTCCTTCGCCAGCAACGCCGGATCGCGCGCGAGCGGGTCGCCCCAGCCGCCGCCGCCCCAGGTTACGAAGCGCAACTGCTCGCCCGCCTCGACCGGATAATCCTCCAGCTTGTTGCCGAGAACGATCTCCGTCCCGTCGTTCTTCACCAGAACCTTGCGCGCTCGCGTCCCCGGCTCGCCGCCGTTGACGCCCCAGGGCGGCACGAACCAGCGATCGTCGTGGATCGCGATCACGCCGGGCTGGAGGAAACGGTACACCATGTTGATGCCATTGCCGCCGCGGTGGAGCCCTGCCCCGCCGCTGTCGGCGACCGTCTCGTACGTCTCGATCCGCAGCGGGAAATAGCGCTCCAGGAACTCGTTCGGCACGTTGGTGAAGCCCGGCCAGAGCGAATGGCCGTCGGGCCCATCTCCCATGGGACGCGCGGGGATCCCGCCAAAGCCGATCTGGAACAGCTGGAACCATTTTCCGCTCGCATCGAGCCCGGAATAGAACAGGTGCGGCGACGACGAGAAGCCGGCCGCGTTGAGGAACTCGGGCGTCTTCTGGCCGAGCAGCCCGCCAAGGATGTCGAACAACCGCCCCAGCGCATGCGTGCGGCCCGACAGCGCCGCCGGGAAACGCGGCTTGAGCAGCGAACCTTCCGGGATGCGGACGTCGATCAGGTCGTAATAGCCGTCGTTGAACAGGATCAGGGGGTCGAACACCATGATCATGTAGATGCCGAAGAACATCTTCATCATGTTTTCGTTGAGCAGGAAATTGATCGAGGCCTGGCTCTGCGGATCGGTGCCGTCGAAATCGAGGATGACGCGGCCATCCTCGCGCCACATCGTGCACTTGATCTTGTACGGGCCGTAGCCGAGCCCGTCGTCGCAGATATAATCCTCGAAGCTGACCTTCTCCTCGCCGATCGCGGTCTCGACGAGCTGTTTCATCGCGCGATAGTTGCGCTCGAGCAGCAGGTCAGTGGCGGACGCATAGACGTCGTCGCCGAACCGCTCGCACATCTCGATGATGCGGCGCGAGGCGACGCGGCACGACGCGATCAGCGCGTTCAGATCGGCACGGCACCAGTCGGGCGTGCGGGTCTGGTGCATGATCAGCGTCAGCAGGTCCTCGTTGTGGACGCCCTGCTTCCACAGCTTGACCGGCGGGATGCGGACGCCCTCCTGGAAGATGCTGGTCGCGTCGATCGGCATCGATCCGGGCACCTTGCCACCGATGTCGCTCATATGGCCGAACATCGAGGTATAGGCGACGACGCGGCCGTCCTTGAACACGGGCATCAGCACGAGCCAGTCGTTCAGGTGGCTGATCGCGCCCTGCACCGAATAGGGATCGTTGAGGAAGATCAGGTCGCCGTCCTCGACGGTGCCGTCATAGCCGTCGAGGAACGGGCCGATATACGAGCCGAACTGGCCGACGATCATCCGGCCCTTGCTGTCGGCGATCAGCGGGAAGGCGTCGCCCTGCTCGCGGATGCCGGGCGACATCGCGGTCCGGACGAGCGTCGCGTCCATCTCGATGCGAGCGTTGCGGAGCGCGTTCTCGATCACCTCCAGCGTGACGGGATCGATCGGCACCGTGGCAAAGGGTGTGTCGTTGGCCTGGATGATGCGTGCGGGCATGATGGTCCTCTCAGGCGTCAAAAGACGAAACGGGGGTGATCAGGATGTTGCCGACCGAGTCCACGGTGCCGATGCAGCCGCCCTCGATCAGCGTCGTGGAGTCCATCTCGACGACGATCGCCGGGCCTGGCACGACGTCGTTGGCGCGCAGTTTCGATCGGTCGTAGATCACCGCCGGTTGCATCGCACCGTCGGTCCACAGCTCGTGATCGCGCAATTTCGCGGCGATCGGATCGCCATTCCCCTCGGCAAGTACCGGCGCCTTGAGATCGAGCAACGGCCCGAGCGCCACGGCGCGCAGGTTCACGAGTTCGTGCGCGGTCTCCATGTTGAAGGTGAATAACCGGTGATGCTCCTCGTCGAACCGCGCGGTGACGCCGGCGAGCCCGTCGCGGGCGAGCGTCTCGGCGTCGATCGACAGCGGCACCTCGAACGCCTGGCCTTCGTAGCGGACGTCGATCTCGAACAGCGACGTGATGTCACCGTCCGCGATCCCTTCGGCGGCGAGTTCGGCGCGGGTCTGCGCGGCCATCTCGTTGAGGATCGCCTGGACCTCGGTCTCGTCGGTCTCGGCGAAACGGCGCGAGAAGCTGCGTGCGGTTTCGGTCCGCATCTGCGTGGTGGCATCGCCGAGCGCGCACAACACGCCGGGGCTGACCGGCGACACCGCGGGCCAGCTGCCCATCAGCCGCGCGACCGCGTTGACATGGAGCGGCCCTGCCCCGCCGAACCCCATCAGCGCGAAGTGGCGCGGGTCGTAGCCCTGCTGGACCGAGATCATGCGAAGCGCGCCGAACATGTTCTCGTTGACGATGTCGATGATCCCGCGCGCCGCCTGCATCAGGCCGATGCCGAGCTTGTCGGCGATCCCCTGCACGGCGATCTTGGCACCCTCGCGGTCGAGCTTGAACGCGCCGCCGAGCAAAGATTCCGGCAGGTATCCAAGGACCACATTCGCATCGGTCACGGTCGGCTGGACGCCGCCCTTGCCGTACGCGACCGGCCCCGGCACTGCGCCCGCCGACTGGGGGCCGACCCGCAGCGCGTTGGTCAGTTCGGGAACGTAGGCGATCGAGCCGCCGCCGGCGCCGACCGTCTTCACGTCGAGCGCGGACGCCCGCACCGCTAGATGGCCGACTTCGGTGGTACGGACGCGACGCGCCTCCAGGTTCTCGATCAGCGCGACGTCCGTCGACGTGCCGCCGACGTCGAGCGTCAGGATGTTGCGGATGCCGGCGTTCTTGCCGACCCACAATGCGCCCGTCACGCCGCCCGCAGGCCCTGACATCAGCAGCGAGACGGGATGCTCCTCGGCCTTCTCGGACGACATCAGCCCGCCATCGGAACGCAACAGCGACAGGCTGCCCGCCATGCCGCTGTCGCGCAGCTTGGTGCGCAGGTTGCGGACGTAGTTGCGCATGATCGGACGGACCGCGGCATTGGCCACGGTCGTCAGCGTGCGCTCGTATTCCTGCATCTCGGGCAGCACGACATGACTGAGCGACAGCGGCACTTCGGGCAGGATCTCGGCGGCGAGTTCGGCGACGCGCAGCTCGTGCGCGCCGTTCAGATAGGCGTTGATCAGCGACACCGTCAGTGCCTCGACGCCTTGTGCCTTCAACGCCTCCAGCGCGGCGCGGATATCGGCATCGTCGATCGGCCGCACTTCGTTGCCGTGTGCGTCCATGCGGCCCAGGATCTCGACGGTATCCTCCAGCGCGGCGAGCGGCTCGGGCTTCGGCCAGACGATCCAGCCGGCAAGGCCACCGGGCACGAAGCTGCGCGCGATCTGCATGATCTGGCGGTACCCTTCGCTGGTGACCAGGCCGACGCGCGCGCCCTTGCCCTCGAGTACCGCGTTGGTCGCGACGGTCGTGCCGTGCAGGAAGAATTCGATCTCGGCAGGCGTGATCCCCGCATGGGCGCAGATCGCCTCGACCCCGATCAGGATGCCGACCGAGCTGTCGTGCGGCGTCGACGGCGTCTTGTGCCGCCAGAACCCGCCGCTCTCCTGATCCAGCAGCAGCAGGTCGGTGAAAGTCCCACCGACATCGACGCCCAAACGATAAGCCATGATGTCCCCGCTATGATGATGGCGCGACGACCGATCGGGGCGCCGCTTTGCTGGAGCCTTCCTAGAGCGGCCGGGTAATGCGATTGGGCCGCGTCACCGCGACTATCCGCTGTGCGACTTTTCGGGCGTGGCGATTGGTCACGCGCGCCGACGTTCGCCAGGGTGCCAGGCCTGCAGGAGAATCCGTCATGTCGATCGTCAGCCCCGAATCTTGCCCGGAACTCCGGGCCGACACGCGCGCCTTCCTCGAACGCCGCGCGGGCGGCAGCGGATTGCTGATCGACGGCGCATGGCAGTCCGCCGAGGGCGGCGCCACGCTCGCGACGCTCGACCCCGCGACCGGTCGCGAAATCGGCCGGATCGCGTCCGCCTCGGCCGGCGACGTCGACCAGGCAGTGACGGCCGCCCGCGCGGCGTTCGATGGCTGGCGCACCACCACGCCGGTCAACCGGGCGCGCTTGTTGTGGGCGATCGCGGACCTGATCGAGGCGCATGTCGACGAACTCGCCGAACTCGAGACGCTCGACCAGGGCAAGCCGTTGTTCGTCGCACGCTGGGCCGAGATACCCGGCGCGATCAGCCAGTTCCGGTTCTTTGCGGGCCAGGCGATGGCGATTGAAGGCAATACGCTCGAAAGCTCGATCGATTATCAGCCGGCGGGCAAGATGATCTCGGCGTGGACGGTGCGCGAGCCGGTCGGCGTGGTCGCGGCGATCGTGCCGTGGAACTCACCGCTCGTGCTGACCGCGATGAAGCTGGCACCGGCGCTGGCCGCAGGTTGCACGATCGTCCTGAAGCCGGCGGAGGACACCTCGCTCAGCGCCTTGCGGCTCGGCGAACTGATGACGCAGGCAGGGCTACCGGCCGGCGTGCTCAACATCGTCACCGGGCTCGGCAGCGAAACCGGCGCCGCGCTCGCTGCGCATCCGGGCATCGACAAGATCGCGTTCACCGGCTCGACGCAGACCGGCCGCGCGATCCTCGATGCGGCCAAGACCAATTTCAAGCGCGTCACGCTCGAACTTGGCGGCAAGTCGCCCGCGATCGTGCTGCCCGACGCCGATCTCGATCTCGCCATCCCCGGCGTCGCCAACGCGATCTTCTTCAACGCAGGCCAGGTCTGCATCGCCGGCTCGCGGCTTTACGTCCACCGCTCGATCCACGACCAGGTGATCGAGGGCGTCGTCGCCTATGCGAAGGGCCTTGCCATGGGCCACGGCCTCGACCCCGCGACGCAAATGGGTCCGCTCGTGTCGGCGCGGCAGGCCGAGCGGGTCGCGAGCTTCGTCTCCGGCGCGCGGGACGAAGGCGCAACCGTGCTGACCGGCGGCGATCGTTCCGGCGAGGCGGGTACGTTCGTCGCACCGACCGTGGTAGTCGACGTCCGCCCCGACATGACGATCGTTCGCGAGGAGGTGTTCGGGCCGGTGCTGGTCGCGCAACCCTATGACGATCTGGACGAAGTGGTCGCGGCAGCGAACGACAGTCAATATGGGCTGGCGTCGAGCATCTGGACCCAGTCGCTGTCCAGCGCGCACCGGCTGAGCGGACAACTCCGCGCGGGAACGGTGTGGATCAACTGCCACGCGATGTACGACGCATCGTTGCCGATCGGCGGAATGAAGGCGTCGGGCTGGGGTCGCGACAGCGGCAAGCAGGCGATGGACAACTATCTCGAATGGAAGACCGTCTGCGCGGTGATTTGAGCGCATTTGGGCTGGGCTGGGGTGGGCGTCCCGTCGGCGCGCCTCCGACAAAACACCACCCCGGCGAAGGCCGGGGCCCAATTGGGAAACGCTGTTGATAGACGTTGGCGCGTCATTACCACGGCCTCTCCAATTGGGCCCCGGCCTCCGCCGGGGTGGTGCGGTTTTCGGTGAGGCCGTGAAGCATACCCTCGTGCTATCCCGCGAAGGCGGGGAAACATTGCCTACGAGCTACCGCCGCGGCCCTGATCTGACACAGGTCAGCTTGTGCCAAGGTACCGCTGATCGACAGACGGATACCCAACGGCAAGCGCTCCCATTCCGGCGCACGTAGCGCACTGTCTCGACAGCGAAACGCGGCGGATGGAACAGCCATCCCAACGCGGCGCCAGACCCCGGGAGGGGGCTCATCATCGGGACGAGATAGCCTGACCACGCCCAAGATGCTGGCTGCGCGACCTAGTCCCAAAAGGGGATACAGCCATGCGTCGCTTCATGTTTTCGACCGTCTCGTTGCTCGCGTTGCTCGGCGCCACCGCCGCCCGCGCGCAGGAAGCTCCCCAGGATAGCGGTGCGCTCGAAGAGATCACCGTCACCGCGCAGCGCACCGACCAGCGGCTCCAGGACGTACCCGTCAGCGTCACCGCGATTTCGGCCAAGACGATCGACCGGTTGCAGATCCAGTCGCCCTCCGATCTCAACCGCATCGCACCCAACGTGAAGTTCGATTCCGTGACCGGCGGCACCACCGGGCTCAAACCGTATATCCGCGGGGGCGGCGTTACAGACGGTGCGATCGTGACGTCGGAATCCGAAGTCGCGATCTACGTCGACGACGTCTATCGCGCGCGCCTGTCGGGTTCGATGCTCGAGTTCGTCGAGCTCGACCGGATCGAGGTGCTGCGGGGGCCGCAAGGGGTGCTGTACGGCCGGAATTCGTCGGCGGGCGCGGTCAACATCATCACCAAGGCGCCGAGCGACGTGTTCGGCGGCACCGTCCAGGCGGGCTATGGCACGTGGAACGAGCGCCGGCTGAAAGGCTATCTGACCGGGCCGCTATCGGCCGACGGCAAGTGGCGCGCATCGGTCAACGGCCTCGTCCGCGCGCGCGACGGCGGTCGGCAATACAACGTCACGCAGGCCAAGAAGGTCGGCAAGGAGAATTTCGAGGGCGTGCAGGGCGATCTCGCCTATGTCGGCGATGCGGTCGACGGGCGGCTGACCGGCTATTACATGCACGGCACGTCGGATGGCCAATATGCCGTGGCGACCACGCTCGATGCGAACGGTGGCATCGTCCCCGTCACCGGCTCGTACCGCCGCGTCCAGTCCGCGACGCCGTCGTTCACCCGGCTCGAACAATATGGCGGTTCGCTGAAACTCGGCGCGGACATGGCGGGCGGGCGGCTGACCTCGATCACCGCCTATTCCGAGATGACCGACGGATGGCGCCAGGATTTCTCCGGCGGCGTGCTGCCGTCCGCGCTGGGGCTTCCCGGTACGACGCCGATCTCGCTGTTCGATCGCACCACGCGCAGCGCGCAACACCAGTTCAGCCAGGAACTCCAGGTGACGAACACGGCTGCGGGCGGCGTGCTCGAATACATTGCCGGCCTGTATTATTTCAACGAGAAGGCCGACCAGACGATCGACACGACGCTGTTCTTCGCGCCCAGCCAGACCGTGTACGCGACCGAGACCAACAGCTTCGCGGGCTATGGCCAGCTGACGCTGAACCTCGGCGACAAGCTATCGCTGGTCGGTGCGGGGCGGTACACGATCGACGACAAGCGCCTGGATGCGACGATCGCGGGCACGCCGGTCCAGCTCGCCAACAGTTATGCGCGGTTCACGCCCAAGGTGGGCCTGAACTACAAGGTGACGCAGGACATCCTCGCCTATGCCTCGTACGGCGAGGGGTTCAAGTCGGGTGGCTATAACGGGCTGGCGTCGACCGCGATCGAGCTGTCGCAGCCGTTCAAGCCACAGATCACCAAGGCGTACGAGGTCGGCATCAAGTCCGATCTGTTCGGCCGCACCGTACGGATCAACGTCGCCGGCTTCTACAATACGATCAAGGACCGGCAACAGGCGATCACGACCGCGGCCGGCGCGTTCCTGATCGAAAATTACGATGCGACGCTGAAGGGGCTGGAGCTGGAACTCTCGTGGCGGGCGCTGCGAGGGCTTACCTTGTGGGGCAACGGGTCGCTCAATCACGGCGAATACGCCAACAGCGCGGCGGGCGGATCGCTCGACGGCAACGCGCTGCCGGTGTTCCCCAAATACCAGTTCACCGCAGGGTTCGACGGCGACGTCGCGGTCGGGCCGGGCAAGCTGATCCTCGGCGCCGACTATACCAGCCGCGACCGGTATTTCTCGACCGCGGACAATCTGGCGATCGGCGCGGTCGGCAAGCAGGATTTCCTCAACGGCTATGTTGGCTATGAACTTTCCCACTGGAAATTCCAACTCAACGCCAAAAACCTGCTGAACCAGACCGGCTCGCAGACCGGGTTCGGCTTCTCGGTCATCCAGCCACGCTTCGCGATCGATCCACGGACGGTGCTGGGAACGGTGCGCTTCAGCTTCTGACGATGTCCCGTCATCCCGGTACGCCAGGATGACGGATTCGGCTCAGCGCGGCGTCTTGCCCGCGAGGAACTCGACGATGTCGAGCCGTGGCTTCGTCCAGTTCGCGGTGTCGAAGATTTCCGGCGTCTTCTTCTCGAACCCTGCGCGGATTCCGGCCGGCAGATCGTCGAGGCTACGCAGTTTCGCGCCGTACGCACGACCATAGGTCCGCCCCGGTCGACTCCCCATGCCAAGCCAGGGATGCCAGCTTCCCATGTTCTGGAAGGTGCAGGTCGCGGCGACGTTCAGCTGCCGTGGATCGGCGACGTCGGCAAGCCGCGCCGAATAGGTCGCCTGAGATTCCCAGTAGCGTGTCGCGCCAGCGGATTGGGTCGGCCATTCGGCGGGAGTCATCGGATTGGGCATCGTCGTGCTCGACGCCATCGGAATCATCAGCATGTCGCCGATCGTCTCCATCCGGATCGTCTGCGGCTTCAGTTCGGCACCCTCGACGGTCGCGCCGTCGGGCCCGACCTCAGCCGTGAACGGGCCGCCCAGGAATTTCCACACCGGCAGCGTCTCGCCGGTGACGGGGTTGGCCCAGACGTCGAGAACCTCGTCGGTATCGAAGCGGCAATATACCCCGCATTCCCAGGTCCGCGCGTGATGATTGCCGTTTGCCAGCGGCCTCCAGTCGGTGACGCTCAGGTGATTGAGCGTGAACAACGGGATCAGGCCACCGTCGTTGAGATAGGCGTAAAGGTGCAGGCGGTAGAAGATCGGGACGGTCTCCTCGCCCGCTGATCCCATCACCTTGGCCCGTGCCCGCGCCCGCTGGCGTGGATCGCCAAGGTCGAGGGTGTGAGGCGTGACGGCGCTCGCCGCACTGCCTGTTCCGGCCGCCAGGCCAACCCCCAGCATTGCTGCGGTACCGCCAAGCGCCGCACGACGGGAAAGCAGGTTGGGGCCCATCATCGTGCCTTCCGAGCGGTGGGAGTGAGCGCTGCTGGCGGCGTACGCGTGGTCAGGCCGCGGGCTTCGAGCCACCAGAAGAACTCCTGCAGGAAATGGTCCGAACTGCTGCCTCGCGGGGTCATTCCGAAACCGTGACCGCCGCGCAGGTAGAGATGCAGTTCGGGGCGATACCCGGCCGCGAACAACGCATCATAGAACTGTCGCACGCCCTGCCCGACAGCCACGTCGTCCTGCGCCATCGCGAGGAAGATCGGTGGCAGCGCACCCGGCGCCGGTACCGCTGGCGGTGCAAGCCACGGCTCGGTCGGGCTCCCCGGCGGGGGCGGCAGGTTGGCCGGCGGAAAGTCCGGCATCTTCGTCAGGAACGGCGCGCCGTAGATGGGCGCTACAAAATTCACCCGGTCGGCGACACGGGGGTTGAGCGCCATCATCGACACGACATGGCCGCCCGCCGAAAAGCCGATCGCACCGATCCGTGCGGAATCGATCCCGTATTCAGCGGCGCGGCGGCGTATCGACGTCACCGCCTGGATGCCATCCATAACGCTAGGCGCGCTGGTGACGTCGAGCGACATCGTTTTGATCCGGTCGCCTGGCGCTACGTCCTCGGTGCCCTGCTGAACCAACCGGTATCGCAGCACGAATGCGGCAATACCGTGCCGTGCGAGCCATTCGGCAACCTCGGCCCCCTCGTGCTTGATCGCCAACTGACGAAAGCCGCCGCCGGGTGCGATGATGACGGCCGTGCCAGTCGCCAGCGCAGGATCGGGTAGATAGGCTTGGTAGCTCGGGTCGGTGACGTTGTAGACGGTCCTGCCGTCCGCGCTGATACTCTCCACGACGGGAACCGGCGAACGGCCGGGCCAGTCGCGCATGCCCGGCGGCTCGCCCGGCCACAGACGTACCGGTGGCAGGACGCGGTAGACGGATCGTGCCTCCACTGCCGATGCCGATGCCGATGCCGATGCCGATGCCGATGCCGATGCCGATATGAGGCCGGCGCAAGCGAAGGGAAGCAGGAATCCGGCAGAAGCGCGGAGCAGAAACGAGCGATAGGTCATCAGTGGATCCCGCACATCATGATCGATAGATTTGCCGCGATCACGTCGTAGGATCATGATGGCGCGCAAGACGATGACCGGCGGAAGGACCCTTCCGCCGGTCATAGGCATGGGCTGGAAGGCCTCAGAACTTGATCTTGGCCTGAACCCCCGCGGTCCGACGTTCGCGCAGCCCGACCAGAAGCGCCGAGTTGACGGCCAGCTTGTCGAAGGTCGGTGTGAAGACCCAATTGTCGGCGATGCTCGTATAGGCACTGTTGTTGAAGATGTTCGTGACGAACAGTTCAAGCGACAGATTGTCGATCGTGACGCCGGTGCGCGCGTTGAAGGTATGCGAGTCCTGCGTCTTCACGATGTTCGCCTGGTTCGACCAGAACCCCGACTTGAACGACCAGTCGGTCCGCGCGAACCACGATGCGTTCGGCGTCCCCCGGATCGCACTGCCGATCTGGACGCCCGCGTTGGCGGAATATTTCGAGGTGTTGGGCTGCTCGTTGCCCGAAAAGTCATAGACGCCCGTCAATTTGCTGACGGTGGGTCCGACGAAGGACTTGATACTGCTCTCGTTAAGCGCGGCAGCGACATTGAAACTCACGAAGCTCGATGCTGCGAAAGTCGCCTCCGCTTCGAGACCATAGAGATCGACCGAACCGCTGTTCGCCGATCCGGACACGAACGCCGTCGTTCCATTGGCTTGCATGACCGTGAGCAGGATGCTGTTGATCTGATTACGCCATTGCGAATAAAACGATGCGATCGAAAAGCGCAGGCGGTTGTCGAGCGCCTTGCCCTTCAAGCCGATCTCGAAGTTGGTGACCTTTTCAGGGTCGACCGTAATCTTCAGGCCGGCATCGACCGCAGCCTGCTGAAGGGCAGTGCCGAACCCCAGTACGCCGGCGTTGAACGATCCGGGGTTCACGCCCTTGGCGGCCGACGCATAGACCATGAGGGACGGCGAAATCTGGTAGTTCGCGATCGCACGGGGCAGGAAGTTCTTGTAGGTCTGCTTGGCGATCACCGCGCCCCCCGCGTAGGTTCCCGCCGGGATGAACAGACTGGTCGTCGCCACGATCCCTGCTGGCGAGGCATAGGCATAGAGCGTATCGAGCTGATACCGCCCTTCCAGGCTCACTGAGAATCGCGACGTCAGATCATAGGTCAGGCCAAAGAACACACCCATGGTGCGTGCCCGGTTCTTCCCGGAGATCGTCGACGTAACCCGCGTTCCCAACGCCCCGTTGCCGCCGCCCAGATCACTCTGGTCCCATGCATTCAGATAGCTCAGGCCCACGGTGCCACGGAATGGCCCTGAATCATACGATGCCCGCGTCTCTAGCGAGTAATCCTCCTGGATCCGCTCGACGAGATAGGGAAAATCGAAATAGCTGCGCGAGCCCGTGCCGCCGAGCGGATTGGCGAGCGAGGTCGTGTCATAACCATCCAGATCCGACAGCTGGCTCCATTCCTCGTGATTATACCCGGCGAGATAGGACAGCGTCAGCGCGTCGGTCACCGACCAGTCGGCGGTCAGATGATAATGCTGATAGTTCCGGACCAGCCCATAGCCCTGCGTACCGTCTTTCGGATCGATCAACCGCCCGGTCGGGTTCGCCAGGAAATTCTTGATATAGCTGTCGAGCAGCGTGTTGGACGAGACCGGATTGGCGAGCTTCGGCGTGGTCCCGCAGATATAGGGGTTGGACGTCGCCACCCCCAGTCCGGCAACGCCGACGCTGTTGCCGGTCAGCGTGCAGTTCGACTGCCCCTGAACGACGACGTTACCCGCTGCATCCTTTACCGTGTACGCGGATATCCGGCTGTTTGCGGCGACCCCGTCCTTGTCCTGCGAGAGAAATCCGAACGCCTTGATGACGAGCCCGTCGAACGGCTTGGCGACGACGAGCAGGCTGCCCGAGGTCGTCGATTGATCGCCCAGCGTACCGCCGTCGTAAGCGTTGATGTAGGACCCATCCTTGGCGAACCGGTCGGCCGACACGCGGAACGTCAGCGCGTCGCCCAGGATCGGACCCTCAATGTCGCCGCGAACTCGGTAATTGTTGCGGGTCCCGCTCATCCCGGTGACCGATCCACCCCATTCGCCGCTCGGCAGCTTGTTGACGACGTTCACCGCGCCGGCAAAGGTGTTGCGCCCAAAATAGGCGCTTTGCGGCCCCTTGAGAACTTCGATCCGCTCCGGATTGCTGATCGAGGTGAACGCCGAGGGCGACGATACCGCGACACCGTCGATGAACATCGACGTGGTGGTCGACAGCACGGTCGACGGCGTGAATCCCCGCAGGACGAGTTGCTGGAACGAGCGATCCGCGCGTCCCGCGGAATTGTTGTTCACGTTGAGACCGGGGGTATTCTCGGCGATATCCGCCACCGAGACGATGCCGCGTCGCTCGATATCCTCGCTGGTGAGCGCCGACACCGTGACCGGGACCTTCAGGATATCCTCCGCTCGCTTGCGTGCGGTGACGACGATGTCGCCGTCCGTGTTCTCGCTGACTTCGGTGGCCTCGGTCGGTTTCGGGTTGGTCACCTGCGCCGCGGCGCCAACCGGCATCAGTCCTGCCGCCAGGACGAGCCCGGTCGCCATCACGCAATTCGAAGACGTTCGAAGAAGTTTGTGTGCCGTTTTAGTCATCATGCCCCCCATGATTCAATTGGTCTTTATATGAAATCCGTTGTCACGAACTATTCATCCTGGGCGAATACGGCGCATATTCGCTATGCCTTACGACACGCCGGGCGCTCACTTGTTGAAGGGCAGGTTGGTCTAAACTCCACGACCTACAATCTTGACCGCGACACTGTTCGCCACGTGATCATTCGATCGTAACAATTGGCTCCCCGACCATGCGGCAATGGTAGCTTGCCGATCAGGCAATTGGTCTTTCCTGCAGATCACACCGGGGAGATGCCGATAGAGGTCATCGTGACGCGGACTGCCTCTGGCCAGGGTATCGGGATTGGTCTTGTTGAAGCCTGTCGAAGGCGCCCATAGCGACACGCGAGCTTGCGCGCAGATCAAGCGGCCGGATGGCACCGCGCCGTCAAGGGCGCGGGCCGATCACAGGTGGCTCGGAGATCTGAAGGGCAGGATCAAGGGATTGTCGATCCGCCAGCGACCATGCCGGCTGCGAGCAGGAGGCAAGACGAGCAAAGCGGCCTGCCGGGATCACAACTCGGCGTTCAAGTGACGTTGGCTGGCATCAAAGGCAAATTGACGCTGGTGACGCTTATGAAGCGGTACAGATCGAGGTGAACAACCGCCGACCGAGAACGTCGAAGCTGGCTCCGGGTTCTGCATCGAGGCGCTGGAAGAAGCGGTGGCCGGCTACGGCAAGTCGGCGATCTTCGACGGCTAGCAGTGGCTGCAGTTCACGAGAATGATCTCCACTGCCGTGGCCCCGCGCACGAAGATCAACATCAGCATGGACACTAATGGCGCGACACCGTTTTCGTGGAGCGCCTCAAGCCACCGCAACTCTTAAGATTTCTTGCTTGGCCTGACCGCGCAAACCCTCGCACCACGTGGCACGGGCAGCCAAAGCACCACTTTTCGTGCGCCAACACCGCATGTCTCGAAATCGATGGACTGCGTTGGCCAAGATGGCATGCTACGCGTCAGCACCAAGAAGGAAAAGTCGACATCGGCGGACTTTTGCAACCCCTACGAAGAGGGTTTTGGCGGAGACGGAGTCTGTCTAACTTCTGCGCACCGCCAATCACCCCCGCTCACTTAACCCCAGCAAATCCGCCATTTTCCGCGAACAATTGTTCACCGCTGCGCATTGCTGCGCACTCGTAAGCACGATACAGTGTGGTAACTGATGAGGGGGCCACATGGGCAAGCTGACAGCGTTGAAGGTGAAGAGCGCAGCCGAAGGACGCCATGCAGATGGCGATGGCCTGTACCTTCTCGTGAAGGAGTCCGGAGCCCGGTCTTGGCTGCTTCGTATCCAGTCCGATGGGGTACGGCGCGACCTTGGCCTTGGGACAGCCGAGACAGGGCCCCGCACCAAGGAAGCTCAGGCTTCGGCAGATAGTATCCCGCTGCTTGACCGTCGGTCCCTCACCCTGAGCGAGGCTCGCGACAAGGCCGACGCGTACAAGCGGCTGGTCAAGGCAGGCATCGATCCGGTGGCTGAACGCAAAAAAGTGCCCGTCGCCATTCCCACTTTCGAGAAGGCTGCGCGGGATTGCCATGCCGAACTCAAGGCCGGGTGGCGGAACAAGAAGCATGCGGATGGCTGGCTCAGCAGCTTGGCGTCGCATATCTTCCCAGCGATCGGCGACAAGCCGGTCGACGCGATCACCAGCATCATGGTCCGGGACGCTCTCGCGCCGATCTGGCTCACGATCCCGGAGACCTCTCGGCGGGCGCTTCAGCGCATCGGTGCGGTACTCGACTTCGCGCATATCAAGGGGTGGAGACCGTCTGAGACGTCGTTGAAGTCGGTTCGCAAGGGCCTGCCCCGACAGCCCCAGGCCGACAATCACTTCGCCGCGATGCCGTATGAGGACGTGCCTGCGTATATGGCGCAGCTCGCTTCGGCCGACACCACCGCCGGGCGCGATGCACTCCAATTCACGATCTTGAACGCAGTCCGATCGAACGAGACACGGTTCGCGGCTTGGCCTGAGTTCGACCTCGACAAGGGCATGTGGACGATCCCGGCGGCCCGCATGAAGATGAAGCAGGTCCATATCGTGCCCCTCGCACCCGCCGCGATTAAGATCCTGCGCCGGCGCTTCGAGGCTCGGACGAGCGACGATGGCCTCGTGTTCTTCTCGTCGCCTCGAAAAGCACTGAGCGACATGACGATGACCAAGGTGATGCGTGACGACGGCCGCGACAGCGTAACCGTGCATGGCTTCCGAAGCGCCTTCACCGACTGGGCAGCAGAGACGACTAGCATACCGAAAGAAGTGGTCGACAAGGCTCTGGCCCATAAACTGCCGGACAAGGTGGAAGCGGCATACCGCCGGACTGATTTTCTCGAGCGGAGGCGAGCGCTGATGACGATGTGGGCAGACTATTGCGCGGGCGTCAGCAACGTCGTGCGCCTGGCGGCGTCAGCATGAGCCGCGTCCCAGAAGTTGTCCTGTTCGACATGGACGCAGAAGTCGCGGTAGCCGAGGATATGCTTTTCGGCGCCAATGCGCCCCTCGTCATAGATCCCAGCGAGGCGATGTCGTGGATCGCGACGGGCTCGTTCAGCGAAGTGGTTGGATTGAAAAAATGGACTGAGTTTCGCGAAGAATCTCTTGGATGGGTACTCGAGCGCTCTGCGGGACGGTCGGAGTTAGCCGAAGAGATCGTCATTGCAGGCATTGCGTCCGGGCGGGTGCGATGCGTCTTCGTGACTGAAGACGCGAAGGATTTACCCCGTCTCGCGTATGCAGATCCGGCAATCTTCGAAGGTAAAGAGCTAAGCCATGAATGGGAAAATGGCCTGACGCTTCAGGTATATCGCGACGATGACGACGAAGATTATTTAGAACTGAAGGGGTTCTGGTTCTTCTGGGAGGACATTCTTACCCTGACGCCGCGTCGACCAACTGGCGCACCCGATACCCCTTCGCCGAGCATTCCGACGGCTACCAGTGCGACAGCCCCGACCAGCCCTATGCCGGTCAGAGACAACGTGCCGCCCCCTATAGTATCCCGCAGCCATTCGCATGACCCCGCGGCGCGGCGAGGAAGGGGTCGACCGGCCGGCAAGAATGGTGAACCGATAGCGATGTTCGTCCTTCGCGTTCAGGCTGAAGGGATCGACGTACTCGATGGTCTTTCGGACGACGCTCTCGGAGCGATGCTCAAGGAGGAGTATTTACGCCTTGGCTTAAATCTGCCGGAAAACACCAACGCTGCGCGCGATGCACGGGGCGTTATGCGTGCCCTGGTGAAAATGCAGGCGAAAATGGTTGACCGCCAGGAGGCATAATTAACGCCACACAATCCTACTATTTCGCCATTTCCGCCGCATACTCAGGCAGTTCCGCATCAGCCATCACCGCTGTGCACCGGTCGTCATTACCGTGCACAATGGAGATGGCACGATGGAAAATCGAATTGCATGCAGCGTACGGGATGCCGCCGAAGCGATCGGCGTGTGCCCGAACACGATCTATAAGCACATGCGCGAGGGTCGCCTGGAGTTCACTAAGCTCGGCACGCGGCGCCTGATCAAAGTCGCCAGTCTGCACCGGCTGATCGACCCACAGGCAATGGCTGCGTGATCGCCAATGTTCACAGCAGCCGCGGCGAGCGTCGCCCTTAAGACGCGAAAGGGCCGGACCGCCACAGTCCGACCCTCCACAAATTTGCTCAACAGCAGCGCATCCGCAGATAGCAGTGCCGCACTTCGCCTTCAACGGCTTCGTCTCGCTGGCGTCATCGGCGCACGCGCGGGACTTCTCGCCGGGCTAGCCTGGGGCGACGCGCAACATGGCTGATGCATTCCGCGCCCACGCCGATGCGGCCCTTGCATTAATCAATGCGGGCCTGCCGCTGAGACCGCGTGAAGGGCAGTTCCTCGGCGGCCTCGCCTTCGACGCGAACCCGCTCAGCGAGAAGCAGCGCAACTGGCTGGTGATCTTGCTCGCCAAGCACGGCCTCCCCCCTCTCGCCGATGGAGGCGCAGCATGACACGACACCGCAGCGACACCAGTGCCGCCGCCTATGCGGGCATTGCTCCAATGGCAGATCATCTCCGTGCCGTTGTCCACAAGGTGCTGTACGCGCACCCCTCAGGCCTGACGGTAGACGAGACGTGTAAGGTTGCCGGCTATGCGCGCTACTCGCTCCAGCCACGGTTCACCGAGCTGCTAAAGAAGGGCATGATCCGCGACACCGGTCAACGCCGGCGGAACGTCTCGGGAGCGAACGCGATCGTCTGGCGCGCCACCGTCCTCGACCGGCAGGAGGGCGCAGCATGACGGCTCAAGTTTATCCCTCGTCCGCATGGTATCGCGCCCGCTCCGCTCGGGCTTCGGCTGGCAAGGCTCCGCGCCTCGCTGTCATCCGCGCGATCGTGATCCGGGAACGTCCGGGCGGCGGCTGGTGCGTTGGGCTGGTAGAACGCCGCTACGGCATATGGAAAAAGCCGGAATGGCTGTGCGCGGGCACGACACTGGATGCGGCGGAAGCCATCGCGGAAGGGGCATGGCGCAAGCATCGCTTGCCGATCGCCCTCGTCCCGCCTGGCGGGCGGCATATGCGTCCTTTCCATATTAATCGGCCGGTGCCGATCGGACGTGTTGCGTGAGCCGCCGCATGGATAGCACGGCGTTCGCCGCCATCGCGCAGCAGATCCGCGACCGTTTCCCCGTATCCGGCGTGGCCAGCAAGGCGGGGGTGAAACTCATCCGCGCCGGGCGGGAGTGGAAGGCGTGCTGCCCGTTTCACCCCGACAACACTCCCTCCTTCACGGTATATGCGGACGATCGGCGTGCGCACTGCTTCGGCTGCGGCTGGTCAGGCGACGTTCTCGACTTTGTTCAGCAGGCCTATGGCGTAAAGCTGCCCGCAGCGATTGATATGCTGGACGGCGGCGCCTTACGCGAGCTGGAACAGCAGCGCGCACCTGCGAAGCCCAAGACCGATATGCGTCCGATCGCACAGCGCATCGTCAAGGACTCCGTGCCAATCGAAGGGACACCCGCCGCAATATACCTGCGATCGCGCGGGATCACGATCGACTTGCCGCATACTTTGCGGTTCGCTCGTCTGCCGCCGCCGAAGATCGAGGGAAACGGTCTGTTGGAGGCGAATGGGCCGGGGCTGTTGCCGACGCTCATTGCGATCGTCACGGACGCGGCGGGCGAACTCGTCGCGCTGCAACGCACGTATTTGACCGAGGGCGGGCGCAAGGCAGCGACGAAGCCGACCGACACCGATCGTAAGCCCAAGGTGAAATACAGCCTGGGCAACGTCATAGGCGGCTCGATCCAGCTTGGACCACCATCGGCGAGCATCCTCGTCTGCGAGGGGCTCGAGGATGGGCTCACGTTGGCGCAGGGCTTGGGCCGTTCGGTGTGGGTTGCGGCGGGCACGTCGATGATGCCGGCCATGATCTTCCCCGACGTCGTGCGCGCGGTCGTGATCGGGGCGGACGGCAACGCTCCCGGTGAGGCGGCGGCGCAGAAGGCGGCCGAGGCGTACGCCGCATCGGGCTTGTCGGTCCGCATCATGCGCCCGACTCCCCCCTTCGTCGACTTCAACGCCGAGCTGTTGGGCGACCGGTCATGAACGCCGGTCTCGCAGCGCGGTTCGATGCCGCCGAAACCTACCAGGATGCCTCGCACTATATGGGGCAAGGCGCCCGTTCGGGATCGGGTTGGGTTGCGCCCGATATGACGATCCTCGCCGGCGGGCGCACGATCCCACCCGTCATGCCGACCGAGATCTTCGGCACGCTCTGGCCGCTGATCCGCGACCTCGCCGCAGGTGCCGGTGCGCCGGTCGACTATGTCGCGGTTGGCGTCCTTGGCGTCGCCGCTTCGCTCGTCGGCGCCAAGCGCCGGGTGCAGCCATATCCGACCACGCCGCAGTGGCAGGAGCCGTGCGTGTTGTGGGTCGCGCCGGTCGGCGATCCGTCCTCGAATAAGTCGCCCGCGATCGACGCGGCGACCAGCCCATTGCGCGGCATGGAGACCGAACTCGCCGAGCGGCACAAGGCCCGGCTGATCGGCTGGCAGACCGAGAACGAGCGCGCCAAAGCCGAACGCGCGGAGTGGCAGGCGCAGATCAAGACGGCGACCAAGGAAGGTGTGGCTACCCCGTCCATGCCCGATGCCGCGATCGAGCCCGCCGAGCCTCAGCGCACGCGGTTGCTCGTGCAGGACGCCACCCCGGAAGCCTTGGGCGAGATCCTGGCCGGCAACCCCAATGGCACGTTGCATCTGCGCGACGAGCTCGCTGCGTGGCTCCTGAGCTTTGACCGGTATTCGCCAGGCGGCCGCGAGTTCTGGCTGGAGGCATATGGCGGCCGTCCGCACATCATCGACCGGAAGAGCAACAAGGCAGGCCCGCTGTTCGTGCCGTTCAACGGCGTGACCGTCCTTGGCGGCATCCAGCCCGAGAAGTTGCGCGAGTGCCTGCTCAAGACGGCGGACGATGGGTTGGTCCCGCGCTTCTTATGGGTGTGGCCGGATCCGATCCTCTACCAGCGCCCCCGCCAGATCGCGAACGTCGACCAGCTCGAGCAGGTATACCGCCGCCTCTTGCAACTCGACGCCCCACGGCATGATGACGGTCGGATCGATCCGCACTTGCTGTTGCTCGCGGACGACGCCGCCGATGTGTTCGAGGCGTGGGTCCGGGACAATGACGCTACGGTCCGGGAGGCGTCGTCGCTATACAAGGGGTTCGTTGGCAAGCTGCGGGGCATGGTCCTGCGACTGTGCCTGATCGTCGAGCTGATCAACTGGGCGGCGAACGGTGATCGCGAACCCTCCACGGTCAGCCTCGGCACGCTGGTCGCCGTCCTGGGGTTCGTTGACGACTATGCTAAGCCGTCGGCCCTCCGCGTATTCGGGGACGCAGCGTTGCCGGAGGAGGAGCGCAACGCGGCGGCGCTGGCTCGGTACATCCTGAAGACCAAGGCACAGCGGATCAACGCACGCGACATCCGGCGCACCAGTGGCATCGCAACGCTGAAGGTGGCGGCCGACGTCGAGGCAGCGACGGAGGCACTTGTCGAGGCGGGATGGCTTCGTGGTGTCGCTGAGCGTGCCGGCGATACGCCCGGCAAGGCGCGCAAGGACTTCCTCGTGAACCCGGCAGTGCATGAGGCGGGTAATGAGTAGCTGGCGTGACGTCGCCGCCGCTGTAGCCCAGCGTCAGCAGCCGGCGGCCGGGCCCACCGCGATCGAGACCTTCGGGCTGCCCGATGACCTCGCCGCCGCTCTTCGCCGTCTCGAGACGATGCCGCCGCCGCGGAAGCTGGAGCGGAGCGCGAACTGGCGGGGAGTGGTTGCCGACGCCATGACGATCGCGCGGGATAGGTGGGCCGCTAAGGCAATGGCGCTTGGGTGGACGGCTGGTGACCTGTTCGGGATCGGCCCGCGCGACGACTGGGACTTCCAGGGATTGGCCGTGTGGTTGAGCAGCCGGCGCATTGTCATGCTCGACGCCGAGCGCGTGATCGTTGCCGGCGACTCCGGTGATCACCGGTCCACCTTCGAGCGCGGTGGAATGCGTCACGGTACTCACCCAACGATTACTCCCGTCATGCTCTGGGACTTCGGGCGATGATCGGGGGGCTATTGGCACTAATGGCACTATTGGCACGGACGCCCGCGCTCAGTCTCCCCGCCTTCGCCCTGACGCGGCGTAGGCTAAAAAAGTTATCTATCTATCTCTTAAAAAAGAGCACGAGGGTAGGACACGAGGGCCATGCCAATAGTGCCGATAGCGCCAATAGGTCGGGTTTTGTCGGGGCCTCGGTTGAAAAACAATCAATCGCAATCAAGCGCGAGTGCGATCACGGCGAAGGGGACCGTCCCTGTTTATACAGGCGAAAACAGGTGCACATCGGCAAAGTGCCGAGTGAATGCCGATAGTGTCGGCAGGTCGCGCGACCGCTGTTTTAACAGCGTAACAACAGAGGACCAGGCGGGCGACGGTCGGGTGATAATACACCGCGTTAACACCGGCCAGTCGCTCCACGGGTGACGAGGGGAAGCTAGATGACGTTCGATCCAGACTTCGGGAAAAAGGGCTTCGCCCGTGATCTGTTCCGTCTGCGGTTCCGTCGGCTCCGTATCGAACAGCCCGCTTTCGCCAGGCGGTTCGGGCTGACGTTCGGGATGATCAAGGACCAGGAGCAGTCCCGAGCCAAGCCGTCGAAGGCGTTCAAGGTGCTGGTGGCCGCGATCGAACTGGATCCCGCCTTGATCGAGCGCGCAGCGCGGATTGCAGAAGAGCGGTGGCCGGATGAACGAGCCGCGAACCTGACAAAACCTGACATCGCCGATGGGGTGGGAGACGTTCCCGAAGCCATCGCGAGCGTGTTCGCGTAATCTCTATGCGGCGGGGGTTCCGCAATAATGTCAGGCAGTCCTTGGGCGTTCGGCGCCAGGCGGCGTGCTCATGATCTGTCATAAGCGCGCACATCGCAGGTGCGCGCGTAAAGTCTATGCGGCGGGTAGCCCGCCATATTCGGACCAGTACGCGCAGGCGCGCGCGGTATCTCTATGGAGCGGGCAATCCGCAGCAGTGTCAGGCCCTAAGGCGGACCATGACATGGGAGGCAATCTCCATAGTACGTTTGGGACTGTATGCGGCGGGGCCCCCGCTGTTTTACGACGCCATAAAAGCAGCGCCGCGGGACGCCGCCTGAACCCCAAAATACGGGGCGAATACGGGGAGCCGATCTTCGGCGGCGGGGAGTGGCGAAACCGTTTTTTAACGGGGGATAGCGGCCCCTTGGGATCGGCAGTCTTTTCTAAAATAGAAATGAAGTAGAAACGGCATGATCCTGTGGCTGAAGTAGGTAGGGAGTAGCGACACAGCTGGCGGAGGTGCAAACCCCGCCGTGGCAAATTTTTGGAGAACAGGCATGGTAGATCGACCGAAGATGAAGCGCCAAGCCATGCACCGGCTTTGCAGCACGCGAGCCCATATGCTGAATATGACCCTGCGGGACTTCGCCGATCAGTATGGCATTAGCTACGGCCAAGCTATGGACATCGAGCAGATGCGATCACTCCCTTCGCTGGCTACGAGGACGCTTATCGAGGCAGTCCGGCTTGATCCTGAGTTGATCAAGCGCGCCGCATCGATGACCCGGACAATCTACGGGAGTGCAATAAAATAGATGTATTTGCGGCCGCCGGCAGTGGCTAGTTAGCCGCTAGCTATTAGACTACTTCTCGTTGCGCCGCCGAGCGACTTGCATTACTATTGCCTTACGAAAGATCGAGCGCGCAGAGCGCGTCGGTCAAATGCCAAGTCGACCCCGCAAGGGGGCATCGGGTAGCCGCCCGTCGCACAGTCGAAGCCCACAGCGGGCATGAGGTTCGAAGCCTCAAGCAGTTTGTCTCGCCAGCCGCGAGCCCATGCATCCGCTGAGGTTTATCATGGCATCTTGCGAACCGCGCCGATCCGTCCACGACGCTAACATTCAATTACGCATCAGCGCCACGCTGCTGAACCGCACAGAGCACGCCGCTCGAACGGCGGGTGTCAGCGTGTCGGAATTCGTCCGAACGGTCCTCCGGCAAGAGGTGGGTACGGCGTGATGGCCGGAGTCCTGACGTCGCCCGATCTGGCGCAGCGCGAACAATTCATCTTCGACCTGGCGCAGCGAGAGGCGATGCGTACTCTTTGCCGAGCCCTTGCTGAAAGCACTGGCTCTGATGAAGCGCACTTCGCTCGCCTATGCGGCATGCTTAGTCCGAACCTTGCTTCGTTGCTGTACTCCCCACAAGGCTGGGCAGCGGCTGGCAAGATCCTGGTTGGCCTGCCCGAGTTCAGCGCCTCGCTGACGACGGTGCACTGATGCCGATCGCAGCAGCAATCGCAGGCGCGGCCGTCATTGGTGGCGCCGTGTCGATCTCGGCAGCAAGTAAGGCGGCGAAGACCGCCAAGAACGCAGCCGCGGCCAGTAATGCTCTGCAGGCTCAGCAGCTCACCGACAGCAAGGCGCTACTGTCCCCCTACGTCGCAGCCGGCAACACCGCTACGCCTGTCATTCAGGGGTTGCTGGGTCTCGGTGATAGCACGCAGGCCAAGGCCGCATACGACACCTATCAGGGCAGCACCGAGTATCAGTCGCGGCTGCAGCAAGGCCAGAACAGCGTACAATCGGCGCTGGGCAGCCGCGGCATGATCGACAGCGGCGCCGCGCAGAAGTCGCTTGTGAAATTTGGGCAATCGTTCGCGAGTAACGAGTTCGGCAACTACCTCGGCAATCTGCAAGGGCAGCAGGCACTAGGTTTCCAGGCAGCTGGCGCCCAGACAAACCTGGGCGCAAACTACGCGAACAGCGTGTCTGCGAACAACAACAACGCGGCCAATATCCAGGCGACCGCGGCCATGTCTAATGCCGCCACCATCAACTCATCCCTGAACAGCCTTGTCGGTGCCTACGGCCTCTCTCAGGGGCTCGGCAGCAGCTACGGCGGGTCCAAAAGCGGCGCGCTTGGCGGAGGGACGGGCAACCTTGGATTTAACCCGTCCTCCTTCCTCACTAAGTATGGCGTTGGCTTCTAGCCGCGGCGCCAACCTGGGCCATTCACACCTACTTTACGTTGGGTCAGTAAGCTCCTATCTCCAGGCAGACGAAGCGGTTGGTATCGCAGGCGTGCAAGCGAATAGGTGAAAATCGATGGCCGACGTTCACGACGTGGCTGCCTACATTCTGGAGAAGACCAAGTCTCTGACGGCGATGAAGCTGCAGAAGCTGGTTTACTATGCCCAGGCTTGGTCGCTGGTCTGGGACGAGAAGCCGCTTTTCAAGAATCGCATCGAGGCTTGGGCTAACGGTCCCGTCGTTCCCGATCTCTATCAGGCTCATCGTGGCGAGTTCACGATCACGGCAGAGCCCCGCGGGGATGCGTCGAAGCTGACCAAGGACGAGCGCGAGACCGTGGACGTCGTTCTCCGTGATTACGGAAAGAAGACGGCCACCTGGTTGAGCGCCCTGACGCATAAGGAAGATCCGTGGCTCTGCGCGCGCGACGGGATTCCCGATGGCGAACGTAGCAATCAGCAGATCACCCATGCTGCGATGGCCGAATATTACGGCAATCTCTGAACCTAAACTGTGGCGAAGACTGACAAGCGGACGAAGTTCGGCGCCGAACCGCAGCCGGAAAAAAAGGTTCGGTTTTCTGAGCCCGAGCTAGATGACGGCCACCCGCTGGCGTGGCGTTTCAGCGGATGCGACCGGGATGGCCCGTTCGGTTGGAGCATTCCCGAGGACGTAAAGTTTCGCGAAGTTATCGAGAAACTTTACGAGTTCGAGGGCAAGAACTGGAACGAGATTACGTTGGGTGGCTCCCATCCAATTCCCGTGTCGAACCTGTGCGATGCCGCAAGGAAGCGGCTCGTTGAACTCAAGCGCGACGATCTAGACGAGCTGATGTCGCTACGGCTCACCGGGCCGAACCGGGTCTGGTGCATCAAGAGCGGACATATCATGAAAGTCCTCTGGTGGGATGCGGAGCATCAGGTTTATCCGACGCTGATCGACAAGGCCGATCGGAAGAAGATCCGCAAAAGGAAGTAACGGAGTGAGTTGCGTCGGCGGACGCGCGCTCCACCGAACTTCCTCCCGCGATCGTCGCGAATGCTGGGCCCGCAGCAAAGCCGGCCAGCCGGCTCCCACAGTGGCCCCCACACCGCGCCAGTTCACCTACTAAAACGCTCCGCAGCTACCCGCTTTTAACCAGCGGGCCCGTAGATCGCCGTCATGGATCTATTGCTCGGCCTCCCCGGTCTCATCGTACGCGACGTCGTAGAGACTTTCCTTGAAGTGCAAATAACGGCCGACGTCGTAGGTGACGTGCCGACTTGCCCCTCGTGCACGAGCGGAGGGCAGATGAGCCCACATGGATCGGTGGAGCTGAAGTTTTGGGACTCACCCATGCGGGGCAAAAGATGTCGCCTCGTTGTCCGTCGCAGCCGGTTCATATGCAAGTGCCGCAGGACGGCCACGCTCGCTACGCCCGCCATTGCCGAAGACGATTTTCCAAGCCTGACGACGAGGCTCGCTCGCTATGTTGAGAACCAATCGTTCCGGCGGACAGCACCCGGCATTGCGATCGAGACGGGGGTGTCCGAAACATTGATCCGTCGGGTTTCAGATCGGCTAGCCCATCACCTTTGGGACAATCATCGTTTCGCGACGCCGCTCGTTCTCGGGATCGATGATCTGCGCATCAGGAAGCAGCTTTTCACGAACGTCACCGACGGCCGCACAGGGCATTCGATTGCGCTCGTCGACGGCGGCGAATCCGACAAGATCGTTGGAGAAATGCGCCGGCGGGAAATTGATCCCACGAAAGTGAAGATCGTCGTCTCCGACATGGGCGGATCGAACATCGCTGTGTTCAAGCAGCTATTCGCGGCACACGCGATCCACGTAGCTGACAAGTGGCATGTGCTGAAAGGCGCGAAGGAGGCGCTGAACAGCGTGATCAATAAGCGCCTAGACTTCCTACGGCGGCGCCGCGCTTGGTGCGAGAAGGTGTACAGGAAGCGGGGCACGTTGCCCCCAACCAGCAAGACGGATCCTTATTACAAGCGGAAGCCACCGTTCAGCACGCACCCCCTAACGCGTATGCAGCATCGCATTGACGACCTGAAGAATGCGAAGTCGAAACTTCTGGGCATGCGCCGCCCGTTCTACGCGACCAAGCAGCTGACGCTGGATGACTACCAGATGATCGTGAAGCCCATGTGCAAGAAGCATCGGGCAGTTGGCCATGCCTTCGTGGCGACCATGCGCCTTCACGCCGTGTATGACGTCGAGAAGCGCATCGATCGCCGTGGGGCGGATGCCAACATCGACCTGTTCTTCCGGCTCGCTTCGGCTCCCGACATAGTCAATCAGTTCAAGATAATCGTGGACCGGGTCAGGACCCATCGCGACATCATCCTCAACTATTACGACGCGATCGCCTTATTGGGCCGCGACCAGCCAGCGCCGACAACCGGACCGACCGAGCAACGGAACAGCACGATCAAGAACGCATGGAGTGCTGCGCGCGGGATCAGGAACCATAAGGTTTTCACGATGCGCGCGCTCTACGCGCCGTGGCATATTGATACCGACATCGCTATCTGTTGGAGCGACAAGAGGGTGATTGTGGATGCAGTCGGCAAGGAGCGCTCTATCTATTGTAACGACGTCGGCGGTCCATTCGGCGACCAAGGGCATACCCGGCGTCAGCAAGTCATGGCACCCCTCCATCGTCATCGCTGCCCACTCCACTGACCCTCGCCGCGGGTCCAACGACTGTTCTCCGCCGAACCCTGTAGATTGAGAGCGGCAAGGGGTGGGCTGACCATCCTTAGGCGGACTGAGTGCCAGCCATGACCTGGCTCGGTCTGTGAGAGGCGCTATGCCGATTCCAGCACGCCGCTTACGCCGAGCAACGCCCTGATGCTCTTCGCGTAGATCATCGTGCGTGTTCCGAGCTTCTTCGAGATCAGGTCCCCGCGCTTCACCAGGTTGCCCACGGTCCCGCGGCTGACGCCGAGAATGTCCATCGTGTCGGCGATCGAGACCATGACATCGCCTTCTGGCAGCGTCGCACGCGTGCGGGGCGTGGCGGCGACAGGGGCGGGAACGATTGCCGCCGGCTTCACCGTGGCGGCCGGCGTAGCTGTGGGCGTGGGCAGCGTATCCATGATCTCAATAAGTGGAAGATTCGCGGCTACCTTGGGCGACACCTTCGGAGCGGGCTTCGCCTTCTGCGGGGCAGTGGCAGGCGCTGCGATCGGTAGCGTAGGACTATGCTGGGAAGCCACATCGCGGAGATTGGCTTCGTTGAATCGAACGCCCGTAATCATGACGGCGGGGCGGCCCCCGACTAGGCCGTCACCACTGAGCTTCACACTTCCCGTCGCAAGAACGTGCTCCACCTTTTCCTCGGCGACGATGCGTTTCCACAACGGGCGGGGGATCTGGGCGTCGCGGACTTCGGTGCGGCCGCCGTCGGCCGTCAGCGTCTCGACGACGCGGGCGTAGGCCCTGATTAGACCAGCTTCGACGAAGTCCGAGAGGATCGTTCCTACGTCCGCCTCGCTGATACCGTGAAGAATGTGCCGGGCTGCTGCCGGCGAGATCGGGATGAAGGCGACCACGAAAACCCCTCTTATGAATCAAGGGACCATGCGCGCCGAAGGTAAATATTACGTCGATCACAAGGCGCGGAGCGCGAAGCCAAGATCAGCTCCGCCGCGTATCGACGAGAAAATTGCGGGCCCAAAATGTAAGCTCGGCCTGTTCGCGCTTCGCGAGCGCCTCGCCCTGTTCAAGCGGAACTCGGACTTTCTGCGCCGCCTGCCGTACGCGCTTACGCCGGGCTCGAGGGCTCAGCCGCTCCAGCTCAAGAGCGGTATTGTGGATCCGCCGCCAGGAGCTGTCCCAGCGATCGTTGTCGAACACATGGACCTTGCGTGTGTCACGCTCGTACTCTTTGTCCTTCACGAACCATACCTGCTCACCGGCGGCGAAGGCTTCATCGATCATCATCAGCCGGTTGAGATCCTCGGCTTGCGACACGACCAGATGCCGATCATGCTTCGGATCGAAGTCCTGCCGCAATCCATCCAGGATCAGCCACACGATGCCGGCGCCGATCGCGACCCACAGTCCTTGCGAGCCAAATTCGTGGTTTGCCCACCAGATCGCGCCGGCCCACAGCAGCGGCCGTGTCAGCGCGAGTATCCGTTTATCGGCTTCTTCGCGGGCGATCTGCCTGATTCGTTCGTCCGGATCGTCACCAGTCAGTCGCTCCGAAAGCGCCTGCACTTTGTCGAAATACTCATCGTCTTCCGTCCGCATCCGCGTAACCTCGTTCCCCATGTATCCCGGTGGGTCTTCATCTACTCCCCGGCAATGATGTAGCGCAGGCCTCGCCCGAACATCGCGAAGGCAATGCCGATGGCGGGGATCGCCAGGACAAAGCTCCAATCGAAGTGATGGACGTACGGCTCGTCATCGGGATCGGTCCAGTATTCCCCGGCATCGATCGGCCTCGGCGTGGCTATCCTGCTACCGTTCGAATCCAGCGGGTGTCGCGTCTCCCACTCAACATGGTCCTTCACGGACTGGCTCGCGCTCGAAGCTGTCGAGATTGCCACGGCCACGGACAGCACAAGCGTCAGCGCGAGGATGCCAACTCCGATCCAGTGCAGCACGCGGCCCAAGCGGATCGCGATGTCGGTCTGGGCCTTCTGGGCTTGTGGCCATATCCATGCTGGCATGTCAGGCACAGTCCGCAGGCGTCACGGTATAATCGACAATCACGCCACCCTCCGCAGAATACCGGTACCGCATTGAAATGCCGCTACCGATCAGGTTCGTCGACTTCGCGCGACACAGGGTCGACCGGTTCGTTGCCTCCAGCGTAGAAAATCTCGTAGCTATGTCGCGCGCTGCGACACCTGACATCGTCGACCCGTCGCGGTTCGTCAGCGTGTAATCGTAGATCAGGGTCGATGCGTCCACGCTTACACGGTTCAGTACCGTGGCATTGTCGACCGCTTTCGGCAGATCCCGGTTCATTTCTGGGATCGCTGCCAGCAGTTCGTCGCGAGGAGACGGCTTGATCGACCCAAGCGCGACAAGCCCGCCGAGTATCCCGATGTACAGGACCGCGACAATAATGGTGCGCGTCAGGCTGCTACCGGCCTCGAATACACCGGTACCTTCGTCCTCGTCCCACGACGTTCGATCGCCAGCCGAGAGCTTACGGTGGTTATGCGACAGCGTGCCCAAGGCGACTATCGGGATGCCTGCCGCCAGACCGAAGAACCAGACACGCATGTTGCGGACGAACAGCGTCCCGAGCGTCGGCCGCCGGTGATCGATCGTCTCGACGCGGATACCAGCGATAGCTTTTCCAACCGTGGTTCCGACCAACGCCATTATCCCGGCTTCGATGGTCATTGCGATCGGGATCAGCACGATTGAGATCGCGGTGAAGTTCCGTTCCGCGGCGCCGAAGAAGGCAGGCCATAGGATCCCCGCAACGAACGACAGGACGGCGATCCCCAGCAGCAGGTCGAACATTCGCGCCCAATACCGTGGCCAAGGCCCGGCGCGCACGGCCATCTCGGTCGGCTCGTAATACGGCTCGGCTTTAGTCTGAAGCTCGCTGTCGTCATGCAGAATCATCATTCCCCCCAGTCCCCGGGGAGAAAGTGCAGTGTTTCCCCAGCGCAGGCAAGACGCCGCCGCCGGCGCAAGGAGCCTGTCGGAAAGATGAGGGAGAGCGGTAACAACCAGTGAAAGGAAAATAGAAATGAGCAACACTCGCGCATGGCGTGCGAAGCCAAGGACGAGCAAGCCCAACTCAAGGCAGAAGCGGAACGGCTTATTCCTCGACAGCCACCCAATTTGTCAGGGATGCGGGCACAACCCGTCGAAGGAAGCTCATCACGACCTGCCACATGGGCATCCCGATCGTGACGACTGGCGCTACATGCGGGGTCTGTGCGTGGACTGCCACACGGACGTGCACCGACCGCTGCCGGCTATCGTTAAACCTCAGCCTTGAATCCTGCACTCACCCGGACACCTGGGCCGCCGTCCAAAGATGACTGCCCGCCGGCAATGAACAGCAGGCCTGCCCCGCGCATGGCAGACTGCATCGCCTCCACGCTCGATTGGCGGGCATCGCCTCCCAGTTCGAACCGCTTCACGGTCGCGAGACCGATCTGAGCCTCCCGGGCAAGATCAACGGCTGTCCAGCCTAGCAAGCTGCGGCCAGCGCGGCATATCTGCGGTGAAAAATCTCTCATACGATGCGATTAGTATCAGAAGGAGCTTGACGCAACATCTAAGAGTGATACTTAAAGGCTCGTTAAGACTGAATGAAGCGGCTCGGCGGGGTGTTACCAGCACCACCGCCGGGCCTGACCACAACCGATCACGGAAGGATCGAATATGGCTACCCACGCCCTTAGCATTGCCGCGCCCGCCGCAGCCACCCCACATCTGACGCTCACTGCCGTCGCCGTCCCAGGGAATGACACCGCGTCGTGCTGGACCGCTGACCCCCGCGCCGTGAAGCTGCTGGCCTCGTGCGCTGCACTTCCCCCCGTCATGCTCGAACACCGCAGCCGGTTCGGCAACGCGGTAGATCGCTGGACGGCCTTCGCAGGCTACCGTGTCGAAGCGCTTGAGGCGATCCGCATGGAGATCGGCGACCGTCTCTTGCAGGCATACCACCAGCAGGGGCCGGACGCTTACGAGCCGTTCCGCGACTGGTGCGAGCAGCCGAACGCGAGCGCCGCTGTTGCCGCTGTCCTCGTCTCCAGCACGGAGCATTGAGCGATGGCGACCAAGCCCAACACCCCCGCCGCGGTCTCGCCTGCCACCCCGTTCGAGATTGCCGAGGCGCACTATCGCAAGATGCAGACCGCGATCAACGCCTGCACCAGCGCGACACCACCGGCAGAATTTAGCGCGATCGAAGCGGAGTTTATGACTTCCGCCGCCGCCATCGATGCCGTCTCCGCCAGCACGCTCGAGGAGTTTGCGCGCTCGTTCATCATCGCAGTGGACGACGGCGAGAGTCTGCCGAGCGAGGCGACCCTAGACCGCCTTTTCGCCGATGCTCGCCGCCTCACGAACAAGGACGCCTGAACGTGACCAACAGCCAAATACTCGCGATCCGCGACGGCGCTTCGACCGCGGCACAACTCGCCTCGCTCTGCATGTTCCTCTCCGAAGCACTGGGAGCGAACCCCGACACATCGCACGCAAGCGAAGCGCTTGATGGTCTCCGGACGCTGGCGGTCGGCCTGTCGAACGACCTCCACAACATCACGGACGGTGAATAACATGGCCATTAAGACCATTCAGACCGTCGCAACGTCGCCTGTCATCGCCGCCATGTTCGCCGCCTGCAATGCCGCTAACGCGGAGGCAGATCGCCACCAGCGTGAAGTCTTGGAGACGGGGGCATTCAAGACCGCCAGCGCGGACGAGCGCAAGGAGCACGTCACCGTCAACAATACCCTGAATGACGCATGGGTGACGACGATGTACGCCGTCTGCCAGCACCCAGTCGGCACCGCTCAGGACTTGCACGCCAAGCTCGCCTTCATGGTCGAGTTTGAGATGGGCGACGGGATGGACTGGTTGCCGACCGTCCTTGAGGACGTGCAGCGGATCGCGGGCACCAGCAATGCGGAGTGGGACGAAGCGCTTGCCGCAGTCCAGGCCGCCGCCGGCCCGATGCGCGAGACGAGCAAGGCGTTCCACGCGATTGACGCGACCTGGTGCGCCGATCGCACGCAGAGCCCCGGGACCAGTACGGCGTGGGATGTGGCTTGGGAGAGCTACAGCGTGGCGATGGATAGATACCACGTCGAGCTGCGCAACCTCATTGTCATGGTCCCCGCGCCCAACGCCGCCGCCGCCGCGATCAAGGCGCAAATGTTCCTCGACGCTCAGTTGAACGACGAAAAACTCGGCGAGTACGTCGCGGCCGACCTGCGCCGCTTCACCGACCATGCAGATCTGGAGCGTTGAACATGATCACGCACACCACCCGCCGCGCCCTCATTGGTGGAGCTGGCCTCTTCGCCGTCGCTGGCGGCATTGCGATCACGTCGCAGGCCAAAGGCGCAACGCTCCCGGCAGTCGATCGCACGGCTTGGGATCAGGCTTTCAAAGCAATGACAGAGGCGAACCGCGCATATGACGCAGCCGAGGTTTGGTATGATCGGGCCGACACCGCAGGCACCGCTACCGATGCGATGTACGCGGAATACGAGCGCTACGGTGAGGCTCAGTATGAGACGACCTGGACGTTGTTCGCCATCCCAGCGCCCGATCGCATGGCCCTTCTCTGGAAGACCGAATATCTGTTCGGTGACCATATGGGGGCGAACGGTTCCAGCCCCTCGTGGGCGGCTCACGTCATGGAATGGTACATGGCCGACCAGCGCCGCCTGCTTGGTCAGGAGGCGCGCTGACATGTCGCGCGCAACCACGCGTGACGGTATCGTCACACACGCCCGCACCGTCATCGACACGCTCGAGCCTTGGTATGACTGGGGCAAGATCGGCGTAGAGCGCATGGAGTCGCTACGCCCTGGCAAGACCGCCACGGATGGCGAGGTGCGGTTTTTCGAACTGCAATGGCTCGGTATCCACATCGCCTTCCAGATCGGCCGCACACCGAAGGGGGCCAGCCAACATGGTAACCCAACTTAACCGGGGGCGGCGCGGTCCGTCCCCACCTTCGCCCCCTCGGCATGGCCCTTCCGCGCTGGTTTCGGAAACATGATGGGCTGGTTCGCTAGCGCGACATCTTCTCAAGGCTTGCAATAGCTATTGCCAAGGCGGGCTTGATGTCTCGATGCAAGGCGGCGTTCGGCATTAAGCGCCATCGCCCCCGGGAAGGTGAGGTAAGCATTCCCTTTTCCTTCATGCGCCGGAGATGAGAACGCAACGTGCTGCGCGAATTTACGCCTAGCGCTTGGGCAATCGGCCATAACTGATCGGTGGATGTCTCCGGTGGCACGCTCTTGCTCAACCGCTCGACAATCGCGGTCTCGACGGTTAGCCGTTGAACACTGGTGCTTCGTTCCGCCGAAAACGTTTGCACCCCCACTCGACGGACCCGACGCATTTGTAACTCGAGAGCGGCTATCTCTTTTTCTAGATCCGCCTTCTGTTTCTGTTTATGCGAAAGTGCAGCGGCGAGTCGACGTTCCACTATGTCGCGATCACGTTGCATGTGCGTTGCATAGCGGATTTTTCTAGATTCTTGCAACGTTCGAAAATGGCTAAAATCGGCGGGAAGGTGTTGACGGAGCGGTCAATAGCAATTACCAACCTTTGGTCGGTAATTTTGGCGGATGCCTCATCCCAATCTTGCGATAACGGTAAATTTACGCACATGCCATATCTCTGCGACAGCCGAACGGGCTGTCTGCGGCCTGAGGAAGGTGAAATGGCGCTTCTAGATCATACGCGCGGATGGTTCTTAACCGTCAAGCCCCGGACGCCGAGTGCCGCAGGTACCGCCGCGGTGTTCGCGCTGGGTGATCGTGTTCTAGCGCAAAAGGGTTTGAACCCGAAGGTTGTCGATGCTGTAAAGCGCTCGATCGAGAATGACCGCCGCATCCAGGCTCGCAAGATGAAGGCCGTTGCCGGAAATTGAATACCGCGATCTGAGCGATACTACAGATTTTGCTAACTTCGTATGCGGTGATAGCGAAATTGATAAGTGGCTCCGCAATGACGCGAGGAAACACCATGGGCAGAGAAAACATTTAGTCACATTCGCGTCGTTCGGTGATGCACCGGATAGCGTTGTTGGATTTTATGCTTTGTCCGCCGTTGTTGAGAAGGTCGCCAATCTCGGCGGCGATGTTCCTTTCTTCGCGTTTCAGGATGCCAGCCGGTGCCCTTGTTTGCAGCTGACTTACATGGCCATGCAAAAGGAACATCAGGCTCAAGATCACGGAACATTATTGCTCGCTAACGTTATCCGGACCTTTGCCCGCTTAGGTTCTGAAATTGGCATTCCCGCGCTTATTGTGGCGCCCGGCAGTGAACGAGCGCGAAAGTTTTATATAGATCGCGGCAGCTTTGAGCCATATGCGAAAGGAGGCGGTCTATTTCTTCCCCTCAGGGTCGCTACGAGCATTGTCACAGCGGCTAGCCCTGAGGACGAAGCGCAATCAATATGAGCCTACCTGACCGAGACAATCGCTTCACGCGGTATCCAACGACTGTTCTGCGCCAATACCTGTAGAAGCGCCCGCCGGCAGCAACACCGGCGGGCGCTGCATCAGGTCCGCGCTGGGGCGATACCTGCATAGACCTCGAGGATTGCCGCACGCATTGCCTGGGCCCGCATATCGGTGCCCTTGGCCCCCTTCACGAACTTACCCCACCCAGTCATGTCGTAGTGGTGCAACGCTCGGTATAGCCGCTCACGATCAAGACCCTCGGGTGGCCGCACTAGAATGCGGGTCAGCCCTATGAAAACCGATGACCCGGCCGACAGCACCTGCCCTCTGAAGGCATTCGCCATACCCGTCAGAGCTTCGAGCACCATGTCTTCGCCATGCTTGCCGAGTATATTCGCGATACTGCTGGTGAAGGAAACTTCACCCGGGACCCAGGCCTGAGATCGTGTCTGGCGCGACACCTTCAAACCGGCCTCGTGCACCACCCGATTGACCTCGATCGCGTCCTCGTCGCCAGCAACGAGCGCAGCATGAAAATCGTCTAGCCGGCTGATGGCGCGGCGTGCGCGATTGGCCGCAACGAACATCGCCGCCTCATCTGCGGGGCCGTCGTAGCTCGCGATACAGCAAGGTAGATGCGGGATGTCCGATCGTAGCTTGGCAGCGGCAAGCCTATGCTGCCCATCGATCACATACCGCCCTTCATCCCGACGCGAGACAGCGAGCGGCATGCATAGGCGCCAATCCCAGTGCGCCGCGATCGACGCTATCAGGCGTTCGGACGTGTAGCCATCGATCGAACGCTGGTAGTCTCCATCGACCTGCAGATCGCTGACACCAACCCATTCGATACTGGGTGGTGCGCCCGTGACGGGAGAATAGACGCGCCGAGTAGTGCCTGGTGAGCCCCTTTCGCGCTTCCGGCTGGGTATGGCCGTCTTCAGGCTCTTGCCGGGGCCAACCATATTTGATGGCCGTGAACCGGCGACGGCTCGATCACGGAGCTCGGCTACCCTCGCCCCCACCTCTTCCTCCGGCCATGCATAAACGTCGCCAACATGTTCAACGACGACATAGCCGCGGTGAACGCGCTGCTGCCCTAGCGGCGTCTCTATAAGGAACGTCCCGTTGGCCTCGACGCGGCCGATCATCCAAGGATGCAACCAGCCCGGGACCGGGCGGCCGTCCTGCTTCCAGAGATTTACGTCATCCCGACGTACAGCGATCGCGGTGTGCTGGTTCATGTCGTCCTCCACGCAGCCGATCGACAATCGAACGGCTGCACAGAGGCTGTCACTGTACGCGCGGCCGATCTTCCTGTCGGCGACAGGACGTGGCGTTCCTGAAGCGGGCTGCGTTCGCGACAGATATGACGACAGCTACCCTGCGTAACTTTTCTAACGAGCATTTATCGAAAGACGCGCACCCATGCTCACTGATGCGCAAATCACGGTGTGGGAACAGGTGGTGGAGCCAAGCCATGCAGCGAATGCCGTTACCTAGTGTAATCAACTACTTAGGGGGCATCGCTTGGCGGAGACGGAGGGATTCGAACCCTCGGTACCAGTAAACCCGGTACGGCGGTTTAGCAAACCGCTGGTTTCAGCCACTCACCCACGTCTCCGGCTGCAGCAGATGCGGGGCTATAGCGAGGGTCGGTGCGGGGGGCAACGGCTGTAATCGCCGGGCGCACGAATTCCGTTCCGACGGCGCATTTCATCGGCATGTTCCGGCAGCACATAGCCTTGTCGCACGTCCTTACCTGGTGTTGACCGGGCGTTCGGCCCGAATTCGCCCGAATTCGACACGGGCAGCCGGTTCGTTCATTGCGCGGCAAGCCCGACGTTGGTTAACCTGTCGTGCGTTGGTATTTGGGGATCGATCGACATGCGTAGCGTCTGGCTTGGCCTGGGTGCCCTAGCGGCAGCCCTTTGTGGAGGCGGCGCGTCTGCGCAGGTCCGCACGATCGATCCCAACCAGGCGATCGACGGCGACATCGCGCCTCGGGCATATGCCCCTCCCGCGAACAGGCAGGCGACCACGCAACCGTCGAGGCCCGCATCGTCCGAGCCCAGCTATCCCGATGCGCCGGTCCAGAACGATACCATTGTGCCACCGGCATCCCAGGCCCGCACGGCGCCTCCCGAAACGCGCGCGGAAGCGACGATGCAGGCGGCCGACACGTATCAGCGCGATGATCTGCTCGCTGCGGGTGAAGGCGTATTCGGCAAGGGCGCGGCAGGCCTGGGCGGCATCCTGGAAAAGATCCTCAAGGACCAGGGCCAACCCAACGCCTACATCGCCGGCCGCGAAGCGTCGGGCGCCTTCATCCTCGGCGTCCGCTATGGCTCGGGGATCATGAGCCACAAGGTCGAGGGCCAGCAACCGGTCTATTGGACCGGACCATCGGTCGGCTTCGACGTCGGCGGCGACGCGAACAAGGTCTTCGTCCTGGTCTACAACCTCTACGACACGGAAGAACTCTACAAACGCTTCCCCGCAGTCGAAGGCCGACTCTATCTCGTCGGCGGTTTCGCGGCCACGTACCTGCGCCGTGGCAATGTCGTCCTGATACCCATTCGCCTCGGCGTCGGCTGGCGCGCGGGCGTGAACGTCGGGTATATGAACATCACGCACAAGAGTCGGTGGCTGCCGTTCTAGACGTGGCGAATGGCCACGCCCTGCTGACACACGCAAGCTCGTCCGACGAAATGGGCTTGCGCCGGCGTGCGCCCCAACCACGGCGTCCCTCCTGACACCGCTCTAAAGTGCCGTCGACGAGTTGACGCTCCCATCCCAAGCGTTACCCCGAAACAATGGCAAAACCCGACCGTCTCGCTCGTCTCGATGCTCAGCGCGAGGACCTCGAAACAGAATATCGCGAAACACTGATCGCCGCGATCGAGAAGACCGCCGCCGGTTCGCTAGGCCTGTTCGATCGCACCACCGACCGCCGCGTCCGCGCGGCCATCGCTCCCACTATCGACGCGCTGACCGAGATGGGCAGCGACATCGATTCAATGCGCGAACGCCTGATGCTCGAACCGTTCGCACTCCATCGCGACTTCTTCGCCGCCCGCGGCCCGGCCAGCGCGAGCGCGGTCGGCGAGCAGAAGGAAGCCCGGTTATGGCTGGATCGGCTGAAGGCGCAGGCTTCCGCGACCTAAACGTTCCGCCCCTGCCCTCATACCGGTCGTAGCCGCCTTCGGCGTCTTGTCCTCCCGATAGGGGGAGGCTGGCGTTCGATCGGCCCTAAAAAGCTTCGGGACGAGGCGGTACTAGCCCTCGAACCGCCACCCGGCATTGGTCCCCGCCAGAAACGGCACGACCGCCGTCTCCCCTGTGCCAACCGAAGCCGGCACCTCGACGTCGCCGCGCACCAGCGTCACGGTACCCTGGTTCAGCGGCAAGCCGTAGAACCGCGCGCCGTGCTCCGACGCGAATCCCTCGAACGCGTCGAGCGCCCCCTCCTCGTCGAACACCCGAACATATGCCTCGAGCGCGAACGGTGCGTTGAAGATTCCCGCGCATCCGCACCCGGATTCCTTCGCCCCGACCACATGCGGCGCGCTGTCGGTTCCAAGGAAAAATCGCGGCGATCCAGACACCGCGGCACGCCGCACTGCCAGGCGATGCGTCTCCCGCTTCAGCACCGGCAGGCAATATGCGTGCGGCCTGAGCCCCCCGTCGAACAACGCATTGCGGTTGATCAGCAAATGCTGCGGCGTGATCGTCGCGGCAATCGGATGATCCGCCTCGGCCACGAACGCTGCGGCCTCCGCGGTCGTGATATGCTCCAGCACGATCTTCAAGCCGGGATAGTCGCGCACCAGCGGCGTCAGCACGCGCTCGACGAACACCGCCTCGCGGTCGAAGATGTCGATCGACTTGTCCGTCACCTCGCCGTGGATCAGCAGCGGCATGCCGATCCGCTGCAACGTCTCCAACACGCCCGTCAGCGCGCGAATGTCGGTGACGCCGTGCGCGGAATTGGTGGTGGCGTGCGCCGGGTAGAGCTTGCACGCGGTGAACACGCCTTCGGCATGACCGCGCTCGAGCTCGGCGGGGTCGGTGCCGTCGGTAAGGTAACACGTCATCAGCGGGGTGAAGTCCACGGTATCGCCCACGGCCGCTAGGATCCGCGCGCGATACGCCGTTGCTGCCTCGATCGACGTCACCGGCGGAGTCAGGTTCGGCATGATGATCGCACGGGCGAACTGCCGCGCGGTATACCCCGCCACCGCCTCCAGCATCGCGCCATCGCGCAGGTGGACGTGCCAGTCGTCTGGGCGGCGGATCGTGAGGCGCTCGGTCATGTCGCCTTCCTATCGGCGCCGAAGCAACGACGCCAGACACGCAATGCTTGGAATCGGCGCCCGGCGCACTAGGTGGTGCGCATGGACACTTCCGGAACGATGCTAGCCGATCGCCGCGTGATCCGCGTTGCGGGCGATGACCCGCGCGGTTTCCTGCAGGGGCTGGTCACGGCCGACGTCGGGCTCGTTGCGCCCACCCTGCCCGCATGGTCCGCGCTGCTGTCCCCTCAGGGAAAGGTGCTGTTCGACTTTATCCTCTGGGCTGACGGCGAAGACGTCCTGATCGATGTCGAGGCGGCGCAGGCCGAAACGCTGATCAAACGCCTGTCGCTATACCGCTTGCGCCGTGCGATCACGATCCAACACGACGAGGCCAGGGCCCATTGGTCGCGGTCCGGACAGCAAGGCGTTCCGGACCCCCGCCTCGCCCAACTCGGCCGCCGCTGGCTTGCCCCCGCCGCCCAGGCGGCGACCGGCTGGCATGCGCATCGCCTGTCGCTTGGCGTCACCGAGGGCGTAGCCGAACTCGGTAGCGGCGAGACGCTCTGGCTCGAATGCAACGCGCGCGAACTGAACGGTGTCAGCTTTACCAAGGGATGTTACGTCGGCCAGGAAAACACCGCGCGGATGCATCACCGGTCTAAGGTGAACCGCCGACTTGTCGTCGCACCTTTCACCGAACCAAGCGCGCGGACGCGAATCACCTATCCCGAGCTGAACCTGATGGTCGAGCATCGCCGCGTCGAAGCGCTCGGCGACGCGCTCGTTCCTGCCTGGCTGGCGAGCGCACTCGTCGATACGCCCGCGCACTAGCAAGCGCCGATCGCCACCCTTGCGATACCCACGAGAGGACGAACGATGATCGACCCGTGCTCAACCACCGACCGCACAGGTCTTCACGAATTGGCGCGCGCCCATGCCGCTGCCTCCGCTACCTGCGCCGCATCGGGCTCGACGCCGGTATAGAGGATAAACTGCTGCACGGCCTGTAGCGTAGCGACCTCTGCGCCGGTGATGCACCGTTTGCCTGCCGCCGCCGCCGCACGCACGAAGGGCGTTTCGATCGGATACTGGACCACGTCGAACGCGATCTCGCACGCGGCGATCATCGCGGCGGGAAACGCGAGCACGTCGGCATCGCGCCCGGTCATGCCAAGCGGCGTAACGTTCACGAGCAAAGGCACCGGGCCCGAAACCGCCTGAATGTCGGACACCCATTCATAGCCATACCGGTGCGCCAGGATTCGTCCCGCCGTTTCGTTCCGCGCGACGATCGTGCCGTTGCGGAAACCGCCATCGCGGAGTGCCGCGGCAACGGCCTTCGCCATGCCCCCCGCCCCCTGCACCACGAACGGCATCGCGCGATCGATATCGGCGATCAGATCGACGACCGCCCCGTAATCCGTATTGTGCCCGGTCAGGACTCCATCGTCGTTGACGATCGTATTGACGCTGTCGATCGCGCCAGCGGTTGCCGCCAGGCCGTCGAGCAACGGGATCACCGCTTCCTTGAAAGGCATCGAGACCGCGGAACCGCGAATATCCAGCGCTCGAATTCCCGCGATCGCGCCAGGGAGATCGGTGGTGGAGAAAGACTTGTAGACGAAATCGAGCCCTGTCAGCTCGTATAGACGGTTGTGAAAGCGCGTGCCGAAGTTTCCCGGCCGCGCCGACAAGGACATGCACAGCCGCGTATCGCGTCCAATCATGGGTTTCATCGTCACCTCCTGCATAAAGCTGCGTGGCCTTATGGCATCGCACGCTCGGACATAAGGCACCCGCCGCACCCGGCAGCAGAGCATGCTGCGATCACGCCGGAAATTGCGCCGTGCATATCGTCAGGAGTGCCGGACATCCTTCACCTTCGCTAAAGCCGCGACCGCGAAGGGAGGCTGTGTTCAGCGATATTCTGATCCGCGATGTGCCATGATTCCATGAAGAGCAACGGGCACTCTGGTTCGGTACTGGTAAAGCTGGGCACCCAGATCGTTGGATAATTCATATCGAACGCCACTCATCGAACGTTCTAGGCACCGGGATCGCGTGATTTCTTCCCGACGTCGTAAAGCCCTTCACCAATCGTACGCTTCCTAGTGAAAGCGCTTTGACTTAGAAAAGCCGAACAGTCGATCTGCGCTATACCTGCGGAGGAAGTGACTGACAGGTCGGCTAGGCCTGCCGATGATTCGCCTTTGCAATGTCCAGGACGGACAGGAAACTTTCGGGAAGACGCGCGGCAATAGCCGACATTGCGGTGCTGCCGTTTTTTCCCCAAAAGAGGCTAAAGTCGGCCAGGCCGCGGCGGTAACCTGTCAATGGGGTGCGTGTCTTTTACGTAACACGTTCGGAGAATAGCCGTAGGCGGCCTTAAACGCATGGCTGAAATGGGCGCTGTCAGAAAAGCCATGCCCCAACGCGATCATCGTTAGGCTGTCACTACCGCGGATAATCTGGCGCCGAGCGAGATCGAGCCGTTGCTGACGAATGAAATCTGATGGCGTCAGTCCGAGCCGTCCGAGGCGATTATAGAGCGAACGGCGTGACAGCCCTAGATCATGCGCGAGCCGATCCGGACCATACCCAGCTTCGGCAATATTGGCGGCGACGATAAGCTGAACCCGAATCATTTCGGCGGGCAACGACTGACCGAACGACGCTTCATCAGGCGCGTCGGCGGACGAGAGAGCGAGATCGATTAGCGCGTCCGCCACCAAGCTGTCCGCTGCACTCCCGTTATGGCGTAGCAACGCGGCGACACCCCCCGCCGCTGCGGTGATCGCGCCGTTCGCCGGAAGTGGTCGTGCCATCTCTCGATGCACCGTCTCCTGCCACGACGAGCTGGATGAAGGATCGAAGAACAGCAGCAGGCTATCAGCATCCGCGCTCGTCTCGATCTTATAGTCCATACTCACGCGGCTGATCAGCATTTCGCCGGCATTCAGCGTTAAGGACTGATCGGGATATTCAAAATGCACTGAACCAGCGAGCTGCCACAGCAGTTTGAAATGCTTTCCTAGGCCGGAAAGATTGGCACGTCGGCCTGACGCTTCCGCCACAACATCTTTGAACCGAAGATGGGCAATAACTTGATTGCCAATCATTCGCGATTCAATCGAGTGCGCTGCTTCGTCGCTGGGAAGCACTACGCTCATATGCGGCAATACCAGGTCAGCTTGCTGCGCGAGCATATCCCAATATGGCTGACCGCCGGACACGGCTTGGTCCTCTTGGGGTAAGGTCACATTCGTCCTCGTAGCATGTTTCGAAAGTATCAATCATCATCGATTGGCCCAGGCTTCAGCATCTGGAATCGGAGATCGTATTAATTTTGCAGGGTGTAACATAATCAACACCATACCACGAGTTTAATATTAAAGCCGGGTAGCGTACTTAACATCACCAAGCGATGCGCCGCATATTCAGATCTATACACATAACCACGGCATATGAATTCGATGCCTTTATGGCACCTTCCCCTCTCGCGGACGCATCTTTGTTCATAGTCATAGATTAGTCTGCAATTACCGAGATATCTTTACTTATTTGGTATGATTTAGGTCGCACGGGATGGCGAAATGTCAAATGGTTCGCGGTTGAGCGTGCAACCCCGTAAAATTGCACGGCCTGACAAAAAGGATGCATGCCACGACAAGCGACGCCAAGCAGCGTCGCTTAGGTAGCGGATGTCACCTGAAGGGGGGGCGCTGAAGAGACGGCGCGATACCCATTCAGTGACTCATCGGTCGCACCGCGTTGCGTCCGTCCGTCAACCGAAAGGCCAGCAATGATCAGCCGGGAATATTTCGACCAACTTATGTGCCAGGATGCAACCACTGAGGGAGAACTTCTTACCCTTTTCGATATGCTGGAACCCGTCGCTTGCGAGGACATCCTCTCGCGATGGCGGGGTGGCGGCTTCAACACTGGCCACTGGCTGTTGCCAGCACTGGTGAAGCTGCGCTGGTTCGGAAAATGGTTCGTTTCGCCGAGCGATGCCAAGCCGATGGTCTGCTGGGACGACACCGGCGCGCTATCGTCGAGCCAGGCAATGAATGGTGAAGCCAGCCTGGCAATGATGGCGTTTCGCGGCAAGATCTCGGCGACCGTGGTTTACGACGGCGTGCCGATGTTTGGCCATCTTCGGCGCGTCGACGATGAGACGCTTCTTGGCGCCGTCAGTGGCAAAGCTATCGGTAGCGCCGAATTGCTACCTGACGGGAAGCACCAGTTCTTCTTCCTTGATCGCATTAGCGCTTGGCCCGCGCCGCTGACCGTCCATCAATCGCCTGCCTCGGCATCTGCGACGATTCACTGCGCCTTGTAAAGCAAGATGACCGTCCAGGCGGACCCTGTGCGCTCTTTCTTTTTCTTACCTCTTGAAATCGTAAGGATCTCAAAATGCCTATGACAGACAGGGAAATAGTCCGCGGCGCCTTCGACGCTTGGTCCGCAGGAACGGGTAATCCGTTCGAACTGTTTGCCGAACAAGCGACGATCACCGTCGTTGGCAACTCTGTTGTATCAAAAACGTATTCGGGTCGTGACGCCTTTTTGACCGGTGTTATTATACCGTTCCACGCGCGAATGCACACGCCACCAAAGCCGGTGATCAAGGGACTGTATCAAGATGGCGAAATGGTCATCGTTCTGTTCGAGATCAACGGCGTCGCCCGCGATGATCAGCCTTACCACAATACCTACAGCTGGTTCTTGAAGATGCGGAACGGCAAGATTGTTGAGGGCACCACCGCATTTGATAGCGTGGCATTCAACGCTTTGTGGACACGGGTTCCGCCTGAATAACTACTTCAACACGGCATCATCGAACGCCGTAAGTTCAACTAACGCTTCGATCTCTAATATTGTCTAGCCCTTAGTTTTAGATTATTTTACTTTCAAGGAATTAGAAATGCAAAATGGTAAATTTTCATACATATGCGCTAGTCGCCACGTTTCCTGTGCAATGCTGGCGATGATATCGACCACCGTCATTCTTCTGATGCCCGTTGTGTAAATATCAGTTAGATGATTTAGGATAATGGTAGGTTACAATCTATACGGCGCGCGCTCTACAGCTCGACCCGGCCGCCCTCCGCCATTCCCTGCCTATAGCGGCAAACGAAGCTACCCAGCCTCAACATCCATCGGCCGGTAGAGGGCGCTGTAGACGTGCTAGTCAACTTCCCGTCGCGCATCGGCCCTCAATCGCTCCCGGGGCACCGTAGGTGCCACGAGCGCCCAGCCGAGAGCCTGCTCGATAAGGTCCGCGATCTGTTCGGCAGTGATCACGCTCGCCTTCAACTGAACGTCATCGCAGGGGGCGACAAGCCACGTCTCGCGAACGCTGCCTTAAAATCTTAATCGATGACCGATCTGCTCCGGTTCACCACATTACTTTCTTCAGGATTATGGGGAACGGGACTGATGCACAGAACCGACTACTGAAGGGACCGGCAGGCGAGATGGAGCACTTCCATGCACTTGTCGCCAACGCTATTCGTCGGGACAACCGCAGGTTTTCAAGGCAATCTACAGCTCTCGCCTTGGCCGATGCTTCAAACGCCGACCGCATCGCGAAGCTGTGGGACTTGAAGCAGGCGGGAGCACTGACAGCAGACGAGTTCGAGGCTGAAAAGCGGGTCATCTTGGCCGGGTGGCGGACAACGAAGCACGCTCGATGCGATCAAAAGTCCGCATCAGGACGGGTGAGCCGATCGGTCAAGAGCCGTACGCTATCAACCTTATCCAACACAGGCGGTCAATCTACAAGGGTATAGCGTGGGTCAGCGCCCGCGCCCTACCCAACGCGTCCCAAGCAGGACCTAACCGACTCGCCCCCCCCCCCCTGAACGGCATTACTGCCGATGGCGCCGCCGTTGCCTTCTGGAAGCGCCATAAAGAAGGGTGGTGCCGCTTACAGGACTCGAACCTGTGCCCCCCGCATTACGAAGGCTAGTAACGCATTGGGAATAGCTGAGCTTTTACAAGTACTTAGGTAACGGTAACCCGTGCCACGGCGGCGGCACCCAGCCGCTTCCCAGTTTGGCATGAGTCCGCCAATCAGCCGCTTCCTAGCGAAAGCGCTTTGGCTTGGGAAAAGCCGAAAAATCGACCTACGGTATACCTGCCGTGCCGCTTCGATCCGACGCATATTCACCCTTGGAAAGTTAGATATGGGGGGAACGGACGTCGGCGTTTGGTATCCACCCGCTACTTTGGATCACGCAGTGCTGTTGCTAAAGCCGGCTCCGCTGGTCGATCCCGTTGCGACCTGAGCACCATGGGAGGGGCGGGCCAGAGCACCAACGAGCCGCACCTCGTTTTGCGAAAGCCCAAAAAGCTTGTAAACCGCATCATCAATGCTCGTTCGGAGCGCGCCGAGCAAACGCCGACGAGCATCCTTTTCATGTGGTTTTGCTGCCTGAAGAGAAGCCGTCGCTGCCACGTACTGGTCATACAGGATCGCTAGCTCACCCTTCGCCTTTTTTGGCAGCACTGCCGGGAATGGGTACTCTCGAAGATTCCTGATGAGAACCTTTGGAAACAGCTTTCGAGCGCTCTTAACCGCGTACTCTTTGTAGAACACCGACATGAGGCTACTGTTCAGCGTACATGCAAGTACCTTCAGCATTTCACCATCGTCAGCGTGGTGTAGGACTGATAGTATACTTTTGTTCGACAAATAAGGGCTTTCAACGAAACAGGCAGACAGGCAATGAGGTAGCGGACCCGTGATTTCACGAATAAGCACCCGCTTTCGCTTGAACTGCGAGATCTCTCGTGGCTGTGCCAGCCAAGGACCGTACCGCATCCACATGCCAGACCAGCATACGGCAAAGGCGCCGACGTCGCCCCCCTGCAGGTACTTATATGTGGACGCATCAAGCTTCCGGTCCGCATCGTAAACGTGGTTTTCGACATCCGCGGCCGTCTGAGCAGGCGCGCCTTTCCCTTTTTCGTAGGCCTGTAATCCGGTGCGAACGTCAAAATGGGAACCGATGGTGCTCAGGCGCTCGCGAATGATGTCAAGTGTGGCCCTATCTTTGGATTGTGAGAACGTTATTCGTCCACCGTTTTTCCTCCAAGCCTCCCTGTTCGCAGAAAGTAGTTTCTGACTGGCGAACTCGGCACGCGACGATACGCGGCCAACCCTAGGCTGAGCCGCCGACGTCCGGCCGGCAGTTACAAAGACGGTCGGTTCCATAGAAACTCGCGGAAAAACCGCATAGTTGAAGTCCACAATGGTTTCTACCCGCTCCACGTATGTATCACGAAGCCGTTTCCCGCTTTCGACGGTCAACCAAGAGTTTGGAACGATGAACGAGGCCAACCCATCCTTGTGCAGCCATCCGATCAGAGCCTCCATGAATAGGAGGTAGGTGTTGTGCTTTTCCCAAGCCATTGGATAGTGCTTGGAGAAGTACTCTCGTTCTGATTTAGAAAGGAGGTCTCGCGCAAAAATATAAGGGGGATTGCCAATTACGACGCGGAACCCGCCGCCGGCCATTATTTCCTGAAACCCATCGTCTCCACACCAGTCGAATATGTTGATTTTTTCGGGAAGCATGCCATCAAGTGGCAGCATACCAGAGGAATAAAAGTCAGAGCCTATCAGTGAGTTACCACATTTGATGTTATTCCCAAGGTCAGGAAGAGCTCGTTCAGCCAATCCGGCGAGGGTAGGTTGAATGGTATGCTCTGTTTCGCCTTCTAGGACCTTCAGAAGGAGCGAAAGCTTAGAAACCTCTACTGCCTGGTAGTCTATATCGACCCCGTAAATGTGTCGTAGTAGAATCCTCTTTCTTTCACCGAGCGTAAGACGCCACACGTCTTTGTTCAGGACCACCGCCGGCTTTGTCCCTTTCGTAAACTTATTGGGATCATTGTCGGTATAGTATGCGAGGTACCAATTTAAGAGGTACTGGTATGCCGCAATGAGAAACGACCCTGAGCCGCACGCGGGATCGAGAACGCTAAGCTTCTCGATTTGACGTGGCGTTCTGTTTTCTGTCAGTCGCCCGAGCGTCTCCGCTACAATATAGTCTACAATGTAGGTTGGCGTGTAGTACACACCACCCGCTTTCCTTACTTCCGGCTTCTCCTCGACAGTCGCCCGATGCGCCGACGTAAGGCGTATTATTTTTCCAAGAAATTGTTCGTATACTTGACCCAGTATATCGGCAGGAACAACACTGAATTCGTACGGGCTACCTGGGTAGTACAGGCCCTTAATGATATCCCTTAGTGTCTTGTCCTCAACTATTAGCGTCGGAGTTAGTGTATCAGGTGTCTCATCCCTAAACTTCTCCGATCTAAAATGAAAAAGTCCTGAGTTGTATTTCAAGTCCGCTTCATGGAAACGATCCAAGAGCTGGAGATATATCCCAGGCTTGGCGACTAGTTTCTTTAGCTGCCCGTAATTCTCGATTGACCGATCCTCGCAGATCCGCAGGAAGACTATCCTGTCGATGATCCGCTGAACAGAAAAATTAACGTCCCTCTCCGTTAAGGTCGCGTTACGCCTTGCCAACGACTTTGCGAGGTCGGTACGCCATCCTTCAATGGTTGCAAGGAATTCGTTATCAACCGTGGAGTGTCCGCGTCTTGCTTTGTTGACTTCCACCCAGCTTTCGAGCGACCCTCCCAGCACTGCGGCTTTGGAGAATGTGCTTGCGATCCAATCCCAGTGCTTATCTAGTTCGTCAAATTTACAGTAGAAGATCCTCGCTTTCGAAGCGGGGTCGCCTTCGTCGGGCCGCACGCGACCGTCGTATACGGCAAACTCCTGGAAGGACGTTAAAATGCTTAGCGGAAGCTTGGCGCTCCAGGCATAACGGCGAAGTTGGTACGCGGCTGAACTACCCGTTTGAATTTGAACTGATGGGCGTTTTGCCTCGACAAAAAATTTGCGAGCGCCTCCTATTCTGAACGTGAAGTCGGGTGCTTTTATGCCATCTTTAGTGGCTAGCGCCTCCTCCTTCACGACGTCTCGATAGGCGTGTGACAGGCCGGCGGTGTTCGTGAGATCCCAGCCCAGCTCGCGAAAGAACGGATCCAAAAAGTCGTCGCGGAGGAGGGTTTCGTTATACTGGACCGAAGCATAAGTGCTCCGATGCAGCGTGAACGTGTCGATCTTTTCTAAAATCGCTTCTGGCAGTGGCATGTGATTTCCGTGTTCCGGCGTCCGGCCAAGCATGGCAGCCCAGAAGGTAGCCCGACGAGATGCGGGACGCCACAGCCCTTTCAGACGCAGGATGTGTCCACTGTTGGGGGCGCCCAGGCTGTCGACCACGTTGGATAAGCGGGTCGCGCTATATCGGTCGGAAAACCTCGGAGCAGACAAGGAAGCGTCGCTCGGTCTGTACTTAAAACGCGGCGACGCGACCAAGGCCGTTGCACAGGTCGCGTATCAAGTCGGATCGCGTCGCTGAGCGACGCCGCCACTCGCAACCGGGAAGTTACTTCAACGGGCGATGATGTTGTCGAGGGTCGCCGTCGAAACAGTCGCCGCGTGAACAACCACGGTGCCGCTCATGATGCTCAAAGTGGGCGCTCTGTCCCGTGGCCCCAGTTCGATGCGCTCGAACACCGCCGCCGCATTCGACGCAGCGCATTCGACGACTCCGTGGCATTCCAACCTCACAGGTCCGAGCTTGTTATAGATGTGGACGCGATTGCCTTGGACGGCCCAAAAGCCAACTGCGCGCCCGGCGTTGACCTGGTATCGCGCGCTCCCGTCTGCGTTGAGATCGACGTCCACCTTCAAGCCGGCTTCCTCAAAGTGGTACTTGCCCACGAGAAGTTGCTGATTGGGAGGGACCACGGTTTGGGACGATGCGGGGACCACAGCCACCAGTCCAGCCAACGCAGAGACACAGACCAAGCGAAGCATAGCCACGACTTCCTACCCAAAGCGCCCCACTTAGGACCCAAACGAATAGCCTAGCTAGGACGCTTCCCGTAGGAAACATACTGCTGACCAACGTTATGTAACTTAAAGAAGGGTGGTGCTGCTTACAGGACTCGAACCTGTGACCCCCGCATTACGAACGAAACTGATAGTAACCTTATCAGCCGTTTTTGAGCAAATGTTGCACCTACAGAGGCGATGAGGAGCCGCAGAAAACCGTCGCTGAAGACGGGCTGCACCGAAAACGCACCGAAAACTAAGCACATCGAACCTTCGGGTTCATCGCCTCGCAGGCGACGACGGATAGCCATCCAACGCCTGCGACTGCCTTCGACTTCCCAAGCCGGGAGCCGACACGATGTCGCGTACTTCGCATTCCATCGGGGGCTTGGTTGCCTCCGTTCTACAATCCGCCTCGTCAACTACCGGCGATCGCTCCAAGGCGGCTAAGTCCGGTGCCACGCACCGCACGGGCGCGCCGGTCCTTCGCAACAGCATTGAGGCTGGGACCTTTGAGGACACGTTCTATTCCACCCCGGCAAAGGGCGAGACCGACAAGCTACTCCGCGCCGCGAAGAATCTGCTCGACGCCGGTAGGCGTTTGCGTCGTGAGGAACGGATCGACGGCCGAAAGCTGTCGCGCCTTGAACAGGCCATCACGCGGCTGACAAGCGGGGCCGTGCGCGTGTACGAAGAGCTGGCGACCCTCGCTCGTCTGAACGGCGGGAGGGTATTCCCTAGCTATGACCATCTTGAGGAAGCTACAGCGCTCGGCCGCGGTACGATCGCGCGCGCGCTTACGATTCTGGAAGGCGTCGGGCTGCTCGTGCGGCAACGCCGGTTCAAGCGTGTTGAGGCCGAAGGACCAGGACCACGCTACAAGCAGACATCAAACGTCTATCGGTTGCTACTGCCTAAGCCGTTGGCGGCCTACTTGCCGCGCTGGATGCGAGCGGCCCCGGTACCGGTCGACCAGATGCAGCGTGATGCCGATCGAGCGGTCGACGACAAGCACATGTTCGCGCAACTCAACTGCCGTGAACTGGCGCGTGCGACCCTCGCAGACAGCCCTCTCGGCCGCATGTTGGAAAAGCTGGGGGCGAGCATCGATAAGAAAGAGCGCGAGTTCGATTCTGGGCCTCAACCGCTACTCAATTCGATTGGTATAGCTTGAAAAGAACGCCTCCGGCGTACGCCAGTTTGATTGTCCCCCATCGGAAACGTCTCATCCCATCGACCCGATCGCCAAGCGTCGGCTGTCGGACCGGTCGGCTTACGCCGACCGATGGCTATGCGAGGGGGACGAGCACAATCTATGCCAAGTGGGGGGGCGGACGCATTTTAATAAAGGGGCACTGCCAAAGCTTAAAATCATGTCGCAACGCGCCGAAGCCGAACCTGTAAGCTCACTTAGTGCCCTAGAGGCTGTTATGAACCTGCGGCGAAGGCACCGGCCTGCTTCATCATGAGGCAGGCGAAGGCGACGACGTGAAGTCCTGCGAGTGTTTCGGCGTAGCGCTCGTAGTCTTTGACGAGGCGACGAAAACGGGTCGCCCATGCGAATGACCGCTCGACGACCCAGCGTCGTGGCAGGAGGACGAAGCCCCGCTTGGCTTCAGGCAGTTTGACGACCTCGAGCGCGATGCCATGTCTGGCGGCCGCGGTGGCGGCACGTTCGCCGGTATAGCCCTGATCGACCCAGGCAAGTTCGACGGTGTCGTTGGTGACGGCCTGCACGGTACGCACGAGCCGTTCCACCTCGCCGCGATCCTCTGCGCTGGCCGGCGTGACGTGGAGCGCCAGCAGATGCCCCAGCGTGTCGACGGCCATGTGGATCTTCGAGCCCTTCTTGCGTTTCCCACCGTCATAGCCAGCGCGCTCGCCGCTCTCAGGCGTGGAGCGCAGCGTCCGGCTATCGATGATCGCCGCGGTCGGCTCGGCCTTGCGGCCCGCCGCCAGGCGCAACACCGCGCGCAGGTCGTCTACCAGCGCCTCGAAGCATCCTGCCGCCAGCCAGCGCTGCGTCTGCTGGTCCACCGCTGCCCAAGGCGGAAGGTCGTTCGGCATCCACCGCCACGGCGCACCTGTCTTCACGATGTAGCGAAGACCGTTGAACGCCTCGCGCAGGTCATGCGCCCGTTGCCCGGCATCCTCGCGCTGCAGCAGCAGATACGGCGCGACCAGCGACCACTCCTCGGTGCTGACGTCAGACGGATACGGCTTGCGGCAAATGCTCATCCAATACTGGATGAATCAGGCCCGCTTCCAAGTCCATAACAGCCTCTAGTTGCCCCCCAACCGAACGACACATCCTCATACTAAGCGGCAACGGCATCCCCCGTATCCCGTTGCTCCTACCATCGTTCATTTACGCTTTCGTTCTCGAACATCATCAACAACCATTTGGTGGGTTTCATCGACCGGCAGATAAGGCGCTTCTATCGCCAGACTACTGGAGAGAGCTCGTAAAATGTCCGTATTCATATTGTTCGTCTCAAATGTCCGAGAGTTTGCTACAAGCAACGAACTATCAGCCGCGATGAATTTCCCATATATTGAAGAAATTGACGCCTGCTCGTTTTCCTGAACCCACTTCCAATAGCGCCGCCCCCAAGACAGCGACTCGATGACAAATCTTTCGGCAAATACTTCGTCGCGACTAGCCATGATTATCGCGCGATCTATTGCCTCGCGGTTAGGAGCCTGGGTACTCTTCGGTTTGACATGTGCCAATCGCTTAATCAACTCGTGGTCTAAATTATAGATGACACGTCCGTGCATATTCACCGCCGCGACGCCACGCCAGTTATCTGGGAAAAGCGCGCACATCGAACCGACGGTGCCGTCGATGACCTGAAACGCGTTTGGCGACTCCCAAGCCAAGCCAAACATAGCGTTCCTCTCACCCGGCTGAATGATGAGCTTCCCCCCGCCGTACAAATGATGAAGTCGCATCAATCGATCGTCGGAGCCTGTTCCGATTGGAACGGCCTCCAAACCACCTCCAGATGCTGTTATGTGAAAATCCGTCCAGTTATAAAATGAGAAACGTCCAACCGAACTGACAGACTGATCGCAACTCTCAAGCGAAGCTGGCGCCCCATTTTCCTTTCGCAGCAGCCAGTATGGCACTTGGCGACAGTACTCAGACTTTTGCGCGGCGGAAAGCGAAGACGCGGAAACATTTATTTCGTTAAATGGCGATGCCGTATTCGCCTTCAAGAAATCACGCCACATAGCTGATCGAAATTTTCGAATCTGGCTCAGTACGCTTCCGCTCATTGGTTCGATCAACCGAGATCGATCGACCATGATCTCGGCAGCCTTCCGGAGGTCAACGTCCAAATGACAATCATTGAATTTGCCCGCGCCAAACTCTATAGTTATACCGTGAAGTGAGGTAAAATTGCTGATTACAGGCCTGCGAAATGCATCTTCACCCCATGCAAAATCTCCATTGAGCTTCTCGGTATCCGAAAATAGCACGGAGCTGCTTCCGTCAATCAAGAAGTAAGGAATGGATCCCCGCAACACCCCTTCATCGTTATCGAGCTTAATCTCTACAACAGGGGTCCACCGCAATGCCGAGTTAGCGATATCCGTCATGGATTTTACGCGCCGACTTTTTGCAAGAAAGATCTCTGTTTCCTCTTCCGAAGCAAAGCCTTTTTTACCCGGCTCGTCGTTTCGGAAAATGCTAGCCACGATCTTTTCCTTATCGAACGCCACGTCATGGGCCCATTCAGGGCCCATCGCCACAGGATCGGATACACCAACATCATCGCGCAATACTAATTTGCAGGGTAGCCACCTGAACGTCTGCGAAACATAGACTTGGAGCCGTTTAAAAAATGACTCCGGGGATGGTTCGAGAGCAGAATCTTTTAGTTCCAGTGACACAACCGTACCTTTACCGGCTCTGGTATCTTTGGACAATTCGCCAAATCCGTCTAACCCGTTTATCGCAAACTGCCAGCCGCTAGCATCGTGATCGCCAGCTTCCTGACTTCTTCGGGTCGTAATCGTAAGAGCATTTGCAAGCATGAAATAGCTTAATACCCCGATGCCAAAGCGGCCGGTTCGCTCGACTAAAAACCCCGCGTCGCGAGCTGCTCGTTCTAAACGTCGTGATTCACCCCGGATACCCGACCCGCTAATGAGCAAGTGTTGTTCAATGATTGAGCGGGTCATTCCCGATCCGTTATCTTCACAGATTAGCAAATACTTCCCGTCGCTCTGCGTAAACGTTACAGTGACTTGGTGAAAATTACTAAGATAATTCAGAGCATGAACGTCTCTAGGATTGTCCATTTCCAAGCGACTGTAAGCAATTTGTTCCCGGATTGCGTCTAGGCTATTTTGTATCAGTTCTCGCACGGCTACTATAGGGCGCTGGTATAACGCCGTTCCAGAAAGCAGCGCCAAAACCTTCTGGGTATCAGGGCGAAAGCTTCCGTCTATAAATATGAACGTCCCTGGCAACTCTCGTATGTCGGATACAAGACGACTAGGCCATTCCCACTTGTATACCGCTGCACGACCAGCCGCGACCACTCCGCTGGTGAAAGCGTTCTCTTGGCTCAGGGTAGCGCATAGCGCAAGTTCGGCGTTGACCCAATCCGCCGTCATAAGCACTGCCTTATGAATAAGTGCGTTTGGCGTTTGTGCTGAGAATATTAATTGGTGGTTTACGGCATCGATCTCAAACGATATCGAATGGTCCTTGTACCAATATATGCGACTTGACGGAGCAATACCCCGGTTCTTTAGAACAACTTCGGGAGTCCTTTCGGGGGCAAATTCCAACACATCAGCTAATCGTAAGACCGCTGCCAGAAACCTTAGGTTTATTGGATTTGCGGGTGACCCGACGTTTTTGGCATTGAAGCGGGAGCTTCGCAGGTCCGAGAGCCCCTCATGGTGACTCCTACAAAGAATAACCAGATCCTCAATCCAGCCGGGATAAAGACTTAATCCTGAAAGTGACAGCTCTGATCTAATAAATTCTTCGCTCCAATCGTTATGCCTACTCCTCGAATAGTAAGCAACCGCGTCATCTACGATAGTTAGCCCTGACAATGTAATCCGGTCTTTTTCCACCGGTGCAGTTAGGCCGCTACGATTTGTATCGAGCCAACTTTGGAATTGTTCTCTGTCAACCTTTGGAAGTTTAGATGTGTCCCCGGTGATTAGCCAGCTATAGTGCTCGCTGATTTTTTGCCGCCTTGGTGACATACCAATATCGTGGCAGTATGATGCCATCAGTAGAAGACTCAACTCGATAGTTGATAAGCTACCAATGGCGTCTCCGACGAGATTTGCGCTCATCTCAGCAACGCGGAAGCTATGTTCATTATCGTGTAGTGTGAAATCGAGAGAGGCTGGCGCCCCAGAACGTAGCACGGATTCGACGGCGGGCATCGCAACATGAAGAAGCGTAGTTTCCTTAGTTGCACTCGTTCGAGAAAATATTTCTGCCGCTAGCCGGGTAGATCGCCAATCTGACATAAATTTCCCTTTGTAGTTTTTCTGCACCGTACGGACGGACGCCCTTTTGTCGAGGTACGTTGGAGCGTGCACGAAAACGCATTTTGCCCTCTCCCCGCCTATGAGCCACTCATGGCGGAGAATCGTTCATGTTGAGGGTTCGCCGGCGATTTAGCTGCATAAAATGCCGTCCCAAAAGCCTGCGGGCGAGGCGTGGGGGCAAGTGCGTTTGTTCTGGTGAGGTTTTGCGCGGCTTTATCAAGACGGAAGCATACCTGCACCAGGCTTTTTCCGAGCCTCCTCTCGGCGATGAACGAGGGGCAGGGATCGATCAGAACAAATCATGATCGAGTTAACGCATACAGCTTGACCGTGTCGGTTTTTCCGACCAACTTGTCGGTAAGAAAAACAGACAAGGTGATGAAGGTGCGACCAATCGGTTCTTTCGTTGAAACGATTATCCTGCGCGAATCTTGGGAGGTTGTCCCGCGCCTCGACGAGCTGAACCTCGATTTGAATCGCCTCCTTCACGTTAGGTCCGTTGCGCTAGGTGAGCGAGCCAACGCCACCCCTTTCCATTGCGCCAATGCCCCGGGCACGTTTGCCTACCAATACGGCACTTGGGCGCTACGGGAGCAGTTCGTCGACGAGATCTGGCGGGTTGACCGTTCGGAGGGAGTCGAGGGCATTTATAACTCGCAACGCCAGACCCGCGTGGTTTTCTGCAACGTTGATGTGAGCTGCAATGATATCGCCCACCCTAAGCCGCGCTCCGATAAGGGATCGGGCGCCGAGCGCGTATGCCAGGGAAACTTGTTTGGAAGCTTACCAGTGTACACCCAGCAGGCCGCCAGCTCGATAGCGACCTACTATCTGATGGTCGATGAAACAGGTGCCGTGGAGTTGTCGCGTCCGATCATTGCCGATGGCACCTTCGTTGCCTGCCTTGAGCGTATTTACCTTTCTCAGGGCGGCCCGAATGATGAACTGGTTACGGCCTTGCCGCTCGACTCCGATGATGCCATCGGCGGTTTCGATCCGCAGGTAGCCCGCAAGTAACGAGTTTTCATATGTTTAATCCGAAACGGCTCAGTCTGGCCCGCAAGCGGCGCCGGCTGACCGCGAAGGCGCTTGCCGAATTAGCCGGGCTCGCCATTGACACCGTCTTGCGCCTTGAGAAGGGAGCGCACTCACCGGACGACATGACGATTGCCCGCTTAGCGCGAGCTTTAGCTTACCCTCATAGCTTCTTCACATCGTCTGACCCTATGGACCTTGACGTCGATGCCGTAAGTTTTCGGAGCTTCTCGAAGCTCAGCGTCCGGGAACGGGAAGCTGCAATCGCCGCTGGATCGCTGGGGTTGCAGTTAAGCGCTTGGGTAGAGGAACGGTTCGCCCTTCCGCAGATTAAAATGCTGGACCTAAGCTACGAAACAAATCCGGAAGTGGCAGCGCTGAACCTACGGCAATTCTGGGGTATTGGGGAACGTCCGATTGGCGATATGCTGGGTCTACTAGAGACACATGGTGTAAGGGTTTTCTCTCTTTCGGAAAATACCGCAGCCGTGAACGCCTTCTCATTTTGGCGAGACAACAAGCCTTACATCTTCTTGAACAACTTTAAGACGGCGGAAAGCAGCATATTTGATACCGCCCACGAGCTTGGGCACCTGGTCATGCACAAGCATGGCGATCCGAAAGGCATTCGGTCCTCGGAACGGGAAGCCGACGCATTCGCGTCAGCCTTCCTTATGCCGGAACGTGATGTGATAGCCAGGATACCGAGACCGATCACGGTCGATCTTGTGCTTAGAGCAAAACAACGTTGGCGGGTTTCAGCGATGGCCATGGCATATCGCATGAAAGCTTTGCGATTGCTCTCGGATTATCAGTACAAATCGATTTGTATTGAACTTGGCCGCCGAGGCTATCGCACTGCGGAACCCGGTGGAATCGAACGTGAGACATCAATCGTTTGGCGAAAAATGCTCTCGCACCTATGGAGCGAACGGACAACGAAAGCGGAAATAGCGCGAGATCTGAATATGCCCCTCGACGAACTGGAGGGACTGATTTGGAATCTTGCTGCCGTTGGCAGCCATCCTGACAGGAACGACAAACCGTTACTTCACGCCGTTTGAGAAATGATCGCCGGAGCGACAAGTGAAACCTGCCGCTCCGGCTCGAACATTACATTTCCGTAATCCGCGGCAACAGCGCACGCAGCGTGTGAGGGTAGCTGTTTGTCCCGCGAATCGTGGCAGCAGCGCCCGACACATCGATCACGACCAGCAGGTCGGTCGACGTCAAGAGAAGCGTCCTAAAATAAAGACGGTTCTCCAACTCGGAAATGCTCTCGTTCGTTGAAACGAGGGCGAAGGACGTGGTTTCGGTCCACACTGTGTTACATGCACGGATCTGCCCCATAAGGCTTTCATAACGAGCATGGTACGTGGAGTCTGATGCCAGTTTAAAACTGACGGCGTACGTTGACATCGCGCGGTCCTTCTAATGGACATTTTGCAATCGCCTTGACCCGCCACGCGAACAGAGTAATCTGCTCGCGCTTGGAATAGCCGTTCCGCTGACGATTGCCCCGTGTAGCGGATGAACAGAGCCGGGGTCGCCAAACCCCGGCTCAATTCATGTCGAGCGCATGTATCGTTAAGAATCGGTGAAAAGTCGATAGAGGGGCACCGACAGAAAACGGAAAATCGTCGACTGTGCCAAAATTACCACATTGGGGTATAGCCACCCCTCTAGCCTACTACTTTTTACGCTGCAAACGCAAAGCGCGGCATTACATCTTTAATGTTGATATCGTGACTTTTATGCATCACTCATATTTAATCGTTCTACGGATCGCGCAGATTCCGGTCATTCAACGTCAACAATAATGGTTGGCGATAGGTACTAACGTTTAGTTGTGTCGACGCGCGATTATAACGGCGCTCCTGTCTTTGCCATCGGTTGAAACGCCTCGAACGCGATCGCTTCCTCGCCAAGCCAGTCGTTGATCTCCATCATCCGCATCATAATCGGCGTGGCGACGTTGATATGGAACGCGTTTGCGGCGTCAATGATGCTACCGAGGCCACCAGCGTTGTGCGGCACGAAGCCGAGCAGGATAGGCGGCACGCGGTGCGATGCGAGGACGTCCTCGGTTGTCGCCTGCTTGATGCCGAGGAACTCATCCTTCGCCGCGGCCTCGCCGATCGGGATGATCTGGACGCCGTCCTTCTTTCCGCCAGGCGCATGAATGAACAGATTTTTGAAATTGCCGACACCCTTGGCTCCCTCGAGCGCTTCCTCGATATCGTCCGCATCCTCGTCCGACATCGTTGCCTCGTTCAAATAGAACACGAAGCCAGCATGCGCGCCGTTCTGGAAGTAGCGACGACGAAACAACGTCGACTGCTCATTGAGGAAAGCGGACTGCAGCGCAGCCAGGTACTCGGGCACGCCATAAATCTCTTGCTCTAGATCGGTCTCATAAAGCTGGAACACACTACCAGGAGCGAACGGCACTTCGTTTCGGTAACCGGGCACCCAATAGAACTCGCCTTCGTCCTTTCCGCGCCGCGTATGGATCGCCGGCGAATGAACGAGCTTCAACGGCCGACCGCTGATGCTGTCACGCCGCTCGAGATAGCCATTGCCCATCGTAAGGTAGTTGAGGGCAAAATCCGCGAAGTTCCGCCGGTCCAGTAGTCGAGACGGCTTGAAGTGGCGGACGAGCTGATCGCGCTTGTACTGCAGCGCGCTCGAATGGTGCGCCGTCGCGCGATAGGCGCGGGCGAGGCCCTTGGGCGGGATTGGCGGCTCGTACCACCGCCCATTTAGCCCGCACTCGGCGTAGCTGATCATGTCCCGGCGATCGAGAACCGCCTCTGGCTCGCCGAAGCGAAATGCCCTGGTGCGACCCGTTGACGTTCCGGCCGGTGCCGAACTCGTCACGATCGCGCCGGCGCCGGCCGCGGCGTCGCTCACTGGCGCCGGCGCTGGGATCATCGGACTTGTCATGGAGGGCTCTCACTCTGGTTTTGGTGCTGGTGGTGTCGGTTGGATCGAGCGGCTCGTTGTAGAGCGCGTGCATGATGGCCCAGGCGAGATCCGCGTGGCCGGTATCGCCGGCGCGGCTCGCGACATAGGTTACCTGGCGCTGGCTCTTCGTCAGCTCGGCGCGGATCGCCATGAAACTCGCCATGATATCGCGCGCGCCCTGGTCGAACTCGAGACGCTTGGCCTGCATCACGCTCTTGGCCTTCAGGACCATCTGCGTCTTGACCGGCACCGAATAATCGATCCGGCGTGCGGTCGGGAATTTCTTCACCACGAGCTGCCACACCGAGGCGCCAACGCCAGTGGTATCGATGCCGATATAGCCGACATTGTACCGCTCGAGCTGGTCGAGGATCATTTGCGCCTGCTCGGCAAAACCTTTGCCCTTCAGCCGGTGCTTTTCTAGGACCCGGAACTTGCCCTTCGCCCCGTTAGGCGCGGCGACGATCACCATCGCAGCATCGTCACCGGCCGCGCTTTCGGCCGGATCGTAGCCAATCCACACCTCGCCATCACGGAACGGCCGGATAGCAAAGGGATCGAAGTCTTTTGCCCAAGCGTCCCAACTATCGACGCCGCACGATCGCATGAGATTGAACGGGAACATCGACGCCGTGTCGTCGACGAAATTACACATGTAGAGGTTGTCGAAGACGTCGGGCGCATAACGCCGGCGCAACTTGTCCAGGTCGAACAGGTTGCACCCGCCGGCCTGCGCATCGAGAATGCTGACGCGCTGCCGCCAGATCCCGTCCGCGCCCTCGACGCCGGCGCGCAATTGCTCGTCGGTGAATCGGAAGTTGGCGCGATCCGCCTTTGGCCGATCCTCGTTGTACGCATCGCCGGACCATTTCTTGTACGCCTGGTGCGCGATCGTCGACGGTGTCGAAAAATAGGTAATCCGGTAGCGTTTCTGGCTCGCCATAGCGCTGGCGACGTCGTCAATTTGCTCGAAGCCGTGAACCCAGAACACTTCGTCAATATAAACGTCACCGTGGTAGGACTGCGCGGTCTTATAGTTCGTACCGAGGAAATAGAGCTTAGGTTGCTCGCCTAGTGGTCCTTCAACGCCATCGAGATCGAGCGTAATCGGATCGCCCTGCAACTGGACGCCAACGACCTTTAAGACGAAATCGATAATGTACGCGCGGAAGTTGTTCGCCTGTGCGCGACTTGCCGATATGAAAAGCTGGTTGTTGCCTGTCTCTAGCAACCGGATGAACGCTTCGCGCGCGAAATAGTAAGTCGCACCGATCTGGCGGCTCTTGAGGATGAACCGCGTAGTAAGCGCGGACGATCCCATGAGATCATCTTTCGGCCCACGCCACGCTAGCTGATAGTCGAAGAGATCGGTCTCAAACGCGTCAATGAGCTTTGCGATTTGCTCTTCGTCTAAGTGATTTTTGCGTGCAGCCTTTTTAGGGCCGGCATTACGCGCGGCGACCTTCGGATTTAGGTCGACCTCGTTGCCGCCTGGCGCCAGGTAACGGCGCACACGTGCCATGCGCTCGATCTGGCGGCCGAGCAGGTCGATTTCCTTGTAATCGCTACCCGACTTCGTCTCTTTGGCGACGAGCATGCAGTAGCGCGAGACCGTGCAATCCTCGGCGCGCTCGATCTGCGGAGCGTCATCCCACTTGTCGCGCCCCTTCCAACTGGCGACGGTCGCGGCATTCAGCGTCAGGCCGTGGTCGCCGACACCTCGCCCGCCTGGGGTTTCTACCTGCAAACCCATGACGGGGAACCGCTGCTCGACGCGGCCGACAACACCTTTCTGGATACCGCACCATGAGCGCGCTCAAACTGATTCTCACCGATGCCGGCATGGAGCGCTTCACCGCGGCGCAGCTCGGCAACCCGATCGACCTCACCGTTGCCGCGATCGGCCTGACTGCGCAGGACTTTTACGCCGCGCCGACGTTGACCTCGCTCCCCGGTGAGTTCCGCCGGGTCACCGCGGTTTCCGGCTCTGTCGTTGGCGACAATACCGCGCACATCGTAATGCGCGACGATGCCGAGATCGGCTACACCGTGCGGGGCTTCGGCCTGATCCTCGCCGATGGCACGCTGCTAGCTGCCTATGGTCAGTCGACGCCGATCGTCGAGAAGTCCACGGCCGTAACGCTGCACCTACCGCTCGACCTCGCCTTCCCGACCGCCGCGATCGATAAGCTGACGTTCGGGGATGCGAACTTCCTTAATCCGCCTGCGACCACGACGAAGAAGGGCGTGGTCGAGCTGGCGACGATCACAGAAGCGCGCGCCGGCGCGGACTCTACGCGCGTTCCTCCTGTCGCGGCGGTCCAGGCGATGCTCGAGCAGCGCCTGCCAGCAGGCGTTATTCTTCAATGGTTCGGCGATGTCGACACCGTTCCCGCCGGCTGGGCGCTTTGCGATGGTCGATCGGTCGATCGCGCGGACGGCAACGGCAAGATTGCGACGCCGGATATGCGCGGCCGCACCGCAGTTGGCGCTACAGCGGAAGCGCCGGCCGGTGCCACGTTCGGCGCGACGTCGAGGGATCTGACGACCAGCAAGGCGGGCGCACATACGCCAGTCGCGACGATCACGATCGATGCGATCGCAACCGGCGTCTCTATAGGCACAACGACGCGCAACGTCGACGCCGGTGGATCCGCAAACGGCGTCATCACAAGCGTCAGCGTGAACGATCCCACCCATACCCACGGCGCGCATGCGGCTGTCGAGGCGGTGCCGTCCCACGATCATACCGCCACGATCGACGTCACCCAGCCGTCGCTCTCTCTCAACTACATCATGAAGATCTGAACTATGGCGAAGATCACACAACTCGAGCGGCTCGCAAATCCGACTGGCGATGAGCTGGCCGTGGTCGCCGATATGGCGGACGGCGGCAAGACGAAGGGCATAGCGGTTGGTCCCCTAGCTATGGCGGCTGCAATGCCCGCTGTGGAACTTGCGGAGACCGCGCGCGATGGTGCTGAGGCTGCCGCGCTGGCGGCGTTTGTTGCTATGGGCGACGGTGTCTATGACAGCGTCGAGGACGGCATTGTCGGCGCTGACGATGGCGAGGGCTTCTACGTTCGGGGCAATGACAGCGGCCTAGAACTCTGGATCCGCGATGGCGCGACAGCGCGCCTGTACGTCGCGTTCGCGACCAGGTCGTCTCTGCGCAACAACGGGATCAACCTTTGGGAGATCGCCAAAGGCGACGGCGTCACGAACGATACCGATGCGATCGCCGAAGCGATCGACACTGCGGCGTCGTGGAAGGTCGGCCGCATCAACTGCGGCAGCGATCGGTACACCTACAAGATGGGCGGTGACTTCCATCGCTCGCCGAACAGCGACTTCAATCGTGGCCTGGTCGAATTGCGCTCAAGCATCGCGCTCGTTGGCGCGGCACCAGGTTCGCGTCCGACGTTCAAGATGGCGGGCGGATACTACAACCCCGGCGGGCTGTTCTCCGATCGCTTCTGGGAAGGCAGCTTTATCGAAGGCGTCCACTTCGAAAACCTGATCCTGGACGGCAATATCGCCGCTCAGACCTGGAACGCATCGGGTGGGACCGACTTGGGGGGCGGTGACGCCGGTGCGGATGTATTTCAGCACAGCCATCTGGTTGCGCTGCTGCTCGCGAAGAAGATCTCCGCCCGCCGGTGCGCGTTCCGCAATGCACGGGGCGACGGCATCACCACCGGCGGACGCCGTGACGGCGTAGTGTATGATTTCGCCCGCGATCTGCTCGTCGAATATAACGATTTCGAGAACCTGTTTCGCCAGGGCGTCAACGCAGCCACGAACGTCGTTCGTCTCATCGGCAATCGCTACAGCGGCGATGGCTTCTGGGTAGGCGCCGTCACGCTCGAGGTCGGCGAGATCGTCGACGTCGTGCAGGACTTCTGGGCCGCATACGAGCAGTTCGACTTCCGCATCGGCGTATCGCCGCCCGAGCGCACGCCTAAGTGGCGAGCGACCAGTGCGGAGGCGGCAGCACGCCGAATCCACCTGCGCCGCGCGTATGCCGCGAGCGGAAACTTCTACACCAGCTATCCGGACTTCAAGTTTCCCGGCAAGCTCGGCCGCCTTAGCCTGGTGCATCCGAAGATCTGGCAGGGCACGATCGACTGTTTCGGTTTCGACCGCGTTCATATCGACCAGCCGCAGATCGAGAACGTCTACGAGGATACGACCGATCACTTTCTGATTGGCCCCAACTCTATCCATGCAGGGCCTGCACGTGATGCCGATCGCGTAACCGGCCTTGCCGATTTCATCGTGTCCAAACCGATCATTCGGAGCGACCTTGGTGGGCCGGGGATTCACGTCTCCCGTTTCGAACGGGTCAACATCGGGGGCGGCTCGATCGTCGGCGGTCGTGATGCTGGCATTCGCCTGGAATCCTGCGGCGGATCGGTCACCGATATGCATATCCAGGATGTCGGTCGCCTAACGGTCGGCGGTGATGCCGCCATCCGCGATGCGTCTAGCTCGGCAATCACCGTATTTGGAACGGGGGGCGATCTCACGATCGCGGACATCCGCGCGAAGGATACCCGCGTCGGCGATGCTCGCCGGATGACGCAAGCTGTCTATGCGAACGTCAGCACGGAAACACTGACGCGTATCCGCGACGTAACCGGGCGCAACATGATCTCCGGCGTCGTGAAGGACGTCAACAATTCGACGATGACCACCGGCGCCAGCGACGGCGAACGCAAGCTGCGTTTCAACAGCCCGATCGAGATGAACGGTGGCCTGAAGGTCGATGGCCCCATCGAGTTCGTCAGCAGCGACGGCGATCTGAATATCACGCTCCGCGCCGCGCTGGGCACCAACACGAAGCTATCCTTCATCAAGGGCATCGGGCTCGAGGCACAGATCGCGCAGCTCGCGGACGGCACGCTGCAGGTCAACATCTTCGAGAACGGCATCGCGACCGGTTCGCCTACGTCCAGTGCGTCGGGGAGGATGTCGGGGCAGCTCTGCTCTACCGCGACAAGTTCTCGGCTCGCGAGCTGATGGGCGTCTGGCCGGAATGGACGGGCGGCATCGCCGGCACTTGGTCGGGCAAGGCGGTCGCGATCGCGCTCGGGCTGCGCGCGGCGATCGACGAAGAGACCGGCTGGCATAAGTCGCTTTCCAACGTCCCCGTCGCCGGCGTGACCGGCATGAGCAAGGACGTTCATTTCGACCTGCAGGACATGTCCACCGATGCCGGCCTGCTCAATGCCGGCCACGTCACCACGCTGGTAAACATGAACGGCCATCGCTTTTGGGGGAACCGTACGTTCTCTGAAGAGCCGCAGTTCGCCTTCGAAGTCGCGGTGCGTACCTCGCAGGCTATTCAGGACGAGATCGCAAAGGCACTCGCGCGGTTCATCGACAAGCCGATGACTAAGGGCCTGGTCGTCGACATCGTCGAGACGGTCAACGCATCGCTCCGCCAGTGGGTGTCCGAAAACCGTCTTGTAGGCGGTTTCTGCTGGTACGATCCCGCGGCCAACCAAGAGGCAGCGCTCGCCGCCGGCCGGCTCGTGATCGATTATGACTTCACGCCATGCGCGCCCTTGGAAGGGCTCGAGCTGAATCAGCGGATCACCGACAAGTATTACGCCGGTTTCGCCGACAACATCGCCGCCTAACCGCGCCGGCGCCCCGCGAACCATCTGCAACTTCCGAACATCTAAAGGACGAACGTCATGCGCCTTCCCGCAAAGCTGAAGAATTGGGACGTCCACGTCGACGGCGAAAGCTACGCCGGCGTTGCTGGCGAAATTGCCCTCCCCAAGCTCGCCGAAAAGGTCGAGCAGTGGCGCGGCGCCGGCATGCTTGCCGAGGTCGATATCAGCATGGGCCTCGAAAAGCTCGAGATGGAAACGAAGTTCGGCGGGCTGGTGCTGGGCATCCTCCGCCAGTTCGGCGCCACCACGCTTGGCGGCGTGATGATCCGTTTCAACGGTGCCTACCAGGATGACTACACCGGCAGCGTTTCCGCGGCCGAGCTGGTCGTGCGTGGCAAGCACGTCGAGATCGATCCCGGCACCGCCAAGCCAGGCGACAACACCGAATGGACCGTCAAGTCGACGCTCACCTACGTGCGCTGGCGCGTGAACGGCCGGACGGAGGTCGAGATCGACGTGATCAACTGCATCATGATCATCAACGGCGTCGACCTCATGGCCGAGATCCGCGCCGGCATGGGCCGCTGATCGAACACTTCCCCCTGAAATTGCGAATTTGCGCAATTTTGCAAATCTGACTCCAGGACCTGCATCATGGCCGATCTGCCAGAACTTCCCGCGACCATCACCGTCGACCTCGATACGCCATTGAAGCGAGGCGACGACGCGATCGCAACGCTCACCTTCCGCCGGCCGACTACCGTCGTTCTCTTGGATATGTCGCTGATCCAGCTCGGCCTAGTCGACATGGACGTGATGCGGGACCTGCTCACCCGGACCAGCACGGTCGGCCTGATCGGTGAAGAGGTCGACAAGATCGACGGCGCCGACATGCTGCAGATCGCGCGCGATGTTTCCGATTTCTTCCAGATCGAAGAATTCGAGGATCTCGAGATCCATATCGACGGCGACATCGTCACGATCCCGCTCGTTAAGCCGATCGTCCGCGGCGAAACCACGCTCGATGAGCTGCGACTGCGTCGTCCGGATAGCGGCTCGTTTCGATCGCTTTCGCTCGCGCGAATCGGGCAGATGGAAACGCGGAGCCTCGCCGGACTGTTGCCGCGTATCAGCATGTCGCCTCTCACCGAGGCGGACACGTACGCGGCCGAACCAGGCAAGCAGCGTGGTTCGTTACACGCGTTCCTTGTCGCCTCGATCTGCACGCTCGCTCGTCCTGGCGCGATCGTCGACATCAACGTGGCGCCCGATCGCCAGCAATGGTGGCCGGGTTCGCCCTTGATCGACCTCAATCCGCACGGTCGAACACAGAACAAGAAGCACCGTGCCCTTGTGCCTGTTCTGCCTGCTTTGGACCGTTGGCTTCGCGCCGAATACGCTACGTACATAGCGCTCTCGCAGCAGGACCGCGCCGGCCGGGGCTGGCTGGTAAACTATCACGGCCGGCCAATCCAGGACGTCGACCGCGCATGGGACACCATGCTGACGAACCTCGAGCTGCCGAAGGGCCGCGAGTGGCGGTCATACCTGTTGCGCCACAGCCTCGCGACCCTCGCGCGCAACCGCGGCGCGACGAAGTGGGATCTTGAGGGCTTCATGGGACACAGCGACGGTAGCCAGACGGAAGTCTACGCGATCGGCGAATTTCCGTCCGTCGTGACAGCTCTCGAGGGGATCGTCGCTGATATGGAGCGGCTCGCGCCAGGTGCAATGCACCGAAGCCGCACCGAACACGGTCTAGTCGGCCAACTCAGCAAGGGTGACGAAAATGTGAGTTAAAACAAGCATTTAGCTTGGTTTTCGATGGTGCCGCTTACAGGACTCGAACCTGTGACCCCCGCATTACGAATGCGATGCTCTACCAGCTGAGCTAAAGCGGCCCGATGACGGATGTATCCGGTCGAGGGGGCGGCAACTACCAGCGGTTTTGCGGGCTGACAAGCGGTTTGCGAGTTTACCCGGTGTTTACCAAGCGCGGTGCACAATCGCGGCGACGATACGGGGATCTTTGGGCATGACGACGGCGCGCAGCGTAGAGGATGGACGCGCAGCGGGCGCGGATGGTGTGGCGCTTGCCGGGGCTCCGCAAACGGGGGCGACCACGGACGCCGGTGCCCGCGATTCCACCGATGCGGGCGTCAACGACGTGATGTTCGATCTCGGCGGCGACGAGCGGCGGATGCACGTGCGCGCCTATAACCACTGGGTGTCGCTGCTGAAGGACCGGCCCTACCCGTCGATCGCGGATCTCGAGCCCGAGACGATCACCGATTTCGGCCCGCACAGCGTGCTGCTCGATTTCAGCCACGGCATGGGCGACCCGAAGATCGCGTATCTCGGGCGTGCGCTGCGCGAGGAGTGCGGGCTGGAGGGGCCGATCGCGACGATCGCCGACGTGCCTAGCCGGTCGCTGCTGTCGCGCTTGACCGACCATTATCTCCAGATCATCGCCAATCGCGCGCCGATCGGCTTCGAAGCGGAATTCGTCAGCAGCAGGGGGCGCACGACGCTCTACCGCGGAATTCTGATGCCGTTCGCGTCGGGTGGGGCGACGATCGACTTCATTTACGGCGTGATCAACTGGAAGGAACTCGCGGACGCCACGCTTCAGGCGGCGCTTTCGGCCGAACTGGATGCCGCCGTGCACGCGACACCGTCCGGCTCGGGCGCGACCGCGCAGGTCTGGGCGGATGGGCCGAGCGGAGGCTTCGACGTCATGCCCGCCGAGCCGGCACCTGCGGTCGTGCAGGAACTCGTCCTGAATGATCCTTTGCCTGCCGGCCCCGAGCTGATCGGCCCGCTCGGCGAGCAATTGGCGATGGCGCGCGAGAGTGCGGCGCAAGTGCGGGCGGCAGAAACACGCAGTCGTGCTGCACTTCATCGGACGCTGGGTCGTGCGCATGATCTTGTGGTGTCGGCCGAGCAGGGCCGCGATGATTTCGGCGCGATGCTCTCTGCTGCGGGCATACCGGGCGGGACGGACGCGATGACGCAAATCGTCGCGCTGGTCTTTGGCACAAACTTCGAAGCGGCCCGGCTGGAGACGTTTGCGGCGGTGCTGCGACACGCTCGGCGGCATCAGGTGCCGGCGGGCGGCTTCGCTAGTTTTCTCGGCGGTTTCGACGGCGATCTTGCCGCGATCGCAGCCGCCGAACACTCCGCATCTTAGGTGCGCCGCAGCATATTCCTTCGCACCTGCCACAAGGGTTGAGATAGGCGAATAGCGGGCGCATAGGCCCTGACCTATGGCGAACCAATCGTTGAAGACGCTCACCGAAACCCTTGCGGGACGGTTGACCGAACGGGCCCTTCCGGGCGAACTGAGGGACTTCGGGGCGAGCGAGGTCGCGCAGGCCGCGGCGTTCGTTGCCGCGACCGCCGCGCACCGCGACGACGGTGCGCCGGCGATCGCGATCGAGCCGATCAGCGCGGACGACACGCGGCGCCGCATGCGACTCGCGATCGTCAACGACGACATGCCGTTCCTGGTCGATTCGATCGCGGCGGCGATCGGCGCGCAGGACATCGCGGTCGATCGGATCATCCACCCCGTGGTCCGCACGACGCGCGCGCCCGATGGCACGCTGCACGCTATCGACGCCGATGGGCAAGGCGCTGGCCGCCCCGAATCGATGATCTATCTCGAGATGGAGCGCGCCGATGCGCGCGACCGTCGCGGGCTGATCGAGGATCTGACAGCAGTGCTGGCCGACGTTCGTGCGGCGGTGACCGACTGGCGCGCCATGCAAGCGGCGCTCGACGATGATATCGCAATGTTGCCCGAGGGCGAAGGCGCCGCGCTGTTGCAGTGGTTCCTGGGCGGGCATCTGACGCTGCTCGGGCATCAGATCTGGCACCGTGACGGGAGCGGCCATGCCGCGCTGGGCATCGCGCGCAACGAACACCGCGTGCCGATCCTCGCCGAAGCCTCGCGCACGCTGGCGATCGAATGGTTCGAGGCGGGCAACGATGCGCCGCTGCTGCTGAAGTCGAACCTGATCTCGACCGTCCACCGCGCCGTCCCGCTCGACCTGGTAGTGGTGCCGGTGATGGAGGGCGCGACGGTCGCCGGGCTGTCGATCTATAGCGGGCTGTGGACCAGTGCCGCGCTAGCGGCGATGCCGCGCGACGTGCCGGTGTTGCGCACGCGGCTGTCGGCGATGAAGGCGAAGTTCGGGTTCGATCCGCGCGGTCATGCCGGCAAGGCGCTGACGCACGCGTTCACCGCACTCCCGCACGACCTCGTGATCGCGTTCGCACCCGATGCGCTGGAGGACCTGGCGCTGACCGCGATGAGCATCGCGGATCGGCCACGTCCCGCGCTGGTGCTGGTCGAATCGGCGCTTGGCCGTCATTTGTTCGGGTTCGTCTGGCTGCCGCGCGACGACGTCACCACCAGCCGCCGCGTCGCGATCGGCGACATGCTGGCCGAAGCGGCGAATGCGAGCGTGCTGAACTGGTCGATCGCTCTCGAAGACGGCGAGGTCGCGATGATCCGCTACACGCTCGACCTGCGCGGCGATGGCCGGATGCCCGACGTCGCGCCGCTCGCGCTCCGGTTGCAGCGGATGGTGCGCGGCTGGGTGTCGGACGTCGAGGCCGCCCTGGTCGAGACTTTGCCGCCGCCGCGCGCCGCGCGTCTCGCGCTCAAATGGGCCGCCGCGTTCCCGCAGAATTATCGCAATCTCAGCACGCCTGCGGAGGCTGCCGAGGATATCCAGCGGATCGCCGCGCTGGCCGATGCGGATGCACGCGGCGTGCGCCTCGTTCCGGGCGAAGCGGGCACCGATCCCCAGCTCAAGATCTACAAGCTGGGTGGTGCCCTCCCCCTGTCCGACGCAGTCCCGGTGCTGGAGAATTTCGGCTTCCGCGTGATCGGCGAATTGCCGACGCGGTTGCGCGACGACAGCGTGCCGTTCGTGCATGACTTCGTGCTGGAGGCGAACGACGCGGCGCAGCAAAGCGATGCGCCCGTGCTCGAAGGTGCGATCGCGGCGGTGCTGGAAGGCGCGGCCGAGAACGACGCGTTCAACCGGCTGATCGTCGAACTCGGGATGCGTCCCGAAGCGATCGTGCTGTTCCGTGCGTGGTTCCGGTACCTGCGCCAGGCGGGGCTTCCCTATGGGCTGACCACCGTTGTCGATGCGTTGCGCCGTGCGCCGAAAGTTGCGGCGGCTCTGATCGCGCGGTTTACTGCGGTCCATCATCTGCAGCACCCGGGTAACGCGATCGAGGCGGATCAGGCGATCGAAGCCGGGCTCGACGCGGTTACCGCGATCGACGACGACCGTATCCTGCGCGCCTATCGCAACCTGATCGCGGCGACGCTGCGGACCAACGCGTTCACGCCGGCCGCGTCGGAAGCGATCGCGTTCAAGCTGGACAGCCATCTGATTCCGGGGCTTCCCGCCCCAGTGCCGTGGCGCGAGGTGTGGGTCTATTCGCCGCGCGTCGAAGGCATCCACCTCCGCGCTGGCCCGGTCGCACGTGGCGGCCTGCGCTGGTCCGACCGTCGCGACGATTTCCGCACCGAGATCCTCGGGCTGATGAAGGCACAGCGCGTCAAGAACGCGGTGATCGTCCCGACCGGCGCGAAGGGCGGCTTCTATCCCAAGCAGCTCCCTGCCCCGTCGAACCGCGACGCGTGGCTTGCCGAGGGTACCGAGAGCTACCGGATCTTCATCCGCACGCTGCTGTCGATCACCGACAACATCGTCGAGGGCAAGGTCGTGCACCCGGACGGCGTGACGATCCTCGACGGCGAGGACCCGTATTTCGTGGTTGCGGCCGACAAGGGCACCGCGACGTTCAGCGACGTGGCTAACGCGCTCGCGCTCGAACGCGGCTATTGGCTGGGCGACGCGTTCGCCTCCGGTGGCTCGGTCGGGTACGATCACAAGGCGATGGGGATCACCGCCAAGGGCGCGTGGCTGAGCGTCCAGCGGCACTTCGCCGAGCGCGGGCTCGACGTGCAGAGCGAGAGCATCACCGTCGTCGGCTGCGGCGACATGTCGGGCGACGTGTTCGGCAACGGCATGCTGTTGTCGAAGACGTTGAAGGTCATCGCGGCGTTCGATCACCGCCATATCTTCCTCGATCCCGATCCCGATCCCGCGACCAGCTGGGACGAGCGCAACCGGATGTTCGCGCTGCCGCGGTCGAGCTGGGCGGATTACGACGCGAGCCTGATCTCGAAGGGGGGCGGCGTGTTCGCGCGCACCGCCAAGAGCGTGAAATTGTCGCCGCAGGTGCAGGCCGCGCTCAGCATAACGGCGAGCGAGATGGAGCCGGGCGCGTTGATCTCGGCGATCCTCAAGGCGCCGGCCGATCTGCTCTGGTTCGGCGGCATCGGTACCTACGTGAAGGCGGCGTCGGAAGCGAACGTCGCGGTCGGTGACCCGGCCAACGACCGCCTCCGCGTCAACGCCGAGGATCTGCGCGTCATCGCAATCGGCGAAGGCGCGAACCTGGGCGTCACGCAGGCGGCGCGCATCGCGTTCTCCGCGCGTGGCGGGCGGATCAATACCGACTTCATCGACAATTCGGCGGGCGTCGACTGCTCGGATAACGAGGTCAACATCAAGATCGCGCTCAACCGCGAGATGATCGAGGGGCGGCTCGACTATGAGGACCGCAACACGCTGCTCGCCAGCATGACCGACGACGTCGCGCACCTGGTGCTGGAGGACAACCGCCTCCAGACGCTGGCGCTGTCGATCGCCGAGGCGGACGGCGCGGTCGCGGTGCCGAGCTATGTGCGCGTGATCGAGATCTTCGAGGGCGGCGGTCGGCTCGATCGTGCGGTCGAGGGGCTGGCGTCGAACGATATCCTGCTGCGGCGCGGGCAGGACGGACATGGGCTGACGCGGCCTGAGCTGGCGGTGCTGCTGGCGACTGCCAAGCTCGGGTTGCAGGACGCGATCGAGCATAGCGAGATCGCCAAGGACGACGCTTTGAAGCCCGACCTGCACGCTGCCTTCCCGGCGGCGATGCGCGAGCGGTTCGAGACGGCGATCGACGAGCATCGGCTGCGGCCCGAGATCGTCGCGACCAAGCTCGCCAACCGGATCGTCAACCGACTGGGCATCCTCTACCCGTTCGAACTGGCGGAAGAGGAAGGCGCGGCGATGGGCGATATCGCGGCGATGTTCGTCGTTGCGGAACGCCTGTTCGACCTGCCGGCCTTGTGGGCGGAAATCGAGACGGCGGTGATGCCAGAGGCGGCGCGGATCGCGCTGTTCGACGAGGTGGCGGTCGCGACGCGCTCGCAGATCGCCGACCTGTTGCGCGTGTCGGCGCCGGGCGCCGTGCCGGGTGACGTGCTCACACGGTTGGCGAAGGGCATCACGCAGCTCGACAGCCAGACCGCGGCGTTGCTGCTCGACGAGGCAAGTGCGCAGAGCAGCCGCATCGCGGCACAGCTCGAGGCGGTCGGCGCGCCGGGCGATCTGGTGCGGAAGGTGGTCCGCCTGTTCGAGATGGACGGCGCGGTCGGGCTGGCCGATCTCGGCGAGCGGATGACGCTGGACGAGGCGGTTCTCACGCGCGCATTCACGCATCTTGGGCAGGCGCTGGGGCTCGACTGGGCGCAGGCGAATGCGGCGCGGATCAGCCCGACCGATCCTTGGGAGCGGTTGCTGATCGCCGGCCTCGCGCGCGATTTCCAGCAGTTGCGGCTGGAGTTCCTTGCGCGCCGCGGGGCGCAGGATCCTCAGGGTGCCGTGGAGACATGGCTGGCTGCAAATGCAACGCGTGTGGCGCAGTTCAAGGCCGTAATCGACCGCGCGCGCCATGCGGCAGTGCCGAATGCGGCGATGCTGGCGCAGATCGCCGGCCAGGCGCGGGTGCTGCTGGGGCGGTAAACCCCTCTCCCTTCCGGGGAGAGGGAGGGGCCCGCGCGAAGCGTGGGAGGGTGAGGGCACGCTCATCAAGACGCGTGCCCTCACCCTCCCGTCGCAAGCGCTCCTCCTTCCCTCTCCCCCGAGGGGAGAGGGTCAAGCCGCCCGCCGCGCCGCCAGATCCGCCTTCCACTTCCGCGCGTACCACCACATGATCACCCCGGTCACCGCCAGCACGGCGGGCAATATCCCGCCCAGGAAGATGATCACCTGCCACAGCGCCCCCATGTCGGTGCCATCGTGGATCCGTCGCATCCACCGCGCCACGCCGCCCTGAGACCGCGCCGCCGCCGCAGTCGCGCCGCCCGTGTCGTCCGCCACCTTCACCCCGATCGACGCGCCGCTACTCTGAAACGTCACCGTCCAGTCCGCGCTGAGGTCGGTTGGCCACGCAACGCTCCGCAACGGTGCATTGTCGACGATGGCCCGCGCCTTGCCGATCGCCACCGCCAGTGGCTGCGCAGGTGACATCAGCGGCCGTGCGCGCATCATCGCGCCGCGATCGGGTCCGCCTCTCGGCCGCGACGCCTCGCCGGTAAGCTTCCCGAAGACCTGCGGAAACGATATCCACGCCCCGGTCAGCGACAGCACGAACAACGGCAGCGCGATCCAGAAGCCGAACAGATGATGCAGGTTGGTCTCGACGTCGCGGTGCCGCCGGAACCGCAATCCGCGCGTCCACTTCCCCACCGTCGGCCACCACAGCCACAGCCCGGTAAAGCACGACACCATCATCGCCACGCCGATCCAGCCGACGATCGACCGCCCGACGCCGGGCAGTTGCAGGCTCCCGTGCAGCACGTGGAGGAACCGCACGAGCCCGCCGTTCGACGGCGACACCTCCAGCACGCGCGCGGTCGGCGGATCGAGATACACCATCGTTCGCTGCGGCGGACCGGGCTGGGTCGGCGCGTTGGCCACGCTGACTGCAACGACCACCGGACCGCCGTCATCAGGCATCGTCAACGTCGCGATCCGCTCGCCATGCTTCAATGCCGCGCGCGCCGCCGCGACATAGCTGTCCGGCCCGATCACGGTCTTGCCGGTCACCGCATAGCGCGCCGGATCGACGATCCGGTCCAGCGCATCATGCCACACCAAAGCCGCGCCGCTCAGCGAGAGCGGGATGATGAGGATCGCCAGCACCAGCCCGATCCACTTGTGAACCTGAAACCACGCCCGTCGCATCGCCATCTTGCTCATGGTCTACTCCCTGTGCGGCGTCCGTCGCATGGGCGGCCTGCCCAAGTCCATCACAAGGATAGCACGCGCAACGCGCTCTCCTGCTTTCAGCTATGGGAGCAGAACAGATCAGGCATCGGCCCAGCGGCGCAGCAGGTTATGGTACACGCCGGTCAGCCTTACCGTGGCCGGATCGCCCTGCCCTTGCGCGGCCGCGACCGCCTGCACGCCCTGGTCGAGATCGAACAGGATTCGCCGCGCGCCATCGTCGCGCACCATCGACTGCAACCAGAAGAACGACGCGACCCGCACGCCGCGCGTGACCGGCGCGACGCGGTGCAGGCTGGACGCGGGATACAGCACCATGTGCCCGGCGGGCAGCTTGACCGATTGCGGCCCGAACTGGTCCTCGATCACGAGTTCGCCGCCGTCATAGGTTTCGGGATCGGCGAGGAAGAGCGTCGCCGACAGGTCGCTTCGGATGCGGAAATCAGAGCCGCGCTTCATCCGGATCGCGTTGTCGACGTGCAGCCCGAAATCCTGTCCGCCGGCGTAGCGGTTGAACAGCGGTGGGTACACTTTCAGCGGCAGCGCGGCGGCGATGAACAGCGCCGACTGGCCGAGCGCGTCGAGGATGATGCCGCCGGCCTCACGCGCGGCAGCGGAGTCCTCGGGCAGTTGTTCGTTGCGCTTGGCGAGCGCGCTCTGCGGGCCGGAGGTCGCGTTGCCGTCGATCCACTCGGCGGCATCGATCAGCGCTCGCACGTGGGCGACGCTCGCCAAATCGAGCACTTCGGGAATCGCGATCAGCATGCTGCCCCATCGCGCAATGCCGCCACGCCGGAAGTCCTGAACGCCGGAATCTCGCTCGCCGCCAGCCACGTTTCGGCCTTGGCGAGAAACGTCGCGTTGCCGCGCGCACCGGCTTGCCTCAACCAGCCCAGCGCCGCTTCGACATCCCCCGCTGCGCCGAGCATCCGCGCGTGATTGAAACACCCTCGAAAATCGCCGCGTTCTGCCGCCCGCGCATAGCAATCCGCGGCGCGCACGAGATCGCGCGCGCACGCCCAGCCGTCTTCCGCGAAACTGCCGACGAAGTTGATCGCCTTCGCACTCGCCAGTCCGGAACCCATCGCCGCGACCCTCTCCAGCAACACCAGCGCGGCCGGCTTGTCCTCGGCGAGCCCCTCCCCCAGCGCGAGCAGCGTCGCGTAATTATACATCGCCCAGTCGAGTCCGCGCTCGCCCGCGATCCGGTAGCATTCGGCCGCCCGCGCCTTGTCGACCGCCGTGCCCCAGCCGAGATCGTAGCAGCGCCCGACCATGTTGAGCGCCATCACGTGATGCTGCGCCGCCGCCCTAGTGAACCAGCCGAACGCCGCAACTGGATCGGCAGCGACGCCCGCACCATCGAGCAGCATCTGGCCGTACACCGCCTGCGCCTCGGCGACGCCCGCGTCCGCCGCCTCGCGCACGAACGCCGCGCGCTCCTCCGGACTTCCGGAGAGGCGCGCGGCAATGGCGTCGGGCGTCAGCGTGTCGATCGCCGTCATGTCGTCCTCAAAAACGCAGGTTCACCGTGCCGAATACCGTACGCCCCGCCGCGATCGACGCAAAGTGGCTGGTATAGGTCTGTGAGAAATAGGTCTTGTTCGTTACGTTCTGCGCATTGACGCTGAGATCGACATTGTCGGTGAGCTTGTAGCTCGCGCGTGCATCGAAGCGCCAGTAATCGGGGATGCTGCGCGTCAGCACCTTGGTCGCGGCATTGACCGTGACGACGCCGGCGGCAGTCTGGGTCGCGGTGCGGTTGTCCGCATAGCCGCCGATCTGCTCGTCCATGTACAGCGCGGTACCACCGATCTGGAGCCGCTTCGTCACGCTGACGTTGGTCGTCGCGGTGAAGCTGTTCTTCGCGGTCTGCGGGACCTGCTTGCCGGTATTGACCGACACGACGCCAATCGTCCGCGCCGGCTGGATTACCGTGGTGACGCCGTTCGCAGTGCGCGTGATCGCAGCGGCGGTCAGGATGGTCGAGCCCCCGTCGATGATCTTCGGATCGAGATGCGTGAACCCGCCGAAGACGGTCCACCCGGGCAGGATCGTGCCGCTGACGTTGAACTCGAAGCCGCGGATCCGCGTCTCGCCGATGAACGACGCGGTATTATTGTCGTCGAGCACGCGCGCATTCGCGATATCGGTCTGGAACACCGCCGCACCAAGCTGGAGCTTCTCGCCGAACAGGCTCGCCTTCGCGCCGACCTCGTACGACTTGGTCTTTTGCGGCTTCAGCAGATTGAGCACGGCCGCGGTGATCGCATTGTCCTCGCGGCCTTCGCCGAGCAGGCTGTTGGGCGGTGTCGCGGCGGTCGCATAGCTTGCATACAGGCTCGTCTCCGCGGTCGGCTTGAACACGAGGCCCGCCTGCCAGTTGAACAAATTGTCCACGCGGGTGATCCGCGTCTGTTGGGCAGCGGGCAGCGTCACGGTAGATTCGAACCGGTCGTAGCGGGCGCCTAGATTGAGGATCAGCGCCGGCATCAGCGTGATCGAATCGAACGCGTAGACCGCCTTGGTATTCGCGTCGTTCTGCGTTTCGGTCGAGGTCGCCCCCTTTACGATTGGGGTCGCGGTCGTCGACGTGTCGCTCGTGTAATTGACCCAAGGTGCATACGGGTTCGGGTCGAACAAGCTGGTGCAATAGGAGCGCGCGATCGTGACCGTGTCGCAGCGCGGGCTGATCGTCGAGCCGTTGGCCGAGACGAACGTACCGCGCCGCGTCTTCTCCCACGAGATTTCGGTGCCGAGCGAGAAGCTGTGCTCGATGCTGCCCGTATTGAACTTGCCGTACAGATCGGTCTGGTCGACGATGCTCTCGCTATAGCCGTACCGCGTGTTGCCGCGCGTCCAGACATAGCCGCCGCCCGTCACCTTCGTACCGCCGGTGACCGCATTGACCCCGCTGGTCGTCGTCGCGGTCGTGCCATAGACATTGCCCTGGCTGTCGTCGGGCAGCGTGAAGATATAGCTCTGGTCGCTATGCGTGTAGCGCGCGGTGTTGCGCAGCGTGATGCCGCCGAAATCATGCTCGACGCGGAGCGTCGCCTGGTTAGTGGTGGCATCGCGGAAATCGCGGTTCGCCAGGCCGTAGAAGTTCTTGCGCGAAACGTAGCCGGTCTGGCCATCCGCCGTCGTCACATTGCCGAGCGCAGGTTGCGTCGTGACGTTGCCGGTGCCGGGATGGTTGGCGATCGTGTAGAGATACGGGATGCCGCTGTCGGGCAGTTCCTTGCTCTCCATGTGATAGAAGCTGGCCGTCAGCCGGGTCGGCGTGCCGAGCCCGACCGCGAACGACGGCGCGATGCCCCAGCGCTTCTGCCAGATCGCATCACGCCCGGCGACATCCTGGTCGTGCCACATCCCCTCGATACGAAAGGCGGCGGTGTCCGAGACCTTGAGGTTCACGTCACCGGTGACGCGCTTGTAATCCGCCTCGCCGTAGCTGCCGCTGAGCGCGCCGAAATTTTCGAGCTGCGGCAGGCGCGACAGGATGTTGATCGTGCCGCCCGCCGAGCCACGCCCGCCGAGCGTCGAATCAGAACCGCGGACGATCTGGACCGAGTCGACCGCGAACACTTCGCGCGTCTGTGCGGCGAGATCGCGGACGCCGTCGACATAGATGCTGCCCTGGCTGTCGAAGCCGCGAATGAACGGGCGATCGCCGATCGGATTGCCGCCCTCCGCCGCGCCGAACGTGATGCCGGGCACGGTGCGCAGCGCATCCGCCAGGCTGTTCGACCCGGTCTGCTCGATCACTTCCTTCGGCAGGACGATCACCGAGCGGGGCGTGTTGACCAGCGGCGCGACCTGCTTGGGGCCCTCGTCCCGCTGGCGCTGGCCGTTGACGAGAATTTCCTCGCGTTGCTGCGCGTCGGTCACCGGTGCGTTCTTGTCGGCCTCGGCGGCGTAGGCGGGCGCGGTCGCGAAGGCACCGACGCACGACAAAGCGAGAAACGCAGGCACGGAAGACGAACGCGGCAACGATGCACGCGGCGAAGGTAGCGACATAGACAAACCCCTTTGTTCTTGGGGGCTCGCTATTGAGAGTCGTTCGCACTGTCAACGCTAATGCGAGTAGTTCTCACTCTTGGGTGTCAAACAACCACGTTCTCAAGGCGCTAGCGAGGTTGGGAGGACTATCCGCGACGATGCGGATCGCATCGATCTCGGCAACGAGCGCGGACAGCGGCAGCCTTTGCCGCACCGCGGCAGCTTCCAGCGCCTGCCAGAAGACGGGTTCGAGGCTGATCGAGGTCTGGTGACCGGCGATCGTGATCGAGCGCTTGATGGGTCCGTGGAAGCCTCCCGCGGGCGCGGCGATCACGCCACCCGCGGTCACCGGCGGGTCATTCAGTATCAAACAGCGACGCGAGCTGTTCGATGATCGTCCCGCCAAGCTGCTCGACGTCCATGATCGTCACGGCGCGCGCGTAATAGCGGGTGACGTCGTGGCCGATGCCGATCGCGACCAGCTCGACCGGCGACTTGCTCTCGATCCAGCCGATCACCTGGCGGAGGTGGCGCTCGAGATACGAGCCCGAGTTCACCGACAGCGTCGAATCATCGACCGGCGCGCCGTCGCTGATCACCATCAGAATACGACGTTCCTCCGGCCGTGCGACCAGCCGCGCATGCGCCCACATCAGCGCCTCGCCGTCGATATTCTCCTTCAGCAACCCCTCGCGCATCATAAGGCCGAGCGAGTTGCGCGCACGCCGCCACGGCTCGTCGGCGCGCTTGTAGACGATGTGGCGGATGTCGTTGAGCCGACCCGGCTGCGGCGGACGCCCGGCCGCCAGCCACGTCTCGCGGCTCTGCCCACCCTTCCAGGCGCGCGTCGTGAAGCCGAGAATCTCCGTCTTCACGCCGCAACGCTCCAGCGTGCGCGCGAGGATGTCCGCGCTGATCGCCGCGATCGAGATCGGACGGCCGCGCATCGATCCGGAATTGTCGATCAGCAATGTCACGACGGTGTCGCGGAAATCGGTCTCGCGCTCAGCCTTGTAGCTCAGCGACAGAGTCGGGTTGACGATCACGCGTGCGAGGCGCGCCGCGTCGAGGATACCCTCCTCCTGATCGAAATCCCACGACCGCGACTGCTGCGCCATGAGCCGCCGCTGGAGCCGGTTGGCAAGCTTCGACACGGTCGATTGCAAATGCACGAGTTGCTGGTCGAGATAGCCACGCAGGCGGGCAAGTTCGTCGGCGTCGCAGAGTTCGGTGGCGGCGATCACCTCGTCGAACTGCGTCGTCCACGGTTTATAGTCGAACGCGCCGCCCATGTCCGCGAACGGACGGTTGGGGCGAACCGGCTGCATGCCTTCCTCGCCGTCGTCGCCGGGCTCGCCGTCGATGTCGTCCATCGACTCGTCGCTCTGCTCCTGGCTGTCGCTCTCCTCGTTCTGCTGCTCGGACTGTTCGCCGCGCGCCTCGACTTCGCCCTGGCCGTCCTCGCCCTGGTCGTCGCCTTCGTCGCCTTCGTCCTGCTGCTGCTCGTCGGTGCCCTCGTCCTCGGAGCCGCCTTCGTCGCTCTCCTCGGGGACCTGATCGCCTTCGACCAGTTCCAGCTCCTGCAGCATTTTCCGCGCAAGACCCTGGAACGCCTTCTGGTCGTCGAGCGCATAGGCCAGCGCGTCGAGATCGGTCTTGCTCTCGATCCACTCGCGGACCAGCGCGAGACCCGGTGCGGCGATCGCGGGCGATTCCTGTCCAGTCAGCCGCTCGCGCACCATCAGGCCGAGCGCAGTGGACAGCGGTACCTCGTCGCGATTGCGCGCACGCGTGATCGGGTCGGCGCGCAGACGTACGTCGAGTGCGCGTTCGAGGTTCTCGGTTATGCCCGCATAGCCGCGCGACCCAAGCGCCTCGACCCGCGCAGTCTCGACGGAGTCGAACACCGCGCGGGCCACGGCGTCGGCCGGCGCCGCACGATTATGCAACGCAATGTCGTGATGCTTCAACCGCAGCGCAAAACCGTCTGCGAACCCACGCGCTTCGGCCACCTGCTCCAACGGCAAGGCCCGCGCAGGCATCGGCACCTTGATGTGCTTTCCGCTCTGCGTCGGCGCATCCGCGGTGAACGCGAGTTCTACCTCTGGCTCCTCCGAGATCGCACGCGCGGTGCCGGCAAGAACCGCCTTGAAGCGATCGAGAGGGGTTTCGTTGGCCAAAGGTTTAGGCCTTGCCCACCACGCTCTCGGGCAGGTCCTTGCCGAACACGCGCTGGTAATATTCGGCGACTAGCGGCCGCTCCGCTTCGTCGCACTTGTTGAGGAAGCTCAACCGGAACGCGAAGCCGACGTCGCCGAAGATCAGCGCGTTCTGCGCCCAGGTGATCACGGTGCGCGGGCTCATCACGGTCGAGATGTCGCCGTTGACGAAGCCCTTGCGAGTCATGTCGGCGACGCGGACCATGTTCTCGACGGTCTTCTTGCCCTCGGGCTTGTCGTATTCGCCGGACTTGGCCAGCACGATCTGTGCCTCGACCTTGGCGGGCAGGTAGTTGAGCGTGACGACGATGTTCCAGCGGTCCATCTGGCCTTGGTTGATCTGCTGCGTGCCGTGATACAGCCCGCTCGTATCGCCCAGGCCGACCGTGTTTGCGGTCGCGAACAGGCGGAACCACGGGTTCGGGCGGATCACGCGGTTCTGGTCGAGCAGCGTCAGCTTGCCCTCGGTCTCCAGCACGCGCTGGATCACGAACATCACGTCGGGGCGACCGGCGTCGTATTCGTCGAATACCAGTGCGGTCGGGGTCTGCAACGCCCAGGGCAGCAGGCCTTCGCGGAACTCGGTGATCTGCTGGCCGTCCTTGAGGACGATCGCATCGCGGCCGATCAGGTCGATACGACTGATATGCGCGTCGAGGTTGATGCGGATGCACGGCCATTTCAGGCGCGCCGCGACCTGCTCGATATGCGTCGACTTGCCGGTGCCGTGATAGCCCTGGACCATCACGCGACGGTTATGCGCGAACCCTGCCAGCACGGCGAGCGTGGTATCGGCATCGAAGACGTACGCCGGATCGAGATCGGGGACGCGCTCGTCGGCTTCGGAAAACGCCGGCACTTCCATGTCGGAATCGATCCCGAACATCTCGCGCACTTTTACCATGCGGTCGGGTGCGTCGAGGATCGTGGTCTCGCGGCTGTCGGGCTGGGTAATGGGGATATCGGTCATGTTGGCCTCGTGTTCCCGGTAGCTCTAGGCCAAGCGCGGGCAGTTACTCAACCGCCGCTGTACGATTGGTCGGGCGATTGACCGGAAGAGTTAGACGAACCGCTCGCCAGCCGTGCGGTTCCGGCGGGGGCGTCGCGAAATATCGATCAGAGTAAGTATGGATCACATTCCCGACTTGTCAGGCAAACGCGGTCGCGCCCTTGAGGTGCTGGTAGGCCGCGATCACCTTCTGCAATTCCGCTTCGTGCGCACGATCACCGCCGTTCCGGTCGGGATGGTAGCGCCGGACGAGTTCGCTGTAGCGTTTGCGGAGCGCCGTCCGGTCGGTGTCCGTGCCGAGCCCGAGCACGCGCAACGAGCGCCGTTCGCCATCGGAGAGCACGCGGCCATCTTTCCGCGCCGCCGTCATCCGTTCGCCAAAGCGCGCGCCGATGGCATCGATCGGATCCGCGAAGTCCGCCCATTTCGGCGGCGTATCGCCGCCGCCATGCGCAAACGCGCGCGTCTCACGTTCCCAGCCCGCCATTGGCCGCTGCGCATAGTGGATCTCGTCCGCGGTCATGCCGTCGAAGAAATTATAGCCCGAGTTGAACGCGCGGACGTGCTCGAGGCAGAACCAACGAAACTGCGGCGGGCCGCCGTCGCTAGGCCCTTCCAGCGGCGGCGCGCGAAATTCGCCGGGCTCGTCGCAGTCGCGCCACATGCAGACGCGCCCCGTCCCTTCCACGCGGCCGTGAAACCGTGGGCTGGGGCGTTCTTTCCGCTCTTTTCGATCCTCGTCCGCCACCGGCTCCCCGCGCTTTTCAAAACGGGCTATATAGGGAGCATGACAGACCTCGCCACCGGCTCCGTACAGGACCAGATCACCGCCCGCCTCACCGCGACACTCGCCCCGACGCAGCTGACCGTCGTCAACGAGAGCGGCTTGCACGCCGGCCACATGGGCGACGACGGCACCGGCGAGACGCATTTCCGCGTCGAAGTGGAAACCCCGCAGTTCGAAGGCCTTAATCGCGTCGCCCGCCAGCGGCTCGTGAACCAGGCGCTCGCCGAACTGTTGAGCACGAAGATACACGCGCTCGCCATCAAGGCCCGCGCACCCGGGGAGATCTGATGGCGTACAAGCTCTGGTACTGGCCCTCCATCCAAGGTCGCGGCGAGTTCGTCCGGCTCGCGCTCGAAGGCGCCGAGATCGCTTATGAGGATTGCGCGCGCGGCGTAGGCGAAGAAGGCCTCATGACCGATCTTAACGACCGCACCGGCCGCACCCCGTTCGCGCCGCCCTATCTCGAACTTGACGGCCTCGTAATCGCGCAGGTCGCCAACATCCTGATGTATCTCGGCGAGCGTCACGGCCTCGCGCCGTCGAACATGGCGGACCGGCTTTGGCTCAACCAGCTCCAGCTGACGATCGCCGACCTCGTCGCGGAGGTCCACAACGTCCACCATCCGGTCGCGATGATGGACTATTACGACGACCAGAAGCCCGAGGCCGAGCGCGCCGCCAAGCAGTTCCGCGAAGAGCGGATGCCGAAGTATTTCGGCCATTTCGAGGATGCGGCACAGGCAAATCCCGGCGACTGGCTGATCGACCACAAGTGGACCTACGCCGATACTTCGCTGTTCCAGGTGATCGAGGGGCTGCGCTACATGTTCCCCAAGCGGATGAAGACGCTCGAACCCGACTATCCGACCCTAATCCGTATCCACGATCAGGTCGCGGAACTGCCGGGCATCAAGGCGTATTTCAAGAGCGACCGTCGCCTCGCCTTCAACACCGACGGCATCTTCCGCGCCTATCCCGAACTGGATGCGGAATGAGGCTTGGCAGCCTCTTCACAATCATCACCTCGTCGACCAGCACCTCCCCGGCGAAGGCCGGGGTCCAGGTGGGAGACAGGGGTAACGATGGGCAGCCCGTCGCCATATCGACCTTTCCAACTGGACCCCGGCCTTCGCCGGGGAGGTGCCGGTTGTGAGGACCCCGCGCCCGGCAGCTAGGATACTTCTCGTCGACGGCGAGGACCGCGTGTTGATGTTCCGCTTCACCCCGGCCGACCGCCCGCCGCTATGGTGCACCCCCGGCGGCGCAGTCGATCCCGGCGAGAGCTTCGCCGCCGCCGCACGCCGCGAACTCTGGGAGGAAGTCGGCCTCGACATCGACTGCGGCCCCGAAGTCGCGCGCCGCGTCGTCGACTTCCGCACCTTCGAGGGCACAGAGGTCACCGCGGACGAACGCTATTTCCGGATCGACGTCGATACCTGCGACGTGAAGGCGGGCAATCTCACCGAACAGGAGAAGCAACTGCTCGTCGGTCACCGCTGGTTTTCCCGAAACGACATCGCGGGCTTCCACGAAACGCTCTATCCAGCAGACCTGGTCGAACTGCTCGACGCCACGGAACCTGCCAAGGGATAACGCCATGCTCGATGATTTCGTCCTCCAGAGCATCCTGCCGTCGACGCACGATCTCGGCGGCTTCAAGGTCCACCGCACGCTGCCGAACAAGGAGCGGACGATGGTCGGCCCGTTCCTGTTCTTCGACCAGATGGGCCCGGCGCATCTCGACGTGGGCCAGGGCATCGACGTGCGTCCGCATCCGCATATCAACCTGTCGACCGTCACATACCTGTTCGACGGCGCGATCGACCACCGCGATTCGCTCGGCACGCAGGCACGGATCGAGCCGGGCGCGGTCAATCTGATGACCGCGGGCCACGGAATCGTCCATTCCGAACGCTCGCCCGGCGACGAGCGTGCGGAAGGGCCGAACCTGTCGGGCATCCAGACCTGGCTGGCGATGCCCGAGGCGGTCGAGGAGATCGACCCCGCGTTCGAGCACGTCACCAAGGCGCAGCTGCCGACGATCGAGGCACACGGCGTACGCTCGCGGATCATCATGGGCAGCCTATGGGGCCAGACCGCGCCGACCACGACCTATTCGGGGACGATCTACGCCGACATCGCGCTAGATCCAGGCGCGAGCGTGCCGATCGACGCGGCGGCGGAAGAGCGCGCGATCTATCTTGCGATGGGCGAGGCGACGCTGGAAGGCGTACCCCTCGAACCGCAAGTCCTCTACGTCCTGCGCCCCGGTATCTCGGCGACGCTGCGGTCTGCGCATGGCGGCCGTGCGATGCTCTGCGGCGGCGATGCGTTCACGACGCCACGCCACGTCTGGTGGAACTTCGTCAGCTCGAACCGCGACCGCATCGAACAGGCGAAACGCGACTGGAATGCGGGCAACTTCCCGAAAGTGCCCGGCGACGAGAAGGAATGGATCGAGATTCCGGCGGTGCCGAAGACGGTGAGCTATCCGTGACTCCTCTCCTCCCGTTTACGGGAGGGGGTAGGGGGTGGGCACGCGCTCACAACGAGCGATCCGCTTGTGACTAGCCGCGAGCCCTCCCCCGACCCCTCCCGCAAGCGGGAGGGGAGGACACACCTTATGCTCCCCTCCCGCTTGCGGGAGGGGTCGGGGGAGGGCATGATCCAAGGGCAGCGCGACGGGCAGGCCCTCCCCTGACCCCTCCCGCAAGCGGGAGGGGAATAATGACACTGCAACGCATCGCTCTATCCACGGGCGTCGAACTCGACGTCGCGATCAGCGGCAACCCCGCGAACCCGCCCGTCATCCTGCTCCACGGCTTCCCCGAATCGCACCGTACGTGGCGCGACATCGCCCCGGACCTCGCCCGCGACCATTACGTGATCGCCCCCGACCAACGCGGGTTCGCACGCTCGGCCAAGCCGGACGGCGTCGAGAGCTACACCCCGGACAAGATCGTCGCCGACCTGATCGCACTCGCCGACCACCTCGAGATCGATCGCTTCACGCTGGTCGGCCACGACTGGGGCGGCGCGGTCGCGTGGATGGCCGCGCTGCGCCACCCCGAGCGCATCGCCAAGCTCGTCATCATCAACGCGCCCCACCCGCTCGTCTTCCAGCGGACCATGTTCGACGATCTCGAACAGCGCGCCGCGAGCCAGTATATCCGCGCCTTCCGCAATCCCGATCTCGAAAAGCATGTCGAGTCGATCGGGCTCGAAACCTTCTTCGACACCAGTTTCTCGAAGCACGCCGATCTTGCCGCGATGGCCGAGGACAAGGCCGCCTATCTCGACGAATGGGGCCAGCCCGGCGCGATCACCGGCATGCTCAACTGGTACCGCGCGAGCGCGATCGTCGTCCCCGCGATGGACGAGACCCCGCCCCGCCCCGCCTTTCTCGACGCGCCGTTTCCGCCGACCAAGATGCCGGTGCTGGTGATCTGGGGGATGCAGGACAGCGCCTTGCTGCCCAGCCAGCTCGACCTCGCCGCCTATGTGCCCGACCTCACGATCGAGAAGATCGACGCGGGGCATTTCGTGCCGTGGCAGAAACCCGACGCTGTGATCGCTGCGATGCGCCGTTGGGGTGTCTGACACGATCATCGCTCAGCGACGTACGTACCCTTTGGCCAGGACACCCCCCGGCGAAGGCCGGGCCCCAATTGGGGGACGGTCGTAACTCGGGACGGCGCTACGTTACTGCAACCTCTCCAATTGGACCCCGGCCTTCGCCGGGGGGGTGCGTGTCCCCCAGCGCATGTCCGCCTATAATTCTGCACCCCCTCCACCTGTCTAAATCCTGACGACCACATTCGGCGATCGTTCAGCGCCGGGGGAGCAAAACCCCGTCCATGCCGTTGATCCGGCGTCGAAACAGGAGAGCAATCATGCGTAAGATGATCCTTGCGGCCGTAGCCGCCGCCACCCTCGTCCCCACCGTCGCGACCGCGCAGAGCTACGGCGAGGTTCGCCGCGACCAGCGCGAAATCCGCGAGAGCCGTCGCGACCTCGATCGCGCGCGCCGCTACGGCGACCGCGGCGATGTCCGCGAAGCCCGCCAGGAACTGCGCGAGGACCGCCGCGAGGCGCGCGAGGACTGGCGCGACTACCGTCGCACGCACGGTAACCTCTATCGCCGTCCGGCCTATGCCGGTCCGCGCGGTTATCGCTATCGCCCGGTCAGCGTCGGATACCGGTTCGCGCCGGAATACTACGGCCGCAACTATTGGGTGAACGACTACCAGACCTACCGCCTGTCGCGCCCGGCCTACGGCTATCAGCGTTGGGTCCGCTATGGTCGTGACGTCGTTCTGGTCGACACCCGCTCCGGCCGCGTCGTGCAGGTCAACAACGGCTTCTTCTACTAAGACCTTCCACCAAGTTCGGCGGCCCGGGAGCGATCCCGGGCCGCACGCGTATCCGGCGCGTCAGTCCTTTTCGTACGCGCCGCGCCGCATGACGTAATCGCGCGTCTCGTACGGCGGCGACAATCCCTCGACCCACGCGCCGTGCGCATGCGTCAGCGCGACCAGTTCCATCGCCTGCTCGCCCGGCCAGCCGCGCACCCGCACTTCATGCCGATGCAGATCGCGGTTCGGCTCCATCATCACCCAGCCGAGCCGCCGCTCCGCCGTCGCCCGAGCCCCCGCCGCATCCATCGCCACCCGGATCCGTTCGCGAGACGCCGGCGGCAGATATTGCCACACTACCGAATGCATCAGGACGCGCGTCGTCCCCGCCGGCTGCGGTTCGGCCAACCGCGCCTCGACCCAGTCCGCCGCGTCGCCCTTTGCGAGATCGACGCCACCCGCGCGCACCATCGCGATCGCCGAGGCGAGCCGCGCCTGGCGCTCGACCGCATCGACCCAGACATACGCCTCCAGCCTTGCCGCCGCGACCGGATCGGCGACGTCCACCGGCTGGATATCGACGCCGCGAGTCGATCCGATCTCGACCGGTGCGACGGGCGACGGCGCCCCCCGCCAGTCTGGGCAGATCGTCACCGGCGATGCCGCGGGCCCGACCATCACGCCGCCCAGATCGAACCGATAGCGATCGATCAGCAGGTTCAACCCCGCACTCGATCCGATCTCCAGCACCTCGAACCGCGCCCCGTACCGTGCCGCCAGATGGAGTATCCCAGTCATCATCCCCGCGGACCGCGCCGCCTCGTTGGTCTGCGGCGGCCCGTCGAGCCAGGGCAACACCGCTGCATCATGGGCGACGAGCGTCGCCTGCAAGGTCGCGCAGATACGTACCGGATCGGTTTCCGCCCCGGAGAACACCGCAGAAAGCATCGGATCGACACCCGCCCGGTGCAGCGCATGCAACCCGCCGACCAGCCGCAACGCGAGCGCATCGGCCACCGGCTCGCCCGCCCAGTCTAGCACCCGCCGCCCCGTCTCGCTTTCGCGGTCCACCGCGGTCGCCAGCGCAGTGCAGACCCGCGCGGTGATCGGCGCATCCATCGCGGCGCAATAGCCCGCCTGGATGTCGAAGCATGCGCGGTTCGCCGGTTCATTTGCCATATGCAGGTTGTTGCACCCGCCAAGCCCCACCCGTAAAGCCCGGCGCGTGCCCGACTCCCAGATCATCATCGCCGTCCCCAAGGGACGTATCCTCGCCGAGGCCCTTCCGCTGCTCGCGCGCGCCGGGGTGCATCCCGAAGCGTCGTTCTCGGACGAGAACAGCCGCGCACTCCGGTTCGCGACCAACGATCCGGCGATCTCGCTGATCCGCGTGCGCGCGTTCGACGTCGCCACCTTCGTCGCGCACGGGGCGGCGCAACTCGGCATCGTCGGGTCGGACGTGATCGCGGAATTCGGCTATTCGGAACTGTACGCGCCGGTCGATCTCGGCATCGGCCATTGCCGGCTGTCGGTCGCCGAGCCTGCCGAGATGGCAGCGCAGGACGATCCGCGCGGCTGGAGCCACGTCCGCGTGGCGACCAAATACCCACATGTCACCGCGGCGCATTTCGCGTCGCGGGGCGTGCAGGCGGAGTGCGTGAAGCTCAACGGCGCTATGGAACTAGCGCCAACGCTGGGTCTCGCGCCACGCATCGTCGACCTCGTTTCGTCCGGCCGCACGCTGCTCGAGAACGGCCTCGTCGAGGTCGAGACGATCATGGAGGTCACCAGCCGCCTGGTCGTCAACCGCGCCGCGATGAAGACGCGCAGCCGGGTGGTCCCGTTGGTCGAGGCATTCCGTCGCGCCGTCGAGCAGGAGATTGCGGCATGAGCGCCTACCTTCTGCTCCCCTCCCGCATGCGGGAGGGGTCGGGGGAGGGCACGCCTTCCCCGATCGTACCGTGCGAGGCTATGTCGTTCCCTCCCCTAACCCCTCCCGCAAGCGGGAGGGGAATGTGATCCGTCTCTCCACCAGCGACGCGGACTTCACGACCCGCTTCACCGCGCTGGTCGAAGACCGCCGCGAGTCCGACGCGGGCGTCACCCAGGACGTCGCCGCGATCATCGCCGCGGTCCGCCGCGAAGGCGAAACCGCGCTCCGTGACCTCACGCAGAAGCACGACCGCCACGACCCTGAAACCACCGGCTGGCAGATCGACGCCGCCGACTGCAAGGCCGCGTTCGACGCGCTCGACCCCGACCTCCGCACCGCGCTCGAACTCGCCGCCACCCGCATCCGCGCGTACCACGAGAAACAGCGTCCGCTCGACAGCGACTCGGTCGACTCCGCGGGTGTAAGACTCGGCGCACGCTGGCTCCCCGTCGACGCAGCCGGCATCTACGTCCCCGGTGGACGCGCTGCCTACCCCTCGTCGCTGTTGATGAACGCGATCCCCGCGAAGGTCGCCGGCGTCGGCCGTCTCGCGATGGTGACGCCGACCCCCGATGGCCAGATCAACCCGCTCGTCCTTGCCGCAGCGCACCTCGCCGGCGTTGACGAAGTGTGGCGCGTCGGCGGCGCGCAGGCTGTCGCGGCGCTCGCCTATGGCGCAGGTCGGATCGAGCCGGTCGACGTCGTCACCGGCCCCGGCAACGCCTGGGTCGCCGAGGCCAAGCGCCAGGTCTACGGCGTCGTCGGCATCGACATGGTCGCCGGCCCGTCCGAGATCGTCGTCGTCGCGGATGCGCTCAACGACCCCGAATGGACCGCCGCCGACTTGCTCAGCCAGGCCGAGCACGATGTGACCACGCAGTCGATCCTGTTCACCGACGATGCTGTCTTCGCCGACAAGGTCGCGGACGCCGTCGACCGCCAGTTGCGCGAGCTCGCTACCGAAGCCGTCGCGCGTGTCGCGTGGGACACGAACGGCGCGATCGTCGTCGTCGACACGCTGGCGGAAGCGATCCCGCTGGTCGACCGCCTCGCCGCCGAGCATCTCCAGCTGGCGATCCCCGACCCGCAAGGCTTCTTCGACAGCATCCGCCACGCCGGCTCGGTGTTCCTCGGCCGCTACACCCCCGAGGCAATCGGCGATTACGTCGCCGGCCCGAACCACGTCCTCCCCACCGGCCGCCGCGCGCGCTTTGCGAGCGGGCTGTCGGTGCTCGACTTCATGAAGCGCACCAGTTTCCTGGCGTTGGACGAAGCGGCCTTGCGCGAACTCGGGCCTGCGACGGTTGCACTGGCCAACGCCGAGGGTCTTCCGGCACACGCAAAATCAGTGGCGCTGCGGCTTCGCCTTAACAGTTAGTGTGTTCGCGCAGAGGCGCAGAGAGCGCAGAGGTGTTGTGCGCGGCGGAGCCGCTTCGACCCCCTCATGGGCGGGTGATGAGGGGGCCGCTCCGCGGCGAGCGATACAGCTCCGCGCTCTCTGCGCCTCTGCGCGAACCAATCTTCTCTGCCAACACGCCCGAAAACGCAAAGGGCTGACACGCACGCCCCCCGCGCCTACAGGCAACCGCTTATGACTCGAACCGCCCCCCGCACCAAGGCGCGTGCCGCCGCTCGCCTCGCCGCCGTCCAGGCGACTTACCAGCACGAGATGGAGGGCACCGCTATGCCCGTCTTGCTCAACGAATTCCACCAGCACCGCCTCGGCGCGACGATCGAAGACGTCGAATATGCCGAGGCCGACGTCGATTTCTTCGACGACCTCGTGACCGGTGCGAACGCCCGCGCGGGCGAGATCGACGTGCTGATCGAGGGCAAGCTCGCCAAGGGCTGGACGCTCGCCCGGCTCGACAAGCCGATGAAGGCGATCATCCGCGTCGGCACGTATGAGCTGCTGGCGCGCAAGGACGTGCCCGTCGCCGCGGTGATCAGCGAATATGTCGACGTTGCACATGCGTTCTACGACAAGCGGGAGTCGGGGTTCGTGAACGGCCTGCTCGACGGTATCGCAAAAGACGTGCGTAGCTGACGGACTCCCTCTCCCCTCCGGGGAGAGGGTCGGGGTGAGGGGCAGCCAAGCAGTGCGGCGCCTGGAACAGCCCCTCACCCCAGCCCTCTCCCCGGAGGGGAGAGGGAGCAGAGAATGACCGAAGCCGAGTTCATTGCCGCTCTCCGCCATCTCCCGCTGCACTCGGCGGCGCGGGGCCTGAACGACGACACTGCGCTGCTCGACACAGGCCCGCTCGTCGTCACCACCGACACGCTGGTCGAACGCGTGCACTTCCTCCCGACCGACCCCGCACAGGACGTCGCGTGGAAACTGGTCGCCACCAACCTCTCCGATCTCGCCGCCAAGGGTGCCAAACCCGAAGGCATCCTTCTCAACTACCCGCTTGGCGATGACGCGTGGGACCGCGCGTTTCTCGAAGGGCTGGCCGAGGTCCTGACCGCGTTCGACACCAGGATCATCGGCGGCGACACCGTCACGCTCCCCGCCAACGCTCCGCGTATCCTGACCGTCACCGCGTTCGGCAGCAACGGCGCGGCGCCTGCCCGAAGCGGCGCACACGACGGCGATGCACTCTACGTAACTGGCACGATCGGCGACGCGGGCGCGGGGCTAGCCATCGCGCTCGGCGCGGAAGGCCCTGCCGAACTTCTCGCCGCGTACCGGCGCCCGCAGCCACGGCTCGCCGACGGCCGCATCCTCGCCCCCCACGTCCATGCGATGATGGACGTATCCGACGGCCTGCTCATCGACGCGTCCCGCATGGCACAGGCCAGCAATCTCGCCGTCAGCATCGACCTTGCGCGCATCCCCCTCTCCGACGCCTATCGTACCTTCTCGGGCGACCCGCTCGCCGCAGCCACCGCGGGCGACGACTACCAACTCCTCTTTGCTGCACCGCAAGATTTCGTCACGGACGCCACTCGCATTGGTGCGTTCTCGGCCGGCTCGGGGCTCACTCTCCACGACTCGGGCACCCCCGTCCCGCTTCCGACAAGTCTAGGCTATGAGCACGTCCCCCGAGGATAACTTGCGCAATGCCCCTGCACTGATAAGTTCCTTACATCGGGACTCGGCAAAGCCGGGACCGGAGAGGACCTGACAAGAGGGATAGCGCCGTATGACGACCGTCTATTTGGCCATGATCTGCGGCGTCATCGCCGTCCTATATGGTTTCGTCACCAGTCGACAGGTGCTCGCGGCCTCCCCCGGCAACGCAAAGATGCAGGACATCGCCGCCGCCATCCAGGAAGGCGCGAAGGCGTATCTCGGGCGGCAATACACCACGATCGCGATCGTCGGCGTCATCGTCGCGGCGATCCTGCTGTTCACGCTTGGTATGATCTCGACGGTCGGCTTCGTCATCGGCGCGGTGCTCTCGGGCGTCGCCGGCTATGTCGGCATGAACATCTCGGTCCGCGCCAACGTCCGCACCGCCGAGGCCGCGCGCTCCTCGTTGCAGGCCGGGCTGACGATGGCGTTCCGATCGGGCGCCGTCACCGGCATGCTCGTGGCGGGCCTCGGCCTGCTCGCGATCAGTGCGTTCTTCTGGTATCTCACCGGACCCGCGGGTCATGCACCCAACGACCGGATCATCGTCGAGGCACTCACCGCACTCGCGTTCGGCGCATCGCTGATCTCGATCTTCGCGCGATTGGGCGGCGGCATCTTTACCAAGGCGGCGGACGTCGGCGCGGATTTGGTCGGCAAGGTCGAGGCCGGCATCCCCGAGGACGACCCCCGCAACCCCGCCGTGATCGCGGACAACGTCGGCGACAATGTCGGCGACTGCGCGGGCATGGCAGCCGATCTGTTCGAGACCTACGTCGTCACGCTGGGCGTCACGATGATCTCGATCGCGCTGCTGATCCAGGCGAGCGGCGCCGAGCTGATGCGGCTGATGACGCTCCCGCTGCTCGTTGGCGGCGTGTGCATCGTCACCTCGATCATCGGCACCTACATGGTGCGGCTCGGTGGCGGTAGCATCATGGGCGCGCTCTACAAGGGCTTCTTCACCTCGACGATCCTGTCGATCCCGGCGATCTACCTCGCCACGCGCTACGTGCTCGGCGACCTGCACCGCGTGATCGGCGGCGCCGGCTTCCTCGATCCCGCGACCGACGACCTGACGACGCAGGCCGCGCCGTCGCTGACGCAGAGCTTCACCGGCATGGACCTGTTCTGGTCGATGATGATCGGGCTCGTCGTCACCGGGCTGATCGTGTGGATCACCGAATATTACACCGGTACCAACCACCGCCCGGTCAAGTCGATCGCCAAAGCGTCGGAGACCGGCCACGGCACCAACGTCATTCAAGGCCTGGCCATAAGCCTCGAATCCACCGCGCTGCCGACGCTGGTGATCGTCGTCGCGGTGATCGTCGCCTACCAGCTGGCCGGGATCATCGGCATTGCGTTTGCGGCAACGGCGATGCTCGCCCAGGCCGGCATGGTCGTCGCGCTCGACGCCTATGGTCCCGTCACCGACAACGCCGGCGGGATCGCCGAGATGGCCGGCCTCCCCGACGATGTTCGCCAGCGCACCGACGCGCTCGACGCGGTCGGCAACACCACCAAGGCCGTCACCAAGGGCTATGCGATCGGCTCGGCCGGGCTCGCCGCGCTCGTCCTGTTCGGTGCGTACACCACCGATCTCGCGACGTACTTCCCCGATGTCACGGTCGATTTCAGCCTGTCGAACCCGTACGTCATCGTCGGCCTGCTGCTCGGCGCGCTGCTCCCGTACCTGTTCGGCGCGTTCGGGATGACTGCGGTCGGTCGTGCAGCCGGTGCGGTCGTCGAGGAAGTCCGCGAGCAGTTCCGCAACAACCCCGGCATCATGCTAGGCACCAGCCGCCCCGACTACGCACGGACGGTCGATCTCGTCACCAAGGCGGCGATCCGCGAGATGATCGTCCCCTCGCTTCTCCCCGTCCTGAGCCCCCTCGCCGTGTATTTCATCATCACCGCGGTCGCCGGCCAGGCCGCCGGCTTCGCTTCGCTCGGCGCGATGCTGCTGGGCGTGATCGTCTCCGGCCTGTTCGTCGCGATCTCGATGACGAGCGGCGGCGGCGCCTGGGATAACGCCAAGAAATACATCGAGGACGGCAACCACGGCGGCAAGGGCAGCGAGGCGCACAAGGCCGCGATCACCGGCGACACGGTCGGCGATCCCTACAAGGACACCGCCGGCCCCGCGGTGAACCCGATGATCAAGATCACCAACATCGTCGCGCTCTTGTTGCTCGCGGCGCTGGCCGGCGGCGGGGTGACCTGATCCGAACCGGGTCGTCGAGTGGTCGAGCCACGCGGCTCGCTCGACGACCCGTTACTGCCCATCCTCGCATGTCCATATGCTGCGGCAGGACAGCAGGACGGTGCCCGGTGCGCTGATCTCACTCAAATCCGACCGAGTTCGACGGTGCGCCAGGATGCAACGGTCGCCCGCCTATTGCCCTTGCCCCCGAACGCGATACTCTGTGCGGACGGCCATTGGGGAATGGCCAGGGGGAGACTGTCGATGACGTGGCCGACGATGTGGCGGGTGGCTTTGCTGACCGGTGCGATGATACCGGCGATCGTGGCGGCACAGACCGCACTGCCCTCCTCCACCGCCACGCCGAAGACGGCGGAGGCTGCGCCCAAGACGGCGGCGGCGCCCAAGACGGCGGAGGCTGCGGGACCGGTTTCCGTCGAAACCTTCGCCAAGCTCCCCGGTATCGCCAATCCCAAGCTTTCGCCCGACGGCAAGCGCATCGCCGCGAAGATGGCGCTCAACGGCGCGCAGGTGCTGGTCGTCGCGCCGCTGTTCCCCGGCGGCAAGGTCGTCGCGATCAAGGTCGGGGCGACGGTCGACATCAACTGGTGGCGCTGGGCCGGTGACGACTGGCTGGCGGTCGGCATCGGATCGCAGGACATGCTGTACGGCGAAGAAATCTACGTCACGCGCACGCTGGGCGTCAAAGCCGACATGACCAAGGTCAACCGGATCGACTGGACGCATTCGGGCGTCCGGGCGGACGACATCCTCTGGGTGGCGAAAGACGGGACGCCGCGCGTGCTGCTGTCGCGCCAGACCGGGATCGAGAGCGAGAGCCAATGGTATCCCCAGGTCTCCGAGGTGGACCTGTCGACCGGCAAGACCAAGACCGTCGCCGGCAGCCAGGCCGACGTCTTCGACTGGTATGCCGATGGCGCCGGGGTGGTCCGGATGGGGTATCGCTACAGCGATGAGAGCCGCAAAGGCGCAATGCTGTACCGCAGCACCAACCGCGATCCGTTCAAGGTCATCGCATCGGCACGCGGCAAGCAGGACATCGTCATCCCGCTGACGTTTCGCGCCGACGGCACCGCCATCGCGACGGACGATTCGGGCGGGCGCGACGAGGTGTTCGAAGTGTCGCTGCCCGACCTGAAGCTGGGCAAGAAACTATACGGCGCGGATGGCTACGACGTCGATGGCGTGATCGAGAACGCGACCGGCGACGATATCGACGGCATCACCGTTACCGATCACTTCGGCCACACGCTCTGGCTGAACCCCAAGCTGAAAGAAATCCAGGACTCGGTCGACAAGGCGGTCGGCGAGCGTCGTGCGCGCATCGTCTCCTGGGATCGCACCCGATCCAAATTCCTGGTGCAGGTCGGCTCGCCGTCGCAGGCCGGTGCCTTGTATTTCTACGATCCCGCGAGGGGATCGATGCAGCGCTATGCCTGGCAAAACGACGTGCTGAAGGCGCGGAGTTTGTCGCCGGTGTCGACGATCCGGTACAAGGCGCGCGACGGGGTCGAGATCGAGGCACTGCTGACCTTGCCACGCGGACACAGTCCCAAGAACCTGCCACTGATCGTCTTGCCGCACGGCGGCCCCTTCGCGCGCGATTCCGAGGACTGGGACTGGTGGACGCAGTATCTGGCGGAAACCGGCTATGCCGTCGTCCAGCCGAACTATCGTGGCTCGTCCGGCTACGGGACCAGTTTCGCCAAGCTCGGCGAGGGACAGTGGGGCCTGAAGATGCAGGACGATCTCGACGATGCGATCACGCACCTGGCCAAGCAGGGCATCGCCGATCCGAAGCGCGTGTGCATGGCCGGCGCATCCTATGGCGGTTATGCGGCGATGCGCGCGGCACAGCGGAACGGCACCGGCGACGCGGCACCTTATCGGTGCGCGATCTCCTATGCCGGCGTGTCGGATCTGCAGGCGATGCAGCGCTACGACGGCAAGTTCCTGTACGGGAAGACGCGCGGCGACTGGCTGAAGAAGCAGGCGCCCGATTATCGCAGCGTTTCGCCGCGTTTCGGGGCCGCCAACTTCTCGATCCCGATCCTTCTGCTGCACGGCAAGGAAGACAAGCGCGTGCCCGTGAAGCAATCGCGGATGATGGCGGCGGCGTTGAAGGAAGCAGGCAAGCCATACGACTATATCGAACAGCCCCTTGGCGATCACCACTTCACGCGTGCGGAGGACCGGCTCGAGTTCCTGAAGGCGATGGGTGCGTTCCTGGCAAAGTATAATCCGGCTTAGCGCAAGGATACGGCACGGAAAAACTCCGCAACGGAGCAAACCCGCCGACTACGGATGCATCTCGCTTGGACGAACGCCGATTTGTCCTCGCATTCTATCTGATGCGCAACTGGCCCGAGAATCACCTCTTCTACGGCGACAACCTCGCCGTCCTCCGCAAGGAGGTCGCCGACGAAAGCGTCGACCTGATCTATCTGGATCCGCCGTTCAATTCTAACGCCAATTACGGAATCCTGTTCAAGGAGCCCGACGGCAAGTCCTCGAACGCGCAGATCGAGGCGTTCGAGGATACATGGCATTGGAACGAGACGGCCGAGGACGCCTTCGATCAGGTCGCGCGAAGCGGTAGCACCAAGGCCTTCGACCTGTTGAACGCGATGCGCGGGTTCCTCGGCGATAACGACATGATGGCGTATCTGGCGATGATGGCGGTCCGCCTGCTCGAGCTGCACCGCGTGCTGAAGCCGACCGGCAGCCTGTATCTCCACTGCGATCCGACCGCGATCCATTACCTGAAGCTGCTGCTCGACGCGATCTTCGGCAAGCGCCAGATCGCGAACGAGATCGTCTGGTGCTACCGGCGCTACACCGCGGCCAGCAACCGGTTCCAGCGGCTCCACGACACGCTGCTGTTCTATGGCAAGACCGACCAGCGGCGCTTCAACGACATCCGCGTGCCGTATGGCGAGACCTCCGGCAAGAAGGATTCGCACTACCGGCAGGACGATGACGGCCGCTGGTTCCGCTGGCAGAAACGCAAGGACGCCGAACCCTACCGCATCTATCTCGCCGACGGAGTCAGGCTGGGCGACTGGTGGGACATTCCGATCATCAATGCGTCGTCCAAGGAGCGCCTCGGGTATCCGACGCAGAAACCCTCGGCGTTGCTGGAGCGGATCATCACTGCTTCGTCGAACGAAGGCGACGTGGTGCTCGACCCGTTCTGTGGCTGTGGCACCGCCGTGCACGCCGCGGAAAAGCTCAAGCGGCAATGGATCGGGATCGACGTGACGCATCTCGCCATCTCGCTGATCGAAAAGCGGATGAAGGACGCGTTTCCCGGCGTCACCTTCACCGTCGAGGGCACGCCGAAAGACCTCGCCTCCGCGTACGACCTCGCGCTGCGCGACAAATACCAGTTCCAGTGGTGGGCGGTCTCGATGGTCGATGCGCTGCCGTTCGGCGGCAGGAAGAAAGGCGCGGACGGCGGGATCGACGGGCTCATCTACTTCAACGATCACGATCCGGTATCCGGCAAGATGGTCACGCACCGCGCGATCGTGTCGGTTAAGGGTGGTCTCAACCCCGACACTGCGATGGTCGAGACGCTCGCCGCGACGATCGCGCGCGAGAAGGCACCGATCGGCATCCTCATCATGAACGCTAGGCCGACGCGCGAGATGGAGCGCCGCGCCGCCGCGGTCGGCATCTACCGCGCGGGCGTCGATGAGGCGTTTCCGAAGCTCCAGATCCTGACGCTCGCCGACCTGTTTCAGGGCAAGCGACCACGTATTCCCAATGTCGACCGCGCCGCCTTCCGCCGCGCCGCACGCGAGGCGACGGCTTATCAACCGAGCTTGCTGTGAACCGACTACCCCGTCGTCGTCATTACCTCGAAGGGGGGAACCCATACCGACTGGCCTCGCGATCGATCATGGACCGTAGACGACCCGGGTCCCCGCCCCCCGCCGGGATGGACAAGGAATAAGCCCTTGTTTCCATCATGCCGGACACGATATCCACGTCTTACTCAGCGGGTGCGGGCATGATGCCTGCGTCCGCTGTCGGCCGTGCTTTCCTTTTTCGCGAACTTGCGGTAAGGGCGCTCGTCCCGAAATTCCCCCAATTCAGAGATTATATTTGGCCAAGGAAGAACTGCTCGAGATGCGCGGCCGCGTGGTGGAACTCCTCCCCAACGCGATGTTCCGGGTCCAGCTCGAAAACGACCACGAGATTCTCGGTCACACCGCCGGCAAGATGCGCAAGAACCGCATCCGCGTGCTGGTCGGCGACGAGGTGCTGTGCGAACTCACGCCGTACGATCTGACCAAGGGTCGCATCACCTACCGCTTCAAATAAGCGCCATGCGCCGTTCGTGCGGCGCGTAGCCCAAGCATCGAGGCACCAATGCTGGTCCTGGCCTCTTCCTCGCCCCGCCGCCGCGATCTGCTCGCGCGGCTCGGCGTCGTGCCGTCACGCGTGGAATCCCCCGACATCGACGAGAGCCCGCGCAAGGCCGAACCACCCCGCAGCTACGCGCTGCGTCTCGCCATCGAGAAGGCCAGCGCGGTGGCGCGTGCCGAAGGCGAGATCGTGCTCGCCGGCGACACCACGATCGCGCTCGGCAGCCGTATTCTCCCGCCAGCCGACACTCTGGAAATCCAGCGCGACCTGCTCGGCAAGCTGTCGGGCCGGCGTCATCATTGCCTGTCCGCTGTCTGCGTGATCGACGCGACCGGCAAGGTCCGCACTCGCATCGCCGACACGACCGTCGCGTTCAAGCCGCTCTCGCCGGCCGAGATCGACGATTATCTCGCGTGCGGGGAAGGTCTCGGCAAGGCCGGCGGCTATGCGATCCAGGGCCGCGCCGAGGCATTCGTGCGATTCCTGGCGGGCAGCCATTCGGGCGTCGTCGGCCTGCCCCTGTTCGAAACCCGCGCGCTGCTGAAGACCGCGGGCGTCGCTTTTGCCTGAGTGGCTCTACGAAGCCGGCATCGGCGAGGCGCGCGCGGCGCTGGTCGACAACGACGAGATTATCGAAGCCGCGATCGAGTTCGACACCGACATGCTCAAGGTCGGCCTGATCGCCCCCGCACGGCTTGTTGAACTGTTACCGGGTCGCCGCGGTCGCGTCGCGCTCGGCGGCGGCGAGGCGCTGATCAACCATCTCCCCCCCGGCATCACGCAAGGCGCCAGCCTGGTCGTTGAGATCGTCCGCGAGGCATTGCCCGAATCAGGCCGCGCAAAGCTCGCCAAGGCCGTTCCCAGCGCCCTGCCGCCCAGCCCCGCCCCGACGCTGTACGAACGCCTCGTGGCGACCGGCCTGCCCATCCGCAGCCCTCGCCCGCACGAACCCGACGCATTGGAAGCAGCAGGCTGGTCCGAACTGCTCGACGAGGCGACGAGCGGCGAGATCGTCTTCTCGCTCGGCGCATTGCGCCTGTCGCCGACGCCGGCGATGACCCTGTTCGACGTCGACGGCGCACCGCCACTCGACACGCTGGCCATCGCGAGTGCGCGTGCCGTCGCCCGCGCGATTCGCCGACATGGCATCGGCGGCTCGATCGGCATCGATTTCCCGACGATCGCCGGCAAGGCGCAACGCAATGCCGTTGCCGCCGCTATCGACGAATCATTGCCGCAACCGTTCGAGCGCACCGCGATGAACGGCTTCGGCTTTCTCCAGATCGTCCGTCCCCGCCCGCGTGCATCGATCCCGGAAATCCTCCGCGCCGATCCAGTCGGTGCAACGGCCCGCGCGCTGCTCCGTACGCTCGAGCGCACGCCACCGACTGCATCCCGCCGCCACACCCTGCCCGCCGCCGCCCACGCGCGTTTGACGGCGCGCCCGGAGTGGCTTGCGGAACTCGCACGCCGCACCGGCGTCGTCCACGAACTGGAGAGCACCCGATGAACGCCGCCGCCCCGACCATCAAATGCCCGATCTGCGACCAGGCCGCGGTCGCCGACTACAAGCCGTTCTGCTCGAGTCGCCACCGCGACCGCGACCTGTTGCAGTGGCTTGGCGAAGGCTATCGCATTCCCGGCCGATCAATCTCACAAACGGGGCTGGACAGCGCCGAAGACCCCGACTAAACGCGCCCTTCCGATCACAAGATCGGACGCTTCTCCGGTCCCAGATCGGACGATGCCCGGATAGCTCAGTTGGTAGAGCATGCGACTGAAAATCGCAGTGTCGGCGGTTCGACCCCGTCTCCGGGCACCATTTTCCCTTGTTACCCATCGGTTCTACCTTCCGCTCGGATGCACGATGCTGCTCGAGTCACGATAGTGTACTTTGACACGCGATGAACGCCGGCGGCGCTCCACCTGCCTGGTATCGCGGTGAACCGACGGATTGGATCTGCAACCATATTCGATCATTGCGGGGCGATAGCGCCTCAACGGGCGCCGGTTCGGGCCGACCGCGAGATCTCAGCGAGACTGCGACCTGTTACCTCGAAATCATATCCTGACGCGGCAAGTCGTTAGGGCGAGCCATAACCTTCCGGGATCGGATGTCATGAAGGGGCGCCCAGTACGATCGCGCGGCCGTAACGGCTCGTAGGGGCCCTCTAGCACTGCAATCGTCGGCGTTGAGCCCCTTGCCCGTTCAAGGCGACCTCGCGGACCCATGCCGCCCGAGGCGCCTGCGTCCTTGCGGATGTCACGCAACGAAAAAGGGCGGCCCCGCAGGACCGCCCGTTTCTGTTCCAAACCGCGCCGTGGCAAAGCCACGCCGTCGGACGGTGCCTGCGCACCGCCAGCCGGTCTCGTTATACTCGACTTAGCGCGAATAGAACTCGACGACCAGGTTCGGTTCCATCTTCACCGGGTAAGGCACTTCGTCGAGCGTCGGGACGCGCGTGAAGGTGACCTTGGCCGCACCGTCGGTGGCGACATAGTCGGGAATCTCGCGCTCGGCGAGGCTCTGGGCTTCCATGACCAGCGCCATTTCCTGCGCCTTCGAACCCAGCGTGATCTCGTCGCCGACGAAGCAGCGACGCGAGGCGATGTTGCACTTCACGCCGTTGACGCGGATGTGGCCGTGCGAGACGATCTGGCGTGCCGCGAAGATCGTCGGTGCGAACTTGGCGCGGTAGACGATCATGTCGAGGCGCTGCTCGAGCAGGCCGATCAGGTTCTGCGAGGTATCGCCCTTCAGACGCGCAGCCTCGTGGTAGCATGCACGGAACTGCTTCTCGGTCACGTCGCCATAATAGCCCTTGAGCTTCTGCTTGGCGCGCAGCTGGATACCGAAATCGCTGACCTTGCCCTTGCGGCGCTGGCCGTGCTGGCCCGGGCCGTATTCGCGCTTGTTGACCGGCGACTTGGGACGGCCCCAGATGTTCTCGCCCATACGGCGATCGAGTTTGTACTTCGCGCTTTGACGCTTCGACATAGTAAGTCCTTGGCAGCTTGTGACGAACCCGCGCCATCGCTGGAGCGGATCATTCCCGGTATCGCCTGCTGGCCGTGGACGAGATCCATGGGGCAGGGCATCCGCTTCACCGGGGTGCGGTGCCTGTCGCGAAGCGCGGGCCTATGTCCGAAAGCGGGCCGGCGGTCAAGTCGGCAAGCCTGTCAGCCGCCCCGACCACCGAGACTTGGCTGGCCCGGATTGGTGGTCTGATCGCGAAAAGTGTCGCGGCCGCCCGACTCCACCTTGCTCATCGCCGCCCATTCCGCGCGCGTATGGCAGACCCGGTGGCCCATGATGCTGCCGGTCGTCGTCTCGTTGCGACAGATCTTCTTGTCGGGATCGACGACGGGTTTTGCCACTATAGGAGCGGGGGCGGCCTGCATGGCCAGGGCAGCGATCATCGTCGTCAGGAACATTGCGGGCCTCGAACGTCATGGTTGGGCGATGGCCGGGATGGTGCCGTGCGCGCGCTCATTACGCAACCGAAATGCCCGCCGTGCTGGCGGCGGTGATGCGGTTCGCTGGACAGCGCAACGGACCGCGGTATTGACGCATCATGTCCAGTTCCACCCAACCCCGTTCCAACATCGCCGATGCTATACTGGCCGGTCCAGACTGCACGACCATGACCGAGGTCCGCGCGGGCGTCGACGCGCTCGACCGGGACCTCGTCGCGCTGCTTGCCAAGCGTTTCGCGTACATGGACGCCGCCGCGCGCATCAAGCCCGAGCGCGGGCATGTGCGCGACGAGGCGCGGAAGACGCAGGTAATCGACAACGCACGGGCCGAGGCGGTGAGACTCGGAGTGCCGGAAGCCGCGGTTGCGGACCTTTGGGAAACGCTGGTCGAAGCCTCGATCGCCTATGAACTGGCGGCGTTCGACCGCCGCTAGGGTGACGCACTCCCCGCCCTGAAAGGGAGGGGTTGGGGGTGGGTCGGCCCTGTAACCGCCACCCCGCCCGCCAAGCAGCCGACCCACCCCCGGCCCCTCCCTTCCAGGGAGGGGGGATTATGGCCGCGGCCGCTTCCCCGCCAGCGACGACAACACCCCGCGGAGAGTCCGAATCTCCTGGCTCGACCAGCCCGGCTTGGTCAGCAACGTCCGCAGAGTCCGCCGCGTCGACTGCATCTTGTCGGGCAGGTGGAAGAACCCCGCCCCCATCAGCATCGCATCGAGCTGCCCGATCATGCCGTCGAGCTCCTCCTGCGGCGCGGGCGGCATGATCGGGTTGATCGACGGCTGCGACAGCTCGCGCTCGGCGGTGAGGCCCTTCGACCATTCATACGCGACCAGGATCACCGCCTGGGCGAGGTTGAGCGAGCCGAACTCCGGATTGATCGGCACCGTGATGATCGTGCGCGCGACCGCGACATCGTCGGTTTCGAGGCCCGAGCGCTCGGGCCCGAACAGGATCGCGGAGCGACCGGGGGCGGCGTGGATCTCGGTTGCGGCCTGTTCGGGGGTGACTACCGGCTTGGTCACGCCGCGCTTGCGTACCGTGGTCGCGAACACCTGCGCGCAGTCGGCGGTGGCTGCGGCGACGCTGTCGTAGACCTTGGCGTTCTGGAGCACGATGTCGGCACCGCTGGCGGCTGGGCCGGCGGAGGGGTTGGGCCAGCCGTCCCGCGGGGAGACGAGGCGCATTTCGGTGAGCCCGAAGTTGAGCATCGCGCGCGCGGCCTTGCCGATGTTCTCGCCGAGTTGGGGGCGGACGAGGACGATGACGGGGGGTGGGGTCGAAGCGCCGACCGCCTCCAACCCGTCCGAGAGCACATCGCTGTCGCTGGCCACGTCCTTACCAAGCATGTTTTCGTCAATCACGTCGCCAAATCCACCAATCTCGCCAAGCTCACCAAAGTCGTCCGGCTCGGCCAATCCTTCATGCTCAGCCAAACCATCCCGCTCACCCGCCCCACCCCGTTCGTCCTGAGTAGGGGCTGAGCGAAGCCGAAGACCCGTATCGAAGGATTTGCGTGCGAGAAAGCGCACTGCTTCCCAATCGCCAGCCGCCAAAGCTTCCTTCTTCGCCCGCGTCCAGCCTTTCAACTGACGCTCGGTCTCCAATGCCTCTATCCTGCTGGGGAAATCTTGCGACCATATCAGCGTCACCGGCCGCCTGTTGTGGGTATACCCGGGAAGCTCACCATGCTGGTGCTGTGCGATCCGGCGTTCGAGCGCGTCGGTGTGGCGATGTAGTAGCTGCCGTCCGAACAGCGGAGCATGTAGGCGTAAAAGCTCATGCAACCTGTCCTTCGATACGGGCCTTCGCCAGGCTCAGTCCCTACTCAGGACGAACGGCGGGGGTGAGGGACCGTCGATAAAGCAAGCGCTGCGTTCTTGCCAGCAACGCGGCGGATCCCGGCATGATAGGCCAAGCCTAATTCAGGAAGCAGGCCCCAAGTCACTCCGTCCGCCCAACCTCCTCGACACTCCCGGCAAAAGCCTCGAAGTCCTTGGCCTCGCTAAAGTCCCGATACACACTCGCAAACCGGATATACGCCACGGAATCGAGACCCTTGAGCCCGTCCATCACCATCTCACCGATCCGCTTCGACGTCACGTCGTTCTCACCCAGCGTCTCCAGCCGCCGCTGGATCCCGCTCACCAGCTTCTCGATCCGCCCAGCCTCGATCGCCCGCTTCCGCGTCGCGATCGACAACGACCGCAGCAGCTTTTCTCGATCGAACGGCTCCCGCCTGCCCTCACTCTTCAACACGAACAGCTCGCGCAACTGGATCCGCTCGAACGTCGTAAAACGCGCGGCGCACCCTTCGCATTGGCGCCGGCGTCGGATCGCCGCCCCGTCTTCGGTGGGGCGGCTGTCCTTTACCTGGCTGTCTTCATGTCCGCAGAAGGGGCAGCGCATTCAGACCTTCTTCTTGCCCTTGTAGTACGCGTAGCCCGCGCCCGCGAGTGCGCCGAAGATCGGGCCGATCACCGGCACCGGGATCGCCACGACCGCGCCAAGCGCGCTCCACTTGGCCATGCTCTTGCCGAGGCCGGGGGTTGCCTTGATGTCGTTCTGGACGTCGTCGAACTTCGACATGCTACTTATCCTTGATAGATCGGGAAGCGCGCGCACAGTGCACGAACACGCGTCCGAACGTCCGCCTCGACTTCCGGGTCCCCATGCTCGCCCTTTTTCGCGAGGCCGTCCAGCACGTCGGCGACCATGTTGCCGATCTCGCGGAACTCAGCCGGGCCGAACCCACGCGTCGTACCCGCGGGCGAACCGACGCGGATGCCGCTGGTCTTCACCGGCGGCAGCGGATCGTTGGGAATGCCGTTCTTGTTGCAGGTGATCCCCGCACGCTCCAGCGCCTCGTCCGCATCGCGCCCGGTGATGCCCAGCGGGGTGAGGTCGATCAGCGCCAGATGCGTGTCGGTGCCGCCCGAGACCACGTCCGAGCCACGCTCCTTGAGCGTCGCCGCCAGCACCTTGGCGTTCTCGACGACAGCCGCGATGTAGCTCTTGAAATCAGGCTGGAGCGCCTCGCCGAACGCGACCGCTTTCGCCGCGATCACGTGCATCAGCGGCCCACCCTGGAGCCCCGGGAACACCGCCGAGTTGATCTTCTTCGCCAGCGCCTCGTCGTTGGTCATGATCATGCCACCGCGCGGTCCCCGCAGAGTCTTGTGCGTGGTGGTCGTCACGACATGCGCGTGGCCGAACGGCGTCGGGTGCAGGCCCGCTGCGACGATCCCGGCGAAATGCGCCATGTCGACCATGAAATACGCACCGACCTTGTCCGCGATCGCCCGGAAGCGCGCGAAGTCGATCGTCCGCGGATAGGCCGAACCACCCGCGATGATCAGTTTCGGCTGATGCTCGACCGCCAGCGCCTCGACCTGATCGTAGTCGATCAGATGCGTGGTCGCATCGACACCGTATTGAATGGCGTTGAACCACTTGCCCGACATCGCCGGCTTCGCGCCATGCGTCAGGTGACCGCCCGCATCGAGGCTCATGCCGAGGATCGTATCGCCCGGCTTGACCAGCGCGAGCATCACCGCGCCGTTCGCCTGCGCGCCCGAATGCGGCTGCACGTTGACGAACCCACAGCCGAAGATGGCGCGCGCCCGCTCGATCGCCAGCGTTTCGACCGTGTCCGACGGCGCGCAGCCCTGATAGTAACGCTTGCCCGGATAGCCTTCGGCGTACTTGTTCGTGAACACCGAGCCCTGCGCCTCGAGCACTGCCTTCGAGACGATGTTCTCGGACGCGATCAACTCGATCTGCGTCTGCTCGCGTTCCAGTTCGGCAGCGACGCCGGCGAAAACGGCAGCGTCCGCATCGGCCAGGCCGCGCGTAAAGAAGCCATCGGGCTGGACGTCGTGGAGTTCGCGGGGCTGAGTGCTCATGCGGGGACCTTTAACTTGTCGACACGGAGTTGATGACGGCCGCCGGCAAATTCGGCGGACAGGAAAGCTTCGACGCACGCCTTGGCCATTTCCTCGCCGATCAGGCGCGCGCCCATCGCGATCACGTTGGCGTCGTTATGGATGCGCGCGAGGCTCGCCGACAGCGGTTCGGAGACGAGTGCGCAGCGGCAGGCGGGGTTGCGGTTGGCAGCAATCGAAATGCCGATCCCGGAGCCGCACAGCGCGATACCGCGCTCGGCGCTGCCATCGGCGATCGCTGCAGCAAGCTTGAACCCATAGTCAGGATAATCGACGCTGGCAGTGCCTTCGGGACCAAGATCGAGCACGTCGTGCCCCGCCTCGCGCAGCCAAGCAGCGAGCACCGCTTTCAACGAAACGGCAGCGTGATCGGACGCGATGGCGATGCGCACCTGGCGTAATCCTGTGACGGGGGATCGGGTGCCCAGCCCCCTACCCTCCCAAGCGCCGATTTGCCACACCTGTTCGCGAACGCGGCCGGTGAACCGCAACGATCCTCCCCCGCAAGGGGGAGGTGGCTGGCGCTTGCCAGACGGAGGGGGAGGAATGAGGCAACATCTGTTACGTATCCTCCCCCTCCGTCACCTTCGGTGCCACCTCCCCCTTGCGGGGGAGGATCGCATGAAGGACTGTCGACCTTGCCCCCCGAGGAGAAGCGCCATGAAAGCCTTAACCCTGCTCGCCGCCGCCGCGCTGACCGCTTGTTCCGGCCCAGCCCCCGATACCAGCAGCGACGGCAACATGACCTCCGCCGGCTCGGTCGAGCGCAACGTCGCCACTACCAAGCCCGCCACTCCCAAGTCCAAGGCGCCCAATTACGCCGGCCGCTGGCTGGGCGTCGAAGGCATGGTCCTCGACATCGCCCCCAAGGCCACACCCGGCCAGTACGCACTGACGATGCAATGGGATCTCGACAACAAGGGCAAGTTCGACGGCATCGCGAGCGGCGACACGATATCGTTCGATCGCAACGGCATCCGCGAAACCCTGCGCCCGACCAACGGCGACGCGACCGGGCTCAAATATCTGTTCGGCAAAACCGACTGCCTCACGGTGAAGCCCGGCGAAGGCTATTGCCGCGACGGACTTAGCCGCTAGGTTCCCGACCGTGACTATCGCACATGCCCCCCCAGCACGGGCCAACGCCGCCCAGGCGAACGCCGACGCCGCCCGCGCGCACCTTTCCGAGGTGCTGCTGCGGACCGGCCAGGAGGACCGCGACGCGTTTCGCGAACTCTATACGCTGACCAGCGCGAAGCTTTTCGGGATCACGCACCGTATCTGTGGCAACGCCCAAGCCGCGGAGGATGTGCTGCACGAGGTCTATCTCACGATCTGGAAACGCGCCGGTGCCTGGGAACCCGGTCGCGCGAGCCCGATAACCTGGTTGGCGACGATCGCGCGCAACCGCGCCATCGACTGGCAGCGCGCGCAGGGCGTCCGCCGCACTAGTCCGCTCGATGATGCGCCCGACGTCGCCGATCCCGGCGAGGGTGCCGAGGCGGGGATGCTCGCGAGCGAGTCCTCGCGCGAACTGATCGAGTGCCTGAACGGTCTCGAACCGCAGCAGCGTGACGCGATCCGCACCGCATTCTTCGACGGCATCACCTACGCCGAACTCGCGATCAAGCGCGCCGTGCCGCTGGGCACGATGAAGAGCTGGGTCCGCCGCGGTCTCGCCCGCCTGAAGGATTGCCTCGATGGTTGATCCGACCACCGATACCGGCGAGCCCGAGGACGTCGCCGCCGCCGAACTCGCACTCGGCCTGCTCGAAGGCGAAGAACGCGGGGCAGCGCTGCGCCGCGTGCTCGCCGAGCCCGGTTTCGCCGCACAGGTCGAATGGTGGCGGTCGCGCCTGGCAGTCCTGTTCGACCTCTGGCCCGAACACGCCGCGCCGCCGCATCTCGCCGCCCGGATCGAAGCCAGTCTCAACGGAACCCCGGCCCCCGCGCAAACCAGCCGCTTCGCTTGGCCGGCGCTCGCCGCCGTCACCAGCGCGCTCGCCGCATCGCTTTTGCTGTTTGTCATGGTCCGCCCAGAACCGACCGTGCCCGTCTCGCAACCGATCGCCCCCTCAATACCGGCCGCGCGGCCGACCAGCGTGCTCGTCGCGATGCTCGGCGATGCGAAGTCGCCCGTCGCCGCGGTCTACGATCCCGCCAACGGCGCGCTCCGCGTCGCGGCCGGCCCCGGCGTTCCGGACGCGCGCGTCGCGCAACTCTGGGTGATCGGCGGCGACGGTGTGCCTCATTCGCTCGGCCTGCTCTCGGGACGTCCGACCTCGTTGGCACCCAAGGGCGTCGATCGCGGTCGCATAGCGCCCGGCGCGACGCTCGCGATCTCGGTCGAACCGCTCGGCGGCTCGCCGACCGGCCTGCCGACCGGCCCGGTCGTCGCCACCGGCGTGGTCGCGCGCGTCTGATGCCCGTCTGATGACAGCGCGATCCGCCGCAACCGGCGGCATTCCACCGATCGCGCGCCTGCTCGGGCTGAGCGGCCTCCTCCCGCAACTCGCGGCGGTCGCGCTGCTGCTGAGCGGCGATCCGCAAAGCCGCTTCTCCGCGCTGGCGATCGCCTACGCCTACGCCGCGATCATCTTGAGCTTCCTCGGTGGCCTCTGGTGGGGCCTCGCCGCACGCACCGACTCGCCGCCGCGCTGGCTCTGGTTCGCGAGCGTCGCGCCCTCGCTGATCGCGCTGGTCACCGCCTGGCCCTGGATGGTCGGCCTGCGCTGGCCCGGCCCGTCGCTGGTCGTGCTCGGCATCAGTCTGATCGCCGCGCTGCTCGTCGACCGAGCCCTGGTCCGCGCCGGCATCACCCCACCCGGCTGGATGGCCTTGCGCGTACCGCTGTCGCTTGGTCTCGGCGTCCTGACGTTACTGGCGGCTATACTGTGACTCGGGTACGGGAAAATGCTATACTAACGCTATGAGCGTTGCCGAACACATCACTCAATTGGCTTCCGGGCCCGCGCGTTTCACCACCGCCGAGTTCATGGAACTCGTCCGTCATCCGCCGATTGCCGACTGGCTGGGCAAGGTCGAACTGGTCAACGGGGAGATTATGCGGATGTCACCGGCAAACGTACCTCACTGGAACGCGCAGCGTATCGCTTTCCTGCGCTTGCAGTCCGCCTTCGCCGCACTCGGCACCGAGTGGATCGTCGGGCAGGAGCCAACCGTCCGCCTGACCGCCGACACGCTGCGCGAACCGGATGTGGCTGTGCTTCGCGGCCCCGATCTACGCGCAACATTGTTCGACCGCGTTGCGCTGTTCCTCGCTGTCGAGATCGCCGATACGAGCCTAGCGCTCGATCTTGGCGCCAGGCGGAGCGACTATGCCGAGGCGTTCGTACCGCATTATTGGGTGGTCGATATGAACGCGCGCCGGACGCACGTGATGGCCAAGCCCCGCGCTGGCGATTACGAGGACAAACTACTCATTCCGTTCGGCCACCCTATCGCAATCCCCGAACTCAACCTCGACATCGTCGTCAACTGACCCTCAAGCCGCCTTGCGCAAGTCCAGGCGGCTCCAGATCTCCACCAGCGCATCCGTCAGCTCGCGCATCATCGCCTCGGTATGCGCAGGGCCCGGCGTGAACCGCAGCCGCTCAGTCCCGCGCGGCACGGTCGGATAGTTGATCGGCTGCACGTACACGCCGTATTCGGCGAGCAGCACGTCGCTGATCTTCTTCGCCTTGACCGGGTCACCGACCATCAGCGGAACGATATGCGTATCACCGATCATCACCGGCAGCCCGGCGTCCTTCAGCATCGCCTTCAGCATCGCCGCGGAAGCCTGCTGCCCCTCGCGCTCGACGCTGGACGCCTTCAGATGCCTCACGCTCGCGAGCACACCCGCAACCAGCACCGGCGACAGCGAGGTCGTGAAGATGAACCCCGGTGCATACGACCGGATCACATCGACGATCGTCCGATCGGCGGCGATATAGCCCCCCATCACACCGAACGCCTTGCCCAGCGTCCCCTCGAGGATCGTGATCCGGTGCGCGACCTCGTCGCGCTCCGAAATGCCGCCGCCACGCGCGCCGTACATCCCGACCGCATGGACTTCGTCGCAATAGGTCAGCGCGTTGTAGCGGTCGGCGAGATCGCACACCGCCGAGATCGGCGCGATGTCGCCCTCCATCGAATACACGCTCTCGAACGCGATCAGCTTCGGCACGGCGGGATCTTCAGCGGCCAGCAATTCCTCGAGATGCGCGAGATCATTGTGGCGGAACACCCGCTTCTCGCAGCCGGAGTTGCGAATGCCAGCAATCATCGACGCGTGGTTCAGCTCGTCCGAAAAGATGATGCAGCCCGGCAGCACCTTGGCCAGCGTCGCCAGCGTCGCCTCGTTCGAGACGTACCCGCTGGTGAACAGCAACGCCGCTTCCTTGCCGTGCAGGTCGGCGAGTTCGCCTTCCAGGTCGACATGGTAATGCGTATTGCCGCCGATGTTGCGCGTGCCGCCCGAGCCCGCGCCGACGTCGTGCAGCGCCTCTTCCATCGCCGCGATGACCTTGGGGTGCTGGCCCATTGCGAGATAATCGTTCGAGCACCACACCGTGATCGGCTTCGGCCCGTTATGCCCGGCAAAGCAGCGCGCGTTCGGAAACGCGCCCTTGTTGCGGAGAATGTCGATGAACACGCGGTAGCGCCCTTCGGCATGCAACCGGTCGATCGCCTGCGTGAAAACGCGCGAATAATCGACTCGTGGACCCATTGCGGAGTCCGTTGCCGAGATGCCGTTGGTAATCATAGGCTTGGGCACTACGCCTCGCTTTCACTCGTTTCCAGCGCAATACCGCTCTTACGGTGATCGCTTTCCTCATCCTGGCAGCACATTGCCACGATGCGCCTGCGAAGCAAGGTGCCACATTGTCCCAGGGCAACGCTTAAAGCTGCTCGATCCTGCCAAACCCGCGCGCCGCCAGAGCCGGTCCGAGCGCGCGCTCCTCGTCGCCCAACCGGGTGAAGACGGCAACGCCCTCCCCCGCTCCCGACCATGATTCGCTCCGCATGAGATGCACGATCCGCCGCGCAATCCCCGGTCCACCATCGACGAAGCGCACGCCGGGAGCAGCGGCCGCAAGCTCCGCTTCGACCAGCGGAAAATGCGTGCAGGCGTTGACGATCACGTCAATCGCGTCGCCGCCGGGTTGCGAGAACAACCCGTCGAGCATCGCCGCATAGCGTTCCGGCGCGACGACTCGGCCGTGCAATTTCGCCTCGGCCATCTCGACCAGAGCCGCCGAGCCGTAGCGCAGCACCGTGCAATCGCCTGCAAACTTCGCCGCAAGATCATCGACATACGCCTGCCGCACGGTCGCCTCGGTACCCAGCACGCCGATGGTCCGAGTCTTCGAAAGCAGCGTGGCGGGCTTGATCGCCGGTACCGTCCCCACCACTGGCAGGTCGAGCGCGGCGCGCACCACCGGCAGCGCGATCGTCGAGGCGGTGTTGCACGCGATCACGATCAGCCGCGGCCGATACCGCTCCGCCAACCGCCCCAGCAACACCGGCACCCGCGCCGCAATCTCCGTTTCGCTCTTGGTGCCGTACGGAAAGCCAGCCGAATCGGCGGCATACACGAACGGCGCATCGGGCAACGCCGCCCGCGCCGGACCGACGATCGACAACCCGCCGACGCCGGAATCGAAGAACAGGATGGGGCGCTGGTCCATGCGCGGTCCTTAGGACGGAACACCCCCCATAAACCAGAGCGACCTGCCCCCCTCCCTGGAAGGGAGGGGTCGGGGGTGGGTCGGTTTCCGCATGATCAGACGTCGGTGGCCAAAGCCGTCCAACCCACCCCCAGCCCCTCCCTTCCAGGGAGGGGAGCGCCTCGTGGGCCTGTCACAGGCAGTTTCTACAACCTCACCCCATTTGCCGTCCGCCCCGCGTGGCCTATAAGCCCCTCCCAGAACGGGGGACATAGTTGCAGACGGAAATTCTCTGGGTAGCGCCCACGCTATCGCTCGTACTGAGCTATCTGCTCGGCTCGATCCCGTTCGGCGTCATCCTCACAAGGGCGGCCGGCGCGGGCGATCTGCGGACGATCGGCTCCGGCAATATCGGCGCCACCAACGTGCTGCGCACCGGACGCAAGGGCCTCGCCGCCGCCACGCTGCTGCTCGACATGGCAAAGGGCGCGGTCGCCGTGCTGCTGGTCGCGCACCTATTCCCCGGCAACGCGCTGCTCGCAGCGGCCGGTGCGTTCATCGGTCATTGCTACCCGATCTGGCTAAAGTTCAAGGGCGGCAAGGGCGTCGCGACACTCATGGGCATCGTCGTCGCACTGCACTGGCCGCTCGGGCTGGTGTACGCAGTCGTCTGGCTGGGCCTGCTCGCAGGCCTGCGCATATCCTCGGTCGCGGGCATGGCCGCCGCGCTCAGCGCACCGTTTGCCGCCGCGCTGTTCGGTCGTTTCGACCTCGTCCTCCTTCTCCTGGCGCTCGCGCTGATCGTATTGTGGAAACACCGAGAGAACGTCGATCGCCTGTTCTCCGGCACCGAACCGCGCATCGGCTCCAACCGGCAAAAGAGTGGCTGACCCGACGGTCTCGAGACTTCGGCTCATCCGCACGACCGGGATCGGACCGGTCACCTATCGCCAACTCATCGCGCGCTTCGGCAGCGCCGCCGCCGCGATCGAAGCACTCCCGATGCTCGCCCAACGCGGCGGCGGACGCGCGCCCAGGATCGCAGACGCTGCCCTAGCCGAACGCGAAATGGCCGCCACCGCCAGGCTCGGCGCACGCTACCTCTTCCTCGACGACCCGGACTATCCCCGCCTGCTCGCCGAAATCGAGACCGCGCCCCCGGCGCTCATCCTGCGCGGCGACATCGCCCATGCCAGCCGCCCCTGCATCGCGATGGTCGGCGCGCGCAACGCCTCGGCCGCCGCCTGCCGCTTCGCCCGCCAGCTCGCACTGCAATTGGCCGAGGAAGGCACCACCATCGTCTCTGGCCTCGCCCGCGGAATCGACACCGCCGCGCACATCGGCGCGCTCGGAGCCGGCTCCAGCGGCGCGACGATCGGCGTCATCGCCAGCGGCATCGACATCGCCTACCCGCCCGACAACACCGCGTTGCAGGAACGCATCGCTGCCGAAGGTCTTCTGCTAGCCGAACAGCCCCCCGGTACCGAACCCAAGGCGCGCAACTTCCCCTCGCGCAACCGCATCATTGCCGGCCTCGCGATCGGCACGGTGGTGGTCGAGGCGGTCCCCAAATCCGGCTCGCTGATCACCGCGCGGCTAGCAAACGAGTCCGGTCGCGAAGTCATGGCCGTCCCCGGCAGCCCACTCGACCCGCGCGCGCAAGGCTGCAACCTGCTGATCCGCGAAGGCGCCACCCTGGTACAGTCCGCCGCCGACATCCTCGAACAGATCCGCCCGTTCGACCCGCGCTCGGTCCGCTCGCCGATCGACGTCTACGCCGCCTCGCCACCGGAGGACGCCAGCGACACCGACCGCCGCAGGATCGCCGACCTGCTCGGCCCCGTCCCGGTCGCGATCGACGAACTCATCCGCCAATCGCGCGTGAGCCCCGCGGTAGTGCAGACGGTATTGCTCGAACTTGAGCTGGGCGGCAGACTCGAACGTCATGCCGGCGGGCGCGTAAGCCTGGCCTGACGCCAGGTCCACACGTGCGGCGAAGCACCTGCCCCCGCCCGCGCTCGCTAACATCCGCGCGCATCACGAACATCCACGCGCATCACGAACAGAGGCGCACGATCCGTTCGGCCGCACTGGCAGCGCCATCCTCGCCGGCAACGACATCCGCCGCATGCTGCGCCGCCTGCGCCATCGCTCGATCGGAGAGGACCTGGGCGAGGACGCGGACGGTACGGCCGTCGCCGAATCGTTCGCGCTTCACGGTCAGGGCGATACCAGCCGATACGAGTCGGGCGGCGTTATCGAACTGATCGCCGAAATGCGGAACGACGATCTGGGGACGCCCCGCGCGGAGCGCCTGCCCCGTCGTTCCGATCCCGCCATGATGGATCACGACCGCGGCTTCGGGAAACACCGCCGAATGGGGCGCGTACTGCAGGAACAGGCAGTTACCGTCGCGATGCGGTGGCTGCGGTCGTCCGGTCAGCAGGAGCGCACGCTTGCCGAGATCCCAGCTGATGGCGGCGGCGTTCTCGTAAAAACGCCCGGCCGAGGCGACTGCAAACGATCCCAGCGTGAAGATCAACGGAGGATCGTTCGCCTGCCGGCATTCGTCCAGGAAACTGTCCAGTTCGGGCAATTGCGCCGGTTGCCCATCGTCTGCCCCCGTTTCGCTGTCGAAGAACGGAAAGCCCGTCAGCGCAGCCATGCTCGGCACATCGGGCGGGAGCGCGCCCAGCGCAGAGGACCAACAGCACAGGATCGCTGCCGTCGCCGGACCGTGATCCAGCAACGGCGCGCCTTCCCCGGGACCGAGCCCGTGTTCGGCACGCACCGCATCGATCCGCCTCGCGTGCCGTCGGCGCAGGATGGTTCGTGCCAGCGACAGGACCGCGCTGTTCCAGCCGTAGCCGAGGCGAGTCTGCGGACGATGGCGCATCAGTTCGAATTGTCGCGCAACCGGCGGCTGCCACGCGGAAAACAGCGTCATCGGTTGCAGGATGATGGTCGCCAGCGGCAGCCGTCGCTTCTCGGCGACGATCGCCGCCGAGAAGGCGAAGGTCGACCCGGCCAGCGCATCGGCGCCATCGGCCACCGCATCCAGAGCGGCGGTGCTGGCGCGCAACGACGGCATCAAAATCTCGTCGATCACGAAATCCCGGTCGGCGAGAACCTTCGCGGCGACCTCCGCGTCGCTCAGGCCCAACCGCGCGCAGATCGACGCAAAGCTCGGCAGGATCGGTGCCGCCTCGAGCCCGGCCGCCTTCACCTTGGCCATATGGTCCTCGGGCACCGCGAGCAGCACCCGTTCGCCACGCGCCGCCAGCGATCTGCCGATCGCGATGAACGGATGCAGATCGCCCAGCGAGCCGATAGTGGCGAGAACGATCCGGGCCATGACGGACACTACCCAGCGATCATTGCGTTCGCGAGACAGTGCGATTTTTCGGTACAGGCGTTGCGGAAGCCGTCGTCGCGGTGCGCTCCCCCTCTGGAAATCCCGCACCTGCGACCGCACCTTCCGCACGTCACTCCGGACCAACCCCCGCTTGACGGCACCACCCCGACGCCGTCACCCTCGTACGCGTACACGTAAGGACCCCGGTTTCCCCATGCAGCTTGTCATCGTCGAATCGCCTGCCAAGGCCAAAACCATCGAGAAGTATCTGGGCAGCGATTACCGCGTCCTGGCCAGCTACGGCCATGTCCGCGATCTGCCGCCCAAGGACGGCTCGGTCGATCCCGACGATGCGTTCGCGATGACGTGGGAGAATTACGCGGACAAGTCGAAGCAGCTGAAGGCGATCACCGATCTCGCAAAGCTCGCCGACCGCCTGATCCTCGCGACTGATCCGGATCGCGAAGGCGAGGCAATCTCGTGGCACGTCCGCGAGGTGCTGCGCGCGCGCAAAGCGCTGCCGAAAGAGGTCGAGCGCGTCACCTTCAACGCGATCACCAAGGCCACTGTCACCGAGGCGATGAAGAACCCGCGCGAGCTCGACGACGACCTGATCGACGCCTACCGCGCCCGCCGCGCGCTCGATTACCTCGTCGGCTTCACGCTTTCGCCGGTGCTGTGGCGCAAGCTGCCAGGCGCCAAGTCCGCGGGCCGAGTCCAGTCGGTGTCGCTCCGCCTGATCGTCCAGCGCGAGCGCGAGATCGACGTCTTCAAGCCGCAGGAATATTGGTCGGTGACGGCCGAGATGGAGCATGACGGCACCGCGTTCACATCGCGGCTGACGCAGTTCGAGGGCAACAAGCTCGACCGCCTTTCGATCGGCAACGAAGGCGATGCCCTGCGCGCCAAGCAGGCCGTGCTCGACGGCAATTTCTCGGTCCAGTCGGTCGAGACCAAGCCCGCGGGTCGCAACCCGCCGCCACCGTTCACCACCTCGACCTTGCAGCAGGAAGCGTCGCGCAAACTCGGCTTCTCGGCCGATCATACGATGCGGATCGCGCAGGGCCTCTACGAGGACGGCACGATCACGTACATGCGTACCGACGGCGTGCAGATGGACGGCAGCGCGATCAGCGCCGCGCGCTTGGCGGTCGCGAACCGCTTCGATGCGAGCTATGTCCCCGACAAGCCGCGGCAATATCAGTCGAAGGCGAAGAACGCGCAGGAAGCGCATGAAGCGATCCGCCCGACCGACTTCGGCAAGGACAAGGCCGGCGGCGGCGACCACGCGCGCCTCTACGACCTGATCTTCAAGCGCGCGCTCGCCAGCCAGATGGCGTCCGCCCGCATGGAGCGGACGACGGTCGAGATGGCCGACGGCACCGGCCGCAACATCCTCCGCGCCACCGGCCAGGTCGTGCTCTTCCCCGGCTACCTCGCCTTGTACGAGGAAGGGTCGGACGACTCGGCCGACGAAGACGCCCGCCGCCTACCGCGGATGCGCGAAGGCGATGCGCCCGCCAAGAAGAAGGTCGACGCCGAGCAGCACTTCACCCAGCCGCCACCGCGCTTCTCCGAAGCTTCGCTGGTCAAGCGGATGGAAGAACTCGGCATCGGCCGCCCGTCCACCTACGCCTCGATCATCAAGACGCTGAAGGACCGCGCCTACGTCCGGATCGAGAAGAACCGCTTCTTCGCCGAAGAGTCCGGGCGCCTCGTGACGGCATTCCTCGAGCGCTTCTTCGAGAAGTACGTCGGCTACGACTACACCGCCGAACTCGAGGAAGAGCTCGACGACGTCTCCGGTGGCCGTGCGCAGTGGCAGTCGGTGCTCGACGCGTTCTGGCGCGATTTCAAGCCGCGCACCAATGAGGTCATGGAACAGCAGCCGTCGGCGATCACCGCCGAGCTCGACACCTTCCTCGCGCCGTACCTGTTCCCGGCAAAGGCGGACGGCGGCGATCCGCGTCTCTGCCCGAACTGCGGCGAGGGCCAGCTGGCGCTTCGCGGCGGCAAGTTCGGCGCGTTCATCGCCTGCTCGAACTACCCCGAATGCAAATACACACGCCGTTTCGCGCAGCCCGGCGGCGACGCCGAGGCGGATGCCGGCCCGTCGACGCTCGGCACGCACCCGGACACGGGTCAGCCGATCGAGCGCAAGTCGGGACGCTTCGGCCCGTATCTGCAGATCGGGGAGGGCGAGGATCGCAAGATGGCCTCGATCCCCAAGGACATCGGCGAGCTCAATCTGGAATGGGCGGTCAAGCTGCTGTCGCTCCCCCGGACGGTCGGCAACCACCCTGAGACCGGCGAACCGATCATCTCGACGATCGGCAAGTTCGGCCCGTATCTGAAGCACGCAGGCAAATACGCGCGGCTCCAGACGACGGCAGACGTGTTCGAAACGGGCATGAATGCCGCGGTCGTAAAGCTCGCCGAAGCCGCGGCCGGCGGCGGACGTACCGCACGCGGGGCTCAGGCACCGCTCAAGGTCCTCGGCAACCATCCGCGTACCGAGGCCGAGATCAAGCTGATGGAAGGCCGTTACGGCGCCTACGTCACCGACGGCACGACCAACGCGACGCTGCCCAAGTCGATCGAAAAGGACCAGCTGACGCTCGAGGAAGCGGCGTCGCTGATCGACGCACGCGCCGCCGCGGCGCCGGCAACGAAGAAGAAGAAAGCGCCCGCCAAGAAGCCGGCGGCGAAGAAGGCACCGGCCAAGGCGGCAGTGGCCAAGGATGCGGCCGAGGCAAAGGCGCCAGCGAAGAAAGCTCCAGCTAAAAAGGTCCCCGCCAAGAAAACCGCGCCAAAGAAGAAAGCCGAAGCCTAATTTCCCTCCCGCTTGCGGGAGGGGCTAGGGGAGGGACCGAAATACCCCACGAACGCGTCGTTCGCGGTGATCCCCTCCCCAAGCGGAAGGGGAGTTTTCAACTTAAGCAGCCCGGCGTTGCGTCAACTGCATCCAGTCGCGCGCCGCACGCTGCGCCACCGAGATCTCCCGGGCCGTCATGTCCTCAGCGATCTCCGCGCGACATTCCTGCGCCGCGATGTTCCCCGACACCGCCGCCAGGTTGAACCACTTGTGCGCCTCGATCAGGTCGAGCACGACGCCGGCCGTGCCGGTCGAATACACCATCCCGAGTTCGTAACACGCCCGATCGTCACCGCGCGCGGCATCCGCCAGACGGCGTTCAATTCCGATATTCGCATTCTTGAGACTGCTGCCCATGGTCTTGCCCCCAATGTTCGTGAGGACAGACTGCCGTGATTCGCGCTACGAAATGGTTAATGGGTTAACGGTCGTTCTTTACAACTCTATCGCGATGTTATCGATCAACCGCGTCGCGCCCATCCGCGCCGCCGCCAGCAACCGCCGCGGACGCTCCGCCGCGGGGTTCTCGGCCAGCGTCTCGGCATCCGCCAGCGCGACGTAATCGATCGTGAACCCCGCCCCGACCAACGTCGTCCGCGCATCGTCGAGCACCGAGTCGACGTCCTCGCCCTTCGCGATCGCCCGCGCGGCGACACCCAGCGCACGCGGCAAGGCGACCGCCTGCTTGCGCTGCTCATCGTCGAGATAGATGTTGCGCGACGACATCGCCAAACCATCGTCGTCGCGCTGCGTCGGCACCCCGACGATATCGATCGCGAAGTCCAAATCGGCGACGAACCGCCGGACGACGGCGAGCTGCTGGTAATCCTTCTCGCCGAAATACGCCGCATCGGGCCCGACCTGGTTGAACAGCTTCGACACGACCGTCGCGACGCCGTCGAAATGGCCTGGACGCGAGGCGCCGTCGAAGCCGTCGCTGACGCCCGAGACGCGCACCGACGTCGCGAACCCCTCGGGATACATCGTCTCGACCGACGGCAACCAGAGCAGGTCGCACCCGGCTTCGTTCAGCATCCGGATATCCGCCATCTCGCGCCGCGGATAGCGCGACAGGTCCTCGTTCGGGCCGAACTGCGTCGGGTTGACGAAGATCGACGCGACGACCTTGGTCCCCGGCCGCTTCGCCGCCTCGATCAGCGCGACATGGCCGGCGTGGAGCGCGCCCATCGTCGGGACGAGCGCGACGCGCTGCCCCGCCGCACGGAAGGCGGCGACGCTTTCGCGCAACGCATTAAGGTCCCGGACGGTGTCCACGTGAAACTCCTACTCGATAAGTGCGGTCGCGGCTTCTATGAAGGGTGACTGTTACGATCAATAAGGAAACGCGCGTTGGCCACGGGCCCCGAACAGACCCCCGCTTCTACGCACGTCCCTCCGCCGGCGTCGACGCACGTGATCGTGTTCGCCAATGAGAAGGGCGGCACCGGCAAGTCGACGACTGCGGTGCACGTCGCGATCGCGCTCGCCGCGAAGGGTGCGCGCGTCGCGTGTCTCGATCTCGACCACCGCCAGCGCACCGTCGGCCGCTATCTCGACAACCGCGCCGAGACGATGAAGCGCAACGGCTCGGTACTGCCGATGCCGCGCCACGCTACGCTGTCCGACCAGAGCGAGGACCAGTTCGAGGACCTGTGGCACTCGCTGTGCGAAGGCTCGGACTTCCTGGTCGTCGACACGCCGGGCCGCGACGATCCGTTCGCGCGCACCGCGGCGGCGCTGGCCAACACCTTGGTCACGCCGATGAACGACAGCTTCGTCGACTTCGACCTGATCGGCCAGGTCGATCCCGAGACCTATCAGGTGACGCGCCCGAGCTTCTATTCCGAACTGATCTGGGACGCGCGGAAACAGCGCGCGCGCGCCGATGGCACGACGATCGACTGGGTCGTGCTGCGCAACCGCCTCCAGCATATCGAGGCGCGCAACATGCGCCGCGTGTCCGACGCGCTGGCGCAACTGGCCAAGCGCGTCGGCTTCCGGATCATCCCGGGACTCGGCGAGCGTGTGATCTACCGCGAGATGTTCCCCGCCGGGCTGACGATGATCGATTCGAAGGCGTTCGGCAGCATGGGCCTAGGCCACGTCGCCGCGCGCCAGGAACTGCGCGAGATGATGGCCGCGTTGCAGCTGCCCGAGGTTGTCGAGCAAGCGCCGGACGTCGCTGCGTGAAGTGGATCGTCGCCGCGGTATTTATCTGGCTGGCCTGGCACTACCTCCGCCCAAAGCCGAAGCAGCGCGTCGTGACCGATGAAGCGGAAGCGCGCTCGATCCTCGGCGTCGACAGCAGCGCAAACGCCGACGCGATCCGCAGCGCGCACCGCCGCCTGATCGCCTCGGTCCACCCCGACCGCGGCGGCTCGACCGACCTGACCCGCCGAGTGAATGCGGCGCGCGATCTGCTGCTGAAACGCTCCTCGCGATAACCCTTACCGCCGACCGTCCTGAGCGAAGTCGAAGGGCAAGCCCAGGACGAACGGAAATCTAAAAATGACCCATCAGTTCGACCCGACCTCGCTCCGCGAATACGACATCCGCGGGATCGTCGGCACAGCGCTCGGCCCTGCCGATGCCACCGCGATCGGCCGAGGTTTCGCTACCCGCATCCGCGCCGCGGGCGGCCACCGCGTCGCGGTCGGCTATGACGGCCGCAACTCCTCCCCAGAACTCGAAGCCGCGCTCGTCTCCGGCCTCGTCGCAGGCGGCGTCGACGTCGTTCGCATCGGCCTCAGTTCCACCCCGATGCTCTACTACGCCGAAGCGACGTTAGAGGTTGATGGCGGCATCCAGGTAACCGGCAGCCATAATCCCCCCGAGTATAACGGCTTCAAGATGGTGCGCGCCCACGCGCCATTTTTCGGCGACGACATCCAAGACCTCGCCGCGCTCGCCGCATCGGGCACCTGGAGCGAAGGCGCGGGCGAAGTGACGACCGCGGACGTCCTCGACGCCTATGTCGGCCGGCTGATGGCGGGCTATGCGGGCGGCGCGTACCGGATCGGCTGGGACACGGGCAACGGCGCCGCCGGCCCGGTGATCGAGAAACTCGTGCAGCTGCTCCCGGGTGAGCACCATGTGATCTTCGCCGAAGTCGACGGCAATTTTCCTAACCATCATCCCGATCCCACCGAAGAGTCGAACCTCGCCGATCTCAAACGTCTGGTCGCGGCGAAGAACCTCGATTTCGGACTGGCCTTCGACGGCGATGGCGACCGGATCGGCGCGATCGACGGTGCGGGACGCGTGATCTGGGGCGATCAGATCCTCTCCATTCTGGTCGAACCTGCCCTGCGCGAACATCCCGGCGCGCCGATCGTCGCCGACGTGAAGTCCTCGCAGGCGTTGTTCGACCGAATCGCCGAACTCGGCGGCGAGCCGGTGATGGCCGCCACAGGCCACAGCCTGATGAAGACCGCGATGACTCGCACCGGCGCACCGATCGGGGGGGAGTTAAGCGGCCACCTGTTCTTCGCAGGCGAATATTATGGGTTCGACGACGCGCACTATGCTGCCGTCCGCCTCATCCGCGCGGTGCATCTGTCGGGGCAGTCGCTGACCGAGTTGCGCGATGCGATGCCGGCGCTGGTCGCGACGCCGGACCTGCGGTTTCCGGTCGAGGATGTGCGGAAATTCGCGGTCGTGGACGAAGTGATCGCGCGGTTGAAATCCGAAGGGGCGGAGATGGACCTGACCGATGGGGCGAGGGTGACGACCGCCGACGGGTGGTGGCTGCTGCGAGCCTCGAACACGCAGGCGATGCTGACGGTGCGGGCCGAGGCAAAGGACCAGCCAGCGCTCGATGCGCTGCTGGCCGAGGTAGATGCGCACCTGTCGGCAAGCGGTGTAACGCGACGCTAACCGCGAAAATTGCACCACCCTGGCGAAGGCCGGGGCCCAATTGGAAAGGTGGATATAACGGCGCGCTGTCTTCCGTTAGCAACCTCCCCCAATTGGGCCCCGGCCTCCCCGGGGTGGTGCAGGTCGAGAGGGCGCTCGCAGACTTAGACGAGCATCTCGCGCAGAGCAGTGCAGTGCCCCCCTCCCCCGTCATTCCCGCGGAGGCGGGAACCCAGACTGGCTGGCCCCGCAAGAGAATCGCAACCGTCCGGAGGATATGGATCCCCGCCCTCGCGGCGACGACGACGTGGCGAGTGGCGGCAGTATCCGGACGACAGCCACACATGATTGACTCACCACCACCCTCGCCTACGTTCCCGCCACCACCCCAAGGAGTCCCCCCGTGGAGCGCCCAGTCGACGAATTCCGCTCCAGCACGCGCCGCTGGCTGCTCGGCAGCTTTGCCGGTTGGGGCACACTCCTCACCTGTCTCGCCGGCGTGGGCTTCGTCATCATCGGCGTCCGCTGGCTCAAGAACCGCAGCGCCAGCTACGAAATCACCGACCAGCGCCTCATCATCAAGCGCGGCATCCTGTTCAAGACGATCGACGAGATCGAGCTCTACCGGATCAAGGACGTCCGCCTCGGCTACTCCCTGCTCAACCAGATGACCGACATCGGCACGATCATCCTCACCTCCAGCGACCGCACCACCAGCGGCGGCGAGTTCACGCTCCGCGATATCCCGATGGCACGCGACCGTCGCGAAGGCCTGCGCAAGCTGGTCGACCGCGCCCGTCAGCGCCGCGGCGTCCGCGAACTCGACGTGGATGACGCATACGCGCTGGATTAAGCGCGCTTTTGTCCCCACATGGCGGGCATGGCGCCCCCCTACCCCAAGCCCAAACCCCAACCGCAAATGATCCGGGTCGTCGACCTCGAGACCACCGGCTCGGCCCCGCCCGCGCACGGCGTCTGCGAAATCGGCTGGCAGGACGTCGCGCTCGGCGAGGATGGTCGCTGGGAGATCTACGGCGAAGGCGGCAGTCTGCTCGTCAATCCAGGCCGGCTGATCCCGCCGGTGACTCAGGCGATCCACCACATCCTCGACGAGCATGTCGCCGACGCACCGTACTGGCATGACTGTGCGCGACAGGTGCTCGATCCGTGGCCGCGTCGCTTGGCGCTCGCCGCGCACCGCGCCGATTTCGAGCAGAAATTCTGCACCCCGGCCCTGACCCGCGACGCCGAGTGGATCTGCACGTGGAAATGCGCGCTGCGGCTCTGGCCCGACTCGCCGAGCTTTTCGAACCAGGTGCTGCGCTATTGGCGCAAACCGCACGGCATGGAGCACGAGCGCGGCCTGCCCGCACACCGCGCGTTCCCCGACGCCTACGTCACCGCTTTCCACCTCCGCGACATGCTGAACGAGGCGAGCCTTGCGCAGCTGCTCGAATGGTCGCGTGATCCGGGGCTCATCCCCCGTGTCCGCTACGGCCCCGATCGCGGCAAGGAATGGTCCGAGCTCGATCACGAGACGCTGATGGCGTTCATGACCGATCGCGATCCCGACATCCGCTTCACCGCCAACCACGAGATGGACCGGCGCAGCGGCGGCGGTCGCGTGGGCAAGGCCAGCGCGCAGGACCTGCTGCTCTAGATCAATATGCTTAGGCTCGCGGACGCGTCAGTATCGCTGGCGTAACGACCTCCGCCCGCCTACACCCCAGCCCCTATGGTTCGCGTACGCTTGAAATTACCGTCGTCGGAGGGGCGGGTCGCACGGTGGCTGGTCGCGTTCATGACGCTCGGCTTCATCGCGCTGGCCGCCGCGGCGATCGCGATCGGTTGGATCACCGTCCGAAACCGCACCTATACCGCCGAGATCCTCCATACGCAGGACGTCCGCCAGGCGGTCGCGACCGTCCAGATCCTTATGGAGCAGTCGGAAACCGCACGGCGCGGTTATGTGCTCGTGGGCACACCGCTGTTCGCCACCGCCTATGCGCGAACCGCGGGCAACCTCGTGCCGTCGATCCGCAAGCTGCGCCACCTGACGCGTGACAACCCCAACCAGATCGCGCGCCTCGCGCTGATCGAGCCGCGCTTCGTCCAGTTGCGCGCGCTCCGGACGCAGTCGATGACCTTGGTCGCCTCGGGTCGGATCGCCGAGGCGCGGCGTCGGTTCGCGGTCGATGCCAGCGTGCCGTTGATGCGCGGCATCCGCTACCGCACCCAGGCGATGGCCGCCGACGAAGTCCGCCTGCTCGCGATCCGCACCGAACGGCAGCAACGCACCAGCGCACTGTTCCTCTCGGTCGCCGGGCTCGCCGCGGCGCTGCTGCTGATCGTCGCGATCCTCGCGGTCCTGCTGATCCGCCGCTACACCGCCGACCTCGCCACCTCGCGCGACAGCCTGCGCACCCTCAACGAGACGTTGGAAGAGCAGGTCACGGAACGCACCGCCGACCTCAGCCGCGCGAACGAGGAAATCCAGCGCTTCGCCTATATCGTCAGCCACGATCTGCGCTCGCCGCTGGTCAACGTGATGGGCTTCACCGCCGAACTCGCGACCGCCGCGGGGCCGCTCGCCGAACTCGTCGACCGTGCCGAAGCCGAGGCACCGCACATCCTGACGGAAGACGCGCGGCTTGCCGCGCGCGAGGACCTGCCCGAGGCGATCGGCTTCATCCGCACCTCGACGCAGAAGATGGATCGGCTGATCAACGCCATCCTGAAACTCGCGCGCGAGGGTCGCCGGACGATCGCCCCCGAGCATATCGACCCGGCGCAACTGGTCGACACGATCGTCGGCGCGATGCAGCACATCGTCGACGATCGCGGCGCAGTGGTGCGCGTCGAGCGGCCGATGCCGGCCATCGTCACCGATCGCCTCGCGCTCGAGCAGATCCTGTCGAACCTGATCGAGAACGCGACCAAATATTTGAAGCCCGGCCGCCCCGGCGAGATCGTCGTGAAGGGCCATACCGAACGCGGCCGCGTCATCCTGTCGGTGGTCGACAATGGCCGCGGCATCGATCCACGCGATCACCAGCGCGTGTTCGACTTGTTCCGCCGCTCGGGCGCGCAGGACCAGCCGGGCGAAGGCATCGGACTCGCGCATGTCCGCGCACTCGCCTATCGTCTGGGCGGCACGATCGACGTACAGTCGACGCTCGGCGACGGCGCGACCTTCCGGCTCAACCTGCCGACCCACATGACTATCCAGGACGCAGCATGAACGATCACAAGACCGTCGGTATCGTGATGATCGAGGATGACGAGGGTCATGCCCGCCTCATCGAGAAGAACATCCGCCGCGCCGGAATCCTGAACGATATCCGTCACTTCACCGACGGCACCACCGCGCTCGACTTCCTGTTCAACGCCGCCGATGGCCCCGCGAAAAGCGGCCCGGCGATGATCCTGCTCGACTTGAACCTGCCCGACATGAGCGGCACCGACATCCTCGCGCGAATCAAGGCCGAGGGCAGCCCGCTCAAGCGCACGCCGGTCGTCGTGCTCACCACCACCGACGACAAGGTCGAGATCGAGCGCTGCTACGATCTCGGCTGCAACGTCTACATCACCAAGCCCGTCAACTATGAGAGTTTCGCGCAGGCGATCCGCCAACTCGGGCTGTTCCTGTCGGTGATCCAGGTCCCCGAAGCCGAGTGAGCGAAACGCGCGTCCTCTACATCGACGACGACGCCGGGATCCGGCGGCTGGCGGCGCGTGCGCTCGAACGCCGCGGCTACCGGATGACGGTCGCCGAAACCGGGGCGGAAGGCGTCGTGAAGGCGGCTGCCCAGCGCTTCGACCTGATCGCGGTCGACCATTACATGCCCGGAATGGACGGCCTCGAAACATTGGAAGCGCTCCGCCGCCTGCCCGACCCGCCCCCCGTGGTGTACGTCACCGGCTCCGAGGAAGGCCGCATCGCGGTCGCCGCGCTGAAGGCGGGTGCCGCCGATTACGTCGTGAAGACCGTCGGCGACGATTTCTTCGACCTGCTCGCCGCGTCGTTCGAGCAGGTCCGCGCCCGCGCCCTGCTGGAACAGGAAAAGGCCGCCGCCGAGGCAGATCTCCGCGCCAGCAATGCGCGGCTCGAGGCGCTACTCGGCGAGGTTAACCACCGCGTCGCCAACTCGCTGCAACTCGTCTCGGCGATGGTCCGACTCCAGGCGACCGCGCTGACCGACCCGTCCGCGCGCGAGGCATTGGAAGATACGCAGCGCCGCATCCAGGCGATCGCACAGGTCCACCGCCGGCTCTACACCAGCAACGACGTCGAGAGCGTCGACATGCAGGAATATCTCGGCGCGCTGGTCGACGAACTCGCCGAGACCTGGTCGACCGAAGCGCTCCCCCGCGCCTTGAGCCTCGCCGCCGAACCGATCCGCCTACCCACCGACCGCGCGGTGTCTCTCGGCGTGATCGTCACCGAACTCGTCACCAACGCGTGCAAATATGCCTACCCCACCGGCGGCGGCGAAGTCCGCGTCGCGCTGCGCCGGATCGACGACGACATCTTCCTGCTCGCGGTGGAGGACGATGGTTGCGGCATCCCCGAAGACGCTATCCCGCGCGGCACCGGGCTCGGCACGAAGCTGATCCGCGCGATGGCGCAGAGCCTCCAGTCGATCGTCGAATACGACCCGACCCACACCGGCGTCCGCGCCACCCTCCGCGCGGCGGTGCGCTAAATCGATCCTCCCCCTTGCTGGGAGGATTTCAAAGCGCGCGCACCGCCGCCAGGATCATCCGCCCCGTCAACCGCGCGGTCTGGTCTTCCGACAAACGCGGTCGCGACAACGTACGATGACCCAGCCCGAACATGAACGCGAGGATCAGCTCCTCCGCACCCTCCAGTTCGTTCTCCTGCAACTCCGGGTTGGCGACGCAGGCGAGTTCGCGGATCATCCGCCGAAAATCGCGGCACAGGTCGGCGATCGTCTCGGCGACATCGGCGTTGCGGTGCGCCTCGGCCATGATCTCGAACGACAGCGCCTCGTCGCCTTTCGACAGCGCGCGGCGTGCGAGTTCGACGAACCCCTCCTCGATCGACAATCCCTCGGACTTCACCGAGTCGTTCATCGTCTGCAACTCGGCCATCTTGGCCGCCGCGTCTTCCATCACGATGGCCTGGATCACGGCATTCTTGCCGGTGAACAGGCGATAGATCTGACCGACGGAAACGCCCGCGGCCACCGCCAGTTCGGACATCGGAGTCTGGTGAAACCCTTGAGTCGCAAACAGATGACGGGCTGCGGCGACGATACGCTCCCGACTTCCCTTTTCATGCTGCACTGCACTCAAAATCATATTCCCGACGCGTTTTTTGGTTGACCGGCCGCTCGCACAATCCTAGCGGGCAAGCAAGCGGAATGAACGTTCATTCCGCATGAACTCATCTGCACGGACGTCGGGATGCTCAACATGCAGCGATTGAACCTCAAGGGATCTGTGGCACTGGCCGCACTTGTCCTGCTGTCGGCTTGCGGCAAGGAGCAGGCACCACCGCCGCCGCCGACACCGACCGTCGGCGTCGTGACCGTCGGCGAGGAATCGGTCGTGCTCACTTCCGAGCTTCCCGGTCGTATCGCCGCGGCCGAGACGTCCGAAGTGCGTCCGCAGGTCAGCGGCGTGGTTCGCGATCGCCTGTTCACCGAGGGCGCGATGGTCAGCAAGGGCCAGGTGCTCTACGCGATCGAGGACGCCCCCTACCGCGCGGCGCTCGCCAGTGCGCAGGGCCAGCTCGGCGCCGCCCAGTCGCAGATCAACGCGACCCGTCTCCAGGCGCAGCGCTACGGCCAGCTCGTGCAGCTGAACGCGGTCAGCAAGCAGGAGGCGGACAACGCAACCGCTTCCGCACAGCAGGCTCGCGCCAATGTTGCAGCGCAGCAAGCAGCGGTCCAGTCGGCCCGCGTCAACCTCGGCTTCACGCGCATCAAGGCACCGATTTCTGGCCGCATCGGGCGGTCGCTGGTGACCGTAGGCGCGCTGGTCCAGACCGGCCAGACCGATCCGCTCGCGACGATCCAGCGCACCAACACGGTGTATGTCGACGTCGTCCAGTCGGCGGCGCAGCTGCTCGACCTCAAGCAGGCGATGGCGACCGGCGGCGTGACGCGCGGTGACGGCAGCGCGCGCGTTCAGCTGATCCTTCCGAACGGCAGCACCTATCCGATCGAGGGTCGCCTGCAATTCTCCGAGGTCACGGTCGACCAGACCACCGGTGCGGTGACGCTGCGCGCGACCTTCCCCAATCCCAACGGCCTGTTGTTGCCGGGCATGTACGTCCGCGCGAAGCTGGTCGAGGGCACGCGCGCGCAGGCGATCATGGCGCCGACCGCGGGCATCACGCGCGATCCGCGCGGCGGTGCGACCGCGCTGGTCGTCAACGCGCAGAACAAGGTCGAGCAGCGTACTGTCACCACCGACCGGGTGATCGGCGACAAGTGGATCGTCACCAGCGGCCTGAAGCCCGGCGACAAGCTGATCGTCGAGGGCCTGCTCAACCTGCGCCCCGGCTCGACCGTCAAGCCCGCTGCCCCGCAGCAGGTCGCCAAGCCCGCGGGCGGTTCGCCTGGAGGCGGCGACCCCGCTGCCGGCAACAATTCCGCGCAGGCCAATTCCGCCGCGCAGGGGAAGTAACCGCCCATGTCACGCTATTTCATCGATCGACCCATCTTCGCATGGGTCATCGCCATCATCCTGATGCTGGCCGGTATCCTCGCGATCCGGTCGCTGCCGATCGCCCAGTTCCCTGAGATCGCCGCCCCCAAGGTAACGGTCGCGACGTCCTATCCGGGCGCCGACGCACAGACGCTCGAGAACACGACGACGCAGATCATCGAGCAGCAGATGAAGGGGATCGACAACCTTCGCTACTTCGCCTCGACGTCCGACGGCTCGGGCAACCTCGCGATCACGCTCACCTTCGAGCAGGGCACCGACCCCGACATCGCGCAGGTCCAGGTGCAGAACAAGCTGCAACAGGCGACGCCGCTTCTGCCGCAGGAAGTGCAGCAGGCCGGTCTTCGCGTCACCAAGGCGACCGCCAACTTCCTGCTCGTGATCGCCGCGTATTCGGAGAATGGCGCGCACGACCAGGTCGATCTCGGCGACATGATCGCCTCGAAGCTTCAGGATCCGCTCAGCCGCATCAAGGGCGTCGGCGACACGCAGGTGTTCGGCGCGCAATATTCGATGCGCATCTGGGTCGATCCCTTCAAGATGTCGAACCTCGGCGTCACCGTCACCGACATCACGTCGGCACTGACCGCGCAGAACGCGCAGGTCTCGGCCGGCCAGGTCGGCAGTCTCCCGGCGGTGAAGGGCCAGTCGCTCAACGCCACCGTGACCGCGCAGACGCGTCTCCAGACGCCGGAACAGTTCCGGGCGATCATCGTCCGCTCGGCGACCAGCGGCGCGACCGTGCGCCTGTCGGACGTCGCGCGCGTCGAGATGGGCTCCGAGAACTACAGCTTCCAGGCCCGCTATAACGGCAAGCAGGCCGCAGGCTTCGGCGTGAAGCTGGCGCCGGGCGCCAACGCGCTCGATACCGTCAAGCTGGTAAAAGCCGAGGTCGCGCGGATCTCGAAGCAGTTCCCGCCCGACGTCAAGGTCGCCTTCCCGATCGACAATTCGACGTTCGTGCGGCTGTCGGTCGAGCAGGTCATCCACACGCTGATCGAGGCGATCGTCCTGGTCTTCCTCGTGATGTTCCTGTTCCTCCAGAATTTCCGCGCCACGCTGATCCCGACGATCGCGGTCCCGGTCGTGCTGCTCGGCTCGCTCGCCGTGCTCCAGGTCGCGGGGTTCACGATCAACACGCTGACCTTGTTCGGCATGGTGCTGGCGATCGGCCTGCTCGTCGATGACGCGATCGTCGTCGTCGAGAACGTCGAGCGCCTGATCCAGGAGGAAGGGCTCAGCCCGAAGGAAGCCGCCAAGAAGTCGATGGACGAGATCAGCGGCGCGCTGGTCGGCATTGGTCTCGTTCTGTCTGCCGTGTTCCTGCCTATGGCGTTCTTCAGCGGCTCGACCGGCGTGATCTTCCGCCAGTTCTCCATCACCATCGTGTCGTCGATGGCGCTGTCGGTGCTGGTCGCGTTGATCCTGACGCCCGCGCTCTGCGCGACGATCCTGAAGCCTGCCAAGGAAGGTCATAGCGAGAAGAAGGGCTTCTTCGGCTGGTTCAACCGCACCTTCGACAAGGGCGTTGGCAAGTACGGCAACGGCCTGCGCCGCGTCGAGAAGGGCTGGGTCCGCACGATGCTGGTCTATGCCGTGATCGTCGTTGCGATGGCCTTCATCTTCATCCGCCTGCCGTCGGGCTTCCTCCCCGAGGAAGATCAGGGCGTGATGTTCGCACAGGTCTCGATGCCGTCGGGTACGCCGATGGAAGAGACCGCACGGACGATGGACAAGGTCCGCGATCACTTCCTGATCGACGAGAAGGCCAACACCTCGGGTATCTTCACGATCAGCGGCTTCGGCTTTGTCGGCCAGGGCCAGAATGTCGGCATCGCCTTCATCCAGCTGAAGCCGTGGGAAGATCGCAAGGGCGCGGAGAACACCGTGGCCGCGGTCGCTGCACGCGCCAACCAGGCGCTGGCCGGGGTCCGTGCCGGCATGGTGATCGGCTTCGTGCCGCCGGCCGTGCAGGAACTCGGCAACGCCAACGGCTTCGACTTCATGCTGAAGGACAATGCCGGCGTCGGTCACGAGAAGCTGCTCGAGGCGCGCAACATGCTGCTCGGCATGGCCAGCCAGGACAAGCGCCTGATGCAGGTCCGTCCGAACGGCCTGGAGGATGCGCCACAGCTGAAACTGAACGTCGACCAGGCACAGGCAGGGGCACTCGGTCTCAGCCAGGCGGACATCAACACCACCGTCAGCACCGCGTTCGGTGGCGCCTACATCAACGACTTCATCGACCGCGGTCGCGTGAAGAAGGTGTTCGTGCAGGCCGACGCACCGTTCCGCACGACGCCTGCCGATCTCGGCAACTTCTACGTCCGCGGCACGACCAGCAATGCGATGGCGCCGTTCTCGTCCTTCTCGACGACGAGCTGGAGCTACGGTCCGTCACGACTCGAACGCTATAACGGCGTGGCCTCGTTCGAGATCATGGGCTCGCCGGCGCCGGGCGTCAGCAGCGGCACCGCGATCAAGGCGATGGAGGAGATGGCGGCCAAGCTGCCCCCCGGCATCGGCTATGAGTGGACCGGCCTCAGCTACGAGGAAAACCTGTCGGGCGGCCAGTCGACCACGGTCTACGCATTGTCGCTGCTGATCGTGTTCCTCTGCCTCGCGGCACTGTACGAGAGCTGGTCGATCCCGATCGCCGTCCTGCTGGTGGTGCCGCTCGGCGTCCTCGGCGCGGTCGGCGCGGCGATGATCTTCGGGCTGAACAACGACATCTACCTTCAGGTCGGGCTGATCACGACGATCGGCGTGGCGGCGAAGAACGCGATCCTGATCGTGGAGTTCGCCGAGGAGAAGATGGGCGACGGGATGAGCGCGGCCGATGCCGCGGTCGAGGCGGCGAAGCTTCGCCTTCGCCCGATCTTGATGACATCGTTCGCCTTCATCTTCGGCGTGTTGCCGCTCGCTCTGTCGACCGGCGCCGGCGCCGGTGGCCAGAACGCGATCGGCTGGGCGGTGGTCGGCGGCATGCTGTCCGCGACCGTCCTCGCGATCTTCTTCGTGCCGCTGTTCTTCCTGCTCGTGAAGCGCGTCTTCAAGCAGGACAAGGCCGGCGCGGGGAACGCCCACGATCACAATCATCATGACGACGATAACCGTGACGGCGGCCATGACGACAATCGTCATCCGCCCCACGACCAGCGGCCGCAGGAGGCCTGATCCAGATGTTCTCGCCCAAAATCTCCAGCCGCACCGCGCTGACGTTCGCCGCCGGGCTCACGCTCGCCGGGTGCAACCTCGCCCCGAAATACGTCCGGCCCGAATTGTCGGTGCCGGCGGCGACGCCCACGGGTCCTGCCTACGCGGCGACCGATGCGGCGGGCGCGATCATGCCTGCGGACACCTCGTGGGAGACCTTCTTCACCGACGACCGCCTGCGCCGGGTGATCCGTACCGCATTGGAGAACAACCGAGACCTCCGCGTCTCGGTCGCCAATGTCGCGCAGGCCCGGGCGCAATACCGCGTCCAGCGCGCGGACCTGTTCCCGACGATCGCCGCTAGCGGTAGTGCCACGTATTCGAAGTCGCCGTTCGGTTCCGTCAGCGGTGGTACGACGAGTACGGGGACTGGCACAGGTACGGGGACTGGCGCCGGAACGGTGACCACGGGTAGCGGCCGTACCGACATCTACTCGGCGAACGTCGGCATCTCGTCTTGGGAGATCGACCTGTTCGGGCGCGTCCGCAATCTCACGCAGTCGCAGCAGGAACAGTATTTCGCCGCGGAGGAAAACCGCAACGCAGCACAGGTTTCGCTGGTCGCGGAGATCGCGACTCAGTGGCTGACGATGGCCGCCGACCAGGATCGGCTGAAAATCGCGCGCGATACGGAAAAGGCGTACGGCCAGACCGTCAAGCTGACGCAGGACCGTTTCCGGATCGGCATCGCGTCCGAGCTCGAAGTGCGCCAGGCCAGTACCAGCTACGATCAGGCCCGCTCGGACATCGCCGAAGCGACCACGTTGATCGCGCAGGACCAGAACGCGCTGAATCTTCTGGCAGGCACGACACTGCCCGCGGACATGCTGCCGGCGCGGCTCGAAGAGACCAGCCCGACGCTCGAGAACCTGCCCTCGAACCTGCCGTCGGAGGTGCTGTTGCGCCGTCCCGATATCGCCTCGGCCGAGCATCAGCTGATTGCCGCCAATGCCAATATCGGCGCGGCGCGCGCCGCGTTCTTCCCGAACATCTCGCTGACGGCCGCGTTCGGGACGATTAGCCTCGGCCTGTCGAACCTGTTCGGCAGCGGTTCGCAAAACTGGTCGGTGGCGCCTTCGGTCAGCCAGACGCTGTTCGATTTCGGCAAGAACAAGGGCAATCTGCGCTATGCCCAGGCGACGCGCGATGCCGCCGTCGCGACCTACGAGAAGAGCATCCAGACCGGCTTCCGCGAAGTCGCCGATGCCCTGGCGCGGCGTGGGACCATCGGCGCCCAGCTACAGGCGCAGACCTCGCTTCGCGACAATGCGGCGGGTGCGTTCAAGCTGTCGGACCTGCGTTTCCGCGCGGGCATCGACACGTTCCTCAACACGCTCGATTCGCAACGCTCGCTCTATACCGCGCAACAGAGCCTGCTCGCCGCCCGTCTGACGCGCGACAGCAACTCGGTCGAACTCTACCGCGCGTTGGGAGGCGGCGTCACGACGGCTTCGACCGCGGACTCGCGCCCGAAAAACTGACTCCGCAGTCCCTCCCCCGCCGGGGGGAGGTAGCTCGCGCTTGCCAGTCGGAGAGGGGGGAAGGCGGAACCGCTGTTCCGCGTCCCCCCCGCTACAACCTTCCCACGCGGGGGGATTGCAACAGCCTAGTTCGCCGGCTCAGACAACGGCGCAAACCGCGCGACCTGGCGCCCGACGAGGCGCAGCTGCTCGATGACGGCGGGATCGTTCGCGCCCCCCTCGTCGTCGAACTTCGTCACCTGCGTATTGATCGCCGCGGCAAATGGCGTCGGCCACCCGCGCAATGCATGAACGATCGACCGCAGCGCGGCGATCGTGCTTCCCGTCGCCTGCCAGCCGTAAGCCGTGGCAATCAGCCCGACCGGCATGTCCGCCAGATACGGCCGTTCGGGATCGCGCGCGGTTTCCTCCAACAGGTCCAGCGCGTTCTTCACCGCGCCGGAAATGCTGCCGTGATAGCCGGGGCTCGCGATGATCACCGCCGACGCCTCGCGCACCGCCGCGACGAACGCCTGTTCGTCGGGCGTCCGCGTCGTTGCCTTCGGATCGTACAGCGGCAGCCGCGCCATGTCCGCGCCACCGAACATCTGCGTGCGATAGCCCTGCTTCTCGACCGCATCGAGTGCGATTCGCAGCGCGCGTTCGGTCGACGAGACGCCGCCGATCGTGCCGCCGATGCCGACCACCAGCGGCAGAACGGCGGGAATAGTTTCGGAAGCAGTCACGATATCACCCTGTTCGAACGTCATCGCCCTGCTCTTCCCCGTTTCGCCGCGCGATGACAACAGGGCTTCGACCGGTTCTCGCCCCGCGGGCACTGCAAGTGCTGTCGCTAAGCCCCCGTACACGTTAGGCATGCGCATAGACTTGCCCGAGCTGTCATAGAACGATAACACACTAAAAGTCCGCCCGTTGGCCGACCTGGAACGATCCGATGCGCCCCGATCCCTTTGACCCCGACCGTTCCAGCTCCAGCGGCGATCGCGAGCCCTATGCCTATGAACGCGAGCGGCTGATCACCGAGCGCGAACGCCTGCGTCAGAAATACGAAGCCGAGCGGGACGGCGCAGACCGGGAACCCTATGATCGCGACTTCGGCGCGGCCTACGCCACCCCCAGCGCGCCGAGGCGAAAGCGCCCGATCGGCCGATGGATCCTGCGCGGCTTCGGCATCGGCATCGTCCTGCTGGTGATCGCGATCATCTGGCTGGCGATTACCGCGCCGCTGTCGAAATCGCTCCAGCCGCCGACGCCGCCCTCGATCACGCTCACCGCCGACGACGGTACACCGATCGCGCGGCGCGGTGCGATCATCGGCAAGTCGGTCGATGCCTCGAAGCTCCCGCCGCACGTCACGCAGGCGTTCCTCGCGATCGAGGACCGGCGCTTCTATTCGCACTGGGGCGTCGATCCCCGCGGCATCGCGCGTGCGGCCTGGGCGAACATGGGCTCGGGCGGCGTGCGCCAGGGCGGCAGCACGATCACGCAACAGCTCGCGAAGAACGCCTTCCTCGATTCGGACCGCACCGCGACGCGCAAAATCCGCGAGGCGATGATCGCCTTCTGGCTCGAGGCATGGCTGTCGAAGAACGAGATCCTCTCGCGCTATCTCTCGAACGTCTATTTCGGCGACAACACCTACGGGATCAGCGCGGCCGCGAAGCATTATTTCGGTCGGACCCCCGACAAGCTCAACGTCGGCCAGGCGGCGATGCTCGCCGGGCTGGTCAAGGCACCCTCACGCCTCGCCCCTACGTCGAACCTCGAAGGCGCCCGCAAGCGCGAAGCCGTCGTCGTCGGCGCGATGGTCGACGCGGGCTTCCTCACCAAGGCGGAGGGCGACGCGGTCCAGCCGCAGCGCGTGCTCGGCAGCCGCCCGTCGCAGCTTCCCAACGGCACCTATTTCGCCGACTGGATCCTCCCCGAAGCGCGCGACCAGGCCGGCGAGATCAAGACGGAAGCGACCGTGCAGACGACGCTCGATCCGCGGTTACAGCGCGCGGCGGAGCGCACCGTAGCCCGCGCGGGTCTGCGGCAGGCGCAGGTCGCGCTGGTAGCGATGCGTCCCGATGGTCGCGTCGTCGCGATGATCGGCGGCAAGGATTACCGCAAGAGCCCGTTCAACCGCGCGACGCAGGCGCGGCGCCAGCCCGGTTCGACCTTCAAGCTGTTCGTCTACCTCGCCGCGATGCGCCAGGGCCTCACCCCCGACTCGACGATCGAGGACCGCCCGGTGACGATCGGCGACTGGACGCCGAAGAACAGCGACGGCCGCTATCAGGGCACGATCACGCTGCGCCAGGCGTTCGCGCGCTCGTCCAACGTCGCCGCCGCCCGGCTGACGCAACAGGTCGGCGTCAAGGCGGTGATCAAGGCCGCCCGCGATCTCGGCATCTCGACGCCGATCCCCAGCGAGGCGACGATCGGCCTTGGCACCTCGACCGTGTCGCTGCTCGAACTGACCGCCGCCTATGCCGCGATCGCGCGCGAGCAATACCCGGTCCAGCCGCGCGGCCTCGCCGACGTCCGCGAGAAGGGCTGGTACCAGTCGCTCACAGGTGGCGCGACCGAGATGCCGAGCAAGATCCACGACGAAATGCTCGACCTGCTGGCGGCCTCGATCCGCACCGGTACCGGCCGCGGCGCGAACCTGACGGTCGACGCGTTCGGCAAGACCGGCACGACGTCGGACAACAAGGACGCGCTGTTCGTCGGCTTCGCGCGCGATCTGGTGGTCGGCGTGTGGGTCGGCAACGACGACAATTCGTCGAACCCCGGCCTGTCGGGCGGCGGTATCCCCGCACGGATCTGGCGCGACTTCATGCAGAGCGCGCTGGGGATCGCACCGATCGCGGCGCCGGCTCCGGCGGTTGAGGAAGTCGATCCGGATGCCCTGCCGGCGGACGAGCAGGACAATTCGGTGCTGCCCCTCGGCGGCGAGATCGAGGGCCTCGGCTTCAACCTGAAGATGGGCGAGGACGGCACTATCTCCGTCGGCCCCTCCCGCCGCGACCGCCAGGAAGGCCCGCCCCCCCGCGACGATCGCCGACCGCCGGAGGAAGAACAAGGGCCCGACGAAGGGCAGTAGTTTGCTGATCGACGCCATCCGTAACTCAGCACCACCTCAGCGTTAGGCACCACCCCGGCTATCAGGCACCACCCCGGCGGAGGCCGGGGCCCAATTGGAAAGGTCGCGGTAACGACGCGCAGCCCTTCGCCACCTGCCGCCCCCAATGGGGCCCGGCCTTCGCCGGGGTGGAAGAGCAGCTTTGATCTTCACCTGAGCCGACGCCCCCCGTTGACGCCACCACCGCATCGCAGCATGTCTCACCGATGCGCTTCTTCTCCGACAACGCCGCGACGATCCACCCACAGGTCATGACCGCGATCGCCGCCGCCGACACGCTCGACACCGCCTATGCCGGCGACGCGTGGAGCCAGCAGCTCGACGGCCGCCTCTCCGCGCTGTTCGAAACCGACGTCGCAGTCCTCTGGGTCCCCACCGGCACCGCCGCCAACTGCCTCGCGCTGGCCGCACTCTGCCCCCCGCACGGCGGCATCGTCTGTCACCGCGATGCGCACATCCAGAACGACGAGGGCGGCGCGCCCGAATTCTACACGCACGGCGCCAAGCTGTTCCTCGCCGACGGCGACGGCGCCAAGATGACGCCGGACACGATCCGCGCCGTGATCGACGCGATCCCCGACGACGTCCACCGCGTCCAGCCGCACGCGATCTCGATCACCAACGCCACAGAATATGGCCGCGTCTACCAGCCACACGAGGTCGCGGAGATCGGCGCGCTAGCGAAGGAGCGCGGGCTCGGCTTCCACATGGACGGCGCGCGGTTCGCCAACGCGATGGCACGCGTCGGCTGCTCGCCCGCCGAGATGACGTGGCGCGCGGGCGTGGACGCGCTGAGCTTCGGCTTCGTCAAGAACGGCGCGATGAGCGCGGAGGCGCTGGTCTTCTTTAAACCCGACCTCGCCGCCGTCACGCAATATCGCCGCAAGCGCGCAGGCCTGCTGCTGTCGAAGGGGCGGTATCTCGCCGCGCAGATCCTCGCGATGCTCGACGACGACCTCTGGCTCTCCAACGCCAAGGCCGCCAACGACGGCGCGACGAAGCTCGCCGCCGCTGCCGGTGACCGCCTCGTCCACCCGGTCGAGGCGAACGAAGTGTTCCTCCGCGCCACGCCGGAAGAAGCCGCAGCCTTGAGAGCGAAGGGCTTCGACTTCTACGACTGGGCCGCCGGCGAGATCCGCCTCGTCACCGCATGGGACAGCCCGGCGGACGCGGTTGGCCTGCTCGCCGATGCGATCCGGGAGTTATGACCCCCGGCCCCACCGACCCACCACAGTCGACCCGCGCTGCGGTCCTGATCCCGTTCGGCACCGTCACGGTGATCTGGGGCTCGACCTGGCTCGTCATCCGCGACCAGATCGCGGTCGTGCCACCAAGCTGGTCGATCAGCTACCGCTTCCTCGTCGCCGGCATCGCAATGGCGATCTACGCAGGCATCAAGCGCGAGAGCTTCAAATTCGACGCCCGCGGCTACGGTTTCGCGGCGATCATCGGCATCGCGCTGTTCACGCTAAACTTCAACTTCGTCTACCGCGCAGAGCATTACGTCACCTCCGGGCTCGTCGCGGTGGTGTTCGCGCTCCTGCTCGTCCCCAACGCGATCTTCGGCCGCATCTTCCTCAAGCAACGCCTCGGACGACAGCTCATGGTCGGTTGCGCGGTCGCGATGGCCGGCGTCGCGTTGCTGTTCGTCAACGAGGCGCGGGTCGATCCGCACGGGCCGCGCTCGGCGACGATCGGCATCGTCCTGACGCTGTGCGGCGTGATGGCCGCGTCGGTCGCCAACGTCATCCAGGGCAGCGCGTTCGCCAAACGCTATCCGATGGCGCCGACGCTGGCGATCGCGATGCTGATCGGCGCATGCCTAGATGCCGCGTTCGCGTGGATCACGACCGGGCCGCCGGTGTTCGAGCCGCGCTTCGGCTATGTCGCGGGCATCCTCTATCTCGGCGTGTTCGCGTCCGCGCTCGCCTTCCCGCTCTATTTCAACGTCATCCGCGCGATCGGCCCGGCCAAGGCGGCCTATTCGGGCGTCATCGTGCCGGTCATCGCGATGCTGCTATCGACGATCTTCGAGCGCTATCACTGGTCGACCTTGGCCGTCGCCGGCGCAATATTGTCAGGAATCGGCCTCGTCATCGCGCTCAGCGCACGCAGACCGGCGCGGTAGTCGGGCCAGACGGGCGTCCAGCCGAGTACCCGCTTGGCCTTCCCGTTAGCCACCCGCCGGTTCTCGTTGTAAAACCCGCGCCCCATCGCCGAGAGCTCCTCGAGCGTTACGAACGGCGGCGTGGGCATCCCGAGCAGCATCGCCGCGAACGCCACCACGTCGTTCTGCGACGCAGGCACGTCGTCCGCGAGATTATACCCCCCCGCCGGCGCGTCGAACCCGGCGATGACGCCCGAGACGATGTCGTCGACATGCGCGCGGCTGAATACCTGGCCGGGCTGCTCGATCCGATGCGCCTTGCCCTGCCGCACCCGGTCGAGCGGCGAGCGGCCGGGGCCATAGATTCCCGGCAACCGAAACGTCCGCGCACCGATGGCCAGCCAGTCCGCATCCGCCGCCGCCCGGGCGCTCCTCCTGCCACCACCAATCGGCGCCGTCTCGTCCACCCACGCGCCCTGCGCATCGCCGTACACGCCCGTCGACGACAGATACCCGATCCAAGCACGCGTCCGCAGCAACAGCGAACCATAGCGACCGAGCACGGGGTCTGCCTCATGCTCGGGCGGCACCGACGACAGGATATGCGTCGCCGCCGCGATCTCCGCCGTCACCGCGTCCACGTCGTCGAACCGGAGCGTACCACCCCGCCCGTCCCTCGTCGTGCCGACGACATGCCAGCCATCCGCCGCGAGCCGCTCGGCAAGCCGCGACGCGGTGTAGCCGAGACCAAAGACCAGCAGCCGGCTCATGGCGCCACCGCCGCGCCAGCCATCGGCCCCTTGTACAGCGTCCCGAAATAATCGCCGGCATTCCACACCGGCCGCTGCGCCCCGTCGGCGATCTCGCGCGCGATCCGGTAGTTCGCATCGACGAACCGCACGCCCTGATCCCACAGGATCGGCTGCGTCAGGTCGTCCGACGGCTTGTGATAATTATTCGCCATGAAATACGCGACCGCCGCCTTGCCCGGCCCCTTCTGACCAGGCCACAGGAACACCGACGGGATCCCCTTCTGGACGAAGCGGAAATGATCCGAGCGGACGAAGATGCCTTCCTCCGGCATCGGGTCGGGCGACAGGCCGACGCCGATCGCCGCGACCGCCTTCTGCACGATCGGGCCGATCGTCGAACGCTCGGCACCGAACACCACCATGTCCTCGAACTTGTAGGTCAGGATCGGCATGTCGAGGTTCACGTCCGCGACGATCGAGCTCAGCGGCACGGTCGGGTGATTGGTGAAGTAATCGCTGCCGACCAGCCCCTTCTCCTCGCCGGTGACGGCCAGGAACATGATGGTGCGCTTGGGCGCCTGCCCACTGGCCGTGAAGCGCCTGGCCTCCTCGATCAGGCTGGCGATGCCGATCGCGTTGTCGAGCGCACCGTTGTTGAGCGCGTCGCCCTTCACCGGCTTGGTGATGCCGATGTGATCGAGATGCGCGGAGAGCACGACGACCTCCTTGCCGACCACCGGATCGCTGCCCGGGATCACGCCGACGACGTTGCTGCTCGCGGCGGGCACGAAGCTCGTCTTGGTCGCGACGGTCAGCGTACCGACCAGCGGCACCGCCTTGAACTTCGCGTTGTCGCCGTTCGCCTGCTTGACGACCTTGCTCCAAGGCGTCTTCGAGCCAGCGAACAGCTTAGTCGCGCCGACCATGCTGACCGTCCCGAGCGACGGCGCGCGCGGCGCATCGACCTTCCCCGTGCCGTCGGGGTTCGCCCACGTCATCCGCGGCGTCGCGTAAAACTCCGCCATCTTACCGAACGTCCGCACCTTGGCCGAGCGCGGGCTCTCCAGCGTGATCACGCCGACCGCGCCCTTGGCCTGCGCGATCGCCGCCTTGGTCCCGCCCGACCCGAAGAACGCGCGCTCCTCGCCACCGAACCGCGCGGGCGAGCCGCCGAAATAGGCGACGATCTTGCCGCGCACGTCGACGCCCTGGTAATCGTCCTGGCCATATTGCGGCGCGTCGATCCCGTAACCGACGAACACGACGGGCGCCGAAACGCTCGTCTCCGCCTTCGCGCCGTTCGCGGCGGGCACATAATCCTCTCCGAAAACGAGCGGCTGCGCAGGCCCACGGCCGGTCCAGACGAAATCGCCCTTGCTCGCCGCCTTGTACGACACGAGCGGCACGGTCTGGAGATACCCGCCCTGATCGCCACCCGGCCGCAGACCCGCGGCATAGAATTGCGCGGCGACATATTGCGCAGCGATGTCGAACTCGGGGCTGCCGGCCTCGCGACCCTTCATCGCATCCGACGCGAGAAACAGCACATGCGCCTTCATCGACGCCTGATCCGCCGGCAGCGGCGCGGCGAGCTTGGCGTTCAACTCGGCAGTATTCGGGGCGGTCACCGGAGCCGGCACGGGAGCAGCTTGGGGCGCAGTCTGAGCAAGGGCAGAGGTAGAAAGCGCGAGCACCGCGAGCGCGCCGATAGGACGATACATCCGGAAATCCTTGCAAAGGGAACGTGTTGCAGCGGCGTAGCATCCACCGTCACCCGCGCAAGCTTTGGCTGGCGATAGGCGGCCACGGCCCTATATTCGCAAACATATGCTCGATATCCAGAACAGTCTCGCCCATCCGCTCGTCATTCGCCGCGAGGACTATACCCCGCCCGAGTGGCTGGTCCCCGAGACGAAACTGGCGTTCGACCTCGATCCGTCGACCACCCGCGTAACGGCTACATTGTCGGTGACGCGCAACGGCGATCACGCCGCACCGCTGCGGCTCGACGGCGCGGGCCAGAAGCCGCTCTCGGTCACGGTCGACGGCGTGACGATCAACGACTGGCGGATCGACGGCGAACAGTTCGTCATCCCGCTCACCGGCACCGCGCACGTCGTCGAGACGCAGGTCGAGATCGCCCCCGATCGCAACACGCAGTTGATGGGACTCTACGCCTCGGGCGGCAATCTCTGCACCCAGTGCGAGGCCGAAGGCTTCCGTCGCATCACCTATTTCCCCGACCGCCCCGACGTGCTCAGCGTCTATTCGGTCCAGATGACCGCCGACAGGAAGCACTTCCCCGTGCTGCTCGCGAACGGCGATCCCGTCGCGCAGGGCGATCTCGACGACGGCCGCCACTGGGCGACCTGGCACGATCCGTTCCCCAAGCCGTCGTACCTGTTCGCACTGGTCGCCGGCGACCTCGCGGTGAACCGCAGCAGCTTCACGACGATGTCCGGCCGCGAGGTGTCGCTCGGCATCTGGGTGCGCGAGGCCGACCTGCCCAAGACCGACCACGCGTTGAAGGCGCTCGAGCTCGCGATGGCGTGGGACGAGACGACCTATGGCCGCGAGTATGACCTCGACGTGTTCAACATCGTTGCGGTCGACGATTTCAACTTCGGCGCGATGGAGAACAAGGGCCTCAACATCTTCAACTCGCGCTACATCCTCGCCGACCCGGATACCGCGACCGACTACGACTATGACGCGATCGCTGCGGTCGTCGCGCACGAATATTTCCACAACTGGTCGGGCAACCGGATCACCTGCCGCGACTGGTTCCAGCTGTCGCTGAAGGAAGGCTTCACGGTCTATCGCGACCAGGGCTTCTCCGCCGACCAGGGTTCGCGCGCGGTCAAGCGGATCGAGGACGTCCGCGGCCTGCGCGCGTCGCAGTTCCCCGAAGATTCGGGCCCGCTCGCGCACCCCGTGCGCCCTGAATCCTACCAGGAGATCTCCAACTTCTACACCGCGACCATCTACAACAAGGGCGCCGAACTGATCCGGATGATGGCCGCGATCCTCGGCCCGCAGGGCTTCCGCGCCGGCACCGACCTGTATTTCGACCGGTACGACGGGACGGCGGCGACCTGCGAGGATTTCGTCACCTCTATGGAGGAGGGCGGCAACGTCGACCTCACCCAGTTCCGCCTCTGGTATTCGCAGGCGGGCACCCCGCGCGTCTCGGCGAGCCTCTCGCACGACGGAGACCGCGCGACGCTGCGGCTCGCACAGCAGGTACCCGCGACGCCCGGCCAGCCGGTTAAGTCGCCAATGGTCCTGCCGTTGCGTGTGAAGCTGTTCGGTGCCGAATCGGGTGCGCCGCTGACCGACGAGCGCCTCGTCCTGTTCGACGACACGCTCGACACGATCGAATTCGAAGGCCTCGCCGAGCGCCCGGTGCTGTCGATCAACCGCGGCTTCTCCGCCCCCGTGGTGGTCGAGAGCGACCGCACCGCCGCCGATCTCGCCTTCCTCAGTGCGCACGATGACGATCCGTTCGCGCGCTACGAGGCAATGCAGCAGTTGATGCTCGATACGCTGGTCGCCTCGGCCGGCGGGCATGCGGATCACGAGGGCGTCATCGCCGCGGTCGCGAACACGCTCGCCAATACCGATCTCGATCTGGCCTTCGTCGCCGAGGCGGTGTTGCTGCCGTCGGAGAGCTTCATCGGCGACCAGATGGCCGTCGTCGATCCCGACGCGATCTTCCGCGCACGCGCAGCGCTGCGCCGCGATCTCGGCACGCGGCTGGAGGCGCAATGGCGGCAGGCGTATGCGCGGGGTGAGGGTCAGCCCTACGCCTATACGCCGGAGGGCAAGGGCCTGCGTCGCCTGCGAACCGTCGCACTCGGCTATATAGCGGCGAGCGGCGCGGCGGATGCGGCGGACCTCGCCTTCGCGCAGTTCGATTCGGCCGACAACATGACCGACCGGATGGGTGCGCTGACGACGCTGGTCAGCAGCGAGTCCGAGATCCGCACCACCGCGCTCGACATCTTCTACAGTCAATATTGCGACAACCCGCTGGTGCTCGACAAGTGGTTCCAGGCGCAAGCGCAGTCGTCGCGCGACTATACCGGCGCGATCGTCGCGGGGCTGGCCGAGCATGCCGACTTCACGCTGACCAACCCCAACCGCGCGCGATCGCTGATCGGCGCATTCGGCGCGAACCAGCGTGCGTTCAATACCGCCGATGGGAGTGGGTATCGGTTCCTAGCGGATCAGCTCATCGCGCTCGACCGGTTGAACCCACAGACCGCGGCGAAACTCCTGCCGCCGCTCGGCCGCTGGCGCCGATTCGATGCGGCGCGCGCCGGGTTGATGCGCGCGGAACTGGAGCGGATCGTGCGGACGTCGGGGCTGTCGAAGGACCTGTTCGAACAGGCGTCCAAGAGTCTAGAAGGCTGAACCTGATCCTCCCCTGCAAGGGGAGGTGGCAGCGCATTGCGCTGACGGAGGGGTGACGCGCCGTCGATGGAGTGTCACCCCTCCGTCGCTTCGCGCCACCTCCCCTTGCAGGGGAGGATCATGGACAATGCTCTACCTCCGACTAGCAAAGAACTCGCGCAGGATCCCCGCAGCCTCGGTCTCCGCAATTCCCGCATAAACCTCAGGCCGATGATGACACGTCGGCTGCCCGAAAAACCGCGGTCCATGCTCCACCGCACCGCCCTTAACATCCGCCGCCCCATAATAGAGCCGCGCGATCCGGGCATGCGCGATCGCCCCAGCACACATCGCGCATGGCTCCAGCGTCACCCAGAGATCGCACCCCTCGAGCCGGTCGCTGCCCAGAACCAAAGCAGCAGCGCGAATCGCCTGGATCTCTGCATGCGCAGTCGGATCGCACAACGACCGCGGCGCATTGGCCCCCGTCGCGATAATCACGCCGTCCCTAACGACAACGGCGCCAACCGGGACTTCCCCAGCCAGCGCCGCATCGCGTGCCGCGTCGAGCGCGCGGCGCATGGGTTCGGGGACGGGAAACATGGCCTCAGGCCCTGCCCCGCCGCCCGCCCCGCGTAAAGATCAGTTCGGTGCCTGGCTGTTCGCCGGCTTCTCGACGTTGATCGTCGGCACCGCGACGGTCTTGTTCTCCGTACCGAGCGTGACCTTGGCGACGTCGGCCTGAAACTTCGGCGCCTGGACCACCCCGGGGCGAGTCTGATCGATGTTGATGATCCCGAAATACATCAGGCCGACCACGACGAGCACCGCGATCGCGACGAGTGACAAGAGCGTACGCATGAGACATCCCCTTTTATTGAACAGTTCGATAGCGTAACAACGTCGCCGAGCGCTGCCGGTTGCACAACGCGTTTTACGTGAATCGGTTGACGAAAGCCGGCGTGCCAGCTATCCGCGCGCCTTTCCGGGGTTCCTCCCGACACTTGAATAGGTAATCACATGTCGCGCATTTGCGAACTGACCGGCAAGGGCCGGATGGTCGGGAACAACGTCTCCCACGCCAACAACAAGACCAAGCGCACGTTCCTGCCGAACCTGCAGAACGTCACGCTTCTCTCCGATTCGCTCGAGAAGGGCGTCAAGCTGCGCGTCTCGACGCATGGCCTGCGCACCGTCGAGCATAACGGTGGCCTCGACAACTGGCTGGTGAAGACCTCGGACGACAAGCTGTCGCTCCGCGTTCGCCGCCTCAAGCGCGAAGTCGTCAAGAAGATCGCATCGTCGGCAGTCGCCGCCTAACAGCGACGATTGAGGTCCCCGCTGCATAGCGGCGGGCAAGACGATCACCGCGGCCCGCCCTGCACCACGCAGGGCGGGCCGTCGGCGTTTGTGGGCTAGCGATCCAGCATGAACTTCAGCAGCAGAGTCCGCTGGAGAAACATCTGGTTGTCGTCCGACACGATCCACACGATCGTCGCGCCGTTCTCGACCGTCGTGTCGATCCCTTCGAAATTATCGTGGATCAGCGGCGCATCGATCGTCGCGATCAGACGGCCGCGCGCGATTCGCCCCGCCGCCACGTCCCGTGCCGCGACCCGCGATATCCGCGCCGAGAACGTGAACGGCAGTCGGAAACCACGATCGAGCACGAGCAGGTCGCCATTCGGCAACGCGGTGACGTCCGACGGGTCATATCGCCCGAACGGCTCATACGCGAATCGCTCAGGCACCCCCGCTCCGGCCGGATCGCCCGCGAAGATCAGCGCCTCCCGCGTATGCAGCCGCTCGCCTTCCGACCCGGACCAGTCTTGCCGACGGACATGTGCCTCCTCGCTGATGACGACGAAACGCCCATCGGGCAGCTGCGCCATCGATTCGGGACCGCCGTTCGACGGCCATTTCCGCATCGCCTCCGGCATCACCCGCGCCTCGTACCGCGCAAATCCCGCAGCATAGCGCCAGATCGAATTACCATTCTCGAAGCCGACCCAGATTTTCCCCGTAACCGGATCGATCGCCATCGATTCGCTGTCGCGGTCGCGCTTTTCCCAGCCGATGCCAGGCCCCGCAGGCAGGTTCTCGAACGCGACCCGGTGCGGGAGCCAGTCGGCCCCCATGTCGAACTGGACGATATTGCCGCCGTCGCTCAGCATCGTGAAGCGATTGCCGTTCGCCGCCGGCGCAACGTCGAGCGACGAGAATCCCCCAAACGCCGGATCGCGACTGTCGAGCGCCACCCCGCCAAGATAGGTGAGCCCGCCGACCCGCACATGCCGCGGTCTGGTGCGATCGAGCATCACGCGCGTCGCGGTCAACTGCGCACGCTTGCCGAGCAGGTCGAGCCGCGCTTCGCCCGACCAGGTCGGCACGATCGCGCAGACGCTCACGACGACGAACAGGACAGAGATCAAGCGCCGCATCGCATCCCTCATAGGGTGTCCGGCGATCCGCGGAAGCATGAACAGCGGATAACGGAGGCATTCAGGCTTAGCTCAATGCGAATCACCCATAAGCGTCTCATCGAGGATAGAAGCACGGCCCTCGCCGCCGCCGAAATCCCCAACGGGAGACGCACGATGTTCAAGACTTTTACACTCGCCGCCAGTGCCCTCGCATTGGGTGCGACCGCCCTCGTGCCCGCCGCCGCCGATGCGCAGCGCTGGGGCTCGCGCTACGAGCGTGGCTACGATGGCTACCAGGGTGGCGGCTACCGCGATGGTGGCTACGACCGTGGCTATCGCGGCGACTACCGCGAGTATCGCGGCAACGACCGCCGCTACAACGCGCGCAGCCGTCGCGGCTGCGACAACACCGGCGGCACGATCATCGGCGCGCTCGCCGGCGGTCTGCTCGGCCACACCATCGCCGGTCGTGGTGACCGGACGCTAGGCGCAGTCCTCGGTGCAGCCGGTGGCGGCCTCGCCGGCAATGCAATCGATAAGTCGGATAATCCGGGGTACTGCCGGCGGTAAGCCCGGCAAAGCCCGGGCCGGTGCTAGCGAAAGCGAGCAACCGCCGGCACGGACGGCGGGCAGGCTCAGCCTGACCCGACCGACGACGGCTTTGCCGACGTCCCGCCCGTTCGAGCCCAACCAGTTTCCCAGTTCCCTCGCGTAGCGTATCGAGGGCGAGGGCCGGCTTCCCATACGGGAGCCGGCCCTTTGTTCGTCTATCGTTTTCCTGCGAACGCAGGGATCCAGGGTTACTCAGCCCAGACCGCGCAACTCTGGCCTCCTGCATTCGCAGAAGAACAAGACATTACGCAATCCGCTCAGGCACTTCCGCCGCATCCTCGGCAATCGCCGCAGCCGGCGCCACCGCCTCCCAGGGAAACACGAACCAGTCCTTCGTCACAGCCCGGTCGATCGTCCGCGCACAATACTCGATCCGCTCGGCCGAACTGACGTTGTCGATCAGCATCGCAAACCGCACCGCCCCCTCGACCGCACCTGCCGCCGCCAGCGCGCCGCGCAGATGCGTGATCGTCCGCCCCGAATCATTGATGTCGTCGAGAAACAACAGCCGCTCACCCTCGCGCGTGCGCGCGGCAAGCTTGACCAGCGGTTCGTCGGCAAAGTCCTTCACCTGGCTCGAATAATCGACCGACAGCGTCGGCAATCCGATCGCATGGCTGAGGAACACCGCCGGCACGAGCCCACCGCGACCGATCCCGATGATATAATCGGGTTTCCACGCGGTATCCTCGACCAGCTTGGCGGCGAGGATGTGGATTGCAGCGACGAACTCGTGCTGCGGGATGGGGGTAAAGATCGGCATTGGCAGCATGCTAGCGGGTCAAGGCGAAGACTTCACCCAAAACCCGCCCGCCTTGCGCCACTTGTGTAACGCCCACTCCTTGTTTCCCCGCAAAGGCGGGGACCCAGTCTGGGCTCCCGCCGTCAGGGCCCCTTCAAAGTATTACTTTGAAGGGAGACCCTTCGCGGGAGAACAAAAATCGGGAGTTGTCTAAGCAGCTCAGATCGTGTCCAACGCCTGCTCGAAATCGGCGATCAGATCGTCCGGATCCTCCACCCCGATCGAGATCCGGACGAGGTTGTCCGTGATCCCCAGCGCCTGCTTGCGCGCATCCGGCACCGACAGATGCGTCATCCCCGCAGGATGGCTAGCCAGTGTCTCGGTCCCACCCAGCGACACCGCCAGCTTGGCGATCTTCAGCGCATCGAGGAACGCGAAGCTCTCGCGCTCGCCGCCCTTGAGATACAGCGAGAAGGTCGAACCGCCGCCCGTGCAATGGCGACGATAGATGTCCGCTTGCCGCTCCATACCCGGCTCGTCCTCGAGGAAGCCCAGATACGCGACCCGCTCCACCTTCGGATGGTGACGGAGAAAAGCGCAGACCTTCGCCGCGTTCTCTCCTGCACGGCTCATCCGCAGTTCGAGAGTCTCCAGCGATCGCAACAGCATCCACGCGGTGTTCGGATCGGTGATCGTCCCGATCGTGTTCCGCATCGTCCGGATCGTGTTGATGTGCTCCTTCGACCCCAGCACGCCGCCCGCGACCAGATCCGAATGCCCGCCGACATACTTGGTCAGCGAGTACACGACGATATCCGCACCATGCTTGAGCGGCTGGAACCACAGCGGTCCGAGGAAGGTGTTGTCGATCGCGATCGGCGGCTTCTCACCCTTGAAGATCGCGTCACGGCTGGCCGCGACCGCCTCGACGTCGACCAGCGCGTTGGTCGGGTTCGCCGGGCTTTCGAGATAGATAAGCGCGACGTTACCGGTCGCCGCCTCGGTCATCACCGCGTCGATCTCCTCGCGCGTCGCACCAGCCGGGAAGTCGAGCCACTTGACCCCGAACTTGCCGAGCACGCGCCCGATCAGCGTCTCGGTCGCCGCGTACAACGGCCCCGAATGGACGATCGTGTCGCCCGGCTTGACCATCGCCAGGAACAGCGTGGCGATCGCCGACATGCCCGACGAGAAGGCGAGCGCGTCCTCCGCCTCTTCCCAGACGCCAAGACGATCCTCGAGGATTTCCTGGTTCGGCCCGTTGAAGCGCGAATAGACGAGCCCCTCGGCACCGCCCGGACGCTTGCCGGTAACGCCTTCGAAGTGACGCTTGCCCGCCGCCGCATTGGGAAACACGAACGTCGAGGTGAGGAAGATCGGCGGCTTCAGCGAGCCTTCCGACAGCGCGGGGTCGTAGCCGTGGCCCATCATCAGCGTCGACGGCTTCAGTTTCCGCCCGCCGATCTTCTCGATCTCGGGCTTCGGCGCGACGCGTGCCGCTACGCCGGTCAGGTCCGCTTCGGTTTCGGCGGGGACGGCGCCGGCGTTTTCGGGGGTATCGGACATCAATATGCTCCTGCGTGGCCCGTCTTATGCGAGCCGATGTGCGGAGCCTAAACGACCGGCGCAGGCTTTGGGAACCGTTACGGCCTTCCGTTACAGCCCGATTATGCTGATCTGGCGCCCATAGGAGGGCTCGCCGCGATGGGTCGCGCGCCGATAGCTGAAGAAGCGATCGTCATCGGTGTACGTGTCGAGCCCGAGCGCCTCGATCCGGCCGATCCCGGCGACCGCGAGACGGCTGACGACATAGGCCTCCAGGTCGAACTGGTAATGATCGCCCCTGTTCTCGACGGCGCGACCGTCCGCGAAGAAGCGCTCGTTCTCCGGATCCGCCTCGCAGAACCGGCGGATGAAGCCGTCGTCGACCTCATAGCTGGCGCGCGCGATGCACGGCCCGACCGCGGCGACGATCCGGTCGCGGTGCGCACCGATCGCCTCCATCGCGAGGATCGTCGCATCGGTGACGCCGCCGAGCGCGCCTTTCCAGCCGGCATGGGCTGCCGCAACGACGCCGGCGTGCGCGTCGGCGAACAAGACGGGCGCGCAGTCCGCGGTGAGGATGCCGAGCGCGAGGCCGGGCCGGTCAGTGACCAGCGCATCGGCATGCGGACGGATCGCGTCGTCGAACGGCTCGATCACGGTGACCGCGTCGGCGGAATGGACTTGATAGAGACCGACGAGTCTCGCACCGGGCAGCACCGCCTCGGTAGCGCGACGGCGGTTCTCGGCGATGTGGGCGGGATCATCATGGGAGCCGATGCCGACGTTGAGGCTGGCATACGCCCCGGTCGAGACACCGCCACGCCGGCCGAGAAAGCCATGCGGGATGTCGCCAAGCGCCTTCGCGCGGATGAGGTCGATGGTCATAGCGACCGCCCCTCAGATAGCTCCACCCCGGCGAAGGCCGGGGCCCAATTGGGGGACGTTGCTGACAGGGGACTGCGCATCGTTACTGCAACCTTTCCAATTGGGCCCCGGCCTCCGCCGGGGTGGTACCGTTCCGCGCGATGCTGGTAGCGCCGACGATCACAGCACAAGCCGCATGATCCGGTCATCATCAGGCTGCTCCCCGACCATGAACACATACCGCCCGATCTCGACGAAGCCGTATCGCTGATAGAACCGATGCGCCCGGTGGTTGTCCACATACACGCTAAGGATAACTTCCGTCCGGCCATCGGCCCGTGCGACATCGATCACCCAGTCCATCAACGCCGGGCCGACACCCGCACCATGCTGGTCGCTGCGCACGTAAAGCTGGTGAAGTTCGATCGCCGTCGCCTGCCAGTCGCCGGGAAACGCCACCGGGCCGATCTTCGCAAACCCGACGATCTCACCCGCCTCGTCCACCGCGACCCGCACCGTGAAGGCAGGGTCGGACAGTTGCGCCGGAAGCCCGTTCTCGCCAAACGTCTGCTCCAGGAACGCGGCGAGGTCTTCAGGCCGGTACAGCGTACCGAACGTATCGGTGAAAGACTGCTTCGCCATCGAACCGAGTTCTGCACCGTCGGCGGGCACCGCATTGCGATAGGCGATCATGCGAATGCCGCCGGTGTCGGCCAGTTCGGCGCGGTGATCGCCAGCGCTTTGAAGAGCGTACCCATATCGTCCATCAACCTCCTCCGATCCGCCGCCAGTGCTTCCGCCCGCGCAGGCGACGCCTTGGCGAGCGCCGACGTCCGCGAATCGATCCCGAGCGCGCCGAGCAGGTCGCGCTGCGTCACCGGCCCCCATGCGACCGCGCCCTCCGTTTGGGCGGCCGCAGCGAGCGTGGTGAAGTCGACATGCGCGGTCAGGTCGTGCTCGCCGGGCGCCTCGAACGGATTGGCGAACGCATGCCCGCGCACCGCCTGCAACGTGTCGCCGAGCGCCGGCCCCTCATAGCCATAGTCGATCGCGATCAGCGCACCGCCCTGCGCGGCGATCCGCTTGGCGAGACCACGGATGATGGTCACGGCGGCAGGCGAGGTTTCCAGGATCGAGCCTGCGGGCGCGTCGCGGAACGGCTCGGGGATGACGGCATCCGGGAGCGGCTTCCCGGCGATCGGCAGGAACAGCAGGTCCTGCGCCGCGACGAGCCGTTCATGCCACTGCTCGCGCTTCACCAACTGCCGGATCGGCAGCGCGTCGAAGAACTCGTTGGCGACGACGATCAGCGGGCGATCGGTGGGCAACGTGTCGACCGCGTCGTGCCACGTCGCAGCGGGCACGCGCTCGGCCTGCGCGGCACGCAGCGCGGGGCTGGTCTCGACGAAATGTACCGGCGGCTCCAGCCCGGCCTTCGCCATCGCCCGCGCGGCATCGGCGGCCAGCGTCCCGCGACCCGGCCCGAGCTCGACCCACGCCACCTCGGGCCGCCCAGCGCGGTCCCAAAGATCAGCACACCACAAACCGACAAGCTCGCCGAACATCTGGCTGATCTCGGGCGCAGTGGTGAAGTCGCCCGCCGCCCCCAACGGGTCGCGCGTCGCATAATAATGCGCGTTCGCCGCCGCCATATACTGCGCAACGGGAATCGGACCCGCGAGCGCAATCGCTCGGGCGAGACGTTCCGGGAGGGCGGTGTCTATCCCCCTTCCGCTTGCGGGAGGGGTTAGGGGAGGGGCTGGATTATCGTTGGCCATGACATTTGCGGCCATGCCCTCCCCCAACCCCTCCCGCAAGCGGGAGGGGCGTTAAGCGACGCTCGCCGTCCCCGCGATCGACTCGACCCGCACGCGCCGCTTGGCCGACGTCGCCACCAGATACGCGCCACCGACGATCATCGGCACGCACAGCCACTGCCCCATGTGCAGCCCGGTATGCTCGGCAAACGCCCGCAGCTGCGAATCCGGCTCGCGGAAGAACTCGACGGTAAACCGCGCGATCCCGTACCCCAGCACGAACAACCCGACGAGCTTGCCCGGGTCATACCGCGCCTTGGTCTTCCAGAACGCGAACCACAGCAGCGCGAACAGGACGATACCCTCCAGCCCCGCCTCGTACAGCTGGCTCGGGTGCCGCGCCGGCTCGACCATCCCGAACGGCACCGTGCGCTCGAAGATGATCCCCCACGCAACATCGGTCGGCTTGCCCCACAGTTCGCCATTCACGAAGTTCGCCAGCCGCCCGAAGAACAGTCCGAAGGGCACGCAGCACGCGATATAATCGTGCACGCGCAACCAGTTGAGCTGGTGCTTCCGCGCGAACAGGATCAGCCCGATCGACGTGCCGATGACGCCGCCATGAAACGACATGCCGCCATCCCAGAGCCGGAAGATACGCAGCGGATGCAGGAACATCTCCGGCGCGTAGAAGATCACATAGCCGAGCCGCCCGCCGAGGATGATGCCGAGCGTCGCGTAGAACACCAGGTCGTCGGCATGCCGCCGCGCCATCGGTGCGCCGGGCTGGGCGAGCAGCTTCAGCAGATACCACCAGCCGAGCAGGATCCCGCCGATATAGGCAAGGCTGTACCAACGCAGCGTAAAGAAGCCGATCGAGAAGACGTCGGGGTGGAGCCCCAGATCCTCGAAGCGGATGTGACTGCCGACGGCAGCTGAAATGGTCGACAGGATCAAAGGCTTTTCCCCACGCGTTCGCCCCTGCATAAAGACCGATAACGATAAGACCAAGTAGGAGAGCGATATGCGGACCGAGCTCGATACAGCTATGGATTCGACGATGGCCGCGCTGACCGCGCCCGACGGCATGCTCGCGCTCGGATCGGTCGAGCGGTTCGGGGTCACGCTGCCGACGATCGCCGCCGCCCCGCCCGCGCTCAGCTATTATTTCGCGCACTACGCCAACGAGCACCGCGACGCCGTCTTCCTCGTCTCGGGCGCCGAACGGCTGACCTTCGGCGAGGTCTACGCCGCCGCCGAGCGCACCGCCCGCGCCCTGATCGGCAGGTACGGGATCACCAAAGGCGACCGAGTCGGCATCGCGATGCGCAATTCGCCGTCTTGGATTGTGCTGTACATGGGCATCATCATGGCCGGCGGCGTCGCGACCCTGCTCAACGGCTGGTGGCAGTCGGAGGAACTGGAGACCGCGATCGGCGAGGTCGATTGCGCACTCGTGTTCGCCGATCCGCCACGGGTAAGGCGCTTGGCCCAGATCGCGGGCCTACGCACGCCAGTGGTCGAGATCGACGATTCGCGACCGCTAGCCGAAGCGCTCGAAGCCGTGTTCGCAAAGGACGATCACACCGCCGACCTCCCGCTGCTCGGGCCCGAGGACCACGCGACGATCCTGTTCACGTCGGGCTCGACCGGCCAGTCGAAGGGCGCGCTCTCCGAGCATCGCGCAATCGTGCAGGGCATCTTCAATTATCTCGGCCAGGCGATGATGATGGTCGGCATCGCCACCGCGCAAGGCAATCCACCGGTCGGCCAGCCGGTTACGCTGCTGACGATCCCGCTGTTCCACATCACCGGGGAGGTACCCGTGTTCCTCCAAAGCTTCGCGATGGGGCGCAAACTCGTGCTGATGCCGAAATGGGATGCAGGCGAGGCGATGCGGCTGATCGAGGCGGAGCGCGTCACCTATTTCGTCGGCGTGCCCTTGATGAGCTTCGAGATCCTCAACCACCCCGACCGCGCGAAGTACGACCTGTCGACCGTCACCGATTTCGCCGCGGGCGGTGCACCCCGCCCGGTCGATCACGTCCGCCGCATCGACGAGGAAATGGGCGGAAGCGCGCCGCTGATCGGTTACGGCCTGACCGAGACCAACGCGGTCGGCACCGGCAACTGGCGCGGCAACTACCTCGCCAAGCCCAATTCCGCGGGACGCCCCAGCGCACCGTTGGTCGACCTCGCGATCCTCGACGATGCCGGACACCCGGTCGACCAGGGCCAGCGCGGCGAGGTCTGCATCCGCACGATCTGCAACTTCAAGGAATACTGGAACCGCCCCGACGCCACTGCCGGAGCGTTCACGTCGGACGGCTATTTCCGGACCGGCGACATCGGTTACCTCGACGAGGACGGCTACCTGTTCATCGTCGATCGCAAGAAGGACATCATCATCCGCGGCGGCGAGAACATCTCGTGCCAGGAGGTAGAGGCGGCGTTGTACGAGCATTCAGCGGTCGCGGAAGCCGCCGTGTTCGGCCTCGCAGACGAGCGCTTCGGCGAGGTCCCCGGTGCGGTGGTAGTGCCACAGGACGGCGAGACGCTGACCCCGGACGACCTGACCGCATTCCTCCACCAGCACATCGCCGCGTTCAAGATACCGCAGCGAATCTGGATTTCGGAAGAGCCGCTGCCGAGACTGGGGACGGAGAAGATCGACAAGGTGACGCTGAAAGCCACTTACCGAGCGCTAGCCTAAATTCCCTCGCCCCTACGGGGAGAGGGAGGGAGGAGCCACTTGGCGACGGAAGGGAGAGGGGCAGTGAGACTCCCGGCAAAGTCCCGGAGACCCACTCCCCCTCATCCGACGCTTCGCGCCACCTTCTCCCCGTGGGGGAGAAGGATTAGAGCCACCTCATGATTAGCAGGCGTGAGATTTTAGTCGGCGGCGGCGCGGGGATCGGGCTCGTCGTCGCCTGGGGTCTCTGGCCACGAACCTACGCCCCAAACCTCGTCGCCAACCCCGGCGAAACGCCATTCGGCGCGTGGCTCAAGATCGGCACCGACGGCCACGTCACCATCGCCGTCCCGCAAGTCGAACACGGCCAGGGCGTCTACACCACCCTCCCCCAGATCGTCGCGGACGAGCTCGGCGCGGACTGGCGCACGATCGGCGTCGAGCCCGCCCCCCTCAACCCGCTCTACGCCAACCCAATCGGCACGCACGACCTGTTCGAAAGCCTGTTCGACCGCCTCCCGCAAGGCACCCCGCAACCACCGATGCTCACCGGCGGATCCAGCTCGATCCGGATGTTCGAGCAAGCCTGCCGAGAGGCCGGCGCAGGCGCCCGCGCGCTGCTCTGCATGGCGGCGGCCAAGCGCTGGGACGCCGACTGGACCCAGGTCAACGTCGACGCCGGCTTCTGCACCTACCAAACCAAGCGCATCCGCTTCGCCGAACTCGCCGAGGAGGCCGCGAAGTTTACCCTCCCCGATCCCCTACCGCTCGGCATCCAGGGCGCCGGCAAGTTGGTCGGCAAATCCGTCCCCCGCCTCGACACCCCGTCGAAAGTCGACGGCTCGGCCAATTTCGCGGGCGACGTCCGCCTCGCCGACATGGTCCACGCCGCAATCCGCCAAGGCCCGGTCGGCAGTCGCCTGACTAGGGTCGACCGCGCCGCCGCCGATCGCATCCGCGGCGTGCTGTCGGTGGTCGAGAACCCGCGCTGGGTCGCGGCCGTCGCGACGACAGGGTGGGCCGCACAAAAGGCGCTCGACGCCCTCGCCCCGCGATTCGAGAACGACGCCCCCCTCCCCGATACCAAGTCGATCGACGCAACACTCGACGCCGCGCTAGCCCGTCCCGGCAAGCAGATGGCCTCGGCAGGCGACGTTGCCGCGACCTTCCAGGGCGCCAAGCTCCTCACCGCCGCCTACCGCGCAAGCCTGGGCCTGCACGCAGCGATCGAGACCCGCAGCGCGACCGCCTCCTTCTCGAACGGCCGCCTCGAACTCTGGCTGGCAACGCAAGCGCCGGGGCTCGCACGATCGGCAGCGGCACGCGCGGCGGACCTCAGCGAGGATGCCGTCGTCGTCCATCCGATGCTGATCGGCGGATCGTTCGGCGCCGCGCTCGAACACGATGTCGCCGAACAAGCGGCGGTGCTCGCGGTCAAACTCCGCCGCCCAGTCAGCCTCGTCTGGTCGCGCGGCGAGGATTCGCTTCACGATCACTACCGCCCACCCGCCGTCGCGAAAATGGCCGCGCGGCTCGCCCCCAACGGCGCGATCATGGGCTGGTCGGCCAACATCGCAGCCCCCTCCACCGGCGCCGAGATGGCACGCCGGATGATGCCGGGCCTCGCAACCGAAGCGGCGCTGATCGGCGTCAAAGGCGACCGCTATGCCGTCGCGGGCGCGGCGCCGGTCTATCGCATCCCCGCCTATACGGTCGAGCACCACCCCGCCGAGATCGGCATCCCGACCGGCTACCTCCGCGGTGGCGCGCATGGCTACACCGCGTTCTTCACCGAATGCTTCCTCGACGAACTCGCGCGCACCGCGCAGTCCGAACCGATGTCGTTCCGCATCGCCATGCTTGGCGGCGAACCGCGACTCGCGCGCTGTCTGTCGACCGCAGCGGCGCTCGGCGGCTGGGACGGCGGCGTCGCCGGCAGCGGCCAGGGCATCGCAGCCTACGCGTTCCGCGGCAGCTACATCGCCGTCATGGCAGAGGCGCACATCGGGGCGGACCAGCGCCCGGTGGTCGACCGCCTCGTCGCCGCGGTCGATTGCGGTGCGCAGATCAACCCCGACATCGTTCGCCAACAGATCGAGGGCGGGCTGATCTTCGGCATGGCCGCCGCACTCGGCGCATCGACCGGTTTCACCCGCGGCCTCGCCGACGCACGCGGGTTCGACACGATCGGCCTGCCCCGCCTCGCCGACACGCCCGATATCACGGTAGAGGTCATCCGTAGCGACGAAGCCCCCGGCGGCGTCGGCGAACTCGGCGTCCCCGCGGTCGCGCCCGCGATCGCCAACGCACTCTATGCGTCAACGGGCTTCCGCATCCGCAATTTGCCTTTAAGACCAGCGCCATGACCCTGCCCCCCGATCATCCCCCGATTCCGAAACCCAAGATCGGCGTGTTGCTGATGAACCTCGGCACGCCCGATGGCCCCGATGCGAAATCGGTGAAGCGCTATCTCGGCGAGTTCCTGTCCGATTCGCGCGTCGTCGAGATCCCGCAGATCGCGTGGCAGCCGATCCTGCGCGGCATCATCCTCAACACGCGCCCGAAAAAGTCCGCGCACGCCTATTCGCAGGTCTGGCGCGAGGATGGCTCGCCGCTGGCCGCGATCACGCGGTTGCAGGCGACAGCGCTGAAGGACGCATTCGGGCCAAAAGTGCTGGTCGACTGGGCGATGCGCTACGGCAATCCGTCGATCTCGGACCGGCTGACCGCGATGAAGGCAGCGGGCTGCGAACGCATCCTGCTCGCGCCGCTCTACCCGCAATATTGCGCAGCAACGACCGCGACCGCGAACGACAAGGCGTTCAAGCATCTAGCGGGGCTTCGGTGGCAGCCGGCAATCCGCACGCTCCCGCCTTACTATGACGACATGCTCTATGTCGACGCGCTAAAGGACTCGCTCGAAGAGGGGCTCTCCGCGCTTGATTTCACGCCCGACGCGATCGTGGCCAGCTTCCACGGGATGCCGAAGCGCACCTTGCAGCAGGGCGATCCGTATCACTGCCACTGCCAGAAGACCGCGCGGTTGCTCGGCGAGCGGATGGGGCGCGAGCTGACGATCGCGTTCCAGTCGCGGTTCGGGCCGCAGAAGTGGCTGGGGCCGGCGACCGACGAGACGCTCGTCGCGCTCGCCAAGGCGGGCAAGACCAAGGTCGCGATCTTCGCGCCGGGCTTTTCCGCCGATTGCCTGGAGACGCTGGAGGAACTGTCGATCCGCGGGCGCGAGAGCTTCGAAGAGGCTGGCGGGACGCACTTCGCTTACCTCCCCTGCCTCAACGACAGCCCGGTCGGCGTGGAAATGTTGCGCAGCATTTTGGCGGGCGAGCTTGAAGGATGGGTGCGGGCTGGCTAGCCTTCGGCAAAACACTGAGGAGAGAGACTGATGGCACGCGTCGCAATTGTAACCGGTGGTACGCGCGGAATCGGCGAAGCGATCAGTCTCGCATTGCAGGACATGGGCCTGACCGTCGCAGCGACCTATGCCGGCAACGACGACCGCGCGCGCGAGTTCACCGAGCGCACCGGGATCAAGGCGTACAAGTGGGACGTCGCCGACTATGACGCGTGTCAGGCCGGCTGCGCGCAGGTCGCCGCCGATCTGGGCGATGTCGATATCGTCGTGAACAACGCCGGCATCACCCGCGACGGCACGATCCTGAAGATGACGTACCAGGATTGGAAAGAGGTGATGGACACCAACCTTGGCGGGTGTTTCAACATGGCCAAGGCGGTGTTCCCAGGCATGCGCACGCGCAAATGGGGGCGGATCGTCAACATCGGCTCGATCAACGGTCAGGCCGGTCAGTATGGCCAGGTGAACTATGCTGCGGCCAAGTCCGGCATCCACGGCTTCACGAAAGCCCTGGCGCAGGAAGGCGCGCGTGCGGGCGTGACGGTCAACGCAATCGCGCCTGGGTATATCGATACGGACATGGTGGCGGCAGTGCCGGCCGACGTGCTGGAGAAGATCGTCGCGAAGATCCCGGTCGGGCGCCTTGGCCAAGCTACCGAGATCGCCCGCGGGGTCGCGTTCTTGTGTTCGGAGGAGGGCGGGTTCGTTACTGGGTCTACACTGAGCATCAATGGTGGGCAGCACATGTACTGACGGACGCAGGCAGCGCAAAGCGCAGCCGATGCCCGCGAGCAAAAGCGAAGCGGGCAGCGCCCGGCACGGCCGGCGGGTCGGCTAGCCGAACCCGTCCGACGGCGGCTTTGCCGGCGGCGCTGAGTGACTGTCTACCGGATTACAGAGGACGGTCTTGCTTGACCCTGGGCCTCCGCCTTCGCGGGGGAACTAGGAAGGGTAGCGCTGCCTAGACCGAACCCCACAGCGTCCGCAGCCAACAAGGAAGCCACCGCAAACGCCTGGCGACCTACTCCCTCTCCCCTTCGGGGAGAGGGTCGGGGTGAGGGGCAGTTCCAAATGCTGTCGCCCGTGGCGCCCCTCACCCAACTCTCTCCCCGAAGGGGAGAGGGCTAGCCCCCGTTCAACCTACGCACCCGCCAAAATCACCCGTCGCTAGCACGCTCGATATCCGCACCAACCGCGCTCAGCTTCTCCTCCAACCGCTCATACCCACGATCCAGGTGATAAACCCGCCCAACCGACGTCTCGCCATCCGCCGCAAGCCCGGCCAAAATCAAGCTCATCGAAGCCCGGAGATCGGTCGCCATCACCTGCGCCCCGACCAGCTTGTCCACCCCACGAACCACTGCAGTACGTCCGCGCACCTGGATATCCGCCCCCATCCGCGCCAGTTCCGGCACGTGCATGTAGCGGTTCTCGAAGATCGTCTCGGTCAGCACGCTGGCGCCGTCCGCCTTGCACAACATCGCCATGAACTGCGCCTGCATGTCGGTCGCGAAACCCGGATAAGGCGCGGTCGACAGCGTCAGCGGCTTCAGCACGCCGTCCGACGCGACCCGCACGCCGTCCTTGGTCGGCGTCACCGACACGCCCGCCTCGACCAGCGCATCGATCGTCGCGCCCATGTCCGGGATCGCCACGCCGACCAGCTCCAGGTCGCCGCCGGTGATCGCCGCCGCGCACGCATAGCTGCCCGCCTCGATCCGGTCGGGCATCACCGCATAGGTCGCGCCGTGCAGCCGATCGCGACCTTCGATCGTCAGCGTCTCGGTGCCGATCCCATCGATCGACGCACCCATAGCGACAAGGCAGTTGCACAGGTCGACGATCTCGGGCTCGCGCGCGGCGTTCTCGATCACGCTCGTCCCCTTGGCGAGCACCGCCGCCATCACGACATTCTCGGTCGCGCCCACAGACACGATCGGGAAGCGGAAGCGTCCGCCCGGCAGGCGCCCGCCCGGCGCGATCGCCTTCACATAGCCCGCCGCCATCTCCAGCTCGGCGCCGATCGCCTCCAGAGCACGCAGGTGAAGATCGATCGGGCGATTGCCGATGGCACAGCCCCCAGGCAGCGACACCGTCGCCTCGCCGCCACGCCCGAGCAGCGGCCCGAGCACCAGGATCGACGCGCGCATCTTGCGTACGATGTCGTACGGCGCTTCGGTCGAGGTGAGGTTCCCCGCACGGATCGTCATCACCCGGCCGAAATCTTCCGGCCGCGTCCCCTGGATCGCGGTCGACGCGCCAAGCTGGTTGAGCAGGTGACCAAAGCCGTCGACGTCCGCCAGCCGCGGCAGGTTGCGCAGCGTCAGCGGCTCTTCGGTCAGCAACGCACACGGCATCAGCGTGAGCGCGGCGTTCTTCGCCCCGGAGATGGGCAAGCGCCCGGACAGGCGATTGCCGCCGCGAATGAGAATACGGTCCATCCCGGGTGTCTATCGCGGCTGGCGTTCTGCGCAAGGGCCGCGCATCGATCGGGCGACAGGCGGACGCTGCCCCAGGGCCAAGTCCCGCGCTGGGACCTGCCCCGCGCCCTCCGCGGCGCTAACGCCCCGCGCTTGATCGACTTTAATGCGCGGAAATCCTAGCTTTGCTCTGTGGTTCTCGAACATTGGGGACCATTACAGAGTGCCGGACAGCTGCTTCGCCGACCGCGTCGGCGATCTCATCGACCTGTCGATGAACGAGAAGGCTGCGTTAGCGCGGTTGGAGGAGCGCCCGCGGGACTTGCGTCGCGGTGCCGTCCTCGTGCGCGAGAATGATCCGCAGGCCGAACTCTTCATCCTGCAACGCGGCATGGCGATGAGCTATGTGCTGCTTGACGACGGCAGCCGCCAGATTCTGCGCTTTCTTTATGCCGGCGACATGCTGGCGGTCTCGGCGCTCGTCTATCGCGATTCGCCCGAGACGGTGGTCGCGCTGACCGATTGCACGGTCTGTTCGTTCGATCGCTCGGCGATGACCGGGCTCGTCATTGATCACCCGCGGCTATCGGCGCTCATCATGGTGATGAACCAGATGGAGAAGGTCGCGCTCACCGACCGCCTCGCCGCACTCGGTCGCACCTCGGCCAAGGCGCGGATCGCCGCGCTGCTGATTGAGATGCGCAACCGGTTGCGGATGCGCGACCGCGCGATGGGCAACAGCTTTACGCTCGGCCTGACACAGGAGGAGATCGGCGACGCTACCGGACTCACCGCGGTCCACGTCAACCGCATGCTGCGACAACTCGAGGAAGACGGCCTGATCCGCCGCGAAATGGGCCGGGTCACGCTGCTCAAAGAGGTGCAACTGGCGCAGGCGGCGAACTATATCGACCGGTTCGAAGGGCTCGACCTGCGCTGGTTGCCACCCGCGCGGTAAACTCTTCCTTCAATCCTCCCCCTGGCGGGGGAGAATTAGCTCAAACCGGCAGTCTCAGGCCTTCTCCAGCGTGCACTGCAACGGATGCTGGTTCTGCTTGGCGAAATCCATCACCTGCGACACCTTGGTCTCCGCGACCTCGTAGCTGAACGTCCCGCAGACCCCGACGCCCTTCTGGTGGACGTGCAGCATCACGCGAGTCGCGGCTTCCATGTCCATCCGGAAGAAGCGCTGGAGGCACAGTACGACGAACTCCATCGGCGTATAGTCGTCGTTGAGCATCAGCACGCGGTACGGCGTCGGCTGTTTGGTCTTCGCGCGCGTCTTGGTCGCGATACCGGCGCCGGTGCCACCCCCGGTGCCATCATGGCCGTCCTCGCCATTATCGTCGCGGCGCTCGGCCATCTGCTCGCCCGTCCGCTGGGGAGTCGTCATTTCAGGGGTCAAAAGCATGCTGCCAAAATATGGCATGTCGGGGGGCAAGGGCAAGGGGGCGCCGGCACACGTCGCGCGAAAACCGCAAACGCAAAAGGGGCGACCGTCGCACGACGGCCGCCCCTCTCGTAACGCACTGCCCGAAGGCCGCGCGCCGTCGACTTACGCCGAGATCTTCATCTTGTCGGTCGCGACCGCAACGCGGTTCGAGATCGGCTGCGCGAACTCGCCGAACATCTTGAGCATCCGCTCGGTCGAGCGCGAGCCCTCGGCGATCATCGTATCGAACGCGGTGCGCGCATAATCGCCCTGGAGCTTCATGAACTCGGTCGGCGACTTGGCGGCGGCGAGCGTCTTGGCGGCTTCGGTCGCGCTCTCGAACGAGGTCTTGGCGTACTCGGCAGCTTCCTGGCCGAGCGCTTCGACGTTCTTCGCGGCGATCTTCGACGACTCGACGAGCGCCTCGATGTTGCCCTTGCCGAAAGCGACGAAATCTTCCGCCATCTTGGCCGACTTCTCCATCGCGCCCTTGGCCTGCTCGGTGAACTCGGCAGTGTTCGAGCCGCTGAAGAGGGCCTTGGTCTTCTCGGTGATGCTCTGGATCGTATCCATCATGGCGTCCTTTGTTTCGCTAGCTGGGATCCCCAATGGCACGGCGGCCTGAATCGGGGCGGGAATGTCCGTGTGCGGCGATACAAAAGCTGCCGCGAGAGGTTGAGGTGCCGGCGTCTTGGCGATCGGCTCGAATGCCGGTTTCGCCGGCTTGGCGACGGTCCGAGGAGCCTTCGCGATGGCGGCAGGCTTCGAACCGGCTTTAGCCGTCCGTTTCACGATATCCACCATCCACGCACCTCTCTTCGGAGTTATGTCGCGGTCTTCATACACGAATTTTCGCAGCGCACAATTTAATTGTGCAGCGCACCATGACGTTTACGTAAGGTAGCGCTATCGGCTCTTCACATACTCGCCGGGCGCCTCGCCAAGCGCCTTCAGAGCCCCCTCGCCCGGCAGCCGCGCACCGTCCGCGGCCACCGTCTCGGCACCAAGCGCGCGCAACCATTCGACCCAATCCGGCCACCAACTGCCCTTCGTCTCCGTCGCACCGGCAACGAAGTCGCCGAGAGTCGTGTGCGCCCCCGAATTGGTCCAGTATTGATACTTCCCCGCAGCCGGCGGATTGACCACGCCCGCGATATGCCCCGACCCCGCCAGCACGAACTTCAGCGGCCCGGCAAATAATTGCGTGAGTTTCCAGACGCTTTCGGCCGGCGCGATATGATCCTCGCGCCCCGCCTGGACATAGCTCGGCGTCGAGACCTTGGTCAGATCGATCGGCGTACCGTCCACCGTCATCGTGCCCGTCACCAGCAAATTGTCGCGGTACAGGTCGGTCAGATAGCTCAGATGCCATTTCGCAGGCAGGTTGGTCGTATCGCCGTTCCAGTGGAGCAGGTCGAACGGCACGTAATCCTGCCCCAGCAGGTAATTCTGCGTGACGTAGTTCCAGATCAGGTCGCGCCCGCGTAACAGGTTGAAGGTCGTCGCCATGTAGCGCCCGTCGAGGAACCCCTCGGGCGACAACGACGCGACCATCTTCAACTGCTCGTCGTCGATGAAATGCTGCAGCTCGCCAGCCTGCGCGAAATCGACCTGCGCGGTGAAGAACGTCGCGCTAGCCACCTTCGCGGCCTCGCCACGCGCGGCCAGCAACGCCAGCGTAGCGGCCAGCGTCGTCCCCGCCACGCAATAGCCGATCGTATGCACAGCCGGCACGTCGAGCGCGGCGCGAACCGTATCGATCGCCTCGACCTGCGCACCGACATAGTCGTCCCAAACCACGTCCTTCATGCTCGAATCGGCCGACTTCCACGACACCATGAACACGGTGATGCCCTGCTCGACCGCCCAGCGGATGAAGCTCTTTTCCGGCGTCAGGTCGAGGATGTAGAACCGGTTGATCCACGGCGGAAAGATGACGAGCGGCGCCGCCAGCACGCTCTCGGTGGTCGGGCTATACTGGATCAGCTCGTAGAGCGGCGTGCGTTTCACCACCTTGCCCGGCGTCATCGCCAGGTTGCGCCCGAGTTCGAATGCGCCGTCCGGCGTATGCGTCACCTGCCCGCGGGCAAGATCCGCCATCATGTTCTGCAGGCCTTTGAGCAGATTCTCGCCGCGCGTCTCGATCGTCTTCTCGATCACCTGCGGGTTGGTCAGCGCGAAATTGGTCGGGCTCATCGCATCGACGAACCCCTTGGTCGCGAACCGCAACTGCTCCTTCTGCTTCGGGTCGAGCCCGTCGACCGCCTCGACACCGCGCAGCATGTGGTCGCCGATCAGCTCATAACTCTGCCGGATCAGGTCGAACACCGGCTCGCGCCATTGCGGCGCCTTGAAGCGCTTGTCGGTGACGGGGGCGGAGTCGGGCGCCTTGGCCGGATCGAGAAACCGCTGCCACAACGTAAGGCTCTCGGCCCAGAAATCGCGCGCACGCTCCAGCGTCGCGGGGTCGGTGAAGCCGGGAATGGCCGGGATTCCCTCGGGCTTGGCCTGCATCGCCGCGAGCCCCTGCTCCATCATCATCTGCTGCGCACGCCCCATCACCCACGTCCAATGCTGGAGATCGGGGAGGGTCGGCGTCGAGGCGTCGGGAGGAGTATCGGCCATGGCATCCTCTGCTTTTTCGGGAGCTTAACGCAGACGCCGGCTCGGCGGAAGCATGGTCACATCGACGATTGTTGGTCGCAGGAAACTCCACGATCCTCCCCCGCCAGGGGGAGGTGGCTGGCCCTTGCCAGACGGAGGGGGAGGACACGGAGCCGAGGTTGCGCCTGCCTCCCCCTCCGTCACCTTCGGTGCCACCTCCCCCTTGCGGGGGAGGATTGACTGAATACCCCAGCTTTCGCCCCCGCGACGAATGAGGCGGATGACGCCCCCGCTCACCTGCGGTACAGCACCCGCTCCTCCAGCTAGAGGCTGATCATGTCCGAAGACTTCTACCGCATCAAACGCTTGCCCCCCTATGTCATCGCCGAAGTGAACGCGATGCGGGCGGCGGCGCGCGCGGGCGGGGAGGACATCATCGATCTCGGCATGGGCAATCCCGACCTGCCGCCCCCCGAGCACGTCATCGAGAAGCTCGTCGAAGTCGCGCGCAAACCCAGCGCGCACGGCTATTCGCAGTCGAAGGGCATCCCCGGGCTCCGGAAAGCCCAGGCGAATTACTACGGCCGCCGCTTCGGTGTCGACGTCGATCCCGAGACCGAGGTCGTCGTGACGATGGGCTCAAAGGAGGGCCTCGCGAGTCTGGCCACCGCGATCACCGCGCCCGGCGACGTCGTGCTCGCGCCCAACCCGTCCTATCCGATCCACACCTTCGGCTTCATCATCGCCGGCGCGACGATCCGCGCGGTGCCGACGACGCCGGACGAGGCGTATTTCGAGAGCCTCGAGCGGGCGATGGCGTTCACCGTGCCCGCGCCGTCGGTGCTGGTGATGGGCTATCCGTCGAACCCGACCGCCGAGGTCGTCGACCTCGCCTTCTACGAGCGCGTCGTCGCCTTCGCGAAGAAGCACAAGCTGTGGGTGATCTCCGACCTCGCCTATTCGGAGCTGTATTTCGACGGCAAGCCGACCCCCTCGATCCTCCAGGTGCCGGGCGCGAAGGACGTCGCGATCGAGTTCACCTCGCTCAGCAAGACCTATTCGATGGCCGGTTGGCGGATGGGCTTCGGGGTCGGCAACAAGACGCTGATCGCGGCGATGACGCGCGTGAAGTCGTACCTCGACTACGGCGCGTTCACGCCGATCCAGGCCGCAGCGTGCGCCGCGCTCAACGGCCCGCAGGACATCGTCGAGCGCAACCGCCAGCTCTACCACAAGCGCCGCGACGTGCTGGTCGAGAGCTTCGGCCGCGCTGGGTGGGACATCCCGAGCCCCCGCGCGAGCATGTTCGCCTGGGCCCCGCTCCCGCCCGCGCTCGCGCACTTAGGTAGCCTTGAGTTCACCAAACAATTGCTGACTCACGCGCACGTCGCGGTGGCTCCAGGGGTGGGCTACGGCGAAAACGGCGAGGGCTATGTGAGGATCGCGATGGTCGAGAACGAACAGCGGCTCCGCCAGGCGGCGCGCAACGTGAAGAAATATCTCCAGTCGATGGGCGTCAACACGCCCGCGCGTGGCGCCGGCTAACCCGCCAGCGTGGATATCAATCCGTTATATTCGGTGGCCGGCGTGCTCGTCGGCCTCATCGTCGGGCTGACGGGTGTCGGCGGCGGATCGCTGATGACACCGCTGCTGGTGCTCGTCTTCGGCTTCCACCCCGCCACCGCGGTCGGCACCGACCTGCTCTACGCGTCGGCGACCAAGACGGTCGGGACGACGGTGCATGGCTGGCGCGGCACGGTCGACTGGCAGGTCGTCCGCCGGCTCGCCACCGGCAGCGTCCCCGCGGCGATCGCCACGCTGCTCGTGCTCAACCACCTCGGCGAGAAATCGTCCGACACCGGCCACGCGATCACCGTCGTGCTCGGCGTCACGCTGATACTGTCGGCGGTCGCGACGTTCTTCCGCGGCAGGATCGTCGCGTGGCTGACCCCGCGCATCGGCACTGTAGGCGGTGAACGCCAGGCGATGCTGACGATTCTGCTCGGCGCAGTTCTCGGCGTGCTCGTCTCGCTGACCTCGGTCGGCGCCGGCGCGCTGGGCATGACCGCGCTGTTGATCCTGTACCCCACCCTCCCGATCAACCGGCTGGTCGGCTCGGACATCGCCCATGCCGTGCCGCTGACGCTGCTCGGCGGGATCGGCCACTGGATTCTCGGCTCGGTCGACGTCGACCTGCTCGTGTCGCTGCTGATCGGCTCGATTCCCGGCATCATCGTCGGCAGCCTGATCGCGACGCGCGTCTCCGACCGCGTGCTGGTCCCCGTCCTCGCGACCGTGCTGGCACTGGTCGGCGTGAAGCTGATCTTCTGACATGAGGCCGGGGTTCACCTTCTCGACCAGGTTCCGCGTGCGCTATGCCGAGATCGACGGCCAGCGTATCGTCTTCAACTCGCGCTATCTCGAATATGCCGACGTCGCGGTCACCGAGTTCTGGGAATGGACCGGGATCGCGGAGGCTCTGCCGGACGTCTGGCCGACCACCGAATTCAACGTCCGCCGGACCGAGATCGACTACCTCAAGCCGTTCCGCCTCGGTGACACGATCGAGGCCTTCGTCCGGATCGAGAAGCTCGGTACGACGAGCCTGACGAAGCGGTTCGAGCTCGCGCATGCAGAGACGGGGGAATTGCACACGGTGATCACGATGGTCAGCGTGCACGTCTATCTCGAAACAGGCCGCCCGGTCGCGCTGCCGGATGCGATCCGCACGGTGCTGGAAGCGCTACCGACACGCTGACGCAACAGTCCCCCCCTCCCTGGAAGGGAGGGGTAGGGGGTGGGTCGGCTCATTGGCGAACGCCGGCACTAGCCCCGAGCCGACCCACCCCCAGCCCCTCCCTTCCAGGGAGGGGAGCAGAAGGGGGATTACTCCGCCGCCTCAGCCTCCACCCCATCCCCCGCAACCTCCCCAGGCAGCGCCCAGATAAGATCCCCCTTCCCCAGCACCCGCCCATCATGCGACCGCACCGACACCGGTTGCAACGGCCGCCGATCGCGCTCGTCGACCAGGATCGGGAACGCCGGCACGCACGTCTCCCACCGCTCGCCCCACTGCCGCAGCGCGATCATCGTCGGCAGCAGCGCGAAACCCTTGTCGGTCAGGCCGTAGGCGATCTTCCGCCGGTCCTCCGGAATAGGCTGCCGCTCCAGAATCCCATGCTCGACCAGCCGCGCCAGCCGGTTCGCCAGGATATTGCGCGCGATCCCCAGTTCCGACTGGAACTCCTCGAAATGATGCAGGCCATTGAACGACGCGCGCAGGATCAGGAACGACCAGCGCTCGCCCATCGCCTCCAGCGCGGCAGGCAGGCTGCATTCGAGCAGGGGTTCGCGCAATTTTCCCACGGCGTCTTCCTTATTGGACAGCAACGGTACCGCATAAAAGGCCGAAGCGAAATGCCGGAGCGGAATGGCGGTCAGTTTTCAGTTGCAACTGAAAACGTATCCAGATAAGTAGCAATTAGAAACCTTTTAGGAGTCGACCGATGTCTCGCATCACTCGCGCCCTTCTGACCGCCGTACCCGCTCTGGCGACGGGGTTCGCCGCGCTGGTCGCGACACCGGCATCGGCCCAGACCCCGATCAATTATTATGTTGCCGTCCCCGCCGCGGCGCCCGCCTCGACGCGGCTGATCACCAACGGCACGCCGTGGCGCTGGGAGAATGCGGCGTTCGTCGCCAGCAAGGCGCCACAACGCGACGTTATCCTCTGTGCCGCGGTCGCCAAGCGCGCCGGGCCGCTCGCCAGTTTCACGGTCGCGGGCAAGGCCTATGACGCCGAAGCGCTCGCCGCGTGCAACAACCACGCGAGATAACAAGGATTTTGTTGCAAAAGGGCGCAGCCCGGCCCCATCTACGGTCCGTGCTGCGCCAATATGAACTGGTCGATCGCGTCCTCGACTACGATCCCGACGCCGACGAGGCGATGCTGAACCGCGCCTATGTCTTCTCGATGCAGGCGCATGGGTCGCAGAAGCGCGCGAGCGGCGATCCGTATTTCAGCCACCCGATCGAGGTGGCCGGGATCCTGACCGACCTCCATCTCGATGCCGAGACGATCGCCACCGCGATCCTCCACGACACGATCGAGGATACGGTCGCCACGCCCGAGGAGATCGAGCGGCTGTTCGGCGCCTCCGTCGCGCGGCTGGTCGATGGCGTGACAAAGCTCAGCAAGATCGAGGCGCAGACCGAGAACGAACGCGCCGCGGAGAACCTACGCAAATTCCTCCTCGCGATGTCCGACGACATCCGCGTACTGCTGGTGAAGCTCGCCGACCGTCTGCACAACATGCGGACGCTGCATCACATCGCCAAGCCCGAGAAGCGCCGTCGCATCGCCAAGGAGACGATGGACATCTACGCGCCGCTCGCCGAGCGGATCGGCATGTACGAGTTCATGCGCGAGATGCAGTCGCTCGCGTTCGAACAGCTCGAGCCCGAAGCGTCCGAATCGATCAACCGCCGCCTCGAACAGCTCAAGCAGGGCGACGGCGATCGCATCGCAAAGATCGCCTCCGGCCTGAAGCTGGTGCTGTCGCGCGCCGGCGTCGATGCGGAGATCTCGGGACGCGAAAAACACCCCTATTCGATCTTCCGCAAAATGTCCGAACGCCACATCAGCTTCGAACAACTCTCCGATGTAATGGCCTTCCGCGCGATCGTCCCGACCGAGGAGGATTGCTACCGGGTGCTCGGGATCATCCACCAGCGCTGGCCGATGGTGCCGGGCCGGTTCAAGGACTACATTTCGACGCCCAAGCGCAACGGCTATCGCTCGCTGCACACCTCGGTGATCCACGCCGACAGCGCGCGGATCGAGATCCAGATCCGCACCGCCGACATGCACGCCCAGGCCGAGTTCGGGCTGGCGGCGCACTGGGCCTACAAGCAGCAGATCAACGGCAGCGACCGGCAGGTCAGCTGGATCCGCGACCTCGTCGAGATCCTCGATACCGCCGAGAGCCCGGAAGAGCTGCTCGAACACACGCGTATGGCGATGTACACCGATCGCATCTTCGCGTTCACGCCGAAGGGCGAGCTGATCCAGTTGCCCAAGGGCGCGACCTCGATCGACTTCGCCTACGCGGTGCACACCGATCTCGGCGATCAGGCGGTCGGCGCGAAGGTCAACGGCCGCGTCGTGCCGCTGTCGACGGTGATCGAGAACGGTGACCAGGTCCAAATCCTGCGCTCGAAGGGCCAGTCGCCGCAGCCGCAATGGCTCAACGTCGCGACCACCGGCAAGGCGCTGGCCGCGATCCGCCGCCACCTCCGCCAGAAGGAGCGCGTCGAGCAGGTCGCACTTGGCCAGACCCTGTACGAGGATATCGTCACCCGCCTGCCCGCGCAGATCGGCGCCGATGCACTGAGCCACGCGCTGAAGCGCCTGAAGCTGCCCGATGATTCGTCGCTGATGGTCGCGATCGCGCGGCGGACGCTGTCCGATGCCGCGGTGATGGAGGCGCTGATGCCGGGCTCGGCGGGCGCGGACGTGACGCATGCGCTCGCGCCGCAATCAAGCGCGATCTCGATCAAGGGGCTGACCCCCGGTGTCGCCTATGACCTTGCGACGTGCTGTCATCCGGTACCGGGCGACCGGATCGTCGGGTTGCGTCGGCCGGATGCGGGGATCGAGGTTCACGCGATCGACTGCCGCGTGCTGGGCGAACTCGCCGAGCGCTCCGAGAACGAGACCGACTGGGTCGACGTCGCCTGGGGCGACGAGACCGAAGGCGCCGTTGCGCGGATATCGGTGATGGTGAAGAACGAGCCGGGCTCGCTCGGCATCGTCTCGTCGATCATCGGCGGGCACAAGGCGAACATCATCAACCTGCGGCTCGATACGCGCGACAAGAGCTTCCACACCAACGAGATCGACGTCGAGGTGCACGACGTGCAGCAGCTGATGCGGCTGATGGCGGGCTTGCGCGCGGCGGATGCGGTTCACACCGTGGAGCGGGTGTAGAAACATCCGACGATGACGGCGGGCGCGACGGACGCTAGACGGGGCAGATGAACCGTCCGTCCCTTTCGATCGTCGTCCCCTGCTATAACGAGGCGGCGTGCCTCGACATTCTGCACGCGCGTATTTCCGGCGCGGCGAAGGTCGCGGTCGGCGACGATTACGAGATCGTCCTGATCAACGACGGCTCGCGCGACGACAGCTGGCCGGTGATGCAGCGCCTCGCCGCCGCCGACCCGCGGCTGGTCGCGATCAACCTTTCGCGCAACCACGGGCACCAGCTCGCGCTGACCGCCGGCCTAGACCTTTGCGCGGGCGAGCAGATCCTGATCATCGATGCCGATCTCCAGGACCCGCCCGAACTGCTGTCCGACATGCGCGCGGCGATGGCGGCAAGCCAGGCCGACGTGGTGTACGCGGTGCGCCGCCAGCGCGCGGGCGAAACCGTCTTCAAGAAAGCCACCGCCGCCGCCTTCTACCGGCTGCTGACCCGGATGACCGAAACGCCGATCCCGCTCGACACCGGCGACTTCCGCCTGATGAGCCGGCGTGCGCTCGACGCGTTCCTGTCGCTCCCCGAGCAGGCGCGCTTCATCCGCGGCATGGTCGCCTGGATCGGCTTCAAGCAGGTCCCGTTCCCCTACGATCGCGCCGAGCGGCTCGCGGGCGAAACGAGCTACCCTCTGGCGAAGATGATCCGCCTCGCGTTCGACGCCGTCACCGGCTTCTCGACCGCGCCGTTGCGCTTCGCCAGCCACGCCGGGCTCGCGCTGACCGGCGTGTCGCTGCTCCTGTTCGTCTACATCGCGATCGGCTGGCTCTCGGGCAGCGCGGTGCAGGGCTGGACCTCGACGATGCTGGTCACCGTGTTCCTGGGTGCGGTACAGATGTTCGTGCTGGGGATGATCGGCGAATATCTGGGGCGGCTGTATGTCGAGTCGAAACGACGGCCGCTATATATCGTCGCGGACGTCGCGGGCCCGATCCAGGGGAAAGCGACGCTAGGGTTCCGCGCGGAGCCGGTGGACGTAGTACGGTTGCCTGACACGTCCCTACCAATCCGCGTAGACTGACGAACACCGCCTACCCCGATCCTCACACCACCCCGGCGAAGGCCGGGGCCCAATTGGAAAGGTCGCAGTAACGGAGCGCGGACCTCAGTTGGCCACGTCCCCCAATTGGGCCCCGGCCTTCGCCGGGGTGGTGCTTCCCTAAGAAATTCAGCGCGGGTGTCCTTCACCCCCGCCGCACCGAATTTGCTGCCAATCCTCCCCTGCAAGGGGAGGTGGCAGCGCATAGCGCTGACGGAGGGGTGACGCGCTCTCGATAGGGAGACACCCCTCCGTCGCTACGCGACACCTCCCCTGCCAGGGGAGGATCGAGGCAGCCCTACCGCGGCACCGCCAGCGTCACGATAGAAACCCCCGGCGTCATCGGCACGCGCCCGACCAGATGGCGCTCCAGCCGAAAGATCTTCTCGAACAGCGCATTCACCAGCTTCGGCGGCGGCGAATCGTCGCTGTCGTCGCGCCCGGTCATCCGCCCGGCGATCCGCGCCGCCGCCGCCAGCGGGAACAGCAGCGAATTGAAATAGCCCAGCTTCTCCGGCTTCAGCCCGGCGGTCTCGATCGCTGCCTGCAACGTCGCCTTCGAATAGCGCCGATGGTGGTGGTTCACCACGTCGTGCGCGCTCCACAGCCACGCATGCGCCGGCACCGCGATCAGGATCTTGCCACCCGGCGCAAGGCAATCCGCCATCGCCTTCAACGCCGCGACATCGTCCTCGATATGCTCGACCACATCCAGCACCGCGATCAGGTCATAGTGCGCGCGGGGGACGCCCGGGAGTTCGGGCAACGGCGCAGCGCCCACCGGCTTGCCCAGCCGCTCGCTGGCGATCTCGCGCGCCGCCGGATCGATCTCGATCGCGTCGATCTCGCCGAACTCTGCCAGCATCGGCAGGTTATGCCCGGTGCCGCAACCGATCTCGAGGATCTTCGCATCCTTCGGCAATGCGCCGTAGCGGGTCAGGTAATCCGCCAGGATGTCGCGGCGGGCGCGGTACCACCAGTGGGTGGAGTCGTGCGCGGCCATCCGGTCGTAGACGATGCGGTCCATTAAGTGTCGGCCCTGCGGTTGAAATTCATGTCAGTTGAAAACCCAGAAACGGTTGAGCACGAACGTCACGATCGCGGCAAGGAAGACGGCCGGTATCAGCGGGATCCACGGATGCAGGTGCAGCAGCGCCGTACCGATCCAGGTGATGACCGCATTGAGCGCGAGCCCCGAGCCCTGGACGATGACGAACTTCACGTGGCGCCCCGCGCCGGGCTCCTTTGCGTGCCCCTTGAAGCTCCAGCGGCTGTGGAGGAAGAACCCGACCACGACCGCGACGGCAAACGCGAACGGCACCGCCGCCACCGCCTGGCGTGGCGGGAACACGTACGCGGTCAGCGGCAGGTAGACGAGCGAGTACACGACGCTGGAAATCCCGCCGGCGATCCCGAAGCGCACGAGCTGGCCGAGCACGCCGCTCGCCCGCATCTGCTCCATTTGTCGCCAAATCGCCTGCATGCCCGCCTTGTTCTTTACCAACACCGCGATAGAGCGACGCTTGAGATATGCCCGCGCATCTAGAGTGCGTGCGGGCTGGAGGAAAGCGTTTTGGATCAGGCACCAACTCAGCGGCGGACGCTGCTCGACGCACTCGATCGGCATTGGATCGCGCTGACGCTCGTTGCCTGGGTTGCGGTGGCGGCGTGGTCGATCTTCGATCGCTGGGGCCAGATCCGCTGGCTGTCGCTCGGCGACACCGACGACAACATGCGCCTGATGCAGGTCCGCGCGCTGCTCGACGGGCAGGGCTGGTACGATCTGCGCAACTACAGGCTGAACCCGCCGGTCGGCTTCGACATCCACTGGAGCCGTATCGTCGACCTGCCGATCGCAGCACTGATCCTGTTCTTCCGCCTCTTCACCACCAACAGCTGGGCCGAGCGGCTCGCCTGCGGCATCGCACCGCTGCTGCCGTTATCGATCGCGATGCTGGGTATCGGCGCGACCGTGCGGCGTTTGATCAGCCCGTATGCGTGGCCGTTGGCGATCGTCTTCCTCGTCGGTGCCGTCGGCACGATGTTGATGTTCATGCCCGAGCGGATCGATCATCACGGCTGGCAGCTGGCGATGTTGAGCCTCACGGTCGCGGGGCTGTGCGATACGAACGGCCGTCGCGGTGGCGCGATGGTCGGTATCGCGAGCGCGGTGTCGCTGTCGATCGGGCTCGAACTCCTGCCCTATGCGGCAATGGCAGGGGCTATCATCGCACTGCGCTGGGTGTGGGACCGGTCGGAAGCCGAGCGCCTGTCGATCTACGCGTTGACGCTCGGCGGCGGCAGCACGCTCGGGTTCGCGCTGTTCGCGTCGAACGCCAACCAGGCGATGCGCTGCGATGCGCTGACGCCCGTGTGGTTGAGCGTGATGATCGCGGCGGGGATGCTGCTGTTCCTGCTCGCACGGTTCGGGCCGGCATCGCGCGGCACCCGGCTGGCGCTGGCGGTGGCCGCGGGGGCTGTGATCGTCGCCGGCTTTGTACTGGTGTTCCCGCAATGCCTGGGCCGACCAGAGGGTATCTCGCCCGAGCTGCAACGCAACTGGTTGGACAACGTCCGCGAGGCCAAGCCGATCTACAAGCACAGTTTCCGCGTCGGGTTCTCGATGGCGACGTTGCCGATCATCGGTCTGATCGGCGCGATCTTCGCGGCATGGCAGGCACGACGCGATCGAACGGCCATAGGCTGGGCGGCGGTCGCGCTGTTCACCGCGTTCGCCTGCGCGATGCTGTTGTGGCAGGTCCGCGCGGGGCCGGCGGCACAGCTGCTCGCGGTTCCGGGCGCGACGGCGCTCGGCTGGCTGATCCTGCCGCGCTTGCTTGGCAATCGGTCGATCGCGGTGCGCGTGCTGGGCACGGCCGGCGCGTTCCTGATCGTGTCCGGACTGTTCGCCGGCATGGTGATCAAATACCTGCCGATCGACCGGCCGAAGCCGTATGAGAAGCGCGTCAACATGGCGACGGGCGATTGCCTGCGCACGACCGTGCTGCTCGCGCTGAACAAATACCCCGCGCAAACGATCTTTACCTTCGTCGACATGGGCCCGCGACTGATCACGATCACGCATCACGACGCGATCGCGGGTCCGTATCACCGCAACGGCGATGCGATCCTCGATGTCCAGCATGCGTTCGGGCGGTCTGCGGAAGAGGCCCATGCGATCATCAAGCGCCATGGCGCGACGATGCTGCTGCTATGCCCGAACGCGGCGGAATCGACCAACTACAAGGCGCGTAGCCCGAAGGGGTTCTATGCCGAGTTGGCGAAGAACGAGGTGCCGGCGTGGCTGACCCCGCTGCCGCTGCCGGCGAAGTCGCCGCTGCGATTGTTCAAGGTGGACTGAACCGCACGGCCGTCATCCTCGCGAAGGCGGGGCCCCATTCTGGCTGTCTGCGAGCTCTGTCGGTGAAATCACAGGATATGGGTCCCCGGCTTCGCGGGGGATGACGGCTAGAGTTACGGGGTTAGCGCAGCACCACAGACAAGCCGTCGAGCACGAACTGCACCGCCAGCGCGGCGAGCAGCACGCCAAGCAACCGGGTGATCACCGCCTCGATCTTCGCGCCGAGGATCCGCATGATCGGTCCCGCCGCGAGCAGCGCGACCAGCGTCAGCAGCAGGATCGTCACCATTGCAGCCAGCACCACGGCCGAGCGCTCGATCCCGCTGTTGCGGCTCATCAACAGCATCACCGACGCGATCGAGCCGGGGCCCGCGATCATCGGCATCGCCATCGGGAAGATCGAGACATCCTCGACCTCGGGATCGCTCGCCACCTTGGCGGCGCGATCCTCGCGGCGCTCGGTGCGCTTCTCGAACACCATCTCGAGCGCGATCAGGAACAGCATGATGCCGCCGGCAATACGGAAGCTCGCCAGGCTGATCCCCAACCCCTTCAGCAATGCCTCGCCGAACAGCGCGAACACGAACAGGATCGCCGCGGCGACGCCGACCGCACGCATCGCCATCGCGCGCTTCTGCACGGTCGATGCGCCAGCCGACAGGCCGGCATAGATCGGCGCGCAGCCCGGCGGATCGATGACCACGAAGAAAGTGATCAGCGACGAGATGTACAGTTCGATCACAGCGCGGCCTCGTCGATAGCAATGCCTTCGCGACGGCCCGCCGAGACCAGCGTGTTGCGGAGCAGGCACGCGATCGTCATCGGCCCGACGCCGCCTGGCACCGGCGTGATCGCACCCGCGACCTCGACCGCGCCGGCGAAATCGACGTCGCCGACGAGGCCGGCATCGGTGCGGTTGATGCCCACGTCGATGACGGTCGCGCCCGGCTTCAGCCAGTCGCCCTTGATCATCTCCGGGATACCGACCGCCGCGACGACGATATCGGCGCGGCGGATATGCGCGGGGACGTCCTGCGTGCGGCTATGCACGACGGTGACGGTGCAGCTCTCGCGGAGCAGCAGTTGCGCCATCGGCTTCCCGACGATGTTCGAGCGACCGACGACGACCGCCTCGAGCCCGCTGAGGGTCGGCAGCACGCTTTTCAACAGCATGACGCAGCCGAGCGGCGTGCACGGTACGAACCCGGGCAAGCCCGTCGCGAGGCGGCCTGCGTTGATCGGGTGGAAGCCGTCGACGTCCTTGTCCGGGTCGATCGCGGCAATGACCGCCTGCTCGTCGATGTGCTTCGGCAGGGGCAACTGGACCAGAATGCCGTCGATCGTCGCATCGGCGTTGAGCGTCGCGACCAGCGCGAGCAGATCCTCGGCCGGCACGTCGGCGGGCAGCCGGTGCTCGATGCTCTCCATCCCGGCTTCGCGCGTCGCCTTGCCCTTCGAGCGGACATAGACGTTGGAGGCGGGATCCTCGCCGACCAGCACCACGGCGAGGCCGGGCGCGCGGCCCGCCTCGGCCCGAAAGGCGGTGACGCCGTTTGCGATACGGGCCCGGAGGCCGGCGGCGAAGGCCTTGCCGTCAATGATGGTCGCGCTCATGCCCGCGGCCCATAGAGCGCGGAGGCGATTTCCGCCAGCGTAGCGGTGTCGCCCGCGATGTGCAGGCGCTTCAGGCGGGCGGTATCGCCTGAGATGATCGAGACGGCACGCTTGGGTACGCCGAAGGTCTTGGCGACGAGCGCGACGAGCCCGGCGTTCGCGGCGCCATCGACGGGCGCCGCCGCCAGCCTCGCCGCGAAATGCTCCGCGGTTCCGGCCGCCAGCGCATCGCGACCGCCACGCGGGGTCACCCGGACGGCGATCGCCAGGCCGTCATCGACCGCGCGCCAGGCTGCCGGCCCGATCAATAGGCTGCGACGAGGTAGTTCTGCGCGATGTTCGGGATGACGATGTTGGTCAGGATGTAGAGGATCAACAGCACGACCAGCGGTGACAGATCGAGCGCACCGAAATCGGGCAGGATGCGGCGGATCGGGCGATACAGCGGCTCGGTGATCTTCTGCAGCGCGTTCCAGACCGTGCGGACGAAATCGCTGTGCGTGTTGATGACGTTGAACGCTATCAGCCACGACAGGATCGCCTGGATGACTATGACCCACCAGACGAGGTTGAGCAGCAACTGGACGATCTGAAGAAGGGCGATCAAGGCAAGGGTCTCCGCTGGTGTGGTCCGGATATAAGGGGGCGGGGGGAGAACGAGAAGGCCTGTGGTGTTGAGAGGGTGTCAGCCCGATCACGCGGTGACTTGAGCCTTTACGCACTAGCCTTAATCCTCCTCCGCCAGGGGGGGTGGCGCCGCAGGTGACGGAGGGGGAGGACACGCAACGCCGGTCATCCCCTACCTCCCCCTCCGCCAGGCTGACGCCTGCCACCTCCCCCTTGCGGGGGAGGATTGTGGGATTGGGCCCCTACCGCGAGCGCCCGTTGGCGCTCACCAGCGTACCCGCGCCCTGCTTGGTGAAGATCTCCAGCAGCATCGCGTGGGGCACGCGGCCGTCGATGATGACTGCGGCATCGACGCCTGATTCTACCGCCGCGACGCAGGTGTCGAGCTTCGGGATCATGCCACCGGTCACGGTGCCGTCGGCGCGCAGTTCGGCGATCCGCGCGGGATCGAGGTCGGTGAGCAGCTCTCCCTCCTTGTCTAGCACGCCGACGATATCGGTCAGCAGGAAGAAGCGCGCCGCCCCCATAGCAGCGGCGATCGCGCCCGCCATCGTGTCCGCGTTGATGTTGTAGGTGTGGCCGTCGGCGCCGATGCCGATCGGTGCAATCACCGGGATGATGTCGGCGGCGATCAGCGTGTCGAGGATCGTCCGGTCAACCGCGATCGGCTCACCGACGAAGCCCAGGTCGACATGCCGCTCGATCCCCTGGAGTTTGTCCGGCTCGCGGCCATGGCCAACTTTCTGCGCGAGGACGAGGCCGGCGTCCTTGCCCGAGATGCCGACTGCGCGACCGCCGGCCTGGCCGATCCAGCCGACGATTTCCTTGTTGATCGAGCCCGCCAGGACCATCTCGGCGATCTGCGCGGTCTCCGCATCGGTGACCCGCAGGCCATCGACGAAACGCGATTCGACGCCGAGGCGCTTGAGCATTGCGCCAATCTGCGGCCCGCCGCCGTGGACGACGACCGGGTTGATGCCGACCGCCTTGAGCAGCACCATGTCTTCGGCGAAATCGCGCTGGAGCTCCGGGTCGCCCATCGCGTGGCCGCCGTATTTCACGACGAACGTCTTGCCGGCGTAACGCTGCAGATACGGCAGCGCCTCGGTGAGCGTTTCCGCCTTGGCGAGCAGGGCGGGATCGGGCGTGTGATCGGTCATGCCGATCCCTTAGCCAGTTGGGGGGGGTAGTGAAAGACGCGGACGTCGCTCCTGCCCCCTTGTTTCCCCGCGAAGGCGGGGACCCAGACTGGGCTCCCGCCTTCGCGGGAGAACAACGAGGTCAGACGCGGTCCAGCCGCCGCCCGAGCTTCACGAAGAACGTGATCATGAAGGGCACCAGCACGATCGACAGCACGACCTTGGTCAGCATCTGCCCTTCCATCAATGCGACGATCGGCCGTTCGCCGAGGAACGAGATGGTGATGAACAGGATCGTGTCGATGATCTGCGAGATGATGCTCGCGATCATGCCGCGCAGCCACACCAGCTTGCCATCTCCGCTGCCGACCTGCCCCGACAGCTTTGAGAAGATTAGCACGTTGAGCGTCTGCGAGATCCCGTACGAGATCAGCCCCGCGATCATCATTCGCGAGCTCTGCCCGACCACGACCGGGAACGCGTCGACCGCGGGTGGGTACATCCCCGGATCATGCGGCAAGGCCAGCACCAAGTGGATCAGCGCCGCAGACACCAGTAGCGGGATGAAGCCGAGGCGTACCAGGAACGTCGCGGTCTTCTGGCCGTGCAGTTCGGCGATCGCACTGCTCAGCACCACCAGCAGCAGGAAGCCGAAGATCCCCGCCTCGACCGCGAGCGGGCCGAGCGCGACCTGTTTCACCCCCAGCACGCCGGCGATGCACACCATGCCGCCGTACAGGACCGAAAAAACGAAGAGCGAACGCGGGAACGCGGCTGGGGAACTGGGGGGCAACTTATCCATCCCCGGGGACGCTAGCGAAAACCGCCGCGCCGTCAAATGACTAGCAACCCTGATCCGACCAGCGATGGGATATGACTAGCGATGGGCGCGGCGGCGTGTCATGTCGGTCGCTTGCGTGGCCGGGGGGCCGCGTGTGTGATCCGAGAAAAGCGCAGGGCGTCCATGGAAAGACTATTCATCGGCCTTGCAGGCATCGCCGTCATCCTCGGCATTGCCGTGCTGCTGTCGGCCGACCGCCGTGCGATCCGCCTGCGCATCGTCGGTGCGGCCTTCGCGCTCCAGGTCGGGATCGCCGTCCTCGTACTGTATTCCAGCATCGGCAAGGTCGTGTTGGGCGGCATGTCCGGCGGCGTCGCCAACCTGCTCGGCTATTCGCAAAGGGGCACCGAGTTCCTGTTCGGCAAGATGGCAACCCCCGAGATCGGCGGACAGAGCTTCGCGATCGCCGCGCTGCCCGTCATCATCTTCTTCGCCAGCCTCGTCTCGATCCTCTATTACCTCGGCATCATGCAGTTCGTGGTGCGCTGGGTCGGCGGCGGGATCGAGAAGGTCATCGGCGTCTCGAAGGTCGAATCGCTGTGCGCGGCGGCGAACATCTTCGTCGGCCAGAGCGAATCGCCGCTCGTCATCCGGCCGTATCTGGCCGGCCTCACCCCTGCGCAATTGTTCACCGTGATGACCAGCGGCATGGCTGGCGTCGCGGGCACGATCCTCGCCGCCTACGCGTCAATGGGGATCCGGATCGATTATCTGCTGGCGGCGAGCTTCATGGCGGCGCCGGGCGGTATCCTGATGGCGAAGATCATCATGCCCGACCGCGTGATGCCACCCGAGGGCGAACTGGCGCTCGGCGACCAGCCGGGTGAATCTGGCGCGGGCGAACCCATGCCGCAGGCGACGCACGACGAGGAAAAGCCCGCCAACCTGATCATGGCCGCAGCCCAAGGTGCGCAGACCGGCGTGCGCCTGGCCGTCGCGGTCGGCGCGATGGTGCTGGCGTTCGTGGCGCTGGTAGCGCTGGCGAACGGGCTGCTCGGCGGGCTCGGCAACATGATCGGCCTGCCGGGGCTGAGCTTCCAAGGGCTGCTCGGTTATGTCTTCGCACCAATCATGTTCTTGCTGAACGTGCCGTGGAGCGAAGCGGGGATCGCCGGCGGCCTGTTCGGCCAGAAGATCGTGCTGAACGAGTTCGTCGCGTACATCTCGCTCGGTACGCAACAGGGACTCAGCGCGCGGACGATCGCGGTGATCACCTTCTCGCTGTGCGGGTTTGCGAACTTCTCGTCGATCGCGATCCAGATGGCGGTGACCGGCAGCCTCGCGCCGAACCAGCGTCCGATGATCGCCAAGCTTGGCCTGCGCGCGCTCGCCGCGGGGAGTCTCGCAAACCTGATGTCGGCTGCGCTAGCGGGCCTCTTGATCGGCTGAATCACACCGTCATCCCGACGAAAGTCAGGATGACGGAGGGCGCAAAACGCAATCGGGCCCGCCACCTTTCGGCGACGGGCCCGACGAAACTGCCTCGCGGGGGAATCGAGGCAGCTATCTCGCGGAATCGCCGATTACGGCAGCATCACCGTGTCGATGACGTGGATCACGCCGTTCGACTGCATGACGTTGGCGATCGTGATCCGGCCCTTGTGGCCCTTGCCATCCATGATGCCCCAGCCGCTGCCGACCTTCTTGAACATCAGCGGTTCGCCCTGCACGGTGGTGTAGGTCGCGGTACCGCCGTTCGCCTTCGCCTTGGCGGCGATGTCGGCGGCGGTGATCGTGCCAGGGACGACATGATAGGTCAGGACGCTGGCGAGCTGCGCCTTGTTCTCGGGCTTGAGCAGCGTGTCGACGGTGCCGGCCGGCAGCTTCTTGAACGCGGCATTGGTCGGCGCGAACACGGTGAACGGACCCGGGCCCGACAGCGTCTCAACGAGACCGGCGGCCTTGACCGCGGCGACCAGCGTCGTGTGATCCTTCGAATTGACGGCGTTCTCGACGATCGTCTTGGTCGGATACATCGCGGCGCCGCCGACCATCGGGTTGGTCTGCGCTGCGACGATGGCGCTGCCGCTGACGGCAACGGCGGCGGCGACGATCGCGGTACGAATGAAGTGGTTCATGGCTTCTCTCCTGCGTGCGGAGCCGGTGTGCGGCGCCACTGCGGGGAGATACGGGCGCGCCGGGAGAAGGACGCAGCCGGTGTTCAGATCGTCGCGAGAAGCCCCGCCCAGGCCGCGATCTCATCGTCATGCCGCCGCGTGACGACCAGGTCGCTCGCGGTCGCCGTGTCGAGATCGACCTCGATCGTGCCCGTCCATTCGAACGTCGCGTTGCCCGACAGCGTCACCATCGCCGTCTCGCTCGCCTCGGCACGGACCAGCCCGCCCTTGTTGAAGACGGTGGTCGGCGTGTCGTACGCGATCCGCCCGGTCAGGCACGCGGCATAGGTCGACGCCGCCATCGCGCTGCCGCAACTGTCGGTCAGCCCGACCCCGCGCTCGAACGTCCGTACGAACAGGTCGCGGCCACGCACCTCGACGAAGCTGACGTTCGCGCGATTGGGTAGCCAGTCGGGTGCCGCTTCGCATGCTTCGCCGATGCGGACGAGTTCGGCTTCGTCGATGGCATCCACAAACGTCACGAGATGCGGGTTCGGCATCGCCACCGCGGTAAAGGCGCGGTCCGTCGGCAAGGGCGCGATCGGCGTATCGACGATGCGATCGATCCCGACATGCATAGGCCAAGCCTCGACGTCCAAAGAGGCGGGGCCAGCAATCTCGCGCACGGTGAACACGCCCTCGCCGATATCCACGTCGCGCTTCACGGCCGCGTCGCTCGTCTTCAGCAGCGCCATAGCAGTCTCGGAGCCCGTCGCCGAGAACCCAGCACGCGCGACGCAGCGCAGGCCGTTGAGGCACGTCTCCGACTCGCTACCGTCCGAATTGAACATCCGCATCCCGAACGCGTGGGTCTCGTCGCCGGCCGTCAGCAGCAGGAGCCCGTCGCCCCCCACCGGCCCATCGCGATCCGCCAGCGCGCGCGCGACGGCAGCCCAAGCTACATCGCCAAGCGTCGACGCGCGCGCGTCGATCAGCGGAAAGTCGTTACCGGAGCCGTGGCATTTGATGAGGTCGAAGTGCATGCCTGCCATTTAGTGCGAGGTTGCCGGCAAAGCGAGTGCGGCCCGGGTCGGGATGCAGCCCGATTTGGAAACTCGGGTCTTTTCACCCACGACACCGCTCGCCGGATCGGCGACCTCCCGATCCTCCTGCGCAAGGGGGAGGATCGTCACGTCGCTACCCCCATATCGTCCACGAAGTTCAGGGGACGCCCGCCTGACCGATCCCAAAATGCGCCGCCAACCGATCAAGCGCGAGCGTCAGCACGACTCGCCCCGCCCGCGCCGGCCACTGCAACGCCTTCTCCGCCACGGGCAACCCCTCCCCCGCGCAAACCACGCGCCAAAGAATATCCGCCAGCCCCGGCCCCGCTGTCGCCAGCGCCGCATCGAACCGGCGCTTCGCCGCGATCTGCGCCGACGTCGGATCGAGCCCGTCGTCACCACCGCCATCGACTCGCTCGACCCAGCGCATCGTCACGCTCGGCGCAATCGACGCGCGTTCATAATCCGCGCGCAACCGCTCCCCCGCCTCGAACTGCCTCACGTCGATCAACGCGCGCGACCGCAACCACCCGAGCGGCGACTCGGCGAGGTTCACGGTAACCGTCCGACCGCGACGCACGCCGGCCGGCTGTGGAACACCTTCCGAATCGATCGACCGCTCTACCAGTTCGCGCATCCGCCATCTCCCGTTACGCTTGGCGGTTGCCATATCCGCGTGCTTGTAGGACAGCAGAATAACCTATCTGGTTTGGAGCCGTTCGATGATCACCGCCATTCGCGAAGTCCGGCGTGCCAAGGGATTGACGCTGGAGGACGTCGCCCGACGTTGCGCTCCACCGACGACCGCACAGACGATCGGGCGTCTCGAGACCGGCACGCGCACCGTGTCGATCGGCTGGCTCAACCGGATCGCCGCAGCGCTGGGCGTCGAGGCGAGCGATCTCGTGACATTACCGGACCGAACCGACCTGCCCGTCGCCGCGATCCTCGACAGCCGCGGCGCCCACGCCCCGCGTCGACGCACGACGGCACCACCACCCCAGGCCGCGCCGGGCCAGATCGCGATCACCGTCGCGAACGGCACAGGCGACTACCGCGCGGGCGACGTGATCTGGGCAACCATGCTGGCCCCCGACGATTTCGCAACCGCACTCAACCGCGACATCCTCGTCCCGCAACCGGCAGGGCGATTCGCATTCGGACGGCTCACTGGATGCGAGGGCGGCGTTACCCTCCTGCCGCCGGGTGCAGGCACGCAGGCGCTGACCATCGCGGATCCAGCATGGATCGCGGTGACCAAGCGGCTCGTTCGCGAACTGTAGGGATTGTGGGCGATGACCGGCTCGAACCGCCGACGTTCTCGGTGTAAACGAGACGCTCTACCAACTGAGCTAATCGCCCCCTCTCGGGTGGACGTGCGATGCCAAAGCCCGGCCGCCGGGGCAAGCTAAAAGGGTAGGCGATCACGGAATCCGCAGGTCGGCGCCCCTGGTAGCCACGATATACCCGCGCATCGCTTCGCTTGCGCGATCGGAGAGCACCATGAATGCGCGACGTCGGTCGAGCAGGTCGGGGCGGCGTTCGAACAACCCCGTGTCGGTCATTCGCGCGATCCACCGCAGCGCAGTGGTGGGCGCGACCGCCGCGGCGATACACAGGCTCGACACCGACACGCGTCCCCGCTCCAATTCGGCGGCATAGAGATCGAGCAGCATGTCCCAGCCGGGATCCTCGAACAGCATCGCCCCGAAGAACTGATCGCGCAATCGCCGCGCGCGGATTGCCCGACGGACATCCGCCGCACTCGGCTCGGTCAGGGCGGGCGGCGCGCCGTAGCGGCTGGTTCGATCGCCGACGATCGGCGCGGCGGGTACGTCGCTCTCGATCTCCGCCCGCGTCAACCGGGCGAGCGCCTCGGCGATACGCGCAACCTCGGTATTGAGCCGCTCGAGCCGCGTGCCGTCGGTCTCTCGGTGGACATCGAACACGCCCGTGGGAATGCGTGCAGCTTCGGCGGCCACCACGATCGCCGCGACGCAATCGCCGACCGTGGGATCGACCAGCAACCGTGTGCTGCCGCCCAGCGTAGCCGCGGCAACGACATCGATCTCGTCGACGCCAAGGGCGACTACCAGCCCCGCCCGCAATTTAGCCGCCTGCTCGACGATTTCGGGCAGGCGTTCGGCGAGCATCGCGGGATCGACTCCGCCGGCCTCGACCGCGATCACGTGCGGCGTCGCGTGATCGTCGAACCCCGCCCGCCAATCGCGCCGGCCGACGATCCGGCCCTGCAGCGCAGTCAGGGCAACGGTAAGCCGGTCCGGTGCACCCGGCGCGGCGATGAGGATCGTATCGATCCCCGTGTCGTAATTCGCCGCGCTAGGCGGGCCGTCCGGTCGGTTCATCGAGGTCTCCGCGATCATGCGGAGACTAACCTGCGTCAGGGCAGGAGTTACACCCGAACTGGATCGAGTTCCGTTGCAGTTGGGAACCTTCTGCGCAAACTCAGTCGAGCGCCTTGACGATATCCTCGACCATCTTCTTCGCGTCGGCCAGCAGCATCATCGTATTGTCGCGGTAGAACAGTTCGTTATCGACGCCGGCATAGCCGACGCCGCCCATCGAACGCTTGATGAACAGCACCGTCTTGGCCTTTTCGACGTCGAGCACGGGCATGCCGTAGATCGGCGAGGACTTGTCGGTCTTGGCGGCGGGGTTGGTGACGTCGTTGGCACCGATCACGAACGCGACGTCGGTCTGTGCGAACTCGCTGTTGATGTCTTCCAGCTCGAACACGTCGTCATACGGCACGTTAGCCTCCGCCAGCAGCACGTTCATGTGCCCCGGCATGCGGCCCGCGACGGGATGGATCGCGTATTTCACGCGCACCCCCTCGGCCTTCAGCTTGTCGCCCATTTCGCGAAGCACGTGCTGCGCCTGCGCGACCGCCATGCCGTAGCCGGGGACGATGATGACCTGTTCGGCCTGGCTCATCAGGAACGCGGCATCCTCTGCCGAGCCGCGCTTCCACGGTCGATCGCTCGCGACCGCGCCGCCACCGGTGTCCGCGACCGCGCCGAAGCCGCCCGCGATCACGCTGATGAAGCTGCGATTCATCGCGCGGCACATGATGTAGCTCAGGATCGCGCCCGAGCTGCCGACCAGCGCGCCGGTGATGATCATCGCGCTGTTGTGCAGCGTGAAGCCCATCGCGGCGGCTGCCCAGCCCGAATAGGAATTGAGCATGCTGACCACCACCGGCATGTCCGCGCCGCCAATCGGGACGATCAGCAGGAAGCCGATGACGAAGCTCAGGACCGTGATGGTCCAGAAGATCCACGGCGCCTGGTCGGTGACGAAATACGCGATCAGGCCGAGGATGGCGGCGAGCAGCGCGAGGTTGATGACGTGCCGGCCGGGCAGCATGATGGGCTTGCCGCCCATGTTGCCGTTGAGCTTCAGGAACGCGATGACCGAGCCCGAGAAGGTGATCGCACCGATCGCGACGCCGAGGCCGAGTTCGATCCGGCTTACCGGGTGGATGACGGCGAAGGGCTGGCCGATCAGCGGGATGACGAGGTCGGATATTCCGAACGCCTGCGGGTTGAGGTACGCCGCGACCCCCACCAGCACCGCGGCGAGGCCGACAAGACTGTGGAATGCGGCGACGAGCTGGGGCATCGCCGTCATTGCGATGCGGCGTGCGGTGACTAGGCCGATCGCTGCGCCGACACCGATCGCAGCGAGGATTTCGAAGACTGTGGTCCAATCGACCATGAGGTCGTGCGGATTACCGGGGGGCCATGCTTCCGAGCGCATCGGCACATGCGTCACCAGCGTCGTCACGACCGCGATCGTCATGCCGATGATACCGAAGCGATTGCCGCGCTGGCTCGATGCGGGGCTCGACAGCCCGCGCAGAGCGAGGATGAAGCACACCCCCGCGACGAGATAGGCGAGCGATGCCCAGGGGCTAACCGTCATTTCATGCATCGCGTTCGTCCCCACTTACCCACTTCGTCATGCCAGCGAAGGCTGGCATCTTCTGGTTGCTCGCGCGGCACCGCAATCGCACGAGGTCCCAGCGTTCGCCGAGATGACGGCCGCTACTTCGCGACCGGCCGTTCCTTCTTCTTGTACATCGCCAGCATCCGCGCGGTGACCGCGAAGCCTCCGAAGATGTTGATGCTCGCCAGGACCACGGCGAGCAACCCGAGCGCCTTGGCCACGCCCGACCCGGCGCCGATGCCAGCGGCGGCCGCGGCAATCAGCGCGCCGACGATGATCACCGAGGAGATCGCATTGGTCACCGCCATCAACGGCGTGTGCAGCGCAGGTGTCACCGCCCACACCACGAAATACCCGACGAAACACGCCAGCACGAAAATCGACAGGATCGCGATAAAGTCCATGCTATTCCTCCTGTGCGGCGAGCCGCTCGACGGCAAGCGCCACGATACCTCGAACCATCGCGTCGCAATCGTGGAAAATCTCCACCGCTGGAATACGCAGGACCGCGACATTACGTATCTGGAACCAGCGATCGCGCGCGGCATCGCGTGCTGGCCGATCGCCAAAGTCATGCGCTTGCCCATCGACTTCAACGATCAGCCGCGCGGCATCGCAGTAGAAGTCCGCAACGTACGGACCCGAAGGATGCTGTTTTCGAAATTTGAAACCAGCGGGTCGCTCCCGCAACGCAAGCCACAATGCGATCTCGGGCGGAGACATCGTCGCGCGAAGCTGCTTCGCCAGGGCTCCAGTCGCCCCCGTCCCCTGCAACATCTTTAGATCCTCCCCTTGCAGGGGAGGTGGCAGGCGCTTGCCTGACGGAGGGGTGTCGCCCGTAGTGATACTGCACACCATAACGAGCGGCGATACCCCTCCGTCGCGCGAAGGCGCGCCACCTCCCCTTGCAGGGGAGGATCAATTATCACGACAACAGCCTTGGGTTCACGATCTTGCCACCCTGGGTCAGTCGGATCGCGTCGCCGATCTCCGCGTCGAGCACGGGTCGCCCTGCCTCCTTGTCCCAGAAGGCATTGAGAAAGTTGAACAGGTTGCGCGAGAACAAGGCGCTGGCGTCTGCCGCCAACCGAGACGGCACGTTACGGTGGCCGACGATCTTCACGCCGTTCACCACAACCACTTCACCCGCGACCGAGCCCTCGACGTTGCCGCCCTGTTCGACCGCGAGATCGACGATCACCGAGCCCGGCTTCATGCTCGCGACCTGCGCTGCCGAAATCAGCCGCGGTGCGGCCCGCCCCGGGATGAGCGCGGTGGTGATGACGATATCCTGCTTGGCGATATGCCCCGAGACAAGCTCGGCCTGTGCCGCCTGGTACTCGGGCGACATCTCGCCGGCGTACCCGCCCGTCCCCTCGCCTTCGATCCCCGCGACGTTCTCGACGAATATCGGTTTCGCGCCCAACGACTGGATCTGCTCGCGGGTCGCGGCGCGCACATCGGTCGCCGACACCTGAGCGCCGAGCCGTCGCGCCGTCGCGATCGCCTGCAAGCCCGCCACGCCGACGCCCATCACGAACGCCTTCGCTGCCGAGATCGTCCCCGCCGCGGTCATCATCATCGGAAACGCGCGACCATATTCGGCCGCCGCATCGAGCACTGCCTTGTACCCCGACAAATTCGACTGCGACGACAGGATGTCCATCGACTGCGCCCGCGTGATGCGCGGCATGAATTCCATCGCCAGCGCTTCGTATCCCGCCGCGGCATACGCCTCGACTCGCGCACGCTCTGCAAAGGGATTGAGGCTGGCGACGATCCACGCCCCCGACGCCGCGCCGCCCAGCGAAGCAGGATCAGGTCCCTGCACGCCGAGCACGATATCCGCCCCCGCCAACGTCGCCGCACGGTCGCCCACGGACGCGCCCGCATCCGAATACGCGGTATCGGCGATCGAAGCGGTATCCCCCGCCCCCGCTTCCACGCCGAGGGTCGCACCCAGCGCGATGAACTTCTTCACCGTTTCCGGCGTCGCGGCTACCCGCCGCTCGCCGTCCGCTTGCTCTTTCAGGACGGCGATCTTCATGGCGTTACGAAATCAGCCAGATGACGAGCGCAACGACCAGCGCGCACCCGACCGCACCCCATTTCATCATCCCCGTCACGCTCGAATAGGTCGCGACGTGCGCCTTCATGTCTCCGTTGCCGGCCATGGTTCGTGCCCCAATCCTGTCAGTGCCATCCTCTATGGCCAAGACCTTATCGCGCGCATCCGAGATCGCCAAGCAGGACATTTAAGTCGGCCTTTACTTGCGCTAGCTATTGCACGTGCCGGAACGGGACAGGATTCGCCATGACGCGCAATGGCCAGCGCCTAGTATTGCTGATCGACGACGAGCCCGTGCAACGGCGGCTGGTGGCGGCGCTTGCCGCGCGCGGCGGCTGGCGCGCAGTGTTCGCGACCGACGCGGAGATGGCGATCGCCACGCTCGGCACGCAGGACGGCATGCAGCTCGACGCGATCCTGCTCGATCACTCGGCCCCCGATGACGACGCGACCGCGCTGATCGCCGAGTTGCGTGAACGTCGCCCTGCGCTGCCGATCCTGATGCTCGCGGCCAACGGCTCGGTCGCAAACGCGGTCGCCGCGATGCGCGCCGGTGCCACCGATTTCCTGGTCAAGCCGCTCGCTTCAGACCGCGTGCTCGCCGCGCTCGAGGCTGCGGTCGCCGGCACCGCCGCAGGGGAACTTCGTCCCCTTACGGAGAAAATTCCGGCGCTGCTGGCGTTCGACGAGATCGTTGGCTCCTCCCCCGATTTCCGCGCCGCGCTTGCGATCGCGGCAAAGGCGGCGCGTGCTCGCGTGGCTGTATTGGTGGAGGGCGAGAGCGGGGTCGGCAAGGCGGTCGTCGCCGAGGCGATCCACGCAGCCTCACCGCGCGCCAAGAAGCCGATGATCACCGTCAATTGCGCGGCAATGCCCGCCAATCTGATAGAATCGGAGCTGTTCGGGCACGAGAAGGGTGCATTTACCGGTGCGTTCGAGCGCAAGGTCGGCCGGTTCCACGACGCCGATGGCGGCACGCTGTTCCTCGACGAGATCGGCGAGATGCCGTTGGAGGCACAGGCCAAGCTGCTGCATCTGCTTCATACCGGCGAAGTCCAGCCGATCGGTGCGCGCCATGCGCGCGACGTCGACGTCCGGGTGATCGCCGCGACCAACCAGCGACTGCTCGACGAGGTCGAAGCGGGGCGGTTTCGCGAGGACCTGTACTATCGTCTGAACGCGGTTCAGGTGACGATCCCACCGCTGCGCGAGCGCACCGGCGACATCCCGGCGCTCGCCCGCCACCTGCTCTCGCGGATCGCCGAGCAACCCGGCCTACGGCCACTCGGGATCACCGATGCTGCGCTGAAGCTGCTCGTCCACTACGACTGGCCCGGCAACGTTCGCCAGTTGCAGAACGCACTCTTCCGCGCCGCCGTGCTGTGTGAGGGTGCCGCGCTCACCGAAGAGGATTTTCCACAGATCGCCGCGCTCGGCAATCGCCAACGCGGACCGGCAACCGTGGCCGCGGGCGGCGGTGGCGTCACGCTGTTCCGCCCCGACGGAAACCTTCGCGCACTGGAGGAGATCGAGGCCGACGTTATTCGCCTCGCGATCGGCCACTATCGCGGCCGCATGACCGAGGTCGCCCGCCGTCTCGGCATCGGCCGCTCCACACTGTACCGCAAGCTCAGCGACCTCGGGATCGACAACGCCGCGTAAGCGGGAAGCGTGATCATCGCCGCGCCGTCATAAAGTATTCGGCGCGAACTTCGGCAGCCGGATTTGTAGGGTTTACCTTTTGGACCGTGCGGACCGAACCGGAGACGGGGCGCTAGCTGATTTTGGACACATCCTCATCTTTGAGAGCGGCTTCGTACAACGGTTGCGACGTCGGTGGGCGCGGCAGGCTATATTACCACAACACACCCTTTTCTGGCTGCAACGGCTCGGGCGCGGGATCGCCGATTGCCTGGAGCAGGTCGATCTCGATCGTCCGGCACATCGCGTTCAGCGGCACGTCGTGGATCGTGTCCGCGAACGGATCGACCAGATCGTCGCCGATCTGCAGCACGGCGAGGAACATCAGTCCGGCGATAGTCGAACCGACCGGCGTCGCATAGCCGAGCGTCTCGACCAGACCGATAGGCAGCAGCACGCAGAAAAGCCGCGTGAACAGGCTCGGGAAGAAGCGGTACTGGTTGGGCAACGGCGTGTTCTTGATCCGCTCCATGCCGCCCTGCGCGTTGGCGATGTCGACCAGGATCGCCTCGAACTGCGTCTGCTGGATGGTGTCGATCCAGCCATTGCGGCGCGCGATGTCGATCCGGCGGCCGGTGCCATCGAGCAGACCGTTGGCGATATTGGTCCGTTCGAGCGCGAACGACGCCTCCTCCTTCGACAGGAAGCGCAGCACTTCAGGGGGTGCGGGCTGTTTGCGCAACTGACAGCGCAGGGCGTTCACATACGCGATCTGGCGGAGCACGATGGTCCGCTTCATGTCGTGGCCCTCGGGCTCGGGCAGCATGTTGCGCGCCATACGCGCGAGGTTGCGCGACGCGTTGATCATCAGGCCCCACAAGCCGCGGCTTTCCCACCAGCGCTGATACGCCGAATTGTCGCGGAAGCCGAGGAACAGCGCGAGCGCGGTACCGAACAGCGTCAGGGGCAGCGCGGGCGCGTGGAACGGCAGGACGTAATATGTGATCGTGACGATCACGTCCCAGACGAAAAGGCCGAGCAGCGGACGCCAGACCTCGCTCAGGATTTGGCTGAAGCGCGGTGTTGCAGTGACGATCAAACGAAAAGCTCCCTAGTTCACGCGGCTTTAATGCGCGAAGAGGCGTTTCGCTGCAATGCAGCGACGATCAGCCGCCCCGCTTAGCCGCCAACGAGCGACTGATCGCGCAGACCGCGCCATATCTTCACCGCCTGCACCGTCTCGGCGACGTCGTGGACGCGGAGGACCTGAACGCCGGCCTCAGCACCCTTCAGTGCCAGCGCGAGCGAACCAGCAAGGCGTCGGTCGACAGGTGCTTCGTTCGAGAGCGCGCCGATGAGGCGCTTGCGGCTGGCGCCGAGCATGATCGGGCAGCCGAGACCGTGGAAGATCGCAAGGCCGTTTAGGAGCGCGAGGTTCTCGGCGAGCGTCTTGCCAAAACCGATGCCGGGATCGACCATGATCCGCGTGGCGTCGACGCCGCCTGCGATGACCGCCGCGATGCGCGTTTCGAGCCAGTCGAACACGTCGGTCAGGACGTTGCCGTAACCGCCTTGACCATGACCGCCTTTTTTCGGGTCGGGCGAATGCATCAGGACGACCGGGCAGCCGCTTTTTGCGACGACATCGAGCGCACGGTCGTCCCAGAGGAGCGCGGCGACGTCGTTGACGATGTGCGCGCCAGCGGCGAGGGTCGCTTCCATGACGCCGGCCTTGCGCGTGTCGACCGAGACGATCGCACCGGCACGGACGAGGCGTTCGACGACGGGGACGAGGCGCTCGATCTCGTCGCCTTCCCAGACCGCGGGGGCGCCGGGGCGGGTCGACTCGCCGCCGACGTCGATCATCGCCGCACCGGCGGCGGCCATGTCGATCCCGGCGGCCGCGGCGGCAGCGGGGTCGTCGACATGCTTACCTCCGTCGGAGAAGCTGTCGGGGGTGACGTTGAGGATGCCGGCGACGATCGGCTGGTCGAAACGGAGCGTGCGTTCGCCGAGTTGAAGGGGCGCGCGGGGGCTGGTGATGGCGGCGTGGAGGTGCGCGGCGCGCTCGCCCAGCGTGGCGACGTCGGCGACGGGGATCGTCCGGCGGGGGCGGCCTTCGATCACTTCGTAGGCGGCGAACCACTGCAGGCCGCCCGCCAGGCGCGCGACGCTGTTGTCTGCGTGGCCGATCGGGGTGTCGACGAACTGGACGGGGCGGAGGTGGATGATCGGTCTCCTGCTTTCCTCCGTGGAATAGAGGGGGCGGCTGGTTGGTTTACGTATTGCCCGCCAAGCAGCCAACCCACCCCCAGCCCCTCCCTTTCAGGGAGGGGGGCAAGAAGGTCAGACCGTGGTTGCGAGCAGATACGTCTGGCGGAGGTCGTCGATCGGCTTCAGGCCCTTGTCGCTTTCGTAGTGCCAGAAGCTCCAGCCGTTGCAGGCGGGGGCGTTCTGGAGCGTCGAGCCGAGCTTGTGGATCGAGCCGATCGTGCCGCAGTCGCTGAGCAGCGAGCCATCCGCGCGGATGGTCGCACGCCACCGCCGCTTCGAGTCGGTCAGCACCGCGCCGGGGGCGAGGTACGCGTTCTCGACCAGCACGCCGAACGCGACCTTGGGCTGCGTGCGGGGGCTCATCATCGTGGCGAGCGCGGATTCGTCGAGCGGCAGTGCGGCCTCGATCCGCTCCTGCGCGGCCTCGATATAATCGCCTTCGCGGTCGATGCCGATCCAGCTGCGACCGAGGCGCTTGGCGACCGCGCCGGTCGTGCCGGTGCCGAAGAACGGATCGAGTACCACGTCGCCGGGCTTCGTGCAGGCGAGCAGGATGCGGTAGAGCAGCGCCTCGGGCTTCTGCGTCGGATGCACCTTCGTGCCGTTCTTCTTGAGCCGCTCGGCGCCGCCGCAGGTCGGGAATTCCCAGTCGCTGCGCATCTGGAGCTCGTCGTTGAGCGTCTTCATCGCGCGGTAGTTGAAGTGGTATTTCGCCTTCTCGCCCTTCGATGCCCAGATCAGCGTCTCGTGCGCGTTGGTGAAGCGGGTGCCGCGGAAGTTCGGCATCGGGTTGGTCTTGCGCCAGACGATGTCGTTGAGGATCCAGTAGCCGAGATCCTGCACCGCCGCGCCGACGCGGAAGATGTTGTGGTAGCTGCCGATGACCCAGAGCGCGCCGTCGTCCTTGAGGATCCGGCGTGCTTCCTTGAGCCAGGCGCGGGTGAAGCGGTCGTAGGCGGCGAAGGTGTCGAACTTGTCCCAGTCGTCGGTGACCGCGTCGACGTGGCTGCCGTCGGGGCGATAGAGTTCACCGCCGAGCTGGAGGTTGTAGGGCGGGTCGGCGAAGATCATGTCGATCGAGTTCGACGGGAGCGCCTTCATGTGCTCGATGCAGTCGCCACGCAGGATCTGGTCGAGCGGGAGCACCGGCTGGACCGCCGGCTCCGCTGTCTTCTTCGCACGCGGCCGTGCGATCGTGTCGATCAAACCCATGTTTTCCGCCCCTTGTCGGCGCCCATAGCTGCGGAATTGTCCGACTCCGTCAAGCAAACATTCGTTAACGGCGTTTTCGCGGGATTCCGCCGGTGCGACCAAACGAGTCGGCTTCGTCCAGATGTTGAGTCGTGGGAGACTCGCGGCTCAAGCCCTTGGGGTGTGGCGCGAAAGACTCAGCTCGTCGTTTCCTGTGCGAAAAGTCCCTCTCGTGCCAGATAGGCGGCGGCGACGGGGGCGAAACTGCGGCGGTGAATCGGCGTCGGGCCGTGATCGCGGAGCGCCTTCATGTGATGCGCGCAGCCGTAACCCTTGTTCGAATGCCAGTTATATTCGGGATGGACGTCGGCGGCGGCGATCATGATGAGGTCGCGCGTGTGCTTGGCGACGATCGAGGCGGCGGCGATCGACATCGATTTCGCGTCGCCGCCGACGAGCGGCGTGGCGGGGTAGGTCCAGCGGGGCAAGCGGTTGCCGTCGACCAGGACGTGGCCGGGGGCTTGGCCGAGTTCGATCGCCAGCGCGTCGACCGCGAGCGTCATCGCCTTCATCGTCGCCCAGTAGATGTTGAGCGTATCGATTTCCTCGGGCTCGACGATGCCGATGCCGACGATCGCGCAGCCTTTCAGGCGTGCGCAGAGTCGTTCGCGTTCGGAGGCGGAGAGCTTTTTCGAATCGTCGATGCCGCGGGGGACGCCTTTTGCGGGGAGGATGACGGCGGCGGCCACGACTGGTCCGGCAAGGGGACCGCGGCCCGCTTCGTCGACACCGGCGACGGGGCCGATGCAAAGCTTTTCGTGTTTCATGCCGGGCATTATCGGGTTCTCAACTGGTCGAACGGGCTGACACCCAGTGCGTGCCCCATCGGGCCATGCCCTGCGCCGAGCCCCGGGGGGCTGGCAAGCGCGGCGCGGACGAACGCGATGGCACGCTCGATTGCGGCGTCGAGCGGCAGGCCCTGGGCGAGGCCGGTCGCGATGCCGCTGGCGAGCGTGCAGCCGGTGCCGTGCGCGTGGCGGGTTTCGATGCGGGGGTTGGTCCACAGGGTTTCGCCCGCGTCGGTGACGAGGCGGTCGGTGATGTGGAGGCCTTCGCCGTGGCCGCCCTTTATGAGGACGGCTGGGCCTAGGGCACGGAGTGCCGCTTCCCCGCCGAGGGCTGCGAGTTCGGGAAGGTTGGGGGTTACGAGCGTGGCGATCCGCATGAGGCGGGTGAAGGCGGCAATGGTGTCGCTGTTTGCGAGGACGGAGCCGCTAGTGGCGATCATTACCGGGTCGAAGATGATGGGGAGGCGCACTTGGTAAGGGCGCACTGCCCTTCCTTGTTCTCCCGCGAAGGCGGGAGTCCAGTCTGGGCTCCCGCCTTCGCGGGAGAACAAGGAGGTCAGGTAGTCGGCAACCGCATTGGCGGTTTCGGCTGAGCCGATCATGCCGATCTTTACGGCGTCGATGCCGATGTCCGAGACGACCGAACCTATCTGCGCGAGGACGATGTCGGTCGGGACCGGGTGGACCGCCTGCACGCCGAGCGTGTTCTGCGCGGTCACCGCGGTGACGGCGGTCATCGGGTGGCCGCCGAGCATGGTGACGGTCTTGATATCCGCCTGGATTCCGGCGCCGCCGCCGGAATCCGAACCGGCTATTATGAGGATTCTGGCGGTCATCAGATGGCTGCGAAAAAAGTGAAGTATAAAAAGTGTAGACGCTCGCACGGTTTCGTTCGGGAGCCGTTTTGGGTGGCTGAGCGGGGTTTGGCGCGGTTGGCGGTCATAGAAATCGTTATGCCATAATCGCAGGTCTGTAGGACAGTGGCGCTTGCATGTGCCCGGCATCGCGCGCCAACCGCACCACCCCGGCGGAGGCCGGGGCCCAGTGGGGGGACATTGCTAACTGAGGGTTGCGATCCGTTACCTGGACCTTTCCAACTGGGCCCCGGCCTTCGCCGGGGGTGGTAGAAGGGACTGGATCCAACATCCGTTCGAACACGTACGAGCCCGCATTCGGGCGGCACTACGCCCTTCCTTGTTCTACCGCGAAGGCGGGAGCCCAGTCTGGATCCCCGCCTTCGCGGGGAAACACGTCGTACCTGAGCGGAAGGATCGTCGCGGAAGAGTTAGAGTGGCGCCTACTCTAACCGCGCTAGTGCCGCCGCCCACCCGCCGGCTTTTGCGGTGGCGCCTCGCCGAGCCTCGTCGGGCGGTCGAGCAATTCGCCGCCGCAATTCGGACACCGCTCGTCGAGCGCGTCGGCGCATTCCGCGCAGAAGGTGCATTCGAACGAGCAGATGAACGCGCCCGGTGCATCGGCGGGAAGGTCGGTGGCGCAGCGTTCGCAGGCGGGGCGCATTTCGAGCATCAGGCGGCGGCCTTCCGTACCGCGTCGCAGATGCGGTCGACGACGCGCTCGACCTGGCCGGGGTCGTCGCCTTCGGCCATGACGCGGATCACGGGTTCGGTGCCGGACGGGCGGATCACGAGGCGCCCCTTGCCGGCGAGTTCGGCATCGGCCTGCGCGATCACTGCCTTCACCGACTCGTCGTCGAGCGGCTTGCCGCCAGCGAACCGGACGTTCTTGAGCAACTGCGGCAGGGGTTCGAACCGGTGGAGCACTTCGCCTGCGGGGGCGCCCGAGCGCTTTACCTCCGCGAGGATCTGGAGCGCGGCGACCAGGCCGTCGCCGGTCGTCGCATAGTCCGACAGGATGATGTGGCCCGACTGTTCGCCACCGACATTATAGCCGCTGGAGCGCATCTTCTCGAGCACGTGGCGATCGCCGACCTGCGTGCGGACCAGCCCGAGGCCTTGTGCCGCAAGATGGCGTTCGAGGCCGAGGTTCGACATCACCGTCGCCACCAGACCACCGCCGGCGAGCCGCCCCTGGCGTGCCCAGCTTGCCGCGATCGTCGCCATCAGCTGGTCGCCATCGACGATCGTGCCGGTCTCGTCGACCACGATCAGGCGGTCCGCGTCGCCGTCGAGCGCGATGCCGATGTCCGCGCCGCTCGCGACCACCGTCTCGGCGAGCGTCTGCGGCGCGGTCGAGCCGACGCCGTCGTTGATGTTGGTGCCGTTGGGTGTGACGCCGATCGCGACGACGTCCGCGCCGAGTTCCCACAACGCCGAGGGCGCGACCTTGTACGCGGCGCCGTTCGCGCAATCGATGACGATCCGCATGCCGTCGAGGCGAAGGTTCTCGGGAAAGGTGGACTTGGCGAAATGGATGTAGCGGCCCTGCGCATCGTCGATCCGGCGCGCGCGGCCGATCTGGTCCGAGGGTACGAGCGGCACGTCGCCATCAATAAGTGTTTCGATGGCGGCTTCGGCTTCGTCGGACAGCTTGTAGCCGTCGGGTCCGAACAGCTTGATGCCATTGTCGGCGTAGGGGTTATGGCTGGCGGAGATCATCACGCCGATATCCGCGCGCATCGACTGGGTGAGCATCGCGACCGCGGGCGTCGGCATCGGACCGACCATCACGACGTCCATGCCGACGCTGGTGAAGCCTGCGACCAGCGCGGATTCTAGCATGTAGCCAGACAGGCGCGTATCCTTGCCGATCACGACACGGTGGCGGTGATTGCCGCGCTGGAAATACGCGCCAGCCGCCATGCCAACCTTCATCGCCATCGCCGCGGTCATCGGCGAGACGTTGGTGGCGCCACGAATGCCGTCGGTGCCGAAATATTTTCTTGCCATCGCGCGTGCTTTCCGTCCCGTATCGGTGTCCGATCCGTTTGATAGCGCGGTACATCACGAAGGGCGAGCATGTCGCAGACTACACGGATCCTAGCCGCCCTGATCGGCGGCATCGCGATCGGCATCGCCGCGGCGGCGTGGTCGCCGGCGAACGCGATCGCGGCGACGGCGGTGACGCAGCCGATTGGCTCTGCATGGCTGCACGGGTTGCAGATGGTGATCGTGCCGCTGGTCGTCGGGCTGCTCGTGACCGGGATCGGCGCGACCACCGAGGCCGCGCGCGCCGGGCGGATCACCGTACGCGCAATGGTGATGATCGTCGTCATCCTGTGGAGCACGACGATCATGTCCGCGCTGGTCACGCCGCTGATTCTCGACGCGTTCCCGCTGCCTGCCGGACTCGCCACTGCACTGCGCGCCGCATTGACCGGCGCCGCGCCGGTCGGGCCGGTGCCGGGGATCGGCGCGTTCTTCGACACGATCGTGCCGACCAATATCGTCGCCGCAGCCTCCAGCGATTCGTTCCTGCCACTCACCGTCTTCGCGCTGACGTTCGCGTTTGCCGTGACGAAGCTGCCCGACGATCGTCGCCGCGTGCTGACCGGCTTCTTCCAGGCGGTCGTCGACGCGCTGTTGATCATCATCAAATGGGTGCTGAAGCTGGCGCCGATCGGCATCTTCGCGCTCGCCTACGGGGTCGGTGCGCGCACGGGTACGGCGGCGTTCGGCGCGCTCCTGCACTATATCGTCTGCGTCTCGGCGATCGGGTTCATCGTCCTGCTGTCCGCCTATCCGATTGGGATGATCGGCGGCCGGGTCGGTTTCGGCCGGTTCGCGCGTGCGGTCGCGCCGGCGCAGGCGGTGGCGATCAGCACGCAGTCGTCGCTCGCCTCGCTGCCGGCGATGTTGAAGGCCTCGACCGACCTCGGTGCGTCGCCCGCCACCGCCGGGATCGTCCTGCCGCTGTCGGTCGCGGTGTTCCGCGCGACCAGCCCGGCGATGAACCTGGCCGTCGCGCTGTACGTCGCGCACTGGCTGGGGCTGCCGATCGGGCCGGGGCAGATGGCGGCGGGCGTGGCGACCGCGGCGATCACGACGATGGGATCGATCTCGCTACCGGGCACGATCAGCTTCGTCGCGTCGGTCGCGCCGGTGGCGCTGGCGATGGGCATCCCGCTCGAGGTGCTGGGTCTGCTCATCGCGGTCGAGACCATACCCGACCTGTTTAGGACCGTCGGCAACGTGACGATGGACACCGCCGTTACCATCTCCGTCGCAGCGCGGTCCGATCACGGGAACGGCGCTCAGGAGATTCCGCATGAAGTATCGCACGCTCGGCCCTGATTTCGAGGTTTCCGCGCTGGGTCTCGGCTGCATGCCGATGGCCGGCATCGGCAAGGGCATGTACGGTGAGGCGAACGCCGACGAGAGCATCGCCACGATCCACCGCGCGATCGAGCTTGGCGTGACGCTGTTCGATACCGCCGAGATCTATGGTCCGCTGGTCAACGAGGAACTGCTCGGCAAGGCGATCCGGGGCAAACGCGATGGCGTCGTGATCGCGACGAAGTTCGGGTTTCGCTATGACGAGAACGGGATGACGGGGGTCGATTCTACGCCGGCCAATGTGCGGCGGGCTTGCGAGGGATCGCTGAAGCGGCTGGGCGTCGAGACGATCGATTTGCTGTACCAGCACCGCGTCGATCCGGGGGTGCCGATCGAGGATACGGTCGGGGCGATGGGCGACCTCGTGCGCGAGGGCAAGGTGCGGCATCTCGGGCTGTCGGAGGCTGGGCTCGACACGATCCGGCGAGCTGCGGCGACGCATCCGATCGCGGCGTTGCAGAGTGAGTATTCACTTTGGGAGCGCGATGTCGAGGACGCGATCCTGCCGTTGTGCCGCGAGCTGGGGATTGGGTTCGTGCCGTATTCGCCGCTGGGGCGCGGGTTCCTGACGGGGCAGATTACCGCGCGGTCCGATCTTCCCGAGGGCGATTATCGGCGGAATGACCCGCGTTATTCGGAAGAGAACTTTGCCACGAACATGGCGATGGTCGCGGTGGTGAAGTCGATTGCCGATGCGCATGGGGCTTCGCCGGCGCAGGTCGCGCTCGCGTGGTTGCTGGCGCAGGGGGATGACATCGTGCCGATCCCGGGGTCGAAGCGTCGGGTTACGCTGGAGGATAGCATGAAGGCGGCGGATGTTGCGCTGACCGCGGACGATCTGGCGAAGCTGGATGCAGCGGCGCCTCGAGGCGGGACGGCTGGGCCGCGGTATGGCGAGAAGGCGATGTCGATGACGCGGATCTGACGGCCTCCCCTCCCGCTTGCGGGAGGGGTCGGGGGAGGGGCGTGCCTCGCGGGCCGGACGCCAGTACGTACGTCGCGCCCTCCCCTAACCCCTCCCGCAAGCGGGAGGGGAATTTGGCGTTACTGAACGCCGTGCATCCACTTCTTGATCAGCGGCGAGATCAGCAGCAGCACGACGCCGATCCCGGCGGACACGAGCCCGATGGTCCAGAACACGCCGGCATAGGTATCCAGACTCACCTTCAGATTGGTCACCTGCCCGCCGACCGTCTCGACGCTCGCGACCTGTGCGACGACGCCGGCGACATATTGCGCGACCGAGATCGACAGGAACCACACGCCCATCATCAGCCCGACGACGCGTGCGATCGACAGCTTGGTGATCATGCTGAGGCCGACCGGCGAGATGCAGAGCTCGGCGAACGAGTGGATGAAATACAGCCCGGCGAGCCACCAGATCGCGACCTTGAACGAAGGCCCGACCATGCTTGCGCCCCAGACGAGGAACAAGAAGCCGACGCCGACGCCGATCAGCGCGATGCCGAACTTGACGGGAATCGACGGCTCCAGGCCCTTGGCGGCGAGCTTGGTCCACAGGATCGACATCACCGGCGCCAAGGCGACGATGAAGAACGCGTTGAAGAACTGCGTCTGGCCGGCCGAGATGCTGAACAGCCCGAACACGCTGAGGTCGGTGTTGCGATCCGCGAACAGGGTCAGCGAGGAGCCGGCCTGCTCGAACAGCGTCCAGAACACGACGTTGAACACGATCAGCACCATGGCGGCGAGCATCATCTGGAACTCGCGACGCTCGCCGTTGACGAACGACCAGATCAGGATGCCCGGCACCGCGATCAGGAACGTGCCGAACAGCAATTTGCCCATCAGCGACAGCGAGACGATATAGCCGACGATCCCCGACCCCGGCACCGGTGGCTCGGCGTTCATCAAATTGACGAACAGCAGGTAGAAAATCGGGATGCCGAGCAACGCTGCAGCATAGATGCCGAGCGCGCGATCGGGACCGGTGCGGACCGGGGGCTCGCCATAGCCGTCGAGCTTGCCGCCGTCGAACTGGATCAGCGTCCACGAGGCGAGCATGCCGATCGCGGCGAGGCCGAAGCCCGCCCACCAGCCGACCGCGACCGCGAGGAACGGACAGAGCAGCTGCGAGAACAGCGAGCCGAGGTTGATCCCCATGTAGAAGATCGTGAAACCGGCATCGCGGCGCTTATCGCCCTGTGCGTAGAGCTCGCCGACCATCGTCGAGATGTTGGGCTTGAAGAAGCCGTTGCCTACCGAGATCATGCAGAGCGCGAGCAGCATGATCGTGACGTAGAAGCTGCTGCGTTCGGCGCCCGATTCGAAGCCGCCCTTCTCCACCGTGCGTGCGGTCGAGCCGTCGGGGGCGAGCAGCGAGACGGTGCCGTCGTCGTTACCCTTGATCTTCAGCTTGTTCGCGCCGTCGACGAGATAGCGGACTTCGCTATCGGCCTGGTCAACGACTTCGATCGCATAGCGCTGGTTGGCGATCGTCGCGTACGGCTTGGCGGTCTCGCCGCCGAAGCAGAGCAGCAGATAGCCGAGCGCCATGATGATCGCGCCGAACTTCACCGCGCGCTTCGAGCCGAGATATTGGTCCGCGAGATAGCCGCCGACCAGCGGCGTCAGATACACCAGCGCGGTGTAGCCGCCGTAGAGCCCGGTAGCCTCGCGGTCGCCGAACACGAAATGCTTGGTAAGGTACAGCGTGAGCAGCGCGCGCATGCCGTAATAGCCGAACCGCTCCCACGCTTCGGTGGTGAACAGCCGCGCGAGCTGGCGGGGATGCCCGAACCAGGTTTCGCCGGACGCCGGGTTGATATGGGTGATGTCCGGCTCTCGCAGCGTATCCGCGGTCGGGGTGTCCACCATTCTTACGCTCCCTGATACTCGTCTTGGCCGCCGTCGAACGCGGGGCCGTTATGGCGCGCAACCTAACGGCAAAGCTCGGCCTGTAAATATCACACATCATGGCTTATCTGCCGGGGCATGCTCAACGACCGCTCCACGCCGCTCTCGCTGCTCGCCACCCGCCGCTCGGGAAAGCCGCGCGATTTGATCGCGCCCGGCCCCGATTCCTACCAGCTGGCGACGATCCTCGAGATCGCGGCTCGGACGCCCGACCACGGCAAGCTCGCGCCGTGGCGGTTCGTCGTCGTGGGTGACGAACACCGCGCGGCGCTGTCGACGCTGATCACGGACGCGTATCTGGCGGAACGGCCTTCGGCGTCGCGAACCGAACTCGAGTCGCTTGACCAGTTCGCGCATCAGGCGCCGACGCTAGTGGTCGTGCTGTCGTCGCCGAAGGAGAGCAAGATTCCGGTGTGGGAGCAGGAGCTTTCGGCGGGGGCTGCGTGCATGAACCTGCTTCACGCGGTGCATGCGGAGGGATTTGCGGGCGGCTGGCTGACGGGATGGCCGGCCTATTCGGACTTGGTGCGCGACGCGTTCGGGACGGCGGCCGAGCGGATCGCGGGGTTCATGTTCATCGGCACGCCGTCGCGCGCGCTCGACGAACGGCCTCGCCCGGATATGGCACGGCTGGTATCGCATTGGGGCTCGTGAGGCTCGACTTTGGAGCTAATTGCTGTATTAGAACAGCATGACAGCGCTCAGCAGCGACGACAGCCCCGTATATATCCGCCTCCGCAGCACGATCGCCGCCGGGATTCTTCGTGGCGACTACCGTGCGGGCGACCAATTGCCGTCGGTACGCGCGTTCGCGGCCGAGCAGGGCGCAAATCCGCTGACCGTCGCCAAGGCGTATCAGAGCTTTCAGGACGACGGCTATGTCGAGGTGCGGCGCGGCGTCGGGATGTTCGTGATGCCGGGGGCCGCGGAAGCGCTGCGGGTGGCCGAGCGCGAGAATTTCGTGACGACGCAGTGGCCGCGGATTCTGGGGCATATCGATCTGCTGGGGTTGGATGCGCATGATCTGCTGGAGCGCGAGCGGGCTTAAGTCGCTGCGAGCAATTTCCTTCGCCCCTCTGCCCCTTGCGTTTGTCCTCACCCTCTCTCGTTCGTACTCCCCCTCCCCCGTTCGTCCTGAGTAGTCATTGAGTAGTGGCGAAGCCGCGTATCGAGAGGACGTATCGAAGGACAGGTTGGCGCGTGGAACCCATGCTTCGATACGCGCACTCGATACGCTCCTGACGGAGCTACTCGGTCGCTACTCAGCACGAACGGGCATGGGGGTGTGGGGGTGTGGGGGTGTGAGAAACGGGCTTCAGACTTGGGGCCTGAAACCGAAGTCCGCGGTTCAGAACCAACGCCCGCGCTTCAGAACAATCCCAGCGCCGCGACGTCCTCGACGCTCAGGTCTATTCCGAACAACAGGCTCATGCGGATGCGGTACACGCGCGGGTCGGTGATCTCGCCGACCGTCGTATCCGTCCCCGAGCGCCGGCGATAGTTCCGCCCGATCAGCGAGGCGAAGCCGTTCGGGAGGACGATGCTGGCGATGGGCGTATGCGTGAAGCGGCTCGACGGCGCGGTCGAGGTCCAGTGGTTCGACAGCGCGAGATCGGCGTCGAACACTTGCGCCAGCGTGAAGCTGTATTGCGGCTGGAACCCCTCGCCCGATCCGCGGCCGTCCGTCGTCATCGGATCGCCGTTACGGAGCAGCATCCAGCCTTGCTCGGTCGCCTCGAGGCGGAAGCGTGCGCCGTCGGGGGCGGTCGCCTCGGCGCCATCGGCGAGCGGGAGGACGGGCGTGTAGCTGCCGCCGAAGCCGGTGTCGGCGATCCAGTCCTGGCTGTCGATCGTGACCAGCGCGAAGGTGTGGGTCTGCGGTGGCGGCACGTCGGTCGTCGCGTACCAGACGCGGGCGAGCAGCGGGCGGGCGGTGAAGCCGAGTTCCGCGAGAGCGTCGAGGAAGAGGCGGTTATGTTCGAAGCAATAGCCGCCGCGGCGGGCGGTGACGAGCTTGACGAAGACCGATGTGCTGTCGATCGCGATGCCGCGGCCCAGGACGACGTCGAGATCCTCGAACGGGATGGCGAGGCGGTGCGCGTGTTGCAGGCGGCCGAGGCCGATCGAGTCGAGCGTGGGCCGCGCGGGCATGGCGATGCGGTGGAGATAGGCGTCGAGGTCGAACATCGGTCGGGCTTTCAGAGATTTCTGCCCTCCCTTACCTTTCGTTGCGCAGGGACGTCGAGTGCTGGGCCGCTAGAGGGAGCACCCCCTCCCCCGTTCGCCCTGAGCGAAGTCGAAGCGCCTGCGAGTTGGGCATGCCCTTCGACTACGCTCAGGGCGAACGGGAAAAGGGGCGCCATCCCTGCTTGCTCCGTCACCCCGGGCTTGTTCCGGGGTCCACCGTTCTGCGTTCTCAATGCTCTCGGATCTGCGGAACGGTGGATGCCGGAACGAGCCCGGCATGACGGCGTGGTTTGACGCTGTCGCGACCGAGAGGCGCTGGACATCGATCCTCCCCCGCAAGGGGGAGGTGGCTGGCGCTTGCCAGACGGAGGGGGCGGTAAGGGTTTACCGTCGTCGCGCGTCCTCCCCCTCCGTCACCTTCGGTGCCACCTCCCCCTTGCGGGGGAGGATCGCTAGGGGCCGCCCGGGTGCCACTCCGCGACAGCCTGTACCGCCTTCCCACTAGCTACCACCCCGGCGGAGGCCGGGGCCCAATTGGAACGTCGGATGTAACTGGGCACCGCGCAGATCACGACCGTCCCCCAATTGGGCCCCGGCCTCCGCCGGGGTGGATGCCGACGCCGGGAAAGTGCGCGTGTGCGGACGGTAAGAGCGTCAGTCAGCCTTCGCTCGGACGACGAACGCTCTTCAGGCCTCGCTTATGCCGCGAACAGGTCCGCTTCGATCGAGTACAGCACCGCCGAACTCGCATTCGCCGCTGCGTTGAGGCCCATTGCCTCGGGGACGATCTGGTCGAGGTAGAAGCGCACCGCTGCGGTCTTCATCCGGCCGAAGTCGTCGGTGCCGGCAACGCCGCCCTGCCGCTCCATCAGCCAGCCGCAAGTCGCGACCGACAACATGGTGAGGAAGGGATAGCTCGCCGCCAGCTTGTCGTCGGCGTCCGCGGTGGCGAGCTTGCGTCCGATCGCTTCGCAGGCGTCGACCAGGGCGAGCAGGCGCTCGTCCTTCGCTTCCGCGCGGATGTCGGCGATCAGCGCGGCGAACGCGCCGCCGTTATCCAACCCCAGCTTGCGCCCGACCAGGTCCGCCGCCTGGATGCCGTTGGTGCCCTCGTAGATCGGCGTGATGCGGGCATCGCGGAAATACTGCGCGGCGCCGGTTTCCTCGACATAGCCCATGCCACCGTGGACCTGGATGCCGAGCGACGCGACCTCGTTGCCGAGATCGGTGCCGTGCGCCTTGGCGAGCGGCGTGACGAGTTCGAGCCGGTTGCGCGCGGCGCGGTCGCCGAGGTTGGCGCGGTCGACCTGCCCTGCCGCGTAGTAGACAAGCGCGCGCGCCGCCTGGGTCTGCGCCTTCATCCGCATGAGCATGCGGCGGACGTCGGGATGCTCGACGATCTTGACCGAGTCCTTGCTCGGCGAGCCGGCGCGAGCGGACTGCACGCGGTCAAGCGCGTAGGCGACGGCGCCCTGCGTCGCCCCCTCGGCGACCTGGACGCCCTGGAGGCCAACGTTCAACCGCGCATTGTTCATCATCGTGAACATCGCGCGGATGCCGCCCAACTCCGCGCCGATCAGCTCGCCGATGCAGTCGTCGTTGTCGCCGAAGCTCAGCACGCAGGTGGGCGACGCGTGGAGGCCCATCTTGTGCTCGATCGAGACGACGCGGACGTCGTTGAAGTCGCCCGGCGTGCCGTCGTCCTGAAGGCGGAATTTGGGGACGAGGAACAGCGAGATGCCCTTCGTGCCCGCGGGAGCGCCGGGGGTGCGTGCGAGGACGAGATGGACGATGTTCGGCGCCATGTCGTGATCGCCGAACGAGATGTAGATCTTGGTGCCCTTGATCGACCACTTGCCGTCGCCGAGCGGCGTGGCGGTCGCGCGGAGAGCGCCGACGTCGGAGCCGGCCTGCGGCTCGGTGAGGTTCATCGTGCCGGTCCATTCGCCGGTCGCGAGATGGGGGAGGTAGAGCGCCTGCTGCTCAGGGGACCCGTGATGCTGGAGCGCCTCGATCGCGCCGACGGTCAGCGTCGGGCAGAGCGCGAAGCCCATGTTGGCCGAGCCGAGCGTGTCGAGCACCGCGGTCTGGATCGCGAACGGCAGGCCCTGCCCGCCCCATTCCTCCTCGACGCCGATTCCGCCCCAGCCGCCCTCGACGTAATCCTTGTACGCCTGCGCGAAGCCGTCGGGCATGACGACGCCGTCGGGGGTCCATTTTGCGCCGACGGTGTCGCCGGTGCGGTTGAGCGGGGCCCATTCGCCGGCCGCCAACTGGCCGACGCCTTCGAGGACCGCGTCGACGACGTCGTCGCTGGCGGCGGCATAGCGTTCGGTCTGGGCGATCTCGCCGATCCGGACGACATGGTCGAGCACGAAACGCTGTTCGGTGGTTGCTGGAGTGAAGGCCATCGCATCCTCTTATCGCTACGGTTTGGACCCGCTATACGCCTGTGGAATGACCCGTCCACACCCTCGGATTTTACCCTACGGCACGGCCGCGATCGCCGAAGCCGCCGCGCTGATTCGGGACGGGGGGATCGTCGCGGTGCCGACCGAGACGGTGTATGGGCTGGCGGCGGACGCTACGAATGCGGAGGCGGTGGCGCGGATTTATGCGGCCAAGGGGCGGCCGAGTTTCAATCCGCTGATCGTGCATGTGGCGGATCTGGCGGCGGCGGAGTTGATCGCGGTGTTCGATGCGGATGCGTTGGCGCTGGCGGCGGCGTTCTGGCCGGGGCCGCTGACGTTGGTGCTGCCGGTAAGGGGGGATTCGGGGATCGCTTCGTTGGTGACGGCGGGGTTGGCTACGATCGCCGTGCGGGTGCCGCGGCATCGGGCCATGCAGGGGTTGATCGCGGCGTCGAGGCGGCCTTTGGCGGCGCCGTCGGCCAATGCGAGTGGGGGGATCAGTCCGACCAGCGCTGCGCATGTTGCGGGGAGTCTGGGGGGGAACGTGCCGTTGATCCTCGACGATGGGGCTACCGAGGCGGGGTTGGAGTCGACCATCGTGGCGGGGCGGACGGTGCTTCGGCCGGGGCCGGTTACGGCGGAGGCTATCCGGCAGTACTTAGAGCACCCCCCCGGCGGAGGCCGGGGCCCAATTGGAACGTCGGATGTAACCGGGCACGACCTGCGTCATGACCGTCCCCCAATTGGGCCCCGGCCTTCGCCGGGGGGGATTGGGAGTGGGGTGACGGCACCCGGGCAGCTAGAGAGCCATTATGCGCCGAGCAAGCCGCTCCGGTTGAATGCGACCGAGGCAGGTTCAGACGAGTGGCTAATCGGGTTTGGTGATATGGCTGGCGACGTGTCGCTTTCAGCATCTGGCAACTTGCTCGAGGCAGCCGCGAAACTGTTCGACCTGCTGCATGCAGCGGACGCAAACGATCGTTCAAAGATCGCCATCGCGCCGATCCCATTCGACGGCATCGGCGAAGCGATCAACGACCGTCTTCGCCGTGCTGCGCATCGTTAGAATAAGAGTGGTTCACGCGAAGGCGCAAAGGCGCGAAGAGATTTTGAATCTTTCGATAGGCCGGAACGGGCATATCAGCTTTCATCATCTTTGCGCCTTCGCGCCTTCGCGTGAACCCATTCTGTCTTACGCGTTCACCGCCGCCTTCGACCGCCCCGCGAAGCTCTTGCGCAGCTTCTGCAGCTTCGGCGGGATCACCGCCATGCAATACGGGTTCGAGCGGCCCGAGGTTTCCCAGTAATCCTGGTGATAGCCCTCGGCCTCGTACCACGTGTCCATCGGCTCGATGGTGGTGACGATCGGCTTCGGCGAGTCGGCCTGCGCGCGAGCCAACGCCGCTTCCATCTCGGCCTTCTGCCCGTCGTCCGCGGGGAACATCGCCGAACGGTACTGAGGCCCCACATCATTGCCCTGACGGTTCAGCGTCGTCGCATCGTGCGTCGCGAAGAAGATATCGAGCAGGTCGCCGAGCTTCAGCTGCTCCGGGTCGAAGCCGATGCGGATCGCCTCGGCATGGCCGGTGTCGCCGCCGCAAACCTGCTTGTAGGTCGGGTTGGGCACGTGCCCGCCGATATAGCCGCTCTCGGCGCTCTCGACGCCGATCACATCCTTGAACACAGCCTCGGTGCACCAGAAGCAGCCGCCGGCCAGCGTCACATAATCCGTCATAACGATCTCCTTTCTCCTAATGTAGGAAGTCGCTACCGCTCAACAAAGAGGAGCTACACATGATCGACGGCCCTAAGTTCGACGGCAAGGTTATGGTCACCGGGGGCGCCGGGTATATCGGCAGCCACGCCGTGCTGGCGCTGCTCGACGCGGGATATGCGGTCGTCGTGCTCGACAATCTGGTCACCGGGTTCGACTGGGCGGTCGCCGCCCGCGCCGCGCTGGTCGAGGCGAACGTCGCGGACGATGCGAAGGTCCGCGCGGCGATCCGCGAGCATAATGTGCAGGCGATCATGCATTTCGCGGGCTCGGTCGTGGTCCCCGAGTCGCTCAGCGATCCACTCAAATATTACCGCAACAACACTGCCGCCAGCCGTGCGCTGATCGAGAGCGCGGTCGTCGAGGGCGTCCCGCACTTCATCTTCTCCTCCACCGCCGCGACCTATGGCACGCCCGAGAAGGTGCCCGTCGCGGAAGGCGATCCGACCGTGCCGATCAACCCCTACGGCATGTCGAAGCTGATGACCGAGGCGATGCTGCGCGACGTCGCCGCGGCGCACCCGATGAACTATGCCGCGCTGCGCTACTTCAACGTCGCCGGCGCCGATCCGCAGGGGCGTAGCGGCCAGTCGACGGTCGGCGCGACCCACCTGATCAAGATCGCGGTCGAGGCCGCGACCGGCAAGCGCGACGCGGTAGGCGTCTACGGCACCGACTTCGATACGCCCGATGGCACCGGCGTGCGCGATTACATCCACGTCACCGACCTTGCCGCCGCGCATGTTGCGGCGCTCGAAGTGCTGGTTGCCGAACCCGCCAAGAGTCACACGCTCAACGCGGGCTATGGCAAGGGCTTCTCGGTGCTCGAGGTGCTCGATGCGGTCGACAAGGTTACCAACCGGACGATCGAGCGTCGCCTGGAAGGACGTCGTGCAGGCGATCCGGCGATGCTGATCTCGGACAATCGCGCGATCCTCGAGACGCTCGACTGGACGCCGCGGCATGCCGATCTCGACGGGATCGTCCGCGATGCGCTGGCGTGGGAACGCGCGCTCGCCGAGAAGGGGCGGTGAGACTCCGCTCGCTGCTGTTCGTGCCGGGCGACCGACCCGAGCGGATGGTCAAGGCGCTCGGGCTGGGGGCGGATGCGCTGATCCTCGACCTGGAGGATTCGGTCGCGCCGGGCGCGAAGGACGCGGCTCGCGCGCATGTCGCCGCGTTTCTTGCCGAGCCTCGGACGGTGCCGCTGTTCGTGCGGATCAACCCGCTCGACTCAGGGATGGCGGACGACGATCTCGCGGCGGTGCTACCGGGCAAGCCCGATGGCATCATGCTGCCCAAGGCAGAGGGCGGCGCATCGCTGGCCGCGCTCGATGCCAGGCTGAGCGGCGACATCGTAATCCTGCCGATTGCGACCGAGACACCCGCGGCTATGTTCGTGCTCGGCAGCTATGGTGGCGTGACGCAGCGGCTCGCCGGGCTGACCTGGGGCGCGGAGGACCTGCCCGTCGCGATCGGCGCGGCGACGTCGCGCGAGGTGGATGGATCGTACACTGCGCCGTACCAGCTCGCTCGGTCGCTGACTCTGTTCGGCGCGCATGCCGCGGGCGTAGCGGCGATCGAGACGGTTTATCCCGATTTCAGGGATCTGGACGGGCTGGCCGCCTATGCTGCGCGGGGGCGGCGCGACGGCTTTACGGGGATGATGGCGATCCACCCGAGCCAGGTTGCAGTGATCAACGCGGCCTTCACACCGTCTCCCGAAGAGCGCGCCAAGGCACAGGCGATCGTCGACCTGTTCGCCGCCAATCCGGGTGCGGGTGCGCTGCAGTTGGACGGCAGGATGGTCGATGCGCCGCATCTGAAGGCGGCGAAGGCGCTGCTAGCGCTCGCCGCCGATTGATTCGCGTACGCGGGCGGTCGCCAGCCACCAGGCGAGCGCCCAGAGCGTGCCGAAGCTCCACCCGGCCAGCACGTCGCTGGGCCAGTGGACGCCGAGATACACGCGGCTGGAGCCGATCGCGCCGACCAGCAGGATCGCGACCACCAGCAGATAGCGCCGGGTCGCGCGGTTCTCCGTCACCTGCGAGGCGAGGCCGGCGAGCGTCAGATAGATGATCGCGCTGTTCGCCGAATGCCCGCTCGGGAAGCTCATGTTGGTGACGGTGACGAGGTGCTCGACGATGTCGGGGCGCGGGCGGTTGACCTGCGCCTTGACGAAATCGACGATCAGCCCGCCGGTGATGCTCGCGGCCAGCGTCGCCAGCGCGGTCAGCCATAGCCGCTGGACGATCAGCAGCCCGGCAACCGCCACGACGACGATCGTGAGCACGACGCCGCCGCCGAGCGCGGTGACGTCGATCGCGACGTTCGGCAGCCAGGACGGCCCGTGCCAGGCGCGCAGGCCGAGGATGATCGCGCGATCGAACGCGAACGGCCAATGATCTACCGCGAGACCGACCAGCAGGATGAAGATGATGCCGACGGCCGCGACCGATGCGCCCGCGAGAATCGCCGGGACATGCCGCCGCCTGCTCGGCGCAACGCCCGAGGCATCGATGGTGGGTCCGCCGGGGCTCGAACCCGGGACCTCTCGATTAAAAGTCGCTTGCTCTACCAACTGAGCTACGGACCCCCGCCATCGTGGACCGCGCACCTAATCGCGTGGCCGCTTTCGGTCAACCGATTGCGCCAATTGCCGGATCGTTCGTCCGGTCAGCGGATCGCGCCATTGCGGGATTAACCCTGCGAGGGGGCCGAGGACGAAGCTGCGGGTGCGAAACGCGGCGTGCGGAACGGTGAGCCCGCGTGACGACCAGGCGCCGCCGGACCAGAGGATGATGTCGAGATCGAGCACGCGGCTGCCCCAGCGGCGTCCGGGGCGACGACCGAACGCGCGCTCGATGTGTTTGAGGCGGACGAGCAGCGCGGCGGGGTCCTCCTGCGTTTCGATCAGCGCGACGGCGTTGGCGTAGCGGCGGTTCGAGGGGCCGAGCGGCGCGCTAGCTACGGTCCGCGACCGTGCGACGACAGTGCCGAGGGTTTCCAAAGCGGCGGCGATCTCGTGTTCGGGGCTCCCGTGACGGCCGCGGCGGTTGGAGCCGAGCGCGATCGCGTAGGTGGTTGTGGCCTGCGCGATCGTCAGGTGCGGGGTTGCAGGCGACATTTGGTCCGCCTAGCGCAATCCCATGGATTCCACACCTTACACCAACGAGCTTCCCGAAACCCTCGAAGAGACCGGCGAAGTCGACGTCACGACCGTCTTCGCGCCCGTCTCCGCGCTGCCCGAGACCGAGCCGCCGCATGACTGCCCGCTCTGCCCCCGCCTCGTCGGGGTGCGCGAGCAGTTGCGGACCGAGTTCCCGACCTGGTGGAACGCGCCCGTCCCTGCGTTCGGCGATCCGGCGGCGTGGCTCGGCATCATCGGCCTCGCGCCGGGGAAGCATGGCGCGAACCGCACAGGCCGCGCGTTCACCGGCGATTATGCGGGGCAGTTCCTGTACGAGATGCTCGGGCGGTTCGGGCTGGCCACCGGGACGTATGGCGCGAAGGCCGAGGACGGGCTGGCGCTGGACGGCGCGATCATCCTCAACGCGGTGAAGTGCCTGCCGCCCGAGAACAAGCCGACGCCGGAGGAAATCCGCACCTGTCGGCCGTTCCTCGAGACGCAGGCGGATGCGGTGCCGACCGCGCGGGTGTTCGTGGCACTGGGGCATATCGCGCATCAGTCGGCGGTGAAGATGCTGGGTGGGCGGTTGCCGAAGGCGCGCTTTGCGCATGGCGCGGAGCATGTGATGCCCGATGGCCGCGTGCTGATCGATAGCTTCCATTGCTCGCGGTACAACGTGAATACGGGGGTGCTGACGGCGGAGATGTTCGACGCGGTGTTCAAGCGGGCGCTGGAGTTGCGCGGGGTGGTCTGAGCGGCGGTCTGTGCTCCCCTCCCTGGAAGGGAGGGGTTGGGGGTGGGTCGGTGTCCGGATCGCGGATCGGTTGTGGCTCGAGCAGGCCGCCCCCCCCTGACCCTCCCTTTCAGGGAGGGGAGCTGGACGGTTACTCGATCACCCAGGCCTCGCCGGCTTCTGGCGTGCGGAAGCGGTTTGCGGCGATGTGTTCGCGGATCAGCGCTGCGCGGAGGTGGTCGGGGGGGTCGTTGATACCCTCGGACGTCAGCTCGAACGTGCCCCAATGGACGCCGATCGCATAGGCCGCGCCGAGCTGTTCGAACGCCGTCACCGCCTGATCCGGGCCGATGTGGTTGTCGGTCTCGTGCCCTGCGAAATGATAGGCGCCGATCGGCAGGATCGCGAGGCGGACCGGGCCGGCTGCGCGCGCTTCGGTCGCCCAGCGCATGTCGCCCGGCCCGGTGTCGCCCGCGAAATAGAGGTTCCCGCCGGGCAGCGTTACGGTGAAGCCCGCCCATAACGTCTTGTCGCGGTCGCCGGGGTCGTATTCGCTCCAGTGGTGCGCGCGCTCGACGATCACGTCGATGCCGGGACGCAGCGTCACCCGCCCGCCCCAGTCGCGCGCGACCGAATGCACGCCGCTGCGGGCGAGGATCTGGTCGTTGCCGAGGCCGGTGACGATGAGCGGTTTGTCGCGGTGCCAGAGCCGTCGCATCGCGGTCATGTCGAGGTGGTCGCGATGGTCGTGACTTAAGAGGATCAGGTCGATCTTCGGCAGGTCCGCGATGCGCACGCCGGGCTTGCGGACTCGCTTCACGCCGACGAACTGGACCGGGGACGAGCGTTCGAGCCACATGGGATCGGTCAGGATGTTGAGCCCCTGGGTTTGCACCAGCACGGTCGAATGGCCGATCCAGGTGACGCGCATCGTCTGGCCCTCGACCCGGGCCGGGGGCCGCGTCGGGGTTACGGGGACTTCTGGCCAGCTCCGATAGGGGGGCTTTACCAGATTGCGGAGCAGCGCGACCGGGCCCTGCTTCTGTTCGCCGGTGCTGCCCTGCACGCCGTCGGGGTTGAAGAAGCGCGTTCCGTTGAAGTGATCGCTCGGCGGCATGGTCTTCAAGGACGGCGTCGCGCAGCCGGCGAGGAGCGCGAAAGCGAGCAGTATCGAGCGGGTGCGGATCATGGTGCGCTGACGAATATGTCACCCGATCATCAGGGTCCAGTCACGCGCAGAGGACCAGAGCGGATAGCATGGACGATGATTTCGAGGTGCGCGGGTTGCACGAGCAGCTGTCGGAAGAGCGCGCGGCCGGCGGTGAGGCGTTCGACCAGCGGATCGCGCTGTTCACCGCGATCCTGGCGACGCTGGCGGCGGTGACGAGCTTTCTCGGCGGGCATACGCAGAACGAGGCGTTGCTCCACAAGAATGAGGCGGTGCTGATCAAGGCGCAGGCGTCGGATGCGTGGGGCTATTACCAGGCAGAGGACCTGAAGCGGCATATCGCGCAGATGGAGGTCGACCTCGCCCCGCCCGGGTTCGGTGCGACGCAGATGGCGACGCACCGGGCGGATATCGCGCGGTACAAGGCGCGGGGGACGGCACTGAAGCGGGAGGCGGAGACGCTCGATCGGCGCTCGGCGGCGGCGGATGGAGAGTCGGACGAGGCGCTGCGGCCGCATACGAAGTTGGCGCTGGCGGTGACCGCGATCCAGGTGGCGATCGCGCTGGCGTCGATTACGGCGCTGACCGGGCGGCGGTGGCTGCTTTGGGTTGCGGGGGCGGCTGCGGTGGTGGGGGCGTTGTTGGCTGGGTTGGCTTGGTTCTGAACTGATCCCCCCCCGCCAGGGGGAGGTGGCACCGCAGGTGACGGTGGGGGAGGAACGCGCAACAGCAGTTACCCTTTCCTCCCCCTCCGTCTGGCAAGCGCCAGCCACCTCCCCCTGGCGGGGGAGGATTGAATTGTTAGATGTCCTGGACCAAGCGGCCATACAGGTCCGGGCGGCGGTCGCGGAAGAAGCCGAACGCGGCGCGGTGGCGCTTGACGATGTCGAGGTCGATCGTCGCGGTGATCACGCCTTCGTCGTCGCGGCCTAGCTCCGCCAGGATGTCGCCGCGCTCGTCGGCGATGAAGCTGGTGCCGTAGAAGGTCTGGCCGTGCTCGACACCGACGCGGTTGGCGGCGACGATCGGGACGACGTTCGAGACCGCGTGGCCGACCATGGCGCGGCGCCACAGGCGGGCGGTGTCGAGCGAGGTGTCGTGCGGCTCGCTGCCAATCGCGGTCGGGTAGAACAGGATTTCCGCGCCCATCAGCATCATCGCGCGCGCCGTCTCCGGGTACCATTGGTCCCAGCAGACGCCGACGCCGAGCGTTGTCCGCCCGGCCTCCGACGCGTGGGGCCAAACCTTGAAGCCGGTGTTGCCGGGGCGGAAATAGAACTTCTCCTCGTAGCCCGGGCCGTCGGGGATGTGGCTCTTGCGGTAGACGCCCTGGATGTTGCCGTCGGGGCCGATCATCGCGAGGCTGTTGTAGTGATGCGGGCCATCCGCCTCGAAGAAGCTGGTCGGGATCGTGACCCTGAGCGCTTCGGCGAGCGCCTGCATCGCGAGCACCGCCTTGTGCTCGCCGACCGGGGCGGCGTTGGCGAAGAGGCCCTCGTCCTCGACGCGGCAGAAATACTCGCCTTCGAACAGCTCCGGGGGCAGGATCACCTGCGCGCCCTTCGCGGCAGCCTCGTGGACGAGGCGCGACACGTTGGCGATGTTGCGGTCGATGTTGGGCGTGAAGCCCAGCTGCAGCGCGGCGACGGTGATCTCGGTCATGGCGGCGCATATAAGAGAGCGGTTCGGGTTGTGCGAGCCTTTGGTGATCCGGTTTCCCCGCGGAGGCGGGGGTCCAGGGTTACGGGCGTTGTCCTGCGAGATCCTGGGCCCCCGCCTTCGCGGGGGAACGCGAGGGGGCGATTGACACTCCCCTGCCCTGTCCGACATGCGGCGGGGATGATCGATCATACGCTCCCGCCAAGCTGGCAGGCACTCGCTGCCGAGTTCGAGGCGCCGTACATGCGGGCGCTGGGTGCCTTTCTGGAGAGCGAGCGGGCGGCGGGGGCTCGGGTGTTTCCGGAGGATGCGGACCGATTTCGCGCGTTGGAGCTGACGCCGCTCGATGAGGTGCGGGTCGTGATCCTGGGGCAGGACCCGTACCACGGCGAGGGGCAGGCACACGGGCTCAGCTTCTCGGTACGGGAGGGGGTGCGGACGCCGCCTAGCCTGGTGAATATCTACAAGGAGCTGGAGGCGGATCTCGGGATCCAGCGCGCGTCTCATGGCATGCTCGATCATTGGGCGGCGCAGGGCGTGCTGTTGCTCAACGCGGTGCTGAGTGTCCGGATGGGCGAGGCTGCGTCGCACCAGAAGCGGGGGTGGGAGCGGTTTACCGATGCCGTCATCGCGGCGGTGAACGCGCAGGACAAACCGGTCGTCTTCCTGCTGTGGGGGGCGTATGCGCAGAAGAAGGCGGCTTTCGTCGACGACGTGAGCAAGGGCGGGCGGCATCTGGTGATCCAGTCGGCGCATCCTTCGCCGCTGGCCGCACGGACCGGGTTCTTCGGATCGCGACCGTTCAGCCGGGCCAACGCCTTTCTCGAAACCAACGCGCGCCCTCCGATCGACTGGGCGCTGCCGGAGACCGACCGATGAGTGACGAATATGTCTATGACGAAGCGACCGGCGAGTGGGTTGCGGGCGGTGCGGCGACCGCGGTGGCGGCGGACGACGGCGCGGTCGTGGTGCGGGATTCGGTCGGCAACGTGCTGGCGGACGGCGACCAGGTGACGTTGATCAAGGACCTGACCGTGAAGGGCGCGGGGCAGACCTTGAAGCGGGGCACGCTGATCAAGTCGATCCGGCTGACCGGCGACGCGCAGGAGATCGACTGCCGGTACGAGGGGATCAAGGGGCTGGTGCTGCGCGCGGAGTTCGTGCGGAAGCGGTAAGGATCGGCCGATCCGGGAGCAGTCCGGGGGCCGTCCGAGGGCGGTGCCCGTCCGGCGGCGAGCCGGTGAAAGTTCACGAAGTTCACACTACGTCCCTATCGAAACGTTCTTATCGGAACGTTCTTGTCGGACGGGGCCTCTGCGGAAGAGGCTTGGTCGGAGGAAGGCGCCTGCGATCGGGCCTTGGCCGCCTGCGCCTCGTTCGCGAGGTGCGCATTCCAGCGGGCCGTCATCGCCGCGTCGTGGATAGCGGCGTCGTGCGCCTCCTCCAGCGCGATGCGGGCGGTATCGGCGCGCTCCTGCGCCATGCTCGCCACGCGATCGGACACGAGATCGGTTGCGTACAGCGGCGGGTGAATCGGCCGGGGTGCCCCCGCCTGCTCGGCATCCGCATCGTCCTCGACTCGATTGATCATCTTGGCCAGCGCGATCGCGGCGCCATCGGGATGACGCTGATACCGCATGTCGTCGAGCCACGCGCCGTAGCGTAGCGGATCGCGGTAGCGCAGCAGGAACATCGTCAGCCGCTCGTCGTAATGGCGGCGCTCGCCGATCTGCTCGCCCTTGTAGAAGACGGGCCGCGACACGCCGTTGATCGCGCGCGAGAATGCGCCGTCGGAGAGCCGGCGGATCGCATAGTCGAGCGCGAAGTCCCATGCCTGGCGGAAGCTTTGCGCGTCGACGCGGCGGCGTAGCGCGTAGGCGGACCGAACGGACATGCCGACGCGCTTGCTGGCCTCGTCGACGCACCCGCATTCGCCGAGTGCCTCGATGAACCCGCCCTGGCGCTCGGGCGACCAGCCGTCGTGGCGGGCGCGGGTGTCGACCGGTTCGAATGGGGGCGGCTCGAACGGTGGCGGCACGAACGGGGGCGGCTCGGGCGCGTGATCTTCGGGCGATTTGGATGCGGGGCCACCGCGCTGGCGCTTCTGGGTCATTCGCAAGGTGGATCAGGGCGCGCGCGTGTAGGACAGCGTGTGGCAGCCGTGCTGGACGTTTTGCGGGAAGGGTGTGGCGTTGGGGCACCCATCCGGATTGCACGCTGCTTGCTTTGACGTTGGACAATAAACTGTCCATCTTCAACTTATGCAGACTGTCACCTACTCCGAAGCGCGCGAGAACCTGAAGTCCGTGCTCGACAAGGTTGTCGCCGACCGCGCGCCCGTGATGATCACGCGCCAGCGCGGCGAGAATGTCGTGCTGATCTCGGCGAGCGAATGGGCGGGGATGGAGGAGACGCTGCATTTGTTGGCGTCGCCAGCGAATGCGAAGCGGTTGTTGGACGGGATTGCACGGTTTGATGCTGGCGAAGGCGAAGAGCACGCGCTCATTCAGCCTTGAAGGTCACGTTCGATCAGGAAGGCTGGTCCGAGTATCTTGTCTGGCAACAGGCGGACGCCAAGGTTCTGCAACGGATCAACGTCCTTATCGAGGAATGCAGGCGACACCCGTTCACCGGTACTGGCAGACCTGAACCGCTGTGGCAAAACCTCGCGGGCTGGTGGTCGCGCAGGATCACGGGCGAGCACCGACTGGTGTACCGCGTTCGTGGATCGGGTGAGGTGCAAGCGCTTGAGGTCTTGTCGTGCCGGTATCATTATTGATGTGCTTGTCGCGTACTCGGCAACGGCATAGGATCGAAACATGGCAAAGATCAGCGTATCTCTTCCTTACGAGCTGATGGCTTGGGCCGAGCAGCAAGTCGCCGAAGGTCGCTATGATAGTCTTGACGCCTATGTCGCTGATCTTGTTGCGCGCGACATCGATGATGCTGGGAAACTAGCGGCGTCGCATGCTGCGATCGAGGAAGGTCTTGCTTCGGAACCGACTGACGACTCGATGGCGGACGTGACTGCGCGCCGAGATCGCGACGACGATACGCTTGGTGTCCTGCGCCGGTCCTGGGCTCAGGGTATCGGCAGTGGCCCTCCCGTCGACGGCAATTTCAATGCCGCAGATATAGCACGCCGCGGTGGCCGGTCTGGTGAGGCGGTTCGCAAGCACGGATGAAGATCCGTCGCCTCCCGCAGGCGATACGCGATGTCGACGACATATGGCTGTATATCGCACGGCACGATCCCGATGCGGCAACGCGACTGGTCGAACGACTTGTGTCGAGTGTGGCTCGGTTAGCGGACTATTCCGAAAGTGGTCCGGCTCGGCCTGAGATCGGGGCTGGCGCTAGAAGCGTCACGGTTGGCAACTATCTCGTGCTGTATCGCGTAGAGCGCGACAGCGTGGATATCGTGCGGGTCGTGCATGGCGCTCAAGATTCGCTCGGACTACTCCCATAATAGCCCACATCTACTCAGCATCCCTGATTCAAAACACAACGTATTCGATCGAAATTATTTAATTTGGATTTTCCAACTACACTGCTCGCCGATGCGAATCATGGGTTTTATTAGCCGGATCTCTGCATAATGCATAACATAGGTATGCATACGGCCCCGTAAACACTACCGCGTCGAATAACGCGAGATCGTATCAATTTAATAGCTGATTCAATAGCTTACGAGCACGTGTTCGCAGACGAAGATCAACTTTTCTTTCACTACTAGTTTGCCGTTTCCTTCCAACTGACATGATCTAAGTTGATGGATATTTGTATACGTATAAGGTTAATGTCCTTAACACTTACATATGGTGTAATATCGAATGGGCGCTGGCCATAACGAAGAAAAATTCAAAGCCGCGATTTTACTGCGTAGCGAGTCGAAAATTTGGGCGGAAGCAAAGTCCGAGTGGGAGTTGCATCTTGTCTATGATGACCCATCCGAAAGAGCCTGCGAATGCGGCCATCAGCCTATCATTCAGATATGCGTCATCAGAAATAAGGACAACAGTAACGAGGCCGAAGTAGGTAACGTATGCGTTCATCGTTTTATGAAACTTGCTTCCCAGCGAGTTTTATCAGTTCTAAAAAGAGTCCGATGGGATTTAAAAAAATCTTTGAATCCTGCAGCCCTTGATCTTTTTGCACGTAGAGGCGTCATTTCGACCGAAGAGAAAGAGGATTATCTCGATTATTGGCGAAAACGTACAAATCTAACTGACGAACAAAAAGATCAAAAGAACGACATTAACATGCGTGTCATCAAATACGCGGACGAAGAAGCTGCTCGACTAATCGCCAATTTCGCCAAGCATGGTTTGAAGCCGCGGTTATAATCGCAGCTTCCCCGCCCTCCATTTACTCTGCAGGCAGATATATTTCGCTGCCCTTCTCGCGGAATTTCTCGCTCATGTCGGCCATGCCTTTTTCGGCGTCGGCGTAAGTGCCCTTAGCGAAGATAGCTCGGTTGGTTTGATCGGCGTCGGCGGCTAGGAATGTGTCCGCCGGCGCGTTCTGCTTGGCCGCGAAGTCCCTCACCTCCTGGGTGATCTTCATCGAGCAGAACTTCGGGCCGCACATCGAGCAGAAGTGGGCGGTCTTGGCGCCTTCTGCGGGCAGGGTCTGGTCGTGGTATTGCTCGGCGGTGTCGGGGTCGAGGGAGAGGTTGAACTGGTCTCTCCAGCGGAACTCGAAGCGGGCGCGGGACAGGGCGTCGTCGCGCATCTGGGCGGCGGGGTGGCCTTTGGCGAGGTCGGCGGCGTGGGCGGCTAGTTTGTAGGTTACTACGCCGACCTTCACGTCGTCGCGGTCGGGGAGGCCTAGATGCTCCTTGGGGGTGACGTAGCAGAGCATCGCGGTGCCGTACCAGCCGATCATCGCGGCGCCGATACCACTCGTAATGTGGTCGTAGCCTGGGGCTATGTCCGTGGTGAGTGGCCCTAGCGTGTAGAAGGGGGCTTCGCCGCAGACTTCGAGTTGCTTGTCCATGTTCTCCTTGATCTTGTGCATCGGCACGTGGCCGGGGCCTTCGATCATGACCTGGACGTCGCTCTTCCACGCGCGGTGGGTGAGTTCGCCTAGCGTGTAGAGTTCGCTGAACTGCGCTTCGTCGTTGGCGTCGGCGATGCTGCCGGGGCGCAGGCCGTCGCCTAGGCTGTAGGCGATGTCGTACGCCTTCATGATCTCGGTGATCTCGTCGAAGCGCTCGTAGAGGAAGCTCTCCTTGTGGTGGCTGAGGCACCATTTCGCCATGATCGAGCCGCCGCGCGAGACGATGCCGGTGACGCGTTTCGCGGTCATCGGGATGTAGGCGAGGCGCACGCCGGCGTGGATCGTGAAGTAATCGACGCCCTGCTCGGCCTGCTCGATGAGGGTGTCGCGGAAGATCTCCCAGGTAAGGTCCTCGGCGACGCCGCCGACCTTTTCGAGCGCCTGGTAGATGGGGACGGTGCCGATCGGGACGGGCGAGTTGCGGAGGATCCATTCGCGGGTGTCGTGGATGTTGCGGCCGGTGCTGAGGTCCATCACCGTGTCGGCGCCCCAGCGGATCGACCAGACGAGCTTGTCGACTTCGGCGGCGACGTTGGAGGCGACCGCGGAGTTGCCGATGTTGGCGTTGATCTTGACGAGGAAGTTGCGGCCGATCGCCATCGGTTCGGATTCGGGGTGGTTGACGTTGTTGGGGATGATCGCGCGGCCGCGGGCGATCTCGTCGCGGACGAATTCGGGGGTTACGAAGTCGGGGATGCTCGCGCCGAAGGATTCGCCGTCTCGTTTGTAGTCTATCAGCATCGCGCGGCCGAGGTTTTCGCGGGTGGCGACGTATTCCATTTCTGGGGTGATGATACCTCGGCGGGCGTAGTGCATCTGGCTGACGTTGGCGCCGGCGCGCGCGCGGAGGGGGCGCTTGATGGTGGCGGGGAACTGGGGGACGCCGCCGGAGCGGTCGTGGCCGAGTTGGCCGTTGTCTTCGGGGCGGAGTTCGCGGGCTTCGTAGGATTCGACGTCGCCTCGGGCTTCGATCCAGGCTCGGCGGAGTTGAGGGAGGCCGGCGTTGATGTCGATTGTCGCGCGGGGGTCGGTGTAGGGGCCGCTGGTGTCGTAGACGCGTAACGGGGGTTCGGAGCAGCTTGGGTCGAGGACGATTTCGCGCATGGCTACGCGGACGTCGGGGCTGGTCGGGACCGCGACGTGGATTTTGCGCGAGCCTCGGATCGGGCCGGTGGTGACGCCGATGTCTGCGGTCTTGGATTGCGTATCGATGGCCATGCGCTTGCTCCTACGGGTCTCGGAGCAAGGATTGCGGTTCTGTGGCGACCGCTCCCTCCCTCCGCCGGTATCAACCGGATCAGGTTCAGCGGGTCGAAGGCTCCTGCCTTCCTCTCAAGCGCGGATACAGCGCTCCCCCGGGGTGGGGCGAGCATAGGGGGGTTGGGGTGGGGTGCAATGGGGAATTTAGGGGGCTTGGGTGCCGGGTGTACGAGGGAAGTGCGCCGGGGATTAGGTTGGGCATCCTGCCGATCGAAAGTTCACCACCCCGGCGGAGGCCGGGGCCCAGTTGGGGGACGGCGGTAACGATCGGCGGTCCTCCATTATATCCACCTTTCCAACTGGGCCCCGGCCTTCGCCGGGGTGGTGCTTTTTGAGCGGGGTCGTGATGCTCATGGGGAGCACGTTTTCCGAAACGAGAAAGGCCGCTGCCCGGTTTGGGGCAGCGGCCTTTCATCTAACTCCGCGCGCCGTCAGTCGTAGCAAAGCTACGCCTTGTGGCGTGCTTTGCTACGCTGGCCGGGCTTGGGCGAGTCTTGCGCCGGGTCGGCGCAAGCCGCCCTGCGCTTAGAACCGGAAGCTCACCGTGCCGCGCAGCGAGTGCCAGCGGAACTGGTCGTCGCTGCGGCGGAAGGCCGTGCCGGCGGTGTTGGGCGCCAGGACGAACGGGTTGTTCGCGAGCAGGACCGGGCTGCCCGTGATCGCGCTGCCGGCCGTGACCAGGACGCGGGCGTCGTCGTCCTTGTACTGGTGATAGGTGTATTCCATGCCGATCGAGATGTTCTTGGTCAGCTTCTGCTCGATGCCGCCGCCGCCGACATAGCCCCACTTCTTGTCCGAACCGGTGGCTGCGAACGCGTTGGCGGTGTTGGTGGTGAAGAACAGGTTGTCGATCTTGGCGTAGCCAGCGCCGCCGGTGGCGTAGAACAACGTGTTGCGCGCGGCGAGACCGGCGCGGAGGCGGGCCGAGCCTTCCCACTTCAGCTTGCGCGCCATCGTGTAGCTGGCGGGCGTGGTCGAGAAGGCGGCGACGCTGTCGGTGATCTCGGACTTGCCGAATTCGCCGACGATGCCGACCACGAACGGGCCGCTCTGCACGTCGAAGCCCGCGCGGCCGTAATACGACCAGCCGTCATCGTCGTTGCGGCAGCCATAGGCGGGCACCGCGGTGCGGGCGGAACCGTTGCAGAAGCCCGGCGAGAAGGCGTTGGCGCCGGTGATGGTGTTGACGTTGTCGCTGAAATTGCCGTCGTTGTTGCGATCGAACAGGATCGACGAGCCGACGTCGTTGCCCTGGACGTCATAGCCGCCGGCTGCGCCGATATAGACGCCCGAGAACGGCTTGGCGTCGGTGGTCATGTCCTGCGCGGCGGCCGGAACAGCGAAAATGCCCGCGGTCGCGAGACCGGCGAGCATGGTAAGCTTCGTGAAGTTGGTCATGGTCGTTCCCCAAACGAGGGCCGCGGCGCTCCCATTGCTCGCCGCGACCCAAGGTTTCTGTTTCAGGCAGTGGTCGCGATCACGCGTTGGCGCCGCTCGTCCGCAGTGAATCGAGGCGGTTGTTGGTCCCGTTGGGGAAGAAGCCGCCGCCGATCTTCGCGGTGTTGGTCAGGTAGACGATGTTGTGCACCTGAGCGACCGAGCGACTGTAGGCCAGGCCGTTGGCGTCGGTAGGCACGATGTTGGAAACCGTCGCGTCCGACGTCGTGATGCCCTGATCGTCGTCGCCGATCACGCCGGTCGTCGTGTTGGTGACGGTACCGTCGAGGCTGTCGCGTGCGTCGCTGATCTGGTTGGCGGCAGTGATGAGCGCCGGCGTGCCGTTCGGCGTCTGCAGACCCTTGCGGTACAGGATCGTGCGGATCAGCCCTGCGTGATACGCCTCTGCCGCGAGGATGCCGGCGGCCGCCTCGAGATAGGTCTTGTTGGCGATCAGCGGTGCTGCGCCCTTGTAGGCCGACACACCGACGTCCTCGAAGATGTACGCGCCGAGCAGGAAGCTGTTGTCGTCGGCATAGGGGTTGAACACACCCGTTGCGCCGATGACGCCAGCCGCGCGGGCGGCTGCGGTGAACGCACCCGGAGCGGCAGCCGTGCCGACCGAGATGTCGATCGCAGGCTGGGCAACAGCGGCGCTGCCGAGGGCCGAGCGCAGGAACGCGACGTGTGCGACTTCGTCGATCGCGATTTCACGCGCGTATTCACGGACGACGGTGTCCTGGAACGGCACCTGTGCACCGCCGGTGACCGCACCCTGCGTACCGATGCCGGTCAGCATGTTGGCGTTGAGGCCGACACCGAATGCCGCGAACGCGTAGAACTGCGCTTCGAGATATTCGAGGTTCAGTGCGACGTTGAGCACGTCGGCGTCGTTGAGTGCCGCGACCGGCGCCGGTCCCGGCGTCGGGGTCGGTGCGAGATCGGAATCGTCGCTGCCGCAGGCCGAGAGCAGCGTGGCGCCGCCGATGGCGAGTGCGGAACCACCGGCGAAGCGCAGGAAGTTACGACGTTCGTTGCGACGACTGGCGATCGCGTCGAATAATTCCAGCTTGGTATTGAGATCGGTCATTGGGTTAATCCCCTGAATAGCGAAGAGAGCGTTGGGCGGGTCTGATGGCGATCAGACTGCCGCGGTGCTCGTCTTGATGTTGCCGTTCATGCCGTTCGGGTAGAACCCGCCTGCCGACGCGGCACCGCTGTTGAGATAGACGATGTTCAGCACCTGGCTGGCCGAGCGGCTGTAGGCGACGCCGTTGCTGTCGAGCGGAACGATGTTCGACACGGTCACGGCTGCCTGCGTGGTCGCGAGGTTGATCGGCGTCGCGCTGTACGACGAGATACCCTGATCGATGTCGTTGGTGCCGAAGATCGTCGTGTTGGCGCCACCGCCGTCGAGGCTGTCGCGGGCCTTCGAGATCGCGTCGGCCGAGGTGCGCAGCGACGGCGTCGCGATGCCCTTGCCGTACAGCGTCGTGCGGACGATCGCGGCGTGATACGCCTCGACCGCGAGCAGGCCGGCAGCGGCTTCGAGATAGGCCTTGCTGGTGAGCAACGGAGCGGCGCCCTTGTACGCGGTCACGCCGACGTCCTCGAAGATGAACGCGCCGAGCAGGAACGCTTCGTCCGAGGCATAGGGATCGAACGCAGTGCCGGCGGGGACCAGACCGGCAGCCTGTGCGGCGACCGAGAACGCGCTGGTCGGCGAGACGCTGACGTCGATCACCGGCTGCGCGACGGCGGCTGCTGTGCCGAGCGCGGTGCGGAGGAACTTGACGTGTGCGATCTCGTCCTGCGCGATCTCACGCGCATACTGGCGTACGATCGGATCGGTGAAGTTGACCTGGCGGCCACCGCGGACCGCACCCTGCGTGCCGATGCCGGTGAGCAAGCTGTTGTCGAGACCGGTGCCGTAGGCGGCGTAGGAATAGAACTGCGCCTCGAGATATTCGAGGTTGAGCGCGAAGTTCAGGACGTCCGCATCGGTGATCGTCTGCGCCGACGCCGACGTGGAGAACGACAATGCGGTTGCACCGGCTGCGGTGATCGCAGCGGCGCCCAGCGCGGTCTTGAAGAATTCACGTCGCTCGCTACGCCGTTCCACTCGCGCATCGAGGGCTTCGATAAGGTGCACGCTCTCGGTCATATCAGGGTCCTCCCCCTTGTTGTTGCAGACGTCGGAGTTTTGAAACAATCGAACAGTCTGGACCGATATTAGCCAGACCCTTTCAAAAAGGTCCAGCCCCTAACGCGCTCTATTGCGGGCAAAAATAATGCCGTCCACGCCGAGAAACGTGCGTCACAGGATTATGGACGCACGCTTCAAGGGCGTTGGATGAAATAAATTTCAGGGGGTGTCGCAGACCGTATCATTCGGGTCCGCGAGCGGCATGTTCGCCTGCGAATTGCGGTTTTGTGGCGGAAAGGGATGCCGACCTCACGATCCTCCCCCGCAACAGGGAGGGGGCGCCAAAGGCGACGGAGAGGGCGGGCACGGAACCGAGGTGGCTCTTGCCTCCCCCTCCGTCTGGCAAGTGCCAGCCACCTCCCCCTGGCGGGGGAGGATCGCTGGGTTCGGCGCCTGGCCAGAAGCACCGAAACATCCAGTTTCAAAAGATTCGGCGGCCGGACGCACAACGCCGGAACGCCGCGCCGTCGCAGATCAGCCAGATCAGGCAGATCAGAAGGTGTAGGTCAGTCCGACAGCGCCGACCCACTGATCCGCCGAGCCGACGTCGGCGACGATCGGGCTGTTCTTGTACTTGCCGAGCATGCGGCCATAGACCACGCCCGCGCCGACGCCGAAGCCGTGACGCAAGTCGCCCGACAGGCTCTGAACGACGAACGCCGACGCGTTGATCTGACGGAAGCCGCTGTCGTTGACGTCGTACGTGCGCAGGCCGCTGGCGAGCGTGCCGATCGGCGTCACCGCCGCATAGGTGCGGCCAAAGCCCTTGCCGGCGTAATCCGCCGACGCGCCGATCGCGACGAGCGTGCGGACCGACAGCGGCGTCGTATAGTTCACCTGCGGGGTGATGACGTAGCTGTCATAGGTGCCCGACACGTCGTGGACATAGGCGACGCGCGCGGTGAGCGTGTCGTAATCGCTGGTGATGACGCCGGTCTTGCCGATGCCGAGGAACCCGCCGACTTCATAGGCCGTGTCGATCTTGCCGAGCGCGCGGACCTGGCGGTTGTCGACCTTGCCGGTACGATCGGTACGGATCGCGCCGATCACGCCGACTTCGTAGTTGATGCCGACCTCGCCCGTGTTCGGGATCAAGTTGACGTACAGCTGCGTGCCGCGGGTGAAGAAGTCATGCCCGCGAAAGGTGCCGACGATTGCGCCGGCAGGCGTGAAGGAATTGCTGTCCGCGCCCTGATAGTCGGGCAAAGTCGCGACGCCGACGGCAACCGTGATGCGGTTGTTGTCGGCGGGGTTGGTGATCGGCGGCGAAGGATTGGGGTCCGTCTGAGCGAGCGCCGGCGTGGCGACCGCGAGGACCGCGATTGCGGCAGACGTGAAGAGGGTGAATGCGCGCAAGGAAATGCTCCGGACAAAAAGGTTCCAGCGCAAAACGCCGGACAGTCGTTTTCGGTCCGTTACGACCCGTCAGAAGATGTAACGCATTTTCACCTGTTGCATTTCGGCATCACCGGCAACCATGAACCGTGCCGCCGAAAAGCGCGGCGGGCCGAAGCGGACCGCGGCATTGCGCGAGAAACCATAGCCTTCGCGCGGGATCCCGGCGATCGTGTCGAGCTTCGCGTTGCTGTTCTCGTCGTGGATGACGGCGAGCGCATAGCCGCGCTGCGGCAGGCCGGGGAAGCTGGTGGTGTGGATGCTTGCCGGGATCGAGCGGGTCAGCGCGTTGGCGTCGTCGACGCAGGCCGGGAAATTGTCGGGATCGGCGGTGAGGCAGATCCGGATCATCCCCTTAGACGAGCGCAGATTGTCGACCTCGACGTCAAGCCGCGTGACGGGGGCCGCTGCTGCCAGCATCGCCCACGCCGTCGCCGCCGCGATTACGAGCGGCAGCCTTGGCGTGCGCCCTGGCAAAGTCGCCGAGCCCCTTGTCGGTGCCGCAGAGCCGATCCCAAAAGCGGAAATATAGGCCATAATTGCACCCGTATTGTTCGTGATGGCGCTGATGATGACTCGCCGTGATCAGCCAGCCGCCCAGTGCGCCCCGCCACATGAACCGCGGGAAAACCTCCCACCCCATGTGATTGGTCACCCCCATAACGGTCATGATCGTCAGTACCAGACCCAGCGCGCCGACATTGATCGGAATTAGGAATACCAGTAGCGGAATTATCACAGCGCCCGTGATCGCCTCGATCGGGTGAAACGCCATCGCCGCCCATGCCGTCGGGGGTCGGCTGGCGTGATGCACCGCGTGCGCGAGCTTGAAGGGCTTGGGCCAATGCATCCAGCGATGCGTCCAGTAGAACCAGGTGTCGTGCGCGAACAGGAACGCGAGCACCGACACCGGCACATACCAGAGCGGATACGCATGCACGTCGGTGTAGATTTGCGTCCAGCCGCGGTTCTGCCAGCCCCAGGCGACGATCCCCGCGGGCACGCCGTAGATCGCGGCGGAGGCGATGCTCCACCAGATCTCGCGCCGCATCTGCGCGTCGAGCCCGCGGTATAGGCCGGGATGGCGTGCGCGCGTCGCGGCGGCGAACGCGCCGGAAACGATGAGATAGCGGATTCCGACGATCGCGGTCATCGCGATCGCGGAGAGGAGGATGGCGAGCCACATGAGGCGCTTATAGGCGGTTTTGCAGCAAGACGTAATGGGTGGCGCCGCCGAAATGGGCACGCTAGCCTGATGCATGGCGCGGGCGAGCAAGCTGAAAGTGTACCGGACGGCGGCGGGGTTCCACGACGCCTATGTCGCGGCGCCGAGCCAGAAGGCGGCGCTGGCGGCGTGGGGCAGCGACCATGACCTGTTCGCGCGCGGTATCGCCGAACTGGTGACCGATCCCGCGCTTGCCGCCGAACCGCTGGCGTCCCCCGGCGTGGTGATCAAGCGATCGCGCGGGACCACGGCCGAACAGATCGCGGCCCTGCCGGCGCGTGCCGTGTCGGCGAAGGGGACGGGGGAACCTGGATCCGATGCATCGGACGAGGACCATTATGAAACGCGGCGCTCGCGGGCCGAGGCAGCGCCCGCTCCCCCGAAGCCTAAGCCGAGGCCCAAACCGAAGCCGAAACCAAGCCGGGGCGCGCTGGATACTGTCGAGGAAGCACGCGAGGCGTGCGAGGCGGAGTTTCGTCGTGCGTTACGGGACCTCGCCGCGCGCGAGGCTGCGCTGGTCCGCGAGAGACGCGCGCTCGAACGATCGCGGGACCTGGCGATGGAGAAGGCGCAGGCGGCGGTCGACGCCGAAAAGCGGCGCTATGACGACGCGCTGGCGGACTGGAAGGGCTGACGCACGGGTTCACCCGTCGCTGGGTGGCATATCCTCCACGGCGATGCCGGCTTGGGGGGCCGTTTCTCCATCGTCCCGACACATCCCCCGACGGATCTCCAGGCAGATCCCATGCGATTGCAATAGCCTCTATGCAGTGCGACGAAACCTGATAGCCTCCCCTCCAGAGCAGGACGACCTGCCAATTCGGAGAGAGATGCATGGCAAACCAAGACGCCGCGCGCGGGGATACCGGCACGAATACCACCATGAATGCCGGCCGGGACCATAGGAGCCTGATCTATGTCATCGCCGGCAGCATTCTGGCGCTGGGGCTGGTGCTGATGGCATTCTACGACCGGGCCGGCGATTCGATGCCGATCGCCGCAGCCCAGAAGCCGGTCGTCACCGCGCAGAAATAGCGACGGGCGCGGCTCGGTCGAGGAACGGTATCGCGGCGCCCCCTCCCCCACGCTCCGATCCTACCTCGACGCCGGCAACGCAGGTTGTCTTCGCAGGCGATTGGGTCGCAAAGGTTGTTTTCGAGGCTCTCGCTTTGCGCTAGTCGGAGGCATGGCATCGACGATCTCCTGCGACGTTGCGATCGTTGGCGCGGGTTTGGCCGGCGGGATGATCGCGCTGGCCCTCAAGGCCAGGCACCCGGCGCTCGACGTGCGGCTGATCGATTCCGCGCAGACGGTCGGCGGCAATCATCTCTGGTCGTTCTTCGGGAGCGACGTGGCGCAAGAGGATCGCTGGATCGTCGCGCCGCTCGTGGTGCATGCGTGGCGCGGGTACGATGTGCGCTTCCCGGCGCACGAGCGGACGATCGACGCGACCTATTATTCGATCGAGAGCAGCAAGCTGGACCGCCAGGTTCGCCGCATACTCCCGGCGGAGGCGCTGATGCTGGGGCGGAAGGTTTCGGGGGCGAGCGCGACTGCGGTGGTGCTCGCGGACGGCGACCGGATCGAGGCGACCGGCGTGATCGACGCGCGCGGGCCGGGCGACCTGTCGCTGCTCGATCTCGCATGGCAGAAGTTTCTCGGGCGCGAGCTGGCGCTGAGCGTGCCGCACGAGAGCCCACGGCCGATGGTGATGGACGCCACCATTCCGCAGATCGACGGGTATCGGTTCGTCTACTGCCTGCCGTTCAGTGCGGACCGGATGTTCGTCGAGGACACTTACTATAGCGACACGCCGGATCTCGATATCCCGGTGCTGGGCGCGCGGATCGACGACTATGTCGCGAACCGTGGCTGGTCGGTCGAGAATGTCGTTCGCGAAGAGTCCGGCGTGCTGCCGGTAGCGATGGGGGGCGATTTCGAGGCGTATTGGCGGTCGGGTGGCGCGCGCGTGGCCAAGGCCGGGATGCGCGCGGGGATGTTCCATCCGACCACCGGCTATTCGCTGCCCGATGCGGTGCGGACTGCGGCGATGCTGGCGAACCTCGGCGATTTCTCCGGAGCGATGCTGCACGATGCGACGCATGCGATGGCGCGGGCGACGTGGAAAAGTCGCGGTTTCTACCGGATGCTCGACACGATGTTGTTCCGCGCCGCCGAACCGGAGGAACGCTACCGCATCCTCGAGCGCTTCTACCGCCTCTCCCCATCGCTTATCGGCCGTTTCTATGCCGGCCGCTCGACGCTTTCCGACAAGGCGCGCGTTCTGACCGGCAAGCCCCCCGTCCCCATCGTGCGCGCCGTCCGCGCCATCGCAGGCAGTATGTCATCATGAAGACCGCAATAGTCATCGGCGCAGGTTTCGGCGGGCTGGCGCTCGCGATCCGGCTGCAATCCGCGGGCGTGCAGACGACGATCGTCGAGAGCCGCGACAAGCCGGGTGGCCGCGGATATTTCTGGGAGCGTGATGGGTTCACGTTCGATGCGGGGCCGACGGTGATCACCGATCCGGATTGCCTGCGCGAGCTGTGGGCGCTGACCGGGCGCGACATGAGCGAGGACGTGACGCTCGATCCGGTGCTGCCGTTCTACCGGCTGAACTGGCCCGACGGGACCAATTTCGACTACACCAACGACGACGTACAGATGCGCGCCGAGATCGAGAAGCTGCATCCCGGCGACTGGGCGGGGTATGAGAAGTTCCTGCAATATTCGGCGGGTGTGTTCCACGAGGGCTATGAGAAGCTTGGCCATGTCGCGTTCCTCGACTTCGGGTCGATGATCAAGGCGGCGCCGGCGCTGGCGAAATACCAGGCGTGGCGGTCGGTCTATTCGATCGTGTCGAGCTTCGTGAAGTCGGAGAAGCTCCGCGAGGCACTGTCGTTCCATACGCTGCTGGTCGGCGGCAACCCGATGACGACGAGCGCGATCTATGCGCTGATCCACAAGCTGGAGCGTGACGGCGGGGTGTGGTTCGCACGCGGCGGGACCAATCGGCTGGTGGCGGCGCTGGTCACACAGTTCGAGCGACTGGGCGGCGTGTTGCGGCTCGACGATCCGGTGACGTCGATCGAGACTCTCGGCGATCGCGCGACCGGCGTGACCTGCGCGAGCGGCTGGTCGGGTCAGGCGGATGCGATCGCGGCGAACAGCGATATCATGCACACCTATCGCGAACTGCTGGCGACGTCGCGCAGTGCCAAGCGGAAGACGGGGTCGCTCGAGCGGAAGAAGTACTCGCCGTCGCTGTTCGTGGTGCATTTCGGAATCAAGGGCACGTGGCCGGGCATCCCGCACCACATGATCCTGTTCGGGCCGCGCTATAAGGGGCTGCTCGAGGACATCTACGACCACGGCGTGCTGTCGGAAGATTTCTCGCTGTACCTGCATCATCCGACCGTGACCGATCCTTCGCTGGCGCCGGAGGGGCATTCGACCTTCTATGCACTGGCGCCGGTACCGCATCTGGGGAAATTCCCGGTCGACTGGGACGAGATCGCGCCGATCCTGGAGAAGCGCATCCTCGACGAGATCGGGCGGCGGTTGATCCCGGATATTCACGAGCGGATCGTGACGAAGTTCTCGTACGCGCCGAAGGATTTCGCGCAGGATCTGAATGCGCATCTGGGGTCGGCGTTCTCGCTGGAACCGGTGTTGACGCAGAGTGCGTATTTCCGGGTTCACAACCGCGACGAGCATATTCCGAACCTGTACTTCGTGGGGGCTGGGACTCATCCGGGTGCGGGCATTCCGGGGGTTGTCGGGAGTGCGAAGGCTACCGCTCGGTTGATGTTGGAAGGCGAGAAGTAAGGTTTGTTCACGCGGAGGCGCGGAGACGCGGAGGTGTTGCGCTTGTCGTGTAGCGACCGTGTCTTCAACGATCTGCGCGACTTGCGTGAAGACAGCGCGAGCGCTGTCCCGAACGTGACACCTCCGCGCCTCCGCGTCTCCGCGTGAACCCATTCTTCTCTTGCGGCACCCCGCGCGCTTCCCCTAGCGAGGCGGGATGAAGAGACTTGCTGTGTATTGCGGGTCGGCTACGCCGGCTGATCCCATCTATATCGAAGGCGCTCGGGCGCTCGGACGCGCCTTTGCCGAGCGGGGGATCGGCCTTGTTTATGGCGGCGGGCGGACCGGGCTGATGGGCGCGATCGCGGATGGTGCGCTGGAGGGCGGCGGCGAGGTTATCGGCGTCATTCCACAGGCGCTGGTCGATGCGGAGGTCGCGCATCGCGGGCTGACCGAGTTGCACGTCGTCAGCGGGATGCATCAGCGCAAGCAGATGTTTACCGATCTCTCCGACGGGTTCGTGACGATTCCGGGCGGCACGGGGACGATGGACGAGTTGTGGGAGGCGCTGAGTTGGGCGCAGCTTGGGTATCATGCGGATCCGGTCGGGTTGCTGAATACGGCTGGGTATTACGATCACCTGATCGCGTTCTGGGAGAAGATGGGCGAGGTTGGGTTTTTGCGGCCGCAGCACCGGGATCTGCTGATCGTGGCGGATACGCTGGACGTGCTGCTTGACCGGATGGCCGAGCATGTGCCGACGCAGCCGATCGTGCGGATGAACGCGTCGGATTTGTGAGGTTCGGATCGCACCCCGACACCCTGCTCCACCCCGGCGGAGGCCGGGGCCCAATTGAGGGCCGTGAATTGGTTTGCGTTGCGCGCCGTTACCTCGACTTTTCCAATTGGGCCCCGGCCTTCGCCGGGGTGGTCCTTGGCGGGGTGGCACATGTAACGGTGGTGGCGTGCGAGGTGATGTCGTGAGCCACCCCCTGCCCTCGCGCGATGCGATCGTCGCGACCGCGCATGAATCGATCTCGCGGGGGTCGAAGAGTTTTGCGGCGGCCAGCCTGTTGTTCGACAAGCCTACGCGCGAGCGGGCCTGGTTGTTGTATGCGTGGTGTCGGCGGTGCGACGATATCGCCGATGGCCAGGATCATGGGCACGGGATGACCGTGGTCGACGACGCCCCGGCTCGGCTGGTGCAGTTGTCCGCCATGACCGAGCAGGCGCTGGCGGGCGAGGTCGTCGGCGAGCCTGCGTTCGACGCGCTGCGGATATTCGCGGCCGAAACCCGGCTGCCCAAGCGGTTCGCGCGTGATCTGGTAGCCGGCTTCGCGCTGGACGCGGAAGACTGGCGGCCGCGGTCGGAGAACGACCTCTACAAATATTGCTACCACGTCGCCGGCGTCGTCGGGTGCATGATGGCGATCGCGATGGGCGTCGATCCCGAGGACGAGGATACGCTCGACCGCGCATGTGACCTGGGGATGGCGTTCCAGCTTGCCAATATCGCGCGCGATATCGAGGAGGACGACCGGGTCGGGCGCTGCTACCTGCCCGTCGAATGGCTGGTCGAGATGGACTTCCCGCCGGGCCAGCACATGAAGCCGCCGTTCCGATCGCGACTTGCCGTATTGTCGCGGCGGATGGCCGACCGCGCCGCCGCATTCGAGGCAAGCGCGCGCGAGGGGACGCCGGCGCTGTCGTTCCGCTCGGCCTGGGCGGTGCTGGCGGCGGCGGAGATCTACGGCGCGATCGGGCGGACCGTGGCGGCGCGCGGCGAGCATGCATGGGATCACCGCGTGACGACATCGGGCCTGCAGAAGCTGGGGTTCATCGCGAAAGCGGCACGGCAGGCAGCGTCCCGCAAGACATCGTATCCGCGGACCGAGCGGGACAGCCGACTTTGGACTCGGCCCAAACCCTAAAACGCGGGCGATGCCCGTATTGTCGCGTCCCGCGCCTGCCGCGGAGGATGTTCGACCCAAGAAGAGTCCTGATCTTAACCGCCTGACGAGAAGAACTGGGAACAAATGTTACCGTTTGTTTACCATGTCTGTCGAAGACGACGCGATTTGTACAATTGTGACAGCCTTATCATAGATTTAGGTTGCAAATGATTCTAATCACACACATAAGTTAAGCGAGCCGAGTGGGTTCTCATCGCGACCCCCCGCGACGAGCCCAACTCCAGCCCTTCATACCCTGACCATCCGGGATTCGATGGCTGCGGAAGTCGACACAGATCGATCCGTTGCGATCCGCTAAGGCTTCGTCCTTGCTTCGGGCGCTCTACTTCCTCTTCGAACGGCTCCCGCTGCTGCGGATGGGAGACTCGTGCCTTCCATCCGCGGTGACTTTCGAGGTGTTCATGTACAAGTCGACCCTTTGGGCGGCCGCGCTTGCGGCTGTGAGCCCTGCTGCCTTGCTGATTTCGACGCAATCGGCGCAGGCGCAGGTTCCCGTGGGAGCCGGTGGACAGCTCCAGCAGATCCCGCCCGTACCCCTGAACGAGACGCCCGCGCCCGACTTCGGTTTCGAGCGCAAGACGCCGGTCGTCGTTCCCGCCGCGGGTGGGCCGAAGACGCTCGTCCGCTCGCTGCGCGTGACCGGGGCGACGCTGTTCCCCGAGGCCGATCTGATCGCCGCGTCCGAGTTCACGCCCAACAGCGAGCTCGACCTGTCGGAGTTGAAGACGCTCGCCGCGCGGATCACCGCCTATTACACGAGCCGCGGCTATTTCGTCGCGAACGCCTATCTTCCCGAGCAGGACGTGCAGAGCGGCGCGGTCACGATCGCGGTGATCGAGGGACGCTTCGGCGCGATCGGGCTGAAGAACGAGTCGCGGCTGTCGGACCGTGTCGCGAACGGCATCCTGACAGGGCTCGACGTCGGCGATCCGGTCGCGGTCGCGCCGCTCGAACGTCGCCTGCTGATGCTGTCGGACCTGCCCGGCGTGCGCGTGTCGTCGACGCTGAGCCCCGGCACCGCGGTCGGCACGTCGGACCTGCTGGTCGCGATCACCCCCGGCCAGAGCATCACCGGCAGCGTCGAGGCCGACAATGCCGGCAACCGCTACACCGGCGCCTACCGCGTCGGCGGCGTGGTCAATTGGAACAACCCGACGGGCTCGGGCGACGTGCTGAGCTTGCGCGCGCTGACCTCGTTCTCGGGGCTCGCCTATGGCCGCGCATCGTACCAGGCACCGATCGGCCAGGTCACGCTGGGCGTCGCGTTCGCGCATCTCGAATACTCGCTGGGCAAGGAATTCGACAGCCTCGACGGCAGCGGCAACGCCGACGTCGCGAGCGTCTATGCGAGCTATCCGCTGATCCGCTCGCGCGACAACAACCTGTACGTGACGCTCGGCGGCGACGTGAAGTGGTTCGAGGACAAGATCGGCATCGTCGACGTCACCACGTACCGCCGCGCGCAGGTCGTCACCGCGGGACTTAGCGGCGACGAGCACGACACGCTGCTCGGCGGCGGCTGGAGCGCGTATTCGCTCAGCTATTCGGTCGGCAATCTCGATATCCGCGGCGCCTATGAGCGTTCGGTCGACGCGCTGACCGCACGCACCGACGGCAGCTACGGGAAGGTCCAGTTCAGCTTCGCGCGGTTGCAGACGATCGCCGGGCCGCTGTCGTTCTTCGCTTCGGCTCGCGGGCAGATCGCATTCAGCAACCTCGACATCTCCGAGAAGATGGAGCTGGGCGGCGCCTATGCGGTGCGCGCCTATCCCGAGGGCGAGGCTTACGGCGACCAGGGCTATGTCGCCACCGCCGAGGCGCGGCTGGCCTTGCCGCAGGTCGTGCCGGGTACGCTCCAGCTGTTCGGGTTCGTCGACGTCGGCGAGGTCGATTACGTCAAGCACCCGTATTTCGACGGATCGAACCACGCGAAGCGCAGCGCGTACGGCGCCGGGCTGAGCTGGGCGGGACCGTACGGGATCGCCGCCAAGGCGACCTATGCGCGCAAACTCGGCGACGAGGATGCGACGTCCGCCCCCGACAAGTCGGGCCGCGCCTGGTTCCAGCTCTCCAAGACCTTCTGAGCGCGCCGCCAAACGCTGCTGGCACCCCCAAATTCAGCGGCCATGCGCCGCCACCAAGGATACCGCACATGAACCCCATCCCTTCGTCGATCAGAAATACCAGCCGCCCCGCCCCCACCGTCACGCGTACGCGGCGTGGCGGGCTGTTCGGCACGACCGGCCTCGCGCGGTTCGCCTGGCTGATCGGGATCAGCCTCGCGGGCACGATCGCGACGCGCCCGGTCGAGGCGCAGACGCTGCCGACCGGTAGCGAAGTGGTGGCGGGCCAGGCGAGCATCGCGACCGGCACCAAGTCGCTCACCGTGACGCAGACCAGCGACCGCGCGGCGATCAACTGGCAGTCCTTCTCGATCGGCAAGGGCAAGAGCGTCGTCTTCGAGCAGCCCAGCAGCAGCTCGGTCGCGCTGAACCGCGTGCTCGGGTCGGACCCCTCGGTGATCCTCGGCAATCTGTCGGCGAACGGGAAGGTGTTCCTGGTCAATGCGAACGGCATCCTGTTCGGCCAGACCGCGAACGTGAACGTCGGCGGGCTGGTAGCCTCGACGCTCAACATTTCCGACGCCGATTTCCTCGCGGGCAAGACCAGTTTTGCGGGCACGAGCGGCGCGAGCGTGCAGAACGACGGGACGATCACCGCGAAGAACGGCTATGTCGCGCTGCTCGGCGCGAACGTCGGTAACGGCGGCACGATCAAGGCGCATTTCGGTACGGTCGTGCTGGCGGGCGGCGAGGCGATCACGCTCGACGTCGCGGGCGACGGGCTACTCAACGTCGCGGTCGACAAGGGCGCGGTCGGCGCGCTGGTCCGCAACGGCGGGCTGATCCGGGCCGACGGCGGCAAGGTCGTGATGACCGCGCAAGGCGCCGGCGACCTGCTCCACACCGCGGTCAACAACACCGGCATCGTCGAGGCGCGCACGTTGCAGAACCGCGGCGGCACGATCCTGCTGCTCGGCGACATGAAGACCGGCACGGTCAGCGTCAGCGGCGAACTCGACGCAAGCGCGCCGGTCGGCGGCAATGGCGGCTTCATCGAGACGTCGGCCGCGACCGTCAACGTCGCGGACAGCGCCAAGGTGTCGACCTTCGCGCTCGGTGGCATGACCGGCATGTGGCTTATCGATCCGCAGGATTACGTGATCGGCGCAGGCGGCAACATCTCGGGCGCGACGCTGTCGGCACAGCTCGTCACGACCAGCATCACGATCAGCACGCTCCCCGCGGCAGGCGACACGACCACCGGCAACGGCGACATCTTCGTCAACGACGCGGTCGCGTGGACTGCCTCGGGCGTGCCGACGACGCTGACGATGAACGCGTTTCGCGACGTCAACATCAACGCGCCGATCACCGCGACCAACGGCAACATCGTCGCCTGCTGTGGCCGGGACGTGAACGTCAACGCGGACCTGACCACGACCAATGGCAGCATCCTGCTCAACGCCGGCCGCAACGTGCAGGTGTTCCACGCGATCACCACGACCGACGGCAACATCGCCTTGTGCGCGGGCCATGACGTGATGATCGACGCCGCGGTGACGCTGACCCGCGGCACGACGATCCCGGCGCAGAGCCTGGGCCTGCCGGTCGGCCTGACGCTGATCGCGGGGTCGGACGGCACCGGGCCGGGCGTCAACGGCGGCACGATCGTGTTCTCCGCGCTGTCGCCGCCGACCACGGTCACCGCGGCGCCGGTATCGATCAACTACAACCCCGTCTCGTACGCGACCCCCACCGACTTCTCGACCGAGTTCGTCCTGACCGAGGGCGCGGCAATCACCCAGCGGATGCTGCTGTTCCCGACCGCGCAGAAGGTTGCGGACGGCACCAATGCGGCGGTGCTGAGCGGGTTCAATACCAACGGCACCTCGGGCACGCCGACCGGCGTATCGCTGGTCGCCGGCCCGAATGCGACCGCGACGTTCGACAGCACCGGCGAAGGCACAGGCATCGGCGTGAGCTTCACGGGCTATACACTGACCGGCGCGAACGCGGATCGGTATGCGCTGGCGAGTTCGTGCTGCGTAGCCGGGTTCCGGACGACGGGGACGATTACGGCTGCTCCGGCACCAGCGCCTGCTCCGGCACCTGCGCCCGCTCCTGCACCCGCGCCCGCTCCAGCACCGGCGCCTGCTCCAGCACCGGCGCCTGCTCCAGCACCGGCGCCTGCGCCAGCACCAGCACCTGCGCCCGCTCCGGCACCAGCGCCTGCTCCGGCACCTGCGCCCGCTCCAGCACCTGCGCCTGCTCCAGCACCGGCGCCTGCTCCAGCACCGGCGCCAACGCCAACGCCAACGCCAACACCGACACCGACGCCAACGCCAACACCGACGCCAACGCCGACACCGACGCCGACGCCCGTTCCGGACCTGCCCAACGCGACGCGGCCGTTCCTGGAGGTGCCACCGGTGCCAGTGCGTGTGCCGACGCCGCCGACGATCGAGGTGGTGCATGGTGGCGTGACGTATCCCACCCCCGAACGGCCTGGCACCGTGATCGTCGAAACACCCGAATCGCCGCCGGTCGTGCAACCGGTCGTCGATCGCCCGTTCGTGCAGCCGACGCCGCCCAATACGCCCGCCGTGCCGAACTATCCGCGCAAGCAGGCGCGTCATTGAGATGATCGGCAGGCCGGGGCGCCGCGTCTTGGCGCGGCCCCGCCGGTTTGCGCGCTGGCAGGCGGTGCTCGCCTGGGTGATCGTGGCGAACGGCATCGCGGTGCCCGGCATTGCGGCACCAGTTGGCGCGGCGCCGGTTGGGGCAGCACCAGTTGGGGCAGCGGCGCCCGCGCCGGTGTCGATCGCTGCCGCCGTAGCGCCGGACGATGCCGGCCGGTTCGGCGACGGCGCGACGTCCGACGACGTGCGCGACACGGTCCACTGGGTGTCGGCCTCGCATGACAACCACGCGTTGCCGTTCGTCGTGATCGACAAGGTGAACGCGGTCGTGCTCGCGTTCGACGGCCGCGGCAATCTGCGCGGGCGGGCACCGGCATTGCTCGGGATGGCGCGCGGGGATGCCACCGTGCCGGGCATCGGCCAGCGCAAGCTCGCGACGATCACCCCGGCCGAGCGCACCACGCCGGCGGGACGTTTCGAGGCGTCGCTGGGCCGCGATTTCGAGCAGGATATCCTGTGGATCGACTATGACGCGGCGTTGTCGCTGCACCGCGTGATCAAGGGTCGCCGCGTGGACGACCGCGCCGGACGGCTCGCGTCGCCGACACCGAGCGACAACCGGATCTCGTACGGCTGCGTGAACGTGCCCCCCGGATTCTACGACGGCGTGGTGAAGCCGCTGTTCACCGGGACCGTCGGGATCGTCTACATCCTGCCCGAGACCAAGCCGCTGCGGAGCGTGTTCGCGATCCCGACCAAAGTCACCGGCTGACCCAGGCTGATCCTCCCCCGCCAGGGGGAGGTGGCACCGAAGGTGACGGAGGGGGCGGAACGCGCAACCGATGTTGCCCTTACCTCCCCCTCCGTCCGGCAAGTGCCCGCCACCTCCCCCTGGCGGGGGAGGCTCAGACTTTGCGTCACTGGCACCAGGGCCGTTCGCGATACCATTTCGTCAGGACGTATTTCACGCCCTGCTCGACGGGCATGCCCTGGTGGAGCGACACCGGATTCGGCGCGCCATATTCGTCCATGTTGTTCCAGACCACCAGATTGCCTGCTTTCGGCGCGATCATCACGCCTGCGGTCGGGTAATTCGTCCGGCCGCCGGCCTCGGGTTCGTTGAGGAAGGTCATCGCCGACCAGGTCCGCTGGCCACCCATCGCCATCTGGTCCAGCCAATAGGGCTGCCCGGTATCGAAGAAGTCGTGATGCGGCTTGAACTCCTGCCCCACCGCATAGCGTTGCCCCTGCAGCGCCTCGCCGTAGCGCGGCTCCAGCCCGGTCAGCAGGTCGAGCTTGGTCTCGACCGCGGTGACCGGCGCCGGGCCAGGATAGAGATAACATGTCTCGCTGGTGCGATGCGACGACACCGGGGCATCGCCCACGACCGGCGACGGCACGCGATTGGCCTCGATGAGCGCGATCAACGCAGCACACTCGTCGAGCGTCAGGAAATCGCGGACGATGTAGAGTTCCATGCCATTCGCCGGCATCCGGACCGCACCGGGATAGCACAGGAGCCGATCGCGGACCCGTGCCGCCGCATCCGCCCTGCCTAGCGCCTCGATGTGGCCGTCGCGACGATCGTTCGATGAAGCGCCCGAAACGGTGCCCGGGACATCAAGATTCGCCATAAAGTCCGCACTGCTCACGAGAATCACGATGTAGATTACTGCATTAAATTATAATGCAGATTAAGATTCTTACAACGCGCATCCTTCTGCGATATCTGACGTTTATCTTGTACGACCAACATAGGTTAGGCCGGTTGCGCGACTACATCGCGAACCGCAGCCCTCATGGATGCGCATAAGTCGCACCTACCGAAGAGTTCGGGAACATCCCCCGCTCCGCTGCCGGCGTGAGCCCTGGGTGACGCGATTGAACGACATCGGCGGAGACTTACCATGAACCCGAGACATCTCGTGGGCGCGGGACTGCGGTCCGGCGTGCGCGCACCCTTGGCGGACAGACCGCGCTCGACCGCCGCGTTCCAGCGTGGCGCCACCTGCGCGATGGCAACGGCGATCACCGCAGAAGCGCAGGACCAGCGTGTCTCGCAGCGGATCAAGGACCGGCAGACCGAGCGCTATCGGTAGGCGCTCGCGGGTCGCGCCCTGACCGTCAGGCGCACCGACCGATGCTTTCCACTTCTGCTCTTGCTCGTCCTCGCGCCTCGCGGGGCCAGGATAGTCATGTTCAAAAACATTCTCGCCGGCGCTGCTGCGTCACTGCTCGCGCTGGTTCCCCAGCCCGCCGCTGCCCAGCGTCTCATCCTGCCGGGCGCGCTCTTGCTGGCCGGTTACCGCGCGACTTGCGGGCCGGTGGATACGATGATCAAGCCGATCGACGACATCGCCGCCGCGTATAAAGGCCGCATCATCCTGCACCCCCGCGTGCTCGACCTGCCGCGCGCACAGCAACTTTTCTGGTACACGCACGAATGCGCTCACCAGATCTTTGGTCCAGGCGAAGCCGCTGCGGATTGCTGGGCCGTCGGGCAGGGCAAGCTACAGGGCTGGCTGACGCGCGACGAACTGGGCAGGCTTGGCGCGTCGATGCGCGATTTTCCGGGCGATGCGACACACGACGACGGGCGAGTACGGATGGCGAAGATGGAGCAATGTTTCGCAGCGTGACGCGGTGAGCGCCGTCGCTGTCGGCAGCCCTCAGCCCTGTGGCCGGGACTTGCCGGCCTTGGCCATCTGCTGTCCCTGCGCACGACAGTTCGCGCCGATCATCGGATAGGGGACGTCGGTGTTCTGTGCCAGCTGGTCGGGCAGCGCCGCGCGGCACTGCGCCATAGTTTCGTAGCGTGCGGGAATGACGCGAGCCTCGGTGCAATTCACATTGCCGTCGCCGCAACCCATGATGGCCATGACGTAGAACAGCGGTTCCATTTCACTCTCCGGTTGCGGCACACCGTTGCGGCGCGACGTGTCGATAAAAGCGACGAAGTGGCAGGAATGTTCCCCCAACTGCTTTCGCCGGGACTTGACCGCGCCTACATCGCATCGATCCATGCCCCCTGATACGTACACCTCCACCCGCGCGGACCAGCCCCTGCTGCCGACGCTCCGCCGCTTCCTGCCATTCCTGTGGCCGGCGGGGCAGCCGAAGCTCAAGGCGCGGATCGTCGTCGCGATGCTGCTCGTGATCGCGTCGAAGCTGATCCAGGTTTTCGGCGCGGCGTTCACGCTGAAATACGCGGTCGACCGGATGGCGGGGAACGACCGCACCGCGCTGACTTTGGTCGTGCTGCTGGTAGTCGGATACGCGGCGTCGCGGTTCGGGACGACGCTGTTCGACAATCTGCGCAATGCGGTGTTCGAGCGCGTCGGGCAGGATGCGTCGCGGCGGCTGGCGGCGCAGGTGTTTCGCCATCTGCATGCGCTGAGCCTCGATTTCCATCTGTCGCGCCGCACGGGCGCGGTCACCAAGGTGGTCGAGCGGGGGACCAAGAGCATCGATACGATGCTGTATTTCCTGCTGTTCAACATCGCGCCCACCGTGTTCGAGCTCGTGCTGGTGCTCGGGCTGTTCTGGACCAAGTTCGGCTGGCCGCTGGTCGTCGCGACCGTGGTGATGGTGGTCGGCTATATCCTCTTCACGCGGATGGTGACCGACTGGCGCAATGCCTTGCGCGCGCGGATGAACGACCTCGATACCGGCGCGGTCGCGCATGCGGTGGATTCGCTGCTGAACTTCGAGACGGTGAAGTATTTCGGCGCGGAGGAGCGCGAGGCGCGGCGCTACGATAGCGCGATCACGGCGTATTCCGAGGCGGCGGTGAAGAGCGAGAACTCGCTCGCGTGGCTCAACCTCGGCCAGGCGCTGATCACCAATGTGATGCTGGCGGGCGGCATGGGTTTCGTCGTGTGGCGATGGAGCCGCGGCGAGGCGTCGGCGGGCGACGTGGTGTTCGTGTCGACGCTGCTGGCGCAGCTGTTCCGGCCGCTCGACCTGTTGGGGATGGTGTATCGCACGATCCGGCAGGGTGCGCTCGACATGGCGGCGATGTTCGACCTGATCGATACGCCCGCGACCGTGGTGGATGCGCCGGGTGCGCCTCCGCTGGCGGTGAGCGCGGGGCATGTCCGGTTCGAGGGGGTGTCGTTCGGGTATGATGCCGGGCGGCCAATCCTGCGCGATCTCGAGCTGGACGTGCCGGCGGGATCGACGTTGGCCGTCGTGGGGCCGTCGGGGGCGGGCAAGTCGACGCTCGCGCGGTTGCTGTACCGGTTTTATGACCTGACGGGCGGGCGGATTACCGTGGACGGGCAGGATATTTCGGAGGTGCGGCAGGCGTCTTTGCGCGCCGCGATCGGGATCGTGCCGCAGGATACGGTGCTGTTCAACGACACGATCGGGTACAATATCGCCTATGGCCGCGAGGGGGCCGAGATGCCTGAGGTCGAGGTTGCCGCCAAGGGCGCGGCGATTGCCGGGTTCATCGAGCGGCAGCCGCTTGGGTATGAGACGCGGGTCGGCGAGCGCGGGCTGAAGCTGTCGGGCGGCGAGAAACAGCGCGTGGCGATTGCGAGGACGCTGCTGAAGAACCCGCCGATCTTGATTTTGGACGAGGCGACTTCGGCGCTGGATAGCCGGACCGAGGCTGAGATCCTTGATACGCTCGAGGCGATCGAGCGCGGGCGCACGACGATCGTGATCGCGCATCGACTGTCCACCGTGGTGCACGCGGACCAGATCGTCGTGCTGGAGGCGGGGCAGATCGTCGAGAAGGGTACGCATGCGGACTTGCTGCGGCAGGGCGGCGTGTATGCGGAGATGTGGAACCGGCAGGCGCAGGAGCGGGCTGGGGATGACGATGGGGCGCTGGCGGCGGAGTAACGGCGTCGGGGTAGTCGTGAGGAATGCTCGCCACGCCCTTCGTAACGTCAGATACTTGCGGTCTTTGGCGCATAAATACCCCCGTAAATACCCCCGTAAATACTGGGGCGGCCGCGTTTCACCGGTAGCTTACCCCTCCTTGTTCTCCCGCGAAGGCGGGAGCCCAGTCTGGGTCCCCGCCTTCGCGGGGAAACACGGAAGTGAAGAGTGTGAGTCCACCCAAAACACCACCCCGGCGGAGGCCGGGGCCCAATTGGGGGACGTTACTAACGGATGACAGCGCGTCGTCATTGCCGCCTTTCCACTTGGGCCCCGGCCTCCGCCGGGGTGGGTGGTTTGGGTGCCGGGTGGAGCGTTAAAGACGAGCAGCGTATCGTACGCCGCCCCTTCTATTCCCTCGCGAACGCGGGCCGCCAGGAATCACGGGCAATGCCGCTGCTGGGTCCTGTTCCCCCGCTTTCGCGGGGGAACAGAAGAGAGCGGGGACTAGGGGCGCTCGCTACGCTGGGATCGCCGGATCCAGTTCCCGCAACCGTGCCTTGATCGCTGCCGAATATTGGTAGATGTGCGTCAAATCCGACAGCAAATGTCGCGTTTCGTCCTTGCCCGCGAACATCCCGAGATACTTGGTGGTGATGCCGTTGAAGTGCATCCGCGCGACCGTCTTGCGATTGTTGTCGTCGAGCAGGATGGCGCAATAGGACTTCGCGTCGCGCACGATCACGCGCTTCGGGTCGACCAGGCGCGAGGCGATCGCCTGGATGATGTGGAAGCCGGAAATCTCCTCCTGCGTGGTGACGATGCCATCGCCGTCGGAGGGGTCGTCGGACGCCCCCGGCGGCAGGTCCTCGACCGGGCTCGACGCCTTCAGCGCGGACGACAGCCGCTCGTTGACGAAATCGCGGATCAGTGCGGCAATCGCCGGGGCGAGAAGCGTGGCGATCGGACCGATCGCGGATCATGCATTGCGGCGGCGGTGAACGGACCCTAGGTCCGGGGCGATGGCACTCGACCCCCTTCCCGATCTTCAGCGCATCTTTGGTTTTCCCGATTTCCGCGGGGTGCAGCGCGATGTCGTCGATCGGGTGCTCGCGGGGCAGCGGACGCTGGCGGTCATGCCGACGGGTGCGGGGAAGTCGCTGTGCTATCAGTTGCCGGCGACGATGCTGGAGGGGACGTGCGTGGTCGTCTCGCCGCTGATCGCGCTTATGCATGACCAGTTGCGGGCGGCGACTGCCGTTGGGATCAAGGCGGCGACGTTGACGTCGGTCGATACCAATCGCGAGGAGACTATCGCTCGGTTTCGGGCGGGCGATCTGGACCTGCTGTACGTCGCGCCGGAGCGGGCTTCGAACGAGAGTTTTCGCAACCTGCTGAGCCAGGCCAAGCTGTCGCTCTTTGCGATCGACGAGGCGCATTGCGTCAGCGAGTGGGGGCATGATTTCCGGCCGGACTACCGGTTGCTGCGGCCTCTGCTCGACAGTTTTCCGGATGTGCCGCGCCTCGCGCTGACCGCGACCGCCGACGCGCATACGCGCGCGGATATCCTGGAGCAGCTGGGGATCTCGCAGGAGGGGCTGATCGTGTCGGGGTTCGATCGGCCGAACATCCGCTATGCGATTTCGGGGCGCGACAACGTCAACCGACAGATCGCCGACATCCTCGAGAAGATCCCGGGGCCGGGCATTGTGTACGCGCAGACCCGCGCGGCGACCGAGAAGCTGGCGGAGGCGCTGGGGCGGAGCGGGCGGCCGACGCGGGCGTATCATGCCGGGCTCGATCCGCAGGTGCGCGCGAAGAACCAGGCGGATTTCGTTGCGAGCGAGGATATGGTGATCTGCGCCACGGTCGCGTTCGGGATGGGGATCGACAAGCCCGATGTGCGGTTCGTCGCGCATGCCGGGCTGCCGAAATCGATCGAGGCTTACTATCAGGAAACCGGGCGCGCGGGACGTGATGGCGACCCGGCGATCGCGCATCTGTTCTGGGGTGCGGAGGATTTCGCGCGTGCCCGGCAGCGGATCGGCGAGGTCGAGCCCGAGCGGCAGGCGGGTGAGCGGCAGCGGCTGACCGCGATGGGCGGTCTGGTCGAGACGGCCGGATGTCGGCGGCGGATCCTGCTCAAGCATTTCGGCGAGGAGCGGCTCGAGGATTGCGGGAATTGCGACAATTGCCTCGGTAACGTCGATGCGGTGGATGCGACCGAGACGGCGCGGAAATTCCTGTCGGCGGTGTTCCGCACCGGGCAGATGTTCGGGGTCGGGTATATCGAGGGCATCCTGACGGGGGTGTCGTCGGAGCGGAGCCTGATGAACGGGCATGAGGCGCTGTCGGTGTACGGGATCGTCGATGGCGACGAGGTGGCGTTGCTGAAGCCTGTATCGCGCGCGCTGATGCTGAAGGATGCGCTGCGCACCAATCCGCATGGGGGGCTGGAGTTCGGGCCGGCGGCGAAGGCTATCCTGAAGGGCGAGGCGGCGGTGTCGATCGTCGTGCCGCCGAAGCGCGAGCGGCGGCGCAAGGGCGCGGTGGGCGCCACGCCGAACCCGGTCGACGATCCGCTGTTCGAGGCGTTGCGCGTGCGGCGGCGCGATCTGGCGAAGGACGCGGGCGTTCCGCCGTATGTGATCTTCCACGACTCGGTGTTGCGTGACATTGCGCGGCAGCGACCATCGTCACGGGCCGAGCTTAGCCTATTATCAGGCATTGGCGCGCGGAAACTCGACGCCTATGGGGATGCCTTCCTCCAGGTGATCCGCGAGTCCGCATGATACGGCATATAAACGAAAGTATTTCGGTCGCGCCGCAGATCGCGGTCGAGCAGGTCGCGGAGATCGCTGCGGCTGGGTTCAAGACCATCGTCAACAATCGGCCGGACGACGAGGATGCGGGGCAGCCTTCGGGTGACGCGATCCGCGCGGCGGCGGAAGCGGCTGGGCTGAAGTACGTCGCGATCCCGGTGACGCATGCGGGGTTCTCGCATCCGCAGATCGACGCGATGACGCAAGCGTTGACGGATTCGGACGGGCCTGTGCTGGCGTATTGCCGGTCGGGGACACGGAGCTGCAATTTGTGGGCGCTGGCGGCGGCGAAGGCGGGGCGGAATCCCAACCTGCTGCTCGCGCAGGCCGAGGACGCCGGGTACGACCTGCGTGGTATCCGACCGATGCTGGACGCGCTCGCAGGGCCGCGATGACACCTGCGATCGTCGGCGGCATCGTGGCCGTCGTTGTGCTGCTGCTCGGCGGGGTCGTGTGGGTCGTCGTGCGGATGCGGCGGGTCGTGAAGATCGAGACTCCGGAAGAGGCGGCGGATGCGGCACAGGCGCAGCTTCGCGGGTTTGCGGTGGCGGGTGCTGTCGTGGGTGCGGATGGTCAAGGTGCGCTGGCGATTGCGGATGACGGGCGCGTTGCTGCGGTGAAGCGGATCGGGAAGCGGCTGGCTGTGCGCGAGGTATCCTGGCGGACGGTGCGGGCTACGCAGGAGGGGATCCTGGTGGAGACCGGGGATAAGGCGCTGGGGGCGGTGATGTTGGCGCAGGTCGACGTGCTGGATATCCGGCGGTTGGCGCCGAAGAGCGTGCGGGTTTAGGCGCGGGTGTTTCGGTCGCCGTCGCGGCTTTAGCTTCCCACTACGCGGCCTCTCCATCACCCCGCGCCCCCCCGTTCGTCCCGAGTAGCTGCTGAGCTTGTCGAAGCGGCGTATGGAAGGATGGGTTGGTGCATGGGACCTGTGCTTCGATACGCGCCCTCGATACGCTCCTGACGGAGCTACTCGGTCGCTACTCGGCACGAACGGGTTGGGGTGAAAGCGATTTTTCCCGGATGACAATCGCTCAGTGGACATTCCGCGCCGGCCGAGGCCGGGGTTTAATTGGCGAGGTTGAGGTAACAAGGGACCGCCCGTCGTCATCGACGTCCCCCAATTGGGCCCCGGCCTTCGCCGGGGTGGTGCTGGCGCTTAGGACATTAGGGGCGAACAGAGTCGGGAGTGACACTCTTCTGCTCCCCTTCCGCTTGCGGGAGGGGTCGGGGGAGGGGTTAGCCTCATGGGCCGGACGCCGGTACGTACGTCGGCCCCTCCCCTAACCCCTCCCGCAAGCGGGAGGGGGATTTAACCGTCGTCGCTTTGCTTGGCTCTGGGCTCCCGCCTTAGCGGGAGAACAGAGGAGGTGTGCTCACCTCTCCTTGAACTCGATCGAAGTACCACTTCGATCGACATAAAAAATGGCCCGGTGTGTTGCCACACCGAGCCAAGGTTGTCCGCAGGAGGAACGTCGTGGGTGCGGGCTCGTGCGGCCCGCTACCGAACTGGTCAATCGTAGGCGCGTTCGCCGTGCTCGCCGAGATCGAGGCCTTCGCGCTCGACTTCCTCGGAGACCCGCAAGCCGGTCAGCGCCTTGGCGATGAAGATCGCGATGACGGTGCCGACAGCCGCCCAGACGATCGTGGTTGCAACAGCAGCGACCTGGACGAAGAGCTGGTGGCCCATGTCGAAATCGGGCTTGCCGGGGCCGCCGAACGCCGGGGCGTAGACGATGCCGGTGCCGATCGCGCCGATCATGCCGCCGATGCCGTGGATGCCGAACGCGTCGAGCGCATCGTCATAGCCGAGCTTCGGCTTGAGGAAGGTCACCGCGTAATAGCAGACCACCGAGGCGACCGCGCCAAGGATGATCGCGCCGAACGGGCCCGAGTTGCCCGCCGCAGGCGTGACCGCGACGAGGCCGGCGATGATGCCCGAGCAGAAGCCCAAAGCCGACCCCTTGTGCCCGTTGACGCGCTCGACCAGCATCCAGGCGAGGCCCGCCGAGGCAGTGGCGACGAAGGTGTTGATCATCGCGAGCCCGGCCGAGCCGTTCGCCTCGAGTGCCGAGCCGGCGTTGAAGCCGAACCAGCCGACCCAGAGCAGCCCGGTGCCGATTCCCGTCATCGTCAGCGAGTGCGGCGCCATGCGATCGGTGGGGTAACCGAGTCGCTTGCCGAGGATCAACGCGGCCACCAGCGCCGAGACACCGGCGTTGATGTGGACCACGGTGCCGCCGGCGAAATCGAGCGCACCCATCTTGAAGAACTTGCCGCCCGATGCCCACACCATGTGCGCGACCGGGAAATACACGATCGTCAGCCAGACCGCGGCGAAGACCATCACGGCCGAGAACTTCATCCGCTCGACGACCGAGCCGAGCACGAGCGCGACGGTGATCGCGGCGAACGTCATCTGGAAGCAGATGAAGACATATTCGGGGATCGCGACGCCGGCGGTGAAGGTGGCCGCGGTCGAGTCGGGCGTGATGCCGCGGAGCAGCGCCTTGCCGAAGCCCGAGATATACTCGCCGCCGCCGTCGCCGAACGCCATCGTGTAACCGTACATGACCCACAACAGCATCGCGAGACACGCGACTGCGCCGATCTGGGTCATCGTCGACAGCATGTTCTTGGCGCGGGTGAGACCGCCGTAGAACAGCGCGAGGCCAGGGACGATCATCATCAACACCAGCAGCGTCGACGTCATCATCCAGGCGGTGTCGCCCTTGTTCACGGTAGCAACGACGGGCGCGACCACCGGTGCGGCTGCGGCCTGTGCCCAGGCGGGTGCGGCGGCGATCATCGTCGCGCCGAACCCTAGAGCCGCGACGGCGACCTTCTTCAAATCATGCTTCATCTCGTCCCCCCTCAGAGCGCTGAATCGTCAGTTTCGCCGGTGCGGATCCGCACTGCCTGGCCGACGTCGAGCACGAAGATCTTGCCGTCGCCGATCGCGCCGGTGTTCGCCGATGCCTGGATCGCCTCGACCACGCGGTCGGACAGGCTGGCGGCGCAGACCACCTCGATCTTGATCTTCGGCACCATGTTGGTGCTGTACTCGGCCCCCCGATAGATCTCGGTCTGGCCCTTCTGACGGCCGAACCCCTTGACCTCGGTGACCGTCATGCCCGCCACACCGATCGTGGTGAGCGCTTCGCGCACCTCGTCGAGCTTGAACGGCTTGATGATGGCAATGACGAGTTTCATCGCGCCCCCTTCCCCAGTTGTATGAGGGGAGCCTCGCAATGTGCGTGCCAGTTGCGGTGCGGAGGGGTGAGGTGTGCTCGGAGAGCGGATAGCGAAGGTTTTGGGGTTAAAACTTGTGCAGTGCGGTGCGGGTGCCTGTTTTATGGGCAACCGCTACACCTTCGTCATTCCCGCGGGGGGCGGGAACCCATATTGGCTGTCTTTGGAGATAATCGCGGAGGTTCGCCAATATGGGTCCCCGCTTTCGCGGGGATGACGGTAGTGGTGAGGGTCGAACTCAGTGGCGGAAGTGGCGCATGCCGGTGAAGATCATCGCGAGGCCGGCTTCGTCCGCTGCCGCGATGACGTCGGCGTCGCGGATCGAGCCGCCGGGCTGGATCACCGCCGTCGCACCGGCTTCCACCGCTGCCAGCAGACCGTCGGCGAACGGGAAGAACGCATCCGACGCGACTGCCGAGCCGATCGTGCGCGGGGTCGACCAGCCGGCCTTCTCTGCCGCGTCCTTCGCCTTCCATGCGGCGATGCGCGCGGATTCGAGGCGGTTCATCTGGCCGGCGCCGATGCCCGCGGTGCTGCCGTCCTTGGCGTAGACGATCGCGTTGGACTTGGTGTGCTTGGCGACGGTCCAGGCGAAGCGGCAATCGAGGAGTTCCTGCTCGGTCGGCTGGCGCTTGGTGACGACTTTCAACTCGCCCGGCGTGCCGTTGTCGCGGCCCTGGACGAGCCAGCCGCCGGCGATCGACTTCGCCGTCAAGCCGAGGCGGGCAGGATCGGGGAGGTCGCCGGTGAGGAGCAGGCGGAGGTTTTTCTTGGCGGCGAACAGCGCGATCGCCTCTTCGTCGGCGTCGGGGGCGACGACGACTTCGGTGAAGATGCCGGTTATCTGGCGTGCGGTCTCGGCGTCGAGCGTGCGGTTTACGGCGATGATGCCGCCGAACGCCGACACCGTGTCGCAGGCGAACGCCGCGGCATAGGCTTCGGCGAGCGTGGCGCCGGTGGCGACACCGCAGGGGTTGGCGTGCTTGACGATCACGACCGAGGGGGCGGCGTCGCGGAATTCTGCGATCAGTTCGAGCGCGGCGTCGGCGTCGTTGAGGTTGTTGTAGCTGAGCGCCTTGCCCTGAAGCTGGCGGGCCTGGCCGATGCCGCGAACATCGCCCGTTGCCGTGTAGAAGGCGGCGGACTGGTGCGGGTTCTCGCCGTAGCGAAGCGTGTCGCCGCGCTTGAGTGTGATCGGCAGCGTGGCGGGGAATTCCTCGGCCTGATCTACCGTGCCGAACCAGGTGGCGATCGCCGAGTCATAGGCGGCGGTGGTGGCGAAGGCCTTGGCGGCGAGTTTCTTGCGGTCGTCGAGCGTGGTGGTGCCGCCGGAGACGAGCGCATAGTCGGCGGGATCGGTCACGATCGCGACATAGGCGTGGTTCTTGGCCGCCGAGCGCACCATGCTGGGGCCGCCGATGTCGATGTTCTCGATGATGGTGTCGCGGTCGGCGCCCTTCGCGACGGTGGCCTCGAAAGGGTAGAGGTTGACGATGACGAGATCGATCGCGCCGATCTTGTGCTCGGCCATCGAGGCGGCGTGGCCGGCGTCGTCGCGGACTGCGAGCAGGCCGCCGTGGACCATCGGGTGGAGCGTCTTGACGCGGCCGTCCATCATTTCGGGGAAGCCGGTGAGTTCGCTGACGTCGCGGACTTCGAGGCCGGCGGCGCGGAGGGCGGTGGCGGTGCCGCCGGTGGAGACGAGTTCTACGCCGTTTGCGGCCAGCGCCTTGCCGAGATCGACGATCCCGGTCTTGTCGGAAACGGACAGGAGCGCGCGCTTGATCGGGATGCTGGTCATGGGAGTCTTTCGTGTTCCGGGGGCACCGTGCGGCGGTGCCTTAGCGTTGGTTGACGTTGGGGAACAGGGGGCGGCGAAACAGGGGGACGCTTCCCCCCTCCCTGGAAGGGAGGGGTTGGGGGTGGGTCGGGTTCCGCGAATTCAAACCGCTGGGGCTCAAGCCGGCCTACCCACCCCCGGCCCCTCCCTTTCAGGGAGGGGGGAAGACCTCAGGCCTTTTTCAGTGCCCAGCTCACGCTTGCACCGCCTGCTGCGGCTTCGCCGGTGATCATCAGCTGCTGCGTCGCGACCGGGCGGCCGTCGGCGTCGATCCAGACGCTGTCCTCGACCACCAGCGCGCCGCCGCGGCAGCGGAATTGCCAGAGCGGGCCGCCAGGGAGGCGGAGGATCGCGCCGAGGCCGTCGGCGGTGGGGGAGACCTGGACGCCTTCGCCGAGGTGGAAGCGGATCGCGAACAGCGACAATCCGGTGCGGCGTTTGCGGCCCTGCGGCAACAGCGCGTCCTCGCCGCGGAGTTCGCGGCCGTCGCCGGTGAGCATCAGCTGGCGGCGGTGGAGGAATCCCCAGCGGCGGACATAGCCGTCGTGGCTCGCCTCGATCCGGCTGGCGGCGTCCGATTCCTGGCGGCTGAGCTCGACTTCGCCGACGCCGCGGCCGAGCGTGCCGTCGGCGAGGATCGCGGTCGAGTTGCTGTCGGCGATCGTCAGCGTGGAGTGGGCGGCCGTCGAGCGCAGGCCCTCGACCATTGCGGGCGGGAGTTGCGCGATGCCCGCGCGTGCGCCGCCGCAGTTGACGACGATCCGCGCCGGGCCGTCGGAGAATTCGAACGCCAGCGTCGAGGCGCAGCCGCCTTCGACGAGGCGCGCGATCGGGGGTGGGGCGGCGTCGACGATCAGCACCGCGGTGCCGGCGGCGAGGCGTTGATAGCCCCAGTCGCGCGCCTGGCGGAGCGGGCGCGTGCGGACGCCGCTGGCTTCGATGACCGCGGCGACCTGCGTTTCGCTGGCGGGACCGCCGCCCTGCCAGCTCGACAGGCCGCGATCGGCGTGCGCGACCCCGAGCAACGCCGCGACCATCCGGGTGAGCGTGACCGCGACCGTCTCGGGGAGTTCGGCGCTGCGCGCGGCGTAGCTTTCCTGGAGGAGCGTGAGCAGCTGGATCGAGTCGAGCAGCATCGCCGGGCTGCGCGAGACCGAGCCACCGTCGTCGAACAGGCCGGTGCCGAGCGCGCGGAGTAGGCCGGCTTCGCCGAACGCCTGCCTTGGTTCTCCGCCGGGGATGAGGAGGCCAGCGGCGACGACTCCGCACCACGCGGCGATGCGCGGGGCACCGGCCGGCGCCTTGTCGGCGGTGCGGTCGAGGTGGAGTGCGCCCTTTGCGAGCGCGTTGAGCACCTTCGAGCGGTAGATCTGATCGGAGGACGACAGGATCAGCGGCGCGTGCGCGGTCCAGGCGAGGATGCGGCGGCCCCACATGTCGGGGCGCCATGCGATCCCGCCTTGCGTGTCGGCGTGCGCTGTCAGCCAGAGCCCCATCAAGTATTCGGCGATCGGGGCGCCGCGCGCGCGGGTCGCGACGGTCGAGAGATCGCGCAGCCACGCGAAACTGTGGAGATATTCGGCGAAGGGTTTGGGAAGCGGTTTCGAAAGGTCGAGCGTCTCGATATCGCGCGCTTCGCCGCGGAACGAGAGGACACCCTCCAGCAGCATCGTGCCGCGCGGGATGTCACCGAGGATGGGATCGTCGGGGACCGCGATCAGCTTCAGCGGATACCGCCCCTTTAGGCGCAGCGTGTGGAGCGGGGTGCGCCAGGTCAGCCGGTGGAAGCGCTCGGCCAGGCGATCGGCGAGCGACAGCCCCTTGTCGCCGCCGAGCCGGATCAGGCGACGGCCTTCGTCGATCCCGTCGGGGGCGGGATCGGTCACGGGATCACGCGGTTCGTTCACCCCCGCAACGCGGCGATGTTGGCGGCGTATTGCGACGGGCCGCCGCGGAAGACCGAGGTGCCGGCGACCAGCGCGTCGGCGCCGGCCTCGATGCAGCGCTTGGCCCACTCGGCATCGACGCCGCCATCGACTTCGAGATCGATCGCGCGGCCGCTCTTTTCGATCATCGTGCGGATCGCCGAGATCTTCTTGAGCTGGCTTGGGATGAAGCTCTGGCCGCCGAAGCCCGGGTTGACGCTCATCACGAGGACGAGATCGACCATGTCCATGAGGTAGTCGAGCATCTTCGCCGGGGTGCCGGGGCAGATCACGACGCCGGCGCGCTTGCCGAGGCTCTTGATGTGCTGGAGCGAGCGGTGGATGAGCGGGCCGGCTTCGTAATGCACAGTGATGCAGTCGGCGCCGGCCTCCGCGAACGCGTCGAGATACGCGTCGACGGGGGAGATCATCAAATGGACGTCGAACGGCTTGGTGGTGACGCCGCGGACCGACTTCATGACCGCGGGGCCGAACGAGATGTTGGGGACGAAATGGCCGTCCATCACGTCGATGTGGATCCAGTCGGCGCCGGCCGCGTCAATGGCGCGGACTTCCTCGCCGAGTTTGGAGAAGTCGGCGGAGAGGATCGAGGGGGCGATGCGGACGGGTTGCATGGTTTTGTCCTAGCGCGGGATTTGGTTGGTGCGAAGGCCTTGGTTTTCGCCCCTCCCTGGAAGGGAGGGGTTGGGGTGGGTCGGGTTCCGCGGGGTCGAACCGTTGCGGCTCGAGCGGGCCTACCCACCCCCGGCCCCTCCCTTCCAGGGAGGGGGGAAGAATTTAGGCGCGCTTCAACCGCGCGATGAAGAAGCCGTCGCAGCCGCCCTGGTCTGCCAGCATGCCGGGGAGCGTGCGGATGGTGCCCGCCTCCGTGGGCGTGATACCGGCGGGAGGTTCGGACTGGTCTACCGGGGCGATCGTGTAGTCGCTGCGGGCGGACAGGAACGCGTCGAGTTGCGCTTCGCCTTCCGACGGTTCGAGCGAGCAGGTGGCGTACACGAGCGTGCCGCCGGGTTTTACCCAGTCCGCCGCCCTCGCGAAGATCCGCGCCTGCAATGCCGCGGTTTCGGCGATGATCGAGGGGCGGACGCGGTGGAGGACGTCGGGGTGGCGGCGGAAGATGCCCGTGGCGCTGCACGGCGCGTCGATCAGGATCGCGTCGGCGGGCTCGCTCGGCGCCCATTCGAGGATGTCGGCGTTGACGACCTCGGCCTTCAGGTGCGTGCGGTAGAGGTTCTCGCGCAGGCGCTTGATGCGGCTTTGCGAATTGTCGACCGAGGTGACGGTCCAGCCGGCGCTCGCGAGCTGCAGCGTCTTGCCGCCGGGGGCTGCGCAGAGATCGAGGACGTGGCCCTCCCCCTTGCCGAGCAACCGCGCGGGGAGCGAGGCGGCGATGTCCTGCACCCACCACGCGCCGTCGCCGAAGCCTGCCATGTCGGGGACCGAGTCGTGGTCGCCCAACCGCAGATGCCCGGGCATGAAACTCTCGCCGCCGAGTTTCTCGCGCCAGCCTTCGGTTTCGGACGGGTCGGCGATCGTCAGGTCGAGCGGCGGCACCTGCGCGATCGCGCGGCCGGCGGCGTCGACCATCTCCTCGCCCCATGCGGCTTCCCAGCGCAGTTCGACGGGGGCCGGCAGCGTCGGCACTTCGGGGAGCAGCATGTTGGCGCGGAACAGCGTGCCGAACACGCCGTGGACGAGTTTGCGCGGGCCGCCGTCGACCAGCGGCAACACGGTCGAGATCGCGGCGTGCGAGGGGGTGCCGAGGATCAGCACTTGGACCAGCGCGATCCGCAGCGCCATCCGCGCCTTCGCATCGTCGGGCAGGTTGGTCTTGGTGACCGAATCGATCATCGCGTCGAGATCGGGGAGGCGACGGAGCGTCTCTGCGGCGATCGCGTGGGCGAGGCCGCGATCGGGGCCGTGGATCGCGCGGGTTGCGGCCGGCAATGCGGATTCGAGCGACTCGCCGCGACGCAGGACGGCGTCGAGCAGGCGGAGTGCGGCGCGGCGAGTGGGAACGCCGAGGGGTTCGGGGGCGTGGGTGTAGTCGGGCATAAAGGTCCTTCGCGTTCGGTTTGCTGCGCGGCTTGTGGCAAAGCGGCGCGACAGGGCCCATGTGGCGGTTACGACGCCAACACGCAAATCCGGAGAGCCGCGATGGGCCAGCGCCCCGATCATCTGAAGCCGCCAGAATATCTTGCGAAGAACACGCCGGTGCCGAAGCCCGAGGCGATCGTGCCGGACAAGGACCCCGAGCCGCGCGATCCTACGCGCTATGGCGATTGGGAGCTTAAGGGCATGGCGATCGATTTCTGAGGCGCTTACCGCACCCAATACCTACCGCCACCCCGGCGAAGGCTGGGGCCCAATTGGAGAGGTGGTCGTAACGTAGCGCTGCCCTTCGTTAGCGACGTTGCCCAATTGGGCCCCGGCCTTCGCCGGGGTGGTGCATCGCTCAGGGCGAGAGCGCGAAATCTGCGGCAGCGGTCCTGACGCAGGCGGAACGAATGCGCGCCCGGCGCGTCGCCGTTTCGATGAGGGGATTCTTTCGCAAACGCTGGGTGAAAATCACCGGCATCGTCGTCGCGAGCGTGCTCGTGCTGGGGCTGGTGGGGCTAGCTGCGTTCCCGTGGGGATCGCTGAAAGGCGTGATCGAGCGGCAGCTTACCGCGCGGTTCGGGCGGCCGGTGACGATCGGCGGGATCGAGCGGGTCGATGCGTTCGGGTTCAATCCGACGATCCGGATCACGAACGTGCGGATCCCGCAGGCCGACTGGGCGGGCAAGGGCGATTTCGTCGACCTGCGCGAGGCGGAGGCGACGTTCTCTGGCATGGGCCTGCTGAAAGGCGCGTTCGGGCCGCGCGACGTGAAGGCGCGCGGGCTGCATCTGGTGCTGGTGCGCGACAAGCATGGCCGGACCAACTGGGAGCGGCCGGGCAAGCCCAAGGGCGGCGGCAGTTCGACCGATCTCGACGGGCTGACGATCAGCGACAGCGTGATCGAGTATCGCGACGACAAGCAGGACCGCTTCGTCACCGCGCGGTTCGTGTCGGACCCGGTGCACGGCATTCGCGCGAACGGGTCGGGCACGATCCGCGGGGCGGCGGTGCGGATCGCGGTCGCGGGGCCTTCGGTGGAGAAGTTCCAGGGCAAGCCCTGGCCGTTCACCGCGTCGATCGATGGCGATGCTCTTTCGATTGCCGCCAAGGGGCTGATGGATCGGCCGCTCGATACCGACGCGATGAGCCTCGACGTGACGGCGCGCGCGTCCGATCTGAAGCTGATCGATGCGGTGATCGAGGCGGGGCTGTTCCGCACGCAGCCGGTGTCGTTCAGCGCGCATGTCCGCCACGATCAGCCGAAATGGACCGTTACGCAATTGAAGGGCGTGGTCGGGCGCTCCGATTTCGCGGGCCACGTGACCGTCGACAAGCAGGCGGGGCGCAGCAAGGTCGATGGCGACATCGTCTCGCGGCAGTTCGATTTCGGCGATCTGGCGTCGGACGAGGGCAAGGCCGAGGGCGCCGCGCTGGAGCGCGCGATCGGGCCGCGGCTGGTGCCGAACACGCGGATCGATATCGGCAAGATCGATACGACCGACGCGCGGATGGGGTTTCGGATCGGGCGGATCGTGAGCGCGAAGGGTGCGTCGCCGATCCTGTCCGCGAAGGGCGTGCTGGCGATTGATCACCAATATCTGACGCTGAGCGAGCTGGTCGCGCGGCTGTCGCATGGCAACGTCACGGGCAAGGTGACGGTCGACCAGCGCGGCGACCGGAAGGTGCCGACGGTCGATATCGACCTACGGTTGCGCGGCAGCAGCGTGCAGGCGCTGGCGGGCGGCGGTGGCGATTTCAGCGGGAACGTGAGCGCGCGCGTGCGGCTGAAGGGGCCGGGCGAGACGATTCGTGCGGCTGTCGGGCGGTCGAACGGGACGATTGGGTTCGTCGCGCGGGATGGGCAGTTGCCGCAGGGGATTGCCGCTGCGTTAGGCTTCGATGCGGCGCGCGCGCTGCTGGCTAAGGATGGCGAGCGGGCGGGGCTGCGGTGCGTGGTGCTGAAGCTGGACGTGACGCGGGGCCGCGGGCGGGTCGATCCGATGATCGTCGATACTACCGCTAGCCAGTTGCGCGGAACCGGGAGCGTGGTGTTTCCGGGGGAGACGCTGAACATCCGGCTGACCGGCACGCCGAAGCAGCATGCGCTGCTGCGGTTGCCAGGGTCGGCGTACATGACCGGGACGATCGAGCGGCCCAACGTGACGATCCCGCCCGAGGTGAAGTCAGTGGGGAATATCTTCAAGGCGATCGGGCGGGCGATTACCGGGAAGCAGGGGCCGACGGCGAGCGATGCGGATTGCTCGGGGTTGGCGGCGCGGGTGTTGCGGTAGTGTGACTGCAGTCACCCCGGGCTCGTTCCCTTCGTTCAAATACCACCCCGGCGGAGGCCGGGGCCCAATTGGGCGACCGAGGTAACAGCGGGTAGCCCTGCATTACATCGACCTTGCCAATTGGGCCCCGGCCTTCGCCGGGGTGGTAGTGATCACCGCGCGGTCGAGCGCGGTAACGGGAGTTCAGCCAGCCTCGCCCTTCAATGGACGCGCGAGGAGGTCGCCGATGACGTCGCTGACGGGGGCGCCTTCCAAGAGGCGGCAGACGGCTTCGGTGATTGGCATGTCGACCCCGGCGTCGCGCGCGGCTTCGCGGAGCACGGGGGCGGTGAAGGCGCCTTCCGCGACGGTGCGGCGGTCGGCGAGCAACGTTGCGGCGGAGTCGCCTCTCCCCAGACCGACGCCGAGCGAGAAGTTGCGCGAGCTGGTCGAGGAGCAGGTGAGGACGAGGTCGCCCAGCCCCGAGAGCCCGGCGAGCGTTTCCGCGCGGGCGCCGCGGGCGAGGCCGAAGCGGGTCATCTCGGCGAATCCTCGCGCGATAAGGGCAGCGCGCGCGTTCTGGCCGAGCCCTGCCCCCTCGACCACGCCGCAGCCGATCGCGAGGACGTTCTTCACTGCGCCGCCGATCTCTGCGCCGGCGACGTCGGTCGAGGCGTAGGTGCGGAAGTGGCGGGCCGCCAACCGCGCGGCGAGACGTTCGCCGAGGTCGGCATCCTCGCAGGCGAGCGTCACGGCGGTGGGGAGGCCGGCGGCCACTTCGTGCGCGAAGGTGGGCCCGGAGAGGACGGCGATCGGTGCGTTCGGGTGGACGGCGCGGGCGACTTCGCCGACGAGCCGCTTGCTGCCGGCTTCGATACCCTTGGCGCAGAGGACGAGCGGGATGCGCCCGACCGGGGCGGCGGCGAGCACGCTGCCGACGTGCTGCGCGGGGGCGACGACGAGAATCGTGTCCATGTCGGCGAGCGCGGCTAGGTCACCGGTGGCGCGGATCGTCGGGGAGAGCGCGACGCCGGCGAGGAACAGGGTGTTCTCGTGAGCAGCGTTGATCGACTCGACGACCGCGGTTTCGCGCGCCCAGAGGACGACGTCCCGGCCTTCGTGCGCTGCAACCTGTGCGAGTGCAGTGCCCCAGGCACCCCCGCCGATGACGCCGATCTTCATGCCTTCACTCCTGCGCCACGCACGGCTTCGGCGTTCGGATCGAGCGGCCAGCGCGGGCGGGCGGCGACGTCGAGCGGGTCGGTGAGGCCGGCGGCGAAACGCTCGGCACCCGCCCAGCCGATCATCGCCGCGTTGTCGGTGCAGAGCCAGAGTGGCGGCGCGACGAAGCGCAGGCCGTGGGCGCTGGCGAGCGCCTGCAACGCCGAGCGGACCGCGGTGTTCGCGGCGACTCCGCCCGCGACGACCAGCGCGGTGGCGCCGTGCGAGGTGCGGAGTGCCTTGGTCGTGCGGTCGATCAGGCAGTCGACGACTGCGGCCTGGAACGAGGCGGCGAGGTCCTCGGGCGAATATTGGCCGACGACGCGGGCGACCGCGCTTTTCAGGCCCGCGAACGAGAAATGCGGTTCGGCCGAGCCTTTCAGCGGTCGCGGCAAGGGAACGGCCTTGGGGTTGCCAAGTGCGGCGGCGCGCTCGACTGCGGGGCCCCCGGGGAAGCCGAGACCGAGCAGCTTGGCGGTCTTGTCGAAGGCCTCGCCTGCGGCGTCGTCGATCGTCGTCGCCAACCGCCGGTACGCGCCGACGCCCTCGACCAGCAGCAACTGGCAATGGCCACCGGATACGAGCAGCAGCAGATACGGAAATTCGAGATCCGGGTCGGACAGGCGCGGCGAGAGCGCGTGGCCTTCGAGGTGGTTGACCGCGATCAGGGGCTTGCCGGCCGCGTGGGCGAGCGCCTTGCCCGTCACCAGCCCGACCATGACGCCGCCGATCAGCCCCGGCCCGGCGGTCGCGGCGATCGCATCAACATCCGCCAGCTTGAGCCCGGCGTCGGCCAACGCCGCGACGATCAGCGGCTCCAGTGCCTCGACATGCGCGCGCGCGGCAATTTCGGGGACGACGCCGCCGAACGGGGCGTGCGCGGCTTCCTGGCCCAGCAGCCGGTGCGCGAGGACCTGACGGTCGCCGGTGACGAGCGCGGCGGCGGTTTCGTCGCAGGAGGATTCGATGCCGAGGATGATCATCGCTTACCCCTATCGCGCCGCGCCAAGCTTGTCGAAGCCGCGCGGTTTCTGCATGGCGCGGTGATGACTCGTTTTCGGCTCGGTACGCGCGGTTCGCCGCTCGCTCTCACCCAGGCGGGCATGGTGCGCGATGCACTGTGCGCGGCGCATGGCTGGTCGCCCGAGATGGTCGAGATCGTCGTGATCCGCACCACCGGCGACCGCGTGCAGGATCGCGCGCTCGCCGAGATCGGCGGCAAGGCGCTGTGGACCAAGGAACTCGATCGCGCGCTGCATGACGGCGATATCGACTGCGCGGTGCATTCGATGAAGGACGTCGAGACGATCAGGCCCGGCACGTTGAGGATCGCGGCGATGCTGCCACGTGCCGATGTACGCGACCGGCTGATCGGCGCGGAGACGCTCGCCGACCTGCGCCCGCATGCGGTGGTCGGCACCAGTTCGCCGCGGCGGCGTGCGCAGATGCTGCGACTGCGGCCCGATCTGGAGATCGTGCTGATCCGCGGCAACGTCGATACGCGGCTCGGCCGGGTGGCGAGCGGCGAGATGGATGCGACGCTGCTTGCCGCCGCCGGGCTCGACCGGCTCGGGCGCGACGACGGCCATGCGATCCCGACCGACGTGATGTTGCCCGCGCCTGCCCAGGGTGCGGTCGGGGTCGAGGTGCTCGCCGGGAGTGCCGCGGGCGAGATCGTCGCGGCGATCGACCACCGCGATACGAGCCTGTGCGTGCTGACCGAGCGGGCGCTGCTCGCGCGGCTGGGGGCGGATTGCCATTCGCCGGTCGCGGCCCTGGCGTCGCTCGCGGGCGAGACGCTGACGTTGCGCGCCGAGCTGATCGCCGAGGATGGCGCGTGCGATGTCGACGGATCGATCGAGGGTACGATCGACGACGATCTCGGGACGGCGCTCGCGGAGGACCTGCTGGCGCGCGCGCCGGCCAGCGTCCGACGCCTGTTCGCGGCATGACGGCGCCCTCTCTGGTCGTGCTGCGACCGGAACCCGGCAACACGCGCACCGCCGCCGCGCTGCGGGCGCTCGGGCTCGACGTGCGACAGGTTCCGCTGTTCGCGGTCGTGCCGGTCTATTGGACGCCGCCGAACCCGATCGGGTTCGACGGGGTGTTGCTGACCAGCGCGAATGCGGTGCGGCACGGTGGCAGCGGGCTCGACGCGATGAAGCGGCTGCCGGTCGTCGCGGTCGGTGCGGCGACGGCGATGGCGGCGCGCGACGCCGGGTTCGCGGTGGCGGTCACGGGCGATGCGGACGCGCAGGCGGTCATCGCGGAGGCGCGCGATCGCGGCTTTGCGCGGCTGCTGCATCTTGCCGGGCGCGAGCGCACGGCGATCGACGATAGTGTGGAAACCGTGACCGTCTATGCCAGCGAGGCGGTGCCGCTGGCCTCCGACGTGGCGCGGTCGTTCGAGGATAGCGCCGTGCTGGTCCATTCCGCGCGCGCCGCCGCACGGCTGGCGGCGCTGGTCGAGGCGAGCGGTGCGGATCGCGCGCGGATCGACGTGATCGCGATCAGTCGCGCGGTCGGCGATGCGGCCGGGCCGGGCTGGAAGGACGTGAAAATCGCGCCGCAACCGACCGATTCCGCCGTCGTCGCGCTCGCCGCTGCACATGCGAACACGCGCGCGATTGACCATCGTGCGCATGCCGGGGATAAGCACGCCATGAGCGACTACGTGCCGACCGACCGCCCACGGGCACGCGGACCCAAAACGGGCGTCATCGTGGCGCTGATCGGCCTCGCCTTCATCGCCGGGCTCGGCCTGATGGGCTATGCGGTCCGGACGCTGCCGTGGTTCGCCAGCCTCTATCCGACCAACGCCGCATCGACCGCGGCAGGACAGAAGCTCGCGGCGGGCAATGCCGGCTATATCCCGTCGCAACCGCTCGGTCCCGACGGCCAGCCCCAGGCGCCCGCACCGGTCGATACCGCGGTGCTGGCGACGCGCGAGGCGACGCTGGCGGCGCAGCTGACCGCACTCGAAGCGCGCACGGCGGCGATCACCACGGATGCCGCCGCGGCCAGCGGACAGGCGACGCGTGCGGAGGGCCTGATGGTGGCGTTCGCCGCGCGGCGTGCGCTCGATCGCGGCGTCGGGCTCGGCTATCTCGAGGAGCAGTTGCGGCTCCGCTTCGGCCAGGCGCAGCCACGCGCGACGACGCTGCTGATCCAGGCGTCGCACCAGCCGGTGACGCTGGAGGATCTGCGCCAGGGCCTCGATACGATCGCGCCCGACATCACCGCGTCGACCGGCGACGGCTGGCTCGACACGATCCAGCACCAGATCGATTCGCTGGTCGTCCTGCGCAAGGCGGGCACGCCGTCGCCGATGCCGACCGATCGCCTCGCCCGCGCACGCCGCCTGCTCGAAGCGGGGCAGGTCGAGGCGGCACGTGCCGAAGTGGCGCGGCTGCCGGGGGCGGCACAGGCGGGCAACTGGATGGAGGCCGCGCGCCGCTACGTGATCGCGCGCCAGGCGCTCGACGTGATCGAGAACACTGCGCTGATCGGCCAGGCAGGCCAGCCGCAGCCGGCACCGGTGGTGATCCCGACGCCCGTTCCCGAGGTTGCCGTACCCGAGACGTCCGACACCAGCGGCGTTTGAGGTTCGCAGGTCGCCGTCCCACGGCGCAGGGCGGTCCACAACGCAACGTCAACATCGGCCGCGGCTATTGGCGATGTGCGCGGTGCGGACCTGTGTGCGTTCGATCGGTGCGAGTCCGACGAGCCGCGCTTGTCGAGCATCAGCGGCCCGTCTTTCAGCCCTCGCATGATGTCAGGCGGGCGTATAAAAAGGGAAGGAAAGCGGCCTAACGTTGGCCCTGTGCTAACGCACCAAAATTGCGATTGCTGGCGCGAGCAGAGCATAAACCGCAACGACTGCCCTCGTACTATTGGGATATCCCCTGCGAGCTAGAAACCAGCCGAACAACAATGGTATAGTCAAAAGCCCGAGCATCAGGGGGCCGCTTATATGGCGGGCTACAGGGCGAACTCGGTGATCATCATTGGGTGTTGTAGTATCAGGCACGCCACCTTCTAAGCATTAAGCTACGATGTCCGCAATTGGGCGAAAGCGGAATGGCCGCTTTGGGAAGGAAAGCGTACAGGCGGCTTTCGGGAGCAGCAAGTAGGAAAACCGCCGCACAAATGCCATAATGGCTCATGGCTGTGACCCTTCTCCCGCTTCCCAATGGCACGTCATCGTTGGAGTTCGCACCGGTTGATATGCAGTTGGTGCGAGGAGCAATCTCCTACTTGTTCGGCGAAGCGATCCCGGAATTGCATGGCTCCTATTCCCGAATAGTGTTCGGCGGTGAGACCTTCCTGTTCGAACAGGAATGGGATGCACCGTGTCTAATCGCATCGACGGTGGCAGGCAGTTTGCTGCTTGTGCAGATCGAACGACAGCTTTCGGAAACGGCGTCGTAGCTCATCTCCGGTAAGGTATGGGCGTGTGTTGCCGTTCGCTGCGACCGGCCCGTGAACGTCTGGAATGGAAGGTTAGCTGCCGTTTCTGCGGCTTACCACATATCCCGTCCCAGCGAGCATTCCCCAGATCACGATCGCGGGAAGGATCATAATGAGACCCGCCTCCCACCAAGCAAAACTGGTAGGCGGCGCTGGAGGCGTTGTTGCCATCAATATCGTCAAAATCCAGACGGGGGTAAGCAAAAACAACGCTAAAAATATCATTCTCAGAGAGGCGTTCTGAACACGTCCAAGCCAGCAACCGCCGATTGGAGGAAGAACTATTAAAGTTCCCCAAGTTAGTGCGGTTATCATCGACTGGAATGCCATAAGCCTTTCTAACCCCGAAGAGGAATGACCGCAATTGGGCGATAGCGTAATGGCCGAGATGGGCAGGAAAGCGGACGAACAGCCTATCGGTGTTTACTGCTCTCGCAGCGCTGATAGAAGCCGATCATGGACTTGTCTGGGGTTGGTCTTCCGCGTGCGGCGATGTCCTCGGCGTCGCTGAGGTGGTCGATTACGATCATGTGCTCGCTGTGGTCGCCTTGTATCTCGAAGTGTAACTCAACGCTGCCCCGACCCGCATTCGACCTCTCGATAAACAAATGTGCAGAAGATGGCGTCAACCGCTCGGCGAAGACTACGCGATCGGTCCTGCCACCCCATTCAATATTGTTTTCACGGATATAAATGGAGTTTCCAGACTTACATGATCCAAGTGCATCAGCATAGGTTCCTTGAAGCTCCACAGGAACGGTCGAAGTCATCGCTGAAAGCGCAAAAAGAATTATATGAATCATGGCGGCACCCCGAAACACAGAGTCTGTAGTATGTCACAGCGATCGTCCGTCTGCTATTGGGCGAAAGCGGACAACGCGCTTCGTCGCGCTCTTTAAGGCTTGAAAGGTTTCCCATACGGTCGATGAGCGGACCTACTACTTTTTATGAATTCAACGGACCCTGAATGTCCGAAATGGGAAGGAAAGCGGACGTCAAACGTCGCCTGCCAGCCACGCGAAGAGCACATAGCCGCCAAAGAGGACGATCAGGATTATTCCCGCGATTACAGGGCCGAGGAATGTCCGGCTGCGGTCGATTGGAGCTGTCATGCCTGATGCTAGGCTCATCTGGCGAATGTCCACAAGTGGGCGCAACCAGCCGCTCTCCTTATCCGGAAACCCGCTCGATCAGTGCCATTGCCGCCTGTGGCGCGCGGACCTTGGCGCCGTTGATGAAGAACACGAACGTCTCGCGCAGGTGGTTAGCGGGGGCGGCGTCCTCGACATAGGGCAAACCATCGGGCCGCCCCCCCGCCGCCCAGGTCTTAGCCTTGGCGGCCCAGTCGTCGAGCGCGGTCGGGGCGTAGCCGGCGACGAAACGCTCCTCCGCATCCTCCAGCCGTGCATAGACGAAGTCGCCGGTGACGTCGGCGATCGCGGGATATTCGGCGGACTGCGCGAACACGATCGCGACGCCGGCATCGCGGCACATCGCGACGAATTCGGGCACCGCGAAACTCTCGTGGCGGACCTGGATCGCATGGCGCAGCGCGAGGCCGTCCTGCCTGGCGGGCAACAGTTTCAGGAACGCGGCGAAGTCGTCGGCGTCGAATTTCTTGGTCGCCATGAACTGCCACAGGATCGGCCCGAGCCGGTCGCCGAGTTCGACGATCCCCTGCCCGGTGAACTTCGCGATCGATTCCCCCGCCTCGGCCAACACCTTGCGGTTGGTGCAATAGCGCGACGCCTTGAGCGAGAACACGAAGCCGTCGGGCACCGCCTTCGCCCAGGACGCGAACGTCGCGGGCTTCTGGCTGCCGTAATAGGTGCCGTTGATCTCGATCGCGGTGACGTGCTCGGCGGCATAGTCGAGCTCGCGCTTCTGCGGCCATTTCTCCGGGTAGAAGGTCCCGCGCCACGGCTCGTAGGTCCAGCCGCCAATACCGATTCTGATCGTCATGACGGCGAGTGTAGCGCGGAGCGGGGCGGCTTGGCGATGCTTCAGGCGATTTCGAGGATCGCGGTCTTCACCTGTGCCGAACTCGGGCCGGCCATGATCGTGAACAGGCCCGGCTCGACGACCTCGCGCATGTCGACGTCCCACAACGCGAAGGCGTCGGGGCCGAGGGTGAAGCGCAACGTCCGCCGCTCGCCGGGTGCGAGCGTCACGCGTTCGAACCCCTTCAGCTCCATCACCGGCCGTGCGACCGACGAAACCTGGTCGCGCACGTACACCTGGACGACCTCGTCGCCGGCACGTTGCCCGATATTGGCGACGTCGACCTCGACCCCGACGCTACCGGCGATGCCGATCTTCGCCGCCGACAGCCGCGGGGCGCCGACCTCGAAGCGTGTGTAGCTGAGCCCGTGGCCGAACGGGAACAGCGGCGCCGTGTCCGCGAACAGATAGCCGCGCTGCGTCGACGGCTTGCGGTTGTAATAGAGCGGCACCTGCCCGACTTCGCGGACCACGGTCACGGGCAGCTTGGCGCCCGGATTGATCCGCCCGAACAGCGCCTCGGCCATCGCCGTGCCGCCCTCCTGTCCCGGATACCAGCATTCGAGCACCGCGTTCGCCTTCGCGATCACGGTGGGCCAGCTCGGCGGACGCCCGTTGATCGCCGCGATCACGATCGGCTTGCCGAGCGCATGCAGCGCGTCGAACAGCGCATTCTGCTCGCCGAGCAGGTCCAGCGTGGTGCGGTCGCCGAGATGGTTGGCGGAAAACCCCTCGCGGCTGGTCTGCTCGGTATCGCCGATCGCGAGGATGATCGTATCGACACCGCGTGCGACCTCGACCGCCTCGGCGATCAGTGCACGATTCTTGACCGGATCGCCGAGCAGCACCTCGTCCTGCGAGCGATCCTCGCTCTGGGTTATGAACACGCCCTGCGCATGGACGATGGTCGCCGCGTTCCCGACGAGCGCGCGCACGCCGTCGAGCAGCGACACCGACTGGCGCGGCGGCGCGGAATAGCCGCCGAGCCGGGCGATCGCTGCATTGGGCCCGATCACCGCGATCTTGCCCTTGGGCGCGAGCGGCAGCGTGCCGTCGTTGGTGAGCAGGCACATCGACTTGCGGGCTGCGTCCAGCGCGACGCCCCGCGCCTCGGCATTACCCGTCAGGCGAGCCGCCGCGCGGGGATCGACAGCGCCCTGCTCGAACAGGCCGGCGCGAAACTTCAACGCCAGCATCCGCGCGCACGCCGCGTCGACCTGCGCGATCGGCACCGTCCCCGCGCGCACCTGCGCGGGGAGCGTGCGGTAAGCCAGTCCGTCGGGCAGCGCGCTGTCGACGCCGGCGGCCAGCGCCAGCTTCGCCGCTCCGTTCAGATCGCGCGCGACGTGGTGGATCGTGTCGAGCTCCTCGATCGCGCCGTAATCGCTGACGATCGCGCCCGAAAATCCCCATTCGCCGCGCAGCACGTCGCCGAGCAGCCAGTGGTTCGCGTGGCTCGGCACGCCATCGATCTCATTATACGACGGCATCACCGCGCCGATTCCGGTCCGCGTCACGACGCTACGGAACGGCGGGAAGAAGCTCTCGCGCAGTTCGCGCTCGCCGATCGGGGCGGGACCGATATTATTGCCCGCCTGGGGCTGGCCGTGCCCGGTCATGTGTTTCAGCGTCGCGAAGACCTTGCCGGGCGCCAATGTCGTGCTGTCGCCCTGCAGACCCTCGACCGCGGCGACCCCCATCTCGCCGCACAGATAGGGATCCTCGCCGAACGTCTCCTCAATCCGTCCCCAGCGCGGATCGCGGGCGATGTCGACGACCGGCGACAGCGAGAGGTGGCTGCCATGCGCGCGCACCTCGCGTCCGATGATCGTCTGTGCGCGGCGCATCAGGTCGCGGTCGAACGCACCCGCCATGCCGATCGCCTGCGGGAACATCGTCGCGTCGGGCGCCATGTAGCCGTGCAGCGATTCCTCGTGGAAGATCACCGGAATGCCGAGCCGCGTGCCGCGCGCCCAGCGCTGGACCGCGTTGACGAACGCGATCGTCGAGGCGGTTCCGCGCCACGCAGCCCCAGTGCCCCCCGCCGTCACCGCGACCGACGGCCCGCCGCGCTTGTCGGACGGTCGCGTGACCTGCCCGAACCCCGCAGGATACGCCGCGGTCGCACGCGCCGGATCGAAATCGAGCCCGCCCGGAGTCATCACGTCCGCCTTGGTCGCCCATAGCGAAATGGTCTGGCCAACCTTTTCCTCCAGCGTCATCCGCGCCATCAGATCGCGCACCCGGAGGTCGACCGGTGCGCGTGCATCACGGTAGATCGGCGACGTCGTCGCGGCGTACGCGACGCCTGGGACGAGCCCTGCGACGGAGACCGAGCCAAGCAGACCGAATAGGTCGCGTCGTGTCGGCATCATCGTCGGCGCGATCGCTGCTGTCTTCGTATCGGCCAAGATTATCTCCTAATATGAAACGCGGCATTGCTGTCGAAGCCGTCGTCGTGATAGCGATAACATGGCTGATCATCCGCGATCCTGTCAATGTGGCGCGGAACGGCGGGAGAGGATTATGACGGTATTCGGCCGATGGATCGGTAAGTTCGCGCTTCTTTTCGGCGCGGTAATTGGTTTGACCGGACCCGCACGGGCTGAGGACGGCTATCATCTTTGGCTGCGCTATGGCGCCCCGGTGACGACAAGTCCGCATGGTGCCCCGACGATCGAACGCCGCGGCGATACGCCGACGCTCCGCGTGGCGGCGGAGGAACTGCGACGCGGCGTTGGCCTGTTCGCCGCATCCACGCCCGCCGCCACGCCCACCGCCACGCCCACCATCGTGCTGGCCATCGCCAACGATCGCGACGTCGCGGCACTCCGCCTCCCGCTGGCCGCACTCGGGGACGAGGGATACCATGTCGGTCAGGTCACGCTCGGCAAACGCCGGGTCCTCCTGGTCACCGCCAACACCGATCGCGGCATTCTCTACGGCAGCTTCGCCTTGCTGCGTCACCTCCAGACCGGCGGCGGCCTCGACCGGATCGACCTTACATCGGCGCCACGCGTGAAACTGCGCGTGCTGAATCACTGGGACAATCTGGATGGCGTCGTCGAGCGTGGTTACGCCGGCGCGTCGCTGTGGGACTGGTGGACGCTCCCCGATTTTCGCGACCCGCGCTACACCGACTACGCGCGCGCCAACGCGTCGATCGGGATCAACGGCACCGTCCTGAACAACGTCAACGCGAAGGCCGAGAGCCTGACCGCGCCGTATATCGCCAAGGCCGCGGCGCTCGCCGACGTGTTCCGGCCCTACGGGATCAAGGTATACCTGTCGGCGCGCTTCTCGGCGCCGATCGAACTCGGTGGCCTCAAGACCGCCGACCCGCTCGACCCGCAGGTCGCGGCGTGGTGGAAGGCGAAGACCGACGAGATCTATCGCAACATCCCCGATTTCGGTGGTTTCCTGGTCAAGGCGAACAGCGAGGGCCAGCCGGGACCGCGCGACTATCACCGGAGCCATGCCGACGGTGCCAACATGCTCGCCGCGGCGGTCGCCCCGCATGGCGGGATCGTGATGTGGCGCGCGTTCGTCTATGCCGAGACCGACCCCGACGATCGCGCGAAACAGGCGTATACCGAGTTCAAGCCGCTCGACGGCACGTTCGCGCCGAACGTCATCGTCCAGGTCAAGAACGGCGCGATCGATTTCCAGCCGCGCGAACCGTTCCACCCGCTGTTCGGTGCGATGCCCAAGACGCCGCTGATGATCGAATTCCAGATCACCAAGGAATATCTCGGCTTCGCGACGCACCTCGCCTATCTCGGGCCGCTGTTCGCCGAGACCCTGGCGAGCGAGACGATGCAGACGCCGGGCGAGACCGTGGCGAAGGTCGTCGACGGGTCGGTCGAGGGTCATACGCTGACCGGGATGGCGGGGGTCGCCAATATCGGCCGCGACCGCGACTGGGCGGGCTCCACGTTCAACCAAGCGAACTGGTACGCGTTCGGGCGGATGGCCTGGGATCCGACGCTCGGCGCCGCGCCGGTTGCGCGCGAATGGGCGGCGATGACGTTTGCGCCCTCCCCTAGGATCGTCGATCCGGTGGTCGCCATGATGATGGGATCGCGCGAGGCGGTGGTCGACTATATGACGCCGCTCGGCCTGGCGCACGTCATGGCGACGGGGCATCACTACGGTCCGGGTCCGTGGATCGCCGACCTCAAGCGCCCCGAATGGAACCCGGTCTACTATCACCGCGCCGACAAGGCCGGGATCGGTTTCGACCGGACCAAGACGGGCAGCGACGCGATCGCGCAATACGCCCCTGCCCTCGCCCGCAGGCTCGCCGATCCGGCGACGACGCCGGATCGCGAGCTGCTGTGGTTCCACCATGTGCCGTGGACGTACCGGACGAACTCGGGTCGATCGGTGTGGGCGGAGATGGTCCATGATTACGATTCGGGCGTGGGCTACGTGTCCGGCATGCGTCGGCAATGGGACGGCGTGAAGAGCGAGGTCGATGCCGAACGTTGGGCGAAGACCGCGACGTATCTTGCGGTCCAGGAGCGCGAGGCGCGCTGGTGGCGCGATGCGAGCCTTGCCTATTGGATGTCGGTCAATGGCCTGCCGCTGCCCGCAGGAGCGGCGGCACCCGCGCATGACCTGGCATGGTACAAGGCACAGCGCTTTCCGTACGCGCCCGGCAACCCGCAATAGCCCGCCGCAACGGCCCCGATGGCAACGTGCTGACACTAGCGAAGAGGACGAGGACGCGATGATGAGACGGTGGCCGTTGGCGCTGGTGTTGAGTGCTTTGATCGTGACGGGCGCAGACGCGCGGGAGCCGGCGTCAGCGTCGGCACGGGGGGCGGCGTCGGCACGGGACACGCATTGGATCGCGACCTGGGGATCGTCGCAGATGATCGCCGAGGGCGACAATGCGCTTCCCGCCGACCGGGCGGGTGCCATCACGCTGCGCCAGATCGTGCGGGTATCGGCCGCGGGCGAACGGGTGCGGATCAGGCTCTCCAACGCGTTCGGCACGCGCCCGCTCGCGATCGGTGGCGCACAGCTCGCCCGGCCGGTCGTCCCCGGTACGCCGCGGACCGAAGGCGGCGCCCGGCTGACATTTTCGGGGCAAGGCGATGCCGTGATCCTCGCCGGCGCGGAAATCTACAGCGACCCTGTACCGTTCCACGTCGCGGCCGGTGCCGATCTCGCGATCAGCCTGTATTTGCCGGAGGCCGCCGGCCCGCAGACCGGCCACCCCGGCTCCAGGGCGACGAGTTTCACGCTGGCCGGCAACGCGGTGACGGACGAGACGCTGGCGGGTGCGACACCGACGACGCACTGGTATGCGCTCGCGGATGTCGAGGTCGCCCGGGCGCCGGCTGCGGGTACGGTCGTAGCGATCGGCGATTCGATCACCGACGGCTATGGCGTGAAGCCCGAACACAATGCCCGCTGGCCCGACGTGCTGGCCGAGCGGCTGCGTGGAACCGCGGCAACCCGCGCGATCGGCGTCGTCAACGCGGGGATCGGCGGGAATCGCGTCCTGCTCGATGGCCTCGGCCCCAATCTGCTCGCGCGCTTCGATCGCGACGTGATCGCGCGCAGCGGCGTGCGCTGGGCGATCGTGCTGGAGGGGGTCAACGATCTCGGCGTCCTGACCCGCGACGCGCCTGCCACGCCCGCACAACATGCCGCGCTGGTCGCACAGCTCAAGGTCGGCTTCGCGCAACTGGTCGCGCGGGCGCATGCTCACGGCATCACGGTGATCGGCGGCACGGTCATGCCGTTCGGGGGCAACACCTATTACCATCCCGATGCCGCCAACGAGGCCGATCGCCAGGCGGTGAACGCGTTCATCCGCACGTCCGGCCTGTTCGACGCGGTGATCGATTTCGACCGGTCGATGCGCGATCCGGCACATCCCGACCGGCTGTCCCCCGCCTATGATTCGGGCGATCACCTGCACCCGTCGGAAGCCGGGTATCGCGCGATGGGCGGACTCGTGCCGCTCGCCCTCTTTCGATAGCGGGGTTCTAGATCCCGGTCGCGTACAGCGCGTGGTGCGTGAGGATGAACAGCGTGCGGCGATCCGCGCCGCCGATCAGGAGCTGCAGCGGGCGCTCGGGGACGTCGATGCGACGCGATAGCGTGCCGTCGGCGGCGTAGACGAAGACCTGCCCGTTGGCGACGTAAAGGTTGCCCGTGGCATCGCGCGCGACGCTCTCGCCGCCACGATCGGCGACGATCTTGAGGTCGGTGAGCCGGCCCTGGTCGCCGACGAGGCCGCTATAGGTCCGGTTCTCCGACGCGTTGGTCAGGACGATCCGCTCGCCGGGACGACCGCCGACGAGTCCGTAGCTGTCGAGCGTGTCGGACCAGCGCCAGCCGCGGTGATCGTCGGGCCCCTGGTTCCAGACGCGGAACGCCGGGAGGACGAGCGATCCGTCGGGCGAGACGTATTCCTGCGGCTTGGCCTCGCCCATCTTGGTGGTGAAGAAGTCCGCCATCGTCGGATAGGTGTAGGTCGCCGGGTCGATCCGGTCGGCGAACTCGCCATTCGCCCAGACGTTGACGGGCAGCAGCGTCGCGGCGCCGCGGTGCGGGCTGGCCGGGGTCGGCGCGATCACCTTGACGTCGTCGGGCCGCGCCGGATCGATGCTGTAGACGGTGCCGTCGCGCCCCGCCGACGACTGAACGAGCAGGCCGCCCGAGCGATCGACCGCGAGGTTCACCGCGTCGAGCGGCGCCTCCGCGACGATCGACAGCCCCTCGGCCTTGGTCCAACCGTGAATCCGCTGGAATTGCCGATCGATGAAGTACAGCTTCCCCTTCGCATCGACCGCGCCGCCCGCAATCGAATAGAAGCCCTCGGCGAGTTTCTCGACGCCCGGCGTCACCGGGATCGCCGGCTGAGTGGCCGCGGTTGCGGGAGCGGCCGGCACGTCCAGTTTGGCGAACTCGCGCTCGCGCACCTCCTGCTGGCGGGTCATGTCCTTGATCGCGTTCTCGAACGGGAACTTGCTCGCGCGCAGATAGGTGCCGCAGCCCTTAGTGTCGCAGCTCGCAAAACCGCTTTCGCCGTTCACATGGACGTTGCGGAAACGAATATCGCCGGAGTTGTAGAGCTTTACCGCCGCATCCATCGGCTTGATCGTGCGCGTCACGCGGTAGCCATGGTAGTTGGCGAACAGGATGTTGCGCGAGTTGCGGATCTCCGTCGAGATGGCATCGACGCCGTCGCGCACCTCCTGCTCGGTCTGCGGCGCTAGGAACTCCCAGTTCTCGACGTTGTCGAGGACGATCTCCGTGCGGTAATGATGCTCCGCCGACAGTTCGTAGACGTGGCCGGGGGTCTTGGTGTCCGAGACTTTGAAGCCGGCCGAGGCCAGCGTGTTCGGCGACCAGATCGCCGCGAAGGTGCCGCCGCCGCCGTCGGTCACCCAGATGCTGGGGTGCTGCCCGTCGAAGCGCGCGCGGGGATCGCCGAAGCCGATCGGGCTGCCCTTGGTCAACACGGTGCCGCCGCCGCCCTGGATCTTGACGTCGTTGACCATCGACGCCTCGCCAGCCTTCCACAGAAGCGCGGTCGCACGCGGGTTCACGCCGCCGGTCCACAGACCGAGCCCCGAGACGATCGCGTTGCCGCCCTTCGCGCTTTCGAGCAGCGCCTTCGGACCGCCAACGCCCATATAGGCGGGCGTCTCGTCGGGCAGGTAGAGATGCGTGAGGCTCGGATGCAGCGCAATCAGGACGCTGTCGGGGCGCAGCTTGATAGTGTCGGTGACGCGGTAGCGGCCGACCGGGAGATACAGCACGCGGTGCGTATCGATCGCGCGCTGCAACGCGGCGGTGTCGTCGGTGGTGTCGTCGCCCTTCACGCCGAGATCGTGGACGTTCGCCCAGTCGCGGACCGGCGGCATCGCGCGGATCGCCGGCGTACGGCGTGTCGGCAAGCGCGATAGCGGGGCCATCGTCACGTCGGTCGCATACTCGCCGATCGCGCCGAGGCCCGCCAGCTTCAGCCCGTAGGAGAAGTCGGTGACGCGGTAGCTTGGACCCGTGCCCGCCACGGTCTTCCCGCTGTCGCGGAAGCGGGCGAAGGTCGGCGTGTTCGACGCCACCGCATTGTCGAAGCCGATCTGCGTGAAGACGCTGTTCTCCGCCGACACGATCACGCCCGCCTGCGACACGTTCTCGAACCGGACGTCCTTGCCCCAGAGCGAATCGGAATAGCCGCGGTCGATCTCGATCCCGACCGGGGTGTCGCGGATCGCGACGTTGACGAGCGTCAGGTCGACCTCATGCTCGCGAATCGCGGCGTCGCGCTGGCCCTGGAATTCGGAGTCGATCAGCGTGAACTGCCACGCGGGCGAGGTCTTTTCCGACATGATGCCGTAGCGACCGCCGAAGAAGCGCAAATCCTCGAACTCGTTGCCCGCCTGGTAGACGCCGGCGAGGCCCGAGCCGATGTGGAAATCGACGTGGCGCAGATAGCCGTGCTGCGCGACGCGGAAGCGGACCGCGACCGCGCCGGCATTGCCGTCGCCGATCCGGAAATCGACGTTCGACAGCGCGGAATAGAAGGTGCTGGAGGTCGCGTCGAAGATCGCGGGGTCGAAGGGCACGCTGGTGCGCGGCGGCACCGGCGCCTTGCCGACGCGGTACTGGTCCTCGCCGGTGAAGCTGACCATCGCCGCCACGCCCGACGCGTAGCCCGCGCTGTTGTCGCCGAGCACGATCTCCGGACGAGTCGGGCCGATGCCGAATATGCGGACGGCGGAGCGGACGAAGATCGTGCGGCTGATCCGGTAGCGGCCGGAGGGAAGGAACACGATTCCGCCATTGCCGCCCGCGGCGGCCGCGTCGATCGCCTGCTGGAGCGCGCCGCTGTCGTCGGCGCGACCGTCGCCGACGCCCTTGACGGTGATCGCACGCGGATCGTCGGGCTGGGTGAGATAGACCGAGACGGACTTGGCGGGGGCGGGTTTCGCGAGCGCCGGCGCGGCGATCAGGAGCGCCGTTCCGCAGAGCAGCCATTTCGCAACCATCGTCCGTCTCCCGTTATCAGGACAGCAGTCCTACCGTTCGTAGGGGTGCGCTTCATCTGCGACGAAGGTCGTATTTTCGAGCGGGCCTTCTGACCCTCCCCCCGCAAGGGGGAGGTGGCTGGCGCTTGCCAGACGGAGGGGGGAGGAAAAGGGAAACCGATGTTCCGTGTCCTCCCCCTCCGTCGCCTACGGCGCCACCTCCCCCTGGCGGGGGAGGATCAAGAGGGGGGCGTTAGATCGCGAGCGTCTGTGCGACGATCGCTGCCTGGGTGCGGTTGCGGACGTTCAGCTTGCGCATCAGGGCGGTCATGTGGACCTTCACCGTGGCCTCCGCGATGCCGAGGTCGAATGCGATCTGTTTGTTGAGAAGGCCGGAATGGACGCCACGGAGCACCCTGATCTGGGTCGGCGTCAACGCTGCGCAGGTCGCCAGCTTCGGTGTCGCCGCCGCTTTTGCCGCCGCGGATTGCCCGATATCGTGGCCGGTCCGTTCCATGGTCATCCTCCCTGAGCTTCCGCCGATATCGCGATGGTTCGGCATCGCAACCTGGTCTGTGCCGTTGATCCAGCGATCCGCTTATACGGATTCGGTTGGACAGGTTTCGAGTATGGGCCGCAGGATTGTACGCAATCAAGCCTTTTCTGTTGTCAGACCGAAAAGACCTGTCGTACAGATATTGCGACATTCCGGCAGGCGAAGGCGCCGCCGATCGACAGGAGGGGCGTGATGGCACGAGCACCGGACGAGCGCGCGCGACCGCTGGCGACCTGCCCGTGATCGGCCCCGACATGCGGCTGGTGATCGCCGCGCTGACCGGGATCCTGCTTGCGGTGCTGATGATCGTCCGCGGTCGGCTCCATCCCTTTATCGGCCTGTTATGCGGTGCGTTCACCGTCGGCCTGCTCGCCGGCCTGCCGCTGCCCGACGTGGCAAAGGCGGTGCAGAAGGGCGTCGGCGACATCATCGGCGGCACCGGGCTGGTCGTCGCGCTCGGCCTGTCGCTGGGCGCGATGCTGCATCTGTCGGGCGCCGCGGCGTCGCTCGCCAAGGGTGCGCTGCGGATGACGGGCGTACAGGCTGCGCCCTGGGCGACGCTGGGCATCGCGATCGTCGTCGGGCTGCCGTTGTTCTTCGAGACCGGGCTGGTCCTGCTGCTGCCGATCGTCGTCGCGGCGGCCGAGGAGATGGCCGGCAAGGACGGGGCCGCGCGTGACGCCGCCAAGCTCAGGCTCATCATGCCGGCGCTGGCCGGGCTCGGCGTGGTCCATGCGCTGGTGCCGCCGCATCCCGGACCATTGCTCGCGGTCGAGGCGTTGGGCGCCAATCTCGGCAAGACGATGCTGTACGGCATCGCCATCGCAATCCCGACCGCAATCATCTCCGGGCCGCTGCTCGCGAAGTTCACGACGCGCGGCGTGCGGCTGGAGGCACCGGTGCTGCACGATCCGGGACTGGGCATCGTCCCGCCGCCGCGCATCCTCTCGCTGCTGATCGTGCTGCTGCCGGTGCTGATGATCGCGACCGGCGAGCTGGGCCAGATGATCGCGGGGATGAAAGGCGCGGCCTGGCTGGTCGCCGCGAGCAATCCGGTGGTCGCGCTGTTGCTGACCAACCTGATCGCGCTGCCACTGCTGTTCGGCCGGCGGCTGCGCGATGCCGCGATCCAGAACGCGGTGTGGCACGAGACGATGGGGGCGGCGGGTGCGATCCTGCTCGCGATCGGCGCGGGCGGTGCGTTGAAGCAGGTGCTGGTGACCGCCGGCCTGTCCGATCTGCTGGCGCGCACGGTGCTGATGTATTCGATCTCGCCGCTGTTGCTCGGCTGGCTGGTCGCGGTCGGCATCCGCCTCGCCGCCGGATCGGCGACGGTCGCGACGATCACCGCGGTCGGGATCATGCCGGGGGTCGTCGCGAGTTCGGGCGTGTCACCGGAACTGGTCGTGCTCGCGATCGGCGCGGGATCGGTATTCTTCAGCCACGTCAACGATCCGGGGTTCTGGCTGGTAAAAAGCTATGTCGGCACCAGCACCGCGGACACGTTCCGGACGTGGTCGATGCTGGAAACGTCGATCTCGGTGGTCGGCCTCGCCCTGGTGATGGCGCTGAGCCATGTCGTCTGACGATGCCGAAGACGCCCGCGAGAAGCCCGTCGTGAACGGCGGCGTACGACTGGCGGACCGCGCCTATACCGGGATCGTCGAGATCATCCTCGACGAGCAGCTCGCGGTCGGCGACCGTCTTCCCGCGGAGGACAAGCTGGCGGCGATGTTCGGCATGTCCCGTACGATCGTCCGCGAGGCGCTGGCGCGGCTCGCGTCGGACGGGATCACGCAGGCGCGGCGGGGCGCTGGATCCTATGTCAAACGGCGCCCGTCGGATCGGCTCGGATCGCATATGCCGATGGCCGACATCGCGGCGACGCTCGGCACGTACGAAGTGCGCTTCGTGCTGGAAGCCGAAGCGGCGCGCTTGGCGGCGCAGCGCCGCTCGCATCACCAGATGGACGCGATCGAGCGAGCGCTGGAGGCGTTGCGGACGGCGTTGCTGTCGAATGCGCCGGCGCATGACGAGGACTGGATGCTGCACCGCGCGATCGCCGAGGCGACCGCCAACGCGGCCTTCTTGCCGGTGTTCGATCACCTCCGCGACGCGGTGATGCGGATCCTGCGGGCGGGCGTGGACATTTCGCGATCGCGCGCGCCCGATGTGATCAAGGCGATGATGGACGAGCATGACGCGATCGTCGAGGCGATCCGCGCACAGGACGCGGACGGCGCGGCGCTGGCGATGCGCTGGCATTTGTCGCAGGGGCGCAAGCGGCTGATGCCCTTAGGGCGATGTCGCGATGTCGCGATTTCGCGATGTCAGGTGCGCTTGCGGCGATAAGCGCATCGTCCGAGCAAGTCGTTGGCGAGGGCCAGCAACCGGGCAGCATAGGCAACGTCGGGCCTGCGACCATGGTCGTAGATGTTCCCGGACACCGGATATCGTAAGGAGATGGGGGAACGACACGTCGCCTAGCCGGATTCGGCGCGCGCCACGTGCAACTAGGGGATGGACGGATGCACAAGGCCACGCGCGATCGGCGATTTGTCGTAGCTTCATTTGTTAACGCTACCAGCCTTGCCGCACTGGCAACGGCGCTGTTGTGCGTGCCGGCGGTCGGCCAGACGATCGCCCCGGATACTGCCGCTACGGACGCGCCCGTCGCGACGGAGGCGCAGGTCGCCACTCCAGCGCCGCCGACCACGTTGCCGACCGACGACCGTGCCGCACCTGCCGCGACCACCGCGAACGACATCGTCGTCACCGGCACGCGCATCACGTCGAGCGGCTTCAACGCGCCGACGCCGACGACCGTGATCGGCGAGGAGCAGATCCTCAAGAACGCGCAACCCAACATCTTCGCGACGGTGGTGCAATTGCCGTCGCTGCAGGGCTCGACCGGGGCCACCACGGGCACGTTCAGCACGTCGAGCGGATCGCAGGGGCTGAGCTCGTTCTCGCTGCGCGGCCTCGGCACGATCCGGACGCTGACCTTGCTCGATGGCCAGCGCGTCGTCGGTGCTAACGTTACCGGCGTGACCGACATCAGCCAGTTCCCGCAATTGCTGATAAAGCGCGTCGACATCGTTACCGGCGGCGCGTCCGCCTCCTACGGCTCGGACGCGGTCGGCGGCGTGATCAACTTCATCACCGACACCAAGTTCACCGGGTTCAAGGCGAACGTGCAGAGCGGCGTGACGACCTATGGCGACGACGGCCAGGTGCTGTTCCAGGCAGCGGTCGGCAAGAGCTTCGCCAATGACAAGCTGCACGTCATCGTCAGCGGCGAATATGCCAAGGAACAGGGCGTCGGGCCGGGCAATTTCGGCGAAGACCTGGCCGGCGGCCGCGACTGGTACCGCGCGACGACGCTGGTCAATACCGGCATCACGAGCAACGGGTCGCCGCAATATCTGGTCCGCGATCACGGCCAGGCGTATCAATATACCAAATACGGCCTGATCAGCGCAGGTCCACTCCAGGGGACCGCGTTCGACGCCAACGGCCAGCCCTTCCAGTTCCAGTACGGATCGAACGGCGTGCCGGCGAAGGACAAGGGCGGCAACGTCACCGGCTGCTATGTCGGCTTCTGCGTCGGCGGCGACCAGTCGGGGCATGTCGGATCGGGCACGTCGCTGCAATCCGCGATCCAGCGCCTCAACGGCTATACCCGCATCAGCTACGACGTCGCGCCCGACATGGAGGTCTACATGACCGCCAACGTCGCGCAGGTGAAGTCGCACAACCAGCCTAATCCCGGCTCCGCCAAGACCGGGCTGACCGTGCAGTGCGCGAACCCGTATCTGCCCGCGTCGATCTCCGCGGCATGCGCGGCGAACGGCATCACCAGCTTCCAATACGGGCTGAGCAACGCGATCCTGCCGAACATCCAGGTCAACACCGACCGCCGGCAATATCGCTTCGTCGGCGGGCTGAAGGGCAAGGCCGAGGTGCTCGGCACCAACTGGACCTACGACGCGTCGTACGAGCACGGCACCAACATCACCGACATCCATGTCGACAACATCAGCCTGAAGGGGCGCTACGACCAGGCGGTCAACGCGGTCCGCGTGAACGGCCAGATCGTCTGCGCCGACGCCGCGGCGCGCGCCGCCGGGTGCCAGCCGATCAACATCTTCGGCGGCGCGACGCCGTCGGCCGCCGCGCTCGCCTATGTCACGCCCGCCGCGGGGCCGTTCCAGCATACCAAGCAGACGCAGGACGCCTTCGCCGGCAGCATCTCGGGCGAGCCGATCAATTTGTGGGCAGGGCCGCTCGCGGTTGCAGCGGGCATCGAATACCGCCGCGAATTCTACCGCGTGAACGCCGATCCCTACGGCGCGGGGGTATCGGAGATCAGCCCCAATTCCGAGCTGTACCCCGCGGATTCAAGCCTGAACGCCACCGACGGCAGCAACTGGTATGCCGGCAACTACAAGAACGGCACGGGCAAGTACAACGTCCTGGAAAGCTTCCTGGAGCTGAACCTGCCGATCCTCAACTCCGACACGCTGGGTCGGGCGAACGTGAACGCCGCGGGCCGGGCGACGCGCTACTCGACGTCGGGTGTCGTCTATGCCTGGAAGGTCGGTGGCACCTGGGATACGCCACTCGACGGGCTCCGCTTCCGCGCCGTGACCTCGCGCGACGTTCGCGCGCCCAACCTGTCCGAGCTGTTCGCGGCACCGGTGACCACCACCGTCCCGAACTTCACCGATCCGCGCAAGACCACCGAGAACCCCAACGGTCGCCAGGTGCTGATCATCCAGAACACGATCGGCAACGCTGCGCTCAGGCCCGAGATCGCGCGCAACACCGAACTCGGCATCGTCTATGCGCGGCCGAAATGGCTGCCCGGCCTCAGCCTGTCGTTCGATTATTACAAGATCACGCTGAAGGACGTCATTTCGAGCCTGTCTGCACAGCAGGTCGTCAACCTTTGCCTGGTCGACAAGATCCCCGATACCTGCGGCGCGTTCGACCTCGACAGCAATTCCAAATACGTCAACGTCCAGTCGTTCAACCTGGCGTCGATCAAGACCGACGGGTTCGACATCGAGGCGAGCTATCAGTGGCGCAAGCCGCTCGGGATCGAGGGCAACCTCAGCGTCCGCGGGCTGGCCACGCACGTGATCAAGTACGTCACCGACCCGGGCCTGCCCGGCACGATCCCGGTGGATACCGCGGGCGCGAACACCGGCGCGACGCCGAACTGGAAATGGCTCGTCACCGAGAGCTACGACAATGACGCGTTCAGCCTCACTTTGCAGCAGCGCTGGTTCAGCGACGGCGTGTACGGGAACCAGTATGTCGTGTGCTCCGCGGGCAACTGCCCCGTCTCGACCAGCAACAACCCGACGATCGACAACAACACGATGAAGGGCGCGTTCTACTTCGATGTCGGCGGCGCGGTGAACGTGACCAAGCAGGTCAGCATGTTCTTCAAGGTCGACAATCTGTTCGACCGCGATCCGGAGCCGTCGCCGCAGACCAACACCGGGCTCGACGTGAACCCGGCGCTGTACGACACGCTGGGGCGCTTCTACCGGATCGGCGTCCGCGCCCGGTTCTGAAAGCGTCGTTCCCGGTAGCGGTTCCTGCCGGGGACGAGCCGTCCCTCAGCTCTGCCATCCCGCGCGTAGCGGCAGGCGCAGGACCCGGTCGTTCGCGGTCATGTACAACGCCCGCCCCCGCTCGCCGAACGCGCAGTTGGCGATCGGCGCGCCGGTCGTGACCAACGCGAGCGGCTCCGCATCGGGTGTCATGAACATCATGCCGCCCGGGACCGAGCATACCAGGGTCCCGTCGCGCGCGACCTTCATGCCGTCGGGCAACCCCGCCCCGCCCCGCGCCTTCATCGCCTCGGCATCGAGCAGCACCCGGGCATTGCGCACGCCGTTGGCATCGAGATCGTAGACCATGATCCGCGGTGCGGTTTCGTCCGATACCGACACGTAGAGCCGCGTTTCGTCAGGCGACAGCGCGATCCCGTTCGGTCGCGTGAGGCTCCCCTCCAGCAGTTCGACCACGCCATCCGGCCGAAGCCGATAGACGCCGTTCACCGCCAGTTCCTGCAGTGGCGAGGTATCGCCTTCGGTCAGGCCGTACGGCGGATCGGTAAAATACAGCGTACCGTCCCGTGCGACATGCATGTCGTTCGGGCTGTTGAACCGCTTTCCCTGATAGCGGTCGACCACCGTCTCGCGCCGCCGCGTTGCCAGATCCACGCGATCGATCGACCGACCGCCACTGTTGGCAATCAGCAGCTGGCCCGTTCGATCGAGCGTCAGTCCGTTCGCACCCGGCTCCCGGATGAGCTTCGGATCGGTCCCGCCCGCACCCGACGGATCGAGGAACGGCGCCGCGACACCGCCCTTGCGCCATCGCCGCACGATGTTCGCGGGCGGATCGGAGAACAGCAGATACTGGCCAGCCTCGACCCATACCGGTCCCTCCGCCCAGCGTATGCCCGTCGCGATCGTCTCGACCTGCGTGCCGGGGGCGACCATCCGGTCGAACTTCGCCGACATCCGCTCGATGCGCGGTTCGGCGGCGGCAGGCGCAGCGGCGGCGGCAGGTGCAGCGGCCGCGCCCGGCCTTCCCGCGTGCGCCGATGTCGCGACCAGCGCGACGGCTCCGATCAGGACGCCACGACGATCGGGCCGGAATGCCCAATCCAGCGTCCCATCAAACACTGGTGGCACGTCAGGCATGCGGAAACTCCTTTTGGATCGAACGGACGGGCATTTGTTTGGCGCTGTTTTCGGCCGCACCGCAACTCTCGACTTGGCACGCGCGGCACGAGGCCGGTCGAGACGACGAAGAGGCGGTGGCGCGGGCCTATGCTGTCGGACGTGCAAATCGAATGATGACCGTCGTGCCGTTGGGCGCATCGGCGAACGCAACCGTCGCATCGAGCCGAGCCGCCGCCGATCTCACGATCGCAAGACCCAGGCCACTACCCTCGGAACTACCGGGCGTTTCCAACCGGACGAACCGGTCGAACACCATTTCGCGGTGTTCGGGCGCGATGCCGGGGCCGTCGTCGGCGATCGTGACCGTCGTCGCCGCCTCGGTCGCCGCGAGCATGATCGAGACGGTGCCGCCGCGCCGGTTGTAGCGGATGCCGTTGTCGACGAGGTTGGAGAGAATTTCGAAGATCAGCGTGCGGTGACCCGGCACGACCGGGCCGGCGGTCTCCTCGCCTTCCAGCGTCAGGTCGATCCCCGCCTCGATCGCGCGGTTGATCTGGCGGGTGATGACCGCAGCGGCGACTTCGCGGAGATCGACCGCCTCGAGCGGTGCGGAGACGCCGGCTTCCTCGGCGCGGGCCAGGGCGAGCAATTGCGTCACGAGCCGTTCGAGGCGGACGACCGCATCGGCGATCTCGTCGAGCGCATCGCGCCGTTCGGCGTCCGAGCCGCGGCGGGCGAGTGCGACCTGGACCTTCAGGACGGAAAGCGGCGTGCGCATCTGGTGCGATGCGTCGGCGGTGAAGCGGCGGACGCCGACGGTGGCGGTGTCGAGCTGCCCCAGCAGACGATCGAACGCACCGGCGAGCGGGCGGAGTTCGCTCGGCAGCGGGCCGGTATCGAGCGGCGAGAAATCGGGACGGGCGCGTTCGTCGCGCGCTTCGACGGCACCGCGCAGGCGGGCGAGCGGGCGGAGGCTCCAGCCTAACGCTGGGCGGAGCAGCAGTGCGGCGGCACCGACCAGCACGCATTCGCCGATCAGCAGCGCGAGCATGAGCCGGCGGGTGAGCGCACCACGGTTGTCGAGTGTCTCGGCGATCTGAACGATGACGGGCTTGTCGATCCGGGGGAGCGAGCGGCGGACTTCGGCGATGCGGATCTGCTGGCCGCGATAACGCGCGAACCGATAGCGGGGGACGTCGATCGCGAGTGTCGCGGGATCGGGCGCTGGCAAGTCCGCGTAGCCGGTGAGCAGGTCCGGGCCGACGGCTACGCGGTAATAGACGTTGTCGCGTTCGGTGTTCTCCAGCATCCCGAACGCGGCGGAGGGCAGGTCGAGCGTCACCTCGCCGCGTTCGACCTGCACGGTTTCGGCGATCGCGCCCAGCGCACCGCCGAGCACGCGATCGTTGGTGCGGCGGACGACGTCGGCGATCAGCGTCGCACCGACCACGCCGATCAGGATCGCCGCCGCCAGCAACGGGCCAAGCACCGCGACCAGCAGGCGGGTGCGCAGTGCTGGGGTACGTGTTTCAGCTGGCATCGAGCAGATAGCCGACGCCACGAACCGTGCGGATGCCGGGGCCGTCGGGCGCGAGCTTGGTCCTCAGGCGGGTGACGTGGACCTCTATCGCGTTGTCCCCGACCGGCTCGTCGAACCCGAACACCTCGCCGATCAGCAACGCGCGGGGGACAACGCGGCCAGCGCGCGTCGCCAACGCCTCCAGCACCGCGCGCTCACGCCTACGCAGGTCGAGCGCACGGCCGGCTATGTCCGCGTCGCCGGTCGAGCGGTTGATCGTCAGCGTACCGACGCTGAGCACCGGCAGCGGGTCGCCCCCGCGCCGCCGCCCCAGCGCCCGAACGCGCGCCTCCAGCTCTTCGGGATCGAACGGCTTCCGGAGATAATCGTCAGCGCCCAGATCGAGCCCGCGCACCCGATCGTCGAGCGCATCGCGTGCGGTCAGCATCAACACCGGCACGCGCTCGCCGCGACGACGCAGCGTTTCGAGCACCGAGAAGCCGTCGATACCGGGCAGCCCGACGTCGAGGATCACCAGCGCGTACGGCTCGCCGGCGACCACCGACAGCGCGTCCTCGCCGGTCGCGACGTGATCGACCGCGTTGCCGCCCGCGCGCAGCAACGCCGCGATGCTGCGCGCGAGGGCCGCGTCGTCCTCGATCAGCAGGATGCGCATGCAAAACCATGAAAGGTTGGTGACAGGTTCGCTTCGTACTCCACGGGTGCAGTCTATCCGAACACAGAGACGGAAGGCGAGGAGAGTGATGATGGCCCGAATTTTAGTGAAGATCGCACTGCTGGCTACGAGTTTCACCGCGACCGCCGTCGTGGCGCAGCGTCCGGCCAACTATCCGCGCTCCTACGACCAGCTGATCTCCGACGCGCGCGCCGAGCGTCAGGTGCGGATCTACGGCAATGCGGACCGCGCCGAATTGCTGCCGGTCGTCGCTGCATTTCGGAAGCGGTATCCGGGGATCACCGTGCTGTATGCGGACATCGGCTCGACCGAGATGTATCGACGCTTCGTCACCGAGACGCGCGCGAAGAAAATGTCCGCCGACCTCGTCTGGTCGTCGGCGATGGACCTTCAGGTCAAGCTGATCAACGACGGCTTCGCCCAAGGCTATGCGAGCCCCGAAAAGCCCGCGCTGCCGCCCGTGTCGGTGTGGAAGAACATGGGCTTCGGCGTCACCGCGGAGCCGATCGGGATCGTCTATAACAAGCGCCTCGTGCCCGCCGGACAGGTGCCGCGCACGCATGCCGCGCTGGAGAACTGGCTGCGCAAGAACGTCCGCGCGCTCAACGGGCGCGTCACGACGTTCGATCCGGCGCGCTCCAACGTCGGCTATCTGTATCTCTCGGAAGACCTCGCGATCACGCGCGATACGCGGTCGCTGCTGGAGGCGATCGCGGCGACCAGGCCCGTGCTGTCGCGCACCAGCGAGCCGATGCTGCGCGGCGTCGCCGAGGGGCGGCAGGCGATCGCGTACAACGTCATCGGCTCCTACGCGCTGGAGCGCGCGCGGACCGATCCCCGCATCGGCGTCGCGTTCCTCCAGGACTATACGATCGTCACCTCGCGGATCGCGTTCATCGCGCGCGAGGCCGCGCACCCCGCGGCGGCGAAGCTGTTCCTCGATTTCCTGCTGTCGCGCGAGGGCCAGTCGCTGCTCGCGAAACGCAGCCTGTGGCCGGTCCGCACCGACGTTGCCGCCCGCCGTCTTCCCCCCGCACAGGCGCGACCGATCCGCGTGGGGCCACAACTTCTCGTCAACCTCGACCGCGTCAAGCGCCAGCGTTTCCTGCGCGACTGGACCGCGATTCTCGCCACCGGAGCCCAACAATGACTCTCTTCCGTACCGGGTGCGCTGCACTCGCGCTGATCGCCGCGACGCCCGCGCTGGCCCAGGCTCCGAGCGATGCCGACCTCGCCGCACTGGTGCGTGCGCAGGCCGCCGAGATCGCCGCACTGAAGTCGCGTCTCGACCGGCTGGAGAACAACGCTGCCGTCGCGCAGGCGTCCGCGCCCGCAGCGCCATTGCAGCCGGCACCGCAGGCAGTCGCGCAGAACACCGAACCGCGCCGCACGGTACCGTTCGCGCCGCAGCTCGCGCCTCCGGGCCCCGCCGACCGCAGCGTCGCGCAGGCGGTCGCCGCACGCGACAATCCGTCGGGCGTGACCACCGAATGGGGCGCCGGGCTGCCCGTCTTCCACTCGGCGGACGGGGTCTACACGTTCAAGCCGCGCGGCCGTATCCTGACCGACGTCAGCTCCAGCTTCGGCTCGAAATACGATGGCCGCAACATCACGACGACCGGCATGCGCGCACTCCGCCTCGGCCTCGAGGGCGGTGTCGGCACGCATTTCTTCTACCAGTTCGAGAGCGATTTTTCCGAGAACGAGGTCGACGTCGTCACCGCGTTCGTCGGCTGGCGCAACAAGATCAAGCCGGGCCTCGACTACGACGTCCGCGCCGGTCACCTGTTCAACGATCGCGGCTTCGAAGGCTCGACCGGCTCGGATTCGACGCCGTTCCTGGAGCGCACCACGGTCGCCACCGCGATCATCCCGCAGCGCGGCTTTTACGGCATCGGCGTGATGCCGCGCATCTTCTGGAAGACCGGCCATGCCTCGGTGACGATCACCGGCGACCGGATCGACGGCACGCAGACCGTCGGCGACAGCCGCACGGTGCTCGGCCGCGCGCATTGGAACCCGATCAAGTCCGATACCGGCGTGCTCCACATCGGCGCGTGGGGCTTCGACGAGTCGCTCTCCTCGGTCGCCGGCACGCTGACCCGCAACACGGTGATCGGCGGCCGCTTCAACGGCGCGCTGCGCGTGTCGACCGGGCCGCTGATCGGCGGCACCGGCACGACCGGCTACGGCGTCGAGCTTGGCGGCTATCGCGGGCCGTTGTGGGTGATGGGCGAAGCGGGCCGCCGCAACGCGCGGCTCGACGGCGGTCGTCCCGATTTCGTCAGCAAGGCGTGGAGCGTCTCGGGCGGGCTGTTCCTGACCGGCGACCTGCCGCCGTACAACCCGCGGCTCGGCAGCTTCGGCCAGCCCAAGGTGCTGAAGCCCACGTTCGACGGCGGGGTCGGCGCGATCGAGCTGACCGCGCGCTACGAAAGCCTCGATTTCGACAATCTGCTGACCGGCGGCGACGGCTGGGCGGCGACGGTAGGCGTCAACTGGTACCTCAACTCCTTCACCCGCTTCCAGGTGAACGCGATCCAGTGGAACACCGACAACCGCGCCGGTGACTATGTCGGCAACGACAGTGGGCAGACCGTCAGCGCCCGCGTCGGGGTTACGTTCTGATGCTGACGCGTCCAAAAGCACTCCGTCACCCCGGACTGGTTCGGCGATTGTCCCGTGAAGTTACGTGTGCGGCCGCATTCGAACGACAGCCCGCACTTCCTTGTTCTCCCGCGAAGGCGGGAGCCCAGACTGGGTCCCCCCTTCGCGGGGAAACAAGCTACCCTTACGTCGGGGGCATACGCATCGTCTGGTTCGGCGGTGCACCGCTCCGCAAACCAAGATCTCCCGATTATGCGGCACCATGGATGCCGGAACGAGCCCGGCATGACGGAAGACATAGCGAGCCCGTCGACTCGAACCGACCATCGATCGGATTGGGTTTCGGCACCGACGACCCCCACCCCCCTATTCACGCCCTTTCCTAGGACGATGCGATGAACCTTGCCCTGCTCGGCTTCCTGATGGTCGCCACGTTCATGACGTTGATCATGACCAAGAAGATGACGCCGCTGGTCGCGCTCATCGTGATTCCGTCGATTTTCGGCGTGTTCGCGGGTGAGGCCGCGGGTCTCGGCCCGATGATGATCGACGGCATCAAGAACCTCGCGCCGACCGGCGTCATGCTGCTGTTCGCGATCCTGTTCTTCTCGACGATGACCGACACCGGGCTCTTCGATCCGCTGGTCGGACGGCTGATCCGGATGGTCCACGGCGATCCGATGCGAATCCTGATCGGATCGGTCGTGCTGTGCGCACTCGTCAGCCTCGATGGCGACGGCTCGACCACCTACATCATCACGATCGCCGCGCTGCTGCCGCTCTACAAGCGCTTCAACATGAACCGGTTGTACCTCGTCTGCCTGTTGATGACGACGAGCGGGATCATGAACCTGACGCCGTGGGGCGGCCCGACGGCGCGCGCGGCGAGTGCGCTGAAGCTTGATCCCGCGACGCTGTTCCTGCCGCTGATCCCCGGCATGATCGCAGGGCTCGCGTTCCTGATCGGTCTCGCCGTGTATTTCGGCCGCAAGGAGCGCGTTCGGATGGGTGAAGCGGGGATCACCGCGGACACCGAGTTCACCGGCATGGCCGTCTCGCAATATCCCGAGGCACGCCGTCCCAAGCTGATCTGGTTCAACGCCGCGCTTGTCATCACGCTGCTGACGTTGCTGGTATGGGGTATTCTCCCGCTGTCGGTGCTGATGATGCTGGCGTTCGCGATCGCGATGATCGTCAACTATCCCGGCGTCGCCGACCAGAAGGAGCGCATCTCCGCGCATGCCGGCAACGTGCTCGCAGTGGTGTCGCTGATCTTCGCGGCGGGTATCTTTACCGGCATTCTCGGTGGCACCGGCATGGTCGAGGCGATGAGCAAGGCGGTGGTCGGCGTGATTCCGCCCGCGCTCGGGCCGTACATGGCGCCGATCACCGCGGTGCTGAGCATGCCGTTCACCTTCTTCATCTCGAACGACGCGTTCTATTTCGGAATGCTGCCGATCCTCGCCGAGGCCGGCGCGCATTACGGCGTCGCACCCGAGGCGATCGCCCGCGCGTCGCTGATGGGCCAGCCGGTCCACCTGCTCAGCCCGCTGGTGCCGTCGACCTACCTGCTGGTCAGCTTGGTCGGGATCGACCTCGCCGATCACCAGCGCTTCACGCTCGTGCCCGCGATCGCCGTCTGCGTCGTGATGACGATCGTCGGCATGATTGCGCTCGCCTTCCCGTTCGTCGCCTGAGGTGAGCATCCCCGCAACCCGCCGCTACCGGAGATTTCGCATGGTCCGACCGCGTACACCGTTGATGCTGCTCCCCGCGATGGGCTGCGACGGGCAACTCTGGGCCCGGCAGATCGTCGACCTCGCCGCCGTCGCACAGGTCGAGTTCGGCGACCTGTCGCAGGACGACACGCTGTCCGAAATGGCCGCGCGCGTGCTCGCCAGCGCACCGCCGCGGTTCGCGGTCGCGGGCGTCAGCCTCGGCGGCTACGTCGCGATGGAGATGGTGCGGCAAGCCCCCGACCGTATCGAGCGGATCGCATTGTTCGGTACGCGCGCGTCGATGGAGGTGCGACCGCGCACCGTCGTTGGCCAGGGCCTGCTCGCGACCGCGCCGCACGCCGACCCGCGTCTGACCGCGATCGTCGCCGGGCCCGCACAGGCGATGGCGGAACGCGTCGGCCAGACCGTCTTCGAACGCCAGCAACGCGCGCTGCTCGCACGGCCCGACATCAGCGAGGCGATCGCCGCGATCCACGTCCCGACGCTTATAGCCGTGGGCGATCGCGACCTGATCTGCACGCCCGACGACGCGCGCGCACTGAGTGCGCGGATCGAGGGCTCGCGGTTTCACATGCTGCGCTCCTGCGGTCATCTCGCGCCGATGGAGCGTCCCGGCGAAGTCACCGCGCTGCTGCGTCAGTGGCTCAAGACCGGCTGACCCGGCCGGTCTCATAGTGCGGTGGCGGCGAGTGCTTTCAGGTCGATCGTGGTGTCGCGCAACAGCTGCGGATCGATCCGTAGCCGTCCCGTGACGAGCAGGCGGCCCTAGACGTAATCGCGTACCCGGTTCACGCAATCGAGCGCGATCACGCGACCAGCCTCGAGGTAGACCACCGAGAAGCTGCGCTCGGCCGGATCGCCGCGGACGACGAGGTCGTCATACCCGGCGGACAGTCCCACGGTCTGGAGCTTCAGGTCGTATTGGTTCGACCAGAACCACGGCACCGCCTCGTAAGCTTCGGGCGCGCCGGTCAGCGCCTTGCCGACGATCATCGCCTGGTCGTTGGCGTTCTGCACCGATTCCAGGCGGATGACCCGGCCATCGGCGAACGCGTTCGCATGCGCCGCGCAGTCGCCGATCGCGAATATGTCGGGCACTGTCGTGCGGCACTGCGCGTCGACCAGCACGCCGCCCATAGCGCCTGTCGCGCCTGCCTCGATCAATGGGGCGATGGCGGGCACGATGCCGATGCCGACGATGACCATTTCGCATGGCAGGATGGCGCCGTCGTCGAGACGGACGCCACACGCCGCCCCGTCGCGTTCCTCTATGCAGGACACTGCGACGCCGGTTCGCAAGTCGACGCCGTGTGCGCGGTGTTCGGCCTCGTAGAACCGTGACAGGGGTTCGCCGGCGACCCGTGCGAGCACGCGGTCCTGCGCCTCCAGCACCGTGACGTGCTTGCCGAGCTTGGCGAGTACCGCGGCGGCTTCCAGCCCGATGTACCCGCCGCCGATCACCACCACGCGCCGTACGGCGGGCAGCTCGGCGATCATGCGGTCGACGTCGGCGCGGGTACGGACGCCGTGGACGCCGGCCAGGTCGTGCCCGTGGCAGGCGAGACGTCGCGGCGCACCGCCGGTCGCCCAGACCAAAGTACCATAGCCGATCTCGGTGCCGTCGGCGGTGACAACGCAGTGGGATTCTGCATCGACACGAACCACCGCGTGGCCAAGCATCAGGACGATATCGCGTTCCGCCCAGAAGCCCGCGGGGCGCAACAGGATCCGCTCGAATGCCTTGTCGCCCGCCAGATAGTCTTTCGACAGGGGCGGACGTTCATAGGGCGGCGAGGCTTCGTCGCCGAGCAGCGTGATCGTGCCGGCAAAGCCGCGCTGGCGCAGGACGATCGCGGCCTGGGCACCGGCATGGCCCGCACCGACGATCAGGACATCGGCGTGGGCACGCCGACGCCCCGTATCGCTCACCGATGCGGCCTGTTCGGAGATGCTAGTCCTTCCATGCCCAGTAAAGCTGCGCCGGCGGGACGTTCCACCACTCCATGTCGTGATCGATCGACTGGAAATGCGGGGTCAGGAAGTCCTTCACCTTGGGCGAGAACTGATAGACCAGGAACGCGCCGCCGGTCCGCAACACCGCATGCGTCGCCGCCGCGATCGCCGGACCGACGCCGGCCGGCAGGGTGGAGAACGGCAGGCCGGACAACACGTAATCCGCCTTTTCGAAGCCGTGATCGGCGACGATCTTCTCGACCTCGTCCGCCGACCCCAGCACCGCGAAGAAGCGCGGATCGGTGATCGTGTGGCGGAGATACTGGATGAATTCGGGATTGGTATCGATCACCACGAGCTTGGCGTCGGGCGCCATGCGGTCGAGGATCGGGCGACAGAAGGTGCCGACGCCCGGGCCGTATTCGACGAACAGCTTGCAGTTCGCCCAGTCGACCGGACCGAGCATCTTGCGGATCAGCTTGTCGGACGACGGCACGATCGAACCGACCATGACCGGATGTTTCAGGAACCCTGAAAAGAACATCTGCCACGGGGACGGCACGCCGGCGGGTCGGCTGCGTGCACGCCGGGTGGCGGTGGTCGAACTGGGCATCGTGTTCCTTACGATCAGGGGTCCCGCGCGGTGGCGGGGCTTTACCCCTCCCGTCGCACGAATTCCGAACGCGTTTCAAGGGCTGCGGGTTGCATGTGGCGACGAACCGACGCGGAAGTCGTGTTCCGCCAAGTGGTTCCGACGACTTTGCCAAGCATCCGGCTTCGCCTAAGCATTCGCCATGCAGAATGATCGAACAGGACAGGTCGCCGTCGTTTTCGTGTCGTTCCGTAACGATGCGGACATGGTCGGTTACGCCGAAGCCGCCGCGGCGATGGACGCGCTTGCCGCCGCGCAGCCAGGCTATCGCGGCGTCGACAGCGCGCGCGAGGCGGGCGGCATGGGGGTCACCGTGAGCTATTGGGCGGACGACGCCGCGGCGATCGCGTGGCGCAACCAGCCCGAGCACGCCGCGATTCGCGAGCGCGGGCGAGCGCTCTGGTACGAAAGCTATTCGGTGTCCGTCGCGCGTATCGAGCGCTCTTACGACTGGGTACGGCCATGATCAGCCCGGGGATCGGCCCGGGGATCGGCGGAGGGGTCGGCGGGGGGATCGGCGGGGCGACCGAAGGCCCGAAGGTCGACCGCCGCTTCGCGCTGATGTTCCTCGTGATGCTGACGATCGCCGCGGGCAATACCGCGCTGCAATCCGTGCTGCCGGCGCTCGGGCGGTCGCTCGGGGTCGCCGACAGTGCGGTCGCGGCGGCGTTTTCGGTGTCGGCGTTGCTGTGGGTGATCGCCGCACCGTTCTGGGCGAATCGGTCGGATCGGCATGGCCGGCGTGCGATGATCCTGCTCGGCGTCGGCGGGTTCAGCGTGTCGCTGGCCTTGTGCGGCGTGTTCCTGCTGGCCGGGATCAACGCGTGGATCGGCGGCACGACCGCGTTCCTGTGCTTCATCGGCGGGCGGCTGATCTACGGGACGTTCGGCGCGGCCGCACCGCCGGCGGTGCAGGCGCTCGTTGCCGGCGAGACGACTCGGGAGGAGCGGACCAAGGCACTGACATTGCTCGCCTCGGCATTCGGGCTCGGTACGATATTGGGGCCGGCGATCGCGCCGTACCTGATCCTCGGCTCGATCGGCGGAGTCGAGATCGGGCTCGCGGGCCCGGCCTTCCTGTTCGCGGTGTTCGGCGTGGCGGTCTGGATCACGGTGCGGCGGATGCTGCCCGACGACAAGATCGTCGCGCCGCACGAGACGCACGGTGCGAGTTCGGCCTACCCCTCGATCGGCGGCGCGCCGACCGGCGCCTCGGTCGCCGCCGCGACCGGATCGCATGTCGAGCATGTCGGCTACACCGATCCCCGCATCCGCGCCTGGATGATCGCCAGGCTGGTGATGGGGCATGCGCAGGCCATGACCGGGCAGGCGATCGGCTTCCTCGTGATCGACCGACTCCACCTCGCCCCCGCACTCGCGCTGGAGCCGACCGGCATCGTCCTGATGATGGGCGCCGGCGCCGCGCTGCTCGCGCAATGGGGCATCATCCCGCGCCTCAACATGACTCCGCGACAGCTCGTGCTGACCGGGCTCGTGCTGGCTGCCGTCGGCACCGCGCTGACCGGGATCGCAACCTCGCTCTATACGATCGCCACGGCCTATGCGCTGGCGAGCCTCGGCTTCGGCTTCACGCGACCGGGGTTCACCGCAGGCTCGTCGCTAGCTGTCGGCGCAAACGCGCAAGGCTCGGTCGCGGGGGCGGCGTGCGTGGTGATGATCGCCTATGCCTGGGTAGCGCTGAAGGATGCAAAGGAAGGTTAGAGTGGGTCAGGCGCAGATCGAGGCGGAACGCTCGGGTTCGATAGCGTCATCAGTCTGAAACCCCACAACCTGCCTGTAGCCGGAACGCCCAGGCGTGGACGTTCCGATGGGCATCACGCGCGCTCAAAAGCGGACATCCGTTCTCACATCACCGTTCGGACTCAGCGAGTTTCGGATACAAAAATCAAAGAATCTTTTGTCAGGAGCGAGGGCTGTCAGCAAACTGTAAGCGAACTTCAACATAAATAATGGGGTGATTTTGACAAGTTTTCATACTGAAGGCAACGGACATGGTCGGCCATACAAGTTGGGATAGCTTGGTAAAGCAAGTCAGGATCAAAAATCTTACCGTGTTACTTGTTGCGTTTTCATGTTTAACGCCGCCCGCAGCCGGCGGACAGACCTACCTCGTACGACGCGTAGATGAGGGTAGTGGCAAGGGTTATTCGGACATCCATGCGTCACGTGCTGCCATATCCGGTGAGAAGATCAGGATATGGTTCGCTACACTGACCAATCCAGATTGTTCATCGGCGGGTACGGTCACGGCGCAGATCGTAACCCCACCTCATCACGGGCATGCCGACATCTCAACCGAAAAAGTTTATCCCAACTTTATTGCGCCGAACCCCCGCGTGATCTGCGACACACATAAAGTCGATGGCGTTCAGGCTTTTTATACATCCGATGCAGGATTTCATGGACATGACAAAATCGTTTTGCAAAGCGCGACGTCCGAAGGACGCGTACGACGCGTACTCATAGACGTTGACGTTCGCTAATCGCTTTTTGCTGCCAACTCGATTGCCGCTAAGCCATCGAACACTATGGTGTGCAGATGCGTAGTGCTCGCCACTGTCCGTTTGCAATTGCAGGCCTGCTTGATTCTTGGCTCGCTGAGTCGGTAAAGGGAAGAACAGTATCGGCACGATATCTTCTCGTTTTCCGATCGTCGTAGTAGAAGGCGGTATCGCGCTAAATCGGCTATCGACATCGGCGTTCCCGTAAGCGGACGGTCCGCTTTCCTTCCCATTCCGACCATCCAACTTGCGCCCATAGACGGCCGCTCAGGTTTGCGGTCCGGGAGCACGGAAACAGTCATTCGGTCAGCGCGACCAGTACCGCACCTCGGTCATACGAAAATTCTGCCTTCAAAAATGCCGTACCGTTGGTAGGCCGTTGCGGCAGCCGCCGGCTACGCGGCATCGAAGGACTGTGAACTTGGTCGATTTGAAATCGCGTTTCGGCTGCATTCTCGTCTGTTTGAGCGTCGCCGCCTGCTCGACGCCACGTCTAACCCACGTCACGGCGATCGCGCCCGCCTCCGTGTATGTCGCGATGGGGAGTTCCTACGCCGCCGGGCCCGGCATCACGACGTCGGCAGATCAGCCAAAGAACCGGTGCGCGCGATCAAACGACAACTATGCGCATATCCTGGCGAGGAAGCTGAATTTGCAGCTTATCGATGTGAGTTGCAGTGGCGCCACGACCGAACATGTGCTTGGCCCATGGAAAGAACTCCCATCCCAGATCGAAGCGCTGACGACCGACACCAGGCTGGTGACGGTAACGATCGGCGGCAATGATGTCGGATATTTTGGGATGCTATGGTCCGCCTCCTGCACGTCGGCCCCGGTGCCCGTCGCAGCGCGCGGTTTCAAATGCCCCATTCCCCCAGCAGGGGCCGATGCCTGGAGCAAGGTCGACGCCGGTATGCGACGCATCGCCGCCGAAGTTCATCGGCGCTCGCCTGCTGCGCGACTGGTCTTCGTGGATAACCTCTCGGTCCTTCCCGCCAGGGGGGCGTGTGCCAACGCTTCCATGAGCCCGGACAGCGCTCGGGCCATCACCGCGGTCGCGCAGCGGCTTGCCCGGCTCACCGCACGCGTTGCAGTAGAAACTAAATCCGACGTAATCGAGGCATCAGCGATATCCGCCCACCACGACGCGTGCAGCCGCGATCCATGGATGACGGGTTTCCCGACCGATACGTCCGCACCGGGCTTCGTACCCTATCATCCCAACGAAAACGGCATGATCGCTATCGCCGAGGCGCTGATGCAGCACCTTGCCCCCAGACCCGGCCATTCCTGAAACAGCGTCGTTTTGGGAAAGGCCGCCGCGTCGCGCATGTCGGCTAGCTGATCCGGCATCGCCAAAGCGGACCGTTCGCCTTCCTTCGCATCGGACGCTGTCTCGGGGCCAGCGGCTCATGGAGATTGGCCAATCTAACAAGGCCACCTCACCTTTCCTCCCAATCGCCAAGACCCGAGCGACGTCTCTCCTTCCCGCGGTTGGGCGAGGGAGAGACGCCGGTGGTGGCGATGGAGTGAGGGTCAGTCCTCCGTCCTTGCCGGAAAGGCGAAGCCGAGCGGTTGGATGGCGGTGGCGTCCTGCTTGAGACGCGCCGCCATCTGCTCGTATTCGCGTTCCGTTTCCGGGGTTACGCTGGCGCGCGACTCCTTCAGCGCGCCTTCGAAGTCGGCCATCGTCACGTCGGTTGAGTCGATCGAACGGCGTAGTGCCACCAAGCCGGCGCGGCGGACGACGTCCTCCAGGTCCGCGCCGGTGAAGCGATCGGTGCGGTCTGCGAGACGGTCGAGATCGACGTCGCTGGCCAGCGGCATCTTCTCGGTCTGGATGCCCAGAATGCGGCGGCGGCCGGCCTTGTCGGGGACGCCGACATAGACGAGCTCGTCGAACCGGCCCGGCCGCAGCAACGCCGGGTCGATCAGGTTCGGCCGGTTGGTCGCGCCGATCACGACGACCGACTGCAACTCCTCCAGCCCGTCCATCTCGGCCAGGATCGTGTTGACGACGCGCTCGGTCACCTGCGGCTCGCCCGCGCCAGAGCCACGCGCGGGCACCAGCGAATCGAGTTCGTCGATGAAGATCACGCATGGCGCGACCTGACGTGCACGCTGGAACAGGCGGGCGATCTGCTGTTCGCTTTCGCCGTACCATTTGCTGAGCAGGTCGGACGATTTGGTGGCGATGAAGTTCGCCTCCGCCTCGCGCGCGACCGCCTTGGCGAGCAACGTCTTCCCGGTGCCGGGGGGGCCGTAGAGCAGGAAGCCCTTGGCCGGGCGGATGCCGAGTCGGCGGAACGCATCGGGGTTCTTGAGCGGGAGTTCGACACCCTCCTTCAACCGCATCTGTGCATCGTCGAGCCCCCCGACATCGGCCCAGCGTACGGTCGGCGCCTGCACCATGACTTCGCGCATCGCCGATGGCTGGACGCGCTTGAGCGCCCCGAGGAAATCCTCGCGCGTGACCGACAGTTCGTCGAGCACTTCGGGCGGGATCGTCCGCTCCTCGAGGTTGAGCTTCGGCATGATCCGGCGGACAGCCTCGATCGCCGCCTCGCGGGTCAGCGCGGCGAGATCGGCGCCAACGAAGCCGTAGGTGGTGCGCGACAGCTCATCCAGATCGACACGGTCGCCAAGCGGCATGCCGCGCGTGTGGATGCCGAGGATTTCGCGACGGCCACGCTCGTCGGGCACGCCGACGACGATTTCACGGTCGAACCGACCCGGACGACGCAGCGCCTCGTCGATCGCCTCGGGCCGGTTGGTCGCCGCGATCACGACGAGGTTGGCGCGCGATTCAAGGCCGTCCATCAGCGTCAGCAACTGCGCGACGAGACGCTTTTCCGCCTCGCCCGACACCTGGCCACGCTTTGGAGCGATCGAATCGATCTCGTCGATGAATACGATCGACGGCGCTGCCTTGGCCGCTTCCTCGAACACTTCGCGGAGGCGCGACTCGGACTCACCGTATGCAGAGCCCATGATCTCGGGACCGTTGATCAGGAAGAACTGTGCGTCGGACTCGTTGGCGACGGCGCGAGCGAGGCGCGTCTTGCCGGTGCCGGGAGGACCGTGCAGCAACACGCCCTTGGGCGGATCGACGCCCAGACGCTGGAACAGTTCGGGATAGCGGAGCGGCAGTTCGACCATCTCGCGCAACTGGTCGATCGTCTGCGCCATGCCGCCGATATCGTCATAGGTGACGTCGGCACGGCGTGCGGCCTGCGGCTCCTCATATTCGGAGCGGAGTTCGATCTCGGTATTCTCGTCGATGTGCACCACGCCCTTTGGGCTGGCGGCGATCACCGCGAGGCGGATCTCTTGGAGCGCATAGGCCGGCGCGTTCATGAACTGCTGGACGTTGGGCGGCATGTTGCCGACGCGCTGATGCCCCGCGGTCGCGACGATATCGCCCTGGCAGATCGGCCGGCCAAGGAAGGTGCGCTTGAGCGCGTTGGTCGAACCCTGAAGGCGAAGGTTCTGCTGGGCCGGCGCAAACACGACGCGCGTCGCCGGCTTCGACTCGGCTTTGCGCACTTCGACGTAATCGCCCGAGCCGACGCCGGCGTTTGCACGCTGGAGACCATCGAGCCGGAGAATATCGAGGCCCTCGTCCTCCGGATACGGGCCGACCGCACGCGCCGGCGTATTCTGCTTGCCGAGGATCTCGATGACGTCGCCTTCGCCGATACCGAGCGTCGCCATCAATGCGCGCGGCACATGCGCCAGACCGCGGCCGCTGTCTTCGGGACGCGCGTTGGCGACCTGAATTTTCCGCGTGGGGATTTCGCTATCGGCCATGTCGACTCCATTCGATCTCGTAGCGTCCGAGATAGGAGACCGGTTCCAGCCTTGTCAGGGGTTGAAAACACAAAAAAAGGGCCGGCCAATGAAGGCCAGCCCATGAAAGTTTTTAGGAGAGGATGCCTGAAAGGCGAGGTCTTTTTGCGTCGAGACGGTTCATGTTGCAAGTGCGAAGGGATCAGCTACGATTGCGCTAACTGCAATCGTATGACTGAATGCGTCCAGCGGTCATTGTCACACTCGTCGAGTCGAAAGAGGGATCATGCGCAGGCTGCCGCCACTGGGGGCTATCGAGGCGTTCGTGCAGGTCGCGCGGCTGGGGTCGATCAAGGCCGCCGCCGAGGATCTGGCGCTGTCGGCGCCTGCGCTCAGCCGGCGCGTGCAGAGCCTGGAGCGGTTCATCGCCAAGCCGCTGTTTGCGCGGCGGCATCAGGCGATGGTGCTGAATGCGGATGGCGAACGGTTGCTGGCGCAGATCGCACCGGTGCTCGATTCGCTGTCGGACGCAGTCGAATCGTTGACCAGCACGACCGAGGTTCTGCGGCTGCGGCTCGGGATCCTGCCGCTCTATGCGTCGCAGAAGCTGTTCCCCAAGCTGGGCGAGTTGCGCACGTCGCATCCCGAGCTGCATCTCGATATCGATACCGCGGCGCATCTGGTGTCGCGGCTCGGGGATGGGCTCGACGCGGTGATCGCCTTGTCGCGCGAGATCGATCCGACGTTCTACGCGCGGCGGCTCGATCGCAATTCGGTCTACGTGATCGGGGCAAGGAGCTTGCTGGAGCGCGCGGACCCGGTCACGCGCCCCGAACAGCTTTCGACGCTGACGGCGCTGGTGCACCGCGACATGACGGATACGTTCACGGCATGGCGGACGGCGGCAGGGCTCGACGATATCGAGCCGCTGGCGATCGACCATTTCGATTCGGGGGCGCTGATGCTGGAGGCCGCCGCGCAAGGGCTCGGCGTCGCGTTCATGCATGCGAGCCACTTCGAGGATGCAAACGATCCGCGACTCGTTCGACTGTTCGATATCGAGGTGGAGAGCCCGTACAGCTACTGGTTCGTCTGCCGCCCGCGGGCGCTGCAGACCAAGCCGGTGAAGCTGTTCCACGACTGGCTGATACGGACGGTGGCGGAGGTCTGACCGCTACTCCCCTCCCGCTGACGGGAGGGGTCGGGGGAGGGGCGTGCCTCACTGACCGGACGCCAGTACGTACGTCGCGCCCTCCCCTAGCCCCTCCCGCAAGCGGGAGGGGAATTCAGGTTATGCAGCGCGTGCCTTGACGATCTTGCCCGGCGAACGCGGGGGCTCGCCCTTCGGCAGTGCGTCGATCAGGTCCATGCCGTCGGTGACTTCGCCCCAGACGGTGTACTGCTTGTCGAGGAAGCGCGCGTCGTCGAACACGATGAAGAACTGCGAGTTCGCCGTGTCGGGCTGGTTCGTGCGTGCCATCGAACACACGCCGCGGACATGCGGCTCGGCCGAGAATTCCGCCTTGAGGTTGGGCTTGCTCGAGCCGCCGGTGCCGTCGCCGCGACCACCGTCACCGCCCTGCGCCATGAAGCCCGGGATCACGCGGTGGAAGGGTACGCCGTCGTAAAAGCCTTCGTTCGCCAGTTCGGCAATGCGCTCGACATGCTTGGGGGCAAGATCGGGGCGGAACTTAATCGTGACGTCGCCGCCGTCGAGGGTCAGCGTGAGCGTTTCGGGGGTGTCAGCCATTCATGTTCTCCTGAATTGATGCGCGGCAGATAGGGAGCCGCACTCCGACTGGCAAATGCACGCGCGCCGCGTTAGGGCCCAACCGCGCATCTTTTAAGGGAGGCAGCCATGAGCGAACTCGAGCTTCCCGAGGTCGAAACCGACACCCAGCCCGAAAACCAGCTCGATCGCGACGACCATCTGCGGCCGGAATTCGTGCGGGCCGTGCTCGATGCGGTCGAGGACGGCGATGACGAGGGCGCGCGCGCGCTGGTCGAGCCGCTGCACCCGGCCGATATCGCCGATCTGTTCGAACTGACCCCGCAGGAGGATCGCGCGGCGCTGGCGCGGGCGGTCACCGACCTGCTGGGCGGCGACGTGTTCGCCGAGATGAACGATTACGTCCGCGAGGATCTGATCGATGCGCTTGAGCCGCACCAGGTCGCCGATCTCGCCTCCGAGCTCGATACCGACGATGCCGTCGCGATCATCGAGGACATGGACGAGGACGAGCAGCGCGCGGTGTTGCGCGCGCTCGATCCCGACGATCGCGCGGCGATCGAGGAGGCGCTGAGCTACGCCGAGGAATCCGCCGGCCGCCTGATGCAGCGCGAGCTGATCGCCGTACCCGAGCATTGGACCGTCGGCGACGCGATCGATTACCTCCGCGGGCACGAAGAGCTGACGACCGATTTCTGGGAGATCTTCGTCGTCGACCCCGCGCACAAGCCGATCGGCACGTGCCAGCTGTCGTGGATGCTGCGCACGCCGCGCGGGATCGCGATCGCCGATGTGATGAAGCGCGAGCAGACGCTGATCCCGGTCGACATGGACCAGGAAGAAGTCGCGCTGCGCTTCCAGAAATACGCGCTGATCTCGGCGGCGGTGGTCGATCATGGCGGCCGGCTGGTCGGGATGATCACGGTCGACGACATCGTCCACATCATCTCCGAAGAGGCGGGCGAGGATACGCTGCGGCTGGCAGGCGCCGGCGACGGCGACATCAACGAGCCGATCCGGCTGACGGTACGCACGCGGTTCACCTGGCTGGTGGTCAATCTCGGCACCGCGATGGTCGCATCGTCGGTCGTCGGGCTGTTCCAGGGGACGATCGCGAGCTTCGCGCTGCTCGCGGTGCTTATGCCGATCGTCTCGGGGATGGGCGGCAATGCCGGCACGCAGACATTGGCGGTGGTGGTGCGCGCGCTGGCGACCAACCAGCTGACGAGTTCGAACACCGCGCGGATGATCGGGCGCGAGTTCCGCATCGCCGCCGCCAATGGCGTGATGCTCGGCGCGCTGATCGGATGCGGGACGTATGTCATTTTCCGCAACACCGACCTGTCGCTGGTGATCGCCGCGGCGATGCTGGTGAATAATATCACGGCGGGGCTCAGCGGCGTGCTGGTGCCGGTGACGCTCGACAAGTTCCGGATCGATCCGGCGGTGTCGTCCGCGGTGTTCGTGACGACGATGACCGACACGATGGGGTTCTTCTCGTTCCTCGGGCTGGCGAGTCTTTGGGGTCTGCACGGTTGATCGGCAGCGTTTAGCGCCCATTTTCAACGCCATGCCGCTTCACCTCACCAAAGTCGCGTTCGGCGCGGAAAGCGTCGATCACCTCGCCGAGCGGCTCCGGCTGCGTGGCGAGGAGGGGCCAGTGTTTCTTACGACGCGCTATCTGCCCAAGCGGCATGAGGAGGTCGCCGGTCAGGGTTCGATGTTCTGGATCCTGAAGCACCAGCTGATCGCCCGCTCGCCGATCCTCGGGTTTGGCGAAGCTGAAGAGGGTCGCGTCGCGATCCACATCGATCCGAAGCTGGTGCTGGTTCAAGCGCGGCCTAGGCGCGCGCACCAGGGGTGGCGGTATCTTGAGGGTGCGGATGCGCCGCTGGATCTGGGTGGCGATGCGACCGGGTTGGACGTGATGCCGCCGGCTTTGATGACGAAACTGGCGGAGCTGGCGCTCATTTAAGGGGTGGGGCCCAGACCTCGTCGGGGTTCATCCCCCCCGCCGATAAACTCTATCGTCATCCCCGCGCAGGCGGGGATCCATATCCTCAGAGGATAACGATCTCAGTGTGAGGTCAGCCGGTATGGGTTCCCGCCTCCGCGGGAATGACGATACAGGTTCGGAAGGTATGAGGGCCGATACGGATAGGGTAACTGGCTCGATACAGATGCGGATTTGGCCCGGGAGAGGTCGGTGTGGCAGCAGCACACCATCCCCTTCTACGGAGCAGAGACTTCCGCCGCCGGCTTTCCGCACACTACCGGTCCTCCGGCCGCCGCGTCGACCCGGCATTTCGCGTTGCCGGTGATCGTGACCGTACCAAGGCCGCTGTTGGTCACCTGCGCCGTGTAGCGCGCCGCGGCCTTGGTCTCCCCTACCCCATCGAGGTGCACGGTCAGGTCGTTGACCGCCAACTCCGACGCATCGATCGCGCCGGGCCCGCTCGTCACGAGGCGCGCCCGCGCCGCATGGCCGGCGAGCGTCATCTGGCCGGTACCGATCACCGTCGCGTTCAACTGATCCGTATCGGCCGCGGCGACCGACAAGCTCCCGTTGCCACTGACCGTCACGTCGACGCGCATCCCGCGCATCCTGGCGATCGTCAGCCGGCCGCCGGCCGCGACGCTGGCGGAGGTCAGCCCGGGCGTGGAGAGCGTCACGACGATCGGCCCTGCCCCGCCGCCACGCGGCTGTTCGCCCCAGCCGCCCGTCCCCTTGCGTACCGACAGCGTGGTGCCATCGACGCGCACGGTCACGTCCTCGCCTCCGCGCGGCCCGACGATGGTGGCGCGCGGCGAACCGATCGTGACGCGGACCTCGAACGGCCCCTCGACCCGCACGCGGTCGAAGCTGCCGACCGAGACCGTCCTGCTGGCCGCCGGCGACTGGGCGAATCCCGGGGAGGACAGGAGTAGCGGCACGGCGAGCAGATATCTCATGGCCGCAACTGTCGCTGGCTGGATGCCGCCCTGCAAGTCGGATGGCGGGTCAACGCGCGCAACGAACGCTGCCAGAGCCCGACTTCGAGATCGTGCAGCGCGCATTGGGCCCGAGATCGACGTCGCCGGATCCCGACAGATCGACCTTGGCGGGGCCATCGACGACCGCGCGGACGCTGCCCGACCCTGAAAGGTCGATCGTGGCCGATCGTGCATGGAGTTTGGCGCCGTTAACGGTGCCCGAACCGGCGATATCGACCGTCAGTGCCTGCGCCGCGCCGCTCGCGCGCACCGTTCCCGAACCTGGAATCGAGAATTTGACGTCAGCGACCTCGATTGCGGCGATGTCGAGATTGCCCGATCCCGCAATGCCGCCCTCGAACCCGCCACCATCGACCCGATCGACCGCCATGTTGCCCGATCCCGAGATGCTCGCGTCGGTCAGCCGTGGCAGGGTGACGTACACCTTGACCTTTGCGCCCTTGCTCCAGCCGAAGCTGGCGCCGTCCTTGCGCCCGATCGCCAGCGTATCGCCGTCGCGCTCGATGCGCAGCCGGTCGAGCTGCTCGCTCGCTCCCTCGGCGCGGACCGAAAAGCCGGTGCCGACGCGAACGTCGACATCGTCCGAGCCGCGAAGGTCGATGCCATTGAAACCGGCAACCTGGAAGGTCCGGGTAGTCCCAGACCCCGCCGCCGCAGCGCCTGAATTCTCGCTGTCGCCGTTCCAGCCGAACGAACATGCTGCGAGAGGAATGATCAGCCCGAGCGCAAGAAAGTTCATCGCATCCTCCTTATGTGTATTGTTGTAGCAATACACCTGATCCCCGGCGCGAGGAAGCGAAATCGCGTGCGTGACGATGGTAGGACATTCCCGCTCCGCCACCGGGGCGGCGCGGCGGCGCGCTACTTACGTTTGCACGGATAGGCGTCGCGCAGGGCATCGCGGACGACGAACGAGGGCGCGCCGGTGCCGGTCTTTTTCGCTCGCGCGCGGAGATACCTCCGCACCGTCGCGACGACCTCGATGTTCGAGGCGCGGGCCGGCAACGGGCATATGCCGCCCGATAGCGACAGGGCGTCGAATTCGCCGAGAATGTAGCCGGTGCAGAAATTGGCGGTCGGATCGCTGTCCTTGCCCTGGCAATATTCCAGCATCTGCTGGGTCGTGAGCGAACTCACGACTACCGGTCGATCGGCGGATGGATCGGCAGCGGCGAGTGCAAGCATCAGCAAGATCATGACGTTTCCTTCGCGCCGGGCGGTCTAGCTGGCGGCGGCAGCGCTGACATAGGGCAGCAGGCGCACGCGGGGGAAGACGTCGTCGAGCGTCTTGGTGTCGGGAAGGATGTAAACCACCCCGCCCTTCCTCTGGAACAGCGGGCTGAGTTTGCCGGTGTAGAATTTGGTGCCGACGTTGATGCAGCCGAAACTGATGCGGTTGTCGTCCGGAGTCGGCGACAGCAGGCGCTCGACGCGGTGTTCGCTCTTGTGCGTGGTGATCACCGCGTGCAGCGCGACCGAGTTCGCATAATCGACCCAGAGCACACGCTGGCGACCGAATGCGCGCCCGAACTTCGCGACGAAGCGCCCCGCCGGGGTCGTCCGCTCGGCCGGGCCGATGTCCGCCAAGTCCTTCGCACCGACGCCCGGCGACGAATCGTCACCGATGCCGATGCCGAGCAGGACGGGTGCCTGGCCGACGAACTCCCCCTTCGCGTTGAAGAGCAGCAACGACGCCGCCTGCTTGTCGATGACGGCATAGGGCAGGTTGCCATTATCGTGCTCCACCGCGACCCACGCGATCAGGCGGCTCGCCGGCTCCGATTGCGGGGGCAGCAACAGAGGAGCCTCGACACGCTTCGCGGCTTTCGCATGCGAGCGTGTCGAAACCTTAACCTTGCGCGCGCTCGCCGCCTTGTGCGCACTGGCACCGTTCGGCGTCGCCGCCGACGATGCCTGCGGAGCGATCAGCGCCAGCGCCAGGCCGGCGACCATACTCGTACGGCGGACGAGACTAGACAGCCCCGAGACCTTGATCATCATGTGCTACGGGGCCGTCCGTCGATGTCGGGTGCGTGCGCGAGGATGCGTTAGCCGCGCGGCTTGCGCTGACGCTGCTGCGCCTGTTGCTGGACCTGCTGGTCGATACCGTCGACGCGGCCGGTAAGCTGGTCGAGACGCTGGCCGTTCTGCTGAGCCTGGCCGGCAGCGGCCTGAGCCTGAGCAAGTGCCTGACCCGACGTGCCTTCGACGGTACGCAGGCGACCGTCCATGCCGTCGATCCGCGTGTTGACCACGGCGATCTGCTCGCGGACGAAACCCTTCGTGGCGCAACCGCTCAGCCCGACGCCGGCGATGAGGATCAAAGCGACGGTGGGAGATTTCGGGAAACTTGAACGCATAAACTTACCCTTTCCAAACATGGATGGCGTCAGTCAGCGGAGAGTCGCCGGAATGACAATCGATATCCGGCGAGACGTTGGCTCCGTCCGGCGAGACGTTCACCGCATAGGACGTGACTTGTCCTAGGTTGGAGTCTGCGACTGAATTTTGAGTGTAACGATCCTGCCGGTCGCTTTCTTGATCTATGGCAAGCGTACATTCAGATTTGCCAATTAAACGGCACCGATAGCAAGATATACTTCAGGTACTTGCACCACTCCGGCGAAGGCCGGGGCCCAGTTGGGAAACGTCGCAAACTAAGGCGGCGCTCCGTTACTCCAGCCTTTTCAATTGGGCCCCGGCCGTCGCCGGGGTGGTAGGGTGTTCTGCAATCTTCCCCCTTGCCGGGGAGGATCGAAAGGCAGCTCATCCCGAAACGAAAAAGGGCGGCCCCGCAGGACCGCCCTTTCGTCTCGGCAAAGCAACCAGGCGTTACGCCGGTACCTTGTCCTTGTTGTAGATTGCGGCCGCGGCGCGGAGGATGTCGAGGATCTTCTCCTGCGCCTTGGGCTCGTCGAGCTCTTCCATCGCCGCCAGTTCGCGTGCGAGACGGCTGGTCGCGCCTTCGAAGATCTGGCGCTCGGAATAGCTCTGCTCGGGCTGGTCGTCGGCACGGAACAGGTCGCGGACCACTTCGGCGATCGACACGAGGTCGCCCGAGTTGATCTTCGCTTCATATTCCTGCGCGCGACGCGACCACATGGTGCGCTTGACCTTGGGCTTGCCCTTGAGCGTGTCCATCGCCTCGCGCATCGTCTTGTCGGACGACAGCTTGCGCATGCCGACGCTTTCGGCCTTGTTGGTCGGCACGCGGAGCGTCATGCGCTCCTTCTCGAACCGGAGGACGTAGAGTTCCAGTGTCATGCCGGCGATTTCCGAGCGCTGGAGCTCGATCACACGGCCGACCCCGTGCTTGGGATAAACGACGAAATCACCGACATCGAAGGACAGTGCCTTGGCAGCCATTTGGGGCCTTTCCGGATCAGGCCTCCACGCGACGCCTCGACGAAGGACTCGTCGCTGCTGCATCGGGGGAGGGATAGGTCTACACGTCAGGCGGATGACGTGAATCATCGCGCCCGTCGCGGACCCATCTAGCAGCTTTGCAACAAAATTACCAGCCGAACGTGGCAGGCGGCTTGCCCTTTCCAGGATTCGCCGCCTCTTATCAGTCGCCTGCGCCGGGCTCGGGCGAGAAATACTTGTCGAACTTGCCCTCGACGCCCTTCATGGCGTCGGCATCCGGCGGCGTCTGGTTGTCGTTGCGCGTGACGTTGGGCCATTGCGCCGAGAAGGTCGTGTTGAGCTCGAGCCACTGCTCCAGCCCGCTCTCGGTGTCGGGCAGGATCGCCTCGGCGGGACATTCGGGCTCGCACACGCCGCAGTCGATGCACTCGCTGGGATTGATCACCAGCATGTTCTCGCCCTCGTAGAAGCAGTCGACCGGGCACACTTCCACGCAGTCCATGTACTTGCAGCGGATGCAGGCATCGGTGACGACGTAGGTCATTGCAGAACTCCTGGGCCGGATTCCTTTCCGGCGACGAACGCGCCAGCGACTATGCGCGCCTGCCCGTCGCGTCAATCATAGCAAGCCTTCTGCGAGACGTTATCAGGCTTTGTCGCTCTCGTATCCTCCTCCGCAAGGTGGACGGATCGAGTTTATTCCGAGGCGGGGTCGCGGACCGTGCCGGCAGGCGTCTTGCCGGCGATCAAATCCTGATAGCATGCCTGTGCCTCGGGCGCCGGCCCCCGTCGCGCCGGCAACGCCTCGACCCGGATCACCCGAACCTGATCGGCCACTGCAAACGTCAGCACATTCCCGATCCGCACCGGGCAGTGCGCGCGATCGATCGGGCGACCGTCGATGCGGAGATGCCCCTTTTCGGCGATCGCCTGCGCGGCGCTGCGTGTTTTCGCGAGCCGCACGAACCACAGGAACCGATCGATCCGCATCGCGCCTTCAACCATGGCGGACCAGTGCGGCGAGCCCGGCAAACGCGTTCTGTCGCGACGGATCGATCGGTGCTGCCGCAACGGGGCGAGCGGGCGGGCGACCACGCCACACCCAGCGCAGCGTGTCCCCCGCCAACGCCTTGAACCCGAGTTCGGCCATCAACCGCTCCAGCGACGCCGGGTCGACGCCGATCGAAGTCGCCAGCGCAGGGTCTGGCGCGAACGGCGTGCGCCCCTGCCGCGAATCGTGGGCGGCACGGGCGATACGCTCGATCAGGTCGATCCGGACCGCCTGGAGTCCGAGGGGGCGGAACCCTGCCTCCAGAACCGCGCCCTCGCTGCCACGCGCCAGTACCGTTGCCCCATCTCGCGGGGCGGCGATCGTCGCGCCGCGAGCAGCCGCCAGGATGCGCCGCCAACGCGCGGACTCGGGCTTGAGCAACCGCGCATCGAACAAGTCGAGCGCGCCTACCGTGATGCCGATCTTGCGCAGCCGCTTGCGCTCCTCGGGATCGATGGCGTCGAGCGCCAGCCGCATCGGCAAGCGCGGCAGGATCCCGCCGGCGTCTTCGATCGCGCTCGCGACCGCGCGCAACGCCGGCGTCGCATTCGGATCACGGCTCAATTCGGCGAGGTGGACCAGCACGGCGATCCGCCGCTTCAGCATCCCCGCAAGCCACAGCGACAGCCGCGCCTCGATCCGATCGCGTGCGGGTTTGTCGAGGCAGTCGAGCGAGCGATCGAGGATCAGCTTCGGCCGGGCGAACGACGGCCCCGCGCCAAGCTTGGCGACCGGGTGACCCGCCCAGATGACCTGCGCCGCATCGTCGAGCGCGATATCGGCGTCCGGCGCATCGACCAGCGACTGCCCACGCCGCGACCGCTCGCCAGTCAGCCGCTTTTCCGCCGCCGCGAGCAGCAGCCGCTTGTCGCTGGCCCGCGCATCCGCCGCCACGGTGAAGCGGAACCCGTCGAGGCGGCCGATCGGATGATCCTCGACCATTACCTCGCCCTCGGGCCCGATCACCACCGGCAGCGCGCCCGCATCCGCGCCGATCTGGCGCATCAGCGCGGTCGTGCGCTTGTCGACGAACCTCTGCGTCAGGCTGGCGTGGAGCGCATCCGAAAGGCGTTCCTCGAGTGCGGCGGTACGCGCGGCCCAGAGCGTCGGCTCGGCAAGCCAGTCGGCGCGCTGCGCAATATACGCCCAGATCCGCGTCGCGGCGATCCGCCCGGCGATCACCGGCACGTCGCCCGCCACGGTATCGAGCCGCGCGATCTCGTCCGCGAACCATTGGTGCGGAATATGCCCACGGCCTTCGCTCAGATGCCCGAACAGCCGCGACACGAAGCGCGCATGCGGATCGAGGCCGACTTTGCGGAAATCAGGTACGCCGCACGCCGCCCACAACCGCGCGACGATCGCCGGGTGCCGTGCGCGTTCGCGGACCCAGCCTTCCTCCGCGAGCCGCTTCAATACACCGAGATCGAGGGCTTGCGGCGCGGCACGGAGCACGCCCGCGGGCGGCCGCGCTTCGAGGCTGGCCACCAGCGCGTCGATGCTCGCGAAATCGGGCTCGCCCTGTCGCCAGTACAGGTTCTCGAGACGCGGAAACCGGTGCTCCTCGATCGCCAGCACTTCCTCGGGCAGGAACGCACCGGGGCCGTCGTCCGATAGCGCGCCGAACGTGCCATCACGCTGATGCCGCCCCGCACGCCCCGCGATCTGTGCCATCTCGGCCACCGTGAGGCGACGCTGGCGCTTGCCGTCGAACTTGTTGAGGCTCGCGAACGCGACATGTGCGACGTCCATGTTGAGCCCCATCCCGATCGCGTCGGTCGCGACCAGATAATCGACCTCGCCCGCCTGGAACATCGCCACCTGTGCGTTGCGGGTTCGGGGAGACAGGGCCCCCATCACCACCGCCGCACCGCCGCGCAGACGCCGCAGCATCTCGGCGACCGCGTAGACCTCCTCCGCCGAGAACGCGACGATCGCCGAGCGCTTGGGCAAGCGGCTGATCTTCTTCGCGCCGGCATAGGTCAGCGTCGAGAAGCGCGGCCGATTGACGATCTCCGCGCCGGGGACGAGCTTCTTGATCATCGGCCGCAGCGCCTCGGAGCCGAGGATCATCGTTTCCTCGCGACCGCGAGCGCGGAGCAGACGATCCGTGAAGACGTGGCCGCGCTCCGGGTCCGCGCCCAACTGCGCTTCGTCGATGCCGACGAAGGCGACGTCGCGATCGGGCATCGACTCGGCGGTACACAGGAACCAGCGAGCGTCGGGCGGCACGATCTTCTCTTCGCCGGTGACCAACGCGACGCGGTTCGCGCCCTTGATCGCGACGACACGGTCATAGACCTCGCGCGCGAGCAGGCGCAGCGGGAAGCCGATCATGCCGCTCGAATGCGCGCACATCCGCTCGATCGCGAGGTGCGTCTTGCCCGTGTTGGTCGGGCCGAGAACCGCGGTCACGCCAGCGGAGACATCGTCGCTCATGACCGACAACATCGGGGGTAAAGCGGGCGTGCGCAATGACCTGGGTGGAATTGCTGGGTCGTTCGCTCGATCGTCTAACCTGGGAGGGAGCCGGTACGTATCTACGTCCACCCCCACTCCGGCAACGACTGGGACCCAGTTGGGGAGCAGGCTTAACGGTGGTCCGTGCTCCATCACCTTGGCCTACCCGATTGGGCCCCGGCCTTCGCCGGGGTGGTAGACGAGGTTCGGACGTCCGCCCCGGCCTAGGCACGCTCCGCCGCCGCCAAGTCTCGCAATCGCCCGGGTTAATTTGACTTTAGCATGTCCCCGCCACAACCCGACGCTCGCGCCGGAGACGAGGTGGCGCACGACAATCAGAACGCGATTTCGGGGCGGGCACGCGTGTATTTGCAGAACGATCAGGCACTGGGACTGGCCGGCGGCGGGGCACGCGGGTTCGGTCGTGCGCTCGATCGGCAACCGGTTATCGCGGCAAACTCTGCGCCGTCGCGGATCGACTGGGTGCCCGATCTCGGCGCGCGCATCGGCAGTCGCGACTGGTGGCGCGGGCTCGCGACCTGCACCGCACTGTGCGCGGCGACCGTGATGCTGGCGCCGGGGTTCAAGCCGCTGGTCGGTGCGGTGCCGTCGCCGCTCGCCGGTGCGGAATGGGAGGAAACCCGCGCGCAGGGCATCGCGCCACTTGCCCAGGGCGCGACTACCGGGCGGCGGATGGCGGCGAACGACCTCGTCGCGCCGCTCGCGAACGTGCCCGAACGCCCGACGCTCGAATTGTCCGCGACGCTCGGCCAGGGGGATGCGTTCGACCGGGCGCTGATGCGCGCGGGCGTGGGCCGGAACGATGCCGAGGCCGCCGCGGCGCTAGTCGCGCGGTCGGTCGATCCGAAAACCATCCCCGCCGGTACGCGCATCGCGCTGACGCTGGGGCGGCGGCCGGATCGCACCGTCGCACGACCGCTGGAGCAGCTCGATTTCCGCGCGCGGTTCGACCTGGCGCTGTCGTTGACGCGTGGTGCAGGCGGGCTGGCCGTGAACCGCAAGCCGATCGCGGTCGATTCGACGCCGTTGCGGATACAGGGCCTGGTTGGCTCCAGCCTGTACCGCTCCACGCGCGCCGCCGGCGTGCCCGCAAAGGCGGTGGAGTCGTTCATCAAGGCGATCTCGACCCGGCTTTCGATCGGGCGCGACGTGACCGCAGCGGACAGTTTCGACGTGATCGTCGAGCGCGAACGCGCCGCGACCGGCGAGACCCGGATCGGCGACCTGCTGTTCGCCGGCATCGACCAGGGACGCCGCAAGGTACAGCTCGTCCGGTTCGCGCCCGACGCCTCGAACGTCGATGCCGATGACCAGGCCGATGATAATGGGGGCCGTGGCGGCTGGTTCGATGCGAACGGCCAGACCGAGCGCCGCGCCGTGTCGGGCATGCCGGTCACCGGTCGGATCACGTCGAACTACGGGATGCGCTTCCACCCGCTGCTCGGCTTCACGCGGATGCACAAGGGCCTCGACATCGGTGCACCCTACGGATCGCCGATCCACGCGATGACCGACGGCATCGTCGCCTTTGCCGGACGAACCGGCGGCTATGGCAATTTCGTCAAGCTGGTGCACGGCGGCGGGATGGCGAGCGGCTACGGCCATATGAGCCGGATCGCGGTATCGTCCGGCACGCGCGTGCAGGCGGGCCAGGTGATCGGCTATGTCGGCTCGACCGGCATGTCGACCGGCCCGCATCTGCATTGGGAAGTGTGGAAGAACGGCGCCGCGATCAACCCGCGCTCGGTTTCGTTCGCGAGCGTCGCGATACTCTCGGGCGCCAAGCTGCGTGCGTTCAAGGCGAAGGTCGCGCAGTTGCTGGCGGTCCGCGTCGGCGGCTAATGCGGGCACGGCGCAAGCCGTTGCTATGGCGCGCGAAAGCTGGCCGAGCCGCGAGTGAAGTATAGGAAGTGCAGACGCTGGGAACGGTTCTGCACTTCTGTGCCGACCGCCAATTACGCACCGCAAACTGCCTGGGGCCGGTGCGGCGGCGATGCTAGAGGCGAAGGTACGGAACCGCATGGGGTCGATGTGAACGACCGGTCCGCTGTAGGACAGCATCTTCGCGGCGCGCGTCATGCCGATGCCGTCACGCCGCCGTTCATCGGCAAGGGTCAGGCCGTTCCTGGACATGAGGGCGACACAGATCGGTACGGATACGACATGAAGTTCGGATTTCGGGTTCTCACAGCGCTGGCGATCGCATGGGGCAGCCCCGCCTGTGCGGACATGACGGCGCGGTACGTCATGGACGACGGCACGCCGCTAATGACGATCGAGATCGCCGCCAACGGCGATATGCGCACGCGTTTCAGTGACCCGTCCAGCTATTTTCTGACGCGGGAGGGCCGCGACTATCTGGTCAAGACCGGTCCCGCCGGGCCAATCGTCATGCGCAGCGAAGACATCGCCACGGTCATGCTCGAACAGGCAGCCCGCGAAACCTGGCGACCGCCGAAGGACAAGAATGCGAACGCGCCCCTCATAGCCCGTGCGAAGGTCCGTATTCGAGGCCGGCAGGGCGTCGCCTATGCCTCAGACCGCGACCCCAGCCCCGACGCGCCGACCGTGGTGATCAGCGAAGATCCGACGCTCGCGCCGCTCGCGAGCGCCATCCGCAAGCAGTTCCTGCAATCCCTCGCGACGATGAGCAGCATGTTCGGCGACGCCAGTCCGTCGCGCGGGATCGCGCCGGTGTTGAGCAAGGGAGCGCCGCTGGCGTTTCTCGGCCTGGAGCTCGACACGGTCAGCCGTGACCCGGTGCCCGCGTCGCGGTTCGCGCTGCCCGCACCGCCCATTACGCTCGACGCGGTACGGCGTGACTTCAACGCAGCGCCCTAGACGAGGCGACCCGTCGTCGAGGTGCGCGTGAACGCGAACCTATCCGATCGATCGATCGTTCGGGCCCGATACCTCCAACGCGAGATGGCCGATGCGTCTGATAGCGATCGAAGAGCATATACTCCCCGGCGCGGTGCGCGATGCATGGAGTGCCGCGCCGCCCCCGCATGATCCGGTGTCCGCCTTTGCCGATGGCGGCGAGGCCGGAACCCGTCTTGCCGACCTCGGCGAAGGCCGGTTGGCGCTGATGGACGAACAGGGCGTCGACGTGCAGGTGCTGTCGCTGACCACGCCCGGTCTCCACAACCTCGCGCCCGATACTGCCGTCGAGATGGCGCAGCGCGTGAACGACCTGATCGCCGAGACGTGCGTTCGCCATCCCAGCCGCTTCCAGGGTTTCGCCGCCTTGCCTACCCCGCATGCCGACGCGGCCCCACGCGAGCTGGAACGCGCGGTCCGGGACCTGGGGCTGAAGGGCGCATTGCTCTGCGGCCGGACACGCGAGCGTCATCTCGACCATCCCGACATGCGACCGATGCTGGCGAAAGCGGCGGAACTGGGCGTGCCGCTCTTCATCCATCCGCAAGTCCCCTTGGCCGCGGTCCGCGACGCGAATTACTCGGGGATCAGCGAAAAGGCCGATCTCGCGCTCGCGGCCTTCGGCCTCGGCTGGCATTACGAGGCGGGGCTGCAATGGATCCGGCTGGCCGCGGCGGGGGTGTTCGACGAACTGCCCGATCTGCAGATCATCCTCGGCCATTGGGGCGAGGTGGTGCTGTTCTATCTCGAGCGGACCTCCGCGGTCTTCGAACGCGCGCTCGATCTGCGACGCCCGCTCGCGGACTATGCGCGCAACAATTTGTACGTGACCGGCAGCGGCATGTGGAGCGAAGCGTATCTGCTGCGCTGCCTCGACATCGTCGGCCCCGAGCGCCTGCTGTTTTCGACCGATTTTCCCTACCAGTACCGCGAGGGTGGCGCGCCGCGGCGCTTCCTCGACGAGGTAGCGCTCGACGATGCCGCTCGGATCGGCTTCGCGCACGGCAATTGGGATCGGCTGACCGGCGCTCGCGGATAACAACGGGCGCCGGTTTTTCCGCTACTTCCCCTGCGCGCGCCAACGCTGGATGGTGCGGCCGATGATCTGGTCCTCGCCGCCGACGTCGCGCCAGAGTTCGGAGAACAGCGGATCGTCGGAAGCCGGACGTTTCGATTCCTCGAGTCCGTCGAAGCTGACGCGGATCGGGATCGTCACGCCTTCGCCGCAGATGATGCACTCGCGGTTGCGCAGCGCGGGGATCGAATCGAGGAAGCCGCGCGCGCCCTCGGGCATGGCGGCGCGGACGAACGCCTGGTCGCGATCGTTGTTGAGGCGCATCGCGATGATCGTGCCGCACTGCGACAGCACGCCCTCCGCGAGATCCGACGGGCGCTGCGTGATGAGGCCGAGCGACACGCCGTATTTGCGACCTTCCTTGGCGATCCGGCCGAGAATGCGCCCGACCGAACTGGTCGCGTCCTGCCCCGCCGGGATGTAGCGATGCGCCTCCTCGCAGACGAGCAGGATCGGCCGCTGCGGTTCGTTGCGCGACCAGATCGCGAAGTCGAACGTCATCCGCGCGAGCACCGCGACCACCACCGAAGTGATGTCCGACGGCACGCCCGAGACATCGATGATCGAGATCGGCCGGTTGTCGCCGGGCAGGCGGAAGATGCGCGCGAGGAAGCTCGCCATGGTATCGGCGACGAGCATCCCGGAGAACATGAACCCATAGCGCGGATCGGCCTTGATCTCGTCGATCTTCGCCTTGAGCCGCAGATAGGGCGCGGTGTCGCCGGCGCGGTCCATCTTGCCCATCTCGGCGCTGATGATCGCGGTCAGGTCGCTCAGCAGATACGGGATCGGCGCATCGACGGTGAGCTTGGCGATCTCCTGGCCGAGACGGCTCTTGGCCTTGGCGGCGAGCAGGCACTTGGCGAGGATGTCGGCGTCGAACTGGCGCGCCGAACCGCTGCTGGTGAGGAACACCTCGCAATGCTCCTCGAAGTTCATCAGCCAATACGGCATCTGCAGGTTCGAGACGTCGTAGATCGCACCGTTCGACTTGAACGCGGCGGCATATTCGCCGTGCGGATCGATCATCACGATATGACCCTGCGGCGCGAGTTCGCAGATCCGGTGGAGGATCAGCGCGGCGCTGGTCGACTTGCCCGTACCGGTCGAGCCGACCAGGGCGAAGTGCTTGCCGAGCATCGCATCGATATACAGCGCGGCGCGGATATCCTCGGTCGGGTAGACCGTTCCCACCTCGATATTGGCGCGATCCTCGGCCGCGTAGATCTGTTTCAGGTCGGCGGTGGTGATCGGGAACACCTCGCAACCCGGCATCGGGTAGCGCGTCACGCCGCGACGGAATTTGTAGAGCTTGCCCGTCAGCCGCTCCTCGTCGCCTTCGCCGAGATAGTCGATGTCCGCGGCGACGCAGGTCCCTGCGGCATCCTCGAGCTTCAGGGAGCGGATATTGGCGACCAGCCAGGTCGCACCGACACGCATCTTGATCTGGCTGCCGACCTGTCCCGCCGCGGCGACGACGGGATCGGCATCGTCGAACAACACGCTGATCGACGCACGATCGAGCAGCACCCGGCTGCTGGACCCGGCGATCGCGAAGACGACGCCGATCGGTACTGGCACGGCGTCGGCAATCGCGCCGCCCGCCTGCAGGCCTGCTTGCATAGGTGCCTCCCGCAGGAACGCGTCATGTCCCGACAAGTCGCTCATTCTGGCACGGTCTCCGGTCATTAGAGACCGGCAGTGACACCCAAGGTGTAAATTTCTGGTGAGGACGGCGTTAATGATCCGGCGTGTCAGCGTTGGCGACTAGACCCGGCGCGCGATCCAGCCGGCGGCCCAGCCGAGGAATACCGACAGGGCGACCGCCACCAGCCCGTACGCGACGGAGGAACGATCGGCGGCGCGCGCGACGAACCGCTCGAAACCGGACTTGCGGATGTCGATGTCGCGCACTGCCGCCGCCAGCACGCGGCCGTCGCGGATCAGGAACGTCTCCGCGGTGAAGCGACCGACGGGCACGCGCGCCGGGATCGAGACGCGTGCGCGGTAGAGCACGCCATCGGTGATCTCGACCGCGCGCGGCGCCTCGTAATACAGGCCGGCGTTGCGCTTCAGGTCGACCAGCCCTTTCTGGAAGCGGTCCTGCGTGTCGGCAGGGGCGCTGGAGGCGGGCGACAATTGCAGGCTGTCGAGCCCGAGTTCGTAGATCGCGCGCGTCCGGTCGTCGACGAGCCGGTCGATCGGCTTGGACGAGGCGATCGCGTAGAAGCTGGGGGCGGACCGGTAGCGCAGCCGCGACGCGTTGACCCAGATGCCCGCGATCTTCTCCTTCTCGCGCATCAGGATCGACTGGGTCGGGCCCTTGACGACCACCACGACGTCGGTCGGATGCTCGTCGCTCGGCAGGCGGCCGCCGGGATAGAGGATCGCACCGAAAAGGAGGAGTTCGGCACCGGTGAAGCTGTACGCGATCTCGATATTGCGTTGCGACACGTCGGGGACGAGCACGGGTTTCGCCTGCGCCATCAGCAGCGGCGCGAGCAGGACGAGCCAGCCGATCTTCACGACTCCGCGCTCACGACAGCGTGACCGAGAAGATCTCTTCCGGACGCCAGACCAGCCCGAGCAGGATCCGCACGCCGATCAGCAGCACCATGGTCGCCAGCGCCAGCCGCAGATATTCGGGGCGGAACTTGGTCGCGAACCGTGCACCGATCTGCGCGCCGACCACCGATCCCAGCAAGAGCAGGCCGGCGAGGACGATGTCGACCGCCTTGGTCGTGGTCGCGTGGACCATCGTCGCGACCGCGGTCACGAACAGCGTCTGGAACAGCGACGTGCCGACCACCACCGACGTCGCCATGCCGAGCAGGTAGATCATCGCGGGCACGAGGATGAAGCCGCCGCCGATGCCGAGCAGGATCGTCAGGATGCCGGTGAAGAAGCCGAGCAGCAGCGGCGCGAGTGGCGAGATGTAAAGGCCCGAGGCGTAGAACCGCGTGCGGAGCGGCAGCGCGGCGACGAGCGGATGGTGGCGGCGCTTTCGCGCCTTGGGCGGGCGGCCGGTGCGCGCGCGGCGGATCGTGCCAACCGATTCGCTCGCCATCATGCTGCCGATCGAGCCGAGCATGATCACGTAGACGATCGCGATCACCGTATCGATCTGGCCGCTCTGCTGGAGCAGCCGGAACAGCCACGCACCGAAGAACGAGCCGAGGATGCCGCCCGCGACGAGCACCCCGCCCATCTTAGTATCGACGCCCTTGCGCCGGAAATGCGCGAACACGCCCGACACGCTCGCGCCGGTCACCTGGCTGGCCGACGAGGCGGCGGCGACGGTCGGCGGGATGCCGTAGACGATCAGCAGCGGCGTCGTCAGGAAACCGCCGCCGACGCCGAACATGCCCGACAACAGCCCGACCCCCCCGCCGAGCAGGATGATGACGAGCGCGTTGACCGACAGGTTGGCGACGGGGAGATACAGATCCACGGTCGCAGCGTTACACCGGTTTGCGCGCGCGGTGCTAGGCTGGACCTGTCAGAAGTCGCTGCCGATCGACAAGGCGGGACCGGAGCCCGGCCGCGCCGCGCCGGCGATACGTTCGCGCCAGTCGAGCGTCAGACGGAGGGTCTTGCGTGCGACGGGCAGCGCCGCGACGATCGACGGCCCGACATCGAAGCGCTCGGCGTCGCGTTGCGCGCTGCCCCACGCACCGAGACCGATGTCGACGCTAGCCCCGGCCAGCTTCCCCAGCGGGTGCGTCAGTCGCGCGGAGGCATCGACGAACCCCTCGATCCCGTCGCGCGCGATACCCCCCGCCTGCCCGTACGCTTCCAGGCGAATGCCGTGCGTGACATCCGTCGGGCCGTAGCCGGCGATCACCCCCAATGTCGGTCCGCCACGTCCGCCGTCGAGCGCGAACCGCTGTTCGGCGACGAGGCGGACCGGCCAGCGGGTGGGTTGCCATTCGACGCCGAGCGCTACCTCGCGTCCGGCGCCTTCGAGGGGCGTGGCGACCCGCGCGACCAGTGCGACTTTGCGACGGCTGCCGAGCGCATAGGCCAGTCGCAAACCGCCTTGCGAGGCGCCAAGTTGTCCGCCCGATACCGTACCGGCAGGACCGCCCCGCGCAAGCAACCAGGCGCTTCCCGTCAGGCGCCCCGGTCCGCGAGCAAGGTACGGCGGCGCGACGGGCGACGGGATGGCGGGAATCACGAGGGTCGCGGCTTTCGGAGTGTCGGGACTACCGACGGCGGTCGGCGGCCGCGGTGGCTGCACCGGGGCAGGCAGTAGCGACGTCAGCGGGTGCGGGCTCCGGCCAGGCACCGGCGCGACGACCTGCGGGCGACGGCCTGCGATCGAAAGCGAGGCCCGCGCTCGCTTGAACCCCGCTGCCGCGACGTGAGGCACCAGCGCCTCGAGAACGCGCGGGATCACCTCCGACGTCGGTAGCGAGGAGACCTCCGGCAGCAACATGGCAACCCGGATCATCACCCACCCTCCCAGGGACACCGCCAGGAACCGCAGCGGCCGCCCCGCGGTCATCCCGCCATGGTCGCAAGGCCGGGACCGGTCGTGGCGACGACCGGATCGATTGACACGTCTGGAAACTCGTGACGGGTCTTGTCCCAGACCGGCGCGGCGCCGCGCAGCATGCCGATGTAGACGACCAGCGCGCGTGGCGCCGCGATCAGCGATACCAGGTTGCCGACGAAGAACCGGGGCAAAGCCCAGAGCGCCTCGCGTACGCCGTAACTGCGCCCCGTGAACACCATCCGCACGGCCATGCGCCACACCAGCAGCACGGCATTGGCGACGAGCAACCACAATGCGACCGGATACGCACCGTTCGCATAGGAGGACGCCGACGCCGCCCCGCCGTGCATCGACAGCGACGCTATCCAGGCAGGCACCGCGAGATACCCGGTCGCAAGGAGCACGACCGCCAGCGGGGCGCGCCGATCGCGCATCCGCATCCAGTGATCGGCGAGCGCATGGCCGCGCGCCCAACCGGTACGGTCCCACCCGGCCAGCGCGATACCGGTCATCCAGCGGGTCTTCTGACGAACCGATTCCGCAAGCGTACCCGGAAAATACGCACGGACCGCGACGACCCCGCCTGTACCTGTCCCGCCGGCAACGTCGTCCACCAAGCGCGCGAACAGCCCGCGAGCGCCAAGCTCGGCGAGCCTCAGGCCAAGCTCGTAGTCCTCGGTCAGGCTGGTCGCATCGAACGGATCGCCGCCGCGCGCGTCTGCGACCTTGGCGAGCATGCCCGGGGCGATCGCACATCCGGTGCCGGCCAGGGGCATCGCCGCGCCGATCAACGTGCGGACGACGATCTGCTTGGCATGCGACTCGGCGAACTCGTCGGCATAATGACCCGAGACGAGGCGCGCGCGGCGGTGGACGAGTGGCAGGACGGGAAGCTGGATGACGTCGTAGCGATCGATCAGGCTGTCGAACACGCGGAGTTCCTGCGCGTGGACGACGTCTTCCGCGTCGTGGATCACCACTGCCCGCGTCCGACGACCCGCGTCCACCTGCAGGCGGCGGTGGTCGCGGCACAGCGCATGCCACAGCGTATTGAGGCAATCCGCCTTCGTCGTCGGCCCGTCGCGCACCCCGATCACCATCCGGATCCGGGCATCGCGCTCGGCGACCGCCGCGACCGCGTCGATCGTCCCGCGATCATTGGGATAGACGCCCACATAGATGCGGTAGTCGTCATGCTCGTAGCGATCGAGCGCGGTCGACAACATGGTCCCGATCACCGCGACTTCGTCCCAGGCGGCGACGAATACCGCGATTCGGCCAAGTCCGCCGGGCGGCGGCAAGGTCGCAACCGTCAGGCGAGGCCGACCGCCCCCCCGAATGCGGTGCACGATGAAGATCAGGTCGATCAGCAGATCGTCGATCCCGCCGACGAACAGGCCCAAGCCTGCAAACAGCAGCATCTCGCGCGCGAACGCGTCGATGATCCACAGCGACTCGCCCAAGCGGCACCCCCGTGAAAAGGGTACCGGATATTGCCGCAATTTCGGACGAGGTCGGGTCGAAAACGGATGTTTGGCGAAATTATGACGCGGGCGGCCCGAGGCAGAACAAACGCGAGACACGCGCGTTATGCCTGCGATCCCTTTCCCCCCTTTCGGGATCGGCGCCGCTCATGCCCGGCCCGGCCGCATCGCTGCGCAAGCAGAGGATGCGGCCAAAACCGTGTTCGACAGATCGACTTCTTCGGCACGCTGACTCGACTGGGTGCCGCCGTTAAGCCGAATTACGGGCGGTCGCGTCCGCCGCCACCGGTATTGCTGCCACCGCCGCTGCCGCCGCCCGCAGCACCGACCGTGCCGATATTGCCGAACAGATCCTGGAAGAAGCCACGCTCGCGACCAAGCGTCGGCGTCTTCTTGCCGTACGGCGTGATCGAAGCGACCTGATCGAGCCCGCCGCGACGGATCGCGGTGACGGTGCCCTTCTGGTCGAAGCTGATCTGCAACGTGATCTGCGCGTTCGGGCGCGGATTGCGGAACGCGAGGTTGCGACTGTCGCGCGCGAGATAATACCAGTCGCCCTGGTCGAACTGGCCGGCGAGCGTCGGCTTGCCGAGCGTCGCGAGCACCGACTGGCGGTTGTCGACGCCCGGCTGGACCGAATTGACGAGGTCGGTATCGACGACATAGCCCTGGTGCGAGCGCAACTGGGTGCAGCCCCCGCTGGCCAATGCGGCGACCGCAAGCGCTGCGGCGAGACCCGTACGGGCGGAAAACACGCTCATATAAACTCCCAACCGGGGCACGCGAAAACACGTGACGGGTCCCATGCGATTGCATCGGCCGCCGATCGCCTCGATATGCGAGGATGCGCGGGCAAACAAGCCGAAGCGCGGCTTCGTGGCGAGGACGATAGATTTTGAGCTGGTTGGGAAGACTGCTCGGCGAGAAGCCCGACGAGGCGCTGCCGCTGTACAACGCCGTCGTCGGCCGGGCCCGCGCGGAACACTGGTACCGGGAGGGCGCGGTGCCGGACACGGTCGACGGCCGCTTCGACATGATCGCGACGTTGCTGGCGATCGTCATGCTGCGGCTCGAGACGGAGCCCGCTGGCGGCGAACCCGCCGCGCGGCTGGCGGAACGGTTCGTCGACGACATGGACGGGCAGCTGCGGGAAATCGGGATTGGGGACATCATCGTCGGCAAGCATATCGGCAAGATGATGAGCATGCTTGGCGGGCGGCTCGGTGCCTACCGCGACGGGCTGGCGGCGGGCGATATCGCGCCGGCGCTGGTGCGCAACCTGTACCGGGGCGCGGCGCCCGCCGATGGCGCGCTGGCGCATGTCCGCGAGTCGGTGATGGCGTTTCATACCGGGCTGGCGGCGACGCCCCTACCGAATCTGTTATCTGGAGAATTGCCGTGAAGCCCGAGTTCAGCCGCCCCGAACGCCTCGACACGATCGGCGAGCGCGAGCGGATCGTCGAGATCGTCGCGACCGAGGACGAGCGCGCGGCGTTGGCGAAGCGGTTCGCGCTGCTCTCGATCACGCGACTCGACGCGCGATTGGGGATCAAGCGCACCGACAGCGGCATCGTCGTGAAGGGCCGCGTGACGGGCGCGGCGGTGCAGGCGTGTTCGGTGACCGACGAACCGCTCGATACGAAGATCGACGAGCCGGTCGCGCTGCTGTTCGTCGATCAGTTGGTTTCGGAGGGCGACGAGGTCGAACTGTCGGACGACGCGCTGGACACGGTTGCGATCGAGGGGGGGACGATCGATCTTGGCGAAGCCGCGGCGGATACGCTGGCGCTGGCGATCGATCCGTTTCCGCGCGGGCCGAATGCGGCGGCGGCGCTGGCGGCGGCGGGGGTGATCAGCGAGGACGAGTTCCGGCCGGCGAATGCGTTTTCGGATTTGAAGGCGAGGATGGCGGGGAAGAGCTGAGCTGCGCTATCACGGACTTATTGAAGGCTAGCCCAAGCACGTGAACCACCCCGGCGAAGGCCGGGGCCCAATTGGAAAGGTGGTCGTAACGGCGGTCCACCCTACGTCACTGCCCGTCCCCAATTGGGCCCCGGCCTTCGCCGGGGTGGTGCGCGTGGCGGGCTGGGTTCGTATGGGTTGAGGCGCGGGGTGCGTGGGTAGGCGGTGCGGTACGCTGCGGGTGAACGCTTCCCCTTGTTCTCCCGCGAAGGCGAGAGCCCAGTCTGGGTCCCCGCCTTCGCGGGGAAACAAGGCTTTAGTCCGCGTCGGGGCCCAGGGTCGGATCGAGATCGCGGGGGCGGATGAAGCGGGTGAGGCGAGCGGTGCCTGCCGCAAAATCCCCCCACTCCCCCTCGAACTGAAGCTCCGCAACACTCGCCGTCGGATACTTGTCCTCGACCGCGTCGCGCAGCGGATCGGCCCCATCCGCGACCAGCAGCAGGACGAGATCCTCCAACCCAGGATTGTGCCCGACCAGCAGTGCGCTCTCAGCTTCGGCCGGAAATCCGTGCACCACGTCGAGCAACGTCGCTGCCGACGCCAGGTACACTCGCCGGTCCAGCGCCGGCGCGATCGTCCGGCCATAGCCCGATTCGATCTGCTCCAAGGTCTCCGACACGCGCACTGCCGGCGAAGCGATCGCATGATCGAACACGAGACCCAGCGACCGCATGTGCCGACCGACCATCGCCGCGGCGCGCTTGCCCTTGGCGTTGAGCGGGCGGTCGAAATCGCGCGCGACCGGATCGTCCCAGCCGGACTTGGCGTGGCGCAACAGCGTCAACGTCTTCATGGCAATCCTCGAGCGGGTTCGCGGCTCTCATGCCCTACCGCCGCGCCAGAAGAAAGTGGATTGGAGGAAAGCCGGCTTGCGACTCGGGCCACCGCTTCCTCGAGCGTGACGCGGGCGATCGGCACGCCCGGCGGGAACGCGCTGAGCAACCGCGACGGCATCGCGGCGGAGAGCATCACGAACACGCCGGAGTCGTCCGCGCGACGGATGAGGCGACCAAATGCCTGTGCGAGCCGCGCGCGGACCAGCCGGTCGTCATACGCCGAGCCGCCGCCCGCGAGCCGGCGCGCGGCGTGCAGAACGGAGGGTTTCGCCCAGGGTACGCCCTCCATCACGACAAGCCGAAGCGATTCGCCGGGCACGTCGACGCCGTCGCGGAGCGCGTCGGTACCGAGCAGCGACGCGCCCGGATCGTCGCGGAAGATGTCGACCAACGTGCCGGTGTCGATCGGATCGACGTGCTGCGCGTGGAGCGGCAGGCCTTCGCGCGCGAGTCGATCGGCGATGCGGCCATGCACGCCGCGCAGGCGCCGGATCGCGGTGAACAGCCCAAGCGTGCCCCCGCGGCTGGCGACGATCAGTTGCGCATAGGCATTGGCGAGCGCGCCGATATCGCCGCGCTTCACGTCGGTGACGATCAGGACTTCGGCTTGGCGGGTGTAGTCGAACGGGCTCTTCGCCTCGAACCGTGCGGCGGGGCGCAGCAGATGCGGCGCACCGGTGCGGGCTTCGGCCACCTCCCAATCGCCGCCGCCGGTCAGCGTTGCCGACGTGACGAGCGCACCGTGCGCAGGCTTCAGGACGATCTCGGCGAACGGACGGGTCGGGTCGAGCCAGTGACGGTGGAGGCCGATATCGAACTCGCGGCCTTCGATCCGGTCGACCGCGAGCCAGTCGACGAAATCGCCATCGACCGGTCCGCCGACGCGCGCGAGCAGCGACAGCCACGACGCCACCGTCTCCGCGCGCCAGCCAATCGAGGCGATCGCGCCTTCGACTCGGGCTCGGGCGGGCGCATCCATCCAGTCGGGCGCTTCGGCAAGCACCGCTTCGAGGCGACGGCCGAGCGTGACGAGTGGGCGGACCAGTCCATCAAGCGCGGCAGCGGCGGGCGCGGCGGCCTCGATCAGCGTTGCGTCGGGTTCGGCGAGTTCGGTTTCGAGGCCGTATCCCGCGTCGCCCGGCTGTTCGCCCCGCGCGTAGGTGAGGCCACGGACGGCGGCGAGCAGCGTCTCGATCGGCCCGAACGGTGCGCCTTCGCCGAGGCGTTGCAGCCAGCCGTCGGACGCCAGCGCCCCTGCCGCAGTGACCGCATCGCTGATCGCCCGCGCGCCCTGTTCGTCGTAGCTGGCGAGATCGGACAGGCGTGCGGCGAGCCCCCGCCGGCGCCCGCGACCGCTCGATTCGGGGCCGAGGATCCAGCGGCGCAGTTCGATCGTCTCGGCGCCGGTCAGCGCGGTCGCGAACATCGAATCGGCGGCGTCGAAGATGTGATGCCCCTCGTCGAACACGTACCGCGTCGGCCGCGTCGCCAGTTCGCGGCCCCGTGCGGCGTTGACCATCACCAGCGCGTGGTTGGCGATGACGATGTCGGCGTCGGACGAGGCGCGGGCGGCGCGCTCGATGAAGCATTTCCGGTAATGCGGGCAGCCGGCATACACGCACTCACCGCGCCGGTCGGTCAGCGCGGTCGAGCCGTTGCGGCGGAACAGCGTCGGCAGCCAGCCGGGCAGATCGCCGCCGACCATGTCGCCATCCGCGCTATACGCAGCCCAGCGCGCGACGAGGTGTGCGAGGATCGCCGCGCGCCCCGCGAACCCGCCTTGCAGCGCGTCCTCCAGATTGAGCAGGCAGAGATAATTCTCGCGACCTTTGCGCGTAACGACCTTCGCCTTGCGGATCGCGGCGTCGGGATAGAGCCGCGCGGTTTCCTGGCCGAGCTGGCGTTGCAGCGTCTTGGTGTAGGTCGAGATCCACACCGCGCCGCCGGCCTTTTCCGCCCATAGCGAGGCTGGGGCGAGGTAGCCGAGCGTCTTGCCGATCCCGGTGCCCGCTTCGGCGAGGACGAGATTGGGCGTGTCGCGCATCGCGCGGGGGGCGAAGGCGGCGGTAGCGGCACCGGCATAGGCGCGCTGGCCGGGGCGTTCCTCCGCGCCGTGGCCGGTGAGGTCGACGAGTCGCGCCTCGGCGTCGCCGGGCTCGATCGTGACGGTGCGGGGAGCGGGTCGCGGTGCGTGCTCCTCCCATTCGGGGAGCGACGAGAACAGCCAGCGTTCGTTGACTGCCGGCTTCTTCAGCCGCTCGGCGACGACCGGCGCCCAGGGCCAGCGCAGGCGGAACAGCGATTGCGCCGCGGTCCAGGCACCCTCGCGCTCGGGCCAGTCGGTATCGGTGAGTGCCAGCATCGCGTCCGCCGCGCGGAGGAGGAACGGCGCGACCTCCGCGTCCTCGGTCGGCACGTCGAGGCCGGTGACCCGCGCGATCCCCTTCGGCGTCGGCACCGCGAACTGCGCCGGGCGAAGGAAGGCGTAGAGTTCGAGCAGGTCGAGCCCCGACAGATCGGGATAGCCGAGCCGCTGCCCGACCAGCGGCGCGTTGAGCATGATGACCGGCGTATCGGCGGCGATCCGGATCGCCTCGCCTCGCCCTATAGGACGCGCGCCGTCCGCATTCGCAATCCAGATGCCGGCGTGGCTGGCGTGGAGGGCAGGATAGCGAAGCACGCCGCGACTTTGCTGCAATGAGAACGAAAGGGCAACCTCTCGCTGCTTGTTCTCCCGCGAAGGCGGGAGCCCAGTCTGGATCCCCGCCTTCGCGGGGAAACACGCTGTCGTCGGTTTGAGCCTGAAGTGCTGCCCCCCCTCGCGGTTGTGCAAACTCTCCACCAACAAATTCACCCATATCGGCCGTTACGCAACCGGCACGGTTCACGTGCGTTGCACACGTATCGATACCGGACTTTACCTACATCAACAGGGACGATCATCATGCGGAAGTTTCTCATGGCGCTGAGCGCGCTGTCGCTCGCAATTCCGGCGGCTGCCGTGATTCCCACGGGCAAGGCCGAGGCGCGCTCGAAGCGTGAGTATCGCGGGCATGACCGTCGTTACCGCGCCAAGCGTTGCCGCCATTCGAGCGGCACGACCGGCCTGGTAGCAGGCGGCGTCGGCGGCGCGGTGCTCGGTAATGCGGTGGGCGGCGGGCTGCTCGGCACGCTGGCGGGCGGCGCGGCGGGTGCGCTCGGTGGGCGTGCGGTCGACCGGACGATCACCGCGAAGGATCGTTGCCGCTGAGTCGCGAGCGGCGGTGGGGGTGACGGACACGAATGCACGCGCTAGTCGCGCTGCATCATGACCGACGAACTCCGCACCGCCGCCCTCGAGTCCAAAGCCTGGCCGTACGAGGAGGCACGCAAACTCCTCAAGCGCTATCCGAACGGCAAGTCGGGCGATCCGGTGCTGTTCGAGACAGGCTACGGACCGTCGGGCCTGCCGCATATCGGCACGTTCAACGAAGTGTTGCGCACCACGATGGTGCGCAACGCCTTCCACGCGCTGAGCGATACGCCGACGCGGCTGATCGCCTTCTCGGACGATATGGACGGCCTCCGGAAAGTGCCGGACAATGTCCCCAACGGCGACATGCTGCGTGAACATCTTGGCAAGCCGCTGACGCAGATCCCAGATCCGTTCGGCACGCATTCGAGCTTTGCCGCGCATAACAACGCGATCCTGCGCGAATTTCTCGATCGCTACGGCTTCGACTACGAGTTCGCGTCGTCGACCGAATATTATACCGGCGGTCGCTTCGACGAGGCGCTGAAGGGCGTGCTTCGCCACTTCCAGGGCATTCAGGACGTGATGCTCCCGACTCTGCGGGCCGAGCGCCGCGCGACCTATTCGCCGGTGCTGCCGATCTCGCCGACCAGCGGGATCGTGTTGCAGGTCCCTATCGAAGTGATCGATGCCGACGCGGGCCTGATCGCGTTCGAGGATGACGGTCAGCGGATCGAGCAGAGCGTGCTTGGCGGCAAGGCCAAGCTGCAGTGGAAGGTCGACTGGGCAATGCGCTGGGTCGCGCTCGGCGTCGATTACGAGATGGCGGGGAAGGATCTGATCGATTCGGTCACGCAGTCGTCGAAGATCGCGCGCGTGCTCGGCGGCCGGCCGCCCGAAGGCTTCAACTACGAGATGTTCCTCGACGAGAATGGCGAGAAGATCTCGAAGTCGAAGGGCAATGGGCTGAGCCTCGAGCAGTGGCTCACCTACGGCCCCGAGGAATCGCTGGCGTTCTACGCGTATCGCGAGCCGAAGAAGGCGAAGTCGTTGCACATGGGCGTGATTCCGCGCGCTGTGGACGAATACTGGCAGTTCCGCGGCAATTATGCGGGCCAGGACCTGAAGCAGAAGCTCGGCAATCCGGTGCATCACATTCATGACGGCAAGCTGCCGACCGGCGAGTTGCCGGTGACGTTCGGGCTGCTGCTCAACCTCGTCGGGGTGATGGGCGATGCGAGCAAGGAGCAGGTCTGGGGGTATCTGGCCAATTATGTGCCCGATGCGTCGGCGGAGAAGTATCCCGAGCTCGACCGGCTGATCGGCTATGCGCTGGCGTATAGCCGCGATTTCGTCGCGCCGACGTTGAAGCGCCGTGCGCCCGAGGGTGTCGAGGTGGCAGCGCTGGAGCGGCTGGATGCGGAGCTCGCCACGCTGCCGGCTGAGGCGAGCGCGGAGGATATCCAGAACATCGTCTACGAGATCGGCAAGACCGGTGGGTTCGAGAATCTCCGCGACTGGTTCAAGGCGCTGTACGAGACGCTGCTGGGCTCGGAGCAGGGCCCGCGGATGGGGAGCTTCATTGCGCTGTACGGGGTGGCGAACTCGCGGAAACTGATCGCGGAGGCGTTGGCGCGCTGAGGCGCGAGCTCGCAAAGTCGCACCATCCCGGCATGAGAAGTACCACCCCGGCGGAGGCCGGGGCCCAGTTGGGGGACGTTCATAACTGGACGCAGAGCGCGGTTACCACGACCTTTCCAACTGGGCCCCGGCCTTCGCCGGGGTGGTGGTTTCAGGTTGGCCGAGCGCCCGTATCGCCTCGACAGTTTAACGAGAACATAATAGCAACACACCCGCCTCCTCCCGATTCGGAAACCGGCATGTTCCATCGACCGCTCGCCCGCCATCGCCTGTTCTTCGCGATCCGCCCGCCGCTTCCGCTAGCGCGTCAGATCACCGCCGCCGCGTCGTGGTTCGAGACCGACCGGGACAAGCTGCGCCCCGAGCATCTCCACGTTACGATCGATATCCTCGACGACCAGGACCGGGTCTCGACGGCGTTGGAGCGCAACCTGAAGGCGATCGGCGATGCGGTCGAAGCCGCCCCGTTTATGCTCCGGTTCGATACCGTGGTCGGCAGCGATCGCTCGATCGCGCTGCGTCCGCACGGCGAGAACGACTCGTTCGCTGCGTTGTACCAGCGGATCGCGGTGGCGCGCGAGGCGGCGGGGTTGCGCGCCCGCGATGGGTATCGGTCAAGCCCGCACATGACGCTGGGGTACCGCGACGGCGCACCGTTCACGCAAGGTATCGCGCCGATCGGCTGGACCGTGGATGCGTTCGTGCTGGTCCACAGCCATGTTGGGCGAAATCGGCACGACGTGATCGGACGCTGGGTGTTGAGCGGCGACGACGATCGGCAACTGCCCCTGTTCTGAGCCTTCGAATTTGCCGCATCCGCGCGAACCGGTAGGACCCACGCGGCGATCGGTTGGTTCTTCCCTCGTGACCGGGCACCAAGGAGCAAAGATGCGGCTGTTCTTCGACAAGGCCCAGCGGACCCATGCGCCCGCACGCGAACTCCACAACGGCGCGTTCACCGCCTATGCGGAGACGCCTGCCCGCATCGATGCGATCCTGCGCGCGCTGGGACCGGTCGAGGCACCGGAGGACCGCGGCGAAGCGCCGATCCTCGCCGTCCATTCCGCGCCCTATGTCGCGTTCCTGAAGGACGCCGCGCGACTGTGGCGCGAAGCGGGGCGAGAGGGCGACGCGATCCCCTACACCTTCCCGATCCGCGGCCGCCGTCCGCTCGACCTCACCCGGATCGACGCGCTGATCGGCGCGCACAGCTTCGACGCGACCACGCCGATCACGCCCGAGGCCTGGGCCGCCTCCTATGGCAGCGCGCAGTCCGCACTCGCCGCGACGCATGCCGTGCTCGCCGGCGACCGCGCTGCGTTCGCGCTGTGCCGCCCGCCCGGCCATCACGCGGGCGCGGATTATTGCGGCGGATACTGCCACCTCAACACCGCCGCGATCGCCGCGCAGGCCGCACGCGATGCCGGCGTCGCACGCGTCGCGATCCTCGACATCGACTATCATCACGGCAACGGTACGCAGGACATCTTCTACGCACGCGGCGACGTGTTCTACGCCTCGGTCCACGCCGATCCCAAGACCGACTACCCGTTCTATTGGGGCCATGCCGACGAAACCGGCGAAGGCGAAGGGATCGGCACCACGCTGAACCTCCCCCTCCCCCACGGCACACTGATCGATGCCTTCCGCGCCGCGCAAACCACTGCGCTCGACGCGATCGCCGCGTTCGACCCAGGCCTGCTGGTGGTGAGCTTCGGCGCGGACACGTGGGAGGGCGACCCGATCTCGCATTTCGCGCTGACCACGCCCGAATATGCGGTCCTCGCGCGCGACATCGCCGCGCGTGGCTGGCCGACCGTCGTCGTCATGGAAGGCGGCTACGCGGTCGACGCGCTGGGCCACAATGTCGCGAGCTTCCTCGATGGGTTCTGAAGCCCCTATCGCAATCGGCACGCCTGCGTACCGTCGGCTGACGCTGGCGATGCTGTTCGCGGGGTTCTCGACCTTCTCGCTGCTCTATTCGGTGCAGCCGTTGCTGCCGCTGTTCGCCGCGCAGTTCGGGCTGACCGCGGAGGGCGCGTCGCTGGCGGTGTCGCTGGCGACGGGGCCGCTCGCGATCGGCATATTGTTCGCAGGGTTCGTCTCGGACCGGGTCGGACGGCGGCCGCTGATGATCGCGGCGATGTTCGCGGCCGGCGCGCTGACGTTGGCGGCGGCGATCGTGCCGGGGTGGAGCGGGTTGCTCGTGCTGCGGTTCCTGACCGGCGTCGCGCTCGCAGGCGTGCCCGCGGTGGCGATGGCCTATGTCGCCGAAGAGGTCGATGCGGGATCGGTCGGCGCGGCGATGGGGCTGTATATCGCCGGCAGTGCGCTCGGCGGGATGGCGGGGCGACTGGTCGTCAGCATCGTCGCCGATATCGAAGGCTGGCGCTGGGCGCTCGCCGCGGTCGGCGTCGCGGGGCTGGCGATGGCGGAGGCGTTCCGCCGGCTCGCGCCGCTCTCGCGCAATTTCACGCCCAGCGTCGGACGGCCGGGTGCGCTGCTGCGGAGTGCCGGATCGCTGTTCACCGACCGCGCGATGCCGCTGCTGTATCTCGAGGCGTTTCTGCTGATGGGCGTGTTCGTCACCGTCTACAACTATGCGGGCTTCCGGTTGATGAGCCCGCCCTACGGCCTCAGCCAGGCGGCGGTCGGCGCAGTATTCCTGTTGTATGTTCTCGGGTCGGTCAGTTCGGCGAAGTTCGGGACGCTGGCAGGGCGACTCGGGCGGCGAAAGGTGTTCTGGATACCGGTCGTGCTGCTGATCGCCGGAGTCGCGCTGACCGCGATGACGCCGCTGGTGCTGGTGATCGCGGGGATCGCGGTGGTGACGATCGGCTTCTTCGGTGCGCATTCGATCGCGAGCGCCTGGGTGGGACGGCGTGCGCAGGGCTCGCGCGGGCAGGCGGCGGCGTTCTACCTGTTCTTCTATTATATGGGGTCGAGCGTGCTGGGATCGGCGGGCGGGTTCGCGTGGACGCATGCCGGTTGGCCGGGGGTGACGGCGTTCTGCCTGTTGCTGGGCGTGGCGGCGCTGGTGATCGGGCTCGTACTACGTACCGTGCCGCCGCTCGTGGTGGAGCCACCGGCGCCACAGCGGATGCCGGATCCTTGATGGATAGATTCTCCCCTCCCTGGAAGGGAGGGGTTGGGGGTGGGTTGGCCAGTTTGAGCCACCAGCACGGGAATTCGCGGAACCCGACCCACCCCCGCCCCTCCCTTCCAGGGAGGGGAGAAGAAGTCCGGCTTCGCTCAGACCCCGGAGCGGGCGGGTCGATCCTCTACCGCGACGCCACGTCGGTCGCATCGACCGGCGGCATACCCACCATCGCTTTCGCGACCGCCTCGACACGCTCCATGACGCGCAGGACATTGCCGCCGGACAGCTTGGCCAGATCGCCATCGCTCCACCCCCGCCGCGCCAGTTCGGCAAACAGTAGCGGATAGCCGTCGACCCCCTTCAGCCCGATCGGCCCGGTCCCCTGGATCCCGTCGAAATCGCCGCCGATCCCGACATGATCGTGACCGGCGATCGTCGCGATGTGTTCGACATGATCGGCGACCGTCGCGGCGGTGACCTGCGGCTCCGGGTGCGCGGCGTCCCACGCCACCAGCGGCGCAGGCGATTTGGCGCCGTAGACGTTCGCCGGAACGCCGACCGACTTCGCATAGGCCGAGCGTGCGATGTCCCAGGCGCGCCATGCGCTCGACAGGAACGACGGGTAGAAGTTCACCATCACCACGCCGCCGTTCGCGCCGATCGCGCGGAGCAGGTCGTCGGGGATATTCCGCGGCGCATCGGCGATCGCCCGTGCGCTGGAGTGCGACGCTATCACCGGCGCCCTGGTGACGGCGAGCGCGGCGGCCATCGTCGCGTCGGACACGTGCGACACGTCGACGATCATCCCGATCCGGTTCATCTCGGCGACCACCTGTCGCCCGAAATCGCTGAGCCCGTTCGCGCGCGGTGCGTCGGTCGCGCTGTCCGCCCAGTTCAGGCTCTTGCCGTGCGTGAGCGTCATATAGGCGACGCCGAGCGCGCGGTACTGGCGCAGCACCGACAGTCGCCCGTCGATCTGGTGCCCGCCCTCGACGCCGATCAGCGAGGCGATCCGCCCGGCCTTCTCGATCCGACGGATGTCCGCTGCCGTGGTGGCGAGTTCGAACGTCGCCGGGTTTGCCGCGACGAAGCGGCGGACGATGTCGATCTCCTCCAGCGTCATCTCGACCGCGCGGGGCGCATCGGCGGGAATGTAGACCGACCAGAACTGCCCGCCGACATGGCCTTTGCGCAGCCGCGGAATGTCGGTCTGGAACGGGTTCGGCAGCCGCGCTGTATCGAGAGAAAGATCGACCGATTCGACTTTCGCGTCGTGCAGTTCGCGGATTTCCCAGGCGAGATCATTGTGTCCGTCGATCACCGGGTTGCGCTCCAGCACGCGCTCGACCCGGCGCGACAGGGCAGCATCGGGACTCGCCTGCGCGGCCAGCAGCAGGAATGCGGCGATCATGTCTTGGTCCCCCGTGGCGTCCGCTCCATCCTGAAGGAGGTGTTCGCACGGAACAAGCCGGGTAAGGCGCTCGCCGAACGCAGACGGAGGGGTGGAATTGGACACGGGAACGGCCGAACCGGCGCGAAGGACGGATAGCCGGCTCTCCACCGCGATCGCGATCGCGCGGCTGATCGGGATCATGGGGATCGTCTACGTCCATGCCTGGACCGGGCGCACCGCGGAGGAATTGGCGGCGGTCGCGTTCAGTTGGCAGGCGGTGTTGCGAACGATGCTGAGCGAAGTGTTCGGACGCAGCGCGGTGCCGCTGCTCGGGATGATCTCCGGCTGGCTGGTCGTGTCGACGGCGACGCGTCGAGACTATGGTCCGTTCCTGATCGGCAAGGCGCGGACGATCCTGCTGCCGATGGTGCTGTGGAATGCGATCGCGATCGTGCTGGTCGGGGCGGCGGCGACGTTCGGCGACCTGAAGGCACCGACGCCGTCGAGCATTGGCTGGACGCTGAACGAACTCGTGCCGCTGGCGCATGCGAACGACATCGACGTGCAGATGCCGTTCCTGCGCGACCTGTTCGTCTGCATGATGATCGCGCCCGGTCTGGTACGCGCATCGACTGCCTGGCTGGCGCTGGTCGCGCTGGTGGCGGTCGCGTGGAGCGTGTCCGGCGTGCACGTCCCGCTGTTGCTGCGACCGCAGATCCTGTTGTTCTTTACCGCGGGGATCGCCGCGCGGCGGTTTGGCGTCGCGGAGCGGGTGGCGGGGTGGTCGGTCATCCTGTGTGCGCTGCCGTTCGTGGTGCTGATCGCGCCGCGACTCTGGACTGCGTTGCTGGGGAACGTATTCTTCGACGCGCATCCGCATGCGATGGCGGCGTTCGACCTTGTGTTTCGACTGGCGTCGGCGGTGCTGTTCTGGCGGATCGCGTGGGGCTTGGCGGGAAGCCGCATCGCGGATCGGTTGCGCGGGATCGAGCGCTACGGGTTTCTCGCATTCTGCGATCACCTGGTACTGCTCTGGCTGTTCGGGCCGGTGATCGGGCTGGCGACCGGTGCGTTGGGGGCGAGGCCGTACCCAGCATATCTGCTGGTGCAGCCGTTGCTGGTGCTCGGGGTCACGATCGTTCTGGGGCGGGGGCTGATGGCGGTTTCGCCGGCAGTGGCGCGGGTGCTCAGTGGCGGGCGGCTGGGCTCAATCCCCGCGTGAAGGCGGCCCGAGCTGGTTCACCCATTCCTGGTTGTGGACCACGGTCGAGCGGACCGGGCGGCCGGCGGCGTCGAGCCAGGGGCGGTAGCGAAAGCGCAGTTCGATCAGGCGGCAGGTGGTCGCGTCGAGCATCGCATTGCCGCTGGAGCGCGTGACCATGCAGTGCGTGACGCTGCCGCCGGTCTCGACGGTGTAGCGCACGCCGACGATCCCGCCCGCACCGATCACCGCCTCGGCGTTGGGAAAGTCCTTGTTCTTGAAGCGGCCCTTGATGAGGCGGGGCGGGGTTTCGGCGCCACCGTCGCCGTCGCCATTCCCGGAACGACCGCTGCCGGTGCCGTTTCCCTCGCCGCCTGCGCCCGTGCCGGGTCCGGGGACGGGCGCGGCGCCCGTCGTGGCGTCGTTGCCGGGGCCTGGTCTCAGTGTGGCGACAACCGGGGGCGGTGGAACGATCGGGGGGACGATCGGCTTGGGGGCGACGAGTTCGGTCGCCTTCGAGCGCAGGTTGGCGGGGGACGCCGCGCCTTCGGGACGGTGGCTTTTCGCGGGGCGGGGAACGATCTTTTCGGGCGGCGGCGGTGGAGGGGCTTTCGGGCTGACCGCGAACGTCTTCAGCGCGTCTGGGAGAGCGGTGGGAATGCTGACACCGAGCCCGATGATAAGCGCGTAGCCGATGACGGCGCAGAGTAGCGCGGCGCTCGCAGCAGATATCAGGCGGTGGCGCGGGTTCGAGTGGACGCCGTACATGCTGGGTAATTGGGGAGGCGTGTGGTGGGCGGCAACGGGGTGGGTGGCGGTGAGGGGAGGTCCGAGCTTCCGAGGTTTGCCGGTAGCACCTCAATCGGGCTTACACGAAATACCGCCAGGGGCGTCGACTGCCAAACTCAACCACCACCCCGGCGAAGGCCGGGGCCCAGTTGGAAAGGTCGCAGTAACAAAGCGCTATTGTTCATGGGCAACGTTGCCCAACTGGGCCCCGGCCTTCGCCGGGGTAGTGCTCGCTTGGGTGCGATAGACCTCAGTTTGTCGGCGTATCGGTTCGGCGTCGGCAGACCTGTGCGTTCGGCAGACGCTAGAACGGGCGGTGCGACCGAAGTCACACCGCCCGTTCGTGGCGCGCGACGCGGGAGTAAATCCCGCGTCGTCGGTCGGCGCTGAGGCGCCGCCGGCCGGGCTTGCTGTTGCGCGAGGCTTCGCCCGCGCAGCGGCTTTCGCCTACAGCTTCGCCGTCAATTCCGGCACGATCTTGAACAGATCGCCGACCAGGCCGATGTCCGCGACCTGGAAGATCGGCGCGTCCTCGTCCTTGTTGATCGCGATGATGACCTTCGAGTCCTTCATCCCCGCAAGATGCTGGATGGCGCCCGAGATGCCGACCGCGACATAGACTTCCGGCGCGACGATCTTGCCGGTCTGGCCGACCTGATAGTCGTTCGGCGCATAGCCTGCGTCGACCGCTGCGCGCGAGGCGCCGACGCCAGCGCCCAGCTTGTCCGCCAGCGGATCGATCATCGCGTGGAACTGGTCGCTCGAGGCAAGCGCACGACCGCCCGAGACGATGATCTTCGCACTCGTGAGTTCGGGACGCTCGTTCTTGGCGATCTCCGAGCCGGCGAAGGTCGACAGACCCTTGTCGCCGGTCGATGCGACCGCTTCGATCTCGCCCGAGCCACCGTCGGTCGCAGCCTTGGCGAATGCCGTGCCACGGACCGTAATGACCTTCTTCGCGTCGGTCGACTGCACAGTCGCGATCGCATTGCCGGCGTAGATCGGCCGCGTGAATGTGTCGTCGCTCTCGACCGACAGGATGTCGCTGATCTGCATGACGTCGAGCAACGCTGCCACGCGAGGGGCGATGTTCTTGCCGTGCGTGGTCGACGGCGCGACGAACGCATCGTGGCTGGCCATCAGCTCGACGATCAACGGCGCGACGTTCTCGGCGAGCGCATGCGCGAACGCCGCGTCGTCGGCGACGTGCACCTTGCCGACACCGGCGATCTTGGCGGCTTCGGCAGCGACGCCGTCGACGCCTTGGCCGACGACCAGCAGATGGACTTCACCGAGCTGCGATGCGGCAGTCACCGCCGACAGCGTGGCATCCTTGACGGCCTGACCGTCATGTTCGACCCAGACGAGCGTCTTCACTTGGCGACTCCCATTTCCTTGAGCTTGCCGACCAGTGCGTCGACATCGGCGACCTTGATCCCGGCCGAGCGCTTGGCGGGCTCGACGACCTTCAGCGTGGTCAGGCGCGGCGTCACGTCGACCCCGAAATCGGCCGGCGTCTTTTGCGCCATCGGCTTCGACTTCGCCTTCATGATATTCGGCAGCGAGGCATAGCGCGGCTCGTTGAGACGAAGATCGGTGGTGATGATCGCGGGCAGCTTCAGCGTGTCCGTCTCCGCGCCGCCATCGACTTCGCGCGTCACGTTGACCGAACCGTCGGCGATCTCGACCTTCGACGCGAACGTGCCCTGGCCCCAGTTCAGGAGGCCAGCGAGCATCTGCCCGGTCTGGTTGTTGTCGTCGTCGATCGCCTGCTTGCCGAGGATGACGAGGTCGGGCTTTTCCTCCTCGACGATCTTGGCGAGGATCTTGGCGACGCCCAGCGGCTCGACCTTGGTCTCGCTGACGACGAGGATCGCGCGGTCTGCACCCATCGCGAGCGCGGTCCGCAGCGTTTCCTGGCTCTTCTGCTCGCCGATCGAGACGACGACGATCTCGGTAACGCCCTTGTCCTTGAGGCGGATGGCTTCCTCGACCGCGATCTCGTCGAACGGGTTCATGCTCATCTTGACGTTCGCCAGATCGACGCCCGTTCCGTCCGCCTTCACGCGAGGCTTCACGTTGTAGTCAAGCACGCGCTTGACCGGCACCAGCACCTTCATCGGGGTTCCTTCCAAGGTGAATCTATTCGTTTCGCCCGCTGGTTACCCGGCGGCGTTGGCCGGACAGATGGCGGTTTCGCGTCGTTTTCGCAAGTCCGGTATGGAAACATCGCTATGCCGTAGCGTCACGGCGAGATGCCGATCGGACCACCTGCCGAACAGTGTGCACCATCAACGAAAAAGGGCCCGGACGTTTCCGTCCGAGCCCCTCTTTTCGCAGAATCAGTATGCGCAGTCGACAGCGGTTAGGCCGCGACCTTCTGCACCTCTGCGACGATCTTCTTGGCGGCATCGCCAAGGTCGTTCGCCGGGACGATCGCGAGGCCGGAGTTCGCGAGGATCTCCTTGCCCTTCTCGACATTCGTGCCCTCGAGGCGGACGACGAGCGGCACCGACAGGTTCACTTCCTTCGCCGCGGCGACGATGCCGTCGGCGATGATGTCGCACTTCATGATGCCGCCGAAGATGTTGACCAGGATGCCCTTCACGTTCGGATCCGCGAGGATGATCTTGAACGCCGCCGTCACCTTCTCCTTGTTGGCGCCGCCGCCGACGTCGAGGAAGTTGGCCGGGAACATGCCGTTGAGCTTGATGATGTCCATCGTCGCCATCGCCAGGCCCGCGCCGTTGACCATGCAGCCGATGTCGCCATCGAGCTTGATGTAGGCGAGGTCGTACTTCGACGCCTCGAGCTCGGCGGGATCTTCCTCGGTCTCGTCGCGCAGTTCGAGCAGGTCCTTGTGGCGGAACAGCGCGTTGCCGTCGAATGCGACCTTCGCGTCGAGCACCATCAGCTTGCCGTCGTTGGTGACGGCGAGCGGGTTGATCTCGATCTGCTCGGCATCGGTGCCCATGAACGCGTCATACAGCTTCGACGCGGTGTTCGCGGCCTGCTTGGCGAGATCGCCGGTCAGCTTCAGCGCAGCAGCGACGGCGCGACCGTGATGCGGCATGAAGCCGGTCGCCTGGTCGATGTCGATCGACTGGATCTTCTCGGGCGTGTCGTGCGCGACCGCCTCGATGTCCATGCCGCCTTCGGTCGAGACGACCATCATCACCCGGCCGGTGGTGCGGTTGAGCGTCAGCGCGAGGTAGAATTCCTTGTCGATGTCGACGCCGTCGGTGACGTACAGGCGGTTGACCTGCTTGCCCGCGTCACCCGTCTGGATCGTGACGAGCGTGTTGCCGAGCATGTCGGTTGCCGCCGCGCGAACCTCGTCCTCGGTCTTGGCGAGGCGGACGCCGCCCTTGGCGTCGGGGCCGAGCTCGACGAACTTTCCCTTGCCGCGGCCGCCGGCGTGGATCTGCGCCTTGACGACATAGAGCGGTCCGGGAAGCTTCTTCGAGGCCTCGACGGCCTCCTCGACGGTCAGCGCCGCGAAACCGGCGGGGACGGGGACGCCGAACTTGGCCAGCAGTTCCTTGGCCTGGTATTCATGGATGTTCATCGGGAAGGCTCCACGCAATTTTTAGGAAACTCGGGAATTGGTTGGGCGTAAAGCACAGGGCGCGCGGCAAATCCACCCTTAAGGCATATGCACTTGCGTCTCGTTCGCAATAACGTGGTTTGAGCACGGAATAATCTTGGTTTCCGCTAGGACAATTCGCCTTTTGCCGTGACGCTTTACCGCCCCTATATGAGGCCCATGGCGATCTGGCTCGGCATCCTTCTGTTCCTCGGCACCGTGATCGGCATGGAGGCGTTCGCCTATGCCGCGCACCGCTGGGTGATGCATGGCTTCGGCTGGTTCCTGCACGAGAGCCACCACCGTGCACGGCACGGCAACTGGGAACTGAACGACCTGTACGCGGCGATCTTCGCGGTGCCGTCGTTCGTGTTGCTGCTGGGCGGCGTGCAGCTCGGCTGGTGGCCGGGGTTCGCCTGGATCGGCGCGGGAATTGCCGCCTATGGCGCGATCTATTTCGGGTTCCACGACGTGATCGTGCACCAGCGGATCCCGACGCGGTATCTGCCCAAGTCGAAATACATGAAGCGGATCGTCCAGGCGCACCGCTTGCATCATGTCGTCGAGACCAAGGAGGGCAATGTGAGCTTCGGCTTCCTCGTCGCGCCCAGGCCCGAGGAACTGAAGGCCGAACTCAAGCGGCGCTCGCGTGCCGGCATCCGTGCCCCGGTCCAGCCGCGTTCGGCCTAATCCCAAGCTGCCGAATCGTAAGGCGTTTGGAGAATAGTAACCACTTGGGGAGCAGTGTTCCGGACATGACACAGCCCGTCCCCATCCCCCCTGCCGAACCGAAAGGCGAGGAGCTCCGTCAGGCGCTGCGCAAGGCCGTCAAGATGCGTGCGCACCTGCGCGATCGGGGCCAGACGCGATTCGAGATCGAAGTGACCGACCTTTCGCTGTCCGGGTTTCGCGCGGAGACGAGCTTTACCTTGTGGCCCGGGACGGTCGTGTGGTTGACGCTGCCCGGCCTGGCCGCGCTCGAGGCGGTGGTCGCATGGCGCGACAAGTTCAAATATGGCTGTGCGTTCGCGAAACCGCTGCATCCGGCGGTGTTCGAGCATATCGTGGCGCTAAGCCAGCGATAGGCGCGGCAACGCCCGTGCCGATGCGCACGCGTAGCGATGCGCCATCGCAGGCTCGGCCGGTGGGTCGCCCAAGCGAACCCATCCGACGGCGGCTTTGCCGACGGTAACGCGCGTGCATATTTCCTGCGAGCGCAGGAACCCAGGATTACTCAGTCCCGCGCTTGATTACCCTGGACTCCTGCGTTCGCAGGAGAACGGTAGTGGCACGTCGGCAAAGCCCCCGGCGGGCGCTGCCTGCTAGGCGAGCATCGGCGCGGACGTTGCCGCGCCTGCGTCCGTCAGTCGAACAAGCTCGACACGCTCGTCTCGTCCGCGATCCGCTTGATCGCCTCGCCCAGCAGCGGTGCGATCTGCAGATGGCGGATCTTGCCGTGCGCACCCTTGATGACCTCGTGGTTGCCGATCGAATCGGTGATTACCAGCTCGCGCAGTTCCGAGCCCTCGACTCGGGCGACGGCTCCACCCGACAATACGCCGTGCGTGACATAGGCGACGACGTCCTCGGCGCCCGCTTCCTTCAGTGCCGCCGCCGCGTTGCACAGCGTCCCCGCCGAATCGACGATATCGTCGACCAGAATGCAGAAGCGCCCCTCGACTTCGCCGATGATGTTCATCACCTCCGACTCGCCCGCGCGCTCGCGGCGCTTGTCGACGATCGCGAGCGGGGCGTTGTCGAGTCGCTTGGCGAGCACGCGTGCACGCACCACGCCGCCGACGTCCGGCGACACGACCATCAAATTCTTGCCCTTGAACCGCGCGAGGATATCCGCCGACATCACCGGCGCCGCATAAAGATTGTCGGTGGGGATATCGAAGAAGCCCTGGATCTGCCCGGCGTGCAGGTCGACCGACAACACGCGGTTCGCGCCCGCGACGGTTATAAGGTTGGCGACCAGCTTGGCCGAGATCGGCGTACGCGGGCCCGGCTTCCGGTCCTGTCGCGCATAGCCCATATACGGGATCACCGCAGTGATGCGCCGCGCCGACGCACGCTTCAGCGCGTCGATCATGATGAGCAATTCCATGAGGTTGTCGTTGGCGGGATAGCCGGTCGACTGGATCACGAACACGTCCTCGCCGCGGACGTTCTCGTTGATCTCGACGAAGACCTCCTCGTCGGCGAAGCGGCGCACGCTGACGTCGGTCAGCGGGATCTCCAGATAGGCGGAGATTTCCTGCGCCAGCGGCAGGTTCGAATTGCCGGTCATCAGTTTCATAGTATCGCCTTTTCCCGCGGACCGTGCTCCCTTAGGATGACGAACGGCATCGGGAAAGAGTGGCGGGGAAAGCGGCGCAATGGCGGACCGATTCGCATTCACACCGATTGCCGACGATTATATCGCGGTCGCCCGCGGGAGTTTCCTGCGCAGCCTTAAGCGGCGACGCTTCATCGTACGGATGGTCATCATCCTGCTGATCGGCGCGGCGGCCGGCGCGGCGATCGGCTTGCTCGATACCGGATCGGTCCGGACCGGTGACGTTCTCTTTGGCGTCTGCATCGCGCTGATCTGGCTCGCGGTCATTCTGGCCATCGCATTCGTGTTCATCCCGCGCCGTGCGAGACGGTTGTTTCGCCAGCAGCGCGCGCTCGACAGAGAGTTTAGTTTCGCCTGGACCGACGAGCGGGTCGTGTTCCGGTCGGATACGAGCATGAGCGATATGCCATGGTCGGACTATCATGACTGGTTCGAGACCAAGGCCATCTTCGCGTTCGGGCTGAACGAGCAACTCTTCCACTTCGCACCGAAGAGGGCGATGTCCGCCGCGGCGATCGACGACCTCCGGCGAACGGCGCAGGTCGTTCGACCGACCTGATACGGCTGCGTACGTTGCCGTGGGTCGCGTTCGCTTATAGGTCGCAACGATGACCGTGATCACCCGTTTCGCCCCCTCGCCCACCGGCCGACTGCACGTCGGCAACATCCGCACCGCGCTCCACAACTGGATGTTCGCGCGCGCGAATGGCGGGAAATTCGTGCTGCGGATCGACGATACCGATCCCGAGCGCAGCGAAGAGCGGTTCGTCGATGCGATCCGCGCCGATCTCGACTGGCTCGGGATGACGCCCGACGCGGAGGAGCGGCAGTCGGCGCGGTTCGCCTTGTACGAGGCGCGGTTCGCGGCGCTGGTCGCGAGCGGGCACGTGTATCCCGCGTACGAGACCACGCAGGAGCTCGACCTGAAGCGCAAGATCCAGGCCGGGCGCGGGTTGCCGCCGATCTACGACCGCGCGGCGCTGGCGCTGGACGACGACGCGCGGGCGAAGCTCGAGGCGGACGGCGTGAAGCCGCATTGGCGGTTCAAGCTCGATCACGACTCGGCGATCGCGTGGGACGACCTGATCCGCGGCACGGCGCATTTCGAGGCGAAGACGATGAGCGATCCGGTGATCCGGCGCGCGGACGGATCGTGGCTGTATATGCTGCCGTCGGCGATCGACGATGCCGAGATGGGCGTGACTCATGTCGTGCGCGGCGAGGATCACGTGTCGAACACCGCGCTCCAGTTGCAGATGTTCTCAGCACTCGGCGTCACGCCGCCGCGGTTCGCGCACGAGGCGTTGCTGACGGGGGCGGAGGGCAAGCTGTCGAAGCGGCTCGGCTCGCTCGGCGTCGATCATTTCCGCGAGGTCGGGATCGAGCCGCAGGCAGTGCGTGCGCTGCTGGCGCGAATCGGGACGAGCGATCCGGTCGAGCCGATCGCCGATGCCGCACCGCTGATCGCAGGGTTCGACTTTGCGCGGTTCGGGCGGGCGCCGGCGCGGTTCGACGAGGCGGAACTGGCGGCGTTGAACGCGCGGATCCTGCATGCGCTGCCGTATGAGGCGGTGGCCGCGCGGTTGCCGGACGGCATGGACGTGGCGGCGTGGGAGGCGGTGCGGCCGAACCTGATGACGCTGGCCGATGCGGCGGATTGGTGGGGCGTGATCGAGGGGCCGGTTGCCGTCGAGGGCGAGATCGACGCGGCGTATCTCGATCAGGCACTGGTGGCGGCTGGAGAGATCGACTGGTCGAGCGATCCCTGGCACGCGCTGACGGCTCGGTTGAAGGCGGAGACGGGGCGCAAGGGGAAGGCGCTGTTCCTGCCGTTGCGACGGGCGCTGACGGGGCGTGATCATGGTCCCGACATGGCGGCGTTGCTGCCGTTGATCGGGCGCGAGCGGGCTTTGGAACGACTCGCGGCGCGTTGATCTGGCGTTCCTGAACGGCGGTCGAGCTTCCAAGAAGCTTGTCCTCCCGCGAAGGCGGGAGTCCAGACTGGGCTCCCGCCTTCGCGGGAGGACAAGGAAGGGCGGCGGCGGCGGAATTGGTCGCAGCAGACTGTCCCTGCCGGCGGTCGAAAAAAGCACCACCCTTCCCTTTCACCACCACCCCGGCGAAGGCCGGGGCCCAATTGGGGGACGTCGCGAACGGGCGCCGCGCTCCATTATTCCAACCTTTCCAATTGGGCCCCGGCCTTCGCCGGGGTGGTGCCCGCGGGCGAGTGGTGGGGCGCCAGCGCAGTACGGTAAGTTGGTCGAGCCCGTTGGTGCCGACCGGCAAACATCGCCCGAGAACGACAACATGAAGTCAGCATACCTCGCCCCCCCAAACCCCTTGCCTCCGAAATGTAATGATGTACCATCCCACTTGGCGGTACCTATCTCGCCGCCATCCTCGAGGAGAAGCGAAGGAGACGGTAATGTACGCGGATCGACTGAACCGGACGGGCGGATTCAATCCCGGAAGCCTCGGCGTCGCGCTGGCCATCAACGCCGTGGTGATCGGAGCCTTGTTCTTTGCGGCGCCGCACGTGCTGCCGTTCGTGCCCGACAAGCCACTCGTCACCTATGTGCCGTATACTCCGCCCCCGCCGCCCGAGCCGGTGCCACCCGCAGATCCGTTGGTCCGCCAGCAACCGCGCCCCGCCCCGCGTCCCGATGCGCCGACCCCGTTGGTGCCGACCATCACCGATAACGGCTTCACGGTCGCCCCCGATCCGCTCCCGTACACGCCGCCGATCGGCGTCGAAGGCAGCGGAACGGGCACCGTCGCGGTCGATCCGCCGAAACTGCCGCCCCTGTTCGTCCAGCCGGGCATCGACCCACGCTACGCCGCGGATTTCCAGCCGAGCTATCCGTCCGAGGAACGCCGCGCCGAACGCGAGGGCAGAGTCGTCGTGCGCGTGCTGGTCGGCGTCGACGGTCGCGTGAAGCAGGTCGAGCGGGTCAGCGCGACCACCGACGCGTTCTACCGCGCGACGTTGGATCGTGCGCTGGCGAAGTGGCGGTTCAAGCCCGCGACTCGCGACGGCGTTCCGGTCGAGGCGTGGCGATCGATGGCGCTGACGTTCGTGCTCCAGAACTAAGGCCCCGCAAACCAAAGCTGGGGCGTGCGGGGCTGGCCTAGCCGGCTCCGCCCCCCTATCTTGGCGCGCATGGGCTTTTTCAGTCGCTTCACGCCGATCGTCGCCTATCGCGACCTGCGGCTCTTCCTCAGCCAGCGTCGGCCGTACGAGCTCATTTTTCTCGTCGCCGCGCTCGGTGTCACCAGCTTCCTGATCTACGCGTTCATGAAGGACTCGTACGTCGAGAAGGAATACCGGCCGAAGATCATCTACGTCGAGCAATGGCCCGCGGATCGCACCGATGCGCAGATCGTCGCGCAGCAGAAGATCGACGCGCCGATCAAGGCCAAGGCCGTCGCCGAGCAGAAAGCGCGCGAGGATGCGCAACGCGCGTCGTTCAAGCGGCTGGACGACAAGCTGAAGGCCATGGGGATCTGACCCAGGCGACGGATGCTCGGTGGATGGGCACCGCGTTGGCGCTGGCCGAGCGCGGTCGCGGACGGACCGCGCCCAATCCCAGTGTTGGTTGCGTGATCGTCAACAAGGGCCGAGTCGTCGGGCGTGGCTGGACGCAGGCGGGCGGACGTCCGCATGCCGAGGCGATGGCGCTGGCCGAGGCCGGCGTGAAGGCGCGGGAGGCTACGGCCTACGTCACGCTGGAACCGTGCGCGCATCGATCACCGCGCGGGCCGGCGTGTAGCGACTTGCTGATCGAAGCGGGCGTCGGGCGGGTCGTTGCCGCTCTCGAGGATCTTGATGCGCGAACCGCGGGCCAGGGGTTTGCCCGGCTGGAGGCCGCTGGCATCACCGTGACGCGGGGTGTTCGCGCGACCGAATCCCGACGTTCGATGGCCGGCTTCCTTACCCGGCAAGCACGTGGCCGCCCTCACGTCACGCTGAAGCTCGCGACATCGCTCGACGGCTGCATCGCGATGCCGGACGGCTCGAGCCGCTGGATCACCGGCCCGCAGGCCCGCGCCCATGCGCATCTCGAACGGAGTCGGCATGAGGCCATTCTCGTCGGGCGGGGGACGTATGACGCCGACACCCCGCGACTCGACGTGCGGTTGCTGGGTCTGGAAGCGCGGGGCCCTAAGCGCGTGCTGTTGTCGACGACACTCGCCGCCACCCCCTCCCCCCGCCATCCCAGCGAAAGCGGGAATATTCCGGTGGGCGACCACGACCGAGCCTCACCGGGAGACCCCGGCATTCGCCGGGTTGACGGGATTGCCGCGGACGACGGGCATGCCGGTTGGACCGTGATCCCCTCCCCATCTGCCATCGCCACCCTCCCCAATGTCGACCACATCCTGATCGAAGGCGGCGCGGCCGTAGCGTCGGCCTTCCTCGCGGCCGATCTCGTCGACCGCCTCCTTCTCTACCGCGCACCGATCCTGATCGGCGGCGGCCAACACGCACTCCGCGACATCGGCCTCGCCGACCTGGCCGCGGCGCATGATCGCTGGGCGATCGTCGATGCGCGGCAACTTGGCAGCGACCGGCTCGAGGTCTACGAGCGCGAACGAAACGAGGGATAATGTTTACCGGAATCGTCACCGACATCGGCACCGTCACATCCGTGGAATCGCCCGGCGATACGCGCGTGATCGTCAGTACCGTCTATGATACCGCCACCATCGATCTCGGCGCGTCGATCTCGTGTTCGGGCGTATGCCTCACCGTCGTCGACAAGGGGCCGAACTGGTTCGCCGTCGACGTGTCGGGTGAGACGATCAGCCGCACCGCCAAGGACCAGTGGACCGCGGGACGGACATATAACCTCGAACGTGCGATGAAGCTCGGCGACGAACTTGGCGGGCATATCGTTACCGGCCATGTCGACGGGCTCGGCACTGTCGTCGCGCTGGCGGAGGAAGGCGGCTCGCACCGCGTCACGATCCGCGCCGGCGCCGACATCGCGCCGTTCATCGCGCCCAAGGGTTCGGTGACGGTCGACGGCGTCTCGCTGACCGTCAACAGCGTCCGCGACATCGACGGAGAGGTCGAATTCGGCCTCAACATCATTCCGCATACCTGGGGCGTCACCACGCTCGGGACGATCCACGTGGAACAGTCGGTCAATATCGAGATCGACGTCCTCGCCCGCTATCTCCAACGCATGGAGCATTACCGTGTCAAAGCCAGCTGAACGTACCGCCGAACTGGGGCGCCTGAAGCACGGCTATCTGTCGAGCCCCGAAGAGATCATCGACGAGGCGCGCAACGGCCGGATGTTCATCCTGGTCGACGACGAGGATCGCGAGAACGAGGGCGACCTCGTCATCCCCGCGCAGATGGCGACGCCGGAGAAGATCAACTTCATGGCCAAGTTCGGTCGCGGCCTGATTTGCCTGGCACTGTCCAAGGACCGCACCGAGGAACTCGGGCTCGAACTGATGAGCCGCAACAACGGCACCCGGCACGAGACCGCGTTCACCGTCTCGATCGAGGCGCTCGAAGGCGTCACGACGGGCATTTCGGCGGCCGATCGCGCGCGGACGATCGCGGTGGCGATCGATGCGACCAAGCAGAAGGCGGACATCGTCACCCCCGGCCACGTCTTCCCGTTGGTCGCGCGCGAGGGCGGCGTTCTCGTACGCGCCGGCCATACCGAGGCGGCGGTCGACGTTGCGCGGCTGGCGGGGCTCAATCCCTCGGGCGTGATCTGCGAGATCATGAACGAGGACGGCACGATGGCGCGGATGGACGACCTCGTCACCTTCGCACAGTTCCACAACGTCAAGATCGGCACGATCCGCGACCTGATCGCCTATCGCCGCCGCTATGATCACCTCGTCGAGAAGCGCGCCGAGGCCAAGTTCACCTCCGAATGGGGTGGCGACTGGAGCGCGCTGACGTTCTGGAACAAGGCGACCGGCACCGAGCAGGTCGCGCTCGTGAAGGGCAAGATCGACCCCGCCAAGCCGACGCTCGTCCGCATGCACGCGCTGTCGCCGTTCGCGGACATCTTCGGCGAGTCGGGCGATCGCGGTCGTATCCTCGCGCGCTCGATGCAGATGATCGCGGACGAAGGCGCCGGCGTGATCGTCGTCATCAACCGCCCGCGCAGCAACACCTTCACCTCCGCGGTGATGAAGAAGGCGGGCGCAGAGATCACTCCGGACATGGAGGAACTGCGCGACTACGGCGTCGGCGCGATGATCCTGACCGAACTCGGCGTCCACGACATGGTGCTGATCACCAACACGCATCACACGCTGGTCGGCCTCGACGGCTACGGCTTGTCGATCGTCGGCGAGCGCCCGATCGCGTCCCTGAACACGAAAAAGAGCAACTGATGGCGCATCTCCTCATCGTCGAAGCCCGGTTCTACGATCACCTGAACGACCTGCTGGTCGAAGGCGCGAAGGCCGCGATCGAAGCCGCCGGCCACACGCACGAGACGATCACCGTGCCAGGCGCTCTCGAAGTGCCGGGCGCGATCGCGCTGGCGGCCGAGAGCGAGACGTTCGACGCCTATGTCGCGCTTGGCGTCGTGATCCGCGGCGAGACCTATCATTTCGAGATCGTCGCGAGCGAGAGCGCACGCGGGATCATGCAGCTGACGATGGACGGCCTGCCGATCGGCAACGGCATCCTGACCACCGAGAACGAGGCGCAGGCGCTGACGCGCGCAAAGCCCACCGAAGGCGACAAGGGCGGTGGCGCGGCCAACGCGGCGCTGGCGATGCTGGCGCTGAAGGACCGCTTCGTCGCGTGACTGCACCGGTGCTCCTGACGGAGCGCCTGTTACTCCGGCCCTTGGGACCGGAGGATGCCGAAGCCTGGTACGCGTTCCACGCCGATCCCGTCACGATGCGTCATCCCGGCGGCGTGCAGTCGCGCAGCGTCGCCTCGCGTGGTCTGTGCGCGATGGCAGGCGCGTGGAGCATTCGCGGCTTCTCGATGTTCGCGGTGACATTACGCGATACCGGCGAATGGATCGGCCGCGTCGGTCCGTGGCAGCCCGAAGACTGGCCGGGGACGGAGATCGGCTGGGGACTGGCGGGCGCAGAGAGCAAGCCATGGGTGACGTAATCAACATGCGCCTCGTCCGGAAGCAGCGCGCGCGAGACGAGGCATCGGTGCGGGCGGATCGGAACCGCAGGCTGTTCGGGCGGACGGCGGCGGAGAAGGCGGCGGACGCGGCTGCGAAGGCTCGGATAGAAAGGACGCTGGACGGCGCGCGGCTCGATTTCACCTCCGACACGGTCGACGAATAACCTTACCCTTTCGACGGCCACTACGTGTTCCTTCCCTTGCGAGCACCGGACCGAACCAACGCCCAACCTACAATCCTCCCCCGCCAGGGGGAGGTGGCAGGCGTCGGCCTGACGGAGGGGGAGGTAAGGGTAACCGCTGTTCCGTGTCCGCCCCCTCCGTCGCCTACGGCGCCACCTCCCCCTGGCGGGGGAGGATCGATTGGGTCTGAACGGCGAAAATCGGAGAGCTTTGGCGGAACCGGGGGCACATCGGCCCTCGATCCCCCCGCCGCGCCGCCCCTCGACAGCTACGGTGTTTGTGCCCTTGAGCAAGCACGTGTCGGCAGTTGCGCGGCACGATGCCCTGCCTCGTTCTCTCGCGAAGGCGGGAGCCCAGACTGGAGCCCCGCCTTCGCAGGGGAAACAGACCTTCGGGAACCGCGCCAATCGTCCTCGACGGCCTTACAGGAACGTCGCGACCGCTGCACCGTTATGCCTGCGTAACAAGGGGGCGGTAATGATCTCGGATGCGAATGCGACGTGGCTCGCCAAGCTCGGCTTTGCCGCGCGTGGCGTTGTGTACATCCTCGTCGGCTGGTTCGCGGTCGACGCGGCGCTGCACGGCGGCGAGGTTGCCGACAACCAGGGCGCGATCGGGTCGATGGCGGGCGGACCGCTCGGCCCGGTGCTGCTGGCGATCGTGGCCGCCGGGTTGCTCGGCTATGCGATCTGGCGACTGACCGAGGCCGCGGCTAACCCGGAGCAGATCACCCGCGATGCCAAGGGCAGCCTCAGGCGGATTGGCCATGTCGTCAGCGGTATCGCGCATCTGATCCTCGCCTGGACCGCGACTCGGCTCGCGCTCGATCTGGGCAAGGGCAAGATCGCCGTCTCGCCCGGCGACGAGAGCGCGCGCGACTGGACCGCGTTGCTGCTCGACCAGCCGGCCGGACGCGTACTGGTCGGCGCGGTCGCGGTCGGCGTGCTGGTCGCCGCGGTCCAGCAGGCGCAGAAGGCGTGGCGCGGCGACTTCATCCACGACCTGCGCGGCGACGCCCCCGCGCCGGGCTATGTCTGCACGATGGGCCGGATCGGCTACGGAGCACGGGCGCTCGTGTTCCTGATCGTCGCCGGATTGTTCGCGCTGGCCGCCTGGACCGCGCATGCCAGCGACGCGGGTGGCGTGGCCGAGGCGCTGGAACGGCTGCAGGCGCAACCGGGCGGCAAGTGGCTGCTCGCGCTGACCGGGATCGGGCTGGCGCTGTTCGGGGCCTATAGCCTGGTCGAGGCACGTTTCCGGCGGATCCATGTCGACCTGCCGGGGACCGATTGACGGCGAGCGACAGCATATCGTTAAGATGCCGATGATAGCGGACGGCGGCATGTACACGATCAGCTTCGACGCGCCGACCAAGACGCTCACGATCGTTACCGAGGGGTTCTGGTCGGTCGCGACGACCGCGGCCTTCTCCGCCGAACTGCTCGCGCGCGGCACGGCGGCGCGGCTGTATCACGGTCCGTTCGTGGTGCTCGCCGACTTGCGCAAGGCCGCGATCCAGCCGTTGACGGTGATCGATGCGCTGGAAGCGATGATGCCCAAGGCGTTGAAGGTGACGTCGGCGCCGATTGCGGCGGTCGTCGCGTCGCATCTGGCGAAGCTCCAGACCGAACGCTATCTGAAGGCCGAGAACTGCCGGACGTTCCTCGACATCGACGAGGCGAAGGCGTGGCTTGCGGGAGACCGCCACGCCTGACGGCGTCAGTCCTGCGCGGCCGTCTCCGGTGGGGCCGTTTCGAGCAACGCCGCCTCGACCTCTTCGATCGTGATGCCGAACGCGCCGGCAAGCCCCGCCACCGACGCGCCGCGATCGGCGAGCGTACGGATCCGCGCGGTGTCGACGATCGTCTTGTAGCTGCGCGTGTCGCGGTCGGTCTTCGATTCCTCGCCGCTGCGGGCAAGCGCGCCCGAGCGGCGGCGTTTGGAGATCTTCAGCGCCTCGACGTCGTTGGTCGGCGGTGCATCGAGGCGCGCCTTGATCCGCTGATCCTCCTCGATCCGCCGGCTATCGCGGGCGCGTTCGCGGTCCTGGGACTGGAGATCGCGTTGCGCCGCGCGCGATTCGGACCGCTGTTCGGACGCGGCCAGCCGCTCCTTCGCGCGCTGCTCGCGGCCATTGGCACGCTCTTCCGCCCGCTTTGCGGCACGGTCGGCGGTGCCGGGCGTGAGCGGCCCCGTTCCCCTGCCGCCGCTCGGCCAGCCGTCGGTCATTAGATATCCTGTCGTCACCGGTGCGCCGTACGACGCGGAGGCGCGCTGCTAGGCGAACGCGGGGCGGGTGACCAGAGTCAGCCCTTCGTGATCCTCCCCCGCCAGGGGGAGGTGTCGCCGAAGGTGACGGAGGGGGAGGACGCGGAACCACCGTTAGCGCGTGCCTCCCCCTCCGTCAGGCTGGCGCCTGCCACCCCCCCTTGCGGGGGAGGATTAAGTTCAGGCGTTCACGGTCTCGAGCGCGGGATAGTCGATATAGCCCTCGGGGCCCTGACTGTACCACGTCTTCGCATCGTCCTTCGCGAGCGGTGCGCCGGTGCGCAGGCGCTCGGGCAGGTCCGGGTTCGCGATGAACGTGCGACCGAAGGTGATCGCGTCGGCATTGCCCGAATCGAGCTCGGCCTGCGCCTCCTCGACCGTCGTGTAGTCCGAGTTGACGATCAGCACGCCCTTGAAGACTTTCCGGATCGCCGGGCTGAGCTTCGGCACGTCGGTCTTGCCGAACGTACCATCGGGGCCGGGCTCGCGCAGTTCGAGGAACGCGATGCCGAGATTGGACAGCGCCTTGGCGGCGGCAGTGAACAGCGCCTCGGGGTTGCTGTCGTCGACGCCCTGCGAATCGCCGTTGGGCGACAGGCGGACGCTGACGCGATCAGCGCCGGCGACCGAGATCACGCGCTCGGCGACTTCGCGGAGCAGGCGGACGCGGTTCTCGATCGAGCCGCCGTACTCATCGGTGCGGAAATTGGCGTTGTCGCGTAGGAACTGGTCGATCAGATAGCCATTGGCTGCGTGAATCTGCACGCCGTCAAAGCCTGCCGCGAGCGCGTTCTTGGTTGCCAGCTCGTAATCGTTCAGCAAACGCGGGATCTCGTTGGTCTCGAGCGGACGTGCGACCTCGAAGTCCTTCTTGCCCTCGAACGTATGCGCCTGGCCTTCGGTCGCGGTTGCCGACGACGATACGGGCTGCGTCTCGTACACCGACGAATGGCCCTGGCGACCCATGTGCCACAGCTGTGCGACGATCCGGCCGCCGGCGGCATGGACCGAGTCGGTGACGGGCTTCCAGGCGGCAACCTGCGCATCGGTCCACAGGCCCGGCGCGAACGGCCAGCCAAGGCCTTCGCGGCTGATGCCGGTGGCTTCCGAGATGATCAGGCCGGCGCTCGCACGCTGCGTATAATACTCGACCATGATGTCGGTCGGCACCGCATCCCTGTCGGCACGCCCGCGGGTGAGCGGCGCCATGATGATGCGGTTGGGCGCTTCGACGGCACCAAGGGTAATCGGATCGAAAAGGCTAGGCATGGGGGCTCCTTATTGGCCTGACGGGCGGAAGATAGGAGGCTACAGGGCGGCATGCATCGTCCCGACCCGCAAAGATTATCTAGCGTGCCCGATACGCCGCACGGTTTGACGCCAGTTGCGGAAAGTGTCGCCGCGCCGGGGCTTATCGCCTTCGCGGCGCTGGTGGTGGCGAACGTCGCGCTGGCGTTCGGGCCGTGGTTCGTCCGCGCGACCGAGGTCGGGCCGGTGGCCGCGGGGTTCTGGCGGCTCACGCTCGCCGTGCCGTTCCTGATCGCGCTCGCGGTTCAGCAGGGCGCACGGCCGACTCGGTTGAGCCGGGGCGTGTGGATCGGGCTGATCGTCGGCGGCGTGTGTTTCGCGGCCGATCTTGGGGCATGGCACCTCGGTATCCGGCGCACGACGCTCGCCAACGCGACGCTGTTCGGCAACGCGGCGACGCTGATGTTCCCGATCTACGGCTTCCTGATCGCGAAGACATGGCCGACGCGGACGCAGGGCTGGGCACTGGCGTTGGCGGCGGCCGGGGCGACGCTGTTGCTGGGGCGTTCCTATCAGCTCGATGCGAAGAACCTTGCGGGCGATCTGCTCTGCATCCTCGCGGGGCTGCTTTATACGGTCTATTTCATCCTGATGGCGCGCGCGCGGGCGACGCTGGCGCCACTGTCCGCGCTGACCCTGTCGACGCTGGCGGGGATCGTGCCGCTGCTCGTGTTCGCGCTGGTGATGGGGGAGCGGGTGGTGCCGACGCACTGGGGGCCGCTGATCGGACTTGCCCTGTGCAGCCAGGTGCTCGGGCAAGGCTTGATGATCTATGCGCTCGGCCGCTTCTCGCCGTTGGTGATCGGGATCGCGTTGCTGATCCAGCCGGTGGTCGCCGGTGTGGTCGGCTGGCTGGTGTACGGCGAGCGGCTTGGCGCGGCGGACCTGGTCGGCGTCGTGATGGTGGCGGTCGCGCTGGTGCTCGTCCGCCGCGGGCCTCCCCCGGAAGTGTCGCCCCCCCTTGAACACACGCTTGATACGCCTGATTTTGAACGGCAGGAGACGGTATGACCCAGGACCTTACGCTCGACGAAATCCGCGCAAAGCTCGCCCCCGGCATCGCCGCCAACGCGGCGTTCGACGGCTGGAGCGATGCCGCGCGCGATATGGCCGCGCAGGCCGAGGCGATCGACACCGACATCGCCCCGCTCGCGTTCAAGGACGGCCCGGTCGACATGATCGACGCGTGGTTCGCGCACATCGACGGGGTGATGCTCGCTGCAGTGCCGCCCGAGCGGCTGGCGCTGATGAAGATCCGCGAGAGGATCACCGCGCTGGTCGAAGCCCGCCTGAACGCGACGTCGATCGATCGCGAATCGCTGCGGCGCGCGCTCGCGATCCTCGCGCTGCCGCAGAACCTGGCGAAGGCGACGCGGCTTGGCTGGCGGACGGTCGACACGATCTGGCGCGCGGCCGGCGATGTCGCGACCGACTATAATTACTACACCAAGCGGACGATCCTGCTCGGCGTGTATGCGTCGACGATCACGGTCTTCCTCGACGACGAGAGCGAAGGCCTCGCCGAGACGCGCGCGTTCCTCGGTCGTCGCATCGACGGGATCATGCAGTTCGAAAAGGCCAAGGCCGGCTTCCTCAAGCGCACCGAGCACGGTTTCAGCCTGTCGCGATTCGTCGGCCGCCTGCGCTATCCAACTGCCTGAAGCTGCTAACAGTCGCTAAGTGCTTCTATATTCTGACTTTCATCTGGATGGCGAGGCGTCGAGGCGGTCGTAACTCACGACGGTTAGGGCTTCCCTTCCCCGAGCGTTACTGATAATCAGTCGCATCATGGACACTCGCCCCGATCGTTCCGTCAGCCTCGAAACGCTGCCTCGCAAGCAGCATGGCATCGTTGCCGCGATCGAATGGGCGCGACTTGCCGATCCCGAGGCGCGCCGGTTGCGCGAACTCGGCTTCGACGAGGGTGTCGATGTCGAGGTGCTGCACCGCGCGACGCTGGGCCAAGGCCCGATCGCCTGCCGGATCGGCCGGATGACGGTTGCGCTGCGCCGTGCCGTTGCCGGCGCGATCCACGTTTCGCCCATGCCTGCCGCGGCTGAATAATCCCATAAAATGAACGCAGCACCGCTGGTTGCGCTGGTCGGCAATCCCAATGCCGGCAAGAGCGCGCTGTTCAACGCGCTCACGGGTGCGCGCCAGAAGGTCGGCAATTATCCCGGCGTCACGGTCGAGCGGAAGGTCGGGCGGCTGATGCTCGACGACGGCCGGCCCGTAGAGCTGGTCGACCTGCCCGGCGCGTACAGCCTCGAACCCTCTTCCCCCGACGAGCGAGTCACGCGCGACGTCGTCACCGGCACGCAGGACGGCGAGCGCCTGCCCGACGCACTGGTCGTCGTCGTCGATGCCGCCAATCTCGACAACCACCTCCGCTTCACGCTCCAGCTGATCGCGCTCGGCCTGCCGGTCGTGGTCGCGCTCAACATGGTCGATCTCGCCGAGCGCGACGGGCTGAAGCTCGATCCCAAGGTGCTCGAGCGCGAACTCGGCGTGCCGGTGATCCCGACCGTCGCGGTGCGCAAGCGCGGTCTCGACGAGTTGAAAGCGGCCTTATCCGGCATCGTCGTCAACGGCCCGATGCGCCTCCGCAAATCCAACGGCAGCGTGCAGGACGACATCGTCACGCTCCAGCGCCGCGCGCGGCAAATCGCCACGTCCGCGACCGTATCCGAGACGCAGGTCCGCCGCTGGACGCACATGCTCGACGCGGTCGCGCTGCACCCCGTCGCGGGGCCGATCCTGTTGCTCGGCATCATGTTCCTGATGTTCCAGGCGGTGTTCAGCTGGGCACAGCCATTCATGGACGCGATCGACGCGGGGTTCACCGCGTTGCAGGGCTTCCTGACCGCCGAACTCCCCGATTCGCTACTCCGCTCGCTGCTGGTCGACGGCGTGATCGCGGGCGTCGGCGCGGTCATCGTCTTCCTGCCGCAGATCCTCATTCTGTTCCTCTTTATCTTGGTCCTCGAAGCCAGCGGCTACATGGTCCGCGCGGCGTTCCTGATGGACCGGGTGATGGCGAGCGTCGGGCTGTCCGGGCGCGCGTTCATTCCGCTGCTGTCGAGCTTCGCGTGCGCGATCCCCGGGATCATGGCGACGCGGACGATCGACGACGAGAAGGACCGGCTGACGACGATCCTGATCGCGCCGCTGATGACGTGCTCCGCGCGCCTGCCCGTCTACACGCTGATCATCGGCGCGTTCATCCCGAATACGCAGGTGCTGCCATTCGTCGGGTTGCAGGGGCTGGTGATGCTCGGCCTGTACGTGATGGGCATCGTCGGTGCGTTCGTCGCCGCGCTGGTGCTGCGCCGGACGGTGACCAAGGGCGTGTCGTCGGGCTTCATGATGGAGATGCCCAAATACCAGTGGCCGCAGTGGCGCGACGTCGGCATCGGCCTGTGGAGCCGCGCGCAGATCTTCCTGAAGCGCGCCGGCGGGATCATCCTGACCTCGACGATCATCCTGTGGGTGTTGCTGAGCTTCCCCAAGCCGCCCGAGCAGCCCGCCGGTGCGCCGAAGATCTCGGCAGTCGATTATTCGGTCGCCGGACGCATCGCCAACGGCATCGCGCCGGTGTTCGCGCCGATCGGCTTCAACCGCGACATCGTCCTCGCGCTGATCCCGGCGATGGCCGCGCGTGAAGTCGCGGTCGCGGCGATCGGCACCGTCTACGCGATCGACGATCCCGCCAGCAACCAGGGCGGCAAGGCGATGATCGAGAACCTCCGCGGCCGCTGGAGCCTGCCCACCGCGCTCGCCTTCCTGATGTGGTTCGTGTTCGCGCCGCAGTGCATTTCGACGATCGCCGTCACCCGTCGCGAGACCAATGGGTGGAAATGGCCCGCCTTCATGGTTGGCTATTTGTTCGCCGCCGCCTACATCATGGCTGGCATTACATACTGGCTGGCGGTGTTCGCCGGCCTCTGAGGGGCATCATGGCAGGCAGCGTCAACAAGGTCATCATCGTCGGCAATCTGGGTCGCGACCCGGAGAGCAAGGCGTTCCAGAACGGCGGCAAGGTCGTCAATCTGCGCATCGCGACATCGGAGTCCTGGAAGGACAAGATGTCGGGCGAGCGCAAGGAAAAGACCGAATGGCATTCGGTCGCGATCTTCAACGAAGGTCTGGCGAACGTCGCCGAAAAATATCTCCGCAAGGGCTCGAAGGTCTATATCGAGGGCGCGCTCCAGACCCGGAAGTGGCAGGACGCGCAGGGCCAGGACAAATATTCGACCGAGATCGTGCTGCAGGGCTTCAACAGCGTGCTGACGATGCTCGACGGCCCGAACGGCGGCGCTGGCGGTGGTGCAGGCGGGGGTGCAGGCGGCGGCGGTGGTAGCCGCGGCGGTGGCGACGACTGGGCCGGCGGCGGTGGCGGCAACGACTTCGGCGGTGGTTCGTCGGGTGGCGGCGGCGGTTACGGCGGCGGCGGCGGTGGTGGTCGCGGCGGCAGCGCACCTTCCGGTGGTGGCGGCGCACGCGGCGGCAGCTTCGGCCAGACCGGCGGCTTCTCGGACGATCTCGACGACGACGTGCCGTTCTGATTGCCGTGACGACGCTGTATTCCGTTCCCAAGACCGCCACGTTCGACGAGGCCGAGCGCTCCCGCGTGATCTCGGCCTACGACGTCGCCGGCGCGCGCGCGAAGGGCCAGCTCGACGACATCGTGGCGTTCGCAGCAGAGCTGTGCGGCGCCCCGGTTGCGTTGCTGAGCCTGGTCGAGGAGGAATATCAGCGTTTTCTGGCGCGGACCGGCTTCGACCTAGAGCAGACGCCGCGCAGCATGTCGTTCTGTGCGCACGCGATGCACCATCACGAGGTGATGGAAGTACCCGACGCGCAGGCCGATCCGCGCTTCGTCGACAACCCGCTGGTGACGGGCGAGCCGTATGTGCGATTCTATGCCGGTGCACCGCTCGTCTCCAGCGAGGGCGTGCCGCTGGGCGCGCTCTGCGTGCTGGCGAACGAGCCGCGCGAAGGCCTGACCCGGTTCCAGCGCGACGGCCTCACGCTGCTCGCCAAGGCGGCGATGGGCCGGCTCGACGACCGCCGCACCGCGCGCGAACAGGCGATGGCCGAGGCCGAGGCACGCCGTACGATCGAAGCGAGCGACCTGAAGTTCCGCACGCTCGCCGACACCATGCCGCAGATGGTCTGGTCGACGCAGCCCGACGGCTTCCACGATTACTATAACGCGCGCTGGTACGAGTTCACCGGCGCCCCTGCCGGTACGACTGACGGCGAAGGCTGGAACGACGTGTTCCACCCCGAGGACCAGGATCGCGCCTGGGCCGTCTGGCGCCAGTCGCTAGACACCGGCGAGCCCTACAACATCGAATACAGGCTTCGGCATTTCGACGGCACCTACCGCTGGGTGCTCGGTCGTGCGCTGCCGGTCCGCGACGAACGGGGCGCGATCCAGCGCTGGTTCGGAACCTGTACCGACATCCACGAACAGAAGCTCGCCTATGAAGAACGCGAGATGATCAGCCAGGAGCTGAGCCACCGCATCAAGAACATCTTCGCGGTGATCGCCGGGCTGATCGCGTTTTCGGCGCGGGGGAAGCCGGAGTTCGCGGGGATCGCGACCGACCTGCGCCACCGCATCAACGCGCTTGGCCGTGCCCATGATTTCGTCCGTCCGCATAGCGCGAACTCGCGCCCGGCCGCGGCGCAGAACAGCCTGCACGGCTTGTTGCAGGAATTGTTCGAGCCGTATCAGCGGATCGACGGCGCACGCCTGAGCGTCGCCGGCGACGACGTCCAGATCGACGATCGCTCGGCCACGCCGCTCGCGCTCATGTTCCACGAGCTTGCTACCAACGCGACGAAGTATGGCGCGCTGGCGACCGAACTCGGCACGGTTCATATCGCCATTACCGCCACCGACAAGACCGTGACGTTGAACTGGTGCGAACAGGGCGGCCCGTCCGTGAACAGGCCGACCACGCCGGCCGGCTTCGGCACGCAACTTATCGAAATGAGCGCCGTGCGTCAGCTGGGCGGGAGCGTGAACCGAACGTGGAACGATGACGGCCTGATCGTCGATCTGGCCATTCCGAGAGCTGCGTTCAGCCGCTGACGACCCGAACGACGTCGTCGTGCGCGATCGCTTCGTCGTTGCAGGCCATCGCCGCAGCCGCCAGGATCGCGGAGTCGTTGAACGGCTTGCGGATGTACCCGAGGCACTCGGCATCGCCGATCTGGGCGGGGTTGGCGGTTACGAACACGACCTTGACGCCGTAGTCTCGTGCCATCCGCTTGGCTATTTCGGGCCCTGTCGGTCCGTCGCGCAGGTTGATGTCGACGAACGCGAAGTTGCAGCCCGGTGCTGCGGCGATCGCGCTGTCACGATCGGCCGCGATCCCCGCGACGCCGTAGCCGGCATCCATGAGGATTCGCTCGAGGTCGAGCGCGACGAAGATTTCGTCTTCGACAATGAGGGCGGTCTTGGTCATCGACGGGGTTAACCAGTCGCCAGCCGATCGGTTCCGCCAAATCGGTAATCTGGATCAACCGCTCGTCCCGATATGGACCCAGTCTCACAATCGATTACCGTCGCAGCAGGAATACCGCGTGCTCGGCGATTAGATTGGCGCCCCCTGCGCCGGTGCGCTTGTCGCCCGACAGGAACCAGGCGTTCTCGACGGTGATCCCGCGCGCTTTCACGAAGGCGCGGAAATCGTCGATCGTGACGTGGTGGATGTTCGGCGTGTCGTACCAGCTCTCTGGCAACTGCCGCGTCACCGGCATCCGCCCGCCCCACAGCAGCGACAGCCGCACGCGCCAATGCGCGAAATTGGGGAAGCTGACGAACGCGCGTCGGCCGATCCGCAACAGGTGGTCGAGCACCAGATCGGGCGCGCGTGCGGTCTGCAACGTCTGGCTGAGGATCGCGTAGTCGAAGCTGCCGTCGGGATAGCCGGCAAGGTCGATATCCGCATCGCCCTGAATCACCGACAGCCCGCGCGCGACCGCAGACGCCACGTTGCGTGCGTCGATCTCCAGACCGCGCGCGTCGACATCGCGCGTATCGCGGAGCGCAGCCATCAGCGCCCCGTCGCCGCAGCCGATATCGAGCACGCGGCTGCCCTGCGCGACGTTCTCGGCGATTACGGCAAGGTCGGTCCGTAAGGTCATGGCGCGTTCCGCAACTGCTCGGCGAGGCCCGGCGCGAGGCGCTCCATGTAGCGATCGGCGCGGACTAGGGGATGGAAGCCGAGGTTCGCATACACGCCATGCGCATCGGCGGTGACGAGCCCGACCCTGCGCAACCCGGCAAACGACGGATGCTCCAGGAACCAGCTCACCAGCCGCCGCCCGAGCCCCTGCCCGCGTACGGATTCGTCGACCCATACGTCCGCCAGCCACGCGAAGGTGGCGTGATCGGTAATCATCCGCGCAAAGCCGACCTGCTGCTCGTTCTCGTACGCGCCGAGACAGTGCGACCCGGCGATCGCGCGCGCGACCAGATCGCGCTCGATACCTGGCGACCAGTAACTGCTCGCCAGCCAGCCATGGATGCGGTCGATCTGCAACTTGGTCGCGTCGTCGGACAGGATGATCGTCATCGGCCAGCCCTCAGGAAGCCGTCGACCACCCGGTTCAGATCCGGCGCCTCCAGCAGGAACGCGTCGTGGCCGTACGGGCTCGACAGCTCGACGAAGCTGACCGGGGCGCCGGCAGCGTTCAGTGCCTGGACGATCGCGCGTGATTCGGCGGTCGGATACAGCCAGTCGGTGTCGAAGCTGACGAGACAGAACCGCGATTTGGTCGCGCGAAACGCATTGGCGAGCAAACCGCCATGCTCCTCGGCCAGGTCGAAATAGTCCATCGCGCGCGTGATGTAGAGGTACGAGTTCGCATCGAACCGGTCGGTGAAGGCGAGGCCCTGGTGGCGCAGATAGCTCTCGACCTGGAAGTCCGCGTCGAAGCCGAACGATTTCGCGTCGCGCGCCTGGAGGCGGCGGCCGAACTTCTCGGTCAGCCCTGCCTCCGACAGATAGGTGATGTGCGCCGCCATCCGCGCGACCGCGAGCCCGGCGGTCGGCGCGGCATCGTCGTGATACTCGCCGCCGCGCCAGTTCGGATCGGCCATAACCGCCTGCCGCCCGACCTCGTGGAACGCGATGTTCTGCGCGGTGTGGCGCGCGGTCGAGGCGATCACGACGCACGCCTTCACGCGGTCGGGGAAGGTGGCGGGCCAGCTCAGCGCCTGCATCCCGCCCATCGACCCGCCGACCACCGCATGGAGCACGCCGATCCCGAGATGATCGAGTAGCATCGCCTGCGCGCGCACCATGTCGCGGATCGTGATGACCGGGAAGCCCATTGCCCAAGGCCGTCCGGTTGCGGGATTGATCGTCGCCGGCCCCGATGTCCCCATGCAACTGCCGAGCACGTTCGCGCAGACGACGAAGTGCCGCGCAGGGTCGATCGGCTTGCCCTCGCCGACCATCCGCGTCCACCAGCCGGGCTTGCCGGTGCGGGGGTGGTGCGAGGCGACGTGCTGGTCGCCGGTCAGCGCGTGGCAGATCAGGACCGCGTTCGACGCGTCGGCATTGAGCGTGCCGTAGGTCTCGTAGGCGATATCGACCGGCGACAGCAGCACGCCGCCGTCGAGCCGCAGCGGCCCCGGCAAGGTGACGCGCCGCGCGAGACCGAAGCGCTGGTCGGTGTCGTGGCCGGTGCTGGGGTCGATGGCAGGCGTGTCGAGCATGCCGCGCGCTACCATAAGCGGCTGCCGTCATGCCAGCGCGTCCTCGATCCTCCCCCGCAAGGGCGAGGTGGCTGGCGCTTGCCAGACGGAGGGGGAGGAAAGCGAAACATCTGCTGTGCGTCCTCCCCCTCCGTGGCCTTTGGCGCCACCTCCCCCTGGCGGGGGAGGATCGTAAAGACCGACTTCCCCCGCCCCCCACGCACAAAGATTTGCCACCGCGCCACCGCGCCCGCTATGTCCCGCGACCATGACAAACATCACGCCCGCCCCTGCGCCGAAGCCCTGGATCATGGGGATCGCGCCGTACACGCCCGGCCGCTCGACGACCGATGATGGCCGCAAGGTGATCAAGCTGTCGTCGAACGAGAACCCGCTCGGCACCAGCCCTGCCGCGAAGGCCGCGTTCGATGCCGCGGACCGGACCCTGGAACGCTATCCGGATGCGAGTGCGGCCGAATTGCGCGAGGCACTGGCGGCGCATTACGACCTCGATCCGGCGCGCGTGATCTACGGCACCGGCTCGGACGAGATCCTGCATCTGATCGCCGGCGCCTATGCCGGACCGGGCGACGAGATCATCCACGTCCGCTACGGTTTCGCGGTGTACGAGATCGCGACGCGCCGGGTGGGAGCCGAACCCGTCATCGTCGACGACCGCGACTATGCGACCGACGTCGACGCGATCCTCGCCGCGGTCACCGAGCGCACCCGCGTCGTCTTCGTCGCCAATCCGAACAACCCGACCGGCACGTTCACGCCGCGCGCAGAAGTCGCACGGCTGCATGCCGGACTGCCGAAGTCGGTGCTGCTGGTGCTCGACCAGGCCTATGCCGAATATCTGTCGCCCGAGGAGGACGATGCGGGCTTGGCACTCGCGATGACCGAGGCGAACGTGCTCGTGACGCGGACCTTCTCGAAGATCCACGGGCTGGCCGCCGAGCGGATCGGCTGGGGCTATGCCTGCGCGCCGATCATCGACGCGATGCATCGCATCCGCGCACCGTTCAACGTGACCACTGCGGGCCAGGCTGCAGCCGTCGCCGCGATCGGCGACACCGGCTTCGTCGACGCGACGCGCGCGCATAACGACACGTGGCGCGGCTGGTTCGTCGAGCAGATCGAACAGATGGGCAATGCGGGGCTCCGGGCGGTGCCGTCGAAGGCGAACTTCGTGCTGGTGCTGTTCGAGGGCAAGCTGACTGCCGATGCGGCGTATCACGGGCTGATGGACGCGGGCTACATCGTCCGCTGGCTGCCCGGCCAGGGCCTGCCCAACGCGCTGCGCATCACGATCGGCACCGAGGAGGAAACGTGCGGCGTCACCGCGGCGCTGCGCAATCTGGTCGACAACGCCTGATGCTTCCGTTTGCGCGCGTCACGATCGTCGGGCTGGGACTGATCGGCTCGTCGGTGGCGCGCGCGATCCAGGCGACGATGCCGACCGTTCGCGTCACCGGCTACGACGCCGACGCGGGCGTGCGCGAGACGGCGGACCGGCTGCAGTTCTGCGACGACGTTGCGGGATCGGCGGGGGCGGCGGTGATCGACGCCGACCTGGTGATCCTGTGCGTACCCGTCGGCATCATGGGCGACGTCGCGCGTGAGTTCGCGGCCGATCTGCCGGCGGATGCGGTCGTCAGCGATGTCGGCAGCTGCAAGGCGGAGATCGTCCGCGCGCTGACCGAAGCGCTGCCGAACGCGATCGTGATCCCTGCGCACCCGGTGGCGGGCACCGAGCGAAGCGGGCCCGAGGCCGGCTTCGCGACGCTGTTCCGCCACCGCTGGTGCATCGTCACGCCACCCGAAGGCGCGAACCCGGTCGCGGTCGAGCGCGTGTCGGAGTTCTGGCGCAGGCTCGGCGCGCAGGTCGAGACGATGGCGCCCGAGCATCACGACCGCGTCCTCGCCGTCACCAGCCATCTGCCACATCTGATCGCCTATACGATCGTCGGCACCGCGGGCGATCTGGAGGAAGTGACGCAGTCGGAGGTCATCAAATATTCGGCGGGCGGGTTTCGCGATTTCACGCGGATCGCGGCGTCGGATCCGACGATGTGGCGGGATATCTTCCTCAACAACCGCGAGGCGGTGCTGGAGATGCTCCAGCGCTTCTCGGAGGATCTGAGTCACCTGCAGCGTGCGATCCGCTGGGGTGATGGGGATGCGCTGTTCGACTTGTTCACGCGGACTCGGGCGATCCGGCGGAGCATTGTCGAGCAGGGCCAGGACGATGACGTGCAGGATTTCGGGCGTACGCACGGTTGAGGGCAACCACCCCGGCGAAGGCCGGGGCCCAGTTGGGTAGGCTAGAGTAACGGCTCGCAACGCACATTAGCGACGTCGCCCAACTGGGCCCCGGCCTTCGCCGGGGTGGTGGACTGCTGGGGGGTGCCTTCCCAACCTAATCCAGCGCGTTCATCGCCGCATGGACGCGCTGCTCAGCCTCTTCGCGCGGCAAGCCCGGCGGTACCACCTCGCCGAACCGGAACGTGATCACCCCCGGCAGCTTCGACCCCTTTTTCGGCCACACCAAACCGCTGTCGCACGCGATCGGCACCGTCGGCATTTTCAACGCGCGATACAGCCCGGCAAACCCCGGCTTCAGCGGCGGATGCTCGCCGGGCGACACGCGCGTTCCTTCCGGAAAGATCAGGATCGAGCGCCCGGTCGCCTTCGCCGCGGTCGCCTCGCGCATCATGCTGCGCATCGCCGTCGCCGACGCCTCGCGGTCGACGACGATCGCGCCATAGCGCCGCGCCGCCCAACCCCAGGCCGGAATATCCGCGAGTTCGCGCTTCAGCACGATCGCCGGACCGTCGAGCAACCCCTGCAACTCGAGCGTCTCGAACATCGCCTGGTGCTTGCACGCATAGAACGCCGGCTCGGTCGGCCGCGTCCCCTCGATCCGGATATGCACGCCCAGGATCACCCGCGCGCACCAGCGGTGGAAGCGCGTCCAGATCGTCGAATGCACGATCACCGCGCGGGAGCCGAACAGCGCCGAGATCGGCACGGTCACCACGATCGGCACCGAGATCGTGTAGAAAACGAGCATGAACGCCCAGTTGCGCAGCCAGATCATCCGCCAAATCCAATCCACAATGCGATCCGGCGAAGGATCAACTTGTTATATTCGTTGACCAAGGTCCCGAGCCGCGGCGTCCCCGGCACCCCGTCGCCAAGGATCACGACGTTCTTGTCGAGCGCCGCCGCGAGCTCCATCCGCGCGCGCGCGACATGCCAGTCCGACGTCACCAGCCGCACCGAGCGGTATTTGTGCACGCGCACCCACTGCGCAGTCTCCTCCGCGTTCGAGCGCGTATCGACCGCGTCCGCGCCGAGATCGATGCAGCACGCGAACAGCGCAGGCGACGTCCGATACTCCAGCGCGAGATCGATCGGTCGTACCCCCGGCGCGACGCCGGTCACGAGCATCCGCTTGGCTTGGTGATCGCGGAGCAGTGCGATGCCGCGGTCGATCCGCCCTGCCCCGCCGGTCGGCACGACGATCGCATCCGAGGTGAACCCGTCGAGCGGTTTCGGCAGCAGCAGCATGAACACCGCGAACCCGAACGCCCAGGCGAGCGCCATGATGCCGAGGAACCGGACGATCACAGGATATGCCTCAGCGCGCGGACGATCGTGACGCGGGCGGCGAGCGTGGCGAGGACGACGAACGCGATCGGCAGCATCGCGAGCGCCACCCAGTCCACCCCGCCGAGCGTCACGCCGCCGAGCAGTTCGGAGCCCAGTCCGTGCAACCGGAGGCCGATGAACGCGACCACCAGCAACGCGGCGATACCGCCGCCGACGCCGCCGATCGACGCATCGAGCGCGATCCGCCGCTGGAACAGCCGCGCGACCTGAAGATCGGTCGAGCCGAGCATGTGCATCACCGCGATGGTCTCGCGGTGCGTCTCCAGACCCGCGCGCGCGGCCAGCACGACGACCGCGGCGGTCGCGCTCGCCATCAGCAGGACCAGCGCGAGTGCCAGGAACGTCAGCGAGCGCATCACGTCGTTGACCGGCGACATCCAGCTTTCATGGCGATCGACGCGGACGATCGGGCTCAGCCGACGCACTATGGTCGCGACGCGCGCGGCCACCGCCCCGTCATGATCGGCGAGGTCGACGTCGATCATCGCCGGCACGGGCAATTGCGGGTCGGCGCCATCGGACCCGAGCCAGGGTTGCAGCAGCCGCGTGAGTTCGGCGCGATCGACCGGCGTCGCCGTCGCGACCGCCGGCATCGTCCGCAGCGCCGCCAGCACGCGCGCCGCAACCGCATCGCGGCGGACCGGATCGCCATCGACGACCTGCACCGTCAACCGCCCCGCCAACTGTCGATCGAGCAGGCGCGCCGCGCCTGCGGTCGCCAGCCCCAAGGCGGCGGCGAGCATCGTCAGGAACAGCATGATCGCCATCACCCACGTCATCGCGCGCAGGCCACCCGCTTCGTCGAGCACGCGGCGTTCGGCCGAAGACCGCGCTTTGGTGGCGCGACCGATCATTCGGGCCGCGTCGGCGGATAGCGCAGCGAGCCGGTCGGATCGAGCAGCCGCCCGCGATCGAGCCGCATCATCTGCGCGCCCGGTATCCGCCCCAGCAGGTGGAAGTCGTGCGTCGCGACCACTACGGTCGTACCCAGCTTGTTGAGCGATTCGAACAGGTGCAACAGCCGCTCGGCCATGTCGGGATCGACGTTGCCGGTCGGCTCGTCCGCGACCAGGATCTCGGGGCGTGCGATGACCGCGCGGGCGATCGCAACACGCTGCTGCTCACCACCCGACAGCGTCGCGGGTCGCGCATCGGCGCGCTCGGTCAGCCCGACCCAGGCGAGCATCTCGCGCACCGGTTGCTCGATATCCGCCTCGGGCATCCCCGCCACGCGCAACGGCAGCGCGATATTGTCCCAGGTCGACAGATGCGGGACGAGCCGAAAATCCTGGAACACCACGCCGATCCGCCGCCGAAACCCGGGCAGTCGGTCGCGCGACAGCACCACGGCATCCTCGCCGAACAGCCGGATCACGCCCCGCGTCGGGCGTTGTGCGAGATAGAGGAGCTTCAGCAACGAGGTCTTCCCCGCGCCGCTCGCGCCGGTCAGGAAATAGAACGCACCGCTGCGCAGCGTGAAGCTGACGTCCGACAGCGTCTCCGGCCCTGCGCCGGGCCCCGAGTCTGACTCAGTGCCGTAGCGAAGCCCGACATTTTCGAATTGGACGATATTCGCCATGACGTGGTTGCGCCCGCTCTCGCCCGCTTGATGCCCGTGCCAATGCCCGTATCGGCGCTTTCGCATGAAAGCGCGCGCCGCTTCAAGCTTGCCACATATGCGGGCCGCGTGCTTATTCGGCACAAGATACGGTCGCGCTCCGGCGGCCGCTGGTGAAGCGTACTCATGATCCTCCAATGCCCCGAGTGCAGCACGCGCTATCTGGTCCCCGACAGCGCGATCGGGACCGAAGGGCGCACCGTGCGCTGCGCCAATTGCAAGCATAGCTGGTTCCAGGCTGCTGCACCGGACGTCGAGGATGCGCTGGAGATCCCGGAGCCGACGCCGCTAGCGCCTGCGCCACCGCCGCTCGCCCCGCTCGCGCGGCCGCCGATCGCGGAGCCGGCCGAACGGTTCGCGCCCTTCGCCCCCGCCGCGCCACCCGCGCCTGCATTCGTAGCGCCTACATTCGTTGCTCCCGTAGCGCCGCAGATCGACACTCTGCCGGTTCGCCTGCGTCGCAACACGACGCGGCGCTGGACGATCGTCGCGGTGCTTGCCGGGTTGCTGATGCTGATCGCGGCGGGCGCGATCGTGTATCTCGGTGCGCCGGGCGTCGCGGCCAAGCTGGGTCTCGGGATCGGCAGCGACGAGACGCCGCTGCGGCTGCGCGACAATCCGATCGAGCGGCGCGAGCTCGACAATGGCTCCGAGCTGTTCGCGGTCAGCGGCCAGGTCACCAACCCGTCCAACCAGCGCCAGCGCGTGCCCGACATCCGCGCCGAACTCCGCGATGCGCAGGGGCGGCTGGTGTATAGCTGGACGATCACCCCGCAGCAGCGGACGCTGGCGCCGGGCGGTGCGATCGATTTCAACTCCGCGACGCTGAACGTGCCGGCGAACTCGAAGCGGCTGGAGCTGAGCTTTGCAGGTGAAGCGACCCGCTAGGCGCGCCGCAATCGCCGGCTCACGATCCAGAACCGTGCGCCGTGCAACAGCGCTGCGGTGAGCATTCCCAGCCCGGAGGCATAGACCAGCGCCATCGGTCCCATCCCGGCGTGGACCATCCACCAGCCTGCGCCGCCGGTGACGATGAAATACGCGACGATGCTGTTCATGCCCGCGACGACCTGATCGCCGAGCGAGCGGAGCGCGTAGACCAGCACCACCTGCGCGCCGTCGAACAGGATGAACGGCGCCCATACCGGCAGCATCGCCAGCGCGACCGCGTGAGTCGCGGCATCGGCCGGAAACGCCGCGACGATCGGCGCGCGCGCGACGATTAGGACGATCCCGCATACGCCCAGCGCCAGCATCGACAGACCGGTCGCGATCAAAGCGCGCGAGATGCCTGCCTTCGGATCCCCCTCGCCCACCGCATTGCCGACGCGGACGCCACACGCCGACCCGAGGCCGAGCGCAAACCCGAACGTGACGTTGTGGACCGAGAACACGATCTGGAACGCATGCGCGACGTCGTCGCCGAATTGCGTCGACAGCGCGATCAGGATCGAGAAGCCAGCAAGTTCCAGCCCGGACGCGACGGCGGGCACGATCCCGAACACCGCCAGCGCCACGATGCCGGCCGGCACCCCGCGCCATGCGGCCAGATCGATGCGCCGAACGCCGCGCTCCCTTGCGCGCGGCAGGGTCAGCGCCGCGGCGATCATCCCGACCGCGCCGAGTCCCGACGCGATCGCGGTGGCCGTCGCCGCGCCGACCGCCCCCATCGCCGGGAGCCCGAGATGACCGCCCGACATCGCCCAGGCGAGCAGCGCGTTGAGCGGCAGGATCGACAGGTTGACCACCGCGACGCGGCGCGGCCGGCTGACGCCCTCCAGGAAGAAGCTGGCGGCGACGATCATCAACTGCGGCGGATAGGTGAACGCCATGACGCGGACGACCCGTCCGGCCGGCTCGACCAGCGCAGGCGCGACGCCGATCCCGGCGAGCATGGCGTCCGCGAACACGAACATGACGCCGCCGACGACGAGCCCGAGCAGCAACCCCAGCACCAATCCTTCGCGCAGCACTTGCCCGGTCCGCGGCAGATCCCCCGCCCCGTCGGCACGTGCGGTGTGGACGAGCACGCCCGACAGCCATGCGAGGCCGGTGACGATCGCGATGAACGTCAGCGATCGACTAGCCCCCAGCGCCGCCACCTCGTGCGCGCCGACCAGCCCGACCACGATCACGTCGGTGACGTGGAGGATCGTCCAGTTGAGGCTGGTCAGCATCACCGGCCACGCCAGCGCGAGGACGCGCCGCGTTTCGGCCTGCAGATCGGCCCTGGTATCGGGCGAGAGAAAGGGCACGGCCATCGTTTGCGGTACCGGACGAACGCTTTTTCGCAAAGGGCGTTGCACGATGCGGAAAGCCTTGCTAGTGGCGCTCGCCTACCAGATGCCGGGTTCGCCCGGCGATGTTTCATGGGCGGCCATGGCGGAACTGGTAGACGCGCAACGTTGAGGTCGTTGTGGGCGAAAGCCCGTGGAAGTTCGAGTCTTCTTGGCCGCACCATTTTTCCCGATAGAGTAATCACTCCCCTTCGAGGGTCCCCCTTTCGCCGTTGTGCGTTGGGCTTGGCGGAGGAATTTGCATGAGTTCGATCGACGACACGATCATCGAGACCCCCGAGGGCCCGATGACGTTTGCGCAGTGGAAGAAGAAGAACCCGGTCCAGCTGCCATCGCGCCGGACCAAGGGGAAGAAGCTGCCCAACAAGGTGAAGCTGACGACCGACGAGAAATAGGGGCGCCTGGGTCTCGAACGCGCAACCAATGAGCAGACGCGCTCCCCTCCCTGGAAGGGAGAGGTGGGTCGGCCTGCTTGTGATACGACAGTTCGGATCGCGCGGACGCCGACCCACCCCCGGCCCGTCCCTTTCAGGGAGGGGGGAAGAAGGAGCGTCCCAGTAATCTCCTTAGTGTCTCGCCGACCCCATCTGGGCCCGGATCATCCGTGCCTGGAACTTCACGCGCTGCCAGAACGTCGCATCGTCGAGCCGCCATTGGCGGATCGCCTGCGTCGCCAGCGTCTCGATCAACGCCTCGCTCGTCGCCGCGTCCTGTGCCGCGAACGCCCGTGCGAGATCCTCGACGCACGGACCGTGGTCGGTGAAGTCGCGCGGCAGCGGCATGGGTGTCGGCTGGCTCGGCATCGGCATAGGTCTCTCTCCCTGTATTATCGCCGCCCGCCGAACAGGGCGCGCGTGGCGCCACCGATCGACGTTTGGTCGAATTTCAGCCGCATCGTGACGTACGGCCCCTGCCGCGTGTAGCGGTCGTCTTCGAAATCGCGGTCGCGGTAGCCCGACACGTTATAGCCTGCGCTGATCCACGTGTTCCGCGCGGGCGACACGCCGACCGATGGCCCACCGCTCCACGACCATGCGCCACGCTCCCAGGCGTGCTGGACCGAGCCGCTGACGCCGATATCGAACCGCGTGCCGACATCCTTGCGCAACTCGAACCCGGTCACGTCGATATACCCGTCATAGGTATCGTCGGCGAAGCGCCCGGCGACGTATTTGGCGCCGTAATACAGCGTCGCCTCGGTGCCGTGGCCGAGCCCTTCGGGACCGGTGCGATAGTTCACCGCCAGGTTGTTGATGATCCGCGAGGTCACCTGATCGCCGCCGCCATAAGCGGGGACACCGAGCGAATTGGAGTCCGAGAACCCGGCATCCGCGCTCTCGTGGCGCAGTTCGAGCCGTTCGAGCACCGACCAGCGGCTGTCGAGCGGGCGGAAGGCGAGCGCGACGTCGGCGGTGGCATAGGTCGCGACCGCGCCGGTCCGGTCCTTGATCGTGTACCCCTTGATGCTCGACGCAAGCGTCTTGCCCTGCCCCAGCGTGCGCAGGAAGTTGGTCGTGATCCCCCAGCGATCGCCGCTGTCGGCATTGCGATATTCGAGCCGCCCGTTCACCGACCACAAGGTCTGGCGATAGGTCGCGCCGATCGTCGCGGCGGCATAGTCGCCATTGGTCTGGTCCTGCCCGACATAGCCGCCCGAGGTGACCGGCTGGAACGGATTGACCACCGCGCCCTTGGGGATGCTGCCCTTGACCGTATTGCTCGCATCGAGCGTGCCGTCGACGGTCCAGTTCTTGCCGATCGGCAGCGACTGGCTGAGCCCGTATTGCGCATAGGTCCGCGCGCCGTCCTCGCCCCCCAAGCCACTGGCGGCCTGCTGGTTCAGCGTGCTCATCAGCTTGGCACCGGTCCACGGCGCGACGTCGAAGCCCAGCTGCTTGGTATGCGCGACATAGCCGTCGCCGTTCGCGATCTCGTACCCGCCGATCAGGCGGATGCCGGGCGTGATCCGATAGGCCAGCTGGATCTGGTGACGGATCGGGAAATCGACGCTGTCGCTCTGACCGCCCGGCGCAAACTGGGTCTGTGCGGTGATGCTCAGCTTGCTGTCGAACAGCAGCTGCGTGCCGCCGACCGTCAGCAGGCGGCTGTCGCGGTGCTTGCCGTCGATGCCGCGATCCGACGCATATTGCCCGCCGACAAAGATCGTGCCCGATTCACGGCGATATTCGAGCCGGGCGTCGGCGGCGGTGCGCGTTCCCGCGCTGTCGAGCTGCTGCTGGTGCCAGGCGAGCCCCGTCAAGCTGAGCTTGTCGGTCAGGCGAACGCGACCGTCGAGCCCGAATTTCCGCGTGCCTGCCTCGACCAGGTTCTGCTGGCCGACGCCGAACGCGGTATCCTGCTGGCGGGCATAGGCGAGCAGGTCGAGCTTCGCACCGTGATGATCGATCTCGGCAAGGTAGGCGAGCCCCTGGCCCAGGCCGCCGCGTCCGCCCTTGGCGATCTCACCGCGGACTTCGGTGTTCGCGGTGACCCGCGCCTTGATGTCCGCACCGAGCACGGTGGCCTTGCCGTTGGTCTCGTCGCGGATCGCCGCAGCACCTACCTCGATGCGACCATTCGCCAGCTTGGTCGCGACGCGCGCGGCGGCGGCCAGCTTGGCGGATCGGCCGCTCTCGACCTCGTAATCCGCGACGATGAAGGTCGGATTGAGGTTGCCGTCGCGGCTCAGGATCGGGTTGCGGAAGCGTACCGTGCCCATCGACGTATCGATGTCGTAGTCGATGTGCCGGGTCAGCTGCGTGGTCGACACGATCAGTTCCGAGCGGAAGCGATCGCGCGTCTCGAGCCGCAGCTTGTCGCTGTTCGGGACGATGTTGCGCCCCGACAGCCGGTATGGACCGCTAAGGCCATTGCCCTGGATTTCGTCGCGCGAATACAGCGTGTCGGTATGCGCGGCGAACCCCGTCGCGCGCACCCGCTTGCCCTCGTACGCGGTCTTCACGCCGTTGAGCGTCCGGTTGTAGCGAGTCAGCTGCGTATCGGTGAAGCCAGTCTCGAAATCGCCGAACAGCGCGTAGAATTCACGACGTTCCAGCCGCAGGTACAGCTTCCGGCGAGTCGCCGCGTCGTAGCCCTGGCGCGAGCCGTCGCCGTAGACGGTGTAATAGCGGTCGGGGTCGATCGTACCGAGCAGGCCGCGGTCGGGATCGTATTTGCGGTCGCTGTCATAGGCGATCGTCGCCAGCCACGAGCCCTTGACGCGGCCCTTGGCATAAAAAGCGAGCTGGCCATCGGTGACGACGCTGTTGCGCTCGGCGCGTGGCAGGCCCGACTGGCGCTTGCTGAGCATGTCGTAGCCGAGCGAGCCTGCGCCGAAGCCGACTACGACCCAGTCCTTGGCGGACGCGGCGAGCCAGGCGCGGATTTCGTTGGTGTGGACGACCTTGTCCTCGGTCAGCGCGACCGCGATGCGGACCGCGCCCGCCTGGGTGGTCGGCTGGAGCGCGAGGAAGGCGAGCCCGTCGTCGCCCACCACAAGCGCGGTCGTTGCCGAGCGTTCGCGACCAGCCAGCTGGCGGCTCTGTTCGAGCGCGACTTCGACGGCGGCGGTGTAGGGCTGGTCGACCGTGAACGGCACGACCGTTCCTGCGCGAACCGGCCGCCCGGTCTTGTCGGTCACGCGCACCGCGATCAACGGGCGGGTCAGACCGTCCGCGACCAGCCGGCTGTTGGCGGCGTCGAACACCGCACGGACCGGCAGGCCCGCATAATGCACGACCCGGTCGAGTGTCTTCACGACGCTGCCGTCGGCGGCGAGCACCCGCGCCTGGAGACGATTATCGCCCTCGGTCAACGGGATACCGGTCCAGCGCGATACCGCGATGTCGGTGCCGTCGCGCGTATCCGTGCCATCGAACGCGAGCGGCTCGACCTGCTTGCCGTTGATCGTGAGCGCCACGCGCTGGCCTGGCAGGTGCTTGATCACGGCGCGGACGACCGGCGCGCGTGGATTATGGTCTGCGAGCGGGAACAGCCAGTCGACACCGGCGGTCTGGCCACTGGCGAGCCAGTCGCGGCTGCCCGCGGCGGTGGCGTCGTCGACGACCGTGATCGGCAGCCCCGTATCCGCGACCTTCGCCTTGCCGGTCGGCTTGAGCTGGAAGTCGACGCGCTTCAGCAACCCGCCATCGCCCTCGACGAAGCGCGAGATCGGGCTATTCGCCTGGCGCGTGTCGATGTCGCAGGCGACCGGCGCGTGCGTCGCGGGGATGCTTGTCGTATCGATCTGGACGACGTGACGACCAGCGCGGACGCCCTCGAAATGATAGAGCCCGTCGCGATCGGTGGCGACGAACGTGCCGTCCTCCATCAGCAGGCGGATTCCGGCCACGCCCTTGCGCTTGTCGACCGGATCGCCGCAATTCCCCTCGGTCACGCGGCCGATGATCGTCATCGCGTCGGTGAACAGCAGCGGACGCAGGCGGACCGACGCCGCGGCCTCGTTGCTGGTGACGGTGCCCTGCCCGACGACGCGCGCACGGTTCAGCGCCTCGCCGGCCGGCGCACCGGGGGCGATGCTGACGACGTATTTCAATTCGGTCGAGGCACCGGCGGCCAGCACGGGAATCACGAAGTCCAGCGTGCGGCCATCGCTCGACACGGTTGGCTCGTCGCCACCGCGCGCGGAATTGCGTTCGTAGCGCAGCCCACGCGGCAACGTGTCGGCGACGTGCAGCCCGCGCGCGGGAACCGCATCGCGGTTGGTGATCCGCAGCAGGTACTGCACGAAATCCCCTGGCGACGCCTCGCGCACCGACGCCGTCTTGGTCAGCAACAGCGTCCCCGCACCGGGGCTGTCGAGCGGAATGTCCGCGGAGAAGGGCTCGGGCGTCGACAGCGTCAGCGATCCGCCGAAGCTGGTGTCGTTGAGAATGAAGGACCTGCCCTGCGGGTCCTTAAGCGCGGCAAGCGTCGCGCGATCGACCGTGGACGGCGCGGTGTAGGTGCCCGGTGGCGCGACCTTCAGGAAATAGCGGCCGGGCGCGGTCAGCGGGAAACGGTATCGTCCGGTCTCGCCGGGATACAGGCGACCGCTGGCGTCGGTGACGGCCTCGCCGGTGACGACGGTGGAGGGATAGCGGCTGACGCCGTCGTCGCCGAACACGGTGGCGGGCTGGCCGGTCTCGTCGACCAGCGACACGATGGTGCCGTCGACCAGCGCGCCCGTCCGCGAATCGAACGTGTAGCCGGCCGGATCGATCAGCAGCGACGCCATCGAAGCGAGGCTGTAGCCATCCTCGGCAAAGCTCAGCTTGATCGTCGCGCCGCGCATGTTGCGGATGTCGCAGGCGGCGAGCTCGGGATGCTTGCCGGTCGCGCTCGCGGGGATGCCGCCGGCGAAGATACCGCTGTTGGCCGCGGTTTCGGTGAGGGTCAGCGTGGTGTGGATGGTGCCGACGTCGACCGCGATGACCGCCGTCTCGCGGGCGTCCGGATTATGGTTGCCCGCCTGGTTGTCGAGCACCAGGATCATGTCGGCATAGATGTCGATCGCCGCGACCCAGGGCGATGCGGCGTAGGTCGCGGCATCGATCGGCGCAGGCGTGAACAGGAAACTGGGGGTGGTCTGGCATTGGGCGCCAGTCAGGTCGTAATTCGGCGGCGGCAGGTGAAAGGTGAGCGTCGTCGGACGCTTGGCACGGTTGACGTCGAGCGACACCGTGTTGGACGGCACGCTGCGCATACCGGAGTCGCTGCTCGCGTCGTCGAACGACAGCGTCGCGGTATTCTGGATGCGCGTCGGGGCACCGGCCTGGCCACCGGTTTGCGCCGCGACCGGCAGGCCGCCGAGCACGAGCCCGCACAGGATCGTCAGGATCAGGGCGCAAAGGCGCGAAAGGCGGCGGAAGCTGGACATGAAGGGTCCTCTCCCGGCACGCGTCGTGACGCGTGCCGGGATCGGTCGTTCCTTTATCGAGGGACGGGATTCGCGTGAGGCGGGTTTAGTTGATCTTCACGCGGAAGCTGGCGGCCACCGGCAGCAGCGACGTCAGGGTCGGGATCGTCACCTTCACCTGCTTGGCGGTGCCGTCGTACGACCCGGTGATGCCGCTCACCGGCAGCACCGTTCCGCCGGCATCGGTCAGCGTCACGCCGTCCGTCAGGCATTCGCCGCCGACCGCGACACCGCCCACCGAGAGCGAACCTGCTTCGTAGGTCGTGTTGGTGGGAATGAGATCGGTCAGGTTGACGTTGCGTGCCGGGGTTGCGACCGTCGCGTTGCGGACGACCAGGCAGTAGCGCACGACCGCACCGGGGATCGCCTTCGGCGTGACGAGAAGGTTGATCGGATCCGACACGACCGTCGACGATTTGACGATCGTTAGGTCCACGTTGCGCGTCGTGATCTCGTACGCGAGCGTCGATCGACCATAGCCGTTGAGCGCTGCGTCCCCAAAGCCCGAGTCGTTGTCGGCAAAGACCACGTCGACCACGCCGTCGCGGTTCGCGGTGAGCGCGTTCGAGACCAGCGGATCGCCTGCCTTGAGCGGATCGCCGCCTTGCGCGATCTGCGCGATCAGCGTGACGCTGGCGAGCGCTGCTGCCTGATTGGCAGGAACGTCCGCGACGATAAACACGGTCTTGGTCTGGTCCGCGCCGAGTTCGTTGATGTACGTCGCGGTATCCGCGGCGGTGTATTCGTTGTCGCCGTTCGAATCGACGATGATCCTGACATTGTCGACGTTGAAATTGTCACCGGCAAAAATGCCCCCCAGGAAACTCTGGACGTGCGTGAGCAGGAAGTCCTGCGTGCCGTTGGTGTTGTTCGTCACGGTGAACTTCAGCACCGCGCCGCTTTCACCGATCGTGACCGGGGTGTTGCCGCCGAGCGGTGCAACGGTCAGGTTGGCCTTCAGATCGACCAGAAACGTCGCGGCGTTCGAGCTGGTCGTCTGCTGGACGCCGTTGACGGTATAGCTCGCCAGCGCGGTGTTGCTGATCGTCGTGCCGGCGGCGGTGCCGGCAGGTCCTGGCGCGGTCTGCGCCGATGCGGTTCCGAACGACACGATCGCGGCCGTTCCGGCCATTAACGTGCGTATTACCCCTTTTGCATGCATGTCGTGGTCTTCCTTTATGGTTGTGTTGGTCGGGTGTGGAGGCTGAGTGACGAGGTCATTTCAGGACGGCCTGGAACGCGAACTGGCCTTGCGCGCCGGCCGGAATCGGGCTCGCGAGGCGCCACCGGACGCTGGTGACATCGTTGGGGCTCGCCGCGCGCGTGCTGCCGTCGAGGCTGCGGACGCGGAGGGTGGCGAGCGACCCGAAAGTCTTGCCGTCGACCGACACGTCGGGCGCGGGCGAACCGGGATTGGCCGATCGATAGGCGATCTGGCGCGGCAACGGGTTGTCGAGCACCACGTTGGCGAGCGGCTGTGCGCCGGCGTTGCGATAGGCCAGGATGAAGATGACCTTGTCGCCCGGCACCACGCGCGACGGCTTGACCAGCGTGACGCGCGTGGTGCCGTCGGACGCGGCGCTGCGCGCCTCGACCATGACGCTGCTGGTCACCTGCAGGGGCCCTGCGGCGGCCGACGCGACGGCGGCGGTCGATGCCAGGATGGCGGCAATCATCGGACGTGAGATCATGGCTTTGCTCCTCGTGGACGTCATTGGATCTTGGCTTTGAACTGGACGGTGTGGACCGATGCCGCGGCAACCTGGCCGAGCGCGACGGCAATGCCGGCCGCTCCCTGGCCGCTCGCGTCGAGACGTCCTGCATCGCTGTCGGCGGCGTCGCTGAGCGGCGCACCGTCGAGCGTCAGGCTGCCGGGTACGAAGACCGTACCCTCGGGAATCGGATCGGCGATGCGCGCGCCGGTAACGGCGTCGGTGAAGCGCGCCTCGAGCGTGTAGGTGATGACCGCGTCGCGCACCGCGTTCTGCGATCCGTCGGCGGCGCGCACGGACTGGCTCTTGATCAGCGCGGGGCCGGCCAACCCCGTCGTCAGCGGGACGACGACGTTGGCGATCGCACCGGTCGGGCCGACGACCGCGTCGCCCCCGCCATCGCCCATCCCGTCATACCCTGCGCCGGGCTTGCCCGATCCGGTGACCGAGCGCGCCGTGACAGTCAGGCCTGCGCTGGTGCCGGTGCCGGTATCGGGGCCGGTATTGGGGGTCGCGAGCAGGATCGCGAACAGCGTGATCGACTGGCCCGGGGCCAGCACCGGCGTCCTGCCGTCGACGGGCGCCGTATCGGTCGCGGGGTCGTACCGTCCGTCACCATTGCCATCGACCGCCAGCCCGAGGAGCGTGATGGTCGGGGACGATATGCTCGCATCCAGCGCAAAGGATTCGCTGCCATTGTCGGCGTTGGTCAGGGTCAGCCGCACGATGGTCGGTTGTCCGGAAGACCGGGCGACGACAACGGCGCCCTGTCCCTCGCGGACCAGTCGTACGTCGAGCCGTTCGGCAACGGTCAGCGTGACGGTATTCGACGCGATCGACTGGCTGGTCCCGTCGCGATCGTAGCGGAGTGCCGCGGTGTTGACGATCGGCGTGCCCGCCAGCGTCTCCGCATGCGCGCAAACCGGCAACCCCACGCCCAGCGCAGCGACGACCGCGCCGTACGACACGGCCGTAGCGGCCAGTCGTCGACCTGCGTTGCTACCGCATAAGGAAAGGCTGCGAATCAATGTGTCCCCCGAGCTTTGACGGGGAACAAATCGCGCAATCGGCCTTAAGCAAATCCTACAAAATCGGATCGGTATGCTTTTGTATCAATTGTCAGGAAACAAAGACAATATCGGTTTTGATTTTACTTAAGTCTGATATCGAACCGAAACGACCTTTACTGTTTATTGCGGCCGTATGCGGGCATCACCATTTCGAATGACGTGGTTAATAGTTTATTGAACGCCCAGTAGATTGGTTTCAGAGGCGATGTTCCATCGATCCTGAACCATTATTCTATCGCGCCATGACGAGATAGTCAGCGGCGGCGCACGGATTTCAGGTAGGAGCGCATCGCCTGATCGCCGTCGTAACTCAGCGATATTTCGACCCGGCGACGATCGGTCGGGTCGATGACGCGGTCGATCAGCTTCAGCTTGTGAAGATGTTCGATCCAGCGCTGCGACGTGGTGACTGGCGCGTCCGACATACTCACCAGCGCCTTGATGTTCATCGGCTGCCGTTCGTCGCGTGAGACGAACAAGGCCAACAGCATATCCCATGCAGGCTCATGGAACAGATCGGCGGGCAGGAACCGTCGCCGCAGCCTGCGTTCCGCCAACACTGTTTCCGCATGTGTCACGAGTTCGGCCTCGGTCGGTTCGCTCCCCGCCGGCACGGCCTCCTCGGCATGGGCCACGCGGCCATTAAACTCTTCTGCAACCGCCGAAAGCTTGGCGGTCAGGTCCTTGATCAGATCGACTACCGACTCGTTCTTCACCCGAGGCTCCCCTTTACCACCGTCAACGCGGCATTCGGTTGGCCGATCCGTCGATGCTCATCCGGCTCCCAGTTCTGGTGCTGGTTGCCGCTTCCGTTGCCTCGACCGGATGGTAACCTACCGAATGTCCGAGGAAAATGTGCGCCAGCGACACTTTGATTGTCGACAGTTTCGAGCCCGCAACGTCGATTATTTGCAATGATTTGCAATATTGCATCATTTTTGTAAGAAAAAACGATCCAATACACCTCAAAACTGTTTGAATTTAGGCGGTTAAATAGTTCAAAATGGGTGTATCTGCGTCGAGATCGGATGATTTGATCTGCGAACCCATCGATCCGGTGCCGGGGATGGGGTCATCTACCGCCCGACGCGCCTGCCACGTCCGTTCGCCAGCGCCCGGCAGATCGGCCCAGGCGATCAATCGCGAGCTGCGAGATGCGGAATGTTGTCGCGGCGACGTCTATTATCATCGACCATGCGTTGACTGGTCTAATCGCGTACCATCCTGCGCGTACGAAAGGACGTCGTGCCCGGTTTCATTCCCGCCCCCCTGCCTGTTGCGCTGCCTGTCTGTCTGAACGCCGTTGGCACCGCGGTGCCCGATCACGACATCCACGCGGCGTTCATCGCCTGGGCACGCCTGCGAACCGACGCGCGTTCGACCAAGGTGTTCGACCGCATGGCGTCGCGATCGGGCATCGGGCATCGCTGGTCCGTATTGCCGCCAACCGCTGGCGGGGGCTCGCCGGTCGACGAGGCCGGCTTCTACGCGACCGAGCCGCATCCCGGCACGGCCGCACGGATGACGCTGTACGCCGAGCACGCACCCGATCTTGCGATCCGCGCAATCGAGGCGCTGCGCGCGAAGGTCGCGGTCGAAGGCATCACGCATCTGGTCGTGGCCAGCTGCACGGGCTTCGTCGCACCGGGGATCGACCAGATCATCGCGCGTCGGCTTGGCCTTTCGTCGAGCGTCGAGCGGCTGCTGATCGGCTTCATGGGGTGTTACGCGGCGATCGTCGCGTTGCGGAGTGCGCGGCACATCGTCCGTTCCGAGCCCGATGCGCGCGTGCTGGTCGTCACGGTGGAGCTTTCCACGCTGCACTTGCAACCTGCGAACGACATCGAGGCGCTGCTCGCGATGCTCCAATTCGGCGATGGCGCCGCCGCGGCTCTGGTAACCGCGGATGCAACCGGTTTCGCGCTCGAAGCACCGTTCGCCGCGTCGTTGCCCGATAGCGAGCGGCTGATTCGCTGGGACGTCACCGACGCCGGCTTCGCGATGCATCTGTCGGGCGAAGTGCCGGGACGGATTGCCGCAGCGTTGTCCGACGAGGATTTCCGCGCGATCGTGAGTGCCGGCCAGCCGCCGGAGTCGATCGATGGATGGGCGGTACATGCCGGCGGGCGATCGATCCTCGACGCGGTCGAGCATGCGATGCGCTTGAGCCCGGACGCGCTGGCCGCCTCGCGACAGGTGCTGGCGGACAACGGCAACATGTCGTCGGCGACGTTGATGTTCGTGTTCGAGCGATTGCTCGACGGGCCACCGGTCGAGCACGGCGTGGCGCTGGCGTTTGGTCCCGGCCTGGCAGCGGAGGGCTTCGGATTCCGGAGCGCCGCATGAGCCTCGCGGTCCGCAGCCAGGCCGAGGAGCTCATGGACGCCGACGATCTGGACGCGGGGACCTATGCCGATGTCGTCGGCGATCTTGCGACGGTCAACACGGTGACGATGGCGCGCCGCCCGACGCTCGACTTTCTCGCGAGGGCGACTGCGGGGCGGAAGAGTGTCCGGTTGCTCGACGTTGGCTTCGGCGATGGCGACATGCTGCGCCGGATCGCACGCTGGGCGAACGCGAAAGGTATCGAGGCGGAACTGGTCGGCGTCGATCTCAACCCGCGCAGCGAGCAGGCGGCGCGGGCACATGGCGGTACGATTCGCTATGTCACCGGCGACTATGCGGACCTCGCCGACGAGCCGTGGGACGTCATCGTCAGCAGCCTCGTCGCGCATCACATGAGCCATGATCAGCTGGTCGCGTTTCTCCGCTTCATGGAGACGCATGCTCGTGCGGGATGGTTCGTCAACGACCTCCACCGCCACGGCTTCGCGCATTGGGGCTTCCCGGTCCTCGCGACGATCGCGCGCTGGCATCCGATCGTCCGGCATGACGGCACGCTGTCGATCGCGCGCAGCTATCGCCCCGACGAATGGCCACCGCTGCTCGCCGAGGCCGGCATCACCCAGGCGACGGTCCGCCGCGTATTTCCGTTCCGGTTATGCGTCGAACGCCTGCGCTGATCGTCGGCGGCGGGCTCGCCGGCGCCGCCACCGCAATCGGGTTGGCGCGCGCCGGCCTGCCGCATCTGCTCGTCGAGCGATCGCGCGAGACCGGCGACGCGATCTGTGGCGGGTTCCTGAGTTGGCGGACGCTGGAGACGCTCGCCGGGCTGGGGATCGATCCCGATACGCTGAACCCCGACCGTGTGACTCGCGCGCGCATCTTCGCCGGCAGTCGTCGCGCGGAAGCCGCCCTGCCTCATCCGGCGGTCTCGGTGACGCGCCACCGGCTCGATACCATCCTGTTGGCCGAAGCCGAACGGCTCGGAACGCCGGTCGAACGCGGCGTCACCGTGCGCGAGATCGACGCGACCAGCGCAAGGCTGGCAGACGGCGCGACGATCGCGACCGACGCGCTGTTTCTGGCGAGCGGCAAGCACGACGTCCGTGGCATGGCGCGGCCCGAAGACGCCCGCGGTGCCGACCCGACCCTGGGGATCCGAGTCCGGATCGCCCCCTCCCCGGCATTGGGCAAGGCGCTTGCCGGTGGCATCGAGCTTCATCTGTTCGATCGCGGCTATGCCGGTCTGGCAATGCAGGAGGACGGCACCGCGAACCTGTGCATGGCGGTGCATCGCTCCAGGCTTCAGGCCGCGGGGTCTCCTGCGCAATTGCTCCAGGCGCTCGGCCGCGAAATGCCCCCGCTGGGCGAATGGATCGCCTTGATCGATCCGGACGCGGCGATCGATGCGATCGCCAATGTCCCTTATGGCTGGCGTCAGCGCGCTGGCGTCGATGCCGTCTTCCGCCTTGGCGACCAGGCCGGCGTGATACCGTCGCTCGCGGGCGAAGGCATGGGCATCGCGCTTGCCAGCGGTGTCGCGGCCGCGCGCGCCTACGAGAAAGACGGCCCCCTGGCTGCGTCGGTTTGGCAGGAGAGCTTCGCCAGCCGCCTCGCGCGTCCGATCGGTATCGCCGGCATCGTGCGCCACATCGCCGAGCGCGAACGCGCCGGGTGGTTGCTGCCGTTCCTGCGTCCTGCACTGATCCAGGTCATCGCCAACGCAACCAGGATAAGCCAATCTTGAAATCCGTCCCGCAAGCACGAAATGCATGATCATGGACCAGCTAAATCTTTCCGAGGCCGAGTGGCGCAAGCGCCTTACGCCAGAGCAATATCACGTACTGCGCGAAGCCGGCACCGAGCGTGCGTTTGCGGGCGCGTTGAACGACAACAAGGCCGATGGCATCTATCGGTGCGCGGCCTGTGCGAACGAACTGTTCGACAGCGCCGACAAGTATGATTCCGGCTCCGGCTGGCCAAGCTTCACGCAGCCGATCGGCCCCGATGCTGTCACTGATCACGCCGATCGCAGCCACGGCATGACCCGCATCGAAACCCGGTGCGCACGGTGCGACAGCCATATGGGCCACGTCTTCCCGGATGGTCCCCCACCGACCGGGCAACGCTATTGCATGAATTCGCTGTCGCTCGAATTCCGGCCGCGCAAAGCGAACGTCGCGGCCTGATGCTGCTTGTAGGGCGGGGACATCGCGCGTAATTCTGCGGCCACATGGCTCGTACGCGTTCTGCTCCCCCGTCCCGCCGGTCCCCGACTCCCCCGGCGTCACGCTGGCGGCGGCGGCTGGTCGTGTTCCTGCAGCTTTGCGTCGGGATCGGCGTGCTCGCGCTCGGTGCGCTCGCGATCGCGGTGTATATCGCGATGTCGCAGCTCCCCAGTTTCGACAGCCTGAAATCCTCGCCCAACGGCCAGATGATCCGTGTCCACGCCGCCGACGGCACTGTGATCGTGTCGATGGGGCCCAGCTTCGGCGAATGGCTCCCGTACGGACAGATCCCCAAGGTCATGCGGGACGCGACCGTTTCGGTCGAGGACCGCCGCTTCCGATCGCATATCGGTGTCGACCCGGTCGGCGTCGCACGATCGGTAAAGGTGCGCTACGATCGCGGTCACTGGACGCAGGGCGGCTCGACGATCACGCAGCAGCTCGCGCGCACCGTCTTCCTCAACAACCAGAAGAAGTTCGGGCGGAAATTCCGCGAGGCCATCCTGGCGTTCGCGCTCGAATGGAAGTTCACCAAGGACCAGATCCTCGAACTCTATCTGAACAAGGTTTACTATGGCGGCGGCGCCTACGGAATCGACGCGGCGAGCCGGAAGTTCTTCGGCCATGGTGCAGATCATCTGAGCCTCGCCGAGGCGGCCGTCATCGCCGGCCTCGTCAAGGCGCCGTCCAACTACTCGCCGACCGCCGATGCAGAGGCCGCGATGGGCCGCGCCGGCGTGGTGTTGGAGACGATGCAGGAGACCGGTGCGATCACCGCGTCCGAGGCTGCCGATGCAGACGTATCCGGGCTGAAACTGGCGCCCGAGCCGAAGCAGAACAGCGTCCGGTACTTCACCGACTGGGCACTGCCACAGCTCGACACGCTGATCGACGAGACGACCGAGCCGCTCGAAGTCTGGACGACGCTCGACCTGACGATGCAGCGCCAGGCGGACGACGCGATTCGCGCCAATGCCCCTCCGGGCGCACAAGGCGCGCTGGTCGCGCTCGATCGTGGCGGCGAAGTGCGCGCGATGGTCGGCGGCAAGGATTACGTCTCGTCGATCTACAACCGCGCGACGCAGGCGGTCCGCCAGCCGGGCTCCGCGTTCAAGCTGTTCGTGTACCTCGCCGCGCTGGAGGCTGGCCACAAGCCGGAGGATTCGATCGTCGACGAACCCGTCACGATCCAGGGCTGGAGCCCGCGCAACGATTCGCGGCGCAACTCCGGCGCGGTGTCGCTTCGCACCGCGTTCGCCTATTCACTGAACACGATCGCCGCGAAACTGGGGCAGGAAGTCGGCTTCAACACGGTCGCCGACATGGCGCGCCGGTTCGGCATCACGACGCCGGTCAACACGCATCCGTCGATGGTGCTCGGCACGTCGGAGGTCCGCGTGATCGACATGACGCGCGCGTTTGCGAGCGTCGCCAGCAAGGGCGTCGCGGTGACGCCGTACGGGATCACGCGCGTTACCGCGAACGGCCAGACGATCTACACGCATGAGGTCGACCGCAGCCATGTGCTCGTCGCACCCTATGTCGCCGCCGAGATGACCGACCTGTTGCAGACCGCGGTCAACACCGGCACCGGTCGCGCCGCGCAGATCGGCCGTCCGGTCGCGGGCAAGACGGGGACGACCAGCTCGTCGAAGGACGGCTGGTTCCTTGGTTTCTCGAGCGGGATCACCACCGGCGTGTGGATGGGGCGCGACGATGCCAAGCCGATCGCCGGACTGCACGGCGGCACGGCACCGGCGCGCGCATGGGCGGCGTTCATGAAACCGGCGACCGCCAACCGCCCGATCGAGCAGTTCGACACGAAGGTCACGCTGCCCGAATGGCAGCTCGAGCCCGACGAAGAGAGCTATTTCGGGCAGCCCGACAACGGCCAGATGGCGGTCGACGCCGATGGCAACCCGATCGAGCAGGGCCAGCCGCCCGTGCCGACCGATGCGCAGACCGGCGATACGATTCCGCGGCCCGATGCGGACCAGCCTCAGGCGGCACCAGCGCCGCCCCCGCAGCAGATGAATCAGGACTGGATCGACCGGGTCACCGGGCGTGAGCGGCGCGAGCCGTCACCGGCGGGGCGGCAACCGCTCCAGCGCGACGTGCCCCGAGATGGGCCCCGAGATGGGTCACGTGACCAGGTCCAGACGCAACGCTTCCAGAGCGATCAGGAAGAGCGCCCGAACCAGTGAAGCCCCGCCCCGTGCGTGCGTAGCCAGGCGCGCGCGGGCGTCGGGTCTTCACCGTAGAGTTGCTCGACGAGCGCGTGGAAGACCGGCGCGTGGTTCATGTGGACGCGGTGCGCGACTTCGTGCGCGACGGTGGCGCGGCGGACCCAGCTCGGCGCGAGGATCAGCCGCCAACTGTAGCGGATGACGCCGCTCGATGCGCAGCTTCCCCAGCGACCCTTGGCGTCGCCAACCGCGACTTGGGCGACGGTTACCTTGGCCTTGGCAGCGTATTCGGCGGTTTCGGTTTCCAGCATGGCGAGTGCGGTGCGTTTGAGCCAAGCCTCGACACGACGCGCGATCGTTTCGGAAGGGCCTGACAACGAAAGCACCGAGCCTTCACGAACCACGGTTCGACGGCTGCCCGGAGTCCATTCGATCGTCAGTGGCTCGTCTGCGACGGTGAGGACCGCACCGGGCACGAACGGGCGGGGCGACGGGAGCAAGGCGCGCTGCTCGGCGATCCAGCCCGCCTTGTCCTCAGCCCATGCCAAAGCCTGCTTCAACGCCGCACGCTTGGGGAGGATCAGCCTTGCCCGGCCACTCGCAGGATCGATCGACAGACGCGCGCGACGGGCGCGGGGGTGACGGACGATCTCCAGGCCTTCTATCACCGGTTCACAGTTCCCGGTCGATGACGTGATATTCGAGCTCGCCCGCCTCGTCCTCGCTGATCGTCCAGCCGCGCACCGATTGCTTGGCGCGGTGGACGGCCTCGCGGTCGCCGCAGACGAGATAATGCCATTCGGGCAATTGCTCGCCAGCCGCACGCAGTCGGTAGGCGCAGGTCGAGGGCAGCCAGTCGATCCCGCGGACGTTGCCGGTCGTCAGCCGCACGCATTCGGGGACATAGGCGTGACGGTGGCGGTAATCCGAGCATTGCCCGCTGCGCCGGTCGAGCAGGCGGCACGAGACGTTGGTCGCGACGAGCTCGCCCGTATCCTCGTCCTCGAGCTTGTGGATGCAGCATTTGCCGCAGCCGTCGCACAAGGCTTCCCACTGGCCGCGATCGAGCTGGTCGATCGGCGTATCTTCCCAGAAGCGCGCGCTCACCGGGCCCAGCGCTTGATTTCCGTCACCACTGCGTCGGGCCCTTGTTCCTGCGGCAGCAAAGCGAGGGGCTTGCCGTCCGGGTCCATCAGATAGGCCTGGCGCGAGTGGTTTACGAGGTAGCCGCCGCCGGGCGACGCGTCGCCCTTGCTCGAATACACCGCATATTCGGTCTTGATCTGCGCGATCTGCGCGTCGGTGCCGGTGAGGCCGACCATGCGGGGGTGGAAGGCCGAGACGAACTGCTTGAGCACCGCAGGGGTATCGCGCGCCGGATCGACCGTCACGAACACCGGCACGATCTTGGCAGCGAGCGCAGGGTCGCTCGTCTCGAGCTTTTTCACCGCCGCGCCGATCGCCTGGACATCCGTCGGACACACATCGGGACAGAAGGTATAGCCGAAATACATGATCCGGTATTTGCCCGCGAACGCCTGTTCGGTGACAGTATGCCCGTTCTGGTCCGTCAACGTGAAGGCGCCACCGATCCGCGCGCCTTCGAGTGGCGGTTTGGCGGGGGGCTGGGACGAGTTGCATGCGGTTAGCGCCAAGGCAGGCAACGCGAGCGCGCAGAGGAGGAAACGGAAGGTCATGATGCCGCTAGCCTTGATCTGTTCGCTACTGCGGCGCAAGCGTCACCCGATATCCAGGACGAACCAAGGAAGTCTCTCGATGCGTATCCGCCTGATGCTCGCCGCTACCCTCCTGACGCCTGCGCTCGCCTGCGTCGCGGCGCCCGCGTTCGCGCAAGGCCAGTCGGAAGGGTACAAGTTCCTGTCCGCGGTGCGCGATGCGAAGAACAACGACGTGCTGGAGATGCTCGGCAAGCCGGGCAGCAACATCATCAACACGCGCGACGTGACCAGCGGCGAGGGCGCGCTCCACATCGTCATCAAGCGCGGCGACGAGGTGTATCTGCGGTTCCTGCTGCAGAAGGGTGCGGATGCGAACCTGCGCGACGGCAAGGGCAACACGCCGCTGCTGCTCGCGGTGACGCTCGGCCAGACCGGGATGATCCCGATCCTGACCGCCGCGGGCGCCAACCCGAACCTGGCCAATTCCGCGGGCGAGACCCCATTGATCCGCGCGGTACAGCGCCGCGACGTCGGCATGATCCGCGCGCTGCTGACCGAGAACGCGGATCCCGATCAGGCGGATATCATGGCCGGCATGTCGGCGCGCGACTACGCCAAGCAGGACGGCCGCAACCCGATCGTGACCAAGCTGCTGACGGACGCGCCTAAGAAGGTCCGGAAAGCCGTATCGGGGCCGAAATTCTGAACGACGCGGACGGTGTCCGATGCGCCGCGGTCCGCGCCTATCTCGACCGTTCGATCCTCACGGTCGCAAGGATCTGGTGGTTGAATACCGAATACGCGCCAGCGTGTTCGGAAAGGCGCGCTCAACCTAACAGTCGTGCGACGTCCTCGAAATTATCCGCGAGCGCAGCGACGCCGATCGCCTTCAGCCGTGCGCCGTGCTCGGCGTTGCAATGCGAGCCCGCCGACAGGCCAATGACATAGCCCCGCGACGCTACCGCGCCGGTCGCGCCCACTGGCGAGTCTTCGAGGATCGCCGTGCACGCGATGTCGACGCCCAGTTGCCGCGCACCGAACAGGTACAGGTCGGGCGCGGGCTTGCCGTTCGTCACGTGTTCGCGCCCGCTGTAGAGATGGTCACCGAATGCATCGCGGAGGCCGATATGCTCCAGGTGCCGCGCGATCCATGAGACCGGGCTAGACGAGACGATTGCCTTGGGCAGGTCGGCAGGGAGCGAGCGGACGAACGCCACTGCGCCCTCGATCGCGTCGACACCGGCCGCCATCACGCGCTCGTCCTCGGCTTTGCGCGCGGCGTAGAAGTCCTCGGGCAGCGGCCGGTCGATCCAGCGCTCGACCGCATCGATGAACTGCGGCCCGGCGAGCCCCATGAAGTTCGCCATCGACTCGTCGGCGGTGGTCGGGTGACCGGCCGCGGTGAGCCATTCCGCGATGTGCCGGTTGCCGACGGCTTCGCTGTCGATCAGCACGCCGTCGAAATCGAACAGCAGCGCGTCGAACCGAACTGGAATGCTCATGCGCCCTTCCCCCGCGCGCCGAACAACGCGCTGCCGATCCGGACGTGAGTCGCGCCGATCGTCACCGCGGTCTCGAAATCGTCGGACATGCCCATGCTCAGCCCCGTCAGCCCGTGATCGCGCGCGAGCTTTGCCAGCAGCGCGAAATACGGCGCCGGCTCGATATCCGCTGGCGGCAGGCACATCAGTCCGGCGATCGGCAGGCCGGCGGCGCGTGCCTGCTCCACCAGCGCGGGCAGGTCCGCGATCGCGCAGCCGCCCTTTTGCGGTTCGTCGCCGATATTCACCTGGAGGAAACAATCCGGCCGACGATCGCTCGCCTCCATCGCCTTCCCCAGCGCGGTGACCAGCGACGGGCGATCGACCGCATGGATGCAGTCGAACAACGCCACCGCCTCGGCTGCCTTGTTCGACTGGAGCTGGCCGATCAGGTGCAGTTCGACGTCGGGATATTTCTCGCGCAACGCCGGCCATTTTTCCGACGCTTCCTGCACACGGTTCTCGCCGAACACGCGCTGGCCTTCGACGAGCAGCGGTTCGATCGCCTCGACCGGATGCGTCTTCGAGACCGCGATCAGCGTCACGTCGTCCGCACGGCGATCGGCGAGTTCGGCGGCCTTGGCGATCCGAGTGCGGATGGCCTGCAATTGGGTGGTGTCGTCAACAATCATGCGGCGCGCTATAAGCAGCGGCGTGGCTCGTCGTAACCCCATTCCCGTGCGCTGGCTGATGACGGACGAGCGGATGGGCGACGCCTTGTGGCGTGCGTTGATGCGATTACCGCTGGGATCCGGCGTGGTGTTTCGCCATTACGCCACGCCCGAGCGAGAACGGCGGGCGTTGCTGCGGCGGGTCAAGCGCATCGCACGTTCGCGGGGGTTAGTCGTCGTGGTTGCGGGAAAGTTTGTGATCGCGGCCGACGGCGTGCATGGTCGGGCACAGACACATGGGATCAGAACCTGGCCAGCACATTCGAGAGGCGAGGCCTTGGCTGGCAAGCGCGCCGAGGCTGATGCCATGTTCGTGTCGCCGGTTTATCCTACCCGGTCGCACGACGGCGCGGCGGGAATCGGTCCAGCGCGGGCCATGCAAATCGGGCGAGGGCTTGGAATACCGGTGATTGCGCTGGGTGGAATGACGGAGTCGCGCTGGCGGCAAATCCGACGGTTCGGCTTCCACGGCTGGGCCGCGATCGATGCCTGGATCCGCTAGCTGCTGAGAGCCATTCCCTCTCAGATGAAACGTGACGTTGTCGGCTCAGCGAGAACGAACACCTCGTCACTTACCCTACCCGCGTCATCCCAGCGAAAGCTGGGGTCTCACACTAGGCCCCGCGTCACCCGCATCGAGGAATACCCCAGCTTTCGCTGAGGTGACGGCGAAGATAAGGCAGCACCGCACTCTGTCCCTGAAGGAAAAACGGTGCGGTAAGGTCACCCGACCGTTCCGAAACTCCAGCAAAGTACCACTTTGCTGGACGTCTAGAAGCGGAAGGCGGTGCCCAGATACACGGCCTGGCTGTCACGACGGTCGTCATCGACCTTCACGAAGCGCTCGCGATCCGACCGATACCGCACGCCAGCCGTCACCGCGAGGCTGCGCGTCAGAGCGTAGGACCCGCCAAGATCGACCGAATAGCTCGGTGCTTCCTCGACGAGGCGTGGTGCGCTCGAAAGCGGACGATCCGCCGCAGCCTTCACCGTCCCGCTGAAACGCTTGGCGCTATAGCTCACCGCAAGGTCAGCCGCCTCACGCCCACCCGGCATTGCGCCGAGATCCAGCTTGTTCACGTCGCCCGAGATTGCGAACCGCTTCCAGCCGACCGACATGCCGAGGTTATACGCGATCGGCGCAATGCCGACGGTCGGCGTAGTCGAAGCAAGGCTGGCCGTGTTGGCGACACCGCGGTTGGTCTGCGCACGGACCGCGACGGTCACCGCGCGGTTGTCCTGGCGCGTTTCGGCCGGCGTGAAGCGGAAGCTGCCGGCGTCGAAGCCACCGCGCGCGAACATCGCGGCAAGGCGGGGGTCGGCGGCGGCGGGGGTAAACGATCCGATACCGCGGACCGCAGCGACGTTATGCTTGGCAATACGAGCGGGCTGTTCGCTGGCGCCGAAGGCAGGCGCGACGATTGCGGCGGTGGCGACAAGCGTCCCGGCAACCACCCCAACTATTCCCCCACGCGTCATCACAACGAATCTGTCCTTCGAATCCCGTAATCGGACCCTGTTAAACAGCATCTAACATGAATTGATCCACAGCAAAGGCTGCAGAACCGCCCATTCCCACCCTTCGTCGCCGAATTGTCGGACAGTGTTGCAATCAGCACACAGATCGCCGCGATAGCGCTACCGAATCGGTTGCTCTCGCAGTCGGGGCAGCCCCCCGCGGATACGCTCGTCGCACACGCCGGCGTCTGCTTGCGGGCACGCGGGCTCGCCTGTAGAGCAAGGGCTGATTTACTTGCCAGGATGATGCCCATGTTCCGCCGCTCGCGTATCGCAGTCGTGCTGTTTGCCCTGCCTCTCGTCGCTTGCGGCGGCGGATCGGCGCGTCCCAAGGCGGATCTTGCCGCATCGAAGATCACGACGATCGGCGTGAACAGCTACCTGTGGCGCGCGAGCCTCGACACGCTCGGCTTCATGCCGCTGCTCCAGACCGACTCCAACGGCGGCGTGATCGTCACCGACTGGTACATCAATCCGCAGACCCCGACCGAGCGCATGAAGGTCACCGTCTCGATCCTCGACCAGGATCTGCGCGCCGATGCGCTGCGCGTCGCCGCCCTCCGCGAAGTCAACCGCAACGGCCAGTGGGTCTCGTCGCCGGTCCAGGCCGCGACCACGCAGAAGCTCGAGGACATCATCCTGACCAAGGCCCGCGACCTGCGCCGCGCCTCGATCGCGGGCTGAGGACTGATATAATGGCGTCGCGTTTCAATGCGTTGAAGGCGGACGCGGCGTGGCAGAAGATCTGGGACGAGCGCAAGACGTTCGCCGCGGACGACCTGTCGACCAAGCCGCGTTCGTACGTGCTCGAGATGTTCCCCTATCCGTCGGGGCGCATCCACATGGGGCATGTCCGGAACTACACGATGGGCGACGTGCTCGCGCGGTTCCGTCGGATGAAGGGCATGGAAGTGCTCCATCCGATGGGCTGGGACGCGTTCGGCATGCCCGCGGAAAACGCGGCGATGGAAAAGGGCGTGCATCCGGGCAACTGGACGCGCGCCAACATCGCGACGATGAAAGCGCAACTGAAGCGCCTCGGCTTCGCGCTCGACTGGACGCGCGAGCTGGCGACCTGCGAGCCCGAATATTACGGCCATGAGCAGGCGCTGTTCCTCGATTTGTTCGCGGCGGGGCTCGTGTATCGCAAGGAATCCGCGGTGAACTGGGATCCGGTCGACATGACCGTGCTCGCCAACGAGCAGGTGATCGACGGTCGCGGCTGGCGCTCGGGCGCGCTGGTCGAGCGGCGGAAACTCTCGCAGTGGTTCCTGAAGATCACCGATTTTGCCGACGAGCTGGTCGACGGGTTGGGTGCGCTCGAGCATTGGCCCGACAAGGTCAAGCTGATGCAGGAAAACTGGATCGGCCGCAGCCAGGGATTGCAGTTCAAGTTCGACCTCACTGCTCCCCTCCCGCTCGCGGGAGGGGTCGGGGGAGGGCCTGACACGAATACTGCCGGATCGATTGAGGATGCCTCCCCTCCCCTAACCCCTCCCGCAAGCGGGAAGGGAATAGAGTCGGTCGAGGTCTTCACCACGCGTCCCGACACGATGTTCGGCTCCAGCTTCGTCGCGGTCGCAGCCGATCACCCGATCGCACGCGCCATCGCCGAGACGAACCCCGACGCTGCGGCCTTCATCGAACTCTGCAAGCGTGGCGGCACCACCGCGGCCGAACTCGACACGCAGGAAAAGCTCGGCTTCGACACCGGCATCCGCGCGGTACATCCGCTCGACAAGACGTGGGAACTCCCCGTCTACATCGCGAACTTCGTGCTGATGGAATACGGCACCGGCGCGGTGTTCGGCGTCCCCGCGCACGACCAGCGAGATCTCGATTTCGCGCGCAAATACGATCTGCCCGTCAAGCGTGTCGTCAGCGAAGGCGATGACGAGGCCCCCGTGTTCGTCGGCGACACCGCCTGGACCGGCGCCGGCACGATCGTGAACTCGCACTTTCTCGACGGCATGGACATCGAGGACGCCAAGCGCGTCGTGATCGAGCGCGCCGAGGGCGAAGGCTGGGGCAAGGGCGCGACCGTGTTCCGCCTGCGCGACTGGGGCGTCAGCCGCCAGCGTTACTGGGGCACGCCGATCCCGATCATCCACTGCGACGCGTGCGGCGCGGTGCCCGTGCCCAAGGACCAGCTGCCGATCGTGCTGCCCGAGGACGTCAGCTTCGACATCCCCGGCAACCCGCTCGATCGCCATCCGACCTGGAAGCACGTCGCCTGCCCGTCCTGTGGCGGCAATGCCCGACGCGAGACCGATACGCTCGACACGTTCGTCGATTCGTCGTGGTATTTCATCCGCTTCGCCAGCCAGCCGGACGCCAAGCCGTTCGACCGGACGGGCGCGGAGAAGTGGCTGCCGGTCAACCAGTATATCGGCGGCGTCGAGCACGCGATCCTGCACCTGCTCTACGCACGGTTCTGGACGCGCGCGCTGAAGCATATCGGCATGCTCGACATCGCCGAGCCGTTCGCCGGGCTGTTCACGCAAGGCATGGTCACGCACGAGACGTATAGCCGAGGCGACGCCGGCGACGCGCAGCCGGAGGCCGACGACGACGATTCGAGCGACGCGCCGGTTAAGACTAAGTGGCTGTCTCCCGACGAGGTCCGCAAGACCGATGCAGGGTATATCGAGATCGCGACCGGCGGCCCCGTGACGGTCGGTCGCGTGACGAAAATGTCGAAGTCGAAGAAGAACACCGTCGATCCCGAGCCGATCGTCGACCAGTATGGCGCCGACGCGGTGCGCTGGTTCGTGCTCTCCGATTCGCCCCCCGAGCGCGATCTCCCGTGGAGCGAATCCGGCATCGAAGGCGCGTGGCGGTTCGTCCAGCGTCTCTGGCGCCTGATCGAGTCCGATGACGCAGCCAAGGCCGAGGGCGACGATATCGCCTTACGCAAACTCTGCCACCGGACGACCGTCGGTATCGAGAGCGATATCAACGCCTTGCAGTTCAACAAGGCGGTCGCGCGGCTGTACTCGCTGTGCAGCGCGATCGAGAAGGCCGCGCCCTCCGCAGACCGCGAACAGGCGATCCGCACGTTGCTGCTGCTCGTCAGCCCGATGGTCCCGCACGTCGCCGAGGAAGCCTGGGCGACCGCTGGCAATGACGGCCTGATCGCCGACGCCGCTTGGCCGATCGTCGATCCGGCAATGCTGGTCGACGACGAGGTCACGATCGCAGTGCAGGTCAACGGCAAGCTGCGCGACACGCTCGTCTTCCCCAAGGGCGCAGCCAAGGACGAGGTCGAAGCCGCCGCGCTCGCCTCCGAGAAGATCGTCCGCCTGCTCGAGGGCAAGCCGCCCCGGAAAGTGATCGTCGTGCCCGACCGTCTCGTGAACATCGTCGCATGAAGCGCCTAGCGATCCTCGGCGCGCTGGCGCTCGCCCCCGCGCTGTCCGGCTGCGGCCTGCATCCGCTCTACGCAGGCGGCAGCAGTGGCCCAGTCGCGGGTGCGCTCGGCCAGGTCGAGATCGCACCGATCGCGGGTAAGAACGGCTGGCTGATGGCAACCGCGCTGCGCGATCGCCTGCCGTCGAACGGCGCACCGGCGCTCTACCGGATCGACATCCGCCTCGACGACGCGATCAGCGGCCTCGGCGTGCGCACCGACGACAGTGTCTCGCGCGAACGCCGCACGTTGCGCGCACGCTATCAGCTCGTGCGGATCGGCGACAATTCGGTGCTGCTCGACGCGACCGCGGGCTCCGACGCCGGTATCGACGTCGTCCGCTCGGAATATGCGACGATCGCGGCGGAGAACACCGCGCTCGAACGCCTGTCGCAGATCGTCGCCGACCAGATCGTCGCGCGCGTTGCACTGTATGCGCGCAACACGCCGGCGGTCGCAGCGGCGCAGGCCACTACACCCGCAAAGTGAAGGCCAGCGCCGGCCAGATCCGCGGTGCGCTGGCCAAGCCGGGCGGCGACATCCGCCTGTACCTGCTCCACGGCCCCGACGAGGCCGGCGCAAGCGACCTCGCCCGCCTCCTCGCCAAGGCGATGGGCGCGGATGCCGAACGCGTCGATCTCGACGGCTCGACGCTCAAGAGCGACCCCGGCCGACTGACCGATGAAGCCGCGTCGCTATCGCTGTTTGCAGGCGCAAGGTTCGTCCGCGTCGCGTCGGCCGGTGAGGAAAGTCTCGAAGCGTTCACCAACCTCCTCGCGGCCGAACGTGTCGGCAATCCGGTCGTGGCGATCGCGCCAACGGTCAAATCGACCGCCAAGATCGTCAAGCTCGCGATCGACTCGCCGCGCGCGATGGCGTTCGCCTGCTACGCCCCAACCGCGCAGGACGCCGAACGCCTCGCGACGACGATCGCCAACGAGAACGGCCTCCGCCCCGCCCCCGGCGTCGCCCGCCGCCTCGTCGATACCACTGGCGGCGACCGCGCCGTCATTTCGAGAGAGATCGAGAAGCTCGCGCTATACCTCGATGCCGCGCCCGATCGCCCAGCAGACCTCGATCACCACGCACTCGACGCGGTAGGTGCAGACCTCGGCGACGCAGAGATGAGCCGCGCGATCGACGCCGTGATCGAGGGCCGGGTCGACGATCTCGGCGCCGAACTTGCGGTGCTCGAGGAAGCCGGCACGTCGCCGATCCCATGGCTCCGCCAACTCGTCCGCCGCCTGATCGCGCTCGCCGACATGCGCGGCGAAATCGACCGCGGCGAAGCGGTCGACGCGGTGATGAAACGCCACCGCGTGTTCTTCAAGGAAGAGGCCAGCACCGCGCGCTCTTTGCGCCGCTGGTCACCGGTAATGCTCGCCACCGCGATCCAGCGCGTCCGAACCGCCGAGCGCGCGATCATGGCATCGGGGAATGCTGGCGGGGTTGTGGCGGAGGCAGCAGTGGTGGCGCTATCGCAGGCGATCGCACGGCGAAACTAACGCGCACCCGTAACCGCATTCGCGTCTGCGTCTGCGTCTGCGTCTGCGTCTGCCTCCGCTTCCCGCCCCCACCTTCCGTCATCCCGGCGCACGCCGGACCCATGGATAGGGTGCGATCATTAACGAAGCGGACCGCAACCGTGGGTCCCGGCTTCCGCCGGGATGACGGAGATTGTGGTCCTCCCTCTCCCCTCCATCCCCTATCCCCCGTTCGTCCTCAGCGAAGTCGAAGGATGGTCCGAGACGCAGGTGCTTCGACTTCGCTCGGCACGAACGGAGCGCGTGATTAGATCGCCCCGCCCGTCAACCGCTGACACACCATATCAAGCTGGTCGAGCGTCGAGTAATTCAACGTCAACGTCCCCCCAGTCTCGGTATGCGCCACCTTCACCTGCAATCCGAGCAAGTCCGCCAACTGCCGCTCCAACGCCGCGATATCCGCATCCGGCACCCGAGGCTCGGACGACCCACCGCCGCCTCGGCTCCGCCCAGGCTTCGCATCACGCGCCAGCTTCTCAGTCTCGCGCACCGACAGCCCACGCGAAACGACCTGGTCCGCCAGCGATTCCACGTCTGGCGACCCCAGCAACGCCCGGGCATGCCCCATCGACAGCGAGCCATCGACCACCTGCGACTGCACCTGCGCCGGCAGCTCCAACAGCCGCAGCAGATTCGCGACATGACTGCGCGACTTGTGGACGATCTTGGCCAGCACCTCCTGCGTATGCCCGTATTCGCCCGCCAGCCGCTGATACGCTTGAGCCTCTTCGATCGCGTTGAGGTCCTCGCGCTGGATGTTCTCGATCAGTGCGATCTCGAGCGTCTCGGCATCGTCGAAGTCGCGGACGACGACCGGCACCTCGTGCAGCCGCGCCCGCTGCGCCGCCCGCCAGCGCCGCTCACCCGCGACGATCTGGAAATCATGCCCATGCGGGCGAACCACGATCGGCTGGATCAGCCCGCGAGACGCGATCGACGCGGCCAGCTCGTCGAGCATCGCCTCGTCGAAATGCCGCCGCGGCTGATCGGGATGCGGCGACAGCGAACTGACCGGGAGCATCCGCACACCCGACGACTGCGGTGCAGACGCGCCATCGGCCGACACCGGCGTCTCACGCGCCATCTCGCCGAGCAATGCGTTGAGGCCCCTGCCCAGCCCCGGCCGGCCGCGCTTGTTCTCGCTCATGCCGCGGCCTGCGCGGTAGCGGGAAGCCGGCCGATCAGCTCACGCGCGAGTGCGATGTACGCCTGCGAGCCCGAACACCGGTGATCGTAGATCAACGCGGGCAACCCGTGGCTCGGCGCCTCCGACAGCCGCACGTTGCGCGGGATCACCGTCTCGAACACCACTTTGCCGAGAACCGCGCGAACGTCCGCCGAGACCTGATCTGTCAACCGATTACGCCGATCGAACATCGTCAGCGCGACACCGAGGATCGACAGCCCAGGATTGAACCGCTGGCGGATCCGCTCGACCGTACTCAACAACTGCGACAACCCTTCAAGCGCGAAAAACTCGCATTGCAGCGGCACGAGCAGCGAGTCCGCCGCGACCATCGCGTTGATCGTCAGCAGCCCCAGCGACGGCGGGCAATCGATCAGCGCGATATCCCACGGCCCCTGCGCCGCCTTTACCGCGCGATCGAGCCTGTGCGTACGTGCATCGAAGTCGACCAGCTCGATCTCCGCGCCCGACAGGTCGACCGTCGCCGGGACGATATCGAGCCGCGGCACGCGCGTATGCACCACCGCGTCCTCGATCGACGTCTCACCGACCAGCACGTCATAGCTCGACCGCTCGCGCTGCGAATGGCCGATGCCGAGCCCGGTCGACGCGTTGCCCTGCGGATCGAGATCGACCAGCAGCACGCGCATGCCTGTCGCCGCGAGCGCGGTCGCGAGGTTGATGGCGCTGGTGGTCTTGCCCACCCCACCCTTTTGATTGGCGACCGCGATGGTGATCATCGCGCGCTTACCCGATCCAGAACCACGATCGACGACTCCGGGTTCGTGACGCTTTGTTCCACGTGGAACATAAACCGCCAATGCTGCTTGAGCGCGGCCAGCTCCTCCCCGTCGAAACGCCCCCGAGGAAGCAACCACCGCGTCTCCGTTGTGGCGCAGTGCGCCGCGCCACGCAAAAGGTTTTGCAACGACGCGACCGCCCGAGCGGAAATGATCGAAGCGTCGGCCGTGGCGTTCTCTACTTTCGAGGCATGAACGCGCACCTGTTCGCCAAGGCCAAGCCGAGCGATACAAAGCTGGAGGAAGTCTGCACGACGACGCCGGGGCTCGACCAGATCAACCTGCCCCTCGCGAACCAGTGCTACGACCATGCCAGGAAACCCCCCACCGGTGCCGATATCGAGCCACCGCTTTGCCGACGTATCCGCCCCTGCGAGCGCGATCAGTTGGAGCGAGTCCACCACGTGCCGATCCCAGATCGTCGGGATCGTCGACGGCGCAATCAGGTTTTGGTGCGGCGCTTCCTCGACGACCATCGCCACGAACGCGTTCAAGCGCTCGGTCGCCTCTGCCCCGAACCGCTCGGTCGTCCAGCTCTGTGCGTCGTCTTCGGTCATGCTGGCACTCGTTTCGTATGCAATAATACCGCGGACAACGCCGCCGGGGTGATCCCCCGCACCCGCGCTGCTGCCGCCAGCGAGGTAGGCCGCGCAGCACTCAAGCGATCGATCATCTCGTTCGAAAGACCCGGCACGCGGTCATAGGCAAGGTCCTCCGGCAAACGGATCGCCTCGTCAGCCCGCAACCGCGCGACCTCCTGCGCCTGCCGCTCGATATACGGAGCGTAGCGCGCGTCCTCTAACACTTCGTCAACGACCGCCGTCGGGATGCCTCCCGCCGCGTCCGGCGCGACGTGCGCAAGCTTGACGCCCTCAAACCGCAGCCAGTCGAACGCGGTCCGTCGTGCACCGTCCCGACCAATCGCAACGCCCTGATCGGCCACATGGGTCGCAGTCCGCTCGCAATCGAGTGCCGATCGGAAGCGAGCCCGGTCTTCCACCAGCGCATGCTGATGTGCCAGACGCTCGGGTCCAAGGCACCCCGCCGCCTCTGCAATCCCACCCAGTCGTGTCTCTGCATTATCCGCGCGCAACGACAACCGGAACTCCGCCCGTGCCGTCAGCATCCGATACGGCTCGGTCACGCCTTGCAGGGTTAGGTCGTCGATCATCACCCCGAGATAGCTCGACGCGCGATCGAGAATCACCGGCGCCAGATCGCACGCATACGCCGCCGCGTTGAGCCCAGCGACGAGCCCCTGCCCCGCCGCTTCCTCATACCCGGTCGTGCCGTTGATCTGCCCTGCGCAAAACACCCCCTCGATCGCACCCAGCCCAAGCCGCGTATCGAGCGCACGCGGATCGATATAATCATACTCGACCGCATAACCGGGCATCGTCATCCGTACCCGTTCGAGGCCGGGAATGCTGGCAAGCATCGCCGCCTGAACCTCGACCGGTAGCGAGGTCGACAACCCGTTCGGATAGACCGTCGCATCGTCGAGCCCCTCGGGTTCGAGGAAAACCTGATGCCCGTCGCGATCGCCAAACCGATGCACCTTGTCCTCGATCGACGGACAGTAACGCGGCCCCGCCGCCTCGATCGCGCCGGTGAACAGCGGCGACCGGTGGAATGCCTCGCGGATGATCGCATGCGTTCGATCAGTCGTACGCGTGATGGCACACGCGATCTGCGGCAGCGGACGCGCGCGGGTCATCGGCGACATCGTCCACGGATCGAGATCGGAGGGCTGCTCGGCAAGCGCCCCCCAGTCGATCGTGCGACCGTCGAGCCGCGGCGGTGTGCCGGTCTTCAGCCGTGCCATCGGCAGGTGGCGTGCGCGCAACTGATCGGCCAACGGCCTAGCCGCACGCTCACCGATCCGACCCCCTTCCTCGCGGTCATCCCCCCGGAAGATACGACCACCAAGGAACGTGCCGGTCGCCAGCACGACCGCTCGTGCCGCCACGATCGCGCCATCCGCCAGCACGACACCGGCCACGCGATCGCCGTCGAAATGCAACGCCGTTGCCTCGCCCTCGACGATCGAAAGACCTTCCGTAGCCGCAAGCATTGCCTGAATCGCACCGGAATAGAGGCGCCGATCGGCCTGGATCCGAGGCCCCTGCACCGCCGAACCCTTGCTGCGATTGAGCATGCGATAGTGGATCGCGGCAGCATCGGCAGCGCGGCCGATCAGCCCGTCGAACGCGTCGACCTCGCGAACCATGTGCCCCTTACCGAGCCCGCCGATCGCCGGATTGCACGACATCGCGCCAATATGCGCAGCGTCGAACGACACGAGCGCAGTACGCGCGCCCCTCCGCGCCGCCGCGGCTGCGGCTTCGGTTCCGGCATGGCCACCGCCAACCACCACTACATCGAACATGTCACGGCCGTAGAACGCCACGACCGACGCGTCAAAGATGTTCCACGTGGAACATCACTTACCGATGCAGAATCGTCCAAACAGCGCGTCGAGCATTTCCCCGGTCGCGTCGAGTCCGAGTACGCCCGCAAGGATCGCGCGTGCCTGTCGAAGGTGTTCCGCAACGATAAGCGCGTCCGAACTTCGATACCGAAGAGCCTCGACCGCCGCAGCGCACTGCCGGCGCTGGTGCTGCTTCAATGCTATCTCATCGCCACGGGGCAGCATCGCAATCGCTCGCCGATGCAGTTCACCCCAAAGGGCATCGAGCGATCCCAGGTCGTTGTGTGAAACCGCCAATGTCCGGTCGGCGGGCAATTCCCCCCGCCCCGGCAGATCGGCACGCGCATGAATCCAGATCGCATCCGCGCGGGGCGGCGCGGTATCGGCCAGCCACATCACGATGTCCGCTGCGGCAAGCGCACCTTCAGCGCGCGTGACACCGATCGCTTCGATCGGGTCGAGCGTATCGATCAAACCGGCAGTGTCGGTCAGCACATAGGCGACACCGTTCCGCGTCACCGGAACGTCGATCCGGTCGCGTGTCGTTCCCGAGATCGGCGAAACGATCGCCGCATCGCGTTCGCCAAGCAGGTTGAGTAGCGTCGACTTGCCGCTGTTCGGCGGACCGCCGATGACGACGCGCAGGCCGTCCTTCAGCCGCTCGACCGGGCGCGCGCCGACCACTGTCTCGATCTGCGCGGCTAGCACGGCGATCTCCGAGACGATCGCATCGAACGCGCCGGTATCGCTCGCGACGTCGTCCTCGTCGGCGAAGTCGAGCATCGCCTCGACCCGCGCGGACAACATCGCAACCGAGTCCATCCAGCCGCGAACAGCCTGGCTCACCCGCCCCTCTGCCGCCGTCATCGCCGCGACACGCTGGCTCTCCGTCTCCGCTTCGAGAAGATCGGCAAGCCCCTCGGCTTCGGTCAGGTCGATGCGGCCATTGGTCAGCGCGCGACGGGTGAACTCCCCCGGCTCGGCATGCCGCAAGCCGGGAATCGCCGACAACGCCCGTTCGACCGCAGCGATCACCGCGCGACCGCCATGGCAATAAAACTCGACCAGGTCTTCGCCGGTCGCCGTCGCCGGTCCTGGAAACACGATCACCAGCGCGCGATCAAGCAACGCCTTGTCGGTATCCCGCAGTCCCCGGAGGCTAGCATGGCGCGGCGCCGGCAACGGTCCCGCCAGCGCCTCGGCCGCCGCAAACGCCTGGGGCCCGCTCACCCGAACAACGGCGATCGCCGCTGGCGGTCGTCCGCTCGATACCGCGAAAATCGTCTTCACGAGAAACTCAGCCGCTTTTCGTCGCGCTGTCGAACAGGCGTTTCCACATCGCCATCCCCGCCTCGCCCATCGGCTGCCAGCCACGCATCATCGACTCGAGCATTTCCGGCTTCATCTGGCCGTCGGGAATCGCCTCCATCATCATCGCGATATAGCGGTCGTGGATCGGCGTCAGATCGGGCAGCCCGACCGCGCGGCGCGCTTCCTCGGGCGTGCATTCGATCTCGATATTCATCTTCATGTGACGCACCCTTCGATGACGCTTGAGCGGTCCATCGCGGCGCTGCATAGCGGGGGAATGTATGCGCGCGATGCCGCCTCGATCGCAACGCCTATCGGCCTGGTCCGCGTGACCGGCACCGGGGACCGGATCGATGCGATCGATATCGGCGTGGAAGATGGTTCGACCAGCGATGCCCCCGCGATCCTGGAAGCTCTCCGCCAGCTCGACGCGTATTTCACCGGACGGCTGACCGTGTTCGACCTGCCACTCGCGCCTTCCCCTACCCCGCGCGGTGCCGACCTTCGCCAGGCGATCGTCGACATCGCCTACGGCACGACGGCCAGCTACGGCGCACTCGCCAAGGCGATCGGCTCCAGCCCACGCGCGATCGGCCAGGCGTGCGCACGCAATCCTTTTCCGATCATCGTCCCCTGCCACCGAATCCTTGGAGCCGGCGGAGCGCTTGGTGCGTACTCCGCGGGGGAAGGCCCGATCACCAAATCCCGGCTGCTCGACCATGAGCGGCCGCCAGGAGGACTGTTATGACGAACACTACCAAGATCGCCACGCTCGCGGGCGATGGCGAATTCACCGCGTATCGCGCGACCCCGGCAGGCACGCCGAAGGCCGCGATCGTCGTGATCCAGGAGATCTTGGGCGTGAACGCAGGGATCCGCCGCAAGTGCGATACGCTCGCCGAGGCCGGCTATCTCGCAATCGCCCCCGACCTGTTCTGGCGCCTCGAGCCCGGCATCGAGCTCGATCCGGACATTAAGCCCGAGTTCGATCGTGCGCTCGAACTGATGGGCCAGTTCGACCAGGACAAGGGTATCGCCGATATCGAAGCGAGCATCCGCGCGGTCCGCAGCGAACTCGGTGACGGCGCCAAGGTCGGTGTGGTCGGCTACTGCCTCGGTGGGCGCCTCGCGTTCATGACCGCGGCACGTACCGACGTCGATGCGAGCGTCGGCTATTACGGCGTCGGGATCGACGGCCTGCTCGGCGAAAAGCACGCGATCGCGCACCCAGTGCTGTTGCACGTGCCGGAGGAGGATCACTTCGTCGACAAGGCTGCGCAGGCGGCGATGCACGCCGGGCTCGACGATCACCCCAAGGTGACGATCTACGATTACGCGGGCGAGGACCACGGCTTCGCGACCGAGTTCGGCGAGCGGCGGTCGGATGCGTCGGCCAAGCTGGCGGACGAGCGTACGGCGAAGTTCTTCGCGGAGAATCTGGGCTGATCATCCCCCCGTCACTTCGGACTTGTTCCGGGGTTCACGGTCCCGCGAACTCACGACTCTCAAGCGTGCGGAACGGCGGATGGCGGAACGAGTCCGGCATGACGGGGCGCTGACGACAGACATGAAAAGGCCTCGCCGGATGATACCGGCGAGGCCTTTTTCTTATCCCAACCGCAGCGCGATCAACGCAGCAGCGTGATGATCCCCAGCGTGTCGCCAGTGCCAACCCAGCCTTCGTAGATCATCTTCACCGCAACCACGAGGATCACCGCAAGGCCGATATACGCTATCCAGCGATACTTGTTGATCACACGCGCGATGTAGTTCGCGGCAAGACCCATCATCGCGACCGACAGCAGCAGGCCGATGACCAGGATACCGGGATGCTCGCGCGCCGCGCCGGCGACCGCCAGGACGTTGTCGAGGCTCATCGAGACGTCGGCGACGGCAACGGCCCAAGCGGCGCTCGCAAAGCCCTTCGAAGAGCGGATACCCGATCGCTCGTCGCCCTCGATCTCCTCGGAACCGGCGTTCTCCGCGCCCTCGCGGATTTCGCGCCAGAACTTCCAGCTCACCCAGAGCAGCAACAGCCCGCCTGCGAAGATCAGCCCGACGATGCCCATCAGCCACGTGACGATCAACGCGAAGAAGATGCGCAGGACGAGCGCCGCGCCGATGCCGATCAGGATGACCTTCTTGCGCTGGTCGGCGGGAAGGCCAGCGGCGAGTGCGCCGACGACGATCGCGTTGTCGCCCGCGAGGACGAGATCGATCATCAGGACCGATCCAAATGCGGCCAGCGCCTTGGGGTCGCCCAAGTTGGAGAAGTCGGCGACGATGTGCTGCCAGATTTCCAGCGGCGAGCCGGGGCCCGCGGTGCTCGATGCGGCGGCCAGCATGGCGATGATACTCAAGATGTCAGCTCCCGGTGACGTGGCCACGCCGCGGGCGGAGTGGCGGTTTTCATATTCATTAATAGCAAAGCGGCACGCGAAAGCCATTGCTCTCGCGTGCCGCTTTGGTCTGCTTGGCCGGACATGGGCAAAGCCCATGTCGTCGGTCGGAGCTTACGCCCCGCCGGCCGAACCGAGTGCGGCCTGCTGCAGCTTGCAGCAGGCCGCACTCGGTTATTGGTTCATACTATCGAAGAAATTCTCGTTGGTCTTCGAATCCTTCATCTTGTCGAGCAGGAACTCCATCGCGTCGATCGTGCCCATCTGCATCAGGATGCGGCGCAGGACCCACATCTTGCTGAGCTTGGCCTTGTCGACCAGCAGCTCTTCCTTGCGCGTGCCCGACTTGCCGACGTCGAGCGCCGGGAAGATGCGCTTGTCCGCGACCTTGCGATCGAGCACGATTTCCGAGTTGCCGGTGCCCTTGAACTCCTCAAAGATCACCTCGTCCATCCGGCTGCCCGTATCGATCAGTGCGGTCGCGATGATCGAGAGCGAACCGCCCTCCTCGATGTTGCGTGCGGCACCGAAGAAGCGCTTCGGACGCTGCAGCGCGTTCGCATCGACACCGCCGGTCAGGACCTTGCCCGACGACGGCACGACGGTGTTGTAGGCACGACCCAGACGCGTGATCGAGTCGAGCAGGATCACGACGTCCTTCTTGTGCTCGACCAGGCGCTTCGCCTTTTCGATCACCATTTCAGCGACTTGCACGTGGCGCTGCGCGGGTTCGTCGAAGGTCGAGCTGACCACCTCGCCCTTCACGCTGCGCTGCATGTCGGTGACTTCCTCGGGGCGCTCGTCGATCAGCAGGACGATCAGGAACACCTCGGGGTGGTTGTCGGTGATCGCCTTGGCCATGTTCTGCAACATGACGGTCTTGCCGACGCGCGGCGGCGCGACGATCAGCGTGCGCTGGCCCTTGCCCTGCGGCGAGACGATGTCGATCACGCGTGCCGACTTGTCCTTGACGGTCGGGTCGGCAGGATCGAGCGTCAGCTTGCTCTCGGGGTAGAGCGGCGTGAGGTTGTCGAAATTGACGCGGTGGCGGACGACGTCGGGATCGTCGAAATTGACCGCGGTCAGCTTCACCAGCGAGAAATAGCGCTCGCCATCCTTCGGCCCGCGGATCTCGCCCTCGACCGTGTCACCGGTGCGCAAACCGAACTTCCGAACCTGGTTCGGCGAGATGTAGATGTCGTCCGGACCGGCGAGATAGTTCGATTCAGGCGAACGCAGGAAGCCAAAGCCATCGGGCAGCACTTCGATCGTGCCGAGCCCCATGATCTGGTCGCCATTGTCCGCCTGCACCTTCAGGATCGCGAACAGCAGGTCCTGCTTGCGCAGCGTCGAGGCGCTCTCGACCCCCAGTTCCTCGGCCAGCTGGACCAGCTCGGCGGGTTTCTTTTTCTTCAGGTCTTTGAGATGCATGGGGATTTCCGGATAGCAATCAACGGGAGAACGCTCGGTCGGCGGTGCGCTTGGGAAGCGGAACTGGGCGAGACGAGTCTGGCAAGACACGACCGGGCAGGACGCCAGGAGGCCGTGTTGGGAGAAGGTGTTAGAATTGGGGGGCGGGTTAGTCAAGCGGCCCCTTCAATCCTCCCCCGCCAGGAAGAGGTGGCTGGCACTTGCCAGACGGAGGGGGAGGAAGGGGCAACGATTGTTGCGTGTGCCTCCCCCTCCGTCACCTTCGGCGACACCTCCCCCTGGCGGGGGAGGATCAGGAAGGTCAGAACGGCTTCACGATCGCCAGCACGACGATCAGCGTTACCGCGAGCGCCGGCACCTCGTTGAGCATCCGCAGTTGCTTGCCGGTGAGCGTCGGCTTCCCCGCAGCGAGCTTCTTCGCATAGCCGACGGTCCAGCCGTGATACCCCGACAGCAGGAACACCAGCACCAGCTTCAGGTGCAGCCACCCCAGCCCCGGCGCGCCGTCCGCCAGCCCGAGGTTCAGCGCCAGCGCGATCCCCAGCACCCAGACGACGATCATCGCCGGCGTCAGGATGATGTGGCGGATCTTGCCCTCGCGCTCGACCCAGTTCGCCGCCTCGGTCGTGTTGCCCGCCGCCAACGCCTCCTGATGATACACGAGGTAGCGCGGCAGCATGAACAGCCCCGCCATCCAGAAGATCACGAAGATCAGATGCGCCGCCTTCACCCAGTCGTACGCAGCGCCGAGAAAACCGCTCATGTCGTGCTCCTTACGCGGGCGATCAGCTGCTCGACATGCGCGATCGGCGTGTCGGGCAGGATGCCGTGGCCGAGGTTGAAGACGTGCGGGCGATCGACGAACGCCGCGAGGATCCGGTCGATCGCCGCATCGAGATCCGCCCCGCCTGCGATCAACGCCAGCGGATCGAGGTTGCCCTGCACCGGCATGTCCGTAGGCAACGACGCGTGTGCCCAGACCGGATCGACGGTCTCGTCCAGCCCGATCGCATCGACGCCTGTCTCGCACGCATAGGCCGGGAGCTTGCCCCCCGCGCCCTTCGGAAAGCCGATGATCGGCACACCGGGGCAACGCGCGTGGAGGCGCTCGACGATCGACGCGGTCGGCGCGATCACCCAGCGTTCGAACTGCGCAGGCGACAGCGACCCTGACCAGCTGTCGAACAACTGCACCACGTCGACGCCCGCCTCGATCTGCCGCGCGAGATACTCGACGGTGTTATCAGCGATCGCATCGATGATCGCACCGAACGCCTCGGGGTCGCGATATGCAAAGCGCCGCGTCTCGGACTGATCCTTCGAGCCCTTCCCCGCAACCATATAGGTCGCGACCGTCCAGGGAGACCCCGCAAAGCCCAGGAACGTCGTCTCGGGGGGCAAGGCAGCGGCGACCTTCGCAACGGTGCCGTAGACCGGCTCCAGCCGCCCCATCACCGGCTGCAACCGATAGAGCGCATGGTCGACCAGCGCCGGCTCGAGCCGAGGCCCCTCGCCGACCCCGAAGCTCAGATCCTGCCCGAGCGCCCACGGGATCATCAGGATGTCCGAGAACAGGATAGAGCCGTCGAACCCGAACCGACGGATCGGCTGGAGCGTCACCTCGGCCGCCGCGTCGGGATCGGTCGCGAGCGCGAGGAAGCCGCCCTTCTCCGCACGGAGTTCGCGATATTCGGGGAGATACCGCCCCGCCTGCCGCATGAGCCACAGCGGCGGCACGGCCTGACGCTCTCCGCGAAGGGTCGCCAGAAGCGGCTTGAAGGTCGGCGAGTTGGGAGTCGGATCGGTCAGCGGAGCACCCTTCTTCTACTATAAGAAGATTCTAGAAATAGGTTGTTGCAGTGGTTGGGCGGTTGAACCCGGGACTTATGCGGTGATCCCGGAAATGCCAACAGCTTGACCCCTCGGCACGCCCACAAACGCGCTGATTCGATTCAAGGCTTCCCGTTACCCACAGCCTGTGGATAAAATCCGGCCCTGTGCGCGGCGGTGTGGATAGAATCGGTGTTATCCACGGCACACCCGTCGCTTGGCGAGGCGGACGAGTTACGCTAGCCGTTCTCCCCATGTTATCCACAGATTCACGCCCACTGGCCCGCCCGCTGGGGATAAAACGCCGATGATGCGGCTCCACCTTCATTTGTTGTCGGATTCGACCGGCGAGACGCTGGAGAACATCGCGAAGGCGGCGCTGGCGCAATATGACGACGTCGAGACGGTCCGCCATTTCTGGCCGATGGTGCGAACCGAGGCGCATCTCGAACGCATCCTCCAGGAGATCGCGCAGAACCCGGGGCTGGTGGTGTTTACGCTGGTGAACCCGGCGACCCGGCGGATTCTGGAGCAGCGGTGCCTCGCACTAGGGCTTCCGGCAGTAGCGCCGCTCGATCCCGTGAACGACGCGCTTTCCGGGTTGCTCGGCCAGCAGGCGAAGGCACGCCCGGGACGCCAGCACGTCCTCGACGCCGCCTATTTCGCACGCGTCGACGCGATACAGTGGACGATCGCGCATGACGACGGGATCGCCTCGGAAGAATGGGAGGAAGCCGATATCGTCCTCGCGGGCGTGTCGCGTTCGTCGAAGACGCCGACCTCGATCTACCTCGCCAACCGTGGCTACAAGACAGCGAACATCCCGATCGTGGTGGAAAGTCCACCACCGCTGAACCTCTACAAGCTCGCCAACCCGCTGATCGTCGGCCTCACGACCAGCGCCGACCGCCTGATCCAGGTCCGCCGCAACCGCCTGCTGTCGCTCAACCAACAGCCCGACACGTCCTATGTCGAGGAAGAAGCGGTGATGCGCGAACTCGCCTTTGCGCGCCGCATGTTCGCCGACAATGGCTGGCCGGTGATCGACGTCACCCGCCGCTCGATCGAGGAAACCGCGGCGGCGATCATCGCCTTGTGCAACCAGCGCCGCGCCGACGCCGCTCCGAAGGTCGAGTCATGAGCCTGATCCTCGCTTCGCAAAGCGCCTCGCGCCGCTCGATGCTGACCGCCGCCGGCGTGCCGTTCGAAGCGACCTTTGCCGGCGTTGACGAGGATGCAGCCAAGGCGGCGCTGCGCGACCTGTCCCCGCGCGATCTCGCCGATGCGCTGGCCGAACTGAAGGCGCTGAAGGTTTCCGCGAGAATGCCCGGCTATCTCGTCCTCGGCAGCGACTCGCTGGTCGCGCTGGAAGACGGCACGATCCTCGACAAGCCCGTCGACCGCGCAGATGCGGCGGCACACCTGCGGCTGATGTCCGGCAAGCGCCACGACTTGTGGAGCGCCGCGGTCGTCGCCGAGAACGGCCAGGCGATCTGGCGCCACGTCGAGCGCGCGAAGATGCACGTCCGCCCGCTGTCCGAAGCGTTCATCGAGACGTATCTCGATGCGGAATGGCTTGCGATCTCGGGCTGCGTCGGCTGCTACCGTATCGAAGGTCCCGGCGCGCAACTGTTCGCCAAGATCGAAGGAAGCCAGTTCACGGTACTCGGCATGCCGCTGCTCAACGTCCTCGACTTCCTCCGCGTGCGCGGCGAGCTGCCGGCATAACCCGAAGCTTCAATCCTCCCCCGCTAGGGGGAAGTGGCTGGCGCTTGCCAGACGGAGGGGGAGGTAAGGAGTAACTGCTCTTCCGTGTCTTTCCCCTCCGTCACCTTCGGTGCCACCTCCCCCTTGAGGGGGAGGATTGAGTAGGTCGCGCATGGCACTTCACCCGCGCTAGACTAAACCAAGTTCACCCGCGAAGGCGGGTGCCTAGATTGGATCCCCGCCTCCGCGGGGAAACACGGAGCCTCGAATGACCCGTCCCTATGCAGAAGTGATCGGCGATCCGATCGCACAGTCGAAATCGCCGCTGATCCACGGCTTCTGGCTCGACGCGCTCGGGATCGACGCGGAATACCGCCACAAGCTCGTCACCCCGGACGCCCTCCCCGCCTACTTCGCCGAACGCAAAGCCGACCCCGCCTGGCGCGGGTGCAACATCACGATGCCGCACAAGCTCGCCGCGCTCGACCACGTCTCCGACCCCGGCAACGTCCGCGGGACGATCGGCGCGATCAACACCGTGTTTCGCAATCAGGCGGGCGACTGCATCGGCACCAACACCGACGCCGCCGGATTCTGGGCTCCGATTGACGACCTAGACATCGCCGGCCAGCGCGTCACGGTGATCGGCGCCGGCGGTGCTGCCCGCGCGATCCTGTTCGCACTGTCGCGGATGGGTGTCGGCCCCGTCACCATCCTCAACCGCAATCCGCTCAAGGGCGCGGCGCTGCTGTCGACGTTCGGCCTCAGGGGCCAGGCGCTCCCGATCGGCCCCGCCGCCCCGCCCTCGCGACTGCTCGTCAACGCCAGCGTGCTCGGCATGGCAGGCCAGCCTCCCCTCGATATCGATCTCGGCGCACTAGAACCGGACTCGCTGGTCTACGACATCGTCTACTCGCCGCTCGAAACCGGTCTCCTGAAAGCTGCCCGCGCGCGCGATCTGGAAACCGTCGATGGCCTGGAGATGCTGATCGGCCAGGCGGCGGTCGCGTTCGAGATATTGTTCCACGTGGAACCACCGCGCGATCGTGACGACGACCTCCGCGCATTGCTGGTAAAATGATTATCGGCCTCACTGGCTCGATCGGCATGGGCAAATCCGCGGTCGCCGCGATGTTCGCGGACGAGGCCGTCCCGGTGTTCGACGCCGACGCCACCGTCCACCGACTGCAAGGCATCGGCGGGCGACTGGTCCCCGCAATCGAAGCCGCCTTCCCCGGCACGACCACCAACGGCGCAGTCGACCGCGCGAAACTCGGCGCAGCGGTGTTCGGCGACGACGCCGCGATCAAGCGGCTTGAAGCGATCGTCCACCCCGCCGTCGGCGACGAGCGCGCTGCCTTCCTTGCTAAGCACACCGGCAAGCGAGTCGTCTTCGACGTCCCCCTGCTGTTCGAGACCGGTGGCGACCGCAACGTCGACCTGATCGTCGTCGTCTCCGCCGCCCCCGACGTCCAGCGCGCCCGCGTCCTCGCCCGCCCCGGCATGACCGCGGAGAAGTTCGCCGCGATCTTGGCCCGCCAGACCCCCGACGCCGAAAAACGCGCCCGCGCGGATCACGTCATCCACACCGACACCAGCTTCGACGCAACACGTGCGCAAGTCCGGGCGGTGCTTGCATCCTTGGAAATCTGAGCCGATACCATCGGGATGCGTGAGATCGTCTTCGATACCGAAACCACCGGCCTCAGTTTTTCCGGCGGCGACCGCATGGTCGAAATCGGCTGCGTCGAGATGCTCAACCGGGTCGAGACCGGCCGCACCTTCCACGCCTATTACCATCCCGAACGCGACATGCCGGTCGAGGCGTTCAACGTCCACGGGCTGAGCGCGCAGTTCCTCTCCGACAAGCCGAAGTTCGCCGACGCGGTCGAGGACTTGCTCGAATTCGTCGGTGACGCGCCGATGATCGCGCACAATGCCGGCTTCGATTTCTCGTTCCTCAACGGCGAGCTGACCAAGTGCGGCCGCCAGATCGTCCACATGAAGCGGATGGTCGACACGCTGCAGATCGCGCGCAGCCGCCATCCCGGCGCCAAGCATTCGCTCGACGCACTCTGTTCGCGGTTCGGCATCGATCGCAGCCACCGCGTTCTGCACGGCGCGTTGCTCGATGCGCAGTTGCTCGCGCAGGTCTATGTCGAGCTGATGGGCGGCCGCCAGATCGGCCTCGGCCTGCTGAGCGATACCGGCAGCACCGCGTCGACTCCGATCGTCGCACAGGCGCCTCGGGTCGTTCGCCCCGCCCGCGTTTTCGCGGTGAGCGAGGGAGACCTTGCGGCCCATGCTGCGTTTATGAAGGGGATCAAGGATCCGATCTGGGGGGCCGTGGCGTCCGGATGACGCTGGCAGGGTGGAGCCAATAGGACCGCCCGAAGACTGTAACGCCGACAAGGAGACGACAATGGATATCCGGATTTCTGGTCATCAGGTTGACACTGGCGAAGCACTCAACAGCCACGTGGAAGACCGACTCCAGGGTATCGCCGACAAGTATTTCTCGCGCGCCATCTCGGCGGAAGTCACGTTCGGCAAGGGGCCGCACGACGCCGGCTTCAAATGCGACATCGTCGCGCACGTGATGAAGGGCCTCGTGATCAAGGGCCACGGCGACGCCTATGACGCGCGCGCCGCATTCGATGCCGCCGCCGCCAAGATCGAGACTCAGCTCCGCCGCTACATGCGCCGCCTTAAGGATCGCCACGCCGGCGAAGCGGTCGCGATCGCCGAGAGCAATGGCTATGACAATGCCGGCTACACGCTGTTCCAGGAAAGCATCGAGGAAGACGATGTCGCGGACGCACCGCTGATCATCGCCGAAACCCGCGTGGATATCCCGGAGGCCAGCGTGTCCGACGCGGTGATGATGCTCGATCTGCGCAACACCGCCGCGCTGCTGTTCATGAATGCGGGTACCGGCGCGCACAACATGGTCTATCGTCGCGGCGATGGCACGATCGGTTGGGTCGAGCCACAGCGAGCAGCGGCCACCCCGGCCCAGTAAAGAAGGGTCCATAAAGGCGCGGGTCTCAAGGCCGCGCCTTTACGCCCCCGCGCAACCCGCTAAGGCGGACGCGCGCGGGGGCGCTTGAGACATTGAACACAATGACCGATTTTAGTGACATGCTGCGTCCCGACGCAGTGCAGACGGGCGTGATCGCCAAAAACAAGAAGGCAGTGTTCCAGCATCTCGCCACGGTTGCGTCTGAGATACTCGATGCAGACCCCAAGATGATCGCCGATCGGCTGGCTGCGCGCGAGAAACTCGGCTCGACCGGGTTCGGCGGCGGCGTCGCGATTCCGCACGCCAAGCTCGAAGGGCTCGCGCAGGTAACCGGCGTGTTCGCGCGGCTGGCAGAGCCGGTCGACTTCCAGGCGGTCGACGATCTCCCCGTCGATCTCGTCTTCATGCTGCTCTCCCCCACCGACGCCGGCGCGGTCCACCTGAAGGCGCTCGCCCGCGTCTCGCGTCGGCTGCGCGACAAGGCGTTCCTCGAGAAACTGCGCGGCGGCGGTTCGCCCGACGCGGTCTACGCGCTGTTCACCGCCGACGAGGTCCGCGATGCAGCCTGAGGCCGCCCCCAGTTCGGCCCCAAACACCGCCGGGGCAGACGCGCATTTCCGCGCACTGGAGTCGCTCTACGCCCAGGCCCCGATCAACCGCTTCTTCGACTCCTCGCTCGAAATCCCCGAAGCCGGAGTCGCGCGCATCCATTTCACTATCGACGAACGCCATTACCACGCCGGCGGCGCCGCGCACGGTACGAGCTATTTCAAGATGCTCGACGACGCCGCTTTCTACGCCTGCAACAGCCTGGTCACCGATCGCTTCCTGCTCACCACCGCCTTCAACCTGCTCCTCACGCGCCCGCTCAAGGTCGGCCCAGTGATCGCCGAGGGACGCTGGATCAGCGGCAAGCGGCGCGTTTTCGTCGCGGATGCCCGGCTGATCGATGCGGACGGCGAAGAAGCGGCGAGAGGCACCGGCACCTTTATGCGCTCGCGGATCGCGCTTGCCGGTCTCCCCGGATACCGCAGCGCAGCATGAGCGGTCGTCTCCCCAGCGGATTCCTCGTCAGCGCGCTGTTGCGGCGCGTCAACGACGCAGGTGGCTTCGGTGCGGTGATGGCGAAGGGCGACCCCCAAGGCGGCGCGATCCTGGTCATCGCGGTCGACAAGGGCGCCCCTCCCCGTCTGCTCGAACGCGGTATCGGACCCGATGGACGGACCGCGCTGATCGACTCCACCCCGCTCGAAGACCTCGACGGATATTGGCGTCGCCGCCGCGCAAGCGACCCGGATCTCTGGGTAATCGAGGTGGACATCGCAGCGGCGGAACGGTTCGCCGCTGAAACGATCCTCGACGATTGACTCGAAAGCCCCCCCCATAGAGGGGAATTGCAACATTGATTGGCGTTGTGCTGGGACGGGTGCGATCCGGATCAGTTACGCAGTCGGGGGGATGCCTGGACGATCGGCTCGTACGATTGCTTCCGCGGTCCAACCGCATCTGAATAAGTTTGAATGACGATTCTTCAGCGGGCTGCGACGATCGCAGTCATGACCTTCTCTCTCGCCGGCCTGCTCGGCAACAGCGCTCCCGGTCAGGCAACCGGTATCGATCGCTCGACCACCAATCTCACTGCTCTTGCCAACTTAAACGCGCTCTCGCCGCAGAATGTTCCGCAGATCGCTCCAGTTGCCACGCCAGTCGCACCTGTCGAGACGAACGCCCAGAACACCGCAGCCAGCCCTGCCGTCGCAGAAGCCGAAGAATTCGACACGCTCGCCCAGGCCGTCGCCGCGCAGGATAGCGCCGCCGCCGATGAAGCGCTCCAGTGCCTCGCCGGCGCAATCTATTTCGAGTCCAAGGGTGAGCCGCTGACCGGCCAGCTCGCGGTCGCCGAAGTCATCATCAACCGCGCCAAGTCGGGTCGTTTCCCCGGCAACGTCTGCGCCGTCGTCAAGCAGCGCGGCCAGTTCAGCTTCGTTCGCGGTGGCCAGATCCCCAACATCAACGCCGGTAATGCCTACCGCACCGCTGTCGCAGTCGCCAAGGTTGCCCTTGCCGACGCGTGGAACAGCCCTGCCGACAAGGCGCTCTACTTCAACACCCCCGATCGCCGCCCAAGCGTCCGCGCGATCAAGGTCGCCTCGATCGGCAACCACGTTTTCTATCGCTGAGGCCACCTGCCCCGCGTCGAAGGTACGGACAACATCCCGAAAACGCGTCACAATCCGTGAACGAGCTTGCCTCGTTCGCGGATTGTTCTATTTCCGGGGCATGCTCGATATGCCGCCGGACTCCTGCATCGACGAACCTGGATCACCATTATGCGCCGCCGACGTGGCGCGGGGCGTCATCCGGATGTTGTTGCGCCATGATCTTACCGCGATGACCGAAGTGCCGCTGGATGGCGGACGTCGAGCCGATCTGATGGCCATCGATGCACGCGGTCAGATCGTTGTCGTTGAAATCAAGGTGTCGCGGGCGGATTTGCTGAGCGACGGCAAGTGGCCCGATTATCTCGGGCATTGCGACCGGTACTTCTGGGCCGTTCCGGCTGGGTTCGACGTCGGGCCGTTGAACGGTCCTGCGTTTCTACCGGAGCGGACGGGGATTATAATCGCCGATCGCTACGACGCGGCGATCGTCAGAGAGGCTCACACCACCCCCCTCCCCGCGCATGTCCGAAAGCGCGGTACGCTGGCGTTCGCAAGGCGGGCGGCGCGTCGCCTGATCGCGCAGACCGATCCCGATGCGGACGGGCTGGCCTTCTGAAGCTCCGCGAGACCTCGCGGTTATGAGCGGGCGTTTCGTGTCGTGACCGCAATGATGGGTCGTGGCGAAATGACCGTCGACAGCGCTAGTTTGTAGTGGTGACCTTCAACCCCGCTTGCGCCGCCAGATCGCGCCAACTCCCGCAACCAGATCATACGGGATAGCCGCGGCCTCGCGGGTGCGCATCTTGAGTTGATACCGCCGACTCCCGCCATGCGGCACGTGGATCGCGCTTGCGGGCATGCCGAGCATCGCGAACAGCATGCGGATGCGGGGTTGGTGATAGCCGTCGGTGCAGATCATGCACTGCGCATACTGGCCCGCGCGCGCGAACGCGGTCGCGGCCACGACGCTCTGCAGCGTATCCACGCTGGCCTCGTCGAGATGGATCCGTGACCGGTCGACCGTCTCGGCCAGCACATTCGCCATCACCGACGCTTCCGAAGGCCCGTGCGTCCCCTTGGCGCCTGAGCAGAATAGGTCCGCATCGACGTAGCGCGCCGCGGCGGCGGCCGCGAACGCTATGCGGCGAGCCAGAGTCGGGCTCGGGCTGCTATCGGGACGAACGGCCGCGCCGAACACTACGATCAGACGCCGGGAAGGTGGAATGTCGGTCAGAACTGATGACCCGTGCGGTCGCGCTTGGTCGCGAGATACTGCGCGTTGTGCGGATTGGAGGGCAGGAAGTGCGGCACGCGTTCGATCACCGTCACGCCCGCCGCTTCGAGCCCGGCGACCTTGGCGGGGTTGTTGGTCAGCAACCGTACCTCGCGCTGGCCGAGCAGGGTCAGCATCCGTGCTGCCACCCCGAAATCGCGCGCGTCGACCGCAAAGCCGAGCCGCGTGTTCGCGTCGACCGTGTCGAACCCCTGATCCTGCAACGCATATGCCCGCAGCTTGTTGACCAGCCCGATCCCGCGGCCTTCTTGGCGCAGATATAGCAGGATACCCCAGCCGCTATGCTGGATCGCGTGGATCGCGGCGTGCAGCTGCGGCCCGCAGTCACATTTGAGACTGCCCAGCACATCGCCCGTCAGGCACTCGCTGTGCAGCCGGACGAGCGGCGGCTGTCCGTCGGGCTGGCCGATCAGCAACGCGATATGCTCGTCCGCGCTCTCGGGACTGCGGAATGCGACGATCTCCGCATCCTCCGCGCCCTCGACGGGGAGGCGTGCGCGCGTGGCGAGCGTCAGGCGGGTCGCATCCTCGTGCGCGTCTATATCAACGGCGCTTATGCTGACTTCGGGCTCGCCGGTGCCGAGGAAGAAGGCGGGGAGCAGTCCGGCAATCCGCGCAAGGCGTAGCGCCGCGGCCGCCGCGTCGGGATCGCGCACCGGCAGCGTGCGGAACGGACCCTTCAACGGGGTCGCCAAGTCGAATTGCGGATCGGCCAGCGCGGTGGCCGCGGCGAAGTCGATCCACGGGGCGCGGTCGACGAGCACGGGCTCGGTCGGATCCGCCGCCGCCAGCTGGTTCGCCAGCTTCAACGTCGCCGCGCGCCCCGACGAGATCAGGACGCCGCCGTCCGCTTCGGGATCGAACGCCGCCAACCGCTGCGCATCCGCCGTCTCGATCGCGAGCAGGACCAGCCCGTCGATCGCTATCGGCCAGCCGCGACGGAGCGCATCAATCGCGCGGGCGGCGGCGCGGGGATTACTCAAAACGCGAACTCGGTCATGATCGGGACGTGGTCGGATGGCTTCAACCAGCTTCGGCAGCGTTCATAGACGTGATGCGACACCGCGGCTTCGGCGGCGGCACCGGTCGCCCACATGTGATCGAGCCGGCGGCCACGGTCCGATGCCGCCCAATCCTTGGCGCGGTAGCTCCACCAGGTGAACAGGCGGGCGGGGGCAGGGTGGAAGCGGCGGCCGAGATCGACCCAGTCGCCCGCCGCCTGCAGCTTGCCGAGCGCCTCGACCTCGATCGGGGTGTGGCTGACGACGTCGAGCAACTGCTTGTGGCTCCAGACGTCCGATTCGAGCGGGGCGATGTTGAAGTCGCCAACGAGAATGGTGGGGCCGGGCAGCGTTTCGGACCAGGTCGTCATGCGGTCTATGAAGTCGAGCTTCTGGCCGAACTTGGGGTTCACCTCGCGGTCGGGGACGTCGCCGCCGGCGGGGACGTAGACGTTCTCGAGCCGTACGCCGTTCTCCAGCCGGACGCCGATGTGGCGCGCCTCGCTGTTCGCCTGCCAGTCGAATCGGTCGTCTGCGACGATCGGCACGCGGCTCAGGATCGCGACGCCGTGGTGCATGCGTTGGCCGTGCAGGACGATGTGCTCGTAGCCGAGCGCACGGAACGCCTCGAGCGGGAAGTCGCCGTCGATGACCTTGGTCTCCTGCAGGCACAGGATGTCGGGCTGCTCGTCGCGCAGAAACTGTTCGACGATGGCGATCCGGAAACGGACCGAGTTGATGTTCCAGGATACGATCTTCACCGGCGCGATGTAGCGTTGCGGGGGGGTGGGGACAAGGAACGCTGCAGGGGACGCGGAAGAAGGGAGAAGGCGCCACGGGCAAAGCCCATGTCGTCGACCGGGCTTTGCCCGTCGGCCGCGCTTGAGCGAGTCAGGAAAATTCATTTTCCTGCCTCTCTACGCGAAAGACCCTCGCTCCGGGGGCATGGAGCGAGGGCCAACTCAGCGTTCGTCACGCAGGCAAGAGGTGGGGAAACCATCCGGGCAACAGGGGGAAAAATCCCGAATGCCCCACATCCGCGAGCCACTCTCTAGGCGGCGGAACCTGTCGCTTGCATGAATGACACGAAGTTTATGTTACTTTCTTACACCCGTGCGGCGCGGATCGTTCCAGCGGAAACTGTTATCGCTGACCGCCTCACCGAACTTCTGGTTGGTCAGGCGGATCGTCGTCCGGTTGTTCTGGCTGTCGAGAGCGACCCAGCCCTGCAGCATCAACCCGCCCGGCGCACTCGCGTTGCGGACGAATACCAGCGTGATTCGGCCGTATTCGGGATGCTTGGGATCGTTCGCCTCGACCGACACGATCCGCTGGTCGTAACCGGGCACGAGCTTGGCATAGCGCGTGATGTCGCGCGTTGGATCGAGCAGCACGCCCAGCGGCGAGTTCTTGATCGGCCAGCGCTGCACCTGCTTGACCGAATAGTCGATGAAGGTCAGCGCGCCGCCCTCCGCGACGATCAGGATCGGCACGCCCTTCTCATACTGGAAGCGCAGCTTGCCGGGCTTCTTTAGCGTCAGCACGCCGGTCAGCACCTTGCCGTTGCGATCCGCCTGCGAGAAATTCGCGGTCATCGTCTCGACCGATTGCAGGTGCTTCTGCACGGCGGCCAGGTCGCCGGTCGCCTGCGCGGCGATCGGGGCAGGCACGGCGGCGACGGACAAAGCGGCGATCGTCGCGATCACCGCGGGACGGGTATTGAACATCGAAATCTCCTTGGAGCGCGGACAATTGCCGGCCCGCGCTTGAACCGCCACTGAATTCGACGAGTTCCCCTACAGCGTGATCGCCGCCTTCATCCCAAGTACGCCGACGTCGTTCGCGTCATGGACGCCGCCCGGATTGTGAATGAATTGCACGTTCGGGCGCAGTTCGAGCCACCGCGTGGGATGGACGCTATAATAGATTTCCGACGCGTACTCCGCATCCTGTACCGCCGGCCGGGTCGGATCGAGCGCCTCACCTTTCGCGACGCGCCCGTTCACGTTGGTCCGCGCCACGCCGAAGCCGAGGATGTCGCCCGGTCGCCACGGCACCAGCCCCTTGTAGAACAGCCCCGCGGCGATCTGGTTGTCGGTGGTCGAGGTCGCGCGATCGGCCTGCGTCGCGTTGAGGAACACGCTGAGCCCGGTGACCGACTTGCCGTCCTTCGAGGTGCCAGTGACCTGTTGCTGGATGTTGAAATACACGCCGTAGCGCGCGCTGCGGCGGAGCGGTTCGAGCCCGGTGATCGCGATCGGCCGGCGGTTCAGGTCGTAGAACACGTCGTCGCCGTTCGAGGTATTGATCCAGCCGCCGACCTTGTACGCGCCGACTCGACCGTCGTTGTCGCCGCGCCGCCATTCGGCCTCGACGGGAACCAGTACGCCCGTTGCGCCGTGAAAATGGCCAATCACGAAATCATTGTCGAGGTTGCGCGGGTTCACTTCGTAGGCAGCGGTCTTTAGCGTCAGGTGATCGTTGACGTCGTAGCGCAACCGCGCGCCCCATTGGCTGACCGGCCAGTTCTGCCAGTAATCGCCGTTCAGATTGCCCGGCTGTGCGCCGCAGAAGCTGAGGTTCTGGAAATAGCACGAGAAGGACGCGAAATCTTCGCCCGGATTGGTGCGGCCGATCTTCAACTCGAGCTTCTCGCCGAGTGTCTGCTCGTACCAGAATTGCGTGAGGCGGACGGTCTGGCCGCGGCCGTATACTTCCTGGACCTGTTGCAGCACGCCCAGATTGGCGTCGGCGCCGAGATCGCGGCCGCGGCGATAGGTGACGGTCGCCTGGAACGCGCCACCCTTGAGCCCCACGACCTTGTCGAGATCGAGCAGCACGCCGACGTCGAACTGGCCGGTCTCGCGCAATAGTTTCCGGTCGCCACCGGAGAAATTATAGGCGCTTTCCGAGGCATAGCGCGCGCTGAGGCCGATGCCGCGATCGGCCAGCCGTTTGCGGATGTCGAACCAGTCGGCGAATAGGCCAGGCGGCGGGGTACGCTGCGTATCGGCGGTCAGCGCGGACGGCGAGAGGTCGCTGTCGCGGCGGACGCCGGAGCGCGGGCGGTGCTGCGTGTCGGTGGCACTGCTGCCGGGAGTCTGCTTGGTGGTGTCCTGCGCGGAGACCTGACCGGGTAGGGCGAGCGCCACCGCTGCCGCTGCACAGAACCGCCGATACCCCATTTCGCCCACCTGTTTTTCGTAACTTGAATCAACCCCGTATACCGGGTGTTGGCAGTCCGAAACCCTCGACAAGTCAAAGGGACTCTAGGAATCCTCCCCCGCCAGGGGGAGGTGGCTGGCACTTGCCAGACGGAGGGGGAGGGGGCGACAACGTAGGTTGCGTGTCCTCCCCCTCCGTCACCTGCGGTGCCACCTCCCCCTGGCGGGGGAGGATCGATCCAACCTTAGATCGCATGCCCCTCGGTATCGCGTAGCACTTCACGGCGGCCGACATGATCCGGCCGACCGACGATGCCGTCCTTCTCCATCCGCTCGATCAACCGCGCAGCCGAATTGTAGCCGATCCGCAACTGCCGCTGCAGCCACGAGGTCGATGCCTTCTGCGACTCGCAGACCAGCTGGATCGCCTGGCGATATTGCTGGTCCTCCGCCGAATCCTCACCGGTCGGCGAGCCCTCCAGCGCGAAGCTCTCCTCGGGCTCCTCGGTAACGGAGGAGATATAATCCGGCAGCCCCTGCGACCGCCAGTGATCCGCCACCAGCCGCACTTCGTCGTCGGTCACGAACGGCCCGTGGACGCGGACGATGCCCTTACCGCCGGGCATGTAGAGCATGTCGCCCTTGCCGAGCAGCTGCTCCGCGCCCTGTTCGCCGAGGATGGTGCGCGAATCGATCTTCGAGGTGACGTGGAAGCTGATCCGGGTCGGCAAATTGGCCTTGATGACGCCGGTGATGACGTCGACCGACGGCCGCTGCGTCGCCATGATCAGGTGGATGCCTGCCGCGCGTGCCTTCTGCGCGAGCCGCTGGATGAGGAATTCGACCTCCTTGCCCGCGGTCATCATCAGGTCGGCGAGCTCGTCGACGATCACGACGATCTGCGGCAAAACGTCGTATTCGAGCTTCTCCTCCTCGTACATCGGCGCGCCCGTGTCGGGATGATAGCCGGTCTGGACCTTCCGCCCGAGCGGTTGGCCCTTCGCCTTCGCGCCGCGCACCTTGTCGTTGAAGCCCGCGAGGCTGCGCACGCCGACGGAGGACATCTGGCGATAGCGATCCTCCATCGTCTCGACCGCCCATTTCAGCGCGCGCACCGCTTTCGCGGGATCGGTGACGACCGGCGACAACAGGTGGGGAATGTCGTCGTACATGCTCAGTTCGAGCATCTTCGGATCGATCATGATCATCCGGCACTGGTTCGGCGTCAGTTTGTACAGCAGCGACAGGATCATGCTGTTCAGGCCGACCGACTTGCCCGAGCCGGTCGTGCCCGCGACCAGCAGATGCGGCATCGGCGCGAGATCCGCGATCACCGAATCGCCCGCGATGTTCTTGCCGAGAATGATCGGCAGCTGCGCCGACTGATCCTCGAATGTCTGGCTGCCGACGAGTTCGTGCAAGCTCACCGCCTCGCGCCGCGCATTCGGCAACTCGATGCCGATCACGTTGCGCCCCGGGATCACCGCGACGCGCGCCGAAATCGCGGACATGTTGCGGGCGATGTCGTCTGCCAGCGCGATCACGCGGCTCGCCTTGATGCCGGGTGCTGGCTCGAGTTCGTACATCGTCACGACCGGCCCCGGCCGGACCTCGATGATCGATCCCTTCACGTGGAAATCGTCGAGCACGTTCTCCAACAGCCGGGCGTTGCGCTCCAGCCCCGCCTTGTCGATCACGTTGCCCTGGCTCGGCGGTGAGGGCGTCAGCAGGTCGAGGCTCGGCAGCGTGAAATTGTCGCGCAGGTCGAGCGACGACTGGCGCTCCTTGGGCTTGGCCTGCGACGGTGCGTTTTGACGGTCCGCGATCACCGGGGCAGGCCGCGGGTCGGGCTCGGCGACCGCGCGGGGCTCGACCGGTTTGCGCGTCAACGTCAGCGGCTCGTCGTCGTCCTCGTCGATCTCCGCGAAGCCGTCATAGCCGAGCGCCTCGGTGCGATTGCGGCGGGGAAGGCGCCATTTGCGCTCGCCGAGATCGATCTCGATGCTCTTGCCCCAGACGATCGCGCCCGCGATCGCCGCGACCAGCCCGATGGCGCGGGCGGACCAGAGCTCTGCGACCGGCTGGCCGATGAAGCTTAACGCCCAGTGCACCGCGCTGGAAACCGACAGGCCGATCACGCCGCCCCAGCCGGCGGGGAGCGCGAGCACCGACGTACCCGACACGAATGCCAGCGCGCTCGCCATCAGCGCGACGCCGATCGCCGCGCCGCGCACCATCCGCACCCAATGCCCGAGCGGCGCGTCACGCCACAGTCGCATCCCGAGGATCGGTCCGATCGGCAGCAACAGCGCGACCGCCGGCCCGAACAGCGTGAGCGCGATATCCGCGAACCACGCGCCCGGCGGCCCGACCAGGTTGGCGGGGTCGCCGCCCGATGCGGTGTTGAGCGCCGGATCGCTCGGGTGATAGCTCGCCAGCGCCAGCGCCATCAGCAGCGTGCCGACGAACAGCGCGATCGCCGCGATCAGGGCGCCGCTGCGGACGGCGCCCGCCTTCACCGTCTCACGCCACAAGGCTGGCTGCGCGCGGCTGGCCATGACCCGTATTCTCCAGAATCAGTACAATAGGGATATTGCATCGCGCTGGGTTGGTCGGACGTCAAGCAAGCACGCTGAAACACGGGTTAAACCGCGTCCGGATCGTCGTTGGCAGCGACCGGTTGGCGGGATACAGCGGCGTCATGGACACAGATGTAATCATCCTCGGTGGCGGGCTGGTCGGCGCGACGCTCGCCGTGGCGCTCGACGTGCACGGCATTTCGACGATCGTGATCGACCCTGCCGACCCCGCGGTAACGTTGGCGCCCGGATTCGACGGCCGCGCGTCGGCAGTCGCGAGCGCCAGCCACCGGATGCTCGACGCGATCGGCGTCGGGGCTACGCTGGCTGGGCAGGGGTGTGCGATCCGCCAGATCCGGGTGAGCGACGGGCTCGAACCCGGCGCGCTCGATTTCGTCCCCGCCGCAGACGATGGCGCGCTCGGCACGATGTACGAGAACAAGCTGCTCCGCCGCACGCTGTTCGACGCCGCGACCGCCGCAGCGCATGTCGACCTTCGCATGCAGACGCGCGCTACCTCGGTCGACCGTGCAGAATCGGGCGTCACCGCCACGCTGGACTCGGGCGACGTCATTCGCGCGCCGCTGTTGATCGCCGCGGAGGGCCGCAATTCGCCGACGCGCGAGGCTGCCGGTATTACGATCGCGCGCTGGTCGTACGAGCACACCGCGATCATCGCCGCGTTCCACCACGAACGGTCTCACGAGGACGTCGCGTACGAGATCTTCTACGCGAGCGGCCCGTTCGCGCTGCTCCCGCTCCCTGATGACGCCGACGGTCACCGCTCGGCGATCGTCTGGACGGTCGACGCGAAGAGCGCCCCCGGCATGCTCAAGCTCGGCGACCGCGCGTTCCTCGCTGAAGCGGAAAAGAGCATGGGCGGCTTCCTCGGCGAGCTGTCGATGGCCACCCCGCGGTCGAGCTACCCGCTCGGCTTCCACCACGCCGCGCGGATCACCGACACGCGGCTCGCGCTGGTCGGCGACGCCGGCCACGGCATCCACCCGATCGCCGGGCAGGGCCTCAACCTCGGCTTCCGCGACGTCGCGACGCTCGCCGAAGTGCTGGTCGAGGGCAAACGCCTCGGCCTCGACCTCGGCGACGCCGCGTTGCTCGCGCGCTACCAGCGCTGGCGCGGGCTCGACACGTTCATGACCGCCGCCGCCACCGATACGCTCACCCGCCTGTTCGGCCTCCCCGGCAAGACCGCCGGCGCCGTCCGCCGGTTCGGCATCAGCGCGGTGAATGCGATCCCACCCCTCAAGGACCGCTTCATGGCCGAAGCGCGCGGCGAAAGCGGCGACCTGCCGAAGCTGTTGCAGGGGATGATGGTCTAGACGGGGCATGACCGTTTCGGCTCCCGATGGACCCGCGCAGGTCTTGCCAGTGTTCGACGCGTTCGAGGATGCATTCGCAGACCTGATCCGCTGGCGGCGCGACGTCCGGCATTTTCGACGCGATCCGATCGATCCCGAGGTCCTGCCGAAACTGCTCGACCTGGCCAATCTCGCGCCGTCGGTCGGGCTGAGCCAACCCTGGCGCTTCGTGACGGTCGACGCGCCCGACCGGCGCGCGGCGGTGCGCGCGATATTCGCTGCGTGCAACGCACAGGCGCTGGCCGCGCAATCGCCATCGCGCAGCGAGCGTTATGCGCGGCTCAAGCTCGCGGGGCTCGACGATGCGCCGTGCCATCTCGCGGTCTTCGCCGACCCCGATCCGCAACAAGGCCACGGATTGGGACGGCAGACGATGCCGGAAACCGCGGCGTATTCCGCGGTGATGGCGCTGCACACCTTGTGGCTTGCGGCGCGCTGCGTCGGGCTTGGGCTCGGCTGGGTCTCAATCCTCGACGCCGACCGCGTTCGCGCTGCGCTCGATCTGCCCGAACACTGGCAGATGATCGGTTATGTCTGCATCGGCTATCCGGCGATCAACAGCGACACGCCCGAGCTGGAACGCGAAGGCTGGGAGCACCGGCAACCGGTCGACGTCACGCGGCGCTAGGCGTGTCAGGCGTCGGTGATCCGTCGGGCCTCTTCGACCAGCATGACCGGAACGCCGTCTTTGATCGGATAGGCCAGACCGGCCGCGTCCGAGACGAGTTCCTGTGCTGCCTCATCATACCGCAGCGGCGTGCGGGTCATCGGGCAGACGAGGCGTTCGAGCAGCCAGGGATCGAGCGCGGTCACTGCAACGTCACCGATTCGTCGCCGTCGTGCCGCCCGAAGAACTGCATCAGCTGGATGATCAGTTCGGCGCGCTGTTCGATATCCGGCGCCTCGAGCAACGCCTGTTTTGCGGCTGCGTCGAACGGCGCGATCTGCGCGATGCCGTTGACCAGGCTCTCGTCGTCGAGCCGTCCGACCGCATCCCAATCGACCGCATAGCCCTGCATGTCCGCGAACCGACGCGACTCCAATTCCAGCGAAGACCGGCGGCCGAGCGACAGCGCGTCGTCCTCAATCAACGGCAGCAATTCCGCCTCGACCTGGCGGAACGCGGTCGTCACATCGAGTTCGCGCACGATCCGGAACAGCGCGATGCCCTCCAGCACGACGTTGTAGCGCCCGTCGTCAAGTGCCTCGACCTCGGCGATCTTGCCGACGCAGCCGATGTCGTACAGCGCGTTCTCGTCGTCATGCGGTCCGCCCCGCGGCTGGATCATCCCGATCCGCCGGTCGCGCGCCATCGCATCGCTGATCATCGCCCGATAGCGCGGCTCGAACATGTGCAGCGGCAGGTGCATGCCCGGGAAAAGCAGCGCGCCCGGCAAGGGGAAGATCGACAGTCGCGTGGTAGCGCGCGGGGGGGCGGACTCGGTGGTCATCCGAACAGGATCGCAGACAGGCGGCGTCGCTGTCCAGACACCCACGGGTCCTCGAGCCCGACGACCTCGAACAGTTTCAGCAACTGCGTCCGCGCCGCGCCCTCGTTCCAGTCGCGCTCAGTGGCGATGATGCCGAGGAACGTGTCGGCGGCGGCATCGCGGTCGTTCGCCGCCATCTGGCCGTTGGCGAGCGCGAACCGGGCCTGCAGGTCGTCGGGGTTAGCCTCGACTGCTGCGAGCAATGGCGAGAGATCCTCGACCGGCGGGGCCGACTGCGCGAGTGCGAGTGCAGCCTGCGCGCGGGTAATCGCCGGGTCCTTGGCGATCGCCGGATCGAGGTTTGCCAGCCAGTCGGTCGCCTCGTCGAGCTGCCCGGTCGCGACCAGAGCGCGGACGAAGCCGGCATGGACTTGCGGATGCTCGGGTGCGATCTCGGCGATCTCGCGGAAGATGCCGAGCGCGCGCTCGCCGTCACCCGCTGCAAGCGCCTCTTCGCCGATCGCGATCAACGGCTCGACGTCGGGCACCGCGTCCGTCGCGCCGGCTTCGATCGGCAGCTGCTTGAGCAACTGGTCGAGGATCACGCGCAGCTGTGATTCGGTGCGTGCGCTGGTCATGTCGGCGACGAGCTGGCCCTGGAACATCGCGTAGACGGTCGGGATCGACTTGATCTGGAATTGCGCGGCGATGAACTGGTTCTTGTCGGTATCGACCTTCGCCAGCACGACGCCCTTGTCGGCATAATCCGCCGCGACCTTCTCCAGCGTCGGCGTCAGCGCCTTGCACGGCCCGCACCATTCGGCCCAAAAATCGATGATCACGAGGCTCGTCATCGACGGTTCGACGACATCGCGACGGAACGCCTCGACGGCGTCCTTCTCCGCGGGGGACATTCCAAGCGTGGCCAAGTTCAACTCCCGTGTAATCCAGACGCGCTATCTGGGGCGCGCCCGCGGCGAATGCCACCTCTGGAGCCTACCTCTAGACCATCGCGTTGGAAATTCCACGAGGGGACCAGCCTGTCCTGCCCTTTATGGTTGCCCGTGCCCAGCCTGTCCTTCCGAAGTCCATCACCCTCCAATCCCGCCACCCCGGCGAAGGCCGGGGTCCAGTTGGTGAGGTCGTAGTCACGGAGTGCAGCTTTCATCGGCAGCGTTTCCCATCTGGACCCCGGCCTCCGCCGGGGAGGTGCACTGTTTGAAGAGGATAGGCGCCGAATAGCTCCGGGATGACAGAACGTTGGCGATCGCGAGAACAAAGGCATCAAGCGACCAACTCAATGAAAGTCACGCGACTTGGGGAGGACTCGCACATCGCGGGGATGCGTCGCGCGCGGATGATGCGCGCGGGCATCGGGACTCCGCGTGAGAACCGGCCGGATCACCTCGTCGACACGTGCCAGCGGCGGCTCCAGTGCGTGATCCTCCGACAACAGCCGCAGCATCTCCGTGCGGTCCTGCACGCGCGAGGTCATCAGGTGCGTGACGCCTTCCTCGCTGCGCTGGATCACGCCTTCCAGCACCATCAGCCGCGACGCCATCACCGCGCGGCGGTTCGCCTCGAAATCGCGTGCCCACATCAGCCCGTTGGTGATCCCGGTCTCGTCCTCGATCGTCACGAAAATCGCGTTGCCCTTGCCCGGCCGCTGGCGAACCAGGACGACGCCCGCCACTTTCGCACGACGCCCGTCCTTGGTCGCGTTGGCCTGCGCGCTCGACAGGATACCTTCTGCCGCAAAGCGTTCGCGGAGGAACGACATCGGATGCGCCTTCAACGACAGCCGCGTGGTTTGGTAATCCGCCGCGACCTGTTCGGAGAGCGGCATCGCCGGCAGATGCGCGTCGGGCTCCTGGCCGAGTTCGGGCACCTCTGCCGCCGCAAAGAGCGCAAGCTGCTTGGGCGGGGTCCGGCGCACGTCCCACAACGCCTCGCGCCGCTCCTTCGCCACCGACCGAAACGCATCCGCATCGGCGAGCAGGTTCATCGCCCGCTGCGGCAGGTTGGCGCGACGCGCGAGGTCCTCGATGCTAGCGAACGGCGTGGTCCGAACGCGAACGATGTCGTCGGCCCAATCCTTCCGAAACCCATCCACCTGCCGAAACCCAAGCCGCAAATCCTCCCCGGCACGGGGAGGGGGACCATCCGCAGGATGGTGGAGGGGGGGCGCCGCGAACGTGTCGCCTGAAGGGGTGGCAGCCGAAAGCGCGGCGCCAGTAACAGGAACATCCGCCAGCGATACGTTCGCGGAAGCCCCCCTCCACCCCGCTTCGCGCGGTCCCCCTCCCCGTACCGGGGAGGATAAGCTGTTATCCCACGCGCTCGCATTCACATCGACCGGCAGCACGGTGACCCCATGCTCGACCGCATCGCGCACCAGTTGCGCCGGCGCATAAAACCCCATCGGCTGCGAATTGAGCAGCGCGCAGCAGAACACCGCCGGGTGAAAGCATTTGATCCACGACGACACATACACCAGCCGCGCAAACGACAGCGCGTGGCTCTCGGGAAACCCGTAGGACCCAAACCCCTCGATCTGCTTGAAACACCGTTCGGCGAACTCCGCCTCATATCCCCGCGCGACCATCCCACCGATCAGCTTGGCCTGGAAATTGTTCATCCCTCCGACCTTGCGAAACGTCGCCATCGATTTCCGTAGTTCGTTGGCCTCGTCGGGGGTGAACTTTGCCGCGACGATCGCCAGCTTCATGGCCTGTTCCTGGAACAACGGTACGCCGTACGTCTCGCCGAGCAGCACTTCGAGTTCGTCGCTTCGGCCATGCTCGGGCGATGGCGAGGGATAGACCACCACCTCCTTCTTTGCCCGCCGCCGCAGATAGGGATGCACCATGTCGCCTTCGATCGGCCCGGGCCGGACGATCGCCACCTGAACCACCAGATCGTACAACTTCCGCGGTCTTAGACGGGGCAGCATGTTGATCTGCGCGCGGCTCTCGACCTGAAATACGCCGATGCTGTCGCCCTTGCACAGCATGTCGTAGACCTTGGAATTTTCGTCGTTGGCGATCGTCTTCAGTTCATAATCGCCCAGCCCGTGCTGCCGCATCAGGTCGAAGCTCTTGCGGATGCAGGTCAGCATGCCGAGCGCGAGAATGTCCACCTTCATCAAGCCGAGGCAATCGATATCGTCCTTGTCCCATTCGATGAACGTGCGATCTTCCATGGCGCCATTGTGGATCGGCACGATCTCGTCGAGCCGACCCTGGGTCAGTACGAAGCCGCCGACATGCTGTGATAGGTGACGTGGGAATTCGAGCAGGCGTTCGACCATGTCCTGCAACCTAGCGATTTCCGGATTGGCGACGTCGAACCCCGTTTCGGCAAAGCGCCGTTCCGGGAAGCGGTTCGAGAAGCTGCCCCAAACCGTGCTGGTCAGGCGTTGCGTGACGTCTTCGGTAAAACCCAGCGCCTTGCCGACCTCGCGCACGGTGCTACGGGACCGAAAATGGATCACGGTCGCCGCGATCGCCGCGCGCTCCCGGCCATAGCGGCCGTAGATATACTGCATCACCTCTTCGCGACGCTCATGCTCGAAATCGACGTCGATATCGGGCGGCTCGCTACGTTCGGCCGAGACGAAGCGCGAGAACAGCAGGTCGTGCTTCATTGGATCCACCGACGTGACGCCGAGCACGTAGCATACTACCGAATTGGCGGCCGATCCGCGCCCTTGGCATAGGATCGGTGGATCGGCGCTGCGTGCGAACCGGACGACGTCGTGGACCGTCAGGAAATAATAGGCATATTCCTGTTGTCGGATAAGCGCGAACTCCTCGCGGAGCGACTTGACGAGCTTGTCCGGCACGTAACCGTCATATTGATCGATCGCCGATTGCCAGGCGAGATGCTCCAGCCAGTCCTGCGGATCCCAGCCTACCGGGACGGGCTCATGCGGATACTCGTATTTGAGCTCGTCGAGCGTGAAGTCGATCCGCGCGAGCAGCTTTGCCGTCTCGCCAATCGCGTGCGGCCGGTCGCGGTAAAGGTGCGCGATATCGTCCGCATCCTTCAAATGGCGCTCGCCATTGGCACCGAGTCGTCTCCCGGCACGCTGGATCGTGGTGCCTTCGCGGATACAGGTGACGATGTCGTGGAGCGAGCGATCGTCTGCCATCGCATAGCGCACGTCGTTGGTCGCCAGGATCGGCACGCGCGCCTTGGCGGCGATCCGTGCAAGCCGGGTCTGACGCCGCCGATCGCGACCGCCATGCGGCATCGTTACGCCAAGCCACACCGATCGCCGCGCCAGCGGACGAAGCGCGGCAAGTGTAGCCTCGAGACTGGCATCGTTGCGCATGGGAAGCACGTAATCCTCGTGCGCAACTACCGGGCGGGCCGTGCACTTCGGCATGACGATCAACAGTATTTCACCTAGATGCGCGACCAGATCGTCGAAGCCGAGGATGCAGCCGCCTTTCTCGGCGCGCCGGTTGCCTAAAGTCAGCAGCCGCGTCAGCCGTCCCCATCCGGCACGCGTTGCGGGGTAGGCGACGATGTCGGGCGTACCGTCCGCGAACACGAGACGCGCGCCGACCACAAGCTTGAAATCGAACGGCGGCAGGTTCGCACCGAGCTGCCCTCGTTTTGCGCGTTCCAGGGCATCATAGGCGCGCACCACGCCAGCAACCGTATTGCGATCGGCGATGCCGATGCCAACCAGTTTTAATTCGATTGCACGACCGACGATGTCGCTGGGATGGCTGGCGCCGTCGAGGAACGAATAGTTGGTCGCCGCGACGAGTTCGGCGAACCCGCTCATGGCGTCGCGCCACTCACGCGAAGACGCCGTGGAGGTACCAGCGGGGCGCCTCCATCTCGGAATACAGGCCGTGGCGGAAGATCCAGAAGCGGCGGCCGCGGCGGTCCTCGATGCGGTAGTAATCGCGCGTCGGGATGTCCTGGCGCCGCCACCATTCGCCGGCGATCCGCTCGGGGCCTTCGCTGTGCGCGACGTCGTGGACAGTGCGGCGCCAGCGGAAGCGGTGCGGCGGGCCGTCGGGGACCTCGGCCATCATCGATTCGATCGGCTGCGGCGGGTCGAACAGGTAGATCGGGCGCAGCGGGGGCTCGCCGGTCTCGGGCGCGGTCCAAGGGGTTGGGGCTGGTGCTTCAGCGGCCGGCAGCATCAGTTCTGCCTGTTCGGGGATATGACTGTCGCGCGCGGAAAACCGGCGCACGCGTGCCCGGCCCAGTCGCGTGCCGAGCTGGTCGACGAGCTGCGCGACTTCACCCTTTTGTGCCTCGCCGCCTTCGAGCTTCAGTTGCGACGCATCGAGCTTTTCGGCGAGCGCGACGTCGAGCCGGACGAGATCGTACCCGAACCCGGGATCGAGCGGGTCGGCGAGGCTGTCGATGCGCTCGCGAAACAGCCGCATCAACAACGCGACGTCACGGGTCGGCTGGCCGGTCTCTATCCGCAGCCGCTGGACGAGGCCGTCGGCACGGAAGAGGCGCGCTTCCCAGCGGCGGCCGCCTTCGTGACGGTCGGCAAGCTGGCCCGCGGCTTCGGTGGCGAGTTCGGCGAGCATTTCCAGCGCGTATTCGGTGCGCGCGATCGGTTCGGCGAAGCGCCGTTCAACACCGATCTTGGGCACCGTTCGTCGTGCGACGATCGGCCCCTTTATCGATCCGTCGAGCCGGCGGATCATCATCGCCGCTTCCTCGCCGAACCGTGCGGCGATCGTCGCGAGCGGCCGCGCCATCACGTCGCCGACCGTCTTCAGCCCCGCGCGCGACAACGCGGTCGTCGCATCCTCGTCGAGGCCCAGCGCAGCCACCGGCAACCGCTTGACCGCCCGTTTTTCATCCGGCGCCGGCGCCCCCGCATACCGCGCCAGCGCCCGCGCCGTATCGGGCGTGTCACCGAACGCGTGGCGTACCAGCACGCCGCGCCGCGCCAGGCGCTCCTCGAGATCGGCGGCAAGGCGGCGCTCGCCCTCGAACTCGTGCACGCACCCGGCGATATCGAGAATCAGCCCATCGGGTTCGTCGAGCGCGACCGACGGCGTGTAGCGCTGGCATCCGTCCGCTAGCCGCTCGAGCCATTCGTGATCGGCATGTGCGTCATGCTCGTACACCTCCAGCTCCGGCACGCGCGCCCGTGCATCGGCGAGCGTCAGCCCAGGCTGTAGCCCCGCCCGCACCGCCTCGCGATCGAGCGCCTTCAGCCGGACCCCACCCGAGACCGTCTCGACGAACGCGATCGGTGTCTCAGCCCGTCCGACGAACAGATGCGGCCGCATCGTCCGCAGCCGCTCGATCGGCAGCCACGGGAATACCAGCGCCAGGTAGCGCCGCGGGATCACCGCCTGAATCTTCGATGATGGCGGTTTCGAAGGCGGTATTGTCGAAGATGTACGCGTCACGGTCCCACTCCACGCGCCAGCGGAGCCCGGCCTGGCCTCCGCGTCGACGCAGCAATTCGATGTCGAAGGCAGGTTTGCCCGGCGCGTCGGCCTCCAGCGGTCGCGAGCGGCTCGCGGCGACCTGCCAGCGCGATGCGGCGGCACTCGGCACCGGTTCGGCACCGATGCGCAGGCTGAGTATCGTCACGCCCGAGGCTTCGGCCGCCAGCATCAGCCGCCGCGTCGCGGTCAGGTCGATCCCCGGCGCGCGTCCCCAGGATTCGATCAGCAACGTACCGAGCCCGTGACACCGCGCGGCATCGGCGGCGGCGCGCAGCAAGCTTGCCTCGTCCTCGACCAGACCCAGCACCAGCGACGTCACGTCGAGCCCCATCTCGACCAGTCCGGTCGCATGCAGCCGCCCGCCCTGGCGCTCGCTCGCCTCGGTCCGCAGCCACATCACCGGAGTCGCCCGCGCCGCCAGAACAGAGGCAACGGCAAATCCCGCACCACTCGCAGAATCGTCGACGGTCGCAAAAACCTCGTGCAACTGTGCCTTCGCCATCCCCTGGGTCAGCCACGCATCGTCCGCACGGCCATCACCCTGGGCCGGCATCCCCGTCGTGGCGATCCGCTTCAGGCGGGCGATCAGGGCAGACGACTCGTTCACAATTGTTCTTGTAATGTTCTATGGGACGAGTCGCCAAGCGGAATCTTTTTCGACGGTCGATCCCGGGACGTGATCGACACTGATAAAACCGCCCTGACACAGTGTTTCAGTCGCTCGCAGATGATGCACGGTTCGTCTGCAAGCGTGACGCCTAAATGAAAAATACGTCAGGAACCGTGTCTTTCTTGCGACAGGATATCACCGATAATTCCGCGCCTTGTATCCGGTGTTTACAGTTTTGAGACACGGTTGCAGTCCCGTCCCAGCGCCGCAATCCCCCCGGACGATGCGGCCATTCCGGAACGCGCTCGCGCCATCCCCGAAGGGGGGAGGGGACGGGCCTTGTGAGAGATTGCTTACCATGACCACCATCGCTTTCCGGCCGACCCTGCTTCGGAGCTCGGCGTTGTCGGCGCTCGTCCTCGCCGGACTGATCGCTACCGTGCCCGCGTTCGCGCAGGATGCCCAGGTTCAGCCCAGCACCTCGGTTTCGACGCCACCGCAGGGCGACGTTTCGCCTGCGCCGACCGCCGCTCCAACCGCGACTCCCACCCCGGCGACCGCAGATGCCGACCAGCCGCAGGACATCGTCGTCACCGGCTCGCTGTTCCGCCGTACCGATACCGAGACGCCGTCGCCGGTCACCGTGCTGACCGCGGATTCGCTCGCCAAGGCCGGCATCAACAACGTGTCGGACGCGGTCCGCTCGATCTCCGCCGACAGCAGCGGCTCGGTCCCGACCTCGTTCACCAACGGCTTCGGTGCAGGCTCGTCGGGCGTGTCGCTGCGCGGCCTGACGGTCAACTCGACGCTGACGCTGATCGACGGTGTGCGAACCGCGAACTATCCACTGGCGGATGACGGCCAGCGCTCGTTCGTCGACCTGAACACCATTCCCAACGCGATCGTCGACCGTGTCGAAGTGCTCAAGGATGGCGCCTCGTCGAGCTATGGTGCGGATGCGATCGGCGGCGTCGTCAACATCATCATGAAGAAGGAGATCGTCGGCGCGTACGGCACGGTCGAGGGCGGCGTGACGCAGCGCGGCGACGGCGGCAGCCAGCGCGCGACGCTGACGCTCGGCACCGGACGCCTGAAGGAACAGGGCTTCAACTTCTACGTCAGCGGTGAATACCAGCACAACGACGCGATCTACAATCGCAACCGCGGCTTCCCGTACAACACCGCCGACCTGACCTCGATCGGCGGCGACAACAACAATGCGGGCTCGGTCGCACCGAGCAGCACCACCAGCGCGGTCGTCGCGCCCACCACGCAGACCACGCCGGGTAATATCCTGTCGGGCACCGGCCTCGCCACCGGTCCGTTCCAGGTGCTCAACCCCAATGGCTGCTCGGCCGGCCAGACGCTCGTCACGACGCCGCGCTCGGGCACCGGTTTCATCGACCAGGGTTGCGAGCAGAACCTGGTGTCCCAATACGGCCAGATTCAGCCCGAGCAGACCCGGTTCGGCGTCACCGTCCACGGTACCGCGCAGATCAACGACAAGACGCAGGCCTATCTGATCGCGTCGTATTTCCAGAACGACGTCAAGGCGCAGGGCAGCCCGTCGCTGATCCGCTCGGCCAACCCGGTCAACACGCAGAACATCGTCCTGCCGGTGCTGCTCGCGAACGGCACGGACAATCCGAACAACCCGTTCGATACGCCGGCCGCGATCCGCTACCGGTTCGGCGACATCGCCAACACGTCAGAGTATAAGAACCATGTGATCCGCGCCGCCGCCGGCATCGACGGCCAGTTCGGCGAGGGCTGGGGTTATTCCGCTACGATCACCGCGGCGCATTCGTGGCTCGACATCACGCAGAACGGCTATCTGAACCTTGCCGGGCTGCAGACCGCGATCAACAGCGGCAGCTATAATTTCGTCAATCCCGAGCTGAACACCGCCGCCGTCCGCGCGGCGATCTCGCCGACCGTCCGTTCGCAGGCGACCAGCGACCTAGACATGGTCCAGGGCGTCATCACCAAGGACCTGTTCCAGCTTCCGGGCGGCGCGCTGCAGCTCGGCGTCGGCGGGTCAGTCCGCTACGAGGCGCAGAACGATCCGAGCCAGAACCCGGACTTCACGACGATCAACCTCAACCAGTTCTCGGCCGTCGGCAACCGCACCGTCGAATCGGCGTATTTCGAGGTCAACGCGCCGATCCTGACCAGCCTGGAGATCGACGGCTCGGGCCGCTTCGATCACTATTCGGAAGGCTATAGCCACTTCTCGCCGAAGATCGGGGTGAAGTTCACGCCGATCCGCCAGGTCGCTCTCCGGGGTACGTTCTCGAAGGGCTTCCGTGCACCGAGCTTTGCCGAGACGTCGGGTTCGGTGGTCGGCTTCACCGCCGCTACCCCGCCCTGCTCGCTCCAGGCGCAGCACGGTGCAACCGTGACCGGCACGACCTGCTCTGGCGGCAGCGCGTACAACCAGTCCTACTCAATCGGCTTCAACACCGCCGGCAACCCCGACATCAAGCCCGAGCTGTCGCGCAGCTTCACCGGCGGCGTGGTCGTCCAGCCGCTCCGCTGGCTGAGCTTCACCGCGGATTACTACAACATCAAGAAGACGCGGGTGATCACCGGCGGCCCGCTCTCGAACCAGGCACTCGCGGCCTATTATGCGGGCACCGCACTGCCGACCGGCTACAGCGTGACGCCGGACGCGATCGATCCGTCCTATCCGAACGCCCCAACCCGCGCGCTGTTCGTCAACTCGCCTTATGCCAATGCGGCCGCGCTCAAGACCTCGGGGCTCGATTTCTCCGCGCTCGTCCAGTTGAAGCCGAGCGACGACTTCCACTTCACCAGCCGCGCCGAGGCGACCTACATCCTGCATTACGACTTCAAGCAGAGCGATGCCGATCCGTTCGTCGATTTCGTCGGCACGCAGGCGCCCTACATCACCTCGTCGGGCGCGGGCACGCCGGCATGGCGCGGCAACTGGCAGAACAGCATCGACTACAAGGCGTACACGCTGACCGCGACGGCCTATTACACGTCGGGGTACAAGGCCGTGGCGTACGACCAGTTCGGGACCACCGACTGCAACGGCGGCAGCACCTATGGCGGCACGGACCCCGAGTTCAACTGCCATGTGAAGCACTTCGTCGACGTGGACCTGACTGGCAACGTGAAGGTCAACGACAAGTTCAACCTGTACTTCAACGTGGTCAATCTGCTGGACCAGAAGGCGCCGCTGAACGCCGGCAACTATGCCGCGGTCAACTACAACCCGACCTACACGCAGATCGGTGCGGTCGGCCGGACGATCCGGGTGGGCGCGAACTTCCAGTTCTGATCGGCCACGCCTATTCGAAAGCCTCGGGGGCGGACGGCAACGTCCGCCCCCTTTTTCATGCCCTGCAAATCCAGGGCCGACAGATTTTTACCGAAAGAATGCAGAAGGCGCTTGCCGTCCCGGAAACACCGGGCTAACAGCGCGCCTCACCCAGTCGCCGTGTCGCTTCAGACCGGAGACATAGGCGCCAGAGCGGGCGTAGCTCAGGGGTAGAGCACAACCTTGCCAAGGTTGGGGTCGAGGGTTCGAATCCCTTCGCCCGCTCCAGTTTTCCTACGAGAAAACAGCGGTCGAGGCCGATGCGGTATCAAGACCGCCTTCCGATATATCCAAGCCAAGACCATCTCATTCTAGCGGTCTGCCAGCTGCGATCCCTAATGATCCCCAAGTTCAGAACCAGAGCAGGTCGAGCGGCTATACCAGGCCGCGACCTTCGATCTTGAGGACGGGTACGAAGCCGTTTCCGGGGTTCGCGGGCATCGTCAGGCGCAGGCCGCGTGGATCGCGTCTGTGCGCCACGCTGCCGCCGCCCAGCAGGGTCACACGCTCGACCACGCCGTCGGCAAAGCGGTTGCGTCCCAGGGCCTCGATCGTGACGTCGCCCCGTGGCCATCGCAGGAACAGCGCGTAGAGCGCGCCCTTGTTGGTGGTGAAGCGGACATCGCGGGCGGTGAACATGCCCGACGACTGTTCGTTCTGCATCCCGGCCTGAAGCTTGGTCGGCCCCTCGCCGTAGATCCGCCATGGCCGCGAGCCGAAGATCGCCTCGTCGTTGACCGCGATCCAGCGGCTCATGCCGTCGAGGATCTTCTCCTCCTCGCCGTCGATCGAGCCGTCGCCCGGCTGCGGGATCGAGAGCAGCAGGTTGCCGTTCTTCGACACGACGTCGGCCAGCCGCTGGATCACCTGTTCGGCGGTCTTGTAGCTTTTGTCGTTGAGCCGCGCGACGTTGTAGAACCAGTCGCCGATGCACGTATCGGTCTGCCACGGCTCGTCCCACAGGTGATCGGTGAAGCCGCGCTCGACGTCCTGCACCAGGCCGAACCGTGCATAGGGCTTCAGTTGCTTGGCGGTCAGCACGACGTCGATCTTGCCGTGCCACGCGATCGACCGGTTATAGTAGTCCGCCGCCGCCTGGAGCCCGATCGGGCCGAACGGGAGCTCGTAATCGTCGAAATAGCAGAAGTCGGGCTTGTACTTGTCGATCAGGTCGGTCTGGCGCAGCAGCCATTTCGCGGCATAGCCAGGATCGTTCGGCGGCGGCGTCTCGATCCACTGGCCGTCGTTCGCGTCGTGCCACGCGTTCATCGCCGCGATCGTGTCGATGCCGTTCGGCAGGACCGCGTGTGCGCCGGTATAGAGTTGTTGCGGATCGAGCCCGTCCCACCATGTGCCGCGGCCATCGGCGGCTCGCAGTTTGAACGCGTCGTAGCGCTGGCCCTTCAGCGGCCCTGTAGGGTCATAGCCATAGGCGGTCTGATACCAGTGCCAGCTGTGTGCGGCATGGTTCGAGACGCCGAATTTCAGCCCCGCTTTCCGCGCCGCCTTTTCCCAGGTGCCGACGACGTCGCGCTTCGGCCCGACGCGGAGCGAATTCCAGGCATGATAGCGACTGTCGTAGCAGTCGAGATTGTCGTGGTGATTGGCGAGCGAGACGAAATATTTCGCGCCGGCCTTCGCATAGCGGGCGATCAGCGCGTCGGGGTCCCAGCGCGCCGCGGTCCAGCGGTTCATCACTTCCATCATCCCCGACTTGGTCGGATGGCCATAGGTCCTGAGGTGATGTTCGTAGACGGGGTGCCCCTGCATATACATGAAGCGGCCGTACCAGTCGCCTTGCTCGGGCACGGACTGCGGGCCCCAATGCGACCACAGGCCGAGCTTGGCGTCGCGGAACCACTCGGGATAGCGGTAGTGATCGACCAGCGACTGCCAGGTGGGTTGCACGGGACCGCGGGCCAGCCCCATCGGGCTCTGCGCGAGCGCGTGCGTCGCGGGGGCGAGGGCGGCGATCCCGGCGAGCACGGAGCGGCGGCTGAGGTCGATGCTCATTTGGCCGCGACGGTCCGGCGGATGGCAGCGAGGGCCAGCGGGCGCATCACCGCATAGCCCGCGGGGGTCGGATGGACGCCGTCGCTCGCCAGCCCCGGCTTCATCGCGCCCTCAGGCGTGGCTAGCGCGGTGTAGTAATCGACATAGGTGAAGCGGTTCTTCGCGGCATAGGCCTTCAGCCAGGTGTTGAGCGCGCGGATCTGCGGCACCGGCTGCTTGTCCTTGCTCCACGGAAAGGCGGCGGCGGGCGGGGTCGAGGCGATGATGACCTTGATACCGTTCGCGCGCGCCAGATCGGCCATGCTGGCGATGTTCCCCTGGACGATCGCCATGGTCGAGGCGCCGGTGTTGCCGGCGATGTCGTTGGTGCCCGCCATGATGTGGACCGCGCGCGGTTTCAGCGCGATCACGTCCTCGCGGAAGCGCACGAGCATCTGCGGCGTGGTCTGGCCGCTGATCCCGCGATCGACCAGTCCGCCGGTGAACAGCGCGCCGTCCGCGCCGATCCAGTTGTCGGTGATCGAATCGCCCATGAAGACCACGCGGACCGGCGTGTGCGACGCCTTCAGCTGGTCGTTCTGTGCGCGGTATCGGCACAGCTGGCCGAAGTCGCGCGTGAGCATGTGCAGCTTCCACGCCTCCCATCCGGTGCCATCGGTTGGCGACGGATGCGCAGGGCAGGGGGCCGCGACGATCCCGACCGGATCGCCGGCATAGGGATCGCCCGGAACATTGGTCTGCGCAGCCGCCGGCAACGAGACCAGCGCCAATGCCGCGATAGCGATCCCGCGCATCACTTTGCAGCGACGATCTGGACCAGCGATGCGGCGTCCTGCCCGGTCGGCAGCTTGCCCGACGCGGTCAGCCGCCGGGTCTTGTCGTCCCAGCGCAGGGTCGCCTTGCGGCCGCCCTTGGTGCGATAGTCGTTGGTCACGCCGTCATCGTCGTACAGCGCGAAGCTCGCATCCGCGCCGGGATAGACGCGGATGCTCTCGAGCGCCTGCGCGGTCGCGGTGCTCGGCACCTGGACGCCCATCGGGATGATCGACCCGGCGCGCACGAACAGCGGGATCTTGTCGATCGGCGCATTGGCCGTGACGGTCTGGCCGCCCGTGAACCGCTGGTTGGTCCAGTAATCATACCATTCGGCCCCGGCCGGCAGATAGACCTGGCGGCTGGTCTTGCCCTGTTCGGTGACGGGCGCGACCAGGAAGGCGGGACCGAACATATATTCGTCGCCCATGTCGGCGACGTTCGGATCGTTCGGGAAATCCATGAACAGCGCGCGCATCATCGGCGCATTGCTCTCGTACGTGTGGCGCCCGAGCGAATAGATATACGGCATCAAGGAATACCGCAGCTTCAGGAAGTTCGCGAGGACCGGCTCGGCCGCGGTGCCATACTGCCAGATCGCGGTGGCCGGGCGCTGGCCGTGGATCCGCAGCGTCGGCGTGAACACGCTGTACCCGAACCAGCGCGTGAACAGCTCGGGATAGTCCGCATAATCGGGCGCCATCGCGGTCGCGCCGGCTGGATCGAGCAGCACCGGGCGCGTCGCCTTGGGTCCGTTCGGCCATTGCCAGCCGCCGATGTCGCTGCCCCAATAGGCCATGCCGCTGGCGGTGAAGCCTAGGCCGGCGGGGACCTGCCGATGCAGCGCCTCCCAGGTCGACTTGATGTCCGACGACCAGAACAGCCCGCCGTTGCGCTGCGCACCGAGATAGGCCGCGCGCGACAGGATCAGGTTGCGCATCGTGGGGCGATCCTTCGCCGACCCGTCTGCCACGCTCATCGTGTGGAGCAGCGGGAAGACGTTGTGATAGCGGTCGCCCGAGCCGATCGAGTAGAAGCTGCCGTCGGGCACTAGGTCTGGCTCGGTCTCGTCGAGCCAGAACCAGTCGAAGCCCTGGCTGGCGATGTTGTCGCGGATCCGGTCCCAGAACCAGTGGCGCGCATCGGGGTTGGTGCTGTCGAGCAACGCGCCCGCGCGGTCGGACCGGATCGGCAGGCCGTCGACGACGTTCCCGTCCTTGTCCTTCAGCAACCAGCCCTTGCTCGACAGCAGGTCGAAGTAGCGCGATTCCTTTTCGAACCGCGGCCAGACGCTGATGATCGAATGCATCCCCATCGACTTCAATTTGTCGTTCATGCCCTTGGGGTCGGGGAAGTAATTCCGGTCGATGTCGAGCTGGCCCATGCGCGACCAGTAGAACCAGTCGAGCACCATAATGTCGAGCGGCAGGCCACGGCTCCGATACCCGTTGGCGACGTCGAGCAGTTCCTTCTCGGTCTCGTAGCGTGCCTTGCTCTGGATGAGGCCGAACGCGGCCTTCGGCGGCAGCGGCGTGGTGCCGGTCAGCGTGGCGTAGCCGGCATAGATCTCGTCGGTGGTGGCGCCGGTGATGACGAAGAACGAGACGCGCTCTCCGACCTCCGACTGCCAGTGCGTCGCACTATGCAGGCCGGGGGAAACGACGGTCGAGGACGGATTGTCCCAGACGATGCCGTAGCCCTTGTTGGTGACCATGAACGGCACGCAGACCGTCTCGCCCGCCGGCGCATCGTAATTATGGCGGCAGTCGATCGTGCGACCGCGCAGGTCCAGCTTGCCCTCCTGGTTCTGGCCCAGGCCGTAATAATGCTCGTCGGCAGGCGAGGCGAAGCTCGCGCCGACGCGGAACGTCTTCTCGCCATTGACGGTGTGCGGCGCCATTTCCCAGCCGGTCATTTGCGTCAGCATGGTGCCGTCGGGCTTGCGGATCGTCACCGACACCGGCGGCAGCGACGGCGCGAAATAGCGCTCCATCTGCGTCGGCGCCTTGGGCCAGGGCTTTGCGTCGACCGACAGCGACAGCGCGGACGAGGTGAAGACGTCGGCGCCTGCGTCATTACGATGCGTCCAGCCGGCGGCGTTGGGCTTTGCATTGGGACCATCACCGGGGGGCGCGTCGACCTGTCCGCGGTCGGTGGCGATCGTCACGCGGATGATGTTGGGCGCATAGGCTTCGACCGAAACGAGGCTGCCGTTGCGATCGACCGTGGCGATCGGTGCGGCGACGGCTGCGCTGCCGAGCGTCGCGAGCGAGACGCCGATGGCCAACCGCGCGAACAGTCGCGACGACCATCCCGATCCATAGGTGTTGCGGGACAGGTTGGGCGACTGCGTGAAACCACGCGCTCGGGCGATATGCATCGAAATCCTCTCCACGGGCTTATGCCCTGACGGTAGCGCAAACGTCGCCAGTGCGGCGATTTTGTCGTATAATTGCAGATAATCGGCGCGGATCAACCATATTTCCTGCGTCCGCCGCGACGAAACTTGGCGGACCTATCGCAGCAACGCTACGCCATAGGGCGCAAGATCGAGCCGATCGGTATACGCCTTGCCGGTCAGGAGATCGTGTTTCTCGCCAGACAGGGCGACGCGGGCAGGCGCGGTGGTGGTGTTGACGTACAATGTACGCCCCTCGACGACGCGCGCGACCACGCCCGGCGGGGTGACCGGGCCGCGCTCGATCCCGAGGTCTGCGTAAAGCGATCGGACCAGCGGATCGAGGAACGCTGCCTGTGCGGCGGTGGCGAGGTAGATCGCCCGGCCCTTGCCGAAGTGGTTGACGGTGATCGCCGGGCTCGGCTTCGGGGTGTTGGTGAACATCGCCAGGGGTTTGGCCGTACTCGGCTCGAGCACCTCGTAATACGGATCGCTGCCGGTTCGCTCGACGCCTTCGAACGTCACCTTCAGAGGTTGCTCCGAGCGGTAGAACTCGTTGGTCCGGACGCCGAACACATCGGTCAGCCGGCCGGGCAACGGCGTCTCGAACCATTTGCCGGTCTCGTCCACCTTGGCGGAATAGCCGGTCATGATCACCGTCCCGCCGTTCGCGACGTAGCGCCGCACCGCGTCGGCGGTTTCCTTGTCGATCATGTACGCGCTGGGCAGGATGACGAGCTTGTACCGATCGATCGCGTCGTGGCCGATGTCGATCACCGCGGTATCGATGTTGTCGGCGAACAGCGGTTCGAGTGCGGCCTTGGCCTGATCGGGATAGCTGGTCTTGAAATATTCCTGCATCGTGTTGGGCCCGGGTGGGGGCGAGGTCAGCCAGTTGGTCTGGAACGAATAGGCGATCGCCACCTCGGGCTGGCGGTAGCGCGGGAAACCCATCGTCTTCAGTTGCGCGAACTCGCGGGCGATCTGGCCGAACTCGCCGACCTTCCACGACGGGCGGCCATCGTGGTCGACCAGTCCGAACAGTCCTTGTTCTTCGCCGCCGCTATGCGAGTTGAACGTCCAGGCAAGGAAGGTCTGCGCGTAGTAGATCAGCCCGAAATAGGCCCACATGCGCGACCGGCCCGGCGTGCCGTAATAGCCGCCACCGCCCGCGGTGAACTCGTTCAGCCACATCGGCGTGTCGTGCCCGGCGCGGTTGCGCGACACGTCGAGCGCGGCGCCGAGCGGCTCGCCGGGATAGAAGCCCTGCCCGCCATAGGTCGAGACCTTGTCCCACGACCGGAGGTAATCGAACCCCTTGGTCCAGGCGTCGGGCCAGAAATTCGACGCGACCGGCAGGTTCGGCGCGTATTGCTTGCGCACCGCTTCGAGGTCGGTGAGCGCGCCGATCGTGTCGTCGGACCAGAAGCGGCGAAGGTCGAGATTGCGCTCGTTCGGCCCCGGGCCATTGCCGTAGGGCAGGTCGACCTCGGTCCAGGTGTTGATCCGGCGCGACCAGCGTTGCGTCGCCCAGGCGGTGTTGAGTGCGGCGATTGTCCCGTATCTCTTCTGCAGCCAGCCGACGAAGCGTTGCCGGTCGGCCGGCGAGTACGACATCTGGCCGTTGCCGATCTCGTTGGTGTAGCCGACCGCGATCACCGCGGGGTTATGGGCGTAGCGCTTCAGCATCTGCTCGGCGAGCCGCCGGACGAGCCGGCGGTAATCGGGATCGCTGATATCGTCCCAGTATCGCGTCGCCGCGTTGCGCCGGACGCCGTCCTGCGTGACGAGGTCGACGCCGGGATAGTGTTTGTGCAGCCAGGTCGGCGCGGGCTGGCCGGGAATGTCCAGCAACACCTCGATCCCGGCGGCATGCATCTGATCGAGGATCGCGTCGAACCATTCGAAGGTGAAATGGCCTTCCTGCGGTTCGAACGAATCCCAGGACAGGTCGCCCATCCGGACCATCGTGAACCCGGCGCCCTTCATGATCGCGATATCCTGGCGGATCTGCTCGGGCGACCGGTCGATCGGCTGATAGCAGGCGCCGACGAACAGGTCGCCCCGGCCCGGCCAGTCGGGATGCCCCACGGCGCTCTGCGCCTGCGCCGGGGCGATGCCGGCAAGGGGGACGGACAGCGTCGCCGCAGTGAGCAGGGCAAACCGCAGGGCGCGGATAATCGGATGTTTCAAGAAGCCTCTCCAAGCTCGTATGCGATTCGTCGCGCGCGTCCGGCACGTGCGCGATCTTCCGGTCGTCAGGCGAAATCGATCGCGAAGGCGCTCGCGTGGCGGGTCGGCAAGACCGCGGGCAGGTCGATCACCAGCGCCTGCCCGGTCTGGCGAAACGCGATACCGGCGGGTCGACCGAGCAACCGCACCGCACGCACGCGGCGTCGTTCGTGCGGATTGGGCTGGGCCAGCGACGTGATCACGGTCCGGCCCTCAGGCATGCCGAGCGTGATCGCATACAGCGTCTCGCCCTTCGTGGTGAACCGGATGTCCTGCGGGGTGTAGCTGGTCTTTTCCGCAAACGCGCCGGCAGTCGCGGTGGTCGGGCCCTCGCCATAGATCTTCCACGGGCGCGTACCGTGTATCGCTTCGCCATTGGCGGCCATCCACGGCGCCAGATCGGTCAGCAACCGGTCCGATTCCGCGGGCAGGCTGCCGTCGCCGTGCATCACGACGTTCAGCAGCAGGTTGCCGTTCTTGCTGACGACATCGGCCAGCATCGCGATGACCTCGTCGGCAGTCTTGTAGGTGTCGGACCGGTTGAAGAACCAGTCGCCGTTCGAGGTGTCGGTCTGCCAGGCGTGCGGGTTGATACCCTTCAGGACGCCGCGCTCGACATCCTGGACCGCCCAGTCCGAACTGAACGCGCCCGAACCTGAATCCTTGCAGTTGTAGACCGCTTCCAGCGTCCCGTTGCGCGCCACGCTGCTGTTGTAGAAATGCGCGAGGAGCGAGCGTCCGACTTCGCCGAACGGCAGGCCGCCGTCCGAATAGAGCAGGTCGGGCTCGTGCGTGTCGATCAGGTCGCGGATCCGGTCGAACCACCGGGCGTGATAGGCCGGGTTGGTCGTGTACCAGCTGGCGGGCGTGTTGATGAACGGCTCGTCGCGGTTGGTATGATAGAGATCGGCATAGCGCGGATCGGCACCGTCATAGGCGAGACCGAGCTTGGGCCAGAACTGATCGTAGAGGTGGTTGGGATACCACCAGCAATAGCTGGCGCCGAGATGCTCGGACACGCCGAAGCGCAGGCCGTTCCGCACGGCGGCTGCCTTCCAGTCGCCGACGATGTCGCGCTTCGGCCCCATCGCCACGGCGTTCCAGCGATGATGCTTCGATCGCCAGAGATCGAAATTGTCGTGATGCACGCCCATCGACACCAGGTAGCGCGCGCCGGCGGCGGCATAGCGCGCGGCAAGCGCATCGGGATCGAACTTTTCCGCGCGCCACAACGGGATGATGTCCTTGTAGCCGACCTTGGAAGGGTGGCCGTAGGTCTTGACGTGATGATCGTAATGCGGGTGGCCGGGCACGTACATAAAGCGTGCATACCAGTCGCCCTGGCTCGGCACCGCCTGCGGTCCCCAATGCGCCCAGATGCCGAACTTGGCATCGCGAAACCAGTCCGGGGCCCGGTAGCCGCCGAGCGACTGGGCGGTGGCATCGAACCGACCCGGTGCGATGGCGCGGTGGGCGAGCGGCGAGGGGTGAGTCTGCGACCGGTGCGGCGGCGGGGCGGCGCGCGCCAGTCCGTCCAGGCCAAACGCGGCCGCTAGCGGGGCCCCGAGCACTTCGCGCTTGCTGAACATTACCACGCCTCTCCCTCTCTCCGGCGGTTCGACTGCCCGGATCGAGCGCCGATTACGCACCAACGACCCGATATTACCGATCTTGTCAATTAAGTCCTACAATTACACTCGTGAGATCTTTGGGACACATTCGGCTGTTTGAACCCCATCACGCCATTTCCGGCCGATTTCGGACTATTTTGGCAAGATGTACGCGATATTCGGTGATTCAGCTTCCGCGCATCGCAGTTCCAAGTGCGACATTTTTGCCATCATACCGACCAAATTGTCGGCGTAAATCGATTTAGCATATAAATGATCTAAATCATTCGCTAGGCGCCGCGGACGATACGGTAGCGGCAGGCCGCGCACGATATCCAAGGTTGAAATGCAGGCGGTCCGACAGGGCCAGACCCGCTGGAGGAGAGTGTGATGAAGCGTTCCAAGATTCGAGTTGGCAGCATCCAGGGTCTGAGCACGACCGTGTCGCTGCTGGCGCTCATGATGGTCGGTTCGGTGGCGCAGGCGCAGGTCGCGGCGCCGCAGGAGACCCCGCCCGCACCGGTTGCGGATGCGCAGCAGACCAGCGGTACTGCCGCCCCGAGCGCCGACCAGGCCCAGGCCGTCGATACCGCGCCGGTCGCTGCAGGAGCCGGCGACGATATCGTCGTCACGGGCGTCCGTGCGAGCCTTCAGTCCGCCCAGAACATCAAGCGCAATTCGACGCAGATCGTCGATTCGATCGTCGCCGAGGACATCGGCAAGCTGCCGGACCGCAACATCGCCGAGGCGTTGCAGCGCATCTCGGGCATCCAGATCCAGCGCAATTTCGGCGAGGGCAGTTCGGTCGCGATCCGCGGGCTGACGCAGGTCCGCACGGAGCTGAACGGGCGCGACATCTTTACCGCGAACAATTCGAGCAACGCGCTGAGCCTAGAGGACGTGCCGTCCGAGCTGCTCGCCGGCATCGACGTCTACAAGAACCCGTCGGCCGACCTGATCGAGGGCCAGCTCAGCGGCACGATCAACTTCCGCACGCGCAAACCGTTCGACTTCGACGGCTTCAAGATCTCAGGTTCGGCGACCAACACCTATTACGACCTGGTCAAGAATAGCCAGCCGGCGGCGTCGCTGCTGGTCAGCGATCGCTGGAACACCGGCATCGGCGAGATCGGCATCCTGGCGAGCGCCTCGTATCAGAAGACCAGTTTCCGGCAGGACACGATCTCGACCGAGCCGTTCTATACGCTCGACCCCACCAACGCCAACGACGCCGCGACGCTGGCAGCGCTCGGGCGTACCGGCCAGACCACCACGCTGCCGCACGGCACCGGGATCGGCGAAGTGTTCGGCGACCGCCGTCGCCTCGGCATCGACGTATCGCTGCAATGGCGTCCGACGGACACGCTGGAGTTCACCGGCGAAGTCTTCCGCAACGACTATAAGCTGCGGTCCTACGGCTACAGCTATTTCGCCTACACCAGCGGCGCGTCGATCACGCCGCTGGCAGGTGCGCCGTTCACCTATGCCGCGAACGGCGATTTCCAGAGCGGGACGTTCACCAACGTACCGATCGGCAACAACACCTCGATCGGTGCGCGCCATTCGGTGACGACCGATTACTCGCTCAACGGCAAGTGGAAGCCGACCGCCAACCTGACGATCACCGGCGATCTGCAATATGTGGATTCCAAGACCAACAACCTGAACTCGATCGTCGGGTTGAGCGGCGTCGCGACAACGCTCACGCAGGATATCTCGGGCGCGGTTCCGTCGTTCCAGATCACGTCGGCCGACGGACTGGCAAACCCGGCGACGTACAGCAACGGCTTCTACCTCGATAACCTCAACACCTCGAAGGGCACCGACAAGGTCGGCCGCCTCGACGGCGAATATCGCTTCGACGGCGGGATCCTCAGCTCGATCAAGGCGGGCTTCCGGTTCGCCGACCGTCGCAACCGGACCAGCGATACCGGCTATCGCTATACCGGGCTGACCGGCGCGGCGACCAACCTCCGCTATGTCGATCTCAGCGGCTTCTTCCGCGGGCAAGCGGATCTGTTCGGCGACATCCAGGCGTTCTCGCTGCCGACCGTGCTCGACTACGACGCTACCCGGGCGGCGCTCGGCGTCGCGACGACGCCAAGCTATGTGCCGAGCGGCACCAACACGCAGGCGCAGAAGACCTATACCGGCTATGCCGCTGCGTTCTTCAAGGCGGACGACCTGCCCGTGCCGATCGACGGCAACATCGGCGTGCGCGTGGTCCAGAGCAAGGTCGCGGTATCGGGCTTCTACCAGCAGGTCGACCTGATCACCTTGGCCGACGGTACCCAGTCGACCGCGGCGCCGACCTTCACCGAGGTCAACCAGGCCAACACCTACACGTCGGTCCTGCCCAGCCTCAACCTGCGCGGGCGCCTGACCGACCGACTCCAGCTGCGCTTTGCCGCGTCGAAGAACATCTCGCGGCCGGACTTCAACCAGCTCAACCCGAGCCTGACGATCACCGAGCCCGGCACCGCGCAGATCGACCAGCAGCACGTGACGTCGACCGGCAACCCGTATCTGAAGCCGATGAAATCGACCAATTTCGACGCCTCGCTCGAATGGTATTTCGCCAAGAGTGGATCGCTGACGGTCGCCGGCTTCTACAAGGACATCTCGAACTACATCCAGACCGTCATCACGCAGCGTGACGTCACCTTTACCGACGGCGTCACCGCGACCTACGACGTCACCACCTACAACAACGCCAGCAAGGCCAAGGTGAAGGGTGCCGAAGTCGCGTACCAGCAGTTCTTCGACTTCCTGCCGGGTCCGCTCGCCGGCCTCGGCGTCCAGGCGAACTTCACCTATGTCGATTCGCAGGCCCCGAGCCCGGCAAGCGACGGTCCGGTGACGCAATTGTCGCTCGAGGGGCTGTCGAAGTATAACTACAATCTAATCGGCATCTACGAGCGCGGGCTGATCTCGGCACGCGTGGCGTATAACTGGCGCAGCGAGTTCCTGGTGACGACCTCGGCGAACGGCACGGGCAATCTGCCGCAGTTCCAGAAGGCATCGGGGCAGCTCGATGCATCGATCACCGCCAACATAACGCCGCATCTCTCGCTGACGCTGAACGGGACCAACCTCACCAACACGGTGCGCTCGACCTATTACGGCATCACCACCCGGCCGCGCGACCTGATCATGAGCGACCGGCAGATCACTGGCGTCGCTCGCATCACGTTCTGATCGGCACGGTTCGATGCCGGGCGCCCGACGGATCTTCGGTTCCGGTCCGGCGTCCGATGGGTAGGGAATGACCGACGCCACTATGACAGGGGCGCTGGCTTCGGATACTCGAGGGTAAGGCACGGCCGCTCGACGCGCGCCTCGGGAGGGGGGAACGATGAGGCAGGACCAGCCGACGCGCCGCATCCGCTACCAGCGTTTCCTGGCGAATGGCGCGGCGCGGGGACGGCGTCCGGTCTGGCTCAGGTCGCGCGCGCCGCGGTATCGCGTTCCGAAAGACTTGCCACTGGGGCGCCGCTTACCGAACCGGCGCCGGGAATTTTCGGCTTCGGGCACGATACGGGCGCGTGCCGTCGCTTGCGGCGACGTCGGATGGCTTGCGAAGCATACGCGAGCGGGGCGGGAAACCGGTTTTCCGGGGCGTGGTCGGACGAGACCAAGTCTGTAACGAATGCAAGTATACCGGCACCGATCGGCAGGAGATCAAGCTCCGCTTCGAAAGAGAGAAGGATTCAGTCATGGTTCGTATGAAGACGACGATCGCGGGCCTGGCCCTGTCCGTGTCGCTGCCCTTGTCTTTGATCGGCATCGCGTCGGCGCAGACGACGACCGAGGTTCCGCGGATCGCCACCAAGGCGGGGCGGCATGCGCTGATCGTCGACGGCGCGCCGTTCCTGATGCTCGGCGCGCAGGTCAACAACAGCAGCAACTACGCATCCGCGCTGCCACGGGTCTGGCCGATGCTCGACCGGATCCACGCGAACACCGTCGAGATCCCGATCGCGTGGCAGCAGGTCGAGCCGGTCGAGGGCAGGTTCGACCTCGGTTTTCTCCAGACGCTGCTCGATCAGGCGCGGGCACATGACAAGCGCGTCGTGCTGCTCTGGTTCGGGACGTGGAAGAACACGTCGCCCGGCTACACGCCGGACTGGTTCAAGGCCGACAACCGCCGTTTCCCGCGGATGAAGCTGAAGGACGGCACCGACCATTATGTCCATTCGCCGATGTTTCGCGCCACGCTGGAAGCGGACAAGCGCGCGTTCGTCGAGGTAATGAAATATCTGAAGGCGCATGATCCGCAGAACACGGTCATCATGGTGCAGCCCGAGAACGAAGTGGGCAGCTATCGTTCGCCGCGCGATTACGGCGCGCAGGCGAACGCGGTGTTTGCCAAGCCGGTGCCGGCAGAGCTGGCAAAGGCGCTGAAGAAGCCGGGTGGCAGCTGGACGCAGATGTTCGGCGCGCAGGCCGACCGCGCGTTCAACACCTGGCACACGGCGCGCTTCGTCGACGAGATCGCCGCAGCCGGGAAGGCGATCAAGCCGTTGCCGATGTACGTCAACGCATCGCTTGCCGGGCCGTCGAACGTGCCCGATCCGACCGGCGTCGCGAGCGGCGGGCCGCAGCAGGACGTGCTGGATATCTGGAAGGCGGCGGCGCCTGCGATCGATTTCCAGGCGCCGGATATCTACGACCGCGATGCGGGCCATGTCGCGCTGTACCTCGATGCCTATGCGCGGCCTGACAACGCGCTGATGGTGCCCGAGATCGGCAACGCGAAGGAGTTTGCGCGGTTCTTCTATGCGGCGCTCGGACGGGGGGCTATCGGCTATGCGCCGTTCGGCATGGATGACACCGGGTATTTCAACTACCCGCTTGGGGCGAAGGCGCTCGACGACGAGACGGTCGATGCGATCGGACTGAAATATGCGGCGCTGTCGACGATGGCGCGTGACTGGGCGAAAATCGCGTACGAGCATCCGACCTGGGGTGCGGCCAAGCCTGACGAGGGGGCGGGGCAGCCTGTCACTCCTCAGTCGACCACGATGGGGGACTGGACGATCGCCACCAGCTATGGCGAATGGCAGTTCGGGCAGAAGGACTGGACCTGGATCAAGTCCGAGCCCCCGGTCTGGGCGAAGGAGCCCGTCGGCGGCGTCGCGGTCGCGCATCTCTCGCCGAACGAATTCCTCGTGGTCGGCGACCATGTCCGGCTGAACTTCGGGACGGCGAAGGGCGGTCCCAAGAACGGCTCGGTATTCCGCGTCGAGGAGGGCCGGGTGGTCGACGGGCGCTGGGTGATGAGCCGAATCTGGAACGGCGACCAGACCGATTACGGGATCAACCTGATCGCCCCGGTCATCCTCAAGGTGACGATGGGCAGCTACAGATAGCGCGCACCGCATCGCGGCCGGCGCCCTCCGAGCCTTGCACCGTGATGCGCGTTTGAATAAGAGCCGTGTACCCGCTTCTGTCCTTACATCGGAACGGACTCGGGTGCAGGCCAGGAAATCCAGTGGTTCCAAGGCGATGCGGGTATAGTACAATGGTAGTACAGCAGCCTTCCAAGCTGAATACACGGGTTCGATTCCCGTTACCCGCTCCAAGCCCATTCGATCGATACGACGACCGCCGCCACGCTTGACGCCGCGCAGGCCGGTGCCTGATGTCGGTGCATCCTGTGCTAGACACGGCGTGATCGCAGTCCTGCAAGCGGAGCCGCAATATCGTCGGGCCAAGTGTCATCCTCGCCATCCTGGGCTATGGCATCCTGCTGTTCGGCATTGCCTGGGTGGTAGACCGGCGCGGCCTGTCGCGGCGGCTCGGGCGGATCGCGTATCCGCTGTCGCTGGCGGTGTATTGCAGCAGCTGGACGTTCTTCGGCGGAGTCGGCACCGCGGCGACGCGGGGGTGGGATTACCTCGCCATCTATCTCGGGCCAGCGCTCGTATTCCTGCTCGCGCCGAAGTTTCTTGCGCGGCTGGTGCGGCTGGCGCGCGAGGAGGGATCGAGTTCGATCTCCGACTTCATATCCGCGCGATACGGCCGCAGCCGGGGGACTGCGGCGATCGTCGCGGGGACGGCGTTGCTTGCGTCGGTGCCCTATATCGCGCTGCAGCTGCGATCGGTCACGCTGAGTTTCGGCGCGATCGCGGGCGTCGGGAGTTCGGCGGAGGTCGGTACGTTCGTCGCGCTGCTGCTGGCGGTGTTCGCGATCCTGTTCGGTGCGCGGCGCTATGAGGTGGCGGGGCGTAATCCCGGCGTGGTCGCGGCGATCGCGGCGGAATCGCTGATCAAGCTGCTGTGTTTCGTCGTGCTCGGGGTGGTGACGGTGGCGCTGCTCGCCGACGTGCCGACGGCGACGCTGGCGGCACCGCTGGCGCGGCTCGAGGCGGGCTTCACCTGGGGGGCGCTGACCTCCGATTTCTGGGTCAGGACGCTGCTTTCGGCACTCGCCATCCTGTGCCTGCCCCGGCAGTTCTATGTCGGGGTGATCGAGGCGCGCGGCCCCGATGCCGTCGCCCGGGCGCGCTGGCCGTTCATCGCATACATGGTGGTGATCTCGCTGCTCGTGCTGCCGCTGGCGCTGGCAGGGATGACGCTGTTGCCGGGCGATGCCGAGCCCGATCTCTACGTGCTCGCGGTGCCGTTGCAGCAGGGGCAGCACGTTGTTGCGTTGCTCGCGTTCCTCGGCGGGTTCTCGGCCGCGACGGCGATGGTGGTGGTCGAGACGATCGCGCTGTCGACGATGGCGACCAACGATCTGCTCGCGCCGCTGCTGCTCCGGCGGCACGGCGAGGCGGGCGAGGGCGAGCTGGGGCGGCGGATGCTGCGCGTGCGGCGCCTCATCATCGCCGCGATCGTCGCGGTCGCGCTGGTGTATGGACGGAGTCTCGGCGCGGACCTGCCGCTGGCGTCGATCGGGCTGATCGCGTTCGCCGGGGTCGCGCAGTTCGCGCCTGCGCTGATCGCGACGGTCGGCTGGAACTTCGCCAACCACACCGCCGCGCGCGCGGGGCTGATCGGCGGCGTGATCGTCTGGATCTACTGCCTGTTGCTGCCGTCGATCGGCGAGGGCGTCGGCCCGGCCTTGGCGCAGTTCACGCGCGGGTGGCTCGATCCCGATGCGCTGCTCGGCTGGCGGATCGGTTCGCCTTTGGTCAATGGGACGGTGTGGAGCCTGGGCATCAACGTCGCGCTGATGGCGGGACTGCATGTGCGGGAGCGGCATCGGGGGAATGCTGCGCTCGACCACGTCACGACACTCGGCGAATTGCGGATGCTGGTCGCGCGGTTCGTCGGCGATGGCGAGGCGGAGGCGATCGGCGTGACGTCTCCCGACCTGCGCGCGCCGATCGATGGCCCTGCCGCGCGTACCGCTGAGCGGCTGATCGCGGGCGTTATCGGCGCACCGTCGGCGCGGAAGATCGTCGCGTCGAGCATCGCCGGCTCGGCGATCGACGTCAGCGACGTGGTGCGGCTGCTCGACCAGCGCGGGCGCTCGCTGCGGTTCTCGCGCACGCTGCTGTCGGCGACGCTGGAGACGATCGATCCGGGGGTCAGCGTGATCGATGCGGACTTGCGGCTGGTCGCGTGGAATCCGCGCTATGTCGAGATGTTCGACTATCCCGAGGGCTATGTCGTCGTCGGGCGCTCGATCGCCGACCTCATCCGCTACAATGCCGAGCGCGAGGGGATCGCGGGCGATATCGCGGCGCATGTCGGGCGGCGGGTGGCGCACCTCGCGCGCGGCACACCGCACAGTTTCGAGCGGCAGCGGCCGTCGGGGCGGTGGATCAAGATGGTCGGGCGGCCGATGCCGGGCGGCGGGTACGTCCAGAGCTTCACCGACATCACCGCGGAGAAGGAGGCGCAGGCCGATCTCGAGGCGCGGGTGGCGGCGCGGACGCAGGACCTTGCGCGGTCGAACCACATGCTGGGTGAGGCGCGCGCGATCGCCGAGACCGCGACGCGCGACAAGACGCGGTTCCTGGCGGCGGCGAGCCATGACCTGTTGCAGCCGCTGCATGCGGCGCGGCTGTTCTGCGCGGCGCTTGCCGAGGACAGGGCGCCGCATCAGGCGGAGCTGGTGCGCGCAATCGATGGCGCGATCGGGTCGGCGGACACGTTGCTGCGTGCGCTGCTCGACGTGTCGCGGCTCGATGCGGGGGGCGTGGTGCCGAAGGTCGAGCGGTTTGCGCTGGGGGCGTTGATCGAGGAGCTGGCGGTGCAGTTCCGGCCGTTGGCGGGCGAGCGCGGGCTGGTGCTGGCGGCGCATCCGGGGGCGTTCAGCGTGGCGACGGATCGGTCGTTGCTGCGGTCGATCTTGCAGAATTTCCTGTCGAATGCGGTGCGCTATTCGGCGGATGGACGGATTTGGATCGGCGCGCGGCGCAGGGGCGACGATGTGCTGATCGAGGTGCGGGATAACGGGCCGGGGATTGCTGCGGGTGACCGCGAGCGAATCTTCGAGGAGTTCGAGCGGCTGGAGAGCAAGGGAAGCGCGGGGGGCGGCGTCGGGCTCGGGCTGGCGATCGTCCGGCGGATCGCGCGATTGCTTGGGGCTGCGGTGGAGTTGCGGTCGGACTTGGGGCGGGGGACGACGTTTGCGGTGAGAGTGCCGCTTGCGCCAGCCGGGCTGGACGTTTTTTTGCCAACGCCTCTGGCCAGCCGTGCGCTGGTGCCGGGGTTGCGGGTGCTGTGTCTCGACAACGATGCGACGATCCTTGCGGCGCTCGATGCGGCGTTGCGCGCGCGGCGTTGCGTGCCGTTGCTGGCGGCGACGATCGCCGAGGCGATGGAACTGGCGGCGGACGAGGAGCCGGATATGGCGCTCGTCGACTTTCATCTGGACGAAGTGGAGGATGGACTCGACGTGGTTGCTCGGTTGCGGGCGATGGTGCCGGCGCCGGCGATTGCGCTGGTGACGGCGGACCGTTCGGTTGCGGACGATCCGCGGTGTGCGGGGCTCGTCGTGCTGACGAAGCCGGTGGTGCCGGCGGATCTGTGGCGGTTTATCGAGGACGCGTCTGCGGCGGCGGCGCTGGGAAGTTGATCCTTTGTATCCTCCCCCGCCAGGGGGAGGTGGCTGGCTCTTGCCAGACGGAGGGGGAGGAAAGAGAAACGTGCGTTGCGCGGGCCGCCCCCTCCGTCGCCTTCGGCGCCACCTCCCCCTTGCGGGGGAGGATTCAAATGGGGGCGGTATTCAGCTGAAGTGGCTGGCTGCCGGAATCAGTCAGTACTCTACCTTTCGAGCAAGGCATGTTTCCCCGCGAAGGCGGGGATCCAGACTGGGCTCCCGCCTTCGCGGGAGAACAAGGAATTATGTGCTGCCGGGGATGCGAACGGGCTCTTATCCGGGCGGCATGGCCTGCCTCAGTCGGCGAAGTGGATGTCCATCGCCCTCGCCGCGAGGACCGCTTGCGTGCGGTTCTGGACGCCTAACTTGCGCAGGATCGCGGTCATGTGACCCTTTACCGTGCCTTCGGAGATGCCGAGGTCGAAGGCGACTTGCTTGTTCAGGCGGCCGGCCAGGACGCCGAGCAGGACTTTCAGTTCGGTCGGGGTGAGGCTTGCGACACGCGTCGCCATGTCATCGACGGAGGCCCCTTCGATCGGCGCGTCGCGTTCGCCGGCGAGGGCTCGGGCTACGGCGGTTTCGAGGGTAGTCAGGTCGGCGGTCTTGGAGACGAAGCCGATCGCACCATACGCCCTCGCACGCGGTGCCGCCTCAGCCTCGTCAGCCGAGGAGATCACCATGATCGGCGTGTCAGGACGTTCGGCGTGCAGCAGCGCGACCCCCGCGAAACCTTCCGAGCCCGGCATACGCAGGTCGAGCAGGATCAGGTCGAGCCGCTCCGCCCCCCGAGCCGCATCGACCGCCTCGCAGAGCTGCCCCGCCTCGATCACCACCGCGTCGGGCGCGGCGCGGCTGACCGCCAGTTTGAGCGCCTGGCGGAACAGCGGGTGATCGTCGGCGATGAGGATCGTGCGCGTCATGCCGGTACGGGAGCGGCCTCCTCGCGGCCGGCGATCAGCGCGTCGACCACCGCGGGATCGGCGAGCGTCGAGGTGTCGCCGAGCTGGTCGAGCTGGTTTTCGGCGATCTTGCGCAGGATGCGGCGCATGATCTTGCCCGAGCGCGTCTTGGGCAGCGCCGGCGCGAACTGGAGGATGTCGGGGGTCGCGATCGGGCCGATCTCGCGGCGGACCCATTGGACTAGTTCCTTGCGCAGGTCTTCGCTCGGCTCGGCGTTCGCGTTCAAGGTGACGTAGGCGTAGATGCCTTGGCCCTTCACGTCGTGCGGCATGCCGACGACCGCGGCCTCGGCGACCTTCGAATGCGCGACGAGTGCGCTCTCGACCTCGGCGGTGCCCATGCGGTGGCCGCTGACGTTGATGACGTCGTCGACGCGGCCGGTGATCCAGTAATAGCCGTCCTCGTCGCGGCGGCAGCCGTCGCCGGTGAAATACTTGCCCGGATAGGTCGAGAAATACGTCTGGAAGAAGCGCTCGTGATCGTTCCACACGGTGCGCATCTGGCCGGGCCAGCTGTCGGCGATGACGAGGTTGCCCTCGACTGCGCCGTCCAGCACCTTGCCGTCCGCATCGACCAGTTCGGGCAGCACGCCGAACAGGGGTTTGGTCGCGCTGCCGGGCTTGAGTGCGGTTGCGCCGGGCAAAGGCGAGATCATGTGGCCGCCCGTTTCGGTCTGCCACCAGGTGTCGACGATCGGGCAGCGGCCGTCGCCGACGACGTTGTGGTACCAGTTCCACGCCTCGGGATTGATCGGTTCGCCGACCGAGCCAAGCAGGCGCAGCGACTTGCGGCTGGTGCGCGTCACCCAGTCGTCGCCCTCGCGCATCAGCGAACGCAGCGCGGTCGGGGCGGTGTAGAGGATGTTGACCTGGTATTTGTCGACGATCTGCCAGAACCGGCTGTGATCGGGGTAGTTCGGCACGCCCTCGAACATCACGGTGGTCGCCCCGTTCGCGAGCGCGCCGTACAACGAATAGGTGTGGCCGGTGACCCAGCCGACATCCGCCGCGCACCAGAAGATCTCGCCGGGGCGGTAGTTGAAGACGTATTCGTGCGTCATCGACGCCCACACCAGATAGCCGCCGGTCGAGTGAAGCACGCCCTTGGGCTGGCCGGTCGAGCCGCTGGTGTAGAGGATGAACAGCGGGTCCTCGGCGTTCATCGGCTCGGGGGCGCAGTCGGTCGACTGGCCCTCGACGCAGTCCGCATACCAGCAGTCGCGGCCTTCGGTCATCGTGACCTTGCCGCCGGTGCGACGGACGACGATGACGGTCTCGACCGCGAGATCGCCGTGGTCGAGCGCGGCGTCGACATTGGCCTTCAACGGCACGGTCTTGCCGCCACGCAACCCTTCGTCGGCGGTGATGACGATACGGCTGTCGCAATCGTGGATGCGGTTGCACAGGCTCTCGGGCGAGAAGCCGCCGAACACCACCGAATGGATCGCACCGATCCGCGCGCAGGCGAGCATCGCGAACGCCGCCTCGGGGATCATCGGCAGGTAGATGGTGACGCGGTCGCCCTTCCTGACACCCTTGGCCTTCAGCGCGTTGCCGAGCTTCGACACCTCGTCGCGCAGTTCGGCATAGCTGATCTTGCGCTCGTCGGCGGGGTCGTCGCCTTCCCACAGGATCGCGGTCGCGTCGGGGCGGGCGTCGGCGTGGCGATCGACGCAGTTGGCGGCGACGTTGAGCTGCCCGTCCTCGAACCAGCGGATGTGGAAGTCGCTCTCGTCGAACGAGGTGTCCTTGATCTTGGTCGGCGGCACGATCCAGTCGAGCCGCTTGGCCTCCTTCGCCCAGAACGCGTCGGGATCGGTCGCGGCCTCGGCATACATCCGGTCATAGGCGGCGGCGTCGATCAGGGCGTCCTTCGCCCATTCCGCGGGGACGGGATAGCTTGCCTCGGTCATCTGGCTCTCCTTTTGCCGCGCTGTACGCGGTCGTGTTCGGGCGATCATCCCGCACCAAAGTAAGGGGTGGACCGGGGGACGCAATGCGCCATGATGACGACGCTAATTCCACGCGTAAGACCAGTGGAAAAGCACGGAGACGGGGATGACACGGATGGCGTTCAAGACACGGCTGGCCCTGACGACGTTGCTTGCGGGCACTGCGATGGTGCCGGGCGTGGCGCAGGCGCAGACCGCGCGCGAGGTCGAGCTGGAAACGCGGTTGAAGGCGCTGGAGGCGGCGGTGCAGGATTTGCGCGGCGAGCTGAACGCGGCGCGGGCGACGACTGCGACCGCGCCGCAACCTGTCACGCCAGCGACATCGACCACCGCGCCGACCGCGGTCGCGTCCTCGCCGAACGATCTGCATCCGACCGCGCCGATGGGCCCGACGGCGCCGACCGCGCTCGCCGAAGCGAAGGCACCGGCCGCGGCGCCATCGACGGACGGGTTCAAGGTCGCCGGGACGACGGTCAAATTGAACGGTTTCATCAAGACCTGGGCGTCGGTCAGCCGCTACAGCGGCGGCAACATCGCGCCGGAATCGGTCGGTCGCGACTTCTATTTCCCGAGCATGACCCCGGTCGGCGGCCGCAACGAAGGCGACAGCGTCGAGGCGCATGCCAAGCAGACCCGCATCGTGCTGGGTACCGAGACGCCGATCGACGGGCATACCCTCAAGGGCCTGCTCGAAGTCGATTTCCAGGTCGTGCCGGGGACGCAAGGGAACCAGCGCGTCGTCAACGGTTACAACCCGGGCCTGCGCCGCGCGTTCTTCACGTTCGACAACTGGCTGTTCGGCCAGGAGTGGACCAACTTCCAGTATATCGGCGCGCTGCCCGAGACGACCGACTTCATCGGCCCGTCGGAGGGCACCGTGTTCGTCCGCCAGGCGCAGATCCGTTATACGCGCAAGCTGAACGACACGCTGTCGCTGTCGGTCGCGGCCGAGAACCCGGAGACCGCCTCGACCAGTCTTGCGTCCGCAACGATCGTCGAGAATGCCGACGATCGCCTGCCCGACGTCACCGCGCGCCTCAACTACAAGACCGCGTTCGGCGAGTTCTCTCTCGCGGGGCTCGCGCGCCAGCTGACGATCGACACGGGGACGCTCAAGGACAGCGCCACCGGCTGGGGCGTGTCGTTCGCGGGCAAGGTGCCGCTCGATGCCAAGGGCCGCTCGGACATCCGCTTCATGGTCACGCATGGCGACGGGATCGGCCGCTATGTCGGTCTCGATCTCGCCCCCGACGCGGTGTTCGTGCCGGTGGTCGGCGCGCGACTGTACACGCCGAGCCTGACTGCAGGGTTCGCGGCGTTGAAGCTCGGCTGGACTGACAAGCTGCGTTCGACCTTCATCGGCAGCGTCCAGTCGATCGACTATCCGGCCGGTGGCGAACCGATCGGCGCGAGTGCATCGGCATGGAGCGCGTCCGCCAACCTGTTCTTCTCGCCGATCAAGAACATCGATCTCGGCGTCGAATTCCGTCACGCGGAGCGCGAACTGGTCGACGGGCAGGTAGGCAAGATGGACCGCGGCGAGCTCGCGGCACGGTACTCGTTCTAGCGCATGATTCACGATCCTCCCCCGCAAGGGGGAGGTGTCGCCGAAGGTGACGGAGGGGGAGGATGCGGAACAATGGTCATCCCGGTCCTCCCCCTCCGTCAGGCAAGTGCCTGCCACCTCCCCTGGCGGGGGAGGATGAGTGGGCCGCCAATCGGCATTTTTTCGCGTTCAAAAGTCGGCGGAGACCGGCTGTTCTACCCAATTTTCCTTCTGAGAGGATACTGCTATGGCGACTACAACAGGGGATGCTTCGCCCCTCGGGCACGTGAAGCAGAGCCAGCCGCTCATCATCATCGCGTCGTCACTCGGCGCGGTGTTCGAATGGTATGACTTCTATCTCTACGGCCTGCTGGCGACGATCATCACCGCGCAGTTCTTCTCGGGCGTCAACGAGACCACCGGGTTCATCTTCGCGCTCGCGGCGTTCGCGGCCGGGTTCGCGGTGCGGCCGTTCGGTGCACTGGTGTTCGGGCGGATCGGCGATGTCGTCGGGCGCAAGAACACGTTCCTCGTGACGATGGCGATTATGGGCCTGTCGACCTTCCTGGTCGGCCTGCTTCCAAGCTATGCCTCGGTCGGCGTCGCCGCGCCGATCGCGCTCGTCGTGCTGCGCCTGTTGCAGGGCCTCGCGCTCGGTGGCGAATATGGCGGTGCTGCGACCTATGTCGCGGAGCACGCACCCGACAAGAAGCGCGGGCTGTTCACCAGCTTCATCCAGACCACCGCCTCGCTCGGGCTGTTCGCAGCGCTGCTGATCGTGATCGGCGTGCGGACTCTGGTCGGCGAAGAGGCGTTCGCGGCCTGGGGCTGGCGTATCCCGTTCATCGTCTCGATCGCGCTGCTCGCGGTGTCGCTCTGGATCCGCATGCAGCTCGAAGAGAGCCCGGTGTTCCAGAAGATGAAGGACGAGGGCAAGACCTCGAAGGCGCCGCTGACCGAGGCGTTCGGGCAGTGGAGCAATTTGAAGGTCGTGCTGATCGCGCTGTTCGGTGCGGTCGTCGGCCAGGGCGTCGTGTTCTACACCAGCCAGTTCTACGCGTTGTTCTTCCTTGAGAAGAATCTCCGCGTCGACGGGCCGACCACCAACATCCTGATCGCGATCGCGCTGTTGATCGCGACGCCGGCGTTCATCTTCTTCGGCTGGCTGTCGGACAAGATCGGGCGGAAATACATCATCCTGACCGGCTGTGCGCTCGCCGCGCTGACCTACATGCCGCTGTTCCACGCATTGTCGAAGGCCGCTAACCCCGCGCTCTATGCGGCGCAGGCTAATTCGCCGGTGAGCGTCGTCGCCAACCCCGACGAGTGTTCGGTGCAGTTCGATCCGGTCGGCAAGAACAAGTTCGACAAGAGCTCGTGCGACATCGCCAAGGCGTATCTGGCGAAGGCGGGCATCTCGTACGCCAACGTGATCGCACCTGCGGGCACCGTCGCGCAGATCCATATCGGCGGCACGACCATCCCGGTGGTCAATCCGGCAGTCGTGTCGGGCCCTGACAAGGCGGCGGCGATCAAGGCGTTCGGTGCGGAAGTGAAGACGGCACTCACCGCGGTCGGCTACCCCGAAAAGGCGGACCCGGCGCAGATCAACAAGCCGATGGTCGTCGCGATCCTCGTCCTGCTCGTGCTGTACGTGACGATGGTCTACGGGCCGATCGCGGCGCTACTCGTCGAGCTGTTCCCGACGCGGATCCGCTACACCTCGATGTCGTTGCCTTATCATATCGGCAATGGCTGGTTCGGCGGGTTCCTGCCGACCGCGGCGTTCGCGATGGTCGCGGCGACCGGGGATATCTATTACGGGCTTTGGTACCCGATCCTCGCCTGCGCGGTGACCGCGGTCGTCGGTCTCGTGTTCCTGCCCGAGACGTTCCGTCGGTCGCTGCACGGCTGAAGAAGCCGGCAGGAGGAATCTCGATGGCGGTATCGGTTCGGTGGGGACACCGGACCGATGCCGCCTTTTTTTCGGGCACGAAACTGCGCGACGGACAGTCTACTCGTCGATCCCGAAGTTCAGCCCGCGCGACACACTCGGGTCCATCACCGCGACCACGAAATACGCGCCGAACTGCTTGATCCGCTGCACCCAGCCGGTGTTCGCCTTGTACAGAGCCTTGGTCACCTTGGTCGACTTTGCCACCTCGCCGTCGACATAGCGTCGAACATGCGCCGCAAACGCCGCATCCTCGATCCGCAGCATCAGTTCGAGGTTGATGAACAGGCTGCGCATGTCGAAGTTCGCCGAGCCGATATGGACCGCGTCGTCGATCACGTAGAGTTTCGTATGCAGCTTGGTCGGCTGGTATTCGAACAGCCGCACGCCCTTGCGCAACAGCCCCGCATAGGTGAACCGCGCGGCGGCGATCGTCGCGTTGTTGTCCGATTTGCTCGCGGTGACCACCCGGACGTCCGCCTGTCGTCGCCCGGCCTTGTCGAGCCGACGCAACAGCACCGGGCTGGGCGTGAAATAGCCCGCGATGATATCGATCCGCCGCCCGCGCCGCATGTCGTCGCGCACCGCGCGCGCCCAGGGCGACAGCTTGCGCGTCGGTCCGCCGATCAGCCACCGGGTCGCACCTTTCGTCTCGCTCCAGCGCGACAGCGCGGCGTTCAGCCGGCGCAGCTTGCCCCTGGGTTCATGGATCCAGTCCTTCAACGCATCGAAATAGCCGGCCAGCCGCCCCGCCGCGGGCCCTTCGACCAGCAAGCCCAGGTCGCGCCACGCCTGTTCGGCAACGGTGCCGAAATAATCGTCCTCGATGTTGAACCCGCCGATGATGATTCGCGCTTCGTCGGCGAGTGCGAGCTTCTGGTGGTTGCGAAGCAGGTAGCGACGACCGAATCGTGCAGAGAACCGGCATACCGAGATGCCGACGGCTTCGAGCGGTTCGAAGAAGGCACGCGGTGCATCGTCGCTGCCGAACCCGTCGACGATCAGCGCGACTTCGACTCCGCGCTCGGCGGCGGCGATCAGCGCCGCATTGACGCGCTTCCCGGACTCGTCGTCCGCGTAGATATAGTACAATATGCGAAGGGTCCGCTCGGCGCCGTCGATCAGCGCGATCACCGCGTCGAGGCGGCGGGGGCCGGTGTCGAGCAGCGTCATCTGGTTGCCGTCGACGGTGAAAGTCGGCTGCTCTGTGGGATCGTCCATGGCCGGCGTGATGGACACGGGGGACGCCGGTGGCAAGCCGCGCCGATTTCTTGACTTTGCAGGCCGTCGCTCGTAGGCGACGCATTCTCATTCTATCGTTGTTACGAAGGAAGCCGCATGGCGCGCGTTACCGTCGAGGATTGTGTCGACAAGATCCCCAACCGGTTCGACCTGGTGTTGTTCGCGGCCCAGCGTGCGCGCCAGATCTCGGGCGGCGCCGAACTGACGCTCGACCGCGACCGCGACAAGAACCCGGTCGTCGCGCTGCGCGAGATCGCCGACGAGAACGTCAAGCCGGCGCACCTGAAGGAACAGGTCATCCAGGGCCTGCAGAAGGTTCGCGTCGACGATGACGACGAGGTCGATGCCGTCGGCAGCCTGGCCGCTTCGGCCGAGGCGCTGCGGCTTACCGCGGCAGCACCGCCGCGCAACCAGAATCTGGGTGCGGATTACGAGGGTTGAGGCGGGGGATTAGCTAACGCTAATCCGTGCCTTATCCCCAGCCGACGACGCGGTTTTGCCGCGACGCGTGAAATAGAGAGAAGCCCGCTGACCCAAGAGGTCCGCGGGCTTTTTCTGTATACCCTCTCCCTGAAGGGGAGAGGGGAGGGGCCCGCGGCCCTTGCCGTGGGAAGGGTGAGGGCACGTGCTTCAGGCAGATCGCCAACCTACGCCCTCTCCTTGTCTCCCGCGAAGGCGGGAGCCCAGTCAGGATCCCCGCCTTCGCGGGGTAGAGTCTCAGCCGTGACGCTTTGGTATTACTCTAAGGCAGGGCGCCACGGCGAAGCCCCGTCGTCAGTCGTTGCTGCGCAACGCTGGCCGGGCTTTCGACTCACCCGAAATAGCTCTGCTATTTCGGGTCTCGGCCTTTAAACCCCTGCGCCACCACGAACCACTCCACCGACCCCTTGCGGCTAGCCGGCGGCTTGGCATGCTTCACCGTCTTGAAGTTCCGCTTCATCTCCGCGACCAGTTCGGAATCGGCGCCACCCGCAAACACCTTCGACACGAACGTCCCGCCCGGCTCGAGCACCTCGCACGCAAAATGCAGCGCGGTCTCGACCAGTGCCATCGTCCGCAACGCGTCGGTCTGCGGATGCCCGACCGTGTTCGCCGCCATGTCCGACAGCACCAGGTCCGGCGCGCCACCCAAGGCCTCGATCAACTTCCCCGGCGCGGCATCGTCGAGAAAATCCATCTCGAAGATCGTCACGCCCTCGATCGGATCGACCGGGAGCAGGTCGATGCCCACCACCGTCGCCTTGGGGATCCGCCGCCGGATCACCTGCGCCCAGCCACCCGGCGCGAGTCCCAGATCGACCACGCGCTTCGAACCGCGGATCAGCTCGAACCGCTCGTCGAGTTCGATCAGCTTGTACGCCGCCCGGCTGCGATAGCCGTCGGCCTTGGCGCGCTTCACATACGGATCGTTCAACTGCCGCTCGAGCCAGCGCGTCGACTGCGCGGTCCGCTTGCGCGCGGTGAGCACGCGGACATGCCCGCCTGAGCCGCCCCGGCTCATGCCGCGACTCCCGCGGCTTTGCCGGGCTTGGGCGAGCCCATAAGTCCGCGCAGGATGCCCTCGCGAATGCCGCGGTCGGCGATGCCGAGCCGTTCGGCGGGCCACAAATCCATGATCGTCTCCAGAATGGCACAGCCCGCGACCACCAGGTCGGCGCGCTCGTTGCCGATGCACGGCAGCTTGGCGCGCTCCGTGATCGACATATGGGAAAGGTCGGCGCTGATCCGCCGCATCGCCGAGGCGGGCACGATCAGCCCGTCGACCACCGAGCGGTCGTAATGGCTGAGCCCGAGATGCACGCTGCCGAGCGTCGTCACCGTGCCGCTGGTACCGAGCAGCCGCGGTCGCTCGATATGCCGGGGTAGGCGGGCTGCAAACCCCGCAAAACTGTCCGCGACGACCTGGCGCATCCGCGCATACGCGGCGCGCCGCCCGTCCTCGCCTTCGCCGCCACCGGCATGCTCGGTCAGCGACACGACGCCCCACGGCGCCGAATGCCAGTCGAGCACGGTCGGGATCGGCGTCGATGTATCGACCAGCACCAGCTCGGTCGACCCGCCGCCGATATCGAACACGAGCGCGGGATCCTCCCCCGGCTCGATCAGCGCATGGCAGCCGAGCACCGCCAACCGCGCTTCTTCCTCGGCGGAAATGATGTCGAGGTGGATGCCCGTCTCGGCGAGCGCGCGGGCGATGAACGCAGGCCCGTTCGACGCCTGCCGACACGCCTCCGTCGCGACCGACCGCGCCAGCGTCACGTTGCGGCGCTGGAGCTTGTCCGAACACACGCGAAGCGCCGCGATCGTCCGCTCGATCGCCGCGTCGCTCAGCTTGCCGGTCGAGGCCAATCCCTCGCCCAGTCGAACGATTCGCGAGAACGCGTCGATCACCGCGAAGCCGCCAGCCTGCGGTCGCGCGATCAGCAATCTGCAATTGTTGGTGCCGAGATCCAGCGCGGCAAACGCCTGCGCATCGGCCCACCGCCCACGAGAGGGCCGGGTCGCCGCCGGACGGGCAGGACCACCCTGCCGGAACGGCATTCGGGTGGAAACATCCCCCATCGCCGTAAGACTCGCTATCTATATCTGCCGCCGCGGGAAAATACCCGCCCGGTGCTTGGACACGAATGTAGCGCGGCGGCGCGATTACGCAAGCGAACTGGCGGATCGGCGACATCTTGGCGTTGACAGCACGAAACCGCCCGCCTAGATCGCGCCCTCGCTGATGCCCCGTCGTCTAATGGTAAGACTGCGGTTTCTGATACCGCCTATTGAGGTTCGAATCCTCACGGGGCATCCAGCGGTCGCCTTCGGGGCACCCAGATCCAGGTGCCGGCCGATCGACGGCGACAGTCCCATACCAGCAGATTCGTCCTGTCCCGGCTTCGGATCACTCGATCCGCGTGACGTCCTCGTCATGCCCGCTTCCGGAACTCAGGAACGCGAGGCCCATCAGCAATCCGGCCATCATTACCGATCCGCCGACTCCGCCGATCACCGCCAACATCGTCACGAGGTGCAGCGGCCCCTGGAGATGGGCCATCGTCGCGATCACCGCGGCGACGCAGATCGCCGCCGCCAGCACCATCCACCCCATGATCGCCCGAAACCGGCTCCACGCGAACGCGGCATAGCGTGGGTCGTCGAGTCCGGTCGGACGTTCGACCGGGTGTTCGGGCAGGGTATCGGTCATCGCTTCACATTGCCGCGCAAACATGGTTTCCTCAAGTCACGCGCAATAGACGCAATGGAGGAGAGGCGAAGATGACGATCGCGGCGATCCTGAAGGACAAGGGCAACATACAGTCGCTCACCCCCGATTCTTCCGTAGCGGCGGCGGTGGCGCTGCTCGCGGAGAAGCGGATCGGCGCGGCGCCGGTGCTCGATGGCGACCGGGTGGTCGGCATCTTTTCCGAACGCGACGTCATTCATTGCCTGCAAGCCGACGGGGCTGCGGCGCTGGCGCGGAGAATTGGCGACGTGATGACCACCGCGGTAAGGTCGATCGGACCGAACGAGTCGGCGATCGGTGCGCTGTCGCTGATGACGCAACGCCGGATCCGTCATCTGCCCGTGATCGACGGCGAGACGCTCGTCGGGTTCGTCTCGATCGGCGACCTCGTCAAATATCGCATCGACCGGATCGAGGCGGACGCTGCGGCGATGCGCGAGTATATCCAGTCGGCCTGAGTTATGCCGGCATGGGCTGTTTGCGGACTACCGCGATCAGGTCCCTGACGGTTGCCCGCGCAAACACCAGCATCGCCGCCGCGTACACCGCGGCGCCGACGGGGATGAGCACGGCAAGGCGCCAGTGCGCGTCGAGTGGCGGCAGGCTGCGGTCGGTTAGCCAGACCACCAGCGCCATCGCGATCGCCGCCAGGGCCGGCGATGCGACCGCTCCCGCTACGGCGCGCGCCGTCACGCCGATCACCGGCAGCGTTCGCCAGGCGCTGATCACGAGATAGATCGGATAGGCGGCGATCCAGGCCAGACCCATGCCGGTCGGGCCCCATTGCACGCCGACCAGGAACGCGGTGGTCAGGATCAGCGCGCCGGTCGCGCCATTGCGGACGCCGATACCGGGGCGGCCGCGCGCATCGGAAGCCGGTGTGAACAACACCTGCAGCGTCATGAACGGCATCGCCAGCGCGAGCAGATGCACGACCGGTGCCGTCTCGCGCCATTTGTCGCCCAACACGGTCAGCACCAGCGGTTCGGCGGTCGCGGCCAGCCCCATGTAGAACGGCATCGCCACGATCATCACCATCCGCACGCCCTTGACGAAGGCCCGTCCGATCGCGTCGGGATCGGCCTGCATCCGCGCATAGGCGGAGAAGGCGACCTCGTTCAGGGGGGGGACGAACTTCGACACGAAGATCTGCGTGAGGAACAGGCTGGTCGTATAGATGCCCAGCGTGTGTGCGGAAAAGCTGCGACCGGCGATGAACACGTCGGCCTGGCTTTGCAGGAACCAGAACAGCTGGCCCGCCGCCATCACGCCACCATAGCGCGCGATCGTGCCCGCCCCGCGAAAGTCGAAGCTCGGCCAGACCAGCGAGCGTGCGCTCCAGGTCATCATCGCGCCGCGCACGCTGAACAGCACGATCGGTGCCAGCACCAGCGTCCACACGCCAAGACCATAGAGCGCCCCGCCAAGCGCGGCGCTGGCGGACGCGATCGACGCGGTGATGTTCGCCTTGGCCTGGTGACGAAAGTCCATCGACCGGGACAGCAGCGCATAGGGAAGCGCGATGAACGGCGTCGTTAGGTACAGCAGGGCCTGCACGCGAAGCATGTCGCCGACGATCGGCTGCCGGTAATAGGCCGACGCCAGCGGCGCCAGCGACACCTGCGCGATCGCGAGCGCGACGTTCAGCGCGATCAACATGCCGAACAGCTGGCGGACTTCGCGGTGGCTGATCTCCTTTTGCTGGATCAGCCCGCTCGCCAGCCCGTAGCCATTGAGCATCGCCATAAAGGTGAGGATCACCTGGCACATCGCGAACAGGCCATAATCGGCGGGCGCAAGGATCCGTATCACGAGGAAGGTGGCGCTCCACTGCACCAGCTGCGCGACGATCTGGCTGCCCGAGCGCCAGATCAACGCCTTGCGCACCTGCCCGGCGAGCGACCCGGCATCGTGCGACGTGCCGGACACGGGTTCGCCGGCGACCGGGACGGGACTCGCGTTGGTCATCATATCGGGCATCTCGGGGGAATGACCTTCACTTTGCCTAAGGCGCTTCACGATCGCCATAGGCGATGACTGAAAGACGATTGGCCGAACGACGATTAGCAGAGAGACGATTGCAGAGAGACGGTTGGCCCGCAACGCTGGACGCCTCGGTGTGACCATCGCCTGCAAGGGGTGCACTCGATTGCTCCTCCTACAACCTTCGCACCGATGAGTCGTCACGGTCGTAGGCCCCCGCCAAGGGGTACCGGGCGTCATAAACGCGCCGATCCGAGAAATTGCCACAAATATGAAAGATAGTGTTTGACGCGAATCGGAACCCCGCCTAGAGGGGTGTCACCGCAGCGAACGGCCACACGGTCTGGTTGTTGCGGTCGCAAAAAACCAGATGCTCCAAGCTTCTTCTAGCGAAGAGGTTATGCGAGTGTCGGTATTTTTGTCGGCTCTTTGACATTGTAGGTTAAGA
>NZ_FOVZ01000012.1 GCF_900115295.1 Sphingomonas sp. OK281 | reverse complement strand
TCTCGTATCTCGCCGTCGAGCAGGAGGACGCCGAAGATACACGCGCCTGGGTGGAAAAGGCGGGACAGCGATGCGTATTGCTGCCGGGCGACATTTGCGACCGGGATCACTGCGTCACGCTGGTCGAGCGCACCGTGGGCGACCTTGGCGGGATCGACATTTTGGTCAACAATGCCGCGGCGCAGACGATGAACGAGGATCTGGACAGCATCGACGACGACGAGATGCAAGGTGCGTTCGCAGCCAACGTGTTCGCGATGATCCGTCTGGCGAAGGCTGCGGCGCCGCATATGAAGCCAGGATCCGCGATCGTGAACACCACCAGCGAGCAGGCCAAGGTCGCGACAAAGAGCATGATCGTCTACGCCGCGACCAAAGGCGCAATATCCAGCCTGACCGTGGGGCTGTCCAACCTCCTCGTTGGCCAAGGCATCCGGGTCAACGCGGTGGCGCCCGGCCCGATCTGGACGCCGATCCAGCCGATCGCGAAATCGCCGGAGGAACTGGAGAAGCTTGGTCAGGATACGCCTCTGGGACGCGCGGGTCAGCCTGCCGAGCTCGCGCCGGCCTATGTCCTGCTGGCGTCTCCGGAGGGAAGCTACATGACTGGCGCCGTGATCGCTGTCACCGGTGGCGTGCCGATCAACTGAAAAACGGACAAGCGTGCGCGGTGATCGGCAACAATCGTCTACTTATCTCAGGCTACTACTCCGAAGTGCTCATTTTGCTTTCTAAGCGAAGCGGTTCTTTGAGCCTTACCCCACTTCCTAAATGAACGTCCGTTTATACCGATCGCCGTCCGATAACGGACGGCCGCTATCCACCAGTTTTGCCGTAAATGCAGACAGTCCGCATGCACCTTAATTACGCCATTTACAGTCAAAACTATACGTTCCGGCCGCTTCGGGATCCGTCGCCAGAACGCGGTGCGTTTCTCCATTAAAGACGTTTTTTTCACCTGCAGATAGCGGGCGTTTTGGCCGAATGATCTCAGCCAACCCGTCGTAAATGCCCCTGCCGCCCCCACGATGGTTATGATAGAAGGCCATATGCTCAAGACAAGAATGAAGCGGGTCGCCGATCGCGGCGATCACGCCGTGCGGCGCCTTGCCGAGATCGAAGCCTCGATCGCGGACCTTTCTAACGAGGATCTGCTCGATTTGGCCGACATCTTCAAAGCCGAACCCCGCTCACCAATCGGGATGTGGCATTCCTTGAAATGGCGCGGCGGAACATCAGTCTATGAAGACCGCTTGGGAACGGATTAGCGGAATCATCGGGGGCCTACCGAGGCACGTCGGTTACACCCAACCATCTCCCGCAACTTTTCACGATCATAATGGAGCGACGGCGCAGCGATGGTAGCGATTGGAACCCGGATCAATGAGATAGGCACTTTGGTCCGCGAGGGCGGAGCCTTCTATCTTCGCCGCGATGTCGGTGGCCGCTACGAGCTGGAATTGCATCGTACCCCCGTAGATCTGGTAGAAAAGCGCGTCCGGCTCATTGGTACATTGGTTGGCCCAGATCTCGTAAACGCCAACGGCGTTGCGCCAGCTTAGCCGGTCAAGAACTCCTAGCTCAGTCGTCAGCCACTGGGCGCAATTCTGATTCAACCTGACTCATTGCCGTTGCGCACAAACCACGAACAGCCATCATCCTAGCCATGGAACAACAGATCATTCACGCCTGCGGTCATGAGCAGGGCCATTATCTCACAGGCTACGACAGCCAGAAGGACCGCAAAGCCAAGTGGCTGAAGACGACGACTTGTCGAGACTGCTTCGTTGCAGAAAAGCGGGCTGAGGAAGTCGCCGCGGCAGCGTTAAGCAGCGCAGCTGTCTCACACCTTGCTCTTCCACCGCTAACCGGCACCGATCGGCAAATCGGCTGGACGTCGACGATCAGGACCAAGCGGCTCGCAGCGCTAACCAACTCAAACAGCGACGCCGACTGTAACGCATGCCTTCGGGTCACTGACGCCAAATGGTGGATCGACAGCCTCGATCTGACTGACGTTGATCTGATAGCTGCCGCGAACCAGTCGTCAAACATGCCACGATCGCCGACGCTCATCCGATCGACTACGAATACCGTGATTGCCCCCCATAGGCACAGGCTGACCTAGCAATCGACGCGGGTCGGGCCGATCAGGGCCATACGGTTGAGCAGTATGCCCCTGCCGCCGCCAAGCATGGCATCGCAGTTGAGATCGTGAAGCTTCCGCAATCCGCCGGTATCGGCGTTTACGCGCTCGACCATCCGTTGCGTAACGGGGGTTTCGTGTGCCAACAAGCTCGTTAACTCGTCGAGGTCTTTAATGCGAGATGGAGAGGTGTTTTGAGCGTCGTAGTAACTGGGGCAGCCGGGTTCATCGGCTCGCATGTCGTTCGCCGGTTAGTCGATGACGGACGTGATGTGATCGGGATCGACAGTTTCGAACCATATTACGACGTTGAACTAAAGCATGCCAGACTGGCATCGATCAAGGCGTCGCCACATGGCGACCGCTTCACCTTCCGAGAAGCGGACATCGCGGACGAGCACGCGCTCGATGCGGCGTTGGCAACAACCGGAATTACGGGCATCGTGCATCTCGCCGCACAGGCGGGGGTACGATATTCGATGATCGAGCCGCGCAAGTACGTCCGCGCTAATTTAGCAGGGCACCTCAACATCCTCGAGGTGGCGCGCGATCGGCCGGGCGTTCCGCTCGTCTACGCCTCGTCGTCGTCGGTATACGGTGCCAACCGTTCGCAACCGTTCCGGGTCGAGGACCGTGTGGATTCACCGCTTTCGCTCTACGCGGCGACCAAGCGCGCCGACGAACTGATGAGCGAGACCTACGCGCATCTCTATAGCATTCCTCAGACCGGACTACGCTTCTTCACTGTCTACGGTCCTTGGGGACGGCCCGATATGGCAATGTGGCTGTTTACCGACGCGATCCTCGAAAACCGGCCGATCACCGTGTTCAATGGCGGCCGCATGGTCCGCGACTTCACCTACATCGACGATATCGTCTCTGGCATTGTGGCCGCGCTCGATAACCCGCCTGCGGATGATGGCGAGCGGAAAGCGGGGGGGAGCGTGTCCCCGCATCGCCTGTACAATATCGGCAACAACCGCCCCGAGGAACTGGAAACGCTGATAACGACGATCGAGGACGCTCTCGGGATGAAAGCTATAAGGGACTATCAGCCGATCCAGCCTGGCGACGTGCCCAGCACCTCTGCCGACATCAGTGCGATCAGCCGCGATCTGGGCTTTGCGCCGACGACGCCGATCGCCGTCGGCGTGCCACGTTTCGTACAATGGTATCGCGACTATACAGGGCGATGACGGCCATATCGCCTGACGGGCAACCTTGGTGATGCCATGGTAGATGCAGCCAATGCGGAGGAATCACGGATGTCCATGGGCTTGAGATGGTTAGGAACCGGTACGACGATCCTCATGCTGGCTGGCTGCGCGGGCCAGCGAGGCGGGGATATCCCGTACAATCCGGCGGGTTTCGTTGCACCCGACGCCGCCCCGCTACCGACCTTGACCACAGACTACCGGATGGGAAGCGGTGACGTGGTGTCGATCCGTGTGTTTCGGGTCGACAGCATGTCTGGCGACCAGACGATCGACACGGCGGGACGAGTCAACTTGCCGTTGCTGGGGCTTGTGCCTGCAGCGGGGCGTACGACTAGCGAACTGGAAGCTGATCTGAAACGCCAACTGGGCACCCGGTATCTGAACGATCCGCAGGTGGCGGTGTCGCTCAAGAGCGCCGTCCAGAAGACGATCACGGTTGATGGTTCGGTAACGCAGCCCGGTCTGTATCCGGTGCAGGCGGGCAGCACGCTTATTACTGCAATCGCCATGGCGCGCGGCACGGCGGAGGGTGCCAACTCTCGCCGCGTAGTCGTGTTTCGGCGCGTCAACGGACAAAGGATGGCGGCCGCGTTCGACCTGTCGACGATCCGAAAGGGCGAAGAACCCGATCCGACGATCTATGCAGAGGATGTTATCGTCGTCGATGGTTCGCGAACAAGCGCAGCGATGAAATCGGTGCTGCAATCGCTGCCGTTCGTCTCGATTTTCCGCCCGTTCTGATCCCGGCGGCTGGCATTGCGCGATAACGGCGGATACGTTAGGTTCATTCAAACCGACAGGGAACCATCCACGCGGCTGATTCTTGACGGAGTTCATGTGCCACGGCGAGCTGGAGGTCTCCAGTGCCGGAAGGCATAAGGGAGTGGGTCATGGCAAGCAAGATGAAGATCTCGATGATCGCGGCGATGGCACTGGTCGGTCAGGCATCGGCCGCCACGGCAGCGCCCGGTGCTGTTGCTGGTATAGCGACGAACCGTACGGCACTGGCTATTCCGGCGGACGAGCAGCCCCGGTCGGGCAACCAGTGCCGCGCGGCCGATGGAACCCCCATTGCCTGCTCGGTGACAGGTGATACCCAAGGTGGATATTTCAGTCGCAGTTGGCCGGTCTTATTAGGCGCGATCGCCGCCGCGTCGCTCGGTGTCGTGGCAGCCGTCAGCGGCAAGAGTGGCGCCCCCTCCAGTCCATAAGCTGACCACGCCGGTTGTAATAGGGATTGACGCGGGTGAAGCCGCAGGATGGCCTGCCCGCCATTTTTCTGACGCTATGCGTATTGCTGGGTGGTGCCAGTGCCGCGGGGGCGATAGCTAACGGTTTCTTGCAGTTGGCTGCGATCCTCATCCTCGGCTACGTAGGTGTAACACGACGCCTGCCTTTGGTCCCCGCAGCCCGAGCGCTGGTGATGGGATTGGCGTTATTCGGGGCGTGGTTTCTGCTGCAATCCCTGCCACTCCCTCCCGAAATCTGGACGCGCCTACCAGGTCGTGGCGTCGTTGTCGGAGTGTTCGCAGCAGCTGGATCGATACCCGGCTGGGAGCCATTGTCGCTGGCACCTGACGCAACCATTGCCTCGATGCTCGCCCTGCTGCCACCCGCAGCCATGGCGACCCTGACGCTTGTAACGACCGAACGGGCACGCCGGATCGCAATCGGAACGCTGGTCACTCTTGCTATCGGCGCCGCGTTGCTGGGCGTGGTGCAGGTCCTCGCCGGAGCCGGGTCCGTGTTCTACCCTTACAACCTGACAAATCCCGGGAAGGCGGTCGGGCCGTTTGCCAACCGCAATCACCTAGCTACGTTCCTGCTCTGTGCGATCGCGATGCTTGGCGCGTCGATCGAGCACCATGGGCCCCGGCGTAGCGCCCTGGCGTTTTTAGGCGTGGCGGTGCTGGCGGGCGGCGTGATCCTGACCGGATCCGATGCTGGCCTGCTACTGCTGGCAGTCGTGCTGACGCCCATGTTGATCCGCGCCATAAGAGGCCACTTAACGCGGCAAGCAACGCGATGGTCATTGGTCGCAGCCGTGCTCCTTGTGTCGGCGGCAAGCATCTGCGCGTTTTGGCAAGGGTCGTCGGATGTCGTTGCAGGCGCTGAACAAAGGCGCGGCGTTACGATACCGCGCACTTTCGCCGCCGCAATCGACCATCTGCCGTTCGGGGCGGGAGGGGGCAGCTTTCCTACGATATATCCGGCGTATACCGATGCGGCGCTTGCCTCACCTGCGTTCGTCAACCACGCGCACTCCGACTATGCCGAACTGCTCCTCGATCACGGTTTGGTCGGCCTGCTTTTGATCGGCGCGGCATGGGGATGGTGGGGCTTGCGGGTACGCACCGGATGGGCGGGCAATCCGGTCGTGCGCGCCGCGCTAATGGTAGTGGCGATAGTCTTGGTCCACAGCGTCGTGGACTATCCGCTTCGCACCGCCGCGCTTGCCACGGTCGCCGCCTTCGCCGCCGCGCTTGCCACCGGGCAACCGCCGGCTGTGGCGAAGAAACATCATCGTTCCCGCCCCTCGCGGCAGTTGTCGGCGACCTTTGATTTGAGCTAGGCAGTCGTAAAGGGCAACGGCCAGCGATGGGCGGGGGACCGCCCTGCGGGAAGAGGGTGGCGGAAATGGCCGAGAACGATGATCGCGGCGGGAGCACGCTGCCCAGTCGGATGACTGATGGGGGCAATCCAGCAACGCTGGGACGGCCCGTGGTGACTATAACTCGCACCGACGCCAAACCGCGCGTGATCCCTCAGTTCGATCTCGCCGACCTTCTGCGCGTAGTCGTCAAATGGAAATGGCTCATCCTTGGCACAGTGTTGCTCGGCATCGCCACGGCCGTAGCGGTCACGATGCTGTCCACCCGCATCTATCGCGCGTCCGCCACGCTGGAGATCAACACTACCCCGCTGGAGGTGATGGGCAATAACCGAGGCGTCATGCCCAAGCTTCGCAGCGAGGACCAATTTCTGCAGACGCAATACGGCCTGCTGCGCAGCCGCTCACTCGCTGAACGGGTGGCGACTGCACTGAAGTTGGCCAGCGATCCGGCATTTGCCGGAACCGCCCCCGATCCGGCGAAGCGCACAAGGGCAGCGGTCGGTCGATTGACGGCCAATCTCGACGTCACGCCGGTCCGGGGCAGCAACCTGGTGCAGCTAAGCTATACCGATCCCGATCCGGCTCGCGCGACACTGATCGTCAACGGGTTTACGACCGGGTTCATGGCGGCCAACGCCGATCGACGATTCGAGGCGACCGCCTATGCCCGCAACTTCCTGCAGAACCGGCTGAACGCGACCAAGCAGCGGCTCGAGGCGAGCGAGCGCGAACTGGTCGCCTATGCCCAGCAGAAGGGCATAGTGCAGCTCGACAGTGGCGGACAGGGCGGCGCGCGGGGTGGCGGTGACGGGCCGACCTCGGCGACGGGCGATTCGCTGAGTTCACAATCGCTGGTCGCGATCAACGGCGTGTTGTCGTCGGCGATCGGCGAGCGCATCTCCGCCGAACAACGCTATCGTCAGGCGGCGACGAACGGGTCGTCCAGCGACGCGCTGCTTAACCCGACCGTCCAGGCGCTGCGTGCAGAACGTGCCAAGCTGGAAGCGGATTATCGCGAACGGCTAGCCACGTTCAAACCCGATTTCCCCGACATGGTGGCGCTGCGAAACAGGATCCAGGAAATCGACATCTCGCTGCGGCGCGAGACGGGCGAAGTGTCGTCGTCGCTACGTTCCGCCTATCTGGCGGCGCTGGGACGAGAGGCGGAGTTGCGCGGACAGGTGAGCGCGTTGCGCTCGAACGTCCTCGACCTGCGCGGGCGAGGCATTGGATACACCATCCTGCAACGCGAGGTGGAGACGAACCGCACTTTGTACGACGCGCTGCTACAGCGCTTCAAGGAAGTGGGCGTGGCCGGTGGTCTGGGCGAAAGTCAGGCCGGGGTCGTCGACGCGGCTATCCAGCCCGCCAGCCCTTTCCGGCCCAGCCCCATCCGCAATCTGGCGGTCGGACTGATCGCCGGGCTTGTCTTGGGCCTCGGCATCGCCTTCGTGATCGAATTCATCGACGATACGATCAAGACGCCGGAGGACGTCGCGGCCAAGCTCAACCTGCCGCTACTGGGCGTCGTACCGAAACTGGCGAAGGGCAAGACGATCCGCGACGAATTGGCTTCGCCGCGTTCGTCGGTTGCCGAAGCCTACTATTCCATCATGACCGCGCTGCAGTTCACCGACAGCGGCAGCCTGCCGCGTTCGCTGCTGGTGACGAGTTCGCGCGCTGCGGAAGGTAAATCAAGCACTTCGCTGGCGCTGGCGCAGAACCTTGCACGAACCGGGGTACAGGTGTTGCTGATCGACGCCGACCTGCGCAAACCGTCTTTCATGGCGAAGACGGGCAGCGACATAGGCTTGTCGCGACTGCTCATCAGCAACGAGAGCATCGCCGGTCATGTGGTGCAGACCAACACGCCAAACCTGTACCTGCTGCCCAGCGGCACGGTGCCGCCCAACCCGGCCGAATTGCTGGCGACCAGTCGGATCCGCGCGATCCTGCACGATGCGGTCGACCGGTTCGGCGTGGTGGTGGTCGATGCGCCGCCGGTGCTGGGGCTGGCCGATGCACCGGTCTTGGGATCGATCTGCGAAGCGACGGTGATGGTGATCGAGGCGGGATCGATCCGCCGCGCGATCGCGCTTGGCGCTCTCAGCCGGCTGGTCGCGTCGGGCACGCGCATCGTCGGAGTGACGCTGACGAAGTATAATCCCAAGGCCGCCGGGTATGGCGACGGTTACGGCTATGGCTACGGCTACGGAGCGACCTATGGCGAAGGGTCGAAGACGCCGATGCTGGACATCGCACCGTGAGCGATGCCGCGCCCGTGGTGCGTACCACGAGGATGCGGATTGCGATCGTGCTCGGACTCCTGCTGCTCGGTTGGGCGACGGTGCGAGCAACGGCGCTGGCGCTGTTGGCGGAAGACCGGCCCCGGTTGGCGTTGGTGTTCGCGCCGGCTGGGGCGGCTGCGCTGGCCAATGCGGCACAGATGCGCATCGTACAGGCAGGCGGCACTGTGGATGCCGTCGCGCGCGCGCAGACCGCCGCCGCGCTGCGACGCGCGCCGCGCGACGCCGCACCGCTGATCCTCGCCGGACTGGCGGCCAGCGCCGACGGCGCGGCCGACCGGGCGCAGGCGTTGATGGAGGCGGCCCGCGCCCGCGATCCGCGCGCCGGGATCGCCCGCTATTGGCTGCTCGACCATTATGTCCGCACCGGACAGGGCAACGCCGCGCTGGCGGAAGTCGGCCCGGCGCTGCGCCTACGGCCCGGTACACGTCCAGCGATCTTCGCGCTGGTCTCGGCGATGGCGGCATCACCTGAAATGCGCGAGCCAGTGCGTGCGGCGTTGGCCCGCGATCCCGACTGGCGTGAATCATTCTTCGCGATGCAAGCTACGGCAAATGTTGACCCGGTCCTGCTGGTGCACCTACTCGCCTCGCTACCCCCGCCAGCCGATCCTGCGTCGCGCGCTCGCGAACGACGCGTAGTGGTGCTGGCGGCGGTTCGTGCTGGGGCGTACGCCGAAGCGGAGACGCTATGGCAGGCTGCCCGCCCCACCACGGCGCGCGAGGCAGGGCCGGTCCACGACCCGATGTTCCGACGCCCACTTGCCGATACGCCCTTCGATTGGAGCGCGCCGGACGTGGCCGGCATGCAAGCGCAGACCGGCCGTGACGGACTGACAGTCGCCTATCGTGGCGAAACGCCGGCGACGGCCGCCCAGCAACTGGTGCCCGGAGCAGGCCGCTACCGCCTGTCGGCGCGAGCGACGGGCGACATCGAGGTCCGCCTGTCGTGTGCGCATGACGAGTCGCCGTTGGTGGCACTGCCGGCCGGCGGTGATGCGGTGGACGCGACCATCCCGGCGAGATGCGGCGCGGCGTGGCTGCGCGTCGTTGCAACGCCCGGTGACACCGGAGTCGTCAACGCGACGATCGCCGATGTGCAGCTGATCCGCGCATGACCGCAACCGACCGCAGCGCACTGACCGCGGCAAGACGCATCTACGTCCATCTGTCCGCGCGGCGCCGTCAGCAACTGGGCGGCACCATCGCCCTGATGGTGGTCGGCGCTTTCGCCGAACTAGCGACGATCGGCGCGGTGCTGCCGTTCCTGGTCGTGGTGACCGGCGGTGAGGGCGGACGCTATGGCGCGGTCGTGCGCGCGGTGGCGCGGTTCGGCGCGGCGATGGGTATCGGGACCGTCGCGGTATCGGCGGGCCTGCTGGTCACGGTCGCGGTGGCGGCAGGAGCGCTACGGCTGCTCCTGACCCGCGCCAGCCAGCATGTCGTGTTCGCGATCGCGCACGACCTGGCGACGCACATCTACGAACGTACTCTGCATCAGCCGTACAGCTTCCACGTCCAGCGCAACACCAGCCAGACCATCTCCGGCATCGAGAAAGTGCAGTATGTGCTGGGCAACGTCCTGTTGCCGGCCATGGCGGGCCTCACGGCGGCGATCGTCGCGCTATTCGTGCTAGTGGCGCTAGTGTGGGTAGACCCGGCGACATCGCTGATCGCCGCGGCCTGCTTCGTCGCGCTTTACGCGACCGTCAGCATCCTGACCCGACGCAAGCTATATCAAAACGGCGACATCATTGCCGCGGCGCTGCAACAGCGGGTTCAGACGTTGCAGGAAGGGTTGGGCGGCATTCGCGACGTGCTGCTCGATAGGTCGCAGGGGATCTTCGCGGCCAAGTTCGCCGCGATCGACGCACGCTTCCGCGAAGCGCAGGCGACCAACCAGTTCATTGCCGCCGCCCCGCGCTATGTCGTGGAGGCCGGCGCGGTGGTGCTGGTCGCCGCGCTGGCGTTGTACGTCAGCACCCAGCCGGGCGGTGTCGTGGCCGCGCTCCCGATGCTGGGCGCGCTGGCATTGGGCGCGCAGAGGCTGCTACCGCTGATCCAGCAGGTCTATTTCAGCTGGTCGCAGATCTATGGCAATCGCGGCGCTCTGAACGGCATCGCCGACATGCTGGAGATGCCCGCTCCGCCGGAACCCGCAGCGTTGCCACTGCCGCCCTTTGCCGACGCGATCGTCTTGGATGGACTGGGATATCACTATCCGACCGGCGAGGCGGCGGCGCTGGCCGACGTCATGCTGTCGATTCCGCGGGGCACGCGGATCGGACTGATCGGCAAGTCGGGCAGCGGCAAGAGCACGCTGGCTGATATGATCATGGGCCTGCTTGAACCAGGTGACGGCATGATAAGGATCGATGGGCGCGTGCTGGACGCCGCCGCCCGCCCGTCATGGCAGCAACAGATCGCGCATGTCCCGCAGGCGATCTTCCTCGCAGATGCCAGCATCGCCGCGAATATCGCCTTCGGCCGTGACCCGGCCGATATCGAAATGGACCGGGTGCGCGATGCTGCGCGCGGAGCCGAATTGACCGATCATATAGCGACTTTGCCGCAAGGCTACGACACGCTGGTCGGCGAACGCGGCATCCGCCTGTCGGGCGGGCAGCGTCAGAGGATCGGCATCGCGCGCGCGTTGTACAAGCGAGCGTCAGTGCTTGTCCTCGACGAGGCAACCAGCGCACTGGACGACGAGACCGAGGCGGCGGTGATGGCGGCCATCAACCGGCTCTCGCGCGACCTGACCGTGATCTCGATTGCGCACCGCGTGACGACGCTGCGCGGATGCGATCGGATCGTTCGGTTGCAGGCCGGTCGGATCGTCGCTAGCGGCAGTTATGATGCGATCGTCGGCGGCGGCGCGGGAGCGTCGTGACCGCCAGCGGGTGGCGCGACGATATCCAGGCCCTGCGCGGCTGGGCGGTGCTGTTCGTCGTGCTGTTCCACACTGGGTTGGGCATTGCGCCATCAGGGTTCGTCGGCGTCGACATTTTCTTCGTCGTGTCGGGCTATCTCATCACCGGCAATGTCGTGCGCGAACGCAATGCAGGAACGTTGCGGATCGGGCGCTTCTATCAGCGACGCATCCGTCGGTTGTGGCCCGCCGCCTTCGTCACGCTGCTAGCGACGACGCTGGCGGCAGCGTTACTGCTGACGCCGACCGCACAGGCGCGGTTCTGGCAGCAGTTGGTCGGTGCGCTGACCTTCTCGACCAACGTCGCGCTGTGGCGACAGATCAATTACTTCCACGACTCGGCCGCGTTGGAGCCGTTGCTGCATTTCTGGTCGCTGGCGGTGGAGGAGCAATATTACCTGCTGCTGCCCGTCACGTTGCTGCTCGTGCCCCATCGCTGGTGGCCAGCCATGGTAGCGGCGGTTACGCTGGCCAGCCTCGCGGCGTTTCTGTGGCTCTATCCGTGGTCGCCGGGCGCAGCCTTCTACCTGTTGCCCACGCGGGCGTGGGAACTTGGGATCGGGTCGCTCGTCGCCTGTATGCCGGTACGCGGAAGAGTGCAGCGCTTAGCGTATCGCACCGCCCCGGGCCTGGCGGCGATAGTGCTCACTGTGCCGTTTATGGCGCTTCCGACGGCGGCGGCCTACTGGCTGACATTACCTGCCTGTGCGGCGACTGCGGGGTTGCTGGCAGCCGCGCGCCCGATCGGGCCGCGCGGAGCGGTGGCGGGATGGCTGGGCGATCGGTCCTACGCGATCTATCTGGTCCACTGGCCACCAATTGCGTTCGCGCACGCGATTTGGCTTGGCAATTCGCCGCCCGCATGGGTTGCGATCCTGCTTTGCACCGCTGGGATCGGCGTCGGCGCGGTACTGCATGGACTGGTCGAGCGGCCCTGCCTGCGCCTGCCGCTGTCGCGGTGGTGGTGGGCGGCGCTGATCGCCGGATCGGCAATAATCGCCGTCACCGGCGCACTCGCGCCGCGCCTGACCGGCAATGCCATCGCGCGCGTCGACCTTCAGCCCGTGACCGGCCTGCCCGGCGCGGCGTGCGATGGATCCCGGACCACCTTCGATCCGGCGTGCCGGACCGGACCGGCCCCGCGCCTGCTGCTGTGGGGCGACAGTTTCTCGCAGCATCTGGTCCCCGGATTGCAGGCGACGACAGACGTTGCCTTTGCCCAGGCAAGCAAGGGCGGGTGTCCACCGCTGCCGGGCCTCGCGCCCGTCGACATGCAGGCGAGCGTCGCAGTGGCGCGCGGCTGCATCGCGTTCGGCGACAGCGTGCTGTCATGGCTCGCGCATACCCCGTCCGTCGAGGTCGTAATGTTGTCGGGATCGTATCTGCGTTATACCTGGCCTGGCGTCCGAGTGCTGCGCCGCGACGGATCGTTGAAGCCGCCCAATGCAGACCAGTTGGCGGCGGCGCAGCGCGATATGGTGGCACGGGTGCGGCGGATGGGCAAACGGGTGGTGCTGGTCGCCGCCCCGCCCCAGTCGGCGTTCGATGTCGGCCAGTGTCAGGAACGACGGGTCCACCACCTGCTGCTGGCCGGCGCGCCGACGGATTGCGCGATCACCCCGGCGAACCGGCTGGCGGGGAGCGACTGGTTGGCGGCGCTGATGGCGCGCTTCGCTCGCGACGGCACTCCGGTCGTACAGCTTGCCCCCGGTCTATGCCGCAGCGACGGCATCTGCCCGACCGCATGGGCGGGACGGCCTCTGTGGGTCGAGGGCAAGCACTTGACCCGCACCGGATCCATCGTCGTTGCACGCCGGCTGGGGCTGGGCGCGCACGCATGGGAGCTGGCCCGCTAAGCGATCATCGCCGTCGCCACTGCATGCCTGCGCGCAACACGGGGCCTGGCAATAGTGCGAGCAGGCGATAGGCGACGTAGGCCCCGCCCCGCCGCCGCGCGACCCCGGCCAGCAGCCGCCGTGCATCCGCAGGACGGCCCGCATAAAGCTCGCTTCGCGCATATTGCAGCCGCGTACGATCGCCGAACGCCCGCGCTGCCGCCAGCCGCGTAGGGTCGGCGATGGACGCCACCGCCCGGTCGACCGCGGCGAACACCGGCGATACCGGCATCGTCCGGCCCGCAAGCCGTGCCGCCTGTTCGCGCGCCATGATCCCATCGCCGCGCACATAGCAGGACGTCGGCCGGTCGCTGACCGCCATCGCGTGATCGACGGCAAGCGTGATCCAGAACGCCATGTCCTCACCCGACGGCACCGGCGGCATGCCGCCGACGTTCAGCCAGACATCGCGGCGTACCGCCACACTGGAAGCGTTGAGCAGGTCGGGGCCATAGTCGCGGAAGAAATCGATACGGCGAGACGTGACGGAATGCCGCGGCAGGTCGGGGACGGCATCGCCGGGCGCGATCATGCGCGACGCCGTGGCCACGAGCGCCGCGTCGGGAACGGCGGCAATCACCGCTGCCAAAGTAGCGAGATGCTCGCCATGCCACAGATCGTCGCCATCGATCAGCGCCACCCAGTCGCCCCGAGCCGCCCCGACCCCGGCGTTGCGCGCGGCAGCCGGCCCGCCATTGGCTTGCCGGATCAGGCGGATGCGCGGCTCGTCGAGCGCTGCCACCAACACATCGCCTCCATCGCGCGATCCGTCGTCGACCACCACAATCTCGGTCGCCGGCCACGTCTGCGCACATACAGAGGTCAGCGTGGCTAGGATTGTCGTGGCCTTGTCGTACAGTGGCACGACAACGGAGAAGCGGGGAGCGGTCATGACTCCGCATCATGCCGGAGCTGCCGGGGCCACGCTAGCGATTGCGGCACCGCCGGTCCCGGGCGATAGAGAGGCAATGCGCGACCGCCCCGTCCTGCTGGTCAGTCCCCTGGCCGACGACGCCCCGCCCGGCGGGCGGGCGATGCTGGCTAGCGCACACCGCGCCGCGCTCCGCGACCTGTTCGGGGACGACCTCCTGACCTATCGCCTCGAAGGGGCCGCGTCCGGCCCGCTGGCCGCTGTGGCTTACGGCCATATCAACGGGGTGAGCACCGCCAGCCTGTCATGCATCGTCGACCTGATCCGCAGGCGCGGGATCGCACAATTGTTCCTCGACGGATCTAATCTGGGGGCGGTTGCGCGGGCGGTGCGACGCGCCAACGTCGACGTGCGGATCGTCACCTTCTTCCACAATGTCGAGGCACGCTTCTTCGTCGGGGCGTTGCGCGACCGACCTAACGTGCGAGCAGCGGGCGTCCTCGCCGCCAATTGGCGGGCAGAACGCTGGGCAACGCGGTACAGCGACACGATCGTATGCCTCAACGTCCGTGATGGCGAGTTGCTGCGACGCTGGTACGGGCGCAGCGCCGACGCGATCCTACCGCTGGTGATGATCGATCGTCCGGTCGCGGCCGGACCGCGGGACCCCGGCGGCAACTTCGTACTGTTCGTAGGCGGCGGGTTCTACGCCAATCGCGCCGGAGCCGCGTGGTTCGCACGCCATGTCGCGCCACGGATCAGGGTGCGCACCGTCGTCGTAGGGCGCGACCTGCCGCCGCTGGCCGGGGTGGATGTGGTCGGCGCGGTCGATGATCTGGCTCCATGGTATCGCGACGCGCGGCTGGTCATCGCACCGATCTTCGACGGATCGGGCATGAAGACCAAGGTCGCCGAAGCGCTGATGCACGGAAAGCGGGTGGTAGGCACCCCCGAAGCGTTCACCGGCTATGCCTCAGCGGTGATCGCAGCCAGCCGCGTTGCTAGCGATGTCGACGGGTTCGTCGCGGCGATCGCGACGACGTTGGCCGACAACCCGCCGCCGTTCGACCCGGCGATGCGCGAACTGTTCGACCGCTTCCATAGCCCCGAAGCGGCGCGCGTGGGACTGGCTGCGATTATGACGTCATCCGCCGGTGCAGCGCAGCCAACTGGCCCGCGAGCGTAGGGAAGGCGAAGTCGCGCACCCGACGATCGCCGAACGCGACCAGACGCGCCGCCTCCGCTGGATCGGACCACACCCGCTCGATCGCGGCGGCGGCGGCGTACGGGTCGCAGCGAGCAAAGTCGCGCCCCTGTCCCTGACTCAATTCGCGGAACACCGCGATATCACTGGTGACGACCGGCCGGCGACTCGCCATCGCCTCTATCACCGCGATGCCGAAGCCTTCATAGGTGGAGGGCACCACGACCATGGTGCACGCCGCATAGAGCGCCTGGACCATGGCGTCGTTGGCGCCGTGGACGATGCGGACGAGATCGCCGACACCCAGTTCGTCGATCAGCGCGGCAACCGCCCCGATCGCGCCGCCGTCATTCCCGACGATCCGGAGCGGACACGCTTGTCCTCGGTCGCGCAGCACCGCCACCGCACGGACCAACGTTTCCAGGTTCTTGCGCGTCTCGATATGCCCGACCGCCAGGAGGAAGCGGTCGGGCAGACGAGGCAGATCGGGCGGGGACGGCGCCGGCACGAACCGGGCAACGTCGACACCGTTATGGATCACCTCCACCGGAGTACGGGGGCGGAAGGCGGCGATCTCGTCGGCGACCGTGCGCGACACCGCGATCACCCGCGTCGCGTTTGAGAAACCATGGCGCAGGACCGGCCGCCCGACCAGCCTTTCAGCCAGCGGCCGGTCAGCGCGCAACGGGCGCAGATCGTGTATGGTAAGCAGCGTCGGGCAATGCGCGTGCACCATCGGCAGGCTGAAGCCTTCGAACAGGTCGAGCGCATCGCGGCGCAACGCGCTCGGCCAGTAGCGCATGCCCGCCACCATGCGCTTCAACCGCCCCGCCCCCGGCACCGACGTACGGCGGATCGTCACGTTGCCGCAGTCGGCGAACCATGCGCCGATACGGTGCTCGACGGGTTCGTACACAACGTATTCGACGTCTGGCGTCGTACGGATCAGCGCGCCATAGAGTTCGCGGAAACGCTGGTTCGCGCCCGATGGGCGATCGTCGAAACAGGTGGCGTCCAACCCGACCCGCATCGCCGCTATTGCCCGATCAGCTCGAAATGGCGCGCGATCACGCTGTGCTGCTCGAACGGCACCACCGCCTCGGCAAGGACTGCCGGCGCGATCGGCCGGTCGAGCGCGGCGAGGATCCCGGCGGCCAGCGCCGACGGATCGGCAACCGGGACCAGATAGCCGTAACGCCCCCCCTGCAACAATTCGCGCGGGCCGGTGGGGCAATCGGTGGCGACCGGAGTGCATCCCGCCAGCATCGCCTCGACCAGCACGTTGGGCATTCCTTCGACATGCGACGACAGCGCGAACACGTCGCTGTGCGCGAAGTACTTGAGCGGGTTGGCGACCCGTCCTGGAAGCCGCACCCGTTCGCCTAGGTTGTACGTGGAGACCAGCGCCTCCAGCTCGGCGCGCGATGGCCCTTCGCCGAGAATGACCAGCCGCGCCGCGCTGCCCTGGTCGCGCAGCACCGCTATCGCCGCGATCAGGTCGGCGAACCCCTTCCACGGGGCCAGCGTCCCCGCCGCTACCACCAGCGGGACCGACCGGTCGAGGAACCACGGATCGTCGACCGGTTCGGCGGCCCGCGCGCGTGCCTCGGGCTGGTCGACGATGTTGTAGACGCACACATGCGCGGTCGCGGGGCCGAACACCGTGCGGTATTGCTCGACCATGTCCTGCGACACGCAGGTCAGCGCATCGGCACGCCACGCGACCGCGCGCGCCGCCCATTTCAGCACCCACCGCTTGGTAAAGGGCCGGTTCGAATAGGTGTCGAACGGCGTGACCCGCGACGATCCGCTGATCTTCACGCGCGACCGCGTCACGATCGCGGCGGCGACGAGAAAAGTATTGAGGTGATCCTCGGCGGAAAACACAACATCGGGCCGGACCCGGCGCAGGTAACGACACAGGGGCGCGAACATGCCGCGCACCTGTGGCTTGTCGAGGATGCGAACGGCGACGCCCGGCGCGGGCGGTACGGTCAGGTCGGAGTCGCAATTGCCGATGATGAGGTCGACGTGGTGCCCCGCCTGCGCCAGGGCGGCGGCAAACCGCCACTGCGCGAGCGGCACCCCCGACACGGCATAGCGCGGCGTCACCACCGCGATGGTCAGCGGCTTCATGCCCGCGGTAGCCCCGGATAGGGCCGGTCACGCGATAGGAACAGGAAGTTGTTGTGATAGCCGCCCTGCCCCAGCGCGTCGGCCCGCTGGTGGACGGCGGCATCGAACCGCGCGACCGGGACCAGCGTGCCGTCGCGGAGAAACCAGCCGCCATAACCGAGCGCCTCGATCCGCGCGAAGCTGGTGGCGATCGGATCGGCACGATGACGTTGTTCGATCTCGACCAGAAGCGCGGGGCGGCTGGCGGCTATCGTCGCCAGAGCGCCTTCGATCACCGCCGCTTCGTGCCCTTCCACGTCGATCTTGACCAACGCAGCATCGGGGAAGGCGAAGGCGTCGAGCGTGCGAAGCGCCACGCGGTGTGTCCGTACCACGCCCGCATTCACGCTGGCAGCGATCGATCCGGCGGCGTCGTGTTCGGTCCCATCCGCCTCGACCGGAATCGCGAGCTCCGCCTCGCCGACTTGATCGGACAGCGCATAGGGATGAATCGTCACCCGCGCGCGGCCCCGTGCCCATGCGCCGAGCGCGCGCAGGCAGGCCGGATGCGGCTCAAACACCTCGACCCGCGCACCAAGCCCGGCCAGCGCCACCGCGTAGGCCCCATAGTTGCCACCGACATCGATCGCCCGGCTGCCGCGCGGCACCAAATGCGGCAACATCGCCATTTCGGGTTCCAGCGTACGGCTCAAGCGTGCGTGCCAGTATTTTGCAGGCACCTGCCATGCCGTGGGCAGTCCGTCGCGTACCGCCGCCTTGATCCGCGCCACCCCGGACATGATCGCCCTCCCATGCTTCGACAACAGTCGGTGCTGGACTTTTGCCTGTTGCCACGGCTTTGTCGCGACAGGGGCGGGGTGGGAAGCGAAAAATGTGTGGGCTGGCCGGGATTTGGGCGCAAGGCGGCGATCAGGCGACTATCGCCCGCGCCATGGCCGATGCGATCGCCCATCGCGGCCCCGACGACTCGGGGGTATGGGCCGATCCGGATACCGGGGTTGCGCTCTCGCATCGGCGGCTCGCGATACTAGATCTGTCGAGTGCGGGACATCAGCCCATGCGATCGCCTTGCGGACGCTATGTGCTGGTCTTCAATGGCGAGATCTACAATCACGGCGATCTTCGCCGCGATCTGGGCGGCGATTGGCGCGGCACGTCGGATACCGAAACGCTGGTCCACGCCATCGCGCGCTGGGGACTGGCCGCCGCGCTGGAGCGCGCGACCGGCATGTTCGCGCTTGCTTTGTGGGACCGCGCGACCCGCAGACTGTCGCTAGCGCGAGACCGGATGGGGGAAAAGCCGCTTTATTACGGCTGGAGCGACGGACGGCTGGTCTTCGCGTCCGAACTCAAGGCGTTGCGCAAGGTACCTAGGTTCGCTAACCCCGTCGATCCGGGAGCGCTCGCGCGCTATCTGCGCCATAATTGCGTGCCCGCGCCCTGGTCGATCTTTACGGGGGTGTTCAAGGTGGCGCCGGCGACGATCGTCACCATCGACTCGTCGGGACGCGCCGCCGCGCCCGCGACCCCGCCCGAGTGCGACATGCCTACGCCTGACGGAATCAAGGTGTCACGGTACTGGTCACTCGACCGGGTGATCGCGCGCGGTACCGACGACCTTTCTCCGGTCGCGGCGGTTGACCGTCTCGAGGCCGAGCTGCGCACCGTGGTGGCGCGACAGATGGTGGCCGACACGCCGTACGGCGCGTTTTTATCGGGCGGAGTCGACTCCTCGACCGTCGTCGCGCTGATGGCGCAGGCATCTTCCCGTCCTATACGTACCTTCACGATCGGCTTCGGCGATCTCGCCTATGACGAGGCGCCGCATGCTCGCGCGGTCGCCGCGCATCTCGGAACCGATCATCACGAACTACATGTCACCGCCGACGAGGTGCTCAGGGTCATTCCCGATCTGCCGGCTATCTATGACGAACCCTTCGCCGACTCGTCGCAATTGCCAACGGTACTGCTCAGCCGGATGACGCGCGCGTCCGTGACGGTCGCTTTGTCGGGGGACGGAGGCGATGAACTGTTCTGCGGGTACAACCGGTATCTGGTGTCCCGCAGCATGTGGGACACGCTATCGCGCCTACCTCAACCGTTGCGCCACGCGGCTGCGCGGGCGATCCGCGCACTGCCGCCATCGCGCTGGGACGCGATCGGACGGGTTGGGCCGCGCGCGGTTCCAATGCTGGGGGCCAAGCTCGCCAAGATCGCGGGGATGATCGGCAGCGCGCTCGGCCCCGCCGACATCCACCGCACGTCGAGCGAGGAATGGCTGGACGGCATTCCGCTGCGCGCGGCCATTCCGCGCGGCGATGACCCGTGGCCGGTTCTGCGTGCCACGCCCGAGGAACAGATGATGCAGCGCGACCTCACGCGATACCTGCCCGACGATATCCTGACCAAGGTCGACCGGGCGAGCATGTCGGCCAGCCTCGAAGTACGTGTGCCGATGCTCGACCATCGTGTCGTCGAACTGGCATGGGCGACGCCGCTGTCGCTCAAGAAGCGCGATGGACATGGCAAGTGGCTGTTGCGGCAAGTGCTCTACCGCCACGTCCCGCGCGCACTGATCGAACGGCCCAAGGCAGGGTTCGCGGTACCGGTCGGGGCATGGCTTCGCGGCGACCTGCGCGACTGGGCGGAGGAGCTGTTGTCGCCCGCGTCGCTGAGCGACGACGGGGTGCTCGATCCCGCGCCGATCCGCGCGCGCTGGGCCCAGCATGTCGCGGGTACGCACGACTGGACCGCTTCGCTATGGGGGATTCTGATGTACCGGGCATGGGCCACGGCGCGCGGATGATCGTCTACTGGCTCCTGTTCGCCTTCCCGGCGGCGATGGCAATGGTCGAACGGCCCGACGCGCGGCGCATCGGCTTCGCATGGGTGTTCGCGATCGCCGCGATCGCCGCACTGATCGGGCTGCGCTGGCAGACCGGGGGCGACTGGTTCAATTACGAGCGCATGGTCGAACGGGCGCTGTGGAGTCCGGTGCCGCTGTCGCCGCTGTCCGATCCGGGGTTCACGGTGTTAACTGGCTTCGCGGCCCGGTCGCAGATGGGAATGCTGCTCATCACCTGTTTCAGCGGAGTGGTGATGGCACTGGCGCTGGCGCGCTTCTGTTTCGACCAGCCGCGACCGTGGCTGTGCCTGTCGGTCGCGGTCCCGTATTTGATCGTCGTGATGGGCATGGGCTACATCCGGCAGGGGATCGCTGTGTCGTTCCTGCTGTTGGCTTTGGCGTCCCTGCGCGATGGACGCGTCGCGCGCTATTCGCTGTGGGTGCTGGCCGGAGCGGCGTTCCATTCGACCGCGCTGATCCTGCTGCCGCTGGCCGTGATGGTCACCAACCGAAACATCGTGGTCCGGGTCGTGCTCGGTCTCTCCGTTGCGCTATTGCTGGGATACAGCATCGCAGCGACGCGCGGCGACCTCCTGACAAATTACGTCGATGCGGAAATGGCGTCGTCAGGTGCTGCAATCAGGCTGATACTGACGGCCGTGCCCGGCGCATTGCTGCTTATCTTTCGTGAACGGCTCACTGTCGAAGGGCCTGAGCGCAGCGTATGGATGGCATTGTCGGCGGCGGCGATTTCGGCGCTGGTCCTGCTGTTCGTCTTTCCGTCATCGACCGTGGTTGACCGGCTGGCGCTGTACCTGCTGCCGATCCAGTGTTTCGTCTATGCTCATCTGCCCGATGCGATTGCCACGACAGACAAGCAGCGGAGGCTGATCGTCGTGACCATTCTTGCACTTTACGCGCTGGCTTTTTTCGTGTGGCTCAATTTCGCGGTGAACGTCGACTACTGGCTGCCCTATCGCTTCTATCCGCTGGAGGACGGCATTTGCCTAGAGTGCTGATGTCGATCAACGCCGCGTGGAACGTCGTCAATTTCCGCGCCGGGCTGGTACGTGCGTTGATCGCCGACGGGCATGAAGTGATCGCGGCGGTCGGCGACGACGGCGCATTGGCGGGTATTGAAGCGCTCGGTGCACGGGTCGTGACTTTGCCGATGGACAGCGCGGGCATCTCGCCGTTCGCGGACCTGCGGCTGCTAGCGCACTACCGGGCGTTGTTTCGCCACGAACAGCCCGACGTCTATCTGGGCTGGACGATCAAGCCCAACATATATGGATCGATCGCCGCGGCGTTTGCCGGCGTCCCCGCGATCAACAACATCTCGGGCCTCGGCACGGCATTCCTAGGCGCAGGATGGTTGATGCGTGTCGTGGGCGTATTGTACCGCATCGGGCTACGACGGTCGGCGACGGTATTTTTCCAGAACGCGGCGGATCGTGAGGTGTTCGTCGGGCGCGGTCTGGTGCGTGAACGACAGACGGCCCTGCTACCTGGATCGGGCATCGACGGCGTCGCGTTCGACCCCGCACATTATGGCCAGACGACCGACGGCGTCTTTCGCTTCCTGCTTGTCGCGCGGCTGATCCGCGACAAGGGGGTGTTCGAATTCATCGAGGCGGCGCGTACGATCCGGGTGACGCACCCAGCCGTCCGATTCCAGATCCTGGGCTTCCTCGACGTTGCCAATCGCACCGCCATCGATCGCGCCACGCTGGAGGGCTGGGTCGCGGAAGGATTGATCGACTATCTCGGCGTGGCCGATGACGTGCGCCCTTTTCTGGCGCAGGCCGATTGCGTCGTGCTGCCGTCGTATCGGGAAGGTACGTCGCGCGTGCTGCTGGAGGCTGCGGCAATGGCCCGGCCTACGATCGCAACCGACGTGCCGGGATGCCGCGATGTGGTGCGAGACCGCGAAACGGGCCTGCTGTGCCGTGCGCGCGATGCCACCGATCTGGCCCGGGCGATGCGCGAGATGCTCGCGAGCGACGACGGTGCGCGCGTGGCGATGGGGGTTGCCGCACGACGCGATGTTCTCGCACGTTTCGCCGAACATAAAGTTATTACAAGCTATCGTGCAGTCATCGGTGATGCCTTGCGCGGCCAGGTGACGTCCGCTAGCCAATAGCGCAATTGTGCTTTCGGGTGCGATTTGGGGGGGGCACATCTTGACAGGGTGGTATCTGTTCGCGGTTTTGCGTCATTTGTATTTCGATGCCATCATACGATCATGATTAAGCCGGAGACTCATGTCGGGGCCGCCGGTGAAACTCGCGTCGTCGTCGTCGGATTGGGGTATGTCGGTCTGCCGCTCGCCGTGCGGCTGGCGACGCATTTCCCGACGATCGGCTTGGATTGCGACATCCGGCGCGTGGCGGCGCTGCGAACCGGACACGATCACAGTGGCGAAGTCGCGCCCGACGTGCTGGCCGCGTCGGGGCTGACCGTCACCGACGACCCCGCGTTGGGCAATGGTGCCGACATCTACATCGTGACGGTGCCCACCCCGGTGGATGCAGACAACCGACCCGACCTGTCACTGTTGTTCGCCGCCAGCGCCGCTGTTGCGCGAATGCTCGATCCGGCGCGGCTACCGATCGTCGTGTATGAGAGCACGGTCTATCCCGGCGTGACCGAGGACGAATGCGGTGCGGTGCTGACGCAGGTATCGGGACTGGTGCGCGGGCGCGATTTCTTTCTCGGCTATTCGCCCGAACGTATCAATCCCGGCGACCGCGTGCACAGCGTCGATCGCATCACCAAGGTCGTGGCGGGCGAGACGCCCGAGGTTACCGCACGACTGTGCGCGCTGTACGACAAGGTCACGGACGCGGGCACCTATCCCGCCGTATCGATCCGGGTCGCCGAAGCGGCCAAGGTCATCGAGAATGCGCAACGCGACATCAACATCGCCTTCGTCAACGAAGTCGCACAGATCATGTCGCGGCTCGACCTGTCGGTGTGGGACGTTCTGGCGGCGGCGCGGACCAAATGGAATTTTCTGCCGTTCCAGCCCGGCCTGGTCGGTGGCCACTGTATCGGTGTCGACCCGTATTATCTCAGCCATTGCGCCGAAGCTCTGGGCCATTCGCCTACCGTTATTCTTGCCGGACGGACGACCAACGATGCGATGGCGCACTGGGTCGCCGACCGGTTGTGCGACACGGTAGCGGCTCCGGCGCGCGCACTGGTGCTGGGACTGACTTTCAAGGAAAACGTCGCGGACCTTCGCAACAGCAAGGTCGTCGACGTCATTGCCCGGCTGCGCGACCACGGACACCGGGTCGAGGTGCACGATCCTCGCGCGGATTGCGCCGAAGCCAGGGCCGAATACGGCATCGATCTCCTCGATTCGCTACCCGAAAGCACCTACGACATTGTCTTCCTCGCGGTCCCGCACGACGAATATCACGCGCTGTCGCCCGAACGGCTGGCCGCGCTGGTTCGTGACGGCGGCGTGTTCGGCGACCTGAAAAATATCGTCCCTCCCTCGCCCGCATTCGCCCATGCTCGACGCTGGACTTTGTAGCGGAGCCGCCGCCGATCGGTTTAGTCGGCCGCGTATTGCCTTCTGGCAGCGCGGCACCGTTCAGCTCGGCGGCGCGATCCTGTTCGCGATCCTGCCGCCATTCGCGATCGCCGCAGCGATTGAACCTCTGCTGCTGCGCCTTCCGCTGTTCGCGGTATCGCTGGTCAGCAGCCTACTAGCGATAGCGTTGGGCCGCTGGCTGTTCCGCGGCTTAGTCGGTTTTCCAGGTATTCGCGCTAGCTATTACGTGCTGCCGGTCTTCTCCTCGACCTTCGCCGTCGCCGTCGCGATCCTGTTCATGACCCGGCTGAACTACAGCCGCCCGCTGCTACTGGCCAGTTTCGGACTGGCACTCATCTGGTTCTACATCGTCTACTTCAAGTTGCAGCGCGGGCCGCGCATGGCGATCGCCGTCGTTCCCATCGGCGAGACCGACAGCCTGTTCGCGATCGACAGCATCGCGTGGCGGCTACTCTGCGCTCCCGCGCTCCCTCCCGGCTGCACAACGGTGGCAGCCGATTTCGATCATGATCATGCCGCCGAATGGGAACGCTTCCTCGCCGAGTGCGCGCTGGGTGGCGTTACCGTCGTCCATTACCGGCAGTTGCGCGAGTCCTTGACCGGGCGTGTGCAGGTCGATCGCCTGTCGGAAAACGTATTCGGCTCGCTACTACCAGATCCGACCTACCTGGGGATAAAGAGCGTCGCCGACCGCTTGATCGCGCTTGCGCTGCTGTTGCCGCTGCTGCCGGTCCTCGCCCTCTGCGCGCTGGCGGTGCGGCTGGATTCTCCCGGCCCCGCCTTTTTTCGTCAGTTGCGGATAGGCTATCGTGGACAGCCGTTCCGAGTGTGGAAATTCCGCACGATGGTCCACCGTGCGCCGTGCGTGGCAGAAGGAATACGGGCCGACGCGATGACCCTGACGGATGATCCGCGCATCACCCGCCTCGGCCGGCACCTGCGCCGGCTGCGTATTGACGAAGTGCCGCAGATCCTGAACATCGCTCTCGGGCAGATGAGCTGGATCGGCCCACGTCCCGAAGCGGCCGTGCTGGCCGAATGGTACGAGGCCGAGATTCCCTTCTACCGCTATCGCCACATCGTGCGTCCCGGCTTGTCGGGTTGGGCACAGGTGACTCAGGGGCACGTCACAAGCGTGCAGGACGTACTGGCCAAGCTTAGCTATGACTTCTTCTACATCAGCAGGTTCAATTTCTGGATCGACATGCTTATCGTCGTCCGCACGATCAAGACGATGCTGACTGGCCATGGTTCGCGCTGAGCCGCTTCTGCCGGCGCGCTCGCCGACGAAGTAGCAGCAGCGGAACTCGCAGCACGACATACAGTGGCGACAGCAGGGTTGGTAAAGGCATGTCGGCGATGTCCTCGCCGGAAACGAGCAGCCTCCTGATCACCCGTGCCCGGACCCGTCCGTCCGGCGCGAGCAACAGGCTGGCGGCGAATTCCGCCCAGCCGCGCCAGCGCGTCGTCGCCAGTTCGCGTGTGCCGTCTCCTGCCCGCAATACCCGGCTGCCCAGCGCGACCAGCACCCGCAGCCGTACCGAACGGGGTGGCGCGAAACCGGGCGGAAACGGGAGCGCGAGGAATTCGTGCGCGAGCAGCAGGCCTGAGGCCACTGCCCGCGCGTCCCCCCGCGCCTGCGCCGCCACCCACCACGCCGCTCCGTGATCAGGCGCGGCGCGGACTAGCGTGGCGACATCCGCAAGCCATTTCAGCCGCGCCCATAGATGCGCCGCACCGTGAACGCAGAGATAGGCGAACACCGCGTCGTCGGCCAAAGTGCGCAACGCCACCCCCGGGAGGACCGCTTGACACTGCCAGTCCGCTTCGGGCGGGATCGCAGCATCTGTCGTCGCGTCGGACAAACGCCAGTGGAGTTCGACGATCGTCCCGTCCACATCGCGCCGATGCAGACTGTCCTTCGTCACGCGGATGTAGCGGCGAAGGACCGTAGCGGGGAGCGATGCCACGGGCCGCTCGCGGACGTACCCCGCAGCCGCCAACGCCGCCCATGCTCGATCGACCTGATCCGGGGCGACGGCGATGTCGATGTCCGCAGACTCGCGGAGCGCCACGCCACCATGTAATCGCTGCGCCAACCCGACGCCCTTCAGCGTCAGCATCGCGACGCCTGCTTCCCCCAGCAACCGGTCGAGCGCGATGGTATCGCGCAACTGAATAAGAGCGGCACGGGCACGGGCACGTGCAATGCGATCGATCCCCGGCGGCACCGCGAGACCGGCTGCGCGCATACCATCGGCCACGAGCGCCGCCACGCCGTGCCGATGGGCGACCGCGCGAAGTAGACGGGGGTCGTGACCCGGGGTCATGAGTTCTCGGATACGAATGATGTCGGCCGCTTGCCGGGGCCAGACGCTACAGGCGCATATGATCGAGAATGGGCGCAGATCCCCGCCGTTCGCAGTACAGGGATCGGCGGCGACAGGACGCTTGATTGTGTCGGGAACCTGGTTCACTTCAGCGACCATGACGCTCGTTCTCGAAGATTTCACGCCTTATCTGGCCGAAGCGTTCGCGCTGATCGGCAACGAGGCCGCAGCACCCTTTTTCCTGCGCCAAGCGACTGCGCTACCCGACAGATCGGGTGGGCGTTTGCCGCGCCCCCCATTCGTACTGCTGTTCGCGGCGCCAGATCCCACAGTGCGCGGCCAGGGGGACTATAAGCTGGCGCATCCCGCGCTTGGGCCAACCGACATCTTCCTCGTTCCGGTCGGGCGTGACGGCGATGTCATCCTTTACGAAGCGGTCTTCAACTGACCCGCGTCTTGCCGGCGTTCCATTTCCAGATAGATATCGTGCTCGGCAAGCGTCGTGAACCCAAGCCGACGGTATAGCGGGAGCGCCGCGCTGTAGCGCTCCACGAACAGTCCTACGTCCAGCCGGCGCCGTACGGCCGAGTCTATTACCGCCGTGATCAGCGCGCTGCCAAGGCCGGCACCGCGCCGCTCGGGACGCAACGTAATGTCGATCAACTGCATCGCGTTCCGCCGTAGTTGAACGTATAACCTGGCGATTGGCTGCCCGCCGTGCTCGACCACGGCGAAATGAACATCGGTCAACGTCGTGCGATAATGATGCCGCTGCGCCGCGAACTGCTGAACGACGAACGCCGCCTTGTCCGAGTCGGTCCAATGCGGGAGCAGCTCCAGTTCGCCGGCACGGGTCGATGCGTATAGTTCCGTCAGGAACAGGATGTCATCGTCGCGTTCCTGACGAAGAGCGATGCCCTGAGCAACCAGCGCGGGCGGAAGGTCGACCGGGATCATTGCCATCAGTTGCGCGCGGGGAAGACACCCTGCAGCGCGATGACGAAATTGATCGTCTGGAACGGATGCATGTTCTTGTGCGCCTCGCCACCACCGGCAACGCTGATCGCCTCGGGCGACATGGGGATGTCGGGTGTCGGCGTCAGCACATAGGCGGGGCCGGGATTGGAGATGCCGTACATCGCCTTTCCATCGGGCGTCGCGACGTTCTGTGCCGGATTCTGCGGGTTCAGCGATGCGCCGTTAAGCTGGTGGATGTGAGCCGGTATCTGGGCAGTCGTCAGCGTGACCGTGGGGGTCCCGACGACGTCACCGATCCGACGCGGAGTCAGGCCAGGCCCGTTGCCCGGTCCCATCGCGACCGATCCTGCTAGATTAGGTAGATTGAACGTGTTTTGGCCGTCACCGCCGAACTGGACGCCAAGTATTGCATAGAGCGCCGCATTCTGACGAATTTGCATGGTCTGCCCGTTGCAGTAGGCGTAACCGCGCGGCGGAAAGTCAAAACCGACGAGCTTGATCTCGCCAATGAAAGGATCCGACATGATTGTTGTGTCCCAACCTAGTTTTGCGTGGGATAGATGCCGTAAAGGCTGATGATGTAGTTTACGCAGAGCGTCGGCATCATGTTCTCGTGCGGTTGACTGCCGCCGAACGGCCTGACCGCGCCTGTCGACATGGCCGCAGGTACCATCGCGCTGGTTCCCTGCGTCACGTACATGGACGTCTTTGCGGTGCCGCCGGTCGGCGTCGCGGTGATCGCGTCGCTCGTCGGACCGGTTAGCGAGCCGGCGACGGTAGCGGCGACCACGCCGTGGGTGTGGCTGGCCAGTTCGGCCGAGTTCAGCGAATGCTGCTCCTCACCGCCCATCTCTCCCATCGAACGCGCGGTAAGGCCGGGCCCTGTCCCCTGACCCAACGGTACTCGTCCAGCCAGACTGGGCAGGCCGAAGGTGTTGACACCGTCGCCGCCATAGGTCGTGCCGATCAGGGTATAGAGGGTTTCGAAGTCGCTGATCGCCAGAAGGGATCCGTTACAAAGAGCCCAGCCCGCCGGTGCATAGTTACCGCCGAACAACCGAATTTCGCCGACAAAGGGATCGCTCATCGCAGGTTAGCCTTTCGTCGGATCAGTTGCGCGAAGGAAAGATGCCGGCGACTGCAATGCAGAAGTTCAACACCTGATAGGGCTGCATGTTGTTGTGTGGCTGGGCCCCTCCAGCCGACGCCAGCGTTTGCGGTGACAACGTCACTTTTGCGGCGGGCGAAGTGATGCTGGCCGGCGCGTAGAAGTCGACGGGGAGCGAAACGTCGTTCGCGAACGCAGCGCCCGTTACCGGTCGTTGTGTCGCGGTCTGATTGGTTCCTGCCAACTGATGCGAGTGCGGCGGTATCTGCCCCTGCGTCAGCGGGACCGCTTCGACGCCTTCACGCATACCGATGGAGATGGTGGCCGGTGCGAAATGCAGTGGCGTCCGGCCGCGCAGATCGGGAATCGCGAAATTCTGAACGCCGTTTCCGCCGTATCGCGTACCAAGCAGCGAAAAGAGCGCCTGATACTGGTTGACCGGCAGCAGTCGACCGTCGCACGCCACATAGTTGCGCGGAGCGAATCCGAAACCGAACAACTTGATTTCACCAATGAACGGCTCTGCCATGTCCCATTCCGCTCCTGCTGCGCGGTGCGATCACCGTTGCTCTAGCAACTTGATTGATCCGCCACCGTGATACAAGCAAGAATTTCGACGACGAAGATAGATTCTTCCAATATCATCCAACTTTTTACGCAGACTTGCGGGGATTGGGATATGATGGCATTCCAACACAAGTACCGTACAAGCGGATAATCGGTGGGATGCGGCATATGGACGGCACGGACGATCGGACCCTGAACAAGTCTTCCGATGCATCGGTCGGGATTCCCGACGCACGGCGGCCATGGCAGACGCCGGAAGTCATCACGTCCGACGCACGCGGTGCCGGGGCACAGGTCGCGTTCGGATCCGATGGATCGACCCCGGTGTACGGGCCCTACGGCTCCTGATTTCGCCCGGCGGGTATCGTACCGTCGTTCCGCCGTTCGAACCAGAGAATGAAGCGCGCGAGAGCGACCCCGAACGTCGCGCGGTACAGCGCGCGATGATCCCCCAGACGCGCTTCGTCGATATCGGCGACCTCGTCGGCGAGGCGATCGAAATCAAGGACACGGGCCAGACGCCCGGCATTGTCACCCGCTCGAAGGCTTCTAATGGCATCCGGCACCACCGTGGCCGCCATGCGGAAGAAGTCGGGCTCCTCCGCGTCGTTGCCCGGCCCTGACGCCAGCAGGCGTGGAGGCAGTAGGCTGGCCAGGGCGATACGCGCCAGATAACGGTCGCGGCCGTCGCGGAAGGTCAACCGAGCAGGGATCGCCAACGCGAATTCGACCACCCTGCGATCATGAAACGGCCGCGTCAGGTCCATGCCGTATCGCGCCGCCAGGTTGGTCATTGCCGGCGCGGCCCACGTAATCCGGTGAAGGCGGTGACGACGCAACGCTTCCCAGCGCGCGTGGACCGGCATCGGCTGACGCAATCGTCCAGCATGAACCCCGCCGCTGCTCATCAGCACGCGTGCCAGCGCGGGAGCGATCGCGCGCAGCCGCCAAGCGGGCAGGAACCGTCGCCGTATCACCTGTTGCCATGCGATCAGGCGGAGCGGCAACAGCGCGCCGAGCACGTCGTTGCGGACCGTGCGCACTACACCGAGCCCCGTCACCAACATGCGAAGGTGAAATTCGCGGACGAACCGGCGGACGTCGCCACGGCGCAGCACACGACCTAGCGCCCAGGCATCGCGCGGATTGACGGTATAGTCCCCACCGTGTCCATCCATCACCAGTCGCGCCCCGGACGCCGCCGCCATCGCGAATAGATGCGGGCGGACATGCGATATCCCCGCGCAATCGTCGGCACCGGCGAACAGCGCCTCGATATCGTCGAGCACCGTTTCGTCGCGCCGCACGAACCAGCGCAGATCGATCCCCTCGCGGTCGGCAAAGGCGCTTGCCGCGGCACGGGCGCTGCGGACCGGGCGGACGTCCTCTTCGGCCAGTGCGGAACACACGGCCACTATCCGCCGGCCCTGGGCCGCCACGATCGGCGCCGCGACCGCGGCGATGCTGCCGCTGTCGAAGCCACCGCTGAACAGCAACGCGGGCGAACGCAGCGTGCGGCGGACGCGACATTCCACCGCCTCCGTTACGATCCGGCGATAGGTTTCGACATAATACGCATCGTCGTGCCCGACATGACAGGTCGCGGCATGCGGCACCCAGTATCGTTCGACGACGACCTGTCCCCCCTCCCCCAGTCGCAGCGTCGCGCCACCGGGGAGGGATTCGATACCCTCGAACAACGTCGTCTCCGGCCCCGGATCCACGGGCGACAGCAACCGCTTGCCCATGGCCGCGTCCGACAGACGACGCGGTACGCCCTCTACCGCCCACAGGCCCTTCGGTTCGCTGGCGAATGCGAGGAATCCGTCGCCGCAGTGCCAGTAGACACCGCGCTGGCCGAGAGGATCGCGCGCCAGCAACAGCGTTCGCGCGGCCGGATCGACAAGGGCAAACGCGAAATCACCGATCAGGCGGTCGACACAGTCCGCCCCCCAGCGGCGCCAGGCGGCGAACAGGATGGTCGAGTCCGCCATCCCGGTCGCATCGATGCCCAGCTCGGACGCCAGAGCGTCGCGATTGTCCAAGCGCAGGTCGGCGGCGAGAAGCAGACCGTCGTCAGCAATCGGCTGAGCCTCGTGCCAGTCCTCCCGGTTCACCCGCATAAGAGCGTGGCCGATGCCGACGGAGTCCAGCATAACGGCATTGGCACCATCGGGTCCGCGCCGTGCCATCGCCGCCAACATCCTGTCGATGGCGCGGGGATCGATGGCAGCACCGTCGAACCGTACGATCCCGGCAATCGCGCTCACGGGGAACGGCCGCCGGATGGTTCGGATATGATCGCGCCCTGCGCCGCCAGCGCGTCCAGGAACATCGTGACCTCGCGCGCGCACACCTCTGGCGTGACGGTGAACTCTTCGCACAGCCGGGCGCACAGATCCTCACGGTCGTCGATCTCGTCCAGCAATGTCCAGATCCGCGCGCCGACCGCGTTCAGCCCGACATAGGTGCCATGGTCGGCGCTCATCATCAGCACCTCGTCGCCGACCGAAGCTGTCAGCCAGTCCCCCTGCTTGCGAACGATCATTGCACCGCCCTCGCCGTGTCGAGCCACGCGACCGGCGACGAAAGAAACGCGACCGCTTGGGCGCGCAGGCCCGGGCTCGCCTCGGCTTGCTTGGCGGCACGATCATCGACGAACTGCCTGGAAGGTGTCTTGGCGTTGCGCGCGCCCGCCCAATGCATCGCCTCGCGATCGGCATCGCCGGCGGCGATGGCGAAATGGGGGAGGATGCGGTCGAATAATGCCTCAGGCAGCGAGTCGTACCGCAGCGCGATCGCACGCCCCGCGCGCACCGCGTCGGTTGCCGCGTCCGCTATGCGTCCGAGCAGTCTCGCGCCAAAAATCGCGGGATCGCTTGCGTAATCGAAATCGTCGGCAAGATGCGGAATCAGGCCGGGCACCATCTGCGACCCTGGTTGCTTGGCATGCGATACAAGTACTTCAACGGGATCGCGATACAGGAACAGGAACGGGACATCTGGAAACGCCTCGGCAAACACGTCCCACGTCAGCATGTGCCAGCAGTCGAGCTTCACCACGCCGACCTGCCGGTCGCCATGCCGGTCGCGCAGCAGCGCCGAGACCATCGCGCGTATCTGTGCGACCGCGTCGCGCCGAGCGTCGGCTTCCCCCGACGAGGCTCGCTGGATTATCGCGTCGAGCGGTGCCGGTTCGGAGGCGACGATGTGCCCCGTCACCGCCGCCAGCATTTGCGCCCCCAGCGTCGATCCACAACGCGACAGGTGAAAGACAAGTCCCGAAGGGGTGAAAGCCGCATCGGTGGGCATGGTCTCGGCGAACCGGTCAAGTGGGGTAAGCACTGGACACAGTCGGTTGAGCGGTACACGCCGCGCCCTACGTACGGCATCCTCGAAAAACGGATCGGTCAGCCGTCGTTTTGCAAAATGCAGCCATTCGACCACCGGCCCCGCCGCACCGTCGACAACCGCGACCGGCAGCCAGTCGGGTGCGGGCCATTCGTCCTGAGTCGGCAGCGGCAGCGCAAATCGCTTGACGCCAAGCGGATCGGGGCCCGCCGCCGCCGCGATTGTGGCTTGGGACAGGTCGATCCCCAGCGCTAACGCTTCGACGCGCGCGACGACGACGAACACATCGGCATCCGCGATTGTGGCGAGCCGTGCCGCAAGCGCCGAATCGGTGCAGATCGCGTTGCGCAAACGCGCCAGCATCGCCGCCCCCGACGATTCGACGTCGACTTTCATTCTAACCGCTTCCCCCCAGCCGTCGCCTCCGATAGCGTCACTCCTGTTACCGGGCGATCAACCATCTGACGCGGGGGCGAATATCATGCTTGATGGGCACCGCCAATACGCGACGGCCGCCGACCGAATACGTCTGCCGATGACATTTGCTCCCGGGCCGCTCGCCAGCGATCTCGCGCGGCTTTCGGCACCGCAATGGATCGACCATCTCGTTCAGCGGAATTACGAAGGCACATGGCAGGCACTGCCGCTGCGCATGGTGGCGGGGGCGACCCATCCGGTTATGATGATCTATGCCGATCCCACCGCCACCGCGTTCGTCGATGCGCCTGCACTCGCGCATTGCCCAGCGTTTGGGGCAGTTCTGGCAGCGTTCCGATGTCCGTTGCAGACCGCGCGTCTGATGCGACTGACGCCCGGATCGACCATCCGCGAACATAGCGACCACGACCTGTCGGCCGAACAGGGAATGGCCCGCATTCACGTGCCGGTGACGACCAACCCCCACGTCGATTTCCGATTGAATGGTACGCGCATTGACATGGCCATCGGCGAGACATGGTATTTGCGTCTGGCCGATCGCCACAGTGTCGCCAATCAAGGCACGACCGATCGGGTACATCTGGTGATCGATTGCGAAGTGAACGATTGGCTGGCGGCACTGCTTGACTACGGCCAACCAGGCGGCACGATCCGCCCGATCTCAACCGTCGCCGGGTCGATCGGATAGCCTGCGACGCCGATCCCGTCTGCCGTCAGCCACGCATGTTCGCCATCGGGGGCCCCCGCATTCACTGTGCCGCCAAAATGGAGGATAGCGTCGATCCCGCGTCGCGCCAGCATCGCCCGCCCTGCGAGCGAGCGTTGCAGGCATACCGCGCGGAACGGCATCAGCGGTGCCGCGACCTCGATCGCCCAGCGGACCTGCGCGATACGACGACGACGGACGAGGTCGACCGGCAACGGAGCGTCGACCGGCGTGGGCGGTACGAAGCGTCCCAGCCCGGCCATGATCCGTCCGAACGGCTGCAGCCGCAGCCGCAACCGTGCTGCCAGCAGGCTCGCCGCCGCCTCGATCACGAGTGCCTGGCGCAACGGCCCCATCGTCAGCGCGGTCGTCGCGCGTCTCATCCGCCGGGTCCATAACCCAGTCGCGCCATCGTGGCGCCGTGCACAGCGACGATGCGCGAGGCCTCCGCCGCACTGAGTTCGTGGCGCCAATTGCCGGCTACGCCGCGCCGGAAGAAGCCCCCATGGTGTAGCTGCGGGGGTGCCTCGCCGAAGCCACTCGCACGTTCCTGCGCCTGCACCCTGTCAAAACTCGCGAAATCGACGGCGCGCGCGATCGCCTCCGCGGAGGCTTCCACCCGGGCAAAACGCAGTGCGGCCGCGAAGGTCGCCACTGCGTCGGCCTGCAACGTTTCGTAACGCACGATATGGATGGGCAGTACGTCCTGTCGCATCCATCCATCGTTGAACCCGCTCCAGCCGAGCAATTGTTGTCGTAACTGGTGATGCTGGCGATCGACTCTTCCACAGAAGGCGGAGGTCGGATCCGCCATGAACGCGATCGTCCAGTCAATGTCTCGCTCCATATGATGCGCAAGGGAGGCGACCACGTCGCGCGGATCGCGCGCGATGAGAATTACGCCCGCCGCAGCATCCGGCCCGCCCATCAACGGTTCGCCGGTGTCGGTTCGCGTCCAGGCGTCGTGCGTCTTCACGAAGCGCGGCGCACTCGCCTGTGCCGCCAACGCGCGATAGACGCGGGGACGCAACCGGTCGGATTCGGCATGGGTCAGCAGCGCAGACGGAAAACCGATAGCCTCGTCGAAGACCGGGCGGGCGCTGGCCGTACCCGAGTCGTGCCGCAGGTCGTTGATCGCCAACGGCGTGTCGCGAGCTAGGTTGGCGAGTAGCAGCCGGAACCAGGTGTTGCCTGATTTGGGATACGATGCGATCCAGAACGTCGGTCTCACGCGCCCGGCATACCCAGTTCGCGCCAGTGCGTCGCCAGATCGTCAAGTACGGCGTCCATCGCCTCGAACCGCCGCGCGCGGGTTAGAGTAAAGACACCGCCACCGCGTGACACAGCTGCCGCTGCCGCGAGATACAACGGCTGCTGTCGCATCCATCGGACCAGCGCGGGACGGTAGGCCTGCCGCCGCAACAGCAGCGCAGCATCGACGAGATTAGCGCGAATGATGCCGGGGACCGCGGGCGGGCGATCCTCGGCAAGTACGTACACCGCCGCAACGGGCAGCGCCGCGAGGCTGGTTGCGTGCGGATCGACATGGAATTTGTGCAGCCGCGATCGCACCGCCGCACCGCGCCGATCGGCGAGCGCCAGCCGCTCGATCGCGTCGTCCCACAGCTTGAACCGGCGGCCGTCGGGATGAACCCGCCCTACCCCATCGGCGCCGATGGTGATGCCACAGAAATCATCGGCTACCAGATCGAACCCGCGACCGCTCAGTGCGGCGGCCAAGGTCGACTTTCCCGCCCCCGACGCTCCGCAGAACAGCACAGCTGCATCACCGACACGCACCGCGCTGGCGTGCAACACGACCCAGCCGCGTTGCTGCAACAGGATGCCCAGGCCGGTGCCACCGACAAACACGTCTAGGTCGGCATCGCACGTTTGGCCGACGGGATCGTACCAAAGATCCCGACCGTCACACAGCAGCATCCGAACGATGCCGGGTATTTCCAGCAAGAAACGCCCGTCCGCCATTTGCCACGTCGGACCACTGCTGATCGCGTCCGGCAAGCAAGGCGCGAGGTCCGCGCGCCGGACCCTGATCGAGGGATGGCACGATATCGCCGCCTCAATCAGCCCGGGCAAGCGCAGGTCTGAATGGACCGGGAGCCCCGCAACGAGATAACCGAATGCGCATGCGCCGGTTGTCGTGTCCGCCCCCTCGTTCCCCATCCCCAACCCTCCCGCCCGTCGGTCGATCTAACCTACGCTTTATCTCACGTAGTTTTCGTTTAACATGGTGTACAATCGGGGAACTTCCCGCTTTTGCAAGACAAGTCCAGCCTCTGAACCCTGACTCAAAGCACGAAGGTCGCGACGAGCGGCATGGGGGCCCTACTCCCCGGACGATTGCGCCGCGCGCCTGTGCCAGTGCTGATGGAGGCGCTCAGGCACTCGGTGCCGAATTTCCCCTGTGCCACCCCTCAATCAAATTGAAGGAGGTACGTCGAACTGAACAGTCGCTCCCGTCCAGCCACTGCCACTCAGGCGGCTATGCCCATTCGGTAAGTTTCCAACGGCCGATCAGAAAATCAGCCTGACATCTACGATCAGGGCCAAGTGGCTCGCAGTACTAACCAACGGCAAAAGTAGCCCCGATTGTTACTCTTGCCTTCAGGTCACTGATCCCAAGTAGTGGATCGATTACTGCGATCTGACGAACGTCGACCTGATGGCGGCAGCGATGCTGCCACCAGGCGTCCAAAGCGCCACGGCGATCAGGCCGTCGATTGTGGATATGCCTCGGACGGCGTAATCGTATTGCAGACGCCATCGCGACGACTGACCTTGCGAGACGGTGTCATTGATAGCACGAACTCCAACGCGATACCGCGCGCTGCTCTACTTTTCGAGATTCCAGCCGATACGACAGTACGCTTGGCGGTTAGATGCCTTAGGGTGTACCTCTCACGCGTCGGCCCTAGAAGCTGGTATTCGCGACGGCCTCGGTCTGGTGGTCAGCGATCCGCGCCTTTGGCGATATCAGGTGATTGACCAACGATGCGCTTAGATAGACTAACTAACGCGCGCACACTCATAAATGCAAATATCACCCTGCATCCGTCCCGTCCGCCCTCTCGCTCGCCGGAAAGTGACGGTAGAAGGTCGAGACGCCGACCTCTAGCAGCTTGGCGGCCGTGGCAGGCTTAACCCCTACCGCGAGAAGCTTGCGTGCCGTCTCGAGCTTCTCGGGCGTCAGTGCCGATTTCCGACCACGTCCAATACCGCCCTTCCTCCGAGCCGCTGCTAACCCGGCGCTTGTCCGCTCCTTTATCAACTCGCGCTCCATTTCGGCCACCGAGGCGAGAATATCAAACAGGAACCGCCCCGAAGCGGTGGACGTGTCAAAACCGTCCGTGAGGGATCGGAAGTCTATTTTCCGTGCCGCGAGGTCCGCAGCAAGCCTGATAAGACCGTGAATTGAGCGACCGAGACGATCGAGTTTCCAGACTACGATGCAATCGCCGGCGCGTGCAAAATGTATGGCTTCAGCCAACCCCGGTCGATCGGCTTCGCGCTGCTCGCCTTATCGGTGAACAGCTTTTCGCACCCGGTTTTGTTCAGGGCATCGCTTTGCAGCGCCAAGTCCTGATCGGCCGTTGAAACGCGCGCATAGCCAATCAGCATCTTTCCCGTTTTCCCATCGAAATTGGCGATTTCGGGAATTTTAAATCGGGAACAGATTTTGGGAAAGCAGAACCCGCACGCGGCCATCAGCGCGATTGGCGGTGCTCGTTTCCCGCTTCACGTTCCGTTGCGAGAACGCGCTGGCGGTCCCGATCGGTAAGTTCGTGTGGCCGGCTCGGAGGATGGCCGGTTAGCGTGAAGCGTTGTTCGGGGACACCGTTCCAAGAAACCCAACCAGCGCGGCATTGAACGCCTCCGGCGCCTCAAGCTGTGGCCACTGGCCCACGCCGGTCAATGCGACGAAGCCGCACAGTTCGGGCAGTGTTTTACGAAGCGAATCCTCTGTTGGGCTGCGCACGGCGTTCAGGCCGTCCGCCTCACCGGTGAGAAAGAAGCTCGGCTGCGCGATCACGCAGCTCGCGAAAGCCCGGCTGGCGACCGCGTAGAAAGTGTCGATCGCTCGGTAGTAGTTCAACGGTCCATGAAAGCCCGTCCGGCCAAACACCTCCACCATCTCATCGACATAGGCGGGATCGATGGTCGTGGGAGCGCCTGGCGCTGGGCGGAGCATGTGCCGCCCAGGATCGAACGGATCCCATCGTTCGTCTGCCGGCGGTTCTCCCGACAGCCAGTAAAGGCTCGCCGGGATGCTGTGCGCTGCGTCCGCCCATTTGGCATCGGCCTCGGGAGTCATCTGGTCGAACATGTAGAAGTCATCGGCACCTGCGCCGCGCAGCTGGTCGAGAAAACTCGGACCGCCAGGCTGAATGAAAGGCACGCTGGCCCCGAATACCGCTGCAATCCGGTCAGGACGCATCATCGCCGCGTTCCAGGCAACGTTCGCGCCGAAATCATGCCCGACCAGGATCGCGCGGCCGATCCGAAAGTGATCGAGCACCGCGATCACGTCGCCGACCGTACTCGGACGCACGCCTTCTTCTCGCCTAAGTGTGCGCTATCGCTCTCCCCAACCCACGCCTGCTAACGAAGGGGCAGGGATCGGCTACGGGTAGCGGCAGGCTACCTTTCCTAAATCACCAGTGATTCCAAGAACGACCTTCCCGTCTCGCTGGCCGTTCGCAATCGAGAAAAAAATCGCAACTGAAGGGGAACTTTGATTGCGGGGCTGGCACGGCCGGAGTCGAAGTCGTGCCAGCATCGGATGCTTTAGCGGTTGTAATCCCACTGCCCGGACGTTCCCAAGGCCAGCTGGAACGCCTCGCGACCGCTGCCCGCCAGCCAGCTCTCGAACGTCAGGATTTCTGGGTTGAGTTGGCGCATCTCTGCAAGATCGGCATGTCCTGCCAGCGGCCCACTGTCGAGAAGCGCGGTCAAACCGCTCAGGAAGGGGTTGGCCGCAAGCACCTCGTCAGAGAAGCGACTATAGGTAATAGACCGGCCCGCTGCTCGCGAGAAGGCCGCCTCGATCTCGGTGCCGGTGACTATGTCGCTTGCGATCTCGATCGTTTGCCCAGCAAAGCGCTCCGGGTCGGCGAAGATTGGCGCAACGAATTTGCCGATGTCCTCGACCGCCAGGAATTGCATCGTCTGATCGCGGCCCGCGAAGAAGCTGAAGCGGCCCTCGTCCAACCCGAAGCCCGGCATTACCAGCATGTCCATGAAGGCAACTGGGCGGACGATCGTCCATGCGATTGGTAAGGTGCGGACGTGTGCCTCGATCTCCGCTTTGCTGTCGAAATGGCCCATGCCTGTCGGCTCGTCACTCGCTGTACCAACGGAACTGTAAACGAATTGCTCTACGCCGGCTCGCACGGCCGCGTCAGCGACCGCAATCCCGTAGCGCACTTCATCCGCGTCGGTCAGCGTGCCGGTTGGCGAGCTAGGCTGGACGCTGAACACGCCTCGCACTCCACTCATGGCTTCCTCGATCGATGCCGTGTCGGATAGGTCGCCGCGCACGACTTCCACGCCGCGGCTAGCAAGCTTGATAGCTTTGACGGATGCGGGATCGCGAACCAGTGCGCGCACCGTCTGGCCCGCCTTGAGCAGGGCGTTGGTGACCGAGCCGCCCTGCTGCCCCGTCGCCCCGAAAACCAGGACAGGCGCTATAGTTTGAGACATATAATCACTCTCATTGATGCTACGTAGGTTCCTAATATATACCGGGGTGGGACTGGCGAAAGACGGCACAATTTGCAGCGTCACGCACAAGGATGATACCTTTGGAGAAACTGATCCACGGCCGCCCCTATAACCAGACACCCGATGGTCCACGCTTCCGGCCCTGCGTCCCGAACAGCGTGCTTGCCCGTCTTGGCGACAAGTGGACAATCTTGGTTATGTCCAACCTCGCCGTCGCCGAGAGCCACCGACTGCGCTTTTCCGCGATGATGGCGAGCATTGAGGGCATCACACAGCGGATGTTGACACTGACGCTTCGAAACCTCGAACGCGACGGGCTACTTACCCGTCACTATTATCCTGAAGTGCCGCCCCGCGTCGAATATGAGCTGACGGCTACCGGCGCGAGCATGTTGCCGGCGCTTGAAGGCTTTACTTCTTGGATCAAGGATCACTGGCCGCTGATTGAGCGATCCCGGCTGGCCTATGATGAAGAACGAGCTGCCTAGCAGGCATCCAGTGGATCGGTTGGCGTTTACTGGCTGCGGCCTGCCGATTCCCAATTCACCATCGAGAAACGAGAATCGATCGTTGCGCCACGGTAACCGGATTTGAAACAGCTAGCCCGCCAGAATAGCCGCGCACCCTTTCGGATCAGCAGCAAACAGTGTCGAATTTAGCACGATTTGCTGAAGCGTCTCGGTCATCTGACCGGCTGGACTGAAGGTGATCGTACGAACGACGCCGTGGTCGTTTACAACGATGGCGTAGTCTACCCGAGAGTCCCCCGGCACACCCGCTATCCGGCGCAGTAGCCGCATGCCATCGCGTAGCCCGGCTCTGTAGGCTGGCGACTTAGGATCGAGGCCCGTTATGACCCCGGCCTTGGACGTGGCATCAACATCATAGCCACGCTCAAAAACAGGACGTGTGATCTCGGAGACTGTCGCGCAACGGCCGAACGCCCCCGCCGGCAGTGACAACGTCCTACCTTGTGCAACGTATCTCGTAAGATCTGGCATAATACGCAGTCCATGAGCAGCAGCTGTCATCGCGAATAACGCCGTTAGCGATGGTGCGGCAGCCATTCGCGTGCGTCGCCGTTGCTGGTCGCGTAGTACGTCATCGAGGTTGCCATGCCCGCCTTCACGTAAGCGAGCATCCCACAGCGCCGCCAACATGGCACCGCGTTGATAGGGTATCTTTTCAGCGTCCCGATCCTTCCAGAAATCCGCAGCGATCTTCGCCTCTGGCGCGGTGCGATACGTCGAGCGCGCATAGGCCGCCAGCATCTCATTCCAGCTACTTGTGAATGCCTCAGGCGTTATCAGTTCCGATCGTAGCAGCAGGCGCCGAGCGTAGAAGTCAGTAAAGCCCTCGCTCATCCAGTAGGAAGCGACCTCGCGCTCGCCATCACCCATCTCGCCGAGCTGCCTGTAGTTCCAGGTGTGGAAATACTCATGGGCAAGAAGCCAGCCCAAGTTGGACATTTCCGCGCTTGTATCCATCCACAGCGCGAAGGCGTCGGTGCGTCCAGTACCGCTGTAGCTGATCCTGCCTGGCTCGGAAGCGACGGGTGTCATCGTGATAAGAAAGGGCTGATCGTCCGTCGCTCCCCAGAAGCGCCGCTCGGTTGCGACGATGTTGGATGCTAGCGTCTCAAAAGCGGACGCGTCGAAGGCGTATTGTCCGATCGTCGCTACCTGCAACTTTGCCCCGCCTGCGGTGGAATTCGTAATTCGCAGGTCGCGCCCGCCGATCACGATACTTTCCACTACGTCATCGACCGTCTTGGTTCGCAGCCCCAGCCGAGCACGATCATGTTCCAGATCAGAGGCAAAGCTCACGTCAGGCGGTCCGGCCCAAGCGAACCGAGCCGGCGCATCGCCACGTCCCACTGGCGTCCCAAACAGCGCTTCGCCCACTGCATAAAACCATGTGGGGCGGACTACCGGCTTGGATTGCTTGCTGTCGGCAACGGTGGGATCGGCCGGAAAGGCAGAAACGACGCGGTAGCGCACGACGAGTGGCGCTCCGGGAGCGGAGTGAATGATCCTCCCACCGTGTGGTGCAGGGGCCGTCGTCTGCGCGCCTTCCACCGTGAGATTACGTGCCCACTGCCCGAGCTTTTCCTCTCCCGCCCAGCTATCTCCCCAGTCGAAAGTCGTCGTGCCTGACTTATCACCCTGAAAGCGCACCTCCACCGACAACGCCGTGATCGTGCCATCGTGCAACTCGGGCGCGAGGGTGTAATCGACAACGTCGGGGGCGGGGGCAGCCCCCAACAGGAACGGAACAAGCGCAACGGCGAGATACTTCATTGGGACATCACGCCAGAACGCGAGGCGATCCGCAAGACCTTCGGCGGGAGCCAATCTACCGGACTAACCACCCGAACGCGTATGCCATAACGATCGTGAAACGGGAATTAAAACGGCCTTAGGGTCATGGCCCGATAGCGGGAGTGTCAGATAGGTAGCTTAGGACGACTTGATGGAGGTACGGAATTACCTCATCAGAGCGGCCTAATCGTTGACCGATTATCTCTGCTTGATGGAACGTCGAAATGGATAACCAACGATCGTCGCCTTCCCGTGTACGGCTAACGCGTACGCGCATTGGATCGACATTCGCCGTGGCGATCTTCCTACTAGTGTTCCCCAATTTTACCGGAGCCATTTCCGCTCTCAGTACAGGAATAGTTGGATTCCGTCACTATATCGACGGAGGCTATCGTCTTCGATGAACAATCTGTACCCGGGTACAAATTGTGAGATATATAGCAACGCCTTAACTGTTACTGATGTTTTACCATCGATTTTCGATATGTGGGCCGAAACATACGCAAGGTCATATAACACGACGATGCACTGGATCTTCACAGGTTCAATAACTACTAAATGCGGCGCTCTTATAGACCCAGATGCTGATATTTATCCCCCAAGCGACATGGACGTCGCACCAGCACGCTAATGCGCCATTGACCGCGCAGTTAATACATTCCCAAAATTCGATCGATTTCGAGCATGCCCGCGCCGTCCCACTGGCCGTTCGTTTGCGGGACGAGCGAATAGATTGCCGAACCTATTTCTCTGGGTAAGATAGCGGCATGCGTTTGCGTTCGCTGAGCCTCACTCTGCTATTGCTAGGCGCGTCCAACGCACCTCGCGAAATCACCGTCCCCGTGCAATATACCTTAGCGCCTGATTTATCTGGTGACTTGCTTACCGGGTTGCGCGTTCAAGTCCGCTTCCGTGCCAATCCTTCGGGCACCACCGGGTTCGGATGGGGCGAAGGTTGGGCCGGCGAGCGCAGGCTGTGGCAGTGGGCGCGCGACTTTGACGTCCAAGGGGCAACCGCTGTCGCGAAAGATCGAGACGGCCATTGGCGCATTCTTGCGGCTCCCGGCGAGGCGCTGACAGTGACCTACCGAATAGTATCTGCCTACGATCACGACCCAACCGTAGACGACAGCCAGCAGCCCCGACCTGTCATCAGACCTAAGTGGTTTTATGCGGTCGGCAATGCAATGTTCGGCTACCCCGATGATCGCGAGAACGCACCAGCTACGTTCGATTGGTCAGGCTCAAACGGTATGGGCTTCGCCTCCGACCTCGAACATCTTGCCGGTCGAAACCGCAAGGCGAGCCGTTCCGGCACCGTGGCCGACGTGTTGGAAAGCGTCGTTATCGGCGGGCGTAATCTTCGCATCTTTGCAGCGTCAGACGGCTCAGCGGTGAGAGTAGCAACCGTTGGCAGCTACTCGTTTGCCCCGGAGCAACTAGACAGCCTGGCGCGTCAAGTAATTACACGGGAGCGCGCCTTCTGGAACTCAAGCCGCCGTGCTCCCTTCCTTGTAACGGCTGCCCCGATTGTCGGTAGCCCAACGACAATGGGTTTCGCTGGCACCGGACGCGGGGACGCATTCGCGTTATGGATCGATCAGCGAACGCCTTCAGCGAGTATGAAATGGCTCCTCGCCCACGAGTATTTTCATACCTGGAATCCGGGGCAACTTGGTGCCCTTTCGAAAGATCGGGAAGAGCGGCCTGCTGCCTATTGGTTCAGTGAAGGCTTTACCGATTATTACGCGCGTGCCTTGATGGTGCGCGCCGGTCTAATAACGCCGACGGAGTTCGCATCCATCTGGAACGAGATGCTGGCGGCCTATGCCGGTTCTCCTGTCCGAACCATGCCGGGAGCGCAGGCTAAGGCGGCTTTCTGGAGCAACGATGCGGCGCAAAAGCTACCCTATCAGCGCGGCGCGATGCTGGCGGCGATCTGGAACGAGCGCTTACTGGCAACAAGCAGGGGCGCGGTGAATCTGGACACGGTGCTGCACGCACAGTTCGCGACCGCGCGGTCTTCGAGAGAGCAAGCGACCTTCCTTTTTGAGACGCTAATCCGCAAGAACGGTTTGAACATCACTGACGATGTAGCCCGCTACCTAATCAACGGTGAACCGATCCTGTTGCCGGCAGGAACATTCGGATCGTGCGCCAAGATCGTTACCGAACAACGCCCGTCGTTCTCACCAGGCTTCGACGCGGAGCTGACCGCAAACGCCGGGAATGTCGCAACCGCCGTTGATCGGTTGTTGCCAGCGTATGCGGCAGGGTTGCGAGATGGCATGAAGATACTCGCCCGAACGGAAGGCGAGCCGGACAACGCACTAGTGCCTTATGCATTGTTGGTCGAAGACAATGGCAAACACCGTACGATCCGGTATCTCCCGCAGGGACACAAGCAAGTTACGGTTCAGCAGATCCATATAACGAACGCCGAAGCTCCCGACTGTCGACGTACGCTAGGGGGTTTGTAAACCACTGAACGCTGTTCGGCATACGCCTGACGCCATAGCTGTTTTTCGACCCTAATCGACAGAGCGCCTACCTCCCCGCTCCCTGTTCGCGACCGGAAATTACGATCAGCACTGACACCGCGGACATAGTCACTTTTCTGCCTCAAAGGTGGAACATCACCGATCCAGCCGGCTAGAAATACTCGCATGATACGGGCGGCCGGCCTGTCGAGGAGTGGAGCCTACATGCGGAAATTTTGCCAAGCATCGATGTGCTTGATTACCGTCCCGCTGTTCGTTTTATCTTCTTCGGGACTTGCCGCGGATAGGAGGCCTGCTGCGGTTGGCGTCAGTTCAGAGATTGTAGATCGCCCCTCCGCCGATTGGGGCGCCCCGGTAATTGGCCGTCTCGAAAACGGTGTACGATTTGCGATCCTGCCCCGGCAAGGCAATGAACCTGGCGTTGCAGTACTCATGCGCAACGAGGGCGGCTTCATTGCGGAGCATCGTCCAGGCGAACGGGGTCTGGCACATCTAATCGAACACATTGTGTTCCACAGCCCGACCATCGGCTCGCCAGACGATTCAGACCACCTCAAGCGTATCGGTATGCCTCTGACGTTAACCGCACCGAATGCGGGTTCCACATCGTGGCGGGAGTCAAACTACTACCTTTCGACCAGAACGACGGCTTCGGCAGACCTCGATGTGCTGCTGGCCCTGTTCAGAGACGCTGCCACAGGCATGACCCTTCGCGCCGATGCGGTCGATACCTCGCGGGGTGAAGTCATACGGGAAATGGCGGACAAGAAGCTCGGCAATGAGATTTACGCCGACTACATCGCTGCAATCGCTCCCGGTTCACCAAACGACAGGCTCGATGCGCAGAACTCCGACGATGTGCCGACCGCGAGTATTGATACCATTCGTGGCCTGTATCGACGCTTGTACCGCCCTGAGAACATGATGATCGTCGTCGTCGGCAATGTGAGGCCGGGTGAGGTGAAGAAGCTGGTCGAGAAGCGCTTTGGGGACTGGATATCTATAAAACCCGCGTATCGCCAAGAAACTTTCCCTATGTTCCAGCGCAATCTCATCCGTCCGGTCAGCTTCTCCGCGCTTCCTCAAGGACGTCGGACTGCGCTGGTGACAGTGGTAATGCCGACGCCGGTCCCGCCATCTTCGCGCGATCAGCAAGCGCGAGCCGACATCATGGACTTGCTCGTCACACGTGCGATCAATGACCGGCTCGCTGCCCTCCAGCTTGGAAGCCCGCCCGGTAAGGTCGGCATGTTCATCGAGAACGGTGAGCAAGGTCAGCGCCAGATCATGCTCTGGGACAACTTCGCTGCCGATCAATGGAAACCGGCGGTTACGGGTTTGCGGAAGATGACGTGCGATCTTGCCACCTCGGGATTTACGGCGAAGGAATGGGCTGCGGCTAGGCACAATCTTGAGGCCGATCTGAAGCAGCGCGCAATTAATATGCCGAGAACCGCGAACGTTGACCTTGCGAAAGATCTTTCTCACGCGCTTGCTGATGGTCGAGACCTGATCCCGCCCGATGAAATGCTTATCTACGCCAGGATCATGCTTCCACAGATAAGTGCACGGGACGCAAGCAACTGGTGGCGCGAACAGTGGGGTAGCGGCATCGAACACCTAAGGGTGGAGGCTCCTGACTTAGCTAGAGTGCAAAATCCCGTATCCGCGATCCGGGCGGCAGCGGTTGAAGCGGCAGGCACCTCTACATGTAAATTTTCGTAACACGCTTGTATCTTCTAGAGAACGCTACCTTAACGAGAAGAGGTTGAGATATGACCGTAACCCTGATGGTCGCCTTTTTAGCCGCATCGCCCAGTTCGACTATTGTCACTCCAACTCTAGTCAATTTTGATCTTGCGAAAGCTCGGCCGCGTGAACCTACCTGCATAGACAGAGGTCAATCTGACGAGATTATTGTATGCGCTCCTAAAGGCATGGACATTTGGATATCTGATACAGGCAGATTTGCCGCGCGTCCGATACGCGCCGAGTTCACCGGTCCGCTGAATGCAGAATCGACTGTACATGTCATCCAGCACGGCAGTCCTATTGGCGTAGCGCCTGCCGCAGCCGTCACATTAAAATGGCATTTTTGAACCAGCCTTGGAAAGATCGAAACTTAAACCAGACATTCTCTTAATTCGATCAATTCCGGAATGCCATCCGGCCACCTTCGCCCACCCCCAGCGGTTGGTACGTGTGGAAGATAATACCGATAGCAGCGATGCGTCGATATTGACGCCCTCGATCTTTCGGCCAAAATCGCTCAGTGAAAATGCTTATCCAATTTTGTGTTACCGTTTTGGCGGTGATCGGCGGTGCTGCACCAACGTGCGCAGCGGATGTTGCCGGTATATGGGCGCTCCGCGCACAGGGCTCGACGCTAATGCTTCTTGAAGTGTCGCGCAGTCGCAAGGGTTGGACCGGATCGTGGACGCAGCCAAGCAGCTACGACACCAACGGTGAATATTTCAACGACATCAAAGCTGACACTACTACTCGACGCTCTCGCGAGGCGCATAAAATTGAAGATGGCGTCGAGCTTGTCTTCGATAATCCTTGGCCTGAGGGAGCGCCGGATCGTATCGCGATCCATGCGGACGGCGCGAGTCACGCCAGCATGCAGTGGGCAGCCTTCGATTCAACCATATATGAACTGACGCGGGTGGCGTCACCGATTGGGCTGGGTCCGTGGCAGACTGATCGAGGGTATATTCCTGACACCATTCGATCGACCAGTGAGGCTATGACCTCTATCTTTGATGCCGACCAAGCTGATCGCCTCGATCCGGCGCACATTGACTGGAAAGTCGTTCTCCCTGCGGATCGCGCCCGGCGAGAGCAGACGCAAAAACTGCTCGATAGTGGTCGATTGTCGAGCGGCGACGACTTTTATCATGCTGCATTTGTTTTTCAGCATGGCGAGAAGCCCGACGATTTCATGAGGGCGCACGCACTGGCGATGATCGCTATTGCACGCGGACGCTCAGACGCGACGTGGATCGGAGCGGCAACCCTCGACCGTTATCTTCAGTACAGCGGCCGACCGCAGATATATGGCACGCAGTTCACGCGACCGACGACCACATACACCCAGGAGCCGTACCAACGCGGCTTGCTGTCTGATGCCGTTCGTAAGGCCAGCAATGTTCCACCCTTAGCCGCCCAAGAAAATCAGCGCGCGGCATGGGATCGTCGTATACCGCTCGAAAAGACGCCATAGTCATTGGCGGTCGCTTCGAAGCCCCAGACCTGCCATTCTTGAAACACCATCGGATTTCGGGAATGTCCGGGTTGGGAACGAAAGCGGACGGGCTGCTTTTGGCGGGCGCTTGCGGAAAGCCGACATTGGCAGGTTTGAGATCGGGAGCTAAGCCATAGGAATGGCCCGAACCCAACAGACTTTTGTCAATGACAAGGATAGCCCGATCTACATATCCGTTGAGATTAGGCCGGAATGCTTTGAGCTCGAGCCGGGTGAAAAATTGACGCTCATATGGAATGCGGCTGAAGATGGTGATGCCGCACAAGTCAACTTTATCAACGATCGAGAGCTTGTTGTCTGGCCCGAGGGAGACCTCGACGGAATGCAGTTCCTCATCAACGGCGAACCTGCAAGGGATCGTAGCTGGGACTTCAAGCACAAATAAGCTCAATGGCAGATTTAAGGAGCGGCTGTCGCGCCTTCCCCCTCGTGTTTTGGGCGACAGCAGACCGTCCAACGCTCTGGCTCAAAGGGTTACCGCTACCGTTGCGCGAATGACCCAACGCTGTCAGCATAACGGCGATGCGTATCGACCCCTCCGAATATATGCAGCTGAGAGCTTGGTTCAGCCATATGGTCCCCAAGGCGTTTCCCCTGGATATGGTTGCGCCAGATAACCACCCAGTACTCTTGCTTGATCGAATGGCGGAGAAGGCCCCAGCCAAGGCGAGGAAAGGTTTAAGCGATACTATTGGGGATATATTGGAGTTTACGGACGGCTGGGCCTCCGAGGACGTGATGACGTGCAACGTCGAGCTTTCGCAGATGAACTTGCCGACACTGTCAGAGGTGCGCGCACGCTTCTCGAAAGTCGTCCAGCGGGTAGTTCGTCGAGGTATTATCAAGAGCGACAGTGAATTTTACATGCTTCGCAGCGCAGTCGAGCAGAGGGGCGCAGACACAACAAGCCTCTGGCCGCTACTGGACGCGTACCAAGCCCGAGAGTGAATGCAACGACCTTGCCGGTTCGAAAGGCTGTGATCACGGTCGCAACTTAGGTCGGCTCGGTTTCCCGTCGAACTGGCGGTGAGTGGATTAAAGTCAGCTAGGCAATGTCTGCTCAACACCACGTGGCGACGTTAGCGATCGGCAAAGCTGCCCCTGAAAGCCGCCTTTCCGCTATCGCCCACACCTGGACGTTCATCTGGCAAAATGGGGTTCTTGAAAGCGGACATCCGTTCAGCACTATGAGCTCGGCCCGCCACTCCCGATGCAAAATCAGCACTTTCGCGACATGGGCTTTTTTGGCGTCGACATGGCCCGCCTGCTGATGCTCCAACCAGCCATTCCGATGACGCTCAGCCGCGTAATATTGCGTCGCCGCGATTTAGGACGTCGTCCAAGAAGGTTCGCAGGCGAGCTATGGCGTCTGCGGTAAGAACCACATCGTCATGGTCGCGTCGCTCCGCCACCTGACCGTCTTTCACAAGATGCTCAATCCACCTCCGACCGGAATGCTCGCTGGCTCCGGCTTTCTCAATGAGAGCAATTTCCGTCATAACTTGGTTATTGGCCAGCCCGACAAACAGATGCAGCATCATATTCCAGGCGAACTCGTCGAAGAGCTCACTGGGGAACATGACCTTCCGCAATGAACGAACATCTAGAATGCACTGAGCGGCCTCACCGCGAGCTTGGTCACCAATCATCAAATGATCTTGCCAGAAATAATTTCTAAAGCCTTGATCTGCGTGAAGCTCGCGAAATTAACCTTATTCCATGCCTCCCGCTGAACTGGAAGAATCGGACAGGTAATATGCCGGCGATGAACGCACAAAACGTCGAGTCCTTACGTGCAGCGATAGCTTGGGCGCTCCTGCTCGCGGACTCCCAAGACCAAAGTTTAATCGCGGCGTATCTAGGCGATGCCCTTCATCTCGCCGAAAATTTGTCTGAGCATGATCCTAAATAAAGCCGTTTGCCTTGGCATGTCCACGGTACTCTGAACTTGGTAGAAGCGAACCGCTTTGCGGTTGCCGCGCGTCATACTGACTGCGCTCGGCGCGCTCATTAGTGCTTGTCGATCGACTGTGCGTGGAGGTAGCTGGGGTCAAACTCGGCAATCTCGATGAGGGCAGGCAGATCGAGCACTGTGACCTGACCCTTGCGTATTTCAAGCACGCCTTCCTTCATAAGCTGACGAACGACACGGTTGATGTGCACCGCTGTGAGCCCAAGAGCCTCAGCTAGATCCGGCTGGGTCAACGGCATAGCGAACTGACCACCGTCTTCGCGATCGATATTGCGCATCCGTTCACGAAGTTCGCAAATGAGGTGCGCTACCCTTTCGCGCGCTGTTCGAACGCCGAGGCTGACAAGCCAGCTTCGCAATACGCCTTCATCAACCAACGTTGCCCACCACAGAGCTCGCATGATTGCCGGTCGCGAGCTTGTCAGTTCCTTGAATTGCAGGCGATCAACATAGGCAAAGGTGGTCGAAGTTATGGCGCCGATGGCATGATCCATTCGATCGAGCACGCCTACGTGCAGGTCACAGAAATCTCCGGGGAGCAGCAGAGCGGTAATTTGCCGCTTGCCGTTCTTCAAGATTTTGTACCGACACGCCCAACCGTTTAGAATAAGGTGGACACGCTCCGGTCTGTCGCCATCACGAATGATGTCACGCCGGGCGCCAGTTTGACGTACATCCTGGCACATCGCCTGCAGGGCAGCGCAGTCGTCCTGTGAGAGCGTCATTACCCGCGACAGTTTGGTGATAAGTGGGTTCGTCGCTTTGAAAGAAGCCGGCTTAATCGCCGGTGCTAATGACCTAAGATCTTCGTCGGTATCAACATGCCCTAATTTTTCATCTGGTTTAGCGTCAAGAAGTTCTAAAACTTTTGTCAACTGCGCTGATACCAATGTCTTGCCGTGCAGGTCAAAAACATCAAACAGAGATTTAAGTTTTGATCGAGCGTCGGCGAGCCAGGCATCAGACATCAGCATCGCTTCATCGCTTTCGGTGCAGGCGGCAATTTACCAATGAAAGTCACAGTCATCTGGTATTCTGCATCGAGCTATTTCTAGAATAGGGGTATGCATCGGTTATTATTCATGAATTTTCGACAAACGAGCAAGTTTGTAAAAGACGAACCTTATCGTCCGATTGCTACTGAAATCCTAAGTGATTAATACCCTAAACTTACTTACATATATCAGTATCACGTATTCATGAAGGCACACCAGTAGGTAGGCATAGCCGGCGCTCAATCGATAGAGCACGGAAGTGGACGGTTCCGCCAGTTGGAAAACGCATGCGCTTCCGACGGCCAATTAGCGGTCGGCTTCCTCGGCTGCCCCCAAAAGCGGAAGGTCCGCTTTCCTTCGATTGTGTTGAAAAAGTCAGGATAGGCCGCGGGCAGGCCGGTGGTTTGAAACAGAGCTAGGCGCGCGCGGCGCCTCAGGCGGGTGCCATCTGCGCTGGCATCGGGATCAACTTGGCCATCTTGCGGAGGTTCTGGGCAGTAGCGGCAAGGAGGAACTCGTCTTTTGCGCCGTTTGGACCTCTCAGGCGCAATCGATCCAGCTTCAGGATGCGTTTGAGGTGCGCAAACAGCATCTCGACCTTCTTCCGCTGGCGGCGGGAGGTCACATAGGCGTCGGTGCTGGCAATATCGCGGGCCAGGTCACGAGCGCCTTCGTGGATGGAGCGCGTGACCTTGCGGGCCGGCACGTTGGGCGTGCAGCGTTGCCGCAGGTCGCAGCCGGCGCAGTCCTGCTGCCGGGCGCGATAGCGGATGAAGCCGTCCTGGCCGACATCGCCGCGGGACTGCGTGAAGTTGCGGTTGCGGGGGCGCAGGCGGTTGCCGGCAGGACAGACATAGCTGTCGTCGCCCAGGTCATAGCGGAAGTCCGCCCGCGCGAAGGTGCCGTCGCGGCGCGCAGACTTGTCGAACACGGGGATGTGCGGGTGGATGTCGCGCTCGTGGACGAGCCATGCGAGCATCTCGGCCGAGCCATAACCGGTGTCCGCTGCCAGCCGTTCGGGCCAGACGCCGAAGCGGTCCTGCACGCGCTCGATCATCCGTTTGCAGGCGGTTACCTCGGCCTGCCGGATCGCGGTGCTCGGCTCCACGTCCATGATGACGGCATGGTCGAGATCGATGAGGTAGTTGGTCGAGTAGGCGTAATAGGCTTCAATTGGGACAACGCGCCGCCATTTACGCCCGCGTCTCGACCGCCGACCAGTCGTGCGAGCGGCAGCTTCGCGACCTCACCGGTTTTGCCGAGCGCGGCGGATATGATGTGGTCGAGGTCTTCCGCGAAACTGCCTCGGGAATGAAGGCTAACCGCTCTGCACGTGGCGAGGTGATGAAGCTTGCGCAGGCGCGCCATATCGACGCGATCCTCGTCACCGAACTCAGCCGCTGGGGACGCTCGACCCAGGATCTGCTCGACACATTGAACCGGTTATCGGGCTGGCGGGTGTCGGTCGTCGCGATGAGTGGCATGACGTTCGAGGTCGATACGCCGCACGGGCGGATGATGGCGACGATGCTCGCCGGCATCGCCCAGTTCGAGCGCGACATGCTCAGCGAACGGGTTCGGTCGGGTCTCGCCGCAGCGCGGGCACGGGGTCGAACACTAGGTCGCCAGATCGGCGATCGTCCAAAATCCGACCGGCTCGCGCCTAAAGTGCTGGCGCTCGTCGCCGAGGGTCGCAGCTATCGGTGGATCGCCCGCGATATCAGTCTCAGCAAGAACACCGTCGCCGCGATCGTCGGACGGGCACGAGCAGACAGTGCCCAGTCAACGATCATCGTCCCAACGCCATCGCCAGCTCGCATAGGCGGTGGGAGTCGTGGTCAGGATTGTCATCAACAAGAACAGCAGGATTGAGATATGTCTTAAAGACAATGAGATAGGCCCAAAGGCGACAGCCCACATCATCGCGAACAGCCCCACGAAGACGGTCGCTGCAAAAACGCCGAAGGTCACAAGATAAGCTTGTGAGCGTACAGACCGGTCCCATTCGTCGACACGTTCGAAAAGCGAAGCGGGAGGTTTTAACGGGCCAAAAATGCTAGTGAAATTGCCGATTGAAAAACCTGTTATCAAGGCAGCGTAACCAATCCAGTAGCCGTTGCTGTCGATACCTAGCGCCGTTGCGACTACAGCGCCCCCGAAGGCCAGTACCAGCGCAAGCGTCGCCGGCCAGTGTAATGGTCGGCGACGAGGTGGGCGTTGGCTGAGCGCGGGTATGCCAGTCCAACCGACCAGATCGTCAAGCCGTTCGAGGAGGGTCTTGCGGCTCATAGGGGCTGATCCTCCGGGTCGGGCATGGGCACCATGAATTCGGCGAAGATGATGGGCAGGGTCAGCATCGTCATTACAGTGGCAAAGCCGATGGCGCCCCATTGCCCGCTCGTCACCGGCATCGACCAGCCGGCGCGGCTTGCCGCCATTAGCCACAGAAACAATGCAGTGACGATATTAAGATCGGCCAGATAGGCGCGGCGCATAGCCTCCAACAGCGCATTGCGTTCGAACTCGTCATAGGTCGCAAAGCCACGCCGGCTGAGCCACGCTTCTCGGCTGAAGGGCGAGTAGAGCGAACTGATGAACAGCAACATGCTCATGGGCATGACATTGGGCACGATGGCGCTCCGCTCGCCGATGCCAAGCATCGCGAAAACGGGGATTGCCAAGACGAAGGCGAGGCCGGCAGTCAGCCCCCACCGTACCCAATAGCGCCGTGGGCGCTTGCGCATGCTGCCCGCATACCATTTGCGGAAATCATAGCCGTCGCGGTAGCTCATGCGGCGTCCTCAGGATCTGGGGACCCCCGCAGCGTTTCGGTGAGCGAGGGGAAGGGGGCGAGCGAAAAGATGAGATCGACGGGCACGTCGAAATAGGCGGCGATCTTCAGCCCTAATTCGAGGCTGGGATTATAGTCGCCACGTTCGAGATAACCGATCGTCTGGGGGTTGACGCCCACCGCTTCCGCCAGCTCTCGGCGTGACACTGAGCGGTCGCTACGAAACAAGGCGATTCGGTTATTCACGGTACAAATATAGACAATCGTTGTGTTTACACAACGTATTTGTGATTGCGAGGGCTGGCATTAACATCATGCGCGTGCATTGTTGCGTGCAGACAATCGCGATCAAAGGCGTCTGAACGGCCTCCCGTACGAGTGGACAGGACAGTCGAGATTTCGTCTGTCTACGCTTAGAGTGTCATTTCGCCCTCACCCGGAACCGACCCCTTTTAACGCGTCAGAGTTGGCTGACCCGCATCGACAGCTGGATAAGCAGGACACAGCTGATGAAGCCCATCATCAGCGGGAATTTCCGCGAATTGTCGCCGATGCGGCGAACTTCCGCACGGTAAATTCGGTAGATAGCTACGCTGGACCCCAGCGAGAGTATCGCCAGGGCGGCGAACACAGCGGGATGATCGATGGTATCGCGCATGGGTATCGCGCGACTACCGATCGTTACGACTATCAGCGCAACGCTGAAAGCGAGCAAGGAGGGCTTCATGCGCATAGGCGGCAGACATGTGCCGCAGTCCGCTTATCGCCACAAGTGAACTGCTCAACGTCCGACATTCGGCACTTCGTGCTGTCGCAGAAGGGACCCCTTTTGCAACGCGGCCCCTGCCAGCTTCGATTCTCGAAATAGGATCCCTCGCGAGAAAGCCGGATCGGACAAAAACGCCCAATACTGGACGCTCGGGTTGCGAATCACGGCTCCCGAAAGCGGTCATTCGTTCAGCGCGATTTTTTTCGGTCCGGTCACTCTGATGCAAAAATCAAGAATTTTGCATCAAACTAGCTGCGCGAATTACCAAGTGCCGGTCTACCGTGGCGGCCGGCGGAACCAGATGAAATTTGCAATGATTGCAGGGCTTGTTGCACGCTCTTGGGATAGAATTGATATTCCCCAAATCGGAGAGTCTAGTCCCGGCTCGATAAATATCTGATCACCAGCAAAGTCTAAAGCGGCAAGGGTCTCTTGACTGTCTTTTTTGTAGTTATCGGAAACTTCCGCTTTGTACAAAATCACTTTTGTTTGCTTAGGGTCAGGACCCATTGATGTGAGAGGCGCGATCTGATTCAGGCTCGGTGAGGAGAGCGTGGATGAGCGACCTGTACTGGCTGACGGATGAGCAGATGGCGCGTCTGCAACCGTTCTTTCCCAAGAGCCATGGCAAACCTCGGGTCGATGATCGGCGGGTGCTCAGCGGCATCGTTTTCGTCAATCGCAACGGGCTACGCTGGTGTGATGCGCCGAAGGACTATGGGCCGCACAAGACGCTCTACAATCGCTGGAAGCGGTGGGGCGAGAGGGGTGTCTTCTTGCGCATGATGGAGGGGCTCGCGGCAGCGGAAGCCGTACCGAAAACGGTCATGATCGACGCGACCTACCTGAAGGCACACCGCACGGCATCGAGTCTGCGGGTAAAAAAGGGGATCTCGGCCGCCTGATCGGCCGCACGAAAGGCGGCATGAACACCAAACTGCACGCCGTCAGCGATGCAGATGGGCGGCCCTTGAGCTTCTTCATGACCGCCGGGCAGGTCAGCGACTACACCGGCGCGGCAGCCTTGCTCGACGATCTGCCGAGAGCACAGTGGCTGCTTGGCGACCGTGGTTATGACGCCGATTGGTTCAGGGACGCCCTGGAAGCCAAGGGCATCCAGCCCTGCATCCCGGGCCGCAGATCGCGCAACGAGCCGGCCAGATACGACAAGCGCCGCTACCGGCGCCGCAGCCGCATCGAGATCATGTTCGGCCGTCTGAAGGATTGGCGCCGCGTCGCCACTCGCTACGACCGCTGCCCAACCGTCTTCTTGTCTGCCGTCGCGCTCGCGGCCACCGTCATCTTCTGGCTATGACCAATGAGTCCTGACCCTAGAGCGCCAAGCGCGAGATAGGCGTAGATCCCGAGCCCCGCGTGGTGAGCCGGCGACGATACCTGTAGACTAAGGGCATCGAGGACGCTCATGAAGACGTCGGTGACCGAAAACCCCGCAGCCTAAACTCGATGATTGGCGCCATCCTGCAATCTCGAAAGGCGGAGGCAGGTTTCCGCTGCTGCTCCGTCTTTATTTCGGGTCGAGATTACTTGTCGCCGTCGATCTCAGGAACTACCCGTTGCATTAGTAATCGGGCTTATTTTATTAACCGCCATGATCGCTTGCACGAATGCGCTGGGAGCTTCCTGAGGAAAGTTATGGCCGATTCCGCCCGTCACGTTCCGATGCTGATAGGGCCCGCTAAAATTCTTGGCGTAGGATTTTGGCTCGGCATGGAGGGCCCCATTGGCATCTCCCTCCATCGTTATGCTCGGAACAGTGATTGGGGGATGAGCCGCTAGCCGACGCTCAATCTCGGCATACTTGTCCTCGCCTTCAGCGAGTTTTAGTCGCCAGCGGTAGCTGCTGATCGTAACGGCGACGTGGTCTGGATTCTCGAATGAGCTCGCAGAGCGATCGAACGTCGCATCATCGAAATGCCATTTGGGTGAAGCGAGCTCCCACGTCATCTTAACGAATGCACGCGTATTTTCAGTGTATCCGATACGGCCGCGTTCGGTCGCGAAATAGAATATGTACCACCAATCACGCTCCTTTTCCGGAGGCAGCGCCTTCAAAGTTTGATCATCTTGGCTCGCTATCGTGTAGCCGCTGACGGCGACGAGACCTTTAAAGCGTTCTGGGTATAGGGCTGCGAGCGCGCAGGCGGTTCGACCGCCCCAGTCAAATCCAGCTACGAGAGCCTTGTCTATCTTAAGCGCATCGAGGAATTTCAATGCATCAACGACGAATGCCGCCTGCTGGCCATTACGTGGCGTCGATTCAGAAAGGAAGCGCGTAGTGCCATATCCTCGAAGGAATGGAATGAGGACGCGGTAACCCGCAGCCCCCAACGCCGGCGCGACGTCTACAAAGCTGTAGATGTCATAAGGCCACCCGTGCAGAAGAAGGACGGGCGTGCCGTCCGTTGGGCCTACGTCGACATATCCAACGTTGAGTTCTCCCGCGTCGATCTGTTTGATGGTGTCAAAGCCCACGCGCGCTTCTCGTTTGATCGGTTTGAGTGGTCGCATCGCCTTCTTGTGCGTCTCGGCACTGGCTTCTCCGCTTTCGAAAGCGCCGGCCGCTATACCTAAGGCCGCAGTCGTCAGAAACGTGCGCCGAGGAACGTCGGAATTGGACATCGATTTTTTCCTGATTTGGGCAAAAGCATGTGCGCTGCCATCCTTGGTAGCATTCCATCCTCGTACTAAACGGTCAGATGAAGAACGCGTTCATGTTGTCCACGTCAGACAGAAACGTTTCGATTGAGGTAATCTTATCTCCTTGCACGCGGCATATCGTGGCAAGACGCTCATCAAGCATGACACCATCTCGCTCGGCAGTATTGTGGACTGCCAAGGCCATATCGGTTCGGCTCAAAAGTATATCGGTTAAGTCGAATCTGACTCCGTAGGCGGCAATGTCTTGTATGCGCTGCACAATCGCGTCTGCGCCTTTCACCACGCCGGAAATTCGATTATCCCCGGGAAGTGTCCACTGCGCGTCGTAGGCCAAGATTGCGCGGATAGCGCTCCAATCTCCAGCAACGAGGGCCCCGTGAAGCCGCCGCCCAAGCGCATCATTTTCTGCATAGCTACCCATCGGCTTGCTCCTGAAACTCTCGCGAACGGAATCCACAAAACCAGGCAGACCGAGAACCGATCGCCCGCGCTCCTATCGCGTCCGATATATTTGAGGTGGCATATTGGCTTTGTCAACGCGTCCGACTATGTCGGGTGCGATTAATTCAGCGAAGATGCGCTGCCCTACGGGTTGTCAATAGATGGAGATAAACATGGGAATTAAGACCAAACTCATGGCTGCGGGGGCTTTGGCCTTGGCGGCCGGCTCGATCGCCCATGCTGAGCAATGGCCTCAGGCGCCAGGATATTACAGGATGCGGCTCGGCGACTTTCGAGTGACGGTACTGTCCGATGGATCTGTCGAACGAGACCTGCCGGCTCTCATGAGTGAACCGGAAAAGGTTCGGCTTCGGTTCAAAGCTCGGCATCAACCGTTACCCGCTCATCTTTCGGTTAATTGCTTTTTGATCGACACGGGCGAGCATCGCATTCTGATCGATACCGGTGCCGGCGAGCTATTCGGCCCGGGCGTCGCCGGTCAACTCATCAAAAACCTGCATAGCGCAGGCTACATGCCCGAAGACATCGACATTGTGCTGTTGACCCATATCCATGGCGATCATTCCGGCGGCCTGTCCATTGGGGGACAGCGGGTCTTCCCGTCCGCAACCGTGTACGTCGACGATGCCGATCCCGCGCTGTGGCTCAGCAAGGACGCAGAGGCTCGCGCTCCGCTCGCCCAACGACCCACTTTCGAGCAGTCGCAGAAAACTGTCGGTCCCTACGTTACCGCGGGCCGACTGAAGACCTTCCATGCCCCCGCGACTTTGTTCGCAGGGGTACAGGCGATCCCCCTACGGGGTCATACGCCTGGACAAAGCGGTTATATCATCGAAAGCAAGGGTCAAAAGCTATTGCTTTGGGGGGATGTGATTCATTCCGCGGACGTGCAGTTCCAGGATCCTTCGATAACGATCCAGTATGATGTCGACAAACGCGATGCCGCGGCGACGCGTCTCAGGATCCTTTCGGAGACTGCCGATAGCGGCACGTTGGTCGGCGGGGCTCATCTTTCCTTTCCCGGGCTTGGCTACGTCGTTCGGGAAGCCAACGGCTACTCATGGGCTCCGCGGGCGTATTCGTCACAACCTTAACCCTCGTCCATTGCGATGCCGGTTTGACGATCACTCCTCGACAGAGCCGGCGACATCAGAACGATCGACGCTCGTATCCCCTCGGGCGCGCATCTAATGACCGTTCGCATACCGAGGTGTCGTCGGTTCGGTGGGACCGCCTAACCTGCCGGAGGGGCAGATGCGAATGAGGTCCTCGTAGAATATGCTCCGTCTGATCCCAGCGACGACGATCTTGATGTTGTTGACGGTCGCGAACACGGCAGTTGCCGCGCCGTCAGCGACTCTGATGCGCTTCCCGACGGTGAGCGCGGATCGCATCGCTTTCGTCGCGCGGGGGGCGTTGTGGACGGTGTCGCGGGGCGGCGGCCTGGCGACCAGGCTCACGGACGGGTCCGGGCAAGTGATGATGCCACGCTTTTCGCCCGATGGCCGCTCGATCGCCTTCACCTTGCGACAGGGTGGTGCCTCGGACGTGTATCTCGTGCCCGCGACGGGCGGACCTGCGACGCGGCTAACCCACGGCCCGTCTTATGGGCGATACGACAACATGGTATCCGGGTGGACGCCGGACGGCAGTCGCATCCTGTTCATTTCCGCCAGACGCGCGCGGTTCCACTCTGGCGACACGACGGCGTTTTCGGTCGCAGAGGCCGGGGGGCTGGCGGATCGGCTACCAATCGAAACCGCCGGTCTGCTGAGCTACGCGCCAGACGGACACGCGATCGCGTTTGATCGGACCTATCGCACGTTCGGCGGGGATCGCTGGAAACGGTATGTCGGCGGGCAGGCGCCGGAAATCTATCTGTACGATTTCGTCTCGGCCAGACAGGAGCGGCTGACGAACTGGCGCGGCGCCGATACCGCACCGATGTGGATCGGCCGGCGGGTGTATTTCCTGTCCGATCGGGATGCGGCGCGGCGGCTCAACCTGTGGGTCACCGATCTCGACACGCATCTGACCCGGCAACTTACGCATTTCGCCGATTTCGATATCGATGTGCCCGCCGCCGGCGCGGGTGCCATCGCCTTCCAGCAGGCGGGGAGGCTATGGCTGTTCGATCTCGTGACCGAGCGGCTGCGCGAGGTGTCCGTCTCCTTCCCCACGGAGGCGCGAACGGTATCGCCGGTGATCGCGGCGGGCCGATACCTCCGCGCGAGCGACGTGGCCGGCGAGCCGGATCAGGCGCTTTCGACGGACGGCCGCACCGCCATAGTCTCCGCGCGCGGCGATCTGTTCGCGCTGGGCGCCGACGGCACGGCACGCGACCTCACCAATATGGCGGGCAGCGACGAGGATCATCCGGCTATATCGTCCGATGGCAAGATGCTGGCGTTCGTCGGCGATGTGACGGGCGAGCAGCAGATCGCGACGATGCCCGTCGCCGGCGGCCCGCCGCTGTATCTCACCCATTTTGATCATGGCACGTTCTATACTCCGCGCTGGTCCCCCGACGATCGCTTGCTCGCGGTGGCGGATGGCGAGCATGGCTTGTGGCTGATCCGGGCGGATGGCGGGGGTGCGCGGCGGGTGGCGCTTGATCCGTTCGCCGAGATTCATGACGCGGCCTTCTCCCCGGATAGCCGGTTGCTGGCGTACAGCACGATCCGCCCCTCGCAGATGCGCGCGCTGCACCTGCTCGATCTCGCGACGGACCGCGACACGATCATAAGCTCGCCGATGGAGAATGATCGCGAGCCGGCGTTTTCGGCGGACGGGCGCTATCTGCTGTTCGTTTCGCAACGCCGCGAGCTGCCCGTCCCATCCGATCGGGATCGCGAAACCGATATCGCGACGTTCGCGTCGGACGGCCTTTACCTCGCGCCGCTGGCCGCGACGACGCGATCGCCTTTCGCCCCCGGCCGCACCGAAGCCGGCGCGGCGCGTGGCGTCGATCCGGCCGGGCTCATGGCGCGCGCGGTGATGGTGCCGGTCGCGCCGGGGCGTCTGTCGCATATCGAGATACGCGGCAGCCGCGTCTTCTATCGGGCGGCGGGGATCGCGACGATCGGCGGCGAGCGGCAGGGGGGCGCCGCCTAATTGCGCACCTTCGATCTGGCGACGCTGACCGACCGCGCGGTCGCGCCGATGGACAATGACGGCACCATCGTTTCGGCCGACGGCGCGCGGGCGCTGGTCCGCCGCGACGATGGATTGTCGATCGTCCCGACGGAGCCCGGGGGCGGCCCGCCCGCATCGCTGAATCTGAATGCGATTCGGATCGGCATCGAGCAGCCCGCGGAATGGCGCGAGATGGTCGATCAGGCGTGGCGGCTAGACCGCGACCTGTTCTGGAACCGGCGCATGAACGGCGTCGACTGGCATCGCGCGCGGCTGGCTTATACCCGGCTGGCCCGCCTCGTCGGCAGCCAGGAGGATGCGATCTACCTGATCGGCGAGTTGCAAGGGGAGCTGGCCAACAGCCACATGTTCATCGCGCCGGGTGCGGATGTTCGGGCTGCGGACCCCCATCCCGCGGCATTGCTCGGGGTCGATTTCGGGATCGACGGTGCCAGCGGGCGATACCGGATGACGCACGTCTATCGCGGCGACCAGACGCGCACGCGCTTCCGCGCACCGCTTGGCGAGCCGGCGCTCGATATCCGCGACGGAGACTTACTGCTCGCGATCGACGGCCGGCAACTGCGCGCGCCCGCCGATCCCTATTCGCTGCTGATCGACTGGAGCGGCCCCGTGATTCTCACCGTCGCGCGGACATCGGACGGCCCCGGGCGGGACATCGCCGCCGAACCGGTCGCAAGCGAGCAGCAGCTGCGCCAGTTAGACTGGGTGGAGGCGAACCGCGCGCGCGTAGATCGCCTGTCGGGCGGGCGGGTAGGGTATATCTTCCTGTCCGACTTCAACGATATGGGATCGCAGGATTTCATCCGTCAATTCTACCCGCAGACCGATAAGCAGGGTCTGGTGATCGACGTTCGCTGGAACGGCGGCGGCTTTACCAGCCAGTGGGTGCTCGGCATCCTGCGCCGCACGGTGGACGGCGGTTTCGTCAACCGCCAGGGCGCGGTCACGACGCTGCCGGGCGCCGTCGCACCCCGTGCGCTGGCCATCGTCACAAATATCTTTTCCGCATCCGACGGCGATCAGTTTCCGTTCTTCGTGAAGCAGGGCAAACTGGGAACGGTGATCGGCGAGCGGACCTGGGGCGGCGTGCGCGGGATCAAGGGGCCGTGGCCGTTGATCGACGGCACCCGCATCACGATCCCCAAGGATTCGCTGTTTACCACCGGCGGTGCCTGGACGATCGAGAACGAGGGTACCGAGCCCGATATCGTCGTCGAGAACATGCCGGCGGCGCTTGCGGCTGGCGTGGATGCGCAACTGGCGGCGGCCGTCGCCCAAGTCCTGGATACAATCGGACGGAACCCGCCGGCCGGATTGCACCCGCCGGCGCCGGAGCCTGCCTATCCAGCTGGCGGGATCGTGCCGCCGGCGAGTTTCCCCACACCATTGTCGACGAAGCGGGGCCGATAGCATGAAGATCCTTACCGCCATCCTCGCGCTGCTGGCGATCGCGGAGATCCCGGAACAGCGGTGGATCGCGGCGTTCGAGGCCCCGCCGGTTAGCGGCATACCGGCGGACTTCGATCGCGCCGTCCGCCGTTACGAGAATCAGACGGTGCGGCAGCCGATCCGGCTTGAGGTGGCGGCATCGCGATTGCGGGTGGTGCTGAGCAACGATCTCGGCAATGCGCCCGTCCGCATCGCCGATGTCCGCATCGCGATCAGCGACGCGCAGGGCCGGCTGGCCGCGGGGAGCGACCGCTCGCTGAGTTTTCGCGGCAAACGGACCACCATCATCCCGGCGCGAAGGGAACTGACCAGCGACGCGATCGACTTTCCCGTCGAGCGTTTCGGGCATGTCTCGGTGACGATCTTCTATCCCGAGGCGACGCGCGTCTCGGGGCACCTCTCCCGCCTGTTCCTGTCGCCACCCGGCGATCATGGAAGCGACGCCGTCATCGCCGAAGGGCATCGCAGCCTGGGAGCCGGCATCATCTCACGGATCGAGGTCATGGCGCCAGTTGACCGCATGGTCCTGATTGCAATGGGGGATTCGATCACGGATGGCGTCGGCTCAACGCCGTTCGGAGACCTGTCCTGGCCGCAGCAGTTGGGACGACGTCTCGCAGCGACTCCCGCTTATGCCCAGTGGAGCGTAGTCAATGCCGGGATTGGTGGGAACCGGTTGCTGCATGACGGTGAAATGGACGGTCCGGCGGGGTTGAACCGATTCGAACGCGACGTTCTCGCCATCAGAGGCGCCCGCGCGATCATTCTGCTCCAAGGCGTCAACGATATCGGCTTCGGAGCGCAACAGGCTTTCCGATTGGAGGCAGTGAAACCGGCGGAAATCATCTCGGCCTATCGACGGCTTATCAAGCGCGCTCATGCCAAAGGGCTAAAGATCTACGGCGCCACCATCACGCCGTTTGAGGGGGCGGACTATTACTCCCGTGAAGGGGAAATGGCACGCCAGGCGGTTAATCAATTCATCCGTCGGGGACATGCCTTCGATGGGATACTCGATATGGATCTAGCGGTCCGCACTCCAGAAAATCCACAGCGCCTACTGTCCAAGTTCGATAGCGGTGACCACCTCCATCCAAATGATTCTGGGTATCAAGCAATGGCGGAGGTGGCGGAGCACGTTTTAAATTCCGCGGTCCTGCAACAATAAGCTTCTCGGGATCCCTGCTAATTGGCACGCCCTTGCAACATCATGCTCTATAAAAACAATAAGGCACTTTATATGTTCATTATGCGCACGCTGGCCTACTCGTGGATATCATCTGCCTTCCTGGTATCGAGCTTACCGGCATGCGGTAGAGCAGCAGAATTGCCATCTGCGCGGCAAGCCAGCGCCGGAAAACCGGACAATGCTGGAATTAGGTTTAATTCCAGAAAACGATCGAGCGGATGGGTTAAATTCGACCTGTACTCCAAAAGCCGGATCATGTTTCCGGTTGTCGTCAATGGCCGCACCGTAACGGCCATGCTGGACAGTGGGGCTTCTTCGACAGTTCTGGACAAGTCCTTTTCTGAAGGCCTTGGACTTACTACCGTAGATCATCTAATTGGGGAGGCCGTGGGCGGGAAGACTGATTATAGCACTGTTAAGGGAGTAAGCCTGCAATTAGGCAGAATGCGATGGAATGGTGAAGCCGTTGCGATTGATTTGAGCTTTGTTTCACAGCGTGTCGGGCGTCCTCTTCCAATTCTTCTGGGGGGTGAATTATTTAGGAAACTTGTTGTAGATATTGACTTTGCTCGTCATAGAATTGCCTTTCGTGACCCCGCCGACTTTGTGGCGCCTGCTTCTGCCTATTCTGCGCCGTTGACACCTGCCGGTGATAACCAGTCGATCACTGTGTCAGTCGAGGGCAGACCCGCCAATCTTGTCCTCGACCTAGGCAATCCGGGAAACCTTATTCTATCGCCTCACTTCTGGGCGCGCCCGGGATTTATGGGAACGCGAAAGACTTCGACAGGCATCTCTGGGGGCGCAGGCGGCACCCGTGAGCAGAGAGTCACCATGGTGGGTCTGGTCACCATTGGAAAAAGCGATTTTCACGAAATCCCCGCCCAACTCTGGGATGTCGATAGCCAAGTCGGCACCCAAGACCCTTCTTCAGACGGCAACATTGGAATTGGCATACTGAGGCGTTTCCACCTCATCGTAGATTTTCCGCATCATCGCGTCCTACTCGCTCCCCCAATTGATCACGGCACGCCCTTTACCATTGATCATTCCGGGCTTCGCTTGAAGTCGAGCCCAGCCGGGAAAGTGGTAGTATATGTTGCCGCGGCGTCTCCGGCTGCCAAGGCAGGCTTGATTCCCGGTGACGTAATCGCGTCCGTCAATGGCGTGAGACAGACCCTGACCACAAACGATGAATGGCGGTTCGGACCTATACCCGGCCGTATCAAACTCCATCTTCTCAGCGGTCGAGACATTGTAATGGAGCTTGCAAGGTATTTCTGAGACACGAATTTAGCGCCAGCTATTTTTCACCCCCCATCGAATTTGGTCAAGGTACGCCGTTCGCGCTCGGATGAACGTCCTTCCGAAGGCGTAGGGCTGGCGTGTCCGTCATGCACCACGTTACGACGTGCTGATGAAACAGGATCGAAAGTACACACGCCTTCTATCGCGCAATCTGACCTGCTCCCCGTTTTCAGGCCGCTGATAACTTAGCTTCGGTTTCCATATGCCCCTGGCGGGGGCGGTTCGTAAACTCGGCGGGAGCCATCCCGCCAAGACTGCTGTGCGGACGCACGGTGTTGTAGTCCGTCCGCCATGCCTCGATGATCCGTCTCGCCGCAGCCAGCGAGGGGAACAGGTGTTCGTTCAGACACT
>NZ_FOVZ01000013.1 GCF_900115295.1 Sphingomonas sp. OK281 | reverse complement strand
TGATTGAGCGCGTCCTGTCACGCCACATCCGCGGCAAGGCGGAAATCCAATATCTGCCGGAAGGTGTTCGCTTCGCAATCGAAGCGCCGATCTAAATCTCCGACCTTGTCTGACATTTATTAACGCCGTGGCGGGCCCATTGCGTGACCACATTGGTTAAGAGCTCAGCTTATCGGGATCTTTCATATGTGCCATGTGCTCGTCATCGAGGATGATTTCCTCATCGCCGATCACATCATCCAGCTAATCGAACGGGCTGGCGGCACATCCTTTGATCAGGCTGCCTCGCAAGATGAGGCTATCGATGCCGCGAGATTGAGGCCTCCCTCGATCATCATGTCCGACGTCAATCTCTCGGCCGGCACCGGCCCTGCCGCGGTGGAAGCCATCATCTTGGAGCATGGGCCGACACCCGTTATCTTCGTGACCGGGACGCGCGAAGCATGCCATGTCAGTCGGCCATCGATGATTGTTCTCGACAAACCGATCAACGAACAAGCTCTTATCGCGGCGTTCCAAAGCCTGGCCCCTGCCTGAGTCAGCGATCGCCGACGGTCAGTGAAGCAGTCGCCCCATCGGCCTTACCGGTAAGACCGGGTACTTCATCAAGTTGTCTCAGGTCACTGAACCCGCCACGTTCCTCACGATAGCGGACGATCTCGAACCCGTGCCCCGCTAGCGCCGGGATGGCGTCCAACTCCGCCGCACTCGCCGCGTTGACGTTGATCGGCATCTCGTTCCTCATAGCTCTTCCTCTTTCGTACCCTTGATGACGGAATGTTGGAAAAGGGCTTTGCTATCGATGAGCGCCCTAGACAGCTCAGCGGGAGGTTTGATTCATGTCCGCCTTCGGCGGATAACTGCCTGTTTGGTAAAGAAGATCAACCGTCGTGAAGGGACTTTCCAGTATCCGTGCGTTTCACCCACTCGATCAGGAGAGGGTTCGGCATGGATCAGAAGAGTGCGCCGTTGGCCGATGCATTGGCGGCGATCGAGAAGAGGCCGGTCATCGGATTTGGAGCGCCGGGCCACAACCAGGGTGCAGCCATTCCTGGCGGGATGAAGGCACTGCTCGGCAAGCGCGTTTTCCAAGCCGACGTCCTGACCCCGAAGGGGCTCGATGATCGTACCGAAGGCAAGCTGGCCCTTCAACGTGCGCACGAGATCGCGGCGGAGGCCTGGAATGCAGACTTTTGTCGGTTTGTAACCGGCGGATCCACCCAGAGTCTTCACACGGTTATGGCCTCGGTCGCCGGACCAGGTGACACCATTTTGGTCGCGGCGAATGCCCACAAGGCCGAGCGTACCTACGCGCTCGCGACGGGGCTCAATGCTGTCATTGTCCCCGTACAAATCGACGACGCATGGGACACCGAGCATGGCGTCGAGCCGCAGGCGCTTGGCGCCGCGCTGGTGGCGCATCCCACTGCCAAGGCATTCATCGTCGTCAGTCCGACTTACTACGGCGTCACGAGTGACATAGCGGCGCTTGCTGCTGTTTGTCACGATCGCGGCATCCCCCTCATCGTCGATGCCGCCTGGGGCGGCGCCTTCGCGTTCTGTGAGGGGCTCCCGGACGATCCGCTTACGAAGGGGGCTGATGTCGCTGTCTACAGCGCCCACAAGACGATGGGAGCCCTCGCGCAAGGGTCGGTAATCGTCACCAAGGGCGACCTGATCGATCGCCAGCGCCTTTGGATGGCCTATGAGCTTTTCGAAACCACCAGCCCGTCAGTGCCGATCCTCGCGACGCTTGACGCGACCCGGCGAGATCACGCGCTGAACGGCGAGCATCTGTGGACCAGCGTCATTGCGCTGGCGGAGAAGCTTCGGAAGAAGATTGCCGATATCGCGCCGCTACGCGTGTTTGGTCGCGACGATTTGCCGGCAGACGCCGATCTGGACGTCACGAAGGTACTGATCGACGTCTCGGCGCTAAGCGTGTCGGGGTATGCCATCGACGATTGGCTCTACAAGCATCACCGGATCAGCATGGGGCTGTCCGATACCCGGCATATTCTGGCGGTTCTCTCGTTGGGCACGACAAGGTCCGATCTGCGCAAGCTCGTCCGCGGGTTGGAGGATCTCGTGAAGCAGCTCGCTTCCGACCCCTCCACACTTCCCAAAATCTCGCCTGTGCCCGGGATCGGCACCCTTTCCGTCGACATGGCGATGCCTGGGCCTGCGGCACTCTACGGCTCAGCCGAGATGGTGGCCTACGAGGCGGCTGAGGGAAGGATCGCAGCCGAGATGATCGCGCCTGCGCCGCCCGGCGTACCTCGACTGGTGCCGGGCCAGCGCATCACTGCCGCACACGTCGCATGGCTTGTCGCGAACCGTGATGCCGGCGCGTTCGTGATGGATCCGGTCGATCCCACAGGAGCGACCGTCAGGGTGGTTCAGAGCTGACGCAGCAACCGGATCGACACGCCAAATCTAACAGCAACTGCAATTAGGTGGAAACGCAATGCAGACCGATACCGACGAACAGTGGATGCAAATGGCGATAGACGTCGCGCGCTCCAAAGGGTCCGATCCCTCAACCTCCCCGCTTGGATGCGTCATCGTGTTAGACGGGAGGGTGATTGCCGCCGAACGCAATCAGACCAAGGAGTTGCCTGACGCAACCGCTCATGCCGAGATGATGGCGATCCGTCGGGCTTGTGAGCAAACCGGAGAACTGGAGCTGCGCGGGGCGACGTTATACTCGACACTCCAGCCCTGCGGCATGTGCACGATGGCATCGATCTGGTCGAAAGTCGGCCGCGTCGTTTACGGTGCTGGTCGCAACGATGTGCATCCGATGTATTTCGAGGCAAAGCACGTTGATACTCTCGGCTTCATCGGGGACGCCTATCGGGACGATATCGAGATCGAGGGTGGCTGCCTGCGCGACGCGTGCGCTGAACTCTATTACGGTCCCGATGCTGACTTAAACAAAGAGGAACAGGCCAACCTATAAGCACACAGCATGTCATAGGCGACGACGGTTTGCGGCTGTGAGCGCGAGGGTAACGCAAAGCCTCCTCGAAGCAGGCCCGACGACCCAATTGCGGCCATTAGCGACCACTTTTCATGTTTCCAACTTCGGCCATTCGTTCATCTCGTTCGTACGGCCGCATTCAGTACGCTGGACAATCTTTTTGACGGATTCGAGTGAGAAAACGGGGAGTCCGATCAGCGAACGTCGCAACGCGCAACCAGACCTCAAATCCGTCGCAATTCGAGTTCCTCTCGCAGCACCCCGACCAAGGCTGCTGCCGGCATGACACGAGACAGTGGTGCACCTTGCCCTGCCCATTGCGCCCCAAAGCCGTGTTCGCCTTGCGCCTTGGCAGCCGCGTGCAAGGCCTTTCCTGCATCATAGGCAATAGGATAATCAGGCGGTCGGCGTTCATCGATCAACTGATTCAGAGCCGTAAACCGGTTGGCCAGCGCACGCGCCGGTCGACCGGAAATAAGCGACGTAAGGACGGTGTGGTAAGCGCCCGCACCGGTAAGGGCCGCCCGGTATGCATCGTCTGCGGCCGACTCCGGGCACGCGACAAAGGCAGTTCCCAGTTGAGCTGCCGATGCGCCGAGGTCGAGCACCGCGGCGATGCCGGCGCCGTCCATTATCCCGCCAGCTGCAATAACTGGTAGGCTGTTCTTGCGTACCAGGAGCCGGGTAAGCGCAAACACGCCGAGCGCGTCGTCGGGCGCGGTGGGGTCGAAGACACCCCTATGCCCGCCAGCCTCGATCCCTTGCGCGACCACCGCGTCGATCCCCGCCGCTTCGATCGCGTGTGCTTCGTCGAGGCTGGTTGCGGTCGCCATGAGGTAGATACTGCGCGCTCGCAACGCCGAGAGCACGTCGGAGGACGGCAACCCGAAGTGGAAGCTGACCACTGGCGGCGCGAGATCGAGCAGTACCGCCACCATGTCGGGATCGTCTGCAAAGCTCTTGTAGATGGTCCTGAGCGCCCTGGGGGGTTCTGCGCCGTACTCGGCGAACAGCGGGGCAAGCCAATCCAGCCATTGTGCTTCCCGCGAAAGATCGGCCTTTGCGTCAGCGTGGACGAAGACGTTGACGTTGAACGCGCGGGTGGTGCGGCTGCGCACCTCCTCGATCATAGCCCGTGCGCCGAGGGCGTCGGTCGCGCCTACCCCGATCGACCCCAAGGCTCCCGCCTCGGATACCGCTGCCGCCAGCGAAGGTGTGGCGACGCCCGCCATCGGCGCCTGGATCAAGGGCACCGAGAGTTCGAACCGATCGATGAGAGACATACCTTCGCGGGACCCGGTTATGAACGATTGTCCGCTTATGACTACGCCAGCGCATTAAGTGAATGGCGACAGGTGGGCGGATTAGATCCTGTGCCCTTCAACCGCTACGACCCAATCCCAGACACTCAATGGATTATCTGTACTTCCCGAGACCGGTCGTTCGTTCATATCGATCCGCGACTTGTGCAAGTATTCGCTGGCGCAATCGCTGTTCTTTCCTCGAATTCTGGGATCAAGCTCGTAAAGAGAGCTTTCGCCGCAACCGCTAACAATTTACGTCGTGGAAGACGATCATCCTCGTGTCGGGCACACTATCCGGCCAGCCTGGCGACGTCTGCGGTTATTACGGCCTCGAATTCGTCGAGCGTGCACAGGCCACGGATGCCGAGCGCGGAGCAGGTCGCTATCGGCATCACGGCGCGATAGGGCCTGGTCGCACCACCTAAATTCGCAAGCGTGCGGATCTGATCCAGCGTCTGAGACCGGTAGACCGCACGAACATAGCGGTGCCCCGATCCATCAACCAACCGCTCGAACACGATCGCGCCACCCGGCGAAGGATCGTCTGCGGCTAGTCCTGGAACCTGCCAGTGCAGGTCGAGCAGGCCTGCGAGGCTCGCAATGTTGGTGTCGTGTCCCGAGATCATCGTGATCACAGGCGCATCGGCCCGCCCATCGCTGAGCGCATTGTGGACCAGGGGAGCGATCCCCGCCATATTCGCCGCCGCGACGTAGCGCGGGCGCGCGAGTAGCCGGAACTCGACCGCGTGGAGTTCGGACGCACGTGCAATGTCGGCGGCGGTCGCGCGGCCCCAGCCGACATCGCGCATCGGCTTGCCCTCGGCATATTCCAGCAGCAAGATCTGCGCGACAGTCGAGGCGCGATCGAGCGCGCCGGAGAGTTTTGGCCGGCTGCCGGGCTTAATTGGCGCGAGCGCGGACGGTTCACCGGCGACACCGCAGACGGCGCGCGCCGACCCGCACAGGATCGTGTCGAGCCGTGACAGCACCGGGCGCAGGCGGCGTTCCTCACCGGCGATACCGTCGGGTCCGGCATCGGCCAGCACTGCGGCTCGCGCCACCCCGGCATCGAAGGCGACCGCGCGCTCGTCGATCGCCGAGAAGATCGGATCGCCGACATCCTGCGGACGATGCGTGATGTCCGCCTTGCAGCCTGGGGCTACCGCCGCGGCCCAGGCGTAGGCGGTCGCGATCGTGCGCTGATCGCTGTCGGCGACGATGCGCACGGCCGCGCATCCGGTGCGCGGCATGACGCCTTCGGCGATGAAGCGCACGCGATCGGCTGCACCCAGGCGACGCAGCGCGTCGGCACCGTGCGGCGTCAGATAACCGGGCTTGACCGGCCAGTCCGGCCAGGCCTCCGCCGCCGTTCCCGCCGGCATCGGCGGCGCCTTCGTCGGCGGACGCACGCCGTGGCGCATCAGCATAACGACGCGGTCGACGCGCAGGCCGGCCTGTGCGGTTACGGCCGAACCGGTTGAGGCCAGGAGGATCGCGGCGGCAGTGCAGAGGATGGATCGCATCGGAAATCCTAGAAGTGGAGCTGCGCGCCCCAGCGGAACGACACATCGTAGCGTTCGCGCTCGACCAGTTGCGCCCTCGTGCCGATGTAGCGGCGCCATGGCGCGTCGGTCAGGTTCGTCGCGCTCGCGAAGAACGTCAATTCCGGCGTCACCTGATAACTGGCGTTAACGTCGAGTTGGCCGTTGTGATCGGTATATTGATCGAGCGCCGCCGTCGCACCCAGCGTGTCGAGATAGGCCGAACGATAGGAATAGGCCGCGCGAACAGCGAAACCGTATTTCTCGTAAAAGATCTGGGCGGTGCCGACATGCTTCGATTGCAGGAACAGCGGGATGTCGCCGGTCCGCGGCGTCGCGCCCAGGATGGTGCCATTCCCGTTGCCCCAGATGCGTGTGTAGTTGGCGCTGACGCCGAAACCATCGAGCGGCGACGGCAGGAACGTGAAGCGGGTCTGGAGATTGACCTCGACACCGTACACCTTCGCCTTGTCGATGTTGAGCGCGGTCGACACGGTCGCGTTGGTCAGCGCCTGACCGGCGAAGGTGCCGCTCTGCCCGAGCAGCGACTGGGCGTAGATCGGGTCGTCGAGCTTCTTGTAGAAGCCGCCGAGCGAGATCAGCCCCTGGCCCGGCAGGTAATATTCGATAGCGCCGTCGAAATTGAGCGCCTTGTAAGGCTTCAGGTCCGGATTGCCGCGCGAGACCGAATTGGGATTCGTGGTCTGGTCGACCGACACGAACGGCGCGAGCTGCGCATAATTGGGACGGCCGATCGACGTCGTCACCGCGCTGCGCAGGACGAGATCGTCGGTCGCATCAAAGCGGGCGTTGAGACCAGGGAAGACGTCCGTATACTGCTTCGAACCGAAGCTGTTGAACCCGGAGTTGATCGACGAGGTCGCGGTGATCAGCTTCGCCTGGCTGCGGTCGCGTGTCTGCTCGACGCGGACGCCGGGAACGAGCGTCAGCTTCTCGAACTTCAGCGTTGCCATCGCGTAGCCGGCGATGATCCGCTCCTTGACGTCGTAATCGTTGGCAAGGCTGTTGTTGATCGAGCCTGCCGTGTTGAGCGTGATCGTGCCCGGATTGGCGGCAAGATAGGCCTGCCCACGATCGTAATCGATCCTGGGGCCGAAGGTGTAGTCGCTGCCGTAGAAGCTCGTGTCGCCGAGATAGGACACGTTGGCGAGCGTGAACGTCCGCCCCGCGGTCAGGCCATAGGTGACGTAGTCGCGATTGTTTGTCTTGTGTCGGTCGAGATATTTCGCGCCGATCTTGATCGACGACCCGTCGCTGCCGAACGCGAGCGGGATCGTGTAATCGATCCGCCCCTGCGCCAGCTTCTCGACCGCGAGCCGGCGGTCGTAATTGACGCTGTTGAAGGTATATGCGGTCTGCGCCACCGTATTGGTCGGCACGAAGTCATAGGGGGTGTCGGACACGTCGTAATTGACCGTAAGCGCGGTGCCGCCGGTGCGAAAATTATACTCCGAGCGCAGCGGATCGCGCTTCTCCGCGCGCGCGTAACCGCCGCTGATCGCCAGATGCCCCGGCCCCAGATCGAACTCGCCACCGCCCTGTACCGACTTGGTGTTGTCCTCCTCCTGCCGCCGCCGCACGCGCACGCTGCCGCGGCCGCGGAACGTACCGGTCGTCGCGGTCTGGTTGGTGAAGGCGGATTGATTGTCGATGATGAACTGGTCGCGCGTCTCGTTGTCGTCGAACGCCGAATAGGTGCCCCGCAGGAAGAATTTGGTCGTATCGCTTGGCCGCCAGTCGAGATTGAGCACCGCCCCCTTGCGCGTCCGCGTCAGGTTGTAGTCGCGCAGGCCATATTGGTCGGGTACGTCGAAGCCGTTCGCGGCCACCGGCACGCGGTAATTTGTCGAACCCTGGAAATTCTCGGATTCAATCGGCCGCTTCGAATAATTGACCGAAAGCACCGCGCCGAACTGGCGGTCCGGGCCGAACAGGCCGCCGACCTGGATATCGCCCTCATAGGGATGCCCGTCGTTCAGCTTCGACCAGCCATAGGCGGCGCGGGCATCCGCGAAATAGGCTTTGTTGCGATCGAATGCCGACAGCGTCCGGACGTCGACCGACCCGCCGATCGCGTTTGCATCCTGATCCGCGGTCAGCGACTTGGTGACGACCACCGCGCTGATGAGCGCCGAAGGAATATCGTCGAGCTTGACCTGCCGACCCTCGGGCTCGGGCGCCGGAAGGGTCATGCCGTTGAGCGTGACGTTGACGAGATCCGGGTTGATCCCGCGGATGATGACATAGCGCCCTTCGCCCTGATCGTTGGCGACGGACAGGCCGGGGATACGGCGCACGGCCTCGGCGACGTTCTGGTCGGGCAGCTTGCCGACATCGTTGGCGTAGATCGCGTCGACGAAATTGTCGGCCTTGCGCTTCTCCTCGATCGCCTTGCGCTCTCCGGCGCGGGTGCCGGTGACGACGATATCGGTAGGCTCGGCCGACTCCGTCGGCTCCGTCATCGCGGGGGCGAGCGCGGGCGCGGTCTGTGCGTGGACGGTCGCCGCGTGGAGCGCACTCACCGCGATCCCGGCCGCCAGCGCAACCTTCGAAATCCTGATCATGTAATGGTGCCCCCAAGGCCGTGCCTGGGCTCGCCTAGCGCCTGTGTGCGACTTCCGGGCGACAAGGCGGTGACAGTTTCATGTCACCGCCTTGTCTGGCAGTAGCGAGCGGATTCGTCGGTCACCGCCGATCCGGGTTCTGCGCGATCAAAACACCGCTTCGACAGGATGTCCTCGAAACCGGACTGTGATGGAGCAAACGAGACGACCGGCTTTGACCCTGCGTGGCCAACTGGGTTTGCATGGCGGCCTTCAGCGAGTTAGCAACGAACATCATAGACGCGACCTTGGCAACGGCTTGGGCGCGATCATGGCGCAGAAGGCGAGGTCCCGTGTCACGACGCCGATATCTTCTCGTGGGGGTCTCCGCCTTGGCACTAACCGGCGGCACCGGGGCGCTTTATGTCGCACCGCTCGCGGCTGGCCCGACCGGGCCCAAGGACTGCGCCGACGTTCTACCCCACCTGCCCGGGATTGCTTCATCGACTGCGCCGGCCACTCTCGCCGAGCCGCGCTGGTCGCAACGCGGCGGCACCGTCAACGACGCGAGCTGCCTCAGCCGTACCGCCGTGGCGGGCGTAGTCCGCCCACGCAGCGAGGCCGATGTCGCGACAGCGCTCGCTTATGCACGAGCACACCACCTGCCGGTATCGGCGGCAGGCGTGAAGCATTCGATGGGCGGACAGGCGTTCCGCGCAGGCGGCGTGGTGCTCGACATGCGGGGGATGCAGACGATCCGGCTGGATGAGAACGCGCGGACCGTGACCGTCGGCAGCGGCGCGACCTGGCATGCGATCCAGCTTGCGGTGCATCCCCGCTTCGCGGTGAAGGCGATGCAGTCGACCGACATCTTCTCGGTCGGCGGGTCGATCTCGGTCAACGCGCACGGCATGGATCATCAGGCGGGCGCGGTGATGGGATCATTGCGCAGCCTGCGCGTGATGCTCGCCGACGGTCAGGTCGTCACCGCCTCGCGCAACGAGAATGCCGATCTCTTCCGCCACATCGTCGGCGGCTATGGGCTGTTCGCCGTGATTCTCTCTGCGGTGCTCGATGTCGTGCCGAACGACATCTACCGCTCCGAACGCCAGCTGATCGACTATCGCGCCTTTCCCGACACGTTCGCGCGGATCGCTGCGGATCCCAGTGTCGGCCTCAGCTACGTCCACCTCTCCACCGCGCCCAAGACACTGCTGCAGGAGGCATTGGTGTATGAATATCGGCGCTTCCCCAAGGATCAGGCGTTGCTGCGGCAACCCTTGGGCGAGGTCGCGTCGACCAAGGTCCGGCGGCTGACAGTCAACCTCGCCAAGAAGAACGACCTGTTCAAGGCGCTGAAATGGTGGAGCGAAAAGAACATCGAGCACCGGATCGAGACATGCACCGTGACGCGCGCGCAGGCGCAGGGGGCGGGTGAAGCCTGCCTGGTCGCGCGCAACGACCCGATGCACGATTCGGTCGCCTATCTGTTCAACGACCTCCCCGGCGAAACCGATATCCTCCACGAGTATTTCGTGCCGCGCGAACGGATCTTGCCGTTCATCGATGGCATGCGTGACATTTTTCGGGCGCAGGACGCCAATGTCGTCAACGCCTCGATCCGTGCGGTCGGGATCGAGGACAACGCGCTGTCCTATGCCCCTGCCCCCGCCTTTTCGGTCGTGCTCTACCTCAATCAGACGACCACCGCGGACGGGACTGCGAGGATGCGCCGGCTGACCAGCGACCTCATCGATCTGACCTCGAAGCAGGGCGGGCGGTTCTTCTTGCCGTATCAGCTTCACTATTCGCCCGCGCAGCTCGAACGCGCCTATCCCGAGATCGGCGCATTCTTCGCGACCAAGCGTGCCTGGGATCCCGACGGGCTCTTTAGCAACACATGGTACGCGCGCTACGCCCCCGCTTTCGCGAAGCAGCCGGCGGCTACCCGCCCCTCGATCACGAGCGGCACCCCCTCCGCGTAGAGCGCTGCCACGAAGCGGGGATCGGCAGAGCGCGCCAGCGTCGCACCGCGCCGGACCTCGACGACGCTGCCGCCCGCCACTGCGATCGCCCGCACCGCAGCGGCACCGTCGCCTATCACCGCTACCTGTCGTCCCGCAGGGCCGACGAACGGCATCGCGATCATCACCAGCGTCCAAAGCCCGAGCACCAGCAGGGCCAGCGCCGCCCCGCGCGCGACCCTAGTAATCATACACGTGCTCGATCGTCGCGCCCGATGCGCGGACAGCGGCGATGCGCGCCGTCAGCTCCGTCACCGGTAAGGTAACGCCGTAGCGCGACCAGCCCGGGCGATCGCCAAGCGGCATCGCGAGCAGCGCCGCGCTGGGCACCGCTTTGGTCGGCGCGAGCACCGTCATGAAGATGGTGCGGTTGCCGGCAATGCTCTCCACCTCAAGGCGATGTTCCGCCAGCTTGGACAGCAAATCGGTGAACTGCCCGTAACGCGGCGCGCTTACGCGCGTGCGCCCGTTCCCCGTCGCCAGCGGATGCAGTCGCGGATCGACGGCCGCGATCACCTGGGGCGATGCAATCACTGTCATGACCAGCGTCGTAGCGTCGGGTTGCATCGCCGCGAGCGCACCGATCCCCTTCGCATACACCGCCTTGATGCCATATTCCGCGCTCAGCGCGACGCGTCGCTCGGGGCGGCGGACGATCGACCAGGCACCATCCGTGCTCCACAAACCCGCGAGAGCGCCGACGAAATCGAAACCGTACCACGGCACCTCATGCATGAAAGCGCCATAGCGTTGCTGAACGCCGGCGGCGTAACGATCCTCCGGGCTGTGCCAGCCACCCAGCCATTCGCTAACCCGGCCGATCGTCGACTCCCAGCCCGCCTTGACTGCCATCTCGACCGTGAAACTGATGCCGATGACGTAGATCATCTGCTTGGCGTCGGCGGCGCCCGACTGTGCCCCGGCGACGCGGTTGATCGCGCAATAGCTGCGCCAGAAGCCGGCGACATCCGCACCATAGTCATACCCGCTAGGCCGCCCGCCCTTGCCGAGATACCGACCAAGGCTTTCCGCCGAATAGACGATGTGCCATTCGGGATAGGTAAGCCAAGTCCGCGCCTCCGGCCGACGCGCGGCGACGGGAACCATGCTCGGGCCCGGCGGCATCTGGGCGCCCCCCGGCACCGCGGGACAGCCCAGTTCGATGCCGCCGATCGGCACTAGCACCAACGCGGCTGCTATGGCGCCAAGACCCGTGAGCAGGCGCCAGCGTCGCTTCACGCGACCGCCGTCCGTTGCGTTGCAGCCAACCGATAGCCGACCCGCATCGCATACCCGCCGATCAGCAAATGCGGCAGATTGGCGAAGACATGCGCATAGAGCGACTGTTGGATTGGCCCGTACAGGAAGATGCCGCCGTCCAGATAGCCGCTGCCTAGGAACAGCCCCATCACCCCATCGGCAAAGTAGAGCGGACCGAACAGCCGGAAATAGGTTCGCGTCGCGCCATAGGACCACCAAGCTGCGACCCCAGCCCATATTCCCGAAAATGCGTGCAGGCTGTCGTCGTACAGGTCGAGCTTGAACAGCCCGAACAGATTGCCGTCGGCATCGTGGAATCCGGGAACATACCCGATCGCGACGACCGCCATTAACCCAACGAAATAGAACCAGCCAATCCGCCGTATCGTGTCCATCGCGCCTCTCCCCAATCGATTAGTCTGAGCCTGACAGCCAAGCGGATCCAGTTCAACCGAAAGCCCGTCCCGCTTAACGGAGCCAGCATCGCTCATGTCGCTGACCGACGACAAGCTCTACGCAGCTACCTCGCATCCTTATCGGGCCCGGCGACGGTGATTGTTCGTTCGATCAAGAGGTGCGGCTTCAAAGGTGCGAAATCACGATGACGCGCCCTCTTTTCGCACTTCAGTTTATGCTGATAGAGTCAGGAAGATTTACTTCCGGCCACTCAGCCATTAAATTGCCAAGCGGGCATCCATTCAGCTACCATCGCGGAGCAGTGTTACGCTCCGTAGTATTTTTCAATCTCATCCAACCGGAGCGTAAGCGCTCTGCCGGGCAAATGGATAGTCAGTCTCTGTCGTTCGTCTTCGTTGAAACGAGCGGCCTTATTTAAAAGGTCACGAATGGCTCCGCGACCGACGACCCTGTCGCCGCCAAGCCAGCCACTGCCAAGCGCAATCTCAGGTGCTAGGATAAGGAGGCCATAAGCGTCAGGTGTGAGATGCTCGATTATCACGATGGCGTCCTTTTTGCCGTGATCGCGGCATGCCTTTATACCGAAGATCTTTGCTTGGCGACCGGCGGGCCTTTGAGACCCACTTCCGGCTGCACAGCGACCGCCAGGCGCCGCCCGAAACCGACAGCTCGTTCAGCATCATCGACGGCCGATCAACCACATTTCTAAACCGGCGGTTTACTGCGCATGCGTATACTCGATTGACCGATCTGGGCCGATGGAGATGATCGATGGGTCACTCGTCAATGGACCCCGCCTTTCACGAACTTCGGCCTTGGAACGAAGGCCGGCTGATTGGTGCGAAGCGGGCGCTGAAACAGCAACAGGTCTGGGCCATTCGCTTCTGGCTCGACCAGCAGAGGAGACTGCGCGACCGAGCGCTGTTCGACTTCGCCATCGACAGCAAGCTCCGCGGCTGTGACGTGGTCAGGGTGCGGATCGGCGATGTAGTTTCCGGCGGGCGCGTCCGTGACCGCGCCGTCGTGGTTCAGCAAAAAACCAAACGACCGGTTCAGTTCGAGATAATGGACACGGCGAGAAAGACGATGCGAGCATGGTTGGAGCGACGTGGGGGGACACTGAACGACTTCGTTTTCCCGAGCCGCAACGACTACATGGACCACATGAGCACGCGGCAATATGCCCGCCTCGTGCGCGAGTGGGTGGTCGGCATCGGCCTACCGGCGCAGGATTATGGGACGCACTCGCTACGGCGCACGAAAGCGTCGATCATCTACAAGGCGACTGGCAACCTCCGCGCCGTTCAGATCCTTCTCGGCCATGCCAAGATCGACAGCACGGTGCGCTACTTGGGCGTTGACGTGGAGGACGCTTTGGAATTGGCCGAACGCACCGAGGTCTGAGCGGACCCAATCCCGGCCATTCAGGTGCCCCTTCCCTCTGCCCGAAACCTGCCGCTCGTTCATATGTGCGGACTGACCGCCGGGGCGAGTCCGGCGAGCCGGTCGGAACGTCTTATTCTGGGTACTTTTTGCCAATCAGCTTTCAGGATTGGAACGTTCGAAAGCCGAAAGCCGTCGGTACAGGGTGTCACAACCGTTCGAGACCGTTGAAAAAGGCCTGCGCGAAATCGGCGTGGCGGACGGCCGGTGACGCCGGCACGGTAGGATACGCCGCGTATCAGGCCGGCGCAGCCTGCCGGGCGAGCAGCTGAAGGTTGTATGCCGCGGCTGCCATCGTGAACTCCTCGGCGGCTCCTGACAGGCCTCGCAGCTTGAGCGTTCGTAGCCCCAGGTTGCGTTTCAGGTGGCCGAACACGCGCTCGATCCGCTGTCTTCGACGCCGTGCGGGCACATAGGCGTCGGTGCCGGCAAGGGCGCGCACGGTATCGCGGGCTTCCTCGCTGACGAGCCGGGTGACACCTCGCTTCGGACCGATGGTGCATTGCGGCTTCAGCTCGCAGGCGGCGCAATCGGCTGGCCGGCTTCGGTAGACACGCACCTGCTTGGTCCGGTTGGTGCCGCAATGGCTGAGCAGCTTGTCCGCCGGACAGCAGTAGGCATCCGCTTCGCGGTCGTAGCGGAAGGCATCCCGGGTGAAGAAGGCGACCCGCTAGCGGGTCCGGGCTATGACCGGGATGTATGGCGTAATGTTCCGGTCGATCAGCCAGCCGAGCAGCCGACCGCTACCATACGCCTTATCGGCCGAGAGACTAGCGGGTTCGATGCCCAGCCTAGTGCCGGCGCGTGACACCAGCGTCCGGGTCGCCGCCACCTCGGCTGCGAAGCGGGCGGGCGTCGCCTCCACGTCGAGGATGCAATCGGTGTCGAGGTCGAGCAGGGGGTTAATGGCGTATGCGTAGCGCGCCGGTCCGTGTTTGCAGGTGAGCGCCGCCTGCGGGTCGGTCGGCGAGATGCTGGTCGGACCGACGGGCGCTGGTTCGTCGGGGTCCGGCGGCAACGCGCCATCGAGCGCCGCCAGATATTCGGCGACGGGTCGCGATATGCTTTCCCCGGCACGAAGCTCGTCTGCGGCGTCGGCCCCCTTCAGCTTCTTCTCGCGGCTGGCGTCGGCCATGATCGTGCTGCCGTCCACCGCCAAGTCGCGCCCCGTTACCAGCCCGGCCACGGCGCACCGCGTGACTGCCTGCTCGAATAGCAGACGATGTAGGTCGCAGGCGCGGAAGCGGCCGTGCCGGTTCTTGGAGAAGGTGGAATGGTCGGGCACTCGGTCGCCCAGATTGAGCCGGCAGAACCAACGATATGCGAGGTTGAGGTGCACCTCCTCGCACAGGCGGCGTTCCGAGCGGATGCCGAACTGCTACCATAAACAGTGAGGGGCGGGCCGCCCTGAAGACCTTCTTCGCGCACATCCCAGCCGGCTCTCGCGACCCTAGCTGCCAAAAGACCGTTAAGGTTCGCGGCCGTTCCGCCGCTAACTAGGAGACCGCTTGCCGTTTCCGGGTATCCCATCAGCTTCTTCAGCCAAGCCAAGACCTGCTTTTCGATAACAGAAGCCGCTTGGTCGTAGCCGGCGACATGTGAGTTCATGCCTGCAGCGAGCATCTCTGCGAGCATCCCTGTTGGGGTTCCCGACCCCATCACCCATCCCCAAAAACGGGGGTGAACGTTGCCCGTTGGGTAAGGCAGGATATCCTGAACGAATGTGTCGTACAGCGCGTCCAAAGGCATGCCCTCATAGGGGACAGGCTCATCAAGGCGGAGCTTCGTCGCAGACGGTACGGGCTGCCATGGAGCGCGCGTCCGGATACTCTCCTGCCAACTCAACATGTCGTCGACCATCCGATGGCCGGTTTCGCGCGTCGCTGCCCAATCTACTGGATCCAACGTCATCTCACTATCCTTTGATGTGTGAGGAAGTTGCCGGGAGCAACCGAGTCAGGTCGTTGTCTGCTCAAGGTGGTCCCTCGACCACTCACGATTGCGCACGGACTTTATGCAGATATGCATGATCGACCAACGTACCTTGAGCCGTTATCGCCAAGCTCGGGTTAAAGGCCTGATATATCGCACTCTATCCTGATTGACCCAGTGGCAGTGTTTATCACGGCGCGACCTCGATCAATGGTTAGGCGGCCAAGCGTACGGGAAGGCCCGTAGTGCGCCGCCCCAGACAATTAATATCAAGGCGTATGGAATGACGTGAACCTCAAGTGCGAGCAATATCAATACCACTATCGCGACGGTCAGTATTATTGATAGGTGACGCTTTCCTATGGCCAACATAACTCGCAATCCTTATTCCAAGCCTCCGTAGCTAGTCTGGGCCAAACCCTTATTTCAGTTATCAAGTCTCACAGAACCGGTTAGAACATGCCCTCCGGCGGTTCTTTACCTGTAATCAGAAAACTGATCTACCAAGACGTCCATTACTCCGGGGAGCGTGAGGAGGAGAATTGTGTAGCTAATCTAGCTCATGTCCAGCGCGTGAAAGTCGGCGACATTATCTTTACTGAAGGTTTTACCCGCGATACCCCATCCGCCCGGGGCCGCCTCATGAACGACTACGAATGTGCGATTAGTTTGATTTTTGTCGAGCGCGTGACGGGCAACGATTTCGGTTGCCGCTTCAATAATTACCTTTTTGGCTGCAGACGTAAGGCCACCTGCCGCAGCGATGACGTCGACGCGCACCGTACGAGCACTACCCGTTCTGGCAGTATGGACGTCCGAAGACGGCAAACGATGAATGTAGAATCCCGTAACATGCTGCACATTTACGGGGGCAGGATCGGGAAACCCCTCTGCAGCTAAAACCGCCTGAGTTAAGTCAGATGCCAGACAGCGGCCCGCCTCCTCAGAAAACATGTCTGCCGGCGCGTAGACGTCGATCATGGGCATTGAAGTTTCCTAAGCCGATAGTGCTCGAGAAGCACCCAGGTAAGAAGCTACCAGTATCAAGACATGGTCGCACCAAACACATATGCATACTAAGCAAACGAAAGTGTCGATGGTCAATTCACGTAAGGGCTCACATATTAGCCAAACGATCGGTGTCCAGCCTCTCCCCCGGACACCGGTCAAGGGATTATTAGATGTCCGCAGAATATGACTTAGACCTGCCTATCGTCGATATATATGTCGGCCCTATATTTACGTACCGAACCCCGGTACTGGCTGATCAGCAATACTGCGTAGCCGATGTCTCGATTCCGAACGGCGTAACGGTGCCGATTCACAGCCATGATGACCGGGAGACGTTCTATATTCTCTCGGGTAAACTTGAGGGCTATCTCGATGGGGCGTGGCACGTTCTTCAAGCCGGTGACGTTTTTGATGTCATGAGTGGCGCGCGGCACGCATTGCGTAACGCCTCCGGTCAGGACGTGTCGCTGATCCTCATTACGACTATCAAACTCGGCCAGTTCTTTATTGACGTCGGACGAGCTAAGACTGGCTCGCTTCCCCCGCCGACGCCTGCCGATATGCTTCACTTCGTCGAGGTATCCCAGAGCTACGGCTACTGGATGGGCGACAATGCGGATAACGCAGCGATCGGTATCGTTCTGAATTAACGCCAGTGTCGGGATGCGAAGCCGCTCGTGCGTCGCCTCCATCTGCCGAAACATTCGAGCCGGCACCTTCGAACTGACCTGTCCATCGGTCGCCGAAAATCAAATAACCGAAAAAGGATCTCGATAGCCATGCATATGATGGAATGGGATACATATCGTCAGCAAGTGCTTTCCGGCGTCGGTGGAATTGGCAAGCTGAGCCCCGACACGGTCAAGGGGTATGGTCAGCTCGGCCAGGCCGGAAACAATACCAACCAGCTCGACGGAAAAATCCGCGAATTAATCGCGTTGGCAGTTTCGGTAAGCCTACGCTGCGACGGTTGTATCGCGGTCCACACCGATGCCGCCTATAAACACGGAGCCAATCGTGCGGAACTAGCGGAAGCCCTTGGCGTAGCTATCAGTGTTAACGCCGGCGCGGCCCTGGTCTACTCAACTCGGACGATGGATGCCTTCAGCGCCGTCGAAGAGAAAAACACCGCGACAAAAGTATAAGCTGCTTAGTCAGGTGATCGTGATAGGTGCCCTGGCCCCGCCTTCGTCGCCCGCCAGTCACAATATGTACCCGAAGATGATGTCTCTGCTCGACGCATCGGCCCGGACGATCAAACGAGCGAAAGACCAGGCCACGTGTTGATCAAGGGCTTTGAAGATCATCGCTGACTTTAGCGTCAGGCACCTTATGCGACATGACCCAACCAGCTCTTTACCGATCGTCAAGCAGCGCAGCTGACCAAGGCGCGACTACTTGGCTGGCCTCTTGTTTCCAAAGGCCAGCCATATAGCTTACTCTGCCGGTGCGTCTTCAGTCTTACGCTTGCGCGGTGCTGCCTTAGGGGCGTCTGCCTTGGGAGCGTTGGTCTGCCCAGGCTTGCGACCCAATCCGATGCTCTTGGCCATCGTACGACGTGCTTCCGAATAGGTCGGGGCAACCATCGGGTAATCCGATTTGAGGTTGTACCGCTGGATGTATTCGGCTGGCGTCAGGCCGTTGGTCGCCAGATGGCGTCGCAGCGTCTTGTATGGCTTGCCGTCGATCATGCTGATAATATGATCGGGGCTGGCAAGCGACTTTCGGGCCGTTACCGCGCCGGTGTATTCCTGGGCGGACGTTTCGGGGACAGGTGGCTCCACCGAGCCACCAACAAGGCTCAATACGCTGGCATGCATTTGCGAGAGAAATGCCGGAACGTCATCAGCCGAAGTGCGGGTATTTGGATTACTTAGCCAAGCAATCGTCAAATCGGTTGCGAGTTCAACAGGATTGGGCGCGTAGGTATCGTCGGACATGTGGTACTCCAATTATCCTGCGCATCTAGGTACGTGATTGGTTCGTGACAACCCAATCTGGTCGATCACAGCCATTGACGTTGTCGTTCTGTGCTCAGTAACGGTCAGGCGCTGGGGCGCGTCGCTTAAGCTAACGAAACCGCTCAAGACATCAGATCGTCGGCACGGATAGGATAATGGCGAACACGCTTGCCCGTCGCATGGTAAACTGCATTTGCGACAGCGGCGATGGCGCCGACGCTCACTACTTCTCCAACTCCTTTTGCGCCCAACGAGTTTATTTGATGATCTGGCTCGTCGATGAACGACACGTCCAGAGAAGGTATGTCGAGATTCACGGCCATTGCATAATCGGCAAGGTTATTATTAACGAAACCGCCGAACCGCGGATCGACCTCGCTTGCTTCGCTTAACGCTGCTTCGATTCCCCATACGATGCCACCATAGGCCTGACTTGTGGCTGTCCGGCGACTGATAACGCGTCCGCAGTCGATTACGCTCACCCAGCGGGTGACACGTGGCGTCGGAGTACCCGGTTTAATGCGAACCTCGGCGAAGTGCGCGATATACGCGAACGCTACGAACTCAGGGAACTCCGGACCTGTGAAGGACAGCATGCCTTTGTCGGCGAGAGTTAGTGCAGAGGGGTCATTCTTAGGGCCAAGGTTCACCCCCCTCCCTATCAATTCCGTCTTTCCGGTCGCACGAATAAGCCGAGCGACGTCAGTGGGCTTGAGGCCTTTTCCACTCCCGGTCAGCTTGTCGAGTTGCGCTCGAATATCCCGGACCGCCGACTGCACAGGAGGTAACACCGTGGCCGCTCCGCATGAACCCGCGGTTGTATGTTGTGGGCCGTGGGAGGTGTCGCCAATCCTGACAATTACATTCTCAGCACTTACCCCAAGCTCCCCGGCAGCGACGATCGCTATTGCGGTTCGGATGCCCTGTCCCATCTCATGTCCGCCAACGTCAACGGTCAGCGAACCGTCAACGCCGAGCCGCGCCGTGGCCTCCGCGACCGCAGAGATATAAGGGTACGCCCCCGCCGCTACGCCCCAACCAATCAACGTGCCGTCATCCTCACGCATCGAACCTGGACGCGCATTACGCTTGCTCCAACCGAACCGATCAGCGCCCCTCTCCAGACACTCCTTCAGCTTCCGCATTGTATAGGGCTTGCCGCTAATCGGATCGCTGTGGACATCATTTGCGAGCCTGAGCGCGATCGGATCTATGCCAGTCTTCTCGGCTAGTTCGTCCATTGCGCTTTCGAGCGCAAAGAACGAGGCTGCCTCGAAGGGCGCACGCATGAAACCGGGCGTCTGAACGTCGGACCTAACCAGCGTGCTTGCGCCACGGAACGTCTTCCAAGGGGGCGATCACAGCGATGGACACGCACCGTGCGGAGCGTGCGCCAGGTGTATTGGCCGTACTCACGCACCTAAACATGGTTCGACTACAGCCTGCCCAATTCTCCTTTGCCGGTGGAACGGCGAGCCAAAGCTTCCAGCCAATGCAGGAGGCGGAAATTATGTACCGCGGTCAGCCGATCGCACTCGTTATTGCAGAAAGTATGGAGGCAGCGTTAGGAGCCGCTAGCCTGATCGACGTCCGCTACGCCGTAGCGCCGGCCGCAGTGGAGCTGGACGCGAAGGGAACCAGGTCGCTCTTGCAGGCCGAGGCCACGAAATATTTCAAGGATTTTGTCGCCGGCAACCCGGAGGCGGCCATCGCTGCCGCGCCTGTCCAGTTTGAGCAAACATACAACACACCGCCGCAACACCAGAACCCACTTGAGCTTCTCTCGACCGTCGCCGAGTGGGATGGTGAGAAGCTCCTTGTCCACGAAGGTACGCAGGCGGCATCTGCGATGCGAGGCGGACTTGCCGCCCAGCTTGGTATCCCGTTGGCAAATGTGCGTGTTGTCTCACCTTACGTGGGCGGTGCTTTCGGCCAGCGCGGCTCATTATCCTCACATACAGTATTTGCGGCGGTAGCGGCCCGTGCCGTTAGCCGCCCCGTCAAGCTCGTGGTGCCTCGCGAGCAGGTATTTCATGCGACCAGTTTTCGACCGGCATCAGAGCACGTCATCCGTATCGGAGCCGAACGGGATGGCCGCCTTACCGGTGGCGTGCATCTAGTCCGAGCTCAGACCTCACGTTTCGATTTGATGCCGTTTACCGGCCAGGAAACGACGTCACGAATGTACGATTCCCAACTGTAGCGGCCACGGGGATGGCGAAAGCCATCTTCGGTACGGCACGATCGGCACCGTAGATGGCATTTCCGCGAACCTTGTCCGGGCCGTCGATACGCTGCGCGTTTTCACCAATTTTGGTAGCCATGTCAGGCACGCTCCTTCGCAATCATGATGGCTTCGGTCACAGCACTGCAAGCGCTCTCGCAATATATCGAGCAGCGTTGCTCGCGGTTCGATATCCAGCGCGTGGAGCTTACCGTTATCCGATCAGCGCCTGCGCAAGCAGATCTGGCTGACCTGTGCCGACATTCAGATAACATCGTCTTTGCGGGCATCATCGTAACCTCAGTTGAACTGAGATTGATGTGGGCTCATTTCCCCTCGCCGAAAATGAATGTTATTGCACGAGGAGCATTCACTTTTGAGGAGCGATCATGGAGTGGGGTGACCTGCGGGTATTTCTCGCCGTTGCGCGCGAGCGAAGTCTCGGTGGTGCGGGACGCCGCCTTGGACAGAGCCAGCCTACAATGGGCCGTCGTCTCCGCGCACTGGAGGAAGCCGTTGGGCAAACGTTGTTCCAGCGCACCAAAGACGGCTTCGTCTTAACCGATGAAGGCGCGCGGGTTCTTGTGCATGCCGAACGCATGGAGGACGAAGCTCAAGCCCTTCAGCGTGAACTGACAGGCAACGACAGTGTGCTCGAGGGCATGCTCCGGGTGACCGCATCCGCCTCTTCTTTGGCGAGCGGGAGTCGAACGATCTGACCGAGCCGTTGCAATGGCTGATGCATTGAGCACTGACCGCATAAAGCTCGACCAGACGCTTCACGGCTACAGCGAGGGCCACCGTCTCATCAACGGATCGTTCAAGGTCCCGCAGCCCGACGCCCGCATCATGCTGGTACTGAGCGACGCCTCCGGAAGCGGCAACCGCATCCCGTTGGAAGGCTATCTGACCGGCTACCCGCTCGCGGATTCCGGCAAGTACGTTCTAGCACGGACGTGGGCCGCGCCGGAGATGAACCGGCCGGGCTGTGTATGGACCCACTCACTCCTCATCGACTTTGCTGACCTGGCGCGCCTTCGCTCGGCGGGAGACCTACTCGACCTCTTCCGGCGCCCCACCGGGGCAGGCCTCTCCGGCTTCGCCTCTCAGCTCGCGGTCGAGGTAACGAAGTCACCGACGGCGGTACCGTCACCCTATCTCGAGCGAGCAAGGCAGTGGGTCAGCGCGCTCTACGGAAAGCCGAAGGTCAAGATTGTTTCCGAACGCCAGGGTCCCGAAGATGATGGTCTCCTTGTATCCATCTGGATGCAGCAGTGGCCTCGACTGCGGCGCGCTTTCCGGTTCTGCTCGTTCTCAGCGGACGACCGTTCAACGTCGGCGGACACGTTTGACCTCCAACTGATAGATACAGGTCGATCGAGTCGCTTAAGGATCCCAGAAGGCGTTGTTGCTTCCTCAGATGAGCAGGGGGAGTGGGTCGCCACGCTACTCGACGACCTCGAGCGCCCGGCACGATCGGGCCTGCGGCAATTCCTACGCGACGTGGGTTCCGACGTCACCAATGGGCGGGCAGCCATGATTTCGCTGGTCCATCTGCACATCGCGTTGGAGCCTAACGCCGGTCCATTGAGGTTGGCAGACGCCGTTTCTGAATTCGAGCGGCTGGGTCCAGGCCAAGGCCGTATGGCGCGCGCCGCGGTCGCGCGCGCGGTGCTCACGCGGTCGGGTCTAGAGGACCGTCAGCTCGTCAACTTCGCGTTGCAGCAGGTTCGGGCCGAGCGCGACCTGTTTGGAGTCGACCCGGCTATTGTCGGACGGGCCCTCTTCCGATGGAAGGCCGATCTCCTCGCCGAAGACTTGGCCGATGACGATCCGCTCCACCATGCAGTTGAAGCCGCACTTCCGGAAGCGGATGCCGACGATCTGGTTAAGCTTATCGAGGCCGTGCCAGAAGCCGCTCCGGTAGTACTTCGCTTCCGTCGGGACGTCATAGAGTGGGCGTCGTTCTGGAGGATCGCATCGATCGACGCAATCGGACTGATCCGCTCACTGGATGTAGACCATAATCAAGCGACCCGGATCGTCATCGCGCTCGTAGAGGCGGGCCGTGACGACTGTTCGATGGCGGTGGTCGACCGCTTCGGCATCGGCCCTGTGGTCGCCGCCCTATCCCGGCTGGACGTCGCTGGCATTCGCTCAAGAATAGGCTGGGTCCGCGTCATCGCGCAGCGGACGGACGATCTTGCGGAAGGCATGGCAGATGGAGGATTGTGGTACAGGCCACTACTGTTTCTCCTTGCCGAAACCCTCGACCCCGACGCCGTGCCAAACAGCATTGGGATCGACCCGTGGGTCAAGGCAGTCGAACGCACGAGAACCACGGATGACGTGGCGGGCGAGGACTTGCTGGCCGCCTTCCTGTTTAACCGCGCCAGAGGATGGCGATCAAGGTCGGCTGGCAGGCTTTTCTTCTTATCTACGCAGCGTCTCCATGAGGCGATGGCTTCCGAGCGTCTGCCCGGCGCGGCTTGGCGTATCGTCAAGCCGCGGCTGCCATACGGGTCAATCTGGCGTGATTGGGATCAGTGCGAGAAGCTCCGTCGCGCCGTCGTGGAGAACTTTGTTGACCGGGATCTGCCCCCGGCCGAGTTCGGAACGGTTGTGGATGACGGCACGCTCTGGAAGGAGTTGGTCGACCTAGCCGCCGACAGCTCGCGGGGGCGCCGGTATTTGGACAGGGTGCGTAGCGCACTCCGTAGTGATGGAGGTGCTTGGTGGGCCGAGCGCGCGAAGCTAATAGATCGTAAGGTCAAGTAGTGGGAAAGCGACGGATGCAAACGTTCGAACGGCTTTACGAAGTGCGGGCGCCAATTCACGAGCATGTTCCGCATGCAAGTCATCCCCTTATGACGGGATCGAGCGTTAGCCTAAGTTCTGATTCCCACTTCGGTGCGCATCCCCTGTCGGTCCGCATGAACAAAGGCCCAATTACGTCGAACGCCGCCTGAAAGAGACGAGGCCGCTTTCCACCGAAAACCGGCCAATCGGCCCCTGCCCTACAGCGTGAACGAAGGGCCGGTTACGGCGAACGCTGCCCGAAAGCAGCCGGTCCGCTTTCCACCAGTATGAACACCGGTAGATCGGCCGACGGCGGCCTGCCGATGCCTTGTCGTAACTATGTGGGAAGGTTGGATTCACGCTGATGCCGCGCATCCCAACTGGCTTAGATGCCGTCGCAGCCCCCCCTCCCCGCTCCACGATCTCGCGCTGGACCTCGCGCGTTTGCTGGCGCGCGACCTGGCGCGGCATCAGAGGTCTGAGAAAAACCAGGTCGCCCCGAAAACGGGTAGGCGATCATCATGACGACCTTCGTTGCAAATGCAGGAAGCACGAACGGAGGAAAGATAAAGCGGTGTGCGATATATGCGCGGTATTCGACGGACAAACAGGACGTGCAGTCGATCGAGACGCAGCTGATGATGTGCCGGCGCAAGGTCATGCGCGCAGGCTGGCAGGAGGTGCACTGCTTCACAGACGCAGCGGCATCGGCGGCTACGATGCACCGCCCGGGTATGAAGGCGCTGCTCGCGGCCGTTGCCGCAGGCGGCGTCGACATCGTCTACGCCGACGCGATGGACCGGCTGTCGCGCAGTCAGGCCGACATCGCGACATTGTTCGACCGTCTCCGGTTTCGCGGCATCCTCCTGGCGACGCGCAAGGAAGGCATAGTCACGCCGCTACACATCGGCATGATCGGTACGATCAACGCCGAGGAGCTGAGCGCCACCAGCGACAAGACGCGCGATGCGCTGGTGCGTCGTCACGCGATGGGGAAGAACCCCGGTGGCTCTGCCTATGGCTATGAGAAGCGCATCGAGCACGACGGCAACGGCGAACGCATTCGCGGTCTGCAGCAGATCGTGCCGCATGAGGCCGGGGTGGTGGTCCGGATCTTCGAGGACTATGCGGCCGGCCTGTCGCCCATCGCCATTACGCGGCGCCTCAATGCCGACGGCGTGCCATCGCCGCGTAGCGGCAAAGCCAGCAGACATCCGTTCGGCAAGGCCGCTGCCTGGACGCCGAACACGCTGACCGGCAATGCCGCACGTGGCACCGGCATCCTCAACAACCCGCTGTATGTAGGCCGACGGCCGTACGGCAAGCAGACGTATCGCAAGAACCCGGAAACGGGCAAACGTCATGCCTTCGTCAACCCGGAGGACAAGCGATCCGATGACGTCGAGTCCCCGGCGCTCGGCATCGTACCTATCGAATTGTGGGACAGGGTCAAATCCCGCCAGGCGACGCTATCGCGCGGGGCGAATCCGCGTACCGAGATGGCTGGCCTGCCGTTCTTTGCGCAGCAGCGCCCGCGGTATCTGCTGACCGGCAAGATGACCTGCGGCAGCTGCGGCGCGAGTTATGCCAAATCGGGCAAGACGCGGTTCGGCTGCCAGGGCGCCGCCAAGAAGGGCCCCAACTGGTGCGACAACCGGCTGACGATCAGCCAGGACGAACTCGACACACGCGTGCTGGCAGGCCTGTCGAGCGAGATGCTGCGTGACGATATCGTTGCAGCGTTCCTCGCGGAATACGAGGCAGAGACCCGGCCCCTGACCGCTGAAACCGTCAGCGCCCGCCCCGAGCGGGAAGCCGAACTGGCCAATCTCGATCATCAGCTCGGGTGCGCGAAGGCGGCTATCCTCAAAGGCGTGGATGCGACCGTGTTCGTCGAGGAGATGAAGATCTGGACTGAGCGGCGCAAGGTCCTGCTCGCCGAACTGGAACTTGCCGAACAGGAGACCACAGAGACGGTTTCCCCGGAGCCTAGGCTGCTTACCCCGGACTTGGGCCGCGTGTATCGTAAGAAGGTCGAACAGCTTACCGCAGCGTTCGAGGACGAAGCGCTGCAGGCGCAGGCGTTCGAACGGTTGCGCGCGCTGATCGAGGCGGTGGTGCTGACGCCAGAAGACGGCAATCTAGCCATCGACCTACGCGGCGAGCTGGCATCGATGCTGACACTATGCGCCGGAGCGGGAACGCAAAAAGCCTCCGCGGTGGTGACCGAGGAGACGTCGCAAATCAAGATGGTTGCGGGGACAGGATTTGAACCTGTGACCTTCAGGTTATGAGCCTGACGAGCTACCGGGCTGCTCCACCCCGCGCCGAGATCCCATCAAAGT
>NZ_FOVZ01000019.1 GCF_900115295.1 Sphingomonas sp. OK281 | reverse complement strand
AATGTCGCCCGGCAGCAATACGCATCGCTGTCCCGCCTTTTCCACCCAGGCGCGTGTATCTTCGGCGTCCTCCTGCTCGACGGCGAGATACGAGATCGCGACGTCTGCGCCTTCACGTGCATAGGCGATGGCCACCGCCTTGCCGATGCCGGAATCACCCCCGGTGATGAGCGCGACCTTACCCTTGAGAAGCCCCTTGCCGACATAGCTTTCCTCGCCGTGGTCGGGCTTGGTCTTCATGTTGGCGCCGAGTCCAGGGCGGGGCTGCTGCGGTTCACCAGGAAAGCTCGTCGGGTGGCTGGTGCGCGGATCATCGGTCATGGAAAGCGTCCTGCTGTTCGGGTCGCTGAAGGAACGGTCCTCCGATCGTTAAGTGCCGCCGACATAAAAGACCGTTGTCGATGACGATCTCTCGTCGAGGTCGGTGCACTCAACGGATATCGGCGCGGCGGGTGGGGGCGTGAAAGTCCGCGGGCTTGTCGGCGATCCAGCGCAGGAAACGACCGATATCCGAGCGCGCTTTCAGGGCATCGAGATTTGCGAACGTCGTCGCCAGATCCTGGTTCGAGACACTCGCATGGATGATACGGTGACAGATCGGATGGACCGGGATGACCTCCGTACCACCCCGGCTTTTCGGAATGCGGTGATGCCATTCCACCTTTCGTCCCAAGGGTCGCTCGCACAGTCCGCAACGTCCGGCGTCTTCGGCAGCGATCGTCCGTGCTTCCGCCTCCAATAGTCCTGCCTTCCGCTTCACACGTCCGCCCATGATTCGAATATGGTGTATCGGGGAGGAAAGACCAGCAAGTCGAGAAGCTTATCGGATGGAGCGAGACATACTTCGCCGAAGGGCAATCCACCAGAAGTAGACCAAGCCCCGGGCCTTATGGCGCAGCCGGAACCAGTAAAACCGCTTGATACCGGCATGCGTCTTCACAGGCCGCGTCCAGTCGAAGCGAACGGCAAGAATATCCTCGACGATGGCGCGAAGCGCGCGTCGATCAGAGACGAGATACTTGGCGTACAGCGCGCCGTCGCCAAAGCTGTACCCTGCCAGCAATCGAGTCTCGTCTTCAATATCACGGCGCCCATGGTGATGATCGACGACCATCAGCGGGTCATAGAGCACCGCAACGTCGAGGCCCGCTGCACGAAACAGGAAATCCGTATCCTCCGCGGACACGAAGGGCGCGCCGGC
>NZ_FOVZ01000014.1 GCF_900115295.1 Sphingomonas sp. OK281 | reverse complement strand
GTGCTCGTCGGTGGTACGGGCACCGGCAAGACGCACCTCGCCAGCGCCATTACCGCCAACGTCGTGCGAAACGGCGCCCGCGGCCGCTACTTCAACACGGTCGACCTGGTGAACCGGCTCGAGGAGGAAACTCGCCTCGGCAAGGCCGGCGCGCTTGCAGCTCAGCTGTCACGCCTTGAGGTCGTGGTGCTCGACGAGCTTGGTTATCTGCCGTTCGCCCGCTCGGGCGGCCAGCTGCTCTTCCACCTGGTCAGCAAGCTCTACGAGCGGACCTCGGTCATCGTCACTACGAACCTTGCCTTTGGCGAATGGCCGACTGTCTTCGGCGACCCCAAGATGACCACCGCGCTGCTCGACCGCATTACGCACCACTGCGACATCGTCGAAACCGGCAACGACAGCTGGCGCTTCAAGCACCGCAGCTAGCCCTCGGGAACCCGACAGAGGAACGCTTCGCGCTGGTTACGCCTCCGGTCGGGCTACGCCCGCCCTACGCCGCAACCAGCGCGAACGGCGCGTCCGCTACCGTCACGCCGCCCAACGAAGGGGGTCTCTTTTGGACGCCGATAGGGGGTCCTTTTTGGACGCCGATTGACAGTTTGCGGGCGACCAGTTGGCGATCGGCACGACGACCGAACTGATGGCGCGATATTGCGCGACCAAAGGACGGTGGCGGCACGGCCCGCGCATCCGCGACCATTATGGCTATCGGGTCTTTTCCGATCCCGGTGTCACGTTCCGATTGCACCGCTTCCTGTACGCGCTGTGCTGGACAGGCACCGATCGGCCTTCGGCGCTGTTCGATGCAGCAGCGACGTGGCTGCTCGAATCGAAGGTGATGTTGCCCGGCCTGTCCGTCCTCGAGCGCGATATCGCACGGGTCCGCACGCGGGTCGCCGCGCACGTCCATCGCCGTCTGGTCGCCAGGCTGACGCCAGAGCAACGCGCCCGGCTCGATACACTTGTCGCTGTTACCGGGGACGGAAGGCAAAGCCCGCTCGACCGGCTGCGTGACGGGCCATATCTACAAAGCGGCCCCGAGATCAGCCGTGCGATCGACCGACTGACCGAAATTCGCACGTTCACCACAGGCTTGCCCGAACTCGACCGCGTGCCACCCGGCAAGGCGGCCGCGTTGGCGCGATTTGCCGGCGCCGCGAGAGCGCAGGCCGTGGCCCGGCTTCCCGACGATCGGCGTGCGGCCACTTTGGTTGCCTTCATCCGCACGCTCGAAGCATCGGCCAGCGACGATGTCATCGACCTGTTCGATGCGGTGTCGACCAGGATGTTCTCCAACGCGCGCATCAACGCCAAGGAGGCGCGGATGCGCTCATTGCGCGACCTCGACAGCGCATCGCTGCGGCTTCGCGATGTCGGTGCTGTCCTGCTCGATGATAGTATCGGCGACATCGAGGTGCGTGCGGCCGTGTTCGCACTGGTTGACCGGGCAACGCTGAAGGACGCCGTCGCGCAGGTGAACCTGCTCGCCCGGCCAACCGATGAGAGCTATTTCGTCGAGCTGCGCCAGCAGACTGGCGCGATGCGCTATCTGCCGAAAATGCTTGCCGGTCTCGATCTCGCAGCGGCGCCCGCAGGGCGGCCGTTACTGGACGCGGTCGATCACCTGCGAAGAGTTCACCGGGGCGAGAAGCGTCGTGGGGCGGCGCCGACCGCGTTCGTCCCCAAGGCCTGGAATCGCCAACTGAAAACCGATGACGGCGCATTCGATCTGACCGGATACCGGCTTTGTACGCTCGACCGGCTACGCCGTGCTATCCGGCGCCGCGACGTCTTTCCCGTTCGCTCGCTTCGCTATGCCGATCCACGCAAAGGCCTGCTGACGGGAGCAGCCTGGGAAGCGGCGCGACCGACGGTATGTCGCACTGTTGGCGTGGCGGTCGCCGGCGACGAGGAAATCGCCAAACTGTCCGCAAGGCTCGATCTAGCCTACCGCGAGACAGCGGCGCGCGTACCGGACAACGATGCCGTGACCATCACGAAGATGGCCTGCGGTGCCGATCTGTCGATCGAGCCACTCGACAAGATCGACGAACCGCTCAGCCTCACCGATCTCCACAAAGCGATCGATGCGCGCCTGCCGCAGCTCGATCTCCCCGAGCTGATTATGGAGATGCACGCGCGAACCGGGTTCGGATCGGCGTTTACGCATGCCAGCGAGGGCAACGCGCGCGCCGAGGATATAGCGACGACAATCTGCGCGGTGCTCGTCGCGGAGGCGACCAACACTGGTTTCGAACCGCTTGTTCGCCCCGAAGTGCCCGCTCTGCGCCGGTCGCGGCTGAGCTGGGTGAAGCAGAATTTCATGCGCGCCGAGACACTGACCACCGCCAACGCGCTGCTGGTGGCCGCGCACAACAGGATTCCGCTGACCCGCGCTTGGGGTGTTCGTCGCCAGTGGTGGCCTGAACAGTGTCGAGAAGATCCGCGTAGCGAAGCGCCCAACGCTCCTTATGCAGGTACGAAAGGTTCCTATCGATACCCTCGATGATCTGGTTGAGGCTGGTCTTGCTCACGGGCCTTCCTTTCCGCTCCGCTATAACACTTGGCCGGTTAATTGAGTAGCATATAGACGCTTTTAGTCGTCAGCGATGGCGCTGCCAGCACGTTGTGATCTGAAATGGAAACGCCCCGCTGCGGAGGGGCAGCGGGGCGCATGTAACCGGCGGGGCAGGGGGGGAAACCGCGCCGGTCAAAGTAGAAACAGTGCGCGGCAAAGTCTGTTCCGGACGCCAGAACTAAAAATGCCCTGCCTATCATAACACCAACAGGGCATTGCGAGCTTTCACCGCCGTTCCCCCCGAAAGGGCAGGACGCTTCAAGCATCGATAGAAACTGTTAGGTTTATGGTCCGTTCCCTCGGCCGGCGTGTTGGGCTGCCTCGTCTACGGTGGGTAGAGCTTCTATCGCGCTCGATATCCAAGCGCCAACGACGTTAAGGTCGAGCCCATCCGCAAGCTCCAGGGCCTGCTCCAACTTGGCTTTCAAAAGCTCTGACTGTTCACTGCTATTTTCCACGCCGCGTCGATATGGCCGCCCGGCCGGGGTGTCACGGGTACAATCTGCATCAAGTCGCTGCTTTTAATATCAAGCGGGACCTAGTTTGCGGAATTATCACGCTTCATCGTCACGATGTAATCCGCGCGCATTGCGCTCCCGCACTCTTCCTGAGGCTGATATTGTCGATCGGCATTTTTGCATTGGTCTATCACAGATTTCCGATCGGCCTCGTGCGTCTCAAAATAGTGCTCGGTGCGAGGCTCGGCCGGCCGGTTGCAGCCGGCGAGCCCCAGCAAACAAATTAACGCGAGCGATGCCGTATTTCTCATTGCGACGTACCCTGAAAAACCAAGCTCTAAGCGAGCGCGTTACCTATGGCTGCAATCTCGGCCGGTACATAGGACAGTCTCAGATATACGCTGCCGGATCGCCAATCCGGCAGTCGCAGATCCGCTTTCTCAAAAGGGATCGATTCCGAGTACGCCTGCGCTGTCTCGCCTGCCGTCCTAATCGGGAATGGGGCTCGATGACCTATTTTCCAATTCGTTCAGGCACCTATGGTAGAGACACGATCGACACCTAGCGCTGCCGGAGCAAAAATGATCTCGACACGCCGCGAAACTATTGTGGGGCTCGGTACTCTGCTCGCCTTGGGCACACGTGCCGAAGCGGCTTCGTCCGTTACCGCGAGTTTTGAGGGAAGGCAGATTTCAGCGGGTGAGAACCGCCCCGGTTTGCCAATGGGCAGCACGAATGACGCGCTGCTGGCCTTCTATCACCTGCGCCTCCCGCCGGACCAGATTGCGGGCCAACTGAAACTGCCGAGCGCGGAGGTTGAACGGCGAACCAATGCGCTGGTGCAAGAAGGTTTGGCCCGACGACTGCCTAATGGGCAGGCTCGTCCAACTGCCCTCGTCGTTACTAGGGCCGAACAGCCGCGTTTCCTATACGCCCAACACAGCGTCGTACGCGCCGCTGCCGACGCTATCGGCACCATCCTTCCCGCCGTGCGCCGTCGTTATGCGACGCTACCCGGCTTCGCCCACGTACCTTTCGCCGATGCATCGCTTCTCGTGCTGAGCGACGGGTTGCTCGATAACTGGCAGATCAACCGGGTTGAAGAGGGATACCTTAAGGTGTTGCGGCCCCAACGTGGAGGAGGGCGCTACTACTATGCCGTTTTCGAGACACGCCCTGCCGATCCAGTCGAGTCATTCGGCATCTACGGCAACCATGGGCAGGGTGTTGGTGATACGACACTCTCTCTTTACGGAAATCAACGGTACAGCGGACCTACCAATCTGGTCACGCTTGAGCCCGGTGACCTCACTAGCCGGTTCGGCTTTTCACCCGGCACCGGTGTGCAAGCGGCCCAGGAAGAATTGGTCGGTGACCTCTTGCAGCGCTGGCGTGACCCTTCCGCTCCGGTAAACAAAGCGAGGGCTGCTGGACTTCGCTCCCTCGGACTCCTCGCGGCGAACGGGCGAACGGCCATACCCGTGCTGGGGCCTACCGATGATGCTGGGCTGGATGCGATGGCCGCTGCATTTGCACCATCGCTCCTTGCTATCCTTGAATAGCACCGGTCGGCACTGGAAGCGCAGTATCGCAACTCGCCCTATGCTGCCGAGGGGGTGAGCTTTCCCGAATATTTCATCTGGTGGTATCACGTGTTCTACACGGACGTAACGAACGAACTCGCGCACCGGGGGATGATCGTCATGCCGCGCAATGGCACACTGACCTATTTGGTCACGAGCTGACTGGCGCGGTGTCGCAACCGAACGGTTGCGATAGCCGGTATCGACATTATTACTTCCCGTTTCAGTGTTCGCGACGGGTTTCGGGAAGGCTCATGCTTTCCCGATCTACCATGGTGTTTTGGGAATGTTGGTGTTTGATGGGGGCTGTAGATATCCAACGCTCATTGGTACGATGCTGTAAGCGATAAATGGCACGTTGCGGCGCGACGGAGGATTCCGAACGGATGGCACGCAATATTTTAGGTATAGTGGATATTAAATATCCGATCTTAATATAGAAGCTAACTAGGCACCGAAAATATGGTGCGGCGTGCGATCATACTACCGTCACCAACTGCACTGTAGAAACGTCCTCACTTATTGCGAAATATTCTAAAAAAGCCTGTTAGGTTATTTAAATCATAGACCTTGTTACGTTCGACTCGATAGTCGAATTCAGTCCGCCTGCCCGCCACGAACCCGCCCAGATATGCTCCTCGCGTCCCGTTTACGAACTGGATCACGCCTTCGTCAGGTGCGAGCGCGTAGGGTCTCATAATCCTTCCAGGAAGAAGCTTGCGCAACATATTTTCCGGTGCAGGAACGAGCCTTTTAATGGCTATATTGAGAGGACAATTTAAATCACTTTTTGCAGAGGCAGGCACAGGCGCTAGAACAAATAGGCTAAGCGCTTGCGCCGGAACCGGAAGGATGAAGACCGCGAGGTGAGTAAAAACTGCTTGTACGACTCGCTTCCGGTTCACGTCATTACTCCTGTAGTTCGCCACTATGGCCGTTTGCGGCGAAAGTTCGGGCGTCAAGAAGCTAACGGCCAACGAAACGACATGGGCGTTTTCTATTTCGATCGAATTTCGGGAATCGGGCTTGCTTCGCGGTCGGACCTTATCCCCCGATAATCCCTGTAAGCTCTACCTCGGAGCCGTCGTTTATAACGCGGCCTTTCACAATACCGCTTACCAGCACCTTGGACTCCGCCTCGATATGCAAATCGCCGTTGATGATCCCCTTCACTTCAAGGCTCGATCCGCCTCTTATGCGCGCGTCTCCATCGACAATGCCCCTGAAAACGCCGCTGTTTGGAAGCTCCTGAACATCAACTTTCATGTATGCCCTCCGCATTATTTGGAAATTTAGCCGCGGTAGCCACTTTGCCGCAGGATTAATTCGGGATCATTCCACTTCAACATATCACGAATAGCGCGATGCTTATCCGTTGAAGCTGCATAGTATGCCGTCCAGATACGCATACCTACCCAGTAACCGGCTTCACTAGGCCAACCGGGCGGTGTTGATTTATAATTGTGCAGCCATCTATTGACCGCTTTCACTGCATTGACGGGCGGGTTGTCTCGAACAGTCGCCAAGCTCACGGGCATGTCTTTCTGAAACTGATCCCATAGCATTCCCTCACGCTGGGCTGCCCAACTCGCCCTGTCCGGCTCGGGTACTTCTCCCGTCACCAAGGCGGCGATGAAGTCTGCCGCTCCTTCAATAAGAGCTTCACCCAACAGCGGAGATTTCTCAACTCCCGATATATCCTGTTGGAAGGTATGAACGGTTTCGTGCGCGAAGAAGCGACGAAGCGCCGTCCTGAAGCCTACGGCTGAAGGATTCTCCGCGCATAGTACCTCAAGTCCGATGACCTGAGCGCCGGGGCCTGCGGTGCCACCGGAATTACCGGCTCCTATCACTACATAGATTTGTGGGAGCGGCTGATCGGGCAGCAATCCTTGCAAGGCGAGGTAGATCGCCCGAAGATCGGCCGTGGCCTCCTCTACGCGGGGAAGACACTCACGAACCGCTCGACTGTACAAGGCTGGGTCGGCGCTGACCTTGTTGGCGAGACGGGCGGCATCACCAATCCGGCCGGGTGAGTAGCCCCTAGTTTTCTAGACGCCTTGAGCCATCAAAGCCTGCTGCCGTTCAAACTCGACGGGCGACAGCATCCCGTTCCTGACGTGCTTGCGGATCGGGTTGTAGAACATCTCGATGTAATCGAACACGTCCTGCCGGGCTTCGCCGCGGGTTTTATAGGTCCGACGCCGGATGCGCTCACGCTTGAGCGAGGAGAAGAAGCTCTCGGCCACGGCATTGTCGTGGCAGTTGCCGCGTCGGCTCATCGAGTGCTCAAGATTGTGAGCGCGGATGAAGGCAGCCCAGTCCATGCTCGTGAACTGCGATCCCTGGTCCGAATGGATCAGCACCCGACACTTCGGCTTACGCCGCCAGACCGCCATGTGCAGCGCCTGCAAAACCACATCGGTTGTCTGACGGCTTTGCAACGACCATCCCACCACGCGACGGGAGTAGAGGTCGAGCACGACCGCCAGATAGGCGAAACCTTCCATCGTGCGGATATACGTGATGTCCGTCACCCAGGCGCGATCAGCCTGCGGCACGTCGAACTGCCGATCCAACGTGTTGGCAGCAACGGCCGAAGGCCTTCCTCCTGAACTGCCTGGACGCCGCTTGTAGCCGATCTGCGCCTTGATGCCTGCCAGGTTGGTCAGGCGGGCAACGCGATTAGGACAACAGGTCTCGCCCTGATCGAGCAGATCGTCGTGCAAATTTCGATACCCATAGACCTTGCCGCTGTCGCTCCAGGCCTGCCGGATCAATGCAATCTGCCGAGCATCTTCTTGCGCTCGCCGGCTCAGCGGCGCTTTGCGCCAGGCGTAAAAACCGCTGGGCTGGATCGCCAGGCACCGGCACATCGCGCGGACGCCAAACTGGTTCTGATGCTCGGCAACAAACGCGTATCTCACTTGGCATCCCTGGCGAAATACGCGGTGGGTTTTTTTAAGATGTCGCGCTCCTCGGTCACCCGAGCCAACTCGCGCTTCAACTGGCGGATCTCGGCGTCCTTATTGGCATCGCCCGACACCACCTTCGCGAACTGCTTCTTCCACGCATACAGCGAATGTGGGCTGACGCCGAGGCGCTGCGAAACCTCCGCTACCGGGTAACCCCGCTCCGTGATCTGCACCACCGCGTCACGCTTGAACTCATCGCTGAAATTGGGTTTCCCCATCGTCGCCTCCTGTCCTCAAAATTAGGACCCGAGGCGTCCAGAAATCTAGGGGCTACTCAGTAAATCAGTATGTGCTAAAGAGATCGTTGTGCTGAGAACTCAAGAAGGTTGTCACGCACACGGACCATTGCCTTTTGCACGACCCGGAATTCATCTGGGCTCAGGCCACACGCTTCGAGCAGGTTCTTCTGAGCGCCTCTTTCGCGCAATTTTCGACCGGCTTGAGTAAGGCTGACGATGACCTGCCGCTCGTCGTTTAAGCTACGCGTTCGAGTGACGAATCCAAGGATCTCCAATTTCTTTAGGATCGGTGTCAGTGTATTTGATTCCAAAAACATGTTTTTACCGAGACCGGAGACGGTCTGATTATCCTGCTCCCAGAGCGCGACAATAGCGATCCATTGCGGATACGTAACACCCAACTCGTCCAGGATCGGCTTATAAGCCCGACCGTAAGCCAGATTTGCAGAATAGACCGCGAAGCAGAGGAAATCACTCAGCTTCGGCAGGTCGGGAGCGGATGCGTTCGTGGTCATGGTTCTCAGATAGTTACGTAACACCTACACACAACTCCATCGCATGCGATAGGATCATTTTTTAGTGATAGATCGCATGCGATATAGGATTTGACCTGCTCCCCAGAATTCATGCCATTGGTAAGTTAGCTCGTCAGATTGAGACGAGTGATGCGGCGAGGCCGATTTACCGAGGATCAGATCATTGGCGTGCTGCGCGAGCATGAGGCCGGCGTGAAGACCGCCGAGCTGTGCCGGAAGCATGGAATCAGTGACGCGACGTTCTACAACTGGAAGGCGAAGTACGGCGGGATGACCGTGTCGGAGGCGGCGCGGTTGCGAGCGCTCGAGGACGAGAACCGCCGGCTGAAGAAGCTGCTGGCGGAGTCGATGCTCGACGTGTCGGCGCTGAAGGATCTGCTGGGAAAAAACTGACC
>NZ_FOVZ01000016.1 GCF_900115295.1 Sphingomonas sp. OK281 | reverse complement strand
TTAGATCGGCGCTTCGATTGCGAAGCGAACACCTTCCGGCAGATATTGGATTTCCGCCTTGCCGCGGATGTGGCGTGACAGGACGCGCTCAATCATTCTCGTACCAAATCCAACACGTGTTGGCATAGCAACGATAGGACCATCCTGCTCCGTCCAGGAGAAGGTAAGTCGGCGTTCCGTTGCATTGCCGTTCAGGTCCCAGGTTATGCTCACCTGACCCTCCGGTACCGAGAGCGCTCCATATTTGATCGCGTTGGTCGCCAGCTCGTGCAGTGCCATAGACAACGCAAGTGTCACTTCCGGGGTCAGCCGTATCGTCGGGCCGACAGCAGAAAACCGTCGACCGTTGCTGTCCATGAACGGCGCCAGCACCCGCTCGACGATCTCACCGATTGCCGCGCCTTCGATCTCGTCCTTGAGCAGCAGTTCGTGCGCAGACGCAAGGCTAGCGATGCGGCCCGACACCGCATCCCGAGCTTCAGCAAGGGACGCAGCATCGCGTAGCGTCTGACTCACAACGGCACTGACCGTCGCAAGCGTGTTCTTCACACGGTGCGTCAGTTCATGTGCCAGAACCGACCGTTGCTCCTCGGCGAATTTGCGAGCTGAAACATTGCTCGAAAAGCCTGAAACCGCCAACGGTGTGCCATCCGCGCGACGCTGCAGCGAGCCTTGGGAATGGATCCAGCGTTGCTCGCCTTCAGGCGTTAGAATGCGGTATTCGACGTTATACCGCGTGCCATGCTCGATAGCGCTGTTCAGCGAGTTCGTGAGGAGGTCTCGATCCTCTGGATGAACGCATGCCAACATACCTTCCATCGACAACTTTTCACCGACAGGCCGGCCAAAGTTCGTCAGGCAACTTGGCGAGTAGCTGAGCCGCCATTCCGGCAGGTCGATGGTCCAAGTGCCCAGTCCGCCAGCATCGAGCGCAAGTGCCAGGCGGGCCTCTCGTTCGGCTAGCGCAACTTCGCGCTTCGCAAGCTCGGCACTCAGCGTGTCGCGGTCGCGTTCCAACTGCAACAGCCCGTGCCGCTCGAGTGTGACATCGAGCTGGGATGCCACGAAGTAGCGTAGGCTGCCGGTCGCGTCATGCACGGGCGCGACCATGAGGCGGTTCCAGAACGGCGTGCCATCACGACGGTGATTAAGGAGGTCGATATCGATCGGCTTACGAAGAGCAATTGCGTCCTTCATGCGTTGGACGTCGGCCTGATCGGTCAACGGTCCCTGCATGAAACGGCAGTTCCGGCCAACGACCTCGACTGCCGAGAACCCCGTCAGAGCCTCGAACGCACGATTGACGTAAACCAGCGGGTTATCCGGTAGCGTTGGATCGCTGACGACCATCGGCGTAATGCAGTGATCGAACGCCGCAACGAAGGGGTCATGCTCGTCGAGGCGGGACGCAAATGCGTCGACAGCCTCGCGTACGACACCTGAGGCATCGTGCGGTCGAATAGGCGAAGGTGGGAGTGGCTGACGGTCCAAAGCGGGAACGTCCTAGCGGTAAGACGTTGATGGATCAACGTAATCGAATTTATGTATAACTTCTGTCATCTGTCGTCCCACTTCGTGAGGCCGTGGATTATCGCTTATCACCCGGAAATCAGGGACTGGTCTGGGACCACTCTGCGGCAAACGCGGGTGCTGCAATGAAGCTCGCTGGCTGCGGGGATACGGGCGGTGGATCGCAGACACCCTCTTCGATGTAGCGCATTGCGGACATCAGACCATTCCGGGAGAAGGGCTTGGGTATGACGCCATGGCCACCGGCAAAGTCGGCTGGGATCTTGAGCGGGTTTGCAGTGACGAAGACGACTATCGCGCCCGCCCATCGCTTCCTGATCAACGCGCAGACATCTAGGCCGCTGGTGCCTTTCGCAAGCTGTATGTCAACAAAAGCCAAGTCCGGATGGAGATCGCTTGCCAGGTCTTCAACTTCGTAGAGAGACGCGGCCTCGCCGACGACACGGTGACCGGCGTCTTCGATCATCGCTTCGATATCCATGGCCAAAAGAGCTTCGTCCTCGACGATCAGCACGTTCAACGGCGGTTGGGCACGTACACTCATTAATCGTCCACCGGGAATGAGAGAGATACACGAACCCCGGGGGCGGCGTCGGACCACACGACGTCGGCCCTGACTTGCTTGGCGAGGCGGGAGATAAGCATCTTGCCAATGCCGTCCGGCTGAACGTCATTGCTGGCAAGCCCATGCCCATCATCGGTGATTTCGATCAGGGCATTATTGCCTTCCAGGGCGGTGCGGACGGAAATCGTACCGGCTCGCCCGTCGGCAAATGCATGCTTGATGGCGTTGGTCGCTATTTCGTTGAGGATCAACCCAAGCGATGCCGCCTTACTGGACGGCACCTCTATTTGCGAAATTTTCGAAACAAGCTTGATGTCGTCGCGTCGGCTGGCACCAACGACGTCGCTGATTAGATTTTCGGTAAACGCCCCGACATCGAACCGGGTGACGTCGTCCGACTGATAAAGACGGCGATGCACTGTCGCCAGCGCATCAACCCGTTCGAGCATGGTTTCAAGTTTTGATGAAACGGCCGGGTCTGATATGCTACGCGCCTGCAAACGCAGAAGTGAACCGATCATCGTAAGGTTGTTCTTGACCCGGTGGTCGACTTCGTGAAGCAGCAGAGTTTTCGCATCTAGCGCGGCCTCGAGGTCTGACGTGCGCGCCTCGACTTCCTGTTCGACCAATAACTTTTGCTTTGAAATGATAGTCTGCGCCTTGACGCGGTCAGTAACATCAAGCTGGGAGGCGAAGAAGAATACAACTTTGCCGGCGTCATTGCGTACAGGGCTCAGGTACAACGCGTTCCAGAACGCAGATCCATCCTTTCGATAGTTTAG
>NZ_FOVZ01000018.1 GCF_900115295.1 Sphingomonas sp. OK281 | reverse complement strand
TTGAAGTAGCGGCCGCGGGCGCCGTTTCGCACGACGTTGGCGGTAATGGCGCTGGCGAGGTGCGTCTTGCCGGTGCCCGTACCACCGACGAGCACGATGTTGCGCTGGCCGGCCAAGAAGGAGCCGCTGTGCAGCGAGCGCACCAGGCCTTCGTTGATGGGCGTGCCGTCAAATACGAAGGCGTCGAGGTCCTTCACCGCCGGCAGCTTGGCGGCTGACATCCGGTAGCGGACCGACGCTGCATGGCGATGGGCCGTCTCTGCCCGCAGCAGGTCGGTCAGGATTTCCATCGTCATACGCTTGCGCTGCAGGCCGGTGGTGACCGCTTCGTCGAAGGCACCAGCCATGCCCTTGAGCCCTAATTCGGCCATGGCCGTCATCATCTCATGCCGCTGCATGGAAACCTCGCAGGCTGTCGTAGCGACCGCAGTCGGCACGAGGTGGATGGCGCAGCGCCAGGTCCTCGGGTGTGGCGATGGCCAACGGTCGTGGCGGCTCGCGCCGACGGGCGAGGATGTTGAGAATGACGTCGTCGCTGGTGATACCGGCCAGCAATGCTTCACGGACGGCCGCCTCGAGATCGAGCCCGTCGTCGAGCACCGCTGCAAGCACGCGCACGAACCGCCGGTCTGCATCATCGCCAGCGCCGAGCTTGCGCCGCAGTCGTGACAGCGCAGGCGGCAACTCCCAGTCCTGGAATGGCGCGCCGTTACGCAAGGCGCCGGGCTTGGTCACGAGCACCGGCAGATAGTGCCACGGGTCGTAGATGGTGCGGTCGCGACCAAAGAACCGAGGATGGTCGGCGAGTACCTCATCGCCGAGGCGCACGACGATGCGGGTAGCATAGGCACGCACCTGGACCGTGCGCCGCACTGCTTTGGCCGAGACGGAATAGCGGTTGCGGTCGAAGCTTATCAGGCACGTGCCGCTCACCGCATGCTCGCTCTCGTAGAACCCGTCGAAGGGCGCGGCGACCGGCTGGAGCACACCGCGCTCGGCAGCCCATGCCTGGGCGACCGTCAGTTCCTTCTGCTCAGGGTGCTGGTGCAGGTCGGCCCAGCGGCAACATTCCGCCTCCAGCCAGCCGTTCAGCTCCTGGAGGCTGACAAAGCGCAGGCGCGGTTGGAAGAACCGACCGCGTGCCGTCTGGACCTGGTTTTCGACCTGGCCTTTCTCCCAGCCGGCTGCCGGCGAGCATGCGGTCGGCTCGACCATGTAGTGGTTCGCCATGACCAGAAAACGCCGGTTGAAAACCCGTTCCTTGCCTGTGAACACGCTCGTCACGGC
>NZ_FOVZ01000020.1 GCF_900115295.1 Sphingomonas sp. OK281 | reverse complement strand
GTCGGCCCGATGCTCAACGGCTGGCACAAGGGCGAGCGGACCGGTTCGGGGACGATCGTGTGGAAGGCGCGCGAACTGCTCGCGACCGGCGCGATCGACGACGAGGGCTTCATCAAGCTCGTCGCGTCGTCCGCGCCGTCGACCGGTTATTGCAACACGATGGGCACCGCGACGACTATGAACAGCCTTGCCGAGGCGCTTGGCATGCAACTGCCCGGCTCGGCCGCGATCCCCGCGCCGTATCGTGACCGCCAAGAGGTCGCGTACAAGACCGGCAAGCGGATCGTCGACATGGTTTCGGAAGATCTGAAGCCCTCCGACATCCTGACGAAGGAAGCGTTCCACAACGCGATCGTCGTCAATTCGGCGATCGGCGGCTCGACCAACGCACCGATCCATCTCGCCGCGATCGCGCGCCATATCGGCGTCGACCTGCCGATCGACGATTGGCAGACGCATGGCCACAAGGTGCCGCTGATGGTCAACCTCCAGCCCGCCGGTGAATATCTCGGCGAGGATTATTACCATGCCGGGGGCGTGCCCGCGGTGGTTGCCGAACTGATGAAGCAGGGCCTGATCCACGAAGACGCGATGACCGCGAACGGCAAGTCGATCGGCGACAATTGCCGGACGGCGACGATCGAGGACGAGCGCGTCATCCGCCCGTTCGCGACGCCGTTGCTGCAAGACGCCGGCTTCATCGTGTTGCGCGGCAATTTGTTCGACTCGGCGATCATGAAGACCAGCGTGATTTCGCCGGAGTTCCGTGAACGCTATCTGTCCAACCCGGATGATCTGGAGGCGTTCGAGGGCCCCGCGGTCGTGTTCGACGGGCCCGAGGATTATCACCACCGGATCGACGATCCGTCGCTTGGGATCACGACCGATACGTTGCTGTTCATGCGTGGCGCGGGGCCGATCGGCTATCCGGGTGCGGCCGAGGTCGTCAACATGCGGCCGCCGGCGTATCTGATCCGTGAGGGCGTCCACGCGCTTCCCTGCATCGGCGATGGGCGCCAGTCGGGGACGTCGGGGTCGCCCTCGATCCTCAACGCCTCGCCCGAGGCGGCGGCCATGGGTGGGCTTGCG